>MPNC01000062.1 GCA_002238825.1 SAR202 cluster bacterium bin87 | reverse complement strand
CCGGGAGTCGAACTTCAGCGCGTTCATCGAAGGCGTCCGCAACCGGCCGGGCTTCGATAACCGGCCGGGCTTCGATGCCGCCTCTCCCTCCTGCCTGATGGACTTCATGCTGGCCAGGGAGGAATCTCGGGAGCTTTCCCGCCAGCAGGTCCACGACATCGTGATGGATACGATGATGCCGCACACGGACGGGGTGGCCACCACCGTCAAGTTCTTCCTGCTGACCATCGCCAACCGTCCGGCGGTTCAGTCCCAGATCCAGGACGAGATGGACGAGGTCATCGGTCGCGGCTCTCTTCCCACGGTGGACGACCGGGAGAGGCTGCCTTACACCTTCGCCGCCATCGCGGAGAGCATGCGCTATCACACCGCCAGCCCGTTGGGGATAGCCCACCGGGCGGCGGCGGACACGGAGGTGGGGAGCTACCGGATTCCGTCCGGCGCGATGGTGTTGAGCAATCTCCACGGCATTCACCACGATGCGCGCTTCTGGGATTCTCCCCATCAATTCATCCCCGAGCGCTTCCTGCCCCTGCCGGACGGGTCGCCCTCACCGGCCCTGACCGGTGGAGCTTTCATCCCATTCGGGGTGGGGCACCGGCGCTGCACCGGCGAGTTGCTCGGCGAGATGGAGGTTTGGCTGTACGTCACCCGGCTGCTGCACCGGCTGCGCTTCGAACGGCCGGAGGCCGCCCCGTTGCCGGAAGACGAGATCCACGGCCTGACCATCCTGCCCAAGCCCTACAGTTTGTCTGCTGTTCGTAGGCCATGACCGGCATAAAACCGAGGGATGCCGGGATACCCACCGACTACGAGGATGGTCACCGGGCGGCGCGCCTCCTCGATCCCGGGCTGGCGGACCGGTACATTGCCCACACCACCATGGGCGATCCTGCCGCCGACGCGCTGATGGAGGAACTCGCGCCGCTCCCCCGCGTGAAGGTGCGCGGCTACATCGAAGCCGCAATGAACCGGGAGGAAGGGGCCCTGTCGGACGCGCCGCAGGCAATACGGGAGTTCTTCGACCTGAAGACGCGCCAGCCCGACTGGCTGGATCTGGCGTCCCACGGCCCGGCCGCCCGGTTGTTCTTCCGGGAGAACAGATTGGCCCTTGGAGGGTTGTTGGGCGGGGTCCTGGTGGAGGGATTCTCGACCAATATCGCCAAGTCTTTCATCATCACCGGAAGGCTGCGCGACCAGGGCGTCAGGCGTCTGCAGCAGAACAACCGCCACGTGACCGAGATTTTCCTGCCCGGCGGACTGGAGCGCAACGGCGACGGCTGGAAGCTGTCCGTCCGGCTGTGCCTGGTGCATGCGCAGATCCGTTATCTGCTGAAGCATTCGCCGGAGTGGGATGGCGAAGCATGGGGCACGCCGCTGAGCGCGGCGCACATGGGTTTCGCCATCACCGCCTTCTCGGCGAGACTGCTCAAGCACATGGAGAAACTGGGCGCCGCGGTTTCCGACCCGGAAGAGCGAGAGAGTTTCATGGCCGTCTGGCGGTATACCGGCTACCTGATGGGCGTCCCCGAGACCCTGCTGTTCGAGGACGAAGCTGACGCCCTGCGGATATTCCGGATCGGCCTGACCTGCGAACCGCCCCCGGACTTCGAGTCCATAGTGATGGCCAATGCCCTCATCAACTCCGCTCCTCTGGTGCTGGGCATGGATACGCCGGAGGAGCGCCGGGATCTGAGGAAGTATGTGTACGGCATCTCCCGCGCGCTCATCGGGGATGGTCTTGCCGATGCGTTGCGCTACCCGAAGTCCTCGACCCTCGGCGTGCTGCCCTGGTTCCGGGCCCAGGACAGGTTCGCCCGCATCCTGGACAACGTGGTGCCCCGGCGGTTCCGAAACCGGAGACTGGACGACTTCACCGGCCTGCTGGAGGCTTCGCTGTTCGAACAAGGCGGCATCACCTACGGTCTGCCCGACCACGTATACGCGGAGGAGTCCAGCAGATGGTGATGCGGGCGAGGGCCACGGGCGAGCCCACCGACTACGAGGTGTACGCGGACCGGGTTTCCGACGGCGACCGCACCGCGGGCAGCGAGGCTCTGTCGCCGTGGACCGCAACCGGGCTGGAGCCGAGCACCGAGTACTCGATCGCCATCTACACCTACGCCGCCGCCGCCGCCGGCGCCGATGCGGCGAACGCGGAGGACCCCTCCGAGGAGCACGCGCCCAAGCGGGTGCGCCGGATGCGCGCCGAAAGGGCCCAGGGAGAGGGCGCGTCCGCTGACTCCGCGATCCTTGCCCGGAACCCGCCCAGCACCAGGAACGGGAACGGCAAGCGCCACGCCGCCACCGATTGCGCAGTCTGGGTGCTCCGCGTGGCTGAGAACGGCGACAAGGCTGATGTTGCGACCACCAGGGAAATCACCGCAACGCAGTTCATGGTGGAGGGGTTGACCGAGGGCAACTACCGCTTCAAGGTGGCCGCCTACAGCGAAGTTTGCAACTGCCGGGGCGCCTGGCGGTCGGTCAACTACACCCACGAGTAACCGGGCAGGACCTCTGCCCGAGGATGGTCGGCCCCGGGGATTCGCGCGCTGGGCTGGCCGCGTCAGAGGCCGATCTCATTGAGACCGACCCTCCCGCTTTCTGCGGCGCAGGCGACGCCAGAGCAACCAAAGCGGTGACCAGAGATGCAGCAGGGCCGAGGCAGCATAGAGACCCGCGACGTCGCGCGCCTTCTCGATGAGGAACGGGTCCGACGACCTCTCGCTCCCATGCGCCCGGTTCGATAAGGACAAACGATCATGCGCAGGCTTCCCGGAATGGTTCGAATCATTAAAACCGCTCTAACCCCGCTGCTGCTCGTCTTTGTCATGAGCCTGGGCGCTGTCGCCGCCACACCGGCGGTGTTGTCAACACCGTCCAGGCTCTCGTTGATGCGCCGGCTGGCCTGGCTCAGGCGCGACAGGCGTTCCCTGAGGGCCGCCGTCTCCCGGTCCCTCCAGTCTGGGCTCTCCGTCATTTTCCACCTCGCGTGCTCTCTCTCGACATCGGCCGGCGCGGGGCCCGGGCCGCCGTTGCGCCGCGGGTTGACCCTGCCCTGGGCCCAATCTGCCCTGGGCCGGAGGGAATTATACAACGAAAGACACATAGTAAGAGCCCAATGGCCACGCACATGATACGGACGATGCTGTAACGTATCGGCAGCGCCCAGCCCGCACGGTTCCTGCTGTGCGGTGGCAGCCGGGTTTCCCAGTTGGAGAGAGCGTTCCGGCGCCGCCAACGGCGGCGCGGCACTGATCTCCTGAGACGGGCGGGACACCGCGAGGAGACAACGTAGCCATGTTCAACGCACGCAGCAAGATGGGCCGCCTGCTGAGGGCGGCCATGCCGGTTACTCCCGGTCAGATTACCCCCCCCCCGAATAAATGTTCTAGTCTCGCCGGCCGGCTCTCACCATCTGAACATGGCGGGAGGGCCGGCATGATGCGAACCTCCCTTTTCCGCCGCACCCCGCTCCTGGCCCTGGCGCTGCTGCTTGGCGCGCTCGGCCTGTTCACCTGGTTGGGCATGGCGGCAGTGGCCCACGGCCAGGCCGCCAACGAGAACGCTTTTCCGCCCTATGACACCCGCACGCCCGAAAAACGAGTAAACATCACTATTTGTAGATGATCCGCTCACGGTTGGGATGCGGAGGACCAAAACAACCCCCGCCAGTGTCGTCGACAACCTTGGGGCGTTGGCTTACGCTGGCAGCAGCCCTCATCATGTCCAGGTCGGGATTTTCGTCGCCGGCGGGACTACGACTACCAAGCTTTTACTCCCCCAGCGCGATGTGGCTGGAAACCAAAAGCAGACATACCTGGTCTACAGTTTTAACGACCATGCAAATCAATGCACGACGGACAAATGGCCCATCGGCGAAGTTACTAACGGCAGGATACATAACAAGCGTCCGTGGTTTACCGCCGCAGTGCGGACAGCCCAAAATCCCATTTTGGAGGAAACCATACCGTTGCAAGGCAGCTACGTGACGTTGGGGAGCCACACCGCCCAGCAGGCAACCGGTAAACATCTGTGCGTTGGACTCAGATTCCACCACCAGGATCACAGCTCAGGCTCAAGCGTTTTCCGAGTGTTCAGCTTTCCTATGGACGACACCGACCCGACCCTGGCCGGGAACATGATCGGCAACACCCTGACTCTAACCGCGACCGACGAGTCCGAGATTTTCCAATACCGGTACATCAAAAAGAGCTGCGATACGGCCGATCCCGCCGAAGCCGGCTGGAAATCCCTTTACAGGATTGACGCCGGCGATGGCGCGACCAGCAAACGACTGGTCAACAACAAGCAGGTCGAGATAGTCTTCCCCGACGGGGTCGACGATGTTTACTGCTTCGACGCTCAGGATATGCAGAAAAATGTCGCCCGACTGAACTTCCGCGTCGCTACCCGGCCTGGGGTGACGCTGAACCCGAGGTCGGTGTCGGAGGGTTCGTCGGCAACTTACACGGCCGTTTTGGATTCCCCGCCGACCGCGTCGGTGACGGTCACTCCGATGTCGGGCGCCCCGGCGAAGGCGACGGTGTCGCCGGCGTCGCGGACCTTCACGTCGTCGAATTGGAACACTCCGCAAGCCTTCACGGTGACCGGCGTGGAAGCGGGCGCGTATGAGATCACCCACGCCGCGACCAGCACCGACACCAAATATTCGATCCCGGCGGCGGGGACGGTGACCGTCGCGGTCACCGCGGAGACCGCCAGGGTCTCGCTCTCCGCCACGTCCCTGGTCGAGGAGGGCTCCCCGGTGACGGCGACGCTGTCGGCGCCGCTGGCGCGGGCGGTGCGCATCCCGCTCTTTCAGCAGCGGGGCACGGCGGAGCCGGGCGACTACGAGGATCTCAGGGGCTATGGACGGGGCGGGACCTTCGGCATCGACATCCCGGCGGGCCAGACGACGGGCACGACCACGATCCGGACGACGCGGGACCCCGACGGCGACAGCGAGACGTTCTCGGTGGCGATTGAACCGCCCTTCCTGCCGTCGAAGGTGCAGTTGGGCGACCCGTACTCGGCGCAGGTCACGATCATCGACAGCGCGCAGGTGGTGCAGATATGGG
>MPNC01000061.1 GCA_002238825.1 SAR202 cluster bacterium bin87 | reverse complement strand
TCAGCACCTGCAAGAATAGCCCCGACAACGCCTCCAGATGATCCTTGCGAAAGTCGGAGATGGTGCGGAAATCAGGCGTGTTGTTCGCTGCCAGTACCCGAAAGGCCACGTCCTCGTGCAGCCGCTGCGCCATCCGGCGCGATGACGCCACTCCCACGCAGTAGCCATAGAGCAGCACCTTGACCATCATCCGCGGGTGGTAGGGCGGTCCGCCCCGCCGCTCCTGCTCGTAGCGGGCCATGATCTCCGAGATGTCCAACTGATCCACGACGTCGGAGATGAAATAGGCCAGGTGATCCTCGGGCAGCCACTCCTGCAGGGCCTGTGGCAACAGCAACTGCTGGTCCGGGTCGTAGGGAAGGTAGGTCTTGCTCATTGACCACTCCTCCAATCTGATGCTCAACCCATCATAGCCCAAACTGCCCAACTACCGTTTTTCTCGGACGGGCTGCTAGCTCTGACCTTCTCGCTGGCATACCCCGCGGGAGTGGAAGCGCATCGCCGGCCTGACCAGGCGTTTCGACGGCGCGAGAAGACGACAGGAACAGACCTTCAACCGCAACTTCAAACGCGCCACCCGCAGCCGGCGCCCGTAGAGCATCGGTTGACGTAGTCGCCAGCCCATAGGCAAGTCCGGCCACCCGCGACGGGGCGGGCGATTTCGTTACCAACCCACCGCCTGGACCCCTGCAGCGTGCCATCTCGGCTCAGTGGTTTCCGCCTGCTATGCCTCCGGAGAGAGGTCCCCGTGCCACGGCTGACGCGGGCATAGCAGCCCCACCAGATCGCCGTGGCATTCCAGGTTCTCGAGGAACAGCTCCGTGGTGTCGCCGTAGTCGTAGCTCACCGGGCACCCTCCGGCATCACGTCTGCCACGGCAATGTCCCTGTGCTCCTGGTCATCCCCCATCCGGTGGTCAGCGTGGATGGCGGCTCGCCTTACTTATTGCATTTAGTCAGTGGACGAGGCGATGCGCTCGATCTCGCCCTGATCTGTCGGGGTGCCAGCGGCCAGCGCTGGGACCAATGCCATATGATTGAAACGAGATTGCACGGTCGCGACAATCGGCCGCCTGGGTTGATCACCGCCGTGGCCTCCGGCGGAAGTTCGCACACGACCTGCCCGACGTAATGGAGGTTGCGCGAACCAAATCGGGTCGAGTGTTTGGCGCCACCGTATAGAGTCACCACATGCATCGCCTTTGCCCAATGGTTTGGGTTAGCATTGGGACGACCCGTCCGGCATTGATATCAGCTCAAGGCCGGGGATTTCGACCACGCCGACGCTCCAGTGAACTGCAACCCTTGAACTGCGACTCTGCCGACACGCCACGGCTTTCGCCCAACCTCATCCGCGCCGAGGTGGTTCGCTTGGCCCTTTTCGGTAGGTCGCTGCCCACGGTGGGCGACACTGTCCGGTGGGGCGATGTGACGCGGCGCGCGGCCATGTCCCGCTACGGCCGGCTTAACGGCCGGCGCGTCTCTCCGGCCCTGTCGGGCAAGGACGCGGCCGGTCGGCCGTTGCGGGGACATCGTCACACATTCTACCTGCCCACCGACGATGACGGCGACGGCTGCTTGGATCACCTGACCCTGGCGACTCCCGCAGGCCTGGATGCCGCAGAACTGGCGTCCGTGGCGTCCATTGACGGCTTGAACCCCGGCGGGGGGCAGCCCTCGGTTCGCGCCAGCGTTGCGGCGATTGGGGCCGCGGCGGATTTTAGGGACGCGGCGCCCATCCTCGGCGTGTCTTGGCGGTGGCGGTCGCTGACGCCCTATATCCTGCCCCGGCATACCCGTTTCCGCGGCCCACGGGACGCCAACGGCCTCCGCCAGATGGTGGACGGCCCGGAGGACCAGGTGGTCCGTGAGGTCGCGACGCGCTGGCCCGATGGCCCAGGTCTGATCCGGGTGCATCGAATTGATCCCGGCGAACCGATTCTTCCGATGCGGGCCGGTGGCGGCGAGGGACTGCCGCCATTCGCGTTTTCCAGGCAGCGTGGTTCCGGCAGCAATGGTGGTGGCGCATTCAATTTCATACTAGAATGGCCGGAACCGGTCCTGGGGCCAATAGCGTTGGGTTTCGGCTGCCACTACGGGCTCGGGCTGTTTGTTCCTGCGTAGTTGTTGACTCAGCGTCGTTGGGCGCTGTGTGTGCCTGCGATTTGGCATCATTCTCCCACCTGGCGGGGTTCCTGTTTCAGAGTGACCTGTCGACGGAGGGTATCGAGTGAACGCCAGCTTTCAGCGCGATGAATCTGACCGATCTCGTGAACACGTGCTTTTGACAATATTGGGCATCAACCCCAGGTCAGCGGTCTACGGCCTGGGAGACGTGCACCGGGAAGCCAATCTTTCGACGTTGGCCCTGCTTGAGTTGCTGGAGCAGACGGACCGCCCCAGTAGAGTGCTGGCCATCTGCACGTCGGAAGCGAGGGAGCAGACCTGGGAAATCCTCCAACGCGGGTTAGCGAGAGATATTCACGCGGATCCGGTGGAGGTGCCAAACACCGGAAGCCCACACGAGCTTGCCGACCTTCTGTCGGCGGTGGCGGATAAGATCCCAGACAACGTGGATTTGACGGTGGACATCACCCACGGGTTCCGGCACTACTCGTTTTTGACCTATGCGGCGGTCCTATACCTCGCTTCGCTGAGGGATATACGCGTTCGCGGCGTTTACTATGGCATGTTGCAGGATGCGCCTGCCATCAGTCCATTGATTGATCTCAGCCCTCTGCTCGAATTACAGGAATTGATTTACGCGGTACGGACGCTCCGCGACACTGGCAGCGCGATACCTTTGGCAACCGCGCTGGGAGGTGAGGCAAACGCAGGTCATGACGGTGACCTTGCCGCCGGGTTATCGGATCCGTCAGGTCTTGCCTCGGACCTGATGCGGCTATCCGAGGCCCACGCATCCGGCCTGCCACTGGAGTTCGGGAACCTGGTTCATTCGCTGTTGAGTGGCGCAGAGCGCAAACGGGCGCGGCAGCAAAGGAGAGAGGAGGTGAAGCAAACGGTACAACAGCACGGCTCTGGGAAAGGTACTGTAGCGAAGAGTTTTGGCGACCTTTTTTACGTTGACTTGAGCGCACCACCGCAGAGCTCGTCCGATGATGCGACCACGCCGCCGGAGGAAACGCCTGGTAGTTTATCCGCTGCAATCTCGCCATTGGTCGAAGAGTTGCTCACCCAATTCCGCGACACGCTCGAACCCTTTGAATTGCGCGCCGGCGCGTACTGGAAAGACCGGGTTAGCCTTGGCGCAGGCGAGCTGAAACGCCAGGCCCGGGTCATCGACTACCAGCTGCGGTGCCGGAACACATCCACGGCCATCGGCATGATGGAAGAATGGGCGATTTCGTGGGCAGCGTGGTGCAGGGGCGACTATGGGGAATGGCTCATTTACAGTTCGTCTCGCCGGAGGGCCAGGGCGGTGTTGGCCAGTTTCGGCTCAGCCACCTGCGGCCAGCGAGTCTGTGCAGGCAAGTGTCCTTCTACGGAAATATGTCGCTTGGGCAAGTTTTGGTCCGATCTAACCGAGCTGCGGAACAGCACGCACCACCACGGCATGACCCCAGCGGACATCATAGGGTCAGCCGAACGACGCGAGGCTCTTGCGGCCGTGCTGGAATACTGGGATGGCACGTTGAAAATGTGTCCAAGCTACGGTGATCTGCTGAAACCCGTGCTCGCAACGGACAAGCGGGTACTGGTGAGCCCGCTGGGAATGACGCCTGGGGTTCTCCTGACCGCGCTCGAGACCTGCCGCCGGGATGATCGGATGGGCGAGCCCACGCTGTGCATCATAGTCTGTTCCAATGAGACTGAATCGGTGGTGAACGATGCGCTGCTGGAGCACGGCAAGTATGAAGGCGAGATCCAGACCCTGATATTCCAGGATCCACAGGCCGGAATTTCGGAGCTCGGCCAGATAACCGGTCCGGCGCACCAATTGCTGGAGGATGCCACAGAGGTGGTGGTCAATATCACGGGCGGGACGACATTGATGGGGGTGGCGGTCGAGAAAATCGCCAGCGAGGCCCCGAAAATTGCCAGCAACTCTCCAAACAGTCGGATCTCGGTTCGGCGCATAGGGCTCATCGACCGCCGGCCGCCCGAGGAACAACGGTCCAATCCCTACGTCGTGGGCGATGCGATTTGGATTGACGGGCGGGAGGGCTGATCGTGGCGGTGGAAATCGAAGCTCGGTTCCTGGTCACCACGCCGCTGTTTGGCAGAGGCGCGGATGATCACCGTCCTGAGTTACGATTGCCCAGTTTCAAAGGGGTGTTGCGGTTCTGGTGGCGGGCGCTGGCCTGGTCCAGGCTCCAGGGTGACCTAGCAGAGATACAACGAGAGGAGGACCTGTTGTTTGGCAGCGCGGGCGGAGGCCAGAGCCGGCTGTCAATGCGGTTACAGGCACCAGCCGATCCGGCCACGGTGGACCTAAACGAGGTCCTCACCGTGGGCGAAGGGGCGCGCTACCTGGGTTTTGGGGTGATCAGGGCCGGCCAACTCACCCGCGCCTGCCTGGCGGCGCCCTTTGAATTCACGGTGCGAATGCGCGCACGGGCACTCAGCGACGAGGAGATCAGGTCAGCGCGGGACGCGCTGGTTGCTCTGGGCACACTGGGCAGCATGGGCAGCAGGAGCCGCAAGGGATACGGCTCGTTGAGCCTGGCCTCGCTGCTGATTGACGGCGAAGAGACATGGCGAGCGCCCACCACCATTTCAGATCTGAACACGGCGATAGGTGATCTGCCGCGAGGCGGCGGGCCCTCCGGTATACCGGAATACACGGCGCTGACGCCGGAAAGCCGGCACGTGCTGGCATCCAGCGCAGCGCGCCAACCCCTGGACCTCCTGGACCTGGTCGGTCGGGAGTTGGTACGCTACCGCAGTTGGGGGAGGAACGGTAAGATTCTGGGCAATCAGATCGATTCTGAACGGCGGTTCAGAGACGATCACGACCTGATGAAACGGTCTTCCCAGGACCGTGATGCCCATCCACGTCGCATAGCATTCGGCCTGCCCCACAACTACGGCCCGGGCGCCGGTAACCAGGTGGGCCCTGTCGGGTCTGGACTGGACCGTCGCGCCAGTCCGCTGTTCATCCACATCCACCAGTGCGGGGAGACGCCGGTGGCGGTGATTTCGTTCCTGCCGTCGCGGTTTCTTCCCAGTGGGACGCACATCAACGTGGGCGGCCGACAGGTACCGCAAGCGCCTGAGAACCACCTCTACCAACCCATCCACGACTTCCTGAACCGCCTGCTGGACCCCGCACAGCGCAGGGAACCGTTCACCGAAGCAGTGGAGGTCTGACCCTGAGTACACGCCTGGACATTTCCATCGGCCCGGTGCAGGGTTTCGTGGCGCAGTCGCGGCGCACCCGCGACCTGTGGAGCAGTTCGTACCTGTTGTCGTTCCTTGCCGGACATGCGATGCACGGCGCTCAATCGGCCGGCGGTATCGTGATACAGCCAGCGGTGGATGAAGACCTGCTGTATCAGTGGGTCTCGGGCAATCAAGCCAAAGATGCGCCTGTACCCAAGTTGGGATCACTGCCGAACCACTTCGTGGTTGAAGTGGACACCACGGCGTCTCAGGTGGCCACCGCCGCTCAGGAAGGCA
>MPNC01000007.1 GCA_002238825.1 SAR202 cluster bacterium bin87 | reverse complement strand
CTCCCGCGGGCATGCGATAACCGAGCCGCGGCTCGGTGAAGATGTACTTCGGGTCCGCGGCGGCGTCGCTCAGCTTCCCCCGCAGCCGCTTCACCACCTCCCGGACCAGCCACGGCTCTCCCATCCTCTCCGGTCCCCAGATCCGCACCAGCAGATGGTCGTGCGTCATCACCCGGCCCGCGTGGATCGAAAGCTCGTAGAGCAATCCGTACTCAGTGGGCGTCAGTTCCACCGCTCTCCCCGACAGCCACACTCGGCGTGTGGCGTAGTCGATGGAAAGGTCTTCCAACTCGAACGGACCCGCAGGCTCGTCTGCGTCGGGCGCGTCCCTCCGGCGCAGGGCCGCCCGGATCCTCGCCGCCAGTTCCGTCGGCGAGAAGGGCTTGACCACGTAGTCGGATGCTCCCATGTCGAACGCCCGGGCCACGACGTCCTCCTGCCCGTACACCGACACGAAGATCACCGGCACGTCCGCCGTCCGGAGGATCCCGGTCATCAGCTCGATCCCGTCGCTCCCCGGGAGCATCAGGTCCAGCAGCACCAGGTGTGGCTTCTCCTCCTGCATGAGGCGCGGCACGTCTTCGGGGTCTCCGGTGACAATCGGCGCGTATCCCGCCCGGGAGATGGCGTCGCGAACGTAGCGGAGCGCCTGGGGGTCGTCGTCCACCGCCAGGATGCGCAGCCGCCCCCGGGATGCCCGCCGCGCGTACGCCGGCGCCGCGAGAGCCGTCGACGCCGCAACCCCTCCATCCGCCGCCGGAATGGTGAAGGTGAACCGCGCTCCCAGTCCCCGTCCTTCGCTTTCCGCCCGGATGCGGCCACCGTGTGCCTCCACAATCCCTTTGCAGATCGCCAGCCCCAGGCCCGATCCGGCCCCGCCTCCCTCCCGCGTCGCCCCGTCCACCTGGGAGAACTTGCGAAACAGGAGCGGCAGCATGTCCGCCGGTATCCCCCGGCCCTGGTCGGACACCGATATCGCCACGTGGATGCCGTCCCGCACCGCCGAAACACGCACCGACGACCCCTCCGGCGAGTGCCGCACCGCGTTGGTCAGCAGGTTCCCCAGCACCTGCGCGATGCGCCGCCGGTCCGCCATCACCATCGGCAGCTCCGGATCCAGGTCCACGCTCAGCCTCTCGCTTCCTCCCGCCCCCAGAAACCGGCTCCGCGCCTCGTCCACTATCTCCGCCAGGTCCACCGGCGCCGGATCAACCGACAACGACCCCGCCTCGATCCGCGCCACGTCCAGGAGATCACCGATCAGCTCCTGCATATGGTCCACCTGCTGGTCCATGATCCGGTGAAACTGGGTCATCACCGCCGGGTCAAGGTCCGACGCTCCACTCAGCAGCGTGGTCGTGGAACCCTTTATCGTCGCCAGCGGAGTGCGCAGTTCGTGGCTCACCATCCCCAGGAAATCCGCCCGCAGACGCTCCATCTCCTCCAGCGGCGTCAGGTCCTGCAGGGTCACCACCACCGACTCCACCTCCCCCGCACCCGACCGGATCGGCGTCGCGTTGATCAACACCGTAACCCGCCTCCCGTCGGGAACCTGCAGCACGATCTCCTCGGCGCGAACCGTCTCTCCCACCCGGGGCCGCGCCGCATTGGGAAAATCCCGCAGCGACACCTCCTGACCGTCAGCCCGTATCCAGCTCATCACCTCCATCAGCTCCCCCACCGACTGGTCCGGGCTGCGCAGACGGTCGATGATCCGGGACGCCTCCCGATTGAACGACACCGGCATCCCCGTCCTGGCGTCCAAAACCACCACGCCCACCGGCGACGTGTTCACCAGGGTCTCCAGGTCGGTCCGCGCCCGCTGCTCGTCCCGATAACGCCTCGCGTTGGCGATCACCAAAGACGCCTGGGACGCGAACATCACCAGCGTCTCCTCGTCCTCCCGAGTGAACTCCCGGCTGCTCAGCTTGGCCGCCAGGTAGATGTTGCCCAAACGCTGGTCCCGATGCAGCAACGGCGACGCCAGGAAGGAAAACACCGTCCCCGACGGCAGGGACAAGGGCAGGCTCACTCCGGGAACTCCCAGCTCGCTCAGCAGCTCCAGCATGTCCGGATGCCGCACCGGACCCGCGATCCCACCCAGCCGCTCGTAGATCCCGGGCGCCGTCGGTATTTTCCAGACCGCGCTCGCCTCCTCCGCAGTCATCCCCGACGACAGAAAGTTCTCAACCGCTCCCCCGTCGTCGTGGAACGTCATCACCCCGTAACGCGCATCGGTCAGCGATCTCGCGGCGTCCAGAACTCCCTGCAGCACCGAGCCCAACTCCAGACTCTCGTTGATGCGCAGGCTCGCTTCGCTCAACCGCGTCAGGCGTTCACGCAGCGCCTCATTCTCTAGTTTCAGCTGCTCAGACTCAGACTGGCTCATGGCTGACAAAAGGGGCGCGGGCGGTGTTCTTCTCTGGAAAGTACATTTCCAGAATGAATATCAATCTTCCAGCGCCATCACATCAAATGTAACGCCCATGTCGCGGGCGACGCTAGGTTCGCTGAACTACATTGGCCTTTACTTTCTGGTATCAATATTTACCGGTAGATCATGTACGAAGTGATGTGGGTGTGGGTGCAGCAAGCATGCCAAAAGTCAAACCACCAGTGCGCAATCGAACCTGGCCACTAGCGACTGTTGGTAGCTGACATTTGGCCGGAAAGCCCGTTTTGGCATGGTTGCTACGAGTAATCACGCCGTCATGAGGCTGACCAGGGCCCACCGCAGGTTGCGGCGCAGATTGCCGCTGCAATAGACGCTGGCGACGGCGTTGCTGCAATCGGGACACTCGGGTTCAGGATCGACGCTCGGGCCGACATGGTCAGCCAACAGAGTGGGGCCGACCACGGTGGCGGCCTGGTAAAGCGGATACCTGGTCCTGGTACGACCGAAGTGCCTGCGCCGCGGATCCCCAACTGCACCAGTCGCGCCCGCCGGTGTCCGGCCGCCACCCACCGTCAGCGACAGTCGTCATAGGCCGGGTTTTGCTGTAGCGACTGTGCTCCTGCGACCGGGTTTCCTGGGGATGCAGCCGCGCTGGGCGGCCCACGCTAGCTCCGGCGGATGTGCACTGGGGACGCAAGGGGCAGGCCCGGAGCAATGCCGCGTCGAAGCGGAATCTCTCCTGCTTACCGGTCCGCCGATGAGATCGGTTCGGGTCGCCGTGGGTACCCGCTGGCGAATTGCCTGTCCCGCCCGGACACGTGCAACTCCCTGCCACCAGATCGATGATGAAGTCATCACAAGGGAAGTGTCTGCTGTCGGGTCGGCCCGGCGGAATGATGCCGCTGCGACCCTGAATATACAGTGAATCATATGTAACTCAGGATATCTATTACATATATCCAATGACTCGGCGTTCATACTGACTGCCCTGCCGGCTGAGCAAATGAGTAGCGGGGGTCACCACCGGCCGTTCGGCCGGGGTCTGGAGCCTCCAGCCGCCCGGTAATCCGGTTAATCCGCACGCGACGCACGGAACAAGTAGAGCGAGGATGTCCCTGGCACACCTGCGTATCCCCCGCGACTTTCGGGATGGCGAAACACGATGCCAAACCCCAAGCTCTTGCCGCGTCCGCTGTTCCTGGGCGGCGCGCTGGCTCTATTCGTCGTCGCCGTGCTGACCACGGCCCTGCTGTGGGCAGGCGACAGTCCGGCCAGCGCTCAGGACGACGGCGAAACCAAGGTCCCAGCCAAACCTACCAAACTGAGCGTTGCCACCGAGCAGGGCTCGCTGGACGTGTCGGCGGACTGGGACGACGTTGCGGGAGCCGAAGATTACCTGGTGCGCTGGCGACCCAAGGACGGGCAGCTGAACGACGGCGTGAGGGTCGCGTCTTCAGCGCCGCCATCACCGTGGATGACTAAGGCCGTTGGGTATTGCGAATGCAGGCCTGCAACGACGCCGGTTGCGGGAACCCCAGGTCGCAGCAATTCAAGGTGGAGCCGGCCCCCGAACCTGCGCCGACACCCACGCCGACGCCAGAACGCGCACATCCCACGCGTACCCATTTTGTCATCGCGATGAGCGATGCGACGTGGCGGTCTCGTTCTCGCGGTAGCGTTCCTTGCGCCAACGAGATTGCCGCGCTTCGCTAGCCATGACAATTCCAGCGGAACCGGGTGCGCGTGAGCCCACACATCAGCCGACACCGGAACCGACGCCCGAATTCCAGGTCTTCATCGCGGCGGACGCCACTGAAATTATGGTCGAGGAAGAAGTCGCCCTGACGGTGCTCATCACCGATGCGCCTTCTGGGCAGGTCCCGTAGTATCAGTGGGAGCTGGACCTGGGCGGCGGCAGTTGGTATCCCACCAGCACGGAGGCTGCATTGTCGTACCTCCGGAGCAACGCCGGGTCTATCGCGATCCCGGTTGCGGTAAGCTACGGCTCGGCGACCCCGGTCACATCCGAGTCGATCACCGTCACCTGGGTCCCATCCAACTGAGCACCGGTGGTTAGTGACCAGGCAGAACCGTACGCCGCTTTCGTCGGGACCGGTATCGCCCCGCGCGGCACGCTGGTTGGCTATCTCTACGATGGCATCTTTTCCGATCCGGACGGCGACGAGATTACCTGAGCGAGTCAGGGTTGCCCCGGGCGCCGCGGTAAACGCGGTCCGGGGCATTCGGCAGCGCGCTCTCCTTTTGCGACTCCTCCACCCGGTCGAATTGACCGCCAGCACGGCCCGTTCCGCCCAACGGGCGCGCCTCCGCTAGTTCACTGGCCTCAGGGAGCCTACTGCAGGCGCAGCAAGGATGTTCGAGACTCCCGACCAGTTGCGCGGAAGACGTTTGCGTGTCAGCACGGATCGATAGCCCTCAGCGCAGCAACTCAACCCCTCTCAGTGTTCGCCCGGCCGGCAACTGACGAGCGCGCCACGCGGACCTTCGTGCTCAAAATACACGCTGACCCCACCATCGACTCACATTTGCAGCTCTGCATAATTTGCGGATCATATAAATATTCATACATTATAACGATCAAACAATACACGTATCATAGACAAGTGCGGGTATGATGGGTTGTGTCGCAGTGCCGTCACCAACTGGTGGCTGGCAACGGCCGAGCGTAGCACGATGCTCCGAAGCAGAGGCCTCCGCCAACCACAACCAACCAGCCGCGATGGACGGAGCGGGGACCGCCTCGGTAGAACGGTTGTCGCCGATAAGCGAATCGCTCCTTGCGGGGAACCACAACTGTACGCAGTCAGTGGGTCACGCTCGAGAACCACGCGTGGGAGGTTGCTCCAGCTTGCCCGACGGCGCAACGAACGGACCACCTTCCAGACGTTGCGCTGTTCGGGTAGTGGGCATGACCCCGCTTGCGGGTTGGCGCTCGGATGTCCTTTCAACACCTCGCTCCACGCTCGGTACGGAGCGCCGGAGAGTTCCCGTCGCCGGAAGGAAGCATCTTACGGCATGCCCTGCCGGCTGCGGTACTGCACGCCCAATTCGGTCAACTTGAAACCACGGCCCGCGTCATGGTCACTGCCGTGAACGACTCGACGTCGCTCCCAGCGACCCACCCATGACCTATACGGCTGATCAGTACCGCATCCCGCCTCCCGAAATCGAAGTTCACCAGACAATGTCAACTCACGGAACCGACCACATTCATACCGTACCGGCGTGCGCCGAGTATCCGATGCCCGGCGCTCTGCCGCTGGCAGACGTCCGGAAACGACTGGACGGACTCCTGAAGGATGTACACGCTGCCACCCGTCAGCAGATCGGCTACCCCGTCAACCAGGACTTTGATTACTCGGACCTGCTGCCATTCCTGGATTACTCGATCAACAACGTCGGCGACCCGTTTCATCCGAGCAATTTCTGGGGAAATACCCACGAGATTGAACGGGAGGTGATCGGGATTTTCGCCGGTCTCATGCGCCTCGAACGAGGGGACGCGTGGGGCTACGTGACCTCCGGCGGCACCGAAGGCAACATGTACGGCCTGTACCTGGCGCGGGAGCTATTCCCCAACGCCATGTTCTACTTCTCGGAAGAAACCCACTACAGCGTCCTGAAGAACGTTCGGGTACTGAATGCGCGCCACATCATGGTCAGGCGGCAGGATAGCGGAGAGATCGACTATGACGATCTGGAAGCCATGATCCGCGTCAACCGGGACGTGCCGGCCGTGATCATGGCCAACGTCGGAACCACCATGCGCGGGGCGGTGGACGACATCAGCCGGATCCGGGGCATCCTCCGCGCGCAGGCTGTGACCAGTCATTACATACACGCCGACGCCGCGCTCAGCGGCATGATACTTCCGTTTGTGTCCGACCCGCAGCCCTACGGTTTCGACGCTGGCGTCGACAGTATTTCGGTGAGTGGACACAAGCTCATCGGCGCGCCCTTGCCCTGCGGGGTGGTTCTGACGAAACGGCCCTACGTGGAACGGGTGGGCCGCGCCATCGAGTACGTCGGAGTTGAGGACACCACTCTGTCCGGCTCCCGCAACGCTCTGGCGCCGCTGATGATCTGGTACGCCTTTGCCCGTTACGGGCACGAGGGGTTCCGCCGCATGGTATCTCAAATGTTGGATACCGCGGAATACGCGGTGGGGCAGTTCAACGAGCGCGGCATCCCCGCGTGGCGACACCGGAACTCGGTCACGGTGGTGTTCCCGCGTCCCAAAGACGACGTTTTCCGCAAGTGGCAGATGGCGCCCGAAGGGGAAATTGCCCACATCATCACCATGCCCCACGTTACCCACGACATGATCGACGAACTTGTGGACGACTGCGCCGGATCGCCGTGATCAAAGTGTTGCCCCACAGCGGACACCGGAGAGAGTCAACATGAACCAGGCGAACCCTGTAAATCGCATCATCGTCATGGCCCCGGACGAAGTGGGCGTCATCGCCGACATCAGCAAGGTCCTCGCCGACGAAGGCGTCAACGTGGAGACGATAAACGTCGAGGTATTCGGTGAAGAGGTGAGCGTGGTCCTGACCATCGACCAGTACGATCACGCCCTGTACATGCTCAACCAGGCCGGGTTCAAGGCCGTTAGCGACGACGCCCTGGTAGTGCGCCTTGCCGACGAGCCCGGCACTCTGGCTGCAATGGCCGGCAGCCTGAAGGACGCCGGCGTCAACATAGTGAGTATGCACATCCTGAGCCGGCAGGCAGGTCACGCGATGATCGCGTTGAAAACCGACAACAGGACCGACGCCATAGCAGCTATCGGCAACGAGAACATCCTGTGAGCCGTGGAGAACGTGAAGGGACCATGCCGGAATCCAACCGTTAGACCGGCCTCACTCCAGGACATGCGGAGCCCGTATGCTGACCCGCCGCGTACTTTTGACCGTCATGGACCCGGACGGAGAAAGCGTTGCCAGTGCCGGCGTCGGGCGGCGACTCGCTTACGGCTTATCCAGATGAAAGCTAAACCGACCGCTTCAAACATCTGCCGGACGGCCGACTGACCAGGTTCCGGTTGGGTGATGTCGTAAGGCCCAAACACGAGCGTCGATGAGATCGAAAACACTGTCCATCGGGTGTTGCACGCGATGCAACAATGCGGCTTCCGGGTTGATGACGACGAAGTTGCGTTGCGGCATGCGATCATCAACCGCCCTGGCGGGACTCAGGAAGGCGCGCTGCGCTGCCTGGCCGTTCCGACCTCCCGTTCGGTACGGGAGATCTGCGACCTCAGCATTCGGTCATGCGAATTCACCCAGGAACGGGTGGACCGGCTGGTCCTGGGCACCTGAGGGGAAGGCAGCCCCAGGATTTTTGCCAACGGACCACCCCATTGCGTCTCAAAGTGCCTGCGGTGGTGATGCGTACGCTGCGACGTTCGGTGGCAACACCCTCAGTCCGGGATTGGCCCCAAAGTCGCGAGACCGTCGCGAACGATATCGAGGCTCCAGTTCCGGCCATGGGTCAGCCCGGCTGCTGGTCACCCCGCGACCACTGTCGTCCACCCATCCAAGGTCTGTAACCCTTCGGCCGTCAACGTCTGACGACGGTGTTCACTCGTAATGTCCCACTGCGACCGCATACAGGCAAGCACAGCGCCCAACCGGCCCAGTCCGCCGGGAAAGGGCCAGCGCAAAGGTGGACGAGATGTCAGAGAACAGTGACTACTCGGGCCGTCGGACGGCGATCTACGTCAGCACTTCCGACCGGAGCGCGACCACGGTGATCAACCAGATCAACGCGGCGAGGAACTTCGCGCAACAGGTGGGCATCGAGGTGGTCGCAGAGTACATCGACCTCCGCGGTAGCCAGGCCCAGTTGCTCCACATGATGGCGGACGCCACCACGAAAGATCCCCCGTTCCGGAAAATCCTGGCATTCGACCTGACACGCATCTTCGGGTACGCCAACGAGACCAGCGGCTGTCGGGAAAGCCTGGACGCCAACGGAGTGGAAATCATGGCGGTCGCTGAACCTCGGGCGAGCGAAACAGTCCAGACTATCGGGAAAATCGCCTACAGCGAACACTCCGAACACGTCCGTCGGGGCATGCGAGAGACCGCCCGCCGGGGTTTCTACGCCTTCGGCAACCCACCGTACGGGTACCGCAAGGTAGACGCCTGGGACAACGGCGTCCGCCGCTTCAAGCTGGAACCGGATCCGCCGGCCTCGGAGACGGTGCGGATGATCTTCGATTTGCGCCTCGGGGGAGCCACCGTGCTGGAGATCTCGGCGGAACTGAACGCCATCGGAGCCACCTTCCGAGTGGTCGGACCCTGGCGCGAGCGACACGTCAGTCGCATCCTGAGCAACGAGGTCTACTCTGGCACCAGCGTGGCGGCAAGGGAGGACATGCAGAGCCCGGACACTGCGGTACGAAAGCCCAACGCCTTCCCGGCGATCGTTACCCAGGAGGAGTTCGATCAAGTCCAACGGATGTGGGTGACTGCCGGTATACAACCGGGGTTCGCTGCTCCAGGGAGGAGATCCGGCACGGAAGCGATCTCGCAAATCATGATCGGAGATTGTCGCGGTTAAAGCAGTCAGTTGCAACGTCAACAGGAGTGCAGTCGTTCGGCGGGATTTCATGGCCATGGATGCGAACGTGGCAATACTCGAGGAGGTACGCGCTGGCGGATGACAATGATTTGCCGGCGTTCGAAACGGCGTGGCCGTCACGCCTCACCAGCCGTGATCACCATTGCCGTCGCGGACCCACGGTTGGTGGCCGCTGATGGCGCAGCTCTCCGATCAGGAGTCGCAGGCCGGTTTCGAGCGCTGTTTTCCGATCCACTGGCCCGGGCCGGAGCGCTTCGAAGCGAGCGGCATCGGCACGGTTGCCGCGCCGCGGGTGGCTCTGGCGTCGGGTCAGGACCCGTTTATCGCGGTGTCCAGGTACGTGCAGTGGCGGCAGCCCCGCGCGGGCGTTGGCGTCAGCCCGTGGATCCTCGGGGACGCTCCTGCGCACCGCATCATCCCCGAACTTTCAGCCTTTGCGAACCCCAGAGAAGGCTCTGCTCACCACAACCTGGCGGCGGATGCCCTTGGCACGAGATTTGCCGACCGGTTTGACAACGAAGCGCGGTTGCATGGCGTGTTGACGCGTATGAACGCTCTGTGGCTCGACTGTCTGGAACCGCCGACTCCCGGCGTAGGGATCGCGAACGCGCCGCCGGCCGGCCCGCAGGCGCCGGTAGAACCGGCGGACGCGGATGGACCGCATGTTCACGTCGCACGGGTTCAACGACCGAGGGCGCGGGCGGGCGATGCGCGGAGCCGGCCAAGTTTGTGTCCCACGACCACTTATCAACGGTGGCGGAGCTTTCCGGCGGCTCATGAAGCCATGCTAGTTGGCCCGACGCCGATCGCCCGATGGAAGCCCGGCGTACCCGCTCGGACCCTGTCGAACGGGTGATTGATGACAATGAGGAACCCGTGCCGTCCCGTTCGGCGCGCAGGGCGATAATGCCAGCCTGGCGCGGCCGGAAGTGCAGCCTGGTTCCAATGGTGGCAATGGCGTTGACCCTTGCCACCATGTGGGCGACATTGGCGTGCGGCGCCACTGCGGACGAGCGATTGTTGCGTGATTACGCCGAGTGCCTGGCTGACCCCAACAGCGCGCTGCACCGATCCTACGTCACCAACCGGATTGGCACGGTTCCCCTGAGTGCGGAAGGCATGGAGCGCCGATTGAACGAACAGTTGGAACGCGGAACACTCACCATGGATGATATCAAGACCAGCTATTATCTGAACTGCGATTAGGTTGCGACTGCGCGCTGGACCTGCCAGGGTTGGGCGCGGCCCCGCATGGAAGAACTGATACCGATCGTCCGATTGGCGACCGTGACCATGGGCGGCTCACAGCTCCGGCGAATTCGCTCCCTCCAACGGCCCCTTGTGTGTAGCCAGTCCCTGGTGCTCACCGGGCACGGCATCAATAACGGAACCGCCCAAGAGCAACAGCGGCGAACGCGATTTCGACCTCGTAGAGAAAACCGCCAATCGGCTACGACAGCATCGCTCGGACCAGGTGGACCTCGCGGACAACTTGATGGTTGTCCTCCGCATGTGAGAAGACAGTCTCACTTCACAGCATTCCACGTTACCCTGTTTTATTGCGATCATCGGCTCGGTTATCGTTCGCGGTCCTGGCCGGCGCGATGCCGGCCCGGTTGATAGTCTGGGCGTCCTCTGGCACAATGTGGGGCCGGTGTATGTGTTTTCATCCCTGCCAACGGTTGGCTTGCAAACCAGAGCACGGGTAAATCAGGAACCACGGAGGTAACATCCGGTGGCGTTTGTCAAAGGACTAAAGTGCCGGGAGTGCGGCCGGGAATACCCGGGCGAACCCCTGAACGTTTGCGACTTCTGTTTCGGCCCGTTGGAGGTCATCTATGACTACGTGACCATCTCCGAGGTGATCACGCACCAACGCATTGCGGACGGTCCGATCAGCATTTGGCGCTACCAGGACTTGCTGCCGGCGTCGGCGGATGATCCCGTGGACATCATGGCGGGCTACACGCCACTGCTGAAGGCCAGGAACCTGGGTAAGAAACTGGGCCTGAACAATCTGTACATCAAGAACGACAGCGTGAACCCGTCGTTCTCTTTCAAGGATCGCGTGGTTTCGGTAGCCGCCACCAAGGCCGTTGAATTCGGCTACGAGACCCTGGCCTGCGCCAGCACCGGGAACCTGGCCTGTAGCGTTGCGGCGCATGCGGCGCGGGCAGGCATCGACGCGGTGGTCTTCATACCCGCCGATCTGGAACGCGGCAAGGTCATCGGAGCGGCGGTGTACAACCCCACCCTGGTGGCGGTCGAAGGCACCTACGACGAAGTGAATCGCCTGTGCAGCGAGGTAAGCGACAACTACCCCTGGGCGTTCGTCAACATCAACATGCGACCGTACTACGCGGAAGGCAGCAAGACCCTCGGGTACGAAGTTGCTGAGCAGCTGGGCTGGAGAGTGCCGGACCATGTCGTGGTGCCGTCGGCCTCCGGAGCCATGTTTACGAAAATCTGGAAAGGGTTCAACGAGTTGGCATGCCTCGGCCTGCTCGACGGCGTGAACCCGCAGCCGTTTGGAGCCGACCAGAACACGGTGCATCACCCAGCGATCACGACGCGGATGCACATGGCGCAGGCCGCCGGTTGTTGCCCGATCGTCACCGCCTGGGAAAACCAGCAGAACCAGATACGTCCCGTGCGGCCGGACAGCATCGCCAAGTCGTTGGCAATTGGCAATCCGGCGGACGGAATCTACAGCCTGAGGGTCATCAGGGAGTCGGGCGGAAGCGGCTACGCCGTGCCGGAGTCGCAGGTTGTCGAAGGCATCAAGCTGCTGGCAGAGACCGAGGGAATTTTCACTGAAACGGCCGGCGGCGTAACCGTCTCCACTCTGAAATATCTGGCCGAGACCGGGGCCATCGGCGCCGACGAACTGGCGGTGGCCTACATCACGGGCAACGGCCTGAAAACCCAGGAAGCCGTGGAAGAGGTAGTCAATCCCCTCCAGGTAAAGCCGATGATGGGTTCGTTCGAGGAAGCGCTGGAGAACCGGATGGCGGCCCGGGTGTAGATGACCATGGCCAAACAGCGCGTACGGTTCACCTTCTCCGCTGAGATGGTGCGAGAGCCGATCATCTACCGGCTGGGGCACGACTTTGACGTCGTGACCAACATCAGGCGCGCCGACGTTCGTTCGGATGTCGGATGGGTGGTCCTGGAGCTGGAGGGTTCCGATGACGAGATCCAGCGGGGTCTCGACTGGGTTGGCAACACGGGCGTTCGAGTTGACCCCATCGCGGGAGACGTGATCGAAGGCTGAGCGAGACGGATTGTCGGTCTCGATGTCCCTACTGAAATGCCGCAGCGGCGGACGCGCAACGGCATCCCAAAACTGCAGGAGGAACAATTCCAATGGGCGTAACGGTACGCATCCCCACTCCGCTGCGACGCATGACCGGCGGCGCGGACAAAGTTGAAATCGACGTGGCCGACCTTTCGCAAATGATCGACCGGCTGGAGAGCGACTACCCCGGTTTCAAAGAGCGACTGCTGGACGAAGAAGGCGAATTGCGCTACTTCGTGAACATTTACGTTAACGGTGAGGATATCCGCTTTGACCAGGGCTTGCGGACGGCCATCAAGTCCGGAGACGAAGTCAGTATTGTGCCAGCGGTTGCTGGCGGATTGACCTGAACGTCTGAGGTGGCACGCTCCCTGGACTGACACACTCCCGCCGGCGCGGGAGTGTGTCGTTTTGCGGACACACGATTCCAGCAAGACTTTCGATGGCTTGTTGCCGAAACGCGCCCCCGGCGACCGCGACCCCTGGTTTTTCGTACGGAACGTGCCCGGATAATTGTCGTGCAACAGTAGCCCTGACCCAGTGCCGCTAGGTTCAACGATTCGGGGACAGCGCCGCATTGCTGCGCAGGATGAAACGCGTCAACGTCAGTAACTGTTCAGAGTTGCGGTGAAAGCGTCATTGCGAGCGAAGCGCGGCAATCCCGTTGGCGCATGAGAGTCCTTGGGGACAGGCGTGGCTGCTACGGCGTCGAGATTGCCACGGCGCAGGCGCCTCGCAATAACAACATCCTGAATTCTGAACAGTTACCAACGTCATCGTTGCTTGACATGATTGTCGGGGTTAGATAGATTCTGGGGGCCTGAACGAACGGGCCCTACCCGGAAACCGCGCGCCGCGCCTACCTCCCTATCCTCACTGCACGGCAGGCTTCGCCAATGGGTACAATACCAACAGCCTCTACGGAGGCTCGCCGGTTGGGCCGGCGGGGCAACGACAAAGCGCATGGCCAGGCGCCAGCGCTCCCTGCGATGTTTGATCGGTACCGAGAGTACTTGGAAGATGCGCTGGCCGCATCCGTGCCGCCTCTGGAGGATCACCCGGTCAACGCGCTGTTGCGGTACCACCTGGGTTGGTCAGATCAGACGGGCGCACCGGCGGTTACTCCCTCGTCGCAAGGCAAAGCGCTCCGCCCCACTCTGTGTATGTTCGCGTGCGATGCGCTTCAAGGCGATCCTCGTCACGCCGCTCCGGCAGCGGCCGCCCTGGAACTTATCCACAACTTTTCCCTGGTGCACGACGACATTCAGGACCAGGGCATGGAACGGCGCCACCAGCCGACGGTTTGGGCAGTCTGGGGTACTGAGCAGGCGCTGGTGGCCGGCGACGCTATGCAATCGCTGGGCGACCTGAGCAGCCTGGGTGTGGCCGGTGGCGTTCCTCCCGCCACGGCGATCAAGGTCTCCCAACTGCTGACCCAAAGCTATCTGGAAATGATCGAAGGCCAGTGTCGCGACCTCGAGTTTGAACGTCGCGATTCCATCGAATCACAAGAATACCTGGCCATGATTGCACTGAAAACCGGAGCGCTGATACGCAGCAGCACGGTGATCGGAGCCACTATCGCCACCGAGGGCGCTGAAACCCTGGAAGGAGTGGCTCGGTTCGGCCGGGCCATCGGGCGACTGTTCCAGATCCGGGACGATTACCTTGGAATTTGGGGAGACGAAGCCATTACCGGCAAGTCCACGGACAGTGATATCGTCCAGCGCAAAAAGAGCTACCCCATTGTGTACGCCTTTCAAAACGCGGACGGCGCCCGTCGCGAGGAATTGCTGCGGCTGTACTCCCGGGACACACTCGATGAGGACGACGTGAACCTCGTCCTGCAAATACTTGATGATCTCGGCGCTGACCGCCAAACCGACGAACTAACCGAAGCGACCGCCGAGGAAGGACGGGCCGCCCTGGCGATGCTGGAACTGCCGCCCTGGGCCGCAGAGGATGCAGCAAACCTGATCGACTTCATGGCGTACCGTCTATTCTGACAGCACTTAGCGATAAGCTAAGGAGATCCCGCGAATGGTACAGACAAACAAAGACCCACGCACCGCCATCAAGCCGGCCAAACGCCCCGTTGAACTGGGTGTGCGCGTAGGCTGGTACATACTCAAGAACCGGTTGCGCGGCCGGAAGCGTTTCCCGCTGGTCACCATGCTGGAGCCGTTGGAGATGTGCAATCTGGCGTGCATCGGGTGTGGCCGGATACGGGAATACCGTGGCGTGCTGGACCAGATGATGCCGGTGGAAGAAGCCATGGAGGCCGTGCACGAATCGGGCGCGCCGATCGTGTCCATTGCCGGTGGCGAGCCGACGATTCATCCGAAAATCGACGAGATCATCAACACCCTGGTTGACGAAAAATACTTCGTTTACTGTTGCACGAACGCGCTGCTGCTTCCTCGCTTGCTGGGTAAGATCCCGCCATCCAAGTATTTTTGCTGGGTAATACACATGGACGGGATGGAGGAGAAACACGACGAATCGGTGGCGCGCGCCGGAGTGTTCAAGCGGGCTGTGGACGGGATACAAATGGCCGTCGAACGCGGTTACCGCGTTTGCACCAACACGACGGTGTTCCGGAACAGCGACGTCGAGGATCTGCGGGAGATGTTCCGCTACGTCAGTGACCTGGGCGTCGAAGGCTCGATGATATCGCCGGGGTACGACTTCGAAGACGCCCCCGATCAGGATCTTTTCCTTACCCGCCAGGAGTCCAGGAACGTGTTCCGAGACCTGTTGGACCCGACCCGTATGGAGGGAATGCGGTTCTACAACAACCCGCTGTACCTGAACTTCCTGCGGGGAGAGCGGGAATACCAATGCACGGCGTGGTCCAATCCGACCTATACGGTAATGGGCTGGCGCAAACCCTGTTATCCCCTGGCAGACGAGCACACTGCTGACATCGACGATCTCTACGAACCCCAGCTGTGGGAAGAACAATACGGGGTGGGGCGGGACCCCCGCTGCAACAACTGCATGATGCACTGCGGTTTTGAATCAGCGACCATATTTAACGCAATCGGAAAACCCAGGGAATGGGTCACGTTCGTCAAATCCGGCGCGGCGCATAAGGGAGGCATCAGCGTCGGCTAGCCAGGAGCGAACATCGTAACCGCTGTGATCATTGGATCACCGGAAATCGGGACTATAGAACGGACCTCGACCGACTATGAAATCGGTCGCCATTGCTAGGCCTATGCTTGCCATAGTTGCACCCATGGCCACGGAAATGGCCGGCGTGCGCCGGGCTGTTGGCCACCTGCGCGGTATCAACGTGATGACGCGGGTCATCGGCGTCGGCCGGGAGCGCGTCGAACCCGGCTTGACAGCCGTGGCAGCAAAGTCCCCGTCGGCTATCATCATGATCGGATTCTGCGGCGGCGCTGCGCCACATTTGCGTACTGGGGACCTGCACCTGGCGGAGATTTTTCACGCCGTAGAGCGACCGGAGCCCATCACATCCGACCCCGGCCTCACCGGCAGCATCAGGGCCTGGGCGGACGCCAACGGTTCCCGTTGGGTGGGCGGATCGTCCGTCACGGTCGGTACCGTAGCCAATCGTGGAGCGAAGTCCGCGCTGCACACGGCAATTGGAACGATGTCGGTCAATATGGAGGACTACTGGGCCGCCAAAACGGCCGCGGTTCACGGGATACCGTTCGCATCGGTTCGCGCCGTGTTGGATACTGCGGACGACGAATTGCCGGGCTATCTTGGCAGTAGCGGTGATGGGATCCTCAACGTGCTGCGCGGAGCGGCGACCCACCCTGGCAGCCTGCCCAACCTGGTACGGCTGGCAAGCGCGACCCGGGTTGCCCGGCGATCCCTGACCGAATGCGTGTCCGGATTGTTGGACGGCCTGTCCGCTGCGTCTGCCGGCGTGGCTCGGTTGGCGCCATGACGACGCTGGTAACGGGCGCCACCGGCTTCGTCGGCGGGAACCTGGCGCGCGCGCTGTGGGCCCGTGGGGAGGATGTTCGCGCCCTGGTGCGTCCATCCGCCAACGACCTGGCAATTCGAGAAACCGGCGTGGTGCAGGTGACCGGCGACCTTCTGGACAGCGAATCGGTGCGCCGGGCCGCCGAAGGCTGCGAGACCGTATACCACTGCGCGGCAATTTACTCTTTTTGGTCACCTCGCCCACGCGAAATGTACCGCTCGAACGTGGTAGGGACGGTAAATCTGCTCGACGCCGCACGGCGGGCCGGAGTGCGGAGGGTGGTTTTCACCAGCTCGGTCGCGACCATCGGCATCCCTGAAAACGGGTCCCGTGACCCGGAGCATTTGGGCACTGAAGAAATGCCGCCCCGGCCAGGGTTGCTCATCGGCTACTACAAGCAGTCCAAATACGCCACCGAACAAATCGCTTTGGCGGCCAATGACCACGAGATGGAGGTGGTGGTAGTCAACCCCTGTGCTCCTGTAGGCGAATGGGACGTAAAACCGACACCGACCGGGCAAATTCCCCTGTTCTTCGCCCGAGGCAGGGCTCCCGGATACATTTCAACGGGCATGAACCTGATAGATGTGGCAGATGTCGCCGAAGGTCACATATCGGCGATGGAGCGTGGAGTGCCCGGTGAGCGGTACATCCTCGGGTGCCGCAATCTCACTCTCAAGGAAATTTTCGACATCCTGTCCCAAATCACGGGACGGCGCGCACCCAACATTCACATCCCGCGCTGGGCCATTCTGGGAGTAGCCTACTTCGACGAGTTCATCGAAGGCACCCTGCTGCGCCGTCCGCCGTCCGTCCCGGTTGAAGCAATCAAAATCACCAAGCACCCGATGTACGTCAGCAGCAAAAAAGCGGTGGCGGAACTCGGTCTGCCCCAGAGTCCGGTGGAAGTGGCGCTGGAAAAGGCAGTCCGCTGGTTCAGGGATCACGGCTACCTTTAGCGTTGCGCGATTTGTGGCTTGAGCATCATGGTTCTACAGGAATTCATACGCAGCGAGACCACCGCCCGTGCCGACGGCCCGTCGCCGCAGAAGCTCGACGCATCGATCGTGCGGCTGCAGGAGTATTTCCGCCGGATTCAGGACTCCGCCGGTTTCTGGTGGGGCGAGCTGGAATCGAACAACACGATGGAAGCGGAGTACGTGATGCTGTCCCGGTTCCTGGGCCATCACAATTCGGATCGCGAGCGGCACATCGTCAATTATCTTCTCAGCAAGCAGCTGGACGACGGTTCGTGGGCGATCTACTACGGCGCCCCCGGCGATTTGTCCACGACCGTGGAATGCTACTTCGCGCTGAAGCTGTGCGGCGAAGACCCGCAGTCCGACCACATGAGTCGGGCCCGGCAATTCGTTCTGCAACGCGGCGGCGTACCGCGCAGCCGTATGTTCACACGCATCTGGCTCGCGCTGTTCGGGCAGTGGGAATGGGAGGGCACGCCCACGCTGCCCATCGAGATGATATTGCTGCCTGATTGGGCGCCCCTCAGCATCTACCGCTTTGCCAGTTGGGCGCGAGGGTGCATCGTGCCTTTGTCGATCGTGCTGTCGCGCCGTCCGGTCCGGCCCATCGCGCCCGAGCATGCCATCGACGAGCTGTTTCCCAATGGTCGTTCCGGGACCGATTATTCCGTGCCGTCACCTCCCGGATTCAATCTGCCAAAGCTGGTGCATCTTACCGAGCAAGCGCTGGGCAAGATTTACGGTCGCATTCCCTTGAACCCGTTGCGCGACATCGCGGAACAGAAAGCCATTCGCTGGATACTGGACCACCAGGAAAATGACGGGAGTTGGGGAGGCATTCAACCGCCCTGGGTGTACAGCCTTATCGCCCTCAGCGTGTGCGGGTTCGACAACGAGCATCCGACCATGTCCCGCGGCTTCGCCGGGCTGGACGGCTTCTCCATCCAAAAAGGCGATCGTTGGACCATCCAGGGCTGCATTTCGCCAGTGTGGGACACCTGCCTGGTCGTTCAGGGGCTAGCCGAAAGCGGTTTGCCCCCCGATGATCCCATGCTGGAATCGGCTACCCGATGGCTGGTCGACAAGCAGATATTGGTCGGCGGCGACTGGCAGGTGCAAGCGCCGCAACTGCAACCGGGTGGATGGGCTTTCGAGTTCCACAACGACTGCTATCCGGATATCGATGACACCGCCGAGGTGGTGCTGGCTTTACGCCTGGGCAAATTGCCCGGCGGTGAGGACCGTCTGCGTCACAACGCGATCGCGCGGGCCCTGGACTGGCTCCACGGGATGCAGAACAAGGACGGCGGCTGGGCCTCGTTCGACAAGGACAACAACCACGGATACGTCACGGCCCTGACGTTCAGCGACTTCGGCGAAGTCCTTGACCCTTCCAGCGCGGACGTAACTGCCCATGTCCTGGAAATGTACGGCAAGCTCGGATACCGGACCGATCAGAGCTTCCTGCAAGAGGCGTATCGCTATTTGCGCCAGGAGCAGGAGGATGATGGTAGTTGGTTTGGGAGGTGGGGAGTAAACTACGTCTACGGATTGGGGGCCGTCCTGCCGGCGTTGGAAGCTGCCGGCGAAAGCATGAGTCAACCCTACGTTCGCCGCGCGGTGCAGTGGCTCGTTGACCATCAGAATCCTGACGGAGGTTGGGGCGAAACGTGCGCGTCTTACATAGATTCGACCCAACGTGGAGTCGGGCCAAGCACCGCTTCCCAAACCGCCTGGGCTATCATGGCGCTGGTAGCCGCCGGATACGGCGACGACCAGGCCACGGTTCGTGGCGTGTCATACTTGCTGGAAACACAGTGTGCGGAGGGGAACTGGGACGAGCCGTACTTCACGGGCACCGGATTTCCGGGATACCTGAAAGGTGAACGAGTTGACCGGGTCCCACAGCCTGGCGAACGCGGTTTCCAGGGCGCCGAGCTGTCGGCGGGGTTCATGATCAACTATCATCTCTACCGAAATACTTGGCCGCTGATAGCGCTGGCTCGCTATCGGGCGTCCCGGGCTTCTGCTAACCCGCCCGACAAACCTCGGGGCAATGGTCACCGGCCAATGGGGCCGCTGGCTCATACCTCAACCCATCCCACATAAGTGTTCCATTCATCACACTCCCCTACAGAGTGCAACTCATGAAAACTGAACATTTTTCCCTGAAAGTCGACACCAGCGGCGCCCCTGAATTCATCGATATCACCGATTGGGTGAAGGGCTGCGTGGGGAAGGCTTGCGTCAGCAACGGGTTCGTTGTAGTGTACTCCCGTCACACCACTGCGGCCGTGATCATCAACGAGAATGAACCCTTGTTGATTGAAGACATGACGCGGTTTTTAGAGAAGATGTGTCCCCGATTCGGGGAATACCGGCACAACGATTTCTCGGTGCGCACGGTCAACATGACCGAGGAGGAGTCTCCCAACGGCCATGCGCACCTGCAGCACTTGATGCTGGGGTCCAGCGAGACCATCCCGCTCATCGATGGGAAGATGCCCTTCGGCCAGTGGCAGAGCATTTTCTTCATTGAGCTGGACCACCCGCGGCCACGCGAGGTCATGGTCCAGATCGTGGGCGAGTAAGCACGCTCCGGACGTCGAACAACATGCCAGCGGCAGTTGATGAGCGAAACCCCTCCAATGAGGATCCTGGCGCTATCGCATCCGCGGAGCCGGTCACGTTGGCTGAGGCGTACCGGCACTGCGAAACGCTGGCCCGCAGCCACTACGAGAATTTCAACGTCGGCGGTTGGATCACGCCCAGGCAAAAGCTGCCGCACGTCTACGCGATCTACTCCTGGTGCCGTATGGTCGACGACCTGGGCGACGAATCTTTGCCTTCAGAACCCGTGGCGGCCGCCGTCGACAACGGCCAACTCGACCACACCATCACCACGCACCGACGCAGCCAACTGGCGTGGTGGGAAGACGAACTGGAGGCAATCTATTGCGGTCAGCCCACGCACCCCATATCGATTGCAGTCCAGCACACGGTCGACACCTTCGATATCCCCAGGGAGCCATTCCAACTCCTGATAAAAGCCAATGTGATGGATCAGGGGTCAGGGCGTTTCGAGACGCTGGACGACGTGTTGGAATACTGCCGCCATTCCGCAAACCCGGTGGGGCACCTGTACCTGTATCTGTTCGGGTATCCTGACCGCCGGCGGCTCCTCCTCGCCGATCACACCTGCACCGCCCTGCAATTGACCAATTTCTGGCAGGACGTTGGCCGCGATTACGCGGACCGGGGCCGGATATACCTCCCGCGAACCGACATGGATCGGTTTGGTGTCACCGAGAGCGACATCGCGAACGGCTCAGCCACCGAAGCTTTCCGCTCGTTGTTGCGATACGAGTGCGATCACACGATGCGGCTGTTCCAACAGGGCGCGCCTCTGGTCGCGTCGCTGGATCGCCGTGCCCAATTGCCGGTGGCCCTCTTCACTCGCGGCGGTGTGGCCGTCCTCCACGCCATACGCCAGCAGGGCTACGACGTCCTGAGCCGTCGGCCCGCCTTGTCGAAACGGCAGAAAGCGTGGTTGTTGGCATCGGCCTGGTTGGGCAGCAAACTGGGAACCGGGTACGGCCTGCCCCGCGCGTGAGACGAAGCGAATGACGACACCGTCGCCCACAGCATCCCCAGAGTCGCCCGCGGCGTTGGCTGCGGCGTATGAGGAATGTCGTCGCGTGACCAGGCGAGAAGCCCGTAACTTTTACTTCGCCTTCCTCACCTTGCCCGCCCGGCAAAGGCGGGCCATCTACGCCGCCTACACGTTCTGCCGGTACTGCGACGACTCCGTCGACGCCGAAGGAACCCATGCCGAGAAAATGCAGCGCATCGGGTATCTGCGCGAAAAGTTGACCCAGGCATACGCCGGCAATTCCGACCAGCCGCTGTTCATCGCATTGGCCGATGTCGCGTCGACCTACCGCATCCCTGAGCAGTATTTCCAGGAGGTCCTCAACGGGGTGGAATCCGATCTGGTCAAGACCAGATATGCCAATTTCGAGGAACTGCGTGCCTATTGTTACCAGGTCGCTTCTGCGGTCGGACTCATTTGCATCCACATCTTCGGTTTTCGTGGCGGTGACGAAGCGCGTCGCGGCGCCATCGACCTGGGGCTGGCGATGCAGTTGACCAACATCTGTCGGGACGTGCGCGAGGATTGGGAGTTCGGCCGGGTCTATTTGCCCCAGGACGAGTTGGAGCGGTTCGGAGTGACCGAACCAGACCTGGCAAGCTACACGGTTACCGATGGCTTCGCCAAACTCATGCAATTCCAGATCGACCGGGCCCGGGAGTACTTCGCCAACGGCCAGCGGTTGCTGCCGTACCTTTCGCCCAGATCCCGCGCCTGTCCGGCCGCGCTGGGCCTCATCTACGGCGGCGTGCTCAACAAGATCGAAGCCGCCGGATACGACGTGTTTCGGGAGCGTATCAGCTTGAGCAAAGGCGCCAAGCTGAGGCTGATGGCCAGGGCCTGGCTCACAGGTCCTTTGATGAAGTGACCGGCCACGGCGTCGATAAGCAGCCGTCGGCGCTGGTAATCGGCGGCGGGCTGGCGGGCATCGCCGCGGCTGCCGGGCTCGCAGAGTCCGGTTGGAGGGTTACGTTGCTCGAAGCCCGCAATTCCCTGGGAGGTCGAGCCTTTTCGTTCATCGACCGGGAGACCGGCCGCGAACTCGACAACGGGCAGCACGTGTTGGTCGGAGCATGTCGCAACCTGGTCGAGTTTGTCGAACGTCTCGGAGTAAGCGACCTATGGCATCTGCAGCCAAGGCTGAACGTCGATGTCTATGACCGAGCCGGGCGCGGCGGCAAACTGTATGGGCTGGGCGGACCCGCCCCGGCCCACCTTCTGGCCGCTTTCGTCACCTATCGTCACCTGAGCCTGGGCGACAAGTTACGCGCCGTCCGCGGGCTGATCGCCGCGATGCTGGTCGACCGGTCGGCGGTGGAGATCGATACGACCTCGTTCTACGACTGGCTCAGAGCCCACGGCCAGTCCGAACGGTGCATCAACAACCTTTGGAACGTCATCATCGAAGGGACCCTCAACGACAACATCAGGGACGTCAGCGCGGCGATGGGGTTGATGATCATCCAGGATGGCCTGCTCAAGGGAAGGCGCGAGATTAACCTCGGCTACCCAAGGGCGACGCTGGGGCAGGCCATAGGCGTACCGTGCGCAGCCTACCTGCGCAAGCTGGGTGTGCGCACTCATCTCGGTTGCCCGGTTCGCTCCATCGAGGCGGACGCCGACGGATCGGTTCGGGGCGTCAAGGCGGCGAATGACCGGATTTTCTCCGCCGACGCCTATGTGAGCGCGGTGCCTTTCTGGATCCTGCCTGGCCTTCTCCCTGACCACCTGGCGGGCAAAGAGCCGTTCGTCTCGTTGACCGCTTTGCAGGCGTCTCCCATCGTCAACGTCTACCTTGAATACGACCGCCAGGTGATGGACGGGGAGTTCTGCTACTTCCTGGACAACCCCTTGCAATGGGTGTTCAACGATTCCCGAATCCGGGGCGGAGATCGTCAGCTCGGCGGTCAGTCCTTGACGGTGTCCATCAGCGCGGCATGGGATCACATCAATCTGCCGAGGCCGGAACTGGCGGACATCATCGCCGACGAGATGCGGGCCGCGTTCCCCAGGGCCCGCCAGGCGCAACTCCTGAAATCGACGGTGGTGAAACAGCGCAACGCCACTTTCCGGTGCACCCCGGGCGCGCAGCGACTTCGACCCGGCCCAGTCACTGCATCGCCCAATCTTGTTTTGGCGGGTGAATGGACCGACACCGGATGGCCTTCAACTATGGAGGGTGCAATCATCAGCGGATATAATGCCGCTGCAGCGGTTATGTCGCGTTTGGGGACCGCCGCAGTCACCGCGGAGGAATAGAGTGTCCGACCAATGGTCTGAACAGCGCACGGAACTCACCGAAGCCACCCGGGAAATGTACCGGCGTGGCCTGGTGGGCGCGTATTCCGGGAACACCAGCCTGCGGTTGACCGACTCGGGAGACGATAGCCTGCTGCTGGTGACGCCCACGCACCATCCCTATTACCGCTTGCAACCCGACGAACTGGTGGTGGTCAACCTGGACGGCGAGCCGGTGTCACCCGCTCCAATGCCCCCGTCGTCGGAGACTCTCCTGCACCTCGAGATTTATCGCCAGCGACCCGACGTTCAGGCGGTGGCGCACACTCACTCCATTTACGCGTCGGTGGCTGCGGTTATCGGGCGGGACATTCCGCCGCTGATAGACGAAATGCTCATGACCATCGGGGGTCCGATCAAGGTCAGCAAGTATGCATTCCCGGGAACGCAGGAACTGGCCGAGCAGGCCCGGGTCGCGCTGGGCGACCGCAACGCTGCCCTGCTGCGCAACCACGGCGCCGTGGGCGTCGGGCCAGACATCTGGGAGGCTCTGGAAGTTTGCGACCTGGTCGAGCGTCTGGCGCAGATCTTCGTGCTGGCCCGCAATTTCGGTCCGCGAGCCGCCTCCCCCTTGCCCGAAGACGCAGTTGCGACCGAGATGCAAATGTTTCGGGACCGGCGCTGACCGGAATCCGGTGCAGGAGACCGCCGACCAACCGGCAATCGGGATGTGCTGACACATGAGCTCCGGACCTGGAATTCAGCGCGAATTCGCGCACGTCATCGGCGTGGTCGGCGCCGCGTCCCAATTCGGGGCGCAGTTGTTGCTCTACCTGGAAAAGGAACGGCCGGACTGCTGGCTGGTGGCCATTGCCGAGCGCCCGCTGCGCTGGCCAGTCGAACGTGTCTCCACGTACCGTCTGGCCCAAAATCGGGTGGGCGGTGTCCTCACCATGTCTGACATACCGGACTTCATGCAGCAGAAAGCCTGGGATATGTTCCTGGAAGGACACGAACTCACAATCGCCGATATTCCCGATGTGTTGCAACTGGAAGGGGTCGATTCGCTGGTCCATGTCGGGAGCTATTACGATGGACCCAACCCGGCTCAGTTCTGCGCCGACGCGCAACTTTGGCTCCGCGCGGCCCGCATCGCGGGAGTCAGACAGTTCGTCTACCTGTCGGACGTCCGCGTATACGGCGCAAATGCCGACAACCCTATCCCCATCACGGAGCGGACCGCCACGAATCCCGGCCACCCACACCGTTACCTCGCCGATTCCGAACCCGCCTTGCCTGACGCAGCAGCCAACGGATCATCGGCAGCAGCCGGCGGCCAAGAGGATGAAGAAATGAGCGTGGCCGTACTGCGGACCGCGATGTCGGTGAGCACCAACCACGCGAGTCCGGCTGCTGAAGAACTGTTGTTACCCGCGGTGACGGCCAACCGGAAGCGCGGCTTCCCGCTCCAGTTTCTGCATCAGCATGACCTGGCGCGAGCGATTGAACAGGTGATAACACGGCGAATGGACGGAGTGTTCAACGTGGCCGGCGATGGGGTCGCGGATTCGTTGGACATCCTGGAATGGTGCCGCAGCCCAGGACTGCCCAGACTCGTCGGATCCAGCCGATCGTTCAACTCGATGGGAAGACAGTTGTCCAAACATCCGCTGATCATGAGTACCGCTAAATTCAAGCAATCCGCCGGTTTCCGGTTCAAATACTCCTCCGCGCGCGCCATACGCGCGTATTGCCATTCGGTCATGCTGGAACCGAGGTGACGGCATGACATCGCCGCACCCCATAGTCCCGGAGCCGGTGGTGATCGATACCGATCCCGGGGTAGACGACGCCATTGCGCTGCTCATGGCGCTGTCATCCCCGCTATTGGATATAGTCGGTTTGACCACCACGGCGGGCAATGTCCCGATACACCCGGCGACCAGAAACGCCCTTGCCATTCTGGAAAGCCTCGGACGCACGGACATTCCGGTTGCCAGAGGCGCAACTCGGCCGATACGCGGACGCTACGCCTACTCCCGCCACGTGCACACCGCAGAGGGTCTGACCCACCCGCTGCCTCCACCGAATACGCGCACATCCCATGCTGACGCCGTGCAATACCTGGCGCAGACTCTCCAGGCGCGCCCTGGTGAGGTCACGGTCATTGCCCTCGGCCCGCTGACCAACCTGGCGCGACTGCAGAGGAAGTACCCCTCGGCGTTGCGGTTGGCGAAGCGACTGTTCGTTATGGGGGGCGCGGTGGGCGTCCCGGGCAATGTCACCCCGCACGCCGAGTTCAATTTCTACAGCGACCCCACGGCCGCTCGCCTGGTGATCGAATCCGAGGTTCCGCTCTCGCTGATCGACATGGCGCCGTGCCGTCAGGTGTTCCTGACCAGGGACGACGTGGTTGCGGCTCACCCATCCACCGCGGAAGGGGTCATGGCGGAACGGCTACTTGCCGGTTGGTTCCGGCTGGATCGCACCCGCGAACGGTTCAACATGTACGACCCGTTGACGCTCGTCGCAGCCGTGTGCCCGGAGGCCATCAAGTTCCGGTCGGTGACGATGACGGTGGATGACTCCGTTACCACTGACGACAGTACTCTCTGGGGTCGCTGCTTGGTGCTGGACGAAACCGGCGGACCGACCCGGGTCGCCGAACCCGGGGGAGTCGACGTTGCAACATCATTGCGAGTGATCCGCGAATTGCTGGGATGGTCCTAACCGGCGGGCGAGTTGAGCAAGGAAGGAGAGGTATGATGCCAGGCCAACACAGAGCATTGATCATGGTGTTCGACGGCCTTCAGCCGGCGCAGATTACGCCGGAACTGATGCCAAACCTGTCAAAGTTCGCCGATGGCGGCGTAACCTTCGCTAACCATCATCCGGTGTTTCCCACCGTGACGCGGGTCAACGCATCGAGCCTCGTCACCGGCTGCATGCCCGGCAGACACGGCCTGGCCGGCAACACCTTCCTCTGCCGGGATTTTGACCCACACCGCGTGATCCCCTCCATGGAACCCACGCTGCAGGAGGTTGCCGACTCCACCGGTCACGCGCTGTTGGAACCTACATTGGCTGATGTTCTGGGTCGACACGGCTTGGAATACTTCGCCATTGGCACCGGCACCAGTGGCAACGCCTACTCCCACAACCCTAACGCGGCCACCTCCGGCGGCGCGACCATACATCCCGATTTCACGCTGCCACGGCCGCTGTACGCTGAACTGGCCGAACGGTTCGGCGAATGGCCGGCGCAGGACCTGCCCAACACCGCTCGCCTGGTCCACGCAAGACGCATCCTGACGGAATTCGTGCTGCCAGAGCGGGACCCGGCGGTGGCCCTGCTGTGGTCGTCGGAGCCGGACAAGACGCAGCACGAAGACGGCGTGGGCCTGGGCCGGGCAGCGCAAGCCCTCGCCGAAGCGGATGCGGAGTTCGGCGCGGTGATGGACTGGCTGCAGGCGAACGGGCGCGCCGAAACCACTGACGTATTCATCGCGTCGGACCACGGGTATTCGACGATCAGCGACGTTGTTCGCGTGGAACAGTTGCTGCGTGAATCAAATTTCGCGACGATTGACCATCCCGGCGGTGTCGCGGTCGCGGCCAATGGCGGTTCCGTACTTCTTTACGTCAACGACAGCGAGCCGGAAACAGCGGAGAAACTGACATCGTGGCTGGTGAACCAACCCTGGTGCGGCCCGCTGTTCGCCTCGGAGCGTGTCGGCCATCCAGCTGGAACACTCCCCCTGGATTTGCTGGGATGCGAAGGGCCACGGTCACCGGACCTGATCATGTCCTTCCCGTGGCAAAGCGTGGACAATCCGGCCGGCTATCCTGGCAGCGCTCCTGCCACGGGAGGCGCCGTCGGTCAGGGTCAGCACGGCAGCCTCAGCCGACACGAGCTGCGGAACACCGGTCTGGCCAGCGGACCCTCGTTCAAGCGCAAGGCCATCATCGACACGCCCACCGGCAACATCGATCTGGCTCCCACGATCCTGCATCTCCTGGGCTTGGACGCGGCAGCGTCAGCCATGGACGGCAGGGTGCTATCTGAGGCCCTGGAGAACGGAACACCGGGAGCAACTCCAAACCGACAGGTCCATAGAGCTGAACGACCCGGGTTCTGCCAGGAACTGCAGGTCAGCGCCATGGGAAGCACTCGGTACGTTGACTGGGGCAACCGGCTGTAGGGGCTCACGCGTATCCAGTTTGTCGTCGCGAGAAGCGTAGCGACGTGGCGATCTCGTTCCCGCGGCAGTGTTCCTTGCCCCAACGAGATTGCCGCCCCGATCGCAGTGACAGTTCGGGTGAAACTGGGTATGCGTGAAGTGGTAGAGAAGGGATGGGGAACCCGCCGCCGCGGTGATCAGTTGCGGTCGGGAGCAAAAGGTACGCCGTGCACCAGGACGTCCTTGATGACTGCCTGTCCGCGATCATCCAAAGAGACGACCACCTTCACATCCCCAGCGAGCTCAATGATGTCCCCCGTGCCCTCAGGCACGAAGTAGGTGCCGATGCCGAAATCCAACCGGCGGTTTACGCCGATAACCCCCCGGATGTACACGTCCGCCGATTCCGGTTTGGAGCGCGTATGCTGCGCTGCGCACCATACATCGCCACATTCCACGAGCACGACGTATACGGTGTCGCCGGCGGGTTGTTCTGCCAGGTGCGCAGGAACCTCCGCAATCTCATAGTCCAGAACCGCGTAGTCGCCCTGGAACATCGAGCGCGGGTCAGCTGGGGCGGTCTGCAGAGTGATCTCGCGCCCCTCGGTAAGGGCGACTTCGCGCACGCCGGCGAAGGCGACCAGGCCAACCACCTGCGCCGCCACCACAGCGAAAAACAGGATGCTGGCCACTCGCGTCACGCTGGCTCCTCAACGACGCGCACGCTGCGCAGCATCCGCCGCCGCAGAAACTCCAGCCCGAAACCCATGCCCAGCATGATCGCCCCGGCGACAATGAAAGCCAGGGACTGCCCCAGCAAACCAAAGCCAAACTCGAAGTAGCGCGTGAACAGCATGATCCCGAAGGCGATCACCGCCAGGTTGATCAGGTCGCCCCGATTCCAGCGGTATCCGGCTGCCACCAGCGCCAGCACCGTAGCCAGCAGGGCGGCGTTGAGTGGAAGCCAGGCCCAGGTCCAACTCAGCAAGAGCCCCAACCACGCCAGGATGACCAGGGCGCCCATGGCTACGGCGGCCGAAGTCTCCCACTGCAACTGGTCAGCGGAAACGTGAACCGGCGACGATTGAGTCCTGTCTACCACCCAAATCAGGATCAGACCGGTGATCGCCGCGCCCCAAACCGTGCCGGCAAGGAACCAGTACTCTCCCAGAAAGGCCAACGCGGAACTGCCCGTTGTGTCATCTCCATTAGCCCAGGGATCGCTGTAGCTCATGGCATAGACGCTGGCAATGGCGACGGACAAGCCGGCCAGGTCCCATACGCGGGAGTTGGTGCGGAGTTCCGGCGTAGAGACTCCCGTCCAACGCACCCGGAGACGCCCGGTGAGGAAGACCAGCGCTCCTATACCCAATGCCACGGGACCAAGCCACAGCAGCAGATCGCCCTCCGCCAGAATGCCCAAAGCCGCGAAACACCGTACGATCACGGAAAAGGCGAAGATGGAACATGCGAAGTACGCAATCGACAACTGACGTCTCCGGTAGGCATACCAGATCAACGCCGCGATGCCAGCCAGCAAAGCCAGGTTGAATACCGACCAGACTGCGGAAACCTGATATCCCAGCGCCAGCCACATGGCAATCGTCAGCGCCGCCATCGCTGCCACCGCGCCCGCTTGCCAAACCGCGTCGCCGTCGTTCGAACGCCCATGTTTCCACAGGGTAAATGCGGTCAACGCGGTCGCCAGGACCCACCCGATGACCACGGCCGACCAATATTCAACGGGCATCCCGGACCAGCCAGGCAGCGTTTCCCAGCGCCAAAACGTCCCATATCCCATGACGTGGAGGCTGGACGCAGCAAGCGCAAGCCCCACTGCGGCAGCGATCCGTGTGTAGGGAGCCACCACCGGGGCGCCTCTCATGGCGCAACTTCCGGCGAACAGACAAGCCCCCGCGGTCAACGCGGCGGCGGAAAGCGATATTGGCGCGGCTGCGCCGTCCAGGTCCACCAGGCTGGAGAACCGAATTGCCACCAGTATCGCGAACAACGCGGCAGCGCCGCCGAGCAGGATCGGTGAACGTTTGAGGAAACCCGCCATCGCAACGCCACCGAACGCGACGAGGTTGAACAGCCACCACGCTCCTGGCTCCGGATAAGCGAACCAGACCCACATGACAGCGCCGGTAACCGCCATCGTGGCCACGACGGCGGTTCGGGCCAAAAGGCGCCGATCGCGCTGACCACCGACGCGCCACCACAGACCGGCGGTGGCTACTACGGCCGTCACCAAAGCCAGGCCGGCGGTGATCCAATATTCGGGGGACAACACCGCCAGGGAGAGGTTTACGCCCTCGGTCCACGGGCTTGCGAAGGTCATCACACAAAACGCCGCGAGACCTATTGCCAGACCAGGTAAGTAGCAATACACCGCCAAAGGCCGGGTCCAGGTGAATCGCAATTGGAGCAGACCCAGGGCAACCACGGCAGCCGAAATCGCGAGGGTTTGCGGCGTCAGCAACAGCATAGTTTCAGCGCCGTAACTTTCCAGCCACCACTGGGTCCGGAACCCCATGCTCAGCACGAGGAGCGTCAGTGCGAGCACTACCATGACCCGGGAACGCGCGGTATACGCCAGCGGCAGAACGCCCAGGAACCAGGCAGTGGTTAGATTGGGGTGATTGACGGGCACGTGGTAAATCTGTGCGATCAGGTGGATCGCCGCTCCGTAAGCCAACGCGCCGACCACCAGCATGGCCACGCCAACGCGCGGGTAATCGAATCGGGTCAGCAGCAGCCAGCCGGCGACGTTAGTCGCGGCCGTCAACCCCACCAGCATGGAGACCCGAGCCCACACCGGGATGACATCCCAGTTGGCGGCGACGTAAATTATGATGCCCAGCCCCACCAGGAGGGCTCCCATCACGCCGATTATGGAAACGGCCCGGCTGACGAGGGTAGTCCGCTCGTCAACTTCTCCGCGGGAAACGGCGGGCTCACCGTCGCCGATGGCCGGCTCATTGGGCAACGCGCCCGCGTCGGACGACGCATAACGTCGGAGGATCGCTTCGGACTGCTCGGACGAGATTAACCCGTCGCGCTCCCAGTAGCCGACCTCGGTTGCCAAGCGACGCGGGAAATCGTCGCCCGGCAAAACCGGTCCGTTTGCGCCGTCGGCGGTCATAGACAGGCGGCGGCTAAGTTTCCGCCGCTTCGGTTATCGTCACCAGGCCGTTCTCTCTCGCCGCAATCGCTACGTCGCTGTTCCAGAGCAGGGACATGCCGATGAGGGGTCTGCCGGGCATGACCAGCGCTGAAACCGTTATGGGGTTGCCGTGCCAAATTACTGTGGCGAAATAGGTCTGAAACTGCCGTATGCGGCCATCTGCCAATCGTATGCGCCTGTTCCTATTTTGCTCCAACTGAAGGGTGTTGATGTCCGCATCAGGCAGGGTCATAAATCCAGTGAAGCCGGTGTCAATTACAGCTTCCACGGGGACGACAGTTCCCCGGTAATCCAGGATGTTTACGGTTAGCCGTGGCTCCAGCCGGTCTGAGCTGACGTATCCCTCCATAACCGTTACGATTTGCCGCCCGGCGGAATGCTGCGGATGAGTACCGGCTCCGGCTCGCCAATGGGCATGAAATACACTGGGGCTTTGTGCCCGTATGCCTGCAACCGCTGTAACCCTTCGAATTCGGTTGCCAGAATCTCGTAACCTGCGTTTTCCGTGTTGATAATCAGCCACTTGCCATGGTCGGACTCGGTGAGGTTCGGCTCAATCTGGCTGTGGTAGATGGCCAGGGCCTTCCTTTCCAACGCCCGAAAGCGGCGGTTTTCTTCTTGAGCGTAATCAGAGGCGTCGCTGCTCACCGCGTATCCCGAGTCACGCTCCAGCATTTCGGACAGGCCCATGAGCTCAAATGCCTCGGTCAGAGGGGTCATTTCGCCCACCAGATGCTCGGTCGTGCCCTTGTCTTTGAGTTCCGACATGACCCGAGCCACGGTATGGGCCACAGACATGAAGGCGCTCCCGGGGAAGATGACCATCTTGAAGCCGAGCGTTTCCAATTCGGCCACGTTGAGCAACGGGGACTTGCCGGTTTCCACGAAGTTGTACAGCAGCGGAACCGAGGTGTGCGCAACCACTTCCGCCGCTTCTTCGGGAGACCGTATGGCCTCGACGAACAGCGCATCCGCCCCCGCTTCGGTGAAGGCGTCGCAACGACGCATGGTGTCGTCCCAGCCGGTGACAGCCAGCGCGTCGGTGCGGACGATGATGGTGAAATCGTCATCGGTGCGCGCGTCCACGGCGGCGTGAATCTTCTGCACCATCTCGTCAATGGGCACCACTCGCTTGTCTTCCAGGTGCCCGCAGCGCTTGGGGAACTGCTGGTCCTCGATGTGCACTGCCGCGACGCCCGTGCGTTCGTATTCGCGGATGGTGCGGCGCACGTTCATCGTGCCGCCGTATCCGGTGTCGGCATCGGCGATCACTGGGACGCTCACCGTGGAAGCGATGGATGCCGCGTTGGCCATCATTTCGGTGGCCGTGGCCAGCGCCAGGTCGGGGTAGCCGATGCGTGCCACCGAGGTACCGGCTCCGGTCATGTACACGGCCGGAAATCCGGTTCGTTCAATGATGGCGGCCGTCAGGCAATCGTAAGCGCCGGGAGCGGTGATGATCCCGGGCTGGGCAAGCAATTGTCGGAAACTGGTGGTGGCTTTCATCGCGCAATCCTCGCTTCGATGGGCAGGTTTATGCCGTCAGTCCTCCGTCGATGGTCAGCGTCTGGCCGTTGACATAGTTCGCGCCAGGGCTGACCAGATAAAGAACGGCGGAGGCTACGTCCTCGGCGGCCCCGAAACGTCCAGCCGGTATACGGGACAGAACCTGGCTGCGTTGGTCATCGGTCATTTCCGCGGTCATACCGCCGTCTTCGCCGACTTCTATGAAGCCCGGGGCGACCGCGTTCACGGTGATGCTGCGACTGGCCACTTCACGCGCCATGGCTTTGGTAAATCCGATTTGGCCGGCCTTGGAAGCGGCATAGTTGGCCTGCCCCGGGTTGCCGGTCAGGCCCACCACCGACGAGATGTTGACGACGCGCCCGTACCGTTGGCGAACCATCAAAGGTACGGCGAAACGGGTGGCCAGGAACGTGCCGCGGAGATTCACCGTGAGCACCTCGTCCCAATCTGCCGCAGTCATCCGCAGCATGAGCCGGTCGCGGTTGACGCCCGCGTTGTTGACCAGGATGTCCAGCCGGCCCAGGCGATCCGCAGTGGTTTTCACCACGGCCTCGGCAGTATTTTCGTCGGAAACGTCGCCGGGAACGCGCAGCGCCTCGCCGCCCGCGGCGCGGATCTGGTCGATCACGGAATCGGCGGCAGCGGCGTTGGTTCGGTAGTTGATGGCCACGGACGCCCCCGCGGCGGCAAGCCTGGCTGCAATCACGGCGCCGATGCCTCGGGAGGAACCGGTAACGAGGGCTACCTGACCGGTCAAATCAATCGTGTACATGGTTGAACACCCAATCCTTCACGTCTCGCGCGCGACGGCGCGATGCAATTCAGCCAGTTCTTGCCGGAAGCCTTCCACCAACTCCAGCCGATGGCACAGCAAGCCAGTATTGATCGCGCCGGCGACGCCGGTGGCGGTGGATGAACCGTGACCGATCATGACCAGACCGTCAACGCCAAAGAGCGGCCCACCCATGGTGCGCGGCAGGTTCATCGTAGTCCACAGCGCTTCCCCGATCTGTTGAACCTGCTCACCGGGAAGAACCGCCGACAGGCGTTGATGGAGATACGGTACCAGCGCCGATCCCAGACCTTCGGCGAACTTGATCAGGATGTTGCCGATGAACCCGTCGCACACGATGACGTCCGCCTTGCCGGTGAAAAAGTCCATGCCCTCCACGTTGCCGACAAAATTCAAATGGCTTTCCTGGAACAGCGTGTGGCTCTCCTGCACCTGACGATTGCCCTTGGCGGACTCCTCACCCACGCTGAGTAGAGCCACGCGAGGGTTTTCGATCCCCAGGCGACGGCGGGAAAAGGCAACGCCCAACGCGGCGAAACTCAGCAGCAACGACGGGCGACAATCCACGTTGCTGCCCAAATCCACCACGGTGGTGTTCGGCGCGACGCCGAGGAAGTTGCCGCCGATGCAGGGTCGTTCCAACCCTTCCAGCAGTCCCAACGCCATGACGGCCGTGGCCATCGTGGCGCCGGTCGAGCCCATGGACACCACCATGTCAGCTTCGCCCTGCTGCACCTGGCCCATGGCAACAGCGATCGAGGAGTTCGGCTTCCGGCGGAGGGCAGCTACGGGATGTTCGTCATCTTCTACCTTGCCCTCCGAGGGGGCGACCGAAACGGCGCGTCCGGTGGTCCCATGGCGGGACAATTCCGCGTGCACAACATCGGGGTCGCCCACCAGCGTTACGCTCAATTCGGGATGCGCGTCCAGCGCAGCCAGCACACCGGGAACCGTCTCCCTCGGGCCGAAATCTCCACCCATCGCATCCACCGCGACACGTACCCGCGGCATATCTCCGTTAGTGCTCATTCCGCAGTTTCCCTCGTATCCGCCGGAGCCATCACTACAGTGGCCGACCCGGTGATAATCCTGTTTCCATTATCGGCGTTCAGAAGCTCGACATTACAAGTCAAGCGGTTGCCATTAGCGACCGATTCACTTTTGGTCACCGATCCGACCGCCTCCAGGAGATCCCCAGGATACGCGGCGCCGCGAAACCTGACGCGCAGGCTGCCCGACCGCAGCCAGCAAGGCCCGTACTCGCGCGTCATCATCTCGGAGATCATGGCCAACGTCAGCATGCCGTGGGCTATCACACCGCCGAAACGGCTGGAGGCGGCAAACTCATCATCATAGTGTATCCGGTTGTGGTCGCCGGAAGCTGACCGGTAGGCGTCGATGTGATCGCGACTGACCACGCGCCGCACCGGCGGTATAACGTATCCCACATCGCATTGAGACGATGCGGTTGTCGAGACTTCAGCAGGCATACGCGTTTGATTTATTCGTCGATTTCATCGGCGGGAAGCAGCACCGTGGTGCGGCCTTTCATCAAATCCGACCCCATGGGTTCGTCGGAGACCGTGTAGTTCACGGTAAGGAATCGCAACCCGCCGCGCTCTCGAACCGGCTCAACACTGGCAACTGCAGAAACCGTGGAACCCACCCGCAGTGCACCCAAGGCTTCTATGTCCTGGAGGCTGTGGATTGCCCCATCGGGCAGCGACAAACGTTCCAATAATAGGGCGACGACGCGGGCGGCGAGCATGATCGGAGGAGCGCATTCCGAATCCATGTAGAGCGGCGAGTTATCGCCGACTGCCGAAAGGTATTTGCGGACTGCTTCGGAGGTGATGTCCCAGGAGCCCAAGCTGATCGCGTTATCTTGCAATGCTCTTCCCCTGACCAATCACACGGACGGCTCCGCCACACTTTTCCAAACAATATACACGGGTACACCCAACCCGACAACGCGCGCGCTGACCACTGCCGACGAGTTGTAGTCGCGGGCAATGCGCTTTCGTCTTCAGGACCAATCGATCCAAACCGTTTGGTGTAAGATGTCTGGCAGTTTTCGGATTATTGACGTGCATATTTTTCCGGCGCCAATTTCGCTTCTCAGGGGCAGGCGGCGCTACCAAAAAGGATTACGTGGTGGCTGATCAGATTCTATCAACGTTGCTGACCATTCCAGGGTGCGATCCCGCGCAGGCTTCGCGAGTTTCGTTTACCGGAGGGGTCGACCCCATCCTGCCAACTCCGTTCCGAATCGGTGAAGCGGCTGCCGCCAGCCTGGGTGCGGTCGGGCTGGCAGTCTCCGACCTGTGGGAAACGCGGACGGGACGCCACCAGGACATTGCGGTGGACGCCCGGCAGGCCACGGCATCGCTGCGCAGCAGCAGGTACATGACCCTCAACGGCGCGCCGGCCGCCGGAGAGCGGCCATCGGTCATGGGTGTGTACCCAGCAAAAAACGGCAGGTGGAGCTACCTGCACTGCAACTTTCCCAATCACCGGGAAGCGGCATTGGGCGTGCTGGGTGTGCCGGAAGACCGGGAAGCCGTACGAAAAGCGGTGGCAAACTGGGACGCCCTGGAACTGGAAGAGGCGATCATTGCCGCCCGAGGAGCCGGCGGCATGGTGCGGTCCATGGACGAATGGGCCCAGCATCCGCAATCAGCCGCCGTCGCATCCCTACCCCTCCTGGAGATTGAGAAGATCGGCGACAGCCCGCCCGAACCGCTGCCCGAAGGTTCCCGTCCACTTTCAGGCGTGCGTGTACTCGACCTGACCCGAGTTCTGGCCGGACCCACTTGCGCCCGCACGCTGGCAGAGCACGGCGCGGACGTCATGAAAGTGACTGCGGAGCACCTGCCCAGCAGTGAAGCTCAGGAATTCGACACCGGACACGGCAAGCTGTCCACGCGGCTGGACCTCAGGGACGCGCAGGATCTGGCGACAATGCGCCATCTGGTGAGCCAGGCCGACGTATTTTCGCAAGGTTACCGCCCGGGTACTCTGGCGCAGCGCGGTCTCGCTCCGGAAGACCTGGCGAAACTCCGACCGGGCATCGTCTGTGTGTCCCTGTCAGCCTTCGGGCGTGTCGGACCGTGGGCAGACCGCCGCGGCTTCGATACAGTCGTGCAAACCGTCAGCGGTATCACCGACCTGCAGGGACGGGTGTTCCCTGGAGCCGAACCCGGACCGCAGTTCTACCCGGTGTCCGCGATTGACTACCTGACCGGATACCTGATGGCCTACGGCGCAATGACTGCCATTGCGCGCCGCGCCCGGGAGGGCGGGAGCTGGCTCGTCAGGATTTCCCTGGCGCAGATCGGGAAATGGCTGGTCGACCGCGGACAGGTGCCCGCGTCCGAACTACGTGACGTAGCCTCCGATTTCAGCCCGGACGAAGTCGCTGGCTGGTGTACCACCAGCCAGGTGCCGGCAGGACAATTGACGCACCTGGCGCCGACTGTGCAGCTATCGGAAACGCAACCCTATTGGGCAAGGCCTACGGTTCCGCTGGGTTATCATGACCCGGTGTGGCCGGAGCGGGTGGCATGATCCATCAGCGAACCTGATCCCAGCCTGCCGCGATGCAATGCGGCGCGCGGCGTCGCAGGTTGTCTTCAAGAACGATCCCGGTTGCCCGATGCGCTGCCGGCGGGCTCCCCAGAGATCGCGACCGCATATTCGCTGTTCAGTGTCACTCGACGATCCCTGGTGGTAAGCAGGGTGGCGTTGCTCGTCGCGGCGTTGCGCCGCAGGGCTGCGGAAATGGAACGCCGGGCCCCGATCAGCCCGTAGCGGTCAAGATCCAGCTCGCTGTAAATATCATCGATGTGCATCTGGTGGTCGGGGCAGCGCACCAACGTGTCCAACAGCCGCTGCGCATCAGCGGATACGTTATTGCGAGTATCCCGGGCCGCTGCGGTAGTCCAGGCGTGCTCCCGCGAAACGGTGGCCACGCCGGTTATGGCGGCGCCGTTTGACGCCACCGAGGTTTCCAACGCGACTTGAGAGTGGGCTCGTTCGTGCTGCTTGGCCAACGAACGAATAACCGAGATCACCTCCTGACTGTCGCCGGAGATGTTGAGCGTAACGGTAGCCATTGCTGTACATCCTCTGATTTAGTGCTGGGAGTAAAGTCCTCGAAGTATTTATCAACGGGGTTCAACGGTGGCGGCGAAATCTGTAGTAAGCCGCATGCGACCCGCGTGCGCGTTCGGCTGCACATTATAGTCGGATATTGTGCGTTTTGCTCAATATCATTGCGAAACAAAAAAATGCGTTGCACGGAATTCGCACAAAATAGAGGGGCGGCCGTGCAGCCGCCCCTCCGTAATATGCACAAAGTGCAGTTCAGCCCTTGCGGGTGTACTTCACCACCGTGCGGCCGGTGCTGCCCTCATAGGGTTCCACCACGTACAGATCTTTCTGGCTGTCCACCCAAACGCCGTGGCAACTGCGGTGCGTCAAATCACCCCATTGGGCAAGGCGCTCTCCATTCGCGTCGAGGATGCTGAGCATCCCACCGTTGTGTTCTGCCACGTACGCAACTCCATCGTCGTCGATGCAGATGACCGCTGGGCCGATGAGCTTGCTGGGCCAGTCGGTTACGTGCGTGCCGTCCTGGTTGAAAACCTGGACCCGGTCATTTTCGCGGTCGGCGATCAGCAGATTGCCCTCGCGGTTGATCCAGGCGCCGTGAGGCAGATTAAACTGGCCAGGGCCCGAACCCGGCTCGCCCCAGGAGAATATATGCTCGCCGGTCGCCGTGAACTTGTGCACCCGCGCGTTCGCATACCCATCGGCGATGTAGATTTCGCCATCATCGTTCAGAGCGATGCCGGCCGGCATGTTGAACGGATCCGCGCCGCGTACCACCTGATGCCATGAGTTCGAATCGAACGCGGTGTTGTCCGCTCCGGTGTCGGAACGGTAACCGTACTCCCCCAGTGTCATTACCAGCTCGCCATCCTTGGTGAGCTTGAAAATCTGGCCCATGTTGCGGTCCACGAGCCACACGTAGCCCCACTGGTCGACGATGATCGCGTGGGGGAACTCAAACATCCCGGCGCCCCACGACTTGATGAACTTGCCGTCACGGTCGAATACCATGATGGGGTGTTCCGGATTGCGGTTGAAACAGTAGACGCGGTCCTCGTCGTCACCGAACACCGCGGCGGCCGGCATTGGGATTCCATCGGGCGCCTGTGCCCAGTTGCGATCGAATTCGTAGGTGTGCGCGCCGTTACCGACGACATTGGCGGCAGTGGTCATTTGAGCCTCCTCATAGTCATGGAGTGTCGCGATACCATGTGTCCAGCCTAGTTTTACCACAATTCGGGGGCATTCAGCGTGGCGCTACCGGCATGGCCAGGAAGATATCCGGTTTGCCGGGACCGTTGGCGTCGGGTAGAACTCCGGCGATGGCGAACCCCATTTTCCGGTAGAACTCGTACGGATGGCCTTTGAAATCGGTGATGCGCGCCAGGTGCCACAGGGGGTCGGGATAGAGGTCGACGCCCGCCAGGGACGTCATACCGTCCTCATCGTCGGAGCCCAGCCAGATGGTGAGGCCTCCTCGAGCGCTGACCTGCAGTGCCATGTCGGACACCAGCGCGCTGCCGATTCCCTGGCGCTGACGGGCCGGTTGCACCACCAGCACGTTGAGCTCCCAAACGTTGCCCTGGTATATCGGCTCGGCGGCGGACCAGCCCAGCACATTGCCGTCGCGGTCCACTGCGGCCCGGCAAATACGATCCATCCCGAGGCACTCCTGAACCGTACTCGCCGCCGACTCGTGATCCGGCCACGTATCGGGCCAATGCTCTGCGAATCCCTCGACCAGCAGGGCTGCCGCCTGATTCTTTCCAGAAGAGCCGAGCGTTGTCAGGTTCACGATCCGCATGGCAAGTTCGGCGCAACTCCCTCTGGCGCGGGCGGGACCTGGTCAGAATGCGCCGATGCCAGGGGTTTGCACGCGGATGCTGTAGAGAGACTGCCCCGAAGTCAGGAACAGGGTCCGCATGTCATCGCCGCCAAAGCAGATATTGCGGGTGACTTCTGGAGTTTCAAGTACTCCCAGGCGCTCTCCCCCGGGCGAGACGATCCAGACTCCACCGGACCCGGTACACCACACCCGGCCGACCGTGTCGACTTTCATGCCATCGGGCACTCCCGGAGCGTCAGAACCCATTTCGATCAGGATCCGGTTGCCGCTCAAGGTCCCATCGGGGGCCACGTCGAAGGCGCGGATACGCCGATTCGGGCAGAACTCTCCATTCTCTTCGCGGTCAAAGTCCGCCGGCTCGGCTCGGCTGATCGCAACGTAAAGAATGGATTCATCCGGAGACAATGCGAGGCCGTTGGCATACTCGCATTCGTCAGTAGCGAGATGCACGTTTCCCGCTGAATCTATTCGATATATGCCGGCGAAAGGTATCTCGCGCAGTTCTTCCGGAAATCGAAGGTGCGGGTCGGTGAAATAGATCGTCCCGTCAGTGCGGCAGATGACGTCGTTGGGTTTGTTGAACCGCTTGCCGTCCCAGCGATCGGCGATGGACGTGATGTTGCCGTCGGCGTCCATGCGCGTCACGCAACGGTGATCGGCGCCTTCGCACATCAACAGGTTTCCCTGCCGGTCAAAGGTGCAGCCGTTACCCTCGCCCGTGTTTTCGCGAACCACCGTGGTCTCGCTCGCCTGCGGATCCCACTTCAGGAGTTGCTGGCGCTCGAGGTCAACGAAAGTAAGGTACCCGCCGGGGTGCCACAGCGGCCCCTCGGTGCGAACCTGATTCCCGTCGAGCAGCGTGAGTTCGGTTTCGGCCAGCAGCCCTGACAAATCCTCAGCCATCGTTAGCCTCCAGTCATGCGGATGAATTGCGGCCGATTATAGCAACGGGAGAGCAGGCCTGTATCCGTCCCCTGCACAACGACGTTGGCTCAGGCGACGAAAATCATTGAGCCGCGTTGCCCTCGCTTGGGCCAAGCGGTACACTTGCTGCCGTTGTACGCGCCCGGCTGACCCGCCTCCGGCGGACGAGCCACGCGAATTTGATAGTCAGCAACGGATCGGCAAGTGGCGATTTCCGACGAACGCGTTTCGGCTGCGCCCGCCGGGCAACAGGCTCCCGGCGGGCGCATCTTTTATGGGTGGTGGATGGTTGCCATCACCTCGGTGATGAGCTTCTTCGCCAGCGGCATATTTTTCCGCGGATTTGGCGTGCTGGTGCTGCCTATCCGTGAGCAGTTGGGCATCACTCAGGCCCAGACGAACCTCGTTTTCTCCATAGCCCGCGCTGAGGGCGGTTTGGAAGGACCACTGGCCGGATGGTTGATCGACAAGTTCGGCAATCGCAAGGTGCTGGTGCCGTCGCTGATTGTCACCGTCGTCGGGTACGTGATCATGGCTTTCTGGTTGCCTGGGTTCTGGGGGTTCGCCTTCATTTACCTTGGCCTGGTATCGCTTGGCAACAGCATGGGATTTCAACATGCCTGCTTCGCCGGACTAAACCAGTGGTTCCACCGACGGCGCGCGCTGGCCATATCCATACTGGCTGCCGTGGCGTCGCTGGGCGGACTGGCGTTGATACCCACCATGAACTTGCTAATCGACCGGGCCGGCCTGCGATGGGGCCTCATCGCTTCCGGAGGGTTTTACGCGGTGATCCTGCTGCCGCTGTGTTTCTGGTTCAGGAATCGCCCGGAGGATATGGGACTGCTGCCCGACGGAGCCACCCGAACGCCTCCCCCTCGGCCCGGTTCGGCGGCGGCCCGACGCGAGACGCGGGACTACACGGTGCGCGAGGCGCTGCGCACGCAAGCCTACTGGTTGCTTCTGGTCGGCGCCGGATTACGGCAGATGGCGACGCTGGGAATTCTGATCAGCCTGTTCCCCATCCTGGTCGACGACAAAGGCATGAGCACGCAGATGGCCGCGAACCTGATCGGAGCGATGTCGGCCATCAACTTCGTTTCCAGACTGGTCATGGGGTACATGGCAGACCGGGTATCCAAGAAAACGATCATGTTCCTCAGCCTGACGGTGGAAGGTTGCGGCTATCTGTTCCTGTGGTTGGGTGACTGGCAGACGGCGGTCGGGATCACTTTGGTGCTGGCATTCATCCTGTGTGAAGGAATGATGGACGGAGCCGGCGTCATCGTGTGGGCAGCGTTGGGAGACTATTTCGGGCGGACGCGGTTCGCCACCCTGCGCGGCTATATCACCTTCGCCTACGCCTGGGCCCTGGTAGCGTCACCCGTGTATGCGGGTTGGGTGGCGGATCACTTTGGAGATTACGACTACGCCATCATTCCCGGAGCGATTTGCGCGTTCGCGGCAGGTACCTGTTTCCTGTTCCTCAAGCAGCCCCCGGTGCTGATGGTCGGGGATACCGAGGTGGAGTCGCGGTAACTGTGCGAGCCGCCCGCCGATGCTACAATGAGCCCGGACTCGCGAGGCGGGTCTGAAGAATCCCGGCGGAGTGCCATACCGAGAGACAAACCGGGACCGATGCGTCGAAATCTCCCGTAGCAAGTTCGGCCACGTCAATCTACATTTGAATGGGGAGTCAGAAAATGCCCACCATCCTGGAACAGTACATAGCCAATCACGCCGGCTCCGCCGAACGTTATCGTGACGCCGTGGGCATATTTCCGGGAGGTGTCACTCACGACAACCGATACGCAGAACCCTTCCCGCTGTACATTACTCACGGACAGGGGCCGCGGAAGTGGGACGTGGACGGGAACGAGTACATCGACTACGTTTCCGGTCACGGCGCGCTGCTCCTGGGGCACTCCCATCCTGCTATCGCGGATGCCGTTTCGGAACAGATCCGCCGGGGAACCCACCTGGGCGCGTGCACCGATGAGGAGCTGCGCTGGGCCCGGGCCATAATGGACCTGATGCCGGCCGTGGAAAGAGTGCGATTCCACAGCAGCGGCACCGAAGCCACGTTGATGGCGATGCGCCTGGCGCGGGCGTACACCGGGCGCAACAAGGTCATCAAGCTGCAGGATCACTTCCACGGGTGGCACGATTACGCCATGGCCGGCTCGGACCGCCCGGCGCCCGGGATCCCCGCAGAGTCCTGGGGCAGTATGGTGATTGTCCCGGCCGGCAACCTGAATGCCGTCCAACAGGCCATGGAGCGGGACAGCGACATCGCCGCAATCATCCTGGAACCCACGGGCGCTCACTACGGGCAGCTTCCGTTTGACGTGCCGCAATACCTGGCCGGATTGCGCCAGCTGTGCGACCAGCACGGCGTGGTGCTGATTTTCGATGAGGTGGTCACCGGGTTCAGAGCCTCCCCAGGTGGAGCCCAGGTCCGCTACGGAATCACACCCGATCTGACAACGATGGCCAAGATCGTGGCCGGAGCCTTGCCCGGCGGCGCCGTCGGCGGCAAGGCCGACATCGTGGACATGATCGCCCAGCGCGGTGACCCCGAATGGGACAACACCGAGCGCGTATACCATCCTGGAACATTCAACGGCAATCCACTATCCGCGGTGGCCGGAGCGACCTGCCTGGAACTGATCGCCGCCGAACCTTTGAACGAGCGCGCCGACGCCATGGCGGCCCGGTTGAAGGCGGGACTGAACGAGGTGTTCACGCGAACGGAGGTGGGCGGACACGCCTATGGCATCGCGTCCATGATCCACTTCACGCTGGCAGAAGGGGACTTCGATAACGAATTCGGGCCGGACGTAGACCAGCAGATCAAGCGCGCCGCCGCCACTCCCGCGGTGACCGGAATCAAGCGCGGGTTGCAGAACCACGGCATCGACATCATGGGCCGTGACGCGTTCCTGGTATCGGCCACACACTCTGAGGCAGACATCGACGCGACCCTGGCGGCTTTCGAGGCCACGCTGGCGGAGGTGCGTGCGGAAGGGCTGGTGTAACTGGTGACCCCTGTCTTGCAGCACACGTAGAGATGTAGCAATGAACGCGAGCAAGGCGGTGGCAGTGTTGGTCGCCGGACTGGTGGCGTTCGCCCTGTTTGGGCTGTCGTTCTCCGCCACCGTGGAAGACGGCATGCTTCTTGCTACCTCGGTTGGCATGCTGCTGGGGCTGGCCGGCTTTCTGGGGGTTGTCCTGATTGCTCGGATATTGTCTGATATTGGGAAACGAGGAACCTGCGGACAGCTTGGGCTGGTTTTTTCGCGATAGGTATTTTTCTAATCTCGGCTGACGCTTTGGCCAACGCCGTGGTCAGCATTCGCGGGGTTCCGGCCTTGTGAGTGGTTGGCAGGGCAATGGTACTGTTGGTTTTCGCTTCGGTTTTGAACTGGATATTCAAGGAAGCTTGGTAACAGCGCAATAGACCGAGCAACGAATAGGAGGAGTTTGGAATGGCTAGTTTCTGGGAAAAGATCAACGTAGACGGGCACGACATGGACATGTATGCCAGCGTGCCGTCCAGCAGCGCCGGCTACTCCGCGCCCTTTCCGGCCGTGGTGGTAGCCCAGCACGCCACCGGCGTGGACGCGTTTATCCAGGACATATGCGATCGTTTGGCGGCGGACGGCTACGCTGCGGTTGCGCCCAACCTCTACCACCGGCACAGCGCGGAAGCGGTCGCCGCTTCTGCCGGCGGTGGCCCGCGGCCCAGCCCGGCGACCCTGCTCAGCGACCCCAGCATCGTCGCTGACGTGAGCGCCACCGTCGACTGGCTGCTTAGCCACGACGCGGTGCAGAGCGACCGGATCGGCGTCACGGGTTTCTGCATGGGCGGGCGCGTGGCCTGGCTGGCCGCCGCAACCAACCCGAACTTCAAGGCCGTGGTCCCGTATTACGGCGGCAACCTGATGACCACCTGGGGGAACGGTGAGACACCGCCCTTCGATTTGGCGAACGACATCAACTGCCCCATGCTGTTCCACTTCGGGGAGATTGACGCCAACCCGTCGCAGGACGACATGCAGAAGATCGACGCCGAACTGACCCGGCTGGGCAAGGCGCACCAGTTCCATACCTATGTTGGGGCCGACCACGCCTTCATGAATCCCTCCGGCGGCAGGTACCATGAGGAGGCGGCTGTAGCATCTTGGCCACGCACCCTGGAGTTTTTCGCACGGCACCTGAAGGGTTAGCCAATCGATGGGACGGATCATCGTCCAACCGGCGTAACGAGCACCGCAATTGCGTCGAAACAGGAGGTATCACCATGGCCAGTTTCTGGGAAAAGCTCACCGTCGACGGCAGTGAAATGGATATGTACGCCAGCGTGCCGAGCAGCAGCGCCGGCTTCTCCGCCCCCTATCCGGCGGTGGTGGTGGCGCAGCATGGCGGCGGCGTGGACGAGTTCATCCGAACCATCTGCGACCGGCTGGCTGCCGAGGGCTACGCTGCGGTGGCTCCGAACTTGTACCACCGCAACTCAGACGAGGTGATGAACGCCGACCCGCGCCCCCGGCCCTGGGACGTGCTCAGCGACCCCAGCATCGTGGCTGATATCAACGCCACGGTCGAATGGCTGCGCAACCACGACGCGGTGACCGACCGCATCGGCGTGACCGGCTTCTGCATGGGAGGACGCGTCGCCTGGCTGGCCGCGGCCAGCAACCCCCACTTCAGCGCCGTTGCGCCGTACTACGGCGGCAACCTGCTGGTGACGTGGGGAGAGGGCGAGACGCCCCCGTTCGAGCTAGCAGACAACATCAACTGTCCGATGCTGTTCCACTTCGGAGAGGTCGACGAAAATCCCTCTCAGGACGACATGCGCAGGTTCGACGAGGAGTTGAACCGCCTGAGCAAGCAGCACGAGTTCTACGTGTACCGAGACGCGGACCATGCGTTCATGGACTTCACCGGCCCACGCTACCAGAAGGAAGCCGCCGATCGCTCATGGCCGCGCACCCTGGAGTTCTTCGGGCAGCACCTGAAATCCTGATGGCCGAACGCAGCCCGGCAATGATCGGTTTTGACACGGTTTTCACCACCATGACTCAACAAGGAGTTTTCCCATGCCCCGAGTAGCGCTTGATTTGGAACAGAAAGAGGACCTGGCCGTACTCAGCTCCGACGGATGGCGAGTGGCCCAGGGTCTGGAGCCGGGCGAACCCAACCAGGGTCTGGTCGCGGAGAAGCGGGGCAGCGACGCCCGCCTGCCCGACTATGACGACTCCGGCTGGGAGAGCGGCGCGGATTTCCAGAAGCGCTATTCGGTGGGCTTCACCTTCGCCTGGTATCGCCTGCGGTTCACCATGCCCGAGACGGTGAAGGGCCAGGACGTGACCACCTGCCGGGTCTGGTTCGAGACCAACGTGGACAACTACGGCGAGGTGTTCATCGACGGCAAGATCGACCGGAACATCGGCGTGGTAACCGGCAACAACACCCCCAAGCGCGTCCTGGTCGAAGAGCCCGGCCAGCCGGGCCAGGAACACGTCATCGCAGTGCTGGTGGCCAACGCTCCACTGGGCGAGCCGGTGGGCGCCATCTTCATGCGGTACGCCACCCTGGCATTCGAGTCGCAGCCGCCGCAATAGCAAGCGACATTCAGGACATCCCGGGTCGTCTGCTTTCGCGAGGGGATGGCCATATCAACCAAATCGGAGGCTTCGCTATGGCCACCCGCTCTTTCGCCGGCACGGTGAACGCGCCGGATTTCCCGGAAAACGTGGAATGGATCAACACCGACCGGCCGTTGAGCATGGCCGACCTGCGCGGCAAGCTGGTCCTGCTGGACTTCTGGACCTACTGTTGAGTGAACTGCATGCACGTCTTTCCGCAGTTGCGGAAAATGGAAGAGAAGTACGCGGACGAGCTGGTAGTCATCGGAGTCCACTCCGCCAAGTTCCCCAACGAGAAGTACGCCGACAACGTGCTGCTGGCGGCCCAACGGTATGAGCTGAAGCACCCCATCGTCAACGACGCCGAGTTCGAGGTCTGGCGGCAGTACGCATGCCGGGCCTGGCCGACCCTGATGTTCGTGGACCCCGAGGGCAAGGTCATTGGCAAGCACGAGGGCGAGCTGCCCTACGAGGCATTCGACGACTTGCTGGGCCGAATGATCGCCGAGTTCGACGAAAGGGGCATGATCGACCGCCGCGACCTCGGCATTGTGCCGGAGGCCGTGGAAGATTCGGCGCTGGCGTTCCCCGGCAAGGTGCTGGCTGACGGGCCGGGCAACCGCCTGTTCATCGCCGACACCAACCACAACCGCATTGTCGTTACCGACCTCGACGGTCAGGCGCAGGCGGTCATCGGGACGGGATCGGAAGACTTTGTGGACGGCGACTACGCTACCGCTGCGTTCAACCACCCGCAGGGCATGGAGCTTCTCGGAGACATTCTGTACGTCGCCGACACGGAGAACCATGCCATCCGCCGGGTCGACCTCGCCAGCAAGAAAGTCGACACCATCGCTGGAACCGGCGAACAGGGGCATGATCGCCAGGCCCAGGGCCCCGGACCCCAGGTGGCGTTGAGCAGCCCGTGGGACCTGGCGCACCACGAGGGATCGCTGTACATCGCCATGGCCGGGATTCACCAGTTGTGGCGTTTGTCACTGGCCGACGGTGTGGTGTGTCCCCATGCCGGCACGGGAGGAGAGAGCATCGATAACGGTCCGCTGGCTACGGCCACCCTGGCGCAACCCAGCGGCATCGTCGTGGGCAAAGACCGCGGCGACAGCTCTATTCTGTACTTCGCCGACTCGGAGACCAGCAGCGTCAGGAGCGCGGGCATCGACCCGGTGACCGGTCGCGTGGCAACGCTCGTCGGGATTGACCTGTTCGCCTTTGGAGACCGGGACGGTGTGGAACACAACGTCCGGCTGCAACACCCCATCGGCATCGAATGGCACCAGGGGGAATTGTTTATCGCCGACACCTACAACCACAAGATCAAGAAGGTTCTGCCGTTGACCCGCTCCGTGCAGACGGTGCTGGGCTCCGGGGCGATGGGTCTGCACGACGGCGCCGGCCGGTTGGCTACCTTCAGTGAGCCGAGCGGCCTGAGTTTCGTCTCGTTCAACGACGGTCGCGATCCGCTGCTGTTCATTGCCGACACCAATAACCACGCAATCCGCGTGGCGAACATCGACGTTGACGAGGTTCGAACTCTCGAAATCCACGGATTGTGATCCCGTCCCCATATTAGGCAAGAACCTGAACCGCACATTGCGGAACCTGCGATCAAACCGGTTCGCCGGGTGGCCATGTCCGCCGCCAAAACGGCCGGACGCGGGTCTCGTTGGGCCACGGCAGCGTCCGCCGGCTCGACAGGCTCTTGCTATAATTGGTGCCCACCTATCGTTATGTTCGGCGCAGCGGTCCGCGAGATAGCTGTAGCCATTCCACCCAGGAGATCCCATGACCACACCCACGACCTCAGATTCGGCCGGCGGCGCCGCTAATTCTGAATATGCGGTTCAGACGGATGACAACATCACGTTGCTGGCCAGCAAGATAATCCGCGACGTCCTGGTGACTCGGGATGAACCCATTCGTCGAGCTCAGTTATGGCAGGCTGTAGAACTGGCCATGGGAGACCGTTCCCCGGACGTCGACGGCGTGCTGAAGCGTGATTGGTTCACCAATCAGGACACGGGTCCCGGCCGGTGGAAGCTGACCGACACCGCAGAGGCCGAAGCCTCGCCCTTCATAGATGCGTCGGGAACCGTAAATCTGGCCGCGGTGGTGGAATACCTGCGCATATGTCGTCAGGGCGAAGCGCCTTACATCGGCGATCTGGGAGACTTCATCAAGATCTGCAAACCCGGCGTGGAGCTGGACGCCGGGTGGCTGGTTGGCAGCAATATGACGCGAGCGTGATCAGATGACCACCAGCGCAGACACCATCGCCTACCACCAGGAACGCAGTTGGCATTTCCTGGATCTCGTGAACGACGAACTGGCCCGGGGCGAATTGGAAGAGGCCAGCAACAAAGTTTGGGGCGCGGCCGCTCATGCCATCAAAGCGGTGGCCGAACGCCGGGGCTGGGAGCACCACGCGCACAATCTTTTGGAACGGGCAGTCTTTCGGCTGGTTCATGAGGAGCACGCTCCACGTGACTTGCTAATTCAGTACATTACCGCATCGGCTTATCATCAGCGATTTTATGGTGCCCCGCCAGAAGCAGCATACATTGAGGCGGGCAAAGAACTGATCGCCCAATTCATTGCAACCCTCGAAAGCCTGCCCTGAGCGGCGCGACCCATCGCCGGCTGGTCAGGGCTCGAGAACGCGGCACCGCCGGCAGGGGTTATTTGCGGTGCCGCCTCGGCTGAGGCCCGCGCCTCATTTCGGACGGTCTGTTATACTGCCCGTCGCCGCATTCGGGCCTGACGAATGCTAACCGCCGTCTCAGTCCGCATTGCACGTCCATAGATCATCAGATCATCCAAGAGGAGACTGTTCCCGACATGGCTGAACCAACAACTCGTATCGTTGAAAGCGACGTCCTGATCATCGGCGGAGGCATGTCCGGCTGCGGCGCGGCAATCGAGGCCCGGTATTGGGGAGGAGACGACCTCCACATCGTAATGGTGGACAAGGCAGCCACCGACCGCAGCGGCGCCGTGGGCGAGGGACTGTCCGCGATCAACATGTACATGGGCATGCGGCATGGTTGGAACCAGCCGGAAGACTATGTCGAATACGTGCGCAACGACATGATGGGTATCTCCCGAGAGGACCTGGTGTACGACGTGGCGCGCCACGTGGACAGCAGCGTGCACATGTTCGAGGAGTGGGGCCTTCCCTTCTGGTACGACGACGAAGGGCTGTACGTCCGTGAGGGTCGCTGGCAGGTGATGATCCACGGTGAGGCCTACAAGCCCATCGTGTCCGAGGCAACCAAGAAGGTGATTGGTCCGGAGGACCACTACGAGCGTGTGTTCATCTCCCACCTGTTCACCGACGCCGAGGACTCGAACCGGATCGCCGGGGCAGTCGGCTTCGGTGTCCGCGAGGACGTGATCTACATCTTCAAGGCCCGGTCAGTCATCAGCGCGGCCGGCGGCGCGACGGCGCTGTTCCGTCCGCGCAGCGTCGGCGAGGGGATGGGCCGCACGTGGTATTCGATATTCGACACGGGCTCGGTGTACGGGCTGGTGATCCCGGTGGGCGCAGAAATGACCCAGATGGAGCACCGTTTCGTTCCCAGCCGTTTCAAGGACTCCTACGGGCCGGTGGGCGCGTGGTCGCAGTTGTTCCGCGCCGACCTGACCAACGCGGCCGGAGAGAACTATTTCATCAACCGCCTGCCCGAGCTCAAGAAGTACGACCCCTACGGCTCCGCGTTCCCCACCCCCACACCGTTGCGGAACCACCTGCTCTGGACCGAAATCCAGGCCGGCAACGGCCCCATCCAGCTCAAGACCCCCGAGGCCATCGACGCGCTGGCCGCCGGCGACGAAGCGCGCAAACGGGAGATCATCGCGGAAGCCTGGGAAGACTTCCTGGACATGACCATCTCCCAAGCCATTCTCTGGGCGGCGCACAACATCGCCCCCGAAGAACGGCCTTCCGAGGTCGTGCTGGCCGAGCCCTACATCATGGGCAGCCACAGCGGCGAGTCCGGCGCATGGGTCAGTGGCCCGTCGGATGTCGCGCCCGACGGCTACCACTGGGGCTACAACAAGATGACCACGGTGCAGGGCCTGTTTGCCGCCGGCGACGGCGTTGGAGCATGTCCGCACAAGTTCTCTTCCGGCTCCTTCACCGAGGGTCGGTTGGCCGGCAAGTCCGCCGTGACCTACGCTTTGGACCATCCTGAACAACCTAAGACCGACGACCGCCAGATCGACGAGCTCAAGCGGAAGGTCTGGGCGCCAATGGTGACCTTTGAGGAAAACCAGTATGCGTCGACCAACCCGGACGTTAATCCCAATTACCTGCTCCCGCGCCAGGGTCTGTACCGGCTCCAAAAGCTGATGGACGAGTACGTGGCCGGTGTTTCCGCTGGATTCACCACCAACGAATCCACCATGCTGCGTGGATTGGAACTGATGGGCATGTTCCGGGAAGACCTGGAGAAGCTGGGGGCCCGTAACCGCCACGAGTTGCTGCGCTGTCACGAGTTGATCCACCGCGCCTGGGTCGGAGAGGCCCATCTGCGCCACATGCTCCATCGCAAGGAGACCCGCTGGCCGGGGTTCTACTATCGCAGCGACTACCCGGAAATGGACGAGTCCAACTGGAAGGTGTTCGTCAATTCCCGCTACGACGCCGAAACGGGCGAGTGGAGCGTCTTCACCCGCGACTGCCCGCAGGTATTTTAGGACAAATCGGAGACTATCGGCGAAGCCGCTTTTCCGATGGGAGAAGGGCTCCGGTTGCTCCACGGAGGAAATTGTGGCTTCTGAATCCGAAACGCCCAATCCGGTGGAGATGCTGCGCAAAACCACGCTTCGGGCGAAGGAAGTGGTGGCCGGCGTGAAGCAATCTCAGGTTCAGGATCCTACCCCTTGCTCCGAGTGGGACGTGTGCGGGCTACTGAATCACCTGATTGGCGGGCTGGAGTTCACGGCCGGCTGCATCATCGGGGACGTGCCCAACATTCGCCCCAACGAGGCCGAGAGCAGCTATATGGGCGAAACGGACGTTACCGTTCTGATCCGGGCCTACCACGCCGGGGTTGACCGCGTGCTGGAACTCGCCGCCAACCCCGGCGCCCTGGACCAGACGGCAACAACTCCCTTCGGGGAGATGCCGGTGGAGCGCATTATGATGGGAACCGTGATGGATCAACTCGTCCACTGTTGGGATCTGGCCCGGGCCACCGGTCAGGACACCAGCCTGGACACCGAGATGGTCGAGTTCGCTTACGGAATGCTGGTGTCCGGCGGCTTTGCCGATATGGGACGGCAGGCCGGATTCGTCGGCGCCGCGGTCGCCGTGCCGGACTCCGCCAGCACGCAGGATAAGATGATCGGCTACATGGGCCGCCAACCCTAGCCGATAGCGGCCATGGCCTACGATGAAGCGCTGACCGCACGGGTCAGGGAGAGCCTCCCGATACGGACCGACCTGGCGGAACGCAAGATGTTCGGCGGGCTGGCGTTTATGCTGGCCGGCAATATGTGCTGCTGCGTGACCGACAAGGGTTTGATGGTACGCGTAGGACCCGAGGGTTACGAGGAAGCGTTGGCATTGCCCCACGCCGGCGTCATGGACATGACTGGTCGACCCATGCGCGGTTGGGTACTCGTACAACCAGCTGGGTTGCAGTCACGGGCCAGCCTGAGCGAGTGGGTTTCGCGGGGGACCGGTTTCGCTGCCACGCTACCGGCGAAGTGACCCCGACCAATCCAGGCAGAGAAGGCTACAGGAGCGGAACCATGCAAGCCATCGACATGCATATCCACGTGCCCCGGGAGCCGGGGCTGCCCGAAATCGAGATTGAGACGGAATTGCTGCGCTACTTCCGCGCTCCGCCCCCGCCCAAGGATCCGGCGGAAATGGCCGACAAGTTCCGTGAACTGGACCTTTTCGGGGTGATCTTTTCGGTGGACACCACCACCAACACCGGCGAGAAACCGGACAGCAACGACTGGGTGGCCAGCATCGTCAATGCCCATCCCGAGCAGTTCATGGGGTTCGCCTCGGTGGACCCGTGGATGGGCAAGGCCGCGTGCTACGAGCTGGAGCGGTCGGTGAAAGAGTTGGGCCTGAAGGGTCTCAAACTACATCCCATCCACCAGGCCTTTTTCCCCAACGACACGCGGTTCTACCCGCTGTACGAGGTGGCCGACAGTCTGGGCATACCGGTGTTGTTCCATTCCGGGTTTGCCGGAGCCGGATCGGGGACACCGGGCGGCAGCGGCCTCAAGCTGAAATACAGCCAACCCGTACCCTGCTTCGACGACGTAGCCGCCGATTTCCCGAACATGACCATCATCATGGCTCATCCGGCCTGGCCCTGGATAGACGAGCAGATCGCCGTGGCCCTGCACAAGTCCAACGTCTTCCTCGACCTGTCCGGCTGGATGCCCCGGTTCATACCCGAGACGCTGATACGCGAAACCAACACCCGCCTGCAGGACAAGGTGATGTTCGGTTCCGACTACCCGTTCATCCAGCCCGACAACTGGCTGGCGGATTTCCAGAACCTGCAGATGCGGGACCATGTGATACCCAAGGTTCTGCTGGAAAATGCCCGGCGGGCGCTTAACATCGCAGCCTGATTGCGGTGTCGCGAGTATCGGGTGCGTTCCGGTGCGGACGAGACCGGGACGCGCCGGATCGTTGTGGCTGAGCAGTAACGCAATCCCTACCGGGCGGCGGTGCGTATGCGGTATGTAAAACCAGTATCAGAGGTTGCCACAATGACGAAGTGGATTGCCGCCATCGCCATCCTGCTCATGGTTATAGGTCCAATAGTTGTTCTCCCGGGACACGTCGGCGCCCAGGGAACCATCACCGTTATCGATCAGGGTGTTGAGAACCAGTTTCCCGATGGGTTGCGTTTCCATCTGGAAGCACAGAGCGCCAGTCCGATAGAGGAGATCCGGGTCTACGTGCAGAAGCTGGGGCAGTCCAGCCGCAGCGTGTATCGCACCGTGGAGTTCGAACCGGGCGAGCGCATCTCGGGCGAAGTCCTGTTCCAAAGCAAAACGGCCAACGAGTTCATCCCCACCGGGACTCGGTTGTCGTACTACTTTGACATCCGCACCGCAGATGGCCAGCGGCTGGAAACCGAACCGCAGGTCCTCGTGTACCTGAACCGCGGCCTGGATTGGGATTCAGTCTCCGACGGGCTGATCAACGTCTATTACTACCGTCACACGAACCGATCAGAGGATCGGGCCAACCAGGTCCTGGAGGTCGCAGCCGAAACCTATGCCCACATGGGTCCGATACTGGGCGTGGAGTTGACCGAACCGATGAACCTGGTGGTCTATTCGGACTACGCGGACATGCGCGTGGCGCTGCCGCCCAAATCTCGGGTGGCCGCGCAACAACTGCGCACCCTGGGGCAGGCCTTCACCACCGAGCGGACGCTCTTGGTGGATGGCTCGAGCGATGTGTTCGTCGGCGACAACATATTGGGCACCACCGCGCACGAATTTACACATCTGCTCGTGGCCGACGCCGCGGGAAGCGCTTACGGACAGGTGTACACTTGGCTGAACGAAGGCCTCGCCGTGTATTCGGAGGGCGACAACTCGGAGTTCGGCCGCTACGTTAATACGGCCATCCGCAACGACGCGGTGCCGCCTCTGGCCAGCCTGCGCACCTACGCCGGCACACCGGAGGAGACGCTGCGGAATTACGGCTTGGGTCACGCCGTCGTGAGGTACATGCTCGACACGTACGGCGAGGAGAAAATGACCCGGCTGTTTGCCACCATCCGCACCACCCACAACTTCGAAAAGTCGGTGGAAGTAGCCTACGGCGTCACCATACTGGAACTGGACAACGAATGGCGAGAATCGCTGGGGCTCTCCCCCCGCGAATTGTCCACGCCAGTGCTGCCGGCATTCCAGGCCATACCGACCCGTCGTCCCACACCGACACCCGCAGCATCGGCCCAGCAGGCCTCCGCCCCACAGGCAACTGTTCCGGCGACTGCGACGCAAACGCCCACCAGCGAGCCAGCGCCCACCTACACGCCGAAGCCCGCACCGGCCACCACGGCGCCGGTTCCGGCAGCGCCATCAGGTGGTGGCTGCAGCGCACCTCCACCAGGGTCTGCGGGCCAGGGCCTGCCCATGGAATTGGGGTCGGCTGCCCTGCTGGCGGGGCCGCTGGGGTTGATAGGTATAGCGGCGATGCGTCGACGATGGCGCTAGCGGTGAGCGGAAGCAACTGACAGCCTGCACCGAGCCGCGGCCAGGCCGCGGAATCTGCCAGGCCGGCCCAGGAGGTATTGATATGCGTGCAGTTTGGTATGAGGAAAACGGAGACGCCTCAGTGTTGCAGGTGGGGGAGATGCCCGACCCGGAGCCGGGACCAGGCGAGGTCAGGGTTCGCGTGGCAACGTCCGGGGTGAACCCGTCGGACTGGAAGCGCCGGCAGGGCACGACCGCCCGGATCAACCTCCCGAGGGTCATCCCCAACCAGGACGGCGCGGGCATCATCGACATGGTTGGCGAAGGAGTGCCCGAAAGCCGGCTTGGCGAGCGGGTCTGGCTGTACCAGTCGCAGTTCGGGCGCGCCTTCGGGACCGCAGCGGAGTACACGGTTCAGCCGTCGAACCGGGCCATCCGCATGCCGGACAACGTTGACTTCGCGTTGGCGGCAGGCCTCGGCGTGCCGGCCCTGACCGCGCACCGCTGCGTGTTCGCCGACGGGCCGTTGAGCGACAAGACCGTCCTGGTTCCGGGCGGCGCCGGCGCGGTGGGCAACATGGCGCTTCAGATGGCGCGGTTGGGCGGCGCCGAGCGGATCATCAGCACGGTGAGCGGGGATGCCAAGGCTGAAATCGCGCGGCAGGCCGGGGCCCAGCACACGGTCAACTACCGCACCGAGGACACAGCCGAACGGATCCTGGAGATCACCAACGGTGAAGGCGTTGACCTCATCGTTGAGGTGGACTACTCGGGCAACTTCGTCGTGAGCCAGCGCATAATCAAGCGAGGCGGAAGCATCGCCATCTATGCCGCCGGAGACGGGCCGGCGCCTCCCTTCGAGTTCCCGGTAAGCAACGTGAACGTACGGCACGTGCTGGTCTACGACATGTCGGAGGCGGCAAAGAGCGCCGGGGTTGCAGATACCAACCGTTGGCTGGCGTCAGGCGAACTGGTGGGGATGGATGGGCCGCACTTCCCGCTGGAGGACACGGCCGGGGCGCACGAGGCGGTGCGGGCCGCCACTGTCGGCAAGGTGGTGATTGACGTTAGCGACGGACAGTAACCCTCCGCCTCACGCCAGCAATCTTGTCCCTACGGCGGTTCGACCACCTATCGGTTTTCGAACCGCGCCGGGCGTTCCACCATAGCCCGTTCCAGGGCAACCTTGAGCCGCTCGCTGAAGAACCGGCTGGTGGACGATATGATGCGGTGCTCCTGCCGGTCCTCCCGCTGCGTGGGCAGGGTCACTATGACGTGATAGACCTTGAACTTGTTGGAGCGAATCCGGTTGCCCCACCAGGTAACGGCGACCGCTACCAGCACGACAAAGATTCCCATGGTGAGCCAGGCGCCGGCAAACCCGCCAACCGCCGCCACGGCAAAACCGATGATCCCGCCGCCCCCCACGGTGCGCCACCAGCGGATCGGCGGCCGGTCGGACTCCTCCTCCACGATCTCCATGTCGACGGCGAGGATGTCCTCAATGCGGTATTCATTGCCCTCGGGCTCGATGAACCGCTCATAGGTGACGAGCACGCCGTGCTCTTTGAACAGGACCCGGTCCTTGGATACTGCCATGGGTCATGCTCCGGTGAGAATACCCGGTGCGTTACTGCGCTGTGGTGCCGCCGTCAATGACGAGTTCCGACCCGGTCATAAATGACGACTCATCCGACGCCAGGAAGACAATACCGTAAGCGATGTCATCGGCGTTGCCCACTCTTCCGATGGGAATCTGTTCGTTGATCCAGGTGAAGTGCCTTTCGTTCTCGTAGGAACGAGCGGTCAACGGCGTGCGGCAATATCCGGGGTGGATGGAATTCGCGCGGACATTGTCGGCGGCGTACTGCACGGCGGTGCTCTTGGTCAACAGCCGAATTGCGCCCTTGCCGGCATGATAGGCGGTGGAGGTGGGACTCCCCACCAGGCCGTAGATGGAAGAGATGTTTACGATGGAACCGCCGCCGGCCTTGAGCATTTCGGGGATGGCGTACTTGGTTCCCAGGAACGTGCCCTTGCCGTGGACGTCCATCTGGCCGTCCCAGGCCTCTTCGGTGGTCTCCTCAACCGTGTAACGGGCGCCGGAGCCGGCGTTGTTCACCAGGACGTTCAGGGTGCCGTAGGCGGCAACTGTCGCGGCCACGGCGTCGATCCAGTCCTGTTCCCGGGTCACGTCGAGCTTTACGAAAATGGCGTCACCGCCGGCGGCGCGGATCTGCTCGGCGGTGCGCTCGCCACCCTCGGTGTTGATATCGCCCAGTACCACTTTGGCTCCCTCGCGGCAGAACATGTGGGCCGCCGCGCCGCCAAACCCCATCAATTCGCCCTCAACACCGCTGGCGGCTCCACTGATGAGCGCAACCTTGCCTTCCAATCGCATCGTGCAACCTCCTGCCGTCCGCGTCTTGCGGGCGCGACGCCGGCATTATAGCAGGGGCGACTGCGGTTTCCGCCGCGACGCCACGGATCCGGGCGCAGCGGCGGCGGGTGACATTCCGCCCCACCGGGTCGACCAAGCGGTTATAATGCGCGCCGTATAGTATTGAGTACTATTGCCGCTCCCGCACCAGGAGGAACTCCCAAATGCCCGACTACTTCACCGAGATAGACGTCCTCCGGAATGGCGACTCGGCCGGCAACGGCATGACCCTGCGGTTGACCGATGGATACGGGCGGACCATTCACACCGTCGCCGTTCCTCAGGAGAGTCATTCGCATACCGGTCCAACATGGGCGTACATCTTCGAGAACGAGGGGCTCACGCTCATCGATCCTGGGGCCGAAGCGTCTTTCGACCTGCTGCGGACGGGAATGGCGTTGGGTGGACTGGAGGTACGGGACATCGATCGGGTGATCATCACCCACGGCCACGCCGACCACGATGGGGGTGTGGCGCGCGTCATCGAGCAGTCGGGAGCGGAACTGTGGGCGCACGACATTTACCAACCGCTGCTTCCCTTTGATCCCCGGGACCTGCAGATGGCGACCAACTCTCCGATCAAAGAGGCGATGTGGACCACCGCGCGAGCCAACGGCTTCGAGCACTCGGATTCCGACGAGCGGCAACGATACATGGCGTCACGCCGGACGCACCACGTCGGGCACCCGATCAACCACGGGGAACAGCAGGGCATGCTGACCTATATGCACGCCCCGGGGCACTCGCCAGACGAGATCTGCGCGGTTATCGGCGACGGCACGGGCAGCGACATCGTCTTCACCGGCGACCACGTACTGCCTGAAATCAGCCCGCACCCCACTATGAAGACCGATTTCAACGGCGAGGTGCGACGCAACCTGCCAGTCCACTACCAGGATCCCGACGAATCCTATGGCCTCCTGACTTACCTGCGTTCGCTGCAAAGGGTGGCCGACCTGGGAACCGAGGTGGCGATCCTGCCGGCACACCGGCTCTACAACAACCACAAGTTCAACTTCCAGACGGCGCAGCGGGCGTCGGACCTGATCCGGTTCCACGCGCGTCGGCTCGGACGCATTCTGGTCACGGCCGGTCCGGAGCCTCAACCCCTGGAAGACGTGACGCGCCTGACCTTCGAGCGACGCAAGCTCGAAGGCGGCAACTTCTTCGCGGCGTTGACGGAAGTGGTCGCCCATGTGGAACTGCTGGAGGACTCCGGCGACCTGGAGGTCACCGAGGAACTGCGCCTGAGACGGACCGGGCGGGAGAACTACCAGGAGTTGCTGCGGGCACTGTAACGCCGTCCGCGCAAGTACCGTCATCGAACCACGCGGCCAGATTCATGCAACATTCCGAGTGCTATACTTCGGGAGCAACCATTATCGAGCGCAAGAATCATGGTACAAATGTCTCCCATGCAGCCCTATGATCAGCTGGGCGAGACCATCGAAGGCTACCGTTTGCAGTCGCGGGAGTTCCTGGACCGTAGCCGCCGATATCTCAAAGACGACGACCTGCATCAGGCGTCGGAAAAAGGCTGGGGCGCAGCAGCGTGGATGGCCAAAGCCGTGGCAACCGCCCAGGGTTGGCAATACGACAAGCACGAGCATTTCGGCGAGGTGCTCTATCAGGCGGGCAAGCTGACCGGAGACGACCGGCCGAGGATCCTTCGGGAGACCGCCAACGACCTGCACGGCAATTTCTACCAGCGCAAGCGGTTTCTGCACGCCGATTTAATCGCCGATTCGTTGGACGAGGTGGGTGCGCTCCTGGACTTGCTGGACCCGCTGACGGAACGCTGAACCGCACCAAAGGGAGAGGATCGCTATGTCTCTGGAAGGAAAGGTTGCGCTGGTCACGGGCGCTGGGCGCGGTATGGGTCGGGCAACGGCTCTGGCCTTGGCCGGGGATGGTGCGGATGTGGCGGTGACGGATATTCTCGCGGACGCGGTGGAGGAAACATCCACGGACGTCCGGGCCACGGGACGCAACAGCGTTGCCATCGCGGCAGACATCGGCGATGGCGACAACATTGACCGGGTGATCGCCGACACCGTGGGCGCGTTGGGCCGGGTCGACATCCTGGTGAACAACGCCGGCGTGACGCGGTACCTGGACATAATGGACATCACCGAGGACGACTGGGACCGCATCCACCGCGTGAACGCGCGCGGAGCATTCTTCGTAATGCAGCGCACGGCGCGCCAGATGATCGACCAGGGCAACGGCGGCCGCATCGTCAACATCGCGTCGATCGCCGGCAAAGGATACCGGGGCACATCCAACGCGGCGTATGCGGCCAGCAAGGGCGCCGTCATATCCATGACATTGATCGCGGCGCACCAGCTCGCCCGTTACGACATCAACGTGAATGCCATTTGCCCCGGCTCAACGATAACGGCGATGGCGACCAGCACCATGGAGCAACGCGCGGCGGAAATGGGAATATCCGTGGACGAGTTGCAGTCCCAACGGGCGTCGAACATTCCCATCGGCAGGGCCAACGAGCCTGAGGACATCGCGGCCATGGCCGCGTTCCTGGCCAGCCCGGGCGCGCGCAACATCACCGGCCAGACCATCAACGTGGACGGCGGGCTGGTGATGCACTAAGCGCTCACGATGATCCAATCCTTCGGCGACCGAGAGACCGAGGAATTGTTCGCGACCGGGAACAGCAGCCGATTCACCGCCATTGCCAGGGTAGCCGTTCGAAAATTGATCCAGCTCAACCAGGCGCGTTCTCGGAGATTTGGCGGTTCCACCGGGCAACCGACTGGAATTGCTCCGAGGAAACTACGCAGGGTATTATTCAGTTAGAGTAAACGACCAGTGGAGGATCGTTTTCCGCTGGACGGAAGCTGGACCGGAGCAAGTAACGATCCGAGACTATCATTAACAGTATGGTTACAGTGAACGGGCTAGCACCATGAGCGATCCGATTACCCCGGGCGAAATCCTCATCGAAGAATATCTGGAACCCATGGGGATCTCGCAGAAAGCCATGGCCGAAGCGATCGGGGTACCCTCGAGGACGGTTTCGTTGATTGCCCAGGGCAAGCTTGCCATTACACCGGAGATGTCAATCCGGTTTGGCGCTTTTTTCGGGCAGTCCGAAGAATTCTGGCACGGGATTCAGTCCGAGTGCGACTTCAGAAGGTTGACCAGCAGTAAAGGGACGTTGACGGCCGGGATCCGTACTGCCGAAAGCTTGCGTGGCGGTTTCTGACGCGTTTTGGCTCACGTATGGTTCTGGCGTCTGGCCTAAGTCTCCTGGCAAGACGGTCAGCTCCCCCGCCGGCAGCTGGGCTTCCAGTTCGGCGGTGCGCTGAGACATCGAATCCAGATCGGCGCTGAATTGGGCCAGCGTTTCGGCCTGTTCCTGGCGAGCCCGGCGGACCTTGCGCAATTCACGGTAGACGGCCCACGCCGTCAACGCCGGGCCAATTACCAGGCCAATGATCGAGATCGCCCCCAGCGCAAAGCGAACTCCGGTGCCGGCCGCGATGGAACCCGTGGCGCCACCACCGGCAGCCGCAAACCTGGGCGCGAAACCGGCAACGCGAGGGCCGAAGGCCAATAGACGGCTGGTGACTGGGGTTAGCAGCCGCAGTATGTTACCGGAGGAAGTTTTCCATACTGTAGAAGCGGCGAAACTGGCGCCGTAGCGGCCCACGATGAACGCTGAGGATCCTCGAGGCGCGTTTTGCAATATCGACCCATTCTGGCGGAATGGGAGGCGGACCGGTATTCGGAAACGGCGCCTGGCCGTGGCATCAGCCTCCGGTTGGGGCTGCAAAACGTCCGGCAAGGGCGGTTCGGGCAAGCCGAGGTCGGCACAAAGCTGGCACTGACGCTGGTACTGGATCTGCATCGCCTCGATGTGCTCCTCCCGCGCCTGGTCCAGCTCCCGGTGCAAGCGGGTGAGTTGGCGGTGGGCACGCACCTTGACCACGGCCTGTATGACCGCGCAGATGCCGGCCATTACGATGGCCGCCACCAGGGATGACGCGAGCATCGTTGCGATATTAGTAGTCATGTCCGCTTACCTATTGTCGCACGAGACAGGCAGAGGTTCCATGCAGAATCGGCTCTCGGCGCCACGGGTCGCAGCCAGGGAAGTCGCCGCTACCAACAGCATGAGCGGGACCGTCAAAATGACTGATTGAAATTACGCGCAGCGTCCGTGTCGCGGGTACGCGGGTGACGCAGCCCGACCGGATGGACGCGCCGTCGCACCGGCGATACCCGCCATTACAGGCTGTAGCTGCCGATCACACGCCACTGGAGGTCGGTGGCCCATCGTCCGCCGGACCAGTCGTCACCGGCGGCATTGGACTCGAAACGCGTGAGGGTCAACCGCCAGGCGCGCGTGATCTGGGACACTTTGAGTTCGTCGGTAACGGAGCGAGCGAACTCTATGGCGCTATCGAATACCGAGTCGGGGAGGTTCGCGTGCGAAAGCAGCGGCATCTGGGGCGGAAAATCGGGACCGAATCCGCGCCTCGACCCACCGACGCGAGGATTGCGCTCCAAAAGGTCGGCGACCATCGCCTGCAGCCGGTAGAGGGATTCGTTGACAACCTCGGGCGAGAAGTCGAGCCAGATATTACCGTCGTCGTCTGCATCGCGCGTCGTGGTAATGCCACGATTGAAAAGCGGGAACCGCGGCGATACGCGGCGATAGCGTTCGGCGAGTTGTTCCAGTTCCCGCGCCAGCTGATTCTCTGCCGCAGGATCATCAGCGCCGTCGTAGGGGAAGTAGTCCGACATCAGCATGTGCAACATGTGCATCTCGGCCGCCCAGCAGGCGAACTGGCCGCAAATCAACTGCCGCGCCCGATAAGTGCGGGCGGTAAAGTCAGGGTCGGTGAGCAGGCTCACGCCGTAGCGAACTGACATGATGGTGCCGAATCGTGATGACGTTCCGGCCGTCTATTTCGATGCGCTCAGGGCTTTCTTGACGCCCCGGTACATGCGTCGGAATGGACGCCGGCGATTGTGCAGGTTGTGGGCGATCAGGGGAGCCAGGGTGGGGTTGGCCGCCACCAGCGGCGCAACCCATTTGCGCAACTCGGCCATGGTGGGCGGTTTCTCATCCCAGGTCGGCACCAGCGAATCGAGAGGATGCCATTGCTTTCGACCCGACAGCCGCGTCATCACCGTGCCGCCGGCTTCCTGCACGGCCACCGCTCCGCCGAGCATGTCCCACATCCGCGGCGCGCCGATGACGGCGAACTGCATCACCCCCAGGGCGGTCATCGCAAGCTCGTAGGCGATGCTGCCGGTGACACGGAGCTGACCCAGCGGCTGACCTTTGAGTCCTTTGCCAACCCGCGTGGACGCGCCGAAAGAGCCGGGCAGTCCGATGAGACGGTCGCCCCGGGGTTTTTCCGCCTGATACACCGAGACGGGTTCGCCGTCCGCAAAAGCTCCTCCGCCAACGTGGCAGTGGACCACGACGCCGGAAGCGCTGGCGGAAGGCCAGGGAATATACACCGCGCCGGCCAGGGGGCGGCCTCGGTGCAGCACGCCGATGGACGAAGCGTACACGGGCAAACCGTTCATGAAGTTGGTGGTACCGTCCAGAGGGTCCAGCACCCACAGGAAATCGGCAGCGGACCGCTCGCCGTCGGCGCTGGCGTCGTCCTCTTCGCCCAGGATGCCATGCTCCGGGAACCGACGCGCGATCCGCTCCACCAGGTAGGCCTGGGTTTCCTTGTCGGCGGCGGTCACCGGGTCCTGCTGCGCCTTGTCCTTGTACTCGACATTGAGGGCCCGCCCGAAGTGGCCGGCCAAAAGATCACCCGCGCCGCGTGCGAATTCCACCGCGGCGGCTTCGATTTCGGCGCCCGTCGATTGTATGTCCACGTTCGTTGCCATACCGCCGCCGATTGTACACCATCGCCGAATGGTGGCCGGGCAGCCGAGCACGAATACTGAAGGAACCAATTTGTCCCCGTCGGCAGCAGGATCGGCTGTTATAATCCCGTGCAGCATTCGAGGAGGCCGGGTAATGGATCTGCAACTGAACGGTAAGGTGGCGATAGTGGGCGGCGCCAGTCGCGGGCTGGGGCGAGCATGCTCCGAGGTGCTGGCCGAAGAAGGGGCTCGCGTTGCGATGTGCGCACGCAATCCGGGTCCGCTGGAACAGGCCGCGGAAGAGATTCGCGCCGCCACAGGCGCTGACATCTTCACCTACGCCGGCGATCTGGACAGCGAGGAGACCATTGCCGAGTTGGTGGCGCACACGGCCACGCACTTCGGACAGATCGACATTATGGTCAACAACTCGGGCGGCCCTCCCCAGGCCTACGCCAAGGACTCCACGGAGGAACTCTGGCAGGTTTCAGCCAACCGGTCGCTGTTCTTCTTTGCCCGGATGACGCGGGAAGCGCTGCCGCACCTGCGCGCCCAGGGCGGCGGACGGATCATCAACATCCTGGCCAGCACCGTGTACACCCCCATCCCCAACCTGGCCCTTTCCGCCGCGACGCGCATGGGCGTCATCGGGTTCATGAAGAACCTTGCCGACGACCTGGGGAACGAAAACATCCTGATCAACAACGTTTGCCCCGGCAGCATCATGTCGGAACGCATGATGGAGAACGTTGAAGACCGGGCGCGCACGCAGGGAATTCCGCTGGAGGATGCGCTGGCCCAGCGTGCGGAGCAGACGGCCCTCAAGCGCATCGGAGAACCTCGCGAGTTGGCGTACCTGGTGGCGTTCCTGGCATCTTCCCGCTCCAGCTACATCACCGGCACGACGATGCTGGTAGACGGTGGGCTGGTCCGGTCGGTCATGTAGGGCGCTTCGTGACTTCCCGGAACACACCCATTCAGCCTCCGGAACCTGAAACGCCAGAAGAATACGTTGACCGGGGCAACCGTTACAGCCGCAACGGCGTGTACGAGCGCGCCATTGCGGACTACACGGCGGCAATCGACCTGGACGCAACGTGCGCCGACGCCTGGTTCAACCGCGGCATCTCCTGGTACGAGGTGGGCGAGTACCAGCGGTCCATCGATGACCTGACCGAGGCCATTCGGTTGGACCCGGACGACGACAACTACTACTCTCGGCGGTCGCTGTCGTACCTGTTCAACGACCAGCCGGACGAGGCGCAGGCAGACATGGACGCCAGCGAGGACATCCGGCTGCGCTCTTGGCAGTAGGACGCGACCCGCGCGGACGGCCGTCGCCGGCTAGCCGGCCGCGTTGGTCTGTTGCTCGCCATCGGCGGCCGCGCGTCCCGGGCGGACTGCAAACAGCATCAACAGGGACACCACAGCGAGATTGATGCCGAAAGCCAGAAACGCTCCCTGGTAACTGCCCACCCGGTCCACCGTCAGTCCGGCGGTGATGGGACCCAGCGCCTGTCCGCCCACCTGCGCCGCCAATCCCCAGGCGCGGATCGCCCCCAGGTGCTGCCGCCCGAAATAGTCGGCCCAGACCAGGCGCCCGATGATGTGCAGTCCGCCCACGCCGAACCCCAGAATGAATGCGCCGAACACTCCAAAGGCGATCTCGCTGGCAAATGCCGTGGTGATCGCGCCACAGGAAACCACGAGCCCCGACCCCAACATGACGTATCGCGCCGCCGTCCGCTGCGATACCGCTGACCAGAAGATGCTCGCGGGAACCTGGGATATGGCGAAGGTGCTCGCCGTCCATACGGCAACCGAGGCCGGCACACCCTGGTCGAGGAAGTGCGGCACCTGATGCAGCGATACGCCGGCCTGCACGATGAAACTGGCAAAGGAAAACAGCACCATGAGCCAGAACGCGCGCGTCCTGGTGGCCTGGCGGAGCGTGAAGTTGATTTCGTCCTGAGCGCTCTGGGGCCGCCGCGCCGATGACCTCCGCCGGTCCTCCGCGGCACCTCGTCTTCCCCCATCCGGTTCGAGCCCCAGATCCTCCGGCCGCCTGGCCATCAACAGCATCGCTGGCACCACTCCCACAGCTACCGTCCACGCCCCCAGCGCGTACCACGCCGTGTCCCAACCCCAGGCCCCGATGATGGCTTGTGCCACCAACGGCATCACCGCCAGTCCTGATCCCTGCGAGACATGGTTAAGCGCCAGCGCGAATGGGCGACGGCGAATAAACCAGTTGCTGACCGCCACCGATGTCCCAAGTTCCAGCGGGCTGGCAAATACCATCCGGCCCGGCACGTACAACAGGTAGAACAGCCAGATATGATTCACCGCGCCCAGCGCCACCGCGCATAGCCCGGCGATCCCGGACGATATCCCGACCACCATGCCGGCGCCGTAGCGGTCCAAAATCGGACCAACCAGTGGGGCAGCAACCACCCCGACCACTCCACCAAGGCTGACGGCCCCGGCCACCTGCGCTCGGGTCCACCCGAACTGCTCGGACATGGGGACCACGAACACCGTGAGGACCGCGACGGACATCAAGGGCCGCGATGAATAGGATGCCACTCCGGAAAGGCCGAGTATGACCCACCCGTAGTAGAAGGGAATGGCCCGCGCGGCGCGGGTCTGGACGGTTCGGATCAACAGCGCGATGGCGGAACGTGGGCAGACATGGCTCGTGGCAGCTCAACAGGGAACGCCGCCGATTATAGCAGGCGGGCGATTATAATAACGGCGGCGCCCGGTCGCCCGCCGGCGGTCCGCGCAGCAATGATTGATGGCAGGCGAAGATGTCTCCGGTCTGGGTGATCGTTGTTTTCCTTGGCTACTTTGCCACCTTGATTGGCATTGCCGGGGTGCGCGCTCGTCAGATGCGCGAAATGTCCGACTACGTGCTGGGCGGGCGGAACGTCGGCAGTTTCACGTCGGCCCTCAGCTCCGCCTCGTCCTCCACCAGCGGCTGGACCATGCTGGTGTTTCCCGCCCTGGCTTTCACCAACGGGCTGGTCGAGATGTGGTCCGTCCTGGCGATTGTAGTCACCATCTGGCTGGCCTGGGCGGTGATGGCGAAACGCCTGCGCCGCTATACCATCATCACCGACGACTCTCTGACCCTGCCCGAGTTCTTTGAGAAACGGTTTGACGACCGGACGGGCATTATCCGAACCGTTTCCGCCCTCATCACCCTCTTTTTCATCGTCTTCTACGTTTGCTCCGGTCTGATTGCCGGTTCCAAGCTGCTGGAAACCACTTTCGGCCTCGATCCCACCACCGGCGTCCTGCTGACTATGCTCGCGGTGGCCTCCTATACTTTCATCGGCGGGTTCCTGGCGGTTTCCCAAACCGACGTGTTCCAGGCGCTGGTGATGCTGGGCGGCTTTATGATTATCCCGCTCGCGCTGCTGGTCATTACCGATAACCCCTTCCAAGGCGTGGGCGCTGCCGTCCCCGGCTTCTGGAACCCTTTCACTGATGCCGCCGGCAGCCCCGTCAGCTTTGCCTTTCTGCTAACCGCTTCGGGTTGGGGCCTGGGCACCTTCGGTTCCCAGCGCATATTGCAGCGGTTCATGGCGGTGGAAAGCGAGGCCAAAATCGCACCCAGCCGCAATATGTCCACACTGTGGACGGCCGTGATATTTTCCTTCGGCGTGCTGCTGGGGATGGTTTCCTTCCCCGCGCTGGCCAACGTGGGGATGCTGGAAGCGGTGGCCGACCCGGAGCGTCTTTACATCGTGGTGTCGGAGGTGTTCTTTCACCCTATCATTGCCGGGTTCCTCCTGACCGGAGTGATCGCCGCCATTATGAGTACGGCGGACTCCCAGCTGCTGCTGGCCTCGGCGGTGGCCACCGACGACCTGCCCCTGGTCCGGAGATTCGCCTATTCCCTGGGCACCCAGAGCCGGGTATGGCTGGGCCGGCTGATGTTGCTCATCATCAGCGTCATCGCTGCGGCCCTGTCTATATTTCACCCGGAATCGGTATTCACCCTGGTCAGCTACGCCTGGGGCGGAATGGGCGCGGCCTTCGGTCCCAGCGCGCTCCTGGCTCTCTACTGGCGCCGCTTCAACCGAGCCGGGGCGCTGGCGTCCATCCTGGTGGGCACGGCGGCGGTTTCCCTGTGGGGTTCCTTTTCCGGTGGCCCCTGGGGCGTCCTGAATGCCGAACCCGGTACCCCGGGTTTCGTCGTCGCCGCCGTTGCCGCCATCGTCGTATCCTTGCTGACCCGTCCACCGTCGGCGGAAATCACCGCGCAGTTCGACCGGGTTGCCTCACGTTGACCCAGTCCCACCGCCCCATCACTCATTCCCGCGAAAGAACATTACCGCTACGTTATAATACGGCGATGCAGCGCACGCTCCGATTGGCCCTGGCCCAGTTCAACCCCACCGTCGGCGACATCCCCGGCAACACCTCCCGCATCATCGAATTGATCGAGGAGGCGCGGGCGCGGCACGCAGACCTGGTTGCGGTTCCCGAACTGGCCATCACCGGATATCCTCCGGAAGACCTGCTGTTCAAACCGTCGTTTTTATCCGACTGCGCGGTTGCACTCGAGCGGGTAGCCGCGGCCACGCGGGGCATTGCCGCGTTCGTGGGCTGTCCCGACATTATGACAAGCCAAAACGACGTGGCTAACGCCGCCGCCATCATCAACGACGGTCGGGTCCTGGACTGGTACCACAAGATGTACCTCCCCAACTACGGTGTCTTCGACGAGGACCGCTATTTCCGTCGCGGCGACGAGTGCCCGGTCTACGTCATCAACGGCACACCGGTCGGCGTCGGCATCTGCGAGGACATCTGGTACCCAATCGGGCCCATTGCGGTCCAGCGGGAGGCTGGCGCCGAGGTGATCGTCAACATCAACGCATCGCCGTTCCATGCCGGCAAAGCCGGCCAGCGAGAGCGGATGATCGCCACGCGGGCCGCCGATCACGGCGTATTTGTCGCCTACCTCAACGCCGTGGGCGGGCAGGATGAGTTGGTGTTTGATGGGGCCAGCGTGATCTGCTCCCCGGACGGAGCCGTGATCGCTCGCGGCCCTGCTTTTGAGGACAGCCTGATCGTCGCCGACCTGAACGTGGAATCGGTGTTTCGCCAAAGGCTGCGGGACCCTCGAGCCCGCAAGGAAAATCCGGAAATACTCAGCGAAGTGGGCCAGGCCCGCGTGACGAAAGTATCCGAGCATCGCCTGTCGGACCGCCAGCACGCGAAGCAGTTGTTGTGCCGGTCGCTGGAGGACACGGAGGAGGTCTACCAGGCCCTCGTCGTGGGCACGCGCGACTACGTGCGCAAATCCGGTTTCGGCCGCGCCCTCATCGGCCTGTCTGGCGGCATCGACTCCGCGCTCACTGCAACGGTGGCAGTCGACGCCCTCGGCGCAGAGAACGTGGTTGGCGTCACCATGCCGTCGCGCTATTCGTCGGAGGGGAGCGTCGCCGATTCCCAGGAACTGGCCGACAACCTCGGGATCAGCCTGTGGCGCATCCCCATCGAGCCGGCGCATCATGCCTTCACCGACATGCTGGCCGCACATTTCGCCGGCACCGCCGCCAATGTCGCCGAGGAAAATGTGCAGGCCCGAATCCGCGGCAACGTCCTGATGACCATCTCCAACAAGTTTGGCTGGCTGGTGTTGACCACGGGCAACAAGAGCGAGATGGCCATGGGATACGCAACGCTCTACGGTGACATGGCCGGCGGTTTCGCGGTGCTCAAGGACGTGCCCAAGACGCTGGTGTACGAGCTGTGCCGCTGGCGCAACGCCCGCACCGGCCCGGATGCTTCTGGGAATCGCCGTCCATTGATCCCGCAAACGGTGCTGGAAAAACCACCCAGCGCGGAGTTGCGCCCTGACCAGACTGACCAGGACACCCTGCCGCCCTACGATTTGCTCGACCCGATCATCAAGGCGTACGTCGAGGACGACTACGGGTATGCTGACATGGTGACCATGGGGCACCGCCCCGAGTGGGTTCAGCAGGTGATCTCCGCAGTTGATCGCAATGAGTACAAGCGGAGGCAGGCGCCGCCGGGTGTGAAGATCACCCCGCGGGCGTTCGGGAAGGACCGACGGCTGCCCATCGTAAATCGGTACCGTCAGACGTCCTAGTTCCCCAATATCTCCCGCACCGAGCAGCTGAAACCCGGCAAGACCTCACCAAGGTCCAGCATGTCATCCATGGCGAGCACGATCGCCGGCAAGTCCGGCTGCCGCACTCGTATCGTTTCGGTTTCCGGGTTTATCACCAGCGCTATCCGCACCCCGTGGCTCAGCCACATGGTGGCCTTGTCGTCCACCTCCCGCTCCGAATCACTGGGCGATTTGATTTCCACTACAAGGTCGGGCGCTACCGGGCAGTAACCATCAACGTCGGCATCGAGCGGCAGCCGCTCCGCGGAAACGTAGGCGAGGTCCGGCTCGCGAACGGTGTCAGGGTTTCTCTCCAACAGCACGCCCGAATCGGAACCGAATACATGGCCCAAGCCTGCCGGCACGACGTGCGTTACGAACTTGGACCCTAATTGCATCGCTATCTTGCCGTGCTTCACTCCCGCTGGCATTGTCTCGTGCAGCACCCCCCGGATTAATTCACCCCTCACACCCTTGCTGTACAAGCGCAGCAAGTCATCGGCGGTCAGCAGTTTTGGCTTGGCGGTCGTCATCGTAGCGCCCTCGGAGGATGTCGCGGATAGTGTATCACCCGCCCGCATAGTTCCCGCCACCGGTTTCCTTGTAGGCGAACACGGCGAACAGAGGATCGCCAGGCGGCGCCATGTCGGGGTTGGCGATGCCGCCGCGCACGCCGTTGAACCCCCCGGCGTGCTGCATGTAGGAGGCCACGAGCTCGATGTGGTCCTCGTCGTTGGTGGAGCGCCAGACCCGCACCGCCTTGGTCGGGAAGCAGCGGTTGGAGAATGTCACGATGAACACGCCGCCGGGTCGGAGAACGCGGGAGACCTCCGAGAAAACGATCACGGGCTGCGTCATGTACTGCACGGACACCGTGATGACGACGGCGTCAAAGGTCTCGTCCTCGAAGGGCAGGGACGGGTCGACGTTTATGTCCTTGAGCAGGTACTCGTTGAGCTGCGGGTTGTCTGCCATCTCTGCGGCATTCATGCCCAAGCCCACGATGCGGGAGCGGGGGTGCTCCTCGGGCCAGTGGGTGCGCCAGCTGCTCATCAGGTCCAGCACCTCGGCATTCTCGGGTATCAGCTGCTGGAAGAGCCGGCCCACGGCGACGATAGCGCCGTCGTCGATGTGCACGACGAGGCGGGGCATGGTGTAGAACTCGGCGTCGTTGGATTCGTCCTCCCTCTGGAAGAACTCCGGCGGAAAGCGCTGCGGGTCCATTACCAAACCCAACCTCCTGATGAGCGCCGCCTGTCCGGTGGGGGTTTGGAAGCGCATGGTGTGCGGATGCCTAAACATCGACGAGCGGTGTTGCTGGCGGGGATTGTAACACTAGGCTGGAGATGCAAAAGGAAAGGGCCGCTGCGACGGCCCCCGGTGTTTAGTCCGAACAGCAGAGACGGCCAGCGTCATGGACGGAAAGAGTCCAGAATCGCTTCTCGTTCGGCCCCGTAAGCTGCCAGCACTTCCTCACAAATCGCGAAGTCGGTCACAAAGCCGAAAGGTTTGCTGGGAAACGAGGAAGAGATGCTGGTCAAAGCCACGTGCGAACGCGTGCATTCCTCCTCCGCTTCACGCGATCGGTATTCTATGCGAAAAAAAGTCTGATTGCCCACCACCACCGGTCGGGCGGAGACCACTTCAAGGTAGTCCCATTCGTTCCCTTCCGCTACTAAAGGCAGGTAAAAGTTCACAAAGAAACCGGTCAGATAACCGAGTTCAACGTTCGGGTCCACAAACGGTGGAGAAATGCGAAAGGTCCTCAGAACCGAACTACGCTGACCCCCATAGGCTTCGAACAGAGAAAACTGCGTGGTGAGACCCTGCCCACTTTCTCCTAGGATAAACCATCCTCGTGGAATGTCTATGCTGTAGCCGTAGCCCCAACGCAGGTTGCGGTAGGTCGCTTGAGACGGCCCCCCGGCAATATATGTTGCCAACCGGTCCTTTACCTCATTGCTGGCGACAGCGAGATTAATTCCTGTGATGATTCGGCCCCCGAGTTGTTCATAGCCTGCAGTGTTGACACCGATAACGTTGCCGAAGCGGTCGACCAATGGTCCCCCACTGTTACCCGGGTTAATGTCAGCATCGATTTGGATCCAGTCGGTATCGTCGAATATCCGATGCGGCGCGGACACGATTCCCCCGTTCAAGGTGGGACCAGTTCCTAAGTGACTGCTGATCGGAAATCCCCAAGTCGTCACCTCGTCGCCGTACGCGACCCGGCTAGAATTACCCAACTGCAACGTATTGAAAGGCCGGTTCGAACTTAATTGCACCGCCGCAAGATCGGCCAAGATGCCCTTACCGAGCACCCGGCCAGTAAATTTGAGCAACTCTCCGTCCGCGGTTTCAATCTGCGCGGTCAGTGTCTCCGCATCGTCAACGACGTGGCGATTAGTGACCATCAGGCCGTCCGAACGTATTATGAAACCGGTACCCCCGTACGTGTTCCCGTCTGAAGGAACGACGGTCAAATCCGCTATGGCAGGTTTTACCAACTGCGTTACTTCCGCAATGGTTAGCGGGCGTCCAGTAATCGGCGCCGGGGCCGGCGCGACAATCGGGCAGGAGCCGCCATGGTCGGTCGCCGTGATGTACTGCCAGTAGGGCGTCGGCCACGTGGGCTGGCCGTACCGTGAGCTGTTGCTAAGGACCGTACAGGCGTGGTAAGCGCCTTCCTGCAAGCCGTACAGGGTGTAGGCGGCCTGATCCGGACTAACGTTGGGAGCATCGACGTCAACGTAGACAAAGGCCTGCCGCCAGTTCCCCGTCACGCTGTCCTTGGCTTTGGGATAGTCACGGTCCATATTGACGCAGCCCACGCGGTAGTGGGTAGCGCCAAAGGAAGCGCTCCAAGTGATGATCACTTCGCCCGGGTTGAACCCGTTAACGGCGCGGACGTTGGTGGGCGGCGAAGCGGTGGACTGGGCTTCCGCGGGCACGACGCTGCTTGCGACCGCTACCAGCACAATGGCGATGATCGGAACGGATAATGACTTCAGCAATCTCAGGGTCAGTTTCAACGGTATGGCTCCGATTCCGCGGGTGGTTGATTGTCGTGAGCAGCGTGTTGTTTATCAGTAGCGACCGACCGTGGATCCATCTTCGCCTGGCCGAACGATCTGGGGCGGTTGATAGTCCAGCAGTTCGGGCGCTTCGTCCACTCCCGGACGCTGATCGAACCACTTGCGGAAATCGTCTGCCTCGGCCTCCGTCATCCCATCTTTCTCCACAGCCTGGTACAAGATCCATTCGACGTCCAATGAATCGGCTGCCATGGCGTCCCCAATGGAAAATGGGCCCATTTCGTCGGGCCGGTCCGCCAGCCAACGTGCCAGCGAACTTGATCCCTCGGGCAATACCTGATCCGTTCCTGGCTCCTGCCCATCCTGGGGCGGTGGCGGCGCCACGGCCTGGGGAGCCGCTGGCACACGAGGTTCCTGCGGTTCGGCGACGGCGGCGGAAGGAGCCGAGGGGTTGGCGTACAGGCCGGGGTCGGTCAGGTCGGGCTGCACCTGGGCCGCGGCAGCCTCCTGGATCGGCTGCTCGCCGGAGTTGGCCGCGAACATGGAACCGGCGGCAACCGCCACGGCCAGCACGACCGCCACCGCGGCCAGAAAGGGCCAACGCTTGCGGAATACGGAACTAGTGCGAGTCATGGTTTCTATCTCCCGTAGCCCAGTCGTATATCGTTCCTCGATGACATATCGCATTTCAGCCTGAGAATAATAGCATAGGCCGGAGTAATCGTTGCGATCACCCCGGCCTACGCATCATGCCCTATTTACGATTGTTGCTCAGCTTTCGTCCACCCTGTACACCCGCACCGCCGTGTCGTGGAACATTGCCGCGCGCTCGGTGGGTGAATAATCCTTCGAGAGGCGCTTGAAGGCGTTGTACATGACGTTGTACGAGTAGGACACCTTGTCCACCGGGAAGTTGCTCTCGAACATGCACCGGTCGGGCCCGAACTGCTCGATGCAGTAGTTGACCAGCGGCGCCATGTCGTTGGCCAGCTCTTCAGAACTTGCCGGAACGTCCCTTTCGTGCCAGTCGAAGCCGGTGCGAGGCATGCCGATGCCGCCCAGCTTGATGACCACGTTGGGGCACTCCGCCGCGGCGGCAATTCCCTGACGCCACGTCGCCAGCGTCTCATCACTGTTCGAGTACGGGCCCACGCGCAGCAGGCCGCCGACGTGGTTCAGAATGATGGTGAGGTCGGGCACGGCCTTGGCGAACTCGGCCAGTTCGAACATCTGCGGGAAGTACATCCAGCCTTCCAGCGTGAGGCCCATGCTGGCGAGGACGCGGGCACCGGCGCGGAAGTTGTCGCTGGACATCTGGTTAGGCTGGTTGTGCGCGGCGGTGTTCTCCACCTCGGGATGCGGGTCCCAGGTCACCGAGTGACGGATGCCGCGGAACCGGTTGGGACTGGCCGCCTGAAGCGCTTCCAGCACCGGCCTGACGCCGTCCCCCAGGTTCAGGTTGGCGTGGCCAACTATAGACGCCGCCGCCCGACCCGGACCGTACAGTCCGCTTGCCGAGGCCGCAGCCAGACCCTGCACGAATTCGACCTCTCCGACAGACCGCATTTCCTCAGGGCCGGTGGTGCGGTACATCGAGCGAGCCTCCACAAAGACGGTGGAGGTCACGTTGTGCCCACTGTTCATGTCCGCCGCGAGCTCATGAAGCAGGTAGCGTTGGTAGGGGATCCGCTCCGTGCGATAGTCCCAGAAGTGGTGGTGCGGGTCGCAGATGGGGATCTCGGGCTCCAACGGTTCTTCCTGTCGGAGCGAGTGCCAGTCATTGCCTCCAAAGGGCATAATCAGCCTCCGTGTTTCCGGTGTGCATGGGATTACCATGGCAGGAGCGGCGCAGTTGGCCGCAAGCCTGCCGGCGTGCAAATCATATCATAGGGGTTCTGTGTGGTTCGTTGACGTCATGCGCGCCCGGTTTGCGGCGGGGAGGCGTCAGAATCAGGATTCCCTGGATTTTAGGATTAGACAGGATTGGCAGGTATCCATCACAGAATGGTTTCAATCCTGATTCTGACACCTTACGAAACCTGGAACTCGTGAGCCGAATGAGCATCTTGCCCAGAAGGGTCTACTACGGCTGGTGGGTGGTTGCCGCCGCGTCCGGCATGTCATTCGCCAACGCGGCCACCGCCATCAGCATCCTCACCGTGTTCGTGGTACCCATGAGCCAGGAGTTCGGCTGGACCCGGACCGAGGTGGCCGGCGCGACCAGCCTGGGCGCCGTCCTGGGCGCCGGTCTGGCTCCATTCACCGGGCGGGCCGTCGACCGTTTCGGCGCACGGGTGACGCTGGTAGCGGGCGGACTGATCGTGGTGGCTGGCTGCCTGTATCTTTCGCTCGCCCAGGCATTGGCGGGGTTCTACGCGGCGTTCACCGCCGTGCGCATCGCCGATCAGGGGTTGATTCAGGTGAGCGCGTCAGTGACCGCCGGCAAGTGGTTCGCACGGTACCGGGGGCGGGCGACGGGTCTGGTGATGCTGGGCAACGCGAGCGGCGTCATCGTGATGGCGCCGCTGGTGCAAATCGTAATCTCATCATGGGATTGGCGGGCAGCGTGGGTCGTGCTGGCGGGAGTGATGCTGGTGGTGGGCACGGTCCCAGCGCTGCTGTTGGTGCGCCGGCAACCTGAAGACCTGGCTTTGCAGGTCGACGGCGGCGGGCTCGCGACCACGCCTGATGTATCCGGATCGGCCGACGATGATCGCCGGGTCCCATTGGCGGAGCTCATCAAATCGCCCACCTTCTGGCTGATCCTGTTGTCGCTGTTCCTGGTCGCGATTGCAATGTCGGGGATCGGCCTGCACCTGGTGCCGCACCTGACGCAGCAGGGACTGAGCACCGGCGCAGCAGTCGCCGCGATCAGCGTGATGTCGATCTCAGGGGCTCTGGCTGCGGTGGCGTGCGGACTGCTGGCGGAACGCGCGTCGCCGAAACTGCTGCTCGTCCTGTCCTACCTGCTCGGAGCGGCGAGCATGTGGGTGCTGATGGGAGCCGACAACCTGCCGGAGACTTACCTTTTCGCCGTCCTCCAGGGCTTCGTGGGCGCGGGCATCAACACGCTGGCACCGTTACTGTGGGCCGGCTACTACGGAAGAGGGTCGTTGGGAACCATATTCGGCGTGAGCCGCGCGGCGCAGGTGGTCGGGTTCGCGGTGGGCCCGCTGGCATCGGCGGTGGTGTACGACCGGACGGGCAGCTACCACGGCGCGTTCCTCGCGCTGGCGGCAGTGGCCGTCGTTGCCGCGATCCTGCTGGCATTGGCGCGCCGGCCGGCCGCACCGGCTCACCGATAAATTGCCTGTTACCGCCGTCCAGCGGCCTCCAGCATGGCGGCGAGGCCGTCGGCCAGGCCGGGATACGGCAAGCCCAAGCCTGCCATCGTGCGTTCGCAATCCAGACCCAGGCGGTCCTCTTCAGGCGCGAGAGAAGGGATCACCAGGTTCGAATCCAGCCCGAACCTTTCAGCGACGGTGACTCCGAAATCGTACATCGTCACCCAGTCCGCGCCGGCCACGTGCCGGATCCCCTCGTCTTCCCTTTCGACCAGTCGCGCGATGCCATCGACGAGGTGTTCGACGTAGACCGGCGAGCGGTACACGTTGGTCGGCCCGTGGTATGGTTCGCCGTTACGCAGGAGATCGACCAGCATGGGCACGAAGTTGCGGCGCCCCGGCGCCGGCCAACCGTACACGATGCTGGTGCGCAGGATGCTCCAGCCGGAAGCCAGCCCGGCAACTGCCTGCTCAGCCTTGAACTTGGTCAGCCCGTATTGCGTGGTCGGCGCCGCAGTATCGTCCTCAGCGTACGGCCCGTTTCGGGCGTCGAAAACATACTCGGTGGACACGAAGATCAACCGAGCCGAATGGAGTTCACACAGGCGGGCAATGCGCTCGGTCGCAGTGACGTTGACCGCTGTGGCAACATCGGGGTTCCGCTCCGCCGTGCCAACGTCCGCCATGGCCGCAAGGTGGACCACGACGTCGGGTTGAGCCGACGCGAACAGCGCATCCAGATCCGCGAGGCGGGTGAGTTCCACGCGATGCCAGGACGCGCCGTCATCCCCCGGAGCACGGGAGTTGTAGGTGCTGACAACGGCATTGCCCGCAGGCGCCGCCAAACGGCGGGACACGTAGCGACCGATGAACCCGCTGGCCCCAATGATCAGAACGCGCACGGTGCATCCAGCCGGCAACACGTACCCCGCCTATCATCACTAGGAGCCCAGCGACGTGGCGATCTCGTTGCTGAAAGAGACCCTGCTACCATCACGAGATTGCCGCGCTTCGCTCGCAATGACGCGGGGCAAGGGCACAATGACGCGGGGCGAGGGCGCAATGACTGCCGTCGTCAGGAGACGGGCAGGACAGGCTCAGTCCGATCCGTAGGCAGTTCGACCTCGAAGGCGTTGAGGAAGAAGGCCGTCTGCGCGTAGTTGCCCATGAGCGCGGTGATCTCCACCAGGTGCTGCGCGCCGAACTGCTCCAGGGCGATCTGGAAGGTGGAAGCGGAGACGCGGTGGTTGGCGTAGAACTCGTTGCAGAAGTTGATGATTGCCCGCTCGTCGTCGGGCATATCAGGCAGCGGTTGGCGGTCGCGGATTGCGTCCACCAGGGCGTCACTAACGCCCTCGCGGCGGGCGGCGGGCGCGTGGGCGTTCCAGATGTAGGGGCAGTCGAAGTTGCGGGCGGTGGCCAGGATCGCCAGTTCCTGGATGCGCTTGGAGAAGGTGCTCTCGAAACGCAGGTAGCCGGTCAGGCTGCTGCGCCGCCGTGCCATCTCGGGGCTGTTGATCGCGATGGAATAGGGGCCGCCGGTGATGGTCCCTCCCGTGGGTCTGGTCAGTTCGTCGAAGGCATCGGCGAAATCTGCGGGCACCATGTCTCGGGTTACTACGGGCAATCTGGCCATGATTCTCCTCGGCTGGGGAATGGGATTTGGGGTCTGTGGCCGATTGTAACACTCCGCCCTGGCGCCGATTCGCTCGTCTCCTGAAATGACATCAGGCCGGAACGCGATTACAATCGCGGCAACGACACGCGAAACCGCACCCGGGAGGTGGCAACATGGCGACAACGGAACGCTTGAACACCCAGGAGGAGCAACAATATTACGAAACTGCCGGCCGGATCCAGGTCAAGCCGGGCTGGCTGCAGGGCGAGGGCCAGCCGCTTCCGGAGATGGAACCCTACCTGTGGCGCTGGGCCGAGGTCGAGCCGCTGGTCATGAAGAGCGGCGAGCTGGTGACGCCCGACCGGGACGTGGAGCGCCGGACGCTGCGGCTGGCGACCCCCGGGCTGGATCGTGGCACGACCCACACCATCACGGCGGCGCTGCAACTGCTGCTGCCCGGTGAAAACGCCCCGGCGCATCGCCACACGCCCACGGCCATCCGGTGGGTGCTCAAGGGGACGGGCGCCTACACCACCGTGGAGGGCGACAAGTGCTACATGGAGCCGGGGGACCTGGTGCTGACGCCGTCGTGGACGTGGCACGACCATAACAACGAGGGCGACGAACCCATGGTCTGGCTGGACGGGCTGGACGTGCCGCTGGTGCGCTACCTGCGGGCCAACTTCTACGAGGCCTACCCCGAGGACCAGCAGCCCATCGTCGGCGTGGCCGAGTCGGAGCGGAAGTTTGCCTCCGGCGCGCTGCGGCCGGCGTGGGAGGAACCCAGCGCACCCTATTCGGCCCTGTGGCACTACAAGTGGGACAAGACCCACGAGGCGCTGCAGCAGTTGGCCAGGGTGGACGCCAGCCCCTTCGACGACGTGGCCATGGAGTTCAGCGACCCCATGACCGGCGGACCCGTGCTCAAGACCATGACCTGCTGGGCCCAGATGATCCGGCCGGGCGTCGCGACACGGGCGCACCGGCAGACCAGCTGCGCCGTGTACCAGGTGTACAAGGGCCAGGGTCACAGCGTCATCGACGGCACGCGGTTCGACTGGACCGAGGGCGACTTCTTCGTGGTGCCGCCGTGGGTGTGGCACGAGCACGCCAACGACACCGACGAAGATGCCGTGCTGTTCTCCATCCAGGACATTCCCATCATGAAGCAGATGGCGCTCTACCGCGAAGAACCCTACGCGGAGAACGCGGGCCACCAGCCGGTGACCGGGACGTTCCAGGGGTAGGGATTGGGACGGTTCCAGCTGGTCATCGCGGGAAAGTAGTAACGCGGCGATCTCGTTATTGGGTGGCTGACTATCGCCCCGACGAGATTACCACGCTGCGCTCGCAATGACCGGCGTGGTCGCGGTTACTAAAAAATGAGCCGCTGCTGTGCGGCCACGGGCTCCGGCGATACGTCGTCGGGGCCCTCTTTTTGCGAGAAGCCGGAGACGCCCACGCCCAGGAGTCGGAAGGAGCGGTCCGGCGCCAGTTCCCGTTCCAGCAGCATCCACGCGGTGGACACGACGGCCGCTTCCTCGTCGGTGGGCGCCGGCAGGGTGGTCTGGCGGGTGAAGGTGGTGAAGTCGGAGAGGCGCATCTTGACGGTGACGGTGCGGGCGACCAGTCCCTTGCGGGATACCGACCCGGCGACGCGGCCGGACAGGCGCTCGATTATCGACCGCAGGTTGGCGCGCTCCTCGTCGGAGTTGCCGGGCAGGTCATCGGCGAAGGTGGTCTCGGCGCTGATGGACTTGGCCTCGCGGGAGGTCTGGACGGGATCATGGTCGATGCCGCGGGCGCGGTCGCGGATGCTGTCGCCGCGCCTCCCGAAGTGGCGGGCGAACCAGGCGTCGGGCATCTCGGCCAGCTGACCGATGGTGTCCACCCCCTCTTCGTGCAGACGGGCGGCGGACTTGGGGCCCACGCCCACCAGCTTGCCCACGGCCAGAGGCGCCAGGAATTCGGCCTCGCCGCCGACGGGGACAACCACCAAGCCGTCGGGTTTCTGCAGGTCTGAGGCGATCTTGGCGACGGTTTTTCCGGTACCCAGGCCCACGGAGACGGTCAGGCCGGTTTCGGCGGAGACGCGCTCCTTGATGTCGATGGCGATGGCAATGGGCGAGCGGTCGGTGGCGGCCTCGGTGACGTCCAGGTAGGCCTCGTCCAGGGACACAGGCTGGATCACCTCGGTTACGTCGCGGAAGATGCCCATGATCTGGCCGGACATCTCACGGTAGCGATCGAAGCGCGGACGCACGATGATGCCGTCCGGACACTGGCGCACGGCGGTGGCCATGGGCATTGCCGAGTGAACGCCGAACCGCCGCGCCTCATAGGACGCCGTGGCGACCACACCCCGTCCCTCGGGCCGCCCACCCACCAGGACGGGCAGGCCGCGCAGCTCGGGGTTGTCCAGTTGTTCCACGGCGGCGTAGAAGGCGTCCAGGTCGGCGTGGATGATGTGGCGACGAGATGGGGACATGGGGTCCCAAACCTGATGTCATTGCCCGAGGTTGTACCGTGATCCTACCGATTGCGGTCTCCAAAGTCGACGCATTTTGCGCGAGGTGTCGAAAAGGCGTCTAACGACCGGGCGGCACCCGACTGCTCGCTAAACCCAACCAGTGCCCCGGGGAGACCGCAACACCGCACAACAATGGGCCAATAAAAAAGGGCCGACGCTTTTCGGTGAGTCTACGACCCTCCAAATAACCGTTGGCCCTCGCGGGTTTCAAGGCAGATGTACGTGAGGCTATTGCTACTCCAACTGCCGCAGCCTCGGGTCCAGGGCATCCCTCAGCCAGTCACCGAACAGGTTCAGGGACAGCACCGTCAGGAAAATCGCGAGCCCAGGCAGCGACGAAATCCACCACGCGATCGCGATCCTGTCCCGGCCCTCGGAGAGCATGGACCCCCACGCTGGCGTCGGCGGCGGCACGCCGGCACCCAGGAAACTAAGGGCGGCCTCCAGCAGGATGACCACACCCACCAGCAGGGTTGCCACCACAATCACGCTGTTGGCTATCCCCGGCAGGATGTGGACTATCATGATGCGAATCGTCCCGGCCCCGGCCACGCGGGCTAGTGCGACGTAGTCCGCGGTCTTGACGCGCAGCACCTCCCCCCGCGTCACGCGGGTGAAGAGCGGCCAGATGGCGATCGCCATGATCACGATGATCAGTTGGAAGGATGGTCCGAGTGCGACAACCAATACCAGTGCGACCAGGATTAGCGGGAGCGCAAGTATGATGTCCACCATGCGCATTACAACCTCATCGACCCACCCACCGTGCCATCCGGCGGTCAGGCCGAGTACCGTGCCCATCGTACCGCCCACCAGCAATGTCAGGCCGGCCATCACCAGGGAAACGCGCGCGCCATGGATAATCCGGGTAAACAGATCCCGTCCCAAGTGGTCGGTACCCAGGAAATAAAGCGTGTCGATCCCTTCGCTGACAACCACATCCAGTTGATCGCCGATAACCGCGTTGGGGTCTATCTGCTTGGCGTTGTACTCGGTGATCTGGGTTTTCCGTAGTTCGATGTTGCTGGGGTTGATTACCGCCACCACCTCTTTGGTTACGATCACGGGCGGAACGGGCTCGTACGCCCAGAACCCCGGTTGAAGACGGTGGTTCGGGTCCCCTACATTCGGGTCGTACGGGGATATCCAGTCAGCGGTGATACCAGCCACCACGACCATTGTCAGGATAAACACTGGAACGATCAGCACCGGGCGACGCCAGCGTGCCATGCCCCGTAGCGCCCGCACGATGACGGGTGGGGAGGGAGAAAGAGTTGTAGCGTTGGCCATTTAACTTCTCCGGGCCTTCTCAGGAGACGTGGATCCTCGGCGCGGTTTGGGGCCGGTCCACTCGCTGAGAATCCGTATCTCCTACAGGTATCGGATTCTGGGGTCGATGTACGCGTAGAGTACGTCAACCGCCAACGCGATGAATACATACCCCAACGTAAACATGATGGTCAGCCCCTGGATCAGCGGGTAGTCGGACGACCAGAGGGCCTGCACTGCCAATTGGCCCATTCCGGGCCACGCGAATACCAGTTCGGTGGTGATGGAGCCCGTGAGGATAGCGGGCATGGATACACCCGCCAGGGTCAATGGCGGTATCAGAGCATTGCGAAACGCATGCTTCCAGATAATCATCTTGCCGGGCAACCCTTTTGCCCGGGCGAGTTTGATGTATTCCGTGTCCAGCGTGTCCAGCATCGCTGAGCGCATCAACCGCAGGCTTCCCGCCAGGAACCCGCCCCATGCCAAGGTGAGTGTTGGGAGTACGAAGCTGTTCCAGTCCTGCCTTCCGGAAGGAGGCACCCATCCCAGGAACACGGCAAAGAAGAAAATGAACATGATGCCAAGCCAGAAAGACGGCGCGGCCTGTCCAATCAGGGCCACGGCCCTTCCGACCTGGTCCAGAACGCTGCCGCGCTTGACTGCCGACATCACGCCGAGGGGTATCCCGACAACGAGCGCGAGCAGGAAGGCAGCTCCGCCGAGCTGGAGCGTCGCCGGGATTTTCTCTGCGACCACCTCCAGCACCGGCCGGCGCTGGCTGATCGACTCGCCGAAATCACCGCGCAGCACTCCGCTCATGAAAATCGCGTACTGGTGATAGAGGGGCTTATCCAGCCCCAGCTCCTCCCCCAGCAACTCCCATTGCTCCTGGGTGGCGTGATCGTCCAGGAGCAGAGATCTTGGGTCACCGCCCACCCGCGCCATGACGAAGATGATCATCGACACCGCGAGGAGCGTGATTATCATCAGGAAAAATCGGCGTATCAAAAACCGTTGCATGTCAAGGTCCCAGCATCAGATGTTCAGATACGTTCAACCCGGTGTTATCGCCTGGAGTCGACGATTTCTCTCACCACGCCGAGCAGAAAGGTTCCCACGTTGGCCACCGCTGCTGCGCCGAACGCGGCATAGGTAAAGGAGTTGATGGGAGGATTAGCGCAGCACTTGAGTTCTCGGTTCAGTGCGTATTCGTACCCCATCCAGGATCCAATGATCCCGCCCGCTAGACCCGCAGATGCAATCAGCAAGAGCACCGGCAACGAATTGCCGTCCAGGCGTAACCATGTCAGCGACCCGCCCAGTGCGGCGCCAACTGCTGCGCCGGCCAAGAACATTACATCCCGGAGCAGCTTCGATGAGGTGTCGGTAAAGAAATAATACAGGCCCCATGCCACCCACACCCCCACATAGCCGAGCACGAGGGCTATGAGAAATCCAAGCCCTGCGCGCCCAGCGATTGTGAAGATGCTTGCCGTCAAGCTAAATTACGGCCGGAGCCATCCCGGTACTCTCTGACGCCATCCCGTCCTTACTGAGTAGTGAGGTTGGGAGCGTACTCGAACCCGGTCAGGTCCCGCGTTTCGGCGTAGTTCAGGTGCGCGTCCCATGGTTCGGTGTCCCCGTTCAGGGCGAATACCTGGTTCTGAGCGTAGAGACCGACGGTCAGGGCGTTGTCGTACATGAACTTCGCGGCTTCAACCATGATTGCGTACCGCTCCGCTTCGTCAACGGTGCCCTGGGCTTCGTTCATCAAATCGGTAAGAATCGGGTGGTCCATGCCGAAGTTCCAGGCGCTCTCGTGGTTGAAAGCGGTGGACCACCGGTCCAGGGGGTCAGGCGCAACGTGCGTGTGCTGGTACGCCTGGTTGTAGGTGCGGGTCACGATGCCCGGGCGGAAGGTCTTGTACGGCAGGTTCTGCTGGTTGGCCTTGACGCCGATCTGGTCCCACATCTGGGCGATGGCGGAAGTCACTTCGAGGTAATTTGAGCCGCCCAGGGGCGTGAGGGTAATCTCAAACCCGTCGGCATAGCCCGCCTCGGCCAGCAGTTGCCGGGATTTCTCCGGATTGAACTCCCACTGCCGGTACTCCGCCGGCAGCTTGTCCAGGTGGAACGCCCATGCCGGCAGGGAGTCGGGGATTGCCTCTCCGCTCAGCAGCGTATCCGAGATTGTCTGCCGGTCGATGGCGATGGACAGGGCAGTTCGAACCTTGGCGGCGTTCTGCCATTCCTCGGATTCAGGGTCCGGGTTGCCGGAAATCCAGGGCAGGGAAGGATCGAACCCGGGGACTCTTTCCTCGTGCTCCGGCGTGCGCGAACCGTCAGGGTTCACTCCCACGTAGTAGTTGCCGTAGAAGGCCATGCTCACGCCGCTGCCGCCGGCTATCTTCACGAAGCTGGTGCCGGGGGAGTCCTCCACGGCTGCGATGGAGTCCAGGTTCATCTCCATGGCGGTGAGCTTTCCGGTCTGGAAGTTGGCCACGCGGGTGGATTCCTCCGGAATGTGCTGCCACACCAGTTCGGCAAACTCGGGTGTCTTGCGCCAGTGGTCTTCGACCGCGGCCCACCGGGTGAACTGGTCACTCTGGTGCTCCTGGAAATCCCAGGGGCTGGTCCCGGCGATGTTCCGGCTTGCCGCGTCGACACCCACCTCTTCGAGTTGTCCCCTGCTGATGATGTTGACGTGGGGGCGAGCCAGCAGACCCAGGGTGTCGTACTGCGGCGTCCCGGTGTTCAGCTCGATGGTGTAGTCGTCGATAGCCTTGGCCCGGCCTTCGTCGATAACGCCGGTAACCACGGTACCCTCTTTGACGTCTCCGCCAAGCCCCCAGATCCTGCGGATATGGGTATTGAACGCCACCCGGGAGCTTTCGCCGCCGCTGATCATCAAGCTCCAGAGGACGCCTTCCGCATCCAGTTCCCCGTAGCCCTTGTGGAACTGGGCGCCTTCCACCAGCTTGAACGTCCAGGTGACGCCGTCAGGAGCAACGCTCCATTCCCGGAACAGCCAGGGAACAATCTCCTTGTCCTCGTTCATGTAAAGGAGGGTCTCGGCGGTGGTGTAGCCGTTGTGGTGATATCCGGCGCCTTCCGTGACCGTCGGGAAGACGTGGAACGGGGCGACGAGGGGCAACCCGAAGGTCAAAGTCCCTCGAGGCGCCATCACTTCCGAGGTTTGCGGCATGGCCGTCGCCGCGGGAACGGCGGTGGCCACAGCCGCAGCCGCCGGCGCCCCGGAACTGGAGACTGGAGTGTTCTCCGGCATGGCCGCGGCCGGCACTGCCGTTGCCGGCGCCGCCGGTGCTGCGGCGGGCGTTTCCTGTGCGGTTCCACAGGCTACCGCCGCTATCAGGACGAGAGCCAGTGAAGTCAAAATGAATAGTCGGGGTAGTGGGAGCCCTGGGCGCTTCATGTCAGAACCTCCGAATTCCGAAAGTAGGGCAGGTCACTGTGCCCTTTCGCAGTTGTTAGTGTCTTGACCTCTACCTGGGCTGTCGAATACCCGCTGAATGTTGATCAGAGTCGACACTGATCCAGAATTGCTCGGCGCAGTATTCGGTTTGCCCCGGAAAGGCCTGCGTAACATAGACTGCCATCCTTATTGAGTCAATAGCGAATTGCCCAGGGCAATCGCCTCCTGTTAAAGGAGCGCTTTGAGCCGGTAGTCCTCATCCCATCCGGCGTTGAGCCGTTGGCCCGGGTTGCCCATTTGCCGGGTTGTCCCGTTTTTCAGGATGCTGTTTTCGATCTGCCGCCGGGCGTGCTCACGCGTACCCATTTTGTCATCGCGAGGAGCGAAGCGACTTGTCATCGCGAGGAGAGAAGCGACGTGGCGATCTCGTTCCCGCAGTACCGTTCCTGGTCCCAACGAGATTGCCGCGCTTCGCTCGCAATGACAAGCCGCGGAAAGCGGGGACGTGCTCGCTCGCAATGACGGGTTCCAGCGAAACTGTTTTCCGTGTCCACCCGCGGGGCGTGCTCACGCGTACCCATTTTGTCATCGCGAGGAGCGAAGCGACGTGGCGATCTCCCGCGGGCAGCCCATGCCCGGGTTGGGCACGGATCGCACGGTGACGATGCAACTCCGGCAACCGGTTGCCGCTTCCGCAAGCGCACATTCATACACACAATGATACAAACATTGCCGAAAAAGTTATGCGGATCATATGGATATGCCGCTAACCTAGTGGGCCGTTTGAACCGACAACCGGGTGCGAGCTTCGCCAACTGCGAAGATTGCGGCGCTTTGCGCCTGCGCTCCGTCAGGAGGGTGAGCCCGGATGCGACGCCCGTCGCGAGTCAGTCAGATTGGCAAATTGGGGAAACCCGACACCGGGCCGGCGCCAGCGCCGCGTCCCCGGTGACCAACAGGAGCGGCAATGATCGACCGACTGGAACATGCGCCCTGCGACCGGGCCGGGCTCGACCCGCGCCGGGCCACGGCATGGCGCGCATTCCGCTCCTCCCGCGCGGGCTGCCTCCGGAGCCCGCGGCATCAGAGCCCCCTGGATCAGAACCGCCCGACGTAAACCGGCGCCGCAAGCCACCGTTCCGTTCATCTCGTCGCCCGAATAAAATTGATACGGTATATCGTTAACTACCTCCAATTGATACATTATCTCGAAATGACAGTCTACAGAAATCAAGACTCGACAGCGGAAAGACCGGAACCCGCGACGGGCGCGACCACGGCAACGGCATTGCCTGTGCGTTCCACACCATCCACGCCGGCTCACCGGAAGCGGCCCGCGGGAAGGATGCGCCGGAATTGCGAATCCATCCGCGAGGCTGACGGCATCAACCTGGTGGACGAGGGCGACGCGTTCGGTCTCTTCGCGCAGGACGATGTGCCGGCAGGTGAGAACCCGCTCACCTGGACGACCCCCGACGCGGGCAACAACATGAGGATGGCCGCCATCACCGTGGCGCGCCGCACCAACGTCGCCCCGATGTTCAGGGTTACGCGTTCCATCGATGAGAACAGTCCCACGGGCACCGCGATGGGCGAACCCGTTGTAGCGCATATCCGGACCATCGGACGGTGCACATGGGCAAGCCTCATGTGCACCGTCTTGGAACCAAGATCCTTGGAACCAAGATCATAGCCGTCTCAACGACGGTTTTTCTTTGTAGGGTGTACCAGATGTTCACACGTTGGAAGTTTCAGATCGGGCTGACTGTAATTGCCGTAGTCCTTGCCGCGCTGTCTGCCGCCTTCCTGGGCGAGCCCGTTGCTTATGCCCAGGGCGAGGATAGCGACTACGTGGACGTGGAGCTGATCCTGGAAGTTCCCGAAGATATACAAGCAGGTCTCAGTCACGAGCTGAACATTATCGTTGTGAACAATGGGTCCAGGACCGCCTATGACGTGGAAGTTGTAGTGACGGTGGTGTACCCCGAGGATTCAAGCCGTTTTCTATTCCCGCCAAGAGTACCCGTCGGGGTCGCGTCTCTGGAGAACAATGGATATTCCCTCCGGTGGTCCATACCCGCGCTCGCGGGGCTGCAACGTGAAGAGATCACTGCGAACATATATAATGAAATCCTTGAAGGGCATATGGTTGGCACTATTTTTGATAACTCCTCAATACCGCATGCACACTCCGGAGAGGTGACCACGGCGTCCTTCGATAGCAACCCCGGCAACAACACCGATCGGAGCTGGGCATACAATTTTCGTACAAACCATGTATCATTTAGAGCGGTAGTGGGGAATTATTCAGTCGATGTGGAGGTGGACGAAACGTCCCCCTCGCCGGGGGACACCATCAATTTCACGATCACCACGGATAGAGCAAATCCATATACTCATTTTGCTACTGGGACAGGTCCACCGAATTCCCCGCCACCGATTGACCTGAAGGTTGATATTGAACTGACCGAGGGCCTGACCGTTACCGGCACGCCAAGTTACGCCCCGACGCCTGACGTCAGGGCAGATTCGGTGAGCTACGGCGATGGCGTGTTCACCATCGGGACAGTGGGAAAGGAGAAAAGTAGGCGGAATTCCGTGACCTTGCCGATCACGGTGGCAAGCGACGCCGCCGTGAATGAACAGTGCCTGACGGCGACGCTGACCGGGAATCCCCCGCCAGGCGTCGGCCCTATGGACGACGACATATCGGACAACGTGGCGGAGTTGTGTCTGGGGGACCAGCCGGCGGAACCGTTCGTGAGCGGCGAACTCGACATATTTACCGTATACGATTGCTTTGCCAGGCAAACTTATCCCTGCGACGGCACGGGCGGCGTCCGGGTGAGGGCTGTTAACAATAACGCAAGAACCGGGATAATCGTTGCTCAGGATAATGTCACCGTTCAAGTCCAAGATATTCAAGGGAGAACGTACGATAGTTACCTAAAAAACAACAATCAGCAGAGCGTCACGGGTGCAGAGACGGTTTCCTGGCAAACAGGCAGCGCATCGCATGCCAATTTCACCGGCACCCGGGAGGGCGTCCGCATTTTCTTTTCGAGAATCCCTTTCAATGGCAATTTGAACAATTGGGTCAAGGTGGCTGGTGAACACGTAACGGTGACGGACCTCAACGGAGGCGACCCGCCTGGGGACATGTACATCAGGGGTGCCACGGGTTCGGCATTCACCCAGATGAAGTCGAGCAATGATTGGACTGTCACATACAGCGGCACCAGTTCGAAAAATGACCAATCCGAGGCAAGTGCCTGGTTTGCCGAGTTTTCTAAACTGGGAACCTATGTAGTGGACTACACCACCATCGGTAATCGTGACGACACCAACGGGGACTGCGCGTCCAAATTGCTTCCCTCCGGCGTCACCGCCGCATACTGTGACACGAATACCTACACCTTCCATGTCGGACCTATGGCGGACCTGGCAGTGGAGGACGGAGGTGGTAGTCCTCACGTCGCTGCCGGCCGGAACGCGCTCACGATAATTGCCGTTAACAACGGGCCGGACGACTCACCGAACTCGCAGGTGACCGGGCTGCCCACCGGAGCGGACGTGATCCACATCGGCCAGGGCTCCTACGACAGCGCCACCGGCGAGTGGGACATCGGCGAATTGAAGGTCAGGGGTTACTACCGTTCGCGCGGCGAACCCGACCGAACACTGGTCCTAAGCGCGTCTGCCGGAGACACCGCCAATGTGAGCATCGCCAACTCTAAAAACTACGAGGTCTGCATCGGCCCCAAAAGCAATCCCGTGAACCTGGCCCACACCACGCAAAGCGATTGCGAGGCCGTGACCGACGCCAGCTGGAATTCCACGCCGGTGTACGACTACAACACCGACAACAGCACCGCCAAGATTTCGGCGGCCAAGGGCACCGGCGGCGGGCCGGGCGCGCCGGGGATGCGGGGAGCGAAGTCCAACTCCCGGAGCGTTACCATCGCCTGGGACGAGGTTGAGTACCTGTACGGCGTTCCGGTGCGCCATCACGAGGTCCAGAAGTACATGGCGGACGTGGAAGTCTGGGAGACGGTGAGCGGGCCGTTGACGGACGCGCAGTGGACCGACTTCAACGTGGGGTCCGGGGCGATGCCGGCGTACCGGGTGCGGGCGATGAACGACGCCGGTGTGGTCGGGCCGTGGTCGGCCGTGTTCAATCGGCTGACCGCCCAGCAGCAGGGGCAACTGGCCGCTCCCCGACTGACGGCGAAATGGACGGCCGGGGACGCCATCCGGCTGACCTGGACCGAGCCGTCGAACCAGCAGGACGCCATCACCGGCTACCAGCTGGAGTACCTGGCCGGCGACACCTGGACGCTGCTGGCGAGGCTGGCGGCGGACGAGACGTGCGCGGACGACACCCCCCGTTGTTATGAGGATCTCGGGCTGCCGGCGGGGACGGAGCGGAGCTACCGGGTCCGGGCCATGGCTGGCCAGGACCCGGGACGGTGGAGCAGCGAGGCGGTCACGGCGACGCCGCCGGGGGCGCCGGTCCTGTGGGCCGAGCCCAACGGCTCCAACGCCATCCTCATCACCTGGGATCCGGGGAGCGACGCGGTGACCGGCTTCGAGCTGGAGGCGTCGTCCACCGGCGAGGACGGCCCCTACTCGCGGCTGGCCAGGCCGTCGGGCACGACCCGGTCCTACTCCCACAACACCGGGGCGATCAACCCCGAGGCGCGGCACTACCGGCTGCGGGCGTGCAACAGCGCCGGCTGCGGAGACTGGACATGGCCGGTAGCGGCGACGACGGCGCCCCAGGGTGTGCCGACGGCGCCCGGCCTCACCGTGCGGTCCAGCACCGCATCGGAGATCAAGCTGTCCTGGAACAAGCCCCACGCCGGCGATTCGGAGATCACTCACTACGAGCTGGAGCACTTCACCGACGGCCAGAACTGGACCGACCTGGAGCTATACCCGGCTACCGCCACGGAATACGTCCACCAGGCGGAATTCGGCGGCGGCACCACCCATCGCTACCGGGTGCGGGCGGTGAACGACGTGGGCGAGGGCGCGTGGTCAACGGTGCGCAGCGTCAGCGTCCCGGCCGGCCTGCCCGGCCAGCCGGAGTTGAGCTTCAACGATGCCACCGACGACTCGCTCACGCTGAGCTGGACGATTCCGCCGACCAACGGTTCGCGGATCACCGGCTACCGGGTGGAGCGGAACGACCGCATCGGCGGGTTCGACAATTGGGTGAGGATCGGCACGACGGGCGCCAGCGTCACCGCCTACACCGACCGCAACCTGTACTCGGGCGATTGGCTCTGCTACCGGGTGGTGGCCACCAGCAGCGTGGGCACCGGCGCCTACTCCGAGGAACAGTGCGAGTCCACCACCGGGCAGTATGCAATCGACCCGGACCCGCCGGTACTGCGCCTGAGCAGCGTGAGCCCCAACCGGGTGACCATCGCCTGGGATCCGCCGCCCGACGACGGCGGGAGGCCGGTGCACAGCTACCTGTACCAGCAGGCGGACGAAGACGGCGATTTTGACGGTAGTTGCCAGTACGCATCGTGGGACCGCGACCTTTGGTCCGACGCATGTAAGATGGTGTCGGCGGGCACCAGGACGGCGACGTTCTCCAACCTGACGGCCGGCACAAGCTACCAGTTCCGGGTGCGGGCGGAAACCACCTACAGCTACGGCGACTGGGCGACGGCTTACGCTCGCCTGCCGCGCGCCAGCGATGACCCCGCAACGGACGACGTCACGGAAGATTTGCAGGTGCGACTCAGCACGACCACGCTCACGGTCAACGAGGGCCGGGGCGAGTCCCGCTACACGGTGCGGCTGAACAAGGCGCCGAAAGAAGGCGAGAGCGTTCCGCTGGACTGGCATCTGCAAGGTTTATCCGCCATCGTCCTGGACTACCAGAACGAAAACAGCTGCTATGGTTTTGACTTCAACCGGGATAACTGGAGCCGCGGCTGCACCTTCGCGCTAACGGCGGAAGAAGACCGCAACGCGGACAATGAGATCGTCATCATGGAGCACAGCATCGAGGTTGGCGACATGGAAGTCACCGGCCCCGACGTCAGGATCGAGGTGCGGGACAACGACTGAGGGGGAGGGCAGATACCACGCGCCGCGCTGTCAATGGTCTCCCACCCGTGCAGCGCGGCGTTGCGCAGAAATTCCGACTGCTCCCGGTTCATGGTCGGCCGCTACCCTCGCGGCGAGACCGCCGGGTCGGCGCTGCGGTAACATACATGTTCCGGCGGCGGCCGGCATTGGGATGCTGTGACATCCAACACCGTGTCATTGTGTCGTTGGTAGCGAAGCCATCTGTTTCGCCAGACGTGGGAGGACAGGAAATTGAGACCTTGGATTGCAACGATTTGCGCCTTGGGAGCGCTGTACGTCATCGGTTGCGCCAGTCCACCGTTGCCTACTGAGGTCCCAGTGACGCGAGAGGTTCCGGTGACGCGGGTGGTCGAGCGCGTCCGGGACGTATTGGTTGAGATTGCGGTCACACGACAGGTTGAAATAACCAGGGAAGTACCGGTCACCCGCCTGGTCGCCGCGACGCCGCAGGGCAGCGACCAACCGATTGACCAGCCCGATGGGGTGCCGCTCCGGATCCTGGCAATCAATGATTTCCACGGCAACATCGCTACTTCGTCCAGTTCCTTCGGCGGGGTTGGCCGCGTGGACTACCTGGCCGCCAACCTCGCTGCCGCCGCTGAAGGAGCGGAAAACTCGGTGTTCGTGTCGGCCGGGGACCTCATCGGCGCATCACCGTTGATCTCGGCGCTCTTCCACGACGAACCCACCATTGAAGCCATGAACCTCATGGGCCTGGACATCAACAGCGTGGGCAACCATGAGTTCGATGAGGGGATGGCCGAATTGCTGCGTATGCAGCACGGCGGGCCGCATCCGGTTGATGGCGACCTCGACGGCGATCCCTTTGCGGGCGCCGACTTCCAATTCCTCGCCGCCAACGTCATCGATGACGCGACCGGGAAAACGCTCTTCCCGCCCTATGCTATCCGCGATTACCGGGGCGTGAAGGTGGCGTTCATCGGATTGACCCTGGAAGGGACGCCAAGCATTGTCGCCCGCAGCGGAGTGGCCGGCGTGACGTTCCAGGACGAGGCGGAAACAGTCAACTCCCTGGTGCCGCAGCTGCGGGAAGAGGGGATCGAAGCCATCGTCGTCCTGCTTCACGAGGGCGGGTTCTCCGACGGCGGGCAGAACGATTGCGGATCGGGACTCACCGGACCGATTGCCGGTATCACCGCCCGGCTCGACGCTGCGGTGGACCTGGTGATCGCCGGTCATACCAACGATGAGTTCATCTGCGAGATCGACGGCAAGTGGGTGACCATGGCGGACAACGGCGGCCGCCTGTTCACCGTCATCGACGCAACGCTGGACCGTACCACCAGAGACCTGGTCGTCCAGTCGATCAACAACGTCCCGAACTCTACGGCTGGCGTGACCCCCGATCCCGCGTTGACCGCGCTCATCGACCGGTACGCCATGCTCTCCGGGCCGTTGGCCAACGCAGTCATCGGCATGACCACCACCGACATCAGCCGGGACGCGAACGCAGCCGGCGAGTCGGCGCTGGGCGATGTCATTGCGGACGCCCAGCTTGCGGCGACCCGCAGCGCCGATACGGGAAACGCGGTGGTCTCGTTCATGAATTCCGGCGGCATCCGCAATGACATCACATTCGCCGCATCCGGCGGCGAGGCCGATGGCGAGTTCACCTTCGGAGAAGGCTTTTCGGTCCATCCCTTCGGAAACAGCCTGGTGACCATGTCGCTCACCGGCGCCCAGATACACACCCTGCTCGAAGCCCAGTTCGACAATCCCGAACCCGGTTCCAGCAGGATCCTCCAGGTTTCCGCAGGGTTCAGCTACACCTGGGACGCTGCTCAGCCGACCGGCTCGAAGGTAGACCCCACGAGCATCACTATTGACGGCCGGGTGGTGGATCCTGACACGAGCTACCGGGTGACCGTCAACAGCTACATGGCCGAGGGCGGAGATCGCTACAGCATCCTGGCCGATGGCACTGAAAGGCTGGGCGGCGTGCTTGACCTGGATGCTCTGATCGCCTACTTCGCCAACACCGAGGCGGTGGCCCCCGGCCCCCAGGACCGTATTACCCGCCTGAACTGATCCGAAGGGGCCACGCGCTCCAGCGGTTCGGCGGTTTCCGGAAAGCGCCGGCGGTCCGTGGCCCGGTCGATCACCGTCAGAGGCGGACACCGCCAGGGCCTTCCAAAGTCGCTTTTGTCATTGCGAGGCGCTTGCGCCGTGGCAGTCTCGATATCGTAGCAGCAACGTCTGCCCTGAAGGACTCCACGCTCCAACGGGATTGCCGCGCTGCGCTCGCAATGACACCTCCCCTTTGTCATTGCTAGGCGCTTGCGCCGTGGCAATCTCGACGCCGTAGCAGCCACGCTTGTCTCGAAGGACTCCCTTGCGCCAACGGGATTGCCGCGCTGCGCTCGCAATGACACTTTCCCCGCAACTCTGAACAGTTACGCCAACTAGATTGCCGCGCTGCGCTCGCCATGACACCCCCCAGCATCTCTGAACAGTTACCCCAGATCCGCGGCGATTTCCTCCAGTTGTTCCAGCGCGGCGCGCAGGTCCTCCATGATCTCCTCGGCGATGACGTCGGGCGGCGGCAGGTTTTCGGAGTCCTCCAGGCTCTCGTCGCGGAGCCAGAAGATGTCCAGGTTGGCCTTGTCCCGCTGCGTCAGCTCGTCGTAGGTGAAGCGGCGGAATCGCTCGGACTCCTCCCGCTGCGCCCGGTCGTCGGCGCGGTAGCAGGACACGAAGTCGTCCAGGTGCGCCCGGGTCAGCGGGTTGGTCTTCAGCGTGAAGCGCTGGTTGGTGCGCAGGTCGTAGATCCACAGCTCCCGCGTCCACGGGGTCTCGCTGGCCGGCCTGCGGTCGAAGAACAGCACGTTGGCCTTGACCCCCTGGGCGTAGAACACGCCGGTGGGCAGCCGCAGCAGGGTGTGCGCGTCGCACTCGTGGAGCAGCCGGCGGCGGACGTTCTCGCCGGCGGCGCCCTCGAACAGCACGTTGTCGGGCAGCACGATGGCCGCGCTGCCGTTGGTTTTAAGCAGCGTGCGGACGTGCTGCAGGAAGCTCAGCTGCCGGTTGCTGGTAGTGGCCCAGAAGTCGGGTCGCTCCACCGTCAGGCTCTGCCGCTCGGTCCGGCCCTCCTCGTTGACGAAGGTCAGCGTGGACGTGCGGCCGAAGGGCGGGTTGGTCAGCACCATGTCATAGTGGTCGCTGGGTTGCGCGCGCAGGCTGTCGTCCACTCTGATGTTGCTTTGGTCGCCGCCGATGCCGTGGAGGTACAGGTTCATCACGCCGAGGCGCGCCGCGCTGTCCACGATCTCCCACCCGTGCAGCGCGTCGTTGCGCAGAAATTCCGACTGCTCCCGGTTCATGGTCGGGTTGTGCCGATGGACGTACTCGTGGGCGACCAGCAGGAACCCGCCGGTGCCGCAGGCGGGATCGCAGATGGTGGTGTCCGGCCCGGGCCGCATCACGTCCACGATGGCCTGGATCAGCGGACGCGGCGTGAAGTACTGGCCGGCGCCGGTCTTCACGTCCTGGGCGTTGCGCTCCAGCAGCGACTCGTAGGCGTCGCCCTTCACGTCGGCGCTGAGGCCGTGCCAGTTCTCGCTGTCAATGAGTTCCTTGACCAGCCGGGTCAGCATGGCCGGTTCCTGGATGCGGCTCTGCGCCTTGCCGAAAATCACCCCCAGCGTGCCCGGCTGGTGAGACAGGGTTTCCAGGATGTGGCGATAGTGGACGTCCAGCTCCGAGCCGTCCCGCGCCATCAGGCTGGGCCAGTCGCAACCCACGGGAATGGGCGGCGGATGGCGGTCGGAGAGGAGCGACAGCGGCGGCTGGGTGAGTTCGTGCATCATCTTGAGGAAGATGAGGTAGGTGAGCTGCTCCAGGTAATCGCCATAGGACAGGCCGGCGTTGCGCAGCACGTCGCAGTAGTTCCACAGCTTCTGCCCGATGGTGGTTGCGGTGGTCATAAACGGAACTGTCCTTCGACAGGCTCAGGACGAGCGGAGGGGTCAGGCGTCGAAAATCAGGGCGCGAACATTGAAGACAAACCCCGGGAGTTCCGGGTTGCCGCTCACTACCGGCGGGTCATCCAGCGTCAAAGGCGCAGCGCCGGGGCGGTAGATATGCACCTGCCGCCGGAAGGGATCAATGAGCCAGCCCAACCGCGCGCCGTGGGCGATGTAGTCGTCCATCTTGCGTTGCGCCTCCGCCGGCCGGTCGTTGCGCGACATTACCTCGACCACGAAACAAGGACAGAAGTGCGGCAGCCAGGTGTTTTCCGAAGGCGAATAGTCGGCCAGTTGCTCCGGGGACAGCCATGCCGCGTCAGGAGCGTAGCGCGCTCCATTGGGCAGATGGACGCCCAGCCGCGAGGGGTGGGCTTCGCCTCCTCCGCCCTCCCGAGTCCAGATGTACAGTTCCCCGAAGACGATCCCTTCCGACAGTGAACCCTCTTTGCTCTGCATAGGCGATACCAGCAACACTCCCTCGGAGGTCAGTTCCAGCTTGCCCACCCGGTTCCGATTGGCTTGATTGAATTGCACCAGCCATTCGTCAAACCGCTCCCCGGTGTACCCGGCCTCGACCAATGCTTCCAGGACCGGCCCGAACTCCAGGCAGATGGGCAGGAAAATCGGGTCCATCGCAAGGCGGACCTCGTCGGAGGCCGGTACCGGCGCATTCACCGTGGACTTGGCAACCATTTCACTCACCGTCCTTGCCGGGCAGTATGCCACAAATCAACCTGTGGCTTTCGACCGCCGCCGGCGCGCCGGTCGCTTCTCGCTCGCGGTCGCCGCCGCCTGCTCCGCCTCGCGCTGGGCGCGGATGCGTTCCAGCAGTACCGACGCCGGTTCGTCGTCCGGGTCCTGGGGTGCCAGTTCGCCAGAGAAGGCTCGCTTGAGGATGCTCTGGCGCAGCCGCTCGGCCCGTTGCAAACTGGCCTCCACCGCCGCCTCCGCCTGCTGTACGACCGACAGCCGCCGCTCCACCTCGGCCACGATGCGGCGCTGCTCGGCGAGGGGTGGGAGGGGGATCTTGCATATGGACAAGTCTTGCTGATTGACCTTATGGATGCCTGCGGTGGTTCTCGCGACAGTTTCCAATTGCTGGCGAACGGTCGCCGAGTTCCACACGTGGGCGAAGTAACTCAGCGAAACCTCGGGATGCAATCGAAATCGGATCAAAGTATCAGGATATGCGACCGGCTCATGTACGGGTCCGACGATTCCTCCCAGCCCTACCAGCTTTATCGACCCATTGCCGCGAGAAACAAAGAAATCGCCTTCCCGGATGAAAAACGGTTCGGCTTCGTGCTCGGTCCATGCACCGACTTTGAACTCACTCTGGTTGATTTGCCCATCCTGCAAAGCCGTTAGGCGCAACACTGGGAAACCATCTGATGCCGTTTTGACCGACCTACCGTTTGCAAGGGGTTCGCTGATGAGAGCGTCAACCGTCGCCCACGCCCACCCCTCCGGCAGCGGCGGCAGGTCGGACGTATCGGGCGCGGCCGGCTCTTTGTACTTGCCCCGCCGTTTCTCCTGGGACTCCCAGCGCGCCCGACGCTCCGCCAGGATGCGCTCCAGCAGGACATCGGCCGGCTCGTACTCCCGGCCCTCGGCGCGGGCCAGTTCGGCCTCGGTGGACACCAACTCGCCGGAGCAGGCGGCCCGCAGGACGCTGGCCCGGTAGCGTTTCAGGTTCGCCTGCGTCCGCCGCAGCGCCGCCACCGACGCATCCAGCCGCGTGAACTGCTTCTCAATCTCCGCAACGATGCGCCGCTGCTCGAGGAGTGGCGGGACCAAAACTGGCGTTTCCTCGATATGCTCCCGCCGGAGGTTATTGATGTTCACGCCTGCAGCGAGTCTGGACACCCTGCTCCTGTATTCTTGCGACTGGAGGAACCAGGCCAAATACCCGTTGGTAAAAGAATCGTGGGGTCTCAGCGCTAAGCAAAATGCGCCAAACGAACCTACCCAATCTGTGCTGAGTTGCGCGGCCTTGCCAACGACGGATCTACTACCGCTAGAAGCCGCGATCACGATATCGCCAGGTATCAGGTACTGTTCTCGTTTGACGTAGTGATCGGGAACATACACGAGATCTTCGAAAGCGAGCCTATCGCGGATGTTCGTAGCGCGTAGGATCGGTACCACGCCAGCCGTGGCTTCGAAACCAGCATCCTGCTTCTTGTATGAGACCCCACGTATGACTGAAATTACTTGCCCTAGGATGGTTCTACACCACCCTGACGGTAGATCTAGTTGTTGAAAATTATCCGTCATTCGCCCGCTCTCAACGACCGCGAGTCACGACGCAGCGGGCGCCGGAGCGGGCACTTCCACTTCCACGGCCACGTTTAGCGGTTCGGGGATGGTCTCGCCGTGCTCAGCCATAAGCTCGACATGGTAGTTGGCAGCCTCCTGGATCAACTGCCATGTTTCTTCGAGGGTGCTTCCGGCGGCGATGCAACCGGGTAAATCCGGCAAGTCCGCCGCATAGCCGTTGCCGGTCTTGCCGATTATGGCTACGTATTTCAACGGTAATCTCTCCTGTCCATTCCCGCCTGTTGCAAAATGCTGTACCACTTCCGTGTATCCAGTTCAGCTCCGAGGTTGCCGGAAATGGTCACCGTTCCCGGCTTCTCCGGATGATGATATTGGCGATGGTTGCCCGGTGTCCTCGCATGAAACCAGCCGTCCCGTTCGATTATGCGGATCGCTTCACGGACTCTGGGCGGCATGGCATAACCCGCTCAACATGGAAGTAATCTGCGGTCCAACTAGGTGAATCGCTTGAGGCGCTTCGGCCGGCTACGACGCAGCGGGCGCCGGGGCGGGTACTTCCACCTCTGCGGCTATGTACACCGGTTCGGGGATAGTTTCGCCATGCTCGGCCATTATTTCGACATGGTAATTGGCCGCCTCCCGGATCAGCTCCCGGGTTTCCTCAAAGGTGTCGGCGGCAGCGACGCAACCGGGCAGGTCCGGCAGGTAGGCCGAATAGCCGGTGCCGGTTTTGGCGATTAGAGCCACGTATTTCATCGGATGCCCAGCGAAACGCTCACGCAGACGGCAGTGGCTTGACGTTACCTGACAGCCACGCGACCAACTCCGCAAATCGGAAGGAGTTGGTATCGAACAGGTGCATGAAGTGCCGGTGCGCCTCGAGGCTGTCGCAATCGATGAAATAACCATTCATCCGCAGAAAAACCTCTGTGGTAGCAAAAGCCACCCGCTTGTTGCCGTCGACAAACGGGTGGTTCATTGCCAGGCTTTCCAGGAGGGCGGCGGCTTCTTCGATGATGCCGGCGTAATACCCAATTTGCGGGCGCATGATGGCCGAATCTAGCGCGCCGGGATCACGAAGCCCCGGTTCACCGCCAAACCGGAGAATCTGGTCGTCGTGTATGTCCAAGACTTCCCGGATGATTGGGAAGTCGCGGGTCATTGCGCCAGCAGTTCGTACAGGCGTCGATGTCTCTCGACGCTGTCGCGATAGTGGGCCATTACTTCGGGTCGCGAGCGGCCTTCCGTTTTGGCTTCGAAATAAAATCGAATAGCCTCTTCCACCACGGTCTCAAAGTCGCAACCCCGAGTTTGCGCTTCTTCTCGCACGGCCTCTATCAACCCCGTCTCAACTTGAGCGGAGAACCTCTCTTTTGCCGCAACCATGGCTTTAACTCCATAACGGTCTATACCGCACCAGTATAGATCCATTCTGCGATAACGGTCCTAGAACGTCAAGATAGACGGGCCTTTGAAACAAGTCGCAGACGGTCTCACGCGTACCCACTTTTAAACGGCGATAGGGGTGGTTTTACATCGATGCACAGGATGGACAGGATTTGGTTGATCATTGTGTGTCCCGGCATCAGGGCCGCCGCTGTGAGCAGAATGCGGCGACGGTATCGCCATCATCCTGCCCATCCTGTCCATCGATGTAAAAGACAAAATGGGTACGCGTGAGGCAGACGGTTGGCCGCCTAACGCACCAACTCCAGGTTCAGCTCGTCGATGATCGGCTGCAACTCGTCGCCGAACAGGTCATAGGCTGCGATCAGGCCGCCGTGTTGGTCCAGCGGCGAGTCCTGCAGGTCTTGCATCTCCGCGCTCACGTTGCCGGCGATGCGGTCGCGGATGGCCTCCAGCCACCAGCGTTGCTCGTCGGTGAACACCCGCCCGACCGTTTCCTGCAAGGCCAACCAGCCGGCAAACCGGCGGTTCACGTGGTCGGCGAAGGGAGCCAGTTCGACGGCCTCGCCGGTGGCGTAGCGCACCAACGCGACGATGTCCGCCAGTTGCCGCTGGCCGGAGCCGCGCACCCTGGACTCGTCCAGCCGCTGGTACGCCTGCCACAATCGCTCGGTGGTCCACGACCGGGGCGGCGCCTGCATCGCGTCGGCCAGCGCGCGGATGTCGTCCAGACGCAGCCGCTGCCGGTAGGGCCGCTCGTACAGCACCTGCAACGCGGTGATCTCGTCGCGGTTCGCCTCGATGAACTGCCGGAAGGACTGCACGGCTTCCTGGGCCGCGTCGTCGGTGAATCCGGCGTCCAGCACCACGTCCTTGCTCACCGTATCAATGGTCTGCTCGTGAGACTGGTGGATGGTTTCCAGCCGCTGGCGCAACTCGGTGTTGTATGCCAATGGCGCGGCGGCTTCCTCGCGCAACTGCTTCTCCGCCTCGGCGATGGCCTCGGGCGGTGGCTCGTCCAGACCGGTGGATTCCCGGGCCACTTCCAGCGCGGCGTCGGGATCAGTGGCCCGCACCAGGCTGGTGATGAGGCTTTGCAGCGGGACGCCTTCCGCCGCAGTTTCTATCGATTCCCGTTCCGCCGGCGATATCTTGTGGGACAGCCGGGCCAGCCGGCTCGCCAGCGATGACAGGTGGTCCGGCTCGCGGCTGCCCTTGGCGATCAGGTCCAGGAGTTGCCCGAAGGTCTTGGTGGGTTCGCGCTCCAGCGAATAGGAGTCTGACAGTTCCGACTCGGTAACGCCCACCGCGTCGATGATGACGAAGCGGTCTTTGTTGGGTGCGTCGGGGGTGACCGCGTTGAAATCCGTGGGCGAGATCACACGCACGCCGCGGCCCTTCATCTGCTCGAAGAAGTTGCGGCTCTGCACGTTGCGCATGAAGAACACGATCTCAACGGGCTTGATGTCGGTGCCGGTGGCGATCATGTCCACCGTTACCACGATGCGCGGATGGTAGCTGTTGCGGAACGCGGCGATGAGTTGTTCCGGTGGCGCCCCGGTGGTGCGGTACGTAATCTTCTGGCAGAAGTCGTTGCCCTTGCCGAACTCCGTGCGCACGATGTCCACGATGTCGTCGGCGTGGCTGTCGTCCTTGGCGAAGATGATGGTCTTGGGCACCTCGGTGCGCCCGGGGAAGATGTCGGTGAACAGATTGTCACGGAAGGCGCGGATGACGGTGCGGATCTGGTCCTCCGCCACCACATCCCGGTCCAGTTGGCCGGCGGTGTAGGTGAGATCGTCGTCCAGCTCTTCCGCCCACCGCGTGGTCTTGGCCCTGCGGTTGCGCCGGTCGATATGCTGACCGGCTTTGACGCTGGCTCCCTCCTCTGTGATCTGCGTGCGGATGCGGTAGATATCCGAGTCGACGTTTACGCCATCGGCGACCGCTTCCTCGTGCGTATACTCCATCACCAGGTTCTGCTGGAAGAAACCGAAGGTCTGGGCCGAAGGGGTCGCGGTCAGGCCGATGAGGAAGGCATCGAAGTACTCCAGCACCTGCCGCCACAGGTTGTAGATGGAGCGGTGGCACTCGTCCGTGATGATGAAGTCAAAGCTGTCGATGGGGATGTCGGGGTTGTACTCCACTGCGCCCGGCTGCGGGTTGACCTGGGCGAAGTCGATGCCGGAGAGTTCATCCTTCTCCGGTTCGAGCTCTTCGCCTCGCAGCATGGAATACACCCGCTGGATGGTGGAGATGCACACCCGGCTCACCGGGTCGATATGGCCGGACTGCAACAGCTGGACGTTGTACAACTCGGCGAACTTCCGGCGCTCCTCGGGAGTTGTGAACCCCTGGAACTCCCGCAGGGTCTGGCGTCCCAGGTTGTTGCGGTCTACCAGGAACAGCACCCGCTTCGCTCCCGCGTGCTTGATGAGGCGATACACCAGGTTGCAAGCGGTGAAGGTCTTGCCGCTGCCGGTGGCCATCTGGATCAACGCCCGGGGCTTCGCCAGCGCCAGCGATTCCTCCAAGTTCAGGATGGCGCGCTCCTGCACCGGCCAGAGCGCCCCGGCATCCAGCGACGGCATTTCGGTGAGACGCTGGCGGAGGTTCCGCGCCACGGCGTAGACCGCGCCCGGCTCCGCCACGCCGGCATGGCTCGCCAGCGCGGTCGTCGCATTTGAGCCAACCCAATCGGCCAGGGCGTCGGGGGTATGGAAGGCGAAGACGCCGCGACTGCGCGGTTCCGGATCGATCAGGTTGGTGAACCGCGTTTCGGATCCGGACGTTTCGTAGAGGAAGGGCAGGGGTTTGCGGTGCGCCGGCAGCGTGTCCGGCAGACCGTCGCTGTACTTGCCCGATTGGGTCTCCACGCCGGTGAGGGTATGCCCGGCCGGCTTTGCCTCGACGACGCCGGCCGCCTTACCATCAACGTACAGCAGATAGTCAGCGGTGCCGTGGCCGGGTTTCAGCCCGAATTCGCGAATCGCCACGCCCCGCGCGGCAGAGAGGTTGAGCGAGTGAACATCCTGCACAGCCCACCCCGCCTGCTCGAGCAGGCGGTCGATTTGTTCGCGGGCTTGCTGTTCCGGGGTCATGGCTGCTTGATCAACCGTGAAACGCAATCGTCAGATTGCATGGTCGCCATCGTAGCCAAACGGCGAACGCTAGTCCACCACCGGCCGCATCACGACGAAACCCCGGTGCGCGTTCCCCGGGTAATCCTCGGGGGAGGCCAAATTCAACAGATAGTTGGCCCAGTAAACCTCGCTGCAATGAGCGCATCCCGCCCGCACCAACGGCGAAACAGATCTATGTGCAAGTTCCGGTTGTGATAATCAAACTATCACGGTCGAAAGCCTATACTCAAACACGGGATTTAATGGCGGAGAGGGCGGGATTCGAATCCACTCGCGACTGAGTAGGATCGCGTGGAGTGTCAGGGCCAGCAAAAACCGATCCCGCAGGTGCGCGCGTGTACCTGCAGGATCGAGTCGGATCGACGCGGGGCGGGAATCAGGGCCGGGATTCGTCGGTGTGTTCCAGGGTTTTCGCGAAAGACTGGGCCAGATATTTCTGCCTCCCCTTCAGCAGATGGCCATACGTGTCGATGGTGGTCTTGATGCTGCCATGCCCGAGCCGACGGGACGTCGCGAACGCGTTCTGGTAATCCTCGAGGCACACGCTGGCGTGAAAATGCCGGAAGGCGTGGAAGTTGACTTCAGGGACTCCGACGCGAGCCCCCAGTTCTTTCAGCTGCCGCATCATGGTGGTCTCGGGAATCATGTCCCCGTCGGGGCCAGGGAAGATCAGATCATCGGGTTTGACCCCTTCACCCTGGCTAACCAGATGGTTGCGCAGGAAATGTACCGCCACATCTGGCAGGTCAATTTCGCGGCCCCCTTGTCGGTCTTGGAGAGGTACTTCACGTTGCCGCGTTCTTGCGTCCTGACCGTGCCTTCCACCACGTTAATCAACACGACCGCCAGGTCCACGCGGCGTCACGTGAGGCCCCGCAGTTATCCCTGTCGCATCCCGGTGTAGGTCAGAACGAGCAGGAACGGATAAAGGGGATGGTTCTCGGACTCGGCCAGGGAGAGCATTTGCTGGACGGTGTCGATCTCCGGGGGATCACCTCGCGCTTGGTGACGGGCGGCAACGCGACGAGGGCAGCCACGTTGCGGTCGAGTTTCTCCTTTCGCATCGCGTACTTGCAGGCCCCTGATAACCGGATACGCCAATGGGGCGTGGGTTCCATGGGTGTGGGTGGGGCCGATGACCAAGCTTGCCAAAATCGAAGAAAAGAGAGTACGCGGTCTTAAGGAAATTTCCGGGCGATCGCGTTTCGGGGAAGTTCCCACTCCCGCTGGATGGGCCGTGGTGGGCGCCGATGCTCTTGCGGCCTACTGCTCACAGTTGGCATGGCGGGATCCGGACACGCTGGTGCGTAATGTCGATGGCCGGACGTTGCGGTCCATGCCGCCGCGCGAGTTCTCGGCCCCATGCTTTGAGAACGCCAGCAACGAGGATCCGGGCGTGCCGGAACGCGTCCCATCGTGGGTCGAGAAAGATCCCGTCTTGCGCGTGCTGAACAACAAGCTCAATTTCTCGATTTTCCAGTTCATTGCGCAGTGGTCAAGAACCGACGGGCATGGGGAGGAACAGGCGGACCGTGATACTGGTGTGGCGGCTACGAGTCGGGCGCCAGCCTGCAGTCGGTTCGGTGGACTCGTTCCCTGCCGTAGCGGTGTTCAGCCACCCGGTTCACGCTGCCTTCGACGATGACTGTTTGACGGCGCCGCAGGTTGACTGCAAATCGCCGCGAACTATAGGCCAGTTCGCCAAGGTCTATGACCACCGGTGGGCGCCACCACCGCGACCATTGCCTCACTTCGATTTTGAGGTGCAGCGATGGCGCACAAGGAGGTGCTCCGAGTGGAAATACAGGAAGTAGTTCGCCGCTGGCAGGCGGGAAGCAGCCAGCGTCAGATAGCGGAAGGGATGGGGTGGTCGCGGGCGACGGTGCGCAAGTACCCCTGCTTTCGCAGGGGCAGGCTCTGGCGGCGGCGACAGCGGAGGAAATTACCCAGGACGTACCGGCTCCCCGCGAAGAGCAGTTGAGCCGGCTGGCTGGGATCAGCCGGGCTGGGCCGCGGCAGGTAGAGACGCCGGTTGAGGACAGCCTGTCTCCGTGGTCCGATCAGAGTTGCCAGTGGCTCACCGGCGACCGGTTGAAGGTGGTGCGGTTCAGGAGTTGCTGGATGCAGGGGGAGCCGGTGCGATTCCGAGTGCGCCAACCCCTGTCGGATAACCAGCAAAGACAACGACAGGAAACCCGCGTTGCGGCTGTCCGTGGGCAGCGATCGCATCACCGAGGTCCCTGATGGCGGTTTCGCCATCAAGATCGCCAGCGAAAACCTGAAGACCCTTCCCGCAGATTTTCGGCGGGTCCGCCACCTTTGGTGAAGACTACATGGTCTCACCCCTGGACGCGGATGGCCTCTGCTGATGGCTACCAGTTGATCCTCGAAGCGAACCATGTTCTTGCAACACTCGCGGTGGAGGCCATCAATGACGGAGTGGTCGAGCCCGCCGAAACTGTCCAGTGTCGGCCGAGTACGGATCGGACGACGCTGAAATTCCGCCGTGGTTGACCATCACCCTTGACGAAAGCGCTGGTCCGTCCAGCGTGACCACGAGCCGTGAGCGGGCCTGCCGTGCCAGCGCGCCAGCGCCCGCGCTGAGGGGTATTACTCTCGAAACTGGCAGCGTGTCCGAGAAACACGGTTTGCCGAGGCGTTCGGGGGTAAGATGGTCCAAGTGTGAAACCGGCGTAGACCTACGATCAGGAAGACCTGCCTTCCCTATGATCCAGACCAGCAACTGCTGCTGGCCCAAGCCTTGCCGGATTGGCTGCCTGAAGATGACTTGGACGCAGTCCACTTGACGTTGTGGGGAAGTGGACTGCGGCTAGGACGGGCGTCACTGGGTCGTAATGTTGTTGATGTCCACGATGTGCCATTCAACTGAGTAGGTACCAGTATCGTTGCTCACTGCGCCGATGCGGGCTCTGATCTGTCGGCCGGTTGTGGTCAGATCGTCGTCGTCAACGGTGTAGTTTACGGTGGTGCTGTCGTCATCTGCCCCAAACTCCGCCGCCAGGATCCTTATGTCATTCTCGCCGGGGCCACGAATCTCCACCAGGACTGAGCTCTCCCCGTCGTTTCGATTGGTGCGCCTCACGGTGATGGTGAAGGGTTCGTCTTCGTCAGCGGAGCTGGGCGCGGACAGGGTGTAGTGGGAGCCCGGGTAGTCTGGCGTCGTGATCTGGACTGACGTAGGCATCCCGGTAGTGCCGTTGCCGGCCTGTGCCGCCACTTCCAGTGTGTACAGGGTGCTGGTTTTCAGATTGTTCGCAACGACCTTCAGTTCGTCGCTGCTATTGTGGCTCGTGGCGAACTGCCATGGCGTGGCGGTCGGCACGCTGTTGCCCTCTGCGAATCGGTACACGTAGTGGATCACGGAGTTGCCGTGGTCTGTTGCTGGCTCCCATTCCAGGGTGACGTCTACGAAAGACATCCTGGCGGGCAGGGTACGACCGGTGAACGTGTCATCAACGCTGACGAGTTCCGTGTCCGGTTCGTCCGGGGTGGCGGTGAGTCCAGTGGGCGCGCTGGGCGTGCTGGTCTGTGGTGTTGCGGTTGTCGTGGCTTGGACACGGGTTACGGGTCCTTGCTTGCTGTTTGCGTTCACGGCCCGCACCTCGAGGGTGTAGAGCGTGTCGGCCGTAAGGCCCGTGATGTTTATGGTTCTGTTTGACACCTGGGTCGGCGTCGCGGTTTCCCACTCTGTGGCTTCGGGGACCGTGTTGCTGTCGGCGTAGCGGTACTCGAAACCGCTGAGGGCGGCGTCGCCCGACTCTTCCGGCGCTCGGAAGTACAGCTCGATGCGGAAGTTGCTGTGGACCACGGCCCTGAGTTCGCGCACTGCGGATGGACTGGTGGTGTCTCCCAGAGTCGTTCCTTGGGCTTGTGTGGATGGGCCAGCCGTGCTTCCTCGTACGGCCCTCAGCTCGAAGGTGTAGAGCACTTCCCAATCTAGGCCGGACAAGGTGTGTGACGTGGTGCCGGCATGGCTTCCCGGCACATCGGTCCAGTCCGGGTTCCAGCTGCTGTCGCTGGGGTTGCGGTAGCGGTACTGGTATCCGGTGATGGTGATGTCGCCCGGGTCGTTCCAGGTCAGGGTTATCTGCCCGGTGCCGGCTTGCGTGGCGCTCAGTCCGATGGGGGCCGACAATGCGCCCTGCGGGGTGGACTTGATCGATGCTTCATCGCCGGGTTCGTCCTGGGCGTTGACGGTGTAGACGGGCCGCACCTGGAGGGTGTACTCGAGGCCGTTGGTCAGGCCCGTCGCCCTGAAGGACGTGGCGCTGGCGTTGCTGCCTGGGATGTTGGTCCAGTCGGGGTTCCACGTGCTATCCGCGGTGCTCATGTAGCGATACTGGTACCGCGTGAGTGTGCTGTCGGTAAGTTGGTCCCATTCCAGGAGAACCTGCCGGTCGCCCGGAGTGGCCCGGAAGTTGACCAGGTGGCTGGCTTGGTCCACCGACATGTTGCTGAACGAGTCGGCTTCCTTGCCGCTCAGGTCCTGAAGCGGGTTTGAACTTTGTCCTGGCTTGGTGTAGGACAGCGTTGCGCTCTGGCCCGGTCCGACCGCGGTCGTCAGCGTGAGCGTCACGATGTTGCCGTTGATGGCGACGTTGGTCGGGTTGGTGCTTTGGGCTCCGTCCACGCTCACCGAGAAGGCGCTGGTGGGCGGTGCGCTGGTCTTCAGGTCCTCGGTGTAGCCGAGCGTCAGTGCAGAGCCGTCCACCTCGACGTACTCGAGTGCGGGCTTCCGGGTGTCCACTTTGTGGTCCGTCAGAGGCGCTTGGGCGTCGTGGGTCAGGCTGGCGGTCACCTGCTTGGTCACGTCGATGTGCGTGAAGTGGATGGTTCCGCCGTTCGGGTTGAGGGAGTTGGCGGACCACGATATGCCGTCGTGATCGTCGTGGTCGGCGGTGGTGACGGTGTAGTCGAAGATCAGCTCTGAGGTGCCCAGCCTGCTGAGGTAGGTAGCTTGCCGCGTGCTGCCGGCCAGTTCGATGGCGAACTGAGGCGTCCCGCTGGAGGTGTCGACCGTCACGTCTCCGTTGAACGTCACCTTGATGCGGATGACGTCTCCGGCGTCGTAGTAGTTGTCGATGGGCGTCGACGTGATGTCGATGTCCAGCACACGCAGCGTGTTGACGTTCGTGATGCTGATGGTGGCCTCGCCGTCGGCGTCGTTCCGGTTCGGGATCACCAGTTTGTCGGATACTCCCTGGCTTGCCTGCAGATACGCCACGAAGGTCTCGGCGTCAGGCTCGTAGAGCCCGTCGTCTATGACCGTGATGTCCTGCTGCTTCGTGTAGGTGTACCCGCCGGCGTTGGTTGCGCTCCAGTCTGCGGGCGTGACGGGGATGTTTGCCGAGATGTGTGTGTAGTCGTCGCCGATGGTGGCGGTGCCGGTATCATCGGTGAGCAAAGCGACGTGGAAGCCTTCCCTGGGCTGAGCCACGCCTTCGCCGGCGTTGAAGACCACGCCAATGCTGAAGGGTTGGCCTTCATTGGCCGAGTAGGCGAGTTGCTGGTGTGACACCCAGACGGAGGGGCCGCTGGGAGGCATCTTGGCTTCCACGGTGGCGGAGTTTCGGGGTGCAGGCATTGGCAGATGGTCGTCTCCGCCGACTATGGTGATGGTCGCCGTGCCGTCCGTGTTGATCTCGTTGATGGCGTCGACGAAGGCCAGAGGTTGAACATCGACGGTGGTTGTGTTCGCGTCGAGCGTCACTTCTGAAAAGGAGAAGTGTTGTCCCGTCTGGGTCATCTCGAGGTTCAGGTCCAGGTCCGCGCTCAGGGCTTTGGAGGACGTGAACCGGAAGCTTGGCAGGGCGATCATAGGCGTGGCGTCGCTGTAGAGCGCCTCGATGCCTATGCGAGGGATGTCGCTGTTGTTGGTCACCGCTTGGTCGGTGAAGGATGCCAGGTCGTTGCCGGCGCGGTCTTGAAGTTTGTCTCCGCTGCCGGGCACGGTGTAGCTCACCTTGACGTTGGTGTCGTTGTGGCCGATGGGCGTGCCGAGGTGCAGTGTCACCACGCTGCCGTTCACCTCGACGGGAGTCGTCGCATCGAGGTGTACCTCGGCCTCGCTGCCTCCGGATGGCGTTGCCTCCACTGTGAAGGCGGTCGCGACCGGCAGTGAGTCGGTTTTCATCGACTCGTTCATTGTCAGGGTGAGGGTCTTGCCGTCCGCGGCCAGCACAGCCGGGTTGGTCTGCGCCAGGGTGGGGGCGACGGAATCGGCTGGCAAGTTGATCACCGGCTGGCTGCTGAAGCTGGCTGCTTGGTTGCCGACCAGGTCGGCGACCCTGTTTCCGGATCCCGAGCTCGGCTTGTTGTAGGAGACCTTGATGTTGGTGTCCGTGGCCACGATGGCGGTGGACAGGGTGAGTTCAACCATGTTGCCCGAGATGGTTGGCGTGCCGGAAGCGAGTGCGACGGTGTCGTCGTTGGAGCCCTTGGTCACCGAGAAGCTGCTGTGGGACAGCGACGCTGCTGGGCGCAGTTTTTCGCTGAAGGCTATCACCAGGGAGGTTCCGTCGCCCCAGGCTTCGACAAAGGACGGCGCGACTAGGTCTTCGGTGATGTGGAACGTGAGTTCATCGAAGGTGGACCAGTCCTGGCTAGACGCGAGGAAGTATTCATGTCCGCCGCCGCCACTCAGCGTGAAGTCGCTGAGTGCGTAGTGTTCTTCGCAGACGTGCAGTGCCAGTGCCTGTTTGTCAGCGTCGGCGAGGTCCTTGTCCAGGTTGAACCATACGGCTGTGCTGGTCTTTTCGATGGCTTCAATGGTGTACGCCGACGTGGTTGCGGTGGTGGTGAACGTATTGTCGTTCAGCGTGCCATGTTGCCGATGGAGGATGTCTCGGTAGCCGAGGCGGTCAGCTCCGCCTACCCTGTAGGCTGCAACGCCGATCTGGCGTCGTCCTTCGATGAGGGTGGCGCCGCCCTGAAGGTCGGGCTCCGGGCACACCCAGACGGCCGATGTGGCGTCGCTGGCCAGTGGGCCTTCGGAGAAGCCATTGTCGTCCTCGAAGGAGACGGTCACCCTGATGGTCTTGCCGATGTCGGCGTCGGTGAGGGTGTAGGTTGCAGCGGTTCCGATGTTGGCGCGCTGTTGGGTAACGCCGTCGGAGGCGAACCGTTGCCAGCGGTAGGCGGTTACGGCGCGTTCGGCGTCGGCGATGCCGTCGGTGTCCGTGATGCCGCTGAGGTCCACTGAGAGCACGGCTGGCACCCGGAAGGTGGGCGCTGTGACGGCTGGCTTGCCCGTGGCTGGAGAGTTGACGGGCGGTCCGTTTATGCCGACCTTGAGGGCCCCGGTGCTCGAGTTCGGGGTGAACGCGCGGGTGTTGCCGGTGGTTCGGAATTCGTGGTTGTCACCGATGGACCAGCCGGCGGCGTTGCCGGAGTCCTCGGCGGCGCCTGTGCCGTCCCACTCGCCTTTGCCGCCTGCGGCGACGACCCAGTAGGTGGTGGACGGATCCAGCGTGACGGGCGTGTCGAGCACGTATTCCTGAGACCATCCGCTGGGGGGAGTGGGCAGGTCGGCGACCTTCGGTCCGTTGGCCGAGCCGCGGTGAATTGCGAGGTCGGGGAGGGGATGGATGGGTCGGTTGCGGAACACGGCGGCGTCGCTGTCCCGCATCAGGACCGTGACGCTGTGCAGTGTGTACCCGGCGGCGTCGCTGCCGGTGGTGAAGGGCTGGGCACGGTCATCGCTGAGCAGCGACAGATTACCTGTGTTCGTCTGGCCGGTGTTTGCGACGTAGGGGACGGTGGGCTGGATGACGCGGCCGCGGATGCTGAACAGGAACTGGGCGCCGCCGGTGAGAGCGCTGGTGTCGCCGGTGGAATCGTGTGCCCGGGTGTACCCATCGGTGGGGACAGTTAGCCAGCGGTGGCCGCTACCGGTGTCGACTGTATTGGAGAGGGTCTGGGCCAGGCTCATGGTGCCGCCTTCGATCAGGAGGAAGTATCCCGAGTTGGAGGCGACTCTGGCCGTGGAATCCGGCGTAAACGCGTAGGTGTTGCTGCCCAGGTCCGTGGGCGAACCCGTCAGGGTGATTTCGGTGCCGATGTGGTTTCGCAGCGCGACGAACGGCAGGTCGGCGGCGGAGTTGGCCGGGCCGGTGAATTTGAGGTCCACGCGGGTGATGATGTAGCCGGGTTCGTACGTTGCGGTGACGAACCTGATCTCCGCGTCATTGCTCGACAGAGCGGTGGTGCCGGACGAGGTCGCCTCTCCCAGGTTGCTGAGCAGCACCCGTTCGGCGGCGCCGACGCCCGCGTCCTGGGCGTGAGCGGGTGTTCCGTCGCTGAGGAGCGTAAGTGCCAGCGCGGCGGCGACCAGCAGCATTGCGATTGCTGGTGCTTTCAGTGCAGAGGCCGGGGATGACGACGGACGGCCGCCAAGGCGTTTGCTTTCCCTCCCGAGCATCCTTGCCCGTGCCGTTGCGCGTTGGCGTTGGTTGACTATGGAGCGTGTGCCTGTGAAGGACCGGCGCAGGGCAAATTTGTTGCGCGCCAGCCGTACTATGGACCGGATCGCGTTCGGAAAATATGCCAGTGATTGAGACAAGCTGCGTTTCAGATTCATGGTAATACCCACTCGCTTCCGCGTTATCGAGATTCATTCCGGTACAAACCCGGCATATGGGCCAGGCACAGGCGGGGGTATGAGTCACATACGAGCCGGGAGACGTGTCAGGCGCGAGGCCGGCATATGGGCCAGGCACAGGCGGGGGTATGAGTCACATACGAGCCGGGAGACGTGTCAGGCGCGAGGCCGGCATACGGGCCAGGCACAGGCGGGGGTATGAGTCACATACGAGCCGGGAGATGGGTCAGGGGCGAGGCCGGCATACGGGCCAGGCACAGGCGGGGGTATGAGTCACATACGAGCCGGGAGACGGGTCAGGGACGAGGCCGGCATATGGGCCAGGCACAGGCGGGGGTATGAGTCACATACGAGCCGGGGGACGTGTCAGACGCGAGGCCGGCATACGGTCACATACAAACCGACATATGAAGTCATGTACGAGCCGGCGCATGGGGCTTATCGCCGCATGCCGGAGCCGGTGGCTTATCCGCCTGAGTCTGCCGACGAGTGTAGCCGTCGCTCCGCCGTTGCGTAAGGTTCGAAAGTACCAATCCGACTGGTATTTTTCTACCATTTTTTGTGGAGCGCATCGCTAACTTGCGCCGGCAATCTGTGGTCTGAAGCCGTCCGGGAATGGGCGCGCGTCGCGCGCGGGCGGGGGGGCAGGATGGCTCCCGTGGAGTTTGTCGGGCGATGGTAGTGACCACTCGTTCAGCCCGGGTGCGGACTTGCTGCTTGCCCGGCTCCGCGTCGACTTTCTCCGACCCGAGCCCGGTTGCGGCGGGCCAGCGGTAGCCGCCCATGCAAGCCTGGGCCGGAGCTCATGATCCAGGATGCAGCCGGCGGCGGCCCCCTCACCGGGAAGCGCGACAATCTCGCTGCCGGCGGCGCCAACGCTCACTCCACGAGATTGCCACTTCGCTTCGCTCCTCGCGATGACAGCCTGAGAACCCCAGAGCGCCGTCGCGGCGGCATCCGTTGCGAGCAGGACATTTTCGAAGGTTTCACCGCCGCCACCGGAACGAAGGTCACGCGCTCCTGCGGGCGCTGCCCAGCGGACAACGGGGATCGAGTGGACTTGCGCCATGGTCCAGGCGACATCGGAGCGCAACGTACCCGGCCGATTAGACGGAATGCTGATCGCAAACTAACGAAAAAGACCAGGCACAAGAGGTATATGCGAACCTTTTGCGACGGCGAACGGCCAGTTATCGTATGAAACAGTGCGTGGCTAATAAGCCACCAACGCAGGTTTTCCGCGCTATGCCGCACACGAGGGCGTGTAACGGCGAAAAGCGCAATACAAAAGCAGACGCGTCTCGGCCGGTGAGCCGCAGCGTCAGTGTGCGCCGATATGTCGCACACCGGCGATGCGAACCGGCCAAAGGCGCAATAGAAGAGATCGGAAGGATACAAAATGAATAGGTATACGAAGCTGTTTTGCTTACTGGGGTCCCTCCTGTCGTCCATCCGCCCCCAATTGTCGGTTGCCGGCGGCAGGTTGTCCGAGCGGCTGCGTCACCGCCGCGACCGCCGCAATAGCGCAAAGGTGGGGGATGTTTGCGGCAGACGGCAGGCGAGTTCCCGCACTGGCCGCGCGTCGGCATTGCCGGCCCGGGCCGTGCCAGCAGCGGCGCTGCTCCTGCTCGCGGCCGCCCTGGCGCTGACGATGCCCGGCAACGGACAACCTGCCCACGCTCAGAGCGCCGGCGTCGGATCCACCGAACGGCTGCTGGCGAGAAGCATGGGACAGGAAACCGGCTCCGGCGGCGCTCCGGCGGATTTTGATGCACAAGTCCAACTGGCGTACGGAGGGAATGGGTCCGGCGACGTGATCAACCGCCCGGCCGCGTCCCAATGCCCTGAACCTGCCCTGAATAGCGGCGCCACCCCGATCCAAGGCGCGAGACGGGTCGGCGTAGGACAGTTCATGACGGGTTCGCGGGCCTACTATGGCTACAGCAGCAGCGGAGGCGCGGGAACCCTGGACTACGCGAGGTTCGCGACCACCACCACCACTACGGAATACACCATCACCACCATCGGGACCGGCCTGACGGGAGCGCTCAAACAGGGCCTGGTTGTCGTATTTGACAATGCCCTGGTGGCTGCCGACAAAAAGGCGCTGGCCCTGTATGTTTGTGGAAAACACTACCCCCTGTCGAAATTTGTCCTGTGGACAGGAACCAGCACGACCTACTACTTGGATACAACAGCGGAGGACTGGACGAACTTCAGCGAGCGCACTATCTACATCACCGAGGACATCGTGACCCCGTCCCGGTGCCCTGCGCCCACACTGACATCCGGCGCCATCCTGATCGAAGACGCCAGGCGGGTAACGGTAGGACCTTTCACGGTGGGTACGCGGAACTACTATGGCCACAGCAGCAGCAGAAGTGCGGGAACTCTGGACGACCCGACGTTCGCGACCACCACGACCTCCGCAGGGTACACGATAACATCCATCGGGACGGGCCTGACGGGAGCGCTCAAGCAGGGCCTGGTTGTAGTGTTTGACCAGGCCCTGGCCGCTGCCGACAAAGAGGCGCTGGGCCTGTATGTTTGCGGGAAACATTACCCCCTGTCGAAATTTGCCCTGTGGACGGGGACCAGCACGACCTACTACTTTGATACAACAGCGGAGGACTGGGCGAATTTCAGAGAGCGCATGGTCTATATCAGCGAGGACACCGGCGGACCGGTGTTCGTCGAGGCTTGGGTCAACGGAACGTCGCTGGTGATCGCCTTCGATGAAAAGCTGGGCGCAGCGGCGTCGTTGCCAAATTCTCGATTCTCGGTGACCAAAGGCGCCAACGACGACACCGTGACGCTGAGCAGCACCGCCCCGTCCATTTCAGGCAACATGGTGACGCTGACGCTGGCGGCGGCGGCCGCCATCACGACGTCGGACACCAACATCAAGGTTTCCTACAGCAAGCCGAGCGACGGCACGGCTAACAAGGTGGTGGACGTGGCCGGCAACCAGGCGGCGAGCTTCAGCGGGAAGCGAGTGGTCAACGAACTTGCTGACACCGTTGCTCCCGCTCTGGTGGTGACCGACCCGGCGGTGCTGGCGGCCAATGGCAGGACCCTCACGCTGACCATGAATGAGGCGATGCGGATTTCGTCAGAGCCGTCCGGCTCGGCGTTCACGGTTGAGGCGACGCCCTCCGGCGGGTCCGAGGCGGAGGTGGCTCTGGACGCGATTGACCCGGTGAAGGTGAACGGCAGCACGGTGACGCTGACGCTGGGTACGCCCATCGCGCATAACGACGCCGACGTCAAGGTGAGCTACGCCGTGCCCGGCAGCGGCTCGAAGCTGGAGGACGCGGCCGGAAACGACCTGGCGGCTATCACGGACCGCTCGGTGCGCAACTACAGCAGGATCCCCCGGATCGGTATCGAGGCGCTGCAACCCGATATGACGCCCGGCATTGCCCGCGCGAGGTACCGGTTGACGCGCTCCATCGCAAACTCCGATATTCTCTTGGTGCCGGTCAGGATAACCCAAAGCGACACTTACTCCCCACAAACCGTCGTCGAATTTTTCTTCTCTGGAGATCAAGCATCGGCGGACCACTTTTTGAACAGCAACTATCGTGGCAACACCAGCGGAGACCTGACGGTCACCGTATTGGGAGATTACACCCAAGTTCCAATGCTGGCGCCCCGCAACTCGGCCACGGTGCAGGTGAAGGTGCCGACCACGGGCCCCACTGCACAAGTATCCCATCAGCAGTCCACGGGCTTGACCGTTGAGGAGGGATCTGTCCTGGATGCCGGCATGGTCGCCAGAACCGGCGCCGGAGTGGCGAGGCCCCGTGACCCTGTCCGCGCTTCGGCCCTGACCGCGGACGGAACAGCCACGACCGGCGTTGACTACACCCACATCAACCGGGATGTCTCGTTTCCCGCCCAGGGTTGGACTGACCTGGGCAATGACACCTACACGCAAACCTCCAGGTACCAGGTCCAGACGATCGACGATCAGGAGTATGAGGGCGACGAAACCTTCGACGTATATTTCGGCCATTCGCCAGGAACCAGTTATGCCGTCGCGATGCCGCCGCAAGGCGCGAACCGGGCAACGGTGACAATCCGGGACAACGACACGCTGAGGGTGTCGCAGATTGAGGCGACCCCGGCGCCGGTTAACGGATACTACAAAGCCGGCGACGGCATTCTATTCATGGTGGAGTTCAACGGAGCGGTGTCGGTGACCGGCGCGCCTCAGTTTGAATTTGAGCTGGGTGGCCAGACCCGCCTGGCGGCTTATTCCCGGGGCTCCAATTCGAAAAGGCTGGTCTTCACGTACGCGGTGCAGTCCGGGGACGGCGACGACTACGATGGCATATCGTGGGGCGCAAACTCGCTGCGCCTGAACGGCGGCGCCATCAGGTTCGCGCACGCGGACCCGGGCCAGCAGGTAGCCGCCCTACTGATCCACGGCGCCCGGGAACCACTTTCGGACCACAAGGTCGACACGCTGAAGCCCATGCTGGAGAAGGCCGAGGTGGCCGGCCAGATCCTGACGTTGACCTACAGCGAGCCTCTGAACGCCACAGCGCCGTCCAACAGCGCTTTCACCGTAAATGTGGGCGGCGGAAGCGGCGCCAACCCTATTGGGGTTTCGATCAGCGGCGCCGAGGTGGAGCTGACCCTTGGAGCAGCGGTTGAGCGGGGCCAGAATGTCACGTTGTCCTACCAGGTGCCGATCACGAACCCGATCCAGGACCTGAGCGGCGCGAAGGCGGCCTCCTTCACCAACCGGACAGTGGATCACGCTTCGGATCTGCACAACTTCCGGGCCACGCCGGGGAACCGTCAGGTGACTCTTGAATGGGACCGGATCACCAGCCACACGGTGACCAGGTACCAGTACCGGTACCGGAACACGGGGGACACCGGGTGGAACCCGAACTGGCGGAACATCCCGGGCAGCAATGCGTACACCATGTCGTACCGGCTCCGGAGCCTGACCAACGGCATCGAGTACACCCTACAGGTCCGGCCGGTGTACACCAGGAACGCCCGGGACGAATCCGGTAACGAGGACGAAGTGCAGGCCGTGCCGCGGGGACAGCTGAGGGCGCCTCGCGGACTTGACGCAACTTGGGCAGGCGACGGCCAGATCGCTTTGAGCTGGGATGATCCCAACGACATCACCATCACCGGATACCAGTACCGCTACCGGAACCCATCCGACGGTGACTGGAACCCGGACTGGACGAACCTCACGGGAAGCGGGTCAACCACCACGTCACACATCCTGTCCGGGTTGACCAACAATGCGCTCTACACCGTGGAGTTGCGCGCCATGCGAGGCACGGACGGGGGCCCGGGGCGTGGGGTTATGCAGAAGCCCCGGGGTCGCCTGGCCGCGCCGGCGAACTTCGCTGCGACTTCCTCCCAGGACCGACGGGCGATGCTGAGCTGGGACGCTTCGGTGGACGACTCCATCACCCAGTACCAGTATCGATACCGGGTTAACCTGCCGGAGGCCGAGTGGAACCCAGACTGGACGAGGATACCGAACAGCCGGTGGACCACGACGTCATACACGGTGCGAAACCTGGTGAACGACACGACGTACCTCTTTGAGGTGCGCGCGGTGCGGGAAGCATTGGATGGTCCGGCGTCCCGCGACACCGCCACGCCGGAAGGGTCGGCGTCGATGCCTCTTCCGCCCGCGGAACTGACGGTGCATCCGGGCGACGGCATCCTCGGATTGGAGTGGGACCCGCCGCTGCAGGAGGACCCAAGGGCCCCGGTGACCGGATACCGGGTGCGGTACCGACCGGAGGGGGGATCATCGTGGACCAACGTGTCCCGATCGAATCCGTCCCTGCGGGTGCAGACGATCAGCGGGTTGCGCAACGGGAGTACCTACGAGGTGGCGGTGGCGTCGGTGAACCAGGTGGGGACGGGGGTTGCCTGGACCACTGGCAGGGGCACGCCTATGGGTTCCACCGATTCCCAATCCACCCCCGGGCCCGAGGGCTCCGAATCGTTGAACGTGGGGACGCTGTCGTCTTACTGGTTGGACCGCACCGGCACCCGGAACCATCCCGAAGCAAGGCATAATCACCTAACGCTGGATTCCTGCCGCACCACGCTGCCTATCCTGGTCATTTGGGGCGGTCCCAACGATAAGTCCCACGGGGACATTGACGAGTGGCAGGCCCACATCACTCCGCAGGAAGGAATAGAACGGGTTACCCATCGGTTCGTGTCTGACGGCGGATACGTCGACCTGCATGGGAGCGTGACGATGAACCCAGTCGACGGCCGAGCGGGGTTAACCATCCGTATCCGCGCCCGGGAGGACAACATCTGGGGCACCTGGTCGAGACTATCGGGCCTCTACTGCCGTGAGAATTAGTTGAGGCCGGTGGTGGGCCCGGAAGCGCCCGGGTCGATGAACGGCAGACAGCATGGTCATTTCCGCTCGCGACGCAGAGGGGACGATAGGGGTTCGATTGGACGCGGCGCTGGCGCAGGACTGCCCGGGAGACATCGGGCTCATCGTGGGCGACGGCACGGATGAGCCCGCTTTCACTCGGCCTCCGCCGCGGAGTCGTCCAGCAGCCCGCTCCGCACTGCCCAGATGACGAGTTCCGGTTTGGTCACTATGCCCAGCTTGCTCTGGATGCGGTAAATGGTATTCCGGATAGTCACTGGACTGTTGCTCCTGGCCTCGGCGATCTGGGAGTAGCTCCGCCCGGTGGCAAACAGCTTCAGGACCTCCTGCTCCAGTTGCGTGAGGCTGTCCAGAGCCCGGCGGGGCTGGGAAATCTGACCGTGGCGGAGCATGCTGAAGACCTTTCTGACTGCCTGGTCAGGAACCTGCAATCGACCTTCGGCCACCGCCTGGACAGCTTCGAACAAGTCCTCGGGAGGCGAATATTTCTGAACAAATCCCGCGGCGCCGGCCGCGATCGCCTGGATGACCGCATCATCCTCGGTCGACGCCGTCAGCACCAGGACCCGAGTGTCGGGAAGGGCTTCCATGATGTCCCGGCAGGCATCAATTCCGTCTTTCTCCGGCATGACCACGTCCATTATGATCACCTCCGGTTTCACGGCCAGGGCGATGCGGACGGCCTCCGCGCCGTCGAGAGCCTGGGCCACCACGTCGAAGCGGCCCGATGCTTCCAGGACGTTGCGCAAACCGCTCAACACTATGGGATGGTCGTCCACCAGCATCAACCTGATCAAATCCGTCTGCGACACCTCAGGCTCCTCCTTGATTGGCTTCACGCGGCACCACACAAGTAATGATGGTCTCGCCTCCCCCTTTGGAACTCTCCACGGTGAGAATGCCTCCCATCCGCTGTACGTCTGTCTCCATGCCACTGAAGCCGCGACCCCTTTCCGCATAGTCCACGGGAAGACCCACCCCGTCATCCGAAATGGACAGCGTGATCCGGTCCGCCTCAAAGGCCAGCCGCACCTGGACTTTACCTGGACGCGCGTGCAGGAAGGCGTTGGTCAAGGCGTTATGGGCAATGGAGAACAGCCCGTCCCGGGTCTCTGCGGAAAGCGGGGGCTCGGTCCCTGACTGCGACATCTCGGCCGGCACCGAGGTGATTCTCTGAAACGTGGCGCAGTGCGACCACAGGACACGCCCCAGCTCTCTGCCTTCAACGATCTGGCCGGCGTCGATGGGACCTCTCATCTCCCACATGGCTGACCTCGTCAGCTCCGCAGTGGCGTCAAGGGCGGCAACCAGTTCGTCGTTGGAGTCGCTGGCCAGCTGTCTGGCGTGGTGAATCCCCAGGCCGATCATGTACGCCGTCTGAGCGATGGTGTCGTGAATCCGCTGGGACACCTCGATGCGGTCCTGGCGCATCTGGCGTTCCCTCGCCACCGAACGTTGCCACCTGAAGCGCTCGAACCGGGTTATCAGTCCGATTCCCACCACCAGGATGTACAACACCGCGACCCTCGACACCAGCGCGAGGTCATTGCCGGCGGCGAAGTCCACTGAGCCCGTCGCGAGGCAAACGGAGATGTAGATTGCCGCCGTGATCGTCGTCCAGGCCAGACTGAGGCGGAGAGATGAGAAGACCACAGGAACCACGGCGACCGCCGGATAGTAGGCAACGAAGATGAAGCTGGAAAATCCGCCGTTGATGGCAACGCCGTAGGTGGTCAGGGCCACATCCATGAAGCTAAGGAACAGCAGCCACCGCCACGTGATGGGTCTGCTGGTCCGGACCCGGTGGTGGGCGGCGCCGTTGACCACGAGCAAGACGATCGAAATGACCAGGTATTCGGGGTGCTCGGGATACCAGAAGCTCGGACGGTAAGAGGTGAGAAACACGGCCACTAGCCAGATGAACCAGCGGCCCCAGACCGAGATCCGGATGGCAAACAGCACCACGTCCGGGTCGGCAGGGATCCCCGCCGTTACCCAATTCCGTACGGATGCCATGCTTGCTTTCAGCAACTCAGGGTCCCCGTCTTGATTCACTTGCTTGCGTCTGTCTGGTCTTGAGGATCGGACCATCCCACCGGCGACCACGCAATTCGGCCGGGGTCCCCGCTGAAAACATACTTCAGATGTCGTGCGGACACGAGGGTAAATGTTACCAATCGTGACTGGTCAAAATGCTGGCGATCAGACTATCAGGAGGACTCGTCAAATCGGTACACATCAACGTAATTGATTGGCAGAGGTGATTTTAATCCCATTGGGCGGCTTGCCAAGACGGAGCGATCTCCCAAGATTCCTGAGGATGACAAACTGTACCATCCGAAAGGTTCCACTCCGGTGCCCAGGCCAGAGCGATTACGGGGAGAATGAGGCGATAGTTGGCGGCTCCAAGATCAGGCGGAACTGCATGATGCTGAAACCGCAGCGTCGAACGACAGCGGAACGCCCGGGGAGAGCGCCTCGGAGGTCACGGTGAAGGGGCGCGTCAGAGGCGTCGACAGTGTGTTGGCGGCCTGGCGTCGAGGTCGCCGCCATCCCGGAGGCGGAGGCGTCCGCTGGAGACGCGGTCACTATGGATTGTTCTGCGCCCACGTGCCCAATCGCAAGCGGGTGCAGAACTTCACCCGTACCCATTTTGTCATCGCGAGGAGCGAAGCGACGTGGCGATCTCGTTCCCGCAGTAGTATTCCGTGCCCCAACGAGGTTGCCGCGCTTCGCTCCCAATGACGGTTCCGGTGAAACTGGATACGCGTGGGGGTGCAGAACCGCTCCGACGGAATTCCAGCTGCATGACCATTCGGCCCCATGCCTTTGCGGCCGCGGGAGGTCGGGTGTCCAATTCCCGGCGGCTGGCCCTGACCGCCAACGCGGGATGGGAGACCCACATCACGCTCGGCGGAAGCTGCGCCTCGGCCGTGTGCTTCCTATCTGGCATGTTTGATCCCCCATTTTGTCCAGGATCCTGAGGGTGACCCCGGATCGTTTTTCGCGGGTCAGGTCACGGTCACGCCCTCCTGTCGGGGTTGGCCGGTGTCGGCAAGAGTTTCCTGGCCCGGGCCCGGGGCTACCCGACGACCCGCGCCGGTTATACCGTGCGTTTCGGCGACGCCGATGACTGCTTCAACGTCATTACGCAGACGAGAGTGGGCGGCCTGCCCGGTGAATCGCTCGTTCCGATCCTTCCTGACGCCCGATTTGCTCATGCTCGACGACCTCATCCTCAACCGCCGTGGGGCGACCGGCTTCCTCGTCACCAGTAACCGGGCCGTGGAGGAATGGCTGAGCCTTTTTTGGCGATCCCATCCTGAGCAAAACCACTCTGGACCACAGGGCCAACGCCGGCTGCCAGGTAGTCATCGCAGGCATCAGCTATCGAGAGTCGGTGTCACCACGGCGCGCCCCGCTGGAGAAACAGGGCCATTCGGTTATCCGCTTGTGCCAATGCGAGCGCAGCGATCTCGCAGTGGTACAAAGTCCTTGGCGATCACTGGCTCAATGTCCGCGGCGTTTCATATACTCCTCAGATGTGTGCCGGTTTCGACGTCGGGTGGCATCCCGCAAACCGGCGGTGTATCCGTCGCTCCAGTCGGCGGGTGAATCGCGAAAGTGCAGCATGATCTCAGCTGGACTTTACGCATTTTGGGGTGACATGAGCGATGACGGTCGAGAATGGTTGATCGGGGCACCCGGGAGTTCTTAAATGTCGAGGGTAATTGTGGACAGTGCAAAAACTTCCGGCACCTGGCACGTTTGGTGCCGTCCCAGAACGGGAACATCCATTGCTCTTTGTAGATTTTGCGCAAAGTCCAGCTCGGGGGACGATGCGCCCCTTTCGATCATCGTGCCCGCGGTCATGCCGTGCGCTTATCCAGCCTTGTGATGGGGCTCCGCGACGCAGGTCTACGGCGCGGAAAAAGGGCGTTGAGCAACTTTGTCAACATGGGTCGTCGCTCATGCGTACCCGGTTTTACTCGAACTGTCGTTGCGAGCGAAGCGTGGCAATATCGTGATGGCAGCCGGGGTCTCTTTCAGCAACGAGATCGTCACGTCGCTACGCTCCTCGCGAAGACAAACTGGGTACGCATGAGCTGCAACGGTTTCTGGAGCTCAGGGGGAAGCAAGGGGAACGCACCCACATCGGCGTCGGCCACCTGCAGGACGAAGGTCGGGTAACGGCTAGCGTACATGGGACCGACTACGATATGCACGGTGGCGTCCTCGAGCTCATAGGTCTGGCCCAGCCAGGTCTTGATCAGCTTGGTGAGATTGGAGTGCCTCTGCTTGTCGTTGGCGCCCTTGACCTTGGGCATCCCGTCAGCATCGTCGTCGTTGGGGTCGCCCAGCTCCACCACCACTGCACAAAGGGACGTTGCGCGGCTTCAGCTTCGGTGACGGCCCGTTGCTCGAACTCAACAGTGTTGCCGGCGAAGTCGGTGAGTCCGGCGGCCGCCATCCTGGAGGCCGTCTGCCGCTGCCGGGCGGGATAGCATCGGGGGCCCTGGGGCAATTCCGAAGCGGGCGGTCTTCCCTTTTCCAGCCAGCAATGCCAAGGACAGAGACGCGTTGCGGTACCTGGGCAGGTTGGCCAGCGGATGCTCCTTGACGTCCGGGTTGCGGAAGCCGGTGCGTTGACCCAGCCGCTCTACGCCGGTGTTGGGGCGCACTGGAAGAGTGCGGTTGGCCAGTTCGGCGGTCATGATCACGTTGTTGGCGGTGCCGACGATGACGAAGTTGCGGGGGTGAAGGTCATGTTGCGGCTCGTGCCAAGGTCCCGGGCGGTGAAGCTGTCGTCCGCGGTGAGCAATTCCGCGAGCATCGCGCTGGACAGGTTGTCCAGCAACACGACGCCGTTGGCGGCGCGACAGGCGGCGGCCACCCGCTTCTCGAACTCCAGCATCTCTCCGTTGCCGTAGGTGACGCGCTCCGACTTTCTGCCGGTGGTCAGCACCGCCACCAGGTTGGCCAGGAGCGTCGCACCAATGCCCGACTTGGGCTTGTCGAACATGAACATGGGAGCGATGTCATAGGAACGGCGGCAGATGCGGGTGACGATGGCGGCGCACAGGTTGGCTCGGTCGGCGGTTGGGTTGGCGAAGGGGAAATCGTGGAACAGGTCGTCCAGGTCGCCCACCGCCCGGTCTATCGAAACCGGTGAGAACAGGATCCGGTTTTGCAGATACACCCGCTCTTCGGGGTGATAGCCCTCCTCGGTCACCAACCGGTCTCCGTTGCCGGTGAGGAAAGGGTGGGTGATCACCGCATCCAGCTGGGGCAGGTCCTCGGGCAGGTCGATGAGCAGCGCGCTGGTCACGGTCCGCTGGGTGTGATGGCGTTTCGGAGTGTGCAGCGCGTAGGTGATCTAGGGTCGGGCGTTGCTATGTTCCCTGACATCGCGGGTAACCCAGGCGTGCTCGTCGCCTTCGATGCCGTCAATCAGGGCGGCCGCTTCCTGCCAGGCCTCTGGGTCCGCGTCGGTTTCCGGCTACGTTGCAATGACTCTTGCCTGGCAGTCCAGGTACCAGAACACGGCGGACGCCGCCAGTGTCGCGATGCTCTCGCCGGTGTGTTCGGTGATTTCATGGTCTCCGTGGTCGCCCGAGTTCAGGTATACCAACTTGCCGTCCCTGACGTAGAGGCTCGGTTGCCTGCGGTCTTGTTCGTGATGGAATATTCCGGCCCACACCTGGCCCACGTGGTTGTCGAAGTGTTCCTGCTTGGTGGCCGCCGCCAATGGCCGCCTGGCCACGTCCTGGCACCGGTCGCCAGGATTGTGGACCGCGAGTTCAAGGTGCAGGGGACCGAGTTCGCGGACCGGCGAGAACCATCCGTCCTCGATACCAGGTGGTGCTGGTCGACGTTCAGGTCGGCCAGGGCACGCGCCGGAGTTGAAGCTCAACCGGCCGCGGTTGCCTAGACGCGATGGCTTGAACATTGCGGCCCTCGCCGCGGCGTGAGCCTCGTCCAGAGTGAAGGCATTGGGTGCGCAGGATGGCATCTGTGCCTTCACCTACAAAAATTTCCTCTGCGGGGCATTCGCTGCCGGCGGCTCAGTTGGCGGATGGAACTGGAGGGGTGAAAGCGGCGTTGCCCCGCTGGCATACCCGGCAGAGCCTGCCGCCCGAGTAGCAACAGCGTCCCGGGCTGTAGAGATCGGAAAACAGGAGACCGGTTGCGGTGTGCTGCTGTGCCCAAAATGCTTCCAGCAACTCGCTGAAGGCAATTTACGTAAGGCGATGCGCGTTTCTGTCGGCCTGTTTTTCGCGGATTGTCGCGGCATTAATGAATCATCTGGTCTTCGGTAACGATGTACCCGCGGCCAGGTGACCGGCCTAGGAGACGAACACGCCGCGACTGCGTGGCTCCGGATCGATCAGGTTGGTGAAGCGCGTTTCCGATCCGGTGGTCTCGTACAGGAAGGGCAGCGGTTTGCGGTGCGCGGGCAGCGCGTCCGGCAGACCGTCGCTGTACTTGCCCGATTGGGTCTCCACGCCCGTGAGGGTGTGGCCGGCCGGCTTTGCCTCGATGACGCCCGCCGCCTTGCCATCAACGTACAGCGGATAATCAGCGGTACCATGGCCGGGTTTCAGCCCGAATTCGCGGATCGCAACGCCCCGTCCGGCGGACAGGTTCACCGAATAAGCATCCTGCACCACCCACCCTGCCTGCTCCAGCAGAGAGTCGATGTGTGTGTGGGCTTTCTGTTCCGGGGTCATCGGAGCTTCTTGAAAATTCCGCTTGTATTGCAGCGAAAACTGCGATGATCCAAAAGCGCAGTTGTCGTTGTAGTGGCATGCTCTTGGCGTAGCGGCGTGCTGCTTCGCCACGGATTTAACGCTGGGGGTTAATACGGATTACTGGAGCTATGACATCCTTACCCAAAAAGGGCGAAGACGGCTCGATACGGTGCGCGTTATCTTGGAGGAGCTGATCGGGAGCGAATATCTGAGCATTCGCTCCACTCCAAACTGCTTCTCTCAAGTCCGCTGCGTCTTCTATATGTGCTGCGGTCCGTTCCTCTCGAGATTTCGGAGCTTTTGCTCGCATCTTGAATGAAAGATGGCCTTCGAACAACCTCACTTGGCGTTGTATTTGACACGCGTGTAACGCCCGCAACAAATAACCGGCGGCGATATATGTTGTGCCCCCTGCGTTCACATACCAATCTCGGTACCTCTTCCCGAAAATGTCGCATGCGCGACGAGCAGGATTACCGTTTGGCTGAAATGCCACTGACAGAGGAGCTTCGATTAGCAAGTTCAGAGGCTCTGGGGCACCTGCCTGGACTTCCCTAGTAGCCAACGCAATAAGGCCTCCCAATGTGACCACGCCAAGTCCTCCCTCGGCAGTCCAGACGCCGCAGGTCGGCCCCCTACTAGAAAAGCCTACGTCGACGATCATCCATTGGCCGGAAGCCGGATTAATCTGGGTCACGTGCCCCGAAATTATTCCAGGCGCCAACATCTTCGCACGTCCGGTTGTTCGGAGTTTGATGGGCCAAATACGCCGTTCCAGTAATTGAGCTAACTGAAGTGGCAATGCGCTCGATATAGGAAGTTCCTGGTCGGTCAGGTCGTTTGGCCTCTTCAACGGAGGGATTGTACTCCTGGGTGGGGCAGAACTGTATCGCCGCGATGGCCCGGACAAGTGGACAGATGGGCCGGGGCGAGCTACATGGCGTTATGGTTGAACGACCAGTGCGGCTGGGTCAGCGTGAGGGGAGCCTACACCCGCGGACTACTCAGCTCGGAGAATCTCGATCACGAGGCTTTCACAAGCCCTTAGAAAACGGCAGAACCGACCTGCTCCCCGTACCAGTTGTGATAATCAAAGTGATAACCATACTGTCAGGGTCGGCATTTCACACTCAAAACTTGGACTTGATGGCGGAGAGGGCGGGATTCGAACCCGCGAGAGGCGTTAACCCCTACGCGATTTCCAGTCGCGCCCATTCGTCCACTCTGGCACCTCTCCGCAGTTGCTCGGGTACTGTAGCGACCCGAATCGCGCAGTATCCCGAAGGGCACGGCAAAATTATAGCATGGGCGACGCGGCTTACGGAGACGCGGGTACCCGCCAGGACTCCGCCGACGCTGGCGTAGACTACAGCGGCAATCTGCGCCGCAACCCGCGATGGGCCTTGGCCCGCCTCACGGCGGCGTGGTTACTGGTAACAACCACGTCAAAACGAGCTTGCCGTGCCGGATTTCCAATGTGGTGTATCCGTAGTTCATCGGCAACAAGGTCGCGACCGTCGGCGTTGTGCCCTTCCAATCCAGGCCGGCCACTGTCCATTTATCCCTGCGGAAAGCCCGCGAGTAATAAGGCGCACTACGAACACAAGACAATGGGAACAATCGCCCCATTGAGGACCGCCGTCAGGGTGGTGGGCCGTCGACAAACTGATGAGGGCGGTACCAGCCGGCGCAGCTACTGCTTCAGCAGCCAGGCCGGCTCAGCGGAACGACTGCTGCCCGCCATCAGAAGCCACGGGACACCGAACACTCGCTGCACTGGACATTGTACGAGACCTTTCGAGAAGACCGATGCCGCATCCGCAAGGATCACCAGCTGCAGAACACCAACGCCCTGCTAGTCAACGGGTTCTCTTCGCCGTTCGAAGCGGCGCTACCGTGCCGGGAACTGTGGCAAAATGAAATTGGTCCCCCAGCGGGGCGTGCAAGAGGGCGGCCCACCGATTGCTTGTAGTATCAACAAGCGTGCGCCGCCCTTGGATAGACAAATTGGTGCCGAAGGTCGGACTCGAACCGACACGGGATATTCTCCCACCGGTTTTTGAGACCGGCGCGTCTACCATTCCGCCACTTCGGCCGGGGAATTCAGTATAGCACGGTTGCGTCTGAGCCCGGTCGCGTTGTAGCATTTAACGACCCCATCAACGTGTAAAGCGCGGCTCCGGCAGCACTTGAAAAGCGCGAAAGGCGGAAGCTTTATGGCTACCCTCAAGGACCGGTTGGAAGAAGACATCCGCAACACCATGCGCGCTCGCGACCGTGAGCGCCTGGAGACGCTGCGGTTCCTCAAGAGCCAGATCCAGCTTACCGAGAAAAACAACCTCAAAGAGCTTGACGAGAGCGGCGTCACCGACGTGGTCGCCAAGCAGGTCAAGGACCGCCGGGAGAGCATCGAGATGTTCGGCCAGGGTGGGCGCGCCGACCTGGTCTCCAAAGAGGAAGCGTCCCTGGCAATCCTCCTGGAATACATGCCCGAGCAACTCGGCGAAGACGAAATCGAGACGATTGCCCGCCAGGCCATCGCCGATGCCGGAGCAGCCGGGCCGGGAGACCGCGGCAAGGTCATGGGCCGCATCATGCCGCAGGTGCGTGGCAAGGCCGATGGCAACCAGGTCAACGCCATCGTATCCCGACTCCTGGAAGCTGCGGGCTGACCCCACCCATGCGTTTCGGCATCCTGGTCTTCCCGGGAACCTGGAGCGATACCGACTGCCACCACGCCGTGAGCGGAGTGTTGGGGCAGGAAGCTGATTACATCTGGCACAAAGAGGACAGCGTCGACGGCTACGACGCCATCATCGTGCCGGGCGGTTTCTCCTACGGTGACTACCTGCGCGCCGGCGCCATTGCCCGCTTCTCCCCGGTTATGGGCGCGGTGCGGGACTTTGCCGCTCAAGGTGGATTGGTCATCGGCATCTGCAACGGCTTCCAGATCCTGTGCGAGGCCGGTCTCCTGCCGGGCGCGTTGCGCCGCAACGGACACCTGGAATACCGTTGCCAGTGGACCCACCTGCGCACTGAGCGGGCGGACACGCCATTCACCAACCGCTGCGGTGCGGGACAGTCGCTGGCCGTGCCGGTGTCCCACGGTGAGGGCAACTACTACGCGGATGCATCCACCATCGCCCAACTGGAAGAGCAGGGCAGGATTCTGTTCCGATATTGTGAGCCTGACGGCACGGTGACGCCGGATGCCAACCCCAACGGGTCCGTGGACAATATCGCGGGCATAATCAACGAGGGCCGAAACGTCCTGGGCATGATGCCGCACCCTGAAAGAAGCTGCGAGGCGCTGCTGGGCTCGGACGACGGGAACCTCATCTTCGGTTCCATGATCGACGCAGGAGCCAATCGCGCGGGAGCCGGCCGCCCGGGAGCCCATCACTAAGGATGCTGCTGTCGCTGGGACTGGCGTGCATCGCGGTGCTGGGGTTCGGCAGTTCGGCGGTGCTGGCCCGCCTGGGGATGCGGGCAATGCGTCCCATGCCGGCGTCCCTGATCTCTCTGGTGGGGTCCACCCTGCTGGCGGGAACGCTGGCGCTGATTTTCGAGTTGGACGCGATAATCGCCATGCCGGCCATCGCCCTGGCGTGGCTGCTGGGCAACGGCATACTCACCTACATGGGCGGCCGATCGCAACAGTACATCGCCATCAGCCTGATCGGCGCATCGCGCGTCACGCCCATTGTCGGCAGCGCCGCGCTTTTCTCCGCGCTGTACGCCATTACCCTCACTCGGCTCGAGGTCCCCGGTTTCAACGAGCATCTGAACTTGCTGCTGGGTCTCGGCACCGTGGTGGTGGTGGCCGGCCTCGCGCTGACCGGGGGAAACTTCCTGCGCCAGAGCTGGGGCAGTGACTGGAAATCGGTGGCCGGATACGGGTTGGCGATACTGGCGGCCGCCTGCTACGGCGCATCAACCCTGAGCGGTCGGGTGCTGAGCATCCAGTTCGGCTCCCCGCTGATCATGGCGGCTGGGAGCATGTTCTTCGCCACCCTGGTGCTGTCACCGGTGTTCGGACGCGAGGCAGTACAGAAATCCACCAGTTCCGGCTGGGCAACGCTGTTCGTGTTTCTGGCCGGATTTGCCGCGGCCTGCGCCGTGATGTCCCTGTATTTTGCCGTGACCCGCGAGGGTTCGAACATCCTGATGATCGCGCCCATCGTCTCCTGCAACCCGCTGGTCACAATGGTCATGGCACGCTTGTTCCTGCGGCACACCGAAACGATCACCAAGGAACTGGTCATCGGCACGCTGATGGCTGTGGGAGGCGTGGCTCTGGTGGTGGTCGGCGGCCTCATTTCATAACCCGCGGAAGGTAGTAATGCCCGTCAACAAGGAAATCCTCGACGAAATCGCCCTGTCCCAGGCGGAATACGACATGATCGTGGACCGGCTGGACCGGGAGCCCAACCCGGTCGAGTTGGGCATGTTCGGCGCTCTCTGGAGCGAACATTGCGGCTACAAGCACTCCAGGCCGCTGCTGGGATTGCTACCGTCTCGGTCCGACCGGACCCTCTCGCAGGCCGGCGCTGAGAATGCCGGAGCCATCGATATCGGCAACGGGCTGGCGGTGGTCTTCAAGGTGGAATCCCACAACCACCCGTCGGCAGTGGAGCCGCTGCAGGGTGCCGCCACCGGCGTCGGCGGCATCGTGCGCGACATACTGGCGATGGGCGCGCGGCCCATCGCCCTGCTCAACTCGCTCCGTTTCGGACCGCCGGACACGGCCGCGAACCGGAGGCTGCTGAAAGGCGTCGTTGACGGCATCGGCTGGTATGGCAACTGCATCGGCGTGCCCGATGTGGCCGGCGAGATTTACTTCGACCACTGCTATTCGCAAAACCCGCTGGTGAACGCCATGTGCGTCGGCATCGCGCGCATCGAAGATTTGGCCAGCGCGGCCGCCGACCGGACTGGAGATGTCCTGCTGCTGGCCGGCGCGGGAACTGGCCGCGACGGAATCCACGGCGCGTCCGGACTGGCGTCGCGCACCTTCGAGGAGGAACAGGAACTCCGGCCCACGGTGCAGGTCGGCAACCCCTTCCTGGAGAAATCGTTGATCGAGGCCTGCCTGGAAGCCCTTGCCACCGGCAGGGTGCGTGCGCTGCAGGATCTGGGCGCGGCCGGCCTCACCAGTGCGGCCGTGGAATCCGCGGCGCGTGGCGGACGGGGCATCGCGCTGGATATCAGCCAGGTGCACCGACGGGAGTCCGGCATGACCGGTTACGAGGTTATGCTGTCGGAATCCCAGGAACGGATGCTCCTGGCCGCCGCGCCGGAACACGTGCCCGCCATCCGCGAGGTGTTCGACAAATGGGACATCCCTTGCCATCCCGTTGGCGCCGTGACCGACGAACCCTACGCGCTGGTGACCGATGGAGCGGAACCCATCGCCTCTGCGCCCGTTTCCCATCTGACCGACGCGCCGCGCTACCGGCTGAACGGCCAACCCTCGGCGGAGTCGGTGGAGCGGCAGCGACTTCGGCTGCGGGACGTGCCCCTGCCGGCCGACGCCGGAGCGGTCCTTTTACAGTTGATGGCCGCTCCCAATATAGCCAGCCGGCAGGGTGTGTACCGCCAGTATGACCACCAGGTCCAGACCAACACAGTGGTCGCGCCGGGCGCGGGAGACGCTGCAGTCCTCCGGATCAAGGGCACCGGCCAGGCCATCGCGGTGGCCATCGACGGCAACGGCCGTCAGTGCTTCCTGGATCCCTATCGCGGCGCGCAAATGGTCGTCGCGGAAGTTACGCGCAACCTGTCCTGCGTCGGCGCGGAACCCCTGGCGCTCACCGACTGCCTCAACTTTGGCAACCCGGAGCGGCCGGAGATCTACCACCAGCTCGAGCAGTCCATTCGCGGCATGGCACGGGCGTGCCGAGCGCTGGGAGTGCCGGTGGTGAGTGGAAACGCCAGTCTGTACAACGAGAGCCAGGGAACGGCCATATACCCCACGCCCATCGTCGGCGGTTTGGGGCTGCTTGAAGATGCCCGGCGACACTGTGGCTCGGGGTTCCCAGAGGAAGGGTTGACGGTTGTGCTCCTGGGCGCGAGCCAGCTCACGGCCCGCGCGTCCGACCTGGCCGGCAGTGAGTACCTGAACACTATGCACGGTATGGTTCGGGGCCGTCCCAGGATCGATCTGGCCCTGGAGCGGCGCGTGCAGTCCTTCTGCCGCAGCCTCATTTCGGACGGACTGGCCAGGTCCGCCCACGACTGCTCGGACGGGGGATTGGCGGTCGCCTTGGCCGAGTGCTGTATCCTTGGCGACGGCCGCATTGGGGGAGCTGGAAGCGTAGGTTTCGTTGCGTCAGACGAAATGTCTCGTAACATTCCGGCCCGATGGGATGCCGCGCTATTCGGAGAGGCGGCATCTCGCATCGTGATCAGTGTGGACGCCGCAGATGTGCATAGGATAATAGCTGCAGCGGAAACGGCCGGTGTGCCGGCCACTATATCGGGGCGCACAGTAGGTAACAGCCTGCGCATCGACGGCCTGATTGACCTGCCGGTGGAGGAGTTGGCCGGCGCATGGTATGGAGGATTGAACAACGCATTGCAATAGCAACGGAGGAGAGATGGAAGCGATAAAGAAACTTGCCGGCGCATATCTGGTCGGCGTCTCAATAGCCGTCGCGGTTTTCTTCATAATCAGCATTTTCCTCGAGCAAGCAATCAGCGTCCTCGCGGTGTGGCACGTGCTTGACGTGCTGATGCTGGTCGGCCTCGCGCTGGGTATGGGGTTCAACTACGCCCACAAGCAGCGGGTGGGCGGGCGCGATGCCGGAGACGCGGTGACACGCCAGTACCTGGAAGCCAACGTCACCTTTTACATCACCACGGTGATCACCATCCTGTTCCTGCACAACTGGCTCGTTTTCCTCGCCACGGGTGACGTGAGCCAGGGCGACAACCATATACCGTGGATTATCTGGGCAGTGGTGGACACCGGGCTGCCGATAATCCTGGGCGTCACCGGATGCCGGCTCTGGCGAGAATCCTCCAACGCGTAAGGCGAAGCTGAGGCTCAGGCCGATATGACATCCCCGCAGCGCAAGACCGTCTACCTGGCCAACCCGTATGGCTTCTCGGAGCAGCAGAAGACGCGCCTGCTCCCCGAACTCATCGGAGCCCTGGAAGACCTCGGCCTCGAGGTATGGGAGCCTTTCCAGCGCAACAACCAGGTCGACCCCACTCAGCCTGGGTGGGCTCACCGGATCGCCCTGGCCGATTGCCAGGACGTGCGCGATGCCGACGCGATCTTTGCCGTCGTCAACGGAACGCCGCCCGACGAGGGGGTGATGGTCGAGCTTGGCATCGCCATAGCCCTGGGCAAGCCGACTTTCCTGTTCCGCGACGATTTTCGCCGGGTCACCGACAGCGAGGAGTACCCGCTGAACCTGATGCTGTTCGCCGGCCTGCCGGAGCGGGGTTGGCAGGACTACTACTACATGTCCGTTGCGGAAATCGCGGCATCCGACAAGGCGTTAGCCCGTTGGGCCAGGGCCTTTCCAAAGTAGCGTTTGTCATTGCGAGCGCAGCGCGGCAATCTCGCTCCGGTAAAACTACTCATACGGGAAAGCCTTGTTTCATCGACGGGATTGCCACGTCGCTCCGCTCCTCGCAATGACTTTGGAAAGGCCCTGCCGTTGGGCGCGGAACGCGCCGGACGATGCTCCGACAGCATAAGCGGGCCACACCCGGCTCGGGGGACCCGCTTGTGCATCGGTTCGTGGACGCGGTCAGCTGAAGGCAACCACTTCCGCCTCGTCGGCCGTTTCGGTGCTGTCCGCCTCGGCCGAGCCGTGATGATCCACCGGCGGCGCGGCGATGGCGTCGTTGGTGGGGGTTGGATCGTCGGCGGCTGGCGGCTCGTAGGGCAGCCCCAGGCGCACCGCCAACGCGAAGCCCACGACGGGATGTTCGCGATTCAGGCCGAAGACCCGTCGCCGACGCGCGCGGTTGGTCTCCGGATCCCTGATATTGATGTTCCGGTACTGGAACAGGCCGTTGGACATCAGGGTCCGCACGTAGCGCGTAATCAGGTTGCGCGCCACCATTTCAGGCGAGTCCCCCCAGTGCTTGCGGACGGTGAGGTCCTCCGCCTCAATTCCGGCGGTCAGGGCTTCGCTGATCTCGTTGCACAGCGCCTGGAACATCACCGAGTCGGCGCCGTCGCGATCTTCAAGATAGTGGCTCATGACCACCAAGTCGGCGATGCGCGCCGCGTCCCCCTCCGGGTCGTCAGATTCGGGAATCTCCATCGCGGCAATGGCGTCGGCCAGGGATCGCTCAAACCGAGCCTGGTCTGGGCTCGTAGTGGCCGGAGCAACCCGCTCCGGGACCTCGGGTCGTGCCGGCGCGGTCGTCCGGTCGCTCGAACGGGCGTACTCCGCCTCGTCATCGAAGTCGCTGTCCCCGGGCTCATCCAGCGGTTCGGTCGAATCGACGGCGTACTCGGCGCCGAATTCCTCTGCATCCTCTTGCTCGTCGTAGGACTCGGCTGCCTCCAGATCCGCGTCGTCATCGTCCCTGGCCACCGGTTCGGGGTCCGGTTCGTCGGCCATCAGGATCCAGTCCACGAGATCTACGCTGCGTATCTTGATGTTGCCCTCTTCGGCCACGCGCAGCATCAGCTTTTTGAAACCGGAAAAGCCCAGCTTGCGCTCGTCGAAACCGGCGATGCGGCGCACCAATCGCTGCTTGAGCGACGTGAGCAGAAGGGTATGTCCGGCGGCGCGCTCGGTTCGGATGACGTCTTCGATCGCGCGAATTACCTCGGGCAACTGGTGACGCCCCGGGTTTGCCAGGGCGGCGGCCGGCTGCTGGCGGCCGCGCTGTGCCGGGCCACGGTTGTAGGTAGCTTCGGGTTCTTCGGCGTCAATCGGGTCGACGTCCGCATCATAGAAGATCAGGCCGTCCACATGGTCGGCCATCCGCCGGGACGTAGCCCAGGACACGCCCACCACGAGGACGCGCTTGCCCACCGCCCGCAGGGAGTTGATGACGTGGATGAAGTCGGAGTCCCCGGAAACGAGGACGAAGGTGTTTATGTTGGGGAAGTTGTGTGCGGTGTCGATGCAATCAGCCGTCATCTTGACGTCAACGCTGTTTTTGACGCTGACGGTCCGACCCGACTGATAGGACCCGCGCAGGGGCAACCGCGTGGGCACGTAAACCGGTTCGATACCCGCCGCATACAGCGACGGCGGGTCAAGAATGAACTGGCTGGCCCCTTTGAGTTCGGGTGCGCGGGATACCCAGTCGGCATAGGCTTTGCCGACGACAACGCGGCCGTGGTTGGAAACCTCTTCCTTCAGCGCGGACACGTTGGGCGTCCTGCCCCGTACCGCCAGGCTGATTTTGAAATTCTCCCAATCGATGAATAATGCTACGTCTTCACTGAATGCGGCGTTGCCATTGACCTGTTGATTAGCGATGATAGTACCTCGACTTGCTCTACTCACGAGCGGGTGTCGTAAAAAAGTTTAATGGTGCGGAACGAAAACCGTCAAGTTTGCTAGTGCCCGCTCCCCAGGCGAATCGCCAGCGACTCCGGAAGACCCGCGGCCAATATCCCCTGTTGCGCCCCCGCGAGGTCATATTCGACGCGGCGGTGCACCAGCACACCACCATCTCCTCCCGCCTCGCCGTCGTAAAGGAGATATGCCGCTCGCCAGTCCCCATCCCTCGGTTGGCCCACGCTGCCGGGATTCACGATCATTCTGCGGTCGGACTGCAATTGCAGCGGGCTGGCGGGATCGAGCAGTTCCACAGTGGCTCCGCCGGCTTCCTCACACCAGACCAACGGGTAGTGTGAGTGCCCGACCAGGCAGAAGGGTGTTTCCATCAGGCCAAAGGTTGCCAGCGCTGCCGGCTCGCTGATGAGATATTCCATGATTGGGTCGCGCAAGCTGCCGTGGACATGGGTGAACTGTCCCGCCTCGCGCACCTCGGGCAGCGCGGCCAGGTACTGCATTGCGTCGTCGGAAAGTTGTTGCGTCGTCCACAGCGCCGCGGCGCGTGCCGCGCCGTTGAATAGGTCTGGGTTCAGTTTACCAGTGACGGCATGGTCGTGGTTGCCGGCCACCCCGACGTGAGGCAGCGCCCGCAGTCGGTCGACACATGCGCCGGGGTCGGACCCGTAGCCCACCAGATCCCCCAGGAACCAAACTACGTCGTACCCGCCCGCGTCTTCCGCATCGGCCAGCACCGCGTCCAGGGCCTGCAGGTTGGAGTGGATGTCAGAGACGATCAGGGCACGCATGGGCGCTCACGTTGGCGTGGCGATGCGGTCGGGCCGGGGTGCAGGGACAAGGCCGAGACCTCTGGCCTCAGTAATCGGCGCCCAGGCTGACCGACAGCACTCGATCCAACCTCGCCAGGTCCGGCTCGACGGTGATTTCCGCATCCGGGAAGGCTGCGGATGCCAGCGACCGGGCCTCGGAGATCTGCTCGGGATCCATCTCCAGCAGGATCACGCCGTGGGATTTCAAACGGGCGTTTTCTTCGCCATGCGATGCCGACGCCTGGGATAGCAGCCGCCGAATGTGGTCCAGGCCATCGGCCCCGCCATCGAGTGCGGCCACCGGCTCCCACTGGATTTCCGGTTGCAGCGTGGGGATGCGATCCGTGGGCAGGTAGGGAAGATTGGCTACTATGACGTCCACCGGTTCGGGCAGCGGCTCGAGGAGGTCGCCCTTCAGCAGGGTGACGCGGTCGGCAACGTTGTGCATCCGCACGTTATAGGCGGCCACGTCCAGGGTGGCGTCGTAAGCGTCGCTGGCGTAGATGCGGGCTGCCGGCAGGTGGATGGCCAGGTTGATGGCGATGGCCCCGGTTCCGGTGCCCACGTCGGCAATCACCAGTTCACGGCTTTCCATGCCCATTAGCGCCATGAACAGCGCGTGCTCCACCATGGTCTCGGTTTCCGGACGCGGTATGAGCACGTCCCGGTTCACCAGCAGGTTTACGCCGTAGAACTCGCGATAATTCAAGATATAGGCCAGCGGTTCCCGCGTGAGCCGCCGCGTCACGATGGCGGTCAGTTGCTCCTCCTGTGGCAGCAAGACCTGGGACTCCTGCTCCGCGAAGATGGCCTGGCGTGGCATCCGCATCACGTCCATCACCATCACCTCAGCCTCGAGCCGGGCATCGGGAATACCTGCGGACTCCAACGTGCGGTGGGTTTCCTGGATTACGGTGCGAAGGCTGGGCATACGCTCAATCGGCAAGGGCGACCCTACGGCCGCCCCTGAACATGTTGGTCTGCAACAGTGGGATCAGGCGGACACGCTGGCGAGGGCCCGTTCCTGGTCGGCGACAATCAGGCGATCGATGATGTCGCCCAGGCCCCCGTCCATCAGACGCTGCACACCGTGGACCGACAGCCCGATCCGATGGTCGGTTATGCGATCCTGAGGGTAGTTGTACGTGCGGATCTTCTCGGAGCGGTCGCCGCTCCCGATCTGTGCTTTTCGGCTGTTGGAAATGGCGGCCTGGTGTCGTTCCTGTTCCGCCGCGTACAACCGGCTGCGCAGGATCGTCATGGCCTTGGACTTGTTCTTGTACTGCGACCGTTCATCCTGGCACACGACCACGACGCCGGTGGGTTCATGTACGATCCTGACCGCAGTGGCGACCTTGTTGACGTTCTGGCCGCCGTGACCCCCGGCGTGGAAGATGTCAATGCGGAGATCGTCTTCCTTGATTGCCACCTCGACCTCATCGGCCTGCGGCAGCACCGCCACCGTCACCGTGGAGGTATGGATGCGCCCCTGCGTCTCGGTTTCGGGCACGCGCTGCACCCGGTGCACGCCGGCTTCGAACTTCAGTCGGCTGAAGGCGTTGTCCCCGTCAACGGAGAAGGCGATACGGCTGAATCCACCCCGGTCCGACGGATTGGAGTCCAGTATCTCCACCGGCCAGCCCTGCTCCTGGGAGAAGCGCTGGTACATCCGGTACAGATCGCCGGCGAACAGGGAGGCTTCTTCGCCTCCGGCTGCGGCGTGGATCTCCACGATGACGTCCCGCTCGTCGTTCGGGTCCTTCGGGAGCAGTGCGATCATCAACTGCTGCTCCAACTTGGAGATCCGTTGCTCGACCTCATCCAGCTCCAGCTGAGCCATCTCCACCAGCTCGGGGTCGCCGCCCTCGCTCACCAGAGCCCTAAGATCGGCTTTTTCTTCAAACAGCTTGCGCTGCCGGCTCTCGATTCCAACCAGCTCTTCTAATCCGGACCGTTCTCGGTTCAGTTCGCGGAGCCTGGCGTAGTCTGCAGCAACTTCCGGTTGCCCCATTTCATCTTCGATGGACCGATAACGATCCACGATAGGCTGCAGCTTGTCGAATATATCTGGCATCGCACACCGCGCTAATTATGATACTACCCTCGGATTATAACTTAGCACCCGGAACGTCTACAAGGCGAAGAGACTCCAAACGGCTCCGCCAGGTGAATCCGGTAGTACTTCGACGAGTCGTAAATCAGACCCGACGGTTGCGCGACGACCTTTCAGCTGGACGCGGTGCCCGCATCGTCCGACTTGTCGTCGTTGCGGCTGCGGAGCCGCGTGACGAGGTCCCAGACGAACGCTCCCACCTCGCTGCCCGCAGACACCAGGCCGGAGATCCGCGCCGCCGTGTCGAGCATGAGGCAAGACGACGCCTCGAAATTTGTCACTGCCCGCCTGATCTTGGGGTAGATCTTCAGCGTCACCACGGTGAGCGCCAGCGCCAACACGGTCACCATCAGCGCCATAACGATGATTGCAATGTCTCGGATAATCGATACGACGTCAGGCGACATATACAGCTGTCCTTCGCGTATTGGCACAAAAAGCGCCGGGACGACGGCCGGAAAGACCGTCGCCCCGGCGGACGGCCCAGGCTAATCCTCGGAGTCGAGCTCCGCGTCGCTGTCGCCAGCGGCGATTCGGCTGCGGATACGCTGCCAGTAATCGCGGCCGCGGTCCACGGCCTGGTTCGCCCCCTGCGTCAGCGCCTGGCGGGTTTCCCGTCCACTGCGGGGCGCCAGCAGCATGCCGAGGCCAACCCCGATGCCGATGCCGGCGGCCAGCAGTATCAAATCACGTTGGGTGCGGTTCATGTAAGACCTCCTGAAATTGAATGTACGTACCCAATTATACAACGCGGGGTCGCCTTGGCCGGCGGGCCCGTCATCACCGTTATGACCAAATTGGGGTCGCGCAGGATCGATTTGCATGTTGCTCGACTGGGTACAGGGTCGATAAAATATCGCGTCAGCGAAATATCGTCACAGCGAATACAGTATATTATATATAGAGATAAACGTCAAGCCGTCTGGTGGGACAGCCTGCGCCCACCGGCTTCGATCAACTCAAACCCGCTGCTGCCAGCAGTCCTCGGCCACCGCCACCGGCCCGCCGTACACCGACCGCGCTTCCGCCGCCAACGGCTCGGTATCCGCGTGAAACGCGTTGTCGATGTGGGTCAGGGTGAGCGACCCGACACCGGCCATCTGCGCGATGCGTCCCGCCTCCGCCGCCGTGGCGTGCGCCACGTTGTCCGCCCGGCTGCGGTCTTCGTCCGTGCAGAAGGCCTCGTGGATCAGCAGCGTTGCCCCTTGCGCCAACTCGGCCAACTCCGGACACCACCGGGTGTCACCGGAGAAGACCACCGCGTGCCCGCCCGACTCAACCCGCCACGCCAATGCACCGCCGATGTGGTTCACCTCCGTGCACCTGGCCCGCACGCCCGGAGTCAGTTGGACCCAATCTCCCGGATCGGTCGGCCGAAAGGTTATCGACCGCCGGCCATCCCGGCGCACTGCTCCGTCGGCGTCTACGGCGAGCCCCCGCGTCGGCAGGGCCAGCAAAGTGCCGATGTCCGCCAAAGCGCGCTCGGAGCCATAGAGCTGCATCGGCTGTTCGGCCGGATTTCGGCGGCCGCGCTGCATTTCGATGTGCGGCAACCCCTCGCAGTGGTCAGGATGGCTGTGGCTGAGGAGGCAGTGGTCGAAATCGGTGGGCGACATGCCCAGCGCTTGCCCGTGACGCAGCACCGTGTTGCCCGACGCGGCATCCAGCAGGATCCGCTCGCCGGTGGGGCAGTCCACAACGATGGCGGTGTGGTTGCGCATGATGCAGCCGCCCGCCCCGGTGCCCAGGTAACTGATGGTAAATCCTGCTTCAGCCAAGTCATCCCCCAGTCAGGATATCTTGCGTATCCTGTTCATTCATGCAAATTGCAACCGTGGGCGCCGCCATCAGCTCAGGCTGACCCGCGAGTGGGGCAGCACCGCGGGGTTCACCAGGAACTCCGGCATCCGGCCCTGCAGCACGTCCACCGTGGCCTTTGCCGTGCGCACCTCCAGTTCCAGCACCGACTGCTGGGAGAGGAAGGCGACGTGGGGCGTGACGATCACGTTGCCCATCCCAAACAGCGGGTGGTCCGCCGGCGGCGCGGACGATTCCATCACGTCCAAGCCGGCGCCGGCGATCTGTTCGTCCCGCAACGCGTCGATCAACGCCGGCTCGTCGATGATGGGACCGCGGGCGCAGTTGATGATGTACGCCGACGATTTCATGCGCTGGAACTCAGCCGCGCCGACGAGCCCCCGCGTCTGCTCGTTTAGTGGCGTGTGTACCGTGACATAGTCGGACTCCGCCAGCAGGTCGTCCATCGCCGCCGGCGACACTCCGTCGGGCAGCGTCGCGTCGGCCGGCAGGTAGGGATCAAAGACCAGCACGGCCAGGCCGAAGGCGCGGGCCTTGTCCGCCACGGCGCGACCGATGCGCCCGAACCCGAGGATGCCGATGGTCTGCCCGCGCAGACGGGTCAGCGGGTGCGGCGACGGCGTGCCCTCCCAGCGTCCGGCTTTGGCGACACCGTCGTAGAAACCCACCTGCCGGTTCCAGGTGAGCAGCAGCGCCATCGCATGGTCGCTGACCTCGTCGACACAGTAGTCGGGCACGTAGGTGACGGGGATGCCCAACTCGGTGGCGACGTCCACGGCGATGTTGTCCACGCCCACGCCGTAGCGGCTGATGACGCGGCATTTCTCCGCCGCCCGCACCACCGCCGGCGTAACCTGCGCAAAGCAGGTCATGATGGCGTCGCAATCAACCGCCAGCGCTGCCAGCGTCGCCTCCGACCCGTCCGGCGCTTCCACCACCTCCACACCGTCGCCCAGGCCGGCCACCAGCGCCTCCCGCTCCGGCGCGGTGGAAGGCCAGACGAAATCGGTGATGAGGATGCGGGTGATCGTGGGCATCGGATTCGATCAAATGTCAGGGCATTAGGCTGCCAGCATTACAGGCGGTGCTGCGCCAATCGGCTTTGGATCTCCTCATCGGATGCCGTCTCAAGAAATAACTCCACGGCCTCCGCTAGATTGGCGCGGGCCTCGTCGATGGTGTTGCCCTGGCTGGCGACGTCCAGTTCAGGGCACATGGCCATGAATCCCGCGTCTTCGCGCTCGACAATTGACGACAGTTTACCGACCATTGTCCACTCCATCTTTTTTTGTAAGGGTCCCGATTGCTGGACTGACGACGGCCTGGGGTCTCAAACTCGTACAGGATTTAAGCTTGGTCCACATGGTTAGACCAGCGTTGGATCAGCCATTCGATGGTATCAAAAGCGCATTGCCAAGTGAGTTGTAGCCATTCGAAGAGGTTTTCTTGCGCGTCGGTTTGTTTTTCGTAAAATCGACGTACCCAAGGGTGAGCGATAGGTTCGCCATCTATATCAACATCCCGAGACAGGTACTGAACGTACAGAAGCGGTTGGTTGTTGATAGGTGGCATCTGCCAGCCTTGATAAACCTTGGCGCGCATAGAATCTGGCATCATGCTATGTACGAGCGCATTTCTGCTGTATCGAAGCGACCCGAATTGACCAGGAACTATGTTGGCTACAGCATAGGGAAGGTCACCCGTTCCAGCATCTCCAGACATGGGCGCTCCACCGTACCGAAAAATCTGCCGACCATGGGCATCCGGAAAATGCAAATTACGTGGGAACTCAGGGTTCAAAAACGGCTCGCGGGTAAGATAAACGAACAAGAGGTAGATCAGATCTAAAGCGGTATAACAAGCTATCACGGAACTCGCGAAATCGAACGAGAGAGCGTCAACTTCGTCTGAAGAAAGCCGTTGTTCCCAAGGCTCGTTATTCGGGATGCCCGACCGTCTACCAAATTGCCCAGTATGATTCATTGCCAAAATTCCGCCGGCTAAATTTTCGTAATGGTGACAAGCGGAGAGCATGGCATGTCGCATATCTTCAGCTATGCTGGTAGCGTTTTCCATGAAGAACGCTTCTCTCATAGGAATTCCGGCACTTTCAAAACTGTCAATTAATTGCTGCAAGTCGATTGGCCCGATCCGCCCGTGCGAAATCTCATCTTCAATGTTCGCTACGGTATGGGAGGCCACCATCAATTCGGTTTCGCCGGTTCCGGTTGCCTGTACAACGCGCTGTTTCACCAACACTTCCAAAGTCAATAGTCTGTCCAGCAGAGCCTCAGCGAGCCACGGTGCAGTTGTCAACCCCTCACGAGTGCGGAACGCTGCATCGTACGAGGATTCCCCTTTAATGCAGATTAGACGGGCGTTCACTTCTCGCTCAACCGTTTCCAACAATTGCTTATAAGCTTCATTTGAGTACCTTCCAAATTCATTCGGTTCTGACGACTCGGGAAACGACAAAGAAGAACCGTCTCCATCGGTAATCAGGGCGCCCTCTCCGGCGAAATTAAGTAACAATCCATGAGTGAGTAGATATGTGCGAAATGGTCCAATTGCCTCTGCACTCAAAGATGTAGAGCCACCGATTCGCAAGGTCATGCTGTTGTCCTCGCTTCGCGCACCAAATCTCGCTTGTCAACCAAATTGGGGCCTTGACTATGGATCAGATTCGGACGCTGTCTTCCCCTACGTAAACGGCGTCGGCATCATGCTGACCGGCACCTCGATGAGGCTGGGGGCGTCGGCGGCGAGGGCTTCGCGGAGGGCCGACTCGAGGGCCTCTGGGCCTTCGGCGCGGGCGCCGCGGACGCCGTAGGCCTCGGCCAGCTTGACGAAGTCGGGGTTGTGCAGCTCGGCTCCGACGGCCCGCCCGCTGAACTGGTTCACCTGGTCGCGCAGAACGTTGCCGTAGGCGTTGTCGTTGAACACCACCGCCACCGCGTTGATGCCGTGCTGCACCGCCGTGGCCAGCTCCTGCGAGTTGAACAGGAACCCGCCGTCGCCGCACAGGGCCACCACCGGCCGGTCCGGCTGCGCCACCTTGGCTCCCAGCGCCGTGGGGTAGGCGTAGCCCAGGTTGCCGGAGTAGCTGGACGTGATGAACGTGCGCGGCTCGTAGGTGGGCCAGAAGGCGCGGGCGTAGTAGCCCAGCTGGGTCATGCCGGACACCAGGATCCCGTCCTCGGGCACGGCGTTCCGCACGGCCTGCAGGTACGATTCCTGGGGCTCGGGCCGGATTGCGCTCTCTGCGCGCTGGCGGCGCAGGGCATCGGTCTCGGCCGCAAAGGACGGGCGGGAGCCGATGTCGATGCTCTCGGCGAGTTTGGCGTCCACCTGCTCCATCACGGTGCGGGCGTCGCCGGCGATGCCGTAGGTGTTCTCCCAGTTGCGGCCCAGTTCGTCGGCGTCGATGTCGATCTGCACCACCCGCTGGCCGTCCAACCACATGGGGAAGGCCATGCGGCTGCCCACGCCCAGGATGACGTCGAAGTTGGGCTCCTCCTTGGCCACGGGGTCGTTGCGCAGCCGCAGCGCGCCCAGGGCCAGGGGATGGCGGTCGTCGATGACGCCCTTGCCCTCGGCGGTGGTGATCACCGGCGCCTGCAACCGCTCGGCCAGCCTCACCAGCGCCTGCGATCCTTCGGATGAGATCACGCCGCCGCCGGCCCAGATCAGCGGGCGCCGCGCGCCGGCCAGGATGCGGGCAGCTTCGGCCACCTGCTCGTCGGATGCGGCTGGCCGTGGGTAGCCCTCGGCCTCCATAAGCGAGACCTCGCGCTGTTCCGCCATGGTCTCCGGCGGCATCTCGATCTCCACGGGACGGGGCCGGCCGGTGGTCAGCTGCCGAAAGGCCTCGTGGACGGCTTCGGGCGCTTCCTCAGCGGTCATCATCCGCCGCACGTACTTGGTGATGGGCCGGATGCAGTCCTGCTGGTCGTTGACCTCGTGCAGGATGCCCCGGTCGGCGCCGATCAGGTCGCGCTCGATCTGGCCCGACACCACCAGCACCGGCGACGATGCCGAGTAGGCCGTGCTGATGGCCGCCGACGCGTTGAGCAGGCCGGGTCCCGGCACCATCAATGCCGTGCCCACGCCGCCGCTGGCCCGGGCGTAGCCGTCGGCCATGTAGGCCGTGGCCTGCTCGTGTCGCGTGGTGATCAGGCGGATGCCCGGCACGTCGTTCAGCGCGTCCAGCGCGTGGTACAACTGCACGCCGGGCAACCCGAAGATGACGCGCACCCCCTCCAGATACAGAGAGCGCATGAGAGCCTGACCGCCGGTCATGGTGGGCATGATGAAACCTTCCTGAATGCAATGATTGGGCCCGACAAAGCGGGCCAGCCTACGATAGCACAGCGCTGCCGGCCTGTCATTTGAGCGCGCGTTCGCGCGTCCCCGGGGCAGCCAGCGCGTCCAGCAGCGTCCGCGTAGCAAGCGCCACCTCATCTACCGCCTGGTCGAATGCCGGCGCGTTGGCGCGCGACGGCTGGCGGTACCCGCTGATCTTGCGGACGAACTGCAGCGCCGCCTCTTGCACGTCGTCGTCGGTGGCCGGTGAATCCGCGTTGCGCAGCGTCTTGATGCTTCGGCACATGTGGTTGTCTCCTGTGTGCAGCGACAGTGACGATTGCCGCGTTGCTGGACGCTATGTTACCCTGCCGGAACAATCATCTGTCGCGTTCGGAAGGGTCGATGATCACGTTCAACTGCACCATCCAGGAGGGGATTGTCCCCGAAGACATCCGTCCCAGGCTGGCCTCGGAACTGGCCCGCATTACCACGGGTTTCGTGGGCGGCAACCCCGACGAGGTATCCGTCAACTGGATTGAGATCCCCCACGGTTTCGGCTTCCGCGGTGGTCGGCTGTCCACCACGTCCGCCGTGCGCGGTGAGATACCCCCGGGCCTGCAGCAGGAAACCCGCGTGGAGCTCATGCAGTCCATCCAGGACATGTGGATGGACCTCACCGGCTGCACCACCGACGAACTGGTCGTGTCCGCCCGCGACCGACGCGACAACTAGCCCAACAATTCGGCACAAGGAGCAGACCATGCCGCACTATCGCTGTTTCATACCCGAGAACGCCCTGTCCTTTGACCAGAGGCAGGAGATCGCTCTGGCCTTCACCGACATCCACTGCGGCTCAACCGGCGCGCCGCGCAGTTTCGTGTCGGTCACCTTCCTGGAGACGCCCGAGGGCCAGACCCACGAGCACGGGAAAGGCTACTTCCTGGACGGCGGCAACCGCGCCGGCCGGTCCGAGGAAGTCAAGCAGCTGCTTCTGTCCGACCTGACCCAGGCCTTCGCACGGGTCGCGAACGTTTCTCCCGATAACATCCCTGGCCGGATCACGGAGAACCCTGCCTCCTGGACTATGGAGGGCGGCTTCGTTCTGCCCGAGCCGGGACAGGAAGGCCCCGAGTGGTACGCGGCCGCCGAAGCCGCCGCCGCGGCCGACTGACCCTCCGCCTGCGTTAGCTCTTCTGATTGGGGGCAGGTCTGAAGCCTGCCCCCAATCGCATGAATACGATCCGAGCAGTTCGTCGGTTGAGGCCTGAATGTGCCGAATTCACCCCGGTTATACATCCTCAGCAGCATTCTGGCCGTAATCATAATTGCAGCCTTCGTCCTGTCGGCCGTTCCGCCATCTCGAACAGACTCAACCTCATCACTGACCTGTCCGCCCTTGCCAGCCACCGATGCTTTAGCGCAGGATGCCCAATTCTACGCAGCAGATTTCGGGGTCAGCGTCGAGGAAGCCATCTGCCGATTGACGGTACAGGACCAAATCGGGCCATTGGATGCTGAGATCAGTTCTGGAGAACCCGACACCTTCGCTGGCTTGTGGATCCACCACGAACCGGAATTTGGCGTGACCGTGCTGTTCACCGAAAACCCTGAAGCCACCCTGGCGGCCTACGTGCAAGACACTAACCTGTCGGGAATCATCAAGGCGCACAAGGCCCGGGTTTCCCTGCGGTACCTGAAACAAGCGCAGAGACAAGCCCATATGGTAGCGTCCGCCACCGGGATGCCGGTGGAGTCCGGCATCAACGTTCCCGAGAACCGCGTGGAGTTGTATGTGATCGACGTGAGGGGTTTCACCAGAGCACTCCAGCGAGCCGGTTCCCGGTTGCCAGATCGCGTTACCATCATCAAAGTCGGGCAGCACAGCTCGCCGGCATCGTGAACACATCCAGGCGTCATGATTTCGGTCCGGCCTCTGCCCACCGCCTGGCGTGCTGAACAAGGTATCTCAGTTGATCAGAACAATCGCTTATCTGCTGTTGTTGGCCGGTTTGCTCTCCCTGGCCTGCGCGCGCCAGGCGTCCGCGCCACCGGACGACCCCGCCTTAACTCTGCCGCCGCCGGTGCCAACCGCCGAACCGGCAGCGACGGCGGTGCGCCCCACGCAGCAGGCGACCGCTTCCGGTCCCGCTCCCGTGGCAGAGCCAACCGCGGTCTCCTACGATTCCAACCGGACCATGTTCCGCATCTGGCACGGCCTGGATCACCCCTCGGAAACCACCCTGGATGCGTTGGCGGACACCGAAAAGTACCTGGATAAATCCCAGGTCATAGTAATTCTGGAAGCGCTAAAGTTCTTCAGAAACCTGGATGCGGCCCGCCAGTCCATCAAAACCCTGACCGCGCTGACCGGCCAGGACTTCGATCTCGACCGCCGCTTGTGGCGGGAGTGGGTCGGGCCCCGCATGGATGAATACGCCCCGCCTTCCGATTACCCGCGGTGGAAGGTTGATTCCCTGGCAGTGATCGACCCCGCCATCGGTGCGATCTTGGAACCGGGCATCACCCGTTCGCGGGTTGACCTCACGGAGGTGGTCTGGGGCGGCGTGCGGCTGGATGGCATCCCCCCGTTGGAGCAACCGCCGCACATCCTGCCCGAGCAGGCGACCTGGCTGTGGCCCGGGGATCGGGTGTTTGGCGTGTCCATCAACGGGGAGCATCGCGCGTACCCGCTGCGCATTATGAACGCCCACGAATTGGCCAACGACGTGCTGGGCGGTGAACCGATCTCGCTGGTGTATTGAACGCTATGTGGCACCGGGATCGTGTATTCCGGCATCGTCAACGGCGAAGCGACCACCTTTGGGACGTCCGGCCTCCTCTACCGCAGCAACAAGGTCATGTACGACCGAGCGACCCGATCACTGTGGAACCAGTTCATCGGCGAACCGGTCATCGGCCCCCTGGCCGATTCCGGCATCAGGCAACCTTTCTTTCCTTCGGTGGTGACCACCTGGGAGGAATGGCTGGAGGAGCATCCGGACACCACGGTGCTGGACCGGAACACCGATATCTACCCACCCGATTTCTACGTGCCCGAAAACGATCCCCGCGCCATCTACTACGACTATTTCACCTCGGATGAGGTGATGTTCCCGGTCTGGAATCGGGACGTCACTTTTGAACCGAAGGCGGTGATCGTGGGACTGTCCATCGGCGACAGCGCCAAAGCATACAGCGTCGTAGACCTGCAACAGGTGCGGTTGATCAACGACACGCTGGGAGACCTGAACGTGGTCGTCGTCGCGTCTCCCGACTCCAGGGCCGGCCGCATTTACGAGCGCGGCGACACAGTATTCAGCCTGCCCGCCTCCGACCAACCCGATGCTACGCCATCCGTCCTGGTGGATGAAAACGGCGTCCAGTGGCAGACCACCGAAACCGGGCTGGTCAATCAGGCCGACCCGTCGGAGATTTTGCCCCGCATCCCCAGCCTGACTTCCTTCTGGTTTGGATGGTTCCAGTACCACCCGGACACCGAGGTCTATCAGCCAGGCGAGTAGTAAGCGGTCGCCGTTGACCGACGACCGGATTGCGTCCCGGTGGTCCAGGCGCGCCGGCGACTATGTGCGGTTGCGTCGGCAACGCCAAATTGCCACCCAACCCTGCGGTGGTTACAATGCCGCAATTGCGCGTGCCCGGTTTGGCATCCTGCTTCCTCGACGGATTCGGGCCCGGCGCATTGCGACCCCTGCTGATTTCTCGCAATGGAGAGTGATCCGGTTTGAATATCGGCTTGTCGAATCTGACGAATTACTGCCGGGAGCAGTACCACTACGCCTGGCTCGTCGTCGGAATGGGCACCATGCTCCGGGTCACCGCCAATTTCGTCAGCCAGGCCTTCGCCGTCATCCTGGTCGTCCTCCAGACCGACTTCGCCTGGGGCGTCACCGCCATCGTCCTGGCCCAGGTCTTCCGCAGCGTGGCCAGCGCTCTCCTGTCACCGGTCTCGGGATGGGTCGGCGACCGCTACGGCGCGCGGCCGTCCCTGTTCGTCGCGGCCGCCCTCTACGTGGTCGGTATGCTGCTCCTCAGCACCGTGGAGCAAATCTGGCAGCTGTACATCTACTACAGCCTGCTCTTGGGATTGGCCCAGGCCCTGTTCACCGTCAACATACCCACCACCGTCGCCGCCTGGTTCAAGAGGAAGCTGGGCGTCGCCGTCGGTATCCAGCAGTCCATCGGAGGCATGGGAGCGTCGGTAACTGCCCCCGGGCTGGCGCTGCTCGTGTCGGTGACCGGATGGCAGGTCGGGTTCTGGATCATCGCAGCCGTGGGTGGAGTAATCCTGTTCTCCCTGTTGTTCTTCTTCCACAGCGAGCCCGCCGACCGCGGGATGAAGCCCCTGGGAGCCACCGACGATGATCCGCCGCCGGTACCGGCTAATACCGAAACCGCCAAGTTACGCAGCAAGGTATTCCTGCAGCATGCCCGCCGCACTCGGGCCTTCTGGAACCTCCCCTTCATTCACTTTCTGGGCTGCATGGGCCATGCCATCGTTATCTGGCACGTCGTCTTCTTCGCCACCGAGCAGGGATTGTCCCTGGCGGCAGCAGCCTGGATTGTCACCATCTACACCATGGCCAGTGTCAGCAGCCGGCTGTTTATTCCCATCCTCGCCGACCGCTTCGGCGCCAAGTTGACGATGATCCTGCCCTACGCCCTGCAGGGCATCACGGTCATCATGCTCTTCTGGGCCCAGAGCGCGTGGGAGTTCTACCTCTTCGCCGTCCTCTTCGGCATCGGTTTCGGCGGGGAAATGTCCGCCTTCCTCATCGCCAACCGTCAGTACTATGGCATGGGTCCGGTGCGGTCAATTTTCGGATTCCAGCACCTCGGGTCAGGCTTCGGCATGGCCTTGGGTGGACTCGTCGGCGGCGTCATCTACGACTTCCGCACGAGCGAGGCGCCGACGCGGCTACTCGGCTTCATCGACGTCGGGGGAGGCTCTTACGACCTCGCCTGGACCATCTCCATTGTCGCCAGTCTCGCCGGAGTCGTCTTCATCCTGTTGCTCGAATCGTCCTCCCGCGTTCTCATACCGAACTGGGAAGACTCCCTGCCCCGGGAGGGACAATCTTCGCCCGCCGCTTCCTGACCGGCGGTGGGGACGAAACGGCTGGTCCAAGTCACCGGGTTGCTGTCGCGGCAGTAGCGCAATGGCTCGATCTGTGATCAACCTCCTCGCAATTGGAGGTTGCCGGTTGGGTTACCCCGAAACGCTCGCCGGTTCCCCCGGAGGCGCCGCGGTCGGAGCCTGTGGCGGTTTGGCTGCCAGCGCCATTATCCCTGCCAGGAACACGGCCACGGCGAAAAACGTGAACGGGATCCGGTAGCTGTCGAAATAGTCGAACATGAACCCGGCGATTACCGGCCCCAGCGCCTGACCGCCCACCTGCACCGACATGGTCAGCCCCCGGATTGTGCCGAGGTTCTCCCGGCCGTAGTAATCCGCCCAAACCAGTCGGATCAGCAGGTGCAGACCCCCCACGCCGAACCCGACCCCCGCCGCCGAGACTAGTTCCGGCAGCAGCCAGTCGCTCACGACTGTTCCCCCCGCGGCCAGCGCCACCACGAACGCCGCGAACATCATCAGGTAGCGGATGGGCATGCGCCGCGCCAGGGCCGCCCAGAAGACGCTCGCCGGCATTTGGGCCAGGGCGAAGGTGCTCGCGCTCATCGCGGCAAATCGCGGGTCGACCCCCTGGCTGATGTAGTGGGAGACCTGGTGCAAGCTCACCCCCGCCTGGACCATCATCCCCGCGCCGGAGAAGATCGCCAGGATCCAGAACGCCCGCGTTCGCAGCGCTTGCCCCACCGTGAAGTTGGTTTCGGCGAAACTACCCGAGTTGCCGGAGCCCTTGCTGGCCTCGGAGCGCTGGCCGGCTGGTGCATCCTGCGCCGGCGCCGGGTCAGGCTCCAGCCCCATATCCTCCGGTCGCCGGGCCACCAGCAACAGGGACGGGACAACCCCCAGCGCCAAGGTCAGGATCCCGAGCGTGACCCACGCGGTTCGCCAGTCGAACCCGGTGATGATCAGCTGCATCGCCCAGGGCACGATGGCCAGGCCGGCCCCCTTGCCCACGGCGTCCACGGCCAGTCCCAGCGGACGCCGTCGGATGAACCAGTTGCTGACGGCCGTGGGCAGCCCGATTTCCATCGGCCCCGAGAAGATCATCCGACCCGGGACGTAGAGGCAATAGAAGGCCAGCGGGTGGGCAACGAAAGCCAGCCCAATCGCCAGCGCGCCCGTCGCCAACGAACCGGCCCCCAGGATGACGCCGGCCCCGTATTTGTCCAGCCATCTCCCCACGACGGGAGAAATGAAAACCGCGACCAACCCTCCCAGGCTGACCGCCCCCGAGAACATCCCCACCGACCAGCCCATGGATTGGGTCATCGGAACCACGAACACGGACAGGGTCGCCACCGCCATCACGGTCCGGGTGGACAGGCTCACCGCCACCCCGTTCCCCACGATTACCCAGCCATAATAAAAGGGCAAGGCTTGGGCCAGCCTCGTCCGCCAAACCGTTGCGTTGGTCATCGCCCGGCCTCGAAAGCCGGCGGTCGGATGCCGGGGAGACCCAATCGCACAACCGGGAGCGCGCCATTCATTCGGGCTGGGCCGTCAGACCGCAACAGATCGTGGCTGCCGGTTTGAAACAGCCGGAGCTGGTTCTGTTCCAAGCCGTGGGCGATTGCGTTTCGCCCTGACCGGCGGATCCGATCGGGACTAACGATGCATGGACCGCCAGGGTCGTTGAACCGGACGACCGGCGGCGGGCGAACCGCGCGATCACCGGAAATCCTGGGCCGCGGCCCGGCGGGCTGGTCTGTCTCCTCGCGCGTCCCCAGCTTGTCATCGCGAGGAATGCAGCGACGCGGGAATACCGTCGTCGAGAGAGACCCCGTTGCCCCCGCGAGATTGCTACGCTTTGCTCGCAATGACGGTGCTAGCGGAAATCGGTACGCGTGAAGATCTGTCTCCCGCGGGCTGTCAGAACTCAGGTGCAACCGTTGCTCTTCAGTCAGCCGTCAGCGCCACCAGGTGGTCCTCTGCGAGCCCGTTGAGGTTGACCTGCTTGCCGTCCTTGATGATGGCGGAGAGGTGCTCCCCCTTCTGGAGCACGCTCACGTCGGCCAGGGGGTCCCGGTCCAGGATCAGGATGTCGGCCAACCTGCCGGCCTCGATCGTGCCCAGCTCGCCCTCCAAACCCACGGCGAAGGCGTTATCCCTGGTGTTGGCGATGATTGCCTCCATGGGAGTGTAGCCGCCGTACTTGACCATGATTTCCATTTCGTTGGCGTGCAGTTCGCCGTAAGGCATCAACGGGGAGTTGCCGCTGTCGGTGCCGCACAGCACCTTCACTCCCATGGAGCGAGCCTGTTGCAGCATGCCGTAGCCGCCCTCCAGGTTGTACTTGATCTGGTCGACCTCTTTGTCGCTCCTGCCGAACTCGCGCCCGACCGCGACCGCGTGTTTCAGGAACGTGATCGTCGGCATGATGCGAACGCCGTTTTCGGCCACGACCTCCAGGTCGGCTTCGGTAGCTAGGTCAGCGTGCATGATCCAGTCCACGCCGGCTTCGGCAGCGGCGCGGGTGGAGTCGGAACCCCGTGAGTGGATGGCGATGCGGGCGTTGCGGCGGTGGGCCTCTCCAACCACGGCCTCGAGTTCCTCCCTGGAGATGGTCTGGAAGTCCCCCCAGGTGCTGTCAGCCATCTTGATGAAGTCCACGCCGTGCTTGCACTGACGGCGCACCTCGGTGATCATCTCGGCCACGGAGTTGGCCAGCACGCCGTTGACGTGCTCCGGGGTTCCCATCCATGACGGCTCGTTGTCGGCGATGCTGCCGTAGGTGACAATGAAACGTCCGGCACAGTAGATGCGGGGCCCCTCGATCAGGCCGGCGTTGATCGCCTCCCGCAAGGCGACGTCGATGAACCACGTGCCGCCCGGGATGGACAGGCTGGTGACGCCGGACCGCAGCACCTCGCGGGCGTTCCGGGCCGCCCTGATGGTGGAGAACTCGGGGCTGGTGGTGCCCCGGGCGATGTTCAACCCGGGCATGGCCGGCTGGCCGAAGGACAGGTGGCAGTGGCCCTCGATGAGCCCCGGCATGATCCACTTGCCCGTCGCGTCGATGGTGTCGACGTGTTCGCGATCTTCAACATTGACCTGGGGAGGAACCGGCCCGACGCTGAGGATGCGGTTGCCCTGGATCACCACCGCATCGTTGGGGGCTGCAGGTTGACCCGTAGCGTCGATGAGTGTGCCGTTGCGAATTATCGTGGTCATCTCTCCCTTGCTGCTCATCGTATCCTCCTCTGGGGCCCGAGTCCCTTGCTAATAGCGGAATTGACCGTGCGGATGCTTGGCCTCGCCGGATTCAATCTACCGGATGCAATCTAGGAGTGGAGCCGGTCGTAGGCTGACAATCGCTCGATGCTATGCTCTTCGTCGTATTCCTGTGCCGAGACCAATTGGCCGGTCATGGTATCAGGGGTCTGGATGGCCAGGTGTACGGCCACTTCGGCGATGTCGTCCGGCAGCCTCATGCGCTTGTGCACTTCGTCATCGTAGTCGTCGTTGGGCCTGGTCAGGTTCCACCCGGGGTCGAGGATGTTGACGGCGATGCCGAAGTCTTTGACCTCGTCGGCCAGCGACTCGCTGAGGCGTTCCACCGCGGCCTTGGCGGCTCCGTAGGACGCCTGTCCGGCCCGGCCCCGGCGAGCCACGTTCTTCGAGGTCAGGTTGACGATGACGCCGCTGCCACGCTCCATCATGTGGGGCAGAACCGCCTTGCAGGTCATGAAGGTTGTCGTCAGGTTCGACTCCATCACCCGTCGCCACTCGTCTTCGGTGATATTCAGCACCGTCACTGCGTGGGACAGGTCGTTGGTGAAGAGACGGTATCCGCCCGCGTTGTTGACCAGGATATCAATCCTGCCCAGTTCGCTGATGGTCTCGCTGGCGGCCCGGTTGGCGCCCTCGCTGGTGGTCAGTTCCGCGTTGACCATGTGGGTGCGGCGGCCCAGGGCTCTAATCTCGGAACCGACGGCGTCCAGCTCAGAGGGAGTGCGGGCCACGATGGCGACGTCCGCGCCCTCGCTTGCGTAGGCCAGGGCCATGGAGCGGCCCAATCCGCGGCCCCCTCCGGTTACCAGGGCGACTTTGCCTTCCAGTTGCATTTCCATTCACCATCCTGGCGGGTTTTACTCGTCCTGGGGGAGAAAGGCATTGGGAACCACCGCGCTGCCCTGACCCACACCGGTGGTATCGCCGCGCTGGTTCTCGACCTTGACGTCCACCGAAACCCGGCTGCCGTTCACCTCCCGGCTCACGCCGGTAACCGTCCCCGTGAAGGTGATGGTGTCGCCGGGACGGACCGGCCGCAGGAATCTCAAATCAACCGTGCCGCTGTGGTTGAACACATCGCCGCCGAAGTACCGGCGCAGCAGTTCCAGGGCGAAGGACAAAGACATCCGCCCCGAGGCCACCGTGCCCTCGGTTCCCAGGGTCTCGCGGGCGGTCTCTTCATCGGTGAACTGGGAGGCTTCCAGATCCCCGGAACTGCCCTCGAACAGGTTTATGGCCTCCTGGGTCATTTCCTTTATCAACGGGGGAATCTCGTCCCCCACCTCGTAGGCGCGTACTAGCCTCCCCATTTCTTGCCGACCTCCGTGGGCTGTTTGAGCTCGTGGGTGATCACACGGTCGATGAGCCGGCCGTCTTCATCAACCGAAACCGCCTCGGTGACGATGTAGTTCTTGCCCCGCCGCAGGTACTTGTCGGCGATCCATGCCCGCACCGTGATCGTTTTGCCGCCGATGGGAGGGTTGTAGCAGTAGAAGGCGCACCTGGCGTTGACCGAACCGGCGTCCCGGTACCTGGCGTTGTACTGCTTCACGTCCACCTTGTGGGAGATGGTCGGGAAGCTGGCCTCCGGGTCCATCACCCCCTGGCGATAGGTGTCGATCATCTCCTGCGTGAGGAGGTATTGGTACGTCTCGAAGGTCTCGCCGACCTCCAGAGCGTCCCAGTCCAGAAGTATTCGCGCATCCGCTTCGACCATAGCTGCACTTCCTTTGGTTTCGCTTGGAACTGAGATGCCAAACCAGCTAGATGCCCCGCCAGGAGCGCCGTCCCTCGACCCGGACGAAATGTCCGAAGCCAGGGTCGGGAAAGTGTCCCGCGGAGACCAGGATCTGCTCGTTCTCCAGCATATCCAGCACCGAATGCCGGGTGCTCCGGGAAACGTCCGGCTGGATGTCGAAGATGGGACACCAGTCGGTGTAATGGGCCTGCGCCGCGTTGTGCGCCACGTCGCCCAGGATGTAGCCGCGCTCGCCGCCCGAGGCGATCATGATCGAGACGTGGCCCGGGGTGTGCCCTGGCGTGGAGACCGTGGTGAGTTCGTCGGTGATCTCGTGATCGTCGTCGATCAGGTCGATGAACCCCAGATCCTGCAGGGGAACCACCTGGTTCTGGACGTGGGTGGCGCCGGCCAGCACATCGGGCTGGGTCCAGTAGTCCCAGTCTCTCCTCGGCACGAGGTAGCGGGCGTTGCGGAAGTTGGGTTTGCCATCGGTCAGGTTCCAGCCCACGTGGTCGGGATGCAGGTGGGTATGAACCACCAGGTCGACGGCCTCCGGGTCGACGCCCTTGGCGCGCATGTCGGACATCAGGGTGCCGTCGGGGGCCTGCAGGCCGGTATCGACGATGATCAGCTTTCCCTGCGACCGAACGCCCGTGGTTCCATACCTGCTTCTGGTCTGGTCGTGTTCGTCCAGCAGGTCGGGGAACTCCCGCCATTGCTCGATGGTGGTATCCGGGAACGGGATCAAGGGAGACCGGACGGGCCCTCCGTCGTTTAGCGCCAGCAATTGAACATTGCCGACGTTGGTGGTGTAGTTGGGCATATGGGTATCGCCTCTCGATGAGTTGGCTTTCTGATGAGTTGGCTTTCTAATGGCGCATCGTTCCGAGCAGCATATTACCCCAAAACACCGGCCCTGTTGAGAGAAAACGCCGGAGGCAATTGTCCAGAATTTAGGAGGTCGTCATTGCGAGGCGCTTGCGCCGTGGCAATCTCGACGCCGTAGCAGCCACGCCTGTCCCGAAGGAATCTATTGCCCCAACGGGATTGCCGCGCTGCGCTCGCAATGACACCTCCCCCGCAACCCTGAACAGTTACCGCCGGAGGTCGGCAAATGGTCACCGGCATCGACGCGACGAGAGATGGAAATTTCCAACGGTGTATCCGCCAAGACCCGTTCCACCGATTTGGTTCGTCGGGACGGCGATTTGCGAGCGACCGGCACATCGCTCGTCTTGGTGGTCGCCACTTTCGGCGCCGGTGGCCCCTCTGATCCGACCTGCATCGCCGGATGCCCGACCTGGCGCGTTCTGGCGGGTCAACACTCATGGCGGGCGCGTGGTGCGCCCATTGACCAAAACCGACCAGTACACCGGGGAGCGCCTGGCGACTCGAGCCGAACGCAGCATACGGTCCGTGGTTGTGTGCGAAACCCTCGCTGGGCTGATGGCGATCCGGGGAGCGCTCGAACCCATCCGCTCGGACGATGGACCGGAGTTCACCGCCGGGTCGGCGGGAATAGGTCGGTGGGATTGGAGCCACAACCCGGTGCATCGAGCCGCGGCTGACGCGGGGAAACCGCTACGTGGAGAGATCCAACGGCAGGTCGTGAGATGATCCGCTGGGTTGGGAGTTGTTCTATACGCTACCGCAGAGGTCGGCGCTACTCAGCCAGCGCCGACCTCTGCAATCGCATCAGAACGCACACTTCCCTGCGCTGCCCGTCCCGCCGCCGGAGACCATCCGCCCCGAGGGTCCGGCACCGGTCCGACCAGGACCGGCGCCGGAAGCAGGATAACCACTGGGGCAGGTCGTCCCCTCTTCGAGACCGCCAGGTTTGGAGATAGTTGCCTAGAAGTCGGGTTGGGGCGGGGCTCCCCAGCCCTGGGGGATGTTGAGCAGGTTTGGCTCCAGGGCCTCGACGGAAGTCTGGCCGCAGTAGGCCATGGCCCGGTCGATCTCTTCCCGGAGCAGTTCCAGGACGCCGTGGACACCATCGGCCCCGTCGACAGCCAGCCCCCAGAATAGGGGACGCCCGATGCCAACGGCCTTGGCTCCCAGGGCCAGCGCCTTGACGACGTCGCTGCCGCGGCGGACGCCGGAGTCAACGTAGACTTCGCAATTGCCCTTGACCGCATCGACGACCTCGGGCAGCATCTCGATCGCGCCCATGGTCATGTCAAGTTGCCGTCCGCCGTGGGTCGATACCAGGACGCCATCAACACCGCTCTCGGCGGCGACGTGGGCGTCCTCGGCGGTCCGGATGCCCTTGAGCACCAGGGGCAGGCCGGTGAGACCGCGCAGCCATTCGAGCTCATGCCAGGTGAGGGGAACGGTCCGGTTGACATTCCAGCCGACAGACTCGTCGGTGCCGCGCAGCACGTTCTCCGGCTTGTTGACGCCCCTGAAGTTGCCCTGCTCGAAGTTACGGTTGTACCGGTTGCGCAGGTCGCGCTCCTTGGGACTGGGCGTGGGTGTGTCCACCGTCAGGGTGATGGCCTTGAACCCGGCCTCTTCGGCGCGGCGGACGAGCATTTCGGTGAGGTCGTAACCCCGGTGGTAGAGCTGGAAAAAGAGGGGGCTGGTGGCCTCCTCGGCGACCTCTTCCATGCTGCAGTTGGAACCGGTGCTGAGCATCATCAGGGTGTTGGACATGCTTGCCCCGCGGGCGGTGGCCACCTCTCCCTCAGGATGGGCACGGTGATGGGAACCGGCGGGGCTGACGAACACCGGCATGCTGATTTCATTACCCAGCATGGTGGTCGACAGGTCCCGTTCCCCGATGTCGCGGAGGAACCTGGGGCGCAACGTCAGTTCCTCGAAGGCGGTGCGGTTGCGCCGCGTGGTGAACATGTCCATAGCCCCGGCGTCGATGGTGTCCCAATCGTCGTGGGGCAGGACCAGCCTGGCACGTTCCTCGTAGTCGTAGAGGTTGATGGGGTCGAGTCGCATCTGGACCTCCCTTTGGTGACGTATCCTACCCGCTGCTCCCCGCCCGTCATCAGAGTATGGGCAGCGTTTTCAATGGGTAGAGTAAAATTGACGGCGCCCACACTTTACGGCCTGCAGCAGTTGCGGGCAAGTCCTGCGGGAATGGCGAGAGCATTTCAGTTGGGGTGGTGAGGGATGGCCTCACTTCGCTGCGCATTCAGGGGGCCTGCTTCCCCCAACCGCCGCCTAAGCCAACGAATCTCCGCCTATGACTGTGCGGGCGCCGGGTCACCCGACTCCCGAAAACCGAACCGGTATCGATGTTGGCGTCCGAGATAGCTTGGAGAAGAGGTACCGCAGGCGAAGACAGGCCATATCAGAGAGAACAGCGTGTGATTCGGGATTACACAACTTCTAGCTTCCCGTCAGTCCAGCTGTCGAACCCGACCGAGGACGACGCAGCAAACCAGAGCCAATCCCAGCCCCAGGATACCGATGATGGCCATGGCCGTTGACGGCGTCGTGAGGTCGGAAATCAGGCCAACGCCCAGGCTGGCTACCACCAGAAACCCCCGGTCGATGCTCTGCAGGCTGGTGAGCCGGCCCCGAAGACTGTCCGGCGCCAACGTCTGTATCAACGTGCCGCGAGTGGTGCGGAACAGGGACTGGCTTGACGCCATGGCGGCGATGACCACGAATGCCAGCACCATCCACTTGGAGAACGCGAACAGGATCAGCATCACTGAGCTGGCGATGGCCGCGCCCAGCACCACCCTACCCTTGGGGAAGACGAACCCGAAGGACGCCACGAACAGCGCGGCAAGCAGTCCGCCAACTCCGGTGATCGAAAGCAGGTACCCGCCCACGTCGGCGTCGCGCTGCAACACCTCGGTGGTGAACACCGGGAACAGGAACCAGGCCGGATGGAGGATGATGTTGGGGATCACCGACAGCACCATCAACTGGAAGAAGGCGCGCTCGCCGCTCCAAACGTAGCGCAGACCCTCCACCATGTTGGCCAGCGCCGAACCGCGCTGACGAGCATTGCCGGGCCGATGAAAAGGGGTGCGCAGCGGGAAGATCATCGCCACGTTTACTACGTAAAGCGCGGATTCGATGACGAAATTCCAGAAGAACCCCAACGTGAATATCAGGATCCCGCCGACAAACGGCCCGACAATGCGGGTACCGGTGATGGTCAGGACGTTGGCGGCCATGGCGTTGCCCAGCATCTCCCGGGGCACCGTGCCGGCGATGAGGGACTGGCGCATGGGCTGGGTCATGGAGCGGCACGCGCCGGCCAGGATCACGTACAGGTAGGCGTGCCATACGGCCACCCGCCCGGACAGCACCAGCAGCGCGAAGCACAAAGCCAGAGCGGCCATAGTCAATTGCAGCGCGATGACCAGTTTGCGGCGATCGAAGCGATCGCTGAGGACACCGCCCCAGGGTCCAACCACCAGGCCGGGCAGGGTGTTAATCCCACCCACGGTTACCACCAGCAGCCCGGCGACGGTGGAGCCCTCGGAAAGTTCCCGCACCAACCAGCCGACGCTCAGGAGTTGGATCCACTGGGCGTTGTTCGCGAAGAAATTGCCGCACCACAACAGCCGGTAGTTGCGGTACGCCAGCCACGCGTCCAGCGTGTGCAATCGGGGCATTGATCCGATTCGGAAGATCTTTCCTCCAGGAACGTCAAACCAAACTGTGGACATCGTTTCGGGGGGTCGTGAACGGGCCATTCTGGAATCCGCGATTTCCCCTGTCAATGCTGGGATGCCAACAATATTTCAAACGTTGGGCGCCGGAATTTGTCCGGTAGTCGAGCTGACGGCGACAGCATAACTTTCGGAACAGGTTCCGGATCTGCCCGGCGTCGCGCGCGATATACAATGCAATGCCTGACTGATTGCGCCGGAACCCCGGCGCCCACTGGAGGTATACATGCCCGCTGAGAAAGGCATAATCCAAACTGTATTGGGAAACGGATCCGAGGGCTGGGAGGGCGATGGCGGCCCGGCGACAGCCGCCGCTTGCCAAACGCCCTACGCCTGCGAATTCGATCCCCAGGGGAACATGGTCGTGTGCATGGGCCGCCATCACCGGATCCGCCGCGTCGATGCGACGACCGGCACCGTCGCGCTCATTTGCGGCACTGGCGAACCGGGGTACGCCGGCGACGGCGGGCCCGCGGTCGATGCGGTCATCAACCAGCCATACGGGTTGGCAATCGACGCCAACGGAGACATTTACTTCGCCCAGAGATTTGACCCGGCGGTGCGCAGGATCGACGGACGCACGGGCATGGTCTCCACCGTCGCCGGCACCGGCGAATTCGGGTACAGCGGCGACGGCGGGCCCGGCAACGAAGCCATGCTGCGTGAACCCAACGATCTATGCCTGGACCGTCGGGGCGGCCTGTTGATCGCCGACGTGCAGGACCAGCGCATTCGTCGGGTGGATCTGGCGACGGGGATCATCAGCACCTTCGCCGGAACGGGCGAGAAATCCCGCGCCGGCGAAGGCAGGGCAGCCACCGGGGCGAGCCTGATGGGTCCTCGGGCGGTGTGTGCGGACAGCCAGGGCAATGTCTACGTGTGCGAGCGGGAGGGAAACGGTGTCCGCCGGATATCGCCGGACGGTGTCTTGACCACCATCGCCGGAGCCGAAGGGGTCTATGGCTATGCGGGGGACGGCGGCCCGGCGCTGGCAGCCGTGTGGGGTTCACCCAAGGCCATGCGCTGCGACCTGAATGACAACATCATCGTGCTCGACTCGGACAACAGCGCCGTGAGGCGTATCGATGCTGTCACCGGCCTGGTAGCCACCATCGCCGGTGGGCGTGAGGGTGGCGGAGGCGATGGCGGGCCTGCCGTCGAGGCCGGGCTGTTTCATCCCCACGGCTGCGGCATTAATGCCGAGGGTAACCTCTTCATCGCCGACACCCACAACCACCGGGTCCGCGTGGTCGGCCTGTGAGCAACTTCCGCCGGACAACAATATTGCGCGAATAGTCGTGAGCGTATCCCAACGAGCGCATCCCAACGAAGGAGAGATCATGCCCCCACTGGAAACCGGTATCCAATTTCACCTGCCCACCTACGCTCACGTTCCGCTGCCCCACTTGGTGGACCTGGCTGCCCAGGCTGAGGCCAAAGGCGTTGCCCAGATGTGGGTCACCGATAACCTGAGAAGCCGCCAGTCCTTTGTGGCTCTGGCCGCCATGGCCTGCCGGCTTGACATGAAGCTGGGCACGGCGGTCACCGTCCAGTACTTCCGCAACCCGGTTGACCTGGCGGACTCGATTGCCACCCTCAGCGAGTTGATGGACGGACGGGAATTGAGCATCGGCCTGGGCCGGGGCAACCCCCGAACGCCATCGCTGATCCGCACGCCGCGTCCGGTCAGCGTGCTGCGGGAGACCGCCCAGAGTGTGCGCCGCCTCCTGGATGGCGACGAGGTCTGTTTCGCAGACTACCCGAACCTGTTGGACTACTACCACTTCAATCCATCGGCCGGCTTCCAGTTGAATTTCAGGCCCGCGTCGCCGGTGCGGCTCTACTGCGGCAGCAACGGGCCGTTGGGCATGGCCGTCGGCGGCGCAACCATGGACGGACTGATCTTCGGCGGCCACTACATGGCGGCCCTGCGCACCGGCAGAGTCCCGGAACTGCTGGATGCCTTCGATACTGCGCTGCCACCGGAACGGCAGGGCGAACCGGCCCCCAAAGTGGCGGAGATCAAGATATCGCTGTCTCGAAACGCATCAGCGGCTCGGGAATTCGTCAAGGAAAGCTCGGGTCACCGGGTTCTGAATATGTACCGCCAGGGCTATACGACCGAGGACATCGAACGCCTGGGTGTGGCCCTGCCGGACGTGGAGCGCCTGGACCGCGCGGATCGGAACGGCGCAACCGAGCAGGAGTTCGACGACCTGGTCACCGACTCCATGATCGACGCCATCTTCATCGCCGGCACGCCCGGCGACTGCATCGAGAGGATGCTGGAGGTTAGAGACACGGCGCGAGAGCAGGGCTTTGGGCAGCTGTTATTCTCGGAGCTCGGTCCCGACGTGGACGAAGCCCTGGCCTTGCTGTGCGACGAGGTGATACCGGCACTCTGATCGGCGCAGCGGATCTCATTTGGGAGACGGTCAGCTCACTTCCGAGATGGCAATGTCGGTGAGTTCGTAGGGGTGACGGGCCTCCGTTGGGCGCTCAAGCGTGCCCAGTTTTTGCTGAGTTGTCATTGCGAGCGAAGCGTGGCGATCTCGTTGCTGGTATAGGGGTCGCCGTGACAACGAGATATCCGCGTGGCGGCGCTTCTGGCGATGACATACCGAGCACGCGTGGGCATCCGACGACAGCCGGGCGTTTGACAGGTGAAAAAGCCCACTTTAAAGTTGCAGCGGCGACTTGAGCCCGGCCTCGCGCTTCGCGGTGACAAGGGAACCAACCAGTCGCGACAAGAACGCATTACACGAAGGAACCTGTTGATGGCATTGCAGTTTGGCGTATTCGACCACATTGAACCGATTCCCGGCGTACAGCTGGACCAGATTTACCGGGAACGACTGGACCAACTGGAAACGCTGGAGTCCGCCGGTTTTTACTCCTACCACCTGGCGGAGCATCACACGCCCGCGGTACACAGCCTTGCGCCGTCCCAGAACGTGTTCCTGGCGGCCGCGGCTGAGCGGACGAACACCATGCGGTTGGGCCCATGCGTCTATGTGCTGCCGCTGCACCACCCGGTGCGCCTAATCGAGGAAATCTGCATGCTGGACAACCTCAGCGGCGGCCGTATGGACATCGGGGTGGGTCGAGGCGGAGTCATTGAGGCCCACTTCTGGGGGCAGGACTCGGACGTGGAGATCAACTACGCCCGCTACCTTGAAACGCTGGACGTAGTACGTGAGGGACTGAGCAACGACTCCCTGACCTATCAGGGCGAGTTCTACAACTTTGACGACCTGCCCATGCGACTGCGGCCAAAGCAGGACCCGCACCCGCCCCTGTGGTACATGCGCAACGTGGAAACCGCAGCCATGAACGGGATGCACACCATCATCGTGGGCAACCTGGATTCCTTCGGCGCCAACGTGGAACGCTATTTCGAACTCTGGGACGAGCACCAGGGGCCGGGAGCCCTGAACGCCCAGGGCGAAGCGCCCAAAATCGGGTTGGTCAACCACCTGTACCTGGCCGAGACGGACGCGGAAGCCGCGACCATAGCGCAGCCGGCCTGGGACCAGTACAAATGGAACCTGGCCGCGCCGCGCCGGCTCGAAGCAGAGAGGCGGGGTCTCACCCAGTTCCTCGGGAGCGAGGCCAATCCCAGGCCGTCCAACCTGCCGGCCCGGGAGGCGGAGGCAAGTCGGAGCGCAGGGGCGCGCCGATCCGGCTCGGCAGGGCTTGAGGAGCACGCTGCGCCGGGCGGCGGCGGGTTCAATGTGGTCGCCGGTTCCCCCGACGCCATACGGGACTACATGGACGCGTATCTCGAAACCGGGGCCAACTACTTCGTGGCCGCCTTCCAGTGGGGCCACCTGTCCCATGAAGAGACCATGCGCTCATTGGACTTGTTTGCGACGGAGGTCATGCCGCATTACGTCTGAGAGGGTATCAAACACTCCAACTCCCCTTGGCGGGAGATGGTTATGGCGAGGGGCAACTCGTTCGCAATGCCGTCCCTCGCCCGAAATTCACGGCTGACTTCTTGAACACCCTCCCGGGACGCCGACGTTCTGTCGAACTGAACTACCGGGGCAGGTACATGTCGGGGTTAGTTTAGCGCAAGGCGGGCGCCGCATTATCAAGCCGGCTAGAGACTGTCCAGGACTCGCGCTATGCGCTCCACCCCTTCCAGAACTCGGTCAGCGGGAGACCGCATCAGGGCAATGCGGAAGTGGCCTTCCCCGCTTTCGCCAAAGCCTATGCCCGGGGTTACCACCACTCCTTCCCGCTCCACCAGCAGCTCGGCCATCTCGGTGGATGACAGGTCTGCCGAATACCGAGGGAACAGGAAGGTTGCCCCTTCCGGGAGCGGACAGTGTACGCCGGGGACCTGGGACAGCCGGCCGGCGCAGCGCACGCGCAGTTCATCGCAGTCCTCCCGCCACCTGGCCAGGTGATCCTGGGGCCCTTCCAGGGCGGCCACCCCGGCCATCTGCACGAAGGGCGAAACAAAACTGGCCGTCTGTTCCTGTATCTTCAGCAATGGCTCCAGCAGGTTTGACTGAGCCACGATGCAGCCCAACCGCCAGCCGGACATCGAATAGGCCTTGGTGAAGGTGTAACTGGTCAGGGTTCGTTCCGCCATACCCTCCAAATTCGCGATGGTAACGTGCCGGCTGGAGTCGTAGAGGAAATACTCGTAGGTCTCATCACAAAGGACCAGCAGGTCCTCCTCCCGGGCCAAACGCGCTACGGCTGCCAATTCTTCCTCGGTGTAAACCCGGCCCGTGGGATTGTTGGGGTTGTTGATGACAACCATCTTGGTGCGCGGGGTGACGTACTCCTTCAACTGCTCGTAGCTGATGTGGTACTCCTCCTCCTCGCTCAGTGGCACGGCTACGGGCACACCCTCAGCCATCTCCACCTGCTGGCTGAAGCTGACCCACGTGGGCTCAAGCACCAGCACTTCATCTCCGGCCTCGATGTAGGCGTTGATGGCCTCATACAGCCCCATCTTGCTGCCGGGAGTGACCAGGATATCGCCGTCGGGATCGATGGCCCGGCCATTGTGGGTTTCCAGCTTTGCGGACATGGCGTGGCGCAGCGCGGGGAGCCCGCGGGACGAGCTGATGTTGGTATGTCCTGCGTTCAGGGCCTGAATCCCGGCGTCGATTATGTGCTGCGGGGTTACGTGGTGCGGACTTGACTGACCCAGGTCAATCACGTCGTGACCCTGCCGGGCCAGTTGTCGGGCTTTTTCGCCGGCGGCCAGGGTGGCCGGGGGTTGTACTCGTTGGATACGCGTCGCGGGAGCTCTGGTCATGGTTCACCTCTTTCCTGTCCTGGCGGTGCAGTTTAGCAACCCCGTGGCCCACGAACCACACGCCCGGCATTATGTGAATGTTCCGGGTTGCGGGATGCGCGCTGCCATTCCCGTGTCAGCGCCGGCCCTTGTATCTTGACCCTTCTCCCCTCGGCGGAAGGGCCTGAGATGACGGAAATTCCTTTGCAATCTCAACCTTTGGCACAAACTCACGGTCGGATATTGGAACATCTGTCAAGAACGTGAGGTAGCTCACCGGGGCCTTTCCAAAGTAGCTTTTGTCATTGCGAGCGAAGCGCGACAATCTCGCTCCGGGAGCATGACTCATACGGGAAAGCATTGTTTCATCGACGGGATCACCACGTCGCTTTGCTCCTCGCGATGACTTTGAAAGGCCCTGGTAGCTCACGCGTACCCAGTTTGCGGCAGTGGATCGTCAGAATCAGGATTTTCAAGATTTCGGGGTTGGCAGGATTGGAACCGCTCCTTGGTGGAGATCCCCCAATCCTGTCCAATCGTAAAATCCCGTAAATCCTGCTTCTGACGATCCCCCGAACTGGCTACGCGTGAGCGTGAGGCAAGGGACGCCGAGTAGACCGGCGGCGCATGTGCCGCCGGTCGGTTCATTGGCACGCCAATCTCGCGAGGCCGTGCCGGATTACACGCGCAGCTGGCGCAGCGTGGGCCGCCAGACTCCCAGCACGAACGCAATCGTCAGGTAGATCGCCGCTCCGCCCGCGAAGGCGGCCGTCCAGCTGATGTACTCTGCTACCAGGGTCATGGGGTAGGAGCCGATGAACATCAGCGCGGCGGAAACGTACCAGACGCTCATCACCCTGCCCTGGTACTCGGCGGGCACAGAGAGTTGCAACACGGTCGTCCCCATCGGCACTATGCTGCCCATTCCGACCAGGAATAAAATCGCCCACGTCACCCAGAACCAGTGAGACCAGGCCAGGCAAAACAGGGCTATCCCGAACAGGAAGATGCAGCCCAGCAGCAGCCAGTTCTTGTGCGGCGAGTTGCCCATCGACGCCATGATGAAGGTTCCGGACAGGGAGCCGATGCCCGCGCCGGTCATCAGCAGACCGGCCCCGCCGGCGCCCGTGTCCAGCGCCAGCTTGGCGAAGGCGGGAAGCAGCTGGGCATAGGGCATAGCGAAGAAGCCGAAGGCGAAACCGATACCGATCACGGTGAAGGTGACCGGGTTTGACCAGCAATACCGCAGTCCGCCCCACAGTTCCGCAAAGATGCCGGAGCGTTGATCCCGGGCGGCCGTCGGCACCCGCCGCACCATGAGTAGCGTAACCGTGCCCACGCAGAAGCAGCCGGTTGCCAGGTATAGCGCCGGAGCCAGTCCGGTCAGTTCGATCACCACTCCGGCCACGGCCGGACCCAGGATGCGTCCCGAATTCATCACCGCTGAATTGAGGACGACCGCGTTCATCAGGTCGTCACGTTCGACCAGGTCGCGGACTATGGCCAGTCGGGCCGGGGTGTTGATCGCCTGCAGGGTGCCGAGGACGAAAGCCGCCGTGTAAACGTGCCACAGGGCGACCAGTCCGGCGGTCTCCAGCAGGGCGATGCCGAGCATCAGGACGGCCACCAGCGATTGGGTCAGCATCAGCAGCCCGCGGCGATCAAACCGGTCGGCGAAGGTGCCCCCGAACAGCACGAAACCCAGCGTGGGCATGCCGTAGAGGAAAATCATGAAACCCATGCGGGAGGCGGACTCGGTCAGTTCCAACACCAGCCAACCCAGGATGAGGAACTGCATGCCCCGGCCCAACGCCTGCGCGTTGGCGCCGATCCAAAACCAGCGGTAATCCCGGTGCCGCAGCGCCCGGAAGGTCTGGAGCCGGCGTCCGATGGCGAGAATCTGGGCCAACTATTTCACCCGATCTCGCGTGTCAATTTCATTTCGATGCGGTTTTCCGGGTCATCAGGCGGCGATATCCGTGGAAATCCTGCTGCGTTGGGCGCGTAGAGGACTGAGCAGTATCAGGTTGATGTCTGCCCGTCAATGTCCTCGTGTGCCCACACGTGCCCGGTTGGGGCGGTGCTATCGTCAGAACCAGGATTTTCAAGATTCAGGGATTATCAGGATTGGAACCGTCTCATGATGGATTTCTCCCAATCCTGTCAAATCATAAAATCCCGCAAATCCTGATTCTGACGATTTACGAAAGTGCATACGCGCGAAGTTAGTGCTCGAACACGGTGGTTGCCGGGTGGCGCGACCATGGGGAAGCGTCTATCCGCCAATCGCTACCCAATCGTTCCGCAGCGAGCACGGACGATGGTAGAGTCAAGCAGATGCGTACCCGATCCGTCTCCTGCTTGCGGGAGGACGGGTTGGTAGGAGGGAACACCATGCCAGAAGCCAGACTGACCGTCGGCAACGTCGAGATATTGTCCCTGAACGACAACGAGTCCGCGCTGCCCCTCAGCGACGTCTTTCCCGAGGTTCCTGCTGAGGCGTGGGCGCCCTACCAGGAGCGTTATCCTTCTGGCTTTCGCGGCGATCACCTCGTGGCCCACTTTGAGTGCTATCTCATACGATCTCAGGGCCAGACCATCCTCGTGGACACCGGCATTGGCGGCGCGGCCACCAACCCCAACTCAGTCCAGGCGATGGTGGGTGGCGTCGAAGGCCGACTCCTGCAGGAGTTGGAGGCAGCCGGCGTTAGCCCCGCCGATATCGACACCATTTTCTTCAGTCACCTTCATTTCGACCATGTCGGCTGGAATCTCACCCACGAACCTGACGGGCCAACACGCGCCACCTTTCCCAACGCCCGGTACGTGGCTCACCGCGCCGACTGGGAGGTGTTCCAGCGGCCGGAGGTCAGGGATCTCTTCCCACCCCACTGGGACCAGACCCTCGGCCCACTTCAGAGCCTCGGTGTCCTGGACCTGCTGGACGGGGAACACGCGCTGACCAGCGAAATCACCGCCATCCCCACCCCTGGCCACACTCCCGGGTCCATGAGTCTGGCCATCGTATCCGGCGGACAGCGGGCCTACATCCTCGGCGACGTCTTCCACGGCCCGGCCCAGGTGACCGAGACTGCGTGGAGATTCAGCTTTGACATGGACGGCGACCAGGGTGCGGCCACCCGCGCCGACATCATCCAACGGGCGGAAGCCGAGGACGCAATCATGGCCATCTGCCACCACGGTGGATTCGGGCGCGTGGTCCGCGCCGAGGGCCGCCGCTACTGGCAACTGGTCTCCTAATTCACCTGGAAAGCCGTTCCCGCGATGGGCGGCGCCAGCAGCCAGACCAACGCGCCTCACTGCAAACGGGGTAGCAGTTCCTCGGAAATGAGCTGCAGGTAGTCCAGCCGGGCGGAGAATTCGCTGGGCAGGTTCAGGCTGGCCAACCCGATGTAATCCAGGCCCTCTTCTTCCCGGCAGCGGTTGATGATCTCTGCACAGTCCTGCGGACTGCCCGCAACCGCCCAGTCGGCCAAATCCCGCTGGCCTCCCAGGCCGAAATCCACCGTAGTGCTTTCCTGCATATTGAAAGCGCCGTACATGCCGGCTTTCTTGGCGGCCATCTCCCTCGCTTCGGTGATGGCCGTTTCGCGATCCCTGGCGATGGCGATGGAGCGGTGGGCGCCGATCCGCCCCGCGGGGTCCCGACCCAACTCTTCCAGCGCCTCCTTGTATTGGCGAGTGAGGACGCTGATATCCTTCCATCCCGGCTGGGGACCCAGGATCACCCGGTCACCCAGGGCGGCAGCGCGGCGCACCGCGCCTCGACTCTGCGCTGCGATCCATATTGGGGGATGCGGTTCCTGCACCGGTGTCAACGCCAGCCTGGCATCATGAACCTGCCAGTGCCTTCCGTTATGGTTCACCTCCTCTCCGCTCCACAGCAGCTTCATCAACTCGATGGACTCTTCGAACCGTGCTACGCGATCCCGTCGGTTGGTTCCGAACGCGGACAGCTCGGCCACCCGGTAACCCAACCCCACTCCGAGAACGAACCGCCCGTTGCTGATGTGGTCCAGCGTCACCGTCTGTTCGGCAATGTCCACCGGATTGTGGTAGGGAAGCAGCAGGATGCCGGTCAGCAGCGTTAGACCCTCGGCGTCGGGAGCCAATCGTGCCAGCGTCTGCATCGGCTGCATCCAGACGGTGGGATGAGCAATGTAGTGCTGGGGCATGTAGATGACCGAAAAGCCCAGAGATTTGGCGCGCCGGCATACTTCGGCGGCCTCCTCCACCTGCTGGTGCATGGGTCGGTCGGGATCATCCATGTAATCGCGGATGTAAAGTCCTACTTCCATTGGTGCCAACTCAATCCGTTGCCGTGCGCTTCAGTCGGTGATGTACGTGTGGGTGATGACCTCCCAGACGTGGCCATTCTCGCACTCGAAGTAGAACCCGCGACCCTGGTGCAGGTGGTTGATTTCGCCATCCGTCCGCGAGCGGGGTCCGCTGCCGAACACGACTCCCTCGTCCCTGATCCGTTGCAGGATCGCGTCGAACTCGCCGTCTGACGCCAGGAAGGCGTAATGATTGGAGCGCGGGTTGTCCGAGTCGTCGAAGTCCAGCGTCAGGATATCGTTGACCTTCACCGGCGCGAAGTGGCCCCAGGGCCCCTCGTACTTCAGGCCGAACATGCGGGCGATGAACTCCGCGGACTTCACCTTGTCGTAGGCGGGTACGATTGTGTGGTCCAATTGCAACGGCATGGTTGTCCTCCTCTTCGAGTTTGTACCGAGCGTCACTGCATTAGCGTGGGCGCTTGTTGGGATGGCCTCACAGCGCGGAGCGGATTGAACGCGCCGGCAAAATCAACATCGGTCGGCATCTCCCGCCCAGTAGTCGTACTTGCGCCCCGCCAGGTCCACCACTTCCCCGACATCTTCCTCCAACAGGTAGCCTTCGTCCACCAGGTCCATGGCGGCGCGGGTCACCTTTTCGAGGTAGTCCTCGCGGTCGGCGTAGCGTTCCTCGATGGATGCGCGGGGGTCGCCGGAGGCCTCCCGTTCGGCCCGGGTCGCCGGCAGCGGGAGAGACCAGCCAGCCAGGCCGCCGGTGATGCCGATGAACAGGTTGGGGTTGCCGATGCTCTCGTCCCGCAGGTTCCAGCCGGTGTAGGTGGCCACCGGCACCGTCAGATCCGGCAGGCAGATGCCCCGCCGTTCGTTGAACGACTCGTCGATGTCGGCCACCAGCGCTGGGAACTCCTCTCCCTCGTCGGCCGGCAGATTGATGGTGCGGCCCAGGTGCGACTCCGGCCCGTAGTCCAGCCGGATCGCCCGGGTGGTCTCGGTGGGAACCCGCACGCCGGGGAGTTGGCGGAACCGTTCCAGCAGGGTGTGCGACTCCACCGCCGTGCCGTCGTCCAGGCTGGGGTGACGGCTGGCCGGAGGCTCCTCACCCGTGGTGACCCAGCGGTCCAGGTTGTCCAACGCGGCCCGCAGCAGGGGCGCGTAGTCCACGCTGTTGAAGGGAAGTTGGCCCTTGATGCCGTCGTTGGCCCGGATTTCGATCGGCGGGAACTCACCCGAACCGTGCATGCAGCCGGCGAAGTGGTACCGCCGCACCGACACGGATTCAGCCGCGTCGGTCAGGGTCTCCAGGTCGGTGTGGATCAGCGCGGCGTCGCCACGCCAGTATTCCGCCGAAGTGTTGGTGAACATGATCTTAGGCACGGAACCCCGCCGCTCGATCGAATCGAGGAGCGAGCCTTGCGCCCCCGTCACCGGGTCGGTCTGCGTGGTGTCGGTGAAGGGGAACATCTCCGGGATGATGTAGCAGACGTCCTTGGAGGGTTGACCGAAGCGCAGGTTGAACTCGCCGCGCATCGCTCCCGCCACGTGGGGAATGATCCCGTCCAGCGCCGGTCGGTCGTCCTCATCCTCGTTGATGCCCACGTGGATGTACTGGCGCAGGAACCGGCCACTCTGGGAACGGCCCATGGCGTAGGCGTGGTCGATGGCGCCGGCGCAGGGGTTCCCCGAGGCTGCCGGGGCGTGTTTCAGGAAGGACACCGCGTCCCGCATGGCGGCGAACCCCAGGCCCACAATCCGGCTGCCGGTGGTGGTGTAAACCAGTTGGTAGATCCTTCCCGGCTCGAAACCGGAGGGCATGTAGATGTGGTTGTGCTGCGGCTCCAGGTCGGCGTCCTCGACGCGGACGAATGACCACTGGTCGCGGTCAACCGGTGTGGCCGGACTGTTGGGCAGGTCGCGCACCGTAAGCGTGGCCTCCGCTTCCTCCGGATCGGCTGCGGGATTGGGCAGGTGCTGCCGGTCGGCCAGCAGGAACACCTGGGTCGGCTCGTTGCACTGGAACTGGCACATGATCCGGCCGGTCAGCTGCCCTTGGGGTCCGACGGCTTCCGGCGCGTGCAGTCCGATGAGCCCGGGCGTGGGCGGCACATCGGCCTGCCACCCGCCCCAGACCACGGTGTAGCCCCGGCGCATCAGGTAGCCGTTGCCGGCCTCCAGGGGCGAGGTCGGGTCGTTGGCCGTGGGCACGCTATTCAGGCTCAGGGCCGTCTTCCGGCCCCGGTTCACCACGTCGAACAGGATGCGGCGGTTGCCCCGGTCGACGTTGGCCGGCTGCAGCATGGCGAAATCCGACGAGAACTCCACCAGGCCGGCGGCGTTGCGCGGCGCCAGGTCGAGGTCCGTGATCCCCTGGTTGCGAGGATGTGACGGGTCCACCGCGTAGTGGGCGGTGCCCTCCAGCAGTTCATACGCGCCCACGTCGCCGAAGCTCTCGCCCGATGCGAAACTGGTGCGGTTGGTGATTTCCAGTTCTGTAATTGCCAAGATGCCTCCGGTGGGCTGACAGCCGAGAGTGAGTACGGGATCCCCAAATTGTGCCAACTGGTTCTGCCGGTGATATTAGCACTGGTGAACGCGTCCTGGGGCGCAATTGGTACCCGCAGGTTGGATAGCGAGATCGCAACAGGCAGGAGCGATTCAGGAACGAGCGTTGTACGCAGTGAACGGCTCGGCATCCTGCGGCATAGTGCCGCTGTAGAAACGCCGCAGATGGGGCTCGACCAGCGAAGCCAACTCTCGCCGCTCCTCCTCCTGGGCCGTCAGCGGCCGGTCCAGCGCGCCCTTGATCTCTCGGAACAGATCGTCTTTGTCCACCCGCGTGTGCTGCCCGTCGCGCAGTATCACCTCACCGTCCACCAGCACCGTGTCAACGTCGATACCCCGCGCCCGGTGCACCAGAGCGTCCACCACCGATACGCGTGGGTCCAGGAAGGGTTCCTCGATGTTCCGCATGTCCACCAGCGTCATGTCCGCTCGCTTCCCCGGCTCCAGGGAGCCGATGCGATCGCCGAACCAGCTGGCGTAAGCCCCATTGGCCGTTGCCATCTCCAGCACCTGGTGGGACGTGGGTGGCTCCAGGTCGATGCCGGGCACCCGGTGGAGCTTGAGCACCAGCCGCATCTCCTGGAACAGGTCCTTGTCGTCGTTCAGGCCGGCCTCGTCGCTGCCGATGGCCACCTTGATGCCGGCTGCCAGTATCCTTCCCATCGGCGCGATCCCGCTCTGCAAGCGCAGGTTGGAGCTGGCGTTGTGGCAGATGTTGGTTCCGGTGGCCGCCATGATGCTGAGGTCTTCCTCGGTGGCCCAGACGCTGTGGCCGCATACCACTTCCGGCCCCAGAAACCCTATCTCGTGGAGGTGCTGGAGCGGCGTTTTGCCGTAGGCGGTGTGGCCGTACAGCTTCTGGTAAACGGTCTCTTGCAGGTGGATGTGAATGCCGGTGCCGTGGCGTCCAGCCAGGTCCTTGATGGCCATGAGCAACTCGTCGGAGCAGCGATGCACGTTGCTCGGAGCCATCGTGACCTGCACGCGTTCGTGCTGGTTGTCGCCGTATTTCCGGCAGATCTCCTCCAGCACGGGCATGATCTCAGCCACGGGCCGGTAGCCGGCCGCCATGAAGGATAGGTACCTTTCGGCCAGTTCGGGAGGCATCTGCGCGGCGAAGTCGGCTTCGCCGCCGCCCGGGCCGGCAACCATTGAATTCTGGTCCACCACGGACGGGGCGTAAGAAACCCGCATCCCGGAGGTTTGGTACGCGCCCACGACTTTGTCCGCGATCTCCATGCTCACCGGGCCGGTTCCGCGCGGGGTCGAGTGGATCGCCTGCACGGTGGTGGTGCCGGTCTCGATCATCTGGACCGCGCCGTAAAGCTGGTCGAGGTAGGGGTCAATGGCCCGAACTCCGATGCGGTGCAGGCTCCACATTTCCAGCGGTAGGTCCGGCGCGCCCATCTGGAACGGAGTGAGGCCGACGTGGAAGTGGTCGTTAACCATGCCGGGCATGACGATATGGTTGCCCGTGCCGATGACCTCGGCGTCAGGGTGCTGGCGGCTGAGTTCCCGGTAGTCGCCGACCGCTTCGATGACTCCGTCGCGTTGCAGCACCGCCCCGTCGGCGACCACATTGGCCGAGTCGGGGCCGGTGACCTTGCAGACGACGTGCTTGCCCCGTATCAGAGATAGCGCCATGCCCCCTCCTCGCGAATGCCTCGCGCAATGCTGGCCCAAGTAGGAATGTCTCTGGCCGCATTCTACACACCCCCGGCGATGGCGGGAGGGGACACCATTCCGCGATACTTCTGCGAAGGGTCCTAACGCGTGCCCGGTTTGAACCGAACCGTCATTGCGAGCGCAGCGCGGCAATCTCGTGGGGGCCGGAGCGATCGCTACGCCAACGGGATTGCCGCGTCGCTTCCCGCCTTTCAATGACAGGTTTGCCGAAAATGGGTACGCCTCGGGCGGAGGGTCATGTCCACGATCGTCGCTTAGAATATGCTTGTCCCCAGCGCCGGCCGCCGTGCTTGCGCGGGAAACGTAGGCCAGAGACGCGAGTACATCGAATATCACGCGGAGGAGCAATGCCGATCCTCGATTTGAACGGTGACCAGTTTCACTATCACGTGGACGATTTTTCGGACCCCTGGCGTCAGGACCATCCGATCATGCTCCACCACGCCGCCGGCGGGAATCTGCACCGGTGGCGACCCTGGGTGCCGACGCTGGCGCGGCATCGCCAGGTGGTCCGGTTCGACATGCGTGGCCACGCCGGCACGCGCAAGAGCCTTGGAGATCCATTCGACCTGGCTGACCTGGCTGGAGATATCGCCCGCGTCATGGACGGACTGGGGATGGATAAAACGCATCTGGTCGGCGCGTCGGCGGGTGGCATCGTCAGCCTGCGCTTCGCCCACGATCATCCCGACCGGCTGCTTAGTCTGACGTTGGTGGCGTCCACGCCCAAACTTGCCCAGATGGGCGCCAACATGGACGCCGCGCCCTGGCGTGGAATCCTCGAACAGCAGGGGACGCGAGCCTGGCTGCTGGCCGATACCGACAAGAGGTTCGGTCCCGACACGCCCGACGAGGTGGTGCAGTGGTACGCGGATGAAGGCAGCAAGACCGCTGCGTCGGAGGTGATCGCGCTGCAGGGCTGCCTGTTGGCGGCGGACCTCACCCCGCTCCTGCCGGATATCGCCGTTCCCACGCTGATCCTGGGCGCGTCACACGACGACATCACGCCGGTAGAGATCCAGCATTTGATGGCGGAGCAGATGCCCGATGCGCAACTCGAGCTCATCGAGGGCGTGGGTCACAACATGAAGGTGGAGATACCCGACGCCCTGGCGGACCGGACGCTCCGGTTCGTCAACGAGGTCGACGCGAGACTGTAGTTTCCTTGGTAGCGACCAGCGAATTCGCTGACGGGTCGATCAGTGACCGAGCCGCAGATCAGGGCACGGCGCCCTCTCGGCGGAACACGTCGGCCAGCATTTCCACGCCTTCGCGAATTTCTGCCTCGGACGGCAGGGCGAAGCAGAGCCGGATGTAGCCGGCCGCCGCATCGGGGTCCGCGGACCAGTCCGGCCCGGGGTTGAACGCGATGCCTTCCCGGAGCGCGGGGGCGTTCAAGTCTCGGGAATCGACGCCATCCGGGAGTTTGACCCACAGGTACATGCCGCCCCGGGGCACTTCGAATTCGACACTGGGCCCGAAGGACTCGCGCAGCGCGCTGCCCAGCACGTCGCACTTGCGCTGCAATGCCGACCGGACCTCCAGGATATGGTCCTCGTAGTGGTGGATGAAGTAATCCCCCACGATCATCTGGTCCATGACGCCGGTGCCGGCGTCATTCTTGCGAGACAGCAGGCGGCTCATCACATCCCAAGGAGCCACGACATACCCGAGGCGAGTGCCGGGGCCCAGCGTCTTTGAGAATGAGCCGATGTGCAGCACGCGGTTGCTGTCGTCCAGCGACCGGATCGCGTTCTCGTACTCGCCCTCAAATATGAGGTCGGCGTAGCACTCATCCTCGAAAATGGGCACGCCGTACTCCTCGCTCAGTTCCAGCATCTGGTAGCGGCGCTCCATGGTCAAAACGGTGCCGGTGGGGTTCTGCAACGTCGGGATCGTATAGATGTACTTGGGACGCACGCCACGGTTGCGCAGGTCTTCCAGGGCCCGGGCCAGGTGATCCATCCGCATGCCGTCCTGGTCCACGTCGATGCCTACGATGTTGACCTTCCGGCGCCGCAGATTGCCCAGGGCCCCGGAGAAACTGAACGCCTCGACGATTGCCGTGTCGCCCTCCTCCAGCAGGATTTCGTTGATGAGCTCGATGGCCTGACCGGAGCCGGACGTGATCAGCACGTCGTCAATGGTCGTATTGATGCCACGATGCTGACCCAGCTTTTCGACCAGGAACTCCCGCAACGGGAGGATGCCCTGCGGTCCGCCGGAGAAGTTGTACATGGAGATGTTCCGGGGGTCGCCGCGGAACACCCTCTCGGCCGACTCGATAAATCCTTCCGTGGGCACCATGTCAGGATCGCTGTGACCGCCGATGAAGTTGTACCGGGGGTGACCTTCCCATGAGCCGGCCGGGGGAGGCAACTCCCGGTTGAATAGCGCGGAATAGTCTAAACCGTTCCCTGGCATGAGTTGATCCTCCGATTCAGTTGGGACGCCCTGGCTCCGTCGCAATGAGGCCGAAGCGGTCGCCAGCATCCTAACACCGCCACCGCCGGGCGTCGACGGCGGTGCGGCGCTGACGCGTACCCTGTTTCGCCCGAACCGTCATTGCGAGCGCAACGCGGCAATCTCGTCGGGGTAACCGCGTTTCTGTCGGCAACGAGATCACCCTGTCGCTGCGCTCCTCGCGATGACAAATTGGATACGCGTCAGCATGGCAACGGGCACGGTGAGTTAGCTACCGTTTTCGGAATCGCCCTCGGAACCCAGTTCCAGCAGGCGCATGCCCCGGTCCACCTGCTGGCCCGGCTCGACAGACACGCGGCGTACAACACCGTCGCGCGGCGCGGTGATCACCAACTCCATCTTCATGGACTCCATCAGCACCACGGTCTGGTTGCGCTCCACGCGGTCTCCCTCGGCGACCAGTACCTCCAGCACCGCGCCGGGCATGGGAGCGAGGATATCGCCGGACGCGTCCGTGGTCGTGCCGGCGCCGCGTCGTCGGGTTTCCGCCCGTTGGAACACCCACAGAGAGCCGTCCAGCCACAGGTGCAGTTCGGAGCCGACCCATGCCCAGGCGAAGTGATGCGTCCGACCGGACTCAGTGCGGCACAATCCTTCTCCGATCTGCCGGGTCTCGATGCTCAGAGTGGTGGCGGCGTCCAAACCGGTAGCCCCATCGCCCTCCAGGCTAAAGGCGAACAAGCCATCCTGATCTTCCGTGCGGTAGCGAAAGACTTCGCCCTCCGCAGGGTAAGTTTCGCGCAGCTGGCCCTGGCTCTGGGTCATGGTAGCCTTCGCTGCCCGGCGGTTTGCCAGGGGTTGGCGCTGGGCAGCGCATCAGTCGGGGCGGTGGGAGACACCGGGCCAACCGGCTGGCTGGACGCCCAGGCCGCAAGGGCTCGCGTCATTGTCCGTTGCTCGTCGGTAATGGAGGGCCGCGTAACTGTGGGGTTCCACTCCAAAAAGCCGGTGTCGTATTCGCCCCTCTGGAACTGAGCGTGTCCCATGATTGACCGCAACAGGGGGATGTTGGTGATCACGCCCAGGACCAGGAACTGGGACAGTGCCACGTCCATCCGGCGCAGGCTCGATTCCCGGTCCGGCGCCCAGGCGATCAGCTTGGCCAGCATGGGGTCATAGTAAATCGACACCTCCTGCCCTTCGTCCACTCCGCTGTCCAGCCGGAGCCCCGGGCCGCTGGGAGGACGCCAGCGCAGGAGCGGGCCGGTGGACGGAACGAAGTCGTGGTAAGGGTCTTCGGCGTAGATGCGGCACTCAACCGCATGGCCGCGGGGCTGAATGTCCTCCTGCTGCAGGGTAAGGGACTCCCCGGCGGCGATGCGTACCTGCCACTCCACCATGTCCAGACCGAGCACCGCCTCGGTGACCGGGTGCTCCACTTGGAGACGGGCGTTCATTTCCAGGAAGTAGAACTCGTTGGTGCGAGAGTCCAGCAGGAACTCGACGGTCCCCGCGTTGACGTACCCGGCCTCGCGGGCCACGGCGACGGCGGCTTCGCCCATGCGCCGGCGCAGTTCGGGCGTCAGCGCCGGCGACGGAGTCTCCTCGATTATCTTCTGGTGGCGGCGCTGGATACTGCATTCCCGCTCGCCCAGGTGGATGGTGTGGCCGTTGCCGTCGGCCAGCACCTGTATTTCCACGTGGCGAGGGTTGGAAACGTAGCGCTCCAGGAACACGCGGCCATCGCCGAATGCCGCTCGGGCCTCGCGGCTGGCCGCCTCCATGTCCGCGTCCAACCCCTGCGGCGCGCTCACGACGCGCATGCCGCGCCCGCCCCCGCCGGCGGCGGCCTTGACCATCAGCGGAAAACCCCATCGCCTCACGAATTCTGCGGCTGCGGCGTTTCCCGGGAGACACTCAGGGGAACTGGGAACTACCGACACTCCGGCGGCCATGGCGATTTCTTTGGAGTGCAGCTTATCTCCCAGGGCTTCCATGCTCTCGGGAGTCGGACCTATGAAAGTAATCTGTGCCTCGCGGCAGGCACGGGCGAAAGCCGGATTTTCTGAAAGGAAGCCGTAGCCAGGGTGTATGGCGTCGGCGCCGCAGTCTAAGGCGGCCTGGACAAGACGGTCGATGTTCAGGTAGGTCTCTTCAGCGGTATTGCCCGGCAGGGACACCGCCTGATCCACCGTCGTCACGTGCGGACTGCCGGCGTCGGCCTCGGAATACACCGCCACGGGTGCAATCCCCATGGCGCGGAGGGTCTGATTGATGCGGGCCGCAATTTCGCCCCGGTTGGCTACGAGAACTTTAGAGAACATCAGCGAATACCGGAGCGGTCCCGAGTTAGGCCTGTTAGTCGTTGAAATATAGTGATCGAGCGCGACATGCGACGTCCCCCAGGGGCAGAAGCGAGTTCAAATCAACCTGGTCCTACTGCGTTGGCGCGGGCCCGAGCACGCGGTATTTCCGGTCAGCGTCCCGTTCGTCAACGGGTAAAACTTCCACCACCAGCCTCGACAGACCAACCACTTCCCCATCGGAGTCGAAACTGTAGTTTTCGCCGATGGCCCCGCTCCAGTTGATGCCATACATGCAGTCGCGGAAGCCGTCCGCATCCTGATCGTCGTCGGTCTTTTTAAGACACTCCCCGGCGATGTACACATTGTCGTATGCCGAGCCCAGGTGCCAGGGCAGGGTGATGTAATCGTATCGTTCCCGGAAGTTCGCCAGGACCTCCTGCGCTTTCGCGTTGTCTGGGTCCAGGTCGGCCGTGATGGCCTTCATGCCGGTGGCGGCGGCGCCGGCGATTTCCAGGGCGGTGGTGCCAACTGAGATAGTCTCAGCGTAGATGGGGCCGACATATCCCAGCTCACGCGCCTGTTTGACGATGGTGCCGGCCGCGAACTCGGATTGGGGAGCCAGGTGCAGCGCATCCGGATCGGCATCGAACAGCTTGCTGAGCTGGGTCCGATAATCGGTAACGTCGGACGCGTAATACTCCTCGGCCACGACCTCGCCTCCGTGTTTCTCGAACTGGGCTACCGAGGTTCGCCGGACGCCCTCGGCGTAGTCGGTGGATTCGGTGATGGTGGCGAGCCGGCGTATGCCGTCGGCCCACAACTGGTTGCCGGTGTCGATGCCCACCTGTACGTCGCTGATCTGGGTTCTGAAGATGTAGTCGCCGGCGTTGGCGATGTCGGGGTTGCTGGCCAGTCCCGAAAAGAGGACAACCCCGTCGGCTTCGGCCAACGGAGCCGCGCCGAGCATCGCGCTGCTGCACGAGGTGCCCAGGATGATTTTCACGCCGTCTACGTCGGTCAGCTTGTTGTATGCCACGACCGCCCCCTGGGCGCTGCACTGGGAGTCTTCGACCACCAGTTCCAACCGACGCCCGTTGATGCCGCCGCCGGCGTTGATTTCGTCTGCGGCCATCTGCTTGGCCTGGCTGGCTACCGTGCCGTAGGTCTCACCGACCCCGGTCAGGGATTCCATAACGCCAATCCGAAACGGGGCGCCCTGCTGAACGTCATCGCTGCTGCCGCAAGCCAGGGTTGTCAAGACCGTCAGGGCAGCCAACACTAATACCAGAAACCGCTGCCACGTCATCAACTGCATGGGCTTTCTCTCCAGCCGCCGGACTGCGCTTGCCGCCCGTGCGGGAGCAGTAGGGCTTCACATCCGGAATACGCCCCGTTTCTGCTCCGGGAATGGGGCGTTGATGGACGCGGCGATTCCCAGACCGACCACGGTGCGTGTGTCCACCGGGTCGATGATGCCGTCGTCCCACAGGCGGGCGGTGCTGTAATAAGGGTCGCCCTCTTCTTCGTACTTCTGCAGGATGGGGCGCTGGAGCTCATCGCGCTCCTCCTGTTCCAGGGTGCGGCCCTGCCGCTCCAGTTGCTGGAGCCTGATGGTGGCCAGCACCTCGGCGGCCTGTTGTCCGCCCATCACGGATATGCGGGAGTTGGGCCACGTCCACAGGAGACGGGGCTGATAGGCGCGGCCGCACATGCCGTAGTTGCCGGCCCCGAAGGAACTGCCGATGATCACGGTGAACTTGGGCACGGCAGCATTGGAAACCGCCATCACCATTTTGGCGCCGTCCTTCGCGATGCCGCCGGCCTCGTACTGACTGCCCACCATGAAGCCGGTGATGTTCTGCAGGAACAACAGCGGTATTCCGCGCTGGCTGCACAGTTCGATGAAGTGAGTGCCCTTCAGCGCACTTTCGGAGAACAGGACGCCGTTGTTGGCGACCACGCCCACCGGATACCCCCAGATGCGAGCGAAGCCGCAGACCAGGGTTTCCCCGTAGCTCCCCTTGAACTCATGGAACCGGCTGCCGTCCACGATGCGAGCGATCACCTCGCGGACATCGTACTGGCGCCGGTTGTCCGGAGACACGATGCCGTAGAGATCTGCCGGGTCGTGGGCCGGAGCCTCGGGGGCGGTGACTTCAAACGGCAGGTCGCGCCGGCGCACGAAATTTTCGACGATGTCCCGGGTGATGGCCAGTGCGTCCTCGTCGTCCGCGGCCTGGTGATCGGCCACGCCGGACACGCGGGTATGCACTTCGGCGCCGCCCAGGGTCTCCGGGTCAACTTCCTCGCCAGTGGCGGCGCGGACCAGCGGCGGCCCGCCGAGAAAGATGGTGCCCTGCTGACGCACCATCACCACCTCGTCGCTCATGGCGGGGATGTACGCGCCGCCGGCGGTGCACGACCCCATGACCACTGCCACCTGGGGAATGCCCAGGGCCGACATCTGGGCCTGGTTGTAGAAGATTCGCCCGAAGTGGTCGCGGTCGGGGAAGACTTCCGCCTGCAACGGCAGGAACGCTCCTCCGGAATCGACGAGGTAGATGCAGGGCAGGTGGTTTTCCAGCGCGATCTCCTGGGCGCGCAGGTGCTTTTTGACGGTTATCGGGTAGTAGGTGCCGCCCTTGACCGTGGCATCGTTGGCCAGGATCACCACTTCCTTGCCCTGGACGACGCCCACGCCGGTCACGATCCCGGCGGATGCTTCTTCACCGTCGTACATTTCCCAGGCCGCCAGAGGGCTGAGTTCCAGGAAGGGTGTGTTGGGGTCCACCAGTGCGTCGATCCGCTCCCTGGCCAGCAGCTTGCCGCGGCTGCGGTGGAGGTCAACCGCCCGTTGGCCGCCGCCGGCGCGCACCTGGGTCAACCGGTCTTTCAGGTCGCGGACCAGGGCTTCCATGCGGGCCTGGTTGTCCGCGAAATCCCGGTCGCCGGTGCGGATGTTGGAGCCGATTACTTCCATGCTGACTTCACGCGAGGATCGCAGAGACTGGGTCGCCAAATGTATACCCCATTATATGCGTACCTGGTTAGCCTGTCAGAACCGCCGGATGTCACAGGCGTGCCTATTTTCCCCAACGGTCGTTGCGAGCGCAGCGTGGCAATCTCCTCGGGGTAACGGTCGCTGCTCTGGCAACGAGATCGCCACGTCGCTGCGCTCCTCGAGATGACTAACCGGACACGCGTGGGCGGCGGACGTACCATGAAGTCAATGCTCTCGCGTTCGTTCGTCAGATGCCCAGCGGCCATACCCACATGATCGCGGGGATGCAGACCGCGACGATGACCACCACCAGCGGAAGTCCCATCCTCAAATAGTCCGCGAACCGGTAGCCGCCGGGTCCCATCACGATGGTGTTGGACTGGTGACCGATAGGCGACAGGAATGCCGACGACCCGCCGATGGCCACCGCCATCAGGAACGGGTCGATGGCCGCTCCAAGGTTTTCGGCCACCTTGATGCCGATGGGCGCCATCAGGATCACAGCGGCCGCGTTGTTGATCACGGCCGATAGCAGCATCGTCGTCACCAGCACAATGCCGAGCATGGCCCAGGGGGGCAGGGCGCCGCCCAGGCCCCCGAACGTCGTCGCGATCCGCGCCGCGCCGCCGGTCGTTTCCAGTGCCTCTCCCACCGGGATCATGGCGCCGAGCAGGACAATCACCGGCCAGTCTATGGCTTCGTAGGCTTCCTGCAGGCTGACGATTCGGGTCAGCAGCAGGATGACCACGGCGGCCACGAAGGAAACCTGGACCGACAAGAGGCCGAACGAGGTCAGCAGCAGGGCGGTGGCGAACACCGCGATGGGGAACAGGAGACGCCGGCGTTGGCCGATGCGCAGCTCGCGCTCGGCAAGGGGCAGCAGGCCGAGTCGGGGCAGGGCCGTTTGCACCGCCTCTTCCTGACCCTGGAGTAGCAGAACGTCGCCCAGCCTGAAGTTGATGTGGCGCAGCCGGCGGACGAATCGCTGACCGCGCCGGGACACTCCCAGGAGGTTCAATCCGTATTCCGAATGCAGCCGGAGTACGCGAGCGTTCCTGTCCTGGGCCAGGCTGCCGGGAGTGACGATAGCCTCGACTATCGACACATTCGCCGAGTCCAGCGTCTGGCTGATCTCCGACTGCGCGTCAGCCGACCCCGTCAGTTCAAACCCGGTATTGACCACAAAGGCGGCCAGTTCCTCGGGGTCGGCCTCGATGATAAGGACATCGTTGGCGTCTATGATCTGGTAGCTGGACGGCGCGCCGTACACGATGCCCCGATGGAGGAGTCCGGCGATGGTGACATCCTCTTCCGCGAACTCTTCGATGTCCCGAAGGCGCCGGCCGACGAACCTTGAGTTTTCCGGCACCCGCACTTCGGTCATGTAGCTCTCGATATCAACCGTTTCTCCCAGGGTGAGGGGCGTTTGCCGTGTCGGGATCAAACGCCAGCCCACCAGCACGATGAAAGCGACGCCGGCTGCCGTTATCGCCAACCCGACCAGCGTGAAGTCAAACATGTGGAACGGAACACCGACCTGCTCCTCGCGAAAGTTAGAAATGATGACGTTCGGTGGGGTGCCGATGAGAGTAGTCATGCCGCCCAACAGCGACGTGAAAGCCAGGGGCATGAGAAATCGCGAGGGCGGATGTTCGCTCCGGTTCGATACTCGAATCGCGACGGGCAGCAGGAGGCTGACCGCGCCCACGTTGTTCATGAACGCCGAGAGGAATGCCGTCATGCCGGAGAGCGCCGCGATCCTGACCGTGAGGAGTTCCGGTACGCGCGAATACCAACCGGCGATCACGTCCACCACGCCGGAGTTGTAGAGGGCGCGACTCAGGACCAGCACCGCCGCCACCGTGATCACTGCGGGGTGCCCAAACCCCTTGTACGCCTCCGCTGCGGGCACGATTCCTGCGATCGCCAGCACGAGCAGGGCGAGGATGGCCACAATGTCGTAGCGCCACTTGCCGACTACGAACAACACCAGCGAGAGCGCGAGGACTGCGAATACGATGGCCTCGTTCATCTGGCGTTCTACCTTGGAGCCTGGCTACGCTGGGCAGAGGCTTGATCGACCATGCCTCAGGCTCGTTGGAGGCGACGGCCCGCGGCGGTCCAACAGGTTTCGGGTCAATCCGGGGACGGCCGCTTCGTTTGATCTCTTGGGTTCTAAGCACTCGGCTGCGTCGCAGATTATATAGCAACGTGCCCATGAAACCCTGCCGCAAATCCCGGCCTGGGCGAGCGGATACGGCCGCGCCGCCGCCGAGTGCCGTTGGCGGTATAGTGTAGCCAACCCCTGCATTGCACATGGCGCGGATCCTCCGGCGCCACACTATCACACCACCGACGGAGCTCAGCATGAACGCCCTGGCCAGCCGCATCGACCTGCTGGAACACGAAGCAGAGATGCTTCTCGATTTCCTCGGAGACCTTCCCCAGGAAGCCTGGGCGACCGACAGCGCCTGCGAAGGCTGGACCGTCGCCGACGTCATCGGCCATCTCACCAGCGTCGACCTGTCCACCCGCCTGGTCCGCGGGCTGGACGGAGACTACTCCCCTCCCGAAGGCTCGCCGGCACCGGAACAGCACGACGAAGACGCCTTCGCCCGGAGCATCTACCAGCGGGCCGTGGACGCCAGCCAGCGGCTGGGCAATGGGCTGCTGGAAGACTTCACCCAACGCATCGACGAAACCGTGGCGCTCTTCCGCCAGGTACAGCCCGACCAGTGGAACAACCTGGTCTACTGGCCGGCCGGGCCCATGCGCATGGACACCCTCCTGACCCAACGCATCGCCGAGTTGACCATGCACGGGTGGGACATTCGCTCGCGGCTGGAGGACGACTACCATCTTTCCGACGGCAGCGTCACCGCTCTTCTGGATACCGTCGACCGGGCCGCCCGCCGCGCCTTCCGTCCGGATCCGTTGCTGGCGGAGAGACCCCTGCGGTACCGGTTCAACATCAGCCGACCTGAGGAGCGAGTGATCGACCTGGTCCTGAGCGACAGGGACGCCGAGATTATTGAAGAGATGGCGCCTAACTCGCCGGCGGGACAGGCCGACGTTACCTTCGAATGCGACGGCGAGACCTGCGTCCTGATCCTGTATGGACGGCTGACGCCGCACGACGCCGTAGCGGCGCGCCGGCTATCGGTGGCAGACGGCGAGTCCTACCTGGCCGCAACCTTTGGCGACCGTTTCGTGGGAGGCTGAGTTCAGGCTCCCGGGAAGCCAACGCGCTACGCTCGAGGGAGAACCCTGATGCGTGCCCGCTTTCATATATCGTCGGAAGCAGAATTTACGAGATTTTGTGACTGGGCACGGTTGGGAGAGGCCTATTGCGGAACGGTTCCAATCCTGATGATCCTCAAATCTTGAAAATCCGGATTCTGACGTTCCCCGCCGCAAACCGGCTATGCACGGGGTTGCCCTGATTACGATTAACCCAAGACATCCTCTGCATCCCGTTTATCCTGTCAATCCTGGTAAATGTTCGGCCTTTCCTTTCTGACTGGCTACGCGCGGACGCGGCCCCCGTCCCGGCGCCGGCGCTTGCGGTCCAGGGCGGAGAGTTCCATCTTGCGGATGCGCAAATTCTGCGGGGTGACCTCCACCAGTTCATCATCGGAGATGAACTCCAGTGTCTCCTCCAGGCTCATCCGGATCGTGGCGTTGAGCCGCTCGGCGACGTCGGCCGTTGACGAGCGCATGTTGGTCAGCTTCTTTTCCTTGCAGACATTCATCTCGATGTCGCCTTCCTGGCGGCGGCTGCCCACCACCATGCCCTCGTACACCGGGGTTCCGGGATCGATAAAGGTATCGCCCCGACGCTGGGCATTGATCAAACCGTAGGTCACGGCCGGCCCGCCTTCTGAGGCCACCAGCGCGCCGCCCCGTTGGGATTTGATCTCGCCCTGCATCAACTCGTAGGAGTCGAAGGTGCTGTTCTTCACGCCGTCACCCCGCGTGGTGCGGAGGAAAAAGGCGTTGAAACCGATCAGGCCGCGGGTGGGTATCTTGTACTCCATATGCACGTAGCCATCGTCGCCGTAGCGCATGTCGCGGAGTTGGCCCAGATGGGCGGCCAGGTATTCGGTCAGCACGCCGACGTAATCCTCGCGGGTGCTGAGGGTGAGGATCTCATATGGCTCGTGGATCCTGCCGTCAACGGTTTTGGTGACGGGCACGGGTCGGGAAACCTGGAACTCGAACTGCTCGCGGCGCATGGTCTCCACGAGGATTGAAAGGTGCAACTCGCCGCGGCCGGCCACCACGAAGATATCGGGGCTGGAGGTGGTCTCGACCCGGAGGCTCACGTTGGTGCGCAGTTCGCGCAGGAGCCGTTCGTAAAGGTTGCGCGAGGTGCAGCGGCCACCCTCGCGTCCCACGAATGGCGAAGTGCTGACGCCGAAGGTCATGCGCACCGTGGGTTCCTGGATGTCGATGCTCGGCAGGGCCTGCGGGTCGTCCGCGCTGGCGATGGTGTCGCCGATGGCGACGCCCTCCGGCCCGGTCACCGCCACGATGTCGCCGGCATGGGCCTCGGCGACCGCGACGCGTTCCATGCCGTGGAACACGAAAATGCGCTCGAGACTGTGGGTCGTGACCTCGCCGCACCTATCGACCAGTGCGACGTTCTCCCGCAACCTCAGTGTGCCGTTGGAAACGCGGCCCACGGCCACCTGCCCCAGGTAGTTATCGTAATCCAGCGCGGCCACCAGCATCTGCAGCGGGGCGTCGGAATCGCCGGTTGGCGGCGGAACCGAATCCAGTATGGCGTCGAACAGCGGCTGCATATCGGTGCCCGGCTGGTCCGGATCAACGGTGGCGTAACCCTGTTTCGCCGAGGTGTACAGCACCGGGAAGTCCAGCTGGTCGGCGTCGGTGGCCAGTTCGAGGAAGAGGTCCTGGACCAGGCTCAGCACCTCCTCGACGCGAGCCTCGGGCCGGTCGATCTTGTTGATGACCACCATGGGCCTGACGTTCTGCTGCAGCGCCTGCCGAAGCACGTAGGTCGTCTGGGGCATGGGGCCGTCGACGGCGTCGACCAGCAACAGGCAGCCGTCGGCCATGTTCATGACCCGTTCCACCTCGCCGCTGAAGTCGGCGTGGCCCGGCGTGTCGATGATGTTGATCCTGACCCCGCGATAGGAGACGGACGCGTTCTTCGCCAGGATGGTGATGCCGCGCTCGCGTTCCAACGGGTTGGTGTCCATGATCAGTTCACCCACCTGCTGGTGGGCCTGAAAAACCTGACCCTGTTTCAGCAGCGCGTCGACCAGGGTGGTTTTCCCGTGGTCGACGTGGGCTATGATGGCCAGGTTGCGTATTTCGGTTTTCGTACAGTCGTTCAAGCGTATTCACCTCGCGCGGAATCAAGGATATCATCCATTTCATCGCACACGCAGAGCACGCCACCGAGGCCACATCCTCGGCGGGCAGGAGGGACAGCAACATGACCAGCCGAAACGCGGAAGCCAAGGACGCGCTCGCCAGCAGTTCCAATTCCACCATCGAAGCGTCGAAAGCGGAACTGTTCGACCTTTCCAAGGACGTCCACGCCCATCCGGAACTTAACTACCAGGAATACTATTCGTCCAACGCCCTGGCCGGATTCCTCGAGAAACACAACCTACAGGTGGAGCGTGGCATCGGCGGAGTCGAAACGGCGTTCCGGGCCACCATCCCTGGCGGCGCTGGCGACGGCCCGACCATCGCGGTGCTGGCGGAATACGACGCCTTGCCCGAAATCGGCCACGGGTGCGGCCACAACCTGATCGCCATGGCGGCAATGGGCGCGGCCTTGGGGCTGAAGGCCAACGCGGCCGACCTGCCCGGCCGGATTGAGATCATCGGCACGCCGGCCGAGGAGGGCGGCGGCGGCAAGATCCGCCTGCTGGAGGCGGGAGTGTTTGACGGCGTTGACGCCACCCTTTCGTCCCACCCCTTCTCCAACCGTACCGTGATACCCGCGACGTCGCCCAAGGGCGAGAGCTGGAGCCTGGCCATGGTCGGCTACCGGTACATGTTCCACGGACGGGCCGCCCACGCCGCCGCCGCGCCCGAGGCCGGCATCAACGCGCTGAACGCCGTGATCCACCTGTTCACCGGCATCGACGCGCTGCGCCAGCACCTGCGGGACGACGTGCGGATGCATGGCGTGATTACCGACGGCGGCCTGGCGCCCAACGTCGTGCCCGAGTTCGCCGCCACCAACTTCATGCTGCGCTCCCGGGACGGCCAATATCTCAGCAGCGAGGTGGTTGGCAAGGTGGCCGCGATTGCCGAGGGCGCGGCGGCCATGACCGGCGCGCGTCTGGAGGTCGAGGAGTTCTATCCCTTCTACGAGAACGTGCAGCCCAACGTGGTGCTGGCCCAGGCGATGGCCGACAACATCCAGGCCCTGGGGGTCCGGCTGGACGAGCCCGCGGCCGGCCGCGCCGGCAGCGGCGCGTCCACCGATTTCGGCAACGTCAGCCAGGCCATGCCGGCCTTCGAGCTGCGCTACGCCGTCAGCGAGACCCCGGTGGCGTCCCACACCCGCGACATGTGCGACACGGCGATCACGGACTTCGCTCTGTCCAACGCGCTGTCCGTCGCCAAGGCGCTGAGCCTGACCGCCAGTGACCTGCTGCGCGACATCACGCTGGTCGAGGCCGCCAAGAGCGAGTTCGCCGAACGCAGCAACTAGAGACTGTGCGGACGCGCCGGCTCGCGGTTCATCCTGCTAACCGGCGCGTTCTTCATCGCGGCGTGACTGGCTCACGCCTACCCAGTTGCACACGAACTGTCATTGCGAGCGCAGCGCGGCAATCTCGTAGCGGTATCAGGGTCGTTTTCAGCAACGAGATCGCCACGCCGCTGCGCTCCTCGCGATGACAAACTGGGTACGCGTGAGAGCGACCTAGTCGTTGACCTCGACGATCATCTCGATCTCGATGGGCATCCCGCCAGGCAATGTGGCCATGCCGACGGCGGAACGGGCGTGCCGTCCCCGGTCACCGTAGAGGCTGATCAGCAGGTCCGAGGCGCCGTTGGCCACCCGCGGCGTGTCGCCGAAGTCCGGCGTGGAGTTGACCATGGCCAGCAGCTTGACGATGTGGCTGACGTTGTCCAGGTCGCCGATGGCGCCTTTCAGAACGGTGAGCAGGTTCAGCATGGTCTGCCGCGCGCAGTCGTAGCCCTGCTCGACAGTGACCTCTCCGCCCAGCTTGCCCGTGTGCAGCAGCCCGCCTCCGGGCAGGCCCGGCCCGGTTCCCGACAGGAACACCAGGTTGCCGGTTCGCACGTAGGGGATGATGTTGCCGGCTCCCGGCGTCCGGGGAGGGGGCAGCTCGTAGCCCAGTTCCTTCAGCTTGTTCTCAATCTCCGGCATCGGATTGCTCCTTGTCTATTCTGTCTAGCTATCAACTTACCCTGGCGGATCGCAGTGCCACGCGAAATCGCAGGCGTCCGGCGGGTGCGCCAGATAGTATCACGCGAATAGCGCGAGCGGGCGATGGAGCCACGGCGCCCACGCGTACCCCGTTCCACTCCAATGGTCATTGCGAGCCGAGCCCAGTTGTCATTGCGAGCGCAGCGCGGCAATCCCGTCGGCGTAGCAACGTCCCTCCCGCGCACAGGCTCATGCGTACCCGCTTGTGGGGGCCGTCAGAAGCAGGATTTTCATGATTTAGGGATTGACAGGATTGGTGCCGTCCGATGGGAAAGAACCCCCAATCCCGAAAACCCTTCAATCCAGCAAATCCTGCTTCTGACGACTTCGCGGCGCACACCGTGTTCGTATGAGCGCGCCCACACTCCGTCCCCATCCGCAGGTTGTAGTACATTACGCCCACGAACCGACCGGACCCATCCCACCGGGAGCGACGCCATGACCACCGCCCAGCCCCTGCCCCGCGGCCAGATCGTCCAGCAGATGGACGGCACCCACGAGCTCTTCCCCGTGCCCACCGACCAGGACACCCTCCACGGCATCCTCACCGACTGCCTGGCCGAGTGGGAGCGCATCCGCATAGGCCTGCTGATCCCCGGCGCCGTGTGGGAGATCAAGCCGCCGCGCCCGCCCCGCACCGGTTTCCTCGACGGCTACCTGACCGTCGACTTCGAGGAGTGGCACCTGCACCTGTGCATCGGCGAGCACACGTCCGCGCCGCCCGAGGTGGCCCACCTGCGCCGCACCGGCCGCGCCGAACTCTACCGCCGCCTCAACCCCGACCACCAGCCCACGTCATGGGGCTTCCGCCTCTTCAACGGCGGCGGCCAGCAGCAGATCACCGTCCTCCTCCCCAACCCCCACCTCGACGAACACCAGCAATACGAAAAGCAACCCGTCTGGAGCCGCCTATACCTGTGGGACCGGCTACGAGCGAAGTACCTGGGCCACGGCGAGGATGCGACGGATCGCACGGCGGCGGGGTTTTGGCATGGGTGAACGGGTCGACGCATCTTCGTTCATTTGCGATACCACAACCAGTCGATCCCGACTGAAGCGCGACACCCCGACTCGGAGTACTACGCTTCCTGAACGCGATATAATGTTCAAGTGCGCATTCAGGACAAACGGAATACCCACGAATCGTGACGTGAAATTGCAGTAGGCTCTCTGTATGACGGTTTCGTAGGGCTGTAGGTAGGACAGTGCCCAGGTATAATTTCTCAGAGATTTCGGACTTCGAGTTCGAAGAGTTGAGCCGTGATCTGCTTCAGGCAGAGCTAGGAGTATCACTCGAACTCTTCACTCCTGGGCCGGACCAAGGTATCGACATCCGAAATTTCGGTGCTGACGGCAACGGCCGCTCCACGATCGTGGGGCAGTGTAAACGCTGGGCTCAAAACTCCTACGCTTCGTTTCTCAGACATTTGCTGAATGCGGAACTTCCGAAAATTCGCAACCTCGCTCCCGAACGCTACATTCTGATGACCTAGGTGGAGCTGAACCCGCGTCGGAAATCTGAAATTGTCGGCGCATTGGCCCCGTGGGTTCGTTCCCCAGACGACATTAAAGGCCGAGATGATCTAACTGGGTTACTGGCGCGGCATCCTGAGGTTGAGCGTCGTCACATAAAATTGTGGCTTACCTCAGGTGAGGTGGTAGACGCGCTCCTAAACAGTGCCGTCGCAAACCGGAGTGAATACGCGGCGGAACACGCCAAGCGCCAACTGCGCCTATGGGTGCCAAATGAGAGTTTCAACCGGGCGCGAGACGTAATTGATGAAAACCAGGTATGCATCATCTCCGGAGCACCAGGTATAGGCAAAACAATGCTAGCCGACGTGCTCTTTGCTGGGTATGTTTCACTCGGATACCAACCGATCGCGATTTCCGAGGACATCGAAGAGGGGGTACGAGCTTGGCAGTCGGAGCGACGACAAATATTCTTGTACGATGACTTCCTCGGACACGTAACTTACGGGGAACTCCACCTACGCAAAAACGAGCCTTCAGACTTGGCGCGATTTATGCAACGCGTGCGTGATAGCCAAAACAAGCGGTTTATTTTGACTACGAGAGAGTACATTTTGTCGGAAGCAGTAGGTCGATACGAGCATTTGCCCGATTCGGCGATTGCTGGCTTCAAAAACGTAATATCATTGGAAGACTATACAGAACCAGTTCGGGCACGGATCTTATACAATCACTTGTTCTTCACAGATCTTTCCCATTCCCTCAAATCCGCCTTACTTCCCGATAAGAAATACTGGGATGTAATTCGACATCCGAATTACAGTCCACGCGTGATTGAACACGCGGTGGGTCTCGCGCACGCCTCTGACGTTGTGCCGGAGGAATTTGCTTCCAACTTGATATCGACCCTCGAGAATCCTAGTGGTGTGTGGGGGAAAATTTTTGACAACCTGTCCCTCATGGGAAGGCGTGTTCTACAGGCGGTCGCGACCCTGCCTACCGAAACCTTTCTCGGGGATGTTATGGGCGTAGTGAGACATATTTGGCCTAATGATTTCGATCCCGGTGAATTCAGTAATGCGCTACGCATGCTGGAGGGGACATTCATAAACATCGACGAAGCTACCCCTGGCTCTGGAAATCAAGAACGTCTCGTAACGATCCGAGATCCTTCGGTCCGCGACTATTTGTGGGGCCGCTTCAAAGCAGTTGCCGGTGAGGCAGACATGTTGCTGGACGGAGCGATCTTCTTTGAGCAGTGCGTGATCCTATACGAAGGCGCGTTGCATTCTGGATCCGTGTCAAACAGACTCAACCAGGAGCAAAAAAGTGATGCCGGAATCCAGCGTGTCGTTAGTTTCGAAAAGGCGGTCAGTCGAGCAACCGAACTTTTCGAGAGCCGCAGTCCGGTGGTTTCCCGGAACTGGGACCGCGGGGAGTTCTACTGCGAGCGAGAACCGATGAACTTGGAACGACGGACAGAGTTCCTTGCGTCCATATCGGTTCAACATCGGGACAATCTATCAGCAGCTGAGGCAGTAATTTCGGCTCTGGAGACACTCGCAAACAGATGGGGATCAGGGCTAGGCGATCCGGCAGACGCCCTCCGGATGCTACGACAAGCTGAGAGAACCGTTGGAACCCTCGATAAAGATGCACTGAAAAGGGCTGAACGGTGCCTGCTTGGTCTTATCGCCAGCCGTACCAAGGTAATGCAGGACTTCGAGGTGCTCGCGGGGCTGGTGATACTAGTACCGGGTCAATCTAGGAATTGCATGGATAGAGGCGATGGAGTTTGGAGCGGGCGTCCTGGGTGCTGAAACCCCAGTTGATAGTGGCTTTGGCGGCGTTGCGTCGGATCTCATAGGCGTCGAT
>MPNC01000060.1 GCA_002238825.1 SAR202 cluster bacterium bin87 | reverse complement strand
CCGCATGGTCGTATTCTCCGACCCGTCGGCCCACCCGGAATCGTTGCCATCAGAATTCTCCTCGGCGCTCCGCAGGTGGTATTTCTGGGGGGCGCTTGCAATAGCCTTGCCAATCTGCTCGCTCTACGTGATGGTCACCAAGCCGGCGTTCGGCTAGGGCGTTGAGAAGTACGCCAATATCCCTCGTCTAAAAGTAGGCGTCAGCACCATGATTTCGTTCATAGAAGGTGGCTGTCGACGCAAAAATACCTTGGTGCTGGGGCGAGTGTGAGCTGAAGGAGCATCCGAGCATTGGCCGTCAGGCGTTGGTCGTCACCGAAGATTTGTCTGTCGCCCAATGGACATTTGGTAATGGCTGTTCGGTGCGCCTGATTTCGGTTCGGGTTTTGGAACTCCAAAACCATTATCCCCGAAGCACAGGACCACTTCTAAGGTTATCCACCCTGGGCGACACGCCCTCTATTGGTGGATTCGGGACAAAGCACAGCGGCGAGTATCAAATCGCCGCCAGCTCGGGCGACAATGACGCCTGCCTTCGACATCAGCCTGTTCAGTATCTTCGTGATGATCACCGCCGGAATCCTCATCCCGGTGCTCACGCCCATCATCGCGGCAATTGCCGCCGGCAGGATGATCCCAGGCTCCAGCGCCTTCAACCACGATACCGCCTGGAACTTCGGCGTGGATCACCCGGTCCTTCGGGACTTGATGCTGGAAGCCCAGGGCACCGTCGACAACGCAGCGCGATACGCGATCATGGCCGAGGCTGCCAAGTTCATGTACGACAACGTCCTGAGTGTGGGCCTCTATGCCCAGAACCAGGTATTCGCCCTCAGCGGGGACACGGAACCCTGGCCCGAGCACCTGAACTACGCCGAAACGCGCGACCTGACCGCGCTCGAATACGCCCCCAACCTCACGCAGTAGGCCCAGGAGGACGTCGGAGAACATCCGGAAGGCTCCGGCTCGGGCCATGGGGGCTTGGCCGAAACCATCTTCCCCATCGCTGGGCGCGCTGGTCAGTCCGCCCCGGCGCCTCTTTCGGGTCGACGTGCCTATCCAACTGTTCCTGTCAGGAGCGGTCGCGCAGCCGCATCCTGAATCGGTCATCCGGTCTCGGCAGCGGGTAATGTTTCGACTTGAGGCGGTATCCAGCCGGCGTCATGGCGACTTCGCGGCGATGCAGGAGTGCGGCCGTGACCAGCGGTATCAGCACCTGGGTAAAGCCCTGCCCCAGACAGCTGTGCGTTCCCAGCCCAAAGGGGGCGAAAACGCCGGGACGCGCGTGCTGGCGACGCCGCTCCGGTGAGAAACGGTCAATGTCAAAACGGTCCGGGTCCGGGAAGTACTCGGGCAGCCGATTGGTGACCGGTGTGGCAACCATCAGCGTTGTGCCGGCGGGAATGCGATACCCGGCGAAATCAAAGGAATTGGTGACCGCCCGCGTAATCCCCGGAACCACCGGGTGGAGTCGCATCGTTTCCATGGTGGCGTGGAGGGTGGAGGTCATGCTGCGGACGCCGTCCGCGGTGGGCGGACCATCGGCGAAGAGCCCGTCGGCCTCCTCTTGAACCCGGGCCAGGACCTCCGGATGTTGGACGATGGAATACAGCAGATACGAAACGGTGGCGGCCACGGTGTGCATCCCGACGATGAACGGGTTCAATATGGAGAACCACATGTCGGTCTCCGCCATCAGGTTCGGAGTGGTCCGATGAATTTCCAGCAGGTCGTCGACTAGATCGCGGTTTGGGCAGCCGCCCCGGCGTTCCGGATCGTGTTCCGCCAGGACCTCCTCGAAGAAGGCGTGGCAGCGTCGACGGGCGCGCCGGACTGACGGCGTCAGCAACCCGATGCGTGGGCTGGTGCGGATCAGATACACCATCATGAGCGCGTCTAGCAGGGTGTTGAAATGGGGCATGGTCGGGTGGGGTGCAGGTCATGAAGGGTCATGCGGCTCGGTGTGGACGTATAGTTCGTTGGAGCGGCGGGCTGATTAACGCTGGTTGCAGGGCGATTGATCGGCCCCGGTGGTTGATTGGGGGTGGTTGGGACAGACCTGTCCCAGGTTTTACGCCGACACCGGCGTCAGCTTGGACAGCCTGACCAGGTTGTAGCTGGCGGTGGTCATCTCCATCCAGAACCGGTTGCGTTCCACCCCGCAGTAGCGCAGTTTCCGGCCGCCGCCCACCGTCTTCACCCAGCCGAAGACCTCCTCAACTCGCTTCCTGGCCCGCTGGCTGAGGCGATACCCGTCGTGCCGAGTGGTGCGCCGGTCAATGGCTGAGCGCTGCTTCTGGGCCACGTGCGGCGTTACCTTGGACTTTCGACACCCCCCGACGAAGCCCCGGGTGTCATAGCCACGGTCAGCGCCCACGGTGATCCGTCCGGCGCCGGGTACTGCCTCCAGCATCTCCAAGGCCGCATCCCGTTCCGACGCGCCGCCAGCGGGTGTGAGACGCACGTCCACCACCAGTCCCTCACGATTGTCCATCAGCACGTGAGCCCCGAAGCACAGCTTCGCTTCCTTCCCCTTGCCCTTCCTGGCCAGCCTGGCCTCCGGATCAGTGGTGGACCGGTGGGTATCGTTGCTGCGCCGCTCACCCCGAAAGTCCACCTCCGGATTGCGTCCACCACCCTCAGACGGCGGCTCATCCTCATCTCTGGGACGGAAACTCTTCACCGATGCCCAGGCCTCCAACAGCGTCCCGTCCACACTGAAGTGTTCCTCAGAGAGCAACCTCTGCTCCCTGGCCTGCGCCACGATCTCCAGCAGGAACGCCCGCGCCACGTCAGCGTCCAACAGCCTCTGCTTGTTCTTGGCAAACACCGAGTGGTCGAAACCGTGGTCCATGATGTTCAGGTCCAGAAACCACTTGAACAACAGGTCATACTCCAGCCGCTCGCAGAACTGCCGCTCGCTGCGCACCGAGAACAGCGCCATCAGCAGACAGGCTTTCAGCAGGTGCTCCGGCGGTATCGACGCTCTGCCATTGGCCGCGTACATCCGGTCAAAGGTGGGCGAGAGTTGAGACAGGGCCCGATCCACCATGGGCTTGATGCGCCGGATGGGATGACGCCGGGGAACCAGGGCGTCGGGCGTAACCGCCGTCAGCATCGTTGCCTGCCGAGCCGCTTTGCCTCTCATGGAAACCCTCACTACCGGGGATGGCCCATCCTACCACCCGGCGCTCAAGCCCCAATTTTCAACACCCTGCTAGAAAAGTAACCAGGTCTTTGTGGTAGGCGCGGGACGACATCCCACCGGACAACACTCCGATCAACTCGGAGACCATCTGTTGGAACGTTTTGAAGACGGGCAGGTCCCGGTCAAGCTCCAACCGGTCGATTTCTTCGGTCAGGATTGCGACGGCGTCCTCAAGTCGGTTTTCAATCAAGCCGCGGGAGTATCCGTGGCGCATGCCGCTCCGCAATTGCGAGTGGTCGGCTCCGTCCATGCTGACCACGGATTGAGCCGCACCCAGTTCGTCGAGGAGACCGATCCATTGATCGCGACTCCGGAAATGGTTCTTGCCTTCGCGCAGAAGGAAGAGGTTGGCTTCGGGCCCGGCCATGACCAGAAACTTGCTCTTGAATGCCTGCAGCTCAAACACCGGGCCCAGTTTGAGATATTGCTCGGCAACGAGGTGGATCAGCCCTTTTCGTATCTGCAGCCCGTTGCCCAGCAACGGGAGGCCGGGTACCTTGGGCCAATCGCCTCCCCGTTTGCGGATGGCACGTCGTTGCGCCTGGGAATCGGCGACGGTCACCACCTGTATGGCGTTGGCCACGGCGCGGCCCACCCGGTCGAGGCGGGCATAGAGGTCGATCTTCGGACGGACCTCCTCGTATTCGTCGGCGGAAAGTATTCTCTGGAAAACCCCGCAGGCGTTGGCTAGGCTGATGATGGCGGCGTCTCGGGGCCCGGGCAGGTCGTTGCCGAAGAGCATGCCCATCAACCGCAGGCGGATTTCCTGCTGAGCCTGATCGGCTGCGCAGTAACGGCGGGAGCGAAACACGAACCGGGACAGCGAGGGCAGGCCAGCGTCATCGACTTCCAGAATACCCCGGGAGACCAGCCGCGCCGTGGCCTTTTCGCGCAACGCCTCGGCGTCCTGCGCCACCCGGCGCACCCAGAACTCGGGAGCGCCGGATTCAGCGCGACTGTCGATCTCCCGGACCAGGTCGGCGAGGATGGGGTCCAGGAGGTCGTCGCCCGTCGGGGTGGGGTCAACGATGGACACAGACGTGGCATCGGTATCGATACGGTCGGCCATGGCCAGCTCTAGCAGCGCGGCGCCGGACAGGGTGTAGTAGAGCGTGCGCTCCGGCACGCTGATCAGGGCGCCCCGGTCCTCGTCAATCAGCAGGACCAGCAATTCTTCAACAAAAGTTATCATCTTGATCCTCTTCAACAAGTCGCCATTATGAAAGCGACACGAAAATATCGCGCCCATAGCGCGCTGATCCTCCACCGCGGCGGGGGACCATCAGACCGAAATTTATAAATCGATTGTATCATCTCGCAATGTCCCGTCACCCCTCACGCGTACCCGATTTGATAGCGGTGGATGGCGAAGAGGTTATCGGGTGGATCGGGGGTGGCCAGGTAGTATTCATAGCCCAGGTGCAGGATGCCCAACTTCCCACGGGAGCAGACCTGCCGTCGAAAGGTTGGCGACGCCCGCAGTCCGGCCAATATCAGGAGGCAACAGGCCAGCAGCAGCCCGACCAGTAACCGTTGCAGACGGTCGGTGGTAGTCACCGTGCTGCGGTTGAGCCCGAAGCGTTGTTTGCCGTCCTTGAAGTACTGCTCCGGCTGCATCCGTTTCCGATACATCCGCACCGCCTGGCGAGGGTTGGTCAGGCACGTGGCCAGATACCAGGGCTCCCGATGGCCTCGGGCCCAGTAAAGCACCAGATTGATGACCACGGCGCCGTCAGACCGGTAAAGGGTCTGAGGCCAGAACAGGATGCGGCCTTTGCGCGGGGGATAGTGTCCCGCAATCGACCACGATACCCGGAGGAATGATAGTCGGCGCTCTGGACCACCACGTCGCTTCTCAGGCGGATGACGTAGTCCACGGGGTAGCCGGTGTGGCGGGGCATCTGCTGCACCAAACGGATCAGGCTGGCTCTCCCAAACCCACGGTCGGCCAAAACCAAGGGACGGACGTTGGTGGGCAGGTAGCGCAACAGCCGACTGATGAAGAACTCCTCCACCCGGTTCTGCGATGGGTCCAACTCTTCTGGCGTGGACACCCAGCTGAGCAGGGGCAGCCCCCGACCTCGGAAACAGACCGCCGCGAACAGACCGTTTCGTCCCTGACCCAAATCAGACCAGTCGATCATGATCGGGGTCAGTCCCCGCAACTTGGCCGCCTGACAGATGGGACCCAGCAATGCCGTCTGCACCGCCAGGGTGTCAACGCCAGCGTTGGACAGAAAGCGAAACAGCCGTTTCTTGCGCTGATGGTGGGAATAGGGCAACTGACCCGCCAGGCCCGCACCAACACCGATATGGCCAGGGCACGACGCTCCAGAATAGCCGCCGTGAGCGGGGCCAGATTGGTCCGACGGGTCGCGCGCACCTGCGGCAGAGAATAGTTCAGAAAGGTGGCGATGCAGTGATACCATGGCATGGTCGGCCTCCCCAGGTGGAAACGGAGCTTGGTAACCCGTTCCGTACCCGGGGAGGCCGACCTTTTTCAACCCTTCAACTCAAAGTGGGTACGCGAAAGCATCCACTTCTCCGCAAAGGCTGTTATCCGCGCCGACCTGCTCTTCACCCTGCCTGGTGTGCTTCTTGTACTGATGAACGGGTTGGTCATGGTGTTCGACAGCTGGGGTGGGCGGGCCGCGATTTAC
>MPNC01000059.1 GCA_002238825.1 SAR202 cluster bacterium bin87 | reverse complement strand
TGACCAGGGTTTCGAGGTCGGAGCGGGCGCGGCGCTCCTCCCGGTGGGCGCCGGCGTTGGCGATGACCAGGGCCGCCTGGGCGGCGAACATCACCAGGGTCTCCTGGTCCTCATCGGTGAACTCCTCCCCGCCCTCCCGGTCCCCCACGAAGACGTGGCCCACCCGGGCGCCCCGGTGGAACATGGGCGCGGCCATAAAGCGGAACACCCCCACCGGCAGGGGGATGTTGAAATCGGCGAAGCCCAGGGCGTGGACGTGCGCCGTCAGGTCCGGGAGCCGCAGGGGCTCGTCAATGTTGGTCAGGGCTGCGAAGAGCCGCCACCGGTCCGGGGTGAGCAGGAGCCGCTCCGCCTCGCCGGAAGTCATGCCCGAGGTCAGGAACTCCCGCACGCCGCCCCCGCCGTCCAGCAGGGTCATCACGCCGTAGCGGGCGGAGGTCAGGGAGCGGGCGGAATCGAGGACTCCCTGGAGCACGGTGTCGAAGTCCAGGCTCTCGTTGATGCGCAGGCTGGCCTGGCTCAGGCGCGACAGGCGTTCCCTGAGGGCCGCCATCTCCCGGTCCCTCCAGTCTGGGCTCTCCGTCATTTTCTACCTCTCGTTCTTCGTCGCGACATGGGCCGCGCGTTGATCCTGCCCTGAGCCAGGAAGGTGTTGCGACGAAAAAGCCACATATAAGGAACCCAATGGCGACGCATATAATACGTAAGATACTGTAAGGTATCGGTTGTGACCGGCCCGCGGAGTTTCTGCTGTCCGGGACAGACGAGCCTGCCGGTTGGGAAGAGCGTTCCGCCGCCGGGGTTGGCGCCGTCGGGCTGACCCGCCAGGACCGAGGAGATACCACCAGGAGACAGCGTAGCCATGTTCAACGCAAGCAGCAAGATGGGCCGTCTGCTGAGGGCGGCCATGCCCGTTACTTTTGCAAGCCGATTGTGCCTGCTAATCAGTTTGGCAGTTATGGTCACCTGGTTGGGCATGGCGGCAGTGGCCCACGGCCAGGCCGCCAACCAGAACGCTTTTCCGCCCTATGACACCCGCACGCCCGAAAAACGAGTAAACATCACTATTGTAGATGATCCGCTCACGGTTGGGATGCGGAGGACCAAAACAACCCCCGCCAGTGTCGTCGACAACCTTGGGGCGTTGGCTTACGCTGGCAGCAGCTCTCATCATGTCCAGGTCGGGATTTTCCCCACCAGCGGGACTACGACTACCACCAAGCTTCGACTCCACTCGCGCAATGTGGGTGGGAACCAAAAGCAGTCATACCTGGTCTACACCTTCACCGACGAAGCAAGTCAATGCATAGGCAACATTTTCCCCCCCGAAAGCGACGAAATTACTGATGGCAGAATCTTTGGCGGCCGTGAGATGCGAACCCACGGATGGCGGACACACGCAAATCCCCTTTTGGAGGAAACCATACCGCTGCAGGGCAGCTACCGGACGTTGAGCAACCACACCGCCCAGCAGGCAAGCGGTAAACATCTGTGCGTTGGACTCAGATTCCACCACGAGGGGGATAGCGCAGGCCAAAGCGAATTACGTGCGTTCAGCTATTATATGGATGACACCGCCCCGACCCTGGCCGGGAACATGATCGGCAACACCCTGACTCTGACCGCAACCGACGCCGACTCCGAGATTTTCCAATACCGGTACATCAAAAAGAGCTGCGATACGGCCGGTCCGACCGAAGCCGGCTGGAAATCCCTTGCCGCTATTGACGGCGGCGATGGCGTGACCAGCAAACGACTGGTCAGCAACAAGCAGGTCGAGATAGTCTTCGCGGACGGGGTCGACGGTGTTTACTGCTTCGACGCTCAGGATATGCAAAAAAATGTCGGCCGGCTAACCGTCCGCCCGCCGGGGGTGACCCTGAACTGGAGGTCGGTGTCGGTGTCGGAGGGTTCGTCGGCTTACTACACGGTCGTTTTGGATTCCCCGCCGACCGCGCCGGTGACGGTCACTCCGACGTCGGGCAGCCCGGCGAAGGCGACGGTGTCGCCGGCGTCGCGGACGTTCACGCCGTCGCATTGGAACACGGCGCAGCGCTTCACGGTGACCGGCGTGGACGCGGGCACGTCTGCGATCACCCACGCCGCGACCAGCGCCGACACCGACTATTCGATCTCGGCGGTCGGGACGGTGACCGCGACGGTGACCGAGCAGGCAGCGGAGACCACCAGGGTCTCGCTCTCCGCCACGCCCCAGGTCGCCGCCAAGCCCCAAGTCGAGGAGGGCTACCCGGTGACGGTGACGGCGACGCTGTCGGAGGCGCTGTCGCGGGCGGTACGCATCCCGCTCTTTCAGCAGCGGGGCACGGCGGAGCCGGGCGACTACGAGCAGCTCAGGAGCTATGGACAGGGCGGGACCTTCGGCATCGACATCCCAGCCGGCCAGTTGACGGGCACGACCACGGTCCAGACGACGCGGGACGCCGACGGCGACAGCGAGACGTTCTCGGTGGCGATCAGTCCGCCCTTCCTGCCGTCGGGGGTGCAGTTGGGCGACCCGTACTCGGCGCAGGTCACGATCATCGACAGCGCGCAGGTGGTGCAGATATGGGTGATGGGTCCCCCCAGCTTCGTGGTCCACGAGGACCGCGACAGGGGAGCGCGCTTCGTCGTGCATCTGGGCCGCGCGGCGGCGTCCCACTCGTTCACGGTGGACTACACGACGAAGGACGGAACGGTATCGACCCAGTACAGGCCGAGGCCGAAGCCGTATGTGGCCAATAACTGCGGGCGCGACCAAAACGGCAACAGCCTGGACAACTATAACTGGTGCAAGATTCCCAACAGTCAAGCGGCGACGGCGCCAGCGGACTACACGACGACGGCCGGCACGCTGACCTTCGCGCCGGGCGAGACGCAGAAGCTCGTGTTCGTGCCCATCGTCAACGACACCGTGGAAGACAGCGACGAGAACTTCGGCTTCGAGATCTCGAACCCGTCGGCGGGCGCGCGCATCGCTTATCTTGGCGGCGATGCTTCGGTGGTCATCCTGAACGACGAGGCGGACTTGAGCGCGCTGACGGTGGAGGGCGCGGCGGGGGCCGGCGGGCCGTGGTCGGCGTTGGACATCGGCGCGTTCGAGGCGGAGACGACCGGCTATGCGGTCACCGCGCCCTACGGGACGACGCACGCGCGGCTGACGCCAACGGCGGCGGAGCCCGGCACGACGATGAGGACGGGCGCCGGTTCGAATCTTGAGGCGGTGCGGAGCGGCGAGACGGGACCGGCGGTCGCGCTGGGGGCCGGCGAGAACACACTCATCGTGGCGGCGGTGGCCCCGTCGGGAGCGCGGAAGACCTACACGGTGACGGTGACCCTGCCGACCAACGACGCCCCCACGGTGGCGTCCGCCATCGCCGACGCGACCATCACAAGCGAGAGCGGCACGCGCCAGGTTTCCCTGTCCGGTGTCTTCGACGACGCCGACGGGGACGCGCTGACGGTCACGGCGAGCTCGTCGGATGAGAACTTCGCGACGGTGTCGGTCTCCGCCGACTCCTCTACGCTGACGGCAACGGCCAGGAATCGTGGTACCGCGACCGTCACCGTGACGGCATCTGACGGCAACGGCGGGACGGTGGATGACACCTTCACCGTCACGGTGAAGGCCGCGCCGGCGGTGGCCTCGGCCATCGACGACATCAGCGGACTGGAGGCCGGGGACAGCCGCACCATCTCAATGTCCGGCGTGTTCAGCGACGCCGACGGGGACGCGGTGACCGTAACCCAGGCGTCATCCTCCGACAGCGCAGTGGCGGCGGTATCGGCCGCCATTGACGGCGCAACGGCGGCGATCACGGCCGTCACGGTGACCGCCAGCTCCGAGGGCACGGCGACCATCACGGTCACGGCCCGGGACGCCGACGGCAACACGGTGCAGGACGCCTTTGACGTAACGGTGAACGCCGCTGAACAGCAGCAACAGCGGGCAGTGGAGCTCCCCGGCCCGGTGTTGGGCCTGGAGCTGACGGCGACGCACGACAGCGTGAGCGTCGGCTGGAGCGCCCCGGAGAGCGGGGACGCGCCGGACGGCTACATCGTGAACATCAAGCGCCAGGGAGGCGGCGACGGCGAGACCCGGAGGCCCGGGGCTGGCAAGACGTCCCTCACCTTCCGGGATCTGAACGGCGGCTCCACCTACGAGGTGTGGGTGCGGGCGCAGAACGAGGCGGGCAAGGGCGAGCGCACCCATGCGACCGTCACCCTGCCTGTGGAACTGCCCGGCCCGGTAACGGGTCTTGAGGTGGCCGCAACCGGGGACGGCGTGACGGTGAGCTGGAGCGCCCCGGAGACGGGCGGCGCGCCGGACGGGTACATCGTGCATATCAGGCCGGAGGACGGCGCCACCGGCAGCGGCAAGACCAGGACGCCCCGGGCGAAGAAGACGAAGGTCAGCTTCGAGAACCTGGAGGCGGGCCAAACGTACAAAGTGTGGGTACGGGCGCAGAACGAGGCGGGCAAGGGGGAGCGGGTGCACGCCAGCATCACCCTGCCGGAGGCGGAACCCCCGCCGGAGAGTGGAGACGGACAGACGGGTCAATGATCCCCTGACGGGTCAAGGAGAAGGGGGCGTCCGGCTGCGGCAGGGCGCCCCTTGGGGTGCCGGCGCCCCCGTCGCAGCAGAGCTCAGGCAGCCGTTGCGCCGCGCGTTGATTCTGCTCTGGGCCAAAGATGGTTACACAATAAAAGACACATAAAAAGACCTCAATGGCTACGCGCATAATACGCATGGTGGTGCATAGTATCCGTCCGCCCGATTTGGGGCGGCTAGATCCAACCGGGGCTAATCCAACACCACACTACCGAAGGAGTACATGACGCAAATGCAAACCGTTTTTCCGAAGGCGCTGCCAACGCTTCCCAGGTTGGCTCGATTGGCGGCCGTCGCCCTGCTGGCGCTGGTCGCGGTTCCGGCCGTGCTGACAGGCCTGGCGCAGGCCGACAACTCCCCCACCGTGGCCTTTTCCCAGCAAACCTACACCGTGGACGAGGGGGATCTTGTCCATATCGATATTCGCCTCAGCCAGGCGCTCGATGAGGACCTGGCGCTTGTCGTAGCCACGTCCGATGGCACTGCCGTCTCTCCAGGAGATTACGTTGGCGTGTCGGTCCCAACCACCATCCACGCCGGGCGGGAGCAAATCACACTCCCGTTGATAACGGTGGTGGACGACGTGGAAGACGACTCGGAAACGCTCACCGTCTCTATTCAATTGGCCGAAGGATCTCCCGTCAAAGCTGGCGCTGACGCCACCGTTACCATCCGGGAACAGCCGCCCGCGCCGGTGCAGAATTTGACCCTGGAGTACGAAGCGGGGGTCGATGGAGACGGGCCGACCGTTATGGCCAAATGGGACGCCGCGCCGGAACCCGGCGAAGGCGAGCGCCAGTACAACAAGGCCGTCAGATGGATCGCGCGGATTTACGTCACCGACCAACCGTCGGAGGGCAAAGTCCGGCGGCCTCTGGGCAGGCACACCAGGACCTCCTTCTACGATCTTGAACCCGGCGAGACCTACACGGTGTGGGTGCGCGGCATCAACAAATGGGGCAACAAGGGCGAGCGGGTTCACGCCACCATCACCCTGCCCGAATAACCGGAACACTCGGCCTGGGCTCTGGCCCCGACCCAGGCAATCCGGCGGCGGAGCGGCTCGACAGCAGCCGCTCCGCCTTTTGGTACCACCCGACGGCCATCGGCCGGCGCGAGGCTCAGGCAGCCGTTGCGCCGCGCGTTGATCCTGCCCCGGGTCAGGAAGGTGATACGACAAAAGACACATAAAAAGACCTAAATGGTGACGTACATGATACTGACGATGCTGTAACGTATCGATGCCTGTCCTGCGCGGAGGTTGGCGGCGCCGCGCTGCCCCGGCCGGTCCGGCGGGACGCCGCAGGGAGACGGCGCAACCATACCACGCAACACCGGAGAATTGATTTCGATGAGCATTTCCGCCGCATATGAGAACTTGACCAGGATCAACCCCTTGCACGGCAACCGGGCTCGCTACCTGGCGCCGCTGGCATTGGCCCTCCTTTGCGCGCTGGCGCTGGCCGGCGTGGCCTACGCCCAGGGGCAGACGCCCGGCGCTCCCACCAACGTGAGCGTATCCGCTGCCGACACCGAGGCCACGATTACGTGGGAGGCCCCGGTTGCGGGAGAGGGCGCGTGCGAGCCCACCGACTACCAGGTATTTGTCAAAC
>MPNC01000058.1 GCA_002238825.1 SAR202 cluster bacterium bin87 | reverse complement strand
AGCTGCAGCGGGAGACAGACCCCGCAGACCCGCGGGTTGCGTTGCACGTGATCAACATGGCCCGCGCCAGAGACGGCTACAGCCACCGGGAGGTGGACGGCGCCTTCGCCGGACTGCTGGATGAACTTCAACCCGACGTGGTGCATATCGGCCACCTGAACCACCTGTCCACGTCGTTGGTCTTCCAGGCCAGGCAGCGGAGCATTCCGGTGGTGTTCACCCTCCACGACTACTGGCTGATGTGCCCCAAGGGTCAGTTCATCCAGATGTACGAGGACGCGGGACAGCAGCCCTGGCCGGTCTGCGACGGGCAGGAAGACCGCAAGTGCGCCGTGCGCTGCTATCGCCGTTACTTCGGAAACGACGGCGACGAGTTCGAGTTGGACGCCGCCCACTGGACCGGCTGGGTGAACCGCCGCATGGCCCACGTCAGGCGGCTCTGCGACGCCGTGGACGTGTTCCTCGCGCCGGCCCGCTACCTGCTGGGCCGGTTCCGGGACGATTTCGGCATCCCTGAAGACAAGCTCCACTACCTGGACTACGGCTTTCACCGGGAGCGCATGGCCGGCAGGGCGAGGGATCCGGGCGAGAACTTCACCTTCGGCTACATCGGCACCCACATCCCGGCCAAGGGGGTCAACCATCTCATCCAGGCTTTCGGCGAACTGAGCGGACAACCCAGGCTGCGGATCTGGGGCCGGGACCGGGGCGTCGAGACCGCCGAATTGAAGAGGATGGCGGAGGCGCTTGATGGCGACGTGGGCGACCGGGTGGAGTGGATGACCGAGTACCGCAACCAGGACATCATCCCCGACGTGTGCAACCGCTGCGACGCCGTCGTCGTGCCGTCCATCTGGGCGGAGAACTCACCCCTGGTCATCCACGAGGCGCTCCAGGCCGGCGTGCCGGTGATCACCGCCGACTACGGCGGCATGGCCGAGTACGTGCACCACGAGCAGAACGGGCTTCTCTTCAATCACCGCGACCCGTCCTCCCTGGCGGCGCAGATGCAGCGCCTGGTCGATTCGCCGGAGTGGGCGGGACAACTGGGACGTCGTGGCTACCTGCAGTCGGACGACGGCAACGTGCCCGACATGACGGAGCATGCGCTCGCCATCGAGGGAATATACACCGAGCTCCTTTCCAACCGAGGAACCGCATGACCCTTGTATCGCTCCCTTCAACATCTGCGGTTCCGAATACCGACAGCGCGTTTCAAGGACCCTGGCGCATAACGCTCGACACCAACCCGGACGACTGCAACCTGCACTGCATCATGTGCGAGGATCACTCGCCCTACAGCAGCACCCAGAGCGATCGTCGCGCCGCCGGACTCCCCAGGCGCCGCATGGACATCGATCTGATCCGGCGCGTCATCGCCGAAGCGGCGGGCAACGGCCTGCGCGAGATCATTCCGTCCACCATGGGCGAACCGCTGCTCTACCGCCACATGGACGAGATCATCAACCTGTGCGGCGAATACGGCGTGAAGCTGAACCTCACCACCAACGGCACCTTTCCGCAACGGGGCGCCCGGGCCTGGGCGGAACGCATCGTGCCGGTGGGCTCGGACGTCAAGGTTTCCTGGAACGGGGCCACCGGGGCCACCCAGGAACGGGTGATGCTGGGCTCCAACTGGGAGCGGGTGGTGGAGAACGTGCGGACGTTCATCCAGATACGCGACGAGCACGCCCGCGCCGGCGGCAACCGGTGCCGGGTCACCTTCCAGCTGACCTTCATGGAGATCAACCACGCGGAGATCCCGGCCGTGGTGGAGCTGGCGGCAGAGCTGGGGGTGGACCGCGTCAAGGGACACCACCTGTGGGTGCATACCCCGAGGATGCGGGACCAGTCCATGCGGCGAAGCCCTGACGCCGTCGCCAGGTGGAACGCCACGGTGGACGCTGCATATGGGGCAGCGGAGCGCTGCCGGCTGCCCGACGGCGGCAGGGTGCTGCTGGAGAACATCTTCCCGCTGAACGAAGATGACCGCGACGACATCGCGCCCGGCGGGGAGTGCCCGTTCCTGGGTCAGGAGGCCTGGGTGGCCGCCGACGGGCGCTTCAACCCGTGCTGCGCTCCCGACGCGCTGCGCAGGAGCCTGGGCGACTTCGGCAACCTCGAAGCCAGCAGTCTCCGCGACATCTGGGAGAGCAGTCAGTACCAGGAATTGCGGGCCACCTATATGACGAAGCCGCTCTGCCAGGGCTGCAACATGCGACGGCCGCAATGACCATGGCCGACCGATGGCGGGAATATGCCGTGTCCGCCGACGGCACCCATCACGTGCATCGTGGCCGTCCGGCATACGAACGACGTTTCATCGAAGCGCTGAAGTTCCATGCGCCCGGCCTGGCCCCCGTCATCGACGCCAGCGGCGCCTACCATATCACCGTCGATGGAGACCCAGCGTACGAGGAACGCCACCTGCGCACCTTCGGTTTCTACGAGGGCATCGCGGCCGTGCACTCGCCTACCGGTTGGCATCACATCCGGCCCGACGGCGCACCGTTCTACCAACAACGCCACCAATGGTGCGGCAACTTTCAGGAGGGCCGTTGTCCGGTGCGGGACACGGACGGCCGGTACTTCCACATTCGCGCCGACGGGGAACCGGCATACCAAGAACGCTACCGTTACGCCGGCGACTTTCGCGACAGGCATGCCGTGGTGCAGAACGACGCCGGCGACCACACCCACATCGACATCGACGGGGTCCTCCTGCACGGCCAATGGTTCCGCGACCTGGACGTGTTCCACAAGGGCTATGCCCGCGCCGCCGACGCCGGGGGCTGGCATCACGTCGACATGGCCGGCCGGGCGCTGTACGACCGTCGGTTCCGAATGGTGGAACCCTTCTACAACGGGCAGGCGCGGGTCGAGGGCCACGACCGGTCGCTCAGCATCATCGACGAACAGGGGAACGAAATCGCACGGCTCCGCGAGCCTGCCACGTCCACCCTGCAGGAGCTCTCCGGCGACATGGTCGGAACGTGGCGAACCCAGGCCATCCGCGCCGCGGTCGAGCTGGGCGTGTTCGATCTGCTGCCGGCTTCACCCAACGACGTGGAGCGGGCTCTGGAACTGGCGCCGGGTTGCGGGGCACGACTGATGCGGGCGCTGCAGGAGCTTGACCTGGTGAGGCGCGGTGCCGACTCCATCTGCCACGTCACCGACAAGGGCGCGCACCTGCGAACCGACCACGTCCTATCGCTGAGCGCGGCCGCCGGACACTGGGGCGACCTGTCCGACCGCGCCTGGCGGGATCTCACCCAATCCCTGCGCAACGGGATGCCGGCACGGGATGAAACTGCCGATGACTTCTTCGGCTGGCTGGCCAACCGGCCCGATGAGCTGCAGGCCACGCACCGGGCGTTCGCAACCTACGCCAGGCACGACTACGCCAACCTGCCGCAGGTCTGGGATTTCGGCGTACATGACGCCGTGCTGGACGCCGGCGCCGCCGCCGGTGAGCTGGCCTTTGCCCTGCTCAGGGCCAACCCGAAGATGCAGGCCACCGTGATGGACCGCCCGGAAGTTGAAACCCTGTTCTCAACTCCGGACGACCTCACCGACCGCTGCACGTTCATCGCGGGCGACATCTTCCGGAAATGGCCGGTGCGGTCGGACACAGTGATCCTGGCGCGCGTTCTTCACGACTGGCCCGACCACGACGCCCGCCGCATCCTGGCCCGGGCCAGGGAGGCCATCCCGGTGGGCGGCAACCTCTACGTGGTCGAGATGGTCCTCGATGAGACCGGCGGCGCCGGCGGCCTGCTGGACCTGAACATGCTGGTGATGACCGGCGGCCGGGAACGCACGCTCCGGGAGTTTCAGGATCTCCTGGACGATGCCGGCTTCCGGCTGTGCGACGCCCGGCCGACCGGCGCGGTCAACACTCTCATCCGCGCCCGAGCAGTATGACCCAACCGGATGGTCCCGAGCGCATACTGGCGTTGCTGGCAAAAGCGCACGCGGCCTCGCCGGTTGCGGTCGTACTTCGCCACGCCGAGCGCGAGGGGATCACGTCAGGCGCCTTCGGCAACGACGCTTCCCTGACCCGTCGCGGCTCCGATTCCGCCCATCGCCTGGGCATGGGCCTGTCGTCCCGGATGATGGGCGTCGTGAATTCCAGCCCGCTGCCCCGCTGTATGCAGACCGCCGACGCGACCATTGCTGGAGCCGGCTGGGAAGCCAATGCGACTCCTGACCGGCTGCTGGGCGACCCGGGTCCCTTCGTGGTGGAACCCGAACTCGCGGGCCGGCTCTTCCTGGACATCGGGATAGAGGCAATCGTAAGACAGCAGCTGGCGGATGACCAACCGCCCGGCGGGATGAGATCAACAGCATCCGGCGTGAAGCTGGTCCTGCGGGAACTGGCGGCGACTTTGAACGGGCCGGCCAGCGTGTTCGTAACCCACGACGCCGTGCTCGCGGCGCTGGTGGGCCATCTGTACAGGTTGCCGGTGGATGGATTCTGCTGGCCCGATTATCTCGACGCCCTGGTGGTGTGGCCCGACTCAGACCGGCTGCGCTTCCTCTGGCGCGGCCAGGGCGAGGGTTCGCACCCAGTCGGCGGTTAGCCGCACCGCCTCTTTCGCGGACACCCGGGGCTTGTGGCCCAGCGCTCGGCTGGCTTTCTCGGCGCTGAACGCCTCCCGCTGGCCCTCCTCCCCCGGCCGGTAACCGACGTATTCGATGGGCACATCGGCGCCGGACGCCTCGAGACACCACTCCGCCAGTTCGGCCACGGTGCGCTCCTCACCATTGCCCACGAAGAACTTCTCGCCCACCACCACGTCCTCCGGCGCCTGGATAGCCCGCACCCAGGCGCTGATCACGTCGTCAATGAACGACAGGTCCCGGGTCTGTTGCCCGCCCTCCACCACGATGGGCAGCCCGTGCATGGCATTCCACAGCCACTTGAAGATGAACACCTCCCGTCGCATCCGCGGACCGATGACGACACCGGTGCTGAGTACCACCGCGGGAACCCCGTAGGCCCGGCGCCACGCCCATACCGCCAGCTCAGCCGCCGCCTTGGAGAACCCGTAGGGGTTGTGGGGCGTCAGCGGGTGGCTTTCGTCAATGGGAAGCGTCAGCGGGCGGCCGATCTCGTTGCCGGAACCGGCGTAGAGCATCTTCCGGACTCCGCCGGCATTTCTGACCGCCTCCAGCAGGGCCACGGTGCCCTCGATGTTCTGCATCACCGCGTACCGCGGCGAACCGAAGGCCATGGGCGTGTCCGCCTGCGCGGCCAGGTGGGCGACCACCGGATGCCCCTCCACGTCCCCCGGCTGCATGTCCTGCAGGCTCTTCCAGGCGTAGCGGAACTCGGGGTGCTCGAGCTCACGGCGCAACAGGCCCGCGTGCAGCGGCGGCACAATGTCCAGTCCGGTGACACGGTGCCCGTGCGCCAAGAGTTTTCTCACCAAATGCGATCCCCCAAAACCGGCGGCGCCGGTGACGAGGACCGCATCTTTTCGGACGTCAACGATTTCGCCGTGGCGTCCGTTAGTCTGATACTGCAATCGGATCCAACCTCTGGGGTAAGAGTTTCCTCGCCACCCGTCCTGCTCGTGGGCGGACAGCCTAACATCCCACGCGCGCACGGAACCGCCACACGTCCCGGCAACGGAGCCCAAGCCGATGATCATGAGGTCGAAGACGATGACCTGGCGGACGGCCGTTCTTGCAAGGCAGCGTTGTACCGACGGCAATGGGCCGCAAGCCGGTCATCAAGCCAGCGGCGGCCGTCGCGGGTGAGTTGAACGCGGAACCGGTACGTGCGCGCGGTGCTACACTTGCTCATAGCAGCTTCGACCTTCCCCAAAGGTTGTTGCTGTTAGCCGCCGGAGCACCACCTCCGGCGGCGACCCCGGCGTAGCGCCTCCCCGGGTGGCCGAGGATCAACCGGAACCGCAGGTGGGGGTTGGACTGCCCGGCGATGGTCACCCGCATTGCCCCACCGTCGGCCGGCGCAACCGCGCCTTTGAAGCTCCCGAGGGATTCTTGGCGCTCAGGTGAGGATTGCCGGGAGAGGAGTTCTGAGCAGGACCGTGGCCCTTCTGGGCACCGGGTATCCGTAGGCTCCCGTCCGTTCGTCATGAGGCCAGTTGGTGTATGTCCGGGCCTTGACCTTCAGGTGGTGGGGAATGTCTCCGAAGATGTTCCTGTCCTGGACCAGTCGCGCTTCGGCCCCTTTGGGTATGGTGGTGTAGACCAACTGGACGTCAGGCGGAGCTTCTCGCGCCCAGCTTTCGGGGTTGGTGTCGGGGTCTATGACCATGATCGTGGTGTCATCGTCGAGGTGGCCGCGCTCGCTCCAGATCTCGGCCAACCGGGCCTCGGTGGCGATGATCAAGACGGGCCTGTCCCCGTCGATGATGCCGGTGCGGCGCCAGTGTTCGAACTCTTCCGGGTCCGCGGTGACCATGGTGACGGATTTGGGGTCGAAGTGGTGTACGTTGTGGTCAACCTGGTGGACCTGGTAGGTGAGG
>MPNC01000057.1 GCA_002238825.1 SAR202 cluster bacterium bin87 | reverse complement strand
TTCCGGCCCTGGAGGCGCTGGGCGATCTCACTCGACAGTTCCGAAACGCTGCCGCGGAGCCCGGCGTGTCAGCATCGTTGGTTTATCGGCTCCGAGATACGCTGGCCCGGCTCTGTGGATGGGAGCGGTGGCAGCCGGGAGATTGGGGCGACCTGCCGCCGGGAGTGGATCTGCGTCCGCTGCTGCAGGCCGATCTCGGCAGGAGTTTGGACTCCACTGGTTCCGGAACGCAATCCGATGCCCGCGCTTTGGCTGACGTTATGAGCCGTGTGCTGGGGCCATCCCGTTCGGGTGATGAGGCGACACATGGCGGCAGCGCCGAGGTGGGGATCGATGCCCTGATGCTGGCATTGTTCCTGGCCGACCCGTCGAGCGAGGAGTAAGGGCGATGATCGGCGTGGAACTGGCTCCCTTGGATACCTGGTTCTTCCGGGATGGAACGCCTTTCTTTGCCGGCGAAACCCCGATGGGCAGCGTCGATGGCGTGTTTCCACCGCACCCGGGTACCGTGGTCGGCGCTCTGCGTGCCGCGTTGGCAACGGAACGGGGCTGGAACGGACGCGGCCGATGGGCCGACGAGTTCTGCGCTGTGCTCGGCGATGGTCCCGACGATCTGGGCCGGCTGGCTTTTGACGCGCCCTTCCTGCTGAGGAACGGGCAACCCCTGTTCCCGTCGCCGCGGCACCTGCTGGGTACCGGAAACCCTGATGAGTGGGATCCGGCGACGTTCCTCCGCCCCGGGCCGCCGGTGGCCTGCGACCTGGGCGACGCGGTGCGTCTGCCGGAGCCGATGGATTTCACCGGGGACCCGCACGATCTCAAGCCCGCGAATGGTCAATGGCTGACACCCGCCGGGTTGACGGCGGTCCTGAATGGAGCGCTGCCGTCTCCGGGGGATGTGGTATTCGCCGGCGGCCTGTGGGCAACGGAACCCCGCACCGGCCTGGAACTGGACCGAAACACGCGAACCGCCGTCGATGGGATGCTCTACAACATCCGGCACGTGCGCCCGGCAGGTGACGTCTCCCTGGGCGCGCGCATTGATGGCTTGCCGGACGATTGGACCGCGCCCTTCGGTCAACTGCTTCCCCTGGGCGGGGAGAGCCGGCTGGCGGAGTGTCGAGAGTGGGATGGCCAATTGCACCTTGACGCGCCATCCGCAGCAATCGGGTCCGGCCACGAGGTTGCAGTAATGGCGTTGTCTCCTCTGGACTTTGAGGAAGACATCTGCCTGGGCGAACGGCCTATCCCTGAGTTGGCGGACGCTCGGGTGGTTTCGGCGGCACTGGACCGTCCCCTACGCATCGGCGGGTGGAATTCTCTCGAACGGGCGCCGTTGCCGATGCGAAACGCACTGCCACCCGGCAGCGTGCTGTTTTGCGAGGTCAGCGATCCAGCGCAATTGCACGAGATGGCCGTTGCCCAGGGCGGGCTGGTGCGACTGGGACAACGAACGGAATGGGGTTTCGGCCTGGCTGCGCTGGGCCTCTGGCCCCGGAACACGGAGGTTCAATAATGATTGCGGCCATGCTGGGCCTGTTGGCGGAAACCCCGGTGCATCCCGGCTCGGGGCGCGGTCTGGGGGTTGTGGACCTGCCGGTGGCCAGGGAAGCGGCCACCGGCTACCCGGTGATCGTCGGGTCCAGCCTCAAGGGGGCGCTGCGAACAAAGTTTGAAGGCATGTCGGACGACGCTGACCTCCGTTTCGGCCAGCAGGACCAGGCCGGTGACCTGCTGGTCGCGGACGCGCGCCTGCTGCTCCTGCCGGTGCGCAGCCTCACCTCGTCCTATCGCTGGGCCACCTGTCCGCACCTCATCGAGCGCTACGGCCGGGACCTGACCCGCGCGGGGCTGTCCCCTCGTCCCACGGTGCCCGCCGTGCAGCGCGGCGCAGTCCTGGCAGCCGGCGAGGACCACCTGTACCTTGAGGAGCGCCAGTTCTCCGTGAGCAGTTCACCGGACGGGCTGGCCGACGCCATCGGCCCGGTCGTTTTGCACGAGGACACCCGCCAGCGGCTGGAATCTCAGATAGCCGTGCTGCATGATGACGACTTCGCCTGGTTCGCACGGTACGGCCTCTCGATCCAGGCCCGCAATGTACTGGCGGACGACGGGAGCAAGCAGAGCCAGAACCTCTGGTATGAGGAAACCCTGCCGCCGGACACGGTGATGTACGCGTTGGTGATGGGACGCAACGACGATGCGATGAAGACCCTGGGCGCGCTGTTTCCCGAGCAGGACCCCTACCTGCAGGCCGGCGGTAACGAGACGGTGGGCCAGGGCTGGTTCGCTGTGAATGTGCTCACGGCTGGTGAAGGAGGCGACCAGTGAGAACCTCGGAACAGATCCGCGCCGAAAACGCCCTTGCCCGCGTCAACGATTTGAACACCGAGCCGGATGAGTTAAGAGGCTTGTACCGCTCCTATGTGGATCGCCTGGGCCCGTCCATCATGATGAACGGCCTGGGCCAGGCGCTGGCCACCGAACTCGCGGCAGGGTCGGGGTCCGGCGCTCGTCAGAGGGCGCACCGGAGGCTTTACGAAAATATCCAGGGCTGGCTGTGCCGAAGCGACGGCAATATCTATCCTGACGGCGCCGATTTGCTGCAGGCCATCATGGCCAACGACCAGTCCAAATTCCTGCTGGCGCAGGCGGAGGCGTTGGCGTGGCTGGATTGGCACAAGAAGTTCTGCCGGGCGGAATTGCCCGAGACCGGCGGGGAGTAAGCTCACATGGCGCGACCACTTTACGAGGCGTCGCTACCGAAGCCGGACCAGCATAACCCACAGGGTCATGCCGGCCTGTGGTACGACAAATTCTGTCACACCTGGACCCGGACCGGGGACAGGTGGAGCATGGCTGCCGGGGGCAGCGATCACGATCAGAACCCCAAACTGGAGTGGATCAACACCGTCACCTCCCGACCGATAGGTCATGCCCAACGGTTGGCCGAGTATGCATCGCGAATGGTGGGACTGGTGGAGGCGCGCGGCGGACGCTGGGCCGCGCTGACCACCGAATCCCGCTTCGTGACGGGCCTGGGCCGCAGCCATCCCGTGGAGAACGGTTTTGCCTGGCATCCCTCGTTGGGTGTCCCGTTCCTGACCGGCAGTTCCGTCAAAGGGATGGCGCACGCGTGGGCAAAGGCCGAGGGAGCGCCGTCCGAGCAGGTCGATCGGATCTTTGGCGATCTGGAACACGGCGGCAGGATCACGTTTCTGGACGCGGTTCCCACGCTGCCCGTGCAACTTGAAGCCGACGTGATGACGCCCCACTACGCGGGGTGGAGCCCCGAGGACCCACCGGGAGATTGGCGCTCACCCGTTCCGGTGTACTTCCTGACCACCGCAGCCCAATCCACGTTTCTGTTTGGCATACTCCCGGGCAAGCACGGGGATCCGTCCGACCTGGACGCCGCTTGGGGCTTTGTTGACGATGCGCTGGCCTGGGCCGGCGCCGGCGCCAAGACCGCCGTGGGCTACGGGCATTTCAACCGGGATGCAACGGAAACCAACAGGCTGCTGGAGAGAATCTCTGAAGCCAGGCGGATTCTGGAAGAGGAGAGACGCCGGTCAGAGGCGAATAAAACGCCCGAAGGACGTTGGCGCTTGGAGGTAGAAGGCCTTAGCGAGTTGGGGGTTCTCGACCTGGTACGAACAAAACTCGGGTCAAATGGATTGGAAGACGCCGCCGAACGCCACGCGTGCGCTGCTGCAATCGTGTCCATACACGGCGAAATGGTTTCGCTGTGGGGCGACGGGAAGAAACAGGCAGCCGCCACCAACGTGGGCTCGAAGCGGCTCCGCGAGCGCGCCGCCCAAGTCAAAGCAGCGCTAGGTGGAGATGATCCAACCTGAGACGATGATCTGGACGCCCAATTCCCGCTCAGGACAACCGCACCAGTGGCGAAACGGTCGCGAGCGCTCCGGTGATGAAGTGCCCAAGCAGGAGCGCTCGCAAATTTCCGTGCGTGGGAGTATTCGCGCAACCCGATTGAGGAGACGCGGTAAGGCCGAAACAGCTGTTGACGAATAACGTTGCTAGGTAATATGCTCGACTACAGGCGAATATCGTCGTGAAATAGCGTATCCATGGCTGAAAAGCCGTGGCCCCATTGAAACAGGAACTTGCCCGGCCCAATGCCCCGGACGTAGGCGTGTATCCATGGCTGAAAAGCCGTGGCCCCATTGAAACGAGTACCGCAGTACCTGAGCGGTCATCATGCTCTTCGTATCCATGGCTGAAAAGCCGTGGCCCCATTGAAACACGCGATCATCCGCTTCGGTAAGGGACATTTCGCCACGTATCCATGGCTGAAAAGCCGTGGCCCCATTGAAACAAAACGACGGATTTGAGTGTCTCGCCAGTCGGGTTGCCGTATCCATGGCTGAAAAGCCGTGGCCCCATTAAAACAATGCATACTCGATGGCATTCTGGTTGCGCATGGTGATCGTATCCATGGCTGAAAAGCCGTGGCCCCATTGAAACGTGTAAGCCGGATGCTTGCTGCCGAGGAATGTCAGGGTATCCATGGCTGAAAAGCCGTGGCCCCATTGAAACATTCGGTCGCAGATGAAGGCTCGGAGGAAGCGTTCGTGTATCCATGGCTGAAAAGCCGTGGCCCTATTGAAACTTGCAGCACCCGGTTATGGCGAACAACAAATCCGTCGGATGCTGGCGTCCCGTACCGACGCGGCCGAGAGCGTGAGCCGGCGGCAGGACCAAGCACCCACGCCGGCGGTTGAGAGACCAGTCCCCGGCAACTATTCCGGGGCCCGCATTGGTCAGGCAAACGACGGTGAAATCAGGGGCCCGGGTTCGTCTTACGCACGCCCGTTCGCAGCGCGATAATTGCATTATCGCGCATCTTTCATCCACCGCAATCGCTCCGCAATCACCCCCCGGAGTCCCGCCCATGACCGCCGCCGCCGACCTGCAGATCGTCCCCCGTGAGCCCGTGATCCTCCCCGAGTGTCAATTTTCACCAACTTTGATCATCTAAACCGTGAAATGTGTTGTTGTCCAGCGATTCCGTCCCATTAAATGGAAAGCGAAAATGTCCGCATGGCTAGCTGGCGACGGCGGTGGATTTGCGTAGCGCCATCAGCCTGTCGCGTTCTTTGGCGCTGAGTTTCTTGGTGGGCGGCTTTTCGGCGTGGACGTACTTGCGCACGGTGTTTCTAGCAATGCCCAGTTCCCGGGAGATGGCCTGCAGGGACAGCCCTTTCAGCCTGGCCTGCCGGATCGCCTTCCACCGGGCCAGTTGGGTGGGTGTCGGCGTACGTTCCCAGGAGTCAGACACCGTGCGGTCAGCGTCCTTCTCACCGGCGATCTTGTAGGCGTTACCCTTGGCTGCGGCCTCGGCCGGACGCACCGGTTCCAGGGCGGCCAGGTGTTGCTGCTGCGACCTGCTGATGTGGTGATCCCCCACACTGCTGACGACGCGTCGCAGTTCCGGTCCCGGCGACCAGGCGGTGACACCCGCCCACAGGGCGCCCATGCGCGGCGGCGGTTCCTGGGTGACCACGCGACGGCCTTCGTACCTGACGATGATCTCTCCGTCGGGCCGTTCCAGCACCTCCGCCCGCAGTCCGGCGTAGCTGGTGCGCTCCTGGTCGGGCAGCAGTTGCAGGACCCGCCAGTTGTACTTCACCGTGTTGTCGCGGGCCACCTTTCGGGTGTCTTTGAAGCACAGGATTTCCGGCAGACACAGGTCGGGGGCTGCCGGGCGGTAGGCCGGTTCCGGATGATCAGGCTGGACGGCGAAGCGGGCGTTGTAACGGGGCAGGAAGTCCTGCAGCACCGCCGTGGCCTGATCCATGGTCCTGGCATCAGCCAGGCGCAGTTCGGTTACCAGCCGGTCCTGGAAGGTTCCCGCCGCCCGTTCCACCCGGCCCTTGGCTTGGGGAGAGCGGGCGAAGATCTGCCGGATACCCAGCTCCTGCAAGCCTCGAGTGAACTGGGTGGCTTCCGCCGCGGTCTCCGGCTTGCGGGCGTTGTGCTTGAACACGGCGTGGCGGTCGCTGTACAGCGCCAGGGGGATGCCCCAGCCTTCAATCAGGCCCTCCAGCAGCGTGAAGTAACCGGCGGTGTTCTCGCTGATGCAAAACACGGCGTTGACCACGGCGCTGGTGGCGTCGTCCACCGCTAGCAGCAGGGCGAATTTGGGGCCTCGGTCCTCTAACCAGGCGTGATGACTGCCGTCCAGCTGCACCAGCATCCCAGCCTGGGGCATCCGCGGGCGGCGGAAACGGTGCTGCGGTGATCGCCGGCTGCGGGGACTGCCGATGCCCGCCTTGGTGAGAATGCGCCGCACCGTGGGCCGGCTCAGGTCGATGCCCTCCCGCTCGCTGAGCAGCTCGGTGAGGTGGGTGTGGTTGGCGCCCTCGTAGCGCTCGGTGGCCAATTCCACTACGGCGGCAGCCTCGGCAGGCGGGACGGCGTTGTGGGGACGGCGGCCCCGGTTGCCGTGGGCCAGGGCGGCGGCGCCACGCTCGCGGTAAGCGGCCAGCATTCGGCGGGCGTGGCGCGGGGACACGCCCAGCACCTCTGCGGCCTGGGCGATGGGAACCTGGTATTCCAAAACGGAGTTGAGCACGGAGAGTCTGGCTTGTTCTTTTTGGTTCAACGTAACGTCCTTCATCAGGACATTTTCGCTGACCAGTTAGTGGATGACAGAATCGTAGAACAGCAACA
>MPNC01000056.1 GCA_002238825.1 SAR202 cluster bacterium bin87 | reverse complement strand
CCTTGCGGCAGGCGGCGACGATGTCGTGGGTGTAGAAGCCGCTGTCGGCCCGCATGGTGAGTGGACCGGTGGCACCGGCGTGGCGCACTCGGCTCACCGTCTCCCGCAGGAAGTGAGCGGCGCCCCGGGCGGTGTTGGCCCGTCCCTTGCGCAGGCGGGCCATCAGCACGTCGCCGGTGCCCGCGGCGACGGCGAACAGCGGGTGATAGCCCCGCTGGCCGGCGTAGTTGTGGCGCTGTGCGCCTTCCTTGGCAAGACCGTAAGTCTCGCAGACGGTGGAATCAAGGTCGATGGTCAACGGATCATCGCCCGGTCCGGCGCCAGCCGACCACGCTCGGGCCAGCGACTCCCGGCTCATCCGATCCAGTTGCCGCACGTGGCCCCATCGGAAACTCCTCAGGAAGGTCCCCAACGTGGATGGCGCCTTGACCGCGCAGCCCAGCGCCTGCTCGGTTCCCCCAGCGCGCAGCGCATCGGCATCGTCAATGCAGTCGCCTCCGGCCAGGGCCGACGCCACCAGGGTCAGCAGTTTATCGCCCGCGTTGGCCCGACCCGGCGCGTCTCCCAAGTCAACGTGGTGGTCCACCAACGCACCTAGTCCCAGATGGTGGGCCAGGGTGACCGGCAGCAACAATACGGCATTGGCCACCAGGCGGTGATCGTCGAAGGCGACGTGGATGCGATCGGGGCGCTCGCGTGGTAGCATCCGTTGGGTGCTCCTCGTTTCGGGCTGGTTTCGTGTGTCAAAAACCATTATCCCCGAAGCCGGGAGCACTTTCTTACCCCATCAACACGCCACCACGTTCATCTTTTCGGTGGATTCGGGATAAGCTCGGTTACCGCGTCAGTCGCAATTCTGCAGAGGATAGCCAACAAAGCGGGATTCGATAGGGAGAAGAGTGGACGCGAACTCTGGAAGCAAATTGCCGGGCACCTGAAGTCGAAAGCGATCGAAAGACCCTATTATTACGTTGGGTGGGGAGAAGAAGCCGAACGCCTCATTGAAGCGGGAGAGCGCCACGAAAACTTGGTGAACGCGATAACCGAACTCCGAAATCACGTGACCGGGCACTGGTTGAGGGACGAGATTCCGGTCAACGCAACATGGCTGGCACATCAAGCCATCTACTACGTCGAAGCAGCGATGCGGGCGGAACTGGCGCCAGGCGTGCCTATGTGGGACAGGACCAGGGCATTTCATCATCCTCCGATACCAGATTCTCCAGAGCGGTCGGGAGGATAAAAAGTGAAAATCGCTGGCGTGGAATTCCCCGAACGTTTGCTAAACGCCCTCCGCGACGGACGTCTGGTGGTGTTCGCCGGCGCCGGCGTATCGATGGGGCAGCCGGCCGGGTTGCCTGATTTCAAGGGATTGGCGAGTCGCGTTGCGCGAGGGACGACCTTGACCATCGGTGAGGTTGAACGCGAGGACGAGTTTCTGGGGCGGCTGAATGACCACGGAACCGATGTACACCGGCGGGCTGCCCACATTTTGCAGGCTGACGACCCTGAACCCACCGCAATGCACCGCAACTTGTTGCGGTTCTACGCGGACCCAGAGAACGTTCGTATGGTCGTCACCAATTTTGACTTGCTGTTTGAGAAAGCTGCCGGCGATATTTTCAACTCCCCTCCGGCGGTTTTTGAAGCTCCCACGTTACCTCCAGGCCGGAGCTTCAAGGGTTTAGTCCACATTCACGGTTCGGTGAAGGACCCCGGGGCTATGGTGCTCACGGACCGAGACTTTGGGCAAGCCTATTTGACCGGATCCGACGGATGGGCCAGTCGGTTTGTGTTTGACCTTCTCACCAACAACACGGTGCTGTTCGTGGGCTACAGCCACAGCGATGTGATGATGACTTACGTGGCTCGGGCATTGCCTGCGAACGACACGCAGAATCGCTTTGCGCTGATTGGCGATCAAACGGATGACCCTAACCATTGGATCAGGATGGGCATCCAACCCATTCTCTTCCACCAATCAGACACGAGCGATTTCGACGGCTTGGACGCCGCCGTGGCCCAGTTGGCCAATCACCGACGACTCACCTTGCTCGACTGGCGGCACAAGATCGCGACAATCGCGGCGGTTGGCCCTCCCGTTAGTGACGAAGGCGCCGGCGTTATTGAACACGCCTTGACCGACCCGGTGATGACGCGGTTCTTCGTCGAGACTGCCGAATTACCGGAATGGGTTGAATGGCTCGACCGACGAGGTCGTCTCACGGCCCTGTTCACCGATGGAGAACTTAGCCAGCAACACCAGACGCTGGTCGAGTGGCTGGTCTTGCGTTTTGCCATAACCCACGACGGCGCGTTATTTGAGCTCATCGGACGCTACGGCCACCGACTAAACCCGAGGCTTTGGCGGCAACTCTGCTGGCAACTGCTGCACAGCATTCGAGAGTCACCAGATGAGGCAGTAATTACCCGCTGGGTTCTCTGCCTAGCCAGTGTTATTCCATCGGACGCCGACGAGGCCGCCCTGGCATGGTTGGGCGAAGCCTGCGCCAGCGTGAGGGCAACCGATAGCCTGTGGCGAGTTTACTATGCGATGACCGCCCGTCTCGACCGAGCGCCGCCGCTCCTGGGGTGGCGTAGTTCGGAATTGTTCCATCATTACCTGAGTGAATTGCTCTCAAAGCACATCAAGCCCAACCTCCCCGAAATGGCAGAACCGTTACTGGCGCTGACCACTATGCGACTCAACGCGCGTCACGCCGTGTCAACCGCTTGGGATGAAGGCGATGCGACTTGGCATTGGGACAACTTGAACAGATCGGCCATTGAGCCCCACGAGCAGGATGACCGCAATCTAGACATTGACCCACTGATTGACACTGCCCGGGAGTGCTTGGAGTGGCTGGCCGTACACGGGGCAGATGTTGCCAGGCGGTGGTCTGAAAATAGCATCAATTCCCCAAGTCCGCTTTTGCGCAGATTGGCGATTCACACGCTGTCAGCGCGAACCGACCTGTCAACCGACGAGAAAATCGACTGGATGCTGGAAAATTGCGACATTCACGCAATTGCGACCCACCATGAGATATACCGGGCAGTCCGCTTCGCCTATCCGCAAGCCAGTAGTGAAAGGCGATCAGACTTCATCAACGCCGTGCTGGCCTTCCGCTGGCCGGATCAAACCGAAAGTGAAAATGACCGTTACGCAGCCTATCACCACCTCCAATGGCTGCATTGGCTGAGCGCGGCTGACACCAGTTGCGATTTGGCAATGCAAGCCATAGCGGACATTCAGATTCGATACCCTGAATATCGGCCGTCGGAACATCCAGACTTCACCCATTACCACTGGAGCGGAACACGGTCCCTTGATCAGAGCTCTTGGACTGTCGAGGCACTTTTGGCCCGGCCGGCAACTGAAATATTGCCGGACCTGCTCGCGTACCAACCAACCGACCAACAAAGGCTCTACGGCGATGACCGCGGGGCAATGCTGAGGAGGGTTGAAGAAGCCGCTCAGGTCAACTCTTCATGGGGCCTTGAACTGGCAGACGCCTTGGCGGGGGCTGGAGAGCGGCATTCCGACCTTTGGTCCCACTTGATTGTCGCCTGGACGACCGCAGACCTGGACGGAGACGGTATACAACGGGCGCTATCGCATCTGTCAGTCGACGCGTTGCAGCGGCAACACACTTGGGAAATTGCAAACATCCTCTGTGTGCTGGCCGGTAAGGCCAACTCATCGGAAGCAACGGATTTGTCATATCAAGCCAATTCGATAGCGGTTGCGCTACACCAGTACGCAGTTCAGTTCGAAGCTCCCAATTTAACCGCCTATGTGGGTGGAGTCCCCCAGGAGACCGATTGGGCTTCAAGAGCAATCGGTCATCCATCAGGCAAGCTTGCAGAGTATTGGGTGCAGAGAATCGACAGGGCGCTCCGTCAACAGGAGTCGTCGCAACCTTCGCTCAATGATCAATGCAGGGACGCGCTGGACACCATCACCCAGGAAAGCGATATTGCTGGCAAACTCGGACGGACGATTCTCGCCAGAAACTTGCCTTTTCTACTTTACGTTGACGAAACTTGGGCTCTGCGAAACTTGGTACCACTTTTGGAACCCGGGCATAGCGACTTCGCAGCAGCCTGGGATGGCGTAACCCACTATGAGTCGATGACGCCACGAGCTACCGAATTGCTGCGGGAACCTTTTCTGAAGGCGATTGAGCGCATCAACAGCGAACTCTCCGGCTCCCGCAAGCAACGCTTTGTCGCGACGTACATTGCGATGTTCACTTGGTTCGCGGCCAGGCCCACCGATGAGTGGATCACCAAGCTATTCACTTACGGCGACACAGAAGTGCGGCACCAATTCGCGGCGGAAATACGCCACCACCTACGATCACTGGACGAAACCCGTCAAAGCGAATGGTGGAGTGGCTGGCTCAAGGATTACTGGGAAAACCGCCTTCAGGGGGTTCCGGCTCCGCTGGACGACACTGAGGTCGTGACTATGCTTGATTGGACCACCCTATTATCGGCTGTGTACCCGCAGGCCGTGGATGTGGCGGTCCAAATGCGCGCCGTACCACTACAACGGGGCACTATCATTTACGGTATTGGACAAACTGAGTTGGTAAACCAGTATCCCGAAGCAGTGGCGAAGTTCCTGATACATTTGGGCGAAGCAGACCAAAAACCCTGGATCTGGCACGGAGCGAAGGAAATCTGCGACGAACTATTGCAGTCTCACTTGGACGGCGAAATAGAAGTCCGCCTGAGGGAAACAGTCGCCAAGATCGGGTTACGGTAAGCGCGGGTTGGCGACTTTCCTGTGCAGTACCCACGCACTACTGAAACGATGGCTGGTCCGTGGCGAACGTTGAGCCGCGGACCACTCCGGAACCTTAGTCGAGTCGAGTGCGGTTGCTCCAATAGGGCGGAGCAACCTCGTTCGTCCATGATGTGGTTCACTGACACCCTCCCGTGGCTGTCGTAGCCGGTGGTGTAGGCGTACTCCACTTCCGCGCCCCAGGGCACCCGGCCGCCGACGCGGATGCCGTCGCCGCCCGGCCCACCGGCGCCCTTGATCACCACGCCGTTGCGTCCGCCCTTCTTCCAGCCCAGCACCTTGAGCTCCACCGGCGCCACCAGTTCCGCCGGAGAGGGCCGGAACAGCACCTCGCGCAGCCTTTTCAGCACGCGCATTGCCTCAATAAAACCGTTACCCAACGCGCGGCAGGACTAATTGTCGTCTATCAACGTTCACGACAAGATGATCGGGTCAACAAACGAACGCCGCTCACGGTTCCCACCCCCGGCGCCCGCATAGTAAGATGAGATAACTGAGTATCCGCCATGACGACCATCAACACCTCCGAAGACCTGCTGCGCCTGCTCCGGGAAGATCCTGAATTCTACGAACAGGCACGCCGGCTCATACTCACAGACGAACTGATCACCCTGCCGGAACGTTTTGCCACGTTCGCCGCGCGCGTCGACGACTTCATCGCCAAACAGGAACAATTCAACGATGAACAGCGGCAATTCAACCAGCGGGTCGATGGGTTCATCACCCAGCAAGAGCAGTTCAACGAGGAACAGCGAGGGTTCAACGAGGAGCAGCGGCAGTTCAACCAGCGGGTCGATTCGCGCTTCGACCGCATGGAGCGCGACCTCTCCCACTTCAAGAACCGGTTCTCAGAGAGCCAGGTCGCTGACGAAGCATTCACCATCGCCATGGCGATGGGTTTCACCCTGACCCGCGTCCTCAGCAACTCCGACCTGGTTCAGATGACGCAGCACCCCGCGGCTCAGCAGATGCTCCAGAACGACCTGATCAGTTTCACCCGCGCCGATCTGGTGCTCGAAGTTTCCGACGAGCAAGGGAACCATCAATTCATTGCCGTCGAGATCTCGCACACCGCGGACCGGCGCGACACCGACCGGGCCCAGCGCAACGCCGACTACATCACCCGATTCACGGGACAGCCAGCCCATGCCGCCGTCGCCAGCGCGCGGAACGACAACAACATACAGGGCCTGATCGACGATGGCGCCGTCCGGTGGTACCCGCTGGAAGATGATACTGATGGAGCCGAGACCCAATAGACGAGTGGCAGTACGGCAGTGATCCAAGACCACGGGGTTCCCAGCCCTGGCGACGAACGGGCACAAGCGGCACCAACACCGCACCGCCTCAGCAGCGGGCGTTGGCTGATAGCCGTGCCGACCTACGGCCAGACCGCAATCGGAACGGTCGGGCCATGAAAAAACGTCAAGCCCGCAAGATAGTCAACCAAGTACTGCAACAGGGCAGACCCGTCAACCTACCCGACGGACGGCGGGCGTCGAAACGCGCCCTACGGCGCGCAAGGCGATCTAGCAGCCCGTCTGAGGATTGCTGACGGGGCCTGATACCACCGGGGATAAAGGACTGATCACGCCGTACCCCTGAATGAAAGTTGCCCCGGCAAAAACCCAGGGGTGGGGATGTGAGGTGGCCGACCTTTGCCGCGAGCCCGCCCGCCGTAGCGGAAGAGCTTGAGCAGGTTGTGCCCGGTGCAGATCAGCGACCACTCGCCCTGGACCTTCTCCAAACCCCGCAGCAGGAACTGCCGGAACCCGCGGCCCTGCTTGATCTGGCCGAACACCGGCTCCACCGTTCCCATGCGTAACGCGTAACGTTGCCGACCCCGCTTGGTCTGCAACTTGCGGCGCATCCGGTCTCTGGGCGAGAGAGCCTTGGGGATGCGTCCTCGTGGCGCGGGCGGCGGTTGGTGGCCGTGGCGGGTCTTTTCCGGCGCGACGAACGGGTCGGTGCCCAAGGCCTGCAAATCGGCCACGGCCGGGGCCGAGTAGTAACCGGCATCGGCGGACACCTCCCGGGGCACCGCGCCGGTGTTGGCAATGGCCTCCTCGATCATCACCACCGCCTGCT
>MPNC01000055.1 GCA_002238825.1 SAR202 cluster bacterium bin87 | reverse complement strand
AACCTGAGATGATGCGGCTGGTGGAAACCGCAGCCGGGACACACGCCCCGCTGCACCGAGTACAGCGCCATCCGCACCGATTCCGGCACGCTTTGACGGCGATTGCCGTCACCACGCCGGCGGGCCGGTCGCTTCTCGTACGCCTCCACCGGCTCCAGGTACTCCCGCAGCAGCGCTACGTCCATCGGACGATCGGGCTCGCGGTACAGATAGCGGCCGCGGCTGACCCGCATGATCAACTTTGGCGCCGGCTTGCTGTGGCCCTGGGTGGTATGACCCGCGAGATCGGACAGTTCCCGGTTGACCAGGTTGCGGTCCCGCTTCGCGTTGGGGTTGAAACCAGCTACGCCCAGATCGGCCACCAGCCCGTAAATTTCCTCGGTGGTCAGGATGCGCCCCTGGCACGTCGCCATCACCTGCACGATGTGGGGCCGCAGGCTGGTTGCTGCCTTGACCAACTACTTTCCTCCGTCGTCGCCGCTTCTTCGAGACAATCCGACCTTGGCAACTGCGTCATAAACCGCCGACGTCTCTGTGCCTCGAGCAAAAAGGCCCCAGCGTTTACTCCTACATCAGGCCGTAACACCTCACGACGATGCGATTCTGTTGCCATTCGCTCACCAAAAAGGGTATGCGGATAGCTCTTTTGCATCTGCACACTTGCGTATTTGCACATATGCATATTTGCACATATGCAGGCTGATAGCCCCGTAGAAGCCAAGGAATTCGAGCCGAAGGAGTCTCACATTTTGCTCTGGAATCGGCGGCCGCTGCCGCCATGTCATCCGCATCAGCGAACCGGACTGCGAGCTGCAAGACGGAGGTTCATGCCTGTTATGAGCGAGTGTGCATACGAGGTGAACGCTGTTCATACCGCATCGCATCGCCAGGCCGTCTCAGCCGGTGACAAGCCGCAACCGTCTGTCGGGGCCTGCGATTAGAACGCATCACTTCAAGAAGTGCGGGGGCAGGATGCGGCGCTCATTCCCTAACGTTCCCACCGACTCGACCACCACCTCACCCGCCTCCTCAAGTTGCTTCATGGTGTCCAGCGACCGCTCAAGTTGACGGTGGCGGTTACGCGACACCACCCCGGTGGGATAGCACAACCCAATGAGCTCGTCGTCGGTCAGCGGATCGTGTTGCTCGGGGTCGTAGGAGCGTACCCAATGCTGACCGTGTCCGGTTTCAACAGGATAATGGGTGCGGCCTGGCTCAAACCACAAGTACGACAGATTCAAAAGCGCACGGTACGCCGGCGCAGAGTGCAATCCCCACCTGCCCAGGTTATCCGAGATTCGCGGGCCGGCCTGGGAGTTTGGAGGCAGGTCGATGACGATCCTCAGTAGAGCGTCGGGTGCCTCGGGAAAATGTGGGAGACCGGTGATATTGACGATCCGACGCCGGTCTCCCTTTCCGGTCTTTGAGTCATACCAAGGAATGCGGGCCGCATCCGAGTCCAAGATCTCGACAGCGCGCATCAGGCGCTCCCAGAAAACGCGACGACTCATCCGAGAGTCGACGGGGTACAGTTTACGTCGCAACTCGGACAGGGGAATCTCGTACGCAGCCTCTCCATCCCGCCAGATTGCAGGCAGACCCAAAATGCACTCGACAAACAGCCGCAGCGCCAGCGGAGCTCCCTGCCCACCTCCAGACATCACCCTAGCCGCCCCGAGTTCCCACATCTGCAGAGGCAGCGCCGGCGTCCTGCCAGGCTGCCAATCCCCGAACCCGGGGAGCACTCGTTGTGCCGACTGACGTGCCGGCAGCGGCGCCCCCCGATCGAAGAGGAACGGCTGGGACAGCGGTTGAGGCAATAGAGTAAGGTGCGCCGCCGGTGACCAGAGTTCGTTGACTCGTCGGTGCGAAGGCTCAACCATAGCCAGCTTGGCCGGCAACCTCCGCCCCGTCGTCCGCAGGTCCGGCTCCACCTGGCGGATCCGCGCGGCAACAACGCGTTGTTGCCAAGACTCAATCAGCGGCTCCACTGGTGGCGGCCCCCCTAAGGGGCCAGCCACCGCGGCATGGGCCGCGGTGATCCCCATTAGCGCCTCGGCGCAATCTACGTAAAGGTAGGGCGGCCCCTGCTCGGTGAATCTCACCAAGCGGGCCAGATATGTCAACTCCCAGATCTTTGGATGGCGCGACAGTTGTTCTATTTCGTCCGCAACGTCGGAGTCTTGCCATGAGGCGCAATGGACGAAGTGGCCTATTGTAATGGCTGCCAGTTCGGGGTCGAATTCACCATCGCCCCAATGCTTTTCCGGAGGAAACAAAATGCCGGTGGTGGAGTAGACGTTGGTAATCGCGGTCGCGACCAGCCGGTTCCAACGGGACAAAAACCCCTGCCAAGAAGGCCCGCTGGCCAGCGGGCCAGTGTGCCCAAGGCACTCGGCAACTTCTACAGGCGTGGGGATATCACCGTCTCCGTGCTCCCGGTCTGGATGGACCCGCTGCCAGCAGCGGACAGCGATTTGGTGCCAGAGATCCTCGAGGTCGGGTACGACTGCATCCCAAGGCGAAGGCGATAGGCAGGGACGAGTCTCTGGGCCGGTGGTATTCGGGACGTTCATGAGGTACGCTCCCCGAGATTTTCCGGGATTGTACCCGAAAAACAGGCTCCCGCCATCCTTGCGGCCGTTTGTCGAATACAAATAGCAACGCCTCGCCATTTTTGCAAGGAACCACCCCCGCGGCGAGGCGCCACTATTACAATGCTCAGGCCCGTACCTTCGCGCAGGCTGTGCCCCTCCATGTTACCCCTTTTGAAGGAGGAAAATCAACGCTTGGAGAGGAATTTTCAAGGCTAAAAATAGCGCCTCTAAGGAAGCCTTTATCATTCAAGAATAACTCGACAAACGGCCGCAACTTCGATCTTACGTGCTGCTCAATCCCGCCACCTTAACGTCCACTCTATCCGGACCGAACGTCCCGCCCCAGCACACGTTTCGAGACGGGCATTCCCGTCCTGAGAAGTGTCCAATTCAGCAAGTTATGTAATTGATCCGCCGTCAACCGGAATGATAAATTGTCGGCGCACGGCTAATCGATGCCGTGCCATCACTCCCTCAATCCTCAAAAGCGGGACTGACCATCCCGCCGGGACATTACAATGCTCCAACCAGTTCCTCGGCCGGGGAAGGGTCCCAGTCGCGCACTTGATTTGCCATTTTCGGGTCCTTCTCCCCGTATTTCCTCCCCAATCGAATCGTGCCCAGAGCCGGTCGACATTGAGCTTTCGGACCATCAGGTCCAGCTGGCTTTCCGAGACGCATTCCCCGACAAACTTGGGTACCACCCGTTCTCGGACGATCCCACTGACCCGCTCCCCAAGGGGGTTGTGGCGGAAATCAGCCGCCTCCACAGTAATCAAGGGACGGCCCTGCCCTGGGACATCCCACCCATCGACCGCACCGGCTTGGACTGTTGTCAGTACCGCCAGTTGATCAGCTATGCGTGCACTGTGATCAACCAGTATGCCCATTCCGCCCGCTACCAAGATTTGTACCCAGCAGCCCACGATTTGGCGGACCGACTCTACCGGTATACGTCCAAGCGCTGGGGTATCTACGCCTTTTCCCCCAGACAATGCATCAGGCCGGCTCAGGCTGCCCTAGACTACACGCATATTCCGGGAAATGAACCGTCAGAAGAGGGTTTCCGCGAATGGCAGCGGGAGAACGGTGAGGCATCAGGCCGGGCCCGCCGGAGCAGATGCTCGGAGCGGGACCGGTTCATCATAGATGCGAACGCCGCAGGCTTGGACGGAACAGAGATCGCCAGCGAATGCGCTATCCGCTGGCCACATCTGGGGCATTCTCCCTCCACGATCTCGCGTGTTCTGACCCGTAACGGGTCAGAACACCTTGCACGAACCATCACAGGGTCTTCTAACGATTTTAATAATCTTGATATATCTCCAGATATAAAGTCGTCTCCCGGAATTTTAGAAGGTTCATGCAATTCGGATGATGCGCCGCTCGCTCAAGTTGGCGATGCACCGCCCCAGCACTGGGCCTTGACCTGCTGGTACGCCAACGTCGGAACTTACCTGAGCGTGGAACGTGCTGACCGACTGATCGAGTTTGCCGACCGGGTCGCAGCGGCGGAAGAAGCAGGCAACGAGCTGCCCAACGGCCAGGGATTGCTGTGGCTGGTCGACGAGGTGATTGTCCGGCGGTGTACGACGAAAGAACACCCTGCTGCCTACCTGATGGCATGCATCGACAACCATGGGCAGGGTCTTTCCGCCGAGCTGGTGCGGGACGCTGTGCAGGCGGTTGGTTTCGATTTTGACCGTAAGGCCCAGTACGTCGCTACCGCCGATAATCCGGTGGCGTACCTCACTTCTCTGAGGGCCCATGGAGAGGCCCATGGAGGACTGGCAGGCGCGTCTCCGATGGGTGTTGGGTTGAACGCCCTCAAGCGTTGGGCGCCGGAACTGGTAACGCCTGATGTCGAGGCGGATGCTCAGGATTTGGTTGACTGGGAACGTAGACCGGGGCGTTACCTCGAAGATTACGTCCAGCGTTACGGACGTCTGCCCTGGGAAGACCCGCCTTACCTCAACACGTCTGATCCAGAAGCCTCTCCGCGGAAGATTCCATCGGATGCGGAGGTTGAGCTATCGACACCGGTTGACCCACCTGTGCGAACCGCCAATTTAGAGCACACCCGAAAACCGGCGATTTCGGCGATAGCGACAGAAAACCGGCGCGATTCGAGCCTCCTGAAGGCCCTGAAACCGATCGGAAGGGACTCTGGGTTCTGCGAAAACGCCGGTGCGATCGCAAAATTAGAACACCGGCCGTGCCGCCACCCATTGGCCGGAATGTTGACCTCGGGGATGAGCCTGGATGTCATCGAGCGGGTCCATTGCGCAAAGACGGGCTGCGCCTGCGCCCTGTACTCCGACCGAGGCCGTATACAGTGTCCCTGTCATTGGCCAGCGGCGAAGGCAGCCGCCGCGGGGCGCACACTGCAAGCGCAACTGGGCGGAATGGTCAGGTGAACGGTTCTGTTTGGTCAAGGTTGGCGCCCACGGGGCCGATATGCAGCGAAACAACCGCTTCCAAACGGAACAACGTAAACTATGAAGGCCTCTACGTTTGTTGTGGCTGGACACAAACGCGACGAAACTCGCTCTTAGAGTCACCTGGCACGTGATGCCAGTTGCTGATCTACGCAGTCCTGAAAGTTGATAGTGCTTACCGGTCTAGACCGGAGGTTGCCGCGCTGCTGGGAGACCTGCCGGTGTCCACTGGGTTAACTCGTTGGTCTCTGCAATCTGTTGGACTGCTTCCCAAACGACGACGTGCTCGGGACCATCGGCGACAATGTTTCCACTCGATAATCTCGGGTGAAGGCCATCGATCTTTGTGTCATCGCCGCTCGGCGACGAAGTTTTCTAAGGCTTCCACCACCAGCGCTGTCATGTTAGTGCGCCCCTCTAGAGCCATCACTTTCAGCTGGTGGTGGAGACCGGCCGGAATGAAACAGTGGAGGCGCGCGGTTTCTTCCTCCCCCGCCCGGTCGACGAAAGCGTCCCGATCATCCTGATTGCCGCGGTTGGGATTGCGTCTAATCGTCATGGGTCAAACTCTCCAGTTCGCCACTGATGGCAAGGATCTCGTTGCGGGCGGTCTGATCGCGGCCATCTACGACCGAATTTCCCTCGTTGATAGCATTGGGATACGCTACCCGCTGGGTCGTGCGCGCCTGTAGCACGGGGATTCCCAGCTCGGTGAGCGCAGTGTCAATCTGGCGCCCGAGGAGAGTGCGTGGCTGCGCCATAGTAATGACAAAAGCCGCTTTGGGCATCCCCTTGGCTGTTTTCTGACGAGCTCGTACGGCCGCCACGATCTCCGAGGCTGCCCAGACGTCCAACGGGCTTGGCTTCGCCGGTATCAGCACTAGGTCGGCAGCCCGTACGGCATCGGCGCTGGCACTGGTGATTCCAGGGGGTCCATCTATGATGATCCAGTCGTAGTCACGAGCCACGGATCGGACCCGCTGTAGCAGATTGCCATTCCCCACTCCCTTGACCGCCAAGGTGTCGGGCGAAGTCCAATCGCTGGCGGCCCAGTTTTGGGAGCTGGCTTGCGGATCGGCGTCAAGGAGTAAGACCGTCCCTTTTTCCGCCAGGACTGAGGCCAGATTGGTGGCCAAAGTCGTTTTGCCCGTTCCTCCCTTCTGATTCACGATCGCAACAACCGGCATAGAGCAACTCCGGTGTGCTTGATTTCTTGGCCTTTTGTGCAAAGTGCCAATTGCACATTTGCACACAATGATACTCGTAGGGCGTCGCCTCAGAAAGTGTTAGGGGTGCAATTTTGCGCCAGTTTCGGTGTCGGTGCACTGGTCCCGATCGAGTATTAGCGGTATTGGCGGAGACCACCATCGTAGAGTGCTGCTGATCAGCCTGAAACCGCGGTCCCTTCGGGCTATGCCTGATTGATGGGATCTGTCTTCCGAGATTTCGGAAGCGGGGTACTCGAGCGGGAGCGGAAAACTGGTCTGCGTCTGCACACGTGTGCGGATGCACATTTGCACACAGGTGAGTACTTTCGGGTGACTCCTCAGCTAGTAGTTAGTCAACGTTGGAAAGGCAGGGGTAGAAGCGATGGAGTTTGATCCTGGCGTCATCGGTTCCGAAGCGCCAGTTGATCGGCATGTGCTCAGCGTTGCGCCGGGTCTCGTAGGCCGTGATGGCACGTTGCAGGGCATCGGCGTCGGGATTTCTGCCCTTGAGACAGGCGCGGCTCAACACACTGAACTCAATCTCCGCCATGTTCAGCCAACTGGCGTGTTTGGGGGTGTGGTGAAACTCCAGGCGTTTCACGATGCGCCTGGCTTCGGCGGCGGGAAAGGTCTCGTACAACGACGCCATGCGGTGGGTGTTCAAATTGTCCAGGACCACGCGGATGACGGTGGCGTCGGGGTAGGCCACGTCTACCAGCCACCGCATCTGGTGGGCGAAGTCCTGCATGGTGCGACGTTCGGTGATAGCCACATGGCTCCAGCCCGCCAGCGGCTCGCAGAACAGGAAAAGGTTGCGGGTGCCGCCGCGTCGGTACTCGTAGTCCTGACGTCGGGGACGTCCCGGCTGGGCGGGCAAGGGTTC
>MPNC01000054.1 GCA_002238825.1 SAR202 cluster bacterium bin87 | reverse complement strand
GTGCTGGCACACAATCTGGCTCGCTGGACCACGCGCATTGGTCTGGGCGAGCAACTGATGACCACCAAGACCCTCCGGCGACGCTTCTTCTCCCTGGCCGGACGCCTCACCCGCAAGGCCCGCCGCCCACCCTGCATCTGCCTCAGGGCTGGCCCTGGCAGAACCAATTCAACTCCGCCCTGACGAAGCTGCGCGCTGTGCCGGTCCCTTCCTGACGCCGACCTCGGCCTTTGACCTGCCCACCATGACGCCCTACGCTTGGACCATCAGCGCCCAGGCTGGGCCCCTGACGGTCTCCGCCTGCGGTCTGCGCTGAAAATCGCTCCCAACGCCGCTACCAACGGCCGTCAACATCGCCCTGGCGCGGCAGCCACACTCCGGATCGTCCATTTCATCGGCGTCAGGTCCTCGCCAGCACATTCCCTGACCCTTCATCCCCCGTCTGACCAGCGCCCCGCGTCGCATCGGTGGATTCGGGCTTAGATTATTGAGAGATCAAATGCTGCATCCATCCAGAACCAGGAGTTTACGGGTCACTGCGCCGCCATTATGCCGATATTTGTCGGATTCCAACGCCCAAACCTTTCCACCTCGTCCTTATTTTCCTCACCCTGCGGTTTTCAGCGGTCTGGCCGGCGCTGAAACCCTGGTAGAACATTTGTGATGCGATTGCCCTGGTCTCGATTTGGAACCCCTTGGCACTGACGACGGTTCGCATGATACTATCCACTCCCGTGACAATCCCAATTCTCGCAGTCTGCAGGGTAGCCTACCATGGCCGATTTTACAGATATCGTACTGTTCCTTAGTTCAGGAAGAGCCCTTGCTTGGATCGGCGCCGGCCCATCCGTGGAGTTAGGTTTGCCAACCTGGCGACGATTAGCTGCCAGTGTTCTAGAAGAGTGTCGGAAGCGACAACGGCCGAGCTTCTCGCGCATTGAGGACTATTACCGCACGACAAAATATCAAGAACAATTCGACGAAGTAGCACTCAGCTATGGTGTGGAATTCCTTCACAATATCTGTAGCACTCTCGTCGCCGACCCAGGCGGTGAAGGTGCGATCTACACGGAATTGGCAGGGCTCGACTTCATGGGTTACTTCACGACGAATTACGATGACTTATTCTCGCGGCACCTTGAACAACATGGCAAAGCCGTAGCGGTGTACCGCAACTCACAAGAAGATATTGAAGCCATCGATATAGACATCACGCCATCGCTAGTGAAGCTGCACGGCGACTTCTCTGACCCTCATTCGGTAGTTCTGACTAGAACGGACTACCAAAACCTTTACATTTCGGGCAAACGAGAGGGGTTTCAGACATTCTTGCAGTCGCACCTAGCGCGTGACCGCATTTTGTTCTTGGGATATTCCCTGAACGATCCAGAGATGCTTGCGCTACAGGAGCGATTAGCGGTCAATTTTAGGCGACAAATCGCCCCTATCGCACTCCTGGCCAACGCGACCGAAGCCGACGTGGAAACATGGAAGCGGAGGTATAACATTGACGTGGTGCCGTACCGGGCTACTGAGACCGACCATAGCGCATTGGTTTCTATGTTGATGTCGGTGTCCCGTGTCCTAGCTGTCGGAGAGCTGGCCCAAACCCGAGTAGCTGATCAAGATCTTCGCCAGGTTCAGGCATTGTACATGTGGCATCGTTTCAGGCCATCCGCCGCCGAGGACGCGCCTGTAAACGCCATACAGTCACTGATCATGGTGGAGCTTGTACGCTGCGGCGGACAAGCCGCTTTGCATGAACTGGCTGGTGGGATTTCGACAAGCATAGGTACAAACGCAACTACAGCCACGGATGCGTTATCGAAGCCTGTAGACCTTCTAGTGGAAGCTGGATGGCTGTGCCGGTCCGGCACACAAATCAAGGTGCTAGCCGAAGGACAAAGACTTGTTGAACGATACGACCGGCAATTTGCGGACCTCATGGAAGTCTTCACGAGGCAGTTGGGGATTGATCTAAAGAAACAAATTGACATCGCAGATGACGTTGCCCACCGATTCGCTGAAGTAGTGCTGGATGCTCTGATTGACCTGTTCGAACTACGCGGCCGAGATATCATGCGGATGGTGTGGGATGACACGCCGATTGCGCCCCGTACTGTAACCGATCTTCTTCAGACTCTTTGGCTCAGAGCCAACACGTTACAAAACGTCGAGTTAAGGGCTTCGCTGGTTGGTTTCGTCCTAGATATACTCATGAACCCCACGGGCGTATACGAGACCGTGCTCGATTACTTGGCAAAGGCCTTCTTTTGTATTCAGGCGATGCGGGTTGATCCTGAGATATCGCGCCATTTGTCTCAAGTTGTCGATGACCGGTCACTTTTGATCGACGAGAATGTCCTGATACCATTAACTGCTAGGTTCGAGGACCGTAATGCATTTATCTCGGAAGCGATCAGGGCCGCACGCGAATCTGGTATCCGGCTATACACAACAAGCCGATTTGTGGACACCGTGCGACACCATGCAAATTGGGCATTAGATTTAGTTACAGAACACGGTATACAATCTGAAGAAGTTATTAGAGCAGCTCTGGGCGAGGGTGGATACTCGCCGAACGCATTCTTGAAAGGCTTTATTAATCAGGATCCCGACGATCATAATCGTGAACTGCTGCAATATATCCGTGAGTGTTTCGGCGGTTCTTATACCAGAGAATCATTTGACGCGTTTTTCGAGCGCGAACTCAATATAACAATCCTCGATACGGCACAATTGAGTGATTTCATTCAACCCCATGCAGACCGGTATCAAGAAGCCATCGACTGGTTGAACCACATGAATCAATCGCGACCTGAAGATGGGAGGAAAAGTATCCAACGGATTGAAAGTGAGGTGGAGGCTCTACTATTGGTCGCCAAGTGGAACGAAGTCCAAGCCTATGTGCCGCATGTGACTACGGCCAATTGTAGTTTTGTGACCTCAGGTTCAAGTATACCTGGGCTAGCTAAGTCCATGGAATTAGTCTCTGGCCCCATGATGGTAGTGAGCACTGAAATGCTTTGGGAGTTACTGTCACGGCTAGGATCGGCTGAAGATGAACACCCGAGTTTCCGGAGCATGATGACGGCCTCACACTTCAGGATGGCCGGACATTTCCTTACAACTGACAATTGTAGGCGTTTCTTCCGACCACTCATTGCTAACGTGAAGAAAGAATTCGAGGAGGCACGAATCCTATTTGAAGATGCTTTGAATGCACAACTTGGAGACCATTATTTGGACGAGTTCGAGGAAGTGAAATGGCCTAGCATCGTTGCGGAATTACAGAACGAAGCGATTCGACGGTCAACGCAACGGAGCAGGGAGCAACAACTCCTTGTTGAGGAAAACGAGAGACTTCGTTCAATGGTTAGCAAGTTTGAGGAGAGCGAGCGGAAACGCAGGGAGTACACCGCACGCCAGAGAGCCGAGCAACGAGAGAGAGATCAAAGGCGACAACCCCGTTGAACTGCGAAGACGATAAATCGGTAGAATGACGCCCCATGTGGTCTTCCCTCAAAGTGACACGACAGCCAATGGAAGGTTCCGGTCCGTACGTTCCTTCCGCACCCAACGCACCAACTTGATTGGCCAAACCTTTCAACCGTTCCTTGAATGGGCACCGCTTCTACAGATACCGCAACGCCGACCCGGCGGACTCGCCGCGGGTGTAGCGGCCGACCATGCCGCCGCCCTGCTTCCAGCGGCCCTGGCGTTCGATCTCGTGGGTGGGGGCGCCGTTCTGGGCCATGCGCCGGGCCATGCCCACCCGCCCGCTGTGGCCGCTGAAGAACTCCCAATCGTCCAACCCCGCGGCCCTGGCGATGGCCTTGATCCGCCGGGCGATCTGCGACTCCGACAGCCCGAACACCTTCACCTCACCACCAGCGCCCGCCGGCCGGATGGCGGCAAGCGCCCCCATGGCGGCGGGGGTGATGGCCACCATGGCGCCCTGGGCCTCGGCGTCGGTCTTGGAGCGTATGACGGTGATGCGGCCCGATCCATCGTCCCAGCGCTGGACGTCGCCCCAGGTCAGCGCGGCGGCCTCGGAGCGGCGCAGTCCCGCGTCGGAGAGCACGGCCACCAGGGCCAGGTCAAACTTCCCCCGCTCGGCAGCCTGCGCAGGAGTCTCGGTCCCACGCCCGCGTTTGCGAGGCTGCACCGCGGTGAGCCGGATGACGGCGAGCACGTCGGCGGTGAGGGCGCCGGACTGGCGCTGGGGTTTCGAGAGGCGCCTTCCCCATCCCTTCAGAGAGGCGCGCACGCCCGGGTCCCGGCAGGGGGACTCCAGCTTCGCCCACTCGTGGGCTTTCGAGATGGCCGACGTGGCCAGCCGGATGGTGGCGATGCTGGCGCCGGAGCCGGCCCGGGCGGCCAGGTAGCGGGCCACGGTGAGGGGCTCCGCCGGCAAAGCAACGAGCCCGACCTCGTCGCACCAGCCGGTGAAGATGCGCCACTGGGTCCCGTAGACGCGGCGGGTGTTGTCGGAGAGGACCGACTCCAGGGCGTCGGCCACGCCCTGGTCGGCAGCCCGCAGCTGGGGGAGAGGTGAGGATTCGCGAGGGATGATCTGCAGGTCGGCGGCGGTGGTCATGGGCAGGTCTCCGGAGGCGGGGTTTCAGGGATGATTTCGGCGGGTGAAAGATGCGCGATAAGAGTGATTATCGCGCGGCGAACGCACGTGCGCAAGTGAGCCACAAGCCCCTGATTTCGCCGTCGTTTGCCTGACCAATGTGGGCCCCGGAATAGTTGCCGGGGACTGGTCTCTCAACCGCCGGCGTGGGCGCTTGGTCCTGCCGCCGGCTCACGCTCTCGGCCGCGTCGGTACGGGACGCCAGCATCCGACGGATTTGTTGTTCGCCATAACCGGGTGCTGCAAGTTTCAATGGGGCCACGGCTTTTCAGCCATGGATACGGTCGCCAGGCAGCACGTACTGGACATGGTTAACCAGGTTTCAATGGGGCCACGGCTTTTCAGCCACGGATACTCGTCAAGCACGAGATGTCCGAGTACAACGGCCGCACGTTTCAATGGAGCCACGGCTTTTCAGCCATGGATACTCGGTGGCGTGTCGCTCCGGCAAGTGTCGACCTTCTCCCCCTCGTCTCCTCGTTTCAATGGAGCCACGGCTTTTCAGCCATGGATACCACTCCGTTCGTTTGGCTTACCGACCGGCAGGAGCTGTTTCAATGGAGCCACGGCTTTTCAGCCATGGATACCTTCCCCAACCTGGTCCGCCTCGCCGAATCCTTCGGGTTTCAATGGAGCCACGGTTTTTCAGCCATGGATACATGAACATGCCGGTCAATGAGTACCTGGGTTGGAGCGTTTCAATGGAGCCACGGCTTTTCAGCCATGGATACGGTGTACCTGCAACAAGTTGGGCGCGGAACTCGCCCGTTTCAATGGAGCCACGGTTTTTCAGCCATGGATACTGGAGTTGGTCAAGCGGGTGTATGAGCGCTTAGACCGGTTTCAATGGAGCCACGGTTTTTCAGCCATGGATACTGGAGTTGGTCAAGCGGGTGTATGAGCGCTTAGACCGGTTTCAATGGAGCCACGGTTTTTCAGCCATGGATACCGCACGGACATCGGCGAAATGGTATTCCCGTTTCAGGTTTCAATGGAGCCACGGTTTTTCAGCCATGGATACTGAGCAGTCGTTGGTCAAGGTGATGGGCGCAAACACGTTTCAATGGAGCCACGGTTTTTCAGCCATGGATACATAGCATGAAGGAGGTCACCATGAAGCCAGTCACAAACGTTTCAATGGAGCCACGGTTTTTCAGCCATGGATACGCCGAGGGGCTGGCCGCCACCTGGCAGGAAGTGGCCGAGTTTCAATGGAGCCACGGTTTTTCAGCCATGGATACCCTATTATGAGACGACAATCTTCTCACGTCGATCATATTCCGCCGCAATGTTGCGCGTCAATACCCAATCCAGTCCGTCCGCTTATCCAGGACCCGGCCGCGATTTTGGTTTCACTCACGGAAATGTGCGAGCGCTCCTGCTTGGGCACTTCATCACCGGAGCGCTCGCAACCGTTGGTGCGCGGGCATCGCAGCGTCCGGAAGACAGGAACAAAATCGCGGCGGCGGCAATCGCTCACCCGGCCCGCAACCATGCCATGACCTGTAGTGTTCGCTGGTGGACCTGATCGCGCTCGGGTCGGCGGGCGTTGGTGGTTTCCTTCCACTTGCCCTCCGCGCGCATCCGGTCGGCCAGCCATTGCGCAGCTTCCAACTGCTCCGGGCCCGTCCAGGTCCCACGGTTGATCATCCCATATATGGCGGTGGTCTCGGGTTCGGTGGGATTGCTGCGATTCTCCAGGGCTTCCGCTATCTGCCGCTCGACGGGGCTGAGCAGGGCCAGTAGTTCCCGGCGTTCGCGTTCGGCTTGCCGCTCCCGCTCGCGCTCCGCCTGGAGGGCCTCGAGCTCGGCTTGCCGCTGCTCCAATCGCGCGGTGCCACCGGCTTCCACGAGACGCCCGTAGCCCACGGCGGTCTTGGCGCCGGCGCCGGCCCAGGCCAGCGCATCACCGATCAAAGTCCAAGCAGCATGCAGATCGCAAACACTCGTACCGCCGGTGGGCAGGATGCCAAAGAGAAAAGTGGATCGGGCTGCGGTGGTCAAGAAGTACACCGGAAGGGGTGAGCGCCAATCTCCCGGTGGGTCCTCAGGGCTCCACCCGGCGTAGTGGGGAGTCATCACATCCGCTTCCAATTGCACCGGTTCCACCGGAACCGCGTCCAGAAACGCGATCCCCCCGCCACGGTCCTGCTCACCAAAAATCCGCGGCACTTGATCCTGAGATGTTCCCTCCGCCTCCGCCCAAGCGCGCGCCATGCCCTTGACGGAACTGCCCGGCAGAAACGGAACCCCCAGCGTGGGGTGCCAGGCAAAACCGTTCTCCACGGGATGGCTGCGGCCCAGGCCCGTCACGAAACGGGATTCGGTGGTCAGCGCCGCCCACCGGCCGCCGCGAGACTCCACCAGTTGCACCATCCGCCGCACGTACTCCGCCAGTTGCGTCACATCGCCCACCCGCCGGTCGGCGACGGTTTTGACCCAGTCCAGTTTTGGATTGGCGCTGCCGGAGCTGGCAAGGGACCAGCCGGCCTGGTCCCACGTGTTGCAGAATTTGTCGTACCACAGGCCGGCGTGGCCCCGCTGCTTTAGCTCACTCGGCTCCAGGACGGACGCCGCGTAAAGTGGTCGCGCCATGTGAACTTACTCCCCGCCGGTCTCGGGCAATTCCGCCCGGCAGAACTTCTTGTGCCAATCCAGCCACGCCAACGCCTCCGCCTGGGCCAGCAGGTATTTGGACTGGTCGTTGGCCATGATGGCCTGCAGCAGGTCGGCGGCGTCAGGATAGATATTGCCGTCGCTTCGGCACAGCCAGCCCTGGATATTTTCGTAAAGCCTCCGGTGCGCCCTCTCACGAGCGCCGGACCCCGACCCTGCCGCGAGTTCGGTGGCCAGCGCCTGCCCCAGCCCATTCATCATGATGGCCGGCCCCAGGCGGTCCACATAGGATCGGTACAAACCTCTTAACTCATCCGGCTCGGTGTTCAAATCGTTGACGCGGGCAAGGGCGTTTTCGGCGCGGATCTGTTCCGAGGTTCTCACTGGTCGCCTCCTTCACCAGCCGTGAGCACATTCACAGCGAACCA
>MPNC01000053.1 GCA_002238825.1 SAR202 cluster bacterium bin87 | reverse complement strand
CGCAGTATCCCTTGAAATGTCCCAGGGGATCATTGACCACCAGCACGTCCTCGTTGGCCAGCCGTTCCCATGGCCTGGCCTCGCAATAGCTCCGGAAAGCGTGGTGCAACGCGAGCCACTGTTCACGGGTCGGGTTCACTTCCGTCTGGGTCTCCTGCTGATCCAAAGCAATGCCTCCCCAACCGCGGCGCTACAGCAACCCCTGATGCTGGCGCACGTTCTGGGCTTTCCATTCCAGCCAGGGCTGAGCATCTATCCGCCGCTGCAGTTCCTCGTCCATCCTCAGCAACGCCCCATCGATCTCTCCGTGGTCCAGCAGCCGGTCCAGGAAAACCCGCTCCGCCTCATTGAAGGGCAGCAGCGCCGATAAGGCCGCCCGGCAATCCCCAAACAGCATCCGGCCATATTCGGCAGCAGCCATGCCGGCAACCGCACTGGCCGGCAACGACGGCAGCAGCTGGCTGGAAAGCTCTCGAGGGTCGAAGGCCACGTCATCAACGGTGACCGTGCGCCAGTCCCGCCGGTTCATCGCGCCGTAGACGACGAAGGCCGTCCTCAACCGGCTCAGGTCGAGGGTATCGAGCGCGAGCAGATGCCGGCAGTCGAACAGGTCCCGGGCCCGACGACGGCTCAGCAGCGCCGCCAGCTTTCCCGCCGCCGGCTCGTGAATGTCCAGCACGGGGATGTCCGTTGCCCGCCAACCGCCCACGGGATGCGAGTCCATTTGATCTACGGGCCACAGCGGAACGCGGTACATGTAGTTGAGTCCACGTCGATCCGGCCGGTCTGACCCGCCGCCGTCGGGTAGCGCAGCGACCACTTGCCTCCGGCGTGTTCCGAGGGCATCCGCCGGACCGTGAAGCCCTCCCGGCTGAAGACCGCCTGCAGAGCCGCTCCCAGCATCGGGCGCTCCTCCAGCATCGCGGACCGGCTCGCGGCGCCCACGTAGTTCAGGCCGATGTCCACGGACAACCTGGGCACGTCGAAAACGAACAGGTTGAGCGCGGTCCCGCCCTTGAGGGCCAGCCGGTCCCGCAGAAACGGGTGGCTCCGGATTGCGTTCAGCAGCCCCAGCAACTGGGCGACCTTCTCCAGCACGTCCGGCCGGAAACCGGTGGCCTGGGCCTCCGCAAGCAGCTTCTCCGGCGAGATCCTCACGCCACATCCGCCCAGGACTGCGTGAGCACCTCCTCGGGCACCACCAGGTTCCACTGGGCAACCAGCTTTCCACCGCCGCGCTTGCTGCGATCCAGATAGTGCGGCTGCCGAGGACGACATTTCTCGAGAACCTTGAGATGATGGTCCTCAACCATCAGGCTCTCCCGGTGCTGGTCCAGGAAAAAGCCCACCTTCGCCATCGTGGTGGCGTTCTCCAGCAGGAGCGCGTACTCCACAACCTCATCCAGATCGAAGAACTCCACCGCTTCCAGCGAACGCCACACCTCCTCCCATCCCCCGGCCAGGTCCGGACGGTCCAGCGCGTCCACCAGGGTCCTCTCCAGGCTGGCCACCCGCACGGACAACCCAAACCTATCCATGATCAGCACACCGCGGTATTCCTCACCTGAGCGCACCAGCGCCTGCGGGAACTTGGTCCCCCGAAAGACCTGGTCGCGGAAGGTCAGCGTCTCCGCCGGACGCTCCGCCGAATAGATGAAGTGCTGCCAGACCGAGTACGCCCGGCCGTGGAGCTCCAGCGCCGTGTGATGCGACAGCACCGCATCCGGCGTCAGCTTGGCCGCCACCTGGTAGGGGTCCACCGGACAGGTGTCTCCGTCTACCCCGGGCGGGACGACCGCATACAGCCCCTGCCGCACCCGCCGCAACCGGCCGGACTTGATATGGTAGGCAAGCACCCTCTCCGGCGTCCTCATCCCGTTGCTGCCGATGCGCGCCAGGTGGCGCGACAGCTCGTCTCCGGTGAATACCGGATGCTGCCTGAAGAAAACGTCGTGCTTGAGGACGGGCACCGTTGGTTCCTCCCCATCCGGTCTGGCAGATCGCTGTGCCGGCATCCCGCCAAACTGGCGTTACGGTGATGCGCAGCTTTGACCATATATCTGGGTGTTCCATGTGTATCATGGGGAATATACGTGCCACCGTCAAGTTAACCGGGACATGCGTGCCCTGTTATGATCGACAGTATCATCGGCCGGGTCGACTTGCGATGCCCTCGAGACAGCACAGTCAACATCAATTCCCAGGAGCCACAGTGAAGACCTACAATCTCTTCATCAGCCACTCGTGGCGCCATGGAGACCAATACTCCCGGATCTACCGCCTTCTCCGGAACCGACGGTATTTCGCGTTCAGAGACTATTCGGTACCTCAGCACGACCCGGTCCACAACGCCGACAACGCGACGCAGCTGCGCCGGGCCATCCGGAACCAGATGGCTCCATGCCATGCTGTATTGATCCTGGCCGGGGTTTACGCCACCTATAGCAAATGGATTAACATCGAAATCGACCTGGCCAAGAAAGGCTTCACACGAGAAAAGCCCATCATTGCCATAAGGCCCCGGGGGAGCCAGCGCATTTCTCGCCCGGTGCGAGATGTCGCTGACCGAATAGTTGGCTGGAATACCGAGAGCATTGTGGCCGCCATCCGGGAGCTCGGTTAGTCGCCAACTCGTTGCAGCCCCACACCCAGAGATTATCCAAACCCGCACCATGTCCACTGACCGGCCCAGCATACAATCCGGCAAGCACGGCCCTTGGACATCTCCCCGGGCAATAGCCGAACCCTCACCAACCCATCACACCACCAACGTTGGTATAGGAAGCACATCGAAACCGTGCCCCCTGCCTCCATGGCAATTCAGTTCAGTCAGGCAAGGCAGGTTGTTCAGCTGATCCGGAAGACAATGACATGAACCGCGACGAGTACGGCGACAACTACCAAGCGCATCTGCTGGAGCAATACAAGCTCTACGTGGAAATGGCTGACCGGATAAGTCAGCGTCGGGATCAATCGAACCGGTTCTACGCAGGACTGGTGTCCGCAATAATAGCGCTCCTGGTCGTGATGGGAAGGATTGGCGTATCAGAAAGCACCTGGGTCATCGCTCTCCTGTTCGCCGGGCTGCTGGGCGCCTCCCTGTCCGTCATCTGGTTCATCAACCTCGGTTCCTATCGGGCGCTCAATTCAGCCAAATTCCGCGTCATCAACGAGATGGAGTCGCAGTTGCCTTATGCCGGCTACAGTGAGGAATGGGCTTACCTGCGCCCCCCGCAAGGGCCGGTGAGGTACTTGCAACTGACGAGAATCGAACGTTACGTGCCTCTGCTGACATTGGCACTCTTTCTGGGGATCTTGGCCTACTCCATATATTCCATTATCAATGACCTCGGAAACGCGGCTGAGCCTACTGCCTACCTCATACGCGAAGTGGTTCATTGAGGTGGTTTAGTGACGCGCGACAGTCCGCCCGGTTTCAAGCGATTGAACCTCACTGGCTTCCAAGCTCTTACGACACGGGCGAACGTTAATCAACTGGAACCGACGCCAAAGTCGTGACTCGGACCTTGCCTGTACGGCATCACCTCAAGGGGCTTTCAGCGATCACTTGCCTCGGTTCACCGGGGCCGCTGCGAACTTCCGAGGTTCCCGCAGCATCTGATTAATGTCTCTCCATCGGTAATCGCAAACAGCCCCACCCTTCGCGACCAAGCCATAATTCTGGCCCTGCGGCATCAACTGGACTACCGGACAACCCACTTCGCCAGCCAGACTCAGTTCGTCCTTGACTCCCGGTGCATTGTGAGTATCCGACCCCAGAAGGACGATAACGACGTCAGACACGCTCATCTTTTCCTTGACAGCCCTACGCCACTTATCATCGTGCTTCGCTGCGGGGAGCGACTTATCCTTCAGGACAAATTCGCAATGCCGCTTTCCCTGGCCGATAAAGGCGCCTCGCCGTCCACTGTCCTTTTCGAACTCGAAAGAGAGAAACACGGAGCGGGACGCTTTGCTTTTGCCCTGGTTTCGCCGGACTTGCTTCGTCATTTATGTCTCCCATGGAACCGCCTGCTGTCCAACGCACGCCAAGCCGTAATTATCATCATACTACCGTGCTCGACACGGCCGCGGTCCGATTAACTACCGCATGTAGGAACCCTGGTCGCCAGGCAGTAGCTGAACATCCAGTAGGTGAGAATCATATCCGCTTGTGTCGCTCACGGCCGAATCTACGATTGGCTTGATTCTCCCAAACCAGTTTACACCCGGCATCGGTGGCCCTAAATCCACCTCCAGATTGGTTCACCAAACAGCCGTTACGAACTGCTTATCGCGCGGCGAAAGGAGTTCACCCTGGTGCCGGGCGCGCATCAAGGAGAACACCCGACTCCTGAACCGGGAGTCCAGGCTGCCTACAGGCAAGACCTGAGAAACCTTTGACCACGACCGGATGCCAACCGATGGATGGAAACTGCGTCCATGTTCAGTACCTCCCTCCCAGAGTCATGAACTTACCAGGGCCGAGTTTGACCCCGGCCCCTCGCTGAACCCCAGGGCACGCCGCACCCTCTCATCACTCCGCGCCAGCCGGATCGCCGACGTGGGCCAGTCGGGGTTGCTCCGGTTGATCACGTCGTGACGCTCCACGATCCCAGCCTGCTGGTACTCGTCGACCAGCTTGCGGCACTCGTACTCGTTCCAGGCGATCCCCCAGTCCAGCATCCACTGGTTGCACAGCATGCTGTAGCCCACGAAGTTCAGCCGGCCCTCCAGCCGGTCCACCTCCCGCACGAACCGCTCCAGCGCGTCGTCAACGCCCGCGCCATCATCGTCCGGTACCTGTTGAACCGACACGGGCACATCGCCATGCTCCGCCAGCTGCATGCCCAGCTCCGCCTCCAGCGGGAACAGCGGCGCCGTGGCCAGCATGTCCCGGGACACCGACTGGCTGAAGGCGCACAGCACGATGCGCCGCCCGTGGAGCCGGGCCCGGTCCACCAGCGCCTGGTAGTCGGCGTCCCCCGAACCCAGGATCACCGCGCCGCAGTCCTCCCGGTCCCGGATCCACTGATAGACCTCCAGCAGGATGGCCGGTTCCGTCCGGTCCTTCCCCGCTCCGGTGCGGGGCGCGTGGTAGAGGACCATGCCCTCCTCGGTGAACTCCCGACCGTCATCTGACCACAGCTTCCAGTCCCCGAAGGCCTTGCCGCCCGCCACCCTCGCCGAAGATGCCCCCCACAGTCCGCATGGCACGGCACAACTCGGCCGGCGTGACCGTGCGCTGGTAGAGCCGGGCGCCCCGCCTGATGCTCTCCCAGTCGATGGCCACCAGGACACCCTGGTGTTGCCGGCTCATCTCATCGGTCCCCGTGGCCATGGCGTGCGTTGAAAATTCATCCGTTCCGGTCCTGGCGATCCGCCTGAGGCCAGCAGGAAGCCCAGACGATCAACCGGCGGACATTCCGTTGCTCCGTCCGGGGATTGCCGAACGCCGCGTCGTCGGTCATCAACCCTCTCGCCGGCCGCCATCCTGGCGGGCGTCCGCAGCGCTGGAATTACCATGGCGACACCGCCTCATCGCGCAGGGGACCAAGTGTCCCGCAATGGTCCGCTCCAGCACGGACGCGCCAGAAATGCCAACACCGGTCTGATGCCGGATCTCCGCCGGTCCACCCCTCGACAGTCGGGCCGGACACAACAGAGAACCGCCCGCAGATTATCCCCGCTGACGGCTCTCCTGTAGAGGGTGTCGCGCAATTGCCAGAATCGCGCAACACCGCCATTCTATAACCGCCCGGGCCATCAGCGCCGACGAAGCTCCGACCTGAATTCGCCGTTTTGGCATTGACCAACCCCGTTCCCACCGGCGATTTGGTCGCTCGCGGCAGCTGTCGCCGGTCACCTTCGACGCCGCTCCACTAATGTCCGCTCCGGTGATGCTCGCTCCGGGAACGGCCGGACGTCAATCGGCCAGGCCGGTCAGGGCCCCCAACGTTGCCGCCGCAGACGCGGGACAGCGCACCGCCACCGGCCCCACGACCTCTTTGCGAAGTCCACTGCGGGCGCTCAGCCGTTGGTCAGCCGCGCCGCCCGCAGCGGTGAGGCCATTGTACCGGCCCAGCGGCGCGGCGCGTCAGGGGCCGGTTGTCATCAATTTCAGCGCGACCGAACCCCGGGGCGCCCCCAGCTCTCGCCCGCTGCTATTAGCAGTAGCGCGCGTGGTTGGCACGGACCTCCGACATCGTGATCTCCCCTCGTTCCAGTTGAACCTGCAACTGCTCCTCCGCCTCCTCCGCGCTCAGCGCCACGGTCCCGACCACTCCGGACACCCTCAGCCGGTGCAAAGCGGTGTTGGTGTCCGCCATGCACTCCGCGTACCGGCGCACCATCCGGTCGTCGCCGTCCATCCCGCAGGCCAGCGCCAACCATACGCCGGCCGTCATCGTCAGCGCCTTCCACAATCGTCCCACAACCGGCTCTCCTAGGCGCCCAACGACGGAAACTTTCAGGGGCAGCCCGCGCCGTCGGCCAGCCGCTCCGGCATCCCACCACCGAACATCTGGGTATCCGCCGCCGCGGCGAATTCGGGATCGATGAAGTAGCTCTGCAGCGGGCTGTTGGCCGCCAACGGCCGGGACAAGATCATCCCCCGCTCCCGCTGTAACCTTGCCAGCGCGCGGCCCATCCGCATCGACAGCGTGCGCAGCTCCATGGGCGTCAGCTCCGCACGCTGACACAGGGCCCTCCGGTGGATGCCCGCCGCGCCGGCCCGCCAGACGTGCAGCGCCATGCGTCGCGCCGTAGGCTGCAGACTGCACAGGAAATCTCGGGCGAGCGTCTCCGTCCATTCCCCGGGAGGAGCCTCGCGGCCTACCGCCATCTCCTGCGCTCCGGCGGCTGGCGCGGTCTTCCCGACGCCATCACCAGGTTGCTCCGTCGACCGGTCGGCATCACCCACGGTTGCGGGGCTCCCCGTGATCCCGAGCCGCAGCAGCACACCGATCACCTCGTCTACGCTGCCCTCGATCTCCACGCTCATCTTCGTCATGCCTGACACTCCGCTATGCTCGCTCACCTCTCCGCAGCCGGGCCGCGGAGGACGCCGCCCGACAGCGTGGTCGCTGACGCCGCAGACGCATGGGCTAGAATTATGTCACCCCATGCTGGAGTTTTCATCCATGACCACACCCTCCGATGCCGTGGCGATCTTCTGCGTCAAGTGCAAGGCCAAGACCGATTCCAGGGACATCGAGGCCGTCACCATGAAGAACGGCCGTCCCGCCACCAGCGGCCCGGCGGCGCGGTTGCCCATGGCCAACGGGCCGGTGACCGCTCCCGTCTCTGCGTTCCAACCACCGGTGGCGTGTGAGCGCCGCAGCCCCGGCCCCTGGCATCAACCCAAAACACCGGTTCGTGTCCATCGCCGGCGGGAGGAACATCCTCCACGGTGAGGTTTACCATGACCCCGCGATCATGCCCCTTCCCGGCCGCCACTGCCTGAGAACGCCGCGCCAGCAGAGCGCAACGTCGCTGCATAAGGCGGAGTCTCCGCCGTAATGGTGACGGCCTCCACTTCACTGCGCCGTTGGCGTCCTTCCGGCGCGGTCAAGCGCGGGCGCCCGACCGCAGCCGGACGCCCGCGTGGGAGAACCTGCGGTTCGGGTGGCCACTACCCGGACCCGCCGGCCTCCAACTCCGCCAGCGCCTCGGCCACGGGGTTCCAGCGGGATGCCTGGTACCTCCCGGCCATCTGCCTGGCCTCCGCCGCCGTCATCGGCGTCAGCGACCCGTCCGCCACCGTCTCCCCGAAGGCCAGCAGCGCCCGGTCCCAGCGGTCGGTGTGGCTCTTGTTATTCACTCCGTTGGGGTCGTTGCGCCATTCGTACACC
>MPNC01000052.1 GCA_002238825.1 SAR202 cluster bacterium bin87 | reverse complement strand
TGTTCGAGCTGGTGCTGGAACCAGGACACCGCTCGCCCCTCTACCGATCCAGCCACCTGGCCGCGCGCTTCGCCCTGGGCCTCGCCACCGGCCAGGAGTGGAGCCACTTCTACTACCTCAACGGCGGGAGCGAGATCGCCCGCGTCGAGGTCCCCGACTGGCTGGCCGAGGACCCCGAGCTGCTGGCCCTCAGCCACGCCATGCTGGTGAAACAGTGCCAGCTGGGCCTGGGCTATCCGGTGGCCATCTCCGAGGCCCACGAGCAGGCCGTCATCACCGGCCACGACCGGGAGGAGTTCCGCCGCATGGCATTGATGCTCCTGGAACAGCGCGGCCTGCCCACCACTGAGTCGGCCAAGGCATTCTCCAAGCGAAGACCCTGGGCGTGACCGAACACCGAGGGTCCATCCGTTCATGGGTACAGCTCAGGAGAACGCCACATGGTTTATCGCGGTCGCCACATCAGGATGAGGAGGTCAGGGCGGTGAAAAAAGACGCCTATCTACAGGACGACGACGTTGCCCGGTTTCTGGAGTGGGTCGAACCACTGGTGGCAGGGCACACAGGCATTCATGTCAGTTGGAAAAGCAAGGGCCACCCCTTCGAATGCGCGACCCTGGAGCAGGCTTATCTCCGCTACAACTGGCGCGGCAGGGTGGAGCGCGGCGACGGTTTAACTGAAACCATCGCCACGTTCGAGGAAACCGCACGGGTCTTTGACGAATGGCGTCACACCATGCGTGCCATCATGGGCCGCAATGCTTCGGAACTCGACGACCACCAGAGATTCATCGCGACGTCCAAGCGCATCCGGGAATGGGGCGGGATACGCAGGCACGGCGACCTGGAAAAACTGGGAAGCAGCGCCTTCGCGGTTCTCAGCGACAACGCCAGGAAACTGAATCCTGAATCCGGAGATACGGACGACCTGAGATCCTTCCGCCACATGGGGTCGGGCTACAGCAAGATCTACGCCATGATGGTCCCCAGCCTGCCGATATACGACAGCCGGGTGGCCTGCGCGCTGACTTCGCTGATCCTGATCCACTGCCGCCAGTATGAACTGCCGGGCGTGCCCGAAACTCTGGAGCTGGGAGTTCCCCAATCTCAGGGCAATCAACCCCGCAATCCCTCCACAGGTCCATATGCTTTCCCCACGATCTGGCATTCGGCCGCCCACGGCAGTCGCTATGCGATCTCCAATCTGAAGGCGGCGTGGCTGATTGCAGAAATGGCCGGCCGTGGCGAACCATTCGCCGGCAGGGAGCAGTCCTGCGGGATCCTGGCGCTGCAGTCGGCCCTTTTCATGATCGGCTACCGGCGCTTCGACGAGAGCGCTTTGACCGACAGATGATCCGGCCACGGGTTACTGCTGACCGCTCGTTGGCGATTGCGGACGGCGTGAATTATCGTGAGTCCCCTTTGGAATACGGCTGCCGCGCCACGCCATTGGAGTGGCGATCCTGCCGACGACCGCAGGAAGTCGGCTCACCCTTTGCCAACGGCACGGCCGCTCTGCGCCAATGGCACTGCGCAGCGGCGTTTCGGGACCGCAGCCCCTCAGGCAGCGTGGATGGCGTGTATCAGCTGCTTAGCTCGATTGCTGATCTCCGCGAGCCTCTCGAGGCGCCGGTTCTGCTCCTGACGCGCGGCATTGAGTTCGTCGGCGTACCCCTGCAACCGTTCCAAGGGCTGTGTCAGGTTGGTGGCGATGAAATCGTCCACCACCCCGCGCGCTTCCGCCTCCATCTCCCCGGCCACCCGGGCGTAGTCGGTCCTGATCGCCCACCGCGCCTGCTGGAACTCCCGGTCCTGCCTGGCCTCCTGCCGATCCTGCCAGATCTGCAGCCCTATGCCCAGCGCGATTCCGCCCACGCTGAGCGCCGTACCGGCCGCCCCTATGCCCCGGGCCAGCTTGACGGCCTCCCACGGCCGGAAGGAATGACCCATCATGTGACCCACGTTGAGCACCGCGCCATGGGCCGCGCTGCCGGAGAACCGCGCCAGACCCGTCGCCCCCGCCGCAGCCGGATTGACCGCCACCTGACGGCCCAGATCGCCCAGCCGCCGGGCGCTATTCGCCGTTACGGACAGCAGGCTGCTGTCCGACTGCGTCGATGACCTCGCCCGGATGCTGTTTTCGGCAGCCTGAAAGCGGCGGCTCTCGTGTATCTGCGCCAGCCGTTGGTCCATGGCCGGCAGAATGGCCTCAGCCTCCCGGTTCAGGCGGGCGCTGAGCTGTTCCCAAACGGACTGGATACCGGCGTCCATCCGCTCCCCGGCGCTATCGATCTCCTCCCGCCCCACTCCCGGGTAGTGCCTTTCAGCAAACTCCCCGGCATCCAGCATAACCTGCGTCACCGCTGCGCTGATGGTGTTGTCGGCGGCCATCGTCAGCGCCGAGCGAGCTTCCTGAATTGCCCGGATGTTCTGCCCGTAGATCATGCTGATGGCGTCGGCATCAGGGTCATCGGTCTTTTCCAAGGCCATCGCCTCCTGCAGCGCCCGGTCAACGGCGTAGAGCCTGGTGGTGTGCCGGGCCGGCATTCCCTTCTGCCTGATCAGGTCGTTGAGGTTGGCGACCAGCTCGCCGATGTTGGCCTGTTCGTTGAGGATATCGGCGAGCTCGGCATCCGTTTCCGTCCTTCCCTCCAGCGCGCTGGCGGCGTCGGTGAAGGTGATCCGCAGCTCCTCCGGCGTAAACGGCGCCAGCGGCCGCCGCAGATCATCGGTGATGACCTCCCGCGCCTCCCGCGCGTTGCCCGCCGCCGCTCGGCCCATCTTGTTGACCACCAGGATGGTCTCGTATCCCTTCTCCAGGTCTACGGCCAGCTTCCGGAAATGGTCCGCCATGTGATCGTCGAAGAGTTCGTTGGTGATCACGAACACCAGCAGGTCCGACCGGCTGATGGCCCGGTACGTGATCTCGTCGTGGTCCGGTCGCAGCGAGGTGTGGATGCCGGGAGTGTCGATGATCGTCACACCGTTCCAGTCGGACTCGCCGGTCCGGTCGGTGGTGATGCCGGCGCCGATGGCGATGTCATCCCTCCCGGTCAGGGCGCTGATGATCGTCGATTTTCCGGCGCTGTACTGGCCGGCGAATGCCAGGCTGATGGGCGAGCCCTCAACGTCCGTATGCGGAAGACGTCGCACCAGGTCCTGCACCTCACCCTCCCTCGATGCCCGCAACGCCTCACGGGCTTCTCGGCATATCCGCTCCGTCGCCTCGGCCCATCGGTGGGTTTCCAGGTTCGCCATGGCCGGCTCCTCTAATGTTCGTTGCCGATGTGCAGGTTGGTGATCTGTTGAGCGATCCTCACGCGAACCCGCGCCGTGGGGTCCTCGGCATCGAACCTGGCTCGCGCGACGCGACACCCGCCGTCGATGATGATCTCGCTCTCGTTTCCCACAGCCCAGCCGATGATCTCCCTATCGGTCCACTCGCGCGGCAGGCACACCACGTCCTCCTGCAGGATCTGGCCGACCGTGTCGGCCAGATCCGGATCAAAACCTCGAGCGCTCCTGATGGCCAGCATCCGCCCCGGAACACGCGCCACGATCATGCCGTCCGTGTCGCGCTCCGCCGCGCCGGCATGCGCCAGGACCACGCTGAGCAACCGCTGGTTGAGATTCATCAACTGCCGGTTCAGAGCCTCCGACTGCTGGCCGTAGAACTCCGCCGAGCAGTCGGCATTGTGAGCTGCCTCCTCAAGTTGCCTGATCAGTTCGGCGATGATCCCGCCCGTCAGATCCCGCTCCACCCACCGGTCGAAATCCCGCCGGACCTGCGACTGAATTTCGTTCAGGTGCTGTTGAAGCTTGGGGACGATCCTGCCGATGGCTTCCTGTCGTCGTTTGGCCCGGTTTCCAAACAGGCGACCCACCAGCAAACCGAGACCGACGAGCACCGCAGCACCCAATACCAGCGGCAACGTGATGGGGTTTGCCACAAAGGGGAGCGCCAATCCGGCGTAGGACGCCAATGCCGTGAGGCCCAGTCCGGCCGACACGCCCTGTATCGACCAGTTCCAGATCCTGCGGTGATCCCTGATGGGCCCCGCCGCAATGCCAGGAACCTCGAAGCGCATGGCCAGACTGGCCAACTCCTGCTCAACTTCTGCGGCTAGAGACTGGGCCCTGTCCGCACAGGCCTGGTGCAGTTCCTTCTGTGCCTCCTGAACCCTGCTCTCGATCCGAGCCTGCTCCACCTTCCGTTTCCATTTCTCGGATATCTCCCGGTCTTCGCAGTGGTCTTCGGCGAAGGCGTTGATCTCCCGGCGCAGAGTTCCGATGGTTTCGTTCAGCACGCTGCCGATGCGCTGGGTGGCCTGCCTCCCGACCTGCTGTCGCCAGCTCTCGGTCTCGCGCACCCGGTCCCGGAGCCGGTCCCTCATCTGACATGCCGCATGGCTGGCAACCAGCATCTGCTCCCAGATGTTGAGGGTTGCCTGGCCGGACGAACGCAGGAAACTGCCGGTACGGTGGAAGGCTCCGTTGACGCTCACCTCGTTCAGGATGTGGTCCTCAACCCCGCCGAACCTGCTGGCCAGCATCAGCTCGGTGCGAATGTCCTCGCATTCCGGCCGGTCGGCCAGGCGGCGCGCCTCCAGATGCGCGCTCCTGAAGACCACCGGTGGTCCGGCGCCGTGACGGTCCGTCATCCGTTGGAACTCGGCAATGATATCGGCCAGCCTCCCGGGCTCGAAAACGCGCTCCTGCGTTCTCAGGAAGAGCCTGCGCTGTCGCTCGTCTCCAACCCCGCGCTTCACGTTGCAGATCCCCAGCACGGCAACTCCGGTGTTCCGCAGCACGGCCAGATGCTCCGCTTCCGCCGGCTGCGGACCGTCATCGGTGATCAGGTACACGATCAGGTCGGCCCGTTCCGCCGCCCGGTGCGCCAGCCTCTCATCCTCGGCGCCGTCATACGCCGCGACGCCGGGTATGTCCGACACCCTCATCTCGCTCCATTCGTAGGTGCGGATGTCCCGCGTGGTTCTCTGGGCTCCCCTGCCGATGGACGACCCGTCACCCCGGGTCAGGATCTCCATCAGCGTCGATTTCCCCGCCAGGGTACGGCCGAAGATCGTGATGTTGAAGGTTCCCAGCCGCTCCCGGTTGTCCTCGATCTCGATCAGGGCATCCTCGTGAGCCGCCGTCATGGCTGCCACGGCGGCCTGCAGCTGCTCCAAGACCTGATCCGGCTCGCTGCCCCATGATGGATCCAACTGTTCCCGGGCACTGGCAATCGTCTCCTCCATCAACTCCAAGTTGAGCGACGCCTCCAGGTACCCCGTCTCAGCCGCCGCCGCGCACAGCGACAGCGCCCCGGTCAGTTCCGATTGATGCCGGTCCAGCCGCCTGCGGTCCTCGATGAGAGTCGCCTGGTTGAGGGCCCCCTGACTCTCTCGCAGCAGCGCCATCGCCCGTTCGAGCGTCATAGCAATGCCAGCGCCAGCGCCGCCACGGCGATGACACCGGCCCCTGCCGCCGCTCCCACCACCACCCGGCTCAGCCGTCGCCACCTTGCGTCCACCGCATCCACCGCGGCGCCGGTGTTCTCCTGCTGCTCACGATTCATCCGTTCCCTGGCCTGGTCCAGGGCCTCCTGGGTGGCCTTAGCGCTGTCATCCATGGCCTTCGACAGCAGCGCACCGGTTTCCTCCACCGTCGCCGTGCGCAGCTGTTCGTAAAGACGCCCCTGCTCCTCCCGCTCTCGCCTCAGCGCCGCCACATGATCGGCCAGGACCTCATCATGCGACCGGCGCAGCGCCTCCCGATCCGCCCGGCTTTGCTCCCTCGCCTGACGCAGTTCGGCGCGGAGGTTTTCCAGCTCCTGGCGCTGCCCTTCCTCACGAACTTCCTCCCGCTCCCTGAACTGCCGCTCGGCCTCCTCAATCGTCTGCCGGTATGCCCTTTCCTGTTCTGCCCTCTCCCTCACGATCGCCTGCAGGCCCTCACCCAACTCCCGGGTCATCTGCGCCAGCATCTCCTGGAGCTGCCGGTGCTGCTCCATCTGAGCCAACACGGCGGCCTGAGCGTCGCCCGGCGGATCGACGTTCACCTCCCCCTCCGGTGAGGACTGCCCAGCATCGTCATGCTGGTTTATGTGCATGGCGATGGTCTGGGACGCCTGGGCGATCTGCTGCGCCATCTGGGTCAGCAGTTCCTCAGTCGAGACAGCCGGTTCGGGTGCGTTCGGTATCGTCATCTTTGCGCCTCGAGATTCACGCTCTGCCGTCGTGGGCACACCCAACAGCTCATTGACCGCGCCGGAGCCCGCTCCACCCCGACAACGGCGCCGGTGACAATGGCGGACCATAGCGGTTTGCGGCAGGCTGCGGCAAGCGCCCGGGGCATTATACTTGCCGTTGCTTGTCCAAGCCCGTTGGACACAGGCCACGCTGCTTCGCCGCCGAAAACACGCCATGACCTACGCTCGAAACACCACCGTCAGCGCGGTCCGCACCCGCAACGAGATCGAGGAGACCCTCGAGCGGTACGGCAATCGGCGACCCTGCCCTCAACGTTCTTCGCTATCCTCAGGCGGGCGGTGCGCCGTCGAATCGCGCTGTCGCGAAGCGGTTCCGTTTACTTGGGCGTGATGGCCCATTCGTCAAGCGGGCGTGAGTACTGGCCTATGCGTTGTCCATGTTTCTCTGGCGCCCCCATGTGATTCTCGCTGTTTCCCCAGCAGCAGGGGTAGATGCGGTTGCTATGTGGAACCGAAATGTATGGTTGTCCCTGTTCGGTGAATGCTGCTTCCGCGACAAAATCTACACCCGGTGGCCCGGTGGTGTGTAATGTCGCCTTGCGCTCCGGTTCCAGGAGCAGAAGGTCGAAAACTTGGTCAAACGTACACTTTGGCGCTGGATTCATTTCGGGACGATGATCGTGCGGCATTACTTTCACCTCCCAAATGATGGCCCCGCCACCCACGATGACAGGGCCGCTGTGGTTAGTGGACAATCGTGGCGATGACGATCGGCACGAACAAGGCAAGAACCGCCGGGCTGCCCCAGACGACTCCGCTCAACATAACTGTTTGAGCCATCAGCAGCCTCCTATGGTCACCCAACCAGAGATGGCGGCGGCGGCCGGGCTACTGATAAACCGACACACGTGACAGTGCCATCGTTGCCCCGAATGGGCCGGTTTGGGTCGACTGGGGTGTAGCTTACCCAGCCGATTGCGATTTTATGGGTTCCGTTTGATTCCGGGAGTAGCGTGCTGCCATCACGCAATTTCAAACGGAACCCTCAAAGCCGCAGGACGGTCTGTTGGGGTCAGCCTTTGCCGAAGCCCTAATAGACCTATGTCAATGCCTATCGCCGTGAAAAGCATCGTGGACGCCAGGGCAATCGCCAAATTGACAGCGACCGCGACCGCGTTGACGAATAGCCGACCCTGATGTGCAATCAGGCCCCCGAAATCAGTCATCTCCCTGCGCTCCGTTCCGTGCAGTGTAGGCCAACCGGATCAGGTATGCGATCACTGCCCAGCCGGAGAGTCCGATTGCCAAGCAGCACCAGACGTACCCCACCAAGCCGAACGCTTGAAGAAAGGCGGACTGGTTCAGTGTTCTAATGGTGTCCCAAACTGCGAGGCACTCGAAAGGCAGCGTAAAAGCTTTGCTGAAAGGCGCGTAGAGATCAACGCCTTCCAGAGCCATGATGCCTACGGCTATTGCCAAGCCATACCAAAGTAGAGGAACCCATATCGCCCGGTTACGCTTCGACACGCGCAGCTCCGAATGCGTGGCTTGCCTAGCAGCCCGTCTGAGGATTACTGACGGGGCCTGATACCGACGGGGATAAAGGACTGATCACGCCGTCCCCCTGAATGAAAGTTGCCCCGGCAAAAACCCAGGGGTGGGGATGTGAGGTGGCCGA
>MPNC01000051.1 GCA_002238825.1 SAR202 cluster bacterium bin87 | reverse complement strand
CCTCACCTACCAGGTCCACCAGGTTGACCACAACGTACACCACTTCGACCCCAAATCCGTCACCATGGTCACCGCGGACCCGGAAGAGTTCGAACACTGGCGCCGCACCGGCATCATCGACGGGGACCGGCCCGTCTTGATCATCGCCACCGAGGCCCGGGTGGCCGAGATCTGGAGCGAGCGTGGCCACCTCGACTATGACACCACGATCATGGTCATCGACCCCGACACCAACCCCGAAAGCTGGGCGCGAGAAGCTCCGCCTGACGTCCAGTTGGTCTACGCCACCATACCCAAAGGGGCCGAAGCGCGACTGGTCCAGGACAGGAACATCTTCGGAGACATTCCCCACCACCTGAAGGTCAAGGCCCAGACGTACACCAACTGGCCTCATGACGAACGGACGGGAGCCTACGGACACCCGGTGCCCAGAAGGGCCACGATCCTGCTCAGAACTCCTCTCCCGGAAATCCTCACCTGAGCGCCAAGAACCCCTCGGGAGCTTCAAAGGCGCGGTTGCGCCGGCCGACGGTGAGGCAATGCGGGTGACCATCGCCGGACAGTCCAACCCCCACCTGCGGTTCCGGTTGATCCTCGCCACCCGGGAAGGCGCTGCGCCGGGGTCGCCGCCGGAGGTGGTGCTCCGGCGGCTAACAGCAACAACCTTTAGGGGAGGTCGAAGCTGCTATGAGCAAGTGTAGCACCGCGCGCACGTGCCGGTTCCGCGTTCAACTCACCCGCGACGGCTGCCGCTGGCTTGATGACCGGCTTGCGGCCCATTGCCGTCGGTACAACGCTGCCTTGCAAGAACGGCCGTCCGCCAGGTCATCGTCTTCGACCTCATGATCACCGGCTCGGGCTCCGTTGCCGGGGCGTGCGGCGGTTCTGTGCCCATGTGGGATGTTAGGCTGTCCGCTCGCGAGCAGGACAGTTGGTGAGGGAACTCCTGCCCCGGAGGTTGGATCCGATTGCAGTATCAGACTAACGGACGCCACGGCGAAATCGTTGACGTCGGAAAAGATGCGGTCCTCGTCACCGGCGCCGCCGGTTTTGGCGGATCGCATTTGGTGAGAGAATTGCTGGCGCAGGGGCGCCGGGTCACCGGACTGGACATCGTGCCGCCGCTGCACGCGGGCCTGTTGCGCCGTGAGCTCGAGCACCCCGAGTTCCGCTACGTCTGGAAGAGCCTGCAGGACATCGGGCCGGGCGACGTGGAGGGGCATCCGGTGGTCGCCCACCTGGCGGCGCAGGCGGACACGCCCCTGGCCTTCGGTTCGCCGCGGTATGCGGTGATGCAGAACATCGAGGGCACCGTGGCCCTGCTGGAGGCGGTCAGAAATGCCGGCGGGGTCCGGAAGATGCTCTACGCCGGTTCCGGCAACGAGATCGGCCGCCCGCTGACGCTGCCCATCGACGAGAGCCACCCGCTGACGCCCCACAACCCCTACGGGTTCTCCAAGGCGGCGGCCGAGCTGGCCGTATGGGCCTGGTACCGGGCGTACGGTGTTCCCGCGGTGGTGCTCAGCACCGGGGTGGTGATCGGTCCGCGGATGCGGCGGGAGGTGTTCATCTTCAAGTGGCTGTGGAACGCCATGCACGGGCAGCCCATCGTGGTGGAGGGCGGGCAACAGACCCGGGACCTGTCGTTCATTGACGACGTGATCGACGTCTGGGTGCGGGTGATCCAGGCGCCGGAGGGCGTGGTGGTGGGCGAGAAGTTCTTCGTGGGCAATGGTGAGGAGCGCACCGTGGCCGAACTGGCCCAGTGGTGCCTGGAGGCGTCGGGCGCCGACGTCCCCATCGAATACGTCGGTTACCGGCCGGGGGAGGAGGGCCAGCGGGAGGCGTTCAGCAACGAGAAAGCCAGGCGAGCGCTGGGCCACGCGCCCCGGGTGTCCGCGAAAGAGGCGGTGCGGCTAACCGCCGACTGGGTGCGCACCCTCGCCCAGGCCGCGCCAGAGGAAGCGCAGCCGGTCTGAGGCGGGCCACACCACCAGCGCGTCCAGGTAATCGGGCCAGGGGAAGTCCTGCACCGGCAAGCGGTACAGGTGGCCCACCAGCGCCGCGAGCACGGCGTCGTGGGTGACGAACACGCCGATGCTGGAGGGCCCGTTCAGAGCCGCCGCCAGTTCCCGCAGGACCAGCCTTGCGCCGGACGATGTTGATCTCATCCCGCTGGGAGGTTGGTCATCCGCTAGCTGCCGCCTCACGATTTCCTCTATCCCGATGTCCAGGAAGAGCCGGCCCGCGAGTTCGGGTTCCACCACGAAGGGACCCGGGTCGCCCAGCAGCCGGTCGGGAGTCGCATTGGCTTTCCAGCCGGCTCCGGCGATGATGGCGTCGGCGGTCTGCGTGCAGCGGGGCAGCGGGCTGGACTTCACGACGCCCATCATCCGGGACGACAGGCCCATGCCCAGGCGACGGGCTGATTCCGAGCCGTCCCGGGTGAGCGGAACGTCGTTGCCGAAGGCGCCTGGCGTGATCTCCTCGCGCTCGGCGTGGCGGAGCATGAGAGCAACCGGCGAGGCCGTGGGCGCTTTTGCCAGCAACGCCAGCGTGCGCTCGGGGCCATCCGGTTGGGTCATATTGCCCGGGCGCAGATGAGAGTGTTGACCGCGCCGGTGGGCCGGGCGTCGCGCAGCTGGAAGCCAGCATCGTCGAGAAGACTTTGAAACTCCCGGAGCGTGCGTTCCCGGCCGCCGGTCATGACCAGCATGTTCAGGTCCAGGAGACCTCCGGCGCCGGTGGTTTCGTCCAGGATCATCTCGACGACATAGAGGCTGGCGCCCGTCGGCATGGCCTCCCGGGCCCGGGCCAGGATGCGGCGGGCGTCGTCGTCGGGCCAGTCGTGAAGAACGCGGGCCAGGATCACGGCGTCCGAGCGCACCGGCCATTTCCGGAACAGGTCGCCCGCGACGAACTTGCAGCGGTCGGTGAGGTCGTCCGGAGTTGAGAACAGGGTTGCAACTTCAGGGCGGTCCATCACGATGGCCCTCATGCTCGGGTTGGCCCGGAGCAGGGCAAAGGCCAGTTCACCGGCGCCGCCGCCGGCGTCCAGCACGGCGTCATGGGCGCCGAAATCCCAGACCTGCGGCAGGTCGGCGTAGTCGTGCCGGGCGTAGGTGGCGAGAGCCCGGTGCGTGGAGCGCAGTTCATCGGGCCGGTCGGCCAGCCAGCCGAAGAAGTCACCCTCGGTTCCATCCCGTGCCGGCATCCCGGTGCGCAGGGATCGTGCGAGACCCCGCCACGCGTGATCGGACCGGTTGCCCCAGTGTCCGGCGGCGGCGCTCAGCGAGAGGACGTGGTCGGTGCGCAGGTGCGCGCCCCTGTCGGTGACGTGGCAGATGGAATAAGCGTCGCGCCTCACCAGGTCCAGCTCCTGCAGCGCCCGCATCAGCCTCGCCCCGCAACCCGGCGCCAGTTCCAGCGCCAGTTCCACGTTGAGAGCCGAAGCCGGCAGCAGATCGAACACGCCCAGCTCGGCCGCGGCGCGGATGGCCTGGGTTCGCCACGTTCCGACCATGTCGCCGGAGAGCTCCTGCAGGGTGGACGTGTCGGGCCCTCGGAGCCGTGCGATTTCGTTTCCCCGTTCGTCGATGACGCTGAGGGAGCCGTCACGGCCCTCGACCCGTGCCTGCCCGTTGTAGAAGGGTTCCGCCATACGGAACCGCCCCTCGTACAGCGCCCGGCCGGCCATGTCGACGTGGTGCCAGCCCCGAGCGTCGGCGGCACGGGCATGGCCTTTGTGGAACACGTCCAGGTCGCGGAACCATTGGCTGTGCAATAGGACGCCGTTGACGTCGATGTGGGTGTGGTCACCGGCGTCGTTCTGCGCCACGGCGTACCCGTCGCGAAAATCGCCGGCATAACGGTAGCGTTCCTCATAGGCGGGCGCGCCGTCAGCGCGGATGTGGAAGTACCGGCCGTCCGCGTCCCGCACCGGACAACGGCCCTCCTGGAAGTTGCCGCACCATTGGTGGCGCTGCTGGTAGAGCGGCGTGCCGTCGGGTCGGATGTGATGCCAACCACCTGTTGAGTGGACGGCGGCGATGCCCTCGTAGAAACCGAAGGTGCGGACGTGGCGTTCCGCGTAGGCTGGGTTTCCGTCGACGGTGACGTGGTAGGCGCCGCTGGCGTCGATGACGGGGGCCAGGCCGGGCGCGTGGAACTTCAGCGCTTCGATGAAACGTCGTTCGTATGCCGGACGGCCATGATGAACGTGATGGGTGCCGTCGGCGGACACGGCATATTCCCGCCATCGGTCGGTCGTGGTCATCGTGGCCGTCGCATGTTGCAGCCCTGGCAGAGCGGCTTGGTCATATAGGTGGCCCGCAATTCCTGGTACTGACTGCTCTCCCAGATGTCGCGGAGGCTGCTGGCTTCGAGGTTACCGAAGTCGCCCAGGCTCCTGCGCAGCGCGTCGGGAGCGCAGCACGGGTTGAAACGCCCGTCAGCTGCCACCCAGGCCTCCCGGCCCAGGAACGGGCACTCCCCGCCCGGGGCGATGTCGCCGCCGTCGTCTGCGTCGAGGGGGAAGATGTTCTCCAGGAGGACCCGGCCGCCGTCGGGCAACCGGCAGCGCTCCGCCGTCTCGTACGCGGCCGACACCGTGGCGTTCCACCTGGCGACGGCGGCCGGGCTTCGCCGCATGGACTGGTCCTGCATCTTCGGGATGTGCACCCACAGGTGATGACCCTTGACGCGGTCGACGCCCAGCCGGGCCGCCAGCTCCACCACGGCCGGGATCTCCCCGTGGTTGATCTCCATGAAGGTGAGCTGGAAGGTGACCCGGCACCGGTTGCCGCCGGTCCGGGCGTGTTCGTCGCGCACCCCGATGAACGTCCGCACGTTCTCCACCACCCGCTCCCAGTTGGAGCCCAGCATCACCCGTTCCTGGGTCGCCCCGGTGGCGCCGTTCCAGGACACCTTGACGTCGGAGCCCACCGGCACGATGCGTTCCGCCCAGGCCCGGGCGCCCCGTTGCGGAAAGGTGCCGTTGGTGGTGAGGTTCAGCATCACGCCGTATTCGCCGCACAGGTTGATGATCTCGTCCATGTGGCGGTAGAGCAGCGGTTCGCCCATGGTGGACGGAATGATCTCGCGCAGGCCGCCTCCCGCCGCTTCGGCGATGACACGCCGGATCAGATCGATGTCCATGCGGCGCCTGGGGAGTCCGGCGGCGCGACGATCGCGCTGGGTGCTGCTGTGGGGCGAGTGGTCCTCGCACATGATGCAGTGCAGGTTGCAGTCGTCCGGATTGGTGTCGAACGTTATGCGCCAGGGTCCTTGAAACGCGCTGTGGGCATTCGGAACCGCAGATGTTGAAGGGAGCGATACAAGCGTCATATGGTCCCTCTCCTGGACAGGAGGTCGGTGTAGATCCGCTCGATCTCCAGAGCGTGCTCCGTCATGTCGGGCACGTTGCCGTCGTCCGACTGCAGGTAGCCACGACGTCCCAGTTGTCCCGCCCACTCCGGCGAAGCGACCAGGCGCTGCATCTGTCGGGCGAGAGAGGACGGGTCGCGGTGATTGAAGAGAAGTCCGTTCTGCTCGTGGCGCACGTACTCGGCCATGCCGCCGTAGTCAGCGGTGATCACCGGCACGCCGGCCTGGAGCGCCTCGTGGATGACCAGGGGTGAATTCTCCGCCCAGATGGACGGCACCACGATGGCGTCGCAGCGGTTGAACACGTCGCGAACGATGTCCTGGTTGCGGTACTCGGTCATCCACTCCACCCGGTCGCTCACGTCGCCATCAAGCGCCTCCGCCATCCTCTTCAGTCCGGCCGTCTCGACGCCCCGGTCCCGGCCCCAGATCCGGAGTCTGGGTCGGCCGGTCAGCTCACCGAAGGCTTGGATCAGGTGGTTGACCCCCTTGGCCGGGATGTGGGTGCCGATGTAGCCGAAGGTGAAGCTCTCGCCCGCGTTCCTCGCTCTGCCGGCCATGCGCTCCCGGTGAAAGCCGTAGTCCAGGTAGACCAGCTTGTCCTCGGGGATGCCGAAATCGTCGCGGAACCGGCCCAGCAGGTAGCGCGCCGGCGCGAGGAACACGTCCACGGCGTTGCGGACCCGCCTGACGTGGGCCATGCGCCGGCCCACCCAGCCGGTCCAGTAGGCGGCGTCCCGCTCGAACTCGTCGTCGTCGTTTCCGAAGTAACGGCGATAGCAGCGCACGGCGCACTTGCGGTCTTCCTGCCCGTCGCAGACCGGCCAGGGCTGTTGCCCTTCGTCCTCGTACATCTGGATGAACTGCCCCCGGGGACACATCAGCCAGTAGTCGTGGAGGGTGAACACCACGGGAATGCTCCGCTGCCTGGCCGGGAAAACCAGCGAGGTGGAAAGGTGGTTCAGGTGGCCGATGTGGACCACGTCGGGTTGGAGGTCGTCAAGCAGTCCGGCGAAGGCGCCGTCCACCTCCCGGTGGCTGTAGCCGTCTCTGGCGCGGGCCATGTTGATCACGTGCACCGCGACCCGCGGGTCTGCGGGATCGGTCTCCCGCTGCAGCTCATATTCGGGCAGGAAGGCGTTCTCCTGCCGGGTGAAGACGTGGACCTCGTGGCGGTCCGCCAACGCCTGGCACAGGCCCTGCGTGTACACCTCGGAGCCGGCATTGTACCGCATGGGGTAGCCGTGGATAACCTGAAACACTTTCATGACTGACCGAACCAATCCTGTTGACCGGCAGGAATAATGTCCACGAGGATACCCCAAACCGCCACCCGTGTGCCCTTCGGACCGGTGCATGCGAGGAAGCCTGCAGCGGCAACGGGGACATCACGTGGATCCATTGCCACGCCGCGGAACAACCGCTGCAGCGCATCATCGGTGGTTTGGCGCACGGGTGTATTCCCGTGTGCGCGTGCTGAGTTGGCGCCTGACCTGCAGTTGGGATCCATGTCCGGCCTCCGGTCGATTGCAGCGAAACGCAGCCGGCCCAGCCATTCGAGCGTCCGGATCATCGGACTCGCCCGCGGCGTCGATCATGCCGGAGGAGGGCGATTGCCCGTGAACCCCAACAGAAACAGCGCAAAGGAGTGAAGCACTAAACATGAGGATGTACCCGAGAGAATTTCCAGCCGGCCGCCGGAAGGACCCCAAGCGGCGGCCGGAGCAACGAGCTTACGCGGCCCCGGCCGGCAGCGACCGCCGGCGATTGTAGCAACGCCTCGTTACCTCTGGGGTCCAGGGAGTGGTGCCTGACCAACTCGTCGAGCGACTGTATCAAACAGGTCGGGTCAAGGTGGGACGAACACAGCGCGGATCCTCGGACGTCGCAAGAAGGTCTCGGCGCGGACCAGAGAGTGCCAGCGTATCACCGAGCGCAACCATGGTGACGAGCACTATGGTGACGAGCACTATCTGTCCGCTGCCGTGGCGCGTGACGACGACTTCATTGCCGTGGGCGCCGCCCTGCTGGCCGCCATCGTGCCCATGCTGGTGCTGCTCATCCGCCGGGTCGACCAGTTCACCGGTGAGGTTGCCCAGGCCAACCGGGTGGTGACGGCACAGGCCAACCACCGCCACGGCGAAGACGGCGCGCCGACGTTCATCATACCGGCGGCGCCCTTTTTTACCGACAACAACGAACAGCGACCGACGTCGTGCTCGAACACGACGCCGGTCCGGACGCAACCTGCAAGGAGGTTCCGACCATGGCCGATGCTATCACCATCGACAATGCCAAAGCCCGCCTGGAGGCCGTGATCGACGGCTGCCTGACCGCCGACATGGAGCCGGCCGAGATCCACGAGCTCATCCTCGACGTGCTGTACCAGGTTGATATGCCGCTGCCCGCGGTCGCCGATGGGCCGTGCGTCCACTGCGGCGCCTGGACTTTCGCCCACACCCCCGAGGGCTGGGCCAACCTGGTCCAGGAGCGCTGCCACCGGTGCGGCCGGCACCGCTGGTAGCCTCAGCGTTCCCCGGGGAACGCCCCGTAACGGCGCCGCCGAAACCGGCGAAAACCCGCGCAAATCAATGTACCTGCGCCCCC
>MPNC01000017.1 GCA_002238825.1 SAR202 cluster bacterium bin87 | reverse complement strand
TGGTGGGCTCGGGGAGCGCCTCGAGCTGGTCGCGTCGTGAACTGGCGAAGTAGGCGCGGACCGCGGCCTCGTCGGGGTCAATCTCGACTGCTTCCGTCTCGGGGTCGTGCTGGATATCGGTTTCGTCCGGTGCGACCGGATCGTCGGTATCTAAGCCTATGACCTGGTCGTCGGGGTCGTGGAACTGCGGCATGTCGGTGTTGGCGGAGCCCTTTCGGCGCTGGGTGGTGCGATTGGTCATGCACTCTCCTGGGTGAGGATGCCCGGTGGTTGGAAACCGGGTTGATCAATCAATGTTACCAACGTTTACGTCGCGGGGGGCCGGAAGTGGATGACGTTGGCCGCGCACCCCTCCCGCACGGGCGATTTGTGGCCGGCTTCACCCAGAACGGTGTCGGCGAGGTGACGGTCATCGGCGTCCGCCTCCGCGTGACCCGTCGCCGGCCCAGCTCGACCAGCCCACCGATAAACATCCGATAAATCTCCCTTATCAGACCTGTATGAGGGGATATTTTTCCGGCGCGGGAGGTCGTTTCCGAGCCCTTGGATGACACGCGAAACTTGCAGCAAACGCGTTAAGCGCAAAGATCAACCTCCTTGCTAATCTACCTGCAAGCCAACTGGTGATACGGAACACAGGCAAACCTCCGAAATGGCACATTGGCTTATTCGCCCATTCATGGTGATAAATCATCAAAGTCGCGGCAAAGGCAGGGAGTATGACGACAACACGATCTGGTACGAGATGCTCGCCGGTCAGTTCAGTAATCAGTTGGGGATCTCGTCGCGGGCGGAAGTTGATTGTCGCAGTGCTCCCGACAAACTGTGCCGGCGGTAGATGGACTGGCATTTGGACAATACGCGAAACTTGCAGCAACCGCGCTAGGCGCAACGATCAACCTCCTTGCTAATCTACCCACAAGCCATCAGTTGATACTGAGCACAGGCAAACTGCCGAAATGGCACATTGGCCTAATCACCCATTCGTGGTGACAAGTCACCAAAGCTGCGGCAAAGGCAGGGAGTATGACGACAATAGGGTTCGCCTCCTGGAAAGGAGGCACCGGCAAGAGCCTTCTGGCATTCAACACCGCCGAGCGGGCTGAATCTGCAGGCTTAAAAACGCTACTGTGCGACTTCGACCCCCAGTTGACTATCATCGAGCAGATTGACATCCGAAACAGCCTGAGGCCAGAGGCGCCTCGGATCGAGGTTGTGAAAGGGTCGCTCACCATTGAAGGAATAGAGGCACTGAGGCAGATATCGCAAGGCGACAAGTATGACCTAGTGATATGCGACCTACCGGGAGCTGACACATTCACCATGGATCAGGCGTTGTCTGCCATGGACCTGTTGCTGATACCGATCACAGCAGCACCGTTCGAGATCATGACCACAGCCAAATTGGTCCACAAGGGAATATTACATAACTGGGAGATGATTCTGGTGCCGAACAACCTCCCGGCTATCAAGGCGCGACGCCAAATCCTGCTGACAACGCTCACGGGCATGGGTATAGAGATTGCGCCCGTGGCTTTGGTCAGACGGGTCAGTCACTGGGATGCCACTCTAGCGGGACAGGCGGTATGCGAATATGCCCCCGGAAGCCCCGCGGCGGAAGAAATTCAGACGTTCTGGAGTTGGCTAGAAAAAAGGATAGACATCCGCAGCAAACATCAAACGGTGAAGGAGCCGATTCATGCCTGACGAAAAGGTGACGACGCTGGAAGCCCTGACGAAACGAGGCCAGCCGGCAGTAAGAGAACTGGGAGAACCTGAAGCAGATCCCGTCCCCAACGCGATTGAGGAGATGGATGACGATACCATCCGCGCCTTCCTGGAGAATCGTGGCTGGGAGATGAGGAGAAGCCGGTCGGCTTACGGGTTGATGTCTAAGGCCGACGACGTGGCCAACAAACGACGATTGACCGTGTACCTTACCGTACAGCTGCGCCGAGATGTACAACTCGCTGGGACCATTCTCGACATGAAACTATCAGCCATTGCGGAGGAAGCGTTCCAAGAGTGGCTGGACAGACGAGGCTTAAGCCAACCCGGTACCTGACCGTCCTCACAAGATTGGCAACGCCTAAATTTGGGCTTTCGGACACTCGAATGTGCGAACCATTTTTCGGAAGGTTGACAGCGCAAAACCGGGCGGTTAGTATCGTTTATGTCATCTGAACGCTTTGCTATTTTTAGCGCGTTTATGATAAATTTTGACAGCGAAGGGATAAGTGGCCTAGCGAAACAATCCTCGAGTATGACGATGACGACCACGAAAGCGAAAAGGAAACAGGCGCGCGCCAGCGTAGATATCAAAAGCTACGAGCGTATTGAGCGCATCGCAGAGCGCGATGGGTTGAGGCCGTCGGAGGTAGTTCGCCTAGCGATTGCCCACTATCTGCGCGAGGTCGAACCGGATTGCGATCAGGATAACGGCGGCCAGCCCGGGCTGGAGAAATTGAACGGACACCACCCGTGATGACATAAAGAAAAGGCCAATCGACTTTTCCAGGGCAGATTGGCCTAGATACCCCCTCCCCCTAAGCGTAAAAGGAGTGCTCCGTCGGAGTGCTTTCGCACCCTGATGCGCAGCTCAGAAAGGGTATTTCATTGCCAAAGATAACACAGGGCAATCCGGGTAGCAAGTGCCCAAGCCTGGCGGCAACTCCGGGGTCGGTCCGTGCCAGTGAGCGGGCGGGCGATCCGCGGTGCCGCCGGCAACTCTTGAACCTCAGAGCGGCGTAATTCGGTAAGGCAATATGACACGCCGCCCAGATGTAAGCCAGGTTTCGGTTACCAGGAACGGCAAGACCTTCGTGGCGTCTACCAAACCGCCCAGTAGGCTAGTGGCGGACAGGGTCCTCGAGGTCATCGACGAGCTGTGTGAGCAGACGTCAGAACCGGTGTGGCTCATACAGAAAGACCTGGCGGATTTCTTGGAAGTCGCGCCCCAGACTTTATCGGCGGCCATAAACCAATTGAAAGTAGAAGGGTGCCTGGAAATAATCCGGCGTGGTAACGACTACGGGTACCGTACCATAAAAGCAGATGTCCAGATGCCAATGATAGCGGCCATGTCTCCCAAAAAGCATGCGCTCCGGCAGGAAATGGATACGGGTGGTGCAACCGCAGGGGAAAGCCGGAAACCACATACCGATATGAGCGCTCCAGAGGGCCAGGGACCACGATCAACTGGAGAGCCCGACGAAGTACATGTTGACGAAGAGATCCCGAAACGCAGGCGAAGCGCAGGTGAAGCGCAGGCGGAGCCAGCACGCAGTGCGGAAGAACACATTCCGGAGGGGATGCCTGATAAACCGCGTCCAGCCGACGAAGCAAATGTTGACGGGGAGATCCCGAAGCGCGGGCGAAGCGCAGGTGAAGCGCAGGTGAAGCCGGCACGCAGTGCGGAAGAAACAATCGGAGAAGCCCCGGCGAACCGTGCCATTGATCCATCAGAAGCGTTGAAAACTGCACCAGTAGCAGACAGTACCTGGCTTGCAGTGCTGTCCGAGATCAGGCAAGTTCTGCCTGCAGGGCCTTACGCTGACTTTGTGGCGCCCACGGTCGGGGTGGGGATAACGACCGACGAACTGGTCGTCGCAACACGGTCATCCTTCGCCGTGGAGTGGCTGTCTTTACCACTCCACCACAGCATCGTCTGCGATGCTGTGGCACAGATTTATGGCAGCACCCTCCGAGTCAGGTACGTGGTTCAACCGGATAAGTGCTTGGACCCGAAGAGACTAGACCAGGAAATCAGTTCTACCGGTCCAGTCGAGAAAGCACCAACGCCATGTCCCGAGTGCGGAGAAGGGACGATGGAGTTAACCACTTGGGAATGCATGAAATCCCTGCCTGGGACCACTTACTACTGCCGTGGTACAGGGAAATGCTCTCGCCTGTGGAATACTTTGGTTGGGGAGTTCTATGGGCCGAACCAGCTGCAGTTGAATTACTCAGAAGCTCCTCGCAAACTTAACGATGCCTTGGGAGCTAGAGGAATACAGTCACCACGCGCGCGCGCGCGCCGGCCCGGTTCCCGGTTAACTTAACATATCTTCTTAATCTAATTCAATCTGGACCGGGAACCGGGCCGGCTTTTCCGAAACCGCTTTTTCGAGTGTGCCGGATACTCCAATCCAAGTGGCACCATGATTTGGTACAACTATGAGGCCGTGATTCGGCTAACTGGCCGATTCACCTTCTGGTAGTATCACCCATTCATGTCACCACCGTGAAAATCGGTGACCCTCTACCTTGGTCAGTAGGTGACTAAAATTGGGATTGTCTCGAAGACGCGGCGACGACGGAGGAATGTAATTGGTCAAGGCAGCCACCAGCCTGCGGCCCCACATCGTACGGGTGATGGCTAAGCACTTGGGACGTATCCTGGCTACCGAAACCGTGTGAAGGCGACCCAGGGCCCCGAGGGGTTCCGCATGAAGATGGCGGAGTTGCGAACTCACAACATCAGTACGGGGGTGATGGTGGATGCGCAGCAGGCGGAGCTCGCCGGCCGCCGGCTGGCCCGTTATCACCGGGAGATTGGCGACGAGACGTTGTGACAGGCGGAGGCGCACACCCGAGAGAGGCGTGTTTTGGTGTCCCGTTTCAGAGAGGATCGACCAGATGGGTCAAGTCCAAGCAGGGACTGCCAGGGACGGCGGCCATCGACAGCGGCGTGGGAAAAGGGTGCGGATAGGGATCCGCGGTCGTCGCAGTGCGCCGAAAAATCCATGGAGGCGAAACCGTATGGTTAGGGTTGGTGTCGACGACGTGGCGGTTACCCGGGAAGATGCTGCCGATGTCGCCAGGGACGGCCATCCGGCTGGCGAGGCGGTGGTGATAACTGACGTCCATGGCGCGGGGCGAGGCGGCGCCGGGGAGGACTGGGACCGGTTCGAGGCCGAGATTGCCGCCATTGACGCCGAGGTTGCCGAGGACCCGGTGGGCTTGTATATGCGGGAGATCGGCCGGGTGGAGCTGCTGACCGCGGCGGAGGAAAGCACGCTGGCCGCAGAGATTGAACTGGCCAGCCACCTGGAGGAGCTGGAGCGGGAACTGGCCCGGGGGCTGGGCGACGACTGCGGAGAGGATGCTGGCGCCGATGGCGCGCCTGCGGCTGCGCCCTGGGAGAAGGCCATGCTGCTCCTGGCCCGCGTTGCCAGGGCCGGACCGGTGGCCCGGACCGTGGCCCGCCACCTGGAGTTGAGCGACGCACCGACGCTGGAGGACGTGTGTGAGCATCCGCGGTTCAGGGCCGCCATCGACGGAGTGATCAGCCCCGAGCTGGTGGAACGGGCGGCCAGGGATCTGGGCATGACCGAGGAAGACGCCCGCGAGCGCATGGTGAGGCTGTCCCGGGACACGCGGGCGCTGCCGCGGGCGGCGGCGGGAGTTGTCGCGGCCTACGTGCCGGTGTGGGCGGAGCTGCATCCCGACAACTCCGAGGACTCGGACCGGTGCACCCTGACCCTGCTGTCCCGAATGCTGGGGGATCCGGAGCTGAGCCAGCGGGTGGAGGCAGCGGATGATGAGATTGCCGGGCACTTCGAGGGGGCCGGTGAGGCGGGGAGGCGGGCTTACGACCACCTGGCGGAGGCCAATCTGCGGCTGGTGGTCAGCGTGGCGGGAAAGTACCAGAACCGCGGGGTGGCGTTTCTGGACCTGGTCCAGGAGGGCAACCTGGGGCTGATCCGAGGAGTGGAGAAGTTCGACCACCGGCGGGGGTACAAGTTCAGCACCTACGCCACCTGGTGGATCCGGCAGTCGGTGACCCGAGCCGTGGCCAACCAGGGCCGGACGATACGGGTACCGGTGCACCTGGTGGAGACCATCAACAGGCTGGTGCGGCAGGAACGGGCCATGGCGCAGGAGCTGGGACGGGACGCCACGGACGGTGAGTTGGCCGAGGCGCTGGGAATGAGCCTGGAGAGGATCATGCAGGCGCGCAGGGCGGCTCGGGAGGCGGTATCGCTGGATCTGCCGGTGGGAGAGGACGGGGACGCGTTCCTGGGGGATCTCATTGAGGACCGGAGCAGTCCGCCCCCGGAGGATACGGTGTCGGAGAGCCTGCTGAGGGAACAGCTGCGGGAGGCGCTGGATGCGTTGGGGGACCGTGAGAGCCGGGTGCTGCGGCTGCGCTATGGGCTGGACGGCGGCGACCCGCAGACGCTGGAGGAGGTGGGGAAGGTGTTCGGGGTGACCCGGGAGCGGGTCCGGCAGATCGAGGCGAGAGCGATCCGGAAGCTGCGCCATCCGGCCCGGTCGAGCCAGCTGCGGGACTACCTGGATTGAACGGATCGCGGGATTGACCGGATCGTCGGGCCCCGGATCATAGGATCAACAAGCTCTGCCGGGACGGTGGATGGTCTCGGAACCGCGGCAGCGTGGCATTTGGGTAATATTCACCCGCCAGCGTTACGGGTCGCTGAGCAAATCCAGGCATCGGGACTGAGATTTGGGACTGAGGCTTATGAGCGAATTTTTCCGCGATTGGTGGCAGGCCATGTCCCACTGGGCCGCCGGGTCCGGCACGACCTGGGTTGACCTGCTGATCAGCGGCGTCATCGTGGTGGTGGCCATCGTCATCGCCATACTGTTCAGCACGCTGGTCTTCCGACGGCTGCTGCGGCTTTCGATCATGTCCAGCGTGGATTTCGACGTGAAGACGGCGGCCGCGATCCGGCTGCCCTTTGCGGCCTTCATCGTGCTGTCGGGCATCTACGTGGCGCTGACGGTGCTGTCGCCGCCGCCGGCGGTGCAGGTGGTGGTGAACAAGACCAGCGGGGTGATCGCGGTGCTGATCGGGGCCTCCCTGGTCAACGGCGTCGCCTCGGCAACCCTGCTGTGGCTGCAGATCCACCTGCATCGTTCCCATCCGGACCGCGGGGAGGGGTGGATGTTCCCGCTGGTCCGCCGCGGGGTGCTGGGGTTTGTGATCGCGGTGGCGGCCATGGTGTGCCTGGACATTCTGGGGATCAACATCAGTCCCCTGGTGGCGGGCCTGGGCATCGCCGGTCTGGCGGTAGCGCTGGCGCTGCAGCCCACGCTGGCCAACCTCTTCGCCGGAACCTACGTGGTTACGGAGGGGCTGATCAGCGTGGGCGACTACGTCGAGATGTCCAACGGCATTGATGGCTACGTGGGGCATCGATGGCTACGTGGTGGACGTGAGCTGGCGCAGCACGCGGCTGCGCACCTGGGCCAACAACCTGGTGGTGGTGCCCAATTCGCTGTTTGCGGAGACCATCATCACGAACTTCAGCAAGCCGGAGGATCCCCTGGACGTGGTGGTGTCCTGCGGCGTGGCCTACGAGAGCGACTTGAAGCGGGTGAGGGCGGTGAGCCTGGAGGTGATGGAGACGTTGCGCCGGGAGTGCCCGGGGGCGGACCCGGAGAGCGAGCCCGTCTTCCGGTACGAGGCTTTTGGGGAGAGCAACATCAATTTCCACATGATTATCCGGGCGCGCAATCGGGTTGCGGGTTTCGAGGTGCGCAGCGAGCTGATCGAAGAACTGCACTCTCGGCTGGCGGCTGAGGGGATCACGATCAACTACCCGGTCCGCAAGCTGCAGTTGCCCGACGGCCTGACGTCCGTGCCGGCGGTCCAGGCGCTGCCCGGAACCGGAGACGACAACGGCAGGCAGGGCGGCGCCAACGGATGAGCGCCGCAGGGTCAGCGGGCGTCGTGGTGGCGCTGCACGATCTCGTAGCCGCGGAGACCCTCGTTCCAGACGCGGCGAACCACCTTGGCAGGAATGTCGCTGACCTCCCGCCGCATGGCGAACCCCACATCAGGAGTGCCGGAGAAGGCGAGCTTCACCGGCTGCGTATCATCGGTGGTGGTCTCCGCGTGAACGTCGGTATTGAACAACTGAGGCCTGCGGAGTTCTGGGGAGATCTCAGGGGGTGGATGCTCGCGTGCTTTGTGGCCGCCTCACCGGTCTTCGGCGAGCCTGGCCTGCAGCTTGGGATTGATCGTGCTGACCAGCCGGTCCAGGCGGTCGCGCATCCATAAGACTGCGTCACGGAAATCGCTGCTCTCCTCGTCATGCGCCAGAAAAGCCAGGCCGGCCGGTCGACTGAAGCCGATCCTGGGGCGGCCGGCCGCATTGGTCCAGTGCTGGAGGTCGTCGCCCATCTCCGCCCGCAGTTCCTCGAAGGACGCCGCGAGCTCGTCGAAGATGCGGACGTCGCGTGCCTGGTCCTTCCGCGCGGTGAGGTAACAGCCAACAGCCGACTGTCTGCGATGAATATATCCCCCGAAGCAGAGACCCCAACCGGAAAAGCCGGAATGGCGCACGGTAACGTACAGCGATGAGTCTTTGACCGGCGCGGGAACTTCTGCGGTGATGTCGGCGAAAGCGTAGTCCCGAAGCACGGCGGTCCAGAACCGCAGGTTCTCCTCCTCCTGGTCCGAAAGGGTCTCCTGTTGGTTGTCGTCATCATCCATAGTGACGACCCGTTCAACGCTACCGTCGACGACGAAACGCTGGACGATTTCGGTCTGGGCCAGGACCCGGGGTTGAACGATGAGGCGATGGGCGCCGTCGCGGTAGAGCGCGGCCTCCACCAGCGCCAGGTTGAAGTGCAACCCGCTATGGCGCTGGACGAAGTCGACGATGTTGGCGGCGCCTTCCTGGATGCCGTCGCCGACGATGAGCAGCAGGAATTCACCGCGCCGCAGGTGGCGGGTAACGCTGTCGACGAATGTCGCCTCGTCCAAATCGGGGTGATGCTCCCGGACCAGGTCGTAGAGGGCGTTGCCCTTCCTGCCGGTGGCCAAAGATACCCTGCTCTGCAGGTCCTCGTATCCCCACGAAGCGAGGTCCTTGGCGTAGTCCAGGATCTGTCCGATGACTTCGCGCCGCGCCTGGGGATTGCGCCACAGCTTGAACTCGGCGAGTGTCAACCGGCCCAGGTGATTGACGTACAGCGCATCCAGATAGCCGGCGGGCGTGGACAGTTCCCGGCACACCGGGACGGCTTCGCCGTAAGTGGCGTCGACGGCGGAAATGGGAAGTGCGCGTGGGAAACGGAACAGCAGGTCCTGGAGGATGTCCTCGCTGACCCCGCCCTGGGCGACGCCCGCGTAGAGCGGAAGGCGTTCCAGCACCTCTTCGACGGCTCCGATGGCGGTGTCCACGCGGATCAGATTGCCATACACGCCTGCTGGCATGGGTTCACCTCGTTGGGGGTCTGTTGCGTCCGGAAGCGTCCAAACGGGAAGGGCGCGATTGTCGTGTCCAGCCCCACCGTCAGGATGGAGCGAAAAAGCGCTGCGTCGACGGGCGGCTTGGACGACGCCTCCCAATGCGCGGCGTCACACGGTTTCGTGGTCGCGCAGGCCCTCGTTCCAGACGCGGCGAATGACCTCCCCGGGAATGTCGCGCACTTCCCGCCGCAGGGGATAGCCTACGCTCGGGGTTCCGGAGAAGGTCAGTTTCACCAGGTCGGTCTCGTCGGTGGTGATTTCAACATGGAGATCCGCGTCGGCCCTGAGTTCCTCGATCTGGTTCACCAGCCGGTTCAGGGCGTCGGCCAGGGCCAGCTCGGTCACCACGGGCTTCTGTTGTTCAACCATGGGCTCCTCCCCGGCGGAAGATATGCGGTGAGGTCGCCCATCGTGCCCACGGGCGCCAACCGGCCCGCCAGCGACATTGTGCCACAGCGGAACGCCGGTTCCAACGGGCGGTAGGCGCTCAGGCCGGAGGCAGGGCAATGGGGCCGGAGGACCGGGGATCAGGGTTCCCGGCGGCCGGCAGCAGGGGCGGCATCGCGCCGGTGCGGTAGGCCCGGTCGATCTGGGGCAGCATCCACTCGCCGGCGGTGGTGTTGTCGGGCAGGACGATGTTGGCCAGGAACTCGGTCTCGACGGTGGAGATGCCGGCGGTCACGGCCTCCAGCTTGGCCTTGATGACCAGCAGCAGCGCCCGCCACCTCTGGCGACAGGCCTGGTCGTGGGCTTCCCGCTGGGCCCGGTCGCTGCGCTCCCGGGGCGGGCTGTGGTTGGTGTGGCGGAAGTCCCCGGGATCGGGCAGCTCCAGGACGAAGCGGATGCGGCGGTTCGCCATGGCGAAGATGACGGTGGCCAGGTTGCCCTGGGTGGCATAGGCGAAGCCGTCGGCGCCGTAGCGCTCGAGGGTTTCCTCGATCTCGTTGCGGGTGCGTATGGCGCTGACGGTGGTGTTGCGGGCGTAGGTCATGGTGTTCACCGGGCAGGATATGGCGCCGCTCAGTTGGGACGAGATGCAGCGCGGGTGGCATGCGCGATGGATGGACCGCGGAGTTGACTGCAACGTGCCTGTGCCGGATACTCAATTACGTACAGAGTATCACGTACAGAGAGGAGAGTGATGGCGAGGCTGGATGTACGGCTGGCCGACGAACAGCGGCGGCGCCTGGACGAGATCGTCGAGGTGCGGGGCCGGCCCATCTCCGAGGTGGTGCGGGGCCTGATCGACGACGCGTATGAGGACGTGATGCGGGAGCGTCGCCGGGCCGCGGCGCGGCGCCTGGCGGCATTGGAGGTTGAGGAGCCGCCAGAACCCGCCCAGTTGTCGCGGGAGCTGGAGGGGGCGCATGAACCGGGTGGTCTTTATTGACGCCAACGTGCCCATCTACGCGGCCGGCCGGGAACATCGGTACAAGGGGCCCTGCGGCCGTGTTCTCATGATGGTCGCCGAGCATCCCGGGGCGTTCGTGACCGATGCCGAGGTGCTGCAGGAACTGGTGCATCGGTATGTGTCCAGCGGGCGATGGTCATTGGGCCGGAAGGTGTTGGAGGATTTCGCGGAACTGATGCACGGCCGAGTGGAGCCGGTGCATGGAGAGGACGTCAGGCGAGCGGGGCGATTGGCCGACGATAATCCGGGGGTGAGCGCCCGGGACCTGGTGCACCTGGCAGTGATGCAGCGCGTGGGGGTGAGCCGCATCGTCACGGCGGACACTGACTTTGACCGACTGCCGGAGGTGGCGAGACTGGATCCGGTGGACGTTGACGGCTGGGCGGCTGCAATGAGCGCGCCGAGGGACCGGTAGAACTCTGCTGACGGAGAGCGCCGTACCCTATGGAAGGCGACCGACGCGCGGACCGTGATGACGTGCATATCTACTGGCGCCGTTACCTGGACGAAGCCGTCTGGGAGCCGGTGGATACCGGCGTGGTGGAACGCGCGTTGAGCGATGTGTATCGGGACGTGTCGCTGGCCATGGATTTCCTGCGCGAGGCGGGCAGTATCCGCACGCCGGCCGCCATGTTCGAGGCTGAACCATTGTGCGGTTGACCGGCAACAACGCCGCTGCGGATGGCTGCTACACCCATGGCCGGCGCTTGGAGAAAGCCTTGGCGGATTCGGTGGTGGACAGGCCACGCTGTTCCAGGAGCATGAGGGTCAGGCGGCGGAACTCCTCCCGGTCGTGGCCGGTGATCACCGCCTGTTCGTGGGCCTCGGAGATGGCCACCGGATAGCCCAGGCCCAGCTGGCACTGTTTCACCAGCATGGCGTGGCTGAGGGCCAGCAGTTCGGGGTCCTGGGCCAGCCAGTCGGGGACCTCGACGCGGGCGATTTCGGAGCCGCCGTTCAGGTAGTAGAAATGGCTCCACTCCTGGCCGGTGGCCAGGCCCAGGGCGAAGCGGGCCGCCAGGTGGCTGGAACGGTACAGGGGTGAGCGGTGGCCCGGTTCCAGCAGGATTTCAAACAACTCCCGATCGTCGAAACCTGCCGCGGCGTCGCAGATTTCCGACTGGGAATGACGGGCGGTGCAGAGCCGATTGCAGTCGGCGTCGCCCTGGTCGCAGAGCATGAGACGCATGGCGCCGGCCGCCTCGGTGGTGCGGGGCCGGGACGTGTAGGCGGCCACGGCCACCGGACGCCGGTCGGTGGACGCTGCCCGCAGACGCGCCAGGGCTGGCTGCAGGCGGTCTCCGATGAGCAGGTCGGCGACGTGGCGGGGATACTGGCCCCGCTGCAGGTCCCAGAAGGCCAGGGTGCCGTCCAGCAGGGCCAGGGCCGGCCGGTCGTCGGGCAGGCTTTCGACGGCGTCGGCGAGGCGCTCCACCTCCCGCACGGTGCGCAGCGCGCCCAGCAGGGGACCCGCGATCAGGGTCTCTCCGCGCGCGCCGTCGGGAGACCGGAGGTACAGGTCGATCTCCTCCACGGCCAGGGCGGGCTCGCTGAACAGCCGGCAGCCGAAATCACGCCCGTAGGTGATGATGCAGCCGCCCAGGTTGATGAGGTGGCAGCTCAGGGGCAGGTGGCGGTCCACGTCGATGTGGGAGCCGTCCACGGACAGCGCGACCCAATCCTGGGGAGCCTCCGGCGGCGGCAGGGTGCCCAGCAGGCCCTCGGGGCCGGTGCGGGCGGAGATGTAGGGACGGCGGCCCACCGCGGCGGTGCGGAAGGCGGCCTCGTCGATGGGCACGTCGAGGGCTCGTTCGACGGCATCGTCCAGGCGCTGGCCGCGGGTATGCGCGTCCGATACCACGCCGTCCAGCGTGGACAGCAGCTGTCGGGTGGTGAGGCCCAGGTCCAGCGCCATGACGGTGGGATGAGTGAGTCGGTCAGGGGAGGACGCCGATGCGGAACTTTTTCGTGCCGCACTCCACGCAGACGGCGCGGGTGGCGGGTCGGCCGTTCTTCATGGTGACGGCCTCGATGTCCTGGGACGCGGTCTTGGCCCTGCACTTGAGGCAGTAAATCTCAACGCTCGCGGATGGGGTGGTCATAGTCGGAAGCTCCTGGGAAGGGAATGGCGCGGGCAATTGTACTTCACGGCCACGGTTTCCCGGCTGATCCGCGGCCGGAGGTTCGCATTTTGATGCCACTCGGGCCTTACGCCGGCGCGGGGAGGGCCGATACAATGGTCTCACCGCTGCGGGCAGTGCGGCCGACGAACCCCGCCTTCTGCCCGCAGCGGACAACCGGATAAGGTTGCATCGCCTCTACAGCGCCTGATCCCGTCGTTGTTTCTACGGCAGGTGCAGGGCCACGTCACCGGGCGCATCGTGGTTTCTGCGGTGTCGGTCTTCGGCATGAGGTAGCCGGTGAGTGCTCGTTGATGGTGAGTGCTCGTTGAGGGCGAGGGTTCGTTGAAAGGGTGGCGGTGGCCAACGTGACCTTTTCCACCCCTGTGCGAAGTGGCGGCGCACCCCGCGGGCCACAAATGGGATGCCCCCATGTCAATAATCCCCGTGGCCTGACCGGCACGGCCATATCCCTTCGGTGGTGGTTTCGGGTTAACGAGCCTATCACCGCACTTCAGCGTCCCTGAAGTCGACCGGTTGGTCATGCTCGGAGCAGTGCTGGACAGCCATCAAGTGAGGGTTGTCCACGGTTGCTGGTACTGGTCCCGCGTCTCCTCTTTCTCCATCCAGTAGCCGACGCGCCGCTTGTTGAAGATGTAGGTGGGCTGCTCCGCGTCGTCGCCCAGCTTGCGGCGCAGCCTGCGCACGACGGCCCGCACCGGACCCGATCCTCCCGAGTCGTCCTGGCCCCAGACCCGGCGTCGCAGCTGCTCATTGGTCAGGACACGGCCGGCGTTGGCAGAAAGCTCCGTCAGCAGCCGGTACTCGATGTTCGTCAGGTCCACCGGGGCGCCGGCGATGGTCACTACGCGCTGGGCGTAGTCGACGGCCAGGTCGGCGAAGAGATAGGGCTCACCGGGCACGTCGAGGCCGGGTGAAGCCTGCCGGCGCAAGGCGGCCCGGATCCTCGCCGCCAGTTCGGTGGGCGAGAAGGGCTTGACCAGGTAGTCGGTCGCTCCCATGTCGAAGGCTCTGGCGATGATCTGGTCCTGGCCGTAGGCGGAGATGAAGATGACCGGCACGTTGGCCATCTCCCGGATGGATTGCATGAGGACGATCCCATCGGTATCCGGCAGCATCAGGTCCAGCAGGACCAGTTGCGGCGCTTCCTCCTCCATCATGCGGGGCACCTCGGCCGGGTCGGCGGTCACCGTCGTCGCGTAGCCCGCTTTCGAGAGGGCGTCTCGTACATACCGGAGCGTCTGCGGGTCGTCGTCCACCACCAGAATTTGTGGCCGGATCTTGCCCGGCCGCGGGACACGCCCGGCGCGGCCGGTGGCCGGCTCCGGGTCAATGGTCACGGTCTCTCCGGTCAACGGAAGCGTGAAGGTGAACCGTGCGCCCCGCCCCACCCCCTCGCTCTCGGCCCAGATGCGTCCCCCGTGGGCCTCCACCAGCCCCTTGCACACCGACAGGCCGAGGCCGGTGTGGCTTCCCTGGTCCCCGGCCTGGTCCCCGGCATTGAGCCGGGAGAACTTTCGGAACAGGCTCGGCATGCGGTCGCGGGGGATGCCACTCCCCTGGTCGGCCACGGATACCGCGACGTGGACGCCCTCCCGGACGGCGGACACCCGTATGGGGGATGACTCCGGCGAGTGCCGCGCCGCGTTGGTCAGCAGGTTGCTCAGCACCTGCACGATGCGTCGCCGGTCCGCCATCACCAGCGGCAGGTCCGGTGGAACCTCGATGAGTATGTTGTTCCGGCCGCCCGCATTCAGGGAGGTGTTCCTGGCCTCGTCCACCAGGACGGCGACCTCAGCCGGCTCCGGGGAGATCGACAGGGTGCCCGTCTCGATGCGGGCCACGTCCAGCAGGTCGCTGATCAGCGCCCGCATGCGGTCGGCCTGATCGACGATGATCCGGTGGAACTGACGCACCTCGGCGGGGTCCAGGGCCGACCCGTCGTCCAGCATGGTGGTCGCCGAGCCCCGGATGGCGGCCAGGGGAGTGCGCAGCTCATGGCTCACCACCCCGAGCAGCTCGGCCCTCAGCCGCTCGATCTCCTCCAGGGGCGTCATGTCCTGGATGGTCACCACCACGGACTCCAGCTCTCCCCCCTCCTCCGAGTAGATGGGCGTCGCGTTAATCAGGGTGGTGATGGACCTGCCGTCGGGCACCTGGATGACCACCTCCTCGGCCCGCACCGTCTCGCCGGTATTCAGGGCCTGCGCCACCGGGAACTCCTCCAGGGAAATCTCCCTCCCGTCGGCGCGCCGGAAGGTCAGGACCTCGAGGATCTGCTCCGGCGGCCGGCCCGGGGCCTGCAGAACGTCCACGATTCTGGCGGCCTCCCGGTTGAAGGAGACCGGCGCCCCCGTCTTGGCGTCGAAGACCGCGACGCCCACGGGGGAGGTGTCGATCAGGGTTTCGAGGTTCGTCCGGGCCTGCTGCTCGCTGCGGTGCCGGCGGGCGTTGGCGATGACCAGGGCGGCATGGGAGGCGAACATCACCAGCGTCTCCTCGTCCTCCTGGGTGAACTCGTCCCCCGGCTCGCTCTTGGCCAGGTAGATGTTCCCCTCCGCCCGGCCCCCGTGGCGGATCGGCGCCGTCAGGAAGGAGCTGGCCGAGATGGGCAGGAAGTCGGAGAGCCCCAGCGACGCGATGTGCTCCCCGTAGTTGTCGAGACGGAGTGGCTCCCGCAGGGCGCTCAGGTACCGGTAGACCAGCAGGCCCTCCGGCAGGTAGTTCTCCAGCGCTTGGTGGGCCTCTGGGACGAGCCCGGAGGTGACGAAGTCCTTGGGGAGCCCCGAGTCATCCAGGGTGGTGATCACCCCGTAGGCGGAGCCCGTCAGCGCGCGGGCGCTGTCCACGACCTCCTGCAGCACGGTGTCCAGGTCGAGGCTCTCGTTGATGCGCAGGCTGGCCTCGCTCAGGCGCGACAGGCGGTCCCGCAGCGCCGCCGTCTCCAACTCGTGCTCCGCAGCGTTCACGACATTCTCTCCTTACCTCGGACGGCTCATGGGCTGGCAGTAGGATGCGCGTCATCCGCGCAACGGCGCCCAGCCGGGCCGTCGTCTGGGTGAAGCATACCACTGAGAGGCAGCAGATTGCACGGTAATTGTCACCGTAATGGGTTTGATTGGCACGGTATTGTCACCCAATGGTTGTATTGTTTTACGTCGTCTGCCGGCCCCTTCGTGTGCAGAGCTGTGCTGGCCGGAACCGGAGCGGGCCGCAGTCGACGGACGAGGACTGGCACGACAGAGCGGGGACATCCACTGCTCTTTTTCAACAACAGCACCGGGTACAACGTCAGGTTCACGTACGACGGCCCGAACGTGGCGCTGTCCAGCACGACGTCGGACAGCGAGTACGTGGCGCCGTCCAGCGGCTGGTCGATCGGAGACGTCTCCCACTACATCACGAACAACAATAAATTGAGGAGGTAATCTCGTATGAACACCCGGATACGAGCAGGTATTCTTGCCCTCGGTGGGTTGCTGGTGCTCACCGCCATAGCTTTCGCGGCCTTCGGCCCGCCTCTCCCCAGCGCATTCTCGAGCCATACCAAACTTACCTACAAGCAGGTAAGCAACCTAGGCGAGGCTTGGCAGGGCAACACACGGATAGCGGGCAGTGCTGGCCAACTCAGGTCATTAACCCAGCCGTTCACGACCGGAAGTTTCAGCAGGGGCTATGTAATCCGACACATAGATGTGAGGGTGCGGAACTTCGTCGGGAAAGGTGAGATAGGTGCTGCCCTTTTCACCGACCTCGCGGGCACCGATAAAGTTGTCGGTCTGTGGGGGCCCTTCGACACTGACGATCAAAATGTCAAGCGGTTCTACCCCACGTCGGGCGGGAACACCATCCTCTTTAGTGACTCCACCGAGTATTACCTCAAATTCTGGTACACCGGTGCTAACGCGGAGTTTAACAGAACCGCTTCGAACAACGAAGACGCGGGGCCGTCCGCTGGCTGGTCTATCGGAGACGGCTACCACTTCGTCGAAATCGTGTGGAAAGACGGAATGAACGTAGACAAAGACCAGGCGGAGGACACGAGGTCCCTCCGCCTCTCGATCTACGCCAACGAGTACCGCAGGATGATGTCGCCTGGGGTGGTGACTACCCTCCGCGTCGGGGCGACGGGGGACAACAGCGCGTGGCTGGACTGGGACCGGCCCGCCGAGAGCGTGACCCAGGGCGCGGACGGGTCCATAACGCACTATGAATACCGGTTCAAGGAGGGCAGCGGGAGCTACGGCGACTGGAGAATCGTGCCCTGCAATGTGGGGTCGGGGTCCGTCGGTCGCCTCTATGACCTCCCTGAGTCCTGCGGGATCAGTGGGCTAACGGCTGGTACGGCCCACACCTTCCAAGTCCGAGCGGCGAATTGGCGGCTAACGGGCGCGGCGCGATATAACGGTCAAAGCCCGGAGGTTACCATTACCACGACGGGGACGGCTCCGAAGTCGGACGAAGAAGAGGAGGAGGACACAAAGGGAGCGAAGTCTGAGCCGGAACCCCTGACCGGGGAGTTCACCACGGTCCCCGGGGATCACGACGGCGGTGAGTTCAGGGTTACATACCGGTTCAGCGAATCCCCATACGGCCTGAGCTACAAGACCGTGCGGGACCGCCTCTTTGTCGTCAGCGACGGAGATATAATTAAGGCGAAGCGGGTAAAGCAGCGCGACAATCAGGGGTGGATAATCACGTTCCGACCAGCATCTGCGTCGGAGGCTGTCCGGGTAACGGGCTACCAGAGCCTCCCCGCTTGCGGCGACGAAGGGGCGATCTGCTCGGAAGACGGCGAGAAGCTGTCCGGCTCGGTCTCCCTGAGGGTCGCGGCGCAGCAGTAACCCCCGAAACCCGCGCAAGGCTACGTAAACAACACCGCCCTCTCTCGGGAGGGCGGTTGAGCAAAGACTACGCGGCGCTACAGGGCATTGTGCGCAACCACCGCAACCTGGCTGTACGTCGCCACGACGGGCCTCATGCTGCGCAGACCGGCAGGGCGCCCAACCACACCCGCCATGTCAATTTTCACCATACGAGGTGACGTACCGGGACGACTTCTGGACCGGCGGGTATTCGACCTGGCCGCACAGCGGCACGGGCACGGCCACGACGATCACGGGCCTGAGGCCGGGCACCGCGTATGACGTGCAGGTGCGGGCGCTCAACGGCGATACGCCCAGCTGGTGGTCGACCCCGCGGCTGTTCGCCACGAACGCGCCGAACCGCGTGCCGGAGTTCCCGGACGAAAGGCTGACGCGCACCGTCGCCGAGAACAGCGTGGCGAACCGCAACGTGGGCGCGGCCATCCCCGCGGCCACCGATAGGGACCTGAGAGACGTCCTGACCTACACGATGGAGGGCGCGGACGCGGGCTCGTTCACGTTCGACCCGGCGGCGCGTCAGATCAAGACGAAGAATGAGGTGAGCTACGACTACGAGAGCAAGTTCAGCTACTCGGTCACGATCAGGGTCTGGGACGGCACGGCCAGCGATACCGTGACAGTGACCATCAACCTCACCGACCTAACTGAGCGGCCGGCGACGGGCGCGCCGACCATAACCGGCACGGCGCAGGTGGGGCAGACCCTGACGGCAGGCACGTCCGGCATTGCCGACGAGGACGGGCTGGACAACGCCACCTTCGCCTACCAATGGCAGGCTGATGGAGCGGACATTCAGGACGCGACGGGCTCCACGTACACCCTGGTGGCCGCTGACGTAGGCAGTATCATCAGGGTGAGGGTGAGCTTCACCGACGATGTGGGCAACGACGAGGTGCTGACCAGTGCGGCCACGGCTCCGGTGGAAGCCCTTCCGCTCCCGCCTCTGATAGCCAGCCTGCAGAACACGCCTAACAGCCACGACGGGGGAGCGGCATTCACCTTCGAGCTGCGCTTCAGCGAGGAGTTCGCCCTGAGCTACCGGACCCTGCGAGACCACGCCTTCACGGTCACCGGCAGGACGGTGCGCAAGGCCGAGCGGCTGGAGCAGGGCAGCAACATTGGGTGGAAGATTACGGTCCAGCCCAACGGCAACGGCCAGGTGGTCATCGTCCTGCCGGAGACCAGCGACTGCGACGCCCAGGGGGCCATCTGCACCGGGGACGGGCGGATGCTATCCAGCAGGCTGGAGCTGACGGTCAGCGGGCCGGGCCAGTAGGGAGCAACTACAAAAGCAAGCACACACAGACGCACGGGCGAGGCCGGCGTCTCGCCCGGCAACCGGAACGCAGGTGCACCGGGGCTGGACGGGGCGCCGGCCCTCCCTTAGCCGAGAGGCCCCGGCTGTGCCCAAGCCCGAATCCACCGAAGGGATGCAGTCGCACTGGCCGGCTCAGGGATGAGAGGTTTGGATAGGGTATGGGCGTCCACTCCGTCTCGGGAATGGCTTCGATGACGTTGCGCACATTCTGGTGTTGCCCGACCCTTGCGCAGACGGGCCGTCAGCACCTCTCCGGTGCCCGCGGCGACGGCGAGGAGTGGGTGGTAGCCCCGCTGGCCGGCGTAGTTGTGGCACTGCGCGCCCTCCTTGGCGAGCCCGTAGGTCTCGCAGACGGTGGAGTCCAGGTCGATGGTCAACGGATCATCGCCTGGTCCCGCCCCAGCCCCCCAGGCCCGGGCCAGCAGCTCCCGGCTCACCCGGTCCGACTGCCGGACGTGGCCCCAACGGAAGCTGCGCAGAAAGGTACCCAGCGTGGATGGCGCCTTGACCACGCAGCCCAGCAGCTGCTCGGTTCCACCAGCGCGCAACCCGTCGGCATCGTCTCAACGGAGCAACCTGCTGATGGTGTCAGGGAGGCCACGCCAGCCGCCGAAGCGGTTCCCGGGGAATGGACGGAGATGCTCGCCCGAGATTTCCTGTCCGGTCTGTAGCCGGCGGCCCGGCGGATGGTGCTGCACGTGTGGCGGGCCGGCGCGGCGGGCATCCACCGGAGGGCGTTGTGCCAGCGTGCGGAGCTGACGCCCATGGAGCTGCGCACGCTGTCGATGCGGATGGGCCGCGCGCTGGCAAGGTTCCAGCGGGAGTGGGGGATGATCTTGTCCCGGCCGGTGGCGGCCAACAGCCCGCTGCAGAGCTACTTCATCGATCCCGAATTCGCCGCGGTGGCGGATTCCCAGATGTTCGGTGGTGGGATGCCGGACCGGCTGGCTGACGGCGCGGGCTGCGCCTGAAGGTTTCTGTCGTTGGGCGCCTGGGAGAGTCGGTTGTGGGACGATTGTGGAAGGCGCTGACGATGACGGCCTGCGTGTGGCTGGCGCTGGCCTGCGGGATGGACGCCGACGAACGGATGGTGCGTCGGTACGCCGAGTGCATGACGGATCCCAACACCGCGCTGCACCGGCTGACCGTGTCCGGAGCGGTCGGGACCGTGTTGCTGAGCGCCGACGCGGTGGAGGGGAGGTTGCATGCGCAACTGTCGCGAGGTGAGATCACGATGGCGGAGATCAGGGACAACCACGCACGGTACTGTTAATAGGCGCGGACGAGGGTCTGGTAAGGGCGGTGAAAAATCGGGAATGCGCTGGGGACCCTGATCCTTCGCGGCCAGGTTACGTAATGACCCTTTTTTGTGAACCACGGCGGGTATCAATAAAGCGGCGGACGGCGGTGGTCATGGCCAACGGCGTAACAATCGTCACGCGTACCAAGTGAACTCGATGAATCGTAACGTCCCACTCAAATGGGCATCCGGCATCGCCCTGGTAATTCTGGTGGTTGCGGGAGCGTCCTGGGTCGCCTGGTCTTTTGGGGAAGCCCAGGGGTTTCTGGACGGATACGGACACGGAGTCGAAGAGGGTTATACCATCGGTTATGCCGATGGCCAGAATGGAGTTTCACCCGACGCCCGTCGGGCACATGGCAATATCGGAGTTGGGGTTCGTCTTTGGCCTTGGTGACAGTCGCAGAGACGCCCAGGCGCATAACGAACTCTGGCGTTACGTAACGGCTGTTGCGCGAATCACAGCGGGTATCAATAAGGGGGAGGGCACCGGAAGAATTGATGCCCAAATCGGGTTCGCCGATGTTCTGCGGCGTAGCCGTAGCCGGTGCTGGCCAGCCATCTCCAATTTCGTGGCTGGATTCGCCAGGAGACTCGTGCGACCGGAGTTCAGTAACATTTGATTTGAGGCAATGCGTCGGCAAGAATAGTTGACGCGGAACAACAGGTCGAACCGAGCCGCGCGCTCCAGATGCTTCGTCTCGGCAGGTTCCACCTCTCCGTCATCCGTTCATACGGGCAGGCGCGGCGGTATCCGTAAGGGGACCCGTCTATCGCACACTCAACCAGCGCCTTTCCCCATAGCGTACGATCCTGCCCTCTACCGGAATCGACCCGTAGCTGCTCGTTTGTCCACGACGAGTGCCAACCAGTAAAATGCGCCCCTTGGCGCGCTTTTCCATGATAGTGCCCCCAGGCGGGCCTTCGGCCGAATCGTGCATCTATGGAGCTGCAGCTCTAGACCCGGTGTCACTGAATGAGATGCTCCATAACCTGACGATGAAGGAGTGACCATGTCAACCGTCGAATACGAGCAGAAGGTCGATGTTATCCCTGTTTATTGGCAGTTTTTCAGAGGCCTCAATCTCGACGACCTGATCATTGAGCTGATCCAGAATGAGTTGGACGCCAACGCTAGCCATACCAGCATTTCGTTTCTTCCTGATCGACTGATTTGTCAAGGCGACGGAGAGCCCGTCTCGGAAAAGGGTTGGGAACGGCTGGCTACCTTATTTGGTGCTGGGGAAGACGTCGAAGCGAAAAGGTCGGGCATCGGGGTGAAAAATCATGGTCTGAACGCATGCTTCGGCCTAGGCGACGACATCATAATCCGTTCCGATGGCGTCCGTTTACAAAAAACTTTGTACCGCAACGGCAAAGATGCCGAACCTTCGCCCGGCGCCTATGGCGCGCCCGTGCCAGATTTAGAAGCGCCGCTCTTTGGATGTTCAGTGGAAGTGCCATACCGCTCAAACACATTGATGGTCACCATGGGAGAAACGTTCGAACTTGGGCCGACGAGCCCAGATTTGGTGCGCGGCCTCTATCGCGACGCGTGCGCTGGTCTTCCGGAGAGGTTGATGGGAGCGGTCTCCCCAGGTGTCAGGAACCAATACCGCCTGACCTTGAGACATCACCAACTGGGCGTGGTGGACATCGGTTGGACTGCAAAACGACCTACCCATCGGACTGGGAGGAACAGAAAAAGCTTTAGCTTGTTTCGGCGAGAATGTGAAGTAGAGTCCCATTCGCCGACCACCGAGTCCAGATCAGTTCACGAACATGTATGTACGCTGCGGGCTCTTTTCCTGGACGGGACGCGTCCGGAGATCCCCGGTTTTTTCGATCCAGGCGTCAAAGACTTTCGCATCGAAATCGCTTGGAGCATCGACAAGAAAGGGCGGCCTCAATCGACCAAGGGCCTGAGGCGATATCCTATAGGGTACGACGAAGGTTTCGCGACAGCGCTCACTGGACTGGGCGTCCACTTCTCGGGACCGTACAGGTCGGATGCGGGAAGGCATGGAATCAGCGACCGGGACCGGTTCAATTCATGCATCGACGAATCCTGTCGCGACTCCTTGGTGGACATCATGGCGGGATATCTAATCCCACGCCACGGCGGCAAGGCCCTGGAACTGTACTTGGTCAACGGCAATCCAGACAGCGAATGGTTACCAGACATCGTTCGGCGGTCCCTGAACAAGCGGGCTATCCCGCTCCGCGGCCAAACCCAGAATGCCGGTACCAAAATATCATCGCCGAAGGTCCGACGCCGAGCCAAATCGGGACCGATGGTTCCCTTGGGTCCTAGACGGGTTTCTGCGGGCGGCAGCAGGAGGATAATCCTGCCAACTTTTACGTGGAGCGATTCGGAGTTTTCCGGCCTCCTCTCCAATATTTGTCCAAAGAACGAAGACCAAGTGAGTGAGTCGATTCCTGCACCCGTGTTGCGCTGTTTAGCCGACATTGATTCGGATGGCTTGATCTTTACTTTCGATGAGAATGATGCCGTACAACGCATGCAACCGCTGCAAACCGCAAGGTGGTTCCCATGGGCGAGCGAAGCCGAATGGAAAAAAACCCTCGGGGATCCCGAGGTTGCCAAGCGGAATTTGGACGTCTTGAAAGAAACTATTCAAAACGATAAATCGCGGAATGCAAGTTCCATCAAACCTAATTTGCATCTGCCTGATGCCAAGTCAGAGCCGCGACCCCTCGCCGATTTGTTCATTGCGACGGTTTTGCCGCCTTCCCTACCGGGCCGTCGTCAAGTACCGATATTGCACCCCTCACTGCAGAATCATCCGTTGCTGCAAAGCCGTGGGTGGAAGCCGCGACAATACACCCTGGATGATTTTCTTGATGAAACTGATTTTCACGAAACCTCATTGAACTACCGCAAGCAGTTTTGGCGTTGGTTGCGCGGCAGTTGGGCATCCCTCTCCTCCCCGGTCCGCTACCGCATCTTAACCTTGCCTATCTGGCCGACCACAACGGGTGATTTGGTTGCGTTCCCGGCGTTATGCGAACCAAAGGACTCCCGCGTCTCCTCGATTTTGCGCGCGCACATCAATAGGCCGTCTCGAGAAATTTATACTGCGGATATGGCAACCAGGAACGGGAGAGGCAAGTTCAGCGTCCGCCGCATTCCCAACATCCATGAAGTCAGAGCCTTTTTGTCGAACCGGGCCGTTGAGTTCCCGAAAGATCGCCAACTCACTTCCGATGAAGTGCACCAGTTCTTGTCGTTCGAAGATGACCTTGCGGCCCTCGCGTCGGTATCTGAATTGAAGGATAGCCTTGCCAAATTAGCCGCTCGGTACGCAGTTGCATTAGGCGGAGACCTGATGCTGAGATCGCCGGCAGAATTGTTGAGATCCGAAGGCTGGGTGTCTCGATTGTACCTCCTCGAAAGGCACAAAATTAACCGTCCAAAAAAGCTTTTGGATCGCGTCGAAGGCTGGGCGCCCAGAGAGACCCCAACGGCCACGCAAATCGCTGATGCGTTGCGGGAGGACGGCGGTCGCATCGACTCTTACGCTCCGAGAATCCGAGAATACGTAAAGCAATCGGAAAGCGAAGGCACGGCACCGACCGGTATACAGAATTTACCGTGCATACCAGTAGAGGGTGAATTGTTCTCACCATCCCAGTTGGCTTTGAAGGGTAGAAGGGATTATTGGGGCCTGTGGAAAACGGTGGTCAAATTATCGGACATCAACGCTGAGACTCAACGACTTTATCGAAAGATTGGCGTCGTGGGCGGAGAGCCGACGGAAACCGACTCTCTTCGTTTCTTCCATTGGCTTCAATGCCAGAGTTCGGACGTGATCGCCGAACACGTCGACCAAATCCTTCGCCACATTAAACACGGGAATGGACCTAGGTCGTGGTCCGCCGGCAACCCCGAGATTGCCTTTATCCCTGTGGAATGCGACACGAACCTGGTGCGCCTGGTCACGAAATCGGAAGCGACCCAAAACCGAGCTCGAATCGCGATCCCTGATCATGAGCCTCTTGAGAAACGCATCAGGCTGTATGCAAGCGACCGACCGGTTGGCCTCGCCATAGTGGAAAGTCAGAAAGTCACAGAACCAATCACTTCTGAATTGCGTGCCCTGGGATTGCGTACGCTGAGGGACGCAGCGGGAGAGCCGACCCGGGTGGTGGCCGATGGCCTCGATGCCCACGATCCAAATCACGCATTTGGTCGAGTGATCTTGTCTTTGCAAACTGGTGCGAAAGGGCAGCAATTAAGGAAGCGGCTGGATAACCTGGGACTGGACGACCGGCGGGACAAACTAAGGAGAAATTGGCGCGAACGCTTGTCGGTCGTCAAGAAGGTCCAACTCGCGGACTCGGTCTTTGTCACCTACCGGCTATTCCGTCGAAACTTTGAGGTAGAAGAAAGCGGCCAAATCGACCCAGAAAACGGAACACTTTATCTGAGGTCAGACTCGGATCTGGAAGAGAATTTCTTCGACCTAGTCGCCGAGCGTATTTTCGAGACGCCGCAAAAGTATCTGGGCCCGGTGCTGCAGCGCGCGTACAAACTGGACTTCAAGGAGCGCAACCCCAACTACGGCGTGGACGAGTCAGCGTCGGAAACCGATTACGAAGCGTACGAAGCCTCTGACCATGCGCACGACGACGGAGATCTCGTCGAGACCGCTGGTGTGCACCCCGCTCAAATCATTGACGGATCAAAAAACATCCCTAGTCCCGGACCGATCCCTGGGGGTTCTGGTGCGAACAGCAAGACTAGGATCAGGCCGCCGGCAACCCCTAGTCGGAGCCGGATACCGACCGAAGATGCCCAAATAGCCAACTTAAAGGAGGTGCAGTACGCTTGGCATTGCCAAATTTGCCTGGCCACGTGGGCGCCCTCGGTGCTGGCCCCGGGATCGAGCTACGTGTCGATACCACAAAATCGGCAGGAGGTAATGCATGCCCATCACTGCGACCACGTAAACGCAAGGGGCGCGCGCCACGCGGGCAATATTCTTTTGCTATGCCGATATCATCATATGCACTTTGGCGACGCAATCACTCGGTCAGAGATTCTCCGTTCGTTTGTCGATATGACGGACCGGATCATAGCTTTCGCATCGACGGACGGGAAAGTTCGGGACGTGCCGGGCAGATTGGTCAATGTCAAACCTCCCCAACTGGATTCCCACGTAAGCTTGTTTTTCACCGAACCTCATATCGAATTTTGGCTGACGATGGCCTCCGAAGAGGGTGTGGAATAACGGCGAGATTCCTCACATTCGGAGGACGGGTCAAGGAAATCACCGTTCGGGTTTTCGATTACGGTACACTGCCGTCCATTCGGCACGTTGCCAGCGTCGGCGGGGAGGGCGGTGTCCACGTTTCCATCCACGTTTCGGTCGGTCGCACTATGGTTTCCTGTCGGCAATCTGCTTATGCTACTGTAGGCTTCTGACGACCCTGTCCGGCCAGCGACGCGCCCTTTTCACCAGTGCCGGTATAAAGGATGTCGTAGGTCAGGGAAAATGTCCGGGTAAGTGTTCAGCGAAAATGATGCTCCTATAGATGTCAAGCCGGGCTGCTGACGAATCCTGCGGGAGTCTGCAAGGTAGAGAAGATCTCGCGGGCAACGTAACGTTTGAGGCAACGCATGACTTCGAGTTTGCTCATTCCCTCCCCGGTTCGGCGGCGCATGTATTCTTTGGTTCGATGGCCCGCAGCGACATGCCCTTGCGCCGGGCTTGCTGGATCGCCTTCCAGCGCTCCCGCTGCAGGAAGGTCGGCTGGCGCGGGGCGACGGTTGCGGGTGGTGCGGCGGCGACTTCACCATCGGTGAAGTCCGGTTGATCCGCCTCGGGTTCCTGACTTGAGACCAGCGGAGCCAGGTGCGCTGTCCAGCGTTCATCCCAGTGGTTTACCCCGATGGGCGCAACCGGAGAGACGGCGGGAGGCTGGTGGCCGTTACGGAGGGATACCGGACCTGGCGGGGCCTCCTGGGCAGCGACGATGCGTCCCGCGTGGCGTACCTTGAGCTGAGCATCCAGCCCCTCCAGGACTTCCGCCGTCGCCCCGGCATAGCTGGGGCGTTCCGGCGCCGGCAGCAGTTGGAGTGTCTGCAACTGGAACCGCACCGTGTTGTCCCGGTCCACCTTCCGGCGGTGCTGGAAACACAGCACCTGCTCTAGGCACAACTGCTGGTCCAGCGGTCGGAACGCTGGCTCGGAGCGCTGCGGGGGAACGCCGAAGCGCCGGTTGAACCGAGGCACAAACTCATCGAGCACCGCCCGAGCCCGCTCCAGGGTGGTTGCGCCGGCCAGCCGCAGTTCGGCAAACAACCGGTGCTGTTGCCAACGTGTTTGTTGCCAACGTATATGTTGCGTGTTACGATCTATCAATGGCAAGCAACTTTACCCAACCGGATGGCGAACTGGAACTCGTCCCAGGCGGCAGTAACTGGGTCTACGGCGACCGTTTCTTTGATCGAGAGGCCGAGATCGAAGCGCTGCGGGAGCGTGTGGAAAACGGCACGCACACGCTCCTGACCGCGCAGCGTCGCATGGGCAAGACCAGCCTGGTGCGGGAACTGCTGCGGCGATTGGATGACGAGGGGCAGTTTGCCACCGTGTTCGTGGACCTGGAAGCCGCCATGGACGGGGCTGATGCCGTCGCCGAGATGGCGATCCAGGCTCAATCGGTCCAGAGCATCTGGAGGCGTATCCAGACGTGGTCCACCAACCGCCTGGGGGACATCCGCGACAATGTGGAGGAGGTGGGAGTATCCGAGCTGAAGGTGCGGTTACGCGCCGGAATGGACGCCGGAAACTGGCAGCGTGATGGCGACCGGTTCTTTGAAGCTCTGGCAGCCAACGAACGGCCGGTGGTGCTGGCCATTGACGAGCTTTCCATCCTAGTAAACCGTCTGCTGAAGGGGCATGATTACCGCATCACTCCGGAGCGCCGCGCAGCCACGGACCGGTTCATGAGCTGGCTGAGGCGAAATTGCCAGGCGTATCCCGGCAGGGTCTGCTTGATCATCTCAGGGAGCGTCGGGTTGGGCCCCATTCTCAGGCAGGCAGGCCTCAGCGCTCAGGCCAACGTTTTTGCGCCCTTCGACTTGCAGCCTTGGAGTCGGGAGATATCGATTGACTGCCTGGCTGCATTGGCCCGTGGGCAGGGGATACATCTCTCCGAAGAGGTGCGCGGCGAGATGTGTCGCCGGTTGCGCTGTTGCGTTCCGCATCACGTCCAGCAGTTTTTCCATCACCTCCACGAACGCCTGGTCAGGGATCAGAGGAGCGAGGCGACCATGGCCGACGTGGCGCAGGTGTACGAACACGAACTGCTCAGCGTGCGGGGACAGGTTGACCTGGTGCATTACGAGGACCGTCTGCGAACTGTCCTGGGGGGCCAGAGCTATACGGTGGCTCTCGGCCTTTTGACTGAAGCCGCGGTCAACGGCGGTCTGCTGACTCACGAAACCGCGCGGCGCTACCGGGAGTCGTCGCCGCTCTCTTCAGATGACGAAGGAGTGCCCGTCGAGCATGTGCTTTATTCGCTGGAGCATGACGGGTACCTGGAGGGCCAGGACGGAGGTTACGGCTTCGTGTCCGGCCTGCTGGAGGATTGGTGGCGCGCCCGGCACGGTCAATACTTCACCCCGATCAACCGGCGATAGATCAGGAATGGGGGACCGCAATGGCAGTCGGCGTCAAGAAATACAACCCTGGCTTCCTCACCGACGATGAGATCGTAGCGTCGTTCTGCGTGCGCACCGGCGAGTTCGAGTCGCTCTTGGAATGCCTGCGCGCGAGTACCGGCCAATCCAACGCCCACGCATTGGTGATCGGACCGCGAGGCAGCGGAAAAACCCACTTGCTGCTACGCGTGGCGGCTGAGGCGCGCCGGGATGGCGCGCTGGAGGGATTCTACCCCATCGTGTTCGCGGAGGAGAGTTACGAGATCTCCACCATTGGGGAATTCTGGTTGGAGTGCGTGGGCCGTTTGGTGGAGCAGGCTCCGGACGACGAGCGCGCCGATTTGCGCCTGTCCTATGATGACCTCAGGACCACCGGGAATGACCGGGACCTGGCCGACCGCTGCCTGGGGTCGGTTCTGGATTTCGCGGACCGCCACGGGAAACGGGTCGTGTTGGTGGTGGAAAACCTGAATATGCTGTTCGCCGACATGGATGATCCTGACGCGGGATGGCGGTTGCGCCACACCCTGCAGACGGAGCCTCGCATTGTCCTGCTGGGCAGCGCCACCAGCCGGTTCGACGAAATCGACCATCCCGATCATGCGCTATACGATCTGTTTCGGGTAATCACACTACATCCCCTGGATACACCAGAATGCGTGGCCCTGTGGGAGGCTGTCAGCGGACAACCGTCCACAACCCTGGCGGTCAGGCCCCTGGAGATCCTCACCGGAGGCAATCCCAGATTGCTTACTATCATCGCTCTTTTTGGCGTCGGCCGGTCGTTCGGTGAACTAAAAAGCAATCTGCTGGACCTGGTTGACGACCACACGGAGTATTTCAAGAGCCACCTGGAATCGTTGCCGGCACTGGAGCGCCGGGTTTATCTCTCCTTGGCCAGGTTATGGAAACCTGCTACCGCCAGAGAGGTTGCCGATCAGTCTCGTCTCGATATCAACAAGTGCAGCGCCTTGTTGGCGCGCTTAATGGAACGGGGGGCTGTAGTCGTCGTCGGGGGAACGCCTCGGCGCCGGCAGTACTACCTGAGCGAGCGGCTTTACAACATCTACTATCTGTTGCGAAGGGACAGCGGGTCCAGTCAGGTGGTTGAAGCGCTTATAGACTTCATGGCTTGCCTCTATTCACCGGCAGATCTGTGGGATATTGTCGCGGACATCTACCGGGAATCCCGCCTTGAAACGGCTGACGTTCAAGAGCCGGTAGCCCAGGTGTTGATCCAAAAAGCGCAACTCTTGGCCGATATTGGTCATGATAATGAAGCCGTCGCCATCTTTGAGCAGGTTGCAGATAGGTTGCGGATGTCCCAGGTGACAGGTGATCGGCACCAGGCGGCTGTGGCTTTGTTGAACAAGGTCCTGCGGTTGAACTGGGCGGGCCGGTATCTTGAGGGCATCGGCGCGTGCGACCAAATGCTGGTCACCTTTGGAACGAGCAGAGACCCTGCGGTGGTCGTCATGCTCGGAACAGCGTTGGATAGCAAAGGAAGGGCGTGGTCTCAACTCGGGAATGCATCTGAAGCTGTTTACGCGTATGACCAAGCTTTGGACTGTTTGGCCACCGTGCCAACCACTGAACTCAGCGAACTGGTAGCTGACACGATGCATCGTAAGGGGTTGGCTCTGATGCAGAACCAAAACCCAAGCGAAGCGGCGGTCGTTTTTGACGCAGTCGTGGAGAGGTTCGCCTCTGATAATGCGAAGAGCATGGTTGGGAAAGTGACCAGCGCACTGTTGTCCAAGGCGGCTGCCCTCCTCCTCCAAGGGAAAAACCTTACTGAGAACGATTTCTCTTTGTTGCTGGGCTGTTTGGCCAAAGAGGGCGAACTCCGCCCGGGTTTCATCCAGGCATTGACACAATTGTCTGTGATATTCGGTGTGGCCCGCGCTCTGGAACTCATACAGGCATCACCGGCGGCAGGTTTGCTGCTGCCCTTGATTACCGCTCTGCAGCAAGAGCAAGGCCAGGAGACGCACGTCGCCAAGGAAGTGCATGCGGTTGCGAAAGATGTTCGGCGCGATTTGGCTGGGATCAGCTTCGATATGCTGTTGAGGGAGGCAACTAGTAGTGCCGAGTTGACGTCCAGGAAACTGCAGAACGAAGTGAATCTCAACCAGAGCCGTCTGGACCGATTGGGAACTGCCGTGGGAGCGGTGAACGGCTACCTTAAAGACAACCTGACCGGATACCAGAAGATGGAGAGGCAGGGCTCTTACGCCCTGGATACGCTCATCAAGCCGGTGGACGGCGGCGATGAGTATGATGCCGATATCCAAATCGTGATGGACCTGCATCCTAAGTGGGAACCGAAGGACTATGTCCTCGCGATCAACCGTACCTTGGCTGGCAACAAGACGTATGCCGATAAGCTCCGGCTCAAGACCAGGTGCGTAACGGTCGCTTACGCCGGCGACTTTCACCTGGATGTGGTTCCTCGGGTGACCATCGAAGGTAAGCATTACGTCTGCAACCGGATCGACAACAAGTTCGAGGAGACGGACGGTAATAGGTACCGCGACTGGTTCAATGAAAAGGATCTCATCACAGGCGGCAACCTGAAGCGAGTGGTCAGACTGCTCAAATACCTCCGGGACCACAAGAGCAGTTTCACCGCCAAGTCGATCATGTTGACGACTCTCTCCGGCAACATGATTCGGGAGTCTGATAAAGGAACCGCGGCGGTGAGCACGGTGGCCGACACGCTGGAGACCGTCCTCTCCCGGATGAACGATTACCTGCAACAGCATCCCAATTTGCCGGAGATCAAGAATCCGGTGCTGCCTACGGAGAACTTCAACCGGTACTGGGACCAGCGGAGGTACGCCAATTTCAGGGACCGGATCCAATCGTACGCACAGACGGCGCAGCAGGCGAAAGCCAAGCCCTCGGCTGAGGAGGCCGTCAAACTCTGGCAGGAACTGTTCGGGGACAGCTCCCGATAATCCGCGTGCGATACCGGCGCTGTAGTTGGTTGGGATGACAGGGCTGGCGGGCGGGATCGGTCTTTACGTGAATCCACCCCGTTGGTATTCTTGGCGGCAATCGTGATGGTGAGGCGCTCGTCGTGTTCAGTAGCAATACATCGACGGGCAGGAGAGGTCTCGAATGCCACTGACCGGTTGTGTTGGGAGGTTGCACACCGCCCTCCGGGCAGGTGTTACGCTCTATGTAGATCACGGTTGCCAGTGTCCCACTGCGGGGGTGCGGTGTGGTGGAACCAGCATTGAGGAGCGGGCGTTATGACATTCGGAGAAGCAATCACACAGGCCCGCAAGGACAGAAAACTGAGCCAGAAGCAGGTAGCGGCCGAAACCTTGAAGGAGGACGGCCAGGCCATCTCGGCTCAATATCTGAACGATATTGAGCATGACCGGCGCAATCCTCCCAGCGAACATATCGTTCGCCAGTTGGCGGATACCTTGGACTTGGACTTGGACTATCTGCTCTTTCTGGCGGGGAGGTTCCCCTCGGATATGCTCGAGATGTCGCGTGACCGGGAAGGCATCACAACTGCCATGAAGGCCTTCCGGCGCAACCTGAGTGGCCGGAGCCGATGAGCGCTAACTCGATCAGATGGATCAAAGATCGGACGGGCCGCTTTCCGGAGCGGCCTTATTATCGTCAGGAGGAGCTGGATAGCCTGAGCGAGGAATGGATCGTTGGCTTCCTGCTGGAGACGTACGGGAAGGCTGAGTTCCCGGTGTCGACTCAGGACCTGACCGTCATGATCGAATGTGATACGTCCGACTTGGACCAGTACGCCGACCTCAGTGAGGAAGGCGAGGAGGGTGAGGAGGTACAGGGGCTGACCCTGTTTTATCCTGACCAGAAACCCGTGGTGAAAATCTCCCAGGAGCTGGCCGATGCAAGCCACCGGGAACACCGGTTGCGGACGACCCTCACCCACGAGTTCGGCCACGTGAAGTTGCACGCGAGGTTGTGGCCATTCGATCAGCCCAGGCTTTTCCCGGATGAGGAGGAAGCGCCCGGGCCCAGGTGTAAAAGGCCGGGAGACAGCGGGGGATCCGGCGTCGATTGGATGGAGTGGCAGGCCGGGTACGTATCGGGAGCCATCCTGATGCCGGTCACGCGACTCGGACGGTTGGTCCAGATGACCTTTGACGCATGGGGTACTTTTGGGTCAGTTCCAACCGCGTCTGTCAAAGGGGCAGATCTCATCGCCAGGATAGCGGGCCAGTTTGAAGTCTCGAATGATGCGGCGAGGGTGAGGCTGGCGCAGTTGGGATACCTGACGGACAGGCCTGAGGAACGGTCGCTGGGATTGAAGTAAGTGGCTTGCATTTTTTGCGGGCTGTGCTACGCTGATTAGCGTATCCGCTGATTTCGGTTTTTATGTCATGAATGCAGAGCGCGATAAACCAGCACGCAGGTCGGCTACGATCCTGCAGACCCGTCGGGAACCATTGCCTTGGCCCGACGACGCCACATTCAGGATCCTGTCGATTGATGGCGGCGGCATCAAGGGCATTTTCCCGGTGGCGATCCTGGCCTATCTGGAGGAGAACTGCCTTGACGGTCAGCCAATCGGCGACTACTTCGACCTGATTGCCGGCACCTCGACCGGTGGGATCATAGCCCTGGGGTTGGGCGCTGGACTGACGGCGCGCTCTCTGCTGGATCTGTACGTCAACGAGGGCCACCGTGTGTTTCCTCCGGAGCAACGTGCGAGCGGTCAGCGATTACTGAGTCGGTTGTCGCGCAATCGATACGATCGGGCCGCCCTGGATGAACTGCTTCGTGAGACTCTGGGGGAGATAACCCTTCGGGAATCCAGATATCGGTTGCTGATACCGGCGACCGAGGCCAAGCATGGAGACCCCGCGGTGTATAAGACTCCCCACCATCCCGGGTATTTCCTGGACGGCGACAAGCCCATGGCCGAGGTGGCGGCCGCGACTTCGGCAGCTCCTACCTACCTGAAGCCGGTGGTTCAAGATGGGTACATCCTCCTGGACGGGGGCATCTGGGCTAACAATCCGACCATGATGGGTTTGGTCGAAGCTCTGACCTGCTTCACGGTACAACGGGAGAACATCGCGATCCTGAGCATCGGGTGCGGACAGGACGGTTTTCGGATTGGCAGCAAGCAGGCGGCCGGAGCCGGGCAGTTTCAATGGCGTGAGATCATCTACGTGGCCATGCACTACCAGTCCCTCACCGCGGTCAATCAGGCTGGGCTGCTGATCGGTCGCGACAAGGTTACGCGTCTGGATCGACTGGAAGGAGCCGAGCGCGTCGATCTGGACGATTGGGAGAAGGCCAGACGGTTGCTGCCGGATGAAGCATGCGCCGTCGCGGAGCAGTACGCCGACCGGATTTCGGCGGCGTTTTTAACTCACATTTCGGCGCCATTCACGGCGTTGGCATAACTGTAAGGAGTAAGGACATTGACCAAGAATATTCAGCAGTTCGCCGAGTTTCTCAGGGATGAGGTGAACCTAAATCAGAGCCGGCTGGACCGACTGGAAACATCCGTGGGCGCGGTGAACGACTATCTCAAGGACAACCTGCCTGGGTACCAAACAATGGACAAGCAGGGGTCCTATGCCCTGGGTACACTCATCAAGCCGGTGGACGACAACGATGAGTATGATGCCGACATCCAGATCGTGATGAACCCGAACCCCAAGTGGGAAGCCAAAGACTACGTCCACGCGATTAACAAGACGCTGGCTGGTAACAAGAACTACGTCGACAAGCTCAGGCTCAAGACCAGGTGCGTGACCGTCGACTACGCCGGCGATTTTCACCTCGACACAGTACCCCGGGTGACCAGCGGTGGTAAGCACTACGTCTGCAACCGGGTTGACAACAAATTCGAAGAAACTGACGGTACCGGATACCGCGACTGGTTCAACGAAAAGAATCGCATCACCGGTGGCAATCTGAAGCGAGTGGTCAGGTTGCTCAAGCACCTTCGGGACCACAAGAACAGCTTTACCGCCAAGTCGATTCTCCTGACCACCCTGGCCGGCAACACTATCAAGGCGTCCGATAAAGGAACCGCGGCGGTGAGCACGGTGGCCGACACGCTGGAGACCGTCCTGTCCCGGATGGACAACTACCTGCAGCAGCACCCCAATATGCCGGAGATCAAGAATCCGGTGCTGCCGACGGAGAACTTCAACCGGCACTGGGACCAGCGTAAATACGCCAACTTCAGGAACCGAGTCCAGTCTTACGCGGGAACCGCGAAGCGAGCGAAAGCTGAGCCTTCGGCTGAGAAGGCCATCAAGATCTGGCAGGAACTGTTCGGCGATAGCTTCGGCAAAGGCGGGAGTTCTGGTGGTGGAGGATCCAACGCGGTCGGGAGCGGAAACCGTGCTGGCCAAGGCTCGGGGCGTAGCGCCCGCACCGCCGCAGCTGGTGCTGGTTCCACACCGGTAGCCCAGCGGCCGAATGAGGCGCGCAGGTTCGGATAAGCGCCATGACGGACGACCATTTCCACATGGAGTCGTTAGAAGCGTTCGAGTGCGATCTGAAGGCGGCCGGCTTCGCTCCGGTATCGGCTGTGAATCAATCGCGCTGGCGCGGCCCGATCCATGAGGCGTTTGCGCCCCTGACCGCGGCAACGACCATGGATATCATGATCGTGGAAGGATGGCCATTTCGGCCTCCGGCCCTGTTCGTCGATGGCCTTGACACCAACCACTCCACGCTTGGTGGGTTTGTCTGTATGTGGCAGGACGGAGATTCCAGCCGCGATTGGGAGACTGCAGAGGGATTTTTCTCGCGTATTGAGGAATGGTGCGAGAGTGCAGAGCATGGCTGGGAAGGCGATGACTTGGGATATGACGCTTTCCTGAACTTTCAGAGGAAACTGCCCATCGTTGTAACCTTCGACCGTGATGAGCTCGGCATCCACAGAGGCGGTTGGGGAGATCTGCATGGTGTTGTGAACCGGGCTCCACCAAGGATCGATGTGGGTCCGGGGCGCGCCAGGTCGTCGAATCATCTGCGCGGCCTCTGGTTCCACCCGAGCCGATTGACCACCCCGCCGCCCCGTCAGCTTTCGGAAGTGTTCCGGTGCCTATCCCGGGCCCAAGCCAAACCGCTAAGGCGCCAATTGGACGACCGGCGTAGGCCTGAACCGTTCGTATCCAGCGGCGGAGTGGATTTCATCCTATTCTGTTGGGAGCGGTACGAAGCGAAAGACGCGCTGGTGATGGCGTGTGCAGGAATGAATAATGATGTGGAGGCGATCGCATTGCAGCCAGGACCAACCGATGAAAACAACCTGATCGCGCGCGCGGGCCCTGACGCGCCGGTGCTGCGGACCATCAGGGCAACTATGTTCGGGGCCGGCGCTCTGGGAGGTTACGTTGGGACCACGCTCGCGGAAAGCGGGCTCGGCCACTTGGACATCGTGGACGGCGACGTACTTTTACCCGAGAACGTGGTCAGACACGTCGCGGGCCATGACCAGGTGGGCAAGCCCAAGGTGCAAGCTGTCCATCACGTGATTGAAAAGCACGCTCCCTGGACCGAGGTTGGCGAGTTTCCGGAAGCTCCGATGACTCCCGGTAGGATATGTGAACTCATCTCGAGCGCGGATATCGTGATCGACGCTACTGGCAACGATGCATTCGTACCTGCGTTGGCCATGGTCGCCGAGAAATGGAGAAAGCCACTGGTATCCGGTGCGCTTTACCGTGGGGGCAGTGTGGCACGGGTGCAGCGTCAAGTGTTGGCAGGGGATACTCCGATCCACCTCAGGGAGGAAGGCGCCAAATATCCTGTTATCCCCGGAGGTGATGGACGTAACGACTTCGCGACGCCCGCACTGGGGTGCTCGGCCCCGGTCAACAACGCTCCGCCCGCTTCGGTGATAGGATGCGCGTCCCTGATAGTCCAAGTGGTTGTGGACACGCTCGCCAATCGGTTTGAATTCAATGACGAAGTGGTCGATATCTACCGGAGCATTGCCGAGGTACCGTTCGACAGGGTAGGACGCTTGGTCTGAAGCATATACCACGCCTAAATTCGACGTTGTCTTATAGAGGGCGGCGGAAAACGGAGTCGCGCTGGCGGTTGCAGTCCCCAACAAACTACTTCACGTAACGAGCGTTGTGCAAATCGAAGAAGGTCGGGATTGCCGTGGGCGGGTGTCCTGTGTGCGATGACTGGCAATGTAAATGGTCGCCCGATTCGGCTTGATTGCCGTAGTATGATTCGCGGAGCGGCACTCAGCTAGGAGGTAATGCGGAATTATGTCAAAAGGATGGTCACGGAATAGTTCCACGGGAACTGGTGGGGGACTGAACAAGAGCCCTGGCGGGGGGCTTTCCAGGGGAACTGGCGGAGGGCTTTCCAGGGGAACTGGCGGAGGGCTTTCCAGGGGAACTGGCGGAGGGCTTTCCAGGGGAACTGGCGGAGGGCTTTCCAGGGGCTCGGTCCCATACTACAGTAACATACCCCCACGAGAGGTTTACTTGGAACATCTGCGGACGCATGGCTATCAACAAGAGTACCTCATCCTCAAAGATGCTTGGGGTCTATAAGCGGGAGAAATGTCATCTGTTGTCAGACTTTCGGTAGAAATCTGCGAACTACTGACGCTGAGCGACCGGTGGTGCCGACCGTCCCCCCAACGCGAGCAGAGTTTGATCATGAGGTGGGTGCGGCAGCGCTGCTAGTTGGCCCCAGCGAACACCGCGGCGATGGCATTTTCAGCCCCTAGTGAGCGTCGGAGGTAACCAGCTCTACTCCCGCTGGGGCTCAGGGTGCTCAACTACCGCAGGAAGGGGTCGATTCCGGTAGGGGGCAGAATCGTACGCTAAGGTCGCTATCGGCGCTTTGGCCACCGGTATTCGCCGGTCAGCAGGATGCGGGCCCATCCCAGGGGTGAGATGTGGGCCAGGAGCTCGGGCTCGACGGTCGGCCCGGCGTGTTTCCGCTGTCCAACCGCTCCGCCGAGGTGGGCGGTGTTCCAGTAAACGACGATGGCGGCGAGCAGGTTGAGCCCGGGCATGCGGTAATGCTGGCCCTCGCTGGAGCGGTCGCGGATTTCGCCCTGGCGCGCGATGTGGAGGGCGTTCTTGAGCGCGTGATGAGCCTCGCCCTTGTTCAGGCCGGTGTTGGCTCGACGCTGCATATCGGCGTCGAGCATCCAGTCGACGATGAAGAGGGTGCGTTCGACCCGTCCGATTTCGCGGAGAGTGACGGCCAGTTCGTGCTGGCGCGGATAGGCCGCGAACTTTCGCAGCAGCTGGCTGGGAGGCTGGGCGCCGCTGGTCAGGGGTGGCAGCAACCCGCAGGATGTCCGGCCACCAGTTGCGCTCCGTTATTCGTTCATCCCGCCATGCGCGGCGCTGTCCGTAAGGGGAACGTCCAGCGTACGGCCCAGACCGTCGCTCCGACCTCCGCCAGACCGGCACCAGGAGCGTCTCATATGAATAGTACGGTAATTATTGCGGATGCGGGACCCTATTCGTGTACTTCCCCCATGACCGCAACCCTCATCGGATACGCCCGCTGTTCCACCGACCGGCAGGATCTGGCTGCCCAGCGCCAGGCCCTCCTGGAACTCGGCGTCGCCGAGGATCGCATCTACACTGATCACGGCCTCACCGGCAGAACCGCGCCCGACCCGGCCTCGACCAGGCCCTCGCCGCCGTGCGCTCCGGCGACACCCTGATCGTGCCCAAACTCGACCGCCTGGCCAGGTCTGTCCCGGATGCGCGCGCCATCGCCGACCGGCTGCGGGAACGCGGCGTGAAACTGGCCCTGGGCCGGGCGCTCTACGACCCGGACGATCCCATGGGAAAGATGTTCTTCAATATCCTCGCCGCCTTCGCCGAGTTCGAGGCCGATCTCATCCGCATGCGCACCCGCGAGGGCATGGCCATCGCCCGCGCGCTCGGGGGAAGTTGCGCGGCAAGCAGCCCAAGTTGTCCGATCGACGGCAGCGGGAACTCTGCCGCATGCACGCCATCGGCGAGTATTCCATCAGCGACCTCGCCGAGCTCTTCTCCGTCTCAAGACCAACCGTCTATCGCACACTCAACCGGCATCACTCCCCCTAGCGTACGATCCTGCCCATACCGGAATCGACCCGATCCCGCCGATCGACGACTTCGCCCTCACCCTGCGGAAGGCCAGGCGGACGGCCGTCGCTCAGCAGTCGGCGTGGGAGCAGGCTTGCAGGCAGCGCTGGCGGGCGTTGCTCCTGATCATCCGGGCCAAGTTGGAGGCGGTGGAGTCCGGCCTCACGACGTTGGAGAGCGAGTTCCTGGCCAACATCGTGGTGCCAGACGGCGGAACGGTGGGACAGTGGTTGGCGCCTCAGGTTGAGGAGGCGTACGCGACGGGCAGGATGCCGCCGATGCTCGAGGCCGGCGGCTTTACCGCAACTTCAACCACTTGATGGCTCGCAGGTTCTCAAACCGTCTCTTGGCCTCTTCCGCTGACATGGCGGTGGTAGGCCACCTCCCGTCGGGGAGGTCTATGAATTGCACCTGTCCGTTCCTTTTCACGGCGTGCAAACCAGATTGGTTATACCAGTCCAAGGCGTCGTATATATCCTTCTTCTGGTTATGAGACAAATGAACGGTCCATCTTTCCAATGCGAGACCGACTTCCTTCATCATATAGTTGTATTGTGCGGCGCGGAGGACGTCAGCAGGCATCGTTGCGTTCATGCCGCTGTGGAACGTGTCTTCAGCTGCCATCACTCGCTGCTGTCCATCCGACAATAGGCTGCGAAGATATTTCACATCTTGGTGCTTAGCCCACCAATTATGACCGAAACTAGCAATGCCCAAAATCGCAGTAGCTGCCAAAGCGGCGATTAAACCAGCGACAGTGCCCTGGATTATCGAATTCATGGGTTCTCCTCAGATTACATGTGCTTAGCGGGCTCCATACTTTGCGGGGGCTCTAAACCACGGCATTGATCCGACATTGGGGAAAACACCTTCCAGCGGACCCGAGCAATTGACGGACGGTCCTTTGGCACCAAGCAATGTAATTAGACGACGCGGATAAAACCATGATCCTGGTCATACCACAGATCAGCGTTGGCCTTTTTGTATCCGACGGTTTCCCGGTATTCTCCCACCGTCATGCCATCCCGATATCGTTCGAACCGTCCGTAAGCGGCGCCACGGCGCCGCTTTGGGTTGCTGGACACAAGCAGCCGTATCACCGCCCGGTCCGGCAGGGTATCTCGACGTTTTTTCTGAGGCATCGATCACCCCCCGCTAACGTCCACTGAACGCACCGGTGCAGCCGATAATACGGCGGCTCAGCACAGCATTAAGGTTGTGTAATACCCGTCCCCGTATCCGCTCAAATATCCGTCGTGGATACCGATGGCGGCCTTTTGGAATGTTCCATCCAGCATCGCTCTGCGGTGTCCTGGACTCCCCAGCCAACTGGTGACGGCAGACTGCGGGCTCCGATACCCGGTAGTGCCGAAATAGATATTTTCCGCTACTCCGCCCCAAACCCGGTTGCGGCATTGATAGCCCGCATCCAGTGCGCGTTCGCGATGGCTCTGACCCGCTTTGTTGGTATGGGAGAAATAGTCGTTATCCGCCATGTCCCTGCTGTGCGCCCGGGCGATGGCTTGTAGCCGAGCATCCCAAGTCAACGTCCCTATCCCACGTTGAGCGCGTTCATCATTGATGAGCTCAACCACCTTCCGCTCGTGCTGCTCTTGTCGTGTAGCATCTTCAGCAACTCGCGTTTCACGCTGCGCTTGCTGCCGGGCTGATTGGGCCTCCAGCGCATCGGTTGCGGCCGACTGGATGGTGTTGTTTTCGTGCTCCCATCGTATGAGCCAACCCGCACCGCCGAGCATCGCCGCAACAATGATCACCACGAAACCAATGCGCCAAGGTCTTTGCCTCCGGCGGATGGCGCGATCGTGATTGCCGCCTTTAGGCCGGCGATGGTGAGTGTGAATTGACCAGTTGTGAAAGTGCGTGTAAGGCACGATCGCCTGCCGTTCGTCGCACTACCGCGCCAAAAATCCCCGGTATCAAAGCTGCGGGCGATAGTAAACCAATGACCACCCAATTTCAAACGGAACCGAGTTGCTGGAATTCCACGCCGTGCCAGAGCAGGGTCCATTCCTAGTCGGGCTGGCGACAAAAGATTGCATGAACCGCTACCGGCGCCATTGCGCCGTCGAAACTCGCCGTTCGAATGGCAGAGTTGCTAATGAAGTCTGCCAAGGTAGAATTGGGCACGTATGCTCACCCGTTGGCTGCCTCACTACTGTTCGCCCTGCGGACGGATTGATGCGAAATATAGCTGGCCCGCGCGGCGTGCGGCCATTATGCCGGGGTAATCCGGTTTCCCACAACGCCGTCCCAACCGGGCCCATCAAACTGGAGGCGAGTCCATGAATGCCAACCCGGCCTACTGCGATTGTGAGCGGTGCGAGATTGACCGCGAGCGCTCGCCTCACCGACGGGCGTGGCGCACGGCTTTCCGCGAAGCGACCATGGAGCAGGTCAGCGCTGGGCTGGATACCGTGGAAAGCGGCAGACATCACGACTCGCCGGAAGCCGATGGGGCTCTGCTGGCGTTGACCGGCCTGATGCTGGAGAAGGAAAGCGAACTCTCCGGCGCGATGGTCGGAAGGGCAGTGGGTCAGCAGGACCAGGGCGAGGAGACGCCCATGTCAGCAGCGGAGACGGAGCGGCGCATCAGTTTGATGGGGCGTTTGAATGACGCTGCGGCGCGGCTCCGGCAGCGACCGGCGCCGGAGGTTGCGGACCATGATGCCGAGCCCTGGTACGCTGCCCGCTTCGCGTGCATCACCAGCCTCCAGGTGGTGAGACTGTTCCGCCGCCAGCGGGCCGAGCTTCCGCAAGGGGACCTCATGGGCGAAGCCTACCTGGTGGTGCTGGTCCAACTGGCGACAGAGGCCGAGGAAAGCCGGGAACGTCTTGAGGACACCGCTATTCCCGACCTGGACGACGGGCTGACCGACGCCCGCGGGGCGCTGCTGGCGGAAACGGTGGCTGCGGATTTGCGCGAATTCAACCAGGACCTGCCGATGGAAATCCGGCCCGCCATGCAGGGACTGCCCGCGGTGACCGAACGCGCGGCCGCCTGGTGGTTGGACCGGCTGACTTCCACAGCGGACGCTTCGACGAGTGGGACCCCAACCCGCCGCACGCCGAGGGCGGACTGTACATCGTCTACTACTACCGCGAGGCCAAAGTGGTCCAGTCGATACTGGACACCTACCCGATGGGGTTCCCGGCGGCGGCCGCTGAGCAGCAGGTTGACCGGGTGATTGGCGCGCTGTTGGCAATGGGTCCGGAAGAGGAGGCATGGTCGGACCTCCTGCTGCCGTATGCCCTGGTGATGTCAGACCTGGCCGACGCCGGTCTACACGACGTGGCGATAGATCGCTTCAGCGAGTTCGTGTCGGCGCTGCAAGAGCAGGACCTACGCCATGGCGCCATGCTGGACGTTCTGGCGGCGGTGGCGCGGGATGAACCGGACGTATCGGAACACCTGTTGCGGAACTCGGACTTCGACACCGAATTCGCCACGCTGAGGCAGGCGCGGGCGATCATCACGACGGCACGGCGGCAGGGGCTGGACTCGGTGAAGCTGGCCAGGCTGGCGGCGGCCATGGGTCATGAAGCGGAAGCGTTGGGCGTAACTCCGCCGTCGACAGACGACACTACTGTGAGCATCCTGCTGGGAGAGGCCCGCGCTGCCGGACTTCCCCACGAGGCCATTGACCGCATGTACCAGGCGATTGACCCGGACGGGTATGAAGAAGAGCGATACGAGCAGGCTGTGGATCTGCTGGAGTTTGGCGGTGAAGACGCCGGAGGGGCGCTGGACGGATCGCCGCGATTCGACGGTGAGTTTTCCCGCTGAGGCTTTGCTCCCCAGGCGCTAAAGTCTCGGTAACATGCCTCGATGAGGCAACGCGGGGTCCCGATGGCCTCGACTGGCACGGCGGTGGACTGCTGCCCGGCGATTGGCTACGATGGTGGCAATGCGATCTTATAGATTGGGTTTACCGTCGACTGAGTGAGTATGACACTGGAGCAGAAGGCCCGCATCCAAATTGACAACCTCCTGGAGCAGGCGGGATGGGCGGTGCAGGACGCCGGCTCGGTCAACCTGTCCGCCCCTAGCGGCGTTGCGGTGCGCGAGTTTGGACTGAAACCGGGCCACGGTACTGCCGATTACTTACTGTACGTTGATGGCAAGGCGGCCGGCGTGGTCGAGGCCAAGCCGGCCGGCTACACCCTCACCGGTGTGGAGACCCAATCGCACAAGTACAGCGACGGGTTACCGGACATCCTGCCCGCACACTGTAAACCGCTACCTTTCATCTACGAGACCACCGGGGTGGAGACACGGTTCACCAACCTGCTGGACCCGGAACCCCGCAGTCGCAACGTGTTCGCTTTCCACACGCCGGACACACTGATGCGGTGGGTCGGTTCAGGAACGACATCGTCGACCCAATCCAACCTGCGCCGGAGCTTGCGAACCATGCCGGTCTTGGACGCGTCGGCTCTGTGGCCGGTGCAGGAACGCGCCATCCTCAATCTGGAGCAGTCGCTGGCCGAAGGCCGGCCGCGCGCTCTGATTCAGATGGCCACCGGCAGCGGTAAGACCTTCACCGCCTGCAACCTGGTGTACCGGCTCATCAAGCACGCGGGAGCCAAGCGTGTGCTGTTCCTGGTGGACCGCAACAACCTGGGCCGCCAGACCCTGCGGGAGTTCCAGGGGTTCAGCACGCCTGAGGAAAACCGGAAGTTCACCGAGTTGTACAACGTCCAGCTGATGGACTCGGCACGCATCGACCCAGTGAGTCGGGTGTGCATTTCGACCATCCAGCGGGTGTATTCCATGCTACGGGGAGAAGATCTCGAACCGGAGAAGGAGGAACTGTCCGGCTTCGACTTCGCCCAGGTCAACTCACAGCCGGGCACCGTGGAGTACAACCCCGACATCTCAATCGACACTTTTGACTTCATCATCACCGACGAGTGCCACCGCTCCATCTACAACCTTTGGCGGCAGGTACTGGAGTACTTCGACGCCTTCCTCATCGGCCTCACCGCGACCCCTTCCGCGCTGACATTTGGGTTCTTCCAGCAGAACCTGGTGATGGAGTACACGCACGAGGAAGCCGTGGCCGACGGCGTAAACGTCGATTCGGATATCTACCGCATCCGCACGCAGATCACTGAGGAGGGATCGAGCGTTGAGGCGGGTCAGCATATAGACCGCCGCAACCGCCAGGCCAAGAAGGCGCGATGGGCCGAAGAGTTGGACGAGGATCTGACCTACAGACCCAACCAGCTTGATCGAGACGTGGTGGCGGAGGACCAGATCCGCACCGTCATCCGCACGTTCCGAGACAAGCTGTTCACCGAGATATTCCCCGGTCGTACCGAGGTGCCCAAGACCATCATCTTCGCCAAGGACGACAGCCACGCCGACGACATCGTGGACATCGTGCGAACGGAGTTCGGCAAGGGCAACGAGTTCTGCCAGAAGATCACGTACCGCACAACCGGGGTGAATCCGGAGAGCCTGATTGCGACGTTTCGCAACAGCTACCACCCGCGCATCGTGGTGACGGTGGACATGATCGCCACTGGCACCGATATCAAGCCCGTTGAGGTCGTGTTTTTCATGCGCAACGTGCAGAGTCGCAACTTCTTCGAGCAGATGAAGGGTCGCGGCGTGCGCGTGATCTCGCCCACCGATTTCAACGCAGTCACGCCCGACGCGCCCAACAAAGACCGTTTCGTCATCATTGACGCGGTGGGCGTTACGGAGTCGGAGCTGTCGGACTCCTACTCGCTGGAGCGCGAACCCACGAAGACCTTCGGGCAACTCTTGGACCTCATCGCCAAGGGCAGCCGCGAGCCCGACCATCTGTCATCGCTGGCCAGCCGTTTGGCGCGCCTTTCACGCAAGATATCGCCAGCGGAACGCGAAGCCATAGAAACTGCAGCTGAAGGCGTCTCCCTGCAAACCCTCATCGCCAACCTGGTGCGGGCCACCGATCCCGATGCCGCGCTGGAAGCAGCGAAGGAGGCTACCGGCCTGGACGAACCGCCGTCCGAGGCGATCGACGATGCGGAGAAGAAACTGCGGGAAGACGCCGCAGCACCCTTCGCATCCAATCCTAAACTGCGCCAGCGGTTGGAGACGATCCACCAGTCTCACGAGCAGACCATTGATACCGTGAGCAAGGACGTGGTTCTGGAAGCCGGCTTCACCGAGGATGCCGCCCAGATCGAGATTCAGTCCTTCCGCTGGTTCATCGAGGAGAACCGGGATGAGATCACTGCGTTGCAGGTGCTGTACGAGCGGCCCTACCGGCAACGGCTGCACCTGGACGACATCCGCGCGCTGGCCGATGCCATGCAGGCGCCGCCCCGGTCGTGGACCACCGAGCGGCTGTGGCAGGCGTACCAGCGACTCGACGAGTCCAAGGTGCGTGGCTCCGGTCAACGGCAACTGGCGGACATCGTCGCGCTGGTGCGCTATGCCACCGGCGAGGCCGACGAGCTGGCCCCGTTCGCTGACCATGTGAACCAACGGTTCGAAGGCTGGCTGGCCATGCAGGAAACCGCGGGGCGGGAGTTCACCGACGAGCAACGGTGGTGGCTGGAGGCCATCCGCGACCGCATCGCCGGCAACGTGAGCGCGGAGATGCGAGACCTTCAGAACTCGCCGTTAGACCAACGGGGCGGTTTGATTGCAGCCTACGACTTGTTCGGCGACGATTTGCAGGCCATCATAGAGGAGCTGAACCTGGAGCTGGTGACGTAGCCAGTCAGCCTTGACCCGCCAACGCGGTCACCCGCAGAATGGCATCACGATAATTTGGGAGAGAACCGGATGGTTACCGCGAAAGAACCATTCTCCGGGCAGGCACCACCTGAGTTGCTGGCCTCAATAAGGGAGATAGCCCGCGCTGAAGGACAGGATTTTGGGGCGGTGCTGGAAGACGCAATCCGTCTTTATGTCGAATGCAAGAGCAGCAATGATGTGCAGCCCGACGCGGTCGCGCATTTCCGGCACAGCTTGGAGCGCAACCGCAAGCTGATGGGACTCCTGGCGCAAGGGGAGAAAAGGAAATGACCACGGTCGCCGAAGTCGAGTTGGCCATCACGGAACCGCCGTATGCCTCCCAGAGTACGTGAAGCGATCCGCATGGTTGAACAGGACGGCTGGTTCCGGGTGAGGACTAAAGGCAGCCATCGCCAATACAGGCACCCCGAAAAGCCGGGTCGGGTGACAATCGCAGGGAACCCCGGTAAGGAACTGGATATCCGAACGTGGTACAGCATCCTCGACCAGGCGGGACTGGACAGGAGGGAATACCGATGAAATACGTGGCGCTTATCGTCAAAACCGGCAACGGGTATTCGGCGCATCTGCCCGACATACCAGGCTGCATTGCGGCCGCCGATACCTTTGAGGAAACCCGGGACCTCATCCAGGAGGCTGCCGTCTTCCACCTGGAAGGCATGGTTGAGGACGGAGACCCCATCCCCAAAGCGACGTGCGCCGCGGTGGAAGTAGAAGTACCAGCCCCGGCGCCTTTCGTGTCGTAACGAGCCGTCGTTTAGACCGGTCGATGACACTGAATTCTCAACAACGAGATCTGCCTCGAGGATGGTCGGCTGCCGCCCTTGCCGACGTATGCGCCGTTAACCCGCGGACGTTCACGAATCCTATCGTTGGCGACTGTCCCATATCTTTCGTCCCGATGGCGGCTGTAGAGGCCGGCACTGGCCTGATGGATGCTTCGCAGGTGAGGAAGTACAGCGAGGTTCGCAAGGGTTACACACGGTTTTCAGAGGGCGACGTACTGTTCGCCAAGATTACCCCGTGCATGGAAAACGGGAAGATTGCGATAGCGAAGGGTCTAACCAATGGTTCAGGTTGCGGATCTACTGAGTTCCACGTGGTGCGTGCGTCGGATGCGCTTTCCAACGAATACTTGGCGTATTTTTTGTTGCGAGAAGAGTTTCGTAAAGAAGCACAGAGGAATATGGCGGGCACGGCGGGGCAACTGCGTGTGCCTCCCGGTTTTCTGAGCGATGCCATATTTCCACTCCCGCCCTTCCCCGAACAGCGTCGCATCGTGGCGGAGATTGAGAAGCAGTTCACGCGCCTGGATGCGTCGGTGGCGGCGCTGCGGCGGACGCAGGCGAACCTGAAACGCTACCGGGCCAGCGTCCTGCGGGCAGCGTGCTCCGGCGAGCTGGTGCCCACCGAGGCAGAACTGGCCCGCGCCGAGGCTCGGGAGTACGAGCCGGCCGATGTCCTGCTGGAGCGCATCTTGGCGGAAAGGCGGTCGCGCTGGCAGACCCAGGAGAAACGGCGGGGCAAGTACAAGGAGCCGGCCGCGCCTGACACGTCCGACCTGCCACCGTTGCCGGAAGGGTGGGGGTGGGCAACTCTAGCTCAGCTCGGTGAGGTGCGGTTGGGCCGGCAACGGTCGCCTAAACGAGCCACCGGACCAAACATGCGCCCCTATATGCGGGCGGCTAACGTCACATGGGACGGCCTAGACCTATCAGACGTCAAAGAGATGGACTTCACGTCGGCGGAATACGAAACCTACGGATTGTTGACCGGTGATATTTTACTTTCCGAAGCATCGGGAACCGCAGACGAGGTAGGTAAACCCGCAGTCTGGAACAGCGAAGTAGACGGCTGTTGTTTTCAGAACACGTTGATACGTGTCAGGGTAGCATCTGATGTAATCCCTTATCTGTTTTATCACCTGTTATCCGATGCGCGGTCAGGGGCGCTGGGTCGTGCGGCCAGAGGCGTAGGTATCCATCACTTGGGCGCACAGCGAGCCGAAACATGGGTCGTTGGGATTCCGCCCCTCGCGGATCAGCGCCGCATCGTAGCGGAGGTGGAACGGCGGCTGTCGGTAATCCAGCAGGCGGCGGCGGCGGTGGAGGCCAGCCTGCAACGAGCCGAGCGGCTACGCCAGAGCATCCTCAAGCGCGCCTTCGCCGGCCAGCTGGTGCCCCAGGATCCCGACGACGAGCCGGCGTCGGTCCTGCTGGAACGCATCCGCGCCCAGCGGGAGGCGGAGCAGGCGGCGGCATCCGCAAGCAAAAAACAGCCGTCGCGCCGGCGGCGGGTCCAAAAGGTGCCGCCGCAACTAGCTCTCGAAGAGGCATCCGCATGACCACTGCATCATCTATCGGCCAGAAGCTGTGGAACTACTGCGACGTGCTGCGCAACGCCGGCCTGTCCTACGGCGACTACCTGGAGCAGCTCACCTATCTCATCTTCCTCAAGATGATGCACGAGCGCACCCAGCCGCCCTTCACCATTCTGCCCGACTACCAGCCGCCGCCCATCCCCGTGGGCTGCGACTGGCCCAGCCTGCTGGCCCGGGACGGCGCGGAGCTGGAAATCCACTATCGCTACATCCTGGAAACCCTGTCCCACCAGCCGGGCACGCTGGGGGTGATCTTCGGCAAGGCCCAGAGCCGCATCCAGGAACCGGCCATGCTGACCCGGCTGGTCAAGGAGCTCATCGACAGCGAGAACTGGCACGGCCTCAGCGCTGACGTGAAGGGCGACGCCTACGAGTCGCTGCTGGAGCGCAACGCCCAGGACGTGAAGACCGGCGCCGGCCAGTACTTCACGCCGCGCCCGCTGATCCAGGCCATTGTGGACGTTATGCGGCCCGGAACGGGCACGACCATCTGCGACCCGGCCTGCGGCACCGGCGGGTTCCTGCTGGCCGCCCACGACTATATCGTCCAGCATCATCCGACCATGAACCGTGAGCAGTCGGACTTTCTGCGCAACGACGCGCTGCACGGCTGGGAGATCGTGGACAGCGCGGCGCGGCTGGGCGTGATGAACCTGTACCTGCACGGCATCGGCGGTGACCGCACCAACATCAGGGTTGACGACAGCCTGCGCGCGCCGACCAGCGTCAACTACGACATGGTGCTGACCAACCCGCCTTTCGGCCGCACGTCCACGCTGACCTTTGTCAACGAGGAGGGCCGGACGGAGCGGCAGAGCCTGACGGTGGAGCGCCCCGACTTCTGGGCCACCACCAGCAACCGGCAGCTGAGCTTCCTGCAGCACGTCCGCACGCTGCTGAATATGAACGGCAGCGCGGCCATCGTGCTGCCCGACAACGTGCTGTTCGAGGGCGGCGCCGGCGAGACCATCCGCCGAAAGCTACTCGATGAATGCGACGCACACACCCTGCTGCGGCTGCCCACCGGCGTGTTCTACGCCCAGGGGGTCAAGGCCAACGTGCTGTTCTTCGACCGCAGGCCGGCCAGCGAGACGCCGTGGACGCGGGAGCTGTGGATCTACGATCTGCGCACCAACCAGCACTTCACGCTGAAAACCAACCCGCTGACCCGGGCGCACCTGGACGACTTCGTGTCCTGCTACTGCGCCGACGATCGGACGCAGCGGGAGGAGTCCGAGCGGTTCCGCCGCTTCACCTACGACGAGCTGACCCAGCGGGACAAGGCCAACCTGGACATCTTCTGGCTACGCGACGAGAGCCTGGAAGATTCCGAAAACCTGCCACCGCCCGACGTCATCGCCGAGGAGATCATGGAGGACCTGCGCGCCGCGCTGGAACAGTTGGAGGAGATGGCGGCGGATTTGGGAGCGGAGGTTCCATTGGTGTTTGGAGAGGCATGACAGGCTATCAGAAACCCGTTGTTTGCCAATTGGGGTTGCTCGCTTTTTCGTAATCGATTGCGGTCGATCACTGCAGGCACCATCTACAATGACGAGAAGGAGCCGGGTGCTACATCAACCCAGGGTCCTTCAGTTTTCTGGTGTTTCCTTTGGCGGCCTATCCCTGCATACGCAGAGTCCCATGATCTATTCTGGCGATCGAGAGTAACGTAAACACGCTTAGACAGAACACATGCGAACCCGGGGGCACTCAATGCTGTTGGAAGTCGGTATCAGGAATTTCAAAGCGTTTGGCGACGTAGAACAGAAAGCACCGATGTCAAAAATCACCCTCATTTACGGGCCCAATTCTGGCGGAAAGAGCTCGATCATACAGGCGATCTTGATGCTCAAGCAGTCGGCGCTGGAAGCAGGAAACGCCTCCACAATTTGGGGGCTAGTAACAAGAGGAGAATACATAGACTTGGGCAGTTACCCGGCTTTGCTTCACCGGCACAACTTGGACAACCAACTCGCTCTGAGCTTGAAATTCGACAGCAGAGGAAATCATCTAAACGTTCGTTTGGCTTTCGACAGCGTGTCGGACTTCGACGAGAAAGGTGACGAACAATTAGAGGATTCAGGGATATTGACGACAGCTACTTATGAGGTGACGCGGGATGGACAGAGACTCATTTCAACTGAATTGACCAATGATATAGGGAGTTGGTGGCACGCCTCGGTGTCAACCCCGGACGTTACCTACCATACCAAGATTTTGGATTTTGCTCACGACAGGCAATTTGTGCCACAGCTCAAACTATTGGAAATTGAGAAGCTCCTGGAACGCGACGAGCCGCTCCTACCCGAACGCGAACAAGGCCTCGTTCGGGAAAGAGGAAGGGAAAGGGTGTTGGAAACCAACAATACGTTACGCCAATACGAAGAATTGGAGCAAATGTCAGAGCAACAATTGAACGAACTGTTCCCATTGGATAGAGACCTGCCCCGAGCACGTGCAAATGCGAGGGCTTTGGCTCGTGACCCTGACGAGGTACTTCTCCAATCAATAGATGAGCGGTTGAACTGGGAGGAAATCCTAGAACTGAAAAATATCCCATCATCTTTTTCGGCGCAATTGAGTGCAGTAAGGTATTTGGGGCCGTTAAGGAGTTATCCCGAAAGACTTTATAAGATTCCTGGCGTGGACACCTTTTTTTCGGGCCTGCGTGGCGAATTCACTCACCATAGGTTGTATTACCAACCAGGTCTCATTCGTCTGGTGAACAATTGGTTTCACGAGTTCCGCATCCCATATCAAATGGCTATTCACAAGGTAGGCGATATAGCCGTATCTGGGGAGCACGTTGCAGTCGTACTCGTCGAACGCGAGTCTGGCACGGCCGTAACGTTGCCAGACGTTGGATTTGGCATAAACCAGATTCTACCGGTGATAGTGGAGGGAGTTGATTTCTTTACGGGCGTTGAAGGCCGGATATTGTGTGTCGAACAGCCAGAGATTCACCTGCACCCCAAGTTGCAAGCTAACTTGGCAGACTTATTCATTGAAACCATTTCTGGGAGATCAGAAAAGCAATGGATCATAGAAACTCATAGTGAACTCATAATCCTCCGAATTCAGAGAGGCATCAGAGAAGGTAAATTGAAACATTCGGACGTGTCCGTCCTGTACGTGGATCCTAATGCCTCCGACACCGAAGGAAGTGCTATTACCCAACTCCGCCTTGATGAGAATGGGGACTTCATAGACCCATGGCCCGGCGGATTCTTTGAGGAAGGCTTCGAAGAGTTAATGGCCTAGATTGGGAGTGGAATATGCTCGTGACATTCGCGATTCAATCGCAAGCCATAAACAATTCTGCAACGCCAAGCCATGTCAAACGACTGCTGGTCAATTGGGAACGGTTCGGCATTTTGACTTGCCCTGCGCGCAGCGATCGTTCGATAATCGCGAGGTTACATGAACTTAATCCTCGTGCGCGTAAATTGTGGACCGTGGCTTGGTCCAGCGTAGCAAAGAACAACGGCAACCGTTACCGCTGGATTCCCACCGATGAAAGCGCGTTCGACTGGAACAATCTGGTAACCGCTGATGCGCTGACCGTGCCAGACGAAAAATTTGAGGTCGCTCTCTTGGGAGATGGTCAAGCCACGATTTTGGGAATCCCAGACGGCGAGAGTATGTGTCTGGGATCCGTGGAGGGTGTCAGGCTCTGGGATATAGATGCGTCCTTGCGATTCGGCCATTGTGAGACCCTTAGTGCAAAGCCTATCGAGCAGGGCGAATTGAGGGAGGATATTTGGACGCAACGCTTTCAACGGCTTGCGAGCCATGCCAATGTGATCGTGGTCGTGGATCAGTATGCGGTGCAAAATAACAACATAGACGGTGTGATTAGCTTGCTGAATTTTTGCGACCGTGATTCTGAAGGTTGCGAAATCACGCTTTATTCGTCTCCCGGCCGAAACGGGTCCCTCCATACGATACAGAATGCGATCGAAGCGGCATTCTACCGTCTCAATGGTAACCGAATCGCATCCGTGACCGTTCGTCTATTTAGAGAATCTGATTTCAGGGTGTATGCACATGACAGGCATATACGGTTCGACCAAAACGTAATCCGGATAGGCAGAGGCATGAGGCCTTTCGAGAAGGCCACCGTGACAGAATCTACAGATGTAGGCTTAGCGGTCTTGGAACCTGGTGAATCGGAAACGAAAGAAGACGATCTAGACAAAAAAGCGACCAAAATCCTTGAGTTCAGCTTACCGGTCGGACAATCCAATTGATAGGTCAAGCTGATGAAACAACATAACACGTCGTCACTACCTGAACGTTTGGGGATGTTCGCGGAGTAAGTGGCAAGCGCGCCCAAATGACTCAGGGATGCGGTCGCCTGCAACAATCTCCCCTATTTTGATACCTCCATTGATTCACGCAAGATTTGTTACGTAAACTGTTTTGTTCGGGAGATCCTGGGACCGGACCGATTGCGATTTTCGCCTCCCAAACTTCCGGCTCTCGCATTACGACATCCGCATCCGTGCACGATTGAAATCCGTCGTTATTGCGGTGCGACCGCAGGGCGAATGAGACGGAATTCATGACGGTCGTTCGTACGTGTGGTTTCAGCGATCCAAAGCGTTCTTGATACCAATTTTCGGGCGCAGGTACGTGTTCTGTAAAAGGCGGAGAGAAAATGTACCGCGCGGGCGTCAGTATCACGGTGGTTTTCGCCGCTCCGCTCGCTGGCAACGTTAAAGTTGGAGAAATCAGAATGCCATGCAGTAAAATACTAAGACAGCGATGCCGACGATATTGAGAGAAGGTCCGTTCCGATTCTACTTCGTATCGGGCGATCGGAATGAACCGCCGCATGTACACATCAGGCGCGACAACGCTTTCGCCAAATTCTGGTTGCATCCGGTCGAGTTGCAGAACAGCGGCAATTTCAGCAGAACGGAAATACGCCGTATCGGGAGCATCGTCGAACGGAATCAAGCGTTATTTTTGGAGGCTTGGCATGACCACTTCAGCGGTTGAACTGGCGGCACCGGCTGCCATCGCCATTGCCGTTAGCGAGGACACGTTGACCGCCGACCTGATGGACGGTCGTACCATATCCGTGCCGCTGGATTGGTATCCTCGTTTGGTGTACGCGACGCCTGAGGAGCGGGATAACTGGGAGATTCACGCCGGTGGACAACATCTTCATTGGCCCGACTTGGATGAGGACATCAGCGTGGAAGGGCTGCTGGCTGGGCGACGATCTGGAGAGAGCCCGAGATGGTTGCAGCGGTGGCTTGAAGCGAAGCAGGAGGGAGGTGGTCTCACTTGGTATGAACTCAAGGCAGCCGACTCAAACCCACGGGCGAGCAGCTGAGGGCATTACATAACGAAAGCGCGGTAGAGAACGCTGCTCGTTTTAGCGTTACCGACATTACAGGTAGCGCAGCGGGGACCCTGCGGGTTCGCCGCGGGTGTAGTGGCCGACCATGCTGCCACCCTGTGTGCAGCGGTCCCGGCGCTCGATCTCGTGGGGGACCCAACTGTACGGCCATGTGAGCCCGGCCGCATTGACAGGCGTTCTCAGCCGATCATGGCAAAACCCCTGGCTCCCACCGTGGCTGCGATGGAGGTGAAACGGTGATTTTCGTTATCCAGTGTGCTGGAGACAAACGACACGGGGCGGGTTCACTGACGCGAGGGGACGGCTCGCCGGTTATGTTCGTGGCCAAACCCGCAGAGATGCCTGACCATCACCACCCGGAGTATGTGTACGCGCACCCGGACGATATATCCGAATATGGGGAATCATGGCGGCGTAGGTTACTGGATTACAACGAAAGCCCGGGTTCCAATCCATTAGGTCTCCTACCAGCATGGCAACTTTACCGGAACCCGGCCTATTCCAGGTTGGTCGAAACCTATGGCCCTGGCCGTGTCTATGTCCTCTCCGCCGGTTGGGGACTGATCAATAGTGAATTCCTGACGCCACCATACGACGTCACTTTCTCTGCGAAGCGTGGCACCGGGATTAGGCGAGACGCCAGCACAGATTTTAGGGATTTGTGCCTGATTCCCGAAGAGTGCAGCGAACCAATAGTATTCTTCGGCGGCAAGAGCTATTTGCCGTTATTTCGTGAACTAACCCGGCCTTTCGATTGCCGGAAGATTGTGTTCTACAATTCCAGTAATCCGCCCCATACACCGGGGTGCGAGTTACGTAGGTTCAGGACTGAATTGCGAACCAATTGGCACTACCAATGTGCCCAACAATTTATGAATGGCGCAATCGATGCCGGATTATGAATGGACGGTCAACACCCATCTGCTCATGGCTACAGGTATCTGAGCGCCGAGCCGGCGGTCTCGCCGCGGGTGTAGCGGCCGACCATGCCGCCGCCCTGTTTCCAGCGGCCCTGGCGCTCGATCTCGTGGGTGGGGGCGCCGTTCTGGGCCATGCGCCGGGCCATGCCGACGCGCCCGCTGTGGCCGCTGAAGTACTCCCAATCCTCTAACCCCGCGGCCTGGGCGATGGCCTTCACCCGCCGGGCGATCTGCGACTCCGAAAGTCTGAAGACCTTCTCGCCACCGCCAACCCCCGCCGGCCGGATGGCGGCAAGCGCCTCCATGGCGGCGGGGGTTATGGCCACCACCGCGCCCTGGGCCTCGGCGTCGGTCTTCGAACGAATCACGGTGATGCGGCCGGAGCCGTCGTCCCAGCGCTGCACGCCGCCCCAGATCAGCGCAGCGGCCTCGCTGCGTCTCAACCCGGCGTCGGACAGCGCCGCCACCAGCGCCACGTCAAACTTCCCCCGCTCCGCTGCCTGCTCGGGCGTCTCGAACCCGCGGCCGCGTTTGCGAGGCTGCACCGCGGTGAGCCGGATCACGGCGAGCACGTCGGCGGTCAGAGCCCCGGACTGGCGCTGGGGCTTGGCAAGCCTACGCCCCCATCCTTTCAAAGACGCGCGCACGCCCGGGTCCCGGCAGGGTGATTCCAGCTTGGCCCACTCGTGCGCTTTCGAGATGGCCGACGTGGCCAGCCGGATGGTGGCGATGCTGGCGCCGGAGCCCGCGCGGGCGGCCAGGTAGCGAGCCACGGTGAGCGGCTCGGCGGGCAGAGAGCGGAGGCCCACCTCGTCGCACCAGCCGGTGAAGCTGCGCCACTGGGTGGTGTAGGTCCGGCGGGTGTTGTCGGCGAGGACCGACTCGAGCGACTCAGCGACGCCCCGGTCGGCGGCCCGCAGCTCGGGGAGAGGTGAGGATTGGCGCGGGACGATCTGATGGTCGGCGGCGGTGGTCATCTGGGGGTCTCCGGTCAAGGGATTTCAGGGGCGATCCGGGCGGGTAAAAGATGCGCGATAACCGTAATTATCGCGCGGCGAATAAATGTGCGCAAGATGGGCGCAAGGGGCACTTGCACCGTCGTTTGCCTGACCACCGCGGGCTGAAAGGCCCCCCGATGGCGGGTTTTATACCGCCGGCCCCGCCGTGACCATCCGGTCGCGCCCCGTGACCACGCTCAGGGCCGCATCGGCGCCCACGGCAACCAATGCATTGGTATCCATTCCAATGGTATCCATACCTGTCCATTGGAATGCATTCGAGGTGGAATCAATTGGTATCCAATGCATTGGTCTCCATTGTTATGCAATGGAAACCAGTCCACGACCCGGCAGCTGTCCGGGGAAGGGAACAAAACGAGCCTCGGGGCGGCCCACTACACTTCCGGCAACGAACCAGACCTCCGGAGGTGAGAACCATGTCCAGGTGCGTTGTCTGCGGCGCCGAGCTGGAGCCGCCCGTGCGCGCTCCCCACACCGTCTACGTCAAGACCCTCTACCGCATCGCCGGCCAGGACTACTGCCGCCATCACATCATCAGGGCTGCGGTGGCCGCCGGCGTCATCACCGAGGTCAGGGCCGGCGCGGGGCCGGTGGTGTCCGTATCCCGGGAGTGAACATTGCGGAGCATGCCTGGCGCCGAGGCCAACGGGTGATGTACGCCAGCGCCCGGTACCGGTTCCAAACCTCACTGAATGTCCTGGAGATCAGGACCATCAAGACATGGTCCTGGTCGGCATGGCCAAGGTGGAAGATATCAACCCAATGGGCACTATACTCGTGCCCGTTATTGTGGGCTCGCCAACCTGTCGCTCGGCCCGCTCGCAGTGGCGTGGTCGGCGCCGTCGCGGTCGCATGGGTTAGCATCCCACACCGACGGGACCTGCGAGGCAGTCAACCCTGCAGAAGCATCAACACCGGGGACTGCTCGGGCCAGGTGAGGGCAGCTGCGTCCTGGTCGAGGTTGACGAGCGGCGCCGGAAAAGGAGGCATCGTCATGGCAGAGGAATCAGGGAAACGCCGTTGGTTCACGCCCGTGCGCGTGAACCTGTTGGTCATCGCGCTCTTGATCGCGATACTGAACGGGGGAATCGGCTATCTGGTTTACCTGGCAATCACGACCGATGAGATTTCGGAATTTGTCACCGGCGCGCTCGTGGGGCTGCTGCCGGTGGGGATCACGGCATTATCGAGCCTGGGGACGACGTTGATGAACGATAAGTAGCTGAACCGCTCACCGGGAATGGATCATGAAAAGAATCGTAATTTGCTGCGACGGCACGCGGGGCAAGTACGACGCCCCGGACAAGAACACCAACATAGTGCGCCTGTTCGAGCGTCTGGGTCCGGATGGTCCGGAGCAGATCTCCTACTACGACCCGGGCGTCGGAACCCACAGTCCGTTGCGGAACGGGACCATCGGTTTGCTGGACATGCTGGTCGCGTCGGCGTCCGGCATGGGGATAACCAGCGAGGGTCTGAACGGGAATGTCAGGGAAGCTTACCGATACCTCATGGCCGGCTACGAGCCAGGGGACCAGGTCTACCTGTTTGGGTACAGCCGGGGCGCTCACACCGTCCGGGTGCTGGCCGGCATGTTGCACAAGTGCGGTCTGCTCACCAGAGGGAGCGAGAACCTGGTCCCCTACATGACCTCCATCTACCGCCGCGCGGGCAACGATGAAATCGCCGCTGGGTTCAAGCGCAGTTTCTCCCGCCAGTGCAGGCCTCACTTCATCGGCGTATGGGACACCGTGGCCTCGATCGGATGGGTGAGGCGGAAACAGTTTTCCAACAACCGTCTGAACCACGATGTCACCTATGGATACCAGGCGCTGGCCCTGGATGAAAGACGCCGCCACTTCAGGGTTTCGCAGTGGGACGAGACCGATCTGCCCGCCGGCCAGACCATCGAGCAGGTGTGGTTCCCCGGATGCCACGGAGACGTGGGAGGACAGGAATCCGACCGGCGCATCTCCGACATCACGCTGGAATGGATGCTGCGCCACGCCGAGGACAAGGGATTGAAACTGAGACCCGACTGGAGGGAGTCTCTGAACGCCGACCATTCAGGGGAGACACGACGGTCTGATCAGCATATATGGCGGCTGGGCGCGAAGGACCGCCAAATTCCGGACGGCGCCAAGATTCATCGGAGCGTTTTGCAACGCATGGCCGACTCCGATAACGGCTACCGACCCGGCAACCTGCCAGGGTCATACGTGGAGGTGCATTAGGGCAGAGGTGGTTCCTGTTCCGAAACCGGTAGTTATGGGACAAAGCCGATGGGCGGGCAACCGAAGCAAACCAACATACGGTGCATAACTCACCGGTTACCAACCGCACGAGGCCCTGGCGAGAGTTGTATCACATCGTGATACAATTGCGACGGCGCGACCTGGACTTTCAGGCTTCCTGGAGATGGATATGCCGACGGTGGCCATCGTAGGCCAGTACCAATTCGTCATCCGCACCAGGGAGTTTGATTTTGAGCCGCCCCACGTCCACGTACGCGTCGGGAATGAAGACTGGGCACGGATCCTCCTGGACAACGGCGAATATTCCCATGAGCCGCCGCCCGGGCATTACCGTGCGATCCTCGAGGCATTCGACGCCCACGCGGCCGCCATCCGGGAAGAGTGGTTCCGAATTCACGCGAGGTGAGGAACAATGGCCACGACGCTGGTGAAAAACGCCGACCGCATGATGTCGTCCGCCTCTGTGCTGGACGAGGGAATCGAGCTCACCTTCGTGGATGGATGCTCCGGCCTGATCCCGTTCAGTGACCTGCCCGAAGTTGCGAAGGGCGACGGTCTCAAGGGCCTGGAACTGCCCACGCCGTATGAGATGATCCTGATCACGGTTAGCGGCGATCTGTCCGAGATCCCCTGGGACTTCGCCCGCCACTACTGCGATCCGACCTACCGACCGCGGATAGAGGCTCAGGCCAGGCAGGCGCGCGCGAGTCTGGGTGGGCGTATCCGGGAGCGTCGTGAGGCGGCGGGTTTGACCCAGGCGGACCTTTCATCCCGCGCGGGGATCGGCAGGGTAACGCTCACCCGCATTGAGAATGGAGAGCATAGCCCGCGAACCGAGACCCTCACGGCAATCGCACGGACCCTGGGAGTCGAGGTTGAGGACCTGATCCTGCCGCCATCGCGTCGAAATCCATAACCTTCCAGCAGCACGGTTCTGAACCTGGTCCAATAAGGCAGCGGTGGTCAATACAACATCGAGAACTTGCTGATGTTGTGTGCTCACTGTAACCGGGTCAAGGGCCACCGGTCGCAAGAGTACTTGTCGGTCAACCCGCGGTACCTGGGGACATCGGGGAAAGGTAGGGTGTGAATCATGACCAGAACATATCGAGTGTCCGAGGCTATGCGATCTGCTCGAGAGGGAGAGCATGGTAAGACGATTTAAGGAAGAGTCGACACAACCTAACCGGGCCTTGCAGATCTGGCAGATACTCATCGCGATGGCTGCCAACCGGCAAACTACGACCTACAATGCTCTTGCCCAGAAACTGGGGTACCAAGGAGCTGGCCAGTTCATGTCCGGTCTCCTAGACCCGGTCATGCTTTACTGCCAGGCCAACAGCCTGCCGCCACTGACCGTGTTAGTGGTCAACCAAGAAACAGGAAAGCCAGGAGCAGGCCTGGCGGACGCTCTACAGGACACAGACCAGGACCGTGAGCGTGTATTCAATTACAGATGGTTCCACATATTCCCGCCGACTCCGCAGGATTTTGAGGAGGTCCTTGGTAGAAGAAACGTCTGACGACACCGGTTCCAAGGTTTACATTTGGCTACGGCCGCCCATGATCAACAGGGCCTTACAACACAACGTCAAGTGCAGGCACAGTTTGGGGCCGGCTCATAACGCTGACAGTGGACGTTCTATCGTTTTACATTGGCGTTACCGATACTGGATTTGTTTCGCCCAACATCCATTACGTGGATCAATTAACCTCCGGACCCGTACCGGCTTGGTTCCAATCTTTGCCGCTCCAAACTAAAGGCCACCGATTGACGAATCCGCGCGCTACGCTAACGCAGGATCAGCAATAAGGATGAAGCGCGTTGTGCATTCTGCCGAAGCTCCGGGAGTAGCAGCGACGATCAACCTGACGGCAGCAGGACGGGGTTGCTGATGGGCGGCCGATTCAAGCCCAACGCGCTCCGCACGGTCTCATTGGCGCGCACCAGCCGCACCGCCGCGGTGGGAAACTGCGGGTTGTTGTGGTTGACCACGTCGTGGCGTTCCACCACACCGGCCTGCACCAGGTCGTCCACCATCCTGCGGCATTCGTGTTCGTTCCAGCCCATGCCCCACTCCAGCATCCACTGGTTGCAGAGCATGCTGTAGCCCACGAAGTTCATGCGTTCCTCGAGACGATCCATCTCCGTGATGAAGGTGTCGAGGGCCACGTCGTTGCCGGATGACGACACGTTTCCCTGCAGTGCGTCGGTCCTGACCTCCACGTCGCCGTGTTCGGCCAGGTGGATTCCCAACTCCGCCTCCAGCGGGAAGAGCGGCGCAGCAGCGAGCATCTCGCGGCCCACGGCCTGACTGAAGGCGCACAGTATGATCCGGCGACCCCGCGCCCGTGCGCGGTCCACCAGGACCTGGTAGTCCGAGTCCCCCGAACCCAGGATGATGAACCCACAGTCCTCACGGTCGCGAACCCAGTCGTAGACCTCCAGCAGGATGGACGGGTCGGACCGGTCCTTGCCGGCCATGGTGCGGGGCGCGTGGTAGAGCGTGATGTCGGCCTCGGTAAACGCCCGGCCGTCCTCGGGCCGGAGGCTCCAGTCGCCGAAGGCCTTCCCGCCCAGCACCTCTCCGAAGATTCGGCCGACGGCGATCATCGCCTGGGCGACGGCCTGAGGAGTCACCGCCGTCTGGTACATCAACGCGCCGCGGCGGATGTTCTCCCAGTCGATGGCGATCAGGACGCCGTTGGCGCGCTCTTCCAATTGGTTACCTTCCTGATCAACCTCGGGCGATGCAACCGGCGTTCATCTCCGCCGGTGCGGCGTCTGAGGATCGCCGCCTTGCCTCGATTCTCATGACACCTCCGACCGGTGGAGCGACATTGTATCCCGAGCGGATGGGCAATGTGACCGGACCTGCTCAGGAAACCGCCGGCTCAATGCGGCCTCCGTAGGGCCGGAAGTCCACGGTGTTGAAGATGGGCAGCCGGCGCTCGCCGTGGGCCGGCATGGCGGCGACGTGCACCTGCATTACCGCAATCGAACTTCGCCCCATCCTGGCCGTACGGTCATGCAACCGGTTGGCTGCCATTCCGCCCGCAGCCTTGCTCATCATCGCGGAGGTCACATGGTCCTTTTCACGCCCATCCGTGTTGTGTCGCCAGGATTCCGCCAGCGTGGGGTTGAATGGGACGGCGGATGCGAAGCGTCTGCCCAACCCATCTATCGGCGACCGATGGCGGCGCCCTGGGTGCGCCGGCATCCCCGGAGACAGGTGGATCAGAGCGTCATATCCGGTTTGTCGCCTCACCATCAGCGACGCCACGCCACATCCTGGCAGACCATGACGAGACCGCCGACCATGCGGTGTTCCACCGGAGCCGGCATGAAGGCCGGCGCGGAGACGCGACACATCGCATTGACCCTCGAAGAGACCAGATCACGGAGCCGAACGGGTCCCCGGCTCCATGCCCGGCTCCATGCCCGGCTCCATGCCCGGATCATGGTCCTGGCTGGGGATGCCTGGCGGCCCAGTGGGCATCCGGACGTCCACGTGCGGCGGATCCATGGTCGGGCATCCGAATCGTTGGCCTCCCCGATCATGGCGCGGCGCCCACGTTTTCATCACCGCGGAAACCACCAGCCGCATCGACATGTCGGTACACCACGCGGACTTCCTGCCCGACGACACCGGGTACGTCAACGCCGCATTGCCGCCTCTCATCATTGACGTTGACGGAGGATTGACGTCGACGGAGGATTGACGTCGACGGAGGCTCCCCGCCGGCGCCATTACCCACCGCGATGGTGAGGTGGTCGGCGGTGAGCATCAAGTGGTGGAACGGGTCCCGGTCGAGCGCGTTGCGAAGGGCGTGGCAGTGCGATTACAGGTACTGCAGCGCTTCCGCGGCGCATTCCCCGGACGTGTAGCGGCCCACGATGCCATTGCGCTGCATCCTGCGGGCCTGCCGCTCGACCACATGCTCGGGAGCTCCCTTTTCGGTCAGCCGCATGACCAAGCCGACCCGACCGCTGCTTCCGTTGAAAGCCTGCCAGTTCTTAATCAAGGCCTCCTTGGCGGCCGCCTTCACCCGCCTCACGATCTGCGACGCCGAAAGGCCAAACACCCTGACATCGCTGGCCGACTCAGACGGGCGTATGGCGTCCAACGCCTCCATGGTTTTACCGGTGATGGCCACGATGGCCTCCTCGGTCCAGACGCCGGTCAGGGAGCCGGGCACGGTGATGCGTCCGCTGCCGTCGTCCCAGCGCTGCACGTCGCCCCAAGTCAGCTGCGACGCCTCGGCCGCGCTCAGGCCGGCCTCGGACAGGACGTGCACCAGGGCAACGTCGAACCGGCCCCGCTGGCCCACGCGCGCCCACGTTTCCTGGCCGCGACCACGGTCGCGAGGTACATTCGCAGCTGACAAAATCCCGCAGCAGTTTTTGGGGGTAAGCGCTCCGACCTCGGCCCTGGGTTTGGCCAACTGGAACTGCAATCCCTTCAAGGTTTCTTTCACGCTCCGGTTTTTGCAGGGCGACAGATACCCCGCCAATTCGTGCACCTTCGTGATGACGGAGGCGGCGAGGCGAAGCGTGGCGAAGCTGGGGCTGGAGGTGGATCTGGACGTGGAACCGGCGAGGGCCTCCAGGTAACGAATCACGGTATCGGGGCTGGCTGGCAGGGGACTGAGGCCCGTTGAGTCACACCAGTCGGTGAACGAACGCCACCGGGCGATATAGGTGTTCCTGGTATTCACGGTTCCGATCAGGGCTTCCCTCAAGAGCTCGGCTCCGCGCTCATCACGAGCCTCCGCTTTCGGAGGAATCACAGGCTGATGGGAGGGTCTCTCCGGTCCGATGGAGGGTGTCATGGGCAGTCCGTTGGCGGCGCTGGCGTCATTTAATAGATGCTGTATAATAATATTATTCTGTATCTATTGACAAGCTCCTGGCGACGCGATCGGGCATGATGACGTCATTTATAAGATGCAGGCTAACAACATTATACCGCATGTTTGGATGAGCTCCTGGCGACGCGGCCGGCTTCATTCGTGGCTTCAGGAAGTCGACAAATTGCCGCGCAAAATGGTGGGGCGCCGCGAAGGGGCAGCTGTCGCCGGCAGTCCGTGACGCGCCGTCGCCGGTGACTGGCGGATTGCCGGCGGACGCTGGCGGCTGGGGCTGCGGCGGCATCGATCCACTCGTTTGCTGCTGCTCGTGGTTCGTGGGCGGGGCGGCCTGCAGCCGGTGTTCCTCGGGGATGTGTTCCCTGATTTCGGTTAGGGCATCCTGGGTGTCATCCACCTGCCGGTTGACCCGGCCTGGCGGCTTCCACCACCCGCTCGCCGGAGTTGCCCTGGCTGTTCAGGACGAGGGCCAGGGTTGCCGAGAGCAGGAACGCCCCCGCGATGGCGGCGGAGATCATCACCTTGCGGGGCCGCGCCAGTTGTGCAATCTGCTGATCATTCTGATGGTCCTCCTTTTCGGTTCTCGGTTGCCGGAAGGCTTGCTTCTGTGGCCGGCGTGCCGGACATTTCCATATCGTGAGCGTCGTCTGAGGCGGCAGGCTTTGGGCCTGTGTAGAGCATGACTCCGCTTGCGCAGCCGCCATGGGCGGCCCGGTCACGGCCGCTCCAAAATCAACTCCCACCGCCGCCAATTCCGACCCAACCCCTGTCGACACTCACCCAATCCTGTCTCACTCCAACACGGTTCTGCATAGAACACGACCTTGGTCGTGGGTGTCGCGCAAAAAAGGGCTGTTGCCCTTTTGGACGCTTTTTGTGTCATCTTTTTCCGGGACAGTGGGGGGTGGTAAGTTTGCCCGGATGTACACTGATCCCCGCAAAACGGCCAAAAACGGCTCTTATTGCAATCATTCGCATTACGGGACAGTGGGGGGTGGTAAGTTTGCCCGGATGTACGTTGGGCACCGGGACGGCCGTCTGGCCGTCCCGTCACGGGGGATGAAGTAGGAACGCTACTTACTCAGGCAGGAATGTGTGTACATTGGGCGTCATGGGCCATTTGGGCTGAGGGCAGGGCCTGAAGGGGGTTATGCGGGGTCGAAGTGGGCGGCCAGGATGGAGAAAAGGAGGAGCCGTCGTCGTTCTTGAGGAAGACGATGGCGCGTGCGATGTTGTGGGCGATGAAGTGTTGGGTGTAGGCGTTGTGTGCCGAGGCTTGGGTCTGGTCGAGGGGCTGGGGCTCGGCGACGGCGGGGCAGTGGGGGTGGTGAGGGCCTGGGTTCTGGATGGCGGTGCAGTGGCAGGACGGAAGGATCATGACGGTCTAACTTGGTGTAGTGAGTAGCGGGTGAGAGGTCAGTCGGCGTTGGATTTGGCCTTTGAGGTATCGGATCTGGGCGTGATTATTTGGCGCGGAGTCAGCGGCGTGACGCAGGCGTCGTTGGGCGGACTGCAGTGAGAAGGCGTGGTATCGCAGGGTAGAGTTTCTGTGGCCGACGGGGCAGGAGTGTGAGAGTCCTTTGGTGATGCAGTAGACCAGGTTTTGCCGGCAGGAGAAGTCGATTTGTCCGTCGGGGTCGTTGGGTTTTGTGAGACGGCGACGGTGGCGTCAGCGGTGCAGGGTGGCTGATCGGGTGGGGGAAAAGGAGCAGCGCAGGTTGCCGGATCGCAAGCTGGCGAACCAGATGGCGGCTTCGTATTCGGGCAGTGTGCCGGCAGCAGTGACGGCGGCGGCGATGGAGTGTAGGTCGACTTTGGCCTGGGCGAAGTCGCGCAGCATTTGAGCGAGTTGGTAGGGTGAGGGTTCTTCGATGGGCATGGTGATCGGGCGAGTCGTATGCGGCGTGGCCACGGTGACAAAGAGCCGTGGAGATGCGGAGTTGAGGAGTCGCGGAAACGTGGAAACTCGGAGTCGTGGATCCGTGGAAACGTGGTGTTGCGGCGTCGCGGATCCGCGGTGTTGCGGTATCGTGTAGCCGTCACTGTTGAGGGCAAGCGTCGGTGATTCCGGGCGTCGCACCCAAGGGTTGGGGCATGCGAGCGTGGTGTTGATGACGCCGGCGAGTGATGTGTGATCCATGATGCCGTCGGGGTAGAAGGCGTAGGGGTGGTGATGGGGAGGCATCACGAAACAGAGGTGGCTGAGCGGTTTGAAGAAGGCGACAGCGAGGTATTTTGTCCGCGGCGATTTGTCATGGCGATTATGGCCGTGTCGTCCGAGATGCGCGGAGTTTTCAGGATGCGCACGATGGGCAGGGCGGTGCAGTTGCGCCTCGTGGTGTTGACGATATTGGCCCATTCGATGGTGGAGAAGTCGGGCTGGGTGGCGTGGTCTCGGTCGCGACTCGGGTCGTGCCAGGCTTGTTGGAAGGAGGCCAGTCGTTGGGCGATGTCATGTGGAGTCACGGGCATGCCGGCACGCGGAGTCGGGTCACCATTTTGGTGGCGCCGTGCGGTGTCGGAGGTCGGGCAGGTCGTGGGATTTGTTGGCGTCGTCGCGGTATGGGGCGCAGCATTTCTGGGCGCAGATGAGGTCGAGCTGACCGTGTGGGATCAGCAGTCGGCGCAGCAGGTTCTCGACCTTTTGCAGACTCAGCTGGTGCAGTCGGTTGACGGGGGCGAGCATGAGGCGGTGAGTTTCCTGGAGCTGTGCGGCCCAGCGTTGGTGGCTGGTTGATGCGGCCAGTGGAAGCACGGTGATCCAGGAGTTGGCGTGCTGCGAGTTCAGGAAGTTGACGAGGTGATCGTGGCACGCCAGGCGGATTGAGTTGATGTGGCCGCGTTTGGCGGTGAGGAATTCGGCGTCAGCGGGGCAGAGGTTTTGCTGGGGGCGGAGCTCGCAGTGCGGCACGCCGTCCTGGCGTCGGGCGAAGGTGTCGGCGTAGTCGTGGACGGAGAGGCCGGTGGAGTTGATGTCGACAGCGAGCGGGTCGCGGGCGGCGTGGGCGGCGTGACAGCGGCGCAGGGTTTCGGCGTCGCGGTATGGGGCGGTCGTCATGTTGTCGTGCTGGGCTTTGGGGAAGCTGGCCAGGCTGCGTGGTTCAGCTCCGCCGGTGGAAGAAATCGTTGACGAGGCGTTGTGCGTTGTCGGCGACGGCGTCGGCTAGGATGGCCCTGGTGAGGTTTTCGGTGGCAGCTCCGTCGATGCGGCCTTGTCGGTGGGCGGCCTGCACGATGGCGATGCAGTTTACGGCCTCCAGGATCGAGATTTTGCCGGCGCGACAGCGGCGGTGGACGGGAGTGTGGGTGGGTCATGTTGTCGGTTCTCCCGTGTGATATGTCCCCGCTGGCCATCACGGCTGGGACGGCACCAGGACGGCGATGATGTGGGCGGCCATCTGAGCGTGGGTGGGCGGCGGCATTCTGAGGCCGAGGAAGATCTGGCAGGGGCGGTGCTCGGGGTGGTCGTCGAAGCTGATGCCTGCGGCCGAGATGCGTGCCAGGTGGAAGGCGCGGTGGAAGGCTTCGCGGGCGCGTTCGCCGGCCGTGACAACGCCGTTTCGGAGGCGTGGCCGGCGGCGATCGTGAGGGTAGAGACCGTCGATGACGGCGAGGCGGGTGCTGGCCATGACGTCGTCGAAGTCAGGCGTGCGAGCGTAGTCGTCGAGTCGGCGTTTGAGGACGCTTTCGACCATGCGGTCGATGAGTTCGTCGCTGTAGATCTCGTTGATGATTTCGACTTCATCGGGGGTGGTCGTCGTGAGGTTAGAGTGGTCCCAGGGGTCCTCGGCGTGGTTGTGGACCCGCACCGTGCCGTCGTCGTCCGTGACGGTGGTCCAGAGTTTTTCGACGGGGTGACGTGGTCATCGGGGACCATGATGACGGAGTTGATGAAGGCGCTGCAGCGGGACTCGACGACGGGTATGACCTGATCGAGCAGTGCCTGGCCGTTGAGGGTTTCGGTGCGGAAGCCGTAAGACTCGACCTCGTAGTTGAGGTGTGGCTTGACCTTGCAGACTAAACCGAAGCCAAGGTGAAATCTACATTTGCCGGCCGGAGAGGGTTGACTTGGATGCTGCCAATTAATTCGCCGGCCTTTGCTTGCACCACGGCTCGTCAGCGCTGTTCTTCTTGCATCGGTGCGGATGCGCGTCTGGCTGGGATCGCTTTGATTAGAAGAGCAGCAAGAGGGTAGACAGCGGGACCGCGACGATGTTGGAGCCTTCTGGGGTGGCGACGTCGGTTCGCGTGATGATGATGCCGAAGCTGGCGCGGTTGGCGGGCTCGGCGATGAATTCCCGCTACGCTCGGGCGTCGCGGTTGAGGTCCACGTTACGCTGGTACTTGACCTCCACGGGCACCAGGTGATCGCCCACGCTGAGCAAGTAGTCGATTTCGGCGGTTGAGCCACGCTGGGGACGGTGATGGACCGAAAGGCTCGGGGCGTCGGCGAGGGCGCCGCCAAAGGTGCTCTTCGCCAGGTGTCCGGCGATGGTCGCGAGGTTGGGGTCGTCGGTGAGCTGGGCGGGCGCCAGCGGGACGGGTTCGTCCAGTTGGGTGGCGCGTATGGCGTGGTCCGACAGGCATATTTTGGGGCGCTGGTCGGTCCGCTGGAGACGGAATTCCAGCGGGTGGATCAGCCGGACGATCATGGTGCCGTCCAGGAACTCATGCAGTTGGCGCCCTGCAGGGCGCCGTCGTCGAAGGGCCGGTTGACCTGCTTTACCAGGGAGCTGTGGGACGGCGCCTGGCCGGCGTAGCGGCAGGCCAGGCTGAAGACCAGACTGAGGAGCTGGGGATCGAGGTCTGGGTGTAGCAGGCTGCCCTGCAGGTCGTGGCGCAGCATGCGCTGGACGACGTTCTCGGTGATCCTTCCGTTCAAGGACGTGAGGTCGGTGTGCGACGTGCTGTGGGCGAAGGGATATCCGCCGTACTGGGAGAAGTGGCTGAAGGCTTCGTCGCGGGCATCGGCGTGGTCGCGGCCGTGCTGGGCCAGCTGCTGCCAGAAGTCATGGTGTCTGAGGTTGGCGTACCCGTTGTCGTTCAGGAACGGTTCGAGCGGCCCGATGCCTCGGAAGCGGGCTATTTCGGAGAGGGACAGGATGGGCGCGTTGACGGTGTGGATGCGTCCGGTCAGGCTGTCGCGTCCGCGCTCGATGCGGAGCGCGGAGCTGCCGGCGATGACCACCTTGACGGCGGTGGTGTCGACGAGGCATTTGAGCTTCCCGACCAGGTCTCGATGTTCTGAGCTTCGTCGAAGAAGATGTAGACGGGGCTGTCCGCGTTGGCGAGGTCGTTGATGTGACGGGGCGCGACGTTGTGCTCGAACCACTGGACGATTTGCAGGATGGGCTGCTCGATGGAGGTGGCGTAGGTGAGTTCGTCGAACTGGACGCGCATGATGTGTCGGGGCGGTACTCCTTCGTCGAGGAGGTCGGAGATGACTTGGAGCTGCATGGTGGACTTGCCGACCTGGCGTGGTCCGCGGATTGCGACGATGGGCGCGACGCCGGCGTCGATGTATCGGCGAATGCGCTGGACGAGGTTGCGCCGGGTCGGAGGAGTCCGCGGGAACTCGCGGTTGTTCCACCATGGATTGTTGATGTTGAGGTTGTTGACCAGGGTCTGGGGAAGCTCGGGAGGCACGTAGCCGGTGTTGCCGGTGGTCATGCGGGGCCTCTTGCCAGTGTGATCGGTGGATTGGTGGACGGGGTCGTTATGCCCGTCGAGGTGTGGTGGAGAAAGGCGCGGATCAGCGTAGAGCCAAGATGTGGCTGCACATATTGGCGTACGGCGTTTCCGTTGGACGGACTGATGCCCGCTGGTGACGGCAAACCCTCTCGCCTGCCACCCACCTCAACGGTGTCTGATTCTGCCCGTCCTTGATGCGGGTTTCACCTTGGCTTCGGTTTAGCTGTGACCGACGCGGCGTGATCGTCAACCGCGATGACCAGCGGGTCTTGGAAGTTGGTACCATAAGGGTGACTTACCAATGGTACGAACAGCAGGCCGTCGCCAAGGAACTCCACCATATGGAATGGGAGGGGTGGATTGTGGGTGAAGGTGGTACTTTACGAATCACGCCGTTGGGCGAGACGTTGGCCCGGTGCATCAGTACGGGCGGCCTCGACAAAGGGCGGCTAGTCGCGTTCCTGACGGTCACAGGCCTAGCCTCCCCCGTGGCCAGCGTTACTCGATGATGCTCCCAGGTATCCGTGCGGTTTGCACCGGTTTCGGGGACGCCGTTACGGAGCCTTCGCCGGGGAACACTGGGCCTACCAGCGGTGCAGGCCGCACCGGTGGCAGCGCTCCTGGGCCAGGGTGGCCCAGCCCTCGGGGGTGTGGGCGAAAGTCCAGGCGCCGCAGTGAACGCACGGCCCGTCGGCCACCGCGGGCAGCGGTATGTCGGCGTGGTACAGCACGTCGAGGATGAGCTCGTGGATCTCGGCCGGCTCCATGTCGGCGGTCAGGCAGCCGTCGATCACGGCCTCCAGGTTGGCTTTGGCATTGTCGATGGTGATAGCATCGGCCATGGTCGGAACCTCCTTGCAGGTTTCGTCCAGCCGGCGTCGCGATGCAACGCGGCGCCGGCGTGTTCGTTGTTGGTTGTTCGTTGTTGGTTGTTCGTTGTTGTCGATAAAAGGGGCGCCGCCGGAGTGCTGATTGAGCACGGCGGCAGCGCAGGTCGGCGCGGGCTGGGAACTCAGTCCGACGGCAGATGGTTCATTTGCGTTGGTCCAGTTCGCCGGGGGATCGGTCGCCGCCACATGCTGACGCCAGCAGGCAGCGGCGTTCAGAGCCAAGGAGGCCTGACCACG
>MPNC01000016.1 GCA_002238825.1 SAR202 cluster bacterium bin87 | reverse complement strand
CACTACTGGTCAGCATTGCCGCGAGTGCGGCAATGCTCGCCGCGGTGGCCTGCGGCGGCGCTGAGGAAACGGCAGCGCCGGCAGCCCCGGCGGCGGCCGCCACCCCCGCCCCCGCTGCTCCGGCCCCGGCTCCGGCGGGGGCCGCCCCCCGCCCCCACTGCGCCGGCCGCGCCGGCGGCCCCCGCGGCCCAGGCGGCCGATCCGACACCCACCTTCACACCTCCGCCCGAAGCCACCATACGCCCGACCAACACTCCGGTGGCCGAGTACGAGGCGCGGATTGCGCCCACCCCGGTTCCCAGTGGCCCGCCGCAACAGGGTGGCACCGTGCGGATGTCGGCCTACGCGGACACCAAGGACTGGGATCCCCTGGGTTCCGCCTCGCTGTCCAGCGTGATCTCATACTCGCAGCTGTACAACCAGCTGGTGCACTACAACAGCGTTGAAACCGACCAGGTCGAAGGCGATCTGGCAACCGACTGGCAGGTGAGCGCCGACGGCAAGACCTACACGTTCAACCTGCACGACAACATCCAGTGGAATGACGGCGAACCGCTGACTTCGGCCGACGTGGCGCACAGTCTGCTGCGGTATTCCAACCCGTGCAACGCCGCAGGGCGTTCGGGTCTCTGGCGGCAGTACAGCGTGCCCATCGAGGTCGCGGACCGGGACGGCGGCGACTGCACGCCGACCAATGCCGACGACGTGATCCGGGCCGTTGACGACCGTACGGTCGAAGTGGACCTGCGCTTCCCGTCCGGCGCGTTTATCAAGTTCATGGCCGTTGACTACGTCAAGATCCTGCCCAAGCATCTGCTGGAACAGGGCGTTGACCTGAACCTGTCGGAAAACATCATCAAGCACAATTCCGGCTCCGGCCCCTTCGTTCTGGAGTCGTATTCCTCCGGCAACTCGTACATGGTGAACCGGAACGAAAACTACTTCAAGGCCGGCAAACCGTACTTCGACCGTATCGAACACTTCATCATCGTGGACACGGCGACCCTCACCGCTCAGATCGAGGGCCGCAACATCGACATGATGAACGGCGGATTCTCCAACCTGACCCCGCGTGAGTACCTGGATCTGGAACAGCGCATGGAAGGGGAATACGTGATGCATGAGTTCCCGCCTTCGGGCAACTGGGGGTTCATGATGAACGTGAAGCGAGAACCGTTCAGCGATCCTCGAGTGCGCAAGGCGATCCACCTGGCGATTGATCGGGATGACCTGAACGAGAAGATCTGGGACTCCACCGCCGGTATCGCGTGCCCGCTGGGTGGCATGGGGCACTCATTTGACGTGTGCTACGACTGGCCCGGCATCCGGCCCAAGGACAGCCCCGGTGGCCAGGAAGACCTGGCCGAAGCCAAGCGGCTGATGGCCGAGGCTGGCTATCCGGATGGCTTTGACACCGAGTACACCGCACGCCAGGCCGCTGGCTATCCCAAGCAGTGCCAGGTGATCAAGCAGCAGCTGGAAGAGACCCTGGGCATCACCGGCAACATCGAGACGCTGCCCAGCGCGGCGGGCTACGCCAAGTACGGCACCTCGCGGTCCCCGGACTCCGCGGGCGACTGGGAGGTCTCCTGCCAGGGCGAGGGTATGGTAGTTCTCGACCCGGACGCCCTCTACGGCGGCATCTACAACAAGGGCGGAACGCGGAACTATACCGACTGGACCAACCCGCTGGTCGAAGAGTGGTTCGAGGCCCAGAAGGTGGAACAGAACCCGGACGCCCGCCGTGAGATCAACAAGGAAGCCGAACTTTGGCTGATCGATTTCTCGGACAACCACTGGGTCAACCTGGGCTGGAACCGGTTCTTCTGGATCGTCCACCGCGACATCAAGGGGTTCCATCCGCCCACCACCGTGCAGTATTTCTTCAAGTACGAAGACTACTGGCTTGACCGTTAGCCAAACGGACCGCGCTCGATCATGCCGCATTCAATCATGCCGCGTACGGGACGTTAGGGGGTACACATGAGACAGTACGCTGCCAAACGCATTGGGTTGTTCATACCCACCGTGCTGCTGGTGACGGTCATCGTATTCGTGGTGATGCGGCTCATTCCCGGCGACCCGGCGCTGGCCATCCTGAGCGCGGACGACGCGGCCTATACCGAGCAGGAGCTCCAGGAGCTTCGCGTCGAACTGGGTACCGACCGGCCCATCGTGGTCCAGTACTTCGACTGGATGAGCGGCCTGCTGCGGGGAGACTTCGGCACGTCCTTCTGGTGGAACGGGCCGGTTATGGACCGGTTGGGCGAGCGGATCCCGGTGACCATCGAGCTGGCGATCCTGGGTATCGGCCTGGCGGTGATATGCGCCGTGCCGCTGGGGGTGCTGTCGGCCATCAAGCCGGACAGCCCGATCGACTACGCATCGCGCATCTTCACGCTGGTCGGCATTTCGATACCGACGTTCTTCAGCGGCATCCTGCTGACGCTGATCCTGATAAGAGCCTTCGGTTGGTTGCCTCCGCTGGGGTACGAAGACATATGGGAAGACCCCTGGGCCAACATCAAGCAGATGATGCTGCCGGCGCTGGCGCTCGGGTTCTACGACATGGCGTTCATCGCTCGCGTGACGCGGTCGTCCATGATGGAAATCCTCCGCGAGGACTACATGCGGACGGCCCGCTCCAAGGGATTGCGGGAACGGATCGTGCTCTCGCGGCACGGCCTGAAGAACGCGGTGTTGCCGATCCTGACCATATCGGGATGGCAGTTCGGTCGGCTCTTCGGCGGCACCGTGATCATTGAGCGCATCTTCCTGATACCGGGCATCGGCCAGCTCCTCATCGACGCCGTTTTCCAGCGCGACTTCCCCACCATCCAGGCGATAATCGTCATCGTGGCGGTGTCGATCGTCGTGATCAACCTGCTGGTTGACCTGCTGTACGGATGGCTGGACCCGCGCATCCGCTACGCGTAAATCACGGATATGCCTGATCACGGAGCTTCGGTGAGATACACCATGACCAAGTCATTGGAGAAGCAGCGATGACCACCCAAACGCCCAATGACGCGCTGAGCGCCCGCAACGCGGCGGCCGTTGACGATGCCGTGCTGTCCGACATGCGGCCGCGTCCCACGCTGGTCGGCAACATCCTCCGGTTCTGCCGCACGAAGCCGCTGGGCGGCATCAGCGCCGCCATCATCATTCTGACGGTACTGGCGGCGATATTCGCTCCGGTTATTGTCCCGCACGACCCACTGGACCTGGTTCACGCGCCCTTCGTTGCGCCTTCCGCCGTGGCCTGGCTGGGTTCGGACGACCTCGGCCGTGACGTGTTCAGCCGGGTAATCGCCGGCGCGCGCATCTCGATGTACGTGGGGATCATGAGCGTGCTGATCGGGATCACCCTGGGCACGGCCATCGGGATCCTGAGCGCCTACGTGGGAGGAGTGCTGGACTTGACCATCCAGCGGATCGTGGACGCCCTGATGGCGTTTCCGGCCATCATCATGGCGCTGGGCCTGATGGCCGCGCTGGGAGCGTCGGTCAACAACATCGTGGCCGCCCTGGTGGTTATCCTGGTCCCCGGGGCGATACGGGTAATACGCTCGCAGGTGCTGAGCATCAAGGAGCTGGACTACACGCTGGCGGCGCAGGCCATCGGCGCCCGGCCGTGGCGCATCATGCTGCGGCACATCCTGCCCAACGTGACCGCCAGCTACATCGTGCTGAGCACCATCACCCTGGGGCTGGCCATCGTCATCGAAGCGTCGTTGAGCTTCCTGGGCGTGGGCGTGCCGCCGGACGTGCCCACCTGGGGCGGGATGCTCACTGAAGGCGCGTCGCAGTACATCCGGAACGCGCCGTGGCTGGCGGTCTTCCCCGGCCTGGCGATTTCAGTCATCGTGTTCTCGATCAACTTCCTGGGCGACGCGCTGCGGGACAGCCTGGATCCGAGGCTACGCGGCCGGTAAGGTCGAAATACATCGCGTTCGATAGCCCCTTCCAATCGGAAGGGGCTTCACTTTGTGCGTATTTCGTAACTGTGACGACTATTCCCACACATGGACTATTGACACCGTGAACCGGGTGGTCTACCATTCTCGCTCGTATCTCACGGTTTGTGGTTAATTTCACAATTGGCCGCGGCCGGGGATATGTTTTTGACTTGCGGACACCAGCCCATATCCGCCCGTCCGCAACGGCACACAAACGGAATAACGACACGGGAGGTCCTAACCAGCTATGAAGCCATCTATCCTAGGTCGACCATTCCTGCGGACGTTGCCGCTGATCGCGGGCGCTGCTGCTTTGATGGTCGGCATCGCCTGCGGTGGAGCAGAGACTCCCGCCGCGCCGGCGGCCCCGGCACAGCCGGCCGCCACGCAGGCGCCCGCAGTGGCGCAACCCACCAACACCCCGATTCCCGAGGCCATGGCCGCAACCGCGCGTCCGACCAACACGCCGGCCCCCACGGCCACGCCCCGCGTGGTCGCCACTCCGACCCCCAGCGCCGGGGCCACCTACGGCGGCACCCTTCGCATGTCGGCCTACGCCGACACCAAGGACTGGGACCCGCTGGGTTCTTCGTCCCTTTCCAGCGTGATTTCCTACTCGCAGCTGTACAACCAGATTGTGCAGTATGACACGGTGGATACCAACGCAATTACCGGCGACCTGGCCGCCTCCTGGGACGTGAGCCCGGACGGCCTGACCTATACCTTCCACCTGCGGGACGACATGCAGTGGACTGACGGCACCGAGATCACCTCGGCTGACATCATCTCCACCCACTCCCGCTATGCCAACCCTTGCAACAGCACGGGACGCTCCGGCCTCTGGCGCAACTACACCGTCAAGATGGAAGTGGCTGACAAGGACGGCGGCAACTGCGCTCCCACCAACCAGGACGCGGTTCTGCGGGCCATCGATGACAAGACCGTCGAGTTCAACCTGCAGTTTGCTTCCGGGGCCTTCATCAAGTTCCTGGCCATCGACTACGCCAAGGTGTTGCCGGGCCACCTGCTTGACGCTGACCCGAATTGCGCCGTGCGCGACGCCGCCAATCCCTGCGCCCTGAACCTCGGCGAGAACATCATCGAGATGGGCACCACTTCGGGTCCCTACGTCCTGGAAGAGTACCAGGTTGGCGACTTCTACTACGTCAACAAGAACCCGGACTACTTCAAGGACGGGCGCCCCTACGTTGACCGCATCGAGCACACCATCTTCACCGGCCAGGCCAAGGACACGCTGATCGCCAACTTTGAGGCCGGTCGGCTGGATATGGCCAACGGCGGTTTCACCAACCTTTCACCGACCCAGTACTTTGACCTTGAGAAGAGCACCAACGGCGAGTACGTGGCTCACCCCATCGCCGCCGGCACCAACTGGGGCCTGATGCTCAACGTCAAGAAGCCGCAGTTCGAGAGCCACCTGGTGCGTCAGGCCATCAACCTGGCCGTTGACCGTCAGGAGATCGACGAGCGCGTCTTCGACAACTCTGGCGGCAGCTACTGCCCGCTGATGGGTCTGGCCCACGCCAACGAAGTGTGCACGGAGTGGCCCGGCATTCGCTCCAAGGACAGCGCCGGCGGACAGGAAGACCTGGCCGAAGCCAAGCGCCTCATGGCCGAAGCCGGCGTGGCCGACGGCTTTGAAGTCCAGTACACCGTGCGCCAGGTCGGCAACTACCCCGACCAGTGCCAGGTAGTGAAGCAGCAGTTGCAGGACGCCCTGGGCATCTCCGGCGACATCGAGACCCTGCCCAGCGCGGCCGGATATGCCAAGTACGGCACTGCCCGCGCGGAAGGCTCCTCAGGCGACTGGGAGATCAGCTGCCAGGGCGAGGGCATGGTGGTGTTTGACGCCGATGCCGTCTACGGTGGCGTTTACCTCAAGGGCGGCACCCGCAACTACACCGACTGGTCCAACGACTCGGTGGTCGACTGGTTCGAGCGCCAGAAGGTGGAACTGGACGCCGACGCCCGCCGCGAGATCAACAAGGAAGCTGAGCTCTGGCTCCACAGCTTCGAAGACAACCACTGGGTCACGCTGCAACTGGGTCAGCTCTTCTGGCTGGTGCATCAGGACGTGAAGGGGTTCACCGCTCCGTCGACGGTGCAATACCAGTTCAAGCACGAGGACCTGTGGCTGGACCGCTAGTCCATCACACCGGGACCAAATTTCCCGTATAGTGACTCGGCGAACCCATTTGTAGGGGCGAATAATCATTCGCCCCTACTGTATGAAGGGCATATTCCATGCGACAGTACGCGTTGAAACGCATCGCGCTCATTATCCCGACGGTGTTGCTGGTAACCATCATCGTGTTCACGGTGATGCGGTTGTTGCCCGGCGACCCGGCCCTGGTAATCCTGAGCGAAGGCGACGCCTCTTTCACCCAGGAAGAACTGGAAGACCTGCGCCGCCAATTGGGCACTGACCGGCCGATCGTCGTCCAATACGTTGACTGGATCGGCGGGCTGGTCCAGGGAGACCTGGGGACTTCCATCTGGCGATCGGGACAACCGGTCTCCAAGCTGGTTGGAGACCGGATCTTCCGGACATTAGAGTTGGCCGTGCTGGCCATCCTGATCGCCGTACTCTTCGCCGTTCCCCTGGGGGTGATTTCCGCCATCAAACCGGACAGCGTGATCGACTATTTCTCAAGGGTCATCGCGCTGGTGGGCATATCTATCCCCACGTTTTTTGCCGGATTGCTGGTGGTGCTGGTATTGTCCCGAGGCTTCGGATGGCTGCCCCCCCTGGGCTATGAAGACCTGTGGGATAACCCGTGGAAAAATCTGCAGCAGATGTTCTTGCCGGCGCTGGCCCTGGGCTTCTACGACATGGCCTTCATCGCCCGGGTGACCCGTTCCTCCATGATGGAGATCATCCGCGAGGACTACATGCGCACGGCCCGTGCAAAAGGCCTGGGCGAGCGCATCGTGCTGGTGCGGCACGGCCTGAAGAACGCTGTGCTGCCCATCCTGACCATATCGGGCTGGCAGTTCGGACGCCTTTTCGGCGGCACCGTAATCATTGAGAGCATCTTCAAAGTGCCCGGAATTGGAACTCTGCTCATTGAGACCGTTTTCCAGCGGGACTTTCCCACCATCCAGGCGATCATCATTGTTATCGCGGTGTCCATCGTAATCATCAACCTCCTGGTTGACCTGCTGTACGGGTTGCTGGATCCCCGGATCCGGTACGCCTAGCCTCGATGCCACTTTGACCATTTGAGGAGCGTTGACAGAATGACTACAACCAACACCGTGCAAACGGTGGCTGAGGGCGAGGTTGAATTTCAGCTCCAGGGAATGCGCCCCCGTCAGACCGGGCTGCAGAAGATAGTCGCTTTCTCCCGATCCAAGCCGCTTGGCGCGATCAGTGCGGTTATCATCATTGTCACAATTTTGGCGGCAGCGGTTTCCTACGTCGTCCCGGGCGTCCTGCCCCACGATCCGCTGGATGTGCGCGCCCATGAAGAGAAATACCTGTCCCCGCAACCCGGCGCTTGGCTGGGCAGCGACCACCTGGGACGCGACGAACTCAGCCGTATCATCGCCGGTTCGCAGATCTCCATCTACGTGGGGCTGCTCAGCGTGGGCATCGGCGTGACCCTGGGAGCACTCATCGGCATCCTCAGCGCCTACATTGGCGGGATAGTGGACCTCGCCATACAGCGCATCGTGGATGCCATGATGGCCTTCCCGCCCATCATCCTCGCGCTGGGACTGGTGGCCGTTCTCGGCGGTTCCGCCAACAACGTCATCATGGCGCTGCTGGTGATTCTCCTGCCGGGCACGATCAGGGTGATCCGCTCCCAGGTGCTGAGCATCAAGGAGCTGGACTATACGCTGGCGGCCACCGCCATCGGCGCCGGCTCGATCCGCATCATGCTGAAGCACATCCTGCCCAACGTGATCGCCAGTTATATCGTGCTGGGCACCATCACCCTGGGCTTCGCCATCATCATCGAGGCGTCGCTGTCCTTCCTGGGCGTGGGAGTCCCGCCGGACATCCCCACATGGGGCGGCATGCTCACCCGCGGCACCGAGGAGATTCGCATCGCCTGGTGGCTGGCCGTGTTCCCCGGCATCGCGATTTCAGTGGTGGTATTCGCCATCAACTTCCTGGGCGACGCCCTGCGCGACGCGCTGGACCCGAGGCTGCGGGGACGCTAACGGCGACAACGCAAGCAAGTGACAAACATGCAGGGGCGAATAATCATTCGCCCCTGCATCGTTTGTGCGCGAGGTGATCCGGGTTTACAGCAGCAATTCGTCGATAGAGACCAGGCTGGGGTTAGGGGGTGTCGGGTCCACCATCAGGTCAAAATTTTCCAGCGTGGTGGCTCCCAGCAGATACTGTCCGTCAGAGCCGAAAATAACCGGACAGGTGCGCTCTGTGTTGTCAATGCGAAAGCGGGCTTCTCCCACATCACGTTGAACGAAGCTGCCATCGGCTATCCGGTACGTTCGGCGTTCCAACGGCGCAAGGCTCAAGGACTCAAGCAGGGATTCCGGTAGGACCGAATGGGTCGACCCGGTATCTACCAACGCGGATACCGGCAGGAAATCGCCTCCCAGCGGATGGCCGACACCGATGTCGACGTAGAAAGTGCCCATTGGCGTTCGTACTCCTACCAAAAATTGCCGGCGGATGATAACGCTATGGAACCGACACAGTCAATTTTGCGTCCGTCGTCTGCTACCCATGCTAAACTGCGGCGACAACCCACAGGAGGTTCCCAATGTCCTGGAGCTTTGAACTGGTCGCCGGACCCTACGGCGGCACCACTGAGGGACCGGTTTGGGACGGCGAGGCGTTGCTGTTCACCCTGATCCCAGAGTCGAAAATACTGCGTTACGACCCCAAGTCCGGCGAAGTTTCCGAGTACTTCACCGAGACCTTCAACACCAACGGCCTGTGCTTCGACGCCAACGGCAGCCTCTACGGCTGTCAGCAAGGCCGGCGACGCATCGCCCGCTTTGACGCCGCCAGTAACACCGCCACGTCCATGCCCCACCTGCTGGAGGGCAAGCGGCACAACAACCCCAACGACCTCGTCGTCGACAAGTCTGGCCGCATCTGGCTCACCGACCCTTATTCCGGCATCGGCGACAGTGGCCCGCAGGAACTGGACCATATGTCGGTGCTGCGGCTGGACCCCAGGGGCAACGACCAGTGGGACCTGGTGCGGGCCACCACCGACATCAGCCGGCCCAACGGCATCCTGATCAGCCGCGACCAGCGCACGCTGTACATCGCCCAGAGCGACTACGGCGCCGACCGCCGCCGTGAGCTGCGCGCCTATCCCATCAACGACGACGGCTCGCTGGGCGAGTACCGTACCCTGCACACCTTCGGGATCGACGGCGGCGCCGCTGATGGCGACCTGCGCGGCCAGGGCAGCCAGGGTGTGCAACGGGGCGTGGACGGCATGACGCTGGACGTAGACGGGAACATCGTGGTCTGCGCCGGCTGGGAAGCTGCCGGCCCGGGGCCGATTATCTACGTGTTTTCGCCCGAGGGCCGCGTGCTGGAAACCCACCCCATGCGCGTGGACCGGCCCACCAACTGCTGCTTCGGCGACGCCGACATGCGTACCCTCTATGTAACCACCGGCGGCGGCCACCTCTTCCGCGCCCGCACCGACCGCACCGGCTGGATCATGTGGCCGTAGTCTCATTTAATCACGCGTACCCATTTTACCGAAGAGGGACAATTTGCATTGATAAGCAGGATGAATGGGATGCAATAAGGTGTATGAGAGGGATCGTTACCCTGTAGAGCATCCCATTTGACCCTGATGTTCGCTCCTTCTATCCACTTTCGCCCTGGACTGGTGTAGAGCATCTCATCAATTCGATCATGTCCATCCTGTGTATCCATGCAAACTTCCCCGGCTCCGGCAAAGCGGGTACGCGTGCGGGCTCATATGCCCTTGACAAGCCGTACCATACCCTCAACAATCTGCAAAACCGCATCCGGCACACACCCCAGGAGATTGCACAATGACAACCGTGACCGCGCACAATACCAATGTATACGTCGGCCTGGCCGGCGAAAGCGCCCTGATCATCGGCGCCGAGGGCACTCCCCTGGGCGAGGGCGGCATGTACCGGCTCACCGAGGGTCAGTCCGAGTGGGCCTGCATCGAGAGTGGCCTGCCCGAAAACCCCCAGGTCCGCGCCCTGCTGGCCCATCCCGACCAGCCGGCCACTATTTTCGCCGGCACCCAGGACGGCGTGTATCGCAGCGACGACCGGGGCGAGAACTGGAGCCGCACCGAAACGCTGAGCGGCGACGTGTGGTCGCTGGCCGCCCACCCCAACGACTCGTCGATCATGTTCGCCGGGTATGACTCGGGACGCGTTTGCCGATCCAGCGACGGCGGCCACACCTGGCAGCAGATGAACACCGCAGGTCTGGTCCATCCTCACATCACCATGAACCCCCACGAAATCTGCAAGCGGGTCATTGGCATCAGCATTGATCCTGCTTACCCCGATGACGTGTACGGGGCCATCGAAGTCGGCGGTCTCATCGCGTCCCGCGACGGCGGCGACAACTGGTCCTGCATCACCGATGGCCACTACACCCGCCTCGGGCCGGTGGACCTCCACGGCGTGCAGGTCAATCCAAGCAAGCCGGGCTTGGTGTACATAATCACCCAGTTGGCAATGTTCCGCAGCCGGGAGCGCGGCGAGTCCTGGGAGTTCGTGCCCATCGAGGAGATGTTCGAGGGCGGAAGCTACTGCCGTGACCTGGTGGTGGATCCCACCGACCCCAACCGCATGTACCTGGCCGCCGGAGCCGGCGGCGGCAGCGCGCCGGCCGGCACCGTCGACGCCGGCGTACTGGTGCGGTCCACCGACGCCGGTGAGACCTGGGAACGCGTGGACATCGGCGAGGTGGCGCCGGCGCGGATGTTCCAGATCGCCATTGACCGCAACGCTCCGCGCAACGTCTACTGCTGCGACCGCGACGGCCACGTCTATTGCAGCAACGACGGCGGCAACGAGTGGACCCGGACCGACGTGCCGGTGGAGATGTCCCGCGGCCGCCACGTTTACCCCATGGTTGCTGCCTAGGACCGTCTTTGAATCGAGCCCGTTTGGTAGGGGCGAATAATTATTCGCCCCTACCTGACGCGCGGCCCCAGACAGATCACCGGAGGAATCGCACCGTGTCATCCAACCCGTTGTGGAACGCCACCTTCCGCGTCGGCGAGGCCGACCTTGAATACATGGCCCTCGAAGCCGAGAATTTACCCGAATCGCTGCTCGGTTACCAACTGGCCAGGAGCGGCCCGCTGGACAACCAGGAGATGGCCGAGAACGGTTTCAAGGGCAGCACCGCCGACCGTTTTCGCAACGCCGGGCGCATCGGCGGATTCATGCGCGAGTTCGTTCCCACCGCTGACGTCTCCCCGGCCAGCGGCGTGAATTTTGTCGGCGCAACGGTGGTCCATCTGTTCGAGAACCCGGACCAGGTGTCGGGATGGATGTCCGATATCTTCGTCAAGGACTTTGAGGAAAACATCGGGGAGAGCGTCGGCTCGGGCCAGCAGATAGTCTCGGTGCAGAAGGTCGACACGAGCGGGTTCTACGACGAGTCCGTGGGGCTGTACGTGCTACAGGGAGGCGCGGCGGGCCTGCTATCGTCCACCGTGATCGACTTCCGCGTCGGCCGCCTGCTGGGCGTGGCGTTCGTGGGATCCATAGGCGAGCATGACCGTACGCCGCTGGCCACCGAGATGGCGCTGGCGCTGGAAAAACGCATGGTACAGGTCGCCCTCGGGGTCTGACAGCAATTCTGACGATCAGCCTCCCGCAGCAGTCACGGCCCCGGAGCTTCCGGGGCTGTTCACTTGGTCAAACAGTTCCACGACATCTTCCGACGGCTGCGGCGTGATCCAGGTAACCGTAACCGCTGCCAGCATGGCGATGATGAAGCCCGGCGTCGCCGGCTGGATGTCCCACACCCCTGACGGCCCGCCGTCCAGCAGCGCCCACACCGACGCCGCCAGCGTACCGGCGACTATCGACGCCAGCGCGCCCCAGGAGTTGAACCTGCGCCAATACAGCGCCAGCAGGGTCGCCGGCCCGAAGGCCGCGCCCATGCCACCCCAGGCATAGCTGACCAGATGGGCAATGGAACCGGGGTAGTACACCGAAATTGCCGCGGCTCCGATGCCGATGACCAGCAGGAGCAGTCGTCCGAGCCAGACGCGGGCGTTGCCGGTAACCCGGTAGGCCAGCGTGCGGATGAACGGCAGATCGTCCGTGGCCACCGCGGAGGCCAGCAGGAGTTGCGAGTCGGCCGTGCTCATCACGGCCGCGATCACCGCGGTCAGCAGCAGGCCGGTGACCACCGGGTGGAAGAAGACCTCGGCCATCACCAGGTAGACCCGCTCAGGATCTGACGCGAGGTCCAGCATCCCGATTTCGGCCAAAGCCGGCCGCGCGATGAGGCCCAGCATCACGGCCAGCACGAACACCGAGATCAGCCAGGCGATGGAGATGCGCCGGCTGCGCTTGACCTGATCCTCCCGCTGCAGAGCCATGAAACGCTGCAGTATGCGTTGGGCGCCAAGGCCACCGACAGCCCAGCCGGCCGTGGATGCGGCGGCGGCCAGCGTGATCCGCGATCCGTCTCCGTTGTTGAAGGGGTTCAGCCAGTCCGACGAGTAATTGCCGATTTGCAGGAAAGGGTTCTCGGTCCAGCCAGCCAGGGCGATCACCATGATCAGCAGGCTGACCACCATGAGCAGCGCCTGGGTGACGTCGGTTCGCGATACGGCCATGAACCCGCCGATCAGGGTGTAGGAAGCGATGGCGATCAGCGTCACGGTCACGCCGGTGGCGTAGTCCAGGCCGAACACGGTTTCCAGCAACTTGGCGCCGCCGACGAGGCCCGAGCTGACGTAGAAGATGACGAACAGCACCGTGGTCAGTCCCGCGATGGTGCGCAGCGTTCCGGTGCGCTCGCCGAACCTCACCTCGTAGAACTCGGGGATGGTCAGCACGTTTCCGGCCGCGATGGTGTAGCGGCGCAGCCGGCTGGCGATGAACGTCCAGCTCAGCCAGACACCGGTCACGATGGCGACCGGGACCCAGATTTCCACCCCGCCGAAGGTGAAGGCCAGCGCGGGCAGCGCCAGCATGGTCCACGCGCTGGTGGTGGACGATCCGGCGCTCAGCGCGGCCGTGACGCTGCTCAGCCGACGGCCGCCCAGTACGTACTCGGACATGTCGCGCATGCGGCGAGCGCCGGCCACCGCGATGGCGATGAGCATTACGAAGTACACGGCGAATACCGCGATCAACCAAAAATAGGGCATTGTTCCCCCTGAATATGTATCGGTTTCCCGATGCGCCTCACCCAGGCGCAGAACCACCGCCGGATCAGCGATGGCGGACTAACTGAATATCTGGCGGGTCAATATTAGAGTGTGAGCCTGAGCCCGATCATTGCGGAGCCCGGCAATAGAAGACACTAGCTATGGCGCGGTACCCGTGGCGGCGGGAACCTCAACGCCGACGTTCAATAATGACGGGTCGGTCAGGATTATTGCCAGCATGCCCCAACCGAGTATCAGTCCCACTGCGACCACCGCAATTTCGGCGAAGCTCAGGGGCATCCTGGCTGGCGCCATCACCCGGTACTCTCCTGCGGTTAGCCTATCCAGGCCGTCTGCACATCGTCGATCAGAGTGGTCTTGTCTCGCTACGCCAGCATCAGCCGTTCGCCTTTCGGTTCGGGAATCGGGTCTCCGAACTCCTGCGCCGTTTCGAGCCACAGGTCAATAGCCTGGATAATCTGCTCCAACGCTGCCTGCTGGGTGTCTCCGTGGGCCGCGCATCCGGGAAGCTCAGGAACTTCTGCCACAAAAACCCCATCCTCGTTGCTCCAGTAGATTATGACTTCGTACTTGTGCAAGATTTCCTCCTCAGAGGCGATACCTCAGGACTGTTTGCCGGATCTGCCGTACTTGGTATGGTTTGGCATTGCTTCCATCGCGCTGGATGTTCAGCCGTTCACGGACGCCTTCCTTCCTGAAGATGTGATGACTTCCACGTACCCGTTCGTCAAATCCCAAGCGTAGCAGGAACATACGCAGGTCATCGAAGCGTATGTTAGCATCTGACTGGCCGCTCAATACCTTCCGTCGCGTTTCATCGCCGGGGCTTGGTCATGGCTTCCCTGTCGGTGATCGGAAATGTCCTGGAGCGTGCCCCGCTACGAGCGCCACTTGGTAAACGCACTGCGCCGGGGCAGGGAAGTTCCAGTCGAGCCTTTGTTGGCTATAGAGGCGCTGCAATGAAGTGGCAGGGTTGATGGTCGCTATGACTATGAACCCGGCGCGGTACCCGTGGCGGCGGGAACCTCAACGCCGACGTTCAATAATGTCGGGTCGATCAGGATTATTGCCAGCATTCCCCAGCCGAGTATCAGTCCCACTGCGACCACCGCAATTTCGGCGAAGCTCAGGGGCATCCAGCCCAGCCTGATACCCAGGCGGTGCTGCCAGAACCGGTTGATGTTTGTCTGCGCGTGCCAGAGTATCCACGACAGCAGCGTGACCTGTCCGACGTTGATGGCGATATATGCCGCCTGCTGGGATGTGGTCAGAGGACCCTCGGCCGGCAGGATGAAGGACACCATCCCCAGGAGGACGACCCCGAAGTAAATCAGCACTATGCGTGCCGGGCTGAGAGTCGTGGGGACGCCGCGTTGCTCCATCAGTTCCTGGTACACCCGCATGTGGGCGTGGAGCCGGAAGAACTGGTATATCGGTACCAGGAGCGACAGGGCGTGCATCACCGGGAAGGCGATTGCGCCGGTGTGCTCCCGGTATTGCCGCCACGTGGCAAACATCCAGTAAAAGACGTAGAGGCCGGAACTGAGCACCGTCAGCGCGATGATGCGGCCGGGAGGAATGTAGTAGGGGAACGCATCGTCTTGCGGCGCCGCGTAGGCGGGTTCCGGAGTGATCGGGGCGCTGCCGGGTGCAGGGGCGTTACGTTCCGGTGCATAAGGAGCGCCGGCCAGACGGTCGATCTCAGCGGCGGCTGCCGGCGACGCGCCGGCGGGATGGAGTTCGGCTCCGCATACACCGCAGAAACGGTGGTCAGCGGCGTAAGCCGAACCGCACCGCTGACATACCAAAGAGTCGCCGGAAGTGGTCATGATCTACCGGCGACTGCGCCAATGCCGTAGGGGCGAATAATCATTCGCCCCTGCTTCCTTTCAAATGCCGTTCCAATCAGGCCTTGCCCCACACCACCGGATTGCTCAGCGTGCCGATCCCATTGACGGTGATGTCGCAGACGTCGCCGTCCTTCATGTTCTCCGTGGCGCCGTCGGTGCCCATCCAGAGAACGTCACCGGGAATCAGCGTGAGGTACTTGCTCATGTCACTGATGTACTCACGGACGCCGAAGATCGCGGTTTTGAGGTCGTACTCGCCGACGACGCGCTCGTTGACCTGGATGGTGACGTGAAGCTCGTCAGGGTCGAGGCCGGTGGCGATCCACGGCCCCATGGGCTTGAAGGTGTCGGTGTTCTTGGCGCGCCACATGGTGCGGTCGTTGCGCTGCCAGTAGCGTTCGCTCACGTCGTTGCCGATGGTATACCCGAGCACGTAGTCCAGGGCCTCGTCCTGGCTGACGTTGCGGCATTCTTTCCCGATGACCGCCACGACCTCGCCCTCGTACTGCAGCTCCTCGGTGGCGTCGGCCGGCACCATGATGGGGTCACCCTGGCCGGTGAGAGCGTTGACCGCGCGGTAGCCCACGTCGGCCTTCTTGGGCAGGTTGGGCTCCTCGCCGCGCATGTGGGCTGCCCAGGTGACGTGCTCGGGGAAGTTGATGCCGGCGGCGTAGAAGGTGGGCGGGACCACCGGCGCCAGCAGCTTGACCGAACTCAAAGCGTATTTGCTGCCCGACTCTTTCAGGCCGTCGAACAGGCCTCCCTGGACTTCCACGACGGTATCGCCGTCAACGATGCCGTGGGCTACCCGATCTCCCGTGCGAAACCTGCAAATCAGCATGGCCGTCGCCTCCTGTTGTGCGGTGAGTGATGGTATCGGTATTGTCGGCGTCAATTCTGGCATCATCGCTGTACAGGGTCAAGCAAGCGACGCTGCGTCAGTTGTCTTGCGGCAGCAATCGTTCGGGGGCAACGGTGCGCGTCAGCAGGACATGGATGCGATTGGCGAAAGCGTCGGCCTGTTGGCAAGCGTCGGCGGCGTCCGCTTCGCTGAAAATCACCCTAATATCGTAGTCAGCGGCCAGGCGCAGATCGGCGAGTCTCCCGATGACAGAACCCCAATGTCCTTCTACCATTCCGGTTAGTACGATACGCTGCCCGAACAGGTTGCTTATGGCGCGGTGGCGGCGGGGTGCAACATCTTGCAAGGCCAGCGGCGCTTTGGCGGCGTGTAGCGCTGCGTAGTAACACCGGGCAATCGCGTCGGCGTAGAATCCGTGCTGGAGACACAAGTGAGCCACTTGGCGGCAGTCTTCAGCACGCTGCCATTCCGCAATGGCGAGAGATTCACTCATAGCGCGCTGACCCCGTCGTGCGCCCATTGGTAAATCCCACCCTGCTTGCGCTTGGATTCCTCCCATTCCGCCATCGTGCGCACCAGCAGCGTTGGAGACACCAGCGTAGTATCCAAGTCCACGTAGTAGCCAAGCTCGGCGATTGCCTTTGTCTTTTTCTGGTCGCCTTCCTTGATCAGCACCAGCGTGAACATTTCCACTTCAGGGTCGGAAATTCCCCGCGCGTACGGCCCAAAGATGATGATGTCCTCCACCAGGCCGGGGAATTTTTCCTCCAATTGCCGGCGGAATTCATCCAGCCAAGCCTGTTCGTCAGCGCTCAAGTTCAGCATTTTGCCCAGCCTCCGTCAATCAGTTGCTGCGGCTATGCAGCATCAGTTGCGTTGCGGGTTCAATTCTAGCATCCGGCAACGGACTGCTATGGCAAATTGGGTTTGCCAGCCGTGTGGTAACATATCCGGCGTCGCACGGGCAGCCTGATGTCGACGTGCGCAACGATAACCAACCACGGCAGGCAGGTGCGAATACAGTATGCAGCAGCCCGAAACCACACTCATTTACTGGGCGCCCAGCCGGGTCAGATTCAACCTGACCCTGATCCTTGCCGCCGCCGTCATCCTCTTTGGCCTGTACCAGCTGTTCACCGACGCCCGCCGCGGAGATGATCCTCCTGCTGAGCCCGCCGCTCAGACCCAGGACGCCGGAGGCGAGAGTGAAACACCGGCGCCCACCCGCAGCGGCGGAAGCGGCGCCTGGCTCTTGATTGTCGTGGGGTTGGGAGTGGGGGCCTACTCCTGGCTCACCTCGCCGCGCCAGTACCGGGTCTATTCCGACGCGCTGATCATCATGTTCGGCACACCCAGACGTCGCACCATTCACTTCAGCGACATCCGCGAAGTTGCCAGCGACCGCGGGTTCATGGGCGACCCCCTGCGCGTCTACACCAACAACCGCAAGCGCGTTCCTATCCAGGTCCGCGAGCCGGAGGAAATGCACCGGTACTTGGACTCGGCCCTGGCTGACTTCCGCCGAGCCTACCCCCAGTACGCGCCGCCGGAAGAGCCCGAATCGGGTGAGGACGCGCCCGACGTGGTGGAATCCACCACCGCTGACATGACCGCTGACACCGCCACTGACGGTCCCGCACCGGCGACCAACGGAACCGCCGAGGCCGAACCTGCGCCGCCGGCTGAGCCGGATGACGCACCGGAACGCAGCCCGCGGTCCCGACGCCGCAGCCTCCGCGACGACGTACCCTCAGACGAGGACGGCGGCGAGAACCGCCCCCGCATCAGCTAGCGCAACGCTAAGGTTCCTCGTCGGCTATCCGCAGGAGCTGCTGGCGGATGTTGGGCGTGTCGGTCGCCAGGTCGACGGTGGCGAAGCGCACGCGATGGCCCTGGATTATCGCCGCTTCGTCGTAGTCCACGCCGAGCGACGGGTAGAGCAGCACGCCGTTAGCGGTGCGCCAAAGCGGATCGCCGGTGTCCTCCTGGGAACGCAGGTAGGCGTACATCTGGTAGATGTTGCCGGACTTGAAGGTCTGATTGCCGTGTTGTCCGGCAGAGAGGATGGACGTGAACTTGGTATCGATTACGATACGTTGTCCGTTACCGGCGTTGGCGACATTCGAGCGCTCCAGTGTGATGTCGGTGATCATCTGAGGCATCAGATCGCGCACGCTGGGACTGCCCTCTTCCAGGCGCCAACTCATGTGCTGTCCGTGCCTAACGTTCCAACCGCGATCTCGCAAAACCGCTTCGTAGAAGCCGGCCACCGCATACTCGTACAGTTTCCAGCCGGGGTTGGCATCGCGATCCGCCATTGCCAGCAAAGCGTTGCCTGCCGCTTCGGTGGGAAAGGCAAGGTCGAAGGCCAATCGCGCGGCCGCCAGCATGCCCCGCTCTTCGGCATCCATCCACCCAGAGCTACTGCTCAGAATTTGGCCGCTGATTCGTCTGGCATCTGGTTCGTCTCGGACGCCGGCCAGCGCCATCCTGGCGGCCAGCTCGCGACACCTTCGTTCCAATGGCTCCCTCCTGACGATCCTCGCCAGCAGTAGCAACGCCTCTCGAACGCATCGGTTGCGGGGGGTGTCGATGGTGAGTTCGTCAAACGTGCATGCCACCTGCCCGTGCTGCAGCAACCGAGCCCGTTCGGTGCGCAGCAGGTCGATCCGTCCGCGCACGCGGTTGAGCACATCGGACCTCCTGCGGTAGCCCACGGTGAGGTTGCGCCGCATTCGACGCTGCACCGCGTCGGCCAGGAGTTCGGCCACCAGTTCAGGTATATCGTCCGGAGCCTCTTCCAGTGCGACCCGTCGCGCCTCCGGCAGTTCCTGGTACAACTGCGAGGCGTACAGCAGCAGCAGCCAGATGTTGCGGATTGGGATCCGACCGATGAACCCGGCATCGGCGGTTTCCGCGACGGTTGTCATGCGGTACCGAGCAACTTGGATCTAGCTTGGGAGACCCTATCTGGGTCGTCGAACCAGTACTCGTGCAGCAACGGCACGATCTCGGTTTCCACGATCTGTTCAAACCATTCGCCGGGATCCTCGATGGATGTGCCGGGCGCGGGTGTCACGAAACTGTGGCCTATGCGGAACTGGCGGCCCAAATTGCGGTCGGTGGCGATTTCCTCGTTCAACGAATTAATGCGCTGGGAGATGATATCCAGGAACGCGTCTGCTATGCCGCATTGTCCCTGAACCCATTCCCGCCAGGTCGCGTTGAGCATCGGCTCCAAGTCGAAGAACGCGAAGCGGCGGCGCAGCGCGAGATCGACCATCGCCAGCGACCGGTCAGCCAGGTTCATTGTGCCGATAACGTACACGTTTGGTGGGACGTACACGCGCTCGCCGGCGTCCCGGGGATAAGCCAGGGCGAGAGCCTCTTCGGGATTGCGTTTGTCAGATTCCAACAGCGTGAGCATCTCTCCGAAAATCGATGCCGGGTTGCCACGGTTTATCTCTTCGATAACCATCACGTAGTCGCTGTCCGGATCTTCCCGAGCGTCTTCCACTACTTGGAGGAATGGTCCGTCTACAAGCGCGAGACTTCCATCACCCTGGGGTCGCCAGCCGCGTACGAAATCCTCGTAGGATAGGTTGGGGTGGAACTGCATGGGTCGGACCTTTTCTTCGTCTTTACGCTCGATCAGCGCATAGGCGAGTTTTTTGGCGAGCCACGTTTTGCCGGTGCCGGGAGGTCCTTGGAGGATGAGGTTCCGCTTGTCTTGGAGACGCTGGAGCATGACTTCCAGTTGGCCTTGATCTAGGAAGCTTCCGTCGGCGCGGATGTCGTCGAGCGAATAGGCAGTGGATGATGTGGTCTCCTCGAGGCCCACGAGATCAGGGGCGAGTTCCCAAGCCGATGCTTCAATTTCCTTGATATTGAAACCTTGTTGGCCGCATTTGCGAAATTCGACAGGTAGAACATCCGCGTCGACTAGCCCCCCGATATCCCGATATTTGACCGGCGATGGAAACCACAACGGCTCGCCTAGTTCAAATGTAACGTTGTCCGAGCTGACGTGATCCACTATCACGCTAAACGCAAGCGACCGGCCACAGCTCGGTACGCCATGGGCGCAATAGACAAGCAACGCATCCCCTGGCTTGACCTTTCCATGGTCCGTGTCCCTAGGTTTCGTTGTCCAGAGGTTGTTCTCGTACCGCCTGTTTTGTGTAATGTTGGGATAACCCGCGTTCTTGTTGACTTGTACCAAGAATGTGCTCATCTCATGAGTCCTTTGTCGGAACAGTCAGTTAGCCTAACTCCGAACCGGAAAGGCTATCCACCATGTTGGCGCTAGTCAAGCTTGCGCACTAACCCGAACCCTTTGCATAGACCATGCGCCACGCTGGCCGCAACCGCGTCGATATTCACCGCCCTCCCCAGTTCCGCAGCCATGCTGGTTACCGTGCGATCGGTTATGCCGCAGGGGATGATGCCGTCGAACATGGTGAGGTCGGGGTCGACGTTGATGGCGAAGCCGTGGTAGGCGACGCCGCCGGCGATCTTCACGCCGATGGCAGCAATTTTGCGCTGTTGGTCTGAGGTCCAGACGCCGGTGCGACCGTCCACGGTGGTGGCTTCCAGGCCGAACTCCGCCAGCACGCTGATGATGACCTGCTCCAGGGTGCGGACGTACCAGTGGGGGCCGCCCCGCCCACGCAGCCGGATGATCGGGTAGGCGATCAGCTGACCCGGACCGTGGTAGGTGATCAGGCCACCCCGGTCGGTTTCGACCACAGCGATACCGCGTGCGGCCAGTGTGGCCTCGTCCAGCAGCAAGTCGCTGTCGGGGGCCAGGCGGCCCCGGGTGTACGTGTGAGGATGCTCGAGGAGCAGCAGGGTTTCGGGCTCGGAACCGTCGCGGACGGCACTGGCTATTCGCACCTGCCAGTCCCACGCTTCGCGGTAATCCACCACGCCGGCCTTTATGACGCGGCAGGTTCCTTCGCCCGCCGCGATTTCCGCGCCGTCAGTAGATGGGCGTGTCGCCATCCATCGCCTCGAGGCGAGCCTTGACCGACTGCATGAACGCGCCCGATTCGGCGCCGTCGTTGATCCGGTGGTCGAAGGACAGGCAGAGGTTCATCATCCAGCGGATGGCGATGGCGTCGCTGATCACCACCGGACGCTGCTGCACGGCCTCGGTGGTCAGGATGCCAGCCTGGGGGTGGTTGATGATCGGCCCGCCGAGGACGCTGCCCAGGGCGCCAGTGTTGTTCACCGTGAAGGTGCCGCCCTGCACATCGTCCAGCCGCAGGGTTCCGCCGCGGGCCCGTTCGGAAAGGTCGGCGACGGCGTGGGCGAGGCCGGAGATGCTCAGCCGGTCGGCGTCGTGGATCACCGGCACCACCAGGCCGGAGGGCGCGGCCACCGCGATGCCCAGGTTGATCCGCCGCTTGAGGATGATGCAGTCATCGCCCCAGGACGCGTTCATGGTGGGGTTGTCCTTCAGCGCAGAGGCGACGGCCTTCAGCGCGAAGGGCAGGTAGGTCAGGTTGACGCCCTCACGGGCGCGGAACTGGTCCCGCTCCCGGTTGCGCAGGGCGACCAGGTTGGTGATGTCCACCTCCACCATGCTCCAGGCGTGGGGAATCTGCGTCACCGAGCGCACCATGGCGTCGGCGATCATGCGCCGCACCGGGGTGAGCGCGACCCGTTCCTCGTCGGTAGCCGGAGCCGCCGGTGCGGCTGCTGCCGCAGGAGCGGCGATACTCGGTGCAGTCGCGGGAACCGCCGTCGCGACGGTCGCCGCCTGCTGCTCCAGGTAACGCAGCACGTCGTTCCGGGTGACGCGTCCGCCCATGCCGGTGCCAGCGATGCGATCAACGTCCAGGTTGTGCTCGGCGGCCAGCCGGCGCACGGCCGGGGACAGGCGGTTGGGTGCGCGCTCGACGCTGGTCTCCCGGTCCGGGTCGACCGCCCGGATCACGGTCGGCGGCATCGATGCGGCCCGAGCAGGTTCGGCCGGGGCCTCGGAGCCTTCCTGGCTCTGCGCTTCCACCGCTGATCCGCCGGTGGGGCCAACCGGACGGGCGTCGGTGATGAGATACGAGGTTGGGGTCGAGGATGCGGGCGCGGCGGCCGGTGCGGGGGGCGTGACCGGCGCCGGCGCGGTAGCTGTGGGCACTGAGGCGGCTGTCGGTTGGCTGGTCGACGGGCCGCTGCCGTCATCCACTTCGGCGATGGGCGCCCCCATCGGTACCGTCTCGCCCTCCTGGGCGATGATGCGCAGCAACTCTCCCGACACCGGCGAGGGCACTTCCATGGTCACCTTGTCGGTCACGACCTCCACGAGCGGGTCGTAGCGTTCGACGCGGTCGCCCGGCTGCTTGAGCCACTTGCCGATGGTGCCTTCGACGACGCTCTCGCCGACGTGGGGAAGTTCGATGAATTGGGCCACGGGACAGTCCTTATGAGAACGAGATTGCCGCGCTGCGCTCGCAATGACGGCGCGGCAAGAATACTAGTAAGCGGCCAGACGGCGGAGTTCGGCAGCGATGGCGTCCGGGCTGGGCATGTAGGCGTCTTCCAGCGTCTGGGCAAAGGGCATGGTGGGTACGTCGGGGCCGCACAGGCGGGCGATGGGCGCATCCAGATACTCGAAGGCCTCGTCCGCCGCCAGCGCCGCGATCTCGGCGCCGATGCCTCCGCTGATGTTGTCTTCGTGGACCACCAGCAGTTTGCCGGTCTTCTTGACCGATTCGAGGATGGTCTCAGTGTCCAGGGGCTTGAGAGTGCGCAGATCGACAACCTCCGCGCTGATGCCGTCGGCGGCCACCGCCTCCGCCGCGGCCAGGCAGTAGTGCATTGCCAGGCCGTAGCTGACCACGGTGACGTCGGAGCCCGCCCGCTTGATGTCGGCCGGCCCGATGGGCAGGGTGTACTCCTCATCGGGAACCTCGCCGCGGACCAGGCGGTAGGTCTTCTTGTGTTCCAGGAAGATGACCGGGTTGTCGTCGCGGATGGCCGACTTGAGCAGTCCCTTGGCCTCGTAGGGTGTGGATGGGGTGACCACCAGCAGGCCGGGGGTGTGGAAGAACAGCGCCTCCACGTTCTGCGAGTGGAAGAGCCCGCCGCGAATCCCGCCGCCATAGGGGATGCGGACGGTCATCGGCACCTTCAGCGCGCCGTTAGTGCCATAGTGCACGCGGGCGGCCTCGCCGATGAGCTGGTTGACGCTGGGCCACACGAAGTCGGAGAACTGCACTTCGGGTATCGGCCGCATCCCGCGGAAGGCAGCGCCAAGGGCGATGCCCATGATCGACGCTTCGGCCAGCGGGGAGTCGATAACGCGTTGCGGGCCGAAATCCTCGATGAACCCCTGGGTCGCCAGGAACACGCCGCCGCGTTGGCCCACGTCCTCGCCCATCACGAAAACGCGCTCGTCGCGCTCCATCTCTTCGTGGAGCGCGGAACGCACTGCTTCAATTACCGTCATCTCTGGCATTCTGTGTTCATCCTTGGACGTACAGATGGTCGCCGATCGTTGACGCGTCCGGTGGCTGCGCTGCGTCGGCGAAGTCGGTGGCGTCGTTGACCTGCTGGGTGGCGTCGTTGCGGAACGCGTCCAGCTGTTCCTGGGTGAGGATGCCCCGCTCCACCATCTGGGCCGGGAATACGGTCACCGGATCGAACTGGCGGGCGGCATCCAGGGCGTCGCGGTCCCGGTAGCGCCGGTCGTCGTCGTCGGTGGTGTGAGGCATGAACCGCTCCACCTTCATTTCGATCAACACCGGACCGGAGCTGCGGGCGTGGGCAATGCCCTGCCGGGTCGCTTCGTAGCAGGCGACGAGGTCCAGGCCGTCGATCACAAACCCGGGGAACCCGTAGCCCTCGGCCCGGGCGGCGACGTCGCTGATGACCATCTGCGCGTCCTGGGGGGTCGATATGGCGTACTTGTTGTTCTCGCAGATGAAGATGACCGGCAACTGGTGGATGGCGGCGAAGTTCATCGCCTCGTGGGTTTCGCCCTGGCTGGTGGCCCCGTCGCCGAAGTAGCAGATGGTCACCGTCTGTTCGCCCATCATCTTGCACGCCAGCGCGTACCCCACGGCCTGGGTCAGCCCGGCGGCGACGACGTTGGATATCTGGATGATGTTTCGAGGCAGGTCGGCTCCTTGTAGCGGGAACTGGCGCGCGCCGGAATAGGGCTCGCCCTCCTTGCCCATGAAGGAAAGCATTACCTGACGCGGTGTGAGCCCGGCGGCCATCTTGACCGCAAGGTCCCGGTAGTACGGGAACAGGAAGCAGTCGCCGTCCTTCTGCGCCGCCAGCAGCGAACCCAGTTCCGCCGCCTCGTGGCCCTGGCATGACGCCGCAATGGGCACCTTGCCCTGGCGGTTCATCATCCAGATGCGCTCGTCCATCGTCCGCACCAGGATCATCTGCCGGCACACTTCCACCAGGTCCTCGGCGGTGAGGCCCTGCGGCAGCGCTTCCGCGTCCGCACTCCGCTGGGCGATGGCGACTGCCCCGTTAGCGTCGGTTTGGCTGGGTAAAGAGCTCGCGGCCTGCGTCATCGGGCTGGTCATCTCCTCGGCGCCGTAAGCGCAAGTGAGCGGCCTCGGCCGCCGGCGTAATCATAGACCAACCGGGCGTGGGGTGGCAAACGTTTGACCGCGATACCGGCGTGGTATAGACTCGAGGCGAGATTGGAGTTGGATCCGGCCGGCAAAGTCATACGGCTTTTGTTAGGGCCTTCCAAGCACTCAGGCCGGTTGTGGGTTTGGAGTGATACGAATCTGCAGCTTGGGCCGATGGCCAGTTCCAATCGGCAAAAACCTCGGATCACTCCGAGGTTTTTTCGTGAGACTGCGGGAGAACCTCTACTTCGCCCAATAGCTTGGGATTGACCAGGGTTTCCCATACCCAGTTCGGCTTGTCGGGCTCGACATATTTTCTCCCTATTGAATAGGCCGTAAGGTCGGCGATCTGCAAGCCGATTGAATTGCTATTCTTGGCCGCGAAAACCATATCGAAACCCGGCAGCGCGCTGCCAGGCCTGTGATTATCAACTCCAATGCGTCGGAAAACCTGCGCCAAATCGGTGTCTTCCTTCCGCCCCCTGCTTTCAATGACTATGTGCGTGATTGATTCGTGCTGTCCACGAGTTTCTAAAAATCCAGAGACCTGCTCTATGCAACGCTGCAACGCGAGTCCGTATGCGTCAGAAACAGTTGTCTGCGCCAATAAGGGTTTATCGATTGCGGTGGCAATCACCCCATAATCAAGCCCAGCTACAACTGCGTTCAGGCCATGCCGAAAAGTAGCCTGCTGCTGACCGCTCCCACCGAAATCGAAAGGGGCTTTGCCGCGGTGAATGTCTTGCTCGTGAAGCACCATCGTGTCATGCCCGAAATGCGCAAACTTGAACGCCGCCACGGCTGGTAGCACCGAAGCGGCGTAGTGGTCCTTCCGAAACACGCAGAAATTGAGAACGAAAACTGGATAGTTAGCGTCGATTGGCGCCGGGTTGGGATCTCCGCTCTCGTCCGCGTAGATGATGTAGTCACTGTAGTTCACGCTGCTGCTGAAATAGCCACTACTCCACGTAGGTATTCCGGAACCGGTACAGCGTGAATTCCGGCTCCACCGGGGCCACGGGCATGTACTCTTCGGCCTCTTCGATCTTGGCGACGATGAACCAGGGGCCCGGCTCGCTCATGGCCCGGCCGAACGCCTCTTCCAGCGTTTCCAGGTCGCTCACGGTGGTGGTTTTGGTGATGCCGCAGGAATTGGCGACCTCTTCAAGGTTGGTGTTGGTGGCCGTGTGACTGTCCTGGCCGCCGGTCTGTCCCCACATCTCGTTGTCCCAGACCACCACGACCAGGTTGGACGGGTTCTCTCGCCCGATGGTGGCGATGGCGCCCAGGTTCATCAGCAAAGAGCCGTCGCCGTCCAGCGAGATCACCTTGTCGTCGGTGGACAGGGCCATGCCCAGGGCGATTGAGGAGCACAAGCCCATGCTGCCGTAGGTGTAGAAGTTACGGTCCCGGTGGCCGGCGTGGTACAGCTCATCGCTGGTGGGACCCAGGTTGCCCACGATGGGCGAATCCCCGGCGTGGCGCAGGACCAGTTGGGTAGCGTCGAACCTAAGCAATTTTGCCTCCGTGAAGCATTGGGGTCATGCAGATGGCGACCGGGTTGCGATGGGCGTGGCACAGCTTCATCACGCCGTCCAGCAGCGTGTCCAACCGGTCCTCGCTCTCGATGGTGTAGTTGGCGATGCCGAACAGGTCCAGGATGGGCGGGGTGTTGCGGCCCATTGCCACCTGGGCGATGTTGAACTCGCCGACCTGCCCGCGCAGGTTCATGAAGATGGGAATGGGCGTCCGCGCCGGCAGGCACAGGCTGGCGATGCCGTTGATGCTGTTGCCGAATCCGCTGGACTGCATGAACACTGCGGCGTTGCGTCCGGTGGCGTAGCTGCCAACGGCCACGCCGATGGCCTCCTCCTCACGGGTGCAGGACACCAGGTGGAAGAAAGGGTCCTCGTTGATGATGCTGGTCACCCGGTCGATGGAGATATCGGGCACGTAGGCGATGAGCGACGTGTCCCACTTCTTCAGGGTGTCAACTATGGTCTCTGCCCAGGGCATGGGGAACTCCTTGCGCTATGAATCGGCGGTCAGTATAGCGCAAGTCGGCCCCCTCGCCCCAGGAGCGAGGGGGCCGCTCAGGACGATTGCAAAGTCCGTTTTCATCCGCTCATGGTGACCCTGTCGAACCATCGACCACCAGAACGAGCATCCTTCGGCAATCTGAGGATGAGCGGAACAAGGGTTACGAGGTAACTTTGCAATCGTCCTGGATGGCCGGCGGAGCCTGGGGTTCGGATTACAGCCAGGCGGTGACCTCGTCCGCCGGCGCGCGCACCGATGCGGACGGACGCGCCGGCTGCCCGATGAAGAGCGCTCCGACCATGGTCCAGTCGGATTCACCGCCCATAGTTTCCGCCAGGTCGGGATGACGCGTGGTATTCCCCGTGCTCCAGTCGCCGGCGAGACCCTCGGCCACGGCGGCCAGCAGCAGGTTCTGCACGGCGCAGCACGCCGCTGCGTAGTTCTCCTGGGTCATCTCCTCGCTGTCGGCCGGCACGCTGTACACGTAGATCAAGGCCGGAGCATCGAGAACGCGCTGGCGGCTGCCGTCGGCGTTTTCGTGGTTGCCGCTGCGCGCGAAGAGGTTATCGTATGCCAGTTGCGCCACCTCCGCGCGTTTCTCGCCGCCCTTTTCCAGAACGAAGAACCGCCACGGGTTGGTGAGCCGGTGGTTGGGAGCCCACACGGCCGCGTCCAGCATCCGTTGCAACGATTCCTGGCTGGGCGCCGCATCGGTGAACTCGTTGTTCATCCGACGATGGTGGATAGCCTCGTAGACCGTGACGCCGGTCTCCGGTGTGGCAACGTTGCCGCTGCGCAATCGACTGGTCTGTGTCATCTCAACGACCTCCGGTTAGGATGGATTCATGTCGATAATAAGTGTCCACACTATAACCGTAAACGTTGCCACCAAACAAGCGACAATTCGGCATCCCGTGTACCAACCAATCCAGGGCCGGTGCAAAGTCGTTTCATTCGCTCATCCTGAGCCTGTCGAAGGATGCCACCGTTGCCAGGGTTATGGTTCGACAGGCTCACCATGAGCGGTTAGCGAGACTTTGCACAGGCCCTGCAACCAACCGCGCCGCGATGACTTTGCCGGCAGGGTGGCATACAATGGCGCCATGCCGAGTGACCCGGGGCGGTTCTCCGTCAGTCGGAACCGTGCCGACCCGGCCTGTTGAAGCATATCCGCCATATCCGATCCAGGAGGACAACATGGCACTGCAATGGGAGCACGTCGCCGGACCCTTCAGCCGTTTGACCGAAGGCCCCGCTTGGGATGGCCGCCGCCTTCTCTTCACCCACATACCCGAGAGCCGGATCATGGCCTACCACCCCGACACCGGGGAGTGCACCGTGTATCGGGAGAATACCAACCACACCAACGGCCTCGCCTTCGACGCTGAGGGTCGGCTGTACGGGTGCTGCTCCGGCGGCCGGGCCATCGTCCGGTTCGAGTCCAACGGCACCACAACCACCATTGTTGATCGCCTGGGCGACCAGCGCCTGAATACCCCCAACGACCTGGCCATTGACCGGCAGGGTCGCATCTGGTTCAGCAACCCGTGGAACGCGGGCAACATCGACCCCAGCGAGCAACCGGAGATGACCGGCCGGGACATCCTGCGCGCCGACCCTCAGCCGGACGGCAGCTACACCTGCCAGCAGGTCACCTTCGACACCACCGGGACCAACGGCCTGCTGGTCTCCCCCGATGACCAAACTCTCTACATCATTCAGACCGACAACGAGCCGGGCGGCGTGCGGGAGCTGCGGTCGTATCCGATCAACGCGGATGGCTCGCTGGGCCAGTACGTGGTGCTGCACCAGTTCGGTTCCGACCATCGCGGCCCCCAGCGCGGCATCGACGGCATGTGCCTCGACTCCGAGGGCAACATCGTCGGCACTGCCGGCAACTGGGCCAGCGGCCCCGGCCCCATGCTCTACGTGTGGACGCCCGAGGGGCGCGTCCTGGAGACGTACCCGATGCCCGTCGGCGTCGACATGCCCACCAACTGCTGCTACGGCGACGCCGACCAGAGCAGCCTGTACGTCACCACGCTGGGCGGCCACCTGCTGCGCCTGCGCAACACCGGCCGCCGGGGCTGGATAATGTGGCCGCCGGTGCGGTGAAGACCCGCACAGCCTCTCAGCAGTTAGCACAAAGACCCGACAATTTGGTCTGAGGTACAAAAATGGACGTATTCAATGCCATCCGGACCCGTCGCACCATCCGCGACTTCACCGACGCTCCGGTGTCCGACGCGGTGCTGCACAAAATTATGCAAGCCGCGCGATGGGCGCCCAGCTCCAGCAACACCCAGCCGTGGCACTTCATCGTCGTTCGTGATCCTGAGACCATCTCGCGGCTTGGCGAAATCTGCACTCAGGGCAGTTTTATTGGCAAGGCTCCATTGGCCATCGCCATCGTGATGGACGGCGCGCGGCGCGCTCAACTGGACGCAGGCCGCGCGCTGCAGCAGATGGAACTGGTGGCATGGTCTGAGGGCCTGGGCACCTGTTTTGTCGGCGTCCGAGACGAGGCGCAGGATCAGGTCAAGTCCCTACTGGGCATCCCCGAGGAACTGGAGCTGGTCACGGTGCTGCCCTTCGGGTACCGCATCATGCGCGAACCGGGCACGGGCACGCCGCGCAAGCCCATGTCCGAAATCGCCCACGGCGAGAAGTTCGGTCAGCCGCTCACGTTTGCTGACTGAGGCTGCGCGACACCAAATCGTAGGGGCGAATATTCATTCGCCCCTACACTCACGTTTACGAGTACGTCACGTCTGGTTCACGGCTTCGCACAGTGAGCCCCAGGATTAACGGCTGCTGCGTCGTTGCCTTCTGCACGGTGCAAGGATCAGGACTGTTCTGTGATGGAGCTCTCCCAATCCTGCCAAATCACACAATCCAGTAAATCCTGGTTCTGACGATTTACGGAACTGGCAAGGCATGAGGGGCCGCACGACAGAGCCTACCGCCCCTTGAACTCCGGCGCCCGCTTTTCGAGGAATGCCCGCCTCGCCTCGTGGGCGTCCTCGGAGCCGCTGAGGATGCCGCCGGCGTTTGACGTGAGTGTCATGGTCGTTTCCAGCGTGCTGTCCAGGGCGGCGCGCATGATGCGCTTGCTGATCCACTGCACCATGGGCGGCGTGCGGATGATGCGGTCGCACAGGTCGCGGGTGGTCTGCTCCAGTTCCTCGGACGGAACCAGGTAGTTGAGCATGCCCCACTCGTAGGCGCGCTTGGCGTCGAGGTGGCCGGTATAGGCGAACTCCAGCGCGCGGCCCAGGCCGACCATCTTGGGCAGGTAGTAGCTGCCGCCGTTCTCGATGATCTGCCCCAGCTGCTGGTAGCCGATGAAGCGTGTGTTCTCGCACCCCAGCCGGATGTCGCAGTGCAGGGCCATGTCCATGCCCGACCCGACGGCTGGCCCGTTGATCATGGCGATGGTGGGCTTGCGCACCTGGGAGATGTCCCGGTGCAGCTTGGTGAAACCGTGGTAGAAGTGCTCCCGGGCGGCGTCGGGCCCCTCGGTGGTTCCCCGGTTGCCCACGAAGTTCTCGCCGGTGATGTCCGGAGAATTGTCGCGCCGCATGTCGGCGCCGGAGCAGAAGCCGCGACCGACGCCGGCGAGCACCATCACCCGCACGTTGGGATCGTCGTCGCCGGCGCGCATGTACTCGCCCACCTTGGCGACGGTGCCGTTCTCCTCGGAAGAGCCGATCAGCGCGTTCATCCGCTCCGGCCGGTTGAACTTGATCCACAGGATCCCCGAGTCCTCGGGTTCGTAAAGCAGGTAGGGCACCAGGTTCGGTGGCATGGCTGACTCCTCTATCGTTCGCGGTGTTGTGGATTGGATGAAGTGAGATTGCCACGCCGCGAACGCCGGCGCAATGCAAACCGTGCCGGCTTTGGCCGGATCTCGGCCCGCAACCCGCTATGCGACCCAGCCACCGGGACGATATGACCCCAGGGGGATCCGGCCGAAACCAGGGCCTACTGCCTTCTCCGCAGCACCAGGTAGACGAACACGCCTATGATCAGGATACCGAGAATGATCAGCAGGATAATTAATGTGTTGCGGTCCCGCAGCGTGTTGGCTGCTCCAACCAGGGTGCTGCGTACCCGTTCCGGCACGGTGGCTGCTGCCTCCGGTGTCGGCGTCACGATCCCTGCTCCGACGACCGGTGTCGCCGTCGGCTGAGGTGTGGGTGTGGGCATCGGTGTTGGCGTCAGCGTGGGCGTCGCGGTCGGTGTGGGTGTGGGAGTGGGTGTGTGCGCAGGGACCGGCGTGGGCGTCGGAGTTGGTGTAGCGGCAGCCGCGGCCGCGGCCGGCGCCGCCCCGGTGGGCGCGCCGCGGGGCGCGGGGCGCCCCCCGCCGGGGCGCCCGCCGCCGTGGCCGCAACAGCATCTGCCGCTGCCGCCGTGGCCGCAATAGCATCTGCCGTGGGCTCCTGTGTGGGGACTGGCGCGGCCGTCGGCGCCACGGTCGGCGCGACGGTTGGTACTGCGGTAGGCACGGCCGTCGGCGCTACGGTCGGTACCGTGGTAGGCGCGACCGTGGGTTCCGCGGTGGGCTTGGGCGGCTCCGTCGGATCTCTGACTACCGGCGGCGGGTCGTCATCGTCATCGTCGTCATCGTCGTCGTCGTCATCGCCGTTGTTGTCATCGCCGTTGGTGCCATCGCCGTTGGTGCCATCGCCATTGGTGCCATCGCCATTGTTGTCATCGCCGTTGTTGCCGTTGCCGTTGTTGCTGTCGTCGTCGGTGACGGTCACGGTCACGGACCCGGTGACGCCGCCGTAGTCGGCGCCGGAGGCGGTCAGCGAGACGACCACGGTCTCGTCATCGGTGTCGTCGTCGTCCTCGCCGGAGACGGTGAAGGCCTGGTTCATGTCCCAGTTGGAAGTGTTGAAGGTGCGGCTGGCCGGCGAAACCGTGGCGGCGTCGGTGTCGCCGGAGATTACTGAGACGGTGACGTCGCCAGTGGGAAGGGTTGCGAGCTGGACGGAGAATGTAGCGGAACCGTCTTCGTTCACGGTCAGCGAAGTGGTGTCGATTATCAGGTCAGGTGTGCGGTCGTCGTCGGTGACGGTGACGGTCACGGACCCGGTGACGCCGTCGTAGTCGGCGCCGGAGGCGGTCAGCGAGACGACCACAGTCTCGTCATCGGTGTCGTCGTCGTTCTCGCCGGAGACGGTGAAGGTCTGGTCCATGTCCCAGTTGGAAGTGTTGAAGGTGCGGCTGGCCGGGGAGACCGTGGCGGCGTCGGTGTCGCCGGACATGACTGAGACGGTGACGTCGCCGGTGGGAAGGGTTGCGAGCTTGACGGAGAATGTAGCGGAACCGTCTTCGTTCACGGTCAGCGAAGTGGTGTCGATTATCAGGTTAGGTGTGCGGTCGCTGTCGGTGATGGTCACGGTCACGGACCCGGAGACGCCGTCGTAATCGGCGCCGGAGGCGGTCAGCGAGACGACCACGGTCTCGTCATTGGTGTCGTCGTCGTCCTCGCCGGAGACGGTGAAGGTCTGGTCCATGTCCCAGTTGGTAGTGTTGAAGGTGCGGCTGGCCGGGGAGACCGTGGCGGCGTCAGTGTCGCCGGACATGACGGAGATGGTGACGTCGCCGGTGGGTAGGGTTGCCAGCTTGACGGAGAATGTAGTGGAACCGTCTTCGTTCACGGTCAGCGAAGTGGTGTCGATTACCAGGTTAGGTGTGCGGTCGCTGTCGGTGACGGTGACGGTGACGGACCCGGTGACGCCACCATAGTCGGCGCCGGAGGCGGTCAGCGAGACGACCACGGTCTCGTCATTGGTGTCGTCGTCGTCCTCGCCGGAGACGGTGAAGGTCTGGTTCGTGTCCCAGTTGGAAGTGTTGAAGGTGCGGCTGGCCGGTGAGACCGAGGCGGCGTCGGTGTCGTCGGAGATTACTGAGACGGTGACGTCGCCGGTGGGAAGGGTTGCCAGCTGGACGGAGAATGTAGCGGAACCGTCTTCGTTCACGGTCAGCGAGGTGGTGTCGATTATCAGGTTAGGGGTGTCGTCATCGTCGCTGTCGGTTTCGTCGTCGGTGGGCGGTGGTGGTTGAGGTGATGGCGAGCAAGATGTTTCTCTGCGAATCACGGCATCGTTGTAGTCATTGTCCGTGTCATCTTCATAGCCAACGATGATGTACGAACTGTGCCTCTCGTATTCTCTATATCGATACGTGACCTCGTCCGTGAGCCCGTCAGAGCGTTCGATCTGGAATCCGAGTCTGGCATGAATGTTGCGCAGCGTGATGGAACGTCCGATTTGGCGATTGCTCAGGCCTAGCTGCCTGAACCCTCCGGGGACTTCTTCAACCAAATGGAGCGTGTACGCTGCCTCGGCGCGTATCATGGTTACCTCGGGGCACAGGGCGTCGGACTGTGCATTGGCGCGGGGGATGAGAGTGCCAGAGAGGGCAATAAGCAGCATGACGGCGACGATGGATGCCGCGGTAAAGGCGGTGACGGCCAGCCGTATCCATTTGGTGTTTGAGGGCATCATCCCGTTTCCTCTGGTGGCCGCCAATTGGTCAGGTGGCAAGGGATGGCGTCTTGGGCCGATGAACGGTACGAAGGCAATGAGATGCTCTTGGTGTGTCGAATGCTATGATTTAGAACGGCGAGCGAGGGGACAGCCGCCGCCACGGAGAAGGTGAGCGACACCGCGCCGGTGGCGACCACCACCACCGCCATGCGAAAAACCCAATGAGACCGAATCCCCATCAGTGCACGGTTACCGAATGCGTGAAGTCGGACGTGTTCGGCATGCTAGTTGATGCTCTGGAGTCAAGGCGCGATTGGCGATGTGTGGCGTGGGTGCGAGGGCAATTGTACCGTGCAAACCCCGCCTGACATAACATGTTACGGGCAGTTTCTTGACTAGCACCGCGCGCTCATGAATTGTGCTATTCAGGGCACGCATATCGGAAAATGCACATGCGACTTGTGCAGAAAGGTCTCCATGTGCACTCTGAATCAGGTCACCGGTCAAGCGCAGCGCCCAAAACGGTCGAAGGGGTAACTGACGCGCGAGTGCGTCGGTTGCGGGAATGCCTCGCGGCGAATCACGTGAGATCCAAACGTGACGACGCGGTCAGCCAATGCGATCCCGGGGCGCGCGCGTAAAAAACTAAATGAGGTAACGAATCCAGTGTGTCGACCTGGTCAGACACTCAGTGCGCGCCGCGTCATGGGGAGGCCTGTCCTCCCGGTGTGTCCCGGTCCAAAGTGCGGGGCACGTGTGCATACCGCTTTATATAGTCGGTCCGGTTATCCCCCGGATGAGTGGTTACCTGCGTCACATAACGATGTGTGACGCCATTGACCGCACGACAACTTATAGGCCATGCGGCGCGCGTGATTTCAGGCTTCTACCGGCTGGTCGCTATCCATCCATTCGGCGTAGGAACCGTCATACAATGTTACATAATATCCCATCTGCGTCAAGGCCAGCCACGTGACCGAGGCGCGAACTCCGCTGCGGCAGTAGGCAATCACCGGTTCGCCGTCGGCGATGCCGGCCGCGCTCAGTCGCTCGCGCAGCGTGTCCTGGTCTGCCAGCAACCTGCTGTCTGAACCGACCAGTTCGTTGTGGGGCAGGCTGATTGCGCCGGGGATGCGTCCCGGGCGATGGTCCATCTCGAACTCGCCCTGGTATTCCTCCGGAGAGCGGGAGTCCACCAACGTGGCCGAACCTGCGTTGGCGACGTCGTCCAAGTACGCGCGGATTGCCGGATTGAGGTTGAACGAGAATGATGCCGCCTGGGCCGCAACGGGCCGGTACAGGACTTCTCGTCCTTCGTCTTTCCACGCCTCGTAGCGCAGGTCCATGATGTGGACGTCGGTGCGGCCCAGGTATTCCAGGATCCACGCGGCCATGGCGGCATTGCGCCCGTCCTGGTGGTCATAGAGTACCGGAGTGACGTCATCCCCCAGGCCAGCGTCGCCAAAGGCGGCGGCCAGTTGCTCGGGCGGGCCCAGGTGTCCGTCGGGCGCCTGCAGTTTCTTGTAGGGCACGCTGACGGCGTCGCGCAGGTGGCCCATAAGGTAGCGCATGGCCGACCGGGGATCGACTATCAGGTACCCCGGCTGGCCGATGCGCTCGGCTACCCAGTCCGCTGTAACGAACGTCGCCATCAGCCGACCATTTCGAATTCGGTTTGGACGGAGGTGGGGTTGGCCACCGACTGGGTGACGGGAGAGCCTTCCACGGCCAGCCGCCAGATCTCGCGCAGCGTGTCCTCGTCGGCGTCGGCGCGCACGAAGCACTTGGCCGAGATCTGCCCGTAGCCGGGGTTGCCCTCGTCCTCGACACCCGCCCACTTGCGGATGTTGTCGAAGTAGCCTTCCACCGCGATTTCCAGGTCGTGGACGCGGACGCCCTGCTTGGTGGCGTTGACCACGAAGCCGACGGTCATGCAGCTGCCGATGGCGGAGAGCAGTTGCTCGTGGGCGCTGGCGGCAACGTCGGTGGCGGTGAGGTCGCCGGGCTCGTCCATGTCAACCTGGTGGTTGCGCATGTAGGCGCGGGCGCGCATGCCGTCCTGCCAGACCACGCGGGACTTCCACGGGCCGGTTACCGCGTTGAATACTTCCGGGTCCCTAAAGGAGTCCAGCACCTCGGCCAGTTTCTCCCGGGGCAGACCGTTGAGATTTCCTTCTTGCTGCGCCATGATCAGCTCCTATTGGTGAATTTTCGGCGGGATTACCATGCTACCCGTGGGGGCACGAAATCGGCGGGTTACGCGTACTCCGCGCGCAGGATCTCCGCGGCGTCGGTGATCACCTGCATCTTCCTGGCGGCCATCTCGTGGGTGTTGACGTTGCGCTCGGCGAAGGTGCCGAAGCCGCAGTCGGGGTTGAGATAGATCTTGTCGGGGTCGAAGTACTGGAGCAGTTCCTTGACGCGCTCGACGATCTGCTCGGGCGGCTCGATCTCATCGGTGCGGGGATTGACCACGCCGAGGCCGATCTCCTTCTCGTTGCTGTATTCCTTGAACACTTCCATCTCGCCGGCGCGCGGCGTGGCGCACTCCAGCACCAGCTGGTCGATGTTCATCTGCACCAGGTAGGGAAGCATGGGGCCGTAGTTGCCGGTGAGCAGCACCTCTTCCTTTTTGCTCCAGTTACCGCGGCAAATGTGCACGCCGGTCTTGATGCCGTCGATACCCTCCAGGGTCTCGTTCATCAGCCGCACTGCCATCTCCAGCTCGTCGGTGGGGTCGCGGCGGTTGGGCAGCGCGGCGCACATGAAGGTCTCGGTGGTCTCTTCGCCGAACACCACCTGGGAAAGGGTGGGCTCGTCCAGCTGCACGAAGTCGCAACCCAGGTCGCGCAGCGCGATGATCTCCTCGCGCAGGATCTCGACCACGTCCCGGGCCAGGTCGTCGGGGGTGGGATACGCCTTGTCCGACAATCCCTCGAACCAGGCGGAGCGGGTGAGCATGTAGGGACCGGGAATGGGCACCTTGATCTGCCGGTCGGTGTGCTCGCGCATGTAGGCCAACTCGTCCAGGGCCAGGCCGGTGCGCTTGCCGATTTTGTCGATCACGATGGGGCTCTTGATGGCGAAGGATGGCACGTCCAGGGCGCGCAGCACTTCTTCCATGCGAGCGCGGTCGCTGGAGTAGTCCAGCAGCTCCGACACCTTCATCAACTGCATGCCGGTGAGCTTGTCCACGGCGAAGGAGTAGAAGTTGTCCCGCCGTTGCTCGCCGTCGCTGATGATGTCAACGCCGGCCTCTTCCTGCGCGCGGATGCAGGCGAGGACATCGGCGTCGGCCAACGCACTGAATTCGTCGTAGGTTATCTCGCCCGCTTCCTTGCGGCGCAGGGCGCGGATCAGCTCAGTGGACCGGGGCCAACTTCCGACCACGGTAACGGGAAACAGGGGTGCGTCCGCCATGGGTGTCCCTCCAGGCCTGCGATTATCCGATGCGTGCGGCGGCAACGCGACCAGCGCGGAGGCGTGCCGCCGCCGAACAATCTACACCAGAAATCGTGAGGCGTACAGACTGGTCGCTCGTCGAGCGCTAATGCTGCCCGATGAACTCCAGCACCAGGCCGTTCCACACCCGCGGCCGTTCCCAGAAACCGGCGTGTCCCGCCTCCGGTAGCGACACGAACCGGCTGCCGGGGATGCGCTCCGCCTGCATCCGCATCAGCGCCGGCGGGGACACCAGGTCGGACTCGCCGGACAGCGCCATCGCCGGCACGCTCATGGTGGCCAGCCGGGCGTAGGTGGTGGGCTCCCGCAACGGCTGGGCCGGCAGAGGGCCGTAGGGCCGGCTGGCGTGTTCGATTTCCAGCCAGCGGGCCGTGCCCTCGGGATCCGTGCCCCGGTAGGACGGCCCCAGTTCGTACAGTTCCACGGGCAGGTTGCGAATTTCCGGTGGGCGGATGCGATCCTGCACCTCGAGGTACTCCGGGTCCTGGATGCCGGCGATGGTGTTGGCGAACACCAGGCTCCGCACCCGTTCCGGATGGGCCAGCGCGTACCCGATGGCGGTTATCCCGCCGGCGGCGGTGCCGACTATATGGAATCGATCCAGCCCCAGGAACTCGACCAGCCCGTGCAGGTCTTCGTCCTGGTAGCCCGGCTGCAGGTTCTCGTCTGTGTTGCGGGACTTTCCCCAGGTGCGCCGGTCATAGGTGATGCAGCGGTAGCCGGCCAGCGTGAAGGCGGGCAGCTGGTAGATCCAGCAGTCGCACGTCCCGGAGGCGGCATGGCAGAAGACCACTGGGATGCCGTCTCCTCCGGTGTCTTCGTACCAGAGGTCGACGCCGGGCAGGTTCACGTAGGGCATGGGATCAGTCCTGCCAGTGGGGCGGCAGGCTGGGTTCCGCCATGCCAAACCGTTGGGACAACCATTCCTCAGCGTAGCGGCCATCCCGATAGCCGGAATGCTCCGCCTTGTGAACGGTGGTTTCGCCCCGGATGTCGTCGATCAACGGCTGCAGGGCGGCGGCATCCAGCGCGGAGCCGTCGGCCCCGGCCATCAACAGCGTCGTCGCGCTTACCCTGGAGCCGAACCAGCGCAGGTCGAAGTGGGAGAGCGTGTTATGCACCGCATCACGGCGGGTGGGATGCAGGCGGAGGTAGTCGTTGATCTCCTCCAGCGGATACGCGCTGGTGCGCGGGGCCAGCTCGGAGGTGGCGTACAGGAGGGTGGGCGTGGACACCAGGTGGGTGACCTGCGGGCCCAGAGCCGCGGTGGTCAGGGCCAGGTCATTGCCGATGGCGGCGATGCGGTTGGCGTCCACCTCCGGCCGGGCGGCCAGGTATTGCAGCCCGCGGACGCAGTCGGCCACGATGCCCCGGTACACATAGGTTGCCGGATCGTCGATGCCGTCGGTGAGTTGTCCCGGGAAGGCAGCCGCGTAGGGCTGGTCCGCCAACCGCTGCCCCCGCACGCAGATGGCGAAGGTGACGTGCTCCCGACGCTGCCCGTTGGCCTGCCCCTGGGGCACCAGGTCGGTCACGCTGCCGTAGCGCGGCAGGTGGTAACGCGCCGGAAAGGGGCCGTCGCCGGTCGGGATGCTCAGGTAGCCGTAGAGGCGGTAGGGGCCCAGGGAGGTCAGGCGCACTCCGTAGGCGGTTGCGAAATCGGTGGAGCGCAGCGGGAGTTCCTGCACCTCCGGCGCGGTGGGGAACCGCGCCAGTTCCGCCAGCACGTCGTGCCAGTAGGTGTCGAAATCGTGGGGCTTTGCGGCGGTTTGAGTGGTCATGCCGTGTTACTCGTCATTCCTTCAGGTGCGCGGCCATAAAGGCGTCCACAACCGCAGCATGCTCGTGGTTGTTGGCGTCGTGGCCGTGGCCGTCGTAGGCGTAAATCTTCTTGTCGTCGCTGGCGATGGCGTTGAACGTGGCAAAGCCCGTCTCGGGAGGGCAGGTGCTGTCCTGGAGGCCGACGCTGATGATGATGGGGCAGGTGATGCGATGGGCCAGGTTGATGCCGTCGAAGTAGGCCAGCGTATCCTCCACCTGTTGCCGGCTGTCGGGGTACATCCTCAGGTAGTCGGCGATCTCCTGGTATGGATAGGCGTCGGTCAGTTCGATGGAGTCCATGTACCCACAGAGGTATGGCGCGCCGGCCGCTGCCGCTTTGATCTCGGGCCTCAGCGCGGCGGTGGATATCGTCAGCCCGCCGCCCTGGCTGTGTCCGGTCACGCCGATGCGATCGCCGTTGACCTCGTCCCGACCCAGCAGGAAATCCACGGCGCGACAGGCGTCCATGTAGAAGCCCCGGTAGGAATAGGTGTTCCGGTCCACCATGCCGTAGGTCAGCAGGCCCGGATAGCCGGGGTTGAACTGGCGGTTGCTCCGCAGCTTGCCGCGGGGGGCGGCGCTGAAGGCGGCATAACCCCGGGCCGCCCAGTTCTTGGGCACCGGCGGTTCCATGTTGTATCCGGGGACCTGAAGCAGGCCCGGTAGACGGCCTTCCCGCTGGCGGGGCACGGCGTACCAGCCCGCTATCCGCACGTGGTCGAGGCTGGTGTAAAACACCTCGTAGACGTCGATGTGGGCGGTGGACCGGAGGGGGTCGTAAACCACCTCCGGATCCAGGGGAATCTGAGCGGTTTCCGCCAGCACGTCGTCCCAATACCGGTCGATGTCCTCCGGTTTGCGGACCTGGCTGACGTACTGATCTGCGGGAACTCTGGGCATTTTATGCGACCTCCTGCGGCGGGTGCAGTTGGGCAGGCTGGCGGGTGAAAGTGCGGCGGCCGGCCTTGAAGCCCATGATTGAAGGCGCCACCTCGGCAACGGCGGCAGCGCGCCCCGGGGCGTCCACCACGACGAGATCGGCGGGCTGACCCACCCGGATGCCGTATTGCGGGGCTCGCATCAGGCGGGCCGGGCGATTGGTGATCATCTCGAAACATTCCGCGGTATCGCCGGCCTCCTCAACGTGGCAGATGTTGGCGTACAGGTTGGCCATGCGCACCATCGAACAATCGCCGAAGGGCGTGAAGGGATTGAGCACGTTGTTGGTGGCGAGAGAGCAGTTCACTCCCTGGTGCAGCAGCCGGTGGGCCGGCGCGACACCCCGCATTGGCGAGTGATCCTGGTCGCGGCCCATGAGGAACAGGTCGGTGGCGGGCAGGACGGTGACGGCCACGCCCGCGTCAGCCAGGCGGCGTCCCTTCTTCCGGAGCTGATCGGGCGTCAGGGCGGAGAGTTTGGTGACGTGGCCGATGGCGACGCGGCCTCCGTAGTCGTGCCGGTCGGTCAGGTCGCACACGTAGTCCAGATCCAGTGACGTGGTGTCCGCGCCGAAGTCCAGGTGCATATCAACGTCGATGTGAAACTGCCGTGCGATTTCAAACACACGGTCAATCTGGCCGTGGGGGTCGCTGTCGGTATAGGGGGCGGCTCCAACCACGGTGCCGCCGCGGCGCAGCGCCTCCACCATCAACTCGTCAGTGCCCGGGTTGTTGAGCAGGCCCTCCTGCGGAAAGATGCAGATCTCGATATCGATGGCCCACTTGAACTCGTCCACCAGCGGGATAATGCCGTCCAGGCTGCGCAGGCCGATAACCGGATCGACCTCCAGGTGAGTGCGCATGTGGGTGGTTCCATTGAGGACGCATTTCTCCAGGGTGCGGCGGGCACGCTGATATACGTCCTCGGCGGTGAATTCGCCCTTGAGGCGGGCCACCTCGCCGATGGCGGCATCCAGGCCACCCTGGGGATTCACCCGGTCAAGGATGCAGGACTTGTCCAGGTGGATGTGGGTCTCGACGAAGCCTGGCGAAACCAGGCGTCCGCCCACGTCGATGGTCTCGGCGTCGGCGGCCAGGTCCGGCTCGATGGCGGCGATGCATCCCTGTTCGATGCCGATGTCTACCAGCGGCGCGTTGGGCCGGTCGTCGACACAGGCGTTGCGGAGGATGGTATCCATGATCACATCCTCCGCGTGCCCCACGAACCCGGTGGGTTGAACCGGCGGGTGGGCGGTCCGGGCAGAGCATTCACCTTGGCGTCAACCGCTTGCTCCGTTGCTGCGGGCGTGTTTACACGTCCTCCACCGGCATGGTGGCGATGCCGTAGGTGCCGTAGAAGAAGTTGGCGTAGTGAGTCGAGCCGCCGGTGACGAACAGCAGGTACTGTTCCGGGTCTTCCAGCGCGGGAATGGTAGCGTCCGGATCGTCGGCCAGGCGCTGCAACTCCGGATGGCGCAGCCACTTGCCGTTGGCGTCGGTGGGCATGCCGGCCGGGCCGATGGCGTCGCGCAGGGAGGCGCGGCAATGCTCGTGCAGCCACTCCTGGGTAGCGCGCTTGCTGAAGCCGGCTTCCTGCAGGATCACGGCCCGGGAAGGGCTGAGCATGATGGGATGATACGGGCTCTGGTACTCGACCCGCTGGTTGGTGTGGCCCACCTGGGCGGACTGCCGGCCCTTGATCCAGCTGCCGCCGCCGGCATGGCGGTAGAACATCATGGAGGCGATGTTGCTCAGCGTGTCCTCGTGGTTCCGGGAGCCGGCGTCGAGGATGTCGGTGGGGCCGGTGACGGTGATCACGGTGACCGCGCTTTCGTCCGGACGGTACCCTTTGTCAACATGGTAGGGCTGCCAGGGGCTGACCTCTTCATTCTCGGCGATGCACATGCCGAACTTGGTGGGCAGGCCGATGAAGTTGGGATCGCCCGCGCCGGCCTTGCAGTACCCGATGTTGATCAGGCAGAGGCGCAGCGCGCGGCCGATGGCGGTGTTGGCCTTGTTGACCACGCCCGGTCCCATGGCCGACGTGCCGTAATTGATTCCCGCCTTGGCCGCTATCGGGCCGTTCACCAGGATCAGCGGGGCCTCGGTGTGGCCGGACACCTGCATGTCGCGGTGGTTCATCTCGGGCTGCGCGATGCACTCCAGGGCGGCCAGCAGGATGGGGAACTGCGCCGGCTGGCAACCGGCCATGACCGCGTTGATGGCGATCTTCTCGACGGTGGCCAGGCCGAAGCCGGGCTCCATGACCATGACCACGTCCTGCGGATCACGCCTGGTGCCTTTGAGCATGGCCTCCACGGCGGCGGGAGTGGGCGGCACGATGGGCATGCCGTCGCTCCAGTCGCGCTCCTCCATGAAACGGTTCACCGCGTCGAGACCCAGGGGCGTGTCGTCCAGTTCCACGGTGAAAACGTCGGTCTCACTGTGGCCGTTGGCGGCGCCGGAAATGTCCGCGGAGGCGGACATGCGGGTCAGGCCGAGGATGATGTTGTCGATCTGCTCGTCCACCATCCCGTGGATGTAGTCGGGCTGCTGGCCGGTGCAGGCGTGGGGAATGGTGACGAAGGCGGTGGCGGGCTGTCCCCAGCCATCCACACAGGATTGCCAGGCCCGGGCGAAACTGCGCGCGGCAATGCCCACGGCGGGCACGCCGGCCTTTTCCATGGCTACCATGTCGTGGGCAAGCCACGACGTGCAGCCCCCTCAATGCGCCGCGGCGCCCACCATGGCGTCAACCTCGGTGGCGATGCGGCCTGCCTCCTCTTCATCTATATGCACACCACGGCTCAGCGACGGGCGGCCATCGCGCAGGTTGCCGCCATAGCTTTCGAACCGGACGTTGGTGAAACGTCGGCCGAGGTGCTCGGCGACGCGGTTGACGGCGACGTCGGCTCCGCCGGTCATATTGTTGTAGAGGCCGATGGTTTTGCCCTCGAGAGTTTCCAGGCGAGGGGCTGGCTGCACCTTGAAGTCAACGCGCGCTGCGGCCGGGGACATGATCTGCAACTTCATAGTGATTCTCCTCCGATTCGGAGCCTCGAGGACGTGTGGGTTGGTCGCAGTCTATTTGCCGATGCCGGTTCCGTCAACGCACAGAATAGTCAGTCAAAGTGCACGCGCCTGGGCCGACACGAAGAGTTCGCGGACGCGCCGTGCAGATCCTCCACAATGACGGATAGTGTCACCAACGCAGGCGCCTGCACCAGACATGTGTGAGACAACCTTGAGCGGATCAGGGTACACAAAATCCGATTTGGTGATACAATTCACCGAAAATCGGCATGAGCCGTTGGCGTGCGTATTGGCGTTTCCGCCAGTGCCTTCAAATAACTGCCAGCGCAATCCAGGAGACAGCATCATGGCAATTGATTTCCAGAGGAATCAGGGTACTCTGATTATTGAGGCTGCCGAACGGGTCGACAGCACCAACGCGCAGCGCTTCCTCGAAGATCTGGATGCCGCCATTGAACCCACCGATCAGGTGGTTATCCTCGACATGGAAAAACTTACGTACATCAGTAGTGCGGGTCTCAGGGTGGTTCTGCAGACTGCGAAGACTTTGCAGCGGCAGAACTCCGGCTTCGCGCTGTGCGCACTGTCGGGAACGGTGCGCGAAGTTTTTGAAATCAGCGGTTTCGACCAGGTCATCGCTATCCATCCGTCGCAGGAAGAAGCCATCGCCGCACTGAAGGGTTAGTCTTGTGCGGGCAGCCGGCTGCGCGACCCAAAATTCATGGTGAGCGGGCGCAGGCCGCCCGTCAGGGATGGAATCATGGCAGAAACGTCAGGACCATACCGGATCCTCGTAGTCGACGACGAGCCCGACCTGGAACCGCTGGTACTGCAGCGGATGCGTCGGGCGATCCGTTCTGGGCGTTACCAGTTCGTATTTGCGCAGAATGGGGTGGAAGCGCTCGAGACCCTTAATCAAGACGACGAAATCGACATGGTGTTGTCCGACATCAATATGCCTCAGATGGACGGACTGGCGTTGTTGTCGCATATTCCGGACGTTGCTCCCGACATACACGCGGTAATCATCTCCGCTTATGGAGATATGAAAAATATTCGCTCCGCAATGAACTTGGGAGCGTTTGATTTCGTCACTAAACCGGTAGATTTTGAAGACCTGCGCATTACCATCGAGCGCGCCCTCTCCAACTTGGAGGCCTGGCGCGCGGCGACGGCATCGCGAGAACGGCTGGTGGCGCTGGAAAACGAGCTCGACGTCGCCAACAAGATGCAGCAGTCGATCCTGCCCACGGAGTTCCCCCGCCAGCCCGGATTCCAGATACACGGCAGCATGACCCCGGCCCGGGTTGTGGGCGGGGACTTTTTCGACGTTGTATACCTGAACAACGGCCGCATCGGGTTGGCTGTGGCGGATGTCTCGGACAAAGGCGTGCCCGCCGCGCTGTTTATGATGGCCAGCCGTACGCTGCTCAAGAGCGCCGCCATGGGGCTCAAGACTCCGCGCGAAGTCCTTACGGAAGTAAACGATCTGCTGTACGACGACAACGACGCGATGATGTTCGTCACGCTGTTTTACGCGGTGTACGATCCGGCGACCGGGGAAATGACCTACGCCAACGGAGGCCACAACGCGCCGCTCATCGTGCACGTCGACGGTTCTTCCACGGTCCTGCCCGGCACCAACGGGATCGCACTGGGTGTGATGCCGGGTATGAGCTACGACGAACGGACGATTTCCATCTCCGCAGGCGATACCGTGGTGTTTTACACCGACGGCGTCACCGAGGCTGTGAATGAGGAATCGGAGGAATTCGGGATGGAGCGGCTGCAGCAGGTGTTTACGTCGCAGCCAATCCGGGAGGCGGAATCAGCCACCCAGGCCGTTTTTGACGCAGTGAACAAATTCGCCGGTAATGTGGCGCAGTTCGACGATATCACGTGCCTCGTTTTCCGTCGCAGCGAGCCCTAGCCATGACCCCCTCGGTCTACTTGAAGATAGCGCCCAACCATGACCAGCTCGAATTGATCCCGGCGGCGGTCGAGGAGTTCGCAGAGCGTGACAACTGGCCGCCTGATCTGGTTTTCAAGCTGAACCTGGTCCTGGAAGAACTGGGCGTCAACATCGTCAACTACAGCGGCGCAACCGGGGACATCGAAATATCGCTGGCGTCCGACTCGGAAAGAGTAACCGTGGAGATTTCGGACGATGGTCGGCCATTCAATCCTCTGCTGGACCAGGATACCCCGGATGTTTCCGCCCCGTTGGGCGATCGACCCATCGGCGGGCTCGGCATCCATCTGGTGCGGTCGATGATGGACGAAATGCGGTACAGCAGGGAAGACGGCAAGAATAAGCTGGCGATAACCAAGCGCAAGTCAGAGTAACTCCGGCGGTTTGATTCTCGACTGCGCGCATACCGATCCGCCGCGGTTGCCTGGCTGCCGTTTCTGCCGCCCCACCCCGCGACGCCACAATCTGGTGAGATCAGAGGCTAACCGGTGTTCCGGGCCAACTCCATCGTGAAGATACTTTCGACCGTCGCGATCGTGTGTCTGTTGGCGCTGCTGGCGTGTGGTCCCGATTCGGACCCCTCCGCCACTGCTGACGCCGTGGCCGCAACGCCCGCTCCCACGCGCCTGAACCTGGACCTCTCGCCCGCGCCGAATCGCGATGATCCGGGGATATTCGAAGACCGCATCGTATTCGGTCAATCCGCCGCGTTCACCGGCCCGGCAGGCCAACTGGGCATCGGCATGAACCATGGAATTCAAGCCGCCTTTGCCGAAGTCAACCGCGCCGGTGGCGTGAACGGACGCCGCCTGGAGCTGGTGACCCGCGATGATACCTACGAGCCGGAGCTTGCGATTACCAACACAACGGAACTGATTGAAGTGGAAAACGTTTTCGCTCTGATTGGCGCCGTCGGGACTCCCACGTCGCGTTCGGCCGTGCCCGTGGCAGAATCTGCCGGGGTGCCGTACATCGCGCCCTTCACCGGAGCCGCTTTCCTGCGCGACCCGAAACTCCGCAGCGTCATCAACCTGCGGGCTTCCTACAACCAGGAAACCGAGGAGATGGTCGAACGCTTGACGGAGGACCTGGGCATCGAGCGCATCGCGGTCATGTACCAGGATGACTCTTTCGGAAGGGCCGGATTCAACGGGGCGAGCGCCGCGCTGCACAAACGTTACCTGGAACCGGTGTCCGTCGGCCTGTACCAGCGAAACACCACGGCGGTCAAAACAGGATTGCTGGACGTGCGCAAGGGGAGACCACAAGCAGTCATCCTGGTGGGCGCTTACCAACCGGTGGCGGCGGTTATCGCCTGGGCAAGGGAAATCGGTATGAACCCCGTGTTCATGACCGTTTCGTTCGTGGGCAGCAACGCCCTGGCCGAGGAGTTGGGCACGGGTGGAAAGGGCGTAATTGTTACCCAGGTCGTTCCGTTCCCCACCGATACGTCGAACCCGGTCGTTGCGGCCTATCAGGAAGCTTTAAGAGAATACAACCCCGGGGTGGAGCCGGGTTTCGTGTCGCTGGAGGGGTACCTGGCCGGCCGCCTTGCCATTGCCGGCCTCGAACGTTGTGGCGACGACGTGACCCGCGCGTGTTTCCTGAGCGTGCTCCGGAACGCTCGGCCGATCGACATGAACGGCGTGGACCTGCGTTACAGCCAGGAAGAGGCGAACCAGTGGTCCGACGCGGTCTACTTGACCATGATCGGGGAAGACGGCGCATACGTCCCACTGGATGCTCTGCCGAAGGATGTACTGGGGAGTGAAGACAAATGATTGCGACACTGACCAAGATCCTCGAACTCCGTTACCGCATTTCTTCCCAGTTGTACCTGGCCCTCGGTGGGGCGGTGTGTCTGACCTTCGCTGCGGCGTTGGTGGGCTGGTTTTCCTTCGACCAGGTGGGCGACGCCCAGAACCGGGTCAATGAGCGCAGCGTTCCGGATCTGGCGGCCGCTTTCGACGTCGCTCAATTCAGCAGCGCGCTGGTCGCGGACGCCGCGGCGCTGCCCACCGCCACCAGCGCGGACGAGGTCGCCGTAGTCAGCAAACGGATCGAGGACGCCCACCGGGCGTTCGAAGAACAGTTGGCGATCCTGGAGAGCCGGGCCGATGATTCGGAAAAAGAGCGATTTGATCGCATACGCGCCTACTCGGACACTCTGCTGCTCAACATCGGCGACATGAAAGACGGCATATCGGAGAGGTTTGCGCTGGAGCAACAGTCAGACGCGCGGCAGGGCGAGTTGACTGACCTCAGATTTCAACTTGACCATATCATCGCGCCCGCGCGAGACGATCAGCTGTTTTACACCGTTACCGGCTACAGTGAACTGGGAGCGCCACCTGCTGAGGAGATTGCGTACCGGGCGGAGGATGAGCTGACCCGGTTCCATTACCTGTCCGAACTGCAGAGTAACGTCAACATCGCAACGCAGATTCTCGCCAGCTCGGGCACAGTTTCGGACCCGTCGCTCATCGAGCCCCTGCGGGAACGGTTCGAATCGTCGGTGTTTCACATCAACCGCAACCTGAGCCGATTGGCGGGGACCGAAATCCATGCGGAAGTGACGCCTTTGTTCTCTCGCCTGCTGGACCTGGGGCAGGGTGACGAGAACAGTTTCGAACTGCGCGGGCGCCAACTTGAGCTGGCGGATCTCCAGGTGGTGTTGCTCGGTAACAACCACGACATCGCGGTGCTCCTGCTGGGAGAGATGGAGTTTCTGGTACAGACCGCCCGGAACAGCGCGCAGCTTGCCACTACAGCCTCGGACCAGGCGATATTCACCGGCCGCACGCTGTTGCTGGCCATCACCGGCTTTAGCATCGTCGGCGCGGTCCTCATCGCGTGGCTCTTCGTGGGGCGGGTCCTGCTGCACCGCATCGAGATGCTGTCGCAGTGGATGCGGCAAATGGCCGGCGGCGACCTTGAAGCCCGGGCGGAAATCAGGGGCCGGGACGAGGTGGCCGAAATGGCGGCGGCGCTGGAGGTTTTCCGTCAGCACGCCATCGAAATCCAGCGGTTGAACCTCGTGGAGGAGTTGGCCGAAGAACTGCAGGGCAAGAACGGCGAACTGGAGCAGGCCCTTACGGATCTCAACACCGCCCAGGGCCAGATCGTGATGCGGGAAAAACTGGCCGCCCTCGGTGAGCTCACTGCCGGAGTCGCTCACGAAATCCGCAACCCGCTGAATTTCGTGAAAAACTTCTCCGAGGTATCTGAGGAGCTGCTGGAGGAGTTGAAGGAAACGCTGGAGGAGAGCGAGGACGGTCAGCTCAACGAAGAGCAACAGGACCTGCTTGAGGACATCTTCAGTGAACTGGGCGGAAATCTGGAGCGGATCCGGAGCCACGGGGATCGGGCCAACCGGATCGTGCACGACATGCTGATGATGAGCCGCGAATCTGTCGGACATCAGCCCACCAACATCAACAACCTGCTGGATGAACACGCCCGGCTGGCTTACCACAGCACCAGGGCGACGGACCCCAACTTCCAGCTGGACTTGCAGTACGACTTCGACGACACGATGGATGAGGTTGACGTCAATCCCCAGGACCTGGGCCGCGTTTTCCTGAATATTGTCAACAACGGTTGCTACGCGACCAACGAAAAACGCGCGAGCCTGATGGAAAGCGGCGGAGGTTCCGACTACTCGCCAACGCTGTGGCTGTCCACTCGGTACGACGATGACCGGATCCACATCCGGATTCGCGATAACGGCACGGGCATGCCGCCGGAAGTCATCGAAAAGATGTTCAACCCGTTCTTCACCACCAAACCCACAGACAAGGGCACCGGTCTGGGGTTGTCGATCTGCAACGACATCGTGCGCCGTCACGGCGGCGAGATCCTGGTGGAGTCCGAGCCGGGCGAGTTCACCGAGATGACCATCGACCTGCCGTTGCATCCACCGGAACCGGTGGCCGATGACCCTGACGACGAGGGCGACCAGGAGCTGATCGCCGAAGCTGTCGAGGTGGGCGACGACTGATCATTGAGGATCAGCCGCTGGTGAACCGGGCTACGGGAACAGCCGTTGGGGCGCTCCGGCTGGCTCATCGTCATCTACGAGATGCGGCCCGTCGTTCGCCACCCGATTGACCGCTGAGGAAACCTCGCGTGCCGACATATCCGGCCAATCCCGACTGCTCAACAACGGCAGGAGCATGTCGGGTTCGGCCCGGTCAGAGAGCCATAGGTCGAACTGCTCTGGCGGCAGTATGACGGGCATGCGCTGGTGTATGGGCGCCAGCAGGGCGTTGGCGGCCGTGGTGATTACCACGCAGATCCCCAGGTCCTCGTCGGACGATTGCGCGCCATACCAGATCCCCGCGAAGGCGACGGGGGCACCGTCTCGGCGTGAAACCCATTGGGGCGTTTTGGCCCGCCCCGTGCCGGCCTGCCATTCGTAAAACCCGTTGGCTGGTACCAGGCACCGGCGGGTCGCGAAGGCGTTGCGAAAGATTGGTCGCTGGTCGACGGTTTCGGCGCGCGCGTTGAACAGGAGCCGTGGAGCCGACCTGCTGTTCCCGCTGCGTGATGGAGTCAGGCCCCAGCGCATCATCCTGGCGGCGCGGGCGTCGCCGTCGCTGAGGACCGTGAGAATCGGTGAGGTGGGAGGGATGTTCCAGCGCGGCAGGTAGGAGCCCTGCAGGGGCTCGGCCCGGAAATCGAGATGGCCGGCCAAGTCCCCCAGCTCAGCGAAAAGACCGAAACGCCCGCACATGGAGGGATGCGCCTACCACTGGACGTACATTGGCATGACCACATGCACGTACCGGTCGGAGTCGGCGGGCCGGAACACGCCGGGGCTGGAGGAGTTGGTGACTTCGATTGCCACCTTGCCACGACCCAGCACGTTTACGATGTCTTGGAGATAGCGCACGTTGAAGGCGATCTTGGCGTCTGCGCCGTCCAACTGGTCAATGTCCAGTTCGTCCAGGCTGTCGCCCACCTCTTCTGAACGCGCGGAAACCTTGAGCTGGCCGCCTTCGCTGGCTTCCTGGGGCATCATTTCCAGCCGGACGATGTTGCTGCCGTCGCGGGCGAAGACCGACGCCGACTGCGTGGCGCGTTTCAGATCGTCCAGTTCCATCACCGCTCGGGTCTCGTACCGCTCGGGGATGAGCTGCTCGTAGTTGGGGAAGCTGCCCTGGAGCAGTTGGGAAACGATCTCCACGTGCTCCAGCTTGAACATGGCCTGCCCGCGGTCGGGGGACAGGGTCATCTGGACGGGGCTGCTCTGTTCCGAAGCCAGGCGCTGCACTTCCTGCATGGTGCGCGCCGGAACGATCACCTTGATTTCCTCGTCCACTGACTGCGAAATCTGGCCGGAATATACCGCCAAACGGAAACCGTCCGCAGCGGCCATAGTCACGCTGGACTCGCTGAGCTTGAGTTCTACCCCGGTCAGCACCGGGCGCGATTCGTCGGTGGCGGCGGAGAATGCCACCAGGCTGATCCCGGATCGCAGAACGCTGGGGTCGATGTCGATGGCCGTGCCGGTGTCGACCTGCGGGACGGGCGGGAAGTCGGCGGCATCGGCGCCGTTGATATGCGTCACGGCGCGACCGCAGGCCAGGTGCAAAACACTGCCTCCGCCGGCAGGCCCGTCGGCGTCAGGTCCGCCCAGGTCGAGATCGATTCGGTCGCTGGGACGGGTGTTGACCCAGTCCGACAGCAGGCGGTGGGGCACCGTAATCGCCCCTTCTTCCTCGATCATCGCGCCGATCCACGTGGTGATGGCGATTTCGAGGTTGGTGGCGGACAGCATCAGCATGCCCTGGTCGGTGCGGAGCAGCACGTTTTGAGTTATCGGCAGCGTTGATCGGCTGGCCACCGCCCGGCTCACTATGCTGAGACCACGGGCCAGATTTTCCTGAAGACATGACAGTTTCATCTCTAATCAACCCGGTATGAAATTGCGCGGAATTATAGCATGGGGGTCGCTTGGTATAATGGGCGGCACCCCAGACAAATCGCGCTGCGACCCACGTTGAGGCTACCATGACCGAGTTGCTGTTCCTGACCGACGCCTACGTATCCGAGTTCGACGCCACCGTAACCGAGGTTACCGACGACGGCGGAGTGGTACTCGACCGTACCGCCTTTTACATCGGAGGCGGCGGGCAGCCCTGCGACGTGGGCACGCTGACCGATGCGTCTGGCACTGAGTTTCGCGTCACGAAGGCGTCCCGCGCCGGTGGTTCCATCGTGCACGCGATAGACGGAGCGGACCGGCCCGCCGTGGGCGCGGCGGTGCACGGCGCCATCGACTGGGACCGCCGCTATCTATTGATGCGCACGCATACGGCCCTGCACATCCTGTGCGGCGTGGTATGGCGAGACTACGGGGCGCTGGTCACGGGCGGCGACATGCAGCCCGGTCGCGCCCGCATGGATTTCGAGCTGGAGAACATGTCGGCAGAATTCGCCGACGAGGTCGCCTCGCGCATCAACGCCGAGGTGGCGCAAGGAAGGGACATCGGAGTGGGAGTGCTGAGCCGACCCGAGGCCGACGCCCATCCCGATCTCATCCGCACCAAGATCAATCTCCTGCCGGCGGGCATCACCGAAGTCCGCACCATCGACATCCAGGGTCTGGATCTCCAGGCTGACGGGGGCACTCACGTGCGCAACACCAGCGAGGTGGGCCGGATCGAAGTCGTCGGTCACGAGAGCAAGGGACGCATCAACAAACGGCTGCGCATCGCGCTGGCCGAATGAAATTAACGCCCGCGAGATATCGACACGGCTATCTGGCGGGCAGAGAAGGATTGACCCCAAATGGCAACCACCGTAGTCGGCATAGATGTCGGCGGTACTTTCACCGATATTGCCGTCCTGCGGGACGGCATTCTTTCCGTTCACAAGCTCCCGTCCACGCCGGCCGACCCGTCGGTGGGCATCACTGCGGGAGTGCGCGATACCGGGGTTGACGTCGACGGCGCCGACTTTATCCACGGGAGCACCGTGGCGACCAACGCTCTGCTGGAGGGCAAGGGAGGGCGCACCGCCCTGGTCACCACCCTGGGTTTCGAGGACGTGCTCGAGATCGGCCGGCAGAACCGCGCCGACCTTTATGACCTGTCCATGGAGCGCCCCGAGCCTCTGGCTCCGTGGCAGTTGCGCTTCGGGCTGCCGGAACGCATTGATTACACGGGAACGATACTCGACGATCTGACGCCCGAATCTATCGACGCCCTGGTGGGACTGCTCGGCGAAGCCGACGTGGACGGGGTGGCCGTGTCGTTCCTGTTCTCGTTCCTCAATCCCGTGCACGAGGAGATCTTGGCCGAGCGATTGGCCGGGCTGCCCAACCGTCCGTTCATCTCGATATCGTCCCGCATCCTGCCGGAGTTCCGGGAGTACGAGCGCACCAGCACGGTGGTGGTCAACTCCTACGTTGGTCCGGTGATGGCGCGCTACCTGACGCAGCTGGAATCGGTGTTGGGACACGGGCTGCGCATCATGCAGTCGTCGGGCGGCAGCATCACCGCCAGCCTGGCTGCCGATCAACCGGTGCGCACGATCCTCAGCGGGCCGGCCGGTGGGGTGGTGGGCGCGTTCTACACCGGCGTGCAGGCGGGCTATCCCGACATCATCACGCTGGACATGGGCGGGACGTCGACCGACGTGTCGCTGTGTCCGGGGCGCATCAAGGAGACGACTTCGGCCAACCTGGGGGGCTATCCCGTCAGCGTGCCGATGATTGAGATCCACACCGTGGGAGCCGGTGGCGGCTCCATCGCGCGAGTGGACGCTGGCGGGGCGCTGGTGGTTGGTCCGCAGTCGGCCGGCGCGGATCCTGGTCCGGCCTGCTACGGCAAGGGCGACCGGATCACGGTGACCGACGCCAATCTGACGCTGGGCCGCCTGCGCTCGGACGGGTTCCTGGGCGGCCGCATGACGCTGGACCAGGACCGCTCACAGGAGTTGATGACCGACCTGGCATCCGGAATCAGCGCATCGGCCACCGATACGGCGCTGGGCATCATCCGCGTGGTCAACTCCAACATGGAGCGCGCCATCAGGGCCATCTCGCTGGAGCGCGGGTACGACCCACGGGAGTTCACGCTGGTTCCCTTCGGGGGGGCCGGGCCGATGCACGCCTGTGAACTGGCTGCGGAGCTGAGTATCCCCCGCGTGCTGGTGCCCGGGCACCCCGGCATCCTGTCGGCTTTGGGGGTCGCCATCGCGGACGTGGTCAAGGACTACTCCCGCACGGTGATGCTGCGCGGCGAGGACCTGGACAAGGCGCGCCTGGAGGAAGAGTTCCACGGCATGGAACAATTGGCCCGCGCCGAACTGGTGGAGGAAGGACTGCCCGCCGATTCCATGGTGCCGCGCCGGTTCCTGGACGTCCGTTACGTGGGACAGTCCTTCGAGCTGACGGTGGACTGTCCGTCGCTGACCGGGCGCGGTGAGCTGACCCGCAGCATTGCCTCGGAGTTCTACGCGGCCCACCTGCAACGGTTTGGCTATGCCGACCGCGCGCTGCCCGTCGAGGTGGTCAACTTGCGGCTCAAGCTTGAGCTGGCGGTGGACAAGCCGATTCTGGAACCCGCCCCGGATAGCGGCAGCGACGCATCCCACGCGGCTGTGGGCAACGTCGATGTGGTGTTCGCGGAAGGCGCTATGAACACGACGCTGTACGACCGCGACCGGCTGCAAACCGGTAATCGCATAGCTGGCCCCGCGTTGCTGCTGCAGTTGGACACCACCATCGTGGTGCCGCCGGAATGGGCGGGCGAAGTTGACCCTTACGGCAACCTGCTGCTGGAACCCGTTGTGGAGGCTGCTTAATGACCACTCCGCAGGCCATCGACATCTCGCGCCTCTCCATCCTCGCCTGCTACGCGCATCCGGATGACGAGGGGTTTGCCTCGGGGGGTCTGCTGGCGATGCTGGCGGCCGGCGGAGCTCGCATCACACTGGTTTGCGCCACCAATGGAGACATCGGCGAGATCAGCGATCCCGCGCTGGCCACTCCGGAAAACCTGTGGCAGGTCCGCAAGCAGGAACTGCGCAGCGCCATGGACATCACCGGCATCAGCGACGTGCGGTTCCTGGATTACCGGGACAGCGGCATGGAAGGCTGGGATGACAACAACCACCCAAACGCCTACTGCAACGCTAATACGGAAGCCGTGGTGGAGGGACTGCGCGGCATCATCGCCGAGGTCAACGCGCACGTCGTCATAACCCACGACCCGACCGGCGGTTACGGACACCCGGACCACAAGACCATGTGCGCCCATGCCACCGCCGCCGCAGAGCGCGCCTCCGACCCCGACGCTGCAACGCCGCTGCTGTACTACGTCTGCTTCCCTCGCAGCGTGTTCCAGCGCATGTGGCAGGAGATGACCGACCGGGGCATCACGCCGCCCTTCGCCGTGGACGCCATCGACTCCCTCGGCACGCCCGACGAAGACGTCACCACCACCGTCGACGTGTCGCCCTACGTCGACACAAAAATCGCATCCCTCACATGCCACCGCACCCAGATCAGCGACGACGGCCCCTTCGCGCAACTCCCGCAGGAGGTGATGCGCTGGCTGATGGGTACGGAATACTATCAGTTGGCGGCGCCGGCCGGCGCGGTGGACTTGCTGGCGGCGCTTTGATCCTGTGCCCATTGCAGAATCTCGGTACCCATATTCAAACTAAAACCGGGAGGTCAAGATGATTGAAAAGCACCAATCCGACCGGGACTGGATCATTCTCCCGGGAACGACCATCGGAGGCGAAGTGGGAACTTTCAGGGTCGATTTTACCCTCAGGAATCGCGTCGACGGCCGCGAGCGGACGCTGAACGGCCTGGTCGACACCGGGGCGTCATATACCGTGGTCCCGGAGCACATTTTGGACGAACTGGGTATCCCCCGCGATGAAGTAGAGTTGTTCAGTCTCGCCGATGGCTCGGTGCAGGAACTCGCCATAGGCAGGGCAGAGATGCAATTGGACGGCCGTATCAGGGATGTTTACGTCGTGTTTGGCACCAGCCGCGAAAAAATCCTGCTCGGAGCCATGGCATTGGAGGCGTTCGCCCTGGCCGCAGACGCCAAGAACCGCAAACTGATTCGCGGTGAACTCACCCTTTAGAATGCTCCACCTCGCAGCTACCCTACCCAAAACGCCGGCCACCGCGCCAGGAGCAATACCCCAATGCCCGTTGACGCCATCAGCCTCGAAGTTTTCAAGAACATGTTCATCTCCGTTTCCGAGGAGATGGGCGTGGCCCTGCAGCGCACCAGCTACTCCACCAACATGAAGGAGCGGCAGGACTTCTCCTGCGCGCTGTTCAATCCCGCCGCTGAGATGGTGGCGCAGGCCGCCCACCAGCCGGTGCACCTGGGAGCCATGCCGGCCTCGGTGCAGGCCGCCCTGCAGACCTTCCCCCGCGGACTGCGTCCCGGCGACATCGTCATCCTGAACGACCCCTACATGGGCGGCTCCCACCTGCCGGACATAACTCTGGTTGCGCCGGCGTACATTGACGGAGACGATGGCAAGCGGCTTATCGGCTACGTGAGCAACCGGGGCCACCACTCCGATGTGGGCGGCATGGCTCCCGGCTCAATGCCCCTGTCCACCGAGCTTTACCAGGAGGGGCTGATCATCCCGCCCCTGAAGCTGTCCCGGGGCGGGCGCATCAACCAGGAGGTCATTGCCCTCATCTGCCGCAACTCCCGCACGCCCGAGGACCGGCAGGGCGACCTGGCTGCTCAGATCGCGTCCATCCGCGTGGGCGACAAGCGTCTGACCGAAATCGCCCAACGGTACGGCCTGGACGAAACCCTCGAGCACATGGACGCGCTGCTGGACTATTCCGAGCGTCTGACCCGCCGTCGCATTACTGAGATCCCAGACGGTACCTACAACGTCACCGATTACATGGACGATGACGGTCTCACCGAAGAGCCGGTGCGCATCTCGGTGGCGGTGACCGTGGACGGCGACCGGATGAAGATCGACTTCACCGGCACCGCCGACCAGCGTCCCGGCTGCATCAACGCCCCGCGTGCCGTCACCGTGTCCGCCAGCCTGTACGTCGTGCGCTGCGTCGTCGGCGATGAAGCGCCGGCCAACCAGGGCTGCCTGCGCCCGGTGGAGGTCATCACGCCTCGCGGGAGCCTGGTGGACCCGCTGCCCCAGCGGGGTGTGGCCGGCGGCAACGTGGAGACCTCCCAGCGCATCACCGACGTGCTGCTGGCCGCCATGAGCCAGGCCCTGCCCGACCGTATTCCGGCGTCCTCGCAGGGCACCATGAACAACATGATCATCGGTGGGCACGATATCTCCCGCGACAAGCCCTACGTCTACTACGAGACCATCGGCGGCGGCATGGGCGCGCGGCCCGACAAGGACGGCGTGTCCGGCATCCATACCCACATGACCAACACCATGAACACGCCCGTGGAGGCGCTGGAGTTCGCATTCCCGCTGCGCCTGCGCCGCTACGCCCTGCGCCGGGGCTCTGGCGGCGACGGCTTGCATCGCGGCGGCGACGGCCTGATCCGGGACGTAGAGTTTCTCAGTCCCGCCCGCGTCACCGTGTTATCCGAACGGCGGCGTTATGCCCCGCCCGGCTACCACGGCGGACACCACGGCGAACACGGTGAGAACGTCCTGCTGAAGGGCGGCTACGAAGAGGTGCATCTGGCCGGCAAGGAAACCCTGGACGTCGAGGCCGGGGATGTGCTGAGCATCCGCACGCCCGGCGGCGGTGGCTGGGGCGCGCCGACGCACGACCACGGACACCACCACTGATTTGCATGGATACACAGGATGCACAAGGATCGAGCCATTGACTGATCAATCCCGTTTATCCCGTGCATCCATGCCATATAACCATGCCTGACGTTTCGGATGTCGCCAGCATTGGGGAGGTGCAGGAGCGGGTCGTCGCCTGCCGGGCCTGCCCGCGTCTGGTGGAATGGCGGGAAGAGACCGCGCGCGTCAAGCGGCGGATGTACCGTGAGGAGGACTACTGGGGCCGGCCTCTCGCGGCCTTCGGCGACCCCGACGCTCGCCTCCTCATCGTTGGTCTGGCGCCCGCCGCCCATGGCGGCAATCGCACGGGGCGCATGTTCACCGGCGACCGCAGCGGCGACTGGCTGTTTGGCGCGTTGCACCGGGCCGGTTTCGCCAATCAGCCGGAGTCGGTTCGGCCCGGCGACGGCCTGGAACTGCGGGGCGCGCTGATCACGGCTGCCGCACGGTGCGCGCCACCGCAGAACAAGCTGCGGCCAGATGAATTGGCTGCCTGTCGTCCGTACATCACCCGCGAGGTCGAGTTGCTCACCGACCTGCGTGCCGTTGTCGCACTGGGTCGCATCGCCTTCGATGCCTTCCTGCGCTCCTACGCCGCTGCCGGACGCACGCCGCCGGAACGCAAGCCGCCTTTCGGCCACGACGTGGCGACCCTGCTGCCGGAGGGCGGGCCGCTGCTGATCGCCTGCTACCATCCCAGCCAGCAGAACACCCAGACCGGCCGGCTGACCGAGCCTATGCTGGACGCAGTGTTCGCCCGGGCGCGGGATGCCTGCGGGTTCTGATCCCGATTCGCCAGCGTTCGACGGTGTAGGGAACGCGGCTTCTCGTGGGTCGCGCTGGTTTTACACCCTGACACCTAGCGGGTATCATGCCTGCACCATCCAGCATTCCCGCCGGCCCTACTGATGTCGGCAACTACCGCGCCCCAAGGAGGCCGTCATGAGAGGAGTAGCCATCGTTTCCCCGGTACGCACCGCCGTCGGTAATTTCGGCGGAGCGCTGCGCGACGTTGCGGCTGCCGAGTTGGCATCCACGGTGATCCAGGCCGCGCTGGAACGCAGCGGCGTGGACCCGACCAAGGTGGATGACGTGATCCTGGGCCACGGCTACCCGTCCGGCGAAAACCCCGCCATCGGACGGCTGGCCAGCCTCAAGGCGGGCTTGCCCATCGAGGTGCCCGGCTACCAGCTGGACCGCCGTTGTTCCTCGGGCCTCCAGGCCATCCTCAACGCCTCCATGCTGATCCAGACCGAGAACGCCGACGTGGTCATCGCCGGCGGCGCGGAGAGCATGAGCAGCGCGGAGTTCTACAGCAACGAGTCCCGCTGGGGCGCCCGGTTCGGCTCGGTGACCTTCCACGACCGATTGGCCCGCGCTCGCGTCACCATTGCGCCGGACGAGCGGTTTGGCCCCATCCCCGGCGGCATGGTTGAGACGGCGGAGAACCTGGCCCGCGAGTACGAAATCGCCCGTGAAGAGCAGGACGAGTACGCCCTGCGCAGCCACCAGCGCGCAGTGGCCGCCCGCGACTCCGGGAAGTTCGCGGACGAGATCGTGCCGGTGAGCATCCCGCAGCGTCGCGGCGATCCCAAGATCTTCGACGCCGACGAGGGCCCTCGCGGCGATACCACCATGGAAGTGCTGGGCCGATTGCGTCCAGTTATGCGCGACGGCGTGGTCACGGCGGGCAACGCCAGCAGCCAGAACGATGCGGCTTCCGTTTGCCTGGTGGTTGCCGAGGACAAGTTGGAAGAGCTGGGCCTGGAACCCATGGCCTTCCTGCGCGGCTGGGCGGTGACCGGCTGTCATCCCGCCACCATGGGCATCGGCCCGGTGCCGGCGGTGAACAAGGTCATGGACAAGATCGGCATGACCCTGGGCGACATGGACATCATCGAGCTGAACGAGGCCTTCGCGGCGCAGGTTCTGGCCGTGCTGCGCGAATGGCAGTTGCCCCACGAGGACAACCTGAACGTCAACGGCTCCGGCATCTCCCTGGGCCACCCCATCGCGGCCACGGGCGCCCGCATCCTCACCACCATGCTGCACGAGATGCAGCGTCAGGATGCCCAGTGGGGCCTCGAGACCATGTGCGTGGGCGGCGGCCAGGGCGTGGCGGCGGTTTTCGAGCGGAAGTAGGCAGTCCTCGCTGTTCGGTTGCGGCGAGAGGCGAATGATGGCAACGCGACGGTATGCCACCAGGAACACGGGAGATGTCCGCAGGACATCTCCCAAGCCTCCGCTGCCCGACCCGCCCAAAACGCAGGATATGCAACAATACAACCACTACCATCGGGCGGCTATCGGCAACACTGTCTATCGGCACTTTGCTAGTCAGCCCGACGTTCTGGTGAGTGGCGAAGGCTATCTCTGCTTCGACCGAAGTCAACCACAATCCGAATGGCGATATCCCGACCTGGTAATTGCCCACGGTGTTGATCCCGACGCCATCTCTGCAAATAATGGCTACGAGATCAGGGATGTGGGCAAACCTCCAGACTTCGTGCTGGAAGTGGCATCGCCCAGCACCGGTCGAGCCGATTACACCGTCAAGCGAGTTGATTATGCCGCTTTTGGGGCGGGCGAATACTGGCGGTTCGACTACTCCGGTGGACAATATCACGACTCGCCGTTGGCCGGTGACCTCTTGGTGGACGGCCGATACGAACCCATCGAGTTGATCGATGACCGTCCTGGCAAGATGTTCGGCATGCTGTCCGGTTACAGTCCGGTGCTGGATTTGTATCTGTGTTGGGACAGTGGAAACCTGCGATTTTACGATCCAAAACCCGAAGAGTTTCTAATGGATCCGACAGAAATGGAGGCAGCGCTCAACGAAGCCCGAGAGCGCATCCGTCAGCTTGAGGCAGAGTTGAAACGATAGCCGACGATAGTCAGGAGCAAGATTCTATGGCCAGCAAACACGACATAGCCGATGTCCTCGTCATCGGGGCCGGCGCCTCCGGCGGGGCATTCACCTGGAGCCTGACCCAGGCCGGGGTCAAGGTGGTGTGCCTGGAACAGGGCGGCTGGGTGCCGCTGAACGCCTTTCCGGTCAGCGAACCACAGGCGCAACTGCACTGGCAGACCGATTTCCACCCCAATCCCAACTTCCGCGGATTGGCGGAGGACTATCCGGTCAACGAGGACGATACCCCCATCGCGCCGTACATGTACAACGCGGTGGGCGGCAGCACCATCCACTGGGGCTCCCACTTCCCCCGGTTCCACCCCTCGGACTTCCGGCTGAAGTCGCTGGATGGCGTGGCCGACGACTGGCCGATGGACTACTTCGAGCTGGAGCCGTACTACGACCAGAACGACCGCGCCCACGGCGTCAGCGGATTGCAGGGTGACACCGCCTACCCGCCGAAGCCGGCCCGACCCACGCCGCCACTGCCCATCGGCCCCGGAGGCGAGAAGCTGGCCCGCGCTTTCAACCAACTGGGCTGGCACTGGTGGTCTTCGGACAATGCCATCGCCTCGACCGCGTATGACGGCCGGCCGGCGGACGTGGGCGAGTACCTGCGCTCGCCATCGAGCAGCGACATCATCTTCTGGCCCAGCGCCTTGAAGCAGGGGGCGCGTCTCATCACCCATGCCCGTGTCCGGGAGATCCTGGTGGACGAGGCCGGACGGGCCACCGGCGCCGCCTACTACGACCACAACGGCAACCTGCAGGCGCAGTATGCGAAAGTCGTGGTGCTGGCCTGCAACGGCATCGGAACCTCGCGGCTCCTGCTGAACTCGAAGAGCGCGCTGTTCCCCCACGGCCTGGCCAACAGCAGCGGGCAGGTGGGACGCAACCTGATGCACCACCCCTGCGGCTACGTGATGGGCCTGTTCGACGAGGATCTGGGCCCTGACAACGGGCCGCGCGGCTCCTCCATGTTGAGCCAGGAGTTCTACGAGACCGACGTGCGGCGCGGGTTTGTGCGCGGCTACGACATGCAGATATCCAACGTGGGCGGCGCACCGCTGCAGGTTGCATTAGGCGGTCTGGTCGGCCAGCAGGTCGAATGGGGCGAGGGACACCACCGCGACTTCGCGGAGCGGTTCCGGCACCAGATGGGCATCGTCATCATGACCGAGGACTTGCCCGAAGAGCACAACACGGTCACGCTGGACCCGACGCTGACCGACAGCCACGGCATACCCGCACCCAAGATCGACTACACGGTGAGCGACAATACCTGGGCCATGCTGGACCACGGCATCGCGCGCGCCAGCGAAGCGCTTGAGGCGGCCGGCGCGAAGAAGGTCGTTTCGTCCAGGCTGCGGCGCAACGCTGGCTGGCATCTGCTGGGCACCGCGCGCATGGGATCCGACCCCGACCGTTCGGTGGTGGACCGCTGGGGTCGCGCCCACGACGTGCCCAACCTGTTCATCATCGACGGCAGCATCTTCACCACCGGCGCCTGCATCAACCCGACGACCACGATCCAGGCGCTGGCGCTGCGCACTGCCGATTACCTGAAGGGGGAAGGCTCTTCCGCAATCTCCTAGCGGTAGCGCACATGCAGATCACCACCGAGCGACTGGTCCTGCGGGAGTTCGGGGTAGACGACTGGCGGGCCGTGCTGGATTACCAGCGCGACCCGCTTTATCTTCGCTACTATCCGTGGGAAGACCGCGACGAAACTGCCGTTCGGGACTTCGTGGATATGTTCCGGGATTGGCAGTCTGAACGACCGAGGCGGCGGTTTCAGTTGGCCATCGTCCAAAAAGAGAGCGGCGGGCTGATTGGCAACTGCGGCCTGCGTCGCAAACCTGAAAACGAGTGGGAAGCTGACATTGGGTACGAGCTGTCTCCGCGATATTGGGGGCATGGCTACGCTACGGAAGCAGCCCGAGCCATGGTGGATTTCGGGTTCCGGGAGTTGGGCCTGCAGCGCGTCTCTTCCTGGTGCATCGCCGACAACCTGGCTTCGGCGCGGGTGCTGGAACGGCTCGGGTTCAGGCAGGAAGGGCGGTTGCGTCGCAACGAGTATTTCAAGGGCCGATGGTGGGATACACTATTGTATGCGTTGCTGGCGGAGGATTGTCAGTCAATCTCTGAACCCGCCGGCAGTTGAAAATGATAATTCGCCTACGGAGGAACAATGCCCAAGATCGTGCACTTTGAACTGCCCTTTGACGACGCTGACCGCGCCAACAAGTTCTACGCCGACGTGTTCGGCTGGAAGTCCAGCAAGTGGGACGGGCCGGAGGAATATTACCTGCAGGATACCGGCGGGGACGACGAGCCCTACGGCATCGGCGGCGCGCTGATTGCCCGTCAGTCGGCGGTCAATTTCGGCGGAACGCTGGTGGTAATCAACGTGGACGATCTCGATGCCTACGTTGACAAGGTGACGACGGCGGGCTGTGAAATCGTGACTCCCCGCACTGCGATCCCCGGCATTGGCTGGTTCGTAAACTTTCGCGATACGGAAGGGAATGTGGTTGGGATGTTCATGGACGACAATAACGCAGCGTGAGCATCTTGCCGGCGCGCATCGACATACCCGCGGAGCAGATCGCCGAGATATGCCGCCGCCGTCGCGTCCGCCGGCTGGCACTGTTCGGATCGGTCATCCGCGACGACTTCACCCCACAGAGCGACGTGGACGTGCTGGTGGAGTTCGAGCCCGGTTACGTGGACGGGTTCGGATTTTTCGATATGCGGTACGAACTGATTGACCTGTTCCATCGTGAGGTGGATCTGCATACTGCAGCATCCCTCAGCCCCTACTTTCGACAAGAAGTCCTCGACGAAGCGGAGGAAATCTATGTCGCGCCGTGATCCCATGGTAGCCGTACAGCAGATGCGCGACCATGGTAAAGAAGCGATGGAGTTGGCAGATGGCCGGAGCCGGGTGGATCTGGACCTGGATCGGATGCTTGAGTTGTCTCTGACAAGATTGATGGAGATCATTGGAGAGGCAGCTCGTCGCGTTCCGGACGATTTTCGAGCGCAGTATCCGAACGTACCGTGGCGGCAAACCACCGATTTCCGCAACGTCCTGATCCAAGACGACGACACCGTCGACTTTGACGTCCTGTGGCAGATCATCCAGGAACGTTTGCCACCTTTGGTTGATCAACTGCAAGCCATCATTGACGAAAATATTCCGGCGAAGTAACTCGCTGGTTCTGAAAGGGAGAACATCATGGGCCGAATGGACGATAAGGTAGCAATTGTCAGCGGGGGCGCCCGCGGCATGGGAGCCGAAGAGGTCCGGCTGTTTGCGCGAGAGGGTGCCCGGGTTGTCTTCGGCGACATCCTGGATGATCTGGGGCAGGAGGTGGAGGCGGATTGCCGCGCCGAAGGCCTCGACGTGGCCTACGCTCACCTGGACGTGACCAGCGAGGATGATTGGCAGGCCATCGTTGCGTTGGCCGAGGAACGCTACGGCAAGCTGGACGCGCTGGTGAACAATGCCGGCATCAGCATCTCCGTCGAGGGCGGGGCGCGCAATATCTCGCTGGAAGACACGAGCGTCGAGCAGTGGGACCGGGTGATGGACATCAACTCCAAAGGAGTGTTCCTGGGTACGAAAGCGGCTATTCCCGCCATGCGTCGCGCCGGGGGCGGTTCCATCGTCAACATCTCGTCCATCGCGGGAATGACCGGAGCGTGGTCACGGTCGCATCCGTACAACGCGTCCAAGGGGGCGGTGCGGCTTTTCACCAAGGCCACGGCCGTGCAGCACGCCCGCGAGGGCATCCGCGCCAATTCGGTCCATCCGGGCCCGATCATGACCCCTATGAGCCAATCGACCTACGCCGACCCTGAGGTCGCGGCCCAGCGTTTGGCGCTGGTGCCCCTGGGCCGGCGCGCGCATCCCATCGAGGTGGCCTACGGCGTGCTGTACCTGGCCTCCGACGAAGCTTCGTTTGTGACGGGCGCGGAACTGGTCATCGACGGCGGGTGTATTGCCCAGTAGCCGGGCGGCAAGTAAGATAGCCCCGAACCAATTAATCCGACACACCATCTGCAAGGGAGAAGATTATGCCTGGAACTTATGGTCAGGGAGACTTCCAGTACACCTTCGTCGAGGATTGGCTGAAACTGCCGGATGGCATGCGCCTTCTGGAATGCCCCGGTGTTGCGGTGGACGGCGACGATCGCGTGTTCATCCTCACGCGCGGCGAGCATCCCATCATGGTCTTTGATAAGGACGGCAACTTTGAGCGGTCCTTCGGCCAGGGCCACTTCAGCGACAACCGCACCCACGGTCTGTACTACAGCGCCGCGGACGACACCCTGCTGGCCGCCGACGATGGTATCCACACCATCCAGAAGTTCAGCGTCACCGGCGAAAAGCTGATGGAGATCGGCGAGAAGAACCATCCGGCGCCCCGCTGGAGCGGCCAGCCCTTCAACCGACCCACCTCCGCGGCTATCCGCCCCAGCAACGGCGACATCTACGTCTCCGATGGGTACGGAAACTCCCGCATCCACGTGTACACCGCCGAAGGGCAGTACAAGTTCTCCTGGGGTGAGCCGGGCATCGACGCCGGCCAGTTCATTCGCCCGCACAACATCGCCTTCGACGAGGACGAGCGGGTTTACGTGGTGGACCGGGAGTGCCACCGCATCCAGCTGTTCGACACTGACGGCAACTTCACGGAGATGTGGAGCAACATCCACCGGCCGGACGCCATGGTGTACTGGGGCGGCCACATCTATGTGGGCGAGCTCAACGGCATGGGCGGCGTGGACGACGCGCCGGGCCTGGGCCACCGGGTCACCATCTACGACCGCGACGGCAGCCGCGTCTGCGTGTTCGGCGCGCCGGAAGAGGGCGAGGGAGCCGGCCAGTTCATCGCGCCCCATGGGATCGCGGTGGACAGCACCGGCGCGGTGTATGTGTCCGAGGTGTCCTACACCATCCGCGGCAGCCACATGGACCCGCCGCGCGAGCTGCGCAGCTTCTCCAAGTACGCAAAGGCATAAACGCCGTTTGCAGCGCTACACGGTAGGGGCGAATAACCATTCGCCCCTATTGATCATACGGTGATAGAATCACTGCGTCACAATATTCCGCGTCCATGGCGTGGGCGGTCCATTAATGACCAGTGTTGAAACCAACGAGACCGTGAAAATCAACCGTCAGGTCAAGGCACACCTGGACGCCGCCGACCGGGCTCTGATGGACATGGATACCGTCAAGAGCTCGGCAGAACTCTGGGCTGCCGTTCGGTTGGCGGCTGTCCTGACCCTGAAACGGCGTGGCCTGCCGCATGAGACCGACGATGAAATCCTGACATCAATCAGCATTCTTGACGATCAGGAAAAGGCCACCGGCAAGATCAAGCTGAAGTACGGTGCGGCGGGCATATTTCGCGATAACGCCAGTCACGACTTTATGGAATTGGACGAATTTCTGTTTTGCCGCCCTTCCGTCACTGAATTCGCGGACTGTATGCAGGCTTTGCTGGAACCGGAGATGCCATGCTGACTGGAGCAGAACACGCCAGCGAAGCGTTGGATTGCATCCAGATCAGCCATCAACTAATTGCGCGCGGGCATCGTCGGACGGCTTCCGATGTGCTCTGGTTGGGCGTAAAGCACGCCATTAGCGTTATTGCCATCGCGACCGGACAAGATTACGGCAAGTACCAGCACAAGCGATCGGTGATACGCCGGCTGGCTGACGAAACCAACAATGCCGAGTTGAACGACTCTCTAAAAGTGGCGATGCGCATTCACGCTGACGCAGACCAAGGGTTTCTATCTACTCTAGAGTTGGTTTTACGTCAGCAGCAAACCCTTGATTTCGTTGAACGGCTGCTCGCCATATCCAACGTGACCAGCGACCACTAGAGGCTATTAACGTGACTACCAACTTCACTGACATCACTACCGCAACCTGGGACGACGCCCTCGCCGCCATCGAGAAAGGGTATGAACTGGGCTGGAGCGACGGCCTGCCCGTGGTCCCGCCCACCACGGTCCGGGTGGCCGAGTTCATCGGCTATGCCGGCCGCGCCCCCGACGACGTTCTGGGCGAACTGCCCGAGCGGCGCCGCGTGATCACCGTTGAAAAGGCGGCGGCCAATGCGGTGATGGCCGGCTGTCTTCCCGAGTACTTCCCGGTTGTGCTGGCCGCCACTGAGGCCATGTTGGACCCAACGTTCAACCTGGTGGGACCGTCCTCGAGCATGGGTGGATCGGCGGTGCTGTGCATCGTCAACGGGCCGGTCCGGGAGCAGATCGGGCTCAACAGCCGCAACAATCTGTTCGGTCCCGGCAACCGGGCCAATGGCACCATCGGGCGCTCCATCCGGCTGATCCTGATGAACGCCTGCGCGGCCATCCCCGGCCTGTTCGACCGCAGCGTCATCGGCCATCCGGGTAAGTACACCTACTGCATCGCCGAGGCGGAGGACGAGACCCACTGGACTCCGCTGCATGTTGACCGTGGCTTTAATGCGTCGGACAGCACGGTGACGGTGTTCGCCGGCGAGAGCCCCCGCCAGATCCGCGCCGTAGGTCGGCCCGAAGCCATCCTGTATGCTATGGCCGACGTGGCGTCGACGCTGGGCACGTCAATGTCCACCTCCGGCTCCGTCGGCGACGTTTCGGTGGGGATCCGCCAGGGCCAGATTGTGGTCACCTTCGCCGGCAACAGCAACCTGTGGCGGGACTGGACCAAGGACCGGGTGCGCGAATACCTGCACGCCAACATTCACCGTTCGGTGGCGGACCTTAAGCGCGGCCTGGTATTGCGCGGCGACGTGGAACCGGGGGACGAGGCCACAATGGTGCCCCTGATTCCCGAACCCGAGGATATTCTGGTAATATTCGCCGGTGGCGAGGAGTCCAACATGGCCTCGGTGATACCCAGTTGGGGGCCCAAAGTTGGTTCCACCGCCGTTACCAGGGCAGTAAACGTACCGTAGCGAGACAGCAAAAGCCTCCAAGGAGGGAAGAGTATGGCGACCCAGCAATACACGCTGGTCAACCCGACCACCGAACCGATCATCGCGCCCTTTGACGGAGCGCCGCGCCTGCCCACCCTGGCCGGCACCCGTGTGGGTCTGATCGACGACAGCAAGCGCAACGCCGACGTTTTGCTCGAAGAGCTGGCTGAAGTCCTGCGCAACCGCTACGAGATCCGCGAGATCCGCTGGCTGCGCAAGCCCAGCGCGTCGCGGCCGGCTGACCCCCAGGAACTGGAGGAATTGGTGGCCAACGTCGATTCGGTGGTGGTGGCCATCGGCGATTGAGGGAGCTGCAGCGCGTGCAGTGTGCACGACGGAATCCACGTTGAGAAGGCCGGCCTCCCCTCCGCTACCATTTGCACCGACCGCTTTATCCCCACCGCCAGAGGCATGGCCAAGATGTGGGGCGCGGAAGACTACCCGACGATCTTCACCCAGCACCCCATCGAGAACCTGGAACGCCCCGCGCTGCGGGAGCGGGCCGAGGGTCTGGCCACCGAGGTGGCAGCGATCCTGACGGGCGGATAGGCCCTGGACACAAAAAGCGTATACGTGGGGGCGGATGACCATTCGCCCCTACTTTTTGTGGTGAGCTTGGCCGTCACGAGGAGATCAATTCTATCCGGTCGCCAAACCGACGAAAGTCGGCGGTGTTGAACGTCAGCAGTCGGCGCTCCCCGTAGGCCAGCATGGTGGCGACGATGTTGGCGTCGTGAATCTGCCGCCCGCCCACCGGGGTGTCCTGGAGCAACGCCAGCAACGTACTGGTCACTGTTGGTCCGTCCTCCAGGATTTGATAAGTGTTGAGCATCCGGTTCACATCAGAGACAGCCTCGTCAGCGGTCAATGGGTCTGCCCAATCCTGCGGGCGAGTGACCACCGCCAGGTACTCGCGGACAATCTGACGGCTGATACGGGCTGGCTCAGGTGCCTGAAATGCGCGGGCCAGCATTCCCGCGGCAGCGTTGTGGTGAGGAGATCCAACGGCTCGGGCGCTCACCAGGATGTTGGTGTCAACAAACATCGGGATCTTAGAGCGTGTGTGACAATGCCCAAAAGGCGCGCGGGTTCTTCTTGGGGTGAGAGAAGGGTACTGGTTACGCTGGGGCATGAGCAGAAAACCATATCCCAGCGATTTGACCGATGCCCAGTGACCGATGCCCAGTGGGGGGAGTTGGCGCCCCTGCTGCCACCCGACACCAAAAGGGGCCATCCCAGAACCACGGACCTGCGCGAGGTGGTCAACGGCATCCTGTACGTGCTCAGGGGTGGAATACCCTGGCGCCTGATGCCCCATGACCTGCCACCCTGGGGCACGGTGTGGTGGTACTTCCGGAACTGGCGGGATGACGGCACCTGGGAACGGGTAGAGTCGACCCTGCGGGCACGGGTTCGGGAGTCTGCGGGACGTGAGTCCACCCCCAGCGCGGCCATCATTGACAGCCAGTCGGTGAAGACCACGGAAAAAGGGGGTCCAGAGGTTACGACGCTGGCAAAAGGGTAACGGGACGCAAGCGGCACATCGTGGTGGACACCATGGGTTTGTTGCTGGCCGTGGTGGTTCATGCCGCCAGCATTCAGGACCGGGACGGCGCCAAGTTGGTGTTGGTCAAACTGTTGGGCCGCTTCCCTCGACTGCGGCTGATCTGGGCCGATGCTGGCTACGCTGGCCAACTGGTGGCGTGGGCCTGGGCCACCGGCGGCTGGATGCTGACCATAGTCAGGCGCAAGCCGGACAGCCACCACTTCGAAGTCTTGCCCAGGCGGTGGGTGGTGGAGCGCACCCTGGCCTGGTTGAGCAGATGCCGACGGCTGAGCAAGGACTACGAAGAGCGCACCGAGAGCAGCGAGGCATGGGTGCATATCGCCATGGTCAACCTCATGCTCAAACGCCTCCAACCCGCCTGAACCTATTGTCACACACCCTCTTAGAGCCTTTCATCGTAAAGGTCTTCGCGACGCAAGCTCAACCCTTCAGGCCAGGGTCCAAAGGAGCGGGCGGGCCATATTTCATCGAGAGTCCGCCGGCAGAAGGCCGGTGAATCCTTCCGCCAGAACAGCGCTGTCTCGGCGTCCATATCCACCTCCGCCGTTTTCCATCCAGCGGCAAGCCAGGTCCTGACGTGGCCATACCCACTATCGGACCACCATGGGCGGTACTCACGCGCCTCTGGCGCCAATTTGAACCCGATGATGGCTTCGATCTCACCGAAAGTGGGGCTCCACTCGGTTTCTTTCAGGCCGCACAGGTATTCATACAGTTTCCGGTACTTCCCGCTGAGCGCTTGCTCTAGCAGCCCGTCCGAGAAAAACGGTAGTTGGGCAGTTTGGGCTATGATGGGTTGAGCATCAGATTGGAGGAGTGGTCAATGAGCAAGACCTACCTTCCCTACGACCCCGACCAGCAGTTGCTGCTG
>MPNC01000050.1 GCA_002238825.1 SAR202 cluster bacterium bin87 | reverse complement strand
AGCTGCAGCGGGAGACAGACCCCGCAGACCCGCGGGTTGCGTTGCACGTGATCAACATGGCCCGCGCCAGAGACGGCTACAGCCACCGGGAGGTGGACGGCGCCTTCGCCGGACTGCTGGATGAACTGCAACCCGACGTGGTCCACATAGGCCACCTGAACCACCTGTCCACCTCGCTGGTCTTCCCGGCGAAAGAACGCGGCATACCCGTGGTGTTCACCCTCCACGACTACTGGCTGATGTGCCCCAGAGGTCAGTTCATCCAGATGTACGAGGACGCGGGACAGCAGCCCTGGCCGGTCTGCGACGGGCAGGAAGACCGCAAGTGCGCCGTGCGCTGCTATCGCCGCTACTTCGGCAACGACGACAACGAGTTCGAGTTGGACGCGGCGCACTGGACCGGCTGGGTGAACCGGCGCATGGCCCACGTCAGGCGGGTCTGCGACGCCGTGGACGTGTTCATTGCGCCGGCGCGCTACCTGCTGGGCAGGTTCCGGGACGATTTCGGCATCCCTGAGGGCAAGCTGGTCTACCTGGACTACGGCTTTCACCGGGAGCGCATGGCCGGCAGGGCGAGGAACGCGTACGAGAGCTTCACCTTCGGCTACATCGGCACGCACATCCCAGCCAAGGGGGTCAACCATCTCATCCAGGCTTTCGGCGAACTGAGCGGCCAACCCAGGCTGCGGATCTGGGGCCGGGACCGGGGCGTCGAGACGGCCGGATTGAAGAGGATGGCGGAGGCGCTTGATGGCGACGTGGGCGACCGGGTGGAGTGGATGACCGAGTACCGTAACCAGGACATCATCCCCGACGTGTTCAACCGCTGCGACGCCGTCGTCGTGCCGTCCATCTGGGCGGAGAACTCACCCCTGGTGATCCACGAGGCGCTCCAGGCCGGCGTGCCAGTGATCACCGCTGACTACGGCGGCATGGCCGAGTACGTGCGCCACGAGCAGAACGGGCTTCTCTTCAATCACCGCGACCCGTCCTCCCTGGCGGCGCAGATGCAGCGCCTGGTCGACGCGCCCGAATGGGCCCGGCAACTGGGCCGCCGGGGATACCTGCAGTCGGACGACGGCAACGCGCCCGACATGACGGAACACGCCCTCGCCATCGAGGGGATCTACACCGACCTGCTCTCCGACCGAGGAACCGCATGACTGCCCCACGCCCACTGGATGAAGTTGGCGCCGGCCCCGGCCGGGACGCTTTTCAGGGACCCTGGCGGATCACCTTCGACACCAACCCCGACGACTGCAACCTGCGCTGCATCATGTGCGAGGACCACTCGCCCCACAGCAGCACGCAACGGGACCGCCGCGCCGCCGGATTGCCCCGGCGCCGCATGGACATCGATCTGATCCGGCGTGTCATCGCCGAAGCGGCGGGAGGCGGCCTGCGCGAGATCATACCGTCCACCATGGGCGAACCGCTGCTCTACCGCCACATGGACGAGATCATCGACCTGTGCGGCGAATACGGCGTGATGCTGAACCTCACCACCAACGGCACCTTTCCGCAACGGGGCGCCCGGGCCTGGGCTCAACGCATCGTGCCGGTGGGCTCCGACGTCAAGGTGTCCTGGAACGGCGCCACCGGGGCGACCCAGGAACGGGTGATGCTGGGCTCCAACTGGGAGCGGGTGGTGGAGAACGTGCGGACGTTCATCGAGGTACGCGATGAACACGCCCGGACCGGCGGCAACCGGTGCCGGGTCACCTTCCAGCTGACCTTCATGGAGATCAACCACGTGGAGATCCCGGCCGTGGTGGAGCTGGCGGCCCAGCTGGGCGTCGACCGCGTCAAGGGTCATCACCTGTGGGTGCACACCCCGAAGATGCAGGACCAGTCCATGCGGCGAAGCCCGGCCGCCGTCGCCAGGTGGAATGCCACGGTGTCGGCCGCGTGCGAGGCGGCGGAGCGCTGCCGGTTGCCCGACGGCGGCCGGGTCCTCCTGGAGAACATCTTCCCCCTCGACGCAGACGACGGCGGCGACATCGCCCCGGGCGGGGAGTGCCCGTTCCTGGGCCGGGAGGCCTGGGTGGCAGCTGACGGGCGTTTCAACCCGTGCTGCGCTCCCGACGCGCTGCGCAAAACCCTGGGCGACTTCGGTAACCTCAACCACCGCAGCCTCCGCGACATCTGGGAGAGCAGTCAGTACCAGGAATTGCGGGCCACCTATATGACGAAGCCGCTCTGCCAGGGCTGCAACATGCGACGGCCGCAATGACCATGGCCGACCGATGGCGAGAATATACCGTGTCCGCCGACCGCACCCATCACCTTCATCTTGGCCGTCCGGCCTACGCGCGTCGCTTTGCCGAGGTGCTGCAGTTCCACGCGCCCGGCCTGGCCCCCGTTATCGACGCCAGCGGCGCCTACCACATCACCGTCGACGGAAACCCCGCCTACGAGGAACGCCACGTCCGCACCTTCGGTTTCTACGAGGGCATCGCGGCCGTGCACTCGCCGACCGGTTGGCGCCACATCCGGCTCGACGGCACACCGCTCTACCGGCAACGTTACGAATGGTGCGGCAACTTCCAGGAGGGCTGTTGCCCGGTGCGGGACGCGGACGGCAGGTACTTCCACATCCGCGCTGACGGAAAACCGGCATACCAAGAACGCCACCGTTACGCCGGCGATTTTCGAGACGGGTACGCCGTGGTGCAGAACGACGCCGGCGACCACACGCACATCGACATCAACGGCGTCCTGCTGCACGGCAAATGGTTCCGCGACCTCGACGTGTTCCACAAGGGCTGCGCCCGCGCCGCCGACGCCGGGGGCTGGCATCACGTCGACATGGCCGGCCGGGCGCTGTACGACCGTCGGTTCCGAATGGTGGAACCCTTCTACAATGGGCAGGCGCGGGTCGAGGGCCACGACGGCTCCCTCAGCGTCATCGACGAGCGGGGAAACGAACTCGCACGGCTCCGAGGGCCCGCGATGTCCACCCTGCAGGCGCTCTCCGGCGACATGGTCGGAACGTGGAGAACCCAGGCCATCCGCGCCGCGGCCGAGCTGGGCGTGTTCGATCTGCTGCCGGCATCGCCCGCCGACATCGAACGGGCTCTGGAACTGGCGCCCGGTTGCGGGGCGCGGCTGATGCGGGCGCTGCAGGAGCTGGACCTGGTGAGGCGCGACGCCGACTCCATCTGCCACCCCACCGGCAGGGGCGCGCATCTTCGCGCCGACCACGTCCTCTCGCTCAGCGACGCCGCCGGACACTGGGGCGACCTCTCCGACCGCGCCTGGCGGGGCCTCGCGCAATCCCTGCGCACCGGGGCACCGGCACGGGATGGAACCGCCGGCGATTTCTTCGGTTGGCTGGCCGACCGGCCCGATGAACTGCAGGCCACGCACCGGGCTCTCGCCACCTACGCCCGGCACGACTACGCCGACCTGCCGCAGGTCTGGGAATTCGGCGTCCATGACGCCGTGCTGGACGCCGGCGGCGGCGCCGGCGAACTGGCCTTTGCCCTGCTCCGGGCCAACCCGAAGATGCAGGCCACCGTGATGGACCGCCCCGAAGTTGAAACCCTGTTTTCAACTCCGGATGATCTCGCCGACCGATGCACGTTCGTCGCGGGCGACCTGTTCCGGAAATGGCCGGTGCGGTCGGAGTCGGTGATCCTGGCTCGCGTTCTTCACGACTTGCCCGACGACGACGCCCCCCGCACCCCCCCCCCCGCATCCTGGCCCGGGCCAGGGAGGCCATGCCGACGGGCGGCAGTCTCCATGTGGTCGAGTTCATCCTCGATGAGACCGGCGGCGCCGGCGGTCTGCTGGACCTGAACATGCTCGTGATGACCGGCGGCAGGGAACGCACGCTCCGGGAGTTTCAGGGTCTCCTGGCCGATGCCGGCTTCCAGTTGTGCGACGCCCGGCCGACCGGCGCGGTAAACACGCTCATCTGCGCCGGAGCAGTATGACCCAACCGGATGACGCTGAGCGCACGCTGACGTTGCTGGACAGAGTTCCCGCCGGCCTTCCGGTTGCTCTCGTACTCCGCCACGCTGAGCGCGAGGAGATCACGTCAGGCACCTTCGGCAACGACGTTTCCCTGACCCGTCGCGGCTCGGATTCAGCCCATCGCCTGGGCATCGGCCTGTCGTCCCTGATGATGAGCGTCGTGAAGTCCAGCCCGCTGCCCCGCTGCATGCAGACCGCCGACGCCATCATCGCCGGCGCCGGCTGGAAAACCAGCGCCATGCGGCCTTGCCCGAAAAGTCCGCAATTTCGGGTACGTTTCGGGCAAGGCAGTCCGGACGCCGTGATGTCGCGCACGGTTTCAATCGCGACGGCCGCCGCAGTGCTGGCGGCCGTTGTCGCGTTTCTGGAGGCGCCCAGCGTTATTGCTACGGGCTAACTCTGTGAAGAGCAGCAGCTTGTCTAGCGCCGTCACTGCGGACCTATCACGTAACGATGAACGATCAATGCCCATTGAGGAGGCGGCCACAGTAAATGGTAGAGCCTGATTTGCCCCCACGGCAAACAGGCAACCATTTCGGCATCGCCCCAAGAATCAAGCGCGTAGGGGCTGGGGTTGCAGTTCGGCGCCGTGTGCAGAGTCCACACCTCATTGTAGTTTGATGCCGACTTGTCGAAGTCTGGACTGTGGATATTGCCAACGGTCCGAGCAGACCCGCCAGACCCGCGCCCGTCATCTCCCAGATAGAGGTCTATGGCTTGATTGCAGCGTTGGCAAACGACGACCGAATCGCCGGTTCGATGTTCGTCAATGATCGCCGCGGCTTGATCCCAGGGCTCGTTTGTGCTGGTAACCTGTAGCGCGATTCCGACGGCGTTGCAAACCAACAAGCTGGTCAGCAGCCAACGAGACCATTTCCCGGATTTCGATATCCCGTACGCCACCAGAACGGAGATGAACGGCACCAGAAAGATGAATACCTTGGGATGAGCCAGACGATCAGAGTAAACCAATTGCCCAGTCAGGTAGAGCAGAGCAGGCAACGCCAAAGCGGAGCCAAAGAATACGAGCCACATCAGGTCACGATTGCGCGCTAGGGCAAACACCGCCACTCCCGCGCCGACGACCGCCAACACCCCCGACAACGGCATGTGACCGCCACCGGTGTAGAACGACATCAGCCAAAAGGCATTCGTCCAGAACGGGAACGTCTGATGGGGAGGCGTTACCGTCAGGGCTACTTGCAAGTGCGGCAAGAACACGACGGCCCAGACCAGCGCCCCTGCCATGATCACTATCCCCGCTGTCAGCAAGCGCTGACGCCAGTTGGTTGGAGGCATGCAGTACATGGCCAACCCATAGGCAAGAGCACACCCAGGAACGAACAGAACAGATGCGTGATGCACACCTACAGCCAGCACGCCGGCCATGGCCAGTCCGGCCCATAATGCAGCGTAGCGCGGCAACGATGGCGCCCGCTCCCTGACGATGAGCATCAGGAACAACACCAGCGCCCCTAGGAACGCCAGCATGGCGTACGTACGGGCTTCCTGGGCATACCGGAAGGCATGGATGGTAGAACCGAACACCAGCATGGCCGTTACACCTGTCCGGTGCTGTCCGATGATCCGGCCCATACCGTACACGACCGGAAGGGCCATTACCATGAACACCAGCGACAGGGACCTCATGCAAGCGTCGCAATCCCCGAACAGTCGCATCCAGTAGTGAAGCGTCAAGTAATAGGTGGGGGGATGAGCAGCGTCGGCGTAGGGGTCTAGAAACTCTGCCGGCGACATTGAGGCGTAAAAATAGCTGTACGTCTCATCCGTCCACATCGGGTCACCGCCGATGTGGACGGAATAAAGAGCGGCCGCCGCAATCATAATTACAGCTACTGCTATCCATGGATTCGATGCAAGCCTACGTACTGCTATCATGACGTCGCTTTACTCTAGAATCGCGTAGAGAGAAACTCAGGGAACCCTGAGAGAATATTGCGAAACTGAAAATGTGGCTAGCCGGTGGCTGAAATGCGTCACAAATCCTACGGTTTTCGTCACGCAGTTTTCGGCTGTTCCAGCGGGTTGATTGGAGGACCAGGTAGAGACTATAAAGCAGCCCGGTAATCGCAATGTGGCCATAGCCCTGGCCATTGGGAGAAGGCATTCCCTCCGGGCGCGGCTGCCCGCAAAGTCGACGAATCCGGGTACTTTTCGGGCAGGTCGCAGACTTTTCGGGCAACCGCTCGAGTTTTCGGGCAAGGCCGCGCCATGCCTGATCACCTCCTGGGCGACCCGGGTCCCTTCGTGGTGGAACCCGAACTCGCGGGCCGGCTCTTCCTGGACGTCGGGATAGAGGAGATCGTGAGACGGCAATTGGCTGATGACCAACCGCCCGGCGGGATGAGATCAACATCGTCCGGCGCAAAGCTGGTTCTGCGGGAACTGGCGGCAGCTTTGAACGGGCCGGCCAGCGCCAGCGTGTTCGTCACCCACGACGCCGTGCTCGCGGCGCTGGTGGGCCACCTGTACGGCTTGCCGGTGGATGGATTCTGCTGGCCCGATTATCTGGACGCCCTGGTGGTGTGGCCCCACTCAGACCGGCTGCGCTTCCTCTGGCGCGGCCTGGGCGAGGGTTCGCACCCAGTCGGCGGTTAGCCGCACCGCCTCTTTCGCGGACACCTGGGGCGCGTGGTTCAGCGCCCGCCTGGCTTTCTCGGTGCTGAACGCCTCCCGCTGGCCCTCCTCCCCCGGCCGGTAACCGACGTATTCGATGGGGACGTCGGCGCCCGACGCCTCCAGGCACCACTCGGCCAATTCGGCCACAGTGCGCTCCTCCCCATTGCCCACGAAGAACTTCTCGCCCACCACCACGCCCTCCGGCGCCTGAATCGCCCGCACCCAGGCGCCGATCACGTCGTCAATGAACGACAGGTCCCGGGTCTGTTGCCCGCCCTCCACCACGATGGGCTGCCCGTGCATGGCGTTCCACAGCCACTTGAATACGAAGACCTCCCGCCGCATCCGCGGACCGATCACCACCCCGGTGCTCAGCACCACCGCGGGAACCCCGTAGGCCCGGTACCATGCCCATACCGCCAACTCGGCCGCCGCCTTGGAGAACCCGTAGGGGTTGTGGGGCGTCAGCGGGTGGCTTTCGTCAATGGGCAGCGTCAGCGGGCGGCCGATCTCGTTGCCGGAACCGGCGTAGAGCATCTTCCGGACCCCGCCGGCGTTCCGCACCGCCTCCAGCAGGGCAACGGTGCCCTCGATGTTCTGCAGCACCGCATACCGCGGCGAATCGAAGGCCATGGGCGTGTCCGCCTGCGCCGCCAGATGCGCGACCACCGCATGCCCCTCCACGTCGTCCGGCCCGATGTCCTGCAGGCTCTTCCAGACGTAGCGGAACTCGGGGTGTCCGAGCTCACGACGCAAAAGACCCGCGTGCAGCGGCGGCACGATGTCCAGTCCGGTGACACGGCGCCCGTGCGCCAGCAATTCTCTCGCCAGGTGCGATCCCCCAAAACCGGCGGCGCCGGTGACGAGGACCGCGTTTTCTCGGATATCGGCCGCCTCGCCGCGGCGTCCGTTGGTCTGATGCTGCAATCGGGTCCAACCTCCGGGGCAAGAGTTTCCTCGCCACCCGTTTAACTCGTGGGCTGACAGCCTAACATTCCACCCGCGCATGCAACCACCGCACTGCCCGGCATCGGAGCCCGAGCCGGTGATCATGATGTCGAAGACGATGACCTGGCGGACGGCCGTTCTTGCAAGGCAGCGTTGTACCGACGGCAATGGGCCGCAAGCCGGTCATCAAGCCAGCGGCGACCGTCGCGGGTAAGTCGAACGCGGAACTGGTACGTGCGCGCGGTGCTACACTTGCTCATAGCAGCTTCGACCTTCCCCAAAGGTTGTTGCTGTTAGCCGCCGGAGCACCACCTCCGGCGGCGACCCCGGCGTAGCGCCACCCCGGATGGCCGAGGATCAACTGGAACCGCAGGTGGGGGTTGGACTGCCCGGCGATGGTCAGCCGCATTGCCTCACCGTCGGCCGCGCAACCGCGCCTTTGAAACTCCCAAGGGATTCTTGGCGCTCAGGTGAGGATTTCCGGGAGAGGAGTTCTGAGCAGGATCGTGGCCCTTCTGGGCACCGGATATCCGTAGGCTCCCGTCCGTTCGTCATGAGGCCAGTTGGTGTATGTCTGGGCCTTGACCTTCAGGTGGTGCGGAATGTCTCCGAAGATGTTCCTGTCCTGGACCAGTCGCGCTTCGGCCCCTTTGGGTATGGTGGTGTAGACCAACTGGACGTCAGGCGGAGCTTCTCGCGCCCAGCTTTCGGGGTTGGTGTCGGGGTCTATGACCATGATCGTGGTGTCATCGTCGAGGTGGCCGCGCTCGCTCCAGATCTCGGCCAACCGGGCCTCGGTGGCGATGATCAAGACGGGCCTGTCCCCGTCGATGATGCCGGTGCGGCGCCAGTGTTCGAACTCTTCCGGGTCCGCGGTGACCATGGTGACGGATTTGGGGTCGAAGTGGTGTACGTTGTGGTCAACCTGGTGGACCTGGTAGGTGAGG
>MPNC01000049.1 GCA_002238825.1 SAR202 cluster bacterium bin87 | reverse complement strand
ATCAGCCGGCTCCCCGCGGGTCACGGAAGCTTGGGACTCAAAAACCATGCGCAAATACAGTGTTGGCCGTGCTCCGACACCGACCCGAAACCGCAAAGCCTGACCGTCAAATCCAAACCACCATCACAAAGTCCGAACCGCCAACCAAAGGAGAAACCCACCGCAACACCCCAGCCAACCGACCACCAGGTCTGCAATCTCAACCCCTCCACCGGGCCGCTCGGATTCCGTAGCTTGATCACCCGGCCATCTTGATCCCCGTCATTTTTGCACGGGGCTATGAGTCATGCGTCCCCAGTTTGGCGGCCGGAAAACGTCAGCATCAGGATTCGCCGGATATGGATTGCCCGGGTCTGAACCGTTCTGCGATAGTTCCCTTCCAATCCTGCCGAATCATATCAGTCTCGATCAATTCGCCTCCCGTTACTCAAAAAAACTCGCGTCGAAATATCCTGTCCATCCTGTTTATCCCTGCAAGATTCACCGTTCACTGCTGCAAATTGCGACTCCGGCGCCACCGCTGATTAAGACGCGATTGCCCTGGGCGTGACGAACCAAGTGGACTTGGTCCCGGGCCTGGACTATCATTGGGCCTGTCAAACGCTTCGGCGCTGCAGCGCCAGATGGAGGTCCAGGGGCAATGGTGGAGAAGGGAATTCTCGACGGGATTAGAGTCCTCACCCTGGAGCAGGTGCATGCGCTGCCGTGGGGCACGGGATTCCTTGCAGATCTCGGCGCCGATGTCATCCGAGTCGAAAGCCCTGACCACCTGCAGGACCGCAAAGCCGGCCCCTTTCCTGAAGGAACTGCGGGTGAAGAGTGGTGGAACGAAGCCGGCAACATGGTCTATTACGGCGCCCGCAACAAGCGCAGCCTGTGCATGGATGTGACCAACCCGCGGGGCAAGGAAGTCTTTCTCAAGCTGGTGGAGAAGGCGGACATCGTCACCGACAACTTCCGTCCCGGCACCATGCAGCGGTTCGGGTTCGACCATGATAGCCTCTCCGCAATCAACCCCCGCATCATTACCCTCAGCGGCACCGCTTACGGGTACACCGGACCCTGGCGGCGGGCCGGCTCCCGGGCCCGCACCGTTGATGCCGCCTGTGGTTTGTCCTACCTGACCGGCTACGAGGGCGGCCCTTCCATGCGGGCCAGCCCCAATTACATGGATCATTCCGTGGGCAACAACGTGGCCTACGCCTTGCTGCTGGCCCTGTACCAGCGCAACAAGACGGGCAAGGGCATGCGGGTTGACCTGACCATGCTGGAGACCGGTGTCTCGTCAGTGGGACCGGCCATCCTGGAGGCGCAGCGGGGCATAACCCGCGATCGTTTGGGCTGCGCCCACTGGTGGAAGGCGCCGCACAACGTGTATCCGGCCAAGGGCGACGACCGTTGGATAGTCATTGTCCTGTCGTCCGACGCGGAATGGGAATCGCTGAAGGAAGCAATGGGCCGGCCCCAGTGGGCCGAGGGAGCCAAATTCGGCGCCGCCTTGGCTCGCTGGCGCAACCGCCATGAACTGGACGAGTTGATCGGCGACTGGACTTCCCAGCACGACGACCTGGAGCTGGCGCGGAGGTTGCAGGGACTGGGCATCGCCGCCGGTTCGGCGATGACCGCCGAGGACTTGGTAAACGACTCTCATCTGCGGGAACGCGGCTATATGTGGGAGTTTTCCAACCCTCAGGCTCCCGCCGTTGGATCCCGTGTTTTCGCCGGGCGCCCCTTCAGAGATCCCGGCAATCCCATGTCAATCGCGAAGGTCGCGGGATTGGGACAGGACAACGAGGCGATCTTGGCAGAACTGGCCGGGCTCTTACCGGCGGAAATAGGGGAGATGGAATCCGAAGGCGTGGTCTTTGGCGCGCCCCGGCCCGACGAACCGAGACCGTAATTCACGCGCCCGGGCGGGTTTTACATCGATGCACAGGATGGACGGGATGCTGGCGATACCGTCGCCGCATTCCGTTCACAGCGGCGGCCCTGATGCCGGGGCGCACACAATAATCAACCAAATCCTGTTCATCCTGTCCATCGGTGTAAAAGACAAAATGGGTACGCGTGAGTACCTGGCATTCATGGACAAGCAACCGTTGGAGAGGCCATGCCCGGAATACTTTCAGAATTGCGCGTACTGGAACTGACCCACCGGCCCTCGGGCGCATATTGCGCCAAGCAGTTGGCCGACCAGGGCGCGGACACCATCAAGGTTGAGCCGCCGGGCTGGGGCGACCAGGCCCGCCACGAGCCGCCCTTTATTGACGACGTTCCCCATCCCGACCGGGGCACCTCGTACCTAGCCTTCAATACCAACAAACGGGGCATCACGCTGGATGTGGAGCAGGCGGAAGGTCGGGAGCTTTTCGAGCGATTGGCCACCACCGCGGATATCATTCTTGAGAGCTACCCGCCGGGCCGGCTGGCGGAATTGGGGCTGGGCTATGAACAGCTTTCCCAATCCAACCCCGGCCTGATCCTGGTTTCCATCACCTACTTTGGCCAGGACGGGCCCTATGCCAGCTACCAGGGCGATGATCTGGTGGCGCAGGCCATGGGGGGCTACCTCTACGCGGTAACCGGCTCGGCCAGCCAACCGCCTATGGGCACGACCCTGCAGCAGATGGAGATTACCGCTGCCCGCAACGGGGCAGTGGCGGTAATGGCGGCGCTGTTGCGGCGGGAGCAGTCGGGAAATGGCACCCACATCGATGTCTCGACCATGGAGGCCGCCGTCAGCACCCCTTCCGGCCTGATCCACCCCTATACCTACACTGGACGCAACCCCCACCGGGGCGGCAGTGATGGCAACGTAATGGACGGGATGCACCTGCCCACCCTGGACGGAGAAGTAACGCTCACCACGGCTGGCACCGGCGGCCGTCCCATGCAGGCGTGGGCCGAGTTCCTGGAGGAACCGGGGCTGCTGGACTCCAAGTTCGCGTCACGCGCCGGCCGGATGGAACACTGGGAGGAGCTTCATGGACTGGTGGCCCCCAAGCTGGCCCAGTGGGCGAACTTGGACTTGATGCGAGAGACCATGGCCCGGGGTCTGGTCGTAGGGCTGGTTCAGACGCCGCAGCAGGTAGTGGAATCGCCGCACCTGGAAGAGCGCGGGTTCTTCGTCGAGATGGACCACGCCGAGGCCGGCACATTGAAATACCCCGGTTCGGGGTTCTTTATCGACGGCGAAAACGCCATGGCATCGGCCCGGCCGGCGCCGCGCCTGGGCGAACACAACGTCGAAATTCTGTGTGGCGAGCTGGGACTCACGGTCCGGGACCTGGGACTGCTGCGGGCGGCGAGGGTTATCTAACCCACTATTGTGAAACGCCCGAGATTTCACTGACCCAAATCACCCGCTGATCCGGAACGACGGGCAGTTGGCGCCGGTGTCCTTGGCCGGGGTGCGGGTGGCGGCGTACGAAAAACCGGGGACTGTGGACAGTCCCCGGTTCGCAATGCGGATGATTACGGCGTGTCGCCGGATCGGGCTACCGCAGGAATTGGGCCAACTGATCGGCGTTGGACCGCATCATGCCGATGTAATCCGGAAATTCGTCGTCGGGCAACGAACGGACGATGCCGACCTGGATGCCGGCGTCCCGGGCAACCTGTTCGAGGGCATCATCGGAGAATTGGGTCTCCGCAAAGACGGCGGGCAAGCCCTTGTCCACCACCAGGTTCAGGACGTTGGTGATGTCATCAGGAGAAACATCTCCGCCGTGGCCGCCGACGAAAGCCTGCACATCCATGTCATAACGCGCGCCGAAGTACCCGAAAGCGTCGTGGAAGGTCACCATCACGCGGCGTTCGGCGGGGATCGAAGCCAACTTGTCGACGATGTAGGCGTCCAGGGCCTCCAGTTCCTCAATGTACGCCGCCGAGTTGTCCAGGTAGGTTGCCGCGTTGTCCGGGTCCGCCTCGACCAACCCGTTGGTGATCTGTTGCACGTAGTGGACCACCAGGCGGGGATCCTGCCAGAAGTGCGGGTCGCCCTCGCCGTGGCCGTGACCATCATCGTCATCGTGGTCATCGTGCCCTTCCTCGGGGTGGTCACCCTCGCCCAGGATCCCGACGAAGGCGATCTTGGTGGGGGCGCCGGAAATTTCCCAGTGCCCGACTTCTTCCAGGTCGTGGGCGTCGAGGGCGATGACTTCGCCCGCGCCGGAGTTGGTGACGAAGATGTGATCGGGAGCGGTGGCAATGTGGGGCCGTGCCCAGAAGCCGGGATCGATCTCACCGGTGAGCGCGTCCGACGTTGAGGCCAGGAGGTCCAGGTCATGGGCTTCGTACATGCGCAGTTCGCCGTCGCTCATGACCACCAGCAGCAGTTCGCCGTCGTGGCTGAGGGCCACCTGGATGGGTCGCAGGTCTTCGCTGGCGGGGATCAACTGCTCCATTGAGCCCTCTTCGGGCTCGACGACGTACAGGCCAACTGCGGAACCCAGGGCGAAGAAGTGATCGAGGCCGTAGTATCCCCAAACGGAGGTGAGGCGGAAGTCGTCGGGTGAACCCGCCGGAGCGGGAATGAAAGCATCCTCGTAATGTCCGTCGTGGGCTTCGACCATGAGGACGCCGCCGGTGCAGCCGAACACGGCCATGTGCCCGTTGCCGGCGTCGCCGTGAAGATCGGGGCAACCCTCGGCGCTATGGAGGACGTTGCCGTCGAGGTCCCAGATTTCGGCGCCGATGGGCAGGCCGTATTCCTCGGGGTTATCGGCATAGTCCGGGTGTTGAAGCGAGACGGCGAACAGGTCGTCTTCCAGGGGTATGACGGCGCCGTGCTGGGCTCCCGCGTTCATGGTGATGGGCACATAGGAGGAGCCCTCTTCCTCCAGTTCGTGCTCGTTGATGAGGAGAAAGTCGCCGGAGCCGTCGTAGTACACGGTGGCCCACTCGCCGCCGACGTACATGTGAACGGGGCGGTCGCCGGCGAGGTCGATCCCCAGGAGGCTGACGTCCCGTTCGACCATATCGAAGTGGTCGCCGTGCTCTTCGAGGTACATGCCGCCGTCGATGACGTTGACGGCGTTGGCGTCGCTGGAGACGGCGACGGCAAAGCGTCCGCTCTTGGTGGGGTAGATGCGGCCGGCGCGGGAACCCAGGTCGAACTCGTCCTGGTGGACGTGGCCGGTTTCCAGATCGATCACGGACAGGGCGCCGGTTTCGCCGTCGCCGACGAGCAAGCGGCCGGCGAGTTCTGCGTCGTGGCTCATCTCCGTGTTCCATGGCGTGGTCGTCGCCGCCCGGGAAGGGCAATTCAACCAACTCCTGGGCCTCCAGCCCTTCAGACGCGATCACTCGAATGGCTTCGGCGGACGAGGTGTTGTCGAGCAGATCGTCGATGTGGACGGCGAGTCCCGCCCCGTTGCTGACCACCAGGTCCGCCTCCGCTATGCGCACACTGTCTGAGGGGGTACTCTGCCACGTGTGGACGTCAACGCCCGCTGAGACCAGCGCGTGCACCTGCACCAAATCGCCACCCACCTGTCGCGCGAGGTCCGCGAGGACGGCGTTGCTGGCTACCACGTTGACCGGCTCGGTCTGCATGGACTCGTTTGCCGAAGACGCGGGGGTCGCCCCGGCCGTCGGAGCGGCGGGGGCGGCAGGAGCAGCGGGAGCCGCAGTCGGCGGGGAAGACGCGGCCGCGACTTGAGGCGCGGAACCTGCGGCGGGCGAATCACCAGACGGAGGGAGGTCCGGTTCTTCGCCCCCGCAGGCCGTCAGCAGCAGCGCAATTGCCGCCAGCGCAGCGAGGAGCGCTAGGGCCGGCCGCAGCGGAACGATCGTGGCCAGGGTCGCGGGTTGTAGAAAGGGTGGGTTCATCGGTTTTCTCCGTTGCTTTGGGTGTCGTTTGCCGGTCTGATCGACATGGCATAACGTTGAGCACAGATATTGATAGGTCGTATCGCAATCTCTCTGACCATGGCCATTGGCTTCAATCATGGATTGCGCGCGATAGCAGGTATCAATAACTTGGAGCGCAAAAATAAAATGCGCGGGCCATCAGTCCTCGATGCATTCGCCGCATTGGCCGAACACTTCCAGCCAATGGCCGCTCATTCGGAAGCCCGCGGCGGCAGCGGCTTCCCGGAGCATGTCCTCCGCGTGGCATACCTCGAGGTCCGCCGACGCTCCGCATACCCCGCACAGCAGGTGGTGGTGATGCCCCTGGTGGCTGAGCTGGTAGCGCAGGTCGTGATCTTCCAGCAGAACCCGACACGCCTGTCCGGTTTCCACCAGCAGGCGCAGACCCCGGTACACAGTGGCCCGGCCCACGCAGGGCAGCGATGCGCAGAGTTCCTCGGCGGTGAAGGGATTACTCTGAGCGGCGACGGCGCTGATGACGAGGCGGCGGGGTTCGGTGTCCCGGTATCCCAGGTCGCTCAATTGAGAAATGATGTCGGCCACCACGGCGGCGGAGCGGGGCCTGGGGTGTTCGTGGTCGGAATGCTTGTTGGCGGCTGCGATCATAATGATACCAAGTATCGAATATTATCACCGCAATTCCGACGTGTCAACATCGGACTGAGTTGGTCCCGCATCAGAAGCGGAACGTGGCGCCCGCTGCCCATGCTAAGATTGGGCGTAAACGGCAATTCTCTTCTCTCCCGGCGGGGAGGGTGGAGCTGAGGGCATATAGAGATGAAACTGATTTCGTGGAACGTCAACGGCATTCGGGCAGTTCACAAGAAGGGATTCCTTGCGTGGTTTCAGGAGGCGCAGCCCGACGTGTTGTGCCTGCAGGAGACCAAGGCCCACGAGTCCCAGTTGCCCACCGCCCTGAAGCAGATTGAGGGATATTCCAGCTGGTTCACCACTCCGGAGCGAAAGGGTTACAGCGGCGTGGGCCTCTACACCCGCGAAGGACATGAGCCCCGCAGCGTCAGCTTCGGCCTGGGTGTTGAGCAGTTCGACAGCGAGGGGCGCACCATAGTCGCCGACTTCGATGATTTCGTGTTCCTGGGCATCTATTTCCCCAACGGCAAGCGGTCCGACGAACGTCTGCGTTACAAGATGGATTTTTACGACGCCTTCCTGGATTACGTGGACAAGCTGCGACGGGAAGGTCGCAACGTGGTGGTGTGCGGCGACGTCAACACGGCCCACAAGGAAATCGACCTCGCCCGGCCCAAGGCAAACGAGAAGATTTCCGGGTTTCTCCCGGAGGAACGGGCCTGGATGGACGCCTTTCTTGAGCACGGCTACATCGACACCTTCCGCCGGTTCAACCAGGAACCGAACAACTACAGCTGGTGGGACCAGATGACTCGCGCGCGGGAACGTAACGTGGGCTGGCGCATCGACTACTTCTTCACCGACAGCGATTTCGCCTCCAACCTGACCGATGCCTTCATACTGCCCGACGTGACGGGATCCGATCACTGCCCCGTTGGCATCGAAATTTCGTGAGCCTCACTGCGATAGCGTTCCAGTTCAGGCAGTTTCCCTTCGCAGGGGCGAATAATTATTCTCCCCTGCCCACACCGACAACGGCGTTTCTCCGATTGCACCACCTGAATTGCGAGGCTACCTTCCCATCAGCGTGTTGACGTGGGGCGCCGAAAGGGGAGATAAGGGCAACATGGTGTGGGCGCGCCGACCCGAGCGTACCTGGTCATCGGGGCGGGGAACCTGACGCGTACCCAATTTCACTCGAATTGTCATTGCGAGCGGAGCGTGGCAACCTTCTTGCTGGCGTAGTCGTCGTTGTGCCAACGAGATCGCCGCGTGGCCGCGCTCCTCGCGATGACCATCTGAGTATGCGTGGATGTGGGGAACCGATTGAACTGCCAGGGAGGTCGGTTGCCTGACCTGGAACCGCAGCCAGCGAGGTTGAGGCAAGAACGAATCTTTCAGCGGGTGGGTGGATCCCCAGCAGCAGTAAGGGACGCGCTGATATCCCAGAGCCTGGCGGCCAAATCTGCATCGTGGCTCATGCCAGAAGACGGGACGGGGCGGCGGTCCACGAAATATTTGCCGGTCACACCCTCCACCTCCGGCGATGCGGCCAGGTACACCGGTGTCTCCGCTCCCTGGTCCGGGGCAATGCCGCGAACTCCGATGAAGAAATTGACCACGCGACCCAGCAACCCATTGTTGCGGGCGATGTTGGTCCGCACCAGGCCGGGATGCAGGGCATTCGCCGTGATGTTCTCGCCTTCCAGACGCCGCGCGAGCTCGTAGGTGAACAGGATGTTGCAGAGCTTGGAGCGTTTGTAGGCTGGATATCCCCCATTACCTGGAGGCTTGGGCAGGTCTTCCAGCCGGAACTTGCCCGGCGATTCATGCGCACAAGAGGATACGTTGATAATCCGGGCACGAGGCGCTTTCCGCAGATGCTCGAGCAGCAGGTTGGTCAGCAGGAAGTAGCTCAGGTGGTTCAGCGCGAAGGTCATCTCGATACCCTCGGCGCTGCGCCTGTCGGACAGGAAGATGGCCCCGGCATTGTTCAGCAGCACATCCAGATGGGGTACCAGTTGCATCGCCTCGGCGGCCACGCGACGCACCTCACGTTGGGACGAAAGGTCGGCCAGCAGGTGCTCAACTGCCGGGTTGTCCGTATCGGCGATGATCTGCTGCACCGCGGCTTGGGTCTTGGCAGCGTTGCGGCCTACGATGACTACCCGGGCGCCCATACGGGCCAGTTCGCGGGAGGCCGCGTAGCCGATGCCATCGCTGCCGCCGGTTATTAGACAGATTTTTTCTCGCATCAGATTATTCACAGGAACACCCCTGGCCGTCGTTGGTATTGTGCGCACGGCCTGCGAGTCGACAAAAGTAATTGACGAGGAACAGGGAGTGCAATGACTGATCTGTCTCACGCGTGCCCGGTTTGGGTAGTTTGTCAGAACCAGGATTATCAGGATTCACGGATTGGCCGGATTGAGCCCCTTTGGGGTGGAGATCTCCTGATCCTGATAATCCATAGATCCGGCACATCCTGATTCTGACGTTTCCCCGCCGCCAAGCCGGGCACGCATGAACTGATCTGCACCCCCGATCCCAACCTAGCTCATGCATCGATCACGCTGGCCAGGGCACGATGGCAATCCGATCCCGGTGGGTCGTTGGTGATCATGGTCATGGCCACCTGATGATGGAACCAGGCTGCCCCATCCACCCCGACCGATAGGTTGGATCCGGGAGCGGGTGGATGGAGGGCGGTCGCGACGAAGCCGCGACCCTTGGGCCTGCCGCCCGCATGCACGGGCAGGTGCCGCGTAGGTCGGGGTTATCCTGCTGCTCCACGGAGGCATAGAAGGCGTCCGGGTCGGCGTGGATGATGTGACGTTGGTAAGGGCGTGGACAAGGCGTACAGCAAGCACCTGATCTGCGAAGAAACTCACGCCTAGGAGTGCCCGTAGGTCCAGGTCAGCGCAACGATGAGAACAGAGCGTCTACTTCCTGTTCGACAGAAGCCCCTTCGGGGTCAGAGTAGATTCCTGGTATATACCCGTCAAAGTCTGGTTCTGGCGCTTGACGTAGTTCATCGATGCGATCCTCGATCACCATATCGATTTCCCGTGTGTCCGCGCCCAAGATTTTGGCGATGTCGGATATGCTATCCCGTATCTCAACGAGTTGATCGAGATCATCGATTCCCTCGATGAGCCAATCCCGCTCGTCGTCCAAAAATGCCTCAAAATCATAGGCCCACGACTGCAGGCTGCGACCTGGAAACTCAAACAAGCACATGTCTAGTATCGCATCAAATCAGTGCTTGCACTTCTTGGAGGTTCGAGCGTGAGGTTCCTATGCTGGCTGCAATTTCGAGTTGCGGGGAGGTGCAGCAGCCATGTACGGGAAGCGGTATACCATAGAG
>MPNC01000048.1 GCA_002238825.1 SAR202 cluster bacterium bin87 | reverse complement strand
AGCTGATGCACGACATCCTCCGAATCGACGACCTCCCGGTGATCTTCCTCTCGGTGTACGGCCAGGACGACACCGTGGCCCGGGCCTTCGACATGGGGGCCGCCGACTACGTGGTCAAGCCCTTCTCGCCCACGGAACTCACCGCGCGGATCCGGGCGGCCCTGCGCAAACGGCTGGAGCCCGCTGTGGGCGAGCCGTCGGGGCCCTTTGCCGCCGGCGGGCTGAGCATCGACTTCGCCCGCCGCCAGGTGGCCGTGGACGGTGAGCCGGTGGAGCTGACGCCCACGGAGTACGCGGTGCTCTACGAGCTGGCGGTGCACGCGCCTCGGGTGCTGACCCACCAGGTGCTGCTCCAGCGGGTGTGGGGTCCGGAACGCGTCGGCGAGTCTTGGCTGCTGCGCAACATCGTGAGACGACTCCGCCGCAAGCTCGGCGACGACGCCGACAACCCCAGGTACGTCCTCACCGAGCCCAGGGTCGGCTATTACCTGGCCAGCGGGGATGCGGAGGAAGGCTAGGCGCTCGATGCGCCAGCCGGATCATTCAGTTCCACCCCTCCTGTGGTTACGGTGTACCAGTTGAGGTCCGCCCCAGCCACATCGTCAATCCAGAAGATCACCGCCGGCTGCAGCCGGGGGCGACGCAGTTCCTGAACCACGCCCGTGTCGAGCCGGTACACGGCGCCACTCAAAGTCGGGATCCGCCCGCCGACGATATTTCAGCCGCAGCGGTGTCAGCAACGGGTCCTCGAGGCCCGGCGTAGTCATAGGATCCAAACAACGCCACCGCTAGATAAGCACCAGTACGGACGCGGCCACGCCACGATCTGCAGACCCAGGGCAAGGCTGGTATGCAGCATCTCGCTGAAGCGGACCTTGGCGTCCTGCACCCGCCCAGACGTTGGTCATGTGCCCTCCCCTCGCAGAGTGAACGCCGTCTGCTCCGGCCAGAGTGCGATCACCGTCTCTGAATGAACCAGTCAGACCGAACTCACCCGTACAGAGGACCGTTCGATATCATCGAACCGATCTGTTCCAATTGCTCCGAAACGCAATCCAACACCCGGTCGTATTCCACGCGTGTGGGCAGTTCAATGGGAACCAGGAGGCCATTGTTTGGTCCCGGGCCCAAGTCAATGACGTTCATGCTTTCCAGCTTCCGGGTTATCTCCTTGCGGTCTGAGTCAGGGTCACCCAACTCGTTGAAATTGTAGAGCAACAGCCACAACGGAGTACGCCCTCGGTGCGCCCAATGCTCAAGGTTCACCCCTAACCTGCAAAACACCTCGCTCAGGCGGATGTAACGTCCGTAGCCCGTCTCCAGCGGCGTCACCCTCAGACCAGTAACATCCACCCACCCAACCTCGATCATACGGTTGGTGGCATCATTGACCAACCGAGTCAGGTTCATCACCCGACGTGGGATCTGAGGTCCCAATTCCTCCGAACTGATCGGCAAGAAAGCGTCGGTGTCCATCCGTTCAGTCAAACCTCTGAGCTGAACGATGTCGCCGGAGATCCTCGTGTCGCCAGCCGCGCCGACATGGGCTGCCATCCTGTCCAGCAAAGCCCCCCAACTTGTCATCATCAGGTGGCACTCGGTGTCGACGATGAGAGCACTCTGGAGCTGACCCGATTCAGTGCTCGGCGCCAACCCATATTCCTGGTCCGCCAACACGTACACTTCAGACCAAAGCGCTTCCAACCGAGCCTCAGGCACCACGAACAACAGAGTCGAGGATCCGTCATCCGGCAACTGCGCCAAGTACCCGTTGGGCTGATCGTCGGTCAGTCCAGCCCAGAACTTGGCCTCGATGAATAGTCGTACCTCCTGCGCTTCATCGAAACCGGCCAGATCGGGGCGAGAGCCCCCATCCACGGTGAACTGCGTCTCGGTTCGTGCGATGTGCCCCATGCGCGAGCCACCGGATCGAAGGACGTCTTCCAAACCTTGCCGGGCCGATGTGGAATGCGCCAGGATGTGGCCGAGTGCCTCGACCGCTATGTTTTCGGGATGATCCCCGAACCTCAGCGCCATTTGCGCAAACAGGGTGGGTTGGTCAGTCAAGATGGAGCACCTCATATGAGGAGATTTCGCTACTCGTTTTCCGAGGTATCCGGGTCAGACATTGACCAATATGATGACGAATCTCGTAACGCATCCATTGGCCATAATCTTCTGGCAATCCGTTAATTCCTGAACGACGCAAGCATCGGCAGTGCGCACCACTTGGACCCTCGGAGATACCGGCGACGCTCTCTCGAGGCGAAGATAGAGAACGCCGTGCGTGATAGCGGGCAGAGGTTCAACAGGCTCCGCTGTTTCTCGACTGTCGGTAGTACCAACTCATCTAGGCTTCTGGAGTTGCTCCTCGTGGATCCTGTGAATCAGCTCGTTTGCCGAGACGTACACCTCGTTGAGCTGCCGGAGGTGTTGATTTCGTTCCTGGCGGGCCATGTTGAGGTTGGCCTGCTCTTCCCTGATAGACCGTAAAGGTTCCTCCAACAATTCGGCAATGGTTGCATCTACCACGAATGTTGCCTCCCGTTCCACCTGGTGGGCCACGGCGGCGAATTTCGCCCGCAGGTCTTGGCACACCCTGCGTATCTCTGCCGCTTTCCTGCGTCGGTCTTGTTCCTCCTTGACGGTCAGGAACAAGTCGAGAGCTATTGCTCCGACAGTCAGGATGACGCTGGCCCTGCCCACGACGCGTGCAAGTTTGACCGCTTCCCATGGCCGGAAACTGTGTCCGAAAGTTCGTCCCAAGGTCAGGATAGTGCTGTGGACTGCACTTCCCGAGAATTGGGCCAGCCCTTGAGCTCCTGACGCCACTGCGCTGGAGTTCCGCGTCAAGTTCCCGGCCGTGTCCGCCAGTGATTCCGTGACTTTCTGAACGATGTCCAGATTCAGGGACCGCCCGCCGGCGGTGATCTCCTGCGCGATTTTGCCGCTGGTGTCCTGGTGCAGGCTCTGCGTCTGCATCCTCGCCATGGACGCCGCCAGTTCTGGCAGTTCCCGCGCAATCACACCGTGGATATTGCGGTCCAACTCCTCGACCGCAGCCTGCACGAGGCGTTCTGCGTTTTGGGCGCTTACCTCGACGTCTTCCTGACTGGATTCTTCGTGGACGCTGTCAACTAGGTTGTGACCGGCGTTGATGATTGTGCGCTTAGCGTCCAATATGTGGATGCTAGTTTCGTGGCGTATCGCTGTGATGGTTTGCGCGACGGCCTTGGCGTTCTGGTTATACACCAAATTCAGGGCGTCTTCCGTTGGGTCGTCGGTTGGTTCCTGAGCAATCGCTTGTTCCAACACCTGTGCGAGCTGGTATAGCGCGGTGGTCTGTCGCGAGTTCAGTCCCTGGTCTCGTGCTAGCGCGTCCAAGTTGTCGGCCAGCTGCCCAATGTTCGCCTCCTCCCGGAGGATTTCCGCCATTTCCGGGTCAGTTTCTTCGTCTGCTTCAAGAGAGCTGCTAGCGTCGGTGAAGGTCACGCGCAGCTGTTCCGGAGTGAAGGGGTGCAACGGCTGGCGCAAGGCTTCCGTGATGATTTCCCTGCTCTCTGGGGTATTGCCCAAATGGTGCCGGTTCATCTTGTTGACGACCAGGATGCTCTCGTAGGCTTTCTCGTGGTCGATGGCCAGCTGGCGGTAGTTCTGGGCGATGTGACTGTCGAACAGTTCGTTGGTGATGACGAACACTAGCAGGTCGGCTCGGCTGATTGCGGCGTAGCTGGTCGCGTCGTGGTCGGGCCTGATCGAGGTATGGATGCCCGGCGTGTCGGTGATGGTTATGCCATGCCACTCGTAGTGGTGGATCTGGTCAGTCGTGATGCCGGCTCCGGTAGCGATGTCGTCTCTTCCGGTGAGTGCTCGGATGAGATTTGACTTGCCGGCGCTGTACTGTCCCGCAAAGACCAGGCTGATGTTGTATTCGCCGGTCGAGCGCTCGGTCGGCAGTTCTTCAGTCAGGTCGCGGACCGATGGCAACGTGGACTTCATCAGCGCCTCACGAGCCCTTTCCAGCACCTTGCCGGTCTCGATAGCCCATTGCTGCGTTTGGAGTAAAGTCATTGCATCGTCCTCGCGCTGTTGCCGGAGTTCGAGATGCGGAGTCCGGTCAATTGGTGTGCAAGGGCGGCCTGAACCCGGGCGTTGGGATCTCCTTGCAAGTTGGCGACCTCCGCGATTGAGTTCTCTCCATCAATATAGACGTCTTCGCCAGCGGTACCGCAAAGTTCGGCGATCAGCTCCCTTGCTGGCTTCCCTTCTGCGATGCAGTTCACTGATTCTGCCAACACTTGTTCCAGTGATTCCATGGCTTCGTGCTAGAGAATTTGGCTGTCCTGTAACCTCAGCACGGTGGCCTGTCCGGGCAGCCGCGCTGTTCCCGTTATCTTTGGCTCTTCACTTTCGTGGTCGGTGTGCGCTAGAGCGTGGCCGATCAGGTCGCGGTTCAATTCGCTAAGGCTCGCCCTTTGCTGTGCGGCCAGGGTCATCACGACATTGGTGGCCAGTCCGGCCGCTTGAGTGAGGCTACTGATCTCGTTCGCTGCGGGTTGGATGGCGTCGCGGTCCACCGCGCCGCTGTACCAATGGTTGAAGGTGTCGCGGATCGTTTTCTCAACGTCGTCGAGGTGTTCGTGCAGTTGGTTGGCCACCCGTTGGGCGGCTTCTCGGTGCCTCTTTTCTCTCGACCCGAAAAGGTTTCCCAGCAGCCGGCCCGCTAGTCCCACCAACGCACCTGCGATCATTAGCGGGATCGCAACCGTGTTGATGCCTGGTATTGCGGCTAGGAAAGGGAGGAAGGTTGCGGCTCCTCCTAGCCCTAGCGTTGCCCCCAGTCCTTGGCTTCCCCATTTGACCCACCGGCGTGTGTCTCTGATCTTTTCGTGTTGTAAGCGCGCATTGTCCTGTTGTTTGGTGAGTATGCGGATCTCGGTCTCGATGTCCGCCACCATTTCAGCGAGCCGGTTCTGGCACTCGTCAGCCACTTCCCTGATGGCTGTGTTCAGGTTCTGGTCGATGTGGTATGTCTTGACCCGGGTTTCCCAGCGTTGTTGGATTTGCCTGTCCTCGCAGTACTGGTCTGCAAAACCTGGAACTTGGTTGCGGAGTTCCCCGACCGTGCTGCTGATGAGTACGTCGAGCTTTCGGCTGGCCTCGCGTCGGAATTGGCTACGAAATCTCTCAGTTTCCCTGAGTCGGTCGTTGAGACGCTGTTCCAACCGTTGGGTGAGGTCGGCTTGGACCGCCAAGTCTTCCCAAGTCTCCAGTGCGGCGGTTGCCGCAGTGTCTATGAACGCTCGCCGGCGCAAGAAGGGTCCGTTGGTCACCACCTCGTTGACGATGAGATCCTCAACCTCCCAAAAGCGGCTGGCCTCGGCGAGTTCGGCGTGTTCCGCCTGTGACAGCCCACGGCTGGCTTGGTATTGCGCCAGCAAGTGGGTGTTGACCAGTTGCAGTTGTCGGCCAGGCGTGTATTGGTCCGCCATGCGGTCGAATTGGTCGGCAATGTCATCAAGCGTCTCGAGGTCGAACAGACGGTCTTGGTTCGTGATGAACCGCCTGATGTGCCCGCGGCTGGTAAGGGCGCTTTTGACGTTGCATATTCCTATGACCGGTTTGCCGGTGCGCCTGATGCGGGCCAGATGACGGGCTTCGGAGTCTTGGGGAGCGTCGTTGGTGATGAGGAAGATGATGAGGTCGGCTTGGATGGCTGCATCGTGTGCAGTCTCTTCGTCGTCTTCGCCTTCGAATGCCGCTAGGCCGGGCACGTCGGTAATGGCGAGTCCTCTCCAGTGGTAGGTCCTGACATCCGTCGTGGTGCGCTGCGTGCCGTTTCCGATGGAGCTGCCGTCGCCCCCGGTGAGTATCTCCATCAGCGTGGACTTACCCGTCATCGTCCTTCCGAAGAGGGTCAGGTTGTAGGTTGGCGGCGCCCCCATCTTGCGCTCGATGGCGTCGCTGACACTGGATTGCCGTTCTTCAAGCTTTTCGATCAGCTCCCGGATTTCCGCTGCCGACTGCTTTGCCGTCGCGCCCGCGTTGGGTGTGCTCACTTCCTGTAGCAACCGCTCGGCGGTTTCCTTGGCTTCGCTGATTGCGCGTTCTGTTGCCTCCAGTTGCTCTTTAGCTTTTTGGTAGGCCGGTGCTGTGGCCTCGCGGCACTGTCGAAGTGCTTCAGCCAAGCCGCCTGATTGGGTGGACCAGCGCTTGCGTTTTTCGACCCGCGCGGCCGCGTCCAGTTCTCTCCGGCTCTGGGCGAGTAATTCCAGGAGTTCGACTCTCGTCGCGGCTCCGATAGTCATAGCAGCGCCAATATGACTGCGACCAAGCCAATGCAGACGGCGGTTGCGGTGGTACCGACTAGGATTTTGGCAAGCCGGGACCAGCTTCGATTCACTCTATCCAACGCCTGGTCCATTTGGCTTTGTTGGTCTTCGCGCTGTTGCGCCATGGCGTTCTCAAACGCTGTCAGCAGTTCCTGTTGAGCGGTGGCAAAAGCGTCGTCGTGCTCCTCCCTGTGCTTTTGCTCCGATGCGAGACTGTCCCGCAACGACTGCACGATCTCGCGCCCCGTTTCTTCCAGGCCGTGTAGTGCTGCCTCGACGGCGGTATGGTGTGCCTCTCGCAGTTGGGCTACTGCTGTTGCGATGGCCTCGTCGCTGCGTTTCTGAGCAGCAGCGTTGATGTCGTCGTGCTGTTGCACATGGAGGGCCAACGTGCTCGATTGCTGGGCGACTTGGCGGGCCAGTCGTGCCGTGATTTCACTATCAGGGTTTGGTTGGCTGCTCATGCTAGGCCATTCGGTTCCTTCACATATTCCGGAGGTTTTCCTTCTGACAGTCCAGCCTCCGCGTAGCCAATTGAGTATGGCAGGCTTTGGCCTCAGGCATGATACATTAGGCAGCAACCCAAGAAAAAGAGGGTTTCAGTCTATTGAGGGAATTTCACTAACCATTACGAATGTGGCAGCGAAGACATCGAAACTCGAGACCCTTGATGGAAGGATCGAGTAGCGAAATCACCTCCCTCATATAGCTATGGAAAGCACATAAACTCATCGGATGATTTCGTGTTGCTGGTTCGGCGCTACGCGTCATCAACCACTTGAGCGACTGCAGTATTCAGAACCAGCGGAACCGGCGCGGCGACCGCGTGGCCTGCCCCAGAAAGCTGTCCAGCGGTTCCTTCTTCAGTACGATCTGCCCCGAGATGCTCGCCGGTCGGTTCAGTATCCAGTTGGGAATCTCGTCCCGGATCCGCCTGGCGCCCAATGGCTCAATGCCGATGATCACCTGGTCTCCCGCGATGGTCCAGTCCCCGATGGCGGGCCTACGGGCCCGGGTGTACTTGTCCGGATGGATCAACCCCTCCAGCACCGAACGCGGTTGCTCAAAGGCGCGGTTCTGGTACTGGTGCAGCGTCATGGGCGCGCACCACTCCGGCAACTCCACTCCCGGCGGCAGGTGCTCCTCGAACAACCGGCACAGTACCGTTGACGACACCTCCAGCACGTCGGCATCCAGGATGTCCTGCTCGTCCATATCATCCAACAACTCTCGGGTCTCTGACAGATAACGCCGGTACAGCGCCGTGCTCATCCGGTTGGTGATCCCCGTTACCGAACGCCGCAACTGCCTGATCGACGTGATCGCGTCCCCCGGCAGCGACGTGGTCGTCCAGATCATCAGCGACCGCTTCACGATCTCCGGCTGGAAGTTCCTCGCGTCGGCGTTCATCGACAGCGCGATGCACGGGTACTCCGCATACGGTATGTGCTCGTCCTTGATCACCTCCGGCGCGTGCCGCCGGAACCGGTCATCGTGGATATCGTCGAACACCACCGGAAACCTCTGGTACGCCGCCTGCAGCGCCCGCTGGTTACGACGGGTGAAGTACGGCGTCTCCACGATCCGCGGGTAATCGAACATGGACGTCATCAGCGTCTCGATCAGGCTGCTCTTGCCGCAGTTGCTCTCACCGTACACGATGGCGAACATCGGCCGGTCGAAGCTGAAGGTGTTCGCCCGCAGCGCCGCGTTGCGCAGGTCGCACATCCACGGGCTGAAGTAGAACCAGCACATGAAGGTGAAGTAGTCCCGCTGCATCCGGGGCACGTCGCCCACGAAGCCGTTCTCGTAGTTGCCGAAGAACTCCAGCCACGCCGCCACGTCGCTGGCCACCTGGTCGGCGTCGGCATCCAGGGACATCGCCTGGCCCGACAGCCAAAGCGTCCGCCCGTCGTAGGACAGCGACGTGGCCGGCTTCGCCTCGTCATGGCGCGAGGTGGCGATGCGGGTCATCTGCTTGACCACCTGGGGCACTATCTTGAGCACACCCTTCCGGTCGGGGCGCAGGTCGGCCAGCACCTGGCGGTGCACCGGCGCGATGCGCTCCACCTCCCGGAGCACGTGGGGCGCGTTGAACTGCACCTCGTCCTCGGTCTGGGCCGGCAGGAAGATGGTCACCCCGTCGGGACGCTCCTCGGCATCCCTGAGAGCCGGCGTGTTTTCCACCAGATCACCCGGCAGCGGTTCCGCCCTCAGGGGCATGTTGCTGGTGGCCACGCTGCGCACGTCCTCATACTGGCGACTGAATTGCTCCCACGCCACCAGGTCGTCGTCAAACACCGTCAACGTCTCCGCCTGGCGGCCGGAGAAAGCGTTCTCTGACAGGTTCGCCGAGCCGACAATCACCCGCCGCTTGTCCTCACGCTCCAGCAGGTAGATCTTGGCGTGGGCCACCGCGTCCTTCACCACCAGGAACCGGGCGCTGCCCTCGGCCGCCCGCCGGTAGATCACCTCCCGCCGCTCCGGCGAGATGCCGCGGGCGCCCACAAAACCCTGGTTCAGCCTGCTCTGCACCACGTTCTGGAACGCCAGCAGGTCCGCGGCGTCCCGGCTCAGCACCCCACCGTGGCCGAAGACGCACTCGAAGTCGTCATAGTCGTAATCCCTGAGCAGACGGAGCACCATGGGGATGCTGGAGGTGTAGGTGAGCGCCCGCATCCTGGTGAACCCAGCGAACAGGTCCATGTTGAACGGTTCCACCCGCAGAGCCTGGGCGTACACCGCCTGGAGATGTGGCGAACGGGTGCGGGAGTCGGGGTCGTCAAGGGCGAACCCGAACTGCGGCATGGTCTCCTGATCGGCCACGTTACGCCCGTTGCGGCTGGTCATGGTTGACGCCCTATCCTCCCGGCAGACTGTCGGGCAAATGAATTGCGTTGTAGTGCTTACCCGGCCGGGCCAATGCTAACACGGCGACTTTCTCACATCGGTCCGGTATCAGCGATTGTCAGTCATTATCATGGATTTCTGACAACCCCGCGCCGGATGCCACCATGGCCAGTTTGCCCCATCTGATCACCCAACTAGTATTCGGTCAAACTGGCATCGTCATATGGAAGAAGAAACCGGCCATGGTCACTATCGTGAGTGGCAAACAGCGGTGCAGGAGGTGCGGCGTCCATGGCTCAGGAGAAGTTTGCGGTACGGTTGTCGGAGGAAGATCGGAGCCAACTGGAGCGGTTGATCCGTAGCGGCCAACGCTCGGCCCGGGTGATCAATCGAGCTCGCATTCTGCTCAAGACCGACGAGGGTTGGAGCGCGTCCCAGGTGGCGGCGGCGCTGGACACGTCGCCCCGAACGGTGTTTCGCACCAAGCGGCGGTACGCCGAGGAGGGATTGGACGGTGTGCTCCACGACCATCCCCAGGCCAACCGGTATCGCAAGCTGGATGATCGTGGGGAAGCCCATCTGATTGCCCTGGCGTGCAGCGACGCTCCCGAAGGTCATGACCACTGGACGCTGAGATTGCTGGCCGACAAGGTGGTGGAGTTGGGCGTGGTGGAGAGCCTGTCATACGAAACGGTCAGGCTCCGGCTGAAAAAAACACCCTCAAGCCCTGGCAGAAACAGCAGTGGTGCATCTCCCAGATGAACGGGGAGTTCGTGGCAGCCATGGAGGACGTGCTGGACCTGTATGCCGAGCCCTGCGACCCCAACCGGCCGGTGGTGTGCTTCGACGAGACTTCCACTCAACTGTTGGCCGAGGTGCGGGAACCCTTGCCCGCCCAGCCGGGACGTCCCCGACGTCAGGACTACGAGTACCGACGCGGCGGCACCCGCAACCTTTTCCTGTTCTGCGAGCCGCTGGCGGGCTGGAGCCATGTGGCTATCACCGAAC
>MPNC01000003.1 GCA_002238825.1 SAR202 cluster bacterium bin87 | reverse complement strand
TCGGGTAGCGGCCGCTGGCGACCATGATGCGAAGAACCGACTGGGGCCGTTGCCGACCCGAAACCGTATCGCCCATCTATTCGGATGTAGGTTAGGCGAAGCCGCTGGCCTGGCGGCGGAACCGGCGTAGCTCGCGAAGCGGCGCCGGAATTACCTGACGAGACCATGATAGAACATTAGTGCGTCAAATGCAAGAGGCGGATGCCAGAGAAACGAGATCGCGACGTCGCTGCGCGTAACGTTCAGAATTCCGGAGGTTGTCATTGCGAGGCGTTTGCGCCGTGGCAATCTCGATATCGTAGCGGCCACGCTTGTCTCGAAGGACCCCCTTGCGCCAACGGGATTGCCGCGCTGCGCTCGCAATGACAGGAGGGAGGCGCTTGCAATGACACACCCCGCAAATCCGATTTCGTAGCGGCAACGTCTGCTCTGAAGGACTCCCCGGCGCCGACGAGATTGCCGCGCTGCGCTCGCAATGACAAGAGGGAGGCGCTCGCGATGACAGGAGGGAGGCGCTTGCAATGACACACCCCGCAAATCCGATTTCGTAGCGGCGACGTCTGCCCTGGAGGCCCCCCGGCGTCAACGAGATTGCCGCGCTGCGCTCGCAATGACAGGAGGGAGGCGCTCGCGATGACAAACCGGGTACGCATGAGGGATGCTTCGCTGCTGCCCTGCCGCAGATACCGGCGTTTGCCGGCGTCGCTCGATGCTGTATCTTGTTACTCCTTCCCTGATCTCCAGCCCTCACGGACAATCGTATGAATCAATCTGGAAACCCCGACCGGTCACGCCTTTTCGTTGAACGATTGTCTTCGCGATTGCCCCGCGAACTTTGGCGGCTCATCGCAGAAGAGAAGCAAGGCGATGCGCTTGCTCCGGTGACCGTGATCACACCTACGCGGTACGCCGGCTTGTCGTTGCGCCAGGAGTTGGGACGCGACGGGTTCGCCAACGTCCGCTTCATGCCGGTGTCCTTCCTGTCGGAACTGCTCGGCGCGGCCGCGCTGGATGAGCAGGGTCGCAAGCCGCTGACGGCCGTGCTGGAGAACCTGGTGGTGCGGCAGGTGTTGGCGCAAACTGACGGCCCATTGCAGAGTGTATCCGGGCACCCCAGCACTCAATCCAGTGTCCGCTCCGCGTTCCGTCAGCTCCGCAACTCTGACGATACCTTGCGGTCCGCGCTGGCAGCCCGCGGCGGAGTGGCGGGCGAAATGGCGCGCCTGTACGACGGTTTTTGCCAGATCACCGCCGACGAATGGTACGACCCTGAGGACCTGGCGGAGGCGGCGACGGCCACGGTTAACGCCGGCGCCGCGCCGGGATTGGGCGACCTGGGACTGATAATTTTCTACCTCCCGCACGGGCTTTCACCGGGCGAAGTCAGGTTGATGGAATCCATCACCGAGCACCACCGATGCGCCGCGCTCCTGGGCGCCACCGGTGACGGAATCGCCGACGAGTCGACCCTCGCGTTGGCAGACGGTCTGCGCCGCAAGATGCGACCGGCCGCCGGAGCTCCGGCCACCGTCGAGGACACCCCCATCCTCGCTGGCTCCGCCCGACTGCACGTCGCGCCCACGGCACACGACGAACTGCGCTGGGTCATCCGGCAAATCGTCCGGGAACTCAACGAGAACCGCACCCCGCTGCACCGGATGGCAATCCTCTATCGGATGGCCGATCCGTACGCTTCATTGATTCGCGACGAACTGCGCATGGCCGGCATCCGGATGGCGGGGCCCGACCGCGAGCCGCTGGCAAACACCGGCGCCGGTCGCGCGTTGAGCGGTCTTCTCGAGATGTGCGGAAGCCAGTTCCCACGATCCGAGGTGATGGCCTGGCTGAGCGGTTGCCCAGTGCGGATCCCGGTCGGCGCGGGCCCTGGTTTCAGTCCCAGCCTATGGGACGTGGTCACCAGGAAAGCTGGCATCGTCGGCGGCCGGCAGCAATGGCGTGACCGGCTGGATGCCCACGCGCAGCGCCTGACCACGGATGCTGACCGGAGGGAAACCGACGGGGAAATCAGCGCGTCCCGCGCCCGCGGCATGCGATCCGAAGCGTTGGTCGCACAAAACGTCCGAACCTTTATCGACAAACTCGCCGATGACCTGGAGTCGCCTGCTGATGGCAGTTCCTGGAGAGATTTCGCAGCGTGGGCCAAGGGCCTGTTGGACAATTACCTGGCAATCGACGCGGGTGGGCCGGAAGACGATGCCCGGGAGCGCATCGAGAGACTGCTGGACGAATTTGCCGCTGCCGACAGCGTGCATAACCGCACCACCCTGACCGAATTCCGCCAGATGGTTGCGGAGTTGATGCAGGCTCCTTTCGGGCACCTGGGACCAACCGGCCAGGGAGTGTTCGTTTCGTCCTTCGCCGGCGCGGCCGGGATGACCTTCGATGCCGTCTGGATGGTCGGCATGATCGAGGGAGCGGTTCCCCCGTCCCCCCGTCGCGACCCATTGTTGACCGAGCCGGACTGGCTGGCCGCCGGCGGGCAGGACCGCATCCACGTGCGTATGGCGGAAGAACGCTACGAGTACCTCGCTGCCGTCGCATCGGCGCCCCGTCGCACGCTCACCCACCCGGTGGCCGACGCGGCATCCCAAAGGCAAGCCTACCCGTCGCGCTGGTTCCTGGAACAGGCGTCAGAGTTGGCCGGCGTTCCGATAAGGAGCGGTGATGTGCCCGGGCTGCGTGATCACGATTGGTTCACCACGGACGACTCGCCCGAACGCGCCCTCGCCAATGCGCACGCAATCGCTCCCGCGGACGAACGGGATTACCGGCTGAATCGGTTGCTGCAATGGCGAAACCATGGGCAAAACCTGCGCGACCATCCCTACGCGCGGAGGGATCCTCTGGCCCGAGCCGTGCGGCTGGCGCAGCAAAGATCCCAGCGCCGGCTGACCGAGTTTGACGGTGACCTTTCTGGCATCGAGGCCAGCCATCGGTTCGACATCGGCCCGGGTGGGTCGCCGATATCGCCGACCGCCCTGGAATCGTGGGCAACCTGCCCGTACCGGTACTTCCTGGGTTACGTCCTCAGGCTCGGCTCGCTGGACACTCCCGAGGAAATCTTCTCCATCAGCGCCCTGGACCGCGGCACGCTGAGCCACGAGATACTGGAACGGTTCATCGACGAAAGAGTCCAAAGCGGCAACCTGCCGCCACCTGGCGAGCCGTGGGGCGAAAGCGACCGGGAGCGCCTGATGATCATCGCGGCGCAGAGCTTCGGCGATGCCGAGGCCCGGGGCGTGACCGGCAAACGATTGCTGTGGGACATGGCCAAAACCGAAATCCTGTCCGACCTTGAGGCCTTCCTGGAAACCGACTCCGGGTTGCGCAGGGCGAACGAAACCGCCGACGTCAAGGTGGAGACCCGGTTTGGTTTCGGCGGTGACACCATCGAAGTTGCGGAACCGGAAACCGGGATCAACTTCAGGGGCATGATCGACCGCATGGACATCAGCAGCGATGGTCAAAGGGTCCTGGTGGTCGACTACAAGACTGGTAGCGCAGAGCCATACCGGGGACTGGAGGTTGACCCGATCGATCAGGGCCGTCGCCTCCAGTTGGGTGTCTATTCGCTGGCGGCGCGCGCGCTGTTCCCCGACGCCACAACCGTGTCCGCCGCCTATTGGTTCAGCACCAATCGGGGCAGATTTCAACTCGTCCCCGCCGCGCACTTCAACATCACCGACGAATCCGTGGCGGAACGGTTCCGGGAGGGTGTCGCCAGCATCGTCAACGGCATCAACGCCGGGCTCTTCCCGGCCAATCCGGGTCCCCCCGGCCGATATGGACCATCCAACTGCCAGTACTGCGATTTCGATGCGATCTGCCCCACGCGGCGCAGCGACCTTTGGGAGCGGAAGAAGTCCGACAACGTCCTGTCGGGCTATCTGCAACTGGCAGAACCCGACGGGGAGGGTGACTGATGACATCCACGCAAGCGGCGACTCCGGATAGCGAGCCGGCAGGCTTCGTCCCGGTCGATGAGGATGCCAGGAAAACCATCGGCGCAGATCTGGGCGCGACGCTGTTTGTGGAAGCCAGCGCGGGCACCGGCAAAACGACCAGCCTCGTCCAGCGAGTCACCAACCTGGTTGCTACCGGGACCACCACCCTGGACCGTGTGGCCGCCATCACCTTCACGGAAGCCGCCGCCGCCGAGTTGCGCGACCGCGTCCGGTCTAATCTGGAGGCGGCCTCTGTAGATGACCAGCGCGACCCGACCGAGCGTGAGCGCTGTTACCAGGGGATCGCCGACCTGGACCGGGCAGACATTTGCACCCTCCACGCTTTCGCCGGGAACCTGCTGCGCGAGCGTCCTCTGGAGGCTGGCCTGCCACCGTCCTTCGAGACCAGCGACGAGATCCTCGCCAGCATCAAGTTCGAAGAGGAGTGGAGCGCGTGGCTTGACCGCCATCTCGATGGCGAGACCGACCTGGAGCCCCACCTGGCGTTGGCCCTGACCCTGGGCTTGACCCTGAACCATTTGCGAACCATCGCGCGAGCGTTCCACCAAAACTACAGCGACTTGTCGGAGGTCACTTTCGTCGACGCGGACGTTCCGCAGCCTTCTGTCATCGGGGCGCTCCGTGACGTTGCGCCCGAATTGGAAAGGTTGTGCTCCTTCTCGAAAAAGGGCACGGGCGACCCGCTGTACGACCACGTCGTGGACCGGTTGGATTTGCTCCACCGTTGGCCGGCCGCAACGTCCGGCACGACAGACGATTACCGGCTGCTGCTCGGCACACTGCCCCTGCGTCAAGGCCGGGGCCACCAGGGAGACTGGAACACCGACCCGGACAGCGGCAGGAATGCCTGTACTCTGCTGAAGGACATCCTGGGTGAACTGGACCAGCAGGCGAACGAGGCGATCGAAAACGCCCGCCGTTCGGTCCTGGCGCCCATTCTCGAGGACCTGCGCCAGATGGTGCTGGAATACGGGCGCAAACGCCGCTCCGAGGGTCGGGCGGAGTTTCACGATCTGCTGGTGTGGGCCCGCGAACTATTGCGGGACAGCGCGCCGGTTCGCGGCTACTTTCGCGACCGTTACACCCATTTGCTGATCGACGAGGCCCAGGACACCGACCCGATCCAGGCCGAAATCGCAATGCTCTTGGCCGAGCCCGCGCGCGCCGAAAGCTTGGAACCTGACCAAGCAATACCGTGGGACCGGATCAGCCCCGAACCGGGAAAGCTTTTCGTGGTCGGCGATCCCAAGCAATCGATTTACCGTTTCCGCCGCGCCGACGTCGGCCAGATGAAGCGTCTGCAAGGGAGTATGGAACAGTCGGGCGGCCGCACCCTCAAGCTCGTGCAGAATTTCCGGTCTCAAACACCCGTTATCGGTTGGGTCAACCACCTGTTCCAGCAGTGGATGCAGGATACACCGGGCACAGAGGGCGATGACGGAAGCCTCCAGGCTGGGTACGACGCGATGTCCGCCCTGTGGGTCGGCGATACCGGAAACCCGCATCGGCCCCGGGTGTGGCGGCTGTGCGATGAAGCCGTCGACGCGCCGATAGGTCAAATCCGGCAGCAAGAATCAACCGACATCGGCCTCCTGCTCCGGCAAATGGTTGCCGAGCAGTGGGAAACGCTGGACCAGGCCGCAACCGAGAGCAACGGATACGAGACCTACCGCCAGGTGCGCTACTCGGACGTGTGTATCCTCATGCCCCGCCGGACCGGTCTGGCGGCGTTGGAACGCGGATTGGAGGCGGCGGACCTGCCCTTCCGTTTGGAAAGCGCATCCCTGGTGTTTGAGACCCAGGAAATCCGCGACCTGCTGAATTGCCTGAAAGCGATCGACGATCCGGCCGACCAGGTGGCCACGGTGGCCGCGCTCCGCTCCCCCGCCTTCGGATGCAGCGATGTTGACCTGCTGCGTCACCGCACCAGCGGAGGCAGCTTTGACTACCTGGCCAACGCCGCCCAAAACCGTGGGGATGAAGTGGCGCTCGGCGCGTTCGAGGTGTTGCGGTCATTCCACCGCGCTCGACTGGTTGAGGTCACCGGCGCCCTGATCGACCGGTTCGTTCGCGAACGCGGGTTGATGGAAACGGCTGTCGGCTACCCGAGGATGCGCGAGCAGTGGCGCCGCTACCGGTTCCTCGTGGAACAGGCGGGACGCTTCAACCGGGCCGGCGGTTCCACGCTGCGAGCGTTCCTGCAGTGGGTGGACGATCAGATCAGCGAGGGCGCGCGGGTTACCGAGGCTCCGGTTCCGGAATCGGACGAGGACGCCGTGCGGGTCATGACCATCCACGGCTCCAAGGGGCTGGAGTTCCCCGTGGTAATCCTCACCGGCATCAATTCGGCTCCGGCAAGGGGTGGCAATCCCGTCATCGTGGACCGGGCCAGCGGCCGGGTCGAAGTGGGCATTGGTTCGGCCGGCGCGCGGTTCGCCACGCCGGGTTTCGAGGAGTTGGCCGAACTGGACAACCGGATGTCCGCGGAAGAGCACATCCGCCTGATGTACGTGGCAACAACCCGGGCGCGGGACCACCTGATATTGAGCATGCGTCGCCCGGCAAAGGGCCAAAAAACCACCGCCGCCGTAATCTCGGAATACCTGCAGGGTCACGAAGACCTGTGGGAAACGGTGGAACTCAACGGATTGGCCGCGTTGCTTGAGCCCCAACCCACCGGTAGCCCGGACGAACCTGATGTGATCGATGAAGGGCTTCATTCGACAGAGCATTTGGATCGATGGGTGAAGGATCGGAAACGCGCCATTGACGAATCCAGCCGCCCGCAGTTCATCGCTGCCACCGCTCTTTCCCGGGCATACAAGGACGACGAGGAAGAGCCGGACAGCCCCGAACCCTGGCGTCGCGGCCGCGCGGGTACGTCAGTCGGACGCGCCGTTCACGCCGTGTTGCAGTCCATCGACCTCGCCACCGGCGAAGGTCTGGAACACCGGGCGCGCGCGCAGGCCGTCGCGGAGGGCGTCCCCGACCGCGAAACCGAGATCGTTCGCCTGGCCCAAGTCGCGGTGGACAGCGATATCGTCCGCCGCGCCGTGGCGTCGGAACGGATCTGGCGCGAAGTGCCGGTGGCAGCGCCCGTCGGCGACGGTTCGCTGCACGGATTCATCGACCTGCTCTTCGAAGAGGAAAACGGCCTGGTGGTGGTGGACTACAAGACTGACGCCGTTACCGAGGTTCAGCTGCCGCAGGTTGTGGACCGCTATCGTCTCCAGGGCGGCGCCTATGCTCACGCCATAAACCGGATCACCGGCAAGCGGGTCAAGGAGGTGGTGTTCCTCTACCTCCAGCCCAATCACGAATTCATCCTGCCTGATCTTCCCGAAGCGATGGCTGATGCCCGGGCAGCCGCCCAATCGCTGTTGGACTGACCCTCGGCCGGCGCAACGCCATAGACCTCACGCGTACCAGTTTTGCCATCGCGAGGATCGAAGCGATGTGGCGATCGCGTTCCTGTAGTAGCGTTCCTTGCCCCAACGAGATTGCCGCGCTTCGCTCGCAATGACGGTTCCGTTGAAACTGGGTACGCATGAGCCCCAAAGACCGGTTGCGGGCTGCGTCCCGGTCTCTCCTCACCGATCCTACGGTACGAGGTCAGTCAAACGCGCCGGCGATGGCGCAGTCTTCCACCTCGTCGTCTGACATCCCCAGCAACTCTCGCAGCACGTAGGTCATGTCGGCCGCAAACGCCGGCGCTCCCCTGGTAACCGTTCCCGGGGTGCGTGACAGCTTGTAGGGCGCGCTCTCGATGATCCGGACCTCGCCCTGGTGGTCGGGGACACGCCGGAAGAACGCGCGCTCCTTCAGCTGGGGATCGCGGGACAAATCCGCGCCGCTCTGCACCACGCCGGCCGCGATGCCCGCCGCCTGCAGCAGGGTCATCGCCTCCTCCGCCGTGCGTTCCACGGTCCAGGTTTCCACGCAGGCGTCCAGGGCGTCGGCGTTACGCTCCCGCGCGTCGCCGCTGGCGAACCGTGGGTCGTCAGCCCATTGGGGATCGCCCAGGGCCCCCACGAAAGCGCGCCATTCCTCGTCGGTGAAAACGGAGATGGCCACCCATCGGTCATCTCCCTGGCACCGGTACGCGCCATGGGGAGCGCCACCGCCGTGCGGCAGGCGGTTGCCGGTACGGGTCGAGACCGCAGCGGAGCGGTTGACGCTCATGTCCAGAACCAGGGTCTCCAGCAGGGACGACAGTGACTCGAACTGGGAAACGTCCAGCCATTGCCCGCGTCCCGTCCTGGAGCGATGGATCAGGGCGAGCAGCACCGCCTGCGCCCCGGCCATGCCTCCCACGGCGTCGCTGTAGGCGCTGGCCGGCCCGCTGGGGTCGGTGTCCGGAAATCCGGTCAGCTCGGTGAACCCCGACCAGGCCTGGAGCGTCTGGCCGTAGCTCACCCGGTCTTTCCATGGCCCGGTGCGGCCCAGGCCGGACATACTGAGCATGATGATGCCGGGGTTGATTGGTCGTATGGAATGGTAATCCAGGCCCCAGGAGGGCATGACCCGCCCGCTGAAGTTTTCCGCCACAACGTCGGACACCGCGACCAGCCGCTTGGCGATGTCAATGCCCTGGGGGGTTTTCATGTTCAGCGAAATGGACAGTTTGCCGGCGTTCCAGTTGTGGCGCTGGCCCAACCCCCGGGCCGTGGCGGATGCCGGCCCGCCCACCACCGACAGGGCGTTGTTGGACTCGACCTTGATGACCTCCGCGCCTTGATCGGAGAGGATCCGCGTGGCCGACGGCCCGGCGTGTATCCAGGTGAAGTCCAGCACCCGGATGCCCTTCAGGGCAAGGCCGGTCTGTTTCGCGTCGTCGTTCAAGTCAGTGTTACCTCAGCCGGAGATGCGTCCGATCTCGTCCGGCGCAAGACCCAGGATGCTGCCAAGTACCTCAGCGTTGTGTTCTCCGGGGACTGGAGCCGTCCGTTGCATCGGCTGCGAAAACTCGGTCAGCCGGTAAGGGTCACCCGGATACACCATGGACGGACCGCCGTCCGCAGACTCGACCGTCGTCAGGTATCCGCGGCCCCACAGTTGCTCGTTCTCGAGGATTTCATCGGCCGTGGTCGCAGGGCCCCACGGGTGGTGGTTGGACTGGCCGAAATCGGTTATCTCCTGCCGGGTGTGACGCAGCGCCCAGGCCTGGATCAGTTCTTCGATGTGGGCAGAATGTTCGCCCCGCAGGACGAAGTGATCGTTATACGTCTCGTCCATCAGGTCGCCGGCCATGCCGTCCCGGTCCATCCAGGCCCGCAGGTCGTCCCACGCCTTGCGGGTATTGGTGGTGATGCTGGCGTAGCCGTCCTTGCACTTCCAGGTGGCGACGAACTGGCCGCCGTGTCGGAACCCGCAGCGCACCGCCGACTCGCCGGTGTAGTTGAAGGTGGTGTTGACATGCTCGGTGGTGGCCGCCACCGCCTCCTGCATGGACACGTCGATGTACTGACCCTCGCCGGTCGCCATGCGGTGATAGAGAGACAGCAGTATGGCGACGTAGGCCCGGTTCGAGGCGGTGTGGTACGCCTGCGACCCCCACAACCGGGTTGGCGGCGTATCCGGCCAGCCGGTGACGTACATGTACCCGCCCATGGCCAGTCCCACCAGGTCCGACGCCTTGAAATCGCGGTAGGGCCCGGTCTGTCCGAAGGGGGTGATCGACGCATAAACCAACTCTGGCGACTCCGCCGCCAGGCTCTCGTATCCCAAACCCAGCGAGTCCATGTGCCCGGGTGGCCTCGTTTCCAGCACCACGTCGGAAGCCAGGGCGAGTTTTCGGAGCGTCGCTGCCCCTGCCGGCGTGCGCATATCCAGGGTCACGCTGCGCTTGTTGGTGTTGAAGTGGAGCCAGTACAGGCTGCGGCCGGGTCCGGATTGGCCGTCGATGAAGGGGCCGATCTCCCGCATGGGATCGCCGCCGGGCGGCTCGACCTTGATGACGTCCGCGCCCATGTCGGCCATCAGCTTGCCGCAGTAAACGCCCATAGGGCCGGCCAGATCCACGACCCGGTAGCCGCTCAGCGGGAGAGCCGGTCGCATATCCGATTGTTCGCTGCGGGCAGTCATCCGGCGGCATTGTAGCACCGGCCGGGAGTTGCCGGCTGGTATAATGCGGCCGACAGCCGGCCACTCCGCCAGGTGCGCGATGACTACCCACGCCAGGAAACCAGCCTCCCCAACCTCCCTGTCCCCGGGCCGCTTCCGCCTGCCCGACATACCCGAACGCGAGCCCGACGAAGTGACCCAATTCGACGAGCTATTCAAGACCGGACGTTCCCATGCCCTGGCGGTTCACCTGGGCAATCCCGAGACCACCCTGGTGGAGGCCGACCGCTGGATCATCGCGGAACCGGGCACTTACCGGGATCTGGGGCGCTATCCCGACCTGCTGGTGGCCTTCGGTGTGGACCCGTCAGCTTACGAGGCGAGCAACGGCTACGTCATCTCCGAGCAGGGCAAGCCGCCGGACTTCGTGCTGGAGGTGGCGTCGGTAAGCACAGCGGACACCGATACGGGCGCGAAGCGTGATGACTATGCCCGCCTGGGAATCCCGGAGTACTGGCGGTTCGACAAGACGGGCCAGCATCACGGGACGCGTCTGGCAGGGGACCGGCTGGAAAACGGGGTGTATGTGCCCATCGACATCGATGAGTTGTCGGCGGACGTGTTGCAGGGATACAGCGAGGCGTTGGGCTTGTACCTGCGGTGGGAGCGCGGCGAATTGGGCTGGCATGACCCGGCCACGGGACGGCACATAGCAACCTTTGACACCGAGCGCGCCCGCGCCGATGCCGAACGGGCCGCTCGGATGCAGGCCGAAGAACGGATCCGCGAACTGGAAGCGCGGCTTTCCCAGCAAGACAACTGACAAGTAGGGCCGTGCAAAATTCCGCCTGGGGTTCAGATTGTCATTGCGAGGAGCGTAGCGACGTGGCAATCTCGTTCCCTAAGAAATAGCCGTTGCCACAACGAGATTGCCACGCTGCGCTCGCAATGACCCTTTTGCACGAGCCTACTGACAAGGAGCCGACATGACCACAACTATCTACGACGCCGAGCGCCGCGATATCTCCATCGCCGTGGGCGGCGACGCCATGATCACCCGCCGGATGCGGGCCTTCGAGGAACCTCGCTTCCTCAGGCTCGTGGACATTCTTCGCGCAGCCGACGTGTCCCTGGTCAACCTGGAGATGCTTTTCCACGACTACGAGAGCACGTGGCAGTGGAGCCGCAATACCTATACCAGGTCTGACCCCCGCAACCTGGACGAGCTCAAGTGGATGGGCATCGACGCCGTGACCACCGCCAACAACCACTCGTTCGACTTTTCCGAGGGTGGTTTCCTGACCACCCTGGAACACTGCCGGGAGTTCGACCTCCCCCACGCCGGGGGCGGGCGCAACCTGGACGAAGCCCGCGCTCCCGCCTACGTGGACTCGGCACGAGGCCGCGTGGCGGTGATGAGCGCCACCAGCACCTTCAGTGACTCCTCCCGGGCCGGCCCCGGCCGACCCGACTTCCCCGGCCGCCCCGGCGTCAATGCCCTGCGCCATGACATCGCCCACCACGTGCAGCAGGACGTGTTCGACGCCCTGCACAAAGCCAACCTGGAACTTGGGTACGAAGAAGAGCATGCCTTCATGCGCCACTTCGGCTTCCGGGGCATCGAGGAAACTCCAGACCAGGGCACCGAGTTGGAGTTCCTGGAGCATAAGTTCATCCTGGACGAAGAGTTCGCCGTCCGCACCGCCCTGAACGAGGATGACCGGCTGGGCATCGGCAACTGGATCAGGGGAGCGCAGACCCAATCGGACTGGCAGGTCTATGGAGTTCACTGCCACGAGAGCGGGGCCGATGGCGACTTCCACGGACACTCCCGCCTGTCGCCGCCCAGCTTCCTGGTGGACTTTGCCCACTGGGCCATCGACCAGGGATGCGCCGCCTTTGTGGGTCACGGCCCCCACTTCCTGCGGGGTATCGAGATTTACAACAACCGGCCCATTTTCTACAGCCTGGGCAACTTCATTTTCCAGAACGAGAGCGTTCTGTGGCTGCCCCCCGAGGCCTACCGCCGTTTCGGGCTGGACTTCAACAGCACCCCCGGCGATTACCTGGACACCCGCTCCGGCGGAGGCACCCGCGCCTTTGCCGCGGACCCCGTGTTCTGGCAGAGCGTGGTGGCGGTGTGCAACTACGCCGGCGGCAATCTGAAAGAAGTCATCCTGCACCCCATCGACATGGGCTTCGGTCGCCCCATCCCCCAGCGTGGCCGTCCGGTGCTGGCGGAAGAGCCCATCGCCCGCGAAACCCTGCAATGGTTGCAGGAAGTCTCAAAGCCCTTCGGCACCGAGATCTCCATCGAGGAATCCGAAGGCGATCTGGTGGGCGTGATTCGCCTCTAATACGCTGGAACAATCGAAACCGTTCGCGCCCGGGAAAGCTCTCCCGGGCGCTTTTTCGATTCAGGGCGCCTGGCCGCCTAATGCGGGGTGTTGAACTGCACCAGGATGCCGTCGGGATCGTGCACGTAGATGCTGCGGATGCCTCCGTCGGCGTCGGTGAAGGACTCGATGGGGCCGGCCAGATCCACGCCCTTGCTGAGCAGCTCCTCGGTCAGCGCCTTCACGTCGGCCACGCCGAAGGAGATGTGGCTGATGCCGACCATGTCCAACTTGATGGGTTCGCCATCGGGGTCGTCGCCGGGATGGCTGGTGAGCGTCAGCGTGGGCGTGGCGCCGTCTCCGTAGGCCAGGCTGACCCAGCGGCGGGCCTGGCGCTGGTGCAGATAGTTGTGCGACCGCCCGCTTTCGGTGGGATCGGTCATGCGGTCGCCCAGGACCGTCATGCCCAGTGTGTCCCGGTAAAACGCCAGGGACCGGTCCATGTCGCTCACGCAGATTCCGATGTGGGTAACGCAGGTTGCGTCCATGATTTTTCGCCTCGTTCCGGTTGACTGTGGAGGTTGCCTAGTCCATGGGCAGTTTGTGGAGCCACCCCGGCTCGGAGATGTCCAGGACCTGCCCGTTGGGACCGGACCACTTCTCCTCGGCCCGGGGCGGACGCGGTGAACCGTCGGGGGCCACATCCCGCCGGACGATTTCCTCTCCGTCAATCTCCCGCAGTTTCGATCCGGTATCCTCCAGGCTGTCCACCTGGAAGCCGATGTGGTGGATGCCGCTGTAGTTTTCGCCGTTGGGGCCAACATCGGCGTCCTCGTCGGTCTTCCACTTGAGGATGGTCAGGTTGATGTCGCCGTCGGAAAGCTGTATCTGGCGGGCGTTGCGGGCAACTTCGAACAGGTCGAATCCTTCCTTGTAAAACTTTGCCACCGCATCGGGATCCTCGCAGGTGATGGCAATGTGCTTGATCTTGGCCACAGGGGCACCCCCAATGATGGTTTGCGGGGCATTATAGCCCGCATCCCGCCAACGCAGAATCGTCAAAATCAGGATTATCGGGATTTTGGAATTTACCGGATTGAGAGTAACTGTTCAGACTTGCGGGGAAAATGTCATTGCGAGCGAAGCGCGGCAATCCCGTTGGCGCCGGGGTGTCCTTCAGGACAGACGTTGCTGCTACGCCGTCGAGATTGCCACGGCGCAAGCGCCTCGCAATGACAACTTCCTGAATTCTGAACAGTTACGATTGAAACCATGTGCGGTAAACCGGTCCCAATCCTGATAATCTTCAAGTCCGGCAAATCCTGATTCTGACTATCTGCACCTGTGAGGTAAACAGCCCATGAGCGCAACCCGAACCCTGGCCGAGTTTATCGCCGACACCGACTATGCAAACCTGCCGCCTCCCGTGGTGGACGCGGCCAAGACCGCCATCCTGGACGGCGTGGCCAACGTGGTCGCAGGATCAGTACAGGAACTGGCCGACATCATCGGCCGTTACGTGCGGGACGCCGGCGGCTCGCCCCAATCCTCGGTGGTGGGCTGGGGATACAAGACCAACCCGCCGGCGGCCGCATTCGCCAACGGCGTTTTCGGGCACTGCCTGGACTACGAGATCCAGGGGTTTCCGCCCACCCACGGCACCTCATCATGCCTGCCGGCAGCCCTGGCGCTGGCAGAGCAGCACAACGTTTCGGGTGACCGCGTCATCACCGCCTACGTTTTGGGTTGGGAAATTCAGGGGCGCTTGCGGGCTGCATCGGCGCCGGCCACGGCACCAGGCTATCACCCGCCGGGCCTGGTGGGCCCCCTCGGCGGCGCGGCGGCATCGGCCAAGACCCTGGGCCTGGACGCTGATCAAACTCTGATGGCGCTGGGCATCGCCGCCTCCCGTACCGGCGGCCTGACCGCTAACACCGGTACCATGGTCAAGTCCACCCACCCGGGCAACGCCGCCCGCATGGGCGCAGAGGCTGGCATCCTCGCCGGCATGGGCTACACCGCCAGCGACGCGGTCCTGGAGTCACCGGTGGGTTATGCGGCCGCATTGTTCAGGGGCGAATTCGATTGGGAAGTGGCCACCGGCGGTCTGGGCGCGTCGTGGCGGCTGGTTGACCCGGGCTTTGACATCAAGCGGTTCCCGGCGCAGGTCTACATGCAGAACGCCATCGAGGCCGCGCTGAACCTGCGCGAGCAGAACGACCTCGACCCCAATGACATCGAGCAGGTGACCATTCGCCGCCAGGGTCGCGGCCACTCCGGGCCGGTGCCACGCAGCGGCCTGGACGGGAAGTTCAGCGTGGAATACTGCGCCGCCGCCGCCCTGCTGGACGGGCAGGTTGGCATCGACACCTTCACCGACGCCCGCCGCTTTGCTCCCGACATGGAGGCAATGCTGGGGCGCATGCGAGTGGAACCGGAAGGGCCGGAATCGGGCGCGACGCTGGCCATCGCCGTGCTCAAGGACGGCACCACCGTCAGCGCCGAATGCTCCGCGTTCACCGGCTCGGCGAGGAATCCCATGTCTCGGGACCAGTTGCTGGCCAAGGTTCGGGACTGCTTCCGCCGCGCCTTGTCCGAAGCCGATACGGAGCGCGCGGTAGAGATGCTGCAGAACCTGGAAAGCCAAGACGACGTGGCGCAGTTGATGGGCGTGTTGGGCCAGGCTTCTGCCAGCCGAGGCTGAGCCGATGGGCGGACGCCGGCGCACGGACTACCGTCGCCGGTTTCGCTTGCTCTCCAAACAATCGCGCTATAATCGCGGCCAATCTGGGCGATACACGTAACGATAGCCGTCGTCAATGCTCACAACACGCAAGTCGAGGAGGGAATCATGCTGGACTTGATCATCAAGGGCGGGACCGTGGTCACACCGGACGGCGTTGGCCTGAGGGACGTCGGCGTGCAGGGCGAGCAGATCGCGGCGGTGGCCGCCCCGGGTGTGCTGGACGATATCGGCGCCGGCGAGACCATCGACGCCACCGGCATGATCGTGCTGCCGGGAGGTATCGAGCCCCACGCGCACATCAACGTGCCGGTGCCCGACTACTGGGCCGGCGGCGACGACGGCGTGTTCACGCAACCGCCGGAAGCGGCCAGCCGCGCCGCGGCCTTCGGCGGGGTGACCACCTACGTGGACTTCGCCGGAGCGTTGCCGCTTACCCCCGGCGCGGTGCCGCCGTCCGACCCCATCATGGCCCAGATCGAGACCCGTCGGGACACCTTCCGCGGGCACTCCTACACCGACTATACCTTCCACTACATCCTCGCCGGAGCCATCCCGCCCAGCACCATGGGCGAGATCGGCGAGGCGATCCAGTCGGGCGTGGCCAGCTTCAAGATCTTCACCACCTTCCACGCCCGCGTTCCCATGGGGCACCTGTGGGAGATCTTCCAGGAGGTCGGCAAGCACGGCGGGATCATGGCCGTGCACGCCGAGGAAGACGACATCGTCACCTACATGGAGGAGAAGCTGGAGCGGGAGGGCCGGGACCACGGTTCCAACCTGCACCTGGCGCACAACAACATCTCCGAGGACATCTCCTTCCGCAAGGTGGTGCGGCTGGCCCAGAAGACCGAGACCGGCATCTACTTCGTTCACACCACGGCCCGGGAGGGCGTCGCCGCCATCGCCGAGGCCCGGGCCGCGCAACTGCCGGTGTACGGCGAGGCCTTGCATAACTACCTGGAGTTCACCTGCGACGATTACCTGAAGCCCGACGGCCTGGCCATCCACACCTACCCGGCCATCAAATTCTCCGACGACCGGGACGCACTGCAGCAGGGCCTGGTGGATGGACCCATCTGCACCACGGCCACCGACGAGTGGACCACCTACAAGAACATCAAGCTGGCCGGCGAAACCATCCGCACGCTGTGCGGCGGGCACAACGGCATCGAGACCCGCATGCCAGTGACCTACACCAAGCTGGCCGCCAACGGGCGCATCGACCTGGAACGGTTCGCCGCCATCACCTCCACCAACGCCGCCAAGATCCTGGGCATGTACCCGCAGAAAGGAGCCATCGCCGTGGGCAGCGACGCCGACATCGTGCTCTTCGACCCCAACCTCAAGAAGACCATCACCGTGGACGAACTCCACGCCGAGTCCGACTACTCCATCTGGGACGGGTTCCAGTGCGAAGGCTATCCGATCATGACGATCCTGCGCGGCAAGGTGATCGTTCGCGACGGAGAACTGCTGGGGAGCTCCGCCGACGGCCGCTGGCTCTCGCGCAAGGTGGCGCCCCGCGTCATCACGCAAACGTCCGTGTAGCGATCAAGGTGGTTACGGCCCCACGCGTATCCGTAGTCACCAGAATCGTCATTGCGAGCGCAGCGTGGCAATCTCGTTGGGGCACGGAACGCTACTGCGGGAACGAGATCGCCACGTCGCTGCGGTCCTCGTGGTGACAAACTGGGTACGTGCGATGACAAACTGGGCACAGGTGAGGGCTACGGCAGGCTGACCGGCAATCCCGTTTCCATCGACTCGTAGGCAGCAAGGACCAGGGCGAGGTCGGTAATGCCATCCTCTCCCGTCATGGCCGGCGGCCGGCCTTCGTGGATGCTGGTCTGAAACTCCCGGACCATGGGAACCAGCCCGTTGCCGTAATCTTCGAGCGCGACGGTCGTTTCGGAGTTGGCATCCGTTACCCTCAGCCACGGCTTGCCCGGTTCGAAGTACAGCGTCGCTTCGGTCCCGGATATTTGCACCCACGAGTGCGGTTGCGGCGGCACGACGCTCCACGAGTGATTGATCAGGCCGACGGCTCCGCTGGCATCTCGCGTCACCACCACCACGCCGTCCTCCGCCTCCAGGCCCGGCTGGCCGGGCAGGACCTCGCGGGCGTATACCTCGGTGGGCGGGCCGACCAGATAAGCCACCGCGCTCAGCTCGTGGATGCCTCCGTCGATGAGCACGCCGCCCCCGTTCAGTTCCGCTCGGCTACGCCATCCTCCCGGGGCAAACGGGAACTGCTCGTGCAACTGGATCAGGCGTACCTGACCGACCCTACCCTGCTCAATCAGCCGTTTCGCCTCCGCCACCGGCGGCAGGAATCGGAAATTCTCCGCCACCATGAACGTGACGCCGGATGCCGCGGCCTCCCGGATCATGGCCTCGGCGTCGTCGCGTGTGCCGGCGATCGGTTTTTCCACCAGCACGTGCTTACCGGCCCGAAACGCCAGCGACGCATGCTCCCGGTGCAGATGGTGCGGAGTGCAGACGTACACGGCTTCTACCCTGGAGTCGGATACCGCCTCTTCGTAACTGCCAAACGCATCCAGCCCACTGAACCGCGACGCATACTCCCGCGCCCGCGACAGGTCACGGCTGGCGAAGTAGATGTCGACCTCTCCGGCCAGCGCGGCCATCGAACGCGCGAAAACCGCCGCAAAGGAACCGCAACCAAGAACGCACAAACCCAGACTCAATTAGACACCGCCAATCCTCGGATCTGACCGGCCGCGTGGGCGACCGGTCAGGGTCACCGCAAGGGTAGACCAAGCGCCGCGCCAAATCCAGGGCGAGCCCTTCCCGGGTCTCACGCGTACCCAGTTCGTCATCGCGAGGAGCGTAGCGACGTGGCGATCTCGTTCCCGCAGTAGCGTTCCGTGCCCCAACGAGATTGCCGCGCTTCGCTCGCAATGACAGTTCCGGTGAAACTGGGTACGCGTGAGCCGCCCGGGTCGTTTGACTTGCCATCATCATGGCGCGTATCGTGCGGCCTTTATCGAGTTCGGGCGGCGGGAATACGCCGTGCCACGCGGTCGCCGGGAAGAGTTGGCGACCCGCCCGGGAGCTGATAGTTGGCGCGCATCTCCAACGCTCCAGTATTTGTGGTCCTGCAGGACCGCAACTTTCAGCGCCTGTGGGCGGCCCGGTGGATCCACGAGATCTCCCGGCGCATGGAGCTGATCACGCTGGGTTACCTCGTGCTGGAGCTCACCGACTCGGCCTTCCAGGTTGGCCTGATCTCGGTGTTCCTGAACGGGCCGCGGCCGCCGCTGGCGCTGGTCGCGGGCATGCTGGCGGACCGGCTGGACCGGTGGCGCATCCTGGCCACCATCCATACCTTCTACCTGGTGCTGGCCTCGTGCCTGCTGGTACTGCTGTTCCTCGACCTGGTTGAGCCGTGGCACGTCTTCCTCGCCGTGCTCGCCCAGGGCACGGCCAAGGTGCTGGATGACCCGACCCGCCGCGCCTCGCTGTTCGACCTGGCCGGGCAGGACCGGATCGCCCACGCCATGTCGCTGGAGACGATGACCAACAACGGCGGCAAGATACTGGGCCCGATAGCGGGCGGCCTGCTGGTGCAGTTCTACGGGTTCACGGGCGCGTTCATCGTGCTGGTGGCGCTGGACCTGGTGTCGGCCGTGCTCATCTGGAGGATGCGGTTGCCGGAGCGGTCCATGTTGATCGTGCGGGACACCGCCTTCTTCACAGGCATCAGATCAGGCATCAGCCACTCGTTCTCCAACAAGTTCGTGCTGGGAGTGCTGACCATCTCGCTGGTGATGAATGGCATGGTCCTGCCGCTGCAGTATTTCATCCCCGTCATCGCCACGGACGTGCTCATGGTGGGGCCGGCCCTGGGCGGGCTGCTGGGGGCTGCCGACGGCATCGGCGCGTTCGTCGGGGCAATGATCATCGCCACGCGGCGCAATTACAGCTTCCACGGCCGTTACTTCGCCTTCGGAGCGATCATTGTCGCAGTGGGCGTGGTGGCCGTCGCGTGGTCGCCGTGGTTTTTCGTCTCCTTCCTGGTGCTCTTCGCCGCCGGCGTGGGTCAGTCCGGGTTCAGCACCATGCAGAGCACCATCCTCATGCTTTCGACCGCGCCGGAAATGCGCGGCAGGATCATGGGATCCCAGGGTCTGGTCAATGGGCTCGGTCACCTGGTGGGCGGGTTCGAGATCGGGGCGATCGCGCAGGCTTTCACCATCTCCCTGGCCATCGGTCTCAACGCCGGTATCGGCCTGCTCCTGATGGCGCCGGCGATGATATTCACCCCCCTGATAAAGCGCGCGATCGAGCCATACCGACCCCGGGAATGACCGATTCCCGGCTGTCACTCCAGACTGGTCACACAGCGGGCAGGGTCCGACTCCGACAGCACATGAGGCCGATGCCCGGTGTGCACGTAGTCGGCGATCAGCTTGCCCGCCATGGGTCCACGGCCAAAGCCTGACGACGCCAGCCCGCTCACGATGTACACCTCGTCCAGCTGCGGAATCTTCCCGATGATCGGCCGGCCGTCCAGCGAGAAGGGCATCATCCCCGACCAGGTGCGGCTGATGGCCAGGCCGCCCAGCATCGGCAGAATCTCGCTGGCGTGGCCGAAATTCACCTCCACTCCGCCGGCGTCCACCGTGTAGTCGTAGCCCACCAACTCGCGGTCGCCGCCGAAGATGATCTCGCCGTCCCGGTTCTGCCGGCCGTAGAGGTGACGGGTCACCCGTCGGTCGCCGATGTGGGTGAGTTCCGGAGGCGTGTCCGCATTGTTGCCCGGCGTGCGGCTCCAGTGCGCGTAGGATTCGGCCGACGACAGCGAGTAGAAGACCCGTGGCGGCAGCGGCTGCGTCGCCCACATCTGCCCGCGAACCGGCACGATGGGGATGCGGACGCCCAGCATCTTCCCCAGTGGCCCGCACCATGCTCCGGCCGCCAGGATCAACTGGCGCGCCTCGTGGGTCTCTTCACCACAGGCGACTCTGTAGGTTCCCTCCCTCGTCCTGTCAATTGCGGCAACCTCCCGGCCAGTCAGGATGTTGGCGCCCCGCTCCGCCGCAGCGGTGGCGAAGGCGCGGGTGGCCTTCACGGGGTCGGCCTGGCCGCGCCGGGGAAAGTGCATGGCTCCGTAGAGATGGGGGTTAAATTCCGGCTCGATGCTGCGCGCCTCGTCGATGGTCAGCAGGTCCAGAGTGTAGCCCCGCGACTTCAGCGCGAGGACCCGATCCCGCGCGTAGACGTATTGCTCCTCGGTCTGGACTGCCTGGAGCCCGCCAGAAACGCGAAACTCGATGTCGTAGCCCAGTTTCAGCTGCAGGTCGCGGAAAATCTGCAGGCTGCCCATGGTCAGGTACGACTCCAGGTCCGGCACGTTCCCCCATCCCAACGCGCCGATGCCGCCGGCGTTGACGCCCGACGCCTCAGATGCGATCTCCCCTCGCTCCAGCAGGATCACGTTCCAGCCGTACCCCGCCAGGTGAAAGGCCGCGGACGCTCCCGCTATGCCCCCGCCGATAATGACTACTTCAGCCTCCGCCATTCTCACCTCGTCTGGCATCTGTCCAGAATTGCAACGTCCGTCTCAACCAAAACCGTCATACCGGCGAAAGCCGGTATCCAGGATCCCCTGCCCGGCGCACGTTTGCCGATGCTTGGGTGATCTGGATTCCTGCTTCCTCAGGAATGACGTGATCCCGATTCACCTCGCCTCACGCCTCGTAGCAGGCCACCCAGTGACCCGGAGTCTGCTCCTCCATCGGTGGATGCGGGTTGCCTTCGCAAAAGTCGGTGGCAACCGGACAACGGTCGTAAAATCGACAACGCGGCGGCGGATCTATTGGCAGGGTCAGGTCTCCCAGAATGTCCGGACGATCACGCCGGAACCGGGGATCGGGCACCGGGACCGCCGAGAGCAACGCCCGGGTGTAGGGGTGCAGCGGGTTGCGCAGCAGTTCCTCGGTTTCCGCCAGCTCGACGATCTTGCCCAGGTACATCACGGCGATGCGGTGGCACATGTAGCGGGCCACCGCCAGGTCGTGAGTGATGTACAGATAGGAGATGCCATACTGCTGCGCCAGTTCCTGCATCAGCGACATGATGCCCGTCCGGCTGGAAACGTCCAGCATGGACGTGGGCTCGTCGGCAACCACGAAGGACGGGCCGATCACCAGCGCCCTTGCGATGGCCACCCGCTGCCGCTGCCCTCCCGAAAGTTCGTGGGGGTGGCGGAACAGGAAGGACGACGGCGGCGTCAGGCCCACCCTGGTCAGGATCTCCGTGACCCGGTCCACCCGGTTCGTCATGCTGCCGATCCCCTGCACTGCCAGCGGCTCGGCGATTGTGTCATAGATGGTCCGCCGGGGGTTCATCGACTCGTAAGGGTCCTGGAAGATCATCTGCGCCTGCCGCCGGAAGGCGCGCAGGTCGGTCGAACGTATCTCGCTGGCATCCACCGGCTCACCGGACCCGCCGTTCGCATCCCGGGACGGGAACCGGAAATGTATCCCACCGGAGGTCGGTTCGAGCAGTTTCACCAACAGTTTGCCCACCGTGGTCTTGCCGCAGCCCGACTCTCCCACCAACCCCAGGCTCTCGCCAGGCGCAAGGGCGAAGGACACGTCGTCCACGGCGTGGATGAAACTGGAGGGTTGCCGGAACAAGCTCTTCAACACCGGGAACCGCTTGGTCAGCCCTGACACAGCGACCAAGGCATCCTGTCCGCCATCGGTCTGGTTGGGAGCCGCCATGGGGGTCTGCATTATCGGTGTCGTCAGAATCAGGATTTACCGGATTTCAGGATTGCCGGGATTAAGTTCCCTCAATCCTGCCAATCCCATAATCCTCAAAAATCCTGATTCTGACGGTCCTCCGAAAGCGGGGACGCATCCAGGGGATGCCAGCACGCGGCCCAATTGTCCCCACGAAACGACCGATCCGGGAACTCGGTTCGGCAGATATCGTCGGCGTACGGGCAGCGGGGATGGAACGGGCATCCCGCCGGCGGGTCGATCAGGTTGGGCGGCTCGCCGGCCAGACCAACCAGCGGCAATCTTTCCCCGTGAACGCTGGGGAACGACGACATCAGCGCCGCCGTGTAGGGGTGCATCGGCGACCGGAACACGTCGGCGGTGTCTCCAAGTTCCACCAGGCGGCCGGCGTACATCACGCCGATCCGGTCGGTCACCTCCGCAACCACCCCGATGTCGTGGCTGATGTAGATCATGCCCATGCGGAGTTCCTGCTGCACGACCTTCAGCTCGCGCAGGATGCGGTCCTGCACGATGACGTCCAGGGCGGTGGTCGGCTCGTCGGCGATGATCAGGTCCGGGTCGCACGACAGCGCCATGGCGATCACCGCCCGCTGGCGCATGCCCCCGCTGAACTCATGGGGATACCGGTCCATCAGCTGAGGATCCAGACCAACCATGCGGAACAGGCGCGCCACCCGCTCCCTGGCGTCGGCCAGCGTCGTTTCCATGCGGTGGGCCTCGATGGCCTCGATCACCTGCTGGCCGACCCGATGCACCGGGTCCAGGGAGTTCATCGCGGCCTGGAACACCATGGCGATGCGACGCCAGCGGTAGCCGCGTATCTCATCGTCGGACAGCGGCAGCAGGTCGGTTCCGCCCAGCTTGACCTGCCCGCCGGCCAGGTATGCGTTTTCCGGCAGCAGCCGCATCAGACTGGTGGCTACCGAAGTCTTGCCGCAACCCGATTCGCCGACCAGCCCCAGCGATTGGCCCTGCGCCAGCTCGAAGCTAACCCCCTCGACCGCCTGCACCTCGCCCTGCCGCGTCTGGTAGCGCAGGGAAAGGTCAACCACCTCCAGGACCGGTGCTTCTCTCACCGTGGCCATCTCGTCATCCCCGCGTCAGGCGGTGTGCCGCCGCAGCCTGGGGTTCACCACCTCGTCCAGTGCACGACCCACCAGGTAGAACGCGCTGCACAGGAAGGTGATCGACGCCCCGGCCGGCACAATGAGCCACCAGTACCGGGTGCCGCCCAGGAGGTAGCCGCCAGTGTTGGCGGTGTGGATCATGATTCCCCAGCTCATCCGCAGGTCCAGCAGGCCCAGGAAGGACAGCACCGCCTCGGCGAAGATCGCGCCGGTCACCGTGAACATCATGTACAGCAGAGACAGGGGCAGCAGGTTGGGGATGATATGGACCAATATGATGTGGGAGTGACCACCGCCGGCCACCCGCGCCGCCTCGATGTAGGGTTTCACTCGGATGCTCAGCGCCTGCGATTTCAGGATGATCGCCGTCCCTCCGAAGCCGCCCAGGATGCCGATGATGAGCGCCAGGTAAAACAGGTTCAGCTTGAACAGCGCGCTCAGCACGATGAGCAGCGAGATTCCCGGCAGTGCGATGATCAGGTCCGCCAGGCGCATGAACAGCGAGTCCACCAATCCCCCGTAGTAGGCCGCCACCGCCCCCACCGTGGTGGCAATCCCCACGGTCACCAGGGCCGCGGTTATCCCCAGGATGAACTCGGACCTCGTGCTGGACAGCAGCTGGCTGAGGACGTCACGCCCCAGGGGGTCGGTTCCCAACGGGTGCCTCCAGTTCGGCGGCGACGGATGCTCCAGCCGGTCGAATGCGTATCCCGTCACCGGGTCGTACACCTCGGCGTCCCAGACGGTCGCCATGAGGATGGGATGCGAAATCGCCATCAGGGCGAACAGGACGATGGTCGCCAGTGACAGGACACCGATGCGGCTCTCCACGAAGATGGCCCACCCGCCGCGAAAGGACCGCAGGGCCAGCCTCGCCCGGGCCATCGCCATCTGCGACCGGCCCGGATGCAGGTCAACCAGCGGCGGCTCCGGAGACCCCGATGGCCCTCCAATGACGACATGATGGTCAGGCTGCGGCGTGATCACTGGTAGCGTATCCTGGGGTCAAGGTAAACGTACAGCACGTCCACGATGACGTGGGCCAGCAGCGAAAACAGCCCGATGAACACCATTGAACCCATTACCAGCGGCAGGTCTTCGGAGCGCACCGCATCCAGCAGGGTCATGCCCATGCCGGGCCAGGAGAACACGCCCTCGATGATTACGCTGCCATCGATGGCAAAGATGAGGCTGTACACCAGGCTGGTGACCACCGGCAGCAGCGCGTTGCGTGCCGCGTGCCGGTCGCGCACCACCTTCTCGGGCAACCCCTTGGCGCGAGCCGCCATCACGTAGTCCTCGCGCATGGTTTCCAGCATGCTGTTCCGCGTCAGCAGCATAGTGCCGGCGAAGGAGATCAACGTCAGCGTGACGATGGGCAAGATCATGTGCCGAAGGATGTCCAGCGCCAGGAACCCGATGTCGGAGAGCCCCCACGCCACCGGAATGGCCAGGGCCGCCGCTCCGATAATCGGCGCCACCAGCGGGGCCGGCCCAATCCGCCCGGATCGCCGGAAAAAGAACAGGACCAGAAACGCGAAGACTATAAAAGCCGCGCCAGTCACCAGCATGTAGCTGAACACGTGGTTGGCGCTGACCTCCGCGCCCCTCCAGATCAGAGGATCCAGAAACTTGCCCACCGGCAGCCATCCCAGCTTGAACGCGAACACCCAGATCATCATCAGGCCAAAGGCGGGCGTGAACGCGGTGAACAGCGTCGCGCCGGAGATGGTCGCCGCATACTCCAGCACGCCGCCCCGACGCCAGGCGATGGCCTTGCCCAGAAAGAACCCGATGTAGAAGGACACCGCCGTGGCGGTCAGGAACAGCACCGCCGTCCGCGGCAGCCGCTCCGCGAGCACCTCCATCACCGGCCGGGGGAAATGTCCGAAAGAGACGCCGAAATTGCCGGTGAAGGTGTTTTTCATGTGAACGAGGTACTGCTGCCACAGCGGCTTGTCCAGCCCGAAGGACTCCTTGAGCTGGGCGCGGACCTCGGCCGGCAGATCAGGGTTGAGCGCGTAGAAGGTGGCATAGTCCCCGGGCTGCGCCTGCACCAGGAAGAACGTCAGCGTGACGATCAGGAACAGGGTCAGCGCCATCTGCCCGGCGCGCTTGGCCAGGTAGCGCGTCATAGACGCCGAACCCCACTATCGCCCTTGAAGCTATCGCTCACGCTGCTCTCCGCGCACCTTACACGCGCTTATCGCGCGTCACCACCAATGCCGCCTGGAAGTCGCGGTGAAAACAACCGTCTCCACCGCGGCGGGTTACTTGAATTGGACCAGCGTCGTCATGCCGGAAGCGTTCTGCAGGCCGCCCAGGGAGTGGGTGTACGGGTATTCCACCCGGTCGCTCCGGTAGGCTTCCACCAGCGGCGTGTCGAACAGCGGAACGTACGGCAGGTCATCCGCCAGGAACGCCTGCATTTCGAAGACCAGTTCGCGCGCCGCGTCGACGTCGGTTTCAGCGAGCAACTCGTCGGCCAGCCGGTCGTACTCAGGGTTGTTGTATCCGCCGGCGTTGTGTCCCTCCAGATCCGAGTGCCGGCTGTGGAAGAAGCTTTCCAGGTAGTCCGGATACAGGCTTAGGCCCCAACCCAGGATCCACATGTCGAAGTCCTGCTGGTCAAACACCTTATCCACGATCAGGTTGAAGCCGGTCAGGTCCGCGTGCACCGGGATGCCGACCTCGTTCAACCACCGCTCGATCCAGATGGCGAACGTCGAGCGAAGCGGGTCGTAGCCCGGGCTCGGCGCCAGGATGCTGATCTCAGGCACCGGCTGGCCGTTGGGCATCTTCAGCCCCTCGCCCCGCTGCTCCACGAAACGGCCATCCTCGCTCACTCTTGGCTCCGTTTCCCAGGTGAACCCCTCGCCTTTGAGCAGCTCGACGACCTGCGCGATACGTTCTCCTCGCGTCATATCCTTGCCGATCTGGGGCACATGGGGGTTGTACCAGGCGCGATTGCCTTCGGGCACGGTGGCGTACATGGGGAACGCTACCCCCTGAAGCACAGTTTGAGTGATGAATTCCTTGTCAATCAGGGTCGCCACGGCCTGTCGGAAAGCCTGGTTGTTCATGGGTTCCTTGCGGAAGTTGAAGCCGAGGTACCTCATGCCGTCTGACGGGTTCTCGATCACCGTCAGTCCGTCCTCGCCCTCCAACTGCTTCTGCAAACCGCGAGACAACCCCAACGGGTTCAGCATGAAATCGAGGTCACCTTTCTTCAATGCCAGCACCGTCGCGTCCTGGCTGCCGTATATCGAATAAATCGTGCTTTCGGCGTACGGCCCCACCGTGTATTCCAGCGTTTTGTCGCCGACGGCATCGCCATAAGCCTCAAATTCGTAGGCCCCTGGCTTGGCTTCGACGTAGGCGCCGCCGGCGTATTCGGTGACCATGGTGTCACGGAAGAAATAGCGGGGGTTCTGCGCCTTTTCGGCGAACGCGCCGCGCTCCCATTTTTGGAACCCGAAGCCGCCGGCGGTGGGTTCGTTGTCGGGCACATGAGCGTACAGAGCCTTCTGCTGGTCGATGAGATCTCCACCCTGCCTGGCAGCCGACACCACCGGTTCCCAATAGGCCTTGGACATGATGGGCATGAACGCCAGCCCGAACTGCCAGCGCGCCAGCCCCGGCTTCTGCTTGAAGAATATCTTCAGTCGATAGGGGTCCGGCGCTTCCGCGTGATCGAAGTAATCGGGATCCACGATCGAGGGCCAGTTCCCCGGCAACCGCATTTCAGAAGCGGTATGAGCGGTGAACGCGAAATCTTCGGCCGTCACGTCGGTGCCGTCGCTCCACTGCACCCCTTCCTTCAGCTGCACCTCAGTGGTCCAGAAGGTCTGGCCGCTGACGGTTTCTTCCTGCAGGGCCGTCGGGAAGTCGGCGGCCAGCGAAGGCACCCAGTCGTACCGCTGCGCGGAGTAGGTGTACAGTGCCGGTTTGTCGCCGCCCAGGACGTACAGGTTCCACATGGTGCCGTCGGGTCCCAGGTACGCCCAGTAATTTGTGGTGGTGAGGTCGGCCGAAATTCCGATCTGGTAAACGCTCTCACCGACGTCAGCGCTGTCCGGCGGCGCAGTGGGAGCGGGGGCCGCCGTGGCCGGTACCGGCGTCGCGGCAGCCGGACCGGACGACGCGGCCGCGGATCCGGGCGTTGCGGCCGCGGATCCGGGCGTAACGGCAGCAGGTCCGGGTGTAGCGGTCACCACCACTTCGGTGACCACCTCCACCTCCCTGGTACATCCCACCAGGACAAGCAGGGCCATTATCAAGCCGATTATGATCAGAGATTTATTCATATAAAACATCAAGCCCACCTCAAACAGTGGACCGAAATCTAACACGTCATACGCAATTCTCGCAAGAAAGTCCCGTCGCGAAACAGGCTCTTTCAGGTCTCCCAGATGTCGTTGCGAGCGCAGCGCGGCGATCTCGTTGCGGCCAGGATCGTCGCTACGCCAACGGGATTGCCGCGTCGTTTCGCTACTCGAAATGACAACCGAATGATCCTGCGTCGCGAAACAGAACAATCGCATTTTGAACGATTGCCTCTTGTCATTGCCGTGAATTCAGCGAATCCGGCGATCAAAACGACTGGCCCCGCCGACCGTGAATGCACTTTACGATAAAGGGGCTCCGGCTTTCGCCGGGGTGACCAGGGCCTTTCCAAAGTCATTGGGAGGAGCGGAGCGACGTGGCAATCCCGTCGATGCAACAAGGCTTTCCCGTATGGGTCATGTCCCCGGAGCGAGATTGCCGTGCTGCGCTCGCAATGACAAAAGCTACTTTGGAAAGGCCCTGCGGGGTGACGGGTGTGGGTTATGAAATGCGATTGCCCTGCCTGGCGACAAATCCAAGGAGTCACCGCTTCAAAACTGCGGCGCGATGGTAGGATGGGGCGCGAACTGTTTTTCAGTTGCGGGTGTTTCAGTTGCAATCTTGAGTATCGGCGACACGCTTCCGCCGTAAATGCCCCGCAGGCGCCGAAGAACAAATTCACAACCGCGCAAAAAGAGGTCTAGCTGATGAACATCCAGACATTGGACCGGTGTCCACAGAACCATCGCGGCGGGCAGGTGTCGCACCTGCTTCTGGCCGCGGGCCAGTTCGGATCCGAGAACCTGGCCGTCACCTGGGTCGAGGGCGAGCCGGGCAGCGAGCAAGCCGTCCACTCCCACGACGGACGGGAGCAGGTTTATGTGATAGTCCAGGGACGGGGCGCCATGCGAGTTGGGGAAGAGGTCGAGGAGGTCGGCCCGGGCGCGGCCATCCTGGTCCCACCCGGTACGGACCACTCGATCCGCAACATTGGCGAGGACAATCTGATTTACGTCTCGGCGACATCTCCGCCATTTGAGATGCAGGAAGGAAACACCCGCTGGTCCACTCCGGCGAACAACTAGCCACACCCGGGCCGCGGCGGCCTATTTCATCCTCCGCCGCTTTGCAAGTATGACCGGTGGCTCCTCCAGTTTCCAAGGAGCCACCGGTTTGACCATGACTATCCGGCTTGGCCGTCAAGTCTCGTTCCACTCCTGAACCTCGAGGGTCGGAGACTGTCCCCAAATTGAGCGCTGAGGCTGACCGACGCCGGGCCGAGCGCTGCCGGCGTACCCACGCCCTCACGAAGCAGCAAAAAAACAATACCGCGCTGAAATCCGCGGCAGGCTCGTCTTCGCCGCCATCATTGGCGGCGGGCGCCCGCGCGCCATACCCGCCGCCTTCGAACCTCACAATCCGGCGGTATTGCCCCGCCCGGCCGGTCCGCCCCGCGGTTGTCTCGCAGGCATCGGCCACCAGCCCCCCCGACCGTGATCGCATTGCGTGCTCTGCAGTCTGAGCCCGGTCGACTCGCGGGAGCAGTCGTCCATGGTGTGCCGGGTTTTGCGGAGAAGGCCGACCGAGCGCGGTGGCTGGGGCTCTGACGCGTATCCGGGATACGGATCCGCGCGGCTCTGTTCCGATCCGCACTCCAAGAAGACCCATCACGTTCGGGTCGTCTCCGGGGATATGAACGCACCGCAACCCACTCCGCGCCGGTAACTGTGATGCCCGGCGCGAATCACCTGTGTTTCGGCCAGGCGCGGGGGTTTTCCCAGAGCCTGGCCGAATTTCACGTTCCCTCATCTGCATGGCGACGTGAGTTTGCGGTCAAAGAGCCATTCGCCCGGTGATGGGCCCGCGGACGCTCGTGTTCTTATTCCTTTCAAAGTCAGAAGGTGTACCAGTGATGGCGGCGCGGACATTCGTCACATTATTGGTCGATCCGCACATGTTCAACAGACTACGTGCTAATTGGGTCATGCACAGACTTTCGGAATTCAAAGGGGTTACATTTTTCGCAATCAAGCATTTACTTCGAACGGCTCTTTGGAACGGCTATGACGGCGTGACCTCATAGTCAAGTTGACCAATCGCTGAACGGCAACGATCAGATCCGAACCACCGACAAACCTGCGCAAGGCGTCACCGATACCGCGTCTTGAAGCCATCCGACATCTGACCAGTAGCGGGAAAACCGCACTCCCACGAAATATTCCCAACGGGAGGACGCTGATGAATATACGACATCCGCAGCGACGCCCGCGCCGTCATATCCGGTTGTTGATCGCTGCCGTCGTGTTGCTGATCGTCATGTCGGCCGTCTCCGCGCTGGCGTTTCAAGCGGAAGCCAGCACGGGCATCACCCTGGTCAGCAATTTGGATAAAGTCTCGGCTCCCGATGGCTGGGAACAGGTGGGTCCCAGCGAGCGGGTGGTTTACGCGCAGGCCCAGGGGTTTTCCACCGGCAGCAACGAGGACGGATACTCCCTCTCGAAGATTGTCGCGTACCTGAAAGACGTGAGTTCGGACGACGCGCCAACAGTCAGCGTCTACACTGCCGATTCGAATGGCAACCCCGACGAAATTCTGCACACGTTGAGCAACCCGGCGTCCTTCTCCAACGACGCCCGCAACACCTTCACCGCCCCGGTTGGCGCGACCCTCGATGCCGATACCGACTATTTCGTAGTGTTCGAAAACGACGTCGATGGGACGAGCACGGCGTACTTCCAGGTGGGATTTCTCGATGGAAACGGCCAGGACTCGGGTGGTGCCGCCGGTTGGAGCTTCCCCACTGACCGGTCCTATTCGGTGCTGGTCAAAATACAAGGCTCAGTGTCCAAGTCTACGGAGTACAACCAGACCGGCCGACGCTCCGCGACGCCGCGATCTGTGGATACCCGCAACGCGGCAGCCGTTACCTACATTGGTGACCGAATAGTCTCAAGGTATGAGGACGACCACGAGTGGGTTCGCCGGGCGTGGCGCGATTACCCGCTTCCGGTGCGGGTGGGAAGTTACAACAACCCGGGGTTCTACGTTTACTACATCCTGGGACGGGACGGATTCAGCGGCGTGAACCGGGGCGCCCGCTACGGCTATACCGAATGGGGCTACCAGTCGACGAAAGTGGTATTGCACGAGTTGGCCCACCATTTCCTCCTGGACTATCGCGTCCCGGAGGTTCCGGGGGCGGTTGGCGTCGGCTGGCTCTACTTCAATCACCGGGTCAAGGGCGATTGCCCCGTCGGCGAAATCTACGCCGACGTGTTGGCTTACCACACGCACCGCTCTGCCTCCCAGTCAATCGGGTACCTGGGGAATTGCCCGGAGATTGCCAATAGAGCCAAGCCGGACCGGGAGAGCGTCAGGGTGGCCGGCAGTGTGGCGCGAGGCGAGATCGCCGACTGGTTTTACGACCACTACGACGACGGCGACGGCGCGGTGGACATGGATGCCGTCTGGGCGGATCTCAAGGTCGCCAACGGCAAACGCACGGCGGCATATCACATGCGCAACATGTTCGGAGGCTATTGCTCCGTGCGCGAGGCCAGTTGGGCGCTGGGATCGTCGGGGCCGGCCTTCGGCAACCCCTGGAAGGACGGCGGCTGCCACTGGCGCAAGCCGCAGGACCTGGCCATCATCACCCGAAACGGCGAGCTGAAGGTCACCTGGAGCCCGCACCTGTACGAGGCCCGCCCCTGGGTCACCCACTACGCCGTGCAGTGGCGGACGGCCGACCAGGATTTTCACACGTCGCGACAGGCCTTGATCTCGGAGACTGATGACCTGTCCCACACCATCGAGGAGTTGACCGACGGCACACAGCACTTCGTGCGGGTTGTCGCAGTCAACAACGGCTCGCCAACGGTTCACGAAGACAACGACGGACACCACCGGGGAGTCGCCACCTCCGCCACCCCCGGGAAGCCGGGGGCTCCGGCGGCTCTGAGCGTGACGGGCGCGGACCACGAGATCCAGGTGTCGTGGGAGGAACCCACGCACAGCGAGATCGAGCTCAGCGGCTACCGGGTCGAATGGAAGACCGGCGACGAGGATTTTGACGAATCCCGACGGCTGGATCTGGGCTCCGCCTCCACCACATCGGCGACGATCCCGGACTTGCAGAATGCCGTGTTCTACACGGTGCGCGTGCAGGCCATTGCCCATGATGACACCGTAGGCAAACCGGCCTGGAAAACCGTGGTAACCAAGGGCCCGCCGGAAGCGCCCACCAATGTGACGGCGGTGGGCGGCAGGAACTCGCTGCTGGTGTCCTGGGGTCTGCCCGAGCGCGGCACCATACACGACGCCTTCGTGATCCAGTGGCGCACCGGCGCGACCTACAAGCCCGGCGACGAGGTCGGAGTGTGGAGACCCTGGGTCGGGCCGCATCTCCTGGAGGACATGGCGGGCCACGGGCGTTTCTATGTGCGCGTGCTGGCGCGCAACTTCCTGGGTCGCAGCGAGCCATCGGACGAGTACTTCGTGATGTCCGGCACGCCGGGCCAGCCCACCGACCTCAGGGTCCATATTCGCCGCGGTGGCGGGTTCTGGCTGACCTGGGACCGGCCCGATCCCTACTACCCCAATAACCCGGACTTCCGTCCCGTCCGCGACAGCAACAGAAGGGCGATCCGGGATGCGGACGGCAACACGGTGCCCCAGTTCCGCTACGACGTGCAATATCGACTCGCCGGCGACCCGCCCGGGCCCTGGTGCAGCTTGGACAACTACCAGGACCTGCAGCGAGGCCACAATACCCTCGATCCGGCAGTCCACACCCTGACGATGACCCGCTTCTGCGACGATGCGCAGCCGGAAATTGGCGAAGAGTACAAGTTCCGCATCCGGGCGTCCTACGTCTGGAAAAACTCCGGCGACACCAACGTGCGCAACGGTCCGTGGCTGCACACCGGGCGCGTCGCCTACAACCCCAGCGGCGGCCCACCCGACACCCCCACCGGGGTCAAAGCCGTGGGAGGCAGGGAGTCGCTGCTCGTGTCCTGGGATTGGCCGCCCAGCGGCACTCCGGCGGACGAATACGTGGTGCAGTGGCGGACGGGCGGCTCCTATGAACCCGGCGATGAGGCGGTGGTGAGCAACGCGACTCGGGGCCAACGGCTGCTCCGCAACATGGCGGGGCATGGGCGCTACTACGTACGGGTGATGGCGCGCAATGTGCTCGGCGAAAGCGGGTACTCGGAGGAGTATTCCGTCATGTCCGGCGCGCCCGGAGAGCCTGTGGATTTCGAGGCCGAAGTCCGCCCGGGCGGCGGGTTCCAGCTGACCTGGGATCGACCCAACCCCTACTACCCCAACAATCCCGATTTCCGGCCCGTACGCAACTTCAGCAACAAACGGCCGATCCGCGACGGCGACGGCAACACCGTCCCTCAATACCGCTATGACATCGAATACAAGCTCGCGGACGGACAGCCTGACGGATGGTGCTCTCAGGACCGGCGACGCGACGTCGGTTTGGGCAACGACACCCTGGACCGAGCAGCCCTAACGTTGGACGTCACCAACTACTGCAACAACGCCGAGCCGGTGGTCGGCGAGCGGTACAACTTCCGCATCCGGGCGTCCTACGTCTGGCACAACTCCGGCGACACCAACCCCCGCAACGGGCCGTGGGCCTACAGCGGGCCCATCGAGTACAATCTTGCCGGCGGCGCTCCCGACGCTCCCACCGGCATCGAGGCAGTCGGAGGGAAGGAGTCCCTGCTGGTGTGGTGGGATCCGCCCGCCGGGGGCGGTCCCGTCGGCGGATACATCCTGCAATGGCGGACCCGCGCTACCTACCGGGCGGGCGACAAAGTGGTGGTGGATGACCCCTCCGCCGTGTCTCGTCTGCTGACGAACATGGCCGGCCACGGGCGCTACTACGTGCGCGTCAAGACATACAACATCCTGGGCGAAAGCGGGCCATCCGAGGAATACTTCGTGATGTCCGGCGCGCCCCATGCTCCCGCCGACGTGTCCGCGGCGGTCAGGTCGGCCGGCGGCTTCACCGTGACGTGGGACCGGCCTGACCCGTACTACCCCAACAACCCCGATTTCCGGCCCGTGCGCAACTTCAGCAACAAGCGGCCCATCCGCGACGCCGACGGCAACACGGTGCCCCAATACCGTTACGACATCGAATACAAGCTCGCCGACGGCCAGTCCGGCGGCTGGTGCTCCAAGGACCGGTACCGTAACGTCGGCCTGGGCAACGACACCCTGAGCAGCGCGGCGCTCACGCTGGATGTCACCAACTATTGCAATAATGCAGAGCCCGTGGTCGGCGAGCGGTACAACTTCCGCGTCCGGGCATCTTACGTGTGGCACAACTCCGGCGACACCAACCCGCGCAACGGGCCCTGGACCTACAGCGGGCCCATTGAATATGACCCGCCGGTGTATAACCAGAACTGAGCCGACTGACTGCGGTTGATGCTGGCTGTCCGAGGGTCCCGCGCGGAATGTCCGGCGGGACCCTCGACTGTGTCTTGCCATGCGGAGCTTGATCACAGTGCAGTCCCGGGTCGGAGCCGCTTCCCACGATTGTCGGGCCCGGTTGCCCGTGGTCTATAATGCGGCGCAATGCACCCTATGCGCCGACGCGCCGGAGCCGAAAATGGACGGCATTTACCTCGATTACAACGCCACCACTCCCATCGATCCCGCTGTTGCCGAGGCCATGCTGCCCTACGTGCACGGACTGTTCGGCAACCCATCCAGCGGTCACGCCTTTGGCATTGCAGCGCGCGAGGGTGTAGACCTGGCCCGCCGGCAGGTGTCGACGATGCTGGGCTGCTCGGAGGACGACCTGATCTTCACCAGCGGCGGCACCGAGGCCAACAACCACGCCATCAAGGGTGTCGCCGGCGCGTACCGCCACCGCGGCAATCACATCATCACCTCGGCCGTCGAGCATCCGGCCGTGACCGAGGTGTTCCGGTTCCTGGAAGGGCAGGGGTGCAAGACGACCTATCTGCCCGTGGACGAATATGGGATGGTCGACCCCCGGCAGGTCGAGGAGGCCATCACCCCTGAGACGGTGCTGGTCACCATCATGCACGCCAACAACGAGGTCGGCACCATCCAGCCCATCGCCGAGATCGCCCAGATTGCCCACCGTCACGGCGTCCTGGTGCACAGCGACTGCGCCCAATCCGTCGGCAAAATCCCGGTGAAGGCGGACGACCTGGGAGTCGACCTGCTCTCAGTGGCCGGCCACAAGCTCTACGCTCCCAAGGGCATCGGCGCGCTCTACATCCGCCCCGGCGTCCAGCTGGAAAAGTTCATGCACGGCGCCAACCACGAGGGCAACCGCCGCGCCGGCACCGAGAACATCATCCTCATGGCGGGTCTGGGCAAGGCGTGCGAACTGATCGAGCGGAACCTGGACGAATACTCGACGCACATGGCGGCCATGCGCGACCGGCTCGAGCAGGGCCTGCTGGCATCGGGCCACGACGCCCGCGTCAACGGTCATCCTGAGAAGCGACTACCCAATACCAGCAGCGTAGGCTTGCGCGAATTGGAGGCAGACCGTATCCTGTTCGGCTTGGCCACGGTGGCGGCATCGGCCGGCGCCGCTTGCCACAGCGACCAGGTGGAGCTGTCCCACGTTCTGGAAGCGATGCGCGTGCCCACCGAGTACGCCATGGGTACCCTGCGCCTGTCCGTGGGCCGTTTCACTACCGAGGACGAGATAGACCGGGCGATCGCCGAAATCACAGAAACGGTTGCCCGTCTGTCGCCAGTCAATATCGCCGCCAACTGACCCGCACCGAACCGGAGTAAAAGCCAATGACCACCCAGACCAACCCAGGCGCCCTTGACGCGGCAACGATGGCCGAATTCGAGGGGGCCTTCACCTCACAGCCCAACCACCAACTGATGCAGAACGTCGTCACCCAGCACGATGTCAACGACGTCGCCCTGAACCGCAACATCGTCGCCGAGGCTACCCACAGTTTCTCGACGGTGCTGGACGACTGGGGCGTGACCAACCAGGCCCGCTCCGGCCGCTGCTGGATGTTCGCCGGCCTGAACCTGTTCCGCGCCGAGACCCGAAACGTCCTCAATGTCAAGGAGTTCGAGTTCAGCCAGTCCTACGTCATGTTCTGGGACAAGATGGAGCGCGCCAACTACATCCTCGAAGCCGTCATCGAGACCGCCGACCGGCCCATCGATGATCGCGTGGTGGCGTGGCTACTGCAGCAGCCCCTGGGCGACGGCGGTCAGTGGGACATGTTCGTCAGCCTGATTCGCAAGCACGGCGTGGTGCCCAAGACCGTGATGCCCGAAACCGAGAGCTCCGGCAACTCCATGCGCATGAACTCCGGCCTGAACTACCAGGTCCGGCAGGGCGCGCGCAACATCCGACGGCTCTACGCTGACGAGGCCGGCCTGGACCAGATGCGCGACGCCAAGCAGGAAACCCTCCGCGCCGTCTACCAGATCCTCTGCATCCACCTCGGTACCCCACCGGCACAGTTCGACTGGCAATGGAAGGACAAGGACGGCGAGTTCCATCGCGACGGCGAGATGACGCCCCTCAAGTTCGCCGAGAAATACATCTCCACCCCGATGGAAGATTTCGTCTGCCTCGTCAATGACCCCCGGGGCTCCAGCCCGCCGGGCCGCACCTACACGGTGCAATACCTCGGCAACGTGGTCGACGGGACCCGCATCACCTATCTGAACGTCGACATCGACGTGATGAAGGACGTCGCCATGCGGATGCTCCAGGACGGCACCCCCGTCTGGATGGGCTGCGACACCGGCAAGCAGATGCACCGCGACAAGGGCCTGTGGGACGCCGATCTCTTCGACTACGCCAGCGTCTACGGCGCCGACTTCGAGATGGACAAGGCGGAACGGCTGGAGTACCACCAGACGGCCATGACCCACGCCATGCTCTTCACCGGCGTGGACGTGGTTGACGGCAAGCCCCGCCGCTGGCGGGTGGAGAACAGCTGGGACGACAAGGTAGGCGAAAAGGGCTTCTTCCTGATGAACGACTCCTGGTTCGCCGAGTACATGTTCGAGATCGCCGCGCCGAAGAGCTACCTGCCCCAGGAACTGCAGGACGCCCTCAACCTCGAACCCATCATCCTCCCGCCGTGGGACCCGATGGGCTCGCTGGCGTCCGAGTAACCTCGGAACCGGACGGACACGATGCTGGGGCGAACGGCGGTTCGCCCCAGTTCGTTTTTGGCTTTGGGCAGGTTGCCAGCCCTGCGGCGGCATGTCAAATGTCCGGAGACGTTCCTGAAGGCGGCAGCAGAATTTGTGCTCATATATTTTTCACACTACTATCACAGAAAGTACATATAAATGCCTTCACAACAGTGACAAGGCTCGGTATTATTATATGTACCAAATGGCTATTGGATCACACCCATAACAAGTGATGCAGGGCATTTGCAATACGAACCAATAATCATAGGAGGTCCGTGATGAATACCCAGATGAAGCGATCGATTGGACGTCGGAGAATCGTGCTGTCCCTCGCGGTGGCCGCCGCAATGGCCGGAGTGGTCTGGTTCAGCGCCATGGGCGGCGCCAGCGTTGCGTCGGCGGACGGCGGCGTGGACGTGGGGTCCACTCAGAAGGGGGTGGAACAGCAGTACACCACCCATGAGCAGCCTGCGACCTGCTTCCTGGCGATCCCCTGCTGGTAGGGGCTGAGACGGCCCGCCGGAATTGAACGGAGAGACGAACGGGTTCTTCGGAGTTCCCAGCGTCCGGTAGGTTTCCTCCTCCAACCTTCGCACATTATCCGGCCAGGTTGTTACGGGAGGGCGAGCATCGCTCGCCCTCCCATCTTTTTTGCTCGGCGCATCACCGCAGTCCTGCCGCTCCCGGTAACCTGCTGGGGAACCCGATGCGGAGCGCTGCGACGGTGCGGCTCACGGCTGCAGTTCGCCGGTTTTGGTGGCGACGAGGTAGAGCCACGGCGCGCCCAATTCGAAGGGCGTGAACTCCAGGTCGCCGTACGCCTGGTGCTCGCCGAACCCGGCCTGCTTCAGCATCGCGATCAGCTCGCGAAAGGCGTATAGCCGTACCGACATTTCGCGGACTTCCCGCTGCTCGCCGCGGATGAAAGTCCAGGTCGATTCCAGCCGGCCGCTCGCGTGGTCGTAGCCGCGCTCCTCGAGCGCCAGCAGTTCGCCCGCGGCTTCCCACACCCGGGGTTCCTGGACCGCGTCCAGCAGCAGCGTCTCCAACAGCGGGGTATCCAGGGCCAGCCGGCCGCCCGGCTTCAGGCTCCGGGACACCGCCCGCAGGAACTCCAGGTTGCCCGCGTCGTCGAAGTAACCGAAGCTGTTCCAGAGGCACACCGCTGCGTCGAAACTGCCGTCCTCGGGCAAGCGCCGCATGTCTCCCTGCCGCAAGTCCAGTTCCAGCCCCCGTTCGGTCGCCTCGCGCCGCGCCGCCGCGATCAACTCGTCACTCTGGTCGATGGCGGTGACGCGGTAATGCCAATCGGCCAATTCCAACGCGAGGCGGCCGCTGCCGCAGGGAACGTCGAGTACGCGCGACCGCGTCGGCAAACCCAGCGCCTCGTGGATGAAACCCAACTCCGCCTGAGTCTGCTCCTCGCCACGGGCGTGCCGCACGTATTCCAGGCACAGGCCGGAAAAGAAATCGGCCCACCACGCGTCGTGCGCGTCCGATGCCGCCATTACTTCTTAACCCAAATCCGGGCGCCGTCAGCTCGCCAGCAGTTCCTTCAACTGGGCGTCGATGAACCCCGTGTCCGCCGGGTTCCGGCCCGGGCCGCCGCCGGTATGGCCCCAGATGGTCTCGATCACGCGAAGCTCGGCGTTGGGCATCATCGACACTTCGATCTCATTGTCCTCCGGAGGGAAGTACTGGTCGGTACGTGAGGGCATCACGAACGCCTTGGCCTTGATCGAACCCAGCGCCTTGGCGAAGTCCCCGCCGTAAAGCGCGTTGTCGCTGATGTCGCCGGCCTGCCACGTGGCAACCATGGCCAGGATGTTGTTGGCGTCCTGCTGCAGGTACCGCCCTTCCCAGGACGTGATCAGGTAGTCCTCCAGGGAGGAGTGCCCGATTTCGAGGTACACCTTCTCCCGGTAGAACGCCTGCGACGGCGCCCAGCCGGCGTACACCCTGGCCATCGCGCGCAGGCCCTTGGCCGGCGGAGCGTCATACCAGCCGTTGTTCCACGCCTCGTCGGCGCACAGGGCCGCCTTCACGCCCTCCAGGAAAACGAAGTTGTGCCGCGCCGTCTTCGCCGACCCGCACCACGGCGCGATCCGCTCCACCATGTCGGGATACAGCGCGCCCCAGTGGAAGGTCTGCTGCGCCCCCATGGAGAACCCGCACACCAATGCGATTCGCTCGATGCCGAACTGCTCGGTGACCAACCGGCGCTGGAACCCGATGTTGTCGTAATAGGTGACCCGGGGAAACCTGGCCTTGCCGTATGGGGCCGGCGTGTTGCTCGGAGACGACGAGAGCCCGTTGCCGAACAGATTCGGGATGATGATGAAGTACCGCGACGGGTCCAACGCCATGCCCGGGCCGATCATCGGCTCGTTGGACGGGTGCTGCGACCCGAAGAAGGTCGGAAACACGATGACGTTGTCCTTGCGCGCGTTCAGCTCGCCGTAGGTCTGGTACGCCAGTTGCGCTCCCCGCAGCCGCAGGCCACACTGCAGGTCGACGTCGCCCAGTTCAAAAATCTTGTGGTCGCTCATTAGATCACCTTGTCACACATCCGTACCCACGAAGGTTTTTGCATGGATAGACAGGATGCTGAAAACGTTGACAGTATGTTGATGTCAGGCCATCGTCGGCATCGCGGTAGCGCTCACCGCAATCATTCCAATCCCGTTGATCCTGTCCATCCATGCAAAAAGCAAAATGAGTACGCGTCATTCCTCGTCAGGGTTGAATACCGGCCAGAAAACCAATAGGCTGCGACCAAGTCTAACAGCCCTCTAATCCAAACGCGCGGAGGTCGATCATGCTTAACAAAGTGCATCACGTAACCTATGTCGTGGAAAACGTGGACGACATGGCCGCCTACATTGAACGCAACTTCTCCCTCACCCCGATTCGCCGCGACGAGTTCACCGAGCGCGGGTTCAAGTCCATCCTGTACCAGATCGGCGATACCCTGGTCGACTTCTTTGAGCCGCTGCGCGACGACACCCCGATGGCCCGCCAACTCCAGGCCACCGGCCCCGGCGTCATGCATGTGGCCTGGGGAGTGGATGGCATCGGACAACTGTTCAACGACCTGCAGGCCAACGGCAACGACATGCGCGGCGACGGCCCGTCCGCCAGCCCCTTCGGCTACCTGACCGCCAGCATCGAGCCCGCCAGCTCCCACGGCATCTACTTCCAGTTGGCCGAGGGTGAGCACAGCTAAGCATGTTGGCGTTTATCCGTCATTCCGGCTTTCGCCGGAATCCACTGTCCCAGGCAAGTGCAACCCACTCGAATTAACCGCGCTCGGACTTTCTGGATTCCGGCTCAAGGCCGGAATGACGATACGAAGTCGTAAATTTCCGACAAGGATTAGCCATGCAATACGCGCAACTTGGCCGCACCGGCCTCACCGTGTCCCGGGCCGGCTTCGGCGGCGGCGGCATCGGACAGGTCTGGGGAGCCACCGACGAGCAGGAGGCCATCGCCTCCGTCCACCGGGCGCTGGACTTGGGGATCACTTTCTTCGATGTCGCCCCGTCCTACGGCGACGGCAAGGCCGAGGAAGCCTTGGGCAAGGCGCTGGAAGGTCGCAGCGAACCGGTGGTGGTCGCCACCAAGGTGCGGCTCCGCGCCGACGACATGGACGACGTCGCCGGCGCAGTGCAGCGCTCCGTGGACATCAGCCTGAGGCGACTGCGCCGCGACTCGGTGGACGTGCTCCACGTCCACAACCGCTTCACCGAGCATCGAGGCGAGGTGTCAGTCTCGCTGTCGGCCGACGACGTCCTCGGCCCGGTGCTGGACGCCTACCGGGCCGTTCAGCGGGCGGGCAAGACCCGGTACATCGGCCTGTCTGCCATGGACCACCACGTGCCCACCATGCACCGGATCCTCGAAGCCAACGAGTACGACACGGTGCTGGCCTACTACAACCTGCTGAACCGGACGGCCATGGAACCGCCGCCCCCGGGCTTCAGCCAGCACGACAACGGACAGATCATCCCGCTGGCGCGCAGCCTCGACATGGGTGTCATCGGCATCCGTTCCCACGCCGCCGGCGCGCTGACCGAAGCCCTCGACCGGCCACCACGGCCCGGCGACGCGGCTGATGCAGAAGGACCTGGACAGCGTCCAGAAACTCGGCTTCCTGCTGGACGGCCCCATACGGACCATGTCCCAGGCGGCAATGGTCTACTGCCTGATGAACGCGGACATTCACACGACAGTTCCCGGCGTCAAAAACCAAGCCGAGGCGGAGGAAACCGCCGCCTGCGTCGACCTGCCGCCAATCCCGCCGGAACACCTGGAGCGGTTGCGGGCACTCTACGACAACGACTTCCGGGACTGATTGCCTGTCCCGGAAGTCTCCCGCTCCATTTGGTCTCACGCGCCCGTCATTTGTCATCGCGGGGGCCACCGCTCATGGCGAACTTGTCGAACCACGTGGCGATCTCGTTACCAACGGAACCGCCGGTGTCTCGACGAGATTGCCACGCTGCTCTCGCAATGACCTTCTACCCGAGCTGTGTCTGCACACGAAAGTCGGTAAGCCGATAGACCGACCGCTTGGAACTCCTACAGCGCCAGGGCGTAGCAGGCCCGCCGCGGGTCGGCCCCGGTACTCAGCGATCCCGTCTCCGGATCACGCACCGACACCGTCGCGCCCAGCCCGCAGTTAGCGGTGTGGTGGATCTGGTGACCCAGCGCTTTCAGCGCGCCTTCCGTGGATTCGGGGAACCCGTCTTCCAAGTCCAACTGGCCGGGGTAGTAGACGTGCGGATAGAAGGAGTTCACGTTGCTGGAGGTGGCGAACCGGGGCGCTTCCACCGCCTGTTGCGGGTCCATGCCGAACACCAGCGAGTTCAGGATCAGCTGCAGGTTGCCCTGCACCTGGTTGTCGCCGCCGGGGCAGCCCACGGTCATCACCGGCTTGCCGTCCTTCGCCACGATGTAGTTCACGAGCGTGGTGCGCGGACGCTTGCCGGGTTCCACCACGTTGGGGTGACCCGGTTCGCAGTTGAACATCTCGATGCGAGTGCTCAGGCAGGCGCCCAGCTCGGGGAAGAACACCGACTTGGAGAACGACCCGCCGCTGATGGTGCCGCATACCAGGTTGCCCCGCTTGTCCAGCACCGACACGTGCGTCGTCCCATCGTCCGCCGAAGTGTCGGGTCCGATGGCCGCGGCCATGACCTGCGGAGCGGTGCGTCCGGTCTTCTTGGAGAAGCGCCAGGGATCGCCGGCCGGCCGCTGCTCCGGATACGCGCCTTCGGGGTCGATTTCTTCGGCGCGGACGGCGGCGTACTCCTTGGACAACAGACCGTCGATGGGCACCGTGGCGAAATCAGGGTCGCCGTAGAAGGCCTCTCTATCTCCGAAGCACAGTTTCAGCGCTTCGGCCACCGTGTGGATGTAGGCCGGGCTGTTGTGCCCCATCGCCCTGAGGTCGAAGTTTTCCAGGATGTTCAGGGCCTGCATCAGCATCGGTCCCTGCGTCCAGGAGTCCTGCCCCCAGACCTCGCAGCCGTGGAAGGTCGTGCTCACCGGATCGCAGAATTGCGCGTGGTACCCGGACAGGTCATCCAGGGTAAGGATGCCACCCACCTTCCGCGTCTCCTCGACGATCAACTCGGCGATGGGCCCCTCGTAAAAGGCGTTCCTTGCCGCCTTCAGGCTGTCCGACCTCGACCCTGACGCTGCCTGTGACGCATCCCGCATGGCCTTCAAGGTGTTCGCCAATCCTGGCTGCCGCATCATGGCCCCGGGAGCCGGCACCTCCCGGTCCTCGTAAAACACCTCCCAGCCGCCTGGCGGGAAGTTGTCGAACTGCTCCTGTCCCGACCGTGAGCGCAGCCGCTCCAGCATGTACTCGTAGTGCGGGATTCCATCTTCGGCGTAGCTGATGGCGGGCGCTGCCACCTGCTCGAAGGACATCGTCCCGTACCGTTCCAGCATGTTGATGAACGCGTCGACGATGCCGGGCTGGGTGAACGATAGCGGCGCATCCTTTCCGGGGCCCGTCGGGATCCGTTCGTGTCCGCGCGAGCGGTAGAACTCCGCCGTCGCCGCGCCGGGCGCTCCGCCCTGCCCGCTCAACGACAGGAGGTCCCCGCTGTCCGAGTCGTACAGCATGAAGACACCCTCGGCCGCCAGCGAGTAGGACGCGATGGGCTCGACCACCGCCGCAGCGAGGCTGGACGCCACCATGGCGTCGAAGGCGTTGCCGCCGGCCAGCAGTATCCGCATTCCGGCCATCGAGGTCAGGTAGTGTCCCGACGAGATAACCCCCTCGTTGGAGCGGATTACCGGTCGGCCCGATTCGGGCAGGTTTACATCACCCTGTTCCAGATTGTGCATCGTCTGCTGGATCGCCATGTCGATTCCTCCCATTGGGTTCGGTTGGTTCCGCTGCGTTGACGTTTTGAAACCCCATACCGTCATTCCGGCCCTGAGCCGGAATCCAGTGTTCCAAACAAACGCAGCGTCACGAGAGTATCTGCGCTCAATCTCAATGGATTCCGGCGAAAGCCGGAATGACGGAAAATGTCAACACGCCCTGGTCACCACACGCTAAATTCTACCCGTGGCGTCCAGCCCCAGGAGAACGCGCGCGTATTCCTGCCCGCCCAGGTCCATGATCAGCGTGTCCCGGTGGGCCACGGCGTGGGCATCCCGGTGAAACCGTTGCAACGGGTCGGACTCGAAAAGCCCGTGTCCGCCGCTGATGTCAAAAATCCGGTTCACCGCCTGGAGGCACACTTGGGTGACGTACGCCTTGTCCCGCCGGTACCGAGCCCGGTGCAGGGTCGTGAAGCCTTCGCCCGCTTCCGCTCGGTCCAGCGCCTCGCGCACGTCCCGATCCATCAGGGCTCTGCCGGCATCAATCTCCGCGGCGGCCTGGGACACCCGAATGTGCACCGCCGGAGCGTCCGCCGATTTGGCCGCTCCCGCGCTCCCGGCCGTCTTGGCGATGAACTCGTCCAGCATGCCCTGGGCGATGCCCAGCATCGGGGCCACCAGGTCCCACCCCAACAGCACCGGGATCGGGAGACGGTACCGGCTCTGGCCGTGCAGTTCCCAGCCGGTCCAGTCCCCGTCGCCCGCCGTGGTCACGTCAAGGATGCGGTGGAACGGCACGAACGCGTCCCTCACCTCGATATCCTTGCTCCCGCTTCCCCGTAGTCCGGACACAAACCAAGTGTCCACGATCTCGTAATCGCCGCGTGGCACCAGCGCCCAGTTCCGCTCCCCTATTCCGGGCACACCCAGCATCAGCCAGGTTGCCGCGTCACACCCGCTGGAGAATTCCCACCTTCCGCTCAGCCGGTACCCACCATCCACGGGGGTGCAGGTCGACCGGCCCACGTTCAGGGAGCTGGAGCACAGCGCGTCCGGGTCCGACCCGAACACCTCCTCCTGCGCCGGCTCCGGCCAATATCCCACCAGCCACGCGTGCGCCGCCCACAATCCATAGCACCACGCTGTGGCGGGACACGCCCTTGCCAGCTCAGCGGCCACATCCAGCGCCAGCGCGTAGTCAATATCCAGGCCGCCGTAGCGTATCGGCACTCCGATGCGATGCAGGCCCGACGCCAGTAGGTCGGCCACGGTTTCTTCGGGCAGTCGCCGCAACTCCTCGGTGTGGGCCGCGCGTTCCTTCAGCGCTGGCAACATTTCCGACGTCCGCAGCAGCAGATCGGCGGCGGTCGGGGTTTCGCGGGCGTTGAGTTGCTTCGTAGTCACTGATCTGGTTGCAGATGGCATCGAGTGCGCTGCGGTCAGCAGACTATCACGTACCTGCGGTACACCGCCAACCGTAACTGTTCAGAATTCAGGAGGTTGTCATTGCGAGGCGCTTGCGCCGTGGCAATCTCGACGCTGTAGCAGCTACGTCTGCCCTGAAGGTCTCCCAGGCTCCAACGAGATTGCCGCGCTGCGCTCGCAATGACACTTTCCCCGGCAACTCTGAACAAGTACCGCCAACCCGAGGGCTTGTGCAAAGTCCCTCCTCCCGCGCATGGTGATCTTGTCGAACCACGACTCCGGCATCCTTCGACAGGCTCAGGATGAGCGGAAACCCAACTACGGGCTCAGGATGAGCGGAAACCAAAGAAGCCCATCACGTTGCACAGGCCGGGCCGCCAACCTGAGCCTGCCCAACGCCCATCACGCCGCATGTTATCATCCGGCACTCAAAGCGTCGGAAGCCAGGGGGAAAGTCGGGTGACAACCAGTCCAGGTGATTTATCGCGGGTGACCGCATTTCTCAGGGCCACCGCCCGCAGCCCAGTTTCGGCGCGTTCTCACGGCTCAGATCCGGCATGAGGGTCGCCGCGACCCTGCATCGCGCTTCCTCCCCGCTGGGCGTATTCCGGAACCGCGACTTCGCCTTCGTCTGGGGCTCCACCGCCCTCGTCGGCGTGGGGACGCAGATGGAGTCTGCGGTGCTGGGCTGGTTCGTCCTCACCCTGACCGATTCGCCGTTCCTGGTCGGAGCCATTGCCGCCGCGCGGATGGCGCTGAACTTCCTGGCCCTGTTCACCGGTGCTCTGGCCGACCGCTTGCCGCGCAACCGTCTGCTGGCGTCGGTCGAGTTCATCATGGGCTCGATGGGCGCGCTGATGTTGGGCCTGATCCTCACGGGCAGGCTGGAGGTGTGGCACATCTTTGCCATCACGCTGGTCATGGGGGTCGTCCGCCTCTGCCAGATGCCGGTGGCGCAGTCCCTGGTGGCGGACACGTTGCGCACCGATCAACTGGGACACGGCGCCGCGTTCAACACGGTGGCCATGAACATCGCGATGCTCTGCGGCCCCGTGATTGGGGGATATCTCTTTAAGGGCCTGGGCCCACAGGGCGCTTACACTGCTATCGCGTGCCTCTATATGGCCAGCGGGCTCGTCGCACTGAACGTCCGTACTCCGCCCACAACCGTGGTACGAGGACCCGAGCGGGTCATGAGCACGGTGATCGGGGGCTTGCGGTACGCCGCCGGCAACCAGATTCTCTGGGCGGTCCTTGCGGTTGCCGTCATCATCAATCTGGCCGGCTGGACCGTGCACACCGGCCTGGCGCCCATTTTCGCCCGGGACGTGCTGGGCAGCGACTCTGCCGGACTGGGACTGCTGTTGTTTGCCTTCGGCAGCGGAGCTCTCACCGGATCACTGGGCTTCACCATGGTGCCGAACCTGCGCCGACCCGGATTGTTGCTCATCATCGCGGTGTTGTGCTGGCACGGTTCCATTCTACTGTTTTCGCTCTCAACGTCCTTCTACCTGTCGATGGCGCTTTTCGTGGTGGTGGGAATGTCTTTTGCCTCCACCCAGGTCCTGATTTTGACCCTGTTGCTCCGTACTACCGAGCCGCAATTCCGGGGCCGCGTGATGAGCCTGCGGTCCTTCGCGATCCTGGCCTACAGCTTTGGCAGCGTGGCCGCCGGTGGAATCGCCGGAGCATGGGGTGCTCCCGGCGCAGCCCAGGTGGTGGGGTTCACCGGCATCGTCCTGGTCGCGCTGCTGGCCCTGGCCGCTCCGAAGTTGCGCCGCGCCTGACCTGTTCCGTTTCCCCAGCGGCGGACGCTGCAGATCCAACACACCGGAGTTCGTTCACAGCGCATCCCGACGCGGACGACGCGTTAGGCCGGCGGTGAGCCGGCCATCTCGGTGACCCCTGCCGCCGGCGGTTAGCCTGTCGCGGGGATTTCGCCCGGTTCCGACGGTTGCCACGACCACTCGCCGCGCCCGACGTGAGGCAATTGCCGCCCCCGAGCGATCATCGATCCAACCCGGCGAGTCCGGGCCGTAACCGCCTGGTATACCGGATTTGTTGACCAGGACCCCGGTGCGGCGACCATTGTGCCGTCGTTTCGGCCGATTCGATAGATCGCGGAAATGAGAACCCCCGCTACCACCAGCACTATGTAGAGGAATGTGGCCAACCCGTGCCAGAGGTAGCCAAAGTTGAGCCGCTCCAAAGCCTCCTCTTGCGGATAACCCAACCGGCTGTAGTCGATCTCCCACGAAGTCCACCAATTGTGATCAGGGAAGACCGCCGGGATGCTTGGCGCCAGGTACGTCGTCACGACCACGCCCGCTCCCAGTGAACCCATTACGGCCATCAGCGCAATGGTGGTTGCCAACGTGAAACGGCGGTCGCCGGCGTCGGGCCGCACCTCGGGGTCGCGCAGTACCAACAGGACCATGAACACTCCGGCCATCGGCGGCAGCACCAAGACCAACTGGATCCACAGTGAGATATTGGAGAACACCACTACGGCGGCGTACGCGAACAGCGTAGGTGGCAAGGCGACTGCCACCGCGCGCCTCAGAGCGTTGCTCCGCCATTGATCACCGGAGTACTGCCATTGGCGGAGCAGGTGAAACGCGAGCCCGGAGATCGAAGCCAGAGCCAGGTTGGCCTCCAGCGCCAGCAGGTACGGGATGTGGGTTCCTGCGTAATCGCCCATCGTAAAGAAACCGTAGGGGTCCATACGGATAAACGCGGATTGCAGGAGGAACGTGCTCAGCAAGAAGAACACGGTTGTGCTGTAGAACTCACCCAGGTCGTGTGGGCGACGCCGATACAGCAGCCCCTGCGCCGTCACCAGGCACATGATCGCTGCAACGTAAACCAAGGGCATCCAGGAGTTGTCCCAGCCAAACGCCGCCAGTGCGTACCCCATCGCCGCGATGGCAACGCCGGTCAAAACGCACTTGTAGGACAGGTACCGGACTATGCTCGCCGGTTCGGGGATGACGGAGCCCGGGTCAGCATCCCCGGAGCGAGACTCACCGCGGGAGGACGTGTCCGGTTCACGAACCGACACCTCCCGAGCCGGCCGTTTCCAGTCAACACTCACGCCAGCCTCGCTATCTGCGTGACCGTCAAATGTCTCCACCCGATCAGACCCCGCTTCGTGCCTGAGCCCAGCCAGTCCAATCAGTCCCTCCACCTCGGTGGGCGCCAGATCGAGGGCCGTGCCGAAGTCCCGCAGCCGCTCCTCGGTAGGCAACGTCGCGCCGGTTTCCCAACGGGACACGGTCACGTGGCTGTACCTTTCGGCGTACTGGGCGTTTACCGCCGACATACGCCGCAGGAGGCTGGCCTGCGTCAGTCCGCGCTTCCCGCCCTCCAGCGGAAACGTTTCCCGGTAGGCTCGCATCAGCATGCCCACCTGTGCGGCTCTGGACCATCTGGCGTCACGCTCTGCTATCATAATGCTTCCTGTATCAGGGTCTAGCCTGAGTATATCCAGGCCATAGCATTATCATGGCTTGGAAACATTGTTGCAAGTAATCGCTAGATAAAGCGATGCCTGCAATCGACAATTGCAACGTGGACACGGTCGCACGGCAATTTGAAACCGTTTCTTATATGAATTCGTATATTTGCAGACCTACAGTCTATCTACGTCATATCCACGGGCTTGAGCCCAGGGTCGCTTGACGATTTCAGCCGCCGCGAGAGTGATAGTTCCCGATCGTTCTCGCAAATAGCTATACGGCGCCGATCGGCGCCGCGAGGAAACATTGATGAAGACCAATATTCACTCGGCCGTTCCATTGGCACTTGTTGCCTGTGTGGCCGCTCTGGGCGTGGCGTGCGCCAGCGATCCGGGGTCCGGCGGAGACGCCGGTAGCCCGGCTACCGGCGGTCAGCGGACAACGACGGTGAGCGGAACCGTGTCTTACAACGAGAAATTAGCGCTGACCCCCGGAGCCTCCTTGATCGTTGAGCTACGGGACACTAGCCACGCCGACGCCCCGTCGCAGGTGATAGCCAGCCAGACCACCACGAATCCAGGGCAGGTCCCGATCAAGTTTAGCCTTCCGTACGACCCCGGCCTCGTTGACGGGAGGAACCGCTACTCCCTGTCCGCGCGAATCGTGGAGTCGGACGGCCGCCTGGCCTTTACCAACGATACCGCGTACGAGGTGCTGACCCGGGGCAATCCCAACCGCGTCGAAATGCTCCTGGTCCTGGTGGAACCCCCACCGGATCTGGTGGCCAACCTGGAGTCCGGGGAAGACTGGCGCGCATGGCAGGAAGCCCCCGCACCGGTGATATGGGCCAACCTAATTCCCAACGAGCCGGTACCCCTGCTGCGCGTCGCATACTACCAATCAGCCCTGGAAAACTGCGCCCGCCCCGGCTACCAGAAACTCACCGTCGACGGCCGAAAAATCATCGTGCGTCTTACGCTGATGCAGCCGCCGGAAACGCCCTGGGCTGCTCCGTGTCACGAGGAGGTCGTGGAACTGGACACCGTGCTCCACGTCGGCGCCCCGCTCACCCCAGGCCGGCCGTACCGTGTCATCGTGAACGGCGTGGAGACCACCACATTCACCGTTCCCGAGGCCCGCCTGGGTCATACCGCAATCGCTCAGTCGCCAGTCCAATCCGCGGAAGTGGCGATATCCGAATCCGCCCCACATCAGCACACCCTGCGCGTGGTGTCGGGACTGCCTCGAGGAAGCGGCTGTTCCCAATTCAACGGCTACGAAATACAACGCGCCTCTCCTGATCAGTTGGACGTGGTCATCACCCACCACGAGGTCTCCGATCCACTCGTAGTTTGCACTGCGGATTTCCCTATCCTGGAAACCGCGGTGCCGCTGGGTTCTGATTTCGAATCCGGGGCGGAATATTCCGTCAACGTCAACGACGATACGACCGTCACCTTTGTAGCTCGATAGTCAGGCGTGGGTCGATAGCCACGATTCGGTCGGACAACCGGAGATCGGCGGTCGCAGCCGATGAGTGGTGACCGCCCGGATGCCGGCGAAGTTCCCGGAACCGGACCGTATTGGTTCTGGTCCACCGCGTCGGGAACCGTCGCCGGCGCAGATCTGGCGGTCGGCGCATTCTTCAGCATCCTGCGCTCCGCCCGCTCGGTATCGCGGGGCAACCGCACCCGGAACACCCGCGAGGACGCTGCCAATACCCCCACCCCAACCACCATCGCGCCGCCGGCAGCGGATTTCCGCATGCCGCACTGGAACGCGCGATATGGGCAATGCGTCGCTGTGGCGCCCTTTTGTGGTTCCGTATTGGTAATGGCATGCGGCATTGTCTGAACCGCGCCTTCCGATCTGAACCGCGCCTTCCGACCGGTATGCACGATTCAGGATCGTCGGTATATTTTGCTCGTCCATTGCCAGATGTTTACATGCCGGTGGCTATGTCGCGAACCGGCGAAAATCGGACGGTTAATGCCGTTTAACCGCTTGGGAAATTGCTCGTTCAGTGCATGATCATCCCCTGAACGGGGAGTGAAACCTTCAACCGGGCAAGGATGGGATTTGCTTGAGGCATCACGGTTCAGAATAATGTCATACGATAATAATTAGTATATGACATATTGACATTGCAAAATCCGTCCGATAGACTGCGCCGGCACTGATATCCCCGAATTTCCAGAGCCAAAACCAGCGAAATTCACCGCATCCCAGCCAAAAATCGGCGGGCTCTTGGAGCCCGTTTCTTCCCGTTACTTCTACTTCGCAACGGTAAATGCCGCCAGGAGGTCGCTTGATGAATTGGTTCGGAATCAGCCGAAAGAGTTTTCTTGTCCTTGTTATCGGAGGGTTGTTTCTGACCCCCATTGTCGCGTGTGGCAGCGCGGGGGAGTCTGAAGCTCCTGCTGCCGCGCCAACCGCTGCTGCCGCGCCGCAAGCGGCGCCCCAGCAACCCGCCTCAGGCAGCCAGCAGTCGAGCGCTCCGGCCGCGACACAGGCTGCGCCCGCCCAGGGCCAGGCGGCGCCGACCGCCGTGCCGCAAGCCTCCGGTTCGGGTGACTCCATGATGATGGCCGAGCCCACGGGCATCCTCAGCACCGGTCTGAAGGAAATGGGTCCCTTCTTCCTGCACCCCAGCAGCCTGGGCAATCCCCAGATCTTTGTGCACGGCACGGCGCCAATCGGCGAAGGCCTGCTGCAGGAAGACGCGAACCGAGAGGTGCTTGGCCTGCTCGCCGAATCCTGGGAGATCTCCGACGACTTCCTCGTCTGGACCTTCCATCTGAACAAGGGAGTGCAGTTCCACAAGGGCTACGGCGAGATGACAGCAGAAGACGTCGTCTGGTCGATGCAGCAATGGGGTCTTAGCAAGCACCCGCGCGCCGGCCAGTTGGAGAAGTTCTGGGCGGACCGGGACGGCTCCATGGTCATCGATAGCCACACCCTGCAGGTGCATACCGGCGAACCGTTGGTTCACGTTATCGCCCAGCGATGGCACATGACCCCCGGCGGCGCATCCACCTTCATCGCCAGCAAGAAGCAGACCGAAGAGCTGGGCGTGGACGAGGCCAGCTCGCAGATGGCCGCCACCGGCCCCTGGGAAATCGTGGACCACCGCACCGGCGAGTTCTGGAAGATGAAGGCGGTACGCGATCACTGGCGCCATACCCCCGAGTTCGATGAGTTCGTCATGTGGGAAATCCCCGAAGAGTCCTCCCGCGTCGCCGGTTTCAAGACTGGCGCCCTGGATACCTTCCTCATGGGATACGACTCCATACCCAGCGTGCTGGAAGTAGAAGGCGCCGAACTGATGAAAGTGCCCAACGCCATCGTTCAGAGCCTCCGCATTTACGGCAACTGGTACCCCGTTGAGGGCATCGAAACCCGGCCCGGCTACGACCCTGAAAACCCCTGGGTGTCTCCCACCGACGATATAACGTCGCCGGAGTGGGACCGTGCCCGTAAGGTGCGCCTGGCTCTGATGACCGCAATTGACCGCCAGGCCCTGGTTGACGAGATCCTGTCCGGCCACGGCAGCACCGCCACGCCCATCCACTCGTACAGCGGCTTCGAGCACTACCTGGACGGCCGGGACTGGGAGTACAGCCCCGAACGCGCGATGCAGTTGCTGGAAGAGGCCGGATACCCGGATGGGTTCAACATCACCCTGACCCCGGCCCTGCGCGGCGCGCCACAGGAAGTGGAAAGCTGCGAAGCCATCGCTCAGATGTGGAATGACATCGGTCTCGACGTCGATTTCCAGAAGGTACCCTACGGAACGCTTCGCCCCACGCTGGTCGGACGCACCTACCAGGGCGCGACGTGCCACGCTGGTGGTCCGCTGCCCACACCGGCCAACGGGTTCGGCAGCTACCTGACCGAAAACCCGTTCAACCGCGGCTTGGAGCACCAGTGGTCTGATGACCTGATGCGCCGCGCCATGGGTGAAGTGGATCCCGCCGCGCGCGAGCAGATGGAGCGTGAACTCGGGCAGTTCCTGTTCGACCACGCCCTCACCGACCTGACTTACTACAACATCGACGCCATCTGGCCGGTGGGCCCGCGCATCCAGCCGTGGGGCGAGTACGTCCGGCGCAGCGACGTTCGCCAGATCAACGGCTACGAGTACATCAAGCACCGGAAGTAGTACACTGGCGGGGTCAAGTCTCACCACTTGATCTCGAGGTACATATGCTGACCCTCCCCAGAAAGCTATCCACCATCACCGTCATCCTGGCGGCCCTGTCCCTATCTTTGGCTACGGTGATCGCATGCGGTGGCGCTTCACAGGAGGAAGGGTCAGCAGCCCAACCGGCGCCATCGGAGCAGCAGGCTGGACAGCAGGCCCCGGAACCTACCGCGGCCCAGCCTGCTCCCCAGCAACAGGCCTCCACGCCGGTTCCTATCTCCACCCCAATCCCCACTCCCGAGAGTTCTGCTGTGGGCTCATCGGAGCAACCCGTGGGAACTCTCAATGTTGGTCAGAAGGAACTTGGTCCCTTCATGGGCCATCCCGCCCTCACGGGCAACCCGCAGATTTTTGTCCTGCAAACCGCTCCAATCGGCGAATCGCTCTTGACGGTTAGTAGCGACTTGGTGGCCGTGCCGATGTTGGCCCACAGTTGGGAAGTTTCCGAAGACGGTTCGACCTGGACTTTCCATTTGAACGAAGGCGTCCAATTCCATAAGGGTTACGGCGAGATGACCGCCGAGGATATCATCTGGGGCATGCGCCAATTCGGAGCCGAGGGTTCCAAGCACGCTCGGGCATCCAACGTCCGCGGGATTTGGGAAAACGAAGACGGGCATGCCAAGGCCATTGACGACTACACGGTCGAAGTCAACACCGGAGCGCCCTGGTCGCAGGTTCCCGTAAACGAAATTGTCACCAGCCCGGGCGGCGCCGGATCCTGGATCATCAGCAAAAAGCAGACCGAGGAGCTGGGGGCCGAAGTAGCGAACAGCCAAATTGCCGCAACCGGCTCCTGGGACTTGGTGGACTTCAGCACCGGCTCGTTCTGGCGCATGGAAGCCGTGGAAAACCACTGGCGGAAAACTCCGCATTTCGCCGAGATGTACTTCCGGGAAATTCCCGAAGAATCCTCCCGGATCGCCGGATTCCAGACCGGAAACCTGGACACCACCGTAAGCGCTTTCGATTCGTTGGATGCTTTGCTCGGCGTGGAAGGTGCGGAATTGATGCGCCTGCCTGGTGGGGGAGAATCCGCGCTCAACATCTGTGGGCAATATCACGTGGGCGCCGGGACTGAAGACCAGTTGCCCGGATTCGATCCAGAACTGCCCTGGATCTCCGCAAGCGCGGACGTCAACTCCGCGGAATGGGCCAACGCGGCCAAGGTTCGCAACGCCCTGTCTATCGCCATCGACCGGCAAAGCATCGTCGACACCTTGCTGCGGGGATACGGCAGCCCGGCGGTGATGTGGGAGTACGGTCAGTACGAAGAAACCTGGCTGCCCCCGGAAATGCGCTGGGAATACAACCCGGACCGGGCGCTGGAACTTCTGGCAGAAGCCGGCTACCCAGACGGATTCAGCATTACGCTGACGCCTTCCCTACGGGGCGCGCCGGTTGAAGTCGAAGCTTGTGAAGCCATCGCTGCGATGTGGGCCGACATCGGTGTAGACGTGAACTTCCAGAAGGTACCCTATAGCACTCTTCGACCTACGATAGTGGGACGAACGTACCAGGGCGCCACCTGCCACGCCGCCGGTATACGCCTGGAACCCGGCCAGGGATTTACTGATAAAGGCTCGAAGCTGGGCCACCAGGCGGTCTGGAGCAGCGGCGCAGACCACCCCTGGCTGGACGAAAAGATCGCTCAGCACAAGGGTGAGATCAACGCGGCTGCGCGCCGCGCGCTGGCCATCGAGATCACCACCTTCATGTTCGAAAACGCCATCACCAATATTGGGCTGTACAATTTCGACGTGATCTGGCCCGTTGGTCCCAGGATCCAACCCTGGTCCGAGGGCGTGCGCTATCGAGACCTCCGCAACATCAACGGCTACGAGTACATCAAGCACCGGTAGTAAACCTACCCAAAAATCGACACCCGATCACACGACGTTGAGGTAAATATGCTGCGATTTCCAGGAAAGCCCCTGACCGCCGTTGTCGGTCTTGGCGCGTTAACCCTGATGCTGGCCCTGGTGGCCGCCTGCGGCGGAGCGGCGGAGAGCCCCGCTCCGGCCACTGGCCAGACCTCCGCCAGCCAAACCACCACCAGCCAGAGTGCGGCCCCGGCCGCACCGGCGGCTACGGAAGCGCCGGCCGCCGAATCCCGTTCATCGGCCCCGGCAGCCACCGAGGTGCCGGTCGCGGCCGCCGTCACGGCGCCCACGGCCACACCCGAAACCGCTGAGGTAACGATCGACAATACGCCCGTGGGCACGTTGACGGTCGGTCAGAAAGAACTCGGCCCCTTCATGGGCCATCCCGCCCTGACCGGAAACCCCCAGATTTTCGTCCTGCAAACCGCCCCCATCGGAGAGTCGCTGCTGACCGTGTCCAGCGAGCTCAAGCCGGTCGGGATGCTGGCCAGGGAATGGTCGGTGTCCCCGGACGGATCGACCTGGACTTTCAATCTCAATGAGGGCGTCCAGTTCCACAAGGGCTACGGCGAAATGACCGCCGAGGACGTCATTTGGGGCATGCGGCAATTCGGAGCCGAAGGGTCGAAACACCCCAGGGCGTCCAACATCCGCGGAATCTGGGAGAACCCGGAGGGGCACGCCATCGCCGTCGATGACTACACCGTCGAGGTTAATACCGGCGCGCCGTGGTCTGAGGTACCCGTCAACGAAATCCTGACCAGCGCCGGCGGCGGCGGAACCTGGATAGTCAGCAAGAAACAGTCCGAAGAACTCGGAGTGGAAGAAGCCAACGACCAGATCGCCGGCACCGGACCCTGGGACCTGGTGGAATACCGCACCGGCGAGTTCTGGCGGATGGAAGCCGTAACCGACCACTGGCGGAAGACTCCTCACTTCGCAGAATTGCAATTCCGGGAAATTCCTGAAGAATCATCTCGCGTTGCTGGGTTCCAGACCGGCAACCTGGACACCACGCTTCTGGCCTTCGACTCGTTGGCTCTGGTCGAGGCGGTGGATGGCGCAGAAATCATGCGGGTCCCCGGCGGCGGCGAATCGGCCCTGACCTTCTACGGTCAGTATTACGTCGGCATCGGCACCGAAGACCAGCAGCCCGGCTATGATCCGGAACTGCCGTGGGTGTCCGCCGACCCTGACATCAATTCCGAAGCGTGGAAAAATGCGGCTAAGGTGCGCACCGCGCTGTCCATCGCCATTGACCGGCAGGGCATCGTCGATACCCTGCTGCACGGGTACGGATCTCCCGCCGTCCTCTGGGACTTCGGTCAGTACGAAGAAAGCTGGCTGCCCCCGGAACTACGCTGGGAGTACAACCCGGAACGGGCTATGCAGTTGATAGCCGAGGCCGGCTACCCCGACGGGTTTAGCATCACGCTGACGCCGTCGCTGCGGGGAGCGCCGGTGGAAGTCGAAGCCTGCGAGGCCATCGCCACCATGTGGGGCGACATCGGCCTGGACGTCAAGTTCCAGAACCTGCCCTACACCACGCTGCGACCCAGCCTGATTGCTCGCAACTACCAGGGTTCAACCTGTCACGCCGGCGGCATCCGGCTGGAGCCCGGCCAGGGTTTCTCCGGCATGCTGTCCCAGCTGCACCACCAGGCCGTCTGGAACCGTGGCGTCGAACATCCGTGGATGGACGAGAAGGTCGCCGAGCACATGGCCGAGATCGACTCGGTGAAGCGCCGGGAACTGGCCATTGAGATCGCCACCTTCATGTTTGACAATGCCCTCACCGGCGTCGGGCTGTACAACTTTGACAGCCTGTGGCCCGTCGGTCCCAACATCCAGCCCTGGATTGAGGGCGTGCGCTACCGTGACCTGCGCAACATCAACGGTTACGAATACATCCAACCCCGCGGGTAGTCCGAAAGGTTAGCAATGGGCAGGTAACGCCAGTATGGGGCCACAGAAGCCTTGGATATCAGTCGTCGCCAGAACTCTCCTGGGATTCCCCCTGGCAGCGGTTCTGGCGGCCCTCGGGATGGCGCTAGCGTCCGCGTTGGCGGTGTTCTTCGGGGTGGCGGCCCTGCCCAACATTCTTACAATGCTCATGGTGGGCGCCGGCGTCGGCGCTGGCATCGGGGCGGGAATAGTCCTCCTGAGGGTGGACTCCATCCCGGCCTGGCCTATCCTGCTGGGCGCGGGCCTTGTTCTGTCCGCAGCAAGTTTTGGCGGAGCCTGGGTCGGTTTCCAAATCGGCGGCTACATTTCCGCCATCGAGGACGCCAGATGCGTGGGGGTTTGCCCCTACCTGTTCAAGCCGCGAACCTATATTGCCTTGGGAGCGGCGCTGGTGCCGAACATCATGGCGCTGCTCTTCAACATCGGTTACGAAGGCATGTTCGGAAGGTTCGCTCGCGCCGCGCGTCAGCCGCGAGGCGACGGGACGCTGGGACCTTCCAACGGGAACGGCTCCGGCAATGACGGAGCCCGGGCCGCGGGCAAGTCGTAGTGACTCGGCCCGATCTGCACCCGGCGAGTCTCGACGAAAGTTCGTCAACAATCACCGATCACCCGTAACGCTCAGGGAAACAGTTTTTGAGGTAGTGAAACATCATGCAGCGATACCTGTTGCGACGCATCCTGCTGGCTGTGGTAACCCTGCTGGCTGTCTCGCTGATCATTTTCGTAATGAGCCGGGCGGCCGGCGATCCCCGGCACGTCTACCTGGACGACTATTCCACCCAGGAAGACTGGGACCGGCTGACCGCGAGCCTCGGGCTCGACAAGCCCTACTACCAGCAGTACGGAATCTTCCTGGGCAGCGCGCTGAAAGGTGATTTCGGCGAATCGATCAAGGAAGGCCGCCCGTCGATGGAAGTCATCATTGAGCGGATACCGGCAACGTTGCAGCTGGGCTTGGCCGCCTTTGCGTTCTCGGTGATCGTCGGCGTGCCACTGGGTATCCTGTCGGCGGTGAAACGAGGGAGTTTCCTTGACATGGCCGGGAAGGTGGTCGCCCTGGTGGGACAATCTGCCCCGGTGTTCTGGTTAGGACTGATGCTGGTGTTCCTGTTTTCGGTGCGCTGGAATGATTGGTTTGGGAATAGTCTGGTGCCGCCCTACGGACGCCAGGAGATCTCCAGCATTATCTTGCCGGCAGTGACACTGGGTTGGTTCTACGCCGCGGCCAACCTCCGGCTGCTACGCTCCGCCATGCTGAACGTTATGGACTCCGAGTACGTCAAACTTGCACGGGCCAAGGGCGTGTCCAACAACATCGTCATCTGGAAGCACTCGTTGCGCAACGCGCTCATTCCGGTGTTGACCTTCGCGGGCATCACTCTGGGAAGCCTGGTGACGGGTTCCCTGGTTGTGGAAACCGTGTTCGCGTGGCCCGGATTGGGTCAGCTAGCGATCCAGGCCCTGGCCGGCAACGATTACCCACTCCTACAAGCCGTGGTCATTGTGTTCACGCTGATGTACGTGGCAGCGGCGCTGTCGGTCGACATCATGTACGCCTACATCGATCCCAGGATTCGGTACTCCTAAGGGCCGTTACTCCTAAGGGGAGGAGATTACCGTGGCAGCAGACGCAACTCTGGTCGTACAACAGCCGGCGGCGCCGGCCCGAATTGCCAGGAAACTCTGGCAATTCCGGCGATGGCCGCTGATTCCCATGTTCTTCCTTGTGCTGTTCGTGTTCACCGGGATTTTCGCCCCGTTGATCGCGCCGCACGATCCCGAGCGCGGCGGCCTCCGCGACCGCAACCTGCCCCCGGCGTGGGAAGCGGGCGGAAGCTCCGAATTCCTGCTGGGCACCGACCACCTGGGCCGCGACATGCTCAGCCGTGTCATCTTCGGCGCCCGCATCTCGCTCGCCGTGGCGGGCGTCACCCTGGGCGTAGGCATGGTCATCGGTGTGGCCAGTGGCCTCATCGCCGGGTGGTACGGCGGCTGGCTCGATGAGTTCCTGATGCGAATCGTGGACATCAAGCTGGCGATACCGACCATATTGCTGGCCCTGGTGCTGGTGCTGGCCCTGGGGCAGTCGTTCCTCATCATTGTCGCGATCCTGGCCATCGCCGTGTGGCCGCGTTTTGCCCGCAACGTGCGGGGCGAGGTTCTGCAGCTGAAAACCATGGACTTTGTCGCTCTGGCCAAGGTCGCCGGAGCGTCAACGCCGCGCATCCTGTTCATCCACATCTTCCCCGGTGTCATCAACACCCTCATCGTTTTGGCCACTCTCGAAGTCGGCATCGTGATCCTGCTCGAATCCACGCTGAGCTTCCTCGGCGCCGGGGTTCCGCCGCCCACGCCGGCCTGGGGCTCCATGGTTTCCGACGGCCGAGACCGGCTGGCGGTCGCCTGGTGGATCTCCACCATGCCCGGCCTGGCCATCATGCTCGTCGTGCTGTCAATGAACCTCTTCGGCGACTGGCTGCGCGACCGGCTCGACCCCAGGCTCCGCCAACTTAACTGATCATTTTCGCCCAACAATCATTGACCCACCGGCGTTGACCCACCGGAAAGCAGGCTGAAGCATGACTACTAGCACAACCGAAAACACATCACCCGTGGTGCTGCAGGTTGACGGACTCAAAACCTATTTCGAGACCCGCTGGGGCACAGTCAAGGCGGTCGACGGCGTAAGCTTTAACCTGCGACGCGGCGAGACCCTTGGTATCGTGGGAGAATCTGGATCGGGGAAGTCGGTGACCATGCTGTCGCTGATGCGGCTCATACCGGAACCGCCGGGTCGAATCGTTGATGGGCAGATCCTCCTGGAAGGACAGGACCTGGTTCAGATGACCGACAAGGAAATGAGCGGGATCCGGGGCAGCCAGATCGCGCTGATCATCCAGGACCCCATGACCTCCCTCAACCCGGTATTCTCAATCGGCAACCAAGTCGGCGAGGCCATCAAGATCCACCAGGACATTCCCAAGCGCACGGTCGTTCAGCAGGTGCTGGACGTGCTCCGCAAGGTGAACATCCCCGCCGCCGAGACCCGGGTCCGCGACTACCCCCACCAGATGAGCGGCGGCATGCGCCAGCGCGTGGTCGGCGCCATCGGCATCTCCTGCGAACCCATCGTGCTGATCGCCGACGAGCCCACGACTTCATTGGACGTGACCATCCAGGCGCAGTACCTCAAGCTCCTGAAAGAACTCCAGGAAGCCTCCAACATCGGGCTCATCTTCATCACCCACGACTTCGGCATCGTCGCCAAGATGTGCGACCGCGTGGCTGTGATGTACGCCGGCAGGATCGTCGAGATGGGCGATGTGCGGGATATTTTCAACAACCCCTCGCACCCTTACACCGAGGCGCTCTTGGCCTCTGTTCCCAAGCTGGAGGAGGACGTCGATCGCCTGTACTCCATCGAAGGACAACCCCCGACCCTGCACGACCTGCCCACGGGTTGCCCCTTCGCGCCCCGCTGCCAGTACGTCATGGACAAATGTCAGACCACCTACCCGACACAATTCGACGTATCCGATAGCCACTACGCCGCCTGCTGGAGGCTCGAATGACCACCCTGGAAGCAAATCCGGTGACCCAAACCACCAACGAGGTGCTGCTCGAGGCCAATGGCCTTAAGAAACACTTCCCCGTCACCAAGGGTCTCCTGGTATCCAAAGTAACCGGATGGATCAAGGCCGTCGACGGCGTTTCCTTCCAGGTACGGGCCGGCGAAACTCTGGGCATCGTGGGCGAGTCCGGATGCGGCAAGAGCACTACCGCCAAGATGCTCCTGATGCTTGAGGAGCCCACGGAAGGGACCATCGAGTACCAGGGTCAGGAAATCCACAACGCCAATGCCGAGCAACGCCGCGCCTATCGCAGCTCGGTACAGGCGGTTTTCCAGGACCCCTGGAGCTCCCTCAACCCCCGCATGCGCGTCCGAGACCTGATCGCGGAGCCCATGGTCATCAACCTGAACCTGAGCCGACGCGAGATGCAGGACCGGGTCGGCAAGCTGCTGAACGACGTGGGCCTGAGCAGCTACCACGCCAACCTGTATCCCCACGAGTTCAGCGGTGGGCAACGCCAGCGGTTGGCCATCGCCCGGGCACTGTCCGTGGAACCCAGGGTCATCGTGCTCGACGAGCCGGTTTCGGCGCTGGACGTGTCCATTCGCGCCCAGATCATGAACCTGCTGATGGACCTGCAGAACGAGTACAACGTCAGCTATCTGCTGATCGCCCACCACCTGGCAACGGTGCGGTACATGTGCGACTGGGTGGCCGTGATGTACCTGGGTCAGATTGTTGAGTACGGCCGCACCAAGGAGTTGTTCGACAACGCGTCGCATCCCTACACCAAGGCCCTGATGAACGCCGCGCTGCCTTCGCACCCCGACATCGAGCAGGAGGAGATGATCCTCACCGGCGAGGTGCCGTCACCGCTCAACCCGCCCGAAGGTTGCCGGTTCCATCCCCGTTGTCCCTTCGTCATGGACCAATGCTCCCGGGACATCCCGCAGGTCACTGAGTTGGAGCCCGGCCACATTGTGTCCTGCCACCTCTACTAATCCACGACCACAAAAATGAACCCCGGGGCTTCCCGGGGTTCATTGCCAGATGGTGCTGACGCCGCCCCGTTAGAGGGCGGCGTTCACGTTTTTCAGGAAGTTCTCGGCTCCGATGCGCAGCAATCCCCAGCCCGAAACCGTAACGAAGTTTGCCCCGAGATTGATGAACTCGGCGACGCCGGCGGTATCGGCCGGGTTGTTGCCGCCAACGCCGACGTTCTTGCCGCCGGCCCGCACTCGCGGGATCACCTCGCTCATCACCCGGCGCACCTCGGCAACGCCCGGGTTGCCCATGCTCTGCCCCAGGTCCGACGCCGCCACGTGCAGCACGTCCGCGCCGGAGACCGCCAGGATGTCGTCCAGGTTGCCCACCGCTTCCACATCCTCAACCATCGGGATCACCAGCACGTTCGAGTTCACCCACGCCGTCGCCTCGTCTCGGTTGACGCCGATGCCGTAATCCTGCGCGCGGCCGCCGCCCATGCCGCGGTAGCCGTCGGGATAGTACCGGGCTGCCCGGGCGATGGCTGCCGCCTGCTCTCCCGTATTCACGTGAGGCACTATGATCCCTTGCAACCCCCGGTCCAGGAATCGGAGGATCGTCGGTTCCGAGTGGTCCGGGATGCGCGCGATGGGCGTGATGCCAAAGGACTCGGCGGCGCGCACCATGTGCTCCACCTGGTCCAGGCTGGCCGGCCCGTGCTCGCAGTCGATCATGACGAAGTCGTAGCCCAGGGCCCCGAAGATTTCTACCATGTCGGGGGCGTATCGGGTGATGATGGCCCCGAAGACGACATGGCCGTCGTTCAATTTCGCCTTGGTGGTGTTGGTTTTCATTAGCGTTTCCCCTTATGAGGCATCCGATGGAGGCCATCCTGTGTGCTCTACAGCGACCCGTCGATCACCATGTCCAGTAGAGCCGGCTTGCCGGAAGCCACCGCCCGGTCCACCGCGGGCTTGATCTCCGCCGGATCCGTGATGCGTTCGCCGTGCACGCCCATGCTGTTGGCGATAGCGGCCATGTCGAAGGGCGTGCCGAAGTCGGAGTAAAGCAATTGCCCGCCGGAGGTCTCCGGCAGTTCCAGCACGTCCCGCTGATATACGTTGAAGTTCACCTTGAGCACGCGGTACGCCCCGTTGTTGCAGATGACGAACACGCACGGGATGTTATCGTTGGCCGCCGTCCACAGCCCCTGGATTGTCATCATCGCGCTGCCGTCGCCGATGATGCCGAAAACGGGCCGGTCCGGGTTGGCGCATTGTGTTCCCATGGTGGTGCCCATGCCGCCGCCGATGGACTGCCCTCGGTACCCACGCAGGTCGCCCCGGCGTCCGGCCTGGAAATAATGCCGCATCGCCCCCCGGTTGCTGATCGAGTCGTCGACCACAACGGCGTTGTCGGGGATTGCTGCCGCCAACTCGGCCATCATGCGCGCCGGCGTCATCGGCCTGTGGTCCCACTTCTCGGCCACCGACTCTTCGAACGCGGCCCGGTTGCTCTGGCGCTCAGCGGCGATCGCCTCCTTGCGCAGCCCGATTTCTGTCCGGTTGCCGGGTGAAAGGCGCTCCTCCAGCGCCGCGATGAGGTCCTGCAGCGCCAGCCCGCAATGCCCCACGATGCCGACCTCAGTCGGCTCCGAGCGCCCGATGCGGCTGCGGTCCGGATCAATATGCACCAGCTTGGCATCGGCGGACAGGATCACATCGCCCCAGTAGAACAGTTCCTCGAAGGGGTCGGAGCCCACGGCCAGCACCACGTCCACCGTCTGCAACACGGCTCGCTGCTCGTTGACGCGCAGGGACAGCGCCCCCAGGAACTGCTCGTGCGTCGTGGGGAAGGACACTTCAGCGCCCCGCGCCTGGTACACCGGCAAGCCCATGAGCTCGGCCAACCCCACCGCCTGGTCCACGGCGCCGTCGTCGGAAAGGCGGTCGCCCACCAGCATCATCGGCCGGCTGGCGTCCATCAGCAGGGACGCGGCGCGGGCGATCCCTTCCGCGCTGGGTCGCGAAGCGTCGTACACCGGCCGCGACGGCTCGATGTTCATTTCCGCCATACCCTCCAGCGCATTGGAGGTGAAGCCCACGTACACCGGCCCCTTGGGGTGGCTGTTGGCTTCGTTAAACGCCCGTCGGATTGTGCTGGGGATCTGGTCCGCATGTGACAGTTCCACCGACCACTTGGTCACCGGTCGTACCAGCTCGGCCAGGTCGGTCATGGTCTCGTTCACCTTGCGGACGTCGTAGTTGGCAGAGGTCACCACCATCGGCGTGCCGGTGTTCAGGGCGTCCAGCATCAGGGCGATCCCATTCGCCAGCCCGCTGTCAACGTGGAGACTGACGAAGGACGCGGTGCCCGTGGCGCGGGCGTAGGCCTCGCCCATCCCGACTGCCACGCTTTCCTGCAAGGTCAGGATGTAGCGCAACTCGGGGTAGTCGCCCAGCAGGTCGATGATCGGCCCCTCGCTGGTTCCGGGGTTTCCGAATATGTACTCGACGCCCTCGGCCTTGAGCATCTCCAGCAGCGCCTGTTTGCCGGTCATCAGTTGGGACATGGGCTCCTCCGGTGCGGGCCGCCCGTGCAGGGTGCGGCCAGGGATTAAGTGACGGCCAATTCTACAACAAAGTGCCCAAGCTTCGGGTTCCGCGAGACCGTGCGTAGCGGTCGGAGCTGGCTCGGAGCCGCAGGGCCGGTGCAAAGTCGCCTTATAGCCCTTTTACCGCTCATCCTGAGCTTGTCGAAGGATGATTCTGGCAAATCGGTGGATGGTTCGACGGGCTCACCATGAGCGTTCGACGGGCTCACCATGAGCGTTCGACGGGCTCACCATGAGCGTTCGACGGGCTCACCATGAGCGTTCGACGGGCTCACCATGAGCGTTCAACGGGCTCACCATGAGCGTTCAACGGGCTCACCATGAGCGTTCAACGGGCTCACCATGAGCGGATGAAACGACTTTATACCGGCCCTGCCTGGCCGGTCCGGCGCATTCATGGTCGGGGTTCTGTGGTACCCTGTATGCGTGGCGGTACTCTGAGTTCCCCCGGCCGCTCTCTTGCAGCCAGGCTCACACTTCGGTTCCTCGTCAGTTCCCCTCTGGGCCTCACCTGTCCCTTTGCGGTTCTTACCTCGGTGGCCCAGTATACTTGTCAACTATTCATCAAAAGGGGTAACGAATGACCTACCAGGACCGGATCCTCTCCTGCACCGAGTGCGGCCAACCCTTCACCTTCAGCGCTGACGATCAGGCGTACCACGCCGAGAAGGGCTACACCAACGAGCCCAAGCGCTGCCCGTCCTGCCGCCAGGCGAGGCGAGCCCAACGCAACGACGATGGCTTCGGCGGCGGGTCCGACCGGGGTGGCCGTGAAATGCATCCGGCCGTTTGCGCACAATGCGGACTGGACACCATGGTTCCCTTCCGTCCCCGGGGCGACCGCCCCGTGTACTGCAGCGACTGCTTCAGACAACAGGGCACACCAGCCAACACCGGCAGGTACTAGGATCCCAAACGGAGAGGGGAGGCGCGAAATGCGCCTCCCCTCTTCAAATCCCGGCGCACAGACTGGAGAAAAGCAATGAAACTATGGCCATTCGGCAAACAGGTCCAGGAACTTTCGCGAGAGTTGATCCTGGAATTATCCAGGACCTTTGGCGTCGCGTCGCAGGACGCCGCGGAGATGCGCTACGTATCCAAACGGGGCCGGCTGGGTACCGGGCAAGTCAACCGGGTGTTCATATTCAATCCGGCCGTTCTGTCTGCTGCGGAATTGGCGTCAGCCAGCTTCGAAACCCTTACAGCCTTGAACAAGGGCCTGCTCTTCACCGGGCACATCATGAAAGGTCACGAAGCCTCGAAGGGAAACCTGGTCGTTCTCTACGATAAGCGCGCGACCTGAGGACGTCGCCAATCCCGGCGCCTCCGTCTTCCCGGCTAACTCGGGCAGACAATTCAGCAGGCGTCCAATCCCCGGGCGTTTGAGCAGGGGGATGGGACGCCTGCACGAGTTTGCCCTTCATCGGTTGGGACATGGGCTCACCCGCGCGGTGCGCCCTCCCGCGCGTACCCAGCTTGCGGAGGGGAAACGTCAGAATCAGGATTTTCAAGCTTTGGGGTTTGCAGCAGGGCCTTCCCAAAGTCATTGCGAAGAGCGGGGCGACGTGGCAATCCCGTCGATGCAACAAGGCTTTCCCGTATGGGTCATGTCCCCGGAGCGAGATTGCCGCGCTGCGCTCGCAATGACAAAAACCACTTTGGAAAGGCTTTGGATTTGCAGGATTGGGGCCCCCTCCCATCGGACGGCCCCAATCCTGCAAATCCTCAAATCTTGATTCTGACGATTTGCGAAAGTCGGTACGCATGAGCGCGCCGATTGACGCCCGTTGCGCCCTGCGGTATCGTTAGTGCCGCACCAGCAAACGATATTGGGAGTGTCCCATTATGGCCGAACAAGAACTGCCTCTCTTCGATTACAACGAGGTCGAGGTGGGTGAGGAACTGGGTTCCTACGAGTACGTTCTGACCCAGGAGATGGTGGATATTTACCGCCGCGCCGTGGACGACCCCGACGCCGTTTTCCCCACCATCGCCGTCAAGCACGACGCCACGTCGCTGGCCCTCGCCTACGACGACCAGACCGGCAGCATCAACGCGGGCAACGAGGTTGACCTCTTCAACCCGCCGGTCCCCGGCAAGAAGATCAGCGTCACCGGCCGAATCCACGACAAGTTCGTTCGCCGCGAGAAGCCCTACCTCGTCATCGAGGCTACGGCCACCGACGAAGACGGCCGGCTCATCGAGAAGATGCGCACCTACCAGATCAAGAAACCCGAGGAGTTGGGCAAGAAATGGCATCCCCAAGGCTAGACAGCGAAACTCTCCCCGTCATCACCAAGCACATCACCCAGGATGTCATCAACCAGTTTGAGGCCTGCGGGATCCTCAACCGGTCCAACATCCACAACGACCCTGAACTGGCGTCCAAGCGCCTCGGCACCACCTACGCCATCGCCTCCGGCCGCATGAGCATCGCCTTTTGCACCGAGGCCATGCGGAAGTTCATCGGCGCCGACGACTTCCACCGATCCGGCAACGTGAACCTCAAGTTCCTGCGCCCGGTGAAGCACGGCGACACCGTCAGTGTCCACGGGCAGGTCAACAGCCGCGAGCCGCAGGACGACGGCACCACGCTGGTCACGGTGGACGTCTACTGCGAGAACCAGAACGGCGACAAGACCGCCGTCGGCCAGGCCAGCGCCCGCGTCGGCTAGCCCGTCCGACCACTTCGCTCTATCCTGAGAACCTGCCATGACCACCACTGTCGACTATCACGCTGAACGGAGCTGGCATTTTCTCGATCTGGTGGACGACGAAGTCGAGCGCGGCGAGCTTGAGGAGGCCAGCAACAAGCTGTGGGGAGCGGCCGCCCATGCCATTAAAGCCGTTGCCGAGCGTAGAGGTTGGTTTCACGGATCGCACAACGCCTTGGCTGATACCGTGATGCGCTTGATTGACGACGAGGGCGCCCCACCGCTTCTGTACACATACTACACATCGGCAAGCTCGTTTCATTCACGATTCTATGGCTGGCCGCCGAACAGTGATGAAATCCGCCACGGCAAAGGGCAGATGGCGGATTTCATCCGTCTGCTCGAGAGACTGTAAAGCTGATTGAATCGGTTCAAGGCCGGGCATCGTAATCCGACACGAACGTTTTCGAAGATTGGAGCAACCACAATGACAATGACCAGGTCCGAGTTCGGCAAAGTTGAAGTCGACATCGTCTACTGCGTGCCTTGAGGCTACCACGGCCTCGCCACGTGGCTGGCGACCGAATTCTGGCGCTCCCAAAACGCCGGTGATATCGCGATCAAGCTCACTCCCGCCGACAAGGGACGCCTCGAAATCTACCTGGACGGCGACAAGATTTTCGACCGCTTCGACGAAGACGGCGACGAGTACCCGGGCTACAGCAAGGTCAACGAGCTCAAGATGGTGGTCGCCGAGCGCGTCTTCGACGTCGAGGATGAGATCGCCGCAGCGAGAAATGCTTAGATGGCCAATGCCGATCACGTAGCCGCCGTCACCGCCGGTAAAGATGCCCTGGCGGCATGGCGTTCCGCAAACCCCGACGTGCATCTCGACCTGCGCGCCGCCGACCTGTCGGGACAGGATTTGGCGGGTGTGGACCTGCGGGATGCCGACCTTAGAGGCGCGTCCCTGGCGGACTCCCGCCTGACCCGGGCCAACCTGTCCCGCTGCGACCTGCGCGCCGCGGATTTCACGGGCGCCGACCTCTACGGCGCGACCCTGGCCTCAGCGCAGATGGCGATGACCATCCTGCGCAACGTCAACCTGTTCTGGGCCGACCTCAAGCAGTCCAACATGCACGAGGCCGTCCTGCAGTGGTCTCGCCTCAATCGGGCTTCGTTCCTCAACACCGACCTGACCGACGCCGACTGCAGCCAGGTCACCGCCATCGAGGTCGACCTGCGTTCCGCCAACCTGACCAACTCCAACTGGCAGGGCGCGAACCTGAACGGAGCCGATGTGAGCCGCGCAATCTTGAGCGGGGCCGATTTTACCTCCGCCAAGATCCGCGACTCGATGTGGATCATGACCGACATGCGCGGCGCCAATTTCGACCAGGCCAGCCTGCACCGCTGCGACATGACCATGGGCAAGTGGGATGACACCACCAACTTCCCGCCCGGTTTTGACCCCAACTTCATCGAGAACCGGGTGGATGATTACTAGCCGCGCCTGATCCGGCCGGTCGCCTTATGTCTGTCCTCCTCGTAGCCTCTCATCAACCCGGCGCCGGCAAGACTTCCGTTGCCACGGGCGTAGCGACTCTCATTGCCCGGTCGGGCGTCAGGGCATCCGTATGCAAGCCGGTATCGCCGGCCGGACGCACCGACGCGGATGCGATCTACTTCGCGCAACATTTCCGTGGCGGGAGCGCCGTGGCATCCTCCGAAGACGACGCCGGCCTCGACTCCGCGGCCAGCGCGGTGCGTTCATTGACCGGCATCAGCGATCACGTGCTCGCTGAGGTGGCCAACCCTGCCACCGGTCCCGGCGCGGCTTCACCCATCGTCTCTGGTTTGGCGGAGCGACTGGATGCTCGTGTGTTGGCAATCTTCGGGTACGAGCCTGACCTGTCGTCGGTGGGCGTTTCCAGCGCCGTAGCCACGCTCGGACCCCGCCTTGCCGGCGTGATCATCAATCAAACGCCCCGATATCGGGCCCAGCGCGTCGCGTCGCTCCTTTCCGAACTGTCGGCCGCCGGACTGCCGGTGATCGGCGCGCTACCGGAAGATCGGCCAATGTTGTCGCTCAACCTGGACCAACTGCAATCCAACCTGGGCGGCCGTTGGGAACTGGAGCCGGACAACGGTGACGAATGGATCGACCGGTTCCTCATCGGCGGCAACATCATGGACTCCGGCGCCGGCTATTTCGGGCGCCACGATCACCAGGCGGTGATCACCCGCGCCGAACGGCCCGACATCCAGATGGCATCCCTGATGCAGGACACCCGATGCCTGGTACTCACCGGCGGCTCCCGGCCCACGGAATACATCCGGGTCGAAGCGGCCAAGAAGAACGTGCCGATGCTCCTGGTGGATCAGGGCACCGTGGCTACCGCCGACGCCGTTGGAGACCTGATGGGCGCCATCGTGCCCCACGCGCGGCACAAGGCGGAGCGGATGGCCGACTTGCTGGATGGGCTCGTCAACCCGGACGCGCTGCTATCCCGAGGGTGAACCCGCCCTAACCCAGGGTCAGTCCTGCATCTCGAAGCGCTCGGACTCCGGAGGGCGGGACCACAGTTCTTCCGCGCCGGCCATGGCGACGGCGCGTTCAGGGCTGGCTCGCCACACGTCGTAAATCTCGTTGCTATCCCAGGTGACCAGGGTCGAGATCTTGGTGGGATCGCCCAGCGAGATGAAGGTGTGACGCGCGCCGAAGCCCGGCGCTTTGCTCTGCGCCACGCCGTTGCGGTCGAGGAGTGCCTTCGCCTCCTCCACCCGGTCATCCTTCGCCCAGTGATGGGTCAGTACGCCAATCAATGCCATCGGTATTCCTCCTTGGGAAGGTTGGTCTTGGGACGGTTGGTTGAGCAGTCCGTCCTTGGGCTGGCTGTCGCGGCGACCTTTCGGCCGCCGTCAGCCGCGTCTCCATGGGAGAACCAGCCTGGACCTCAGGCCTTCCTGGCGCACGTGCAATACCTTGCCCAGAATGTATGCCACCAGGGCGGCGCCGATGCTCAACACTGCTCCCATCTTACCCGGCTCCTGGAACGGTGAGTCGCCGGGAAACGCCTTTCCGGCCACAAACAGCGCCACCGTAAGCCCCAATCCCGCGATCACTCCGGTCACTACCAGGTGCCTCACTCCCATCCCCGTCGGCAGCGGGAAGCCCATCAGGGACGCCACCCAGGAGAACAGCGTGACGCCGATGGCCTTGCCGACGATCAACGACGCCAGCACCATCATCGTGACCCATCCTATGCTGGAGAAGGCCACGCCGGCATTGGCAAAGGCGAAGACCAGCAGGCCGTAGTCCACAAAGGGCTTGAGCTGATGCTCAAACTGCTCCAGCACGCCGTGGCCAGTGTGCTCGATGGCGTGGGGGTGAGGGGCCGCCTCGGCGCCGTGGTCGTGTGCATCCTCCGCATGCGGTTCCTCGCTGTGGCCGCCATAGGGCATGAACGGTACGATGGGCGCCAGCGCCAGGGCCGGCTCCACGCCGGCCTTGGCCAGGCCGACCCAGGACAGCGCTCCCCCGGCCAGGATGTACACGGGCCACCACCGGACGCGGAAACGGCGAATGATGTACGTGACGGCCATGCCACCCACGACGAAGAGCAGCCAGATGGGTTCCACCGGATGGTGGGGGTCAGGGTAGAAAACGGCAATAATGACGAGTCCGATGGCGTCATCGGCCACCGCCAGCAGAAGCAGGAAATTCACCGCCGGATGCAACGGTCCGAACACCACCCTTGCCACCAGCCACGCCAGGGCGATGTCGGTGGCGGTGGGGATGGCCCACCCGTTGGCCACCGCCGAGAAGTCGTCGGTGCCACCGTAGATGATCCACGTCAGCGCAAAGTACATCCCGACGGGTCCGAAGACCCCGCCCAGGGTGCCGGCCAGCGGGTTGATGGCCCGGCGCAGCGGGTTGAGCACCCCGCCCGGCAGCGTCGACTCGGTGATTTCCTTGGTGGCGATCCCGAAGAACAGGCACATGAACATGCCGTTGACCATGAAATGAAGGGTCATCTCATGACCGAATACCGAAGCATGCCCACCGAACGGATTGAACTCGATCAGCCACTCGTACCAGTGTTGGTTGACGTTGGCGGCGACCAAACCCAGTACCGCGCCCAGTATCAGTGGCAACGAAAACTCCTGTACAAAGTTGGAAACCCGAAGTATTTGGGGTATCGGCTTGGCGATTTGGGCCTGCATTTGTTGTTAACTCGCGGATGAATTAGCCATAATTTGAACGGCGGCAATTTTACCATCAAATCCAGCACGAACGGGACTGATTGCTCCGTACGATCCAGTTGACAACGTCGGCCGCCCCGCACAAAATTGCGACACCCTGATCCGACGAGCCTGCCGGCTTCTCGGCGCTCTTCCCTGCGAGGTGCATAGTGGCAGATTTGAACGACGCCGATGTTCGGGCTTTGGCAAAAGCCGCGGACATCAACATCCCCGACGATCTGGTCGCCGAGGTGAGGGAATCGCTGAACGGCCTGCTCGAGGCCCTGGAAGCCATCACCGAGCCGGACGTTGCCAACATCCAGCCGCTGCCGATCATCGTGTCCGCGACGGCGCGCAAGCAGGAGGGCCCGTGATGGCCAACGCGAACCTTTGCTACCTGTCGGCAACCGAATTGGGCGAGCGCATCGCCGCCGGTGAAGTAACGTCCCTGGAGGCCACCGAAGCTTACCTGGAGCGCATCGCCACGCTGGATGGCAACTACGCTTCCTACATCACCGTTACCCCAGACCGAGCCCGCGAGGACGCTCGCCGCGCTGACGCCGAAATCGCGGCCGGCAACCGGCGCGGCCCGCTCCACGGTGTCCCGGTGGCAGTCAAAGACCAGTTCGACACGGCCGGCATCCTGACCACCAATGGGTCGACGATCCTCGGCGAGAACATTCCCGACGAGGATGCGACCATCATGACGCGCCTCAAGGAAGCCGGCGCCGTGCTGCTGGGCAAGCTCAACATGAGCGAATACGCCAGCGGCGACGCCTTCCGCCACCCCTACGGTCGGCCGCGCAATCCCTGGGACACGGACCGCAACCCCGGCACCTCCAGCAGCGGTTCCGGAGCTGCCACCGCCGCGTTCCTGTGCGCCACCTCGCTGGGCGAGGACACCGGCGGCAGCATCCGTGGGCCCGCGTCATTCTGCGGCCTTGTCGGCATCCGGCCGACCCTGGGCCTGGTGAGCCGGCATGGGGTGTTCGGAGCCAGCTGGTCCATGGATACGGCCGGCCCCATCTCGCGCACCGTCACCGACTGCGCTCACACCCTGGCCGCCATCGCCGGCCACGATCCCCTGGACCCACAGTCGTGGGACGTTCCGGTCCCCGACTACGCCGCGGCTCTCGACGGCGACATCGAGGGTCTGAAGGTCGGCCTGATATCCGAGCGCGTGCACACCGACGCCAACGACCCCGAGGTGCGCGACGCCATTATCGCCGCCGCCGGCGTGCTGGCCGGGTTGGGCGCCGACGTGAGCGAGGTGTCGATCCCGCTCATCGTCAATTCGTCCGAAATCTCTTACGGCATCATCAGCAGTGACGCGGCCATGCTGAATTGGGACATCATTTCGACCGACCGCCTGCGGGAACTGGACCACAACAACCAGGTGCGCCTTCTCATGGGCAGCATTCTTCCGGCCAAGGTTTACCAGAAATCGGCCCGCCTGCGCGACGTGCTCCGCAGCCAGATACTGGCGGCGCTGGATGACGTGGACGTGCTGATCATGCCGGCCTCCTCGGTTCCCGCCACGCTGATTCCCCAATCCACGGGCCTGGGCACCAAGGAGGACGTCATCGCCGGTTTCAAGGGGCGCCGTGGGTTCACCGCTCCCTTCAACCTCGCAAACCTGCCCGCGCTGTCCATCAACTGCGGCTACACGGCCTCCGGCCTGCCCATCGGGCTGCAGATCGCTGGCAGGGCGTTCGACGAGACCACCCTGTTCCGCGCCGCCTACGCCTACGAGCAGGCAACCGATTGGGGGGAGCGCCGGCCACCCGGCGTATAATCGTAGTATCAGCCACATCACTGGCGAGAAGTTGCCCAATGCTGGTTCGAGATCACACCCAGACGGCTCAGGAGTTCCTGGCCGCTTCCGACCGCTAGTTCGCGGTCGGAGACACGTTGCAGGCGTCCGAGAAACTGTGGGGAGCGGCAGCGAACGCGATCATGGCGGTGGCACAGCAGCGGGGGTTGGAATACGGAACCCACCGCGCGCTGGTCAACGCCGCCCGCCAGATTGCTGACGAGCAGGACGATGATTTACTGCGATCCAAAATGCGTGTAGGCATCCTGGCGGCCCAGCAATTCCACTCCCACTTTTATAACCGCACCATGGAATTGGAAGATATTGAGTACGACCGTCCGCTGGTGCATCGCTACGTCGCGCTGATGCTCACACTCTTGGACCAGGAGTAGTAACCGATGCCCAACCCCAACGAACTCACCGTCGCCGAAGCGGCCCGAGCCATCGCCCGGCGCGAACTGACTGCCGTCGAACTGGCGGAAGCGTGTCTCGACCGCATCGCAGCCCTGGACGAGCGCCTCCTGGCGTGGGTTTATGTTGACCGCGACACGGTACTCGCCGACGCCCGCCAGGCCGACGCTGCCGTGGCGGAGGGACGGCCATTGGGCCCGCTGCACGGAGTTCCCATCGGGCTCAAGGACATTTACTACACCGCCGGCATTGCGACGAAAGCGGGCAGCGAGGTCTACAAAGACTTCGTGCCCGACTACGACGCGACGTCGCTGACCCTGCTCAAGAAGGCGGGTGCTCTGATGCTCGGCAAGGCCGTGACCACCGAGTTCGCGTGCCTGGATCCCTCACCAACCTATAACCCTTGGAACCCGGCGCACACGCCGGGAGGCAGCAGCAGCGGGTCGGCGGTGGCGGTTGCGTCCCGGATGTGTCCGGCAGCGTTGGGATCGCAGACGGTGGGTTCGGTGCTGCGCCCGGCCGCCTACAACGGCGTGGTTGGCTTCAAGCCCACCTTTGGCCGCGTCAGCCGCCACGGGGTCGTGCCCGTGAGCTGGAACCTGGACACCGTGGGCTGGCTGGTGCGCACGGTGGAAGACGCGGCGCTGCTGCTGCAGGTGATGGCCGGACCCGACGTTGCCGATCCGGTGTCCTCCCGGGAACCCGTGGGCGACTACCTGTCGGCCATCGTGGACCCGACGCCACCGCGCATCGGGCTGCTGCGTCGCTACTTCTACGAAGGCGCGGACACTGAGAGCCGCCGGCATCTGGACGCCGTGGCCAAGCAACTGGCCGAGTCTGGCGCGGAGATCGAGGAGATTCCGCTGCAGGAAAGCATCGAATCCGCCTACGTGGACCAGCGCCTGATCATGGCGGTGGAGGCGGCGGCCTTCCACGAGCCGATGTACCGGCGTCAGGCCGAGGACTACCAACCCAAACTGCGGGCGATGCTGGCCGAGGGCCTGGAGGTTGACGGGATCGAGTACTCCCGCGCCCTGGAAAGGCGGCGGCAATTCACCACGGACATGGAGGGGGCCGCCAGGCGCTGCGACGTGCTGCTCACGCCGGGCGCGCCGTCCCCTCCCCAGGCTGACCGCACCAACACCGGAGACCCGGCCTTCCAGGGCCCGTGGACGTCGTGCGGCTTCCCGGCCATCGCCCTGCCGTCGGGCCTGGCGGAGTCCGGCGTGCCCCTGGGCATCCAGATGGTTGCTTCCCCCTTTGCGGAAGCGCGCCTCCTGTCCGCCGCGGCATGGTGCGAGGGCGTGCTGGACGTGTCGCTGAACCCGCCGCTGTAACACGGGTTGACGCGGGCAATCCGGCGCCAACGGCACGATGTGACAACGGTGGCCGTTGACACCGCCGTCGTTGCCTGCCCATAATCCCAACTACCATGCAATTTGACGTCCGATTATTCGCCCTGTACCGGGAGCGTGCCGGTTCCTCGATAGTCACCGTGAACGTGCCCGATGACGCCACGGTCGGTGATCTCTCCGACGCGGTGCGGGCCTTGCATCCGCGCCTGGCGCCTCCCGAAGTGCGCATCGTGGTGGCGGTGAACGCCGAATACGCGGACGACGATCAAGCCTTGAGCCCCGGCGACGAGGTTTGCCTGATCCCCCCGGTTAGCGGAGGTCGCTGAGCCATGATCATCCTGACTGACAAACCCCTGGATCCCGTGGCGGTGACCGACTCCGTGCGCAAGGACGGCAACGGTGCGGTGGTGACTTTCCTGGGCACCACGAGGGACAACTTCGGCGGCAAAACCGTCACCCGTCTGGAGTACGAGGCCTACGACGTGATGGCCATCAAGAAGATGGAGGAAGTGCGGGAGAGTCTCTGCGCCGACTACTGCATCGAGGACATCGGCATCGCCCACCGCACCGGCCGCGTGGATGTCGGTCACATCAGCCTGGTCGTGGCCGTGGCGTCACCCCATAGGATCAAAGCGTTCGAGGCCTGCCACGAGGCGGTGAACCGGATCAAGACCATCGTTCCCATCTGGAAGAAAGAATGGTTCGCGGACGGCTCCCGCTGGGTGGCGTGCGAGGACCACGAGTTCGTGGACGAGGCCGAGCATCGGCACGCCCACGCCGAACGGCATGCCGCGGCCGCTGGCGACGACTAGGATCTAAAGGGCGGCTAGCGCAAGCCGTCGATCAGGTGGACGAGGACCCGGCCTAGCGAAAGGTCCACGTCCTTTACAACGTGCGCCACGGCGGGCAGCAGTATTTCCTCACCGGCGTCGGAGGCCACGACGTAAACGTCATTGCCCCCGGTAATCAGCACTTCCCGCAGGGTGCCCAGGTTTTCGCCCTCATCGGTGACCACGTTTAGACCGACGAGTTGGTAGTGGTAGTACTCGCCGGGCGGCAGATCAGGAGCAGGCTCAGCCGGCGCCACCAGCCACTGTCCGCCCAGGGATCGCACGGCGTCCAGGTTTTCCAGCCCGTCCAGGCGCAAAAGGGCATAGCCGCCGGGCAACGGCCGGAAATCCGAGATGGCGCGGATATTTCCGGCGACAGTCAGGTTACCGCCAACCCGGAACCGGGCGGGGTTGTCGGAGTGGGGCTGCACCCGGAGAGTGCCGTCGGAGCCGTGCGGGCGGATGATCCGGCCAACGGCTACTGCGCCGTCGGGCAACTGCGGCTCCGCGTCGGGCATTCGTGCTGGCTGCGGCGCCGGCCTGGGGCGACGCCGGGAACGATTGCGGTTAGACAATCTCCAACACGGCCCGGGTGCCGTCCTTGACGGCTGCTACCCGGAGAAGCACCCGCATCGCCTGGGCCACTCTTCCCTGTCGCCCTATGACCTTGCCCTTGTCTTCGGGGGCCACTTCAAGGCGAATGACGATCTGGTCTCCTTCGTCCGACTCCGTAACCTTAACGGCTTCGGGATTGGACGTCAGCGACTGGGCGATAAACTCAATCAGCTCTTTCATCCGAGTTGACCTTGCTGAAGATGTCGTTCCGTTCGAAAATCTGCCGGACGGGGTCGGAAGGTTGAGCGCCCTTGCGCAACCATTCGACCGCGCGGTTTTCGTCCAAGGTCACTGCCGGCGGGTCCGCCATGGGGTCATAGTGGCCAATTCCGTCGATGTAAGCGCCATCCCTGGGGTTGCGCTTTTCCGTGACGACGATTCGGTAGTAGGGGCGGCCTTTTTTGCCCATGCGCCGAAGGCGGATCCGTAGCATCTGAACTCCGTGTTGCTGGATTAGTATACGCAGGATTCCAATGTATGGATTTGCCCCACGTTTGTCAAACGAAATCGTTCGAGGTAACTGTTCAGAATTCAGGAGGTTGTCATTGCGAGGCGCTTGCGCCGTGGCAATCTCGACGCCGTAGCAGCCACGCTTGTCTCGACGGACTCCCTTGCGCCAACGGGATTGCCGCGCTGCGCTCGCCATGACACTTTCCCCGCAACTCTGAACAGTTACCGTTCGCGGGGAACGGGCAAACCGTCATGGAGGCGAACGGCGCCGGAATCGAAACGGGGTCACCAGACCCCGGTCTCCAAATGAGCCGCCTGCGCTGGCGGAAGTTAAAAGGATATCGGGCCCAGACTGGACCTTTGGCTTGTCGCCCGATACTCCCAGAACCTCTGGGGCGACGGTAGACACTGGTCTGGGCCCGACGAACGGGCTAAATGCCTTTTGTGAAAAGCGATGACGCTAAGAGACGTTCACCCCGTCGTGTCCAGACTGGTGCCTACCATCGCCCCAGCATGTTAAACTGTGTTCCATTAGCCATCACCTCCTTTCTCAAAGTTCCGCACGAGCGGATGACCCGAATCTACAATCAGGAAATCGCCTTGTCAACCCATTCCGCGGGCGAATCTGGCCGCGAGTTCAGCCCCGAAAACCCGCTGCGCACGGTCTTCATGGGAACCCCCCGTTTCGCGGTGCCCGCGCTGGAAAATTTGGCGGCCAACCCGGCCGTGGACCTAATCGGCGTCTACACTCCACCCGACCGGCGACGGGGCCGAGGTCAAATGATGGAGCCCTCGCCGGTGAAGGCCCGAGCCCAGGAACTCGAGGTGCCGGTCTACCAGCCGGCCACGCTGCGCAATTCGGAAGCAGTCGCCGGATTCTCGGCACTGAAGCCGGAAATGGTCGTGGTGGTCGCCTACGGCCGGTTGCTACCGGCCGAGGTACTGGATATCCCGCGGTTCGGCTGCCTGAATCTGCATCCCTCGCTGTTGCCGCGCCACCGGGGGCCGTCCCCGGTGCCTGGCGCCATCCTGGGCGGCGACGACACCACCGGGGTCACGCTGATGCTCCTTGATGAAGGAATGGATACCGGGCCGGTGATCGCGCAACGCTCCCGGAACATCGAGCCCGGCGACGATGCGGATACCCTGACCACCGATCTGTTCCGGGACGGTGCGGACCTGCTCGATGCGACGCTTCCCGGTTGGGTGTCCGGAGACATCGATGCCCGTCCCCAGGATGACGGGCAGGCCACCTACACATCGAAGATGGAACGTGCGGACGGAATAGCCGATTGGGACCGAGCGGCCGGGTTTCTGTGGCGGCAGCAACGGGCGTACACGCCGTGGCCGGGGCTGCACACCGCGTGGCAAGGGAAGGAGATCAAACTCCTCGAGGTGTCGCCCTTGCCGGCGAACGATGGCGAACCGGGCACGGTGGTTCGGCTAGAGGATGACCAGTTGGCGGTGGGAACCGGCGAAGGCTTGCTCGCAATCCGCCGTTTGCAGTTGGAGGGGCGACGTCCGGCGGCTGCCGCCGATTTCGTCCGGGGATATCCGGATTTCATTGGCGCGCGGCTGGGCTGACCGGACCGAGTCGGGTTACGCCGCCTTAGCGGGGCACACCCTGGTGGAACTTTTTGGTCCCGCATTTGACGCAGACGGCTATCGTGGCCGGTCTTCCGTTTCTCATCGTGATGTATTCGACGTCGCGCGAAGCGGTATTGGCCCGACAAAGGGCACAGTACATGATGGCTGGATTGTAGGATGCGCACACTGGTATTCCCCCAGGCTGAAAGGTATTCGGTTGACGTTCTCAGAGCCCCCTATCGGGGACTTTCTCGTCGATCTGACGCGTTGTTGGCGGTTCGAAACTTCTAAAGCGCGCTGCACGGGTGGACACCGTTATGTCGTGTCCGTTTTTCATACCGGGTATCCATCACCCGGTTGTCGTTCACATGATTGCCGTTCATGGTTAATACGCCCCGCCGAGTCGCGCGGTTTGCGCGTCGGTGTCGCCCGGGCGTTTACGACCATGACCAAGCTGAATCGGCCCGCGCCCGCGCCCGCGCCCGCGCCGGGTCGGAAACGCTGGCGGCTCGGGTTTGTCGGCGCCGCGATTCCCGACCACCTGGTGTAGAATCGCCGAAATTATGCCGGCGCTGGCCGGCAGCATGCGATGGAGGGAACCATGGCTTTCGCAGGAGTACCCACCGAATCCGAGGTGCTGGCGTGGTATCGCGATGAGAACAACTGGGGTCGCTGGGGCCAACAGGACCAGCTGGGCGCGCTGAACCTGATCACGACGGCGAAACGGACCCAGGCTGCCGCCCTGGTGCAGACCGGTGAAACGGTGAGCTGCGCCCGTCCCATCACCACGGAAATGACCCCGGACATCACCCACCAGGTGCAGCGGTTCATGGTGGACAGCGGCGAGGGCCGCGACACCGATCCCCTGGAACGCCGCAACTCCCGGCGCGGCGCGGCCGAGTTCATCGGCATGGTCTTCCACGGGCAGACCATCACCCACATTGACGCGCTGTCGCACTACTCCTATGACGGCCTGATGTACAACGGCGTGCCGGCCGGCGTGGTCACCTCACGGGAGGGAGCCCAGAGCCACGCCATCGACCTGACGGCGCAGGGATTGGTCAGCCGGGGCGTGCTGCTGGACATCGCCAGGGTGCGCGGCGTCGACTGGCTGTCGCCGGACGCGCCGGTGATGCCCGAGGACCTCGATGCGGCGGAGCGTGACCACGGCGTCACGGTTCAGGAGGGAGACATACTGCTGGTTCGCACCGGCAACTACCGTCGCCGGCTGGTGGACGGCCCCGTGCCGGGAACCGAACCCAGCGTGGCCTGTCACGTCGCCTGCGCCCCGTGGTTCAAGGAGCGTGGGATTGCCATGCTCGGCACGGACACGTCCAACGACATCCGCCCCAACCAGTACGACAACATCGTGTCGCCGCTGCACATCGCCTGCCTGGTGTACCTGGGCGTCTGGCTGATCGACAACGCCAACCTGGAGGACGTGGCCGAGGTGGCGGCCCGCCACGGCCGGTACGAGTTCATGCTGTCCATCGGCGCTCTGCGGTTGCGCAACGTGACTGGCAGTCCGGTGAACCCGATCGCGATTTTCTAGGGGTTGCCAGCCCACTTACGCGGGCGTCCCGCCGACGTTTCGTAATCCCGCAAGTTTCGTTGGGTAGGGGCGAATGATTATTCGCCCCCGGATTTGTTGGGTCAGCGTTTTCGTAAATTGTCAGAATCAAGATTTACGGGATTTCATGATTTGGCAGGATTGGGACATCTCGATCACGGAACGGTCCCAATCCTGAAAATCCCCAAATCCTGATAATCCTGATTCTGACGTTTCCACGCCACATACCGGGTACGCTCGAGGAACCAGGGCCTTTCCAAAGTAGCTTTGGTCATTGCGAGCGCAGCGCGGCAATCTCGCTCCGCGAACATGAAGCATACGGGAAAGCCTTGTTGCATTGACAGGATTGCCATGTCGCTCCGCTTCTCGCAAGGACTTTGGAAAGGCCCTTTTGGGGATCGTTCGAACGTTGACCATCGCCAACACCTATGCTAGGATTTTCGCGCCAAACCTGCAGGGTTCGGCGAATACTGTAGATTTCCACAGGTTTAAGTGGCCACAAGTACAGAAAACCCGCCGCGCTGGATGTCCCTCGGAGAGGTCTGCCGGGCGTTGGAGATCAACGAGGCGACCCTCCGGCAGTGGGCGGATCGCGGACGTTTGCCGGTCTATCGCACCCCCGGCGGTCATCGCCGTTTCCTGCGTGAAGACGTGGATGCCCTCCTGGATGGGAAGCAGGCCGAAGGCTCTGACCCCGAGGATCTGGCGCTCCGGCGTATCCGGAGCAAGTTGAGCCAGTCCGACGTCTCGGAACAGGCCTGGATGGAAAGCTTCCAGGCGGAAGGGCGAGACCGGATGCGCCTGTTCGGCAGGCGGTTGCTCTCGCTGCTGCTGAGGAACGACCTTGATGGCCGCAACGGACGCAAGGGCGAGACGATGTCCGAGACTCACATGCTGGGCCACGAATATGGCTCGGAGATGGCCGCGCGGGGCGTGCCGCTGACCGACAGCGTGCAGGCCTTCTTGTTTTTCCGACAGGCCGTGGTCGAGGCGGTACAACCGGACCGGCTCCGGCAGGTGGTGGAGATTTCGGACGGAGTGCTGGTCGGGCTGGTTGACGCTTACAGTCCCCGTCTGGCCGCAACACAGGACGACACGAACGCCGGCCGATAGAAACAACCGGCTGGCCTCGGATGGTGGCGTGACATGACTACGGAATCCATGGACATTACCGACCGCAAGTTGCTCAACATGGTCCAGAGCAATTTCCCCATGGTGGAGGAACCGTATCGGGAATTCGCCGCAGACCTTGGGATCAGCGAGAACGAGTTGCTAGAGCGGCTCGGCGAGCTGAAGCGGCAGAACGTGGTGCGACAGATCAGCGCAATCTTCGACACGCGACGTCTCGGGTACAAGACCACGCTGGTGGCCTTTGCCTACGGCGACGGCGACCTGCACGACGGGGCGATCTTCATCAACCGTCACCCGGGCGTGAGCCACAACTACGCGCGGGAAGGCTCGTACTACAACCTCTGGTTCACGCTGGCCGTGCCGCCCGATGGGGACCTCGCCGAGACCGTGCAGTGGATGGCGGAAAAGACCAACGCCATCGAGTTCCGCATCATGCCCACCATCCGGTTCTTCAAGATCGGCGTGAACTTCGACATGGTGAAACGGCGCAGCGACGCCTACAACTACAATCCCGACGCCGGACGACCTGACGCCAGCCAGACTAACGGCAAAGCCAACGACCAATCGCGTGTCCCGGCCAGCGACTGGAACCAGGCCCAGGTGATCACCGAGTGGGACAAGCAGGTGATCCGTGAGGCTCAGGAGGACCTGCCGCTGGTTTCCCGGCCCTTCGATGAAATGGCGCAGCGGCTGGGCCTGACGGTGCCGGAGTTGTTCGCGCAGCTGAGCGAGTACCAGGAACGCAAGCTGATGCGTCGGTTCAGCGCGGTGCTGTACCACCGCCGGTCCGGGTTCCGCGCCAACGCGATGATCGTCTGGAAGGTGCCGCCCGAACGGTCCGAAGAGGTCGGGATGATCATGGCGGAGAACGCGGCGGTCACCCACTGCTACGAGCGGCCGACCTTCCCCGACTGGGAATACAGCCATTTCACCATGGTCCACGCTCCCACGCGCGACGAGTGCGAGGAGATCGGCCGGGACATCGCGCAGGCCACCGGGATCACCGAGAACCTGTTGCTCTACAGCACCCGCGAATACAAGAAGACCCGCGTCCGCTACTTCGTGGAAGACTACGAGCGGTTCTGGGACAGCGCCGAAGAGGCCGAGGCCATGGCGGAGGCGCTGGTTTAAGACCGGATTGCCATTCGTCAGAATCAGGATTTTCAAGATTGCCGGATTGACATGATTGGGAGAGGTAATCCCGAAAATCTCGAGATTCTGTGAATCCTGATACCAACAACCCTTTGCGAAAACAAACACCATGCCTGAGTATTACCCGGTATACCTCAACCTGACCGGCAAGCGTTGCGTCATCCTGGGCGGCGGCACCATCGCCCAGGGCAAGTTGGCAGCTCTTCGCGACGCCGGAGCGGACATCACGCTGATCAGCCCCCAGTGCACCGACGGCATCAGGCGCGCGGCCCAGCGCGGACACATCACGCTGGTCCAGCGGGAGTATCGCCCCGGTGATCTGGACGGCGCGTTCATCGCGGTGGCGGCCACCAACGTCTGGCACGTGAACCGTCAGATATATGAAGAAGCGGAAAAGCGCGGCGTGCTGCTGAACGTTGTGGACGACCCCGACCAGTGCACGTTCATCGCGCCTTCGATCGTGAGGCGGGACCCGATCACGCTAGCGATTTCCACGGGAGGGGCGAGCCCGGCCCTGGCGCGCAAGATGCGCGAAACCCTCTCCGAAGACAAGGTGCTGCAGTGGGCCGACCTGGCAGGTGTTCTCGCCCGTGCGCGCAAGGTAATCAAGGAACAACGGACGATTATCGATCCCACCCGGTGGCAGTGCGTCATTACCGAAGACCTGCTGGCGATGGCGCGCAGCGGCCGGGACGATGAAGCCGTGGATACGGTGCTGACCCAGCTTTTGGATTCAGATCTTCCCGAGATGTGTCCCGACCTGACCGCCTGCCGGACCGGCGGCTGCGCCAAACGGGCCGCCTTGCGAGCGGCGGAGGCGGTGAGTTGAGCCTCCTGGTACTGGGCCTGGACCACCGGACCGCGCCGGTGGAGTTGCGCGAGCGCCTCAGCGTGGAGCGGGACCAGCTTCCCGACGCCCTGGAGCAACTGGCGGAATACGTGCCGCAGTCGGTCATCGTTTCCACCTGCAACCGCACCGAGGTGTACACCTACGACCCCGACGACATTGGGCTGGTGGGCCGGGTTGGCGACTTCCTGATCGGCTATTCCGGCGTGCCTGGTCCCGAGCTGGAACGCCACATTTACCAGCTATGGGAATCGGACTGCGTCACCCATCTGTTCCGCGTAGCCAGCGGCCTGGAATCGATGATCGTTGGAGAGCGACAGATCCTGGGCCAGGTGCGGGCCGCTTTCAGTGTCGCCAGCCAGGGCGGGTATATCAAGAGCCCCCTGACCCGCGTGTTCCACGACGCCCTGCGCGCCGGACGGCGCGTGCATCGGGAGACCAGCATCGGGCAACATTCCCGATCGGTGAGCCGCGCGGCCGTGCAGTTGGCCCGAGGCCTGTTCGACCGCCTGGACGACCGCCGCGCGCTGGTGATCGGAGCCGGCGACGCGGGCCGTATGGTGGCTCGGGCGTTGGTCGACGCTGGTGTTCAGCAAATCACCGTGGTCAACCGCACCCACTGGCGAGCCCAGGATCTGGCGCGCCAACTGGGCGGTGTGGCGGCGCCATTCGAAAATCTGGGGAGTGCCCTGGCGGATGCCGACCTGGTCATCAGCAGCACCGGCTCGCCCGGGTACGTGGTGGATGAAGCGAAGGTCGCCGAGGCCCTCAAGCGCCGCGTCAGCGATGAGCCAATGATGCTGATCGACATCGCGGTGCCTCGCGACATCGACCCGTCAGTGGGCGATCTGGACCGGGCACGGCTTTTCGACATCGACGCATTGGCGCAGGTGGCCGAGGTTTCGCTGGACGGCCTGGCAGGTGAAGTGCAGAAGGCCGGCACGCTGGTCGATGCGGAGCTGTCCCGGTTCGCCGAGTGGTGGCACTCCTCGGACACGATGGAACTCGTGGTGGGCATGCGCCGGCGAGCGGACGAAGTGCGACGTGAAGAAGTGACCCGAACCCTTCGCATGCTGGGTGCAGACGAGGAGGGCGAACTGGCGGAACGGCTCCACGCCATGACCAACGCCCTGGTCAAGAAGCTGTTGCACCAACCCACGGTGGAGCTCCGCTCCGGTGACAGCATGGCCGACTACCGGGTGGCGCGCCGCCTGTTCGGGAATGACGACGATCGGCGTGGCCGACGCTGACCTGCTGAACCGGGCTCATGGCTGGCGTCACAATACGGGTGGGCACCCGGGGCAGTCGGCTGGCGCTGATCCAGACCGAGCTGACCTTGTCGGTGCTGAGTAAAGCGCATCCCGACGTCAGCTTCCAAGTAGTCACGGTTACCACGCAGGGTGACGCCAACCAGACCGCTCCACTGGCCGGCATGGGCCTGGGGGTTTTCGTCAAGGAGATCGAGCGCCGCCTGGAAACCGGCGAGATCGACATGGCGGTGCACAGCCTGAAGGACATGCCCACCGTGTTGCCCGAAGGCATGGCCTTGGGAGCCGTGCTGGAGCGCGCAGATCCCCGGGATGCACTGGTTTCGCACCTTGGCAAGACCCTGGCCGATTTCCCGGCCGGGGCAAAGATTGGTACCAGCAGCCCGCGACGACAGGCGCAGATCGCGGAACGGCGCCCCGATTTGGACATCGTACCCATCAGGGGCAACGTGGACACTCGGCTCCGCAAGGCGGCAGGTGAGGAATGTGACGGCACGGTGATCGCCGTCGCCGGCCTCGACCGCATGGGAATGGCCCAGGTGATTACCGAGTATCTCTCGCCCGAGGAATTTGTGCCTCCGCCGGGCCAGGGTGCGATGGCGGTGGAGATCCGAGCCGACGACGCACGCACCGCCGAACTGGTCGCGTCGGCCGATCACTCGCCAACGACGGCCGCGGTCACCGCGGAACGGTCCTTCCTGGAGGCTCTGGGTGGCGGCTGCCAGGTTCCGGTGGGAGCGTACGCGGAGGCCGACGGTGGCGACTCCCTGCGGCTGACGGTGTTTATGGCAGCCCCGGACGGTTCGACCACGTACCGGGCCACCGTGAGAGGAGCCGCCTCGAATCCGGCAGGTTTGGCGGCCGGTGGATGGGAAAAACTGCGGGAGCAAGGAGCCGCGGGGCTGCTGGCTACTGGAGGATAGAATTGATGGTTAACAATTTCCAAAAAATCGGTTCAGTATCGAATGCCCATGTGGGCCGCGACTTTGAGAATGCCGCCCAAGAATATTTCGGCCAACAAGGGATCGGACTCCGACAAGGGCATGGCGTGCAGATTGGGTTTTCTAGCAAAAGGGAGCATAAGTTTGATTTGGGGGCTGACAAACCGCCTACGCTGGTCGAATGCAAAGCCCATACATGGACCTCAGGGGGCAATGTTCCGAGTGCCAAAATCACTGTCTGGAATGAGGCAATGCTTTATTTCTCTTTGGCACCGCGCGATTCCCACAAGATTTTGTTCGTCTTGAGGGATTGGAGCGCAAAGCGAGGCGAGAGTTTGGCAGAGTACTACGTAAGAACTCACGGCCATCTGATACCGGATGATGTAGAAATCCTAGAATATGACGAGAGAAACAAATCAGCGGTATCCGTCACGGGAACCTAATGTAAATGCAGCGAAAGCCCACAAGTCCCGTTCGGTCGATGCCGCGACGACGCACCTGAACGGTAAGCAGGTCGGCGAGTACGCAGGTGTTGCCTGCGCCCGTAGACGACTTGAACGGCCTAATGCACGCCACTAGCATCAAACCCAACCGTGAGCAACGGCAGGGGGGCGCAGAGAATGACCATCGCACTGGAAACTCAGGAAAAGGCGAAGGAGATTATCCTGGAGGGGCTTCGCGCCCAATCTCACGGTTCAGTCAGGTTCTGCGACATTCACGCCACCGTAAGGCTGAACGCGATCGACGAAGAGTTCCTGGACATGGTCGTTATCTACGAAGGCGCCCGTGAGGAACTAAACATACACCAGCTCATCGCCCTGCACGGCGAGGTAAAGCCTCAGCTGATGGCAGCTGGCGTACTGCAGATTCCTTCCGTAAGCTACACCGATCAGGCCTCATACGACCAGATGCTATCCGAGTTGGCGGAAGCGCGCCCTTGGCGTCGGCAGGACTAATGCGTTGGCAAGACCTCATTGCAACCGCCCGCTTGCTGACCACTACACCACACCCTGATACTCAACCGTTGCAGGACTCGTTGCGCCGGGCCGTCAGCACTGCGTATTACGCTATGTTCCACGCCCTGGCCGTCAGCAACGCTGATTGCCTGGTGGGCATCCCTGACGACCCATTGACGGAACACGCCTGGTCACGTATTTACCGGGGCCTGAACCACAGCGCTGCCAGACGGAGCCTGATGCAAGACTGGAGCCTATTCTCGTTGCAAGTCCAACAGTTCGCGGACGTATTCGCGCAGCTTCAGGATGTACGACACTCAGCGGACTACGATCCAAACAGAACCTTCACGCTGCCCGAAACCCTGGACTGGATCGACCTCGCCGAAGCAGCCATACTAGGTTTCATGCAAGTCAGTGGCGACGAGCGCAAGGTGGTCGCTATTCAGTCCCTCATCGGCAGACGCGCCAACTAACCGGTGCATAGATGAACGCTATAGCCAAAGCCATGAAACCCGGCAAGGTTTATCTCGTCGGCGCCGGCCCTGGCGATCCCGGCCTGCTGACCGTGAAGGGCGCACAGGCGCTGGTTGCCGCGCAGGTGGTGGTGTACGACCGGCTGCTTGATCCGTCCCTGGTGGAGTTGGCGCCCGCGTCGGCGCAGCGTGTGTTCGTGGGCAAGGAACGCGGCCGGCAGGCGCTGACCCAGGCGGAAATCAACCAGCTGCTGGTCGCGGAGGGGGCGGCGGGGAAGACGGTGGTGCGGCTCAAGGGCGGCGACCCGTTCGTTTTCGGCAGGGGCGGCGAAGAAGCCCTGGCGCTGGCCGAGGCGGAGGTCCCCTTTGAGATAGTGCCGGGGGTCACGTCGGCGGTGGCCGCCGCCGCGTACGCCGGCATCCCGGTCACCCATCGCGGCGTGTCCACTGCGGTCACGATTGTCACAGGCAGCGAGGACCCCAGCAAGGGCGAGACCACCACGAATTGGGCGGCCCTGGCCAGAACGGGCGGCACGCTGGTGACGTTGATGGGCTGGGCGGCGCTTCCCGGGATCGTATCCACGCTTCAGGCCAATGGGATGTCACCGGACACTCCCGCCGCGCTGGTGCAGTGGGGCACCTGGAGCCGGCAACGCACGGTCACCGGAACGCTGGCCGACATCGCGGAGCGGGGCAAGGCGGCCGGCATCGGCGCGCCCGTGGTCGCCATCATCGGCGAGGTGGCGCGGCTGCGGGAGGAAATCGGCTGGTTCGACCGCCGGCCGCTGTGGGGCAAACGCGTGCTGGTGACGCGTTCCCGCACGCAGGCGTCACGGCTTATTGATCTGCTGACCGACCTCGGAGCGGAGGCAGTCGAACTGCCGTCTATCGAAATCGGGCCGATGGATGATTATGCGGAACTCGACCAGGCTTTGGTCAGCGCCGAGGGAGTGTCCGGACGATGGATGATCTTCGCCAGCATCAACTCAGTCGAGTACGTCTGGGAACGGCTGCGGGCGCTGGGGAAAGACGCCCGGTACTTTGCCGGCGCGACGGTGGGAGCCATCGGTCCGGCGACGGCCCGGGCCCTGCGGGAGCGCGGGATTGAGCCTGACTTCATTCCGAGGCGCTCGGTATCCGAGGAAGTAATCGCCGAGTTGTCGGCGTTGAACTGGAACGGACGCCTGGCGCTGCTGCCTGGTTCGGCCATTGGACGCGACGCCCTGGCCGCCGGGCTGGCGAATCTGGGAGCCGACGTGCGGCGGGCGCCGGCGTATCGAAACCAGCGGCCGGAAGGCATCGAAGAGCGTGCGCAGGCCGCATTTGAGCGCGGCATCGATGTGGTAACCTTCACCAGTTCGTCAACGGTACGGAACCTGCTGGACATTCTTGGCGCGGAGCGCCATCTGCTGGAATCCAGCGCCATCGCGTGCATCGGGCCCATCACCGCAGCCACGGCTGAGGAAATGGGACTGACCGTTGACATCATCGCCGCGGAACACAACGTGGAAGGGCTGGCCGATGCGCTGGCCGGCCATTTCTCCGGCGGCTGGACCGCTGCCGCCGTTAGCCAAGTGTGAGGAGGGACATCATGCTGAAGCACCCTGATCTGCGCATGCGCCGGCTGCGCGAGAAAGCGCCGGTCCGCGAAATGGTGCGGGAGACCCGCATCAGCGCCGCCAACTTCATCTACCCGATGTTCGTCACCCATGGGGAGAACATCCGGGACGAGATCGAGCCGATGCCCGGGTGCTATCACACCTCCATCGACCGCCTGGGGGAGGAGATCGACGAGGTGGTCGAGCTGGGCATACCGTCGGTGCTGCTGTTCGGCCTTCCGCCGGAAAAGGACGGCATCGGCAGCGGCGCGTACGACCCCGAAGGGATCATCCAAGAGGCGACGCGCACCATCAAGGAGCGGGCGCCCGGCCTGATGGTAATCGGTGACGTGTGCCTGTGCGAGTACACCGATCACGGGCACTGCGGCATAATCGACGGTGACAAGATCGACAACGACGCAACACTGGAACTGCTGGCCCGGTCCGCTCTGACCCAGGTGCAGGCGGGAGCCGACATGGTCGCCCCATCCTCCATGATGGACGGGCAGGTGCGAGCCATACGCGAAACGCTGGACGCCCACGGCTACGACGACACGCCGATCATGGGCTACGCGGCCAAGTACGCCTCCTCGTTCTATGGCCCCTTCCGTGTCGCCGCCGACTCCACGCCGCAGTTCGGCGACCGGCGCAGCTATCAGATGGACCCGGCCAACCGCCGCATGGCGATGCGCGAGATCGAGTCGGACATCGCCGAGGGCGCGGACATCGTCATGGTCAAACCGGCAATGGCGTACCTGGACGTTATCAAGGAGGCACGGGAGCGGTACGACTACCCGCTGGCGGCCTACAACGTGAGCGGCGAGTACTCCATGGTAAAGGCAGCGTCGCGCGCCGGATGGATCGACGAAAAGCCGATCACGCTGGAACTGCTGACGGCCATCCGCCGGGCCGGCGCGGATATCATCATCTCCTACCACGCCAAGGAAGTGGCTCGCTGGCTGCGCGGCGAGGAGTAGGTCGAACCGGCGGAGGAGCCCCAGGGATGTTGCGACGTTGACATGACTCACCATCCCTTGCAGAATGGACCGCAAGAACACGCTGGATCATACGGAGGTTCACAATGACTCAAACCACTGCCTATTCGGTGGACGAATTCATCGACGACGTGCGTGAGATTTTCGACGATACGCAGGATCCACTGGCGCAGGCCTCTCGCGTGTCCAAGCGCATGGATATCCTGCTGGCCACTCCCGGCTGGCTGGAAGAGCGGCTGGAACTGCCCGACGAGGGTGGATACGGTCGGTACGACCTCCACCTCGACGAGGACTACGGTCACCCGGGCGGTGGGTTCTGGCTGATGGCATCGGTGCAGAAGCCCGAGCAGGACAACCTGCCCCACGACCACGGAGCAGCCTGGGTGGTTTACGGCGTGTACGATGGAGCCATCAAGCAGACCAAGTGGCGTTGGTTCTATCCCGGTGAGGGGGTCGACTCCGTGCAGATCCAGGAGACGGGCGACTTCGTGCAGGATGACGGCAAAGTGGCGTTCTTCCTGCCCGGCGAGATCCACAACACGCTGAACGTGACCGACGGCCGCGCCGTGGTGGTTCGCCTGGAGTCCCAGAAACTGGACCGGGTGACCCGTTACCAGTACAACCCCGAAGAGGGCACCGTGGTGGTCATGGACCGGTAGGGTTCTGACAGCGGTTGCCGCTGGCAACCATTGCCCGTTGAAAAGCGGCTCTTTTTGGGGGCCGCTTTTCGGTTATCGGGCGTTAACCGCAGGCAGACGAGAGGCCGGTGGCCTCGTCTCGGGTTGGCCGGTTTGGGGATGCTACGGGACGTCTGCTGCCCGTGTCGATCGGTTTCCGAAATTGGCGTGGCCCGGTCTGCGACCCCCACCAGGGCTTTTCCAAAATCATTGCGAGGAGCCGAGCGACGTGGCAATCCCGTCGATAGAACAAGGCTTTCCCGTACGAGTCATGCCCTCGGAGCGAGATTGCCGCGCCGCGCTCGCAATGACAAACCGGGTACGCGTGATCTTCAGACAGGAGTCCCGGCGCTGACCAGTGTGAGGAGATTCGGCATCAGTCCGACCAAGCGCCATCCCAAAGATACGGCGCCCTCCTATGACAGAAGGAGCCAACCATGATCCAAGCTCAATTCGGTGGCGACAAGAAGACCGGCAAGTGGGCATTTGCCAATCTGGAACGGCGCATGGTCACCTGGCTGGTTCCCAAAGTGCCGTCCTGGCTGGAAACCTACCATCTGACGATGCTGACCCTGGTGTGGAGCATCGGCATTGTCGTGGCCAGCCTGTTGGCCCGCGAGATCCTCCATTGGTTGTGGCTGGTTTCGGGCTTCATCGCCCTGCAGTACCTGAGCGACGTGCTGGACGGCGCAGTGGGCCGCCATCGTGACACTGGTCTGGTCAAGTGGGGCTTCTACATGGACCATTTCCTGGATTTCCTGTTTCTCGCGTCGATAATCGTAGGGTATTCTCTCGCCCTGCCCCACATAGCCCCCTACTGGTTCGCGGCCCTGCTGGTGGTCGGCGGTGCGCTGATGGTCAACTCGTTCTTGTCCTTTGCCGCCACCAACGAATTTCAGATATCGATGCTGGGCGTCGGCCCAACGGAAGTTCGGCTGTTTTTCATTCTGGCCAACGCCGCGATGGTTTTCTTCGGCACCGCTTGGTTGCCCTTTGCACTGCCCGCAATCATGGCGATTCTCACCGTGACCCTGGCGTGGTCGGTTTGGCAGTCTCACCGCCGCATCTGGGGGATCGACATGGAGAACAAGCGCAACCGGGCCGGCGCTTAGCAACGGCCCTCCTCCGGTTGCCTACGCTCATGCGTACCCAGTTTGTCATTGCGAGGAGCGGAGCGACGTGGCAATCCCGTCGATAGAACAAGGCTTTTCCATACGAGTCATGCCGTCCGAGCGAGATTGCCGCGCTGCGCTCGCAATGACTAAAGCTACTTTGGCAGGGGCCTGGACCCCCGTCGGGCGGTATGGCATTTCACCATCATGCGCTGTACGATGGGCGACGCCGGGCCGCTAACACCGGCAGAACCGTGGCGTTACGCACGGTCAGTTTCAATCGAGGAGACGTCCAGAATGGAGCAAGGCAGGTCCCAGCAGCTTTTCGAACAGGCGCAACGGGTGATTCCCGGTGGAGTGAATAGCCCGGTGCGTTCCTTCCGTGCGGTGGAGGGCACGCCGCCGTTCATCGCGCGCGGCGCCGGCGCTCACGTGTGGGACGTGGACGGCAATGAATACATCGACTACCTGGGATCCTGGGGACCCTTGGCGCTGGGCCATGCTCACCCGGCCGTCGTGGAGGCGGTGCAGCGGGCGGCGGCCGACGGCACCTCGTTCGGGGCGCCGGTGGAACAGGAGGTGGAGCTGGCCGAGATGATCTGCGCCGCCCTGCCTTCGGTGGACCAGGTGAGACTGGTCAACTCGGGCACCGAAGCGTGCATGACCGCGCTGCGGTTGGCCCGGGCGTACACCGGGCGCGACAAGATCGTGAAGTTCGCGGGCAACTACCACGGCCACGCCGACGGACTGCTGGTGGCAGCCGGCTCCGGCGCCCTGACCCACGGCGTTCCCACCAGCGCGGGCGTGCCCGAAGCCTACGCTGCGGAAACCCTCATCGCCACCTTCAACGACATCGGCTCCGTGGAAGGGCTATTTGATGCGTGGCCGGACGGCATCGCCGCGGTCATTGTGGAGCCGGTGGCGGGCAACATGGGCGTGGTGCCGCCAGCCGACGGGTTCCTGGACGGACTGCGACGGCTCACGGATGCCAACGGCGCGCTGCTGATCTTCGACGAGGTCATCACAGGCTTTCGGGTGGCTTACGGCGGGGCGCAGACGCTGTTCGGAGTCACGCCGGACATCACGACCATGGGCAAGATCATCGGCGGCGGGCTGCCCGTGGGCGCGTACGGTGGCCGCGCCGAAGTCATGCAGCAGGTTGCCCCGCTGGGCCCGATGTACCAGGCCGGAACCCTCTCCGGTAACCCGCTGGCCGTTGCCGCCGGCGTGGCCACGCTGACCGAGTTGCAGAAGCCGGGGGTTTACGATCAGCTGGAAGCAACGGCGGTGCGTCTCACCGACGGGGTGAGCGCGGCTTTTGCGAGAGCTGAAATACCGTCCAGCATCAACCGGGTGGCGTCGATGTTCACCGGTTTCTTCAACGCCGGGCCGGTATCGGCGCTGGCCGAGGTGGAGCAGTCGGACACGGCGGCCTACGGGCGTTACATGCATGCGCTGCTGGACCGGGGCGTGTACGTCGCGCCGTCCCAGTTTGAGGCGGGGTTCGTGTCCATCGCTCACACCAATGAAGACATTGATCGGACGATCGAGGTTGTGGGCGAAGCTTTGGCGGCTCTGGGATAGTTGGCGAAGCCGCGCGATCTGGCTATTGGACTCCCGGACGATCTCGACATGCAGGGGCGAATGATTATTCGCCCCTACGGGTTTGTGGAATGACAACGGCAGACCTGCAAGTCCTTCTCAAGCGGCATTTTGGTTACGACCAGTTCCGGCCGGGTCAGGAGGAAATAATCTCCAACGCGCTGGCCGGTAGGAACAGCCTGGTGGTCATGCCCACCGGCGGCGGCAAGTCGCTCTGCTACCAACTGCCGGCCCTGGCGACGGGCGGCGTGACCCTGGTGATATCGCCGCTGATCGCATTGATGAAGGACCAGGTGGATGGCCTGCGGTCCAATGGCATCGCCGCCGACTTCCTGAACAGCACCCTGGACAACCGGACCGCCGCCGAGGTGGAACGCGGCGCGCAGGCCGGAGCGGTGAGGCTGCTCTACGTGGCGCCGGAGCGGGTGAGCATGCCGGGGTTCCGGCGGTTCCTGGGTACGCTGGACCTGCGGATGATCGCCATCGACGAGGCGCATTGCATCAGCGAGTGGGGGCACGATTTCCGCCCTGATTATCGCACCCTTGCCGAGCTGCGCGCGCTATTCCCGCAAACTCCGGTGATGGCGCTGACGGCCACCGCCACCGAACGGGTGCAGCGGGATATCGTCGAGCAATTGCGTCTGGACGATTGTCGCCGGTTCGTATCGGGGTTCGACAGGCCGAACCTGACCTACCGTGTCGAGCCGGGTGCGGGAGCCTCGGATGCGTTGCTGGACTTGCTGGAAGAGCGCAAAGGGCAGTCGGCGATCATTTATTGCTTCTCCCGCAAGGACACCGAGGAACTGGCGAATCGGCTCACGAGCGCAGGGCATCCCGCGGTGGCCTACCACGCGGGTCTGGACACCAACACTCGCCGGCTGACTCAGGAACGGTTCATCGATGGCGACGTTCCCATCGTGGCCGCCACCATCGCGTTCGGCATGGGGATAGACAAGCCGGACATCCGGTTGGTCGTCCACCACGCGCTGCCCAAGTCAATCGAGGCCTACTACCAGGAAACGGGTCGAGCGGGCAGGGACGGGTTGCCCAGCGAGTGCGTGCTGTTCTTCAACGAAGGAGACCGGGCGAAGCAGGAGTACTTCATCCAGAGCATGACCGGTGAAGCCCGGGCGGTGGCGGAAAGGCAACTCCAGCAAATGGTCGACTTCTGCCGGCTGAGCACATGCCGGCGCAGGTACCTGCTGCAATACTTCGGCGAAACGGAGACCCGCGAAGCGTGCGGAAACTGTGACACCTGCCTGGCGCAGCGTCAAGAAGTCGATGTCACCGTGGTCGCTCAGAAGGTGATGTCGGCCGTAATCCGCACGGGCGAACGGTTTGGATTCGCTCACGTGGGCAATGTGCTGTTGGGCAAAAACCTCAAGCGGGTCCGTGAGCTGGAGCACGACAAGCTTACGGTGTTCGGGATTGTTGACGACTACGACCACGACGGCCTGCGTCGTGTCGCCGATGGCCTGGTGGACCGCGGCCTGCTCTCCAAGGCCGAAGGGAAGTATGCGACCCTCAGCCTCACCAGAGAAGGTCGAGTGTGGCTGCGTGGTCACGACCCTTTGACGCTGGAGCTGCGCATCCCCGAGGCCACCAAGCGGGCGAAACCTTCCCGGACGGGGCGTGGTGGCGCCGTCGACACGGTCGACAGCGCTCTCTTCGATCGGCTGCGCGCTCTGCGCCGGCGACTGGCCGATGAAGAAAACGTGCCCGCGTTTGTCGTATTCGGCGACGTGACGCTTCGCGGTCTGGCGGCCGCCATGCCAGTTACAACGCAGGATATGCTCCGGGTTTCAGGCGTGGGTCCGGCCAAGCTGGAACGGTACGGAGAGGCGTTTCTAACGGTGATCCGGGGGCACGTGAACAGCATCCCGCCGGCTTCGGTGGACAACGTGCTTCCCGTGCGCGGCAATGTTGGCACGCCTCGATCTACAACTGGCCATATTGCCGATGATAGACGGCTGACGGACACTCACAATCGGACACATCAATTGTTGCAACAGGGATTGACCATCGCCGAAATTGCCACATCGCGCGGATTGACGCATGGGACAGTCATGGCTCACGTCGAGCGAATCGTAAAAGCCGGCAAAACCGTAGACCTGACGCCTCTGCTGCCAGCTAGGGAACGGACTGAGCGCATAGCGACCGCCTTGCAAGTGACCGATTCTGACCGGCTTGCGCCGGTGAAAGAATTGCTCGGAGACGACTATTCCTACGATGAGATCCGCCTGGTCCGACTTGCCCTTCAAGAGGCAAAAGTGTAGGGGCGAATGATCATTCGCCCCTACATGTGGATCGCTATGTCCGTGCCGGCTTAGGTGCCGTAGCGGGCGGCCGCGTTGGGATCGCTGTAGTCAACGTTCTTGGTGGCCCAGAAAGCGGAGGCGATATCGTCACAGGCGGCGACCAGGGCCTCGGCATTCTCCATGCTGACGGTCTGCTTGCACTGGCCGGCCAGCTTGAGGGCGGCGTTGAACTTGCCGGCGATCTCGTTGGCGTCGGTGCCGGGCCAGGCGTAGTCGGCCCAGAGGATGCGCAGCTCTTCCTTGCACTTCTCGGCGTGCTCTTCCTTGACGGTGACGTAGCGGGAGAAGGTGTTGGCGAAGGTCTGGCGGTCGGCGGCCGGGGCTCCGGGCTGCGGGGCCTCCAGGTTCTGCATGCGGAGGACCATCTTCTGCACGGTCTGCGCGGCAATCTTGGCGACCAACGGGTCATAGATGCCGCAGGGGATGTCGCAGTGGGCGTGGGCCGTGCGCGGCTTCAGGGCGGCGATGGGATTGAACATCGTGGGCAGTCTCCTTTGAGGTGATGACATCATGGGGTGATTACCCGTCATCGACGGGATGAATTCGGGAAAAATGCTAGCGTACTTTGGCGGCAGGCGCAAGGGCGAAGCGACTGTGACGCCATCGAGCTACGGGCTGTGCGCCTGCACGTTGACCGAGCCACCTTCCCAAAACTGCACCGTCAATTGGCTTTCCCAGAGAAAGCGGGTTCCCACCAGGATTTCGGATTGCGTTTGCAGGACGTAGATGCGACGGCGAGCGCCAAGCCACGACACGCCTGCTGCAAACGATTCGAACCTCGCCATTTCCTCTGTGCCAACGCGCATCCTCATTCTACCGATCCAGTCCATTCCCCAAACTCTGGACCAACCGGGCGGGCAGCGCCATGAAATAATCTAACCCGGTGTCAACAATGGCCTCCACGCGCCGGAGTCGACCCCGTTGATCGAATATGTCGATGGGAACGATGACCTCACCGAACTCGCTGATGTATCCGGTGATCATGGCATCAAGTCGCTCCATCCCACAAAAGTACCAAAGGCGGGGTAGCCGATACGCATCATGACCAGCGTCTCCGGAGAATGACGCTCGAGCATTCTGGAATTGGCCGCCATCTCATCGATGTCAATCTCGTATTCCCCGGTTTTGACGTCCAGGGAAAGGTACTCGCCGTGATGTTCCGGTTCAACCAGACGGCGGATTTTGGCGTCGTAGATGGCGTAGGCCCGGTCCACGACCACATCGCCCTCGTCAGTATGATCCGCCGGAGTCTTGCTCCTTTGCCCCTTGGCGCTTCCGGAGTTGTCGCCGACCAGTCTCGGGACCCGGAAGCCGAAAGTGCCATACGCAGGATAGCCAATGCGGAGCGTGACCAGCGTTCCCGCAGAATGACGCTCGAGCATTCTGAAGTTCGCCGCCAGGTCGTCGATGTCAACCTCGTACTCTCCGGTTTTGACGTCCAGAGTAACGTACTCCCCGTGGTGTTCCGGCTCGACCAGATGCCGGATTTCAGCGTCGTAAATCGTTTGGGCCAAATCGACGATGCTGTCCCTCTCGTTCGGATTGCCAGCCATCATTTCCCCCGGCTACCAATTTCGCCGCTTTGTCTATGAGGGTTCGAGTTCGATTGTAGCAGCCGCCCGGGCGCCCTGTGCTATCCTTGCGCCACCAACCAGGCACCGGAGGGATGTTGCCATGCGCGCTGCCGTTTACAAGGGTGAGCAGGTATTGCAGGTGGAGGAGTTGCCCGACCCCACTCCTGGCCCGAACCAGGTGGTGATGCGGGTGAAATACTCCGCTATCTGCGGCACCGACGTGCACGCTTTCATGTAGAACCTGGCCCAGCCGGGCGCGGTGATGGGACACGAGTACACCGGCGTCATCGTCGACGTCGGGCCGGGCGTCGGCCGCTGGCAGGTGGGCGACCGCGTGGTCGGCGGCGGCGGGCATCCCCCGCCGGGAGGCGGCTCCGCGACACGCACGAACCCCCGGTTCAACTACCGGACCATGGGCTTCCAGCAGAACACGCGGCCACGCGGCTACGCCGAATTCGTACTGCTGGACGAATGGGAGCCTACTCCGGTTCCGGACGACGTGACCGACGAGCAGGCGGCCCTCTGCGAGCCGTGCGCGGTCACCGTCCACGCGGTGCGCTTGTCGGACATCAAGCTCGGCGACGCTGTGCTGGTGCTGGGAGCCGGACCCATCGGCCTGCTCTGCATGCAAACGGCGCGAGCCGCTGGGGCAACTACCGTGATCGTGTCCGAGCCGGCACCAGGTCGCGCGGAGGCCGCCCGCCAGCTGGGCGCGGACGCGGTGCTCAACCCTCAGGACGGCGATTTTGCCGAGCGGGTGGTCGAATTGACCGGCGGGACCGGGCCGCAGGTGGTGTTCGAGTGCGCGGCCGCGCCGTCGACGCTGGAGCAGGGACTGGACCTGTGCGCCCGGGGCGGGCAGGTGGTGATGATCGCCATCGCGTGGGAGCCCACGCCGGTCGTGCCGCCCAACTGGATGGCTCGCGAGGTGCGGATGCAGTCGTCGTTCGGCACGCTGCCGGAGGACTGGCGCATCGCGCTGGAGCTGATGCGAACCGGAAAGGTGTCCGTGGAGCACATGCTGTCGGGCACGAACTTCGTGCCGCTGGAGGGCATCCAGGGGGCGTTTGAAGCCCTGTGCCACCCCACCAGCGAGCTGCAGATGGTGGTGGAGCTGTAATAGCGGTTCGGTTGCCGCTACCGCAGGGCCAATCTATAATCGAGCGACGCACTTGATCGTTCACGGCGGGTTTCAGTCCCGTTGAGGAGGCCGTTTTGACTATTACCACACGCAGCCCGCGAGCCCTGCTCAAGCACCGCAGCAGCGACATCACCGACGGGCCCGAACGGGCGCCGGCCCGTGCCATGCTCATGGCCATGGGCCTGACGTACGAGGACCTGGACAAACCGTTCGTCGCCATCGCCAACCTGGCCAGCGACGTTACGCCCTGCAACGTGCACCTGGACCGGATCACCGCCGCGGTCAAGGAGGGTATCCGGATCGGTGAGGGCACGCCCTTCCAGTTCGGCACCATCACCGTCAGCGACGGCATTTCCATGGGCACCGAGGGAATGAAGGCCTCGCTGGTGAGTCGTGAGGTCATCGCCGACTCCATCGAGACCGTTACCTTCGGCGAGCGCATGGACGGCCTGGTCACGGTGGCCGGGTGCGACAAGAACATGCCGGGCTGCATGATGGCCATCGCCCGCCTGAACATCCCCGCCGTTTTCGTATATGGCGGCAGCATTATGCCGGGTCAGTTCGAGGGCCGCGACGTCAACATCCAGGACGTGTTTGAGGCTGTGGGCGCGTACGCCGCCGGCCGCATGACCCGCGAACAGCTCACCGAGTTGGAGTGCAACGCCTGCCCGGGCGAGGGTTCCTGCGCCGGCCTGTTCACCGCCAACACCATGTCCACCGCCATCGAGGTGATGGGGCTGTCACTGCCGGGCGATGCCTCGCTGACCGCCATCAACCCCGAAAAGAACAACGAGGCGCGGCGCGCCGGCCAAGCGGTGATGCGGATGCTGGAAGAAGGCATCCGACCGCGCGACATCCTGACCCGGCAGGCTTTCGAAAACGCCATCACGGTGGTGGTCGCCATGGGTGGCTCCACCAACGCCGTGCTGCACCTGATGGCCATCGCGCGGGAGGCAGAGGTTGACTTGACGCTGGAGGACTTCGACCGCATCGGCCGCAACACGCCGTACATCGCCGACATGAAGCCGGGCGGCCGCTATGTCATGGCCGACCTGAGCCGCTACGGCGGCGTCGCCCTGATCGGCAAGCGCCTGCTGGACGCCGGCCTGCTGCACGGCGATTGCATGACGGTCAACGGCAAGACCCTGGCGGAGAACATCAACGAGACTGCCATCGTCGACGACCAGCCGGTGATCTACACCACCGACGCGCCGCGCAGCCCCACGGGCGGCCTCGCCATCCTGCGCGGCAACATCGCTCCTGATGGCGCCGTAATCAAGGTTGCCGGACACCAGGAGCGCGTGTACGAAGGACCCGCCCGGGTCTTCGAGCAGGAGGAGCCGGCCTTCCAGGCGATACAGCGCGGCGAGATCAAGCCGGGTGACATCGTTGTGATACGCTACGAAGGGCCCAAGGGCGGCCCGGGCATGCGCGAGATGCTGGCCGTCACCGGCGCGCTCATCGGGCAGGGCCTCGGCGACTCGGTGGCGCTGGTAACCGACGGCCGGTTCTCCGGCGCGTCCCACGGCCCCATGGTTGGCCACGTCGCCCCTGAGGCCATGGTCGGTGGACCCATTGGATTGCTGCGCGAGGGCGACATCATCACGCTGGACATCCCCAACCGCCGGCTCGACGCTCAGATCACCGAGGAAGAGATGACCGACCGCCGCGCGGCGTGGCAACCGATCGAACCCAAGTACACCACCGGTGTGCTGGCCAAGTACGCCAAGCTGGTGTCGTCCGCATCCGAAGGTGCCGTGACTGGGTAACGCAGAGCGGCACGAAACGCAGAATTTCCCCCACTCGGGAGTAGCAGCATGACCACCACCGACAATCGTGTCCAACTGGAACGGAAGGGTTCACTGGCGGTCATACGGCTGAACCGCCCGGAAGCGCGCAACGCGCTGTCGGCGGAGATGGTGGGCGAACTCGGCGCCGCCATCAGGTCGTGCCGTGGCGGGGATACTCGCGCCGTCCTGCTCACGGGCACGGATGGCGCGTTCTGCTCCGGCGCGGACGTGCGCGACTTCGCCCAGCATTTGGATGACGGAGGGCAGGAAGGTCTGTCTGATCACCTGCGCGATCTGGCGGACACGCTGCACCGCGACGTGGTGATGGGCATCCGACGCTTGGACAAGCCCGTGGTCGCCGCGATCAACGGCGTGGCGGCTGGAGCCGGCTTCAGCCTGGCGCTGGCCTGCGACATCCGCGTCGCGTCGTCCGATGCTCGTTTCCTGCTGGCATACGCCAACATCGGCTGCACGGCCGACGGCGGGTCCACCTACATGCTGCCGCGCATCGTCGGTCAGGGGCGAGCCATGGAGATCTACCTCGCCCGGCAACCCATCGGCGCCCAGTACGCGCTGGAACTGGGACTGGTCAGCCAGGTGTTCGAGTCCTCACACTTCGAACGTCACGCCATGGAAACGGCGGACCGGCTCGCCCAGGGTCCCACCCGCGCCTACGGCCGGGTCAAGGCGCTGTTTGACGGCAGCTGGGACGCCGACCTGGCGACGCAACTGGACGCCGAAACCGACGCCATCGCGAACATCGGACTGACGCGCGACTTCCAGGAAGGGATAAAGGCATTCTCGCAAAAGCGGCAAGCCTGGTTTCAAGGTTCGTGAGCCTGTCGTGGGTCGGTTTCCTGTCCGATGTGGACCGGACACGGCTTTTTGACCACCTGACCAAAACCCTGGGCGACGTGCCGGCCGTGGAGGCCATGCGTCGGGTACCCCGGGAACAGTTCGTGCCGGAGAACCTGCGGCACCAGGCTTACCAGAACATGCCGCTTGCCATCGGTAACGGCCAGACTATCTCGCAACCCCTGATGGTTGCCACGGCCGCTCACGCGTTGCAGTTGCGCGGCGACGAGTACGTGCTGGAAGTGGGCGCGGGCAGCGGCTACCAGGCGGCAGTGCTCTCCGCGATGCTGCCGTCCGGGAGCGTGGTCGCGGTGGAACGAATTCCCGAACTGGTCGCGATGGCGCGGCGGAACCTGGTCGAAACCGGGGTCGCGAACGTGACAGTGCTACCAGCCGGCTCGGTTTTGGGAGCGCCGGACTGCGCTCCGTTCGACGCGATACTGGTGTCGGCGTCGGCCCCGTCGGTGCCGGAATCCTTGCTGGCGCAACTGAAACCGGGCGGTCGGATCGTGCTGCCGGTGGGAGCGAGGGCCGGACAGCGGCTGACGCGCGTGTGGGTCCATGCGGACGGGCGCGTTTACGAGGAGCTGACGCCCTGCAGCTACGTGCCGCTCCTCGGCGACGAAGCGTGGCCCGAAGGATAGTAGCGGCCGTTTACGTCAATCACCCAAAGGTTCAAGCCCAACGAGATTGCCACGCTGCGCTCGCGATGACGATTGGGGACCAGCAGGGCCTGTGCAAAGTCCGTCCTCCCGCTCATGGTGAGCTTGTCGAACCACGACTCCGGCAACGGCAGCATCCTTCGACAGGCTCAGGATGAGCGGAAACCAAAGAAGCCCATTACTTTGCACAGGACCTGGGGGACCAGGCGATCGGGCGTCAGGTTCCGAGAGGTATGGCATAATACCCGCAGCAACCTGCTCGGAGGGACAACATGGCCGGAAAGATCGAAATCAGCCAGATCAACCACGTGACCACCATGGTGAAGGACACGGCCCGTGCCATGGCCTTCTACAACGACCTGCTGGGAATCAAGCAGATCCAGAGCCAGGTGGACAATCCGGCCATCACCTGGCTGCAACTGGAAAACGGCGTGATGGTCCACCTCATCGAGACCGACGAGGCCCCCGCCAAGCCGGGCAGCGTTCACCACGCGTTTCAGGTCGCTGACCTTGAGGCCACCCGCGCCACGCTGGAGAGCAGCGGTTACGAGGTCCTGCGCGGCGGCATTCGCTACGACGGACAGGCGTACTTTTTCATCGAGGATCCCGACGGCAACAGCGTGGAGTTCTGCACCGCGTCGGGTTACGCGCCCGCGCCGCCGCGACCCGCCTAACCCCGCCTTTGGTTTCATTGCGAGCGAAACGTGGGAATCTCATCCCGACAACAAACGCTGATTGCCGCCGATAACATTGTCCTGGTCGGCTTCATGGCGACGGGCAAGAGCCACGTCGGGCGCATCATTTCCCGGCTCACCGGGCGACGGATGACCGATCTGGATGAAGAGATCGTACGGCGGGCCCGCAAACCCATCCACCAGATCTTCAGCGAAGACGGGGAGGTCGTGTTCCGCGCCATGGAGCGACACGCGGCCATGACCCTGTGCGAAGGCGGCAACAAGGTCATCGCGGCCGGGGGCGGCGCCTTCGCCCAGGAAATGACCCGTCAGGTCCTGCTCGAGAACGGGATCGTGTTCTGCCTCACCGCCACGCCGGCGACCATCCACTATCGCATCACCCGGGGCAGCCCCAACGCCGCCGTGCGACCCATGCTGGGCGCAGGCGACCCGCTGGAACGCATCAGCGAACTGCTGGACGAACGCGCGCCGGCCTACGCGCTGGCCCACCACGCCGTACCCACCGACGACCGGACTCCGGAGCAGGTGGCGGATGAGGTGCTGCGCATTTTTGAATCGACTGTAACCGCCACCGCCTAGACCCGACCACCGCCTAGACCCGACCACCGCCTAGACCCGACCACCGCCTAGACCCGACCACCGCCTAGACCCGACCACCGCCTAGACCCGACCACCGCCTAGACCCGACCACCGGGAGGATACCAATGACCAGCCCAGACCTAGCCGCAACCGTTCACCACTCCGGGGGCAGTTACCCCGTCATCGCCGGCTGGGGCATCATCGAGCGGCTGGGCGAGCACATCCAGGAACTGGGCTTGGGCAACACCGCGTACATCGTCACAGACGAGAACGTGATGCGGCCCTACGGTCGCAACGCCCAGTGGGCGCTGCAGCGGGCCGGCATCGCCGCCCATTGTTTTGTCATACCGGCCGGCGAGACCAGCAAGTCCTTCCAGCAGGCCCAGGAAATCTACGAGTGGCTGGTGGGCCTGAAAGCCGAACGGGGCCAACCGATCATTGCCATCGGCGGCGGCGTGGCCGGCGACCTCGGCGGGTTCATCGCCAGCACCTTCGTGCGCGGCGTGCCCTTCGTGCAGGTGCCGACCAGCATGGCCGCCATGGTGGACGCGTCCATCGGCGGCAAGGTGGCGGTCAACCTGCCCCAGGCCAAGAACATGGTCGGCGCGTTCTATCAGCCGCGGGCAGTCCTGGCCGACGTGCAGGCGCTTTCCACTCTGGGCAAGCGCGAGTTGGCCGAAGGGTGGGCGGAAGCCATCAAGCACGGCCTGATCCTGGACCCATCGCTGGTTGACGTTTTCGAGGAACACGCCGAAGCGTTGATGGAGGTGGAACCGGAGATCTCCACCGAGGTGATCCGTCGCAGCATGGCCATCAAGGCCGACGTGGTCAGCCAGGACGAGCGGGAAACGCTGGGCGTCCGCATTCTGCTGAACTACGGGCACACCATCGGCCACGCGCTGGAGGCCTCCACCGAGTACGGCCGGTTCATGCACGGCGAGGGCGTGTCCGTGGGCATGATGGGCGCCGGACGCATCGCCCGCGAGATGGGAATGATCGGCGACGATATCCTGGAGCGGCAGCGCGCGCTGCTGGAGCGGTTCAACCTGCCTATCTCCGCGCGAGGGGTGGACCTGGACGGAGTGCGCGGAGCCATGTCCCTGGACAAGAAGACCGTGGGCGGCGCCAACCGCTGGGTGTTGCTGGAAGACGTGGGCCGCGCCACCGTGCGCCGGGACATCCCCGGCGAAGTGGTGGAGGAAACGCTGGCCTGGCTTACCGAATAAGAGCCGTTATCAGAATACTCTATCCGCTGCGTACTCAAACCACCCGCCGCCGGGAGGACCGGGCTTCGCGCAATGCGGACAGCCGGCGGCCGCGTCGGGCCTGAGTCACTGCCGCCGCGGCCAGCAGGATGAGGATCGTCACTGCGACCGCGCCGGATACGCCGAGCAGCAATATCTGGCTGATCTGCTCCAAGCCGCCTGATCCCAATAGTCGGGCCAACTGACCCAAACCAACGGCGACGCCGGCATTGAGCACCGTGACGCCGAACAGGCCGAGGATCCGGCTGGCGTTGACGAACCGGGTGGCCAGGGCGCCCAACTGGGTGCCGACGGACGCCGACGCGAACATGATCACCGCGATCATCGGGTCGACGTTGCCACTCAGCGAGTAGAGAAACGCTCCCAGGCTGCCGGTGATGATGATCTGGAACAGGTCGGTGCCAATGGCGATGGCGGGCGGGATGCCAAGTCCGTAGACCAGGAACGGCATCAGGAGGAACCCGCCCCCGGCGCCCAGCAAAGCCGCGACGAATCCAATGGTGAAACCGGCGAACATCGGGACCAGCGCGGACATCTCCTCGATGCCGGCGCCGGGGAAGGCGGGCCGCAGGTTCACGTTGCCGGAAAACCGGGCGCCGGCCAGTATCGGCAATCGGATGCGATCCGGGCCGATGCGCACGCTCCGGAACCATCCGGGCAGCCCGCCTCCCACCCTCGGGCCCGGACGGTACCGCAGTTGCCTGATCCAGTTGCCCACCATCAGCGAGCCCAGGCTGAGCAGCAGCACGAAGTAGACACCGCCGACCACGGGGCCGGCGACCCCGGCGTGCTCCAGGGTCGCGTTGACCCGCTCACCGGCGAACACTCCGGGGATGGTGCCGCAGACGATGAGAACAGCGAGCCGGATATCGACATTGCCCAACCGGCGGTGGCGGAGCGTGCTGGTGATCGCTGTGCCCATGACCATCAGGAGACCGGTGCCGACAGCGTAGATGGTTGGGACGCCCAGCACGAGCAATCCCCCGGTGATCAGGAAGCCGCCACCCACGCCGAAGAAACCGGTCATGGTGCCGACGATCATTCCCAGCAGCGCCAGCAACAGGGGCGATACCGTGGCGTCGGCGATGGGAAAATGCACGCTAGTGTCCCCGGCGGGAGCGGTTATTGGCAGGCGAACGTCCGCGAGGGCGGGCCAGGGCAACGCCACGGCCCACCAGATCCCAGAAGAAGTACAGCACAACCGCGGTGACCGCCATGGCGGCGATCACGCACACCGCCCACAGTATCCGATTGCGGCTCAGCTCCAGCAGGAATTCAGAAAGCGCCTGGTACATGCGTGGGCCTCATCCGTACCCAGTTTGTCATTGCGAGCGGAGCATGGCAATCTCGTTGTGGTCAGGATTCTCGCTACGCCAACGGGATTGCCACGTCGCTTCGCTCCTCGCAATGACAGGCTTGCGAAAACTGGGTACGCGTGAGATTTGTGAGCCTATTGCCGGCAAAGGTTTGCAACGGAGGGGTGACGCGCAATGATATTACGGGTTGGTCATACTATGCAGCCAGGGCTGGGAAGGCAAGACGACCGGTTTGCGCAGCAGGGCCTTTCCAAAGTAGCTTTTGTCATTGCGAGCGAAGCGCGGCAATCTCGCCCCACGAACATGAAGCATACGGGAAAGGCTTGTTGCATTGACAGGATTGCCACGTCACTCCGCTTCTCGCAAGGACTTTGAAAAGGCCCTGTTTGCGCAGGCGGACGGGTAGCGCGTACATTAACCCGCATGATGACCCAGCGGTTCGCTTTTAAGTTGCTCTCGACCGATGGAGCCGCCCGGCGCGGGCAGATTACCACGCCCCATGGGGAGGCGCAAACGCCCCTGTTCATGCCGGTGGCTACCCAGGCTACGGTGAAGGGCCTCACCTTCGATGAGGTGCGATCCCTCGGCGCGGAAACGGTGCTGAGCAACGCCTATCACCTGTACCTGCGGCCGGGCGTTGAACGAGTCAGTGATGCCGGCGGGCTCCACCGCTTCATGGGCTGGAGCGGGCCGATCCTGACCGACAGCGGCGGCTACCAGGCTTTCAGCATGGGCACGCTGCGGCGGGTGAACGACGACGGCATCGTGTTCCGCTCGCACATCGACGGAAGCGAGCACTTCTTCACGCCGCAATCCGCGATCATCAACCAGCACGGGATCGGAGCGGACATCATCATGTGCTTCGATCAATGCGTCTTTTCGGCCGGCGAACCGGGGGCAGTGAAGGATGCGATGGAGCGCACCCACCGCTGGGCCCGGGTCTGCTACGAAACCCACGCACAGAGCGAACGGGCGGGACGGCAGGCGTTGTTCGGGATAGTCCAGGGGGGAACCGTTCCCGAACTGAGGCAAGAGTCGACGCAATACATCACGGACATACCGTTCGACGGGTACGCCATCGGCGGCCTGGCGGTGGGCGAGACCAAGGCCGAAATGCACGATGTGACCGGGTTGGTGTGCGACGGCCTGCCGGCCGACCGACCGCGGTACCTGATGGGAGTTGGCTCGCCGGAGGACCTGGTGAACTCGGTGGCGCTGGGGGTCGACATGTTTGACTGCGTGCTGCCGACCCGCGTGGCGCGGAACGGCGCGCTGTTCACGCCCACAGGCCGGATCAACATCGCCAACCGGAAGTATGCCGAGCAGGACGCGCCGCTGGATGAGACTTGCGACTGCTACGCCTGCCGGAACTTCACCGCGGCGTACCTGCGACACCTGTTCAAGGCCGGCGAAATGCTGGGCCCACGGCTGGCGTCCATCCACAACCTGCGCTTCATTCTGCGCCTGATGTCGGACATACGGGACGCGATAGCGGAAGCCCGGTTCGAGTCTTTCCGGACGAATTTCCTGAATACCTATCGGCCCACGGACGAGGCGCGGCGCCAGGCCCAGAAACACCGCTGGATTGTAGAGCGCGGCGCCTGATTCCCTCACGCGTAACCAGTTTGACGACGACGGGGGCAAATTTACATCGATAAACAGGATGGACAGGATTGGATTGATTGCTGGAAACGTCCTGCACCCTGGACGGCGCCATTAGCAGAGCGGAGCGCCAGCACTGTCGGCATCCTATTCATCCTGTTCATCGATGCAAAAGGCAACGAGGGCACGGGTGAGGCATGGAACAAGGGTTGACAAACAATTGTGCCGGGCCTACGGTGACTTAAAAGGCCCGGCGCGAAACGCGGGTTTATCGAAACTGGCGGAGACGCTATAGCTCATGGTGGCCACAGACAACCTATCAAGTGAAGCCACGAACGCGCCAAGCGACGATGGCCAAGAGTACATCCGGGTAGATGCGGTTTGGAAAGTGTTCGGCCGCAACCCGGAGCGGGTATTGGAGCCCCAGTACGCGGGGCACGATAAGTCCTTCTTCCAGACCGAATTTGGCAACGTCATCGGCCTGCAGGACGTCTCGTTCCAGGTGAACCGGGGCGAAACGTTCGTGATCATGGGGCTGTCGGGCAGCGGCAAGTCCACGATGGTGCGGTGCCTGATCCGGCTGATCGAACCCACTGCGGGCGAGATTGTGATCGCGGGAGAGGACATCACCAAGATGTCCGACAAGGAGCTGATCGAGTTCCGCCGCAGCAAGATCGCAATGGTGTTCCAGCACTACGGTCTGATGCCGCACCGCAACGTGCTGGACAACGCCGGATGGGGGCTGGAGGTGCAGGGGGTCAAGAAGCCGGAGCGCGAGGCTCGCACCCGCGAAGTCCTGGAACTGGTTGGCCTGGGAGGCTGGGAAGCGTCGTATCCGCGGCAACTATCTGGAGGCATGCAGCAACGCGTGGGTCTCGCCCGGGCCCTGGCGACGAACACCGACATCCTGCTGATGGACGAGCCTTTCAGCGGACTGGACCCACTGATTCGCCGGCAGATGCAGGACGAACTGCTCCGGCTGCAAACGGATCTGCACAAGACCATCGTGTTCATCACGCACGACCTCAACGAAGCGCTGAAGTTGGGCGACCGCATCGCCATCATGCACGACGGCAAGGTGGCGCAGATCGGCTCACCTGAGGACATCGTGCTGCGTCCCGAGGACGAATACGTGGGCGACTTCACGCAGGACGTGCGGCTGGAGACGATCCTGAGCGCCAGCAAGGTCATGGTGACGCCCAAGGCCACCGTGATGGGCCACCAGGGTCCGCGCGCTGCCCTGCACACCATCGGCGACAGCGACGGTGACGCGGCCTGGGTCGTGGACCGGGGTCAGCGTTACATCGGATTGCTGTCCATCAGCAACGCTGAGCGCGCGCTCCGAGCGGGGGTCAAGCGTTTCGACGAAGCTTGGGACTATGTGGACCGCGAATACCAGGCGGTGGCGGCAACGACTTCCTTCGACGAACTGATCCCAATGGCCATGAGCAGCGATTTCCCGATTCCGATAACGGACGAAGCAAACATTTTGATCGGGGAAGTGCATCGAGGCGCGCTGGCCGAAGCGCTGGCGGAAACGTCGGCTGCGGATCCCGATTACGAAGCCAACGCCGTCGAAAACGCCGCATTGGCCGCCGCCCAACCCGCTGCGGACCAAGGCCATAGCCAGCTTGAGGACGCAGTAGAAGTCGAAGTGGAATTGTCGCGCGCGCGCATTCAGCCACCGCCCATCTAACCCCCGAACTTCGCCATACCCTGTTCCACCGGTCGGTCTACCGGGCCGGTGCCGTCGCGGAGGCCAATATGGCAGTCATCACCAGAGACGAGCCCGAGTCCCGAGCCACCCCAGGGACGCCGTCAGAATCGACACAGTCGCCGGAGTCGCCACGGTTTACGCTGGCGGCCATCCCGCAGCTGTACGTATGGATCGCCGGGGTGGTCTCAATCATCGTAGTGCTGATCCTGAGCCTGGCCATCTGGGGACCCGAGATGGAATTCCCCACCACTGTGGCTCATGTGCAATCCAGCGACGGATCGACCAGTTTCCCGAGGTCCCTACGGGACGTGACCGGGGACGCCATCGACGGTGGCACGAAATTCCTGACCACCAACGGGCGCTGGCTGTTTGAGGGTATCAAGGACGGCATCACCTACGCGTTGCTCTACATCGAACGCGGTTTGAAATGGCTCCCCTGGCCGGCGGTGATCCTGGGCTTGGTCCTGGCCGGTCTCGCGGTCGGTGGTTGGGGTCTGATGGCGTTCTCGGGTATCGCATTTCTGTTCATCGGATTCATGGGCCTTTGGGAACCGACGCTGGACACGATCGCATTGATGGTGGTGGCGGTAGCGCTGTCGGTGGGAATTGGCCTTCCACTGGGTGTATTGGGCGCACGGAACCAAACCGCCGACCGCATCATGCGTCCCATCCTGGACGGGATGCAGACGATGCCCAGCTTCGTGTACCTGATCCCCGGAATACTGTTCTTTGGGTTGGGCAAGCCGGCCGGCATCTTCGCTACCATCATCTACGCGGTGCCTCCGGTGATCCGGCTCACCAACTTGGGCATCCGGCAGGTATCGCCGGAGACGGTGGAGGCGGCGCGCTCCTTCGGCGCATCGCCGCTGCAGATCCTGACCAAGGTGCAGATACCCATGGCGTTGCCCACCATCATGGCCGGCATCAACCAGACCACTATGATGGCGCTGGCCATGGTCACGATTGCCAGCATGGTGGCCGCCGGTGGTTTGGGTGACAACGTGCTGCGGGCGATCCAGAAGAACGAGGTGGGCAACGGGGTGATCGCCGGCCTGGCCATCGTCTTCATGGCCATCGTGATCGACCGGCTCACGCAAGCGGTGGCGCGAGGCCGGCAAGCGGCGCTGAGCGCGGGGCACTGACCGTCACCGGATATGCGACATTCACCTCACGGACAGTTTTCGCAACTGTCCGTGAGGTGAATGAATTACAGAAACTTCTTATATTTTGTAGATAAACGGTAATTATGTAATGCAACAGTTGCGGCAATCGTAAGATTGACAACGATAATCAACGCTGCAATAATCATCGCCACTCTTATTGCCGCTCAACACTCCCGGCAAATCACCCCGCACGGAGGGAAGCATTTTGTTCAAAAAGTACAGGTTGTTGGCGCTTGCCATGGCGATGGCCATCGTAACGGTCATCGCCATCGCGGCCTGCTCACCGGCTGAGCCCCAGGTCATCACTGAGCAGGTTGAGGTCACGCGCGTCGTGACCGAACAGGTCGAGAAGGTTGTCGAAGTTGAAAAACCGGTCGAGGTCGTAGTCGAGAAGGAAGTCGAAAAGATCGTTGAGAAAGAAGTTGAGGTCGAAAAGGTCGTCACCGAGCAGGTGGAAGTCACCCGCGTCGTTGAGGTGATGGCTCCGGAAGGACCCAAAGAAGCGATCATATTCGGCGACCTGAACTGGTCCAGCGCGCTGCTCCAGAACCGCATCGCGCAGTACATCGTCGAGAAGGGCTACGGCTATCCCACCGACGTGAAGTTCGGCGCTACCCTGCCCCTGTTCCAGGGCCTGAAGAACGGCGACACCGACGTCACCATGGAAATCTGGCTGCCCAACCAGGACGAAGCCTGGAACGCTGCCCGCGAGGAAGGCGCCGTGTTGTCCGTTGGCCAGAGCCTCGGCAAGGACTGGCAGTCCGCCTTCGTCATCCCGGCCTACCTGCAGGAGCAGTACCCGGACCTGGACAGCGTGGAAGACCTGAAGGACCAGCAGTACAAGGACCTGTTCAAGACCGCAGAGAGCGGCGACAAGGCGCGCCTGGTGTCCTGCATCATCGGTTGGGCCTGCGAGTCGGTAAACGCCGCCCAGATCAAGGGTTACGAACTTGAGGACCACGTGCACGTCATCAACCCCGGTGACGGCGCCGCACTGAACGCCGACCTCTACGGCGCGTACGAGCGGCAGGAGCCTTGGCTAGGCTACCAGTGGGGCACCAACGACCCGGCGCTGATCCTCGACTTGGTTCGCTTGGAAGAACCTCCGTTCAGTGCGGCTTGCTGGGCCGACGAAAATGTGAAGCCCTGCGGTTATCAAGACGCTACCATTCTCATCGCCGTGAACCCGGACCTGCCTGGTCGGGCTGGGGACGTGGTTGAGATGCTGCGCAAGTGGGATTTCAACATCGAGATTTATAAGTCCGTTGCCCGTTGGCAAGGTGAAAACCCGGACGCTGATGTCAAGGCGACCGCTCTTTGGTGGTTGAACAATAACGCTGACATCTGGGGCGGATGGGTCACCGACGAGGCTGCCGAAGGCATCCAGGCCGCGCTCAGCGCCGGCGAAGAGGCCGAAGGCTGGCCGACCGAATAACGGCATCCAGCTCATCTACCCGCAACAGCGAGGGCGGCTTCCCACGGGGAGCCGCCTTCTTTTCTGCTACAATGCAGCCGCTTTTCCAGCACGATTTTCCCCACAGGACGCCATCCCAATGACCACTGCCCCGGCCTCTGCCGCCGTTACCGACGAAACCCTGGCCACACTGAAAACCATTCCCACCCAGACGCTGATCGACGGCCTGTGGGTGATGGGCTGGCCGATGAGCATGATCGAGGGGGCCAAGCCGTTGCAGCCGGGTCAGCACATGGCCGGCCGCGCGGTGACCCTGCGGTTCGTGCCGCACCGGCCCGACCTCGCGGCGGACAAGCCCAAGGGCGCCGACTCGGCGGAGTATGTGGCCTTTGAGCTGTGCGGGCCGGGCGAGGTCCTGGTGATCGACGCCATGCGCTGGCCCTTCAGCAGCATCGGCGGCGACATCAAGTTCTATCGCCTGTACCAGCGCTGCGTGGGTGGGCTGGTCACCGACGGCGCGGTGCGGGACACCAACACGCTCAAGGAATACGGCTTCCCGGTGTACTCGGCGAACGCCACGGCCAAGCAGGGTCCGGCAGAGTTCTGGCCCTGGCAGGTGAACGACTGCGTCCAATGCGGCGGCGTCCTGGTGCGCCCGGGCGATGCCATCGTGGGCGACGACGACGGCGTGGTGGTGGTGCCAGCGGCAGCCGCCGACGAGGTGATCCAGATCGCCCACCAGCGTGAGGAGGTCGAGGCCGTCATCAAGGCGCAGCTGGAGATCGAACAGTGCTCACCTGGCAAGTACTACCCATTCAACGACAACACCTGGAAACTGTTTGAAGAGAAAACCGGCAAGAAGCCCTATCGCTAGGGCCTCATGCGCACCCACTTTCGTAAATTGTCAGAAGCAGAGTTTTCAGGATGACGGGAATGGCAGGATTGAGACTAGTTAGAGCAGAGCGGCGCTGATCCTGATAATCCATAAATCCGGCAGATCCTGATTCTGACATTCCCCCGCCGTAAACCGGTTACGCGTGAACATCCAGTTCATGCCGGTTGCGATGCGATTGCGAGAAACATTCGGAGACTACACAGGCACAAGGAGACGTCACCATGGCCCGACTACCTCTGGCATCCCGTGAGACCACCCCCGCCGGCCAGGAGGCCACCTTCGACGAGATTACCCAGAATGGGACCGCGGTTCCGCCCTACGGCCCCGGCTCGGTGATGACCCACGTGCCGGAAGCCAGCAAGCACGCCACCGGTCTGAACCAGTACCTGCGCAACCACGCCAGCCTGCCCATGAAGGCGGCGGAACTGGCAATGCTGGTGGCGGCCCGCGAGATGGACTGCCAGCACATCTGGAACGCCCACGCCGCCTCGGCGCGGGATGCCGGCGTGCCCCCCGCCGTGGTCGATGCCATCCGGGACAAGACGGCCCTGCCGGCGTTGGCGCCCGACGAGTCGGCGGTGATCAACCTGGGACGCGAGATCCTGCGCAACCACCAGGTGAGCCGGGGCGGCTACCAGAGCGCGGTGGAGATCTTCGGCCAGCAGGGCACCATCGAGCTGACGCTGGTGCTGGGCAACTACACCATGCTGGCGCTGGTGATCAACACCTTCGAGACGGACCTGCCACCCAACCGGACGGAGCCGCTGCTACAGCGGGTAGCCGGTTAACGACAAAGGTAGGGGCGAATGAACATTCGCCCCTACAAAATTCCGAAAGATTGGGTTTCGCGCGTTAATTGGTCCGCTCTACGCACGCACGCGTGCCCGGTTTGTCATCGCGAGGTGCGCAGCGACGTGGCGATCTCGTTACCGGAAGAGACCCCGTTGCCGTTGCGAGATTGCCACGCTACGCTCGCAATGACCAGTGGGGAAAATGGGTACGCATGGGCGTTTACGAGCTCTTGCGGTAGATCTGGACGCGGTGCCGGCAGGAGTCGACGATATAGATGCGGCCCTCGTCGTCCAGGTTGACCGCCGTGGGTCCCCAGAATCGGGCCTCCACGCCGGCCGAAGTCTCGCGGTGGTGGTCGCGCCACGGGTTGACGGCGGGGGCCAGATCCGCTTCGCGCCGGGCCCTCTGTTCGTCAGGATTGGCAGCGAGGTAGTCCTCCGCCCAGGATGACGTAGTCGCGTCGCCCAGCAGGATGGCGGCCACCTCGCCGTCCGGTGCGAATATCTGCACACGCTCGTTGCCCCAGTCGGCCACGTAGATGTAGCCATCGTCGTCAACGGCTAACGATGAGGGCCGGTTCAGTTGGCCCTTGCCATCTCCCGACACGCCCCACTGGCCGACGAAACGGCCTTCGGGAGTGAACGCCTGCACGCGGTCGTTGCGCCAGTCGGCGACGAAGACGTTGCCCCGGGCGTCGCAGGCCAGCCGCCACGGGGTGTTGAACTGGCCGGCCTGGGCGCCGTAGCTGCCCCAGCCGCCCAGGTACTCGCCGTCGACGGTGAAGCGCTGGATGCGGTGGTTCATGCCGTCGCTGACCAGAAGCGTGCCGTCGGGGGCGAATGCGATGTCGGCGGGGCGGTTGATCTGTCCGGGGCCGTCGCCGGTTTCTCCCCATTGGCGGATGAACTCGCCGTCTGGGCTGAACACATTGACCCGCTGCAGCGACTCGTCGGACACGTAGAGCCGACCGTCGCCGTCCTGAGCGATGGCGCTGGGCCACCAGAATTGCCCGTCCTCGGTGCCGCCGGTTCCCCACTCGCCGATGTAGCCTTCGTCCGCCGTGCAGACGCAAACTCGCTTTAGCTCGAGCCGGCCGACCGACTCGGCGCCGCCGCGGTTCAGCACGTACATCACACCGCCGTCGCCCAGCGTCAGGTCGACGGGGTGGATGAAGCCCCGGCCGCGGTAGGCCAGGAAGCCTACGGTGTGGCTGTAGGAGAAGGTTGCGGTCGCGGTGGTGGTCATGCCAGCTGGTACTCCCGGGACGCGACGATGAGCTGCAGCATTTCCACCACGCGCTCCTCGGCGCAGGCGACGGTGTCGTCGCGGTCGAAACGAACCTCGCCCCACGGGGCGGCGAGCGCGACCAGGCTGTTCATGGTGCCATCCGACACCTCGAACATGCCCATGGCGTCCAGGCAGGCCTCGGCCAGCGGGCGGGGCTCCAGCCGGTTGCCCCGGGTCTTGACGCGTTCGATGATGGCACGGACGCCGGGGCGGGCCGTGTCGCGCATCTCGGCGCCGGCGGCGTTGATGCGCTCGACCAGGTTGCCGGTGTCGATCCACTCCATGCCGGTGTGCCAGCCCTCAACGGTGGGCGGGTTCAGAATCTCCTGGCCCATGAAGTTGACGTCCATGGCCAGATTGGAGATGGTCCATTCTGGAGATTGGTGGCTGCCGGCCAGCCGCGCCGTGCCGCCCACCAGTTCAGCCGGGCTCTTGACGCGACCCAGCCGGACGGCCTCGTCGGCGAAGAAGTCCGACAGGAACATGCGGCGCATGACGGCGCGGATGTCGCCGTCGGTGCGGATGAACTCGTCGGCCATGATGCCGATGGCTTCCTCATCGGGCCGGTCGGACACGAAGAAGTTGTAGAGCTTGCCGGCGATGTAGTGCGCGGTGGCCGGCTGCTGCACGATGATGTCGATGACGTCGTGGCCGCTCAGGGGGCCGGTGTGGCCGAGGAAGGTCTTCTCGGTGTCGTCGTGGTCATCCTCGCGGTAGCGGAACTGCCAGTCGATGCGGCCGTAGGGCCAGAAGGAGTCGCGGCTGGCGCGGATGCTCATGTACTCGGTGTTGTCGATGGTCCAGCCGGTGAAGGCGCGGGCGGCGGCTTTCACGTCGGCCTCGGTGTAGTTGCCGATGCCCATGGAAAACAGCTCGAGCAGTTCCCGGCCATAGTTCTCGTTGGGCGAGTCGCGGTGGTTGTCCTTGTTGTCCAGCCAGAAGATCATGGCGGGATCGCGGGACAGCTCGACCAGGATGTCAGCGAACTTGCCGAGCCCGTGGCGGCGGAAGGTATGGGTCTGGTTGACCACGGCCTTGGCGTGGTTGAGCTTGCCGTAGGCGGTGGCGAAGAGGCCGTGCCAGAACAGGGCCATCTTCTCCTCCAGCGGGCGCTGGCTGTTGATGATGCGATACATCCAGTAGCCCTGGCTGCTCTCCAGCAGCATCAGGCTGTTCTGGTCGACGTGGTAGCGGCGGATGAGGTCCTCGATCTCGAGGTCGGGCCGGGCCTCGGGATGCAGCAGCTCGTCGACGGTGGCCTCGTATCCGCGCTCCACGGCGCGATCGATTTCAGCGCGGGTGGGCGTGAATCCGGCGCGGCGCAGGAGATGCGCGGCGCGGATGGATGCGTTATCGGCCAGGGCGATGCGGGCCGCGCCCAGCGGTGGGTTGCCGGTCAATGTCATCGTGGCAGTCCTCTGAGTTGTACCGAAAGACGGGCGAAAACGGCCTTTCTCTACATCAGGCTCCAGCGCGGGTTGGCGTCGACGAGCTCGCGGAGATAGTCGACCAGCCAGGGGCGGACTTCCTCGGCCATGTAGAAGGTGGGGGCGATGAGCTCGGTCTCGTCCTTGATGATGCCTTCCTCGAGACAGCGGGTGGCCACGTCGGTGCCGGGCATGACGCTGACGCCGACCCGGAGGTTGGCCAGCGAAGGCTTGAGGCCACGCAGGAACTCCAGCTTGTTTTCGACCGATTCGCGGGTCTCACCCGGCTCGCCGAACTGCTGGCTGATGGTGTAGTGGAGGTCGCCGGCCTCGCACAGCTCGGTGGTCTCCTTGAGGGAGGCGTACCGCGACGTGTCGTTGTCGCCCTCGTGCGGGTCGCCGCCGCGGGTACCGCCCATCATGACGAGGCCGCAGCCGGCCTGCTTCATCATGCCGATGAGCTCGGCGTCACAGGCGTAGGGGGCCAGGCAGGTGTTCCAGCGCACCTTCACCTCGGATTCCATCAGGGCGTTGCAGAGTTCCTTGGCGTGCTCCAAAGGCACGTTGAAGCAGTTGTCGACGAAGAAGATCTTCTTCAGGCCGTAGCGGGTCGTGACCTCGGCCACTTCTTCAACCACCTCGTCGATGGGGCGGATCACCCGCCAGGCGCCCTCGGGGGTGCGCATATCGTCGGCGGAGGTGGGGTAGTAGAACCCGCCCAGCTTGGTGAGCACGCTGACGCCGAAACCGGCCTTGGCGTACTTGGGCATGTCCAGGTCGTCAAGGCTGGGCCGACTGCCGAAATCGGACGAACAGCGCATGCCGTTGTACACGATTTCGCCGTTCTCACGGTAGAGAACGCCGGTCATGCCCCGGTAGTCGGGTTCACCGATCTCGACGCGGTTGGCCAGCTCGGAGAAGGTCTCACCCGCGTCGCCGGCGATGCCGATGTCGGGCTGCACGAAGTCGAAGACCTGCTGCGGCATGATGCTGAAAGCCGGGCCGCCGCAGACGATGGTGGCGTCGGAAATCGTCCGGATGCGTTCGATGACGCTCCGGGTGATGGGCAACTGCCACTGCGGGTCGACGTAGCTGTGGTTGCTGAGGTTGCGGATCGAGATACCCACCATCTCCGGCTTGAAGTCCAGCACGGTGCGCTCGACTTCATCCAGGTAGTTATCCTCGGCGAACATGAGGTCTATCAGCTTTACCTCGTGCCGGGAACGGTCGATGTGGCCGGCGACATAGGCTAGGCCGATGGGGATGGGCTGCGCTCGCATCCGGCTCATGACCTGTTTGTGACGGTTGGTAGCAATCAGCAGGATACGCATCTCAAATCTCCCTCGCGGCAGCAGGACAGACGGCTTCAATTTGGCCGATTGTACACCAGTGCGCTCGGAGGCGCTATTCGTGCTCTGCCGCCACCGTATCCCCGTCCGGTTCGGCGGCGTCTCCCGCATCGAGTGGGTTTCCCGATGTGGCGGCCGCGTCCCATTCCCGCACGACGTAGCTGATCACGCGGTAGCCGGCGGCGGTGAATGGAGCGGCAACCAGCACCCCCCAGAATCCCAGGAACAGCCCGAATATGGCCAGGGCGAGGATGACCGCCAGCGGGTGCAAACCCAACGCTTGGCCCTGCATCCTGGGGGCGATCAGCGTGTTCTGGAGCGCCTGCAGGATCAGGTACAGGGCGATGACCAGCGGGGCCTTCGTCCAGTCGGTGACCAGCATGACGACGGCGGCGATGACCAGCGATATGGTCGGGCCGACAATGGGCACGAGCTCGCCGAAGAACGCCACGATAGCGAGGATTGGCGCCGAGGACACCCCCATGCCCCACAGGGCAAGGCCGGTGATCACCCCGATCATGGCGCCCAGCAGCAGCTGGACACGCATGTAGACGCCGATGGATTCACCCGAGAGGCGGGCAATTTCGCACAGATCGTCCCGCAACGAGCGGGGGAGCAGACCACGCACCCCGCGTCCGATACCTGCAGGCTCGGCTAGCAGGTAGAACAGGATGATGGGAACCGTGACCAGCGAGACCACCAGGCCCACGCCGGTTTGCAGGATCCGGAACAGTCCAAAGAGAGCACTATTCAGAGCTTCGACCAGCGCCTGCTGGACCTCCTGCAGGCGGGGATCGATCATCTCCCGAATGTTGGGCGGGACGCGGCTTTCGTATTCGGCGATGGCAGCGCGGTAAATCTCCTGGGTTTGCGATATGAGGTCAGGGGCGCGCTCCACGAGGGCCGTCGACTGGTCGATTATCCGCAGCACACCCACTGCCAGGACGATTAGCACGGCCAACACTATCAGAAGGAGGAGCAGGGCTGCGGTCGCCATGCGCGTGGCCCGGGGCCATCGCCGTCCCAGTGGCGTCCGCCGTTCCGCCGCGTTGACCAGTGGCAACAGCAGGTAGGCCACAACGCCGCTGAGCAGGAAGGGCAGCAACACGGCCAGCAGCTTCCAGATTACGAGCAACGCGACCACGGCGACGGCGAGCGCGGCCAGCAACCGGAACCTGCGCGACGCCATGGGCGATAGTTGCGGGAGTGAGAGCATGGGTGACCTCAGTGGACCCAAACCGGCCGCAGGGATGATAACCCAGCGGAGTGCGCTTAACAAGCAGGGCCTTTCCAAACTAGCTTTTGTCATTGCGAGCGCAGCGCGGCAATCCCGCTCCGGGGACATGACCTATACGGGAAAGCCTGGTTGCATCGACGGGATTGCCACGTCGCTCCGCTCCTCGCAATGACTCTGGAAAGGCCCTGCTTAACAAGGCAAATTGGTTATGCTAACCTCGTTGGTACCGATAAATTTACGGACTTCGCCATGAGGAGCATACACACGAGGAGCATACACACCATGAAGAAGATCATGATATTGGCAATAGCGGGCCTGGCGACAATGCTGTTGGCCGCAGCCTGCTCCAGCGGCGCGTCGGACAGCGGAGCCCAATCATCCGAACCCGTGGAGACGATCTACGATTTCAACATAGCTCTGTACCAGGGCAGCGACGAGTTGGGATCGGAAACGGTGGCGGTCTCTGATTTGCGCGGCCAGCCGGTGGTGCTGAACTTCTGGGCGGGCCTGTGTCCGCCCTGCCGTGCGGAGATGCCGGAATTCCAGGCCTTCGCCGACGAATACGAGGGACGCGCGACGCTGGTCGGCGTAGATCTGGGGCAATCCTTCGCGCTGGGCACGGAAGAGGACGCCATCGCCCTGCTGCAAGAACTGGGGGTGACCTATCCGGCCGGCGCACCAGACGACGAGAACCTGGCACGCGAACTGAGCGTGCTGGGGTTGCCCGCGACCTTTTTCGTAGCGGCCGACGGCAGCCTGCATCGCAAGTGGCAGGGTGTCCTGAACGGCGAAAAACTTGCCGAGATCACCGACGAAATGCTGGCGCAGTAAGCCGCCACCGGGAGACATGATATGGCAGACAACGCGATCACCTTCGGCCTCAACCTCAGCGTGGACAATTTCTGGGACCTGCCGGATTTCGCCCGGCGAGCCGAGGACCTGGGGTACGACCGGGTGTCCATCGGGGAGCACGTCATGGACGGCAATCCGCCGCGTCCCACGGTGATGGGATTGCCGGCCATGGCGGCGGCGGCCGGCGCAACCACTCGGCTGCGGGTGCTGACGGGGATCGTGATCGCGCCGCTGTACCATCCGGTGATGCTGGCCAAGCTGGTGGCCACGGTGGACCAGATTTCGGGCGGGCGGCTGGACTTCGGCATCGGTATCAGCGGCCAGCGCGACACGCGGGCGGAGTTCGACGCGATGGAAATTCCCGTCAACACCCGGGGCCGGCGCACCGATGAGATACTGCGGGCGATGAAGCAGCTGTGGACGGAGGACCACGTCTCCCACCACGGGCGGTTCTTCAACTACGACGACGTGACGCTGGAGCCCAAGCCGCACCAGCAACCCTATCCGCCCATCTGGGTGGCGGGACGCAGCGACGCGGCGGTGCGGCGGGCGGCGATCGCCGGCGACGGGTGGTATCCGTACCTGTTCACGGTGAACCGGCTCCGGCGGTCCAACACCAGCGTGCGCGAGATGGCCGAACACGCCGGGCGCGACCTGAGCCGGTTCCATTGGGGTCTGAACCAGCCCACGGCCATCGACGAGGATCCGGACAAAGCCCTCGAAACCGCAGTTGCCCACGTGGGACAGCGATACGTAACCCCCGAACGCAGCGCCGAGGACATCGCTCGCGCCCTGTGCATCACGGGCAACGCCGAGGACTGCATCGGCGCGGTGCAGGAACGGGTCGACGCGGGCGTGCGCGATTTCGTGTTCGGGTTCCTGGCCGGTGAGCCTGACGACTACTTCCGCCAGATGGAGATGTTCTCGAGCCGGGTGCTGTCACATTTCAAGTAACCGCGTCCTGTTTGGCGGGGTTATAATGCTGCCAGATCCCAGAACCGTATTCCTCGCGTTGTGGGCTCCCGCCCTGGCCGGGGCGCTCGCTATCGCCGTTACCTGGCTGGTGTGGTACTCCACTGCACTACCTTGCACTTTGGAGAGTGCAGACGAGTTGAAGTGCCGGCCGGGCCTCATGGCACGGTACATATCGACTACCCTCCTCCATCACTGTGTCATCCACTCCAGCATCGCCATTACCATCGTCGGAGGCTCTGACATCATGCTTTTCTTGCGCGAACGGTACCGCAACAACCAGATGATGGAAATGATGAGAACGTTCATGGAAGAAGTGGCGGAACAGCGTCGGCAGGAGGCCGAAGAACGCCGGCAGGCGGAGGAACGCGCCGCCGAAGAACGCCGCCAGGCAGAGGAACGCGCCGCCGAAGAACGCCGCCAATCTGCCGAAGAACGGCAGGCGTTTCTGGAAGCTTTGAACCGCCTGACCGAGGTCATCGCCCAGAACGGACAGGGCGGTCATTAGGCGTACCAACGTTGCATAGGTAAAGGGTTGTCCATGAAATTTGGCATCTACAGTTCCATCGCAGACCCGCCGGCCGGGGAGAATCTGGCGCTGCGGGTTGATGAGGTCGTGGCCGAGGCGAAGCTCGCCGAGGCCTCCGGTTTCGACTCCTGCTTCTTCGGGGAGCACCACCAGGACCGGGACGGGTTCCTGCCCTCGCCGCTGATCGTGTCGGCCGCGGTTGCCGCGCAGACCACCACACTGAACCTGGGCACGTCAGTAATCCTGCTGCCCCTGCACCATCCGGTGCGGCTGGCCGAAGACGTGATCACCCTGGACATCGTGTCGCGGGGGCGGTTCATCCTGGGCGTCGGCCTGGGCTACCAGCCGGTGGACTTCCGGACGTTTGACATCGCCATCGAGCAGCGGGTCAGCCGGTTCGAGGAGGAGATCGAGATCATCCGTCAGTGCTGGAGCGGCGAGCGGTTCTCGTTCTCCGGCGAGCACTTCAACCTGGACGACCTCACCATCACGCCCCGGCCCTACTCGGATCCCGCGCCGCCGCTGTGGATCGGCGCGAGCCGTACACCGGGAGCCAGGCGTGCCGGCCGGATCGCCGACGGGTTCGTGGCCGGTCCCAGCACCGACCTGGAAAACACGATTTCCCTGGCCAACGCCTACCAGCGCGCGGCGGAAGATGCTGGGAAGGAACCGGTGCTGTGCCTGATGCGCGATGCGTGGGTTGCCCCGACCCGCGCCGAAGCGGAGCGGGTGTACGGGCCGGAGGTCATGGACGCCTACAAATACTACTGGCGCAACGGCCTCAACGAATTCCGGCAATACACCGAGGAATCGCAGATCAACATCGACAATCTGGGCCCCGACCGCCTGATCCTGGGCGAGCCCCAGGAGGTGGTGGACGAGTTTCACCGCTGGAAGGAGGCCACGGGCGCCGACTACTTCCTGCTGCGGCTGCGCCATGCCCACTCCGGCGGCCCGCCCCACGAGCGCATCATGGAGGCCATCCAGCTCTTCGGCGAGGAAGTCATTCCGCACTGCCAGTAGACTCTCAACTCACACCCTTCAGGAGAATGAACCATGCCTCGTTTCCCCATCGCGTCCCGAGATGCCGTGCCGCAGGAACAAGTTGACGCTTTTGACGCTATCGTATCCGCACGCGGCGGACAGGTGCCCGAGTTCGGGCCCATCGCCGTGCAGCTCCACGTGCCGGAGATCGCCCAGCGCGGCGAGGTTTTGCGGGACTACCTCCGCGCTGGGGGTTCGACCCTGCCCGATAACGTGGCGGAGCTGGCCATGATCACCACCGCACGGGAGTTGGACTGCCAATTCATCTGGCACGCCCACGCTGCCGCCGGACGGCGGGCCGGGCTTAGCGACGCCCTGGTGGACGCCCTGCGTGACAAGCAGGAATTGCCCGCGCTGTCGTCCGCCGAATCGGCGGTCATCAACTACGGACGGGAATTCTTCCGCACACGCCGGGTATCGCAGGCCACCTTCGACGCCGCCCGCGCCGAGTTCGGCGACCGGGGCTTGATCGAGTTGACCAATCTGATGGGCTACTACTCCGTCCTCGCATTCAACATCAACGCCTTCGAGCAGCTGCCGCCGGCATCGGACGAGCCGTTTTTGCCGGTTTAGTCCAGGTCGACATGGCCGAGAAAATCTACATACGCAACGCCGGCGGAGTGCTGGAACCGCTTGAGGAGCGCGAGTTCGAAACCGAGGCGATGCTTGAGGAACTTATAGCCCTGCACCCCGAACTATTGGCTGGCGAACAGATGCGGCCAGATGACCCGCTGCGCTGGGTTCTAGTCAAACCGCAGATGGAGATTGAAGGGTGGGCTGTTGACCTGCTGCTGATTGATCAGCATTCCTATCCAACGTTGGTTGAAGTGAAGCGCGGTTCCAATCGCGAAATCCGTCGCGCCGTCGTTGGCCAGATGCTGGACTACGCTGCTATTGCCGCCAGCGTTTGGTCTGATCGCGGTATCAGGCAAGTTTTTGAAGATGCTCAAGATGGACCCGGTGAAGTGATAGGCAGGTTGATGAAAGGCGACGATGGTGGCGAAGTCGATGAACCGGACATTGACGCGTTTTGGGAAAGGGTAGCCACCAACCTCGAAGCCAACCGAATGCGGTTGTTGTTCGTAGCGGACGAAATACCTGCCGAATTGGAGCGGGTCGTCAAGTTCCTGAATGAGCAGACGCGAGACAACCTTGAGGTACTTGCGGTTGAGGTCAAGCAATATCCGGGGCAATTCGGCGATGCTCTGGTGTCGCGTGTTATCGGTCAAGTTAACACGCCAAGCAGCAGGAACGGCAGAAGCCCGAATTTGAGGCGCGATGAGTTGCTCGACGCCCTCCGTCCGGACGCCCGTGTTGCGATGCTTTCGCTACTTGATTCGGTCACGAATGCCGGTGGAGAGTTACGTTACAGGAGAACTGCCATCACGGTCAGGGGGCGCAGTTCCAAGTGGCCGGGTCCCTTATATCTAGCCCGGTTTTATGTGACTGACGGGGGCAGGTTCGAGTTTACAATCGATTACGTTGATGGCCTTCCCGAAGAATTGCGGACATTCCAGAAAGGGTACGTAAGCGAGTTCAACAGTGATGATTTCATATCCACCAACAATGGCAAGTGGGTTGAAGGGTGGGTAGTCGATTCGGACAACTTTGTTAAGCACATTGAATTGTTGACTGGCCGACTGTGTTCTGCCTTGTCCGAACTGGCAAATCTGTAATCAGACGGTGTAACCATGGACCCCCTCATCGCCACCGCCCTCGACACCGCTCGCGCTCGCGGGGCGGAGTACGCCGATATCCGGCTGGTTTCCAACCGGGAGCAGCGGATCGTGGTGCGCAACGGGGTGGTGGAGACCATGACCGCCGACGAATCGGTGGGGCTGGGCATTCGCGCGGTGTACCAGGGGGCGTGGGGGTTCGCGTCGACGCGGGAGTTGACCACCGTAGCGGCAGATCAGGCGGCGGCGCAGGCGGTGCAAATCGCGCGGGCGTCGGCGAGCCATAACGGCTCCGGGCCGGGCGCCGCCCCACCGCCGGGCGGCGCGGGGGGCCGGGGAGCCATAGCGGCTCGGGGCAGACCGCAGCCCAACTGCTGGGCTCGCCGGTTGCCAGCCGGGGCAGCTACACCACGCCGATCAGCGTCGATCCCTTCACGGTGCCGCTGGACGACAAGCTGGCCCTGCTACTGGAGGCGGACCGCGAGATGGCAGCGGTTCCGCAGGTCACGGCGCGGATGGCCAACGTGGTCTTCATCCGCGAGGAGCGCACCTTCGCCAACACCGAGGGGGCGCTGGTTACGCAGACCATCCACGAGGCCGGCGGCGGAGTGCAGGCCACCGCCGTGGGCAACGGCGAGACCCAGCGGCGGTCGTATCCGCAGTCCCACGGGAGACAGCAGGGATGCGCCGGGTGGGAGTATGTCGTCGCCATGGACCTGCCGGGCAACGCGCGGCGTACCGCCGAAGAGGCCGCCGAACTGCTCACCGCCGAGCCCTGCCCGTCGAACATCGACACCGACCTGATCATCGACAGCAGCCAGCTGGCGTTGCAGATCCACGAGTCCTGCGGGCACGCGGTGGAACTGGACCGGGCGCTGGGCGACGAGGCCGCGTTCGCCGGGACGTCGTTCCTGACACCGGACCTGCTGCACGATTTCCGGTACGGGTCGGAGCAGGTGAGCATCACCGCCGACAGCACCAGCGCCACGGGGCTGGGCACCTTCGGCTGGGACGACGAGGGATTGCCGGCCCAGGCGACGGATATCATCCGCAACGGGCAGTTCGTCGGGTACCTGATGAGCCGGGAGTCGGCGACGCGCCTGGATCTGCCTTCCAACGGCTGCATGCGGGCCTCCTCGTGGAACCGCATCCCGCTCATACGCATGACCAACGTGAGCCTGGAGCCGGGCGGCTGGGCGCTGGACGACCTGATCGCGGACACCGACGACGGCATCTACCTGGAGACCAACCGGTCGTGGTCGATTGACGACCGCCGCTACAACTTCCAGTTCGGCACCGAGGTCGGGCGCGAGATCAAGAACGGCAAGCTGGGCCGGCTGCTGCGCAACTGCACTTACACCGGCATCACGCCGGAGTTCTGGCGAAGCTGCGACGCCGTATGCGGGCCGCAGCACTGGCAGCTCTGGGGCACGCCGCGGTGCGGCAAGGGCCAGCCGGGCCAGATCGCCCACACCAGCCACGGAGCCAGTCCTTCCCGGTTCCGCAACGTGCGCGTCGGCGTGATGCGCTGAAGCCAGGACGCACGGGGATGCTGGGACAGGAACGGATACGGTCTCTGCTGCGGGAGGCGCTGCGTCACTGTCCATCTGACGCGGATGGCGACATATATCTGACCGCCACTGAGCAGGCGCTGACCCGGTTCGCCAACAACCGCATCCACCAGAACGTGGCGCACCAGGACGCCATAGCGCACGTGCGGGTCGCCATCGGCAAACGCCAGGGCCGGGCGGTCACCAACAACCTGTCGGCAACGGGCCTCTCTGACGCGGTTCGGCAGGCCGCCGAATACGCTCGATTGATGCCCGAGGATCCCGATTTTCCCGGCCTCCCGGAACCGGCGCCAGCCCAGTCCATATCGGCGTACGACGATGCCACCGCCGCTTGCGATGCCGACCGGCGGGCCGCTATCGCCGGCATGGTGTGCCACAAGGCCGCCGACCTGTCGCTGGACGCCGCCGGCTTTTGTCGCACTGGAGGCACCGAGCTCGCCGTGGTCAGCACGCTGGGCGCCGACGCCTACCACGCGGGTTCCTTCTCCGGCCTGCTGATCACCGCCCGCAGCGACGATTCGGCGGGTTGGGCCAAGGGCGGCGGCTGGCGTATGGACACAATCGACGGCGAAGGGCTGGCGGACGAGGCCATCGGCAAGGCGGTGCGGGGCCGCAATCCCCAGGACCTGGAACCGGGCGAGTATCCGGTAGTGCTGGAGAACTATGCGGTGGACGACATGCTGGAAGCGCTCAGCTTTTACGGCATGGGCGCGCAGATGGTGCAGGACGGGCGCAGCTGGATGAGCGATCTGCACGCCCAACCGGCGATGAGCCCGCTGGTTTCCATCCATGACGACGGTTTGGACCCTGCGGGATGGCCGGTTCCCTTCGATGCGGAGGGCGTGCCCCGGCAGCGCGTGGAGATCGTTGACGACGGCGTGGTTCAGGGTCCGGTGTACAACACCTATACCGCCGCCAAAGCCGGCGTGGGTTCCACCGGTCACCAGCGGGGAGCGACAGGCGGTCCGACTGCGACCAACCTGTTCATGCGTCCTGGCGACCGCACCACCGAGGAGTTGATCGCATCGGTCGAGCGCGGGCTGTACATCACGCGCTTCTACTACACCCGCCTGTCGCACAACCGTGGCTGCGTGATGACCGGCATGACGCGGGACGGCACATTCCTGATTGAGAACGGCGAGACCACCACGCCGGTGAAGAACCTGCGGTTCACCCAGAGCTACGTGGAGGCCCTGGCCGGCTGTCAGGCCCTGGCCGACACAGCGCACCTGAACCTGAACGAGGCGGGCGTGGCGATGCACGTGCCGGCGGCTCTGCTGGGAAGTTGGCGGTTTACGGGGCAAACGGTGTAATCTGGAGGCAACTCCAGCGAAGAGTTGAGCATCATGCAAACGACGCTGAACATCGACGAAGCCATAGTGGAGCGGCTGTACGCGGAAGCGAAGCGGCGGGGCACCACCGTGTCCGCGCTGGCGGAGGCTGGCATCCTCAATATACTCGACGAGGTCCCGACAGAAGCGGCTCATGACAAACCCGAAGATCCGTGGCCCGAGTTGCCCAAAAGGAACAGCGGCGGAGAGTTGGTTGACATCACCAACAAAGAAGAACTCTACCGCGTGATGGACGCTGACGACGGGCAACCCCCACCGGAAACTGCTGAGGAGTTGATGGAAAGGTTGCCCAAGTGGCAAGGCGGCGAACTGCTGGTTGACATCTCCGACAAAGAGGAACTGCGCCGCGTGATGGACGAGTACGATGGTTTTTGATACCAACGTGCTGGTTTATGCCGCTCGAGACGATACGGAATTCCACGACGCCTGTCGGCGGCGCATCGTAGAGGCTGGCAACACCGCTTCTTCTGGATTGCTAACGTGGAATATCTGCTACGAGTTCTTTCGAGTGGTCACGCATCCGCGGGTATCCAGCCAGCCCTGGAGCCTGGCCGAGGTGCGACGTTACATTAACGGCCTGCTGGCGATGCCGGGCTTCAGACTCTTGCTGCCAACATTGCAGCATATGTCAGTGCTGGCTCAGATAGTTACCGAACTGCCCGAAGTACGTGGCAGCCGTGTGCACGATCTACATACTGCCGTCCTGGCACGCGAACACGTTATCAACCAAATCTGCACCATAGACCGGGACTTCCGACGTTTCCCATTCATCGAAGTTATCGATCCGCGACAGTAACTACGGAGCTGTTATGTCCGATTTGAACAACGACGAAATCCAGGCCTTGGCCAAGGCGGTGGGGCTCACGCTGAGCGAGCCGGAGCTGAGCCAGGTCACGCACAGCCTGAACGCAATGCTGGAGGAGATGGCCGCCATCAATCCGCCAGGGTTCAACCTGGAGGAATACTTGGCCGTGACCCATCCCGCCGACATGGAGGTGGCAGAATGACGCCCGCTGAAATCCCGTTCCTGCCCGCATCCGAGCTGGCCGCCGCCATCCGCGCTCGGGAGATTTCGTGTCTCGACGCAGTGGACGCCTACCTGGCGCGCATCGACGCGGTGGGCGACAAGCTCAACGCCTACATCACGGTGTGCGCCGACGAGGCTCGCGCCGACGCCAGGCGGCTGGATGACGAAGCCGCCGCCGGCAACTTCCGAGGTCCGTTGCATGGCGTCCCGGTGGGCGTGAAGGACCAGATCTACGCGGCGGGAATCCGCAACAGCGACGGGTCCAAGATACGGGCCGACTTTGTGCCGGATACCGACGCCACCGTGGTGGCCAAGCTCAAGGCCGCCGGCGCGGTGATCATCGGCAAGACCAACATGAGCGAGTTCGCCATGGGCGATCCCATCAGCAGCTGGTTCGGGCCGGCGCGCAACCCGTGGGACACCAACCGCAACCCGGGCACGTCCAGCACCGGCAGCGGGTCCGCCACGGCGGGATACCTGTGCGCCACCTCGCTGGGCGAGGACACGGGCGGATCCATACGCGGTCCGGCGGCCAACAGCGGACTGGTGGGCATCCGGCCCACGTGGGGGCGGGTGAGCCGCGCCGGCGTCGACGGCGCCAGCTGGTCGACGGACACCATTGGCCCGATCTCCCGGACCGTGACCGACTGCGCGCTGACCCTGGGCGTCATCGCCGGCCATGATCCCAAGGACCGCTACAGCCGCACCGAACCCGTGCCCAACTACCTGGACGGGCTGGACGGCAGCGTGCGAGGAATGCGCATCGGCGTGGTGCAAGAGCTGATGGGCGGGCACGGACTGTCGCTGAACGAACAGAGCCGGCAAGCCGCGGCCGCTGCCGCCGAGGTGTTCGGAGAACTGGGCGCGGAGGTCGTGCCGGTGAGCCTGCCCATGGCCCCGGTGACCGGCCCCATCGTGCGCACCATCACCAGCACGGAGCGGGTCAGCCTCAACCCCGAGTGGCTGCGGGAGCGGTTCGAGGACTACCACCCGAACACGCGGGTGGCCTTTGCGGTGGGCAACCTGATACCGGGTCAGGTGTACTACAAGGCGCTGAAGCTGCGCGCGTTGGTGCGCCGCCAGGTCATCGAGGCTTTCCGCAGCGTCGACCTGCTGATACAGCCCACATCCTCCGCGCCGGCCGGCCTGCTGGCCGACGAGCCGGCGATGATCGACAACAAGGAGGTGGCCGCCGCCGCGCTTCGGGACGGCAGCTTCCGCGGGTTGTACAGCCTGAGCGGTTGCCCCGCGCTGAGCATCCCGTGCGGGTTCACCAGCGACGGCGAAGGCGCATTGCCGCTGGCCCTGCAGATCGGCGGGCCGCACCTGGGCGAGGCGAATATATTCCGCGCTGCGTACGCCTACGAGCAGGCAACGCCGTGGCATGAGCGGCGACCTCCGGAACTCTAGCTCCCGGTTCGTCCTCATCAGGTTCCAGAATTGCCCGGAACGCGCGGTCGCAAGTTCCGGGCATCCCGTGCGTGCGGTGGTGTATGCTCTGCGGAGCGAACCCCAAAGTTGGTCTGAGCCAAATTCAGATGAGATCGCAACCTCTGGTCGCCGCCTGCACAATCGCCGTGGCCGTGGCCGCCCTGCTTTTGGGCGTGGCCTGCTCCGGGCAGGGGCAGCCGGCGTCAGGAGCCGGCGTGCCCGGTGCGTCCACACCGCCGACGGCGGCGTCCGGGGAACCGGCGGATCAGGGGGTGTTTGACGACCGGGTCGTGTTCGGTCAGTCGGCCGCCTTCAGCGGACCAGCACAGAACCTGGGCAGCGACATGCGCCTGGGGATACAGGCCGCGTTCCACGAAGCCAACGAGGCCGGTGGTGTCCACGGCCGACGGCTGGAGCTCGAATCCCTGGATGACGGGTACGAATCGGACGCTGCATTCTCCAACACACAGCAACTGCTATACGAGCAGAAGGTGTTCGCTCTGATCGGAGCGGTGGGCACGCCAACCTCACGCTCTGCTTTCCTGTCCGCCAACTCCGCTGGCGCTCCTTTCCTGGCGCCTTTCACGGGCGCGGAATTCCTGCGTGACCCGGAATTGGACAACATCCTGAACCTGCGGGCGTCCTACTACCAGGAAACCGAGGAGATGGTGGAGCGTCTGACCGAAGATCTCGGGATCACGCGGATTGCGGTGTTCTACCAGAACGACTCCTTCGGGCAGGCCGGGCTCGCGGGGACGATACAAGCCCTGCAACGACGAGGCCTTGAGCCGGTCGGTTCCGGATACTACGAACGCAACACCGGCGCGACGACCGCAGCGGTGTTCCACGTCGTGGATGCGGACCCGGAAGCGGTGATCATGGTGGGCGCCTACGCACCAGTGGCGAAAACGATTCGGGCCGTCCGCGAACAGATCGACCCGTTGTTCATGGCGATCTCGTTTGTGGGCAGCCGGGCGCTGGCGGACGAATTGGGACCGGATGGCGCCGGAGTCTACGTGACGCAGGTGGTCCCTTCCCCTGATGATGCCAGCATCCCCGTCGCCGCCAGTTACCAGGCGGCCCTGTCGGCGCAGGACGCGGAGGCGGCGCCGAGTTTCGTGTCGCTGGAAGGCTACCTGGCCGGGCGGTTGGCCATTGCGGGGCTGGAGGGGTGCGGCCCCGACCTGACGCGCGGTTGCTTCCTCAACGCGATCCGCAACGTACAGGTCGTCGAAATCGACGGATTTCAACTCGAGTACGGGCCGGACGATAACCAAGGGTCCGACGCGGTGTTCCTCACCGTATTGGGTGCGGACGGCCAGTACCACCAGGTGGACCGGCTCCAGGCCGGGCGCTGAATCGTAAGCGCGAACGTACCACGGGCTCTGTCTTCCCTGGTTGGACAGGGAACGCAGTCGGCGTCGGACGGTTCCGCCGGATCCTCGCGAACGAGTCACCGGTCCACTGGCCGACAGCGCCGTGGTTGATCCACGCGCCTAGATGTGAGCCTGGACGCGTGCCGGCAGTTTACGTCGACAATGCATACACCTTCGCAGACATGGATGCGGAGCGTGTGATAACTTTCATACACGTTTGACACGAGGACACCATGGTGCATTCGACCAGTATAGTAGGCCGACGTTTCGTGTCCCTGGCGCTGGCTGCCTTGTTGTTGGGCATAATTCCGGCCATTGCATGTCAGGCTGCAAACCAGCCGGCTGCTCCAGCGGAAGGAGACGGCGCGTCGACGGTCGCGTCGACCAATTCCGATGGCGTCGGGGTACCCGGCGTATTCCACGACGCGATCATCTTCGGTCAGTCCGCCGCTTTCACCGGAGCGGCGCGGTTCCTGGGCACGGGAATGCGTCTGGGCATCGAGGCTGCGTTTCATGAGGTCAACCAGTCTGGCGGGGTTCACGGGCGACACCTGTTGCTGGAAACGCTGGATGACGCCTACGAGCCCAACTACGCGTCGTCCAACACCAAGATACTGGTCGAAAACCGAAAGGTGTTCGCGCTGATCGGTGCGGTCGGGACGCCCACCTCGCGAATGGCGGCTCCGTTGGCTCACGAAGCCGGCGTGCCATTTATCGCTCCGTTCACCGGCGCCGAGCTACTGAGGGATCCCGAGTTGGGCAACGTGTTCAACCTCCGCGCCTCGTACTACCAGGAAACGGAGGAAATGGTGGAGCGACTCACGGAAGACCTGGGAGTGACGCGGGTCGGGGTGCTGTACCAGAACGATTCCTACGGCCAGAACGGGCTCGACGGGACGACGCTGGCATTGGAGAGGCGCGGTCTGAAACCGGTGGCGTCCGGGCATTACGAGCGCAACACCCGCGCGGTGAAGTCGGCAGTGCTCCAGATACTCGAAGCGGATCCGGAGGCCATCATCATGGTCAGCTCGTACGCGCCGGCGGCCCGAACTGTGGAACTGGCGCGGCGAGAGGCGGACCCGCTGTTCATGGCAGTCTCGTTTGTGGGCAGCCGCGCGCTGGCAGATGCACTGGGCCCCCAGGGCGAGGGGGTGTATGTCACCCAGGTTGTGCCCCAGCCCCAAGACGACAGCATCCCGGTGGTAGCCCGGTATCACGACGCCCTGGCCGACTACGACGCCCGGGCGGAACCCGGGTTCGTTTCCCTGGAGGGTTACCTGGCAGGACGCCTGGCTATCGCTGGCCTGGAGGCATGCGGACGCGAGCTGAGCCGCGAATGCTTCATCACGGCCCTGCAAGCGTCCGAACCCATCGACATTGACGGGATGCGGCTCAAATTCGGCCCGCGGGACAACCAGGGCTCGGACGAGGTATTCCTGACGGTGATCGGGGCCGACGGAGAGTACCGGCAGGTGGAAAACCTCACGGTTTCAAAGTAGCAGGGAAGTTACGCCAACCCACAGCCTGCCGGCGAGCAGACGACTGGAGATTGAAACCACCGTGTCGTCGCGACGAGGACTCGATCGCGTTTACATTCGGCTGCGGCTAACCGCCGCGGGACAACGCGCAGTTTCGTGCCCATACATCAGCTGCTAGAATGCTCGCATAGCCGTTGAGGAGACAATTTTGACGACCATTTCGACCCACGACCGCGCCGCCGAGATCTTTGCAGATTCCCGTGCGGTCCACACCCAGGCCATCGAACGGCTTCAGGCAGGCGACATACGCGATGCAGCCGAAAAGGCCTGGTGTTCCACCAAGCGGGCCACGGATGCCCTTATACTATCCCGCACTGGCGAGGAACCACCCAGCACCCACGACACCACCGAGGCGCTCCTGGCGCTGGCCAGACAGTCAAACACCTACGAGACGCTGGTTGGACGCTACTTCACCAGGATCACCTACCTGCACGGCACTTGTTTCTATTCCGGGATCTGCGGCCCCGACGTCGAACGGCGCATCCGTGAAACTTCCGACTACATAGACGATGCCGAAAAACTCGCGGCCTTGTAGCCGTTCCAGAAGCCGGGCCACAGGCACGGCCTGTGCAAAGTGATGGACTTCTTTGGTTTCCGCTAATCCTGAGCCTGTCGAAGGATGCCGCTGTTGCCGGAGCCGTGGTTCGACAAGCTCACCATGAGCGGGAGAGGGGCTTTGCACAAGTCTTGGGCCGCAGGCAACGACGCTTGCGCCACGCTGCTCGTATGCGACGTTCGCAAGTCCGTTGCGTCTATCAGCGCCGGACTTCTAATACTACCTAACCCTCGTAAACGGTCTTCCCACCCACGATGGTGCGCTCCACCGTGATGTCCTTGATTCCGAAGGGGTCGATGGCGGTGGGGTCCTCGGCCAGGACCACCAGGTCGGCGAGCTTGCCCACCTGGATGCTGCCCTTGAGGTTTTCCTCGAACCCCGCGTAGGCGCCGTTCTGCGTGTAGATGCGCAGGGCGTCCTCCACGGAGATGCGCTGGTTGGTTCCCCACTCGCGGCCCTCGCTGTCGGTGCGAGTGACGCAACTCTGGATGCCCATCAGCGGCTCGAAGGGGCCGGGCGGGTAGTCGGTGGCGCCGGTGGACATGACGTTGTAGTCCATGAACGAGCGCTGGGCAAACATCCACTGCAGGCGGTCCTCGCCGTAGAACTGCATCTTCTCGCCGTGGTAGTACACGTAGGTGCAGAAGGGCGTCGCCACCGCGCCCAGGTTGTGCATGCGGTTGAGCAGGTCGGGGTTGACCAGCGTGCAGTGCTCGATGCGATGGCGCGGGTCCGAACGCGGGTGGGCCTTTTGGGCCGCTTCGTAGGCCCGGAGCACCAGGTCGATGGTGGAATCGCCGTTGGCGTGGATGCAGACCTGGAATCCGGCGGCGTGCATCTCCATGACGTTTTCGGCGATCTCATCTTCGGTCATGGTGAGGATGCCGTGGTCGCAGCAACTGCCCACGTAGGGTTCGGAAAGGTAGGCGGTGCGGGAGGCTATCGCGCCGTCGGCCACCATCTTGATGCCGCCGATGCGCAGGCGGTCGTCGCCCATGCCGGCGAGGATGCCGGCATCGCGCAACGCGGGGAAGTAGCGATACCACATCAGGGCGTAGACGCGCAGGGTCAGATCGCCGTTGTCGCGGCCCTCCTGGTAGGTGCGCAGCTCGTAGTCGGTGACGCGGGCGTCGTGGACGCTGGTCAGGCCGGCGCGGTTCAGCATCTCGCAGATGACGCGCAGACCCTCACGCCGGGTCTCCTCGTTCTCGACGGGCAGTTGGTTCTCCCGGAGATCGTCGGCGGCGCGTTCGTAGATCACGCCGTCCAGGCGGCCGGTGTCGGCATAACGTCCCAGGCGGCCACCCGGAGGATCTTCGGTCTCGTCGTTGAATCCGGCCTGTTCCAGCGCCAGGGAGTTGCCGTAGTACACGTGACCGGCCCGGTGGGCGACGAGGATGGGATGTTCAGTGCTGACCGCGTCCAGGTCCTCGCGGCGCAGGAAGCGATTTTCGGCCGTCTTGGTGTCGTCGAACTTGAAGCCCTGTACCCACTGGCCGGGCGGAGTGACCGCGACGCGCTCACGCAAAGCGTCCTGGATGTCGCCGATGGTGGGCAGCGAGCAGTCGGCGGCCATGACGTGTCGGGTGCCGCTGCTGAGCACGTGGATGTGGGCATCGATGAACCCGGGCAGCACCGTCTTGCCGGCGAGTTCGACGATTTTGGTGCTCGGCCCGATGAGCGTTTCCAGGTCGGAGTCGCTGCCCACGCCGATGAACCTCCCGTCGCGCATGGCAACGGCAGAGGCCCTCGGTTGGCTGGGGTTGATGGTAATGACGTTGGCGCGGCGGATGACGGTGTCGGCGTGGTAGGCGGCCATGGGAAACTCCTACAAGAGCGCTAGTGTCAAGAACAGTGTGGCGACGGCCATTGTTATCACAACCAGGCCGAACAATCCACATCCGCCCCGCCGGCGCTGCGAATACGCGGGCTCGTCCGACCACCCATCATCGAAGGGGATTGGAACCAATCCGGTGATCTCCCGAAACCGCGCTGTTTCTTGATCTCGCAGCGATTTCATTGCGGCCTCGAACCGAGCCGCATCGCGCCGGGAGCGGAACGGGCGTGAACGCCAAAGAAGCTCGGGCTCGCCACCGACAGTGGATTCGACCTCCCCGGCGCGATGTGCGCTGATCCGGGCCACTACGTTGGCCGTGTGTCCTACGTAGTGACCGTATCGGGTCCCCAGGACGTACACATAGAACTCGCTCCGGCCCAACTCAGCGTCGCGCGATTCTTGTCCTTCCAGCTCTTCGGGGTCGTGCCAGGGGCTCCGCCGTCGACGCAAATTGCAGTTGTAACACCGGGTGTAGTTGCCTCGGATACGCCTCCCGCAGTCGGTGCACGTACGGAAACGCGCCAAGTCTACGCGTCCGGAACGATTGCGACGTGGACACTGGGCACGCCGGCCTCACCGCTGAGGGTGGCGAGGGCCCGTTCGGCCTGCTCGATGGGGAAGCTGTGGGTGTGCAGACGTTCCATGGGGTACTTGCGGGAGTGAATGGTGTCCACGGCGCGCCGGAAGGCAGAATACTCGACGCCCAGCACGCCGCGGAGAGTGACCTTCTTCCAGATGATGTCGTCCGGCGACAGGCCTTCAAACGCGCGGCGTCCCTTGAGGCCGGCCAGCACCACCGTGCCGCCAGGTTGGACCATCTGGATCGCGTGGTTCACCGCCTGCACGGCGTATGGTGTGGTGTCGACCACGCAGTCCACGCCGGCGCCGCCGGTGGCCGCCAGCACGCGCTCCACGGGATCCTCACCATCCACGTTGATGGCGATGTCGGCGCCCATGTCGCGGGCCAGCGCCAGCTTGTGTTCATCCCGGCCCAGCCCGGTGATGGCGACCATCGAGGCTCCCGATTCCTTGGCTGCGATGGCGCAGCAGATGCCGCGCTGACCGGAACCGAGCACGGCCAGCGTCTGGCCCGGCTGCAGTCCGGTGGCATCCACGCCCCAGGCGAAACCGGCGCCCAGCGGGTTGAACATCACCGCCACCGCTGGATCCAGATCGCCATCCATGGGGAAGACCACCGAGCCGGCCGGCAGATACAGGTACTCCGAGTAACCGCCCCAGAGGCCGGGCGCCTTGTCCAGGCCGGTTTGGCCGAACCCGCCGGCGGTGGGACACGGATCTGTTCCGCCGGCCTGGCACGCGGCGCAGCGTCCGCACCGGTAGCCGGAACGCACCGCCACGCGATCACCGATGGATACGCCCCACCGCTCGGACGCGACGGGCCCGATGGAGGCGATGCGGCCCAGAGGCTCGTGTCCCAGGATGATGGGAAATGGAATATCCAGGTCGCCGCGGAACCACTCGTAGTCGGTGCCGCAGATGCCGGTGGCCTCGATGCGGACGATGGCCTCGTCGTCGCCGATCTCGGGGATGTCCAGCCGGCGCATCTCCATCACGTTGGGCGCGGTGGTGACGGCGGCCAGGGACTGCTGTGGCACGGTGGTCATGGAACCAACCTCACTTGGCGGTGTAGCCGCCGTCGATGACCAGCTCGCTGCCGGTCATGAAGGACGACTCGTCGGAGGCCAGGAACAGCGCGCCGTAGGAGATGTCCTCGGTGGTGCCAACGCGACCCAACGGGATGTTGTCGACGCGGTCCTGGATTTCCTCTTCCGTCTGGCTGCGCATGCCCTCGCGGCGCATGTCGGTGTCGACGCTGCCGGGATGTATGGAGTTGGCGCGGATGTTTTCCGAGGCGTATTGGATGGCCGTGGACTTGGTGAACAGGCGCACCGCCCCCTTGGTGGCGATGTAGGCCGGCGGGCCGATGGATACGAGGCCGCTGATTGAGGAGATGTTAATGATGCTGCCGCCGCCGGCCCGGCGCATCGCCGGGATCACGGCCCTGGTGCCCAGGAACACACCCTTGGCGTTGATCTCCATGATGTTGTCCCAGTCTTCGCCAGTGGTCTCCTCGATGTCCTTGCGGAGAACGATGGCGGCGTTGTTGACGAGGACATCCACCTTGCCGAACTGCTGCTCGGCCGTTTCGATGGCGCGCTGCCAGTCATCGTCTCTGGTCACGTCGAGGTGGAGGTAAACGGCCTCGCCGCCCAACTCGCGGATCTCGGCCTCCACCTGCATGCCCAACTCATCGCGTATGTCGCCGATGACAACCCTGGCCCCTTCCTGCGCGAACATCCGGGCCTCCGTGGCGCCCTGCCCGCGCGCGCCGCCGGTGATGATTGCAACCTTGCCTTCCAGCCTCATGGTGTAGCCTCCTGAGTTCCCTGCTCAACGTTAGTAAGTGCAGCATCGTCTCGCTGGTACAAGAACCGAAATATTATTGATAGAACAAGACTGCTAGCAACAGCAATCCCGAGGATCAAGGCACCCACCGTAAATGCAGGCTCGTCCACCGAGATGGGATCTTGGGAACCTCTTCCCTCTTCCCAGAGCGCTTCAACTACGAACAACACGAACGCTCCGAGCAGCGCCGCTCCAACCCCAGCCCAGAATCTCGAATGGCCCAAGTTGCGTTCATAAGAGCGCTTCAATCGGGCAAAATCAGGGTCAGCCACGGTCACCCAATTTCCAGACGCCAAAGATTATTCCAGCCGTGATCGCAGCGGTTCCCACAAAGAATCCGAAGATCACGGCCGCGAGCCACTCTGAGTGTTTCACTGCTGAGAACGCTTCGGGCATCCACCTTAGCGCAACTACTGATAGGACAATGATCGCGGTGCTGACTACAACGATTTGCCAGAACTTCATGCAACACCTCTTGACCGCCGTCGTTGACAGGTCCCATGCGTGTCATTGTAACCATAGCACATAAGGGTGCATCGCCTTACGTCATTCCAGCCACTGCTCTCTCCGCGAACTCGGGGCGCACGATGTCCTCGTAGGGATGCGGCTCGCGGACCAGGCCGCCGGAGATCAGCGCGTCGCGCATGCGGTCGAACCCGTGGCGGGTGATGGTGGGATCGGTGGCCCATACGCCGGCGTCCTTGTACCGTTGCACACCCTCGGCCAGGACACCGCGGTCGTATTCGGGGAACACCGGGGCGATGCGGTCGGCGACGGCTTCGGCGGGGCTTTCGGCAACCCAACGCTGGGCGCGGGCGTATCCGTTGACGAAACGATGCACGGTGTCGGCGTTTTCGGCCAGGTATGCCGGCGTGACCGCGAAACTGCTGTAGCAGACGAAACCGCTCTCGTTGCCCAGCGTCGCCGCCAGGTGGCCGGAGCCCTCGTTGACCAGTTGGACCGCGAAGGGATTGGGAACCTGCAGGTAGTCGGCATCGCCGTTGCGGAACCGGCCCAGCATCTCCTCGGCGGACAGGCCGCCCATCAGGTTGACGCTGGCGGGATCAACGCCGTGCCAGCGCATGGCGGCCTGCAGCGTGGTGTAGGGAACGGGCGTGAAGCCGACCGGTATGAGCGTGGAGCCGGCCAGGTCCGCCCAGCGCCAGCCGTCGGTAGGCCGTTTCGAAAGCAGGAAAAACCCGTCACGCTGGTTGATTTCGGCGATGTGCAGGGGCGGGTCTTCGCTGCCGGCGTCGAGGTCCATGAAGCTGCGGCTGATGCCGCTCTGGGTGATGTCGATATCGCCGGCCTTGAGCAGGTCGGTGCTGGTCTGACCGGTGGGCACGTGGGAGAAATCGACGTCGAGGCCCTGATCCGCCAGGAACCCGCCCTCAACCGCCACGTAGATGGTGGTGTAGAACATGTTGCGGAAAGCCACCCGCAGCCGTATCCGGTCGCCGTTGCCTTGCTGAGTCATTGCATTCTCCTGGTGTGGGGGATCGCGCTCATGGGAAATCGCTCACGCGGGCACGGGCAGGCGCAGGTTGCCGCCGGTCATTACGACCACGCCGTCCTCGCTGACGTACTCCACGCGGCCGCCCTCGAACTGTTCGTCGTATAGCTGTGCATACAAGCCGCCCAGGGCCAGCAGTTCGAAATGCGTGCCCTGCTCGACGATCCGGCCGCGGTCGACGACGAAGATGACGTCTGCGGACATGATGGTGGAGAGGCGGTGGGCGATGGCGATGGTGGTGCGGCCCTGCATCAGCGGTTCCAGGGCGGCCTGCACGTACCGCTCGCTGGTGGTATCCAGGGACGAGGTTGCCTCGTCGAGTATCAGCAGGCGCGGGTCGTGCAGGATGACGCGGGCGATGGACAGACGCTGCCGCTCCCCGCCGGACAGCCGGTACCCGCGTTCGCCGACCACGGTGTCATAGCCGTCGGGGAACTCCATGACGCGGTCGTGGATATAGGCCGCTTTGGCGGCCTCGTGCAACTCCCGCTCGGTGGCGTCGGGGTTGCCGTAGAGCAGGTTCTCGCGGATGGACGCGTGGAAGAGGTAGCTGTCCTGGGAAACATAGCCGACGATGCGGGCGAGACTCTCCAGCCGGATTTGACGCACATCGATCCCATCAATGCTGACGGTGCCGGAGGTCGAGTCGTAGAGGCGGGGGATCAGGTATGAGATGGTGGTTTTGCCCGCGCCGCTGGGTCCCACGAGGGCGGCCAACTGGCCGGGCTTGACGTCCAGGTCCACACCGTCCAGCGCCCAGAACTCGCGCCCGTCATCCTCGATGTCGTAGGCATCGGCCAGCAGCGTGGCCGGGTGGTAGTTCATCCGCACGTCCCGCAACGCGACGGCGCCGGCGACACCCTCTGTGGGAAGGTCCACCGCGTCCGGCGCGTCGACGATATCGGCTCGGATATCCAGGTAGCCAAAGATGCGCTCGAACAGCGCGAGGGACGATTGCAGTTCCACCGAGGTGCGGAGCAGGGTGCTGATTGGGAAGTAGAGGCGGGTCTGCAGCGTGGTGAAGGCCACGATGGTGCCGGCGGTTATGCCGGTCTGGCCTATCCCGCCGAAGAGTATGTAGCCGGCCAGCACGTACACCACCACCGGCGTCAACGAGAAGAATATCTGCATGCCGGCCCATACGGCCTGGCCAGTCATCTCCCGGCGGATTTCCAGGTCGGACAGGCGCACATTCTGGTCGTGGAAGCGCGCCACCTCGCGGTTCTGCGCCCCGAAAAGGCGGGTGAGCATGACGCCGGACACCGACAGGGTCTCCTGGGTGATGGCGGTCATTTCTGCGGTGGACTCCTGGACGCGGGCCGATGCGGCGCGGCGGCGTTTGCCCACCAGGTAGCTGAACACCGCGAAGATCGGCGTGATGCCGGCCGCGACCACCGTCAGTTCCCACGACAACACGGCCATTGCCACCAGCGTGCTGATCAGGATGACCACGTTGGACAGGATGTTGCTGACCGTGCCCGTCACCACCACGCGGATGCCGGCCACGTCGTTGGAGACGCGGCTCTGGATCTCGCCCGTCCGCTGCGATGTGAAGAACCCCAGCGACAGCGTTTGGAGGTGTGAATAGAGCCGGTCGCGCAGGTCGCGCATGACGCGCTGGCCCACCTGCTGGGTTAGCCACGTCTGCAGAACCCCCAGACTGCCGGTCACCACCACCACCGTGGACATGACGATAGCCAGGGTCCACAGCAGGGACAGGTTGGGCCCGCCGTCCACGAAGAGGGCGGAGTCGAACACCACCCTGATCAGGATCGGGTTGACCACGCCCAGTCCGGCCGTGACCAGTATCAGCAGGCCAATGGCGAGGACGCGCGGCCAGTAGGGCTGGAACGCCTGGGCGATCCGCCGGTTGAGATGAGCCACCCGCCGGCTCGGCCGTTCCCGCCCGGAGTTGACCGACCTGCGAGAGCCATGGGGCATGTTTTCACGGACGGGCCGCATGGACATTACCTTTGCGGCGGTCGTCAGAATCAGGATTAGCCGGATTTAGGGATTTACAGGATTGAGTTGATTGTGCTGAGATGACGGCAATCCTGATAATCCGATAATCTTGGAAATCCTGATTCTGACCATTCCGCAACCTAAAGAGGGAACGCTATCCGATAGCTTCTTTCAGCCGGCGGATGGCGTCGATGTGGGCGTCAGGGGAAGTCGCGCCGCGCAGGCCGGCCGCCATGTGGGTTGCGCCGATCTCCTCCCACGACTTGAGCTCGGTGAGCCAGTCCTCGGGGTTGTTATCGGCGGTGATGGTGATGCGGCCCTCGAAGCCCACCTCCGACGGGTCGCGGCCGGCGGCCTCGGCCTGCGCGCGTATGCGTCCCAGGATCGCCTGCCCGTTGGAGTCGGGGGCAAACATGGGGAAGTAGCCGTCGGCCAGGCGCCCGATGCGGCGAATGGCGGCGTTGGGCGGCGTGGGTGATGTGCTGCGGCCCGCCCCAACCCAGATGGGGATGGGTCGCTGCACCGGCAGCGGGTTGATGCCGGCGTGGGTGATGTCGTGGTACTTGCCGTGGAAGTCGATTACATCCTCGGTCCACAGTTGGCGGAGCACCTCGATCTGCTCGTCACAGCGGCTGCCCCGGCTGGCGAAGTCAACGCCCAGCGCCTCGTACTCTACCGAGTTCCAGCCTACGCCGATGCCCAGGCGCACCCGCCCGCCGGAGAGCACGTCGACCTCGGCCGCCTGCTTGGCGACCAAGGCGGTCTGCCGCTGGGGCAGGATCAGGATGCCGGTGGTCAGGCCGATCTTCTTGGTCACGGCGGCCAGGTAGGCCATGAGCGTGAACGGCTCGTGGATATAGGACTCGTGGGAGTAGGGGAAATTCGGCACCTCCGGATGCTTCTCCGGCACCGCGCCAAGCACGTGGTCCAGGATCCGAACGTGCGCATACCCCAGATCCTCGGCGGCCTGGATGTAGTCGCGCAGCGCGCCGAAGTCGTCGCCAATCTCCACAATGGGAACCGAAACGCCAATCTCCATGGTCAACCTCCCGTTAAATGCAACAGCCCCGCCATCAGGACGATGGTCGGGGCCATTATAGCGTTTGGATGAGCTTCGGGTCGGTGACCCGGAGCATGGGTGCGCCTACCGTTCTACCATTTGGACCTTACCTCTCCATATGGGCCTACGCCCTTCACGAATAACTTCCAATTCCTTGACCTGGATGCATGCACCGCATCGCAAGTCTTTGATCATCTCTGGATTGGCGGGAACCAGGTCCAACCAGAGTCTTTCGCTACCGTCAGTACGAACCACGTCAATTGACATGCCGTACGGAGTCTGGCGCGCGGGTCCCCGACCAACAGCTCCAGTGAATTGATTCGAGTTGCTATTGTGGGTGGAATCCGGTACATTACACATGACGTATCTCCTTTGGCAGCACTCCCTTCGAGTGTGCCGGCCTTCCTGTGGCGAGTGGATGCGTTTGCCCCGGCTGGTCGTCGAAAGCGAGCTGGGGCTTTTTGTTGGTGGTGGGCTCCGGGACATCGTATATAACCTCCAATCGATATCGTCCTATTGTAGCAATCGTGTCCTGCTGTCTGTCAACCTGCATGTGCGCTGTTTTCCCTCTAGATTTAATTGCTGCATTGCGGTCTCCATTGTGGCATAGCCTCTCATGGCACAACATGTTGTATTATGCGGTATGTACCCGCCGACACCCGTTCGACCCGAGGATCGCGACTGAACCTAGACAGTAAAGTGGCCGCGGGGTCTTTGCCTGGAATGATCACTCCGGCCTCTGCGACCTTCGTGTAGATCTCCCTATAGTGAAGTGGCCCATGCTCTTGCAGCACGTTCATGACAGCATCTACTGACTGGGCCAAGACTTCCGATGGCTGATGCCTCCTTGGGCTTCGGGTGCCCGTTTGCCGGTTCATACCTTCAAGCGGAGAAGCAGACGCGATTTCTGGAGGCTGCGCCGAATTGATGTCGACTTCATCGCCAAGCAAAATCCCAATTGCCAACAGGTCGCGACGGAGCTTGCTCCGTTGAGATTGCAAGGCGTCGATCTCGGCGTCGATTTTGGCCAACTCATCCAATCTACGTCGACGCGATTCTGCAAGAAGCACCGCTTCCGCATCGGGAGGGGGCGTACCCGCCAACAGATCGGATTCGCTCGACAGCAAGCGACCATCCCCAGACAACGGAGTTGCAAGCGATGTGGGATCGTAGGACATAATATCGGCATCCTTGGTATTGAGATTTCCGCCACTCATCAAAGCCATAGTATATACTCGCCTCACTATACCAAATCTGCTGCATACGTGTCCATGCCACAACCGCAATAACGGCCGCAAATTTGCGGCCGCCTCAATTCAACGAGTAGATTTTACCCGCGCCTATATCCGAGATTGCAGAAACCGAGGTACTACCTGGCAAACTTCAAACTTCAGGCCATCCTGTTGGCATTCCCTCACGAGCTCGGCGACGCGTGCTACCCCCAGACCACGCAACTCCTCCAGCAGTGCCGGGTTTTCTTCTCCGGGAAGCGGATGCATCAGGCACAGGGCCATGGCGTCAGCGATCATCGCCAGGGCGCCCTCACGATCTGCTCCCTGCGACACCGCGCCCGATATGCCCGGGCAGATCGCCGCGTAGCCCACACTGGAGTACATGAGGATGACGTCGTACAGATTGTTGTCGTGGTCTGACGCTGCCATAGTCACCTCAGTACAGCTCCTCAAACTGCTCGCGGGTCAATCCAGCCTTACGCATGAGTCCTGCCATCGTATATGCGTTGATGGGGTTGTTGCGAGGGATTTCCAGTCTGTTTATTCCGTTGGACATTATGATATGGCCCCTTTCTCGCACCACTTCGTAGCCGATTTTCCCAAAAGCCGTCACCACTCGCCGATGGTTTTTGCCGGGAACTCCGGGCATGTTTAGCCACCCGAATACGGCGTGGGTCGGACTACCGCCGTCGCGGTGGGGCATCCGGCCGCCACTATTTCCTCGTACAGGCCATCCAACCATTCCTCGGTGCTGCGATTGACTGGGGTGACGCCATCCACCAACGCCTCGTAAATGGCGTCTGCAATCATGTCCAGCGCGTCTTGCGGATCGCGGCCGGCACTGACCACGTCCATGGACGGGCAGAAAACTGCCCACGGAGTTCCGGGACTATCACCACTGGTATCGCACACCAGTAAAACCTCGTATCCGTAGTCGACCGGGGCTTCTCCGGCCCATTGCTCCATAAGGGATTTGTCAGCGCGAGTCAGCAAAGCAGTCGCCATAATGTAACCTCGCTTTGGGATGATGCCAGCACCCTCGCCCTCTAGATCATAAAGTTCATCTCGCCAACGATGCGTTCGCCCAACTCCCGGTCGCCGTCGATGGCCACCGAGCCGTTGCCGAGGGCGTGTTCAGCGGACCAGCGACCGGTGCCCAGGGCGTTGAAGGGCTCAAGGCCCATGGTGAGCTTTACGGTGGGAGAGTCGGGGGCGACGTCCATGCGGTGGGCGCGGCCGCCGTCCATGTTCAGGGCGATGTTGCCGCCGGCTTCGCCGGTGATCTCGAACACGACGGTCGCGCCGTCGTCGGGCCTGACCTTGCGGCCGACCACGAAGGGCATGGCCGCCTCGGTGCGCCCGTAGGCGTGCTGCGCCACCGGTCCGCTGAGATGACCCGCGATGCCCAGCGTGCGGCGCATGTCCTGCTCGTGGACCCAGGCGTCGTAGATGCGGATGGCCAGCATGTCGGTGTACGGCCCGGTGCCCAACGGGTTGGGAGTATCAGCCGCGAAATCGGCTTCGGTCATGGCGCGCAGCACACCCAACCGCTCGGCAGTCACCTCACGGAACTCGCCCAGCACCTCGGCGCCACTGAATTGGCGGCGATAGTCGACCAGCACCTCGTTGCCCTGGCCCACGTCGTTGCGCACGTGGGAGGTGTCGACCGGCTCGTGAGCCGGCGCGGGGCGCCCCAGCAGCCGGCACTCGCTGCCCACCAGGTGCGAGACCTGGTCCTGCACCGACCAGCCGGGACACTCGGTGGGGAGCGACCACTGCGCCTGGGTCAGCCCACTGCACAACGCGTCGATGGACTGCCACACCGCTTCCATCAGGTCAACAATCTGCTGGGACATCGTTCCTACTCCACAGTTGAAATTCGCGCCGAAGGCGCGGTTGATTGATTTTGATTGCCCCAGACCGCCAAACGCAGCCCTCAGTCACCGTACGAAGCGACACTCCGGCAGGTGTCCGCGGTAACCGCGGTCGGGGCAGGTGCACGGTATGTCATCCCGGCGCTGGTATCCGAGAGAAGTCAGCCAGCCGTCGAAGCCCGGGTAGAACCCGTAGCCCTCATCGATGGAACGATAGCCGGCTCTGAGAGCGGCCAGAATCTCATCAGCGTCCGGGAGATCGAGGCCGGTGCCCGCAGTGTTCACGTTGGTCATGGTCGCTAGTTGGCCAGCAGTTCCAGCACGTCCTGGGCGAAGACCATATCCTCCTCGCCCACCTGGTCGGGGTCGTCTGGGCTGGTGAGGTAGCGCACGAACAGCCACACGCCGTCGCGGGGGTTGGAGACCACCTCGGCGGTGGCTCCGCTGTAGAGCCCAACCTTCTGGCCCGGCTCAACTTCAAACAGGTTGACTATGTCTGCCATGGCTCTGCGTCCTGTTAGTTTACGGTTGGTCGCGCTGGGGGATGTGACCAATTATATCGGCCACGGCGGCGGATATCTCGCGGGACAGCCTTTGCCGGTCATTCAAAGGCGGTTGGTCATCCTGATACCGTCCTACTCCGGCATACTCGGTGAGGTTTTGCCAATCGACGCCGGGGACGGGGAAATCCTGCCCCATAACTTCCTGCACGCGGCTAATCAGTATACGGAGGTTGTGTCCGTCTCGCCCGCCAGTCGGATAGGTTTCGCCGTGGGCTGCGATGAGGGCCTTGTAGGCGTGCTCCAGCGCCTGCTGGGCGGCGTATCCCAGCATTCCTTCAGACGACCGTGGGCTGCTTGCCAGTACTTCCAGATCTATCACCGCTTCCTGCGCGCTTTTCAACCTGGCTTCAACATCATCCCAATTGACGGCTTCTTCCTGCTCAGGGTCATAGCCCGCCGTACTGCCGTCCATAATCGGCTTTCCTTCCTTCGCTATGGAGTTGGCCAGCGTGTTCTTCTTGACCCGCCCGCCCAGGAGCTCGGCGACGGTCAGAAAGGACACATCCGTTGAGGGCACATCGGGGTGCAGCGCCCTGGCGGCGCGCTCGGCGATCCCGTCGATTTCCAGGCGGCGATCTTCCGGCACTGGATCCGCAGTGATGATGGCAATGTCGATGTCCGAGTGCGCTCCATACGTGCCGCGGGCCCGGGAGCCGAACAGGATTGCCTGAACCGGTTGGACCTGGACAAACACCGCCCGCGTCACGACCATCGCGTCGGGATCTGGGGCTCGTACCGTCGCCGGCGCACTGCTGACGGGCGCATCGGTTTGCGTCTTGAGCGTCATTCCGGGACTCTCGCTGGCCGGAGAACTGCTGGAGGATCAGAAGAAGAACGTCAGGTTCTTGGCCAGCAGCACGTTCTGGTCGAGGAAGACCTGCCGCTGCGCGATCATCCACCCCCCGTCGACACGGCGCAGCCTGTCCTCCCGGCGGCCCACCAGGATGTCAGTCTCCGTGGCGACGCGGTTGCGGTAGATGATGAACCGGCAGCGCAGGGACACCTCCGCGGCGTCGTCAGCGCCGGGCGTCGCCTCCGTTATCTCCACGTTGGTCACCAAATGGGAGAGGCGGGACAGCGGTTCCTCGGCCCAGTGGACGCCGGTGAGTATCTGCCGGACGCGCTGGGTCAGCGTCGTTTTGCCCTCGTCGAACCAGTTGATGTCCTGGCCCTCCCGGGTGAACTCGCGCTCCAACTCGCCGAACTTGACGTTGCGGCGCATGGGCACCCAGTAACGTACGTCATCCGTGAGCAGGTCCAGCCATTCCTCGTACCGGCGGTCGTCCAGCAGGTTGGCCTCATGGTAGAGGAACGCCTCCACATCCTGCTTCAGCAGGAGCATGGCCAGGGGGTCGTTGGCAATCACCATGACCGCACCTAGCAGGCCGAGCCGTTCTTGCGCCAGGTGGCCAGCTCGTCCCAGTCCCGGGCCGCCATGAACTCCCGCCACCGGTTGTAGAAGCCACGCTGGTTCTGTTCGCCGGCGCGCGCCTTGGTGGTGTCGAGCACGGTGCCCTCGAGTTTCAGGCCGCCATCCTCGAAGTCGGTGACCGCGTAGCCCATGCCCATCTGGTAGTTGTAGTGGTGCCGGCGGGCCATGGCTCCCCGACTGGCGGCGTGGGCGTAGTTCCAGTTCTCCATGTCGTCCTGCTCGGTCAGGCCGGCGGGGCCGGAGTACCGGATGTAGTACTGGCGCAGGAACTCCTTGACTTCGGGCGGCGCGCTGCTGTCGACGAGGAACCACCGCCAGACCTCGGTCTGGTCGGGACCACGCGGATGCCACACGGCGATACTGCGTGGCTGCCGGGGCAGGAAGGACATGTTGGGGAAGATCGTCCCGGGTCCGGCCAGGATGCGCCACAGCTCACCCTGACGCTCCTTGCGGGCGATCTCGCACTGGTAGAAGTAGTCTGCGACAATGGGATCGTTCTGGTAGGACGCAACCGGCTGCGCGTCCTCGGGTCGCAGGAACATGACGGTGCCGTGGCCCCGTTCTGGGAACGACACGTCCAGGGACTTGGCGCCCTCGCGATCACTGTTGTCGCGTCGCCCCTGCCCGGACGGGCCGATGCCCACGAGGTCAACGGATCGGTGGCTGATGTTGTGGTAGCGGTCGCCGATGAAGTTCTCGGCGGGGAATTTCCAGTTGCTGGGAACCATCCACTTCTCGATGCCGCCGATGATCTCGGTGCCGCCCTCGGAGCCGTCCCATCCGTCGAACAGGATGTCCAGATAGGTGCGGAAGCCGCCGATGTACTCCAGGAAGTCGGGCGCGTTGGGATCCCAGGTGGCCCAGATGCCGCCCTTGTAGTTGGTCATCCGGGGCACGCGGATCAGGCCCCACTGGGACTTGTCCAGCTCCTCGTGGTAGGCGTCCTTGTAGAAGGGCACGCCCACCAGGGCGCCGTCGGTGGCGAAGCTCCAGCCGTGGTAGGGGCAGGTGAAGATGGGCGTGTTGCCCTCGTCGTACCGGCACACCTTCATCCCACGGTGCATGCACGAGTTCAGGAATACGTGGATCTCACCCTGCCGGTCCCGGCACAGGATCACCGACTCCTCGCCCATCGAGGACACGAAGAAGTCGCCCGGCTTGGACACCTGGCTCTCGTGGCCGACGAACAGCCAGGCGCGGGTGAAAATCCGCTCCTGTTCCTCCGCATAGATGTCGGAATTTACGAAAATCTCCCGGCTGACCATGCCGTTGTCCTGGTCAACCAGGCCGCTGTAGCTGCTGGGCTGGAACGTAATCGCCATGTTCTCCCCTCCGGGCGCGGCTCGCCTGGTCGAATGTTATCACACCGTCACAGACCCCGTGCCCGTTACTCTCGTTTCAGTTCGGTCCCGGCTAACGCTTCCAGTATCCGGGCCACGATCGGATAGCCCTCGTCCCCCCAGCCTTCCGCCTGCGCCTGCCTGTACATCGCATTGGCCACCGACCCGGTGCCGGCCGGGGCTTCGAGCCGTTCCGCCAGGGCGCAGGCCAGGGCCACGTCCTTGGCCACGATGTCCAGCGTGCCGCCGGCCTCGAAACTGCGGTTCAGGATGCTGTTGGGTATGGCGTTGAAGGCGCGGCTGGCGCCGGCGCTCACCGGTACGATCTCGGCCAAAACCGCCGGGGCCACGCCGCCCATGCGGGCGATCAGCATCCCCTCGATGGCGGCGATGAGGTTGGTGTAACCCATGTATTGCGTGGCCAGCTTGGCGACGCAACCCGCGCCGGCCGGCCCCACGTAGAACACCTGGGCCGCGACCGCGTCCAGCGAGTGGCGGACGGTCTCGAACACGGCCCGGTCGCCACCGACCATCATGGTCATCGCGGGCGGGCGTCCGCTCACCGGAGCGTCCAGCATGGTGAGGCCGCGCTCGGCGCAGGCGGTGGAGACACGGCGGGCCACGGCGGGATCGTTGGTGGTGGTGTCCACCAGCGTTGCGCCGGCGGCCATCTCGGACAGCACGCCGGCCTCGTTTCCCAACAGCACCGACTCCACCTGGGTTGGCCCGGGCAGCGAGGTCCAGACCGTTTCGCAGCCGGCCACCGCAGACTCGGCGCTGTCGGCCCACTGCGCCCCTCGCTGGAGCAGCGGTTCCGCCGCCGCGCGCCTGATGTCGTACACCGTCAGGTCCACGCCGGCGTCCAGCAGGCAGCCGGCCATGAGGCTGCCCATGGTGCCCACTCCAATGAAGGCTTGTTTGTTGGGCAGTGCGGCGTTCATTTTCCCCCCATCCAATCAGTACACGGCAGCGCACGCCGGCAGCGACGTGTAAAAGACGGCCTGCTGCTCAAATCGCTGTTTGTAGATATCCGATATGTCTCGGACAGCAGCGACGCCGCTATCCGTCGTGTCAACGGGAACCAGCACGTTCAGCACCCTGGTGGACTCTCGATAGAGTCGACCTTGGTCGGTGTCGAACCATTGACCCCGGGCGTCCAGCACAGTCAGCCCGTCGGGAAACTGTGGCGTTACCGTGTCCGCCAGGAAAGATTGCCACTCTGCTTCGGCAACCGTCTCTCCACTGCCCTTCTCCTGTCCGAAGTAGACATTGATTTCGGTGAAGGGATCCATTCCTTCAGGACAAGCAACATCGCCGCCAACCGCGCATCCTGCAACAAAGAGCAGGAACGCCACGGCGGCGGCGATACAAGCTGCCGGAAATCGCATCGGGCCTAGTAGTGGTCGACCAGCGGTATCTCGTGGAGAGCGGGGATGACCTCCCGACCAATCAGCTCGATGGAGCGCATCACGTCCTCGTGGGCCATGGCGCCCTCGTTGCCGTAGACGTGCAGGTAGCCGGGATTGAGGCGTTCGACGATCATGGACAGCTTTTCCCGCACGGTGTCAGGGCTGCCCACGATGATGTTGTTGGCTTCCTGCAGTTCCTCGTAGGTCATCATCCGGCCGAAGCCGCCGGCGCCCGGCAGCGTCCGCTGGATGTTGACCGCCTCGCGGGACTGGTACCCGGGCGGGTCGTTGTGCTCGCGGGGGCCGCGGTTGCGGTGTTCCTGGGTCCAGAGGAATTCACGCCCCAGCTCCTGGGCCTTCTCGTCGGTGTCGGCGCAGAAGATCCGCAGCAGGTAGCCGAAGTGCTCCGGACCGGGCTCGAACCCGGTTTCGCGCGCCGTGTCGATGTAAACGTCCCGCAGCCGGTGGGTGTGATCCAGCAGCGACCCCAGGTTCATGTAGGGGTGCTCGTGACGCGCCGCCCACATCACCGACTCGGGGCTGCTGAAACCCGGGAACCAGATGGGCGGATGGGGCTTCTGCATGGGCAGAACCCACGGGTTCACCTTCCTGTAATGGTAGTACTCGCCCTCGTAGCGGAAGGGCCCCGGCTCGGTCCAGCACTTGATGATCAGGTCGTGGGCTTCCTCGAAGCGGTCGCGGTTCTGCGGCGGGGCGATGCCTCCCTGCAGGGTCTCCACCGCCGTGCCGCGCACGAAACCGGAGATGATGCGGCCGCCGGAGATGCAGTCCAACATGGCGATTTCCTCGGCCATGCGGATGGGATCGTTCACCGCAATGACGTTGCCCAGGATGGCGATCTTGGTGTTGCGCGTCACCTTGGCGATCACGGCGGCGTCGATGTTGACGGCGGGTTTCATGCACCAGTACGAGGCGTGGTGCTCGTTGGACATGATGCCGTCAAACCCGTTCTGATCGGCCCAGGTGTACTGCTCGTGGTACTGGTTATAAAGGATGTGGGCCTTTTCGGGGTCGAAGTGTGCGTTGGAGAAATCCAGCCGCCCCGACTCGTACTGTGACACTTCATCGTCGGTAACGTGGCCGTAGGGCTGTTCGGAAAACCAGAAAACTTCCACCTTGTCTTTGGGCATCAGGAGCCTCCTCGCTGTGGGCCGCCGGAATCCGTCCGGAACGCTGCGTCTGGTGGTAGATGGCCGCAGTATAGGGAGGGGTGGGCAGGGTTGCAAACAGGAATATCCGTTTGGCCCTCGCAATCAAACGAGAGAAATTCAGCTGCTCGTAAACCGCGAGCGCGACACTGCAAGCAGGTCTACAGGCTGACGGAGATCGACGCGCCCATCAGGCGTGACGTTCAAGAAGAGGTTTAACCACGTCTATTGCAGGTCGAGAGGTTTCCCGGCATTCGCGCAGTTTGCGGTTTGATCATCTTGATTCTACTGCTCAACTCCGCCGCGCAAATAGCAGGTGCGTGGCAAATCGTCGGCGTTCTTGGGGTGCTGCTGCCAGGAACGCTTGGGTGGCGTCACGGGCGCGCTGGATGTTACGCACGGTCTGCGTTCGGGTCAGCGGCGTGGCCAAGTTGGGATTGTAATCGGCCTCGTGGCGTTGGACTTGCAGTTCGATAAAGGTTTCAGCGAAGTCCTGTATGTTGGCATGAAAGGTTGCCATCCGTCTCCCGTTGAGCATCTGGTTTCGGGATGTCCCGTGGTTGAGTGCCCTTTGCGTGGCGGCCCATTCTTCGCTTCTGCGAATGGCCGCTCCTGATCCGATCAGCGCGTCCGCGTTGCTGTTGGCGAGTGCATGGAACATGGCGTAGTAGGCGGCGCTGTTCGCTTTCCTGAGGTGGGTCTGCTGCGGCCTGCCTCTGGTCTCACCGTGTACCGGCGCCCCGGCCAGCATCTCGGCCAGTTCGAGCAGCTGCTCCCAGTTCATGCGTTGCTACTCCTCATCGTATTCAGTGTTCGACATCTCTAACCACTCTCTGTATTCGGCTACTTCGACGTAAGATTCCGTCGTGAGGTGGACGCCCCACTTCGCGAGACCTTCACGGTTCCTTCTCTTGAAACCATTCAGCCACGCCGGGTCCAGGAGGTCGCCGTTCCCAGAGTAGACGACCACGATGTGGTAGTACGGGTCTCCGTATTGGTCCTCGCCCGGTGTGATCCTGACTTCGTTGATCGAGATGCCCTCAGTGGCTATGTGTTCCAGGTCCTGCAGGACGATCTGGGCTACACTCTGTTCGGCCTCCGGGCTCAGTATTTCTGCTGCTGTCATGGGGCCTCCTGTGTCTCGGGCACACTGGTTGCAATGGTTAAGCGGCACGCTGGGGGTGGCTCCCTTGTCGAGTGTTGCCATCCTGTCCGGCTTGCATTTTATCAAGTGGCGGCTCTCGGGCAATTACGGGATGAGGCAAAGGTTTGGGCGGTTGGATCAATCGTCACATTCGTCAATGCGCTGGTCGATTTGTGGCCGGGCTACCACGGGTCGGAGCTGAGGAATTTCCTCACGCAACGCCGCGTTTGACGCCCTTATCGCCCCGTGATACGCTTTGCTCACTGTGGAAACATGGGGACTCCGCCTGGAGTTCCCAACACTTGCGCTATTCAGGAGCGACGACGATGAACGTTACCCCTCTGGCCATCGAGAAACTCAAGGAAGTTGTCACCGCCGAGGACGAGGCCGGTTCCGCCCTGCGGGTGGTTGCCATGCCTGCCGGACAAGGCCTGCAGTATATGCTGACCATGGAGAAGGAGCACCAGCCTGACGACACCGTGCTGCGCATGGACGGCATGGAGTTCCTCATGGACTCCGACAGCGCCCCGTTCCTGGAAGAAGCCACCATTGACTACATCGAGGAGTTCGGCGGCCGGGTGGGGTTCGTCATCAACAACCCGATGTACGCCGGCGGCGGATGCGGGAGCGGTGGTTGCGGCTGCGGCAGTGGCGGATGTGGCGGCGGCGGCGGTGGTTGCGGCTGCGGCGGCGGCGGTTGCGGCGGGCACTAGCCGATCCCGAATTTCGGCAGTCCCTGGCGGCGCCAGGGATCGCCGACAACCGAATCAATTGCCCCGGCGCCACCGGTTGCCGGGGCTTTCGCATAGCAGCGCGCCAAAGCCCCATAACGGCAGCGCGGGCTGTTGATTAATCGATTCGAACATTGTCATCATAGGGCATTCTTTGTCATCATGGGACAATCTTTCAATCAGGAGTCCGGGAATGAAAATCTGGCCCACCGTCTCGAAGGAGCAATGCCTGAGCCGTTTGCGCAAGGACGTGTCTGCCTGGAACGACCTGAGGTCCAACGCAGACCTCTCCGGCACTTCCTTTGCCGACGCACGGCTTCACGGGGCAAATTTGTCGTGGGCCAATCTCACGCACCTGAACTTCAGCGGCTCCGACCTTGGCGACTGCGACCTGCGCGGCGCGGACCTTCACTTTTGCGACCTGACCGGCGCGAACCTGCAGAGCGCGGACCTGCGCGGCGCGAGCCTGCAGGGCGCAACCCTGCGGGAGGCCAACCTGTCCCACGCGCTACTGCAGGGCGCCAACCTGGCGCGGGCCGACCTGAGCCAGATCAACCTGCGGAGCGCCGATCTGGGTTACTCGGTGCTGCGGGGCACCTATTGCAGCCGTTCCGATTTCTCGGAGGCCGACCTGTCCTGGGCCGACATGCAATCCGCCAACCTGTCGAATTCCACCTTCTACAAGACGGTTTTCACGGACGCGACCCTGGCCAAGGCGAACCTGGCCCACGCCAACTTCAACCTGGCGGTGCTGGAAAACACCGACCTTGACGAGGCATTCCTGCACGACACGATCTTTGCCGCGCTGGACCTTTGCGGGGCGAAAAACCTGGAAACCGTGCAGCACGAGCCCTCTTCCATCCTGAGCATCGGCACCGACACCCTGCTCAACACCCTGCGCAGTTCCGGTGGCATGTATACTCACGAGCTGGAGGTCTTTTTCTCCAAGGGCGGCGTGTCCATCGACATGCTGGCTTCGATCCGTCCCGTCACCGCGCCGGCGTCCTGACGCCATCCCAGCCCAGAACGCGCCCGATGCGTCGTGCCGTACTCGGCAGCGCTGACTGACCTGCAACCCAAACACAAGGAGCGACGTCCCGATGTCAGCCACACCCCACGGCATCCGTTACTCGGCCCACCGCCCGGTGGTCATGGGGCGCAACGGCATGGTCTGCGCCGGCCATCCCCTGGCCGCCCAGGCCGGCGTATCCTTCCTGCAGAAGGGCGGCAACGCCTTCGATGCCGCCATTGCCACCGCCGCCGTGCTGAACGTTGTTGAACCGCTGATGTCGGGCATCGGTGGGGACGGGTTCATCATGGCCTACCGCTCCGACGACGACTCCCTGCGGCTGTCCAACGGGACCGGGGCCGCACCCTACAGGGCAACCCTGGAGCGGTATCGCGACGGCATCCCGATGAAAGGCATCCTGAGCGTTTCGGTGCCCGGCTTGCTCAACGCGTGGCTGGACGTCCATGCCGAGTACGGATCGCTGCCGCTGACCGAGGTGTTTGGTCCCGCCATCGCCCTTGCCGACGACGGGTTCCCGGTGACGCACTACCTGGCGTCGGCCATCGCCGGCGATTCGCTGCTGTGCGAGTTTCCCACCAGCCGGGCGATCTTCACCCGGGACGGGTCGGGCGAGCCCCTGCGAGCCGGAGACATTCTGCGGCAGGCGAACCTGGCCCGCACGTTGTCCGCCATCGCCGTGCAGGGCAGAGACGCCTTCTACCGGGGCGAGATCGCCGAAGCCATCGTGCGCTTCAGCGACGAGCAGGGCGGCCTGCTCACCATGGCCGACCTGGACGACTGCTCGGCGCGCTGGCAGGATCCGATCTCCACGGACTACGGGGACTACACGGTTTACGAAGCGCCTCCAAACTCCAGCGGGCACATCCTGCTGCAGGAGCTCAACGTCATCCGGCAGCACGACATGGCGAGCCTGGGGTTCGGTTCCGCAGCATCCATCCACCTGATGGTGGAGGCCAAGAAGATGGCGTTCGCGGACCGGGAGGCCTACGTGGCAGATCCCGATTATATCGACGTGCCCGTCGCCGGGATGCTGTCCGCCGAGTACGCCCGGGAACGCGCCGCAACCATCGACCCGGCGCGGGCCTCGGAGAACATGGCCGCCGGGGATCCCTGGCCACACCAGCCGGCGGGTCAGCGCCGGTCGCCGGCGGGAGTGGGCGCGCGACGTCGCGGCCCCCGCTCCGAGCAGGAAGACACCACCTGTTTCGTGGTGGCGGACCGGGCCGGCAACGCCGTATGCCAGTTGCAGAGCATCCAGAGCGGCTGGGGCTCCTCGCTGGTAGCCGGCGATACCGGTATCCTGCTGAACAACCGCATGACCTACTGGCACCTGGACCCGGACCATGTGGACTGCCTGCAGCCGGGCAAGCGCGTCCGGCACACCATGAACCCCGTCATGGTTTTCCGCCGGCCTGACGGATCGGCGGAGAACGGGAACAACGGCAGCGCATCAGCCGAGCGCCGGTTGACCTACGTGTTGGGCACGCCGGGCGCAGACTGCCAGGTGCAGAGCAACATGCAGGTCATCACCAACCTGGTGGACCACGGGATGACGGTTCAGGAAGCCGTGGAAGCGCCGCGCTGGAAGCATGTCGGCGACGGAACCGAGTCCACGATCCCGCACACGGCGGAGGACCGGCTCCTCATCGAGAACCGGTTTGACGCGGGCGCGCTGCGTCAACTGCGGGCCATGGGCCACCCGGTGCACGAGCTGGGCGCGTGGGACGGGGTAACCGGTCGCGAGATGGCCCTGTACATCGACCGCGACACCGGAGCGCTGCACGGCGCCGCCGACCCCCGCTACGACGGGTACGCCGTGGGGTATTGAGCGTCTTTCGTCGATCCCGCGCCAACTGCACCAAGGACAATCAGCATGCGAATGCCCGGACAACGCCGCAGCCAGGAACCCGACGAGGTGGGGCAGCGTGCCGGCCTGTTCGCCGAGTCCATCCGTGATGGGGACATGGATCTGGCCTGGTCAATGCTGTCCAAGGAGACCCGGGGCATGCGCATGGGCGTGTGGGCGACACGGCTCAACATCGACATGCAGGTGGCCTACCGCGCCGCCTACGATCCGGATCATCCCATGCGCGATTCAATGATGGACGACTTCCGGACCACCGTCCTGCGCTTGTGGCCCCTGGAAGACCTTACCGAACTGGCCGCCGCGCCCACCCGCTACGTGGATGACAAGCACGCTTTCGTGTTTCTGCCCTTCGGCGTGACCGATGAGACCGTGGTGCAGCACAGCCGCCTGATGTCGGGCCTGATGATCCCCATGCTGCTCGAAGACGCGCAATGGCAGGTGGACCTTCCCGGCTGGCGGTTCCTGGACGCGTCCGGCCAGGGTGGCAATGGCTAGGCGGGCAGCCCGCACCCGTTCTCGCGGCGCGCGCAAAGAGCAAGCCGCCGCATCCGTACCTACTCACGCATCCGGCGAACCCGACGGCGCGGTACGATGGCGACGCCCGGGAGACGGCCCCAGCGCCTGCGAACTCTGCGAACGGACGGTGGATCGATTCACCGTCCACCATTTGATTCCCCGAGCGCGGGGAGGGAACCACGGGCCGAAGGCGCTGCTCTGCCCTACCTGTCACCGGCAGGTGCACGCCATGTTTTCGGTGACCACGCTGGCCGAGGAGATGTACAGCGTGGCGCTGCTCCGGTCGAACTCCAGGGTCGCCGACTTCCTGCGCTGGATGCGGAAACAACGGGGCGCCAGCTTCCGCGTTCGCCGGTCGCGGGACCGCGGATGAATGGCACGCGGGAGCGTCGTGTTATGATTCGACGCAAGGGCTGCGGAATTACCACATGACGGGTTCATCAAACCTTTCACCCCAACAAGTGAGCGACGCGATACGCGCCGGCCTACCGAACCGACCGGATGTTGAGTCGTCCGACTCCGAAGCCGAGGAGTCGGCGGTGACCTACCGAGACAATTTGGTCCATTATCGGGAACACGTCCGCAAAAGCTTGGACGCAAGAGACTATCGGCAGGTCGCAGAGAAATCGTGGGGGGCGTACTCACAAGCCGTTAAGGCAATTGCCGCCGATCGCAGCCTGCGGGTCCGTAGCCACACGAGCATCCTGAGAGTTTCTGAACAACTGGTGGCGCTTGTTTCCAGTGCCGACCCGGTTTCCGGGTCCCTTTTGGACAACGGCATGAATTCGGCTCATAGCCTGCATATCCATTTCTACGAGAACGACCTGCCCGACGAAACGGTAACGCGACGGGCGGATGCCGTGGCGGCAGCTATCGACCTCCTCCAGGAATTGTTCCCAACCGAAGCGTCCGCAGAATGACCAGTGCGAACGAAACTGCCGATGTCGTAATCATCGGGGGAGGCGTGATGGGCTGCAGCATCGCCTGCAACCTGGCACTGACCGCCGCCGACCACGGCCTCCGCCGCATCGTGCTGCTGGAACGGGACACGCTGGGCAGCGGATCCACCGGACGCAGCAGCGGCGCGATCCGCATGCATTACTCCACCGCCGTCAACGCCGAGCTGGCGTGGCGGAGCCTGCACATCTTCCGCAACTTCGCCGACATGATCGGCGGCGAGTGCGGTTACACCCGCACCGGCTATCTGGTCTTTGCCGGCGCCGATGACCTGCCCTCCTTCCGAGCCAACATCGCCACGCAGCAGTCGGTGGGCGTGATCACCGACATCATCAGCGCCGCCGACGCGGCGGAACTGGCGCCCGGATTTGAGGTTGCCGACGCGGCCAGCATCGCCTACGAGCCCTACTCCGGCCACGCCGACGCCTCGGGAACGGCCTACGCCTACGCCACCCGCGCCAGGAGCGAGGGCGTGACCATCCGACTGCAGACGCCAGCGGAAGCCATCGAAACCAGCGACGACGGCAGCCGGGTCGTGGCGGTCCGAACCGCTTCCGGAGAGCGCATTGAGACCGGCATCGCCGTGGTGGCCACCGGCCCGTGGACCGCGCGCTTCCTCGCACCCCACGGCATCGACGTTCCCTTGGTGGCAACACGCCACGAGGTGCTGCACTTCCGGCGGCCGCTGGACGTGGTGCCCTACCATCCGGGCGGGGCCGACATCGGAAATCGCATCTACTTCCGGCCCGAGGGGCAGGACCTCACGCTGGTCGGCAACGGCAACCAATCCGATGTGGTCGACGACCCCGAGGTGTTTGCCCAGCGCGCCAGCCCGTCGTTCATTGAGGATGTGTGGCAGCGCCTGGCTCGCCGGATTCCCGCCATCGCCGACGCGGAACTGGCGGCGGGCTACGCCGGGCTGTACACCAACACGCCGGACTCGCATCCCATCATGGATCGCGTCGACGGCGTGGACGGGATGTACCTGTGCACCGGTTTCAGCGGCCACGGCTTCAAGCTGTCTCCCATGGTGGGCGTGCTGATGGCCGAATTAATCGGCAGCGGCGCGGCCACCACCATGGATATCTCTCCGTTGAACCTGTCACGGTTTGACGACGGAGCCCTGAACAACGCGGGCTACGGCTTTGACGTTCTGGTCTAATCCGCTGCCGTGACTGACGCCGTTCCCACGTCCTTTGAGGGGGTCACGCCGGCCGTCTCGGTTTCGGGCCTGACCAAGCGGTTCGGCCGGGTCACGGCGGTGGATGGCGTCAGCCTGGACATACCCTCGGGCGGCGTGTTCGGACTGCTCGGTCCCAACGGGTCGGGCAAGACCACCCTGCTCTCCATGTTGTCCGGCTTCATCAACCCCACCGACGGGTCGATGACTTTGTTCGGGCACGACGGTCCGGCCGGACAGGCGCAGGCGTTGCATAACGTTGGAGCGCTGATCGAGCGCCCCATCTTCTGGCCCTACCTGTCCTGCCGGGACAACCTGAAGTGCCTGCAGGGCGTATACGGCTCGGACGGCGGCGACGCGGAGGTCGAGGACCTGCTGGACGCCGTCAACCTGGGCGGCGATGCGGCCCGCCGCAAGTTCCGCGCCTGTTCCACCGGCATGAAGCAACGCCTGGGCATCGCCGCCACCCTGCTGGGCGACCCGTCGCTCCTGATCCTCGACGAGCCGACCAACGGGCTGGACCCGGTGGGAATCGTCGAAGTGCGCGATCTCATCCGGAGCCTGGCCGCCGGCGGACGCCGCACCGTGATCCTAGCGAGCCACCTGCTCAACGAGGTGGAACAGGTCTGCGACCAGGTTGCCGTGCTGAGGCGAGGCAAGTTGCTGTATTGCGGAGCCGTTGCCGACATGAGCGCTTCCGCCTCGGCGCTGGTTCGCACCACCGACGACGACCGCGCAGTCACCGCTCTGGCGGACGCCGGCTGGGATATCAGGAGCCGATCCGAGGACGGGCTGGAGGTGGCGGTCGCGTCGGGACGCGAGTGGGAAATCAGTCGGGACCTTGCCAACGCCGGCGTGTACATCTCCCAACTGCGGCCGGCGTCCGGTTCCCTGGAGGCCGGGTTCATGGAAGTCACCGGCCAGGCGGAGCAGGAACCCGAATGACCACGTTCGCCATGGTGCCCAACATGATGCGGTGGGAGTGGTTCCGACTGCGCCGGAGGACCGAGTTCTGGGTGATCCTGGGCCTGCTGGCGCTGGCGGTGGTCGGCACGCTGGCCGTGTCCGCCGGAGTGCTGCGGCTGGTTCAGTCCAGCTTCTCGATACCACCATACGGTTACCCGCTGCTGGTATTCGAGTTGCTATCGCGGCTGGGCCCATTCCTGGGAATAGTCCTGGCGGGCATGGTCCTCGGCAGTGATTATGGATGGGGAACCTTCCGCCCGCTATTCGCCAGGGGTCAGCGTCGCTGGCACGTGCTCACGGCAAAGCTCGCCCTGGCGGCGTTGGTGCTGGTGGTTGTGTGGATTGTGTCGTGGCTGCTGGCCGCCGGGGTTGGCATGGTCGCGGCAGAGCCGGCGGCGACGGGGGTGGAAATCATGCCGTGGGACTCCGGCAGCTGGGCCGAGAGCGCGGGCGCCTTCGTGTCCGCTTGGCCGGTTACAATCGCCTACCTGCTGCTGGGGGCGTTGCTGTGCGCCGTAGGACGTTCCACGGCATTCGGACTGGGTGTTGGCATCGCCATCTTGATCGTCGAGTCGATCGCGTATCCCGCGGCGGGCTTGATTTCCCAACTCGTGCTGGAGGTCAACCTGGGCGATTACACCCGCTGGACGCTGTGGGGCGTCACCCGCGGCCTGATGGGGCGCGACGACGAGATCGGCCCGTGGGTGTTCCTGCCAGCGGTCGTGGCCTACGCCGCCGTCTTCGCCGCGCTGGCGGGGCTGGTGACAGAACGCCGGGACGTCAGCAGCGGGAACGGATAGGCGGGGCAGTCCAACTCGAGGTCGAGCAGGTGCCGACAACCCCGGCAATTCCATCGGCGCCCTAATGCGTATCCACTTTCACTGGATCCCGACATTGTGAGCGAAGCGCGGCAATCTAGTTGGGGCAAGGAACGCTAATACGGGAACGAGATCGCCACGTCGCTACGCTCCTCGCGATGACAAAATGGGTACGCCTGAACGTCGGCGGCATCGTCTATAATGCCGGCATATCTTCGGACTGCTCGAACGCGAGGCGGGTGACCTGTGGAAAACGAGAACTGGCGCAAAGAGGTTTTCAACCTTCCGGATAACCACGGGTGGACCGCCAAGCCGGGGAACAAGGTGTTCATCGCCGACCGGGGCGCGCTGCGCTTTGAAATCCCCCAGGAATGGCTGGTGGAACCTTCCCGCAAGTCGGTGAAGTTCCGAGACGCTCCGCACCCCGACGACACGATGATCCTGGAGGTCACGATATTCTATGCCGGTTACGGCATGAACATAGACTGGAGCAGCTTGCCCCTGCACCAATTGATCAAGGACGTGACCTCCGACGATGCCCCAGTCCGCCGCGGCCGGGCCAGCCGCCGGCGGCGCAGAGGTCCGGAAGACACCAAACGCGGTTCGCCGATCACCGTCAAACTGGGCAACCTGGAGATGGCCTGGATCGAATCAGAGTTCTTCGACCCGGGTGAGAAGCGTCCGGCCCACTCAATCCAGGCGATCACCCGGGATCCCCAAAAGTCCATCCACGCCCTGCTCACCCTCAGCTACTGGCCCGAGGACACGCAACGCGCAAAATCCACGTGGAACGATGTCCTGGGCACGCTGAAAATGGGCGAGCATTTTGACAGCCCGCTGCAGGGCCCGGGGTACCTGGGTGATGCACAGCGTTAGTGCGTGTGGCAACCTTGGCGCTCCAGGCGATGCAGCTTCTTCCTAAATTGAAACGAAGCAACTTCGCCGGTGCCACAGCGTCGCAAGGCCGGGCGAGGCCAAAGATTGGATCGCATCTTTCGGTGCTGAGCGACGCACGAAACTCCATGCGCTGGCGAACGTCAGGCGCATCGGGACCGTGGGTAGAAACCCCATGCCATTGAGCGGTGAGGAATACGAGGCCATCGTTGGCGATGGCACCAAGCATATCGCCGCCGATATCACATGGGAGGGTAGGCGCAACGCTCCGTCGCGGGAGTTTCGCGTCGACGTCGAATCCGAAGCAGATCACCCTATATTCATCAAGGGTTGGTACAATTCCCACTCCGGTAAGTTGTCGTATGCGCTTATCCATCGAATAGCAGGGCGAATCCATGGCCTCGACTTGGGAGCAGACCACTGCAACCCTGACGGTGAATCAGTGGGTGAGAAACACAAAAACTACTGGGTTCCCGGTAGTCGCGACAAGTGGGCATACGTGCCGGAGGACATCACCGAGCCGTGGAATCGTCCGGTGGCAGTATGGGTGCAATTCTGCGCTGAGATAAATCTGCGGCACGAGGGAACGCTTGGGGAGCCTGGCGCCGTCCAGGGGGCGCTGCTGATATGAACGTCAACGAACTTTGCGCTTCCGTGGGACGGACACTGCCGCCCTTGTTTGTATGTTCGCCGGCTCCGCACGAGGGAGTACGAGTGCGTACTCCGCTGCTGTACCCGGACGGAGGGGTGGTGGACGTGTTCGTTCTCGAACGGGGTGGCGGCTACACTGTCACCGATTTCGGCGATGCGCTTGGATGGTTGGGGTTGCAGTCAATCAGCCGCAGGAGATCGAGGCGGCAGGAAATGCTGGCACAGGACGTGTGCCGGACACTGCGCATTGATCTTTTGCACGACCAACTGGTACTGCGCCCGGTAACGGATGATGCGTTAGGGGAAGCTGTGACCCGCATCGCCCAGGCAGCCGTACGGGTTTCTGATTTGTGGTTCACCCTGCGGAGTCAATCGTTGCAGGCTACTGAGGACGAGGTGGACGAATGGTTACGCGAAAAACAGATCCCATTTCAGCGTCAAGTTGCGAAACCCGGACGATCCGGCCGAGACTGGACCATAAATTTTGAAACGCAATCCCCTAATCGCACCTCGCTGATTTTTCTCCTGAGCACCGGGTCACGAGGCGCAGCGCGTCGAGTTACCGAGCACGTTTTGGCCGGGTGCGTTGACCTCAGCCATCTAAAAACGGAGCAACCTAATCAGGCATTCATATCATTGTTCGACGATACTGTGGATGTCTGGCGGGCCGAGGACTTTCAATTGGTGGAAGACCATTCCGAAATAGCCCGGTGGTCTGCTCCCGATGAACTTGAACGAATACTAACTGCCAGCGTCCGTGACAACTTGAGCCTTTGTTGACGCCGGACCCGCAAGGATAAATTTACCTGACCGGCTATCTTTTTCATCCTGCGCATCCATGCAAACTCGATCCAATTAGGAGGCTTTTCAATGTCAGTGATGGTTACCGGCGGCACCGGGTTTATCGGGAACCGCATCATACGCAAGCTTCTGGAACGGGGCGAGGAGGTGGTCTGCTTTGATCTCGCTCCGCCGCGGCCCAATTTGCAGCCCCTCATGGACCGCGTCGCCTTCTATCGGGGCGACGTGACCCGTCTGGACCACCTGCTGGAAGCCGTCAACCGTCACAACGTGGACCGCATCATCCACATGGCCGCCCTGCTGCCGCCTGACACCGAGGACCGGCCCGCCACCGGCATGGCGGTGAACATCGACGGCACCAACAACATCTTCGAGGCCGCCCGCTGGGGCAACATCCGCAGGGTTGTCTACGCCAGCAGCATCGCGGTCTATGGCGTGCAGGAGACCTTCGGCGACCGGCCGCTCATCGAAGACGACCTGCCGGCTCCCATTAACGTGTACGGCATGACCAAGGCGGTGAACGACTTCGCCGCCGCACGCTACCGCACGCTGCACGGGCTGGACATTCGCGGCGTGCGCATCTGCACCGTCTTCGGACACGGCCGCGTCACCGGCATGACCGGCATGATCGGCGGCCTGATGATGTCCCTGCCGGCCATCGGCCAGTCCGTCAGCATGGACTTCGACCCGCAGGAAGCCTCGCCCATGATCCATGCGGAGGACGCCGCCGAGATTTTCGTCCGCGTCGCCCTGGCCGACAGCCTGAACCATCACATCTACATCAGCGGCGGCGAACTGGCGACCATCGCCGACGTGGCCGACATGGTGCGCGCCTACATCCCCGACGCCAGCATCACCACCGGGAGCCGACCCGTGCCCCACGTGTACCTGGTGGACAACAGCCGCATGATGGCCGACGTCGGCTACGAACTGCCGCCCCTGCGCATGCGCGTCCTGGACCACATCAACGACGCCCGGGCCGAGGCCGGCCTGGACCCCATCCGGGGCTGATTCTCACAGCCACTGACCCCAGGGGACGGCGGCAGCCGCAACGGACGCGCCGGCCTTTGCTACAATACGGGCCAGGCGATTACCGACCACCAAGGAGGAACACACCATGAGCGTTGCCATCGGCTACGTCCCCGGAGCATTCGGACAGGGAGGCGACGACCCCAACTTCCTCCGCACCCTGGTGGAACTGGGCGACAAGTACGAGTACGACTCCATCTGGCTCAGCGACCGCATCTGCAGCGACCGGTTCAGCCTGGAGCCCATGGTCGCCCTGTCCCTGGTGGCCGGCTATTCCGACCGTCTCAAGTTCGGCACCAGCGTATTGGCCTTGCCGCTGCGCAATCCGGTGGTTCTGGCGAAGCAGGTAGCCACGCTGGACTGGCTCTCCCAGGGCCGCTTCTTCCCCGCCGTGGGTTTGGGTCAGGAGGATCCGGACGAGTACGAGGCCTGCGGCGTGCCCAAGGCCGACCGCGCGCGACGCACCGACGAGGCCATCGAGCTGATGCGCCGCCTCTGGGAGGAACAGGATGTCACCCATGAGGGTGAGTTCTTCACCACCCACAACGTGTCGGTAACGCCCCGGACATTCCTCAAGCCCTCGCCTCCGGTCTGGATCGGCGGGCGCAGCCCGGCCGCGGCACGGCGCGTCGGCCGCGTGGGCGACGGCTGGCTGGTGTCCAGCGCCACCCCCGAGGAGATTCGCTCCGGCCGGGAGATCATGTTCGAGACGGCCCAGCAGTACGACCGCGAGATCGAGGAAGACCACGTTGGCGTCCTCATCGGGTACTACATCTGCGACGACCCGAAGGAGGGCGAAGCCCGGTCCGAGCAGTTCGTCACCCGACAGCGGCCGGACGCGCACTTCACCGAGTACTCCGCCGTGGGCACCTCCGAGCAGATCGGCGACTTCATTGACCAGTACGTCGACGCCGGCGGCTTCAAGTTTGTGATCCGGCCCCTGTGCGCCGGCACGGAGTCCATGGAGCAGCTGGAGCAGGCGGGAGAGGAGATCCTGCCGCGCTTCCACGGGCCGCTGGAAAAGTAGGCGCTGCGAGGTTGCGATGAGGCCAACCGTGCCTGCCGACGAAGCGGCTTCGCCACCCATATCCAGGTCTATGAACATGATGCGTACATGGATATTCGGCGTGCTGGCGGTGGCGCTGCTGACGCTGGCCCTGGTCGGTTGTGCGGCCGAGGAACCGGCAGCGCCGGCCTACCAGGCCACCCAACCCGCCTCCGGCGGTTCGGCAGTGGTGGTGCCCGACCTGTCAGCGAACGCGCGGACCGGCGAGCAGGTATTCAACGCGAATTGCGCGCTGTGCCACGGGCCCAACGCCTCGGGCACGGGTCTGGGTCCTCCCCTGGTGCACAAGATCTACGAGCCGGGGCACCATCAGGACTTCAGCATCCAGAGCGCGGTAAGGAACGGGGTTCCGGCGCACCACTGGCAGTTTGGCAATATGCTGCCCGTGCCCACGGTGGCCGACGAGGACATCCCGAACATCATCTGCTACATACGGGAGTTGCAGCGGGCCAACGGCATCATCGCGCCGGACGCCACCATCGCCGCGTGTTAAGGCTGTCATGGTCGGCGACGTATGATGGAATTCAGTATCGACGCAAGGGGGTGAGGGTCATGGCCAGAGTGTTCGTGCCAACCATGCTGCAAGCGACGACGGGCGGGGTCAAGGAAATCGAGGTCGCCGCCCGCAACGTGCGGCAGGTGATCGAGCAGTTGGACGAGCGGTTCCCCGGAATCGCCAACCGGCTGATCGAAGACGGCGAAATCCGGTCGAACCTGGCGGTGGCGGTGGACGGCGAGGTCGCGCGCATGGGCCTGATGGAACGGGTCGGCGAGAACGCCGAGATACACTTCGTGCCGGCCATCGGCGGCGGATAGGTCAGGCGCGCAATCAAACCCGGCCGCATCCACTCAACCATTCCTAGTGAGTCATACAGGCCCCGGCGAGGCGTCAAGCGGCGCTTCGTCGGGGCCTGTTCCTCGTTTTCCCGGTCACAAAGAAATCCGCTTCTACTGGTTTGCCCGTAATGAACGCGGGCCGGCCTGCCGATTGCATAATATCGGTAGGCCGCCAACCGGGCCGTGTGACCAGTCAGTCAACTTGATGCCTGGACAACCACGCTCATGCAACGGTTCGGCCAATAACGTAACTGTTCAGAATTCAGGAGGTTGTCATTGCGAGGCGCTTGCGCCGTGGCAATCTCGATATCGTAGCAGCAGCGTCTGTCCTGAAGGACACCCCGGCGCCAACGAGATTGCCGCGCTGCGCTCGCAATGACACCTCCCCAGCAGCTCTGAACAGTTACCCAATAACAGGTGAGGTGTTGATATGAAAGCGGCAAGCATAATTGCGGCGATTTCCTTCATTGGCGCCCTGGTCGCGATTGCCCTGTTCGCGGACGCCGCTCACGCTCGCGAGCCCGACTGTCCATCCAGCTGGCCGGAAGAGCCGGCGGAGCAGTTTTTCGCCGACGCTGAGGGCGCGGAGTGGTTCGTCATACGCAGCGCGGACAGCAACGGCTACGAGACGGTGCGGGCATACCGGGCGGACGATGGCTACCAGGCAGGATACGCGCCGGGTTCGCCCGACGAGATCTGTTACCTGCTGGTCCGCCGGGCCGGGAGCTCGGAGGATGTGCCCGACGCGCAACAGGTGGTCTTTCGCGCCGAACAGGAACCGGAGGAAACCGCCCCTGCGATTTCCAAAACCCTGTTTCGGGAGTTTTACGACCGCCTGATTCCGGTTGGACCATACGGCGCCAATCCCGACCCCAAGTGGGGCGACCTGTTTGGCGTGTTTTCAAACGAGGAGCGATCGTGCATCATCGCCACCTTCGGCGAAGAACGGGTCATCGCCGTACTGGGCGAGGAAGGGCTCGCCACCGCGTTGCAAAACTCGGTTTTCCACGAGGGTGATGAACCGCGGCTGGAGGATGTCCTTATTTATAGCTGCCTGTCGGACGACACTGCTCCCATCCTGACCTTCGCCTTGGCTTTCGCCGGCGCACTCCGCCAGGCGGACCCCGGCGAGCAATACGCCTGCGTCCAGAAAGCGCTGCAACCAGCCGTTGCAGCACTGTCCAAGCCTTTCCCAACTGAGGAAGACCTAATCGCGGTGTTCGCGTCATTCTTCGCCCTGGCTTCCTGCGGCCTGGAATCGACGGATACGTCCAGCGGCGCGCCGGGAGAGTAAATTGACGCCACGGCCCGCGTCGCGCTCGCCGGCCGTGCTGCATCACGCCCCGCGGCCGTCCGGTGTCGAACGCCGGGTGACGCTCTCACAGCTTCAGCGGGTCCGCCAAAACGGGTTTGCGAGCCAGTGGGCATCATGCGCGCCCATTCTGGAGGCGGGGAAACGTCCGAATCAGGATGCACCGGATTTTATGATTTGCAGCATTGGGAGATCTGGATCACGCAACGGTTCCAATCCGGATAATCCCCAAATCTTGAAAATCCTGATTCTGACGATTTACTAAACTGGGTGCGCATGAGGCCGGCAGGGCCGTTTGACCCGTCCCGGCCCTGCGGCTACAATGGCTTGAATATGCTTTCCCAGACTTCCATCTCATGACGAACCATACGCTGCTTCCTGACGACGAGCCGCGCGTTGCCAGCGCGGGCTTCGGGTTCGATGACGACGCCATGCCGGCGGTGTCCGACCCGTGCGCGCCCGAACCACGCTCCAACGTCAAGGTGGTGTCGGCCGGCGGCCTCGTGTTCCGCGAGACCGGTGACCTGATCGAAACGTTGCTTTGCGCCCGCGTGCGCCCCGGTTACCACGGCGAGGATGCGCCCCTGACCTGGCGGCTGCCCAAGGGGACACCCGAGCGAGGCGAGACCGTGGAGCAGACGGCCCGCCGCGAGGTGCAGGAAGAAACCGGCGTACACGTGAACGTCCTGGCGCCCATAACGAGCATTCGGTATTTCTTCGTTGGACACGACGACGGCGTCCGCTACGACAAGACCGTCTACTTCTACCTCATGGAGCCCAAGGGCGGCAGCACCTCGGAACACGACGCCGAGTTCGACGTGGTGGAGTGGTGCAGCTACGAAGAAGCGGTGGAACTGCTCGAATACAACAACGAGCGCGAGGTTTTGGAAGCGGCCCGGTCGTTGATCGACTCCTACCGGCGAGGCGCGGAGCTATGAGCAAGGACCTGGTTTTGCGGGGAGTTCGCGTGCTGCTGCGGGGCAAGCGCATGGAAGACGCCGAGAAGGACTACATTTGGCGCAGCGATCCCGAGATCGCCCGCCTGGACGCCGCCTACCCGCTGACCATGAAGTACGAGCGCTACCTCAAGCTCTTCGAAGACCAGGTCCGCTGGCCCACCCCGGGATCCCATCACTTCGCCATCGAGGTTGCCGGGGGCAAGTTCATCGGCAACTGCATGTACTACGACCTCGACAGCCTCTCCAAGGAAGCCGAGCTGGGCATCGTCATCGGAGACCGTGACTACTGGAGCGGCGGCTACGGCTACGACGCGGTGGTGACGCTGCTGCACCACATGTTCGACGACCTGCGGCTCAAGCGAGTGTACCTGCACACCCTGGAGTGGAACCATAGAGCACAGAAGTGCTTCGAGCGTTCGGGGTTCAATCCGGTGCGCAATGTCCGCAGGATGTCCCACGACTTCATCCTGATGGAAGTCCACCGGGACGACTGGGATGAGACTTCGTTCGACCGGCTGGAAATGCGGCAGCAATACCTGGACCAACGGGGCGGCGTCGCGGTGGGCGATGACGACGCGGTGGCGGCGGCCGTAGTCTAAACGTAACTGTTCAGAGTTGCGGTGAAAGTGTCATTGCGAGCGAAGCGTGGCAATCCCGTTGGCGCATGAGAGTCCTTCGGGACAGGCGTGGCTGCTACGGCGTCGAGATTGCCACGGCGCAAGCGCCTCGCAATGACAACATCCTGCATTCTGAACAGTTACGTCTAAACGGCCTACTGGACTTGCGGGCTACTGACTATGCTCGGGCGGCCACCAGAGCCGCGCCCACGGTGATATCACCGGTGTACAGCGCGCGCCCTATTATCGCCGCCTCCGCGCCGGTATCGATCAACCGCTCCACATGGGCGGCCGCGCCCACGCCGCCGGCCGACAGCACGCGCATCCCGCTGTCGCTCACCAGGGCGGCGGTGGCCTCGTAGTTGGGTTCCTCCAGGGTGCCGTCACGCGAAATGTCGGTGTAAAGCAGACGCTCCACGCCCAGTTCGCGCATCCGGCCGGCCAACTCGGTGGCGCTGATCTCCGACTGCTCGGTCCAGCCGCGAATGGCCACGAGGCCGTTGCGCGCGTCCAGGGCGACCACCACCCGCTCGCTGCCGAAGCGCTTGCACAGTTCTTCCACCAGGTCGGGGTTGGAGACGGCGGCCGTGCCGACCACCACCCGGGCCGCGCCGGCGTCGAACAGACCCGCCGCGGTGTCAACGCTGCGGATGCCTCCGCCCACCTGCACCGGTATGCTCAGGCGGCCGGTGATGGCCGTGATCGCGGCGAGATTGGCGGGGTTGCCGGAGTGCGCTCCGTCCAGGTCGACGATGTGCAGGCGCTCACCACCCTCGGCCTGCCAGCGTTCAGCGACACCCAAAGGGTCGTCGGAGAAGACCGTCTCCTGCTCGTAGTCGCCCTGGTACAGACGCACGCAGTTGCCGCCGCGCAGGTCGATTGCGGGAATGATTTCCATGTTGCCGATTTACCCCTGGCTATATGGAGGATCCAGGCGGCAAGTCACCCCTGCGCCCTGACCTGGCCGATGAAATTGGCGTATACGCGTAGGCCGTTTACACCGCTCTTTTCAGGGTGAAACTGCGTGGCGACGACGTTGTTGCGGGCATAGATGCTGCAGAAGGAGACGCCGTACTCGGTCACGCCGGCCACATCGGCTCGCGCGGCGGGGTCGGCGTAGTAGCTGTGGACGAAGTAGAAGTAGCTGCCCTGGGGTATCCCTTCCCACAGCGGATGCTCCTGCCGGAACTCCACGGTGTTCCATCCCATGTGGGGCACCTTGAGGCCGTTGGGCAGCCGCCGGACGCGGCCGGGCACCAGGCCCAGGCAGTCGGCGCCACCCTCATCGGTGGCATCCAGGAGCAGCTGCAGGCCCAGGCAGACGCCCAGGAACGGCCTCCCGCTGCCGATGTAGTCCAGCAAAGGCTCGACGAGGCGCCGGTACTGCAGCGCGGCCATGGCCGCGGGGCCCGAGCCCACTCCGGGCAGGATGACACCGTCCGCGTTCTCCAACGCCGCCGGATCGGAGGTCACAATGGGAACGACGCCGGCTTTCTCCACCGCGCGCGCCACGCTGCGCAGGTTGCCGGATTCGTAGTCGATTACGACGAGACGAACGTCGGCGGTCTCCTCCGGGGGCATGACGAGATCAGACCCGGTCGCCGGTGGCCCGCTCGATGGGGATATCCCGGTCGTGATACCGCGCCAGCACGAACAGCAGGTCGCCCAGGCGGTTCAGGTAGGCGAGGATCAACGGATTGGTCAGGCCGTCGGCCTCGGCCAGCGCGACCACGCGCCGCTCGGCGGTGCGGATCACGGTGCGGGCGGAATCCATGGCCGACGAGGAGGCGGTTCCGCCCGGCAGGATGAACACCTGGGGCATCTGGAAGTGGGTCTCCAGCTCGTCGATGATCTCTTCCAGGTTGTCAACCATCGCCTCGGTGACGGGGGTGAAGTGCTGGTGGAAGAGGTCGTACTTCTCGGGGTCGGTGGCCAACTCGGCGGCGACGGTGAACAGTTCCCGCTGCAGGTCGCGCAGGATGTTCTTGGACTTGTCGTCGTCGGTGAGGGCGCGGGCGAGCCCCATCAGGCTGACCGCCTCGTCGGTTATCCCATAGGCCTCAGTATGGGGGTTGGCCTTGGAAACGCGACCGCCGTACAGCAAACTGGTTTCGCCCTGGTCGCCGTACTTGGTGTACACCCGCTTGCGGCGTTGTGATGACGATGATGAAGTGCTCATGGGTTTTCTCCAGGACGAAGATGGGACACTAGGGTATTCTAGCACTCCCACCCGGACGGGGCCATTGCGCAGTCAGGCTCACGCTTACCCGGTTTACCGAAGAGGGAAAACTTGCATGGATAAACAGGATGATTGAGATGGAATGAGGTGGATGAGGGCGGATCGTTAGCTTGTTGAGCATCCCGTTGGACCCTATTGTTCGCTCCGTCGATCCACTTGCGCTCTGGACTGATGTAGAGCGTCTCATCAATTCGATCATGTCCATCCTGTGTATCCTTGCAAACTTCCCCGGCTCCGGCAAAGAGGGTACGCGTGAGCGCTGTCACGATGCCGATGTTCGCTACAATCTTCGCAGCAGAGCGGGGCGACACCCGTCGCCTCAAACGCTGACCACGGCCGCCCATCCATCGCCAACTATCCCATGGCCCAACCCGCATCAAACCCAGCCAGGCGCCTTCCCCTCCGGATCTGGAGACGCGCGTACTGGCGCGTGGTCGTCCTGTTTTGTGTCTGCATTACGCTCTTCCCGGTAGGTGGCTTTGAGCGGGACGCCATAGCCGCCGCGACCGCCCCGTACCGGTTCAGCATGCCCGTGTGGGAACTGGACCACCTGCCCGACAAATGGGTCAGGAGGCTGCTCAGGGCGCCAACAGCCCTGGCGGGAGGTTCGGGCCATGAACAACGGATGACGGAGGTGCACGCATTTTTCGCGGTCAGCCACTCCTTGTGGTCAGTGGAACAACAACTGCTGGAGCTTCAGGCCGGATCGCCGATCACGGCTGAGGTCACTGCCAGCGTCGACGCTCTGTTGGAGCAGCGGGGCCGGCTGCTGGAGCGCCGCGACGACCTGCGCCCCCCCGTTGAGGAGACCCTGGAAACGACGATTGCGGCAACGCTGGAGTCGCTGGGCTTTCGTGCCTGGACCGGCCCGTTCCCGCCGGTGGACACGGTGTTGTCCGCATCCCCTACGATCCTGGTGACATCTCCTCGCGACCGGATCGAGCGGCAGGACACCGTGACCATGCGAACTGGCTTGGCCAACGAGGACCGGGACCGCATCGAAACGTGGGTGGAAGACGAAACGGACTTGTCCGCGCTGGTGCTGGACACCGGAGGCATCGCGCTGTATCCATCCATCGTCGTGCCTCACGCGGGGCTGGATTTTGCGCTGGAGGTCATCGCCCACGAGTGGGTGCACCAGTGGCTGTGGTTCCGCCCGTTGGGCCGCCGCTACTTTCAAGGGGGCGACATCACCACGATGAACGAGACGGTGGCCGACATCGCCGGGAAGGAAATACTGGAACTGACCAGGCGGCGCATGGCGCAAATCGCCCCCCAATCGCCGGAGAGCGGCGAGCATACTCACTCACCCCACGAAACCCTGCCGGCCCCCGACGCGTCCGCCTTCAGTTTCCAGCACGAAATGCGGGTGACCAGAATGCGCGTCGAAGAATTGCTGGCCGCCGGCAACGTGGAGGAAGCCGAAACCTACATGGAGGAACGGCGGAGGGAGTTCGTGGCCAACGGTTACCGCCTGCGCCGGCTGAACCAGGCGTACTTCGCCTTCCACGGCACCTACGCCACCACCGGCGCGGCCGGCGTCAACGTCATAGGCCAGCAGATCGAAGAACTGCGCCGGCGCAGCCCGAGCCTGGGGGACTTCCTCCGCACGGCCGCCGAGTTCAGATCGGTCGCCGACCTGGAGGCGTACCTGGCCGCGACCGATCCCTGATGCGCCGTCGGACGGCGCAACCTGGCTTACGCGGCTCTTACCGCCTCCTCCAGCAACGCCAGGGCGGTCCTGGCAAAGACCCACATGTTGGCCTCGCGGTCGGGGCTGCCGGTCTCCAGCGTCTGGGAGCGCTCCACCGGGCCGGCGACGCCAAAGCAGGCGTGCCCGTAGTTGTCGCCGTAGCGGTTGCCCGTGGGTCCGCTGGCCCCCGTTTCCGCCAGGGCCCAGGTGGTGCCCAGCCGTTCCCGCGAGGTTCGGGCGTTCAGCAGGGCGTAGTACTCTGTGCTGGCGCGGTGGCCCTCCATCGCCGAGTCCGGCACCTGCAGCAGCCCCGCCTGGGCCACCCGCGTGTAGACCACGGATCCTCCGACGTAGTAATCGGACGCGCCCGGTATGGATACCAGGGCAGCGGATATGAGACCGCCGCACGAAGATTCCGATACCGCGAGGGAGTCTCCCCGCTCTTTCAGCAAAGCCGCGACCGACGCGGCCAGATCGTTCAATTCACCCATGATGAAACCTCCAAGTTTTACTCACATCGATGCACAGGATATACAGGATACTCTTGCCCTGAATAGGAAGCCCTGGCAATTTTCAATAAACAAATCCTGTATATCCTGTATATCGATGTAAACAGCGCTGACCTCACGCCCAGGGCATCCGTTTCGAGAGGGTCTTTGCCGATTCGGGGGTCGGCAATCCGTTTCGCTCCATCAGCAACAGGGCCAGCTTGCGAAACTCCTCGCGGTCTCGTCCGCTGACGACGGCCTGCTCGTGGGCCTCCGAGATTACCACGGGATACCCCAGGCCGAGTTCGCACTGTTTTGCCAGCATGGCGTGTCCGGTGGCGAGCAACTCCGGGTCCTCAGCGACCCAGTCGGGCACCTCGACACGGGCGACTTCCGTGCCGCTGTTCACGTAGTAGAACCGGCTCCACTCGGTGCCCACCGCCAGGTCCATGGCAAAATGCGACGCGCGGCGGCCAGTCTGATACAGGGGCGACCGATGGCCCGGCTCCAGCAACGCATCGAACAGTTCGCGATCATCGAAACCGGCCGCGCCGTCGCACTGGGCCAGATCGGAACGGCGCGCGCTGCAGCGCCGGGTGCATTCGGTTGCGTTGCTGACGCACAGGCCGGCGCGCACGGCTCCGGCCACCTCGGTGGTCTGAGGCCGGGAGGTGTAGGCCGCCAGCGCCACGGGACGCTGGACACGGGACGCCTCACGCAGTCGGGCCAAAGCGCCGCGCAGGCGGTCATTCACCAGTTTTTCAACCACGTACCTCGGATAGTTCCCGCGCTGGATGTCCCAGAAGGCCAGGGTGCCGTCCAGGAGTGCAAGGACGGGTACGGTTGGTGGCGCGGTCTCGACGGCGTCGGCCAGCCTTTCCACTTCCTGCACCGTGCGCAGCGCGCCGAGCAGCGCGCCGGAGATGGGCGTTTCTCCATTTGAGCCGTCGTCAGGCCGCAGGTACAGGTCGCCTTCGCCCGTGGCCAGGGTCGGCTCGCTGAAAAACCTGCAATCGGGGCTGGCGCCATAGGTCAGGACGCATCCGCCCAGGTTGATGAGGTAGCACCTCAGCGGGAGATGCCGGTCCACGTCGATGTGGGATCCGTCAACCGAGACTGCCATCCAGTCCCGGGGTGGCGACGGCGGCGGGATGCTGTCGAGCAGACCCTCGGGTCCGGTGCGCGCCACGATGAAGGGACGGCTGCCCGCAGACGCCGTACGTTGGGCGGCCTCATCGGGAGTAATCGCCAGCGCACGGTCCAGGGTGTCGGCGAACCTTTGCCGGCGCGACCTCGCCGTGGATGACAAACCACCCATGGCGGACATCATCTGGCGTGCGGTTTGGCCAAAATCCAACGCCATCGTGGCTCTGTCGCGCAGCGGGTCGCGATGGCTACCGCAGCACCCGCTCGTCGCCGACGCGCCGGGTGATACGCTGCTGGTCCAGGTACTCGAGCAGGGGCAGCACGTACTTGCGGCTGGTCCCGAAGATGGTGCGGGCGTCGGCCACGGTCACGCTGCCGTTGGCATTGAGATGTTCTACGACGCGGCCCGCCATGTCCTCATAGGCCGCCGCGGTGAACACCACCGTCTCGTTGACCCTCACGACGTCGCCCCGCTCCTGCAGGTGGGACAGCAGTTCCGGATCCACCGGGCGGTCGGTTGGCGGCGACCAGGGCTCGGCGGCCAGCGTGGCCAGGTAATCGGCGATTGCAGCTTGCTGGCCTTCGCTGAGCTCCACACGATGGTCTGCCGTTCGCACCACACCGTTGTCGTCGACGATTGCTCCCTCATCCACCAGCCTGGCGGCGGCTCGCAGGTAAACGGGCTGGGAGACGCCGAGGCGGCTGCGCAGTTCCTGGGGCGGCGCGCCGCGCCGTAGCGGGTACTGGTTGTGATAGGCCTGGAGCGCCACCTGGGCCTGGTTGCGCAAAATATCCCAGCCACGCCGGGAGTAGACCACCGCGTCGCCCTGGACGCCCATTTCACCCAGAGCCACGATCTCCTCGGCTTCGATCAGGGCGCCGAGACGCTCCAGGATCTCCTCTTCGGAAAGGTTGGAGCGTTGCGACAGGGTCCTCAGGTCGCACGGCCCCATCTGGTCCGCGATGGTCAGTATGACGTCCTCGCTGGCGCCGGCGTCCAGCGTCGTGAGCCGTTCCAGCACGTCGGGGGCGAAACGGCGGTGGCGGCGACGCGGGTTGGGGTCGGCAATCTGTCCGCCGCCCAGGGTATCCTCGGAGGAGCGCAGCACGAAGAAGTCGCCCCTCACCATGGGCACCGGGTCGTCGAGCAGCACCTGCACCCACCCCTCGCTGCCCGGCTGGAGCCGGTCGGCGTCGAGCAGGCGCACGCGGCCGGTGGTCTCGCTGGTAAAGAGGTGGAAGGTCACACCCTCGTTGTGCTTCAGGGCATGGGGCGCGCCCTTCACCATGCGCAGGTTGGCGTCGAAGCGGCGGGTGGGCCGCAGCCAGCCCGGGTTGGTGAGCACCTCGCCGCGCATGACGTCGTCGCGGGAGATGCCGGACAGGTTCAGAGCCAACCGCACCCCGGGCGCGGCCGCGTCCAGGCGCGATTTGTGGCTTTGCAGCCCGCGGATCCGCGCCTGCCGGCCGGAGGGAGCCAGTTCGATCTGCTGGCCCACCGCCACCGCGCCGTCGATCAGCGTGCCGGTGATCACGGTGCCGAACCCGCTAACGGTGAAGCAGCGGTCGATGGGCAGACGCGGCCGGCCCAGGTCGCGGCGGGTCTCGGTGTCGTTCAGGATGTCATCGATCATCGCCTTCAGGTCGTCGATGCCCTCGCCCGTGTAGGCGGACACCGGAGCCATGGGGCAACCCTCGAAGGCGGTGCCCACCAGGGTATCCTCAACCTCCGCCTTGACCAGTTCCACCAATTCTTCGTCAACCAGGTCGACCTTGGTGATGACCACCAGGCCCCGGCGGATGCGCAGGATGTCGAGGATCGCCAGGTGCTCTCGGGTCTGGGGCATGACGCTCTCGTCGGCGGCGACGATGAGCATGGCGAGGTCGATGGCGCCGACGCCGGCCAGCATGTTTTTGATAAACCGCTCGTGTCCCGGCACGTCGACGATGCTGACCTCGCGGCCGCTGGGCAGGGTCATCCAGGCAAAGCCAAGGTCGACGGTCATCTCCCGTTCCTTCTCCTCGGGAAGGCGGTCGGGATCAATGTCGGTGAGGGCTTTGACCAGGGTGGATTTCCCATGGTCCACATGCCCGGCGGTTCCGATGACGTACATGGTGGCTAGTCCGTAGGCGGGGTCGCTCGCTCTGCGCTCACTAGGAGCCGGTATTAGCCGCCATTATACTTGACGTTGCCAGACGCCAATAGTACGCTGAAGATGGTACTGAGCCGGCGACAAGAGGCCCGGGGCCTCTTCCGATGAGAGTTGGCCACTCTCGCAAAAAATCGGATAGTCGGCTCGCTTTTTATGCCTAGTAATAGGTCGTTGCCCCGCCCCTGAAAACGTCGAATTCAGACTCGATCCTGTTTTCGATCAGTGTGTAGGAGCGCACATCGTCCCGCTCCCATTTCCGCCGTATTGCCCAGGCGCAATAGTCCGCCACTTGCAAAATCGGGTTTGAAGCGGCCTGCCACATGGCAGCTCTCATAATGACCATTGGGGCGATCGCACTTGCAATGGCGTTAGCCGCCGATTCGAAATCGGAACGCATCTCGTTGGTTCCGATCGATGCCGCGACTACCATGATTTCGTCGGCATAAGAGGCGAGGACAGGGGCTAGACCTGTCAAATGATAGTACCAAGCGAAGCCATAGAAAAATGCCGGCGTGGGTCGGACCCTCGGGTCGGCTTTTCGCTTTTCCAGGATCGTTGCGTCCACTCGGAAATCGTGGCGCGCCATGACGGCGAAAACCCGGTCGCGCACCCGCTGCTTGTTGTTGGTGGCGTGAAACCCGCCGGTCAGCGATTCCCCTTCCCACGCCAATTGACGTCGCAGATCCATCAGTTCTGATTCAATAGCGTGGTCTGCCACGGCGACCGTGGTCAGGATGAAATACCTGCTGGCTCCCTCCTGATCGCTGAAATCGAAACTGCCGGATTCGTCGCCGTAAACGTAAGCTCTCATGCCCTGTCCCACAGACGACAAACGGGCAAATGATGACGCCGGCGCTCCAATTCGGACGCCGGCGTCGTGCACCAGGGATTGGAACGTCGACTAGTTGTCGAAGTCGGTGATCACGCTGCGGCGCACGCTCTGGGCCTTCATGTCGGCGAAAGCCTGGTTGATCTCCGACAGCGCCATCTCCTGGGTCACCAGCTCGTCCAGCTTCAGCCGGCCCTGCTTGTAGAACTCGATGTAGCGCGGCATGTCGGTGCGGAAGCGGTTGGAGCCCATGGTGCAGCCCTGGATCGCGCGGCCCCGTCGCAGGAAGTTGCCGGCGTCCAGCTCAATCTTCACGCCTTCGGGCACCATGCCAATGATGGTCGCCATGCCGCCCGGCCGGAGCATGTTGTAGCAGTCCTCGGCGGTCTGCTTCAGGCCGATGGCTTCGAAGGAGTAGTCAACGCCGCCGTCGGTCAGGTCCATGATGCGTTCCGCGACGTTGCCGGCGGTGGCATCGATGACGTCGGTGGCGCCGAACTCCCGGGCCAGGCCCAGCTTATCCTCGGTAGTGTCGATGGCGATGATGCGCAGGGCGCCGGCCAGCGCGGCCGCCTGCACGCAGTGGATGCCGATCCCGCCGCAGCCCACCACGGCCACGGTGCTTCCCGGCTCAACGCGGGCGGTATTCAGCACCGCGCCCAGGCCGGTGGTCGCGCCGCACCCGATGAGGGCCAACTGCGGGAATGGGATGTCGTCGTCCACCTTGACCAGCGCGTTCTCGTGGACCAGCATCTCGGCCGCGTAGGAGCCCAGTTGGGCGAACTGGGTGATGGCCTCCCCGTCCCGGCGCAGCCGGGGCGGGTCGTCGCGCCGGCGCGATACCGCCGTCCGGTCACAGAGGTAGGGCTGGCCGCGGGTGCAGAATTCGCAGGTTCCGCAGAACACCGACAGGCACGAAATTACTGAGTCGCCGGGCCGGACGTAGCTAACCTGCTCGCCCACCGCTTCCACGACGCCGGCGGCCTCGTGGCCGAGGATGCACGGCATAGACGTGGTGTAGAGGCCCTCGACGAAGTGGAGGTCGCTGTGACACACGCCGGACGCGCCCGTTCGTACCAGGACCTCCCGCGGGGCCGGCGCGTCCACCTGGACGTCCTCGATGACTACCGGCTGATTTACTTCGCGCAAAACCGCTGCTTTCATTTCTATTCCCTCCGGTGGCGGTTCCGCCGGGCTACCCGGTGACCGGGCTCTCGGCGACCGTGGCGGCAGGTTAGCATCGGGCGCCGGCGAGCGTCAACAAAGCCGTGGCGGGCAAGCGGATCGGCGGTTTGCAACTGGCGCGCCCCTCTCGCGTACCCATTTTGTCATTGCGAGGAGCGAAGCTACGTGGCGATCCCGCTCCCGTATTAACGTTGCTTGCCCCAGCGAGATTGCCGCGCTTCGCTCGCAATGACGAGTTGCAAATGACCGGTTCCAGTGAAACTCGGTACACGTGAGGCGCGCGCCCATTTCAGGCATCGCGGTCGGCAAAGCGATGGGCCGGTCCCGCTGATATGGACGCGTCCCGCTGATCGGCAGACGACACCTATGGCAACGAGATCCCCGGACTGAACAGCTGAACATTCGATGACAGAGCGGGACAAGACGACAGCGTGGGACCAACGGATGCGCACGAGCGGGCAGGGCCTTTCCAAAGTAGATTTTGTCATTGCGAGCGCAGCGCGGCAATCTCGCTCCGGAGAGCATGACTCATACGGGAAAGCCTTGTTGCATCGACGGGATTGCCACGTCGCTCCGCTCCTCGCAATGGCCCCTTGCAGAGCGGGTTGCCACAATTGACAACCATGATAACCCGCCGTTACTATTCTCCGGCTCATGGGGAGGCGGATTTCCGCTTCCCTGAAATTTGCTATGCCTGACAGGAGGGGCACACGAAAATGACACGTTTACAACTATCACGACTGCGCTTTTACCAGCTGCTGATTCCGGCAGCGGTAATCGCGATGCTTGTCGGGGTCGCCTGCGGCGGTGCAGAAGCGCCGGCCTCCAGCGCACCGAGCGAGTCCGCGTCGCCCACGTCGCCTCCAGCCGCTGTTGGCGCCACCGCGACGCCGCTGCCCACCCAGGAACCGGCCATGGAAGAGGTTTCCAGCGAAGGCATGAGCCTGATCGTCCTGACCGAGTCCTTCGGCAACGAGGTGTGGGATCCCAAGTACGAGAGCGGAGACAAACACGTTTGGCACTTCCCGCTCCACTCTCACATGATGACCCTGGACGACGACTTCAACTTCAGCAGGGACGGCCTGGCCACCGACTGGTCGGTGTCCGACGACGGCTTGACCCTGTCCTGGACGCTGCGCGACGACGCCGTGTTCCACGACGGCGACCCGGTTACCGCCGAGGACGCCGCATGGTACCTCCGGTACATCTGGGACGATGGCGCCCGCTCGGTGGTGCGCGTTCGCATCTGGAACCTGATCCAGTCGGACACGGGTGAGAACTCCGACTACTCAGGCGAGAATACCGACCGGGAGAAGGAAGGGCATGTTTCCGTAACCGGCCCCAACGAGATCAGTGTCACCTTCACCCAGCCCACCCTGAACTTTTTCTCCAGCGTCAGCGAGTCCAACGGCGGCACCGGCGGCGCGATCATGTCCAAGGCCCACTTCATGAGCCTGGGCAGTGACCAGGAGTCCCGCTCCGACGGGCTGATCGCCAACCCGAACCCCGGCGCAGCCGGCCCCTTCGATCTGGTCGAGTTCTCCTCGGACCAGAAGATCGTGTACCAGAAGCGCGACGACCACTTCATCCTGGAGAAGCGCCCGTACCCGTTCGACGAGCTTGAGATCCGGCTGGTGAAGGAAGCCGCGACCCGCAAGGCCGCGTTGATCGACGGCTCCGCCGACATCTCTCCCATCGACCTGGACTCCCGGGAGGAGATGGAGGCCGCCGGCCTGCAGTTCCGCTTCGGCCCCGAGTCCACCGTGATCTGGATCAACGCGTGGAACTGCAGCGAAGACGCCCCGCAGACCTTGGGCTACGACCAGTCCCGCGACCAGGATGGTGACGGCAATTACGTCGGCGACCCCAAGGGGACCCAGCTGATGTGCTCCGACAAGCGCGTCCGCCACGCCCTGGACTACGCCATAGACAAGGAAGCCATCCAGGATCTGGTGGGCGGCCCCGACGTATTCCACATTGCTGGAACCGCCGCCGCCTCGCCGTCCGGCATCGGGTATCGCCCTGACGCCGGCCTGGACCCGTTCCCCTTCGACCCGGTAAAGGCCCGCGATCTTTTTGTCGAGGCCGGATACAACGTACCGCAAGCCACCACCCCTGACGGGGTCACACTCGAAGCCGTGACCGGCCTCAGTGAGCCGGTCTATGCCGGCGGCGGCGACAAGTGGAACGTGTGGACCTGGGAAGCCGGCGCCACGGTGCCGAAGATGCTCCAGATCGTGGAGTTCGTCTGCGACGACTGGGAGACCTACCTCGGGCTCGAGTGCGAGGTGAACGTCGGTGAAGAGGCTGCGATCAAGGACCGCCAGTACGGCGGTGAGATCCCCGGCCAGTACCTCGTCCGCTCCAACGAGCACGAGTACGACGTAGCGTCGAAGCTGGTCGGTCGGTTCGCCAGCCCCGCCGGCTCCTACATCAGCTACGACCCGCTGGTCAAGCCGTTGGTGGACGCCGCCCTGGCCGCGACGACAGTGGATACGCAGCAGGAAGCCTACTACCAGGCTCTCCGGCAGGCCCACGAGGGCCACTGGGACTTTGCCCCTGGCTACCTGGACGCTCCCTACGCTATCAGCGCCCGCATCGAGGACTGGAGGCCGCGCCCCCTGCGCCCGTCCCCCAGCGCCCTGTGGACGATACGTTGGAAGTAAACGGCGGTTGACCGCACCGGCGGCATCGCAGTCGACGTGGGGGCGGGTCAAATGACTCGCCCCCACAGATTCGGTTACCGGCCGTAGCCGCGGCGCAATCCCTTCGAAACGTCGTAACTGTTCAGATTTCAGGAGGTTGTTATTGCGCCGCGCTTGCGCCGTGGCAATCTCGATATCGCAGCAGCAACGTCTGCCCTGAAGGACTCCCCCGAGCCAACGAGATTGCTGCGCTGCGTTCGCAATGACACCTCCCCAGCAACTCTGAACAGTTACGAAACGTCGGGCCGGCCGTCAGGCACAACGTATCTGCTATAATCCCCGGCGGACTAATTTTTGACCCTTGGAGGCGACCTTTTTGGCACGCTTCATCCTGTTCCGAATCATCCAGGCAATTGCTACACTGGTGGTGCTGAGCGCCGCCGTTTTCTTTGGCACCGACCTCACCGGCGACGCTGCGCTGGCGATGGCCCCGGGCGACGCCCGTCCCGAGGAGATCCAGGCCATACGCGAGAACCTGGGCCTGGACCGGCCCGTGATCATCCGTTATTTCGACTATCTGGGCAACATCCTGGTCGGCGATTTCGGACGTTCCTACAACAAGCGGCTGCCCACCAGCCAACTGGTGCTGGAACGCGTTCCCAACACCGTGCAGTTGGCCATCGCGGCCCTGTTCATTGCGGTGGTTATCGGGATCCCGCTGGGCATCTTATCGGCGGTCAAACGGGACAGTTTCCTGGACAAACTGGGCAAAACCTTCGCCATACTGGGCATGTCGATGCCACAGTTCTGGCTGGCGATCATCCTGATGTGGGTGTTCGCGGTGGAGTTGAACCTGCTGCCCGTATTCGGCAAGGAGGGTCTTGACCCCCGCTACTTCGTGATTCCCGCCTTCTCCATTGCGGTGTTCACCATGGCCGGTTTCATGCGGCTGACCCGCTCGGCGATGCTGGAAGTGCTGGACAGCGAATATGTCAAGTTCGCTCGGGTCAAGGGCCTGGCGGAACAACTGGTGATCTTCAAGCACGCACTGAAAAACGCAGTAATCCCGGTGCTGACCTTCGGCGGCATCAGCTTTGCCGGCCTGCTCAACGGCTCCATCGTCGTGGAGGTTATCTTCAACTGGCCTGGCCTGGGACTGTTGATGCTGGAAGGGATCCGCACCCGCGACGTTCCGATCATCGAGGCGACCATCCTGGTATCCGGCTTCCTGTACATCGTGATGTCGACCCTGGTGGACATCGCCTACGCGTACGTGGACCCCCGGATCAGGTACGGATAGCCGTTCGACGCCCCACCCGATTGCCGCATGCTGCCAACGGTGGTTCAGCCAGCAACATCCGTTTCGAGGCGAGGGCCTGTCAACCGGCCTGCATGAGCAGCAAAATTCCGCAACTCTCTGGATACGCCCCTCAAGGAGCACCCGACCTTGACCACTCAAGAATTGGCAACACCGGCCCCGCAGCCCGGCCAAATATCCCGAGCCTGGCGCAAGACGCGGGAAATGCGCCTGCCGTGGGTTCCGATAGTCGTGTTGGGGCTCCTGATGGTGGCGGCGATCTTCGCGCCCCTGCTCGCGCCTCACGACCCCGAGCAGCTGAACAAGCGTGACCGCGAGGTTCCTCCCTTCGAAACCAGCAAGTTCCTGCTGGGCACCGACAAGTCCGGCAAGGACATCCTCAGCCGGCTGATTTATGGCGCGCGCACGTCGGTTTTCATCAGCCTGGTGGCGCTGGGCACCGGAGCGGTGGTCGGCAGCGCCATTGGCGTCATCTCCGGCTACTTCGGGGGCCGCACTGACATCGTGCTGATGCGCCTGGTGGACGCGGTGCTTGGATTCCCCACAGTGCTGCTGGCGCTGATTATCGTGGCTATCGCCGGCGGCGCTGGAATCGGCAACGTGATTATCGCCGTGGCCGCCACGGTGTGGGCGAGGTTTGCCCGCCAGGCCCGGGGCGAGGTGCTGAGCATCAAGGAACGTGACTTCGTGACCCTGGCCATCGTGGCCGGCGTTTCGCCTCCGGTGATCATGTGGCGGCACATCTTCCCCAACGTGATCAACACGGTGCTGATCGTGATCAGCCTCCTGGTGGGCCAGACCATCCTGCTGGAGGCCTCACTGAGCTTCCTCGGTGTGGGCGTGCCGCCCGGCGACCCGGCCTGGGGCATCATGGTCTCGGAGGGACGTGACCAGATCTTCGAAATCTGGTGGTTGGCGCTGTTCCCCGGGCTGGCGATCACCATCGTGGTCATGGCCATGAACTTCTTCGGCGACTGGCTGCGCGACACCCTCGACCCCAGGCTGCGGCGGACCCGGTAGCGACCTTCTCCGCCACCGCTCCTTCCCGTCAATGGAGCCTGCCGATCCTGTCGATCGACGCCGAAGCATCACGGCGGGTATTGCCCCCTGTGCCGGCGCCGCGAGGCCGGGCAATCGCGTCTTCAATAAATGGGATACAAGGCTCTGGATTGCATGCACGCAAGCCATAACGCGCAGACATCTTCACGCCCGGAGGTCCCAGAACCTCCCCACTCGTACCATTTCTGCCATCCAGCGTACCCATCCTGTCATCGCGAGGAGCGCAGCGACGTGGCGATCTCGTTCCCGCAGTAGCGTTTCTTGCCCCAACGAGATTGCCGCGCTTCGCTCGCAATGACAAGCCGCGGAATGCGGGGACTGCTCGCTCTCAATGACAGGCTGCGGAAAGCGGGGACGTGCTCGCTCGCAACGACAGGATTGCAGATACTGGGTACGCGTGAGCCGGGAACCCTCCCGTTACTCAAAACAACCCGCGTCGAAATATCCCGTCCATCCTGTTTATCCCGGTAAGAATCACCGTTCACTGCTGCCAATCTCAACTCCGGCGCCATCGCTGATTGAGACGCGATTGCCCGGCGCGGCCCGGGCGTCAAACCCGGTGGGCGGCGAAATGCAGTACAATTGATGACCGAAGAATCCCGTTGAGAAAACCGTAACGAGGGAACCGAACCATGTTCAAAAGCTTTAGCGCATCCTATGCCGGCCACGTGGTGGACAACGACCTGGGCCTGGAAGGGACTCCCGCCAACGACCGCTGGTACTCCAACGAGCAGTTGGCCGAGGTGTTCGACTGGGCCCTGGACATTTCCAGGCACCTGGAGGACAACGGCTACGACGAGTTCTGGATGGCCGAGCACCACTTCCAGCCCGAAGGGTACGAGTGCATCCCCAACCTGATCATGCTGGGACTGTACCTGGCGTGCAACACCAAGCGCCTGAAGTACGGCTGCGGCTTCAACATCACGCCCATGTGGCACCCGCTGCGCCTGGCGGAGGACTTCGCCATGGCCGACATCCTGTCCGGCGGGCGCATCGTCTTCGGCGTGGGCCGCGGCTACCACTCCCGCGAGGTTGAGACCTTCGGCTCGCCGATGTTCGACGGCGACGCCAACCGCGAGCTGTTCGAAGAGCAGGTCGAGGTCATGGTCAAGGCATTCAACGAAGAAGCCTTCTCCCACGAGGGCAAGCACTACCAGATACCGGCCAAGGTGCCCTATCGCGGCTACACCCTGGAGAAGCTGAGCCTCGTGCCGCGACCCCTGCGACAGCCCGTGGACATCTGGCAGCCCCTGGTCTCCGGCAACCCCAAGGGCGTAGATTTCATGGCCCGCATCGGCATCAAGGCGATGGTTGCCAACACGCCGGAGCCGGCCCGGCACGAGCGGCTGACAATGTACCAGGAGGCCGCCGCCAAATACGGCCGGGAGCTGGCCTTGGGCGAGGACATCGCGTTGGGCTACCGCTTCTTCATCGGCGCCAACCGGGAGCAGGCCATCAAGGAGGCCAAACCCTACTTTGAGGAAGCGATGAAATTCGCCGCCCCTCTGGGTCTGATGCGCCTGGAACAGGACCAGATCGAGGCTGTGGCAAACCCCGGCCTGCGCCGCGGCGTGAAGCTTCCCACGCTGGAGGAAGCCGTGGAGAGCGGCGCGTGGCTCTGCGGCTCGGCGGACGATATCGCCAACGCGCTCAAGGAAGACGAGGCGCGATACCCCGGCGTGGAGCGGGTCAATCTCGGTTCGGTCATGGGCATGCCCCGTGAGGTCTTCAAGGACCAGCTCTCCCGGTTCGCCCAGGACGTGATGCCGTCCTTCAACGGCAGCTGACACGAGCTCAGCCGGACCGATCACCAGCGAAGGGGGCGGGTATTCAACCCGCCCCCTTTCAGTATCGTGGCCGCGATCAACTACTGCTGATCCGGCAACGGCGGGCGAGTGAACCAATGATAACTGTACGCGCCCTGCACGCCCCTGACGAAGGCGAACAGCAGGCCCCCGTATATGGCCAGCCAGATCGCATCGCGGAAACCGTCCAGAGTTATCAGTCCCATCATGATGAGCACGATGCGGGACACGACGAAGCCCGCCGTCAGCAGGATGGCCGCCGGCCTCCAGCGCCGCATCACTCCCAGCGCCAGCAGGGCAATCACGAACGCTTCAGCGCCGTAATAGATCATCAGCTTCGCTGGTGGTATCGCCGGCGCGGTGCCCTCGACTTCGGACACCGCCAGGACAGGCGCAGCCATCCACACGAACAGCACTCCCGTCGTCCACACCCACCACACCAGACCGCACACCCAGGCCCATCGCATCCAGCGGCGGGCCTGCTCGGGGTTGGCGGCCATCATCCGCCCGCGCCATCCGGGCGGACGGGCCCAGATTTCCGTCTCGGGCGCCGGTTCCGGTTCGGCTCCCGGCTGCTCCGAGGCCATGGCCGGCTAGTTGTCTTCGTCCAACAACGGCAGGGTGGTCCAGGACACTCCGTCCGGATCTGACGACAGACCCTGCTCCCCAATCATCCGCCGCAGGTCCAGCAGGGTGGCGTTCACCTCGCCGGTGACCTTCTGCCAGTCCGGCTCCGGCGGGAACCAGTAGGGCGAATTGATCCGCACCACCTGGTTCTGGGAGGAGTTGAAGTATATACCGAAGCGCGCTGCTTGTTGCTGCATCATGGCTACTCTTTGCCCGGCGTCGCGGGGGACGCCGGGCGGTCAGTGTGAGTTTGGTGTTGAGATGTGTCCCGGTTAGAGGATTTCTTTCTTGAGGATCAGGCGTTCCAGCCCGTACTTCCGGCTGCCCATGATACCGATGATGCCGGCGATGGCGAACCAGAGGATCGGAACCTCGCCGCCGGTGGCGACGAAACCGCCCTCAGCGGGATAGATGTGTGGAGCAATGCCGTTGGGGAAGTGCATCATGAAATACGCGATGACCATCGTCACACAGAGCGCTCCCGCTCCCAGTCGCGTCAGCACACCGAATCCGATGAGCAGAGCTGAAATGAACTCAATCCAGCCCGCAACGTACACAATGTCCGGGGCTGGGCCTCCCGGTGCAGGAAACCCCCACATCTGGAATGCCTTCTGCGCCCCGTGCAGGGCGACAAGGAAGGCGAAAATGAGCCTGAACAGTAAGTAGAACTCGTCGGTGAATCGCACGAAAATACGGCCAAAGATGGACGTATCCGCCGGGGTTGCGTTATTTGTGGCCATAACATTCTCCTCTACAGCTAGTTATTTCACCTCCATCAGGCAGGCGACGCTGCGGGCACAATGTTATTACGAAATTGTTAAATATGCTACCGAATGATCTGTTCGATTGCTATGGTTTCTTCGCGACTGGGTCCGGTAGAAATGATCTGCGCATCGCAACCCACAAGAGACTCGATCCGCTTCACATATGCCAGAGCGTTGGCTGGCAATTGCTCGGCGCGGGTTGCGCTGGCCGTGGGTTCCATCCATCCCGGCATCTTTTCGTAAACGGGTTCGCACCGCTCCAGCAGAGTGGTATTCGCCGGGAACCGGTCCAGATCCTTACCGTCCGCGCGGTATCCCACGCAGATTTTGACCTCCGGCATGCCGTCCAGGATGTCCAGGCGGGTTAGCACTATGCCCGTGAAACCGTTGATTTGACGGCTGTACCGAGCCGCGACGGAGTCGAACCAACCCACCCGCCTCGGCCGACCGGTGGTGGTGCCGTACTCGTGGGCTTTCTCGCGCAGGTCATCGCCAGCCTGGCCGTCCATCTCGGTGGGCATGGGCCCTCCACCCACCCGGGTCGAGTAGGCCTTGAATACGCCGACCACGCCCTCTATCGACTGCGGGTTGATGCCCAGTCCGGTGATCGCCCCGCCGATGGACGGCGAGGAAGACGTCACGTAGGGGTAGGATCCGTGGTCAACGTCCAGCAGCGTTCCCTGGGCCCCTTCCAGGAGCACCCGTTTGCCCTGGTCCAGCAGGTCCTGCACCATCTGCTCGGTGGCGCGTACCTGGGGGCGCAGCTTTTCGCCCCACTCCTGGCACTTGGACAGCACCTCGGCTGCATCCACGGGTTCGCCATCGAAAACACCGATTATGACACGGTTCTTCATCGCCACGGCGGCGTTGACGCGATCCGGCAGGTGCTTGGTGTCGAGCAGGTCCCCCACGCGAATGCCGTCTCGGGAGGCTTTGTCCACGTAGGCCGGCCCGATGCCCTGTCCGGTGGTGCCGATGGCCCCGCGACCGCGGGCCTTCTCCTGCAGCTCGTCGAGCAGGATGTGGTAGGGCATGATGACGTGGGCCCGATCGCTCACGAACAACTGGTCCGTGTTGATGCCCTGCTCCTGCAGCCCCGCAATCTCGCCCAGCAGAACGTCGGGATTCACGACCACGCCATTGCCGATGATGCCCGTCACGCCGGGCCAGCAGATGCCGGAAGGGACCAGGTGCAGCTGGAATTCTCCGCGCTCGTTAACCACCGTGTGCCCGGCGTTGTTCCCGCCGGCGTATCGCACCACGCAATCGGACTGACCGGCAAGGTAGTCGATAACTTTGCCCTTGCCCTCGTCGCCCCATTGTCCCCCGATTACGGCATAAGCCGGCATTGTCCTGTTCTCCCGGATAGTTTAGAAAGTAAACCGAAAAATCGCCCCCGCAGGCTGCTGCCAGCGGCGGCACGGCTCTCGTTGTGCGATGGCGTTCGTCGGCTAGGGCGCAAGTATAGCAGAAACCCGTTGGGCGTAACAGGCTGACGCTTCGGAGCCCAGGGCCTTTTCAAAGTCCCTGACGGTGGCATGCGATCCCGATCTTCATTGCCGCTTTCGCGGGAATCCGGAACGTTTCCATTAGCGGAGGTTTCTGGGTTCCTGCCTGTGCAGGAATGACGGATTATCTTTGAAAAAGCCCGGCTTCGGAGCAGGTTTCAGGCAGCATCCGCCGATACCCGTGACCTCAGCCCTGGTCTCGGATTGGAACCGGGCCTTTCGGCTGCTCAGCGCACGGCGAGGCCGAAGTCCTCAACCGCCATGTCCGTCAGGTATTCGCCGATGGCCAGCGACGACGTAGCGCCCGGCGACGGCGCGTTCAGCACGTGCAGCGCCCGCTGTCCCCGCAGGATGTGGAAGTCGTCCAGGATGGCGCCCGACGTGGACACGGCCTGCGCGCGCACGCCGCTGCCGCCCGGTTCCAGGTGCTCCGCGCGGATCTCAGGGATCAGCTTCTTCAGGTCGTTGACGAACACGGACTTGCTGTAGGACCGGTGCATTTCCTTCATGCCCGTCTTCCAGTGCCGCGCGGTCATCTTCCAGAACCCTGGGAAAGTCAGCGCGCCGGCCGTTTCTCCAACGCTGACGTTGCTCTTGTGGTAGCCCTCCCGCGCCCACGCCAGGACCGCGTTGGGGCCGGCCTCCACGTAGCCGTGGATATTGCGCGTATAGTGCACGCCCAGGAACGGGAACCGCGGGTCGGGCACCGGATAGATCAAGCCCTTCACCAGGTCTTCGCTGGCCTGGGTCAGCTTGTAGTACTCCCCTCGGAACGGGATGATGCGCACGTCGGTTTCCTCGCCCATCATCCGGGCCAGCTTGTCCGCGTACAGGCCGCCGCAGTTGATCACGTGCCGCGCCTGCACGGCGCCGCGCTCCGTCTCCAGGGCGGTGCCGGACCCGGTCTGACGCGACCGTATCACCGCGGCTCCGGTGAAGATATCGCCCCCCGCGGACTGGAACTTGCCCCCGTAGGCGTTGGCGACGCGCACGTAGTCAACGATGCCGGTGTGCGGAGCCCACAACGCCTGCACGCCAATGGTGTGAGGCTCGATCTCCTTCAGGCGCTCGGGTCCCACCATCTCGAGGTCGGGCACGCCGTTGGCGACGCCGCGCTCGTACAGGTCATCCAGGCGGCCCAGTTCACTCTCATGGGTCGCCACGATGACCTTTCCACAGGGATCGTATTCGATCTCGTTCTCGTCGCAGAACCGGATCAGCCGGTCCTTTCCGCCCACGCAGAACCGCGACTTCCACGACCCGGGCCGGTAGTAGATGCCGGAGTGGATGACGCCGCTGTTGTGACCCGTCTGGTGCTGGGCCAACTGCTCCTCTTTCTCGATCACCGCCACGTTCAGGCTCGGCGAACGTTCCAGCAACTGCATGGCCGTGGACAACCCGATGATACCGCCGCCGACGATGGCCACGTCGTACTGCCGCTCTTCCACCGAGTTGGAACTGCTTCCGTGTACCGACATAATCCCGTTCTCCTGTGCCTGAAAAACGCCTACGTCTCTACTATCGCGATCACGAACAGAGCGCAAACGGAAAGGACCGGAAAATCAACTCTAAACCCGATGCCGGAAGTTTCAGATCTGTGTTCTGAGTTGTCATCGTGTGTAAGAGCCTTCCGCAGTGTGAAACGGCGCCGTCTCCCGCATGAATTCCTGTCCATATTCCGACGCCATGAACGCATCATACTCGGCCTGAGCTTCCGCTTCCGTGCGCTGCGGCAATGCCTCTACAACGATCAGGGCGATGGCATCAGCGGCGTCGGGATGTGCCAGCACGTCGTTGGCGCAACTGGGGGTCGGGATTTCCTCGTCGTCCGCTGCCATGCCTTCCAGGTGCAGCATGAGCACTTCTCGCGCCAATTCACAGGCTTCTTCCAACGTACTTCCGGCGGTTATGCAGCCGGGCAAATCCGTGAACCAAACGCCATAGTCGCTGTCCGGGTCCTTTTCGACCAACGCGATGTAGGTTCTTTCCATATTGAGTTTCCTCAGGGCCGAAGTCTGGTACCGGATTGCCTCTCGATGCTGCGTATTGTTCCTATCCTGAGATCTTTTCGTGGGTGGGGCACTGATGTCGTTCCGCGCTTGGTTGGGTGTTTCATCTAATGGTGTGATCCAGTAATGTGGTGAACATACCAGCCGTCTTCCCGCAGCCGCCGTATCACCTCCCTGCTGTCCACATCGGCATTATACACCGCGACCTTTCCGCCCCTGCGTTGCGTCATCGGCCGGCCGTCGGTATCCTTGCCTTGCTATGAATCTCACAGAATCAGAACCCATCAAACAGATCGTCCAGTTCGCCGCCGGCGTCGCCCAATCCAACATCGCCGTGCCGCCGCCCGTGGCCGAGCTGTGCCGCGAGATGATGCTCAACGCCGCCGGCGCCGCTCTCGCCGGCGCTGGCCATCCCGACGGCATCGCGCTGGCTCGTGTCGTTCGTGAAATGGGCGGCAACGGCCGTAGCACCATCATCGGCATGGGCATGCGCACGTCTCCCGTGTACGCCTCGCTGGTGAACGCCGCCCTGGTGCGGCTGCTTGATTACGACGACAACACCGTCAATACGGGGGCGCACTGCACGGCAGCCGTGTTTCCGCCGGTGATGGCCCTGGGCGAAATGCACGGGTACGCCGGCCAGGCCGTGTTGTCCGCCTTTGCCGTTGGATGCGAGGTTACTGCGCGCCTCAGCGCCGCCGGGTCAACGAACGGCTCGGCCGGAGCAGTGGGGGCGGCGGTGGCGTCGTCCATGCTGCTCGGGCTGGACGCTGAAAGTCTGGCCAGCGCGATCGGGCTGGCGGTTGATTCGGCCAGCGGGGACGCCGGCTACGGTTCCGCCGGCGCGGCCGCCCTGGCAGAGGGCAGAGCCGCCATGCAGGGCATGATCGCCGCTCTGAGCGCCGAGGCCGGAATTGACGGCGCGATCTCCGGCGCCACCATAGGAACGGCGGATTTCGCCGACCTGGGCGTCCACTGGCGACTCGAGGACCCCGGGGTAACCATACGCCTGTATCCCTGCCATTCGGCGAGCCACAGCGTGATCGACGCTATTCTCGGACTTGCTCAGCTGCACCGATTTGAGCCATCCGATGTCTCTTCCATGCACGTCGGCGTGACTGCCGCCACCACCGAACAACTGCCCAACGTCCTGCCCGCCGACGGGTGGCAGGCGCGCCGGTCCATCGGGTTCATCGCGGCCGCCACCCTGTGTCACGGCGCGCCCCTGATCAACTTCTTCTCCGACCCGGCAGTGCACGACGAGGGTGTCCGCGCCATGATGGGGCGCACCTCCGTCGAGGCCACCCTGCCCGCCTCGCCGCTGGCCCTCAATCCGGCCGAGGTCGCGATTACCCTCACCGACGGCCGCACCCTGCGCCATCGCATCGACCACCCTCGCGGCTCGCCGGCAATGCGTCTGGACGTTGAGGAGCTCGACGCAAAATTCCTCTACTGCACCCGCTACATCCTGCCGGCCGACCACATCGACGAAGCGGTCAGCAGTTTCCGTGGCATTGCTGAAATCGAAAACGTGACCGGAATGGCATCCGTACTTGGAGGTTAGACACCATGAAAGGCATACGCGCTTACGAAGTCGGCGGACCCGACGTACTCACCTACGAGGACATGCCCGAACCCACCGCCGGTCCCGGCGAAGCAGTGGTTGCCATCCGCAACATTGGCGTCAACTACACCGACGTCTCCAGCCGGAAGGGCACCAACCCGCCGGCGGCATTCCCGTGGACGCCCGGCCGTGAGGCATCAGGCGAGGTCATCGCCGTGGGCGACGGCGTCACCGAGGTCAGTGTGGGGGACCGTGTCGCCTACGCCATGCACACCGGCTCCTACGCCGAGCAGCAGGCCGTCCCGGCGTGGCTCCTGGTTCGCATCCCCGACGCCATGGACTTCGAGACGGGCGCCGCCACCCTGCTCCAGTGCATGACCGCCCACTTCCTGGTCAACGACATCGCGCCTTTGCAGGCGGGACAGAGCGCGCTGGTCCACGCTGGCGCCGGTGGGATGGGCCTGCTGCTCATTCAGATGTTGAAGCGCATGGGCCTCCACGTGTACACCACGGTTTCCACCGACGACAAGGCCGCGCTGGCCAGCAACGCCGGCGCCGACGACGTTATTCTCTACACGCGACAGGACTTCGAGGAAGAGATCCGGCGGATGACCGACGGCCAGGGCGTCAAGATCATCTACGACGCAGTGGGCGCTACCACTTTCGAAAAGGGCCTGCGGGTCCTGGGGCGGCGCGGCTGCATGGCCCTATACGGGCAGGCCGGCGGTCCCGTGGGTCCGGTGGATTCCGGAATGCTGCGCAATGGTTCCCTGTTCCTCACCCGCCCCAGCCTGGGCGACTACACCGCCACGCGTGACGAGCTGGTGCAGCGCGCCGAGGAGTGCCTGTCCTGGGTCCAGTCGGGCCAGATCAGGCTCAAGGTCACCCTCAACCTCCCGCTCGCCGAAGCCCCCGAGGCGCACCGCCGCATGGAAGGCCGGGCGACAACGGGGAAGATATTGCTGACGCCGTGATATGCTCGACATAGTCAGTATGCCCACCCATCAGTCGGCTGGAGGAAACCATGCCCGAGGGCGTTCCCTTCCACGAAAAACTGCATACGCTCACCGTTGAAGAGTTCGGCGAGCAATACTTGTCAATCATCGCCGCCGTGTTCGAGCATGATGGGAAGGCGATCCTCTTTGACGGCGACAAGCCCATCGTGCAGATAACCCGGTATCAGGAAGTACACGACCCTCTGCGCGGTTCCCTCAAAGGCCGCGCGCAAATACATGGCGACATCGTATCTCCGCTGCCGCCGGAATGGTACACCTTACGCACCGACCAAGATGAGGAATGGTACGCTCCATACACGGGACAGGATGAGGAGCAGCCTGCTTGATACTGCCGGATACGCATACCCTGATCTGGTACACGACCCTAAATCCGAGGCTTGGCCCACTGGCCGACCGCCGGATTCGGGAAGCAATCGCAGATCGGGACGCTGCGTTTTCGGCTATATCAGTCTGGGAAGTAGCCCTGCTGCTGGCGAGACGCCGCCTCACTCTGGACGTAACCGCCCTCCAGTGGCGTCAGAACCTGCTCGAGGCAGGGTTGATCGAAATCCCCGTTGACGGCATGATCGCCGCCCGCTCCGTCAACTTGGCCGATTTCCACGCAGACCCGGCAGACCGGATCATCATGGCCACCGCGCAGGCAGGACACCAACTGATAACGGATGACCGTGACATCCTCAACTGGTCGGGCGAGCTCGACCGTTTCCCGGCGCGCCGTTGACGCCCCCAACCGCCCGCCATACAATTGATCCCGCACATCTGAATAGCCAATTGCCGTGAAGGGGATTAGTACGCGTCCAGCGGGGCCCAGAGAGCCGGGTTAGCTGCGAACCGGCGCCAGGCGCAGACGCGGAATGGACCTCGGAGCCGCCCGCCGAAAGGCCGCAACATACTTGTTGCCGTGCTGAGTAGGCCGGGCCGTATGGGCCGCGTTACACGCCCGCAGAACACCGTATGCAGGGTGGCATCGCGGCCATAAGGCTCGTCCCGCAGGGGACGGGCTTTTTCTTTTGCCGCCGCTGCCCAACACATCTGGAAATCACAACATGACAATGTATTACCCCACCCTTGACCAGGTCCGTGCCCTGGCCGGCCAGGGCAACCTCTGCCCGATATACCGCACCATCAACGCCGACCTGGAGACTCCCGTGTCCGCCTACCTGAAGGTGGCACGACCGCCCTACTCGTTCCTGCTGGAATCGGTGGCCGGCGGCGAACGCATCGGCCGCTATAGCTTCATCGGCACCGAACCCTACGACGTGTTCAGCACCGGCGCCGACCACCCCTCGGGCACGGTGGACCCCCTGACCCTCGTGGAGCAGGAAATGGACACCTTCCAGCTCATTCCGGTGGAAGGTCTGCCTCCATTCCACGGCGGCGGTGTTGGCTACGTTGCCTACGACGCCGTGCATTACTTCGAGCTTCGCGTCCCCATGCCGGAGGCCGACCCCCAGGGCCTGCCCGAGTCGGTCTTCATGTTCACCGATACGCTGCTGGTGTTCGACCACCTGCGCCACGACATCAAGGTGGTCAGCCACGCCCGCCTCGACGGCGGCGACATCGCTGAAGCCTACGACGCGGCGACCGCCAAGATCGAGCGCATGGTAGACCGCCTTTCCCGTCCGCTGGTGCTGCCGGCGGAACTTCTCGTACAGCCGGCGCTGCCTTCCTCCGAAGGAACCGAGTCCAACTTCACTGTGCCCGAGTACGAAGCGGCGATTGAAAAGTGCATCGAGTACATCTACGCCGGCGACGTGATTCAGGTCGTCAACTCCCAGCGGTTCAGCCGGCGCACCGACGCCCATCCCTTCCAGGTGTACCGCGCGCTGCGGGGCAGCAACCCGTCGCCGTACATGTACTACCTGGACCTCAACGGCTTCCAGATCGTGGGCGCCGCCATCGAGACGGTGGCGACCGTTCACGACGGCACGGTGGCCACGCATCCCATCGCCGGCACCCGTCCGCGTGGCCAGACAACGGCCGAGGACAACGCTCTGGAAGAGGAACTCAAGGGCAGCGAAAAGCAGCAGGCCGAGCACATCATGCTGTTGGACCTGGGACGCAACGACATCGGCCGCGTCAGCGTCCCCGGCACGGTCAAGGTCACCCAGTACATGGACGTGGAGCGGTTCTCCCACGTCATGCACCTGGTGTCCCACGTCGAGGGTGAACTGCGGTCCGACATGACGCCCTACGACGCGTTGCGCGCCTGCTTCCCCGCGGGCACCGTCTCCGGCGCGCCCAAGATCCGCGCTATGGAGATCATCGCCGAGATCGAGCAGGAACGTCGCGGCCCCTACGGCGGCGCGGTGGCCTACTTCAGCTACAACGGCAACATGGACACCGCCCTGGTCCTGCGCACCGGCGTCTTCAAGGACGGCGTCATGTACGTGCAGGCCGGCGGCGGCGTGGTCGCGGACAGCGTGGCCGAGGACGAGTACATGGAGACCCGCCACAAGTCGGGCGCCATGATGCGCGCCATCGACGTTGCCGAGGGGGCCGTCTAACGTCCTACCATCCCGTCAATCCGGTCCATTCATGCAATAACGCGAGGTCGCAATGCTCAAATCATTCTTCCACACCGGTTTCATCGTCAAGGACCTGGAGGCCGCCGTCGCCTTCTATTCGGACGTACTGGGCCTGAACCTGACCATGCGCACCGAGCGCACCGGCGAGTTCCCCGCCACGCTGCTGGGCTTCCCCGACGCGCACATCAAGGGCGCGTTCTTCGACATGGGCGACGGCCACCAGTTGGAACTGATCCAGTACATGAACCCCGAGGGCAGCTACGCCGACTTCGACAAGAACGACGTCCGCGCGGCCCACCTAGCCTTCTTCGTCGAGGATATCGACGCCTTCTACGAGAACACCCGCAACCGGGGCCTCAGCTACCCGACGCCGCCGGTCGCCATGTACGACGACGCCGGCAACATGGTACGCAAGGCCTCCTACTGCCAGGACCCGGACGGCAACTGGCTGGAACTGGTGGAGCTTTACTGATGCTGCTGCTGATCGACAACTACGACAGCTTCACCTACAACCTCTACCAGTACCTGTGCGAGCTGGGCGCCGAGGTTGTGGTGATCCGCAACGACAAGACCACCATCGAGGACATCGAGGCGATGCAGCCCGAGGGCATCGTGGTATCGCCGGGGCCCTGCACCCCCCGGGAGGCCGGCATCTCCAACGACGTCATCCGGCACTTCGGCCCAAAGCTGCCCGTGCTGGGAGTCTGCCTTGGCCACCAGTGCATCGGTGATGCCTACGGCGCGACCGTGGACCGAGCCGGCGAGATCCGCCACGGCAAGACCTCGATGATTCACCACGATGGCAAGGGGGTGTTCGCCGGCCTCCCCAACCCGTTCGAGGGCATCCGCTACCACAGCCTGGTGATCTACCCCGAGAGCGTGCCCGACTTCCTCGAAGTCACCGCGTGGACAGACAACGGCCTGATCATGGGCGTCCGGCACAAGGAACTACCCGTTGAGGGCATCCAGTTCCACCCCGAATCAATAATGACGCTGGTGGGACACGACCTCCTGCGCAACTACCTGCAGCAGGTGGAGGATTTCCACCGCCCGGCGTGAGCGGTGGACCGGAGCCTCTATCAGCTGATCTCGGCCGTGGCCTCGATCTCAACGTCCAGGCCGGCCTCGGCCAGCCCCGTGATCTCGATCAGCGTGTTCGCCGGGTAGGCGCCCTCGAAGAACTCGACCCACAGCGCCTCCTGGGTTTCGCGCGCCTCGCGCCACGCGGGAATGCTGGTCACGAAGGTCGTGATCTTCACGATGTCCGACGGCTGCCCGCCCTCGGCGCGCACGATTTGCGCTATCCGGTCCAGAGTCACGCGAGTTTGCTCCATCAGAGACTTGCCCTGGGCATCAGTGCCCCGGGCGGTGCAGCCGGCGATGAACAGCCAGTTGCCAGCGCGCACCGTTCGGCTGAAAGTCGGCCCGGATGGCGCGATGTCGGGATGGTTGTTCCTGGTCTTTTCCATTGCTGTCCTCCCCATCGAGGCGGGTTCGGTCGGTTTTTCAACGAGGGATTGCGCCTCACCAGGGCCTTTTCAAAGTAGCTTTTGTCATTGCGAGCGCAGCGCGGCAATCTCGCTCCGGGGGCATGACTCATACGGGAAAGCCTTAGTGCATCGACGGGATTGCCACGTCGCTCCGCTCCTCGCAATGACTTTGAAAAGCCCTGGCGCCTCACGCGTACCCATTTTATCGCAGAGGGACAATTTTCATGGATAAACAGGATGAATGGGATGGTATAGGGTGGATGAGAGAGGCTCGTCAGATTGTTGAGCAGCCCATGTGACCTTATTGTTCGCTACTGCTATCCACTTTCACTCTGGACTGATGTGGAGCGTCTCATCAATTAGATCATGTCCATCCTGTGTATCCATGCGAACTTCGCCAGCTCTGGCAAAGCGGGTACGCGTGAGGGGGTTGCGCCTACCCGAAGAGATTGCCCCCCGCATCAAGCGCCGGGTCGCAATGACATTTTGGGTCGCCGCCGCTCAGGCGTTGGGGAACTTGGGCATCACCTGCTCGGCGAAGAGATTCAGCGAACGCTGCGTCGCCTCCGCTGACATCAGCCCGCGGTTGGTCAGCATCAGATTGCGGATGCCCAGGCTGCGCATTTCGTCCAATTGCTCGGCGACCCGCCGCGGACTCCCCACGAGGTTCTCCGGCGCGTCGGGATTGGGCCGGTCGCCGTAGGCGTCCTTCTGGATGGGCGGCGGCTGGTAGGACATGGGAAATTCCTTCGGGTTCCACTGCTCCCGGTATCCCTGTATGGTCGTGTAGGCCTCCAGGTTGGCCGGCAGGAACTCGTCCATGGCCCGGTCGTCGGTTTCCGCCACGTGGATCTCGCGCCACACCCAGATCTGGTCCAGGTTGCGCTCGATGGTCTCCTCATCAAACCCCGCCTCGGCCATGGTGTCGCGGTAGAGGATGATATCGGCGGCGGTGCTGTTGGTGGAACGGCCGCGCAGCAAAATCGGCCGGCCGATGCGCGCCATCTCCATGATAGATTCGCGGTTGATGCAGGCCCGAGCCAACGGAGGATGGGGTTTCTGGTAGGGACGCGGCCGCACCGAGGGGAACGCCACCTGGTAATGCTCACCCTCGAAGTGAACGTTATCCTGCGTCCACGCCGTGACCATCAGTTCCTCGGCCTCCTCCATCTGGGCCGAGCCCAGGGCGGGGTCGGTCCCGAAGCCGACGTACTCGAAGGCGTTGTAGTTGGAACCCTTGGCGGTGCCCACCACCAACCGGCCCTCGCTCAGGTTGTCCAGCAGCGCGGTCTGCATCGCGACCCGCACCGGATTGTGCAGCGGCAACTCGATGATGCCGAAGCCCAGCAGGACCCGTTTGGTCTTCACGGCCACCGCGCTGGCGAACACCAGCGGGTCGCCATACACGCACTCCCCGGTGAAGTAATGCTCGGCAAACCAGATGGCGTCGTAACCCAACTCTTCGACCAGCACCGCCTCGTCCAGGCATTCCTGGATCGCGACGTCGTCGCGCGAGTCGTCGAACTTCATGGGGTAGAAAAAATGGCCGAAGCGCATGGTTGCACCGTAACCGCAGTGGGAGTTCGGGGATTATAGCACCGAGTGGTTCGCCGGCCCGGATGCTCGACCGAAACCCACGGATAGAAAAACGGGCGGCGCTTCTCTACCGAGGTCGCCGCCCGATCCTGGACCTTGCACGTTGGTCAGACGCCTAGAAGCGGTTTTCCAGCTCCACGATGATGATGTCCGCGTCGCTGCGGCGCGTGTCGCTCATGATGCGCGCCCGCTCGACGGCCCGCAGGGCGTCGAGGGTGAAGGGTTGCCAGGTGTCCCGCAGGCTCCGGAAGGCCTGCTCCTCGCCTTCGATGGCTTCCACCAGCAGGCGATGCACGGGCTCCAGGTGGCCGGACTTGGGGAGGCCGCGCACACCGTCGCCGACGGCGTCCACCTGGGAGCTGAACTCGGTGAGCGACTCCAGCACTTCGAGGCGGTCGCATCCGCCGTCGTCCGCGCGCCAGGAGTTGTACCCGGAGTGGAACCGGTCCCATGACTGCAAAAGGCGGTCATACTCCAGCTCGAACACGGTGATATCAGCCAGGGCATCGGCGGTGTCCTCAACGGACAAATCGTCCAGCACGTCGGCTAGATTCTCCGAGGCTTCCTCGCTGGCCTTGACCGTGGCGTCGATCTTTTTGAAGTCGGGCAGCTTGGCGTCGTCGCCCTCACCGGCCTCTTCCGCGGCGGCTTCCAAAGCGTCCACCTCGGCCTTGGCGGCCTTTTCCAGGGCTCTTACGGCCTCCTTGCCGCCCTTCAGGGAGGGCAGTTCGTCGATGGCGGCAACGATCTCATCAACCTGTGCGGCCAGCGCTTGCAGACCGTCGACGACCTCGGCAACCTCGTCGTCGGACGCGCCGTCGCTGAGCTTGTTGTACTCCGAGTGAGCGTCCTCCAGGTCCTGTTCGATGGTTTCAAACTCTCCGGTGAACTCATCGATTACTTCGGGATCAGCGGTGTCTTCCAGCGCGGCGCGGAGTTCGAGCGCCATGTCCTTCGCTTCACGCTGCGCCTGGGCGGCCAGGTTCCGCTGATTCTCAACGTTTTCGAACAGGGACACGTTGCCAGGTTGCCAGCGGTCGCGGAGCTGTCGGAACGCAGTCTCCTCGTCTTCCGCCGCCGTGATCAACTTGTCGGCGAACTCTCCGGTGGTCTTGGTCCGGGTCAGGTCGCGCGCATCCTCGGTGACATCGTTGAACTCGATGGCAAACTCGCTCAGGGCCTCGGTCATCGTGGTGGGATGGCACATGGTCAGGTTCGCGCGCCACTGGTCAAAGTCGTCGTGCACCAGGTCCCACGCCTCGTCGACGCTCTGGCGCTGCTCGTTGAAGTCGGCCAGCGGCGGCGGTTCCATGGCGGACCCCCGCGTCTCCATTGCCTCCGGAGCGGAACTTGGAGGAGCGGCCTCCGGTTCCTGGGCTGCCGGGGCGGTGCAGGCGATCATCGCGAACAATGCCAGCGCCGGAACGAGCAGGATCAGCCGTTTGGATATGGTTTTCATGTACTACTTACTCGCTCCCGCTGAAGTGCTTACTCCAGTGACTTCGCTGACCAGTTCAGACCTGAACCCTCCGCTCAACAACCGACCCACCGCCCTATCCAGCACGGCCGGGGTGTCGGCCAGCAGTATCAGCACGTGCCGGCCTCCCTCCCGATCCAGCACGGTCACCGCCGTGCCGGCCGGGTCCAGTTCCAGGCCGAATGGCATGCCAACCATATCGTCGACCCGGACTCCGGCGGCCTGGAGATACTGTCGCACCTGCAGCGCGTCATCGTGCAGGCCCAGGAACACCGTGTCCCGGCTCACATCTTCGGTTCCCTGGATGTTCGCGGAGATGCCATACTCCTCCAAACCGTTCTTCAGCTTCGCGCCGCTGCCGAGCAGGTCGGGACGGCCCAGCAGGATCTGAACGCCGTCATCGGGTCCGGTCCGGTAGAAGTGCGGAAAGTCGGCCAGATCGAAAACACGGTCGCTGGTAGTGGCAAAGTCGATGATGTTGGACAGCAGGCGGTCGTTGTCCAGAGTGGAATCGTGGGGCGGGATCATGAAGGTGAAATCGGAAATGGCCACGACGTTCCTGTCGGCGGCCCTCGCCATCACGTAGAGATCGCCGTTGTTCTCGGCCACCACGGACTCGGTGCCGGCGTCCGCTACGGCGAGACCTGGCCCGGAAGAGGTGATCGACCCGGCGGTATACAGCACGACGGTGTCCAAACCGGCGGTCAACTCGTCGGGTCGGAAATCGCGCACGAATATGTTCTGATAGTTCTGGTTGTTCTCGACCTGGTTGAACAGGTAGTCCGGCCGGAACTGCACGCCAAAGCGCTGGGCCAGCGTGTTCATCTGGTCGCGGCGGCCGGGGTCGGAGACCAGCACCAGTTTGCCGCCCTTGCGCACGAAATCTTCGATCAGGTCAACCTCGCCGGCCGAGTAGCTGATCAACGGCGTTATGACCACCAGGCTGTCCGCCTCGCGCAGCCGTTCTGCGAACTGGGCGCGCCGGTCCGGCTCCGATGACCTGGCGAAGTTGCCGAGCAATTCGAGGTCGTACCCCTGGGCGACCACCCGCGTGCGCAGCGTCAGGATTTCCCGCGAGGAGAAACCGTTGCTGTGGAGGGTGTCGACCAGCACGAGGCCGCCAGCGCGTTCACCGACCGACGGCGTCCATTGCGTGCCGTCAGCGGCGCTGGCGACGCCCGGCGGCACGTATTCCATTTCCCCATTGGGCGGACCAGCGTAATTGCCGCGATAGAAAACCAGGAAAGCCGCGGCGAAGGCCACGCCGACAAAGACCACCAGGAGTATCAGGATCCCCGCGAGTCTAGTGGCCATAACCTGTATACAGGTAATAGATATTCGGCTGCCCGATCTCGATGGGCAACTCCGATAGTGGGTTCACCTGTTCCTGACCCAGGGCCCCCATCAGGGGCGGCCCGTACTGATCTTCGAGAGCTTCGTCGTCGCGGCCCGACCTGGACTCGGCGGCCGCGTCGCCATCATGCGCGGCTGGTGCGTTCTGCGGCGCATGCACGAGCTGGGCGCGCCATCCGTATTTCTCGAAGACCTCCGCGTTCACGTCGACAATGCCATATCTCCCGATGCCGGCCAGTTCGGCCGCCTTTTCGACCCCGTCGCCGGTATAGCCGATGGCGTCAGCCAGGCCCAGGGACACTGCATCCTGTCCCGCGTAGAGGTTGCCTTCGAGCAACTGTGCTTCGGTAATGCGGAGACGGTCGCCCCGCTCATGGATCACCATCTTGGCGAACCGGTCCTTGATCACGTCAATCAGGGCAACCCAATGCTGCCTGGAGCCGCCGGTCAGCTTGTTCGGACCGGTGGTTGTGATAATTTCGGGGAAGACCGGTGGCAGCGTCCCGCCCGATATCCCGACGACACCGACGTTACCGACGAGGGAGGACGGCTGGGCGAAGATGTAGTTGCCGCCCATTGCCATCATGAAGCCGCCACTGGCGACCATGCCGTTCATGACAATGACCACCGGTTTTTCTTCCCGCAGACGGCTGGTGTGGAAGTACAGGCGCTCGCTGGAGGACGCGCCCCCGCCCGGGCTGGAGAGGGAGATCACCACCGCTTTGATCGAGTCGTCCTGCATGGCGTAATCGAGGTGCCGCCCGATGACAAACGTCGACCCTTCATCGATAACGGTGAACGGTATGTTGATCACGCCAACGGCCGGCCTGCCGGGAGCGAAGAAGAAGAATATAACCCCTCCGATCACCAGGCCGAGGATTACGGCCGCTACTCCGGCTAGGTACCAACTACTCAGCGCGCGTCGCAATTTGTTAAGTGTTTCAATCACGGGAGCAGCATCTTATCACAGCGGTGGGGCAAGCGTACAACCCCTTCATATATTGTTTATACGATGGCTTGTATACGCTCCCGCTCTTGCACCGGTTTCATGGCCCCGCTACGATCTTTTCCAAGCTGTATTACCCATCAGCCCCAGGGAGATCCATCCATGCACCACTGGAACATCGGCGGCGACATTTACATCGGTTGGCCTGACCACGGCGCTGCCGAGCGCCGCTACACCATCGTGGACGTCGACCTGTTCGGCAACGTGTTTCGCGCCCGGGTGACCGACGGAGAACGGCAGGGCGGGTTCATGGTGATCTTCGACTGCCCCAACATCGTGCTGGAGCAGTTGGCCGAGCAGGCATCCCACGCCCTGGGCTTCCGCGTCATCGTGTCCAACCTGCGCACCAGCATCGAGGGCAACATCGTGCGCAGTTTCGACTACGAGTGGTACCCCACGCCAGAGTACGAAGAGCGGCCCCACGCGCTGGCAACCACTCTGGCCAGCCTGTACAACGAAATCGCGCCCGGCCGGGCCGGCTAGCTGCCGCCACCCGGAATGTTCGGGTGACCCCACAGCGGATGCCGAAACGTAGGCGCCAACGCCGGGTTCAGTTCACGGCGTGACCGGGCGGCGACTCCGCCGTCGTGGGTCGCGTCACCCTCAGGCTCGTTCGCCTCATTACCATCCGCAGGCGGCCTGCGTCGTGCCGTCGGAGGCGCGCGCCGCGCCGTCAGCCGGTTCAGGTGCCCCGCGAGTTCCTGCAGGCTGTGGAGGTTGTGCGCCGGCAGGAAATCATCGATGTATGGCAGGGCGGCCTGCATCCCACGGGTCAGCGGCTCGTAGCCCGGCGACCCCAGCAGCGGGTTCAGCCAGATCAGGCGATGACAACTGCGCTGCAGCCGCGCCATCTCGCGGGACAGCAACTCCGGTTCGCCCCGGTCCCACCCGTCGGAAATGACCAGCACAACCGCGCCGCCGCGCAGGACGCGCCGCGCCCATCGGTAGTTGAAGCTCTTGACCGCCTCTCCGATGCGGGTGCCGCCGGCCCAGTCGGGTACGGCCCGGGCCACCTCCGACACGGCGCGGTCGACCCCGCGGTGCTCCAGGTGGCGGGTGATGCGGGTCAGGCGCGTGGCGAACAGGAAGGCCTCCAGCTGCTGCCCGCTGACGGCGACGGTGTGCACAAAGTGCAACAGCATGCGGGTGTAGCGTTCCATGGAGCCGCTGACGTCGCAGATCAGAACCAGGGGCCGAGGCTTGTTCTTGCGCCGGCGGTGGGCGATGTCCAGCATCTCGCCGCCGTAGGACAGGCTGCGGCGCATGGTCCGGCGCAGGTCCACGTCGCGGCCCTCACCCCAGGTGAGCCGGCGGGTGCGTCGGCTGCCCAGGTCCCACTGCAACTCAGACATCAGTACGCGCGCCGCCGACACCTCGGCAGCGGTGTAGTCTGCGAAATCCCGCTGCCGCAAGACCTCCCGCGCGCTGAAGGATCGCTGCAGGTCCACCACCGGCTGACGGTCGCCGGCATCGTCGGGGTCGTCGCCGCCAGGAGGCCCATCGGAGGTGTCCTCCCGGTGCGGCATGACCCGAGGGGTGCGGTAGCGGCGTTCCTCACCCATGGAGCGCAGGTCGCGCATGCTTCGGCCGTGGGCCGGCCGTCTCCAGAACACCTGGAACGCCTCGTCGAAAATCTCCAGGTCGCTGCGACGGTGCACCAGAAGCGCCCGCGCGGCCAGGCGGAAGTCGTTGCGGTTCCCGCCGATGGGCACGTGCTCGGTGGCGCGCACCAGGTCGAGCATGTTCGCGGAGCCCACGTCCAATCCCAGGCGGCGGAGCACCTCGCCGAACATCAGGAGGTTGGGCAGGATCGTTCCGTCGCCGGCGTCGGCCGGCGCGGTGTGCAGGTTAACGCTGACGCCGGTGGTCATGCACCGGTAACCGGAGCCGCCTCGGTATGGTCAACGTTTTGTATCGTGGTCTGAGGAAGATTGTCTCCCCAACTGCCAAGGTAACGTATTTCCGTGGGGGTCAGTACTTCATACTCGCCCGAGAAATAACGGGCATGGGTCCGTTTAATGGATTCGACGGATGCGCCTCCCAGGACGACGTACTCCATGCGAACCGGCTTGCCGGCCTTCAAACAGGCGTTGAGCTCGTCCAACTGGTCAATATCCAGCTTGTAGAGGCGCTCCTCAGCGTCGTCAATGTTTTCGTACACTGTGATCCTGGTAGGAACTTTACCGTGCCGGTCGTGCTCAACCAGAAAATTCAGGCTCATCTCATCATCCTCCTGCTCCTGGCCAGTCCCAGTTACCCGGAATGGGCCGATGTTATCACATCCCGCGCTTGGTCAATGTCAGCGTCGGGCAATTCAGTACCTTCCAAATCGCACCTCCAGGCTAGTTCCGACAAGTCTTGCAACGCACGGTTGACTTCCTGTAGACCACCGCCGTACTTGATGGAAATGTCATACCCCGCCGCCATCTCGGAAACCATCTGCCACAGGTGCTGGTTGCGTGTTTGTACCTGGATTTCCATCAACTGGCCCCGATAGCGAATGTCGAAGTGGACCGCTCGATACCCGAACTTGGGGCGGTCGCTTTTGTCGTCAACTTGCTGGACATCGTAGGTTGCCAGCAACCGGGTCACCACAGCTTCCTGCTCAGCCTTGCCGGATACGATGATGCGGCAGCCAGCTAAGTCCGTCACTTGAGACAGAGGCAGGTCGGGACGCCGCTGCAACTTTGCCGCTACTGTTTCAACTCGCTTGGTGCGGGAACCTGCTTCGGCGTTCGGAAAAAAAGCTCGCAACTCCGCTTCCAGATCGGACCTGAGCACGTTTAATACTCTTCTGTGGCTGCCGTATCTCGTGCGGTCGGTATGAGTAATACCCCGCCGCAGCCGTTCCCCAAGTGCGTCAATTTCATCATCCGTGAAATGTGTGGTCATTCCACCGCCTCCAGTCGTCTATTGCCACAAACAGGTCGAACTCAGTTGCCGCGGAGAGCCGGATCACCGCCAAAGCTGCGCGGCAACAGCGCCGCCGCGACCACCGCCAGGGCGGTCATCAGCGCCACGGCCAGCACCCCCGTGACCAGCGAGCCGGTCGTCTGGGCCAGCGCCCCGGCGATCACCGGCCCGGCGCCGAAGCCTACCGCGCCGAAGGTCTGCACCAACCCCGACAGCACCGAAACCTCCCGCGTGCGGACGTTCCTGAACTCGAAGGGCAGTATCTCCATGGCCGGTACGAATATCCAGGCGATGCCCAACCCGGTCAGGGCCAGCGCGGCGATCACCACGTTGCCGGCCAGCACGGCAACCACCGTGGCCACCAGGTTCAACGCGGCCGGCAGCAGCACCATCAGCCGCCGGTTGGTGATGTGATTGAATATCCAGCTCCCTGCCAACGCCCCCGGTATCAGCACGTAGTACAGGAACCCGAAGAGCACGCTGCCCGATGTGATCGCGATGCCCCGGTGCGCCTCCAGGATCGTGGGCAGGAAGGTCAGCACCGTAGTCCATGACGCCGACAGCCACAGCATGACCACGCCCAGCAGCCAGGCGTGGGGATAGGCCACCAGCGAGCGTACCAGCGGCGGCCTGGCGTTTTGCTCTGCCACTGCGCTCCCCGCGGGATCATTCGACGCCGGCGCGGCTGCGACCGCATCCTCCGGGCCCTGCGCCGGTTCCCTCGCACCCCACGTCAGCGCCGCCCACACCAGCAGGTGCCCGGCCATCAGCGCGCCCTGGACGAAGTAGGCCAGCCGCCAGCTGTCCAACACGACGATGATCATCGGCCCGAAGGTGAGGGCCGCCGCCATGAAGGTGGAGTGCATGGACAGGCCCAGGGAGCTCACGGTGGAGTACTGGCGGGGAGCCGCCCACCAGCGGAGCAGGAGCGGCCTCGCCGGCGCCATCGACGCATGCACCAGCACCGTCAGGAACCGCGACGCCAGCAGGGTCCAGAACCCGATGGCCAGGCCCTGGCTGAACAGGCAGGGCGCCATGAGCGCCAGTGCGACCAGCACCCGGCGGTTGGGGTTGAACCGGGCGAACAGCAGGCTGAAGGGGACTAGCAGCACCGCCGGCGTGCCCCACCAGACGGCTTGCAGAATGCCGATCTCCAGGTAGCTGAGATCCAGGTCCGCCTGCACAAAGGGAAGAAACAGCCCGAGCCCATAGGATGACAGCACCACCGTGCTCTGGTGGGTCCGGTTCAGCAGCAGGACCGACCAGGCGCGGAATGAGGTCTTGGCTTCGGAACCCGGCCGTTCCGGATCGGATAACCCGCTGGCTGCTTCCTCGTTGGCCAAGGTCAGGTCGTGTCCGCGCCGGCGTCGCTGACGGCTCGCGCCAGGTTGCGGAGGCTGGCCTCGGTGGAGGGATGCTGGCGGCCCAGGGTCTCCGCCCGGTCGCCGGCGTTGCGCAGGTGCAATCCCGCTGCCTCATTGTAGCGACCCACCGCGTGCAGCGCGTTGGCCAGGCTCCCCCGGCTGCGCAGGGTATCCGGATGATCGTCGCCCAACGCGGCGCGGCGCGCGTCGAACAGGTCGCCGAACATCTCGATGGCCACGTCGGTATGCCCGGCAGCGTAGTGGCAGTTGGCCAGGCTGCTCCGGTAGCGCAGCGTTTCGAGGTGATCCGGCCCATGCACCCGCGCGCTGCCCTCGGCGGCACGGTCAAACCAATGCAGCGCCTGATCGAATTGACGGGCGGCGCGGTAAGCGTGCGCCAGCCGGTGTTCGGCGCGCAGGGTATCGCTGTGGTCGCTGCCGTCGGCCGCGAGCTGGGCATCCAGCTCGGCGGTCCGGCGGGCGATGCGCTGGTTGGGATTGCTAGTCATGGCAGCATCATCCGCACTTCACCCATTCGAGAAACATCGTAGCCGCCCAGGTCGTCCACCGCCAGCCGGAAATCGGGCGCGGCGAGCAGTTCCAGCAATGGCTGGAGGTGACCACTTTCATAGTGTTCCGTAGGGATGACCAGATCGTACTCCTCGTTGAGCAAAGGCACGAATTCCATCTCCAGGGCGCGGGCCGCCGACAGCACCCCCAACCCGGTGTCGGCCGACCCGCCCGAAACCGCGGCCGCCACCGCCAGGTGGCTGTACTCCTCGCGCTGGTAGCCGACAATTTCATCGGGCGCCGCTCCCATCTGTCGGAGCCGGTAATCCAGCAACACCCGTGTGCCCGAGCCCCGTTGGCGGTTTACGAACCGTACGTCCGGCCGCAGCAGATCCTCGAGGCTCGCAATGTTCAGCGGGTTCCCCGGGGCGGTCATCAGGCCCTGCGTGCGTCCCACGAGACGAACGATGGCAACTGGGGTATCCGGCAAGTAACGGCGGACGTAGGACGTGTTGTACTCGCCGGTTTCCGTGTCCAGCAGGTGGCAGCCCGCTACGTGGGCTTCACCCCGCCGCAGCGCCAGCAAACCGCCCAGGCTGCCCACGTGGGCCGACGCCAGGTTCACCGAGGGGTTTCCGCGACGCAGGAAGCTGCGCATCAGGTCCAACGCCAGGTCGTGGCTGCCGATGGCGACGATGGTGTTCTCCACCTCCTCCAGCGGGCGCAGCAGTTCGACTTCCACCTCGGCGCCAGCGTCCACGCCTTCAGTATGCCTGGGGATCCGGACAATGCCGTCGGCGCGCACCAGGGACATGACCACGCCGGCGCCGCGCTGCACCGGTGTCGCGATCATCTTGTCTCCAACCCGTCCCACCGCAACGCGCAGGAACTCGTCCTCACCGGTTGGCGAGACCACCTTGCGGGTCATGCTGGCGTTGATGCGCCTGCGCGCAGGCAGCGACGAGCCCAGCAGCCGTTCCAGCAATGGCAGCAGCAGCAGCTCAGCGGTCAGGGCCGCCGACACCGGGTATCCCGGGACTCCCATTACCGCCTTGCCCGACGCTACGCCCAATGCCACAGGATGGCCGGGACGCACGGCGATGCCATGCACCTGCAGCGTCCCCAGCGATTCGATGACCGAGGCGGTGTAGTCCGCGTCTCCTGCCGAGGAGCCGGCGTTGATCGCAACCACGTCCGATGATGCCAGACCCTCGACAACCGCTTCGCTAATGGCGTCAAAGTCGTCCGGCACCGGCTGGCGCACCACCGGTTCGCCGCCCCACTGGCGGATCAGAGCAGCGAGGATCAGGGAGTTGAACTCCGGAATGTCGCCCGGTCTTCGCGGCGTGCCGATGGGAGTCAATTCGTCTCCAGTGGGAATTATCGTGACCCGGGGCCGGCGGCGCACCGGAACGGCGGCGAGGCCAGCGGCGGCGCAGGCTCCCAGGTCCGCGGGCGTGATGCGGTGGTTTTCCGGCAGCACCAGCTCGGTGGCCACGATATCCTCGCCCAGCGGTCGCACGTGCTGCCAGGGCGCCACCGGGTCGGACACCCGCACGGTGCCCGGATCAGCGGGATCCCGCTGCACGTGCTCGATCATCACCACCGCGTCCATTCCCATCGGCATGGGGTCGCCGGTGTCTACCCAAACGGCGTGGCTGCCCACATCCAGTGCCACGGGTCGGGTCTCGGTGGCTCCGACGGTCTCGGCCGCCCGCACCGCGATGCCGTCCATCGCGGCGGCGTCATAGTGCGGCGACGACGCAACGGCCCACACCGGCCAGGCGGTGATCCGGCCCACGATGTCGGGAGCGGTCAGCGCCGCATCCTCGCTGGGCATCGCTACCAGGGCGCCGGCCTCGTTCAGAGCGCCGAACCAGCGGGCCGTCGCCTCTCCCAGAGGAATGTCCTGCAGGAAGTAGCGACGGTTTGACCGGTGTGGTGTTGAGTCCTCCATGAGTTCACAATTCCCGTACCTGTACCGTTTCGCCGGCGTAGATCCCACCCGCGTCCGCCGGCACTCTCACCAGGCCGTCCGCCCTGACCAACGTGAAGATAAACCCGCTCTTGCCCCACACCGGATGGGCTTCCTCCGTACCGTTTTCGCCGTTCACCAATCGCACTGGCACATAGTCTTCGCGCCCGGCGGCGGATGGGATGTCCTGCGCCAGTACCGCGGCGCGTTCGGATGGCGACGGCGGCCGGGCACAACCCATGAGCCGGTACACCGTTGGCCGCACCACCAGGCTGCTCACGACCATAGCCGACACCGGGTTGCCCGGCAGTCCGATGACCGGTTTGCCGTCGCACAGGCCGAGGATGGCCGGTTTGCCGGGACGCAGCGCCAATCCATGCACCAGGGGCCCGGGTTCGCCAAGCTCGGCTACGATGTCCACTGTGCGATCTCGGGCGCTGACCGAGCTGCCGGCCGACAGCACCAGCATGTCGGACTTGGCCAACCCCTGCCGCGCCGCAACCAGCTGTTCCTCGTAGTCGTCGCTCACCAGGCCCAGGAGTTCCGGAATCCCGCCGGCCGCGGCAACCTGCCCCGCAACGGTGTAGGTGTTGATGTCCCGCACCTGTCCCGGGCCGGGAGTCACGCCGGGGTGAACCACCTCATCGCCCATGGACAAAATGCCCACCCGCGGCCGTTCGGCCACTTTCACCCGCTCGATGCCCAGCGCGAGCAGTCCGCCAATATCCTGGGGCCGGATCACGTGGCCCGCTGGCAGGACCGACTCCCCGACCCGCACATCCTCGCCCGGCTGCGCGACGTTCTGGCCGGGAGCCACCGGCCGCACGACCTCGATCGTGTGCTCGTCGACGGCCTGGGTCTGCTCCACCATGACCACGGCGTCGGCGTTTCCCGCCAGCATCCCGCCGGTGTAGGCCACCGCCGCCTCGCCAACGCCCAGGCTCATGTCAGGCCCGCGTCCCATTGGAACCTCGCCCACCAGCGTGAACCAGGCCGGCAGTCCGTCGCTAGCCCCGTAGGTGTCCGACGCGCGCACGCTGTAGCCGTCCATCGTGGCACGGGGAAAGGAAGGGAGAGACTCCGTCGCCCGGATTTCGACGGCCAGGACTCTTCCCAGCGCCCGGGCCGTATCCGCTACACACACCGCTACAGCCGGTCGCTCCGGAAGTCGTCCCAGGAGCAACTCCAGCGCCTCCCCCGGAGGCAATACGTTGAAAAATTCCGCCATTGTGGATGCGAATTTAAATATAAATGCCCGTATCGGTAGGATACACACCCGAAGGGGGCAGCGCAACGATCCCCGCAGCAGATGCAGGATCTTTCGATTGTGGGCATCTGTCATTGCGAGCGAAGCGCGGCAATCTCGTGCAGAATGAGCAATCTTCGCGAGAGGCGGCCCTGGACCCAACGAGATTGCCACGGCGCAAGCGCCTCGCAATGACAATCGAAAGGCCCTGGCAGCCGATGTGCGTACATCGGTCCAAACAGACCAACGCCAACACGCTAACGCAATCGACGATGCTAGACTGCGGGAGCGAACAGCGGAATTCCAACGATCTTTCGGGAGGCAACATGGCAATCTATCGGATATTTTCGGACGCCGACGGCGAGAGCCACATCGAAGACCTGAAGCTGGAGGAGCATCCGGAGCTGGGGGCGCTGATCAACATCTCCGAGGCGCGCGTCCAGGAGTTTGACGGGTCGCGGCAGATGGATTTTCATCCCCTGCCGGAGCGCCGGCTGATCATCCACCTGTCCGGCGAGGTGGAAATCGGGGCCAGCGACGGCTCCAAGCGCGTGCTGCGGGCCGGCGATATCCGCCTGATGGAGGACGTCACCGGCAAGGGGCACTCGCACCATGACCTGTCCCCGTCGGGCGCGGTCTACATCCTCCTGCAGGACTGATCTGCCGCGCCACCCGTCAACCTGGAGGCAGCTCCACCGCAACCGTCATTGCGAGCGCAGCGCGGCAATCTCGTCACGGCATGCAACCCTGCTCCGGGAACGCGGTCGCCACGTCCCTCCGCTCCCCGCGATGACAAAACGGGTACGCGTGATAGAGGCAGCCCCACGCGTACCCAGCTCCGCCGCAACCGTCATTGCGACCCCGCACTTGATGCGGGGGCGGCAATCTCGTCACGGCATGCAACGCTGCTCCGGGAACGAGATCGCCACGTCCCTCCGCTCCTCGCGATCACAAAACGGGTACGCGTGATAGCGGCAGCCCCACGCGTACCCAGCTCCGCCGCAACCGTCATTGCGACCCCGCACTTGATGCGGGGGCGGCAATCTCGTCACGGCATGCAACCCTGCTCCGGGAACGCGGTCGCCACGTCCCTCCGCTTCCCGCGATGACAAAAGCGGATCGGACCACCCCCGCCGCTTACGTCGCGATGGCCGGTATGTCCAGGTCGCGCACCAGGTTGGCGAACTGGGTCACGTCTTCATCGATGACCTGCTGTAGCGCCGCCAGCTGCTCGTCGATTTCACCGGAGAGGTAGTCGAACACCTGGTAGGCCTGCTGGGGAGGCGCGAAGTCGGCGTTGGCCACCACGGCGGTGAGTTCCGCCAGCTTGCGGTTGAGCCGCGCCGGCAGGTCCAGCCGGTCCCGGGCGCCCCGGTACGCTGACTGGATCAGCAGGTCCTCGATCTGTCCCAGTTTCTCCTTCACCGACTCCGCCGCATCACCCACCGTTTCCGCCGATGAATGCCCGTCGGCGCGATTCACCCACTGGTCCACCTGCTGGCGGACCCGGCGCAGCCGGTTGATGCCATCGTGGGTCTCCGAAACCTTGTCGCGGATCTCGATCAGGAACTTGAACTGGGCGTCCAGGTCATCCTGGCTGGCCCCCACGCGGGGGTCCTTGACGACGCGGAATGCCTGGGTCTGGGAGTCGCCCCCCACCTGCAGCGTCACCCGGTACTCGCCGGGCGACGCCAGGGGGCCGATGACCGCATCCTCGGTGGTCTTGTCCTCGGGCACCTTGCGGGCCGGCGGATAGCGCATGCTCCACACGAAGCGGTTCATGCCCGCCTCGGCGGGTACCCGGGGTTCGTCGGCTTCCGCGCCGGCTTCCGGTGCCTTGCTGGAGAAGCTCTGGATGATCTCCCCGGCTCTGTCCCGGATGGTGAGGGTCACGTCCTCGGACGCCTCCTGCAGGTGGTAGTGGATCATCACCCCGTCGGGCGGGTTTTCACCGGCATCCCACATCTTCCGCACGGTTTCACCGGCTTTGCCCAGCGACTCGCTGTAGGTGACGTCCGCGCCCAGGCCGGCCCGGTAGAACTTGCCGGGGCTGGGCTTCCGGTCGCGGAAGGGCGACCGGACCCGTAAGGTGTCCCGGGGCTGCAGCAGGGCGAACGACTGATCGGCCAGGGACGGCGTGAGCTGGCGCAGCTGGGTCAGGTCGTCCATTATCCAGAAGGACCGCCCGTGGGTGGCGGCGACCAGGTTGTCGTCCTTGATGGCCAGGTCATATACCGGAACCACCGGCAAATTGGCCCGCAACGGCTGCCAGGAATCTCCCTGGTTGAAGGACACGTACGCTCCGGTTTCGGTGCCGGCATAGAGCAGGCCCGGACGGTCGGGGTCTTCCCGCACTACGCGGGTGTAGTCATCTTCCGGCAGGCCGGTGGTTATCGAAGTCCAGCTCTGGCCGTAGTCGGTGGTCCGGTACAGCATGGGGCGGGTGTCGTCCAGCTTGTAACGCGTGCCCGCGATGTAGGCTGTAGCCGGGTCGTGCGGCGAAACCTCGATCATGCAGATGAGCGTCCACTCCGGCAGGCCGTCGGGCGTAACCGCGTCCCAGGTCCCGCCGCCGTCGCGTGAAAGGTGGACCAGCCCGTCGTCGGAGCCGGCCCAGAAGACGCCCGGCTCGTGTGGAGATTCCACGAAGGCGAAGATGGTGGCGTAGACCTCCGCGCCGGAGGTGTCCTTGGTGATGGGGCCGCCGGAGGGCTCCAGCGTGGCTGGGTCGTGGCGGGTCAGGTCCGGGCTGATGGCCTCCCAGCTGCTGCCCAGATCAGTGCTGCGGAACACCACGTTGCCGGCCACGAACAGCGTCTGCGGGTCATGGGGCGAGAACATGATGGGATAGGTCCACTGGAAGCGGTACCGCATGTCCCGGGCGCCCCAGCCGGTGTAGAGCTCGGGCCACACCGTGATGATCCGCACCTGTCCGGTGGCATGGTCATAGTGCAGCAGGTTCCCGCCGCCGCCGGCCGAGCTGCCGATTGCGCCGGAGATCACCGTGTCGGGATCGTCCGGGTGCAGGGCGATGTGGCCGCTTTCGGAGTTGCCCACTACGTAGCAGTCGCCCCAGGGAATCGCGCCCTTGTGCGTGCGGGACGGCACGCTGATGGCGGTGTTGTCCTGCTGGGTGCCGTACACCCGGTGGGGAAAGCGGTTGTCCGTGGTCAGGTGGTAGAACTGGGCTGTGAGCTGGTTGTAGATGCTGGACCAGGTTTCCCCGCCGTTGAAGCTGACGCACGCGCCGCCGTCGTTGCCCTCGATCATCCGCAACGGGTTGTTGGGGTCGATCCAGAGGTCGTGGTCGTCGCCGTGGGGCGTGGTGACCCGGCTGAAGTTGCGCCCTCCGTCCACGGACTTCCAGCACGAGTAGTTGAGGATCCACACCGTGTCCGCGTCCTGCGGATCGGCGAAGACGTGCTGGTAGTACCAGGGCCGACCTTGCAGGTCACGGTCGTCGCTGACCAGTTCCCAAGTGTCGCCCCCATTGTCGGACCGGTACAGTCCGCAGTCTTCGGCCTCGATGGTGGCCCACACCCGCCCGGACTTGGCGGGGGAAACGGCGACGCCGATGCGTCCCTTGAGGCCGCCGGGCAGGCCCGGCTTGTCGGTGATTTCGGTCCAGGTATCGCCACCGTCCACGGACTTGAAAATGCCGCTGCCCTCTCCGCCGCTGATGAGGCTCCAGGGCGTCCGCCGGGTCTCCCAGATGGAGGCGTAGAGGATGCGAGGGTTGTTGGGGTCCATGGACAGGTCCACGGCCCCGGCGTTCTCGCTGCGAAACAGGACACGCTCCCAGTTGGTTCCGCCGTCTTTCGAGCGGAAAACGCCCCGCTCGTCGTTGGGGCCGTAGGCGTGGCCCAGGGCCGCCACGTACACCAGGTCGGGATTGGTGGGATGCACCCGCACCCGGGCGATGTGCCGGGTGTCGGACAGGCCGACGTTGGTCCAGGTCTGGCCGCCGTCGGTGGAACGGTATACCCCGTCCCCGTAGGTCACGTCCCCGCGGATGCAGGATTCCCCCATGCCGGCATAGATGACGTTGGGGTCGGAGGGCGCGACGGCGATGGCGCCCACCGAGGCGGTGTTGAAGTACCCGTCGGAGACGTTCTCCCAGTAGGTGCCGCCGTCGGTGGTCTTCCACACCCCGCCGGCGCACGCGCCGAAGTAGAAGACCATGGAACTGACCGGATCGCCGGCCACCGCCACCACCCGGCCGCCCCGGGGCGGGCCGATGCAGCGCCAACGCACCGCGCCCAGCAACTCTTGAGGAATGGCGGAAGCCGGAGCCTGGTCCTGCCGCGTTGCACTCGTCGTCATCGTCGCACCTCCCGTTCATGGTCGGCATCTGCCGGGGAATCTTGCTGCCCATCGCACCGGCGGATGCGCTGTGGAGCGATTATCCTCACGCGTACCCAGTTTGTCATCGCGAGGAGCGAAGCGACGTGGCGATCTCGTTCCCGCAGTAGCATTCCTTGCCCCAACGAGATTGCCGCGCTTCGCTCGCAATGACGGTTCCAAAGAAACTGGGTACGCGTGAGAGCGATTATCCCCTTGCGCGACCGGGCGTGTCGAGGGGACACTTGCGCAAAGGCTCCGGGAAAAATTGCGCCAGATCGGGAGATGACGTTGCCTTCAGCGGTTGAGCAGGAGATCAGGGATCTGATCGAACAGAATGGCCGGATAACGTTCGCCCGGTTCATGGAAGCCTGCCTGTATTCCCCCAATGGTGGTTTTTATGCCACCCGCGGCAGCCGGATCAACGCGCACTTCGGCACCTCGCCCACGAGCCACCCGGCTTTCGGCGACCTGATCGCCCGGCAACTGGAGCAGATGTGGCGACTCCTCGGTGAGCCTGCCGTTTTCCATGTGATCGAGGTCGGTTCCGGGGACGGCGCGATGGCTCGAAGCATCGTCGACGCTTGCCGTCGCACGGCCCCCCGGTTCGCCGAGGCGCTCTACTACGTGGGCGCGGACTATGAGCCCGGTTGGGTCCACTCGTCCGCCCAACACCTGGAATTGCCCGACCCGTCAGGCGATGGGATGGCCTCAAGCGGGCGAAACCCGGTACGGGCAGTCCAACGAGTCAGAGCTGAAGGACTTCGGTCCTTCCGAAACATTGTCGGCTGCATCCTCTGCAACGAGCTGATCGACAACTTCCCGGTGCACCGGTTCGCCATCGCGGATGGCAGCGTCAAAGAGATTTTCGTCGGCACGGAGGGTGGGCAATTCGTGGAAGTACTGAGCGAGCCGTCCTCACCACGCATCGCCGAGCGGCTGGCCGCCCTGGGCCCGTCCCTCCCTGAGGGGTATCGCGGCGAGGTGAACCTGGCCATGGAGGACTGGATCGGCCAGGTTGGCGGAGCCCTGGGTCGCGGGTTCGTCCTCACTATTGACTACGGTGAACTGGCGGAAGACCTCTACTCGTCCGAAAATTCCCAGGGCACCCTGGTCTGTTTCAATCGGCACGCCATCAGCGGCGATCCGTACCAGGACGTCGGGCAGCAGGACATCACCTCCCAGGTGGACTTCACGGCCCTCATGCGACTGGGCGAGCGGCCCGGCCTGGAAACCGCGGGCTACACGCTGCAGCGAGAATTCCTGGCGAACCTCGGGTTCCACGAGTTTCTGGACGCCCCGGGGACGCCGGGCATATCAGCAGCCCGCGCTGAACTCAACCGCATCGCGATGCTGACGCTGGTGGACCCAGAGGAGTACGGCAACTTCAAAGTGCTCGCGCAGGCCAGGGGCATGGGGTCCGGCGTTGAGCTCCGGGGCTTTCGGACCGAAAAATCTGATCCGACGGCCTGACCCCCCAAGTTTTGTGGACAAATCATGGTCCGTGCTTGCCAAACGGAGGTCTAATCCGCCGCTCGAAAACCCAAAAAATTATCGTCGCCGGCACAGACGTATTCGACGATGCTCATATCCTCTTGAGATGATACCCTCAACTTGAAACGATTCCCTCAACCGTCCGTTTGGTAACCTTCGCCGTTGAATTGGAGCACGACCATGAACCAACTGCTCAAAGAAGCCTTTGACAGAGCGGCAGGCCTGCCTCCTGAAGAACAAGACAGGTTCGCCAAGTTTTTACTGGCAGAACTCGACGGCGACCGTGAGTGGGACCAACTACTCGCTCTGCGCGAGTCCGACGAATTATTGGATCGCCTTGCCGACCAGGCGCTGTCCGAGCACCAGTCAGGAAGGACCCTTCCCTTGCGCCCGGAAGACTTGTAGGTATGCGCTCCTTTACACAAAGCAGCTTCTGGGATGCCTACCACCGGTTGCCAGACCGTATCAAGATCCAAGCGAGACAAGCCTACACGTTGTTTCAGGACAACCCTGACCATCCGAGCCTGAACTTCAAACGGGTCGGCAGGAGAAACTCCGTCTACTCGGTGCGAATCAGTGCCGGATACCGCGCCCTTGGTGTGGTGGAACAGAACGACATCATTTGGTTCTGGATAGGCCCACATCACGAGTACGACCGACTCCTCCGGCGCACTTAAACCCCGTACCACCACTCCTGTGGATCGCCGCCATCATCACTCACAACCGGACCCATGTCCGGCGCTGCCGAGAGCAGCCATCGGGCTCCCACCAGCAAGGACCACCAGGGCCTTTCCAAAGTAGCTTTTGTCATTGCGAGCGCAGCGCGGCAATCATGCTACGGGTCATGACTCATACGGGAAAGCCTTGTTGCATCGACGGGATTGCCACGTCGCTCCGCTCCTCGCAATGACTTTGGAAAAACCCTGAAGGACCACGCATGGGCATTGATTCATGCGGGTCTAACCCGTAAGCCTCCGCAGCGAGTTCCCAAGAAAATAGGGGCAGTGGCGCCAAATGGGACCACCATTTCCACGGCGACGGCCCAGGACGCACGCACCGATGGAGAATTCAGCGCCACCACCCCGTTTCCGGGGCGGTGGCCGATTTGTCCACAAGCCCTAGCCAGAATGCTTCTAGTCCGGGTGCTTGCTGAGCATGAGGAACCCGTTGCTGTCCGGTGTATTGCAGCCGGCCAGGGCAGTGTCGTTGCGGGTGGTCACCTGACGCGGGCCCGCCGTGCCCCGAAGCTGCTCCAGGCTGTCGGAGAAGAGACAGGCGCGGGTGCGCCCCGTCCCGTTGTTGCCGCCGCTGGAAAGGAAGGGGTGCGGACCCTCGACCCGGATGTCGTCGGCGTAGAAGTCATGGGCCTCGCCCCACTTGACGCCGTGCCACTGGAAGCCCTCCAGGAACTGCTGGGTGAAGGTGAGGTAGCCGTCGTAGGGGTTGAAGATGTCAACGTCGTCGGGACCCAGGCCGGAACCCTCCCACATCTTCCGCGCCAGGCTGGCGACGGCTTCCTGGTGTTCCTCCAGGGTCGCCATGGTGCTCCGGCCACGTCCGCCGTTCTGGGCGTGGTTGAGGACGTAGGCCGGCTTTTGCCTGAGGTCTTTGGCACGCTCCGCGGTGGTGAAGATGAAGGCCGCGCACGTGTTCACCGGCCGGTCGCAGTCATAGATCACCAGCGGTTCCTCAATCACGCGCCCGTTCAGGTAGTCCTCACGGGTGAGCTGATACGGCTCGTGCAGCGCGTAGTAGCTCCAGGGAGTCATCAGGCCGTTGCGGCGCAGGTTCAGGCAGAGATCGGCCAGCCCGTCGTGAGACTTGCCGTACTTCTTGCAGTACTGCTGGAAAATCACCAGGTTGTTGAACATGGCGCCGCTCTGGTAGCCCCATGGCAGTGTGAACGCGCTGGGCCCGGGCGCCTCATCGCTGTTGTTCTGCGGGTTGTTGTGCCCGTACCGGCCGGCGAGGTTGACCATCGGGTACCACACCAGCGCGGTCTCGCACAGGCCGTCGCCCACCGCCTGGGCCGCCAGGCCCATCATCGGCCCGATGTAGGGCGCGTCGGACACCCGGTACTGTACGTTCTTCATCCCCAGCTCACGCTGTATCCAATCCGCCGAGGTGAAGGTCAGCCCATCCTCGGTGTCGTAGGGCGGGTCAAAATAGGGGCGCGGCGCCCAGGTCTGCTCGGCGCGGGTCTCCGCGCTGGTGATGAGCCCGTCGATGTCGTCCAGAGACAGGCCGGCGTCCGCAATCGCCTTCAGACAGGCCTCCTTGGTCAGGCCGCCGCAGCTCCGGTCCAGGGAAACGCCATCCCAGCGCCGGTCGATGTGGGATTGTCCCCAACCCACGATGGCGACCTTGCCGCGGTGCTCCCAGAGTCCCAGACCCTCTTGATTTCTCATCCAACCAGTATTGCTAACCATGTCAGCTCCCTCATGCCCGCTGCGCTGTTACCGAACCCGCATGACCGGGGTGGCCTACGTGACCACCTGCCATTCGTGGACCAACTGGCCGGTGCTCGTTTCCTCAAATATCAACTCCACCGGGGCTCCCACGGGAACCTCTCCCGGCGGAGTGCCCGGGAGGTTGGACAGGAAGTTGATGCCCGGGTCCTCGTCCAGGGTTATCACCGCGAAGTTGATGGGCTGCGCCGACCGAAACCCCCGGATGCGCGAGTCGCGGATCACCATGTACACGTCGATGTGTCCCTTGCCCTCGACCTCTTTCCACTGGAAATTGTCGGCCGACCCGCATTGGTCGCACCGCTGGGCGGGCGGGTAGTGCAGCCTCTGGCAGGCGGTGCAGTTCTGCAGGACCAGACGCCGCTCGTTGCAGGCGTCCCAGAAAGGCCTGGTCATATCATTGGGAACCGGACCGGGTCTTTCGAGACCGGGAATTGTCGACATTGTTTTCCCTCCTGCGGAACTTTCGCGCCGCGCCGCCGTTTGTCGGCATCGTCTGGCGCGGATTATATGCGATGCGCGTTGGTTGTCCAGAGTTGTGTGCCCTCACGCGTACCCGGTTTGCCGGAGCCGGGGAAGTTGGCATGGATACACAGGATGGACAGGATCGAATTGCTGAGATGCTCCGCATCAGTCCAGAGCGAAAGTGAATAGAAGGAGCGGTGGATAGAAGGAGCGAACGATAGGGTCAAACGGGATGCTCAACAAGCTAACGAGCCCCTCTCATCAACCCGGTACCATCCCATTCATCCTGTTGATCCATGCAAATTGTCCAGTTCCGGCAAACCGGGTACGCGTGAGATGTGTGCCCGTCGAGATTAGCTGCCTAATCCGGGCTGGCCCCATTGCTGATCCACGGCTCGGTATGTCCGGCGTCCATCCAGATGAAATGGAAGCCCGCCTCCCGCGCCATTTGCTGGTCCATCTCGGTATCGCCGATATGGTAATACTCGTCGGCCGGAAAGCGCGACTTGACGTCGGGAAGGTCCTGCTTGTGCGAGATAAAGCTCACCTCGATTCGGTATCTGTCCCAGATGGTCTGTTGTACCGGGAGCGGGCGGTCCGATGAACTGCCGATGATGCACCCGTGGGCCTGTGCCTTCCTGACCATGCTCATGGTAACCGGCCCGGGCGGATCCCCGGCTTCCAGCGTGCCATCTATATCGAAACTGACCAGTATTGCCAAGTATTACCTTCCTTCGTAAGTGTTCATGATCCAGGTGGTTGTCATTGCGAGGCGCTTGCGCCGTGGCAATCTCGATACCGTAGCAGGTAGGAGGTTGTCATTGCGAGGCGCTTGCGCCGTGGCAATCTCGATATCGTAGCAGCAACCTCTGTCCTAAAGGACTCCCGTACACCAACGAGATTGCCACGCTTCTCTCGCAACGACACTTTCCCTGCAAGTCTGAACAGTTGCCTCCCTTCGCGCTCGCGCCTACGGCTCTCCACCTGCCGATGGGTCCGCCCACTGGACGATGCCCTGCGTGCCCAGTTCCTCGATTTCCTGATCCCCGTATCCAAGTTCGCGGAGCAGGGGTTTGGTGTGCTGGCCGACCTGAATGGAAGTCCGGTAGATGCCTGGGGTCAGGGAAAACTCGACCAGGCCGCCGTAACGGCGATACTTCCCGACGTGCGGGTGCTCGACCTCAACGCTCAGATCGTTGGCCCGGGCGTGGGGATGGTCGGCGTAAAAGTCTCCCTCCACGGCCTCATCCGCCTGGACACAGCCGACGTCTGCATTGGTCAGCAACTCCTCCCATTCGGCGGCGGCGCGTCCGGCGAGGATCGCCGAAACCTCGGCGACCAGGGCATCGTCGTTGGCCTGTCGCGCCTCCGCAGTGGAGAAACGGCCATCGGCCAGCAGGTCCGCCCGATCCACGGCTCGGCAGAAAGCCTCCCACTCGTCCTGGAACAGGCAGCCCAGGAACACCCACCCTTCCCGACAACGGTAGAGGCGGTACAGGGCGTGCAGGCCGTGGATTTCATCGTCGGGCATGGCGATGGGCGGGCGGTTGTCGTGGTCGAAATACTCGTCGGCGTTGGTCCAGGCGTTGGCGTTGAGCATGGTGAGCTCGACGGGCTGGCCCTTGCCGGTGCTTTCGCGCGCCCGCAGGGCCAGCATGACGGCCGTGGCCACTGCCGGCGACGTGTTCTGGTCCGGGCCCCAGTTGGATTTCATCAGCCAGCGGGTCGCCTCAACGGTCTCCTCGACATCCATCTCTCGCTCGGGAGGCGGGGGCATGCCCCGGCCCATCTGACGCATCGCGCCGCCCATTATGGCGCCGGGGATGGGATGCGCGCCCGGCCGGCGCGCGTGGGGTCCGTGCTCCCCATAGGTTGCCATCCAGACGTGGATCAGGCGCGGGTTGATCTGGCGGCAGGTCTCCCAATCGACCTGGAGCCGCTCCGGAACGCCCAGGCGGAAGTTGTGCGAGAGGACATCGGCCTGCGCGATGAGCTTGTGGATGATCGCCTTGCCCTCGGGGGTCTGAAGGTCGATCTGGATGCCCTCCTTGCCGGCGTAGGTCCGGGCGTCAGCGATTGCCACCGAAGTGGAACGCCGGCCCTCGTCCAGCCGCCGGTCGGTGGCGTCGACCTTGATGACCCGCGCCCCGAGGTCGGCCAGCAATGCTGCGCCATAGGGGCCAGCCTGTATGGTCGCCAGGTCCAGCACGGTGATCCCCGACAGCGGGTGGGACGGCGTATCCGCGCCGTTCGCGCCAGGCGAGGCGGTACGTGCGGATGCCGAATTCCCCAGGCGACCCAGCACTTCGGCGTTGTGCTGCCCCACATCGGGGGCCGGTCCGCTGGGTTCGCCGGGAGTCTCTTTCAGGTCCACCAGCGGGGCCAGCGTTCGCATGGGACCCACGCGGGGATCATCGATGGTGACCACCGTGCCATTCGCGACCACGGCGGGATGATCCATGGCCTGGACGCTGGTGCGGTAGGGCTCGGCGGCGATGTTGCCGTCTTCGAGATAAATCTCCATCCACTCGTCGGCGGTCTTCTCCAACTGCTTGTCCAGTATCTCCCGGCGCAGGAGTTCCTGGTTCTCGAAATTGAGCGCGGGCACCCTGGCGAAGCGTTCATCCTCCAGCAGAGGGCCGAGGCCAATGGCCTTGAGATGCCCCTGGATGTGCGGGACCCTCTGGTTGGCGTGCTGCAGCCACGCGCCGTCCTCGGTGCGCACGGGAACATACCCGATGGATGAGAGGCCCCGACCGCGGGGTCTCGCGGGAAACCGCTCCGGGTCCCGGCGCCGCAGCTGCATGTTCACCAGCCCCCCGTCGCCGACATTGTTGTCGTGGGGCGAGGCCAGGGACTGGACAATGCTGGTCTGGACCCACTGCCCGCGTTGGCACAGGTCCCGAACGCGCAGTGCGCCCAGGATCCCGCGCACCGCCGCCTGGCTGGCATGCCAGCTCCCGGTGTGTACCGCCGAATACACGGGGCCGTCCCGGTTGGGCTGTCCCTCCAGGTTGAGCATGCGGCCGGCCTTGGCGGCAACGACACCCTCGTACCCTTGCACCCGGCGGAGGGGACCCTTTTGTCCAAAGCCCGTGATGGAGCAGTAGACCAGCCCCGGGTGAAGCTGCGACAGCGAATCATAATCCAGGCCCCAGTCCCCCATGTCGCCGGGACGGAAGGACTCGACGAGGACATCGGCCTCGGCGGCTAGCAGCATGGCCTGTTCGCGGCCTTCTGCGGCGCTCAGGTCGATCGTGATGCCTTTCTTGCCCCGGTTCCACGAGATCCAAGCCGGCTGATAGCGGAAGGGATCACCGCCGGGAGGTTCGACCTTGATCACCTCGGCGCCGTAGTCGGCCAGCACCAGGGTGCAGAGCGCCCCCGGCATTCCCAGCGAGAAATCCAGGACGGTCAGGCCTGTGCATGGTCCTGCCACGGTTCACCTCCCAGTTCGGCCGTATGGGTTTCGGCTTGCCAAGTGCCCGAGCCGTTGCCTGGCACGCTACTGCGGTTTCGGCAGTTCGGCAAGACGGGCCCGGCTGGCGGTCGTCGAGTTCGCAGCGCGAGTCGGCTGGCGCGAACGAGTATGCAGTCCGCCAAAGATGTGCGTCAACCTCACTCATGCGCTGCGGAATGCCGCATGCGGGACGGAACGCATGCTCCCCCGCGTGTCCCTGAGGTTCACGGTTGGCGGTAACGACGGCTGCCGCGTACCCACTTTGTCTTTTACATCGATAGACAGGATGGAGAGGATTGATTACTGGAAACGTCCCTCACGTTGGACTGTGCCGTTAGCAGAGCGGAGAGCAGGCGTTGTCGGCATCCTATTCATCCTGTTCATCGATGTAAATTTGCTCCCGCCGCCAAACCGGGTACGCGCGAGGACTGGCCGCCGTTGCCGGGCCGGGGGTCGCCTGCTACAATCGGCCGGCGCTAGTGTCGTCGCAATTCATCCCATACTTCCGTGCGCGACACATTCAAGGAGTTAGCCATAATGTCGTGGCGATTCAGTCTTCTCAGTTTATTTGATGACCCTCAGGGCGGCATCACCGAAGGGCCGGCCTGGAATGGCGAAGTGGTTCTTTTCACCCACATCCACGCCAGCCGCATCTATGCCTACAACCCCAAGTCCGGCGAATTCTCCGTCTACCGCGAAAATACCAACCGCACCAACGGGTTGGCCTTCGACGCCCAGGGCCGTTTGTTCGGATGTTGCCAGAACGGTCGCGCGATTGTCCGTTTCGACCCGGACGGCAGCATGGTCACCGTCGCCGATAACCTGGACGGCGTCCCCCTGAACACACCCAACGACCTCGCCATCGACGCCCGGGGGCGCATCTGGTTCACCAACCCCTGGAACACCGGCAACATCGATCCCCATGAGGTCGAGCAGCTGGACAACCGTTCCGTGCTGTGCGCCGTTCCCCAGGCTGACGGCTCGTACCGGACCGTTCGGTCCACCTACGACACCACCATGCCCAACGGCATCCTGGTATCCCCCGACGGCAATACCCTCTATGTCGCGGAGAGCAACAGCGACCGGATCGAGATTGACCGGGAACTCCGCGCCTACCCCATCACCGGGGACGGCACCCTGGGCACGTACACCACGCTGCACACCTTCGGCCGCGACGCCAACCGCGTGCACCGCGGCATCGACGGCATGTGCCTTGACGCTGACGGCAACATCATCGCCACCGCCGGCTGGCCCACGGGCGGGCCCGGCCCAATGCTGTACGTCTTTTCGCCCACCGGACGGGTAATCGAGACCCATCCCGTCGCCGCCACCCGCCCCACCAACGTGTGCTTCGGCGGACCGGATCTGACCCAAGTCTTTGTCACCTCAACCGATGGTCATTTCTTCCAGGCCAGCACCGACCGGGTCGGCTGGGCCATCTATCCATAACGATATTATCGCTACTCCCATAGCAAGGAGGTCCCGGCCATGACCACGACCATGTCGCCAACTCCGGAACCGGAAGATGACCCCTTCGACCAGGTGGAAAGACAGATCGACTGGGTCGAGCAACTGAAGAACGTCAGGATACGCCACGAAAATCTGTCCGCCTCCCGGGACGTTGTTCCCTATGTGGAGGCCCTGCGCGAGTCGATAATCAAACTCGCCGGCCGCCAGACTTTCGAAGACCTCAGGTTGCTCCACGGCAACGAGGTCGCCAGCATGGTGGATACCGTGCGGCGTCGGGATCCCGACGACCCCTGGAACGGCATCATCAAACCGGCATTGCTGCGGGAAGGCTGATCCCGTTTTCCGACTGCACCTTACGCAACCGACCCAGTGGTGTCTTCATGCAACGCAGACGCTTGAGCAGTTATGGCATAAACCGCGACCAGCTTCGGCAGGGCGGCGGCCGCGGCAACGGCAACGACCACTTCGATGAACTGGTCGGCAGCGTAGAGTTCTACGTCTACCAGACCCCCGGCCGGCGAGTGAAGGGTTTCGACGGCCTGAAGCTTTTCGCCGAAGGGGAAGGGTGCGAACTGCTCTACACCGCCGACGCTCCACCGGAGTTGGCCGACTACGAAACCCTGCGCATTACCCACCGCCGGTCCGAGCCCATACCCGACAGCGTGCTCAAGCGCGCTCACTCCTGGGCCCACCGCAACAACTTCCTGCACAGCTTCTTCAAGCCCATGTACCGGTAGATGAATGTCCCGGTAGCTCCTCGAACACTCGGCAGGTGCAAGGGCGAATGATCATTCGCCCTTATGCGTGTCGAATATGGCCCCCATCACATGAACGTTCCCACCGTCACGGAGCGAGCCATCCGGCGTCGCATCGCCCGTCACGGCCCGATCACCTTTGCCGAGTACATGGCGCGGGCCCTGTACGGACCCGGCGGTTACTACACGCGAAGCGGCGCGCGCGACGATTACTACACCAGCCCACAGGTGCATCCCGCCTTCGGCGCCCTGCTGGCGGTTCAGCTTTTCCGGTTCTGGCAGTTGCTGGATCGGCCCCACCCGTTCGATGTGATCGAACCCGGCGCCGGTGACGGCCTGCTGGGACGGGACATACGCAACGCCGCCGCGCATCTGCCCGAGGGCTTTGCCGGCTCCTTGCGGTACGTGGTCTGTGACCGTCACCCTGCCGGGCGGAACCTTCGCTCCCTGACGACTGGCACGATCGCCGCCGACGCCCGGTGCCTTCCGTTCCGCAATGTCACGGGCTGCGTGATCTCAAACGAACTGCTCGACGCCCTGCCCGTGCATCGGGTGCGCATGGAAGGCGGCGCCCTCCGCGAGCTCTATGTCGGCATCGAATCCGACGTCGCGGACGGCTACGAAGGGCAGTTGGTCGAAATCACCGGCGATCCGTCCACGCCGAATCTCGAACGCCGCCTGTCCGACGTTGGCGTCAGCTTGTCCGACGGGCAGACCGCCGAAATCTGCCTGCTGCTGGACGACTGGGCTGAGTCAATAGCGACGACGCTGGATACCGGTTTCGTCCTCACCATCGACTACGGCCGCAGCGCGCATGATCTCTACGACCCGAACCAACGGCCCCACGGCACGCTGGTCACCTACCGCGCGCACCGCCAAACCGATACGCCTCTGCTGGATACGGGACGACAGGACATCACGGCCCAGGTCGACTTCACCTCGGTTCGGCTCGCCGGCGAGCGGGCCGGTCTGACCACCGTGGGCAACATGCCCCAGGGCAGGTTTCTGAGCCGCCTCGGGCTGCAGACCATTCGCCGCAATGGGCCGCCCCGGGATTCGGGCGGTGGCGGCTGGATCACCATCCCGATCGACCGCGAGGGCGCGCTCCCCGATGCCCTGGCCGAGCCCTTCGCGCCGGTCCAGGACGACTCCCGTGACTGGCTGACGGGACTGACCCACCTGGTCCGTCCCGGCGGCCTGGGCGACTTCCGCGTCCTGGTCCAGGCCCGGGGGCTCCCGGCCGACCGCGCGGCGTCTGCGATCTCATGGCTCGACAGCAGCGACTCTGCGGATGGCTATACTCCGGCGGAACTGGCAGCCATGATACCGGCTGAAGCGTTGGCGCTGGACCCGGAGCGTCTCCGGCTGGCCGGGCCCGCTTTGCTATAATCGCCCGACGACTTTGCACTCCTCGGAGCGACGCCATGGCCGGCCCTCTTGAAGGCATCAACGTTGTCGAGTTCTCCACCATGATTGCCACGCCCACGGCCGGCATGCTGCTGGCCGACATGGGCGCCAACGTCATCAAGGTGGAGCCGCCCTGGGGCGACCTGTGGCGCTACGCCCAGGCCGTCCTTCCCACCGACGGACGGCCCTTCATGGCCTACAACCGGGGCAAGCGTTCCATGACGCTGAACCTGGCGAACCCGGAATCTGCCGACGTGGTCCGCCGCCTGACCGAGCAGGCCGACGTGGTGCTGGCCAACAACCGCCCCGACGTCGCCGGCCGCCTGGGCATCGACTACGAGACCCTCGCCGCCATCAACCCGTCGATCATCTACTGTGAGGGTTCGGCCTTCGGACACGAGGGGCCAGACTCCTACCGCCCCGGCTACGACATCATCATCCAGGCCATGTCGGGCATCGCCACCGCCGAGGGCAAGATCGCCAACGGTGTCCCGCAGCAGATCGTCGCCAGCCCGCTGGTGGACACCGCCTGCGGGCTCGCCCAAGCGTGGGCCGTCTGCGGCGCCCTGTTCGCCCGGGAGCGCGCCGCATCCGCCGGCGAGAAGGGCAAGGGCCAAAAGCTCGAGGCCTCGCTGCTGGGCACCGGCCTGCTGATGCTGGGCATGCGCTTCGTCCGCATCGACGGCATCGACAAGGGGCCGCACGCGGAGATCATGGAATCGGTGGACGCCATGCGCGCCGCCGGAACCCCGTACCCCGACCTGCTGGAGGTCTACGAGGCCCAGCACTTCCAGCCGCCCGGCAACATCTACTACCGCTTCTACCAGACCGCCGACGGCATGATCGTGGTTGGGTGCCTCAACGCCGCGCTGCGCCAGAAACTGCTCGGCGTCGTCGGCCTCCACGACATCCGGTTCGACGAAGGCTACGACCAACATTCCCAGGAAGCCGCCGATTCCGGCGCGCAACTGATGACCGATGCGGAGGCGATCTTCCGGGACAAGACCAACGGCGAGTGGCTGGACCTGCTGGATGCCGCCGGCGTCCCCGCCGGCCCGGTGCGCTTCGTCGAAGAGCTGTTCGAGCACCCCCAGGTCGAGGCCAACCACCTGGCCATCGACGTGAACCACCGCGACCTGGGAACGGTACGCATGGCCGGCCCTCCGGCCACCTTCACCGAAACGCCGCTGGAACCGGGCAACCTGCCCGCCCTGGGCGAGCACACCGACGAGGTGCTGGCTTACCTGGGCTACGGAGACGTCGAAGTCGCTGCCTGGCGCGAATCCGGCGTGCTCTGACTCGGCAATGCGAGAATACAGATGGGACCCAACCAAGAACGAATGGCTCAGGACGGAACGGGGCATCTCTTTCGACGATGCGGTGTATCATTTGGAACACGGTGACCGGCTGGATGACCTATTGCACCCGAACCAAACAAGGCATCCTGGTGAACGTCTGTACATCGTCCGCATCGGCGATTACGCCTACGAAGTTCCCTTCTACCGGGCCGGCAATTCCGAAAACTTGATGACTGCATACCCGAGCCGGAAATACACGCGCGAATACCTGCGATGATCGGAGGCTGTAATGGCCAACAGCAATGATGAAAGGGCCAAACTGCCAGACCCCGATGACTACTGGCCCTTCCCTGACGATTTGGACGAATACGAACGCGAATTTTCGGAATCCCTCGAAGGATACAAAATCCTTCCCGATCCCAATTGGGAGGAAAACAAGCGACGCGCCGAAGAAATGGCCCGCCGCACCCTCGCCAATAAACACCCCGGGCGCATGAGCGAAGAGGAGAGGCAGAAGTTGCCCCCGGGCTTGCTGGCCTACTGGCGCGGCGAAGCGCCCACGCCCTACACCGACCCCACCGGCTGGGATGAATTCCGTAAGACCCTGGCTCCCTCCGACGACCTGTGGCGGCTGGTGCCCATTGACGGCGTTCCGGACTCCCCCGAACAGACCAAACCCAACGGCGCACCACCTTCCGACGACAGCGCGGGATAGTTCCCTGCGACCCGGCCTCGGGATGCTGGCCTCGGGTCCCCTGCCGGCGGGCCCGGTCATCTTGCGGTAGAATAAAATAATTCTTATCACGTTGCCCGATAAAGCAACGTCGCGGTTCCAGCCGCAATAATTCCCCAAGACACGCGCCGGTGGCAACAGGCTGCTGGCAATAAGACGCGAGGTGCGCATATGACGCAATCCCCACGCATGACCGTCTACGGCGCCCTGTGGTGCCCCGACTGCCGCCGTTCCAAGCAGTTCCTGGCCGAACACCGCATACCCTATAGCTGGGTGGACATAGAACAGGAACCCGAGGCCCAGGAGACCGTTCGCCAACTGAACGATGGCCGGCAGATCATCCCCACCATCGTGTTCGATGACGGCGGGCCCATCATGGCGGAGCCGTCCAACGCCGAGCTGGCCGCGCGTCTCGGCATCAATCCGCAGGCCAGCCGTTCCCACTACGACCTGATCATCGTCGGTGGCGGGCCGGCCGGCCTGACCGCCGCCATCTACGCCGCCCGTGAGGGCATGGAGACGCTGATCATCGAGCGGGGCGGCATCGGCGGCCAGGCCGGCTCCACGGAGCGCATCGACAACTATCCCGGGTTCGCCGACGGCGTCTCCGGCGCAGACCTGGCCGACCGTATGCGTGAGCAGGCCGAGCGGTTCGGAGTCGAGATCCTCGTCGCGCAAACCGTGGCGTCGGTGGACCCCGGACCGGAAACCGGCGGCGTCCGCACCGTCACCACCCAATCCGGCCAGGAGTACCGCGCTCCCGCCCTGCTGCTGACCCCGGGAACCCGATATCGCCGCCTCGACGTGCCCGGCGAGGACGACTTCATCGGGGCCGGCGTCCACTTCTGCGCCACCTGCGACGGCCCGTTCTATCGCGACCTGGAAACGCTGGTCGTGGGCGGTGGCAACAGCGGGGTCGAGGAGGGCCTGTTTCTCACCCGGTTCGCCTCCCGCGTCACCGTCCTGGAAAGGGGCGACCGCCTGCGCGCCAGCCAGGTGCTGCAGGACAAGGCAGCCGCCCACCCGAAGATGGACCTCCGCCTGAACACCACCGTGCGCGAGTTTCGCGGCGACGGGCGACTGGCCTCCGTACTCGTTGAGGACCTGGTGACCGGTGATCAGGAAGAACTGCATCCCGCCGGAGTGTTCGTCTTCATCGGCCTCGACCCCAACACCGGCTTCCTCTCGGACATGGTTGAGTTGGACCAGCGAGGCTTCATCGTTACGGGAGGAAGCCCGCGCTCCTCATCAATGGAGACCGATCGTCACGGCGTCTTTGCCGCCGGCGATGCCCGGGCCGGCAGCACCAAGCAGGTTGCCACGGCGGTGGGAGAAGGAGCCGCAGCCCTCATCGGCATCCGGGCCCACATGGAGGAAGAAATCCGCAACCGGGGGTACCGGGGAGACAACTGAAAGGCCGGGAGCGTACTCCCGGCCCTCACTCGGACAACGCGCGGGGGGCGACGGTCGGTCGCCCCCCGCATCCAGTACCATTCGCCGAGGCTTATTTCTCCGGCGAGAAGCTGTAGTACCGCACGCCGGCCATGGGGATCCCGTAACCGAAACTGTAGACCCGGGCCTCGCGCTTTTCCGCAGGAGCCGCGGAGCCGAACTCGTCGAGCACCTCGGCCATGTCCTGTTCCACCTGCTCGCGCAGCAACCCGCGCTGGCGGTTGGCCTCTTCTGCAATCAGACGTTCGTTGGCAGCAACCATCGTCGTGTTCCTCCTTACGCCATTATGATTCCAATCACTTGATATGGTTCGTATCATACCTGCTTATAGTCACTTTGTCAACGCGTGCCCAGTTGCACTCCAGGGCCTGTGCAAAGTAATGGGCTTCTTTGGTTTCCGCTCATCCTGAGCCTGTCGAAGGATGCTGCCGTTGCCGGAGTCGTGGTTCGACAAGATCACCAGGAGCGGGAGGACGGACTTTGCACCGGCCCTGAGTTGCACTTCACCCGTCATTCCTGCTTTCGCAGGAATCCATAGTCTTTCCAGGGAACGAAACTGGAACACCGTTGACGATTTCGGCCACTGGATTCCCGCGAAAGCGGGAGTGACGGCTGCTATGCTGCCCAACGGCGTAAGTCCTATGTCATTGCGAGCGAAGCGTGGCAATCTCGTGATGGCAGCCGGAGTCTCTTCCAGCAACAGCATCGCCAAGTCGCCGCGCTCATCGCGATGACCAACTGGGTACGCGTGAGCTGCGCGGCGGGCAAAATAATTGGGGCGACCTTGATGGCCGCCCCAGAGCGCATCGTCGCGTCCTGTCGCCTGCTGTGTTACGTCTCCGGCACGAAGCTGTAGTACCGCACTCCGGCCATCGGAATGCCGTACTGCAGGGTGGGCGGGGAGATGCGACAGGCGCGTTCCGGCGCGACTTCTTCCTTGTGGGCCCCAAACTCGGTCAGCGCTTCAGCCAAATCCTTTTCCACTTTCTCGGTCAATAGCCCAGCAGGTTGTTCTTCATCCACGGTGACTAGACGTTCGTTGAGAGTAACCATCGCTCCTAGCCTCCTCGATCGGTGTCGCCTTCACATTGCAAACCGGAATTGTCGTTATCATAATCGCCAATAAACACGCTGTCAATCCCCAACCGCCATCACGCGTACCCGGTTTCACTCGAACTGTCACTGCGAGCCAGGCTCGGCAATCTCGCTCCGGTAACAGGACCGATACCGGAAGGGCCATCACGCGTACCCAGTTTGTCATCGCGAGGAGCGCAGCGACGTGGCGATCTCGTTGCCCAATGAAACGCTGCTATCCCGGCCAGTTTGCCGCGCTTCGCTCGCAATGACGGTACGGGCGAACGAGGATACGCGCGAGCCCATTTCGCTCTCACGTACCCTCTTTATCATTCAAATCCTGTCGATCCTGTTTATCGATGTAAATTCGCTCCCGTCGTCGTCAAACTGGGTACGCGCGAGAGGCCGGGCCCTGGTAGCTGGCATCCGCCCCTTGCATTTGACGCACTAATGTTCTACCATAGTCACGTCAGGTAACTCCGGCGCCGCTTCGCGAGCTACGCCGGTTCCGCCGCCAGGCCAGCGGCTTCGCCTAGCCTACATCCGAATAGATGGGCGATACGGTTTCGGGTCGGCAACGGCCCCAGTCGGTTTTTCGCATCATGGTCGCCAGCGGCCGCTACCCGATCTACTCCCCGGGGCGGCCGCGTGGCGACCCGGCGGGTGTCACCTCCGCCCCGTGCCGTGCCGCGTCGGCTCATCAGCCGGCTCCCCGCGGGTCACGGAAGCTTGGGACTCAAAAACCATGCGCAAATACAGTGTTGGCCGTGCTCCGACACCGACCCGAAACCGCAAAGCCTGACCGTCAAATCCAAACCACCATCACCAAGTCCCAACCGCCAACCAGAGGAGATAGCCACCGCAACACCCAGCCCGCCGGCAGTCAGCCCACGATCCTCCGCGATTTCCTGCCGGCCCAACTGGATAACCGTTTCTCCTCGGCGGCCATGGGAACCATGATGCCATGATGCCCCGGTGCCGGGGTTGAACCCTGCCGGCCGGCGCTCCGTTTCGGTCGGTCCCAGGGCGCAACGCCTCACGTCACTCCATCCGCCGTATGCGCGGAACGCCCAGCGTCGCGGCAACGTTGATGGCCACCAACGCCACGCCGTTGATCAGCAGAGCGCGGGGCGCGCCCACGAAGCCGGCCAACGCTCCCACGCCAACGTGCCCCACCGGCGCGAACCCAACGCTGAGCACCCAGGAACCCATAGCCCGGCCCCGTTCTTCGTCCGGCACCAGGTCCTGCATCAGGGTCTTGTAGAGCGTGTCCACGGCCATGGCGCAGGCGTTGACGAACAGCAGCACCGCCAGGAAGGTGTAGATGTTGACCGACAGCGAAAAGGCCATCAGGCCGCCTCCGAATCCCAGCGCCGTCGCCATCGTCAGCCACCCCTTTTTCCTGGTGGTTCCCAGGCCGGCCAGTATCCACAGTCCCAGCAGTCCGCCGGCCTGGCGTCCCGCGGTCATCACGCCCAGGCCCGTCGGCCCGACGTGCAGGACCTCTTTGGCGAACACCGGCAGGAGCGTCATGTGGGTGAAACCCAGCACCTCCGTGGTGGCCGTGAGGAACATGAGCATCAGGATTATCCGGTGCTCCCGCACCAGGGAGATATAGCCGACCAGGTTGTCCAGCACCGATTGCGCCGAGGCCCGCACCGTGCGTCCCGGGTTGGCGATGGCCAGAATGGCCGCCGCCGATACCGCGTAGCATACCGCCGAGGCCACGAATTGCCAGCCCGGGCCCACCAGTTCTATCAGCGCTCCGGCGACCAGGGAGCCGATGATCCCACCGCCCTGCATCCCCATCGCGGCCAGCGCCAGGCCGTTCAGCGCCAGTCCCGAGCCCACGATGTCGTACGTGAAAGCCTGCCGGATGGTGATGGTAAAGGCCAGCATGCTGCCCAGGACGGTCACCAGCGCGATCACCACCCAGACGTTCGCCAACCCGTACAGCAGCAGCGCCGCCATCAACACCGCCGACGCCGAGGCCGCCAGCGTGCCGATTTGCAGCAGGGTGCGCCGCGACCACTTGTCGGCGATCGCGCCGGACAGCATCCCCAGCACAAAGAAGGGCAGCATGCGAGCGCCCGCGCCCACACCCACCATGAACTCCGAACCGGTCAGCTCGAAGATCAGCCATCCGACCGAAACCTGCTCCATTCCCGTGGCCAGGGAGTAGAAGGCCGTCGATGCCCAGAGCAGGCGAAAATCCCTTATGCGGAGGGAGGCCGCCCAGTTCCACATGCTTTCACAGGCCCCGAATGATACACCCGTTCATTCGCGCTTCCCAATCGCACGGGCGACCGGTTTGTACTCGGGTTTCTCCCGTCCGGCCAGGGCCTGTGCAAAGTAATGGGCTTCTTTGGTTTCCGCTCATCCTGAGCCTGTCGAAGGATGCTGCCGTTGCCGGAGCGTGGTTCGACAAGCTCACCATGAGCGGGAGGACGGACTTTGCACAGGCCCTGCCGTCCGGCGGCGCGGCGTTTTACCAGCCTCTATGGATGTTGTACACTGACTCCAACCTCCTCTAGGCAGGCCTGTACGTGGCGCAAGTTACTGTAATCGGCACCGGACTCATCGGCACATCCCTGGGACTGGCCCTCCGCGCATCCAGCCTGCGGAACCTCACCGTGGTCGGAACCGACGCCGACAGCGCGGTCCGTTCCGGCGCTCAGAAGCGCGATGCATTCGATCGTGTGGAAGGCCGCCTCGGCAACGCCATCGCCGAAGCCGACATCATCATCCTCGCGACACCGGTGCTGGCCATGCGCGAGCTTATGGAAGGCATGGCCGACTACCTGCCCGAGGGCTGCGTTGTCACTGACGTCGGCAGCACCAAGACGCAGGTTCTCCAGTGGGCCGACGAGTTCCTGCCCGACTCGGTGGACTTCGTGGGAGGCCATCCCATGGCCGGCCGGGAAACTCCCGGTCCCGAGAACGCCGACGGCACTATGTTCGCCGGCAAGCCCTACTGCGTCATTCCCAGCCCCCGGGCCAGCGAGCGCGCGGTGGGCGAGATTTCCACCCTGGCCGAGGCCGTGGGCGGCGTGCCCTATTTCATCAGCGTGGACGAGCACGACAGCTTTGTCGCCGCGGTGAGCCACCTGCCCTTCGTCCTGTCCACCGCCCTGATCGGCTGCACCAGCAAGTCCGCCAACTGGTCCGACATCGGCCAGCTGGCTTCCTCCGGCTATCGCGACATCACCCGCCTCGCCTCCGGCGACCCGGTGATGCACCGCGACATCTGCGTCAGCAACGCCCAGCCCATCGTCGCCTGGATCGACGCGTTTATACGGGAGCTCTACGAATACCGTAAGCTCCTGGATACCGACGGCGAACCACCCGACACCGACGCCGTCGGTACTCTTTTTGAGGACGCCCGCGTGGCCCGCAACCGGTGGATGGCCGGGGACGTCAATCCTCGCGCCCGCGAGTTGCAGAACACCCCCGAATACCCCACCTTCAGCCAGTCCATGGGCCAGATGTTCCTCGGAGGCTGGGCCGACCGCGCCCGCCGCATGATGTCGGGCGACCTGCCCAATCCCCGACGAAGCAACAACCGCGACTCCGACGCGCCGCGGCGGTAGAGAGCTCCGCCTCGGTTCGGCGACAAAATGCTCGTCCACTGCGAGTTCGGCGACTGTTCCTGACCCATACAATCAGCAGAATCCTCGACACGGCAGGATCCGGTGGCGATGTCCAGCCCTGACAGGTTAAGTGATCCGACCCCATTCACCCCATGCCTGCCAAAGGCCGAGGCTACCACCGTTCTCAGCCGCACCGGTGATGGTCCACAATGCGGGTGGCTCAGACAACGCGGCGCGTGGAGCCCGGATTGGTTGGCAAAGGCGCGGCGAGACGGCCTGACCGAAGCAGATACCGCGCAAGCAATGGCTGAATTATCGAAGAGCAAGTGGTTCATAATGGCGACTGAGGCGCACGCGATCTCGGATCGCAGCTGTTAGGAGAAACTCAGGTGGAACAGATCATTCGCAGCCCCGAACGCCTGGCCGGCTCCCTGGCCGTGCCCGGCGACAAGTCGGTCTCGCACCGTTCGCTGATCCTCAACGCCGTCGCCAACGGGACTGCGACCGTAACCGGCATTTCCGATGGCGCAGACGTGCAGTCCACCGCCGCCTGCCTGCGCGCCATGGGCGTGTCCATCGACCCGTTGGAAGAGCCTGGCAGCTTCCGCGTCGACGGGCTGGGTGCGAATTTGAACGAGCCCTCCGACCTGCTGGACGCCGGCAACAGCGGCACCTCCATGCGGCTGCTCTCGGGCCTGCTGGCCAGCCAGGACTTCCTCTCGGTGCTTTCCGGCGACGGTTCGTTGCGCTCTCGACCCATGGGCCGCATCGTTCAACCCCTGCAGCAGATGGGCGCGTCCATAATGGGCCGCAATGGGAACACCCTGGCTCCGTTGGCCATACGCGGCGGCAGCCTGCGCTCCATCGAGTACGAAATGCCCGTTGCCAGCGCCCAGGTCAAGTCCTGCCTGATGCTGGCCGGCCTGGCCGCCCAGGGTCCCACCGTGCTGCACCAGCCCGCGCTGTCCCGCGACCACACCGAGCGCATGATGTCCGCCATGGGCGTCAGGATTGAAAACGACGGCTTGACCCTGACCCTGCATCCCGCCGAGCTGCAGGCCGTGGACGTGGCGGTGCCCGGCGACATCTCCTCCGCTGCCTTCTGGATGGTGGCCGGCCTGATCCACCCCAATGCCCGGGTCACCATAACCGGCGTCGGCCTCAATCCCAGCCGCGCCGGCATCATCGACGCCCTGCAGATGATGGGCGCCGGCCACTCCCTGCGGCTCGAAAACGAACGGGTGGAGGGCGGTGAACCCGTGGCCGACGTGGTGGCCTCTTCAGCCAGCCTCAAGGGCATCGACCTGGGCGGCGAGATCATCCCCATCATGATCGACGAGCTGCCCGTGCTGGCGGTCGCAGCGTGCTTCGCCGAGGGCGACACGGTCATTCGCGACGCCGCAGAACTCCGCGTCAAGGAGTCGGACCGCATCGCCGCCACGGTTTCCGAGTTGACCCGCCTGGGCGGCAGCCTGGAACCCCGGGAAGACGGGATGGTCATCCACGGCGTGGGACGCCTCACGGGAGCCGAGGTGGAGAGCCACGACGACCACCGGCTGGCGATGTCCATGGCGGTGGCCGGCCTGGTCGCCTCGGGCGAGACGACCATCCACGGCGCCGAGGACGCCTCGGTGTCCTACCCCGTGTTCTGGGACCACCTCGCCGGTCTGGTCGGCGACGGCAACTGACCCTCTCCATGGCCGCCCAGCAGGAGCTGCCGCAGGCCAGCCCGGCTCCGCCGTTGCTGGTGGTAATTTCGGGCCCCTCAGCCTCGGGCAAAGGCTCGCTGCTGGCCGCCCTGCGCGATTTGGACCGTCCGTGGCACTTCGCGGTTACCGCCACCACCCGGCCCATGCGCGCCGGCGAAGTGGACGGCAAGGACTACATCTTCCTGGACGTGGACACCTTTCTGCGCATGCGCGAGCGTGACGAGCTTCTGGAATCGGCGCAGGTCTACGACCGGTGGTACGGCGTTCCTCGCCAGCAGGTTCGCGACCCCCTGATCGCCGGCCGTGACGTTATACTGGAGATAGACGTGCAGGGCGCGGACACCATCCGCAGTATCGCGCCGGAGGCGCTGACCGTATTCGTTATGCCCGCCAGCATGCACGAACTTCGCAGCCGCCTGGCCGGCCGCGGCACCGAGGACGAGACTGAAATGCAGCGCCGCCTGCATGAGGCATCCATCGAGTTGGGCCGCATGCACGAGTTCGACTACCGCGTGGTCAACCGAAACGGACAGTTGGACGACGCCGTCCACGAAATCGACGCCATCATCGCCGCCGAGAAGTGCCGGGTGAACCCGCGCCTGGTTCAGTTCCTCTAGGCCGGAGAACAGAATGACAACACAGACCGAAACCCCACTGCGTCCCCGCCTGCCCGACTGGATCAAGGTTCCCATGCCCGGCGGGCCGCGCTACATCGAGCTGAAACAGCTCATGCGGGACAGCCAGTTGCATACCGTGTGCGAGGAAGCTCACTGCCCGAACATCGGCGAGTGCTGGGAGCGGTCCGCCGCAACCTTCATGATCCTGGGCGACATCTGCACCCGTGCCTGCGCGTACTGCGCCGTCACCACCGGCCGGCCCGGCACTCTGGACCTGGGCGAACCCTTCCGGCTGGCGTCCACGGTCAAGCGCATGGGCCTGAAGTACTGCGTCATCACCTCGGTCAACCGCGACGACCTGCCCGACGGCGGGGCCGGAATCTTCTCCGCCTGCATCAAGCAGGTCCGCGCCGCCGTGCCCGACTGCCGCGTGGAGGTGCTGATACCCGACTTCGACGGGAACGATGACGCGCTGGCCAAGGTGGTCTCCGCACAGCCCCAGGTGCTCAACCACAACATCGAGTCAGTGGAGCGCGTGTTCCGCCGCGTGCGTCCCAAGGGCGACTACCGGCAATCGCTGGATCTGATCCGGCGGGTCAAAGAGCTAGATCCTGAAATGCCCACCAAGTCGGGCATCATCGTGGGCATGGGCGAGACCGTCGACGAGGTGAAGCAGACCATGGCCGACCTGCGGGCCGTGAACTGCGACCTGCTCACCATCGGCCAATACCTGCGCCCGTCCATCAAGCACACCAAGATCGACCGTTTCTACACTCCGGCCGAGTTTGAAGAGTTGCGCGTGGCCGGCGAGGCCATGGGGTTCAAGCACGTCGCGTCCGGCCCGCTGGTGCGCTCCTCCTACCACGCCGACGAGCAGCACGACGCGGCTACAGAACCAACCACGTAACCGCGCCCACGCCGTTCCATTGCGTCCTGCAACAATCCTGGCGACGCGACCACGGGTGCCCGCAGCCTCGGTACACAAGCGGAATTTGATCGGACCGTTGCCGAACAGGTGTAATCGTGGCTCTTATTTCCAGTATCGACAGTGAAGACGATTACAACCACGCTCTGGCGCGTTTGGGCGAGATTCTTCGAGCTGACGTCGGTACGCCCGAGCGCGACGAGCGCGACCACCTGATTGACCTGCTTCAGGCGTACGAGGAGGCACGCGAGGACGTTGGCTTGCCGAGCGTTCCGGCGGCCATAGAGTTCCACATGAGACGCCTGGGCCTCACCCCTGAAGACCTGGCTCCCCTGGTGGGCAGCAGGAAGGCGGCGACGGCTGTTTTGTCAGGCCAAATGGATATCACCATGCCCATGGCCCGTGCGCTCCACAAGTACTGGGGAATCCCTGCGGAGATCCTCCTGCAGGATCCCCCGGCTGGGCAGTGAAGGAAGACCGCGTAACCGGCCAGATGCCAACCGTGAGGGTGTCCCGGGCGCGCGCCCAATGGTTGACGCCATCGGACACAATTGCTATTGGGCAGTGTGGTTGCTGGGCTAGCCTCTTCCCCAGCCCACAGGCACGACCTCGCGGAACTGGCGCATGGCGTCGATGTGCTGATCGACTGAGCTCAGGGGGCCACGGCGCGCCTCCGCCATCACATGGGTGCCGCCCAGGGACTGCCAGCCCTCCACCTCGGCCAACCATTCGTCAGGCGATTTGCCGGGCATGCGGATGCGGCCGGCCAGTCCAACGTTATCAGGCTGCCGCCCGGCCTCGGCGATGTAGGTCTGCATCTTGTCCAGCACTCCCCGCGCCGTGTCGTCGGGGCCGAAGCTGGGGAACCACCCGTCTCCCATGCGCGCGATGCGGCGCAGGACCACGTCCCGGGGCACGGGTCCGGCTGAACCGCCGGCTCCGAACCACACCGGTATGGGTCGCTGTACCGGAAGGGGCTTGATTCCTGCGGACCGCACCGAGTGCCAGCGGCCGTCGAAGTCGACCACTTCCTGGGTCCACAGGGCGCGCATCAGGTCGATCTGCTCCTCGGAGCGGATACCACGGGTGGTGAAGTCCTCGCCCAGCGCCTCGAACTCCACGTGGTTCCAGCCCACGCCGATGCCCAGGGTCAGCCGACCGCCACTGAGCACGTCGATCTCGGCGGCCTGCTTGGCCACCAGGGCGGTCTGGCGCTGCGGCAGGATCAGGATGCCGGTGATCAGGCGTATTTTGGTCGTCAGCGCCGCGATGAACGCCAGCGTGGTCAGCGATTCGTGGATCACGCTGTGGTGGGTGTAGTAGCTGCCACGGACATGTTCATGGTGGTCCGGGTCGGCGCCCAGCACATGGTCGGCGATGAACAGGTAGTCGAACTCCATGCCCTCCACGGCTTCCACGTAGTCGCGGATGGCGGCCGGGTCGGGGCCGATTTCGGTTTGCGGGAAGATTGCGCCGATTTGCATTGGAACCTCTTTGAGTCTTACATCGATGGACAGGATGAACAGGATTTTGACTAGCGGCGGTATTCGTCACCGCAGTCGCCGATGATACGGTACAGGTCACGGGCATCAGCAAGCACGGTTTCGATGGCCTGATTGTCGTCGTCATCCAACTGAAAAGCGAAAAGGCGAGCGTTCTCGGCGATGTGCTCCGCCACACCCAGCCGGGCTCCGATGATCACCCCCGCCACGGCCGGCTTCTCCAGGATGTAACGCTCGGCAACGTTCGCGATGCTGACCTCGTGCTTGTCCGCGATGCCTCGCAATACCGAAAGGAGCTTCTGAAAAAGCTCCCAACCGCCCCAGGCGTTGATCATCTGCTTGTACTTGCCCAGGCTGGCAGTGTTCAACTGGGCCGGACCGGGCTCGGGCTGGCCCAGAAAACGATCGGAGAGCAGCCCGCCGCAGAGAACGCCGTAGGGCAGCAGCCACACCCGTTGCTCCTCGCACACCTGTGACATATGCACTTCCGGCCGGCGGTCGATCAACGAGTACTGCACCTGGTTGGACACCACACGGACGCCATGGTCGGCGATCTCCCGCAGCCGTTCGGTGTCGAAGTTGGTCAGGGCGACACGGTGGATCTTGCCCTCGTCGCGCAGTGCCGCCAGCTGTTCCAGGGCGTCCAGGTAACGTTTGTCCTGGTACTCCCACCAGTGAAATTGCAGCAGATCCAGCCGCTCCACGCCCATGCGACGCAACGAGATGTCGACGTTGTTCTCTACGATCTGCCGGGTCATTGGCCCCGTCCGTGGCACCCACTTGGTGAACGCCTGGATCTCGGACAGGGCGTCCACGCCCCGTTCTGCCGACAGCCGCCGCCGGAATTCGCCGATGAAGTCCTCGGCAGGGCCGTAATGATCGGCCAGGTCCCAGGTGGTGAAGCCGGCATCGTGGTAGGCCAGCATCGCATCCAGGGCCGATGCGGGATCTATACGACCATGAGCTCCCGAAACCTGCCACATACCGTTGAGGATCCGGCAGATGGGCAAGCCATCAACAAAACGGAGGCGGGATTCCTGGGGAAGGGACATGATGATGCTCACATGGGTGGGCGGTCGTCGGGCATCGCGATTGTACCATCCCGCCCATCGGTCCTCGCATCCCTGTGTTAGGATGCCCGCAATCACCCCCTCAGATGCAGCCCTACCCGCTCAGCACAGGAGGCACCGCCATGACTACGCAGCAGCCCATCCGCATCGGACTGATCGGCGCCAACATCCACCAAGGCTGGTCGCCGCGCGCGCACCTCCCGGCGTTGGCCGCGCACCCCGACTTCGACCTCGCCGCAGTATGCACCACGCGCCAGGAATCGGCGGACGAGGCCAAGGCCGCTTTCAACGCCGGCAGCGCGTGGGACGACTACAACCGCATGCTGGCCGACGCCGACATCGAGGCCGCCACCATCTCCCTGCGCGTGCCCAGCCACTACGAGCCGACCACCGCCGCGCTGCGGGCCGGCAAACATACCTTCACCGAGTGGCCGCTGGGGCGCACCACTGCCGAGGCCATCGAGATGGCCGACCTGGCCCGCGAGCGGGGCGTCAAGACGGCGGTGGGCCTGCAGGCCCGCGCCAATCCGGCCATCGCGCACCTGAAAAACCTGGTGGCCGACGGCTACGTGGGGCGGGTCATGACCTGTCACGTGCGGCTAATGCGTGAGGGGGTGCTCTCTCGGGATTCCGGACGCACCTGGCAGCGCGACAACGAGTTGGGCGCGCACACCCTGACCATCGCGTGCGGGCACACCATCGACGCGCTGTGCAGCGTCGTCGGCGAGTTCGGCGACGTGGCCACCGTGGTCAGCACCCAGGCCGCCACCTGGCACGAATCCGACACCGGCCAGGACCTCGAGGTGACATCGCCGGACAACATCCTGGTGAGCGGCAACCTGCAGGGCGGCGGCGTGGCGTCGGTGCAGATCGGCAGCACGCCCTGGGCCGGCAGCGGCTACCGCATGGAGATTTACGGCGAGGAGGGCACGCTGGTGGCGGTCTCCGTGGACTCGCCACAGATGCAGCAGGTCAGCATCCGCGGCGCGCGCGGCGGCAGCAACGAGTTGCAGGACCTGACGCCGGCCGAGGAACTGCACCTGGCTCCCGAGATTCCGGGCAGCACGGCATACAACGTGGGCCAGCTGTACAGCCTGTTCGCCGCGTCGATCCGAGGCACTGCCAACGGGGAGGCGCTGCCCGACTTCGACCACGCGGTGGGCCTGCACAAGTTCATCGACGCCATCCGCCAATCCAGCGACGAGGGGCAGAGGGTGGCCGTGGCGTGACCCGACGGCGCGGAATGGTAAAATGGCGACAGTTCACCCATTGGGGCAGTTACCATGACGACTACACCTGACATCAGAACGGGAGCCCGCATGAATCTGGTGGAGTTTCTGGACTTGCCCGCACAGGAGACACGCTGCGAGCTCATCGACGGGGTTGTGTACATGGCCGCCTTTCCGGTTCCGGACCACGAAATTCTGGTCATGCTGCTGGCAACCCATTTGTCGCATAGCATTATGTTGACCGGAGCGGGGATTGTGATGGGGACCGCCGGCGTGGTGGTATCGGCCAACAGTGCCCTAGGACCGGACATCATAGTCGTCCGATCCGAGCGCAACGACATCATCGGACCCACCGTCCTCACTGGCGCTCCAGACATCGTGGTGGAAGCCCTGTCATCGGATCGGAACCGAGACTTGGTGGATAAACGGCGACTATACGAAGCCGCTGGTGTTCCCGAATACTGGATCATGGACGGCGACGCGGACACACTGACGATCCTGGAACTAACCGACGACGCCTCGTATCAGGAGCGTGCCGTCCTCACCGCCGCCGACACCCTGACCACCCCGCTCTTCCCGGATTTCAGCCTGCCCCTGGCGCAGGTGTTCGACCATCCCGCGCGGATACGTTCCCAGGACTAATCAGTTCACCCATTGGGGCAGCTGCCATGACAACCACACCTGACATCAGGACGGGCGCCCGCATGAATCTGGCGGAGTTTCTGGACTTGCCCGTACAGGAGACACGCTGCGAGCTGATCGACGGGGTTGTGTATATGGCCGCTTTCCCGATCCCGGACCACCAATTTCTGGCCATGGTTTTGAGCGGCTATATGTTCCAGCAGATCATGGAAACCGGGCAGGGCATCGTGTACCAGGTGGCCGGCGTCGTCGTATCGGACAACAGCGCTTTGGGTCCGGATATTGTCGTCGTGCGGGCGGAGCGCGTCGGTATCATCGGCCCAACCGTGATTGACGGCGGCCCGCCAGACATCGTGGTGGAAGTGTTGTCGTCCAACCGCCACACGGACCTGGTACGAAAGCGCCAACTGTATGCCGCTGCCGGTGTTCCCGAATACTGGGTCCTGGACGGCGACGCGAACACACTGACGATCCTGGAACCGGACGATGCCGGCTCGTATCAGGAGCGTGCCGTCTTGACCGCCGCCGACACCTTGACCACCCCGCTCTTCCCGGAGTTCAGCCTGCCCCTGGCGCAGGTGTTCGACCATCCGGCGCGGATCCAGAGGCAGGAATAATCCGCCGCGCCGGACCGCAAAAGCTGAGGGGCGGGTTGCACACCCCGCCCCTCTTTGCTTGGCCCGATGCCGTTGCCGGTTAGTTAGTCGGCGGTGGTGGTTGCCGTCGCGCTTGCGGTGGCGGAGTCGACGACGGGCTGGTTGGTGCGCGGGTCAACCTCAAAGGGGGAGTAGAGCTCCAGCTCCTTGCCCATCTCGCGGACGGCGGGGATGACTTCCTCGCCCATGAGCCGCAGGCTGCGCATCTGGTCCTCGTGGGTCATGGCGCCGTCGCCGTCCCAGAAGAAGACGCTGCCCGGGCGCAGGTACTCCAGAACCTCGCGGATCTTGGGAATGACCGTCTTGGGCGTGCCGGTGATGATGGTGCTGTCGGCGACCTGGTCCTCGAAGGGCCGGCGGTTGGTGCCGAAGCGGCCGGCGGGCCCGAAGGCGGCGGCGGACAGGCGACGCGACGTGCGCGAGGTGTGACCCGGCAGGTTCATGATAGCGGGGTTGATGCCGCCCTCGTTGCCGGCCAGGAACGGGTTGCTGACGCCGGAGAGGTACTTGCGTCCGACTTCCTCGGCCAGCTCCTCGGTCTCGTCGACGTGGACCTTCCACAGGTAGGCCACGTTCTGCGTGCCCGACTCGTAGCCGTTTTCGGCGGCGGTGTCGTGGTAGAGCTGGAAGGCCTCGCGAGTGGGCTCCAGGCGGGTGGCCAGGAGGACCAGCGGGTAGCGGTGCTCGGCGCACCACTTCACAGTCTCAACGGACACCGTGGACGGGATCCAGATCTGCGGGTGGGGTTCCTGCAAAGGCTTGGCCCACGGGTTGACGTAGCGGTAGTGGAAGTGCTTGCCCTCCCAGCGCCAGGGGCCGGGCTCGGTCCACGCCTTGATGATCAGGTCGTGGGCTTCCTCGAACCGCTCGCGGTTGAAGTTGGGCGGCGAGTTGTGGGACCAGCTCTCGCGGCCGCCGCCGCGCACGAAGCCGGACACCAGGCGGCCGTGGGAGATCATGTCGATCATGGACAACTGCTCGGCCAGCCACAGGGGGTCGTCCCAGATGGGCAGCACGTTGCCCAGGATGATGATCTTCACCTTGTTGGTGATGCGCGCCAGGATGGACGCGCCCACGTTGGTGACGCCCTGCATGCAGAAGGGCGTGGAGTGGTGCTCGTTGAGCATCACGGCGTCGAAGCCCATCTCCTCGGCGTAGACCTTCTCGTCGAGGTAGCGGTTGTACAGCTGGGCGCCGACGTCGGGCCTGTAGTGGCTGTTGGAAATGCCCAGGTCGGTGCTCTGGGTGCCCATCAGGCCGGAGCTCTCATCCTGCCAGGGCTGCTCGGTAAAATGGCCAATCAGCATAACGGCCTCTCCTTAGCGGGGTCGCAGTACGGGTGTGTCAATGATGGCCGCAGTTTAGCAGGGGGCGGGTGCGGGGGCAAGGTTGGTGGTGTTGGAGGTCTAGCGTCACGCCTTGTACGCGCCCATCAATTGGCTCATGGGATCCTCTGCGTCCGGGAAACCTTCTTTATCGAACACCAGGCGGAACACGCCTTTCGCCGGGCCGTCGTGGATTGTCATCTTGCCGGCGTTGAAGGTTTCTTCCAGTGCGGCGAACACGCGCTTTTTGTACTCGGTGTCGTCGTTGCCATCTAAGTGTTGACCCTTCGTCTCGAATACCAGGATGCTCGGTTTGCCGTTTGTTTCCCCACCCATAGCTACGAAATCGGGCCAGATCCGTTCGCGTCGCCAGCCGCGCAGGTAATGCTCGCCGTGCTGATGGACGGCTACCCGGTGCCACCACTGCAGTGCTTTTTGCTCGTCCAGATAGAAGGCAAACCTGCGCTCCAGGTCGTTGAAATCGCGGTCAAAAACCGGCTCAAAAAGGCTCAGCTGAACAGACTGACCATAGCGCTGGAGCAGAACATCGCTGTCCGAGACCAGTATTTCGTATGACTGTCGCATACGATGATTGCGGTCGCTCGTTTCTAGGTCAAAGCGGATTTCTCCGTTGGCCAGTTTGGCCCGAAAGACCTGCTCGGCCAGTCGGTCTGACTCTTTCACCACGTGCTCGCGTAACTGCGCGGCCAGAGCTGATCGTTGCCCATATATGGCGTCGTCGTCAAAGTCGGCATCTCGCATCTTCCGCACCAGTTTCGACGCTGCCTTCGCCGCCCGGAAAGGATTGGGCATCACGTGGGAGATGCGCCGGGCATACCAGTTGATTTTCACGTCGGTGTCAATGAACAACTCTCGGGGGGTGTCATACACTGCGGGAGCGTCGGCCTCCGCTAGATCAACGCTGGCCGTTGCGCTTTGAGGAGCCTGCGCCTGGGCGAGCTGCAAATCGGGCGCACCGATGCTGCCCCAATCTATCGCCGGGGCAATATGCCGCTGGTAGTCTAGCTCAACCCAACCTTCGCTGTCGTCCTGATGCAGCACTTTGGGCAAGAAGAATTCGGCTTCCCGGAACCGTTCCCGGCGCTGTACAGTAACTGGACGGAGCTGCGTCTGCCCCCCGCTCCTAACCTCGTCATCCAACCCGGTCATGCCCTCCTGTTCCAACCCGTCCTTAACGTGTTGCACGGCAACGTTCACGTTCACGTCTTGGCAATAGACATAGCACTGATCCAGCAATTCCCGCCCGGTACGATGTGCCCCGGGCTGGCGCATCACTCGTCCCACCAACTGTGTAATGGCAGTTCGGGCGCGGGTATTGTCTAGCATCACCAGCAGGTAGGCAAAAGAACAGTCCCAACCCTCCCGCAGCGCGTCGCGGGTAATTATCCAGCGGACGGGCGACATTTCATCAAGAAGATTCTCGTTGCCCAACTCGTCGTTTTCCGAAGACTTAACCCGTACGGCTGCGGACGGCACGCCCAGGTTCTGCGTGAGATACGTCCGCACGTCCTCAGCATGAACGGTATCCAAATCAAGTTGCTTCTTGCCGGTGTTCTCAACGCGCACCACCGCAATCGGGCGGATGTATTTCCCCTCGTTGTGTTGCAGGGAAAGCGCCTCGTTCTCGATCAGTTCAAGCTGGGCGTGGGCCTCGCTCAAAGTGTACTGCCATTCGGCATCGGTGAACGATGCCACCCGCACCGGCAGCTTGATCATCTCTTCCGCCCTCAGATCGGTCCCCGCTATATCCACCAGTAGATTGCTCTTGCGACGGCTCGGCGTCGCTGACAATTCGATGACAAAGCTGGGGTTCAGGCGATTGACCGATTGCACGAAGTCGTCGCTTTCGTTTCCCTGCCGGCCGTACGCTTTGTGCGCTTCGTCCAAAATGACCACCGGGCGAACCATTTTGAATACGTTGAAAAGGCTCTGCGCCACGGGGCGTTCGTCACTAGGCGGTTCCAAGTCAGGATACTTGCTTCGCAGCCGCGCGTCGCCCAGAGCGTCATCGTTGTCAGGGAAAAACGATTGATACCTCCCGGAGTCCTGGAACATCTTAAGGAACTCTTTATTATTCTTCCGGTTGGCGGACTGCAACGATATGAGCATCACGCAGAGGTAATGTTCAACGTCGGAGGCGGTGAAGAGATCATCCTTCTCCAGCATCTTGACGCGCTGACCGCTGGCCCGCTCTAGCATTTGCCGGTAAGGATGCTCACGACTCCACAGGGCCGCTTTGGTCTGCCGGTATATGGCATTGCTGGGCACCATCCATAGCACCAGCCCCGAGGGTCGGTTCATCCGTTCCAGCGCGCCGGCGGCCAGCAGCGTCTTGCCGCCGCCCGTGGGCACCTTGAAGCAGATGTGCGGAATGGGAAAACCGGCGGTGGAGGTGCGGTCCACATATGGACCGGCGCTCACCGCCACCTCGCCGGCTTGAGCCAGTTTCAGCCAGGCGGTCTTGGGGTAGTTGTGGACTTCATCTGGGACCGGGCGGTCGCGTCCGGTGTAATAGGCAACGTCTTCTTCAGACTCCAGCTGCGCCGCCGTCAGAGCGTTGCGCCAGCGATCGAAGGCGGCGAGGGCGCGAGTCTGATACTCTTTCAGTTCCATGAACCGACCCTTTATACTCGAACCGGCTGATGTAGTTCGTAGGGTATCTGGCAGAAGGTGATGTCCATGCTGGTGAGGAACCGCTGCCCCATGTACTTGTCGGCGGCGAATACAACCGCTTTATTCCCTATGCTCTTGATGCGCCGAGCCTGTTGCTCGTTCAGGATGGCATCGTTGCTACGCAACCACTCAATGTCGGGGCGGTAGAGCAGATAGTAGTCGGTGGTGTCGCTGCTGTAGAACAGGCCGTCGTCATTCTGACGCTCCAACGCGGCGGCGCCAGCTGAAATGCCGGCTGAAGTATGCAGCAGGTAGGCGGCCAATTCTGAATACTGCGGCAACGCTCCCCCGGTGAGCATGCCTTCCACATCAATGGGCTGTCCCAGCGTGCAATAGGTGAAGGAACCGCCCAATCCTTCCTTAAGGGATTTATCCTTGGCACCGGGAACCCCGCTGATGACCCGACGCACGCGCTCGGCGGTGATGGTGTCGGCGTAATCTTCACACTCCACGAGGATAAATTTACGGTTACCGCCGTCTTCTTTGTTCAGTGCCAGCACAGCCTGAGCTGTGGTACCGCTTCCAGCGAAAGAGTCCAAAACTATGGCTTCTGGGTCAGACCCGATTTGCAGCACCCGATAGATGAGACCAGAAGGTTTGGGGGTTTCAAATAAGTCAGACGCTGCAGTGGCCTCCATTATGGTGCTAATTTCCTGCTTCGAATGCCGCGTACTCCCCACGTCTTTCCACTGCCACAGTGATTGGGGCACTACTCCTTGCTTAACCTCTGACAAAAAGCGTTTGATACCCGGCCTGTTGCGTCCTTCGGTGCCCCACCAAATGCGCCCATCGGCGTTCAATTCATCAAAGCGCTCTTTGCTTATGCGCCAGTAACTTCCAGCGGGCGGTCCGTCGATTACGTGGCCAGAGGGCGTAGTGATCGGGTATCGACCTTTCGAGTATTGGTTTCTGGCCGCAAGGTCGCTCAGCAGCCAAGGTCCGCGAGCGTCGTCGTCTGGGTTTTTGTATCGGGCCAACATTTTTCGCTTCTTGGAAGATGATTCGGTCGCCAAGTTCGCGAGTTTTTGGCATAAATGTGTATGTTTTCATGGTCGCCACTGATATGAATGGCAGTGTTTTTTGGACTATCCATTTTGTGCCAAACGATGGTTGAGATGAAATTGCTTTCGCCGAAGATTTCGTCCATCAGCATCCGCAAGTGGTGTTGTTCATGGTCATCGATGGACACGAAAATCGCACCATCATCAGCCAACAATTCTTTGAGGAGGTGCAGCCTGGGCCACATCATGCATAGCCATTTATCGTGCCGCTCAAGATCTTCCCCGTCAACTGGGCTGTTCTTCTTGATCCATTCTCCCATCAGTGGGCTGTTGACGCTATCGTTGTAGACCCAACCTTCGTTGCCAGTGTTGTACGGTGGATCAATGTAAATGCACTTGACCTTGCCGGCGTAGCGGGGCAGCAGTGCTTTCAACGCACGCAGGTTGTCACCGTGGATGATCAGATTGTCATCCGCGTCGGCCGGGTTGAGCGACCGCTCCGGATCCGCAACCAGCGAGCGGTAGGGCACGGTCAGGTGGTGGGCGTAGATGTGCTGCTTGCCCTTGAACTCCAGCGTGGGCATATGGAACCTCCGGTGCGGTGTCCGGGCGGATGATACCAACCGCTACCGAGTGTAGCAATCGCGCGCTAAATCGCGGATGATACAATCATTGCCATCTAACACCAAATCCCTCAACGAGGTTTTTCTTATGTCCATCGATGTCGCAACTTCCATTGCCCGCATCCTCAAGCAGGAGGGTGTTGAGTGGGTTTCCACCTTCCCCGTTTGCCGCGTGAACAACGCCCTGGGGCGCGAGGGCGTGCCCATGATCATGATGCGGGACGACCGCTACGCCGTGGCCCTGGCCGACGCCTACTCGCGCGTCACCGGCGGCGACCGCATCGGCGTCTGCACCGTGCAGGGCGGCGTCAACGGCGCGGGCCTGCAGTACTCCTACCCCGGGCTGGCTCAGGCCTTCGAGGACAACTCGCCGATGCTGTGCATCACCGACGGCGTGCCGGCCGGCAGCTCCGAAAACACCCAGTTCGACGTGACCACCAGCCTCAAGACCGTCACCAAGTGGTTCGGCTACATCGACCGGCCCGAGCGCACGCCCGAGTTCCTGCGCCGCGCCTTCTCCATGCTGCGCAGCGGCCGGCCCGGTCCCGTGGTGCTGGCCGTGCCCAACTCCGCCGGGGTCTACGACGAGACCGCCGACCCCTACTTCCCGGTGCGGGCGTACAAGTCGGCGCCGGACCCGTCGGACGTGACCCAGGCAATCGACCTGCTGATGGGCGCCTCCAATCCGCTGATCTACGCCGGCGAGGGCGTCATCTATGCCGGCGCGTCGGAGGAACTGGTGGGCCTGGCCGAGCTGCTGAACGCGCCGGTGATCACCACGCTGAAGGCCAAGGGCGCGTTTCCGGAGAACCACCCGCTGTTCGTGGGCGTGCGCGGCGAGCATCCCATCGCCTACCTGAACAAGAGCGACGTGATCCTCACCGTGGGCAGCAGCCTGTCGCCGGGCCGGTTCACCCACGGCATCCCCAACGCCGCCGGGAAGACCATCATCCAGTGCAACCTGGACGACTTCCACCTGAACCGCATCTTCCCCACGCATCACGCGGTGCTGGGCGACGCCAAGTTCAGCCTGCAAGCGCTGGCCGATGAGGTCTCCCGCCGCACCGATGGCGCGGGTCGGGCCGCCGGCAACGTGGTCGCCGAGGTCCGCGAGGCTCGCGACGCCGGCCTGGCCGAGTACCGCGAGGCCATGGCCTCCAGCGACACGCCCATCAACCCGTACCGTGTCATCGGCGACATGATGAAGGTGCTGGACCCGTACAACTCCTTCGTAACCCACGAGTCGGGCAACACCCGCGACCAACTGAGCACGGTGTACGACACGCTGATCCCCCGCGGGTTCCTGGGCTGGGGCAACATCTCCACGCTGGGCTTCGGCCTGGCCGGCGTCATGGCGGCCAAGCTGGCCTTCCCCCAGCGGCAGGCGGTGGCGCTGACGGGCGACGCCGGCGTGGGCTACATGCTGGGCAACCTGGAGGTGTCGGTGCGACAGAACCTGGGCATCACCATCGCCCACGTCGCCAACGGCGGGTTCGCCGGCTACGGCCCCGGGTTCTGGGGTGACGGCCACGACCCCTACACGCACCGGGTCATGGGCCCGGAGGACATCAACATGTCCCGCGCCATCGCCGAGCTGGGCCTGTACACCGAGCGGGTCACCGAGCCGTCCGACGTGGCGCCGGCCCTGCAGCGCGCTCTGGCGGCCAACGAGACGGGCCAACCGTCCTACCTGGAGTTCATCTGCTCCCAGTACCCGCGCTACGGCGGCTTCGCGCCGAGCCCGGTGGCCCACTAGGGCCGGCGGTACAATGGAAAGCCGGCGGAGCTTTCCGCCGGCTTTCCATGGACCAGTGACATGGGTATTTTCAATCTGACCATCCAGATCGCCAAACTTAATGGAAAGCGTTTCGAAGATGTCGAAGTGATGGCGCACACTGGCGCGATCACAACGGTGGTCCCTCGGCCCATCCTGGAAGGGCTGGGGATTCAGCCCACCAAGCGCGAAACTTTCGAGTACGCCGGCGGGGAACAGGTGCAGTTGGATATGGCCGAGGCTCGTGCCCGGGTGGACGGGCGAGAAACCATCACCTGGGTCATCTTTGGCGAAGAGGGGGCATCGCCTCTACTGGGATCCTACACTTTGGAAGGCGTATTCCTCGGTGTGGATCCCTACAATCAGCGACTGATCCCAGTCACCGGGTCATTGAAGTGAAGGGGTGAGCGCTATGCCCAACGCAGTTCTCGTAGTCGACATGGTGCGCGGCTTTCTGGAGCCGGGGCACAACCTGTATTGCGGCGACGACGCCCGGGGGATCATCGAGCCGGTGCGGGAGTTGCTGCGGCGGGAGACTGATGCGGGCTCCGCCATCCTGTTCGTCTCCGACCACCACCTGCCCGATGACCTGGAATTCCAGATGTTTCCGGTTCACTGCGTCATCGGCACGGAGGAACCGGAGGTGATTCCCGAGTTGGCCGAGTGGGTCGGCGACGGCAACGTCATCCCCAAGAACCGGTACAGCGGGTTCTTCAACACCGATCTGGCAGAGCGTCTGGCTACCCTAAACCCCGACAAGATCATCGTCTGCGGAGTATGCACCGACATCTGCGTGATGCACACCACCTCCGACGCGCGCAACCGGGACTACGCCGTGGAGGTACCCACAGACTGCGTGGCGTCCTTCAACGCCGACGCCCACCGCTGGGCATTGGACCACATCAGCAGGATACTCGGCGCGCGCGTGGTGTAAAGCCGGGCACCGGTTCCGTGATCACGCAAAGCGCAGCGTCTTACGCTCCTCCCCTTTGTCACCGCCAGCCTCCCGTTTATCATTGCCAGCCTCACCCTTGTCATTGCGAGCGAAGCGCGGCAATCTCGTCGGGCCAACGGGCGTCGCTACGGGAGAAAGACCGCCACGTCGCTTCACTTCTCGCGATGGCAACCCGGTACGCCGAAGCCCTAGAGTATCGCGTCGCCCGGCTCGTCGAGCATCGCCTGGCGCAGCAGCGGGACGGGCGGAGCGCCCCAGGACAGGGTAGCGTCGTGGAACCGACGCAGACTGTAGGCTCCCCCTTCCTGCCGGCGCCAGTCCTGCCGCAGTTTGAGCAGCATCAGCTTGCCCAGGGTGTAGTTCAGATAGCCGGGGTCGAAGGTGCCGCGCAGGGCCTCGCGGCGGGCGGGGTGTTCCTCCATGTAGGCGTGGGCCTGGAAGAACCGCGTCGCTTCGTCCACGGTCATGCCCTGGGTGTGCATCCCCAGCGAGCACAGGTAGCGGCAGTTGCGGACCAGGGCCTCCAGGAGTTGCGTGAGCCAAAGCGCGGGATTGTCCCGTCCGTACTCGGTTTCCAGCATCATCTCCTCGGTGTAATGCGCCCAGCCCTCGGTGAAGGCATAGGAGGTGGCGACGCGGTTGATCAAGGGCAAGGTCCGCCGCTCGCCGAACCCGCTGTACCGGTTGTGCAGGTTGTGGACGTAGTGACCCGGGTAGACCTCGTGGACGCTGACGACCTGAAGCGTGTGGTAGTTGAAGTTGGTCAGCCACTCCTCCTGCTGGCGCGGCGTCCATTCCGGCTCCACGGGCGTCACGTAGTAGAAGGCCTCGGTAGCGACCTCCTCCAGTCCGCCGGGCGAATCCATGGCAGCGAAGGCATAGCGCATGTATGACGGCGTCTCGGTGACCTGGCACCGCTCTTCTGACGGAACGCTGATGATGTCGTGGTCAATGAGCGCCTGGCGGATGTCTTCCAGCATGTTCCGCGTCTCGGGTATCAGAGCATCCGCCGTGGGATGGTTGCCCGCGATCTGCGCCACCGCCTCGCGCACCGACTTGCCGGGAGCCACCAGCGCCGCCGCCTCGTCCAGCCGGCGCAGGTTCTGTTCCAGGTTGGCCTGACCAATGGAAAGGACATCCATGAGGGGAGTGTCGACCCCTTCGCCGACCCGTAGCATCCGGCGGTACAGGTCGCGTCCAATAGCGAAATCGGGTCGTGTCTGGCGGGCCTGGAGCCTCGCCGTGAATTCGGTCAGGGCGACGGCGGCAGTCTCGCGCACCGCGTCGAACTCTACGGCGACATCCGGGGCGATGGCGGCGCATTCGGCAGAGGCGTCAGCCAATCCGGTTCGATAGAAAGACGCCATGCCACGATAGGCCTCCACCGCCATGTCCCGCACCGGCTCGCCAAGTTCAGCCTCCGTGAGCCCGTCCAGGGTGGACAGGAAGTCGGGAACCTGGCGGAGGACGGCGGTTGCCGAGCGCAGCCGGTCGGGCAGGGGGGCGTAGTCGCGTTGGACGTAGCTGCCGACGCCGATGTAGCCGACCTGACGCTGGGGGTTGTTGTGCAGGGTACGCATCTCCTCCAGGTTAAAGAGTTCGCGTCGGAGGAACATTTCCAGCAGGCTACGAGACAAGCCTTCCATACGGGAATGGTCGTGGGCTGCAAGTTCGTCGGACGAAGGCAGCGCGGACAGTTGGCCGAGGGACCGGTGCAGTTCCTCAATGCGGCGAGCCACGCGCCCGGAGGAGAAGTCGGGCAACCGGCCATCGTACTCGTGGCGGCCGATGCGGCTGCCGGCCGTGGGCACGAATTCCCAATGTTCGCGAATGGCTCGTTCGGCGAGATTGTCGACAGCTTGGCTCATGGTGTTGCTCTCCCCAAGTCCACCGGACCGGCACGGCATCGTATAGACGTGGGGGCGACCGACCGGCCGCCCCCAGATTTTGCTATCGTCGGCGTCCAGCTACGCGACCAGCTCACTGATGAGGAACTTGGGGCTGATGTCGGTGAAGTTCGGCACGTCGCCGACCAGCTCGCGGCCGTGGGTCTTGAAACCCTCGTGGACACCGTCCACGTCGTTGAAGAAAAGGTAGCCGATGGCGGTGTAGATTGGCGGCGCGCTGGGGTCGGCGTCGGAAATGCCCTTTTCCACGTTGTAGTAGCGCATCCCGAAGGTGGTCAGGCGCTCCTGCACCAGGGGCATGTGCGTGTTGCAGTAGTAGTCGAAATCGAAGGACTTGCCCTCTTCATTCTCGTAGAAAACGGTTACTTTGATCATGGGATTCGGCTCCTGCAAATGAATCGTCATTCCCGCGAAAGCGGGAATCCAGTGGCTGGTTGAAAGGTCAGTGGTAAACGTTGGTGCCCGAGCCGCCGCCGGCTGCTATGGTCTCGCCGCTGATGGCGATGCTGCGGGGGGAAGCGAAGAAAGCCACCACCCACGCCAGTTCCTCGGCATCGACGATTCGGCGGGTGGAGTTGCGGGAAGCGGCGCGGCGTTCGATTTCCTCGACGGTGGTGCCTTCGCGTTCGGCCTGTTCGGCGTACATCGGCCCACTGCGCTCGGTGCGCGTGGTGCCGGGATGCACCAGGTTGACGCACACACCGTCACCGCCCAGTTCCTCGGCGAGATACTTGGTGAGGTTGGACAGGCCGGAGTTGCGGACGCCGGCGCTGAGGTTGCCTTCGGCGCGGCGGGCCGAAAGGCCACCGACGTTGACGATGCGACCCCAGCCCTGCTGCTGCATGTATGGCGCGACGGCACGAGCACAACGCAGGTAACCCATCACCTTGGTATCCAGGTCCAGCATCACGTCTTCGTCGCGGATCTCGGCCAGTGACCCGCGGGCCAGGCCGCCGGGAGCCGCGGCGTTGTTCACCAGGATGTCGACGCGTCCGCCCAGCGCCTCGGCGGCGCGCGCCACCATGTCGTTCACCTGTTCGCTGCTGGTCATGTCGGCAACCATGGGAATGACCGTGCCACCCGTTTCCGACGCCACATCCTCCGCCGACGCGGACAACGTTTCTGCGTAACGTCCCGTGATCACGACGCGGCAACCATCGGCGGACAGTACCCGCGCCACCGCTTTGCCGATACCACGACTGCCCCCGGTAACGATCGCCGTCTTGCCATCAAGTTGCAGGTCCATACTCGGAGGTCCTCCCGGTCAAATTGGCCGCATTGTACACCAGGCAAACGATCAGGGGGCAGGTGTAAGACCCGCCCCCTGGTGCTTGCGAAACGCGTGGTTTCGGTTGGCGGTTAGGCGACTTGCACCGTGGCCCCAGCCTCTTCCAACTTGGACTTGATGCTGTCGGCGTCTTCCTTGTTCACGCCCTCGCGGACGCGGGTCGGGGCCGACTCCACCAGCTCCTTGGCCTCGCGGAGACCGAGGTCGGTCACCTCGCGAACGGCCTTGATGACATTGATCTTGTTGGCGCCGAAGTCGGCCAGGGTGATGGTGAACTCGGTCTGCTCCTCAGCGGACGCGGAAGGCGCGTCGTCGGTGACCACGCCGGCAGCCGGAGCGGCAACCGCCATGGGGGCGGCTGCGGAGACGCCGAACTCTTCCTCGATGGCCTTGACCAGATCGGCCAGATCCATCACGCTCATACCCTTGATCGCTTCAAGAACTTCCTGATTCACTGCCATGATAGATGCCTCCTGATGGTTGTTTGCAACTTGACGTGAGATGACTGACGCTATTCCGCAGCCTCTGCCGGCTGCAGTTGATCGATCCTGGCCTGCAGGACGTAGGCCAGGCTGCTGATGGTCGCATTGAGCACGGTGGCCAGGCCATAGAGCGGCGATTGCATGGCGCCCAACAGTTGGGCCACGAGGACAGGATGGGGAGGCAAATTTGCCAACCGGGAAACTTCCTCGGGTTGCATGGCGGCGCCCTGCGCCACCACGGCGCCGTGTACGGCGAGACCGCCGGCGCTGGCCTGAGCAGCCTGGTTGACCGCCTTGGCGATGGTGGCTGCGTCCTCGTAACCGAGCGCGATTGCGGTCTGGCCCGATATGACGTCTTTGAGCTGGGGGATCTCAGCCGCGTCGGCGGCGCGGTTGAGCAGGTTGTTTTTCACAACGACGAACTCAACGCCGCCTTCGAGCATCCGGCGGCGGAGGTCCACCATTTGGTTGGCGTTCATGCCGGAGTAGCCGGTGGAGATAATGATGGAACTGCGTTCCAGCTTGTCCTTCAACTCGGCTACACGATCAATTTTTTCCTGGGTTGGCAAGGTCGGCTCCTCGAAAGGTCTGATCCTGGATATGAATGGTCAAAAGAAAAACCCGCGCTCCGAGACGAGGGCGCGGGAGTTTCACGGCACCCGGCACGATGGCAGGGGCTCTGATAGTCCACGTTCAGCCGATTCTAACCGGCGGAAGGCCTCGGCGGGTGGCTGGCATGGCCATTATTCCCATGGGGAACCCGCTGTCTCGGGCGAGGTGAGCGTATTCGATTGTGCGGGTTAGTCTAGCATCCCCGGATGAGGTTGGCAACGAGGGATGCGGGCTGAAGGTTTACTCTGGCTTCATCCCCTGCAGGGTCCCCACATCAACCGATATGCCGGGCCCCATGGACGAAGTGATGTAGGCGGACTTGATAAACGCGCCTTTCACCGCCTCCGGGCGCTCACGCATCACGGAGTCCATGAACACGGTCAGGTTGTCCATCAGCGCTTCGGTCTCGAAGGAGGACTTGCCAAACTGCCCGTGAATGATAGCGGTGCGATCGGTCCGAAACTCCAGGCGGCCAGCCTTGGATTCCTGGATCACGCGGGGCAAATCACGGGCGGGCACCAGGGTGCCGGTGCGAGGGTTGGGCATCAGACCGCGGCGGCCCAGGACGCGGCCCAGACGGCCGATCTTGGACATGATCTCAGGGATGGCCAGCCCCACGTCGAACTCAACCCAACCGCTTTCGACCTGAGCGATCAGGTCGTCGTCTCCAACGTAGTCGGCGCCGGCCTGGCGGGCGATGTCCGCCGCTTCGCCGTTGGCGAACACCAGGACGCGCACCTGCTTGCCCAAACCGTGGGGCAGGACGGTGACACCGCGCACCTGTTGCTCAGCGTGGCGCACGTCGGCGTTGGTGCGCAGGTGGACCTCCATGGTCTCGTCGAACTTGGCGGTGGACAGTTCCTTCACCAGGTCGATGGCTTCCTGAGGCTGATAGACGCTGTCTTCCGGAATGCGCTCGGCAACGGTGTTATATCGGCGGCTGTGCTTGGGCATGTTTTCTCTCCCTGGGAAGGGTTCCGAGGCTGGATTGGCGCCGGTGTCAGTCGTCTTCGACGGTGATTCCCATGCTTCGAGCTGTGCCGGCTATGATGTTCATGGCATGCTCCACGGAATTGGCGTTGAGGTCCTTCAGTTTCTCCTCGGCGATGCCGCGGAGAACCTCGCTGGGGATGGTAACGCCAATGGGTTCGCGGGCGTCGCCCTGGCCTCTCTCGATGCCGGCGGCGCGGCGCAGCAGGTCGGAAGCCGGAGGGGTGCGGGTGACAAAGGTGAAGGAGCGGTCCTGGTAAACCGTCAGGTGAACGGGCACGATGGTGCCCGACTGGGCCCCGGTGCGTTCGTTGTACTCCTTGACGAAGGCCATGATGTTGACGCCGTGCTGACCCAGGGCCGGACCGACCGGCGGGGCGGGGGTTGCCTTGCCGGCTTCCAACTGAAGCTTGATGACGGCGAGTACTTTCTTTGCCACTGATGGCCTCCGGTTGTCCTGATTTTATTGGGCGCGGGTTAGCGCGCAGCTGGCGACGAGCTGGATCAGGCTTTTTCCACCTGGGTAAAGTCCAACTCGACTGGGGTTTCGCGGCCGAACACGGAAATCAATACGGTGACCTGGCCCCGGTGTTCGTCCACTTCCTCAACGCGACCCAGCATGTCGGCGAAGGGACCCTCGGAGATTCTAACCGTGTCGCCCTGAGCCATGCCGATGACGGCGCGGGGTTCGCCGGACGCCACGCGGTCCAGGATGTCGTCGACCTCGCGATCATCCAGTGGGACTGGGCGAGGGCGGTCTCCGCCCTCTTCCTCAGCCGAAATGAAACCCGTGACTCCGGTGGTGTTCCTCACCAGGAACCAGGCTTCGTCGTCCATCATCATCTGGACCAGTATGTAGCCCGGGAACAACTTGCGGCGCTGCTTGGTGCGCTCGCCCTTGTTGCGGGTGATTTCGTCCTCGGCCGGAACCTCGACCCGGGTGATCCGGTCGTCCATACCCAAACTCTGCCGACGCAGGTCAAGGTTGCGCTTGACCATGTCTTCCTGGCCTGTATAGGTGTGGACGATGTACCAGCGCAGATCGTTGGGGTGCGTTGTGGTCATTGCTTCAATCTCATTGGGCGCCAGCGGAGCGACCTGAAGTCAGGCCGGCGCCTCCACCAGCGCCGGTTACAGTGGCAACTCCGGGGATCCAGTTTCGAGTAACGGACGACCCGGTTCTGAACTGGTCAGAAAGGAAGCTGCCGCAAGCCGATAACGAAACTCATTGCAAAGTCGAAAGCCCGGTCCAACAAACCGAGGAAGAAGCCCATTGCCACGGCCAGCACGATTACTATGACCGTGAGGCGCGCTGTCTCTTCCTTGGTCGGCCAAACCGACTTCCGCAGCTCGGAAGCGGTTTCACGCAGGAAACCGATCGGGCCGACCCTCCCCACAGCGCGGGGAGAGATCGGCGACGGTCGCCTGGTAGATGCGCGGGCCACAGGCCGCTACCTCACTTCCCGGTGGACCTGATGGCCCTGGCAGCGGCTGCAGTACTTCCGCAATTCCATGCGGGTCGTATGGCTGCGGCGGTTCTTGATGGTCGAGTAGTTACGCTCGCGGCAGTCGGTGCACTGCAACGTGATGACCTGCCGGGCGTCAGTGGACTTGCGGGCCATGAAATCACTCCAACAGCTTGGTGAACACGCCGGCGCCGACGGTGCGACCACCCTCGCGGATGGCGAAGCGCAGTCCTTCCTCCACCGCGATCGGCGTGATCAGGTTGACGGTCATGGTGATGTTGTCACCGGGCATCACCATTTCCACACCATCGGGCAGGGCGATCTCGCCGGTGATGTCGCTGGTGCGGATGTAGAACTGCGGCTTGTAGCCGGTGAAGAAGGGGGTATGGCGCCCGCCTTCGGCCTGGCTCAGCACGTATACCTCGGCTTCGGCGCGGCGGTACGGGCGCATGGAGCCGGGTGCGACCAGCACCTGGCCCCGCTCAACCTCGTCGCGGTCCACGCCCCGGAGCAGCACTCCAACGGCGTCGCCGGCTTCAGTGGTGTCGAGCAGCTTGTGGAACATTTCCAAACCGGTGGCAACGGTCTTGCGGACGTCGCCGGAGCGGATGATTTCGACTTCCTGGCCAACGTTCAGCTGACCGCGTTCGACGCGGCCGGTGACCACGGTGCCGCGGCCCTTGATGCCGAAGACGTCCTCGATGGGCATCAGGAAGGGCTGGTCAGTGACGCGGGCCGGCTGGGGAATGTACTCGTCCATGGTCTGGACCAGTTCACGCACGTTCTTCATGGCATCGGCGTCGCCCTCAAGAGCCCTGAGGCCGCTGACGCGGACGATGGGCGTGTCGTCGCCGGGGAAGTCGTAGGTGCTAAGCAATTCGCGCACTTCGAGCTCAACCAGCTCGAGGAGCTCTTCGTCGTCCATCATGTCGACCTTGTTGAGGGCGACGACGATTGAGGGCACTTCGACCTGGCGGGCCAGCAGGATGTGCTCACGGGTTTGGGGCATGGGGCCGTCGGGAGCCGACACCACCAGGACCGCGCCGTCCATCTGCGCGGCGCCGGTGATCATGTTCTTGATGTAGTCGGCGTGGCCGGGACAGTCCACGTGGGCATAGTGCCGGCTTCCGGTCTCATACTCCACGTGAGCGATGGCGATGGTAACGCCACGGGCCTTTTCTTCAGGTGCGTTGTCGATCTCGTCCATGTCGCGGAAGTTGGCGCCGCCCTCTTCGGCCAGCACTCTGGTGATGGCAGCGGTCAGGGTGGTCTTGCCATGGTCGACGTGACCGATGGTGCCCACGTTCACATGCGGCTTGGTACGGTCGAAGACTTGCTTAGCCATGGTGGCGAGTTACTCCTTGCTCCTTGGTTGGATTGTCGTTCTTGCCCGCGGGATACCCCGGCGGGTTGCTGACACCGGTGGAGCCCAAGGGCGGAATCGAACCGCCGACCCCGTTCTTACCAAGAACGTGCTCTACCTCTGAGCTACTTGGGCATCTGGAATGTTGATTTCAAACAGGTGGTGGAGGGGGCAGGATTCGAACCTGCGAAGCCCGTCAGGGCGCCAGATTTACAGTCTGGTGGCTTTAACCACTCACCCACCCCTCCATGTACTAACTCCCGGACAGATTATCCAGTTGCGACGATATCATTTTGGAGCCCCAGAGGGGACTCGAACCCCTAACCTGCCGATTACAAATCGGCTGCGCTGCCAATTGCGCCACCGGGGCGCGGGGTTGGCTCCATTGAGCCCAACGGGCAGAAACCGCGCAATGCGCTAAAAAAGCCCCGGCAACTTCCGGGGCCTTCCGGTTTTCGCCAATCGAATAATAGGTTACGCAAAACCGCTAATATTGTCAACGGTTTTCGGCGTTTCTAAACGCCAACCAGCGGTTTCAGCGCGCGCCGCGACCGGCGTTCTCAGGCCGGTCAACCGACCCGAGCGCGCACCGAAGAGTGGGTTATAATGATTGTAGCGAGCGGGCGTAGCTTAGTGGTAAAGCCCCAGCCTTCCAAGCTGGCTACGTGGGTTCGATTCCCATCGCCCGCTCCATCATCCCGCGTCCGCCAACCCTCTTTTTGACCGCTTGTAAAGACGGTACGCGGCCAGAACCTTCCCGTCGCCGGAACCTTCCCGTCGTTTTATCTCTCGGGGCAAAGGTCGCGGTTTCGTTTCCGTTCATACCTCTCGAGTTGCGTGGTTCATCGTATCCTCCGCGCTTTGGTCTGGCCCAACGCCGGTTCCACCACTTCCATCATTAGCCGGGCACGATGCTGCCGCTCGCGTTTGCGTCAGACAACTTCGCACCGGACGCGGCGATCGAAGCTACGCCCGCTACCACGAAGAACTCAATCGGCCCGGGCAGGATGCCCGGGCCGATTACATCATTCCTGACCGGGGAGTGGGATGCAACCCCCTCCCCCACACTATTTCACTGGCCCCTAATTGGGCCGGGGTGCGGGATCAGCCGGCGACCACGGTGATACTGCGATCTCCTATGGGCTGCGGGGGCCGGTTATTGGGCCCGTGGGTCAGCGATTGCAGTATGTCCACCTGGTCCTCCGATACCGTTCCGATGGACTGCATAACCATCCACCGGACGCCTTCCGAACACGGTGGTGTGGTTAGCGAACCGCTGTATCCGTAGTAGCCGCTATCCGACGGCACGTACTCCGCCGCGTTCGGCCCGCCTCCAATGTCGGCTTCCACGCCGGTCGCCGGAGCCAGGCCCACGAGGTCCTCCACCAGCGGGCTGGGGTTGCCCAACCGGAACAATAGCCCCACCACGGCCAGATTGCCGCCCGCGTCCTGGTGCACCAGGTGCAGCTCGGCCGCGAAACTCTCGCCGTCCAGCAGGTGCTCTCCCGGAGAATGGTAATGAACCCCCAGCAACTCGTAGCGGCGTCCTCCCACCGACAACCCGCTGCCCGGGTCGAAGTCCAGGTAAACGGTGTGGCCGTTGTTGCGGGCCTGCACGGCGACGGTCGTGTAGTCGAATGTCACCGGTTCAGTTCCACCCGAGACGAATCCGGCCAGGTTTACCGGCGACTGCTCCACGCCCTCGGAGCAGGGTTTGTAGGCATCCGCGAGGCAACCCCAGTGTTCCGGGCCGGTGTCTCCGGTATATCCCCAGTCGGGGTGGCTGATGGTGGACATCAGGCCTCCCGGGCGGTCGCAAGGGCGCGGACGGCCGCCTGCTGCAAAGCCTCGGCGTCCAGGGTGGCACGCAGTTCGCCGCCTTCGTCCTGGGCGAAGCTTTCCTCGACGCGGAACTCGTCGATCACGGTCGCGATGGCATCCGCGCGTTCCACGTCGGAGGCGGACGCGAAAGCAGTCAATCGGCCCTCGGCGATGTGCCGGTCGATCTCGGCGGTGAGCAGTTCGTCCTCCACCACGCGGCGCTGGATGAGCCCGATGTTCTGCAGGTTCCGGCCGAGGTAGCAACCGCCGAACTGCATGATCTCGCACTCGCGACCCTCGAGGCCATCGATTTCGGCGAACCAGTGGTAGCGGGGCTCCAGCTCGTGCTCGCTGAGGTAGTCCCGCACCTGCTGGTCTTCGGCGGCCGGGTCAGACGGATCGAATACCAGCTTGACCGTATGCATCATCAGGCCGGCGGGTTCTACGGTGATGTACATCTCATCCTCCGGGTGCGGGTCGCGGCAACAAGGTCGGTCTCACTGGCGGATTACACCGTTTCCGGCGGCAGTCTAACCTTCGATGGCGCGTATCACGCGGTCGACGTTTTCGGGACCGGGAGCAATCGCCTTGCTGTCGACCAGGCGCATGGCCTCAACGATGGCGTCGTGGTAGGGGGTGGCGACGCCGGTCTCGCGACCCTTTTCGCAGATGAGGCCGTTCATAAAATCGACCTCAGACTTCCTGCCCTTGTGCACGTCCTGCGCCATGGAGGCCAGCCAGTTGACGCGGCCACCGGCCTGGGACAGCTTGCCGTCCAGTTCCTCGAACACGTCACCCGTGTCGGCATCGGCCCAGAATTCGGCGGGCGTGCCGTTGATCTCCACCACCTTGAGCCCCTGGGCCAGACCGACCTGAGCGCCTTCCTTGGCAAGATTGATGCGGATGCGGCGGATCCTGGTGTCGCCGGCCATTTCCTGGCTGCCCAGTTGGCTCATGGCGGAAATGGCGTTGCCCATGCCGTTCTGGCACAGCTTGGCCCAGCGTTCGCCGGGCAAGTTGTCCGTGGCGTAGGCGGCGTCGATGTGGTCGAGCTTGGCGGCCAGGGCCTCGGAGCGCGCCGTGACCGCTCCGGTGTACTCGCCCACGCGGAACACGGTGTGGCCGTGGTCACGACCGGGCGCGCCGCCGCGGTTGACGTGGGCCGGCTCCCAGAGCGCCACCTCAATGTGAGAGGCGATGCAACCCAGTTGACGTTCGGGTCCCACGATGTCGGCGATGATGGGGTCGTTCCAGCAGTTCTGGATTGACACGAAGGCGCCGTCGTCCTTGACGTACCGCTTGACGAAGTGGGTGGCCCACTCGGTGTCGTACGACTTGGTGGTGATGAAGGCGTAGTCGAAGGGCTCGGTGATGTTCTGGGCATCCGTCAGGTGCATGGCGTTGACCGGCACGGTGAAGTCGCCCTGGCTGCCGCTGGCCCGCAAGCCCTCGGCGCGCATCTTTTCGACGTGCTCGGGCCACATGTCAATGAAGGTGATGTCATCCTCCCCGGCCTGAACAAGGAAAGCGCCGACGTAGCTGCCCACGGCGCCGGGGCCCATGATTACGATGCGGTCTGCCATGATGATTGCTCCTTAGCTGGATTGGATGGCGGCGGGCGCCTGGGTTAGTGGAGATTGTGATGGCGAGTGTATAACGGCGTAACAGTCAAGGATATCCCGATGGTACGCTGGATTAATGCCCGCCCACGCCTTCAGATCAATCATGAACGGCACGCGCGTCTCTGAAAGGTCTTCCCGCAGGTGAAACATGGCTACATCGTCCGGGAAACCCTCCCCCATCACGGCCAAGTTCAGGTCGGAATAATTCCGCGCACGGCCCGAAACCCGCGAACCGTAAGCCCAGACCTCGCGGTCGGGTAGATAAAGCCCAAGAAAGTCGATCAACGTCTTCAAGTGTTGAGGTTCGATGTCCACGTTGGCAATCGGTGTCATTCTATCCTCACGTGTAGAACCGCCAGCAACTCCTGTACCGCACGATGCAGGTCTGGAGCGATTTCAACGACCCGCTCGGAAATCTCAGCGAAATACTCGTGGGCAGTATAGTTGCGACGTTCACGGAACTCAAACCACTGCTCCGGGGATACGATCAGCCCGTGTCGGGCCGCCAGACGCATAATATCGCGGTAGGACATCACGGACACGTCACCGTGGGAAAGAAGGTAGTCGCCGCTGTAGCGGTTTATGATTTCAACGGCTTGCGCATAGGTGAACTCGAAACCTTTGACCACCGCGGCGTGGTAGATGTCGCGGTCAACGTGGTCGGCGCCGATATCGAAATAACGCTCAATGAACCTGCCCAACCGCGCATTGGCACGGGCCAATGCGTCGATGTTGATTTGCGGTCGGCTGGTCATAGCCTATTCTGCCGACAGGCGTTACATCGCCACCACCCGCGCGTCGTCCACCTGCGGCAGGGCTTTGATTTCGGCCAGCACCTCTTCGCTAATGGGGTCGTCGAGGCCCACTACCATCATCGCCTGGCCGCGGGGGGCGATGCGGCCCACCTCCATGAAACTGATGTTGATGTTGTGGCGACCGGCCGTGGTGCCCACCGCCCCGATGATGCCCGGCTGGTCCTGGTTGTCCACGAACAGCATGTAGGGGGCAGACGGCGCAACGTCCATCCAGTACTCGTTGACCCGCACCAGGTGCGGCTCGTCGCGCAGGGAAGCGCCCGCCACTGTGATGTCGTCGCCGGTGGTATGCAGGGTGGCAGTGATCAGGCTGGCGTACTCGCGGCTGTCGCCGGAGGTCTGCTCGGTGACCTGCAAGCCGCGTTGCTGCGCCAGCACCGGAGCGTTGATCATGTTCACCGCCTCTCCACTCACCTGCCCCAGCAAACCGACCAGCGCCGCGGCTTTCAGGATGGCGGTGTTGTGCTCGGCAATCTCTCCCTGGTAGCGGATGGTGATCCCGACGAACTGCCCCCGGGCCATGCTGGTGAGCAAACGGCCCACCATGGACGCCACGGGGACGTAGGGGGCGAGAATCGCGTGGACCTCGGGCGGCACGAAGGGAGCGTTGACGGTGTTGCGGGCCGGCTTGCCATCGAGGACGGCCAGCACCTGCTCGGCGGCTTCGATGGCGACCTCGCGCTGGGCCTCCTGGGTGGACGCGCCCAGGTGCGGGGTGGCAACGAGCCGGGGATGCTTCAGCAGGGGCAGGTCACCGGGAGGTTCGTTGGTGAACACGTCCAGGGCCGCGCCGGCCAGGTGCTCGCTTTCCAGGGCATCCAGCAGGGCGTCATCGTCGACCAGTTCGCCGCGGGCGACGTTGATCAGACGGGCGCCGGGCTTCATCTTCGCCAGTTGCGGCGCTGAGATGAGATTCGTAGTGCCGGCGGTGAGGGGCGTGTGCAGGGTGATGAAATCGGCCTGGGCGAGGACTTCGTCAAGGGACATTACGGTCACACCAATGCGGGCCGCGAAGTCGGGGGCGACGAATGGATCGTAGGCGATCAGGTTCATGCCGAAGCTGGCGGCGCGGCGGGCGACCTCCGAGCCCACACGGCCCAAGCCAACGATGCCCAGGGTCTTGTTGCGAACCTCGATGCCCATGAACGCGGATCGCTGCCACTGTCCCTCCTTCATGGAGGCGTAGGCCTGGGGCACATTGCGGGCCAGGGCCAGCATCAGGGCGACGGTGTGCTCGGCGGCGGCCACGGTGTTGCCGATGGGCGCGTTGACCACGGCGACGCCGGCCCGGGTGGCCGCGTCCAGGTCGATGTTGTCCACGCCGATGCCGGCGCGGGCGACGACCTTGAGATCGCAGCCGGCGGAGATCACCTGCTCCGTGACTCTGGTCTCGCTGCGCACCACCAGAGCATCGTAGCCGGGGATCGTGGCGATGAGTTCGTCGGGTGAAAGGCCGCGTTTGACGTCCACCGGGACATGCTTTTTCAGCAGGTCAATGCCTTCGGCGGCCACGTTGTCGGTAATCAATACTTTGGTCATGGGAAAAAGAGCCTCCGCACCGCCGTCTGCGCTGAAAGGCGCGAATTTTGTGCTCGGAGGGCCGCCCGAATACGGCGCAATGACACCCTCCGGCGGCAGTGGTAGCATAACGATGGTAGCACAAAGGCTCTTTTACTGTCAGCCGCGACGGGTCGTCCGCAGTTGCCAGTTCGCCCAGGTTTTACACCATGACTACGCAACCCGCCCCTTTGCAAGCGGCTTACCGCAGACTGAATCCCATGATCCTGCCCGACGATTACGTCTGTCCTGATCCGGAGCCGGAGGAACGCCCCGATATGCAACGGGCCCCCACCGTCCACAAGGGCAGCTATTTCGTCGCGCGGCATTTCGCTGACCGTCCCGACGTGCTGGTGGACTCCGGCGGGTTCGTCTTCTACAACCAGTACAGCATGAACTACAGGTTCAACCCCGATTTGTACGTGGCAGTCGGGGTCGACAAAGCTGCTATCCGTCAACGCAACGGATACGTGATTTGGGAAGCGGGTAAGCCTCCAGACTTTGCCTTGGAAGTGGCCTCAGAGACCACCCATCGGCGCGATACCGCTGAGAAGACGGGCCTCTACGCCAGCGTAGGTATCAGCGAATACTGGCGGGTGGACCCCACCGGAGGAGACCTCTACGGCTATCCCTTGGCCGGCGACATCCTGGTGGATGGTATCTACCATCCCATCGAACTGCACACGGAAGAGGATGGCACGATTTGGGGCTACAGTGGCGCGTTGGACCTCTGCCTCTGCTGGAATCCCGCCTGGGATTGGGACGTCGACGACGAATCAAAACTGCGCTTCTATGACCGCAAGACCGGCCGCTACCTGTGCGACGTATCGCTGGTAGAGGCGGAGCGTGATGTGGCGGTGGCAGGGTTGGAGCAGGCGGCGGCCGAGCGAGACGCGGTGGCGGCGGAGCTGGAACAAGCGCAAGAGCGCATCCGGCAGTTGGAAGCGCAACTCGGTCACCGCGAACAGTAGCCCGGTCACACGATGATGTTTGGAGGATTGACCCCATGATCAAAGACTTTTCGGTTCTGTACGCCGGCCATGTGCTTGAAGGCGACGGCATCGGGTTCGACGGTGTTCCCGCCAACGACCGGTGGTATGACAACGACCGCCTGTCCATGGCCATGGACATCGCACGCCAGGCCGCCGTGTTTCTCGACGACCTGGGGTTCGACATCCTCTGGATGGCCGAGCACCACTTCCAGCGGGAGGGCTACGAGTGCATCCCCAACCTGCTCATCATGAGCCAGTACCTGGCGCAGCACACCAACAGCATCAAGTTCGGCTGCGGGTTCAACATCCTGCCCATGTGGCACCCCATCCGGCTGGCCGAGGACTTTGCCATGGTGGACATCCTCACCGGCGGCCGCGTGGTGTTTGGCATCGGCCGGGGCTACCACACCCGCGAGGTGGAGTCCTTCGGCGCGCCGATGATCGACGGCGACGCCAACCGCGAGTTGTTTGAAGAGCAGTTCGAGATCATGATGAAGGCTTTCAACAGCGAGTCCTTCTCCCACCAGGGCAAGCACTACACCATCCCGCCGGACATCCCCTATCGCGGCTACGACCTGAAAGAAGTGACCCTGGTCCCGCGTCCCAAGACCCGTCCGGTGGACGTGTGGCAGCCCATAGTCAGCGCGTCGGACCGGGCGCTGGACTTCATGGCCAAGTGGGGGATCAAGGGCGTGATACTGGGCACGGGCGAGCAGTACGTCGAGGAGTGGGTGCAGCGCTACCAGGCGGCAAACCAGAGGGCGGGCCGGGACCTGGCCCTCGGCGAGGGGCTATGCGTCGGGCTGTGGGCCATGGTGGACGACACCACCGCCGGCGCGCGCCGTCAGCTGCAGCCGCTTTTTGAGGAGCACGTCAAGTTCGCCGCGCCGCTGGGGATGCTGCGCTACAGCGACCAGCAGATCTCGGCCACCGGTCCGGGCGGCGTGGCCCGCCACATCGCCGCCGGCACCGACTTCCAGGACGTCATCGACAACCGCGCCTGGTTCGCCGGCAGCCCGGAGGACACCATCGCGTACCTCGAGGAGCTGCAGGACAAGTACCCCGGCCTCGAGCAGATCATGATCGCCTTCCCCATGGGAGCAACCACCAACCAGTTCAAGGAGCAGATGGGCCGGTTCGCGGCGGAGGTGATACCGCACTTCAAGAAGGACACGGTGAACGCATAAAAGTTTCAGGAGTGACGAAAAATGGCACTGCCTGCTTTCAATGAACTGACAAGACCCGCTTTGGAAATGGTTGTGAATTCTCATGACGCTGTGCACGTTCGCGAGATCAGGAACCACCTAATTGACCTTTTCGACGTTGCCGAAGTAAATCTGGCGGAAGTTTTGTCGTCGGGAGAAGAGAAGTTTTACAACCGCGTGCGTTGGGTGGCTTGGTCTTTCAAGCATGCTGGGCTACTGCACTCTCCATCGAAGGGCATGTTTGTGAGTACTCCAGAAGGAGTGGCATATCTGCTCAGCCATTCTGGCACGATCGAACGAAAAACCCTGACAACGATGATCGCGCAGAAATCACAGGATCACGACACAACGACAGAAGTAGATCAGTCTGCGCCAGCAGTAGTCGTCGGACCTATAGTAGAACGGGCCGACCTTGAGGACGCTGCCCCCGACGAACAGTTGGATCAAGCTTTCGCGCAGATCAAGGAGAAACTAGCCAGCGACCTTCAAGAGGCGATATGTCTCGTGTCTCCGAAACAGTTCGAGAAACTGGTTATCGAACTATTGGCAGCGATGGGCTATGGCCGGCCGGAACATACGGGTAAAAGCGGCGACGGCGGCATAGACGGGATCATCAATCAGGACTCCCTAGGCTTGGAAAAAGTCTACGTTCAGGCCAAACGGTGGAACGACAAACCGATTTCGCCGGCCGACATTCAACAGTTCGCCGGCAGTCTCGATACATTTGGCGCTTCGAAAGGCGTGTTCATTACCGCATCTTCTTTTAGCGGGAACGCCAGACAAACAGCCGCCGATATCTCCAAGGGAAACAAAATCATTAGTCTGATTGATGGGCCAGTGCTCGCGGGACTCATGATCCAGCACAACGTCGGAGTCTTCAATCAGCGTACGTACGACGTAAAATCGCTGGATGAGAATTACTTCGCTGAGGAAATTTAGCGGGCCGTCCCGCCGGTTCCGGTGTATCATGGCCCCCACCAAACCTACCTGCCCCGCCCAGGCTGACCTACCCCAGGAGGCCATTCCATGTTCCTGATGCGTTTTACCGAACGGGCCTACGTGAATTACACGGAGGAGGACGTGCGCAACTCGCCCAACGAGGCGGTGCGGCTGACGTTCTCGAACTCCAACTTCAACCCGCAGGAAGGCCACTACCTCTACAACATGTACCTGGACGAGTACGAGTACTCGGAGGAAGTGGGCTTCGACGGGCTGATGCTCAACGAGCACCACAACACGCCCACCTGCCTGGGCGCAACCATGAACCTGGAAGCGGCCATCCTCGCCCGCAACACCAAGAACAGCAAGATCGTGTTACTGGGCAACCCCCTGCCCATCTTCGACAACCCCATCCGGCTGGCCGAAGAATTGGCCGAGATTGACATGATCTCCGGCGGCCGCCTGGTGTCCGGCTTCGTGCGCGGCACCGGTGTTGAGAGCCTGGCCACCAACACCAACCCATTGCATAACCGCGCCCGATTCGAGGAAGCCCACGACCTGGTTATCAAGACCTGGACCACGCCCGGCCCCTTCCGCTGGGAAGGAGACCACTACCACTTCCGCGTGGTCAACCCCTTCCAGACGCCGATCCAGAAGCCGCACCCGCCCGTCTGGATCCCCGGCACGGGCAGCCCCGAAACGCTGGTGTGGTGCGCCGAGCGCAACTACCCGTACATCTTCCTGGAAACCGACCCGCAGGGCACCCAGGACATGAAGTCCATCTACGCCGAGACCGCCCGCGAGCACGGCTACGAGCCCGGCCCGGAGAACTTCGGCTACCTGGTGCGCATCCACGTGCAGGACACGGACGAGAAGGCCTACGACGTGGGCAAGGGCTACATGGTCGGAAACATCGGCGTGGGCCGCATTCCGCTGCCCCGCGATTACGCCTCGCCCGTGGGCTACGGCAGCCGCAGCGACGACCCCCGCTTCCTGCGCCTGCGAGAGCAGATCCGCAGCGACCCGTTCCGCGTGGGCGGACTGGACGGCGCGCAGTATGACTCCATCCTCGACTCCAAGCGGTGGATCATCGGCAGCCCCGATACCGTCATCAGCCAGCTCCGTGAGGTGTTGAGTTTCATGCGCCCCGGCATCCTGGCCGTGTGGACCAACGACGGCTCCATCAGCCACGAGGACACCATGCGGTGCCTGGAGCTGATGGGCCAGGAAGTGCTGCCGGCCCTGCGCGAGATCGGCGAGGAACTGGAGCTCACCGACCCCTTCCAGAAGGAAGGCGTACAGCCCGGGCTCACCAGGATGTAACCGCCGCTCAATCGACCGTTAATGAATCAAGGAGCATAACCCCAATGGCAAACTTCACCGAGGAAACCATCTCCGTCGCCGGCGGCAACCTTCAGGTGTACAAGGGCGGCAGCGGCGACCCGCTGCTGGTGCTGCACGGCGCCGGTGGCAACGCTGGCCCCCGTCGTTACGCCCAGGCCCTGGCGGAAAAGTTCACCGTCTACCTGCCATCCCACCCCGGCTACGGCAAGAGCGACCGGCCCGGCTGGGTGGAGACCATGCAGGACCTGGCCTGCTTCTACACCTGGTACCAGGAGCAGGAAGGATTGGAAAACGTTCGCGCCATCGGGTTCTCCATGGGCGGCTGGCTGGCGGCCGAAATGCTGTCGATGACCGGTCATGCCTTCAGCAAGGTGATGCTGGTGGGCGCGGCCGGGATCAAGCCCAACGATGGCGAGATCACCGACATCTTCATCATCAACCCCGGGCAGATTCGCGATTTGGCGTACCACGACCCCAGCCAGGTTCCGGAGTGGGACGAGATGTTCGGCTCCGACCCGACACCGGAACAGACCGATCAGGCCGAGTCCGACCGGGAGATGGCCATCCGGCTGACGTGGCGGCCCTACATGCACAACCCTCGTCTGCCCGCGAAACTCTCTCGCGTCAGCGTCCCTACGCACATCGTGTGGGGCGAGAACGACAACCTCGTCCCGGTCGAATGCGCGGGCCTGTACCAGCAGGCGCTTTCGGGATCCCAGGTCACCGTCATACCCAACTGCGGTCACTCACCCCAGATCGAAAAGCCCGACGACTTCGTGCAGACGGCACTGGCCTTTCTGTAGGCCGGCGCTCGTCGCTCCAAGGCACGGGAGGCAATCATGGCAACCACGCCCATCGGCGAAAAGCTACTCACCGCCGACGAATTTCTCCAATTGTGCCAGCGGCGCCTGATTAAGGGCGAATTGGTCAAGGGGATAATTCACGAAACCGTGTCAGCAGGTGGAGAACATGGCGAGGTGGCGATGGCGTTTGGGACGGCAATGACGTCCTACGTGCGTCCACATCGGCTGGGACGCATAGCAGGCTCGGACGCAGGCGTGATCTTGGGGCGTGACCCGGACACGGTCAGGGAGCCAGACATCGCGTACTTTTCTGCCGAGACCCTCCCACTGGACGTCAAAGTTAGAGGCTACTATGAAGTTGTTCCGGATCTGGTCGTCGAGATAGTCTCGCCCAACGACAGCCCGCAATACGTAGCCGAGCGGGTGGCAATGTGGCTCAGCCACGGCGTTCGCCTGGTGTGGGCCGTGTACCCGGTGGCCCGCACCGTGGCCGCTCATCCTTCAGAAGGGCCAGCGCTCATCTACACCGAGGACGATGAATTGGATGGCGGCGCCGTCCTGCCGGACTTCCGTTGCGCTGTCCGGGACATACTCGACTGGTAGTTGCCGAGAGCGTCACTCCACCGCGTGCAGCTGGCCGTCGGTGGTTCGCACATACAACCTGCCGCCGGCGTAAGCCGGCGGCAATTCTATGGGCCCGGCCAGGTCCACCTTCCACAACAACGAGCCGTCCGTCCGGTTCAGGCAGTACACCTGGCCGTCCCGCGCGCCAAAGTAGATGCGGTCTCCCAGTATGATGGGGGAACTGACAACCCCGCCGTCGGCCTGGTATCTCCACAACTCGTGGTCGGTCAACCCTTCTCTGGCGTAAAATACTCCGTCACTGTCGCCGACGTAATACACGCCATCGGCAATCGCGGGCGATGACACGATCCCCTGGGTATGCCGCTCCTCCGGCGCGAACCTCCACCGTTCTCCGCGCTGGGCCGGCGGCGGCGGGACGCCGGGGATCTGCCAGATCCACATCTGGAACCAGGCGCGCTTGATCCAGTAGAGCCCGGGCATCCCCTTCACTCCGGTGTCGATGGCGTACAGCGTCCCACCGGACGGGAAATATACCCTGTCACCAGTCACCACCGGTGGACCCTCCGCCGAGCCGGCGGTCAGGAAACGGAACCGCCGCCGCCCGTCGTCCGCGTCGATGAAGTACAGGTTGCCCTCGTCGTCAGCAACGTACAGCCGGTCGTTCCGCAGGGTGGGTGTGGTCTTCACGTTGCCCTTGAGCTTGTGCTTCCACAGCTGCTCGCCGGTTTGCGCGTCGAGACCGTAGATGATGTTGCCCGAGGAGGTCACGTAGGCGACGCCGTTATGCACCAGGGCTGACGCCGATATCGGCAGGTGCGCCTTGAAATTCCACACCGGCTCGCCCGTGTCCTGGTCCAGCGCCAGCATCCGGTGGTTGGTCATGCCCACGAACACCAGGTTGTTGTTGGCGATGGTGGCGGCATGGTCCATGGGACCTGGGGTGTCCACCGACCACAACCGCTCGCCCGTGTCGGCGTCGTAAGCGGACACCTGGAAGTGCTCTCCAACGAACACCTTGCCGTCGGCCACCAGGGGCGCGGAGCGGGTGTACGGCCCCAGATCCTGCGACCAGGCGACGCGGCCGGCGGGTTGTTGCTGCACCTCGGGAACGAAGCCGTTGAGATTGGTCCCGTAACCCAACATGGACCAGCGGCCGGCGTTGGACGCGGATGACGCGGCGGCCGACGGACTTCCCGCAAACCAGCGCGCCGGATTGGGCAGACTGAACCAGAATATCCATCCCAGTATTGCCACCAGCAACAGTACCCCTGCCGTGATGGCCGGCTTCAACAACCGCATCCGGTAGCGGCGTCGGGCGGTGCGCTGGCTGCGCTCGACCCAGTCGGGAAACTCCGCCTGGTGATCCTGTTCTTGCATGTCCGTTAAAACACTGGTAGGGGCGAATGATCATTCGCCCCTACATTCTAGCCGCAAAATTGGTTTGCGTCGTTACACATTGCGTTGCTTGGGATCCAACCGGTCGCGCAGCCAGTCGCCGAGCAGGTTCACCGACAGCACGGTGAAGAGAATGCCCAGGCCGGGGAAGAAGGACACCCACCAGGAGTCGATGATGAGCTCGCGCCCATCAGCCACCATGACGCCCCAGGCCGGATTTGGCCGCGGGATGCCGGCGCCCAGGAAGCTGAGACCGGCCTCCAACAGGATCACGAAACCCAGCTGGAGGGTCGCCAGCACAATGATGGTGTTGACCAGGTTGGGGAAGATGTGGCGCAGCATGATACGTATCTCTGACGAGCCGGCCACCTTCGCTCTGGAGATGAAGTCCTGGGTCTTCAGCGCCAGCGTCTCGCCGCGAATCAGGCGGGCGTAGCGTGACCACAGGAACAGACACACCACTATGAGCACGTTTTCGATGCGTGGACCCAGTGTCGCCGCCAGCACCAATGCCACCAGGATCAACGAGATCGACAGCGACATGTCCACCAGGCGCATCACCAGCGTGTCCACCCATCCGCCAAAATAGCCCGCCAGGATGCCGAGCACCGTGCCGATCAAACCCGACACGAAGATCGCCATCATCGACACCACCAGCGCCAGCCGCGCCCCGTGCACAATCCGGCTGAATATGTCCATCCCGTTCTTGTCAGTGCCGAGCAGGTACTTGGCCTGCCCTCCTGGTTTAACCACGATCTGGATCTGGTCGCCCAGCGCCGGAGCGTCGCCTGCGGCTTTGCCCACAACGGTTGCGTCGCCGATGCGGACCGTCCTCTCGGCGTCGCTCAGTTTGATCTCATTCTGCCGGTTGTCCCGGTTTACCCGCTCCACCACAGTGCGAACGGATACCACGTCGTCGGACCAGGCCGGCGGAACCAGCCGGTCGTCCAAGTCGCCGCGCCGCGGGTTATGGGGAGCGATCAGCTCAGCGAAGACTGCCGGTATGAGCAGGAACACCAGCAGCATCGTAACCGGGAACAGGGGCAGCCGGCGAATTTCCCCGATCCAATGCCGGATCCTGGAGAGAGCGCCGGTACGTGCTGCCGCTTCTTCCGTGGCGGGACTGGCGGGGGCTGGCGCCGTGGTGATAGCCATGTGTCATTCTCCACCGTTGGCCATTGTCTTTGTCAATACCAATTCGGTTTGCTTGCGGATGCGCTCGCCTACGTGTAGCGGATCCGGGGATCCAGGTACGCGTAGAGGATATCCACGATCAGGTTGGCGAAAATGTAGATGGACGAACCGATGATGACCACTGCCTGCAGCACCTGGAAGTCGCGCCCGCGCACAGCGCCCACCGCCAACTGTCCCACACCCGGCCACGAGAACACCGTCTCCACGATCACGGTGCCCGTGAAGAGGCCGCCGATGATGATGGCGAAATAGGTCAACGGAGCGATGAAGGCGTTGCGCAGACAGTGTTTCCAAACGACCTTCCATTCCGGCACGCCCTTGATGCGCGCCAGTTTCACGAACTCGGTGTCCAGCACGTCCAGCATCGAGGAACGGATCAGGCGCAGCAGCGCCGCCACCTGGAAGAACCCCAAGGTGAACGCCGGCATGATCATGTGGGACAAACCGCCCTTGCCGGACGACGGCAGCCAGCCCAGTTGCACCGCGAAGAGCCACAGCAGCATGATGCCCAGCCAGAAGCTCGGCACCGACTGGCCGAGGAAGGCCACCGCCTTGCCCTGGTAGTCCAGCCACCCGTCCTTCTTGGCCGCCGTAATCACTCCCAGCGGCACCCCGAGAACCACAGCGATCAACATCGCCAGGCCACCCAATTGCAGCGTGGCCGGGAAGCGGTCCATGACCATGCCCATGGCGGTCTGTCCGCCAAAGGCATAGGACTCGCCGAAGTCGCCCCGGACGGCGTTGCCCAGGAAGACCAGGTAACGCATGTGCAGCGGCCTGTCCAGGCCCCACTTTGCCTTGAGCGCCGCGATGTCCTCTGGGGTCGCCTCACCCATGGGCAGCATCACGGACGTTGGGTCGCCGGTGATGTTGGAGAGCATGAACACGATGATGCTCACCAGGAGCACGGCGATGATCGCCTGCCCGACGCGGAAGATTATGAACCGCTGCATTGTCGTCTCCCGTCCGTACCTGCCGCTGAGTGGGGCGGAGTCCCCGCCAGCGACTCAATGAGTCAAATGGTTCTTGGATGACCTGGCCGTTTCGCCAAGCCTATTGAGCAGCCTTGGCGTACTCCAGGTGACCGAAGACGCCGGTAAGGCTGCCGAACTTGTACTCCAACACCTCCTCCGGGTTGACCAAAAGGGTGGATCGGAGGTTGACGATGGGGATGGTGCGATAGTTGTCGTAGATATGGTCGCCCATTTCCTGCGCCAGACGATTTCGCTCGGCGGGGTCCGTCTCTCTCAGCAGCGCCTCGTAATTGTCGTCGTAGATCTGGTGCTCGATGTAGGCTACACCACCGTTGGGCAGACCCGTTTCAGGGTTGGTCGGCCCGGTGTAGTAGTAGATGCGGGCGTTGGCGTTGATCTGCCGGATGGTCTGGCGCACCGGCAGGACGAAGTGTGCGTCGTGCAGGTCTCGGAAAGCATCCAGCGCGCGGGCGAACTCCACCTCCACCAGCTTCACATCGATGCCGATTTCCTCCAAGGACTGGGCAACGGTCTGGGCCACCTCGATGGTCTCCGGCAACCCGGGCAGGCTGCTCTGCCAGACTTCCACGAAGAAACGGTTCTGGCCGTTGTCGCCGGGGAAGCCGGCCTCGTCCAGGAGTTCCTTGGCGCGTTCCGGATCGTAGCCGTACTTCTCGTCGAACTCCTCAGCCCAACGGGGGTTCCAGCCCTCCAGGGTGTCGTGGAAGATGGTGTTGTACATGGGCTCGCCGCGGCCCTTGAACAGTTCGTTGATGATTTGCTCACGATTGATGGCGCGATTCATCGCTTCGCGGACCAATCGCCCGGTCTCGCCGGGAGCGGCCCAGGGCTCAGAGTCGGGGTTCCAGTTTGCTTCACTCACGTAGTATTGGCCAAAGGGAATGATGGTCAGCCCTACCGTCGGCAACGGACTTTCAAATACCTCCATGCCTTCATCAATGGCCTGTTGGTGCAGCACCTTGGGCACGTCCACCATGTTGGCCTCGCCGGTCAACAGCAGGGCTAGCCGGGTCAGGTCCTCGGGGGTCGTGCTGATCCGCATGCGCTTGAACTCCGGGTTCACTCGCCAGTGATCGTAGGGCACGGCTTCGTACTCGGTGAACTCCTTGAGCTCGCGATTGACGAACTGGTAGGCGCCGGTGCCGGCCGGGCCGCTCTCGAACATGGCGTCGCCCTCGGCCGCATGTTGGGCAGCGCTGCGCACGGCGGCGCACGGGATGACCAGGATGTTGAACCACCAGTCGGCCACGTCCACCTGCGGTTGGGCCAGCGTCATCTTGAAGGTGTAATCGTCAATGACCTCCATTTTGCCAGCGTCGATCATCTCGGTCATGGAGTCGTACCCCATGAACTTCTTAAGCGGCGACTTGCAGCCGGCCAGCGGGTCGGACATCTGCTGGTCGACGGTGAGGATCACGTCCTTGACGGTGAACTCACCCCAGCCATGGTGCATCTCGACGCCTTCCTGAAGGCGGAAGGTGTACTCGCTGGCATCGGGGCTGACGTCCCACTCCCGCGCTAGCTGGGGCAGGATGGTGGAGACACCGGTTTCGGGGGAGATGGTGGTCAGGTTCTCCCACATGGGCCGGAACACCAAGTGGCCGCTGCTGGTGGCCAGCCAGGGGAAGAAGGTGTCCTGGGGCAGCGGGGTAACGGCCATGTGGAGGTAGGTGTCCTCGTCGGCCATGGCCGGCATGGCTGTGGGTTCAGGGGCCGCGGTGGCGGCCGCTTGAGCCGGGGCGGCCGGCGCGTCCGTCGCGGCGGGGGGGGGGGGGGGCGGGCCGCGGCGGCGCGGCCGGTGGCGGCGGGTGCGGCGGCCGGCTCCGACGCCGTCCCGCCACAGGCGACAATCACGGACAGGAATACGATAAGCGAGGGGACTGCGGCGATGCGCAACGCGTTTCGAATACTGCGAACTGTCATGCGGATACCTCCGTATCAGTCAGCGGATTCCCGTTTGCCGCCAAACATTAGCATCGGCAATACCTGATGTCAAATATTCGTTACCGCAATACTGCGCGGGGTGCAAAATGTCCAAACCTGTGCTTTTAGAAAGGGTTGTCGTTGTCTCCACGCGGTTCAAGGGCTAAATTCGTACACCAAATCACGGTTAACGGAGTTTGCGGTACTCTTTGCCGGATTGCGTCCTTTTACGTCATTTGCAGAGCTTTCGGATTGCCGTTGCGCGTGCGCCTTTGCAACCATATACTCCCGCGCGGTTATCATTTACCGCAGCGATCTCCCAATACCGTATACCCGGTGACAAACCCATGTCGGCTGCACCTGATTCAAACCCGACGAACCGTCAATCACCCTCCGCGCTGGAAGGGGTCCGAGTCGTGGAGTGGGGAGAGATGGTTTCGGCGCCATTTTGCGCCAAAGTGCTGGGCGAGTTTGGCGCGGACGTTATCAAGGTGGAGCCGCCGGAAGGCGACGCAGCTCGCCGGGCGGGGCCATTTCCCGGCGCGCAACCTCACGTTGAACGCAGCGGGTTGTTCCTGTTTGCCAACCTGGGCAAGCGGGGAGTGACCCTGAATGCCAACGAACCGGCCGGCATCGACGGGCTCCACCGCCTGCTGGCTGACACCGATATATTCGTCGAGAACCAGGCCTACCCCACGCTGGCGGGGGCGGGAATAACCGCGGAGGAGTTGCGGGTACGGCATCCGCACCTGATCACGGTTTCCCTTTCTCCCTACGGTCGCACCGGCGACTATCGGGAGTACGCCGGCTACGACCTCCAGGTGAACGCCTTGAGCGGCATGAGTTTCGGCACCGGCCACCCGCATCGGGAGCCTCTCACGACGCCCGTCCGGCAGGCGGGATACCTCGCCGGTTTGGGCGGGGCCTATGCTGCAATCGTGGCTTTGCTGGCCCGAGAATCAGGCCTGACCGGCGGCGAGTACGAAGGCGGTCAGTATATCGACATCGCCGATTCGGGCGTGATCAGCACGCTGCTGACCGGCTACCATCTGCCCACGTTCATCTACCGCGGCATCGCCGGCTCACGCTCGGGGAACCGGATGCGCCTCGGCCTGTTCCCCAACTGCGTTCTGCCCTGCCGCGACGGCTACGTGTGCATCGACGCGCCGCAGATGGAGCAATACCAGCGGTTCCTGCACCTGCTGGGCGATCCCGACTGGACCGACAATCCGCGCTACCGGGACCGACGCGCCATGAGCGACCAGTATCCCCAGGAGGCCGAGAACCTCATCGCCCCCTGGTTCATGGAACACGACAAGGCGGAGATCCTGCAGTTGTGCCTGGAAAATCGCATCCCGTGCGCACCCGTGCTGACCATGGACGAAGCGCTGGAACTGTCCCACCTCCACCAAAGGGACTGGTTCGTCGAATCCGAGCATCCTGATGCCGGCGCTTACCGGTTCCCGGGCGCTCCGGTGCGGCTGCACGGTTCACCAGGCCGCATCGTCCGTCCCGCTCCGCTGCTGGGGCAGCACAATGCGGATGTGCTGGGCAGATGACGGTCGCCGGTAGCCCGATGCCTCTACCTCCTCTGCGTAACGTGCGCGTCGTGGACCTGGGCTCCGCCTGGGCCGGGCCCATGGCCGGGCATCTGCTGGCGGACATGGGCGCCGAGGTGATCAAGGTGGAGAGCCGGGCGCGCATGGACGGTATGCGGCTGGGCCGACCCATGGTCGGCGAAGACCTGGCCGGGGGAGACCGTGGCCTTTGGCCCGAATTGCAGCCGGTGTTTCACGGTCTCAACCGGAACAAGCTCAGCGTCACCTTGAATCTCCGCACCGAGGCCGGGCGCGGATTACTGCAACAACTGGCCTCGGTCAGTGACGTGGTGCTGGCGAATTTCTCGCCCGGCGTGCTGGAAAGGCTCGGCATGGATTATGCCAGCCTGCGGGTGGTCAAACGGGACATCATCGTGGCATCCATGCCGGCGTTCGGCGACAGTGGGCCGCTGCGGGACATGGTGGCATACGCTCCCATCATCCAGGCCATGTCGGGCATGATGAGCTTGGTGGGCTACGCTCCGGATGAAGGCGAGCCCCTGGTCGGTGAGTTGCAAGCGGCGTGGAGCGACACGGTGGCGGCCCTGTGCGCCGCGCTGGGCGTGGTGGCGGCCCTGCGGCGCCGCAACCGCACGGGACAAGGGCAATATGTGGAAGCCGCCCACCTGGAAGGGACAGCCGCCTTGTTGGGCGTGCCCATGCTCGACTACCAGATGACCGGCACGATCCCGGTTCCGCCCGGCAACGACGACCCCGACTTCGCGCCGCACAACAACTATCCCTGCGCCGGAGATGACACCTGGATCGCCATCGGCGTGAGCACGGATCAGGAATGGCAGGCATTGGCCGGAACCATAGATAGCGACCGGACCGATCGCGTCCGTCTCGCCACGGATGCACGTTTCGCCGACCAATCATCCAGATGGGCCAACCGGCGAGCACTGGATGAAGTCATCGCGGAGTGGACCATTGAGCTCAGCCCTCAGCAGGTCACCGAAAGGCTGCAGGCAGCGGGAGTGGCGGCCATGCCGGTGATGAACATCGCCGATCAGTTCGCGGACCCGCATCTGAACGCCCGGGAGACCTACGTGGAAATCGATCATCCGCACGCCGGCGCAGAGATGGTGTACGGCGTGCCCTGGAGGTTCAGCGGGACACCGGGAGCGGTCCGCACGCCGGCGCCCCTGCTGGGTCAACACAACGAGTATGTCCTGCGGCAATTGCTGGGCATTGACGGGTCCCGGATCGACGACCTGATCGCTCAGCAGGTGGTGTACTGACCCGCCAAATCGGAGTGTGGGCGCCGCAAGATTGAGTAGGCGCGGGACGACCCCGACCACCCTTTCTAGTTGCAGCAGTATGCAGCGTATGGTAATTTGACTCAACTCAAAATCACGGGAACATAGGCCGACAGTCGATTGAGAAAGATACCCAGAATCCGTATCAAGACATTCGCGACATTGGCCATGATGCCAATTAACAACGGATAAGGAGCGTTTCAGTGGACGCGCTACTTGAAGTCAAAAACCTGCAAACATACTTTTTCACCTATGAAGGCGTGGTCAAAGCCGTTGACGACGTATCTTACGAGGTGATGGCCGGCGAAACGCTGGGGTTGGTCGGCGAGAGCGGTTGCGGGAAGAGCGTCAGCGCTCTATCCCTCATGCGCCTCATCCCTGATCCACCCGGCAAGACCGTGGGTGGCGAGGTGCTGTTCGACGGCGAGGACATCCTGCAGATCGACATGGACGACATGCGCCGGATCCGCGGGGCGAAGATGGCCATGGTGTTCCAGGAGCCGATGACCTCCCTGAACCCGGTGCTGACCCTGGATCGACAGTTGACCGAGACGATCCAGTTGCACATGGGCAAGAGCCGCGACGAAGCTCGCAAGGACGCGGTCGACCTGCTGGCCAGGGTCGGTATTCCCGATCCGGAACGCCGTATCCGGCAGTACCCTCACCAGTTCAGTGGCGGGATGCGCCAGCGCGTGATGATCGCCATGGCGCTGAGTTGCAACCCGCAACTCATCATCGCTGACGAGCCCACTACGGCGTTGGACGTGACCATTCAGGCGCAGATCCTGGAGTTGATGAAGTCGCTGACCCAGGACCTGGGCGTCGCCCTGATCATCATTACCCACAACCTGGGCGTCGTGGCCCGCTACGCCGACCGGGTGAATGTGATGTATGCCGGGAAGATCATCGAACGCGGTTCGGCGTACGAGATCTACACCAACCCTCGTCACCCGTACACCGTCGGGCTTCTCGACTCGGTGCCGCGCCTTGACCAGCGCCTGGCCGACGAATCTGGCAACGCCGCCAAGTTGGTGCCCATCGAAGGGCAACCGCCGGACCTGGTGAACTTGCCCCAGGGATGCTCCTTCCGCGCCCGCTGCCGTTTCGCGGTGGACCAATGCGCCACCGAAGCGCCGCCGCTGATGCCGGTGGAGAGCAACAATTCTGAGGAACCCCACGTTTCGGCGTGCTGGCGCTCTGAGATCCTGGGCGTGCAGGCGTTGAGCTACGCCATGGGTACCGGCTAAACCGCTGAGAGGACCAACGTCATTTGCTACTGACTCGTGATGACGGGTTCGAAAAGGGAGTTCCACGATGACCACTGCTGAGATGCCCCAAACTGCTGCGACGTCGTCGTCTGCGCAAGACACGATTCTGGACGTCCGCGGCCTCAAGATGCACTTTCCGGTAACGTCGGGCATCCTGTTCCAACGGGCGGTTGCCTACATCAAAGCCGTCGACGGCGTGGACTTCACGGTCCGTCGCGGCGAGACCCTGGGCATGGTTGGAGAGTCGGGCTGCGGCAAGACCACCACCGGTCGCTGCATCCTGCGTCTCTACCGGCCCACCGACGGCCAGATCTGGTTCAACGGCGTGGAAATCGCCCAGGCCAAGACCAGCCAGATGCGTGCCATGCGCCGCCAGATGCAGATCATCTTCCAGGACCCATATAGCTCGTTGAACCCCAGAATGACGGCCGGCAACATTATTGGAGAACCCCTGGCCGTGCACGGGCTGGTCAACAACAAGCGGGAGTACCGGGAGAGGGTAGCCGAGTTGCTCAACAACGTCGGCCTGAACCCCTACATGGCTGACCGCTTCCCCCACGAGTTCAGCGGTGGACAGCGGCAGCGCATCGGCGTGGCCCGGGCTCTGTCCGTTGACCCCGACTTCATCGTGTGTGACGAGCCGGTCTCCGCCCTGGACGTGTCCATCCAGGCCCAGATCATCAACCTGCTGGAGGACCTGCAGGAGCGCTACGATCTTACCTACCTGTTCATCGCCCACGACCTGTCGGTGGTCCGCCACATCAGTGACCGTGTTGCCGTGATGTACCTGGGCAAGATCGTGGAAGTCGCCGACCGCAACGCGATCTATGAGAACCCGCAGCATCCGTACACGCGGGCGCTGCTGTCCGCCGTGCCGATTCCCGACCCCGTGCTTGACGCTCAGCGGGAACGGATCATCCTTTCGGGTGAGGTGCCCAGCCCCCTGAACCCGCCCAGCGGCTGCGTCTTCCATCCGCGCTGTCCCATTGCCACGGACGACTGCTCGCGGATCGCTCCGGAAGCCCGCGAGGTCATGCCGGACCATATCGCAGCCTGCATCAACGTGCCGGGATACGGACCGTACTAGACCGCGCCACATCAAGCCAACTGTGCCCGGGGAAGACGAAAGAACACCCCGGGCTTTTTTGACGGAGGATCGCGAGATGCGACTGGAAAACAAGACCGCTATGATCACCGGCGCGAGCCGCAACATCGGCGCCGAAATCGCGCGCACCTTCGCCCGCGAGGGCGCCAACCTGATCCTGAACACCCGGCAGTCGGCCGAGGAACTGGAGGCGGTCGCGGCGGAGTGCCGGGAGCTGGGCGCCCAGACCCACACGGTCATCGGTGACGTGGGGGACCCCGATCGCGTGGCGGACATGGTCGCTGAAGGCATCGACGCGCTGGGGACGGTGGACGTTCTGGTGAGCAACGTGGCGGTGCGCCCGCATAAACCCATCCTGGATATAACGGTTGAGGAGTGGCAGAGTGTCATGGCGACCAACCTGCACTCCGCTTTCTATCTCATCCACTCCGTCCTTCCAGGGATGATCGAGCAGCGGTCCGGCAGCATCATCGGACTGGGCGGGCAGTCGGCCATCACCGGCCGCCCCGACACCGCGATCGTGACCACGGCGAAAACCGGACTGCTGGGGCTGATCCGTGCGGTTGCCGCCGAGTGCGCCCAGTACGGCGTGCGCGCCAACCTGGTGAACCCCGGTTCGACCGACACGGCGCGCGCGCACCCGCAGTGGTATCCGGAGTTCCAGGACGTGGCCCGCGGGTCCGACCGGCACCTGCAAGAGATACCGCTGGGGCGGCAGGGCACGGTGCACGACATTGCCAACGCCTGCCTGTTCTACGCCAGCGACGAGTCGTCTTACATTACCGGCGACCGCATGAACGTGGTGGGCGGGCGGTATATCGTGTAGCGTACCGCACCTGTCGCTGGCCCGCGATACAGCGCGCCGGTTCAGTTCCCGTAGGCGCGCTCCAGCACGGCGTCCAGTTCTTCCTGGGTGTAGCGGTACTCCTGGGTGCCGGGCTGCTGAATGACAAAATGGGCGCAGGCCGCGCCGATCTGGGCGGCGCGCTCGAGTTGACGCAGCGTGATCGAATCGAAGCTGCCGCCTTCGTTGGCGTGAGCGGCGGTGACGGGGTGGACCAGGCCCAGGATCAGGCCGCCGCGGAAGGCGTCGCCGGCGCCGGTGGGATCAACGACGTTATCGGTTTGAACGGGCGAAACCATCACCTGCCCTTCCGGTATGGTGACACGAACGCCCTGTTCGCCCAGCGTCGTGACCAGGACGCCGGTCAGCTCCAGCAGCCCGGCATCGTCACGGCCGGTCTTCTCCGAAATGAGCGCCATCTCGTAGTCATTTGCGATCAGCAGGTGTGACTTGGCGATGCACGCGGTGAGCCCGTCGGCGTCCCACGCGGGGAGCGACTGACCAGGATCGAATATGGTGTAGATGCCGGCGCGGTAAGCATCGGCGGTGAAATTGGTCATGTCGTCGAGGTTGCCCGGGCCGACTATGTTGATGACGTCCGCTGCGTCCACCTTGCCGAAGTCGAAGCCGGTGGCATGCTTCATGGCGCCGGGATTGAACCCGGTGATCTGGTTGTCCGCGAGATCGGTAACGATGAACGCCGAGGCGGTGGCCTCCGCGTCCACGATGCGAATGTCATCCGTTGGTATGCCGTTGTCGGTCATCCAGGTGAAGTAATCCCGGTAGTCGGAACCGATGGCGGCGACGATCCGCGGCTGCTGTCCCAGCATGGCCAACGAGTAGGCAATATTGCCGGCAGTCCCACCAAAGTAGGCGTTGAAACCGTCGACGGTGAAGCTGAGGTTGATCTGGTGGACGCGCTCCGGGACGATGTGGTCGCCGAAACGCCCTTTGAATGTCATGATGCGGTCGATGGCGAGAGAGCCGGAGACGATTATCTGCATTGTGGCAAGTTCCTTTGGTCTAGATTTTGGAGTGAGTGGTCAGCAGCCCCAGCGGCCTTCAATTTGGCCGGCGAACTGCACGCGAGCGCCCGGGACAATACCCTGGGCCCCGGCCTGACCGGCGTTGATCTCCAGGATGAAACGCACCGGGTCAGTGGATGGGTAGCGTGGCAACTGGTCGCGCGGCGTGTCCAGGGGCGGATTCGGCACGTCGGCGGTGACGCCGGCGACCGTACAGTCGGACCGGATCCACACCATGTCCAGCGGGAAATGCATGTCAGGCATCCAGAATGTACGTGGATTGTCCTCTTCGTAGACGAACAACATGCCCCGATCGGCAGCCAGTGAGGGTCGACCGGACAGCCCCTGAGTACGTTCCTCGCCGGTTACCGCCAGATCCACCACGTAGACGGCATCCCCGATGAACACCAGTGGCGCGTCGGGTGGCGGTGTCGGCGCAGGTACGGGCGTAATGGTTGGTGTGACGGTCGGGGTCGGCAGAGTGATTGGCGTCGGCCGAAAGGTGGGCGTCGACAGCAGGGTTGGTGTGGGGAAAGGTGTTGCGGTTTGAGTTGGCGTTGGCGCCTCCGGGTTGTTAGCCGGCGTGGGTGCAGCGCTTGGCGCCGGTTCTGTAGCGCAGGCCAAGGCAACCAGGACCACGACTATTCCCACCAACCCTCGGACGATTGCCGGGAGGGACCAGTTGCCGCCGTCGCACCGCACGTACGATTGGACTAGCCCAACTCGGCGCGGATGTCGGTGATCCGTTGGCGCAGTGACTGGAGCAGCACCGCCGTCGGAGGAGGCGCAACGTGGGTGTAGCCCACGCCCATGGCCTGCAACTCGGATGCCGACAGTGGGAATGCGGGGTGGTTCATCGGCATGGACAGCCTGGCCCCGCCGGCCGCTTTGACCTCGGCCGCCAGTTCTTCGAGGCGAGCGCGGATGACCGGGCTCTGTGGGTCGCGAATGCCCATGTACTCGGAGAAGTCGGTGGGACCGATGGACACGAGGTCGATGCCGGGAAGCGCGGCGATCTGGCCAATCTCGCTGATGCCCCGCTCGTCCTCGGTCATGACGGACAGGATGATGTTCTCGTTGGACGTACGGGTATGCTCGTCCCAGTTCACGGTACCGAAACGGGCGGCGCGGGTGCCGCCGGCTCCGCCGCGGTGTCCCAGGGGGGCGTAACGGACGGCGTCCACGGCGCGCTTGGCGCCCTCGAGGCCGTCGATGTGGGGGATGATGATGCCCTGAGCGCCGGCATCCAGCAGCCGCAGGATGAGGTTTTCATCGTTGCCGGGGATGCGGATCATCGAGGTCACGCCGACCAGGTCTGCCGCCATGATCATCTGGCTGACCAGGCCCAGGTCAAAGGTCGTGTGTTCCATGTCGATGAAGGCCGCGTCGAATCCGGCCAGGCCGATGATTTCGATGACCTGCGGGTCCGCGAAGGTCACATAGGTTCCCAGGGCGAGGCGGTTTTCCCGCAGCGCGCGTCGTGCTCGGTTTTCCTGCATTTGGCGATGCTCCTCGGAGGAGATGGTTGTATGGAGGTGCGACCGGCCGACGTCAGTCGGCCGTTTCGTTGGCCGCTGGAGACTGTACAGGCTTCACGCCGTATTTGGCCAGTATGGCATCGACGAACGGCTTGAGCACCTGCTCGGCCCGTTCAATGTTGAGCGCAACCGCAGATGCCTCGTCGTCCTTGTCGTAATAGACCAGGACCCCATCCGCCATCTCTTCGGCGTCTTCGCGAACCCGACCGTTTTCGATATACAGTGTTTCAGTTTCGGCGACGTAAACAACCGTCGGCTTTGGCAGAGCCTCCAGTTCGAAGCGCTTTACTTTGCGAGCCATGCGAACCTGGTTTGAGGCCTTGCGCGCACCCACTTTGTCATCGCGAGGAGCATAGCGACGCGGCGATCTCGTTGACGGAGCTACGTTGGCCACCCCAACGGGATTGCCGCGCCTCGCTCACAATGACAATGCGTCTAGGGCAGTTACGCCGACGCGCCGGTGAGGTGCGCCACCTGGGGCATCACCTTGTTGGCCAGCAGATGGGTGGAGTGCTCCCAGGCCGCGTTGTTCTCCGACTGGTCGTACACCAGCATCAGGAGGCCGCCGAAGCCGCCCACGTCGCCGTACAGCCGGTTGATCTTCTCCGCCACCGTGTCCGGCGAGCCGATCAGCCAGAGGTGCTCGGCCATATACTCGATGTTGACCGCATCGTCGGGGACCTCATCGTCATGCTTGAAGACCTTCATCAGGTCGAACTCGCGGAACAAGGGCAGCAGGTAGTCGTGCCAGACGCGGCCCAACATGCCGTTGAGCGCCAGGTCGCGGGCTTCCTCGTCGGTGTCGGCGACATACACATCGCGAACCAGGCGCCAGTCGGCGCGCGAGGGGGTGCGGCCGGTGCGCTGGGCGCCCTCTTCGATGGCTTCCCAGTGACTGCGGCAGTAATCGTTGTTGAGGGCCAGGCTCATGGGGATGAATCCGCGCTCGCCGGCGATCATCAGCGTGGGGGACTTGTAGCTGACCGAGGCCACGCCGATGGGCGGATGGGGCTGCTGGTAGGGCCGCAGGAAGAACTCCAGGGTGCCGTACATGGGCTCGGGGATGCTGACGTTCCAGTACTTGCCCTTGTACTCGAACGGCCCGTCGTTCTCCCAGATCTTCAGGATGATGTCCAGTGACTCCCGGGTCATGTCCCGGTGCTCGCCGTTGTTGCCGTCGACGTCGAACAGCGCCCAGTCGCTGGGGAGGCCGCTGGCGCCGACGCCGAACAGGAAGCGGCCCTGGGAGATGTGATCGAGGTAGGCCACGCGGTGGGCCAGCTCGGCCGGATGGTGGAAGGGCAGCAGGTGCGCGCCGGAGCCGAGCTTGATGCGCTTGGTCTTCATAAGCGCCTGGGCGATCAGCAGGTCGGGCGCGGGAATGGGTTCCCAGGGCGAGGTGAAGTGCTCGCCGATCCAGGCCTCGTCGAAGCCCAGCTCGTCGCAGAGCGCCAGGTAATTCAGGTCCCACTGATGGGCGTCGTAGATGTTCCGTTCCGGCGGATGCGACGGCATCATGAACAATCCGTACTTCATGGCTCCTCCCTGAACAGGGTGCGCCCGGCGGCCGCGCCGGCCTCAGGCTGTCTTGGTTGCCGTACCATAGCACAATTCGGGCGGGATTTGCGTCCGTGCTATAGTGGCCCATCCACACATGACACGGGGGGCGAAATTGACCACAGCACAGACGGGGAACAGAGTCAGAGTCCATTACACGGGCCGCCTGGACGATGGCGAAGTGTTCGACTCATCGGACGGCGGCACGCCCATGGCCTTCACCATCGGAGGCGGCCAGGTGATACCGGGGTTCGAGAACGGTGTCGTGGGGATGGAAGTTGGCGATACCAAGACCGTCCACATCCCGTGCGCCGACGCCTACGGCGAGCATCATGCTGACGGCGTGATGCAGGTGCCGCGGGGCGAATTCCCTCCGGAAATGCCCCTGGAAGTGGGAACCAGCGTGCAGGGCCAGCAGGAAAGCGGGCAAGTGGTCAACTTCACCATCATGGCAGTCTCCGACGAAGCGGTCACCCTGGACGCCAATCACCCCCTGGCCGGCAAGGACCTGACCTTTGACCTGACGCTGGTGTCTATAGAAGACTAGACTTGGGCGCAGCTGACGCCATGCGGGACATGGCCTGCTACACCCGCACCTGCTGGGCAAGTGTCTGGTAGGTGACCGGCGAGGTGGCAACCAGACCCGCGTCGACGGGCAGTATCACACCGTTGATCCAGCGAGCCTCGTCGCTGGCCAGGAACAGGGCCGCGTTGCCGATGTCCCAGGCCGTGCCCTCGGTGCGCAGGGGGGCCGAAGAGCTGCGAACCTGGCGCAGGTCATCGTCCATGCGCGGCGCCACCATGGGGGTATACACCAGGCCGGGCGCGATGCAGTTGGTGCGGATGCCGTCGGGCCCGTGGTCGGCGGCCATGGAGATGGTCAGGCCGATCACCGCCGCCTTGGACGCCGTGTAGGGCGTGCTGCTGTGGGCGCGCAGGCCGGCGATTGACGAGATGTTGATGATGGACCCGCCGCCGGCCTCTATCATGCGCGGCACCGCGAACTTGCTGGCCATGACGATGGTCTTGACGTTCACGGCCATGATGTGGTCCCAGTCTTCCTCGGAGACCTCCACCACCGTGCCGCGACGGGAGATGCCCACGTTGTTGTCCAGGATGTCCAGCCGGCCATAGCGTTCGATGCAGGTCTCCACCATGCGCTCGCAGTCGGCGGCCCGGGTCACGTCGGCCTGCACGGTTGACGCCACGCCGCCTTCGGCCTGGATCATCTCCATGGTCTCGGCGGCCCGCTCCTCGGTGATGTCGGCCAGCAGGACCTTGGCTCCCTCCCGGGCGAACAGCGTGGCGGTCGCCCGGCCGTTCCCCACGCCAGGGCCGCTGGAGCCGGCGCCGGTCACGATTGCCACCTTTCCTTCCAGTCGCGGGCTGCGTTCAGGCACAGTTGAATCCTCCGTAATGGGCCGCCCTCATTCGGCGATGGGGCGCGAAATTATCCACAAACTCGCGCAAGTGTAGCACACCATCAGGACCAGCATGGGGACCTGGCTGAGCAGTGCCGCGCGCCGGGTCGAATAGATCCGCGTCGCCTGCACGTGGGCCAGATACACGCCGGCGATGTGGCCCACGACGATGGCGAGGATCGAGAAGTACCAGATGAAAACGGGGGACAGAATGCTGATGTTGATGATGGCGTCTGCCGTGCCGAAGAGGTCCCAGCCCCAGCCGAAGGGGTCCGACGCCAGCACGATGAACCGCTGGCCGTTGATGAGCAGGAACCCCAGGAAGTGGGCGAAGTGGTAGGCCAACGCTATGGGCAACAGCGAGAAGGTGAACCGCCGCAGCAACTGCCCGGCGTCCGGCTCCGCCTGGCCGGACAACAAGGCCATCGCCGCGCAGGTGGCGACGAACAGCAGGCCGAATACCACCGGCAGCCCCAGCACGCCGATGAGGTTGGCGATGTAGCCGCCGTAGATCGGGAACTGGAGGAGGAACTGGCCGGTGAACACCAGCCATTCCGGCGTCGCCGACAGGCCATCGAAGGAGACGGTGGACAGTAGCAGGATGACGTGAAACACCACGGTCAATGTCACCACGCCGAGGCGGTTGAGACCCACGCAGGGCGGGCGCAGGTTGAACTGGCGCTGTGGCGGCGAGGCTGCGGCGTAGCACTCGTAGCAGTCGACACAGTCGGTTTCGCCAGCCGCGCATCGGCCGTCGCTGGAGCATCGACGGCATCGCGACGTTGGCGATCTCACCTCGGTGACCGAGAAACGGGACATGAACCCATAGACCACGGTGAACCCCTCGGCGTTGCGCAGCCAGACCTCGCGACCGTACACGTACATCCCCACAAAGTTGTACAGCGTGTAGAGCACGAGGATCCAGCCCAGCGCCCGGGGGCCCGCGGTGTCGGCAGCCACGGTTTCCAGGATTGCAAATCCCACGAACACCAGCACCGCCGGCCAGGGTCCGATCCTCGTGGGGTAGCGATAATGCAGGCTCAAGCGACCTCCGCCCGATACGACCGCGAACGCCATCTCCAGAAATCCCCACGCCGCTTTCCACGGGTTGACCAGCGCCCAGAGGTTGCCGAAAAGCGCGGTGAAGAAGCTCAGTCCCACCCAGAAGGCGACGTAGATCGCTGCCGGCGCCGGGTTCAACGCGGCCCGTTCGTTGCCGATCAGCGCCCCGACTATCACGTAAACGGTCAGCGCGACCGACAGGGTTTTCAGCGTAGCGGTGACCGGTGAGGAGGCCAGCCAGCGCACGGGCGGCACGCGCAGCAGGTTGTAACGGGGGTATTGGGCGTGGGTCGCTCCGGCCCGCAGGAACACCGCCGCCACGACGAACGACAACGCCACAGCAACCGCGCCGGCAACCACAAACAGGGACAGGGGCAACGGAAGGTCGTACCGCTCGCCGAATCCGTGAGCGCGGGCGGCCACCGGGAATGCCGTGACGAGAGCCGCGACAAATACGGCCGCACCCATGGGCAGGAGGATTCCAGCCGCGCGGCGGTTCATCAGGCCGCGGAACTGCGCCGGCGTAGGGTGAGCCACGTCCATACCCCCACGATGATGATCACTATCAGCGTCGCAGTGATCCAGATCCACTGGATGCTGGCACCCGGTTCGCCCACGTCCAGGGGCAGCACGAAGGTCTCCTCGCCGCGTTCCGACTCGACCGTTACGGACACATCCCACGGGCCGGTCTGCGCGAAGGGGACGTCCACCTCGAAATAACGTAGCGTCTGCTCGTTCAGCACCTGCTGCGGCCCGAATCCCGTGGAGCCGGGAGGCCCGGACGTTACCACGGTCATCCGCACCTCCGTGTCGCGCAGCGGACGGGGATCGGTGGCGTCAAATACCTGGATGGCCAGATGGGTCTGTGGTATCACCGGCCGGGCGGGGATGATGCCCACCACCATGCGGTAGGGCCCCTGGGTGCGGTCCATGATGATCGTGGACGCGCCGTTGGCCTCGGCGGTATTCGGCGTCCAGGCGGTTATTACGAAACTCAAGCACACCGCCGCCACGGCGATGGTGGCAAGACCCATGAGCAACCCTGGCGATCTGGTCCCAAGCAACGCGTTCCCTGCTTATCCGCGGGCAATATTATCCCGTATCACGATATCACGGTGTCGGATGCAGCATCAACCGAGAGCATCCGTTGCCATCGCTATAATGCCGGTACACTCGCGGGCGCCGAAGCCGGCGCATCGCCGATTTCAGGAGAATGGTATGCCCTTCGCAGGATTGGACTTGACCGGACGAAAAGCGCTGGTGACCGGCGCCGCGCGAGGAATTGGGGCGACGCTGGCGGTGGGGCTGGCGCAGGCCGGCGCCGACGTGGCCGTCACCGACATGGCGTCCGACGAATCATGGGAAGGGTTGTCAAATGTGGTGATGCAAATCCGCAACGAAGGACAGGTCGGGCTGGCCGGCGACCTGGACGTGCAGGACGTTGCCGAAATCCGCCCGACGATCCGGCGCATGGCGGACGACCTGGGCGGGCTGGACATCCTGGTCAACAACGCCGGCATCCGCCGTCGCGCCCCCGCGCTGGAGGTCACCGAGGAAGACTGGGATGCGGTGATGGACACCAACCTGAAGGGGGCGTTCTTCTGCTCCCAGGCCGCCGCCCGACTGATGATCCCCAACGGGTTCGGCCGCATCATCAACGTCGCCTCGCAGATGGCCCTGGTTGGCGCGGTGAATCGCGCCGCCTACTGCGCCAGCAAGGGCGGGCTGGCGAACCTGACCCGCGTCCTGGCCCTGGAATGGGCGCAGCACGGCATCACCGTCAATGCCATCGGACCCGGGCCTACCACCACACCCGGCCTGCTGGAAGCGGATGACCGGGACGCCGACCAGGTGCGAGCCGAGCTGGCCATCAAGATGCCCCTGGGGCGACGCATGGACCCGGAGGAACTGGTGGGCGCCGCGATCTACCTGGCCAGCGATTCCGCCGGCGCCACCACCGGCCACCTGCTGGTCGTCGATGGCGGATGGACGGCGTTGTAGAATTGACAGTACGCGGACGAACACGTCCAAAGGATTTTCGCCATGAAATTCGGGATGTTCTATGAGCTCCAGATGCCCCGTCCGTGGACGGACACCGCCGAGTACGACACACTGTGGAACGCGGTGAAGCAGGTGCAGTACGCCGAGGAGATGGGTTTCGAACGGGTGTGGCTGGTGGAGCATCACTTCCTCACCGAGTTCGCCCACTCGTCTGCGCCCGAGGTGACGCTGGCCGTGATGGCCCAGCACACCAAGAAGATGCGGCTGGGCTTTGGCGTGGTGCTGGCGCCGGTGCACCATCCGCTGCACGTGGCGGCCCGCGCATCGACTCTGGACATCCTGAGCGACGGCCGCGTGGACGTGGGTGTGGGCCGCACCAAGGGGCCGTACCAGCTCACCCCTTTCGGCACCGATGTGGCCCGGACCCAGAGCATGATGGTGGAGACGCTGGAGTGCCTGCCCCGCATGTGGTGCGACGAGGTCTTCAGCCACGACGGCGAGAACTGGCAGATCCCGCCTCGCGAGGTGATCCCCAAGCCCTTGCAGCAGCCCCATCCGCCGCTGTGGATGGCGTGCACCCAGGAGGACACCTTCCGCCTGGCCGGCCAGTTGGGCGTGGGCTGCCTGGTCAACACCCTGGGCGGCACGGACAAGACGCGCGGGCTGGTGAACGCCTACTACGAGGCCATTGAGAACCCCACGCCCGTCGGGCGATTCGTCAACCGCCAGGTGGTGGCCTCCACCATCGGGTTCTGCGACGAGGACGATGCCAAGGCACGGCAGAAGGGCGCGGAAGTCGCGGCCTGGTACCTGGAGCAGAGCCGTCAGCGGTTCGTGCTGGAGTGGGCCGGCGTCGATTCGGACGCCGTGCCCGACGAGTACCGGTTCTACGTGCAGGGCGGCGCGGTGCGCGGCGGCGGGCCGTCCCGTCCGTCGGAGGACCCGCAGCAGCAGAAGCCACCGACCCCGGAGGAATTGCTGGCCGGCGGCGGATATTGCGTCGGCGATCCCGACGCCTGCATTCGAGTGATTGAGGAATTCGAGGCCATGGGCGTGGACGAGATCATGCCCATTTTCCAGGCAGGTTACGCCACCCACGAAGAGGTGATGAACTCCATCCGCCTCTTCGGCGAATACGTCATACCTCACTTTCACAACAAGTAAGTTTGCATGGATATACAGGATGATCAGGATAGAACTGCCTATCTTGTATATCCTGTATATCGATGTAGAAATAATAATATTGGAGAAATTCGATGACCACGGTAGAGCAGTTGGGAACAGCGGTACAGGCGACGGGCGGGCGCAGGACGGGCACGCCGGTGGTGTCGGTGGTGGCAACGACGCCGGAGACGGTGCTGGACGATGTGGAACGCGCCATGCGGCTGGCCGGCGCGGAGTCGGTCCTGTCGCCGGAGCAGGAGACGCTGCTGAAGATCAACATATCGTGGCAGCACTGGTATCCCGGCTGCTCCACCACTCCTTGGCAGTTAGAGGGTGCGATCCGCGGTCTGCAGAACATGGGTCACCAAGACCTCATCGCCGCGCACAACGGCACCGTGGTCGTCGATTCGTTCGAGGGTGAGGTCAACAACAAGCACAAACCGGTGCAGGACAAATACAACCTGCGCACCGTTCACCTGGACACGCCGCCGGAGCCGTGGGTGCGCTACGAGCCCAAGGCCGACATGCTGGTGCTGGACGACATTTACCCCGAGGGCATCGAGATACCGGAGATCTTTGCCGGCAAGAACATCGTCCACCTGCCCACCATGAAGACCCATGTCTTCACCACCATGACCGGCGCCATGAAAAACGCCTTCGGCGGCCTGCTGCATCGCAAGCGTCACTGGACCCACTCGGTGATCCACGAGACGCTGGTGGACCTGCTGGCGATTCAGCAGGAGATTCACCCTGGCATCTTCGCGGTAACCGACGGCACCTTCGCCGGCGACGGCCCGGGCCCGCGCGCCATGCGCTGGCACATCAAGAACCGCATCGTCGCCGGCGCCGATCAGGTGGCGGTGGACGCCGTGGTGGCGTCAATGATGGGCTTCGACCCGCTTTCCTTGCGCTTCATCCGCCTGGCCCACGAGCGCGGCCTAGGAGTGGGCGATATGCGCGACATCGAGGTGGTCGGCGACGAGCCGGACATCAGCCGCGTCAACTGGAAATTCGCCGACAACGAGAACACCTTCGCCAGCCGCGGCCAGAAGATGATCTACTGGGGCCCCCTCAAGCCCCTGGAGAACGCCCTGCTCCGCTCGCCCATCGCGGCCTGGGCCTACACCGCCAGCAACATCTACCATAACGGCTACTGGCTGAACACGATAGGCAAGGGCAGGGTGCGCAAAGCGCTGAAGACGGAGTGGGGGCGGCTGTGGCAGAATTACTGAGCTCACGGACGGCGCAGACGCAAAGTGCTTATATCGAGGTAGCGAAGATGCATGTCACGGGGATGACCATTCAAGGAATACCGCCGTTTTGGGACACGGTGGACTTTGAATTTGATAATCGGGTGAACTTGTTTGTCGGACCGAACGCGAGCGGCAAATCGGTTGCTTTGCGCCTGCTACTATCGCGCACATTGATCCCACAAAGGTTCTATTTTGACCTCAGCGATGACTGGAATCAAATCCTGCTGAACGAAGTCCAGGTGCGGAGAATGCAGCACATAGAGGCACCAGAAGAAGGCCAAAAAGACGGAGTTAATTTTGTGCCTTGGACGTATGTGCCAGCAGGGCGCGTTAACCTCCCGTTCAGCGACGACAACAAAGGAATGTCTGATCTTGCTGCGGAAGGAGTCTCTCGCATATTTATCGAAGAGGAAATCGAAGAACAGCAAGGGAGGATCAGCCCAATAAATCTTCGTAATCTGTTACGAGATCCCTTGTATGCTTTTGATGGCCGCAGGATTCACCGGGCGTATAAGTTGATCTCAGATCGCATTCGCATGCAGAGAGCTTCTTCTGACAACATAACCGTATACCAATCCGCTGAGCTGCTAGCGTCAAAATGCGCACAATCAATTTGCTCCGAGGTTCTGACCCCAGGCGCTTTCCCGGCAGATTATATTCATCGTCAAATGGTGCAAAATGACACTTTGACGCCAACGAACGTACATGACCAAATGGGGATTCGAACGACAGACGACGCACCAAATGGTCTGTTCATGGGAGACCTTAGTTCCGGCACACAAGGTACATTGTTATGGATCTGGTATCTGGCGCTGAGGCTGGCCGATTTTCATCATCGTAGCCGGGGAAACCGACCAAATCTCGGGCAATTCGACTGGGCACAAGAGCCAGGCGTTTTGCTCGTTGACGAGATTGAAAACCACTTACACCCCACTTGGCAACGCAGGGTAATACCCGCGTTGCGCAAGCACTTCCCAAACTTGCAAATATTCGCCACCACGCACTCGCCCTTCGTCGTTGCCGGTCTCGAAAAAGGCCAAGTGCACATGCTGAAGAGGAGACCCGGGGGAATGATCGCCGCCAGTACCAACGAGCACGACATCATCGGATGGACCACTGACGAAATCCTGCGCACGTTCATGGGAGTTGACGAGCCCACGGACCAACTGACCATCGACCGTCGCCAACGCCTGCTGGAACTGCGTCGAAAGGACTCGCTTACGGATGAGGAAGCCGCCGAGATGGAGGACCTACGGCGACAGGTCAACGAGGACTTTCTCAGTAGCAGCACCCCGCTGGAGGCGCAGCGGGAACGCTACGGCGACATGATGCTGGAGTTCCTGCGTTCCCGCCAGTCCGAGCTATCCCAGGACGGCAGCTAGCCACAGATGCGGTGGATTGACCGGGGGCCGGAGCCTCCTGGCGTGGACGACTATGCTCGTCAGTTCACGCAAGGGTGGGTGGATTATTTCCGCCATAACGTCGGCGGGCGGCCCACCGATTCTTTCTGGCGGGAGTTTCGCCCGGCGTTGGGGAATCGCTCAGCCAACATCTGCTGGTACTGCGAGCGCCAGTGCGAACCGGCGTCGGAGGCCAGCGGAAAGGCCGCTACCGTGGATCATTACAAGCCACGGTCCTGTTTCCCGGAGCTGACCTATGAGTGGACCAACTGGGTGTTCAGTTGTCGCCGCTGCAACGAAGAGCATAAGCAGGACAAATGGCCGGCCTTGGGGTACGTCGACCCGTGCGCCGGAGACGAGCAGGAACGTCCGGGACGATATTTCGATTCCGACATGCTCACCGGCGAGATCAGTCCGCATCCAGCTTTGGACGGCGACGCCAAGCGTAAGGCGGAAGCGACGATAGACGATTTGGGCCTGAACGAGATTGACGTGCGGTTCTATCGCATCAACTGGATTCGCCAGTTCTTGGCTGACCTGCAGGGGTTGGCATCTACTGATCGGCGAGCGTTTGTGGAGTTCTGGACCGGTCGTCCGCACGAATTCGCCGGTTCAACCGGCATGGCTATCGCGCAACTGGGCGCAGCGGGCGAGCTCTAATCCTTTGCCTCAGACTCCGTTACCGCCTCACTCACCGCGCTCCACCCCACTCCCGTTTCCCTCGCCGCCGCCGCTACGTCTTCGTACTCCGGCGCCGTGCTGACCACCTCGCCTCCTAGCCACTTGCGCTTCAGGCGCATGGGGCCGTACTCGGTTTCTACGGTTACCGTGTCCCGGTCGGCCACGTAGCGGCCCACGGGGCGGACCCGCACCCCCAGCGTCGGCGTGTCGCGCAGGAACACCTCGGCCAGCCGGCTTTCCAGAGCAGCCGGACCCAACGCGGACAATAGGATGCCCGGGCGGTTCTTTTTCATCTGGATCGGCGTGTGCCAGACGTCGAAGGCGCCGGCCTCGAAGAGCCGCTCCATGGCGAAGCCCAGTTGCTCGCCGGTGGCGTTGTCCAGGTTGGTTTCCAGCAGCACCACGTTGTCCTGCCAGCGGGCAAAGGGTGGGGTCGTTTGTTCTGCACGAGATTGCCGCGCTTCGCTCGCAATGACAGGCGCGGGAACGACTTCACCCAGCCATAATCGCAGCACGTTGGGAAATGCGGCAGGATCCTTGCCCCCAACGCCCACGCCGATGCGGTCGAGGATCATGGCGGGCTGACGGAACTCGTCGGCCAGGGTGGTTATCAGGGCGGCGCCGGTAGGCGTGGTCAGCTCGCCGACGCCGGCGTGGAACTGTCGCTCGGGCGCCACCGGCGCGCCGGCCACCGCGATAATCTCCAGCGTTGCGGGTGCCGGGTTGCTGTAGCCGCCCGGTCGGCGCGGCCCGCCGGGCTCACCCAGAACCAGCGGCGCGGCGTAAACCCGCTCCACGCCCAGCTTTTCGAGCCCGTGCACCACGCCCACCACGTCGACCAGGGTGTCGGCGGTGCCCAGCTCATGCAGGTGGATTTGGTCGGGCTCGTTGCCGTGGACTCGCGCCTCCGCTGCAAACAGCGCGTTGAGGACCGCGGCAGCCGAATGCCGCGTCCGTTCTGACAGTCCCGCTGCGCCCGCAACGGCATCCAGCATCTGCTGCGGTGAGTAGCGGGGAGCGGCGGACACGTCCACCAGGGCTCTCGTGCCGCGAACCTCGCAGCGGGTCTCGGTGGCGGTCGTAATGTCGACACCGTTGATTCTCAGGGCCGCGATGGCTTCCCGGACAGCGTCGATTGGCAGCCCCGCGTCAAGCAGCGCGCCCAGCAGCATGTCGCCGCTGGCGCCGCCGATGGACTGGATGAACGCGGATTTCATCCCCGTGAGGTGGCAGCGCCCACCCGCAGCACATCGTTGAGGCTGCCGGAGCGGAGCCCGCTGAGGTCCAGGGAGACCCAGAGATAGCCCAGGGCCTTCAGCTGGCGGGTGATCTCGTCGCGGTGGGAAAACGCCAACTCCATTTCATCGACGCCCACCTCGATGCGGCACAGCTTGTCGTGGTGCCGGGCGCGGACCTCGCGCAGTCCCATATCGCGCAGGATGTCCTCAGCGGCCTCAATTCGTCGCAATGACTCCACGGTAACCGGCGTTCCGTAGGGGATGCGCGACGAGAGGCACGGCTGCGCCGGCTTGTCCCACAGCGGCACGCCCAGCCAGAGCGCGGCGGCGCGCACATCAGCCTTGTCCATCTCCGCCTCCACCATGGGACTGCGGATGTTGTGCTCGGCAGCGGCGGTCATGCCGGGTCGATAGTCGCCCAGGTCGTCGGTGTTGGCGCCGTTGGCGATCCACTGGAAATCTTCGGTCGACGCCAACGCCGCCAGTTGGTCGTACAGTTCAGTTTTGCAAAAGTAGCAACGCTGGGGCGAGTTGGCGACATAGCCCTCGCGCTGCAATTCATCGGTGTGTATGACCCGGTGGTTGATCCCGAACTCCTCGGCCACCCGCTCGGCGTCGCCCAGGTCTCGTGCCGCCAGGGCCGGCGAGATGGCGGTTACTGCCAGGGCGCGCTCACCGAGCGCTCGATTTGCGGCCACGGCCAGCAGCGCGCTGTCCACGCCGCCCGAGTAGGCGACGATGACCGATCCCATATCCCGCAGGATCGATTCCAAACGGGGCAGGCAATCGGGCCGCCCATCGGTGCGCTGGTGGTCAATTTTTGACATAATTCTCGCCGGCAATCGTAAGTTGGTTTGGCATCATTCTACTACAACGGGTGTGAAACACCGCCGGGAGACCCACGATGACGGTACAGAGCATCAGCGCGATCACACTGGCGGTGCGCGACATGGCCCGTTCGGTGGCCTTCTACCACGACGGGGCGGGCATCCCCATACTGTACGGCGGGCCCGAGGCGTCATTCACCTCGCTCAGCGTCGGCGACGGCTACCTGAACCTGATCCTGTCAGCCGACGCGGACGTGCGCTGGTGGGGTCGCTGCATCCTCTACGTCGACGACGTGGACACCCACCACGGGCGGATGGTAGAAGCGGGCTACACTCCCGATGCCGAACCCGCCGACGCGCCCTGGCGGGAACGCTACTACCACATCACCGATCCGGACGGCCACGAGATCAGCTTTGCGCGACCAACTGGGTCAACGTAAAAGCAGGCGGCAAAGAACCAACGACTTCGCGAAATTCAGACCGGAGTTCGGCGAATGATACGTGCGGTTCGAGACCGATCTGGTGTACGAGATCTTCCAATTGCCAGCCGATGAACCTGCCTTGGCGGGGCAGATAAAAGCCTACCCGCTCAATTCGATACTGGTTACTGAAATCCAGCAGGCAGTACCCCAAGAGTTGATGCAACATTTTCCCCTGAATGCTGGCTTTCACACTAGTCTTGAAGTCAATAAGGCACGATTGCTGATGCCCGTATTCCAGAATGATGTCCGCATCCGCGCCTCCGATGAACCCACTGCCGTCGAAGGTCGGATTCAGGATGGCCTCCTTATTCAATCCATCCCGAAAATAGTCGTAGAAAGCCTCGGACATGGCACAAAGGTCGTCAATCCAATGCGAAGGTGCGATGGACAATATATCTTCATACGAGGATATATTGGTGCTAAATAGCGGTGACGACGGCCGCGGCATAACACGAAAGCATTGCTCGAAAAGAGCCAGTCCGATGCAATAGCGGTTGAGCAGTTGCTCATCGTCATGACTCAACTTACGACCAGCCGGCTGCAACTCGGCTAGCGTAATGGCAAGGTTCTGGAAAAAGTCCGCGACAACTCTTTTTGGAAGATCCAAGCCGCCGACGGACTCCAAGATACCCTTCCAAATCCCGTCATCGATCAACCGCATTGCTCCCTTCCAAGCGACAAGTTCCTGGTAACGCGTTGCTGCAAAGTAGTAACGCAATCTGTAATCGATGGCCGTCCCTAACGTGCCGAAGTGCCCGTCCATCGGCTCCGTCGGCTTAATAGTCTTGTCTTCGCGCAGCGATTTATTGCACTCACTGACCACCGAGCGCGTGTTGGGGAACCTCGTCTTCAAGAAAGCAGCTATGGGACTTTGAGGATCATCGATATGTGAGGTCAGGGGCACGATAAATGCTCCAGCGGCCGCCGTTAATGATCCTTCCCAAATGCCGATAGTGAGATGTTTTTCACAACTCCAGCGCGTACAGGTACAGCGTCAGGCTGGTGTGCGGGAAAGCGTGGTCTTCCAGCTCGTGGTAGCCGCGGTGCTGGAGGAAGGCGATGGCGGCGGTCATGTGGTTGGCCGTCCAGACGATGGCCCGCGCGTAGCCAGCATTGCGGCAGAACTCCTCCGCCTCGTCCATCAGCCGGGACGCCACGCCCTTCCGGCGCGCCGAACGGTCCACCGCCAGACGCCGGATTTCCGCTTCCTCATCATCCCGGCGGTAGGCCCCGATGCAGCCGACAAACTCTCCGTCCAACTCGGCGATCCAGAAGTTGCTGCCGCGGCGCCGAAGGTAGCTCTCCTCGACGTGGGCCAGGTCGTGGTTGAGGGCGCCGTCGATGTATTCGTGGAACCCCTCGCGGTCAGCCTCCGTGCGGGTGTAGCTCTCGGCAGCATCGTCCTGGGCGTGCGCAAAGAGGTTGCGGACGGCCAGGACGTCTGCGGCACGAAACTGGCGGATGCTGATCATGGTGGCTACGTGTTCACCAGGAAGTTGATTATGTCCCCGTCCTTGACCGGGTAGGTCTTCCCCTCGGAGCGCAGCAGACCTTCCTTGCGCCCCTGCACCATGCTTCCACAGGCGCGATAGTCATCGTAAGCGATGACCTCCGCTCGAATGAAACCGCGGGTGAAGTCGGTATGGATCACGCCGGCCGCGCTGACTGCCGGCATGCCGCCGGGAACGCTCCAGGCTCGCACCTCGTCATCGCCCACGGTCAGGAACGACACGAGGCCCAGGGTGTCGTAGCTGGCCCGTATCACCTGCGACGTGGCCGACTCGCCGAGGCCCAGGTCCGAGCGGAACTCATCCGCTTCCTCGGGGTCCATCGTGCTCAGCTCGGCCTCTATTCGGGCGCTGATGCTGACCTGACCGACACCGGCGGTGAGCCCGGGGTCGAGATCCAGGTCGGCAATGGACAAGGCGTCCGCGCCTTCGTCCGTGTTGAACACGGCGATCACGTTCTTGTCGGTCAGCAGCTGGTAGTTGATCAGCACCGCCCGCTCGGAGTCCGTGAATGTCTGCCGGCGCACCGGCACGCCATTCTCCAAACCGGCGCGGGCCTTGTCCACGGTTTCCTTCTGGCGCACCACCGTCGGCCTTTCCGCCGGCTTGGTCTTGTTCACCTGGTCGGCGAGGCGTGTGGATGCCCGCTCCAGCACCTCCAGGTCGGCGAAGGACAGCTCGCCCAGCATCGCTTCAAGATCACGGGCGGGGTCGATCGCGCCAGTGGGATGGGAGACCGAGTCGTTCTGGAAAGTGCGCACGACCACGAGGAACGCCGTGGCGGATTGGAGGATGTTGCGGTACCGCCCGCTGATCCCCTGCGACCGCGCCATGCCCTCGGGACCAGGCAGGTCGGTATAGCGTATCTCCGCGGGCACAATCTTGCGCGGATTGTAGATGGCGCCCAGGTGATCCAAACGCCGGTCCGGTACCTTGACCATGCCGATGTGCATTTCGGTGGGGCTGCCCGACGCGCCGCTGGCGTCGGACTTGCCCAGGGTGAGCGCGTCGAAGAGAGTGGTTTTGCCCGATTGGGGGAGTCCGATAATTACGATGTCCATATGTCCAAGTTATGAGATAGGCTCAATGGCTCTAACAAGAGCCGTGTCTTATGAGCGATCTTCCGATTCGCTCTGTAGGATATTCCGGATCTCCGCCGGTGTAAGCGCTTCGCCGGAGTCGGCTGAACGGACTCCAGCATTGGCCAAAGCCTCCGCAACGCGTTTGCGCTCTTGCTCTTTGATTTTCTTGATAGCAGCAGGAATTAACAACACCATGCGACCCAGCACCTCCACGATGATTGCTACGAGTAGGGCCAGTCCCGCAGCCAGCGCAAAGACCGCTACCAGTGCGAATAACTCATCCTTGCCCTGCTCTCGTAGCGGGTGATACCTCGCTGCGCCGAATGCTACGCCGCCGACGTACACCAGATAGTATACGACCCAATAGCGCTCGGCGATGCTCCTGAGCGGGTCCACCTTGCCTGATGCAGGCGCTGACGCCCAGAGCCGCCTAGCCGGTTGCCAGCACCACCGTTCCGGTGGAGGACAGGGAACCGCCGGTGCCGTTGACCATGCTGGTCGCCGCCGGCTGGTCGGAGGAACCCTTGCGATGCACCTGGCGGTCGCCGCACTCGCCGCGCAACTGGCGGACGGCTTCCACCAGCAGGAAGCTGCCGTACATGCCCGGGTGGGAATAGGAGAGGCCGCCACCGTTGGTATTCAGGGCGAACTCGCCGCCCGGCGCGGTGCGCTGGTTGGCAACGAAGTCGGGACCCTCACCCGGACCGCAGAAGCCCAGGCCCTCGAGGGTCACCAGGGTGGTGTAGGTGAAGGAGTCGTAGATCATGGTGTGGTCGATGTCGGCGTGGGTCAGGCCGGCGCGCTCCAGCGACAGCGGCCCGGTCTCCCTCGACCACGTCGACGTGTGGTTGGGCATGAAGCTGATGAGGTTGTGGTCGTGGCCCTCGGCCGCGCCCAGCACCCAAACCGGCGCCTTCTTGCAGTTGGCGGCCTTCTCGGCGGTGGTCACGATGATTGCCGCGCCGGAGTCGGTTACCAGGCAGCAGTCGAACAGGTGGAAAGGCCACGCCACCCAGCGGGAGTTGTGGTAGTCGTCGAAGGACATCGGGGAGTCTTGCATGTAGGCCATCGGGTTCAGGTTGGCCCACTTGCGGGTGGAAACGGCGATCTCGGCCAGTGCCTGACGGGTGCGTTCCTCGCCGTACTCGTGCATGTAGCGGGTGCAGGCCATGGCGTAGTTGATGGGCTGCCCGATCATGCCGTAGGGCGTTTCGTACTGGGCCACGGGGAGGTTTCGGTCCGCCGGAACCGGCACGCGGGTGGAACGGCCGGCCTGTCCGTGGGTGATGAGGACAGTGTCGCAGTAGCCGGCGCGGATGGCGGCAGCGGCGTGAGCGACGTGGATCACGAAGGAAGAGCCGCCCACCGACGTGTTGTCGGTGAATGAAGGCTGGACGCCGAAGTACTCGGCGGTGGCCAGGGTGCTGAAACCGGCGGTCATCAACCCGTTGACGTCGGACATCGAGAGGCCCGCATCGTCCAGCGCGTTGTAGGCTGCCTCAGCGTGGTGCTGGAGGGAAGACTTGCTGGGCACGTTGCCCATCTCATCCGATTCGGCGACGCCCACGATGGCGATGTCGCGTTCACGTTGTGCGGTGCTGGCCATAAATCTATCCTCCAGGTGCCGGCTATTGGGAATTTGAGGCCAAACGATGGTACAACATTCGCTACGGGCCGACAATCGGTGGTGCGTTTTAGACATACCCAGTTTGACGACGATGAGAGCAAATTTACATCGATGAACAGGATGTATAGGATGCCGACAACCCTGGCTCCGCGCCCTGCTTTTGGCACCATCCGGAGTGCGCGGTGTTTCCAGCGATCAATCAAATCCTGTCCATCCTGCCTATCGATGTGACATACAAAGTTGGGTACGCGTGAGGCGGTGCGTCGATCACGCCGTATCTCCCGTCAATCACTCAAATCACTGAAGGACGACAGCATGAGACAAATGAACGAGGCATCGCACGCCGCGGTGACCGCCATCGAGGATTTCATGGCGGCGCTGAACGCCCGCGACGATGCGGCGCTCTACGACCTGCTGCACCTGCCCCACGTGCGCATCTCCGGCGCAGGCGTCGCCATCTGGCACGACCGCGAAGAACTGGAGGCGACCTACCTGCGCGACTTCTACGCCCGGGCCGGCCCGGACTGGCATCACACGACCCTGGACTCCACCGAGGTGATCCACAGCTCCGCCCACAAGGTGCATGTCCTGATCCAGTTCACCAGGCGGGATGCGTCCGGCGCCGCCATCGTCACCCACCGCTCGCTGTGGATCATGACCGACAACGACGGCCGCTGGGGTGCGCAGGCGCGGTCGAGCTTCGCGCCGTAGGAGAGCTGGGAACGGTGTTAGACTGTGCCCGAATAATCAGGAAACGCACGACGGGAGGACATCATGGCCCGAACCCCTACAGTGACCCGAGAATCAGTGCCCGAAAACGAGCGCGCCGCATTCGACGCCTTCGTCGCCGACCGGGGCGAGGTGCCGGCCACTGGGCCAGGCTCGGTGATGCTCAACGCTCCGGAGGTTGCCCAGCGCGCGCTGGGTCTCGCTTTGTACCTCCGCACCGACACCTCGCTGTCGCCGCGGATCCGGGAGCTGGCCATGCTGGTGGCGGCCCGCGAGAACAATTGCCAGTTCATCTGGAACGCCCACGCGCCGCCGGCTCGCCAGGCTGGCCTGCGCGATGAGATCGTCGACGCCCTGCGGGACCGGCAGGATCTGCCCGACCCCGCGGCCGACGAGGCGGCGGTGGTTGAATACGGCCAGCAGTTCTTCCGCACGCGGACGGTCAGCCAGGGCGCCTTCGACACGGTGATGCAGCACTTTGGCCGGAACGGCGCCACCGAGCTCACCACGCTGATGGGCTGCTACTCCATGCTGGCTTTCAACGTCAACGCCTTCGGCGTGGAGCTTCCGGACAGCATCACCGAGAAGCCGCTTCCCGTCTAAGGAGGGGCCAATATGTCCACCCAACGCGAAGCCTGGTTGAGCCAGGTCACGGAAGAGGCCATCGATCCGGCGCTGCCCATCTGCGACCCGCACCACCACTTCTGGGACCGGGAGGGTGACCGTTACCTGCTGGACCAACTGACTCAAGATGTGGGGGGCGGGCACAACATCGCGCAGACGGTCTTCATCGAGTGCCACTCCATGTACCGGGCCAGGGGACCGGAGGAGATGCGGGCCATCGGCGAAACCGAGTTCGTGCAGGGCTTGGCCGCCCAGAGCGCCAGCGGCCAGTACGGGCCTACGGAAGTTGCCGCTGGCATCGTCTCCAACGCTGACCTGATGCTGGGCGACGCGGTGGCCCCGGTGCTGGAAGCGCACCTTGCCGCCAGCAACAACCGGTTCCGGGGGATCCGGTTCTCGTGCTCATGGGACGCCAGTCCTGAAGTGTCGTTGGGACGGTCCACCACGGCCGGGATGCTGGCCGACGCAGGTTTCCGCGCCGGGTTCGACCGGCTGCAGCGCATGGGCCTCAGCTTCGACGCGCTGGTATTTCACCCGCAGCTACCGGAACTGGCCGACCTGGCCGGCGCGTTTCCCGACGCCACGATCATCCTGAATCACGTCGGCCGGCCGTTGGGCGTAGGGCCCTACGCCGATAGACGAGAAGAAGTTTTCGCCGACTGGCAGAGGGGCATCGCGGCGGTTGCCGTCCACGAAAACGTGGTGGTCAAGCTGGGCGGGTTCGGCAACGTGATCAGCGGCTACGACTGGCATCAGCGCGACGTCCCACCGGATTCCGAGGAACTGGCCGAAACCATCCGGCCGTGGCTGGACTATTGCATCGAGCAATTTGGTCCGGAGCGCTGCATGTTCGAGAGCAACTTCCCGGTGGACAAGGCTTCTTATTCCTACACCACCGCGTGGAATGCCTTCAAGCGGGTAACGGCCGCCTATTCGGACGCAGAAAAAGCCGCAATGTTCCAGGGCACGGCGGTACGGGCCTACCGGCTGTAACCGCCGGCGGCTTGAGCCTGCGCCGGGCTGCAAACGGTACGGGACCCACGCTCGCGATTGGGCCGCGGGAGATCCATCCGGCGCGCTTCGCTGCACGGCCGGCACATTCAGGCACGCCCGGTTTGCGGCGGGGCATGGTCAGAATCGGGATTTTCAAGATTCAGGGATTCGCAGGATTGGGACCGTCCTGCGATGGAGATCCCCCAATCCTGCCAAATCATAAAATCCCGTGGATCCTGCTTCTGACGATTTACGAAGGCGGGTACCGGTGAGCGCCGGCGCGGGCCTGCTCGCGAAATCTTCACGAGACGTTCACGAAAATCCGGCTGATTTTTACGCCCATTTCACACTGGCGCGCTAAAGTGGATTGCAGTGGCTGCATTTTCAAAAATAAACCAAATAATGAGCAGCCGCGCAGAAATAGACCGGCGGAGCGCCCCATATCGCCCTTCGCCAATTCTGCGGATACACGAGGACAATCGCTGTGACGATAATCAAGGCTATGACGAAACCCGCCCGGCTGAGTTTCGCCATCTCACTGGTGTCAGTGGTGGCGCTGGTACTGCTGCTGGTCACCCAGGAAACGGCCCATGGGGGTGTTTCTGAACCTCCCGTCGCTGTCGATGAGATCGACGGCGGGGATAACATTGTCCGAAGCATTTGGTAAAACGACGACGCTTCGCGGACCGGATCGGAAGAACACGCGAGACACGCGCACCGGGATCACGGCCCCGGGACGGCGCGCTGCCGGCAGGGGCGATTACATCGGCGGGACGGGCGCCGGCAATGCGGCTGGTATAATCGGCCAGTCATCACGCATGCCAAGGGAGGCCACCGTCCCGTGAAGAGCTACTACTTCTCCGAGTTCCCCTACCACGAGTACCCAGACGAAGAGGGCGACAAGTACCCGTCGCTGCGCCTGACCTTCCCCAACACGTGGTTCAACCCCAACACGGCCAACGGCCTCTTCAAGCGCTACTTCGACGAGTGCGTGTACGCCGACGAGCTGGGCTTCGACGGCATCATGCTCAACGAGCACCACAACACGCCGTCGTGCATGAACGCCGCCACCAATCTGTCGGCTGCGGTGCTGGCGCGCATCACCCACCAGGCCAAGATCCTGCTGCTGGGCAACATCCTGCCCATCCACGACAACCCGGTCCGGCTGGCCGAAGAGCTGGCGATGATCGACGTCATCTCCGGCGGGCGGATGATTTCGGGATTCGTTCGTGGGACCGGCGTTGAGACCGTTTCCACCAACAATAATCCGGTGGCCAACCGGGAACGCTTTGAGGAATGCCACGACCTGATCATCAAGACCTGGACCACTCCCGGCCCCTTCCGCTGGGAGGGTAAGCACTACAACTTCAGGGTGGTCAACCCCTGGATGGTGCCGATCCAGCAGCCCCATCCGCCCATCTGGGTGCCGGGCACCTCATCGCCGGAGACCGCCGAGTGGTCCGGTCGCCATGGCTACACCTACGTGGCCTTCCTCACCGATCTGGACGTCACCGAGGAACTGTTCGGAATGTACCGGGTGGCTGCCGAGGAAGCCGGTCGGGAGGTTGTGCCGGACAACTTCGGCTACCTGCTTTGCTGCTATGTCGGCGACACCCAGGAGGAGGCCGACGAGCAGGCCAGGCATTTCATCTGGCGCATGGGACCCACCGTCCGTGGTCCGCGAGAGTACATGGCGCCCGTTGGCTATCGTTCCGCTGCCGGCTCCGCCATCGCCGCCCGGCGTTCCGGCCTCAAGCCCCTCAACCTGCAGACATTTGAGGAACTCAAGGAGAACTACCACATCGTGTGCGGCACGCCGGACACGGTGCTGGAGAAGCTGGAATTCCTGCACAAGCGGCTGGGCATGGAGCACCTGGTGTTTTACGGCCAGGAGTCCCGCATGGGTCACGAGGCCACCATGAAGAACATCGGCCTGTTCGGCAAGGAAGTCCTTCCCGTGATCCAGAAGTGGTAGACGACCGGGCCCGTCGCCGGCGCGCGCTGACGCCGGCAGCGACCCGAGTGTGCTTGCCCGAGCGCGCCTACGCTTAAATGATTGGGGGCGGGCAAATTTGCCCGCCCCTTCGCGATTGGCGCCAGCCTTGGGCCCGCGCTATCCGCGCTCGCGCGGTGCGGAGGTTACACCGCGGCCAGCTCCCGATGGAGGTCGTGCTGATGGCCGCCGAAGGCTCCTTCCCTGGCGTGCAGGGGCCCACGCACCAGGAGGGTCGGTGTCGTGGAATGCCGCACCACGTGGTCGCCCACGCTGCCGAACAGAGCCCGACCCACGGCGCGACGGCCGCGTGTGGCCATCACGACCAGCCCGTTGTCCAGCCGGTTTGCCAGGTTGACGATGCCATGCTCAGGGTTTTCCCGGGAGTTCACCACTTCCACGTCGAACAGGGGGAACCGGGCGCGTAGCGCGTCGGCCTTTTTCCACAGGTAGTCTTCCGAGGAGTGGGCCAGATCCCGGGCCATGTTTTCGGGCTCGTTGAAACCGAACCCCGCCCCACCGTAGTGTCCCCAGTCGGAATGGGTGCGGAAATAGTCCGCGCCGGGCGTGGAGCGGAACAGGGTGATCCGCGTGCCAAAGGTTGTGGCCAGTTCTCCGGCGTAGTCCAGGGCATGCTCGGCAAACCCGCTCCCATCCAGCGGCACGATGATGTTCTCGAAGAACTGGGGCACCACCGGGCAGTCGGTCTTGTTGCAGCGTACGATCAGCGTCGGGTTCCTTACCGCGTTCACCACCTTGGCGGTCACGCTGCCGGTCAGCATGCGGGAGAACCCGCCGCGACCGTGAGTGGACATGACAACCATTGCGCTGGGGTCGCGGTTGGCCATGCGGATGATCGCCTCGTGGGCCGGATCTTCGTGGGCCTCGAGCAATATCGGAGTCTCGACGCCCCAATGCTCCATGCGTCGCCTGATGCACGCCAGATCGGCCACGGTGCGGTCGTGCTCGCCGGCGGACATCGCGGCGCTGAAGCGTCCGTGGTCGGCGTCGACGTGCCAGTCCGGCACCCGGTCGAAAGACCGTACCAGCGTGATCGGCGCGCGCGTCGCATTGGCCATCAGCCTAGCTGCGGGGAGCGCCTGGGCCGACAATTTCGACCCGTCCAGGGGAACGATTATGTTGTTGCACAGTGTCATGGCGTTGCCTCCTTTTTGGCTACGTAGCCGTAGCGCTTTTGCCTTATTTGTGAAACGCTGCACATTCATCAGTCAGATAATCTTTATTGCTTACATGGATATGATAGCACGCCGCCGCGGTTCGCGCAATGGGTAATTTCGCATGGATGCACGGGATGGACTGGATGCGACCGTATCCGTATTGGAGTGGGAATCGCGTCGGAGCCGCAGGTGCGGATGTAAATTCAGCCTCGCCGGCCATGGACGGAATCAATCCGGTCCATCCATGTCCATCCATGCAAAGTACCCTTGTCTACCCGGATTGGGTACACGCGACGGGAGGAGGCCCTCAATACGAAATGAGGCCCGCAATTGCGGGCCTCGGCGCCGGGGGTTGTCGCCTGGTCTAGCGGATTACCAGCACCGGCGTGTTGGAGTGCCTGATGACCCGGTCGGTGACGCTGCCCAGCACCATGCGGCCCACTCCGCTGCGGCCGTGAGTGGTCATCACCACCAGGGACGGCTGGGCGGCCGCCTGGTCAATGATGCTCTGGGCGATGTTGTCGTCGACGACGTGCGCAGTGTCGACGCCGTGGGCATGGTCGATTGCCATGCGGTTGGTTACGTCCTCCAGGTAAGCGGCCACGCCTTCCGCGTCCTCATCGGCCATTTCCTCGGGTGAACCGGGATCGAAGTCGGGGATTGCGCCCATCTCCGGCGTGACCACCGTGAGCTGGCGACGATAGTAATCAGCCGTCGGCGTGATCTGTAGCGCGGTGATGCGGGCCGACAGGGCAGCGGCCATGCTCACCGCGTGGGGTATCGCCAGTTCCGAAAGGGCCGAGCCGTCCAGGGGAACCACGACAGATTTCAGCGACGAGCTGGGCGAAGCGGGGCCGGTGACCGTGGCGCGTACGATCAGCATGGGGTTGGGAACGGTGTGCAGTACCTTGTCGGTGACACTGCCCATGACCCACCGGGAGATGCCGCCGCGCCCGTGGGTGCACATCACCAGCAACGCGCCGGGGTCGATGCCGGCCTGGGCGACGATGACGTCGGCGGCGGGGCCGCGCTGGGTGGCGATGTTGACGGCAAAACCGTCGGCCTCCAGTCGCTGTCGGGTGGGCCCCAGGGAAGCCTCAGCCCGTTCCCGCGCTCCCATCTGCAACTGGTCCGCAATACGCGGAGAACGCGACCCCAGGATGTTGCCCGGCAGGACGTCATAGGCCTGAACGAGCTCAATGGGCGCTGACAGCGTGGCGGCCACCAGCTCGGCATAGGGCAGGGCCTGTTCCGCCAGGTCCGATCCGTCCAGTGGAACGATTATTTTCGAGTACATACGGTCTTCGTTCTCCCGGGTTTGGGGTTATCGCAGTCTAATATCAGCGTTACGCGCAAGTGACGCCGAAATCAAGTGTACCACCGGCGGCGAACCTCAGGCGCCGGTGCGCCAGCCGGGCCGGTCTGTGCGAAGTCATTGCCAGGATTACAGGTTTTTGGGTTGTATGGACATCGTAAAAATTCAAAATCCGGCGAATCCCGCTTCTGACATTTGCCGTCGCGATGGACTTCGCACAAGCCCTGCCGGCGCCGAGATTCGCGCTGCTCCGCTCCGCGTGGTAACAAACTTTTTACATGTGAGGGGTCGCGACGAGGCGATTTAATGAGGGCAGTTCGGGTACAATAATAGGACAATCTGGACGTTGAGGTCTGTTTCATGAGTTACAAGGCGGAATACATTTGGATCGACGGGCAGCAGCCCACCGCCAAGCTGCGGTCAAAGGCGAAGATCGTCCCGGACGGCGAGGATCCCCCCGTCTGGGGTTTCGACGGCTCCAGCACCAACCAGGCTCCCGGCGAAAACTCGGACTGCGTACTGAGCCCGGTGCTGTCGGTTCCTGACCCGATACGAGGCGGCAACCACAAGCTGGTGATGTGCGAAGTGTTGCTCACCGACATGTCGCCACATCCGTCCAACACCAGGGCCGGCTGCGCCGCCGCGGCCGAAAAATACGCCTCACTGGACTTCTGGTTCGGCATCGAGCAGGAGTACACGTTCTTCGACGGCATAAAGCCGTTGGGCTGGCCCGACAACGGTTTCCCCGCGCCCCAGGGCGGCTACTACTGCGGTGTCGGTTCCGACGAGGTTTTCGGCCGGCCAGTGGTGGAGCAGCACATGGACGCTTGTTTGTACGCCGGCCTGGCTTTTGCCGGCATCAACGGCGAGGTCATGCCGGCCCAATGGGAGTTCCAGATCGGACCGGTCGGAGCGCCGACCGCGGGCGACCACCTGTGGCTGGCCCGCTGGCTGCTGTACCGGATCGGCGAGGACGTGCTGACCGTGGACGGTCGTCGAGGCATCAGCGCCACGCTGGACCCCAAGCCGGTCAAGGGCGACTGGAACGGCGCCGGGGCCCACACCAATTTTTCCACCAACCGGATGCGGGAGAACTACGAGGCCTGCGTCGCGGCGGCGGAAGCGCTCCAGACCCGACACGACCTGCACATCGCCAACTACGGCGACCGCATTGAAGAGCGTCTGACCGGCCTGCACGAGACGTGCTCGTACCGCGAGTACCGCTACGGTGTGTCCGACCGGGGCGCATCGGTCCGGATTCCGTGGCAGGTTGCCCGTGACGGCATGGGTTACATCGAGGATCGGCGTCCCAACGCCAACTGCGACCCCTACACCGTGACCCGGTTGATCATCGAGACCGTGGGCGCTGCTGCTGCCTAGAGCCAACGCAGAAATACGGCCCGATCCCCGGGGATTGGCTCAGGCGGTCGCTACCGTGCCCACGGAGCGGCCGCCTTTCATTTTGGTACCGATGGCAGTTGAAGGGCCATCGGATGTGAATTATCGCGTTGCCGAACCAGTGCGAGACGATCGCAACGCCGAGAACGAGTTGCGACTCGTGCGTTTCCCGCTTTTGGATCTGGTTGCACCAACGTCGTCACGCTCGGACGCGCACGTTGCTGGGATCTTCACCGCAGGCGCGTAGCAGCGCTCGGGTCTTATCCCGCAAATTTTGGGCATTCCCATGAGCGTTCAAATGAAAATCGGTGTCTAAGATACGTCGCGGTGCTCTGAAGCCAGACGGGTCGACATCGAGCACCTTTTCAGTACGTCCGTTAAGTATTGGTTTTGGGACCGGCGCCAACTTCCCAGTTGATTGGAGCCATTCTCCCGCAGCCATCAATAATTGTGTCCATCGCCCCACGGGCTTTTCCGATCCGTCTGAAAATCGTATCAGTTGGGGGGCGGACGTTCCGGAGGAGGGATTCCAATTTGCTAAAGGTAGCCACTCCGATGTGCTGGTGGCCGGTGACGCTGTGGGTCTTGCGGGACCGCGATCAGTCGGAGATCCCTCTGTCGGAGCCTTTGTGGCGTCCGATGAAACCGGAGCCACATCTTCCCCATTGTCTGGCTCAATAAACGGAACTAGAACTGGCTCATTCGCTGACATCGGCTGCCCGGATGCCAAATTGGGCCGCCAAAGCAGCAACAGTCGCAACGCCAGTTCGTGGGCCGGCGTGTTGGCAACGCGCAAGCTCAACAGCCGCCGATCTTCCAGTGGCGCCTGTTTGAAGACTTCGTAAAACTCCCACACGTCACCATCGGTAACGGCGGCGTATCGCACCCCACGTGCATTCGCATAGTTCAGCATCTGCATACGTTCATCGTCGTTGAGCGCGTGCCCAAGCCGCTTGGCTTCCACCATGGCCGCGGGTATCGACTCCGACCCGTGCAGAGCGTAGTCGGCTCTGCCTTCACCCACGGCGTACTCAGGCGTAACCAATGCCGGATCGGATACATCCCAACCCAGCGCCACCAGCAGCGGGTCAATGAGCGCCACACGTGTCCTGATCTCATTGGCCCGCAGCGTCGCCCCATGTGTCCGTATGCGTTGCTTCAGCGCTTCAATTACGCCGACAAGTTCATCCAACAGCATGACGTTTTGACCTCGAACGATGGTCAGGCCACCTGTTCCGTCGCCGCCAACTGGCAGCCGACGGCGCGGAGGGCTTTGGTAACCTCGGCTATGGGCGTGCAGTAGTCCAGGCTCAACAGTTTATCCACGGCGTCGTTGCTGATGCCCAGCCGTTCCGCCAGTTCCGCACGGCTGATGTTCTGCTCGCGCATGGCGGTGTATAGGTCGAGTTGGGCGGCGATAAGAGGCTGGACGGTCAACAGTTCCTGCCCCTCTCGAAAAGGGCTGGGTGTGGGCAGTTCTTTGCCGAGGTCGATGTAACAACTCAGGGCTACAACCAGGCAATCCTCGGCGAGGATGATGGACTCCTTGAACGTAAAACCGCCCGTGTTGGCTCCATACACATCGGGAAATGCGACTGCAAAACCTTCCCCATCTTCCTCATTGCCTTCAATGTTGCAAGGATACAGGTAGTTCACGATCAAAACTCCCTTCGGTTGATTCCCAAGTCTCTCAGCATATTTGCCAGCGTCTTCATGGCGATTTCGCCGTGCTGTACTGTAGTGAACCGTTCACCTATGAAAAACCTGCCATGGCTGCCTTTGCCCCAAGCCGGGTCAAAGTGCCATTCCAGCCCGTTGGCCCTGGCGAAGCGTCGGGCGCGTCTCACGAATTCCCTGCCGTTCATCGAACGTTCATAGTACCTGTAAGACGCGCCGGCAGACCATATCTACTCCTCCAGCGTCGTTATGTCCCCCGGGTCCAGTCCCAGCTCCTGCGCTTTGAGCAGGCGACGCATGATCTTGCCGGAGCGGGTCTTGGGTAGCGTGGGGGTGAACTCGATCTCCGACGGGACGGCGATGGGGCCCAGCTCCCGGCGAACGTGGAGCTGCAGGTCGTTGATCATGCGGTCGGAGCCCTCGCTGCCCATGCGCAGCGTGACGAAGCCCTTGATCACCTCGCCGCGCAACTCGTCGGGCTTGCCGATCACCGCCGCCTCGGCGACCTCCGGATGCGACACCAGCGCCGACTCCACCTCGGCGGAGCCGATGCGGTGGCCGGCCACGTTGAGCACGTCGTCGGCGCGGCCGACCACCATGTAGTAGCCGTCGGCGTCGCGCAGGGCCACGTCACCGGAGGAATACACGCCGGGGATCTGGCTCCAGGTGTCGGCGAAACGGTCGTGGTCGCCCCACACCGTGCGGGAGAAGTGCGGGAAGGGACGGCGGATGACCAGGAAGCCGCCCTTGTCCGGTTCCTCGATGGGCTGGCCCTCCCGGTCCACGATGTCCATGACGGCGCCGGGCAGCGGCTTGCCGACCCGGCCGGGACGGGAGGTCATGGTGGCGGTGGTGCCCAGGCAGGGGCCGCCGGTCTCGGTCTGCCACCAGTTGTCGACCATGTGGGCCCACTCGCCGCCGCCGCAGATGTGCTGGTAGGCCCAGCGCAGCGCCTCCGGGTTCAGGGGTTCGCCGGCGCAGGTCAGGAAACGCAGGGAGCGCAGGTTGTACTGGCTGGCCGGCTCCTCGCCGTAGCGCATCAGCATGCGAACGGCCGTGGGCGCGGTGAAGATGACGTTGACGCCGTACTTCTCGATGACCTCGTAGAAGACAGCGCTGTGGGGGAAGTCGGGCGCGCCTTCGCGGAACACTGTCGTGGCGCCGGCGACCAGCGGCGCATATACGATGTAGCTATGACCCACCACCCAGCCGATGTCCGACATGCACCAGAAGACGTCGTTGTCCTTCACGTCCCAGAAGTTCTTGAAGTGGTAATGGGTGCCCACCATGTAGCCGCCGTGTACGTGCACGACACCCTTGGGCCGGCCGGTGGTGCCGCTGGTGTAGAGGATGTACAGGGGATCTTCGGCGTCCATGACCTCGGCGGGACAGTCGATGCTGCTGCGGGCCATCAGGCCGTCGAAGTCGGTCTCGCCCTCGCGTAGGTCCTCCAGGGCCAGTTCGCGGCGGAAGACGATGACGTGCTCCAGGCTGTCGCAGCCCTCCACGGCCTCGTCGGCGATGCCCTTGAGGTCCACCCGGTTGCCCCGGCGGTAGCCGTAGTCGCCGGTGATCAGGGCCTTGGCGCTGGCGTCCTGGATGCGGTCGCGCAATGAACCGACGCTGAAGCCGGCGTACACCACGCTGTGGATGGCGCCGATGCGGGCGCAGGCCAGCATGCTGATGGCCCCCTCCGGCGTCAGGGGCATGTAGATGACCACCCGGTCGCCCTTGCCCACTCCCAGCGACTTCAGGCCGTTGGCGAAGCGGTTGACCTGCTGGGCCAGCCGCGCGTACGTGTAGACCTGCTCGGCGCCGTCCTCGCCCAGCCAGATCAGGGCGGCCTTGTTGCGCCGATCGGTGGTCAGGTGGCGGTCCAGGGCGTTATAGGCGATGTTGGTCTGGCCGCCCAGGAACCAGCGGAAGTTGGGATAGTCCCATTGGAAGACATCGTCCCACTTGCGGAACCAGTGCAGTTCCTCGGCGGCCTCGGCCCAGAAGCCCTCGGGGTCCTCCACGGATCGGGCGTAGACGCCGTCGTAGTCGGCCATGGTGGCCTGCTCGACCACGTGGGGCGGAGGCGGGATCTCCCCGGCCTCCTGCAAGAGATGGTCAATCTGTCCCTGCTGAACCATAAAAGCGCACCTCGCACATGAGCGTGTTGAGTGCGCCTATTGTAGCGGGAACGGCTGAGGCGTGTTTGGCGCGAGGTTAGCTCTACCTACAGCTCAGGAAAGACCTGTGATGCCACCGGCCGCTCACGAGCAGCAACGACAAAATATGAGGGTCCCACGCATTGATCTTAGCGTGACACGCTCACATACCGACGATGACCTATTCCGCGCGACCGCCCACCGGCGATGCGGCGGCCACCCTTGGAACGCCTCCTAGCTATGGACAACGTCCTAGTGTTACGTAGGTAACGGGGTTTGGAGGACAGTTGGACGCGCACGCTACCGTTGGACACAGCCGTTCGTTTGGTCTCGAGTTTCGCGCGTCTGATCCTTTCTTCTTCTGCGATCAGTTCGATTGCGCGCTTTTCCACTTTGTCTCGGCGTTCGGCATCGAGACAAGCGATATTTCCGGCCAAGGTAGTCATGTCATGCCCCAGTCTGGCGCGTGTTAGCCAGATGATTGCGATAGCGGGCGTCTGCCGTGGCAATCAGTCTTCGGTAACACAGGCTTTGGCTCATTCCAGATTTGTTTGCCCCCGCGAGAACAATACATCGTCGGATGGGATCGAATGCGAACGCTACTCTCCAAACCCCACCATCGGCGTTGAAGCGAAGATCTTTCATGTTCGGGTATCGCGAACCTTGCAAAGTATCCACGTGCGATCGGCCTAGAGTTGGCCCGAAAGTTTGCAATAGCAGCAGTTTAGCTAAAAGCTCGTCTTGTACGGACTCAGTGAAATCGTGGAAATCTGGATCGAAGTCGGTGTGAAATCGAACTTCCCAAACCATATCGAAACGGTGCGTGGACAACAGGCAGGATTCCCAGAGTACGGGTCGATCCTACAGGCAGACCAGCCCGTGTGCCATCGTATCACTTGGTGAAGCTGGCCCGTTGACCCGCCGCGCCGTCGCCGCCTACAATCCCGGCACCTCACACCTGACTGCAGGAGCCGCTCCATGACGACTCATACCGACGATTACGCTCACCCCGAGTACCTGACCGACGCCGCCTGGGTCGCCGCCCATTTGGACGATCCCAACGTGGTGGTGCTGGACTGCGCCAACACCGCCGACGCCTGGCAGCGCGGCCACATCCCCGGCGCGGCCCACGTCGCTGACAACTGGGCCAAGAACCCCGACACCAATCGGCAGCACGTGATGACGCCGGAGCAGTTCAAGGCCATGGCCGAGGGCCTGGGCATCGGCGACGATACGACGGTGGTGACATACGACCACGCCCAGGGACTGACGGCGGCACGCATCTGGTGGGTGTTCAACTACTACAGCCACACCAACGTCAAGGTACTCAACGGCGGCTGGCGAGCGTGGGTGAACGCCGGGCAGCCCGTCGACTTCGGCCGAGCCAGGGCGCCGGCGTCGGTGACCTTCACGCCGCGCGCCGACGACTCGTTCATCGTCACCGGCGACGAACTCAAGGAGGCCTGTTCATTGGATGGGGGGCTCGGGGACAACGTGGTGGTGTGGGACGTTCGCAGTGACGGCGAGTGGGACGGCTCCGCCCCCAACTATCAGAACAAGCGGCCGGGCCATGTTCCCGGCGCGGTGCATCTGGAGTGGTTCCACCTGATGGATCGCAACACCCACGAGTTCAAGCCGGCAGCGGAGATCCGGCGCATCCTGACGGAGCACGGCATCACGCCGGACAAGACGGCGTACTCCTATTGACAGGCCGGCATCCGTGCGGCGCACGGAAACTTCGTTCTGCGCCTGGTGGGCTTCGAGAATGCCAAGAACTACGACGCGTCCATGGGCGAGTGGGCCAACCGCGACGACACGCCGCTGACTGTGTAGGGCGGTGCGAAAGGCGGGAGGCGGCGGATGAAGATACTGAGTCCGACAATGAACATCTCGGGCGGGGCCGCCATCATTTCCGGTGGCGCCGGCCTGCTGTTGATCGGCTACCTGCTCTACCGGCAGACACGGCACGCCGAAGGACGCGCGGTGGCAGGGGAGGCGACAGTCGAGCAGTTGCGCTCTGACATGGCCGACCTGCGCGCCGAAACCGCGTCCCTGCGCCACGAGCGCCGGCGCAACCGGCGAAAGCGCTAGCGAGCGACGATGGCCCGCAGGGTGCGGATACGGCGGGTCATCGACGGCGACTCGCTGGAGGTCAAATACGGGGGGCTGTTCAGCTTTCTGAGGAAGCCATTCCCGGTGCGGCTCTATGGCATTGACGCTCCGGAGCTTGCCCAGCCCTACGGCCAGGAGTCGCGCAAGCAGCTCGAGACGCTGGTTCGACGCGGCGGCATCCGACTGGATGTCGTGGCCACCGACCGGTACGGGCGCACGGTGGGTCTGCTCTACCGCCGCCGGCGGGCCCAGTCGGTCAACGTGGAGATGGTGCGCTCCGGCATGGCGTGGTGGTACCGGCGCTACGGAGGGCGTGACCTGGGGTTCCCGGAAGCGGAGGCGGAGGCCAAACGCCGGCGGCGCGGAGTCTGGCGGCACGGCGACCGTATCCGCCGTCCCTGGGACTACCGGGCCGACCTGCGGAGGACGCGCCAACGCCGGGGGCGCATCCGCCGAGTTCTCACCTGGATGCTGATCGGCGGGTTCGCCATCGCGCTGGCCGGACTGGCCCTGGCGATAATGACCCTGTTGTGAGCGGTCGGGCTACGGCGCCAGCGGGTGGCCCACCAGGCCCCAGTAGGGGACCACCGCCAATAGCAGAATGGCCGTCGCGATCACGGCCATGGTGATTGCGAACCGGAAGATTTCGGGATTGGCAATGTTGGCCCGCTGGAAGATGAACACACTCGCGGTCCCGCCCGCGCTGTAGTAGACCACCGAGTCGCCCACCACCACGGCCGCCATGCCGCACACCAGCGGATCCAAACCCAGCGATTCCGCCACCGCCATGGTCACCGGTATCACCAGCGCCAGGTAGCCGGCGATGTTGGGCAGGATGAACCGTAACATGGCGAAGCACACGCACAGCATCAGCAGAATCAGCATGGGTGATGATGACACCTGCGTCACGGCGCCAACCAGCGTTTCGGAGAACCAGGCCGCAGCGCCGGTGGTCACCAGGGCATGAGACAGCGACAGCGACGTGGCGATGATGAAGAAGTTTGACCAGCCCAGGTCGCGCTCGAACTCGCGCCAGGTGAGGATGCCCACCCGTGGCATCAGGATCAGGCACAGGGCAACCATCGCGGGCACTGCCGGGTGCAATCCGTGGGCGAAGTCGGTGAACCACAGCAGGGCGGTCAGCCCGACGATGGCGCCAGCTCGCACCTCTACCGGGTTGATTCGGCCCAGCGACACCGCAGCGGCTCCGGCGTCGTCTCCCAACCGGAACCCGGACCGGTAGAACACAAACAGGGCGGCCCCGCCCACTATCAGGTTGGCATAGAACGGCACGCTCATCAGCAGGAACCACTGGGTCCACGAAAAATCGCCCAGCAGGCCGGAAGCCACCACGGGAGTGATGCCGCCGGCCAGCAGCGCGGTGGAACCAAGGCGGTTGAGGCTGCCCATGGCCATCATCGTCGCCTTGTACAGGGGGTGCTCCTTGGGGATTTCCCAGTGCTCCAGCACCTGCTCGTACACATGGACCATGATGGCGCCCCGCGTGCTCGCCGACGGCAGGGCGAAAGTCAGGGCGGCGAAGGAAAACAGCATCTGCACGTAGAGCAGGCGCGGACTTCCGGCCGCGCCGCGCATCAGGTAGGTGGCCAGGCGCTCGGCCAGGCCCGAGCGATGCACGGCCAGTCCCAGGGTCAGAATGCCGATGAGGAAGTAGGCAACGGGCTGGGAGAAACCGTAAAGGGCGGGGCCGATGTCGGGAACGGCTCCCACCAGCACCAGGAGCAGGACTCCGCCCACGCCGGCCACCGGGACAGGTATCGCCTCGGTGGCCCACAGGATCACGGCGAGGAGCATGACCGCCAGAGCGCGCTGGCCTTCCGCGGTCAACCCGTCCGGGGTGGGCATCAGCAGGATTCCCAGGAACACGGCCACGGCCAGCAACAGCTTGACCGCCGTGCCGACGCGCAATGCGGGACCCATGTTTGAGAGACTGAACAACTGGCTCGCCGCCAACGGGCGAGCGCGTTAAACCCGGACCGGGTCGATCAGCGCTCGGTCTGCCTCAGGGGGCTGCTGGTGACGCGGCTGACCGAGGTGACCCCGCGAATCCCCTCGATGCGGGAGAACACGCGGTTCAACTCTTCGAGGTTTTTCACATGAATCGTGAATTCCATGCTGACCGTGGCGTCGTCGTTCTCCCGCGTCACGGCCCATGCGATGTTGATCTTGTCGTCAGAGACCTTGGTGGTGACGTCCCGCAGCAGGCCCACGCGGTCCATGGCCTCGATGCGGATGCGTACTGGATACAGCTCCTGCTTCTGCCCCCATGAAACCGGCACCAGCCGCTCCTGCTCGTCCTCATTGAGCACGTTGATGCAGCCCACCTTGTGTACGCTGACGCCACGAGAACGCGTCACGAACCCGATGATCGGGTCGCCCTGGATGGGGTTGCAGCAGCGGGCGATGCTGGTCAGCAGGTCGCCAACGCCCAAAACCGAAATGCCCGAGGACGGGCTGGACAAGGACGTGGACCCGCGCAGCTTGGGCATCCACTCGGCTTCAACCATCTCATCGTTGCGGAACTGGGTCAGTCGCGCGGACAGGGCGGAGTCGCTCAACTCGCCGGAGCCCAGTGCGGCCAGGAGGTCCTCCATGCTGTCGTAGCGACACGCTTCGAGCACCTCGCGGTCGGACATCTTGATGCCCATGCGACGCAGCTCGCGGCGCAGAAGCTCGCGGCCCCGGGTGATGTTGGCGCTGCGGGCCTGCCGGTTGAACCAGGAGCGGATCTTCTGACGCGCGCTGTTGGTCGCCACGTATCCGCGCGCCGGGTTCAGCCAGTCGGGCGACGGACCCCGGCCGGTCTTTCCGGCCACCACCTCAACGGTGTCGCCGTTGTGAAGCGGGGTGTCCAGCGACATCAGTTTGCCGTTCACCTTGGCGCCGGAGATGCGGTTTCCCAGATCGGTGTGGATCTTGTAGGCAAAGTCGATGGGGGTAGAGCCGGCGGCCATCTCCACGATGTCGCCTTTGGGCGTATAGACGAAGACCTGGTCATGGAACAGGTCTTCCCGCACCCGTTCCAGGAACTCGTCGGTGTCCGGCGTCTCGCGCTGCCACTCCAACAGCTGGCGCAAGCCGGTCATCCGCTCCTCGAATGAGGCGTTCCCATTGGCTGAGCCGCGCTGTTCCTTGTAGCGCCAATGAGCGGCCACGCCGTATTCCGCCACCTGGTGCATCTCGCGGGTCTTGATCTGCACTTCCAGCGGGTGCCCGCCGTCGCACAGCACCGTGGTATGCAGCGCCTGATACATGTTCTTCTTCGGCGTGGCGATGTAGTCGTCGAACTGGCCGGGGATCGGGCTCCACATGCGGTGGGTGATACCCAGCGCGGTGTAACAGTCGGCGATCTCATCGACGATTACGCGAAGGGCGTACAGGTCGTAGATGTCGCTGAGCTCCTTTCCGTCGGCGGCGTACTTTTCGATCTTGTTGTGTATGGAGTAGATGCCCTTGGGTCGGCCGCTCACGTCCGCGCGCAGGCGGTTGTCCGCCAACTCGGTCTTGAGCCGGTCGGCCACATCCGCCACATAGGCCTCCCGCTGGGATCGTCGCGCCGCCAGCATCCGGGAGATCTCCCGGTAACGGGTCTCGTTCAGGTGCCGGAAAGCCAGGTCGTCCAGCTGCCACTTGAGCTCCCAGATGCCGAGCCGATGGGCCAGGGGCGAGTACACGTCCAGGGTCTCCTGGGCGATTCGCCGGCGTTTGTCTTCAGAGAGCGCGTCCAGCGTGCGCATGTTGTGCAGCCGGTCGGCCAGCTTGATGAGGACTACGCGGATGTCCTCGGCCATGGCGACCAGCATCTTCCGCAGGCTCTCGGCATACAGGTTCTCGGATGGAGCGGCGCCGTTGACCTCGGAGTCCGGGGGCCGATAATCGACACGGGTCAGCTTGGTAACGCCGTCAACCAGGCGGGAGACGCTGGGTCCAAAGCGATCCGCCAACTCGTCCACGCCGACCCCGCAGTCCTCCAACACGTCGTGGAGCAGGGCTGCCATAATGGTGTCAGGGTCAAGGTAAAGGTCGGCCAGAATGGTGGCCGCAGCCAGGGGATGAACGATATACGGGTCGCCGGATCGCCGCATCTGCCCGTCGTGGCACCGCTCCGCGAAGTCGTAGGCCGACCGGATGCGTTCCAGTTGGTTCGCATCATCCACGTATTCGGAAACGCGTGCGATCAGATCGGTGGACTCGCTGGTGACCGCGACCATAGGCACCCTCCTGACTGTCACGGGGTGCGAGCGCGGAAACTCCCACGCAACGGGTGACGTCGCGCTGCAGCCTGTCGGATGATGATAACCATCCGCCCCCGGTATGTCCAGAGCGGGGTACGCTCGCTCGCACCCAGTTTCTTTGGAACCGTCATTGCGAGCGAAGCGCGGCAATCTCGTTGGGGCAAGGAATGCTACTGCGGGAACGAGATCGCCACGTCGCTTCGCTCCTCGCGATGACAAACTGGGTACGCGTGAGCGGGCTGCGCCAAGGAGAGGATTCCCGGACGCCGCCCGGTTTGAATCTCCCGGATGCGGGAGCGTTAGAGGTCCGCCAGGCGGTTTACTGGAACAGCTCTCCCACGGAGCGACCTTCATGAATGCGCTTCATCGCCTCACCGATCAGCGGCGCAATCGACAACACCGTGAGGTTGTTCACTTTCTGGTCCGAGGTCAGCGGCACGGAGTCAGTGACCACCACCTCTTTGAAAGCGCTCTCCTTGAGAAGCCTGGGTGCCTGCGAGGCGAATACGGGATGGGTCGCGCAGCAGAAGACCTCGGTCACGCCGGCATCCAGGAGGGCGTTGGCAGCGTTGACGATGGTGCCGCCGGTGAGGATCTCGTCGTCAAAGGTGAGGGCCCGCTTGCCGCGCACGTCGCCGATGACGTTCAGGGTCTCGGAGCGGTCGTCGTTGGCAGTGCGGCGCTTTTCGATTACGGCCACCGGCACGCCCAGTCGTGATGCCATGTCCCGGGCCCGCTTGCTGATGCCGAAGTCAACGGCAACCAGGACCAGGTCTTCCAACCCTTTCTCAAAGAAGTAGTTGGACAGGATCGGCTCCGCGGTCAACTCGTCCACCGGGATGTTGAAGAAACCCTGGATCTGGCCGGCGTGGAGGTCCAGCGTAAGCACCCGGTCGGCTCCGGCGGTGGTGATGAGATCGGCCACCAACCGCGCCGTGATCGGCACCCGGGGCTGGTCCTTCTTGTCCGTTCGCCCGTAGCCGTAGTAAGACACCACGGCGGTGATACGACCTGCCGACGCCCGCTTGCAGGCGTCGATCATGATCAGCAGTTCCATCAGGTTGTCGTTGGTGGGCGCCACCGTGGGTTGGACGATGAACACGTCCCGCTCCCGTATGTTCTCGCCAATGCGGACGAAGGTGTTGTCGTTGGCGAACTTGAAGGTCTCGCTCTCGCCCAGTGGAATTCCCAGGTAATCGCAGACATCGCGGGCCAGTTGGGGATGCGCGTTTCCAGTGAATACCTTGAGTTCTTCGAGCGTGGACATGGCAGCACCTTGCAGTAAATTGCGGCGGGGGCATGGCAGCCGGCACGGAATCCGGCCAATGCAGCGGGACAATCGGTTCGTAATGGTAATTGGGCGAACCGATTCCCGTCAACGGCCGGGACGCAAGGCGGCGCCCGGAACCCGCCGGCATTCCCTCCGATTGCAAGCGATTCCCCGTTCCCGCGAGGTCGACAACCGCGATCCGTGGTCCCGAGTACACCCACGCATCCCCGGCGCGCGCCCTTTGATAAAATAAACCCGGAACCCGGGGCACATTCACCGAAGCACATTCAGATGAACCAGAGCAATTGGCTGCGCGAACTTCTTGAGGCTGCCCTCATCGGCATTGTCGTATTCGTCGCCATCCAGGTCGCGGTGGCCAACTTCCGGGTTGAGGGCTCCAGCATGCGCCCCACACTGATGCCCGGTCACTACCTGATGGTGAACAAGCTGGTGTACTACCAGTTGGACACGGACCGCCTGGGCAAAATAATTCCCTTCTGGCAGCCGGAAGAACCGCGGTTGGTGCACACCGTCAGACCCCCGCAACGGGGCGATGTGGTTGTATTCGACTACCCGCTGGAACCGGAACGCCAATTCGTCAAACGGATCATCGGCGAGCCCGGAGACCTGATAGCCATCGACGACGGGCAGGTTGCGATCAACGGCGAAACGCTGGACGAACCCTACCTGGATGTCCTCGGCCGCACCAGAATGCACGACATCCAACTCGCCGACGACGAGTATTTCGTGCTTGGAGACAATCGCAACGGGAGCAGAGACTCCCGCCATTGGGGTCCGCTGCCGTCGGACCACATCATCGGCAAGGTCTGGGCGATCTACTGGCCGCGCTCGGCATGGGGTTTCCCCGAATAGGCCGGGCCAGCGTGCCATGTATGCGACCGGCGCCTGGGCGCCGGCCGATCAGTGTGCCGGGTCTGGAACCGCCACTCGTTATTCGGCTTCGATAACGGGCCCGACGAGGACGTCGTCGCCCTCGATGCGAACGGCGAATTTGCGCAGCGCCTCGGTGGCTGGAGGAGTGACCGGGTTGCCGGATGCAACGTCGAAAACGGCGCCATGCAACGGACAAACCACCTCACCCTCCTCCAGATCCCCCTCGGACAGGTTGGCGTAGGCGTGGGTGCAGATATCGTCGCAGGCGTGCAGGTCACCGTCCAGGTTTACCAGCAGGATCTCTTCCGACCCCACCCGGACGGACATCATGTCGCCTGGCGGTATGTCGCTGAGAGACGCGATCTTTACAAATTCGTCGGCCATTGGGCTGCTCCTTGGAATGTTCCTTCAGATCGATGCGGCTCGGGTCGGCGACGGCAGCGGCTGTCCTCGCGGAACCCGTTGACTGAATATTATATGACAAACGCCGGCCGTACGATCAAACGGCCAGCCAATCATAAGCGGCTAGCCAATCACGCAGGGCTTGTGCAAGTCGCCTTATAGCCTTTTACCGCTCATCCGGTTATAGCCTTTCACCGCTCATCCTGAGATTGTCGAAGGATGCTTCTGGCAAATCGGTGGATGGTTCGACAGGCTCACCATGAGCGGATGAAACGACTTTGCACAGGCCCTGACCGATCAGGCCGGGCAAATGAATTTCTGGCAAACCACGGCAGCCTCGTACATCTCGTTGATGCTGGCCGTCTCCCGAGTCGTATGGAAATCGCGCACGCCGATGCCCACGGGCAGTGCGACTATGCCGTGCTCGAAGAACACATTGGCGTCGGACCCGCCGCCGGTGGTTTCCAGCGCGGGGGTTAATCCGGCGGCAGTGACCGCGCGGGCGATGTCGGCCAGGGCCGGGTCGCTCTCCGTCACGCGGTAGGCCTGGTACTGGTTCCGGATTTCGAGGTCGATCTGGGCCTGGGGGTACATGGCAGCCGCCTGGTCGAAGGCGCGGCGAAACTCGGCGGTGTAGTTCTCCAGCTTGGCCTGGTCCCTGGAGCGCAGTTCGCCGTCCATATAGGCCTGCTCAGGGATGATGTTACGCTTCAGGCCGCCCTCCAGAACGCCGATGTTGCTGGTGGTCTCGTGGTCGATGCGGCCCAGCGGCAGGCGGGTCAGGATGTTGGCGGCGACCAGCAACGCGGACACGCCGTTTTCCGGTTCCAGGCCGGCGTGGGCAGCCACACCGGTGATCCGGCACTGCACCACGTTCTGGGCCGGCGCGCCAACGCAGATGCGGCTCACCGGGCCTTCACCGTCAAACACCATACCGTTGGTGGCCGTGACCAGCGAGAAGTCCAGGTTGCGGGCGCCGTTCAATCCGCCTTCTTCAGCCCGGGAGAACACCACCTGCACCGGGCGCCCCAGGCCACCGTCTTCCATGGCTGCGGTGACACCCTCGAGCACTATGGCCAGACCGGCCTTGCAGTCGCCGCCCAGGATGGTAGTGCCGTCGGAACGCAGGGTGTCGCCGTCGGCGTCAAGGGTGGGCTGGATGCCACGGCCCGGCTCCACGGTGTCCATGTGGGCGGACAGCATGACCGGCGCTTCGCCGGACCTCCCGTTGCCGCCGGGCAGGTTGGCCACCAGGTTGCCGTAGGCGTCGTGCTGTATCGACGCGCCGAGGTCGATGAGCCGCGCGGAGAGGTGGGCATCGATGGCATCCTCCTCGCCGGTGGGGCTGTCGATTCGGATGAGTTCGGTGACGGTTCGGACGAGGCGTTCTCGGTCAATCATGGCTATAGGCTCCGCAGGTCAGGCGAGGGCGACGAGGTTGTGGCGCGCGTCGGGGGTCATCTCATAGCGTCGTGGCTTTTCCTTGGCGATGGTGACGCCGTGCTGCTCCATTATGGGCCAGAGCTGCTTGGCGAACCAGGTACCGAACTGGGTAGCGGTGTAGGACGCGGCCGGATGCTGGGGCCGACTGTCTTTCAGAGCATCCTGGGCATCGGATGCCTTGAAGATGTCGTCGGCGATACCGCCGGCGACGGCGGCGGCGAGCTGCTCCGGTGTGGCCACGTCAGTCGGGTTGGTTCGGACTACCGATGCGGAGGTGTCTGCCCGCGGTTGAATCAAGGAGTTTTTTGCTGCCTGCGTTATCTCGTAGACGCGCGGTGAACTCTTGCGGGGCATCGCCACGCCGCGCTTTTCCAACAGCGGCCAAATGTTTTTGCCCAGGAACTGACCGAACCTGGCCGTATCGCTGGCGACTTCAGGGTGTTGGGGCCAACGATTCTTGACGATTTTCTGCGCGTCGGATGCCCCGAAACGACCCACGGGCAGTTGCTGCAACAACTCTTCAGCGACGGCCCCGTCGCTGACCGGTGCATCCGCAATCGCGGACGCCAGCGCAGGTCGGGCCGCCTCGTTAAGGCTGTTCGGCGTGGGTTTCGCGGTCACTGCTGGCGGAGCGGTCGCGGGGGCAGGCGCCGCCGTCAGGGCCGCGGACAGGTCCCAGCGATAGCGCTCGGGGATGAACTGCTCGATCTCGGCCGACAGCGCTCCGGCGTCCGGAGCAGTGATCCACAGGAAAGGGATTTCCGGAACGTCGGCCTGCGCGGCGAGCTCGCGCACCTTGACGAACAGGGCGCCAAAATCGCTGTCGTTGCTGACCACCGCGACCGCGCCGGCCAGGCCGGTGATGAGATCGGCGACAGCGTCGGCCGTGATGGCGAGATCGGCGGAGTTCTTAGCCCGGTGGTTGCTGAAGTGCTGGACGCCGCGTACACGAACCTGCAACGCCGGAAACTCGGTCTCGGCCCAGAGTTGCCACAGCTCGGCCTTGTCGGCGCGAACGTAGAGGGACAGGCCACTCAGGGGAGGCCGTTCCGCCGGCCAGTTGGCGACCACCCGTGACACCACGGTCTGCGCGTGATCCGACTCCCGCAGGTTCTCCGTGTCGACGTAAATCGCCGAGCCGGCCGGAACCGCGAGGTGGGAGCCGTTGGATCGGGTGGTCATGTGAGACCGCCCGCGGAGAAGGCGTCTACAATGTCCGCCAATCTAGGATCTGCATCGATCAATTGGCAGACCAGAGCGCGCAGTGACGCAGCATCCATCTCCGAAATAAGGTCGGCCACCGGAGGTTTGACTGCAACGGGAACGGGGCTGTCGTCTTCAATGATCACCAAGAGCGTGGCCACGACGTGCTTGCAATAGCCGCCCCAGTCATAGGGACAGGTGCAGGATGCGGTAAAGTCATTGCCGATGAAGGTGATGCCGACCTGGTAGGGATCCCACTCGCTGCCCTGCACGGCGGCGGACAGCTGGTTGCCGCGTAGAGTGGCGCTCTCGATCGTGCCCTCGCGGAAATAGTCCGCGCCGCGGTCGTAAGACCGGTCTGTGACTTTGGCGCGGATGTCGTCTTCGGTGATGTGGGGCAGGTTGGTCATGGCGGCGCCTCTATTCACCTACATAGTCACTCTGGCCGGCGTCAACCGCTTATGGAGTGGATCTGCCGCGACACCGAAACGCTCTAACGTCATCGCTCCAATCAGAACTATCTCGTCGTCGGGGCCAAAGGCTACATGGACGGTTCTGGCACGATCCTCGATTGTGATCAAGGCCAGACCGATGGACATTGTCACTGTGGAGCCGTCAGCCAGGCTGAATAGTTCATCCTCGTCGCGGGCTATGTCCAGTTCGTCCAATATTGAGGCGGGTATGATGGAGTAAAGCGACCCGGTGTCCACCATTCCAACCAACTGGAGCGAGCGAGCGCCGTCAGCGCTGCCGATGGTGAATCCGACGTTGAAGGTCCCCATGCCCTTGCCCCCAATGGTAGTACCGGGCAGTACCGCACCCAGGGCCATTGGTATTGCCTCCCTATCTACACAAACGCCGGCTGCTCGAAGCTGCCGCCCACCACGGGCTGCGCGTCCAGGCCGAGCCACCGCTCCACCAGCGTGCCATAGACGCCACGGAAGTCGGTGTTGAAGGCCAGGTCGCCCTCCACAAGGTCGGCTTCGGCCAGCGACGGATATTCGCTGTACATGCCGCCGCGCACCGGGTCGCCGATGGCGAAGGCCACGCCGCCGCTGCCGTGGTCGGTGCCGCTGCCGTTGTCCCGCACGCGGCGACCGAACTCGGTGAACACAAACATGAGCACGTTGTCGGCGGTATCGTGCTCGCGCAGGTCGGCGTAGAAATCGCTGACGGCGCGGCTGAGGTCGGACAGCAGCTTGGGCTGGACGTCGGTCTCGCTGGCATGGGTGTCGTATCCGCCCTGCTGGGTGTAGAACACGCGGGTGCCCAGATCGGCAGTGAGCACCTTGGCGATGCCCTGCAGGTTCCTGGCGATGCCGGTTTCCGCGTATTCCACGGTGGACGTGTACATATCCGGCGCGGCCTTGAGGATGTCGGCGCCTTTCAGGGCGTCGAGGCCGGTCTGACCCAGGTAGTCCATGGTGGCGCCCAGCCCCACCGTGGGCGAGTACATGCGGGCGAAGATATCCAGGGCCTGGGAACGCTCGGGCTCGTTGACGATGCCGGTCAGCACGCCGTAGCTCTCCAGCACCGCGACGGAGGCAACCGGGACGCCGGTGAGCGCCATGGCGCGAGGCAGGCCGCGGCCGAAGTTGACGCCGGTGAGAACGTTCTCGGCTTTGGGATCCAGGTCACGGATGACGCGGCCCAGCCAGCCCTCCGTGCCGACTTTTTCCGGCTCGCAGGTGTGCCAGATGTCCATGCTGCGGAAGTGAGAACGGTTGGGCGTCGGGTATCCGATGCCGTTGATGACGGCGACCTTGCCGGCGTCATACAGGCCCTTGATTTCAGGTATGGCCGGGTTGAAGCCGAATTGGTCGTCGATATGGAGGACCTGGTCGGCGGGGATGCCCACGGTGGGCCGGTTGTCGTGATAGCGGCCGTCGGCGTAGGGAATGACCGTGTTCATGTAGTCGTTGCCGCCGGTGAGCTGGATGACGACGAGGATCGGGTCTTTGGTGGTGGAGGTCATGGCAACGTTTGCTCCGCAGACAGAATGTATTCACGGTAGGTTGATGGCCGTAGTTTAGCACAGGGCAGGCGCCAGGCAGGTGGTAAAATGAGCCGGCTCACTGACTACCGGAGTATCGTGAGGACTGCGATGGCTACCACACGCACCGGCTCAACTCGTCGCTTCAGCGCGGCCGAAAGGGACGCGATGGTCGCGGCCGGCATCGTGTCGGACGGAGAGCGCGAGGACGTGGGCGCCGGGCGTCGGTTCACCGTGGATGAGTATCTGGCCCTGGGCGCGGCCGGCATACTGGCAAAAGAGGAGCGGATTGAACTGCTGGACGGGGAGATAATCCAGATGGCGCCTATCGGCAACCGGCACCGGAACAGCGTAAACTGGTCGGGCGACCTGATGCGCGAGGCCATCGGGCGGCGGGCAATGGTGCAAGTCCAGGCTCCCATCCAACTGGACGACGCCACCATGCCGGAGCCGGACATCGCGGTCATCCGGCGGGGTTCCATCAACGACATCGCGCCGGTCCTGCCGTCGGACGTGTACCTGCTGGTTGAAGTTGCCGACAGCTCGCTGGAGTTTGACCTTGGGGAGAAGTTGGCCCGGTACGCCGCGGCGGGCATACCCGAAGTGTGGGTTGCCAATCTGCGCGCCGGGGAGTTGGTGGTCAACACCGAGCCGGAAGGGTCCGCCTACGCACACGTCCGCGTTATCCCGTTGGATGGCACGGTGAGCCCGCAAGCATTTCCGGACGTGGCGCTCGAATTGGCCGACTTTATACCCGCCGTGGACTGATGGCGGGCGTTGGCCATTTGATCGCCGGTATCATCCATGGAGGAAACGCAACAACGCGCCGCACCCCTGATCGTGGTCGGCCTGGGAAACCCCGGGCCGCGGTATCGGGATACCCGGCACAACGTGGGGTTCGGGTGCGTGGACCTGCTGGCCGAGCGTTGGGGCATTGCCGTCAAGGATCGGCGGCGGACCACGGTGCTGGGGCAGGGCTATCGCGAAGGCACGGCGGTGGTGCTGGCCAAGCCTCGCACCTTCATGAACCTGTCCGGCGAGTCGGTGGGGTACCTGCTGGCACGCTTCGGCGGACGGCCAGCCGACCTGGTCATCGTGTACGACGAGATGGCGCTGCCGCTGGGGCGCATTCGCCTGCGGGCTCGCGGTTCTGACGCCGGACACAACGGCATCAAGGACATCATTCGCACCGTGCGCACTGTCGATTTTCCCCGGCTACGCATCGGCATTGGCGGGCCGGGCATGTCCGGCAGCGTAGACCACGTTCTGGGCCGGTTTTCCGATGAGGAGCAGCCCGCGGTGAAGGCGTCTATTGAGCGGGCCGCCGAGGCCGTCGAATGCCTGCTTACCGATGGGATCAACATTGCGATGAACCGGTACAACACGGATCCGCAGGCTGAGCCATCAACGTAACTCAGGTACGGGCTTTAGAGCGAGTTAAGAATGGGCAACCAGCAAACACCCGCCAGGGACGCACCGCAATGGGCATAACGCGATTCATTACAGGCGCGGCGTTGGCCGCGTTTTTGCTGATCGGACTGGCCTGTGAGCCAGCGTCATCTACGCCACCGACAGCAGTACCAGCACCCACGATCAGCTCGCCTTCTCGTCAGTACACACCAGCCAACGGTGGAGGCTCCGGTGCGACTCCCACAAGCGTGGCCGCGCCCACCGTCGGCAGTGCGGCCGGCGCGCCACCAGGTGCGCCGGAACCGGCGGCCGCCGTCCAACCAACCATGCCCCACGACGCGATGGTCGCCGCCGATTTCCCGGTCCCGCCGGACCGCGACCTACAAGAGTTGGCCCGGCAACTCCGCTGGGGCGGGGTGGAACCCAACGCGCAGCCGGCGCGCTTCTCCGACGGGCTTCCCGAAGTCGGGCACACGACGAACTTCTGGACGCTGGACTATCCCCGCAGCAGGATGGTGAGCAAGGAGTTTGTACTGGCCGCGGTGTCCGAGCACGCCTACTGGTGGATCGAACAGGGTTTGAATGTGGACGACGCTGACCTCCAACGGTCGGTGTCGGATGTTGAAGGGCAGATCTACCCGACGGTCACGGCGGCCTTCGGCGCGGCCCCCGGGTCTGACGCTGATCCGCAGCGGGGGCACATCATCAACGGCCGGATACCGGGGGTCGGCGGGTACGTGTCGGGGGCGGACCCGTATCCGGCATCGGTGCAGCCGTTCAGCAACGGCGTGCCCGCCATCTACATCAACGCGCGGGAAATCCCCCTGGGCAGCCCGGAATATCTCACCGTCCTGGCCCACGAGCTGCAGCACGCCATCCACTGGTACGCGGACCCGGCAGAGGCCACGTGGCTCAACGAGGGGCTGTCCGAGCTGGCCGTCACCGAGGCGGGGTACTCGCCGGGCAGCATGCGGTACTACCTGCGACGGCCCAACGCATCGCTGGTCAATTGGCCCAAGGACCTGGACAGTGACATCGGCCTGAACTATGGAGCGGCGTCCCTGTTCGCTCACTACCTGTGGGAGCAGTACGTCCCCGAGGGCGGCTTGCACGATCTCCTGGCCGGGCCGGACAACGGCATCGCCGCCGTCGACGCTTTTCTGACGGACAGGAAGGCCGAGACCGTAGCCGGCGAACCCGCAGACTTCCACTCCGTGTTCGCCGACTGGATGGTCGCCAACCTGCTCGACGACGATCAGGGTCCATTCGGATACGCGGGCCTGGATGTGGAGGCCGACATCACCCGAACGGAGCGCGCCGGCGACGACGGGACGAAAGTGTCGCTGCCCCAGTACGGAATCGACTACGTCGAACTGAAGGCCGCCAACGGATCCGTGATGGTGCAGTTCGAGGGTGATGCGGTCACCCAATTGCTGCCCACGGACGTGCCGGAAGCCGGGTGCTGGTGGAGCAACCGGGGCGACGACACGTCATCAACGCTGACGCGCGAGTTGACGGTGCCCGCGGTGGCATCAGGCGGCGAGGAACCGTCGCTGTCGTTCGGCCTCTGGTACGACATCGAGGAAGATTGGGACTACCTTTACCTCGAGGCATCGACCGATGGCGGGCAGACCTGGGACGTGCTTCCCGCCGAAGGCACGACCGACGCCAACCCGCTGGGCAACAGCTACGGCCACGGCTACACGGGCTCCAAGGGTTGGCTTGACGTGATGGTCCCGCTGACCGACTACGCCGGCCAGGATGCGCTGGTGCGGTTCCACTATGTCACCGACGACGCCATCCACGGCATCGGGGCCTGCGTGCACACGATGGCGTTCTCATGGGACACCGGCCAGGCGGATGGCGAGGATTGGCAGTCGGACGGTTTTGTGCTGGTCAACAACCGGGTGCGGCAGGACTGGATCGTGTGGGTTATCGAGGATGGCGCGGAACCGGTGGCGACAAGGATGGAATTGGAGTGGGACGCTGACAGCCAGCAGTATGCCGGTCGCGTGGCGCACGGGCCGGTGGCCGACGGCGGCCGGCTGGTAGTAGCAGTCTCACCCGTGGCGCCGGCCACCATGGAGCGGGCCCGGTACCGGGTCTGGGTCATGAAAGGTGTCCTGGGGCCGCCGAGCGTTCCAGGACCTGCAGGGCGCGGGTGAGCAGGCATTCGGCGAATTCGCGCAGGCCGCCGGATCGGTCGCATCCAAAGCAACGCCAGGTCACCGCGGGAAGGGACACCTGCAGCATCTCCGCCCCGGAACAGAATGGGCAGGCGCCTGACATTTTCTGGCGTTGGTGGAACGTGGCGCCAAGTGGAGCAAGGGGCGTGAACGCGCCCACCAACTGGAGCAGCCGGCCCCGGTGCACCGGCCCGGTTGGATCGTCTCCCAGACCCCGATAATCACGGCGGCGCAGCTCGGCGAGCAAAGCCGGAGTGACAGCAGGCAATTGGGCCGCAATGCGTCGGTCCAGGGTCGTTGGTTCACCCCCGACACCCGCAGTTCGTGCGACGACAACCAGCAGTGTATAGAGCCCGGAACTGCTCAGGGCAGGCAGTCCGGCCGACAGGTCACCCCCGGATGCGCTCAACAGGTAATGTGCAAATTCTCGCAGGCGGTCGTGGGTGTACTCGGGAAAGGGCACCGAGGGCCATTCCATCCACTCCGCTTCTTCAGCGGCAAGAAGCGCGACGCTGTCCGTCGGGATCCAACTGATCAAAATGCCTGACCTCCAGTGAGCGTTGATTCCACGATATGGAATCGCTCGCCGGAGGCGCAACAAGCCGCTGTCAGGTGATTCCTGTGTGTACTGCGGGGTACCGGACGGGCAGCAAGAAGGCGACTACACAGTCATTGCGCCCGTGGCCCACGACTTGATCAGGTGGTGGGCGATGGCGATGGGGCCCGGCACGGTCAGCTCTTCGCTGCGTCCTTCAAGGGCCAGCAAAACCTCCGACCGGTCGAACCAGCGCACGTCGGTCATCTCCTCGTCGTCCATGTTGATATCGGTGGTGTCGGCCTCGGCCAGGCAGCCAATCATCAGGGAGGACGGGAAGGGCCACGGCTGGGATGAGTGATAGCGGACGTTTTTGACCTTGATGCCGGCCTCCTCCATGACCTCGCGGGCCACGGCCTCCTCAATGGCCTCACCCTGGTCCATGAAGCCGGCCAGGGCGGAGTAGGCGCGCATGCGCTGGAGACGCCCCCGGGACTGACCCAGCAGGCAGCGGTCGCGCTCCACGTCGGCGACAACGGTGATGACCACCGGGTCGGTGCGTGGGAAATGCTGGGCGTTGCAGGACGAGCACTGGCGGGACTGGCCGCCGCGCTTCTTGTCGGTGGGATGGCCGCACACGGAGCAGAATCCGTGGCGCAGGTTCCAGTCCAGCTGCGCCCGGGCGTGGGATAGCAAACCGGTGTTGGGGCCGGACATGGTCTCGCCAGCCGTGCGGCAATCTTCGAAGCGCCAGCCCGTCTCTTCCTCCACGCGGTCGGACGCATTGGCAGACTTGGACAGGTCAATGGAGAAGTGAGCGACGCCGTCCAGGAGGCCGAGAAAGATCCACTCGGCTTCCGGAGGCGGGGATCGCAGTATGGCCGGGCTGAGCCAGCCCAGCTCGGGCGGGGTCTGATCAGTCAGGAGCACGTTGAGGTTGCGGAAGGGCAGGAACCTGCTGGCGGGATCCTCGGCCTGTTGGAGTATCCAGTCCTCGTCGCGACGCTCGGTCTCGCCGCGGTTGATGGGGTTGTCGGCAAAGATATGGGGTGGGTAGGTCATTGAAAATCCCCTGGTCGGTCAGGTTCAGGCCGCGATCACGCGCGTGCGGCGGTTCATGCAGCGTTTTATAACGCAAGCCGGGCGGGGCGACAAGCGAAGCGTGCCAACGAGACTATCGCTGCCTCCGCGCATACCGCAGCGCATGCGTGGGAGCCAGCCGCTGACGCACCGGGTCTACCACCAGCAGCGCTCCTTCCAGGGTGTATGCGCCGAGCAGCGTTGGGGCCGCCTCGTCGACGAATACTACGATGGTGGTCGTTTCGATGCCCTCGACCCTAACCCGCGCTTCGCCTACTGCATCCTCGACTATGCTCCCGTCGGCAAGTTCTGACTGGATACGACGCCGTGGTGCCACTCCCAGGCGGCCCAAGAGGTCCGACGGCAGGCAGGTGTAGGTTGAACCGGTATCAACCGTCGCGTCGACGGTCTCCGACCGGCTTCCATCCGCCGAAATCACTTCTATTGGGTAAGTAAATGTTCCCATGTCACCCCTCCTGCGCCGACGGGTATTCAGGGCGGCGACGTTCGCGCAGGGCGGCCAGGCCCTCCTTCACGTCGTCGCCGAAAAATCCCAGGGCCTCGGCCAGGAGGGAGTAGTCGAAGGAGGTGTGGCCAGCCTGGCGGAGCCACTGGTTCAACGCGCGCTTGGTGAAGCGAATGGCCGGCTGCGGGCCGTCGGCCAGGCGGCGGGCGACGCGGATGGCGGTTTCCATCAGCTCGTCCCGGGGCACGGCCATGCTGACCAGTCCGATGCGCTCGGCCTCCCTGCCGTCCAGGAAGTCGCAGGTGAGCAGGTAGTACTTGGCCTTGGCCATGCCGCACAGCAGCGGCCAGATGATGGCGGCGTGATCGCCGGCGGCGACGCCCAGCCGGATGTGTCCGTCGGTGATGCGGGCATCCTCGGCGGCGATGGAGATGTCGGCCATCAGCGCGACGGCCAGGCCCGCGCCCACGGCCACGCCGTTGATGGCGGAGATGACCGGCTTGTCCAGGTTCAGGATGTTGTAGACGATGTCGCCGGCTTCCTTGGTGTTCTGGGCGACGATGGCCGGATTGTCGATGGCCTGCTCGATCATCTCGAAGTCGCCGCCGGCAGAGAACGCCTCGCCGGCGCCGGTGACCACGGCGACCCGAACCTCGGGGTCGGCGCCGATGTCCAGCCAGATGCGGCTGAGCTCGTTATGCAGCCGGAAGTTGGTGGAGTTGAGGGTCTCCGGACGGTTCATCGTGAGGGTGATGATCCCGTCGGACTTTTCGATGAGCAGGTGCTGGTATGAGGAGTAGTCGGTCACTATCTTTCTCCAGTGGGACGAAGGGTTACCAGACGATGTGGGTTTCCTGCAGGCGGGCAAGCTCCGATTCTTCCATGCCCAGCAGGCCGCAGAATACCTCGCGGTTGTGCTCGCCAAGGTCGGGCGTCCAGCGCAGGGGGTCGGTGGAGGTCTCGGAGAAGCGCCACGGTGGGGCCACGGCTCGCTGCTCGCCCTTCTCGGCATGGACGGTGGCGGGAAAGGCGTCCCGCTCGGCGAGATGCGGGTCGACCATGAGCTGGTCGGCGGATAGCGACGGGAAAGCAGCGACGCCAGCGGATTGCAGCACCGCCGTCACTTCCTCGGCGCGGCGTGTGGCGGTCCACTCGGATAGCCGGCACTCCAGCGTGTCCTGGTTCCGCCAGCGCAGGAAGGCGTCGCCATACTCGTCGGCATCGGCCCATTCGGGGTTGCCCATGGCCACCTTCAGCGCGCGCCACTCCGCATCGTCGGCCACCACGATGGTTACCCACTGGTCCTCGCCGACGCAGGGAAATACGCCGTGGGGAGCCATAGCGTCGTCGCGGTTGCCCAATCGGGCGGCGTCCCGGTCGTTCATGGCGGTGTCCATCAGCGCGTGGCCCATGAAGGCGGTGGCTATGTCACGCACGGCGACGTCGGCGCGCTGGCCCACCTGGTGGTTGCGGTGGGCGCACAGGGCGGCGACGGCGGAGAAGGCCGCCATCATCCCGCCGGTGTGGTCCATGGCGTGGCGCAGTTCAACCGGAGGCCCGTCGGGATAGCCGGTGAGGTAGCCGAGCCCACCCAGCGCGGCAAACATGGGGGCGTATCCGGCGTAGCGCGCCTCGGGTCCGGTCTGCCCGTTGGACGACAGCGACACCATGATGATGTCGGGCTTGATCTCACGCAGTTGCGGGTAGCCCAGGCCCAGGCGGTCCATCACTCCGGGTCGGAAGTTCTCCAATACGACGTCAGAGATGCGCACCAAGTCGTAGGCCAGTTCCAGCGCCCGCGCCTCCTTGAGGTTGAGAGTGACGGAGCGCTTGCTGGCGTTGACCTGCTCAAAGGACGACGGGGGTTTGCCGTACATGGCGTGGGGCCGGCGCGTGATGTCCAGGCGCGCCGCCGACTCGACCTTGATCACGTCGGCGCCCAGGGAGGCCAGGATCATGCCGGCGAAGGGTCCGGCAGCGTGGACGGAGAAGTCGGCGACGCGCACGCCGGAGAGGGGAGCGGATGTGTTGGTCATGGTCACCGCCTGGGTGTCACGTGCTGGCTATGCTGTGTTGGTACTTCTCGTGATATTCCCGCAACAGCATCAAAACGTTGACCGGCCATTTGTCTAGCGCTACGAAATGGAAACGTTTTACCGCCGCGCTTGGATCTCAATCCTGAGTAAACCCGGCGACGACGGCATTGCTATCGCCGCCGGGTTTGGCGTTCCCCTTAGTAGTACACCGCGCTGCCGGTGCCGCCGCCGGCTGCGATCAGCTCGCCGGTGATGGCCCAGGCCTTGTCGGAGGCGAGGAAGGCGGTCAGGTAGCCGATCTCCGAGGCGTCGACCATGCGGCAGATATGGTTGCCGCGCGCGGAGCCGGGGGAGAAGTCCTGCGCCTCGGCCTCCTCCGGCGAGACGCCCAACTGCTCGGCGCGGGCGGCCAGCAGGCTCGGCGTGCGCTCGGTGCGGGTGGTGCCGGGATGGATGCAGTTCACGGTGATGCCGAACTGTCCCAGCTGGGACGCCAGGGTCTTGGTCATGTGCACCAGCGAGGTGTTGCGCGCGCCGCCGCTGAGGTTGCCGGCGTTGCGGGCGTTGAGGCCGCTGATGTTGATGATGCGCCCGAACCCCTGCTCCTTGAGCAGCGGAATAGCAGCCCGGGAGCAGCGCAGCGCGCCGACGAACTTCACGTCGAAGTCGCTGATCAGCTCCTCGTCGATGAGGTCCTCGATGGGGCCGGTGGCCGATGGCGAGCCGCCGGGCAGGGACGCGCTGTTGACCAGGATGTGCAGTCCGCCCAGGGTGTCGGCGGCGGAGTTGATGACGCGGTCAACCTGCTCACGATTGGTGGCGTCGAAGGACATGGGAATGGCGCGGCGGCCGGTGGTCTCGACGATCTCGGCGGCGGTCGCCTCGAGATCGGGCATGGAGCGCGATGCCACGACCACGTCGGCGCCCTCGCGGGCGAGTTCCAGGGCGATAGCCTTGCCGATGCCACGGCTGGCGCCGCCCACAAATGCCAGTTTGCCTTCAAGTCCAAAATCCATGGGGAATAGCCTCCGTTGGGATGCGAACGCGCCGGAAGGGGCGGGTTCGGCGGGATGGAGGGATTATACATTGCCACTTTCTATAACAGCGCGAGATGGAGACAACTCAACCGCTTAACGCTGACCGCGCGCGGATTAGCTTTTGCACGATTCGCAACTGTGTCACGCATTGGATTTCCGGCCGGAGTGACCCTTGGAACAGTACCATGGATTTGCATGACGACCGGTTTGCGATTGTGAATTATAATGAGCGTCTGAGTTGCTCTCGACAGATTAATCATTTGCCGTTGATCCAGCGGTGAGCATATGTCAAGGTTCGCTTTAACTCGCTACATCGGTCTCAATCTGTTGTAGCAGGTTTGCCAGTTCTCGCTTGGTCACTGTGCCGGCGAGGAATGCGAAAATCGATCGAGGGCAACTCATGCGGTTGTGATTTGGAGTATTGGCCATGGATCTAACGCTGGAAACCAGACCCGACGAACTTCGAGAGAAGTTTTATGCTTTGCAGGATCCGAGGGACGTCGCCGAGATGCTTGAGGTTCCATACGCGAGTCTCAATTATTGGACTTACGCGACAACCGATGACGAAAAATACACGACGTTCCATATCGCCAAGAAAAGCGGCGGACACCGGCAAATCGATGCGCCGAACAAGAACATCAAAATTCTCCATCAAAAATTGAATACGGTGCTACAGTCCGTTTACCGCGTAAAGCCAAGCGCACACGGATTCGCCTCGGGCAAAAGCGTCAAAACCAACGCGGTACGACACGTCAAGCAGAGTTGGGTACTCAACCTAGACTTGGACAATTTCTTCCACACGATACATTTCGGGCGAGTACGAGGAATGTTCATGGCTAGGCCGTACAATCGTCCTGAGCGAGTGGCGACGATACTCGCCAACCTTTGTTGTCACCAAGGATATCTTCCTCAGGGCGCCCCTACGTCACCTACCATAAGCAACATGATCTGCGCGCAAATGGACAGCCAGCTTCAACAGTTGGCTCGCCATTGTAGATCTTGGTACACCCGCTACGCTGACGACATTACATTTTCCACCGGACGCCGAGAATTTCCAGTCGACTTGGCATTTCCAAACGAACTAGGGCAGGTTCAAACCGGGCACCGTCTCAACGAGATCATCGGTCAAAATGGGTTCGTGGTCAACGGAAGCAAAGTTCGGTTACGCGGCCGACACCAGAGGCAAGAGGTAACGGGCGTTACGGTCAACGATATTCCAAATGTCCCCAAACGATTTACAAACCAAGTACGGGCGATGCTGTACGTGTGGAGAAAACATGGCCTATCGGCCGCACAGAAAACTTGGGAAGAGAAGGTCTTCTACAAGCACATAGGACCTAGAAAGAGTACCCCTCGGTTCGAGCAAGTTGTGAAAGGGAAAATCGAATATTTGGGTATGATCAAAGGCCAGGATTCTAGGGCTTATCTCAAATTTTTGGACCAGCTTTGGGAATTGGACCCGGATCTTGCGCAGGGACGCGGCACCCCTTTGCACCTTCTTCTTCGCAGGTACGACGAATTAGCCAACCGACCTCAAAACACACAACGCCGCGGATATGATTTAGAAAATTTGATGTACGACTTGTTCGATATCGTTGGGATAGAAGCTAAGCGACCGTTCAGGAGGAACCGAGGAGGTGAGCAAATCGATGGAGCATTCGAATTTTCCGGGACCGATTATCTCTTAGAATGCAAGTGGACCGTCGATGAAACTGAGCCTGCAGAGATAGGTGAGTTCAGTGGCAAATTGTCCAGATCAGGAGGGTTAACGATGGGTATCGTAGTGACCGTAAACGGTTGGTCAGACAACGTCGTGTCTCTTTTGAAACAAAACCCTGACAAGCGGATGTTTCTAATGAATGGAGAGGATCTGAGAACTGTCCTCGCTGGAGGCGTCTCTCTCGCGACCATGTTGCAGGGCAAACGGCGAGCACTAAACCTTGCCGGAGAACCGTTTGTACCGGTTGACCAGTTGACAAAATTCATCGACGAGTAGTTCCTTCCTGAAGCCCTTCCCAAGGAGGTCTCCCGATTTTTGGTCTCTGGGTATTTTCGGCGGCCCCCGGACCGACCTCAGTCAAAATTTGTTTCATATGGCACCCGCCCTCCTCAGCGTAGCTAACTCCCTCGCCTCGTAGCCCAACAGCCCGCAGTACACATCCACGTTGTGCTCGCCCAATAGTGGCGCGCGGGTTAGCGTGGTGGGTGTTTCGCTGAGCTGGAACGGGGCGCCGGTGTATTCCAGGGGGCCGGTGGCGGGGTGGTCGACCTCCGAGTAGAACGCTCGCTCGCGCTGCTGCGGGCTCTGGAACACCTCGGACGGCGTGTAGTAGGGCGCGATGGGGACGCCGTGGGCCTGGCCTTCGGCGTAGAGCCACTCGCGGGTGTGCTGGGCGAACCATTCCCGCATGTGCCGGTTCAGCTCGGGGCCGTGGGTGGCCGGGTCGCTGAACATCTCCGGTGATGCCCAGTCGGGGTTGCCCATGAAGGCCAGCAGGCCCTCGAACTGGCGCGGCTCCAGGGTCAGCAGTTCCACGTAGCCGTCGGACGCCGGAAGCACGCCGCCGACGCGGAAGTAGCGGGAGAAGCGCGTCTCGGTGATGCCCTCCGACTCGTGCCGCTGGATGGGCATGTAGCCGACGGATAGCTGGGCCTCCTGCGCGGAGGCGTCTACCACCTGGCCTCGCGCGTTCCCCGCAGTTCCCAGGCGGTTGTACACCGCGGCCAGGGCGCCCACGGCGGCGGTGAGGCCGGCCTGGTAGTCGCCCATGTTCGCGCCGGCGACGATGGGCGGCCGGTCCGGAAAGGTGTCCAGGGCCACCCCGTTGGGCAGCAGCCAACCCTCGCCGCCGGCGTGAAACACGGCCAGGTGTCCGGCGTGGTAGTCGGCGTAGGGACCGGTGCTGCCGAAGGGCGTGACGGCGGTGACGATCGCGTCGGGGTTGGCAGCCAGAAGGGAACCGGAGTCGAGGCCAACCTCGGCGGCCCGAGCCGGCGTGTAGTCATGCACGACCATGTCGACGCGGGAGACCAGCTGGCGCAGCAGGTCCTGTCCGGCCGGATTTTCCAGGTCCAGGGTGACGCCCGGCTTGCCGGTGTTCAGGTACAGGAACAGTCCGCTGCGCTCGGGATGGGGAGCGTCATCCGGGAACGGGCCGCGACGGCGCGCCGGGTCGCCCACGCCAGGCGGCTCCGCCTTGATGACATCGGCTCCCAGGGACGCCAGCAACTTGCCGCAGTAGGGGCCGGGGATGAGGGAGGCGATCTCCAGGACGCGGAGGTTGGGCAGGGCGACGGCCGGAAGATTATTGTTCATGCGTAACTCGACTGGCGAAGGGTTGAGCTGAGGCGCATCACAGCAGGAACGGTGGCCCGATTTCGTCGTCCCGTCGCGGTTCTATACGCTCGTTCACCAGGTCAACTTTGAACCCAAAATCCTGGAGCAGCTTGTAACCGACCAGGGGTATGGCAGCCGGAACCGCGCCATTCACGAAGCCGGTGCCCTCCAGGATGCCCACCGCCACGTAGATCGGTGACCGCACTACGGAACCATTCACGGTCATCAGGGCTGCAGTCGCGCCGGGCACGGCATCCAACGCTAAGCTGTCGATGTCTTCCTGGGGGATGCCAACCCACGTGGCGCCCGTGTCGACAAGGAAGTCGTACTCGCGGGTTTCAGTTTTACCGGTGATGCTGCCCCTGGCGTAGGTTACTCCCACCGAGTTGTCCTCCGTAACGCACCGCGACGGTTGTTTTCGCCAGTGCGACAATTGTGCAGGCCGAATTATACGGGGGCGCGGTCCGTAGTCCAATCGACGATGGCAAGGTGTCATTCAACGGGGCTGGCGGCTTGACGCAACGGGTACTCCGGGTCAGCGGCGTGGCCCACGGTATGAGGAGACCGGTACCGCTTTGGGCGGATACTCGCAATCCCTCATCAGTTCACTCAAGCCTCATCAGTTCACTCAAGGTTGTTGGGAGACGCCTGCTGAGGGTCTCCAGTGCCCAGGAACCAACCGGCTCTGGGCCACGGGCCGTCACCCCGGTAGATGCTCTGGGCGTAGGCGGTGAGCACCGCGCCCGAGACCAGCGTCAATGCCGAGAAGAACAGCCAGATCAGGATGATCAGCACCGATGCCAGCGGCCCGTAGAACAAACGCTGGGGCGCGATGTAGGAGAAGAACAGCGCGAATACGTAGGATGCAGCCTCAAAGATGATGCTGGCGCTGACCGCCCCGACGATGGCGTACCGCCAGAGGACCGGACGCTCGGGGACGTAACGGTACACCAGCAGGAACACGATCACGGACAGCGCCCACGCCAGCAGGCTCGGCCACCAGCGTTGCGCCTCCACCGCGTTGGCCAGGCCGCCCAGCTCGATCGACCGCAATACGTAGACGGTGAAGTCGGGCACGGTAACGTAGGTTAGAACCGTGGAAACCAGCAACCCGAGGGCCATGGCGCTGAGGAACAGGTATTCCCGGGTCTTGCCCAGGATGCCCACCTGGGCGGGTTCGATCCCCCAGGCGCGATTGACCACCAGCCCCACGGCCCCGAACAGCTTGAAACTGCCCCAAAGCAAGCCCAGGAAAGCCACCAGGCTCGTGGCGCCAGCCACCGCCGGCGGTTGCGACGGCCACAATGTGGACACGTCGATGTTGGACGGCAGGACACCGGATGATATGGCGGAGAACCAGGCTCTGGCCCCTTCTTCGCCGAGCAGCAGCGGCAAAATCTGGAGCACCACCACCGAGAAGGGCAGCAGCGAGACCATGCCATAGTAGGCGACCCCGGCCATCAGCTGCTGGTTGTCGTTTTGCATGACCGTGGACACTGTCGCCAGTAGCAGCCGCACCGAGCTCCGGCGTTGGGCCAACCGCTGAACGGAACGCCGAAGTTGCAAAGCCCGGAGCACCGGTCGGATCCGGAGCAACCGCCGGTTGCGGGTTGCCCAGTCCGCGGCCTGGTGCAATTTCGCTTCGATGGACGCCATTGCCGATCAGCTGTTTCGACCGGCGCGGTGGGACGATCTCCGGCTCAAAAGCCGGTGGGTGGGCAACCTGATCCACAACTTGCCGACGATGTTGGCAGCCGGCACCGGACCGAAGCGTCGGCTGTCTCCGCTGTCGGCGCGGTGGTCTCCCATCAGGAAGTATTCGTTGCCGTCACACAACCACGACAGCCCGGGACCTGGGGCGGCCCGCGCCTCCGGATCCAGGTACGGTTCGCCGAGAGGTTCCTCCTCGATCCGGACGACGCCGTCGCTGCTGACACGAACCAACTCTCCAGGCAACCCGACTATTCGCTTCACATTGGTCACCGGACTGTTATCTCCTGACAGCGAAGGCATCTCCGCTGCTACGATCGATGCTACTACGATCGATCCGCGTCCGTAGTGTGCGCCCTTCTCAAGCCCGCGACGCACGAGTATCAGGTCACCGTCGCGCAACGTGGGACGCATGCTGTCGCCCCGAACCAGAAAGAGAGAGCGGAACGGTACCCGAAGTACGCTGATGCCCGCGTTTCGGATGACAATTAACGCCGGGCCGAGCCTACGGAAACTATTCCGCGCCACCGTTACTCGACGCCGGGTTCCCAGAAGGGATATGACCCCAGTATCTTCAGCATGTCCGTACGCCGGCGCAACCCGTCCAGCGCGGCGGCGACCTCCGGCTGGTGCCGGTGGCCTTCGCAGTCGATCAGGAAGATGTACCTGCCCAGTTCCTGCTTGGTCGGGCGGCTTTCGATCTTGACCAGGTTGATGTCCCGGCTGGCGAACTCGCCGATGGTGCTGTACAGGTTCCCGGGACGGTCGACAGTGAACGAGAAGCAGATGGACGTGCGATCATGGCCGGTGGGCGCATGGTCGGCGTGGGCCAGGACGACGAATCGGGTCTGGTTCGCCGTGTTGTCCTGTATCCCCCGGTCCAGGATTTGCACGTCGTAGATTTCGGCGGCCCGCTGCGGGCAGATCGCTGCGGCCGGAACCCGGCTGCCCTGCATGTCGGCGACGGCAGCGGACGTGCTCAGCGATGCTTCGCGAGGAACCGCGGGAAAGCGCGCTTCCAGGTATTCCCGGCACTGGGCCAGAGCCTGCGGATGGGAGTAAATCACCTCTACGGACTCGACGGCCACGCCGGGCGCTGCGACCAGGTAGTGGTCGATGGGGATCACCACCTCGTTCTGAATGGACAGGCCGGACTGGGCGATGAGCAGGTCCAGCGTGAAGGTGACCGATCCCTCGAGACTGTTCTCAATGGGCACCACCCCGACGTCCACCTCGCTGTTGGAGACGGCAGCGCCCACTGCGGCGATTGAAGGATAGGCCGTCAGGACGCCCTGGGGCGAGTAGAGCAGCGCAGCCTGCTCCGTGTAGGTTCCGGCCGGTCCCAGATATCCGATGCTGTTGCTCATAGGATTACGCCGTCATACGGGGCGTGCCCGCGGTCACCGGGCAAACGCCCTTTCGACATCCTCGTGATTCCCAACCACTACGAGGATGTCGCCATCGTCGATCATTTCATCTTCGGCCGGGTTGATGATGTATTCATTCCCGCGCCTGATTACCATCACCGAAACGTGATGGCGGATTGATTCGGAGACGAGGCCGGCGTCCCGCAGTGACATGCCCCGCATCTTTTCCGGCGGCCGCAATTTGTGCACGCCGGTGTCGTCGGTGATGTGCATGAACTCGACGTAATTGGGGCTCAGGTCCAGGCTCGCGGCTCGCTCGGCGGCCTCTTCCTCGGGAAAGATCACCTTGTCCGCGCCCACGCGGTGCAGGATCTCCGCGTGCTGCGTGTCGGTTGCCCGGGCGATTACGTAGGGCAGCCCCATGGACTTGAGCATCATGGTGACGATGATGCTGGACTGGATCTGGCTGCCCAGGGCCACGACGGCCACGTCCATATCGCTGACGCCGAGGTCGCGCAGCGCCGTCTCGTTGGTTGCGTTGGCCTCCACCGCGTAGGTGACGCGCCCCAGCATTCCCTGCACGCGCTGCTCATCCTGATCGATAGCCAGCACCTCGTGGTCCCGCTGGAACAGCGTGCTGGCCAGCTTTGCTCCGAACCGGCCCAAACCGATCACACATACTTGCTTCGCCATGATTATCAACCAATTCTAACGGGTTCTTCGGGGTAGCGGTAGGTGGCGTCCTCCCGGGGAGCCAGCAGCATCACGAGGGTCAGCGGGCCGACCCGACCCACCAGCATCGTGATCATGAATATGATCGAACCGGCCAGGCTGAGTTGGCCGGACACTCCGGTGGACATTCCGTTGGTGCCGAAGGCCGATACCGTCTCGAACATCAACGGCAAAAACGGCAGGTGGGGGTCGGTGTAGGTCAGAATGGGCAATACGACAGCGAGGAAGGTCACGCCCAACAGCGCCACCAGCAACGCGCGGGACACCAGCACCGGAGCGATCTCCCGGCGGAATATTTCAGTGGTGGGGTTGCGCAGGGCCGACGACCGGGCCGACGCCAGGAGCACCGCCACGGTGTTCACCTTGATCCCCCCGGCCACCGACGCGGTGGACCCGCCGATGAACATCAGGCCGGCGAACACCAACTGCGTGAAGTCGCGGGTCGCGCTCCAGTCCAGCGCCGCGAACCCGGCCGTGCGCCCGCTCACCCCGTGGAAAATCGCCGACCCTACGACGCCGTGCTCGGAATGGTCCCACAGCACGCCGTTCCATTCGGCGAACAGAAACGCCAGCGCGCTGAACCCGTAGAGGAACGTGGTCAGGATCAACACCAGCTTGGTGTCCAGGCTGAATCGTTGGAAATTGAACACGAACAGGCCGGGCCAGCGCCGCCGCGACAGGCTCGGGCTCCAGTTCCGGCGCATGTCCATGATGAAGGGCCACCCCAGGGCGCCGGCGATGATCAGCGGCGTGATGACCCACATCAGGTACGGGTTCGCCCCCAAAGTCTCCGCATTGCCGCCGCCCGGCGAGTTGGGCAGGATCGAAAACCCGGCGTTGTTGAGCGCCGACACGGAGAGAAACAGCGACTGCCAGACCGCTTCCAGGGTCGTGAAGTCTGCCACCGACCGCATCCGCAGGAAAATCAAAGCGGCTCCCGCCAGGTAACCGATGAAGAACGCAACCACGATGTTGCGCGCCACCCGGGTCAGGTTCCGCGCGGAGACGTCGCCCACGGTGTCCTGGTACACGTCCTCTTCGAGCGCGGTTGCCCGCCTGCCGATGAAAGCGATCAAAACGGTGGCCGCAGTGATGAACTCCAGCCCTCCCACCAGCATCAGCACGAAGATGACGGCCTTGCCGAATTGGGACCAGAACTCCGGGGTATCCACCACTGTCAGGCCGGTGACGGTGGAGGCTGAAATTGCGGTGAAGAACGCCACCCGCAGGCTGGGCGCGCTCCCGTCGGCGGTAGATATGGGCAGGGACAGCATGGCCCCGCCGACAACGTTCAGCAACAGGAAGGTGAGCAGCAGCAGCAGCGGCGTGGACGACCATCGACGCGGCGGGATGCGGTGGCGACGTACGGGAATGCGAACCGGGTCGACGCGCCGCACTCGCCACGACGAACCATTATCGCCGGGCGCGGCGAGAGTGGCTCCTGCTTCCGGCTCGGTCGAGCCGGCGTTACCGCGAGACGGGTCGTTCACTGGGAAGCACCGGACGCTGGTTGAGGCTCAAATTGGGATGCCGGGCGGTGGGTTGATTCGCGTGCCAGACGCAGGCATCGTAATTATGACGAGGCGCGGGGATATGTCAATCGCAGTGAAGTTGCTCCGCAGCGAAGTTCCTCGCGCGAACGGTTCCTCGCGCGTACTCGGTTTGCGGCGTGGGAACGTCAGAAGCAGGATTTACGGGATTTTATGATTTGGCAGGATTGGGAGATCTCCATCGCGGAACGGTCTCAATCCTGATAATCCCCAAATCTTGAAAGTCCTGATTCTGACGATTATGAAAACGGCTACGCATGAGCGGAAAGTCATGGGTTCGGGCGGCCGGCGCGGATCGGCGAACGTCGGTGCGGTTCGAGCCGCGCTCCCGGGTTTGTGTTAATATCCTGCGTGAAACCACGTCATCAGAGGAGGGATCATGGGTTCCATACGACTGTACACTGGCGACGACGGCCACTCCCACATTGAAGCGATAGACCCGCCGTCCCATCCGGATTGGAGCCAGCTCCACAACGCCAGGGGGATCATATTCCGCGCCTCCCCTCCGGGGTACTTCAGCGACTGGCACGTGGCGCCGCGTCGCCAGTACATCATCACCCTTTCCGGAGAAGCGGAAATCGGTCTGGCGGACGGTACCGTTCACCGTCTGGGGCCCGGCGACGTGAACCTTGCCGAGGACCTCACCGGTCACGGCCACACCACGCGGGTGGTCGGCGACGTTCCCCGCGTAACGGCTACCATTCACCTGGACGACTGACGGAAGCAGGCCCGGCGTATCCGCGGGATGTCTGCAGCCGCGCCTGCGCGCCCACGCTTACCCCTTTGTCATCCCGAGAAGCGAAGCGACGTGGCGATCTCGTTCCCGCAGTAGCGTCTCTTGCACCGACGGGATTGCCGCGCTCCACTCGCAATGACGGTTCCAGTTTGGCCGTAGGGAAACGTCAGATTCAGGATTTGCCGGATTTATGGATTGTCAGGATTGGGGGCTCTCTGCCCCAATAGTCTCAAACCGACCGATCCGTGAACCCTGATATTCCTCATCCTGACAAACTACCCAAACTGGGTACGCGTGGGGTTGGTTTCAGCCGGTTCGTTCAGTACCGTTCGGCGGGTTGCCCCGCATCAATATAGCTGCTATTGAGCCGCCCTACCGGGTCCGGACAGCCGTTCCCGGCGGCCGGGTGTTATACTGTGACCCGCCGCAATTCCTCGATTATGCCGTGTGCTATATTGAGGGCCGCCAGACGTAAGTTTGCTGGGCGCCATCGCCGCTGCCGCCCGCGCCCACCGATATTGAGGGTTGACTTTTTATGACCACAGCCCAGCGTCAAGTTGAGCTCCGCTTCGACGCGGTTGAGATTGACCGCAAGTGGCAGGAGCGGTGGGAACGGGACGGGATCTACCATGTCGAGGACGACGATCCCCGCCCCAAATGGTTCGAAATGACCATGTACCCGTACCCGTCGGGTGATCTGCACATCGGCCACTGGTACGCCATGGCGCCGTCGGACGCTCACGCCCGGTTCCGCCGGATGCAGGGCTACAACGTGCTGCACCCCATCGGGTTCGACGCCTTCGGTCTGCCGGCCGAAAACGCCGCCATATCCCGGGGTATCCATCCCTACGAATGGACCATGTCCAACGTGGAGAACATGCGCCGGCAGCTGCGTTCCATCGGCGCGATCTACGACTGGGATCGCGAAGTGGTCTGCTGCCTGCCCGAGTACTATCGCTGGAACCAGTGGTTCTTCATCAAGCTGTACGAGCGCGGCCTCGCCTACCGCGAGAAAGCGCCCGTGGTGTGGTGCCCATCCTGCCAGACGGTACTCGCCAACGAACAGGTGCTCAACGGCGAATGCGAGCGGTGCGAAACACCCATCACCCGCCGCGATTTCGAGCAGTGGTTCTTCCGCATCACCGACTACGCCGACGAACTGCTGGACTTCGACACGCTGGAGGAATGGCCGGACAAGATCCTCACGATGCAGCGGAACTGGATCGGACGCAGCGAGGGCGTGGACATCGGGTTCGACATCTCTGACTACAACATCGAGGAACGAGAGATCCGCACCTTCACCACGCGCATCGACACCATATTCGGCGTAACTTTCCTCGTGCTGGCGCCGGAGCACCCCCTGGTGTCCAAGCTCACTTCGGAAAGCCGCCGGGCGGAGGTCGAAGCTTACGTCGACCAGGCTCGCGCTTCGTCCGAAATTGACCGGCTGTCCGCCGACCGCGACAAGACCGGCGTGTTCATCGGCGCCTACGCGCGCAACCGCCTGAACAATGAAAAAGTACCGATTTACGTGGCCGACTACGTGCTGACCACCTACGGCACCGGCGCGGTGATGGGCGTTCCCGCTCACGACCACCGCGACTATGACTTCGCTCGCAAGTACCGGCTGCCCATTCGCACCGTGATCGCGCCCATAACCTGGGACGGCAGCGAACTCGGCGAGGCTTTCATCGGCGACGGGTTCATGACCAACTCGGGCGCCTACGAGGGCATGACCAACGAAGAAGGCATGGAGGCCATCGCCAGGGACGTGGAACGGCGAGGCTGGGGTCACCGCGCGGTCACCTATCGCCTGCGCGACTGGCTGATTTCCCGTCAGCGCTACTGGGGCACGCCCATCCCAATGGTTTATTGCGAAGAGTGTGGCGTGCAGCCCGTGCCCGAAGCGGACCTGCCCGTGCTTCTGCCCGAGGACGCCGAGTTCCGGCCCACCGGCGAATCGCCGCTGGCCATCAACGAGACCTTCGTGAACACGGTGTGCCCGAAATGCGGGGGTCCGGGCCGGCGCGAAACCGACACCATGGACACCTTCATGGACTCGTCGTGGTACATGCTCCGGTACTGCACTCCGCAGTACGATGGCGGGCCGTACGAGCCCAGCGTGACCGCCGACTGGATGCCGGTGCGGCAGTACACCGGCGGCGCTGAACACGCGGTGATGCACCTGCTCTACAGCCGGTTCTTCATCAAGTCGCTGCGCGACATGGGAATGCTCGACATCAACGAGCCCTTCCTGCGCCTGTTCAACCAGGGTGTCATCCTCGGCAGCGACCACGAGAAGATGAGCAAGAGCCGAGGCAACGTGGTGAACCCCGACGACGTGGTCGGACAGGTTGGCGCTGACGCCGTCCGCTGCTTCCTGATGTTCATCGGACCCTGGGACCAGGGCGGCCCGTGGAGCGACGAAGGCATCAACGGCGTGGTGCGCTGGCTCAATCGTGCCTGGAGCCTGGTGGAACACGACCCTTCGCAGCTTGACGACAGCGCCACCGACGCGGCGACGGTGCGCGAAACCCAACGCATCCTGCACCAGACCATCCGCAAGTGCTACGAGGACCTGGACAAGTTCAAGTTCAACACCACCATCGCCTCGCTGATGGAGCTCGTGAACCACCTGAGCCGGGTGTGGAACGACGGCTCCGTAGACAGCACCACCTGGCGCGACTGTATCGAGAAGTTCCTGCTCATGCTCGCCCCCATCGCACCCCACGTTGCGGAAGAGTGGTGGGAACGGACCGGCCACGGCTACAGCGTCCACCAGCAGCCCTTCCCCAGTTGGGACGACGAACTCGCCGCCGAGGACGAGCTGACCCTGGTGGTGCAGGTCAACGGCCGCCTCCGTGACCGCATCACGGTGCCGGCCAGCATCGGCGATGACGACGCCCGCGAACGCGCCCTGGAGAGCCCGAAGGTCCAGTCCCACATCAACGGCAAGACCGTGCGCAACGTGGTGTACGTGCCGGGCCGGCTGGTAAACGTGGTGGTGGGGTAGGCGGTCAACATGGGCGAGGTACGCGCGATACTTGGGGTTTGGTCGGCTGACGGTTCTACTCGCCACGACTTGGAGATGCGGGTAGATACCGGCGCTTCTTATAGCCAACTCCCCAGTGACATGCTCGTTGATTTGGGGTGGGCCCCAAACCTGCCTCCGCGCTACGCTGATCTCGCTGACGGCACTCGGGCCATGGTTGAACTGGGCGAAGTCAAAATCCAGTACAAAGACTACGTTCTGTCCCGCATCTTTATTTTCGGCGAAAATGGATGTCCCAAACTTTTGGGCAGCGAAACCCTGCAGGGACTAGGCATGGGCGTCGACCCCGTAAATCACCGCCTGATAAGCGTGGCGGCCTATCGGTAATCCACTCCGAGGTCGGCCACGCTACGCGGATTTTATACCGCTGTGATCCGTGATTTTCAGACCGATGCTGCGGAGCATGGCAATTACCTGCACATCTTGCCGAAGTATCAACTTGATCTCTAAACTAATGACCCTTGTTGAAAAATACGCCCTGCTCCCCGAGGAGATCGACCGGCTGAGCCTCGTGATGGTGGCTGACAGCCTGAGCGGGATTGCCGACGCAGCCAACCTGCCCGAGGCCGAACGCTACGTGCTGCACCGCATCGTCCGCGCCGAGGGCGACCCCGACATCGCCGCCGATGTTCGCTTCAGCGACGGCGCCGTCAACGCGGCGCTGGCTTCTCTCCGCGACGTCCGCCGTGTCGTCACCGACGTGCGCATGGTGCAGGTGGGCATCTCCCGAGCGGCGCTGACCCGACGTGGGGTCGAAACCGCGTGCCTCATCGACGCGCCCGAGGTCGCCGAGCGCGCCCGCCGCGAAGGTACCACCCGCAGCGTCGCCGCCGTGCGTGAGTTAGCCCCGCAGATGGACGGCGCGGTGCTGGCCATCGGCAACGCGCCCACGGCCCTGCTGGCCCTGCTGGACCTGATCGATGAAGGTCAGGTGTCTCCGGCTGCCGTGATCGGGATGCCGGTGGGATTCGTGGCCTGCCCCGAATCCAAGGCCGAACTGGCCGCAAGAAACGTGCCGCACATCACCATCCTGGGACGACGCGGGGGGAGCTCTGCCGCTGCTGCCACCGTGAATGCCCTGCTGGACCTGCTGGAGGACTGAGCCGCTATGCCCGACGCCGACCATACCAACAACGGATCCGGTGGCTGGGGCGTTGTACTCCTGTGCCACGGCAGCCAGCGCGGGGCCAGTCGCGACGAGTGCTCCTGCGCCTGGGCGGCCGACGGCGCCCGGTTCCCGGCATGGTGCCTGGGCTGCCCGAATACGCCGGTGGGACTGCGAGAAGCCGCCCGCCGCCTGACCGATTCCCTGGGCGAAGACGCCGAACAGGTCATCGTCTCCTGCCTGGAGTTCCTGCCGCCCCATCCTCCGGAGGCCGTTTCCATCCTGGCCGACGCGGGCCTGAACCGCGTCGTGATCGCTCCCTATCTGCTGGGCAACGGCAAGCATGCCACCCTTGAAATGGAGGAGGTTCTCGAGGAGATCACCGCGCAAACGCCCGGCGTGGAAGTGCGGCTGGCCGATGGCCTCGGCGCGGACATCCGCATCGCCGAGTTGGTGCGGGCGCGCATCGCCGCGCTGCCCCAGGAGGTGCGCGAACCGGCAGACAACGGGATGGTGGGCATATTGCTGGTCAAAGCCGGCACGCAGACTCGATACGACGACTGCCTCTGGCTGAAAGAGTTGGGCAGCTGGGTCGAACGCGATCTGGGCGAGGGCTACGCCGTCGAGGTGGCCCAGTCCCACTACGGTGATCCGACCATGGAGCATGCCGCCGCCGCACTGGTGGGCGAAAGGGGCGTGAGCAGCATCATCTGCGTTCCCTACGTCTTCTTCCCCGGAATGATCCTGCGGCGCAACGTGCTGGGAACCATGCAGCAGCTTCAGGAAACCTATCCCGATGTGCCCATGTCGGTGGCGCCGCCGCTCGGGGTGGACGACCGGTTGGTCTCGGTGGCCCGCGACCGCGTGCGCGAAGCCCAGGCCCGGGTGGCCTGAGATTGCAATGTGATACCATCAAAGCGGCATTACCACGGGTCCGGGGAAGGTCTACCATGACCATCACAGCGTCTACATTCGCCATGTTGCCCTACGTCAAGCAGGGCGACATCGATTATGCCGCTCTGGACTACAACCCCGATGATCCGGAGCCGATGCCCAACGCCATGGAGCAGGAATTCGTCGTAAACGAAATCCTGGACATGATGCACAGCCGGTTCACCGACTTCAAGACGCGCCCGGACGTTTTCCTCAGCAGCAACACCATCCTCTGCTACGACCCGACCAACCTGAACGTGCGCCGGCAGCCGGACATCTACCTGGCCTTCGGAGTGGACCAGGCAGCCATCCGTCGCCGCCGGATCTACCTGCCCTGGGAGGCGGGCAAGCCGCCTGACCTGGCCCTGGAAGTGGGTTCGGAGAGCACCGGCTCCGAGGACACCCGCGTGAAACCGGGCGTGTACGCCGCCGTCGGCATTTACGAGTACTGGCGGTTCGACCCCAGCGGCGGCGAGCACCACGGGGGGCCTTTGTGGGGCGGATTGCTGTTGGAAGGGGAGTATCAGCCGGTTGAGTTGACCACCGAACCGGACGGTATTCTCAAGGCATACAGCCCATTGCTGCGGCTGTACCTGTGCTGGGATGACGGCTGGCCTCGATTTTACGACCCAGCCACCGGCCGGTATCTCGAGAATTGGCGACAAATGCGGGCCGCAATGGAAGCGGAGCAGGCTGCTCTCGAAGCGGAAAACGAACGCCTGCGCGAACAAATTCGCCGCCTGCAGGAAGGCGGATGAGCGACCGAGGCCAGCCACCACTCAGCGGCTGCCCGGCATAACAGTGGACTTGATGACCATCCCTGCCCAAAATAGCGACGCCGAGCGTCCCGAAAGCGATTACTCGCGCCCCACCAAGCGCGACCCTCGCGGAATGCGCACCGGCTACACCACCGGCACTACGGCGGCGGCGGCGGCCAAGGCTGCCGTGATCCTGATGTTGTCCGGCAACGCTCCCGAGGAGGTATCCGTCCCGCTGCCCGGCGGAACGGGCCGGGCCACCCTCAAGGTTCACCAGAGTTGGCGCATGGATCCCGCAGAGGGAGTCCGGTGCTCGGCCATCAAGGATGGCGGCGACGACCCTGACGTCACCCATGGCGCGGAGATCGTGGTCGGCGTGTGGCGTTTGCCCGACGGCATCAATGGCCTGCACATCACCGGCGGCCCGGGCGTGGGCACGGTTACGCGCCCCGGCACCGGCATCGAGGTCGGCGAACCGGCCGTAACCCGGGTTCCGCGCCGCATGATGGCCGACGCCGTGGCCGAAGGGCTGGTGGAGTGCGGCTGGCCGGCCGATACCGGGGTGCGCGCGCGCGTCTCGGTGCCCAACGGCGAGGAGATCGCCAAGCAGACCACCAACGCCCGGCTCGGCGTCCTGAACGGCATCAGCATCCTCGGCAGTACCGGCGTGGTGCAACCCTTCAGCACGGCGGCGTGGCGCGCCAGCGTCCACCTGGCCATCGATGTGGCGGCGGCCAACGGCCTAGACCACCTGGTGCTGTCCACCGGCACCCGCAGCGAGGAATACACCAGGCTGCTGCTGGATCTGCCCGACATGGCCTACGTCGAGGCGGGAATCTTCTCGGGCCCTTCGATGAAGCGCTGCGTCAACAAGGGTATCAAGCGCGTGGCCCACGTGGGCATGGTGGGCAAGTTCTCCAAGATGGCCATGGGCTATTTCGTTACCCACGTCGCCGGCAACCAGGTGGACACCGCATTCCTTGCCGGACTCGCCGGCCAGTGCGGCGCATCCGCCGAACTGCAGGCGGAAATGGCCGATGCCGCCAGCGGTCGGCATTTCCAGGAGCTGGCCCAGGAGCACAACGTCATGGGCGTGTTCCCCCTGATGTGCCAGATGGTGTGCTCGGAAGCGCAGAAATATCTGGGCGACGGCGGCGACGCGATCATCGTCGACGCCCTGTGCTACGACTTCGAAGGCAATCTGCTGGGCTCGGCGAGCACGTCCCCGGATGGTATCCCAATGCGCTCCGCGTCGACAGTGGTGGTCGATGGTCAGGGCTAATTCCCCGGTGGAGGTTGCGCCGGCTGTCGGCCGGGCGTTGGGCTTGTCCGACGACGCGCTCGAGCAGCGCCGTCCGCTGCGAGGCCAGATCACCAAATCCGAGGTGCGGGCGGTGAGCCTGTACGCCCTGCAACTACGTCCCGACAGCCTGGTCTGGGACATCGGGGCGGGCACCGGATCGGTCGCCGTGGAAGCGGCCCGCATCGCTCACGACGGCTGCGTCTACGCGATAGACAAGGACGCCGACAGCGCGGACCTGCTCCGGAACAACGTGGCCCGCTACGGCGACGGCCGCGTTTCCGTGGTCATCGGCGCGGCTCCCGATGCGCTGAACGAATTGCCCGATCCGGACGCAGTGTTCATCGGAGGCGGCGGCGCCGCCATGCCGGAGATACTGGACACAGCGCTCCGCCGCTTGCGCGCGGGAGGACGGGTGGTGGCCAATTTCGCCGTGATGGAACGGGCCAACAGGACCTACGGCGCTTTGCGAGACGCCGGCATGTCGCCCGAAATGACCGTGATATCCGCCGCCCGCGGTCGGGAGTTACCCGACGGCGCGTTGCGGCTCGAAGCCATGAACCCGGTGTTCATCGTGTGGGGACAGAAGGAATGACCACAGGCTCCCAAACCGGACGCCTCTACGGCGTCGGCGTCGGCCCCGGAGACCCGGAACTGCTGACTGTGAAGGCGCAGCGCGTGCTGCAGTCGGTTCCGGTCATCTGGGTACCCCAAGCCGGCATCAGCTCCGAGAGCTACGCCTTCACCATCGTGAAAGGCATCATCGACGAATCCCGCCAGGAAGTCGTCCGCGCCAGGTTCCCCACCAACGACGAGGACGCGGCCGGCGACGTCTGGCGCCGCGCCGCCCGCGAACTGGCCACCCGCCTGGAGGCGGGCAGCGACGTGGCCTTCATCACCGAAGGCGACCCCATGCTGTACAGCACCTTCGCCTACGTGCTGGAGACCATCCAGGAAGAATATCCCCACCTGCAGGTGGAGGTGGTGCCCGGCGTATCCTCGGTCATGGCCGCGGCCGCTTCGGCGGCGGCTCCGTTGGTACACCACGGCCAGCGCTTGGCCATCCTGCCGGCGGTGTACGGCATCGATGACCTCCGGGAGGCCATCGCGCTCTACGACACCATCGTACTGATGAAGGTCAACCGTACCCTGCTGGACGCGCTGGCCAACCTGGAACGCCTGGGTCTTTCCGGCCGCACCATATACGTGCGCCGCGCCACCACGGAAAGCGAGCGGGTGGTCCGCAACATCCAGGAACTATCCGCAGAGGACCTCGACTACTTCTCCCTGCTTATCATCCGGCGCTGACGAGCCCGACACCACGGAGGCACGACCACATGGCGAACGACGGCAAGGTCTACATCATCGGCGCCGGCCCGGGGGACCCCGAGCTGCTGACTCTCAAGGCGAAGCGGATCATCGACGACGCGGATGTGATCATCTACGCGGACTCGCTGGTGCCGGAAGAGATCGCCGGTTACGCCAAGCCCGGGGCAGCAGTCTACGGCAGCAAGGATATGGCCCTGCCTGAGATCATGCAGGTCACGCTGCAGGCCGTATCCGAGGGAAAGACCGTGGCCCGCATCCAGAGCGGCGACCCGTCGCTGTACGGCGCGACCCTGGAGCAGATGCGCATCCTCGAAGCGGAAGGTATCGACTACGAAATCATCCCCGGCGTGAGCGCAGCCTTCGCCGCCGCCGCCGTCCTGAAGTCCGAGCTGACCGTACCCGAGGTCTCGCAAACGGTGATCATGACCCGCGCCGAAGGACGAGTGCCCATGCCCGAAGGCGAGGACCTGATCGGCTTGGCCCGCCACGGCAGTACCCTGGTGATATTCCTCAGCGTTACCCGCATGTTCCGCATCGCCAACCAGCTCCAGGAGGCTGGATACCCGGCCGACACGCCGGTTGCCGTCGCCTACCGCGTGGGCTGGCCCGACGAGCAGATCATTCGCGGGACGCTCACCGACATCGCCCAGAAGGTGCGCGATGCCAAGATCACCCTCCAGGCCCTGATCATTGTCGGCAAGGCAGTTGACCCCAAACTGTTGGACCCTGAAGCCGGCGAGCAGGTGGCGGTGTCTCACCTCTACTCCGACGAGTACACCCATCTCTACCGCCGCGCCGGACAGGGCGACCACGCCGACGCCGACCGCACGGACCTCTACGAGGCCGGCGGTTACGAAGTCCAACCGGAGCGCGCGGTTCACACGTCCACCGGCGACGACTGACCGCCTGTAGCCATGCCCGATCCGGAAGTTGTCCCGCCCCGAACCGCCATCGTCGCGGTGTCACGGCCGGGCGCGGTCCTGGCGCGGCGGCTGGCGTCGTCAATCACGGATGCAACCCTGTACCTGGAACGGCGAACCGGAGACGATCCGTCCCCAAACAATGCCGCCCACCAAAGTTACGACCTGCCCCTGCGCCCGGTGATTCAGGACCTGTTTTCGCGGCACGAAGCGTTGGTGGTCTTCCTGCCCGTTGGCGCTGCCGTGCGTTTGCTGGCCCCGGTGCTCGGGAGCAAGCGGCAGGATCCGGCGGTGGTTTGCGTGGACGATGCGGGACGCTACGCCGTGAGCGTCCTGTCCGCTCACCTCGGGGGCGCGGACGCCCTGGCGCACCGGGTGGCCGACGCCATCGGCGCGCAGGCCATCATTACCTCGGCGTCCGACGCGCTTGACGTTACGGCGATCGACCTGGTGGGACGCGACGTCGGCTGGCGCGCCGAAGCGTCTCCAACCGACCTCACCCGAGTCGCTGCCGCAGTGGTCAACCGCGACCCGGTGGCCCTGTGGATCGACCCCGAAGCGGGAGTTGCGTGGCCCGATGACACTCCGTTATCGGCGAACATATTTCCCGTAACCTACCTGTCCGATGTGCAGGAACCCCGTTACGCAGCAGCCCTCATCGTGTCGGACCGGCTGTTTGCGCTGGAAACCGGCCGACCCCTGGTCACCTATCGCCCGCCGACACTGGCGGTGGGTGTCGGGTGCCGGCGCGGTGTGTCGGAAGAACACCTGCGTGATTTGATGCTCCACACCCTGGAAGAACACGGCCTGGCGGCGATGAGCGTCGCTAAACTTGCGACTGCCGACATCAAAGCCGACGAAGCCGGGATAATCGCGTTGGCGACATCCCTCGCCGTGCCGATGGAGACCTATGACGGCGACCGGCTGAATTCGGTCGTGGCGGAAAGTTCCGACCCGGAAGACAGGGCTCCCGATCTCCATCAGCCCACTGCATCAGCGGCGCGGGACTTGCTCGGGGTTTTCGGCGTCGCCGAGCCGGCCGCAATGCTGTCCTCGGGAGCAGACGGCGTGATCGTGCCCCGGGCCAAATCCGACCGTGCTACCATTGCTGTGGCGCGTATTCCATTGTCATAGCGACGCGCGCCGGATGAGCACATGAGCGAGACGGAAACCAGGCTCCCGGGCGAGGCCCTGCTGGAAGCTGCCGAGCGGGAAATTGGCAAAGGCAACCTGCGCGAGGGCGCGGGACTGGTCTGGGATGCCACCATGGAAGCGCTGGCGGCGGCTGGAGCGCGCTATGGCATGCCGTGTGGCAACCGGGAAGAAGCTGTCGAGTTGGTCAATCACCTTGACGATTTAGCCGATCCCCCGGCTCCCGGTGAATTCTATACTTACCGAAACTTGGTATCGTTCTCGGTCGCTGACTCCTACCGAGAAGAACATGAAAATCGGGAGGAGCTCTTGGGCGATCCAGAGTTCCGGTGGGAACCAGACGAGTACACTCTGTACCTTGATTCGATACGCAGATTCATCAAGTCGCTCAACAACCAAACGACAGGCAATACCAAGCAATGAGCGGGGATGAGCATAATGCCATAGCGGAAACTCTGGTAGAAATGGCCGCAAATCTGGCGCGGACTTCTACAGCCGCGCTGGTAGCTGGCGAACTGGTTTGGGGGGCGGCAATTCATGCTTGTGTTGCAATTGCTCACCACTTGGATTGGAGACCGCAACACCCGCGTCAAAAAAGGGAACTGGACAGACTTCTTACTCACGCCGTAGCAGAACACCCGGTTCGCGCTGACTTGATAGATGGCCTCAACATGGTCCAGAGGCGATTGCACAATCACTTCTACACCGGCCAGCTTGGCGATATCGAATTGGCACAGTACATAACCGGCGGAATTGAACTGGTTCAACGCCTGATCGACATTGCCTCTCAGACACCGCGCTCCAGCGGGTCGCCAGTTGCTTGACCCATTCGGCGATTGGTCCCGGTTCCCAAGGGAGGACCTCCTTGAACGGTGGCAAACTCTACCTCGTAGGCCTCGGACCCGGTGATGCCGGCCATCTGACGCCGGCTGCCGCGGCAGCCATCGCCGACAGCGATGAGCTGGTCGGCTACCACTACTACATCGAACAGGTGGCGGAGCCGGCATCCGGCAAGACGCTGCACAGCATGGAATTGGGCCAGGAACTCGAACGCGCCGCCCTGGCTGTGGACATCGCCTACTCGGGCAAGACAGTGGCGGTCGTATCTTCTGGCGACGCCGGCATCTACGGCATGGCCGGCCCGGTGTATCGCGTCCTTACGGACCGTGATTGGGACGGCGTCGATCCCGCAGTGGAATCGGTTCCGGGAGTGTCCGCTCTGCAATCGGCGGCGGCCCTGCTGGGATCGCCCCTGATGCAGGACTTCTGCGCCATCAGCCTCAGCAACCTGCTCACCCCGTGGGAGCAGATCCGACGCCGGCTGGAGGCTGCCGCCGCTGGCGACTTCGTGGCCGCGCTCTACAACCCGCGCAGTCGCCGGCGCACGAGTCAACTCGAAGAGGCACGCGCGATTTTCCTCGAGCACCGGGCCTCCGATACCCCGGTGGGCATCGTCCGTCACGCCTACCGGCCCGAGCAGGCAGTCGCCCTGGCCGATTTGGGTGGTCTGGACGGAGCGGCCCTGGGCGTGGATATGTTCACCACCGTAGTGATCGGCAATTCCAACACCTACGTACACAATGGGCGCATGGTCACCCCGCGCGGCTATGAGGTGAAACAGTAGCCAATTCGCGCCGACCCCGGTCCAGGGACGTTCCCCGGACCGATGCTGTTATACTGCCGCGAACCCACCTTTCAGGAGGACCAACCGTGGTAGCAATACGTGCGAACCGGGCCAAGGACAAGTTGCGGCAGGGGCAGCCGACCACCTGCATCTCCGGCCTGATGACCAGCGAGATCATCGACTTTCTGGGCCCGTTGGGGTTTGATTCCGCCTGGATGGAGTGTGAGCACGGCCCGGTGGACTGGGAAGCCCTGGGCGACATGACGCGCGCCTGCGACCTGTGGGGCATGGCGTCAATCACGCGCTGCAACGCCAATGACGCCGCGCTGATCACCCGTACCCTGGACCGGGGCTCCATGGGCGTGGTGCTTCCCCACGTGAACACCCGTGAGGAGGCGGAGGCCGCCGTTGGCGCAGCTAAGTTCGCGCCACTGGGGTACCGCGGGATGTTCGGCGGCCGGCAGTCGTTCGGAGTGCCGGACTACGTTCACCGCGCCAACGACCAGACCATGGTGGTCGTCCTGATCGAAGAGGTCACCGCGCTGGACAACCTAGACGACATCCTGAAAGTCGATGGTGTCGACGTGTTCTTCGTCGCGCCCACCGACCTCTCCCAGACCATGGGCCATATTGGCAACGTTGGGCATCCGGAAGTGCAGTCCGCCATCGACGATGCCATCGCCCGCATCGTGAGCGCCGGGCGCACCGCCGGCACCCTGGTCAACGACGACAACGTGGCATCCTACGTTGAAAAGGGCGCGCGCTTCCTGATGACCTCGTGGAACGCGTGGGCGGCCAGGGGCGGCGCCGAATTCCTGAACCGGATACCGTAAACGGCAGCAATCGGGGCGGGCAAAAGGCCCGCCCCTCTCTGATTTCAATTGTGCTGCGCCCGCTACTGGGTGGCGTTGGCGATCGCCTGCCGCCTCGGCTCGCCGCCGTGATCGACGTCCCAGTCCCACAGGTCGGCGTGGAAGCCTGAAAGGTTCTCCGCCAGGGTGTTGATGAAGTTGCGGACGCCCCGGCCGTGGAACTTGCCCCGCAGGGTGCATACGCCAATGTTGGCCGACGGGAAGATGTGGTCCAGGCGCACCACGGCCAGTCGGTCGTGGTCCTCCGGGTGCAGGGTGAAGTCGCTGACGATGGCGATGCCCATGCCTATCGCCACGTAACGCTTGATCATCTCGGTGTTGTCCATCTCCAGGACCACGTCGTAGCTGACGCTGCCTTCGCGAAGCTTCTGCTCCACCCGACGGCGGCTGAGGCTCTCCGGACTGTTCAGGATCAGCGGGAACTTCGCCATATCCTCGATTGAAACCGGGTCCCGGTGCAGCAGGTCGTGGCCGGGCTCGGTAATGAGCACCACGTTGTAGTCGAATAGCTCGGAGAACTCCAGGGACGGATCATCGGTCGGCGGAGCGGAGCACAGGGCCAGGTCCACTTCGCCCGACTTCACCAGTTGGATGAGGTTGGCGTACGAGCGGGCGACCAGGCGCATCCGCACGTCAGGATAACGCGCGCGGAACTGGCGAATCGGCCTGGGCATATGGTAGGAAACAATATCCGGATACGCGCCGACCACGAAAGAACCCCGCCCTTCGGAGTAGTCCATCTGCGTTTTCAGGGTGTCAATGGACTCCACGATGGGCGTCACCAACTCGTAGAACAGCGTGCCTTCGGATGTCAGCTGTATGGGCCGTTTGATCCGATCAAAGAGGGTTATGCCGAATTCGCCCTCCAGCTTTCTCAGGTGGGTAGTTACGGTGGGCTGCCCCAGTTCCAGCTTGCGAGCCGCCTTGGAAACGCTCCGCAGCCTGGCTACATGGTAAAAGCTGATAATCTCTCGCAGTTCCATTGACACTACACCTTGGCAATCCGCGTGTTTCGACGGAGCGATTCCGCAATATGGACGATATACTATATCAACGAGGCGGATAATGCAAACCCATAATCTTTGTCAACTCATTGCCCGCGTCGATCTCCCAACCTGGGCCCATGCCGGCTTTTTCGCAGTCTGGCAGCGCGGCCACTGCGGTCTCAGGTCGGCTCTCCCTACAATGTTTGGGTTCTCGGTCGTCTTCGGGAATAAGACTTCGGGGATGAATGGATGCGGCTGCGCGAAGATCTGATCATCACCGGAAATGAAGGCTGAAACAGAACGGCGGCTTGCCCCATTACGTGTACGTGGCCCCCGAAACGTATTGCCGGCGTCGATAGCAATATGCGGCCCGTATGCCTTGACAAAATATCGGGTCAAACCGCAGAATACGCCGCACTAGCGGGACGTCGATGGTCTGCGCCGGCCGTCTGTTGGCGGGCAACTGACCACGATTTATTGCCCGTGGCCGAGGTAATCTGATGGCATTCGTGATTACACAACCTTGCGAGGGAGTGAAGGACGCCTCCTGCGTCGATGTTTGCCCCGTGGATTGCATTCATTCCGACGACGACGCGCCGATGTACTACATCAACCCCGACGACTGCATTGACTGCGCCTATTGCGTGGCAGTCTGCCCGGTACAGGCCATATTCGACGAGTTCACCGTACCCGCCGATATGCGGGCATACATCCGGACAAACCGGCTCTACTTCTCGTAGCCCTGCCCGTTTGCGCCTTGAGCAACTGCCATGACACGCTTTTTGACCGACGCCGATGTGGACCGCTGCGCCGGCATCCCCGAGATGCTGCCGGCCATCGAGTCGATGATGGCCAACTACGGCCGAGGGGAGGCCGCCAACCTCACCCGGCGTAAGATCCACTCCCCGAACGGTTACCTGGCCGTCATGGGCGGCGGGTTATTCTACGACGGCGTGTTCGGCGTGAAGACCTTTACCTTCACCGCCAACGGCTATTCGTTCCAGGTCAGCCTTTACGACGCTGCGTCCGGGCGTCTGCTGCTCTATACCCAGGCCAATCGCCTCGGACAGCTGCGCACCGGGTCGACCACGGGCGTCGCCCTGCGGATGCTCGCCAGCGCGGAGGTCCCGCGCCTCGGCGTCATTGGCACCGGCAACCAGGCCGGAGACCAACTGCGCGCCGCCTGCGCCGTGCGTGACGTCGGTGAGATCTACGCGTACAGCCGCAACGCGGAACGCCGCCAGGCTTTCGCAACGCGCATGTCCGAGGAGCTGGGCCGTCCGGTGATCGCTGCGGACGCTAACCGGGACGCGGTGGCGGATTGCGCCGTGGTCATCGGCATCGCTCCGGCGGCCACCCCGGTTGTCCAGGGCGAATGGCTGGCCGCAGGCGCCACAGTGATCGGAGCCGGGCCAACCACGCCGCGCAGTCACGAGGTGGACGACGAGGTTCTGACCAGGGCCAGCCGGCTGTTTCTCGACTCCCTGGAACAGGCCCCGCTGGAGTGCGGCGACATCAACGCGGCGGTCGATCGCGGTCTGATCCGGTGGAGCCAGTTCCACGAACTGCGCCACGTGGCCGTCGGTCTTGTTCCCGGCAGGACTGCTCCGGACGAAATCATCTATTGCAAGCTGATGGGCACCGGCTTGGCCGACGTCGCGGCCGCCAAGCTGGTCCTGGACCGCTCCGAACAACTCAACATCGGCGTCGAGGTCGACTTCTAGCGGGCAGCCTCAGTCCGTCCCCTAACCGCCGGCTAGCTGGACATTGCCAGGTATTCGTCCGTGGTCAGGATGCTGTAGTTGTCCAGGCCGGTCAGCATGCTCTCCATGGCTGCCCGAGCCGTGTCCAGCGAAGTGAAACAGGGGATGCGCCGCTCCACCGCGGCCCGGCGGATGTAGAACCCGTCCCGCATTACCGAAGAGTCGCCTGACAGGGTGTTGACCACCGCGCCGACGGTGCCGTCGTTGATCACGTCCAGCACGTCCGGCGATCCCTGGCCGATCCGTTTGGTAATGGTTGTCACGGGCAGGTCCATGGCGGTGATCATGGCTGCCGTGCCCTCGGTGGCGTAAAGCTGGCACCCGGCGTCGGCCAGCCCGCGGATCAGCGGCAGCGAGTCCGCCTTGGCCTGGTCGGAGATGCTGAGCAGCACGCCCATGCCGGGCGACAGGTTGATGCTGGCCGCCTGCAGCGCCTTGGTCAGCGCGCCCGTGAAGTCCCGGTCAATGCCCATGACCTCGCCGGTGGACTTCATCTCCGGCCCCATGTACCAGTCGACGCCCACCAGCTTGGACATTGAGAACACCGGCGCCTTGATGCCGACCAGTTTCTGCTTCGGCCAGAGCCCTCCCTGGTAGCCCATGTCCTTCAGCTTGGCGTTGAGCATGACCCGGGTGGCCAGGTTGGCCACCGGTACGCCGGTGACCTTGGATATGAACGGTATGGTCCGGCTGCCCCGGGGGTTGACCTCGAGCACGTACACAGTGGTGTCGTTCGCCTCGTCGGACGGGCTCACGCTGGGGCTGCGGTACGCATTGCCGCCCTGCAGCACGAACTGGATGTTCATCAGCCCGCGCACGCCCAGGGCCAGCCCGATGCGCGTGGTGTAGTCCACCAGCGTGTCGACTTCCTCCTCGGTGAGGTTCAGGCCCGGGTAGATGGCCATGGAGTCGCCGCTATGGACGCCGGCTCGTTCGACGTGCTCCATGATCCCGGGGATCAGGACGTGCTCGCCGTCGCAGATGGCGTCCACCTCGCACTCGCGGCCTTCCATGTAGTGATCCACTAGGACCTCGCGTTCCGGTGTGACCTCCGTGGCGATGGTCAGGTAGCGGATCAGCTCCGTGGCGTTGCGCACGATTTCCATGGCGCGTCCGCCCAGGACGTAGCTGGGCCGCACCACCACGGGGTAGCCGATACGCTGGGCGACGCGCAGGGCCTGGTCCACGGACTGCACGGTACCGCCGGGCGGTTGGGGGATGCCCAGGTTGACCAGGAACCGCTCGAACTTCTGCCGGTCACTGGCAATATCGATGGCCTCGGCGCTGGAGCCCAGGATGGGCAGGCCGACCGCGGCCAGTGACTGGGACAGGTTGATGGCGGTCTGCCCGCCGAACTGCACCAGGCTGGGCGGCGGGTTGTCGTCCACCGTCTCGTTGTCGATGATATCGCGAACGGCCTCCTCGTCCAATGGTTCGAAGTAGAGCCGGTCGCTGGTATCGAAGTCTGTGGACACCGTTTCCGGGTTGGAGTTGACCATGATGCTGGCCACCCCCTCCTGCGAGAGGGCCCATGCCGCGTGCACGCTGCAGTAGTCAAACTCGATGCCCTGCCCGATGCGTATCGGCCCGCTCCCGATGACGATGGCCTTGGGGCCTTCCAGTGGCGGCGCCTCGTTCTCGGTGTCGTAGGCGCTGTAGTAATAGGGCGTCGCTGCCTCGAACTCCGCCGCGCACGTATCGACCATCTTGAAAACCGGCTTGATCCCGTGCTGCAGGCGCAATTGCCGCACCTGTTCGGGCAGGAGGCCCGAGAGAGTGGCAATCTCCGCGTCGGAAAACCCCAGCCGCTTGGAAGCCAGCAGTATGGGCGGCGCCAGTGGGTTGCCCAGCAGCCGCCGTTCCTGGTCGACGATGCGCTCCAGCGCGGCGATGAACCACGGGTCGATGCTGGTGTGCGCCACCAGCTGGTCGCGGGTGATCCCCCGGCGCAGGGCTGCCGTCAATCCCCACAGCCGCAGGTCGTTGGGATGGAGGGGCAGCGCATCGAGCAACTGCTGATAGCCGTCACGGATGCTCAGGCCGCGCCAGTCCTGGGCCTCCCAGAGCAGGGAGGTGTTGGGCTGCTCCAGGGCGCGGGTCGCCTTCTGCAGGGCCGCCTCGAAGCTGCGGTCGATGGCCATGACCTCGCCGGTGGCCTTCATCTGGGTGGTTACGTTCCGGTCGCCATCGGGAAACTTGTCGAAGGGCCAGCGGGGTATCTTGACCACGCAGTAGTCCAGCGCCGGCTCGAAGGCCGCGCCGGTGCTGCCGGTTACCGCGTTGGGGATCTCATCGAGACGCCGGCCCACGGCAATCTTCGCGGAGACCCGGGCAATGGGGTAGCCCGTCGCCTTGCTGGCCAGCGCGGAAGACCTGCTGACCCGGGGATTGACTTCGATAACGTAGTAATCCGAGTCGGCGTCCCAATCGCCGGGCCGGTTGCGCATGGCGTCGGGATGCGGCCGCAGGGCCAGCTGGATGTTGCACCCGCCCTCGATGCCCAGGCCCCGGATGATCTTGAGGCTGGCCGTCCGGAGCATCTGGTACTCCTTGTCGGTCAGCGTCTGGCTGGGCGCCACGACGATGCTGTCACCGGTGTGGGCGCCCATGGGGTCTAAATTCTCCATGTTGCAGATGGTGATGCAGTTATCGGCCCCGTCGCGGATGACCTCGTATTCGACCTCCTTCCAGCCCACCAGGGAGCGTTCCAGCAGCACCTGGCTGATGGGGCTGGCCGCCAGGCCGCTCTCAACAAAGGCCTGGAACTCCTCCTCAGTGTCGGCGATGCCGCCGCCGGTGCCGCCCAGGGTGTATGCCGGACGGATCACCAGAGGCAACCCCATTTCGGCGCGGTACGCCATCGCCTCCTCCATGGTGGAGACGGTGCGGTTGGGTGGCATGGGCTCGCCGATGTCGGTCAGAAACTGGCGGAAGAAGTCCCGGTCCTCGGCCTTGCGGATGGTCTCCAGCGGGGTGCCGAGGAGCCGCACGTCGTAGCGATCCAGCACGCCGGCGTCGGCCAGGGCCACGGCCAGGTTCAGGCCGGTCTGCCCCCCCAGGGTGGGCAGGACGCCGTCGGGACGCTCATGGGCGATGATGCGTTCCAGCACTGGAACGGTGAGCGGTTCGATGTATACGCGGTCGGCAACGTCCCGGTCGGTCATGATGGTGGCCGGGTTGGAGTTGACCAAGACCACCTCTACGCCTTCTTCGCGGAGCGCCTTGCACGCCTGGGTGCCGGCGTAGTCGAACTCGGCGGCCTGCCCGATCACGATGGGGCCAGACCCGATAACCAGTACCTTGCGGGGTTGTTGTGGAGCGTCAGTCAATGCAGTGTCCTCTGTGGCCATGGACCAGTGGTCAGGAAAAACGGGGCATGGAGCCGGGCAGCTCCATCAGGTTGCGCTCGGTGAGCGCATTGATCATCTGGAAAATGAACGCGCCGAAGAAGGCTCCCTCGGCGTCAAAATGCGCCAGGTCGATGCCGCCCTCGGGCGTGCGCGGCGGTATGACGAAATCGGTAGCGTCCGGCCCCACGTTGATGGCGTGGACAAACCCCACCGGCTCGTCGCTGATCGGCTGACCGGTTCCCTGGTCAGTGACCTTCACGGCCAGTTCCCAGCGAGCGCCCAGTTGTCCGCGGCTCACTGCCGCCAGCAGGTAGCCGTGGCCGTCGTGGGCGAAGGTGGGCACCACCTCTTCCAGCAGGCCCAGCGTTTCGTTCAAGCCGATGGGTAGCTGGGTTTCAATGCCCTGCTCCAGCAGAAAGGCGGTAAATCCGGTCATGTGATGGAAGCTCCAGTCTTAACGTTGGGTGCAGTCGAAGGCGAGGACGTTACAACACCCGCTCCGCAGGCTTGGCGTCGTCCACCATGGCCAGGAAGCGGTCGAACAGGTATTCGTTGTCCTGGGGGCCGGGCGAGGCTTCGGAGTGGTACTGGATGGTGAACAGGGGCAGTTCCCGGTGGCGCAGGCCCTCCACGGTGTAGTCGTTCAGGTTGATGTGGGACACCTCGAGGCCGGGAGGCAGGTTGTCCGAGGAGACCGCGTAACCGTGGTTCTGCGCGGTGATATGCACCCGCTCGGTCAGCAGGTCCTTCACCGGATGGTTGCCGCCCCGGTGCCCGAACTTGAGTTTGTAGGTGCCGGCGCCCAGCGCGCGGGCGGCCAGCTGGTGACCCAGGCAAATGCCCATGATGGGAACCCGGCCGACGAGCCGACCCAGGTTTTCCACAATGCCGCCCAGCAGCTCGGGGTCGCCCGGTCCGGGCGACAGCAGCACGCCGTTGGGCTGCATGGCGAGCATGTCCTCGGCCGGCGTGTAGGCGGGCACGGCGATGACCTCGCAGCCCCGGCTCTGCAACAGGCGCAGGATGTTGTACTTCACGCCGGCATCGGTGACCAAAATGCGCCGCACTCCAGCCGGCGGTGACGACATCGGGTATCCCTCCTGCTCACCGTGGTCCCAGGCGTACGCGCCGGGCGTGGTGACCGTGCTCACCAGGTCCAGGTCGTCGTAGCGGGGAATCTCGGCCAGCCGTTGCAGCGCGCGGTCCGGATCGTCGGCGGTGATCAGGCCGGTCATCGCGCCACGGGTGCGCAGGCGGCGGGTCAGCGCGCGGGTGTCCACGCCGCTGATGCCGGGGATGTTGTATTCCCACAGGAAGGCGTCCAGGGTCATGTCGCTGGAGGCGTGGCTGGGCAGGTCGCAGTGCTGGCGGACGATCAGGGCCGAAACCTGAATTCGCCGGGATTCGAAGTCCCGGCGATTGATGCCGTAGTTGCCCACCAAAGGATAGGTGAGCGCGACCATTTGGCCCGCGTAGGAGGGGTCGGTCAGCACCTCCTGGTAGCCGGTCATGGTGGTGTTGAAGACCACCTCGCCCCAGCCGTCCCGCTGCGCTCCAAATGACTCGCCGGTGAAGACGGATCCGTCTTCCAGGGCCAGGTGTACCGGACGGGTCATGCACTTGCTCCTTGCTTCAACAGGGTTTCCTCCTCGAATACGGTCCGCCCCGCAACCATTGTCGCCGCGACCTGCCCCTGCAGTTCCACGCCGTCCAGCGGGGTGTTGCGGCCCAGGGATGCGAACCGGTTCACGTCCACCGTCCAGCGCGCGTTGGGATCGAAAATAACCAGGTCGGCGGGCGTCCCCGGCGTCAGGGACGCGAACGGTGCAAAGTCATCGCCCAGCACCCGGGCCGGTCCGACGGTAAGCCGATGGATCATGGTGGTCAGGTCGATCGAACCCCGGCGCACCGGCGCCATCAGGGTACCCAAAGCCGTTTCCAGCACGCTGATGCCGAAGGCCGCGTCGTTGTAGGTGCATTCCTTGCTGGCCCGCTCGTGGGGCGCGTGGTCGGTGGCGACGCAATCGATGGTGCCGTCGGCCAGGCCGGCGAGACAGGCCACCACGTCCGCATGGCTCCGCAAGGGCGGGTAGACCTTGGTGGCGGTGTCGTAGGCCATCGCGCCCGTGGCCTCAGCATCCCCCTTGCCGCCCAGGGCCCACTCGTCGGTCAACCAAAGGTGGTGGGGGCAAACCTCGGCGGTCACCGCGATGCCGCGCTCCTTGGCCTCGCGCACCATGGACACGCTGCCAGCGGTGCTCAGGTGCGCCAAGTGGAGCCGGCCGCCGGTCAGCTCGGCCAGCGCGATGTCCCGGGCCACCATTGCCTCCTCGGCCACCGCCGGGATGCCGGGCAGTCCCAGGCGGCTGCTGACCCAGCCCTCGGCCATGACGCCGCCGCAACACAAGCCATGGTCCTGACAGTGGTTGCTTATGGGCGGGCCGAGGTCCCGGCTGTAGGTCAGCGCCATGCGCATCAGGCCCGCGTCGCGCACCGGGTCGCCGTCGTCGCTGAACGCCACCACGCCGGCCGAGGCCAGTTCTTCCATGTCGGCCAGCTCATGCCCAGCGCGGCCGCGGCTGACGCATCCGATGACGCGCACCCGTACTGCCGCGTCGGCGGCGCGGCGATTGACCAACTCCACCACCGCCTCGTTGTCCACGGCCGGGTCGGTGTTGGGCATGGCGCACACAGTGGTGAACCCGCCGCGGGCTGCCGCCGCCGCGCCCGTCGCGATGGTCTCCTTGTATTCGTACCCCGGCTCCCGCAGGTGCGCGTGGATGTCGATGAACCCGGGGGCGACCACCAGACCAGCCGCGTTGATTACGTGACCATGTTCACCGACCGATTCGGCCGGGATGCTGGGGGCGACTGCGCGCACCACGCCATCGCTGACCAGTACGTCGGCCACTGCATCCACGCCGTTGGCGGGATCAATCACGCGCCCGCCGGCGATCAGGATCAGTCCGATGTGGTTGGTTGTTGCCATAGTCAGTCGCCGCCCGATCCGGAACCCACCAGCTGGTACAGCAGCGCCATGCGGATTGCCACGCCGTTGGTGACCTGCTCTTCGATCAGGGAGCGTTCTCCGTGGGCCAGCGCGGTGCTGACCTCAATGCCCTCGTTCATCGGGCCCGGGTGCATCAGCAGCGCATCGGGGTTGGCGCGGGCCATACGCGCGTCGTTCACCTGCCAGCGGCGGATGTACTCCCGCATGCTGGGGAAGAACCCGACCTTCTGCCGCTCCAGCTGCAGCCGCAACGCCATCACCAGGTCGGCCCCCTCAATGGCGGCGTCCAGGTCCGGCTGTATCCGCACATTGGCTAGCGGATTGTGTGCTCCGTTCCCGCCGGGTCCCCATCCCGCCGACGTGAAGGGGTCGGGCAGCAGCGTGGGCGGGCCGCAGAGCACGACGCTGGCGCCCAAATGAGCGAAACCCCAGACGGCCGAACGGGCGACTCGGCTGTGCAGCACGTCGCCCACGATGACAACCTTGCGACCCTCCAGGTCCCCCAGGTGGTCACGGGCGGTGTACAGGTCCAGCAGGCCCTGAGTGGGGTGGGCGTGCGCTCCGTCGCCGGCGTTGATTACAGCCACGTTCTTGAGGCTCCGGGCCAGGAAGTGCGGCGCGCCGGAGTGGGGGTGCCGGACCACTATGGCGTCCACGCCCATGGCCTGCAGAGTGAGGCCGGTGTTCAGCAGGGACTCGCCTTTTTCGACGCTGCTGGCGGTGGCGGTCATGTTGATCACGTCGGCGCTGAGGATCTTGCCGGCTTCCTCGAAGGAGATGCGGGTGCGGGTGCTCGCCTCGTAGAACAGGGTGACCACGACCTTGCCACGCAGGGTCGGCACCTTCTTGACGTCGCGGGACAGCACTTCGCGCATGGCGGCCGCGTCGTCCAGCACCGCCGTGATCTCCTCCGCCGTGAAATCGTCCAGGTCCAGCACGTGGCGACGCCGGCTGTCCACGGGCGTGAACGTGCCGGACGCGGGAGCCGTTTCGATAGCCTGTCCGGTTGCCATCAGTCCACCCACCGGTCCAGGATGCACACGTCGTCGATACCGTCGGTTTCAGCCAGGCGCACGCGGACCAGTTCCGACTGCCGCGTGGGAATGTTCTTGCCCACGAAATCGGCGCGGATGGGCAGCTCGCGATGGCCCCGGTCCACCAGCGCGGCCAACTGGATGCGCAGCGGCCGGCCCAGGTCGCTGACGGCCTCCATTCCGGCGCGGACGGTGCGCCCGGTGTAGAGCACGTCGTCGCAGAGGACCACGGTGCGGCCGGTCACGTCCACCGGCATGGTGGTGGGACGCACGCGCATGCGCGGCCGCTCGGACAGATCGTCGCGATAGAGGTTGATGTCCAGGTGGCCGACCGGAACGGCCACGCCCTCGGAGTCCCGAATGTGCCCGGCGAGTCGCTCCGCGATGGGAACGCCCCGGGTGCGAACGCCGGCCAGAAGCAGGCCGTCGGCGCCGTGGTTGCGTTCCAGGATCTCGTGGAACATGCGCGTCAAAGCCCGACGGATCTCGTCGGCGTCCATGATCTCGCGGCCGGCGGTACTGCGTTCGTCCGTGCCGGCAGGAGGTTTGGTGTCGCTGCGGGTGGTAATAAAAAATCCCCTGCTGTCTGCCGTCGTCCGGCGGGCCAGCGGGGTTGCGTCAAAACCCGGAGCGTTACCCTGCGGTAAACCGGCTCCGGTCTGGTGTGCGCTCACGCTTTGCCAGCCTCTCCGGACTGCCTTAAAAGCGGCGTTGTATGTAAATAGATTGTAACACACCCCCGCGAGCTTGGAGGCTGGGCTGGCATCGCTCGCAGGGCCTTTTTAAAGTAGCTTTTGTCATTGCGAGCGAAGCGCGGCAATTTCGCTCCGGGAGCATGACTCATACGGGAAAACATTGTTTCATCGACGGGATCGCCACGTCGCTTTGCTCCTCGCGATGACTTTGAAAAGGCCCTGCATCGCTCGACAGCCCGGTTGCGTAAATCGTCAGAAGCAGGATCCACGGGATTTTATGATTGGGCAGGATTGGGAGTTCTCCATCACGGCACCATCCCAATCCTGATAATCCCAAAATCTTGAAAATCCTGCTTCTGACGTTCCTCGCTACAAAACGGGCGTGCATGAATGACATCCACCTGTTGACCAATTGCACGTTCGCGTGAGAACATCGGTTCGCCATATTGCCGGGCAACTGATGCCATGGCCTCACAGGAGATGCCTGACCATGCTCATCAAGTCCTCGCCCGACCGATACGACAAGCTGCGCACCCTGGGCGGCATGGTGGCCGCCGACGACATCCTGACCGGAGGAGCGGCACGTTCTGAAGACGCCGGTTCCGGCAAGTTCGCCAGCGGCTACGCCACCAGCGGCCCCAACCGCGTCGCCTACTCCGACCCGCGCAAGAACCCCACGCCGGGCATCTACAAGTCCAGCCTGCCCAACGGCAAGAAGATCAGCCTGCTGCGGGTGATGTTCACCGACTTCTGCAAGATGGACTGCGCGTACTGTCCCAACAGCATCTACGTGCCCCGCAAACGCTACGCCTTCAAGCGCGAGGAGCTGGCGGACACCTTCATGGAGCTGCACAACCGCTTTGCTGTAGACGGCTTGTTCCTGAGTTCCGGCATCGCCGGCGACGGGACCAAGACCACCCAGCGCATGGTGGAGACGGTCGAGATCATCCGCAAGAAGCACGGCTTCCGTGGCTACATTCACTTGAAAGTGATGCCCGGCGCCAGCCGCGAGTTGGTCGAACGCGCCCACCGGCTGGGCAGCCGGCTGTCGGTGAACATCGAGACGCCCGAACCCGACATGATGCGCCGCATCAGCCCGCACAAAGACCTGCAACGCGACATCCTCGACCCCATGGCCTGGATCAACGACCTCACCGCGTCCACCAGCGGCGGCGCCGTCGGCCAGGCCACCCAGTTCGTCGTGGGCGCGGCCGACGAGTCGGACCGGCAGATCTACCGCCGCGTTGACCAGATGTACACCGACTGGAACCTGAAGCGGGTGTACTACCCACCCTTCCGTCCGGCGACCCACACGCCCATGGAGGAGAAGCCGCCCGTCCACGCCGGGCGCGAGCACCGCCTCTACCAGATGGACTGGCTGCGGCGCGTCTACCGGTTCTCCAGCGACGAGATCGGCCTGGCCTTCGACCACTCCGGGTTCCTTTCGCTGGAACAGGACCCCAAGACAGTCATCGCCATGGAGAACCTGGACGCCTTTCCCATTGATCTCAACGCGGCATCCCGGGATCAACTGCTGCGCATCCCCGGCATCGGGCCGGTGTCCGCCGAGCGGATACTGAAAAACCGCCGCCAGCACAGCATCGACACCTGGCGCGATCTGCGGGCCATGGGAGTGGTCCGCAAGCGCGCCTGGCCTTACGTGGTGTTCCCCGGGCAGCGTCCGCCGTCGGGCCGACAGTTGCGCCTGGACCTGTTCGGCGAGGCTATTGATAGGCGCGCCGCTGAGGCCGACGGCGTCAACCTGCCGCCGCCGAGGTCGCCGGCCCTGGCCTCCGTGATGGAGACGCCGGCGCCTTACGCACCGGATCACGCCTGCGTCCCCGGCAGCCGGGGCGCGATGTGCGCCGGGTGCCCGGTGATGCGTCCGGAACCGGGAACGACCGCATGATAAACTGAATCGCACCCGCGACCAGCACGCTGGAAAAGGTTGAAATCATGCCACCGTCTTACATCGAGAGGATCACAGTGGAACCGGGCAAGCGCAGCGGGCAAGCCTGCATCCGCAACATGCGCATCACCGTTGATGACGTGTTGGGTTACCTGGCCGGCGGCATGACGGAGGAAGAGGTTCTCGCCGATTTTCCCGAACTGACGCCCGAGGATATTCTGGCCTGCCATGAGTTCGATGCCCTCCGCAGAGAGCGCATCGTATCCCTGTCAAAATACCGGTAAGCGCAACCGCTATGCGGCTGCTGTTTGATCAAAATCTGTCGTATCAGCTCGTGGCATTGCTCCAGGACTTGTACCCACAGTCGGCTCACGTCCGTCTCTCCGGTATGGCCGATCATGAAGATCTCGCTATCTGGGAATACGCTCGAACCAACGGTTTTGTGATCGTCACCAAAGATGCCGATTACCTGACCATTGGCGCCCGGCTGGGTCACCCGCCCAAAGTGGTTCGCATCGGGCTGGGCAACTGCCCAACGGCGGTCGTCGCCGATCTGCTACGGGTCCATCGCGACGAGCTGCTGAGCTTCTACCAGGACGAGCGCGGGGCCTTCATCGAACTGCGCTGACCCCGGCAGACGGGCCGCTCTGTGCGTGGGGCGCCCGCCGGACCCTAAACGCAGATGAGTTTTTCCTTCTCGAGGAGCGAAGAGGCGTTGCGATGTCATCACCGCGACGGCCGTTTTCCCCGCACGCTAGGTAATCACCCCTTCCTCGACCAGTGTTTCCATCTGCTTCTCGGACATGCCCAGCAGGTCGCCGTAGATCTCGCCGTTGTGTTCGCCGTACTTGGGTATCGGGCCGGCGGAGGTGGGGGTCTTCGAGAACTTGATGATGGTGGGGCCCGGCACCAACACCTTCTTGCCCGGCGGGTCGTGGGCGTCGGCCTCCATCATCACGTTGCGCTCCCACATGTGGTCGTCGGCCAGCACCTCGGGGATGGACTTGACCGGGCCGAAGGGGATGTCGGCGGCGACCAGCGCGTCCTCCACCTCCCGAACGGTGCGTTCCTCGCACCACTCTCGCAGCAGTTCCATGCGGATCTCGGCCATGTCGGTGGCGAACATGGGCGCGGCGAACTCGGGATCCTCGGCCAATTCGTCGAACTTCATCACCCGGAGCATGCGTTCCCACATGCCCGCGCGGGCGGCGCCCGTGGTAATCCAGCCGTCCTTGCAGCGCAGGAAGGTGCCCACCCGCACGAAGTCGTTGGTGCCGGTGTCGTAGCACATCGCCAGGGCGACCTCTTCCAGGGTGATGCCGCCGTCCAGCATGGCTACCTCCAGCCACTGGCCCTCGCCGGTGCGGTCGCGATGCCGCAACGCGCCCAGGATGCCGATCACCGCGTGGAGGGCGGCGGTGCGATCCATCACCGGCCCGTTGCCCATGATGGGCTCACCGAATCCCCGGCCGGTCTGGTCGCCGAAGCCGCTCATGGCCTGGATGATAGGGTCGAAGCACTGGCGGTCGCGGTAGGGGCCGTACTGTCCGAAGCCGGACACCGAAGCGAGGATGATGCCGGGGTTCACCTTGCGCATCTCCTCGTAGCTGAACCCCATCTGCTCCATGGTGCCGGGCCGGAAGTTCTCCAGGACCACGTCGGAGACCTCCAGCAGCCGGAAGAACAGATCCTTGCCCTTGTCGTGCCGCGTGTTCAGGGTCACGCTCTTCTTGCCCCGGTTGTACGCGGCGAATTGGACGCTCATCCCGCCCACGAAGGGCCCGGAGTTCCGCAGGTCCGCGCCCTTGCGCCACTCCAGCTTGAGCACCTCCGCGCCCATGTCCTGCAGGATCAACCCGCCCCGGGGCGCCGCCTGCCAGCGGGCCAGCTCCAGAACCCGCACTCCGTCCAGCACTGCCGTCGAACCGTTCGCTGCCATTGCCAAGCTCCTGATATTTTGAGGTTCGCAGGGATCCACAGCAGGAACCCTCGCCTTACCTTGCATTAGGGATTTCCGCGAGTATAACGCGATTCGAGTTGGCTCTCGTCGGACGGCCGTTTCCGGCGGTCGTGGGTTTCTATTTTGACGCCATTTGTCCGCTTGGCTACAATTACTACCCCGGAACGGGGAACCCAAATGCGATACTACGATAAGCTGCCTCCCGACTGCCCGCCTGAAGACGCTGAAGAAATTACGAAGCCGATTAAGCTCTACCGGTTGGTTAAGACTCTGCCTCCGAGCATTGATGACTTCAAGTCGTACCGCACACTGCGTCCGCTTGATGACTTCGGACCGAATGAATGTAAAGCCAATGGTTTATCTGTCTATACCAGGAGGAGCAGTGCCGAAAATCGGCAGCGCACTCCCGACTTTCGAGACCACCACGTTTGTGAACTTGATCTAAACGTGGGCGCAGGAAAACTGGAGAAAACGGGAGGAGCGCATCGTACTTGGTGGCCTTTCGCGGGCTACTTTGTCAAAACTGACGTGGGGACGGTCCAACTATGAAAACGATCACCCCTATCACCGTCCTAGATTATTACGACGGGATCCAAATCTTCACTGCTACCGACGAGATTGGCGGCAATTACTTGGCCACTATGGTCGGAACCGTGGGTGACCATGGCCGCTATTTGGTGACGGGCGTGTCGCCGTCCAACTTGCGTCGGTTTCGGTGCGGCGAGATCGACTTGCGGACGCTCTTGCTGGCGTCTCCGCCACATGAGCGGTTCACTACTGTCGCCTCTGGTAAATTTTCGGACGCGTTGAGCCTAACTGCAATAGGACAGCCGTTGGAGTACAACTCCCTGCTGCCCGACGAAGGCTTTTTCTTGGAAGAAGAGCCAGTCCAGGATGCTTTGGTATCTGAGGCCAAGTTACGAAACAACCTTATATTGGAGATCATCACGGCGCCACCTGAGTCAGCGGCGGGGCACCGCATGCGTGCCAATACACTCGGGAACCTCATACTTCATATCCAAAGGTTGGTCCGCTATGCGTACCGCGCCGAGATAAGGTCGTTGAGACAGACATACCGTAGAATCCTAAGCATACCCCACGCAGATTTGATGGATGTGACCGAACCAGCAGCGGCTGGTTCGTATCGCATCGTTATGGAGCCTGCAAGTCCGACTGATATGTTCGGACACAGCGAACTGAGTAGAGCCATGGAACGCATAGATCGGGTTTTTGCGACCGGCAATGACCCTGCCACTGCCCGCCAGAACCTAGCGGAACACAAAGGGCACTTAGCCGGGTCTTACATACAGCTGATGCGCCTGTTGGCAGCAACCGAAACGGGCTTGCGGTACCGATGGGCAACAAGTGATTCAGACGAGAGCAGGGACGCCGGAGTCACGCGAGCACAGGCAAAAGAATTAGCTGACGTTTTGGAAACGGCCGTAGAATTGAGCACCGAGGAGGTCACGGTCAGGGGCAAGTTGGAGCAAGCCAATGACCGATCAGGAACCTGGTGCATTGTTGACTATGATGGGAATCGGCATTACGGCAAGGTGGAAGATCCTGGAGACTTGGACGGGCTGACGATAGGAACCGCGTATGAATTCGAGTGCGTAGAGACAATAGACACCGACGCCAGCGGCAGAGAAAGACGAAGCCTTTCACTAAATAATCCTAGTCCCCTGTTCGACTCCGGCAATTAGTAGCGCTACCAATTCAGCTCGACAAATGCGGCGGTATCGGACGACAGCCGCAAGCGTTTAGTTCCGGCATCGAGGACGCCGTAGGATTGTTAAGGGAAATTGCGTGGCGATCCGCTGATCAAAAGTTGAGCATAATCCAGGTCTACTCAGCGTCCTCAGGCCTAGTTGCTGCTCCATGCTAACCGGTTGGGAACTGGCCCTTGGCCTGACCGCGATGTTCTTCGGGGCCATCGTGCTGGGCACCATCAGTTTCGGGCTGGGCACCGTGGCGATGCCCTTCATGCTGCTGATCCTGCCGCCCCAGGATGCGGTGGTGATCGTCAACGCCGTGGTCGTGCTCACCACCGGCCTGACGGTGATCCAGACCTGGCGGCACCTGAACCTGAGGGGATCCTGGCCATTCGTGGTCGCCGGTCTGCCGCCGGTGCCCCTGGGAGTCCTGCTGCTCCACGGGGCTGATGCTACGGCGCTCAGGCTGACCATCGTCGCGGTCATCCTGGCGCTGGGCGTGATGAGCCTGTTCCAGATACGTTTGCCCGGCGCGCGAAGTCGATGGGCGGCTCCGGTTTGCGGGTTTATCGCCACGCTGCTGGTCACCACGCTGGGCGTCGGAGCGCCGTTGGCCGGGCTCTATTCCATTGAGCAGGACTGGTCGCGGGATACCATCCGGGCGACGCTGGGCCTGTACTTCTTCCTGGCGTCGGCGCTGGCGCTGCTGCTTTTCTTCGTGACAGGACTGATTCCAGTCACGACAGCACAGAACATCGGCGTGCTCAGCCTGGCGGTGCTATGCGGGACGGCGGTCGCAGCGGTGATCGCCAGTCGCATCAGCCTGCGGGCCTTTCGCTACGTGGTAGTGGCGGTAACCGTGATCGGCAGCGTCTCGTTGATGACCCGGGAACTGTTGCGACTCGTGTGACCAAACCACTTGCCTCAAGCCACGGCGCACCAACTTCGATCATACGCAACCATTTCACGGCGACGGGTTGGTTTCCTGACGCGTACCCAGTTTGTCATCGCCAGGAGCGCAGCGACGTGGCGATCTCGTTGCCGGAAGAGACCCCGTTGCTCACACGAGATGGCCGCGCCGCGATGGCGATGGCGATGGCGGTTCTGATCAAACTGGCTATGGATGAGAATCCTGTCCATCCTGTATATCGATGTAAAGCACGAAACGCGCATACACCATGCCGCCCGCCCGTTTGTGGAATCCACTCCGTTTGGCTAGAATTCGCGCGACCTTACCAGTTGAGCCAACAAGGAGCAGCCAGATGCCAGGCAGCCTGATCACCGATGAAGTCCGCGCGCTGATCGGAACGGAGTCGGAGCCCGAACGCAACCGGTTCCCCATCAGCGCGGAGATGGCCTACGACGTGGCCGATGCCATCGAGGACTACGACCCGCTGTACGTCGATCCCGAATATGCCGAACGCAGCCGCTTCGGCAGCCTGCTCTGCCCGCCTCTGGCGGCGTGGAAAGACATCGCGCCGCCCATCGGATACTTCGGCGCCGGCCAGGAGTGGCACTTCGAGGTTCCCCTGCCCTTCAACAGCTACGGACTCAACGGCGGCAGCGACTGGCAGTTCCTCGCGCCGGTGCGGGTCGGGACCTGGATCACCCGCCGGTTCCGCATGCTGGACATCTTCGAGAAGCCGGGCCGCTCCGGCGCGCTGGTATTCATCGTCCGCGAGGAGATCCAGACCGACCAGCACGACCGGGAGATCAGCCGCGCCCGCCGGGTCAGTATCCACCGCGCCCTGCCGGCCGGCGACCAGCCCACCGACGTGGCCCAGGTGGCCACCGACCTGTCCACCGTGGCCGTTGCCCCGCCGAACCCGGAGGTGATCCTGTCCAAGCCGGCGCCGGTGGGCAACGAGCAGCGTTACTTCGAGGACGTGACCGTGGGCGACAGCCTGCCGCCGGTGGTGAAGGGTCCGATGACCACGACCCACCTGATCCGCTGGGCTGCCGCCAACGGCAACTACGCCCGCATACACTGGGACCTGCCCTTCGCGCAGCTGCACCAGGGTCTGCCCAATGTGGTGGTGAACGGCTCGCTGAAGAACCAGTACCTTGGGCAGCTGCTGCTGGACTTCGCCGGCGACGAGGGTTGGTTCCGGCGGTTCTACGTGGAGCACCGGGGCATGGACTTCCCCGGCGACACGATCACCGCCGCCGGCATCATCACGGGCAAGCGGGAGGAGAACGGCTTCGGCCTGGTGGACTGCGCGGTGAACCTGCAGAACGACCGGGGCCACCAGACCGCCTCCGGCACTGCAACCGTCGTCCTGCCCAGGCGCGGCCAGTCGTTGCCCCTGGACTGGGAAGCGGAGGCCTGGTGATGGTCGGCGTTCCCTTTGGACTGCCGCTTGACGGCGTGCGTGTGCTGGAGCTGGGCAGGTACGTGTCCGCGCCGTACTGCGGCCGGCTGCTGGCCGACTACGGCGCGGACGTCATCAAGATCGAGCCGCCGGGCGGAGGTGACGAGGCGCGGCGGATGGGCCCCTTCGCCGGCGACGACCCGCATCCGGAAAAGAGCATCCCGTTCCTCTATCTCAACACCAACAAGCGCGGCATCACGCTGGACGTGGAAACGGTGGCGGGAGCCGGCCTGCTGGATCGGCTGCTCGAATATGCCGACGTGCTGGTGGAAAACTACCCGCCCGATGCCCGGCCATCCTGCCTGGACCCCAAAGCGCTGGCCGAGCGGTACCCCCACCTGATCGTCACCTCCATCACACCCTTCGGGCAGACCGGCCCCTACCGCGACTTCGCGGCCACCGACATCGTCACCACGGCCATCAGCGGCCTGATGTACCACTCGGGCGACTCCGACCAGGAGCCGCTGCGCAACGCCCTGAACCAGTCATTCTACGTGGCGGGCATCAACGCCGCGGTGGCCACGTCGGCCGCCCTGTTCCAGCGCATGTTCACGGGCCAAGGCCAGACCATCGACGTCTCCACGGTCGAGTGCCTCGCCTCCCATCTTGTCCAGGCGCTGCCCTACTACAACTACATGGGCGCCATCAAGGGCCGCCGGCCGGTGCGCGGTTCCGGATTCGAGGAGCTGATGCCCGCCCGCGACGGCTACGTGATCCCCTCGGTGCAGGGCTCGCAGCCGTGGTCGACGGTGGCCGAGCTGATCGGCGTGCCCGAGCTGCAGGACGAGCGGTTCGCCTCGGGCTCCGGCCGCATCGAGTTTGGCGAGCAGATCCACGACCTGCTGCTGCAAGGGCTGGCCCAGTGGGACCGCAAAGCGCTGCACCAGGCATCCGGCGAGCGCCGCCTGGTGTTCGGCATGGCCCAGGATGCCGGCGACCTGCACGAGTGTCCCCATCTGCACGAGCGGGAGTTCTTCCGCACCGTGTCCCATCCCGTGGCCGGCGAGGCCGACTATCCGGGCATGGGGCCGAGCCTGTCGGGTGTGGAGTATAAAGTGCGACGTCACGCGCCGCTGCTGGGTCAGCACAACTCCGAAATCTACGGCGCCGAGCTGGGCTGCTCCGCCGACGAACTGGCCCAGCTCAGGGCGTTGGGGGCGATATGACGATGCCGGAACGCACCCTGCCATTGGAAGGCATCCGCGTGGTCGACCTCAGCCGGGTCTTCGCCATGCCCTACTGCGGCGCCTACCTGGCCGACCTGGGCGCCGAGGTCATCAAGGTCGACACTCACCACAACCAGTTTGTCGATACAACCCGCACCCTCAACGGCCCCTACCCCGACAACGACCCGGGCGAGCTGTACTGGGAGCGCGGTGGCACCTTCCAAACCTTGAACCACGGCAAGATCAGCGTAACCCTGGACCTGCGCTCCGACGAGGCGCTGGAGGTGCTGCGCGAACTGGTTTCCATATCCGACGTGGTGTTGGAGAACTTCACGCCCCGGGTCATGCGCCGGTTCGGGCTGGACTATCCCAACCTGAAATCCGTGCGCCCCGACCTCATAATGGTGTCCAACACCGGCTACGGCCACTCCGGCCCGTGGACCAACTTCGGCGCCATGGCCACCGCCCTGGAACCGACCCACGGCACCGGCGCGTTCATGGGATACCTGGACGTGGACGCCGACGGGCGCACCTCATCCGGCACGGTTCCCAACAAGATCGCCAACTCCTACACCGATTTCCTGGCCAGCTGGACCGCGCAACTGGCGGTGCTGGTCAGCCTGATCCACCGGGCGAAGACGGGCCGGGGCATGTGGATCGATCTCGCCATGTACCAGGTGGGCGCGTCCTTCCTCGGCGAGGGCATCCTGGATTACGCCTTCAACGGCCGCCGCGCCCGCCGCCTGGGCAACCGCCATGAGTCGATGTCGCCCCACGGCTGTTACCCGTGCCAGGGCAACGACCAATGGGCCGTGATCGCCGTGCGCGACGACGCCGACTGGCGGGCCTTCTGCGACGCCATCGGCACGCCCGGGCTGGCGTCAGACCCTCGCTTCGCCGACCCGGTGACCCGCCACAGTAACCAGGATGAGCTGGACGAAATCATCTCGGGATGGACGTCCTCGCGCACCAAATACGAGGTCATGACCGTCCTGCAGAATGCCGGAGTGCCCGCCGGGCCGGTTCTCGACGGGAGGGACATGCTTGGCGATCCGCACTTCCGCGACCGGGGTTATTTCGAGGCCATGGATCATCACCCGAAGACGGGTTTGGGTCGCCGGGAATACCTGACGCGCGGCTGGCGCATGTCCGGCAGCGACGTCCGCATCCGCAAGCCGGCCCCGATGCTGGGCGAGGACAACCGGCACATCCTCTCCGATCTGCTGGGCCTGACCGACTCCCGCATCGCCGACCTGGAAGCGGCCGAGGCTATCGGCCAGACCCTGGCCGGCGCGCGCATCCCGGCATCGGTTCCCCTGGACCGGCAGGTAGAGCTGGGATGGACGGTCGATTACGACACGGGCTACCCGAGCCGGCCGCCGGAATAGCGCCGGTGGGTGCAACCGGAGCGAGGGCCGGCGGCAAACCCATGCCGCCGGCCCGCTGCGATAGCTAGTCGTTGTCTTCGACCACCACCCGCACGCTGCCGGTTTCGCCGTCGTACCCGCCTCCCGTCGCCGCGTGGTTGACCATCGCCCAGTATTTGCTGGATACGGTGTCTTCGGATGCGGTCAGCCTCACGTCCTGAGTTGTGCTCCAATTGTCTGAAGTGAAGGTCAGGCTTGCGACGTTTGCGGAAACCCGGCCTCCGGGTGGGTCGATGCTGAGCGAAACGGTGACGTCGGAAGCGGGTTGCGTCGCCAGTGACACGGAGTAAGTCGCGGTGGCGCCCTCGGCCATGTTCACCTCGGCGACGCTGAATATGATGCCATCCGCGTCGTTGTCCGCGGTCGTTTCAGTCGCTGTTGACACGTTGTTCACGGGTTGGTTAGAGAAAAGCACGAGCGGGTTTCCGTCGCTGTCCGCGTAGGCGCCGTGGGAATCCCTGGCGAAGTTGTTGTCGTAACTCACCCTCACATCCTGGCCGGCTGTTATCTCGTGCTGCAGGGGAATGGTCAAGGTGTTCCCCGTAGTGCTCAGTCCGGTGGCTTTGGCCGGAGCCCCATCCACGGTCACGTCCAGGATGTCTTCAAAAAAGTGCTGTATTTCTACGGCGTGGTGTTCAGAAAGCCAATCAACAAAGCGCAGGGGATCCGTGGCTTCGCTCAGCGTTACCCTTACTCCTGGTTGCTCCGGCGTGGGCGGCACGAAAGGCGGTATACCCGGGCTGCCGGCAATGGTAACCGTGATCGCGCTCACGAATTGCGGACTTATCCCATCCACTAGGTGGCCCGTGTCGGCCGCCACCGCGTTGTGGGTCAGGGTCGCCGGGTTTCCGGACAGGTCGGCGATGGTTCCGCCGTTTTGCATGATCTTGTTCGCGCCGATGGAGATGCCGTCGGTGTCGGCGTCGCCTTCCGCAATGGTGTAGGTGAAAACCGCCGCCGAACCGTCCACCCGGCGGTACGCGGCATGTTTCGCCGCACCACCGACATCCAACTCGATCTCCGGCGAACCGGTCACCTGCACGTTCTCACTGAAGGTAACCGTTGCTTCAACACTTTCCCCGACGGTGTAGGTGTCATCGTCGCCGGGATCGGAGGTCAGGGCAACGGAGGAGACAGTGGGAGCGATTCTGTCCCTGGCGTACACCTTGTGATCCGGGTCAGCGTCGAGGGCCGGGTAGTAGACGGAGACCGCGGCGCCGGAGGACTGAACATTGAGCCTGCCGTCGCGCGTATACCCCGAGCTCCTGCTGCCGCGATCGACACTGATGCCCGTGTCGTCCTGTTCGCCGGCCTGCACAGTGTAGGCGTAGACGATCCTGTCGGTGCCGGAGCCCCGCACGTACCTTGCCGCGCGGTAGGTTGACCGTCCCGACCCGTAGTCGCCGACCCGGATGGCAATCCCCTTCCGGCCGGTCACTCTTACCGCCTCCTGGTACCGGATTTCGATCTCGATGTCCTCGCCAGCGTCATAAGCGACGCCGTTGGCCGGCGTTGAGACAATCCGCACGCCGACGGCGCCCCGGCGAATTGAACCGTCCGCCCGGTGACCCGACTGGTTTCCGATGCCACGGTATATGCCGCTGACCCCGATATCCGTGTCTTTGACCTTGATCACGCTGGAGAGCCCGAACCCGTGCCATCGTTTTCCGTCGTGGTAGCCGTTAGGGACGCTGACGCCATTGCCGTCTCGGTCTCGATCCTTGACGGTGTATCCGAACACCAGGGTATCCGTGCCGGACCCTCTCTGGTAACCGGCGGCCCGCCATCCAGGGTTGACCCAGATCCCCATGATCAGCCGGCCTCCCACCTCGACCTCGCGATTGAAGGTGACCGCGAATTCGATGGTCTCCTTCCGACCGTAGGTGTCCCCTGCGGCAGGTCGCGAGATTATGTCGATGCTGGTCACGCGCGCTTCGTCGTCCACGATCGTGATATCGCACCGGTCGTCCCGCTGCGGATCATCCAGATCTTTCACAATGCTGGGCGGGGAGAACCTAACGACGAAAGATTCTTCACCTTCCAGGCGGTCGTCTTCGTAGGTCCGGATGGTTCGTTCCATACGATTGGCGCGGCGCTCGGCCTCGGTGCTGGCCTGCCAGACCCCGTCGAGGCGAGGGTAATCTGATCCGTTGGCGGTGTACCAATGGGTATGCCACCACCCTCCGAAATTGTCCTCCTCGTGACCGTTCACGTCCGTGCGCACCAGGTAAACCTTCAGTGAATTGCCCTCTTCCACATGGGTCTGTGGACAATCTACGTAGACCTTGGGACTGGGTCGGTCGTCGTGGTCCGCCGCAATTGGCGGGACGTTGGGGTTGCCGGGAATCATTGCCGCAGCGGCGAGGGCCAGCATGAGCACCGCCAACCCTAGGATTCGGTATCCCGCACGCATTTGTCGCCTGTCCATTGTCCCTTCCTCCGCGTTGGTCGCCCTTCGGCGCGTGTCGGCCTATCTGCGCGTGAGTGCGGCCACAGTCGCGGAGGTAGAGTCCATGGCCCAAAAGGCCGTCTCCAGCGACAATATGGCCTTAATAATTCATACGAACTCATATAAGTTCGATATATGTAATAAACACGCGCAGATATACGATATATTTGTATATTGGGCTTCTATCATCGGCGTGTCTGTGCAATTCCAAAAATGCACACGAAAGGCAGCAGACTTACAACAAAAAACGGGCGGCGCCTTCGCACCGCCCGTCAGCCAACTGCCAATGGTCAATACCCTTACATCTGATTAATGACCCCAGTTCTCCTCAATGGATCGGAACACGCGGGCAAAATGGCTCTTCTCGCCGAATTGATCCGCAAAGCGGTGTCTAATTCGGCGGAACCCGGAACCTCGGGCAGCTACACCGCTCCGACGGTCTTGCCCTCGACCAGCGCGTCTATCTCCGCCTCACTGTACCCGTGCTCGGCCAGTATCTCGCGGCTGTGCTGGCCCAGCGCCGGTCCGCGGTGCCGGATGCTTCCTGGCGTCTCCGATAGCTTCACGGGAACCCCGATGTGGTTCAGTTGGCCCAGTTCCGGGTCGTCCAGCGTGACTTTCATGTCGCGGGCGAGGACCTGCTCGTCGCTGTACACCTGCTCCATGTCGTAGATGGGGCCGGCCACCACGCCGGCGGCTTCCAGGAGTTCCATCCAGTGGGCCGTGGTGTGCTCGGCGAGGATGCCCTCCAGAAGTTCGGCCAATTCTGCCTCGCGGGCCTTGCGGTCGTTGGGCTCCAGGTAACGCTCGTCCTCGATCAGGGCATCCTGCCCGATGGCGCAGCAGAACTGCTCCCACGTCGGCTGCGACGCCGCGCCGATGTTGATGTAACCGTCACTGGTGCGCAGGGCCTGGTACGGCGCGTTGACCCGGTGGGCGGAGCCCAGTGGGCCGGGGATCTCCCCGTTGGCGAAGTACTCCGACGACTCCCAGACCGTGAAGGCGATGCCGGCCTCCAACAGCGACCCGTCCACCTGCTGACCCTGTCCCGTGCGCTGGGCGTGGATATACGCCGCCAGGATGCCGAAGGCGGTAAAGCTGCCCGCGCCGATGTCAGTGATGGGCACGCCCACCTTGGCCGGAGGCCCGCCCGGGAAGCCGGTGATCGACATCAGCCCGCTCATCCCCTGGGCTACCAGGTCGAACCCGCCGCGGTTGCGATACGGCCCCGTGCCGCCGAAGCCGGATATGCTGGCGTACACCAGCCGGGGGTTGATCTCCGCCAGCGCCTCGTACCCCAGGCCCAGGCGGTCCATTACGCCGGGCCGGAAGTTCTCCGCCACGATGTCCGCCGTTTCCGCCATGCGCCGGAACACCGCCTTGCCCTCGTCCGAGCGCAGGTCCAGCGCGATGCTGCGCTTGTTGCGGTTCAGCGCGAGGAAACCGCCAGCGATGTCGTGGGTCAGGCGCGACCCCATGCGCCGCGTGTCGTCGCCGGTGCCGGGGCGCTCGACCTTAATGACGTCGGCGCCCATGTCGGCCAGCAGCATGGTGCACATGGGGCCGGCCATGATCTGCGTCAGGTCCAGCACCTTGACGCCGACCAGCGGGCCAGCGGGATGATTGTTCGGAGTTCCATCGTTCTGGGTCATTGATCTCACCTGGTATCCTCACGCGCATCCTCTTTTGTCATTGCGAGCGTAGCGTGGCAATCTCGCCGGTGCGGCGTGAGTGTTGGTTTGACGCCGGTTAGCGGCGCACGGGATAATGCGGCCTCGCATCGGAGGCGCAGGATGGGCGAGATTATACTCGGCGACAATTTGGATGTCCTGCGGACGCTTCCCGACCGCGCGTTCCAGTTGATCTACGTCGATCCTCCCTTCAACACCGGCAAGTCCCAGTCCCGCACCCGCATCCGGGTCACGCCCGACCCGGACGGCGACCGCACCGGGTTCCAGGGCCGCCGCTACCGCACGCAGGTCGTTGGGTCCAGCGAGTACGCCGACATTTTCGACGACTACATCGGCTTCCTGCGCCCGCGCATGGAGGAGGCGTACCGGGTGCTTGACGACCACGGCAGCCTTTTCCTCCACGTCGACTACCGCGAGGTCCACTACTGCAAGGTGATGCTGGACGAGATCTTCGGCCGCGCCTCCTTCATCAACGAGATCATCTGGGCCTACGACTATGGCGGCCGTCCGAAGACCCGCTGGCCGGCCAAGCACGACAACATCCTGTGGTACGCGAGGGACCCCGGCAACTACACCTTCAACTACGACGCCATGGACCGCATCCCCTACATGGCCCCCGGCCTGGTTGGACCGGAGAAGGCCGCCCGGGGCAAGACGCCCACCGACGTGTGGTGGCAGACCATAGTGACCGGAAAAGAGAAGACCGGCTACTCCACCCAGAAACCAATGGCCATCCTCAGCCGCATCGTCCGCGTCCATTCCAACCCGGGGGACCGCGTGCTCGATTTCTTCGCCGGCAGCGGGACACTGGGCGAGGCGGCACACCAGGAGGGTCGGGAGTTCACGCTGATCGACAATAATCCGGAGGCGGTTCAACTCATGAAGAGACGGTTGGCCGTTGCTGCCACGGATATCGGCCAGGCGACAACCTGATAACATGGAAGGCGAATATTTCGGGACGTCGTCGCTATGGCCACAGATCATTTTCCCGCCAACGATCCTCAGCCCATGACCGTTGCCCAATTGCGGGCGTTACTGGAGCAAACTGCGCAACTGGCGAGTGAAAACGCCCGCGCTATCGCCGAAATGCGTGCCGCCAATGTGGAGCGCGACGCCCGGCATGACCGGGAGATGGCGGAGATCCGGGAATCTGCCGTCGAGATGCGCGCGGAGCAACGGGAGCGTGCCGCTCAGCACGACCGGGAGATGGCGGAGATCCGCGCTTTGCAATCGGAGAATTCAAGAGGACTCGAAGAGCTGCGCACGTCACAGGAACGCATGGACCGCAGGTTCGAGCGACTAATGGAATCTCACCGGGAAACGAGAGGCAGAGTCTCAGAACTGAGTGCCGAGCATGACTACACTTCAAATGACGTTTCCACCTTGAAAGGCTGGGGAATGGAATTCCTCTGCGAACGCCGTCCCGGTGATTTTGCTAATGCGCTGAAATTGAGCAGTATCGAGCTCTTCCCACGGGAGAAAATGTTCACAATGGCGATTGGCGCCGCCCAGCGCGGCATCGTCTCCGGCAGCTCGGCCAACGATCTCCACTCCGGTGACGTCTATTTCTACGGTCGCCGGGCCGAAGATGACATGCCGGTTTATTTGATTGTTCAAGCATCCTTTGAAGTCAAGCGTGGTGATGTGAAGCGTGCATCGGCGCAGGCGGAGACCCTGGAAACCATCCTAGGCCATGACGGACCACCGGAAGAAACCGGAATTGCGTTGCCAGTGGTAGCCGGTACACGGTTGCGCACAGACCCCAATACCGGCGCCGTGATGGTGGCACTTTGGGATACCACGTACGTTGAGATCAGCAACGGCAACGAACTGACCGCATAAAATTGCAACCGGGTGTAAGGAGCAAGCCACATTGACAACCAATAACCGCATAAAGCAGGACGCCGACTATATCTTTCACGAACTCACCCGATCCATCTGCCCCGAGTGCAAAACCGTCATCGACGCCCAGGTAATCATCCGCGATAACAAGGTCTACATGCGGAAACGGTGCCCCGAGCACGGCTGGTTCGAGGGCATCATCAGCTCCGACGCCGAGATGTACGTCGGGAGCATCCGGTTCAACAAACCCGGCACCATCCCCCTGGACTTCAGCACCGAGGTCAAGGACGGTTGCCCGCTGGACTGCGGCCTCTGCCCCGAGCACAAGCAGCACATCTGCCTGGCCCTCATCGAGGTCAACACCGCCTGCAACCTCGACTGCCCGGTGTGCTTCGCCAACGCCGGCGCCGGATACAACCTCACCCTGGAGCAGGTCGAGTTCATGCTTGACCGCCTGGTGGAGATCGAGGGCGACCCCGAGGTGGTCCAGTTCAGCGGCGGTGAGCCCACCATACACCCGCAGCTTCCCGAGATGATCCAGGCCGCCAAGGACCGCGGCATCCGGCAGGTGATGATCAACACCAACGGCGTGCGCCTGGCCCGCGACGACCGCTTCCTGGCGCAGATGCAGGCCCTGGACCCGGTGGTCTACTTCCAGTTCGACGGCCTCCGCGAGGAGACCTACCTGACCATCCGCGGCGAACCCCTGCTGGATACCAAGATGCGCGCGCTGGACCGGTTGGCAGAGGTTGGCATGACCGCCGTGCTGGTGGCCGCCATCGAGCGGGACGTGAACACCGACGAGGTGGGCAGCATCGTCGAGTTCGGCCTGAAGCATCCGGCGGTGCGCGGCGTCGTCTTCCAGCCCGTCACCCATGTGGGCCGGCACATCGAGTTCGATCCCATGACCAGGGTCACCATCCCCGACATCATCCACGGCATCGTCGACCAGACCGACGGCCGTTTCATCCTGGAAGATTTCGTTCCCGTCCCCTGCTGCTTCCCCACCTGCCAGGTCAATTCCTACCTGTTCGTGGACGGCGACACCGTCACGCCATTGCCCAGAATATTGGACATCGACCAGTACCTGGACTACATCACCAACCGCGCGTTGCCCAAGCCACCCAACGCCGCCGATATCCAGACCGCGCTGGAGGGCCTGTGGTCGGCCTCCGCCGTGGCTGGCACCGAGCAGACCGCCGGGCAGTTTGAGTGCGCTTGCGGACCCGGCCTGGACCTGCCCTACGAGGTCAACCATCTCAAGGAGCATGTCTTCCAGATCGCCATCAAGGACTTCCTGGACGCCTGGACCTTCAACGTCAAGCAGGTGATGAAGTGCTGCGTCGGCATCCTGACGCCGGACGGCCGGGCCATCCCCTTCTGCTCCTACAACTCCGTGGGATACCGTGAGCAGATCCGGGAGCAACTGACCATGGAACAGGGCCGGCAGAAGATCCTTGCCGTCTCGCGTGACCGGGAAGAACAGGCGTAAGGGTCGCGGTCGATGCTCGACACCTACGCGGCCAAGATATGCTGCGCGGACCTCTACTCATCGGAACTGGCGCGCCTGATCCTGGGCGACAGCCTGCATCCCGGCGGGCTGCGCGCCACCAACCGGCTGGGCCGCGCCATGGGCCTGCAGGCCGGCTGGCGCGTGCTGGACCTTGCGTGCGGCCTGGGAACCAGCGCCACGGCCATCTCCCGGGTGTTCCGCTGCCACGTGGTGGGCCTGGAACTGGGAGCGGAGGCGTCGGTTGCCTCCCGCCGGCGCGCACAGGAACAGCCGGTGCCCGCTGACGTTGCATTCGTCCGGGGCGACGCCGAAATGCCCCCATTCCGCGAGGGCGCTTTTGACGCCGTGATCATCGAGTGCGCCACCAGCCTGTTCGTGGACAAGGAATCCGCCATCTCCCGCGTGCGTGGTCTGCTCCGGCCCGGTGGCGTGGTCGGAATCTCCGATGTCACGGTCGAGCCCGGCAGCCTGCCGCCCGAACTGGACGGAACCGTGGGCATGATGCTCTGCCTCACCGACGCCCTGCCCGCCGACGGATACCAGAATCTCCTGGAGCGTGCCGGCTTTGTGGTTGGTGGACCGGAAGACCTTTCCGGCGAGGTGATGACGCTGCTGGCCGACCTGCGCGGCAAGCTCGCCCTGGGCGGAGCCGTTGGCTTCTCCCCATCGGAACTGACCGCCGATCTGGCGGAATCCGCCCCCGGCTTGCTGGAGCGCGTGGAGCAATCGGTGTCTCGCGGACAGATCGGTTACTGGTTGTACGTGGGCCGCAATCCGTAATGATTGCAACCCGCTGTGGTATCATTCTCGCCCGGCCGACCATCTGATTTCGCTTTTTGATGTTTTTTGACGATCTTCTGCCCCTGATCCCCCGCGTGCTCGCGGCGGCGCTGGTCGGTTATCTCCTGGGCAGCATCCCCTTCGCCTACCTGGTGGCGCGCCTCAAGGGCGTGGATATTTTCGCCACCGGCAGCCGGCGCGCCGGCACCGCCAACGTTTTCTGGCACGTGGGACGGCGACGCGGCATGCTGGTATTCGCCTGCGACGTCATCAAGGGCGCCGTGGCCGTGGCGGTCGCCTGGATGCTGGGTGTACCCGAGCTGGCCGCTATTGTCGCGGGGGCGGCCGCGATTGCGGGTCACTGGAAGAGCATATTCACGGGGTTCAGAGGTGGCGATGGCATGGTCGTCCTGGTGGGCGTTTCGCTGGCCTACCTCAATTGGTACATCCTGGTGGGTATCGCCGTCGGGATCGTCACCGTGCTGCTGTTCCGCCGCTCGGCGTTCCGGTCGTCCATAGGTATATTCCTGGGGTTCGGAGCCATGCTGGCCCTCAACACGCTGCGTGGACATGATTGGGCTGTCATGTTTGGCTTGACCGCCCTGGCCATGGTGGTGGTCACCCACAACATCCTGACCAACTCCGACCACCGACCCGAAAAATCTGCGGCAATAGATCCAGATCTGCTCATCGAGGATCGGCCCGAAATCCTCGGAGAGGCCGCCCGCCTCAGCGAAGAGGCGATCCTGCTCGACGTGCTCCCGCCGGACGAGGAGAGCGAGACCCAGCGTCCTTCTTGAGACGGCGTTTATCCGCCCTGCCTTTCATCCCGCATTCGAGACAGGTCCAGTACCCAGCCCAGCATCTCGTCGGATTCCGCTTCGGCGTACAGGCCGGGCTGCAAACGCACCGCCTCCGAAAGCTGCTCCGCACACTTGGGAATGTCTCCCTGGTCGGCGTACAACCGCGCCGCATTGTAGTAAGGGGCGGCAAACTCGGGGACGACTTTCTGCGCTTCGAGGTAGTCGGTCAACGCCGCCTCAATATCCCCCAGGCTTTCACGCGCGGCCCCCCGGTTGCTCAACACCTCGGCGAAGTCCGGACGCAGGCGCAGCGCCACGTCGTAGTCGGCAATGGCCTCGACGTATTTCCCCTGGGCGTCGTAGGCCAGCCCGCGGTTGTTGATCGCCTCCACGTCGTCCGGCCGCAACTCGATGGCAGCGGTGTAGTTCGCCACCGCGTCGTCATATCGACCCAGGCGGTAGCAGACCCGAGCTTTGTTGAACCGGGCGTCCGCATTGTCCGGATTGTGTCGCAACGCCTCATCATAGTCGGCCACCGCGCCTCCCCCGTCGCCCAGTTCGTCCCGCGCCACTCCCCGGTTCAGATAGGCGTTGGAGATATCGGGGCGAAGGGTCACCACCGCGTCGAAGGCCGCGATGGCGTCGGCGTATCTGCCCAGGTTATTCAACACGATCCCCTGGTTGTAGTAGGCCTGGAGGTACACCGGATTCAGGCTGATGGCCTCCGCGTAGTCATCCAGCGCCCCGGTCGCATCGCCGACGTCGTCTTTGGCATTGCCCCGCTGGTAGTACGCCGACGCCGAGAAGCGATCGATCTCCAGCGCAACGTCGAGAGCGCTGACCGCCTCTTCCGGCCTTCTTCGGCGCAGGCAGGTCACGCCCAGGTTGAACCTGACCGCATAATCGTCGGGACGCTGCGCCGCCATCTCCTGGTAGACGGTGTACGCTTCCGCATATCGGCCGATGGCGAAGCAGCCGTTGCCGAAGATCAGGCTGCGGGGGCTTTGCCCCTGCTTCAACCCGGAGTCCGCCACCGTCAACTGGTCAAGCAGGGATGCGACCTCGTCAGCGTCCTCTCCAGTCAAGCGGCCGCCACGGGGCCGGGGGGTCAGCGCGGCCGACCCCAGCCCATGCCATTCCAACAGGCCGGCCAACCGTCCCAACAACCCGTCCGCGGTTGCGCTGCTCATTGCTTGACCATCCGACTTGGGGCGCCGACCGTTATCCGGCCAGGCGCCGCACCGATCCCTACAGGGTCGACTCTCTTCCGTCGCCCATCTCCGGCCGCAGCGCGATCTGCGCCAGGGCCAGGGCGGAGTAGTAGGCGACGGTCATGGTGAGGTCGACGACGCCCCGGTCACCCAGGAATGCCCGCACCGCCTCGAAGTTCTCGTCGGATACGTCCTTTTCGCGGATCATCTGCTGCACGAAGCGGGCGATGGCGGCCGGCTGGCCGTCCAGGCAGTCGGGAGCCTTCCAGGTGCGGATCCCTTCGATGGCTTCGTCGCTCACTCCCGCGTTGGCAGCGGCAACGGCGTGGCCGGTCCACTCGATGCCGGAATCCCACTCCCGCGCGACCAGTATGATGGCCAGTTCCTTGAGGTCGTCCGACATGGAGGACTGGAACCGGAGCGTAGCGCCCATGGAGGTCAGGTAGCCGGCGGCTTGCGGGCTGTGCAGCAACGCCCGGAACTGGAGCCCCACGTCCGCCGCGCCGCGATCCTCCCGGATCCGGTCGTAGATCGTCTGCCCGTCCGCGTCCAGTTCTTCCCGTGCGACGTAAGGAACCCGTGCCATATCGAAACCCTCCGGCTCAAACTGCCGTTCAGGATACCATAGGCCGAATCGCGGCCGGCGTCGGCGCGGTCAGCAGGGCTGGTGCAAAGTCTATCTAACCGTTCATGGTGAGCCTGTCGGACCATGAATCCAACAACGGTGGCATCCTTCGACAGGCTCAGGATGAGCGGAAACCAGGGAGCGACAGGCTCAGGATGAGCGGAAACCGAGGAGCGACAGGCTCAGGATGAGCGGCAACCGAGGAGCGACAGGCTCAGGATGAGCGGAAACCAGGGAGCGACAGGCTCAGGATGAGCGGAAACCGAGGAGCGACAGGCTCAGGATGAGCGGAAACCGAGGAGCGACAGGCTCAGGATGAGCGGAAACCAGGGAGCGACAGGCTCAGGATGAGCGGAAACCAAGGAGCGACAGTCTCAGGATGAGCGGAAACCAGGGAGGTCGGTCACTTTGCACGGGCCTCGCCGCGGTCGGCGCGGTTGCGCGCCGTCTTCCGTGCATCTACTATTGCGCCAGCCCTGCGCCCGCGCAGCGAGCACGGGCGGCTCACTCTTTGAGGTATGGTCCGCCGCTGCAATGGTTTCGACGTTCCGAAATACCTTCTACGGCTGGTACGTCGTTTTCGGCTGCGCCATGGTGACACTGGGCGTGTCGGGTGGCCAGTTCTCCTTCGGCGTATTTCTGCATCCCATGACCCAGGAATTCGGGTGGAGCCGCGGCACCCTGTCGCTGGCCTTCGGCATCACCTACATGATTTCGGGCCTGCTGCGGCCGCTGGCCGGGTACCTGGCCGACCGGTACAACGCCAAGTGGGCTGCGCTGAGCGGCGTGGTCATCATGGGCTTCATGCTGGTGTTGCTGCCAACGGTCAACACCCTGTGGCAGTTGTACCTGGTGTTCGCGGTGATGAGCACCGGCATCACCCTGGGCACCGGGCCCATCCTGACCAAGATCGTCAGCCAGTGGTTCGTGACCCGCCGCGGGCTAACCCTGGGGATCAACGGCGGAGCCGGCTCGATGGGCGCCATGCTGCTGGTGCCGGCCACTTCGGTCTTCCTGGTGCTGCTGGACTGGCGCGAAGCGTATCTTTTCCTCGGCCTGCTGCTGCTGGTGGTGATCTTTCCCGTGGGCGCTTTACTGATCAAGAACCAGCCCCAAGACAAGGGATTGCAGCCCTACGGGCAGGCTCCCGATGGCGCGGGCGGTCCGGGCACCGGTGGGTCGCGGGCATCGGCGGCGGCGCTGGAACACGTGAGTTTTGGGCAGGCGCTGCGCACCGGATTCTTCTACCGGCTGACCTTCGGCTACTTCGTTTGAGGTTACTCGATGAGCTTCGTGAATGCTCATTTCGTGACCTACGCCCGCGACCTGGGCTACTCGCCGCTGGTGGGAGCGGGCGCGTTCAGCCTCATCGGCGCCACGGCCATCGTGGGCGCGCTGCTGCTGGGGCACCTGTCGGACCAGTACGGGAGACGGAGGCTGCTGGCCGCCTCGTACCAGCTGCGCATGGGAGGTTTCGTGGTCGTCCTGTTGTCGATGGGTGTCCCATTCCTGGGGATACCGCCGCTGGGCGTCGTGCCGCTGGTGATCGGGATGGTACTGGTGGGCTTCTCATGGAACGCGGTGGTCGGAATTACGGCGGCCTACACCTCCGACGGTTTCGGCACAACCAACCTGGGCCGGATTTACGGGACGATGTTCGCGGTGATGCCCATCGGTTCGGGGATCGGTTCCGCGCTCAGCGGGTATATGTTCGACCTGCGCGGCAACTACGAGATTGCCATCTGGACCAACATTATCCTGCTGGTCGTCTCCGCGGCGCTGGTCTGGACTATCGGGGACAACCGGCCCGGCGCCAGGATCGCCGAGCTCGCCGGCCAGCGGGCTCCCGCGTAGCTCCAGTGTCGGGGTCGGCGCACCAGGCGGGCGGGGCGTCGAGCCGCCGCGCGCTCGCCAGGGCGCGCCGAACCTGAGGGCGCGCGCGCCATCCTCATGGTGTCCACTTTGTCATCGAAAAAACACGCTGACGCGGCGGTCTCGTTGCCCGAAGAACGCCCCCTCCGGCGACGAGATTGCCGGGCTTCGCTCGCAATGACGGTTTCATCCATCCGGGCGACGCTGTTCACGCGTGTCCGGATGACCGGCATCCCCAAATCGGGTATCCTGCGCCCATGCTGAGTGACCTCTGGGTAATCGTCGCCGCCATCCTGATCCTGGCCGGTCTCCTGGCCAGCCAGTTGCTGCTGATCGTGGTGGGCGTACTGGTCGTGCTCATCTGGCTGACGGGCAAGCACTGGCCCCGGTATGCCTTCGGCCGCCTGACCTACCAACGCCGCCTGGAACGCCGCCGGGCCTTCATCGGCGACGTGGTCGACTACTACATCACGGTGGACAACGGCAAGATCCTGCCCATGATCTGGCTGGACATATCCGACGCCTTTCCCATTGGACTGCAGACCGGCGGGACGCACCAGCGCGGCGTCGGGATGGAGGCGGAACTGGACCACCGGATCACCACCTCGTTGCTGCCTTACCAGCGGGTGACCTGGCGATACCAGGTGCGTTGCCGGGCACGGGGCAACCATCGCATCGGGCCGGCCCGTTTGCGCAGCGGGGACATGTTCGGCATCACCGCCGCCGAAAAATACGTTCCCGACGTGGAGTACCTGCTGGTATATCCGCGCATCGTCGACCTGCGTGAGATGATGAATGTCTGGGAGCGCCCGCTGGGGGCCAGCCGGGGCCGCCGTCTCATCCAGGACGACCCCAGCCGTTTCGTCGGCCTGCGCGAATACCGTCCCACCGACCCGCTGAAGCGCATCGACTGGAAGGCCACCGCCCGACACGGCAAGGTTGAAGCCCGTATCTTTGAGCCGGCCGCTACCCGCCACATGCTCATTGCGCTCAACGCGCGCACCGGCGACGCCGCCTGGCAGGGCAGCAACCGCCGGCTCTTCGAGCGCGCCGTGACCGTTGCCGCCTCCGTTGCCGAATACGCCGAACGCGAGGGCTACACCTTCGGGCTGGTCAGCAACGCCGTAGCGTCCTATTCCAGCAAATGGATGTCCGTGCCCGTCGGCGGAGGGAGCCTGCAGCTTGAAGCCGTGCTGGAATCGCTGGCCATGGCCGGTCCATTCTGGGTAGCTGAGCTCTCAGCGGTCTTGCGAACTGAGACAGACACACTCCTCTCGGACGCCACGGTTGTGCTCGTAACCGCCATCCTGTCCCGCGCGGTTGTACTCGAAATCGAGCAGATTCGCCGGCGCGGCCATCGCGTGGTGGTGTTCTACGCGGGTGACGGGCCTCCGGGTCCCGGAGCGTCCGAGTTGCCCGCGGAGGTTCCGGTGTATCTGGCCGGCTCCAGCCTGGCCAACCTCGAAGAAATCTGGAGGGACGATTGGTCGGGAGATCCCACCGGTGAGCCCACCCTGGTTTCCTCTGAATCGGCGGGTTAGGGCAGACCCGGGTCTGGAACAGCCATGGGCGCATTCGCTCGCTCCGCACTCATCGCCGGTATCGCCCTCTTCCTGGAGGGTTTCGCGGTTTATCTGGGCTGCCGCCTGTTCGCCCATGTCATTCGGTTGCCCGACGCCTCCGTACCGTTGGGCATCGCCACGCTTGCCGTGGCCTGGTCGTTCATCCTGTCCTGGTACGTGCAGACCATCCGCTTCTCGCTCAACCTCCGGGGAATCATTGGCTTGGGCCTGAGCGCGGTGTCGGTGCTGGTGCTCGCCGGCATCAGCATGGGAGCCGGCTGGTTCCCCGTCGGTCAGGTGCTTTCCGGCGATCTGCGAGCCGCGGCGGCCCTGGGGCTGTCCGCCATCTTCATGCTGCTGCTGTGGTGGCGGGGGACGGCCATCGCCCGGGACGACGTCACGCTGGACGTGATCCGCAACGCCTTCGTTCGGGGCGTGGTGGTAATCATTGTTGCCGTGGCCGCCGACACCCTGTTGACGGCGGCGATCATCCGTCTGCCGGGACTGCTGGTGTTTTTTGCCACCGGTCTCGCCGGGCTGGCCATAAGCCGGTTTGCCGCCGAGGGCGGCGGCGGCCGCATGAACCGCGGCTGGATGCTGGCCATTTTGTTCAGCGTCGGCGGCGTGCTGCTGCTGGCGGTGATCCTGGGGGCAATTGGCGTGGGTGGCCTGGACGACGCAACCCGGGCCATCCTCAAAGGGATGGCTTTCCTCGGCTTGTGGACGCTCCGGCCCGTTCTCCTGCTGTTGGGGCTGCTGGCGGCCGGACTCGTGGCAGTGGGCAACTGGGTTTCCAGCCTGTTTGGCGGCGGCGATCTCAGTGGCCTGGAACTGGCCCGGTTGCAGATCGAAGAATTCCACGAAAGCCTGCGCGAGGTCGAGGGCGACGGTCCGCCCAGCATCATCCTGACCGTCATCAAATGGCTGGCATTCCTGGCCGCCCTGTCCCTGGCCGGCTGGGTGCTGTTCCGCATGTTCCGGCGCCGGAGGCTGGTGGGCGGCGGCTACGCCGATGACGAGGTTCGCGAGTCGATCTTCACCTGGGGAGGCGCCGGGCAGGACTTGTCGGACGCGCTTTCCGGATGGATGTCGCGCGCGTCCGGTTTCCGCCGTCGCCGCCCGCCGCCGGCCACGCCCCGCGAGGTGTATCACCGGATGCTGGAGGTTGCCAACGCCGTCGGCTTCCCGCGTCGCGGTTCGCAGACTCCCGAGGAGCACCGGCAAGACGTCAGGGAGACCCTGCCCGACCCGCCGATGGCGCGGATCGTCGGTGGTTTCCAGCGCTACTACTACGGCGCCCGCTACGAAGCCGCCGACCCGGAAACCATGTCATCCCTGCTGGATGACCTCGACGAACTGCAGCCGCACCAGTAGAACCGCGCACGCCGCCCCCCTCATGCGTACCCGCTTCGTCATCGCGAGGAGCGTAGTGACGTTGCGATCTCGTTGTCTGGAGAATCACCCCTATGGTAACGAGGTTGCCGCGCTTCGCTCGCAATGACAACTCGGGCGAATCTGTATCCGCATAAGTGCCAACCCGGGAAGACTGGATTGAGCGATGAGTAACCGGTCGGGTCTCGTCGTTACGGGGCTGGACCGGCCCCGTATCTCGTCGGATCGGGGTTGCCCGGCTGCTGCAGGAAGCGCATCCGGGCCTGCTGCAGGTTGCCCTGGATCAATTCGTCGCCGGGGTTCAAACGGTCAGCTCGTTCCAGGTCATCCACTGCCAGCCGATAATCGCCCCGACAAAAATGGGCGTACCCCCGACAGTTGTAGGCTTCGGCATACAGCGGGCTGATGGCGATAGCGCGGTTGAAATCGGCGATGGCCCGTCCGTGGTCGCCCATCAGTCCCCAGGTCATACCCCGATGGAACCAGGTGTCGGCCCGGTCAGGGTCGATGCGAATCGCCTGCTCAAATTCCCCCATGGCATGGCCGAAGTGCTCGTTACGCCGGTATTCCACGCCTTTGTGGATGTATTCCTGTATCAGGTGTTCGCGCGCGGAGTCAGGGGCGGCAATCGCATCCGCGGGCCGGTCGTCCAGATCGGCGGCCGGAGGCAGCTCGGCTTCTCCGGGCGGATCCATCGGCTGCATTTCGGCCGCAGGGTCCGGCTCGGCCTGGGGGTCTGGCGCGGCATCATCCGGCGCGGCAGCCCTGGACGACGCCGTTCCGTAGCGCCTGAGGCGGAGGCGGTGCTTGGCGCCGTCGATGCGCTTGGCTTCGTTGATGGCGCCGACGGCAGCCAGCAGCCGGCCAATGGAGTCCAGCGCGCGGTCCAGGTCATCGTCGTCGAAGGTGTCCTGGTGCGCCCAACGGTTGCGGGTTTCGCGGATCTCGGACACCAGGCTGCGCTCGGCAGGGCCCAGGGCATCGCGGAAAACGTCGTTCCAGGCCATGGCCATCACGCGCAGGGTCACCGAGATATCCCCGGCAATCTCGCCGAGGGCTTCCGAGTCGTCGGGCGCGTAGCGTCCAGCGTCCACGGCCTCTTGCATCTTGCCGGATACGTAGGGACCCAGTCCGGCGGCCAGCAGTCGCAGGGCCTCACCGACCAGGCTGTGGTTGTTGTAGGGCGCAGGCGCAGTCATGAAATTCCGTCCAAATTACCGCCAAAAGGTGAGCGCAAGATCAACTTCTACAGAAATGCTTGAGCTGCATTCTTCCGGGTCAACATAGCATGAAGAAACGGAAGCCCGTCGCGTAAAGCCAGCGCGATTTTCGCGCATTGATAAAGGCCTTCTCCGTTGTGGAGAAGGCCTTGTTCAGCGCTTCGTGTTGTGAGGACAGTGGACCGCGCTAGTCCTCGTCCCCGTACTGCTCCTTGAGCATCTCCACCACCGCAGGGTCGGCCAGCGTGGTGGTGTCGCCAAGAGCCCGGCCTTCGGCCACGTCGCGGAGGAGGCGACGCATGATCTTGCCGCTGCGGGTCTTGGGAAGCTCGGCGGCGAAGTAGATGTCGTCCGGACGAGCCATGGGGCCGATCTTGCCGGCCACGTGCTGCTTCAGCTCGGTGATCACGTCGTCGGAGCCGGCCACCTGGTCCTTGAGGGTGACGAAGGCGACGATGGCCTGCCCTTTCACCTCGTGGCTGCGGCCGATGCACGCCGCCTCGGCAACCTTCAGGTTATCCACCAGCGCCGATTCCACCTCCATGGTGCTGATCCGGTGCGCCGACACGTTGATCACGTCGTCGACACGACCCAGCAGCCAGAAGTAGGATTCCTCGTCCAGCTTCGCGCCGTCGCTGGTGAAGTAAGTGCCCTCGTAATTGGACCAGTACTGCTGCACGAATCGCTCGGGGTCGCCGTAGATCCCGCGCAGCATGCTGGGCCACGGCTTGCGGACCACCAGGTAGCCGCCGCCGCCCGGGCCAATCTCGTTGCCCTGCTCGTCCAGGATGGCCGCGTCGATGCCGGGGAAGGGCTGCGTGGCCGAACCGGGCTTCAGGGTAGTGATGCCCGGCAGGGCCGAAATCATCACCGCACCGGTTTCGGTCTGCCACCAGGTGTCCACCACCGGGCAGCGGCCGCCGCCGATGTGCTGCCAGTACCAAACCCACGCCTCCGGGTTGATGGGCTCACCAACGGAACCCAGTAGTCGCAGCGACGACATGTCGTGCCGCTCGGGATACTCCTCGCCCCATCGCATGAAGGTCCGGATCGCCGTGGGCGCCGTGTAGCAAATGGTGCAGGCGTACTTCTCGACGATGGCCCAGAACCGGTCCCGGTCGGGATAATCCGGCGAGCCCTCGTACATCACCGTGGTCGCGCCGTTGGCCAGCGGCCCGTAGATGATGTAGCTGTGGCCGGTCACCCAACCGATGTCGGCGGTACACCAGTACACGTCATCTTCCTTGAGGTCGAAGATCCACTTGCTGGTGGCGTAGGTGCCGGTCATGTAGCCGCCGGTGGTGTGGACGATGCCCTTGGGCTTGCCGGTGGTGCCGCTGGTATACAGCATGAACAGCATGTCCTCGCTGTCCATCTGCTCCGGCTCGCAGGTCAGGGGCTGGTCGGCGACCAGGTCGTGCCACCAGACATCCCGACCCTCCACCATGGGCACGTCGTGGGCGGTGCGTTTCACCACCACCACATTCTGCACCGGCGTGTCGCCCTCGATGGACGCGTCGGCATTCTGCTTCAGCGGAATGATGCTGCCGCGTCGCCAGCCCCCATCGGCCGTGATCATCACCTTGGACTGGGAGTCCTCGATGCGGTCGCGCAGCGACTCCGCGCTGAACCCGCCGAAAACGATGCTGTGGGGCGCGCCGATGCGGGCGCACGCCAGCATGGCGATGGCCAGCTCCGGCACCATAGGCATGTACAGCGTGACCCGGTCGCCCTTCTTGACGCCGAGGCTCTTCAAACCGTTGGCGAACTTGCACACCTCGCGGTACAGATCGCGGTAGGTGTAGACCTGCCAGTCTCCCGGCTCGCCCTCCCAGATGATGGCCGCCTTATTCTTGCGCGGTCCGTCGAGGTGACGGTCGATGCAGTTGTACGCGGCGTTCAGCTTGCCCCCCACGAACCACTTGGCGAAGGGCGCGTCCGACCAGTCCAGCACCGTGTGCCAGGGCTCGAACCAGTCCAGCTCGCCGGCGAACCGCGCCCAGAAGGCCTCCGGGTCCCGAGCAGCCTCTTCGTACACCCCCGGGTCGGACATGTTGGCGTTGGCGACGAACTCGGCCGGGGGCGGATACGTCCGGTCTTCCTGCAGCAGGGCCTCAAAAGCGCCGGTATTCTGAGTCATGGTAAGGAACCTCCGGAGCGGGTAACGACAGTGTCAATCACCCGCAGATATTAGCACATCGCCGGCATGGTAAGATTCGGCCATCATGCGCCCACAGCGCAGACCCGGGCGGAGGAATCCCTGATGACTACAACGACGCTGACGATGGTCGGAATGCCCCCGGCGCGACCGTTCAGCTCTGAAGAGTGCGCCGCCCTGGCCAGGGCCGGCATCATCGACGCGGGGGAGCAAGCCGACGTGTTGGCCGGCCACCGCCGTTTCACTGTGGACGAGTACCTGGCCATGGAGAGGGCCGGCATTCTGCATGAAGATGATCGTATCGAACTGATCGATGGGGAGACAGTCATTATGCCGCCGATTGGCGACCCTCACGAAGCCTGCACCGACTGGCTTACCCGATTGTTCGTTCCCTCATTGATAGGCAGGGCGATAATACGGGTGCAGGGGGCAATTCGCCTGAATGACCGCAGCGCGCCGCAACCTGATATTGCCGTGTTGCGTGAACGTCCTTTGAGCGAGTTGGGGCCATATTTCCCGCCGGACGTCCACCTGGTCATTGAGGTCGCTGACAGCTCGCTGGCCTATGACCAGGGCGCCAAGCTGGCCCGGTACGCCGCGGCCGGTATCACGGAGGTGTGGGTAGCCAACCTGCGGGCTCAGGAAGTGACGTCCTACTCTGAGCCCAACGGCGCGGAGTACGCGGCCGTCCGAACCTACCGAGCGGGGGAGAACATCAGCCCCCGGGCATTCCCCGACGTGGTCCTGGCGGTGTCCGACTTCATGCCGCCGGCCGGCCCGGACACCGCCGAAGCGCCCTAAACCGGGCCCTGTCACCTACGGCAGCGGCCCGTACCACCGCGCCACGATCTCGTCCACCTTTGCCGCATCGGTCGCCGACACGTCGGCCTTGAAAGCGGCGACCAGGTGGCAGATGCCCAACTCTGTGCCCTCGCAGTCGTCGGAGTAGTCCTCCGCCTGCGATTTCAGGTACAGGCTGCTGAAACCCTGTCGGAAGGTCTCCTCGCCCAGGGCATGATAGAGATCGAGGAAAAGGCGCTCGCCAAGCGTATAGTTGCAGTTGAACCCCCTGGTTCCCAGCGCATCTGGATCCATGGCCTCCAGTTCGCCAATCGTCTCCGCCGCCGCGCAGGGGTTGTTGGTCACGTCGATCGGTGTTTCCTCCCGGGCGAATTCGGAGATGCTCCCGAGTATCTCAGCAGCCCCTTCGTCGATCCAGTCACTATTGCCATGCCAATAGTAATGCGCAACCTCGTGGCCAATTATGAAGGGCGTGTAAGCCCACCCGAATCCGTTTTCCACGTCAAAGACGAGCTGTATCGCCATGTGCGTGCCGAAGTTTGTCCCACCTGATCCTGGGAACACGGCGTCGTCATACAGCAGGGCGATGTAATTGGTGGGCAGGCCAACGCCCATGAACTCCTCGATGGTCCGCACGCTGTGTTCGAGGTAGTCCATGCTTGCGGTCGACTGGTCGCGGATACGGACCACGGTCAGCGATACATCGCCTGAGATCGGCAGCTCGACGGTGCGCTCTTCCCAGTAGACGCCGGTCCCGCGCAGCAGCACATCGCCGGATTCCGGCCGGTAGGAATAGGTGCCCCCGAGCAGGGCGACCATCTTTGCCCCTTCATCCGTGATACCGCCCTTCAATTTCGGATGAGCCAGGACGTCCAGGAAGGTTTCCTCATCGCCGTACTCGAGTCTCCGCAACGACATCACCGCCAGGGCATCCTTGCCGGTCACCGTTTCCAGGAACGGCATGGAGAGCATCTGGATCGCCGCGTCAATGATGTTTTCCCGGACCAGATCGTCCTCGATCCAAACCAGCCCGTAGAGGTTTTGGGCCACCGTTGCCTCGTGGGCGGTAATGCCGTCGACAAACCAGGGTTTTTGCAAGACCGCGGGAGCCAACTCGTCCCCGTAAAATGCCATCCAGCGCGCCGAATCCAGCGCGGCTGCCTCCGCCTCGGATACACCGTCTTCCAGCCAGTCGAGTTCGATGGCAATCGCGAAGACCTCGGGGTACCAGACTGCAAGGTCCACAAGGTCCTGCGCAGGTGGCGCCTCGCCCTTGTCCAAGCCGTCTGCGATCCAGGAAAGGCTCCCGATCTGGCTGGCGAGCGTGCGTTCGTTGTCTGCCAGCCATTGGCCGTTTTCCAGTTCCCGGACCGCGCTCGGTATAGTCGGCGTGTTCGTCGGCCGGGGCGCAAACGTGGGGATCGGCGTGGGCGTAGACCGCGGTCGTGGTGTGTAGGTCGGCCTGGGTGTTGCGGCAGGCGTGGCGGTTGGCTGGGGCACCGGCGTGAAAGTCGGCGCCGGCGTATCTGTCGGAGGTACGGGCGTTGCGGTCGGCGCCGCCGCGACGGTGGGCGGGGGCGCGGCCATCGTCGCTGTCGGTAGCGCGGTGGCCGTGGGCAACGGCGCATCAGTGGGTCTGCTTTCGACGACCGACGCCGGTGTCGGCTCAGGCGAGGTACAGGCCGGCGATACCAGCAACACAATCAGCGTGATCGCTACGGATATCGTCAAAAGAGATCGACCACGTCGCGATTTCACCATTGACCTCCTGGCTTGCGTAGGGACAATAGTACCGCCCTGGGCGCGGCGTTGCCATCGGTCTCTCGCGCTTGCCACCCGCCGAACCTTACGCTAACCTTGTCGGCGCAATTACGGGGAGGCCTTCTTGTGACTACCGCCGCCGACACGCGCGCCATCCTGGAGGTGAAGGACCTCCAGACTTACTTTTTCACCCGCACCGGAACGGTCAAGGCCGTGGACGGTGTCAGCTTTGAGCTCTACCCGGGCGAGACCCTGGGCGTCGTCGGCGAATCGGGCTCCGGCAAGAGTATGACCGCCCTGTCCATCATGGGCCTGGTGCCAGGACCCGCGGGTCGCACGGTGGGCGGCCAGATCCTCTACCACGGTGAGGATCTGCTGCAAAAATCCGCCTCCGAGATGCGCGCGATCCGCGGACGCGAAATCTGCATGATCCTGCAGGACCCCATGACCTCCCTGAATCCCGTCTACACTGTGGGGAACCAGGTCATCGAGACCCTGCGGCAGGGCAGCGACAGCCGGTCCACCGGCCTGCGGGCCCGAGCCATTGAGCTCCTGGAGAAGGTCAAGATCCCATCGCCCGACGTGCGTTTCACCAACTTCCCGCACCAGATGTCCGGTGGCATGCGGCAGCGCGTGGTCGGCGCCATCGCCGTGGCCGGCGCTCCGAATGTCCTAATCGCCGACGAGGCAACCACATCGCTCGACGCCACCATCCAGTATCAGTACCTCGCCCTGCTCAAGGAGTTGCAGGAAGATACCGGCATGGCCATCATCTTCATCACCCACGACTTTGGAATCGTGGCCAAGATGTGTGACCGCGTCGCCGTGATGTACGCCGGTCGCGTCGCCGAGATCGCCGACGTGCGGGAGTTGTTCAACAACCCGCAGCATCCGTACACCGAGGCGCTGATGCGCTCCGTGCCCAACGTGGACGACGACGTCGACTTCCTGTACTCCATAGAAGGCCAGCCTCCCGCTCTCGACGACCTGCCTCCCGGCTGCACCTTCGCCGACCGCTGCCCCTACGTGTTCGACCGCTGCCGCGAAGAGTTCCCGCCAGCCGTCGAAACCTCGCCGCGCCACATCGCCACCTGCTGGCGACTCACCGGCGATTCCGCCTAGCGCGATCCACGCCACAAGGAGCTCTCCTGATGACCCAAACCGCCGCCAGCCCCGACACCGGCGTTGCCGCCAACAGCAGCAGCGCCATCATCGAGCTGGACAACATCCGCAAGTTCTTCCCCATCAGCAAGGGCGTCCTCATGCGCCGTTCCGTTGGTGAGGTCAAAGCCGTGGACGGCGTTTCCTTCAAAATCCGCGAGGGCGAGACCTACAGCCTCGTCGGCGAATCCGGCTGCGGCAAGACCACCACCGCACGCATGGTCCTGCACGTCGAAACCCCCACCGACGGCTACATGCGCTTCAACGGCAAGGACACCCGCCAGTTCAGCGGCTCTGACCGACGCGAATACCGCGCCTCCGTGCAGGCGGTTTTCCAGGATCCCTGGAGTTCCCTGAACCCGCGCATGCGCGTCGGCGACATCATCATGGAGCCCCTGCTCACCAACAAGCCCATGGGCAAGAACGAGGCCAAGGAGCAGCTGGATACTCTCCTGCGCGACGTCGGCCTCCGCCAGGCTCAGGGCGCGTACTACCCCCATGAGTTCAGCGGCGGCCAGCGCCAGCGCATCGCCATCGCCCGCGCCCTGTCCCTGCGCCCCAAGGTCATCGTGCTGGACGAGCCGGTGTCCGCGCTGGACGTCTCAATCCGCGCCCAGATCATGAACCTGTTGCGCCAGCTGCAGGACCAGTACGGCGTCAGCTACCTCCTCATTGCCCACAACCTGGCCACGGTGCGCTACATGAGCCACCACGTGGGCGTCATGTACCTGGGCCGCATGGTCGAGGAAGCGCCCACCCGCGACCTCTTCGCCAACCCCAGCCATCCCTATACCAAGGCGCTGATCGCCGCCTCGCTGCCGTCGCATCCCGACACCGTGCGCGAGGAGATGGTCATATCCGGAGAGGTGCCGTCGCCGCTGAACCCTCCGTCGGGCTGCCACTTCCACCCCCGCTGCCCCATGGTGATGGACCGCTGCTCCGTGGATGACCCCGAGACCAGGCAACTCACTGCCGTGCATCAGGTGGCCTGCCACCTGTACTGAGGCCGGCGGTCGGGCACACGTCCTGCCGTCTCGGGGCGCTGTCGCTGGGCATAATCCTGCCAACCGCCCGAGATGGGAAGGGCGCCACCAATCGCCTCCGGCTTCCCCTAGTCGCGCCCCTAGGTGCGCATTCCTCCCTCGCACCGTGCCGTATAATGCCGTCCGCCGGAGGTTCCAGCATGTCCCTGATACTGACCAACGCCAACCTGATCGACTGCGCGAACGAAGGCGTGAAGCCCGATGCCACCGTGGTCATTGACGACGATCGTATAGCCGAGGTCGGCTCCGGCACCGCCACATCGCCCAGCGCCACGGTAATCGACCTGCGCGGCGCGTTCCTGCTCCCGGGCCTGTGGGACGTGCACATCCATCCCGAGTATCCGGTCCCGCCCGGTATGACAGTGGCCCAAGAGACGGCCAACTTCGGCCGCGCTCTTTCCCTGGCGCTGACCGAGGGCGGTGTCACCGCCGTGCGCTGCGGCGGCGCGGCCCACTTCATGGACGTGGCCTGGAAGCGGGCCTTCGACTCCGGCGACGTGGTTGGCCCGCGGGTCTTCGCCTCGGGCTACTTCCTCACCACCACCGGCGGGCACTTTCTCACCTCGGGGCAGGCGCGCGAGTGCGACGGACCCTACGGTTTCGTCCAGGCCATCCGCGAGCAGATCAAGAACGGTGTCGACCACATCAAACTCAATCTCACCGGCGGCATCATGGGGCCCGACTGGGACCGACACTGGCACTCCTTCTTCCTGGAGGAGGAACTGAGCGCCGCCTTCGCCATCGCCCGTCAGCGCGAGTTTCCGGTCATGGCCCACGCCGCCAACCCGGACGCCGTCAAGTCGGCCCTGCGCCTGGGCGCGCATACCGTGGAGCATGGCTACATCATGGATGAGGAGTGCATCGGCACCCTATCGGAGTCGCCCACCTGGTACGTGCCGACACTGGCCATATCCCACCTCACCGAGGGCCAGGCGCAGAACGAGTACGAGCAACGATGGCTGGCCCAGCGCAACATCGCCCAGGAGTTGCAGTGCCGCGCCGACGCCGCATCCGGCGAGCACGCCTATTGGTTCCGCCGCGCTCTGGACTCCGGCGCGAAGATGGCCCTGGGCTCCGACATCCGCCCCCTGCGTGAGGCCGCGCTCCTGGAGATGGGCCTGTGGGTCAGGGACGGCGCCACCACCTGGCAGACGCTGGTGGCCGCCACCCGCAACGCCGCCGAGCTATGCCGCGTCGGCGATCAGCTGGGCACCGTCGAGGCGGGCAAGCTCGCCGACCTGATCGTGGTGGGCGCCAACCCGCTGGAAGACATCAACAACCTGCGGCAATTGCAGTTGGTCATCAAAAACGGCCGCGTCGTCTCCGACAAGCGGCCGTCCAGTTAGCGGTCTAGCGGCGCAGTGTGAAGCCCAGTCTGCGCCCGTTCTATAGAATTGCCACCGGGTTCACCGGGGAGCCGGTGCCGCCCACCACGCGTAGTGGGTTGATGGTCAGCATGAACTCCCAGCGGCCCTCCTCGGCGCACGCTTCGGCCAGGGGCTGCAGCAGTGCGTTGTCCAGCAGGCCGATGCCATAGGCGAAGATGCTGCCGTGTACCGACCACGGCAGGTCGTAGCCGTTGGGCGTGTGATCCATCATGTCCCACACCAGCACGCAACAGTCGCTCTCGCGGATGAACTTCAGGCACGAGGCGTGGAGCCCGGGCCGCTGCGTGGGGTCGCTACCCCAGATGGCGTTGCCGTCGGCGTTCCACTTCTCGCGTCCGCCGTACACCACCAGCGCGTCGCCCGGCTCCATCTGGACTCCCTGGGCGTCGCAGATATCCCGCAGTTCCCACGCGTGGATCGGGGTTTCCTGGGTCACGTAGTCGGTGCCCCGGTGCCGTGGCACGTCCAGCAGGACGCCCCGGGTGATGATGCCTTCCTTCCAGTGCTCCACGGAGCCGTACTTGGCCCCATCGAACTGGATCATCTCGTTGGGATCCTTGCCATTCCACATGCCGTTGTGGTCCCAGACGTGGCATAGGGCGTCCAGGTGCGTGGTCGCCGTGCCGTGGTAGGAGATGCCGTAGTAGTCGGTGGACATGCCGCCGCCCGGCTCGCGGGGGCCCTTACGCATGTAGTGGATGGCCGGCGTGGGGTTGTTGGGGGCCGGCGTCACGGGGAACTCCCGGCTCAGTGACACGGCACGTCCGGTCTTGATCAGGCCGGCGGCGCGCAGGCGCTTGGCGTCGTCAACCATGTTGACCGCGCCCTTCTGGTCGTCGGGGCCCCAGCGGCCCCAGTTCACGTCATCCTTAAGATAACCGAGGACTTCCTCTTTGCTGGGATCTTGTCGGTTGGTGGTCATGTGCGTCCCTCCGTAACGGCGCGTTCACTGCCGCGCTGGTTGCGTTCGACGCAAGGTTGCCACTGTGCGATGGGAATGGCAAGGGAGGCGCGATGTCAGCTACCGTCAATCGTCACTCAATGTGACCAGACCGGTGCGACCATCGTAATGCAGAACGAAGTCTTGCAGAAAAGATCGGCCAATGATGGCACGATGAAGTTGACCACCGGCGGCCAATGCCACCCCAGTGAATCGGCCGGCGATGGTCCGACTCAGTTCGGCTATGTGGATATGGGCCAGGTAGACGTTTGTGGTGTGCTCTCCAACGGAACCGGATACCGTAACTGCATATTCGACCACGGGCAGACCCAGCGCAACGGCCAACTCGTTGTCGATGCTGTTGCCGCTCGCACCGGTGTCCACCAATGCTGGATACAAATCCGGTGGTACGACCGGCTTCAGGTCCGCGTATTCGTCAAACCCGGGGTCGTGCCCGATTTGAACCGGGATGGTTGGCCCTGCTTCGGCCAACAACGCGCGCCGGACGCCCATATCGGGCAAGTCTGGGGAAACGCAATCAATCGTTGGCATAACGCCGCTGCCATAGTTCTCTGGCGTATTCCGTCCAATTGGTCGGCGCGACCTGCCGAATCAGGTATGGTCCCCTGCCAAAACGCTGGCCGGCTTCTCGAGCCGCGTCGTTGAACTCCGTGTAGACTCCGACCAATTCTTCGCCGTGGACGACTACCCATTCGTCGGTATATTTGGCTTCAAGCTCGGCCCGCATCTTTTCATAGGCGGCATATTCCGTGGCAAGTACCCCGCTGGCCATCCCAACGTCGTGCCAGTCCCGCCCGTGGTAGCAGGCTTCCCAGAACTGGTACTCGTAGCGCAGCGTGGTGCGGAAGATGCGCTCGAGGTTGGCCCGCTTGGTCGCATTAGCACGTTCGCCGGCGTCGTTCAGTCGCTCCGTGAACCAGGCCACCACGTCGCCCAGCACGTCGGGGCTGTGGATGTCGATCCAGCCCTGGTAGACGGCGTTGTTGGGTTGCGTGCCGGAGTTGAGGAGCCGTTCCGCCCAGTCCAGGTAGGTGCCCTCGGTCACGTAGAAGAGGGCGATGAGGTCGTCGAAGTCGCCCTCCAGCGCCGTACGCACCATGAAATCTCCGAAGCCCTGGGTAACCGGGTTGGCTTCGGTCTCCAGATATTGCTCCGCCGTGACGCCCAGGTCGTGGAAGCCGTTGAGGAACAGATCGTTCTCGGCGGACAGGAAGTTGGAGAGGAACCCGTTAAGTATCTTGCCGGCCTCGTAGTCCGGCGCCGCCCTGGCGATGGCGAACGACGTCAGCTTCACCAGGTCCTTGCAGAAGACGTAGTCCTGACGGAAGTAGTTCCGGAACTTGGCGATGTCCAGGCTCCCGTCGCCCATCTCCAGCACAAAGGGATGCGTGACCATGGATTCCCACTGGTCGTGATACTTGGCGCGCAGTTCGTCGGCGAAAGGCATATCGCTTGCTCCATTGAGGTGTCGTTGCGAGCGGAGCGTGGCAATCTCGTCGGATTAACGGCGTCCGTCTACGCGGATTGCCGCGTCGCTACGCTCCTCCGGAATGACAACAGGATCGACTCAGGCCGACTCGGCCAGGCAGCCGAAGAACCGGTCCATCATCCCCTTGGCTACCGAGCCCATCATGCGCTGGCCGACCCGGGCCACCGATCCGCCCACCTGGCCGTCTGTGTCCACGTGCAGGTCGGTCCCGCCATTCGCACCGGGGGTCAGGGTCACGCTGGACACGCCGCTGGCGAAGCCCAGGTTTCCGGAACCCTCGATAGCCATCGTGTAGGAATGGGGCGGATTGAGCTCCGACAGTGCCACGGTCGCCGTGAAGTTCCCGCTGATGGGTCCCACCCGCACCGTCGCGCTGGCCCGGTACCGGTCCGGCCCGTCGGGCTCGATGCCGCGGCAACCCGGGATACAGCCGGCCAGCACGTCGGGGTTCATCAGCGCGTCCCAGACGGCCTGCGGTTCCTTGTCGAAATGGTAATCGGCGGAAAGTTCCATAGCGGGCCGATTATAGCAGGCGCAGCAACTTCACATTGACCAGGATCGCCCGACAAATGGATCGGGATCAGTTGTCCGACGCAGTCGGCGCTTCTGCCGGGTTACGGCCCCCGTCTTCCTGACGGCCTCGGGTCTCCTCTTTCTTTGCCGGGAACACCGCGCGGAACATTCCGTAGACGAACCGGAGCCCGAATTCAAGCGCCACCAGGAACGCCAGGTAGTAGAAGATTGTCTCCGACAGACCGCGTGCCTGTCTCAAAACTTCCAGCGACGCCTCCACGTTGAAGAACGATGTGTCTATAAGGAAGATCGCGAGTACCGCAAAGGGCAGGATCTTCGCCAGGTCCCGGGACAGGTCTTCGTCGTAGTAAGCGCACACGCGAATGGTGCTGACGGTTGCCAACGCAATCAGGAGTATGTTCGACATGTCCCGCCCTTCCGACAGGAAAGACAGCATGAGGGTCAGTACCGCGAACCAGAAAAACGCGAAGGCCGGAAACAGGATTACATACTTGAGGATGTAACCGATGAGGTGCAGCAAATCACGCAGCGCCGGTATGCTCGAGTTGTCGTGCTTCGAAAAGTCCAGGTTGAAAATGTCCCGCGCGGCGATGAACCGGTAAAACCTGAAAATAAACACAGCATAAATCGCCATGCCCAGCGCGTACACGGCCACGGGTCCCAAAACCCGCAGCGCTTCGTCCACGCTCAACCCGCCGGGGAACAACGCGTCAATTCCCGGAGGTCCCATATACCCTCTCGTCGTTGGTCATCGGGCGAATGCCGCCGTCCTCTACTCTGCTGACCCGCGCCGGACACCCTTGGACCAACGTCTAGCGATCATCGGCCAGCAGCACCGAGTTCAGCAGCACTTGGGCACCGTTGGCGCAGTCTTCGGGCGTGCTGAATTCTGCCGGCGCGTGGCTGATGCCACCCACGCTGGGCACGAAAACCATGGCCGCCGGCGTTACCGCAGCGATCGCCTGTGCGTCGTGGCCGGCTCCGCTGGGCAAGCTGACGTGCTCGAGGCCCGCCATCTCCGATGCGTCCGCGATCAGCTGCTGCATATTTCCCGATATGGGCACCGACGGGGTGTTGCGCTGGGCCGTCACGGCAATTGCCACCTGCTCGGCGTGACCCACTTCCTCCGCGGTGCGGCGCAACTCCACCTCGGCGGCGGCCAGCGACTCCATCCGCTCGTCGCGAAACTCCACACCCATCTGGACGCGGCCGGGGATAACGTTGCCCGCGTTGGGATGCACGTCCATGGAGCCCACGGTGCCCACCCGGCATACTTCCATCTCGCCGGCGATGCGACGCACGGCCAGGGCGATCTGCGCGGCCGCCGACATGGCGTCCCGTCGCAGCGCCATGGGCGTGGTGCCGGCATGGTTCGCCTCGCCCACGATGTCCACGTGGTACACCGAGCGCCCCGTGATGCCGGTCACCACTCCGATGGGAAAGCCGCCCCGGTGCAGCGTCGGCCCCTGTTCGATGTGCAGTTCAAAGTAGCAGGCGAACTCTTCGGGCCGACGGCGCGCCGCCTCGACGCGGGACATGTTGCCACCGATGCTCGGCAGGGTGTCCGTCAGGGTCACTCCATCATCGTCCACAGCCGCGAAGTCCTCCGGCTCCCACAGTCCGGCCACGGCCCGACTGCCCAACAGCCAGCGGTGGAAGCTGGTGCCCTCCTCATTGGTGAACACCAACACCTCGATGGGATGCCGCGGGGTGTGCCCGGCGTCCCGCAGCGCCTCCACCACCTCGATGGCCGCGATGACGCCCAGCGCTCCGTCGTAAGCGCCTCCGCTGGGCACCGTGTCGGTGTGGGATCCGAGGACGATGGCGGGCAGAGTCGGGTCGGCGCCTTCCGTGCGGCCGATGATGTTGCCCGCCGGGTCGATGCGGACGGACATGCCCGCGCCGCGCATCAGGTTACTGACATAGTCGCGGCCGGCGACGTCCTGCCGGGAGAACGCTACCCGCTGCATCCCGAATTCGTCACGGCCGATCTGTCCCAGGGCATTCAGATGGTCATCGAGGCGGGCGGAGTTGATGGCGGCCGATGCGGGTGTAGCTGTCATGTTACCTGCCGTTGTCCAGTCGTTGTATTCGAGTGTTAGTGGTCGCTGACGACGCTATCGCTGTTTCCGCCGAGACCGGCGATCCGGCCCTCGAAATGGGCTTTCGATGAACTCGCCCACCTTCAGGGTGCCGAGAATGTCGTTCCAGGCCGCCTTGGCCCGGTCGGCGTGATCATCCCAGTAGTCCATGCCGATCATCGCCAGCAGCGCCGCCTGGGTTTTCATCGCGTAGCACAGCCGGGTGTGGGCCGGTCGTTTTTCCACCGGGTCGATGAAGTCCATCTCCGCCCAGACGATGGTGGTGCCGTCGAGGCGCAGGGTGAGCGGGTTGCCCACCCGGGTGGGAACACGCTCGTCGGCAGCGAGGTTCTTCTTCAGCCAATCGGCGATGGGCGGCTCGTCCCACGGCTGCAACTGCGACCAGTCCACGTCGGGCCGGGCCGCCGCCAACGGCATGACGCGGACGTCCAGCCGGATATCGGCGTCGGCCTCCGGTTTCCGGTCCAAAAAAACGAACGACCGTGAGCCCTTGGGCATTTCAAGTATCCAGGTGTTCGGCACCTCAAATCGTACTGCCCCCTGATTCCCCACGAAGACCCGGTTGCCCGGTTTCGCCGTCCACCCGTGGTCTTCAGGCAGGTTGAACTCCTGCCGCTCCCATCTCATGCCCATTTCCGCTTACCTCGCCGTTGACGTCGCCTGATGCGCACCCGAATTGTAAAAAATGTCATTGCGAGCGAAGCGCGGCAATCCAGTTGGGGTAAAAACGACAATGAGAGAACGAGATCGCCACGTCACTACGCTCCTCGCGATGACACATCGGGTACGGGTGAGTGCCATCACAGGTTGGCTAACCGGAGCTCTGCAGGATTCGCACCACCTCGTCACCCACCTGCTGGGTGCTGGCGCTGCCGCCAAGGTCGCCGGTGACAACCCTGCGCTCGTTCAGCGTCTGCAGGGCCGCCGCGTTCACCCGATCCGCCGCATCCGTCTCGCCCAGGTGGTCCAGCATCATGGCCACCGCGAAGATCGTCGCCAGCGGGTTGGCCAGGCTCTTGCCGGTGATGTCGAAGGCCGCGCCGTGTACCGGCTCGAACATCGAGGGAAATGCCCCCTCGGGATTGATGTTGGCGCTGGGGGCCAGGCCCATGCTGCCCGTCACCACCGCGGCGATGTCGGACAGGATGTCGGCGAACAGGTTCGACGCGACGATCACGTCGAAATCCTCCGGCCACCGCACCAGGTCCATGGCCGCCCGGTCCACCAGGAGCGATTCGGTCTGCACCTGGGGATACTCGGCCGCAACGTCCTCGAAAACCTCGTCCCAGAACACCATGCTGAAGGCCTGGGCGTTGGACTTGGTCACCGAGGTCACCTTGTTCTTGCCGCCGCGCCGGACGCTGTGCTCAAAGGCGGCGCGGATGATCCGCTCGGTGCCCCGCCGGGTGAACACGCCGCTCTGGATGACCGTCTCGTGGGCGGTGCCCGCGTACAGCCGGCCGCCCACGGGCGCGTACTCGCCCTCGGTGTTCTCCCGGAAGATGACCATGTCCACGTCGCCGGCGGCTTTGCCCGCGATGGGCGATTCCACGCCCGGGAACAGCACCGCTGGCCGCACGCAGATGGCCTGGTCGAAGGCCCGGCGCATGGGCAGGAGCAGGCCCTGCAGGGTCACGTGGTCGGGAATGTTGGGGTCGCCCACCGCGCCGAAGAGCACCGCGTCGCTTGACGAAATCTGCTCCAGCCCGTCCTCGGGCATCATTCGACCGGTCTCGCGGTAGTAGTCGCTGCCCCAGGGGTACTCGACGGCGCGGAAGGACAGGCCGTCGGTCTGCGCGGCCACGGTGTCCAGCACCTTGCGTCCCTCGGAAATCACCTCCGGCCCGATGCCGTCGCCGGCGATGACGGCCAGGTTGTATTCGGCCATTTTGGCTCCTCTATGCGATAGTGATTATCGAACGCCAGTTTATGCGCTGTTATGGCACGATGTCCACGCTGCTCAGTGTTTTCCAGCCAGGAAGTGCGCTTGAACTCGTGGGGGCGAATAATCATTCGCCCCCACAGCCAGTTACGAGTGTTTGACGCCGTAGCGCCGCTACACGTCCCGCTCGATGGGCGCACCGACGATGCTGCCCCACTCGGTCCACGAGCCGTCGTAGTTGCGCACGTTGTCGTAGCCCAGCAGCTGGCTGAGCACGAACCAGGTGTGCGATGACCGCTCGCCGATGCGGCAGTAGGCGATGGTCTCGCGACCGCCGTCCACGCCCCTGCCGCCGTAGAGCGCGCTGAGCTCGTCCGCCGACTTGAAGGTGCCGTCCTCGTTGACCGCCTGGCCCCACGGGATGTTGGCCGCGCCGGGGATGTGCCCGTTGCGCTGGGAGCCTTCCTGGGGCAGATTCGGCGGGGCGTTCAGCGCGCCGGAGAACTCGTCGGGCGAGCGCACGTCGACGAGGGCGTGGGACCCGCTGTTGACGGCCTGCAGCACGTAGTCCCGCAGGGCGCGCAGGTCGCTGTTCTCCGTGGTGATGCTGTAGCTGGTGGCGGCATAGGACGGCACGTCGGTGGTGGTGGGCCGGTTCTCCGCCAGCCACAGGGCGCGTCCGCCGTTCATCAGACGCACGTCCTGGTGGCCGTAGTAGCGCAGCTGCCAGAAGGCCCAGGCGGCGAACCAGTTGTTGTTGTCGCCGTACAAAATGATGGTGGTATCGGGGCCTATGCCGCTGCCGCTGAGCAGCCCTTCCATTTCATCGCGCGAGACGATGTCGCGCGCCACGTTCTGCTGCAGCTGGCTCTGCCAGTTCCAGGTGACGGCGCCGGCGATGTGGCCCTGCTCGTAGGCGGACGTATCGACGTCGACCTCCACCAGCCGCACGTTGGCGTCGCCGCCGTGCTCGGCCACCCAATCTGTAGTTACCAACGATTCGGGATGCGCGTATTCAGCCATGTGTACACCTCTCCTTATGGGAAATGCGGTCGGGACGGTGTTTTGTTTTCTGATCTCCGGCCTTCGCGGCCGGCCGGTTCATTATACACAGCGGATGGAACGGACCCGGTACACGGTTCAATCCAACAGGAGGAAGTCCTTCTGCACCCGCTCCAGGAACTTCGCGTCGGTTGCGGCCATGTCATGCAGTTCCACGATGATTGGGAGACTGGATTCGTCGAAGTCCTCGTCCAGGCTACCCATGACGGACCAGGGTATTTCTCGGCCCCGGTCGTCCAGCATCAGGTCCAGGTCAGAGTAGCGTCGCGCGCGCCCCTTGGTCCGTGAGCCGTACACCCACACCCGGGCATCCGGCAACCGGGCGCGGATGATCTCCAGGACCTGCTTTTGGTGCGCTTCGGGCAGGTCGATGGCCCGCGCTACCTCATCCGCCATCAGCTATGCCCCGCTCCATGGCGGACAGCAATGCCCGAGCGTCAGCGGCGAAGGGGGGTGCGCCTTTGGCAACCATTATCGCCATGGATTCCAGATACGCATGGGACACTCGATCGCGGTTTTCCATGTGCCGCAGCCAATCGGAGCACTCCGCAATCAGCCCCAGGTCGGCTGCTTCCCGCAAACGACGTCGGGGAGACATACGATTTGGGTCCCGTACGGCGGCCACAAATTGCAGGTAGCGTGCCAGCACCGACGCGGCCGCCTCAAAGGTGAGGGTGAACCTCAAGATCACCGCGTCCCGCAGGTACGTATTCCCGGGCTCGGCGGCGCGGTCTCGCAGGGCTTCTTCCAAGCGGCAGAGGGCGTCCCGGAAAGTTTGCAAGTCAACGTCGGAGGTCATTTGTCAAGGGTAGCACAGGCAAAATCGAGCGGTTCAGGCGAGTGCAACTCGGGCAGACTTGTAACGGGCGCGAGGCGACGTTGCGGAGGGCCGCGAAACAGAAAAGTAACCCAGCCGAAATAATTTGTTAATCGGCTCGCAACGGACGTTTAACACCCTGCGCCTAGCCTACCGATTGTCACATCCACATGGGACGCCGGTCCACAGCGTTCAGGTCACGCGCTGCGCGACGACGCCTCAAATCCGCAAGGAGGCACACATGTTTTCGGCCACGAAATCACTTTTTGGTAACGGGGTGCTCAATCACGGCGTCGCCGCGGTGAGGGAGTACCCATTCTCGCTGCGGCGGACGCTGCTGGCGCTGGCGGTTGGTCTGCTGGCGGTTGGTCTGCTGGCGTCGTACAACGCGGTGTTCGCGCAGGACGACGGGCCCACCACCGAGTGGCTCAACGGCTACTCCGACAACATCGTCACCGTGGTTGCGGCGGCGCTGGTGTTCTTCATGCAGGCCGGTTTCGCGTTTCTCGGCGCGGGTCTGATCCGGTCCAAGAACACGACCAACTACCTTACGAAATCCTTCATGGACTTTGCCATCGCGTCGCTGGGCTTCTGGGCCTTCGGCTTCGCGTTCATGCTGGGTGACACCGCCGGCGGGTTCATCGGGCTGACCGGCTGGTTCCTGACCAGCGGCGACTATGTGGGCTGGATCTTCCAGATGGTGTTTGCCGCCACCGCGGCGACAATCGTCGCGGGCGCCATGGCCGAACGGACCAAGCTGCAGACCTACCTGGCGTACAGCTTCATCGTCTCCTCGCTGATCTACCCTATCTACGGGCACTGGGTCTGGGGCGGCGGCTGGCTGGCCGACATGGGCGCCCTGGACTATGCCGGTTCCGGCGTGGTGCACGCGGTGGGCGGATTCGTCGCACTCACTGGCGCGGTGGTGGTCGGTCCCCGCATGGGCAAGTTCATCAATGGGCGCGCCCAGGAGCTGCCGGCGCACAGCACGCCCTTCGTGGTGGCGGGCACGTTCATCCTGTTCTTCGGCTGGTTCGGCTTCAACATCGGCTGGGGCGACGACATCGGGCTGAACGCGGTGAACACGCTGCTTTCCGGCGCGACCGGCGCGGTAGTCGCCATGTACATTACGCTTATCGTAAAGGGCAAGGCCGACATACTGATGGCCTGCAACGGCGCGCTGGCCGGCCTGGTTGGCATCACGGCGCCGGTGAACTTTGTGGACCCGTGGGCAGCCGTGGTCATCGGCGCCATCGCCGCGCCCGTGATGTACGGCTCGGTGATGCTGATGGAGCGGGTCTTGAAGATCGACGATCCGGTGGGCGCGATCAGCGTGCACGGCGTGACCGGTCTGTGGGGCCTGCTGGCCATTGCGATTTTCGCCAAGGACGGCGGCCTGGTGGGCGGCAGCGCGACGCTTTTCGTCCCGCAGATCGTCAGCATCGTGGCGGTGGTGGTGTGGTCGCTGGTCACCGGTTTCGCCCTGTTCTACCTGCTGAAGTTCAGCATGGGCGTGCGGGTCAGCGAGGAGGAAGAGAGGCAGGGGCTGGACATCTCCGAGCACGGCATCCAGACCTACCCCGAGTCGGCGGCGACCAGCTAGCGCACGACGCGCGCGCCAACCAACGACATTTTTCCTCTCCTCATTGCGAGGGCCGGGGGTTGTGGCCACCTCCGGCTCTCGTATTTTTGGCCGATCTCACCACCCCGTTTTCGGGGGCTCAACGGGCTGTTTCGGGGGCTCGATGGGTGGTTTTGGGGGTGTGGATTTTGGCGATCGCACCGGGTCCTACCGGTGTTCATCGCTGTTCTAGCTATCTTCGTAGCCACGCCCAGCGCGAAACAAAAGACATCGACCGGGCCCAGGTATTCGAAATGTCCGTACTCATTAACTTGGCCGCGACGCTAACGCGATTTCAACCCTAGCGACCGCGTGGTCTGTGGGTTCGTGCTCCCACACTCTCACCACTTCCCAGCCACCGGTTAGTAGAGCCTGAGTATCGGCCAAATCCCGGTTTTTGTTCAGCTTCAACTTGGTATCCCAATAAGGTGCGTTGGCCTTGGGTCGTTGTCCATGCGTAGGGCATGAATGCCAGAAGCACCCATCGACAAAAACTGCAACTTTCCGCCTAGGGAAAACGACGTCTGGGCGGACTTTCCGCGTCGCTGTAACGACTGGAAAATCCACACGGAACCGCCATCCTTTGCGGTGTAGGGCAGAGCGCAGAACGATTTCTGGTTTGGTGTCCCGACGTCGATTAGCTCGCATAGTCGCGGATGCAACTGCACTTGACGGAATTGGCCGAGGAGGCGAATTCCGTTCGCCGTCAGATCGAGCACCGATCAGTCGGTCGCTGACTGACTCTGCAACCGCGCGAGCCAATAGAGGAGGTACGGCGTTCCCGATCTGTTCGAATTTGCTACGTTCGCTCCCGTAGAAACGAAACCAATCAGGGAACGATTGCAGTCGGGCGGCTTCTCTGACCGTGAGTGTCCTTCTCGTTCCATCAGGCAATCTGATACGGAGCATATCTCCGGTCGACCCGCTCAGATTCCTGGTCGTCAACGTCCTGGACGGCCTGTCTATGTGCAAATCCCGGGGGGTTCTACAACCGGACGCCTGCTCATATCGTTCTATGTAGGCGCTCATACCTTCGGACACCATACGTGCTTGTTTGCTGTTGCGCCAATACGTGCTAGGTATGGCTTGGCGCACCTTGATCTTTTTGGTCCACGGGTCAGGTTTATTCAGGGGCTCGTTTCCCAGCACCGCTGTTACGAATAGCCTCTTTCGATTCTGTGGCACTCCATAATCGTTTGCGTTCAATTCGAACTCTGCCACGGCGTACCCCAAAACGTGCAAACTATCTTTGAAGCGATCTAAGTATTGCCTGCCGGTCGATCGGCCCAGCTCTGGAACGTTTTCTACGACTACCGCGGTCGGTCTAATAGTCTCCACAGATCGAATTATGACATCTAAACCATCGCGGTGGTCCTCTTCCCCAAGCCGTTTACCTGCCCGACTCCAAGGCTGGCATGGTGGCCCCGCAATAACAACGTCGACGAAAGGAAAATCCGTCTGGTTGTTGAGATCATCGCATTTCGCAGGGCCCAAGTTTTGTGAGTAAGTCCTCGCTGCGTCCAGGCTCTTATCTACGCCCAGTACGTCAAACCCCTTGGCCCAAAAACCAAGTGATAGCCCACCCGCACCACAGAAAAGATCCAGAACCCGAAAACCCAACGATCGGTCTTTGCTCAGCCAGCGATTAACACCACTAACCCAGCTTCCTTGTTGTTTTTTGGGGTCCGTCATACGGTCGGGATCCGCTGTGCTATTACCTGGCCCCATGCGTTCATTCGTTGCAGCAAGCAATCGGGCGGGGGGTCGTCGTACAAGGCACTGAGCAAGCGGAGGCGGTCGAACGGGATGCTTGAGAAGGAAAGGCCATCCAACTCAGTCGGTTTGGTTAGTGACAAGGTTTCTGGGAAAGCAACTGCCGTAACTGGTCTGGCTACGAAGCGAATTAAGCGCGACGAAGCCGGTTGTTTGTCGGTCCATTCGTTGGCCGGCTGCTTTCTTTTCCAACGCCGTTCGGAGATGGTAGCTTGGCAGACCACGGTCAACTGTCCAGGACGGCTGTCACCAAACGGTTTCCATGCCAGTGCATCCCCTCCAAAGTCTCCGAGTGCTAATTTATCGAATTCTCCCGGCCCTTCATGCATGCGGTCGCTGAGTTCGGCCACAGCGTCTGCCAGCGGAGCTGGCAGTCCATCTCCTCTGGATCCGCCAGCCACACCGAACCGCGCGCGACTCGCCGAAATTGTTCCGATATAGGCTCCTATCGCACATTTGGCCAATTCTTCAAAAAGTAGTCCTGATACCTCGCCATCGTCGTCCAAGCCCATAGGATAGAGGTGCCGAGCTCTCAGCAGGACCAAAAACCGGTAAATGTCCCCCGAAATACCGCCGTCGTTGATCACTGCGGTCTCGCGGTCGATCGCGAGCGGGTAGCGTTCCCCCAACCAATTTGATCTTTCCTGTAGCTCAAGGAATGCGGTGGCAGCGCGATCTTCCGCAGAAACCCAGAAGCCCGGGACAGATTGTCCGTTGGTATCTTCAAGCGGGTCGTAACCAGAACGCGTTTCGCTTTGGTTGGCATCATCCGGAGGATTGTCAGCCAACTCGTCGGTGACGCTGTGGACCGACAATAAGGTCTCCTCTTCAGTTAGCAAATTGAGCTCAACCCAATCGGCAATTTGTATCGGGTCATCGGAAAGCCCCACGGCGAATTTCGGTGGCTGGTACATCAGAAGATTCCGTACCGGACGGCCATGTCGTTCACCAAATCGCAGATTCTCCGTACCTCTTCCCTGATTTCTTCATCATCCGCATACTCCCGCGCTTGCCCATTGACTTGGGCGAGGCGCAAATGCAGGTCAGAAAGGAGGCCAAGTAGGTCATTTCGGCCGCCTCCACTGATCCTCCATGCTCTGTCGAGATCCCTGTCTCGCAATAGATTTGCGCACGCCCGTTCGTTCGCTAGCACAGTTCCTAGTGTGTTGAGGTCGCGCGACTCGTTTATCACCCGCGGGACACCGCTTTCGGGATCCCCAAAGAGCAAAATGATCAGGTCCCTGAGTTGCTCTAACCGATCTGTCGGGACCGGAGAAACTGGCAAGGCATCGATTTCGACCTGCCGCCCGAGACGAAGAAACTCCCTGACACCAGGTTGGTCTAGGGCATTGTAGAACACTCCATATCCGGTCTCTACCCGGTCCATTGGAATGCCTTCGGCCAGTGCTTGCGTATATATGGCATGGGCTTCGGCGTATCGTCGTACCATTCTGTAACTGGTGCCGATGCTCCTAACGACATCTCGTACAGTTCGTCCTGACGACAACAATTTGGCGATGAACCGACCCTTTGCTTCGGGCCGCCAAGATGAAGGCCCAGTAATGTGCCGGAATCCGAGGTATTCATCCAAAGAGGGCCGATCTGGATAGACAATTACGGGTATGTGCGCCCAATCCATAATGCCAGCCGCATCCTCGGCTAGTTCCGACCATTCGGAACTAGTCGCTCCCACCGTCGTCCTGGTTTCGGAGTTTGCCAATAGCTTCAGGGTAGCAAGCCTGCGGTTCCCCTCAACGACGATATAATGGTCTCCCTTGACCGGGTGCTCGATCACGAGCAGTGCCTCCGCATGGCGAGGGCTGAAACCCTTATCGGCTATTGATCGCGCCAATTCGATAAGGTTGTAACGCCGCACGAACTCCTTCAGAAAGCCATCGTCAACGGTTGCCTGCCAATCGTGATCTCTTGGCAATCGGGGGTTTTCGGGATCCAGCTCGAGTTGATCGAGATGAACCTCTTTGAATTCTTCCTGAAAAATGTCTGTAGTCATGGTCCTCGACCAAAGCGTTGTCGTCTAGCACCCGGCATTTCAGGCAACGGGTTACTCTGACTGGATCAACCAACCTTGAGCGCCGTAGGCCCAGCACTAAGCGAAACTGAAGCCACCGAGATCCGCACCTTTGATTATCACACGGTCGACAACTTGGCTATGAAGTGCGAATATCCCTCCATTCGGTTAACTGACCCATAACAAAGGGATGATACGACCGACACCAGCCATCGCTGACGCCATATGCATCGATCTCTGGACCCTCCAGAATTTACGCAAGATGGCAAGCATCCATTCTAACAACGTCCGAATTCAATGGAAACTCAGTCGTTTTTCGCGGTCTGGGAGAATTCCTGCCGCAAACGTGAGCACGACTCCTAGGCCTCCCGACGATCGCATGTCGGGGCCGCTAATGAACTTTGGTACTCTAGAGCCAGGTGCTTTCGACCGCATTGTTGCACCCTTGCTAGGCGCCGGAGAACTCGCGCTGCTCCCCGGTCAGGTTGGCGCCCGCGTCCACATTGATGAACAGCTTGGGCAGGTCGCCAGTCTCCGCGCAAGGCCGCCAGCTGGCCGCAGCCGTTCAGGCGGCGTCGCAACGCGCCTTGCCGCAGCCGTACTTGCAAGTTAGGATACGCGGGCCGGCAGCGCGTGGCGCCGGAGTTCGCCGAGTGACGGCGTGAGACGCAAGGAGAGTGGAGAGATGGCCCTCTGGAGACCCGACCCGACCTTTTACCCCTCGGCGCGCCTGGCCATGGAGGCTCCGCAGGAACGCCTGGCCTATGTCGCCGTGCTCAATCCCGGCACCGGCGAGCCGGACGCCATGACGGTGGTGGACTGCGATCCCAACTCGGCGTCGTATTCGCAGGTGGTCCACTCGCTGGAAATGCCCCACGTGGGCGACGAGCTGCATCACTTCAACTGGAACGCCTGCAGCGCGGCCCTCTGCCCGTCGTCGGCGCATCCCCACCTGGAGCGCCGCTACCTGGTGGTCCCGAGCCTGGCCAACAGCCGGATCTACATCATCGACACCCAACCCGACCCGCAGCGGCCGCGGATCGTCAAGACCATCGAGGCCGAGCAGGTGCGACGGGCGGGCTACAGTCGCCCTCACACCGTGCACTGCGGGCCGGACGCGATCTACGTCAGCGCCCTGGGCTCCGCAGACGGCGACCGTCCCGGCGGGATCATGATGCTGGACCACTACACCTTCGAGCCCATCGGGCCGTGGGAGCTGGACCGCGGGCCGCAGGAACTGGCCTACGATTTCTGGTGGCATATCGGCATCGACACCATGATGACCAGCGAGTGGGGCACCCCCGAGATGTTCGAGAGCGGGGCCCGGCTGGAGGACGTGGTGGGACAGAACTACGGCCACATGCTGCACTTCTGGGACATGCGCCGCCGGACTCACCAGCAGGCCGTTGACCTGGGGGCACAGCATCAGATGGCCCTGGAGCTGCGTCCGGCGCACAACCCGACGCGGCACTACGGATTCTGCGGGGTGGTGGTGAGCACCGAGGACCTTTCCGGCTCAATCTTCGTCTGGTACCGGGAGGGCGACGAATGGGCCGCCCGCAAGATCATCTCCGTGCCAGCTGAACCGGCGGAAGCCGCGGATCTGCCGCCGGCCCTGCAACCCCTGGGCGCGGTGCCGCCGCTGATCACCGACATCGACCTCTCCCTGGACGACCGGTTCCTCTACGTGTCGTGCTGGGGGACCGGCAAGCTGCTGCAGTACGACGTGTCCGACCCCTTCAACCCGGTGCAGACCGGCGAGCTGGAGATGGGCGGCGTGGTGCGCAAGGCGGCGCATCCCACCGGCGCGACCCTCACGGGCGGCCCGCAGATGGTGGAGATCAGCCGGGACGGCCGGCGGGTGTACCTGACCAACTCGCTCTATTCCTCGTGGGATGACCAGTTCTACCCCGACGGGCTGAACGGCTGGCTCAGCCGCATCGACGTGAACCCCGAGGGCGGAATGTCGGTGAACGAGGACTTCTTCGTCGATTACGGGAAGACGCGCACCCACCAGGTGCGGCTGCAGGGCGGCGACGCCTCGTCCGATACGTACTGCTTCCCGTAGCGCGACACCGCCGTTCACAAATCGTAAAACGTAACAAACGGCTCCAGGGCCGCCGGACCGGCAGTGTCGGCAGTGTTGCTGCACGCCCTCATTCCCGATCCGGCGGCCCTGGCATCGCTGGGCCCGTGGCTGGGCCTGGCCGCGCTGGGAATATTCCACGGGCTGAACCCGGCGATGGGGTGGCTGTTCGCCGTGGCGCTGGCGTTGCAGCGGCAGCGGCCGATGCAGCTGTACACGGCGACGGGATATATCGCAATCGGTCACCTGGCGTCGGTGGCGATCATCATGGCCGCGTTGGTCCTGGCCGGCGCATTCCTGCCCCTGAAATGGGTGCGCATCGCTTCGGGCGCAATCCTGCTGGGCTTCGGCTTCTACCGGCTGGTCCGATACTACCGACACCCCCGCTGGGTGGGGATGAACGTGGGCGGACGGGACTTGATCGCCTGGTCATTTCTGATGGCGTCGGCCCACGGCGCGGGGTTGATGCTGGCTCCGGTGGTGCTCTCCCTGACCCGCCCGGACGCCGCGTCGGGCATCGTCGGCGACCTGGGCGAGCACGGCGGCTTTCTATCCCTGACCGATGCCCCCATATGGTGGGTGGTCGGGCTGCTGATGCACACCGTCGTCATGCTGGCGGCGATGCTGGCGGCGGCGGTGGTCGTCTACTACCGGGTCGGCCTGGCGTTCCTGCGGCGGGGCTGGATCAACCTCGACCTGCTGTGGGCGGGATCGCTGGTGGCGGCGGGAGCGATCACGCTGGTGTGGGCGGTGGTGGGGTAGGCCCTCACGCGTACCCGGTTTTGGAAATGGTCAGAAGCAGGATTTGCGGGATTTATGGATTATCGGGATTGGGAGCGGTCTGCCGCAAATGGTCTCGATCCGGTCAATCCCGTAATCATGCTCATGTGTACCCAGTTTGTCATCGCGAGGAGCAAAGCGACGTGGCGATCTCGATCCTGCAACAGCGTTCCTTGCCTCAACGAGATTGCCGCGCTTCGCTCGCAATGACAGTTCTTGTGAAACTGGGTACGCCTGTATCCAATCCGGACGAAACAGGCTGCCGGCGCAGCCTACCGGGCCGGCTTGAGCCGCACTGGTCTGGCCTCGACGCTTCGTTCGGCTTCTGTCGTCTGGCGGCGGTCGCTAGAACGACGCTCCCGCGTCCACGACTTGCGGGTGAACTCGCGACCCAGGCCGCGCTCGATCTCGCGCCACTTGCGGTCTTCGTCCGGCGTGATGAACGTGATGGCCTCGCCGGCGCGACCCATGCGGCCGGTGCGGCCCACGCGGTGGGTGAACAGCTGCTCGGAGTCGGGGAGGTCGTAGTTGATGACCTGTCCGATGCCCTCGACGTCCAGGCCTCGCGCGGCCACGTTGGTGGCGACCAGGATTGGCGCGACCCCCGAGCGGAAATCCTGCATCACCCGCTCACGGGCGACCTGGCTGAGATTGCCCTGCAGGGCGCCGACGGGGTAACCCGCCTCATCCAGTTGTCGGGCCAATCTTTTGACACCGTGCTTGGTCTTGCCGAACACGAGGACGGGCGCGCCGTCCCGGCGGTCCAGCAGGATGAGCAGCGCCTCCATCTTGTCGGTCTTCTGGATGCTGTAAACCAGGTGTTCCACGCTGGGCAGGGTTTCCAGATCGGCGTCCACGGCCACGGTGACCGGGTCGTGGAGGTGCTTCCTGGCGGTCTTCGCCACCCAGTCCGGCACGGTGGCCGAAAACAGCGCGGTCTGCCGCTGGGTCGGAGTCTCGCTCAAGATGGCGTCGACGTCGCGGGCGAAGCCTCTATCGAGCATCTCGTCGGCTTCGTCCAGCACCAGAAATCGCACTGATCTCAACTTCAGGCTGCCCTGCCGGACGTGATCCAGGGTCCGGCCCGGGGTGCCGATGATGATCTGCGCGCCCTGCTGCAACGCCCGATGGTCCTTGCCCAGCGACCGCCCGCCGTACAGCAGGGTAACGTGCAGGCCCTGTGGCCGGGCGAGGTCCTCGACGACGCCGCCCACCTGGATGGCCAGCTCGCGGGTCGGCACCAAGACCAGCGCCTGCACCTGCCTGGCGGTGGCATCGCACTGTTCCACCAGCGGTACAGCGAAGGCCAGGGTTTTGCCGGATCCGGTGCGGGCCTGGCCGATGAGATCCCGGCCTTCCAGCAGAGGCGGTATTGACTGTTCCTGGATGGGCGTGGGATCGGAGATGTTCATGCCGGCGATGGCGGCCCGGGTCCCGGGATTCAGCACCATGCCGCGAAAGACGGATTCGTGTGCCGCGGCGTCAGACCGGCTTGCGCCGGCAGCGGCCGCCGGAGATGCCGACTTGCGATCCTGCGCCGGACGGGAAGAGGCGACCCCATTCCGCCGCAGGTACAGGCAGGACGAACAATAAACGGGCCGACCCTCTGTCGGCCGGAAAGGAACGGTGGTGGCGTCTTGGCAGTCCGCGCAAATGGCGGGGTGCTGCTGTGGTCGGTTGATCTGTGGGCTGTTGGTATGTTGGCGATTGTTGGAACGGGTACCGGCCTGACGGGGTTGCAATGGCATATAGAGGAAGACTCCTTGGTCTCGGGAGGAAAAGGATGCGACGCGCCTCGCGCCGAGCAAAACGGTGCATTATAATGAGGTTCGTAGCTGCAAAAACCATCAATGCGATTTGTCGGACCTGCATATTGTAACAGCGTCCCGCAGTAGCCAGAGTTATTGCGGTTTCATGCGCAGCTGCTTTCGTGAATCGCCAGAATCAGGATTTTCAAGATTCGGGGATTATCAGGATTGGAACCGTTCTGTGATGGGGCTCCCAATCAATGCCAAATCATAAAATCCCGTAAATCTGGATTCTGACGTTCCTCCACGCCGCAAACCGGGCACGCGTGAAGTGGTCTCGCTCACGCCTACCCACTTTGTCATCACCAGCAGCGTAGCGACGTGGCGATCCAGTTCCCGCAGTAGATTTCCTTCAGTAGCGTTCCTTGCCCCAACGAGATTGCCGCGCTTCGCTCGCAATGACGGTTCCAGCGAAACTGGGTACGCGTGTGGCGACGTCGTTGCTGGCACTCCTCAAACCCGCGGCGGTATACTGCGCCACACTTTCATACTGCATGTCCGGACACGAGGTGTCGACCGCTCCGCAGCAGGAGATAAAGAGAGAAAGATTATCACCAACGATACAGTGAGCCCGCCGAACAGCGAGCCAGCAAGCAACCGGGAACTCGCAGACGTTACGGCGGGGATTTTGGATAAACGGCAGCGCAACGAGGAATATTTCAAGCTACGGCGTTTGATACTAGAGCACGGGCTTCTGGACCGCCAATACGCGTATTACGCAGTCAAGGTATCAACCGCTTTCGCGCTTCTCATCGCCAGTGCAGCCATACTGGTCGTTTTTGACAGCCTGTGGGTGCAGATGGCGAACGCGGCCCTGATGGCGGTCGCGTTCAGCCAGTTCGCTTTTCTCGGGCACGACTCCGGACATCGCCAGGTCTTCCGGTCGGTGAAGCGGAACGACAATCTCATGTTGCTGGCGGCGCTGGTCACGGGCATGGCGCCCAGCTGGTGGCGGGAAAAGCACATCAAGCACCACGTCAGCCCCAACCAGATCGGGCATGACGCCGACATCGAAATCACGGTTTTTGCTTTCACCCGCGAGCAGGCGCTGGAGTCGTGGGGAGTTGCGCGGTTCTTCATCCGCCATCAGGCCTTCTGGTTCTATCCCATGCTCATGCTCTCGTCGTTCAGCTTGCTGTTCGCGGGCATCGTTTTCCTGGCGCGACCGAACGAGGTGAAACATCCGGTCCTGGAACCCATCGTCGTGGCGACCGCAATCGCGGCCTATCTGGCGCTGGTTTTCACGTTCCTGCCCTTCTGGCACGGGGTGTTGTTCATCGTGGTCCATCGGGCCCTGACCGGATTGCACGTGGGCTCAGTGTTTGCTCCCAACCACAAGGGCATGCCGATCCTGGGCCCCGATACCGTGCTCGATCACCTGCGGCAACAGGTGCTGACGTCCCGCAACGTCTTGCCCAATCCGGTCGTAGATTACATGTACGGCGGGTTGAACTATCAGATTGAGCACCACCTCTTTCCCAACATGCCCCGCAACCGGTTGAAGGATGCCAGGCCCGTGGTCAGGGCGTTCTGCGCCGACCACGGGGTCATCTATCACGAGACGGGTTTCTGGCGGTCCATTAGAGAGATACTGAGCCATATGCACGCGGTGAGCGCTCCCCTGCGTCAAAACCGGCGCAAGCCGATGAGCAGCCTGGACCGCCTGGCCGGAGGTGGCGCTTTGCTGCGGCCGCGTCCGGGATATGCCCTCTTCTGAACGGGCCCAAGGGCGGCATCGCTACCCCAGCTCGGCAAGCCACTCGGCGATAGCCTGGCCGATTTCGGCGGGGGAGTCCTCCTGGATGAAGTGGTAGCCGGGGACGGTGACCTCGCGCTGGTTGGGCCAGGCGCGGCAGAACTCGCGCTGGGCGCCGGTCAGAATGGTCCCGGGGTCGGCGTTGATGAACAGCTTGGGCACATCGCTCGACGACAGCCACTGCGAGTAGGCATCGACGATCTCCACCACGTCAGCCGGCTCGCCGTCCAGGGGGATCTGACGAGGCCAGGTCAGGGTCGGACGGCGGGACTCCCCAGGCTCCAGGTAGGGCCGGCGGTAGATCTCCATCTCCGGTTCGGTCAGTCCGCGTATCACGCTGGCCGGCAGGATGCGCTCGACGAACATGTTGCGCTCCAGGATGATCTGATCGCCGTCGGGTGAGCGCATGGACTGGAAAAAGCCGCGGGAGCGCTCGGGCCACTCCTCCCACGCCAGGGGCCGCACGATGGCCTCCATGTAGACGACGCCCTTCACGCGCTCCTGGTGTCGATGGGCCCAGTGGAAGGCCAGGGCCGACCCCCAGTCGTGGGCGACCAGGGTGACGTTCTCGGTCAGTCCCAGGGCGTCGAACCAGGCGTCCAGGTAGCGGGCGTGGTCGACCAAGCGGTAGGACCCGTCGGGGGCGCGGTCCGACTCGCCCATGCCCAGCAGGTCGGGGGCCAGGCAGCGGGCCGCGCCGGCCACGTGGGGGATGATGTTGCGCCACAGGTAGGAGGAGGTCGGGTTGCCATGCAGGAACACCACCGGGTCGCCCTGACCGGTATCGACGGTGGCGAGTTCCACGTCGAGGGCCTGGACCCGGCGTCTGGGATGGGGATCGGCGGCGGAGATTTGCTGGTCTGCCATCGGAGTGTAGCTCCTTATTATCTGGTGCAGTCAATGGTATCAGGCGTCCACGGTGGCTGGGTGAACCGGCGGCGTCCGGCCGCTATCCTGGTAGTAAAACTGCGCGGCTTTGCATAATAATTGCGATATCCGTCACAAAATTGACAGTCATTTACAGCGCACTTACACTGCGGCCACCTGGATTTACTCATATCGTCGGGCAGATCGCGACGAAATTACAGCACATTGCCTTTGGGAGGTAACTGTATGCCGGAATTTGATTTGGTAATTCGCGGTGGAACCGTAATCGACGGCACCGGCCTGCCCCGCGTCCGCGCCGACGTAGGCATCAAGGACGGCCGGGTGTCCATGATCAGCGGGCGCATCAACTCGGCCGGCGCCAGGGAACTGGACGCCAGTGGATGCATCGTGGCCCCGGGCGCGGTGGACCTGCACACCCACTACGACGCTCAACTGAACTGGGATCCCTACGCGTCGCTGTCGGGATGGTTCGGCGTGACCTCCCTCACCGTGGGGCAGTGCGGCTTCGGGTTCGCGCCGACCCGTGCGGAGGACCGGGACCTGAACATGCGCATGATGAACCGCATCGAGGCGATCCCACTGGAGTCGATGCGGCTGGGCATGCGCTGGGACTGGGAGACCTTCCCCGAATACATGGATAGCCTGGATCGACAGGGCCTGGGGGTCAACGTGGGCGCTCTGGTGCCCTTCTCGCCGCTGCGGGGCTACGTTCTGGGCATGATTCCGGCGCGGGAGCGGACCTCCGTGACCGAGGCCGAGCTGAACCAGATGAAGCAGATCCTGCACGACTCCATGAAGGCCGGAGCCTTCGGGCTGTCCGCCGACAAGAACCTGGAGGACCGGCCCGAGGACGGCAGCTGGCTGCCCAGCCACGTGGCCTCGCCCGAGGAGTTCTACGCCCTGTCCCAGGTGCTGAGCCAGTTTGGCGTGGGTCACCTGGGCTGGACCATCGGCATCTCCGACGACCGACCGGGTCAGCGGGAGATGCTGGCGGAGATGGTTCGCATGAGCGGGCGCCCGCTGCACGTCGCGCTGGGCGACGAGGAGGGCTACGACTGGCTGGAGGAAGTCCGGCAGGAGGGGCTGCCTGTCCTGGCGCAGCAGGGCTCGGTGCCGACCATCGCCGAGTTCAAGCTCTCCGAGTACAACCTGTTTGACTACATGCCGAACTGGGTGCAGCCGCTTGTGGGCAGCAAGGAGGAGCGCATCGCCAAGCTCTCCGAGGACGGCATTCGCTCGGGCATGAAGCGCGACGTCATCGAGCGACCCCACGCGCGCACCGACTGGACGCAGGTGCAGGTGGTCGAGGTGGCGCTGGAGCGGAACCTCAAGTACGAGGGGCTGTCCATCGCCGACATCGCCGAGGCCGAGGGCAAGCACCCGCTGGACGTGTTCCTGGACATCGCGCTGGACGAGGACCTCGAGACCGAGTTCGCGCATCCGGCCGGCGGGCAGGGGGACGACGCGCGGGCCGAGCGGCTGGTCAATCCCTTCGTCCACATCTCGGTGTCGGACGGCGGCGCACACACCCGGTTCCTGGTCAACAGCGTGTGGCCGGTGTACTTCCTGGGTCACTGGATCCGCGACAACGAGCTGATGACCCTGGAGCAGGCGCACCAGAAGATGAGCGCGCTGCCGGCGGCGTTCTCAGACATGAAGGGTCGTGGCACCCTGCGCGTCGGCGATTATGCGGACGTGATGATCTACAACATGGACGAGCTGGGACTGCTGTACGACAAGCCCCGGTTCGAGACCGACTTCCCCGGCGGCGAGAAGCGGCTGGTGCAGAAGCCCACGGGCATCCGCTACATCCTGGTCAACGGCACCGTGACCTTCGTGGAAAACGAGTGCACGGGAGAATTGCCGGGCAAGTTGCTGCGCAGCTACGACATGGTCGGATAGTGCGGCATCGGAAGCAATGCGGTTTGCTGACGCGTGCCCAGTTTGATCAGAACGGTCATTGCGAGGAGCAGAGCGACGTGGCAATCTCGCGAGGTTCGGCAACGCACCATCGAGATTGCCGCGCTGCGCTCGCAATGACAGTTTGAGGGAACTCAGATACGACGTGAACGGCCCCGGGAACCTGCGTCCCGGGGCCGAACTCATTGCGATGGCCGAGCAGCTTGTCTGGCTGGCCTACTCGTCCGGGACCAGCGCCACCAGCCGGCCCTCCTGCTGGGTGACGAGGAACGCCTTCATGCGGAAGTCGGGCTGGTTGACGCAGGTGCCCTCGCCCTTCTCGTACTGCCAGCCGTGGCCGTCGCAGACGAAGACTTCGTCGCCCTCGTCCTCGATCTCGCCGCCCTGGTGGGGGCAGATTGTGGACAGCAGCTTGTAGCCGTCGCGCCCACGCACCAGGAAGTACCGGGCATCGCCCACCTTCACGGGCGCCGGCAGGTCGGTGAAGGCGGATTCCTCTCCCAGTTCGACCCTGACCTTCTTCGAGCGGGCGGAGCCGCTCACCTGGCGGAGGGTAACGGTTCCTCGGCGACGTTCGGTAGTCATGGCGATCTCCTCGCGGCGGTCGTCAAATTCCTTTGATGTTTACCGGTGGTGCTTACCGGCCGGAGTATAGCAAAACCGCGTCGTGTTTGGCCCGGCGGTAGCCCGGCAGTCGACGCGATGCTACACTGGCGAAAATCTGGATACGAAAAGCGTAGGAGGCAGTTATGGTTGACCTCGGAACTGCGACAAGTCTGGCAAATCTCGGCCTCGTCGTCGGTACGCCGGCGTTCAAATCGGTTGGTCCGCTGGCCTTCGGACCCGGGGGCGTGCTGTTTGCCGCCGACAACGTGAGCGCGTCCATCTTCGCCATCGACGTCGGAGACACCGCCGACGGTGAGCCGCAGGACGTGAACCTCGAGAACTTCGACGCGTCCCTGGCGTCCTACCTGGGTTGCTCCCGCGAGGATGTGACCATCCGGGATATCGTGGCGCACCCGACCTCGGGCAACGTGTACTGCTCAGTGATGCGTGCCAGCGGCGACGCGGCGACGCCGGTGATCATCAGGGTGTCCGGCGACGGTTCCATCGGGGACGTGGCGCTGGACGACGTGGCCTTCTCCCAATACGACATCACCGACGCGGCGGACGCCGACGACCCTCGCCTGGTGACTCGCATGCAGCTGCGCACGGTGACGGTCACGGACATGTCCTACGTCGACGGGCTGCTGCTTGTGGCGGGCACCTCCAACGAGGAGTTCACCTCCACGCTGCGGCGCATTCCCTTCCCCTTCAACGGCGAGGCCAAATCCAACTCCCTGGAGATCTTCCACGTCTCCCACGGCGTGTACGAGACGGCCGCGCCCATCCGCGCCTTCGTGCCGTACCAGGGCAACACCAGCATCCTGGCCAGCTACACCTGCACTCCGGTGGTGCAGTTCACTCTCGCCGATTTCGACACCGAAAAGCATGTCATGGGCAAGACCGTGGCCGAGTTGGGTTCCCACAACCATCCGATTGACCTGATTTCCTACGAGCACGACGGCGGGGAGTACCTGCTGGTCTGCAACGACCGGCACCCGCTCTTCAAAGTCGCCTGCAAGGACATTGATGTGCAGGGTCCGCTGACCGAGCCCGATGATTCGATGGACGCATCGCCGGCCGACCCGGTCACCCCGGGCGTGGGCGTGCCGCGGGAACTGCTGCCCCATCCCGGTGTCAAGCGCATGGCCAACCTGAACGGGAACGGCGTGCTGATGCTCCAGCAGGACGAGGACGGGCGCTCGCATCTCCGCACCTACGCCACCGCGACGCTGTGACCCCGGGCCGCCACCTGCAACTGGAGTGGGCGCAATACCAGGGGCGCGACTGCCTGAAGATCAGCGGCTGGATCGAGGCTGAACTTCGCGAGTTGGAGAAGCAGGACGCCGGGGCGCTGTCCCGGCGTCTCGCCCTGTATCCCAGCGAGGCAGTGCCTCAAGACGAGGGCTGGCCGGTCGTTCCGCCGGTGGCTGGTCGTTTCCTCATCGAAGGCGAAGCGGCCTGGTTCGTGCCCCGCTTTCCCTTTGTCGACGGAGTGAGCTACTCCCTGCTGGTTCGGTCTGCCAGCGAGGCGGACGGCGCGGAGGCTTGGGATATCCGGCGGCCATCCTCGGAAGGGTCGGCCACCACTGAGGCGCTGGTGATCTACCCCACTGCCGCCGAGCTTCCGGTCAACCTGCTGCGCGTGTACGTGCACTTCTCCGCCCCGATGAGCGAGGGCTGGGCGGCGCGCGCGATAACGGTCAGTCGCGCTGACACCGGCGAAACCCTGGACGACGTCTTCCTCCCGCCGGAGCCGGAGCTATGGGATGCCGAACGCAAACGCCTGACCATGTTGCTGGACCCGGGCCGCATCAAGCGGGGCCTGGTGCCCAACCTGGAGTTCGGCTACCCGCTGGTGGAGGGCACGACGGTCCGCATCACCATCGACCCGGCCTTCCGCGACGCCACGGGTCAGCCGCTGCGGGCCGGAGCCGAACGGAGCTATAGCATCGGGCCGGCGCTGCGCTCGCGCCTCGACCCGCACTCTTGGCGATTGACCGCCCCCGCCGCCGGCTCCCGGGAACCGTTGCTGGTCGAGTTCGACCGGCCCCTCGACCACGGGCTATTGCAGCACTGCCTCTCGTTACAGGACGGCGACGGTAGGACCATCGAGGGCGCAGGTGAGATTGGCAAGGGCGAGCGCATCTGGGGCTTCGCGCCGGACATTCCGTGGACAACCGGAGAGTACCGGCTGGTAGTCAAACCGCGCTTGGAGGACGTGGCGGGAAATACGCCGGTGCGGGTGTTCGATCGAGACGTTACAAAGGCGGAAGACGCGCCGGGGGAATGGGAGGCGGTGACGGTCAACTTTTCGTGCACCCGAGCCTCGCAGCGGCGGTTTCAATTAGACCACTGAGGGAAGGTCCGGTGGCACATCCACTGAGGCGTTGGGGCAATACTCGCGGTATCTGAATTCTGCAAGGAATTGCTAAAGCCCTTTGCCGGAGTCGTCAAAGATCAAGTCTAGAGGTATCGTATCTCCGTATTTCGGATGAATTTTGTTCAGGTTGTCCCTGAACTCGTTCCACGATCGACTCAGTTTCATTATGGTTACCACGGAACCCAGATGTTCACGAAGTTTGGGATATCCAATATTGGACGTAAGGCGTTGGAACAATTTATGCTTCAAGTTACCTGCCTCAGTACGGGGGGTAACCTTTTTTAATTCGTTCAACACCCCTGGCGCGAGTCGGGCGTAAACGATGTCATTCGTTAGAGTCCCGAAGTACTGCGGCCGTTTCACGGTATCGGCAGGATATTGTAGGCCTCTCAGCCGAAACATCTCACGGTAATAATCGTCTGGGAACGTCCGCACCCACGCTTTCAGTTCCCTGGCAATGAACTGCTCTAGGATTGCGGCAAGAGCATTACGTGCTCTAAGGTCTTGATAACCCGTTGCTTCATCGACGAGGGCGATTATACCGACATGGGCCAAGCCTCTCATCAGGATGTCGGCCTGTTTGGCGACATGGATCTGGTTGGGTGGTAGCGCGTTGGCGTCCCGCGCTTTTAGATACACCTCGCAAACCTCGGGTAGCAACTCCGCTCGGTAGCCACTGGCTCTAACCCCATGAGGGGTCCTAAACGCAATAGGCGAGCTCTTCTCCAAAGTGTCCACGGATATGAAAGGACCGATGGCTTTTCCTTGAAGGATCGCAGGTGCTCGTTCTCGGCGAACGTTTGCCTTTCTGTGGCGGCCTAGCGCACTGAGGAACCCCGCTTGGGATAGTAGACGGGTCCCGTCTTCCAAGACGTAGCATTCCAATTCAACATTGCCTATTCGCAGCGGTTGCCCTTCAGATGTGGCGCAGACCGCGTTAGGCAACTCAGCCCACCGAGAATTCGCTGCCTTTTTCGCAATCTCTGACCTTTCCGTGGCGGAAAGTTTCGTTGCCCGCGCTTTCCCACCTCGAGATTTACTATCTTCGTTCGCGTCGGTCATCATTTGATCCCCTGTAGTGCCGCACTGTAAGCATACACCGTATTATGCCCCAACAAATATCACTTTGCAAGCATAACAGCCACATTGCTTGCATTTTCGTCTGCGTCACAACCGTCGCCCGCCCGTACGCCCGTACGTCCTAGTGCCCCACCCCGCTGGGTGGGATGACCAGCTCGGCGCACACCGTACCTCCGATGCTGGCGGCTAGACACAAGCGACTCGCCACTTCCCGGCTCGTGCCTTGGCGACGCCGGCCGATATGCGCTGCCCGCGGCATGCATTGATCACAACCGACGATCCTCCGGTGCGGCCGTACATAACACCGGACGTGCCTTCCGACTAAGATCGTGGCAGGTCCTCAGGCGCCTCGCGATGACTAAATTGGAGCACAGGAGCGGATCGACACCCTTGCAGCGTTGCGGGGAATGGCCCAATCCCGGTTGCACGAAACATCTTTGTAACAATTACGTCATTAGTACGTAACACCGGATAACTAAAATTTTGCGGCAAATCCTTGGCCGATCCACGCATCGCGGTGCCACCGTTCCCGGCATGGTCATCCGCTCCCGAGCGGGCCGCGACGGCGATGCGACTAATCACGATTGGCGGCCAACAGCAGAGGGGAGAAGGAGACATGGAATTCACTGAACTGGAAGTATTCTCGTTCCTGATATCAGCCGCTCTGGTGTTCCTTATGGTGCCCGGCCTGGCCCTGTTCTACGGCGGGCTGGTGCGCCACAAGAACGTTATCGGCACGATGATGCACTCCGTCACCGCCATCGGGGTGGTCAGCGTGCTCTGGGTGCTCTGGGGCTACAGCCTTGCTTTCAGCACCAGCGTCGGCGGCCTGGGCTTCGTGGGCGACCTGGGCAAGTTCGGCATGATAGGCGTCGGGCTGGACGAACAGGCATTCATGATCTTCCAGGGCATGTTCGCCATCATCACCGTTGCCCTGATCGCCGGCGGCTTTGCCGAGCGGTTCAAGTTCCAGTCCTACATCATCTTCGCCGCGCTGTGGGTGACCATCGTCTACGCGCCCCTGTGCCACTGGGTCTGGGGCGGAGGCTGGCTGGGCAACCTGGGCAGCATATTGGGCATGAGCGAGGCCGGGTTCGCGCTGGACTTCGCCGGCGGAACCGTGGTCCACATCGCGTCAGGCACGGCCGCCCTGGCCGCCGCGCTGATCGTGGGGCGTCGCAGCGGCTTCGGCACGGCGACCCTGGCCCCCGACAACGTTCCGCTGGTGCTGCTGGGCGCCGGCCTGCTCTGGTTCGGCTGGTTCGGCTTCAACGCGGGCAGCAGTTTCGACCTGTCCACCGAGAGCGCGGCCAACGCCTTCGTGGTGACCAACGTGGCCGCGGCGACCGCCATGTCCTCGTGGTCCATCATCTCCTGGTTTATCACCAAGCGCCCATCGGCCAGCGGCGCCGCAGCTGGCGCGGTGGCCGGCCTGGTCGCGATCACCCCGGCGGCCGGTTTCGTGGGCGTGATGCCCGCCATCATCATCGGCGCCGGCGCCGGCGGAGCCTGCTTCATCGCCGTTGAACTGATCCACAAGTTCCGCATTGACGACTCGCTAGACGTGTTCGGCATTCACGGCATCGGCGGCATGTGGGGCGCGCTGGCCACCGGCATCTTCGTCGGTATCGGCTTCGGCGCTCTGGAGGCCGACGTCACGCGCATTGAGCAAATTTTCTACCAGATCATCGGCATCGGAGCCGCCTTCGCCTGGTCCTTCGTGGTCTCCGCCATCATCCTGCTGGCCCTCAAGTACACCATCGGCTTGCGGGTCTCCAGCCAGGAAGAGGAGATTGGCATTGACCTGACGCAGCACGGCGAGAGGATGAACATCTAGATTGATTTGTCGGCGTGAAGTCATCGATTTCGGCAACGAGTTCCTCATGCGGGGCAGCGTCTTCACCGACGACCTCACCGGGGTCTGCGACCGCATAGGAACCTAGCTGGACTGCAAGAAGAGCGACGGGGATGACCCGCGCCTGGGCCCACATTCCATCGAACTCTTCAAGCACTTCGACGCCTGATCGCGACCCGGTCAATTACGGCCCTTCCGGCAGGGGCGGGTTCGAACCGCCCCTGCTGTTACAATGTCGCGCAGCCACGAGTGGCGCGACGTGAACCCATGCTTCAGGAGATATCCCGTGCTGACTGACCACCACGCCGCCGAGCGCGAGTACGTGCTCCGCAGCGCCCGTGACTTCGACGTCAAGTTCATCCGCCTGTGGTTCACCGATATCCTCGGCAACCTCAAGGGGTTCGCCATCACCGTGGATGACCTGGAGGACGCCCTGGAACTGGGCGTCGGCTTCGACGGCGCGGCCATCGAGGGCTATAGCACCGACACGGAAAGCGACATGCGCGCGTTCCCGGACCCGACCACCTTCACGCTGTTGCCCTGGCGTCCCCGCCGCAACGCCGTGGCCCGCATCTTCTGCGACGTGCGCACCCCCCGGGGGGAGCCCTTCATCGGAGATCCGCGCCACGTCCTGAAGCGTAACTTGGAGCGTCTGGCCAGCCTGGGATACATCTACTACGTGGGTCCCGAGCTGGAATATTTCTACCTGCGCGACGCCGAAACGCCGGAACCCCTGGACACCTACGGTTACTATGACCAGCTGTCCAGCAACCCCGCTTCAGATCTCCGTCGGGACACCGTGCTCAACCTTGCCGAAATGGGTATCCCGGTGAAATATTCCCACCATGAGGGCGCGCCCAGCCAGCATGAGATCGACCTCCAGTACACCGACGCCCTCACCATGGCCGACAACGTCATGACCGCCCGCATGGTCATCAAGGAACTGGCCCAGCAGCAGGGCGTTTACGCTTCGTTCATGCCCAAGCCATTTTCCACGGCCAACGGCAGCGGGATGCACACCCACCAGTCGCTGTTCCGTGGCAACAACAACGCCTTCTACGACCCCGATGACGAACTGCACCTGTCCGTTATCGGCAAGCGGTTCATCGCCGGCCTGCTGCGCCACGCTCCGGAAATCACCCTGGTGACCAATCAGTGGGTGAACTCCTACAAGCGCCTGGTGCCCGGCTACGAAGCGCCGGTGCACGTGTCGTGGACCATGTCCAACCGCCTGGACCTGATACGGGTTCCTTCGTACAAGACGGGCTATGAAACCTCCCTGCGCGTTGAGTACCGCGCCCCTGATCCGGCCTGCAACCCGTACCTGGCGTTCAGCGCCCTGCTGGCCGCCGGCCTCAAGGGCATCGAGGAGGAATACCCGCTGCCGTCGCCGATCACCGGTGACGTGGCGTCCATGTCCGGCGAGGAGCGCACCGCCCGCGGCATCGGACGCCTGCCCACCAGCATGGGCGAGGCCATAGCATTGGCGGAAGACAGCGACCTGCTGCGCAAGACACTGGGCGAGTTCGTCTACGAAACCCTGATCCGCAATAAGAAACAGGAGTGGGAGCAATACCGCTCCACGGTCACCGACTACGAGATTTCACGTTACCTCCCGTTGCTGTAGGTCTGGCGCCCCTGCCAGAGAGGACGACCATGCAATTCTCCGGGAAACTGGTGATCATTGCCGCGCTGGCGGTGACGGTGCTGTTGGTCAGCAACATCATCGCCACCAAGCCGGTATCTCTGTTTACACTGCCTTTCGACTTCATCGGAAGCAATCTGTTCGTGGTCTCCGCTGCCATCGTCTGTTTCCCCATCGGGTACATCATCAGCGACATCCTGACCGAGGTGTACGGTTTCCGTGTCGCTCGCGGCGTGATCTGGTTGGGATTCGTATGCAACCTGGTGATGGTGTTACTGTTCTGGGTCGGCGACCTGATCCCGGGCGCGGTGTTCTGGTCGGTGGAACCCGTGATCATCACTGACGACGCCGGCAACGTCGTGGCCAACCTGCCCAGCGAACACGCCTACGAGGCCATCCTGGGCGCCACCGGCTGGATCCTGCTGGGCTCGTTCGTCGCCTACATCGTCGGCGAGTTTTCCAACGCCGTCGTCATGGTACTGCTCAAGAACCGCACGCAGGGACGCTACCTCTGGCTGCGTACCATATCCTCCACCGTAGTCGGTCAGGGCATCGACTCCATCCTGTTCTTCACCATCGCCTTCGGTGTCTCCGGCCTGTGGGTCGGACCGGACGGCTCGTGGCTGCCAGTGTTCAACGCCGCGGTCTGTGCGTGGATCGCCAAGTCGGTATACGAGATCGTCGCCACGCCGCTGACCTACATCGTGGTTGGCTGGCTGAAGCGCACCGAGCAGATGGACGTTTATGACGCGCCGCGTTCGCTGAATCCCTTCGGCGTGTTCGGGAGCGGAGATACCAACGCCGCCGCTACTCGGGCCTGAACTCGAAGGGGATATCTTCCCAATGGCAGACCAGGAGCCGGAACACGGCCATCCCCACGGGCATCAACACAACGGCCCGGACAGCCTGTGGTCCGCGTTTTCGAACCTGCGCGGCACCGGGCTGCCGTGGCATCGGGTGCTGGCATTGGTAGCCTCCAACATGCGGCTGAAGGTGGCGAACCGGCGGGGGTGCTGCGGCAACTACGGCCAACCCGGCTGTTGACGGCGCTGACCCGACGCCGGCGTGCCCGGCGGCTGCTTCCGGGATCCGCTCTCTGAAGGGTCCCCGCGCTTCGATATGTTACGATTGGGCTAGTCCCCATCGCGTATCGACACCAAGGAGCCTGACTGATGCACGCCGAACAGCGCAGGGTAGCCGACGAAGGTCTTCACTATCTCGTCATCTTTCCTGACGATTACGACGCCGACGCCGATTACCCGCTGGTGGTCATGCTGCACGGTTTTGGCGCCAACATGCAGGACCTCGCCGGCCTCGCGCCGTCCATCAACCGCAAGGGCTACGTGTACGTGTGCCCCAACGCGCCCATACCCTTCGAACTGGCCCCCGGCATGGTTGGCTACGGCTGGCACCCACCGCGCGGCCAGGCCACCGAGGAGCATTTCGACCAGGCCGAGTCGCTGCTGGATGCCTTCTTTTCGGAGGTGCTGCAAGAGTTTCGGGCCCAAAAGAACCGCGCCGTGCTGCTAGGCTTCTCCCAGGGAGGCGGCATGACATACCGCATGGGCCTGGAGCGGCCGGACAAGTTCGTGGCCCTGGTCGCGCTCAGCGCCTCCTTGCCGGATCCCGAGATACTGCGACCGCGCCTGCCAGATCACCGCGAGCAGCCGGTTTTCGTCGCCCACGGACTCCACGACCAGATGGTTTCCATGGACAGCGCGCGCCGCACCCGCGAGTTCCTGGATGCGGAGAACTACAACCTGTCCTATAACGAGTACAACATGGGCCACGAAATACCGGTGGAAGTGCTGCGTGACATGGTCCCGTGGATGGAAGCCCTGCTCCCGCCCCTGGTGGCAGAAACCGACCGCATCTTCTGACCCCGAACGGAGATTGGCATGAATGCACAGGATAGACCAAGATTTCGATGCTACATTCCGATTTGACTCGGATCATCATCGGTTGCGCGTTTGATGTTCTGAATGAGCTCGGGCCGGGATTCTTGGAATCTGTTTACGAAAAAGCAATGGCCATCGCCGTTTCCGAAGCGGGTCTACGGGTCAGAACCCAGGCGCCTATTGAGGTACTGTTTCGTGGTCAGGTTGTGGGCGAGTTTTACGCCGATTTGTTGATTGACGACAAAGTGATAGTCGAACTTAAGGCCGTGCCATCACCATTGGCTCCAATACACGAAGCACAGTTGATCAACTACCTGAACGCAACCGGCGTGCAAGTAGGACTCCTGATGAACTTCGGACAGCCCAAGCTCCAATATCGCCGCTTGACCAGACGTGAACACTCCAAGGATGAAAGATAGACTGTCTCTGCCGAACATAGAATCATCCCATCCATCCTGATCATCCATGCAAATTTCTCGACAACTCAAGGGAGGTATTGCAACTATGAAAGCCACTGCCCAGCTGCGCCAGATGCTCGCTTCCGACCGGTTGGTCGTCGCCCCCTTCGTCCTTAACGCCCTGCACGCCCGCATCGCCGAGGACGTTGGACACCAGGCTGTCTACATGACCGGCGCCGGCACCGCCGCCGAGCGCGGCTTTCCCGATGTCGGCCTGCTCACCATGACCGAGATGGTCGCCAACGCCAAGTACATCGCAGACGCCATCAACATCCCGGTGATCTGCGACGCCGACACCGGCTATGGCAACCCGCTCAACGTGCACCGCACCGTCCGCGAGTACGAGTCCGCCGGCGTGGCCGCCATCCACCTGGAGGACCAGGTGTTTCCCAAGAAGTGCGGTTTCTTCGCGGGCAAACAGGTGGTCCCGGTGGAGGAACACGTCCAGAAGATCCGCGCCGCCCTGGACGCACGCACCGATCCCGATTTCGTCATCATCGCCCGCTGCGACGCCTACGCCGTCACCGGCTGGGAGGATACCGTCAGGCGGTGCCGGGCCTACGTCGAGGCCGGCGCCGACCTGGTATTCGTTGACGGCATCAAGTCCCAGGACGACATCCAACGCTACGCCGTCGACCTGGCCGACGTGCCCCGCATGTACAACGGCGATCTGGCCACGACCCGGACCATGGACGAACTGGGCTACAAGATCATGATCTGCGGTAGCACCATCTGGCTCATTTACAAGCAGGTGCGCGCCGCGTATGAAGAGCTCATGAGCGACGGCATGGTGAGCCCGGACCGCTACGGCACCCGCTGGGACGTCGCTTCGGTGCTGGGCCTGGACTCCATCTACGAGCTGGAAAAGAAATACGGCGTGCAGGACGTGGGCACCGACGTGGCGGGCCTGGCCGCCGCACAGGCCGCCCAGATGGCCGCCGACGCTGCCGTGCTCACCCCGGCGGACGACTGACCGATCTTGCGCACCCAAGCCTCACCGAGGATGCTGGCGATGAGTGACCGCTTCCGCATGCTATACGACGGGTCATGTCCCATGTGCAGCCGGGAGGTGCTCAATCTGTACCGCCGGCGCCCGGAGGCCATCGAGCCCGTGGATATCTCCGCCGAGGATTTCGACGCCACCGCATGGGGCCTGGACGCCGACCAGGTCCAGTCCGCCATGTACGGCATCAGGCCGGACGGTACCGTCACGGTGGGAATGGAGAGTCTGCGCGAGGGCTACCGCCTGGCCGGCCTGGGCTGGGTGCTCGCGTGGACGCAGTGGTGGCCGGCGCGCCCCGCCTTCGATCTCTTCTACCGCGGGTTCGCGCGCAACCGGATGCGCATCAGCAACTGGCTGGGACGGTGCGACGGTCATTGCCGCGTCTGAGACCATTGGCAGGTCCCGCAAGGATCCTCGACGCATGTCAGTTAACCCGGGCTGCGGACAGCACGTGCTCGTAGCGTCCCGGTTCATGTCCGGACGCCTGCCGGCGTATCGCGCCAGCCAGGGAATCCGTCGCGAGGCCGTTCAATCGTAATGTGGCCTTTACTCGCGTTGGGCTCGGCCCTGGCCTTTTGCTTCGTCAGCGTCTGCGACAAACGGCTGCTGTCGTTCCACCTGAATGGCGTGCCGCCCCTGTGCCTGTGGTGCGGGACCACCGGACTGATCTACGGCACCATCGTGGCCGCAATCGTGGGGGTTCCGGCCGGCACCACCTGGCAGGTGGGGGCGACTCCCGTTGTGGCCGGCCTGTTCATGGGTTGCTCCGTGGTCCTCCTGTTCCGGGGTCTGCGCCTCATGGAGGCGTCGCGAGCCGTCGCCATTTCCCAGACCAATCCGATATTCGTCGCCATTCTGGCGCTGCTGTTCCTGGATGAGCACGTTTCGCCCGCCCAATGGTGCGGCATCGCGTTGGTAGTCGCCGGCGCGGCGCTGATCTCCGTGCGGCTGTTCCAGGAACGGCCCTTCGGACGCATCGGCGCAGGTTTGACCGTTCCGAGCACCGCGGTTTTCGACCTGCGCGACCGCAGCACAATCTATGGACCGGGCCTGCTGATCGTCAGCGCGATGTGCGCCGCCGCCAGTTTCGTTGTGACCAAGGCCGCCCTGAACGCCGACCTGCCCGTGCTGACGGTATTCGGGATCCAGCAGGCCACGGTGGGCGCGGTGTTCTTTTGCGCCGGCCTGAGCGGAGGTCCCCGCCTGTGGAGGGCGGTGAAGGAACCCGGCGTTCTGGCAATGCTCCTGTTCGGCGAGTCCCTGATGCCGGCGGTGTCGATTTTACTGGGCGTCTACGCGTACAGCCTGGGTCCCGCCTCCCTGGTGGCCGCGGTGCTGGCGACCCGGCCGCTCTTCGTGTTCATCGCGTCCACACTGCTCTCGCGAATGCGTTGGCAATTCCTGGATGAGTCGCTCAACCCACGAGTGTTGTCGGTAAAAGCTGCGTCCATAGTGATGATTGTAGGTGGCGTGGGCACACTCAGCGTGGGCTGAAACACGAAACGGGAATTCCCGAATATCCCCCTGGTCGTTACGTTTATGATGCGTCCGATGCGGCGTAAAAGCAGCGAATCCGTCGCGAATAAAACGATAATGTTTATCATTGTCTTATTGATAGTTGACAACCGCAGCCAGAACGAATAATATCGTAGGCCAAGTATCTGCGCCATTGGGCGTAGAGACATGACTGCATACCTAGCACGGAGTCTGCCAACTAATGGACGAACTTGACCTGAAGATCATCGGTATCCTGCAATCGGACGGGCGTGCGTCCAACGCCAAGATTGCGCGCGCTGTGGGTGTCAGCGAAGGCACCGTGAGGCGGCGGTTGCGCCGTCTCATCAAAGAAGACATCGTCCATGTGGTGGCAGTCCCCAACCTGGAAAAAATGGGCTACGGCACCACCGCGCTCATCGGTCTGGAAACCGGCCCGGGCAAGTCCGATGCCGTGGCGGAATGCATCGCCAACCTCGACGAAGCGCACTATGTCGTAGTCGCCACCGGCCCCTACGATGTTTTCGTCTGGACTGCCCTGGAATCGGCCGAAAGTCTGGGTGATTTCCTGCGCACGCGCATCGGCGTTATCGAAGGAGTGCAAAAGACCCAGACCTTCGTCACGCTGTCCACCAAAAAGCGCTTCACCCGGGTGTAAAACCGCTGCATCCTGCGGTCCGGACCGGCGAGGCCGGGCGTCCTCCGCGTTTGCATTGCCTATGTGCCGTGCTATAATTTCCGCACCCGTGAGTTGTGGCCCGAAGTTCGGTTAGCCACTGTCGACCCACACCACATCACCCGAGGGAATGCCGCTATGACCTACATCATTACCGAGCCATGCGTGGGCGTAAAAGACGCCGCGTGTGTCGACGTTTGCCCGGTGGACTGCATCTACACCACCGACGACGATGACATGTACTTCATCAGCCCCGATGAGTGCATCGACTGTGCCGCCTGCGAACCGGTATGCCCGGTTACGGCCATATTCGCAGAGGAAGCGGTACCGTCCATGTACGAAGACTATATCAAGATCAACTACGACTACTTCAGCAAGTAGTCGTCGCGCCGACCGGCGTACACCGACCCCGTCGTGCGCCCGGCGCTTTGCTGCCGGGCGCACGTTTAACGGTTGACACTTTCTCTGATGTCCGCTATCGATCCGCAGCGCTCCGCTCGCCCTGAAGTCAACGTTGTCGTCTGCACCGACGAGTACGGGTGCGGGCGCTGGTACCATCGGGGCCGCAACGCCGAGGCCGTGCTGGGCGAACTGCAGGCCGCCGCGGACCGGTTGGACGGCGAACGCGTGCAGGTCACCACGGCCGGATGCATCCTGGGCTGCACCTACGGTCCGAGATTCGACGTCGCCCGCCGTTGGTCCGGCGAAAAGACGCTCTACGGCTCCATTACGGGAGAGGCTGTCATCACCCGGCGAGGTCGCGTCCGTTTCGCCGTCATTCCGGATAACCTGGAGCAGGCGCTTTCCGATCACCTGGAAGAAACCTCCGTTCCCATCCAATCTCTTGGCGGAGCCAGCCGTCCGGCCGATGTTGACCTGCTGCGCCGTATTCTGTCTGACTGCAGCCGCGGGTCGGCAGATCCCGGCGTGGGGCTGGCCGAGTCCGTGATCATGGTGCACAACGCGGCGGCCACCGTGTCCATTCCCGCCACACTGGACAACCTGCAGTTCGTGGATGGCAGCGGGAACCCCCACCCACTGGGGGATATCGCCCTGCTCACCACTGACGGCGACGGGCAGGTGGCCCTGCAACTCAGCCGCATCCGCCAGGTTGAGTTTCTCTACCGCCAACTGCGTAACGGGCTGCCCAGCTACTCCATCTGGCTGCGGGACGACGACCTGGCTACCGTATACCGCATCTACCTGCGCCGCTCGGAAAACCCGGCGAACGATCCGCTGCGCCATCGGCTCTTCATGGACCTCATTGAAAAGTATGGCGAAAGGGTAACCCTGTAACATCTCCCCGGGCCTGGTAGTCCTCCGACGCACGCTGCAACACGGGTCACTTTCGTGATCGATGGCGCGCCGGCAGGATCGACCCAGCGGGGCAAAACTCGAGGAGGAGCGAACATAATGAGCAATATCGATTCCACTCCGGAATTCGTGCGGGAAACCTACCGCAAGATGGACGAAAAGCTGTCCCAGGTTCGGGCCCGGCTCAACCGTCCCCTGACCATGACCGAGAAGCTGCTGCTGTCCCATCTGGACGACGTGGACGACGCTGATCTGCGCCCTGGCGACAGCTACATCAACCTTCGCCCCGACCGCGTCGCTCACCAGGACGTCACCGGTCAAATGGCCATCCTGCAGTTCATGCAGTCCGGCCGCGACCGCGTCGCCGTCCCGACCACCGTCCACTGCGACCACCTCATCCAGGCTCGCGTGGGCGCTTCCTCCGACCTCCAGGACGCTCTCAACGAGAGCAACGAGGTCTACCAGTTCCTCGAGTCCGCCAGCCGCCGCTTCGGCATGGGATTCTGGAAGCCCGGCTCCGGCATTGTCCACCAGGTGGTTCTGGAAAAGTACGCCTTCCCCGGAGCGTTGATCATCGGTACCGACTCCCACACCGTCAACGGAGGCGGTCTGGGATCCCTGGCCATTGGCGTGGGCGGCGCGGACGCTGCCGACGTTATGGCCGGCCTGCCCTGGGAAGTCCGGTACCCCCGCATCATCGGCGTCAAGCTCACCGGCTCCATGAGCGGCTGGACCGCGCCCAAGGACGTCATCATCAAGCTGGCCTACGAGCTCACCGTGTCCGGCGGCACCAACGCCATCATCGAGTACTTCGGATCCGGCACTGCCTCCATCTCCGCCACCGGCAAGGGCACGATCTGCAACATGGGCGCCGAGCTGGGCGCCACCGGCGACGTGTTCCCCTACGACGAGCGCATGGCCACCTACCTGCGCGCCACCGGCCGCGAGGACCTGGTCGCGATCGCCGAGGAGTACAAGCATCTGCTCCAGTCCGACCCTGAGGTCGAGGCGCAGCCCGAGCAGTTCTACGACCAGATCGTCGAGATCGACCTGTCCACGCTGGAACCTCACGTCACCGGCCCCCATTCGCCCGACCGCGCCCGGCCCATCTCCGAACTGGCCGCCGAGGCCAAGCAGGAAGGCTTCCCGGAACGGGTGTCCGTGGCCCTGGTGGGCAGCTGCACGAACTCCTCCTACGAGGATATGGAACGCTGCGCCGACGTGGCCCGACAGGCCTCGGCTCGGGGCGTTTCTGCCGCGTCCGGCCTGCTGGTTACCCCCGGCTCCGAGCAGGTCCGCGCCACCATCGAACGCGATGGTCAGCAGGCCGCCCTGGAGGCCATCGGCGCGACGGTGCTGGCCAACGCCTGCGGTCCCTGCATCGGCCAGTGGAACCGGCCCGAGGCTCGCGGCACCGACAACAGCATCGTCACCTCCTACAACCGCAACTTCCCCAGCCGCAATGACGGCAACGCCGGCACCATGAACTTCATCGCCAGCCCGGAACTGGCCGTGGCCATGGGACTGGGCGGCAGCCTGTCGTTCAACCCCCTCACCGACCCGCTGGTGGACGCCAACGGCAACGAGTTCATGCTCCAGCCGCCGTCCGAGGCGCCCGAGGTGCCGCCCACCGGCTTTGACCCGGGCACCGACATGTACGTCGAGCCGCCGGAAGACGGCAGCGACGTTGACGTTCGCGTAGACCCCAGCAGCAACCGGCTGCAGGTGCTGGATCCGTGGGAACCGTGGGACGGCAACGACTTCGAAGACATCCCCGTCCTGGTGAAGACCCAGGGCAAGACGACCACCGACTCCATCTCGCCGGCCGGTCCCTGGCTGCGCTTCCGTGGCCACCTCAACAACCTCAGCGACAACATGTTCCTCGGCGCCAACAACGCCTATACCGACGACACCGGCACCGGCAAGAACCAGCTCTCCGGCGAGGAGATCATGCCCATTCCGGAGATCGCCCGCGCGTACAGCGCCCAGGGCATCCGCTGGGTCGCCATCGGTGACGAGAACTACGGCGAGGGCTCCAGCCGCGAGCACGCCGCCCTGTCGCCGCGCATGCTGGGCGCCGCGGCCATCATCACCCGCAGCTTCGCCCGCATCCACGAGTCGAACCTGAAGAAGCAGGGGCTCCTGCCCCTCACCTTCGAGGACCCGGCGGACTGGGATCGCGTGCTGGAGGACGACCGCATGAGCCTGGTCGGTCTCAGCGACCTGGCCCCCGACCGGCCCGTGCAGGCCATCCTCAAACATGCCGACGGCAGTGAGGAAACCCTCAACCTGCGTCACACGCTGAACGACGCCCAAATCGCGTGGTTCCGGGCCGGCAGCGCCATGAACCACATGAAGAACCTGGAGGGCGCCAGCAGTTAGCCGAGTTAACATTCGGAACGTCCAGGGGCGCCCGCGAAAGCAGGCGCCCTTGAGTTTGTCCGAGCACGCGACGCCGGATCCTTGCCTTGCCCGCCCTTGTTGGCCGGTGGTAAGGTATTGACCATGACGACGCAGATCACCAACGAAGACATCGTCCAGTTGTTCAACAACATGGCCGCCATGCTGGAGATCAAGGGCGATACCGTCTTCAAGATTCGCGCCTACCAGCGCGCCGCCAGCACCATCGAGCAACTCAGCTGGTCGCTGGCCGCAGCGGCTGCCGCCGGCGATGACCTGAAGAAAATCCCGGGCGTAGGCAAGGCCATCAGCGAAAAGGTCCAGGAGTACGTGGCGACGGGCCACGTGGCCGCTTATGACCGCCTGGCCGAGGAATTGCCTCCCACGGTCCTGGAGCTGCTGGAAGTCCCCGGTATGGGGCCAAAAACCGTGAAAGCTGCCGTGGACGAGTTGGGCATCGGTTCCGTGGCCGAACTGGAGCAGGCCGCGACCGACGGACGGCTCGAACAGCTGCCCCGAATGGGGAAGCGCTCCGTGGCAAACATCCTGCGTCACATCCAGGCCCAGCGGATGCGCTCTGATCGCACACCCCTGGGCATCGCTTCCGAGACCTGCGCCGCCGTAACTGCCCAGCTGTTCGACGCCTGCGCCGGGCTGGTGAGCATTACCCCGGCCGGTTCGCTGCGCCGCTGGGAGGAGACCATCGGCGACCTGGACCTCATCGCCGTGTCGGAGAACCCGGCCGAAACCGGCCCGGCCCTGGCCGCCCTGACGTCGGTTCGCGAAGTCCTGGTCCAGGGCGACTCCAAGACTTCCGTGGTTGTCGACCCGGGCATCCAGATCGATCTCCGCATCGGCGAGCCCGACGCCATGGGCGCGATGCTCCAGTACTTCACCGGCAGCCAGCAGCACAACATCCGCTTGCGTGACTACGCCAACCGCCGGGGTTTGTCCCTGAACGAGTACGGCATCACGGTGATCGAAAGCGGCGAAACGGAGCGTTTCCCTGACGAAGAATCATTCTACGGCCGCCTGGATCTGCCCTGGATTGCCCCGGAACTCCGCCGCGGCGCCGACGAGTTGGACGCTGCCCGTGACGGAAGTCTCCCCAACCTGATTACGGAGACCGACCTGCGCGGTGATCTGCACCTCCACAGCGACTGGAGCGACGGCAAGTTTCCGTTGGAGGAGATGGTTGCCGCCGTGGCCGCCATGGGCTACGAGTACATGGCGCTCACCGACCATTCCCAGGGCCTGGGCGTCGCCAACGGCCTGACCACCGACCGTCTCGCCCGCCAGATCGAAATCCTCAGGAACCTCCAGTCGCGCTACGAAATGACCATCCTCTGCGGCTCAGAGGTGGACATCCGCGCCGATGGCGCCATGGACTTCCCCGACGACGTGCTGGGCATGCTGGACTGGGTCATCGCATCCGTTCACAACGCCATGAGCCAGGACCGTGACACCATGACCCGGCGTATCACCCGCGCCATGGAGAACCCTTACGTCACCGTCATCGGGCATGCCTCCGCGCGCCTGCTCGGCCGCCGCGACCCGGTTGAGTTCGATATCGAAGCCCTGCTGCAAACCGCCCGCGACACCGGCACTGCGATGGAAATCAACGCGGCTCCGGAGCGCCTGGACCTCAAGGACACGCACGCGGCCCGCGCTCGCGAGTTGGGCGTCCCGCTGGTCATCAACACCGACTCACACCACGTTGACGGACTTACGAACCGCACCTTCGGGGTGGCCGTGGCCCGACGCGCCTGGTGTGGCCCTGAGCATGTCCTGAACACCTATCCGACAGGCGAGTTTCTCGGTTGGCTTCGCGCCCCGAAAGGGCAACGACCCGATCGTTTCGCGGCGATGGCAGGGGCCCGAAGCGCTGCGGCATCCCGACCATGACTTTCACGGTGGACGACACCGGGGTCGCTGTCATCTCGCCGGCGGGCGGCGAAGGCGGAGCCCTGCCGGCTTACGACCACGTCATCGAGCGGCTGCGGTCCCGGGCAGGCCTGGTGGAACCATGGTATATCGCGTTGCTGGACGCCATCGGTCGCTGGAGCCTCCCCAACGAGGAGCTTTGGGGGCGGAATTGGCGCTACGTCATCGGCGGCGAAGCGCTGGACTGGATCACCCTGGCCCATCGTCTGTGCCTGTCCATCCCCGATGTGGTTCCTCCTGACGAACTGGAGGCCCTCCTGTTTTACGGGCGTCTGCCCGAGGACATCGGCCCGGAGCGATTCCGCCAGCTCATCGGTCCATACCGTTACACCGCCCACCTGAATTTCTGGTACGGCGTGGTGGTCGAAGAGGCGTTGCAACTGGTGACGGAAGACTCCATCCGCAAGAGTCGGCTGGCCCGCTGCTACGGTGACAGCGACGACGTGGTCGAAGACGCCCACCGCCATCTCTACGGCGAGACGCGCACCAACCTGGTGCCTCAATTTCTGTCCGATGCTGAGGGAATCTGGGGCTACGATGCGCAGAATCTGTCCCTGGTCGCCTGGCAGGAGTTCACCTATTGGCTGTTCAAGCGTCGCATCCGCAAGTGGCATCCGGCTCGTGTAGCCAGCGATACGCGACGCGGCCTGGAGCGGCTCCGCGAGTTGCGCGACGATGGGAATGCCTCCGATCCGGGCCTTTTCGTCATGAACGACATCGACCTGCCGGCGTTGCAAAAAATAAAATAGGGGCGACGGTCGTCGCCCCTGTAACGTTCTGCCGCGGCGCGGAGTTTACGCTTACAGTCCGTACACCTTGCGGTAGCTCAGGCTCATCCGCTTCCGTTCCGTGTCAATGCTCAGGATCTGCACCTTGATCAGCTGACCCTGGTAGACGATCTCCCGGGGGTGCTCCATCCGGCGAGCCGACAGCTCGGAGATGTGCACCAGGCCCTCGACCCAGTCTTCCAGCTTGACGAAGGCGCCAAAGTCCATCAGCCGCGTGACGGTCCCGTCGACAATATCACCAACGTGGTATCGCTCCGGCACCGTGTCCCAGGGCTCCGGCTGGGTGCGCTTCAGGCTCAGGGAGATCTTGCTGGCCTCCCGGTCCACACGCAGCACCTTGAGCGTCAGCTCATCGCCCACGCTGACCACTTCCTCGGGAGACTTGATCATCGACCAGGACAACTCAGAGATGGGCACCAGCCCTTCGGCGTCGCCAAGGTCCACAAACGCCCCGAACCCGCGCATGGACCTGACCGTGCCCTGCACGATCTGGCCCTCCTGCAGTTCTTCCAGGAGGCGTTCCTTGGCGGCGTTGCGCAGCTGACGCCAGATACGTCGCTCGGTCAGCACCAATTTCTCACGTTGAGCGTCCAGCTCCAAGATGTTGAACCGGGCGTCCTCACCGATCCGGGCGTCCAGGTGTTCGACACGGCCTTCTTTCGGCACCGGCGCCATCTGGGAGAAGGGCACGAACCCACGCACTCCTTCCCAGTCGACCACCAGGCCGCCCTTGTTGTGCTGGACCACCTTGGCGGAAAGCTCGGAGTCCTGCTTGTGCAGTTCAATCAGCTCTTCCCAGACCTGCTTCTCCTGTGCCTGGTCGAATGAGAATACCGCCATTCCCCCCGGACCGCGATTGTTCAGGTGAATGACAATCACACTGGAACCCGGTTGCATTTGCTCGCGCTTTTCGTCGGTGAGTGTCCGCATTTCTTGTGGCGGAACAATGCCCTCGGTCTTGAGGCCGGCGCTGATGACCATACCCTCGTCATCGATGCGCACTATCTCGCCGGTCACCAAGTCGCCCCTGCGATACTCCCTCGGCGAAAACGCCGATTCCGGGAGTTGCGACATGTCGGTGACTTCGACTACGTTCGGGTCCTGGGCTACCATCAGTTAACTTGCTCCTTACTCTTGCTTACGGCCGGTTGGCGCGGCCGCATAGGTCGAGCAGGTACTTCGTTCTCGCTTGGATCACTTTCCCCACAATTCGCCTGCCTAATAATACTTATACCGCACGCAAATTGCAACCGCGAAGCGCGAGGCGCGGCGAAAGCCTCACTTCGGGCCCACCGGAGCAGGAATAACGTCGGCGAGACAAGCCTGGTCCCCCACTGGATTTCCTCGAAAGCCGGAACGTCGGAAGGCAACCGTTCCAAACGCGATTCTCGTGCCGAAGAAGCGGACTGAATTGACACGGTTGACACGTCCGTCTATGATTAAAGTCCGATTAGCCGAGGTAGCTCAGCCTGGTAGAGCACGGCACTGAAAATGCCGGTGTCGGTGGTTCGAATCCGCCCCTCGGCACCATTTTCGCAACAAAGGACGGTTGCAAATACAAAGGCAGTATCAATAAGAGGTGAACCACCAGGATTGGGCCCATTTTGCTGGACAAATGCTGGACAAATTCCCAGAGGTCTACAGCACCGGGCTGCAACCCACAGTATTCGGACTATCAATCGCGCCCGCGAAATACCGGGCGCGATCTGATTTTTCCACGGTCATCAATCGGTGATTGGAATCCCGGACGGCAATCGATCAGCGTTCCACACCCAACAAGGCTAACCCCCAATCCACCGAAAAGATGTCGGTTACCACTTCTCGAAAAGGCATGCGGGTGTCGTAGCGCTGCCAAGTCGGCAGTGATTCAGCCCGACCGTGGCGCATTACCCGGATACGGTTATCTCTGCCGCGAGACGCAGTGCCCTCCCTCACCACAGTGAAGGCGGAGGCATTCCCCCCAATCTGGTGCGCTGACTTCGGATATTTCCCATTGCCTGACCGTAGGATGTTATCGAAGGCTCAAACATTTTAGGTCGGCCGTGGACTTGCCCGAGGATCGTGTTACCTCGGTTGGGACACTCAGGTCGTCCCTAATCGCCCATTCGCCAGTTCCGGGATTTGGTAGGTTTGAAACCCGAAAGCGACGATCAACTGACCGAAGCGACTGATGGGCACTCCCATACGGCCTTGGTCACCGGTGCCGCCGGGTTCGGCGGCTCCCATCTGGTTAGGCGACTGTTGGGGTGCGGCTACCAAGTGACCGGTCTGGACGTGGTACCGCCGCTCCATGCCGGCCTGCTGCAGCGCGAAATGCGTCACCCTGACTTCCGCTACATTTGGAAGAGCGTGCAGGACATCTTGCCCAGCGACATCGAGGGACACGCGGTGATCGCGCACTTGGCGGCGCAGGCCGACACACCTCTGGCGTTCGACTCTCCACGTTACACGGTGATGCAGAACATTGAGGGTACCGTTGCACTGCTGGAGGCCGTCCGCCATGCCGACGGCGTTGAGAAGGTGTTATTTGCCGGTTCCGGCAACGAGATCGGTCGGCCCCTGCAACTTCCGATTGACGAAAGCCATCCGCTGACGCCCCACAACCCATACGGATTCTCCAAGGCAGCCGCGGAGCTGGCGATGTGGTCGTGGTACCGGGCCTACGGTGTGCCGGCAGTGGTGTTGAGCACCGGCGTGGTGATCGGGCCGCAGATGCGAAGGGAGGTGTTCATCTTCAAGTGGCTGTGGAACGCGATGAATGGATTGCCCATTGTCGTGGAGGGCGGACAACAGACCCGAGACCTGTCGTTCATCGACGATGTGGTCGAAGGATGGATGCGAGCAATCCATGCCCCCGCGGATGCCGTGGTCGGTGAGAAGTTCTTCGTGGGCAACGGCGACGAGCGCACGGTGAAGGAGCTGGCTCAGTGGTGCCTTGAGGCCTCCGGCGCCGATGTACCCATCGAATATGTCGGCTACCGGCCTGGTGAGGAGGGCCAGCGGGAGGCGTTCAGCAACGAAAAGGCCAGGCGGGTGCTGGGGCACGAGCCCAGGGTGTCTTCCAGAGAAGCGGTGCGCCTAACTGCCGATTGGGTACGAACCCTCGTCAAGCCCGTGCCAGAGGAACTGAATCCGGTCTGAGTCTGCCCACAACACCAGGGCGTCCAGATAGTCAGGCCAGCGGAACTTGTCAACAGACCGCCCGTATAGCGTTCCCACCAACACGGCGAGAACGGCGTCGTGGGTGACGAAAACGCTGGTGCCACACCGGGCGCAAAGGGCTTCGGCCACGCTGTCCAAAACCAACTGCACGCCCTCCGATGTGGACCTCATGCCATCGGGCGGTTCGGTTGCCGACAACTGTTGCGTCACCACCCCAGCGATGCCAATGTCCAGGATTAGGCTGCCCGCCAGCTCGCTGTCGACGACGAATGGCCCCGGATCGCCCAACAACATGTCAGGAATCACGTCGGCTGTCCAGCCCGAGCCTGCTACGATGGATTCGGCAGTCTGGACGCAGCGTGGGAGCGGGCTTGTCTTTACGATACCGGCAGGCCGGTGTGACAACCCCTCGCCAAGGCGATAGGCGGCGTGCCGTCCTCGGTCCGTCAGTGGGACATCATTGCCAAAGGTTCCAGGCGGGATTTCCTCTCGCTCGGCGTGCCGTACCACCAGGGCAGCCGCTAATCCTTCAGGCAGCCTGTCCAGCAGTGCCAGAGTACGGGCTTCGTCCCCCGGCACCGTCAAAGCGCTTCGGCGACGATGAGGGAGTTGACAGTCTTGGTCGGGACAACCCTGTGCAGGCCGAAGCCCGCCTCGGTCAGCAGTACCTTGAATTCTTCCACGGTGCGTTCCCTGCCGCCGGTCATGACCAGCATGTTTAAGTCGAGCAAGCCACCCGACCCCGTCATCTCGTCGGGGATCATCTCGACCAAGTAGAGACTGCCGCCCACCGGCATGGCTTCTCTGGCCCGCTCCAGTATGCGACGCGCGTGGTCGTCCGGCCAGTCGTGGAGCACCCGTGCCAGGATCACCGCATCCGACCGCACCGGCCATTTCCGGAACAGGTCGCCGGCGACGAACCGGCACCGCTCGCCGACGTCTCCCGCAGGGCGGAACAGAGCCTCAATCTCGGGGCGGTCCATCACGGTGGCGTTCATGCCCGAGTTGGCGCGGAGCAGTGCGAAAGCCAGTTCCCCGGTGCCGCCGCCGGCATCCAGGATGGCATCATGGACGCCGAAATTCCACGCGGTTGGTAGGGAGGCGTAATCGTGCCGGGCGTAGGTGGCGAACATGCTGTGGCTTGCGGCCAACTCGCCGGGTAGCTCCGCCAACCGGGCAAAGAAATCCTGGCCGGCCTCCGACGGGTTCGGATCACCAGTGCGCAAGGATTCCACCAGCCCGTTCCATGCGTCGGCGGATGGGTCTCCCCAGTGGCTGGCGGCGGTGGCCAGCGAAAGGTCGTGATCGAGCCTGAGGTGAGCGCCAATCTGGGTGGCGTGGAACACTCCTTGGCCGTCAACTCGGGCCAATCCCAGTTCCAGAAGCGCGCGCATCAGTCTGGCCCCGTTCGACGGCGCCAGTTCTAAAGTTTGCTCGATTTCGTCCGGATCGGCCGGCAAGAGTTCGAACACGCCCAGTTCCGCAGCGGCGCGTATCGTTTGGGTCTTCCACACCCCAACCATGTCGGAGGATAACCGTTCCAGAGTGGACACCGACGAATTCCTGAGCCGGACGATCTCATGACCCTGTTCATCGATGAGCATCAGAGAGCCGTCGTGTCCTTCGACCCGCGCCTGTCCGTTATAGAAGGGTTCCACCGTCCTGAAACGACGAGCGTAGAGCGGTTGTCCCGCCATATCCACATGGTGCCAGCCCGACAAATCCGCGGCCCGGGCGAACCCCTTGTGGAACACGTCCAGGTCGCGGAACCACCTGGCGTGCAGGAACACGCCCTCCGGGTCGATGTGGGTGTGGTCGCCGGCATCGTTCTGCACCACGGCGTGCCCATCCCGAAAATCACCTGCATACCGGTAACTTTCCGGATAAACGGGAGCGCCATCGGTGCCGATGTGGAAGTAGCGTCCGTCAGCGTCCCTGACAGTACAGCGTCCCTCCTGAAAGTTGCCGCACCATTGGTAGCGTTGGGAGTAGAGCGGCGTGCCGTCCGGTCGGATGTGGTGCCAGCCTTGCGCTGAGTCCACGGCGGCGATGCCCTCGTAGAACCCAAACGTGCGATTGTGTCGCTCAACGTACGCGGCGCTGCCGTTGGGATGGATGTGGTAGGAGCCGGTATCGTCGACCACGGGCGCGAGGCCGGGCGCGTGGAACTTCAATACCTCAGTGAAGCGATGATCATACGCGGGCCGCCCCTCGCGGGCGTGATGGGTGCCATCGGCGGACACGGTACACAGCCGCCAGTCGTCCTCTCGGGCAGAAAAATGATTGTACGGGCTGGTGATGTCGTACCGAACCGTTTCCGTGACGTGCGGAACCCTGAGAGTTCCGGTCCCATAATTCAGTTGCTTCAACGCCGTGCTCACCGGCTCGATCTCATCAGCTCCGATGCGGTCGCCGGCAATAGCCCGAGCATAAACCCAGATTGCGCGTCGGAGATGCACCCAGTCACTATCCCACGGGCCATGCTCAAGGAGAGATCGCATGCTCCGGAACTCCAGGTACCACGTCGCTCTCGGTTTCGGTGAACGGTTGGTCTCGGAGTGATGAAGAACGTGGACATTGTGTATGACCACGTCTCCAGGTTGGGTCGCAACCGGTTGGAACAGATCGCGGCAATCCGCCCAAAGCGCGTCCACCGCGCTCTTGGTCAATGGCCCCATACGGTGACTTCCGGGGAGGAAATACACAGGGTTATCCCCGTCAGCGGTCAGAGAAATTCCCAAGCTGTGGACCGTATCTCGGGTGGGATCCAAGCCTATGTCCTGATGAACTCCGACCTCAACCCCTACGGATGGAGGCTTGATCAGGACGTCCTCCCAGGTCAGTACCGAGTCCCCAACCGGCAACAACCCATCCACCACCTCGCGCACTGGCTGGCTGCCCAGCACAGAAACGAACTCATCGTACTTATCCAGCGGATAGAGCAGCTTGACCGGCACCCCGTCCGCGGTTCTCACAAGATCGTCGGAGGACTCGTGGTCATCCAATGACCCCAAGGCCAGCATGGCGAGCCGGACCGCAACGTCGGCCTCGATTACTCCGGGCAGATGCACAATACCATCTCGTTGCAATTGTGGCATCCACGGTGGCGTGACCATTGGGTTCCTCGGGTGTCAGGGCCGGGTATAGAAGATCGTGGCTGGCGATCACACCACGCTGGTGGGTCGCCGCATGTTGCAGCCCTGGCAGAGGGGCTTGCTCATGTAGTTATTCCGTAGGTCCTTGTATTCGGCGCTCTGCCAGATCTCGATGATGCTGTGATCGTTGAGGTTGCCGAAGTCGCCAAGGGTTTTGCGCAGCGCGTCGGGGGCGCAGCACGGATTGAACCGCCCATCTGAAGCCACCCATGCCTCCCGACCGAGGAACGGGCACTCACCGCCGGGTGCGATGTCGTCGCCGCCATCCGGATCCAGGGGAAAGATGTTCTCCAGCAGAACCTGGGCGCCGTCGGACAGACGGCACCGAGCCGCGGCCCGGTAGGCTGCGGCGACAGTGTCGTTCCACGTGGTGACGGCCTCGGGGTCGCGCCGCATGGACTGGCCCCGCATCTCGGGCGAATGCACCCACAGGTGGTGGCCCTTCACGCGGTCCACGCCGAGATTGGCGGCCAATTCGACCACCGCCGGGATCTCGACGTGGTTGATCTCCATGAAGGTCAACTGGAAAGTTACCCGGCACCTGTTGCCGCCGGTGCGTGCGTGCTCGTCCCTCACTTCGATGAACGTCCGGACGTTTTCGACCACCCTCTTCCAGTTGGATCCCAGCATCACACTTTCCTGGGTTTCCCTGGTGGCGCCGTTCCACGACACCTTGACGTCCGAACCCACCGGAACGATGCGCTCCGCCCAGGCCCTGGCTCCCCTGATGGGAAAGGACCCGTTGGTGGTCAGGTTGAGCTTCACGCCGTATTCCCCGCACAGGTCAATAATCTCGTCAAAGTGGCGATACAGCAGCGGTTCGCCCATGGTGGACGGGATGATTTCCCGAAGGCCGTTGCCCGCTGCATCGGCCAGGACGCGTCTGACCATATCGATGGCCATACGCCGTTTTGGCAGCCCGGCGGCCCGGCGGTACCGCTGCGTGTTGCTGTAGGGCGAGTGGTCCTCGCACATGATGCAGCGCAGGTTGCAGTCGTCCGGGTTGGTGTCGAAGGTGATGCGCCAGGGGCCCTGAAAACCCTGGCCGGCCGGGTGGTTCGCTGGCAGGACCGGCGTTGAAGTAGATGTCATTGCTTTTTCCCCTGAGCCAGGAGATCGGCGTACATCCTCGCGATCTCCTGGGCGTGCTCAGACATGTCGGGCACGTTGCCGTCGTCCGACTGCAGGTAGCCTCGGCGGCCCATTTCCCGGGCCCATTGGGGTGCGTCGACCAACCGCTGCATCTGCTGCGCCAGGGAGGTTGGATCCCGGTGAGTGAACAGCAGACCGTTCCGTTCGTGGCCCACGTACTCGGCCATTCCGCCGTAATCGGCGGTGATCACCGGCACGCCGGCCTGGAGCGCCTCGTGAATGACCAGGGGCGAGTTCTCCGCCCAGATGGACGGCACCACGATGGCGTCGCAGCGGTCGAACACGTCGGGAACGATGTCCTGATTGCGGTACTCGTTCATCCACTCGATCCGGTCGCCGGCGTCGCCAGTCAACTCCGCAGCCATGCGCTTCAGACCTGCCGTCTCAGCGCCGCGGTCACGCCCCCAGATTCTCAAGCGGGCCTGGCTTTCGAGTTCGCCAAATGCCTGGATGAGATGGTTCACACCCTTGGCCGGGATGTGGGTGCCGATGTAACCGAAGGTGAAAGGGTCATCCGGGGTTCTGGCCCTGCCGGTCATGCGCTGACGGTGAAACCCGTAATCCAGGTAAACGAGCTTGTCATCGGCAATGCCGAAATCGTCCCGGAACCGTCCCAGCAGGTACCTGGCCGGCGCCAGGAACAGGTCTACGGCGTCACACACCTGACGGATGTGGCCCATGCGACGACCAACCCAGCCCGTCCAGTAGGCTGCGTCCCGTTCGAACTGATCATCATCGTTGCCGAAGTACCTGCGGTAGCAGCGCACCGCGCACTTGCGGTCGTCCTGGCCGTCGCAAACGGGCCACGGCTGCTGGCCCGGGTCCTCGTACATCTGGATGAACTGGCCACGAGGACACATCAGCCAGTAGTCGTGGAGCGTAAACACCACCGGGATGCCCCGCTCCTTCGCCGGAAACACCAGCGAGGTTGACAGGTGGTTCAGGTGTCCCACATGCACAACGTCGGGCGCGAGTTCGTCCAGAAGTTCCGCGAAAGCGTGATCCACCTCCTGATGGTTGTAGCCATCGCGGGCACGGGCCATGTTGATGACGTGCAGGGCCACCCGCGGGTCGGCCGGATCCCGCTCTTTTTGCATTGCGTACTCTGGCAGAAAGGCATTTTCCTGGCGGGTGAACACATGGATCTCGTGGTCATCCGCCAGCGCCTGGCACAAACCCTGGGTGTAAACCTCAGAGCCGGCGTTGTACCGCATGGGATACCCGTGGATGACCTGTAGGATTTTCATACCTGATCCAGCGAGTTCTTGCGTCGTAGAATTGAACGGTCACCAAAGAATAACCCATATCGCGACGCGAATGGTGGCGACAATGGTTGCAGTTCCGATGATCGTACCGATGCCCGTCCAGGCTCGGGCATGTAACGAATCCTCCGGAGTGCAGGAGGATCGCATCGTTACAATGGTGACGATCAGCAGATCCCTACTGTCGATTTCGGCGGATCGGCGACGACGATGGTGGACGGAACGGAGACTATCAACAACATGGAAATCACCGTGATCGGTCTCGGTCTCGTGGGCACGGTCGCGGCTGCAAACCTCGCCCGCGCCGGCCACAACGTAATCGGTATCGACGTTGATCAGGGACGAGTGGATCAGCTGAAGTCGGGTGTCGTCCCGTTTTACGAGCCTGACTTGGAACAACTCGTCCAGGCCGGGATCGGCGCCGGCGGCATCCGGTTCCAACATGCCAACGCGTTTGAAAGCCCGGTCGGTGGTGTGGCTCTCATCACGGTCGGCACGCCCCAGGCCCCGGACGGCAGTGCAGATTTGAGCCAGGTTGAATCGGCGTTGTCGTGGGTCAAGTCCAGGGGCCGGTCCTGCAACGTTGTCGTGATGAAAAGCACGGTGCCGCCGGGAACCGGCCAACGAATTGCCGATCGGTGCCTTGCCGCAACCGGGCTGCCTTATGCCGCCAATCCAGAGTTTCTCCGCGAAGGTAAAGCTGTATCCGACTGGCAGCACCCTGATCGGATTATCATTGGCGCCAACGCCAGTGATGATGGGGCGGTCACCATGGTGAAGGCGATGCATCAGGGCATCGACGCGCCCAACATGATCACTGACATCACCAGCGCCGAGATGATCAAGTACGCCAGCAACGCCTTCCTGGCCACACGCGTCTCCTTTATCAATGAGATCGCCTTGCTCTGCGACCGGGTCGGCGCCTCGATTCACAACGTGAGCGATGGACTGACGTTGGACCCGCGAACCGGCGGGAAAATGTACGCCGGCCTGGGTTATGGCGGATCCTGTTTTCCGAAGGATGTACAGGCGTTGGACCGCATCGGGCTGGACATTGGGGTGAACCTGGAGTTGCTGCGCGCTGTCATCAGCGTCAACAACAGACAGCGATTGCTCCCGCTGTGCGCGGTGCGCGAGGAGTTTGGCAATTTAACCGGTGTTGGTGTAGCTGTGCTTGGCCTCGCCTTCAAGCCCGGCACCGACGACGTCCGTGAAGCGCCCGCCGAAGATCTGATCAATGCGCTCGTGGCCGACGGCGCCATCGTCACTGCCTACGATCCGCAAGCTACTGATAACGCTCGGAAAGTACTCCCGCGCGGAGTTCGGTTCGCCCCAACCGCGGAGGGAGCGACCGTGCAAGCCCAGGCCGTAATCTTGTCCACTGAGTGGGAGGAGTGCGTCGAGGCCGACTGGTGTGAAATCTCCAAACAGATGTCGCCGCCTCGATTGGTGTTCGATGGCCGCAACGCGTTGGATCCCGTTCACATGCAGAGCCTGGGTTTCCGATACGTCGGGATATGAAAGCACGCTTCCTATAACCGAGACGATCGGAGACGCGCCGCCGCAAAGCGCACATCCAGCGTCTGCCCGGAGGTGAAGAGCCCGCATCGACCACTCGACCACACAGCGAACTCCCGGCCGCACTGATGGGCGACCTACGACGGTCCAACCCTTGGTGGTCCGGCATCCAGCCCCCAGCCGCGCCACCCACGCGGCACCACCTGGTCGACCGTGTTCGGCGACGCCTGGACTCGAGGATAGCTCCCATCATCGCCGTACGCGGGCCACTGCAAGTCGGCAAAAGACCATCCAGTTCCAGATCATCGAAGACCTATTGGCCCAGGGCGTACCGCCCAACAACATCATGCGGGTCCAGTTGGACGAGGTCTCGACATTGGAGGGAGCATCAACCCGATACTGCGCATCCCGCAGGGGACTCAAAGCCAACATTGTCACGGAGCCGTTCAACAACCGGGCACACCAGGGACAGAGCACCCACCTGTTCGTCGACGAAGTGCAGAACATTCGCGGCTGGAGGGGCCGGTTTGAATCCCCGGTAGACAGCACATCCACCAAGGTCCTGCTCACCGGCAAGGCTGCCGCCCTTTCGCTGAGCGAGATCTCCCAGTTCCGAGGTCTCAACTGCTACACACCGTTCCTTCCAAACAACGGCCTGACCAACCTGTTGCGCAAAGAGTTCCGCCAGTATCTCGTCCGACCCGGCGTCGACAACGCCGGAGCCCGAGCTGAGGCATTCACGTACTTCTCCGAATGCGGGGCCTATCCCATCGCTCATAACCAGGCCGACTCCGACTGGCCTCTACTGGCCGACCAACTCAACAAGACCGTCATCCAATCCGTATTGCAACGCGATATCGCCGCAGCGCTCGGTGCAGACACACGCGACGCCGCTCTGATGAAAAGGCTTTTCAGACTCGCCCGCCGCCACGCAGGGCAATCGGTGTCGTACGAACGCATCGCGTGAGAAGACCGTCTCACGTCGGGACGAAACATCAGCACCCAGCGCGTTACGGGACATCTGCAGGCTCAGGACGACACCATGCTGGTCAGACTGATCATGCCGCTGGAAGTACGCCCCCAGCGCACCCGAGGCAATCCAAAACTTTGCCTCGCCGACCACAGCATCCGGACAAGCTGGCTCCCGGAACTCATCCCACTGCACCCCAACGTGCTGGCAGCCAGTCCGGAGCTCGCGATCATGGCGGGACACATGGCGGAGAGCGCTCTCGGCTCTACGGCCTTGGCAATACCACGCCTCGACGTCGCCTATCAAACAGAGCAGGACCATAACCAAGAAGCCGACATCGTTTTGAACGTCGGCGACCACCACATCCCAGTAGAGGTCAAGTACCAACGTCGCATCGACCAGTTCCGCGACACCCTGGGTGTCCGTTCCTTCATCGAACGAACGGCTAACCGAGAACCTTTCGGGCTGCTCATCATCCCGGCGGACACACCGCCCATGGACGATTTGTGAATCGTGGCGATGCCCCCTACGTTCATGCTGCGCACGTAGTTGCCGCATATGTCCAAAGCACAGCGGGCATCAGAGAACAGCCGGACCATCGAGGCCCGTAATGCGCCATCGCACACTGCGTCATTAGCCACGGATCGAAGTGGCCGTGGTTGATCCCGAAACAACCAACTGATATTGATCAATATCGCCACGCGGCTGGCGTGGTACATAGTTGTTGACGATCACTGGCTCCATGTCCGCGGTGTTTCACATGTACGCAACTTTCCGGCCGGTGCGCCCTAGAAACTCCCACTGCCGACTTCATGCCGCGCCCCCATGTCTCCAGAGGATCATCTAAAGATGCTTGCTGCGCAGGGACTATCGAAATCTCACTTGATGCTGGGTTGACTTACTCACCCACTCACGCTGCGCATAGCCAATTTGTAACCCGATCCGCGCCAACCGCACTTTGTCGTTGAAATTAAGCGCCTGCGCGTCAGTTTCCTTAGCTGGGGTTTGTGCTGTAGCGTCCCAAGAAACGGTTGGTGAAGGCGGACCCGGTACGGCGGGAAGCCTGTGGCGGAGTATGCCGCGCTGACTGCGTCGGCCCTACGTGTCAATATTCGCCGGATTAATTCCGCATCCAGTTCTTAATTCGTTGCCACCAGCCCCCGGACTGCCTTTCCCAACCGGGCAACTTGGCATCAATCTTCCGGATTACCCGGTCAGCGGCCAATCTGGCCCAAACCAAACCTTGATCCTCTGATTCACTCACGGTACTGGCCTCGAGTGTCATCCGGCTGAGTCGGTCGAGTTTTGTGCGCAACGTCCACAGATCCTGGTGTCTGGACGCGTCATCGCGATCCAAGATCTCAGTGGCTTCGCCACACAGTTGGTATATGAGAGCGGTCAACTTTTGAGGGCCCGATTGTCGGTCGTCGACACTTGGGGCAGGTCTTCGAACCGCGGCGCTCGGCGTCGTCGGAACACCTTCCGATACTGCGGCATCTTCGCGATTGGCCGCATCGCTTTCCAGAGAACCATCGCCGAGGGTTGCGTCCCAGGGCTCGGCGGCCTGATCGGTTATGGAGGGCATGTCGTGGTCAACATATCGCGCCAAAGCTTTACGAACTTCATCGAACACGCCGGGTGGCCATGGAATGGCATCGTCTAACAAACCATCCAGCGTGTCTTCATCAATGCCGCACAATTCGCACACGCGACTTGGGGATCGGAATTCCAACAGTTGCTTGAGCATTCGCTGTGGTTCAGAGCCACTTTTCGGTGCGTTCATTTCCATGGTCTCCCAAGATTTCAGCGTACGGCGGGTCAGACGAGCGACGCCGGCTGACCGCCCAGCATCCAGCATTCTGTGTTGCCAACCGCGCCAAGCTTTCTCAAACGAGCGACGGTCGTGGTCGCTATATCTACGCCGGTTTCGAAAGCAGCCTGCTGAAAGTGTTTTTCCGCCCGTTCGGTGGCGCAGACCACCAACAGAGGCCAATGGTCAGACCTTCGTTTGGAGTGGTACCCACGAAGTTTTCGCTGTATCCGTTTGAAGCTTCGGGCACTGAGTTCATACTCGATGTAATACCATCCCGCCCCGAACGGGCCCGAGGGAAGGTAAACTGCAGCGTCCGGCTTGATCCCGCCTTCATCGCCGAAATTCTCCCCTATGGGCCAACCGGGGGCTATTGGACAGCCGCTAGCCATGAACTCGGCGACTAGGTCCAGGACACCGTGTTCATGCTTCGCAACCTTTTTCAGATCGTTCCAGCGGTCGATCTCAAGGCGAGTCCAAACATTCACCGGTTCGGTGCGGTCCATCGTTGCCAGGGCGTCGGAAGCTTCACTACTGACCCGATAGCGGTTCCTTTTGCCGTCCATCCAACTGACTATTTGCCCGAAATCACGCAGGAGAGCGGCAGTGTGTTGCACGCGCCGGTCGTTACGACTTTCACCCAAAGCCACCTGGCCCATCGCCACGGTGAACCCGGAGAACTCGACGCTCAGCAGCAACACGTGCCCCAAGTGTTTGCACCGTGCCGGGGTTTCGAGGAACGAGGCCGTTCGTCGCAGGATTGCAGCCGCCTCATCGCCCGGGCGTTCCTGTTCAATGTCCCGGGCGACACTCGTTATGATCGTCGCGGCCGCTCTCAACCCATCGTTATTCAGGATCACCTCGCTTGGCGTCATCGCCTTTCTGGTTGCTTCGTCGCCGTACAGCTCCAAGAGATCCTCGTGTACCGCGGCCAGCCGGGCAGAGGCGTCATCGCCGTGAGCGGTGGCCATGATGGCTTTGTTGACCCGGCTCAACAGTCGCACCGGATCTCGCAGGTACGCCCGTGCCCACAGCGAATTGGTGAGCCGGGTTTCCCATAACGTCTCACTCATCGTCCGCCGATACGCGGGCTGGCGTATCCAGCCCCGGCTGTTCAGGCGATTCGTCGTTTCGTGCCAAGTGTTGTCCTTGGCGCACCATACGCGCACCCAGTCCTCGATCCCGCATCGCCGGGCGACGCGACGCACCATCTCGACCTGCCACTCGCGCAATACGACGAAGCACAGCAGACTGGGGCGTGGGTGCGGGTCGCCCTGGGCCAGAGACTCCAAGTCCCCGCCAACATCTTCAATCAGGGCCGCCAGGCGGGATTCGGACCGCAACAGCCCCACCCAAAACAGCGCCGCCCACCCGTCCTCACAACGTATGGCGGCGTCCATACTGAACCCATCGACCCATTGCCATTCCCGGAAGGGGCCGAGGTCAAGAATCTGAGTGGCTGCTGTGTAGAGATGCTCAACGGAGGAGAGCCTTTCCAACAGGCGGGCGCGGCAGCCTGGTTGATGCCAATCGGTCCCGCGCGGGAACAATTCTGATCGGGTAGGAGAGGTCCACCACCACCGTTCCACTGGCGATTGCAGACAACCCAGCAGGGCCGAAGCAACGATCCCCCGTGCGCGCAGATTTCTCAGCGCACGGGAGACTGTGTTGGTAGGTAGCCTTATGAACGCAGCCAGCTCGGCGTCGCTCGCCAGGGGTAGTCGCAGTAGGACACCGACCACCACCTGCTGTGTTGGTGTAAGCGAGTCCCATAATCTTGCCATTTTGCTGCGCATGGTTATCTCCTGATCCCGCTGGACGCCATCGGTTTCAACCCTTTCACTTGCCCAGGCCGTTGCCGGGCGCCGTTATCTCGGTGACCACACGTCCACGGTCCGTCTGTACTCGGCGTTAAGGCCAAGGGTTAATAGCCCCCCTACTGCCGGACCGGGCACTGGTGATGGTTCGTTTTCTCCACAGTTCTGATCTCAGCAACGCGCACTGTTACGCATGTATTGGGACTGAGCCCCAAACGCGCTGATTAACCACAGGTTTTCTCTATCAATCACGATATTGCCTACCGGAAACCATGATTTTGCACTGAAGCGCGGCGCGAGCCGCCTGGGGAATACGCAATTCACTCCGCCTCCAGCAGTGGTCGAAGCGGCTCCAGATACCTGGTGGGTCTACTATTGTTTCCCAGACCGATGTCTGTCAAACAATAGTAGACCAACTCTCGGGTCGCTCGAGTTGTGATCGTGTACCAGAGCCTCTCTTGATAGCGGCGGCCGCGGACCCCCGCTCCGCCCGGGATGGTTTCATCGCTGACGTCGAAGACCAAAACCACGGGCCAATGTCGACCCTTGATCGCGTCCCATGTGCTGACGGTCAACGCATCCGGGTCAGATGCTCCGCGGTCTGCGTCTAAGACCGCCGAAGTCCGGTCAAGGAAGCGGACCAGTTGTTTTTCCAGGGGCTCACCATCGGTTTGGGCAGCGTTGTGAGCTGCGTCCTGCCACAACCGATCAGTTCGGAAGTCGACCACAGTTTCGTCCCCCGCTATCGAACATGGACCCGCCAGCCCACGAACCTGAACCAGCGCATGTGCCAGCAGAGTGGTCAAATCACATCCGGGACCCTCCAGTATTGACCGCAGATGGCGATGGCTCTCTACCAGCCAGGACAGGTCCGCCCGTTGCGGTTCTTCGCATTGCCGCAGGAACGTTTCCGCGGCAGTGACCAGGTCCAGATCTAATGCCCTCGCCATCCTCCATAGCATTCCGGATGTCTTCCCGTTCAAACTTAGACCGCGATTGGGATGGCGGGCACCGACCGAGACCCTGACTGCATATAGATCGTAGGGATTGATCAGGCAGGTGAGCATGGCGCGGACGCAGTCCGCATCGCTGATCCGGTCAGCGGGTTTCCTACCCACAATCCGGTATGGTGTGTCACGGTGTACCAACAGCGTCAGCAGTGGTTTCATCGCCGTCGATGTTTTGCAGAGGATGACAATGTCCTTCCACGCAACCCCTTGGTCGTGTCGCGCTACGGCGTCGGCCACCACACGCACGGCCATGTCGCGGTTGGTTCCCGGCACCTCGACCAACCTCGGGTTCGGACCCGCCACCCGCTCCCATACCTGTTCGTAATCCCTCAACCCCTCCATTTCATCGGAACGGCGTAGAAGTGCCGCCGCTACCGACAGCGGAGTGGTGCCCGTTTGAGTAAGCTCCAGGTGGTGAACATCTGCGCCGCGATCCTGGGGACGTACACCGTAGACCTTTGAACCCGAATAGCTGCCGCGGATCCTTTGGTTCTCATCGGTGGTGAGTGTCAGGGTGTCGCTCCCACCCGCCAACAGCGCCAGCAGCTTGATTTCGCGCTGGTTGAAGTCCTCTACGCCGTCGACCAACAGATGGTTGCACCGGAGCCAATGACTGTATTCATCCAACTCTCCTTTCCCAAATTTCTCCACGGCTTCTGCGGCCGTGTAAAGAACGTCATCTGTGTCCAAAACCCGTAGCCATAATTTTTCCCTTTGGCACAAATCTGCGAGTTCCTCCAGCCGAGCATCCGCCGCTGGTATCTCCTCATCAACCTTGCCGCTCCATCGATTCCGCCGGCTCCACGCTATTGCCTCGCGTATCTCGGTCCTTTTAACTTCAATGCCTCCCAATCCGGCCAACGCGTGCGCGATGACCTCAACTGTTTGGGTATCGTTCCACACGCTGTAATTGGATGGCACTGACAGTTCCTTCCATCCCTCGGACAATCGGACAAGTGAATTGGCCAACTCCAAAACGGTTCCCACAAAGAGCCGGTCGGAGTTGGCCAGGACACGAGGGTGGCTACGCATGAGGAGGCTCAGATTGGCAACCCGCTCCGGGGTAGCACCAATGCACGTGATTTGCTCGGGTGGGCAACCGGATTCCAGGAGAAAAGCCACGCGGGAAACGGCGGAATGGGACTTGCCCGTCTGGGGTCCGCCGGTGATGATCGTCACGCGAGAGCCGGATTCGGCCGCTTTACGCTGGATGGGGTCGATGGAGTATTTTGGCACGTTGATTCCTGACGAGGCCACGGTGATAACCCTCCTGAGTGCTGTACTCATCACCATAAATTAGACTGGGCTGACCGCGTTTTGCGCGACGGCGACGTAAGCTATTTCGTGCGGTCAGGACCCGTGTGACGACTAAACGGGTGCTTGGAGACATCGCTGGCCTGATGGGTAACGACCCATCGGATATTCTGGGAAAGCACCCCGACTTGATGGCTTGAAAGAGCCCGCAACGTTCCCAAGATTGCCTGCTCAGCTTTTGGACTACAGGCTCTGAACGAGCGCGGGGCGAATACAATCAGTTCCCGCTGGACCTCCAACGTGGAACTGAATTGGGCGTAGACCGCTTGCTACACCCACACCCGACCCCGCGAGCTTCCAATAGCGGCTGTCGGTTCGCTGGATCACGCGAAATATGCATCTTTAGATGGGTACGCCTGCCTCTGTCACCTCGGGAAGAACATCTCAAACGCCGGTGCATGGGCGGCAAATTTGAACCCCAACAATCAGCCTGGATATGGGCGTCGCCCGGCGGTCGTCGACTTCGAACGCGGTCAGTCGTTCTCGTCGCACATGGGTAGCCAATCCACCACTCACGCGTTGGACCAGGCTTCGATTGCGAGCATCCCAAATTGACCTGAGATCGGGAACGCGCCACCTCGTCGCGATGTTTTTGCGACCGCCCCGCCGTTCTTTTGGTTTCCGGCGGCGGCGGCCTGCTAAGCGCCCTGCTTACGGATTCACACAATCAACTGGAGGCACAATGAAGCCCATCAAGGAACCCACAGATAGTCAGCGCAATGAACGCGATCGCGAAGCAGAAATCGCCGTCTTTGACGCATTGCTCGCCACCAACCTGGAAGGCAATCTCTTCTACGACGTACGCGCGGGGAAGCAGATCGACATGTATCTCGAAATCCCCGGCGAGTGGAGAGGCGCCGTCGAGGTTAAGGGCGGTCATCATATGGTGAAGGATGGCATCTTTTATCGACGGGAAGCGAACGGCAATTTAACCATGCTGAAGGATTCGCCTCTGGATCAGGCAGTAGCCGGCGCAATGGCGATACGGGACGCGTTGAAAGCCCGCCTGGGAGGTACCGAATGGTGGATAAACGCCGTCCTGGTACTGCCCAGCATGGACGTCGAGGATCCTGAAATCACCAAATGCGCGGCGGACAGCAGGGTGAGCGTAATTTGGGGAGCGGGTAACGAAGAGCAACAAGTGCTTCGGTTCATCCAAGACAAACCCGATCGGAACCCGCCCGATGAACTCGACATGGCGGCGGCGGCGGCGGCGCTGCTGCAGAGCAAACCGCCGGCAGAGTGGCTATCGCGCGAGGCGGCGGAAAAAGGCTCCGACGATTCCACCATGTCCGCCGACCTGCTGGCGCTCTCGAACAATCCCGCATTGCCCGCCCGTGCCGACGCTCCCGTCTCCGCCATGTACAAGTTCGTAATCTACAACTACGGGACGATGCACATCAACGTCCCCGATTCGGAAACGCTCGCGCCCCACAACGATGTGTCCGTGTCGAAGACCGGGCGCGACGACGCTGCTCCCACCGCAGATCCGGTTGCCGATGTCCCCGGCGTCCCCGGCGACTGCGACGACGACCATCCTCCCGTCATCGAACCGGACCCGTTGGTTGAGGTCGTCGTTGACGACGGCTTCGACGACGCTTACCCATTCAGCTAGAACGCTGAGGCTGGCTGGCGTGCATGCACGCCGCCAGCCTCAAAACATCCTCCAACGATCGAGTACATCTTGACCATCTCAGACGCCATTCTCAATCAACATCCCGACCTGGACGACCAACAACTGTCTGTGATTGGCCATCACACCGGACCCGCCCTCGTCCTGGCGGGTCCGGGTTCCGGCAAGACCGCATCCATATGCCTGCGCGCCGTCAACCTGTTGTTGCAGGGCAGGGCAACTCCACGAAATATGCTGCTCTGCACGTTCACGCGCGCCGCCGCGCTGGAGATGCGGCAGCGCCTCATCGCCGGCGCTCAAGCCGCCGGGTATTCGGGGGACCTCGCCAACCTGCGCGTTACCACGATACACAGCCTGTGCCACCAGGTGTTGTCCAACTTGGGCACGACGGTCGCGATGAAAACCCCCGACCGGGTCATCAACGCGGTTGAACAACTGGAATTCCTCAGGAATAACTTCGATGTGATCTTTGCGTCGGATACGGACGCATTGGTTGATCACGGTTGGTCCGACCCGGAGCGCATCGTCAACGGCGCCCGGCGCTTCTTTGATCGCATCGCCGACGAGCTAATCGACCCCCAGGAGCTGATCGATTCCGGTAAACCATTCCGTGTGGCCCTCGGCCAATGTAACCAACGCTACCTGCGGCTGCTTCACCAGAAGGGACTGATCGACTTCGCGGGTCTCCAAACCAACGTTCAACGACTGCTGGACAACCCCGGAATGGTCGCCCATTATGGCGGCGTCATCCGCCACCTGCTGGTGGACGAATACCAGGACACCAACCGCGCCCAGCAACACATCCTGAGCCGCTTGGCTGAAACGCATGGAAATATCTGCGTCGTTGGCGATGAGGATCAGTTGATCTACGCTTTCCGCGGAGCAAACCCCTACGGCTTCGATGAGTTCAGGAGGCAGTTCCCCGACGCGAGCACCTTCGAACTCGCCGGCAATTATCGCAGCCATCGAGACGTGGTTGCTGTCTGCAACACCTGGATCGGTTCGTTCAACTGGAGCAATCCCGATCCCGGCCAAATGCCGTTTCGACAACCGAAGTACATCGAGCCTCGGGCGAATCATGCCGAGGACAATCACCCGGGGGTATTGACCGTTGTCGGAGTGGATCGAGGCGATGAGGCCGTCTGGCTGGCCGACCTGCTGAGTCGGTTGAAAGACCAGAACTTCATTGGCAGCTACGATGAGGTGGCGGTCCTCCTGCCCAGCGTGAAGAGCCGTTACGGAGATGTCTACGCCGACGCGCTGCGGTGCTCGAACATTCCGGTGTATCGTGACCGGATACAGGACCCCTTCGGGGAGGTCGGCGGTCCTGGCGATAACACGCCCCACCGTACATCGAGGCGTTCGCATCCCGCCGGCCATGTCCTGCTGACCACCATCCACCAGGCCAAGGGACGGGAATGGCCGGTTGTGTGCACGGCCGGCCTTCACCTCGCCGACCTGCGCCCCAGCGAGCTCGACGTTCAGCTCGGTCCGCACCTGCCCCGACCGCCAGCCTACTCGTCCAGCCGCGCCGCCGAGTTAGACCTCGGGAGGCAATACTACGTGGCTTTTTCCCGCGCTCAACGCCTATTGATACTGTCTGCCGCCCGGAACCCACATAAGATATTTCGGCCGGCTTGGTGCGGTGCCGTGCCCAGGGAAGATGTCGACCAACGTCTCCTGTCCGGCCCCGGCAAATTCGTAGCCGAGGATACTCGCCCGTCATCATCGGCGGTTTCCAACGCTCAACACATCGTTGTGCCGGCCTCCTCTACCCTGGTCCTTCGAGCGAACATCCCGGGCCCGCCAGATTTGGTTCTACACTCTCGGCAGCTGAGGCGTACATCACCCCCAGCCGGTTGATGTCCACCGGCCACCGACGAGCGCAGGTCACCGCCGCCCTTATGTCGTGGCAGGTCGGCGCCGACCGCTGCGTTTGGCCCGTAGCGTCCGCCCCTCCCCTGTTGCGCGCGCCGAGTTTCGCCCGGGCCGGGTCATCGGCTGAAACCGGATTGATGCTTTTACCTACGTCAATGGCTTCATCCTACTATTGAGGCGATTTCGCCACGGCCATTCCAGCATCATCATGAACGCCGCGCCGGCAACGTTGCCCAGCAAAGTTTGAGACGCTAACCTGCGGAGCAGCAGGAGCAGCCCCAAGTGATCACCCAGCAGTATCGGCAAGCCAGTCAGCATTTCATCGTGTAGGCCAGGCGCGAACTCGCCGACCGCGATCTGGCCCAAACGTCCGAGAAGGGCTGGGGCGCCACTGTTCAAATCCTCAACGCTGTCGCAGAACAGCGCGGCTGGAAACACAGCCGGCACCACATCCACCTCCTTACGGTCAGCCGACTCAGGTCTGAGACCGGCCACGGAGACATCCGCTGGCTGTTCGGAAGCGCCATCCTGCTGTAGGAGAACTTCTATGAAAACGTGATGCAGGCTTTCGAGGTCGCCGAAAGATTGGACGACATCGAGGCCCTGCTGGACAAGCCGATACCTCTGCTGGACCAGAAGTAGTCCCGCCCACTCTGACCGGTCGAGTAGCGAAATCGCATCCTTGCTATTACCACAAACGCGGCGGCCGTCACTCTGGAATCGCCTATGGCGCCACGCCCGATCGCTGACGCGACGAATGCGTGGCGACTCGGAGCCGTCAATGCGTTCCAAGAACACTTTGGTTCCAGCTCCGGATAGACCTTGAGTCCGTCCCGGCCAAGAGGCCCGAGAACCCGCTGCAAACGCTCCTGATATTCGCTGGCAATCCACGGCATTGGGCCAACAATCAAACTGAGTTTTTGACCAAGCTGCCCCGCGGCTAACCCGTGGTGAGGCGGGAGGGATTTTCCGCAAAACGGCGAAACCGAGGTTGCCTTCACACTGTCCCCAGACCACCGGCCATTAGGCCTTCCGAAATTCTTGTGGCGTTGGTCGAAGCGTCGCAAACGACAGGACGAGTGTGATGATGAGTCAAAACCAGGACACCGCAGCCGACGAAAGCCATCAGGAACCGTTAGGGCTAGAACTCTTTGACACGGAAAAGCCGGTGCCGCACGACGAACCCCCCATCCCCTCGTCCGCGGCTCGGGAACAACCGCTGCCTGCCCACCCGTGCAGCGGATTGTTTGGCAAGCGTTCAATCGAACAGTTCCAGCAACTTTCCGAAACCATGCAAATCTCGGGCGGGCCCGTGGAAGTCTTCCTGTTCGACGGCCAGGTACTGGGGGACCCAGACCTGTACAGAGCCGCCAGGGGACTTGGGTTGCCCATCAAGTACATCACATACTCAGGTGACGACCCTATCGCCTTCATGTGCATGCGGGTTCTGCATAAACTCCATCTCGACAAGGGAACCCGGGCCGTCATCGTGACCCACATTTATCCGTGGACTACGCGGGGTCGTCCCCATAAATCCTCAATAATTGCGGATTTTTTGACGGCTGAACTGCACCCCAAAACCGCCCACCAGCTGGCACGCCTCGCAGGAGTGAGCGAAAGCTATATCGAGAAGGCCAAAGAAATCTGTTCATTCGGGCTGGCCGACTTGGTCATCAATCGAAAATTGAAGTTTGGAACAGCGTACCGACGGATGACCGATGTGAAGGCAGCGGGGTTAGGAGGAGAAGTGTTCAGCGACGCGCTCGATTTCGATACAGCCTGGCTATTGGCTCGGGAGAAACTGTCGGCTGCGTCCGACAAACGCCGACAACGGGATTCGACCAAGCGAGATCTCGCCAACCGGGTCAAGGAGCTGGAATCTGAGGTTGAAGAACTCCGTCGTCAACTTCTGAATGGTAATCCAAACGGTCGACCTCGTTTCTTGCAGTCGGAAGACCCGGCCCGCCAGTTGGAAGAGCAGCGCGATGAAGCCATCGTGCGTGCCGAAGCAGCCGAAGCTCAGATCCTTGCTGTGTCCAAGGAGCGTGAAGAGCTGTTCACCGAAATACAGGAGTTGAGGCGGCTTTTCCGTGAAGCGGCCTTGGATGCAGCCGATGTCAAAGTCCAAACGCCGGCAGTCGACGGTGACCCGCACGATCACGACCGATTGGTCCCGTCGCTTAGTCACGCAACGCCAGCATAGACATAAGTCGGTGACCCAAACCAACGCCGATCGCAACGACGTCATCACTGACATCACCGGGCAGACCAGGCATGAACATCGTCGCGGCCACCGTGCGTGGCGGAAGGGTCCTACCGGGGGCCTATCCAGCCCGTAATGCGCACGCAGCCGAACCGTAACCTCCGCCGCGGAAACAACCATTAGCGTCGCCGGACCATAGGCGGATCGTAATCTCCGAGTCAGAGACGTATTGACATGTTCCCATCCGGGCCGATGATCGTCTCTGACTCCGGGAGATTACGATCCGCTAAGGCGACCATTCGATCGAAGGCGGTAGACTGGAATGGGCCTTGAGATTGTCCATTTGCGACAACGTCGATAACCAGGCGTGATACAATCCGCCATGCTTTTCATAGGATGGACGTTAATCGCGCTAGGCATAGTGATGATTTTCGGTGGGATTTTCGCTAGTCGCCGGTTCAGGCATCAGAAGCGCGTTGGCTGGATTTCGTTAGCCGTCGTTGTACTCGGCGTACCCACGGTATTTGCGGGTTGGCTGACGATAACTCGCCTAGGATGAATGCTATACCGCACCCTACTGCTCCCAGATTCAGTCCCAATATGAATGCTGTTGCTGCTGAATTCCATTCCATTTTAGACCCCCTACAAAGCACACCCTATTATCGCGATCTATCGCCAGCTTGACCGTTGTAGCCTATGCTAGGCCACCAAAATAGACATACGGGGTTAAATCTGGGAATTAATCCCATGTCAGTTCCACACCCGTGAATGGCCCTCCGTGATGTCGGAGAGGTCTAAATTTTCGGCCCACTCGCGATCAACGAGCGGGCCGAACGGTTCCTACTGCTGCCCGTCCTCGCATTTCGGTGGCGCGATCAACTCTTCGTAAGTGATCCGTCGTCCTACCATTCGCACCAGAACCGCGGCCATGGTGCGGAATCCATTGCCGGGTCCGACGTTGTGACGATACGTGAACTCATCCATATATCGGTGCAGATGTTTTGGCGACACGAAATGAAAAATACCGATGTAGCCGCGTTTGACAAGTGCCCAAAAGCTTTCAATCCCATTAGTGCTGACATAGCCATTTACGTACTGACCGATATTGTGGTTTACCTTCCCATGTTCGTAGCCCATATCGCTCAACCCGTTGTAACCCGGATAGCCGTCCGTGAAAACCATTGACCCTTGTTCCACGTGGTCGGCCACGGCATCGAGGAGAGTGTCCCGGCTGGTGTCTTTGATTGGGAAGGCGATGACAAGTCCAGCTGGAGCATCCTCGCGTATCCCGAACACCGCCGTCTTGCCATCCGTCCAGTGACCATGCAATTTTTTGTTAGCGTGCTTGTTCTTCTCCTTGCCACCCACGAACGTTTCATCCACCTGCACGATGCCGGTAAATACGGGGTCTCCCTGCTCCATCTCCTCGCGGATGCGCTGTTCCAAGAACCATGCCGTAGACTGCATGATCTCTAGGTGCTTCGACAGTTGGACGGAACTCATACCCTTGCGCGCCGTGAGCATTAGATGGATCGCCAGCAACCACTTACGCAGCGGCAAGTTGGTGCTCTCCATGGTCGTACCGACGCGGACCGAGAAGAACCGGTTGCAGTCGCGGCAATGGTGGCTCGATGGTTTGCCACTGGGAACGCGGCGCACGTTGTCGCCACCGCAACGAGGACACCATGGCCCGTCGTCGCCCCAAATAGCTTCTTCCACAAAGGCAATCGCGGCGGCTTCGTTGGGTATCCGTTCCTCAAATTTGAAAAAGCCGATGATGTCCTGCTGTTCTTTCTTGGTCTGCCCACGACGCGGAGGTGGCGTGCCCGCACGATCCGGTAGAGTATTTGGGCGTTCTTCGCCCTCGAAATAAATCTCGCCATTTGGTGTGATTGACGCTCTGCCCCTGGCCATGATGACTGTTCTCCTTTATCGGTCATCCCCCGACCCGCCGGCTCTCCCCTTTTTTCCAAGGGAGCAATGGCGCAGTCGGCTGTCAATTGTCCGTTTTTGTAAGTGAGAACCATACTGATTCCATCCATTATGCGGTGGTCCCGGCTGTGGTACGATGATGGTGTGATGGAGGCAGTGGGATTCGAACCCACGGGGGTGCTGCGACACCCCGCCCGGGTGAAAGCCGGGTCCAATAGACCGCTCTGGTCATGCCTCCGGTTCTGTTGGGGCCGGGCGATTAGCCGGCAAGCGACACGCTTGGCCCCCGCTCTTTGTCATCAAGTCATGGTGACACCTCCTCTGGTGGTGTAGGTGCCGGGATTTGAACCCGGACGGATAGGCTTATCAGGACCCCCGTTGACCAACACACCCACACCGCCAACCCTAAGCGATGACTCCGGACCGCTGTCAAACCCGCTTCATTCCCAAAAACGTCCATCCAGAGTCGGACTCCCCATCGAATGATAGGAGTGTCACAGCGAACGCCCCAGCCGTTTGCGTTGGGGCGTTCGCTGTCACAAGACGAAATTCGATATTATGTCATCGAATTTTGAGCGTGTTTAGCGATATCAAGTCGCCCACCGTACGGAGCGCCAACCATGCTGAACGACATAATCGAAGTGCATCACGCACTCCTGGAATTGCCGATTGAAGGCGCACTCGTGTTCAGCGAGTCGCGAGAATGCCACTCATACAGCAAGGCATTCCGCGAGCGCGCACAAGAATGCGAGAGGGATGACCAATCCGTCTATTCCAGGGCTTGGTCGCTACTGGAGTGCATCACCGACATAATGTTCCATCCAGGAGACAAAGCCGAACCATTCAGGCCCATGGCTCAATGGGAAAATAACAGGACCATGGTCCCGGCTGACCTTCGTGGTGAACCGGCGAACACGATTTTTGAGATTGGTATGCAAATCCAAGACCCGGAGTTGCGGGCGCGACTTTTGGATGTGGCATGGGAAGCGAATCACAACCACACGGCAGCCGAAACCGCAATTCCTGCGTATTTAGAAAGCGCAAGGAACTTATTCGACCCCGACAAATGGCCGCCTTGTGCTGAAAGATTCGAACGTGCCCTAAGACTGGCAACGATATTGAGGAAAAGTGATCTGCGCGACACAATCGTCGCCGAGATAGAAGATGCGGTGTTACGACTCGATGGACGAGACCCGTTGTTCTTGACCGTCAAACTGGTGTCGCTCTTGTTGGAATATGGCTCTAGCGACATCCAGTCTTTGGCGGACCTGTCGGACAAAGCCGCGACGATTGCGTTGGATTCATCCGGGTTCGAGCAAACACGCCGGCATCTTGAAAACCTTGGCGCTTGTTATCATCGATTGAAAGATATTGAAGGCGAGCGACTGGCGAAGGCCCGAATTGCGAATTGTTTTGAAGTACAGGGCACCATGTATATGGAAGCGGGCGAGGGCTTGGTGGCCTCACATTGGTTTCAGATGGCGTACACGACCTACCGCGAAACGCCAGGGATGCGTGAAAAGGCGGATGAAGTTTATGCCTCGCTCAGGACGGCACAACGGCAAGCCGCGGATTCGATGGAGGTATTGGAGACTAATCCAATAGACGTTACCGAACAAGTAGAGAACGCGAGAGCCGCCGTTTCGGGGTGCGATTTCCTAAAAGCCCTGTTGCGATTATTCGCTATCGTTCGACCTATCGATTTTGATGAGGCCCAACGAGCCACAGCGGAAGGATTAGAAGAGACCCCATTGATTCGTTTGGCATCTGGTGTAACCGTCGATAGCGACGGAAGAACGATCGCTCATAACACGCCAATGAATATCGGGGAACCAAATGATAATGGGGCGGAATTGTGGGAGCATACTGCTCGGAACGTGGGCCTTGAGCTTCATGTCAGGGGGCACGCGATTATTCAACCGGCAATAGAACAGTTGGCTCTGGAGCACGCACCGACATTCCGCGATGTGGATAGGATCGTTGGTAACAGTCCGCTCGTCCCGGCGGGGCACGAGGAACTTTTTGCTAGGGGTCTCTTGGCCGGCCTCAGGGGCGATATGGTGCAGGCATTGTCCGAACTGGTGCCACAGTTTGAGAACGGGCTGCGATGCCTCCTGTCCAACAATGGTATTGAAATTTCATCGATGGACAAAATGCGCGTTCAAGATGTGCGCATGATGGGCGGCATTCTTAGCCAGAGCGAATTGGGAGACATATTGGGGTCGCCAGATGTAGTCAAAGAAATGAAGGTGCTGTTCACCGACGATCACGGATTGAAATTACGCGACCGGCTAAGCCATGGGCTGATGTCGTCAGCGGACTTCTATACCGGTGGAGCGTATTACGCGTGGTGGTTGATCTGCCGTTTGTGTTTCGGACCTGTTCTGGTGGCAATATCACGGGCTGATGGGGAGTGATAACTATCAGTGAATGGGTTAGGACGGGTAAATGGGGGCAAGCCCAAAACGCATCACTCCGTATAAGGCCACCGGTATTATTGACAGCGCAACCCGGGCAATTTGACGATTGGGGGGCATGGCAGGTGAGCGAGGCGGCCTGCCGAGAGGAGACAGAGGATATGGACGAGAACGTTTGGGATGCCATCAGAGACACGCTCCGTGCGCTGGTGCGCCCTACTACTGGCCCTGCATCGGACGGCGTCCTACGCGTGGCACTGCTGTACGCGGATTTGGGCGACTTCGACCGGGCGGACGCTAAGCTCTCGGTCGTGTATCGCCATCAAACAACGGACACCCAATCGCTGATGGGAGCCGACATCGCGAGCCACGATTTGGTCCCGCCGTTTGACGTGCTCTGCGTCAACCTACCGGATGGCCAGGAAATTGACGCCCTTTCGTTTGCCCTTAGGTTCTTGCGGGTGAGACGCCCTGAGATGTTCCTGTTGCCGTCGGTGAGCCACGAATTGCCACAAGCGGACGAGTTCCTACACACGGTACGGGGCAGAACACACGGCTTGGGATATCGGGTTTATGGCAACGATCATGTCGTGGTCGGGATGCTTGGGCACCCGGACGCAGACGGTAAAATTCGCGCGATGCTGGACGCGTCGCTGGGATAGCCGTCAAACGCCGCCAATCAGAATCGTGACGGGCCGGAGCTTCACGCTCCGGCCCGTCGCACTTTCAATGTAGTCCGTGAGGCTTTGCCGCTGGTCGTCCGTCTCGAGTACCTCGGGATTGAACACGGCCTACCCCTGTTATGTCGAAGTTTTCGTCAGCGCTGGGTAAACGTGGTTCGCGACGAGATTTTTGTGGTCATTGTCTTGATTCTCGATTATCCCCTCATCCAATGCAAAATTCAGAAGGTCATTGAGAAGTTCAAGGCTGGTCATACCCTGCTTCTTTTGCAGGTATCGGACGAGTAGCGTTTTGAGAAATTCGTCCATCTGCGCGTCGTTCATTGTTGCGATCTGATGAGCATTTAGCATTTGATCACTTCGCTGGTTAGCGTCGTCGCCTGCGAAGGCCGTCGCCCGGCGTGTAATTGTTCGCCAGCCAATTGACGAACATATTGGCCCCGCTGGAATGCGTCCCAACCGTTCCCGCAGTAAGCGGAGATGCTCGCAATTCGGCTAAGTATTGTTCAAGCGCGGTTCGTACTTCACGTAACGCGGCTTCGCTTATTTTAGGCATTTTCCGGTCCTCCACTACCGCGTCAAAGGAATACCCTAGCGGCGTCGCATATCTCACCATCCGCGCCCACTTTGCCGTCGTTGCCGGGCAATGGATGCGGGCGCACTTTGGGGCTCGCCCGACTGCCTTGGTTTAGGCTGCCCTCGCAGCCGATGGGCGATGTGCGTAAATCCTCTTGATGATTGCAATTGGGCCGAATGCTAACATCACTCGGCCCAGCCATTTTATCAAATTCCGCTTCTGGTTCCCCCAGCACCGTTCCTTCTGGTAAGTTAGCGGCGCGACAGACGCGGGACTGAATCCCGTACCCAGGCGACAGCCTGTTCCCAAGCGATGGGGCCTCATGGTCCCTGTTGCGCAGGCTAACGCCTTCGGGATGCCCGCGTCTGTCGCAAGCGCCCATCCGAGCAACAGGGGCTGCCACCGACCCGCACTTTGCCCCTATTCAGGCATCCGGGGGTGAACTGTGCGCCGCAACCTGATCCTCTTCGCGCTCGCTTGCTCGTTGCTGGTGCTGACTCTATCCTGCGACACCGTTACCGCCGCCATTCCCGTGACCGGACAATGCCATAGCCGCATCGACGGCTCAGTCCTCAAGTCGGTCGAGGACCAGAACGGGAAGCGATGGCCCGTGGTGAAGTACCCCACGCTCGAGGTTCTCGGAACCACGCTTGACGATGCCTGCGGCGTCCGCTTGGAGGCCGGACAGGCAATATACCGGGATGAATCCCACCCTATCGAATGGCCCAAGTGGTGGCTTCATCCTGAGACGGGAGAGCCCATTGAACTAGGCGTATTCGGCTCTCATCGAGGGTACCTGAGCATCGACACCCAGGAATTTGAGTGGTACTGACGCTGGGCCGCGTCAATCAAGGGATATTGGGGGCTGCATCACCGATATGTTTCCCGGCAAGAAAACCTTTTTCATCACCTGGGCCGTCATGGCGGTCATTTATATCATCGTGATGGTTGCCGGCGTTCCATTCTTGCCCCTCGCCCTGGGCGTGGCTTTCTGGGGTTGGGCATTGTGGGGCGTCATTGGGGCAATCTCCAGCAAACGAAGAAACGGTTGAGGTTGGAGCGACAGCCCATGGCCAGAAATTACTACATGACCTGGAGTTTGGGGGCGGACCGACGCCCTCGGCCAAGACCTGACCGCCGCACGCTCATCAGGCTTGGGCTAGTCCTGCTGACGCTCCTGTTCCTGCTTTTGCTCGGCCTACTCGTTTTCCTCGGCCACGAGGCCCGGACGGGTGGGAACAGTAGCGGTCTAGATCAGGCAACTTTGCCCGTTCACGCCGCCTATGCGTTCGTGTTCCCGGACTTCATCCCGGGGGCGAGTGCGCCCGGGTTGCCCGATTTGTTCCGCGGCACTTGGGACTTCCTGTGGGGATGCAGCGTCATCATTCGGCTGCTGGTGCTGGGAGCATTACCCCTGGCGACTGCCATTGCGTACCGGCGGGGATTGCGGAGGGGACGCGAGGAAGACTAGTCGGGGGCCTGCCCGTTTCCTCGGGCAGGCCCCCGACGCGTGCGGACAATTGGTTTTACTTTTCCTCGGCTTCACCCAGGGCGTCGGTGTAGGCCAACTCGAGGCAGATTTGCAGTGACTCACTGAATGCGTCCGAGTTGTCGATGTACTTCCGGGCGCGTTCCATGAAGAATGTCTGCTGTCGTTCGTCCAGGTCCGGGCAATCGTCGAGGTAAGTTGTCAAATCATCGTCCGTGATCCGGTAGACGTACTGGCAGCGCTGGGTAAGCTCCTCGGCCAGACTGCGGAGCGGCTCGGGAACGTCGCAGGCTCGACCGAGCCTGGTGACTTCAATCGCGCATCGGATCTCCGGCACAGTGAACTGGGGCTCTTGCGTTGCGGTCATTGGTATTCCTCCTATATGTGGGATGATCCCAGGGAATACCAGTGGCGGGAAACGCGTCAATTATGGTAGTGATTGCGCCAAACAGAGCCAGGGTTGTATTAATGTCGAGACGTCACATCTGATAAGGTTGTGGGCCGGCAAATGGACGACCGACCCACCGCGCAAAGGAGAACGATATGAAGGCCTCTTTGCAGGTACAATCGCAAACCATGGACGACGCTCTTAAAAGCCAACTCATGTCGCCAATGCCGCAGTTTCACCTCCAGGCGAGCGAGCGGATCGGCCCGCTGGACTTCACGTTTGAAGCTGGGAATAATTCCGGGACGACGACGCTGAACGTTTCCGTGGAGGACATCCCCGACGGCGATGCAACCTCCGGTGATGTCAACCTTCGAACGGTCGCGGACGCCGTGGCCGTGTACAAACAGAACCATCCGCGTACCCGCTATTTTCCGGTCAGGTCCACAGCCAAATCACCGAAGGAGCAGAAAGGTACATCGTCGCGGAAAGGCAGGGGGAGCAAATATCTGCACTGAGCCCACCACCGCTATTCTATTGCAGGAGACGTGCCTGCTAACTGGTGGAACAAATCTTTTTGCCGGATCGGGGGACGAACGTTGTGGAAATCGCATCAACCATTGTGGCTATGATGATCGACCTTTTCGAGACGTGGGCATGGCCTATAACAGCGTTGGCGCTTGGGTTCATGTTCCGGCCTTTCATAAAAAAGGCTATAGAGGAACTGCTGCCTCGACTGGCGAGATTAAGTTATGGAAATGCCAGTGCCGACTTTATCACTCGAGAGTTGACACAAGCAACTGCGGAACCCGTCCCTATAGACGCGGAGACGCGCCGTGAAATACAGGACAGTCCTCTGGGCACTGTCGTTCAGTCTTGGCAGAGATTTTTGTGGGAATCAGCGGAGATTCTCCGCGAGTACGGAACCCCAGTGAGAGATCGCTCCCCGATGCGGGTGATTCCTGCTCTCCTCCACACTGAACTCATAGATCAAGGCACCTACGGATTAATCGAACGTCTCAGGGTGTTAAGGAACCAAGCAGTTCACGAGCCAGATCACGTCCCCACTCCAGAGGGCGCAGACCTCTATTTCAGGACAACAGAAGGCATAATCCGGACGATGAGGAACAAATTACGGGTTAGGGCCGACTCCGACTTTGGCTGAGGGGCCTTTGACATCACGGCATATATCGTCTTGAATGGTGCACAGCGGATGGCCCAGGCATTTGGGGTTGCCTGGGCCGCTGGTGTAGCTTCCGCCCCTGCCTCGGCTACGGCCTGTCTAGCGATTAAACGTGTCCGGGGGGACGGCAATAGTCGATCCCACATCGAAGGTAGCGGTTGGAGTGGGTGCACATACCGCCCTGGATAGGCCCCGTCCTACCGAATGTGGTACAACTGCGCGACCCCATCATCAAGGCCGACCAGGCGACGATCGTCGGGTCGCTTCAAGGACACTGGCGAGCGGAACCCATTTTTGAATTGACCGGGTCTTGGTACTGTTCCGGGCGTATCACAAAGATTTCTGAGTGCGACCGTGAAATCGAAGACAGACTTGAACGCCCAGACGGCCGTAGCGACGGCGCGGCGCCGGCTCCCAACGGCAAAAAGCGAAATTAGCGAAACCCGCGCTGCTTCGATATCCGGAGCCACATCTTCCGGATGACCGGGGTCTACCTGACCCGGATCGACGGTGTGCACGGCTGCACAACGTTGAAAATGATCAGTGAGATTGGCACGGATATGACCAGGTGGGATGGCGCCGGCCACTTCGCTTACTGGCTGGGACTGAGCCCTAACAACCGGGGCACCGGTGGCAGGGTCATCAGCTCAAAGACCAAATCATGCACCAACCAGGCTGCGGCAGCATTGCGCTTGGCAGCCGACGCGAGGCGCCGCCTCGACAGTGTCCTGGGGCCGTTGCTTCACCGAAACAAGGCGCATCCGGGAGCGTCCCAGGCAATACCTCCACCGCCCCAAGCTGGCACGGGCCTTCCATTCCTCGAGTTGGTACGCCCAAGCGTAGGTGGAATCTGGCCTATAGTACTACGAGAGCCAGTTTCGGCAGCACGCTTTGCACGCGGCAAGAAGGCGGTGGCCCAACTGGGCTACCGGGTTGAGCCCATCCACGATCGAGATTACCGGAGATCAAGCGTTCCACAACCTAGACAGCCACCGCCGCGCGCGAACCCCGGTTAGTCGGGACGCCCTTGCCGCCCTTTACAGCAAGGCTCGACTGGGTGTCCCCATCGGCCCCATGTCCGAAAGCATCACGCTATCGATCGTGTAGGTCGACGGCGAGCGACCGGCGGTTCGCTTGATCAGGTCAACGATCACTCTTCGGTTTAGGAGGTCGAGGATCGCGTTTCCGTAAGCCGCGCGACGGGTCACGGTGACGGTTATGACGTTTCCGCTGCAGAGCTCAAACCTGGCAAATTCACTTAAAGGCAAATGGTAAACGAATTTGCCCTTGGTGATTGAGTTCGTTTCAACAATATCCACCAACTTCCGGTGATAGTCATTCAAACCCGCGCCGGAGGTGTTTCGGAAGAAAGCGTTGGGGACGTTAACAGCGCAGATCAGTCCGGTGTCGACGGCGAGTTCGGCCAATTCCCGCAGCGATGTCAGGGTGTCCGATGGCAGTCGCGCCACCGCGAGACCCAGTTCTGGGGCCACGCCGGCAGCACATCCCTGGACCATGACGACATCGTACGCCGCTCCTCCTAATTCGGGCAGTCCGGTGACGGTGAGGCCACCTCCGGTCGTAGGCTGACACGAAACAGGCATCCTTGGTTGGTCAGGTTGTTTGGGTGCCGTCCGCATCACTGCGCCGAATAGTCGGAGCGACAACGTACGCCCCATTTCTTCATCGGCTCGCGATGACTTGGCACGTGACACGGTAATTCTGATCGGGTCGGTCGATCCATATTCGGGCATATTTGTTTCCTCACTCTCGCATTACCCTTGGGTTTGCGGCATTGATGAAAAAGTGTATTCCCCCAGTGAGAATGCCGGTTTTGTGGAAACTGCCCGTTCATCTTCGCCCAAATGGCGGCCTTACAAAAAGGGCACTAAGTTGACCTCGTTCGCGATGCTCCCATGATGTTTGCGATACTTGACCGATTCGACCCTGCGCTGTCGGTCGGGCCGTTTTTCATCGGCGGTCACCCGTATCATCGTGATATCCAGTTGCGCGTGTGTGGCTGTTTGCTCGACAAACTCCATGCTGGATACACCATATGAGAAACCGACGAATCCAGATTTTGCTTGGAATGCCAAGGTCGTTGACGGTAACACTGAACCCAGCAAACTCACCCTGGCACGTTTAACGTTCCGTTACCAGCAGTCATGATAGGACGATTCCTTTGCATTTGAATTACAATCAGAATGTGGATCCTACACCGCACACATCCGCAGGCGGGCTTCAGACCATGAACGCCATCGACAACGTCGGTGAAGCGTTCCACGACGCCTCCCGCGAGGCGGCGAAGACCAGGCATTTTTGACGTGGCACGGCCACGGCCCACCCCGCGACACAATGGGAAGCCGCAAAAATATCGGAGCCCAACGACTGCGACTGTCAACCCGCCGACAACGGCGCCACTTCAACTGCTTGGCCGCCTGCCACTACGCCGGATGTGTCGAGGTCTTGCATCTAACCAAAAGGCTTCTCGGTCGTCGCCAGTGGTTTTTGCGTTTCGCGCTCGGGTCCAGGCAGCACGCGGTTGCCGTTAAATGCAGAGTACGCCGTGCGCACCATCACCTGTCTTCCCCGATCGCTCGGGGCGGTAGCGACTAACCACATATGAGGGACAGCAGTTGTGACTAGCGCAACGGAGTTACTGGCAATTCGAACTCCTCGAGGCATTCGTGATGGACAACACTGAGCAGACCGTCGATGACGCCTTTGAGATGATTGGAAGAGCGATCAACCGAATAGGCGATGCGGACGACATTGACGTTGCGTTCCCCGACGACGGAGCGGTCGGTTGCGCGATTTTCTGAACACTACTACCCGTCCAGCAGCCCATTGCGGACTGCCCAGGCCACCAAACCCTGCCGGGTGCCGGCTCCCAGTTTGTCCTGGATGCGGTAGACGGTGTTGCGGACGGTGGAAGGGCTGTTGCCCTGCGCCTCCGCAATGTCCGCATAGGAACTGCCGCTGGCGAACATCGTGAGCACCTCCCGTTCCCGCTCGGTGAGCAAGTGCTGGTTCCCTTCGTGGACGGGCTTCGGCTGCCTGTCCGCCACGGCAGCGGCCCGCCTGAGAACTGGAAGGGGTATCCGGACCCGGCCCATCGCAACGTCCCTCACCGCTTCCAGAAGATCCTCCAGACTGGCGTCCTTGACGACGTACCCGGCCGCGCCGGCGGCCACCGCCGTGATGACCGTGTCGTCATCCGTTGAGGCCGACAGCATCAGCACCCGGGCATCGGGCAGGAACTCTACGATCTCACGACAGGCCTCGACTCCACCCTTTCCGGGCATTATGACGTCCATGATGACGGCATCCGGTCTAAGATCCCGAGCCATCAAGACCGCCGCATCACCGTCGGCAGCCTGCCCAACCACCTCGAATTCTCCCGAGTTCTCCAGCACCCGCTGCAGGCTGCCTCTCACTAGGGGATGGTCGTCCACCAGCAGCACCCGGGTCCGTGAGTCTTCAGACATGTCGCACTCCTCATTCAATTCCGGCCGGTCCAGCACGGTCATCCGGTTCTTTCAATAGGAATCACACAGGTCACCGAGGTTCCCTCCCCAGGCCTGCCCGAGGTCGCCAACAACTGGCCGCCCATCCGCTCCGCCTCCGTCTTCATGCCGGCAAACCCCCGCCCGCGTTGTGCGTAGTCATTGGGAAGCCCGACCCCGTCGTCCTCCACCGTCAGGCGGATGCCGTCCACCTTGAAATCGAGCACTACGTCCACACGTCCTGCATCAGAGTGGCGGAACGCGTTGGTGAGCGCGTTGTGGGCAATCGAAAAGAGCCGAGAACGGGTGTCCACGCTCAGATCGGGCTCGACCCCTGATTGCGTCATCCTGGTGGGCACCGACGTGATCCTCTGGAACGTCTCCGTGTGTTCACGTAACACGGACCCCAGGTCCCGGCCCTCGAAGAGCCGTCCGGCGTCAATGGAACGTCTCAGTTCCCACATCACGGAACGAGACAACTGGGAAGTCGCCGCGAGCGTCTCGGAAAGCTCCGCATTGGAGTTGACTGCCAGCGCCCGGGCGCTCTCCACCCCCAAGCCGATCATGTAGACAGACTGCGCCGCCGTGTCGTGGATCGATTGGGAGAGATCGATCCGTTCCTGCTGCAGTGCTCTCTCCCGCTCCGTCGCCCTCATCCGGCCGAACCGCTCGAACCTGGCCACCAGGTTGACGGCCAGCACCACCGTGTACATCACCGCCACCCGCACCACCAGTGTCACGTCCTCTCTGGCATCCCAATCGAGTCCCCCTCCTGCCGCCAGGCACACCAGAGTGTACGTCAGGGCAACCAGGGTGACCCACACCAGGTTGAGTTTCAGCGACGTGAACAGCACGGCAAAGGCCGCCAACGCCGGGTAGTACAACAGGTGAGTGAACAGGGTCGAGAACCCGCCTGAGATCCACACCAGACCCGTGACCAGCGCAACGTCCGTTGCGCTCAGCGCCAGCATCCAGCGCCCGGGCAACGTCCGGCCCGACCACAGCCGGTGGTGAACCAACCCGTTGAACACGATCAGCAAGCCAACAAACACCCAGTAGGAGGTGTACTGGGACGCCGGGTAGTCAAAGGGACGCTGGACAATGAGCGCCACGCACAGCGCGGCCACGCACCAGCGGACCCAGACCGAGACCACGGCGGCAAAGCGCACCTCATAGGGCCCGGCCCAGTCGCCGCGCCAGAACCGGTCCCGAAGCAACCTGAACGGCCGGATCAGCAAGGCAGTCGCCTCGGCCCTACCAGATAGCCACTGCGCACGGTTACACCTCATTCGTCCCCAATATCGTCGTTCCGTCAATGTACCGTCTCAAGGCGGTCGGGCAAAAGGCCGAAACTGAGAACTCATCTGAACATCATAACTGCGATTGCGAACGTTCCTATAGACAGTGAAAACGGCCTTACATCAACGCCGGGCGCGATGCTAATAATTTCACAGACATTGTCAGCATGTTGGCTGGGTCACGCCGAGACTCACCTGCGTTGACCGAACCGGGCGCGAGACACTGCGCCAGATCGCGTAACTGAACCGGCGGAAGGAGGCCTCGGATTACATACGAGAAAAGCGCACCAGCGACCACGCTTTGCTTCTTGAGGTTCCCCAAACTTGGGCACAGTCCCTGTTGGGACGGCACCGTGTCCCGACGTCGAATGCCGGTTGGGCAGAACGTACCAGTGCCACCAGACGATGATTCTCCACTTGTGCGACTGGTCAGGCCACAACGCAGTCGTTTGAGGTGACCTATGTCCAGCGAAACCACCCGTCAAGCGGCCATCATTGTCGCTGTGCTGACAGTATGCGCCGCGGTTCTGTTCATGCTCTCGCAGGCCGGCACATCCGCCCACGCTTCGCATCTTCCAGCGTCCGTCCTGGGTGTGGGACACAATGACCTTGGAGTCGAGCAACCGCCTCTGTCGAAGCACACGAGGGGTGATCCAGTCGGGCAAACCCGTGATCTTTCGGTGATGATTCTGCGAGTGAAACCCAGCTTATCATTGCCTGGCGGGAACGTGGAAGCGATCGTGCTGGTGGATTACGAAGGCAATGAGCCGGCGCCCACAAGCACCTTGAGATTTTATCGCTCCGTTGACGAGGTGATCTCGTCGTCCGACACGGAACTGGTGTCGTACGAGGTGACGTTCCTGCCCCTGGAAATCCGTAAGGGGTATGCCTACCGGTTCACCGCTCCTGAATCTTCCGGGACCCGTTACTACGGGGCATGCGCGGATGCGGTTGCAGATGAATCGACCGTGGCCAACAACTGCTCCGACGCGGCCACCTTGATGGTGGCTCAGAGCTACTGACGGCGGGGGACGATGGGGTAGATCGAGCCCGTCATGGCCGCTGCAGTTTGGGAATCGGGAGTGCGCTCTTTCGTCGAACTCAGGACCACTTCGACGAGTTCTTGCATGACTGCGTTACGGAGCGATCGGATTGGAGAATGAACCATCAGCGTGGTGAAACTCCAAGCGTTTCGCGATGCGCCGAGCCTCGGCGGCGGGAAAGGTCTCGTACAGGGAGGCCATTCGGTGAGTGTTCAGGTTGTCGAGTACCACGCATTTCGTCGAACTTGCGGAAACGGTTGTCTTGGACCCAGTCCCGCAACACGCCGTCTAAACCCTCATCGGCGGACCGCCTTTTGACCCGATACACCATGCCTTCGGCTACATCCAAGGCCGACGCCACCCGCGTCGTGTTCCACCCTTCATCGATCTTCAGCAGAATGCGGGCTCGGGTGACGATGCGCGCCGCGTGTTGGCCGCCCCGGACCAACCGGTTCAGCCGTTCTCGTTCCTCCGTTGTCAACTGTATCGTGTATCGCTTCCCTGACCCGGCTGCTGAACCACCCCGCAACCCAATTTGGCGTCAGCGTAGCAGCACGATGACCCACACCCCAAAACTCTCAATACTCGTTTAAACCAGCACTAGCGGAGAACTTGCTCGTGAACACCCACGCCCTACGGCTTCTGGAGACGGCCGTTCGGAAGCCCTGCCACCAGCGCCTTGTGGAGGCGGCCCACAGTTGCACTGTGTGGGCCGGCTCCTTCCCAAAACGGCGCGTCCTCAAAGTAGCCCGGCCGCCAGACGTGAACCAACGGAAAACGCGCAGCGGAGCAATATCCGTATTCCCGCACGCCTGGAGCAGTTCAGGGAAATGTCAACCGGTCGAGGTCGCAGAGCGTCCACCGCCCTGACTCCGGTCAGAGCCTTAGCTCCGGTCCAAGGAAGACAAGAGCCAGACAGATATGGAGACGCCATGCAGCCCCGCGAGGAACTGTCAGAAAAAGCGGAAGCCCTGTTTCGCGAACACCTGGAACGCGAGATCGGAACCGTGATCCGGTTCGCACCAATCTCGGCAGAAGCCAGCCACGACGACGAAGGGAGAGCGACCTTCCAAGTCACCATCGTCTACGAAGGCGAGATCGAAGAGACCAACGGCAAGAGTGAAGCTGCGGCCCGCAACTCCGCGGAGAAGGTGATGGAGGTACTCGAACTCCACGCCATGCCCACCTGGGTCTTCGTCCCCGAGCACGAGTACCCGGGCTACCTGAGGAGGCGGGCGCAAAACCCCCCGGCCACGTTGCGTGAGCGACGGTCCACTCGTATGCCTGATAGGCGACAGTGAGCTGACGCGCAAGGCCTTGCCATATCGAGGGCATTCATGGAGCCCAAAGCGTGGTTAGGAACAGTATGGAGATAACAGCATGAACGGACAGTGACTGCACTCCGTAGTTATCCCTGGCGCGGGCGCGGGTGGCTGGGTCTCGCTTTCAGCAGCGCCGCAACGAGAAACAGAACTGCTCCGCCGCCGAAAATCACGAGGCACGTGGCCCGATCCGTCCAATCGCCTGCATCACAACAACGGAGCAACAGGGTATGAGCGCAGCAGCAGTCGCAGACGCCGTCCGTGAGGCCATGGCAACCCGCGAAAGGCATGCCGGCTGGCTTTCCTCGGACAAGACGCGGCTGCGGTGCGCCGTAATCGACCCGATTCTGTGGACGCTGGGCTGACGCACATGGGATCCGTCCGAGTGCCAGCACAACACGTCCCTGCACAGGCGGGGGCAGCTCGATTACGTGATGCTGGAACCCGATGGCCAGGTCGCCATCGTCATCCTAATCACAACGTCCGCGCCGCCGCGGGAACACCACCGCCGGAAACTGGCGATGCTCGTTAGCGGCGTCCACCGCGGCGTTGCGGCGCTGACCAACGGTACGCGGTGGGAAATTTACGACCTGTCCCTCCCACCCCGAGGCTTGGTCGGCAAGATGGTCGAGAACTTCACGCTGGACACCAGCGACGCGGTCGAGATCGAGGACGCGGCCCTCGCTCTCGACTATTGGCTCGGCAAGGACAGCAGCCATCATGACGGGCAGAACCTCGAGCAGTAGACCGAGTCGGGCGGACGCCGGCGGCTTGTCGTCGGGCACGCCGGCACAAAAGAGCTGGGGCGGAAACCTCGCAAGGTAATGCATGAAACTGCCGAGACGACACGTTGCCGCCTTGGTGGGATGACTGCGGTGTCAGATGGAGCGCGGGCACATCACGAACCGCCACTGCCGGATCAACATCAGCGTGGAGACGAGGGCGTGAAACCGTTGCGCCGGACCACCTTCAGCAGGATCTGGACACGATTCAAGGCGCTCCCGGCCGGAGCCAAGCTGATGCTGAGCGTCTTCACGTTCTGCGGAGCCTACAGCATCGCGCAACTCGTCCAGAGCATTTCGGCCGGCCAAATCACGTTCGTCATTGGTGGCGTAGCCTTCGCGGCGCTGAGCGTACCACTCATCATCATCGCCTGGCAGGGCCGTGAATCGGACCAGGAGGATGCGGACCCGCGGCCATGACGCGCAATATGGGCATCGAACGTAGGAGCGACCACAGGGAATACGCCAGCATGGACGAACCGATTGCGCCCACCCGTAGACGTTCACGGCCGATGCCGGACGACGTCGTGAATCGAAAGAACGAACTCGACGGTACGAGGGCCGTCGGCGAGCATCGAACGCAAGGTAGTTTCGTGAAGGTCTTGTGACGAGGCCCAAAGGATAATGAAATTGCTCAGAGTCCCGCTGTCCAATCTCACCCCATCGCTGGTTGGCGCGGCGGTGATGGTTGCTGCCACAGGGGTGGCGTGCGCGTGCGCGACCGACCAGGTGGAAATCCTCTCGGGCGTTTCCGACGACCATATCCTGTTCGGTCAATCGGCGGTCTTCAGCGGGCCCGCTTAGGATCTGGGCAGGGATATGCGTCTGGGTATCAAGGTTGCGTTCTATGAGGTGAATCAGGCGGGCGGCGTTCACGGCCGCCGGTTGGAACTCAAGACCATGGACGACTCTTACGAGACCGACTACGCTTTGCACACCACCAGGAGGCTCATTGAGAAGGTCGGGGTTTTCGCCCTGATCGGGGCGGTCGGGACGCCCATGACCCGCGTCTCAAGCCCGCTGGCCCACGAAGCCGGCGTACCGTTTCTTGCCCCGTTCACCGGGGCGGAGTTCCTGCGCGACCCTGGTCTGCACAACGTGGTCAATCTCCGCGCTTCGTATTACCAGGAAACGGAGGAGATGATCGCGCGCTTGACCGAGGACTTGGGGGTAAGTCGCGTTGCAGTCTTCTACCAGGACGATTCCTTCGGTGCCAACGGTCTGGAGGGTGTGCGGCGGGCTCTGGAACTCCGCGGGCTGGAACCGGTGGGAGCCTGGGATTACCAACGGAATTCCGGCGCGGTCAGGCAGGCGGCATCCAGCCTGGTTGAGCTCGACCCTGAAGCGGTCGTATTGATCGGCACGCAAGACGCGGTGGCCTCCACGATAAAGCTGGTGAGCCGCGACATTCGCCCGGTATTCATGACGGTTTCCTTCGTGGGCGGAACCGCCCTGGCGAAGGCGGTGGAAGGCCATGGGCGCGGTGTTTATGTCACCCAGGTGGTTCCCTTTCCCGAGGACGCCAGCCTGCCGGTGGTCGCCGACTATCACGCCGCCCTGGCCCGGTACGATCCCAGTGAGGAACCGGGATTTGTTTCCCTGGAAGGATACCTGGCCGGTCGCCTCGCCATCTTCGGTCTTGAGGCCTGTGGTCGTGAGCTCAGCCGCGAATGCTTCATGGACAGCCTGAATACGACAGGCGTCATCGACCTCGACGGATTTCAGCTCAAATTTGGCCCCAACGACAACCAGGGATCGGACTCAGTGTTCCTGACCGTGGTCGGTGCGGACGGGGAGTACCGCCAGGTCGATAGGCTTGATCGGCAATACTGAATCGCGCCGGCAGGCTGCTGACCCCGCAGGCGTTGGCAGACCCAGACTCCGGGAGCGAACCGCGGACGGTGGCAAACAACTCCCATGGACACCGTCGCCAGCAGGATGATCAACATCGCCATATTCATTTGTCTGCTTTCCTATCGTCTGCTGGAGGACCATCGCCTGGTGGCACTGGTAAGTTCTGCCCAACCGGCAGTCGACGTCGGGGTACGGTGCCGGCCCAACAGGGACTGCCTCCAGGTTGGGGTAGTCTGAAGAAGCGGGGCGCGGTCTATGGTGCGTTTTCTCCCATGCAATCCGAGTCCAACGTCCGCTGGTTCAGTTGCGCGATCCGGCGCAGGGTCCCGCGCCGAGTTCGGTTGATGTAGGTGAGTCTCGGCATGACCCAGCCAACATGCTGATAATGTCGGCGAGATTGATAGCGCCGCACTCGGCAGCGGGGTAAGGCCGTTTGCACTTTCTATAGGAACGTTCGCAATCGCAGCTGTGATGTGCAGATGAGTTATCGGTTTTGGCCTTTGGCCAGGCTGCCTTGAAACGGTACATTGGTGAAACAGCAACGGTGGGAACGAATGCGGTGCAACCGTGCACAGTGGGTATCTGGTCGGGCGGAGGTGCCCGCGTTGGTGAACCTACCGTTCAGGTTGCTGCGGGACCGGTTCTGGCCCGGATACTGGGCCGGACCCTGTGAAGCGCACTATGCCGCCTTGGTCTCGGTCTGGGTCCGCTGGTGCGTGGCCGCGCTGTGCGTGGCGTCGGAAGGTTTCTCACTGTCGGTCGCTGACCCCGACATGTAGGAACTACCGGTGGCTCTGTACCACCGACTTGTAGATTCCCTCGCCTACGCTGCTTGAAATGCGCAAAGTCCAGACAAGAAGGTCACCGACTGGGCGCGGCAGATGGTCATGCTACTGCGTCCCTGTCTACTACAGCACCCGCTGGTGCTGGTGGACGACAGTGGTTATGCCGTCGAGGCCCGAGTTTCAGCCACAGAGCCACCAGGACGACCGCGGCAGGCGTTTAGGGTAAACCGCTCTCGAAGCCTGCAAACAGACCCGGCGGGGGCCGACAAATCGCGAATTGCGTCCCCCGCCAACGTTCACTCAAACGTGAACCCCGCCACCGACCATCCTCCGGCTCAGCCCGTCGCCACCCTCTGGCTGGAATCAGCCACCACCACTGGATGCCCGAGGTCAGCAGCATTGCCGGCGCTATCGTAGACACCGCCTCCACTCGCACTCAGGCTGTTGGCTGAAATACCGATGCCATCCATGTCCGTGTCGCCGCCCTGCACCACGTAGCGGAAGACCGACGAGGTCAGGGTCGCCGACGCTTCAACCGTCGCCTGGCGTGCCACCCCACCGATGTCTAGCTCAAGGCTCAGTGATCCCTTGCGCACCACCCGCTCGTCAAATGTCACCTCCACCGTGATGTCCTCACCGGCAGCATAGGCATCACCGTTGGCCGGCCGAGACGTGAATCTGATCGAAGACACGGCCGGTGGACGCGCGTCCACCTTGTGCTTCGCCTGGTGGCCAGTGCCCAGGTAGTAGGGATTACGCTCCACGTCCGTGCCCTTGGCCTTGATGGTGCCGGCACCCGCGAAGCCGCTCTCTTCGGTGCCCAACACGATCCCCACACCCTCGGTGTCCATGTCGCCAGGACGCACCGTGTAGCCGAAGGTCAGCGTGTCCGTGCCAGAACCGCGAAGGTAGTCAGCCTCTCTGATCACGCCATCCCAGTTGTAGTCCACCACACCAAGATGAAGCTCCACCGACACGTCGCCATCCACGACAACGTCCGTGTCGAACCTCATAGAAACCTCGAGGACCTCGTTGGCGCGGTACGCGCTCCATCCGTCCGAAGGTGAGGAGATTATCCGCGTCTCCTGCACGTAGGGCCGCCCATCAACCTTCTGTTTCCAGCCACCAGTCACGCCTTCGTGACCATACTCGACCGGCACGTCGGTTCCCTCGGCAAAGATGTCGCCGCCGAAGCCGTAAGCAGGGCTGCGGTCATCGCCCGTGGCCGCGGCGGCCACCTTGATCCCGTCGTCGTCGAAATCTTCAGGCTGCACCAGGTAGCGGAAGATCAGGGATCTGGTACCTGAACCAGCCTCGTAGCTGGCGCCCCGCCAGGTGCTGTCGTCCTCGTCGCCGAGGTACAGGGCGAGATTCGCATCGGCGCCAGCATCGACCTTCTGGTCGAAGTCCACCGCAATGTCGATGGCGTCGCCGTTGTGGTAGGCGTACCGGTCCAAGGGTTGCGAAGCGATGCTCACGTGGACGATCTCCGGCGCGTCGTCGTCTTCAATCGTCACGACGCAGTGGTGCCACACGTCATCGTCCCAGAAGCCGATGGCGAATGTCTCATCGTGCTCCGGCAGCGTGTCCTCCTTGGTCACGATGGGAGCACGCAGCGTACTCTCACCACCGCTGGACTGCACCTTGAAGCCATGGTACTCCACGTAGTCGTCGCCATCGGCAGTGTGGTACCGGTGATCCGTGAAGAAAAACGCCGACTTGATCTTGTGACCGGAACGGCGCACTCCGATTGAACCGGTGTTGCCCTCCTCGATGGGGTCGGGACAAACCGCATAAACACCGCCGTGGTCAGCATGAGCCTCGCTGGGCATGCCCAACGCCACGGCCACGACTGCAAGCACCGCGAATGCAGCCAAGGCAGCGAGTGGGAAAACGTTCGTAATGCCGAACCATCGTCTCAAATCTCGTTTCTTCCCTTGCATATCGGGCCTCCTGTCCAAGTAAGTTATGTTTTTTATCCAAGTCAGTTATATGTTTAATTGTACACCCATACCCGTCAGATTTACGGAGCACAGGACTGCAGGCGGACTCATGCGTGCGAGTTACTGCGTTGACCGCTGGATCAACAGCCACGATCCCAGCGGATCCAACAGGCGCACCATCCAGCCGGACCCCAGTGCCAACTGCAGCTACATAGGCCACCACGCGACCGGCTGGTACTCAACAGGCATAACGCCCTCGTCACCGACGTCAAGACCGGCCAGGAACGTCCCTGGTACCGCTACCAGCTCATGATCTACCAGTACGCCCTGACGCGGGCATTGCCCGAGCACTGCGACGCGCGCATCGCCGGCAGGGTCTCAACCCACGCCAAATGCACGTGCTTACAAGGTGACACCACCCGAAATCGCCTTGCGGTGGGTTCCAGCATTGACACATCTGACGGCCCCCAATACGCTTCGCCTCGTACCTGCGTAGCGGGAGACATGACGCCTTATGGAACAAATACGGTGGTGCCACGAATGTCAGATGGAGAGTCCGCTCACTGCTGACCATTGTCTGCACTGCGGCGGATGGAACACCGTAGTGACCACGAAGGGGACAATGGGGTGGCGGCTCGGCTTTCTTGACCGCAGGAGCGCACTGCTGCTGCTGGGCCTGTTCGGCTGCGTGGCAATTATCGTCACGATGGTCATCCTGTCGTAACCACAAACCACGGCAGTACGAGGCTGTCAGTGGCGGCCACGGTTCCGCCACGCGAGCAGTATAATCCCTGTCGCAAGATGAGAGGCGGAACTCGCCCGCAGACTAGCCGACGGTTGCGGGAGCGTGGGTGCTCCATGGCTTGTTGTGCGAACCGCCAGCCACCGACTTCGACAAGACCAGGTGGCTGTTGAGCCACGCCACCCTCGTCAACGAACGCATCAGAAACTGGGAAGTCGGCGGCTTTGAAGTCGACGTCGAAGCGCAGAACCGATTTGGTCTGCGCGGCAAGACGGCAACGCTGGCCGGCAGACCGGACATCATCTCCCACCGCGACGATGAATCCGTCATTGTGGACGCCAAGACCGGCCAGGAAGGTCAGAGCCACGCCGTCCAGGTCATGATCTACCTGTACGCCGTCCCCAAGGCGCTCGAACCATATCGGAACGCCAAGCTACGCCGCAGGTCACGTACCGCGACGACACAGTCCGCATAACGGCGGACGCTGTGCACGACACGTTCATCGAGAACCTCGGCGCGCTCATCCGATGGCTCTCTCGCAACGAACCAGCGAGGCGGGTACCGTTGGGGCGGGAGTGCCGTTTCTGCGACATCACGGCCGGTGACTGCCCAGCACGCGTCGACGCTGACCATGACGACGAGGCCGCCACCACCGACGACTTCTGACCAGCGCGGCCAAGCACGACCTGACCAATCGCAAACGCTGTGACACGCAGGCACCACTACGGCCATCACGCGACCCACTTCGGGCGGAAGAAAGCCGGCCAGCATTGAACACACAGACCCGCCCCGTTCCGGCCGGCTCGTTACAATTTGAACATACAACGGCTTGTGTGGTACAAATCCGGGCGTATTGGCGGTGGTCAATGCAGGAGAAGGCGGTATGCGCGGTGTCCGAGCAGCGACAGCACACTTGCCGGCCGGCCCGGCTGTAGGCCACCCATCGCTGCCTAGCTGGCTGTCCGAGAAACACGGTTGTTGAGGTATTGGCATAAGATGGTTCCAGCACGAAGCTGCCGGTGAACCACGATGAGCAAGAGCTACCTTCCCTATGATCCGGATCAACGACTGCTGCTGCGCCAGGCCTTGCAGGAGTGGCTGCCCGAAGACCATCTGGCCGGTGGTGACAGTCTCCCAGCCGTCGCTGGGCGCCTCGCGACCCACGAATAGCTGCGGTGGGTAGTGGGGCAATGTGCGGCCGGCCGCAGCCACGCACGTGATGGTCGCGGCCCGATCCGCTGGCAGGCGGCCCAGGCGGTACTCCGCGTCGTCAAAGAGCCATACCGGTTGCTCCGATCCCTCCAGGCAGGGATGCCACGACGGCGTCGGGAAAGGTCATCCAGTGAGGTATCAGGCCAGCGGCTGACGCCGCGATGACCGCTCCCTGGATGAATAGGCGAGCATCCCGTGGCGGTCCAACTCGCCGTCGTCCACGTTGAAGTGCCGAGCGTAGAGCAGCAGGGCGGCCTCCCGGTCCAGATCGATGCCCGTGTCGCCCAGCAGCCGCAGCCAGTCCGTTTCAGCCCGGGTGGGAACGTAGTCCACCTGCGGTTCATGGGAGAGAGATGCCATCCAGCCGCCAGCACTGAGGGAAGGTCATCGTCGGGCACGTAACATTCCTGAGCCAGCCTTCTCCAGGACCTGCAGCACGCGCCGCTGGGTGAACTCGGGACGTTCGGCGGCCCGGGCCGCCAGGTCAACCATCCGGGCGAGGCCACTGCGGCGTGCGTCCCGGCACCCAGGGTGGCTGGTGTGAAACCAACCGACGCCGCGGCCGCAATATTGACGACTGCCCATGCTCGTCTCCCGGGCGAGACTGGGGCCATGATATGACATATCGCAAATTGCTGCCCGTCGGACGATGGCGCACGTCAAGGCTGAATCCGTGGGCAACAAACGGTTGTCCCCGATCAGGCCAACCGCGCCCGGCAGGGAAGTTCGACAATGCAACCAGTCGGGCGACTCGCCGGAGTGACGAATTCGCCTCGTTGAGACCCATGGCGGTGGGCAAGCACGGGCGGTGCGGGTTATAGTCGACGGCGCAAAATTAACGTTGGTTGACGCGATGCCGCCCGTCCGGGGCAACGGAGCGAACAGTATGGTGTGGATACGAGTGGAAGTGGCGGGTGATGCTGACGAGGTGGTTCGGGTCATGGGCCACCTGGGCGGCGCAACCGTCCGTGTTCCTGGTGGGGAACAGCTCCCCGCCATGGGGCAGGATCGGTCGGAGACCAACCCCGTGTTGGAGCGGTCGGCGGCGGAAATCTCCCCAGCGCCACTGTCCAGTGGCTGGACGGAGGAGTTGGCCGCCGACTTCGCGGCGAGCCTGGGCGCTGCGGCCAGGCGTATGGCGCTCTGCGTGTGGCAGGCCGGTACCGCGGGCATCCGCCGACGTGCACTTTGCCAGCGTACAGACCTGGCTCCGGCGGAGCTGCGCTCGTTGCTGATGCGGATGGGCCACGCGCTGCGGAGGTTTCAGCGGGAACGGGAGATGACGCTTTCCCGGCCGGTGGTGGGCAACAGCCCGCTGCAGAGCTACTTCGTCGATCCCGACTTCCCGGCGGTGGCGGCGTCCTGGATGTTCGGCGAGAGGGTTCCGGACCAGCCTGCCGAGGGCTCGGAGCACCCTTGATGGATCCCGCCGTTGGCCTCTCGGGAGAAGCGACTGTGCATCGGTTGTGGAACGCGCTGCTGCTAATTATCGTCCTTTGGACCCTGCTGGCCTGAGGGGTGGACGACGACGACAGGATGGTGCGCAGGTACTCCCAATGGATGGTGGACGCCAACACCACCCTGCACCGGCTGAACGTGTCCAGCGCCAGCGGGACTGTTGCGTTGAGCGCCGAGGCGGTGGAGGAACGGTTGCGTGGCCGACTGGAGCGGGGCGGGGTCACGATGGCGAAGATCAGGGCCGACTACGCTCGCTATTGTGAATAGGTACGGGGCGAAATCTGCGGGAAGAACGCGGGTGAAAAGCGCTCGGGTTGGTCCGCATCCGGGATCAAAAGCATCGCCGGGGGCCGAATGACAGGAATGGCATGGTGACGACGGAATGCGTCGCGCTGGGCGGGGAATGTCTGCCTGGAGCGACGACCCGTGGGTGGACGGTGTGGAGTATCCGTAATCGAGATGGTCCAACACAGGCCGACGAAATCCGGCGTGAGCCTGGCGGACGGGATCCCTGCAGGGGGCGATTTACGTAATGACCCTATTGCGCGAACCACGGCGGGTATCGATAAAATAGCGAGACACCGGCACGGCGGCACGGTGTACGGGACAACCCGGAACTCCGATGCGTCGCAGCAAGTCTTTCCGACGCGGGTGATCAGCCATCTCGCATTTTGTGGCTGATGCACCATCGATGCTTGCTGCAAGCACATGTCGGTAATATTTGATGTGAGGCAATGCGCCTTTGTTGATGGGCTTCAGGCTTGCGCGGTAAAACTGACCGACACCGCCCAAGCCGATCCTCTCCACCCAGTAAATGTAAATCCCACCTTGGTTTCGGTTTAGGCTCGTGATGATTGGCATTTGTGACATTCGAGACAGCCGACGGTGGCTCCATCGCGGGCTACTGGCGCTGACGGTTGCGGTCCTGATGCTGGGGATCGGCTGCGCGGCGGACGAAGTGGACCGCTTCATCAACGAGGGCGATGGTCACGTCAAGGCCGGGGATTTTGAGCAAGCAATCGCGGCCTATGACGCCGCGATTCAACTGGACCAGGAACGATTCGACGCGTACTACAATCGAGGCATCGCTTTCCACAGCAAGGGGGAGTATGACCGGGCCATCCAGAGCTTCGACATGGCCATCGGGCTCGATCCTGAATATCCAGCAGCGTTTTATTACCGCGGCACCGCTTACCACCGGAAGGGGGAGTATGACCGGGCTGTCAAGAGCTACGATATGGCCATACGGCTCGACCCGAGTGTCGCCTTAGCCTACAACGGCCGGGGCATCGCCTACTACGACATGGGGCAGTACGACCGCGCCATAGAAGACCAGGACGAGGCCATCCGGCTCGACCCGGGAGTCGCCCAATTCTACATCAACCGGGGCAACGTTTACCACGACATGGGTGCGTTTGCCCTGGCCATAGAGGACTTGGATGTGGCTATCCAGCTCGACCCAGAGGTCGCCGTTGCCTACAACAATCGGGGCAACGCCTACGGCGAAATTGGAGAGCACGACCAGGCCATGCAGGACCTCAACACGGCGATACGACTCGATCCGGAACTGGACTTAGCCTACAACAATCGGGGCACCGTACACGACGATGAAGGCCAATATGACCAGGCTATCGCGGACTACAACACAGCCATTCGGCTCAACTCCCAATATGCCCGGGCGCACTACAACCGCGGCAACGTGCATCTCCGCATGGGCAACGATGAACTGGCAATGAGGGATTACAATCAAGCCATCCTTCTCAATCCAGAATTTGCAGCTGCGTATTATAACCGTGGACTTGTGCGCGGACGGCAGGGCGAGCACGAGAGGGCCATAAAGGACTACGACACGGCCATCCGGCTCAACCCGGAATATGCCGAAGCGTATTACAACCGGGGCAACGCCCACATAAGACTTGGGAGGCACGAGCGAGCTATCGATGACTACGACGCGGCCATCCGGCTCGATCCGCAGGACGCCAGCGCCTACAACAACCGGGGCAACGCCTACCGCGAAATTGGAGAATCGGACCGGGCAATGGAGGACTATGACACTGCGATACGTCTTGATCCAGACCACGCCTCTGCATACAACAACCGAGGCGTCGCCCATCGTAAATCAGGTGAGTATGACCGGGCGATAACTGACTACGACGCGGCAATCCGGCTCAATTCGGAATACGCGCAGGCATACTGCAATCGCAGCCATGCCCTGAGGGCATCAGGCGACGAAGACAAGGCCGAGCAGGACCGCAGCGCGGCCCTGGCACTGGGTTACGATTGCACGCGGTGAGCGATGACAACTGCTGATATGGACACAACGCGATACGATTACATCATCATCGGCAGCGGGATCGCCGGGCTGAACACCGCGCTGCTGGCGGCAGAGCACGGCAGCGTGCTGGTGGTGACCAAGGGACGCATCGACGACTGCAACAGCCGCTATGCCCAGGGCGGCATCGCGGCGGCAATCGGGCCGGGCGATTCGGCGACGCTGCACGAGCGGGACACGCTGGACGCCGGCGGCGACGCCACCGGTGCTCGTGAAGCCACTTAACGACCTCACGGATGTCCAGGAATCGGTCTTGCAAAGCATGTAGACGGAGCCAACAGGGATTTATCCGTCAGGGGCAGGGTGCGGTGACACAGTTACCAAATTCATGAGGAGGAGACCACAGCGGCATGGCTTACTACACTAACCTCGGGCATGAACAGGCATTGTCGCTGCCACTTCGGGACAGCCCGATACGCTTTGCGGTGATGCGCGAAGACTGCCTCAGTTCAAATGCTTTGCGCGTTTGGGTGGGGTCTGACGGTAGCGCCTACGTTGCGTGCCGAGACAACATGAAAGAGATGAAAGCAAGCCTTCATCAATCGGGGAAACAGCTGATAGACGACAATAAGGAATGCCTCTTGCGCTGACTATTTTTGCCGGTTGAGGTGGACGCATTGCCTCAAATATGAGGCTACCGGAAAGTCGGATTTACATACCGGCCGTTGAGCGAAGTCTAGCGGGTATCAGCAAGTCGACTTGAACCGGCAGAAGCTGAGAGTGGTGATTGGATATTCGTTGATCGACAAAAGCGGCGGTAATACGATGCGCTTTGCCACGCCGACCTCGTGCAGGTGTGATTCTGCGGGAGGCAAGTCGCGGGTCAGGGAGGGACTGATCGGTGGTCGACATTGCATCAACGTCGTTTGACGGCAATCTGCTGGAGAAGGCAGTTCGCAAGATTGCACGTAGTTCGGATGAGACCCAAAAGCTCGCGCGGAGAAGGCTGGCTCAAGCTAGGACCAAGGCTCCCGGAGCCAGCGATCTGGACCTGCAAAGTAGAGTGGCCAAGACGATTGTACGGGGGCACACCCTGCGTTCCGGCGTGGCCGGCGGTGGCACGGGGTTGATCGGCGCAGTACCGGGAGTGGGAACCGTAGCTGCCATCAGCGCGGGCGTGACTGCCGACGTGATATTGCAGATGAAGGTCAACGTCGACATGTGCCACGCCCTGGTCTATGTCTTCAAACCGGACATGGAGCCTGAGGAAGCTTTCTCCCTGGCCGTAACCCTGGCGTCCTATGGGACGCTTGAGAAACAAGGCGCCAGAAAGGTTGGGGGTGCGGCGACTCGGCTGGCATCCCAAGCGGGTGTGAGGGTATTGCGCCAGCAGCTGAGGGGGAGCGCGCTACTGGCGACCAAACAGGCGTTCAAACGTGTTGGCATCGTATTTACACGCAAGGCTGTGGAGAAAGCGATTCCGTTCGGTGTGGGAGCGGTCATCAGCAGTGGGGTGAACGCGGGGCTCACCACCTATGTGGGTCGTGAGGCCCGCAAATGGCTGGAACTGGATGCCGTCATGGAGTAGGTATGGCTGATTGCCCCACCGGATCCTGCGATGATGCGGTGATCGGCCAGCTCTGGCACATGGATGTACTCATCAACTTACTGCCTTGGCTGGCTCCGCCGATACTGGGGGCCGTCATCGGCTACGTGACCAACCGGATAGCGATCCAAATGCTGTTTCGTCCCCGGGCGGTGAAGCGAATGCTGGGCTTCCATGTACCCTTCACGCCGGGCATCATTCCCAAGAACCGCAACGAACTGGCGGAGAGCATCGCACGGGCGGTGGCGGGTGAGTTGATTTCGCCGGAAGCGGTGCGTGCCCGGTTGAACAACCCTGAACTCAGTGTCAGCCTGGAGGCTTGGATACGTGCTCAACGCCGGAGCTTGATGGACAGCCGGCTCGATACGTCGGGGGCCGACGTTCAGGAGTTGTTGGCGGATCTGATGCCGACGATGATGGAAGGACTGCGCCGGATGCTGCGCCAACCAGCGGTGCGCGCCGCGATGGTCGAAGTCGGGACCGATATGGTGCGGGACACGGTTGCCAATCGGGGAGCTGTGGCCAGGACTGCGATCGGCGCAAGCGGGATGGACCGGGTCATCATCAACCGGATGCCCAGTATAGTCGATGCAATAATCGCCTCGGCAGAATCGACCGCCACACCCGACCGGATGGCCGGGTTGATCCGGCAATGGATGCGGACAGACGGGGCCAAGAAGGCGAGCGATTTCCTGGTTCTGTCGGAGGCGACGGAGGCCAGGATTGACGGTTATCTGATGGAACGCCTCATAGCGTTCCTGAGCGCGGAGTTGCCCGCGATCAGCGCCATGCTGAATGTGGAGCGACTGGTGATGACGCAGGTGAAAACGCTCGACGTTGTTGAGGTGGAGAGGATGATCCTAGATGTGGCTGGCCATCACCTCAGGTGGATCAACTATTTCGGCGCTGGTCTTGGTGCCCTGATCGGCTTGGCTCAAGTGGCCCTTCGACTCTTGGGATGAGCGGTTGAGAGTAGAGTTGGTTCCCAAGCGAAGGCAATGTGGTGACAGAGGCCCAGTAAGCAGGAGTAAAGCGAATGGGGTTTGGACGAAATCTAGCGGCTGCTCTCACGATGGGTCTCACCGCCAACACCGAGCACAAGCAGGCCGACGACGAGCACAAGCAACGGGCAGCCGCACACGAGCGTGCGGTGGGGGCATTCAACGCAAGCTACCGCCAGACGGGCGAGCAAATCCAAGCCTTGGAGGCAACCTATCAGTCAGCCTGGGATGCGCTGATCCAAAGTGGCGCCGTGGGCATCGACGACGACGGCAGTCTTGCCGCCGGGTGGTACAGGCCGGTGTCGTCTCTCGGTGCAGACGGACATGATCCTGACCCAAAGCGAGCCCTCGTTGGCTCCCTACCCGCCTTCGGGGTGTCTTTGGGCGCTCCGATGGCGGGCCTGGGCGCTGGTCGGGGCTTTTGGCACTGCGGCGACTGGAACCGCCATAAGCGCACTCTCCGGTGCTGCGGCCGGGTCTGCCACCGCTGCCTGGATCGGGCGGGACGCCACGCTTGGGACGGCTGGGATGACGGCCGGCCGCTTCGCCCTTGGCCCCATCGCCCTGCTGTCTGTACCAGTACAACTCGGCATTGGGTATTGGGTCGCCGGCAAGCGTGAGAAAAACGCCAAACAGCGTTACGCCGAGGAAAGCAGAGAAATGGAAGAACGTGAAGGCCTGATGGCCGAGTTCGAACAGGATCTGCTGCGGCAACGCCGTGACGCCGACCGGATCATTGCCAGCCTATCCCGCCACACGGACCAGCTTGAAAGAGCAGATCCGGAGTCCGACGATGCTCAACGCGCGCCGGAGCGCATGGACGCTGACATGCGTCAGGCCGTTGCGCTTAGGCTGGATTTTAGCCAGGCGGTCAATGCAATCCAGGATAAACTCGCATCCCACGAGGCGTGATCAGATGGAGCGCTGAAGGAGCCCGACGCCACGACAAGTCAAACCGCGATTGACACCATCGCTGTCCTCGGCATTTTCCCTTCTCAGGTCGACCATATTCGCGGCCTGCCGTCGGGCCAGGCTCATCGGGATGACACCAGCCACGTACGGACAGCGCCGCTCGAAGGGGATGCAATGAAACCGCTGGCTTCTATCAGGTGAGCAGCCAGTTGTCCAGCGTCGATTACATTTGCCGAATTGCATCGCTTCACTGTCGTTAATCACAAGGTGATGTGCTGGGGCGGTCACGAGATGGCCTCCCGGGGGCGGGCAGTTTCAATCTTCGGCGTGGTCGGCGGGGATCCATCGCGAAGATCACGGTGCCGGCATGGTGATCATGGGGTGTGATATTATAAGTGCTCAACATTCCATCATGCAGCATTACATGGTCTATGCTTAACTCACCAACATTGCCTGCGGGGATTTCCGGTAGGAACCGCCGCCTGTTGACCAGGCTGCACCGGGAGTTTCCCGCCCCGTTCACGGTGCGTGAGGCCGCGGGCGCACTGGACTTCAGCATGCCTCAGGCTCGGCGGTTTCTGGCCTACCTGGCAGATCGGGGCTGGCTGGTGCGAGTTCGTCATGGGCTCTATGCCACGGTATCCCTGGAAGCCGAAACACCCGGCGAGTGGCGGGAAGATCCCTGGGTGGTGGCCACCAAGCTGTTCGGCCCCGACTGTTACCTGGGCGGATGGACGGCGTGTGAGCACTGGGACCTGACCGACCAGATATTCCGCGGGACCGTGGTTTTCACCACGCGGCGGGTGCGCAGTACGGAGACCGAAGTGCAGGGCTTTCCATTCTGCATTCGCCGCGTCTCACCGGAGCGTATCTTCGGCACGCGGCCGGTGTGGCGGGACAGGGTCAGAGTGGATGTGTCGGACCCCGCGCGGACAGTGGTGGATCTCTTGGACAAACCCTCCCTGGGTGGGGGAATACGCCACGTCGCTGAGGTCGTCGTCGAGTACTTCCGCAGCGAGCACCGGGACGAGGGTCGTCTTGACGATTACCTGACCCGATTCGGCAACGGAGCGGCCTACAAGCGTCTGGGGTTTCTGCTGGAGGAGTTGGACGTTCCGGCGCCCACCACGCTGGGCAAGTGCCGTGATGGCCTGACCTCGGGAATAAGCCTGCTGGATCCCGACCTGCCGCGGCAAGGGCCTGCGACAAGGCGCTGGAACCTTCGGGTGAATGGCAACGTCAATTAGGGAAGCGGCCAGTTGATCAGTCAAACGGAACTCAACGAGAGGGTCTAACGGTGGAGCATGCGCCCGGAGGTGGTTGAGAAAGACTACGCCATCGGGTGGACGTTGTGGGGGATCGGATCGGACCCAGATCTGGCCGACTGGTGGGCCTTCAAAGGCGGGACGTGCCTGAAGAAGTGCTACCTGGGAGATTATCGATTCTCGGAGGACCTGGATTTCACCTCTCTTCCTGATGGCACGGTCAACGCCGCGGAGGTACTGCCGGCGCTGACGCGAATGTTGCAAAGGGTCAGCGATGAATCGGGCATAGATTTTCAGAGCCGGGAGCCGCGGTTTGGGATGCGCGATAATGGCACATCCGCCGAGGGCCGAATCTACTATCGAGGGCCGCGCAATGCGCCTCCGGTCCGGATCAAACTCGACGTTACCACCACCGATGCTGAACGGGTGCTGCTGCCAACGATGTTGCGACCGGTTTCCCATGAGTACTCTGATGATCCGCCGGAACCGGTGTCGGTGCGTTGCTACGGCCTGGAGGAGATTTTCGCCGAGAAGGTCAGGGCGCTGGGGGACCGGTGCCTGCCGCGGGACCTCTACGACGTCATTAACCTGTTCAGAAGACGTGAGGAGGTCATTCACGCTGATCGGGCTGCGGAACTGTACGTGGAGAAATGTCGCAGCAAAGGCTTGCCAGTATTTACCCTGGCCGACTTGGAAGGACAGGATTTGCGAGCAGAGATGGAGATTGACTGGGTTCGTATGCTGGGAAATCAGCTTCCCGATCTCCCGCCGTTGGCAGAATACTGGGATGAATTGCCGCTTGTCTTCGAATGGCTGAGCGTGGGCTGACCGGCGCACGAGGGGCCGCACCGGCGAAGAGATGCGGCATCGGCTGTCCGACCTGTCCGCCCCTGAAAACCCCTACACCGTGCAGATTGGTTTCGCCATCGGAACCCACATCGGTCCGGGCGCATCCAGTGGGCGGCTCCTCGGCGCAGGCGACCTGCACATGGTGTCTCGTGCGGTCCCCGGCTCCTTGGCGATGGCTGTCCCGCACGGAGCGATTTGCATAATGACCCTATTGCGCGAACCAATAGGAAGCGGACGCTCGCGCAACGTACGCAAAGCTGGTCCACCGATGCTTTCCGGCGGGTCTTGCCGACGAGGCTGACCAGCTTCTAACGTTACAACGACGGGTTATCTGGGAGGATCGTGGGGAACAATCGGAGGCTTCGGGACGTGAGGTGGGGCGATGGAGGCGGCAGCTTTGGGTACGATGTAAGATACCAACACGACAGCGCCGACGCGGCTACGTTCGTGCTGCTGGCGGAATCACCACAAAGGAAATGAACAAATGACTCCGCCAAACTTGACCAATGCAACGTCCGTGAATATGTGGCAACACCCGGCGATTAGTCAGCAGTGGCTTGAGGATCGGATTGACGAGGAACCGTCTTTGCTCGGTCTGGGAGATCTTGAGGTGATTGATAACGCGCTGAAGGGGATTTAGTGCCACGCGCCGATGTTTCATGGTTGGACCCAATCCCGATATTCCCCTTCCTCCCATTTCCCGCAGGGGCTGGCTTATCCCCGGCCGACAAGCGGCTGGGGATTATACCGTTACGTCACGGAACCAGCCTCAAAGAGATTGAGCGCGGTTAGGCACCGAATGGAGATGACAGCATGATTGATCTAGTCGCGGCAGCTTTGCAGTATGCCTTTGTCGTATTTGAAGCCGACGATGAGGACGAATTCGAACTGGATGGTCTCAATTACGCATATCACTGTGGCGAGGCTGCCGGAATAGCGGCGGCTGCCGGGGTTTTCGGTGTCAAAGCGCTGGAAATGTGCGACGACATCTCCGACGCCTATGAGGACTGCGATTTGGATTTCATGCGTTATATTCTTCGCGAGGCGTCGGAACGTCCTGACAGCGGCGACGAGCATTACGCCCGCACCAGGGAAAGCGAAATTCACGCGCTCGAATTTGGGGCTGCATTGCAGGAGGCGATGCGGGCACAGGAAGAGGGTGACTTGGAACGTCGCTCGTTGATGATCGGTTTCACGGCTGGCTTGATGTTCCGGTATCAGGACCCAGATGATGGGGCAGTAGGGGCAGTGCGTGCCAAGATCATCAGTGGATACGAGACTGATTCCAACGAACTGCTGCAGGAGGCTCAGGGAACCCTGGCGTTCGGTGCTCGGATGAGTGACCCCATGGGGCTTATCGGCAAGGAAGAATCCGCCCGCTACTATGAAGAGCGGATGCGGACGATGCGCTGGGTGCAGAATTTCGGCTTGCGCGAAGCCCGTTCAACAGACGAGGCGGTGGTCGCTCCGAACTCTTTGTCAATCAACTACCAGTTGTTGCAACAAGCGGACGGTGCGGACGTAACGAATAACGGTGAGGAAGTCGAACGAAACGAGGAAATCACTTTTCTCGAGGAAGAAGACGCGCTCAAAGGCGCCCCCGAAGCCGCTGCCCACGTCAGCAGTGGGATAGAAAAGCAAAAGATCGGAGACTATGACGGCGCGATTGCGGATTTCGACCGCGCCATCGAGATCGATCCGGAGAACGTGGGAGCATTCGTCAATCGAGCTGTCTGTAAGCAGAACAAGGACGACCACCTTGGTGCAATCGCCGACTGGGACTGTGCCCTGGAACTCAAACCCGATGACGGTGGATGGTACGTCAATCGGGGCATCGTCAAAGAGACCATTGGCGACTATGACGGAGCGCTCGCCGACTACACCCGGGCCGCGGAAGTAGAACCAGACTACGAAGTGGCTTACATCGCTCGTGCCTACATCAAAACGCAAAAAGGGGATTACGAAGGCGCGATAGCCGACTACGACCGGGTTATTGAACTTTGGCCGGATAACGCGGCGGCTTTCGACGACCGGGGTCTCGCGAAGAGGCACCAAGGCAACATTGACGAAGCGATTGTTGACTTTGACCGCGCCATTGAACTCCAGCCGTCCAATGCCGACTACTACCTGAACCGAGGTACAGCCAAAGCAAGCGCAAAAGACTACCTGGGAGCGATCTCCGATTTCGCCCGAGCCATAGAGCTTGATCCGGGCAAGGCCAGCACCGACCAGGAACCAGAGGCGAGACCAAGCTCAATGGCGATCGATTCAGGGGTGGCATCTCGGGCACACGTTGAAAACCCTCCCCATCCCATCGAAATGTGCTACTGGGTGATACACGGCAAATTGCTCGCCGGTGAATACCCGCGTACCCCGCACGAAGAATCTTCAAAGGAAAAACTGGCGGCGCTCATCGGCGCCGGCGTTTCAGCGTTCATCGATCTCACCGAACCCCACGAACCTGCTTCGCACGGTCAGCCGATGAAACCCTATGATTACCTTTTGGACGGCCCGTCCCACCAGCGGTTCGGCATTCGCGACCAGGGCATTCCGGCATCGGCGGAGTTGACCAAAGCGGCGCTGGACGCCATCGACGCCCACCTGGCGGCGGGTGAGACGGTGTACGTCCACTGCTGGGGTGGCGTCGGACGCACCGGCACCATCATCGGCTGCTGGCTGGCGCGCCACTATGAACCCGGCCAGGCCGCGCTGGACCGCCTCCAGGAATTATGGAAAGAAAATCCCAAGTCCCTCAACCGTTGTTCACCGGAAAATGCCGAACAGGCACGATACATCCTGGAGTGGAACAAAGACACCGCCTAGCATCACAACTACAGGCTATCTGGTAGGGTAGTGCTGAACCATCGGATGCGTCGGGAGACGAGGCGGAGTGATGGACGCGCCAGATTTGGGAGGGTTCACCAAGCCTTTCAGGATTTCCATGCCTACTTTGCGCCGGCTTGCGGCCGCAAGCGGTAGCGGGAAAGCAGCGGGTAGTACCTGCAGTGTTTACTGGTGTAGTTCCATGAGCCGCGCAATGCAGAGAACGTGTCGGACGGTCGCCGCAGGTGCTGCAGCGTTTCTCACCGAGGCCGGCTGGGACGACGACTTGGTGAGAAACGCTGCAGGAGTGTCTGGGTGCCCGGCTGAGGCATCCCTTGGGGGTTTGGTTCGGGACGGCCGCGAACTTTCCCAAGAAAGGGGTGAAGCTTGCGGAAGATGGGAAAGGGCAGTTGTTAGGCGATGGCCTCCAACCCAGCCACCACCAGAGACTGCTCTCTGGCCGGCAAGGGTACCCTCGGTCTAACCGGTGCACACGTCGGTGGCCACCAGGCTGTAGACAAAGGATCCGCTCATGTTATTCCCGTAGCGGGCCACCAGATCAATCCCGCTGTTCCCGCCACCGGTGGCCGGCGCAATGTCATGAACGGTAAATGTGGTCGGATCCAGGCGACTACCTATATTCAACTCCAGCTCAGTCATCGGGCCATGTCTGCAATTGAGCACCAGCATGGCGCCAGATGTTACGGATTTATCGAACCAGTTGCAGTAGGCGAGGAGAAACTATTCCGATGACGGCCGCATCTAAGGCGTCGGGCGATCCAGGTAGGCCTACGGCACCACCGCGTGATTTGTTGCGGACAACGCTCGCCGGTTGATGGCACAGGGATTGTGCGTTGCAAAATACGGTCGAGACTCGTACTTGGAACCGCTGAACGTAACAGCTGTTGCACGAACCAACGAGAGTATCAATATGGCGGAAGACTATGGTGGAAAGATGGATACTGAAATCGGGTTCGCCGATGCTTTACAGCGAGCCTTTCTTTCCGACGACTGTGGTCAGATATCTCACGTTTCATGGCTCAGTTCGCCAAGAGGCAACCGGGAACCAGCAGGACTAGGGCGTGTTTGCAAACTCCCCAAGCGCCTCAAATCGACCATATCAAGCCGGGCCGAGGCGTCTCAAACAAGTACATAGCGGAGGCAAATGGCCTGCTGACCGTGGTGAGAGCGGGCCGTATTTGCTCTGGATCATAGTTTGCGAGCCGGCCGCCGTCCCAGCGACGGCCGGGCTAACGTAAACCGCGGCACCGCCACCGGGGGCAGGTCACTGCATCCCCTCGGCGACAGCCTTTGATTTCCTCTACGACGCGCTCACGGAGTAATTCGCGGATCGCCGCGAACGTACCGGCATTAGCGGGAATCATGGTAGGAACCGCAGATTCGGTGAGCCTACCGGCGCACATTGCGCCGCTCTCACCCCGCGCTCTCAAGCCGACAAAAACAGGACGCCTGCACCGGCACGTCGGCGCGCGCCCGGGCCAGGTCGAGACGCTGCTTCGCGACCGCCGCCAATTCGTGCTGGCCGGTCCGCTCCAGGCATTCGTGATAGCCGCTCAGACTCCAGACATTGTCGGGGTGCTGACTTGACCGTTTGAGCACCGGGTCGAAGCCGAGGTCAGCCCGGTACTCGGCGAGGGCTTCTGCCACACGCCCCTGTTCCAGCAGGAGGGCGCCGAGGGCGTGCCGGGCCGGCTGCATCCAGCCCCAAGGCTCGTCATAGGGCAGGTTGTCGTCTAAGGCGACTGCCTGACGCAAATGCACGAATCCCGATTCGATGTCACCCCGCCGGTAATCGAGCTCACCGAGCAACATCTCCCGCGCGACCGCCAGGATATCGCGGCAGGAATTGTTGAACAGATACCGGCTCTCCGGCACACGGTCAAAGTCCCGCTCGAACCCCTCCGCTTCGGCCTCCGCCGACTTCGGATGCCCGAGCGTGGCGAAGGCGATGGCCCTGGCATACCGCATGGTCGCGCTGGTCACGCAGTACAGATCGGGATTCGCCGGTAGTTCCTGCGCAAGGATTTCCTTCCATTTCCCGAACCGCACGAGTACATGCTGCTTGACGGGCACCAGCCCTTCCAACCAGTCCGCCATGGGCGGCGACTGCACGCTCAGCAGGTCCTCGGGGAGGGCACCGATCAACTCTTCAGCCGCCTCGATGGCCGATTGGTACTGGCCCAGGAACATCGCGCCGTACGCCTTGAAGTGATAGTCATGGCAGCGGTATAGCGTATAGAAGTTGTACGGCCCTCTGGCCGCCAGATACCGGCGGTCGGCACGCATCGCTTCCTCATTCCAATTCACCACGCTCTGGTAATCGCCGCACAACACGTCAATATGGGTCGCCATGTGCTGCAGATGGCCGGCATCCGGCACCAAGCCTCGCAACTGATCGCAGGCGAGCAGAGCTTGTTCCGGGAAGGGCGACATTTCCAGCAGGTGGATGTACATATGCAGCAACCCCGGATGTGGCGGGGCGCCCATGTTCGCGCGAAGTTCCATACCCCTTTCGAGCGCCTGCCTAACCTCTTCGGTGTCGGCGCCCGCTGCCGCTTCGCCGGACTCCAGATCCCAGAGCGCCCAGGGCGTGCGGTTCATCAGCGCCTCCGCAAATAGCGCCGAGATATCCGCATCCTCCCGGTGCTTGAGGTAGACGGCTCGCATGGCGGCGGCAAAGTCATCAATCCAGGCGGGCAAATCGTGCGACAGTTGAGCAGACTGATAGCGCTGGTGAAGCGCCTCAATCAAGTCCCTTTCCGACTGGGTACCGCGGCCCGCTAGCGCCGCGGCGCTCATCGTCGCGTCATAGGCCTCGGAGAGCGTTTTCGCTGTTTCCGCTTCATCAAACGCTTCCCATGGCTTGTTGTAGTTGGGACCCATGGCGTACGCGATACCCCAATACGCCATGGCACACTTCGGATCGGCTTCTGCTGCCTGCTTGAAGCAGAAGCCGGCCTCTTCGTGGTTGAATCCGTAGGTCCATAGCAGACCCCCATCAAACCAGAGCTGGGCCTCCGGCGAAGATGTTGTTATCGGCCGGCTGTATGAACCGAGATCGAACTCGTAAGCCATGATGGGGCACCTTTCGTCGCGACTGCGTCTCCGAGCCTGGTCTGCGGTGGGCATCGGCGCAAGGCTTTCGCGAACTGTACGCTTGCCTGACGACAGCGTGCGTTTCCTTTACCGATCCAAGGTAAGCATAAAGCCTACGGGCCGAGTGTTTCGCATACTTCACAAAACACAAGGGGGAACGTCCTTCGGGTGGCACGTACACGAGCCGCGTAGTGCGGGTGGGCGACGGGTGTCGATGTCACCCACACCACAGTCCAAACTGAGCGGGCCGCCCAATTATCTTACCGACGCCACCTGCCGGATACAAGCCACGACTGATCGCATCGCATAAGCCAACCCCAGTCGCGGGAGCTGGCCAACCTGGAGCCCGCCCCCGTCATCGATGATCCGCCCGTCGAGAACCATGACAATGAACCCCCGACCCGCCGGGAACTCACCCCGCGCCATCTGGCCATCTGGAAGGCGGTGCAGCAGGCCAAAGCTCAGGGCCTATCCCTGCGCGCGATCTCGCGTCAACTCGGCGTACACCGTAACACGGTCCGCAAGTACGCCCACCCACGGACCCAGTCGACCCATCAACCGTGGCTCCGGCCGATCACATCAACCAGCCACCCGCCGCTCAGACTGACAGAATCGCTGGACAACAACACGTCAACGGAACTCCAGGACAGAAACCATCATGGCAATCAGACCAAATCGTCGATATTGCATCGATTTTGAACGCCAACCTAACGAATGGTGTAGGTCTAGGTTCTACCGCTACGATTCAGGCTCATTATGCCCATCCGATTGTTGACATTAGTAAACCCCGTTGTTAGGTTGGGCTCAAAATCGCCTTTGTACAATCCACCATGCGGTGGAGAGGAGGGTCCGTCGTGCCAGTGCAGCGATTCAGGCCAATGACCAAAGATTTCCCCACCTTCGATTGCGATGCGCACATCGTGGAGCCTGCTGTCATATGGGAACGGGCCGCAGATAACCTCACCAGCGATGAGTTGGCAGCTCTGAAATCCACCATGTGGTACGACGCCGAGACAAACCAGTTGCTGGTCAACGGGAAGGCTGACGTGAACAGCTTCTCCCCGGTTCCGAAGACTGGTCCGGGCGCCATCGACATCGTGAGGCTAGCCGGTCCCGGGCTCAAACACGACATCCAGCGCGCTTTCAACGTCCGCAACCTCAATCCTGAAACTGCGCTCACGAGGGAGCAGTCGGATTACCTCGCCCACGCCGGGGCCGACGAACCCGGCCCCCGGCTCCGAGACATGGACGTCCAGGGCATCGACCAGGTGATGATCATACCGACCAGCATCGATACCTACCCCTGGCTTCAGGACGCCCTGGGGGCGCGGGCCATGTGCAAGGCCTACAACGATTGGGCATACGAATACACGCAGGAGGACCCGGAACGCCTCTACTTCGCAGCCCTCATCCCCATGCAGAACCCCCAGTTCGCCGTTGAAGAGGTCTATCGCGTGGCTGCCAAGGGCTGCCGGGTTGCCCTGATCAGACCCATGGATGCCATGGGCAACTACCCGATTCAACCCAAGTACGAGGGCGTGTGGAATGCCCTGGAAGATACCGGCCTGGTCTACGGTATGCACCCCTTCCCGGCTTCCGGGGTTGCGAAACCACCGGGTTACTCCGACCAGTATTCGGGCGCAGAACTCATCAGAAGGACTATTTCCACCTCCGGATTGCCGCATACCTTCCTGGGCAATGTGCAAAACTTCCAGGCCGAGGCGTCCCTATGGGTGACCATGGTGCTGATGTCGGGGTTTTTCGAGAGGCATCCCAAGATCCGAGCCGCCGTGTTCGAGGCGTCGTCCACCTGGCTGAGCTTCCTGCTGGATGAATGCGACAAGACCTATCGGCTCTACCGAAATGACCGCAAGCTGCCTCCTCTGAAGCAACTGCCCAGCGAGACTTTCTTCCAGCATTGCGTCACCGGCTTTGAAGGCGACGAAGCCCCGCCGTCGCGCCTGCCCGACTACTACCGGGACATCCTAGCCTGGGCCTCCGACGTCTATCACCACGACGGAGACGACGCCTGGAGGGCCATCGAGACGATGGAAGAGTGCGAGTTGCCCATCGACGACCAGGCCAGGTTCCTGGGGGCGAACGCTCGACGGCTCTACAATATCGAGCCGCCCAGCAAGATCATTCGCGATCGAGTTACCGAGATCCACCGCCCGGATTGGTGGCCCGACGAAGACGAGATAAATGAGGCCCTCAAGCCGGAGTCGTCGGTTACGCGACGCTAGCCGGCAGTCCATCGGATGACGTGCGATGACTATGAGCAAAGACTTCGTTGTTTTCGACAGCGATTCCCACGTGGTGGAACCCCGCGACGTGTGGGAGAAATACTTGGAGCCCGAGTACAGGGTCCCGGGTAAAATCGCCCTCTGGCGCGAAGAAGGGCGTTTCGACTCGTATCTCAAGATCAACGGCCAGGTGTTTCGAGACAGCGCGAACCCCAACATTCCTCGTCATGCCATCTGGAAGCCCGGAATGACCTGGGACTCCGTTGGCGAGTTGGACCCGGATACCCGCCATCCGATGTGTGAAGGCGCATCTGACCCACAGGCCAGGCTCCGGGATATGGATGCCATGGGAATCGACCAGACCTTCCTTTACCCGACGTGGTTCGCCGAGGGTTTTCACCTGGTTGAGGATCCGGACGTGGCCTGGGCGCTGGCGCGGGCGTACAACGACTGGATTGCAGATTTCTGTGAGGCCGCGCCGGACCGTCTGTTCGCCGCCGCGATGGTCCCCCTGGGCAACATGGACTTTGCTTCAGCCGAACTGCGCCGCGTCTCCGGGTCGCGATGTTTCCGTGGAGCGTTCATCCGGCCCATGTTCATGGAAGGACGGTACCTGACCCACCCCTACTACGATCCCCTTTGGGCAGAACTGGAGAACCTGGGGTTGGCCGCCGCCGTGCATCCCACGGCCGGCCTATGGAATCCGGAGTGGACTTCCCATGGTCCCTTCGTAGAAAAGATCAGCGGCCGGTTCTCACAGACCGCCGGCCTCGGCGGCGGCGGTGGGGGCCCCTTCGCTGGCGGCAGCACCAGTGACCGCAACCGGGCATCCCCGGCGACGGGAATGATCCCGCTGGGGCATCCCCTGGCGCCGATATTGTCCCCATGGCTGGACAACCATATGTTCGTCGCGTCCACGCTGATCGGCTACACCGTCATGCAGCGCTTCCCTGAGATGAGGGTGGTCATGGCCCACGGCAAGGCCTCCTGGATGGACGAAGTCCTGGAGAAAATGGAGGCATCGACACGGGTCATACCTCTTCAGCATTATTATTCCGTCAGGACCGATCCTGAAGAAATGTGGGAAGAAGGCCACGTCATGCTGGGGTTCGACGCTCAAGAGCGCATGATCCAGGAGCTCCCGCATGCCTACGAAAATAAAATCGTCTGGGGTTCCCGGTATCCGCACCACGACACGACCAGCGCTTGGGACGCCATCCAGGCGCTGACCCAGGCGCGAGTAGAACGGAACGTCATAGCCCGCATGATGGGCCAGAACGCCCGGGAGCAATTCGGGCTGGACTGAGCCACCATTTTTGTCAGCGAGACAGTTCGCCCCAGAGTGGTGCAGACAGCGAGCCTCACGCGTACCCACTAAACCGAGGCCAAGGTGAAATACGCAGAGATATAGGGTGCATTTGTGGAGGGCCCGGGTTAGCTGGTCTCGGGAGTTACGAGGGGTTCAAGATGGGCGTGAGGGAGATAGACCGGTCTCTGGAACGATGGCAGATGGGAGTCAAGGATCTGCACCAGCGGATGATCTTGGCTCCCACGCCCCGGGCACGGGCGCGTTGGTATGCCCTTTGTATGCTGGCCCGAGGCTGGACGGCAGTGGCCACGGCGGAGGCGCTGGAACGGGCCCCATACCATAGGCCGTTGGGTGTCGGCATTCGGTGAGGGAGGGCCTGCAGCCCTGATATTCGAGCCGACCGGTGGTTCCCCCCGCTCCTGACCAGGCGCAGCAGGAGAGGTTGAAAGGGGCGGTGGAGCAACCGCCAGTTGCGGCGGGCATCGATCTGTCCAACTGGAACTGGAAGGTGGTTCGCCGGTTTGTAGAGGAACGGTTCGGGTTGAAGCTGAGCCGGAGCAGTTGCCTGAACTATCCCGTATCGAGTACAGGACAGGCTCTGCACCGTTTGGGGTTTGTGCTGAAGCGCCCCAAGAAGCGGTTGGTCAAGGCGGACCCAGCGCGGCGGGAAGCCTTTGTGGCGGAGTATGTCGCGCTAACAGAGGCGGCCCGACGGACTGAGGCCAAGATATTCTTTGCTGACGAGGCCCACTGCTGACGAGGCCCACTTTCGAGCAGACGCTGATCTGCGTGGCAAGTGGGTCCTGAAAGGAGAACCGGCCCTGGTGGACTCCACCAGCCCGCGACGTGGTGAGAAGGCCAGCTACTACTCAGCGGTAAGTCTGGAAACCGGCGAGGTGGAGGTGATGGAACTGGAGGGCAACAGCAACTCCGCCACCTCAGCCGCCTTCCTGCGACAACTGCGGGAGCGACACCCTGAACCACTGACCGTGATCTGGGACAATTCGCCAGCCCATCGGGGCGACGCGCTGCGAGCCTACCTGGCCACGCCCGGCCCGAACTTGCGCCTGATGAATCTGCCCAGCTACAGCCCAGACTTCAAAGCTGACGAGGCCATCTGGGGCTGGGCACGTCAGGAAGCGACCGCCAACCAGTGCCTGGGCACCCGTGCCGCGGTGCAGGAGCAGGTGGGCGACTTTTTCGCCCGTCTGTCCAGTCGCCGCGAGGAAGTCAAGCGACGATGCCGGATCATGCGGCAAGCACAAGCGGATGAACCGACCGCCAGCGCCCCGGCCGACACTCTCCGGCCTGCAAATGTAGATTTCACCGTGGCTCCAGTTTAGTTTGGCATTGGGCGTCTGTTTCAAAACCATCATCCCGGATGCACAGGAGCGCCCTCCCCTTGTTCAGTGCGCAGACCCCACGCTCTCGCTGGTCGATTCAGGCTTGGTGCGAATAAAAGTTATTGACGCCGGCAATGATGGCAATTTAGACTGACGCGAGGACGTGGTTCTGACGTATTTCGTCATTACATTCGGGATACATCTCAGAGTCTAATTCCAATAAGGGGGAAATGATGGCGGATTACGACATTATCATCAGGAAGGGCACCATAGTAGACGGGACGCGGACGCCGCGGTACGTGAGCGACATTGCCATCAAGGACGGTAGGATCGCCAGGATCGGCGGGTTGAACGGCGGCACCGCCGACCGGGTAATTGACGCGGAAGGTCTGATTGTGGCGCCGGGGTTCGTTGACTTGCACACGCACTACGACGCCCAGATTTTCTGGGATCCCTACTGCACCCTGTCGGGCTGGCACGGCGTAACGTCCGTTGCCTTGGGCAACTGCGGGTTCGGATTTGCGCCTTCGCGGGTGGAGGACCAGGACCGGGCGATGCTCAGCATGACCCGTAACGAGGCCATTCCCTACGACGCCATGAAGGAAGGGATGCCGTGGAACTGGGTGACTTTCCCCGATTTCATGGAAAGTCTCGGCAACACTCCCAAGGGGGTGAACTGCCTGACCTACGTGCCGCTGACGCCGCTCTACGCCTGGGTCATGGGTTGGGACGAGGCCAAGAACCGCCGCCCCACGGAGGACGAACTGCAGGAAATGGTGCGTCTCATCCACGAGGCCATGGACCACGGCGCATGTGGCTGGTCGGCCCAGGTGCTGGGGGTGAACTCCGTGCAGCGGGACTACGACGGCACCCCGATGATTACCGATATGCTGTCCGAGCACGAGGTGCTGACCTTCGCCAATGTGCTGGCCGACCGGGACGAGGGTTTCATCGAGTTGGCCTACCAGGAGACCGGCGAGGAAGGGCGGCCTTTGGGCGAAGGGGCTCGCCTGTTCTTTGAAAGGGTAGCCGAGGTCTCGAACCGTCCGGTGCTGTACCAGACGGTATCTCCCAACTCGGTACACCCCGAACAGCACCGCGAGCGCATCCGCTGGCTGGAGAGCTGCGCTGAGCGTGGCTTGCGGGTTTACGGACAAGGCAATACCCGCCGCGGAGGGTTTGAACTCACTTTCGAAGACTGGAATCTGTTCGACGACACTCCCATGTGGCGCGAGGTCACGCTGGGCGACAAGGCCACCAGGAAGGCCAAGATGTCCGATCCGGATATGCGCCTCAAGCTGAAGGAAGAATGGGACTCGGGTCGGCGCCCCACCCAGGTGACGCCCGGCTCCGTGGGCAGCCTGCAGGTGATGACGCGCAAGGTGAAGATCGACATCGGCGCTGAGACCGACTTCACCCGGATGCCCGCCAAGGTCAATGTCAGCGGGGCAGACTATTTCCTGGTCAACACCCGCGACGGCTACAAGCTGCTGTCGGTGGTCTGCCCGCACCAGGGCGGTTGCGTGGATGATGAAGGAGACAAGTTCGTCTGCGATACCCACGGCTACGAATACGAGCATGACGGCGGGCGTTGCATCACCAACGGCGAGCTGCGCTTGAAGTCCTTCGTCGTCAACGTCGTCGATGGGCGCATGATTGCTCTGGCGCCGGACGAGACCGAGACTTCCAGCCCGCAGGCCGGCCTGACCGTTCAGCAAATCGCCGACGAACAGGGCAAGCATGTTATCGACGCGCTGCTGGACATGTGCGTGGAGGACGACCTGGCCACGGAGTTCTATGCCGACACCCAGGGGCGCGATGTAGCGCAGTACACGGCGGAGGTGCTGGACTCCAACCACGTTGTTGCCGGTGTTTCCGACGGGGGCGCGCACGTCAAGTTCCTGACCGCCGGCATCTATCCGACGGATATGCTGGCCTGGCTGGTGCGAGACGAACAGGTCATCACCCTGGAGGACGCCCACTTCAAGCTATCGTATCTGCCGGCCCACTTCGGCGGATTCCAGGACCGGGGAGCGCTGCGTGAGGGCGCGCCGGCGGACATGGTCGTCTATGATCTGGAGAAGCTGGAAGTGCTGCCTTCTGAGGTGGCCGAGGACTTGCCCGGCGGCGAGTGGCGCCGGATCCAGAAGGCCAAGGGCTACCGCTGGACGCTGGTGAACGGCGAGATCACCTTTGAGGACGGCGAGCCCACTGGAGCGATGCCCGGATGCCTATTGCGGAACGGCTGGGGGTAGGTCGTTGCCTGCGGAGCATAGGGGCGAAAGGCCAGTCGCCCGGTCTCCGTTGTGTCCACTAGGCGCCGATTGAACCAAGAGCCTATCCCGTTGTTTTTGGGATAGGCTCTGAGCCCAGCCTGCAGTCGTCGCGCGGTCGCATTGCACTTCCGGGACAGTCTACCGACGATGAAACCGAGGAGGCCGAACTCAACCAAGTCGACAACCCATCCACGATGAATATTGTCTTCCGGAATGTTGCCGCGATGCCCGGCGGCTGCGTCACCATCGGCGCGACTATAGGTTCCGGCATAGCCATCAACAGCTCGGAAATACTGTGGCCGCGGGGCAGACATCTGCCGCGCGGCAATTGCCGTACGCGACTCATCCACATCATCGTTGGGCCAGTGCGGCAGCAGGATGCGCGGCCATTCCATACGTATCGTCCCAGCGTTCGCCTCGCGGTAGACGGGATCATGTAACAGGGCGAGGACGTGCACAACGGGCGGTTGCTGGTGGCCATGAACAGTCCGCAAACTCATCCTCTACTGCGCCACGGCCCGGCTTTGCTCAGGGCTGGCTTTACCAGGCTTGGTTCACGTAACGGCTAATATTGAGCGAAGCACCGCGGGTATCACAAAGGGACGGATGCCGGCGCATCGCACGGACAAATCATCTCTACGGATGCTTTGCGGCGGAACTTCTAAATGGCGCTGGCCGTGGGTGCCACCAAACGCTGATGGTTCGGTAACATTTCTCAATGAGGCAACAGGCGTGAACTTCTTCCAGCCATCGTTCAAACTCATCGATAAGATCCGGGACGGTGCCACCACCGTCAAGCGTTACAGTCCGCCCGCCACACCCTGCGACCGGCTGATCGGGCACGACGCAACCGGCAATGAGCTGAAGGCTGAGTTGAACGAGTATCGGTCCGGTTTGGACCCGGTGCTGCTGCTGCACAGCATTCGGGAAGCCCAGTCTGCCCTGGTGGCAACAAGGACTCCGAAAGTGAGGGAAACGCCAAGCGGTGAAAGCCTCGAAACGTTCCTGGCCAAACTGCCCAGTCTGTGGCGGCAGGGCGAGGCACGCCCCACCCACATGGTGAAAGTGCGGGCGCCGCGGCACTGGCGAACCCGCAAGGATCCCTTCGAAGGGGTGTGGGCAGACGTGCTGGCTTGGTTGCATGCCGAGCCGGATGCAACCGGCAAGGCACTAATGGGACGGTTGCGGATTGAACACCCGAACCGGTTCAGCGAGGCTCAGTTGCGAACCATGCAGCGCCGGCTGAAAGAGTGGCGCGGCATCATGGCCAAAGAGCTGGTGTACGCCGGGACTGCTGCAGCACCAACGGCACCCAACGGATCCCCGGGAATGCCGCTGGTGGGAACGGATCCCCGGTGCTAAAGTTTCGGTAACATTCTTCGGTGAGGCAACAGGCCGGCATTCCTTATTGTCGTTAATCAGTTAGCCTGATTGCACAGCAATATTCGGGAATCGCTGCTCTCCCGTCAGGCTGCCAATTACTCATCCATCAATTCAAAGATGTTGGTTTACTAGCCCTGGACTACCAGGGAGAGGCCACAGCCCAATTCGTGCCCCGCCCGCCGCCGGTAACCACCACCATTCCTTGCGGCGACGGGTGTTTGGCCAAGACAGGAGGGCCGTACATGAGCACCTTGAAGGACAAATGCGCTATCGTTGGCGTGGGAGAGACGGTCTACAACCGGGACTCCGGCAGGACCGAGTTGAACATGGCCGTGGAGGCGGCAAACCGCGCCATCGCCGACGCGGGTCTTGTTCCCCAGGATATTGACGGCATCGTGAAGTTTACCGCCGACTCCACACCCCAGGGGGAATTGGCCGCCTGCCTGGGTATTCCCTACCTGCGGTACTACGGCGAATTGGGGCCGCTGGGCGGGGCCGCCTGCGGCTTGGTCATACAGTCGGCGATGGCCGTTGCCCAGGGCGTGGTCAACAACGTGCTGGTGTATCGTTCGGTCAACGGCCGCTCCGGGCAACGCTACGGCTCCGGCACCGTCACCACCCGCCGGGGCCTGGGCAGCTCCGCATTCACCGAGCCTTACGGCCTGTTGGTGCCGGGGCAATCCAGCGCACTACGGGCGCGTCGCCACATGCACGAGTTCGGCACCAAGATGGAACATTTTGGCGCGGTGGCGGTGGCCTTCCGAAATAACGCCTGTCTCAACCCCAAGGCCATCATGCACGGGCGGCCCATCACCATGGAGGACTACCTGACCTCCAGAATGTTCTTCGACCCCCTGCACATACTGGACTGCGCGCTGGAGGCCGACGGGGCCAACGCTTTCGTCATCACCTCGGCGGAAAGGGCGGCCAACCTGAAACACGCGCCGGTGTACATAACCAGCGCTGCCCAAACGCTGCTGGCCGGTATGGACGGGCACGGGCGTTCCTGGGACGAAAGCGGCGGAGCCCTGCTGGCGCCCGAGTTGTTCGGTGAGGCCGGGGTCACCCCGCAGGACATTGACGTGGTCGGCTTCTACGACCATTTCAGCCCGGTGATCATCACCAAGCTGGAGGACTACGGTTTCTGCCAGCGCGGCGAGGGCGGGCCCTTCGTCGAGAGGGGCAGGATTGAAGTGGGCGGAGAACTGCCGGTCAACACTTCCGGCGGGCATCTATCCGAGGCCTACCTTCAGGGCATGAACCAGATCATCGAAGTGGTGCGTCAGTTGCGGGGACAGTCGCCGGCCCAGGTGGAGGGCGCGGAGTTGGGTCTGGTTGACAGTGGCGACGGCTCGGGTGCCCTGATACTGAGGAGGTGAGTCAGCTGTGACTACCGCTAATTTTCCCCTGCCGGTGCCCAACCTGGACAACCAGGAATTCTGGGACCAGTGCCGGCAGCACCGGCTGGTGCTGCGGCGTTGCCTGGACTGCCGTTCCTTTTGCCATCCGCCAAGACCCAACTGCCCGGAGTGCGCTTCGTCCAACCTGGAGTGGGTGGAGTCGCCGGGGAAGGGTAAGGTCTACACCTACGTCATAACCCGCCAGCCGGTGAACCCAGCCTTCCGGGAGCGTCTCCCCTGGGGCGTGGTGGAAGTTGAGATGGAGGAGGGGGTCCACCTTATCAGCAATCTGGTGGACTGTGACGCGGACGACATCGAGATCGGCATGGAAGTGGAGGTAGTCTTTGAGGCGGTCAACGACGAGATCACCCTGCCCAAGTTCAGGAGAGTCGGACAGTAGCCATGTCCCCGTAGGGTTGCCCTGACTTTCTCTCCGTCACAGTGTCAGTTCGGCGGGAATCAGGCGGCGGTTCTTGGCGTCGGCAGCTAGTGGTCCGAAATCTTTGAAACGATGAGTTGCTGGCTTCGTCCTGGTTCCCCAGCGAAGTCGGTCTAAAGCAAGGCGTGAAGACGGATTCCCATCATTTCAAAGCGGTTGGTCTACTAGTGGCGATGTCTATCTCCACGCCGTTGTCCGTCATCACGGTCCTGCGTTGCGATTCACGGCTTTCCTGCAACGCGCTTTGCACATCGCGGAGATACATCCCCACCTTTTCAGGGTGCGACAACGCTTCTTCAAGTTCCAGTGCTTCCGGCTCCATTTTCAGCGAGGAGTAGGAGGTATCGGCCAGCGCGATGGCGTCGGACAACCTGCTCCACTGACGCGCTAGGTTGCCATTGCCCGGCTCAGCATTGGGATCGCTCTTGGTGTCAGCAATCTCGGATACGACCGCGAGGACATCGCGCACATTGTCTTTACACGTGATACGGTACAACTCCTCAGCGTGGTAAGCCGCTTGCAACGTAGCAAGCCCTACGTCGGCGTCCCCGCGCCACTGGGGAGGCCATGCTGGCCCTGGCGGAGACCGGAGACCCCAGGGCGGAACCGCACCTGCGCGACCGCGGCGGCGATCCCGACTGGCTGATCCGAAGGGCAACCGAGCGGTGGCTACGGGTCCGCCAGGAACGGCAGTCCGCGGAACCGTCGTCGCCGGCGAGTTGACGTTGACGAGAGTGAGAGCCCGATGCTGAACCGTTACCCAACGGAGGAGATCGTCCCGGCGCTGACCCACCACAACGGCCGGGTAAGGCGCTAAGCCGCCATGATGCTGGGCATCGACGGACAGGAACAACTGGTCAACTTCCTGGTGGACCTGCTGCAATCGGAGTCGGCCCCGGCGCGGCGGGCCGCCGCCCGTGCCCTGGGGTTATCCATCCGGCCAGTTCCCGACCCGGGCGGGCCACCGGGGTCAGGTCCTGCCGCCGTGGAGCGGTTGGCGGTGGAGAGCCTGACGGCGGCGCTCCGGGACCCGGATGCCCTGGTGCGGTCCCACGCCGCCGACGCGTTGCGGGCGTTCTCGGCCCCGGCGTCGCTGCCGTCGCTGCTCCCCATGCTCCAGGACCCTGAGGAGGAGGTTCGGTTCGCCGCCGCCGTGGCCGCGGGTGACTTGGGCGCCCCGCAGTCGCTGCCGGTTCTGCTTGAAGCGCTCCGCCGTGGCCCACCTCACCGGCGGCGACAGGCGGCCGCCAGCCTGGGTACGCTGGGAGCTGCGGCGTCCGTGCCCGCCCTCATGGATGCTCTGGGCGACCCCAGCAGAGTGGTGCAGGAGCGGGCCGCCGTTGCCCTGGGCACAGCCTGGGAGACCCCCGGGCCGTCCCCGCCCTGATCGACGCTCTGGGGGCGCCGAACATCATGGCCGAGGAACGCCGGGGACTGCGGGAGGACCTGGTCAACGCACTGGGCCTTCTCGGAGACCGCCGGGCCGTTCCGGCTTTGATCCGGGCGCTGGACGACTATGAAAGGCACGTGCGCATCGCAGCGCTGTCGTCCCTGGTAGAACTGGGCGGTCCCCAGGCGGAGGAGGCCCTGATCGACCTGGTGCGCAGGAACATATTCCATTCCCGCCCCGATATTGTCGCTCGAGCAGCCATCCGCAAACTGGGCGGAATGGGCGTGGTTCGCGCCATGCCCATGCTCAGGCTGGCGGTGGAGCAGGGGCAACTGGAATTGGCGGCGGCGGCGGCGCGCGCCCTGCGTCAACTGGGGGATACCATCACCGCCGGCGATATGCTGGCGTGGTTGAGCAGCCCCTGCTCCCGGCGGCGACTGCGGGTGGTTCTGGCTCTTCCCGCGCTGGTTGACCGGGATGCCCTGCCGCATTTGCTGAGCGCTCTGGGCGACGGTGACGCGGCGGTGCGAGCCGCGGCCGCCCGGGAGCTGGGACACCTGGACGACGGGAGCGCCGTCCCTGTCCTCACCGACGCCCTGGAGGACGAAGGTGAAGTTGAGGAGGTGCGCGAAGCGATCCGCGGCGCGCTGGCTTTCCTGGCCAGAGGTCCCGGGCGTCAGTCTGCGGCGCCCGAAGCAGGATGAACTCCCTCGCGGTCTTGAGGGGTTGGTGTTCTCCAGCGCGCGCCGCCCAGCGGGGATAGCGCGTTGCCGCCTTGCCGGTGCAGACGTGCTGCGCCATGCCGTCGAGCTTTCTGGCGGACACAGCGAGGTTCACGTAATGACCCTATTGCGCGAACTTGGACGGGTATCGATAGGCCGATCGACAGGGCCCTGGAGATAATCCGGCTCCCTTGATTTCCAACGATGAGCGGGTGTAACAACCTCGTTTGAAATTGGACGGCGGAAGTCGATGTAAGTTTCGTTCCCGATTCCGATGCGTAGGACAATGCCGTGCGTGACTGGTCTCTGCTCCTCAACCCGTGGCGACAGGCATTACCACCTTGCCCTCTGGAACTGATCTAGGCAACCCGCTGACGCGCATGGTGAGTGGGTAGATGAACGGAGAGGCATCCCGGTGCTCAACATTGCACGGCATCGATTCCGACGTTATCCCGCGTCAGATTCACTGGTGTGGCGATGCGGTCTATAATGCGGACACACTGGATCGCTCGTACGCGTTGTGCGGGTTGAGTTGAAGAGAGTGTCGATATGAGAGACGTGGCGTTCTGTCTGGTTGAGAATGAGAAGGGCGAGGTGCTCTTCGTCCAAAGAGCGTACGGTAAGGAAAAAGGCAAGTGGTCGCTGCCCGGTGGTCTGGTGGACCGCGGCGAGAGCAGTCGGCACGCCGCCTACAGGGAGACCAGGGAGGAGACGGGTGTCATCGTAAAGATCACCCACCGGCTGTTCACTGGCAATACCCGGCCCATCCAGGTGTTCGTTGGTCAACGGGTGGGCGGCCGGCTACGTTTCCAGGAGAGAGAATGCCTGGACGTCCGCTGGCGCAACCCTGAAAGGATACGGCCGGAGGATCTGGCCTTCGGGGGAGACCGGAAGGCGCTGCGCCTCTGGGCGGATATCAAGAGGGGCAACGCCAGGCCGGAGAGAGATTATACGGCTGAAGGGGAACGCGGCCGTACCGGTGGCGCGCGCCAAGGCAAGCAGCAGCGGGCCCCGGCGCTGGTGGTCAAGGACGACAGGTATTTGCTGGTTCGGGACAAGGGCCATGATAAGTATTCTCTCCCTGGCGGAGGGATGGAGCAGGGCGAGGCGGCGCTGACGGCCGCCTGCCGTGAGTTGGGCGAAGAGTTGGGCATGAAGGCCTATCGTGCCGAGCGTCTCTTTGACTACACCAACGAAGGGAGCTCCAACGACCACAAGGTGGTGCTGGTCCTCGCGGGAGGCGAACCCAGGATCAACGATCGTGAGCTGGAATCCTTCCGTTGGTGGGATGGCAGGGAGCGGTTGCCGCTCTATCCACACGTGACCAGCATCGTCGGACGCTACGAGGCGGAGGCGAGCCCTGATGATCGGAGCGCCCATAGCCGCCGGCGCGATTCTGGCGGTCGGCGATAAATTGGGTTATAGAGGCGGTGATGGTCTCCCATGCGTGAAGGAGCAGAAATCTGATGAGCGACGTTACGGAAGAACGGTTCCCCGAGGATGCGCCGGACGAAGAGGATCTGCTGTTTGAGGATGAACTGGGGGACCTTGAGTTTGCCGATAACCCGGAGCCGCGCTGTCCCGTCCTGATCATCGCCGACTGCAGCGGATCCATGGGGGGACGTCCCATTGACGCGATGAACCGCGGCGTCGACGACCTGTACCAGGCCGTCATCGACGACGAGATCGCGCGCAACCGGGTGGAGGTGGCGTTGTTGTCCTTCAGCACCGAGGCCAGGGTGGAGCGGGATTTCAGCACCGTCAGCGAGCGCGGCAAAACCAACATGAGGGCGGGCGGGGCCACCAACATGCACCTGGCCATCCAGCAGGGGTGCGACCTCCTGGAAGACCGCGAGGAGCAGTACCGGCGGGGTGGCGTGCCCTACTTCCGGCCCATCATGGTGCTCTTCAGTGACGGGTTGCCCACCAGCGCACGCGATGAGATGGAGCGGGCCAACCAGCGTCTGGTGGATATGGAGAGCGGGAGCCAGTTGACCATTTTCAAGGTGGGGGTGAACGCGGAGGCGGTGCAGGCGATGTTGAGAGTGTTGCCCAATCCGAACTCCCGATTCCAACCCCAGCAGCTGGACAGCCTGCGGTTCAGCGACTTCTTCGTATGGCTGAGCCGGTCGGTCTCGGCGATATCGCGCAGCACGCCTGGGGAGGCGGTGAACCTGCCGCCCACCGACTGGACCACCATCAATGTCTGAACACACCCGCAGTCACGGCCGAGGTTTGAACGTTCAGACCGGCCACGCGAGCCGGCAGGGCGCCAGCCATCTGAAGGACGGCACACCCAACCAGGACAGCGCGGTGGTGGCGACGTCGTTTCTGGGGCGTCTGGGTCCGGCGGCGATCATGGCGGTGAGCGATGGGGCCGGTTCGGCCAGATACTCCCAGTTTGGCTCAAAGGCTGCCTGCGCTGCCGGGGTTGCCAGCCTGGCTCGTCAGCTTGAGCGGAACCGAGCCATCGCCGTCAAGGGACATCTGTTGCGGAGCGCCCTGCAGCGTGCCGTGCGCAGCGCGAGACGAAGCGTGATGGACACGGCGCACCGGTCGGCCGGTGCGGTCAACGTGAACGACTACGCCTGCACCGTGATGCTGGCGCTGGCCAGTGAGCGACTGGTTGGTGTGGCCCACGTGGGCGACGGTTGCGTGGTGGCCGGCGACGGTGACGAATGGCGCCTGTTGAGCAAGCCGGACAACGGTGAGTTCGCCAACGAGACCAAGTTTCTGACCAATCCGCGAAATTTGCCGCGAATCGCGGTCACTTCCGGTTCCGGCGTCAGGTGCGTGGCGGCCATCACCGATGGGCTTCAGGATGTTGCGCTGTCCCGTGGAACTGCGCCCTACGAACGGTTCTGGAGCCCGTTGTACCGGGCGCTGAACCGATCCTTCGCGTCAACTCCCGATGCCGTGTTGGAGGCGCTGCTCCGGAAAGTGGGCGACGCGGGCAAGGCGACCGACGATTGCACCATCGCGGTGTGCATCAGGAAAGGCTGAAGGGACCGATCGTCATGACCAGTTTCATCGACCGTTTCAGGGGAGCCGGGAAGAGAGAGGAACCGGCCAACGGACCGGCGCCGGCGAGATCGGGTCCTCTGAGCATCGGGAAGCTGATTGGAGCCGGTGGAGAGGGGGCGGTTTACGAGGACCGCAACGATTCCGGTATGGTCATCAAGGTGCTGCACCAGCAGCACGCAACGCCGGAACGCGCGGCCAAGCTGCGGGCCATGTGCGACAACCCTCCGCAGAACGCGCAGGCGCTGAGCTGGCCCAATGTTCTGCAGACCGACGCTGACGGCCTCCGGTACCGTATGCCGAAGGCTTCCCGGGGAGCCGGGACGGCATACCGTTTCATCAGCGCCAACGAGCGGCGGCAACTGCCGGCGCGCCAGCAGGAGTACGAATACCGGGCGCGGCTGGGCGTGAAGATCGCCGAGGCATTCCGCTGGCTGCACACCATCCACGTGCGGATCGGGGACGTGAACCCGTCCAACATCCTGGTGAGCGATGACGGGTCGGTCATGTTGATCGACTGCGACAGCTTCCAGATACCGGGCCCGCCCGGTCACCAGCCGTATCCATGCGTGGTGGGCAGTCCCGAGTACACCGCGCCGGAGATCGACGATTTCCGGCGGCAGTTCCGGTCCCAGGACAGCGACAACTTCGCGCTTGCGGTGCTGCTGTACCAGCTCCTGGGCAACGGCAGCCACCCTTACCAGGGGGTGGACGCATCGGCTGATGACGCGGTGTCCAACATCAGGGAACGAATCAAGGACCACCGTTTTGCCCACCAGCCCAGGGAAAGACGCTGGCGCCCCACGCCGGGGCAGGTGCGGAGCTGGCGGTCCATGCCGGAACGGGTGCAAAACGCCTTCCGTCAGGCATTCTCACCGGGCGCTTCCCACGTCGGTCGTCCCACCGCTGACGCGTGGGCCAGCATCCTGGAGCAGAACCCGAATCCGGTGTCGCCCACGGAGCAGCAAGCGGCACAGCCTGCGCCCAGGGTATCGGCCACGCCGCCGGTCTGGCAGGTTGGACCGCAACCGGCGGCGGTTCCACGGACGGCTTCGACGCCGAGGCCAGCGCCGGCTCCGCCCGCGCCACCGGTTACGCGGAGACCCCGGGCTCCGCGCCCTGCTTTTCCCGCCATGGAGAGAGCTTGCCCCAAGTGCAAGAGCAGGAACGCCCGGCTGCGCCAGGATTGGTTCAAGCGCTATAACGCGCTGCGGTGCCGGAGCTGCAACGAGGTGTTCGGCAGGACGCTGATCAAGAGATGCCCGAACTGCGCGAGCCAGGAGGCCAGCCTGCGCCGGGACTGGCACTCGCGCGGAAGGCCATTCCGGTGTGCCAAGTGCAACAAGGTGTTCGGCGGCACTGACCAGATGCTCCCCACGGAGCCGGTGGTGGGACGTACCCCCAACTTGGTGCGATATCTCGCTGACGCCACAGCCACAGCGCCCGAGGGCGGTCGGATCGAGGACCGGGCTCGTGGCCTGATGCTGGGAGTGGTGGTCGGCAACCTGTTTGGCCTGGCAATAGAGGGGAAGTCCGAGGGGTGGATCCGGGAACATTACCCACATGGGGTGAGGGAAATACAGCCCTCGGAGATGGCGAAGCCTCTGGACGACGATCCGGCGCAGTCGGTGGAGCTTGCCGAGGCGCTGCTGGAGGGCGGGGATCTGGTTGAGCGTTTCGCGGCGCGGCTGGTGGCCTGGAGCCTGCTCAATGGACGGGGAATGGGCCGGACCACCAGGCAATCCATCAACCAGCTGAAGGACAAGGTCCCGCCGCCGGTGGCCGCCTACGCTGTCTATCGCGCCAAGGGCGAGATTGCCCCCAATGGAGGCATCATGAGGTGCGCGCCGGTGGCCATCGCGCGGAGGCGCCAACCGGAGCTGCTGGTGAGCGACACTGCGGACACCTGCGCGGTGTCCCATTATGCGCCGGCCAGCCAGTGGTCCTGCGTCATCGTCAACGCCGCCATCGCGGTTCTGATCAGTGGCGCAGTTCCCGACCTGAAGGAGTTGCTGGCTGCGGCCAGAGCCGATGGGTGTCCTGACCTGATCGCCGAAGCTCGGGAGGCCGGAGTTCCCACAGGACTTCTGGAGTCCGCCATGCGGGGAAGGTCCGCGCCTGGGGATACCAGATGGATGCGCGGTGGCCAAAGGCGAGGGGTCCGCGGCCACACCGTGATGACGATGCAGGCGGGCCTGTGGGCAGTTACCGCGCCGCTGGACTTCGAGGAAGCGCTGGTAGCGCTGGTGAACGCAGGCGGAGACACGGACACGAACGCCGCCTTGGCCGGCGCGGTTTTGGGTGCCCGTTATGGCGCTTCGGCAATACCACTGCGCTGGACCAGTCACGTAGCGCAGCGGGAACGACTAGCCGATCTGGCGGACCGCCTGGCGCGGCTGTGAAACCAGACGAATGTAGCGAGATGTCCGATGCCCAGAAGAAGAGCGTTTTGCCTGGTTGAGAACGGCCGCGGGGAGATCCTGTTCATTCAACGGGGCTATGGCACGGAGAAGGGCAAATGGTCGCTGCCCGGCGGTTTCGTGGATTCCGGTGAGAGGAGCAAGCACGCCGCCCGACGGGAAACCCGGGAGGAGACCGGCCTGGCGGTGGAGATCGTCTCCACCGTCAGGGTGAACCGCGACAGCACGGCCAAGGTGTTCGCCGGTCGGGTGGTGGGTGGAAAGCTGCATTTCCAGCGCCGGGAATTCCTGGATGTGAAGTTCCGTGACCCGAAGAAGATGAGGAGCGGTGATCTGGCCTTCAAAAGCGACCGGCGGGTGTTGGAAGCATGGGAGAAGTTGAAGGAGCGGCACAGAGAGCTCAAGAAACAACCGCTGCCCAACCGTTGCCCTCGCTGCGGGAGTTCGTCGGTTCGCCTGCGCCAGGACCCACACCATAAGGCGTACCGATGTCGATCCTGCAGGGGAACCTTCTGAATGGCTTGGAGAGGCACGAACTGACTTCCCCGCCACGTTGGTTGCTATAGATGATCAGTCGATGACAGTTGGGCACGGTTGCTGGATCCACGACTGAAACGCTCTTTGAGAGGAGAAGTCAATGATCAGACGAACGCTGAAATACGCTCTGATCGCAGTGGTGGTTGCGGTCATTGCCTACACGGGCCTCACGGTATATGGGGAGGTGACCCAGACCGAGGCGGCCAGGATGTCTGACTCTGTGCAGCTGGCCGAAAACCAGGCCGAGAACATGAACCGCGCGTTGGGGGACGTGAGTGTCTTTGCCGGTGGTACCTCGGGTGGCAACGCCTCGGAGGTCGGTTCCCAGCCCACCACTGCCGAGATCGCCAAGATCACCAGCATTGACGCGCTCATCGATCGGTGGGAGCCGCGTTACGACGATGCCAAGCTGGCCTACGTCAAGTTCGAGGCGGCGATCGACAATGCCAAGGCCAGCGCCGCCGGTTACTTCGCGACACAACAGGCGCTTACCGATAGGATCAATGACCCGGCAACCAAAGCCAAAGCCCGCCAGGACGACGAGCGGGACCTCGCGCTGTACCGGCAGTGGGAAGCCCAGGCTAACTCGGCGCTGGCCAAGGCGCTGGCGATCGGAAAGCAACTGGACGATATGGATGCGAGTCTGCGCAAGCTGGAACTGCGGACCGATTTTGTTTTTGACACCTCGTCGTTCCAGGACGTCCCGACGGCCATCCTGGAACTGGATGCCCAGTTAAGCGAGTTCAGAGCCGCCAGCGAGACCATCAGGGCGGCGACGGGATCCCCCTTTGAGGCCAGATGACAATGAGAGAGCGGAGCCGCACCATGCAGTCGGGGAATCGTGATCAGACCAGGAACCGTGAACTGATCACCCTGATCATGAGGATCACTGCCTTCGTGGCTACCTTGATTCCCCTGGCGGCGATGGCGCTACCGTGGGTGGTGCTGGACGGCACCGGGGAAGCGGTGACCGGCGTCGGTGCCATCGCGCTGCTGGTGCCGCCCACGAGTGAATATCTCTATGCGGTGTCTCTATTGCAGGCGTCGGCCCTGATGGTAGGCCCGATCTTGGTAGCATTGCTGGCGATAATCATCAGCTACAACTACCGGCGACGCAAATCGGTTTACTGGGCGCCGCCGCTGATGCTGATCGTGGCTGGTGCAATTGCCTACGGAGCCGGTGATCTGGTCACCGCCATCGAACCCGGGCTGGTGATCGTGATGGCGGTTTCGGCGCTGCTCACCCTGCATCAGGCCGCAATACGCCTCCAGGTCGCCTTGCGACGGAAGATGAAGCTGCCCGAGGTCTACCGGGCGTTGGCAGTAGTCACCGGGATGGGCCATTACCGTTGGTCGGAGCGGTAGTGGTCATGTGGGACGGGGCGGCATCAGTTTGATGCCGGGCAGCAAATTAAGCCTGGGCC
>MPNC01000047.1 GCA_002238825.1 SAR202 cluster bacterium bin87 | reverse complement strand
AGGGGCGCAGGTACATTGATTTGCGCGGGTTTTCGCCGGTTTCGGCGGCGCCGTTACGGGGCGTTCCCCGGGGAACTTTGCCCTACCAGCGGTGCAGGCCGCACCGGTGGCAGCGCTCCTGGACCAGGGTGGCCCAGCCCTCGGGGGTGTGGGCGAAGAGCCAGGCGCCGCAGTGGACGCACGGTCCATCGGCGACCGCGGGCAGCGGAATGTCGGCCTCGTAAAGAACGTCGAGGATGAGCTCGTGGATCTCGGCCGGCTCCATGTCGGCGGTCAGGCAGTCGTCAATGGCGGCCGCCAGGTGATCCCTGGCGGTGATAGGATCTTGCATGGTCGAAGCCTCCTTGCAGGTTTCGTCCGGACCGGCGTCGTGTTCGAGCACGACGCCGGTCGCTGTGGTGGGTGAAAAATGCGCCGCCGGCATGCTCCAGGAGCACGACGGCGGCGCGGATCGGCGCGGGCTGGAAGGTCAGTCCGCCGGTAGGATGAACGTCGGCGCGCCGTCTTCACCGTGGCGGTGGTTGGCCAACGCGGTGACGACACGGTTGGTCTGGGCCACGTCCTAGCTCAGCTGGTCGACGCGCCGGATCAGCACGACCAGGAGGGGCACGATGGAAGCCAGCAGGGCGGCGCCCACGGCGATGGAGTAGTAGTCGCGCGCCACGGCAGCGGACAGCTGATGCTCGTCATCACGGTTGCGCTCGGTAATACGCCGCCACTCTCTGGTCAGCGTCGAGACCTTCTTGCGATGTCTGGAGGATCCGCGCTGTGCTCGTCCCACACGGCGCTGCAATCGGTGATAGACGACAATAAGGAATGCCGCCCCCGTTGCCTCACCAGAGAATGTTACCGAAACTTTAGCACCGGGGATCAGTTCCCGCCAGCGCCATTCCCGGCAGTCCGCTGGGTGGCGTTGATGCTGCAGCAGTCCCGGCGTAAACCAGCTCCTTTGCCATGATGCCGCGCCACTCTTTCAGCCGGCGCTGCATGGTTCGCAACTGGGTCTCGCTAAACCGGTCCGGGTGTTCTGACTGCAACCGTCCCATCAGCGCCGTGCCGGTGGCGTCCGGCTCGGCCTGCAACCAAGCCAGCACGTCTGCCCAGACTCCTTCGAAGGGATCCTTGCGGGTCCGCCAGTGCCGCGGCGCGCGCACTTTCACTACGTGAGTGGGGCGTACCTCGCCCTGTCGCCATAGGCTGGGCAGCTTGGCCAGGAACCGTTCGAGGCTTTCGCCGCTTGGGGTTTCCCGCACTGACGGCGCTGTTGCTGCCACCAAGGCAGACTGGGCTTCGCGGATAGTGTGCAGCAGCAGAACCGGGTCCAAACTGGAGCGATGATCGTTCAACGCGGCGTGCAGCTCAGCGCCGGTTGCGTCGTGGCTGATCAACCGGTCGCAGGGTGTGGCGGGCGGACTGTAACGCTTGACGGTGGTGGCGCCGTCTCTGACCTTCTCGATGAGCTTGAACGATGGCTGGAAGAAGTTCACGTAGAGGCGCACCGCCTCGTAGAGATAAGCCATGGTCTGACCGGACACTTGGCCAGAGTAGCGGTCATGGCCGACGAAGCGCCTCACCACGGAGCCATTCTTCTGCTCGATCCAGGCCTGGTCGTTCTTGCGGTAGGGCCGCGACCGGGTGAATTCGATGCCGCGGTCGGCACAGTAGGTGATCAGCGTCTCGTTGATGAACGCGCCGTCGTTGTCCGAGTCGATGCCCAGAACCGGGAAGGGCAACTGCTGCGAGATGGCCTCCAGTCCTTCCACCACCAGGGATTGCTCCCGGGCCAGGAGGGGAACCGCCTCGGTCCAGCCGGTGCAGATGTCGGTGGCCACCAGGCTGTGGATGAATGATCCGGACACGGAGCCGCCGCAGTGGGCCACCAGGTCGATCTCAAGGAAACCCGGTGGCGGTCCGTTCCAGTCGTTGTAGGTCCGCACCGGAACCCGCTTCCCCATGGATCGCCCGCGGCGAGGTCGGCGCCGGCTCCCTGCCGTGGGACGAATGGGTTTCAACAGGCGATCCAACGTGGCTGCGCTGGCCGACAGCAACCGGCTCCGCACCTCCGGGTCGAGCTCCAGATGGCCATGGCGCTCCATGGACTCCACCAGATGGGGCATCGCCGCCTTGAGACGCTTTCCGCAGATCCGGTCGGCAGCTTCCCAGACCATGATCACCACCTCTCTCACCGCCTCATCGTAGAAGCGCCGGTCCCGCCCAGGACGCAGCACGCCTTCAGCATCGTCAGATCGCCGCAACAGCCGAATGGCGTGCTTGCGGTGATGACCGGTTACGGCCACGCATTCGTCGAGGATGCGGGTCTTATCGTGTTTTGAGGACGCTCGGTAGCGGTCCCGTATCGTAGCCAGCAGCTCCTGTTTTGCCATCTTGCTCATGCCTCCTGCCACACGAACGCCTCCCGATTTTCGGTAGCATTCTACGTGCGGCAATCACTTCCTATAAGTAACCTTTTTATTGAGGCAATGCGCCTCTTGCGCCGACTATTCTTGCCGGTTGGGATGGTGTAAACCGTCCGGCACGGAGGTGCCGGATTTTGATCAAAGACCGACAAGTCAGACTTTTGAGGCAAAAACGTATGGAAGGAAAAACACAGGAGACGGCGGCCGCCATGTCTGGGACAAGGTGGGCGGTGGCTTGGGATTATCGAAGGCCGTGGCCGACAACCTGAGCCGCTACACCCAGGCATTGCTGGAGATCGCGAGACAACCCAGTCAGCGTTCAGAGCGGCAACGGTTGCTCCGGGGGGACACCGCCGCCCTGCTGCACCGGTGGGCAGCCGCCGTCGCTCCCCATACCCTGAACCCCGAGCAGACGCCCGTCATCACCGAATACGGCGGCACAACCTTCCGCAGCCAGCCGGAGGCCCGCTGGGCGGCGTACTTCGACCAGCGGGGCATCGTCTGGGAGTACGAGCCGGCGCGGTTCAACGGGTGGACGCCCGATTTCCTGCTGGTCCTGAACGGCAACGAGGCCTACGCCGAGGTCAAGCCGGTGAGCGAGTTTCCCATGGATGTGGCCCAGCGGATATTGAACGCCGGTCGCGGCGGCGACGTGCTGATCCTGGGAAAAGGATCGCGCCATGCCTGGCGTTACGATGGCGACGGTTGGAGCGCGGTGGACCTGACGATGTAGCGCGAGTCTCCGGGCGCCGACCCCCATGACAATCGCCGCACTCGACGGGGCGCCCGGCATCGCAGGTCCGTCAACCCGATGCGGCGGCCGTGGGCCACGGAAATCGCCCACGTTGAACGCGGACAACCGGCGTTCGTCGTGAGCCAGCACGGGATGCCGCGACGGATGCGTCCGTCCGGTGCGACGCCGGCAGGGCCGGGCCCGATCCTCCCGGCCGATTTATATCGCCACAGCGCCAGCTCTTCGCACATCGTTACGCACGGCGTAACCGGTTGGGTTCGCGGGTGTGGTGACCTCCCTCCCGGGGCAGCGGGGAGAATTGACGGGAAATCTGAATACAATCCGGGCAAATGACCCGCATCCTCCGGAGGTGAGAACATGCCCCAATGTGTTGCCTGCGGCGCCGAACTGGAGCCGCCCGTTCGCACACCCCACACCGTCTACGTCAAGACCCTCTACCGCATCGGCGGCCAGGACTACTGCCGCCACCACATCATCAGGGCCGCGGTGGCGGCCGGCGTCATCACCGAGGTCAGGCACGGCGCCGGACCGGCGGTGGCCATGAACCACGGAACGTCCCCCGTGCCACGCGACCGTTCCTTCCAGGCATGACACGCCAGGCATGACACGCCAAGCATGACACTATGGACGCCATCATCCTGCCTGGGCCGACTCGCCCGTCGGGATGGAACTGCGCGAATCGCCACGGCGCCCTTCGCGCCCACTAGCGCAGCTGAGCCCGCCTGCGCGGCGCCGGTTTCGAGTAGACCCGTCGCCTCGACGTGCTGACGGTGGACGTGCTGACGGTGGACGTGCTGACGGTGGACGTCATGGGCCGCTGCGGGCACGGCTGCGGCGACGGCAGGGAACTGCGATCAAAGTCGGTGCAGGCCCGGTGGTAGCCACCCCGCAGGACACGGCCTGGATCCCGTTACGATCCCCGCGCTGGACCCCGCGACCGCGCGAACGAACACCATGAAAAGGAGCAACCCCGCTCAAAAATCCGGCCGGCTGTGGCGGAGACATGCTCATCCTGGGCCAGGGACCGCGCCGCGCCGGCACTTGGCCATGCTGGCGCGAAGGTGTGGGGCAGGGGAGCCTGGGCGAACCCAATGCCGCGGTTCCGGCGACTCCGTCTATCTGCGGCTGTCCCTGTATATAAAAGGGGGTACTGTGCGCCGCCTTGGGCCGAGATTCGGGCGCCAGGAAAGCGTCGATGGCCGCTTGAGGGGTCTGCAGGGGGCGTTGCAATCTGGTATGGGCCCGTTGACTGATGAGTGTCCCACTCTTACACTGTGCATCGTATAAGGGGTGTAGCGCGCGCCAATCGGTGGCGACATTGCAAAATGCGACAGTCGGGGGGTTGCTTAAGGAAATGAGTATGGTGCATGCATGGTATAGGGGGCATGGCGCGCGGATCCTGATTCCGGCTCCCTCCAGAGCGTCTGCGACCATCGACAGTCGGGCTCCGCACCGAGGCGGCAAGGATGCCGTTTCCGGTTGCGTATGCTGGCAACCTGTCATTCAACGACGACGTCGAGGACGCGGACCGGCGCTCTCCGCCGCCGGTCATCACCTCGGCAGAAGGAAAACACCGGGTATTGAAGGTGAACGATGGTGACCGGGCACCGCGAACCGAATCCATTGCTGCACTGCCTGTGGCAGGCGCCATTCTCCAGCCCGAACGATCTCAGCGGGTGGGGACACCTGACGCTCAGCCAGTGTCAGAAAGGATTGCAGGAGCTCCGGCGAGAGGGGCTGGCCATGCAGTTCACGTTGGGGATCTGGGATCGGGCGAAGGCGCGCTGGTGTCTGGCGGAGGAGGGGATCCACCATTGCCAGCGGATGTTGCACGAGGAACCGCCTTCGCCAATTGTAGAAAGCGGATTGCGAAACCTGTCGGGGCGACTGCTCATGATGGAGCAGGTGTACGCCCTCCTGCCGAAGGTTATGGACACCGCCGAGGACCAGCCAAGCGAGGAGGGCGTCGGTGCAACGGGACCGATGCACAGGGTCACCAGGTTCCGGTGGCTGGCGAGCACCGGCATCCAGGCGGTGGCGGAATATGACGGCACCTGGACGGTGGCATTCCTGTGGGCGGGAAGATGGAACTCGGGCACAGACCTGTCCGACAAATTGAGAGGCCGGTTCGATGATCTGGAGCCCGTGGCGCCCGAAGGTTGGTGGGAGGGAGGCGGAGAGCCGGAGGCGTTTCCCTGGGAACCGTCCCTCTGGTGTGTCATCGCCGAGGACGCGTGGGCGGCCCACGTCGCACTCCAGGAACTGCGCGCCATCGGGGTCGACCGGTCACGGATACGGGTGGTCGCGCCGGATGTGGAAACGAGCCTGCCGGCCCGGATCCCGCGGGCAGTCGGGAACGTGGCGGAACGAACGGAGGCCCCTCGGGTGGGCCGGCCGGCCCGCATCAGGTCCTGGTTGGCGAAGCCGCAGTACCAGGCCATGAACGTCCGCCTGCCCTACCGCATCCTGGGAACGATCGAATCGTGGCCCGCCTGCCGCCTGTCCCATATTTCGCGGTTCTGCCGCGAAACCAACAGCAAGGTGCAACCGGCACTGTCAATGCTGAAGGACGCTGAGCTGGTAGTGGAGTTCGACGGCCATCATTACCTCACCGACGCGGGTCTGCTCTGGGCATCCCGTAGGGACAGGGTGCATATCAGCACGGTCAGAGCCAGGTTTGCCACCTTCTGCGCTGAGGATAGCCGCAACCGGAGGCGCCTGGTGAAACACGACTCCGGCCTGGCGAATCTGGCATCCAGGCTGAGCCACCAGAGGGTGCCGGTGGTCCCCGGCTGGCGGGCCGTCACCGACTACGGCGGCGTCACCCAGCTGGCGCCCGACGCGGTGGCGCGTCTGCACTCGGAGGCCCACGGCGACCAGTGGTACTTCCTGGAGTACGAACGCTCCGCGGACAGACTGGACACCATAGAGCGCAAGCTGGAACCCTACCTCATCCTCGCCGCGTCGAGCCCGCCGGTCCTGGTGCCGCTGTTGGTGGTGTGCCAGGAGCCGGAGGCGGAGGAACTATTCTGGAGAGTGGGCGGACACCTCCCCATGTATACGACGAACTACCCTGAGGCGACCCGTGGCGTACTGGTCGGAGAGGAAACCGTCTGGCGCCAGAACGGGCAAACCGCGGCCCTGCACCTTCCCGAGAGCCGAGACGTTCCCTGATACCCGACGCCGCCGATGCCCGACGCCGACCCGAACGCCAGGTGCGCGCCCGTCGGAACCGCGTTCAAAGGTTATGACCATGAACACCCCGCGATTGACCCTGACCAACCTGTTGGATCCCCAGCGTCCGGACCCATGGGATCCTCACACCTGGTTGCATTGGCCGCTGGATAATTTTCAGCGACAGCCGGCGCACATGGATCCAGGGCCGGTGCTGATCCTGGGCGGAGCCGGTACCGGGAAGACGCACGCGCTGCTGGGTCGCGCCATCCACCTGGTCCGCTCGGGAGTGGATCCCAACGCGATAGCCATCATCGCTTCCACCGCCTGGACCGCCCAGGATATGCGCGTGCGGCTGTTCCAGGTCATCGGATGCGACCCCGCTGCCGTCGGTCTCCACATCGGAACCCTTCACGACTTCTGCCTTACCAAGTTGCTGCGACCGTATGCGGCATCGCTCCCGAACCTGCCGCAAAGCTTCAGCGTATGGACCCAGGGGCAGAGCCTCGATGCCCTGGCGCGGATCGTCGATTCCGACCCCCAGGTTCGAACCGCCCGCCGGAGGCGGACGGACCCGGCGCCGATCCTAGAGTGGATCTCCGCAAACGCTCAACGCACCCCGGGGCAGCGGGTGAAGCCGACGCGAGGTGAATGGTATCGGTACGCCGTGAAGTACCGACGCGAGAAAGAGGCCCAGCACTCGCTGGACCGCACCGATCTGCTGGTGGTGACCCACTACGCTCTTCGGAAACACGCCCACCTGCGTGACCTGTGCGCCTCCGGCCCGGCATCCCATATGCTGGTGGACAACTTCGAGGATGTGAGTCCTCTCCAATACGAGATCATCCGCCTGATGTCCGAAGCCGAGAGGTCGGTGTGCGTGGCCATGGACCCCAACCAATCGCTCGGGCGACCGGGCCTCGTGCTCCCCAACGCTTTCGACAGTTTCACGACCGATCACGACGAGAAGGCGGAGTATTTCCTCGACATCAATCACCGCACATCCGCCTCGGTCATGGCGTCGTGGCGCAGTTTGGCCCAGCACGATGCAATGACCGCTCTGCAGGATGACCGGCAACTGGAGCTGCGGCCCCGGAAATTGAGGCCCAATGCCTTTGCGGTTGATGGTACGCCCCAGGACCAGTACCGCCGCATCGCCGACGATGTCAGGAGGTGGGTGGAAGAGGGAACCTTCGAGGCCGGCCAGATCGCCATACTGGCGCGCCGCCGGCAATCGCTGCTTCGCTTGCGGCCCCACCTGGAGGCCGCGGGCCTTCCGTTCACCGCCCTCGGTGATTTCATCGGAACCAGCGACCCCGAGGTCCAGCCGGTGCTGGCCATGCTCACCCTGGCCGTCAACCCGAGGAACGTCCGGGCATTCCACAACGCCGGCAACCGCACCCCGGACCCCTTCCACCGCGACGTCAACGCCAGAATCGTCAGTGAGGCGCGATCCGCCGCCGCGCACCCGGACACCGACCTCATCGAGGCCGCCATCCAAGTCCGCGCGGGCCTGCCACCTGACTCAACCGCCCATGAGGACCTGTCCCGCCTCATCGATCTGTACCATGAACTGCAGGGCATGATGGCAGATGGCGACTCCGGCGTCGCCGACATGCTGGAACTGGTCCATCGTCAAATCCACGGCGGCGACCGCGCGTCCCCTCCGAGCAGCGACGGCATGACGCGGCTGATGGCCTGGGCCAGGAACTGCGACGACGCCCAAATCAAGGCGGTCTTTTCCGCGGACCCCGGGGACGGCCCGGCGCCGGTCAACGGCCGGGCCGCCCTGCTGAATTTCCTGGACCGGATGGCCGCCGGCATCTATATTCCACCATTGCCGGCGCTGGGCGCGCAAATTCCGCTGCCCAGGCGGTTCTCCAGCGCGTGGCGGCCTCCGGACCGGCGCGGCATTTCGCTGGCGACCATGGACATGTCGAAAGGCATGGAATGGCCGGCGGTGTTGGTCGCCGATGCGTCGGACCACATCATCCCCGGACATGGCGCCGATGGTGACCCCGCCATGATGGCGGTGGAGCAGCGTCTGTTCTACTCGGCGCTGACCCGTGCGGCCGACTGGTACGCGCTCTACTGGCCTCAGCAGCGGGACGACGGGACCGAAGCCGCTCCATGCCGGTTCATTGAAAACCTCCCGCAGTGACCGGCAGTATCCTAAATCTGATGTGGGTGATCACCTTCGCCGGCGGCGGACCGGTCTCTTGGTCATGAACCGGACTCCAGAACGGCTTCGATGTTTTCAAATTCGTGGAAGAGCTGATCAAGCGGAAAGTCGCCGACCCCGACTGGCGGCGCCAACTCGGAGACAACCCAGGGCAGGCCATTGCTGACGCCCTGACGGAGATGGCGGCGCTGGTTTTGACGTTGGTCAAGCAGGCGAGGGGTCCGGAAACCAATAGCGACCCGCCATCGTGCGGGGATGTGTGGAGGATGTGAGGATGACGGAACCACAGAAACTGACGATCGAGCGGGCGCAGTCGGCCAGGAAGGTCAACCGTCTGCTGGAAAGCGTCAGCGAAGCGGAGTTGGCCGAGGCCCGCAAGGAGCACGAGGCGATTGAGGAGCGGTATATTGCCGCGCTCAAGCGAGATGCAGGCCAGGGCATCAGAACCGGCTCCGAGAATGACGATCCCGAACTGCGCCGGATGCTGGGGGAAGCCCACGTCGGCGCCGTCCTGGCGGCCGTGCGCAGCACCTCGGGGTCAGCGCCGACGTCGTGCCGTGGACCATGCTCCGGAGCGAACACCGGGGAGCCACCGTGATCACCGGCAACGATTCGGGAATGGTGGGCGGCTACGTGACGCCGGCCTACCCCGGCAGCATCGCCGCCTTCTGCGGCGTGCGGATCGAGACGCCGGAACAGGGCAAACAGCTGTTGCCGGTGGTCACCAGCAAACCCACCATCACCAGGCAGACGGATTCCGACCACCGTGGCCGAGACTGACGGCACCATCGCCATGTCCACGCTTACGCCGCGGAACCGCTACCAGGCCGGCTTCAGCGTGCGTCAGCAGGACCTCCTGGTGTTCGGCCAGGCAGGCCTGGCCCTTGAGGAAACCCTGCCCATGGCCATCCGGGACTCCCTGGACGACGACCTACTGAACCGCACCGACAAGGGCCTCCTGCAGTTCGGTGCGGATCCCGGCGCTCCCGCAGCCGAGTCCACCTTCGCCGATTACATCAGCACGATGTACTGCGCCGTCGACGGCATCTACGCAGTCGAAGCCGGCCCGGTGCGCATGGTGGTGGGCGCCACGATCCTGGCCCACATGGGCGCGAGCTACGTGACCGGCTCCAACATGAGCGCGGCGGAGAAGTTCGCTTCGCTCAGCGGCGGCTACCGGGTGTCCAACTACGTCCCGGCCTGCTTCCTCCCAGGCACACGCTTCCAGCGGCCGCCACCCTCTCCCGGTCAGTCGCGTTGTGCGATAGACCGACCCCGATAGTTCTCATAGCGATTACCGATATGGCTCTTGCCTCCTGCCACCGGTGCAGTGATCAGCACCATCCAAGTCACCCGGTGTGCATTCACTGCGCCATGACCAGCGACCACCGGCGCTGCTTGCCCACAGCGGCGGAGGCCGCGCGTGTGGACTGGCGCGATGATCCATCGGCGGCGCCGCAGCAGAAGACCGAAGATGGCCAGGTCGATACCCACCTGGACCGGTTCCTGCGGTTCCCGGCCGAAAGTCGGCTCACCGGTTGAGCTTCGGAACCGATTGTCAGGAGGTTCCCCGGGGAACCGCGATCAGTCGGCCGCCGCCGGCGTCTCGGCCTGCTGCTCCTGCAGCCTGCGCTGGCCGGCCGCGTAGGCCAGGCGACCGAACTCGCCCATGGCCTTGCCCCGGGCATGGCGGTACTCCACCTGGTGTTTCTCCAGCTCGGCGCCCAGCGCCGTGTTGCGCTCTGCCTGGCGGATCCGCGTCAACCACTCGGCGTTGTTCGACAGGATCTCCACCCGCGCCGGCTGGCGCAGCGCCTCGAGGGACGTCCGTACCAACCCCAGGGCGGTTTTCACCTTGGTGCCATTCTGAACCGCCGACCGGCTGCGCCCCTTGGCGTCACTGAGGCGAGCCACTGTTACCGCGCGGTCGCCGCGGGACACGCTGAGGATCGTGATGCTGACTTTGGGCAGCGGCATGGCGGGGATTTTACCGTGCGGCCAAGAACGGCGGTCAAGGACTGCTGCCAATCGGCGTAGAGCGTATCAATCCTTGCCCTGGCATAGCCCTGGCCCGATTTTCGGCCCCGGACGGGTGGAGCCTCCGGGCGCGATTCAGGGCCTGCAATCGGCCTCAAACGCGGCCGGCTGTTCCCCCAAAACGTTGCGTGCAACCTGCGTTATGTAACTGAAGCGGAGCGGCTGCCCTTCACCAAGGCATGCCGGCCCGCCAAGACGATATCACCCGGCGGCGGGATCACCCGGCGGCGCCGATCCGCCGATCGCGTCGATTTCGGCCATCAGCCTGAGCACCCTGGGCGGGACCAGGGCTTCGGGGATCAACCCGTTTCGGTAGAAGGCCATGACCGTTCCTGCCAACGCCCGGTGGTCCTGCAGCAGCACTCCGTAGCGCCTCTGCAGGCGGCCCAACTCGCTGGCCTCGGCGTGCCGAGCCTTCAGCTCGGCGATGCGGCCGAGCAGCTCGGCATTCTCCAGGCGCAGCGCCTCATTCTCGGCGCGCAGCTGGCGGACCTGGCCGGCCCGCTTCTCCCTGGCCTGCCGCAGGTGCTCGGCGCACAGCGTCGCCGGCGGCTCCACCGGTTCCCCACAGCCGCCGTAGGCGCACTGCCGCCTCTTCTTCTGGCGCTCCCGCCACTCCCGCTGCCGCTGGGCGTTGCTCTTCGCCATGCCATGCCTCCTAGCGTGGCTGGCGTTACCTCATCATCGCGCAAAAGTAACGCCGCGGCAATAACGGTCTTGGCGCTGCTGCTCACAGCGAGCACCTGGGCTTGCGTGAAGCGGCCTTGGGCCGATTGATGACCCACCGTAGGGGGTGGTGCTTGGTACTGGCACCCGGGTTGGCGTGAACCCCGTTACGGAACCGGCCGGCGATGACAGCCGGTGGGATGAGGTAGGAACCGTGGTCAGATGAGCAGGCGGGAGAGTACCCCGATTTGCGTGGGGTTTCAGCGGACGAGGGCGGCGCCGTTACGGGGATGTTCCCCGGGGAACGCTGAGGCTACCAGCGGTGCAGGCCGCACCGGTGGCAGCGCTCCTCGACCAAGTTGCTCCAGCCCTCGGGGGTGTGGGCGAAAGTCCAGGCGCCGCAGTGGACGCACGGCCCATCGGCGACCGCGGGCAGCGGAATGTCGGCCTCGTACAGAACGTCGAGGATGAGCTCGTGGATCTCGGCCGGATCCATGTCGGCGGTCAGGCAGCCGTCGATCACGGCCTCCAGGTGGGCTTTGGCATTGTCGATGGTGATAGCATCGGCCATGGTCGGAACCTCCTATCAGGTTTCGTCCGGACCGGCGTCGTGTTCGCGCACGACGTCGGTCGCTGTTCGTTGTTGGTTGTTCGTTGTTGTCGGTAAAAGGGGCGCCGCCGGAGTGCTGATTGAGCATGGCGGCAGCGCGGGTCGGCCCGGGCTGGGAACTCAGTCCGACGGCAGATGGTTCATTTGCGTTGGTCCAGTTCGCCGGGGGATCGGTCGCCGCCACATGCTGACGCCAGCAGGCAGCGGCGTTCAGAGCCAAGGAGGCCTGACCACG
>MPNC01000046.1 GCA_002238825.1 SAR202 cluster bacterium bin87 | reverse complement strand
GGGGCACGCTCGAACCCAGGACCGGGGAGCGGAAGGTGTTCGTCTTTCTGCGCACCGACTGGCAGGGCCTGACCGGGACGCCGGGGGCGGCGCAGACCACGCTGAGCATCACGCCGAGCAGCCCCAGCCGCCAGTACGGAGAGACCGACGACCTGGGTTTCACGGTCTCGGGGCTGAAGTCCGGCGACGCGGCGACGGACGTGTTGACCGGGGCATTGAGCCGGGCGTCGGGCGAGGACGCTGGCGACTACGCCATCGGGATGGGCACGCTGGCGGTGGCCTCGGCCCACGCCGGCAAGTACGCCCTGCCGGCGGCGCCGTCCATCACCACCTACACCATCACGCCCAAGCCGATCACGGCCATCAGCGGGGTGACGGTGAACGCCCGGGCGTCGGACGGAACCACCGACGCCACCTTTGACACCTCGGCCGCCAACGGAACCGGCGTGCTGTCTGCGGAGCTGGCGGACTTCCGCGCCGGGGGCCTGGCCGTGAGCGGGGCCTTCCCCGCCGCCGTGCCGGGAACCCATGACGTGGGCGTGACCTACTCCCTGCAGGACCACGGCAGCTTCAAGGCCGCCAACTACTCCCTCTCCGCCACCAGCGACACCCTGCGGGGCGAACTGACTGCGGTGGCCGCCTGCGCCGCCGGGATGATGCTGTTCGCCGACGGTGCGCCCGCCGAGGGCGGGGCTCCGGTGACCGTTACGGTCGGGCTGAGCAGTCCGGCCGGCGTCGGGGGCGCGAGCGTGACCCTGACCGCGTCCGGCACGGCCACCGGCGACGACTACACCCTGTCGTCCACCACCGTCGCCATCGCGGAGGGAGCGACGGCCGGCGCGGCGACCATCACCGTGATTGACGACGCGGTGGACGACGACGACGAGACCATCGTGCTGACCGCCGCGCTGTCCGGCTCTAACCTGACCGCCGGGCCCCTGACCCTGACCATCGCCGACAACGACGACGCGACGCCGGCGCCCACGCCCGTGGCCGCTGCCGGCTGTTCCGTCCCCGCCGGCGGCGACTACGACGCTGACGACGACGGCCTCATCGAGATTTGCAACCGGGCCCAGCTCGTAGCCATCGACTATGACCTGGACGGTGACGGAACCCCCTCGAGCGCCACTTACTACGCCGCCGCCTTCCCCGGCGCTGCGTCCGGCATGGGATGTCCGCAGACGGGCTGCATCGGCTACGAGCTGACGACCGACCTGGACTTTGACCGCAATGGCAACGGCCGGGCTGACGCGGATGATGGTTACTTTCGCCCAGATGGATACAAGGCAGCCGGCTGGATCGGGATTGGGCAACGGGGCAAAAGTCGTGAGGTGGGTTTCGCCACCATCTTCGAGGGCAACGGCCATGTCATCAAGAACCTCTACTTGTATGACGCCAGCCATAACGGGCTCTTCCACAGAACCCTCAGTGCCGCCGTCATACGCAACGTCGGGGTGGAAGACGTTCTGCTGAACGGTAGCCACCAATACGTGGCCGGTTTGGTCGGACAGAACGGAGGGACGATTATCAACAGCTACACCACGGGCCGTGTGTCGGGCTCGAACGGCGTGGGCGGCCTGGTGGGCGGCAGCTACAACACCAGCATGATCATTGGAAGTTATTCCACTGCCACCGTGACCGGGTCTTCCGATGACGTGGGCGGCCTGGTGGGGGGCAACGAGGGCACCATCATCGCCAGCTACGCCACCGGAAACGTCACCGGCACCGGCGAGGCGGACGACAACTATGTTGCCGGCGGCTGGTCCGGTAGCGGCCATGCCATCGGCGGCCTCGTCGGCCTGAACTATCCGGACCAGAAGATCATCGCCAGCTACGCCACCGGAACAGTGACCGCCCCCAAGGGGCGGAAAGTTGGCGGACTGGCGGGTTTCAACCTGGGGAGGATTACCGCCAGTTACTCCACCGGCACGGTGTCAGGTACCGGTGAGTTGAGCGGACTGACCTACTCCGACAATAGTTGGGAGAATGACCCCTACGCCAGGGACAGCTACTGGGACACCGTCACGTCGGGCCAGGCCACCAGCGTCCAGGGGGTGGGCAAGACCACGGCCGAGCTGCAATCCCCAACGGGTTACGCCGGCATCTACGCCAACTGGAACGTGGACCTGGACGGCGACGGCAGCGACGACGACCCCTGGGACTTCGGAACGTCGTGCCAGTACCCCGTCCTGAAGTACGGCGGCCTCAACCCGGACGACCAGCGCGCGCCGCAGCCCTGTGCGGCGGCCGAGCTGTCGCCGGGCCCCCGCGTCAACCTGGTCGCAACCATGGATACCAAAGCGGCAGGCTACGATGACGCGGTCCTGCGGAGCATGTCGCTGCCCCAGGGCGTGACCATTGACCCCGCGTTCCAATCTGGCGGCCACAGCTACCGGCTGACCGTGCCCAACGACGTGGACCGGCTGACCTTCGCCGGCCGTTTTGACCCGATGAAGAACCCAGGCTCAGACGAGGCTTGGTCCATTCTCGTGGTCGAGCCCGGGGATTTGACGCAGTATGAATCGTTCCAGTCTGGCCGCGGCTATGGGCCGGGGACCCCGTATGACGGGGAATATGCCTACGATTATCGCCAAAGGGCAATTATTGCCAACCTCCGGCTTACCGCCGGCGTGCGCACCATCGCTTTGCCGCCGGATGCAGCCACGGTGATAAAGGTCGCGGTGTACAAGACCAGGATTGGCTACCACAGCGATTTTGCTCCCGCTGACTCGGAAACGCTGGCTCGCAAGACCGTGTACACCCTCACGGTGACGCGAGGTGATCCCAGCGCGGGCGACAGCAGCGTCGGCGCGGCGCAGTCCGCCCCCGCGGTGGCATCGCCCATCGCCGACGTAACCGGCCTGGAGGTAGGATCAACGCGGGACGTCTCCCTGACGGGGGTATTCAGCGACGCCGACGGCGACAGCCTGACCGTCACCGCCGCGTCCTCCGACGAGGCCAAGGCCACCGTATCCGTGGCCGCCGACTACTCCAAGCTGACGGTCACCGGCGTGGCCGTGGGAACGGCGACGATCACGGTCACGGCGGCAGACGGCAACGGCAACCGGGTCAGCGACGCCTTCGACGCGTCAGTGGTGGTCAGGAAGTACGCGGCGCTCATCGCGCAGGTGTACGAATGGCGCAACGACCCCAACGGAGTGAATAACAAGAGCCACACCGACCGCTGGGACCGGGCGCTGCTGGCCTTCGGGGAGACGGTGGCGGACACGTCGCTGACGCCGATGACAGCGGCGGAGGCCAGGCAGATGGCGGGGAAGCACATGGCATCCCGCTGGAACCCCGTGGCCGAGGCGCTGGCGGAGATTGAGGCCGGCGGGTCCGGGTAGTGGCCGCCCGAACCGCAGGCCATCCCACGCGGGCGTCCGGTTTCGGCTGGGCGCCCGCATCTCGCTACGCCAGTCTCGTCAGGGGAACCGGAATGTTGCTCGCGTGAGATTCTTGCCGAACAGTGTGTGGCGCGTCCAAGCCTCCCAAAAACGACCCGCCACGGCGACGCCAGAGCAACGGAGAGCCGTCTGACGCGCATCCGACGACAAAAGGGGCGGCGCAATGCCCTGCGCCCGAACCAGAGGCTGTGGGAGCGTCCGCTGACCGTGTGGCAGGAGCCCCCACTGGTCGCCGTGGCGTCCCGTCGTTCAGTCGTGGCTGTGCCGCCGGCGCAGCCACCGCCAAGCCCCCCAGGTCGCCCACAACCCGATCACCATGACGACGATGCGCCAGACCATGAACGGCCCCCAGCTGTCGTCAACGCCCTCCTGCAGGAACCACACCACCAGCATCACGGCCATCAGGCTTGAGTACAGGAGGGCGAAACCCATCGAAACCAGGCAGCCGGCTCGGGTCAGACGGCCCGCCCACCCTGCGGGCGGACGCCGGAGCGCGGCGTAGATCGTTCCGGCCGGCATGATCAACAGCAGCAGAACTCCCAGGGACGCGGCCAGAACCAGCAGCGGCATCACCAGCAACTCCGCCAGCAGAGGGATCGACATCCACTCCGCCAGCAGCAGGGCGGCCAGCACGACGTAGAAGTACAGGCCGTAGGTCCCCGAGAACACGGCGAACCAGGGCAGGGCGGCGGCAGTCAACAGGGCGGCCCGAGTGAGCGCGCCGGTTGAACGATCCTTCCGCCCGCCGTCTGCGGTGGCCCGAGTTTCTTCCGTGGATGGGCGCATCTCCCTGAACTCCGGATAACGGATGGGCGATGCAGCGAGAGGGCTGCATCGCCCTCTTTTCGGATGACGGCTGACAGGGCGTCAACTATAGCATCGTGGTGCAGTCAGCGATTGCCGAACCCTCTTGCGACGAGTGTCACAACGGCGGAGGTGTCACGGACCGCGTTGCCGTCGCTGTCCTGGGCGTGCACGGTAACGGTCGAGCTGACAGCCTCACTCCCCTCAACGGTCAATGTGAGGCTGTCCGACGAAGGCCAGGCCCAGACGACGCCTGGGTCCGACATCTCGACCTGAGAGACCCACCGGTCGTCACCATCAGGGTCCTTGAACGCGCCCGACAGCGAGATGTCCCGCATCTCCCCTGCGGCCAGGTCCGTAACGTCGCTGATCGCCGTCACCACCACCGGACTGCCTTTGACCGTCACCGTGAAGGTGTCGGAGACCGTTCCGCCGTTGCCGTCGTCCGCCGTCACCGTGATGACCACAGAGCCGCGGGCTCGGGCGGATACCGTGAGCATCGCCTGATCCGACGACACCGACACCGTGACTTTGCTCGTATTGGAAGACCGCGCCGTGGCTGCGTTCTGTTTCTTCCTGCTCAGGTTCAGGTTCAACCTCGCTTCGGCCTTTGCAAATTGGCAATGAAATTGCCCGTCGGCGTACTCAAAAACGCGCAGTGGCCATCCCGGGAGAGGGCGCTAACCGGCCGAAGGCGACGGGGCGTTTCACTAACATCAACCCATCAACCCCCAGACGGCGGGTGTCCGGCGTTGTGCCCGCCGTTGCCGGCCGCAGCGGGACAGCCTGCCGGACCTGCAAGGAGAAACCGTGAATATGAGCATGATGACGAAAAGAATGATCTGGCCGTTGCTGCTGGTGTTGCCGCTGCTGGCGGTTCTGGCCTACGGGTCGTCTGCGCCGGCAGCGGCCCAGGGCGGCGAGACGCTGGCGGCGCCCACGGTGGCGCTCACGGCGGCCTCGGCCTGCAACCCCGAGAATCCGCGCACCTACCTGTTCGCGTCCTACACCGCGGTCGAAGGCGCCGACTCCTACCAGTACCGCGTCAAGTGGGGCCGCGCCGAATCCCTGGGTAGGTGGAACAACCTGCCGCGCCCGCCAGGGCAATACTGGCCGGTGCACCTGAGTCACTACATCGAGCCCGGCGAGGTCTACGCCGTCCAGATACGCGCCGTTGCCGAGGACGGCAGCTCCGGCGCCGTCGGCGTCGAACGCTACTCGTACAGCATCGGGGAGTTCCCGGCTCCAACCGCCGTGGCGGTCTCCTATGCGACTGACAACGAGGGTGAGACCGACTACAGCCGGGCTCGGTTGACCTGGCGAGGCGACAACGGCAGCAGCGGCTGGTTCGCCGTCCAGCAGCGCGCCATCGGGAAGGTGTGGCAATCGGGTTCTTGGTTCCAGGCATCGACCATCGACGGCTCGTCCCGCTCGCCTTACTACCGTGACGTGAGTGGGCTCGATGTTGGCCGAGGCTACGAGTTCCGCGTGACGGGCCACACTCCGCAGTGCGATGCCAGCCCGTGGTCGGAGGTGGTCACCCTGTGGCCAGCGCCGGACCCGCCCACGTTCGAGGCCACCGTCGGTCGCGGCAACGGCAAGAACGGCGCCATGCTGGGTGTCTGGATCACCGACCCGCAGGAGAACGCCGACTACCACACCTTCCGCATGGGCGACGCTGCGCCGGTGAAAATGGCGGCTCCCAAGATGCAGCACCGCTTCGCCGCCCAGATGGGTGACGAAATCCAGCTCTGCGTTTCGGCCGGCAACAAGCGCGGCGGGAGCGCGGCGGAATGCGAGGCAATCGTCATCAGGCCGGACTCGCCCTTTGCCGACCTGTACATGGAGCCCAGCGAGCAGATGCCGGGTTCGCTGACCGTCTATTGGACGCTGAAGCCCGTCGTCAACCCGACGTGGTATGACGACGACGAGGGCAGTACGCACTCACCGCCTAGCTACCGCGTGGCGCTGCGCCGCGTCGGCATCGGCCCGGACGACTGGCCGAACAAGGATACGAAGTTCCGCACCGTGTACCAGGAGGGACAGAAGGGCGGCGTTGTCTTTGACGACCTGGAGGGCAACAAACGCTACGAGGTTGCCGTGCAGAGCAACTACTACGGTGAGACCACCTTCCGGTATGCGCAGGCCGATACGCACATGTACCCGCCCAGCAACCTCGCCATCGGCTTTGACGACGATGACGACGGTCGAGCCATCGTGAGCTGGGGTCCGCCGCGAGGCGGGGAGCAGACCGGCTACACGGCGGTGTTGCGTGAGACCCACACCGGCAAGCGCGTCGGCATCAAGCGCCCCGGACGCGAAGCGGTCAGCGCCGCGTTCGATGGGCTGAAGTCCGGCCGTTGGTATCACGTGACCATGCGGGCCGTTGGCCTGGAGAACATTCGCAGCACGACCACCGTGTGCTACTTCCAGCACGGCGTCGCGGGCTCGCAGAACCACGCCGGAGCGAACACGAACGTGTCAGGTTCTGGTTGCGCGGCAAATTAGTCCGCCGGGCTGCTCCGGCAGCCGGCTTGCGTCAAACGCAGCGCCTGCAGCAAGCGGGTGTCCGGACCGGAGCCGAAGTGTCGGTCAGCCGGAAATCGAAAACACATCCGTCGCTGGCGGCAGCTCCCACTCGGGGGCTGCCGCTATTTGACGAATCGAATCATTCACGAATCCCAGGAGGTTGAATCGTGGAACAAAACACAGAAATGGCGGTGTCGCCAAGCGGCGCCGCGACCTGCGGCAGACGCCGCAGTTTCCCTGGTCGGCCGGCGTTCCTGCTGGCCCTGGCGGCCCTGGCCGTTTTGGCGGTACTGCTGACCGGCGGAGTCGCGCAGGCTCAGGACCCCAAGAAGCCGGCGGCTCCCGTGGTCAAGCTGTCGTCCTGCGACGTAGGCTGCATCACGGTGGGGTTTGAACCGTTCGAATACACGGACGAAACTGCCTTCAACTTCAGGGGCCAGTTGTTCCCAACCTGGTCGACTATCACCGTCGAAGACGAGACCGGCGCATCCCACACCCGCGTCGGCGAAGGCCAGGAATGGAACGGCGACAACGAGGACCCTGGATTCACCAAGCTCGACAAAACGTTGTACACCCGAATGGAAACCCATTGGAAGTACACCGACGACCCCGCCAGCACCTGGAAGGAATGGCCCAGCCAGAGTTGGCCCGGAGAGACCGGTATCAGGTTCCAGTCCCGGACCGGCAGGGGTCTGTTTGAGGTACGCAATCTTGAGAGTGGACGCTCCTACGACGTACGCGTCCGTCTCTGGAACCCGCAGACCAACTACGACGGTTGCTCGGGCCGCGCTTGCAGTCTGACATACGGCGCAGACGACCCCGAGTTCTCGGCGTGGTCGGCGACCGCAACCTTCACGGCAGGCCCACTGCCGGGCGTGAAATGGTTCAGCGCGACTCCCGGACCGGAGGGCGTCACGCTCTCATGGGATGTTCCAGACGGCGTAGAGTTCGACGGCTTCTTCCTCGGCGTAAACGCGAACGGCGTCTGTCATTGCGGCGGTCTCGAAGGATTGAAAGCTCGTGGCTCCGATACCCAGTGGGTCGATTTCATCCGGGATGGCTCTGTCCGTTCCGTGAAGGTCATCGGTTTCCAGGAAGGGCAGACCGTGCAGGCCTGTATCCGCCCTACGATGGGCGGCCTCACCGTTCAGGACACTACCCGGTCCAAGTACGTGACAATTGGTTGGCCGTCCGGCACGGTGGCGAATGCCCCCGGCGCTCCCCACATCACCAGCTTGGATAACGGGCACATTAACGGCAAGATCAAGGCTCCACACCTGGAGCCCTACGTCGGCGACCTGTGGGAGTTCTACACCAAGGGCGTCAACATCTGGCCCACCTGGACTCCCGGCACCCACGGCTTCGACCGCGGCCTCCTGGATTGGGACAAGGTCTACCTGGTGTGGGACAAGGCTCCCTTGAACGGGGACTACATCACGGGCAGCGAATGGCAGTACCGTGAGAAGGGCAATTCAACCTGGCAGCACGGCGGCTCGGCAGCCGCAGGCGATGACCGCTGGGGAGTTCAGGACGACGACTCTCTCCAGGACGACACCCGGTACGAGTTCCGTGTGCGGTCCAAGAGCAGCGCCGGCTGGGGTCCCTGGTCCGAGATCGCCGAGTTCCTGTTCGAGAGGAAGACTGACCTGCCGGACAAACTGGACGACCTGTATGTCAACCAGCCGGCCTCCCACCAGATATCCAACGAATGGGTCATCGGCTGGACGCATCCCGAATGGACTGGCGCCTACTTCAATGACGGCATCGAATGGCGCGAGGCATCGATCAAGGAATACCACGTGCTGATCACCCAGCCCGGCCGTCACGAAAATCCGATCTACGACAGCCACGACGGCACCAACCCCGATTGGGAGAACTTCGCTTTTTCCATGGACCGGGAATGCCGTTCCGACGAATGGAAGCCGCGCCCCCACAATCAGACCAGCAACGGCGACCCTCACAACGATGACCGCTACCTGCGGATTCCGTGCTCAGACCGGCGTACCGGTTTCTCGGTGCGGCTCCAGCAGAGCGAGGTCGACCTCAATCTGCCCCTGCACATCAACGTCAGGGTGATGAACAACTCCCGCAACCAGTGGGTGGACAACGAACTGGTCTACCAGACTGTCAGGCGTCCTGATGCGCCCACCGACGTGACCGGCAACTGGGACGACGAATACGACAACCTCAAACTGGAGTGGACGGCATCCGCCCACGACGGCAACGCCACCATGGATTACGTGATCGAAACAGAGTGCAGAGGCGCTCGTTTTTGGGACGAGGATAAAGGACTAGGATTGGCCTATGGCGCTTGGCCCGTGTATCAGGGCGCCAACGGCACCAGCGCCGTCATTGCGGGACCGGCGCCGGGCAACCCCTTCGTCTGCGATCCCATCAAGGTGTATGGGCGAAACTGGTACGGCCTGAGCGCCCCGACAGTCTTCAACGCCCCTCCCAACCAGGTGCCGCCACAGGTGGCGGACGGAATCCACAATTATGTCGGCGACGCCAAGGATAATCGACTGATGACCGGCGTCACTGAGGAGATCCTGCTGGACGGCGTGTTCCGCGACCCCAACGGCGACGATTTCACCATCAGCGCCCGCACTGATTGGCCGCATTTCCTGGACGTGTCGGTATCCCCTGACAAGTCCAAGATCGTGCTGACGGGCCGGCTGGACGACTCCACCGCCCGGGTCCCGGTCGTGGTAACGGCCGACGACGACAACAATGGCAACGATGTTGGGCGGCTCACCTTCTATGTCCATCTCGAGGCGGAGCCGGTGCCCGTCACGTTCGACCCGATGGTGTACGACGCCAACGGCGACGGACGCATCGACCGCCGTGAGTTCCGGACGGCCGCTCGTGACCTGGCCAAATGCACCAGTGCCAAACCCTACATGGACCCCGACAACCCTCTGGAATGCACAACGGGTGAAACCGGCCATCCCGGCCACAACTACCGGGTAGTCCAGGCCCTGTTCGAGAAGACCAACGTCCAACTCGACCTAGAGTGGGGTCCGGAGGACTCCAGGAAAGCATCCAAGGATGCAAGGGTCGATGAGAACGTGGGTGAGATCACGCTGGATGCGACCCTGTGGATTGCGGCTCCAGCCAGTGGCCTGACTCTGACGATCCAACCCATTTCCAACAACAACGGCGACTTCACGGTCGCGAATACCGTCCTGGAGATCGCGGGCGGCCAGAAAAAGGCCAGCACGACCATCACCGTTGCGGACGACTTTGACAAGGAACCGGACGAGAAGTTTGTGATCTTCGCAACCGGCACGTCGGGTGACCGCACCGTGTGGGGAGACGCCACCCTGCTGGTCAGGGACAACGACGACGCATCCATAACGGTCGATGAGGACACCCCCAACCCGATTCAACTGAACGAGGGAAAGGAGAGTTCTTACACGCTGTCGCTGTCCAGCAAGCCCAGCGCCGACGTGGTGGTCGTTCCGTCATCCAACGATCTGGCCGTGGCGGTGCAGCCCGCCAGCCACACCATCACGTCCGCCAATTGGAAACAGGCCGTCACCTTCCGGGTTCTGGCCGTGAATGACGCCGATACCCTGGACGTGGCAAACGTTGCCATCTCCCACCGGGTGACGAGCACTGATGCCAGGTACAACGGGATCAGTGCGCCCTCAGTGTACGTGAACGTCACCGACACGGGCTCAAACCAGCAGCAGCAGGTCAACCACACCCCAACTGTGGCGTCGCCCATCAGCGACGTGTCGGCCCTGGAAGAGGGGAGCGACCAGTTGGTGCCGCTCTCGGGCGTATTCGCGTACGAGGGACCGGGGGACCTCACTATATTGGCCCGCTCGGCCAATGATGACGTGGCGACCGTTGCGGCCGCCAGTTCAAACCTGACCATAACGGGCGTGTCGGCGGGAACCACAACCATCGCGGTAATCGCTGAGGACACGGACGGGGACCGGGCGACCGATGAATTTTCGGTAACGGTCACTGCCGCGCCGGTCCAGCAGAACAACCCGCCGCAAGAGCAGCAGCAAGCCTCCGGGCCTCCGGCCGTGCCGAACCTGACGTGTGCCATCACGACGGAACAGGTGAGGTTCAAATGGGACATTCCCAGTTGGGCCGATGGGGAGACCAAGTGGTACGACCTGGACATCACCCTACCCAACGGCAGGAATGTGTTCCAACGCCAACACTGGCAAATGCGCAGCCGTACCGAAATGGGCAACTGGAAGCCGGCCACCCAGGCCAGCATCTCGGTGATAGCGCTCTACGACCAGCCGGACGGCGAACGGGTCAAGAGCGCGGCCAGTGAGAAGACCTGCGTGGTGCCAGGCACTCCCAATGCTGTCCCCACGGTCTCCAGCGGCATTGCCGACGCGACCATCACCGACGAGAGCGGGACACACCAGGCATCCCTGTCGGGAGTGTTCAGCGATTCGGACGGCGACGACCTGACCATCACGGCGGCCTCGTCGGACGAGAGCGTGGCGACCGTTGCCGTTGCCAATAACTCCCTGACCGTAACTGCCAAGGCCCGCGGTTCTGCGACCATCACGGTCACGGCTGCCGACGGCAACGGCGGGTCGGTCAACGACACTTTCGACGTTGCCGTGAAGGCAGCGCCGGTTGTGGCATCGGCGATTGACGACATAACCGGACTGGAGGAGGACGACCGCCGGAACGTGTCCCTGTCGTCCGTGTTCAGCGACCCGGATGGCGACGCCGTTACGGTAACCGGAGCCACATCATCCGACACCGACAAGGTGGGGATCACGGTGGCCCTGGACCCGACGACCTCTGCGGTAACGGGTCTGACCGTCATGGCGAAGGCTGAGGGTACTGCCACCGTCACGGTTGCTGCCCAGGACTCCGACGGCAACACGGTGAGCGACACGTTTGACGTAACTGTCAACGCGCCGCAGCAGCAGTTGCAGAAGAAGAACAGCGTGCCCGTGGTTGCGAATGCGATCTCGGATGCCACCATCGTGAACGAGAGCGGCTCCCACAAGGTCTCGCTTTCGAGCGTCTTCAGCGACGCCGACGGCGACGCTCTGACCGTCAAGGCAACATCGTCGTCGACAACGGTTGCGACCGTTGCCGTTGCCAACGACAACGCCTCGCTGGCGGTGAGCGCCAAGGCCCGGGGCACCGCGACCATCACGGTCACGGCTTCCGACGGTTACGGCGGCTCGGTTGAAGACACGTTCGCCGTGAAGGTCAAGGCCGCGCCGGTGGTGGCAACGGCCATCCCGGACGCAACGATGATCGAAGTTTCGAGCCAGGACGTCGACCTATCGAAGGTGTTCAGCGACGCCGACGGCGACACGCTCACCTACACGGTCTCGTCCACCGACCTGGATGCGGTCGCGGTTTTCGAGTTCCACAGCGCGATGACGGTGTTCGCAATCGAGAAGGGCCAGGAGACCGTCACGGTCACAGCCCAGGACTCCGACGGCAACGAGGTCAGCGACTCCTTCACCGTCACGGTGACGGCGCCGGCCAACAACCCGCCCACGGTGGCGTCTGCAATAGATGACGCGACCATCGTGCACGAGACCGGCACGGACCGGGTTGCGCTGTCAGGAGTGTTCAGCGACGCCGACGGCGACGCGCTGACCATCACGGCAGCGTCGTCCGCCGATGGCGTGGCCACCGTCTCCGTTGCTGCCGACCAGTCGGCGTTGACCGTCACCGCCAAGGCCCGAGGCACGGCGACCATCACGGTCACGGCCTCCGACGGCAACGGCGGCTCCGTCGAGG
>MPNC01000015.1 GCA_002238825.1 SAR202 cluster bacterium bin87 | reverse complement strand
CGCGTCACAGGGCCTGTGGCGCGGCGCTTCGGCTATGCTGCGAACATGTTGGAGCGGCTTCAAGAAGACGTGGAGCGGCGGCGCGAGGACGCATGCCGTCTGGCTAGCGGGGGAACCTCGTTGGCCAGGCCAAAACCGCCCATGGTTGACGTTCCGACGCGGAGCCGGCCGGCCGCACGTGTGGCGGTAGGTTGGTTCCACGTCGTCAGGGTGGCGAGGTCAACGCGGTATGCTTTGGCTGTTGCGCCGAGTACGGCGAACTGCCGGAAGCGGCGGCGCCAACAAGAGCAGTGCGGCGAAGGCAAAAGTAAAGTCGGTGTCTCATGACAACGCCTTCTGGCGGACGATGGACGTCTTGGTGCTGATTGTCGGCGTCGCCGTCTTTGCCGGAGTCGCCCTGGTGGTGACCGCGGTTCTCGCCGGCGACTTCGGCGGTAGTGACTGTGAAGACCAGAACGCGGACATCATCCAGCAGAACCAGCAGATCGGCACTCTTCAAGTGTCTGACCGCCGCCCCGTCCTGGGTTAGGACGGAGCGTGACGGCGTAGGCCGAAAGTGGCCGCAACGACGGGCGGAGGTTGCGCCCGTTGGAGCCGTGGGGTTGCCTGAAAGTGAGAAAGAGCAACCCCGCACTTCGGCGGGTAGCTTAGCCCGCGCTCCCGGCGTTGCGGCCGGGGAAGGTGGTCGGGAGGCGTGTAACCGGAGGCAGAGGGCGGAGTTCGCCGTCTGTGCCGTGCACAGGAGCCCCGGAGAGGCCCTAAACTGCGGCTGGAGCAGGAAATGTGCCTTTGACGCCGGGAAGCAGGCCGGAGGGCACGGAGTGAGCCAACAGCGGGGCGTGCCGGGTGGCCGGGGGCGGCGCGAAGGCACGCAGGGCAGGCTGTGGGCCGGGCTGGAAAACTACACCTGCTGGGCAGGTTGACAATTATTCGGCGGAGCAGCGGACCGGCGCCTGCCGGGGCCGGCGCTGGACGGGGATCACCGGCTTTCGAGGAGAGACAGGCCGATGAGGACGGCGGCGGCTACGACGAACAGCAGTATTGCGACGAGGGTTTCTTTCCGCATGGTGGGAGGCCTTTAGTGGGCTCTGGCCCATGCTATGGCGTCGTCTACATCTGCTTCTGTCACGCCGAGCGATGCCAGTTTTTTCCGCACATCGTCAGCAGGGGTCACGGGAACGGGTGTCAGTACAATCTTGCCGGCTTCTTTGGCGATGATTGGGTAAATCCCAGTCGTTAGGGGACGAGCGGACGATGGCGGTGTGATCATTTGGTTTTCCTCTTGGTGGAGGCCTCCGTGGTTTGGTGTGGCGCAGATCGAAAATGACACCTGCTGGCTAGGTTGACCCATTCACGGCTGGGTTCGGTGGTCAGCCAGCGGGCGCCGGGAATTACATATGCTGGGCAGGTTGACAAGTATTCGTGAAGCTACACCTGCCCAGCAGGTTGACCAACATCCGGGGCATACGAGTGCAGGCCGGATATGATACGGCCTGCAAGAGTCCACGTCAGTCAACGGGACAAGGAGTGAATCATGGTAGTCCTGGTCCGACAGAACAGCGAGGCGGAGGTCTACATCGCGCCGGTTGGGTGGGAGCTGGACAGCCAGTATGGTGAAGGACGGTGCTGGATGCCTGGGGCGGATCCTGCTTTGGTGGAAGGCTGGGAGCATCAAATTGGCTGCGCTGGCGCGTATCCGGCGGTGTACCGGCTGGTGTCGCCGGCGATGTTCCTGTACGACGACCCCTACTGCGGGGAAAATACACCTGCTTCGCAGGTTGACGCTGGTTTTGGCAGGCGAAGCGAGGCGTCGGAAATGACATCTGCTTCGTAGGTTGACAAAAATTCTGCTACGGAGACCGGGCGGCCCGCGGCGTCGGAACGGTTCGTTTCGGTGTGCGTGAAGCGGGGCTGGGGCGGGCGCCGACCGGCATCGAAAACCCCACAGCGGGCCCGGAGGGGAGGATCCGAGGCGCTGTGGGGTAGACGGAGAAATCGAGCCAATGGTAACACGAGCGACGTGTTATTATTGCCGCCGCATGGTTCCAGCATGACCATGCCTCTTGGAACGGGCCGCCTGCTGCATGCGGCCCGTTTTTAGCGGGTGGCGCACTTCGAGAAATTCTGCGTAGCCCACACGTGCCGCCACGGCAGACCGACCTGTTTTTCTGGGGTAGTGGCGACGCCGACGCCGATACGGCGGTAGTCTGGTGTGAGGATGTTCTTCCGGTGCCCTGGACTATTCATCCACCATTTGATGAAGTCCTTGGCGACTTGTTCAGAGTTGCGGGTGCCGTTGGCTACCCATGGTCCGTTATCACGTTTGGTGTACTTCTTGACCTGCGTTCCGTTGATGATGTTTTCGGCGAGGCCGAAGGTGTACGATCCATCAGGCCGATAGGCTCGGCAGTCGTAGCCGGCATCCGCGGCGCGGTCGCTTGCGTCTTTCCCGTCCAGCACGTGGTTCATGTTGTCCTGCCGGCCCATGTTCTGGCTGTGACGTCTAGCAATAGCTGAGACCGCGGGATCATGTTGCAACAGGGTCAGGCCGGCCTTCTTGCGTTCGTCGTTGGTGAAGGAAATGATGTAGCGTTCGACATCGGCAACGTCCAGCGTGGTCGTAGCCGCGGGCGTGGGCACGAGCACTGGCACGGGAGCTATTGGTGTGGGAGTCACGGCCCGTACTACTGACCACAACGGAGTTGGAGTGGGTGATCCCCACGTTGCTTGGACTGAATGGGTCGGGGTCGGTCGTCTGGCTATTAGCGTTTGCATAGACGGCATCGCCCACGTGGCAGTTGGCACCGGCGGTAACGGAGTCCACGTGAGTACAGGAGTCGGTACAGGGGTCGGTACAGGAGTCCACGTTGGCAACGGTGCTGCCGTGGGTGGCCACGTGGGGACCGGCGCCGGAGTGACTCCCAAGTTGGCTGCAACCGCGGCGACGGCGCCGGCGCAGTTGCGGCGCAGGGAATCGCGAAGCCCTTCGAGTGATTTTATGCGGGCGACCTGCTTCCTTCGTGTGACTTCGATACCTCGGTAGTAGCCGTTGCAGGTAGCGTAGGCCTCCTCATAGACGTCTCGGTCGGTGACGGGCGTCGCCGTTGGCTCGGGCGTCGAGGCAGGGACCGGAGTAACCATATCCGCGGTCGGCGTGGCGTACTCCGAACGTTTGGCTTCGAGCACCGCTGGCTGATGCGGCTTGGTGGCGTACCAGCGGCCTTCCGCAGTTAGGAACACCCACCGCAGGGAGCCTTCTCCGTTGGTCGTGAAGGTAGTGCTGCCCGACTTCGGTGAATGAGTAGCGAAGCTAAGGTCGATGTTCCCGTCGCCGTCAACGGCGACGTTCGAGACGAGAGGGTTCCAACGGCTGGGCGGGCATTGGCTGGCGTGCTGGGACTGCACGTAGGCGACGGCGAGGTTGGCGGCGTCGGCATCAGCGACTGGATTCGCCTCATCGGTAAAGAACTGCCGCAGCTGGACATCGCACCACAACCCGTCGGTGTTCTCCGGATGCACGACGACTGGCGCAGTCTGCGGGTCGTCGGAGGCGGCGCATGCCAGGGCCAGCCCGAGCGTCAACGAGACGGCGAGGAGCAGGATCTTTTGAAGCATGAGCAACCTCGCTTACCCTCAGGCGTGTACCGGATGTTCGACGAGGCCATGATAACCGCTCGGGGTCCAGCTAGGGCGGGAGGCGTTCGGCGGTGAGCGTGGCGACGAAGCATGCAATGCTGGCGTAGTTATGGCGTCCCCGCGCTTTGGCGAGGATGCGTTCGCCAGGCAGGCAACTGCGGAGATAGCCAGGCAGGCGGCGATTAGGATTTGCTTCTTCATGTTTTACTCCTTGGAGGCGGAATTTGCGCCGGTTGTCGCTGGAGGCGGGCCACAGGGGCTGGGTTATAATGCGGGCATTGTTTGGCAGTACTGGCTTTCCGCATCGGGAGGTGCAAATATGAACACGTGGCCAGATTTGGACGTTGAGCGAGTCACTGACTGGCTGGGTCTCAGCAGGTCGGCGGTCCCGGAATTGTGCCAGACGCTGGGAGTGTCGCTCGGCGACTTGGGTCGCTTTGTGCGAGCGGAGCAGGAGCTGGCAGGACAGTTGGCCGTGCTGGACACTGCCACTGGGCAGGATAGGGAAAAGGCGTGGGCCCAGGGCCTGTGCCCAGCTGGAATATCCTTGGGTCCAGGCGTGGGCCCAGCTGGCTGGGTCTCATTGGAACATCCGATGGAGAGGGCGTTGGCCGAGAGGGAGAACATCGACCCGTACAGGCACGAGTGGCCGGTGGAGCCATTCTTCGAGCAGCCGGTGTTCCAGGCGTTGCCGTTTCCGCAGGTCCCCATGCTGCAACCCCCGCAGCAGATCACGAACTATGTGACGTACCAAATTGACGGTGTGGCTGACGTTGCCGCCACGCTGCGGGCGGCGGAGGAGAACGCGCGCCGCTTGTTGGATGGTTGCGACTGCGGCGAGGACTGAGTAGCTGGCGTGTTATGATGCGGAGGCATGGGTCAGGCATTACCATGCCTCCCGAGCGGGCCGCGCCTTGACCACGCGGCCCGTTTTCGTTGGCGGCGGTGGGGCGGAATTCCGCCCCCGTTGCTGCCTATCTCCAGAGATCGAGGCAGATGATTTCCATGTCCGGTTCTGCATCATGGATCCAGGACGAGGCGTCGGGGTACTTTTCGAGTAGGGTTTCTGTCGTCTCGGCGACGTGTGCCGCATGAATTTCTTCTCTTTCTGCAGAACGTATTGGGCGTGTGCGATTGATCCGGCGGGCCAGTTCCCCGAAGTCCGTCTGCAACGACTCTTTTGCCGCTTTGCAGATGGCCCGGTAATCCTGCCGGTCTGTGTCGTTCAACCCTTTGATCCATTTGCGTTGTTCTCTAACGGCTTCCTGGAAGGTGGGCGGCAGCGAGTACTCCCGGTTGCGGCAGGCTTCGATGTACGCGTTTAGGGTGGTGTAGTAGCCCTGGCCCGTGTCCGTGTCCCGTAGCTGCCTAGAAAAATCACTCAGGGCATAGCCCTGGGGGTCCCAGTCGCGTTCGAGGACCGCGCATTGCCTTTCTTCATCTCGGGAGAGCGGGTCGGCCGAGAAATCCCGCGTTGGCCGAAATGTAGGCGTGGGTTCCGGGGTTAGCCGCGCGAACGCGCGAGTGGGCTCCGACGTTTCGGCGCCGCTGTCCGAAGCCTTGGGTTCGTTGTCGCCGGTGGCCTTGGGTTCACTGGCGCCGGCCGAGGCCTCAGGCGCGCTGGTGGTTTCGCTGGTGGTGCCCGTGAGTTCGGGGTCGCTGCCGCAGGCGAGGCTGGCGAGGGCGACGGCGGAGATCAAAAGGGCGATGATGAGTTTTTTCACGGTAATTTCTCCTTTGGTGTTGCATGACTCTGACTTTTAGGGCGGCAGGCGTTCAGGTGCAGGGACGGCCGGGGCACCACTAGGGCGGGTCATCGTCATCGCCGTGGCGGTCCTGATTGAGTTCGGCCATGAACTCGGCCACGCTGTGGGTGGTGACCAAGTTGCCGAGGGCGGCTTCCGCCATGGCGGTGAGCGTCGCTGCATCGGGCTCGAAGCACTCGAAGGCGTCGGTAACGGTGTCGGGCATGATTTTCTCCTCTGTTGGCCTCAGGCTGAGGCGTCGTAGGGCGGCGGCTAGGGCGGGAGGCGTGCGTCGGTGAGCTGGCCGACGAAGCAGGCTTTGCCGTAGTTATAGGGCGGCGGCGATTCGACGAGGACACGTTCGCCAGGCACTCCGAGCATGTAGGTCCGGGTGCCCATGATTCCCGTGGTGTCATCGTCGAGATCTCGGAGCGCGGGTTCGTACTGACTGCGCGAAGCATATTCGAGCTGTTCACCATGGCGACCGCGGCCCAGCGGTTCGCGAGGATGGTTATTGGCAGAGACGGTGCCGTGCAGGTAGTGAACGGTGAACATCGGGCGTTTCTCGCGGTCCCAGCACTCGACGGGCTCGGAGAACCGGCCCTCGGTTGGGATCCGCACGATGTGGAAGGCCGCCTGCGGCGCAGGGGTGACCGTGGGGTCGTGTTCCGGCTGTGGCGCTGCCGGAGGCGTGGCGCTGCCGCAGGCGACGAGGGCGGTGGCCATGGCGATTGCCAGGACGAAGGCGAGGCCGCCGTATGCGGCAAATTTGCGGAAGCTGTGCATGTTGTAGACCTCCTCAGTAGTATTGGGTTTCGTGCGGCTGTCCGGGGCTGAGAACACACCAGACCACGACGGCCATGCCGACGAACGGGACTAGGACAAGCAGGCCGGCCAGCGGCTGTTGGCCCATTTTGTGCAGCCGGAGGGCGGTGAGTGCCGTGCTTGCGGCGACGCCAAAGGCGAGGGCGACCAGCGTGGCCTTGGGGTGGCATTGTTCCCCGAATCGAAAGCGGCGCCTTGTGGAGGCGCCGCCGTGAAAGTGCGGTATGCTTTGGCTGTGGCGCCGAGTACGGCGAGCTGCCGGAAGCGGCGGCCGTCAATGTGCCTCACGGCCGCCCCGTTCCGAGAAAATCGGCCGTGCCAATGGCGTTGACTCTGGCGCTTTAGATGTTCCTCACTCCCCTATTGGGATTGCTGGCTATCCTGTCGGTCGGAGTATTCCGACATCGATGCCCGAACCATCCCAATCCCATGACGGATGCCTTCGTCGGGTGGCTGATCGGCACTGCCATATTCGTGGAACAATGGTATCCGGCGCTTCCAGCAGGTGCTCGGGGTGGTCTCCGTTGCCGGTAGGCGTCGACCACGCACGGGTTCACGGGCCAAGCCAGCCTTAATCCATGGTGTGAACTCCGTCGCTCCAGGTGTTCTTGCGGTCGCTTGGGCAACTATAGGCAAGTTTCAGGATGCAACGGTAAGTGCAATATTCCAAGATGTGGTCTTGAAAAGTGACTATTCAGTGGTAAATTGGGCGAAAATCCACGGAGGATCTTCGGCTCTTCCGGGGTGTTTTGATTTTGGACTGGTTGTTTTATTTGGGACGGCGATATGACTGATCTACGGGGTCAGATTGAGAAGCTGATCGAGGCGGTGGTTTTTATTAGCCAGCAATCAGAGGGCGACCCGAACTTTGGGATGAACAAACTGGCAAAGTTGCTCTACTACGCTGACTGCGAAGCGTTTGTTCAGACTGGTGAAACCATCACGGGCACAGCGTACGTGCATTTCCCGCACGGACCTTATCCACAGGATTGGCATGAGGTGCGTCGCCGGATGGCGGAGAGTGGGGATGTCGCGATTGTCTATGAACGCCCCGGGGAAGATGTCTCGAGGTACTCAATACAGGCTAAGCGGCTGCCGAACCTTGAGCTTTTGAGTCCGGTGGATTGCAGGATTTTACGTTCCCAGCTTGACCGTTTCTGGACGTTCAATGCTCGTCGGATTGAGAAGCACGTTCAGAATGAGGTCAGCTGGTTGGCCACTGAAGATGGCGAACTTATGCCTATTGGATTGGCGTACATTTCCAGCGATCCGCTGAGTTGCAAAGAGATTTCCTTCGGCACGGAGGTTGCGGAGGAGTTGGGGCTGCGCGGTGAGGTATGAGGTTACGGAAGCCGATGCTTTTGTCGCGCAATGTCGGAGTCATGCCGGCGTCGTTCAGGGGTGGCAGGCTGCTTACGACGCCGTGATATTTGCGCTCTCTCGGGTTCCGAAAACGGGTGCGCCCATACGCGGGACTGCGTTGCGCGCTTTTCCGGTGCGGACTGTGCCTCGCCTCGCCTTTTACTACCGGTTGAATGAAGAGGAATGTCGGGTCTTGCTGGTAAGGGTGGGGCCGAACTGACGGTGACTCCTGATGGTATCGGGCCACCGCTGCAAAAATCGGCGCGCTGCGGCGCCGATTGCGGAAAACCGTTGCCATGGACTCGGCGATGGCGAGAGCCGGCAGGCTGGACGTCCTGCGCCTGGTATGGACTGGTTTGACGACGTGGGTCGTCCATCCGCAGCACGCTGCCGGCGGTGGGTCATTTGCCGTAGTCTTTCGTTCTATCGTCTTGGTCGTCTCGGCTGCTGCCGTGCCAGCAGATCAAGGTGAGCAGGAGGCTTGTGGCCGTGAAGACGGTCCCGCCGACGATGAAGTGGACATTGAGCGTGGCGATGCCCCTGACCAGGTGGAACGCGCTGAACGCCGCTGCGAACAGGAACACGGCGAGCAGCAGCGTGGCGCCGGGCGGCTTGGACTTCAGCCGGTTCAGCATGGTGGCGGTCTTCCGTAGTCTTGGCGAGAAATGTGAGCCTTGGCGAGCCGTGTCGCTGGTTGCGATTTCTGGGACAGGAGGCCAGCAAACTTGGGGCGGCTTACCTCCCCAAAGCGGAGCGGGTTGCGTTGTCGGGTTTCCTGGTCTGCATCGCTGCGGGGTTCACGGGCGTTTCGCCGTTCGCGCCGGGAAACTCCGGCTGGCGGTGAATGTCCGCCTCACCGTGCGTCACCGGTGCGGAGAGCGGCAGGTTGACCATCGGCAACGTCCGCTTCATCTGCCTGGGGTTCCTGACCTGAGATCAGTTGCACTGGGTGAGCAGCACCGGCGCGCGGCCGTGGCGCATGGCGCGTGGGATTGGCGCGATGATGACGTCTTCGGGCCAATCGACGAGATTGGAAAGGTCATGGTGGAACGAGGCGGTAGCCACCTCTGGCGATAGGGGCGGCGGTTCTCCTCCCATTGCGCTTGATAAGTATCAATTATCAAGTACCATCCATGCCCTGCGCTGGCACGGGGAACCATGCTCCGCCTCCGCCAACTACCCGTTACGGGTTATTCGAACTGCGAAGTTCCTGGCATCCTGCGCCAAATCGTGCGTCGCACGTATGACCAGTGCGAGCTCCCGCCCCACGCTGCCAGCTGTCCACTCTGGCAGCGAGACCGATAGGCCGAGATCCGAGGGCGTCAGGGTACCCCGCATATCTGCCGGCCAGTGGATTTGATCTCCATCAGGTACTGGGACTGGCTGCCAGTCGTATCCCACATACTGCATGTCGGCCACCGTATGACCGCCGAACATCTCTTGGTCAAAAGCGACCACCGCCTCCACTTTCGATTTGGAGCCAAGGTTGAAGAAATTCTCGCCAGGGGTCCCCCTGTCGGCAACGCCGTCTTCCAGCGTCCCATGTCCTGGTTCCAAGTCGAATGCTACCACCTGTAGACTGGACAGCTCCAAGGCCCCGAAACGCCGGAGCGCGTCATCGAAGCACTGGACCAGTGGAGGTAACACCACCGCGGGATTGGCAATACCATCTTTCAGTCCGACCTGTACCCATCCGATCTGCGCTCCTTTGGCCTCCGGAGTCAGTTCCGCCTCGTTCATACCCCACAGGAGACGGTATGGCGGTCGGGGCGTTACTGTTGACCGCGTCGTCCGTCCACGCCCGTCGACCGTGGTCGTCATACTGTTGGTCATGGACCAGCCCATCATTTCAGCACGGGCGTTGAAAACGCTGTAGAGGTCCTCCTCCACGGAGTCCACGCCCGCGCTGGCAGTATCTGGTGAAAGTCCCCCAAAGGCTTGGAGAACCAAAGTCGGATGCACAGTAGAGGTCCTCCTCTGGCGTCGGTGTGGAGTGTGCTACTGGCCCGCTGAGTGGACGCGAATTAACGAGGCCGACCGGGGACGGATTGGCTTCCGAAGGTGCCGAGGGGGTAACTCTAAACCCAGGTCTCGTTGGTCGAGATCTAAACGGCGTACGGTTCTGGTTTCCGCCAGTCGCCGCTCTGCTTGGTCGGCGCCCTATGGGCCTCCGCGTAGTAGGTCTCCGTGGCCGCGACGAGCCGGTTAGTCGGCTTCGAGTTCTCGGGCGTCCAACTGGAACCAGCCGATGGCGCCGGCGTCCACCAGTTCCTGTACCTCGTGATCGTTGGACACGCTGGCCACCATGGGGTGTGCGGTACAGCCCGTGAACTTGGTGAGAAATTCGGCGTTTCGGTGGGCGCGGTCGGTGTCGCGGCGGTCGGCAGTGAACGACCCCTCGGCAGCCACGTAGTGGGTGATGCCTTCAGCGTCGGTGCCTTCGAGCACCAGGTCGGCGGCGTAGAAGCTGCGCCGTTGACCGAATTCGATCTGGGTGGCAATGCCGGAGTTACGCACCATGCGGGACAGGTCATCCCGGCCCAGGGTGCGGACCAAATCCAGTTGGAAGATTTCTAGTATGGTGTCGTGGTGGAGCTGGAGCAGGCGGCGGGCTGCGTTGCCCTTGAGGATACCGAGGTCCCTTTCGACGCGTCGGTTGAGTGCTTTCTGGTCTTCATTGAACTGCTTCTGGTCCGTGATGAACTCGGTGACTCCGGCGTTGAACGTCTTCTGTTCCTCGATGAAGTCGTGGACGTAGGCCGCGAACTCGGCGAAACGCTCGGGGAGTTGCAAAAGCTCGTCGCCCAGGAGCAGGCTGCGGACCTCGTCGCGGAAGTCGGGATCCTCGCGCAGGGCTTGGAGAAAGCGGGCGCGTTCGACGGCGTTCATCGCGGTACTCATGCTGGAAACCTCGTCAGCTGATTATATCAGCGGCTCCGGTTTCAGAGCCGCATTCCGGTCCGAGTGTTGCCGGTGTACGAACCTTGTGGTCGGTTCAGTCCGGAACCAGCAGCGATGCAGTGCTGGGTTCGGAGCCGAAGTGGTAAAGCAAATTTCCAGCGTTGAAGTAGCAGCCCATGTTGCTCAATCCGGCGTTGACGGCGATGGCGCCTTCGACGATGCGTTGCGACCGGTAGGGCCGTTTGATGGCGGGCGGCCTGCCGATTTCGTAAGCGATGCAGGACTTGCCGTAGACCACCGGCAGCTGATCTTTTCTGAGATTGCCTTGTTCAAGCAGCCAGTTGACGGTTTCGGCGAGCAGCTGCGGCCATGAGGCCAACGGCAGCTCGGCGCCGTCTTCGAAACGTACTGCCAGGGGCGTTTTATCCTCGATCCATTGGGGCCGGTCGGGAGACAACGAGTGCCAGGTCGCCTGTGGCCTTTGGTCTGACGATTGTTCCCAGAGTTGGGTGGCCTGCTGTCGGTCCTGCTGGAAGCGCAGGATGCCGTGAAAATCAGGCTCTGCGACCAGGATGCAGCCGAGGTCGAGGGGAGCCGCGGCGCGCACTGGGTTGATGCAGTCGCATCCTTCGGCGTACACGGGAGAATCCGGCGGCAGCTTGCTGAGTTGTTCGATCAGGTCGGCGACGGTGAGCATGAGAATTATCCGTTGGTTGGTTTCAGCTCGCCTTGACTGGCTGCTGGGCAGCTCAGTTTCCGAAGGGCGCCGCTATCGTAGTCCTGCCACCTGGTCGACCCTGGGGCGGTGTTCGTGGCGTCGGTCGGGCAGGTCTCGGTATAGCATGGCTGGATTCGCTAGTCAGCGCACGAAAGGACAATGGTTGGACTCGCGTTGAGTTTCTGAAGAAGGCAGTGCGCCAGGTTCAGGTTCTGGTCGCGGGCTCCCTGGCGCGCTGCATCATAGGTTTCGTAGTGGCCGACGAATTCTTGGTCGTGGAAGACGACCCAACTGTTGGGATGCTGGGACTCCAATTGGTCTCGCATCGTGTTGAACGCAATGTGGTTATCGAGACCGTCGTTTACTGTGGGCTGCGTTGTGGTAACCATAATTGCCTCCCGTGCGCGTCTGGAACGGTGGATGGTCATAGTCCCGGTGGTGGCCGGACAGGGGCATGGGCACTGATGTAAGGCGGCGTTGCTGTGCGGCGTCGGGAGCGTAGCAGGGCGTAGCTGACGGTCCTCAGGACTTCGATGGTGGCTGCCAGGTAGAGAGCGGCGGGGATTGCAGCACCGATGTTGACGATGAGGAACAGGTTCCAGGTTACGGGGTGTGTGGGCTGGTAGCAGATCCAGATCCAAACCACGGTGTGGATGATGGTGAGGACAACCGGTGCGGCGGCAACGTAGGGGAACCAGTCACGCCAGGTGGGGCCCGTCGTGGTGTCTGAATTTGGCTGAGATTGTTGAAGCATCACGGTAGTCGAAGGTCGCGGTGCGGCGGTTGCTGGTGAATGGGTTTTTGACGCCATTTACTCCGGCGGGTGGAGCCTGCAGCAGTGCCCGCTGTCTAGGGCGTCCAGCGGGCACTGCCGGTCCTGGCCGTCGCGGTAGCGGCATTGGATGCGTGGCTTTTCGACTGCTGCCAGCATGTTGGGTTCCCCTTGGTTCGATGGCGAGGCGATTTCGCTGCTCGAAGGGTCGGAACAGCCGAGACTACGTTTGGTCCAGTAAGAGCAGGAGCTTGTCCATCAGGGCCTCTACGTCGTCGAGTCTTTCGGCCACTTCGTCGGCCGCCATATCGTTCTCATAGAAGTTTTCGTGCAGGGCGCTGGCAGAGTCGAAAAGCCGGCGTATTTCGCCGTCGCCGGTTTCGGCACGGATTTGGCTGGCTGCTCGGTGGTAGTGTCGGTGACGGTGGTGCTCCCAGCCTCGTTGCTCGGCGATGGCCTTGAGCATCTGGGCGGTGGCTCCCCAACCGTTCTCGGACGCCTGTGCCAGCTCGCCGTCGGCCAGTTCGTGTCTCGCCTGCGCCAGGAAACGCTCGCTGGCTTGCTGGTACTGTTGGGTCGTCATTGGTCACGTCTTCTGCTGGTGCTATAGGTTAGCGTTTCCAACCTGTTTGGACGATGCCGCCGGCGCGACCTGGGAGATGTTCAGGTGCGAGTAGCGCAATCTTCTCGTGACATCGATTTTCTCAGCGTGTTCAGCAGGCATTCTGCGTTCCGTTCCGCTTCAGCAGGATGGGACCTGCCGTTTGGTAACCTCAACTTTTGGTGGAATGTCCTTCATTCGCTGCAACCTCTGCGAGGTTCCTCAGAGTACGGCGGGGTATGTCGCTTTGACACGCTTGGCAATCATATCGCCGATGGTCAGCGCCAGATTTTCGGCTTCCGCAGGCGGCAATCCCATAATCTCGCAGTGCGATGGGTCTGGTTCAGGAAAATCGTCATCGGCAGGCTGTGGCTTGTTGATAACATACACGTCCGGCAGCTGACCCTGTAGTTGTTGCTTGACCTCGCCAACGTTCAGTTCCGCGAAAACGGCCGTAGTGCCCAAACTATGGAGACGAATTAGTCGTCTGACCTCGGCGATTTGCTACTGTTTTTCAAGCCCGTGGAAGAGCTCCAGCCAGTTGACGGAAGGGCCGTCTTCGTTGCGGCGTCTGCAGAACGCGGTGCCGTCGACCCGATTGTTGTCCCTGATTTTTGAACCGCCAACATAGCGCACGACGTTGTCGCTGTCTGGCAAGTGAGTTGCCGTCATGCGTGCACTAACGGGTTCAGGTCAAAGGCTGCGACTTGGCGTTTGATGCCGTCAAAGGTGTCGTTGCCGGCGACACGGGAAGCCTGGCTCGCTCCAGGGCGGAGTTTGAAAATCACGTACTGGACTTGGCCGCCACCAAGAAACTGCAAGGCCACATGCCTATCGACGTCGTGGTCATCGTCCCAGACGGCGCGTAGATTGCCGTTGTCCATCAGCACGATGGACCCCTTGCGCCAGCCGGGGTTGCCGGTGACGAAGGCTTGGAAATCCTGCTGGGAGTCTTCGCTCCATTCGATTCCCTCTTCTTCTGCGGCTTCTCGCAGGTCGGCAAGGCGTTCATGGTAACGTTCAAAGGCATTGGCAGGGTTCTGCGTAACTGGCTCCTGCGCTATTTCGACTGAGCCGGGACGGAATTCTCGGATGGTATATCCTGCTTGTACTAAAGCACTGGACAGGTTTGACAAATGGTCGAATTCATGCGGCCGAGACGGTTCCGGTCCGTGGATACCCGCCGCAATGACTTTGATGTCGTCCATTTTGATGGTATTGCTACGGAAGTCCGTCGGTACCATGAATATGTGGCCAGTATGGAAGTGAGCGACCCAATCTTCGGGGATGTCAACGATGTTGAGGACTCTCCGCGTTTCAGATTCCGTGGTCATGGTATGGCCTCCTGGTGTTGGCGCCGTCGCGTCGGCATATTGGCTGCAGAGTGTAGCCAGCGGCGTTCCGCGGGGCAACGGTCGCTAGGCGAGGCCTAGGACCAATCGCATGTCAGATTCTTCGGCTTTGCACAAAAATCAGTTGTAGTAGTGCTGGTCGTAGCCGTAGCCGTAGCCGTCGGCTGGGCTGGCAGTGAGGTGGGCGTCGGCGTGAGTGTAGGAGCTTCGGCGGCAGGTGGTGCCGCCGTCGGCATCTCGGTGTCCGGTTGCGTCGCTGGTGATGTAGTTACCGCCGCCTGCGGCGCAGTGTCGTTGCCGGCCTGAGGTGGTGGCGCTGGTGCTGACGTGCAGGCCAGCAGCAGGGCAGTCAGGATCAGGATGACGGCAAGGAATGTTCTCAACTCTCTGACTCCGGAGCGTATGGGAATTTCGAGCAAACGGCGGCAATTGTCCCACCGGTTCTTTGGATCGGCAATGACAATCACGGCGTCAGAAGTCGTCGGTGGTGGCGCTCTCAGGTTCGGGGGCTGCTTCCACCCGTACTGGGCAGTCAGCGTCTGTGATGTCGCAGAACCGGCATTCCTGACGAGACGGCACGCGCCTCGCTGGCTCGTCGCTCGAGAGCCGTCGGATGAGAGTGCCGAGGTTCTCGATGAACGCGTCGTCCACGGCTTCTGCCGGTATGCGGACGGTATGGTCGCGGTACGTGACTTGCCCGCGTAGCTTGGCGCTCCGATACCGTTCGAGTGCCCTGGGGACGGCGTAGAGGTAGATCATGACCTGGACGGCGTGGCTCGGACTTTCTTGGCCAGTCTTGGCATCGACGATGACGGCTGCGTCTTCGCGGTGGGCGATGATGTCCGGCCTGCCGGCTAGCGTTGCCGTCTTGCCGCGGAGTTCAAACCTGTTCTGCGCTTCGACGTCGACTTCAAAGCCGCCGACTTCCCAGTTTCTGATGCGCTCGTTGACGAGGGCCGTGTGGTTCAAAAGCCACTCGGTATAAAGGACGGAGAGAAAATGTACCGCGCGGGCGGCCCGATCGCCTGGTTTGGGCGGTGGAAAACTGTACCACCCGTCGCCTTTCATAGGGCTGAAAATCAGCCTATGGAAGGTGTGATGGATGTTTCACGTGGAGATGTATTTTCAGGTTCGCCGGGCCTGCCTGGTGGATGGGATGAGCGTTCGAGAGGCCTCGCGGGTGTTTGGCGTGCACCGGGACACGGTGCGCAAGATGCTGGCCAATGCGGCGCCCCAGGGCTACACGCGGAAGCGGCCGCCGCGCCGGCCCAAGCTGGAGCCGTACACCGGCGTAATTGACGCCATTCTGGAGGCGGATCGGCTGGTTCCCAGGAAGCAGCGCCACACCGTGAAGCGCATATTTGAGCGGCTGCGGGAAGAGTACGGGTTCGATGGTCAGCACACGATAGTCAAGGACTACGTCAGGGAGCATCGGGGACGTGTTGGGGAGATGTTCGTGCCGTTGACCCACGGACCGGGCCACGCCCAGTGCGACTTCGGGGAGGCGATGGCGGTGATCGCCGGAGTGGAGTGCAAGGTGCACTACTTCGTGCTGGACCTGCCCCACAGCGACGGCTGCTTTGTGAAGGCCTATCCCGGTGAGACCACTGAGGCTTTTCTCGACGGCCACGTGTCGGCCTTCGCCTTTCTGGGCGGTTCTCCCCAGAGCATCCTGTACGACAATACCAAGCTGGCGGTGGCGAAGATACTGGGCGACGGCCGGCGCAAGCGCACTCGGGCCTTTACCGAGTTGCAGTCCCACTACCTGTTCGAGGACCGGTTCGGACGGCCCAGCAAGGGGAATGACAAGGGAAATGTGGAGGGCATGGTGGGCTACGCCCGGCGCAATTATCTGGTGCCCATACCACGGGTAGATGATTTCGCGGCGTTGAATGTTCATCTGGAGCAGAAATGCCTGGAGCGGATGGACGCCGTGCTCAGGGGGCACACCGAGACCATCGGGCAGCGGATGGAGCGGGACCTGGAGGCGCTGCTGCCGTTGCCGGCCGTGGCCTACGAGGCCTGCGACCAGCAGGCCAGCCGGGTCAGCTCGCTGTCCCTGGTACGGTACCGCACCAATGACTATTCGGTGCCGGTGGCCTACGGACACCGGGACGTGCTGGTGAAGGGCTACGTGGATGAGGTGGTGATCAGCTGCGGCGCCGAGGTCATCGCCCGGCACCCACGCTCCTATGAGCAGGAGGATTTCGTCTTCGATCCCATCCACTACCTGCCGCTGTTGGAGCGGAAGACTGGCGCGCTGGATCAGGCGGCGCCGCTGCAGGGATGGGATCTGCCCACAGAGTACGCCACGCTGCGCCAGCGGCTGGAAGCCAGGTTGGGTCGGCAGGGTAAGCGGGAGTACGTGAGGGTGCTGCGGCTCATGGAGGACTTCTCCCATCCGGAGGTTCACCAGGCCGTGAAGGAAGCCCTGCGGCTGGGCGCGGTCGGCTTCGACGCCGTGAAGCACCTGCTGCTGTGCCAGATCGAGGGCAGACCGCCCCGTCTGGATCTGGAGCTCTATCCCCACCTGCCCCAGGTCAGCGTCCGGACCACCCACGCCGGAGACTATCTGGCCCTGCTGTCGGGAAGGAGGGCGGCATGAGCGATCGACCCACGCTGCTCCTGGAGCACCACCTCAAGGAATTGAAGCTGCCCAGTTTCCTCAGGGAGTACGGCAAGCTGGCATCCCAGTGCGCCGCCGAGGGTGTCAGCCATCCCGACTACCTGCTGCGCCTCGCCGAACTGGAGGTGACCGACCGCCATCAGCGCATGGTGCAGCGCCGGATCCGCGCCGCACGCTTCCCCGCCACCAAGAGCCTGGACACCTTCGACTTCTCGGCCATCCCCTCGGTAAACCAGCCACTGGTCATGCAACTGGCCCGGTGCGAATACGTCGAGCGCGGTGAAAACGTCATCGCCATCGGCAACAGCGGCACCGGCAAGACCCACGTCGCCCTGGGACTGGGCCTGTCCGCCTGCCAGAGGGGGCTGTCGGTAGGATTCACCACCGTCGCGGCCCTGGTCAACGAGCTCATGGAAGCCCGGGACGAACGCCGGCTGCTCAATCTCCAGCGCCAGCTGGCCCGCCTCAAGCTCCTCATCATCGACGAGTTGGGCTTCGTGCCCCTGTCCCACACCGGGGCCGAACTGCTCTTCGAGGTCTTCAGCCAGCGCTACGAACGGGGATCGATCCTGGTGACCACCAACCTGCCCTTCGACGAGTGGACCGACGTATTCGGGTCGGAACGGCTCACCGGCGCGCTGCTGGACCGCGTCACCCACCACGTGCACATCCTGGAGATGAACGGCGACAGCTACCGCCTCAGGGGCAGCCGCCAAGATGCTGCGGCGGGGGTGGCGTCGCCGGACCGGTCAGCCGCCGGTTAGCGCCTCGCGGGTGTGAAAACCGGACCGCCGTCAATGCGGGGGGCCCCACCCCACCCCGGGCCGTCAGGCACCGCCCCGGTGGTCCGGCATTACGCCGCCCAAGTGGTACAGTTTTCCTCCGCCCTTGTATCTTGGCTTGGCGCCGGATAGTTTCTGTCTGATAAGCCGCGCGGGGTGCGGCAGACCGATCCGCCCTGGGTCGTAGAAGACCGTTGTCAAGCTTGGGTCGCCGCACCCCTCTCCGAACAGAGCCCGAACGGTTGCCTGGGTTACCCAAGCCCGCATCTTGCAAGGACGGGCCGACGGTTCGAAAGGAGTTTCTGATGGAACAAGGGGGAATCTACGTAGGAATCGATGTGGCCAAGGTCCGGGTGGATGTGGCGATCCGTCCTGGGGGAGGCAGGTGTGAGGTCTCCAACGACGAGGCCGGTATCGCGGCGCTGGTGGTCCAGATGCAGGAACTCAATCCCGCAGCCGTGGTGCTGGAAGCCTCGGGGGGACTGGAACTGCCCTTGGTAGCGGCCCTGGCGGCCGCTTCCCTGCCGGTGGTGGTAGTCAACCCTCGCCAGGTGCGGGACTTTGCCAAGGCTACTGGACGCCTGGCCAAGACTGACACCCTGGATGCGGCGGTCCTGGCTCACTTCGCCGAGGCTGTCCGTCCTCCCTTGCGCCCCCTGCGGGACACCGAGACGCAGGATCTGAACTCGATGGTGACCCGCAGACAGCAGGTGATGTCCATGCTGGTAGCGGAGCGCAATCGCCTGTCCAGCGCCGCTATGGCTGTACGACCCAGTGTCGAGGCCCACATCCTTTGGCTCAAGCAAGAACTGGACGATTTGGATAAAGGCCTGCGCGAGACCCTCCGCCAGAGTCCAGTATGGCGGGAGAAGGACGACTTGCTGCGCAGCGTACCCGGCATCGGAGAGCAGATCTCTCTTACCCTTCTGGCATACCTGCCCGAACTGGGCACTCTCAACCGCCGACAGATCGCTGCCCTGGTGGGCGTGGCTCCCTTCAATCGGGACAGCGGCACCCTGCGCGGCAAACGCACCGTCTGGGGTGGACGGGCCGGAGTACGCACAGCCCTCTACATGGGGGCGATGGTAGCCAGCCGCCACAACCCGGTCATCAGGGACTTCTACCAGCGTCTTTTGTCTGCCGGCAAACCGAAAAAGCTGGCGCTCACCGCCTGCATGCGCAAGTTGCTCACCATCCTGAACTCCATGCTCAAGCACGGCACGTCCTGGCAACACCCGGACATCAAGTCCATCGCCCATTCCTATTGACTTTCAATACGGTTGCTTGACACACTCGGCTTGGTCGAAGTCCGAAGGCGGCTTCACCCAGTTCTGATGGTGGGCTTTGAACCAGATGGCCCACTCGCAGGAGTTCTCGCCGGTGAGTAGGCGTGGCAGCCAGGTGGCCCAGATGTAGGGATGTTCTCTTCGCTGTGGCATGTGACGGCTCCTCCATTTTGGGTGGCCGTCGTCAGCCTGACGTGAGTGTATTCCTGGGCCGTGTGGTCGCGCTACGGCCTGTTGTCATCCAGTTGCACGCCGGCGGCGCCGTCACGGCCAGTCGGCGTCCGCCGCAGCCTCGGCGCAGTTTTCCTGCAGAGTCTTCCAGCACTCGTGCTCGGCGTATTGCGCGGTTTCGATGGCTTCTGCGAATGCCTCACGGCTCTCGGTTTGAGAGCGGCCGGACAGGCGACAGATGTACTTGATGCCGATTCCCAAGTTGTGCGTCGCGAGGAGCCATTCGCGGAAGGCTCCGTCTTGATTGTCGTCGACGCCTTTCATGCCGCGCCGCACGGCTTCTTCCAGGAGCAGCTCGCGGTAATATTCTGACCAACCGGTGCCGTTCCAAATTCCTTCATCATCGTGGCCACGGCGACGGCGGTGGCAGTTGTTGGCTCACTTCCGTTGCTCCGATGGGAGTCGCCAGGACGTGGCAGCCCCGGGGCTCGGAGCTTTGTGCACCGTTCACTGTGGCCAGTTGTCGAGCACGGGGAGCTCCCGTTCTGGGAAGGTGCGGGAGTAGAGCTCGAAGGCGGCTTGCCAGCCCTCTCGGTCGGGCTCGGCGTTTGACGTGACGTACGCCATGTCGCCTAGGTGGTGCTTGATGGAAAGCAGGACGGCGCTGACCAGGGTGTCGTAGTCCCGGCACTGGGTGCGGCACCTGCCGCGGTTGCCGAGGAAGTTCGAAACCCGGCGGTCGTTCCGGTCCGGCGGGTAGGTGAAGTCATCATAGGCGTCGCCGCGGCCGTTGAAGGCGATGAGGTCGGGGCCGAACTTGGGGCTGAGTGTCGGGCTTTCTGACGAGAGCATGAGCTCGAAACGGCAGTTGGCGGCGAGTAGAACTGCATCCTCGGCGATGGCGGGGGTCAGTGCGTAGCCTCCCGCTTTGATATTCCAGCCGTGGGAGTAGATCCAGGTGCGCCGGCTGCGAGGCTTGCCTTCCTCGCCGAAGTAGCATCGTTCAGCGTGTTCTTGGCGCTTTTGCAAGTGTGCGCCGAACTCTTCGACGAATTCGCGGGCTCGCTTCCATTTCTCGTTTTGCGAGCGGTCGGGTTTGATCAGGCCGAGTAGGTTGTTGCCGGTATCGGGGGAATCCATGGTCGTTCTCCCGCAGAAGGATTGAGCATAATCTAACGATTTCACCGGCGGGTGGCACGAGGGTCAGGGAGTGGATCTCGACCGATTTGGCCCGTTGTGGTTGGTATATGGTCCGATGTCACTGTCGACAACAATTGAGTAGCCGGGTACGGGGTCGTCGAAACGACCAGTGAATAGCGACGATGATGATTCGTCTTCTTCTTGTGCTCCACCAAACTGGATGCAGCTGTTGGCTTTACGCAGCTTGTTCCATTCTGTGTATTGGTTCGTGATCTGTGCTTTGGTGCTGTCTGGTCCGGCAATAATGATGGTGGTATCTTCCGGAAAACCGTGTTTCTTCAGATCGCGTGCTATGGCGGCGGCGTCTACCGAATCGCCGTCAATCAGAGATTCGTGAGAATCGTTGGTTGATCTGAGTATGATGTGCGGCTTTCCGCTGGTGTGGCATTCGGTATTGTCTTCGTTCCTGATATCGAGCACCTCGAAGCCGGCGATGCGTTCGGGTGGTGTAGAGCCATGGACGTTGGCTGGCATGATGTTGGCCAGCATCAGGACAATTCCGATGAGTAACACCAGAGCGCCTGAGATGGTGATTGTACTTTTTGTGAAAGGCATGAAATCTCCTGATTTTCTCTCTGCCGAGAGCGTTTACATGGTGGCATTGTGTGTGCGACGTGTCAAAGTGTGCGTGGTTCGGTTTACCTGCGGTTATGGTCGTTCGTGTGACCACATCTAGAATCGTCGTTCGTTGGTGAACCTGACGACGATTCTAGAGCGATGGTTGATGCCGGCGCCTCCTATGGGAACGTGGGCATCTGCGATCCGCTTTTGAGTATTTTGTAGTCTACGGTTTCGTTTGATTCAACCAGTGCCTCGACGCTGTTGCTGCCGGTGAGGTAATGAGTCTCGCTATTCAGCAGCGGATCCGACTCGACAAATTCCAGCTTGACCTTGCCTGAGGGATTCCTGGTACCGTCTGCATGCGTGTGCGATTCGTATTCGTACTCGAATATCACGCTGGTGGCTTTGCCCATTGTCCCGCGGCCCACAAAATCGTAGTCGTCATCGGAGAGCAACTGCTGCGGTCGTGCAGCACTCGCCTGCAACCATTCGTTCAGTGTTGTTGAAGTCGGCGCTAGTTCCAATTCAATAACGTCTCTGGTTGCAACGTCGGTCTGGACGATGGTGGAACCAGTTCCGATGGCGTACTGAAGTAGCGTCCCATCGGGGTCACTCATGGTTGTGACGGAGTTGTCGATCAGTCCGTTGGAACCGACCTGTAGCCAGGTTTCGTACACAACGTTGCTTGGATACTGGTTCAAACCACTGGTGCCGTGTCGGTCCGTCATGTAGCTTTCCGTTTTGTAGTAGAAAATCTGGCCGCTGGTGAGCGAACCGCTTATGGCATCAACATCGTCTGTCATCGCATGGATAATGCCGGATGCGTTTGCCACCTGCGTTTCGCTATTTTGAAACAGTGCAAACCAAGCACCTGCTCCAATCATTAGAGCCAGCACAGCGATTCCAAGAATCGCGACTGTTTTGTTGATCTTCATGTTGGTCCTCCTTTATTCCGTGATACGGAAGGGATGCGCGTACGACTTGGAGCCGGTGTGCGAGTGTACTTTTTGGCGTCATGGAAGGAGGCGCTTATTATGGTTGCTTCTGGCAGGCATCCAGTATTGAGAGTGCCTGAGCCGGCAACGCGGACGTATGTCGTGTCTTTGACGATTTTCTGTTCCCACCAGTCAATGTTGCCAGACCTGATGTTGGTGCGTCTGTGGAGGTCCCACTCCTTGAGCCGGTAGTGGAGGTCGGCGGGGATCCAGCACTGGAGCTTGGCGGTGTCCTGCTCGGTGGCGATTTGCCCACCTGCGGCGCTGGAGCCTCCCCGGGGCCGCTGTGGCGCGGAAATTCGGGCATCGGAGCTCCAGAGTGGACACTCGCCGTTCGCAGTTGGTCACGGCCGGTTCCCGCGCGTTCAGCGGCGTCGGAACTCCTGCTCCAGTCGTAACGTCGAGATCTGCACGACGGTAGGTCGGCCGTGGGGGCAGCGGTGTGGCTCCGCCGTCTCGGCCAACTGCTTGATGATGGCCTGCATCTCATCTGGGCCCAGCGCGTCGCCGGCACGCACTGCCGAGTGGCAGGCTATGGTGGCGGCGACGGCCTGCTCCGGTGAGCTGATGACCTGCTCCGCGGCGAATTCGTCCAGCAGACGCTGGAGGACATGTTCCGGCCTGGGGCAGTGCGGCGCCGTCAGCGACAACGGTAGCGCGTTGATCTGCCAGCACAGGTCGTTGAGGGGCTGCAACTGGAAGCCCTGCTGTTCGATGAGTGCGAGGTGCTGCACGAGGGTTTCGTGCTGGAACTCGTCGAGGGTGGCGCGCTCGGGGAGCATGAGGTTCTGCGCATCCGCTGCCTGGCTGGTGCGGCGGTCAAATACTTGGTCGAAGATAACCCGTTCATGGGCGGCGTGCTGGTCGAGGACGTACAGGCCGTTGGGCCCGTCGGCCAGGATGAAGGTCAGCTGTGCCTGGCCGATGAGGCGCAGCTCGGGGATGGTGCGCCGGAGGTTTTGCCCTGCCTGCAGGTCAGTGGTGACCAGCGGGTTCTCGACTGGTTGCGTACTGCGCCTTGCGCCATCCGGACGGCTTACCGGTGCGCTGGGACTGGTCCTCTCCGGTGTGTGGCTTGGCCGTCCGGTTTCGACATCCGCCGGACTGTGTGCATCCGGTTCTTGGCCAAGCCTGGCATGGTCCAGCGTCGGACCGCGGTAGCTGCGTTGGCCGCGGTCTGCGAAGGGTCGGCTGACCGGCTGGTGGATGGCGCCGTGGGCGGAGAGAGCTTCGCGGACGGCGCGTTGGATGGCGGCGAATATCTTCGACTCGTGACGGAACCTGACCTCCTGCTTGGTCGGGTGGGCGTTCACGTCGACGGTCTCGGCGGGTACCAGCAGGTGGATGACGGCGATGGGACGTCGGCCCATGGGCAGGGAGTTGCTGTAGCCCTGCTCGATGGCGTAGGCCAGGTTGCTGTCCTGGATCCAGCGGCCGTTGACGGTTACTGAGATGTCGTTGCGATTCGACCGGTGTAGGTCGGTGTTGCCGACGTAGCCGGAGACGCTGACGTCGTCGGTTTCGAGGAGGACGGGCAGCATCTTGCTGGCGGTGTCGTGGCCCATGATGCTGAGGATGGTTTCCTGGAGATTGCCGGTGCCGTTGGTGCGGAAGATCTCGTTGCCGTCGTTGGTGTACCGGAACCGTATGCCTGGGTAGGCCATGGCGTAGCGTGCGACGACGCGTTGCGCCTGGGTGGCCTCGGTGGGCTTGGTGCGCAGGAACTTGAGCCGAGCGGGCTGGTTGCCGAACAGGTCGGCGACCGTGATGCTGGTGCCGACGGCGGCGCCGGTGGGCCGAGGCGGGTATTCGGGCTCGCCGTACCTGATGCGGTACTGGGTGGCGGCCTCGGCGTCGGCGGTGCAGGTGACGCAGGTCAGGACGGAGACGGCGGCGATTGAAGGGAGGGCCTCGCCGCGGAAGCCCAGGGTGGCGATGTTGCGCAGGTCGTCAGCGGTGCGTAACTTCGAGGTGGCGTGTCTCGAGAAGGCGGTGGCCACCTGGTCGGCGGGTATGCCGGAGCCGTTGTCCTGCACTCTGATGGACTTGGTGCCGCCCTGCTCGATGGAGACGTTGACCTGGGTGGCGCCGGCGTCGATGGCGTTTTCGACGAGTTCCTTGACGACGGAGGCGGGGCGTTCTACGACTTCGCCGGCAGCAATCTGGGCGGCGACACGCGCAGGCAGGACTGCGATGGTCATGGCGTTCATTTCCTCACTGGAGCCACGGACGGGCCTTGGAGTCTTCCCGATGACGTTTTCCCACTGGCGGCGTTGGAGGCTCCCCGGGGCGCCGTGGCGCAGGAATTCGGGCATGGGGGCACCGTCAGGCTAACGGCCCACCGCTGTTTGCTGGCCGTCAGACGGGGTCGAAGATCACGAACTCCGGCAGCTGGCTGGTGAGTTCGGTCAGGTACTGGGGGTCGATGGCCGGCTCCGGCCCTGGCTGGATGTAACCCAGCCGCTCGGAGATCATCACGACGGCGGGCTCCGGCTCACGCTGCTGCCGCAGCCAGCGCGCTGTCTGTTCCACCAGCTGCCTCGGCCCTTTGGTCGTGTTCTGCCATTCTCTGATCGACGGCTCGTTGCCGGCCAGGTATTGGTCTATGTACTGCTGGCTAGCCTCGATGTTGTTGTACTCGGCAGTTTCCCAGTGGGTCAGCCAGTCCACGGTGTTTATGTAGCGGGCGCGTTCGAGGGCGCGGACAGCTTCCGGATCATCGGGGTTTTCCGCGAATTTCGTTCTCCACGACCTTCGAATGGCGCTGCCGCGCGAGTCTAGCCTCGCCTCGGTCCGCGGCGGGCTGTCGTAGGGGATTCTTACGGTGGTCGAACGGCCGCCACGCCAGTCGCTGGGCATCTTGACCGGCTGTGGCCAGCCGTTCGAATAGCGGCAGGTGTTGACGCTTCTTCGTCTTCCGTGCTCGTCCGGCTCCGAGGTGACGATGCTGAAGCGGTTGGGCAGCCATTCGAGGAACTGTGCTTCGGACACCTGCAGGATGTCGGTGGTGATGTTGGTGCCGCCGTTGTCCACGGCGTGCTGCACGGCCTCGCTGAGCCGGTCAGCGTTGGCTACGCCGTCCCAGATGATGCGCGCCACGCAGGGTTGGTCCGGCCCGAATGGCGCCGACTGCTTGAGGATCGCGAAACGGCGAATTCCCGGTATGCGTCGGTCGTGGGCCTTCCTGCTGGCGAAGGCGCCTGCAGCGAGTGGGCTGGAGAACAGGCTCACCAGGGTGGTGGCGGTGTCTGAACGCCGACCGATGAAGTATTGCTGCGCTTTGACCCACCTCCGGTAAGCGACGCAATTCTCACATTTGTCGCAGGGAATCGGGACGATTCCCGTGTCGTTGCCCGGTTGTGCGGTTTGTCTGTAGCGCTGTCCTGACTCGGGACAGGCGTAGGCTCCAAGGTCGTATTGAGCTGTTGGCACGAAGTGCCTGGGCACAGCCCTCTGACCCTGGTTATTGGTCGCATGGCCCGATTCCTCTTTATACTTAATAGTTACGGGAGATCGGGCCATCTGACCTTGGTCAGTCGCGCCTTGGCTTGGTTCTGCTGATGTTGTGCCTGTGGCTGAGGGCAGTCGGCCCGTTGAGGTTTGATCAGTTGATTGCTGGTTGTTCGACGGTTCAGAGGTCTGAGCAGGTTCAGGGTCTTCCGTTTGAGGTATTGCCTCATTACGCCGGTTGGTGGTTTGAAGGTCTGCGGCGGCTGCGTCGAGAGAGGAATCGCGCGACAGCATCTGTTCGCCTACTGCGATGAGGCGGCGCGCCAGCGCCTCGGGGGAGGCGTCGTCTACCTGGAGCAGTCGGGCCAGGGCCTCGAGGTCAATGTTGTCGGGGACTTCGCTGGCGGCGTCGCCGCGTGGCGTCTGCCGTGCTTCGTCGTCGGAGGGAGCTGGTGTGCTCATGGGAGGTACCCCACGCTACGTCGTACAGCCGCCGATTATAGCGGCGTTGGCAGCGGAAGGCACCTCGGGAACGGGTCCAGCTGGTGTCTGCTATTCCTGCGGCGGGAAGTGGAATTCAGGGCGGCGTGGGGCGCCGACGACGCAGTGGGCGCAGCAGCCGTCGTCGTTGAGGCCGTAGTCTCCGACGATGATCCACCAGCACTTGCTGCACCGGTCGGCGTTGCCGCGGTAGGCCAACCTGATCTCGTCCATCTGCTCGTCGTCGGTGCCGAGGTGGGCGTCGACCACCCGCTTGACGTACTGAAATCCGAAGCGTTGCTCCCAGTCCTTTCGGAACTGTTCCCAGGGCGTGTCCTTTTTCACGCGGTGGCACCGCTGGCACAGCAGGTGGAGGTTTTCGGGGCAGTCGCCCTTGTTGGGGTCCTTGCGTTCGATGACGGTGTCGTGTCTCCTGACCGGCTCTTGGCAGTGCTGACAGGTCTTGCCGTCGCGAGCTGTCAGGGCGCGCCGCATTTCCTTGGTGACGGATTTGATGACGTCGATGGCGGTGGTCTCATAGCAGAAACCGTCCTCGTGGTCGTGGGCGACTACCTCGCGCAGGGTCTCGTCGGTGAGAGGCTCCTTGGTGTCGGGGTGAACCAGGACAGCGTCTGCTGGCAGGTAGCCGCGCTGCTCCCATTCTTCGCGGAACCACTGGAGGGTGATGGCGTCGTCGCCGGGGTACGGCAGGCGGGTCAGGTCGTTCGACCCTGGCTTGGGCCATTCCTGGGAGTCTCGGAACACGAGTGTCTGGAAACGGAAGGACACGTGGTCGGGGTCATCGTCATCGTCGTCTTCGTCCGCGAAGATCTCGTGGGTGGCCATGTGGGTTTCGCCGATGAGTTCGCTGAGGTAGTCGTAGAAGCCGATGCGTTCGTCGCTGGACATCTTCTCCCAGAACTCTGGCACCTTGCCGCAGGTCGGGCAGAGGGTGGCCTCTTGCTGCTTTTCGGACAGGATGAGCCACGCCTGTCGGGGATGGCCCGACTTGGAGCACTCCTCGAGGGATTCAGCCTTGATTTGATCCATCAGCAGGTCTTCCCAGTCGCTGTATGGGTCGTCGCCGTATTCGTAATCGAACGGTGAGAGGTCCTCGCTGGCGTGTTCCGGCTGCTGGTCGGCGTGCCGAGGCGGCCCTGGGGCATTGTCGCAGAGGATGGCCTGCATGGTGGTCCAGCCGCAGTTGAAGGGCGCTGGCGGCTGCGGGGCGTCGGGGTGGGCGGCCCAATGCTGCAGGGCGTGCACGGCGCTGCTGGCGGACTGGTAGCAGCCGGTGACCTTGGTGAAGACGAGGCCGCCTCCGGCGCGGATCAGGCAGAGGTTGCAGGCGTCGTCGCCGTCACACTTGCAGTCGGTCGAATTCTCGACGCTCCCCGACCAGTGGACGACGCTTGGTGCGCAGGGGATGGCGGCGGCGTGTACGCGGCGGCCGTCGGGCAGTTGGCCGTCGTACCAGCCTGGGTCTCCTCCATTGGGGAACATCTGGTGGTACGTGAGTTCAAACTTGGGCATTCGTTTTCTCCTGTTGTTCAGTGGGTGGGTTTCGCACCGGTCGGGACGACGCGTGCAGCGCGGGCACGCACGGACGTTGTCGGCGCTTTGCAGAATGTTGCCAGCACGGGTCAATTCCGGCCGGAAACGGCCCCGGGGCGCGCTCTGCGCCCGTTGAGGCGGGAGATAGTCCTGCTGACGTGAAAACGGCGCCACAGGGCGCCGTTGGGGCGAAATCGAAGGGCCGGTAACAGAAACGGCCGGTGGGCTGCGGCCGCCGGCACTGTTGGTCGGCAACGGTTCCATTGTGCCGGTGGCTGGCGGATCTCGTTTGGTGGTCCGTCTGGGTGGGTCTGTCCTAACGTCTGTTAGCGGGCCAACTTCCGGTGCCGCTCGGCCTATTTGTGGTTCCTCATGACGTCCCACAGGTTCTCCACCAGGATGGAGCGTTGGGCTTGCGCAATCTGTCCTCGGTCGATGCGGTCAACGTCGTCATGGTGTTTCCCTCTTCAATTCGCACTTGGAGATTACGATCTCGTCTCCATCCGTGACGGTGAACGTCGTTCCGCCGATGGTTGTACCAGCCCTGCTCCGGTCGCTCGAAAAATAAGAGACGTAGCCTCCAGGCTCGCACTCTACGAAGTAGTCGCCGGTTTCAATCCCAATTCCGCCGACTATCTCGGTTAGAGTGGTGAACTGCTGGGTGCTCCAGCAGCTTGCGGTGCCGTCGAAACGAATGCCGCAGGTGGCGCCGTCGATTCGGAAGGTCCGGTACGGACCTGGCGGTGTCCGCTTACGATGGTCGGGCTCCAGCGCCCAACCCCAGCACTCGATTGATCCGTCGGGTCTTAGTCCGCAGGTCCTCGAGCCGTCTGTTTGGATGTCTGTGAACTTTCCCGGCGGCACTTGGGTTTCGCCATGTTCGTTTTCGCCCCAGCAGACAGCGTTGCCGTCGGTCATCATGCCGCAGGTGTTTTCGTATCCAGCGTTGATGCTAACCAGCTTCACCGCTGGGGCAACGTTATTTTCGGGTTTGTTTCCGCCCCAGCACGTTGGTGTGCCGTCGGCTCGGAGGCCGCAGGTGTGGTTGCCTCCAGACGAGACTGTGGTCAATTCGGTAGTTCCAATGGGGGCCGACCGGTATTCCCATTCGTTGCCCCAGCAGACCAGCGCGTTGTCGTAGTCGATGCCGCAGGTGCTGTTGCCGCCGGCGCTGATCTCTTTGAACCGGTTAGGTGGTGTTGCCAGTTGGTTGAACGTGTTATCACCCCAACATTCGGTGGTTCCGTTGTGGCGGAGTGCGCAGCTGTGAGAGCCACCGGTGGTCAGTGCGACGAACTCGCCTGGTGGGGCATCCAGCTGGTTTTGTACGTCCGCGCCCCAGCAGACGATGGTTTCGTCCGTTGTTATCCCGCAGGCACGGCTGTTGCCTTTTTGAATGTCCAAGAATTGGAGGCCGGCTGGAGTATCTTGGATCCAATCCAAGCAGTCGTTCTCGGTGCCTACGGCAACGCAGAGGCTCGCTTGTAACGGACGGCCGTCGTCTACTATGTGCGGTGGCCGTTCTGGCTGCCCTTCTTGGTTTCCGATGCAAACGGTGTGGCCGACTTCAGTTTGCTGGCAGGTGCCTGGCAGGATGCCATAAGTGGACGGTGTTGGAACTGCGACCGCGTGTGGCAGGGTGTCATGAGTGGACGGCGTGGGAACCATGGCCACTTGTGGCATGACTTGGATTCTCCGGGTTGGGAGGGATGGTTGGGATACCTGCGTGTTGGGTAATTCCATCCAATATTTGACTGTGTCGGAATCGAGCGTTGATGCTACATTGGTTGGTGTGTACAGGTATATGGCTGCGCCTGCCAGCACAACTATGGGTGCAATGCGTACTGCCCACCTGATCCTCCGGTCTTGGATCTTGGCCGTTGCTTGAAACGCTCGTTTCGCCAGTGTCGCTGCGAGTATCGCCGCTTTTTGCAGTTCTTGGCCGACTTTGCCCACTGGGTCGTCGCTGGTTTTCCACAGCCAGAAGCCGGACCCCATCATGACCACGACTCCGATGAGCACCATGCTCAGGTCTTCCATGGAGATGCGTTGGCTGATTAACAGTGTGACCAGCGTGACTGAGAATACGGTGCTCACCAGGAAGCATTGTGCGAGCAATCTCTCCAGTGTTGGGTGGGGATTGTGGGTAGGGACCGCTGGGGCAGGAGTAGGATTCTGCTGTGGTTGCCTGCGGTTTCTCTGGCTTCCAGCCTGATTTCTGGGTCTGTGACTTTGACCATAGGGTCTGTTTTGGGGGTTGCGTCCACGGTTGCCGCGTTGAGGGTTGCGGCCTTGGTTGCTGCGCTGAGATCCTGGGAGCGTTTGTGGGAGTCTGTCGATTGACTGCCTGAAATTCCTCAGCGTCTGTAGTGTGCGGTCCACATAATCTTGGTCTGAAAAGTCAACCCGTGAGTGAGCGTGGTCGTTCCTGATGTTCCGCATGCGAACGACGTTTGCTTTCGACATCCCGAAGTTGGACAGGGGATCATTTTGTCTATAGTCGAGGATGGCGAGTAGCACTCCGGCAAGAGCTGTTGCGTCTGGCCCTGAGTTCTCAAGGTCTTTGACTGATCCGATGTGGTTGCCCGCTGTTCCTTTCACATTTCGAAATGTCCAGCCCTCCTGCTGCATTTGCAGCGCATACTTGATCACTGCAGGTTTGAGGTCCCTGCCGATCTTTTGGAGTTCCTCGTCGATGAGGTTTCGGTTGCGCTGGGCTGGGTCTTGCGGTGCTGGGCTTGTTCCTGGTGGTGGCTGTGTTGTGGGTCGGGATGATGCAGCGGGTGCAGGCGGCGTCCATGGAGCCGTGTTCGGCAGCGGCGGTGTTTGCGTTAGCCAGCTCGGCAATGTTTTCGTGGCTTTCTGCGTGCTGACCTGTGCAAGGGTCGGGGTAGCGGTTACCAGCCCCTTTGCGGCGTTGCTCAGGGCTTTCGCCAGGTGCGCCGTTTGTTGGTCCGATGATTGTCCCAGGTACTGGAACAGCTTGGAGTTCGTGGGGTCTTTGAGATCGTCTTGGGCGAATAGCAGACTTTCGGAGGTCGCTCTGCGTGCACTGGCGCCAGGATCCCGTGCCAGTGCGACCAAGCTGGTGTAGATGACCAGCGCGGGGAAGTTGTCGATCTCGGGTCCGTAGTCCGCTGTGGTACGTGCGGGGTGCTGGTAATGTCGGTGACCGTTCTCGGGGCTATGTTGGTTTGCGAACTGCGGGACGTAGAGGCCGTCGTAATCGACCAACTTTATGCTGGGAGGGTTCCCCGGTTCGACGATGACGTTGCCGTGCTGGAGGTCGTTGTGGGCGATTGGCAGTCCCTGTAACTGCGTTGCGGCTTGATACCACTCGCTAGCGAGCTGTTCCAGCACGTGTGCGTTGCCGATGTTGTCGTACGCGAATTCGTCGAGAGTCTGGCCGTTTATCCACGGCATACTGATCAGGGGGTATGCTTGCCCCCTGCAGATAAGGCCGGTTTGCTGATAGTCGAAATCGACAAACGTCGCTGGTCTACCGTACGTTTTGAGGTGAAGGGCTATGGCCTTGTAGCGGTGCTGTTTTCCCGATGGGTTATTGGTGAAACAGCGTACCGCGTACTCATCCTGACCGACCGTCACTTTGAAGACGGCAGCGAAATTGCCACACCAACTGACTGGAAGGCCCAGCCTGTTCCGTGCGACTTTGCCCCTGCGGAGCGTTGGATCACTGAATGCCCTCACTGGGTGTTGGAGTGCCGCTTGGAGGTGATTCAGTCCTGGCCAGGGCATGCTAACTTGGTGCTAAGTCTGGGCTCGTGAACTCGATGATCGCGATGGTGGTGTCGTCGTTTTTTATGCGCCCGTTGTCGCGTTCGGACTGCAGCCACGCTGCGAATGCAGCGTCGTCCATCTGGGCGATCTGTCTGTACATGGCTGGCGACAACTCCTCTCTCAGTAACCATTCCGCCATTGCGTCCGTTGTCAAGATCACTTGGTCGTTTACGCCAATGGATGCGGTGGCTCGCTTCACCTGTCCGTCAATTCCTTGGTTGCCGTTGGGGTTCGAGCAGATCAGATCGGGACGATTGTTGAATTCGGATGCCTCAGCGACTGGGAACTTCATCGTTACTTGGTTTTCTGAGTCAATGATGATCAACTCGCAATCTCCGACGGCAATGCTCTGTAGCTTCAGTTGTCCGTCATCGGCCGATTCGATTGTTATCCCTAGGAAAGTTGCGACGGCGCCCCGTCGTGCTTTGTCAATTCCGTGCCATGGGACTCTGTCCCACGGCACCGACTCGTGCCAGGCGTCCTGAGCGGGCTTCAGCCATTCGCAGATGTAGGACAGGAGACCTTCTTCGTTTGCCGGTGGGCATTCCACGAATAGCTGTGTGAGTTCCTGCGCCCATCTTGCCGCGAACGCGGAGTCGGTCGCTCCATCCGCGATGGCTGCAATTACCATCGGGTTGTCCGTTGGTCGTACCCGTACGTCAAAGTGGTCTTGGTAGTCCTTTTCAGTTTCTTTAAGTTTGGGGGCGTGTAGGTGTTTTACCGTGGTTTGGACTGGAGCTGTCATGACAGGTTGCCGGCGCGGGTGCCGATTTCCAGAAATTGGACAAGGCTTTCCATGTTCGAGTTGTACACGTAGCCGCGGGCGTCCTCTGGAATCGTGATTTCAAGTGCCCTTCCGGCTTCGACGGCCATTGGTGGGAGTTTCGAGGACATTTCGAACAGCATCTCGCCGAATGCGTCCAGGTTTGCTGCGGTGCTTGGGTATGCGATTGGGATGGCGGACTTGTCGGACAGGTGAATGTTGAAAATCAGAGCGTTGCCATGGACTGTCTTCTCTTCCATGATTTCGCTTGCGGTCTGGGTCGGTTTGCCGTCGCTGGGCTCGCCGTCGCTGATGTTGATCAGAATTGGCGGGTACGAGGTTCCGTACTCCTTGGCCCTTGCCTTGATGGCTTTGTGAGCTGCGTGGAACGCTTCCGACATTGGCGTGCCGAATTGAGCTTCAGGTTGGACCCAGATTGCGAAGGTTCTGTCGACTACCACCAGTCCACCGGCGCCGTCGCTCTCTTTGATGGGGCGCGTTTCCGTGGTGGCTATCTCCACCACATCGCTGATTGACATGTAGGGTTCTTCGACCGTTGTGCCACTTAGCGCCGCCTGCAGGATAGGATTGCCGGTGCTGTCGGTTTTGTACCCGATGACTCCGATGTGGAAGTAGTCGCGGACCTCCTCACCTTGCGAGCACCGCATTGCGATGGCCTGTATGGTCCGGTTGACCGCGTCGGCGGCTGCTTTCATCTTGCTGTCGCCATCAGCCTGTCCGGCAAGCTGGTACTGCATCGAACCTGACTGATCAATCAGAAACAGGAAAGACGCTGGGTTGGCGCGGCTGATCTCTGGTGCACTGGTCATGGTTTCTCCTATTCGTGTCTTGACATTTCGATGGCGTGTTTTGGGCTGCGAGCTGGGTCGCGGTGCGGGTTGAGTTGCTTGGAACGGTTATTGCTTCGTGGCTTTGCGATGTCATCAGCGTCCATCGAGGCTTTGGTGATTTTGCACGATTGTAAGTTGATGGCAGCCAGGAACGGTGGGTGCGGCCCGGGCGGCGATTGTGCTCGTGGGAAGATGGCCTGCGTGGTTTCGATCCGGACCAGCGCTGTGGTTGCCGCGGCCACGGTCTGATTGCAACCGGTTGTCCTTGGGGCAGCGGCGAAGTCATGAAAGGCTCACGAAGAAACCAGCCGCCCCGTCGTCAGGGCGGCCGGCGTCGCCGTCGGTCGACGACCGTGGATAGTAGGTCATTGGGAATGTTGCCGTGTGCGGGCCGACGCTATTGGTGTACCAAATGCTGGCAGCAGTGCTCCAGTCTCCGCGCTGGGGCCACGGAGAGGGCCTGTGGTGTTTCCCCCACCGGCGGAGTTGGAGGCTTCCCGGGGCCGCTGTGGCGCGGGAATTCGGGGCGCTGCGTGGCCGATGGCGTCCGTGGTCGCTGGTGCAGCGTCAGCTTCTTCCTGTTTCTGGATCAGGTTCGCCATCGAACGGGAGCTCGCGCAGCATGGCGCTCTGGCATCCCTCGTGGACGAGGTAAGCCTTGGGCTGGTGGTCATCCTCTCTGACAGTCGTCACGACTACGACGGCCGGTCACTGATCCGGCGGTTGCAGGACAGGCATGGGCTGCGCACTCGGTACTTGCTGACAGGCATGGGTTGGTCTTCCTTCGCGGGTTGTCAGGAAACCGCACAGGAGCCATGGAGAGGCCGTTGGACTGCCTGATGGTGGAAATTCCAGCCGACGGTGCTGGAGCTTCCCTGGGGCGCTGTGGCGCGGGAATTCGGGGCGCTGGACTCCCGCAAGACGACCGGCCGCCTCGTCGTCGGTGGCGGCCTACGGCGCCGTTGGTCGGTGCTTGCGGTGTTTCGCTGCCGGTGACGGGACCTGCGCAGGTAGCCGCTGATGCTTTGCTGAACTCCGCCAGAGTGCCCCAGTTTCGGCGCCAGAGCCGCTGTGCGGCCCTCTGACGGGTCCGTTGCAGATTTTCCCCGCTGTGCGTAGAACGGGCCTCAGCGTGTCTATTTGGACACGGTGGGCGTCGTTGGGTTGGGCTTGGCCGCGATGGCAACGGAACTGGTCGCCCCGTAGTTGATGTCGTACGGCGGAGCCGTCGGGCGGCGGCCGTCAGGCAGAAAACCGCGCTGGAGCGCCGGAGAGGCCGTCGGAGTCCCTGGAGGTGAATCATCCACCTGAGGCTGGAGAGGCCGTCAGGGAGGACGAGGCGCGGGAATTCGCTGTGTTGCTGAACAGCTGGCGGAACCCGTTGAACGACTGAAAACCAGCCAGGCCGCAGGAACTCGCGCATCATGGGCGCGACGGGGCATTTGTCCTGTTGTCGCTTGGTGGGGGCTCCGGCGTTCATGTTTCGGTGCTGGTCATCTCCAGGGCGTCGACCGGTATCAGCCTCTTCGAGTGCGGGTCGACGGCCAGCATGGCGTCTTCCAGGGCCATGGCCCCCAGCAGTTTCTGTTCCCCGTCTTCTCCGAAGGTCACCGGTGTGGGGAACTCCTTCCCCTGTAGGCGGATCATGGTCCTGCCTCGGGTGCGCGGCACGCGGCTCCCGTCGGCGAGCTCGGCGGTGTAGGTGCTTTCGACGGGGACGCCCAGCCGTTCCAGCAGGTCTCTGGGGACCTTGGTGAATGTGGCGCCGGTATCCACCAGCATTTCGACTGCTTCGAAGTGCTGGCCTCGTGCGTCGGCAATCTCAACGGTTATTCGGAAAGTTCCCATTCCGGTCCTTTGCCCCATGCGGGCTTGCTGCCTGTGGGCAGGCCGGAGCCTGCTCTTTTGCCAGGGTGCCCAGTTTCGGCGTTGGAGCCGCTGTGCGGCCCTCCAACGGGTCTGGCGCAGGTTTCCCTGCTGCGCGTAGAACGGGCCTCTGCGTGGCTGATTGGGCACGGTGGGCATAGCTGGGCTTGGTCTTGAGCGTAACGACGCCGGCGTGGCTGATCCGGCTTGAGTTAAGCCACCATGGCTAGTTCGGCGTCACGGTGAGGCTCATTCGACGCGGTGGGCTTCGGGTAGTTGGCGTTCAGCTGAGCGTAGACGTTTTTCGGTTCGGATGTGCGGTTTATCAGGTGCAGTGGCACGTGTGGCCCTGTGACCTTCAGCAATTGCGGCAGTTTGTCCGTCAGTTCGGCGAGGAACTCGGAGTTGATGTGCCGGTCCGGCGTATTCTCTAGCATGCTGATGAACCCCAGCCTCTCGGCTGCCAGCGTTAGCGCAGGTTCCGGGTCCCGTTCTCCCATCAGGAATGCTGCTGTTTCCAATACCATCTGCTTTGGGGCCTTTGTCCATTTGCGCAGCGCTTCGAGGTTCGGGTCCCCTCCGTTTAGGATCCCGTTGATGCAGGCTCTGGTCATTTCCAGTGCTCTGCCGGACATGGAGAAGAACCAGTCGAGGAAGTTGACGTACCGTGCTCGGTGGAGGTACGGCATCGCCCATTGGCGTTCCCATTCGCGCTCTTCGGGCGTCAGGTCGTTGTCCCACTCGAAGGCGAATCTAGGCTCCCAGGATTCCTCAACGCGCTGCGCTCGTAGGGGTTGCCAGAATTCGGTTACTGGATCTCCGCCATCGGCGATTCCCACTACTCGACACAGGCCGTCGCGCCAGTCGCTAAAGAGTACTCGCTTCTTCGCCCAGCCTGCGCTGAAGTGGCACGTGTTGATAGTCTGACCAGGCAGTCGCAGCCTGGTAGGCAGCAGCTGCTGCAGTTTGGTGTCGCCCACTGCCATGACGTAGATTTTCACGTGGGTCATTTTGTTCTTGTGGGCGTGTTTCTCCATCTGGTTCCGCGTCTGCTCAGGGATTGGTCCATCCCAGATCAGCACGCCTTGGCAAGATTTCCTGGTCCCGTCCTCGTCGTTGCGCAAGTTCTTTTGATCCAGGAAGCTCACGCGGCGGGCGCCTGGTAGTCGCCGGGCATGCTGTCTATTGCCGGTGAATTTTCTCGCCTTATTGGCCGTGCGGGCTTTGAACTCCATGACGGTTTGGAGTTGAGCAGGTGCGCCTTCTCCGTACTGAAGCGACTTCAGGGAGAGCTCGTAGCGGATGCAACCGGGGCACTTCATGCAAGGAAGTGGCACGCGCTTTCCATTGCTTGCTGGTTGCGCCAGTAGGTTGTAGTACCACCCGAGCTTTTCGCAGTGCCAATCTGGATTACTGGCCTGTGACGGGGGCGTGAATTCCAAGTTGATGGAGTAGGGAAATTCAGGATCATTTGCTGGAAATGTCGTGTTCCGCTGTTCGTCTTTCGTAGGAGGGGGTTCCGTACAGCGGATGTCGACATTTTGAGGTTTAGTCTTCCCTTTGGTGGCAGATTTCTTGGCTGGTGGATTGCTCTCCTTGGTAGTTTCCTTTTTCTTGGTGGCCTTGGTGCCGGGCGAGCTGAATGCTGTTTCCTGACTGGCGTTGGCTTTCTTGCTGGCTCGGTTTCGGGAGCTGGCGCCGCCGTCTTGCCGGTTCTTACCGGTCGTGGCTGTCTGGGTGTTCTGCTGCGCTCCGTGGTTGGCCTCTGGTTGGTCCTGGTTAGTGACGTCATCGGTGACCATGGTGTTTTCCATGTCGCTTACAGGACTCTCAAGCTTCTCCTCAGGCCGGGCTTCGTCCGGTGCTTGGGCTTTGACGTCGCCGGTTCCGAAGTTGGCCAGCATTTCCGCGAATGCCGGATTTTCAAGCAGTGGCGCCAGCAGCTGCTCGAGTGCAGGGCCATCCAGGGAGTCCAGTGGAACGAGGCGGAGGTCCTGCGGTTGGGTGTGGTCCCCGATGCCTGCGTAGAGAGCAATAGGTTCGTTGCCAGCCAAGCCGGCCGTTGCCTGTGCCATGGGTCGCCGTCCTTATGTATTGCCGGAGGTACCATCCTCCAGCGGAATACTTTGATTGTAACGGCTCGTAACGGCTCGCGGTCAACAAAGTCAGGACGTAAAACAAGGTGAAGCCGCCGACATGGCATCGGCGGCTCCGAAAACCGTCAATCCATTGCAGCTGTTGGTGAGGCAGCCGGAGTGACGGGCGCAGGACGGCGCGACTTGATTCTACGTGATCGGTGATTCAGTTTTCCATGGCCCGGGCAACGGGAAACTGTGAAGGTTATGGGGTGCTCCGGTGAACGGATGGCGTGAGCCGTGAGGCGCGCCCCGAAGGTCAGTCGCCCGGCGTTCGAGGGTCGCCGGCGTATTCAGCAGTCATCACCGTCATCATCTTCATCGTCGTCGTCTTCGATGCCCCTGGTGGCGTTCACGATGTCGGTGGCCGAACTCTCGTAGGAGAATCCTTCGTCGTGGCACTCGGCCATGAACACGCGCAGTGTCTCGTCGGTGAGCGGTTCTTTGGTGTAGGGATCCAGCAGTACTTCGTTTTCGCCCAGGGCGTCGCGTTGGTTCCATTCGTCGCGAAACCACCGGAGCGTGATGGCGTCGTCGCCTGGGTATGGCAGACGCGTCAGGTTGGTCGATCCGGGTTTAGGCCATGCCTTTGCGTACTCGAACACTTCCGACTGGAACGTGAAGGTTATTTCGGGGTGGCGGTCTTTTATGAAGACCTCGTGCATCGCCATGTGAGTTTCGTTGATTATCTCGCTGATGCCGTCGTGGGGGAGTACGCGGTCGTCGCCGGACGACTTCTCCCAGAAGTTCGGCATCTGTCCGCAGACCGGGCAGGTGGTGGCTTCCTCCATCTGGTTCAACAGGATGAGCCACGCCTGCCTCGGGTGTCCCGATTCTGAGCACTCGTCGAGTGATTCAGGCGTGATCTGTTCCATCATCATGTCGCGCCAGATGTTGTGGGGGTGGTCATAACCGGAGAGTTCGCGCCGGAAGTGGCCTTGGCTGGGGCGTTCCGGCGGTTGATCAGTGTCGCGAGGCAGGAGCATGGGCTGGTGCTGGTCGGTGGTGCCAAGCGGCATTGGGGGCGCTCCTGGGACGTTGTCGCACAGGAGGGCCTTCATGGTGGCCCAGCCGCAGCTGAAGGGCGCCGGAGGCGGCGGCGCGTCGGGATTGGCGGCCCAGAACTTCAGGGCGCGGACGGCGCTGTTGGCCGACCGGTAGCAGCCGGTGACCCTGGTGAAGACGAGGCCGCCGTGTTGCCGGATCAGGCAGAGGTTGCAGGCGCCGGCGCCGTCACACTCGCAGGCGTCGGGGTCCTCGACGCTGCCCGACCAGTGGAGTTCTCCAGGGTGGCAGGGTATGGCCGAGGCGTGTACGCGGCGGCCGTCGGGCAGGTGGCCGGCGTGCCAGCCTGGGTCTCCTTCCTTGGGGAACATCTGGTGGTAGGTGAGTTCAAGCTGTGTCATTCAGGCTCTCCTGTTTATCAGGGCGTGGGTTCCCCAGAGGTCATGGCGTCGCGGGCGACACGGGCACAGGTCGGCGGCGGTCTGCGCTCGGCAGAATGTTGCCAGCATGCCCAGTTTCGGCCGTAGACTGCTCCCGGGCGCGCTTTCGCGGCCTTGAGGCGGAAATGTGCCACTCACGCGGAAACGGCGCCTCAGGGCGCCGTTGGGGTGAAAGCGTGGGCCGAGAACAAAGCTGGCTGCTCCGTTGTCCGTGGTAGGGTTTGTTGTGGCGCGGAACCTTGGGGCGTTTTGGGTTACGGCTGTTGCCGTAATCATCATTTGCTCTTCTCGGGCTGGGTTCGCTGGTTCCGGTAACGCTGAATGGTTGCCGGTCTGGCGCATGAATTACACGGGGCCGCCGCTGTGCTAAGCGATTCCAGCTGGCGTCTTCTGCGGTTGCCGCGCCGAGTAGATGTCCAGCGTGCGCTGGGCGGCTTCCGTGAGGTTTATCAGGTCCGAGAGTCGTTCAACATAATTCTCCGCACTTGCGGATTTCCTCACGGTATTCGGCCAGGTGCAGGCGGCGGTTGCTCTTCATGATGGTACGGGCAGAGCGGCGCGCGGTTCACGATCTGGCGGCTGGTGCCCGCTTTGCTGACTGGGTTGAGGTGGTCCAGGTGGAAGTTGCGCGTCGTCTCGATGATCGAGCCGTCGGGCAGACGGTTGGCGAAGCCGCAGCACCAGGCTTGGTACCCCGACAGTTTGAGCAGGGGCGCCATCATTATCCGGAACTGATGGCCAATTCGCTGGCACCTGGTTGGACCGGCGAGTATTATCACCGCGATTAGTACAGGCAAAGATTATCCCCGTCGGCGAGGGTTTGGCGACACCACCGACGGGGATGAGAGGGGGCTCATGTACTTGGGATGGATATTGGCGGGCACTACCGCCTTTTTCGCATTTGTTTTCGTGGTGGTGCTGATTCTGACGATCCTGTACTGGAATTGGCCTCGACTGATTCCGGCTTGTCTGCGTCCGTTGTTTATACGCCATCGGCCGGTTGTTGCTTTATTGGCCATTGGATTCGTCGCCGTTGCTTGCCTGATCTGGGCTTTGAACATTCCAGAGCCAAGAATAGAGTGAGGGCAGCCGTGAGCCCGCCCGCCAAATAGGAAAGAAAGGCGGTGACGAGAAGGGCGTCAAATGCACTAAGTTCCAAACCGAAGGGCATGTTTTGCTCACTCAGATTGCTGGTTTGTCAATGTAGCGTTTTCAGGGAAAGCCGCACTCTTTGATGATAACGCAAGAGAGGAAATGGCCCCGGGACGCGGTAGTTGCAGGGCTGTTAGGCGGTGCTTTGGAGCCGCCTGAAATCCGGCATTGGTGCGGCGTTAGCGTCGCTGATGAGTTGAGGAGGCGGGGTGCGTGGTCGTTGGATTATTCCGGTTCGGCGGATTACACAAACCCGGTAGGCGTGAGGATGGACTGAGGCTGATTGACGCTTTGCAAAATGTTGCCAGAGTGCCCGAGTTTCGGCCATAGACTGCCCACAGGCGCGCTTTCGGGGTCTTGAGGCGAAATGTGCCACTCACGCGAAAACGGCGCCACAGGGCGCCGTTAGGATGAAAGCAGGGCAGTGAACTGGCCAATCACCGGTGGCGTTTTAGTCGCCTCGGGGATCACGCGCCGGCGGTGCTTGAGGATGGGTTCTGGGCTTGGGTGCTCACGCTGATGTGCCTTTTCGGCGTGGGTCGTCGGGTGGAATCCAGACCTGTGCGACGCGGCCTTTGTGGTCCTTGGCGATGAGTAGGCCGTTGTATTCGAACGCCGGCTTCAGGGGTTGGTCGGGCTCGATGATGAGGTGTCCGGGGGTGTTGAGCGCGGGGCAGGACGGGTGCGCGTTCTCGTTGAGGTAGGAGACGTTGTGGGGGCGGCGCCGGTTGCAGAAGACGCATTTTCGTACAAGCTTGCGTTCGGTGATTATGGGTCCGAAGCGGCAGGTTCTGCTTCTGAGATTCGGCATGTAACACATGGGTGGCCCTTTGTGCGCTGCTGTCAGCTGGTGGCTTCGCGGGTTGTTTGTCCAAGTGGCAGGGAGCAGTTACCGATGGAGTGCAGGTGTTCGACGGTTCCGCGCTTCTGCTTCGTACCCAGCACGATGACGCGGAGTTGCGCTCGGCGACTGGTCAGCCGCGCTGACGCAGTTCCGCTTCCAACTGGCGTACCCTTTCTTCCGCCTGCTGGCGCAACTGCCGTTCGGTGTTGGCGCGCTCACGCTCGGACTCCAGGCTTGGGATGTAATCCGCGGCGTTGGGGTCGTACCAGTCCAGCCGTCCTTGCCGCCAGCAGAAGTACAGCCCCAGCGCCTCGCTGTAGCCACGCAGTTCGTCGTTGGGTAATTCCACTTGGATTGGAGTTTTGAAGCCGCTATTACTTGTAGGATTGTTCAAGTAGGGATTTCGGTGACGGGATACGTCGCGTGGGTCTCATTTGGTGGATTTATTTGGTAGCTGCTTCCGCACGGGTCTGCTGTGAGGGCGCTGCTCTGCGGATTACCCATTTGGGGTTGCGAGCCAGTCGGCTGCATCGTTCGATCTTGGTGCTGATCTCGGGCTTCGTGCCGTGAATGGCCACTCTGCGGCCTGCACTCTTGATAACGGCGCGGCCGGTGTGTAAAACGTCTTGGTGCGTGAATCTCACCGTGTCTCCGGTGCTGATGAGTTGTGGTCCGTGTCGCTGGCGACGGTCGGAGTGACCAACGGCGGGATTGTGACGCCGGAGATGATGTTGCAGGGCTTGCTGCTGCCGGAATGGCCGGCCTATGGGTGTCCCGTGGCGGTCGACGTTGGCCTTCTGCTTGGAGCGGCCATTGTTGGGTCGTAGCACCAGCACCCGCGAGGGCAGGCTTACGACGCTCGTGAAGTCGTGGCCCTGTAGCGCAGCGTCGTAGCAGTGGGTCTTGGGTACGTTCAGTTGCTGGCGTGCCCAGGAAACGGATGCGGCGTCGGTCGATGACAGTGGCAGGCCGAGTTGCCAGAGGTCGCGGATGATGGCCGGCAGGGCGGCGTTGATGTGGGCCGCGCTGGCTAGGTTGGACCGTTGCAGTCGCTCGAGGATACGCTTGAGGAGTTCCGGCTGGTCGGTGAGGAACTGCTCGATGGGCTGGTTGGCCTTCTTGACGTTGCACTCGCGGCAACAGGCGACCAGGTTATCGACGCGGTCGGAGCCGGTGGCGCGTGGTCGCACGTGGTCCAGTTCGAGGCGTACGCGCGAGCGGCGGCAATAGACGCAGCGGCCCTGGTCGCGTTCGAGGATGTAGGCGCGGATCTGCCAGCCGAAGAGTGTGCCGCGCTGGTATTCGACCGACCTGATGTCGGGGTACACCATCAGCTGAGTGTCGAACTTTTTGTGCTCGATGCTGATGTGGCTGATCGGGTACATGCTGGTCAGGGTGTTGACGACGCGCATGGTGTCGGTGCGCAGGCTGTCCACCGATGGTGGGAGAGTGCCTGGTTTGCGACGGCGGTTGTTGAAACGCGGCGCTCGGTGGCGTAGTCTTCCGCGTCGGGTGTGGCGAAGCTGTCGGCGCCGGGTCATGGTGGCTTTGATGACGCGTGCGCGGTGCGTGAGTTCGACGGCGGCGAGTACCGTACGTTGGCCTTTCTCGTCGTCGGACACAACGGCGAAGCCGGTGGTGCTGGAGCCGGTGTCGATGTTGAGCGCTACGTCTTGGACTTGGCAGTCGGCGCGGGAGCGGTCGAGAATGCGGATGCCGAAGATGCCGCGGACGTGGTGCGGGACGGCGCGGCCCTTGGTGAGCAGCTTGCGTGCGCGAGCCGGGTGGCAGGGCATGATGGGCTGTCCGTCGGAGCTGAAGACGGGTGTGGGTTGGTAGTTGGTGTAGGTCATGACCGTAAGGTCAACTCCTTGTGGGGTGTGAGGCATCCTCGCCAAAGTCTGCGTCAGGTGTTGGACGTTCTTGGAACGTCCGGGCTTTCGGCGCTTGCCTTTTGGCTTGCTCGTCCTTGGGCCTTGCAGTTCTCATCCCGATGGCTCGGGAGTCCGGGACTGGATGAAGATCCCGGAGTGCTATTGCTCGCCTGACGGCGACGTAGCCGGATATACCGGCTGAGGCTGATAAGACTGCTCGCATTGGGGGATTACGGAATCCGTCAGCGATGGCTCCCGATTTCCCCTACTTGAACAATCCTACTATCTCTGGTATCCGGTAAGTGAGCCTGGGAATCAGCACCGTTCGGTAGTTGCTCGGCTTGCCCCGCCTTGTGGCACCAATCCGAGGAGATCTGGCCAGCACGCTCGAGCAAATGTGCTCCAACGAAGAGTCGCGACCTGAGGGAATGCGGCCGCTTCTCATCGCATCGTTCCACTGATTCTCGAAGTTCCGACTGCGAACGACCCCGTAGGGACCGCCGCGACCCAAGGTCATTGCACACGAATCCCAGAACCCACCGCCACAGACCGAAGAGTTGCCGGCCGGGCAAACACCCCCGTTTGCTCCCAACTGATGGGTTCGCCATCCTCCGTGGACAGCCAGCCCGACTCCTGGCGACAAAAATTTTCCATCGCAGCCTCATTGAACCCAGAGAAGAACGAAATCTGGTGGTCGAGGATCTTCACGTCGTCGGAGCCAAGCAACTCCAAGTTCGGCTCCCGAGCCGGCACCATGAAGTAATGGTGATAACCCTGGGCCGTCTCGTCGTACACGACGGTTACGGCTCCGTCGTCCTCCATCACCCGTCGGGTCTCGTGCCAACGGTCTGGGTGGGGTCCATTGGGGAAGTGGACGTAGATCGCCCCTGTGATTGGGCTCCCGTATTCGTGGTACGAGTGACAATCAGCCATGTAAAGCATTTTGGTCAATTTTCCTGTGCTGAAATTGGGGTCGTCCATTGACCGGTGGCTGATGTAAATGACGGCTTCAACGAGTTTTTCTTTTTCGGTGCCGTGGCTGGCCATTGCGCTATCCTCCTGGTCAGATGGCCTGTTATGCCGAACCCCGCCGTTGGCGTCGGCGGACTCAATCTCCGTAATATGGCGCAAACAAGACACAAAGGCAATCGTACCGGTTGACATTCCGCTACCAGTACCGACGCCGATAACCACGCGTCCTTCGGGGTGGTGCATGGTCTCTGCAGGCATCGCCGACAATTCAATGAGGTCAACATTGTCGCCCGCAGCCGGTCAGAACTGCTCCGCCATCTCGCCGACGATGGGCTGAAACCGACTACAACTCGCCGCGGTAGACGAGCGACGCCGGCCGCCGTGGCGTCAGGGCGGCCGGTGTTCGTCACACCTCAACACTTTCACCGCAGCGCGGCAGGGAGCCGTTTTCGCGTCTGTGCAGCACAATTCCACTACCAGGGCCACCAAAACGCACCCGGAGCCGCTTCCGGCCGAAACTGGGCCACCTACGCACGGTTAGCAAAGCAACGATGACCGTCAACCACCGGGGATTAATCCTCGACATCGTCCGGTTGAACGTGAGTAACCACGCGCGCATCGCGCTCATTTATCAAAGCGGCGATTCTTTCAGGCAGGGTTGACACTTGTTGGTTGAGCTCGGACAGCTGAACAATCACAGCCTCGTTGTTCGAATTCACGGCATCGGTTAGAGCCGCTATTGCCTCGGTCTGCTTCGCCATGGCCTGCTCGAACTCAGCTCGGCTCAGGGGTGGAGCAAAAACGCTTCCTAACCAGCTAACGATGGCCACGGTGCCTCCAATGCCGCCAAAAGTTTGCACTACGCGATTGTATTGGGACAGTGCATCAACCCAGATGCTCGCCAGCATGACCAGGGAAGCAGCTAGCAACATCAGCAACCCCAATACAAGAAGGAGCCGTAGCAGAGGCCGAAACGCGGGGTGCTCCGAAACCACGAGCCAAGTTGCCACTGGCAGCGCGGCAAGCATTGGTAGTGCCGGAATCGCTGTGTTTGCCAACTGAACAAATAGAACGCAAGCGATGAACAGCTGCTCCACCACAACAGGAGGACTTCTACGTCGTCCAGTTCCCAACCAAAGGCCGCCTCGCCGAACCAGTCCAATGCAGAAATCGAATTGATGGTCCAACTCGGCTACACCGTGCCAGAAATAGCAGAGGTATTCTGAGTATCAGAGCGGACCGTACAACGCGACTTGGCGAAGCTCCGCAAGGCCCGCAAAACCACCCAATGACCGACCCCATGCCGCCACACCAGACCTCGGGAGGGGTGACATCCCATAACAGGGTAAATACGCACCGCACCCAGCAAAATTAGCCGCATCCACGACAAAAATGGCGGAGTTCGCAGCATGATTTTGGCTGCGCGCGAAATAAAAAAAGCGGCTGCCCGGCAAAAATTTTGGTTCGCGCGAGAACGCAAAAAGCAGGAGCCCAGGCAGGTCGACCAGGAGCAAGCAAGTCCGGCGGCACCCGACAAGGCAAAGCCGGAAAATGGCTCGCAGAACCACGGAGAGCCGCGCGCAAGTCCCGAAGGAGAATTCCTGCCCCAGCAGCGCCCGAGGCCCCCACAGAGGCTCAGGCGCGAGAATTCAGCCACCTGCCGACCAACCACGGAGTGCAGCGGCAAACCCGCGCCGACAGCAACGATACAGCGCAGCATGCCGCAGCCTCCGCAAGCATCGACTGGCGGGAAAATCGCTCGCAGGGCCACGGAGAGAGCCTCGCGAATCCCGAAGGGGAAATCCTGCCCCAGCGACACCAGAGGGCCTCTCCGTCGCCCAAACGCAGGAATACTGGCACGTCCATAAGCACCACGGCAGCGCAGCGAGATCCCGCAGCCACAGCGACCACAGCCGCCAGCGTCGCGCCCCCTGAAGCCCCTGCAGATCACGGACAGGGAAATGTTCACCAGCACCGCCGGAGGGCTCCTCCGTGGCTCCAGCGTAGGAATGAGGGCACGTCCGTGAGCGTCACGACACGCCGCAAGATCCCGAGGCCAAGGCGACCACAGCCACCCGCATCGCGGCAGGGGATGACCGCATTACCGCACCACGCGGCCCCTGGGCACCGCCAACGCCACCGACCGAGGAAATGCCCGCCGAGCAGTGCAAGGGCCTCTCCGTAGCTCCTGCGCGGGTTCTCGCCACCACGCGAAGGAAGACCACCCATGCCGAGCAGCGCCACCAGCCACACGGCATCCCAGAATTGAATCTCGGCACCGGGAAACGCGATAATAGCGTGGACTCTACAAGATCAACCCTGTTGCTCCAATCATGCGCTGCCCATGAAATCGTGGGCAGCAAGCGAAACGGGTTTCACCGTGAACACGCTCTTACCACCTTACACGCCACTACCCCTTCCGACCGAGTTGGTGGAAAGCCTACACCAATCGAACCCGTGGTGGTGGGGCGAACCTGCTCCACCGGTGCCCACCACCCGCCGGCATCTTGTCGGCCAGGTCCGCCAACGCCTGGAGTCAGGCTTCACGCCAATCGTCGCCGTGACCGGCCCCCTCGGGGTGGGTAAAACCACTATGCAGCTCCAGATCATCCGCGACCTGCTGGCCAAGGGCGTACCGCCACACCACATCATCCGAGTCCAGTTCGAGGAGATGGACGGCACCGACGAGATGGAGAACCCCATCCTGCGCATCACGTCCTGGATCGGGCGCAACATCACGCCCAGCACCTTTAACACCCTGGCACACCAGGGACAGCCCGCCTACCTGTTCTTCGACGAGGTGCAGCGCATCCACAATTGGAACGAACAGCTCAAATTCCTGGTCGACCATACCGCCGTCAAAGTCGTGGCCACCAGCAGCTCCGCACTTCGCATCGAGCGCGGCGGTCACCAGATGGCAGGCCGCCTTTCGACCGTCGAGGCCGGAACTCTGTCACTCACCGAAATCGCCGAATTTAGAGACATGGCACCCCTCGAACACTTCCCGCACGAAGTACGCTTTGGGCAATTGCGCCGACTGGAGTTCTGGCAAGACCTGGCCGAACACGGACGGAAAAATGCAGTGGCTCGGGACCAGGCCTTCCGCCTCTTCTCGGAACGCGGCGGCTACCCAGTTGCCCATGACCCGAGGCAACCACCCACCGATTGGACGACCCTCGCCCATCACCTCAACGAGGACGTCATCAAGCCGGTGTTGCAGCACGACCTGCTGACTGGAACACACAGCCAGGACCGCGACGCTGCGCTGATAGAGATGACGTTTGAAATCGCCTGTCGTCACGCTGGGCGGAAGACGTCCGTCAGCGAACTTGCCCAAGAAGCCAGCCTTTCGTCCGACAAAGACGCCGAACCTGAAGAGGTCGCCCACTACCTGCAGGCTCTGGCTGACACCTCGCTGGTACGGCTCTTGCCGTGGCCAGTGCTGAACCTCAATCGCCCACGGGACACCATCAAACTCTGCCTGGCAGATCACGCGCTGCGCGCCAGCTGGTTACAGGAACAGGTTCCCCTCACGCCCGACGCGCTGGACGCCAACCCAGAACTCACGACGGTGGCAGGACACATGGCCCAGAGCGTACTCGGCACCACCGCTTCCGTCATCCGAAACCTCGAAACCGACCGTGTGCCGACGCCACCCCGAGAACCTGGTCTGGACTTCGTGTTCAGGGTCGGCGACCAGCAAAACCCCGTGCGGGTCAAATACCAACGCGGCATCGACCCAGTGCGCGACACACGAGCCGTCAGGTCGTTCATCGACGAGCCAACCAATCGCGCTCCGTTCGGGCTGCTCATCACTCAAGAGGACGCGCCGCCCATCGACGACCCACGCGTCGTCGCCATGCCGCTTTCAACGTTCATGCTGCTCGCGTAATCGCGCAGCGAGACACCCGAGGCCACGGCACCCCTGCCGCCCGCGTCGCGGCATGACATACGCCGAATCTCGCGCCACGCGGCCCCTGGAGCCCCTGCAGGTTACGGACAGAGAAAATTGTCCACCGGCGGGTCCAGAGGGCCTCTCCGTCGCCCCAGCGCAAGAACTGGGGCATGCCCACGGCGTTTGCCAGTCACGTTCCACCGGCTGTGCCCATAGCGAGCCAAATCGCCATCGCCGCTCCTCTGGATCCATGCTGGCACCAGACACGCTGAGCAAAGCCGAAACCCTGTTCCGGCCACGCCGCCAGCTCACACGATTACCATCTCCGGCCGCAACGCCAGGAGCGCGGGCCACCTTTCCCGCCGAAGTGAGGGGCTGTCCCTTTTTCATTTTCAGGACACCCCCAAAGCTCCAACGGGCGCAACATCCGCCTGTCGTCGCGGCCACTTCCGGCCGCCGCCCCGTCCTGGGCCAGGACGGGGCGGCGGTTGCACAACGGAAACACAAATGGAGACTGGTTCGGAACCGGTTTCATCAGCGACCGGAACCACTATTCCCACCACTCCATTCGCGAGGATTCCATCGAACAATACGGCTTTTCCCGACCCGACGGATGGACCACCGCGTACAAGCTTGCACTCGAGGCACGCCTCCCCGACCACGAGGCGGCCGTTGCATTTTCGGCCCGCCGCCTGCACCACAACGGCGCCACAAGGCGCCGTTTTCGCGTCTGTGCAGAATTCCACTACCAAGGCCGCAGAATGCGCCCAGGGGCTGTTTCCCGCCGAAACTGGGGCGCGCTGGCGAAGTTTGACAATGGATCAACGGCTACCCGCGCAGATCCAAGCACTGGCACCGTACCACTCCAGTCGACGACCGACGGCATCGCCGGCCACCGTCGTCAGGGCGGCCGGCCTTCGACACACCTCACCACTTTCCCACCAGCGGCACCGCCATGGTGGTCATGACGCATCAGTATCCCACCGGTTTTTCTCCGTTGCAGAAATCGGCTTCGGTGGGGAACATACGTCGCAACTGGGCCGTGTCAAACGTCACCGAGGACGGATCATCTCCGTAGGTTAACTCCACGTGGATGCGTTCCAATTCCCACAGGTCTTTGCCATCTAGGTCTGCGAAGGCACCAAAGGCACCGCCGAACCCCCAGACTGTTTCATTGCGCGGTCGTCCTCCGTCAAGACCCACCCGAGCTATGTACTCTGTCTCATCCTCCCAGATGACATCATCCCACAGGTAAAGGTAGTTGCTTTCGTCTTGGATGCACTCTGCATAAAGACCTATTTGAAGCGGTGATACTTCCTCAAGACTGAAAGCCCAGCCGACGACGGAAAAAATCTCGCCCCCGTCTGTCAACATTCCAGGATCCCACGTCCATCTAGTTTCTCTCCGTGCTGCATCAACCGCCACCTCACGCGACTCTTGCGCCGCTTCTAACTCTTGAGACAGCAGGACTTCAAGGCGCTCGACATTCTCCAGCTGGGCATCCCCAGCCGCCCTCAGCGCAGCTGCCTCCGTCTCCAGCCCAGCGACTTCTTCGCGCGCCTCATCCAGCTCAGACGTAAGCTCAGCAACCTGCTTGCCGTGATCCTGGGTGATGGTGTCGATTTGCGCCTGGGCGGCGGCGGCCTGCGCCACTAAAGCCTGTTCGTGCTCAGCACTGCTGATGCTGGAGCACGCCAGCGTGCCCGTAACGGTCAGCACCGCCATCGCCAAGGCCAGCCACGTCCTAAAGATCCTGCTCGACATGTCAATCGCTCCCGCGCAAACTCCGGCGGTACGCCGCCCAAGCCACATCGTTGATTGTCGAAATCATATCGACGGAGACACCCAAGAAAGGTACGCCTGCCCGGGAGCACACTGCCACAACCCCGCCTCCAATAAACGTGGCCAATTACCATGTCCGCAGTTGCATCGCCGAAACCCAACGGCGACGCCGGCCGCCCTGACGTCAGGGCGGCCGGTTTTCGTCACACCTCACCACTTTCTCCGCAGCGCCACAGGGCACCGCTTTCGCGCCTGTGCAGCAATTCCACTACCAAGGCCGCAGAACGCGCCCGGGAGCCGTTTCCGGCCGACACTGGCCGCGCTGGCAACATTGTAGAAAGCCTCACCACGGCAACCGCAACCCGACGACAGGAGAGCCACCATGGCTGACCTTGAACTTATCCACATCGAGATGTTCGCCGAAGACGGCGATTCAGGCTGGCACGCCGGCCAGCTCGACGACGGGCGCCGCGTCCACGCCGCCGCCATCCTCTGCGCACCAAGAACCGTACACTGGTCGGGCAGCGTCGAGGACGCCACCGCCTGCGAGTGCCACGGCGCTGGCACCTGCAACCCCTGCCTGATCCGCGCCGACGGCGGCCTGGTCTTCACGAAGGTCACGGGTTGCTACCGCTCCGCGAACAGCGCCGTACGCGCCCTGAAGTTCTGGGCATCGAACCCAGACGCTCCACCGCCGCCCGCGCCCTTCAATTGCCGCTGGACCACCATGCAGGCCATCCTCTGCGACAGCGAGCCCGACGCGCCGCCCATGCCCCTGGGCACCACCGAGCATCCCATCTACACCACCAACGATTCTGGCAACAGCCGGAAGCTGGCCGCCGAGGACGGTGACCACAACGCGTTGCACCTACCGGACGGCTTCGAGTTCACGGCCGAGCCCGACGAAGATCCTTCCATCACCTTGTTCAGACAGATAGCCAAGCAGCAGATCACGCGGGAATCACTCGACGAATGCTCCGCAGTCGGCCACCCACGTCAAGCTTGGGCCATCATCTCCGGAACGCAGAAGGGCGCTAGCCCGTGCTCCAACTGCGGCCAGATGCCGAACTTCGTCGAAGATTCCAGCAGCATGGACGTGAGAGGCTTCATGTACATGGACACGCTAACCGAGCAATGCGGAGACGTCCATGGCAAGACCACGCGCATCAAGCACAGCGTCGAGGAACACATCGAGCAAGGCAACCTGATATTCCGATTCAGTTCGGTAGTCTTCGAAGGCTACACCGACATCGAGGGCCACGACGAATGCTGACCGCGTACGTCAAGCCGTACCATCCTCCTAATCGACACCAGCGCGGACTGTTCCACTCCCAGGGCGACGTCCACTAGCACCGCAAAGACCCGCAACTCTTGCTGTGAATCCTCTCCATCGACCAGTCACAGACGTCGCATTCCACGACAACCACGTCTGTCACAACGGCGTCACCCAAGATCCCACCCGCCAGGCTCAACAGCCTAAAAGGCATCATCCCACATCCCATCGTCAACAGGATCGTCCTCAAGCGGCGCATCAAACCAGCCCGGCTCAGGCTTCCAGCCTTCCAGCAGCGGACGGTAGCAATCTCTCATGGCTCTCATCCCCGTATAAGCTTCCGCCGCGTGCAGCAGATACTTCCAGTTACCGGAGTACCTGGTCTCAGCTACCCACCTCCGGAGGGCTGCCTTCGCCTTATACCGCGGCCCTCTGCCCCACTCAACCAGCCTACTCTCGTCGGGCAACTCCGAAACATGGTCACTAACCCAAAGCTGGCAGGCTGCCAACGACCCTGGTTCACCATCCTTACGCCACTCGTGATAGTAGAGCGGCGCCTCCACCCAGAGAACGGGCTGTTCCGGCACACTGATGCTGCCACCCGCCGTCAGATACCGAGGCGCCTCTTGCAGCTTCGCCCAATTTTGCGACCAGCTGGTCGTATTGGCCCCACCTTCGCGGCGCAGCTTACGCAGGAATGCCGAGAAATCGTCGCCGGTGACCACCCGCTGACGAACCTGCATCGTCGGCCAGCGTCGAAGCTTGCGGTGCATCAACTCGTGAGCACGGTCACTCAACAACTGGTCAAAAACGACCATCACGCGATAGTCGCCTCTCTTGGTCTCGTACAACGGACGAGCGTAGGCCACATCACGGCCGTCCGTGCGCCGCGCAACGCCCACTACGCACTCGACCCACTTCTCGATGTCGTCCTTTTCAGGTAACGTCACCACCACGCTGGTACGCGGCGATTCGTGTCCGGACTGTGCCCTGTAGCGTGCCACCAGCATCAGGTGCCGGTGAGCGACACAGGGTTCGCACCATTCTTTCTTGCTCATACCTTCGCACGTCAGCGGCACCGTCACTGGATCGCCTTTCGGCGTGTAAGTAATGATCACTCGCCGACCGCGAAACTTGCAGTCCGGCCACTCCTGCTTCGGACCCGACTCTGACTCCGAACCGTCGGCGTCCGGTCTCGATTCGGGGGCAAGCGGATGTTCGAGCACCGCATGCGAGGCCATCCCGTTACTGAATTCTTGTGCACTCTCAGGCTCCGGCGAGGCCATGCAACTGCCAGGGATGAACTCGTCTGTCCCCGATTCAGACTGCTCATCCTCATTTTTTCGGGAATTAAACCCAAGGGGCACTGCCCTACTCGGCTCCCCATGGGGGGTTTTTCCCGAAAAAACGGTTTCCGGGTCGTGACACTCGCAGTCACATTCCTCCAAGCAACACCATGGTCCGAAACAATCCGAGGCACAGATAGATCCCGTTCCTTGGCGGGTGTCGCCGAACGGCGATGCCTGGGAGTGCCCACGACTCGAACCAACGTACGCGCCGTGATCCACTGGATCGATGGAAGTAGGGGAATCAAGGCCGGCCCGCTCTCCACCCTGACGGCAAGAGCCGTCAGTGGGCGCCGGCGATTGTGGAAACGACATCGCACAACTCCGATACACGTCGACATCAGACCAGTCGACTGACTTCCGTCATTGTAACCCGAAAAGGAAAAACCAACCACTTCCGAAAGGTCAGACGCCACAAACGCGAAAGACCCCGCCAGATTACCTGGCGGGGTTCCTCGTCCCTTCGTCACAGCGTCTGATTGGACGAAGCGGAACCAACTGCCGCGGAGCTGGCCTGTCGTTAGAGCCATACGACAATTGGAACAGAAATGAGATCGACCGGACAAGTCAACAGCCAGCACCCATAACTGCGCGCTCGAGTGTAATGCCGAACGGCACCACGACGCAATACGTACCAGTGAATTTCCAGCCGAAAATCGACCGTCCCGGGAACCTCGACAGACCTGAAACGCGCCACCAAGCAAATACCAATGCAGTGACGGAACGCTCCCAAATCGTGCAGCTAAGCTCGGTGATGGCCTCCACAGCCGCGAAGGTGAGATCACACCCGAGAGACTGCAACCCGAGAATCCAGCACATCCGCGAGACCACAGCCGCCCACGCCCTCGACGTTCCCGCCATCACCATCGACCACGATCCGGACAAGCTCAGGAACCCACTGCTAACAGGGCCACCCACTTCGTGAAGCCACCAGCAGCCGGACCGGCGGTGAGATAGCCACCAGAGCCACGGAGAGGCCGCCGCGAGGCCCGAAGGAATTCTGCCCCAGCGACCCCGGAGGCCCCCACAGAGGCTCCAGCGCAGGAATTCGGACACGTCCGCGAGCATCACGACAGCGCAGCGAGATCCCGCAGCCGCATCGATCACAGCCACCCGCGTCACAGCAACGAATGACCCGAATTCCTGCACCACGCGGCCCCTGGCACCCCTGCGAGCCACGGACAGGGAAATGTCCACCGGCGGGGCCAGAGGGCCTCTCCGTGGCTCCAGCGCAGGAATCAGGAATTCGGGCACTACAACCCGCGATCAACATCACTAGCACCAGCCTGCTACAATCCAGCCCATCACCACACCGGAGATACGCATGCAGGACACCCAGCTCATCCGCATCTCGAACTTCATCTGGTCCATCTCCGATGACGTCCTTCGAGACCTCTACGTACGCGGCAAATACCGCGATGTCATCCTGCCCATGACCGTCCTGCGGCGCCTTGACGCCGTGCTCGAACCCACCAAGCAGAAAGTCCTTGAGGACAAGCAGTTCCTCGACGACGCCGGCATCACTGACCAAGACGACGTCCTCCAGCTGGCATCCGAGCACGCTTTCTACAACACGTCGCCGTTCACCATGCGCGACTTGGCTGCCCGAGCCACGCAACAGTCGCTACGCGCCGACTTCGAGGCGTATCTCGATGGCTACTCACCCAACGTTCAGGACATCATCGACAGGTTCCGTTTCCGCAACCAGCTGGACACGTTAACCGAGAGCGACTCCCTCGGCGCACTCATCAGCAGGTTCCTTTCCCAAGACATCAACCTCAGCCCCTATCCAGTCATGAACGACGACGGCACCGTCAGACTACCTGGCTTGGACAACCACGCCATGGGCAGCATCTTCGAGGACCTGTTACGCCGGTTCAACGAAGACAACAACGAGGAAGCCGGCGAGCACTGGACACCACGCGACGCCGTGGAACTCATGGCCCAGCTCGTATTCCAGCCCGTGGCGGACCAGATCCAGTCCGGCACCTACCTACTGTACGACGGCGCCATCGGCACCGGCGGCATGCTCACTGTCGCGGAAAAGACCCTCCACGACATCGCGACCATGCGAGAACAGGTAGTCGCCACCCACCTGTACGGCCAAGAGATCAACTCCGAGACTTACGCCATATGCAAAGCAGACCTCTTGCTCAAAGACGAGAAGGGCGCCGACTCCAACATCGTGGGCGGACCGCAGCACTCCACCCTGTCGAACGACGCCTTCGGCTCCCACACGTTCGACTTCATGCTCAGCAACCCGCCATACGGCAAAAGCTGGAAAACCGACCTCGACCGCATGGGCGGCAGTAATGATTTCAACGACCCCAGGTTCGTCATCCAGCATGGCAACAACCCCGAGTACTCGCTGCGCACCAGGGTGAACGACGGCCAGATGCTGTTCCTAGCCAACATGGTCAGCAAGATGAAGCACGACACGCCGATGGGAAGCCGCATCGCCGAGGTCCACAACGGCAGCTCCCTGTTCACCGGCGACGCCGGCCAAGGCGAGAGCAACATCCGCCGCTGGATCATCGAGAACGACTGGCTGGAAGCCATCGTGGCTCTGCCGCTCAACATGTTCTACAACACCGGCATCGCCACCTACGTGTGGGTCCTCACCAACCGCAAGGCAGCCCACCGACAGGGATACGTCCAACTCATTGACGCCAGCAAATGGTTCACGCCCCTGCGACGGAACATGGGCCAGAAGAACTGCGAACTCGCCGAGGACGACATCGACCGCATCACCCAAGCGTTTATGGACTTTGATGAAACTGAGCAATCGAAGATCTTCCCCAACGCCGCCTTCGGCTACTGGAAGGTCACCGTCGACCGCCCGTTACGCATCGCCGGCACGCAACCGGAGAGATTCTACAAGACATCCGAGATCTCGAAACTCCGCAAAGAAGGCCAGCGCGACCCGACAGCCTCACCCGTCATCAAGCGGGTCCTCGCCGCTGGCACCACGCCGGACCCGTTATACGGCCTGTTCCTAGCCACCATCAAGGGCAAGCATGTGGTCGTCGAGTACGAACCGGACCCAGACCTACGGGACACAGAGCAGGTGCCACTCCTCGAGGACGGTGGCATCGACGCCTTCCTGCGGCGTGAGGTGCTGCCCTACGCTGAAGACGCCTGGTACACACCTTCCACCGTGAAGACCGGCTACGAAATAAGCTTCAACCGCCACTTCTACAAGCCGCAGCCTATGCGGTCACTGGACGAGATCGTCACCGACATCATCGCTCTGGAAAACGAAAGCGAGGGTCTGTTAGCTGAGATAATCTCTGCAAATGGCCATCAGCAAATCCACTCCGTATCCCGATAATCCAGGAGATCACCCATACATGAGCAAGAAATCCAGACGCGCCAGCAGGAGAAACCGCCACAACCCAGCAAGTGGGACGTTTGGGAGCAACTCACCACCTCGCAACAACGGCGGGACGCAGGTAGCAAATTCACAATCGGGAACGTGTCCATACCCCTACCTCTTCAACAGCGAAGACCGTTGCTGCATGTGCAGGGGGAAGGTATCCACCTGCCCTTGCAAACCACAAGACGCCATTGACCACTTCATGCTTTGCCACGTCTCCGACAACTGCGAAGCAGAAGGCCATCCTTCCCTGTTCCAAATGATGGCCATGGGAATGCCGCCACCCACCGCCGCTTGCCGCAACTGCGGAGAAGTTCCCCAGTTCAGCGTGCTCGGGATGAGCCCCGAACTCGGGCCAGACGACAACTACGGGCTACCGCAGCGCGTTACCCGCCAATGGATCGCTGAAAACTCCGAACCCGAAGAATTCGGTACTATCCGGATCCGTGAAGACCATCAAGACGGCCTCATGACCCACGCGACGTACTGGCCGGACTGCGACCACATCGAAGATTGCGATTGCAACAAAGACGACTCCGTCATGTGGACCCTGCAAGAGTACAGCGGGTAACCCACCGCCACCATAAAACTGCCTTGGCAATTCCGCCCGAGCCGGAACGGATCAATCATGATCACAGCCACAACCAATCTGAGAGTACCCCCGTCAGAATTTGGGCCCGACAAACTCTGGCAGGACGGCCTTCCTTCTCACTGGGAGGTCCGACGCCTACGCTCCATCGCCGAAATGCGCGTTAGCAATGTGGACAAGCACACTAACGATGACGAGATCCCTGTCCGTCTGTGCAACTATGTGGACGTGTACTACAACGACCGCCTCCACGGAAACTTGCCGTACATGAACGCGACGGTGTCTCCCGCCGAGGCAGACCGTTTCCAACTCAAGCCAAATGACGTGATTATCACCAAAGACTCGGAAGCGTGGAACGACATTGCGGTGCCGGCTCTTGTGGTAGAGGCTCCCAGCAACTTAGTGTGCGGATACCACTTGGCCATCCTGCGGCCATCTACAGCGATTGACGGAGCTTACCTTGCTCGAGCCCTGCAAACTCCATCGGTCGCTCGACAGTTTCAAGTCGCAGCGCGAGGAATAACACGGTACGGCTTGACGCACGATGACATCCTCTCAGCCACCGTTCCGCTCCCTCCACCGGAAGAGCAAGCTGCCATCGTCCGCTACCTCGACCACACCGACGAGCTCATCAACCGCTACATCGGCGCCAAAGAGAGGCTCATCGCCCTGCTGGAAGAGCAACGCCAAGCAGTCATCCAACAGGCTGTAACCCATGGGCTTGACCCCAACGTCCCCCTCAAGCCATCCGGCGTGGACTGGCTCGGCGAAGTGCCGGAACATTGGGAAGTACGGCGGCTGGGTCAAATAGCCATCTCGTTTCGTACTGGTCCATTTGGCAGCATGTTGCACCAGTCAGATTACATCGAAGGTGGGACTCCGGTTATCAATCCTGTTCATATGAGATCTGGGGAAATATTTGCGGACCCAAAAACTACTGTCTCAGAAGCTGTTGCAGAAGGGTTGTCAAGTTACAGATTGGGTCTGCACGACTTGGTATTCTCCCGACGGGGTGAACTTGGCAGATGTGCGCTCGTTAGAGATCGTGAAACGAACTGGCTATGTGGGACTGGAAGCATTGGGATCCGAATCTCATATCGTGGTATAGAACCAGAGTTCCTCATCCAGACGGCTTTGTCCTAAAACGGGTTTTTGTCCCAAAATGCAACGGTCTGTCCCAAAATGCAATGGCTTGTCCCAAAATGGAGTCCGCTGTCCCAAAATGGTACCAGACGAGGACGACGGGAACTAACGGGAGATGACGCACGTCACCCATGGCAGTCGAGAAATCGAGGGCAGACCGCGGCTAATGGAGACATGAAAACAGGCAGGGAGCAGCGCGCTCCCTGCCTGTTTTCATGTCTTGAATGTCGTTGCGGGTCACGACATTGATTGGAAACGCACCTCCAGGCCCCGTTCGTACACTGCGTGGATCAGTACGATGATGTTGTACGCGATCAGTCGGCATAGTAGCTCGTTGGCCTGGGCCACCGGATTGCGGGAGTCCACCCTATCGCCAAACAGTTTCTTCAGGGCGCCGATTGCGGCTTCCACGATGCTACGGCGGTGGTAGTAGTTGGCCCACCCTTCGTAGTCGGTCATGAACCAGTGGTACATCACGGCCCACTCCGATTGGTCAGTCAACCTTGGCTGCACGGCATTGCTCTTGAACGGCGATAACAGCACGCCTCCGAGGCCCTCCACGACCGTGTAATTTTTGCGGCTTGAGTACGCTTTGTCCGCTGCAATCGTCTTCACGTCGAAATGCTCAGCCGTCTCCACCATGAGCTGCTCGAAATAGCGGATGTCGTGGTGGCGATGGTCCGACACCTCGGCGCTGGTGATGATTTTCGTGGTCGCTCCACAGACCAGGTGGAGCTTCACCCAATCGCGCTCCACGACCTCTTTGACCCCACCCCATTTTTCAGCGAACCACCTGGCGAAACGATCGGAGCTGAAACCGGTGGCGTCGATGGCGAATTCCTTTTCAAACGGCTGCATCGGCATGGCGCTGCACAGCAGCAGATCGTGGAGAATTGGCGTCAGGCTCGGATCACCCATGAACCGGGCCAAAGAGCTTGTACTGGCGGTCTCCTGGATGAACCCGTTGTGTTGGGCTTCACGCAGGTCGGTGTCATAGACGCGCCAGCTTTTCCCAATGTAGACCTTGTAGACGAGGCTGAAAATTTGGTCCGACCACAGATAGGGCTTACGCCCCTTTGGGTGGGCCCGGCCTTCCGCCAGAACTGACAAGGACTTGAGCAGGTGCCGGAAGTGGCTTTTCTGATTTCGTTGGGCGGGGTTGTAGGCCGGCCAGTTCTGGCCGTAGGTGGGCCGCGACTTGCCGGCAGTGGCTGGAGAAATCTGTCCACGCGCTGGCGCTATTGATTGCGGAGCAGCGCGATTAGTGGGTTGCCTCAGCGGAGCATCCAAGCGCCACAGTGCGGGCTGGTCTGGCTCCTTTGCAGGCAGGACCTGCGTATCGTCGCTGACAGCGCCGTCAGCGTTCTCTCGACAGTTTCGATATTGGACCGCATAGACATGCTTGCACGGACTTGACCGCTGTTCAAAATCCGGGCATGAGCAGAGCAATTCGCCGCCGTTGTCCACCACCGTGTAGTGGCCGCCGCTGCTCTGGGATGGTACACGGTATCCCGCCCGAATTTTATCAATGCGGTGGGTGGCGGCTATGGCGAGGCCTCGTGTCTGCCTACCTTCGTCGCCATCATCTGGGCCCGGCCAGGGCGCCACAGTAGGGAAGGGAAGTGTGCCGGTAACCATGTGCGTATGTCCCTCCAAGTTCTTGCCCAGTTCACGCCGCCTCACGCCCACAGAGCGACAGACTGGGTGAATGGGTGTGCCGGAGAGACGGCAGGCGCAACCGGGCCCATCCCGCTCGCTGGGCGATGGGTCTTGCCGGTTGATAGCAGACCGTTGATGGTCTAGACTCTGACGCAGCCACTGGGGACCAACACTCTCCGGATGGCCAGGCGTCGCGGGAGGTTGTCCGCCCCCCGCGGCGCCGTTCTCGTTAGAACTATTGTACCACAAACCGGCCGGGGGTTCGATCTTCGATCCCGGCGGCGTTCATGGGCCCTCGTCGTCCTGAGTGATGAACCGCTTGTATCTGTAGACAGCGGTCCAAACGTGTTCCCAATCTCGAGGATACTGATTCACGCATTTGGTGATGTCGTTGCGTAGATTTCTCGGTGTTGACCTGCTCGCACCCGCGGCCAATATCACAGCCGCTGCATGACCGATACCCAGCAACCCGTTATTGGCGATGGCAATCCGCTCAAGCCGCTCCCGAAGATTCATACATCGACTCAGGTCAACTGTGGCCGGCGTGTCGTCGGAATGAGTGGATTCAGGTGCCGACCGGTACATCTCTGGCTGCTCGACACACCCTTGCAGGTCCACAGGCGCAATCACCTCTCCAGCATCACCCTCGTACGCCTCGTTTTTCAGGGTAGTGATGGCCGAGACCAGGTGTTGACACCCCGATTCCAGCTCGGCGCATCTCGACCTAGCAGCGACCAGCCGATGCTGCATCTCCTCCAGGGTCCGCTCTAAGGCGTCGATTGTATCAATGGACTGGTTGTCCTGGGGTACAGTCATGATGCTGCCTCGCAAACCTGGGTCTTCTATCCACTGGTGTCCGGGACTCGCGGCTATGCCCGTCCGCCCCTGGTTTGTGGGTATGTCGCTGGTCGGACCGTCGCCTCGCTATCTCTCATCATCTCCGAACGCGACACGCTGGCCTGCTCAGTAGCCAGCTGGAATTGGCCTCGACCGACCTTCGCCCACCGCGGGTCTTTCATCAGCTGAGAATGCAGCGTGGCGCTCACGTGAGCTGGTCGGGTCGCTCTACTGAGACCATCCGCGATGATCCGCTTCGCGGCCGTCGTGAGATGCACCGTGCGCTCTGGGTGCGCCCGTGCCATCTCGGTCAGGAGGTCCACATGCGTGCGCGGCCGCATGTGCATAGACGCGAATGCCAAGAGCGCCGGAGCCTGCGGTTCCGATGCACCTCGGTCGAGCGGCAGAACCTGGGGTGCATCGTAATCAGACGGGTTCTCCGCCAACTGGAGCGCAGCTTCCAGTGTTTCCAGATCGCGGTCTATACACCGCAGTGCCTCCAGGTATCGGCGCCTCAGCTGCCGCAGGTCATCTCGTCGCTGCCGCACCGCACAAACATTTTCATCGGTCATGGTGACGTCTCCTATTTGACCTGTCCGGGAGAAATGAATTACAATGTCTACATCGCATACAGGCACGGGTATCCCCCCGGGGAAACCGCGTAACGGGTTGCGGTTGACGACCACAACGGGTCGTCGCTTTTGAAGGCGGTAGCGTCCTGTCCGGCTAGACTGTGGAGCGCTGCCGCCTCGCTTTATGTATTCTACCCAAGGGGACACAATATTGCAAATCTGGGCTCCTGCAAGCTTCCGGGTTTGCAAGCTTCCGGGTTTGCAATTCTTTGCAATAACTACCCCTGCTCCGCAGAAATGCAAGCGTGGATACTGCTTGCAAACACAATCGGCAACGCCCGGCGCACACTGGCTTTTTGTGTTCGCCCCGGTCGCAGATGGCCAGGAACTTCGTCTCGCCCAACCGAGCGTTCAAGGTCCGAATAACGCCAGACCAGGGTTCGGACAGCGAAGGTAGCGGCTACAATGGTTGCCGAACCGATCTGGGCCGGTCAATTGGCCAGGGATTGTGACACTCGGAGGACGACGATGATTGAAAGACCCAACAACACGCCAATACCGTTCAAGATGGCAGAACCGCGTCTGTTGATCGAGCACGCCATCGATGGAGGCGTCGTTCCGCAACGTCCGACCGACGGCTACATCAACGCCACCCGCCTGTGCCAACGAGCGGGAAAGTTGTTTGCAGATTACTATCGGCTGGCACGGACAAAAGCCTTTCTGGAAGAACTCGCATTAGATATGGGAATTCCCATATCTAATTTAGTACAGGGAATCAGAGGGCGTGGGGACGCGGTAGAGCAAGGGACCTGGGTTCATCCGCAAGTGGCCATCAGCCTGGGGCAATGGCTTTCACCGTCTTTTGAGGTGCAGGTAAGCAAGTGGGTTTTTGACTGGATGCAGGGCAAGACACAGCCCTATATGCCGGCTCACGTTCAGCGGTTCCTGAAGAATCGCTCCAAGATCCCGCACACTTACTTCTCCATGCTGAACGAAATCTACTTGAGCCTGTTTGCGACGCTGGAAGATCACGGCGTCATCCCTCCTGACAACATAATGCCCGACATTTCCACAGGGCTCATGTTTTCAGGCTTCCTCCGACAAAAGGGGATTGAACCGAAGCAGTTCCCCACCTATGAGCATGAATTTGCCGATGAAACACGGATGCCGGTTCAGGCCCGTCTGTACCCAATTGAGTACCTGCCCGAGTTTCGCAAATACTTTAACGAGGTCTGGTTGCCGACGCGGGCTGAAGCGTACTTCCGAGAACGATTTCCCAAAGCGTTGCCTTATTTGCCTGACATCCCTGCGCTGCCCTCTGCTTGAAAAAGGAGCCCCCGCCGTTGCCGACGGGGGCTCCTTTCGGACCGTGAACCGCCACGCGGGCGATCCTGGTCCGGCGCGTTTATCCAGAGACTACGCGGTGCGCCGTCCCATGACGATGGCTGCGATCCCGATGACCACGGCCACGATGGCCACGACCAGCGCGATGATGCCCATGGAACCGGCGGAACCGGACGGGCCGATCTCACCGGCGGGACCCTGCGGACCCGGGCCGCCCGGAGGCCCGGCGATGCCCTGCTCGCCCTGCGGACCCGGAGGCCCTTCTGCGCCCGCGACTCCGTCACGGCCATCGCGGCCGTTAGCGCCGTCAGCGCCCGAGGGTCCGGGGACACCCGGAGGGCCAGCCGCGCCGGCGGGACCCGGAGGCCCCTCGGAACCGTCCTGAGCGGCCAGGTCGGCGGCCAGGTCCATGACCATGCGGTCGCCGCTCGTCCAGGCGTACTCGAAGTCCGCAGTACGCTCGCCGATCATGAAGGAGACCATCGAGTCCATCTCCATGGGCTGCATGAGCTGCAGCTCGAAGCCTCCGCCCTGCATGGCCATGGCGGAACCGATCTTCTCGTCGCCAGCCATGGCGACGATCATGGTCCCCTCGGGCACGGGAAGGCCGTCGGCCATCGCGTTGCCGAATATGAAGGCGGGGGGCACGTTGGCCCGCGGCGCATCTCCCTGAGCCGCAACGAGGCCCAGCGGCAATGCGATCAGCAGGGCAATCAACGCCACCGCCGCCATCGCTCCAATTCTCTTCATCTCATTTGCTCCTGCTTGTGGTGGTCCCCCCGCCCCCGCAGCGTGAGCCACGGAGGCAGGGGCGCTTTACTGGACACTCATTCAGTCGGTTGACTGTCGATCCCCTGCGGGGACGACGGCCTACCAGACCTCCAGGTTCCAGCAGTCGTCGCCACGGCAGGTGAGACTGCGGACCTTGTTGTTCAGGATCGCTTCATCCACGCTCTCGTTGACCAGGATCCAGTAGGCCTCACCGTTGACCATTTCGGTCAGGGTGTTGAGCTCGGCGAACTCGGGGCGCGGGTCGTGGAACGACCAGGTCTTGCCCACGTCGTCGAAGTGGAAGATGGCAACCAGGCTGTCACCCAGGTTCTCCACGGCTCCGGGGAGCTCGGACGGAGCGCCGGCGGCCGAGGACTCGGCCAGGACGTTGATCTCGCCAATGGCGATGGTGCCCTTGACGTTGATGACAACGCTGTACAGGCCCGGGTCCAGACCGGGGATCAGCACGTCCTCGACGGTGACGTTTCCGTCGCGGTCGGTGTTGACGCCGGGGTCGTTGGAGCGGGTGCCGCCGATTTCGATGTAGTCGACCTCGGAGTAGACCGGCATGTTGCCAGCGGTCAGGGTGATGGTGTCGCCGGGCTGCGCTTCACCGGGGGTCACCTCGATGGTGGAAGCCGGAACCGAGAAGGAACCGATCTCGGCCACCACGCCGTAGGACATCTTCACCTGAACGGTGCTGGGGATGGCCACGTTGCGATGGACGCGGTGCTCCTGGGTAACGCGTCCGGCCGCGTCAGCGAACAGCGTGTAGGTGCGGGCGCGGGTAGTGTCCGCCACTTCGATCGTGACAGCAACCGATTCCGGATTTTCCGGGTTGTCCACGGGCCAGTTCTCACCAATGATGGTGATGTAGTCCCGGGGGCCGGCCACGTCCGGACCAACCTTGACGGTTGGCTCAGGGATGGTGATGTCAACGTCGGAGCCAAAGCCCGTGTTGTCCGTAACGCTCAGCTCGTGAACGCCGGGGATCAGTGTGGGGTTGTCGGTGCCTTCAGCCTGCCACAGAATGATGGTGGCCACGAACTGGCCGGAGTTGGAAACTCCCACGCCGGGCACGCTGTTGTTGGTTGCGTCATTCCGGTCGGGGTCGCAACTGACCGTGGTTGATTCCTCGTCCACGATGACGGGCACGTTGTCCAGCGTGATGCTAGAGGCCGGGATGCAGGTCTGCCTGCCGAAGCCGTTGCCCGTGATGGTGAGCGTCTCGTTGGGTAGCGCTTCGGTCTTGCTGACGCTCAGCTGGCCGCCCGTGATGGTGATCTTCTTATCGTCCTCTTTGGCGCCCCACATGGCGTCAATGCGCAGGATCCCTTCCAATCCGCCGGGGACCTTGAAGGTCGCCTCTCCGGAACCGTCCGGCCGGATGGAACTGCTGCTGGTGACAGAGATCACCTGGTTGGCAATCCGGATACGTTTGAAGCCATTGTCTCCAGCGGAGGTGTAAGGGAAGTCCCTGGCGAACACGTTCACGGTGTCGCCGGAAGCAACGCTATTGGGAACCACTTTGATGGAGGGTTGCAGGTTGAAGTCCTCGACGTCGGTGTCGGACATGCGACCCTCGCCGTCAACCATGCAGATGTAGTTGACGTTTCCGGACTGGAAGGTGGGGGCCGTGACCTCGAAGGTGACAGAAACCTTGTCGTCGGTGTCGACCAGGGCTGCACCGACCTCGGTGCCCTTTTCAATGATCGTCCGACACGCCGGCGTCTCGGTGGCATTGCGGTCAGCCAACACGTACACGGCGGCGGAGGTCCCGTTGTTGAAACCGGAGCCGGTGACCGTCATCTCGTAGCCGCGGTCGTTGTCCGGGTCGGAGATGCCGATCTTGGCCAGCGTTTTGAAGCCTATGTCCGACGCTTCTACGTCATCGTCCAGACTGTCGTGCATGCCCAGCACAACTTCAAGATTGCTCTTTTGGGCACTCGTCGCCAGATCGCTGTCCTTCTCGTAAGCCCGGTAAGTGCTGTACATAGGGGCGCCGATGCTTTCAGCCGAGCCCACGACGGACAGACCCACGCTGTGGGTTCCCGCTTCCGACGGGTTCCTGATGCCGGCGCTCTTCTGTATCACCATGGTGACGGTGTCGCCGCTCTTCGGGCCGTTCTGTCCCTGACAGACCTGAGTGTCGGATGTGCACAGGTCGGGCACCGACACGCGGATGTCGATGTCGTCCTTATCGGCCGTGAAATGGTCGTCGGTATCGACCTCAGGGTTCTGCGTGGCATACACGCGAGCGCCGTTGCCCGTCCGGTCAGCGCTTTCATCGTCATTAGGGTCCGCAGGTGTGACGACGAAATAAACGTCCCTCGCGGATATGGCGTCGGGCGCCTGGTAGTCGTCCTCCAGGTACAGCACGAACGCGCCGCCCGGCGATACGTCGCCCGTCAGCGTGGTGGTCAGCTTCAGCTCCACAGTGGCGCTGGCGCTGGTGCTGCTGGAGGTGAACATCGCGCCGGTAGCGCTCGGCGGCCCAGGGTCGGTCACCGTGACCATGAAGGTCTGCGAGGCGGACTCGTCGTCCGGGTCGGTGGCAGTCACCGTGATGGTGGCCGTGCCGGGAGCGACAGCGGTGACGGTTACCATACCCATGTTGTCCACGTTGGCGGTAGCGACGGTATCGTCACTTGACGCCACCGACCAGGCCAGCGTGTCGTCCGCGTCCGCGTCGGTAATGGTGCTCTGGACCGTTCCCGTTCCGCCTGTCGAGATTGACTGGCCAGGGATGGCAGCGCCAACCGCGGGGGCGGTGTTCGTCGCAGGCCCTTCGGTACAGGTGTGGTCGAATGCGCTCCCGCCGATGTCGTGCGCTATCTCATCGGATAGGCTCGGGCAGTGAGGCGTCCCCTCCACGAACTCACCATGGGCCTGGGTTTCCCCAGGGTTGGATGCCAGCACAAGGAACGCGGCCAACACGCCGATGATGGCTATTGACATCACCAGCGGCATCGGCCAGATGTGCTTTCTCGTTTTGTTACTCATTTGACTGAATCTCCTTGTGAGATCGTCGTTATTGTTCAAACCGATTTGCGTGAACTTGCACCCGAGTTAACGCAGGCGGAAGCTCGCGGTCTCGACCAGGTTACTGGCCCACTGAAACCGACATGTGGCTGTACTCGTACTCCGAGCGTGACTTGATGGCCACAACAACGGCGACGTAATCGCCAGCCGGTACGTTACTGAACGTCGTGGTTCCGTCGGTTTGATTGGTCGCAATGTGATCTTCGCCGAGCTCAAAACTGGGGTAGGCGAAGAGGATCACCATGTGGTTCACGGCGTTCGCGCCGTCCCTCCACTCGACCGTGACATCGCTGCCGCTGGCCGTGGCAGTCACCATGCTTGGCTTGCCCAGTGGCATGGGGTTGTCGGAGGATACGTAGACCACACGCTCGTAGTCCTGTTCCGCTCCGGTCAAGGCGTTCTGGTGCCTGATGCGTTCGGATTGCAGGCTGTCGTATAGCTCCACGTAGTACTTGTCGCCTACCGCAACGTCTGCCGGAGTGAAAACGCGGAAGGTTCCCCGGACGACGTTGATGTCAGGGTCTCCGGACTCTGCCGGGGCCGGCGCGGTGTCTTTGATGTCCAGCATCAGCTCGCCGCCGCTGGAAACACCCACGACCTGTCCATGGTCGTTGATGAGGCCGTTTTCGTCGACGAAGCCGTCATCGTCGTCAACCATGGGCTCGGCGGCCGGCTGGTCAACCAGACGGATGAAGACCGAAGACGGCTCCCAGTCCGGGCAGTCCTCCGGATCTTCAATCGTAGTTACGCTGCCCACAGTGGTGGTCTTGTAAGTCTTCTCGAAGGCCGATACCGTGAACTGCACCGACTTGTCGGTGGGGAACAGCTCGATGTCCTCGCCTTCCACCGTGTCGGTGTCAGGATCATCACCCTGGTCGGGCATGGCACTGATGGTGTAGCAGGCCGACACCCTTTCCTGGGCGGTCGGAGGCGCAATTGGCAACTCGCACACGATGGTGGCCTGGGCTACCAGGGTCTGGTCTTGGTTGCGCACTTCGAGGTCCAACCTGCCCTTGCGCTCCTTGGACGTGCCCTGACAGGTCACGTACACGTCGAAGACGCGACTGGCCGCGTCGCGGATCTGGATGTCCAGCGTACCGTCTTCAATGCTGCGCACACCGGGAGCGTTCAAACCGGCGGTTCTATAAGTGATGCCGGGGTCAACGTCGAGATCAGCAGTTCCATCTGCGTTCTGAATCCGGATCGTCACTGTGGTGGTTTCCGCCGGGGAGTCGGTGTTGACTTCGGCGTGCAACTTGACCCTCTTGTCGGCAACGCGAACGGTCGCCTGGTCAATCAGGTCCAGGCCATTGCCCAGCGTTGCCTGTACTTCGGTGAAATCACCGTCTGTGAACGTTGAGGTGCTGTTCGAGCACTGCGAGCGAGAAGCCGACCGGTCCGCGCAGGTGATGTCGTCACCCTCTCCGTGGCTCAACAGCAGGTCATATGCCACCGGGCGAGTGGTGCCCGACGCCATCGCCGCCGCGGAGTCATTGCTCGTGCCGGAAACGCCCAACGCAACGACCTCAATGTTGTAGGTGGTGGCGGGAACCAGACCGGTGATCGTGTAGCTCGTGGCGCTAGCCCCCAGCTCATGCGTCATCTTGGCGCCGCCAGCCTGGCTCCAGGCTACCCGGTAGCCCCCGGCTCCTTGCACCATGCCCCAGGATACCGTCAGCTGGCGGTCTCTATCCGCCGCAACCGTTACGTTCGGCGTTTCCAGATTCGCCAACTCGACCGGGCATGGGTCGTTGGGGGAAAGAATGTCGTGGATTGCCCGACCGGCGTCGGTGCTGCAATCGCCGGCGCTGTCGCCATGCGCCTGGACATCCCGAGGGACGCCGGCCAGCGCTATGGCCAATGCCACCACGCCCATGGCCGCGACCGCCATGACCAGCGCAACAGGCATGAAGCGCTTTCTCGTTTTGTTACTCATTTGACTGAATCTCCTTGTGAGATTGTCTTTATGGGTCATGTCGTATGGGAAAGGTGTTCCGGGCGGCGTCGCCGTGTCCCCGGAACTCACTTTCAACCCACGGAGCTAGTTCACAGTCACCGCGGCAACGACGTACTGGATCTTGGCGGCGTTCCCGGTGGGACCGTTCTCGACGGCTACCACCACAGCGGTGTACGTGCCGCTCGGCACGTTGCTGAACGTCGTCGTCCCGTCGGTCTGATTTCCGGCGACCCAATCAGCCCTGGTGTCCCAATTGGAGTCAAAGAGGATTACGACGTGCCGGTCGGCGTTCATGCCGTCAGTCCAAGTAATCTCAATCTGACCGGAGCCAATATCGGGACAGCCGGGATCGCCCCCGACGCAAACCCCCATGTTGGTGGGCACGGTAAGCGCGGTGACGCCGGAGTCGGTTGTCGCCATGGCGGTGTCGGACCACGGGCCCGCCTTCGTGCCGTGAGTGGCGCGGATGCGGTAGGTGTACTTCGTGTTCGCCATGAGGTTCATGTCGGTGTACATCATGCCGGTGAACATGGTCATGGTCTTGCCCGTGTCGTCGGTGACGTAACGCTTCATGAACAGGTCCTTGACCTTCATGGCGGTTGCTTCGGAAATCTCCTTGTCAGCAGGGAAGTCCATGCTGGTGGGCGCGGTATTGTCGAAGTGCTTGCAGTACATGTCGCGGTCGGCGGTGTCCTGCGCAGATTCACCCTGCGTAGCCGTGTCGCTGGCGCTGCTGCCGGCCACTGCCAGCATTCCCTTGCAGTTCAGCGTCTCCCACCATTCCTTGTAGTCCATGAAGGCGTGCGATCTGCCCATGACGCCGTCGTTGTAGCCGTCGGACGGGATGTCACCCATCATGTCGCCGGCGTGGCGGCGTTCGATGATGTAGCCGGTGACCAGGTCGGCGTTCATGTCCGGCGCGGTCCAGGTCAGCTTGACCTTGGTGCCGGGCATGTCGGCGTCCTTCATGGCCGTCAGGGTGGGCTTGCCGGGCTGCGCCAGCGCGTGCGGGTAGTAGGCCACGTTGGACCATTCGCTCTCATCGGTGGTTGCCTGGTCGTCGATGGCCGCCACGCGATACATCCGCAACTCGCCGGCTTTCGGCTCGCTGTCGTGGGTGGTGTACGTGAGCACATCGCCCGTGTCGGCCTCCACGTCCGTCCAGGTCGTGCCGCCGTCGGTGGATACTTGGATGTGGTAACCGTCAATCTCCACGCCCATTCCGGGTTCCATCGGCGCGTTCCAGCTCAGGTTCACGCCAGTATTGGAGGTGCCGGGCAGGTTGGATGCCCGCGCCGGCTCGGCCGACAGGTCCTCCGGCGGGTTGGGACGGGCCGCCTTGACAGTAGTCGCGGCTACCGTGTCAGCTGTGTCGATGTCGCCGTACATCCGCATGTTGGAAACGCTCAGGTTGTTAGCGATGACGCGGAATTCCACGGTGTCTTGCGCCTGCAACTTCTCAACGGTGTAGCTGGTCGGAGGGTTGGGGTTGCCGGTTTCCGGAACCTTGACCTCAATCTTTACCCGGCCGCCAGTGGCGTCATCGTTATTATCGTCTCCATTAGGATCATTATTCGGCTTGGCGTTCGCGCACGGCACAGCGTTAGTTGGGGCCTCCATTAGCGCTTGGACCGGCTCAGGGTTGGTTACCGCATAGTCAATGCAGTACCCCACCAGGTCGGCGCCTCCGTCAGTGGAAGGAGCATCCCACGTGAGGTGAATCTTCGTGGGGTCCACGGCGTCGGCCGTTGCGGTTAAGTTCCGCACCAAACCCGGGGCGGCTGCCTCAGTTACGGGAACAGTTAGGGTCGCGGATGCGCTGCTAAAGCCGTGGCGGTTGCGCGCAAACAAACGGTAGTACCGCTGGACGCCGTCGCCGCGCTTCGGGTCCTTGTAATTGTACTTTCCCTTGGTGAAGCTTGTGGATTCGATGAGTTTGTCCCACCTGTAACCGTCGTCGGATACGTCGATCCGGTAGCTCAGGATAGTATCCTCACCCTCGGGGGGGGTGGTGGGGCGGTCCCAAGTCAACGTCACCACACCTTTGGCGTCCCGGTCGCCGTCAAGGTTGTCATCTGCTTCGGTGGGGGCATCGGGTACAACCGCCTCAGCTACCGGGGTAGCCGACACGGTTTTGGACCTCCCGCTTATGGGAGAAACCGCTAATGCCCCCTGGGCGGCGTACACCCGGAATTGATAAGTCGTGTCGTTGGTGAGACCGACAACAGTGTGGTTAATTTCGGGATTGGTACCCGTCGTATCCGTCGGAGCTTCAACCGCCGTGACTCGATCGTCGGTACCAATGGCGTCAGCGTCAGGCCAGGATTCACTGCCCGACTTCTGGTGGACGCGGAACTCAGTGATAGTCGCCCCGCCATTGTCCGCCGGGTGGTACCAGTACAGCTGGACTGCTTCGGTGGCCGATGCAACTGCGGTGAGACCGGTCGGCGCAGTCGGATTACCTACCTTTTTGGTGGTCGTGCCGCGGGTGTCAGGAGCGGTAGCCGAGACGTTTCCTGCCTCATTGACCGCATACACCCGGAACCGATAGGTTGTGTTCGGCATCAGGTCGTCGGGGTCATCGCCGTCGTCATCACCATCGTCCACTTTCTTGAACAAGAAAGTGTTGCTGGCGTCCTCGGTGGCAACGATCCTGTTACTGCCAGTAGGAGCAATTCCCGTTGCATCCTCGCCACGCTCCGTGAATTGCAAACTATCATCATCGGTGGGCACTTCGTAATAGATGTGGTACCTCTCGATGGGAGAGCCGCCGGTCTTGGCGGGAGCGTTCCAGTTGAGGACGATTTGCGTCCGTCCGTCGTTCCCGGAGGCGGGAGCGGCCTGCAGCCCGGTAACCGGCCCCGGCCCGACTGCGCCGGAGGTCTGTGCTCCCTCGAATTCAGACACGGGCCCGGTGCCCGCGGAGTTGACGGCAAAGACCCGGTAGTACCGGAGTTCGCCCTGTTCCACCGTGGTGTCTGAGTAGGTCTGCATGTTGCCGGGGGCGCTGTCGGTGAGGAGCGTCCAGCTCAGGGCGTTCTCGGACTTGTCAATCCGGTAACTGTCAACCGCGCCGCCGGTGGTGGGGGCCTTCCAGGACAGCTTGATTTCCGTCTGGCTTTCCACCTTGAGGGTAAGATCCGTCACCGCGCCGGGCGGGTCGTGGGCCAGAGCGGTTCCCGGCCCCAGGGCCGCAAAGATGGCCAGTGCGCCGGCGACGGCTAGCACCGCCACCAAGGGAGCTGACCATATCAGCTTTCTCGTTTTTCTACTCATTTGACAATATCTCCCTTTCGAGATTGTCCTCTGGGTACGTTGAGTTTCGGGTTGCGCCCTCGGCCCGTGGTTTCCGGGGCCTGTTCTCCATCCTGGGTTCCTGCTTTCGCAGGAAAGACGGTATTTGCACCGTCATTCCGGCCTTGAGCCGGAATCCAAGGGAGCTGATTGGTTGCCCGCGGGCGGTCCATTCGACAAGCTCAGGATGAGCGTGGGGCGGCTTTCTACAGGTTGCTTGGCTCACACCTCCTTATGGTGAGGCCACCTTGGTGGCTGGCGTCTGGTTCATGGATGTTGTCTCGTTGCGCCGGCGCCGAATTTCCGGGGTAGGGATTAAATCCCCGCGAACGCAGGGCGATGGCGGCTGGCCAATACCGGCAAACAACCGGGATTACAACGATTTGCAGTAAATACACCCGGATAAACCTCCATTTCCGGTGTGCTTGGGGGACTTGCACGGCCAACTTATCATCCGTAACATTACCGAAGCATTACTGAATTTGGTGGCTTTTTGAGAAACCGTCCAATAAATCGACCCGATCCCCAGGCCATCGGCCGCAGGGCAACCTCCCGGCTGATGGAGGCCATCCTGATCGCGCTGGAGGAGTCACGACCCCGGGGGTACGTGAGCAGCGCGTACCTGGCCGGGCGCATCGGATGGGGCCCGGAGGACATGCCTTCTCCCAATCGCCAGGGCTATGGCCATATCGCCATCACCGGGCTGCTCTATCGTCTGTACCTGGCCGACCGGGTGGAACCCGCCCATCATCAGAACAGGCGCGGCCATTGGGGCGGGTGGCGCATCAGCGATTCCGAGTACGCCAAAAGGCACGGTCTGGACGTGAGTGAGGTGGTGCCTCCTCCGTCGTTGCGCCTGGCGGCTACCACCATCAGCGGCGAGGTGCCGCTCTCGCAATATCCGATGCCGCCCATTCGGGGCGCCATGCCGGCAATACCTCAGGCCATACGGTACCCCGATGGACGGGAGCTCCGCATAGGCGAGTGGGAGGATATCCTGGTCCTCACGGTACAGTGGCTCAACGAACGGGGTATCCTCACCCCGGAACGCGTTCCGGTTCCCATGTCCCGAGGTTTGGGGTATTTGGTGAACGTGGACCCGGTACACTCGGACGGACGTCCTATGGCAAAACGCACCCAAGCGCAGGGCCCGGACCGATTCTGGGTCCACACCAAAACGTCGGCGTCTCCGGGCTATTACGCCGTCTATCACGCGCAGCGGCTGCTGGAACTTTTTCGGCAGGACCCGGCGCGCACGACCCTGATGTTATCGGACGACGAAAGCTCCACGCCATGAACTTGGCCGATGGCCTCGCACTGCCGGCCTACGGTCGGAAGCTGTTGAGCATGGTGTCACGCTCTCCACTGTGCGTGGACAAGTGGAGCTCGCAAACGCCCGCTCCGGTTACGAAGCCAATTGGTTTGCCGGGGTAGGAAGAGGAGACGCTGACCAGCTCAACACGATGTGAAACGCAGTTTCCGGGACCACCCTGTCTGCGATACTCCAGCCGGTAAAACTCCTGGCCGTTCATGGTTACCTTCCGCTTGGAAATCTTCTCGAACAGAACCCAGTCGTCCGCCCACCCGGTCAATTGGCGATCCCACCGGTAGTTGGCCAGCAAGTCAAGGTCCGCACTCCTGACACCGCTCGGCTCTGTGAATTCATATCGACGGATGTACGCAATGCTCCTTTGGCCATATGGCCAAAAGTCACTGTAATGCGGCAGCTCGTCATCTATGTACCAGCCTTTGAGAACGGTCATGCTGTAGCCGTAGTCGTGCCGCAGATTGCGGTAGTTAGCTTGGGCAGGCCCGCCGACTGCCATCGTGCTCAACCGTTGGCTCACTTCGTTGCTCGCGATGGCCAGGTAGATGCCGGGAATTGGGGTCCTGGTGCCGTCATCGTTGACCCGCACCAGGCTGGCGGTGTTGACCCCGACGACCCGGCCAAAACGGTCCACCACCGGGCCTCCGCTGCTGCCACCGGCAATAGCGGCGTCGGTCTGGATATACCTGGTGTCGTTGAAAATCCGGTTGGCCGAGGAGATGATGCCGCGGGTCAGCGTAGGATCATCACCTAAGAAACTGCTCGATGGATAGCCCCACGCGGTTATCTCGTCGCCCTGGGCCACACCAGCCGAATTGCCCAGCGGCAGCGTGGGATAGGTGCGCCCGGCCGGAAGTCGTATCACCGCCAAATCGGCCAGGATGCCTCGGCCCAGCACCTGCCCGGTGAGCGTTAACCTGTTCCCGTCCGCAGCCGTCATGTGGACGTCCACAGTGCTGGCATCGTCCACCACGTGCCGGTTGGTCACCATCAGGCCGTCCGAACGGACCACAAAGCCGGTGCCGGAATAAGTTCTGCCATCGGAGGGAGTGGCAAGAATTTTCGCCATGGCAGGTCGTACACGGCGAGCCAGTTCCGCGTTGGAGAGCGGCGTGTCGGCGGCAGGAGCTGCGGCGGAGCAGGCCGGGTCCGGGTTCGTGATCGTGTGAAATGCCCAGCGACGGTTCGCCGGCTGCGGCCAAGAGTATGCGCCGCTGATGGCCTCTGCAGTGTTGACCACGTTGTTGCTGGTCAGCACGGTAAAGGCGTGATTGTCGCCCTGAACAAGTCGGCGCAGGGTGTACTGACCGCGCCCGCCAGTTACCGGAATGTTCCGCGCGTTCACGTCAACATAAATGAAGGCCTCGATCCACTCGCCGGTGGTGCTGGCCTTGGCCCGGGGGTAGTCCTTCACCATGTTGACGTACCCGATACGGTAGTACGTCGCCTGGGAAACAGAGTCCCAGGAAATGATGACTTCACCGGGCTCCGGCCCGCTGCACACTGTGATGTTTGTGACGGGAGCGGCGCCACCCTGCGCCCCGACCGGCGGAGCAGTGGCGACCACAACGCCCACCAGGGCAATCAGTACGATGGCAAAAAGGGGAAGGGTCAACGAACGTAGGGAGTTGGTCATCACGCACTCCGGGGGGGGGTGAGGGCTGCTGGATTAGCGGGCTTCTGTTCCCCGGAGCAGTTCACTGACGCTGTTATCGTCGCCGGGCGGCTCCAGGTACGTCGGCTGGTACTGAAGCAGTTCGGGCGCTTCTTCGATGGTGGGGCGCCGGTCGTGCCACGCCTGCACCGCGTCGGCTTCTTCCTGGGTCAGCACATCCTTGTGCACCGCCTGGTACAGCAGCCAGTCCATGGTGTCCGCGTCGGTAGTCAGGGCGTCTTCCCGGGTAACGAAGCCCATCTTCTCCGGCTGCTCGTCCAGCCACCGGACCAGGGCCTCGGAGATGTCCGTTCCCGGCGCAACTTGCTCCGGGACAGCGACGGGTCCATCTTGCTTGGCGGTGTCCTGCGCTACCAGGGCGCGGTACTCCGCGGTCAGTCCCGGGCCGGTCTCGGGATTGGTCATGTGCTCGCTTGGCAGATACCTGCTCGACGGACGGATATCTCGATTTTGTCGTTCATTGGCGGCGAACAGATTGCTTGCTGTCAGCGCCGCTCCCAACAAGACGATCGCCGCCGCGGCAGCAAGCACGTACTTGCGATGAATGGAGAACCTGGTGTTCATAGGTCAATCTTCCTCCATGCTGTGAGGGGGCCTGTATGCCCCGCTAGACACGCCGCAAAGGCGACTTGGACAGCGCCGCAATGGTACTCGGGCGTAGACGGAGCGTCAACAATCGTTGACAAACCCACCAGGCTTCAATTACGCTTGGGCAACGTAATTGAAGCCTGGTCGTCACTCGTCGGTTTTCGAGTGGCCGCCGGGTTTTTGTTACAAATCTGGCCTAACGAGGAGAAAACGTTATGGTAGCCAGCGATAGCGTCGTGGCCAATTCAACTACCATTGAAGAAGAGTACAGGGATCACATCGAGCGAGGCAAGTCCTTGTATCGCAACTCGGTATTGCCCGAGCTCAAAGAGGCTGGCCAAGCGAACAAGGGCAGCTTTGTAGTCATTGACGTTCCTAGCGGCCTCTACGAGGTCGACGTCGATGATTCGGTGGCAGATTCCCGGCTGAGGCTCCGCTGCCCCAATGCGTTCACTTGGAAAGAACGTATCGGCTACAACGCTCCGCACGCGGTCGGCGGAGGGCTCAGCCTTGACGACGAATTTGAGAATTAATGCACCCAGACGTCGCCCAGTGGTTCAGGTGCGCATTTCCAAACGACCGAATACTCAAGGCAATGTCATTCATGTAACGAGAGAGGCCATCGTTGATACCGGGTTTACAGGTGGTTTGGCTTTACCGCGGTCAGTGATCACGTCATTGCAACTGAACCCTGCCGGAGTAGAAGACCTCGTGCTCGCGGATGGCACTAGCAAGGCATTCAAGACATTTGACGGATTCGCTTGCGTCGAAGGGATCGAGAAGCGGGTAACGATTTACGAGATACCGAGCGAGCCTTTGCTCGGTATGAGTTTTCTGAATGGTTTGCGGCTCATCGTCACTGGATTTCCAGGCGGGACTGTCGCTATTCAGCAGCCTTGAAATTCTCAGTCCTCGTTGCACACCGGCCTCAGCGAACAAATCGCTGAGGCCGATTTCGTCCAACGGGGGCCTGTCCCAGAATGAGGTCCCTTGTCCCAAAATAGGGTACGCTGTCCCAAAATGAACCGGCTTGTCCCAAAATGCGTCCCAAAATTGCTATTATGGGACAAAGCCCATCCAGACATTACAGGCACTTTGGGTGGGTGAATACCTGTCTGCTTTCTCAGTAGGAACAACTATGGCAAACCTAAATACAGGAATACTCAAAAGCGTTCCCATTGCATTACCGCCTCACGCAGAACAAACCTCCATCGTCGAGTACCTGGACAATGCCGGTGGTGGCATTGACACCGCTATCACCCGCGCCCGCCGACAGATCGAGTTGGTGGAGGAGTACCGCACCCGCCTGATTGCCGACGTCGTAACCGGCCAGATCAACGTCCGCGACACCAAGGTAGAACTGCCCAATTAGCACCTGTACAATTCCAGCGTCATTCAAAGCAGATGCAGGTGCCCCCATGGCAACTACCGACACCACCGAACGCGGTCTCGAAGCACGCATCGTTCGAATCCTCACCGCCGAACGGCCAGAGTCAGACCCCGACAACCAGCCCACCTGGGTCCAAGGTGATCCAACGCACTACGACCGCGGCAACTGCGTGGACCTCGTCCATCTGTCCGCCTTCCTGCACGCCACCCAGCCGGATGTCGCAGCAGCGCTCGCCCTCGACGACGACAACCCAACGCGCCGCCAGTTCCTGGCTCGCCTGAAGCGCGAAATCCGTAACCGTGGCGTCATCGACGTGCTTCGCCTAGGCATCGACCACCACCAGCACCACGTCTTCCTGTTCTACGTCACCCCAACGCCTGGCAACACGGCCGCAGAGGCACGATACGCCCTGAACCGGTTCTCAGTGACACGCCAGCTCCGGTACAGCAACGACGAGAGGCAACGCGCCCTCGACCTGGTGCTATTCATCAACGGCCTGCCCATCGCCACCTTCGAGCTGAAGAACAACCTCACCAAGCAGACCGTCGACGACGCCGTCCAGCAGTACCGCCAAACCCGCAGCGCCCGCGAGGACTTGTTCCACGTAGGCCGGTGCGCCGTCCACTTCGCCGTCGACGAGCAGGAGGTCATGTTCTGCACCAAGCTCGCCGGGAAGGCCTCCGTCTTCCTGCCGTTCAACAAGGGAAACGACGACAGCGGCGCCGGTAACCCAGTCAATCCCAACGGACTCAAGACCGACTACATGTGGGAAGAGATCCTGACGCCGGCCGGCCTCACCAACATCATCGAGAACTACGCCCAGAAGGTGGGCGACACGCAGATTTGGCCCCGCTACCACCAGCTCCAAGTCGTGCGCGAACTCCTCGAGGATGCCGCCAACAACGGCGCAGGGAAGCGCTACCTGATCCAGCACTCGGCCGGAAGCGGCAAGTCGCACTCCATCGCGTGGCTGTCGAGACAGCTCATCGAGCTGGCCAACAACGGAAAGTCCGTGTTCGACTCCATCCTCATCGTCACCGACCGCCGGGTCCTGGACAACCAGATCCACGAGAATATCCGCCAGTTCACCCAAGTAGCCTCCACCCTGGGACACGCCGAAGACGCCAAGCAACTGCAGCAACTCATCACCGAAGGGAAGAAGATCATCATTTCCACGGTCCAGAAGTTTCCCTTCATCATCGACGCCATCACTAGCGAACATCGCGGACGGAACTTCGCAATCATTATCGACGAGGCACACTCCAGCCAAGGCGGCCGCACCTCCGCCGCCATCAACGTGTCCCTAGGCGAACAAGACGATGATGACGACGACACCGTCCAAGACCAAATCAACAGAATCGTCGAAAACCGCCGCCTGTTGAACAACGCCAGCTACTTCGCCTTCACGGCCACACCCAAGAACAAGACCCTTGAACTGTTCGGAGATGCCTCGCCCCAACCAGACGGCACCGTCAAGCACCTGCCGTTCCACACGTACTCTATGAAGCAGGCTATCCAAGAAGGCTTCATCCTCGACGTACTCGGCAACCACACCACCGTCAACAGCTACTTCAACCTCGTCAAGGCAATCGACGACGACCCCGAGTTCGACTCCAAACGCGCCCAGCGTAGGCTCCGACGCTACGTTGAAGGACACGAGTACGCCGTCCGCAGAAAAGCCGAAATCATCGTAGACCATTTCCACGAGGCGGTGTTCCGACCACGCAAGATCGACGGCCAGGCCCGCGCCATGGTGGTCACGGACGGCGTCGCCCGCGCCATCGACTACCATCGTGCCATCAGCGCCTATATCAAGGAGAACGCCTACACCTACCGGTCCATCATCGCCTTCTCGGGAGAACGAAAACATCAAGGCGAAACCGTCTCTGAAGCTTCCCTAAACGGTTTCCCATCCCGCCAGATCCCCGACAAAATCCAGGAGGACCCCTTCCGAATCCTCATCTGCGCCGACAAGTTCCAGACCGGCTACGACGAACCACTGCTCCACACCATGTACGTGGACAAGACCCTTGCCGGCATCAAGGCAGTACAGACGCTGTCACGCCTCAACCGAGCCCGCCCGAACAAGACCGACACCTTCGTCCTCGATTTCGTGAACAGCTCCGACGTCATCCGCGAAGCTTTTGAGGATTACTACCGGACCACCATTCTTTCCGAGGAAACCGACCCCAACAATCTCCACGACCTCAAGGCAAAGCTGGACAATCCGCAGGTGTACACGTCCCAGCAGGTGGACGAACTCGCCGAGGGTTACCTAAACGGCAAAGACAGGGGAGAACTCGATCCCATCGCCGACGCGTGCGTCGAACCCTACCTAGCTCTCAGCGAGGACGGACAGGTCGCGTTCAAAGGCTCCGCGAAAGCGTTCGCCAGGCTCTACGCTTTCCTGTCGCAGGTGCTGCCATACGCGAACCCAGAGTGGGAAAAACTCTCCATATTCCTCACCTTCCTCATCCCGAAACTGCCGGCACCCGAGGACCCAGACCTGTCCAAAGGCATCCTAGAAACCGTCAACATGGACAGCTACCGCACGGAGAAACAGGCAACGCAGCGGTTGTCACTCGACGACGAAGACGCTGAAATTTCCCCAGTACCCACGGGCGGAGGAGGCACCGGTAGGTCCGAACCCGAACTGGAACCACTGTCCCGCATCGTCGCCACGTTCAACGACACCTACGGCACGGACTTCACCGACGCCGACAAGGTGGCCGAGCTGATTCTCACCCTGCCCGAGCAGGTCGCAGCCGACACCGCCTACAGGAACGCCCGCCGGAACTCAGACCCGCAGAACGCCCGCATTGAACACGATGCAGCGCTCCGCCGGCTGATCACGTCCATGTTCAGGACCAACACCGAGCTGCTCAAGGCGTACCTCGAGAAGCCCGACTTCCGGTCTTGGCTCAATGAGCAGATCTTCTGGCTCACCTACTCGGACGACGCCTCAGACTGACGAACATCACGACGAGACCACAGAGCAGCAACCACCTGCGCCGCCCTCGCCGCCGGCCAGTGGCAGGGACACACGACCGGTCCCCGATCCGAGTAA
>MPNC01000006.1 GCA_002238825.1 SAR202 cluster bacterium bin87 | reverse complement strand
TCAGCACCTGCAAGAATAGCCCCGACAACGCCTCCAGATGATCCTTGCGAAAGTCGGAGATGGTGCGGAAATCAGGCGTGTTGTTCGCTGCCAGTACCCGAAAGGCCACGTCCTCGTGCAGCCGCTGTGCCATCCGGCGCGATGACGCCACTCCCACGCAGTAGCCATAGAGCAGCACCTTGACCATCATCAGCGGATGGTAGGGCGGTCCGCCCCGCCGCTCCTGCTCGTAGCGGGCCATGATCTCCGAGATGTCCAATTGATCCACGACGTCGGAGATGAAATAGGCCAAGTGATCCTCGGGCAGCCACTCCTGCAGGGCCTGTGGCAGCAGCAACTGCTGGTCGGGGTCGTAGGGAAGGTAGGTCTTGCTCATTGACCACTCCTCCAATCTGATGCTCAACCCATCATAGCCCAAACTGCCCAACTACCGTTTTTCTCGGACGGGCTGCTAGTGCATATCAAGGCGCTTCTTCTCTTCAAAGTACGAGGGGGCTTCCGCAGGGGACGTCAATTTCCCTCTTCGTTGCCAATCTCATAACCTACCCGATTGCCGAGGAATTGGAAAAACTGGGTGTCGGTTTCGCCTTTTATTCCGACGATAGCATTGTTTGGTCAGACACGTATGAAAAGATCGCTCAAGCAGCCAAAATGATCTCAGGTGTGGCAGGGGACATGGGTCTCAGCATCAATTATGGAAAGTCTGAAGGTGTGAAATTGCTTACCCCTGTAGACGCGCCAAGAGAAATAGCTGGTAAAGAGACAGTCTCGTTTATAGGTCACAAGATAGATGCAGAACGTATCAGCATGGGCGACACACTAGTCGCCAGAGCAAAGGAGCGGTTAAGTCAATTGATCTTTGCCAATCTTCTCCAAGAACCACTAGAAGGCCATGTAGATTGGAATCGCTTTAGCGGACTCGACAGGGATTACTCAGTGTTAATTAGTCAGATACGTCGTTATTTGTATGGTAATCTTCGTGAGGATGAACTACGCAAATACCTCTCTAGGGCGGTTCCAAATATTCATTATCGGGGCTTCATGAGCTTCTTCCCAGCGGTCGACGACGACGAGCTTTTGAAAAATCTTGATGGATGGTTGGTAACGACAATCTATTTGGCCCTTAGGCGTCGGGCAAAACTATTGAAGAAACTCGGTGCGAGTTCTTTGCCCGCTCCACATAATTGCGATAGGGCTGGCTTGGTCGGTCTCAAGGTCAACGGCGTGGATTTGAGCGTACCAAGTTTTCTTCGGATGAGTAAATTACTGAGGAGCGCTGTGAGGGCTTACGGCGCAAACGCGGTTGCGAATCCCAAGTCGGCATACTACTATGGTTGAAAAGTTTACCCATCATTGACTAGCTCAATCGCGTGTTCCGCTGGTTAGCGAGTCGTGCCCGCAGTTGAAACTCAAATCGAAACGCACGATAGAGGGTACTGCGTGTATGGAGCTCAATATGGGAGCGGATTGACACATGCCGAAGCGTCTACAGACGACTGAGGAAGTCAAACCGTAAACGGAAGTCCCCCATCGCAAATCGCCGTCCAACCTCACGCGTACCCAGTTTGTCATCGCGAGGAGCGTAGCGACGTGGCGATCTCATTGCTGCAGGTGACCCTACTGCCCCAACCAGATTGCCATGCTCCGCTCGCAATGACAGTTCCAGTGAAACTGGGTACGCGTGAGGCCGTCCAACAGGTCGCAAAGCGGCCGAAACTTCACTAAGCACAGGTCTGCTCTTTCCCCGTCCCGTTTTTCGACTTCCTGTTGTCCTACCCTGGCGAGACCATCACGCTACTCCCCCGATCCCAAAATGAGTGGGCGCCGGGTGTATGCCCAACCCACTCCCGCTCCTACCCCTCGACCTCTGCCAGGAAGCCCAGCACGCGCTTGGTGTACTTCTCCGGCTCCTCGCTGTGGGGGCGGACCTCGGCCCAGCGGCAGTTGGGGACCAGGCGGTGGACGGCTTCGGCCAGGCCGCGGGGATGCACGTCGTTGTTGCCCGGCATGACCATGGCGGGGACGGACACGCTCTTCAGCGCCTTTTCGGTCATGCCCAGGGTCTTGTAGGGGCCGTCGAACAGGGCGTGGATAGTGTCGCGCATCACCTGGATGAAGTCCTCGGTGTCCATGGACTCCAGGGACTTCCGGTAGTCAGCGTCGGTCTGCGCCAGCTCGGGGCTGAATGGTGAGAAGCGGTCGTCGGGGTCAAAGGCGTCCACGATTGCCGCGATGCCGCGGTTCTCGGCCCAGTCCATGCTCTTGAACAGCTTGGCCGCCAGGTAGGCGTCGCAGATAGTGCCGCCGGCGATGTTGGACGGGAAGATGGCCCGAACCCGCTCCGGACGGCGCACGGCGCAGCCCAGGGAGATGGCCGCCCCAAATGATCCGCCGCCGAGATAGGCCTGCTCGATGCCCAGGGTGTCCATCAGGCCGAACACGTCGTCGCACACCATGTCCCAGGTCTGCACCACCATTGGGCTGCGGGACTGTCCGCCGAAGCGGCGGTCGTACACCACCACCCGGTGCTCCTGGGACAGCGCTTCAATCACGGGGTGGTAGCTGTTGGCATTGCCCTGGAGGCCGCCCGGCGAAAGAATGATCGGCGGTCCGCTGCCCGTCTCTTCGTAATAAATCTCGGCTCCGTTCACCTTAGCAGTAGCCATCATCCCACCTCCCGGCGGTCGTGCCCATACTCGCATGGGCGGTGTCGCGGATGCTTATCCTGCGCGAAGTATAGACGCGGCCGACACGCCCGGCAACGCACCGAGCGGGCGCCGGTCAAATTCGCATGTATACCCAGGATGCACTGGATACAACCGGATCCGGACAGGAGCAGGAACGGCGTCACGGAGGCGGGCCGGTGTGTAAATTCAAACTCGGCGGTTGTGGACCAAATCAATCCCGTTTATCCGTGTCCATCCATGCAATTTACGATTGCCGGTGCGGGGTGGGTATGCGTGAGTGCGTGCGGCGGCTTGTACCGATGGCGGCGGTCTGATACAAGTGTCAGGCGCATGGCGTCCTCTCTTTCGGCTCTCCTCGACTGGCGTCCCAACACCCCCTTCTACTACGGCTGGCTGGTGCTCGGTCTCTCGGGCGCCGGGGCTTTCGTGGCCACGGCGGTGGCGGGAGTGGTGCTGGGCGGAGTGCAGAGCTTCATCCTGGAAGACACCCTGTGGCCCCGCACCAGCATCGGGCTGGCGTCCAGTTGCGGGGTGTGGCTGTCGGGGGTCTTCGCCCCCTTCGCGGGACGGCTGGCAGACCGGTACGGACCACGATGGCTGATGCCCGTTGGGGTGATCGTCCTGGGCGTGTCCATGGTGTCCATCGGCGGGGTGCACACGGCGTGGCAGTTTTTCATCGCCGCGGTGATCGGGCGGGCCATCAGCCAGCCCTTCCTCATCGGCGTGGTGCCGCGGACCATGGCGGTCAATTTCTTCAACCGCCGCCGCAACATCGCGCTGGCCCTCACCGGCATCTACCGTCCCATCAGCGGCGCGCTGATCATCCAGGCGTTCGCGCTGATCACCCTGCTGGCGGACTGGCGCACGGCCTTCCGGCTGCTGGGGTTCTTCAGCCTGTTCCTGGCCATCCCCATGATCATCATCATGCGCCGGCGGCCGGAGGACATCGGGCTGCTGCCCGACGGCGCGCGGGCCTCGGCGGCGACCGGATCATCCGGCTCCAGTGCGACGCAGCGAGGCGGTCGGGCGGCGGCACAGGAAACGGCTCCGGCAGAGGCCAGCTGGACATCCCGGGAGGCGATGCGGACCAAAGCCTTCTGGATGGTGTCGATGGTCGCCTTTCTGAACGTGACGGGCAGTTCCGGCCTGGGGTTCAGCCTGGTGCCCTATCTGCACGAGTTTGCGGGATTGAGCACGCCGCAGGCGGCGGGGGTGTTGAGCGTGAGCACGTTCCTGGCGCTGAGCAGCCTCGTGTGGGGACAGGTGGCGGGGAAGCTCACGCCACGCTGGTGCATCGTCGCGGCCATGGCGGTGTCAACTCTGGCGACGCTGGCGCTTCTGGAGGTCAACTCGCTGGCGGCGGCGTACGCCTACGGGGTGTTCTGGGGGCTGTTCCACAGCGCGCTTGAGGTGCTGATGTACATGGTGCTGGCGGACTATTTCGGCCGCAACTCCTACGGCGCCATCGCCGGAGCCATGCGTCCCTTCGAGGCCGGCGGGCTGGGTCTGGGGCAGATCGTGGGACCCGTGGTGTACGACCTGACGGGCAGCTACACCATCCTGATCCTGTTCTCGGCGGTTGCCCAGGGGTGCGGGATGCTCCTGATGGCGGTGGCGCGGCGTCCGGAGCGACCGGCCCCGCTGGCGGTTGAAGCGGCGTAGGCGCGCCAGTCCCCGAAGCCGGCAGCGCGGCGCCGCTGGATTCTGGTCGGCATGGGCCGACTGCAGACGGCGCGACCCTGGCGCTATGCGCCGGCCAGCACCATGCCAGGGCGGTTTTGGCGGCTCCGGCGACTTGTCAGGGCTTCGCTTGCGCGTGCCGGCCGCTGGTGGCCGGCGCCACACCGCGCAATGGCGGTTCGAACGTGGAGCAGCAACCACGAAAAAGCCGCTCCCCGAACTTTCGGGCACGATCAATTCTTCAACCTCGCGCGTACCCATTTTGTCTTTTACATCGATGCACAGGATGAACAGGATTTGATTGATTATTGTGAACGCTCCCGCGCTCTTGACGATGCTGAAAAATTGAACGCCCCACCCGCACGCCATCATCCTGTCGATCCTGTTTATCGATGTAAATTTGCTCCCGTCGTCGTCAAACTGGGTACGCGTGAGATTCTTCAACCACTTCCCGTCCCAATCTGCTGGCTGCAAAATCATGACGGTTTGGCTGAATTGGCCCATGGCAATTTGGCACCCTGGTTTCCCCGTATGAAAGCGAACCACGCGGCCGAAACCGAGGCCTGTGGACTATACTGGAGGTGGGATGGGGCAGTCGGGATGAACCCGGCATGGCCTGAGCAGGGGCCCGCAATCGGCGTCGATGAGGAGACAGCGGGCGTGGCATTCCACGCCACTGGTGAAATCAAGCAGGCCGCCGATATGTTGGAGGGTGGTAACATGGCAGAGGTTCGCCGCACAGATGCAGCAGACGATGTGCGCACATTGGAACGACAAGGATTGCAGTATGAGTGAAACCGTGGGCGCCAGGAAGGTGCTGGTGGTGGACGACGAGCCCGACGTGGAGCCGATGTTCCGGCAGCAGATGCGTCGCGAGGTCAGGGCCGGTCGGTACGAGTTTCTGTTCGCCCTTTCGGGGCGGCACGCCCTTGAGGTGCTGGAAGAGCATCCGGACATAGAGCTGGTCATTACGGACCTGAACATGCCGGAGATGAACGGGTGGGAGTTGCTGGACGCGCTGGGGGAGCAGCGGCCGGAGTTGCCGTCGATGGTGGTTTCGGCCTACGGGAATGAGGAGAACGCCAGGCGTGCCGAGGAGAGCGGGGCGCAGGGGTTCGTGGTGAAGCCGGTGAACTTCCGGGAGTTGCGGGAGAAGGTGGCGGCTTCGCTGGGGGTCGGGGCCGACTGAACGGCCTGGTCAGGCCAGGCGCCCCGGCGCAAACGGCGGGTAATCGCTGATCCGGCAACCCGTGGTCGCGGGGGTAACGGTTCAGAATTCAGGAGGTTGTCATTGCGAGGCACTTGCGCCGTGGCAATCTCGATATCGTAGCAGCAACGTCTGCCCTGAAGGACACCCGGGCGCCAACGAGATTGCCGCGCTGCGCTCGCAATGACACCTCCCCAGCAACTCTGAACAGTTACTCGCGGGGTTGTCCTTTGACAGGAAGTCCTGGCGGACGGCGCGGCTGCCGAGCCAGCGCCAGATTCCGCGATTGACTTCGGTTTCGTCGTCGCGTTCGACAGCCAGAACGGCGCGCTGCGATCCGCAGCCCCAGCGCATCTCACGGAACCGGCGGGGCGGTCGAACACCGGCTTGCTCATGTCGCTGTTAGGCCCGGCGTCGGCCATCGCAATCGTGTTGCTACCGTCCTCCATTTGCTCCGTCCCCTGGTAGCAGCCGCCATCGGCGACAACGCAACGAAGAGATGCGCGGGATCAGGCGGCCAAACCCTCGTCCGTCGGAGAGTGCATTTCCGGGCTCGACTTCGCGCGACACCCGTAGCAGTAACGGCGCGCTCCAATCCGGCCGGTCACCGGCATCCAGAGCGGTACGCTGCGGACGGGTTGCGCACGGTGTAAACTTGCGTCGCCGCAACTGATGTTGGGCGTTTATTCCCGATTGTGTCAATCGGACGCGCCGAGAGTTAGCAAAATGCCATATCTCGTTGGACTGGCCATCGTGGTCGCAATCGCGTTGGCGTTCTGGTTCTATGGAAGGCGAAACGTCCGCCGCGCGAGGGGCAGCGACCTGACGGAACTGCGACAGGCCGAGAACAAGGTCAAGGTGTCGGATCCGATCATGCGGAGGGACATCGACATCCTGGAGCGGTACGGCTCCGACCTGCTGCAGGACGCCATAGAACTCAGGCGCGCTCAAATACTACGCGGCGGGCACCCCGACAGTCCGCCCTCCACGTAGGAGCGTCTCGACATTGGGCCCCTTCCAGTCGGTCAGGATTCCACTGCCGACAAATGTCATACACTCCGTCCGAGTATCCCGGATGCCGTGATGAATCACGATGATCGGGCGCCTGGGCTGGCTGGCGTGGATAAGACCGTTTGCCCGTCGCACCCGTTCGACGTCGCTGCGGCCCAAGCGCTTAATGTGATGCTGTATGGTAACCGCGTCGGGCCCGGGAGGTGGATGCGGAGGGAGGCCACGGCGGAGTTGGCAGCCGAAGGACTTGTGGTCCCCCTTACGGGGGGCTCGGGAACGGAAATTGAGCGGATTCAAAGGGACGAACCGGGTCCAACTGACCCAGATCGGGAGAGGGGTGAATCGAATTTAGAGATTGTCCAGCTCCCGGCGCACTCGGATCCGGCGAGCGTACTCCAGCGCCGTGAGTCCGATTTGATCGGCCCGTCTTTTGAACTCGGCGGCGCACGCGATCGCGATCAGCAAGTTTTGGAGTTGGACTTTCTCGTCGTTCTCTCGGGGTGTGAGGAATTTGTCGAAGGCCTCTTCTATTTCGTCGGCGCTGAACTTGGATACCGCTTTCAGTAGTTGGGTATTCAGGTCGTCGAGCGTTTCAACGATGCTTTCCAGCTTTTGGTCAATGGAAGTGTCGGAGTGATCTAAAATGGCCCCCAACTGGTCGAACAGGTTCAGGGTTGGTTCCAAATATTGATCTGGGTTTTCTGGTGCGTCGCTCATGGGGACTCCCTGAACGTGGCTAGCCGCAGCAAACAGACCTACCGAGACGCTGTGTTCGCGAGGATGAGGATCGCAACGGTTGCAAAACCGGGGAGGATGACGGGCGGTGAATTCGTTTGAAAATCAGGCTCCCAAACTCCGCTTCCCGCAACGAGACTGCGCTTGCCTGGCCCGACCATGTGCCCCGTCGCCCGATCCGACAGCCAGCGGTCGCGGACGACGTAACCCAACCGTCGTCACCATCTGCTCGACGCGCGACACTACGGCGATGTCGCGGCGCAGATCGGGCACGCCCCGCCGCGATTGGTGATGGTCAGATACTGCCAATAATTTGGGGCGTCCGGCCACGTCGGTTGGCCGTACCGGGAGTTGTTGCTCAATACCGTGCAGGCGTGGTAGACGCCTTCCTGGAGGCCGGGAAAGGTGTAGGTGGGGCGAATGGGGTCGAGATTCTGGGCATCTACGTCAAAATACGGGAACGCCTCCCGCCAGTTGCCGGTGTGGCTCGCCTTGGCCCTGGGGTAGTCGCGCTCCATGTTCACGCACCCAATCCGGTAATGGGTCGCGCCCGGAGCTGCGTCCCAGGCAATGACTGCCTCTCCGGTGTTACGCCCGTTGACGGCAGTGATGTTGCCTGCCGGCCCAGCCGCGACGCTGACCGCGGCCAACGACGGGTCCGGCAACTCGGCCAGCCCGTAGCCCCAGGTGTTGTCGGCTCCAACAGACCCCCGCTCAGCGGCGTTCTGCTTCAGGTAATGGGTGACGAAGTTAGGGCGGTAATTCGTAAACCGCTGCTTCACCAGCGCGGCAAGGCCGGTGATATGAGGAGCTGCGTGCGATGTGCCGCAAGTCGGATGAAGGGTGCTGCCGTCGGGTGAGGCCACAGGCGGATTGGCAACCGTGGGATTGCAGGTAATACCAGTGATGTCCGGTTTGACCCGGCCGTCGATGGTCGGCCCGCGGGAACTGTATTCAGCGACCTGTTGGGTGTCCCACCAGTGGGTTGCGCCCACCGCCATCATGCCGGGGTTTCGACCCTCCGCCGGTTCTGCCATGTGACGACCGGGCGAGTGATACAGCAATTCCTCGGAACCACCTTCGGTGTCCCACAAAAAGAGCTGAATCCAAGCGGGCATGGTGGCGCATCGGGCGTTCCAAAGCGACAGGCTGTACACGCCGGGCGCGACGTTCGCCTCCACATATTCGGCGGGATATCGGTTTGCGAGACCATCCTGAAGGTCTTCAGCGACGGATATGAGAGTCGGAGTGCTCGTGTCAACCCGAACAAGCGCCAAATCGAGGTCACAATCCGCCCTTCCCCAATCGCCTTCCCAACGCACAAAAGCGGAGACCTTCTTGCTCTCCGTAACGGTGAACTGATTGGCCTCAACTTGATCGTCGAAGTTGTGCCAGCGGTCACCGTCAGGGTCGGCAAAGGTCCCGAACCACACCTTGCGCCCGCTATTGCCGCCGGCGGTGATGAACGCAGATCCTCCGGCAACCGCTCGGTCAACCGTCTTCAGGGGTGAGTTGCCGAAGGGCGTCGTCCCATCGCCCGGGCCACTGGGCAACCAACCCAGCGAGTGATTGATTACGGTCACCCCCTGACCCGTCATCCAATCCGCGGCGGATTGGAGGTCCCCAGCAGTTAGAGGATTGGCGATGTAGAGCGTCACGTTCGGCGCGACATCCGACAGCGTTTCCGCCACTGTCGTGCCGTGGTTTCCATCCACCTCACAATCAGCCAGCGCGGAGGATGGAGCCCGCGCCGCTGCGAAGTAACACCGGGCCACCACGTTGCGCGGTAATTGGGTTCCCTGCAATTGGGCAAAACCTTCAAACCCGGAGTCAATGACGCCAACCTTGACGTTTTCCCCGCGAAACCCGGCCCCATGCCAGGCGTCGGCTCCGTGTATGTTGACCCCGTCGCTGATGACGGCAGGGTTGGCCCGGTTGGATGATGTGGGGCGCGGCGGTAACGCGGGAATCACGGTGTCCACGCGCAACACCCCCGCTTGCTCGGACGCTGCGCCTAACTGGGATGGCGGCACATGGGCCTCAATGTAGTCTTCGCCCACGTTGCGGACGAATATTCCGTTGTCCTCCAGGTACTCTCGCACGCCGTCCACACGGCCCGCCTCGATGTAGAACGTAACCAGGACGGGCTCGTCATCCTGACGTGATCGGGGCGCGTCCGTGCCGGCTGGTGTTAGCGTTGAGGAGGCTACTTGTGCCAGTCGGTTCAGGTTGGAATCCAGATTCGGATACTGCGGTGGTTCCTTCGGTGGTAGCGGCGGCAGAATGGACTGCTCCGGGTCATCTCCGGATTGCGGTGACACAACTTCTGGGGTCGCCGAAACCGCTTCGGGATCCATCGTCGCCATGCTTCGATCGGCAGGACCGCATCCCAGGATGAACGCCGAAATCGCCAGTACAGACGACGCCGCAAGCGCAACCCACCACGTCCGGGATTTAGGAAACGCCATGATGTCTATCCTTCATTCAAGATGCGATTTGAGCGAACCATGACCGGCGCGTATTTTACTCCTGGCGTACGGCTGCGCCAGACCATGGGCTTGATTCAGACGGATACATCACCGGATGCCCCGCGATAGGTTCTCTGGGTGCACCATCCGCCGGCGACGGGCCAGGCCCGTCCAATGCCTTGACGAAAAATTCGCTGAGGGCCTGCAGGTGGCGCCGGCGGCGGGCAGGCTGTCTCCAGATTTTCGTCCGGCACAGCGCCGCCACCGGTCCCGTCCACTGCGCTCTGCACAGAACGAAACCCGGGCTGCAGGTTACATCGTCACATCTATGACATATGTATTATTTGTGGTTATAAATATAAGTTTATCTATATGATTTGCTTTAATAACAGCACTGTGCGGTCGTGGTGTCGCCTTCCCGGTCCCGGTTCAGGCGATCCACCATCTGCCTCAGCCGGGCGTTGAGGCTGTGGTGAGCTGGGTAGCGTTGCAGCCAATCCCGTCCGATTGCCGCGTCCGCTCAAAGGCTTCTGGCGACGGTCTCTCGTACCCCGGTCCGGTCTGGGTACTCGCCCTCGATCCGGCTGGAGGCCACTGCTGAGTGAGTGATGTTCTGGAGCGTTGGCTCGATCGTGTAGCGCAAGCCGAAAGCGAAGGTGGCCTGCAGGATGTTCCGCGCCTTTCCGCTAATTCACCTCAGCAGATCGGAACTCTTGCCGTCAATTCCCCCTCACTCGTAGCCATTTTGTCATCGCGGGGAGCGCAGCGACGCGGCGATCCCGTTGCCGGTATGGTGTTTGTTGCCCCAACGAGATTGCAACGCTTCGCTCGCCATGACGGTTCCAGTGCAATTGGGTGCGCGTGAGCAAGTCGCCTGGTTGACAGCGACACCACCGGAGGTGTAGCCTTCCTGTGTGTAATATCGATACTTCGTATCAATATCTTCTCAAGGAGGAACTTTGATGAACATGCCTCGCAAAGTACCCGTTACCATCCTCACCGGCTTTCTCGGCTCTGGCAAGACGACCCTGCTCAACCGGATCTTGACTGAGGAACACGGCAAGCGCATCGCCGTGATCGAGAACGAATATGGGGAGGTCGGCATCGATCAGGCCCTCGTCATCAACGCTGACGAGGAAGTCTTCGAAATGTCGAACGGCTGCATCTGCTGCACGGTGCGCGGAGACCTGATTCGCGTACTCAACAATCTCAATAAGCGCCGCGACAAGTTCGACTATGTGCTGGTGGAGACCACCGGGCTGGCCGATCCGGGCCCGGTCGCACAGACGTTCTTCATGGACGACGAACTGCGCGCTGAATATGCCCTTGACGGGATCGTCACGCTCGTCGATGCCGCTCACATCGAGCAGCAGCTCGGCCGGAGCGACGAGAGCACGGAACAAATCGCGTTCGCCGACGTCCTCGTGCTCAACAAGACGGACCTCGTCAACAGCGAGGCCCTTGACAGTCTGGAAGCTCGCCTCCGCGGCATGAACCGAATGGCGCAAGTCGTGCGCAGCGAGCGGGCGAACGTACCCGTCGACACGGTACTCGACCTCAGCGCCTTCGACCTGGACCAGGTGCTCGAGCGTCGTCCCACTTTCCTCGAGCCGGAGTACCCCTTCGAATGGACGGGAGTCTATTCGCTGGATACCGGCCGCTACGAGCTCAACCTTGCCGAGGGACCTGATCCGGCGATGTCGCTCGTCGTCGTGTCGGGCCAGGGCACGGATGACGCTGCCCTTCGAGAGGGCGCCGAGTGGTGTGTACGGCAGTACGCTGAACCTGCGGAGATCATTCATCCCGGGGAGGAGATTCCTGCCGGAAAGCATGTGAGCCTCCGGCTTGATTCTCCAGGGCGCAAGTCCTTCTTCTTTGAGGTTGATGCGCCGGGGCGGGTTGGCCTCTATGCCCAGCACCTCGCGGAGGAATTCGATCTCCAACTGAAGAACGCGGATGGAGAGGCTTTCAAGCTGGGGGGCAATTTTTGCGCCGAGCCGGACTGCGTAGAGGAGACACCACGCATCAAGGGAGCGCTGGTTCCTGTCGAAGCTGAGCGAACCTGGGTCGCCCAGCACGAGCACGACGATGAGGTGGGATCGATCTCTATCGAGGTAGACGGCGACTGCGATCCCCAAAAGCTCAACGGGTGGCTTAGCAAACTGCTCAGCGAGCGTGGCGTGGACATCTTCCGAATGAAGGGATTCATCAGTGTTGCGGGAGAGTCGCGTCGTTTCGTCTTCCAGGGCGTTCACATGCTCTTTGACGGCCAGCCGGACCGCGAATGGGGGGACGCGCCCCGACGCAATCAGCTCGTCTTCATCGGCCGCAACCTCGATGGACAGAGTATGCGGGAGGAATTCGAAGCATGTCTGATCTAAATGCCGGCAGTCCAACGGGCGTTCTTGACCGAGGCTGGTCTGCGACGGTCGGCGACTACGCTATCGCCGGTGGTTGGGCCTTGGGCGGTGAGGCGCTGGTGGTCGGCGATGCCGAGGGTGGCATTTATGCCTTTGACGGCGAGTCTGGCGCGGCCGTCTGGGAGCAACACAAGGTTCACGAAGATGGTTTGCTCGCGATGGCGATCCACCCGAGTGGGACCGAGTTCGCTACGGCCGGCCAGGACGGGCGAGTCTTGATCTGGAGCGCCGCCGAAGGTCAGGTAACCCGTTCTATCGACGTCGGCGGCGGTTGGGTGGAAAACGTATCGTGGTCGCCAGACGGCCAATTGTTGGCGGCCTCGTGCTCCCGGCAGGTTTGTGCGTATGACGCGGACGGAGCGGAGGTTTGGCGGTCCGAGGATCACCCCAGCACCGTCAGCGCCATCGCCTGGTCGAGCATAGAGGAGCTGGCGACGGCCTGTTACGGCCGAGTGGCGTTCTTCGAGCCTTCCACCGGCTCGCTTCGCCAGAAGATGGAGTGGCAGGGGTCCCTGGTGTCGATGGTGTTGAGCCCGAACGGGGATATCGTCGCCTGCGGCAGCCAGGACAACACGGTGCACTTCTGGCGTCGGTCCACGGAACGGGACTCCATGATGTCAGGATATCCCGGCAAGCCGTCGGCCCTGGCTTTCGATAGCGCCGGCACCCTTTTGGCCACCGGCGGGGGGGAGGCGGTGACGGTCTGGAGCTTCCGGAAAAAGGGTCCCGAAGGCACGCAGCCCGGCGTTCTGGAGTTTCATCTTGAACCCATAACGACGCTTGCCTTCGCTCCCGGCGCGAGGCGCCTGGCATCGGGAGGTCGCGATGGCGCCGTGGTTGTGTGGACGCTGCAGAGAAATGGAAACGGCAGTCCGATAGGGGCCGAGGATGTGGGGGACACAGTGGCCGAATTGTACTGGCGGCCTGACGGAGGCGGGCTTGCTGCCCTCGACGCGCGGGGTGGCGTTACGGTTTGGCGGATCGGACCGACCAAGGGCCGAATTAGCCGCGCTCGTGCCGAGCAGCCCCCTGATTAGGGCAGCGGCTGACCCTCCATCCACCCATCGAGCGATCACACCGGTTGCGCTTGAGCCCGTTCCGGGTGCGATTCGAATGCAACCCCGCATGCACGGAACGGTGGTGTTCGCCGGCAACTCACCGAAACGTCCTGAAGAATGGATATGGAAATGTTATTGAAATACCGTCTCAAACACAAAATGGCCGCGGCGTTTGGTCTCGTGCTGCTGCTGGCGCTGGCCTGCGGCGCTCCCGCCGCCCCCAGCGGGATGACTCCCTCCGCGACCGGCAGCGATCCGGGATCAACCGCGCCGGCCGCCGCCGTTCCCCAGCAACCGGTTGTAACTGTCGCTCCGGCCCATCGATCTGAGCGATCGTCCGCGGCGTCACAGCCGGCGGCCCCAGCCGCTGCCAATGTCCTGGATCGGCCCACGCTGAAAGCCGGCGTTATCTGGTTGGACAGCCCGCTGGACCCGGTGCAGGGCGGCTGGATAGTCAGTCAATCGGGTATGTCGGAGAACCTGTTCCGCCTGTCTGCGTCCGACCTCAGCCCCGGACCGTGGCTGGCCACGGGCGCCGAACAGATTGACCCGCTGACCTGGGAGATTGAGCTGCGCTCAGGCGTGAAATTCCACAACGGCGCGGCAATGGACGCCCTGGCGGTTAAAGCGTCGCTGGAAAGGACGATTCGCATGTCTGAGGCGTCCGCGGACGCTCTGGGGATCGATAACATCGTGGTGAACGACCCGCTCACCATCACCATCACCACGTTGGAACCGCGGCCCACGCTGCCGGGCCTGCTGACCACCCCCGCAGTTGCCATCACGGATGCATCCGCTGCCGACGCCGCCGGCGAGGGCAATTTCCTGCATGCGGGCGCGCTGACGGGACCTTACGTTCCCACCGAGTACCTCCAGAAGGAACGCCTCGGCAGCGTGGCCAACGACGATTACTGGGGCGGGACGCCGCCGCTGGCCGGTATCGAACACATCGCAATCCCCGACACCAACAGCCGGGAACTGGCGCTGCAGGCCGGCGACATTGATGTAGCAGTCAACATATCGCCGGAAGGCGCGCAGACCATCGACGCCCATCTCAACTTGCAGACTCGCACTGGGGGATTCGGCACCGCGGCAGTGATGTGGTGGGTCAATTTCGAGCGGCCCGCGCTGGCCGATCCATTGGTCCGTCGGGCATTGAGCCTTGCCATTGATCGAGAGAGCATCGCCGGGCTGGTGGCCCCGGCCGGCTCGGGGTCTTTTGCGGAACTCCTCCTGCCGGAAGCCCTGGTGCCCTGCCCCGGCGTCAGCGCTCCCGGTTACGACCCCGGGCAAGCCCGCGACCTGCTGGCCGAGGCTGGCTACGTCGACACCGACGGCGACGGGTTTGTCGACAAGGCCGGTGAACCCCTGGAGATTGTCATCGGCGGATATCCGCAACGGTTCCAATTGCCCATCATGGCCGAGGCCGCCCAGGCGATGCTGGCCGACGTGGGCATCAAGGCTGAGGTGCTCATCACCGAATGGTCGGTGGTCAAGGAACCCGGCTGGGATCTCTTCGGGTGGTACAACAACGTCGTGGATACTGGAGACCCCATCTTGAACATCAGCAAGTTTGTCGGGGTCAGCGCCGACGCCAGCGGCAGTGGCGCCAACAATTACGGCCACTTCGCCCATCCGGAGCTGGAGAGCATCATCGCAAGCGCAGCCGAGGTCTCAGATACTCAGCAACGCCAGGAAATAGCTTGCCGGGCGCTGGACATCGTTGCATCCGAAACCGCGCTCCTGCCGGTAGCGCACGCCTTCCTGGTGTACGGAGTCAACGATCGGATCGCCCACTTCGAGCCCCACCCGACCAATCTCTATTTCTTCGATCATCGCATTGGGCTCGCCAAGTGATTCGGCGCGGCAGTGGTCTGGAATAAGACGGCAGCGCCGGAATGGGAGCATATCTGGCCCGACGGCTGGCCATGCTGCCGCTGCTTCTGCCGGGCATCTCGGCGGTCAGCTTCGCGCCGCTGAACCTGGCGCCGGGCGACCCGGCCGAGATTGTGCTGCGCCAGCGCAACCCCGGCCAACCGCCCAGCCCGGCACAGGTCTCGGCCATGCGCATCGAACTCGGCCTGGACGCCTCCCTGCCGGCTCAGTACGCCCGCTGGGTAACGCGGGCGCTGCTGGCCGACATGAGCCGGTCATAGGTGACCGAACAGCCGGTGGCCGCGCATCTGGCGCGCCGCACGGTACCGACCGCTTTGCTCACCACGGCCGCCGGGCTGAGTGGCCGAATTATACTGGCGACCCGACGGGGGTGGGCTTGCTGCCCTCGACGCGCGGGGTGGCGTTACGGTTTGGCGGACTGGACCAACCACGGGCCGGGTCAGCCGCCTCCCCGCGCAGAGCGGCGCCCCGGTTCGGGGGGCGGCTGATTTTCCGCCCAACCATCGAGCAATCGCGCCGGGTGAGATTCGCAAGCAACCTGCATACACGGGACGGAGTCCCGGGCATCGGACCGCGCTACGTCTCCCTGGTTGGGTTGCATGCGCCGGGCCTTTCCAAAGTCATCGCGAGGAGCGGAGCGATGTGGCAATCCCGTCGATGCTACAACGCTGTCCCGTATGTGTCATGTTCCCGGAGCGCGATTGCCGCGCTGCGCTCGCCATGACAAAAGCTACTTTGGAAAGGCCATGTTGCATGCGGCATTGTTGTTGACAACCGCGGGAGGCCCTGCTACATTCCCCCGTCTTATGTTCACGCGTGCCGACCAAACACCTGTGCGTTCTTGCGGCGCCGCCGGCCATCGACGGTGGTAAGCGGCGCTTCACCCGAAATTTGGGTGCGCGCGGAAGAGCCGACTGTGGCGATGCCGCACGCTCACCTTGTCAACGCAGTGGCTCGACGTGGGCCTTGCCGCGTTGATGGGTGGTCGCCTGGGTTGCGTCGATCCACCACCGGCTTGAGACTTGTCGCCCACGTTGCGGCCAAACCTAATTCGGCTCCACTCGCTCACCGCACCTGACCGGAGCCGGTAGAGCGATTTTTTAACCATCGAAACCCACCAGGAGAATCATTGTGCCAAAACAATTGATACATAGTATCAGATCAACTGCTCTGATGACACTGGGGCTTTGGCTAGCCCTGGCCATTGCCTGCGGGGCGCCAGCCGCCAGCACGGAAAATGCCCCGTCGCCTGCCGCCACCGAAGCACCGGCGCTCGAGGCTGCCACGGCGGTTCCGCAACAACCGTCTCAAGGGGCCGCAGCATCGGAGCAGCCCGCGACGCCACCCACCCAGGTCGAGCAACCTGCTGCGGTCGCCGATGCCGAAACGGAACGTCCCACGCTGAACGCCGGAGTCATCTGGCTCAGCACACCGTTGGATCCCGTCGAGAGCGGCTGGGTTACGAGCCAGTCGGGAATGTCGGAGAACCTGTTCCGCCTGTCTGCGTCCGACCTCAGCCCCGAACCTTGGCTGGCCACGGGCGCCGTGCAGGTCGACCCGCTGACGTGGGAGATCGGGCTCCGGACCGGAGTCACCTTCCATAACGGCGCGGTGATGGACGCCGAGGCGGTCAAGGCGTCCCTGGAGAGGGTCATCCGCCTGTCACCGGCGTCGGCAGACTCGCTGAACATCGACACCGTCTCCGTCAAAGATGAGCAGACGATCATCCTGACCACCCTCGAACCCCGACCCACGTTGCCCGGACTGCTGACGGCTCCCGCCACCGCAGTCACCGACGCGGCGGCAGCCGACGCCGCCGGCGAGGGCAACTTCCTGGACGCCGGCGCCCTGACCGGGCCGTACATGCCCACCTCTTACGTCATCGAAGAACGCCTGGAAAGTGTAGCTTACGACGACTACTGGGGAGGAACGCCCCCGCTGGCCGGCATCAATCACATTGCCATCCCCGATACCAACAGCCGGGAGCTGGCCCTGCAGGCTGGCGACATCGACTTCGCAATCAACCTCTCTCCAGAGGGCGTGGGCGTCATCGACGCCCAACTCGACCTCCGCAGCCAGACCGCCGGCATCGGCACCTCGGTGGTGATGTGGTGGGTCAACTTCGAGCGCGGTACGCTGGCCGACCCTCTGGTCCGTCGAGCGGTTGCCCTAGCCATTGACCGGGAGAGCATCGCTGGCCTGGTAGCGCCGGCGGGAACCGGATCTTACGCAGATACGTTGCTGCCGGAAGCCCTGGCGACCTGCCCGGGCGTGACCGGACCAAGTTTCGACCCGGCCCGGTCCCGTGAATTGCTGGCCCAGGCCGGCTACGCCGACACCGACGGCGACGGGTTTGTCGACAAGGCCGGTGAACCCCTGGAGATTGTCATCGGCGGTTATCCGCAACGCTTCCAGCTTCCCATCATGGCCGAGGCCGCCCAGGCGATGCTGGCCGACGTGGGCATCCGGGCCGACGTGCAGATCACCGAATGGTCCACGGTGAAAGAACCGACCTGGGACCTCTTCGGTTGGTACAACAACGTCGTCGACGCCGGTGACCCCGTTCTGAACGTCAGCAAGTTCGTCGGCCTCGAAGCCGACGCGGAGAGCAGCGCCGCCAACAACTTCGGGCACTACGACAATTCCGGACTGGTGGACATCGTCGCCCCGGCCGGGACCGTGTCCGACCTGGAGGGGCGGAAGCGGATTGCCTGCGAGGCGCTGGCAGTCGTCACTGAAGAGATCGCGGTCCTCCCGGTGGCTCACGCCTACATGGTGTACGGTCTCAGTGAGCGGGTCACCGGGTTCGATCCACACCCGCACCGGGTGTATATCTTCGACCACCGCATCGGCCTGACCGAGTGAGCGAGGTATCGGGATAACCGGCCCTATTAGCGGACCGCCGGAATGGGAGCATATCTGGCCCGACGGCTGGCCACGCTGCCGCTGCTTCTGCTGGGCATCTCGGCGGTCAGCTTCGCGCTGCTGAACCTGGCGCCGGGAGATCCCGCCGAGATTGTGCTGCGCCAGCGCAATCCCGGCCAGATGCCCAGCGCGGCGGAGGTCTCGGCCATGCGCATCGAGCTTGGCCTGGACGCCTCCCTGCCGGCTCAGTACGCCCGCTGGGTAACGCGGGCACTGGTGGCCGACATGGGCCGGTCATACGTGACCGAACAGCCGGTGGCCGCGCAGCTGGCGCGCCGCACGGTACCGACCGCTTTGCTCACCACGGCCGCGTTGATCCTGGCGCTGCTGGTCGCGGTGCCCATGGGCATCCTGTCGGCCCGGCGACGCGGCAGCCCGGTGGATACCATCGCGCGACTGACGGCGCTGGTGGGCGCGGCGGCTCCATCCTACGTCCTGGCATACGGACTGATAATCCTGTTTGCGGTGAAGCTGTCGTGGCTGCCGGCCCTGGGCTACGGTTCGCCCGCCCAGGTCGTGCTGCCGGCCATTGCCCTGTCTCTTGCGCCGATGGCGCAACTGATGCGTCTGATTCGCGCCAGCATGCTGGAGACCCTGGGCCAGGACTACATTCGAACGGCGCGAGCCAAGGGACTGTCTGAACAGGTCGTATCGGCGAGGCACGCCCTTCGCAACGCGCTGCTGCCGGCCATCGGGGCCACCGGCGTCAACCTCGGCTACCTGCTCAGCGGCGCGGTCATAGTGGAAACCATCTTCACCTGGCCCGGGTTGGGGCAGTTGATGGTGGGCGCGGCTTTGACTCGAGACTACCCCGTGGTGCAGGGGTTCGTGACCTACATCGCGGTGGTGGTGCTGCTCGTGAACCTGGTCGCCGACGTTGCTCTGCGCATCGCCGACCCGCGCCTGCGCTTCGGACGGGACGGGATGTAGCTGCCAATGACAGTTGAGGCACAGCGCTCCGGGGGACGTGTCCCCGTCCCGACCGTCGCCGGCAGTTCCCGGCGGCGCCGTCGGCACCAGTGGACTGCGCTGGTACGGGAGCCGGGAACCGCGTTGGGGCTGTTCCTGGTGGTGTCGCTGCTGCTGGCGGGGTTGTTGGCGCCCTGGCTTCCCCTGGATGACCCCACCGAGATCAGCCTGCCTGACCGCTTGCTGCCACCATCAGCGGAGCACCTCCTGGGCACCGACCATCTCGGGCGCGACACCTTCAGCCGTGTCGTTCACGGCGCGCGCCTGACCCTGCTGGCCGCCGCCGTCACCCTGGCCCTGAGCATGACCATCGCGCTGACGGTGGGGATACTATCCGGATACCACGGCGGCTGGCCGGACACGGCGCTGATGGGGGTCGTGGATCTGCTGCTGGCGTTTCCCTCGCTGATCCTGGCGTTGGCCGTGGCGGGAGCGCTGGGGCCGGGCCTGTTCAACGTGCTGTTAGCGGCCGGCGCGGTCTGGTGGGTGGGTCACGCTCGCATCATTCGCGGCGTCACCCTGGGAGCGCGACAGATGGAATACGTGACTGCGGCGCACGCTGCCGGAGCCGGCAACCTGCGCATCATCCTCCGGCACATCGCTCCCAACATCCTCGGCCCGATCATCGTGATCGCGTCACTGGACGTGGGCTGGATCATCCTGGGAATCGCCGGGCTGAACTTCCTGGGGCTGGGCGCGCAGCCGCCCACACCGGAGTGGGGAGCGATGCTCAACGACGCCCGGCCTCACCTGCAGACGGCGCCCCGCCTGCTGCTGCTGCCGGGAGCCGCCATATTCCTCGCCGTGCTGGGTTTCAACCTGCTGGGCGACGGCCTGCGGGATCTGCTCGACCCTCGCACGGTGCGGCCGGGGGGCTGATACTCGCTTCGGTGGCCCGACCGGGCGCGGCAGCCAGGACAACTCGATGCACTTCCGGAGTCGATCCACGGAACGGGACTCCCTGATGCCAGGATATCCTGGCAAGCCGTCGGCCCTGGCTTTCTGGGTATCCGCCCGCACAATGGCTGGGAGAACACGACCGTCAGGACGTTGGCCGGGGTTCAGTCGGCCGCTGCCGGCGCGATGCCCGACCGCTCGGCGAGGGCGAGATCCAGGGCGTGCCTTTCCTCCCGCTCGGTCTCAGGCGAGAACCGCACCGCCAGCACCAGCGATGACGCGACCACCACGGCGACGCCCACGATGAGCAGGGCGTCAGCGTAGGTCAGGCTCTCCGAGCGGAACAGGAACCCGAAGGCCACGGCTCCCGCGTTGCCGCCCGCGCCCACGATGCCGGCCACGGAACCCAGCGCCTTGCGGTTGACGAACGGGACCACCGAGAACGTCGCTCCCTCCGACATCTGCACGAACAGGCTGAACACGATCATCGCGCCCACGGCCAGGAACAACGTCGCCATCTGGGAGAACAGGATCAGGGCCAATCCTTCGACCAGCAGCACCGCGCCCAGGAACATCACACGTCCCCTGAGGCCGAACCGGATGCCCATCTTGTCGCCGAAAAACCCACCCAGGGTGCGGGCGAAAATGTTCATCAAGCCGAAGGTGCCGGCGATGATTCCGGCGGTGGCGAGGTTCAGCTCAAAGCGGTCGTAGTAGTACAGCGCGGCGATGTTGTTGATGGTCAGCTCCACGCCGAAGCAGGCCCCGTAGATGACGAACAATGCCCACACGCGGGGGTCCCGGGCCGCTTCCAGGAATGAGCCTTTGCTTCCGGCCGAACCCGACATCAGGCCACGGGCGCGCAGGTCGCGATAGTTGCCCTGCGGACAGTCCTGGGTGAGGAAGTAGTAGGCCACTCCCACCAACAGCAGGGCCACGCCGGGTATCACCATGGCGATCCGCCACCCCAGGACTTCGCCGACGCCGAACATCAGCACGCCGGCGAATATCAGAGGCATCGCCATCTGGGTGACGCCACCGCCCAGGTTGCCCCATCCGGCGGTGGTGGCGTTGGCGGTTCCCACCACGTTGGGCGCGAACATCACCGAGGTGTGGTACTGGGTGATGACGAAGGATGCGCCGATCACGCCGATGGCCAGACGGAACAGCAGGAACGTCTCGTAGTTCTGGGCCAGCCCGATGCACATGACCGGTATCGAGCCGACGATCAGCAGGCCGCTGTAGGCCAGGCGGGGGCCGATGCGGTCGCACAGCCATCCAAAGACCAGGCGGGCCACGATGGTGATGGCAACCGACGCGATGATGGTGTTGCCGATCTGCGCTTTGCTCAGCAGCAGGTCCTCACGCACCACCGCCATCATCGGGGCGATGCCGAACCATCCGAAGAAGCACAAGAAGAAGGCGAACCAGGTGATGTGGAAAGTCCGCATCTGCGGGGCCGCCAGGCTGAACAGGCGTATCCGGGTGGCTTTTCCGCCGTCTGCGGCGATATTCAGCAGGCTCATTTTCTCAACTCCGAAGGGCTGGAACGGGTCGGCTACGACCCGGATATCGCGACCAGAATCTCCCCGGCTTCGTTCACAGAGACCGGGTAGGTGCGCAACGCAGGGCAGTCGTTGCCCAGCGGTTCGCCGGTACCGACGTCGAATCGGAAGTTGTGCAGCGGGCAGACCAATGCTTCACCGCCCAGCAATCCATCGGCCAACGGGCCGGCGCGATGGGGACATTCTGCCTGGGTGGCGTACACCCTTCCCTGGCGGCTGCGAAACACCGCGATCGCCATACCGCCGATCTCGAACCGGCGCCCCTCGCCGATGGGTATCTGCGCGGCGCTGCCAAGAATATGGGTCCCGTAAGATGACATATCGCTCACCGCAAACACATCCGGCGCTTTCGTGATCAGAACCATGACGCTACCTCGCTGCGGCCGCCGGCGCGGTCAATTCAGCCGGCGTTGTGACGAACTGATTGGGATGCACCGGGTCGCCGGCCTCCAGCCAGGGGTCCTGGTACGCATCCACGGCGGCCTGCATGTCCTGATCCAGCCGGTCGCAGATGCCTTCGCCATCCTCCACCAGGATCTGACGCAGCCGCTCGATACCCGTTCGTTCCACGAAGTCGTAGGTGCGTTCCAGGTAGCGGGCGTTCTCCCGGTAGTACTGCATGAACCTGCCCATAATCAGAAGGGTCTCGTCGTGGGTATCGGTCACGCACAGCACATCCCCCTTGCGCACGCGGGAGCCCGCCGCGCCACCGATGTACACCTCCCACTTCCCGCCTTCAATGGCCGTGGCGCCCACGTCCTTGGTGGTCGACTCGGCGCAGTTGCGCGGGCAGCCCGACACGGCCAGTTTCATCTTGTGGGGGCTCTCGATGCCCTGGAACCGCTGCTCGATCTGGACGCCCAGCTTGGTGCTGTCGCCCACGCCGAACCGGCAGAACTCGGTTCCCACGCAGGTTTTGCAGGTGCGGAACGCCTTGGTGTAGGCGTGGCCCGACGGCATCCCAACCTCCTGCCACACTGCGGGCAGGTGCTCCTTGGGGATGCCCAGGAGGTCGATGCGCTGGCCGCCGGTGATCTTCACCATTCTGGCCTCGTATTTCTCAGCAGCGTCGGCGATACGGCGAAGCTGGTCGGGCGTGGTGACGCCGCCGTAGATCCTGGGCACCACGCTGAACGTCCCGTCGTTCTGAATGTTGGCATGGACCCGGTCGTTGATAAAGCGGGCGTCCCGCTCGTCCTCGTACTCCGCGCCCCAGATGGTCCGCAGCAGCGAGGCCAGCCCGTGCTTGCTGCCCGCGTCCTCCCTGCCGCCGGCCAGCGCCTCGAACACCCGGGAAACGCTCCTGAGTTCCATGGCCTTGATGGCGCCCACCAGTTCCGGCTTGGTGAGGGGAATGCCCGGCACGTAGTAGTGGGCCGATGGGTCGTCGGCCACCAGGCCGTCGGCCGCCAGTTCCAGCACCGCCTGAACCTGCATCTTGCAGGAGCCGCAGCCGGTTCCAGCGCGGGTGGCGTCGCATACCGCCTTCAGGCTGCGGCATCCGCCGTCCACAGCCGCGATGATCCTGCCCTTGGTCACGCCGTTGCAGTTGCAGATCTGGGCGTCGTCGGGCATATCCTCCACGTTGAGCGACGGACCGGCATCGGCCGCCAGGGGGAACAGCAGTTCCGAGCGGTTCTCGGGGAGGGCCTCGCCCCGGTCGAAGGCCTGCAGGATGCGCGGCATGGTCAGGCCGTCGCCCAACAGAATCGCGCCGGTTACCTTGCCATCCCGAACGATGACCTTCTTGTACACGTTGCGGTTGGGCTCGACGTAGGTCACCACTTCGTCGTCGTCGTCCAGCGGGTCCTTGCTGCCGGCCACCGCCAGCTCCACTCCCATCACCTTGAGCTTGGTGGAGATCCGGGAGCCGACGTAGGCGGAGTCGGCGTTGCGCTCGGTGAGCCTCTCGGCCAGGACGCGGGCCTGCTCCCACAGGGGCGCAACCAGTCCGTACACCTGGCTGCGATGCTCGGCGCACTCGCCAATGGCGTAGATGTCCTGGTCGTTGCGGCAGGTGAGCCCGTCGTTGACCAGGATGCCGCGGCGCACGTGCAGACCCGCCATCCGCGCCAGGTCCACGTTGGGGCGGATGCCGGCCGACATCACCACCAGATCGCAGTCCAGCGTGTCGCCGTCCTTGAACTGGAGGCCCGTCACACGATCATCGCCCAGCACGGCGGTGGTCAGCTTCTCCAGGTGGAACTGCACGCCCAGCTCTTCCAGGCTCTGCTGGAGGAGCTGTCCGGACAGGGAGTCCAGCTGCGTATCCATGAGCCAGCCCATCAGGTGGACCACGTCAACCTCGAGCCCCCGGTTCATCAGTCCCCGGGCGGCTTCCAGGCCCAGCAGCCCGCCGCCGATTACCGCCGCCCGGCGCGCGCCCTCCGCGTGTTTGATGATGGCGGAGCAGTCGTCCAGCGTGCGGAATACGAAGGCGCCCTTTTTGAAATCGCCGTCGTCGTCATACAGGCCGTCCATGGGCGGCACGAAGGCGCTGCTGCCGGTGGCTATGACCAGCTTGTCGTAGGGAAGCAGCAGCCCGCCGGAACCGTAGGCCATCTTGCCCTTCCGGTCTATGCCGATGGCGCGCACTCCCGAGTGCAGGGTCACGTTGTTCTCGGCGTACCAGTCCAGTGGATTGATGAAGATGTCGTTGGGGTCGTGGGAGCCCGACAGCACGCCGGAGAGCAGGATGCGGTTGTAGTTGCCGCAGGATTCCTCGCCGATGACCGCGATGTCGTAGGTATCCTGGCCGCCCAGGTTCACCATTTCCTCGACGAATCGGGCGCCGGCCATGCCGTTGCCTATCACCACCAGTTTCTGCTTTTCTGAGGCATTCATCATGGCTAACGCTCCGTTGTGGTTGTGGTGTCATCGGCGGTGTTTTCCGCGCCATCGATGCGCACGGCGCAGACCTTGAACTCGGGCATCCGGCTGGTGGGATCCAGCGCTGGGTTGGTGAGCCGGTTGGCGGCCTGCCGGCCGCCCCAGTGGAATGGGACGAACACCGTGTCCTCCCGTATCCCGCGAGTCACCTTCAACTGGAAGTCGGCCCGTCCCCGGCGGGTGCTCAGCCGGACGGCCTGGCCGTCCCGCAGCCCGTAACGTCCGGCGGTGGACGGATGGACTTCGGCCATGGGTTGGGGGGTCATCTCCGCCAGCTCGGGGACGCGCCGCGTCTGGGTGCCAGACTGGTAGTGGGCGAGATTGCGGCCCGTGGTGAGGAACAGCGGATACTCCTCATCGGGCGCTTCATCGGGTTCCTGGTGGCGCACGGCAAACATCCGCGCCCGTCCGCTGGCCGTGGGGAAACCGTCGGTGAACAGCCGGGGCGTGCCCGGGTGCCCCTCACCGGGACAGGGCCAGAACACGCCGTCGTTGGCGTCGATCCCGGCGTAGGTGATGCCGGAGTAATCAGCGGGGCCGCCGGCCGACGCTCTGCCCAACTCCTCAAAAATCTCCTCGACGCTGGCGTATTCGAAGTGGCGTCCGCTGCCCAGCCGCCGGGCCAGTTCGCAGATCACAGCGACGTCGTCCCTGACGCCGGACGGGGGTTCGCAGGCCTGGCGCCGGCGGATCACCCGGCCCTCCAGGTTGGTCATGGTGCCCTCTTCCTCGGCCCATTGGGCGGATGGCAGCACCACGTCGGCCAGGATGGCGGTCTCGGACAGAAAGAATTCGGACACCGCCAGGAAGTCCAGCGACGCCAGCCGCTCGGCCACGTTGTTGAGGTGGGGCGCGGACACCGCCACGTTGGAACCCATCACCAGCAGCGCCCGCACACCCCCCTCCTGTCCCAGACTGTCCAGGAGTTCGTAGGCCGACCTGCCGGGGCCGGGCAGCGAGGACTCGTCCACTCCCCAAACAGCGGCAACGTGCCGGCGCGCCGCGGGGTCGTCGATGCGCCGGTATCCGGGCAGCTGGTCCGCCTTCTGACCATGTTCGCGTCCGCCCTGACCGTTGCCCTGTCCGGTGATGCAGCCGTAACCGCTGTGGGGCCGGCCCGGCAGGCCCAGCGCCAGCGCCAGGTTGATGCAGGCCGAAACATTGTTGACACCCTGCGCCTGCTGTTCCGCGCCCCGCCCGGTCAGAATCATCGCCGTGCCGGCCGCTCCCAGCAGTTGGGCCGCCCGGGTCAGTTCTGCCTCAGCCACGCCGGTGATCCGCTCCACGCGTTCCGGCCAGTAGGTCAAAACCTCTGCCCGCACCCGGTCAAATCCTTCAGTGCGTTCCGCCACGTACTCCGCGTCAACCATCCCGTCGCGGATGAGAATGTGCAGCAGGCCGTTGGCCAGGACGGCGTCGGTTCCCGGCCTCAGACGCAGGTGGAGGTCCGCGCGCTGCGCCGTTGGGGTCAGCCTGGGGTCCGCGACAATCAACCGCCCGCCGTTGGCGCGCTGCTCGTCAAAGTACTGCATCATGGGCGGCATGGTTTCCGCCGGGTTGTCGCCCATGAGCAGAACCACCTGGGCGCCGGCGATATCCTCCACCGGGAAGGGCAGGCCCCGGTCGATTCCCAGCGACCTGATGCCCGCCGCCGCCGCCGATGACATGCAGAAGCGGCCGTTGTAATCGATGTTGGCCGTCCGGAGCGCCACCCGGGCGAACTTGCCCAGCAGATAGCTCTTCTCGTTGGTCAGCGAGCCGCCGCCGAACACGCCCACGGCGTCATTGCCGTGGCGTTCCCGCGCCCGCTCAATGGCCTCCACCACCCGGTCCAGCGCCTCATCCCACGAGGCCGGCCTCAGCATGCCGTCGGCGTCCCGCACCAGCGGCGTGGTGAGCCGCTCGGGATGATTCAGAGCGGCAGCCGCCGTCCACCCCTTGACACACAGCGACCCCCGGTTCACGGGAAACGCCGGGTTGCCGGCAATCCCCACGTCGCCGACATCGTCCACCGACAACGTCATGCCGCACTGGAAAGCGCAATAGGGGCAATGGGTCGCGGTCGGTTGGAGCGACAGGGTGGGTGGCGTTGTGGTGTCGGTGGTCAACGTGTTTGGCCTTTACGGAACATCAGGAATGATGGTAGAGGCCCTTTATTGCGCTGACTTTTCGGAGGTGTAAAAGAAAGGTGTCCTTTTCATTAACGCGAAATTAACCGGGCGTTACCCCGCTGTAACCGGCGAGCCATCGGCGTACCCATCGCGTATCTACCGGATGGTATCGCGGCGTTGCCCCCGTCAACGGCCGGAGAAACCCCATGCACCAAAGCGTCGCATCCGACATGACCGCAGTAATCCTAGCCGGCAGGCGCGGCCGGCGTTGCGGTCGGGAAAAGGTAAGTGTTCAGGATCCAGGAGGTTGTCATTGCGAGGCGCTTGCGCCGTGGCAATCTCGATACCGTAGCAGCAACCTCTGTCCTAAAGGACTCCCGTACACCAACGAGATTGCCACGCTTCGCTCGCAATGACACTTTCCCTGCAAGTCTGAACAGTTGCGGGAAAAGGCCTTGAGCCAATCGGCGGCGATCCAATGACCCCTCGGGTCATCCGGAGCTCGGCTGATGCCGTCGATGCTTCCGACGAACAGTCGTTGCGAGCGAAGCGTGGCAATCTGGTGATGGCGCCCAGGGTCTCTTTCAGCAACGGGGTCGCCACGTCGCTACGCTCCTCGCGATGACAGACTGGGTACGCGTGAGGAGAAGAGGCATGCTGACAGCTCTCGGCGTCGCTGGGCGGAGGTTGCTGCCAGTTTTTCGGCGACCGACGGCTGGTCGGCGTGGCCGGCTTTCATCAAATCTTCACAGAAACGGGCCGATAATTCACGGCCTTTTCACATCGGTGCGCTAACCTGAATGTGCTGCGTCAAATAAGACGTTGACATGGGACTGTCCGACCAGTCGGTGGGTTCCACGTCATCCGCGGAATAACGTGGATGTGGTGAGAGGTTCGTGCGGCGTCGCCGGGTCAGTAGATGCCGACCGATGGTGGTGCTGCGCGAACTCGATAACTACGTAGAGCCTATCCCAATAACTAGTGAAAACGCGCGGTCCCGTTCCGGGAAGCCAGGCCAGGGTTGCATCCAGACTGGGCAATGACCAAAGCGAGAGATCCCAAGCCCCGCGTCCCAAACGGGCTGGCCCAGCCTCCAGGTCCAATTCCACCGCCGGCGCTTTCCAGATCTCCGATGAACTCTGGGAAGTGCGGCAACCCCTGATCCCAGAGCATGTGAACACTCATCGGTTCGGCGGCGGCCGTCCCCGGGTTCCCGACCGGCGCCCATCCCAGAGCATCCCCAGGGGATGTGCCTGGACAAAGGCTACGACTACGCCGAGGCGCGCCGCACCCTCGAGGAGTTCGGTTTCACTGACCACATCCGCAGTCGCGGCGAGGAAGCCTAGACCATCAAACGGGAGGCCGGTTTCAAGGCTCGGCGCTGGGTGGTGGAACGCACCCGTAGCTCGTTGAACCGTTTCCGGCGCATCCTGGTACGCTGGGACAAGTCCCCCGACAACTACATCGCCTTTCCGCGTTTCGCTGCGCCCTCATCACACTCAGGGCCGCCGGGTTATTAAGATAGCCCCTTAGGGTCTTGCCATCGATTGCCATCACCTCTCCCTGGGCCAGCGCGTTCACCGAACGTACCCAGTCCATGAAGCAGGTGGATAACTGCTCCGGATCGAGCAGCCGGAACACCCGACCGAAGGTGTCATGGGATGGTATCCCGTTGGGCAGTTGCAGGAACCCCGCGCTGCCAACCCTGGAGAACTGGCCTGCCAACTGGAGCGATTCAAGGATCTATAACCCCGCTACTGGTTTACGTTCCGGCGTCCCCGTGTCGCACATCGTCGTGTTATATTCGTCGTGGGTCACCCGCATACCCGCACCGGGTGCGGGCGGACGTCTCACTTCCATCATCCAGATAAGGCGCGCGATGCCGGCTGCTGAATACGAGCGGTCGCATGGCAGGAGGATCGGAATTGAAGATCACCGTAGTTGGTATGGGATACGTGGGCACCGTGGCGGCGGCCGGGTTGGCGGCGGGGGGGCATGAGGTCCTGGGCGTCGACATCGACCGCGTCCGTATCGAAGCCCTGGACAAAGGGCGCGTTCCCCTCTACGAACCGGGCCTGGAAGCGAGGGTTGCGGAGGGGTTGGCCAGTGGTCTGCTGTGCTTTCGGCACCGGGATGACGTGGTGGAAGATCTGGGCGAAGCGGCGTTGATCGCCACCGGAACACCTACCACCCACGGCGGCGGCGCCGACCTGAACCAGGTGATGGCTGCGGTTTCGTGGATCAAAGCCGTTGGGCGTCCCGGCCTGGTGGTGGTGATGAAAAGCACGGTTCCCCCCGGCACGGGCCGCCGGATTATTGAGCACGAATTGACGGGAACTGGCATCCGGTACGTCTCTAACCCGGAGTTTTTGCGGGAGGGACGGGCCGTGAGGGACTGGGACGCGCCGGACCGCATCGTGGTTGGGGCCGAAGACTATGCAACGGTGGAGCTGGCGGAACGGATGCATGTCGGGATAGAGGCGCCGCACATAGTCACCGACGTGACCAGCGCGGAGATGATCAAGTACGCCTCCAACGCCTTCCTCGCCACCCGCATATCCTTTATCAACGAGATAGCTGCGCTTTGCGGGTCGGTGGGGGCGTCCATAGATGCGGTCAGCGAAGGTCTGGCCATGGATTCCCGCACGGGGGCCAGGATATACGCCGGTGTCGGGTATGGCGGGTCGTGCTTCCCCAAGGACGTACGGGCGCTGGACTACCTGGCCCTGACCAGCGGGGCAAACGCCGACCTGCTGCGGTCCGTTATCAACACTAACAACCGGCAGAGGGTGCTGCCGCTGCACGCATTGCGGCGCCGGTTCGACGGCGCGTTGTCCGGTCTGCGGGTGGGCATCCTGGGGTTGTCCTTCAAGCCGGAAACCGACGACGTGAGGGATGCCCCGTCCTTGGACCTCATCCGGGCTCTGGTGGACGAGGGGATCGGCATTCGGGCCTTCGACCCCCACGCCTCGGAGTCGGCACGACCCCACCTGCCGCCGTCGGTCGACCTGGTGCCCAGCGTGGCGGAGGCGGCCAATCGGGCCCAGGCGCTGGTACTGCTGACTGAGTGGGACCAGATCGTTCAATCGGACTGGCAGATCGTGGCCCGCTGCATGCTGCCGCCGCGGTACGTGTTCGACGGGCGCAACGCGCTGGACCCGATGGAGATGGATCGCCTGGGGTTTGAGTACCTTGGAGTGGGTCGGGGCTCAGTGCGCAGCAGTTTACCGGAGGCCGGCCCACTTCAACTGGTGGGACCGGGTTTGGCCGGATAGTTAACCACCCCGGCGGATGGGGGTTCGTTGAGTTAAGCTTTGTCAGTGTCCGGCCGGGCGAGGGATTCGATGAAGGTCTGGGCGCAGGATTCCCAAGAGAAGCGGGTGGCGTACTCACGCACTTGGTCCCGGTCGCACGCCAGCGCTCTTTCCACGGCGGCGGCCAGGTTTTCTTCCAGGGCGCCGGAATATCCGTCGGCCACCACGTCGATGGGGCCGGTAACCGGGTAGGCGGCGATGGGAGTTCCGGTGGCCATGCTCTCGGTCATCACGTTGCCGAATGTGTCGGTGCGGCTGGGGAACACCATGACGTCGGCGGAGGCGTAAAACCTGGCCAGTTCCTCACCGTATTTGTACCCGACGAAGCGGACGCGATCCCCGTAGCGTTCCGCCAGTTCCCGGCGGTGGGGGCCGTCGCCAACCACCCAGCACGAGTAACCAGGGCTTTGAGCCAGCCGGCAGAAGTCCTCCACGCTCTTTTCCTTGCTGACTCGGCCCACGTAAAGGAGCACGCGAGCGTCGGGGTTGCCGGTGTCGTACCAGTCGGCGTCCCTGGCGGAGGGGTGATATAAGGCGGAATCGACGCCGCGGGACCAGACCACCAGGTTTTGAAAGCCAGTGGATTCCAGCTCCCGGGCCACGCTGGGAGTGGGGACGAGGGTTTTCTCGGCGGTGCCGTGGAACCAGCGCATGTAGGCGGTTACCGGCGCCGGAGGGATGCCGTACACTCGTTTGGCGTATTGGTCAAATTGGGTGTGGTAGCTGGTGGTAAACGGGAAACTGCGCCGCCGGCACCAGAACCGGGCGATGGCGCCCAAGGGGCCTTCGGTGGCGATGTGAACGTAATCGGGCCGGAGCGCGCCTATGGTTTTGTAGACTGCTACCGGAGCGGCAGCCACACGCACCTCGGCGTAACCGGGCAGCCGGATGGAGCGGAACATGGAGGGCTCGACCACCGTCACGTCGATGCCCGATGCCCGCACCAGCCGAACCAGATTCGAAAGGGTGGTTACCACTCCGTTGACCTGGGGCGACCAGGCGTCGGTTACCAGCGCAAGGCGCGGTCGATTACTCGTCTTCATGCCACTTGACCAATTCCCACCTGCCGTCGTGATGCTCTACCAGGGCGCTGCAGTTTTCCACCCAGTCGCCGCAGTTCATGTAGATGGTGTCGTCGATCTTTTTGATTTCGGGCGTGTGGATGTGCCCACAAATTACGCCGTCGTACCGGTGTCGTCGGGCGTGTTCGGAAAGCAGCGATTCAAACTTGAGGACGTAGGAAACGGCAGATTTGGTACGGCGTTTGGCAAGCGAGGTGAGGCTGCGGGGCGGCATGTTGAACAGGCCCAGCACCCAGTCGGTGTACCCGTTGATCGACAGCAGCACGTCGTAACCCCACGTTCCCAGGAACATGACCATGCGCCCGACGCCGCTGTGCATCAGCCCATCGAAGAGGTCGCCGTGGATTACCAGGTACCGTTTACCGTCCAGACCGTAATGGTCCAGTTCGTTGGAAAACCTGATTTTGCCCAGGCTCAGCCCCCAATCGAGCCAGCTGCGAAATGTCTCGTCGTGGTTGCCGACGATGTAGTGAACCGTGGTGCCATTGTTGGATTTGGCCAGCAGTTCGCTGACGACGCGGGTGTGGTGCCTGGGCCAATAGACCTTGCGGTGCATGCGCCAGGCGTCAACGATATCGCCGACGAGATATAGGTGTTCGCTGTGGTGGCTCTCCAGGAATGCGGTCAACGCCTTGGCTCGCGAACCTTTGAAGCCAAGGTGGGTATCGCTGATGAAGACTGCACGGTAGTCCTGCATTATCGCCGCCATGGGAACCTCCTGTGTAACGCGACAGTCTTTGAATTGGCGGACGCAAACGTTCAGGTTGAAGCCACCTGAGGCCCGCATCCCATCGCGATACCCGATCGCAGCGGACCCGGCGGAACGTTGGCGATGAGCTCCGCCGGGCAGTCTCTGGGTTCAGGCAAGAAAAAAGCGCCACGACCTTCGGTCGTGGCGCCCAGGGTGGGCAATTGCGCGATATCTGGGGCGATCATATTATCGTTCCCCTCCTTGCCGTCGCCCGGTACGGCGTTGGCCAAAAAAAACGCCACGGCTGCGGCCGTGGCGCTTGGGCGGTAGGTTTCGATTGATTCAGGGGCGCTCATAATCAGCCGCTCCTCCTGCCTCACCGGGATTCCATTAGCTTGGTAAGTTGGCAACAAGTTTAAGTGTCCGCCCAATTTGTGTCAAGTGGAGCGGAACCCTCACCAGGGCAATCGCATTTCAGATCATTCTAAAAATAGGGCTGAACTGTTGTCACGATCCGATTGTCTGGGGTGCGTGGTAGCGATGGACAATGTACCGCTTTCGATTGCGGAACGGTCTGGAATACTGGAAGACCCGAGAACCGGACATGCCAAAAGGCATGAACTGCTGGACATCATCGTCATCACCCTGTGCGCCGTGATCTGCGGCGCCGACAACTGGGTGGAGATTGGGGAGTTCGGCAAGGCCAGGGAGGATTGGTTCCGCCAGTTCCTGCAACTGCCCAACGGGATACCATCCCATGACACCTTCGGTCGGGTGCTCCGGCTGCTCGATCCGGAGCAGTTCTCCACCTGCTTCATGGACTGGGTACGTTCGGTGAACGCGCTGGCCCAGGGAGAGGTGGTGGCAATCGATGGCAAGACCCTAAGAGCCTATCCTAATAGCTGGTGAAAACGCGCGGTCCCGTTCCGGGAAGTCAGGCCAGGGTTGCATCTAGACTGGGGCAACGACCAAAGCGAGAGAGCCCAAGCCCCCGCGTCCCAAGCGGGCTGGCCCGGCCTCCAGGACCAATCCCACCACCGGCGCTTTCCAGATCTCCGACGAGCTCTGGGAAGTGCTGCAGCCCCTGATCCCCGAACGTGTGAACACCCATCCGTTCGGCGGCGGCCGTCCCCGGGTTCCCGACCGCACCTGCGCCAACGGCATCTGTTCCGGGTCCACCGCCCACCTGCGCTTTCAGGAATGGGTGGCCGCTGGGGTGTTCCTGGAGTTGTGGCGGGTGGGGCTGGAACGCTAGGACGAACTGAGGGGACTGGACTGGAGTTGGGTGAGCATGGACGGCGCCATGACCAAATCGCCCCTGGGTGGGGGGAAAAACCGGCCCCAACCCCACCGACCGAGGCAAGGGGGCGTCAAGCGCAGCCTGCTGACTGAGGCCTCGGGCATTCCGGTCGCCCGGGCGGTGGATGGGGCCAACCACCACGACATGAAGCTGGTGCGGGCCACGGTGGACAGCTTGCCCATACCGCGGCCAACGCCCAGATCCGGACCATCCCCAGGGGATGTGCCTGGACAAACGCTACGACTTCGCCGAGGTGCGCCGCACCCTGGATGAGTTCGGCTTCACCGCCCACATCCGCAGTCGGGGCGAGGAAGCGAAGGCCATCAAACGGGAGGCCGGTTTCAAGGCTCGGCACTGGGTGGTGGAACGCACTCATAGCTGGTTGAACCGTTTCCGGCGTATCCTGGTACGCTGGGACAAGTCCCCCGAAAACTACATCGCCTTTCTGCATTTCGCCTACGCCCTCATCACAATCAGGGCCGCCGGGTTATTAGGATATGCTCTAAGTAGCCAACCACGAGCAGACCCCTTGGAGACATTTCATGCCACGCAATAACTGGACATACGAACAAGACCTTGCAGTGCTCTACGGAAAGATTACCCATGGCCGCGCTTTCGACCGGCATCCAGATGTTCAACGTCTGGCTGAAACCATGGGAAGGACGCATGCGGCGTTGTGCATGCGGAAAAGAAATTTTGACGCCTTAGATTCTCGGGTACAAGGTAGGGGGCTTAGCAACCGAGCTGGTTTGACCTACCGGGTGTGGGAGGAATACATGAAAACCCCGGATGAGGTAATGGTCAGAGCAAGGGAGGCGTACACTCGGCTATTATCGATTTAGTCCCCGTTGTTCGTATAGTTTGGGCCAGCATTGGTAACTGTTCAGAATTCAGTAGGTTGTCATTGCGAGGCGCTTGCGCCGTGGCAATCTCGACGCCGTAGCAGCCACGCCTGTCCCGAAGGACTCTCATGCGCCAACGGGATTGCCGCGCTGCGCTCGCAATGACACTTTCCCCGCAACTCTGAACAGTTACCAGCATTGATGCCCGGTTTGGTTCACACGATGACTGTTGGCCAGTCATCTCCGACGTTCTCGGGGCGAGGATGGCAACACAACCCGACACAAAACGCCGTTTGTGCATATGAGGTTCTAGAAGGAAAATGGTGGAGGCTACGGGATTCGAACCCGTGACCCCCTGCTTGCAAAGCAGGTGCTCTCCCACTGAGCTAAGCCCCCACGCGAGGCCCCTATGGACCAGCGGCGGCCGCGTCGACCACCCTTCCATACTACCACCCAGCCGCGATTGCCGGCCATGCGCCGTCACAGGTGTAACTGTTCAGAATTCAGGAGGTTGTCATTGCGAGGCGCTTGCGCCGTGGCAATCTCGACGCCGTAGCAGCCGCGCCTGTCCCGAAGGAATCTATTGCCCCAACGGGATTGCCGCGCTGCGCTCGCAATGACATTTTCCCCGCAAGTCTGAACAGTTACTCACAGGTCGATGATCAGCACCCACATCGGCTCCCGCCCGATGTCATACACCTCCAGCGGCTCCAGTTCCCCGCTGTCCTGGTTCACCCGGTAGGACGCCAGCCGCCCGGTATCCAGGCCCGACGCGTACAGGTAGCTGCCCGTGGTGTCCAGGCTGAAGGCCCGCGGCACCGCCTCGGTGGACACCCGCCCGATGGCGGTCAGGCTGCCGTCGCTCTGGTCCACGGCAAAGCCGGCCACGCTGTTGTGCCCCCGGTTGGGCGCGTACAGGAACCGCCCTGACGGCGTGATCTGGATCTGCGAGCAGGTGTTCCGCTCCGTGAAACCCTCCGGCAGCGTCGGCACGGTCTGGAAGGGCGACAGCGTACCGGCGTCGGCGTCGAAACGGTAGGCGGTGACGCTGCACCCCTGCTCGTTGGACGCGTACACCACGTCCAGGTTGGGGTTGAAGCAGATGTGCCGCGGCCCCTCGGGTGACGTGGGGTTGGCCCGGTCCGGCGTGTTGGGCGTCAGCCGGCCTGTCGACTCGTCGAACCGGAACTGGAAGATGGCGTTGGGCCCGGTCTGCGACCCCTCGGCGATGTGCGGCACGAAGGCATAGCGGTTGGACGCGTCAGTCTGCACGTAGTGCGCGCCGATGCCCGTCTCCCGCCACTCGATGGGCGTGGCGTCCAGCCGCCCGCCGTCGTCGAAGCCGTGCACGCCCACCCGCGACTGGTAGTAGTAGGCCGACAGCAGGTAGTTCCCGGTGCGGTCGACAAAGAGATGCACCGGATTGCCGTCCAGGTCGATGTCGTTGATCCGCGCCAGGTCGCCATTGCTGCCGTCGATGCTGTACGACGTCAGCCCGAACTCCCCCGGCCGCCGCCGTCCCACGAACAGGTAACGCTTCCCGGGATCCGTCGCCATCGGCGCCGGCATGCCCGCCAGCGCAAACTCGGTCCGCCCCGTCAACCCGCCCGTGGCCGGATCCAGATCGTACCGGGCGATGACGTCGTCCCCCTGCAGCGATACGTACAGATAGGTAGCCATCTCAACACCTCCACTATTCTCGCGCGTACCCACTTTCGTAGGTCGTCAGAAACAGGATTTTCAAGATTTTGGGATTATCAGGATTGGAACCGTTCCTTGATGAAGATCTCCCAATCCTGTCAAATCCTGAAATCCCGTAAATAGGGCCTTTTCAAAGTCATCGCGAGGAGCAAAGCGACGTGGCGATCCCGTCGATGCAACATGGTTTTCCCGTACAGGTCATGCTGCCAGAGCGAGATTGCCGCGCTGCGCTCGCAATGACAAAGGCTACTTTGGCAGCCCTGCTATTCCATCACCCGCGCGTCGGGCAGCCCCAGCAGGAACTGTCCGTGGTTCTCGTAGGCTGTGTCGCTCACCATCTGGTGCTGCGCCGCCGCGTTGATGTCCCGCAGGCACTGCTGCAGGATATTGGGCGTGAACAGCGCCTCGCCACCGCCGTAGCGGAAGGCCTGCGCCGTTACGTCCGCGGCCACGTCGGTGGTGTAGGTGGCGCAACTCCGCATCTGGGCCTGCAGCGGAGGCGGCGGCGTGTGACCCGCGCAGACCGACCGCCACGCCTCTTCCAGGATCTCCACGTTGAGGGAGCGGGCCGCCCGCAAGCGCAGGTCGCACTCGCCCAGCGCCCGCTGGAACGTCGCCCGGTTCGCCAGCAGGTTCACCGAGTTGTACCCCCGCGTCTTGGACGCCGCCGCCTCGGTCACCGCGTCCAGCGCCCGCCGCGCCACGCCCAGCGCGAAGGCCGAGTGCTCGTTGGTAACAAAACCCGGCCGGCCCAGGCGGTACAGCGCGCCGCCCCGTTTCGGCTCCGTCAGCGTCGAGTCCCACGCGAACCCGTCCGGCACGAACAGGTCATCCACTGAGAAATCGCAGCTTCCGGTGCCGCGCAGGCCCATCACTTGCCAGTTGTCATGCACCTTGACCTTGTGCTTGGGCATCGCCATCCGGACCTGCCGCGGATGGTCGGCCGGTTCGTCCGCAACCACGCGCGCGCCGGCAGACACCCATTCGGCGTGCATGATCCCGCTGCCGAACCGCCAGTGCCCGGTCACCCGGTATCCGCCGTCCACCCGCGTTGCGGTGGCGGAGGGCGCGGCCGCTCCGGCGACCTTGGGTGGCTTGCCGCCGACAAATATCTCCTCGATCGACTCGTCGGGCAGGAACGCGGCGAGGCTTCCCAGGCTCGCCGCGCCGATCATCAGGCACCAGCCCGAGGCCGGATCGATGTGACTCACCGCCTCCAGCACGTCCAGTTGCGTCACCACGTCCGCCTCGGCGCCGCCCAGCGCGTGGGGCGTCTTCAGCCGCAGCAACCCCGACTCGTAAAGCGCGTCCACCGAAGCCGGCGCCAGCGTGCCAATCCGCTCCGACTCCTCCGCCCCGGCCTCCAGCGTCGCCCGCACACTCTCCACCGCGTCCATCAGGACACGATGCTTTTCGGTGCGGTCGTAGGGAAATCCGTTCATCGTGGGTCGCTCACGCGCATACGTCATAGGACTTACCCAGTTGGGCAGCGTAACAGCCGTCATTCCCGCGGAAGCGGGAATCCAGTAGCCGAAATCGTTAATTATGTTCCAGATTAGTTCACTGTAAAGTCTATGGATTCCTGCTTTCGCAGGAATGACGGGTTTGTAATCTCAAGCGCGTAACTCCTTTGAGGATTAGCAGGATCGGAGCCGTCGAGTGGATCAGAACCCCACAATCCTGAAAATCCTAGAATCCGGCTAATCTCGATTCTGACAAATTCGCGTTTCAATCATCCACCTTGGGAAATACGTCCTGCACCAGCGCGTCCATCGTGTCCAGCAGTTGCTGCAGGTCGCCGCAGTCGTGGCAATTGATCTGGAACTCGTCCAGGCCGGACTCCTGTCGGTAGCGGTTGAGGTCCGACACGATCTGCTCGGTCGTGCCATAGCCCGTCGGGCGGTCGCTGTCCGAGACGGAGTGCCCCGAGATGCTGCTGATGTTCACCCGGAAGCTCATCCGCACCCGCGGGGGCTCGTCCCGTCCGATCTCCGCCGACACGTCGTTCAGGTACTGCCAGTTGCTAACCAGGGTCGGCAGCGGCGTCGGCGTCGGCTGCCACACCTGAGCGAACCGCGCCGCCCGCCGCAGCGAGGCGTGGCTGGAGCCGCCGATCCAGATGGGCGGGTGCGGCTGCTGCACCGGCTTGGGGCTGGTGTGCAGGCCGTCGAAGGAGAAGAACCGCCCGCTGAACGACACCGGGTCCGGCTCCCAGCAGGCCTTCCACAGCCGCAGGTACTCGTTGGTGCGCGCTCCCCGCTCCCGGTGCGGCACGTCCAGCGCGGCGTACTCGATCTCGTTCCAGCCCGATCCCACGCCGACGATGGCCCGCCCGTCGGACATCTGGTCCAGCGTGGCAACCATCTTGGCCGTCACCACCGGGTTACGGTAGGGCATGATCAATACCGATGTGCCCAGCCCGATTCTCGACGTGCGCGACGCCACGTAGGCCAGCGACATCAGCGGGTCGTACACCTGCCGCCACGGCTCGCTCCGCGCCCCGTCGTCCACGATCACGTGGTCGTTGACGAACACCGCGTCAAACCCCAGTTCTTCGGCCTTGATCGCCGTGTCGAGAATGCCCTTCGCCGACGCCGGGAAGCCCAGGTAGTCCGCGTTAGGCAACCGGAACGAGTACTTGACCATCCGATACCGCCTTCCTGTATGAATTGTCGATCACGCTTGGCGGTCATCATATTGCCAACGCGAAGTTGAAACAAGAGTCGGCATCGGCGATAATCCCGCTACGAAAACGCCCGCAGCGGAGGCCCGCCATGTCCAAGTTTCGTATCGTCCCCCACGGCCGGCTTCAGGAATGGGTCGCCGAGGAGAAGGGGTTCTTCGCCGATGAGGGCCTCGACTACGAGTTCGTCGCCTCGAACCGGCCCAGCGAACCGCTCAACCCTTCTGTCGATTCCGCCGAGGGCGCGCCCATGGAGATCAAGCGCGGCGCCTTCGAGTCCATGGAGGCCGGCCGTGCCTGCGAGATCAGCTCCGCCTGCCACTGGGCGGTGGGCATGGCCGCCAGCGCCACCCACGGCCGCATGTGGGGCCACGCCTACTCCGTCACCCCCAGCGGCATCTGGGTCGCCCCCGAGTCTCCGCTGCAGACCCCCGAAGACCTGGCCGGCGTCGAGGTCGCCGTCGGCTGGCATTCGGGCAGCCACTTCTCCGCCCTCCAGGCCCTGGAGAGCATCCTGCCCCGGGAGCGGATCAGCCTCCAGTTCGTGGGCGGCCCCCTCGATCGCCTGCAGTTGGCCCTTGATCGCCGTGTCCCGGCGGCCAACGTCTTCGGCGCGCCTGGCTACGTGCTGGAGCAGCAGGGCTTCCGCAAGCTCGTCGACACCAGCTTCATGATCGGCTTCCTCATCAACGGCGACGCATCTGACGATCAGCTGCGGGCCTACTTCAACGCCCTGCAGCGCGCCCAGCGCGAGATCGACGCCGCCAAGGAGCGCTACCAGCGCTACTTCCTGAACGAGCTACCGGAGCGCTACCATCCGCTGTTCGACCACCGCCGCGCCGGCATCGGCGAGCGCCTCGTCTTCGAGCCCTACACCAGGGAGATGTTCGACCGCACCCACCGCTGGATGCTCGACTGGCAAATCTTCCCCCAGGGCCAGGTCGGCCGCGTCACCTACGAACAGGCCGTGGCCGTGTAGCCGTGAGCTACGCACGGACCCAAAGAAGCGGGGGCGCAGCGATTGCGCCCCCGTTCTGAATTTTTCGTCGCCGGTTCCCGGGCCGCAGCCGGCCGGTTAAGCCTCAAGTGCCTTGGCTAGTTTCTCCAGGGTTATCTGGGAACTCAGTGCAGAACGACGAGCTTCAGCATATAGACGCTCCAAAGCCTCGTATTGGTCTGCGGAGGTATTCCCGTGGTCGAGGACTTCGGCCAGACGCCCTTCCTCGTCAAGTATCTCTAGTCGGCAGCCTTTCGGGCGTGGCCACTTCGTTTCCTGGATTGCCACCGCAATCGCATCTACGGCAGTCACGAACTGGCCCTCCGCGACCGTGGGCTCCCATTTCAACCTGCCCTCGGCCGTTCGGCGATGCAGCCCTTCCATGACCCGTTCCAACTGGCTCATTTTGTCTCCCCCAATTGATCCCCGAAGCCCATGGTGCTGGCCAATTCTTCCAGGACGCTCTGCACGTTATTCAACCTGCGATTGAATCGCGATCGGGTGCTTGCGTCGATTGCGTTGCCTATGCTCTCTCCAACGGTGTCCTCCAGGTACCTGATATCTGCCCTGGCCGTGGCCAATCCCTGTCGGGTTTCGCTTTGGTCTTCGGAGCAACGTGCCATGATATCCGAGAGCATCATCCTCAAAGCCTGATATTGCTCCATGGCAGCTTCCCATCTGCCTGTATCGTGCAACAGCTTGATACGTTGGATCAACCCAATGGCCCGTTCCAAGTCTATCGCTTGTAGATGACGCTCGATGCTGTTGTTGGCAGCAATTGCAGCTGTTCGCGCGGCTCGCGACGCTGATCTCGCGCCCCACGCCACGATGATGGTGGCGATCAGTCCAACGGTTGATATTGCCGCTCCCGATATGCTGGCCCAACTGCCGGTGTTCGCTAGCAAAGCGTCCATGTCGCGTAACATTGTAATTGCTGTATCTCACTAAATCGAGCCAACAATGTCAGCAACATGTGGAGAGTGCTCTGTTCAATCTCACCCCAGCCCCAGCGTCGCCTCCGGGAACAGCTCCTCCACGTCCACTGCCTCCGGTATCACCTTCTGCTCCACGTTGAAGCCCACGAAGGTCTCCAGCGTCTTCCGCGAGCTCGCCACTCCGTAGGGGATCGGGTCCTCGCCCACCACGTCCGCCATCTGGTGGTAGGGCCGGTCCTCCGGCGCGGCGGCATCTCCTGAGCGCAGCTTGCCGAGGTAGAGGGCCCTCGCCGTGTTGAACGTCTCGAACAACTCGCCCGCCAGGTCGGGGTTGGCGTCCAGCGCAGCGTTCTTCACCACCAGCATGTGGCTGATGGGATAGACGCCCGTCTTCCGGTGCCACGCGGCGTCGGCGGCGTCCGGCTCGTCGAACAACGGCCGCACGTCCGGCGAGTCCACCGGCCCGACCCCGATGGCCGCGTCGATCTCCCCCGACACCAGCATCTCGCCCAGGTTGTTGTTGGGCGAAGACACCACGTTGGCCGGGGCCACGTACTCCGCCACGTGCTCGTCTCCCGACAGCACCCACGTCACCGCGTCCAGATCCACGCCGTACTCCGTCTGCAGCAGGCCCCGCGTCCATACTCCAGGTGTCAGCGTGTAGCTGCGCACCCCGAACCGCTTGCCCTCCAGGTCCCTGGGCGTCTCGATGCCGCTCTTGCGGTTCACCACAATGCCGCCGTGGTAGAAGGCCCGCGTCAGAAAGATGGGCACCCCCGTGAACTGCTTGCCGTGCGCCCGGGCGCACAGGTACGTGGACAGCGCCATCTCTGCCACGTCGAACTCCAGCTCCCGCACCATCCGTCGGAAGATGCTGGTCACCGGCGATACCTCGATGTGCTCCATGCTGAACGCCGGCGACGTGATCGTCCCATCCTTCAACGGCGTCGTGTGCCCGTAGTTGCCCACGGCGGTGCGCAATACCAGGTCGCTCATTTCTCTGCCTCCCGTGCGTTTCTCATGTTCAATCCGGACGCCGTATCACCGGCCCGCCCATCATCCCGCAAATCCCGTTCGCCCGCAAATCGACACGACGTCGGCAACGGTCCAGAGCCGTGCTCCCATCATAACCAACCCAATCATTCCGGCCTCCAGCCCAATGGATCCGACCGGAACTCACCCTGGCCTGCGTCAAGAGATCGCCAGCGCCAACGCAACCTGGAGATCCGTGGCCGCCGGGCCTGTCGCGGTGAACGCCCCACTGCCCGGCCGCCGTGCGGTTCCCGCTCAACCGGTCGGCGCGCACGGAGACGGTTAGGCGTCGCGTGTGTCGCCCCCGTGTTGAGCAATCATCCTTTGCAGGGCGCTGAACGCCAGCGTCTCTCCATCTGTCTGGATGGTTTCCGCCATCCACTCCGCGATACTGGGCGCAGCCCTTTCGATCGCCCGCTCCAAGGCATCCCGCAATAATTCGCCGACTGAACCGTAGCCCCAACCATCCTCGTCCTCATGCTGTAGCCGCATCGTCAGCTCCTCTTGCAACGCTGACCGCAGAGGTTGATAGGCCTCGAAGACCTTCAGGCCAAATATGTCGACAAAGCCGGAATCCGGCCTGGCTCGCCCCATTGTTTCCACCAGGCTCAGGCACTCCTGTAGCAGGCAATGTCTGAATTCAGTCGCCAGCTCTTCATCGACCCCTTCGACTTCCAGCGCGCTGTCTACGCTCGTACCGAAATCGTGGTTGTCGAATGGCTGGTCCCAATCGGTCCCAACCTCGATCATCGGCGTGACCACGATGGCCTCGAATTCCTCGCCGAACCCCACCAGGTCTTCCACGTAGAACGAGTCCTCGTATCCCTTTTCCAGTATGTCATTGATCGGGTCGTGACCTTCAGTTTCGATCTCATCCGCCAGTTCGCTGACCAGCGCCGCCGCGAGATGCCGGTTTTCGTTCAGGTACGTAGCCAGTTCCTCCGCCGTGGAGATTTTCGCCTCCTCGTCCTCGCGTTCCGCCGGTTCCGGATCTTGATTCATCCCTGAACTCCTGGACAATGACTTGATGCGCTCCGAGCATTGTCCGCGCAGCCGGGCGGTCAAGTCAACGCGCCCACGGCGGTGGCGGCCAAGCGTCAATTGCTCCACCGGTCCAACCAGGGCCCTTCCAAAGCTCACGCGTACCCATTTTGTCATCGCGAGGAGCGGAGCGACGTGGCAATCCCGTTCCCGCAGCAGCGCTCCTTGCCCCAACGAGATTGCCACGCTTCGCTCGCAATGACGGTTTCAGTGAAACTGGGTACGCAAGAGCCTTCCAAAGTCATTGCGAGAAGCGGAGCGACGTGGCAATCCCGTTCCCGCAGCAGCGCTCCTTGCCCCAACGAGATTGCCACGCTTCGCTCGCAATGACGGTTTCAGTGAAACTGGGTACGCAAGAGCCTTCCGAAATCATTGCGAGGAGCGAAGCGACGTGGCAATCCCGTCGATGCAACAATCCTTTCCCGTATCAGTCATGCTCCCGGAGCGGGATTGCCGCGCTGCGCTCGCAATGACAACCTCCTGAATCCTGAACAGTTACGAAAAGCGCCGCGATCGGGTGGGGTGTTTACCAGGCAGGCCTGGAGGCGGGAGGCCCCGAAACGGGGCTGCGCGCTACTTGATGTCCTCCGCCTGACCGTCGGCGCCGACGCGGACGCCAATGATCGGAGCGGCCTTCTCGTTGTAGATCTGGACTGCCTCGCTGTTGGGGCCGCCGGTACGCTCCACCCAGCGGGGCAGGACGTTGTTGCGGCCGGCCTGGAACAGCGCGTCCTTGATGTCCTGCGAGAACTCGATGTACTCCATGCCACCCTCGGTGTTTTCGTCAATTCCTTCCTGTGCCCAAATGGTCTCGACCCAGTCGCGGGAAGTGCGCTGATGGCGGTCGCCCTCTTCCTTGATGATGGCCTGCAGATCCGGCGGGATGGAGTCCCACACGTCCTTGTTCATGGTGATCCAGGTGACACCGATCGCCACGATGGGGCCGACCATATAATCAGTGACCTCGTACCAGCGCACACCGGAGCCACAGGTTCCACAGGACACGGCAGCGTCCAGGACGCCACGCTCCAGGCCGGTGTAAACGTCGGCGAAGGCCATGAACTGCGGGTCGGCTCCCATTCCGCTGAGCAGATCGCTGAGCACCGTGCTGTGGCTGCGGGTCTTCAGGCCTTTGAAGTCCTCCAGGGTGTTGAGCGGCCGCGACGAAAAGTAGTAGTTGCTCTCGTAATAGTTTTCCATTATCACTATGCCGTGGGACTGCTCCTCGATGATGCGATGGACATCGTCCCGGGTGACATCAATGACGGCAAAGTTCGTTTCCGAGTCGGGGTAGAGCCCCCAGAGATTCGCCACATCGATGATGGGCAGGTCACCGCCGATGTATCCGGAGTAGATTTCGGCGAGTTCCATGGTGCGGTCTTCGATGAGACGCAGGGAGTCGGGACCGGCAAGACCCAGTTCGGGGAAGGAGCTGATCTGGAACTCCACCTGGCCCTCGGTGCGGTCGCGGACGCGCTCGATGAAGCCGTCGATGCCCTGTTGCTCTTCGGTGGAGTAGATGAGGGTGCAGGGGTTGCCGGTGCGGTTGATACAGACCAGCTGGATTTCGATATCCTCGCCCTGGGAGACCAGCTTGGCCTCTTCCTTGCCCTCCATCATCATGGCCCCGTCGAGTTCCTTGGCGGTGCCGTCCGGGTTCACCGCCACGCCGATGATGGGGGCGACCTTCTCGTTGAAGAGCTGAACGGCGTCGCTATTGGGGCCGCCGGTGCGCTCCACCCAGTTGGGCAGGATGGTGTTGAGCGCCACCTCGCGCATCTTGGCCTGCACCTCGTCGCTGAAGGGCCGGTGGATCATGCCCGATTCGACGTTGGCGGAGACGCTGAAGGGGTTCCACTCCTCGATGAGCGTCTTGCGGGCCAGCTCCTCGTACTCTCTCCCAACCTCCAGGACTATTTGCTGCATGTCCGGTGGAATCTGGTTCCAGGAATCGCTGCTCATGGTGTAGTACGCCACCGCCACGGACCCGACGATGGGGCCATACAGGTAGTCGGTCACCTCGTACCAGCGCTGGCTGTGTCCCGGCTCGCCGCCGGTCACGCCGCCGTCCAGCACGCCCCGCTCCAGGGCGGTGTACACGTCGGCGAAGGCGACGAACTGGCCCTCGGCGCCCAGCCCGGCCAGCAGGTCACCCAAGATGGTGCTGTGCTGACGGATCTGCTTGCCGTCGAATTGTTCCAACGCGTCCAGCTCGTCCCGACTGAAGATGAACTGGTTGGGATAGTACTGTCGCATGATGGGCTGACCGCCGGTGGTGTCCTTCAACACCTGGATCAGGTCCTCATGGATGGCGTCCGACAGCTCGAGGTGGGCCTCCTCACTGGGGGACAGGCCCCACAGGTTTCCGATGTCCAGCAGGGGCAGATCGCCGCCCACGTACCCGCTGTAGATTTCGGTTACCTCCAGGGTGTTGTCCGCCACCAACCGAAGCGTATCGCCTCCGGCGATGCCCAACTCGGGGAAGGAGGAGATCACGAACTGCAGCTGGCCGTCGGTGCGCTTGGCCACTTCAGGAACAAAGAAACTGTTGACCAATTCGCACGCCGCCACGCTGCGGTTGATGCAGACCAGCTGGAACTCGAAGCTCTGGCCCTGGGTTTCCAGCTGCGTTCCACCACCGGTCGAGGCCGGCGCGGCCGCCATCGCAGTGGGTTGCGGAGCCGCAGCCCCGGCACCGCTATCGCCCGAACCGGCCGGCGCGGCGACCTCACCGCCACCACCGCAGGCGGCCAGGGCGCCGATCAGCACGCAGAGCATGGCGCCCATCAAATATTTGCCAATTCCAACTCCGGAGAATATATCGTTGATTCGAGAATACATACTCCCTCCAGTTGATTGCATTGCCATCTGCTGACGAGTGCACTTTCGTGCATATTTCGGCGCTTGGCGACCGGCGTCAGAGTTTATGGCAATGATATAGGGCTGTCAATCGCAATAATATAGCAAATAGATGCAGGATACCGTTAACAGATAGCGTAAAGGCAATTCCATGATTCGTAACTAAATACTGCGGGGGCGGTTCGTGAACCGCCCCCGCGTATGCCGAAAGTAGCCGGCGCTCCGGCTATTCGGTTGCCGACGCTGTGCCGTCGGGGTTGATCTTCACCTTGACGATGGGGGCCACGACTTCGTTGAAGATGGTGGCCGCTTCGGAGGTGGGACCACCGACACGATCTACCCAGCCCGGAACGACGTTCTCGATGGCGGACTGACGCTGGGCAGCCTGCATCTCGGGCGTGAACGGCACTGCCTGCATGCCCTGCTCCACGTTCTGCGCGATGGCATTGGGAGCGAAGTGCTCGAAGAGGAGCTGGCGGTTCAGGTAGGCGTGGCGTCCTCCCTCCTCAAGAACGATGTTCTGGAGGTCCTTGGGCATCTTGTTCCAGCGTTCGGCGTTGACCGCGAACCAACTGTGACCCACGGAAACGATGGGGCCGACGAGATAGTCGGACACCTCATACCAGCGCAGGCCGTGTCCACAGGAGCCGCAGGAGATGGCGCCGTCGATGACGCCGCGCTCCAGGGCGGTGTACACGTCGGCGAAGGCGATGAACTGCGGGTCCGCGCCCATGCCGGACAGCAGGTCGCTGAGCACGGTGCTGTGACTGCGGACCTTGAGACCCTGGAGGTCTTCGAGCCCTTCGACCTGAGGCTTGGCAAAGATGTAGTTGTGGGCCGTCATCATGTAGGCAATCTGGATCCCGCCGTTTTCAGCGGTGACCTCAGCCATCTTGGGCTGGATGGCGTCAATGACGTCCAACTGGTCCTTCTGGGTGGCGAAGAGGCCCCAGAGGTTGCTCATGTCCATGATGGGGAAGTCCCCACCGACGTAGCCGGAGTAGATCTGGGCGGAGTCCAGCGTGCCGTCCTCAATGAGGCGCAGCGAGTCGGGACCGGCGATGCCCAGTTCGGGGAAGGATGAGATTTCAAAAACGACCTGCCCGTTGGTGCGACGCTTGACGCGTTCCACGAAGCCGATGTCCTCGGTTTCGGCGTAGTTGCCGATGGCGAGGCCACAGTCGACCAGGGTGCGGTTGATGCAGGCCATCTGGAACTCGAAGCTTTCGCCGGAGGAGGTCAGCGGGGTCAGGTTGAAGTTGATGCCGCTCTCCACGCCGCAGGACCAGCCGGAGGGGCTGCCGCCGCCGTGGCTGTCCGGAACGCTGGCGGCGGTTTCGCCGTCGCATTGCGTGGAAGCAATGGCTTCCTTCTCGCCGGTGGGCGAGTCCACGATGCTGATGCAGACTTCGCCGACGCCGCGGTCATCGCCGCAATCGGTCTCGTCCATCATCATCATGGCCTCGGTCTCGCTGGCAGTGCCATCAGGGTTGATGACCACGCCGACGATGGGGCCAACCTTCTCGTTGAAGATCTGGACGCCCTCGGAGCTGGCGCCGCCGGCGCGCTCCACCCAGTTGGGGATGATCGAGTTCAGGGCAGTCTCGCGCATCCTCGCCTTCACGTCGTCCGGGAAGTCGGAGTATTCCATTCCCTCTTCGACGTTGAGGCTGATGCCGGCCGGGTCCCAGTCCGCCTTGAGCAGGCGGAGGTTCTCGGCTTCGTAGTCCTTGCCGAGTTCCTTGAGGATGGCTTGATTTTCAGCGCTCAGGGCGTTCCATTTTTCGCTGTTGACGGTGACGTAGGTCACGCCGATGGAGCCGACTATCGGCCCGTAGAGGTAGTCGGTGACCTCGTACCAGCGCTGGCCGTAGCCGGGGGTGCCGCCCGTGATGCCCGCGTCGAGGACGCCGCGCTCCAGGGCGGTGTAGACGTCGGCGAAGGCCACGAACTGACCCTCGGCGTCGAGGCCGGCCAGCAGGTCACCCAGGATGGTGCTGTGCTGGCGGATGTTCTTGTCCTTGTAGGACGCCAGGTCGGGCAGAGGCTCGCGACTGAAGACGTACTGGTTGGGATAATAGGCCCGGAAGATCGGCTCGCCACCGGTGGAGTCCCGCAGGATGCGGATCATGTCATCCTCGATGGCGTCGGTGAGGGCCAGGTGGGCGTCATTGCTGGGGGAGAGGCCCCAGAGGTTGCCCACGTCGATTATAGGAAGGTCACCGCCCACGTAACCGGAGTAGATCTCGGCGAACTCCAGCGTCTGGTCGTTGACCAGCCGGATGGTGTCGGGGCCGGCCAGACCGAGCTCGGGGTACGACGAGATTTCGATAGTGACCTCGCCGTTGGTGCGCTCACTGACGTTGGGCGCGTAGAAATCGCGGATCAATTCACAGGGGCGAAGGGTGCGGTTGATGCATACCACCTGCAGGGTGATCGCTTCCTGCGTGGGCGCGGCCGGGGCGGCAGCCTGAGCGGCAGCGGTGGGTTGCTCGCCGGCGGCCGGTGCAGCAGCCGGCGCGGCCGGCGCCGGTTCGCCGCCTCCGCACGCGGCAACCACCGTCATCAGCGCGGCGACGGCGCCCGCGGCGAAGATCGCTCGCCACGGCAGCGAAGCCGCAGGCAAGAGCCGCAATCTGCGTGAATTCTGCATAGGTTCCCCCTCGAATTTGCGATTTGCGCGGCTGGCAGCATAGCTGTTTGCGGCATGCGCCGGCCTCGCCTCACAGTTTGCCGCAACACCGTACCAGCAGGCCGGCGCAGTGTCAACGATAAGGCAAATGGTGGCGTTTTACGGGCGTCTTGTTGTTTGTTATTCCTTTGTAAGCACCTTCAGGTGACCTACAATGAACCCGTCAATGTCGGCGGTGTGAACAATTTCCTGCCAGAAGTTGATATCGTCAGCGTCCGTGCCCGCCGTGAGGGTCACCGTCTGCGGAGTGGACCAGTTGACTGGCGTGAAGGTCAGGGTCTCCGTGTCGGCGCTCAGATGTGTCGAGGGTGAAATCGACAGGGATATCGTCACGTCCTGGTCCGGCTGGGCGCCCAACGCCACCGTATACGTCCCGGTCTGACCCTCCGCGACGGTGAGGCTGTACGCGCTGATGACCGGCCAGTTGGCATCGACGTTGGCCGGCAAGGTCGAACCGTTGGCAACCGCTTGATTGGAGAAATGCTCCAGCGGGTTCCCGGCGTGGTCGACGATGACTCCCGGCACATCCCGGGCAAACAAGTCGTCGTAGGCCACCTCAACATCCTGCCCCTGCGTGATGGCCGTGTCCAGGGTGAGCGTCAGATCCTTCCCGGATATGGCGGCACCGTGGGTGTGAGCCCGGCGTTCGTCCACGAACACGTCGATCAACGCCCGCAGGTAAACCCCAACGTCGACACCCGCGAAGCTGCTCAGCGTCTGCAGGTCCGGCCGCAACTGCACATTCTCACTGAAGGTGATGATCACCTGCGAGCCGTCCTGCGAGGTCCGCACGCTATCAACCACCGGCGCAACCTCGACCACCGGGTGGTCGGAGAAAGCGCCGGCCGCATGGGTCAGATCAGGCTCGTTGCCATTCGGGTCCACAATGGTCCCGCCGTTCAGGCTGAAGGCGTCCTGGACAACCGTCAGGCCGTTGGTGGCTTCATCGGCGGTCTGCACGGTGTACGTGAACACCAGCACATCGCCGGTGCGGCCCGTGCTGGAGCCGCTCGCTGCGTTTCGCGCTTCGTGGAATGCGGCCATTTGCGTGGCGCCGTCCAAATTCATCGACAGTTGGGGTGTGCCGGTCACGGTTACCTCATCGTCAAAGGCAACTGCCAATTCGATACCGTCGCCCATTTCATATACGCCATCCTCGCCCGGCTCGGAGATCACCTCAATCTCGGTGATGTGGACCCGGCCGGCGACGGCGTGGCCTTCCTGGCTGCCAAACCCCTTGAACTGCCGCGCAAAAGGTATGTCAACGCCGACCGGTTTCATATAGTCATTCAGAGGGAACCCACCCCGAAAATCGAGCAGGCTGAATCCGTCATAGTCCCGGTCGTCTGCCTGTACATCGTAGCCGAAGACAATGGTGTTGGTCCCCGACCCACTCCGATAGCGGGCGCCAGGAGTGTCGTCGCCGACTCGCAGATAGATGGGCGGTCTTCCTACCACTTCCATCGGCCGGTCATAAGTCAACGAGACCAGGAGGGACTCACCAGCGCGGTAGATACCCCGCCGGGCCGGCGTTGATTCCACCGCTTTGGCCGTGATGTGGGGAAGACCGTCAACCCGGTGGTCCGACATATCGGAAAATCCGGGTATCCTGCCGTTCGCCTGATTCTCAGTTCCCGCCTGGTAAACCCGCGCGGTGCCGTCAAACCCTTCACTTTCCCGTTCGACCAGAGCAACGCCGGTATGGTCCAGGTCGCCGCCCTGCACGGTGTAGGCGAAGACAAGGGTGTCGGTGCCGGATCCCCGGCGGTACGTCGCATCGCGACGGTGGGGGCCGCTTCGGTCCATCTCGATCCGTATTGACGGCGTACCCAGCACGTCCACGGGTTCGTCGAACGTCAGGGCGATTTCGATATCCTCGCCAAAATGGTATTGGCGAGGGTGGATGGGCGTGGAGACGATCGCGCTGGAGACAACGGAAGGCAGGCTACCCTTGACCGCTTGCCCCGCCTGGTCGGCCAGGGCGGGGATGTGCTCGTTCACCCGTCGCTCGGTGCGGGCCTCCCAGATGTTGCCGGAGTCGCCGAAACCTTCCTGGGCCGGGATGGATATGCCATTGCTGTCCACATCTCCCTCGTCCACCTTGTAGCTGAAGACCAGCGTGTCGGTGAGAGAGCCGTCATAAAAACGAGCCAGCACTTCCTGATCGCCCAGGCTGACCTTGAACGCGGGTTTCGGCTGCACCGAAACCGCCCGGTCGAAGGTTGCGGAAATCATGATCCGGTCGTTGATCCGGTAGTGGGTCCCGTTGGCCGGTGTGGAGGTCACGGCGATGCTCTTGATGTAGGGCCGGCCGTCCACCTTGTGACCGGAGGGGTCGATCAATCCGTCGTAGTAGGGGCTCACCTCGTGATCCGCCCCGTGGTCGGTGATGGTCCCGCTGCCGCCGAAGCCATATCTCTGGCCTTCCGGACCGATGTAACCTTTGACGACCCGGAACCCGCCGGTGTCGACGTCATCGGCCCGAACCGCATGCCGGAACACCAGGGTGTCGGTGCCGGAACCGCGATCGTACCAGGCGCCGGCCCATGCCTCCTCATCGTCGCCGATGCGCAGAACGATATACGCCCTGCCGTCAACCTCAACCGGCCGGTGGAACCGCACTGCTATTTCCAGGTGCTCCCCCAACCTATAGGTGTCGCCGTCTTCCGGGGAAGAGATGACGGAGACCTCAAGCACTTCGGTCCTGCCGTACACCAAACGGTTGACATCGGTGGGGATGCCCCGGTATTCGCTGTTGACTTCCGTGCGGTCGGCTTCCGTGAGGATGGAGCCGTCGCCGCCGTAGTCGCTGTCCGGGATCTCGATGCCGTCGATGTCGACGTCGTCGCCGGTGACCGTGTACTCAAAGGTCAGGGTATTGGTCCCGGAACCGCTGACGTAGCTGGCGCTTTTGTGCTCGACGTGGCTGCCCTGGCCGATGAGCAGGCCCAGGTTGACCTCCCCACCCTCGACTATCACCTCCTCGGTAAACCGCTGCATGATGCGGATTCGGCCGCCGCGCTGGTATTTGCCGTCAATCGGCGATGTATCGAACCAGGTCTCCGACGCTCCCGGGCCGTCGTCATCGTGAATGGTTATCTTGCAATTGCCCTGTCCAGCAGCGCGCGAATCGGACGACGCATTGACCGCTTCCACGTTGAAGTATTCGTCCGGCTCGCTGAAATGATCGTCCTGGGTGTAGAAGGAACGTCCCATGCGGGCCGAATTGGATTGATAACGATTGCTCGCCTGCCCTTCGTGGTGCAGTGGCCGGTAGTCAGTCTCGTCGGCGGTACCCGTATAAGTGGTCCAATACACCTTGATCGTTGACGCCCCGAGATGAGGCGGTTGCTCGGTGACAATGTGCAGACGGAACCTGCCGCCTTCGGTCACTGATCTGTCGGTACATTCGAGGTCGATCCACAAGGCGTAAGCCGCCGCGTCCGGCGGGTCCTGAACCGTGAGTCCTACCACAGACGCCAGGACTATGAGCAGGGCCACAGCCATGCGCCTGAATGGTTTCAAAATATCAACAATCGAATGCATATCCTTCGCTCTCCGCAGTCAGTTATAGGAGCACGAGCGGAGCGGGCTCCCAAGCGCCTGGAGGAGGGGTGAGGGCTTGGAAGCCGCTCGAGCCGGGTCGGCGCAGGCAGCAGTTATTCGGCCAGGGTTATCCCCTTGCCCACGTCGTATGCCGGATAGGCAAGCCTAACCGGAGCTTGTGAATATCCTGTGAAAGATCCGCTGAAAAGAGTGGAGATATAGTGAAGTTATCGCAAAATGAACTTCGAAGATTGAGCGCCATGACCGGGTGATCGAAAACTGTGCCGCGCGGTACTTCACGCCTGCCTCAAGCACATGCGGCGACTTGTGCTGCGCTGATTCGGCGGCGAAAACTCCTGACACTGCGGTGTGAACACGCCTGTAACAAGCGGACGACCTCACGCGTGCCCGTTTTGTCATCGCGAGGAGCGAAGCGAAGTAGCGATCTCGTTCCCTCGGTAGCGTTCCTTGCCCCAACGAGATTGCCGCGCTTCGCTCCTCGCGATGACGGTTCCGGTGAAACCGGGCACACGCGAGGACTCGGTTTCATTGACAGGGATTCTGGCGGGTGATAGCATACCCGGCAGTTAAATCGCGGTGATGGGGAGTAGTAGGCTGGGAAGGCCGCATAGAGAACCGACGGTTGGTGGAAGTCGGGGGCCGGAATTGCTGAACTCGTCCCGGAGCGTCTCGGCTGAAGCGCGATAGCGTGAGTAGGGCGAGCGGGTCGGCTCCGATAGCGGCTGTGTACAGAGAGTTTCGCGTTGAGCGCTCGCCAGGGATATCTCGGGCAATGAGCGGAGCGCGAAAAAGAAGGGTGGTACCGCGGGAATCACAACCCGTCCCTTCGGGGTCGGGATTTTTTATGCCCTGACCAAACTGGAAACGGGCCGAGCCGGAAACCGGAGAGATCACAGGAGTGGCCGTACTATGGAAATGACAGGCGCGGAGATCATTTGCGAAAGCCTGCTGCGCGAAGGCGTGGACACGATATTCGGACTGCCCGGCGGCGCTGTACTGCCGTTCTACGGCGCGCTGTCCGGCTATCCCAAGTTGCGCCACATCCTGGTACGGCACGAGCAGGCCGCCGCCATGGCCGCGGACGGCTACGCCCGGGCCACGGGCAAGGTGGGGGTATGCTCCGCCACCTCCGGCCCCGGAGCCACCAACCTGGTAACCGGGCTGATGGCCGCGCAAATGGACTCGGTGCCCATCGTCTGCATCACCGGGCAGGTGCCCCGCGCCGCCATCGGCCGCGACGCCTTCCAGGAAACCGACATCACCGGCATCACCCTGCCGGTTACCAAGCACAACTACCTGGTGATGGACGTGCGCGACATCGCGCCGGCCATCAAGGAAGCCTTCTACATCGCGCGCACCGGCCGGCCCGGCCCCGTCCTCATCGACGTGCCGAAGGACGTGCTGGCCGGCGACAAGATCGAATTTGAGTGGCCGGACGAGGTGGATCTGCCCGGCTACTTCCCGCCCGGAGCCCCGGATCCGCGGCAGGCGCGCGCCGCCGCCGACCTGATAAACCGGGCGGAACGGCCGGTGATCCTGGCCGGACACGGCGTGCTGATCTCGAGAGCATGGAATGAGTTGCAGGAGCTTGCGGAGAAAGCGCAGATCCCGGTGATCACCACGCTGCTGGGCATCGGCGCAATGTCCACCGAGCATGTGCTGAACCTGGGAATGCCCGGGATGCACGGCATGGCCTACGCCAGCCTCGCCATCGACCGTTCCGACCTGGTGATCTGCCTGGGCGCACGGTTCGACGACCGGGTGACGGGTCGCCTCAGCGACTTCGCGCCCGGCGCCAAGATCATCCACGTCGACGTCGACCCCACCGAGTTCAACAAGAACGTGGTGGCCGACGCCCCGGTGCTGGGCGACCTCAAGGCCACCCTGCGCGCACTCATACCAATGGTGGAATCCAACGTGCACCTTGACTGGATCAAGGAAACGGACACCCTGCGGGCGGAGCATCCGTCACTGTTCATCCGCAAGTCGGACGTGCTGTTGCCCCAGCAGGTGATGAAGCAGATTTCGGACGAGACCAACGGTGAAGCCATCATCGTCACCGGCGTCGGGCAGCACCAGATGTGGGCCGCGCAGCACTACGGCTACAAGGAGCCGAACTCGCTGATCACGTCGGGCGGCAGCGGAGCCATGGGGTACGAGGTGCCGGCGGCGCTGGGCGCCAAGGTGGGCCGGCCGGAGAAGACCGTGTGGTCAATCGCCGGCGACGGCGGGTTCCAGATGACCCTGTGCGACCTGGCCACCGCGGTGGAAAACAATATCGACGTCAAGTACGCCATCCTTAACAACGGATCGCTGGGGATGGTGCGGCAGTGGCAGGACTTCTTCTACGACAAGGACTTCTTCGCCACCATCTACAGCGGCAACCCCGACTTCGTGAAGCTGGCCGAGGCCTACGGCATCCGGGGTATCCGGGTCACCAAGGAAGAGGACGTGGCCGGGGCAATCCAGGAGGCCATGGAAACGCCGGGTCCGGTGGTCGTGGACTTCGTGGTGAAAGAGGACGAGTTCGTGTACCCGATGATCCCCGCCGGGGAATCGGTGCACGAGATGCTGGAAGAGCCCGAGGCCGAGGGGGTGGGTTTTGAACGCGCTTAGCAGGGAACAGCACACCATCATCGCGCTGGTTCAGGACCGGCCCGGTGTCCTGACCCGGGTGGCCGGCCTGTTCCGCCGGCGCGGGTTCAACATCGCCAGCCTGGCGGTCGGCGCCAGCGAGCAGAAGGGCCTGTCTCGCCTCACCTTTGTCGTCACCGGTGACCAGTACACCGTGGAGCAGGCCACCCGCCACCTGGAGAAGCTGATCGATGTGGTGAAGGTGTCCAACATCTCCGAGGAGGACGTGGTGGCGCGGGAACTGGCCTTGATCAAGGTGAGGACCACGCCCACCAACCGCAGCGAAATCCTGGAGATCATCAACCTCTTCCGAGCCAAGGTGGTGGATGTGGGCACCCTGTCGCTGGTGGTTGAGACCACTGGCGAAGAGGAAAAGATCGACGCGCTGTACGACCTGCTGAGGCCGTTTGGCATCCTGGAACTGATGCGCACCGGGCGCGTGGCCATGGTGCGGGGCAAGACCGGAGGACGGGTCAGCGACGACGTGGGCGCCGACGCCCTCATCATGGGAAGAAACGGAGCCACGGCGGAGCTGGCAGTCGGCTCCGCGCCGGGGCACTACGAGGGAGTCTAATCCGGATCCGTCATTCCGGCCCTGAGCCGGAATCCAAACGTGCAACAGGCAAAAAAAGTTTCCTGGATTCCTGCTTGCGCAGGAATGACGGGAAATTGCGCAAACGAAGGATGAACTAGCATGGCAGTGAACATTTACACCGAGAAAGACGCCGACATGGGATTCCTGAATGGCAAGACCGTCGGCATGATCGGCTACGGCAGCCAGGGTCACGCCCACGCATTGAACCTGCATGACAGCGGGGTCAAGGTGATGGTGGGCCTGTACGAGGGCAGCGCCAGCCGCCAAGTCGCGCGGGATGCCGGCCTGGAAGTTGGCAGCGTCGCCGAGGTCGCCAAAGAGGCCGACGTGATGATGGTGGCCATCCCCGACCACGTGCAGAAGGACGTGTACCGCGACGAGATCGAGCCCAACCTGGGACCGGGCAAGGCCCTGATGTTCGCCCACGGCTTCACCATCCACTACCAGTTCGTGGTGCCGCCGCCTTCGGTGGACGTGATGATGGTCGCGCCCAAGGCGCCCGGCCACCGCATGCGGGAGCACTTCGTGGAGCAGGGCATCGGCGTGCCGTGCCTGCTGGCGATCCACCAGGACGCCACCGGCAACGCCAAGAACATCGGGCTGGCCTACGCCGCCGGCATCGGCTGCGCCCGCGCCGGAGTGCTGGAGACCACCTTCAAGGACGAGACCGAGAGCGACCTGTTCGGCGAGCAGTCCGTGCTGTGCGGCGGCGTTACCGCCCTGATCAACCTGGCCTTCGAGACGCTGGTCGAACGCGGATATCCGCCCGAAATCGCCTACTTCGAGTGCCTGCACGAGCTCAAGATGATCGTTGACCTGATCCAGCAGGGCGGGTTCAACTACATGCGCTACTCGGTGAGCGACACCGCCGAGTACGGCGACCTCACCCGTGGCACGCGGGTGGTGGACGACCACGTCCGCGAGAACATGCACCGGGTGCTGGACGACATCCAGAGCGGGTCCTTCGCCCAGGAATGGATGTCCGAGTGCGACGAAGGGCGCCACAACTTCCTGCGCCTGCGCCAGGAAGCGCGCACCAGCCGGATCCACGAGGTGGGCCGGGGCCTGCGCGAGATGATGCCGTGGATGAACCCGCGGGAAATCGAGTAACAACCAACCGTTGTCATTGCGAGGAGCGCAGCGACGTGGCAATCCCGTCACTCTGGCGACGACCTGTATGGCAACGAGATTGCCACGCTGCGCTCGCAATGACAAAGTGAGTGCGTTCAACGCAACCTTCGAGAAATCGAGGAGGTGACACATGGGCATGGAGGTACTGTGCAGAGCAGTTCACCATCGCAGACTGGTCCTGGCGGGGCTGGCTGTGGTGGACTGCGTGTGCCTGCCCAGCCTTTCCCCATCTAGCAAGACGTAACGATCAACGCTGACGCGCCCACCTCTCGACCGAGGACACGACGGGCGCCAACCCCATGGAGGGAAAGGAACCAATGGCTGCACAAGTAAAGTTTCTGGATACCACGCTCCGCGACGGCGAACAGTCTGCCGGCATCGGCATGACGGTGGATGAGAAGCTGCAGATCGCGCGCCAGCTCGGCCGCCTGAAGGTCGACATCATCGAGGCCGGCTTCGCCGCCAGTTCGCCCGGTGACTTCCAGGCCGTCCAGCGCATCGCCGAGGACGTGCATGGCCCCGTCATCTGCTCGCTATCCCGCGCGGTTCCGGGCGACGTCGACGCCGCCTGGGGCGCCATCAAGAGCGCCGAAAAGCCTCGCATCCACGTATTCCTGTCTTCCTCGGAGATCCACCAGATGCACCAGCTGCGGAAGGACCGGGAAGACGTGATGACCATGGCCGTGGACATGGTGTCCCGCGCCCGGGGCTACTGTGAGGACGTCGAGTTCTCGCCCATGGACGCCACCCGCACCAACCCCGACTACCTGTACCGGATGCTGGAAGAGGTGATCCGGATGGGCGCGAGCACCATCAACATCGCCGACACGGTGGGCTACGCCATCCCGTCGGACTTCCAGACCATGCTGAACAACATCAAGCAGAACGTGCGGGGCATCGAAAACGTGACCCTGTCCGTCCACTGCCACAACGACCTGGGCCTGGCCGTGTCCAACAGCCTGGCCGCCATCGAGGTCGGCGCGCGGCAGGTTGAGGGCTGCATCAACGGCATCGGCGAGCGGGCCGGCAACGCCTCCCTCGAAGAGATCATCATGGCCCTGGACACCCGCAAGGACCTGTTCGGCGTCGAACTGAGCGTGGACACCACTCAGATCTACCCCACCAGCCGGCTGGTCAGCCGCATCACCGGCATGAACGTGCAGGCCAACAAGGCCATCGTCGGCGAGAATGCCTTCCGCCATGCCTCGGGCATCCACCAGGACGGCGTGCTGAAGGACCGCTCCACCTATGAGGTCATGCAGCCCGAGCGCGTCGGCTTGCCGCCGGACGTCCAGCTGGTGCTGGGCAAGCTCAGCGGCCGCGCCGGCCTGCAGGCCAGGCTCGAGGCGTTGGGCTACTCGCTTGACCGCGAGGAAGTCACCGGCGTGTACGAGCGGTTCGTTGAGCTGGCCGACAAGAAGAACGAGGTGACCGACCGTGACCTGGAAATCCTCATGGACGAGGAGAACCGGACTGCCTCGGAGCCCATCAGCTACTCCCTGGAGACGGTGCACTTCACCAGCGGGGATAAGGACATTCCCACAGCGACGGTCCGCCTCATTGGCCCCGACGGCAACGCCAAGACCGACGCCTCCACGGGCAACGGTCCGGTGGACGCCGTGTGCCGGGCCATCGACCGCGTGATTGGCAGCACCGCCAGGATCTCCGACTTCCAGGTGCAGGCCGTGTCGGAAGGCCGCGACTCGGTCGGCTCGGTGTCGATCCGGATCGAAAACAACGGCCGCATGTTCTCCGGCCGCGGCGCCAACACCGACATCATCGTCGCCAGCGCGCACGCCTACCTGAGCGCGATGAACCGCATGCTCGCCGCCGACGAAGAGGCAGAACTGCCGGCGGTGGGAACCACGCCGGACTAAGTAGGGCGACCTAACCCAGCAAAACAGCGCCCCTCACCATGAGGTGAGGGGCGTTTGCTATGACCCTACCAAGGTGTCCGCAGGCGTTTCGTCCCAGGTCTTCCATCCAGGATGCGGCGGCGGGCTATGCACCGATATGCCCCAGCCACGAGCACGTTCTCGCGGTATAATTGCGCTACAAACCAGATATCGTGGCGACAAACCCTGCCGCGTCCAACGCCAAATCGTTACCCGCGTGAGCGTCTCGGCCTTTCCAATCGACAATCGAAGCGTAGCAACTAGATGAGGAACATTGATGATACGTCCAACCAACGTGCAAGCTCTGGCGAAATACCGCATCTGGCTGGAATTCGACGACGGAGTGAGTGGGGAAATTGACCTTTCCGACGTGGCCGGCAGTGGCGTTTTCAAGATTTGGGACGAGCCGGGCTACTTTGAGAAGGTTCACATAGCGCCCCACCGGGCCATTGCCTGGGATGATGAGGTTGAGCTGTGCGCCGATTCTCTCCATTTGGAATTAACCAGCAATGCCGACGGAGCGACTGCGCCGGCTGAGCGTTTGGCATAGCAGGATGCCTGAAGTCTGCCGTTTCGACGGCATCACAATCCGCTTGTATTTCAGAGAGCATGGCCCGCCGCACCTCCATGCCATATATGGCGAAGCGGAAGCCCAAATCAACATCGATAACCTCCAGGTGATACACGGTAACTTGCCATCGCGTCGTTTGAGAGCTGTAATCGATTGGGCGGGGAGCCGGCAATCAGAATTGCGTACCGCGTGGGACCGAGCGCAGGCCGGAGAATCTCCCGGCCGAGTCGACCCACCGGAGTAAAGCGTTCTCACGAGGCTACTCCGGGACTGGGCTGCCGGAGCCAGCTTTAGAAGATGGTCGCCCCTCACCATGAGGTGAGGGGCGTTTGCTATGACCCTACCAAGGTGTCCGCAGGCGTTTCGTCCCAGGTCCTGCCGTCCAGTATGCGGCCGTGGCGTTTCTTGAAAACGCCGCCCCATTGTTTGAAGTGGAAAGGCACGCCGGCGGCCTGGCACTGGTCGCGAATGTCACGAGCCCAATCACCCTCCATGGGACGTGCGCCCGGGCCAGATTCGCCGCCCACGATCACCCAATCGATGCCCGAGAGATTCAGGTTGGGCAATGGGCCAAGCAATGGTTCAAGCGAGAGGAATTTGATGGCCGCGTCGGTGTCGCGGAGGAGGTCAATCCGGTGGGCGTAGTCCTGCGATTCCACGCTGGCGCCCATCCAGACCTGGTCCGGCCACGGTAGTTGCGGGTTCAAACTGGCCGCACGTTCCGGGCGCTTGGTGAGAACCTGGTAGCGGTGCCAGTCAGCGCGGACCATGACATCGAAAACCTGAGCGATGAAATCGTCAGGAACGTCGACGTGAAAGAGGTCGCTCATGGAGTTGACGAAGATGGAACGGGGCTTACGCCAACGTAGCGGGATATCCAGCGTGTCCGGGTGCAGGGTCACGTCGAAGCCGTTCCGGTACTTGTCCATACCGGTGGCCTTGAGCCGCTTCGAAAGGCGCTCGGCGTAGCAATGCTTGCAACCCGGGCTGATCTTGTTGCAGCCAGTGACCGGGTTCCAGGTCGCGTCGGTCCATTCGATTTTGGAAGCGGCCATGAGTTACCAGTTTCTCAACAGGTGATCTGCAATCCTCACCGCGATAGGAGCGCCGGCAGGGTTTGAAGCTGCGAACATAAGAGCAAACTGCGGCGATTTCCGAGAGTTCAAAAACCACCGAGGCGTGGGCGCTACCGCTTCGAAAACAGTCCTGAGCTTGGCAAGATAGGCGTCCACAATCGCTTGCTGATCACTACGTACCGTCAGTATCTGATCTTCGCCGAACAGAGTAGGCTGGACTTGCGTGCTATAGAGAGCATCGCGCCATTCTGGACCTCCAAAAACCCTGTCCAAGACAGCAGCCCATTCTTCGTCAGGCTGTCGCTCCGTGGGCATTATTCTGGTCAGAGCGGAAAGAGGGAACAAAATCCATAGATCAACCGATTTGGTTTCGGCTATCGACCAAACAGTGTTCCAGTCAACCTCTGTAGCAAACGGGTCCAGAAAAATGACTGCACGTTGGCGGCTCCAAGGTACACCGAGGTTACTGTTTTGCCTATCGCACCATGCAGGCAAAAATACGTTTGCGTCCGCAGTTTGGACCTGTATATCCCGGTCGGGGAATTCCGATTGTAGGAATTGAAGCTCGGCGGCGTACGCTGGGTTCTGTTCCACAAACACAAACTGGTCGAACGGACGGTCATCAACCTCGAGTGCCAATCGCGTAGATCCTTTCAGCATTCCCGCAGTATCAACGTCCACCTCTGCAACCAAAAGCGGGACTTCTTGCGAATCGGCCTGAGATCCGATATCGACGTAACCTGTGCCCGCAAAAGCGTCGACATACACTAGATTGAAATGCTGCCGTTTCAAAGCGGTGGTATACCGTTCGAGATATCCTCGCAGGAGCTGCAGCTTATCCTGAGTCCAAGTTCCTCCGAACTGATTCGCGTTACCTACTGCCATGTCAGCCCCGTATTAGAATGCATGATCTAACAAAGAGAATAGCAGGAGACCGGGTTCGATGCAACAGGCGTAAGGCGTCGCGCGCTCAGCCACCCCGCTTGACGCTTCCCCGCGCCATCGGGTACATTGCCAGCATAATTCCGTCGCCCTCGGCGAAGAAGGACTACCTATGGCTACTTTGCAAGACCGCACCACTGTCGAGATGGAACAGGCGCTGCAGAACGGCTTCAGCCTGTCGTGGCTCCAGCAAATCAAGGACCAGGTCCCCGGCGCCGAGGAAGAGTTGGCGCACGACCCCACCCTGGCTCAATACACCCCCGACCTGCTGGACGAGTCGCCCAACCAGACCCAGCGGACACGCGGGGCCATTCCCCGTGAGGGCGTGCCGCAGTTCTCCGCATACACCTTCCGCGACAAGAAGGAAGTCTGGGGTTTCAATCTGACCAAGCTGTACCAGGAAGCCGTCTCGCGCCAGTGGTCATCTGCCACCGACATTCCGTGGGATACCCTGCGCCCGCTGCCCGATGACATCGAGGCCGCCCAGTGCCAGCTGGCCACCTTCTTCGCGCAGGTAGAGTTCGTCGCGGCTGACGTGCCGGGCCGGTTCATTTCGCAGATGTCGCCGGACTACCACGAGGTGCGAATGTTCCTGCTCACGCAGGTGATGGACGAGTCGCGCCACATGGAAGTGTTCCGCAAGCGCGCGCTGGCCAACGGTGGCGGTCTGATGCGGATGATCGACTCGGTGAGCGACGTCACCGGCGGCAGCACCGACAACGCCCGCGAGTTCACTGAAATGTCCAGCCGTCTGCACATCGTGGGCGAGGGCAACGTGCTGACGCTGTTCCGCCTCGGCGAGCTGATGGCGTACAACGACGCTGAGAAGGCCATCTACCGGCGAGCCGCGCAGGACGAGGCGCGTCACGTGGCCTTCGGCGTGCTGCACGCCCGGTACATGAACGAGTGCACGCCGGAGCGGCGCGAAGAGATCCACGCCTACCTGGACGAGGCCGAGGACCGGCAGGCCACCGGCAACGGCGGCGAGAACCCGGCAGCCCGGAGCGCCAACCTGACCGCCGAGTCGCTGGCCATCCTGCTGGGTGGCGGCGCGGACAAGGCCGAAGAGGGCCAGAAGATCCTCGCGGCCATCCGCCAGCGTCAGGTGAAGGAATACTTCCAGCGGCTCAAGTCCTGCGGCTTCGACGACCGCATCGAGAACGGGCGCGTCAACCCGGCGCTGCTGGAGGTCTACCAGGCAGCTGCGTAACCCGCTCGACAATCGGCACGGAAATGCCGACGGCCCGTCGTCCTGAGGTCGGCGGGCCGTCTTCCATTGGGGGGAAGCATCATGACCACACAGAATGATCCGCAGAACGGCAGCGACCCGGCAGGGCCCGTCGATGACAGCAACCCCACCGGGAACTACCGCTCCTCCGCAGCGGAGCGCGTCCAGCAGAACGTAGCAGACAGCGCAGACTCGGAGACTCCGGCAGACGAGCCCGTTGAGTCGACTGCCGAGCCTGAGGCTCCTCCACCCCCGACCGAGCGGTTCCCCTGGATGAAGGACACCCGCCAGTGGGGGACCCGGGCGCCGCTGACGCCCCACGGGCTGACCATTGATGGGATCAACGTAGGCCTGTACGGCGAGATCCCGGAGGAAAGCCGCGAAATGACACGGATGCCCCGCGGGTCCTTTGCCACACCGGGGATACCCCGTCTGGACAACTACTCGGTGAACCGCAAGGACGAGTTGTGGTCGGACAACGCAGCGTGGCTGTACGAGGAAGCGATCCAGCGCCGCTGGAACGCCATGCAGGACATTCCGTGGTCCGATATTCCGGACCAGCCGGAGACCCTGGAACTGGCCTGGTGCCAGCTGTGCACCGAACTGGGGCAGCACGCCACCGCCGAGATCGACACCATCGGCCTGTGGCTACATCGGATGAACTACGCCTACATCGAGCCCAAGATGTTCCTGGCCACCCAGGAGTTCGACGCGGCGCGCCATTTCGAGGCGATGCGGCACCGCGCCCTGTGCAACGGAGGCGCGTTGGGCCTGGAATCGCCGGGCATGATGAGCCGGCGCATGTTGGAAACCCGGGCCGGTTGGCCGGAGGTCGCCGTGTCGCTGTACCTCGCGCGCGGCACAATGACGATGCTGCTGTACCGGTTCGGGATGCACTACGCGACCAACGCCGTTGATCGCAGACTGTTCGGCCTGAGCCTGCAGGACAAGGCCCGGCACATGGCCTACGGAATGGCCATGCTCAAGCTGACGGTGGCGGTGAAAGGCGTCGACTTCGGCGTGTCACTGCGCCGGATCCTGGGCTCCATCGAGAAGGACATGGCCGGCGAGATGAAGGACCCGGTGCTGTGGGAGGCCATGGCCATCATCGCCGGAGGCTCGGTTGCGGGCATGACCGAGGGCATGACTGCGGTCAACAACCTGCGCACTTACTACGTGCGCCAGTACCTGACCCGGCTGCACTACGTCGGCATCCAGAAGCAGGAGAGCGCCCTGCATCCCGACCTCGCGGCCGTATTGCAGTAGGAGAGCCAACCATGCCACCGCGGATACGACGCCCGGAAACCCCGGCCCGGCGCGATGCCCGCATTGCCAAGCACTTGGAGCAGGCCCGCGATTACTGGTCCAAGTGGCCGGCGCACTTGGCGGAGGGCGACTACTGCCAGGCCGGTGAAAAGGGCTGGGGCACGGTCGCGCAGTTGACCAAGGCCGTAGCAACCCTTCGCAGCTGGGAGCACTATGATCACGAGGCCATCCGGGACTCGATCACAGGCTTGATGGCAGAGCTGCCCGAACAGTCCCTGACGATTGACCGGGGCCTTCGCGCCGCGGAGGGTTTGCATGGCAATTTCTACGAAGTCTATATGAACGTGGAACGCGCCCGATATGCCCTGGAGGACGTTCGCCCGCTGTTGGACATCCTGTGGGAACTGCTGCCGGCGCAATACACGGGGGGCGTATCCTTCTGGCAGTGGGTCGAGCCGGGCTGATCCAGGTTGAATGATCCCATAACTCGCAGGCCAGACTGCGGGCGTTGCGGCGGCTATGGCGTAAAATAGCCGCCGCTCATGCTGATTTCGTCCGCGAACCTGCTGCCCGATGACATCGGGGCTTTCGTCCGTCTGGCGGTGCTCTGCCTTTTCTCCGGCGCCGTGGCCATCTGGGTCAACGGCTGGTTCCAGGCGCTGGTGGCCACCGCGTTGGGAGATCCCGCCCCGCGAGCGCAGGGACGCCTCTTCGGCAATCCGCTGCGTCATCTGGATATAGCCGGAGTGATCCTGGCTACGGTGTCGGGCTTCGGATGGGGTCGCCAGTTGCCGGGCCCCCCGGGACGCCAGGGACGATGGCCGTCGGTCGTGGTGTCGGCCGCCGGCCCGCTGGGCAACGTTACGGTGGCGTTCCTGCTGGCGTCGCCGGTGAAGGCGGGTCTGCTGGGCTGGACCTACCCGTCGCCGGACAGCCTGAACCTGGTAATGACCGGCGGCCTGCGCTCCGGCATATCCGACGTGGTCGGGCTGTTGATCATCTACAACCTGATGCAAGCCGTGTTTCAGGTGCTGCCCCTGGCGCCGCTGGCCGGTTACCGGGCGCTGGCCGCGCTGCTCCCCGAATCGGTGGCGGAAGCCCACCAGCGATTCCAGCGGTACGCGCCGCTGTTGCTGGTGGCATTGGTGGCGTCGGATTTCGTGCTGCGACCGGGGATACTGTGGTTCACGCTGCTACCGGTAGCCAACTGGCTGGCCGGCCTTGCCACCGGTTACTGAGCTCACGCGTACCCAGTTTTTGTCATCGCGAGAACCGCAGCGGCGTGGCGATCTCGCTGGCTGAGCGTGGACTCCTCCCGCAACGAGATTGCCCTGCTTCGCTCGCGATGACAGTTCGAGCGAAAAATGGGTGCGCGTGAGGCTACTGAGTCGGCCCGAATCGCTCGGTGCGGATGGCGGACTCGGCGATGCCGACGGACAACAGGGCGTCAGCCGCGGCCTCCACGAAACCGGTGGGCCCACAGGCATAGGACAGAGGAACCGCGTCACTGCCATTCATGCCCATAAGCTCGTCCAGGCACTCTCGGACCATTGCCGCGTCGACCCGTCGGTCGTATCCAATCCAGCCGGGCGGTTGGCGTCGGGTCAGCGCGCATCGGACGGCCACGCCGGGGCTACGCCGGCCGACGTTATCGAGGAACTTCCGGTAGATGATGTCCTCCGGGCCGCGCGCTGAGTAAACCAGCAGCGCCGGGGTTTCCGGAGCGGCCAGTTCCCGATGCATCAGAATGGATTTCAGAGGGACGATGCCGGACCCGCCAGCGAGCAGCAGGAGGGGGCCGGCCATTTCGGGCGTCCAGGTGAAGGGGCCGCCGATGGGTCCACGGACTTCCAGGACATCGCCCGGCTCCACCACCTCGTGGAAGTACGGAGAGACTTCGCCATCGGGGATGTGCTCCACCGTCAGGTCGATGCGCTGGAAATCATCGGGAGCCGAGGCCACCGAGTAGGACCGCTGGGCCTGGTAACCGTCAGGCGCGGTGAGCCGAACGTCGTAGTGCTGGCCGGCGCGAAAAGGGCGCGGCTCAGCGAGCCGCAGGGTAAAGGTCTTGGCGCGGTAGGTCTCGACGGCTACCCGCTCCACGGTGGCGAGTTGCCAGGACGTGGTTTCTCTACATCGATGCACAGGATAATCGAGATGCTGCGGATTGGGCCTTTCCGGGTTCCCGCCCCGCATCGAGTGCGGGGCAGGCTGTTCTTTCGCAGGAACGACGGAGAAGGATTAGTCGCCCCAGTACCGCTGTTCCTTCCACGGGTCGCCGTACATGTGGTAGCCGTACTGCTCCCAGAAACCGGGCTGGTCCTGCGGCATGAACCGGATGCCTCGCAGCCACTTGGCGGACTTCCAGAAGTACAGGTGCGGCACGACCAGGCGAGCCGGCCCCCCGTGTTCCGCGGCGATGGGCTGCCCATCGAACTCATAAGCCACCATCCCGCGACCCTCGATCACGTCCCACGTGGGCAGGTTGGTGGTGTAGCCCCCGTAGGAAAAGGCCATCAGGTACGGCGGCGGCTCAGCGACGCCGGCGGCGACGAGGAGATCGTCGATGGTGACGCCCTTCCAGGTGGTATCCAGCTTGCTCCACTTGGTGACGCAGTGGATGTCGGTGAATATCTCCGTTTCCGGCAACGAACGAAACTGTTCCCAGTTCCATTCGCCCAGGGGTTCGCCGTCCGCCCCGACCAGGACGAAGCTCCACTGGTCGAGCGGCACACGCTGAGTGGGTCCCGCGGTCAGCACCGGGAATCCCCGTTCCAGGTATTGACCGGGCGGGATGGGACGGGGAGGCGTCTCGCGGCGGCGTCCGAAAAATCCTCGGGTGACCATCTGCACGTACTCCTATGCCGACGTTGATTGGCGAGGGTATAAAATCCGCTGAACCCTGTCAAACGCTGCCCGTCACGCAAGCGCATCCGCTTTGGGCCGGTAAGAATAATTTGCATGGATAAACATGGATGAATGGGATTGAATCGGCCCATGACCAGCTAGTCTGAACTGACACTCTCACCTGCCCCTCAAAGCCATTCCTGCTCCAATCCGGATCCGGCTGTATCCAGTCCATCATGTTTATCCATGCAAAATACTGTCCCCATTGGCAACGACTTTGGAGAGGTATTGCGTCAGCACTCGTAGCCGTCGTACCGCTCGTCATAGTACATGTCATCATCGGGCCGGCGGCGGAATTTCCCGTACAGCCATTTGCCCACGACTACCACCACCGCCAGCATCACCAGCCCGCCGATGATCCACACGTCCAGGTACGCCAGGAAAGACAGGTCGGGGGAATCCCCGCCGGCCTGCAGGGCGACGGCAAGTACAATTGACGGGATCATGTTCAAGTCTGTTGTTGTAGCGGTCAGCCGCGAGGAATACTTCAGTGGTCATCTGGACAGCGAGTTCGGGAGGCCGCCAATTTGTGGGCCAAATACGTAGCGGTGGCGCTGACCGCCGCATCGCCCATCGGCGAGGAACTGGTCTCCATCCCGTTGGGCGTGGGACTGGGACTGGAGCCACCGCTGGTTGCCGTAGTGTCCGTAGTGTTCAACATGCTGCCGGCGCTGGTGATTTCGGGGCTGTTTCGCAGGGCAGAGCGAGGGACGGGTGTGTTAAGGATGATGCTGCGCATGCGTCCCGACCCGGTTCGTTCGACAATCCGGTGGATGCTCAGGCGGCGCAGCCAGCGGCTGTTGCGGGCGCTGGACCGTTGGGGCGTATGGGGCGTTCTGGTCGTCACGCCGTGGGCCGGGGTGTATGTTACCACGCTGACCCTGGAGGTGGCCGGGATGCGCCGGGGCCGGCTGTTGGCGTCCATCGCCGCAAGCCTGATTATCCACGCGGCGATCGTCACTTTCGCGTCAGTGGGAGTTTTCAGCCTCGTGTAGCCGGAAATCGCCGAATCCCGCATCGTTCGCAGAATGACGTCTGCGGTTTGGATGTACAAAAATAACGCAAGACGCCCGCCACACCATCCGGGCAAGGGCAAGCAAGGCGGAGCGGGTACACCAGCCCACTGGCGGAGATCATGAAGCAAACGGTAAATTCGTTCCTGCAACACCTGGTCGTCGAGCGGGGTTTTTCCCAGAACACACTGGACGCCTACAGCAACGACCTGAACCAGTTCCGCGTGTTCGTCGCGGACAGCCTCAACTCTGAGGACCAGGAAGTTTGGAGCCTGGTGGACATCAACCTCCTCAACGCTTACATCAGCGAGCTTAGGGACAACCGCAAGTACCGGGACACCACCACCGCCCGGAAGGTGGCCGCAGTCCGTTCATTCTTCGGATACCTCAGCGCAAACGGGCTGATAACCGAAGACCCCACGGAGAACCTGGGCTCGCCCCGGGTGGGACGGACGGTTCCCAAGTACATCTCCGAAGACGACGTGAAGCGTCTGCTGGCCACAGCGGCGGACACGGGAACCCCGGAAGGGCGTCGCGACGCCAGTATCCTGGAGTTGCTGTACGCCACAGGGTTGCGCGTGAGCGAACTGGTGGCCCTGAATGTGCAGGACATCGATTTTGAAGAGGGGTTCATCCGCACCTGGGGGAAGGGATCCAAGGAACGGATCGTCTACCTGTACCCCGACGCCCTGACGAACCTGCGGGAGTACATCGGCGGTGCCCGGGTCGAGCTGCTGAGCGACAAGAAGGGCGAGACGGCCCTGTACCTGAATCAGCGTGGGGAGCGGCTCACCCGGCAATGGGTGTGGAACATCCTGAAAACGGCTGCAAAGGCCGCCGGTGTAGACCCGAAAATCACGCCGCACACGCTACGGCACAGCTTCGCCACCCATCTGCTGCAGAACGGGGCATCCCTGCGTCACGTACAGGAACTGCTGGGGCACTCCAGCATCTCCACGACGCAGGTGTACACGCACCTGACCGACTCCCACGTCCGCGCTGAATACGAGCGGAGTCATCCGAGGGCGTAACCCGGAAAACGCCGGGCACCGTGGCGGCCCAACAGCCACCGAGCACAACCCGAGCACAACGCAAACGGCGAGGGTGTCTTATCCTCGCCGTTGCAGATTCTTGATGGCCTCGTCGATACGGCGCACCTGCTCCGTGTCCCCCGACGAAAGCCGGTAGCAGCGGTCGAGGTACAACTGGGCCAACTGCACGCCGTTGGGGGTGGTGTCGCTGGCGGCGTCGACCAGCGTACCGATGCCGAACTCATCGGGCAGGTGCCGGCCCAGGGCCGTCATTTCCGAGATGATATCGGCAATGGCGGCGGCATCGTTGCCTTCCTGGGCGAAGCGCAGGCGTCCCAGCAGACGACCCATCTCGGCCAGGCGGTCGCCCTCGCTCATGAAGCTCCAAAGCACCTCGTTGACGCCCAGGTTGTCGCCATCACCACCACCCCCGGCTCCCGGGAGCGGGGCGGACGCGCCCAGGGGTATGGCGGCGTCCCCGGCAGGCGCCGTGGAGATGCTTTCCTCGCCGCTGGTCCGGAACCAGGTGTCCGCGTATTCCTGGACGGCCTGGGCCACCGATTCCATCATGCGTGCCAGGTCGTAGGAAAACATGCTGCCGCCATAGACCAGGTCATCGTTCCGGAGGTTGGCCAGACGGACCAACTGCTCGTATCCACCCTCCACCAACTCTGACATCGGCGGCATGGCGAAGGCCGAAAAGTTGGCCAGCGGGCCGGAGCCGGCACTTCCCAGATGCGCGGCCAGGAACGGAGGGACGTATTTGGTCAGATCGGCGCTGATGGGCAGGGTGATGATATAGGTGCCGTATACGTTATCCGGCTCGGTGTCCACGCGAAAATACAGCAGCGCGTGGCCTCTCGGTCGCTGTGGATCGCCAATTTCAAACTGCAGGTCCATTGGCGCAAGTATAGATTAGGGATGCAGCGATAGCAAAGGCAGGAATGGCCGAGAATTTTGATGACAGCCAGCCATAGCGAACGTGTGTTCTTCAATGGTAGTGTGCTGGTGAACCGCCATCGGAGGCGGCGACCACATCAACCACGGAGGACTCGGTATGTTGGCAACTGCTCAGACGTGCGCCGTCATCGGCCTGGACGGCCAGATCATTCAAGCGGAGACGGACATTTCGCCGGGACTGCCGGCGTTCCACATCGTGGGCCTCCCGGACACCGCGGTGCAGGAGGCCAAGGAACGGGTACGGGCGGCGCTGCGCAACAGCGGCTGCGAGTTTCCCATGCGACGCATAACGGTGAACCTGGCGCCGGCCGATCTGAAGAAGGCCGGGCCGGCCTACGACCTGCCGATCGCGGTGGGAATACTTTTCAGCACCGGACAGGCGCCGCCCATCAATGAGTCGGCGATATTTCTTGGCGAGCTGTCGCTGGACGGAGGGCTGCGCCACACGGCCGGCATCCTGCCGATGGTTTCGGTGGCGCGCGACCAGGGCATCAGCTCGGTCTACGTGCCGGCGGTGGACGCAGCCGAAGCCGCCCTGGTGGACGGAGTGCGGGTATACCCCGTCGATACGCTGGCGCAGCTGCTTTCCCATCTGCAGGGCGATACGGCAATCGACCCATACCCGCAGAACGGCGTCCACCTCAACGGGAACCGCGAGCAACCCGACAACACCGATCTGTGCCACATCCGGGGGCAGGACCACGCCAAGAGGGCCCTGGAAGTAGCCGCCGCAGGTTTCCACAACATCCTGCTGAGCGGACCTCCAGGATCCGGCAAGACTTTGCTGGCCCGGGCGCTGCCTGGCATCCTGCCCTATCTGACCGCTCAAGAAGCGCTGGACGTCACCAAGATCTACAGCGTGAGCGGCAACCTGCCGCCGGACAGCCCGCTGATCGCCCAGCGACCGTTCCGCGCCCCACACTACACAATATCGAACGCGGGTCTGGTGGGCGGCGGCCGCATGTTGCGCCCCGGAGAGATCACGCTCAGCCATCGGGGAGTGCTTTTCCTGGACGAACTGCCGGAATTCGGGCACGCCGCACTGGAATCGTTGCGACAGCCGCTGGAAGACAAAACGGTGACCATCACGCGAGTGAGCGGCACGGTGACCTATCCGGCGAGCTTCATGCTGGCGGGAGCCATGAACCCGTGTCCGTGCGGCTACGCATCGCACCCACGGAAGGATTGCGTATGCAGTCCGTCGGCACGGGCCCGGTATCAGCGGCGCATCAGCGGGCCGCTGCTGGAACGGATTGACATCTTCGTGGAGGTGCCACCGGTTGAATATGACAACCTCCTGGGTCGGGCTGAGGGTGAGAGTTCAACCGCAGTGCGGAAACGCGTGATCGCGGCGCGGGCCATCCAGGAGGCTCGGTTCGCTGAAGGATCGGAAACCCATGGGCAGTCGAACGCCGAAATGTCCGGATCGATGATCTGGGAGCATTGTCAACTGCAGGATGACGCGCAGGCGTTGTTGCAGCGGGCGTCGCAACAGCTTGATCTTTCGGCCCGGGCGCTGCACCGCGTGGTCAAGGTGGCGCGCACGGTTGCCGATCTTGCCGGAGCCGAACGAATAGGACCGGCCCATCTCGCGGAGGCGCTGCAGTACCGCGCCCGGGAGTTGACCTGACCGTCATCGATCAAACCAGACCTTGATGAACAACGCTCACAGGATTTAGGATGTGAACGATACAATTCGATATGATGACGATGCGGAACGAGCGTCGATCTTCACAGTGCCGGTGCGACGCATCAGGCCTCACTTCTGGACGTTCAGCATCTTTTTCATCGCCACCACTGTATTCCATGTTTACGTTCACGGGATTGCCACCGAAACAGCATCCTGGCGCGACGCGCCTGAGGCAATCATGCGCGCTTCCGTGTCCGCTGCGGGTTTTTGGATCGCGGTCAGCCCGATCCTGGTAGAAGGAGTTGCCATGGTTTTCGCCGCAATGTTTCGACAGAAGACACGACAAGAAGGACGTGAGCAAGGTCGCGAAGAAGGACAGGCAGTAGGGAGGGAAGAAGCTAACGCTGCCTGGCGGGAGTGGAACAGGCGACGGGAGGAAGCCATAGCCGAGGGTAAGCCGTTCGACGAGCCTGCTCCCGATTCCAGGAATGGAACTGGCAACGAGAGCAAGTAGCGAAAACGGTCAAGGTGGCCATCGCTGATGGGAAGTCGTTCGACGAGGCCACCCGTGATTCCAGGGATGGAACTGATCCACCGCGCGATTGACGGCCGCGCCAAGCCGCGGGGCTAGCGGAAAAGGTGACCCAGTACGAAGGAAAGCGTCTGCCGTAACCTGGCATGCTCGGCCACGCGGACCGTGATGTAGATGTGCCCGCTGGCTCCGCCGTCCAGACCGGCGTTTCCCTGACCGCGCAGGCGAAGGCGGCGACCGTCGGCCACACCGGCTGGTATGGTGGCGTTGAGCCACAACTCCCGCCGCAACCTCTGCTCTCCACTGCAACGCCAGCACTGACTGGCCTCCAGGGTCTCCTCCGGCTCGAACCCCGTGCCACGACAGCGCTGGCAGGTCTCGGTGCGCTTGACCGGGAACACCTTGCGCATTCCCCGGCTGGCCTCCCGGCGCGTTATCAAAACGGCGGCTTCAATGTCCTCACCACGCTGGGGAGAAGACGCAGAATAGGTGCGGGGACGCGAGGGGCGAGTCGCGCTGGGGCGAGCGGAACTGCGCTGACCGCGGCGGTTCGGCTCGGCGGAAGGCGGCTCGCTTACGCCGTAGATATCGTAATGGCGACGGCGCTCGGGATCGGACAGGGTGGCGTACGCCTGATTGATCTCCTTCATGCGCGTCTCGGCTTCCGGCCCGGTGTTGAGGTCGGGATGATACTGGCGGGCCAGCCGGCGATAGGCGGCGCGGATTTCTTCCGTCGTGGCCGCCGCCGGGACGCCGAGGATGCTGTAACAATCGCCGTTCATAATGTTAACGCGATATCAGTAATCCTAGCAGGTAATACTCCGAATAATCACTGGCGATGCCAGCGAGTTTGCCAATTGTACTTGCGAGTGTTACCCTGAAATTGTCGGGGCGGGGCGTAGCGCAGCCCGGTAGCGCACCTGCATGGGGTGCAGGGGGTCGCCAGTTCGAATCTGGCCGCCCCGACCATTTAGACCGATGTTCAATTGTTCAGGCGTCCCTCGGGGCGCCTTTATGTTTTACATCGCGGTGCGCCCGCCGTCCACGACGACCTCGCTTCCCGTGACAAACGACGCCTCGTCCGACGCCAGGTAAACCACGGCATAGGCGATATCCTCGGGGCGCCCGATGCGGCCCAGCGGCACGCGCTGGCGCTGTTCCTCGTCGCTGAGCCCACTGCCCCGGTTGGCGCGGGACTCCTGCAGCATGGGGGTGTCAATCGGCCCGGGATGCACCGAGTTGCAACGAATCCCCTCACCGGCGTGCTGGATGGCGGTGGACTTGGTAAAAAGCCGCACCGCTCCTTTGGTGCTGCTGTAGCCGGCCAGGTTGTAATCGTTGCCCACCAGGCCGGCAGTCGACGATATGTTCACGATGCTGCCGCCGCCAGCTGCTCGCAGGGCGGGCAGGGACGTCTTGGTGCCCAGGAAAACGCCTTTGGCGTTGACGTCGAAGAGGCGGTCCCACTCCTCCACGGTCATCTCCTCGATACTGCGCCCCAGCACGATTCCCGCGTTGTTCACCAGCACGTTGAGCTTGCCATACTCGGCGACAGCGGCATCGACCGCGGACTGCCAGTCGGATTCGCTGGTTACGTCCAGGTGAACATAGGTGGCATGGCCTCCCAGTTCTCTGATTTCGGCCTCCACGCGACGGCCCTCATCGTCGAGGATGTCACCGAAGACCACGCACGCGCCCTCGGAGGCGAACATCCTGGCCTCCACCGCACCCTGACCACGCGCTCCGCCGCTGATGAGAGCAACCTTACCGTCGAGCCTTCCCATATTTTGTCTCCTTGTGGATTCCGGCCCCGTGTCAAGCACGGGGCGGGCTGTTCTTTCGTTGGAATTGTGGGTTAGGGCGAGGGTTATTCGTGCCCGAACATCAGTCGCCCCACCTCAAACGCGAAACCCGGCAGAACGTCCTCCCCATCCAACACTGCCGGGTTCTCCAGTATTTCCATCTCGCGCCCGGAGCGGAAGATATAGACGCGGCGGTCAACAGCATCCAGCATCCAGCCCAGGCGAGCGCCGCCTTCCATCCACTCCGCCATTTTTGCCAGCTGGGGCGGGAGACGGTCGCTGCGGGAGCGGACCTCCACCACGAAGTCGGGCGCGCCGTTAATGGTGTTGCGCAGCTCAAATTCAGTGAGGTTGTCGAACCGTTCCTGGGTAATCCAGGCAGCGTCGGGCATGTACTGCGCGTTGCTGGGAAGCCGGAACGCGACAGTTTGGGAAAAGCACATTCCGGGATGCTGCCGATTATACATTTCCAGGTCAGCATTGATTACGGTCTCGTCGCGGTTGCTCAAAGGGCCTGACGGGGCCATTACGATAAGTTCTCCCTGGGCGGAAAATTGAAAGCCGTAGGGTTCGTTGTCCCGAGACAGCTGGCACAGGCGCCCCCCGAAGTCGGCCGCAGTTCCGTCCACTCCCAGGGCTTTCAGGTTCAGGCGCAGTTCGCTGCCGAAGGCCATGGGCATGTCGGGTTCGTAATGGGGGGCGTCGGGAGCCTCGACGGTCGGCTCTTTCGGCGTGGTCGTAACCATCTGTCAAGCCTCCAAAGCAACAACGTTCTGGATTTCCGGCTTTCGCCGGAATGACGTAAAGGGGGCGGGAATGACGGATTTGGGTGAGCGCTGGTGATTAGCCGCTGATTACTTCTTTGAACTCACGCATGGCGTTGATATGGGCAGCGGCGCCGGTCAGGTTGGCGGACATGGTGTTCACGGAAAAGTGCGATGCGCCCATGCCACGCCACTCCTCGGCCCTGGCCTGCCAGAACTCAGGATCACCATCGGAGTAATTGACCCGCGGCTCCATGCCGATGGCGTCAGGGTCGCGTCCGGCGGCGACCGCAGCCTCGCGAACCTTGGCGATGGCGGTTGCAGCCTGGGGATCATCGGACTGGAACTGCGGGAACCAGCCGTCGGCGCAACGCCCCACCCGGCTGAGCAGGCGGTCGGTGGGGATCGGCCCGCGGGCACGGCTGCCGGCGCCCATCCACAATGGGATGGGCCGCTGCACCGGCAACGGATTGATGCCCGCGTTGGTTACGTTGTGGTAGCGGCCGTGAAAATCGACGACCTCTTCCGTCCAGAGCCGGCGCAGCAGTTCCATCTGCTCCTCGGCGCGACGGCCGCGGGTGGTGAAGTCCTCGCCGAGCGCTTCGTACTCGACGGGGTTCCAGCCGATGCCAACGCCCAGGCGCAACCGCCCTCCGCTCAGCACGTCCACTTCGGCAGCCTGCTTGGCTACCAGCGCGGTCTGGCGCTGGCCAAGGATGACGATGGCCGAGACCAGCTCCACGTTGGTGGTCAGGGCCGCCATGTAGCCGAAAGCCACGAAGATCTCGTGGAACATGCTGTCCTTGGTGTAGCTGCCCGTCCACGGCTGGTGGTACGCAGTGTCCGCCCCCAGCACGTGGTCGTAGGCGATGATGTGGGCGTAGCCCAATTCCTCGGCCGCCTGCACGTAATCGCGCACGGCGATGGGGTCGGAACCGATTTCCGTCTGGGGGAAAACGACCCCTATCTGCATCTGTCGGTCAAGCATGGCTACGCTCCTGTTAACGAGGGGCTGGTTGAGACTTCAGCGATTTTATCGCGCGCGGCGTCGGCTGGGCAAACTGATCGCCACGTGCGCGTCGGCCATTGCCGCCAGTACGGGACCTGAGCGCCGGCTCATGGCATCCTGACACGTAGCCAGTTTGTCATCGCAAGGAGCGCACCCGCTCATGGTGAGCTTGTCGAACCACGTGGTGATCTCGTTGCCGGAAGAGACCCCGTTGCCATCGTGAGATTGCCACGCTCCGCTCGCAATGGCCGTTCCAGTGAAACTGGGTACGCGTGAGCATGGCGTCAGGGAGTTGCCCACACCAGGTTCCAGATCAGGAAGAACGCAAAAACCGCAACCCAACCAGTGACGAACGCGATGCGGTAAATGCGCGTGAACCACGGATGTTCCCAGAAGGGTAGCCGCCGCTGGCGCGCCCAATGAGATTCGGCGCTGCCGCCGGCCCAGATCCAACGCCCGAATTTCCTCGCCAGTCCCATTGTGGAAGCCATCTTTCTCGACGAGATTGCCGCGCTGCGCTCGCAATGACACCCGAACTAAAGAATCTGCGCAACGACAAACAAGCTAAAGGATCTGCGACAGGAAGTGCTTCACGCGTTCGTGGCGCGGGTTGTTGAAGAACTCGTCCGGCGGCAGGTCCTCCACAATCTGGCCTTCGTCGAACATCACGATGCGATCGGCCACTTCGCGAGCGAAGCCAAGCTCATGGGAAACGGCCAGGATCGTCATCTGCGACTCGGCCAATTCGCGCATGACTTCGAGGACTTCCTTGATCATCTCAGGGTCGAGAGCCGAGGTGGGCTCGTCGAAGAGCATGATGTTGGGCTGCATGGCCAGGGCGCGAGCAATGGCGACGCGCTGCTGCTGCCCGCCGGACAGTTGGGCGGGATATTTGTCGGCCTGCTCGGGGATGCCAACCCGCTCCAGGAGCTCCATGGCTACGGCATCCGCCTCGTGGGAAGGCATCTTGCGGACCTTGGTCGGCGCCAGGGTGATGTTGCGCTGGACCGTCAGGTGGGGGAACAGGTTGAAGGACTGAAACACCATGCCCACGTCGCGGCGAATGGCGTCGATGTTGCGGATGTCGTTGGTCAACTCGATGCCATCGACGACGATGTCACCGCGCTGGTGCTGTTCCAGGCGGTTGATGGTCCGGATGAAGGTGGACTTGCCGGAACCGGAGGGGCCGATGATCACCACCACCTCACCCTTTTGGACGGTGGTGGTGACGCCACGCAGGGCGTGGAAGTTGCCGTACCACTTGTGCACGTCGCGACACACGATGATGTCTTCTACGGCATCCATAGGTCCGTTGTTAGTCATGGTGGCCTCCGATGCGGCGGGTATTATTGGCCGTTACTGCGGAGTCGGCGGTACCGGCGGGCCGCGCTCCGCGTTTGGGCGGCCATCGGCTCCTGTAAATCGGTGATTAGAGAGGGCAGTTCCTCAAGATCCCGGTTGCGCTCGGCCAATTTAGCCTGAGAGGCATCCCGCTCAAGCGTACTCAGTTGCGCTCGAACTGTCATTACGAGCGAAGCGTGGCAATCTCGCCGGGGTAACGGCGTCTCTTTCGGCGACGGGATCGCCACGTCGCTGCGCTCCTCGCGATGACAAACTGGGTATGCGTGAGGTCTCAATCGGCACGCCCATTGGTTATTTTCCGCGTCATTCTAGCAGAACGTGGTCAATCGACGCCTGGGGCGTTACCTCTCGCCCACTCCCAGGTGTCGCTCAATGCGGCCGCTGACGTAGGACATGCCGAAGCAGAAAATCCAGAACACCACGGCCAGGAAGATGAACACCTCATGCACGTCGTCCAGGTACGGGAGCATACCGTTTTCGACGTGTGAGGTGGCGAACTTGCGGCTGAGTTCTACGATGTCCAGCATCCCGATGATGTACACGAGGCTGGTGTCCTTGAACAACGCGATGAACTGGCCCACGATGGCCGGAATGACATTGCGGATGGCCTGAGGCAACGAGATCAGCAGGGTGGTCTGCCAGCCGGGCAAGCCCAGGGCACGGGCGGCCTCGGCCTGGCCGGGGTGCAGCGCCTGCAGACCTCCCCGAATGTTTTCCGCCGTGTAGGCCGCGCTGAACAGGGTGATAATGATGGCGGCGCGCAGCAGGGAGTCGAGCGGGAAGTTCTCGGGGAATGCCAGGGGCACCAGAACCTGCGACATGAACAGCAGCGTGATCAGGGGAACGCCGCGAAAGACCTCGATGAACACAACGCACAGCAGCTTGACCACGGGAAGCCGACTGCGGCGCCCCAGGGCCAGCGCGATTCCGATGGGGAAGCTGACGACGATGCCGGCCACCGCCAGCAGGAGGTTCAACATCAGCCCGCCCCAGTACAGTAGGGAGACCGGCTGCAGCCCGGGAACTCCCGGAAGGCCCCGGAGGAGCACCAGCGTCAACAGGAAAGCGACAACGGCAAGGATCGCAACCCAGCGCCAGGTGCCCAACGCCGTGTAGCGTGCCAGCGCCCAGCCCAGCAGCAGCGCCGGCACGTTGGCCACCAGGAGCAACCGCACGTCCCATCCCATGCGCTCCAGGCTATAGGGCAGGAACGCAAATAGCGCGACAACCACGGTGACCAGGATGGCAATGCGCTTGGTGAGGCCGCCGCCGGCAACTGCCCAAGACATTCCCAGCATCAGCGTGACCAGGAGCAGGGCAACCTGAGGCCGCCAGAAACAGTTTCGCGCCTCGCCGCACGCCTGCTCACTGTTGTATTGGCCGATGAGCAGGAGCCCACCCAGGGTTTTGATTACGGTGAAGTCGGAGTCGACGAACAACCACAGCAAGCCGAACCACAGAGCCCAACCCGCCAACGCGCCCACGACCACCGTGAGAACGGTGTTGAACCCAGAGCTGAACAGGTTGGCGCGAAGCCACCCGACCAGACCGGTCTCGGACCGCGGCGGCGGCAGTTGGGTCGTGGTGGGTTCGGTAATGGTGGACACCGGTCAGACTCACGCGATACGGATACGGCGGTTGTACAGGTTGCCGATCAGCGAGTAGGTCAGGCTCATGGCGAGATACGCCGCCATGATGAGAATGAAAATGCTGATAGCGGGCGCCGTCTGCGTCATCGTCTTGGCCACGTTGGTGAGATCGGCGAAACCGATGGCGCCGGCCAGGCTGCTGTTCTTGGTGAGGTTGAGGAACTGGCTGATCAGCGGCGGGACGATAACCCGCAGCGCCTGGGGAAAGGTGACTTGGCGCAGGGTATCCATGGGAGAGAGGCCCAGGGCGCGCGATGCTTCTATCTGCCCCCGGCCCACCGACTGGATGCCAGCGCGCACGATTTCGGCGATGAATGACGAGGTGTACATTATCAGTCCCATCAACAGGGCCATCAGGCCCCCGGAGACGGTGAAGCCGCCCGCTATTCGCCCGAAGGCGCCCTGGGGCCCCGGCTGAGACACGACCAGGGGAGCGCCGGCGACCAGGCTGATGACCACCCACGCCACGGCTCCGACGACAATTGCGGTGGCGAACCCGCCGATCAGGGGATAGGACGGCTGGCCGGTGGTGATCTCACGCTGGGCCAGGCTGCGTTGGACGACGGCTCCGGCGATTATTCCGGCCGCCGCAAGAGCGATCCAGAAAAGCGCTGCGGCCGCTCCATCAGGGAACGGGAAAGGCATGGAAACGCCGGCGTTGTTGATATACACCCGATTGGCGATGGCGTAGCCCTCGCGAACCGGAGGCAGCGCCAGCACGATGTAGAACCAGAAGTAGAGCTGGATGAGCAGGGGAACGTTGCGGAAGAACTCCACATAGAACAGCGCCACCTTGGCCACCAGCCAGTTGCCCGACAACCGGCATACGCCGACGAATATCCCGAGTAGAGTGGCCAGGATGACGCCGACAATGGAGACCACGATGGTATTGACCGCGGCTACCCCGAAGGCGTACAGGAACGTGTCCGACGTCTCGTAGGGGAGAAAGTGCTGCCCGATCGGGGTCTGGTAGGCGCGCTCCAGGAAGCTGAACCCGTAGGGTATCTCCCGCTCGTCGACGGCGCCGACGATGTTGAAGAAGAACCAGGCAACCAGAAACACCACCAGGAAACCGGACACAACCTGTGCGGTCCACTGGATGACCTGGTCGTGGCGCCAGATCGGGATGCCCTGGTAGGTAAGGTTTTGGAGTATCGCAGCCATTCCGCGGACTCTGGCGGTGTGTCGTGTCAGATTTTCAGGTGGGGCCGATTTTAGCGCAAAACGCCGGGAAACGCCCGGCCTAGTCTACAGGCAAGATAACGGGGTGACCGACTGAAGCCGGCCACCCCGTGAATTGCGTCGGTCACGCGGGCAAGTGTGGTTAGCGCAAGGGAGCCGCGTAGATCTGCCCGCCCTTGGGGCAGTCGCTGCAGGAAGCGTCGGACCACAGGGCGTTGCGCCCGTTTTCACGGGGCAGGTTGATGCCGCTGGGACCCAGGTTCCGCTCGTAAATCTCGCCGTAGTTGCCGACGGCGCGGATCACGTTCTGCGCAGCCATCTGGTCGAGGCCCAGGCTCTCCTGGCCCCAGGAGCCTTCAAAGCCCAGCAGGCGGTCCTTCTTGGTTTCGCCGGTGGCGGCGGACGGCATGTTGGACGAGCTTACGTCGTAGGCTTCGGCGTAGATCAGGATGGACATGACGGTCTTCACGATGTCGAACCACTGGTCATCGCCGTGGGGGACCACCGGGCCCAGGGGCTCTTCGGAAATGGTCTCCGGCAGGATGAGGTGGGCGTCGCGGTCGGCCAGGGAGGTGCCCAGCGCGGCCAACTGCGAACGGTCATTGGTGAAGGCGTCGCACTGCCCGCTCTCATAGGCTGCCACCACGGCGGCCGTGTCTTCGAAGGTCAGGGCTTCGATGTTGAGGCCGTTCTGGTTGGAGAAGTCAGCCAGGTTGAGCTCGGTGGTGGTGCCCTGGGTCACGCAGACGGAGGCGCCCTGCAAATCGAGGGCGCTGTCGACGCCGAGGCTCCGGTTCACCATGAAGCCCTGGCCGTCGTAGAACATGGTCTGGGCGTAGTTGCCCCACTGCGCGTCACGGGAGGTGGTCCAGGTAACGGTGCGGACCAGCATGTCGACTTCACCGGACTGGATGGTGGGCCCGCGCTCGGCGGCGGTGATCAGCCGAATCTCGATGGCGGAAGGATCGTTCAGGACAGCGGCCGCAAGGGCGCGGCAGAGGTCAATATCGAAGCCGACGTTGGCGCCGGAGGCGTCAATGAATCCGTAGCCGGGAACGTCGTTGCGGCTGGCGCAGATTACATTACCGCGATCCATCACGGTCTGGAGACGGCTTCCGGCTTGCATATGCATGGCTTCGGTGGGCGTGGGAACGGCCTCCTCGGTGGGCGACTCTGGCATGGCCGTGGCGGCGGCGGGAGCAGTGGGGTCGGTGATGGGGGCGGGGGCAGGGGTCTCTTCGCCGCCGCACGCCAGCAGTGCCACCGTGGTTACCAGCAACGCAATTCCTGCGATGTACTTAACTGTCTTGGCCATCAAATATTTCCTCCTGGGATGTCTATTTCGCCATTCCTCGGCGCACAATTCGTCCCAATAATAAGTCAACGCCTTTGGGTTTGACAATCACAATGACGCGCGGGATTGGCGAATACTGAACGCCACCCCACGCATACCCAGTTTGTCATCGCGAGGAGCGTAGCGACATGGCGATCTCGTTGCTGAAAGGAGACCCCGGCTAGCATCACGAGATTGCCGCGCTTCGCTCGCAATGACCGTTCGTCCCAGTGACCGTTCGAGTGAAACCGGGAAGGCGTGAGCCAACGCAACTACGTAAACGACCACAACGAGAGGGCCGTCCCTCCGAATATCTTTTCCAGGTCGGCTTTGGGGCACCAGTCCTCCATCTGTTCCCAAGTGTGACGCAGGGAGTTGCGGTAACCCTCTCGGTTGGTCACGCGGGGCCAGTCTGAACCCCATATCATCCGATCCGGACCAAATGTGTCGTAGGCCATGCGCACGTAGGGCGGGGTGTTCCGGTAGGGGAAAGGCGGATCGCTGATCTCGCCCATACCGTGGATCTTCATCACCGTATTCGGGAAGCGGGCCAGGGTCAACGACTGCCGGAACACGTCATCGGGCGGCATCTCCGGCGCCCCGATGGCGTGGATCCCCATGCCGGCCAGGTGCTCGATAATAACGGTGAGATTGGGCAACTCTTCCACGAGGCTGGCGAACTCGGGCGATGCAAAGCCTTCCGCCGGACCGCCGACGCTGACGGACACACCCAACCGGGCGGCGGCGCGCCAGATCGCCAGCGGGTCGTTTCCTGGCGAACGGTGGAAGTTGCGGATGCGCAGGGTCTCCGCGCCGGCATCCCTCAGCCCTTCCAGGGTGTCGGGCGCCGCCGGGTCATCCACATCGACGCGGCAGACCACGGCCAGCCGCCCCGGGAAGCGCTGGCGGCATTCCAGCACGTAGGAGTTGTCCAGGGTGGCGGTGGACTGCACCAGCACGGTCTTGGCCACGCCGTTCAACTCCATCTGGGCCAGCAGCATCTCCACGGGCTCGTAGTGGTCGCGGCCGATGTGGACGTGCGTATCGACGATGGTCATGGCTGATTTCCCCGCTATCCGCGTGATGGAAACACCCCCGGCTGGGGGCGCTTTCAGGCTGCAGAGCATAGCAAATCGGCCCGTTTGCTGCTACTCTGACACCACGCAGAGGAGGTATGCCCTATGATTTCGCAAGCTGAAAATGTGACGCTCACGCAAGTCGGGCCCGGCACCCCCATGGGCGATCTCATGCGCCGCTACTGGATGCCCGCCCTGCTGTCCTGGGAACTGGCGGAGCCGGACGGGGAGCCGGTTCGGGTCAAGTTGCTGGGAGAGGAGCTGGTGGCCTTCCGCGACACCGACGGGCGCATCGGCCTGCTTGACGAGTTTTGCCCGCACCGCCTGGTGTCGCTGTGGCTGGGTCGCAACGAAGACTGTGGCCTGCGCTGCGTGTACCACGGCTGGAAATTCGACGTGAACGGCCAGTGCGTCGACATGATGAACGAGCCGGCGGACAGCGATTTTCCGTCCAAGATGACCACCACATCCTACCCGACCGTCGAGCTGGGCGGCGTCATCTGGGCCTACATGGGTCCGAAAGAGCACATGCCGCCGCCGCCGAAGTTCGAGTGGGCCGCGGTGCCGGAAACCCACCGCCACGTCACCAAGAACATCCAGGAGTGCAACTGGCTTCAGGCTCTGGAAGGCGGGATTGACTCGGCTCACGCGACGATCCTGCACCGCACCATTCGTGTTGACACTCCCCACGCCGGCCTGCGCGTCGACTCGCCCCACGTGCAGGGCAAGCCGCCGGAACTGGAGGTGGACATCACCGACTACGGGTATCGCTACGCCGGCATCCGGTCGCTGGGCGACGAGGGCAACCACGTGCGGGCGTACCACTTCGTCATGCCCTTCCACCAGATCCGCGCCAGCCAGCGCGGCTACCGCGGCCAGTCGGGGCCAGTCGGCTTCCTGGCCTCCGGACACATGTGGGTCCCCATGGACGACAACAGCGTGATGGTCTGGAACTGGGACCTGTCCTACGACGATCCCATCGAGGAGCAGGAGCGCATCGACATGGACCGCGGCTACGGGCGCGGGCCCGAGCACATGCTGGACAGCTTCCGCACCCGGGTCAACCGGGACAACAACTGGATGATCGACCGGTCAGTGCAGAAGACGGAGACCTTCAGCGGCATCGACGGCGTCAACGCCCAGGACGTGGCGGTGCAGGAGAGCATGGGCCACGTCGTGGACCGGTCGCGGGAAAACCTGAGCCGCACCGACATGGCCATCATCTACGCGCGGCGTGAGCTTCTGAAGGCGGCGCGGACGGTGGCCGAGGGCGGCGCCCCGCCCGGCGTGGGAGACAACTACTACATGCTGCGTCCGTCGCAGGCCATCCTGCCGGTGGGCGTGGACTGGCGCGACGCCCTTTGGGACGACCTCTATCCGGACGGGTCGCAGCACCGGAACGGGAAGTAGGGCAGCTGCACATACGGCGGGAATTCAGGGGCGAATGATCATTCGCCCCTATGATTGTGACCAACTTGGAACGCATGAGACAATAAACTCAGACGTCCCAGGAAAACGAAACCCACTGGCGGGAGCACGCCCGTCTGGCGGCACAACAAGTACGCACACCCGCATTAGACGGCCAAACGATTGGCAGAGGAACGGGGAGACCGCAACATCTTCGCCTATTCCAAAGTTACCGAGGCTTGCCACGCCAATTTTTACAACGCTTGGATGAAACTCCAGGACATCGATCAGAATCGCGGCTCAATCCGGCGGCTGGTTGGTCGGATCCTGACCGAGGCCAGATCATGATGACCTCACGCGTACCCAGTTTCACCGGAACCGTCATTGCGAGCGGAGCGCGGCAATCTCGTTGGGGCACGGAGCGCTACTGCGGGAACGAGACCGCCACGTCGCTTCGCTACTCGCGATGACAAAATGGGTACGCGTGAGAATGATGGCAGCTTGATAGAAAGTGGTTACGTCAGATACCTACCGACCGAGGACTCCATACGCACAAGGGTACCAATACCAGATGACGGTGTCTCAATTCATCCGCAACCTGCCCAAGGCTGAACTCCACGTCCATATTGAAGGCACGTTTGAACCCGAGTTGATGCTGGCCATCGCTCGTCGCAATGGGATCTCATTACCGTTTTCCACGGTGGATGAGACCCGTGCAGCCTACCGGTTCTCAAACCTGCAGGACTTCCTGGATATCTATTACCAGGGTGTGAGCGCCCTGCAAACCGAGAAGGACTTCCGGGACCTCACCTGCGCCTACTTCGACCGCGTGGCTGTTCAGAACGTGCGTCACGCCGAAATCTTCTTCGACCCACAGGCGCACACCGCCCGGGGCATTCCCTTCGCGACCGTGTGCCGCGGCATCGTGCGCGGGCTGAAGTACGCCCAGCAGACGCACGGCATCACTTCCCGATTGATAATGTGCTTCCTGCGGCACCTCGACGAGATGGACGCATTCGCCACGCTGGAGCAGGCAATGCCGTTCCAACGCGCAATTTACGGCGTTGGGCTCGACTCCGGGGAAGCGGGCAATCCGCCGGGCAAGTTCGCCCGGGTGTTCGCGGCGGCCCGCGCTGCCGGGTTCAGGTGCGTGGCCCATGCCGGCGAGGAGGGCCCGTCCGATTACGTCGAGGAGGCGGTGGACCTGCTGGGAGTTCAGCGCATCGACCACGGCAACCGGGCGCTGGAAGATCCGGCGCTGACCGCCCGACTGGCCGAACTGGGTATGCCCCTGACCGTATGTCCTCTCTCCAACCACATGCTGGGCGTGGTTGGTGCGCTTGACCAGCATCCGTTGCTCGCGATGCTGGAAGCAGGCCTTTCGGTGACCCTCAACTCCGATGACCCGGCCTATTTCGGCGGGTATGTCAACGATAACTACCAGGCCATGCAGGACCACCTGGCCGTCGACGACGCCACCCTGGCCCGCATCGCACAGAACTCGTTCCACGCGTCGTTCCTGGAACCCCAAAGGCGCGCCGAGTTATTGGCCGAACTGGATGCCTACCTCCGCGCCGGAGCGTCAGCATAAGCCAGCGAGGTCCCGCCTCCATTGGCATGAAAACGCCCCGGCTGCATGGTCCTGCCGGGGCGCGGATTATTCATCGTGAACCGGAGGATTAGCCTTCCTTCAGCGCCGGTATCACCTTGGTGCCGAGGAGCTCCACGGAGCGCATCACGTCCTCGTGGGGCATGTGGCCCTCGTTGCCGTAGATGAGGATGTAGCCGGGCTCGAGGTCCTTGCGGATGTGGCGCAGCTTCTCGGTTACGGTCTCGGGGCTGCCGACGATGATGTTGTAGGCGTCCTGCAGGTCCTCGTAGGTCATGCGGCGACCCATGGTGCCCGTGCCGATCAGGGGGCGGGACATCTTGATGCGCAGCGCCTCGCGGGACTGGTAGCCGGGCGGGTCGTTGAATTCCATCGGCCCGCGGTTGCGGTGGTTCTCGGTCCACAGGAAGGTGCGGCCAATCTCCTGGGCTTTCTCGTCCGTGTCGGCGACGAGGCAGCGGATCAGGTAGCCGAAGTGCTCGGGGCCAGCCTCGTAGCCCTCCGCGGCGGCGGTCTCGTGGTAGATGCCCTTGAGCTGCTTGGTCAAGTCCAGCAGGGAGCCCAGGTTCATGTACGGGTAGCGGTGCTTGGCGGCCCAGATCACGGACTCGGGGCTGCCGGTGCCGGGGAACCACACCGGCGGGTGCGGCTTCTGGATTGGCACCACCCAGGGGTTGACCATGCGGTGGGGCCAGTACTCACCCTCCCAGCGGAAGGGCCCGGGCTGCGTCCAGCACTTCACGATGAGGTCGTGGGCCTCCTCGAAGCGCGGGCGGTTCTCGGTGGGCGGGTAGCCAGCGTGGAGGGTTTCCACGGCGGTGCCGCGCACGAAGCCGGAGATGATGCGCCCGCCGCTGATGCAGTCAAGCATGGCGATCTCTTCGGCCATCTTCACCGGGTCGTTGACGGCGATGACGTTGCCCAGCATGGCGATCTTGGCTTTCTTGGTGCGCTGGGTGATGACGGCGGCGTCAACGTTGACCGAAGGCTTCATGCACCAGTAGGAGCTGTGATGCTCGTTGGACATGATGCCATCAAACCCAACCTCGTCGGCCAGCTGGTACTGGTCGTGGTAGTTGGAGTAAAGGACATGGGCCTTTTCAGGGTCGAAGTAGGTGTTGGGGAAGTGCATCCGGCCCGATTCCCAAGGCTCCAGGTCTTCCTCGGTCACGTGCCCGTAGGGCTGTTCTGAGAACCAGAAAACTTCGAGTTCATGCGCCATGATGATTGCTCCTTCGCGGTGGTGCGCTGGTGGCCCAGCTGCGGCAGGGTTCCGAGGGTCGGTTTACAGGCTGTTCAGGAATCCGGTAACGGCGGCGACGAATTCCCCGCGCTTTTCCACGGCCGGAGAGTGCCCGCAGTTGTCGATGATCCGCAGCTGGCTGCCCTGGATCGCCTGCTGGAACAGGTGCCCGCACTCCACGGGGATGATGGCATCCTGGTTGCCCCAGACAATGAGGGTGGGCGTGCTGACGCGGGACAGCGTGTAGGGGAGGCTGGGGTTGTGCAGGTAAGGCTTCCAGCAGAGCTGCGAGGCCGTGATCGCGTTGGAGTGGACAACCAACTGTTCTTCGGGGGACAGTTCGCGGGCGTAGTTTTCGTAGTTCTCCACCTGGCCCGGGTCGTGGAATCGCTGCTGGAGGCGGGTATCCGCGGATACCATGAAGATTTCCGCGATCTCGCCCTCGCGCGGTTTGATGCCGGCCGCGTCGACCAGGACCAGGGCGTCAATGTTATGGTCGTCCATGGCGGCCATTTCGGCGGAGACCCAGCCACCCATGGAGGAACCCATCAGTACAATGTCCTCGAGGCCCAGGGCGTCGACGAACATGTGGTTGAAGTGAGCGACGTCGCCGATGGTCTTAACCCAATTGGGGGCCTCGGTTCCGTTGAAGCCGGGCTGGCTGGGCACAAAGACGGTGTACTCCTGGGCCAGGTCCTCGTGGTAGGGTTGCCATCCGTTGGAACCACCAGCGCCGTGGAAGAAAACCAGCGGCGGGCCGTTGCCGCCGGAATACATTTCGACGGCAGTACCGTTGACATTTACGGTAGTGCGGGAACCACTCTGAACTGTTGTCATACTCTCGTTCCTGTGCTGGGTGAGGATGGCGTTATTCTGTTACAGGGGTAGAGGGATGTCAAGGTAAAGCGCCCCCCTCACGCGTACCCGCTTTGCCGGGGCCGGGGGAAATTTGCATGGATACACGGGATGAATGGGATGGTCCAACGTTGGATAAGAGAGCTGGGCCGGTACAAAGTGATGAGATTCTTTGGTTTCTGCTCATCCTGAGCCTGCCAAAGGATGCCGCCGTTGCCGGAGTCGTGGTTCGACAAGCTCACCATGAGCGGGAGAAGGGACTTTGCACAAGCCTTGATAAGATGGGCCGTCATCTTGTTGAGCATCCCATTTGACCCCATATTTTCACTCCCTCTATCTACATGCGCTCTGTATGGGCGTAGAGCATCTCATCAATTCGATCATGTCCATCCCGTTTATCCGTGCAAAATTCCCTCTTTGGCCAAACCGAGTACCCATGAAAGAGCGTCCCTGACGCCCATACCTTCCCGCTGCTAGAATCCGGACCATGACTGCTCACCTGGACGTCAACGATCCGCGGTTTGCCCGCGCCGCCGCCGCCATCCTGGACCGGCACGAGCGCAACGAGCCGGAGGCCAACATCACCTCCGCCGTTCGCGATTTCCTGATCCGCACCGGCCTGGCCCAGGCCGAACAGATGGCGGAGGAAAACCCGCCCTCGGACGGCAGCCGGCGCGCGGTTGACCTGACCGCCCTTGACACCTTTATCGAGTTCAAACGACGGGTCGGCACCGCCGCGAGCGGAGAACCTGACCCCGATAACGTGCGGCAGCTGGACGACTACCTGGAACAGTCGGCGGCGCAGGGCCGGATTCGCATGGGCATCCTCACCGACGGCCGGCGCTGGTTGCTGCGCTGGCCCGGAGCCGGCGAGGTGCGTTTAACACGGCCCTACGCCTTCACCCTGGACGAGCCGAACGGGTGGCTGCCGTTGTACGAATGGCTGCGGGATTACGCCCTGGTGTCGCTGGAAGACGTCACCCCCAACCGGCAGGAGATTGCGCTGCACTTCGGTCCCGACAGCCCCGCTTACCAACGCGACATCGCCGCCCTGAAAGCCCTCTACGCGGAGAACGCCGAACTGGAGACCATACGGGTGAAGCGGCGGCTGTGGTACGACCTGCTGCGCACCGCCCTGGGTGAAATCGCCTACACCACGGAGGGAATGAGCGAGGAGGCGCAGGCGCGACTGGCTGCCGTCGGGGTCAGCGATGAGGAGATGGACGACCTGTTCGTCCGCCACACCTACCTGGGCGCCGTCATCGGCATGGTGGTGCAGGCCTCCTTCGGCATCGACATTCGCGGTCTGGCGGAGAACGACCCCGCCGACCTGCTGCAGGGTCGTGAACTGCACCGCGCCACGGGCCTCCAAGGGGTGCTGGAATCGGACTTCTTCGCGTGGCCCGTCGAGGTTGGCGGCAATCCCCTGCTGCGCACGCTGGCCCGCCGGGTGGCCCGGTTCAACTGGACGGAAGCGCCGTCCGACACCGCCGCCGTCCTGTACGAGGCAGTCATCCCGCCCGACGAGCGCCGGCAGTTGGGCGAATACTACACGCCGGCCTGGCTGGCCCGGGTCATGGTGCAGGAACTGGTGGACGACCCGCTGCAACAGCGCGTCCTGGACCCGGCCTGCGGCTCCGGGACCTTCATCGTGGAAGCGGTGGCTCACTTCATCGCCGCCGCCCAAGCCGCCAAATGGGAACCCATAGAGGCGCTCAACCGGCTGCGGAATGCGGTGACCGGCATCGATGTGCATCCGGTGGCGGTGCATCTGGCCCGGGCGGCGTGGACCCTGGCCGCGCGACCGGCCATCAGCGCGGCCCATGACAGAGGTTTCGACGCATCCCTGTCCATACCGGTGTACCTGGGCGACGCATTGCAGCTGCGCTTTCGCACCGGCGACCTGTTCGCCGAGAGTCAGATTGCCATCCAGACCCACGATAACGAGAACACGGAGCTGGTATTTCCGGTCAGCCTGGTGGAACGCGCCGAGAACTTCGACGCCCTGATGGGGGACATATCCGCGTACATCGAGGCCGGCGAGGACCCCATGCTCGCCCTGGACGACAACCACGTCAACAACCCGGCCGAGCGGCAGGTGATCGGGGAGACCATCAAGACCTTAAAGAGCCTCCACGAAGGAGGACGCGACCACATCTGGGCCTATTACACCCGCAACATGGTGCGGCCGGTGGCCCTGTCCCGCGCCAAGGTGGACGTGGTGATTGGCAACCCGCCGTGGATCAACTACAACCAGACGGCGGACATCCTGCGGGACGAATTGCTGCGCCAGGGCCGGAATCTATACGGCATCTGGGCGGGCCGGCACTACACCACGCAACAGGACGTGGCCGGCCTGTTCTTCGCCCGCAGCGTGGACCTGTATTTGAAGGACGGCGGCGTCATCGGCTTCGTGCTGCCCCACAGCGCGCTGCAGGCCGGGCATTACGCCGGATGGCGCAGCGGGCAATGGCAGCAACGCGGATTGACGCCCGGCGGCAGCCTCAGCAAACGGGTGGACCGCACGCTGGCCGTCGATTTCGGGTACAAGACCCCGTGGGACCTGGAACAGCTGGAACCCAACAACTTCTTCCCGATGGTGTCCTGCGTGGTCTTCGCGGAACGGACGGGGGAGAACGCCGGCGGAACTCCCCTGGCCGGCGCAGTGGAACAATGGCTGGGCACGCCGGGCTCGGCCAACGTGCTACGCGTGCCCAGAGGGATACCTCGAGTATCGGGTAGCGGTTCACCCTATGCTGACTACGCGCGAAATGGAGCAACAATCTTTCCGCGCTGTCTGTTCTTCGTCAACGAAACGGAGAACCCAGCCATCGTACAGGTGGCGCAGACCGTCACCGTCAACCCGCGCCGTGGTTCGTTGGACAAAGCCCCGTGGAAGGACCTGAACCTTACCGCCATCACCGGGCAGACCGTCGAGCGACAGCACCTTTTCGATGTCCATCTGGGGGAGACCGTCGCCCCTTACGTAACCCTGGAACCGCTGCAGGCCCTGTTGCCGTTGAAGCAGGGCGACACGATGTTGCCGATACAGACCGACGGGCCGGGCGGCATTCGCCTGGGCGGGCTGGAACGTTGGATGCGGGAACGCTGGCGGACGGTTAATGACCTTTGGGAGCGCAACAGAGCACTGGCTAACAGGCTCAACCTGCTAGGCCAGCTGGCCTACATGGGCAAGTTGTCGGCGCAATTGCGGTGGCAGAGCAATCACGAAAGCAAGCCAGTCAGATTGGTCTATACCAGTTCCGGCCAACCCACGGCGGCTGTCCTGAAATACGACGACGATTTAGTGGAGAATGTACTGTTTTGGGTGACTTGCAAGGACGTGCATGAAGCCAACTACATGATGGCGATCATCAACAGTGATGCATTGCATAAGTCCGTAGAGTCGCTGAAATAAACATCCCCGACGACCTCAACGAACGCCTGCGCCGCGTCGCCGGAGCAGACGCCGCTGTCGTCTGCGAGTTCGCGCTGGACATTATCCGGCGGGAAGTGGAGCGGCTAAAATCAGGGATGCGTCAGGAAAAACACGGGGCGGACGTTGGGAAGGAACGGCGGGAGCAACAACCCGATGTCAGCAGGGACGACGCCTAATCTGGCGAGTGAAATGCAGGGCATCACCAGCAGACGGCTACTGGGTTTCCTGCTCCGCCGCAGCCTTCGCGCGGATATGCTCCAGCGTCATCCGGTAATGCTCTTCAAGATTGGTCCAGAACTGCGATGATCCGCCCAGCGCCTTGCCTAGTGCGCTTGCTATCTCGGGCGTGATGGCTCTCTCCGCTCGGACAATCTCATCTATCACTTGAGGGGAGCAGCCCATTCTGGCCGCCAGTGCCTCGTGGGTCATTCCGCGAACTTCGAGCTCTTACGCCAGAGTTTCGCCGGGCGGTATCGCCAGGTCGGAATACACGCGGGGGTTTAGTCGTCATAATGGTTGCTCACTTCCTCAATTGTACTCGGTGCGCGGGGGCGTTCCATCCGGTTTGACACCCCAAATCGGTGACGCATACACTCTGGCCATTCGGCCGGGGTAAAGCCGGCCGCGACGCTCTACGGAGGACCCTTCCATATGACAACTGCCCACACCCATGACCACGACCATCCCCACACGCACCCGCAGGCGGCATCGGAGATGCGCGGCGCGGCGCTGGCCCTGCTCAACAGCCTGGACGCCACGCAGAAGGCCGCCATCACGTACAGCTATCACGACGGCGAGCGGATCTTCTGGTACTACCCGCCGATGAACCGGCATGGACTGATGCTGCGGGACATGAATGAGGAGCAGAGGGCTCTGGCCTACGCGCTGATGGCCACCGGCCTCACCGAGGACTCCAACCGTCAGGCCCAGTTGATCATTGAGCACGAGGATGTGCTGGGGCCGCTGGAAAAGGAAGCGGGGCACGTGACGTTCCTCAGGGACACACTGTGGTACGCCTGGACGATCTTCGGTGATCCCGCCAGCGACGCCGAGCCGTGGGGCTGGCGGGTGGAAGGTCACCACGTCTCGCTGCACTACAGCGTATGGGGCGACCGGGTGTTGTCCGTTACGCCGTTTTTCTTCGGCGCCAATCCCGCGGAGGTACGCAAGGGACCCAAACAGGGTCTGCGCATCCTGGCCGACAGCCAGGACGTCGCCCTGGAACTGATGGAGAGCCTGGACGCGGGCCAACAGAGCAAGGCGATCATCTACGATGAGGCGCCGGCGGACATCATCACCTTCAACTCCTCCAAGGCGTCGCTGCCCAAGGAGGAGGGCCTGCCGGCCACCGCCATGTCCGGCACGCAGCGAGAGATGCTGATGGCGTTGGCCAGCGAGTACGTGAACCGGATCCGCGCCGATCTGGCGGAGGAGAAACTGACCGCCCTGCGACAGGGCGGACTGGAGAAGATCCACCTGGCCTGGGGCGGGCCTGTGGACCGCGGACAGCCGCACTATTACCGGCTGCACGGCGGCGATTTCGTGGTGGAGTACGACAACCGGCAGGATGGGGCGAACCACATCCACTCAGTGTTGCGGGACGTGAACAACGACTTCGCGGCCGATGTGTTGCGGGACCACCTGCTGCTGTATCACGTGCTCTAAGGCCGCTGCAGTGGAACAGCGATTACAAATGCGGAAGCCTATGTGACATCATCTAACCGGCAAATGCAGACGGGTATCTGATGACCCGGCAGCCCCGGTGGGCGCATGGCGTCGGCCACGGCTGCCGGGCCTTTTCGTGTTCGGGCCCGCCTGCCCGACCAGGACTCGGCGGCCCAAAGCGTCGTAGCAGCAATGGCCGACGGGGCCGGCTCGGCATCCCAGTCGGATGAGATTTCCCGCATCGGGGTCACCACCAGCCGAACCATCGGCAACCGGGGACCGGAACCAAGCGTAGTTGTTCCCGCCGAGCAACGACACCATCAACGCCGCCGCGGCTCCACCGCTTCTTCCTGCCGCCACCCACGCATCCAATGCATCACTATCGCCGGCGCCCGCTGACACGCCAGGGCCCGACCTTGGTCCGCCGCCCGTAGCCCGAGCCTCACCGAGCGCGCGAGTACCCGGTTTCACTCGAACCGTCATTGCGAGCGACGCGTGGCAATCCCCCGACGGCAGCCGGGGTCTCTTGCAGCAACGGGATCGCCGCGTCGCCGCGCTCCTCGCGATGACAACCTGGGTACGCGTGAGCCTCACTGAGCCCTTGCGGCGACCGTGACGACCGCGCCGTGAGGCCCTGGACGAAATCGGGCACCCCCGGCAAGTCGAACTATGTATGCAAGCGTCAGAGGACAACGGCCGGTCGTTTCCGGTTTGTTATGATGTAAGTACGAAATTCGACGCAGGTACGACGAACCCAATTCAGGAGCCACCCAGGTATGACCACGTTGCTAGACCGTATAGACCCCGCCGTCGCCGCCGCCATTGAGAGCGAAAACCACCGACAGCGCGATTCCATCGTGCTGATCGCGTCGGAGAACTACGCGAGCAAGGCGGTGCTGGAAGCGCAGGCGCAGTTGATGAACAACAAGTACGCCGAGGGCTACCCCGGCCGGCGCTATTACGGCGGCTGCGAATTTGTCGACGTGGTCGAAACCCTGGCCATCGACCGAGCCAAGGAGCTGTTCGGGGTGGAACACGCCAACGTGCAGGCCCACAGCGGCGCGCAGGCCAACATGGCCGCCTATTTCGCCGTCCTTGAGCCTGGCGACACGGTGCTCGGTATGCAGTTGGACATGGGCGGGCATCTGACCCATGGGGCCAATGTCAACTTTTCCGGCAAGCTGTACAACTTCATACCCTACGGCGTCGACCGCGAAACCGAGACCGTCGACTACGATCAGGTCGAGCGGCTGGCGCGGGAGCACAATCCCAAGCTGATCGTCGCCGGTTGCAGCAGCTATTCCCGGATCCTGGATTTCCCGCGGTTCCGCGCCATTGCGGATTCGGTGGGAGCGATGCTGATGGTGGACATGGCGCACATCTCCGGCCTGATCGCCGGCGGAGCGCATCCTTCGCCGTTCCCCCACGCGCAGATCGTCACGTCGACCACGCAGAAGACCCTGCGCGGCCCTCGCGGCGGCATGATCCTGACGGAGGCTGATCTGGCCCGAAAAGTAGACTTCGCGGTGTTCCCGTACATGCAGGGCGGCCCCTTCATGCACGTCATTGCTGCCAAGGCGGTCTGCTTCGGGGAGGCCCTGCAACCCGACTTCTCGCGCTACGCCCACCAGGTGGTGGCCAATGCGCAGGTGATGGCGCAGGAACTATCCGAGGCCGGCGTCCGGCTGGTGGCCGGCGGAACCGACAATCACCTCATGCTGGTGGACCTGACGCCGCTGGGCGTCACCGGCCGGCAGGCGGAGCGCGCCCTGGAATCGGTGAACATCGTCGCCAACAAGAACGCGATCCCCTACGACCAGTTGCCGCCGCGCACCGCGTCGGGTTTGCGCCTGGGCACTCCCGCCATCACCAGCAGAGGGATGGTCGAGGAGGACACGCGTCAGGTGGCCAGGCTCATCGTGCGGACGCTGGGCAGTATCGGCGACGAGGATGCGATGTCGGCAATCGGCGAAGAGGTGCGGCATCTGAGCCAGCAGTTCCCCGTCCCCGGCCTGGACGACGAATAGCGGCCGCGCTTGCCTCACCGCCAGGCGAGACGGTTCCGGTGAACCAGCACCGCCACGCCGATGATGGCGATCAGCATCCCGACCAGGATGGTGAGGCCCGGCAGAACCGGCACGCCGGCATATGACCACGAGTTGACGTAGCTGCGCGGAGTTTGCGCGGGAGCCAGACCCAATTCTCCTGCGTCGGGTACCGTCAGGTCAGTGGTCGCCGTGCCCCGTCCGTCGCCTGGTGTCGTAACGCCGCGGGAGGGCACCGGCAGCTTGTGGAAGCTCAGGTGCAGCTCGCGGGTGAGGCCGTCTCCGGTGAACAGCCACGACTGAACGGCCGACACCTGGTCGTCGTGGCCCACGAGCCAGAAGGTGATGACGTCGGCGTCGGGCAGATCGCTGCGATCCGAGCCGCCGGGCGCGACCCTCAGGGCGCTGTAACGCCCGTCCTGGCCAATGGCGACGGGTTCGCTGACGTAACCGTCCACGCAGCCGCCGAGGCAGGCCACCAGGGAGACCCCGGAGGGCACGATCCGGCTGTCGGCGAAGGCGTGCCCCTCGAACACCTGCCAATGCCCGCCTGTATTGGAAGCCGTGGCGTTCGGGGCGCCGTCGGGTCCCGCCCCCAGCGCGGCCAACATGGACGCCAGCAGCAGCGACGCGACGGCCAGCGTCAGCATTGTTTGCCGGAGCATCGTCCGCCGCGCGAGCCGGAGGCGGAATGGGTGGTTGCGTTTCATGTCCGTGCTCCCGTTGGTCAGCATCAGTTATCGGTCGTTTATCGACCCTTTGCCACTCTGGTATCGAGGCCGGTTAATGCTAGCCGGCGCGGCGCGCAGTCGACATCGGCAAGGGCGCGCGTTTTTGAACAATTTTTTGATAATAAAAAGCCCCCGCCGTTGCCGGCAGGGGCTGGTTTTCGGATCAGGACCGGCTTTGCAGCCGGTCCTGATCCGGCGCGTTCGTCGGTGACTACGCGGTGGTGCGCCGTCCCATGACGATGGCCACGATCCCGATGATCACGGCCACAATGGCCACGATCAGCGCGATGATGCCCATGGAACCGGCGGAACCGGACGGGCCGATCTCACCGGCGGGACCCTGCGGACCCGGAGGGCCCGGAGGGCCGGCGATGCCCTGCTCGCCCTGGGCGCCCGGAGGCCCGACTGCGCCAGCGGCTCCGTCACGGCCGTCACGGCCGTCAGCGCCGTCAGCGCCGGAGGGTCCGGGGACACCCGGAGGGCCGGACGCGCCGGCAGGACCCGGAGGCCCCATCTGCCCGTCCTGTGCGGACAGGTCGGCCGACAGGTCCATGATCATGCGGTCGCCACTCATCCAGGTGTACTCGTATTCCACCATGCGCTCGCCGACCATGAAGGTGACCATCGAGTCCATGTCCGCGGGCTGCATGAGCTGCAGTTCGTAGTGGCCGCCCTGCATGGCCGTGGCGGAACCGATCTTCTCGTCGCCAGCCATGGCAACGATCATGGTCCCCTCGGGCACGGGCAGGCCGTCGGCCATGGCGTAGCCGAACATGAATGCGGGGGGCACGTTGGCCCGCGGCGCATCTCCCTGAGCCGCAACGAGGCCCAGGGGCAACGCGACCAGCAGGGCAATCAACGCCACCGCCGCCATTGCTCCAATTCTCTTCATCTCATTTGCTCCTGCTTGGAGTGGTCCCCCCGCCTCCGCAGCGTGAGCCACGGAGGCAGGGGCGCTTTACTGGACACTCATTCAGTCGGTTGACTGTCGTTCCCTTGCGGGGACGACGGCCTACCAGACCTCCAGGTTCCAGCAGTCGTCGCCACGGCAGGTGAGACTGCGGACCTTGTTGTTCAGGACCACGTCTTCCACGGTCTCGCTGACCAGGATCCAGTAGGCCTCACCGTTGACCATTTCGGTCAGGGTGTTGAGATCGGCGAACTCGGGGCGCGGGTCGTAGAACGACCAGTTCTTGCCCACGTCGTCGAAGTGGAAGATGGCAACCAGGCTGTCACCCAGGTTCTCCACGGCTCCGGGGAGCGCGGCGGGAGCGCCGGCGGCCGAGGACTCGGCCAGCACGTTGACCTCGCCGATGGCGATGGTGCGATTATCCCTTTCGCCTACTGCGATGACCACGCTGTAGACGCCGGGATCCAGGCCGGGCACGAGCACTTCGTCCACCTGGACGTTGCCGTCGCGGTCGGTGTTGACACCTTCGTGTATCTGCCGGGTGCCGCCAACCTCGACGTATTCAACCTTGGTGTACACGGGCATGTTGGTGGCGGACAGGGAGAGCGTGTCGCCCGGCTGCGCTTCGCTGGGGGTCACCTCAACGGTGGAAGCGGGCACCGCGAAGGAGCCAATCTTGGCCACGTCCCGGTAGGTAGCCTTGAGCTGCACGGTGTCAGGGATGGCTACCCGGCGATGGACGCGGTGCTCAACGGTGAACCGACCCACAGCGTCGGCGTACACCGGGTACGAACGGCCGTTGCAAGTCTCACCGCTGCCGTAGTCTTCCACGCAGACCGTAACCGGACTGTTCAGGGTGTTGTCCAGGTTGTCCACGGGCCAGTTCTCGCCGGTGATGGTGATGTAATCACGCGGGCCGGCGATGTCCGGGGTCACCGTGATGGTAGGCTCGTCGATGGTCAGGCTCACGCTGGCGGAGAAACCGTTGTCATCCTCGAACTCAAGCTCGTGGATGCCGGGAATCAGCGTCGGGTTGGTGGCTCCCGAGGTCTTCGGCCACAAGATGACCGTAGCGACGAACTGCCCCGAGTTGGAAACCTTCACGGCCTCGCCGGCGCAGTCCTCCGAGTTTGAGTCCGGATGGACCATCATCTCCACATTGTCCAGCGTGATGTTGGACGACGGGATACAGGTCTGGCTCCCGAAGCCGTTGCCGGTGATGGTCAGGGTCTCGTTGGGCAGCGCGTCGGTCTTGCTGACGCTCAGGTCGCCACCGGTGATGGTGATCTTGCTGTCCTCGTTGACGTCGCCCCACTTGGCGTCGATGCGCAGCACGCCCTCAAGCCCGCCGGGGACATCGAAAGTCGCCTCGCCGGAACCATCCTGGCGGATGGAACTGCCGACAACGCCCGGGATCGTCTGCCCGGCGATCTTCAGCTCGACGAAGCCGCCGGTGCCGGCGGGGAAGTCCTGAGCGAACACGTTGACGGTGTCGCCGGAAGCCACGCTGCTGGGAACCACCTTGATGGAGGGCTGCAGATTGAAGTCCTCAACATCCCGGTGGGACGCGCGGCCCTCGCCGTCAACCATGCACATGTAGTTCACGTTGCCCGGCTGGAAGGTGGGCGCCGTGACCTCGAAGGTCACCACGGCCTTGTCGTCGGTGCCGACGAGAGCGCCACCGACCTCGGTGCCGTGCCGGATGATGCCGCCGCACTTGGAAGCAGCGATTGCCTCATTGGCGACTGCGGTCTTTTCCGCTGCGGTCAAGTTCGTGAAGGCGTCACTCCCCGTCCCGAGAGTGTAGGTCATCGCTGACTGATCGAGAACGAAGTGGAAGCAGTACTTGTCGTCGTCAGAATTGAGGAGCGCCTTCATGCCATCGCAGTCCAGCGTTTCCCAGTAATCGGCAGCCTCAAAACGGGTGGGGTTAGCCTTGACGTACACGGCGGCAGTGGTGCCGTCGTTGAAGCCAGAGCCGGTCACGGTCATCTCGTAGCCGCGACTGTTGTCCACGTCGGAGATGCCGATCTTGGCCCAGGTGTTCAGCGTGTTGAGGCTTTCCCATTGGCCAATGGAAACGTCGCCTTTCTGGCTGTTGGTGGGCACGCCCTGGGTCGGGGTCAGCACGGCGTAACCGGTGCTGTGGACGCCCTCTTCCGGCGGGTTCTTGATGTCGGCGCTCTTCTGGAGAACCAACGTCACCTTCTGGCCCATGACCAGCCCGTTGTCACCTTCGCAATCGTTGGTGGCGTTCGGACACATGTCAGGAACCTGCACGCGGATGTCGATGTCCTTCTTGTCCGCCGTGAAGTAGTCGTCGGTGTCGATCTCCGGGTTTATCGTGGCATACACCCGGGAGCCGTTTCCGGTTTGTTTCCGCTGCATCTCATCACCGCCCTCGGCCACGAAGTAGGCCGAGCTGGCGGAGATGGAAGCGGGCTGCTGGTAGTCGTCCTCCAGGATCAGCACGATGGCGCCGCCCACGGGGACGTCTATTGGCAGTGACGGGATGGTCAGCTTCAGCTCCACAGTGGCGCTGCCGCTGGTGCTGCTGGATGCGACCGAGGGCATCGCCGGCGTCTCCACCGTGACCATGAAGGTCTGCGGGGCGGACAGGCCGGCCGCGTCGGTGGCGGTCACCATGATGGTGGCCGTGCCGTCCGCGACCGCGGTGACGGTAGCCTTGCTGCCGTCCGTGGCGTCCATCATGACAGTGGCAACCGCCCTGTCAGTGGAAGACCACGCCCAGGTCAGCGTGTCGCCCGCGTCCGCGTCGGTGATGGTGCTCATGACCATAGCCGTTTCGCCCGGCGCGAGATACTGATTGTCGATGTCGGCGGCGGCTATGGGGGAGACGTTGACCGGCGCCATCGGCGGGTTGTCGCAGGTATGGTCGCCCGCAACGGCATCGTGGAGTGGCTTCAAGTCGTCGGGAATTGCAGCGCAGTGATCATCACCGTACAACGGCGGGTCCGGATCGTGCGCTTGGGTGCTCGACGGGGAAGACGCCACAATCAGTAACGCGGCCGCTACGCCGACAATGGCGAGGGCCATCACCAGCGAAACCGGCCAGAGGCGCTTTCTCGTTTTGTTACTCATTTGACTGAATCTCCTTTGAGATTGTCGTTTTTGCCGCAATTAGGAGGGTTCCGAGGTTATTCCAGAGCATTTCCTCAGGGAGAATGATCGGAACCCTCCTAAACTGATTTACTCCACCGTCACAACGTCGAAGACGAACGCGGACGCCTCCCCAGTCGGTGACGTGGATCGCACGGCGCCTATATAGGTGCCGGCCGCCACGTTGGGGAACGTGTGACTCATCGCGGATGGGACGCCTTCAATGCGCTCCGGCCTGATGACGCTGAAGTCGGAAGAGATCAGATAGACGTCGTGAACGTCAGCATTCTCCCCGTCCGTCCAGGTCACAACGATGTTGGTGATGGGGGCGTCGGGGTTGTCATCGTTGATGTCAACCATCGCCTCGACGTTGGTGGGCGCGCCCAGGGCGGCCGAGGGCACCGTCACCGCGATGGTCTGCGTGGCCGTGGCCATGCCGGAGTCCGTCGCTGTAACCGTGATGGTGGCCGTGCCGTCCGCGACGCCGGTGATCGTAACCTCGCCACTCATCTCATCAACGGTGGCGGTTGCGACCGTGTCGTCGCTGGACATCACCGAGTACGTCAGCATGTCGCCCGTGAACCCGGCAGATGCGTCCACCGTGACCATGGCGCCTACGGCCACATTCTGGTCCATCAGCGGATTGGGGGTGACTGCCGCAACGTGTGCGGTGTCCGCCATGTGCATGCCGGGGAAGTAGGTCGTGTTGGACCACGGGCTTACCTTCCCGTCTCCCGTCTCTGACCGCACGCGGTAGGCGCGCATTTCACCCGTCGCGGGCAGGTCTTCTTCGGTGTGGAAGGTGTCTGTGTTCGTGGTAGTGACCAGGTCCTCCCATTCGCCGCCGTTGACCATGCGCTGGATTTCGTAGTTGCTCACCGGGTCAAAAGCCCGGCTTTCCTTGGCCCTGTTCCACAGCAGCAACACGCCGGTCTGGCCGAAGGTGAACAGGTTCGAAGTCTTGGCCAGTTCCGAAGTGAGGTCCTCTGGCGCCATGGGGTTGGGACCCGCGGCCGTGGTGCCCTTCTTCGCTTCAGCGGAGCTTCTGTCGGAATCGGTCGGCCCAGTGGTAGTGACACTGCCGGTCTCGTCGTCCTCGTCGTTCTGCACGTTGAGGGCAAAGACACGGAACCACCGGGTGCTGCCGGCGATGAGGTCATCGTCGGTGTAGCTGTAGGTGGTGGTTGTGCCGTCAACGGACTTCACCACGCCGCTGCCGGTGGCGGGAGCGGCGGTCGCGTCGTTGTCGGCCTTTTCAGTGGCTCCGGGCCAGTCATCGTCCGTATCAGAAATCGCAACCTCAATCCGGTAGCCCGTGATGGGCGAACCACCGGTGTTGGTCACTGCCGGCCAGGTCACCGTCAGCTTGTCTGGCCCGTCGGCGGCGACCATCAGTCCGCGCACCGGGTCCGGCGTGACGGCGGACTTGGTCCTAGCCGTTATGGTCTGAGGGGTCCCGAACCGGTCTTTGTGCCAGGGGAAGATCCGGTACTGGATATTGCTGCCCTGTTCCAAGCCCCGGTGGTAGTAGTAGGTCCTGCTGTAACCGGTGTTGGACTGCAGCCTCCTCCAGGAGGAATAGATGGCGTCGTTGTTGTCAGGGTCTGTTACTGAGGCGTCCCGGTAGTCGATCACGTAGCCCGTGGGCCGGAACGGTGCCAGTTCGCCGTCATCGGTGAAGTCGCTGTCATCGGTTGGATTGGCGTTAAACCCTGCGTTCAGGTCGCGCATCCAACCCAACTGAATGGTGTTGTAACTCGAGCGCTGGGTAACGTCCCGCAGGTTGTCTTCAACCAAGTCGGGCTCCACGTTTCCCAGGGTGTGGTCGCTGTCGTAAAGCGGGACCGTCGCCACATTGGACCAATCACTCGCTGGGGCCCCGCCCGCAATGGCCTGGAAGCGCACCTGGTACCGGACTTTCGAGGTTCCATCAGCGTTGCCTTGGGTAACCGTCAATTCAGCGGTGCCGACATTAGGAGTAACAGAAAGGTTTGTTACGGCCCAAGCACTCCACTCCCTTTCGGCGGGGTCGTAAACGCTGGTCCGGAGATCGTAGACAACCGCAGTGGCAGAAGCAGATAAAGCAACGTTCTTGGCTTCATTCCAGTACAGGTTGACTGCCGTGTCGCCGGTTTGAACTCCTTTCAGGTTCATGGGCGTGGCGGGCTTCTGTGCTGCGGTCGGCGCACCAACGCTCGCCGTGGCCCGGTTGGAAGCCGTGCTGGACACCATCATTGTGGCGCCCATGTTCACAGCATAGACCTGGAACGCCCACTGTTCACCTTGGCCTACAGTGGTATCGGGGTCGGTAGTGACGTCAAGAATCTTGTGTTCGTACTCTGTCTTGTCGCTGTTGGTGACAACCGTCAGTGTCCGCGAACCCGCCACAGTTGAATTGATATCGCGGATAAAGGGGTCGTCGTCATCGGTGAACGCACTGTCATCCGCAGTGGCACAGTTGGTAGCAATATCCGGTAGGGGGGTGCCTATTTCTGCAGCGACGATGCAGTACCGCGCGATTTTGGCGCCACCGTTATCGGCGGGAGCAGTCCACTCCAGGTCGATTTGACCCGCGCCTCTGGTGGCGACTAGGCTGCGCGCCGCGCTGGGAGCTTCTACACCACCAGTGGTGGTGAAAGCGTAGCTTTCGTCGGTGGAGACCGGGCCGGTGCCGGCGCTGTTCATGGCGAACACCCGGTAGTACCGCTCGGTTTCCGGCTTGAGGCCGGTGTCCGGGTAGGTAGTCTTGGTGTCCCCGGTGTCGGCCACCAGTTCCTTCCAGACGTAGGAGTCGGCGGAATAGTCGATCCGGTAGCCGGTGACGTCGCCGCCGGAGTCCGGCTCATTCCAGGAGAGGTTGATGGTATGGTAGCTGCTGGCCGTGGCGCTGATGCCGGTGACCGGGCCGGGCGGGCCGTGGGCCTCCGCCGGGTCAGCCGGCTGGGTCGCGAAGATGGCCAGCGCGCCGGCGACGGCGAAAACCGCCAGCAGGGGCACTGCCCAAATCAGCTTTCTCGTTTTTCTACTCATTTGACAAGATCTCCCTTTCGAGATTGTCCTGTGGGTAATCCTGAGTTTTTGGTTGCGCCCTCGGCCCGTTGTTTCCGGGGCCTGTTCTCCACCCTGGTTTCCTGCTTTCGCAGGAATGACGGTGTTGGTTGCCCGCGGGCGGTCCATTCGACAAGCTCAGGATGAGCGTGGGGCGACTTTCTGCAGGTTATTTGGCTCACACCTCCTTGTGGTGAGGCCGTCTGGGGGCCGGTCCTTCGACAAGCTCAGGATGAGCGCATAGCGGCTCAGGATAAGCGTTATTCTTCCGCTCATGGTTGAGTGCTATTCTCCCGCTCGTGGTGAGCCTGTCGAACCATCTGCTCAGGATGAGCGAATGGGCCGGCCGTGTAAGACGGCTGGATAGATTTCCAGACTTGCCCTGCAATTCTAGCGGGGTCAATATTACGGGAGTATTACAGAATACGCCCGGTTTTGGCCGATTTTTTGAGAAAGAGCCAAGTCAATCTGCATGGATCGACAGGATGAACGGGATGGGTCCGCTGGGGACGGCGCGGGTTCGCAGGATCTTTTGGTTGTCATTGCGAGGAGCGATAGCGACGCGGCAATCTCGACAGTACGTTGCAGACCCTGGCGAGATTGCCGCGCTGCGCTCGCAATGACGGTTTGAGGGAAAGCGGGCCGGCGCGGGTTGGGGCGATGCTTGCCCCCGGCGTTGAATGGGAGTAATATACCCCGTGCTGCCATGAGCGCCGGAGAATGGCCTTGGACAGGCACGGGTTGGCCGGTGCCGGCGACGTGGCTCGGGGCGGCTCAACCGCAGGGTCGCCGACCAACTGGAGGAGGTAACAAAACCGATATGTTCGACAAGGCTTCGCTGGACCAGCTTTTTGAAGAACTGCGGGACGAGTTCGAGCTGGAGACCGACTGGGAAGACATCCAACGGGACGCACACCTGGCGGTGGCGTTCGCTGACGCCGGCACGCTGGACGATCAGAAGGGCGGCTTGGACGCCCGCATCGTCGAGCTGGTCGAGCGGCACAATCCGGGCTAGTCCGGTCCCGCCAACCCCCGCAATTGCGCCCCGCCGGGAAGCCGGCGGGGCTTTTTGGTGTCTCCTCATCTGTCAACTCGCCCAACTCGTCGTTCCCGCCCCAGCCCTCGTCGTTCCCGCGAAAGCGGGAACCCAGAACGTCTCTGCTCATGGGCATCTCTGGATTCCTGCTTTCGCAGGAATGACGGATTGGCTCAGGCATGACGGGGTAACTCAGGCATGACGGGGTAACTCAGGCATGACGGGGTAACTCAGGCATGACGGGGTAACTCAGGCATGACGGGGTAACTCAGGCATGACGGGGTAACTCAGGCATGACGGGGTAACTCAGGGAAGATTTTTTGGTGACACGACTCTGTTGACGTATGGAACGTGTGTTCTATACATTGGTGGGGTGTGGCCCGCTCAATTCGCAATTTCCGGCCACGAGAAAGAGGTGAATAGTGTTGATCTGTCGACGTTGCAACTCCGACCGACTGCTGGAACTGGCCCGACTGGACGGGGAAGACCATACGGTGTATCGCTGCCTGGACTGCGGGTTCCTGTTCAGCCCGCCGGCCGGGCACGGCGACGGCGCCAACGTGCAGCCGGCCGCGACGCCGATCAACCCCGAGGAGGCGCGGCGCCGGCTGGCGTCGGTGGCCGCGGTGCGACGCCGGCCGGGCTCCGGCTCCGGCGCGGGCTCGGCCCCCACGGCTCGCTCCCGTTAGTGGGGCGGGATGGGACGGACGTTGCTGCAGCCGTCTCAAAATCGTCTGAAGCAGGATTTGCCGGATTCGAGGATTCACCGGATTTTTGCCAATCCGGGAAATCCCGCAACCCTGAGAATCCTGCTTCAGACAGCGGTCCGGTGCGGTTCGCGTCGGACACTCTGGGCGTGACGCTGTGGAGCAAGCAGGAGGAGGTGCTGCGGGCGGTGGAGCGCCGGCGTCGGGTGGCGGTGAAGTCGGGCAACGGCCTGGGCAAGGACTTCACCGCCGCCGTGGCCGTGCTGTGGTACGTCCACGCCCACGACCCGGCCATCGTGCTCAGCACCGCGCCGACGTTTCGGCAGGTGCGCCACGTGCTTTGGCGTCAGATCCACCGGCTCTACCGCAACGCATCCGACACGCTGGGCGGGACCATGCTGGACACCCGGTGGGAGGTGGCGGAGGGCCGCTACGCCCTGGGCTTGTCGGCCAGCGACGCCGACCAGTTCCAGGGCTTCCACTGCGAGAACATGTTCGTGGTGGTGGACGAGGCCGAGGGCGTCGCCGAGCCCATCTACGAGGCGGTGGAGTCGGTGATGACCTCGGCCAACCCAACCCTGCTGCTCATCGGCAACCCGACGACCACCTCGGGCGGGTTCCACCGGGCCTTCCACCGGGAGCGCGGGATCTACGAGACCATCACCATGTCGGCCCTGGAGTCGCCCAATGTGGCGGCGGGTGAAATCGCCTTCCCCGGCCTGACCACGCCGGCGTGGGTGGAGGAGCGGCGGCAGATGTGGGGCGAGGGCAGCGAGATGTTCCGGGCGCGGATCCTGGGCGAGTTTCCGGACCGCGGCGAGGACAACCTGATCGCCATCTCCGACATCGACGACGCGACCTATCCCGTGGGCGAGGTACCGGCGGCGACGGGCGCGTACGAGCCGGTGACGCTGGGCGTGGACGTGGCCCGGTTCGGCGTCGACCGCAGCGTGATCATGGTGCGGCGCGGCGACGTGGTGGTGGACGTGCGGGTGTACCACGGGTTCCCCACCACGGCGCTGACGGGCCAGATCGTGGCGTCGGCGCGGGACAATCATCCGCAGCAGGTGAACGTGGACGAAACCGGCCTCGGCGCCGGCGTGGTGGACATCCTGCGGGAGCAGGGATTCGCCGTGTACGGGTTCAACGGGTCCGGCGCGCCGGTGCGCGAGGAGATGGTCTGCGCCAACCTGCGGGCGGAGGGGTACTGGACCCTGGCGCGGCGGTTCCGCGACCATGCCATCCGCATCCCCCACGACCCGGAGCTGATCGCCGAACTGACCTCGCTGCGCTACCGCTACAACAGCCGGGGCAAGGTGCTGATGGAAAGCAAGGAGAGCATGAAGAGTCGCGGGCTCCCGTCGCCGGACAAGGCCGACGCCCTCATGCTGGCCTTCCTGGACACCGGCGCCACGACCGAACACCCGCGCTGGATGCGGGACCTGTTCCTTTAATAGACCGAACCACCCTGTCATTGCGAGCGCAGCGCGGCAATCCCGTTCGGGCTTGGGACGTCCCTCTGGTAACGGGATTGCCACGGCGCAAACGCCTCGCAATGACACCCTATTCAATGAGGAGAAATACGACATGGCAAAACTGGGCAAGATGCTGAACGCGGTTCGGCTACCGCGACGCAGCGGTGCGGACTCCAGGGCGGTGCAGCCGGCCACGATCAGCAAGGGCTCGCGCGCGGCGCTGGCGGACCGGCTGCCGGCCGACGATAGGCTGGCTGGCCTGGCTCCGGATACCGGCGGCGGCTGGGCGCGGCCGGAGTACGGGCGGTACATGGCGACGTCGCCCTCGGTATACGCGGCCATCAAACTGCGGGCCGACGCCCTGACCCGCCCGCCGCTGCGGGTGTATCGTACCGGCGAGTCCGGAGGGCGCCGGACGCCCGTCGAGATGTCGCATCCGGCGGCGCGCCTGCTGGACCGGGTGAACCCGTGGCACACCCGCGCCGACCTGTGGCGGGCAACCGAGACCCACCTGTGCCTGTGGGGCGCGGCCTTCTGGGCCATCGAACGCGACGCGGACGGCCAGCCGGAGCTGTGGCCCCTGCGTCCCGACCGCGTGGCCGTCATCCCGGACCGGCAGCGCTACGTGCGGGGGTTCGTGTACCGCGGGGTCGCCGAGCCGGTGGCCTACACGCCCGACGAGATCGTGTGGCTGCGCTATTTCAACCCGCTGGAGGAGCTGGCCGGACTGTCGCCCCTGGCGCCGGCGCGGCTCTCCGCCGACATGGGCCATGAGGGGCTGCGCTTCAACCGGCACCTGCTGCGCAACTCGGCGCGTCCGGACTTCCTGCTGCTGACCAACGAGGAGATGAACGAGACGGAGCTGGAGGAGTTCTACACCCGCTGGGAGATGCGCTACCGGGGGTCGGCTAACGCCAACCGGCCGGCGGTGGCGTCCGAGGTGCGGGACGTAAAGACCCTGGGCCTGTCTCACCGGGACATCGACTTCATCCAGGGCCTGCGCTGGAGCCTGGAGGAGGTTAGCCGCACCTACGGTGTGCCCAAGCTGCTGCTGGGCGACTTCGAGCGGGCCACCTACGCCAACGTGCAGGCGTCGGAGCGCATGTTCTGGCGCAACACCGTCGTGCCGGAGGTGCGGTTCCTGGAGGAACAACTGAACCGGATGCTGCTGCCCCGCCTCGGCTACCCGCAACTGTCAGTGGAGTTCGACCTGTCCACCATCGAGGCACTGCAGGAGGACGAGAACAACCGGGTGCAGCGGGAGTCGGCCCTGCTGGATCGGGGCGTGCTCACCATCAACGAGGTGCGCCGGGAACGCAACCTGCCCGAGGTGCCGTGGGGCGACGGGCCGGCCGGCGGCCAATGATGGCGCCGACTAACGGCAGAAGCGGTCGTTCAATTATTGCCAATCGTCGCCTGGCATGATGCGCATCATGAAAGCGTCGAACATGGGGACGGTAAATGCGGTGTCCCCGTGGCTGGGGCTCCAGATCATACCCTTGTTGATCAACTGGGCGCGGGTGGGCGCGAGGGAACTGACCGACCGGTTCAGTTCGTTGGCAATGTCGCCCGAACGGTGCGGGCCGGCCCCCAATTGCGCCATGGCGCGCACGTAGCGCTTCTCCAACGGCGTGAGACGGTCGAACCTCACCAGGAAAAAACTTTGATCCAGGGCGGCAATCGCTTGTTTAGCGGCCACGTGAACATGGTCGAGTGTAAAGGGAGAAGCCTCGGCCACATCCCACAGGTGTTTGCCCCATTCCTGCAGGAAATAGGGATAGCACCGTGTCTGTGTGATTACCGCGTCCAAGGCCGCATCGTCGATCATCACACCTTCGTCCATCGCGGGCTTGGCAATGGCGACCCGCGCGTCGTCGGGCGTCAACGCCCCTATTTCGGGGAAATCAAAAAGCCGTTCGGCGTAAGATTTGGCTTGACCCATGCGCCCGCGGACCTGGGGCAGGCCGGCTCCCAGCATGACCACGGGCAAGCTCCGTTGCGATGTGCGATGCAATGCTGTGATCAGCGCGGCCAGTTCATCCTCTTTGACGTATTGCAACTCATCAATGAAGATGGCCAGGCAAGAGTCGTCGTCGGCCGCTGCTGCCCCTACCACTTCGAACAGTGCTTGCAGGTCGATTTCCAAGTCCCCGTTATCCGCCAACCCCGGCTCGGGAGAGATGTCCAGCGCCACCTCGATGTCGTGGTACTTCACCTTCATGGCGCCGACCAGGCCGGCCAATCCACGAAGTGCTCGATTGGCTTTATCCCTGGCAGATTCTTTCCTGGATAGCCTGAGTAGCGCCACGCGCAGTGCGGGAGCGAGCAGCGCCGGCAGCGATCTATTCTCTGGAGATTCGATGCTGAGTGTATAGACCCCTGACGCCTCCGCGTCCTGGCGGATGCGCTCCAGCAACACAGTTTTCCCGACACCACGCAAGCCGACCATGAGCAGGCTCTTGCTGGGACGCCCGATCCTCGCACGTTCCAGCGTAATGTGCGCAGCGGAACGGATGGTATCGCGGCCGGCCAATTCCGGCGGCGGAGAACCTGCGCCCGGAGCGTACGGGTTGCGAATTGGATCCATACCAATAGCATATAGTGAAATTAGATGAATTACAATTTACCCATAAATCGGCTAATTTGAATTGATTTAACGATGATAGGCTGGATACGGCGAAGTCGGGGAAGCGCAACCTGCCCGAGGTTCCGCGGAGGGACGGGCCGTCTGTAACCGCGTGACTATTACCCATTATCGTGCTACCGGCGAACACTGTTGAGTACCGGAGTAACGACGGGTATGTGTAGTAGATAATCTCCGGGTTGAATATCCTCCCGGCCGGCCTGATAATGCCGGCTGGCGCCGATTTTCGGCCAGCCTCATCTCAGGGCCCATCGTCTCCCCACAGGGGCGACGGCCAGGGAGCGACGCATGATTGCAGTATTCGGCGGCATCCTCGGCGGCGTTGGGCTGCTGTTCTTCGGGATGTGGCTCCTCTCCGAGAACCTCAAGACGGTGGTGGGGCCGCGCCTTCGGGTGCTGGCCAGCCGCCTGGCCGACAACCGCTTCGCCGCCTTCGGCTGGGGCACCATGGCCGGCGCCATCACCCAATCCTCGCCGGCGGTCACGTTCATCACCATCAGCATGCTGCGGTCGGGGCTGATCTCGCCCAAGCAGGGCTATCCCATCGCCCTGGGCGCGCAGATGGGCGTCGGCCTGATCCTGTTCATCGTGACGGTGGACATCCGCGTCGCCGCGCTTTACGGCATTGGCATCGGCGGGCTTATCGTCACGCGGCTGCAGCGGGGCAATTACCGCGAGGCCGGCGCCATGCTCTTCGGCGTGGCGGCGCTGCTCTTCGGTCTCGTCCTTATTAAGGAGTCAGCGCAGCCGCTGTCCGACCAGGCCTGGTTCCAGGCCGGCCTGGAGATCTCCGCGGAGTCCATCCTGCTGTCCTTCATCCTGGGCGCGCTGCTGACGTTCATCGTGCAGGCGCTGGTGCCCGTGGTGGCCTTCGGCATCGGGCTGGCCGCCGCCCAACTGGTGGGCGTGGAGCAGGTGCTGATGTACATCTACGGCTCCTACGTGGGGCTGGCCATCAGCGTCATCGTGGTCTCGTCGGGACTGAGCGGTACCGCCCGTCAGCTGGGCATGTTCTGGGCATTCCAGGTCTTCTTCTCCGCGATCATCCTGGTGATCCTCCTATATATAGAGGTGTACGCGCAGGTGCCGCTGGTGAAGGCCCTGGTGACTTGGCCGGACATTGGCCTGGGCCCGCAGATGGCGCTGGCGGTGATCGTCTTCGGGATGCCGTCGCGCATCGTGGTGCTGTCCGCGCCGGGCTGGACCATGCGGCTCTTCGCCCGCATCTGGCCGGCCAGCGCTGAGGAGGAAAGGTCGCGGCCCCAATTCATTCACGACCTGGCCATCGACGACGTGACCACCGCCCTGGACCTGGCCCACCTGGAGCAGAAGCGCGTGCTGGGCCGGTTCTCCGAATACCTGGAGCAGGCGCGCATGGGACTGCCCCTGGGCGCCGTCCGCCAGTCCACGCTTCAGGTCAACTCCCGCATCGACGAGTTCCTGGCCGAGCTGGGGCAGCGCAACCCGGGGCAGGACAGCGAACGGCGCAACGCCGTGCTGAGCCGTCAGAAGCTGATCACCTGGCTGGAGGAGCAGTTCTCCACGCTGCCCGACCTGCTCCGCAACCTGCCCGAAGACGACATGCTGGAGACCTTCCAGATCAGCGTGGTCGAGGGCACCGACGCTGCCCTGCTCATCTTCCTCGACGCCCTGGAGGAGGACGACCCCGACTCCTGGGCCTTCGTCCAGCAGGTGATGGGAGACCGCCGCAGCCTGATGCAGGATGTGCGCGCCCGCTACCTGGCCATGTCCCCCGAGGAAGACGACGGCCGCCACCGCATCATCGTCGAAGCCACCAACGCCGTCGAAAACATCTTCTTCCTCCTCGCCCAGCTAACCCGCGACTTCCAGGGCGAGAGAAGGGAGGCGGCGGCGGTTGCGATTTAAGGACGGCAGAAACTTAGGGCCGACGATGTACATAGGCTCAGCCTCAAGGTTCGAGCGCACGGCAACGGTGCCAAGAAACGCAAAATCCTCTACGGGTACGCGGCCGACAGAGCACTGTACCGCTACCAAGTAGACGTCCGTCCTCAGTTACCTGTGTATCTCACAGAATCGGCGCTCTGGCTCAACCGTTACGGAGGTCGCCTGTCCCATCAGTCGATCGATGGCGTCGTGAGGTATTACGCCGCCAGGGCAGGCCTCGCCGGTGGAATGCACCCCCACATGCTGCGACACACCTGCGCGACCCACATGCTCGAGGGCGGCGACGACCCACTGGTGACCCCGGACCAGCTTAGCCACCACGCAGGCCTACGCCCACGTCACCAAACAGGGCGCCAAGGCGCCCCGCCTGGTGCATCACCCGCTTGGCCCAACCGGAGCGTAGCAGGTTGGTCATCAGGGCGCAGTTCTCCCGTTGACGCGTAACTCATCCAGAGGCACTGCAGGCGTGTGTGGAGTGCCTGTTGGCCGCCCCACTGTGGAAGCGTCGGGCGACCATGGTCGAGCGGGCGAGCAAGGTGAAGTGATGATGGTGGTCGATTCCCCCTCGACAGGTACCATGTTCGCATCGGCATGGTCGTCATCCGGCTCGGTATGGTCCTCCGCGGTATCAGCTTCGTCGTTGAAGGTGAGCAGCCGGTACGTCCCTGGCTCAAGGTATTCCCATTCCTCACTCTCGTTCAGTCTCTTGGGCATGCTAGACGCTATACTGCTGGCCTTGCCTTTCGACAGCCCGGCCGCATGCACCAGCCGGGACGCTTCGCCCACCCTGACGACGCCGCCGCTGTCGAGGGCAATTGCTTTGAAAGCCTCCATCTGTGTCAGGCAACCCGCCATTCGGCTCGGGAGGATATGAGCGTGAAAGAGTGCGACCTCGGAGGCCGCCCTGCTGTCCGGACGGTAACGGGACAATAGACGCTCACAGGCGTCCATGTCTGCCCTGACCTCCGCGAGATCTTGTTCCAGTAGCCGCGCCCTCCGGTCGCATTCGTCCCAGAACCGTTTCAGGTCTTCGGCTGTGGTCATCGCTATCATGGTCTCCTCCTTCGGCCTTCGTCTGGACCGGCTGGGGCAATTGCGCCTGCGTTTTCGGTTGCCAAGGTGTAATCCCCCCCTTAGGATGTAGATGCGTGGAGGCGACGGGTCTCGAACCCGCATTCCCAGATTTACAGTCTGGTTTCTTCCCCCTTAGAAGACGCCCCCACGTTGGAGACGGTGGCGGGATTTGAACCCGCGCGGGGATGCGTTACCATCCCATCCGCTAGGCAAACGGACGCTTTCGGCCCCTCAGCCACACCGTCTCACTCTCACCGGCGGGCCCGCGACTCTTTGCTGGATGAAGCGGGCTCGTCGACTTATGTCAAAGCCTATCAGCCGGGATGCACCGGGCACAAGTGGCCGAGGCGGACGAAATAGCCCCGAGCGAAGCAGCGGTGATTGCGCGGAACCCATCGGCAAATGAATGAGTTGGTTTCGGCAAACCACCCAACTGCACTTGCCCAGCCCACCTTCTCTCTGGATTGAGCCCTTGGCCGCGACTGCGTTATCATCAGGTCCTAGGCTTTCCATACCGCCACCCACACCAGCCATTCCTATAGATAGACTCACAGCTAGGGAACCCCATGGCTAGCCAGAAGTATCAGAGAGACAGTCGGCACCTGCTGGCCCAGGCCCGCGGCGAGCTGACCCAGGGAGACCTCCGCCAGGCCTCGGAGAAAGGCTGGGGGGCCGCGGCGCTGATGATGAAGGCCATCGCGGAGCAGCGCGGGTGGGAGCACGAGCGGCACCGACATCTGACGCGGGCGGCGAGCCATCTCAGGGCCCTCACCGGCGACGGCGACGTCATGGACCACTTCGCGAGGGCGAACCTGCTCCATGAGAACTACTACGAGGACACCTTTTCCCAAGCGGACGTCGCGGAAGGGCTGGACCGGGTTGGGCTACTCCTGGACAAGCTGGAACCCCTGCTGAGCCCATAGTCACTGTGGTTTGACCGTACACAAGAAGATAGACCCTCGCTTTCGATGATTGAGCCACCTTCTCCGGCTGTGCTATTATCGGGCCACAAGTTTTCTACCCTACCCTGAGCGGGCGTAACTCAGTGGTAGAGTGTTTGCTTCCCAAGCAAAAAGTCGTGGGTTCGAATCCCATCGCCCGCTCCATATCGTTACCTTTCTCTACCTTGACGTAGCCACTGCGAGGGGCGTAGCCGCGCCCAGAGGATTAGTCGAAAATGACCACAACCGCCCAATCCTGGACTTCCAGCATCACCGAGGTTTCCGGCTCCAACGTCGAGGTCGTCACCGGCGGGTCCGGCAACCCGCTGGTCATACTGCACGACGAGCTGGGGCACCCCGGCTGGCTGCGCTACCACGAGGCTCTGGCCCAGAACCACACCCTGCACATTCCGTCGCATCCGGGGTTCGGCCACTCCGACCAGCTGGACTGGTCCATGAAGATACACGACATGGCCATCTGGTACCTGGGCGCGCTGGACAAGCTGGGCCTGGAGGGCGCCGACCTCATGGGGTTCTCCCTGGGCGGCTGGCTGGCCGCCGAGCTGGCCACCATGTGCCCCCAGCAGTTCCGCCGCCTCATCCTGGTTGGAGCCGGCGGCATCCGTCCTCCCGGCGGCGAAATCTACGACATCTTCGAAGTGACTCCGCCCCTGTACATCCGCGACTCGCTGCTGGACCCGGACGGCACTCCCGAGTACCGCACCATCTGTCCCGCCGAGCCGGAAGAGGAAATCCTGGAGCGGTGGGAATTCGCCATGGAAGGAACCTGCCGGGTCTCGTGGCGGCCGTACATGCACGACCCGGGCCTGGTGCACCAGGTATACCGGCTGGAGCGGATCCCGACGCTGCTCATCTGGGGACAGCAGGACCGCATCGTCCCGGTGGGCGCCGGCGAGGAGTACCAGCGCCGCATTCCCGGCAGCCGTCTGGAGGTCATCGACAACTGCGGCCACCACCCCGAACTGGAGGCCACCGACCGCTTTGTAGAGCTGGTGGAAGGGTTCTTGGCGTAGCCGGGAAGCCAACAGATACCGGAGAACCGCGAGGGGCGCAGCGCGAACTGCGCCCCTTCTTAGTTGATGGTTCCCGCACCGCCACCACGTTTCGCGATAGCACACCTAAAGTTCCGTCAAAGGCTTGCGTCTCAATTAAAAACATACCGATGGTGGTGGCAATCACTTTTGTGTGTCCGGAACCATATGATACAGAAATGGACGAATATCGTGAATGCGCCTCTGTTGCTTATCGTGGCGTGACGTGTTAGCCTATTCGACGAAAGACAAAAGAGACCCAAAACGAGAAGGTACGAAACCGGTAATGTTGGACGCTGACACCAAGCAAGGGATCATCGAAGAATATCGAGCACACGAGTCGGACACTGGCTCAACCGAACTGCAGGTCGCCATGCTCACGGAGCGTATCCGTCAGGTGACCGACCACCTCCGCACTCACCGCAAGGATGTGCATTCCCGGCGGGGCCTGGTAACCATGGTTTCCAAGCGGCGTCGTCTCCTTAATTACCTCAGCCGCGAGGATGTAAGCCGCTACCAGAGCCTCATCGGGCGGCTTGGATTGCGTCGGTAATCCGGCGCAAAATGCCGGAGCCCGACCTGCGCGCACCCCGGTCCAGCCGGCCGAAATAACGGCCTGCCGGCGTTATCCACCGCGAAGGCTCCCGCGGCCGTCAACGCATGTGCCCGGAATGATCATTCCGGGTGTTCCCCCGAGTCCCAACTTTCCCCACCCGCAAAGCCGCTGCCCAACTCGCAACGCAACAATTTCAGAACGCTGCAAACATTGTCAAACATTTGGCCACTGGACAATGCAGCTTGATTGCGTTAGCTGCCAGCATCTGAATCGCGGCGACAGGATTTGCAATCAAAAATCGCAATGAAAACCGGCCCCTATTCACACGTAGCAGGTTGGTAGCAACAACGATGGAAGAAGAGGTAGAGAGAACTGCTCTTATGACAACTGTAGACGCCGCCCAAGAATTGATGAACCCCTTCTCCATTGATGGCGAGATCGGCGGACATCCCATAACCATCGAAACCGGTCGCCTGGCCCAGCAGGCCCACGGCTCCGTGACCATCACCTGTGGCGAGACCATCCTGCTGGCCACCGCCGTGATGTCCGAGCAGGCTCGCGAGGGGATCGATTTTCTGCCCCTCACCGTGGAGTTCGAGGAGAGGCTTTACGCCGTCGGCAAGATCCCCGGCAGCTTCTTCCGACGCGAGGGACGCCCCGGCACCGAGGCCATCCTGTCCGCCCGCCTGACCGACCGCAGCATCCGCCCGCTGTTCCCCAAGGGCCTGCACAACGAGATCCAGGTGATCATCACCGTGCTGTCCGTGGACGAAGAGCATCCTCCCGAAACCCTGGGCATGGTTGCTGCCTCCGCTGCCCTCTCCCTAAGCCAAATCCCGTTCGAAGGGCCCATCGGCGCGTGCCGCGTCACCTGGGACGGCAGCGACTACCAGATCAACGCCAGCTACCAGCGCGGCAGTTCCGCTGATCTCAACATGATAGTCGCCAGCAATCGCGACGCCATCATGATGGTCGAGTCCGGCTCGGTTGAGGTGTCCGAAGAGGTCATCCTGGAGGGCATCCGGCTGGCCCACGAAAGCAACGTCCAGATCATCGAAATGATTGATAAGCTGGTGGCCGAACGCGGCGCCGCCAAGACCGAGGTCCACTTCGACTACTCGGAAACCGAGGAGCGCCAGAAGAAAGTCGACGCCCTGGTCAACGGTCGCATCTCCGAGGTCCTGGAGCGCAACTCGTTCAAGAGCGAACGCGACTCCAGCCTGGATGCCGTGGAGACGGAAGTCGCCGCGCAATTGGCCGACGACTATTCCAGCGGCGACATCGCCGAGGCTTTCAAGAACCTTGTCAAGAAGGAAGTGCGCGGCCGCATCATCAACCAGAACGTGCGACCCGACGGCCGCAAGACCGACGAGATCCGGCCCATAACGTGCAGCGTTGGTGAACTGCCCCGCGCCCACGGCAGCGGCCTGTTCACCCGGGGCCAGACCCAGGTGCTCTCCATTGCCACGCTGGCCTCGCTGTCCATGAAACAAACCCTGGACACCGTGGGACCCGAGAACACCAAGCGGTTCATGCACCATTACAACTTCCCGCCCTACAGCGTCGGCGAAGCCCGTCGGGTGGGATCCCCGGGAAGGCGCGAGATCGGCCATGGCGCCCTCGCTGAGCGGGCCGTTCAGGCCGCCATGCCTCCGGAAGAAGACTTCCCCTACGTCGTCCGCATCGTCAGCGAAGTGCTGGCCTCCAACGGGTCCACTTCCATGGGCAGCGTCTGCGGCTCGTCCATGGCCCTCATGGACGCCGGCGTTCCCCTGCGTGCTCCCGTGGCCGGCATCGCCATGGGCCTGATCACCGACGCCGACAGCGACCGCTACGCCGTCCTCAGCGACATCCAGGGCATCGAGGACTTCCTCGGCGACATGGACTTCAAGGTCGCGGGCACCGAGAAGGGCATCAACGCCCTGCAGATGGACGTCAAGATCGACGGCCTGACCCAGGAACTCCTGAGCGAAGCCCTGGAACAGGCCCGCATCGGCCGCCTGCACATCCTGGACCGCATGTCAGAAGCCATCTCCGAGCCCAGAGCCCAGATGAGCCGGTACGCCCCCAAGCTGGTCAAGATGCAGATCCCCGTCGAGAAGATCGGCGCCCTGATCGGCCCCGGCGGGCGCGTCATCCGCGCCATCCAGGAAGAGACCGGCTGCGGCATCGACGTTTCCGACGACGGCGGCGTCATCATCTCCTCCAACGACCAGACCATGATCGAACTGGCGCGCAGCCGGGTCGACGGCCTGACCCGCGACCCCGAGGTGGGCGACATCATCACCGGCAAGATCACCCGTACCACCAACTTCGGCGTCTTTGTGGAGCTCACCCCGGGCGGCAAGGACGGCTTGGTGCGCAACGAAGACCTGGGCGATCTCGCCTACGAGAACGTGGACATCGGCCAGGAAATCACCGTGATGATCCACGAGATCGACCACATGGGCCGCATCAACCTGTCGCGGCGCGCCCTGATGGGCGACACCGAGCCTCCGACCCCCCGCCCGGAACGCGGCGGGTTTGACGATCGCGGTGGAGATCGCGGCGGTCGCGGCGGTTTCGGCGGCGGCGGTGGTGGTGACCGCGGCGGTCGCGGTGGCTTCGGCGGCGGTGGCGGTGGTGATCGCGGCGGACGCGGCGGCTACGGCGGTGGCGGTGGCGGTGGTGATCGCGGCGGTCGCGGCGGTTTCGGCGGTGGCGGTGGACGTGGCGGCGATCGTTCCGGACCCGGACGCGGCGGTCCCGGTGGTGGTGGCGGCGATCGTTCCGGACCCGGACGCGGCGGTCCCGGTGGTGGTGGCGGCGGTGGTGACCGCGGCGGACGCGGTGGCTACGGCGGCGGTGGCAGCGGCGGACGCGGTGGCTACGGCGGCGGTGGCAGCGGCGGTGGTGGAGACCGCGATCGCAGCGGCTCCGGCCCCAACCGCGGCCGGGAACGCGGCAGCATGCTGGGCAGCGAACCCAACGAACGCGGGCAGGGACCGCGCCGCTATCCCAACCGTTCCACCGGCGGGAGCCGCAACCCGTCCGACCGCCGGTTCCTGGGCGGTGGCGGAGCGCGCCGCTAGTCCGGAGGCAAACGGATAATTCGACGCCACGGGGCAGGTTTCGTACCTGCCCCTCATCTTATATCGTGGGCTCGTATCGCGGGTACGGAAGCGACTGGGACGTGCGTGTCGTCTCTGGTGGTTCAGCGACCCGCGCAGCGGCTATGTTATCCTGTACTTGGCGCGGTATGATGCCGGCACTATGCGCCCTGCTGTTACCAGGGATCGGGAGGCGATGACATGCCCGTAATAACCATAAACGGCCCTATCGGGGCTGGCTCCATCGCCGTCGGGCAACAGGTTGCCCAGGATCTGCATCTCAACTACGTCGACCGTATGGTTTTCGCCGAGGCCGCTCGCATTATCGGCTCACCGGTTTCCAACCTGATCGCCAAGGAACAACGGGTGGAGCGGTTCGGTGACCGGGTCACGGCCCTGTTGGGCAGAGTCCTGGAACGGGCTGCCGTGTCGGGAGACTATGACCTTGGCGTTGGCATCGAGACGTTGCCGGAAACCTACCACGAGCTGGCCGGTGAACCCTCATCGCGAATGCAACGGGTCAACGACCAGGTCTTCATCGACACCACCCGCGAGGTCGTGCGCAACCTGGCCCAGGCCGGGCACGTGGTGATAATCGGCCGCGGCGCCAACATCATCCTTGGCGACACCCCTGGCGTGCTCCACGTTGGGATGCTGGCTCCCATGTCGCGACGCCTCGAAACCATCATGGAGCGCGAGCACCTCAGCGAAACCGAAGCTCGTTCCTACCTGGAAGGCCTGGAGGAAGCACGCGTCAGGTTCTTCCAGAAATTCTTCAAGGTGTCGCCCCAGGACCCGACGCTGTACCACATGGTGCTGGATATGGGTCACATGAGCGACGCCACCGCTGCCAAGGTCATTGCCCATGCCGCCAGTGACCTGGAGCACTGAATAGCGTTCACAATGCCGGCCGCCCAAGGCCGGCCCAACATCAAGGAGGATACACCGAAATGTTTGTCAGGATGGTTTGGGGTAAGCTGCGCGCGGGCTCCTGGGAAGAATTCGAGCGGCACTACCATGAGCGCGTTGCCACCGGCACTGCGCCCAAGGGGCTGAAAGAGCGGCAATTGATCCGCAGCACCGAGGACCCGGACGAGGGCATCAGCGTCAGCGTGTGGGACACCCTGGGTGATCTGCGCTCCTACGAGACCAGCGAGTTCCGCGCCAACATCGCCCGCGAGGTTGAACACCTGTATCGCGGCGAGTACTGGGTGAAGCACTTCGAAGTCGCGTCCACCGACTGACCTCGCTTTTCGATCCAGCGCGCAGCAGAAGGCCCCGCTCCGATTGGAGCGGGGCCGTACTTTGTGCCTGCTTCTCAGGCTGACGCTAACGGCTGGCGCTGGCGCCCGACACGCGAGCAATGCCGGCCCGCGAGCAGTCCTCGTCCTCTTGAGCAGTACCGCCGCTGCCGCCAACCGCGCCGATCAACTCTCCGTTCATGTATATGGGGAGCGCGCCCTGTCCCGGCACGAACTCGCCGCGTTCCACTTCCATCACCGCCCGCATGATGGGCGTGGTGGACCGCTCGGTCAGGTCTCCGCTGGGCTCGCCAAAGCAGGCCGACGCCCGCGCCTTGCCGCGCGACACGTACGGTGTCCGCCAGGCGGAGCCATCCATCTTGCACATCGTAATCAGGTCGCCGCGAGCGTCCACCACCGAAAAACTGAACGCTTTGCCGAGATCCAGGGCGGCAGCTTTCGCGCCAGCCAATACCGCTTCCGCCTGGTCGAGGGTGATGTTAGGCATGGTCAAATGTCTCCTTGTGCATCAGTTTCAAATCTGTCTGAACACCCGTCCGGTTGAGTGAATTCAACGGGCTGCGCTATTATAGCAGCGCAGCCGGCCAGACCCCCGCACAAAGCGGGCGCCACGCCGGTTCACGGGACACGCTCCACCATGTTCGGTTTCTTCGACTCATTCAAGAAGGGCTGCGGCTGCGCCCTTGGCGTGATGGCCGGCCTGGTCATCGCTCTCGTAATAATCGGTTTTGTGTTCGGCAACTGTGAGGTCAACGGTTTTTAACCCATCCTCCCAGCATCGCTACGCCCAGGAGAGAGTATGCAGTTCGGATTCTACCTGCCCAACCATGGTCCCAACGCCCAGCCCGGCCCGCTGGCTCAGATCGCGCAAACCGGCGACCGTCTCGGCTTTTACTGCATGGTGGCCGGCGACCACGTGCTGGTGCCCAGCCAGATTGACTCGCCTTATCCCTACACCGTGGGCGGCGAGTTCCCCACCGGCGAAAGCGGGGAGTATCTGGAGCAACTGACCCTGCTCACCTACCTCGCCGGCGTGACTGAGAACATCCGCATGGTCCCCAGCGTGATGATCGTCCCCTACCGCCCGCCCATCCTGGCCGCCAAGATCCTGGCCACGCTGGACGTGCTTTCCCAGGGCCGCCTCATCCTGGGCGTCGGCGTGGGCTGGATGGAAGAGGAGTTCGAGGCGCTGGGCACGCCCCCCTTCGCCGAGCGTGGCGCGGTGACCGACGAATACCTGCAGGCCTACAAGGAGCTGTGGACCAGCCCCAATCCTGAGTTCGACGGGAAGTACGTCCAGTTCTCTGGCATCCAGTTCCTGCCCAAGCCCGTGCAGAAGCCCCATCCGCCGATTTGGGTTGGCGGCCAGAGCCGTCCCGCCATTCGCCGCGCCGCGACCATCGGCGACGGCTGGCACCCGGTGGGCACCATCCCGGCTGCGACCCTGGAGCCCGAGGAGCTGGCGGGTGACCTGGTGACGCTCAACCGGTTCGCGGAACAGGCCGGCCGCGACCCTGCCGAAATCCAGATCTCCATGAAGGCCCCACTCTACGATCCGGGGACCATGCAGACCGGCCCGCGCCGCCGATTCTCCGGATCAGCTGACGCCATCCTTGAGGACATCCACACCTATTCCGAAGTGGGCGTTTCCCACACCATTTTTGACATCCGCGGGAGCGACCTCAACCAGGCCCTGGAGCGGTTGGACTGGTTTGCCGGCGACGTGATGCGACAGGTTGACTGACCCGTCGCCGGTGGGAGCCAAACGCCCCTATGCTATAATTTCACGGCTTGACGGTCTGCGCCTGCGCCGCAGTTCCATCGTTGCCTCCATTTCAAGTCAGCCGCTTTTCGCGAGGAGGAATACTGCCTTGACTTCCCTCAATGACCGCTATGACGCCGGCCGTGACATGCGCGGACAGATGTCCGGCGGCGATTCCACGCATTATGCCCTGCCCGGCGTCGATCAGCTGGCGCCCGACCTCAAGCGCATCATCGACGAGGCCCTCTTCGGCACCATCTGGCGTCGCCCGGGACTGGACCTCAAGCAGCGCTGCATCGCCACAATATCCGCCCTGATGACCCAGGGCGAGTTGAACCTGCTGCGCCGGCACATCGTGCGCGCCCTGAATGTCGGTCTCACCCCCAACCAGGTGGTGGAGATCTTCATCCAGTCCACGTTCTACATCGGCGTCCCCGCCGTCGAGTCCGCCCTGCGGCTGACCAAGGACATCTACGAAGAACTGGGCATCGATTACGAACCGGCCGTGGAGTACGACGTCAACCGTCATCCGGACGAGTTGCTGGCGCTGGGACAGGAAATCCACCATCGCCATATGGGCAACACCCTGACTACCTACGACGACGAGACCCCTGAAGGCCAGTTAGAACGCATTGTCGACGAATACAACTGGGGCGCAATCTACAGCCGTAGCTTGCTCGACGACAAAGAACGGGCCATCATTTCCCTGGCTGCCCTCACCAGCATGGGCGTGTACGACGCCCAGATGCGCCGCCGTATTCGCGGAGCCATCGGGGTCGGGCTCACCTCCGAGGAAGTGATGGAGATCTTCATACACTTGTCCATGTACGGCGGGTATATGAACACCCGCACCTCCATGCGCATCGCCCGCTCGGTATTCAACGAACTGGAGATCGAGTAGCGTTTACCAAAGGCACGGAGCAACAATCGTCATCGATAGCGCGAGGTAGTCGCCTCGCGCTTGTGCTTTGGGACGAAACCAATACCAGACAGCACGGAGGTCGGCAGCAACAACATGAAACTGCGCTTGGACGACGGCTGCGAGCTGTTCTACACCATTGACGACTTCACGGACCCGTGGACGGAGCCGGAGACCGTGGTGATGCACCACGGCATGGCCAAGAACCACAAACTCTGGTTCGGCTGGGTTCCCATCATTGCCCGCCACTATCGCGTCATCCGACTGGACATGCGTGGCATGGGCCAGTCCGACGTCCCCGACCCCGGCTACCCGTGGTCGGTGGACAACTTCGCCAAGGATCTGGCGGAGTTTGCTGACAAGCTGGGGCTGGAAAAGTTTCACCTGATCGGTGAGACTGTGGGCGGCAGCATTTCCATGCGCTACGCCACCATGCACCAGGAACGGCTCCTCTCCCTGACCGCCTGCACTTCGCCCACCAGCTTCAACGACGCCCACCACGCCGAGTCGGCGGTGCAGATCGAAAACGACGGCATCGGCGCCTGGGTCGAGGGCAGCATCGGGCGCCGTCTTGACCCACAGATCGTGGACCCCGCCTACACCCGCTGGTACGCCGACCAGATGAAGGCGACCGCGCCCCACGTGGTTGCGGGCTTCCAGGCCCAGGCATCGGGCGACCTGCGACCACTCCTGAAAGACGTGCAAACGCCGGTGCTGATCATCGCCGCCGCCGCACTCCGTGAGGAGGTGCTTGGAGACTTCCGCGGCGCCGCGGACGTGTTCCCCAACGGGCGCGCCGTGGTATTCCCGGGAGTGTCCGGTTTCGTCCAACACATCCTGCCCGTGCCCTGCGCCCGGGTCTGGCTGGACTTCGCTCGCAGCTTGGCATAGCCTCGCCGAGCTATGGCAAACCGCGCCAGGTCGGACCCTGGAGACATCGCGGGTGGTGAGGCGTCACGGCGGAGACGGAGAGCAAACTCTCACACACGCCGTCGCGCGCGCGAACGCCGGGCGCGTCACTCGACCGGGTTCCTGGACCGGCTGATCTCCTACGGCGAACTGCAGCTCATGCCCCGCCGTATGAGCCGACGCCTCCATCTGCCCCTGTTCATCGAACTGTACAACGTACAGTTTTTCCGCCTCAAGACGCGCTACCTGTGGCAATCGGCCCTGGCCGCGGTGGTGATGCTTGTCGTCATGCTTATGGTGGATTCCGTGGCCGACGCGGTACTGGCCGCCGGCCTTGGCTCCAGCGCGGTTATCGTATTCGTGCATCCCAACTCCAGCAGCGCGGCGCTGCGGCACCTGGTGGGCGGGCACATTCTCGGGCTGACAGTGGGAGCGTTGACGTCCTTCGCGCTGTTCCATGCCGGCTGGGTCCCGGTACCCGATAGCGCGCACCACTGGGCTGCCGATGTTGCGGCGGCGATGACGCTGGGCGTGGTGATCCTGCTCATGTCGATAACGGACACCGAGCACCCGCCGGCTGCCGCGACCGGCCTGGGTTTCGCCCTGCAGAGCCTGGAATTCACGCTGGTGATGTTGTTCATCGCCGCCGTCCTTACTCTGGCTCTCAGCAAGGTTATCTTCCGCGCCTACATCCGCGACCTGGACTGACCCGTGAACCGGAAACATTGGTCTCGTCGGCTGCGGCAAACGGCTGTGCTACCATGTTTGCAATCTACCGGGATCAGCCAATGCCATCCTGTCTCGCGAGGCCGACTATGGACGAGTTCAAGACCACCGCCAAAATCACCAAAGGCGGCGTTCTGACGCTCCACAACCTTCCTTTTGCGGAAGGGGTAGAAGTTGACGTCACCGTAACGGGAATTGATATTGGGACAGATTTGTCAGAACTTCCGCCACATCCCAACCGGGGAACAGTTTTGCGGTATGATCGCCCGTTTGATCCGGTAATCACCGATGAAGAGTTGGATTTAGTGCTCGAATCCTGGGATAGATTGGAGCGTGAGCAACAAGCGCGTGGATCGACCGTCAAAAACCAGGAGCAGCAATGATCATCCTGGACACCCATACTTGGATCTGGTGGGAAAGCGAAGATCCGACTGCAACTACCGCTTCGCAACAAGACGCCATAAGACGAGAACTGCGTCCGGGCGGTGAGGTTGGAATCAGCGCCATAACCTGCTGGGAAATCGCTATGTTGGTAGAGGGGCAGCGCCTTGACCTCCACGGACGCGACGCGTTGTCATGGCTCCGTACCAGCCTCACTTATCCCAACGTACAACTCATCCCAATTACGCCCGAAATCGCCGTGCGCGCTTACACCCTACCGGAGCCCTTCCACCGCGATCCCGCCGACCGCATCCTGGTTGCCACCGCTCTGGAGTACTCCTGCCCGCTGGTCACCTCGGACGGTCGTATCCTGGATTATCCTCACGTTACTACCATCGGATAAAGAGGACCCAAACATGCCCGACTCCCTTTCCCGCCAGCTGGCCCGCTGGGCCGTCAACCTGGACGCCGCCGACCTGCCGCCGGCTGTAGTCGACAAGATGCAGACCTCCCTGCTGCACGCCACCGTGGTCGCCATCGTCGGCGCCGGAACCCACCACGGCGAGGCCGCAGTGAACCTGACACTGGCCGAAGAAGCCTCAGCCCATGGCGCAAGCATCCTGGCTTCAGGCGGACGCGCCACCCGCTGCGGGGCCGCCTTCGCCAACAGCAAGCTGATGCATGCCACCAACCAGGCAGACTCTTATCGCATGCTCACCCACCCGGGCCCGTGCGTCATACCCGCCGCGCTGGCCTCGGCTCAGTTGGGCGGGGCCACCGGGGCCCAGCTGCTCACCGCCATGGCCGCCGCATACGAGGTGGAATCACGCATCGCCGGCGACTTTATCGCGTCCACCCAAGCCCGGGGCTTTCGCTCCAGCCCCATCTATGGCACTCTCGGAGCCGCCGTCGCCACTGGCAAGTTGCTGGGGCTCACCGAGGACCAGATGGTCACCGCCATCGCCCTGGCCTGCACCTTCACGGCCGGGACCAACGAGGGGCCCCGCTCCGGCGGGCGGGAGATGATGTTCCACGAGCCCCAGTCCACGCGCAGCGGCATCATGGCCGCGCTGCTGGCTCGCGAGGACGTCCGAGGGTCCGAGGAGGCACTGGAAGGGGCAGCCGGGTTCTACAACGCCTTCACGGGCAACAACCGCGGCGAGCTCTCCTACGTGTTCACCGGCCCTCAGCGGGTGTCCTTTGAGCCCGTAACCGAAGGGTTGGGAACCCGTTGGGATCTGCTGCACACCGTGCTCAAAATGTACCCTACGGCCGGCTATAACTGCCCCGTGATCGACCTGATGACGGACATACGGCGCTCCCACCAGCTGGCCATTGACGAGATCGAACGCATCACCATCGACATGAACTGGCTCGAGACCCTCTACCCGTCGCCGGCCTTCCCCAACCCGTCCCGGGGTCAGGCAATCGTGGGCAGCACGCATTATTTCACCGCCTACGTCGCGGTGAACGGTAGCTATCCGCCCCTGCGCACGCGCATCGATCCGGGCGACGGTTCCGAAGCTGCCACCGCCGAAAACCACGACGCCGTGCTCTCCCTGATGCATAAAGTCCAAATCGTCGGTCACAAGGACCGGCCGGCTTTTGCCCCGCGCATCACCATCGATATGGCCGGTGGGAACGTGTACCGCGGCGAATACCAGGGCAACGAACTGGAATGGGGCCTGGACACCGAGGTCGAGCGCCTTCAGCCACTGTTCCCGCAGATCCACTGGCCGACCGAAAAGCTGGAGGCTACAGTAGGCGCGGTGCGCGATATCCCCAACGCCGCCGACATCAGCGACCTCATCGTCGCCGCCACGCCCTGAAAGTTTCGTGCCCGGGTCGAGCCGAACGGCCGACAGGTCCTACAATTCCCGTTGACTGCCCGACCGGTCAACCAACACAATCGATCACAGGAGAAAATCATGCTGCCAGGACTGGAAGGCAAGGCCGCGCTGGTTACCGGCGGGAGCAAGGGCATCGGTAAATCCATCGCCTATGCCCTGGCGAGGGATGGCTGCGCCGTCGCCATCTGCGCCAGAGGAGAGGACGACCTGCGGGCCGCCGCCGCCGAAATCGGTGACGCCACCGGCGCGCGCGTCATACCTATTCGCGCCGACATGACGGCGCCTGACGACATCGTCAACCTGGTGCGTGAGACCGTGAACGGTCTGGGTCGCCTGGACATCCTGATCAACAACGCGGTCAACAGCACCAGCGACCGCGCCAGCCAGATTCCGGACGACGTTATCCTGAACCACATCACCACCAAGGTGATGGGATACATTCGCTGCGCCCGGGAGTGCGTGCCGCACATGGTCGCCTCCGGCGGCGGACGCATCATCAATATCGGCGGCATGGCGGCGCGAAACTCAAGCCCCACCAACCCGGGGTCAGGCGTCACCAACTCGGCAATGTCCAACTATTCCAAGGCCCTGTCCGACGATGTGGCCGCGGATGGCATCCTCGTCAATTGCATCCACCCGGGCAGCACCCGGACGGAACGCTACATGGGACTGGTCGCAGAGCGGGCCGTCCGGAACAACACGTCATCCGAGGCAGAGCTGGCCGGTTCCGTCTCCGAAATACCCATCGGCCGCATGATCGAGCCGGACGACATTGCCAACCTGGCTGCCTTCCTGTGCTCAGATCTGGCCTCCGCAATCACGGGCCAGACCATAGCGGTAGACGGCGGGGCCGGGCGGGGCGTGCACTTCTAACCGCACGCCGCCTGTCGAACCCGGGAGCAGCCGGTCTCGGACCTCGCTCTGGAGCCGCGCCCGTGCGGTGGCGCGGCCCAACAGGCCTTCAACTCATGCCCAATTCACGCAGCGCGTTGGCAAAGTTGGAATCCAGGACATAGGCGTCTTCGGTCCGGTCGTAAATCAGTGGCCGGGGCAGGTCCACGTTCCCACGACGGCGCTTCAGTCGGTTCAGACTGTGGCCCTGGCTAGACAGCGAGCCGGACAATTCGCGTTGTGTCAGCCGCAGCGTATGCATCAACTGGGCGCGCTTCTGCGTGTGATTGGGCGACCGGGACACGCGCAGCATGGCCTGCCGCGCGGTGTCTGACAGATTCCGCCAGAACGTTGTGACGTAACTTGCGTTCCAGGTAATTCCCGATGATCCCGCCGCCGATTCGGACGGCTCTCCCTCTTCTGTTCCAGCTTCCGGCATCATGGTAACGGCTGTCGCTTCACCGGCCGTTTCTCCCTCTGCTGCGGTAGGTGCGGCCGTGATCGGTTCCGAAGCCCGGCCGGCCATCCCCCTCAGCGTCGCCACCACTTCCTCCACATCGCCCTCAATCGTTATTGTGACATTGGCCAAAGTTTTGCTCCTGGTTGCCCGGTTTTACGCTGTGCTGCCGGTGTTCAATATAATCTAACATACGTATTGCTCAATACACCATACCACTCAATAACCAAAATTAATTTCACGGATTAATCGCAGCCAATAACGCCGCTTCCAATACTCGCGGCGGTACATATTGCTCAAAACGATCAGTGATCCGGCCATCGCTTCCAACTACGAACGTCCAGGGTTCGGATACGAGCCCCCATTCGTCGACGGCGGGAACCAGCTCACGCGCCGGGTCAGCGGGGTTGATCCGGTGCGGGTCGCGGTACACCTCGACGTGGACGAAGTTGGCCTGGCCTTCATACCCTGCCGCCAGTTCCGATAGGTCCGAAACCTGCGGCCCGCACGTAGCGGTAACGCAAAAGGCCGGCGTGGCGAACGTGACGACCGTGGGATTACCCGATCTCACCGCCTGCGCCACCGACAGCCTGTACAGCGCGGGATCCGGTTCGGGGCTGCTGCTGATGGTTCGAAGGTCAGTGACCGTCATCACCGTGGGCGTGTCGGACAGGGGCGCCGCGTCTCCGATAAACGGCGCGCGATGAGTCGGAGCCACCGACACCACCGAGCCTATCGTCAGCGATTCCGCGGCTTCCGCGGGAGACTGGGCATAGTCGAACGTGGCGTGCAGCTCCCAGATTCCCAGCGTATCGCCGGTGGCAGTTCCTGCCTGGTCGAAAGACACGTCGGCGATGAACACGCCCCGCCGGCCTTCGGGCGGCCAGGGCAGGAATTCCGCCTCGGTTCGGTATCGCACCTGGCCCGTGACAGCTCCGGGCTCATAATACACCGCGCGCAACGCCACGGCGTCGGGGCGCACTGGCATATAGTCACGATCCACCAATCCGAACGACACGCGGTTGTCTCCCACGGCGAGGTCGCTGTTGCTCACCACCAGGCTTACCGGAGGCCCGCCCGGGGGCAGCGCCAAAGGACTGTCCGGAGTCTCCGCCGGCGCGCACGCCAGCGCCGCCAGCCAAGCCAGAATGAGCGCCATCGTCAAATTCTGTGGCGACACCGGGCGACTGACTTTCCACTCCCTGACCATATTGACCAGACTGGGGCAAGATGCGGTCAATGCAAACCTTCTGACTTCGCTGGAGAATTTCTAACGGTTACAAACTATATACGTGTCGAAACATGAAACCGGACTGGCTCTAAAACGAGTATCCATTGTATTGCTCAGCACCCAACCGTTCTCGAAGCGGAGTACGATACCGCAGCGGGAATCAATCCGGCAGCCGAGCAAAATCAATAGTCGTCGGTCGACGCGTTTTGGTCGCCGTCCCGACCCGCGCAGCACGAGAAATACCTGTGGTTCCGGAGGGACGCCAGCGATTGCTACTCTGATCGTCCTCGTCCGGGTTTTCGCCTGGTCTGGCCGCCACGGGCGTTCGTAAGAAGTACCCAAGAAGTATAGGGACTGCTGCACGACGGCGCAATGCCACCGGGTTGCCCACGGGTACCCAGTTTCACTCCAACTGTCATAGGACTTACGCAGTTGGGCAGCCTAACAACCGTCATTCCAGCGAAAGCGGGAATCCAGTGGTCGAATTCGTTAACAGTGTTCCAGATTCGTTCACTGGAAAGCCTATGGATTCCTGCTTTCGCAGGAATGACGGGTTTGTGATTTCAAGTACGTAATTCCTATGTCATTGCGAGCGAAGCGTGGCAATCTCGTGATGGTAGCCGGGGTCTCTTCCAGCGACGAGATCGCCACGTCGCTGTGCTCCTCGCGATGACATACTGGGTACGTGTCAGCGCCGGGTTACCGAAATGCTGAAACACAAGACCATCCCAGGAGATTGCTTGGCCTGCAGACCTCGGCGCATTGGCCTCAGCGCGTGGCAGATATTTTGGTCTATAATCTAGTCACTCCCATCTCGACGCTCCACGTGAGGCAGATATGCGCTTCGGCTCCTTCGTATTTCCCGTCAGCCACCGCCCCGAGAACGACTCGGCCATCATCGATAGCACCCTTGATGAGATCGTGCTGGCCGAAAAGATCGGCATGCACTCGGTCTGGCTGACCGAGCACCATTTCGACGGCGCAGCGGCCCATGCGGACCCGCTGGTGCTGGGAGCCGCCGTTGCCTCCCGAACCACGGATCTCAAGATTGGTTTCGCCGTTGTCGAACTGGCCTTCCATCATCCCGTGCGCCTTGCCGTACAAACCTCCCTGCTGGACAACCTCAGCCACGGGCGCCTCATCGTCGGCACCGGCCGGGGGTCTGCCTACAACCACTACGAGTACATCGGGTTCGGCATCACCATGGAAGACGGCCTGGCGCGTCTGGACGAAGCCGAAGATCTGCTGGTCAAGGCGTGGACCGGTGAACCGCTGCAGCACGAAGGCGCCCACTGGGACGTGGAGTTTCCGCTGCTGCGGCCGCGCCCATATCAGCAGCCCCATCCGCCGCTGATCCGCGCCTGCATCAGCGAGGCATCCACGGTCCGGATGGCGGAGATAGGCCGCCCGGTGATGATCGGGATCCAGACCCTCGCCAATCTGCAGTCACGGCTGGAGCGTTACCGCGCCACCATGCTGGATTCAGGCTTCACCGAAGAGCAGACCGAGGCCACCCTGGACCAGTGCTGGGCCTCCCGTGACCTCTTCGTGGCCGAAAGCTACGAAGAGGCGCACGAGATCGCGGCCGCGGGCTTCGAACGTGAGCGCACCCACTTCCGTCAGGCCCGCGAACTCTACAACCCCGGCGGCTTTCCTCCTCCTGATCCTAACCGTCCCATCCCCGCCGGAGAGAGCCTGGAGCACTCGTTCATCATGGGCACGCCGTCCCAAGTGGCCGAGCAGGTCGCTGCCATGCGCGACATCGGCGTGCGCAACCTGATGCTCAAGCTCAACGTCGGTGAAATGGACACCCACAAGGTGCAGAAATCCATGCGGATGTTGGGCGAGAAGGTGATGCCGCACTTCGCCTAGCGGCTGTGTGCCAGGGCAGTTGCCGGCGATTGCGCTCCGCTACTACAGCCGGCCGGGAAGTATCGCTGCAACCGGTATCTCAATGTCCTCGAAGCAACCCGGTCTCAGCACGTCGCCCGCTCGGAACCGTCGCGTGACGCGATAGCCACCCTCGGTTGGCTCCGTGTGCGCCTCGATCACTTCCTCCGGCAGGACGGTGATCCAGACCTCGGGTATGCCCGCTCGGGCATATCGGGGTAGTTTTTCAAGACGGTCGTAATCCACGGATGAATCCGAAACTTCGATCAGGAGCAGCACATCCTCGGGAACGGGCGGTCGCGATCGATAATAGTCCGCCCGCCTGCTTAGCAGCATCAGATCGGGATAAAGCCTGGAGTGTTCATCCAATGCCAGCGGTCCCTGCACCCGCAGCAGCGTCCCCTGATCAACTCCCGATGGCAACATCTCGGTGTATATGTCAACCGTACCCGCATGACGGTCGCCATTCGGGGCCATCTCAATTATCACTCCATCCAGAAGCTCTACCCTGTCGCTTGAAGTGAGGATCCCCGCTTCTACCAACGCCAGGAATTCTGCCGGCGTGAACCGGCGCATGGAGAGGTTCAACGTGCTTGACGATGGCGGCGGTGGTTTGGTCTGCGTCGTCATGGCCCCGTCCTCTCTCTAATCGGGCAGAATCTCGCTAACCGGCAGCACGATGTCGGGAAAGCAGCCGGGAGTGATCGCGTCGCCGGGCACGTAGATGTGCCGGTGGGTGTACTGGCCATTCATGGGTTCCGTATGGGCCTCGATGATGCGTTCCGGCAGGACGGTTATCCAGACCTCGGGAATTCCAGCCTGGGCATATCTCGGCAGCTTCTCGCTGCGGTCGTAGCCGACGGAACTGTCCGCAACTTCGATCAAGAGAAGCACGTCGGAAGGCTCCGCATGGCTGGAGGAATAAAAATCTGGACGATCACGCAACAGCGCCAGATCCGGTTGCGGCTCGGTGTCGTCAGCCAAGTGAACAGATCCTTGCACCTGCAGGATCGCCCGATCCTCGACCAACCGGACCAACCACCTCGTATAGAGATTGACACAACCAACATGCCGGCTGCCGACTGGGGCCATTTCTACTATCACTCCGTCGAGCAATTCAACCCGATCATCCTCGGTCAGTATGCCCGCCTCAGCCATGGCGTAATACTCCGCCACCGTGAACCGGCGCACGGGGAGGTTCAACACGCTTGACGATTGTGGCGGCGGCTTGGTCTGCGTCGTCATGGCTGCTGGCTCCGGCTATTCGGGCAGAATATCGCTGACGGCAAGCTCTATGTCGGGTAAGGCGCTGGGGGAGATGGTGTCGCCGGGGACATAGATGAGATTGCGGGTGTACACCCCGTCAACAGGCTCAGAGTGGGCCTCTATAATGCGTTCCGGCAGGACCGTTATCCAGACCTCGGGAATTCCAGCCTGGGCATATCTCGGCAATTTCTGGTAGCGGTCGTAGTTCACCGAACTCTCGGCCACTTCGATCAGCAGCAGGACGTCATCGGGTACCGCGGCCTGGTAACGGTAGAAATCCTGACGCGCTCGCAGCAGTACCAAATCCGGTTCGGGCATACTGCGCTCGGCCAACAGTATCGAGCCTTGAACCCGCACAATGGCCCGATCTCCTACCTCTCGGGCGAACGACATATTGTACAGATCCGTTGTCCCCATATGGTTGTTTCCGATCGGCGCCATTTCGACTATCACCCCGTCAATCAACTCAACCCGCTCTTTTCTCTTCAGGATTCCCGCTTCAGCCATGGCGAAGTATTCATCCACGGTGAAACGGCGCAGCGGGAGTTGAGACACGTCGGCGGAATGCGACGGTAGCTTGGTCTGTATAGTAGCCATGGTAGTACCTCGTCTGCCGGTGACGTTGCTACAGCGCCCGGACCATGGCGTCCAGGCTCTCCAGCGCCCTGCTGATGTTCTCCTGGCTGTTGGCGTAGGACAGGCGCACGTAGCCCTCGCCGAACTCGCCGAAGGCTGCGCCGGACAGCAGCGCGACGCCGGCCTCCTGCATGGCCCGCTCCTCGAACTCGGCGCTGGTCAGTCCCGTGTCCTTGATGCTGGGAAAGGCGTAGAACGCGCCTTCCGGCTCCGGGCAGTTGATACCGGGGATTGACTGCAACCCGTCGGCGATCAGGCGGCGACGGCGCGCGAACTCGGCGGCCATCGCCTGCACGGCGTCCTGCGGCCCGTCCAGCGCGGCCACGCCGGCCATCTGGCTGAACGACGCGGCGCAGGACACGCTGTTCGTGGCCAGCCGCGACACGTGGGGCACCAACTCTTCGGGCAGGATCCCGTAGCCCAGCCGCCAGCCGGTCATGGCGTAGCTCTTGGAGAATCCGTCCAGGATGATGGTGCGGTCGGCCATGCCCGGCAGCGCGGCAATGCTATGGTGCTCGCCGGAGTACAGGATGTCCTTGTAGATCTCGTCGGACATGACGTACATGTCGGGGTGGCTGCGCACCACGTCGGCGATGGTCTCCAGCTCCTCGAGCGTGAACGCTGAACCACACGGGTTCTCCGGCGAGTTGACGATCAGCAGCCGCGTGCGCTCGTTCACCATATCGGGCAGGCGGCTCAGGTCGGGATGGTACGCCTTGTCTTCCAGCAGTTGCATCGGCACCGCCGTGGCCCCGCTGAACTCGATCATGGACTCGTAGATGGGGAACCCGGGGTTGGGGTAAATCACCTCCGCGCCGGCCTCGGCGAGGGCGAGCAGGACGTAGAACATGATCGGCTTGGCACCCGGCGTGACCACCACCTGCTCCCAGTCGGTGTCAATGCCGCGAACCTCCCGGCTGTTGCGGGCCACGGCCTGGCGCAGCTCCGGCAGTCCCGGCGTGGGACCGTAGTGGGTGTAGCCGTCCTGCAGCGCCTTGATGCCGGCCTGCACGATGTGCTCCGGCGTCTCGAAGTCGGGCTCGCCGATCTCCAGGTGAACGATCTCGCGTCCCTGGGCTTCCAGCGCCCGCGCCCTGGCCAGCACCTCGAAGGCGGATTCGGTTCCCAGGCGGCTCATTCGGGTGGCAATAGTCATAACCAGGCATCCCTCAAAATCAGTTTTTCGGCAATGGGCCTTCGGCCTTTTCGAAAGGTTATCACATCCGATGGGGGCGGTAGCGAGGGCGCCGTCCATTCCGGCCGAAAAAAACGGGCCGGAGACTGGCTCCAGCCCTGAGGTTCGTTCCTCAACCTTCGTCGCGCCCGGGGCGCCGCAGCAAAGCCCGCGACGAGCCTACAATTTCCAGAAGCTTCCCACCTGGCAGACGATGTCCACCTTGTTGATGGACTCGGCGGGCCAGCCCACCATTTTGAGCCAGTCTTCGAAGTGGGACTGCTCCACCGCCTCGCACTCGGAGATGAGCTTGCCATTCTCCAGGTCTCCGTAGACCTTGAGGATGGTGGTGCGCCGGTCGGGTCGCCACTTGCGGACGGCGTCCAGCTTGTCCCGGAAGTCGGCCTCGGTGATGCCGGGGACGTTGTGAACGGCGATGAAACGTGCCATTGGTTAACTCCAAATATTCAGCCCGATATTGCGGCTTTCGCCGGAATCCAGAGTATTCCACGCCGGCGGCGCTTCTGGATTCCCGCTTTCACGGGAATGACGGTAGGGTGGCCGGAATGACGATCAGGCGGTAGGCGGATCGACGGTGGGGTCAGTCAGCGGGCGGTACGAAGGGATACGGTATCGGCGGGCCGTTCCGCAGGGGCAGAACCACCGTCGCCGTTCCGGGCATGCTCTCGATCCCATCCTGGGTTTTCATGCCGATTTCCAGCTCGATGAAGCCCATCTGGTTCTTCTCGTACTTGCTGGTCACCCGACCCCACATGATCAGCACATCGCCGGGAACCAGCATCGCCCGGTGCTCGAAGCGCGCCTTCCACGGCCAGCCGTTGGGCAGCGTCCAGTCCTTCAGGTACTGCGGCGCCACGCTCTGTTTCCACGAGCCATGCACCAGGATGCTGGGGTTGCGGTCGTGGTTCAGGCCGAAGTCCAGATCATAGTGGATCCGGTGGAAGTTCTCGATGGCCGCGCTCCACCGGAACAGGTGGGTTGGCGTGGGCTTGTAGATGTACTTGGGCAGTTCGTCGCCCTCGTTCACGTCCTCGTAGTAGATCTGCTCCTTGGCCCGCAGGCCATCGGCGTCCGGGCGCTCGTTGAGCTTCCAGATCTCCTCGGCCTCCATGTTGAGCAGGTCGTCCAGCAGGGTGGTCATGGTGTCTCTCCAGTGTTGCGCAACTGTCATTGCGAGCGAAGCGCGGCAATCTCGTTGCGGCAAAGATAGTCACTACGGCAGCGGGATTGCCACGTCGCTACGCTCGTCGCAATGACAACCGAAAAGCTTCGCTGAATCAGCGACGAATGGTCGAAGCGCGGGTGATGCACAGCGTGACGTCGTCCTGGTTCCAGAATCGGGTCTCGCGGGTGATGATCAGGAACGGCGTGCCGTCGCGGCCCAGGCGCTCGCGGATGTCCGAATAGCGATTCTGGAAGAAGATCTTGTCCCCGATGCTGGGATAGGCGTAGACCTCGATCTCGTTGCCGGCGTTGAGCACCCGTACCAGGTTGGTGGGCACCGGAGGCAACTCCCCGGGGCGCTCCACGGAACCGATGCCGTCCGATTCAGGGTTCTCCTCGAAGGCCGCGGTGATGGGGTCGCCCTGGTCGGGCCGTATGCGGCTGGCGAGGTAGCTCACCATGATCGGCGGCGCGATGATCTGGCCGTAGCGTGTGGATTTGGCAAACTCGTCGTCCCAGTAGCGCGGGTCGGGGTCCATCAACGCCTGGGTGAACCGGCGCATGTACTCGGCGTCCATCACGCCCCAGGATTCGACTATGTCGCCGCTGACGCCCACCATGGCCTGCACTTCGGGCGTCAGTGCGGTGGGAGGGGCTTGTTGAGTCATAGGGAAATGCTCCGTAACGGTGGAGATTTAGTGCACGGGCAAGCGTAGCGCAGGCCGCCCGGTTCGTCAATTGGCAGTCCCACCTCACCAGGCCCGGTGCAAAGTGATGGGCTTCTTTGGTTTCCGCTCATCCTGAGCCTGTTCATCCTGAGCCTGTCGAAGGATGCCGCCGTTACCGGCGTCGTGGTTCGACAAGCTCACCATGAGCAGGAGGAAGGACTTTGCACAAGCCCTGCGACCTCAAGCGTACCCAGTTTCACTGGGACCGTCATTGCGAGCGGAGCGTGGCAATCTCGCGATGGCAACGGGGTCTCTTCCGGCAACGAGATCGCCATGTCGCTGCGCTCCTCGCGATGACAAAGCGGGTACGCGTCAGGCAGTCCCACGCACGCTGGCCACCCAGCGCTGAACCGACGCACAGGCCACCCCCGAGTACAAACCAGGGGAATGGCTCGAGGAGCCTAGCCCTTCGCCGTCTCCGCCCACACCAGGCTGGCGGCCCCCACCATGCCCTGGCTGTCGCCGAAGGTTGCTGGAGCCAGCCAGAACGCGCGGTGCCCGGAGCTCATCCCTCGCCGCCGCGTGCCCTCCTCGATCTGGCCCAGCAGGCCCAACTCCTGCAGGCCCAGCGTCACCCCGCCGCCCATGACCACCACGTCGGGATTGAAGATGTTCAGCACGTTGCCCAACCCGACGATGATCGCCCCCACCGCCGCCTCGATCACCTCCAGGGCCACGTAGTCGCCCCGTGCGGCGGCGGCGAACACGGCCTCGCCGGTCAGCGACGCGCTGGCCTCGTGGGCCCGCTGCAGCGGCGAACCCGGAGTGGCATCGGCCAGTCGGGCCTGGGCGGCGCGAGCGATGGCGGTACCGGAGGCCAGGGCCTCCAGGCAGCCACTGTTGCCGCAGGAGCATTGCGGCGCATCAGCCCGCAGGTCGATGGTCATGTGCCCCACTTCGCCGGCCGCGCCCACCGCGCCGGTGAAGACATCCCCCCGGTCGACGATGCCCGCTCCCACGCCGGTGCTGAAGGTTATGAAAACCAGCGTGCGTGACGCAGCGTCCTGCGGCCGGACCGGCCTTCCGGCGCCGTAGTAGTATTCGCCCAGGGCCGCCAGGTTGGCGTCGTTGCCCACCCAGACCGGCGCGCCCAGCATCGGCTCCCACAGCGCGGGCAGCGTCACACCGTTCAGAGCCGGCAGGTTGGGCGATGACAGCAGCATGTTGCTCGCCGCGTCGATCGAGCCGGCCAGGGCGATTCCCGCTCCGGCGACGGTACGTCCCCCAGCCCAATCCCTGGCCGTTTGCAGCAGCCCTCCGGCGGCATGCACCAGTTGCTCCTGCATCGCGCCCGGCTCATTGGCGACCCGGTCCTGCCACAGGATGGTTCCCTGCCGGTCGATGACTGCGGCGCGAGCCCACGTCCCGCCCCAGTCCATCGCCAGCGCCACCGGCGCGTCTCCCGCGTTAACATTGCTCTCGCGCGTGGTCATGTTCCGGCCTCCGGTGCGCGCTCTTGCGTACCCAGTTTCACTGGAACCGTCATTGCGAGCGAAGCGTGGCAATCTCGTTGGGGCAAAGAACGCTGCTGTGGGAACGAGATCGCCACGTCGCTTCGCTCCTCGCGATGACAAAATGGGTACGCGTGAGCCGGTGCGCGGGATTGTATCACTCTGCCCGTGGTCGGCACGGGTCACCCGCCCTGCGCCGGCGCCTCCGACAACAACTCATCCAGCGTGCCTCGCAGCACGTCCTCCGGCATCGGCCCGACGTACTTGCGCCGTATCGTCCCATCGGCGTCGATAAAGAACTTCTCCGGTATGCCGCGCACGCCGTATTCCAGGGCGATCCCGCCGCCGGTGTCCACACCGGTGGGATAGGCGACGCCAAACTCCACCAGGAACACCTCCGCCGCGTCCGGCGTATCCCATAGGTTCACACCCACGAACTCCACCGGCGCGTCGGAATAGGCGGCGTAGATGCGGTTCAGCGTCGCGGCTTCCTGCCGGCACGGCCCGCACCAGGACGCCCAGAAATCCACCATCACCACGCTGCCCCTGAGGTCGGACAGTCGAAGGGTGTTGCCATCAGCCAATTCCAGCGCGAAGTCCGCAGCGCGGGACTCCGACACTCGCACCTCTCCGAACTGCGCGTTGATGCCCGTGCCGGGCGGCTGGCCCTGCTGTTGGACGGCGGCCCAGGCCAACAGGGCGAACAGCGGGAGAAGCGCCGCCGCCGTTCCCAGGATGATCCAACCCCGCCGAGACATCAGCCCGCGCTCGCCGCCGGACGCCGCCAGATGCCCCATCCCAGCAATCCCGCCAGCGCAACACCCACCATGATGGGCAGCGCGCCGAACCAGAACCGCGCCTCCGACAGCGGGTTGCCCACGCGGTCTATCCAGGTCGGTTCGGGCAGGCCGGACAGCGTGATGCTGACCCCGGCTCCGGGCGCAAGGTTTTCCGCCCCCCACGCCCGGTAAGTGACCTCGCCCACTGAGAACCCTTCATCCGGCTCCAGTCCGCCCACGCCGATGTTGCCGAACTCTGCGGGGATCAGCAGTTTCAGCGATTCCGCCCCCTGCAGGGTGTTGTCCCTCCACGCCACCTCGTTGCCCTCGTAGGGCACGGTGAACGTGAAACTCGCCTGGTGTCTCCCCGGGGGCACCGGCGCGGTGATGGCAAAGCCGGTGCCAACCGGAATCACCTCGCCGCCCACCAGGTTGGTGGAAACGTCCAGGTCGGTGGCCGCCGCCGGCAGGGAGAACCTCAGGAAGCTGAACTGCCCGATCATGGGCGGCGCGGACAGGTCCGGCACCAGTGTGGTGTCGCTGCGGTTTTCCAGCGTGAACAGCTGCACCGCGGCCATGCGCCGGGTCGCCGAGTCGATCCCCGCGACGATTATCGACTGCTCGCTGGTGGTAACCACGCCCACGTCACGGGTGAATTCGTACACCGTCAGCGCCACCGGCTCAGCGATATCGGACTGTGAGAGCACCTCCGTGTAACGGGTCTCCCCGTAATCGACGGCCAGCGCCAGGCTGTCACCGTCGGACACCGCCGGCACCCTGTCGAAACGGAAAGCGCCGCCATCGTCCGTGGTCTCTTCGTAGGTATCCACCGATCCCGAACCCGCGCCAAATCGGTGCAGCAGCACGGTCACGCCGGATGGAGCATCCACGCCCTGCGTGCCGTTGACCACCGTGCCAGTCACGGACACCGTGTCCGGAGACTGGCCATGGAGAACCGAGGGCCAGATCGCCAGCAATATTGCCATAGTCATGGCCACTGCGAACGCCGTGATCAGGGATCGGGGATAGACCATCCCATGCCTGGCCATGTTAGCCCTGCCGGTCCAAATCCCGCATGATCTCCGCCGCCTGCCTCCGATACTCGCCCAGCTGCTCGCGGAAATCGCCGTCGGCAATGCGCCCCAGGTTGTGGTCCATCTGCAACGTACGTATCGCCTCGTACACGTCCTCCAGTGCAGCAGAGCCCGTCACCGCGGCGCCGTCCCCGTCCTCGCGCTCCGGAAGGTTGCCCGACGCCCGCCATCGCCCGGCCAGGAACGGCCACGCCACCGCCCCCACAACGAGCAGCGCCACCGCTATCGCCAACCCCAGTTGCATCCAGCCGCCCGTCCCGACGCCGGTCTGCTAGTCGGCCGCGCCGGTCGCCGGCGTCGGGACCACGACCGGACGCCTCACCGGAGCCCGCGACGGCCACAGCGCGACCACTATGCCGAATATCATCACCGGGCCGGCCACCCACATCCACCAGACCAGCGGGTTGACCAGGATGCGGAATCCCACTGCTCCATCTTCGCGGTTCTCGCTGGGCACCACGTAGAAGTCCTCCACCGGCGTGGAGCGTATCGCCGCGCGGGTCGACGCCATGTTGAACGCCGGATGGAACGTTCGCTGCGGGTGCATGGTCTCCAGCAGTTCGCCGTCACGGTACACCTCCACGGTGGTGCGGAACTCCGTGCGGTCGGAGAAGGCCAGCGCGGTGGTGTCCACGTACTCCAGCGTGTAGTCTTGCACGGTGACCGACTCGCCCGGCATCAGCGCGACGTCCCGCTGCACGCCGTAGAACGACTGGCCCACGACGCCCAGGGCGACCATCACCACCGCCAGGTGCACGATGTAACCGCCGTAGCGCGGCCGGTTGGCCAGGATCAGGCGCACGAACCCAACCGCCGGATTGTCGCCGACGCTGCGCCGCCGGGCGATGGTCCCGCGAACCCACTCCGAAACGATGCTGGCCGTCACCAGCGCGCACAGGCCGAACCCGACCACCGCGTAGGGCTGCCGGATACCGACAACCAACAGGACGGCAATGGTCGCCAGCGCGGCGATCCCCGGTATCAGCACCGCCCGCTGCAGCGATCGCAGGTTCGCCCGGCGCCACGGCAGCAGCGGCCCGACACCCATCAGCAGCACCAGCCCCAGCATCAGCGGGCCGTTCACCTGGTCGTAGAAGGGCCGGGCCACCGTGATCTCCTGCTCGGCGAACAGCCGCGACAGCAGCGGATACACCGTGCCCCACAGCGTGGCGAAGGCGATCCCCAGCAGCAGCAGGTTGTTCACCAGGAACGCCGATTCGCGGGACAGCATCGAGTCCAGGCTCTGCGCGCTCTTCATTCGGTCGTAGCGCCAGAAGAAAATCGCCAGCGGCACGATCACGCCAAAGGCGAGGAACAGCAGGAACACCCAGCCCAAGGTGGACGCGCCGAAGGAATGCACCGAGGGCACGGGCCCGCCCCGGTTCATGAACATCCCGTAGAGCGCGAGCCCGAAGGCGACGTCGATGAGCACGATGTTCCACATCCGGAACATGCCGCGTCGTTTCTGCACCATGATCGAGTGCACGAAGGCCGTCAGCGCGATCCACGGCATGAAGGCCGCGTTCTCCACCGGGTCCCAGAACCAGAACCCGCCCCAACCCAGGATGGTGTAGGCCCACCAGGAGCCCAGCAGCAGGCCGGCGGCCAGCAATGCCCAGATGCCCACGCCCCAGGCGCGGCCGGCATCGATCCACTCGTCGCCGCCCTTGCCTCCGATGAGGTTGCCCAGGGAGAAGGCCATGGGGATGCTGATGCCCACCAGGCCGGCCATCAGCGCCGGCGGGTGGAAGAACATCCCGAAGTGGGTCAGCAGCGGGTTGATGCCCTGCCCGTCGGGAACGGGAAAGGGCAGCTTGGCGAAGGGATTCGCCATGAAACCCATGACCGCCAGGAAGTACACCTCGATCAGCATCAGGATGGCCGTGGTCCACGCCAGCGTGGGCCGCGTCGAGGCGGGAGCCAGCCAGATCGCCAGCGCGGCCATCACCGACAGCGCGAAGGCGATGTAGAGCAGCGAACCCTCGTTGCCGGCGTAGAAGGCGACCCAGGTGTAGATGTTGGGCATCGCCAGGTTGCTGTGCTCGGCCACGTACTTCAGCGAGAAATCCCGCGTGATGAACGACTGCACCAGCGACAGGGTGGACACCAGCAGCACCACCACCAGCACGTAGGACGCCTTGCGTCCGCTGTCCACCAGCGCCGACGATCCGCGCAGCTGCCCGCCCACCGACGCGAAGCAGGAGTAAGCTGCCAGCGCTAACCCCATCCAGAGGCAGGCCGCACCCAGGTCAGCCATGTTCAGGCTTCTCCCTCAGGATCCCGGCGGTCCAGCGCCAAGTCGCGGTCCACCGCTGCCAGGTAAGGCTGCAATTCGTCAGAATCTCCCGGTCCGGGAAGCTCGTCACCATCTCCGCGCCGCCCGCGCATCGCCCGCAATGTGAGCAGGCCGCCGGCCAGCGCCGCCACGACGACAACGCCAGGGACAATCCAGGCAATCAGGTAGAACCCCGAGCGCGGCGGCTCGGCCAGCACGCTGGGCCCGTAGCGTTCCGGCGCGGAGAACCAGCCCAGCACTTCCTCCCGGGTTGCGCCTGACGCCAGCAGTTCTCGCACCTGCGCCCGCATCTGCTTGGCCAACGGCACCTCGGTCTGGTCGATGGTCTGCGCCGGACAAACCGGGCACATCAGCATCCGGTCAATCTCCTGCGCCTTCGCCTCGTCGTACGAACCTGCGCCTTCTCCGGATTGGGCGGCAACTACGCCTACCGACGTCAGAGGCATCATCACAGACATCGCAGCAATCACGATCAGAAAAACGCCCCGGCGTGCCGGGGCGAGTTCGTTGCATGTTCTCATCATAACTGCCCAGAAGTCATCCGGGGGCCGGGGCTACTGGCACGCCGCGGCATTGCCATTCTGGAGGCAACCTTCCACGTAGTCCAGCACCAGTTCGATCTCATCCGGGGTCAGCAGCTTCTTGAAGGAGGGCATCACGTTCACGCCGCCTTCAATCACGCCGCGCAGGCCGTCTCGATCCAGGCTCCGGGCCGCCTCTGACGTGAGGTTGGGGTTCTGCGTGGCCAGGTCCAGGGGTTGGTAGCCGTAGTCCACGATCATCCGCGCCAGGACCGGACCGTTGCCCAAGCCCTCGGCCCCGTGGCACATGACACAGTTGGTCGCAAAGATGTGCTCGCCCGACCCGGCAAACGAGGTCGACTTCGGCGGCTCCGAACCGTACCACGGCACCGCCGACGCCGGCACGCTGAGCCGCGGCGGCTCATGCGCCTTGTACGCCGGCTGATAGTGCATTTCGTAGAAGATATCCAGCGGATATGACCCCTGCGAACAGCCGGCCGCCACGATCCCCACCGTGGCCAACGCCGCCAACAGCAGCGGCAATCGGAACCTCCCGGGGATCGAGCTAAACCGTGTCATCAAGTTTCTCATTGCTACTTTCAGCCATTGCTACTTTCAGATTCGATCATCGCACCGGCCGGGCCAGTCTAGGCGCGGTTGGTCGTAACGTCCACTGCGCCGGCATCGTTCAGGATTTCAGTGACCTGGGGCGCCTGTGCCGCCCCGGCGTTGACCAGGAGCCCGATCAATCCGATGGCGATCCGGTCGTCACTGTGCGGAGACGCAAGATTCCCTCGCAGTGACAGCGCAATCCCAATCACGGTGAACAGAATCGCACCCAACATCGCTCCGGCGAAGCAGATCACCGCCAGCGGCGGCATCGCCAGGATGGGCTTGGGTTCGATGGTCATCGGCACGGCCAGCGGGGTCATTCCCGCTACTATCAGGGACAAAACAATCCCCAGCGCTCCGCCGATCAACGTCCATATGAACAGGCTGTGTCGCTCCATCCGTTCGCCGAACGCCCCTTCGGGATACGGGATGTCAGTCAGGAATTGGTAGTCCGACTCGGCGACACCCGACGCTTTCAGCGCGTCTCCGGCGTCGGCAGCCGACGAAGCGTCCTCGAACAGGCCCAGTATTGCTTGCGTTGCCATGCGTTCGTTCCGGTCCTTGCTACTGGTCCGTCTTGACGTCTACGGCGCCGGCGGCGTTCATTATCTGTACCACCTCGCGGCTCTGCTCGGGTTCCGCCTTGACGCGCAATCCGAGGAATCCCTGGGTGATTCGGTTGTCATAGAGGCCCAGGTCGAACTTGGGCAGGCGCGATTCAAAGACGATGCCGATCACCGTGAACAGGATGGCGCCCAGCATGGTCCCTTCGTAGCAGACGATGGCCATTGGCGGCAGGGACAGCACGGGCTTGCCGCCCGTGACCAGCGGATATGCCACCTGCGTCATCGCCGTGATCATGATGCCGGACGATAGTCCCAGAAGCGCCCCAATGAAGGGATAGAGATACAGGCGGTGCGGCTCGTCCCGTTCTCCCAGGGAACCTTCGGGATATGGCGAGTCGGTCAGGAAGTCGTAATCGGTGTCCGGTATGCCGGCCGATTTGAGCTCGTCGCCAGCGGTGGCCGCGGACTCGGCGTCCGAGAACACTCCCAGCACGGTGTGCTTCGCGCTGGCTGCGGGCATCGCGTTCCGCAACATCCCCATTATCCCTTGCATTGCCATGACGATAACTCTAAACCTTGTTCCTTGTCATTGCGAGCGCACTGCGGCAATCCGGAAAATCCCGTCCACCCATGCCAGGCTAGTCCTCTCGGAAGGTCGCCGGCACGGTGCGTCGGCCAATCTGCATTTCGGTCTTCAGGATGTCGCCTTCCTTGATATCGTACAGCGGCACCAGCGGGAATACCCGGCTGAATAGCAGCATCAGCATGGATACGAAGGCGAACGTCGCGCCCACGATCAGGGCTTCCGGCCACTGCGGAAGGTAGTCGTTCCAGGTGAAGGTCTGGAATTGCTTGTTGGCCTGGCCGGGCACGAACAACAGGTACCGCTCCAGCCACATGCCCACGTTCACCGAGATACACGCCACGGACATGATCCACAGGTTACGTCGCCAGGCCTTGGGCAGCCACAGGATCACCGGCAGGAAGTAGGTGATGCCGACGAACACTATCATCCAGACGTTGTAGGCCACGCCGTGGTCGCCGGGGAGGAACTGCAGGGCGCGCACGGCCAGCTCGTCGCCTTCCAAACCGTAGATGCCGAAGATGATCTCCATCACCAGGAAGTAGAACCATCCCGTGGCCACGACGATCAGCAGGCGTCCCAACGCGTCGATATGCTCGTGGCGGATGTAGTCCTGCCAGCCGTAGGCCCAGCGCAGCAGGATCATGGCGAACACCACCGCGGACACGCCGGAGTGGACCGCGCCGACCACGAAGTAGGGCGCGAACACCGTGCTGTGCCACGACTTGATGGCCACGGCCATGCCGAAGTCCCAGGACACGATGGAGTGCACGGAGACGAACACCGGAAGGATCAGCGCGGACAGCAGGACGCCGGCGATGATCTGCAGCTTCCATTGACGGGGATTGCCCTCCCAGCCCATGGCCAGCATCGTATAGACGATCTTGGGCCAGCCGGTGGTGCGGTCACGCAGCACCGCGAAGTCCGGCACCAGGGCGATGAGCACGAACAGTGTCGAGGAGGTCAGGTAGGTCAGGATGGCGGAGGGGTCCCACACCAGCGGGGTGCGGATGTTGGGCCAAACGCCGCGGGCGAAGTCGTAGGGGAAAGCCCAGTACAGGATGCGCCACGGCCGTCCGGTGTGGATGATCGGCATGATCATCGCCGTCATCAGCGAGAAGATGGTCAGGACCTCGGCCGCGCGGGTCGCCGGGCGGCGCCATTCGGCCTTGGCCAGGCGCAGAATGGCGGAGAGCATCACGCCGGCGTGGCTGATGCCAATCCAGAACACGAAGTTGGTGATGAAGAAGCCCCAGACCACCTTGTAGTTCAAGCCGGTTATCCCGAGACCCCGGTCAACCATGATGCCGATGGTTACGGCGGCCGCCAGCACGATCATACCGAGCAACGACACCACCGGCCAGAACCAGCGGGGCGTTTCCAGTATGGACCGCAGCAGGTCCCGGTTAACTTGCGCTGCGGGTAGGACTTTGCCTTCCTGCATTTTGACTTACTCTTACCTGTGGTGGCTCTGGCGGTTTCGTTTCTTGCGTTGTGGAGAGTTTAGCGCGTCGGCCTGGCGTTGGGTGTCATTTCAAGCGTTTTGGTGTCAATGCGAGATTAGCGCATCGGTCTGGCATTGGATGTCATTGCGAGCGTAGCGCGGCAATCTCGTGCCCTCTGGCTGCAATCTCTACTCCGGCTTGGCGAGCACGAGGTAACGCCCGCGGATCAGCGTGTCGACCCGCTGGTACATCGAACCTTCTTTCATTTCCCAGAGGCAAAGCGGCGGCAGGACCATGAGAGCGACACGCAGCAGGAAGAGCACTATGCCCACGCCGCCCAGGAGCATGAAGATGTCCCAAAGATCGGGGAATGTCGCCCCCGGCGGCGGCAACAGCAGCGCCGGGAAGGAGAACGCGTCCGAAGGCAGGTAATACAGCCCGTGCAGGTCGGCCGGCGCCGCCGCGAAGGCCGCGGCGAATATCCGGATGTGGAAGAGCATCAGGCCGATCAGAATGAAGACGGCTGCCAACGGGGCGCCCCAGCCCTCGCGGCGGGCGTGGTTGGACACCAGGATCGGGAACGGGATGAAGAAGGTGAAGAACAACTGGGCCCAGAAGATACCAATGTACGACTTGAACATCAGGTAGTTCAGGATCGCCTGCTCAACCTCCAGCCGGCCGTACCAGTAGGTGATGAAGAACGCGAACAGGTGGTACGTGTGCAGCAGCGTCAGGCCCAGCAGAACCTTGCTGGCCGCCCAGAAGGGCGCTTGCCCCATGTATTCACGGTAGCCGCCCCAGCGCCGCAGCGCGTAGGCCGTCAGCAGGATGGCCGCCAGGCCCCCCTGGAAGCTGATCACCGTGTAAAAGGGCGGCAGGATCGAGTCCTTCCAGCCCGGTATCATCGCCATGGCGAAGTCGCTGACAATCAGGAACTGGACGAACACCACCAGCATGAAGTACAGACCGCCCAGGATGGCCAGGCCACCCTTCTGGATCTGCCACTGCCGCTTGGTGCCGTACCAGCCGCCGGCCAGCCTGGCGTACAGGGATGCGCGGAACCCGGTCATCATCGAACGGCTCTGGGCCATGTCCGGCATCGCCGAAAGCCACAGTATGGACAACGAGCAGAACACCAGCCCGATCATCGAGGCCATGAGCCATCCCGACGGGTTGCTCAGCTCCTGGAACCAGATGGACCGGCGAACCATTTCCTCGCCGCTTTCCGTCATCACCCCGATTTCGGGCAACGCGATCAGCGCGGGGATGAACAGCAGAATGTTGACAATGCTCACCACCGAGAACACCTCGGCGATGCGCGTCAGCGGCCGCCGCCAGTGGCTCTTGGTGAACCGGAAAGCGCAGGCGGCCAGCGGGGCCGAGGCGGACAGCGTGAAAACGAACGCGAACGCCGCGACGTAAAACCCCCAATCATTGTGGTCGGAGAACCCGACCGTGACCAGCTTGAGCACGAAGCCCACGATGCCCAGTATCGTCAGTATTCCACCGACGATAAAGACCCAGCGCAGCAGGCTCGAACCTTCTTGCTGCCGCTGGACAACACCGGACACCAACTCCGATCGTTCGGGGATTACCCACATTTCCGGCCCGAAATGGCCGTGCTCGTGGGAATCATGCCCCGGGGAAGCGACCCCGTGGGCGTCGTGATCGTGGCCCGGTCCGGGTTGAGCGTGTGCTTCGCTAGCCATCAGTGTCCGCCCTTAAGGGGGTACTGGTCGATTTTCTTCAGGTAGATGACGCTGGGGCGAGTGTTCATCTCTTCCAGCAGCCGGTAGCCTCGGGTCTCACGGTCGTGCTCGCCGTGGCCCGGATGCGCATTCACGTCGTCGAAGTACGGCTTTATGGACGTATCCTGATCTTCCAGGTCGCCGAACACCAGGGCGTTGGTGGGGCAGGCCTGGACGCACGCCGGGTCGTAGTTGCCTCCGGTGATGCGCTCGTCGCTCAGGCGCTGTCCGCCACGAGCCTCGACCTCGATTTCTCCCCGGCGCAGCCGCTGCACGCAGAAGGTGCACTTCTCAGTGATGCCCCGCGTCCGCACGGTTACATCGGGATTGAGCTGGTTTTCCAGCCGGGCCGGCCAGTTGGGATGCCAGTAGTTGAACATCCGCACCTGGTACGGGCAGTTGTTGATGCAGTACCGGGTGCCGACGCAGCGGTTGTACACCTGGACGTTCAGGCCTTCTTCGTTATGGTAGGTGGCGAACACCGGGCAGACCGGCTCGCACGGCGCGTTCTCGCAGTGCTGGCACAGCACCGGCATGAACCGCGCCTTGATGTTCGGGTACTCGCCTTCCCAGTAGCGCTCGATGCGGATCCATTCGTAGGCGCGGCGCTGCAGGAAGTAGTCCTTGGTGTTGATGGGGATGTTGTTCTCGGCCTGGCAGGCGATCACACAGGCCTGGCAGCCCGTGCACTTGTCCAGGTCAATGACCATTCCCCATTTGTGCGGAAATTCGGCGTTAGGCATTTCTCACTTGTCCCCAGGTCACGGCGGGCGCGTCGGCCGGCCTAGTGACCATGACCTCCCTCCGCGCTGACGCTCTTATAAACCTGCTCTGCGGGATGCTCCCCGACCTCGCGGCTGGTGTAGTCACCCTCCAGCTTGGAGACCGCCATGCTGTCGCCCGTGGGCGTAATCGAGCAGCGGTTTGAACTCCAGGCCAACCCACCGGAGCCGTCCACTACGACGGGCTCCAGGATGGACATCACGTTGCTGCTTTCGCGCGCATCCCGGTCCGTCGCGTAGCTGGACCCCAGGGTGCGGCCGCCGCCCATGGGCACCGCAGCGATCCCAGGCGGAGTTCCCGGGTTCAGGTACACCAGCGCCTGGATGCTACCGGCGCCGGTGGTGATGTTTACGACGTCTCCCTCACGGAGACCCAACTCGTCCCGGCCCTGCTTCTCATTTATATCAACCCAGGTCTGCCAGGTCACCGTGGTCAACGGGTCCGGGGCGCTCTGAGCCCACGGCAGGTGGGCGTTGCGGCCGTCCCTCACCGTATGGTGTTCGTAGGGCTGCAGATGGAAGTTTCCGCTGCCGACGATATTGGCCGGCGATGCGTTCCGCGCGATCCGGGCCAGCGTACCCTCCGGGGGCGTCGCCGCCCGGCCGGTTACGTTCTCATTCCACCAGCCGCCGTACATCAGCGTATCGTTGAGGTCCGCTCCAAGTATTTCTTCAACGTTCGAGCGGATCATCGCTTCGTAGTTCTCGGCCGGCATGCTGTCGCCGCGGCCCAGCGTTGCCGCTGCGTTGAGCAGCACATCCGGGAAGCTTCGCGGATCCAGATCCGCCAGCGGATTCACCACGGGCTGCTGCACCGCGTACAAGTGGTAACCGGGCATCGGGTCGGGCAGGTCATCGCCCCAGTCTTCCAGCGCGGCGCGGTCCGGTAGCAGCAGGTCGGCCATGGCCGATGTCTCGTCCAGAAACTGGCTGGCGCTGATCACCACCACACCCTCGTTGCCCAGCGCGCCCTCCAGGCCGATGCTGGGCGGCAGGCCATAGACGGGGTTGGCATTGTGGATGATTACCAGGGGAGCGGCGCCGCTGTTGATGTCGCCGGCGATCCTTTGCCAATCGGCCAGGGACGCCACGGGAGCCGCCGTCGGGGTGTCGGAAATCGGGCTCCCGGGATCAGGCAGCAGGCCGCCTTTTTCTCCCACGTTGCCCAGGATGTGGTTAAGGATCAGGACTGCCGAGGCGTTGAACTGCCCGTTGCTGTACGCGCCGGCCTCGCCGCCGCCGCCGATGGCCAGTCCGCCGTGGGCCATGTAGTCGTGCGCCAGGTTCTCAAAAAACTCCCGGATCGAATATCCGTCCAGAACTTCGTCCGGTATGCCCAGCACGTCCACCAGGGCGTCGGGGATGAATTCACTCAACGCGCCCGGTCCGGCCTCGCCTGTGATCTGCGCCACCGCCGACGATTCCGGATGGGTCGACGCGACCGCCCATGCCACAGCCATGGCAGCATAGCCTTCCGAGCCGGGATTGATGGGTATCCACTTGTCGGCGTTGGCCGCGGTCATCGAGTAGCGGGAGCCGAAGTGGTAATGCCGACCCCGATCGCCGACATCGGCGTGGGAGCGGAACTTGCCGTACGCCACCGAGTAGGCGGTGGGGTTGCCCCAGGTAGAAAGGAAGTCGGAGCCGAAGCTGGCCAGTGCGTGCGCATTGGCAATGTCGTGGAAGGGCAAGCTGTCGGTGCCCATCACGTCCTTCACCGCCGCCCGGTACGCTGTGTCGTCCGCCGCGCCGCCGAAGGCCACGTGCCGGCCGCCAAACGTCTCAGCAAAGGCGCCGCAGATCTTGGCGAAGCTGCACTTGCGGTCCTCGGTGATCAGCAGCATCCCATTGCCGCGGTCTTCCACTGCCGCGTTGAACCGGTTCAGCGCCTCTTCCCAGGATATCGGCCGGTAACGTCCGGACCCTCTCGGCCCGTTGCGCAGCATGGGTCCTGCGATCCGGTCGGGGTGGTAAAGCGATTGCAGCAGCGCATCGGACGCGGCCGACTGCTTACCCTGGTTCGTTGGGAACCGGGGGTTGCCGCGCACCTTCTTGGCGCGCCCTTCCATCACTCGGACCAGTACGCCTTCTCCCCCGGGAACCGACCCGTCGTAGGTGGCGTACCAGTTGTCCCGGCCCTTGACCAGGTCTTCAGGAATCAGCGCCGGGCTCTGCACCCGCAGTTCGTCGTCGAACAGGTCGCAGGCGATCGCTCCGGTTGCAGCGATGCCAGCCCAGGCGAGGAAGTTGCGGCGCGTTAGTTTCATTGGTTCAAGAGTCCGGTTTCGGCGTGCGGCCTACTTGTGGCAGATCGTGCAGTCGGTGCTGACGTTGTTTTCCCGGTGACAGTCCAGGCACGTGCCCATCTTCAGCGACTGTCCATCCTGCGGCTGCACCACTTCCATGTTCGCAACGTCACCGTGGCACACCGAACAGGCTTCGGGCACCGTCACCGGCAGGTTCATCGGCTTTTCGTCTCCCACGGGCAGCGTGACCGTGCGCTCTTCGCCCTGGGTCAGGAACCGGATGTGGGCTTCGTGCACGAAACGCACGTGGTCCGGCATGCGATGCACCCGTTCCCAGTCGATGGGACGCTCTTCGGCGTGCTTGTCCAGCACCCGCTGAATGTTGATGAGCGTCTCGGGCGCCACTGCGTCGGTAGTCACGTTGCTGCCGTTGACCTGTTTGTGGCAGATCACGCAGACCTCCACGGCCGGCACGGTGGCCGCCGCTCCCGAGGTGACGTTGCGGTGGCAGAACTCGCACTGGATGGCGTGGCCGCCCTCCTCAACGGATCCTGCATGCACCGTGTGCGGGAAGTCAATCGGCTGCGCTGGCGCGTTTCCCCAGCCGAAGGGCGGGTTGGAGAACCAGGATATGAACAGCACCACCAGGATGAACGCGACGATGGCCGTCACAACGAGGCCGGCGATCGCCATCGGGATGAGCTGTCGGGTGGGTGGGAGGGGTGGCATGAATATCGTCAGGTAGGTGGGCGGCAGGGACCGGTTGGGTCAGGCGGCGGGTTTCGCAGCGCGGCGGTCAGGTGCCCTGCGCGTTATACGAAGAGGCGTTCCCAAACGTTCTGCAGCGTGACCGGCGACTGCATGACCGTCAAAATCATCATGACCACGGCCCCCGCCAGCGCGGCGACACCGATCACGGTAAGGGGTAATCGCAAACGCGAGAAGACCGCCGGGTAGGTTCCGGTCTGCACGCCCGACGGGATCAGCGCATGGGCGATCAGCATGCTGAACGCGAAGATGATGATCAGGGGGAAATAAATCCACAGGTATGTCAGCCAGAGGCTGACATCGGCCCAGAGAGCCGCGTTCATCGCGTTGGGGTCGGTTTGCGGCATGTGGCTGGTGAACCTGCGCTCGAACGTATGACGCTGGGTATTCTACCCGAGATCGACCACGTAAAGCGGCTGAAATTACGCGGCCCGTTTTTGGCTGGTGAAAATTATCACATTCAATTTGGCCTGTCAACAAGATTCGCGGACACCCAACGCCCCTTTCGTGGCTGCCGCCGACGCCTCAGCCCGCTCGTTTTGCACCTCATCCTTATTTCGCAACGAGCGACGATGGGCAAAATCCACAGGCGGGCCAGCATGGGATCTGCCGCGGATGCTGGCTGCCGGAACCGCCGGCGTGCGCATGGTCAGCGCGCTGAACGCCACCACAATAGGGCGTTTGCCATGTTCACAAAACATGCACGATTTCGTCACGAAATTCCAATTGACGAGTCCTGAACCGCCTTTTAGCCTTGATGCCCATACCCGCCTTTACGTCCCATAGCGAAATTAGAAATACATCGGATCGAATGATGATCATCGATTATGCAAACGGTGAGCAGATACACGGAACGGGGCCATTGCGTGCCTCAACCGGCCTCACCCCGTGCGCGTTGTCTATCCAATAAGTGAAACAACCCGCTGCTCCCATAACCAGGGGCAGAACGGAGCGCAGGGACCGGGCCCGGTTCGACCGGCAACCTTGAGCGGAAGCATCCACCTCGGTAGCGCTACCTGACGCGCAACTACCATCCGGTGGTCGCGTCCCGCACTGGTACACCCCGCCCCCCGGCAAATGGTGAGCGTGGACGAGTACGTATTCGGCCTTGCGTATAGCACGGTCAGGCGCAATCCATCTGCTACTCATTTGGGGCCGGGAGCCGTGTTCGCGAACCCCTCAGGAGGATAAATCACCCCAAGGACCGGAACACCGCGCGAGAGCGAGCGCCGCTTCGTTCTGGGGAGGCAACCCGATAACTGAAAATCAACGACGATAACGTCGACCCGTGAGCCCCGCCACGCATCGAAATAACCGGATTCGGGGCTCAAGCTCTCTCATGGCCCGTCACGTGCAACGGGCCTCGCAAAACCCTGCGCTGACGCATACGTCGGACAGGACCGAGGGGGCATAACCAAAAATCTGGGACGCATCGGCGTCAGCGGAGGTCGCCACTCGGATCGCGGTCTTGATTTTGAGCGCGATTACGGCTGTTCCGGCGTCCCGGCTTGCGTCAATACAAAGCATCTGGGAGACAGCGCATGCGTATAACTGGCATCGCAATAGAAAAAGCACATCGCACCCTTTCCAACCGTTTCATCTTACGTCTGGCCCTGCTTGTCTTTGCATGCCTCGTTCTGCTGGCGTGCTTGGGCGCTGCCCTGTTCACCGGGAGTTTGGCATCTGCCCAGAGTGAGGAGGACCCGCAGGCCGCCTGGTCGGCCACGCTGACCGTGGGCACGGACACGTCGTACGTTCCCGCAATAACCGGATACTCAACCTGGGGAGATGAGATGGGAGCGGTCTCCAGCCAGTCATTTTCGGTGGATGAACGATCATATCGTGTGCTGACCATGCTGACCCTGGCCGGAGGGCTGTACCTCAACATCAGTCGCGAACTCCCCAAGGACTTCACGCTGGAGATCGGAGACCAGGATTTCGTCGCGTCGGACAGCTTGAAGCCGTCTACCGTCGCCGCGGGACGTTACTGGTGGAAGGCCGACGACCTTGACTGGAAGAGTGGCGACACTGTCGAAGTGAACATCACCATGGTCGAGGGTTCGGGCGCCTTGCCGGAAAGGGCCGCCGCCCGCCCCTTAGCCTATGCGAGGAGCCTGCCGGAGGACCACAATGGCACTGATCCCTTCACATTCAGTCTTCACTTCACCGAACAAATCCGGATGAGTTACAAGAGGCTGCGCGACCAGGTGCTGGACATGACCAACGCGTCGGTGACCAAAGCCAAGCGCAGGACGAAGGGTTCCAACCGCATCTGGGACATTACGGTGCAGCCCGATTCGCCTGACCACATAAACTTCTACCTGCTGGCCGGCCGGCAGTGCTCCCACCAGGCCGCCGTCTGCACCAGGGACGGCAGGAAACTGTACAACGACCTGAAATTCCGGGTGACCGGATCCAACGCTCCGACGCCGGCGCCGCCGACCCCCACACCAACGCCCTCCGTTACGCCGACACCTGCTCCCACACAGATACCGGGGCGACCGGAACTCTACGACCTGGGAACGACGCCCGAGCACATGGCCAATATCAGGTGGAAGTGGCGCATAGACGCTGAAACTCGCCAGCGTCCGAGGTTCCGGGAGATGACGACCGACTTCACGATACACAATGACGTCGGCAATTATTCCAGCCGAAGCGGACTTTACCTGATGCTTGGCGTCCATAAGATCTCCGACACGCTGCTCTACTACGGCATACAGACCAGAAACGACGGCAGCAAGGCTCTGATCTTCTCCAGGTGGGGCACCACGGACCTGGCCAACGCCAGGGTAGCGCCCGGCGGCTTTTCGGAAGCTGGCGACTACGAGGGAGACTTCATATCCGTGAGGCGCCACTACGAATGGAGCGACGGCGACTACCGGGTGCGCCTGGCCTCCGATGGGGCGGACGACGACGGAGAATGGTTTGGCGTGTGGATCACCGACGTCGATGCCGACACGACCACCTGGTTCGGGTCCTTGAAGTTTCCTTTCGCCGACGATGAAGAACAGGCGTGGATCAAGGGGTCATCCTATAGCACCATAGAAATCTACGGCCGCCCCATCCGGCCCATCGACGTTCCGGTATGGGAGGTGAGCGTCCAACGCCCGGTTGGGGACGGCGCAGCGTCGTCCCATGGGGTCACCAGTTACGGCAACGGCCCGACCGACTTCCCGAACGCTGAGATTCACTACGACACGGACCATAATCTGGTCAACCTGACCGTTGGCGGGGCCACGGAGCAGACGACCTCACCGCAGACAGTGGTCTTCCCATGATCACCTGATCACCGGGCGAGGCCCGGCGCTGCGCAGAAGGCGCCACAGCCTCGCTCCTGGCAACCCGATCCCGGCCCGGCTCTCTTCAGCGCCGGGCCGACTTCTGCTCACTCCGTTACTCACGCGTACCCAGTTTCACTGGAACCGTCACAGGACTTACGCAGTTTGGCAGCATAACAACCATCATTCCCGCTTTCGCGGGAATCCAGTGGCCGAAATCGTTAAACGGGTTCCCGATTCGTTCACCGTGAAGTCTGGGGATTCCTGCGAATGCAGGAATCCCCGGTTGGTAATTTCAAGTGCGTAACTCCTATGTCATCGCGAGCGCAGCGTGGCAATCTCGTGATGGCAACGGGGTCCCTCCGGCAACGAGGTCGCCACCTCGCTGCGCTCCTCGCGATGACTAACCGGGTACGCGTCAGACTCCGCTTTCGTTGACGCCCCAAATGCCACCCCATATAATGCCGGGTGGACCAAAACGCACTGCCAGCACGCCCTTCCCGGCGCATCGCTCTAAGGAGTCTCCCGAATGACCACCGAAGTCTACGAATCTGTATTGCACCCGCAATCCCTGGTCGCAGAGCTGAAGAAGAACAACGTTTCGCACGTCGTCTGGCTCCCCGACAGCGAGACCAACTTCCTCTACAACATGATGATGGAAGAGCCCACCCTGGACCTGATTCCAGTGTGCCGCGAGGGCGAGACCATGGCCGTGGCCGCCGGGCTCTGGGTCGGCGGCGCCAATCCAGTGGTGCTCATACAGAACACCGGTGTCTTCGAGGCGGGCGACTCCATTCGCGGCCTGTGCCTGGACCTCAACCAGCCCCTGGTCATGCTGGTCGGCTATCGCGGCTGGACCCGCCGCGGTCCCACTCCAGACTCCGCCGGGCGCTTCATCGAGCACATCCTCCACGCCTGGGGCATCAACTATTACCTCGTGGAAACCGATGACGACGCCGACCGCATCAGCATCGCATTCGACGAATCCGTGCGCCTCAACCGGCCCGTGGCCGTCCTCATCGGCACCGAGTTCGGCGTCTAGTCGATAGCAACCATTCCCCGCGCATCCCGCGCCCACGAACCCAGGAGCAAATCCCATGATCAACAACACCGATGCCGTGCGCGTCATCGACTCCAACCGCGAAGACGCCGTAGTCGTCCCCACCATGAACGCCGGCAACCACCGGTTCGGCCTGCCCTCCGTCACCACCAACCAGAACCTGGACCTGCCGATCTCCGGCGCAATGGGCAAGGCCAGCAACGTCGGGCTGGGCATCGCCCTGGCCCAGCCCGGCCGCAAGGTCTTCGTGCTCGATGGCGACGGCAGCCTGCTGATGAACCTCGGCGCGCTGGTCACCACCTCCACCAAGGCGCCCAAGAACTTCTACCACTTCCTCTTCAACAACGGCGTCTACGCGGTCACCGGCGGGCAGCCCATTCCCGGCTCCGAGGGCGTCACCAACTGGGAGGAAGTCGCTCGGGGCGCCGGCTATGCCGCCGTCTTCTCCTTCGACAACCTGGAAGACTTCACCACCGGCATCAGCGACGCGCTCGCCGCCGAGGGCCCGGTCTTCATCCACCTGGCGGTGGAACCAGAGATCGAGAATACGCCGGTGCAGTTCCGCACCCGTGCCTCCCGCACCGCGCAACAGGCCTACCAGGAAGTCACCGCCGCCCTCGCCGGCGACAACTAACCAACTTGCCACTCAGCATCCACTTGTAGGGGCGAATGATCATTCGCCCCTACGATTAGGTAATCTCCTCTCGCTCATGCCCAGGTTCCGCCCCTTCAGCATCTTTGGCCGCCTGTTCGCGTCGGCTGTGGTCGTCGCCGGATTCTACCTGCTGTGGCTGGGGTTCATCGAGGGCAACGCGCTCAAGGCCGTCCCCGGCGCCGTGCTGATTCCCGCCGGCCTGTACCTCATGGTGTCGTCCCGACGCACCGAGGCCCGCCGCGATTCGGATCGAGAACCCAACGGCGATGACTGATCGCGGCATCCCGTCTCCATTCGGTTTGGATCCTGTCCATCCTGTCTATCGATGTAAAACTCAATGATCCCCTCTCGTGAAGTGGCCCGCGCCATCAACTACCATCGCCAGGACTCGCTGGTGGTGTCGACCTCGGCCGCCCTGCGCGACTGGCACAACGTCTCCGACCGGCGTGACCTGGACATCGACCTCACTGACTGCATGGACCGGGCGCCGGCCGTCGGTCTCGGTCTGTCCCTGGCCCAGCCCAACCGCCGCATCCTGGTGCTGGACTGCGACGCCACCCTGCGCACCGACCTGGCCAGTCTGGTCACCATCGGCGAGGCCTCGCCGGCAAACTTCGTCCACTTCGTGCTGGAGGACGCCGACCACTCGTCCACCGACGGAACGCCCATCCGCGGGCTGGACCGTATCGATTTCGAGGGTATGGCCCGCAGCGCCGGCTACGCCCACGCCTGCCGGTTCGACAACCTGGAGGAGTTCCTCATCGGCCTGGAGGACATCATGGCCCGCACTGGCCCGATACTCGTCGCCGTCAAGGTCCTGCCTGAGCCGGAACTGCCGGCCTTCCCGGAACGCACCATGGCCGACGGCTGGGCCGAGGTGCGCCGCGCCCTCAGCGACGAGACCAGAGCCTGTTGACATTCAGGATGTTTCTCGCCGCTTTCCGAATCCCGGTTGCGCGCCCGGTTGGTATGCTTATCCCGCACCCTAACCAGGGGCAGGGAAAACCACAGATGACATAACCGCTTATAAATCTGAAGCACCCGCGCTCGTTACACGGGTGCTTTGGTGACCAGATTGAAGCCGGCCCGACCTAAGAAGGTCTTTGCACGGCAGACCGTTTGCAACCTCTCGGACGGGCGAGCCCATTTGCAAAAACTAACCCTGACTGCCTGCCTGCGTTTTCGGCCCGGGCAAGCGTGTGGGGGGGCAGCAAACGGCCCTGCTGACGCGTGCGGGGCAGGGCCATGGGGCTAATGGGAAGCTAGACGGGATTTTGCTGGTTCACGAATTGCCCGTCGTACCCTTCGCGTGTTGGCGACTCGACTTGCTCCACGACGAGTTGAGCAACCGCCATGCCTTCTTCGAGCTTGATGCGGTACGGGCCGCAGTTGTACATTTCCAAGCACAATGTACCGCGATATCCGGCGAGAACTGTGGGGGCCGTGATGTGCGCTGAAAGGCCAAGCCGAGCCAGGGTACTTTTGCCCTCAACCCGTGCGGCAAGGCTGGTTGCCAATTTTAGGTTTTCCCGAGTCCAACCCAATACCAACTCTTGGGGTTTGAGAATGTACGGGTCCCGCTCTGGTATGGGGCGTAGGTCGCCCCGTCCGGTCAGTTCAGGCATCACCTTAAAACCCGGTTTGGACGGTTCAATGATGTCGCCTGCGCCCTCGATGCTCGGCATGACCAAAAGGCTTTCGCTGAGAGTTAGGTCAATCGATGAGACCCCTATTTGCGAATCATCGAGCGGTTCGATAGTGAGCCTGCCCGCTTCGATTTCAGCCCGAATCGCAACTCGCGAGAGTATCATCAGCCCCCGTCCTTATAGATGGCGATGTGATCTAAGTCGTCTTTCAGAGCAACAAAGCGAGACTGCCCCAACGTAGTCGGTGGGAACTCCACGATCACTTCGTTTCCCTTGCCGCCGATAATCGCCCCGTACGCCCTGCAATGCTCTTCGTTGACGGCGTACAAAGGCACAAAAGCCATTTCGCTCTTACCGTTTACTTGGAAACGCGCCTCTGCTTCCTGCGGTTCGGGTGACGGTTCCTTGACAATTTCCTCGTAACGAAGCCCGACCATGATGGGGGCATCGTAAAAAACCTTTGACTGTTGTCCGATGTCCATAACTGTCTCCACGGAATGAGATTATCGAAACATTCACCGAGTTTCGACGTTCCTTTAAAGTCTACCAGCCCCTGACTAATAGTCAGGGGCTGGCCTGTCAGCCCTGAGGCTAACAACATGGAACAACGTTGTCAAGGAAGTTTGGCGGCAATTGCCAGAGTAAACTCTCCCCAGTCGTTGAACACGAGAACGCGGGGTGGATGGCCGCACGATCGGTAACCATGACGGACGCCTCGGGCCACGGCAACGCCAATAACCAACGCCCGACCCCGCAGACGCGGTGCCTACAGGGTCGTTATGAATGTCAACACGCTCTAGTCGTCGCCCTCGTTTTCCACGGCCGGCCGCACCACGATCTGCCGCGCCACGTTGTAGCCGATGGAGATGCGGTCCACCTCCGTCTCCACCTGCATGACCCCCAAGTAGGGCATCCCCTCCAGCAGGGTGATGCAGCGTTCGGGCACCAACTGCGCGGAGCCCAGGAATTTCAGCAACTCCGCATCCTCTTCCGGGACCCGATCCACCACGTAGGCCGTGCCGTTGGCGGCGTTGTCCAGGGTGACCGCGCCCGGCGACGGCGTGCTTGGCCCGCTGCCCGGTATCGGCCAGCCGAAGGGCGAGTGGGTCGGGTTGCCCAACCGCTCCATGAGCTTGGCTTCCATGGCGTCGGACATGCCGTGCTCCAGTTGGTGCGCCTCGATGTGGGCCTCGTGCAGCTCCATGCCCAGCAGGCTCACCACGAGCCACTCCGCCAGCCGGTGGCGGCGCGCGATGTTCTCGCCTTCGGTCTGTCCTCGCCTCGTCATCCGGATGCGCTTGTCGTTGCCGATGTCCACCAGGCCCTGCTTCTGCATCCGCCTCAGCATCCCGGCAACTGACGGGACCGACGTCCCCAGCCCTTCAGTGGGCGGCAACTGCCGCAACGCTTCCGTCAACTGCGTCAGCGTCGGGATCTCCGAGTCCTCCCACATCTTGTACAGGGACAGCAGGTAGTTCTCGGTAACCGGCGACAGTCGGTCCGGCGTGTCGTGCCCTTCGGTCTGGGCCCTGGACTCGGTGGCGGTTTTTCGCGGTCGCGGCACGACCCCTTCCTCCGGGGATATGTCTAGGATTGGCGCGATTATACCCCATCCGCCGGCCACCGCCGTCCGGACCGGAGGGCCGGCCTTGGAACCCCATCGACCACGCGGCCCGGTGGCGTAACCGGCCAACCCCGCGCTTTCAGTCAAGTCCGGCGTCGAGCAACTCGCGACAGAACTCGCCGATCTGATCACGCACGGTTCGGAACAGTTCGACCAGCGCCGGCTCCTCGAGCCCGGGTTGGTCGGGGTCAACAAACCCGTGGTGCACGGTCCGTTGCGCGCCAGGGAAGACGGGGCAGGCTTCCCGCGCGGCGTCGCACACGGTCAGCGCCAGGTCGTAATCGTCAGCGGCGTACCGGTCAACGTGGTCGGAAGTGTGGCCCGATATGTCGATGCCGACCTCGGCCATGACGCGCACCGCCAGCGGATGCACGCCGCGCGGCTCGGTGCCGGCGCTGTCCACGGCCACCCTCTCACCGCCCAGATGATTGAGCCAGCCGTGGGCCATCTGCGAACGCGCCCGGTTTCCGGTGCAGATCACCAGTATCCGGATCGAGCGGTATTCGTCGGCGGGCGAACGGCTAGTCATGGGTGTGCGCTTCCCGCATTTAACCTTGCCACGCCAGCGCCTGCCCTGGCAACGCATGGATGGCGGTAGCCGTCATCGCATCCCGGCGGGCAGGTTACTGGCAGAGTTGACACATTCGACCTTCGCTCATACACTTAATATTGCATATTACAATAATGAATATCCATCATAAGGATAGACTGCCCGACCAGGCCCTTCCCTTGCATCGGGCGCCGGCAACCAGCCGGGAATAACTGAAACCGAAGGAGGATATCCAATGCTCATGATAACGATACGACGCGCCTTCAGGATACTGGGAGTCAGGGAAACAAGGACGATAAACATTTCCACGCTGGCGGCCCTGATCGGGGTCCTGGGACTTGCCATCCTGGTTGGCTCCCTCTATCCGCACAATCCGGTGGTTGCGGCTCCCCACGCGGTGGGCAACGAGCCCTGGCTGGAGATCAACTGCCTGGAGACCGTGGTCGAAGAGGGAGAGGACTTCAGGCTCATCGTCAACAAGAAGTTCGATTCCGAATGGCCTCACGAGACCATGCGCGTGTTCTGGTACACCGACCCGATCACGGCGGACGCAACGGACTACGAGCGCCTCTACGCCGAGCGGCAATCCAGCAACGGCTACCAGTCCAAGCACGGCAGGATGGGTCGCGACTTCCACACTCTGGAGGACAACTACCCCGAAACCGACGAGACCTTCATGGTCCGGTTCAACAACTCCGTGGACTACGGCCACGACGGCGAGTGCGTCATCACCATTACCGACGACGACGGCGTGGGCATTTACGATCTCGAGATCACCTCGACCCCGCGGCCACTGCCGGCAGCCGAGGGTGAAAAGCCACAGGTCGGCTATGCACAGGGTGACGTCATCGAGATCACCGCGTACTTCACCGGTGGTGTGACGACCGTCAATCCCCGGACGGGCGTGCAGGCAAATTACGCCGGCATCTACCTCCAGGTGGGAGAAAACCGCCGGTTCGCGCCCGTCCTGCGCAACTACGGCGCCAACGCTCTGGTCTTCGGCTACACGGTTCAGGCCGACGACCTGGACGCCAACGGCATCAGCGTCGAAGGCGGCGGCCCCGGCGACGGCCTTGGCTACAACCCGAACAAACGCTATGGCGGCATCTGGATCACCGAAACCGGCAGCACCCGAATCAATCGCCTCTTCCACGGGTTGGACGACGACCCCGCCCACCCGGTGTTCCAGGTGAAGATCGACGAGCCCGTGATCACGCCGCCGGTGGAACCGATCGTGGATCCTCCTGCCATCACCAACCCGGAGCCTCCGACGGACCTGGGGATGGCAAACTCCATATCGGCTGGCGACGGCTTCTTCAGCGTCGAGCACGGTGAACTCACCGACGAGGACGATGGCCGGGACTGGTTCGCTTTCACGGCTGCCGCCGGGGAAAGCTTCATCATCGAGGTCGAAAGCAGGATGGAATTCCTCCCTGACGGTGGCACTCAGTACGTGGACAACCACCTCATCGATCCCTGCATCCTGGAGATCGTGAACGAAACGGGCGATCAGGTGTTGGGTGAGCAGGACGGGAGCGGGTTCATCTCCAACTGGGCGCGGGCGTACTTCACCCCTGAAGAGGATGGAACCTACTACATCGCCGTCGGCTCCGGAGCGCAGTACCGCATCGGCACCGGCCATTACACCATATCCGTGCGGCAGGATGACCACGCGGACGACACCCGCACTCGCCCTGGCGTCGTTATGCATCCGGGAGACACAATAACCGCTCGGATCAACTCCGACGTGGCCCCGGGCGACAGCACGAACCCCAATGCCTGGGCCTGGGCGGAAACGGGAGGCGGTGACTACGTACCATGGTGGGGGCTCGAGTCCGCAGACGACAAGGACGTGTTCCGCTTCGAGATCACAGACGCGGGCGCCTATCGCCTCGAGATGCTGGATGGCCCGACCGGTGTGGGACTTTGGGCACTCTGGTATGCCGACGGCGGAGGCGATTATCTTTCCTACGAGGCGCCGGTGGACGCTTTCGTAGGGAACTTCAGCCCCGGTACGCACTACTTCGGCGTCGGCACACCGTACCAAAGCGTTGGCAACACCGGCGAGTACACCGTGTCCCTGACCGAGGTGGAAGACGAGGCGCTGGCCGTCAGGCCGTAGCCGGCCAACCCGCAACCGTTCCGGTCGGCCGACCGAGCTATATCCCGGGAGCCCCTCGCTGGAGGGACTCCCGTTCGCATTCTCGACGTCGGCGTCGCTACAGGAACTCCAGCAACTCCCGCAAATCGCTGATCTCGTGGTCCGGCGTGATGCCCGAAGCGTTGGCCGCGCCGTCCTGGTTCAGCCACACGCTGCGGATGCCGCACCCGTTTGCTCCCGCAATGTCGGACTGCAGGGAATCGCCAACGTGGACCACCTGCGATGCCTCGCAGCCGCACTTGTCAAAAGCCAGCTCGAAGATGCGCGGGTCGGGCTTGGCGATGCCGCACTCCACGGCCAGGATCACAAAGTTGAAAATCCCATCGAGACCGGCCCGCTCCGGGTAGGTGTTGCCGTTGGATACCAGGCCGAGCACGTACCGGCCTCTGAGGTCGTTCAGCAATTCGACCACGCCCGGGAACGGCCGGGTCGCCTCGAACCGGGCCTCGGTATAGACCTCGTATAGCCGCTGGGCACCGTCATCGCTGGGGTGGCCGACCTCGGCCAGCGTCCGCGCCAGGGCCTCGTGACGGATTACCTCCACCGAGGTCGTGGCCTCGCTCATCTCCTCGGCGACGGCCTCCCGGATCTCCGTCATCCGTTGCACGGTGAGGGATTCCGCCGCCTCGTTGCCCACCATCCGCCGCAGCTCAACCAGCGTCACCTCCAGCGCGCTCAACATGGCGGAGCGGAAATCCCACAGGGTGTCGTCCCCGTCGAAAAATATCGCTTTGATCTGGTTCAAGCTTTATCTCCATGATGCAAACTGGATGCGGGGACTCTCACGCGTACCCAGTTTCATCTGAGTTGTCATTGCGAGCGAAGCGTGGCAATCTCGTTGTTGGTGCAGTGGTCGCTGTGGCAACGAGATCGCCGCGTCGCTGCGCTCCTCGCGATGACAAACTGGGTACGCGTCAGCGCGGGCACTATTCAGACACCGGTCTATGAGCTGATTATACCGATTGCCGCAACGCGGGATCGCTCTGCGGTGAGGCGCGTTTCAGGATTGGCTCACCCATCACAACTGATATGCTTATACTGCGCGACCACTAATGGTTTGATGTGATCGCCACGGTCTCGGTCGGATATGGGGTATGGCGCAGCTATGCGATTGATCACTGTTTGGATTTTATTGGCGACCATGGCGTCGATGTTGGCAGCCTGCGGGGCGCCGCCGGGGCAACAGTCCTGGCCGGAGGTGCGCAGTAACGACACGTTTGTGGTTACGGATGGGTCCACCCTGGTCGTCGATAACTTCAACGGCAGCGTCAAGGTGTCCGGCAGCGAGTACGGCAACCGCATCAGCGTGGCGACGGATCTGAGGCGTCCTGACCGGTTGACTTACGAGGCGGTGCAGAGCGGGAATACGGTCACAATTACGGCACGAGGGGTCGGCCTCTGGGCAAACCACTTCCCCAGGGGGCGACGGGCGACAATCGAAGTCACCGTGCCGCGCAATTTGGACGTCCAGGTAAAGGCTGACAATGGAGCCATCACCTTGCGCGACGTCACCGGCACGGTGGAGTTGGCGACGTACAACGGAGCTATCAAAGTCGCGGACGTGGCAGGGGAATACGACATCACGACTGCCAACGGAAAGATTGAGGTCGATGACGGCAAAGGGGCCTTCCGCATCAGGACCTCTAACGGCGGAATTCGGTTTGAGGGAGAACTGGCTCACGGAACGAGCAATCAGTTCAAAACTTCCAACGGGAACATCACGACCTTGCTTGAGGGCAAGCCGGTCAGCTTGAGCGTGGATGCACAGACCAGTAACGGCGATATCGTGATGGGACCGGCCCTTCCGGTCGCTTCCGCAGTCCGCCACAACAACCGCCTGTCCGCGGTGATTGGAGATGGCAATACTGATCTGACGCTTGCTACTTCTAACGGTTCGATCTTTATCGAATGAGGCCGCAGCCGTCGCCGTTCGTCTCCAGGATGTGCGCGTGGAGGGTGAGGTAGCCGCTCCTACCCCCGCGCCGCGTCCAGCTCTGCGGCGTAGGCCGGCCCGTCGAAGAAGGCCTGGCCGTCCACGAATGGCAGAAGCTTGTGGCCGTCGCGGAGGACGATGCGAACCCGGGAGCCGGGCTCGACGTGCTCCACGTGTGACTTCATCACCTGCACCCGCTGTCCCGACGGCAACTCCACCGTGTACATGTGGAAGGCACCCATGAATTCCTGCCGGGTCACGGTGCAATCGCCCGAAGGATCCGGCACGATGTCCATGCAGTCCGGCCGCACCATCACCTGCAGGTCCTTGTGCTCCGGCCAGGGGGAAGGCCAGAACGACGGCCAAGGCATGCTGCCCACCTCGCAGGCCAGGAAGTCTCCATCCTGCCACGCCGGCAGGAAGTCGGCCGTGCCGAAGAACTCGGCGGTGAACCGATTGTCCGGGTTGTGAAATATCGACTCGGGCGAGCCCAGCTGTTCGATCTTCCCCTCATTCATCACCACGACGCGGTCGCCCAGCTGCATGGCCTCTTCCTGGTCGTGGGTCACGCAGACCACGGTGGCGCCGCGCTCCCGCAATATGGCCCGCACTTCGGTGCGCAACTGTTCCCGCAGGCTCCGGTCCAGGCTGGAGAAGGGTTCGTCCATGAGGATCAGGTCGGGCTCCGGGGCCAGGGCGCGGGCCAGCGCCACGCGCTGCTGCTGTCCGCCCGAGAGCTGGTGCGGGTACCGTTCGTCGTATCCTTCCAGGTCGACCATCCGCAACGCCGCAGCCACCTGCTCCTTGCGGTGCCGCGCCCGACCCAGCCCGAATGCGATGTTCTGGGCAACGGTCAGGTGGGGGAACAGGGCGCCTTCCTGGAACACCATGCCGACGCGGCGCTTCTCCGGGCTCTCGTTCACGCCCGGCCCGTACACGGTGCGCCCGCCAATCTCTATAGTCCCGGCGTCGGGGGCGTCAAAACCGGCGATCAGCCGCAGGGTGGTGGTCTTCCCGCAGCCGCTGGGGCCCAGCAGGCACAGGATCTCGCCAGGTTCAACGTCAAGGTCGACGTTGGCGACGGCTTGCGTGTCCCGAAAGGATTTCCACAAGCCCGACAACCGCAGGGCCTTGTGCCCGGTAACCGCGTCGCTGACTGCCGCCTGTGTTTGCTGTTTAGATTGAGCGAAGAGCATTTTCAGGCCATATCACATTGTCGAATGAAGGCTGATTGAACGCTGGCATCAGTGTATCTGCGCCCCAATTACCTGTCAACACATCCGGCACTCAGAATCCGCAGATTGACCCGCAGCGGAACTGACCCTGAAACCGGAGCAACCACCGCTGAGGCCGCACGGCGCCGCAAACCGAGGCCGGGCCCATCCGCAATATACCCGCCGCAGAACCGTTCCTGCCGCCCGCCCACAGGGTTGATCGATGCGTCGCGCCAAGGTTGTCGCGTGGGAATCCGTGCTTCAAACCGCCAGACGGCGTTGCTTGATTTTTCGCCTAATTCGGGACTTGACACCAAAGTAAGTCTATACTAATTTATTGACGCGTTCAGCCTGAACGATATGACGATGTACCGCCACACCAGCATTTGTGGCGCTCCGTATTGATGGCTGACGGGCATCGAACCGAGCAATTCTAGCGACCATCGCGGAGGAACCCATGATGCACAGACAAGCGAAACCAGGCCGGCGTACCCTTCCCTGGCTGCTGATAGCGGCCGCGCTGGCCCTCATCCCGCTGATAGTGGCCTGTGGATCGCCCGCCGCTCAACCCGCGCCGGCTCCGGTTGAGGTGACGCGCGTGGTCGAGGTGACCCGCGAAGTGCCGGTCGAGGTCACGCGGGCGGCGCCGGAATCATCCGGCAACGACGACCCCGGGAAGCTGGTCATATACTCGGGCCGCAGCGAGTCGCTGGTGGATCCGATCATCCAGCAGTTCAAGGGCGCCACCGGCATCGATGTGCAGGTCAAGTATGCCGGGACCAGCGCGTTGGCGGCCACGCTCCTTGAGGAAGGCGGCAACTCGCCGGCCGACGTGTTCTACGCTCAGGATCCCGGAGGCCTCGCCGCGGTTTCCGAAATGATGGTGGCGCTGCCGGAGGATGTCATCGCGATGACGCCGGAGTGGGCGCGTTCCGCCGACGGCAGTTGGGTGGGCATCACCGGCCGCGCCCGGGTGGTGGTGTACGGCACCGACGATCTCACCGAGGCCGATCTGCCCGACGACCTCTGGGGCTTCACCGAACCGCGCTGGAAGGGACGGGTCGGCTGGGCGCCCACCAACGGCTCCTTCCAGGCCATGGTGACCGCCCTGCGCGCCGGCTGGGGCGAAGAACGCACCGAGCAGTGGCTGCGCGCCATGCTGGACAACGACGTCCAGGACTATCCCAAGAACACCCCACAGGTGGCGGCTGCCGCGTCCGGCGAAATCGACGTCGGCCTGGTGAACCACTATTACCTGTATCGCTTCATCGCTGAAGAGGGTGAGGACTTCCCGGCGCGGAACGCCCACCTGCGCGCCGCCGGCCCCGGCGCCATAGTGCTGGTTTCCGGCGTCAGCATCCTCGAGTCTGCGGACAACCCGGAAAACGCCGAGGCTTTCGTCCGCTTTCTGCTGAGCAAGGTGGCGCAACAGTACTTTGCCGGCTCCACCTTCGAGTACCCGATGGTTGAGGAAGTACGGCCTTCGGTCCTGTTGACGCCGCTGGATGACATCGGCCAGCCCGACATCACCCTGGCCGACCTGGCTGACCTGGCCGGCACGCAGGCCCTGCTGCAAGAGGTCGGGGCGCTGCCTTAGCGGCGGTAGCGCCCCGTATCCTGCCCCCACTCAGGCGGCTGGCCCGGTCGGATCCCTCCTCCCGGCCGGGTCAGTTTAGCATCCGCCGCCCTGACGGAGCAAAGAACCGCGGCATCAGGCAGGGCCGGTGCAAAGTCCCCGTATAGCCTTTTACCGCTCATGGTAAGCCTGTCGAACCATCCTCCGATTTGCAAGAAACATCCTTCGACAGGCTCACCATGAGCGGATGAAACGACTTTGCACAGGCGCGGGGCGTCGGATGACCGACGCCCCGCTGTCTGCCTGGCTCTGCTGTCTGCCTGGCTCTATCGATATGGAGCCCGGCTATCTGGCAGCCTTGGCGTACTCCAGGTGGCCGAAGACGCCGGTGATACTGCCGAAGATGTACTCGGACACCTCGTCAGGATCGATCACCAGGGTGGAGCGGATGTTGACGATGGGGATGGTGCGGTAGGTGTCGTAAATGTCGTCGCCCATCACCCGGGCCAGGCGTTCGCGCTCGGCGGGGTCGGTTTCCTCCAGGAGCCGGTGATAGGTATCGTCATAGAGTTGGTCTTCCATGTAGGCCACGCCGCCGCCGGGAATGCCCGTTTCCGGATTGGTTTCGCCGGTGTAGTAGTAGATGCGGGCATTGGCGGTGATGGGCCGGAGGGTCTGCCGGACCGGGAGTATGAAGTGAGCGTCGTGCCGGTCCCGGAAGGCGTCGATGGCCCGGGCAAATTCGACTTCCACCAGCTTCACGTTGATGCCGATATCCTCAAAGGACTGGGCAACTGTCTGGGACACCTCGATGGTTTCGGGCAATCCGGGCAGGCTGCTCTGCCAGACCTCCAGGCTGAAACGGTTCTGGCCGTTGTCGCCGGGGAAGCCGGCCTGGTCGAGAAGCTGCCGGGACATTTCGGGGTCGTAGCCGTACTTGTCGTCAAAATCCTCTTCCCAGCGGGGATTCCAACCCTCGAGAGACTGGTGGAAGATGGTGTTGTACATCGGCTCGCCCCGGCCCTTGAACAGTTCATTGATGATCTGCTCGCGGTCGATGGAGCGGTTCATGGCCTGCCGTACCAGCGCGCCGGTCTCACCCGGAGCGTTCCACGGCTCGGTGTCGGGGTTCCAGTTCACCTGGCTGACGTAGTACTGACCAAAGGGGAGGATGGTCAGTCCCACAGTGGGCAGCGGGCTTTCGATCACCTCCATGCCCTCGTCAAGGGCCTGCTGGTGCAGCACCTTGGGTACGTCCACCATGTTGGCCTCGCCGGTCAGCAGCAGGGCCAGGCGGGTCAGGTCCTCCGGAGTGGTGGTGATGCGCAGCTGCTTGAACTCGGGGTTGACCCTCCAGTGGTCGTAGGGCACCGCTTCGTACTGGGTGTACTCCTTTAGCTCCCGGTTCACGAACTGGTAGGCGCCAGTGCCGGCCGGGCCGCTCTCGAACATGGCGTCGCTCTGGGCGGCGTGCTGGGCCGAGCTGCGCACGGCCATACAGCCGATCTGTAGGATGTTGAAGTACCAGGACGCGACGTCCACCTGCGGGCGGGCCAGGGTCATCTTGAACGTGTAGTCATCGATAACCTCCATGTCGCCGTTTTCGATCATCCCGGTCATGGAGTCGGCGCCCATGAAACGGCTGAGCGTGGCCTTGCAGCCGGCCAGCGGGTCGGACATCTGCTGGTCCGCGGTGAATATGACGTCCTCAACCGTGAACTCGCCCTGACCGAAGTGGAACTGTACGCCCTCCTGCAGGTAGAAGGTGTACTCGCTGGCATCGGCGCTGATCTCCCAATCCCGGGCCAATTGCGGATAGACCTCCGACACTCCGGTTGTGGGAGACATGGTGGTCAGGTTCTCCCACATGGGGCGGAAGACCAGGTGGCCGCTGCTGGTGGCGAGCCAGGGATAGAAGGTGTCCTGGGGCAGCGGGGTGACCGCCAGGTGGAGCATGGCCTCGCTTTGGGACAGGGAGGGCACACGGGTGGGCGCCGGCACCGCCGTGGACGCCGAGCTGGCGGCTTCTCCGCCGACGGGAATTGGGGCGGCGACTTCCTCCTGGGGAGCGGCCGCCTGGCCACACGCCCACACCGCAAGCAGGGCCAGCAACAACAGGAGCAGTTGAATCGTGCGAAACGGTTGGGTCAATCGATGAACGGACATGGTCACACCTCCGTCGTTCGTTGCCGGATCGCGCACCGCGGTTGCGCCTATGTTACTTAAATCGTAGCAGTTCACCTATTCTTTGTCAATAACAATTATCATCAGTCCTTTTTGTGAAATAATACACAACAAAAACGGGACGGAATGACGAATTCCGTCCCGAATGGGTCAGCCGGTGTCGCCTTGCGGTTTACTTGGCCCGCTTGGCGTACTCCAGGTGGCCGAAGACGCCGGTGAGGCTGCCGAACTCGTACTCCAGCACCTCGTCGGGGTTCACCACGAGGGTGGAGCGGATGTTGACGATGGGGATGCTGCGATAGTTATCGTAGATGTGATCGCCCATCTCCTGCGCCAGCCGGTGTCGCTCGGCGGGATCAGTTTCTTTCAGCAGCGCCTCGTAATTGTCGTCGTAGATCTGGTGCTCCATATAGATAACGCCGCCGTTGGGGAGGCCCGTATCGGGGTTGGTGGGACCGGTGTAGTAGTAGATGCGGGCGTTGGCGTTGATCTGCCGGATGGTCTGGCGCAGGGGCTGGATGAAGTGGGCATCATGCAGGTCGCGGAAGGCGTCCAGCGAACGGGCGAACTCCACTTCCACCAGCTTCACCTCAATGCCGATATCCTCAAGGGACTGGGCAACGGTCTGGGACACCTCGATGGTCTCGGGCAACCCGGGCAGGCTGCTCTGCCAGACCTCCAAGAAGAAACGGTTCTGGCCGTTGTCGCCGGGGAAGCCGGCCTCGTCCAACAACTGCTTGGCCCGTTCCGGATCGTAGCCGTAATTCTCCTCGAACTCCTCCTCCCACCTAGGATTCCAGCCTTCCAGTGTTGGGTGGAAGATGGTGTTGTACATCGGCTCCCCGCGGCCCTTGAACAGCTCGTTGACGATCTGCTCACGGTTGATGGCCCGGTTCATCGCTTCACGGACCATCCGACCGGTCTCGCCGGGAGCGGCCCAGGGCTCAGAGTCGGGGTTCCAGTTGGCTTCACTCACGTAGTACTGGCCATGGGGAACGATGGTCAGGCCGACGGTCGGCAGGGGGCTCTCAAACACCTCCATGCCCTCGTCAATGGCCTGCTGATGCAGCACCTTGGGCACGTCCACCATGTTTGCCTCGCCGGTCAACAACAGGGCCAGCCGGGTCAGGTCTTCGGGGGTCGTGCTGATGCGCAGCCGCTGGAACTCCGGGTTCACCCGCCAGTGGTCAAAGGGCACCGCTTCGTACTCGGTGAACTCCTTGAGCTCCCGGTTGACGAACTGGTAACCGCCGGTGCCGGCCGGGCCGCTTTCAAACATGGCATCGCCCTCGGCCGCGTATTGATCCGCGCTGCGCACGGCGGCGCACGGGATGACCAGGATGTTGAACCACCAGTCCGCCACGTCCACCTGCGGCTGGGCCAATGTCATCTTGAAGGTGTAGTCGTCAATGATCTCCGCTTTGCCGGCATCGATCATCTCGGTCATGGAGTCGTACCCCATGAATTTCTTCAGGGGCGCCTTGCAGCCGGCCAGCGGGTCGGACATCTGCTGGTCAATGGTGAGGACCACGTCCTTGACGGTGAACTCGCCCCAGCCGTAGTGCATCTGGACGCCTTCCTGCAGGCGGAAGGTGTACTCGCTGGCATCAGGGCTGACGTCCCACTCGCGCGCCAGTTGCGGAAGGATGGTGGATACACCCGTTGCCGGTGATATGGTGGTCAGGTTCTCCCACATGGGACGGAACACCAGATGGCCGCTGCTGGTGGCCAGCCAGGGATAGAAGGTGTCCTGGGGCAGCGGGGTGACGGCCAGGTGGAGGAAACTATCCTCGTCGGCCATGGCCGGCATGGCGGTGGGCTCGGGTTCGGCGGTTGCCGCAGCCTGAGCCGGGGCTGCCGGGGCGGCGGTGGCCGCCGGGGCCGCCGGAGCCGGGGCCTCGGAACCTCCGCAGGCCCAGAGGGCTGCCAGCGATAACACGAGCACAAGGGCGACGGCGATCCGATATAAACGAGCCGGGCGCGGCAAGCGAGCCGTACGAATATTTGCCATAGGGTGACCTCCTGTCGTTCGACTACGAAACGACCGTCGTAAATAACGGGGTTTTTCGTTTCCCGCCAGACAGTATCACCAGCAAATTGTGATGTCAATTATCAATTAAGTGAATATATTTCTGCTCATAACATCCGATAACGTTTGCTTTGTATTGTCTCGCCAATACTGTCTTTTCTCATCCAAAATACAGAGATTTATTAGCAGAAACTTTCACTATTTGCGGATATAACGCCTTAAAAGGTCATCGGGGGCGTCGGTCGACCGACGCCCCCGATTTTGTTGCGGGTTCGGAGGATGTCAGGATGGATCACCTGGCCCGCTTGGCGTACTCCAGGTGGCCGAAGACACCGGTGAGGCTGCCGAACTTGTACTCGGCCACCTCGTCGGGGTTGGCCACCAGCGTCGAGCGGATGTTTACGACGGGAATCGTGCGGTACGTATCGTAAATGTCGTCGCCCATTTTCATGATGAGTTCGTGGCGTACCTGGGGGTCGGTTTCCACCAGCAATTTTTCATAGGTGTCGTCGTACAACTGCCCCTCCATGTACAGAACGCCCCCGGTGGGCCGCCCCAGGTCGGAATCGATGGGCCCGGTATAGTAGTAGATGCGCGTGTTGGCGTTGATCTGCCGGATGGTCTGACGCGCGGGGAGGAGGAAGTGGGCGTCGTGCAGGTCGCGGAAGGCGTCCAGCGCACGGGCGAACTCCACCTCCACCAACTTCACATCGATGCCGATGTCCTCAAAGGACTGCGCAACTGTCTGTGCGACTTCAATGGTCTCCGGCAGGCCGGGCAAGCTGGTCTGGTACACCTCCATGAAGAAGCGGTCCTGCCCGTTGTCGCCGGGGAAGCCAGCCTCGTCCAGCAGCTGTTTGGCCCTTTCCGGATCGTAGCCGTACCTCTCGTCGAACTCCTCCTCCCAGCGCGGGTTCCATCCCTCGAGGGTTTGGTGGAAGATGGTGTTGTACATGGGCTCGCCGCGACCCTTGAACAGCTCGTTGATGATCTGCTCCCGGTTGATGGCGCGGTTCAGCGCTTCCCGAACCTTGTTCCCCGTTTCTCCGGGAGCGTTCCACGGCTCGGTGTCAGGGTTCCAGTTGACCTGGCTCACGTAGTACTGACCCAGCGGGAAGAGGGACAGGCCAACGGAGGGCAGGGGGCTTTCGAAGACTTCCATGCCCTCGTCGACGGCCTGCTGGTGCAGCACCTTGGGCACGTCCACCATGTTGGCCTCGCCGGTGAGCAGCATGGCCAGTCGGGTGAGGTCCTCGGGGGTGGTGCTGATGCGCAGGCGCTGGAACTCGGGGTTCACCCGCCAGTGGTCGTAGGGCACGGCCTCGTACTCGGTGTACTCCTTCAGCTCGCGGTTTACGAACATGAAGGCGCCGGTTCCGGCGGGGCCGGTTTCAAACATGGAGTCTCCCTCGGCCTCGTACTGGGCCGAGCTGCGGACGGCGGCGCAGGGGATCACCAGGATGTTGAACCACCAGTCGGCGACGTCCACCTGGGGCTGGGCCAGATCCATCCGGAAGGTGTAGTCGTCGATGATCTCCATCTTGCCGGCGTCGACCATCTCGGTCATGGAATCGAAGCCCATGAACTTCTTCAGGGGACCCTTGCAACCGGCCAGAGGGTCGGACATCTGCTGGTCGATGGTGAGGACCACATCCTTGACCGTGAACTCGCCCCAGCCGTGGTGCATCTCGACGCCTTCCTGCAGGTAGAAGGTGTACTGGCCAGCGTCGGGACTCATCTCCCACTCCCTCGCCAGCTGGGGCAGAATGGTTGAGACGCCGGTGTCGGGCGAGATGGTGGTTATGTTCTCCCACATGGGCCGGAAGACGAGCTGGCCGCTGCTGGTGGCGAGCCAGGGGAAGAAAGTATCCTGGGGCAGCGGGGTCACCGCCAGGTGGAGATAGCTGTCCTCCTCGGCCATTGCCGGCATCGCCGTGGGCTCGGGCGCGGCGGTGGCCGCAGCCTGGGCGGGAGCCGCCGGCGCCTCGGTGGCCGCGGCGGGGGCCGCGGTTTGTGCCTCTGGCGCAGTGGAGCCGCCGCAAGCCCATACGGCGGTAAGCGTCATTGCCAGCGATACCAGTATTGCGAAACGCGCCCAAAAGACCGTACTACGTTTTGACATTTGATCACTCCTGGCCACGAATTTACGAAATACTGCATGTTCATACTGCAGTTGCTCGTTTCTGACCAGACAGTATCAAAGCCAAAACGCCATGTCAATTATCAATTACAGTGATATTCTTATGGGTACAGAATCCAGATTTTGGCAGGGTAACAATAGGTTCGAACCCTCAATTTCAGGCGGATTACTGAGGTTCACGCAGCAATATAAACCAACATGATACCGATTTCGTCGGCGACTACCAAAGCCAAAGTGCGCAAATTCGCGTCAGAACTCGGCGTTGCGGGGGTGCGGGGGAAGGCGATGATGTCGCGGATGTTCCGCATGCCGGTGGCGAACCGGACGGTGCGCTCGAAGCCGTCGCGTGGGCCGGCGGCGGGGCCGAAACCGTCGCGTGGGCCGGCGGCGGAGTTGAAGCCGGTGTGGGTGGCACGGCGTCGCCGAGCAGGCCGTTGCGAATTGCGACACAAAAACGGGACGGAACTCGTGGTTCCGTCCCGAACAGACGGGCGCATGTTGTCGTGCGCCTACTGGGCCCGCTTGGCGTACTCCAGATGACCGAAGACGCCGGTGAGGCTGCCGAACTCGTACTCCAGAACTTCGTCCGGGTTGACTACCAGGGTGGCGCGGACGTTGACGATGGGGATGGTGCGATAGTTGTCATAGACGTGGTCGCCCATCATCTGTGTCAGACGGTGTCTTTCGTCCGGGTCCGTCTCTTTCAGAAGGGCCTCGTACACATCGTCGTAGAGTTGATCTTCAATGTAGGCCACCCCGCCGGTGGGGCGACCAAGTTCAGGGTCGGTGGGGCCGGTGTAGTAATAGATCCGCGCGTTGGCGTTGATCTGCCGGATGGTCTGGCGCACGGGCAAAATAAAGTGTGCGTCGTGGCGGCCGCGGAAGGCCTCCAGGGCCCGGGCAAACTCCACCTCGACCAGGTCGGCAGAGATGCCGATGTCCTGCAGGGACTGCGCCACGGTCTGCGCCACCTCGATGGTCTCCGGCAGTCCGGGCAGGCTGCTCTGGTAAACCTCGACGCGGAAGCGGTTCTGGCCGTTGTCGCCGGGGAAGCCGGCCTCGTCCAGCAGTTGCTTGGCCAGTTCCGGGTCGTAGCCGTATTTATCGTCGAACTCTTCCTCCCAGCGTGGGTTCCAGCCCTCCAGCGACTGGTGGAAGATGGTGTTGTACATGGGCTCGCCCAATCCTTTGAACAGCTCGTTGATGATCTGGTCACGGTTGATGGCCCGGTTCATGGCCTCGCGCACCATCCTCCCGGTTTCCCCGGGGGCGGTCCACGGCTCGGTATCGGGATTCCAGTTCACCCCGCTATGGTGATACTGGCCGAAGGGCAGGATGGTCAACCCGACCGAGGGCAACGGGCTTTCAAACACCTCCATGCCTTCGGCGACCGCCTGCTGGTGCAGCACCTTGGGCACGTCCACCATATTGGCCTCGCCGGTGAGCAGCATCGCCAGGCGGGTCAGGTCTTCGGACGAGGAGGTGATTTTCAGGCTTTTGAACTCAGGGTTGACGCGCCAGTGTTCGTAGGGCACGGCCTCGAACTCTGCGGTTTCCTTCAGTTCCCGTGCGACGAACTGGTAGGCTCCGGTGCCAGCGGGGCCGTTCTCAAACATGGCGTCGCCCTGGGCGGCGTGCTGAGCGGAACTGCGAACCGCGGCGCAGGGAACCACCAGGATGTTGAACCACCAGTCAGCCACGTCCACCTGCGGCTCCGCCAGCCGCATGGTGAAGGTGTAATCGTCAATAACGTCCATGTCGCCGTTGGCAATCATCTCGGTCATGGAGTCTGCGCCCATGAAGCGAGTGACTGCGGACCTGCATCCGGCCAGCGGGTCGGAGGTCTGCTGGTCAATGGTCAGAATCACGTCATTGACGGTGAACTCACCCCAGCCGTGGTGCATTTGGACACCCTCCTGGAGGTAGAAGGTGTACTCGCTGGCGTCGGGGCTGATATCCCATGCCCTGGCCAGCTGAGGAAGAACGGTGGACACGCCGGTTTCAGGGCTGATCGTCGTCAAGTTTTCCCACATCGGGCGCATGGGCAAATGGCCGCCACTGGTGGCCAGCCAGGGCAGGTAGGTGTCCTGGGGCAGCGGGGTAACGGCCAGGTGAAGCACCGCGTCTTCGTCGGCCATGGCTGGCATGGCGGTGGGTTCGGGAGCCGCGGTGGCTGCGACCTGGGCGGGCGCGGCCGCTTCCGTTGCGGCCGGCGCGGCCGCCGGCGGTTGGGGTTCGGCGGCAGACCCACCGCAGGCCCAAACCACAGCGATGACCAGCGCCATCACCGCCAGGATCACGATTCGTGAAACTTGAACGGGAACAGGTTTCGTCATTTGATAACCTCCAACCAACAGAATGAGAACTGCCGCGCAGGCACGGTGAAGTATTTCCATTCGCGGCGAGACAGTATCAAATGCCCGATACAACGTCAATTATCACTTCACATGATCCCAGTTGTGAACGGATTCCATTGATGGATATGCCAGATACCCACGCAGTTCGTTGCATGTACACCTACAGGGTACAAATGCCAGATCGCCGCAAAGTTCAACAGGCCCGACAACAGCGGGCCTGCGATGCTGACTGGGTCTGGATTCCGGGTCAGAACTCGGCGTTGCGGGGAGTGCGGGGGAAGGCGATGATGTCGCGGATGTTCTGCATGCCGGTGGCGAACTGGACGGTGCGCTCGAAGCCGAGGCCGAAGCCGGCGTGGGGGGCGGTGCCGTAGCGGCGCAGGTCCAGGTACCACCAGTAGGGGGCGTCGTCCAGGCCAGCCTCCGCCATGCGGCGCTGCAGGACGTCGAGGCGTTCCTCGCGCTGGCTTCCGCCGATGATCTCGCCGATGCGGGGGACCAGCACGTCCATGGCGCGGACGGTCTCGCCCGGTTCACCCTGGCCCGGGGAGTTGAGGCGCATGTAGAAGGCCTTGATGGCGCTGGGGTAGTCGGTGACGATGACGGGCCGGCCCACCTTGCGCTCGGTCAGGTAGCGTTCGTGCTCGGACTGGAGGTCGGCGCCCCACTCCACGGGGTACTCGAAGGACTCGCCGGAGGCCTGGAGGGCGGCGACGGCCTCGGTGTAGGTCATGCGCTCGAAGTCGGAGTTGGCGATGTCCTCCAGGGTCTGGATGAGTTCCTTGTCGTAGAAGCGGTTGAAGAAGGCCATGTCCTCGGGACAGGTCTCGAGGACGTGGGCGAAGATGCTGCGCAGGAAGTCCTCGGCGAGCTGGGCCAGGCCATCAAGATCGCAGAAGGCAACCTCAGGCTCGACCATCCAGAACTCGGCGAGGTGACGCGAGGTGTTGGAGTTTTCGGCGCGGAAGGTGGGGCCGAAAGTGTAGACGTCGGACATGGACTGGGCGAAGATCTCGGCCTCGAGCTGACCGCTGACGGTGAGGAAGGCGGGGCGGCCGAAGAAGTCGGCGTCGTTGTCGACGCGGCCTTCGGCGATGGGGAGGTTGTTGAGGTCCAGGGTGGTGGCGCGGAACATGGCGCCGGCGCCCTCGGCGTCGCTGGCGGTGATGATGGGGGTCTGGATATAGAGGAAGCCGCGCTCCTGGAAGAACTTGTGGATGCCGAAGGCCATGGCGTTGCGGACGCGAGCGACGGCGCCGAAGGTGTTGGTGCGGGGACGCAGGTGGGCCAGCTCGCGGAGGAACTCCAGGGTGTGACGCTTCTTCTGGAGGGGGTATTCCTCGGGGTCCGCGCCGCCCAGAAGCTCGAGGCTGGCGGCGGCGATCTCGTACTTCTGGCCACGGCCGAGGGAGTCCTGGAGGCTGCCGTCGGCGCTGACGCTGCAGCCGGTGGTGAGCCCGCCGACCAGCGAGTAGTCAGGGCAGTTGGCGTCGACGACAATCTGCAGGTCGGCCAGGGTCGAGCCGTCGTTGATCTGCACGAAGGCAACGCCGCCGGAGGAGCGGACGGTCTTGACCCAGCCCTTCACGTTGACGGGGCCGGAGATATCGCCGGAGCTCTGGGCGGAGAGGAGGTCTTTGATGCGGGTGCGATGGGCAGGCATGGCGGGCCTCCGGGGGCGGGGGTGTTTATGGGGCGGATTTTAGCATAGGAGCAGCGTTCGTCTTGCGTTGAGCTCTGGTGGGTATAATGACCTCAGGCGAGCGAAGGAGCGTAGCCCTGATGATACCCACTGAAATCGCCAACCTCGTCACGCAGGGAGAATCCGAAACGCTGGAGTTCAAGAAGAGTACCGGCGAACGGGTCGAGGCCGCCAAAACTACCTGCGCCATGCTGAATCATCGCGGGGGCGTCGTCCTGATCGGCGTTGCCAAGGACGGAACCATCGTCGGCCAGGATGTGAGCGATGGCACGATCGAGCGTGTAGCGGCGGAGTTGCAAAATATCGACCCGCCCGTTTTCCCAACCATAGATCGCGTTCCCGTGGCGAATGGTAAAACCGTGCTGATGGTACAAGTCGGTCGTGGAGCGATGCGGCCTTACGCCCACAAAAATATCCCTTACCGCAGAGTCGGCAATACCAACCGGCGCATGACGCAGGAAGAGTACAGCCAAACTTTGCTTGAACGGATGCACAACGAAGAGCGTTGGGAAAACCAACCGGCTGTCGGCTGGTCAACTGATGACCTGGACCTTGACGAACTCCGTCGCACAGTCGTCGAATCGATTAGGATGAGCAGAGGAGATCCCGGGACTGCCGACCCTGCGGAATTGCTGTTGGGTATGGGCCTCATCAAGGACGGCGCATTGCTGCGGGCCGCCGTGGCGTTGTTCGGAAACAACCGGCGCGTCGCAGCCGAGTGGACGCAGTGTCTATTGAGAGTTGCCCGTTTCCAAGGCATTGACCGTACCGAGTTTCTGGACAACCGGCAGTTTCGTGGAAACGCCTTTACGCTACTGACTCAGGCGGAACGGTTTATACAGGAGCATCTGCCCATCGCCGGGCGCATTACGCCGGATTCTTTCGTTCGGGTGGACGAACCCCTTTACCCGCCATTGGCGCTGCGGGAGGCCCTGGCCAACGCCTTTTGCCACCGTGATTACGCCAGCGGCGGTGGGTCGGTGGGCGTTGGCATTTACGACGACCGCCTGGAGATTACCTCAACCGGCACACTGCACTTCGGCCTGACGCCGGAATTGCTTTTCCTATCCCACGAATCGCGGCCCTGGAATCCGCTGATTGCCAATGCGTTCTACCGGCGTGGAATCATTGAACAGTGGGGACGGGGAACGATTAAGATGGCGCAGCTAACCACCGCCGCCGGCCTGCCCCACCCGGAAATTGAAGACGGCTTCGACTCGGTTACTGTCCGCTTCCGACCCAGCCGCTATGTACCACCACTTCGGGTGGAGCATGACCTTACCGAGCGGCAGAGAGGCATACTTGCGTTGCTGAACGAATCCAGTACAGGGTTGGCATTGCGGGAGATACTCGCTTATCTTGCGGAAGACGCTACACGACGGCAAGTACAACGCGACCTGTCAACTTTGAAAGAGTTAAACCTTGTCACCACATCCGGCCAGGGTCGTGCTTTCAGATGGCAACTGGCCTGAATCTCCATCTATGGTGCATTTATGGTGCAATTATGGTGCAATTAATGTCGCATTTGTCGCAATTACGGTGCAATTAACCTTTCAAGCAGGGATCACCGGCCCCGGTGGGGGATCCCCGGGCGCTGCTGGTGCCACTCCGTTGCCTGCTGGTAGGTGTGGGCGATGTTGAGCAGGTGACCCTCCGTCAGGTGCGACCCTATCAGCTGTAGGCCGACCGGCAATCCGTCGCTGAAGCCGCAGGGGACGGACATGGCGGGGAGGCCGGCCATGTTGACGGGGAGCGTGTAGACGTCCACCAGGTACATGCGGACCGGGTCGTCGGTGCGGTCGCCGATGGGGAAGGCAGTTACCGGCGAGACCGGGGCGGCCAAAGCATCGACCTCTTCGAAGACGCGGGCGAAGTCCTGTCGGATGAGGGTGCGCACCTGCTGGGCCTTGTGGTAGTAGGCGTCGTAGTAGCCGGAGGACAGGGCGAAGGCGCCCAGCATGATGCGCCGCTTGACCTCGGGGCCGAAGCCGTGCTGGCGGGTGCGCTCCATGGCTTCCCACATATCGACGTCGCCCCGGCCGTCATCCTGATATGAATAGCCGTACTTGACGCCGTCGTAGCGGGCCAGATTGGCGGAGCACTCGGACGGGGCAATGATGTAGTAGCAGGCCAGGGCGTACTCGGTGGTAGGCAGTGAGACCTCGCGGACCTCGGCGCCGAGGGCGGCCAGTTGGTCGATGGCGGCGGTGACGGTGGCGCGGACGCCCGGGTCCATACCCTCGGCGAAGTACTCGCGGGGCACGCCCAGGCGCAGGCCCTTGATGTCGCCGGTCAGCGCGGCCGAGTAGTCGGGCACCGGATCGGGCAGCGAGGTGGCGTCGCGGGGGTCGTGGCCGGCGATGGCCTGCAGGATCAAGGCGCAGTCGGCGGCGTCGCGGGCCAGGGGTCCTACCTGGTCCAGCGAGGATGCGTAGGCCACCAAGCCGTAGCGGCTGACGCGGCCGTAGGTGGGCTTGAGGCCGGTGACGCCGCAGAAGGAAGCAGGCTGGCGGATGCTGCCGCCGGTGTCGGTGCCGAGGGCGAAGGGGGCGGCGCCGGCCGCGACCGCTGCCGCCGAGCCGCCGCTGCTGCCGCCCGGAACGCGGGACGTATCCCAGGGATTGCGCGTGGGGAAGAAGGCGGAGTTCTCGGTGGAGGAGCCCATGCCGAACTCGTCCATGTTGCCCTTGCCGAGCATGACGGCGCCCTGCTCGCGGAGGCGGGCCACGGCGGTGGCATCGTACACCGGGACATACTCGGCGAGCATCCGGGAGGCGCAGGTGGTGGCCACGCCGTTGGTGCAGAGCAGGTCCTTGATCTGCATGGGAACGCCGGTAAGGGGAGATGCGTCGCCAGCGGCGATGCGGCGGTCGGCGTCGGCGGCCTGCTGGCGCGCGATGTCGGCGGTTACGGTGATGTAGGCGGATATCCGGTCATCCACTGCGGCGATGCGCTCCAGGCAGGCGTCGGTGAGCTCGACGCTGCTGATTTCGCGGTTGGCGAGGAGACGGGAGGCCTCGGCTACGGACAGTTGCCAGAGATCGCTGGCGGCGGGTGTGCTCATGGGGTTACTCGTCCAGCACGGCGCGGACCTGGAACAGGTCGCCGCGACGACGGGGGGCGTTGAGCAACGTGTCCTCGGCGTCGAGGCTCTCGGCGGGCTCGTCGTCGCGGAGGACGGTGTCGAGACCGGCGACGTGGGCGGTGGGCTCCACGCCGGCGGTGTCCAGCGTCTGCAGGACCTCGAACTGGTCGAGGATGTCGGATAGCTGGCGGGCGAAGGCCTCCTTCTCCGCATCGGTGAGAGCGATGCGGGCCAGGGCGGCAATGTGTTCCACCTGTTCTCGGTCTATGGGCATGGTTTAACTATTGCTCCATGTTGCTATGTAGTTGTAATGGCGTTGACGCCGATCACTGAGAGAACGATGCAGCCCGCGACGGCAAGGCTGATCCGTTCGAAGGTGCGGAAGAATGCCCGGGCCGGGTTCTACTCCATTTGCAGAGTGGTTCACTCGATAACACTGGCCGGCGCGTGCTCCAGACAATGCCTACATACTTCGCGACCGTATATGTTGCCGGTAAAGTCCTCATCGCGGGCCATTTTTATCAGCGTGCCCCAATCTTGGGTACTGTAAAACTGGTACCCGTTGTAGCCACAGGCAGTCCCCGGTCGCCTTCCCAGATTGAAGAGCAGGGCTTCGGAATGGTGGAAAACCCGCTGCATCTCGGCTTCGTATTCCGCTTCCTCTCTCTGCAACTCTGAAAATGTCTTCTGCGGGCGAACGACATTGATCAACTGGTCAAACACTCGGATCATAGCCTCTACGCGGTCAGTTCCTACTCGGAGAGATGCCTGGATGCGGTCTTCGTTGTACTGTGCCTCCTTTCGCGTCCCAAAAGGCAATGCCATCCGAACACGAAACGCCCCTCTGTCGGCGGTAGCCTTAGATAGACCAGCCGCATGCTCCGACCACCGCGCAGCCGGCGCGTTAGTGTGCCCCACGTAAAATGTGCCATCGTCAAACTGGAGCACGTATGAAAAAAAGAATTCGGCGCAGCCTTTTTCATCGGCCTTTGCCATCCGGTCATTGTGCGTCATCATCTATCACCTTATTCTTTCTGTTCCGGTTCCTTGTCCTTTGGCGGTTCTACCCCGCAAATGGAACAGAACCCAGGGCGGACCTATGGCGTGTGGACAAAGTCTCGCGGGTGGGCCTTTCGCCTGCCGGCCCTCTTCTCCCGGCGCCATTTTGTGCGGTCAGTAGCGGAGGAGGTGTGTGGGCACCAGGCGGCCGGCCACTGGGTCGACGGCGAGGGCAGCTTGTTCGAGGGTGACCACGCCAAGCAGACTGGGCTCGTTTGCTTCGGTGAATATGACCGGCGTGTGGAATTGCAGTCCCTCGAGTCTGATCGTGGTTTCGCCTACGTCGACCGGGACCATCCTGCCGTCGGCAGTCTCTGATGGCAGTGAGCGTTGGACTGGAACTCCCAGGCGTTCGAGGGTTGCGCGTGGTACCGCAGTGTAGGTCGAGCCGGTGTCGACGATGATGTCGAGTTCCTCGAATTGGTTGCCGAGGTGGTCGCCGAGCTGAATTGTGACGGTGACGGTGCCCAAATGTTTCTCCTGTGGTGGGGGGCGGACTGTCGTTGGATGTGTTCTTTGTCGCCCGACTTTCCGCGCCTGTCATGCCTCACGCGTACCCATTTTGTCATCGCGAGGAGCGAAGCGACGTGGCGATCTCGTCCCGGTAGTAGCATTCCGTGCCCCAACGAGATTGCCGCGCTTCGCTCGCAATGACGGTTCGGGAGGGCTCGCAATGACGGTTCCGGTGAAACTGGGTACGCGTGAGCTGTCATGCTGGTCAACAGCGTGGGCGTTTGTCCGCGGAGGCTAGCTCATTTCGGAGCCGCCGGAGACGCTGATGCTGAGCCCGGTCATGTAGTCGGACTCGGCGGAGGAGAGGAAGGCGGCCATGCGGGCGATGTCGTCGCCCTGCGCGATGCGGCCCAGGGGCACGCGGATCTCGCGCTCGCGCACCATGAGGGCGCGGTGCTCCTCGCCGGAGGTTCCCTCGGGAGCCAGGGCCGCGGCGATGAAGTCGACGCGCTCGGTGTCTACCAGGCCGGGGCAGATGGCGTTGACGTTGACGTGGTAGGGGGCCATCTCCTGGGCCAGGGACTGGGTGAACCCGATGACGGCGAATTTGCTGGCGCAGTAGGCCCCGTAGCGGGCGATGCCGCGCTTGCCGGCGCCGGAGGAGATGTTGATGATCTTGCCGGGGCCGCCCCGGCCGACCATGTGGCGGCAGACGGCGCGGCTGACCAGGTAGGTGCCACGGACGTTGACCCGCATGACCTCGTCGAAGGCGTCCTCTTCAAGCTCCACGACGAGAACGCGGTCGCGGCCGGGGCGGGAGCCGGCGTTGTTGACGAGGATGTCGATCTTGCCGAACTCGTTGAGGGTATCGGACACCATACCGTCGACCTGGGTACTGTCGGCAACGTCGTAATAGAGGCCGAGGCTGCGGCGGCCCATGGCCTGAATCTCGTCGACGACGCTGGGAAGGCCCTCCCAGCCGTCGAGGCGGTCCTCGGTGCGGATGGCGTCCAGGGATGCCTCGACATCGGTTACCACGACGTCAGCGCCTTCGGAGGCGAGGCGGGTGGCGATGGCGCGGCCGATGCCGTGGCGTCCGCCAGCGCCGGTGACGAGGGCTGTTTTGCCGTTGAGGTCGTACATGGTGTTGCTCCTGCTTGATTGACGTTCAGAGAGTATGCCGAGGCATGAGACGCATAACATCGTATCAGGTTCACGTTTTGGTCGCAGATGACCCTGAGGTCGTCCGACTGCGGACAAGCCGGGAAGCGATTATGGCCAACACGGCATCGACGGCGATTTGCGCGGCGACCGATAAACCTGCTGCAGCAGACACCAGGGCCAGTACAACGATGATATCCGTCGTGGGCTCGACGCCAACGCCCGGCACGACCATGGCAACTGCCGCATTTGCGATACCCGCCACCATGCCGAACCCACCCCCAATGGCGGCACATTTACGCACGGATCGTGAGGCCACGCTGGATAGTTTTGCCGTCGCGGCGCCGGCTACTGCGGCGGCAAGGGCCGTGACGATCGCACCAATGGACACGGCGAGGAGTCGTTCCATTGGGTCTGACCAGGTTGAAGTCAACAACAAGACCAGTATTCTCACCGGATAGTGTCCGATGATCCCAAACGGCAAACCGATCAGGGAGCCGATGAGGACACGGCGTCCATACCTGCGCGGACCGTCGAACGCTGCGGCGGCGACCACGGCGGCGAGGGCGCAAACGGCCATCATGGGCAGCACGCTGGCAGAGATAGCAGTCAAGTATATGGCCAGAGGCATGGCTCACATCCCTGACCATCTGGGTCTTGTCCCGAATTCAATCAACATAAACCAGATAAGTATCAGGGCAACGGGGCCCGCAATTGGGCCGACAACGGCGCCTATAATGCCGCCGGTAAGGGCGCCGCGCAGTTTTCTTCCAGAATCGGAGAAGACTACTCCGATGAAAGCCCCGAGGCCGGCGCCGGCGCAAGCCAAGAGAAGCAGCCCAATGATGAGAGCTTCTGCGAGACCGGACGTGTTAAAGCAGTCGCCGCCCATACACATGGTTTCGCCTCCTTGCCGGATTGGGCCCATTCGCGGCTCGGTCAGTTCATCGGACGGTCAAACTGATCCAGGGAGCGCCTTCGCCGACACCGGTGACCGAGGGTGTTGCACCATTGAGGTCGTACATTTCAGCCGGCTCCTGCGCCTTCGCTACCAAGACTGGTTTGCGCAGGGTGACCGCAACATCCTATCAGGTCACGGTGGCGGTCGCGGGTGACGCGGCGCCCCATCTGCGGCGGACGAACCGGAAGGCGATGACGGCGAGCGCGAGGTCCATTATCACTCCGCTGACCATGATCGCCACTCCGATCGACGGCGCGGACCAGCGACCGATGCCCACAGCCTCCAACACGGGGATCAGGGCGTTCATCCAGACAGGCGCCAACGCCGCGTTGGCAATGCCCAATACCAGTCCAAATGCGACCCCGACGATGAGGCACCTGCGAACAATGGCGGCGGATCGCCTCTCCAGCAGGCCCACCGCCAACCCGGCAACGCCTGCCGCCGCGACGCTCAGTGCGATAGGGGTGAAGTATATGGCGAGGCTGTGGAGCAAAGCCGGCAACAGGGAGATCGGGAAGACAGTCATCGCGGCGACAAAGCTGAACAGGACGCCGGTGACGAGGCCGAACGCCGCTCCGACGAGCAGCCCGACCAGCGCAGTCTTCCAGTGGCGCGGCCGGCCGCCGGCCGCAGCGCCGGCGACGACGGCCACCAGGACGCACAAGAACGCCCAGATCAGCGCGCTGGCGTAGAAGACTGCAAGGGACATTATCAGCCTTGGTGAGAGGTGAGGCGCTACGCGCGGCTATCGCTTCCGCACGGGTGGGTAGCGTTCCGTTTCAGGTGGTTCATTTGCATGGATGCACAGGATGGACAGGATTTTTGGATATGAGGGATTCCGGCTTTCGCCGGAATGGCAGGAATCTAAACCACCTGAATTGCAACGCTACCGCACGGTCAGGCAAGGTCGCAGTTCGAAAGCTGGGCCAGTTGAACGGGGGGCTCACGCGTACCCAGTTTGTCATCGCGAGGAGCGAAGCGACGTGGCGATCTCGTTCCCGCGTAGCGTTCTTTGCCCCAACGGGATTGCCGCGCTTCGCTCGCAATGACCGTTCCAATGAAACTGGGTACGCGTGAGGAACGGGTGGCGCTGGCGGCGCGTTGGTCAGGTGGCAATCAGCCCTTCCTGCGGTTGGGTCCAGGGCAATGCGTAAAGCGGAGCGACCTGAGGCGCCACGGGAATCGGCATGTCGCTGAATGGCACATCAATAATAACCGGCTTTTGCAGTTCCAATGCGGCAGGAAGCAGGGTGGCGATGTCCATCGGTGACGCGGCCCGCATTCCCACGGCGCCGAAGGACTCCGCAAACTTGACGAAATCGGGATTGTGCAGGTCCGTCTCGTAAGTACCGGAAAATACGTCGTCCAGGTCACGGGCGACGTTGCCGAATGAGTCGTTGCGCAACACCAAGGTGACAACGTTTATGCCGTATTTGACGGCGGTGGCCAGTTCCGACGCGTTGAACATGAACCCGCCGTCGCCGGCGATGCACACCACGGGCCGGTCGGGCTGCGCGACCTTGGCGCCCAGGGCAGTGGGGAAAGCGTAGCCCAGGTTGAACTGGTATCCGGAATCGATGTATGTCTTGGGATGATGAACCTGCCAGTGGGTACGAGCGTAAAATCCCAGCTGCGTTACATCCCAGGTTACAAAAGCATCCTCGGGTATGGCCTCCCGCAGCGCTTCCACGAACGGGTAGAGCGGTTCCTGAAGCTGGACGTCGTAGTGTGCGATCAATCGACGCGCGGCATCTACGGCCATCGCCGGGGAAGATCGATCGCCAGCGCCGGCATCCCTGAGGCGGGGCAGAAGGGCCTCTATGGTGGCCCTGGCGTCGCCATGCAAAGGGATGGTGTTGGCCTGGACCCGGGTCAACTCGGTGTCGTCGATGTTGATATTGACGAGGGTAGACGCCTCGCCGGCGGGATTCCCCAGCGAGAAACGGGCGCCGATGCCGATCACGAGATCGGCGGAGGCCATGACGTCGTATAGCTGGTTCATTTCCTGGCGCTCGCCGCGCGGGCTGAAGCAGGAGCCGTAGCACAGAGGATGCCCGTCGGGGATTGTGCCCTTGCCACCGGTGGAGGTCACGACGGGAATGTTGGTGGTCTCGGCCAGGTTGACCAGCGCAGACTCGGCGTCGGAGCGGGCGACGCCTCCACCGGCGTATATCAGCGGCAGCCGGGATTGGGCGATGACGGCGGCGGCCTCCCGGAGTTGCTCCGAGTCCGGCACGATCCGCGAAACGGGAGCCGGATTGCGCAGCACGACCTCCTCGCGTTCGACGCCGGCGTCGGGCGGGATCTCTATGATGACGGGGCGCGGGCGACCGGTGCGCATCCGCCGGAAGGCTTCGGATACGGCGTAGGGGATTTCCCGGGGCCTGACGGCGCGCTGCTGCCACTTGGTCACGGAGCGCACAACGTCCATCTGATCAAGTACCTCATGGACGGCGCCGAGGCCCCGGCCTATCTGGGCACGAGGCACCTGGCCGGCGATGAGCAATACCGGGGATGAACGAGCATAGGCGTTGGCCAGACCGGAAGCGGCGTTGTAGATACCCACCCCCGGAACCACCAGCGCCACGCCGGGTTTGCCCGAAGCGCGCGCATAGCCGTCGGCCATGTAGGTGGCGGCCTGCTCGTGTCGAGGGGTTATCATACGGATACCGGGCTCGTCCCTGAGCCCCGCGACTATGCCGTAAATCTGAATGCCCGGGAGCCCGAAAACAACCTCGACTCCTTCCCGGGCCAACGATTTGGCCAGGGTTTCGCCGCCGCTCAATATGCTCATGTTTTGGCAACTCCTTTTCCGCAAGCGGCTGGTTTGCGTTGGAAAACACAAGCGCCGTTTGCGGGTCATTTTACATTGATGGAGTGAGCACGCGTGAGGCAGGCGACGTTCTTTTGCGGGTATTGCAGGCCGGACCGCTATTTTCACGCGTACCCAGTTTGGTAAATCGTCAGAATCAGGATTTGCGGGATTTTATGATTGGGCAGGATTGAGAGATGTCCGTCACACGACGGTTCCAATCCTGATAATCCCTAAATCTTGAAAATCCTGATTCTGACGTTTCCCGCCGCCAAACTGGGTCCGCACGAGAATCTTTATCGGGTTGCGAACATTGATATTGGGCTGGTAGGATTTCGCAGCCCAGAACGAATTTGCTGCCGCGCGGACGGCCGGGCGCGCTGAAACTCCGCGGCGCGCCAAACCCGCGAGGGCTGAGGCGCCGGAACAAACACCAGTCAAGGCTCCAGACGAAAGCCTCCGTGTCCGAGTTGCGACATGGGGTTTTTCATTGCCTCAGGGGAGTGGCGCATGGGAACGCGGGGCGGCAGATCCAACGCACCCACCATCGCACGAATTGAGTTGGACAGGCGAGGCGGGCCGTCAGGGCTGATTTCGCGGGTCGAACGACAGTGACAACCTTCGTCCCCCGGGACCGGTGAGCTGAGCGGGGGAGTTTGGTCGCCGCACCGGCGCGCTGACGGAAGCACGCGTGAACGTACGCAGGATAATCACTGACCTGCAGGCCGGCATCGTCGTGGGCATCGTGCTGGTGCCGGTGGCGATGGCCTACGGTCTGATCGCCGGAATAGGGCCGGCCGCCGGCCTCTACGGCGCGATTGCCGTGGGACTGGTGGCGGCGGTGGCCGGAAGCAGTCGGGTCCTCGTGGCCGGCCCGAACGTGTTCGTGGCCCTGGTGCTTGGGCCCGTGGTGTTCGAATACGGATTGGCCGGCGCGTTCACGACCACGATGCTCGCGGGGATCATTCTGCTGGCTTTTGCGGCGGCCCGATGGGGGCGGCTGGTGGCATACATTCCGTATTCGCTGCTGGCGGGATTTTTCACGGCCGCCGGCATAGTCCTGGTGATCACGCACGTGATGCCGGCCATCGGCCTGTCCACCGCGAAGGGCGGCGTTATCGGCAACGTGACCGCCTGGACGACCGCTGCCATCAACCTGGATGCGCTGGCGGTGGCGGGGGCGACCGTGGCCATCGGGCTGCTGTGGCCGCGAAAATTGGCCAGGTACGCTCCCGGGCCGTTCGTGGCGCTGGTCGCCGGCACCGCCATCGGGTTGTTACTGTTCCAAGACGCGCCGGTGGTCGGTGACATTCCGCGTGGCCTGCCCACCCCGACCACACCGATATTCAACCCGGCGTTCGTGCTGCCGGCATTCACCATCGCGTTGCTGTGCGCCGCCAACGGGCTGCTCACCGCCCTGCAAGCCGACTCGCTGACCGGCAGCAGCCACCGGCCGAACCAACTGCTGGCCGCGTTCGGGGCGGGCAACCTGCTGGGAGGCCTCATGGGGGGCAACGCGGGTGGGGCCAGCGTCACCACCTTCCTGAACATCCAGGCCGGGGGACGGACAGTCATTGCGCCGATCACATCCTCGTTGATCATGCTTCTGGCGCTGGTCGCGCTGCCCATAGAGCGCATTCCAATCGCGGCGCTGGCCGGCATCATAATCGTCAACGGATGCCTGGTCGTTGACTGGCAGTACGTGAAGCGGATCGCGAAGGTGCCGCGTGGGTACGCCGCGGTGATGCTGATAACCGCAGTCGTGGCGATTGCGGTGGACTTCAACGTGGCGGTGATAATCGGCCTGGTGGCGGCGTCATTGGTGGGAGCACGGCGCAGCGAACAGTCGGAGCTGCAACGGCTGGTTTCGGTACCGCTGCCCGACTCGGCCGTGTGGGCGGACGGCGACCCCCTGGAATCGCATGTGGGCCTGGTGGTGATGCCGGACTGGGTATCGGTGGCCAGCGCGCGGGAGATGGCGCGGGTGGTCACCGGCGACATCAGGGAGAACCAGGTCACGATCTTCGACTTTCGCCGGGTGGCGTACATGGACGACACCGCGGCGTCGCTAACCGGACAAGTCATTGCCGGCCGACGGGTCGCGCTGGCCGGCCTGCAGGGGCCGGCAAGGGAGACCATGCTCGCCTTCGGGAATGTGGCAGCAGGACGCCTGGTATCCGACGTGGACGAGGCCAAAGCGGCGATAAGGACCGGGGCGATCTGACCACGGCCGCAGCGGCGCAATAACCGCGTGAGCTGCCGGTGGTGGAGCGGGACCAGACGGCAGGCTCTCCGGGAAAAGGCGGTTATTCCCGGCCGGGCCAGTTGACCGGGTGGTCGTGATGGTGGAGGGCGTAGGCGCCGCCGGTGGAGTGCACGACCAGCTGGTGGCCGAAGGCTTCGGCCAGGACTGACTCCATGAGCACCTCTTCGGGAGGGCCGTAGGCGATCAGGCGACCGTTGACCAGGGCCACGTCGCTGGCGCGAGCGGACACGCAGGTAAGGTCGTGGGTGCTCATGATCACGGTGACATCCTGCTCGCGGAGCCGGTCGATGATGTCCAGGAACCGATGCTGGGAGGTGGGATCCAGTCCGTTCATGGGCTCGTCGAGCAGGAGCACGGACGGTCTGGCGGCTATGGCCCGGGCCAGCAGCGCGCGACGGCGCTGGCCTGCGGACAACTCGCCGATGCCGCGCTTTCGCAGGTCGATCAGGCCCGCGATTGACAATGCCTCGGCGGCTGCATCGCGATTGGCCCGACTGTGTCCGCGGAACAGGCCGCGCTGGGGCGTGAGGCCCATCATGGCCACGTCCCAGACGGTCACGGGAAAATTCCAGTCGACCTGCTCCAGTTGGGGCACGAAACCGATGTGCTTGCGCATATCGGAACTGGGCCGGCCCTGGACTAGCACGCGGCCGGTGTCGAGTTGGACGAGGCCGACCACGGCCTTGAGCAGGGACGATTTGCCGCCGCCGTTGGGCCCCACCACGCCTGACAGGCTCCCGCATTCCACGGAGAAGGACACGTCATCCAGGGCACGGATCGTCCCGTAGCTGACGCTGACCTCCTCGAAGCAGACGACCTGCGGCGTCGCGCCGGCGTGGGTGTGAGTCTGCCCGTCCCGGGAATGGGTATGGCTGTGCTCGGCGTGGCTGTGGGTCTCCCCGTCCGGCGCATGGAGATGGTCGTGCTCGGCGTGGGCGTGACCGGCGTGATCGCGTGCGGATCTCTGCTGCATGAGGCTAGGCGCGGAACCAGTCGTCGCCGGCGGGGGGCCAGGGGTTCTCGGCGTCGAGCACCTGGGACAGTTGGGTGAACGCGCCCTTGAAGGTGGCGGGGTGCAGCCAGATGCTGTTGAAGCCCAGGTTGACGTAGTTGTCGGTGCGGCGGGACGTGGTGAACCGGATGTCCTGGGTCTGCAGGTAGGCGTCGGTGGCCAGGGAGTCGGCGATCTCGTAGATGGTGAGGTAGAGGCCCTCGCCGTAACGGGCGAGGAAGCGGCCGGATGGGGAGTCGGCGCTGGTGGGCTGGGCCAGCTCGATGAAGGTGTCGCCGCCGGTGAGGGGGAGTACGGCGATCTCCAGGTCGGTGAAGCTGATCTCGAACCGGCGCGTGGGCTGCAGTCCGAACATGCGGCTCCAGTGCGCGATGGCGGCGTCGAGATCGTTGACGATGACGGCCATCTGGCGAAGCTGCGAGGTGCCGGGCTCGTGGGTGGACGACTGCCAGTCGGGGCCGGCGGCGGGCCAGGGGTTGTTTGGGTCGGTGACCTCGATGATCTCGATGAATGCGCCGTTGCAGGACGCGGGGTGCACGAACGCGGACCGGCTTCCATTGTTATGGGGCTCGGCATGCTCCGTCTCGCCGGTGATGCGGACGCCGAGGTCGCGCAGGTGGGGGATGAGCCGGTCGTACTGGTCGGTCTCGAAGATCATCAGGTAGGGGGCCTCACCGCGCCGCTGGAGGAAGCGCGCGCCGGCGGAGTTGTCGTCGCTGGGAGCCAGCAGTTCCACGAAGGTGCCGTTGCCGGCGGGCAGCACCGCGTTGTCCAGGCCGAACTGGGGCAGGACGCCGGTGCGGGAGGGCTGCATGCCGAGGATGCGGCCGTAGAGGTCGATCCCCTCAGGCAGGTCGTTGACCATCATGGCGATCTGGCGGAGCTTGGTGAGCATGGTGGTATGTGTCCGTTAGCGGAGGGAGCGGCGGCGGTTGCGGTTGTGACGGCGTTGGTCTTTCAGAGCCAGCAGTTTGTATTCGGCCTCATAACGTGACCGCTTGGCGTCGTGCAACTGGCGTTCAGCTACGAGCCTCTGGATGGTGAGTTCCTCGAGTCTGCACTGGGTTTCCCGTAGCTGCTGCTGGATTTCCCGGGTCTCCCGCTGGATTTCCCGGGTCTGCTGCTCCACTTCCAGCGCCCGCTTGTGGAAGAAATAGCCCGAGAACATAGTTACCGCTCCCTCTGCGACGGGCCATTGCGCAGGCGGCGGCGGTTGCGGCGGCGTGAAGTGACTGGCTGTCCCATCTGCGATTTGAGGGCTTCCAACTGGGCTTCGGCAGTGGCGGCCCGCGTCTCGGCCTCCTGACGAAGCTTGGCCTCTTCCTGGCGGAGGCGGGCTTCTTCCTGGGACTTGCGGGCGAAGAAGTAGCTGGTGAGCACGGTTACTGCGCCTCCCGAGACGGTGAAGGTGGGGCTGACGATGCGAAAGATGTCGATCCAGTTCCAGTCATCGCCGCCCTGCCTTATGCTGGCATCCAGCGCGGGAATTGTAAAGTAGATGGCGACGCAGAGCAGGACGGCTACGGTCTGGAACAGAACGAAGTCGGTCAACGCCATCAGGATGGCGCCGAAATGCTCCAGGAGGAGCGATGCGCGACCGTTCCCGGCAGACGATGTGTCGCTGTTCCGCGACGTTACCGGAGCCGCAGCCATCCGCAGGACCCGGTCAGTCGCGGGACGGCAGGTTCAGTCGGGCGGTGCCTATGACGTAGGGGCGGTCCGGCACGGGGCCGGTCATGGTGATGTCGCACTGGACGTGGTTACCGTCGTCGTCCTGCTCGGTGTCGCTGACCTGGATGCCCACGTGCAGGGGCTGATTGTGCGGGACGGTGCCGCGGAAGACCAGGTCCAGGTCGGCGACGGTGCCGGCGCCGGCCCAGTCGGTGACCACGCGGGACACCAGGGCCATGGTCATGATGCCGGGGACGATGGGACCGTCCAGGCCAATCTTCTCGGCCTCGGCCTGGTCGGTAAAACGGTTGGGCGCGGGATTGCCCCACAGGGAGCAGAAGTCGACCACCTGGTCGAGGGCGACGGAGATGATGGCGGGGCCGATCTCGTCGCCGAGCTCGACGTCCTCGAAGTAAAGCTTGGTTGCCTGGCTCATCTTAACATCACTCCCGAACGACCTGGGAGCGCTGCACATCGGCGACGACCACGCCATCCTGGTTGCTGAAGGTGGTCTCCCAGACGACGTGGACCATGGTTCCGGAGCGGCCGGTCTTGGTGTAGACGTCCTTGAGGTGGGACGAGGCGGTGAGCCGGTCGCCGACGACGATGGGCGCGCGGGGCTCGACCCGCTGCCCGCCGTGGAACTGGCGGCGGCCGAACTGCAGCTTAATGTCGGGCAGCTCGCCGCGCTCGAAGAGGGCACACAGGGTGGGCGGCGCGACCTGGTCGGCGTAGCCGGCGGCGCGGGCCGCCTCGCCGTCGGTGAAGATGGGGTTATCATCGCCGATGCTGCGGGTGTAGACGTCAACAATCTCCCGGGTCACGTCGAAGGGGCCGGACTCGTGCTCGACCCCGTACAGGGAGTGGTCGTATTCGTAGTCGATCTGGGTGGGCATGCTGTGCGCTCCTGATAGCTGCTCCCTGGGTAACGTTCTGTTCCAGGCGGTTTCTTTGCATGGATGTACAGGATGGACGGGATTTTTTGGATGCAAGGATTCCTGCTTGCGCAGGAATGACGGGGTGAAGCGGGAATGACGGTTATCTCAACGAGATCGCCACGCTGCGCGCGCAATGACCATTATCCGACGTCCCGTGGGCCGGTCAGGCCACGGGGGCGGCGGCGGTTTCCTGGATGTAGACGGGGCGGAACTCGCCGGAGATGAGGGCGTCGACCAGCTCGGGCTCGGTGCGGATGTCGGCCTTGAACTCGGTGACGGCGCGGGCGATGTGGCTGGCCAGGTGGGCGTCGCTGCCGGCGGTGCCCAGGTAGCCGGTGCGCTGGCAGAGATCCTCGGCCCGCTCGTTCTCCTCGGGCTTGCTGCCGGCGTTGACCCGCTCCACGATGGTCACGTCCTCGAAGACCTCGCCTTGCTCCATGTACTCCACCAGGCCGATGCCGAAGCGGCCCGGGTGGGCGGGCACGACGAAGCCGCCGTGGTGGCGGGCGGCCTTGATGAGCTCCCGACCGTCCATCTTGACGTCGCCGAAGTCGACGTCCTTCGCCATGGCGGGGGTGATGTTGTAGACCAGCATGTGCCCGAAGCAGGTGTCCAGTTCGGCGCCCTTGAGCACCAGGACGCCGTACTGGTCGGCCAACTGGGAGTAATCGATATCGAAGTCGAACTTGCGGTGCTCGGTGAGGACGATGCCGTCGATGGTGTAGCCCTTCTTGCGGTGCACCTGGATGAACTTGAGGTACTGCTCGACGGTGGCGCGGGAGTCGTCGGACGCCACGGAGTGGCAATGCAGGTCGAGATAGGTCAAGGAAAGCCTCCAGCGGCCCGATGCAATGGATAACCCCTCCAAGACCGCCAACAGGCGATTATAGGGCGCGGAGGATGGGGGATGCAACTTTGGGTTGACGTCGCGGATAGCAGGCGTGGTTTCGTGGATCGTCAGAAACAGGATTTACGGGATTTCAGGATTTGACAGGATTGGGAGATCTGCATCATGAAACGGTTGCAATCCGGATAATCCCGAAATCTTGAAAATCGTGATTCTGACGCTTCCCAACCGCAACACGGGTGCGTACGAGCACCTTTGCGCCGGCGCGGCGGCGGCGCGCGTCCCGTATAATGGTCGGCAGGTGATGATGATGACCCAGCCCAGCGTCAGCAGCTTGCGGAATATGATGAACGCCGTGGAGCAGAGCCCTGATTTGCAGCAGGAACTGCGTCAATGGGTGATCCAGCTCATCCGCGGCAGCGACGACCTGCGCGAGGACCTGCGCCGGGAGATCCTCACCGACGAGCTGCTGCAGCTCCCCGTCCGCTTCACCCGGATGGAGCAGGACATGGGGGTTCTGAAGGAAGACGTGTCGGCCTTGAAGGACGGGCAAGCGCGGCTGGAACAGTACGTGATGGATCTCAGGCAAGGGCAGGCCCAGGTGTCCGGCCACATCGGCAGACTCAGTGGCAATGACTACGAAGCCAGGGCCATAGAACGTTCGCGGCGACTGATCCGACGGCTCCATGGCATGGAAATGGGCACGGTAGTCCACTCCGGCAGCCCGCCGTCGCCAACCTTTGATGCTGAAATCCTGATCCCGGCAATCCGAAGCGGGCGGATAACCCGCGATGAAGCCGATGATCTGGAAGACGCGGACTGCATCCTGCGTTTGGATGACCCTGAAAAAGAGACCATATACGCCGTGGTCGAGATTTCGATCACAGTCCAGGAAACCGACCGGGTGAGGGCCGCCCGCCGCGCCGAGGTATTCAGTCGAGCCGTGGAGGTTGAGGCGCGGGCCTACGTGGTGGGAGAGCAGGAGGAACCCTCGGGCGACGCCATCTCCCGGGTGACCTTCGTTGAATATCCGCCCGAATACCCGGCTGAGCTGTAACGGTTCGGCCGTAATCGTCAGGATCAGGATTTACGGATTATCCGGATTTGGGCTGTTCCGAGATGGCGACTTCACAAATCCTGCTGCTGACGTTTCCCAACCGCAACACGGGTGCGCGTGAGCGCCTCGCGGCCACCGCAGTGGGAGATCGAAATGGAACTGTACCAGTTGGATTGCATCATGCACGAACCCTGCGCAGACCAGGGGTGGCTCTACATGGCTGAGACACCGGACCTGCCCGGATGCCGGGCATGGGGAGAAACCGCCGCCAGCGCCCTGTCTGAACTCGCCACAGTGGCTGAGCAATTCGTCCTTTCCTACAAGGAGAGGGGCAAACCATTGCCCGAGGGGATAGTCCGGTCCCAATCCGGCAAGGGACGCATTTCAATAGCCGTATGACCTACCGGGAACTGACCAGGAAACTCAGAAACTTGGGATGCTCCTTTCACCGTCAGGCTGGCGGAGCGCACGAAATCTGGATCAACCCGGCCAACGACCGGGAAACCACGGTTCCAAGACACGGCAATCGGGATCTTGCCACGGGAACCATTCACGGCATCCGAAGGGACCTGGGCATCAGCAGACAGGAGTTTGACCGGGCATAGGGCCGGGCTATGGATTGAGGCGGAGAGGAGATTGCCACGCTGCGCTCGCAATGACGGTTCGGGGGGCGTAACCCATCCCCCGCGTCCATCGCTGTATAATGGCTCGTGCGCCGGCGTGTATGGCGGCGCCCAACAACACACTCACAGGGAGCGGATTTGTCATGCCCAGCAACGCTGAATACATTGCCATCGAGCAGAAGTACTATGCCCAGACCGTGCGCCGGCGGCCCGTGGTCATCGTGCGGGGCGAGGGCTCTCGAGTGTGGGACGCCGACGGCAAGGAGTACATCGACTTCGTGGCCGGCTGGGCCGTCGACAACCTGGGGCACTGCCCGCCGGTGGTGGTCGACGCCATCGCCCAGCAGGCGGCCACGCTGATCCAGACGTCCAACCAGTTCTACACCCTGCCGCAGTTGGACATCGCCGAGATGCTCATCGAGAACTCGTGCATGGACCGGGTCTTCTTCTGCAACAGCGGCGCCGAGGCCGTGGAGGGCGCGCTGAAGCTGGCCCGCCGCTACGGCAAGCTGCACAAGAACGGCGCCTTCGAGGTCATCACCGCCTTCAACTCCTTCCACGGCCGCACCATGAACGCCGTGGCCGCCACCGGGCAGCCGCACTACCACGAGCTCTTCGAGCCCATCCCCGAGGGGTTCACCTACGTGGACTTCAACGATGTGGAGGCGGTGATGAACGCCACCACCGAGAACACCGTGGCCGTGATGGTCGAGCCGGTGCAGGGCGAAGGCGGCGTGAACATCCCCGACGCGGATTACTTCCAGCGGCTGCGGGCCTGGTGCGACGAGAACGACATCCTGCTGATCCTGGACGAGGTGCAGACCGGCATGGGCCGGCTGGGCAGCCTGTTCGGCCACCAGGAGTACGACGTTGAGCCCGACGTGATGATCCTGGCCAAGGGCCTCGGCTACGGCGTGCCCATCGGGGCGTTCCTGTCCAAGGAGAACGCCATGGCGCTGACCTACGGCGACCACGGGAGCACCTTCGGCGGCAACCCGCTAACCACCGCGGCGGCCGCGGCCGGCACGCGCTACATGCTGGAGAACGACGTCCTGGGCAACGTGAAGCGCATGGAGGTCGTGCTCAGCGACAAGCTCAACGGGCTGAAGGCGCGGTACGGTTTCGTCGAGGAGATCCGGTGCAAGGGCCTGCTGGCCGCCGTCCAGTTCGACAGCGACATCATGCCGGCGGTGATGGACGCGGCGGAGGCGGCCGGCGTGCTGCTCAACGGCGTGCGTCCCAACGCGGTGCGGATCATGCCCGCCCTGAACATCACCGAGGACGAGATCGACGAGGGAGTGAACCGGCTGAGCGAGGCTCTGGGCAACGTGTAGCCCAGTCAACATGTAGCCAGGCACCGGGGATAGGGTAGACGCCGGCGGCATTCCTGCGGGGACGCCGCCGGCGTGTGCATAGAACGCCCTCAACATGGAGAACGCTTCATCATGGCCTTCTTTCCAACGACATCCGAACCGGAAGCCCTCATCGAAGAGTATGCCGTAGAGGTCGCCAAGCGATTGGGCTACAAAGGCCCGCAGGCACGCAACCGGGCGGTGCTGAAGGCCCTACAAACCTTGATTAACGTTCTTCCCCCGGCCCAAATGGCCCCGGAGGAACGAGCGGAGTCGGAGGCGCGGTGGGAGGCGATCCTCGAGCGGGGCCGTCAGTATCGCGAGGAACATCCTTACGACCCTGCATACCCAGAATCCAGAGTTTGGCAGGAAGAACTCTACGGCGCAGACGGATTGCCCGCATCTCGGGAGAACCTCACAAAGGCGGAAAGGGCGGAACGAATGCAACACTACGTTGATTTCGGGGCCGCATATCGTAAACAACATCCATACGATGACGACAACCCGCCTTCCAAGATATGGCAAGACGAGCTTTACGATGAGAATGGGCTGCCCAAATGATCGCAGCTGACACTTCCGCGATAATCGCGGTACTTACCGGTGAATCAGACCGGCAAACGTTCTCCGATGTCATGGTCGAAGACGGTGCGGTACTCGTATCGACCGCCACCGCCGTCGAGATTTTGATTGTAGCCGCCGGCAGGAGCGACGAGATATACCAGCGTGCCGTCAGGTTCCTGCAAGAACCTTTCATCATGGTGGTGCAACTGGATCGAGAACAGATGTGGGCCGCCGGCGAAGCCAACCGGCTATACGGCAAAGGCCGCCATCCCGCCGGGCTGAACTTTGGCGACACGTTTGCTTACGCACTTGCATCGGTTCGCAATCTGCCGCTGCTGTTCAAGGGTAATGACTTTGCACAGACGGACCTTACGCCGGCGGTGTGATGGCAAAAACGGAACACGAAGATATGACGTTCGACCGCATCGCAACCGACCCGGCTATATGCCTGGGGAAGCCTCGAGTGCGCGGTACCAGAATCACGGTTGAGTTTGTACTCAAACTTTTGCGAAATGGGTGTGCCGTCGATGAGATCGTGAGCGACTACCCCGAGTTGACAGCTGCCGATATTAGCCAGTGCGTGGCGTTTCGGGGATGATCGGATCGACTAGATACTCGCCCTGCCGGCAGCAATGTCATCGAACTGGTCGGCAGGTGCAAGGCCGGATCAGCATTTTGGTCGCAGTGGCTTTTCTGAGTTCCTGCTTACGCAGGAACAACGAGATAGTTTTCTAACTACCGACACACGTTTGCCGGGACTCCCAAGAGGTTATGACATGAAACTGGATGGTCGGGTCGCAGTCGTTACGGGCGCGGGGCGCGGCATCGGGCGGGCCATCGCGTTGGCATATGCGCGGGAAGGGGCGAAGCTGGCGCTGGCCGCGCGCAGCGAAGCGGAGCTGGCGGATGCTGTCGGCGTCGTCTCCGAGCTGGGCGCTGAGGCCATTGCCGTTCCCACCGACGTCACCAGCCAGGAAGACACGGAGCGGCTGGCCAACCAGGTGGTGGAGCGTTTCGGGCGCATCGATGTGGTGGTCAACAACGCCGGCATGTCCGGGCCGGTGGGCCCGTTGCAGGGCAACGACATCGCCGACTGGGTGGACACCGTCAGCGTCAACCTCACCGGCACCTTCCTGGTGTGCCGGGCCATCATCCCCGTGATGCTGGAGCAGGCCGGCGGCAAGATCATCAACCTGTCGGGCGCAGGGGCGACCAACGCGTGGAGCAACATGTCGGCCTACTGCTCCAGCAAGGCGGCGGTGGTGCGCCTCACCGAGGTGCTGGCGCAGGAACTGGACGGCCAGGGAGTTACGGTGAACGCGCTGGGTCCGGGCTCGGTTCACACCAGCATGTGGGACAAGATGACCGAGCAGGCCGCCGAGGCCGGCGCGGACTTCATCCACCAGCTGGGGCTGCGGGTCACCTCCGGCGGCGGCGCGTCCATCGACGAGTGCGCCGAGCTTGCGGTGTGGCTGGCCTCAGAGGACAGCGGCGCGCTGACCGGCCGGCTGATCTCGGCGGCGACCGATGACTTTCGCGGCCTGCCGCCGAGGATTGAGGAGATTATGGCCGGGGACGCTTACACGCTGCGGCGGGTGGGGCTGGAGTAGGGCCTGTCAGCAGACGACCGCGTCCCGTGGAACAGGATTACCGCTCCGAGCGTGCCCGCTTCGGCATCGCGAGGAGCGTAGCGTCGTGGCCATCTCGCTGTCCGAAGGGCGGCCTTCTCCAGCAACGCGATTGCCGCGCTCCGCTCGCAATGACACGAGACCATGCGCACGCGCTATCACGGAATGCGTTCGCCTCCTGTACCCAAGATGCCTTCTTCGGCAACGAGATTGCCGCGCTTCGCTCGCAATGACACGAGACCATGCGCACGCGCTATGACAGGATGCGTTCGCCTCTTACCTAGTCTCCCTGCTGGCGGCGCTGGGTGCGGACCGGCAGGCCGTAGATATCTATGAAGCCCTTGGCGGCGGTGTGGTCGAACTCGTCGGCACGGTCGTAGGTGGCCAGGACGTAGTTGTAGAGCGGGCGGTCGGCGGTGCGACCGACGACCACGCAGGAACCCTTGTGCAGGCGGACGCGCACGTCGCCGGTGACGTGACGCTGGGTGCTGTCCACGTAGGCGTCGAGATCGCGGCGATGGGCGGTGTACCACAGGCCGTTGTAGACCAGCTCGGAATATTCCTGGGCGATGCGCTCCTTGAAACGGCTCTGCTCACGGGACAGGGTCATGGTCTCCAGGGCGCGGTGGGCGGCGTGCAGCAGGACGGCTGCCGGCGACTCGTAGACCTCGCGGCTCTTGATGCCGACCAGGCGATTCTCGACGTGGTCGATACGCCCGATGCCGTGAGCGCCGGCCAGGGTGTTGAGGTGGCTGATCATGGCGACGCCGGCCATGCTCTCGCCATCGACGGCGGTGGGAACCCCTTCCTCGAAGCGGATCTCCACGTAGGCCGGTGCGTCCGGCGCGGCGGCGGGGCTGACCGTCCACTCGAAGGCGTCCTCGGGGGGCTCGACCCAAGGGTCCTCAAGCTCGCCGGCCTCGGCGCTGCGGCCCCACAGGTTCTCGTCGGTACTGTACTTGTTGTTGGACGGCGCGATGGGCAGGTTGCGGTCGCGGGCGTAGAGCACCTCGTCCTCGCGGTTCATACCCCACTCGCGGATGGGGGCGATGAGCTCCACGCCGGGGGCCAGGGCGGACACGCCGACCTCGATGCGCACCTGGTCGTTGCCCTTGCCGGTGCAGCCGTGGGCCACGGCGTCGGCGTCGTGCTCACGGGCCACGTCGGCCAGGTATCGGGCGATGAGCGGGCGGCCCAGCGCGGTGGCCAGGGGATACTGTCCCTCATAGATGGCGCCGGCGCGGAGGGCAGGCCAGAGGAACTCCTCCACCAGCGTCTCCCGGCCGTCCACGGTGATGGCCTCGGACGCGCCCACGGCGTAGGCACGCTGACGGATGGTCTCCAGGTCCACCATGCCCAGGTCGATGGTGCAGGTGATGACTTCGGCGTCGTAGTTCTCCTTGAGCCAGGGAACGGCGACCGAGGTATCGAGGCCGCCGGAGTAGGCGAGGACAATTTTCTTGCTGGGCATTGGCGGGATATGCTCCTATTATTGACCGGACGTGGCGGCGGGCATCAACGTGAGGTTGACGGTTACCTGGGGCGGGCGCCCTTGTTGGTGATGGCGATGCAATGCACTGCTTCCCGCTCGGCGATGTCGGCGATGGCCAAGGGTATTTCGGTTCCGATGACTACGGCTTTGGCCGGCAGGCGGGTGAACTGCGTCATGAACGCATTCCGGTGGTATACACGGTTGTGCGTTCCCGAACAGGTTCCACGCAATTATAAAGCATCGGAGGCCGGCGCCGGCTTTATGCCGGTGGTCAGTGTGCCGCCGGTCTTATCCGGAGCCGGCGCCTTTGTTGGTAGAGACGATGCAGTGTACCGACCCTTGCTCAGCCAGGTTGGCGATGGCCGGGGGAATTTCGATTCCGATGACCACGGCCTGGGAGGCAACGCCGGTGAACTGAGCCAAGTAGTCGGCGTTACGGCGAGCCCGGGTCACGTCAGCCACGGTTACGACAGAGGAACATTCGATGATGACGTACTGCGTATCGTCGGTAGTGCTAGTCTTGTCCATTCCGCGCATTACCAAGTCGATGGCGCGGAAGTTCTCCAACGCGTTAGCCGACATGTTGCTGGTGTCCGCGTCATCGGCGATATCAATAATTTTGTAATCTTCCAGCCAACGCGGGCGCCGGGTTTGTGTGACGTCGGCAATCTTTCCGATCATGCGCCGCGCGGTGAATGGCAGGAAGAGGTCTGAAAATGTGATGGCGGCGGTCATGATCTAATGCCGGCGGGCGTCGATGCAATTGCGCTCACGTTAAGTTGCGCAACTCGGTGATGGTTACCAGGCCGCCGGGGATGGCGTCAACGCTGAGGTTGCTGCCCTGGAGGAGGCCCATGCCTATCAGTGGGGCCGGCCCGAAAGCAACGACTTCGACCTGTTTCAGACTGCCATGCCACATCACGTGAGCAACGTAGAGACCATACCGGTCAGATGATCCGTCAGCCTGGGTAACTCGAACGTATTCGTCAATGGACTGTGAGAGGTTGAGCCGGTCAACGATTTCCAGAGGCAAAACCATCGAACCAGTGGCGCCGGTATCGATGATAAAAGAGATGCTCTCAGTGTGCTGGTCGCTACCTTGAATGGTGAGCCTGACGCTGCATTCTTCGCCGTCGTCGTTGACCGAGCCGTAGTGCATCATTGCTGCGTCTTGCTCACTCGAGTAATGCGAGGGCTGCGTATCTTTATGACTCGAGGGCAGTGGTTCTGGAAGGTGCTGATGACACTATCGGGCCGCCGCGTGCGGAGCTGGTGGCCGGTTTCAATCGAATTCTCGCCGATTTCGTAGTCGCCGCTCAGCACGTCGATCTTGACGTACTTATGCGTATCGCCCGGGCCGATCAGGTGGCGGATGCTGGAATCATAAATCGCCTGCGCTCGGCGTTCCCGCTCCTCATAGGACATTCCGCTGGGCGTAGTCATGGCTGTTGCCTCCGAAGCCGCTGTAGGGCAGTCAAAACAGAATAGCACACAGGGTTCGCGGCTCAATCTCACGCCACCTGCTCCAGCCGTTCGCGGAGGTACTCGTTGCTGCGGGCGCCCTTAATTCTGGTGGTGGTGGGCCTATAGGTGGGCATCAGGCCAGTCGAAATGGCCTTCGTTGAGTTCTTCCGTCATTGGATGAGAACTTTGGTCGCAGTCTCGTATGCGGCGGGAAGGCGGTTGATCTCAGGCGACGCGCTTACGTCTGATCATTCCGGCGGCTCGGTGCGCAACTGGTTCACGTAGTTCACCAGGGCGAAGACGCCGGAGGCCTGCTTGACCAGAAACTCCGAGCCCATCAGGCCGCCCAGCCGGCTGAATACGTCCAGGCGGATGCGCCGTCCGTTGCTGACGACTGACCGGTCCCAGTGGGCCGTCACGCTGTCGATGGTGGACATGGGGACCCGGGCGGAATCGGCGGAAACGGACTTGCCCAGATAGACAAAATCGCGGTCGGCCCACATCATCCCGCGGCGACATTCGAAGGGCCCGACCATCTCGGGTACTTCGTCAGAGGATTCGCCGAGTTCAGTGGTCTGCTCTTCGGTATAGACGTGGTGCAGGTGCGCGGTGAGGCCGATCATGCCCCAGTATTGCAGCGGGCCAAAGCTGGCGCGGACAAGGCCGGTGGGGCCTTGCACCATTATCCGGGTTTCGGCGCGGGAAGGGTTCTCCTTGAATAAATCCCAATCGGCGACGATGTCGGACACGTCGGTCAGGGGCAGGCGGAAGGACTGGTTGGTATCCATGCCCGACTTGTGCAGGCAACCGTCTTCGATCCACACCAGTCCATCGAGGCAGGGTATCGGATTGAAGACCTGGGGGGCGCGGATTTTGCCGTTGCGGCCATCCGCAGAGTCACCCGGGTCGCGACGGAGCCGCCGGAAAATGCTGATCATGCGCAGTCCTGATCTCCATTGCGCTGCCGCCAGCGGGTTCACGCGCATCCGGATTTACGATGACGAGGGGCACAGCGGCGTGGCGGCCCCGCTCACCGAGGGCCGACTGCTACCAGAGCGCGATTGCCGCGCTGCGCTCGCAATGACACACGGCAGCCGGGTACACGTGAGCGTCAGCCGAGATCATTCTACCAGCAATCCTGAACGCGCCTACCATTGGTTCCAGTGGACGATGTCGTCCAGCGACTCGCGGTGGGCCGGCCGGAAGCGGTCGCCGATGGTGTAGGCCAGGGGGATGAGGCCGGCCTGCATGATGCGGTCGTAGGGAATGTCCAGCACGGCGGCCGCTGCCTCCTCGTGCATCAGGTGGATGCAGGTGAACACGGAGCCGATTCCGCGAGCGCGGGCGGCCAGCATCATGCTCCAGGCGGCGGGCATGATGGTGCCCCACTGGGCGCTCTGCACCAGGGCCGGCGCGCTGTCGGTGCGGCCGGCGATGCAGGGTATGACCATGACGGGAGCGCGGTGCAAGTTGTCGGCGAGGTACTGGGCGGAGTCGCCCACCCGCTCTTGCACCGCGGCGCGCACCGGGTCATCGTAGGTCAGGTTGCTGGCGGCCGTGGGCGACTGGGTGTACCGGTTCCACTCCTGGCGGTAGAGATCGGCAATGGCGCGGCGCTTGTCCGCGTCGGTGACCACCAGGAAGTGCCAGTTCTGCCGGTTGCTGGCGGTGGGGGCCTGCTGGGCCACGGCCAGGCATTCGCGGACGATGTCATCGGGTATGGGGCGGTCGAAGTCGAGGCGCTTGCGCACGGCGCGGGTGGTGGTCAGCAGGTCGTCGGGGGAGAGGTCGTGAATGACTGGCATGGGTGGACTCCTTGGTGGTCTTTCTCAGCCGACGATCATATCACCCGGCCGAAACTGGATACGGGTATAATTCGAGACACTCGACTCGCATGGCAAGCAGATAATCCGCCGAGCCCCGGAGGGTCCAGCATGACCACCGCCGATACCTTCGCGAAGGATCCAAAACCCGCGGAACCTTTCCGGCTGCCCGACCCGCCGGAAGAGCCGGAAGACAAGATGACCAGCTTCGACCACCTGGCCGCCAACGGCAACGCCCATCACCTTGCCATGCACTTCGGCAATCCCCAAACCACCCTGGTGACCGGCGACCGCTACCTGGTGGTACGTCCCACGAGGAGCCTCGCCGGGAGCCGGTATCCCGACCTGTTGGTAGCCTTTGGCGTGGATCCGGCACTGTACGATGCCAGCAACGGCTACATTATCGCCGACCAGGGGAAGCCGCCGGACTTCGTGCTGGAAATAGCGTCGCCGCGCACCGGGGAAGTTGATACCAGGGACAAGCCGCAGGACTACGCCACGCTGGGCATACCCGAGTATTGGCGCTTCGACGAAACGGGCCAGTACCACGGCGCGCGCCTGGCCGGGGATCGGCTGGAGCACGACCGGTATGTGCCTATTCCCCTGGAGCAGTTGGCGGACGATATTCTCCAGGGGTACAGCCGCGTCCTGAACCTGAACATCCGCTGGGAGCGGGGACGATTGGGGTGGTACGACCCGGCCACAGGGCGGCATATTCTGACCTACGACGACCAGCGCGCCCGCGCCGACGGCGAACTGGAGGCCCGATTACAGGAACGGGAGGCTCGATTACAGGAACAGGATGCCCGACTTCAGGAGCGTGAAGCTCGCCTCCAGGCCGAGGCCCGGGTCCGCGAACTGGAGGAGGAACTCCAAAGACTGCGGAACGGTTAACCCCTCAAGGCCTGCCGGGTTGGTCAATCGCCAGAGGGGAACGACGCGGCGGTCCAGCTAGATGGGTGGCGAATCCTCGTGCGACGGCATCGCCGCCCCGTATCAAGCACGGGGTCGCCATGACAGCTCGATCGGAAATCGGTACGTGCGAGGGTTGCCCCCGGTTGCAGGCGGCGCTTTGCGCTAGGCGGTCGAAGCGACCCGCGTCATGGCGTCCAACTGGGCGGCCAGGACCGGGAGCAGCCTTTCCAGCTGCTCGTGATCCGTTTCGCCCATGAGGCAGATCTGCAGCCAGTTGCGCCGGCGCAGGTAACCGCTGGCGTAGGAGGTGTAGAAGCCGTGAGCTTCCAGGTTGCGTCCCATATCCTGGGCCTCGAGGCCACGTCCGGTTGCAGCGCGCGCAGGAAGGGCGATGGTGGTTACCGCGCCGGCGCTCTCGGATTCGGCGGCCACCAGGGTGAACCCCAGGTCGCGCAGTTGCTGCCGGAGCCAGCGGCCCTCCTGGTCGATGCCGGACAGCAGGGCTTCGGACTGGCGGGCCAGGCCGGCGTCCAGCGCGGCGAGCAGATTGGATGACAGGGTGAAGGGCACCGCGCCGCTGTCCTCTCCGGCGCAGTGAAGCCCCAGGTCCAGATATCGCGGCAGGGTTTCATCGGGTTCGGGCCGGTAGCTGGAGAAGACGAGGCCAAGGCCGGGGTAGGCGGCGAGGGCCTTGCCGCTGGCGCCGCTGGCCAGCCACACGTCGCTCAGGTCCACCGGCGTGGCGCCGATGCTGCTGATGCAGTCCAGGGCGAGGCGGGCGTCGTGCTGCCGGCACATCGCCTTCAGGCAGGGCAAGTCGGCCAGGGCTCCCGTGGAGGTCTCGCAGTGGGGCATCCACAGCCAACCGGCGGACTGCCCATCCACGGCGTCTGACAACGCCTCGTCGATGCGGTCGTAGTCCAGGGGAGCGCCCCACTCGTGCTTCACGTGCGAGTAACGCAGGCCCATGCGGTTGGCGTGATCCAGCAGTCGCTCGCCAAATTCGCCGGCCGTGACGACCACGCCCGGCGCGTGTAGGCGAGATATCTGGGCGGCGACCACGTCGTTGGCCATCGTGCCGGAGCCGACCATCACGGCGCAATGGGCGGCGTTGGCGAGGTCGCGCAACCGGCGGCGAACATTCTGCATCAGGGCGGCGAATTCCGGAGAGCGATGGGAGAGCGGCGGACGATGGAAGGCCCGTACCACCGCCTCCGGCATTGCCACGGGGCCTGGCGTCAGGATCACGGGCTCGCCCGGAGGGGCATCGACGCCATCGTGGAAGAGGCCGGCGAACTCGGCGCCCACGTTGCCCACGGGCCGGTACATCGGCTGGTAGGGGGCGTCGTCATCGCCCACGACCGGACCAAAGGGGATGAAGCCGATGTGTCGGTAGAGGGCCTGCTGGGACACGCGGCCGGACATCACCACGTAGTCGTATCCGCCCTCCAGGCAGTAGCGGGCCATCATGGTAAGGAGGCCGGTGAGGACCCGGCTGCGGCGCATGTCGGGGCGCACGGCCAGCAGACGCACCTCGCAGACGCGGGCGCCCTCCGCCTGGGGCAGGTACTCCTCGAGGCTGCCCAGCTTCTCGTCCAGCGAGAAAGGCCGGCGGTCGCGCACGCAGATCATGCCGACGAGGTTCTGGTCGCGGCGGCAGATGAAGTAGGTGTTCTGGTCGTGGAAGCGGTCCACCAGCACGCCGGCGTCGTTGGACGGGTGCTGGGGGACCTCCTCGACGAAGGAGGCATAATTCAACTGGGAGATCTCTTCAAACTCCCAGGGCTCATCGGCCTGCTTGAACGTCAACCGGTGAGCATTGTCGTTGCTGCCGTTCGTGGAAACGTCGTCCACGGGCAGCGACCCCGATTCCGCGATGTTGCGTTGCGTCATATCCATCACAGGCGGGTGGGCCGGGAACCTGGCTGGCAGCGTGACATTATACTAGGGACATGCAATCAGTTATTGAGAGGATATCAAGGGCCGTTTTACCACAAATGCCCGCAATGCACACTATCGTCAGGGTGCTCACGCGTACCCGTTTTGTCATCGCGAGGAGCAAAGCGACGTGGCTATCCCGTTCTCGGCGCAGCGTCCTTTGCCTCAACGAGATTGCCGCGCTTCGCTCGCAATGACAAAAGCTACTTTGACAAGGCCCTGGGTGCTCACGCGCACCCATTTTGTCATCGCGAGGAGCAAAGCGACGTGGCGATCTCGTTCTCGGCGCAGCGTCCTTTACCTCAACGAGATTGCCGCGCTTCGCTCGCAATGACGGTTCCAGTGAACCTGGCTACGCATGATCGTCCGGGTGGGATATAATGCGGCAAAAGGTGAAACTCCATTCGCCATCCTTGGAGGTAACGATATGGCCCACACCCCGAAGCAGCTTGGTCACCTGGTCATCAAAGTCCGTGACATCGAGCGCAGCGTTGACTTTTACACGAACGTACTTGGCCTCACGGTGATGACGGGGCGCCCGGGCGGGATGACGTTCCTGTCGGCCGACACCACGATGTCCCACGAGCTGGCGCTGATTCCGCTGGGAATGGACGCGCCCGGCCCCGAGGACCGGCGGGTCGGCATGGCCCACATGGCGTGGCAGATGAACTCCTTCCGCGACCTGAAGGAACTGTACCAGCGCTGCAAGGAACACGGCGTGAAGTTCAAGAGGCTGGGTGACCACGGCATCTCCATGGGCGTGTACATCTTCGATCCCGACGACAACGAGATCGAGATCTACTACGAGGCTCCCGAGGCCGAGTGGGGCAACAAGGAAGGTTTTCTGTTCGAGGGCAACTTCCCCTGGCAGCTCGATCCCATCGAGGAGCCGGAGCCGGCGGCAGTGGGCGACGACGACTAGACGACAGTCGCACACCTCGCCAACCATCGTAGGGGCGACGGATCCGTCGCCCCTACAAGCGTATCTGGTCCTTGAACGGGGCCTTCCCTGCTCTGGCATTTTCCGTGACTGGCCGCCCCGGCATGGGTATCAGGCGACGGTTGTTCCAGGCCGGCGCGCTGGCGTTGTTCGCTACCATCCTGGCGCTCGGCGCCGGCTGCCTGTGGGACGGGGCGGTGGGGCGCGCCAGGGAGGGGAATACCCACCTGATGGCGGGCGAGCTTGACGAGGCCATCGCGGCCTACGACGGCGCAATTGAGCGCGACCCCGAGCTGTCGGAAGCCCACAACAACCGGGGCCTCGCCTACGCCCACAAGGGGGAGTTTGCCCTGGCGATTGAAAGTTACGACCTGGCCATCCGGTTCGATCCGGAATCGGCGGCGGCGCACAACAACCGGGGCAACGCCTTTGCCGGCCAGGGCGAGTACGACCGGGCGTTGTGGGACTATCACGAAGCCGTCCGGCTGGATCCGCAGTGGGCCCAGGTCTACAGCAACCGGGGTTGGGCCTACGCCCGCAAAGGGGAATACCAGCGGGCCATCGAGGACTATGACACGGCCATCGGGCTGGATCCGGATTTCCCCCAGGCCTACAGCAACCGGGGCAACGCCCGCGCCCGCCTGGGGGAGCACGACCAGGCCATCGAGGACTTCAGCCAGGCCATTCGACTCAACCCGGAGTCGGCGGCGGCCTACAACAACCGGGGCGCCAGTCATACCGAACGGGGCGAGGTTGACCGGGCCATAGAAGACTACGAGGCGGCGATGCGGCTGGACCCGGCGTGGGCGGCGCCGTTTTACAACCGGGGCAACGTCCACCACGACCAGGGCGCGTACGACCAGGCCATTTCCGACTACAGCGTCGCCATAATCCTCGATCCTGGAGACGCCGAGATCTACTGCTATCGGAGTCGTGCATTCTCGGCATCAGGCGATGAACGCCGGGCGGAGGAGGACCGCAGCGCGGCCGTGGCGCTGGGACACGACTGCAAACGGTGAGCGGTGACAACTGCTGATATGGACACAACGCGATACGATTACATCATCATCGGCAGCGGGATCGCCGGGCTGAACACCGCGCTGCTGGCGGCAGAGCACGGCAGCGTGCTGGTGGTGACCAAGGGACGCATTGACGACTGCAACAGCCGTTACGCCCAGGGCGGCATCGCGGCGGCAATCGGGCCGGGCGATTCGGCGACGCTGCACGAGCGGGACACGCTGGACGCCGGCGCCGGCCTGTGCGATCCCGAGGCCGTAGGCGTGCTCACCGGGCAGGGTCCGGACAGCATCGCCGGCCTGATCCAGTGGGGGGTGCCCTTCGACACCATTCACGGGCAGATCGCGCTGGGGCGGGAGGGAGCGCACAGCATGCCGCGCATCCTGCACGCCGGCGGCGACGCCACCGGCATGCACATCGAGGACACGCTGGCCAACCGGGTGCGCGCCTCCGAGCAAATCACCGTGCTCGAGTACACCCACGCCATCCGCGTCTGCGCGGAGGAAGGGGCGGTGTCGGGCGTGGAGGTGATGGGCGATGGCGGCGAGATTGCCACGGCGCACGCGCATCGCCATGACAGTGGCCGGAACGGAGACCGGCGGGTGATCCCTGGCAGCGTGGTGGTGGTGAGCACCGGTGGGGCGGGGCAGCTGTATCGCTACACGACGAACCCCGAGGTGGCGACCGGTGACGGTGTGGCGCTGGCGTACCTGGCCGGCGCTGACGTGATGGACATGGAGTTCTACCAGTTCCATCCCACGGCTTTGTGTCTGGAAGACGCGCCCACGTTCCTGCTGTCGGAGGCCATGCGCGGCGAGGGTGCGATCCTGCGGAACGCGGGCGGGGAGCCGTTCATGTCCGGCTACCATCCCATGGCGGACCTGGCGCCCCGGGACGTGGTGTCGCGGGCCATCGCCGCCGAGATGGAGCGGGCCGGCGGCCGACCGGCGATGCTGGACATATCGCACCTGCCGCCGGCCACGGTGTCCAGCCGATTCCCGACCATCTACGCCGAGTGCCGGCGGTACGGGCTGGACATCACCCGCGAGCCCATACCGGTCGCGCCGGCGGCCCACTACATGATGGGCGGCGTGCGCATCGACACCTGGGGCCGCACCAACATCGCCGGTCTGTACGCCTGCGGCGAGGCGGCGTGCGCGGCGGTGCACGGCGCCAACCGGCTGGCCAGCAACTCGCTGCTAGACACCCTGGTGTTCTCCCGCCGGTTGGTGGAGGCGACGCTGGGCAACGCGCCGGAATACGAGGCGCCGGACGATGAAGACGGCAACCTGCGGGTCGGGCTGTCGAACCGCGCCATGGTGTGCGCCACCGTGCCGGAACGCGGCAAGGAAAACCTGCAGGACCTGATGTGGCGCAACGTGGGCATCGCCCGCAACGGCACGCGGCTGCTGCTGTCGGCGCGGATCTTGAACCTGTGGCAGCGGACGATGCCCCTACCGGAGACTGCCGCGGACTTCGAACTGCGGAACATGCTGGTGGTGGCGCGCCTCATCGTCGAGGCTGCCCTGCAACGGCGGGAAAGCCGGGGCGCACACTACCGGGAGGACTTTGCGGAGACGTCGGAGGAATGGCGGCGGCACATTGTGCTGAGAGGGTAGAGCGAGGAGCCGGCCCAACCAAACACGGATACATCGACCAGCAGTTTCATCTCGGTTTTGGACACCAAGTACCTGTCAACCTATACTGATATGATGGTGCTGTTGGGTATGAAAGCATTCACCCTAACCAACAGGAGTTCACCAACAGGAGTTCCCGGAAATCAGGAGCCATGGTATGGGATCTTTCGATAACGGCCAAACCGTGGAGGTGATGGGGCAGGTTCGCGGGGTGCAGATGAACCCGCCGGGCAACGGTGGGGGCGGTACCTTCCAGTTGTTGCTGGAAAACGGGGACGTGATAGTAAGCCCGTATCCGGAGGAATGGCACCTCGAGGTCGGAGCAGCGTTTCAGGCCAACGACGTTCGCCGCGCCGTGGTCTCCGGCATCGGCGAGTACTCGCCTGATGGCAAACTCCAACGCATAAGAGAGATAGAATCTTTCAGCGTGGCTTGGGCGGACGACTGGCAGCCGGCTTTCCAGCGTCGGGCCAAGCTGCGATCGGATACATGAGCGACTATTTCGGCGACGCCAGCTATTGGCTGGCTTTGGTCGACGAAAACGACCAGTATCACGACATTGCCACCCAGTATTCTGCGATCCTGGACTTGGAAAACGCTCGCATCGTAACCACCCAACTGGTGCTCAACGAGGTCCTCGCGCCCCGGAGTGGGACAACGCCCGAGCGACGCCAGGACACGGTCCACCTAGTCGACCGGATACTGCGCGACCCGGACGTCCACGTTGTCCCACAGTTGCCGGAGCAGTTTGGGGATGCTTTACGACTGCTCCGCGCTAGGGCCCTGGACAAGGAATGGAGCATCACTGATTGCGCCAGCTTCCTGGTGATGGAGCGGTTCGGCATCTGGGAAGCGTTGACCAGCGATCACCACTTCGAACAGGCCGGTTTCGCTGCGATGCTGCATTGATCCAGGTGACCACCAAGTGAGCAGCGCCTCCCGGACCCGGTCGCGCTACGCACCCAGGCCTACCACAACTCCCGCGTAGCCAGGCGCGCTCCCTCCGCCATGGAGGCCAGCTTGGCCCAGGCGATGCTGGCCTCGACCTTGCGCCCCCACGCGGACGTGCCGAACCCGCAGTCGCTGCCGGCGATGACGTTCTCCCGGCCCACCGCGTTGGCGTAGTTCAGGATGCGCTGGGCGATGAGCTCGGGGTGCTCGATGAAGTTGGTGGTGGTGTCCAGGACGCCGGGGATCAGCGTTTTGCCCTCGGGGAGGGTGACCTCCTGCCAGACCTTCCACTCATGGCCGTGGCGGGGGTTGGCGCCCTCGATGGAGAGGCCGAGGGGGCGGGCCCGCAGGACGATTTCGACGATCTCCCGCAGCGGCACGTCATGGTGGTGGGGCCCCTCGGTGTTGCCCCAGCAGACGTGCAGCCGCATGCGCTCGGGGTCGATGTCCTGCAACGCGTAGTTGATGACCTCGACGTGCAGCTCGACGATCTTCTTGAACTCATCCACGGAGAGATGAGAAAACTGGGAGACCCGCGTCATGGCCAGGTCGGGACAATCGAGCTGCAGAATCAGGCCGGAGGCGGCGATGGCGTTGTACTCGTCCTTCATCACCTCGGCCAGCGCGTAGAGGTACTCCTCCTCGGTGGCGTAGTACTCGTTGGGCAGGAAGTTGGCGATCACGCCCGGCGAGGCCGCGGTCATGAAGACCTCCTCCACGTCCCGGCCGGCGGCGGTCTCCCGCAGGTTGGCGATGTCGCGCTCCACGGCCGGCCAGTCCTTCCAGGCGATGGGGCCGGTGCAGGCCGGCTGGGGCATGTTCCGCGAGGACATGTGGGTCTGCGTTGCGGCAAAGTCGGGGAAGTCGGCGTCGTCCAGGCGGGTGTGGGAACGAACCATGCGCTCGCCCTCGAAGCCGGTGAGCCGCTCCTTGACGTAGGTGGCGTACTGGGAACGACCCTGCTCGCCGTCGTTGACCACGTCGATGCCAGCGTTCTGCTGGCGGTCGAGGATGTCGCCCACGGCGTCGCGGATGCTGGACTGGAACGCGGCCTCGTCGAAGCTCTGCTGGTCCTCGCGCCGGCGGAGCAGGTCCTGGAGGTCGGGCGAACGGGGCAGGCTGCCGGTGTGGGTGGTGAGTATCCTCGTCTCGCTGCGTTTCATGGTCCCTCCGTAAACGCGGTGATGATGGGCGTGGCGGGCGCAATTGTAATGCACGGGGCGGGAGGGGCATTGCCGCCGCGGCGTGGGTCAGCGCCGGTCGAACATTGATTGTGCCACCAGAAGCCTTCGCTCCTCCTGGGTCAGCTGCGCGAAGTTCCTGATGGCGGTTTCGGCCTGGGCAATGATGTTGACAGCATCTGAATAGGAGATCGAGAAGTTGGGGTCATAGTCGGCTTCCTGGCGAAGGTCCTGCAATTCGATGAAAGTACTGGCGAAGAATTCTCCGCTTGGGGATAGCAGGTTGAGGACGGCGCGCAGGTTGTTCCGGGCCCTGCCGTGGTCGAGGCGGCGGTAGACCCGTTCCCACGCATAACCAGACATGCTGGATTGCGGTTGACCGGCGATCAGTTCGGCATTGGACGCCGCCAGGGTGTGGAATACGGCGTAGTAGGCGGTGCTGATTGCGCGGCGTAGATCAGCCTGGGAGGGTGGTGATGTTGCCGCCTGCGGCACGAGTTTGTGGCAGGTGTCGATGAGCTCCTGTGGGTCGATCATGACGCAGGCGATGGCGGAGTTGGCGACTTGCGGTATTGTGGCCAAGTGGGGTCGTTGATATCGGTGTAGGTGACCAGGGCGCGCGCGGTGATGCCGGCGGCACGTATAGGCTCGTCGGTAACCCGGAACAAAGTCCCCATCAGATAGCCGTCGAGCACGGGGTTTGGGGCAGTGTACAGGAGTCGCACGTGAAAGAATTCTTCGTCGTCAGCGTCCAGATGGACGGTCACGTTGGTGTCGTGGAATTGGACGGAAGGCGGGAAGTGGGTTTTCGCTCCGTCGAGAATTATTCTCCTGATGGTGTCTATTTCCTGTTGGGTGATGGGCATTTTGGGGCCTCGCGACGTGATGGTCTTGGTTTTGATGCTATGGGGCAAAATCTGGATAGTCAATGCCGGGGAAAACCGCACGACTGTCGAGGGTTGCACCGTCATGCCTCCCCTCACGCGTACCCATTTTGTCATCGCGAGGAGCGAAGCGACGTGGCGATCTCGTTCCCCCAGCAGCGCTCCTTGCCCCAACGAGATTGCCACGCTTCGCTCGCAATGACGGTTCCGGTGAAACTGGGTACGCAAGAGCATGCCTCCCCGACAGACGCGGCGGCCCGCCGACCGCGCGTGCTATCCTGCCCGGCAGGATGTGTGCCATGACGCCCATGATGCCGAGCATATCGCCGCAGGAGTTTGTTGATCGCTGGCGGGATGCCGGCTTCGGCGAGCGGCAGGGGGCGCAGTCCTTCTTCAACGACCTGTGCGGGCTGGTGGGCCACGCGACGCCGGCGGCCTACGGCGATCCGGAGGCGTTCACCTTCGAGAAGGCCGTGCCGGGCGGGTCCGCCGACGCCTATTTCGAGGAGCATTTCGGCTGGGAGTTCAAGGGCCAGGACGCCCAACTGGACGGAGCCTTCGTCCAGCTGCTGCGCTACCAGGTTCACCTGAAGACGCCGCCGCTGCTGATCGTGTCGTCGTTCGACACGATACGGATCCAGACCAACTTCCCGGGGATGGAGACGGCGCGCTACGACGTCGACATCGGCGAGTTCACGCGGCCGGAACGGCTGGAGCTGCTGCGGGACGTGTTCTTCGCGCCGCACCGGTTCCGCGAGCGGCTGCGCTCCGTGGACGCGGTGACGCGGGAGACGGCGGCGGTGTTCCAGGCCATCGTGGTGGACATGGAACGGGCCAGTGGCGACAACGTCATCCCGCACGCCGATGCGTGGCCCGAGCGGCTGGCGCGCTACCTGAACCAGCTGGTGTTCTGCCTGTACTCGGAGGACGCGGGCCTGCTGCCGGAGGGGCTGTTCACGCGCATCGTGGCGCAGCACTACCGGAATCCGGCGACCTTTGACCGGGCGGTGCGCAGCCTGTTCGCGCAGATGGCCACCGGCGGGTTCTCGGGAGCTGACGAGATCGCCCACTTCAACGGCGACCTGTTCAAGTCGATTGATGGGGGGCCTGTCGACACGGTGGAGCTGAGCGCCGCGGCGTTGCAGCGGCTGGGCGAGGCGTGCGAGCGCAACTGGCGGGACATCGAGCCGTCGATATTCGGGACGCTGTTCGAGCGGGCGCTGGACGCATCGAAGCGCGCGCAGACGGGGGCGCATTACACCGGCGCGGACGACATCGAGCTGGTGGTGGAGCCGGTGGTGATGACCCCGCTGCGCAGGGAGTGGGAGGAGGCGCGGCGTGAAATTGAAGAGTTGTTGGACGAGGACGATCACTACGTCGCCCACAATGACATTCCCCCTTCTGTCATTGCGAGGAACGATAGCGACGTGGCAATCCCGTCAGCACAGCAGCGGTCCTTGCCTCAACGAGATTGCCACGCTGCGCTCGCAATGACGGGCGAAGGTGGCGCCCCAATGACGGGCCAAGGTGGCTCGGATGTGGCCAACGCGGCGCGTGCCCGCCTGGAGGCGTTCCGGGAGCGGCTGGCGTCGGTGAAGGTTCTGGACCCGGCATGCGGCAGCGGCAACTTCCTGTACATCGCGCTGCGGTCGCTGCTGGACTTGGAGAAGGAGGTCATCGACTACGCGGCGGCGCAGGGGTGGCTGGGGCTGACGCCGCAGGTGCAGCCGGACCAGATGCTGGGGCTGGAGATCAACCACTACGCGGCGGAACTGGCGCGGACGGCGCTGTGGATCGGCTACATCCAGTGGCACCAGGCCAACGGGTTTGCGTACACGCAGCGGCCCATCCTCACGCCGCTGAACACCATCCGCCAGACCGACGCGATACTGGATCTGAGCGACCCCGACAACCCGGCGGAACCGGAGTGGCCGGCGGCGGAGTTCATCGTGGGCAACCCGCCGTTTTTGGGTGGGAAACTGCTCCGTACCGGCCTCAGCGACGAGTACGTGGATGCGTTGTTCAAACAGTACGATGGCAAGGTGCCCGCCGAAGCGGATTTGGTGTGCTACTGGTTTGACAAGGGGCAGCGGGCGGTTGAAGCCGGGAACACAAAACGTGCTGGCCTGCTGGCAACGCAGGGGATACGAGGCGGCGCGAACCGCAAGGTGTTGCAGCGCATCCAAGAGACCGGCGACATTTTCATGGCGTGGTCGGATCACCCGTGGGTGCTGGAAGGCGCGGCCGTGCATATCTCCATTGTCGGGTTTGACGACGGTTCAGAGGTGGCACGGGAGTTAGACGGTCAGCCGGTTACGGCGATAAACGCTAGCCTGGCTGTGGGTGTCGACCTGACGACGGCCAAGCGTCTGGAAGGGAATCTCGGCATAGCGTTTATGGGCGACACGAAGGGTGGGCCTTTCGATATCCCGAGCGAACTGGCGGACGCAATGCTAACTAGCCCGAACCCGCACGGTCAAAGTAACGTTGAAGTACTGAGGCCTTGGGTTAACGGACGCGATATTACCAGTCGTTCCAGGGGAATGTGGATAATCGACTTCGGTAATATGACCGTCGAGCAGGCGGCCCTGTTTGAAGCTCCGTTCGAATACGCTAACTCTCATGTGAAGCCGATGCGTGCAGGCAATAGACGCGCTTTATACGCTGACAAATGGTGGTGGCACATGGAGCCGCGACCAGGTATGCGGGAAGCCCTCCAAGGATTCGACCGGTACATAGCTACGCCTACAGTCTCCAAACACCGCTTATTCGTATGGTTGCCTAAAGATATCTTGTCTGACCACAACCTAATTGTGTTCTCCAGAGATGACGATTACACGTTCGGCGTGTTGCACTCACGTTTCCACGAGCTTTGGGCACTGGCGATGGGTACTCAGTTGGAGACACGACCGCGCTACACGCCCACGACGTGCTTTGAAACCTTCCCGTTTCCGCGTCCCACGGAGGAGCAGCGGGAGGCCATCGGCGCAATCGCGGCGGAGTTGGACCGGCTGCGCGAGGGCTGGCTGAATCCGGAGGGGGTCAGCGCGGCGGAGTTGAAGAGGCGGACGCTGACGAACCTGTACAACCAGCGGCCGACGTGGCTGGACAACATCCACGCCCGTCTCGACGCGGCGGTGGCCGACGCCTACGGGTGGCCGGCGGACCTGGCGGACGGGGAGATCCTCGAGCGTCTGCTGGCGCTGAACCTGGAGCGCGCGGGGGAGTTGACATAGCCGGTGTGAAAACGTAACATTAACGGCACATCGCCCCTTGAGAGTATGTCAAGCTCCTCGTTATCTTGAGCTGGCAGAAATCTTGGGGCATATTTCGTGGCTGAGCGGTTGTAATGGCAAAAGTGGCGATACTCATTGACGGCGGCTTTTTCCTCAGACGGCTGCCTAGTCTCATCGACCGGAGTATCCTGTCAGACCCGGAGCGGGCTGATGCGGCTGTGGGCAGGCTCATCAACGGTCATCTCCTGCACGTCAATCATACCGTTTGCTCCGCGAACCACTATTCGCTGCTATATCGCTGCTTTTTCTACGATGCTCTTCCATACACCAGGCAGGGGCACCTCCCAGTGAGCAGACGGGCAGTCAATTATGCCAAATCGGACCAAGCGAATTTCCGGTTAGAGCTGTTCGAGCGATTGCGCCACCGCCCTAACGTTGCCCTACGACTAGGTGAAGTTCGCCGTGACCGTGAATGGATTATCACCGAGTCAGCACAAAAAGACCTACTCGCCGGTCGTCGTCTAGTCGCAGACTTAACAGATGCAGATTTTGTGCCGGGATTCCGCCAGAAAGCAGTAGATATGCGCATTGGGCTTGACATTGCTTCCATTACCTTGAAAAAGCAAGCTGACACCATCGTCTTGGTTACAGGGGATAGCGATTTCGTGCCTGCTGCCAAATTGGCCCGGCGCGAAGGTACGCGTGTTATCCTCGATCCCCTTTGGCAGCAAGTGAGCTCTGACCTGTTTGAACATATTGACCAGCTGCATTGCCCATTGCCACGACCCACGAGCAAAACAGTAATTATTAGTCCCGGGAGCTGACCAACTGATTTGGCCAACGCCGAGATACTCGAAAGGCTGTTGGCTCTAAAATTAGAGCCGGCTGGGCCTGTCCTCGGAGGAACGGCTGTTGACGAGGAAGGCCGCACCCGCAATCTGGGAAGCACCCTCGCGGTTTACGGTTCGTCTGGGCAACTGGTAGCCGTCGCAGAGGATACGAAAAACGCAGAAGCGCGGTTATGTCCGGCGCCTGTCCCTTAGGCAGGACGGCGTGCTCCGGCCACTCCGCGCTTACTCAGTAATGCTAACGTGTCAACCCGGCAGATGTCAACGAGTCAACCCCCTCACCCGTACCCAGTTTCACTCGAACTGTCATTGCGAGCGAAGCGTGGCAATCTCGTGATGGCGGTCGGGGTCTGTTTCAGCAACGAGATCGCCACATCGCTACGCTCCTCGCGATGACAAACCAGGTACGCGTGAGATCAACCATTCGCGGCACACGGAGATTGACCGGAGATTTTGCTGACACCATCCCGTTGACCGCGCACGCAACGGGCCGTTAGCGCATAGCAAATCAAGCGAGACGAGAGCCTCACTCATACCCAGATTGTCATCGCGAGGAGCGTAGCGACGCGGCGATCTCGATACTGCAGCAGCGTCCGTTCCCCTGACGAGATTGCCGCGCTGCGCTCGCAATGACGGTTCGAGTGACTGGGTACGCGTGAGAGACCAGAGCCGGTGGACTGACCTGATGGCGGGTCGGGTCCGCCGGCTTTTTGCGTGGGTCGGTGGCGGGTTGGCCCGTGCATCAGGCGCGCCGGCGGGGAGGTCTGGATGACGATGGCGCGGACGACTATGGATGCCGGGGCGTGGCGGGATGGGCGGGCGCGGCGGGCACAGCGGCGCGGTGGATTCCTGCATACCAGGCTGAACCCTGGGGCAAAACCTGGCATTTTGGTCGTTTTATCAAAATTGGCGTGCGCCGGTAGCAGCGTACCGCAAGGGTCCGATGATACGGTTTCCAAGTTTCCAGGGTCCCAAGAGCCAGCAGAAGCCACCAGGAAGGTCCGCGACGATGCCTGCACCTACGCTTGACAAGTTCGTTCCGGCAATCCGGAGTGCGGTGCGCGGCCTTTGGCCGGCCCGTCGCCGGCTTCCATGGTTGGCGACGCTGCTGATGGCAGGGATCGCGCTGGCCAGCCTGGCATTCATATTGACCCGGCCTGATGACGCCGGCGCGGACGGGCCGCCGACACCCATCGTTGTGGAGGATGTGGGACTCAACCACGCCATCCGCCTCACCTGGATATTGGACTACGACGAGGACCTCACCGCCGACAACTACAACGTGCGGTGGCGGGCGCGGAACGAGGACTACCGGGAAAACCGCCAGGGAGACCAGGCATCTTGTGCAGCAACCGACGGCTGGCTGGGGAGCGGGACAACCACGCGAACCACATACATCATCACCGGCCTGACCAACGGCAAGCAATACGTGGCGACGGTGCGTGCCAACACCGGGGGCCAATCATCGGACTGGGCTTGCGTCGCGGCCATGCCCGATAGCGCCGGGGGCGACCCTGACCCGGGCGGATCAGGTTCCGGACCGCAACGACAGTCGGAGCCGACACCTGCGCCCACGCCGGAACCCACGGCAACTTCCACGCCTACGCCCTCACCCACAGCCACGGCGACGCCGGAACCGGCGGCAACTCCCGAGCCGTCTGCCGTACCCAACTCCGACCCATCGCCTACCGCCACCTCCGCGCCGAAACCCACGCCCACGGCTACGCCGGAACCGGCGGCGACTTCCACACCGACGCCGGTCCCCACAACCGGGATCCAGGGAAGGTCAACAAGCGTCCCGCCCCCAACGCCGACGGCGACGCCAATTCCGACGTTTACACCCACACTGGAGCCGACAGCGACTCCCACGCCTACATCCACTCCCGTCCCGACGTTTACACCGACGCCGGAGCCCACGGCGACTCCCACTCCTACTCCCACCCCCGTGCCTACCGCCACGCTCACGCCGGAGCCGACGGCGACTTCCACACCGACGCCGGTTCCCGCAGCCGCGAGTATGGCAAGGTCAGCAGTCATCCCGACCCCAGCGCCGACAGCAACCCCCGCTACGGCGTTTACGCCCACACCGAATCCTACCGCCACGCCCGCGCCTGAACCAGTGGAAACTGGAGGCGAACCCGGAGGTCCGGATGGCATCACCGGCATACTCATGATCGACAGCGCAATCTCTCAAGTCCGCGACGGCCTGGCGACCGTGGTCGGCGCGGTGAGCCAGCTGAATCCGCTGATCATCCCCCTGGCAATCGCGGCCGTGCTGGTCATCTTCGTACTCGTTTTCCTCATCCGGCGATTGCGCAGTCGTTCCGATTGGTGACATCATGGCGTTGACGGTGAGGGCGATGGGCCGTTAGCCTGTAGTAAATCAAGCGAGACGAGAGCCGGTGGACTGACCTGATGGCGGGTCGGGTCCACCGGCTTTTTGCGTGAGTCGGTGGCGGGCTGGCCCGTGCATCGGGCATCGCCGGCGGGGAGGTCTGGATGACGATGATGAGGCGGACCATGATGGAGGCGGGGGCGCGGCGGTCGGGTCGCCCGGCCGGCTGGCGCACGTCGCGGGGTCTGCCCGACGGACGGGCGGCGCTGCTGGCTGCCCTGGCAGATTACCGGCGCGGCGCGGCCGAGGCCCCGGTGGTGTGCAAGCGGGGGCGGGTCCTTCGACGGGCTCAGGATGAGCGGACAGAGGGGATGCCTGGGGCAACGGGATTGCGATCCCCGTACTGGGTACGGGCTCGCGATGACACCGGGCGGGTCCTTCGACAGGCTCAGGATGAGCGGACAGAGGGGATGCCTGGGGCAGCGGGTTTGCCATCCCCGTACTGGGTACGGGCTCGCAATGACACCGGGCGGATCCTTCGACAGGCTCAGGATGAGCGGTTTTGGAACGATGCGCGGTTTCGGAACGCGGATGGCAGCGACAAGGCCGTGGGCGGCCCGCTGGTTTTCGTGGCGTCCACCGGGGAGGTGGACCGGCACGGCGACACGGTCGCGCCGGAAGGATGGCGGCTGGACGCCTACCGGGACAACCCGGTGGTGCTGTGGGCCCACGACTACGGCGAGCCGGCCATCGGGCGGGCGGAGGCGGTGTGGAGCGACGGACGGGCGCTGCGGGCGCGGCTGGAGTTCGCGCCCACGGAGTTTGCCGGCCAGGTGGAACGGCTCTACCGCCAGGGCTACCAGAAGGGCGTGTCCGTCGGCTTCCGGCCCCTGCGCTTCGAGGAGCGGCGGGACCCGGTGAACGGCGCGTTCCTGGGCATCCGGTTCCTGGAGCAGGAGCTGCTGGAGATCAGCGCGGTGCCGGTGCCCGCCAACGGCGGGGCGCTGCTGGCGGAGGACGCCCCGGGTTCCGCCTCGGCGCCGGCGGAGACGGGACGCGCGCTGGACGAGGTGGTGGGACTGCTGCGGGGACTGCGGGGGTGACGTCCGACGCCTACCCATTTTGTCATCGCGAGGAGCGTAGCGACGTGGCGATCTCGTTCCAACAACAGCCTGCGCCCCACCGACGAGATTGCCACGCTGCGCTCGCAATGACAATGAATCATCTCGCAATGACAATGAATCATCAGGACAAGGAGTTTGCAAAGGTATGACGCTTTCAACATGGGAACTGGAAACAATCAAGAACGAGGTCGCGGAGGTGCGCGAGTTCTACCGGCAGCGGATGGACGCGGACCTGCCGCCGCTCCGCGAGGAAATGGAGCGGCTCAGCCGGGCCGTGGGCGAGCTGACCGAGAAGCAGCGGTCGGGCGAGAAGCAGGCCATGCTGGCCCGCTATGCCGGCGGAGCAGCGGTCGGCGACCGTCCGCGCGTCCCCTTCGGCAAGTACCAGGGGATGGACGCGCTGGACCTGGCCTGCGTGCGCAGCGTGCTGGCGGCCCAGCAGCGCGAGCCGGGCGATGTGAACCCGCGGGCGCTGGAGGACTGGCAGGCCAACTTGAAGGCGGCCATGGACAGCACCACCGCCGGCACGGGCGATGAGCTCGTCGCCACCGGCGAGGCGGCGGCCCTGTGGGCGGGCATCAACGTGGACACCCACGTGGCCGGCCTGTTCACCCGCGTGGACATGCCGACCAACCCCTTCGAAATCCCGCTGCAGCTGGGCAACGTGTCCTGGTATCCCGGCACGGAGAACACCGCCACCACCGAGACCGCGCTCACCACCGGCCGGCAGACGCTCACGGCCCACGAGCTGGTTGCCGAGGTTCCGTGGTCGCTGACGCTGGAGGAGGACGCGGTGATCGCCATGGCGGCGGAGGTGCGCAGCACGCTGGTGCGCAACGCCGTGGAGGTCATCGACGACGTGCTGCTGAACGCGGACACGACCCTGCAGAACAACATCAACGCCGACGGCGCGACCCTTGCCGCGTCCACGGCAGGCAAGGCGCACTGGCTGGTCGGATTCGACGGGCTCCTGCACCTGCCGCTGGTCGACAACACGACGCAGGGCAACAACCACTCCGCGGCGCCCAGCGCCGACATGTTCAACGAGGCGCGGGGTCTCCTCGGCAAGTACGGCGTCCGCCCATCGGAACTGGCCTACATCGCCGACGTGGGCACCTACATCAAGTCGCTGGCCATCGGCGAGTTCCGCACGCTGGACAAGCTGGGCCCGCAGGCGACGCTGCTCAACGGGCAACTGGCCCAGGTGGACGGCATCCCCGTGATCGTGTCGGAGCAGATGGCGCAGTCGGACGCCGACGGCAAGGTGAGCGACGGAGGCGCCAGCAACACCAAGGGGCGACTGCTGGCGGTGAACCGGACGCAGTGGCGGCTCGGGTTCCGCCGCGAGCTGATGATCGAGACGACGCGGGACATCCAGAAGCGGCAGAACATCATGGTGGTGAGCATGCGCCTGGCCTTCATGGAACGCACCGGCGCGCGATCGACGGCGACGCATACGGCGCTGCAGTACAACATCACGGTGTAATGACCGTCGGCGTCTTGCGATGGCCGCGCTGTCATCGCGAGGAGTGCAGCGACGTGGCGATCTCGTTGCCAGAAGACGCGCCGTTGCCCCAACGAGATTGCCACGCTTCGCTCGCAATGACTTTTTCACCGGACATCCAGAAGCGGCAGAACATCATGGTGGTGAGTATCTCTAAAAGACACTTATTTTTTTCGCGGCCTTTTTTTTCGAAGCTAACTCCCTGAACGTCAGATACGGCGGCCGCCGAATCGCTGGGCAACGGGACGGTGTAGTAGATGGTGCCCCGCCACTCATTGTCAATGGTCACTTTTTGGATGAATGACTGGAGGAGATTTCGAACCGTCTGCCGGTCGTCCGATTCCAGGTAGGTCCTGATGTCGAGAGCATTGGATATGATGCGCTCAGGCTGGTTCAGGAAGTCCAGGTGGTCGCCCATGACGGAATCTATTTCCTGCATCTCTGCGTTCAGTTGATCCAATTGGGCACGGTATTCTCGCCTGTCGGCGTAGTATTGTTCATCTGGGCCGTCATCCGCGATGGCATTCGTCAAGTTTTTGATCCGCCGCTCCAAGCGCGTCGTATTCTTCTTGATTTCTGCCCGTTTCGTCTGCTGCTCCATCAGCAGCAACTGGTTCGCTTGCGCGACCGCCTTGATCTGCTGTTCAAGGGTTTCCTCGGTGATGATCGTGTCGAGCAACCTTCTGATTATGGTTGACATCACAAGGTCCAGCGGGACGTTCTTGGAAGGGCAAGTGTGAGCGCCCATGTCCTTCTTTTTCCGGCATCGGAGCTTTGGCCCTTGGGGTGAAGTTTGAACAATCATTGGGGAACCGCAGTGCGCGCACATGATTCGCTTGCTGAGCAAGTTGGGACTTGAATAACTACGCGGTCCCTTTCTTGGGGACCTCCTCTCGGCTATGTATTTCAGTACCTGGTCGTGCTGCTCCGGGGTGACCATGCCTTCGTGCGCGTTGTCGCACCAGACTATGTCGTCGTTGTTTGGGATTACCCTACTATGCTGCCGGAGGCCGCGGTATGTTTTCCCGGCGTTGGTCGGGTTGCGGAGAAATGCCAAGACCGAACTGCGAGTCCATCGTTTGCCCCGGTTGGTGAGAACGCCCATGCTATCCATGTATTGTGCTATCACCATGGGAGTGGTCTTGTTCAGTGCCATCTCATAGATCTTGACGCCGTGGTGCCATTGGTCAAGATTCGGTTTGAGTTTGGTGCGCTCCCTTCTCCCTACGGTAACCTTGTACTTTTCGTAGCCGAAGGGGGCGTGGCCGCTGAGGTAATAACCCTCCCGGGTGGCGCCGTACTGCATATCACGGGTTCTGCGGGCGACGTCGCGGGAAAATCTTGCGTCCATCAGCGCCGTCATGCCCCAGTTCATTCTGGAGTATTCGTCTTCTCCGTAAAGACCGAATCGCGCGGAGCCGAGCTGGACGCCGCTGTCGGTCAGGACTTTGGCGTAATGGAAAAAGTCCGTCTCGTTCCTCACGAATCTGGATTGGTCGTAGAACCATATTGCCTTAATGCCACTGCCTGGAGCTATGGCCTCGACGATCATGGCTTGGAACTGCGACCTGTCGTCATTGGTGGCGGTCCCAGTCTCTCGGAACCACTTGACGATGTAGAAGCCATACCTTGCTGCGGCTTCCTCGGCTCGCCTCAGTTGAGTGTCTATGGTCAAGACCTCGTCTTGGTGATCTTCGTCGGAGACCCGTCCGTAGGCGAAGGCCGGCAGCAGTTCGCTGGCCGGAAGCGCGTCGCCCGGAAGCGTGCTCATCGGAAGTGCGCCGTTCGGAATCATTGTGTTGGTTCTTGCCGGTGGCATTGTTCAACTGCCTCCTACGCCAGTAGCCGCAATCCAGTGAAATGCTCATATAGTTGCACGACGAATCGTTGTGTTTCGATTGGCACGTCTTCTGAGGGTTTCGGGTAACCGTTCAGGCTGGGATCTTGCATCACGAACTGGAAGCTGCGTCTGATGTCCGCGTTCGAGAAGTGGAGGTCGGCGTCAGCGCTTTTGTCGATTCCCGCCATGTCGAGCAGTTCGCCTCGAGGCATATTGTGGTAGTCGGCGAGCTTCGTCAGCACTTTCTCGCCGGGGAGTTTGTTTCCGCGTTCGATGTTCGAAAGGTACGTGTAGGTGATGCCTGTGTCTTCCTGTACCTGTCGGAGCGACCGTTCTCCCCGTAACCAGCGCAGCAGATCGCCTACTGAAGTGAACTCGTGCCCGTGGTCACGGGCGTCGCGGTGCTGTTTCGCACCTTCGGTCCCCGTTTGGACGTTTTCCCAACGATTTAGTGACATGTTCCCCATCCCGACGATTTGGGCAGTATGTTACAATTCAAAGTGCGTATTTATAACGGGCATTTAGCCGTGAGGCTGTCCGATGCGCGGTCCGAGATAGAGGTAAGAATTCATGGCCGTGAACACGGCCTTGCGTATCTATGGTAACACGAAGCAATGAGTGACCCAAAATCCGACGCGCGCGTTTTTTATAACGAAGACGGCGACGAAAATAACAGACGAGACCGCCTCACGCAGGAAGGCCTGCGCATGATCACGCGGCTTGTGTCCCAGCGCGGGTTCAAGCAGCTGGCAGATCTCCAGGAGAAGATGAAGCTGCCGGAGTTTGACGTGGAAATTGTCAGGGATTTTGAGGATATGCCCGACGTGGCCAAGGGCTATCAGTCAGAGGTAGCCGGAGACCGCGTCAGTGTTGCTCACTCCGAAACCATGGACGTAAAGGTGACTGACGGGAGTGCTGATCCGGCGCTGTCCTTTGAGGACAGGGATGGTGACCGTGCGGATGTTGATCCCGACGGCATTCCTTTCTGGTAGCCGAAGCTGACGGGCAGCGGTTTCTCGTGAACACATGAGGCTCCAGCAGGGCGGTGTGGAGCTTTCGCGGGTGTTCAGTGCAATGGCAGCTCGTCGGCTGGGTTCACGTTCAATTGAGGCGGGCGCGGGGTCTGGGCTGTGTAGTGGATGACGATGCTGTCGTTACCGACTTCCACGCTCTTGACGAACAGGTTCAGCAGGTCTCGGGTGTCGTCCGGCGACGCTCCGTCGAGGTAGGTTGCCGGGTCAACGGCATTGGTTCTGATGCGAACCTCGTCCGTGACGAAGTCGTAGGCGTCGATTTCCTTGCGGAACAGGCGGGCCTCGTAAGACAGGCCGACGGTTTGCTGGTCGATGTCCTCCACTCGGTCGATTACTTCCGAGTAGGTGTCGTCGCCTAGCCGCGCTGGATGTGCCACCTGTTCTCTGAGTTCGTAGAGTTCCATGATGGCGGCTTCGGTGCGGTCAAGGTTGTCCTTGGCGCGACGCGACTTCTCCCCGTACTCGCTCTGGATGGCATCCACCAGCTGGGTCGTGGTCTGTTCGTTGATGACCCGGTTTATGAGCTGCCCCACCACAAGGTGTAGCAGCTTCTCCGCGTTGATGTGCTGCGTGTCGCAGGTGTTCGTAAGGCTGTATGGGAAGTTGGGACAGCAGTAGTTGGTGCCGATTTTGAGCAAAGGTGTTCCGCACTGGGAGCAGCGGGCGATGCCGTAGAGGGCCCGCGCATGGTCTCGGGTGCCTGTTGGTTCAAGCATGATGATCCTTGGGGTTGCCTGTTGTTAATGTTGTGCCAATTTGGTAGGTTCGTCAAGCGACGGGCCTGCCTGGGTAGGTGGACTTTCAGGTCCGTCGGTTCGCTGGATTGTAACGTTCCTAAACCCGAATCCACCGAGGGGATGCGGCCGGCTGGTTGGACCCAGGATGAGAGGCGTGGAAATGAGACCGCGGGGCGCTGGTGCCGATAGATTGGGACGGGTGCCGAGTGTGTCAGCGACGCGAAGGGGGTTCTGACGGTCCGCAGTCCCGGCGAGGGGCGAGATCAGCGGGCGGGTTGCAGCAGGAGACACGCAGGGACCGGCCTGACGCGGGACAGCCAAGCCTGTTGATAGTCTGGCGGACGGGTCAGACGCCGCGGTTGGGGTCAGGAAGGGAGTGGCAGAGCGCGCAGTTTGGCGAGGGCGGAGTTGAACTGGTTCTGCCAGGGCCAGCCCTGGGGAAGATGAAGGGTGAGGCGGCGTGCCTTGCGGGTGATGCGTCCGGCCAGGGAGAAGAAGCGCCGCCGCAGGGTCTTGGTGGTTGCCACCGGTTCGCCCAGTCCCAGATGATGGGCCAAAGTGATTGGCAGGATCAGCCCAGCATTGGCCACCAGGCGGTGATCGTCGAAGGCGATTTGGATGCGATCAGGGTCGTTCGTGGTAGCATCCGTTGGGTGCTCCTTGTTTCAGGGTGGTTTTCTGTTTCAAAAACCATTATCCCCGAAGCCGGGAGCACTTTCTTACCCCTTCAGCACCCCGCGACAATTACGTCTTCGGTGGATTGGGGCTAAACGGGGGACCTGTCTTCAGTCGTTTTGACGGCCGTTGTTCCCGCTAGTTCGGCGTACCGCAGTGCCAGCCGGCGCATGGCTTCAGCCTGGTCTGGTGTCAGCTTTCGTTCTGGGTCTGGTTCGAAGGATTCTTCCAGCGCGAGGAATACCGGTGCGGCGGGTCGGATGATAGACAGGTCTTCCGGCCACCTCGGTCCGTTGCTGTACTCGACCGTAGTGAAGGTGGCGGTGGTGTACCCGACGGCGTTGACCCGGCCGCGCAGCCTCCCGATGGCGAGTTGCTCGGGGGAGTAGCGCCAGATGGTGATTGGCGTGTCGAGTGTGAGGTTGAGGGAATCTTCGGGGTTAGTCAGGATGAAGGTGGCACCGGTCTCGGTGGGCCGTTCGACGAAGCCGAGGGGCATGATATAGGACGTTGCCATTAGTACTCCTGCTTGTTGGTGGTGCAAAAACGAACAGGAACAGGTACACGCCTGTCCCTGTGTGGGGGCACTGATTGCGCGGCTGGATGACCGCGTTACGTGTCGACTACCGTTGCTCATTCACCCGGTCGGGCGAGCCGTCTGGGCCGTCGGGTATGCGGGCGGAGTTACGCGGCGGAGAGACTCGGCCTTCTCCGCCGGCTGTTGTGGGAAAGAGCGTTCGATACTCTCTGAAATCGGAGAAGATGGGCAAACGTTACGTTGATATGGCCTGCAACGTCGAACGTCGGTGCAGCCTTGAGGCGAACTTCACCAGCGGGTTCAGGTCACCGTCGTCGGCCGCTTCAAGAGCATCGATATAGTCGTTGCGGTCGTCGCGGGTGACGACGATGGGCAGGTAGTCGTGCTGCACCAGGTGCCGGGTGACCATGGCCCGAGTGGCCCTAGCGTTGCCGTCGGCGAAGGGGTGGATGATCGACGTTGAGTGCTGTTTTCTTTACGCGCGGAGTCTGGAAAGGTAAAATTGTGTCCTGACCGGGTCATCGCTCGACGGAGTGCCCGGCAATGCCCGTCCGGTAGGCTCCGTGGCATCGGAGCCGATTATTGCCCCTCGGAGAGAAACTGAGGGGCGGAGTGCTGACGCATTGATTACGACGTGCACTCGAAAGGAGAAACATGGGTTGCCGGCCGCTTGCGATGACCGCCGGTTTCCGTCCGGCCCGCTGCGTGAACGAGAGCGGGGGTCGGTTGAAGTTCCGTGTCGAGAACTTCCGATGGCGGCGTTGGTTATTTCTGAACATTCTGGCTGATGCCAATCCGTCGTTGCATGCGTGAAGCATGGAAAGGTGCCTGTGGCCCGATGATGCGAATCAGGCGAACGGTTCATGTAATCAGGCGCAAGGCCAAGTAAGCGGAAGCCATTTTGCGTCGTCCGAATCAGATCAGAATTCCGGCGCGTACGTCGGCCGAATTGGCTGATTTAGCCGAGCGTGCGGTGTATGTCGGTAGCGATGAGCACAAGCTGGTGAGGTGGTGGGGCGGGTTGCCGATGGGGCGTCAGTTGTCCGGCGGTCGTGTGGGGCGGCCTGGGAAGGAAACTACGACCATTTGTCCGTTGACCAAAAGGTCGGACCAGGTGAGGGCGACCGAATGGGTGAAAGCCGCGATTCGAGCTGACCAATGTCGTTTCTACGAGTCTGATCAGAGTTTTCCCAAGAAGGTTTGGTATGAAGCTGATGGACAGTTCTGGATGGGTCTCGTGGTCAACCCGCGTCTCGGAGAGTACAAGGGTTGGCCAATCAGCAAGGAGTACAGAGATGAAGTTTTTGGTCGAATGGATTGACGGCTTGCCCAACGCTTCTGCTGAAGAGCGTGCCTCCATGTGCGATCTGCGGATTGTCGTCGGGGATTCAAATGCTTGCTCGCACTGGGATGATGCGTCCCATGAGTCTTATGAGTCCGTGGTTGTGCCAGCGGTACATTTGGCCGAGGGCATAGCGACGGATTGGTGGTCCATCTTTGGAGGTAGAGACTGCAAGCGCTCGATCTGGGCTTATGGGACCGGTTTCGTCCTTCCTTGTCTGAGCTTTGGTTGCGATGGCTCGGTGTTTGAGGTATCTGGCGAGCAGATGAGCTGTGAGAACCCCGGGGTGCGTTTCTGGCGGGTCGAAACTGAAACCATTTCACGCGAAGAGGCGGAGTTCCATTTATCGGGATTCATCGGGGATGTGGTTGATCGTTTGTCGGGCGAGGGCATCGAACGGAGCGAAGTTCAGCTGCGGTGGAAACGGGTAAGTGAATCACGCCAAGATCCCGAGCAGGCATCGTTTTGCGAAGCTGCTGGTGCTTTGGGATTGGATCCCTACGCCATGGACAACGCCGATGCGGATTTCATTTTTCAGGCCGGAGGAGTGCTGACTGGCACTCCGCTCACAGAATTTCTGGCTGGCGTTACCCCGGCGCGTCCAGAAGGTCGCCACAAGGTACTCGCTTCAGTGGAGGAAGCTGCCGGAAAGGTGGAGCCCCGTTGGAGGTTGCCTGAGTTACGGGCCGCTACCGAGGCAGTTGACTCCGTACTTCGTGAACGCCGTGCCGGTGAAGGCGTTTGGGGTTCAGCGTACCGCCTGGCTCGGGCTATTCGTCGGAGCATCGGGGTCGGCGAAGGGTACGAGTTCGATTCGGTGTGTAACATAGCCGGGAAGCTGGGCAACTCGTCATTCGAGTGGTCGAAGGGATTATCTGGGGTTGACGGCGTGGTGTCACGTGGAACAGAGGTGCACATCCATTTACGGAAGCCGAAGTACGGCCCGCCATGGTTCGAGAATTTCAACCTGGCGCGGGCGATTGGGGATGCAGTCTGTTTTCCGGAGGAAGGGGCGTCCGTGGTCAATCGGTTGCATGGCGCGGAGCGGCAAGCGGCCGGCCGTGCATTCGCGGCGGAGTTTTTGGCACCCGTGGAAGCGGTTCGGGCGATGGTACAGGAAGGCTACGACATCGGGGAGATCGCCGGTAGGTTTGTAGTGGATCCAAGGGTGGTGCAACTCCAGATTGAGAATCGGAATCGCGTCGAGCAGGCTTGTTTTGGGATCATGTAAATAGGATGGTCCGAAACGGTCCTACAGTGGTTAACAACCGCTAGCGCTAAGTTCCCTGTCGCCGCCCAGGCCTTTAGGTGTGCTGGCTAGTAATTTCACCGAAATATCATTCGCCGTGGGTTGGTACCCGCGTGCAAGGCGTATTGGCCGCCATACGGTGGATCAGGGCGCAGGGCGTGAGACTTCGACCCTGGGTTGCCGACGGCAGTGTGGCCTGCAGTACCGCTCTCCGTTGCAGCCTTGCCGTGAATTTCACCAGTGGTTCGAGGTCGCCATCGTCGGCCGCTTCAAGAGCATCGATATAGTCGTTGCGTTCGTCGCGGGTGACGACGATGGGCAAATAGTCGTGCTGTACAGGTGCTAGGCTACGAGGGCCCGCGTGACGCGTCCGTTGCCGTCCTGGAAGGGATGGATCTGCACGAACTGGTGGTGGAGCCAGGCGGCCACCAGCAGGGGGTGGTGAAGCGATTTCGCTATTCGGTAGCGGGCCAGGCAGACGGCGAAAGTGTTCAAATGTATGGCGAACGCCATCTTCACGTTTCGGATGTCTCAGATGGAGCACATCCAGCCTGCCGGCGCGCCCCTGGTCATGCTACCCTTCACTTCCAGCCGTGGCAGATCTACCTGTGCCTCCACGGCCTTCGTTCTTCGGCTCCCGCACCGCCCGCAATAGCGAATATCAAAACTATGAGCACTTCAGTTGCCGCCCTTCTCTTCCTGACGACAACGGTGCTGGCTTGTGCATCGACTCCCCACCACGAGTGGCCGTACAGCAGACTGCACCCCGACCTCGCCCACAAGGTAATGCACGCCAAGGAGACCGCAAACCCGGGGCAATCACCAGCGACGTCCGAGCGAGTCAAGGTCACCATCCGAGCTGAATCGGGGCAAGAGGGTGAAGAAATCACCCAGTGGTTGAACGACAACGGGTTGCAATTCACGTATGGGTATGTCTTCGGATGGCCTGCGCCCGGGTTCCGAGGGTGGTTCCAGTTTGGTTCGGATGGGGAAAACACCTTCCACGCCTCGGTGCCGGTCCTGCTGCTTCCCGAAATAAGTTGGGTTCTGGGCGTTGACTTCATTGAGCTAGAGCGGCCCCAAAACGATGATCAACGACGTTGACACCATCCTCCCTTGCTACGCCCCGACTGACACCAAAGCTTAGTTGAACGCCGACGGCCTACCCGCGAAAAGGTGCCAAACCTTTTGATCCCACGTTAAGCGAAGTGTCTCGTCTGCTACGAACCTCAGACGCCAGACCATGCAGTGTGGAGTAGCGAAATCACCTCGGTGGTGGTCACCTGGCTGGGCGATGTAATCGCCGTCCCACGTGAGCAGGTTGTCGAGTTCCGAGTCGACGCGTTCTGCCGGCAGTGCTGGTGGATTACCCCGTCGGGCCGTGTCGGGTTGTTGGGCAGCGTCTTGAAGGTGCCGGCGTGTAGCGTGGCGTCGAACCTCTGTCCGAACTGGTTCATGGCCTGGTAGGTGGGATGGTGGGCGACCATGACCTGATGCAACTGCCGGATGGCCGAGCGGCTGATGGAAGGGCCGCTGCGTACCTCGCCGTAGATGGCGTCGAGTGCCGTCATGTGGTCCATCAGGTTCTCGGGGTCTTGGCCGGTGCCGGACGTCAGGACCGTCGCGGGCTTGAAGCCCTGCTCGATGAGGGTTTCGGTCTGGTTTTCGCCCAGCCGGTAGGATGCCCTCGATGATGCCGGTCTCGATGGCCTAGCTGCGGTGCAGCGCCGTCGTGCCCGCGTTCTCGGCGTGCAGTTGGTCATTGAGCCACTGCTGGAGCCGGTTGTCTTCCTGCGAGAAGTCGCGCGTCGGTTGCGGTGCCAGGGATGTGATAGGTCGCCAGTGTCGTGTCGTCATGCTTTCGCGTTTTCCCATTTGGATGTCGGCGATGCGGCGGCTGTCCTTCAGAAGTCGGCGGTTACTCCCGCTTCGGTCTCGGATGATTCGTCCACCTGTGCTGGGCAATCAGCGGCGCCAATGTCGCAGTACCTGCATTCTTGGCGGCTGGGCATCCGCCTTGCGGGTTCGTCGGCTGACAGCCGGCGGATTAGCGCGCCGAAGTTCTGCACGAACCGGTCGTCGACGGCCTCCGCTGGAATGCGGACCGTGTGGTCGCGGTACGTGGCCTGACCGCGTAGCTTGGCGTTTTTGTAGCGTTCCAGCGCTCTGGGGACGGCGTAGAGGTAGATCATGACCTGCAGGCGTGGCTGGGGCTTTCGTGTCCGGTCTTGGCGTCGACGATGGCAACGTCGTCTTCGCGGTGGGCGATGATGTCCGTCCTGCCGGCCAGCGTCGCGGTCCTGCCGCGGAGCTCAAACCTGTCTTGGGCTTCAACTTCGTAGCCGGCGACTTCCCAGTTACTGATCCGCTCGTTGACGAGGGCCGTGTGGTCGAGCAGCTACTGGGCTTGGTCGATGTCAGATGGTTGGTGGTCCCAGTCTTGGTACGGTTCGAGTGTAGCTACTCGCGATTTCACGGCGGCGACAACAATCTTGGCTTTCGCGGGCGCATCATTTTCAGAACCTTCTCAACCGCTTGGTTCACAGTCTCGTCGCTCAGGGTGGCGACGAAACGACCCAGGCGATGACGGGCTGATGATGGCTTGACTATCCCATGCAGCAAGTTTTGTCCGTGGAGTGGGCGGTAGTCATCTAGGGAAACCAGATCGGTTCCGGGCATTGCGTTTCCGTCGCCGATGGCCATCGTGAGGGCGACCCCGTTGTGTGGATTGTAGCGCAGGATGGCGCAGTATCTGGGCTGCCCGTTTGTTCTGGGCTGGAGCTCTTGGTGCACCGAACCACGATGGAAGCCTTGCGGTGTCCAGGTCTCGTCCCAGTCCAGATAGTTCCGGATGGTGTACAACACTTGGTCCATGTCTCCTGGACCCGCCGTGTCAACGTAGCCGGTGAGGTTGGCCGTTGCAACCGTTCTCAGGCCGGTGACCAACGCACATGTGTTGGTGTCGCGATGATCGGTCAGGTTGACCTCCCACCAATTTTCGTGTTCGCTGGCAGGCGTCATGACGGGAACTGCCAGCGTCATGGAACTCTGGTTGAAGGGCTGATGCCCAACCACCAAAACGGGATGCTGGCTATCGTATTCGCGGCCTTTGGTGGTCCAAGCGGCTGGTTTAACCCGTCTGATCTCTCCCCACATCACGCGAGCCAGGATGAGATGTCGTCATCCTGCATCGTGGTGTCAGAGTTTGGAGAGACGCCGATTTCAGGATTTGGGGAGGAGGCGCTGTCCCATTGGATCGACGGCATAGCCTCGGTGTGCCCCACCGCTGAAAGCACCGCTCGCAAGGCGTGGCTCATTGCGTAGTAGTGGGCAAGCGGTCTGATTTCGTCGAAATCCGCCGTCAGTGCGTTCAGACGCCCCAGACGTTCCCGGTCCAGCCATTTCCGGAATAGTTCCGCGGGTCGAAAATCCTCCTCGTCTGATCCGGGAGTGCGCGCTAGCGACAGCAGTTCTCTCCTGTCCGAACCGCTAAGCCAGTCATCAACCAGTTGGGAAAGCCGGTCCATGAAGGATTGGGTCCAACCTTGTCCTTGGGACAGAGCGCGCCAACCTGACTGGTCCATCAGGGTTAGGTCAACGGGGTCAAGCGGTGCGCCATCTGTGTGGACGTACACCTTGCCAAGGCTGGGGTAGGCAAGCGGATCATGGAGGATCAGGTGCCCAAATTCCTGTTCAAGTTCTGTTGTCATGGCTTTCTACCTCTCAGTTCAATCCTGAGGGCGCTTCAGGGCGTCACTATAGCAAAGTCGGGGCGATGCCACAAAGCAAGAAGCGCGTTTCGCATTCTGTTCGCCACAGGGCCTCTACAGCGATGGAGGTTGCCCAGCCATGCCATATGGCCAATGTCGAGATTGCGGGGGTCCGTACACCGCAGCGTGGGCATTTCCGAACTTGCCGAGTTCGGCAAACCTTGTCTACGTTTGGCTCCCGAGGTCCAGAGTGGCGTGGAACCACTGGTGGGGCAGAGCGTCGTCTTGGGGGAAGTCGTGGCCAGTGGTCAGCTCGCAATGGTTGAGGATGTCGCGACCGACTATGGCAATCCAGTAATGCTGGTTCCTGGTGAGCGTCAAGGATGTGACTGGTTTCGGGACGGTGAGCCCGAGTCCCGGAACCGTGAAATCGACGTCGAAGGTGGGGCGTTGCTCTGAGCCAACTGCTCCGATGGCTTGTGCCATCCTTGGGTAACAGCCCCAAGTCGCGGAGCAGGTCTTCGTCGATGTATGAGTGTCTGGCCCCGGTGTTCAGCGGCGCAATGTGCGACATGTTCCCGATCTGGATCGGGACGTGGGGGCCGTTGACGAGCAAGCCTCGGTCGGGCAGGCCTCGGTAGCGCATGGCCCGATGCGCTAGTCACCGTATGAAAGGATGATGGGCGGATTCGCGTTGAGTTTCTGAAAAAGACAGTGCACCAGGTACAGGTTCTGGTCGCGGGCTCCCTCCCGCGCTGCATCGTAGGTTTCGTAGTGGCCAACGAATTTTTGGTCGTGGAAGACGACCCAACTGTTGGGATGCTGTGACTCCAGCTGGTCTCGCATCGTGTTGAACGCAATGTGGTTATTGAGACCTTCGTTTACTGTAGGCTGCATTGCGGTAACCATAACTGCCTCCCGTGCGCGTCTGGAACCGTAACACTAACTGACGTCACGGCAGATTAGCGGTTCACCTATGAAGTGCGCACATCATCTCGTCAAAATTTCGTTGTCTGTGTCAAATTGGCCGACCCGGAGGATTAAGTCCACTGGGCAGGAGTTTCGCGACTGGCATCTGCGTTGTTGCGCTCCAAAAACCGACCCGGCGGGGTGACTCTTGTAGTTGCTTTGGTCGTCGCCCCGGAGGCTCTGGAGCGGGATACGGGGCATCTGGCGCCAGTAGCGAAACCGGCCGCCCCGTCGTCGGGGATGGCCGGCGTCGCCGTTGGTCAGCGACGCTTACATTGTGCCAGTGGCGGGCGAGTCACAGCCACTGGTTGATGTCACCAATTCACGACCGTGCCCGTCTCGCTTCTGCCGCAGAACTAACCACATGGTACAGTTCGACGGCGTGCCCGGGACGTTGGGAATTCGGGAAGGGTGACCATTATGGTGTGGAAAGATTGGACGACCTATTCTGCTTTTGCGTTTGGAGCGACAGCGATGCTTCGAATACCCGAATGGACGGAACTAACTACCCTTCAAGTTTGTGAAATCTCAGTCTTGATGCTGGCTGTTTTCTCGGTGGGCACCCTCATTTTCGCCCTGTCAGCAGCCATGGCAGCAACAAGATTGCAGCGGCTGCGCCGGCAATGCCCGCAATACCAAACAATAGAAGCGAAAACCAGCCGGGATTCGGAGTATGCGTAAATCCGAACCCTGCCACCCCAAATGTGACGGCGGCGGCACTGCACCAACCGGCGAGGGAAAAGAGCCAATGCGTGTTCATCAGGTGTCCGGCGGTCTGCTGAGCAGTCCTGGGTGTGACCAGCGTCGCCTCAGTCTTGCTTGTTGATACGGCGGCTTTCGCGGTCAGCGTGACTCTAGCGAAACAGCTTGAAGGCAGCACTCCGCCAAATGGGCGTCTTGGAGGCACCGTGGCCATCGTTAGCTGGTTAGGAAGCGTTTTTGCTCCACCCCTGAGCCGAGCTGAGTTCGAGCAGGCCATGGCGAAGCAGACCGAGGCAATAGCGGCTCTAACCGAGGCCGTGAATTCGAACAACGAGGCTGTGATTGTTCAGCTGTCCGAGCTCAACCAACAAGTGTCAACCCTGCCTGAAAGAATCGCCGCTTTGATAAATGAGCGCGATGCGCGCGTGGCTACTCACGTTCAACCGGACGATGTCGAGGATTAATCCCCGGTGGTTGACGGTCATCGTTGCTTTGCCAACCGTGCGTAGGGTGCCCCAGTTTCGGTCAGAAGCGGCCCCGGGTGCGTTTGCGGGGCCTTCGGTGCACAGACCACGCGAAAACGGCGCCCTGCGGCGCAGCTGGGGTGAAAGCGGTTAGGTACAACGAGACTGGGCGCCTTGATCAACGGTGCGGCCGGCGTAACCTCCGGCACGCTGGGGGAGGTTACGGCGATTACGCCAGTGGCCCGGTCTGCGGGGAAACCGTCGGTGGGGCGGAGCGTCGTTGCCCGCTATTGTGGGTGCCGCGCACGCTGGAGCATCTGGATTTCCTGGCGTGTCTCGGTGCGATTTGCAGCCAGCGCAACGGGCATCACCACGTTTGCCTGTGCTGCAAGGAGCCTGCTCCGCAACGGCGCGACTGCGTGGCCGTCGGGTGTGTGCCCTGTTGCCGCTTCGTCGATGACCCGTGCAGGTACTGCGCCAGGCGGTATTATCGGCAGGTCAGTATTCCGTCGCGGCGTCCATCGCTGCGGGACTGGGAGGTCCGGGTAGCCGGAGCGCGTTGACAGAGGTTGCACGGAGGTTCAATCATGGTCATCAATATGCTCGAGAAGCGCCATCTGCTGTCGGGCGGCGTCCTGTGCCTGGCGGCGGGACCCATCTTGATGGCGCTCCATTATTCGCGTGGGTCCGTCCCGCTGGGAGTGGGGTGCACTGTCCTCGGGTTGGGCATGGTGCTCTGCGCTCTGGCTGTCCTGTGGGGCCGCGGCAAGGATGAGGCCGATGTCGGCGAGGAAACCGGAACGGGAGGTTCCCGATGACTATCGCAGAAGGGTGGTCGAGGCCACCAGGTAGGACGCCAACGAGGTGCAGACGCTATGACCAGTCCGAACGCAACCGAGCGCCGTCGGTACAACCTGCTGAAGGCATTGCAAGATACCGCCCCGGAGTGCCAGATTCTCAAGGATGAGATCGCGCCCATGGAGGAAGCACACAGTTGGGAATGGACAGGTCCGCTACTGCCGGGGCTGATAATAGGCGAAGCCACGGTTGTTAGCGGTGATCCCTTCACACCGGATTCCCTGAAGGAGACAGCGGCAGAGCAACTTGTCAAGTGGCTCACGGAGAGTAACCGCCTAGCACAACCCGAGGAGCTCATCCCCGGCTTGTGGAGCGTTCAGGAGACGACGCGCCGAGACCCCCAATGGGGGGACGGAATAGCCCGAGAATTGGCCCGGCAGCGACAGTGGTCGGAACCCGTATGGAAAGACATCATATCGGGATGGCGTGTCGCCGACCTGCAAGAGGAGCAACACCGGAAAGTGCTGGAATGGTTTTCCAGACCAGACGTCTATACGCACCACGCGGGGGACATAGCGGAAAGCCTTCACGCCTTGACAAGAAACGGCGGCAAAAATTACGCCGTCAATCTCATTGACGAAGCAGAGCGGGTGGCACTGCCGCTCTGGGAGCAAATCAGATGCGATGCCAAGATGCCAGACGAAGGATGGCACGAAGCGGCGTTCAAATACCAAACTGGACACTTGGCCATGTTCTGGCTAGAGGCGACATCGGTCAGGGCACGCACATCTCGGAGAGAAAGATTCAGTCCCACCTGCATGAGAGGTCTTACCCAGATCATTGCTGATGACTCCCCCAAAGCAGATCTTGGCGTGGCAATGCTCGCGGGGCAGGCCGGGTTTCTGTGGCACGTTGACCAGCAGTGGGCCGAAGAAACCATCCAACCGATGTTCACTTGCGGCGGGAACAGAGAGAGTGCCGTATGGGGCGGCTTAGTCGAAGCACAGAACTTCACTCCCCAACTAGCCCAAGTGCTAGGGCCTACTTTCCAGGACAAGTTCAGCGAACTCGTCGAGCAACCCAGTAACGAGCCTCGCGCCAAACGCCTCTACGCCGACGCGTACATGAAAATGCTCTGCCATTACGCTGCGGAGCCAAGAGAATGGCTCAAGGAAACCGTGAAAAATAGCAACGAAGAAACAAGTATACTGATCGCCGAGGCCATGAAAAACAGGCTCAGGGAAACCGACACCGAACAGCAGAAATATTGGTGGCAACGCTGGGTCAGGGAATACTGGAAAGACCGCAACATGGGTTCACCCAAGCCAATCAGCCCATCAGAGGGTTACCACATGGTTGGATGGGTTCCTCACCTCACAGAGCAATTCGCCGAAGCAGTAGCATTGGCAAAAGCGACCCCGTGGGAAGGACTGGAAATTCCACTTTTCGTAGAACTCAACCGGTCAAGCGTGGTATCAGAGTACCCTGATATAGCCGCTGACCTGCTACTGGACTGGAGCGAGAAATCAGTGGTCTCGACAACCTGGGGAGCGGCCATAGAGGTCCTTGACAAGATTGAAGAAGCAACTCCCAGTGAACAGACGGCCAAGCGGATGCTAGACCTCAAAACCCAGATAGCCGCCGTGATCAAGAGCTTCCAGTAAACCAAGAGAAAATGACGAAAACGACGCGGCTCTTTCCCGTTCATCCTTTGTGTTTATGCCGACCAAGTCCGCTAAAGTAGTGTCTGCGTTCGGAGGCAATTGATGTCCGGATTCTTTTTTCAAGGCGTGCGTAAAGCTCCCGACGGCGATCTCGTGCCGTCGTTTCCAATTTCGGAGGACGCACACGGACGCATACGAGAGCGTTGGAGTACTCTCCAACTGACTGGGCTCGGCGGAGAACCGATAATGGGTCAACAAAGTAGGGTTGTTCAAGTAGGGGAAATCGGGAGCCATCGCTGACGGATTCCGTAGTCCCCCAATGCGAGCAGTCTTATCAGCCTCAGCCGGTATATCCGGCTACGTCGCCGTCAGGCGAGCAATAGCACACGGTGATTCTCCGGGCGTTCTTTCATGGTCTGAGGGAAAGTACAGGTAGTGGGTAGGTGCTATACAAAGCTGACTACTCGGTTGGCGTGTCTGTCTTGGTGGAGAGCCCACTGCCGACGTCAGTCCACATACGGTCGAAGGGGATACCTTCAATGGCACAGTAGTCTCGCACGTCCTGGTCTTGGCTTCTGAGGGAGAAGTTGTCGGCCTGGCTACGGCCGGACACGCGGATGTACTCCTCGGCTTTTCGTGTATTGGTTGGTGTTGGCGTCATGGTCGCTTCGCCTGCCTTTACAGGAGCTTCCTGCCGGTGTAGTGCTGGTAGATCTGGACGACGAACTTCTGCATGTCCAACGGCAGGGTGTCGGCCGGGTGGTGAAAATGGGCCACGTTTGGGTCGGTGACGACGAATTCGAAGGCTCGTTGGATGTCCATGATGGAATCCTCGCCCGCTGGTAGAGGAATATCTCCTTCCAGTCCGGCGACATGGATGAGGTGGTCAATGGGTACGGAGTAGTAGCGGCTGAGCTTGGTCAGTGTCCGGATGCCCGGCTTCTTGAGGCCGCTTTCGAGGTTGCTGAGATAGGCATTGGTGATACCGGTGTCGGCTTCCACCTGTCGGAGCGTCTTGGTTCCGCGGAGGGTCTTGAGCAGTTGCCCGATGGGCGGACGCTGTTTGGTGGTTTCGGTAGTCAGATCTTCTGGGCTGTCGGCGTGGGTGGCGGGTTGGCGTTCTTTGGTGACCATTTTCCTACCTTGCTGTTGTTGCTGGCTCCGGCTACGGTTTCGGCCCGAAGTAGGCCAGCAGGGTGCCCTTCCCGGGCAGGTAGCCGATCATGAAAATCGCGTTCCCGTCGTTCCACGACAGGGTGGCGTCGGCAACCACCGCGTCAGTGTCGTCCGTGAACTGCCGGGCATCGCCCTGTTCCGCCATCGCGTCGTCGCTTTCGCGGGGGGTGTAGGTCCAGTCCGGGGCGCCTTCGAAGTACTTATGATGGTCGCCGGTCTTGTCGCACAGTGTTCTGGCCAGCGCGAGCTTTTCGAGGCCGTCCAGTGCTCTGATGATGGCCTCGGGTGGCGGTGTGTCTTCGGTGGATCTGCCGGCGGATTCCAGCAGGGAGTCCATGATCATGATGTTGGGCCACCGTTCGACGTTGTCGAGGACGGGGTCCAGACCGGGCAGGAATGTGTCTCTTCGTCCGCGGAGGAGGGGAGGTCGTCGTTGCTCTCGCAGTGGTCGTGTTCCATGATTTGCTCCTGATCCGTCATGTTTGCGGGTGTGGTGTTCTCGCCATGTCGTTCGTCCCTTCCTTGGGGCGACTTCTTGCAGTTCGTCAATTAGGAAGCAATCGGCGTCGTAGAGGCGCGGGCTGTTCACCACGGGAATGGGCACAGCCGTTTCGTCGTCTGCCTCGTCGCAGATCCCGCATTCTCCGGTGCAATCGGCGGAGTCGTCATCGGGTTGGGGCGGGGGGCAGGATTGGCAGAGTGGCACGTAGATGGCGCCGTGGTGTCGCCAACCGTCGGGGTCTTCAAGAGCGCCTTGCACCGGTGTGAGTGTTCGGGCCGGCTCCTTTTCGCATACGTCGCAGGCGACGGGGGAGTTACGGGCGATGAGCAAGATGTCGCCCTCCAGGCGGAGGCGCAGGCTGCGGTGGCTGGTGATGTCCAGCGTGGTGGTGGAGCCGAAGTCGTACTCGTGGATGCCGGTCATGCCGGGCGGCATGGCCCTGATGGCGGGCGTGTTCCAGTCGATGAGCAGTTCGCCGTCATCGTCGATTTCGTCGTCCTCATCGAAGGCGTCGTCATCGAAGGCGAGGAAACCAGGTTTCCGGCTGCCTGGTGAGCTGGCCGTGAGGCCGTGGAAGTCGAAGCGGGACAGGTGTCCGCAGCATTCCAGCCAGGCGGTGCGCAGGAAGGCGTCCAGCTGGCCGAGTGTGGTTTCGTGGGGCACCAGCAGGTGCATCCAGAAGTGCTTGGCGCGCTGGTGTTGGATCTCGATGTGGAGGAAGCTGTTGATGTCGATGGGTTCCTGGCGCCATTGTTCGGCGCGCTGGACGGCCTTCAGTTCCTGGGCGATGTGGTTGCCCATCTGGGTGGCGCTCTTCTCGTCGCCGCACAGGTTGCACCGCGCTTTGCCGGCGCGTCTTGCGATGTTGGTCATGTCGAATCCTTGCAATGGTGATGATGCTCGTTTCGTCTGCCGCGCCGCGCGTTGAGACAGCCTGTATTGAGGGTTGGGGCCTTCGGGTGGCCCGAATGTGGGCTTGCCGCGTTCCCGGCGCAATGAGAGCGTCTGAGGGCGTCATCGGGTGTTCCTGATGCGGCTGCGGGCGTGAGAAATGGACGGCTCGGAATCAGCTGTTCCCACGCGTGCGTTGCCACGCTGGCGACGTAGCGGCGTTTAGCCGCGGAGGCTTATAGGACTACGCTCGTCGAGGATGACGGAATCTGTCAGACACGGCCTTTGGTCTCTCCTATTTGAACAATCCGACTTCGGTTAGCGTGAGCGATGCGGCTGCGGCGTTCTTACGCTTCGTTGGATTCGCTTACCGGCAGGAGGCCGTTTTGCCATCCCCAGTCGAGCCAGCGCAGTTCCATCTGACGGATGTGGCCGCGTTCGTCGTCGCGCACCAGCGATTCTCCAGTGATCTGCTGCAGGGCACTGAACCAGTGGCCACGCTGTTCCTGCATTCTTTCCAGCATGGGGCGTACGACGGGAGAGCCCAAGTCCAGGATTTCTTGGTAGGCCGGATGCTGGTGTGCCTGGTGCGTGGAAGACATGAACGCGGTTTCTTCCTGCCACTGGTCGGCGAGTTCATTGAACCGCCGGCGCAGGTCTGGCCCTGGCTCCCGGTACCTTTCGCTGGGTGCTCTGTTGATGGGGCGCTTGGTTATCTCGATTTCAGCTTCCGCGAGGCGGGCGTAGGCGTCGGGGACGCGCTGGCTGAGCTGGGGCATGCCCAGGGGGCCGGCGTTCCCTTCCTGCTGGCGTGTGCGGCGGCGGTCTTCGGCGATGCGGTAGATGCAGGTGGGGCAGGTGATGCGGCTCAGGGGTGTGCGGTTGTCGCAGTCGTCGTGGATGAGGCCGTCGGCGGCGGGCAGCATGAGCTGTATCTGCCAGCGTTGGCCGCCGTCGTTGGCGTGTTGCAGCTGGCTGTAGGCGTTGCGCATCCACGTCGGTACTGCGTCAATGAGGTTGGACAGGTGCTCGGGTAGGTGGAAGCGGATGAACTCGCCACTGTGGGGCAGTACAGCGGTTTCGGCGAGGCTCAGCAGGCGTAGTGTGCTCTTCTCGTCCTTGGGTTCTTGAAACCAGGTAACGTTCCAGATGCGGGGGTCGCTCTCCAGCACGTCCAGTCCGGCGTCGGGCTTGGGCTGCTGCGGCGTGAAGCGTAGGGGGATGTAACGTATCTTCGGCATGGGGATGTTTCCGCGGTTGGACGTTGGCGCTGTTTCGTTGCTTGCAGTGTTCATGGCGATGCTTGCTCTCCCGGTACGCCTTGGGCCTGCCTCCCTACTGAGTAGGATTGTTCAAGTAGGGACTTCGGTGACGGGATCCGTCGCGTGGGGCTCATCTGGTGGATTTATCCGGTAGCTGCCTCTGCGTGGGTCTGCTGTGATGGTGCTGCGCTGCGGATTACCCATTTGGGGTTGCGAGATCTGGACGATGACGTTCGGCTACGCATTTTTGGGTAGTTCAGCCAGCAGACGCAGCATCCGGTCCATGGCCGTTTGGGGAATTTCCGCCTGCATGGGTAGGATTGTTCAAGTAGGCGACATCAGTACGAAATCCGTAATCTGTGGTGCACCGAATTCGGGGCTGGCTGGGCTGTTGTCTTGGCTTGCGCATCGGTCTTCTGCCCGACTGGCTCAGGACGCTTCAGCGACTGGGAACGTAGTGCCACAGGCAGCGCATTACAGCGTTGGGGTTGCTTCGGGGAATGGCGTCGGGTCTTTGAGCGGCTGGCCCGCCGGCGGGTCCGCTTCGTGATCCGTGCGGCAGTCGAAGATGGCTGACCGGTCCCAGAGTACTCGGTCCGAAGCCGTTTCCCGGCTCAAGTACCCCCGACTCAGTGTTTCCTGGTACTGCTCGGCTTCTCGTTGTGCCTGTTGGTAAAACCGGCGGGCATCAGGCCGTTCTTTTTCCGCCAGCCGTTTCAGTTGCCCCAGCGGGATGTGCGAGCCGATGAGGGCCGGCAGCACGGATGCGTTGTACCGACGTTGGAGCTCGTCGTCTGGCGCCGGCTTTGGCGGCGTTGTCGCGTCCGGTCGGAGCAGGCATCGGAGTAGCGAAATCGCATCGACCTTGGCGATGTTCAAGTGCGAGTAGCGCAATCTTCTCATGACATCGATTTTCTCAGTGTGTTCAGCAGGCATTCTGCGTTCCGTTCCGCGTCAAATGTTCCGCCTGCTAGCTGGACCTCGACGAGGGCAGGCGCGATTGGAAACCCTTCGCCATCCTGGCTTGGGTCAATAGGTTCTCCGCCTCGTGGCGGGCGTAGGACAGGTTGATTAGTTTGCTGAGGTCGTGGACCATGAGTTCGCCTGCATTGGCGATCTGCTGGCGGTACTCGGCCAGGTGCAGACGCTGATTGCTTTTGCGGATGTTGTGCTCCATGCAGAGCGGCGCGCGGTTCGTGATCTGGTGACTGCTGCCCTCGCGGGACACCGGGTCCATGTGGTCCAGGTGGAAGTTCCTGGTTGTCTTGATGATGGTTCCGTCTGGCATACGGTTAGCGAAGCCGCAGCACCATGCTTGGTAGCCGGACAATTCCAGCAGGTGGCGGAGCATTTCGTCGCGCGGGATGTCGCTGGCCGGTTCCTTCCAGATTGGTGGTTTCGGCGGCGGCAACGGGTTTGGCGTGGTGACGGTGCGTATCGTATCCTGTGGCAGTTGGTTCGGTCCGTGGACGGTGACGATGTTGCCGAGCAGGTTCATTTGCTGGTTATTGACTGCCATGGGCTCCAAGCATTGAAGCAAGATCAGCTGGGACTTGTTGAACTGCCGTTTGAAGACCGTCCACGAACGTGCGTTGATGTCGCAGGCTACCCAGTCGCGGCCTAGGCGCTCCGCCGCAACGGCCACGTAGGCGCAGCCGGCGAAGCAATCGAGTACGACGCCACCCTCGGGGCAGGAAGCCTTGATGATGCGCTCGGCGAGGGCCACTGGCTTCTGGGTGGGGTAGCCGGTTTTTTCTACGGAACTGGCTTCGAGGCGTTTGATGTCCGTGAATATGTCGTCGAGGGCCACACCTTTGGTGGACTCGAGATAACGTTTGAGGCAGGGTATCTTGCCTTTTGGTGGCCAGTAAATGAGACCGGCTTTGTCGAGGGCGTCGAGGCGTTCGTGGACAGTTGGGTAGCCTTCTGGCCATCCAGGGATGAGTTGTTTCTCAATGATGAAATCATTCATCCCTCCAGCTGTGGGTGTACGCCAGTGGTTGGAGTTTGCTCCTGGGTCGACTCCTCTCCAGGGTTCGCCTGATTGGCCGGTTCTGGTTCCTGCGGCGGTGAGTTGGTCGGCCCTCCATCTTCCGATGGAGTCAACGTTACGGTAAGCTCTCTCGACGTATTCTGGGTCGTGCGGGATGTACGGTGTTTCCCAGTGGAATCTCGGGGACTTGGAGTAGAACAGGATTGTGTCGTGGACCCGTCCGTATCGGGTTGCGTCGGATCTGCCCGAAGTTCTTTTCCAGGCGATGTTGTTCTGAAAATTGTCTCTCCCGAAAATCCCGTCCAGCAGTTGCCGGAGGTATGCGCCCGCCGTGTGGTCGCAATGCAGGTACAGGCTGCCCGTGTCCTTCAGTACCCGACGGATCTCGAACAAGCGCACCGCCATGTAGCACAGGTAAGCCGCTGTGCTCTCGCCGTGCACCATTCGGGTGGCTTCGATCAACGCATGTACGGCTGGGTAGTCGGCTTCGATGTCGCTGAGCCAAGACTCGTGCACATCGGTTTCCCAAGACCAGAAGTCCTTGTAGCGTGTCTCCGGCCAGTCGATGCCTGCTTTGTTTGCTTCGTCGGGGTTGTTGATTCCCCAGCGTCCCAGCAACGCCAACTCGGTAGCCCGTTCCTCCGGCGTGAGCTCCGGCTTCAGCGGGTCTGGTGCTTGGTCGTTCTTGCGGCCAAAAGTCTCGTTCTTGGCGAACGGCGGGTCGATACAGACGAGGTCAATGCAACTGTCGTTCAGGTTCTTGAGGAACGGCAGGTTGTCGCTGATGTAGACGCCGCGGTTGGCGGCGTTCAGGGGGTTGTCGGTCATCGTTGGAGTTCCTGTCTTTGAGTTGGCATCGTCCGTCGTCTGGCGGCGATACCGTTGGTCTTTTTCCGGCGTGCGGGGTTATACCGGCGGTTGTGAACAAGCAGCCCGTCCCGGGTAGCGTGTGGCGGGGTTGCCGGCTCAGTGAGCGGCTCGCGTTGTCGCTCGGCAGAACCGGGATGGTGAGAACGAAAAAGAGGGCCGGCTCATTGAGCCGGCCCTCTTGAGGACGCGCTTGATCTATGTTGGTCAGCTAAATGCGGTTGCTGTTCGCACGGCGTCGTTGGTGGTCGCGGTGGTCCAGTTCAGGCGATGCGGAGAAGGCCGACGGTGGGGGTTCCAGACCAGGGATGGGCATTCGGAAGGGTGCCGAGTCTCGGGCGTTCTTTCTCGCCATCGTTGACCTCTTCTACGTTCGCGAACACGTGGTGCGACGGCGGGCATACCCCCACCGTTTCGGCGGTCGCGTTGGCAAAGGGTTATCCCTCGCCTTGGCTTGGTACCTTTCGTTGCTTCGGTTTCGGCGCCCTGGGCCGATTTCAGGGCCTGAACGGTCCCTGGACCTATTCAGACGCCTGCAGGCCCGCAAACCGCGTCTCCGTGACTCCTGTGCAGAAATTCGGACACTCTGTGCACGTTTCCAACCTGAAAATTGCGTGTTCCGGATACGGTCTCGGCCGGAACTGCGCCGTCAGGTCGCGCAGACGTTGCAGCATCGGGGCGAGCCCCTGGCGTCGCTCAGAGACAGCACAGCCAGCGGTCGACGCGGGATACAGGCTTGGTCGTAGCGACGGCAACCGCAGTTGTTGCTGCGCTGGGCGCGCGTGGCATGGCGGAATACCTCGCAACCATCGCCATAGAAAACGCCGCCGAGGCTTCGGACGTGGTCCGCCATGTGATTTCTCCTGTGTGGTTAGCGTATCGCGTCGAAGGTCCGGAACGGAGCATCCGGCGCCATCTGGGAGTTGGGTTGGAGATTGACCGACTGGCGTCGGGGTCCTGCCGCCAGTCGGTCCAGCAGCGACGTGAGTCGGTACGTGATCACGGCGTTCTGGTCGTCGGCGTCGATGCGCTCGACGATGATGTTCATGAGTTCGGCTGCGGTTTCGGCGTCGCCGTCGAGATAGGTCTCGGGGTCGGTGGCGTACCGGAGGACGCACTCCACGCTGACGGCGGGCGGCTTGACGCCAGGCATCTCCTGCCGGACATGCTCCGCCAGTTGGCTTTCCACGGGTTCCTGGAGTTCCGCCGCGGCCTCATTCGACACGGCGTCTTGCATGATCTGCCGGATCAGGATGCGGTTGGCGCTCGCGGCGTCGATGTAGGTGTCGCACCCGTTGGAGCAGCGGTAGCTGTGGTTTGGCGGCGGTGATGTCCGCATGCTTTCGCCGCACTTGGCGCAGTGCATCAGACCGTCCAGCGGCAGCGGTTGTGTCTGCATTTTTGTTTTCATCCCCCTGTGTTCGGGTAAGGTACTGAAATGGGTCGCCGTGGCCATCAGCAGGGCTACCCGGACGCGGTGGTCCGGCGCTGACCCCTGTTGCGGGTCGTATTGGTCAGTCCCCGTTTCTTCCACTGCTGAGAGCATTCTGAACTCCTGATGCTGAAGGGGCGGTGCAGCCTTCCAGCTGCATCGCCCCTATTGCGCCATGGCCAGCAATCAGCCGTTCCGGAGCCCGACGGGCAAGCCGGAACCGATGCCGTTATTTCACGACAGTTGGATGCAATTCCTGAACTCCAAGTTGGGTGGGATGCAGCAAGAGGTCTGCATCCCACCTTTTTTGAATATGGCATCAAGACGCCGACT
>MPNC01000045.1 GCA_002238825.1 SAR202 cluster bacterium bin87 | reverse complement strand
TTTCGCCAATCCGGCGGTGACCATGAAGGTTTGGAATGCGAACCTGATGTCGTTCTCGGATGCTCCGCCCTTCTGTCGCTCTATGACGAGGCTGAAAGCTTCCTGCTGGGTGCTGCTGGTCATTGTGGTCCTCTGGTGCCGTCGGTAAACGGCATCGTGCTGGGGGCATTGTAGCGGGTGTTCAGGAGCAGCGCTAAACTTGCGCTGAGGCCACGGAGACAGCCTTCTCTGGCAACAGGGTAGGGATGTCTTTGGCTCTGATGCGAGCCTCTCCGCGGCTCTGCGGTGTCAGAAACGCGGCCTGTCAGTGGATGTGTTCTTATCAGTGAGGTTCTGGTAGGGCGGACCTCTGACGAGGGCGTCGTGGCGACCTTCGTGGACGATGAGGGCCCGTTCCTCTGTTGCCAGGCGGCACGGTTTTTGCGGCGTCGGTGCGCGTCGAAGCTAAGGTCGGGGTCGAGGTGAACCCGGTCCCATTCACTCATGCGTTCGTTGGTGAGTCCACTGACGACGCTGGTGCAGATCACTTTCGGTCATGAGCCGGTCGATGTCCGCGTAGCGTATTTTCCTCTATTAGAGTAGTGCCACAGGAATCGCAGGCCAAGGCTTGGAGAGTCCGCCTCCTGTGGAGGTGTGGTGCACTTCTCGATTGGGCTGCGAATATAATCTTGCATTGGCCACGCATACTCCGTAGAATGCGCGCCGGTCACGATGTACTTAGGGGGACCGCCTAGTCAATGGCATTCCGTTTCATTCATTCTGCCGACTGGCAGATTGGCAAAGTTTTCCGCTTCGTTGAGGGTGCGGAGATGGGTGGCCTCCAGTTGGCACGACTGGAGGCGATTACACGCATCGGCAATCTCGCCGACGAGCACGACGTGAGCCATGTATTGGTTGCGGGTGATGTTTACGACCATGCAACTCCCTCTCTCCACACGCGCAATCAGGTCGTCGAGCGAATGCGCGCTTACAACTCGGTGCATTGGCATCTGCTGCCGGGAAACCATGATCCTTACCAGCCCAATGGGCTGTGGGATCAGCTCAGAAGGCGTGGCCTGCCCGACAACATCCACCCGCATACCGAATCTGCTGCCACCGTCATCGAGCAAGATGCCGCCGTCCTTCTTGCGGCTCCACTCCAACATCGTCGTACCCTTAATGACCCGACCGCCTGGATGGACGACCAGGTTAGCGAAGCCCACTTGGTCCGCATCGGTCTGGCTCATGGCGCCGTGTATGGCTTCGATACAAATGAGGAACAGAGAGCAAACCCAATCGACCCTGCGCGAACGCAGCTCGCTCGACTTGACTACCTCGCCCTGGGCGATTGGCACGGAGAGCTCCAGGTAAACGAGCGCTGCTGGTACAGCGGCACGCCCGAGACGGACTCATTTCAGACGCGCGGTATGGGCACAGCCCTGCTGGTAGAAATCGACGGTCCGAGCGAGTTGCCACGGGTCACTCCGTTCCCGACAGGTCAGTACCGCTGGGAATCGCTCGATGAACGCGTGGAGAACCGGGAAGACGTAGATCTACTTGAACACAAACTGCGGAACCTGAACGGTGACCTCAACCACACACTGGTCGATGTGAAACTCTCAGGAGCCCTCTCACTGGCTGACTTGCACCGCTTTGAGGAACTGATCGTCGAGGAAGCGGCCGCAGCGTTCTTTCATCTTCGGGTCGACCGCGGGCAACTGTTTCCGGAACCTACTGACGACGATCTTGACAGTATCGATCCAGGCGGAATTGTGCGCGCCGCTGCTGACAAGCTCCGAGGCATGGTAGAGGCAGGGGGGAGTGATGCCGAACTCGCTCGTGCCGCTCTTCATCGACTCTACATCGAACACAAGAAGCTTGAGTCGGGGCAACGATGAAGCTGCGCAAGCTCTCAGTCAACCAGCTCAAGCGATTCACTGTGCCGACACAGTTGGGTGAGCTCGGCGATGGTCTCAATCTGGTCGTTGGGCCGAACGAGCTCGGTAAATCGACCCTGTTGGATGCGCTTCGAGCAGTGCTGTTCGAGCGCTACAGTTCCCGGGCGCAGCCAATCGTGGCACTGCAAAATGATCGAAGTGGCGCGGCGCCGGTGGTCGAACTGGTCTTTGAAGTAAATGGCGCTGAGTACACGCTGACCAAGCGCTTCGTCAGGAGCGCCTTTGCAAAGCTAGAGTGCCCTGATGGCACATTGCTCGAAGCGGACGCTGCCGAAAACGAGCTGCGCAACCTTCTGGGTTTCGTCGAGGCAGGCAACCGGGGCGCAACTTCGGAATCGCTTGGCATGTGGGGCGTCCTGTGGGTGCTGCAGGGCCAGTCTTTCGGTAGACCGAATCTGCCCGATTCAGCCCTGGCGAGTCTTAGTGCAGGGTTGGAGTCCGAGGTCGGTACGGTCCTCGGAGGCCGGCGTGGCAGAGAGCTGCCGCAGGTCATACAAGATCAGCGGGGCGAACTGGTGACTGCGGTACGGCGTCAGCCGCGCGGCGCGTACAAGGACACGCTTGATGGCGTCAGCGGGCTGAATCAACGTCTCAGCGACCAACAGCAGCAAAAGTTGCAGATGTCGGAAACGCTCGAGCAGATGGCCACGACGACAGCACGGCTTGCGCGGCTTGAGGACGGCACTCAGGACCGCATGGATCAGGAGGAACTTAAAGAGGCTCAAGGGCAGCTCGGTGAGGTGATGCGGCACGACCTGCAACTCGAAGCCGCTCACAGCGAACTCCAGAACCGGCAGAGGCAGTTGGAGCAAGCCGAACGCGCTCAAGCCGAACGCGCATCCCGGCGCGTAGAGCTCAGGACGGATCAGGTAAAGCTGAGGCAGGACACCGAGCGGTTGGAGGGACTGCAACAGCATCAGCAAGAATCGTCGGCGGCGCTTGACGAACTCCGGCAGGCTGCGACGAACGCAGAAGCGACCGTTGAAGCAGCGACACAGTCAGAGGCAAGATGGCGCCGAATCCTGGATCGAATCACTCGCTTTGCAGAGTTGAACGACTTGCTCCGCCAACAGAGTGCTGTCGAAGCCGCGCAGGAACGACTCACTCAAGCCCGGCAGCAAGCCGAGCAGATCAAGGTAACGGACGAATTGCTACAGCGGATCCGCCAAGCTACGGACGCAGCCGAACAGGCAAGTGCACGGCTCAGCGTCGCGGCAACCCGTGTCACCTTTGACATTCCGAGCGACCGTCTTGGTGGCATTGAGGCCGACGGCGTTCCGTTGACAGACCCGCCCACGATAGTCGAGGCGGTCGAGCCAGTCGCCATCACCATTCCGGAGCGGGGAAGGATTCTCATCGAGCCTGCCGTCGCCGACCGTGACCAACTCTTACGGGCGGAACGGGAAGCGAAAGCGGAGCTGGACGCCGCTCTCAGCGAAGTCGAGGCGAAAACGCTTGCCGAAGCACAAGTCCTGCGTGACCAACGGCGCGATCTCGAAGTTACCGCCGATGCGGCCCAACAGGAACTGGAACGAATCGCACCGCACGACGGCGCAGCGGCGCTTCAACCACGAATAGACGAGTTGCGCCGCACACTGGAGGGCCTGCCGGCAGACGAGGATACGCCGGAAAAGGAACAAGCAGAAACCGCCTTGGAATCCGCTCAGACAGAACTGCAGAAGGCAAGGGGCGAGGAACGGGTCGCTCGCGAGGCTGTGGATGAGAGGGCGCGAGCCGTTTCAGAGCACATGGTGGAATTGCGCACATTGCAAAACAGCGTGGATAGTCAGACCGAGTTGGTTGACAAGCGTGACGAAAGTCTCCAAAGCGAGGCTGAAGGCGTACCTGATCAGCAACTCGCAGAGGCGTACGAAGCAGCGGCGCACGCAGTGACGGAACAGAAACAAACCGTGTCCATGCTGGAGGCGGAACGACCAGCCAGCGCCAGGACACAACTGGAAGCCCGCATCTCACGACTCCAAGCGGCGATTGAACAACGCGAAAGCACCCGAGTTGAGCTACGGATCGAGGGCGGCCGGCTACGTGAGCGCATTGAAGTTCATGATAGCGCAGGCATCGACGAAGCCATCGAACACACGCAGCATGAACTTGCGCTGGCCACGCAACGCTGCGAACATTTCGAACGCGAAGTAAGAGTCCTGGACCTCCTGGCAGAAACACTTCGCACAGCCGAGAGCGACGCCAGAGAACGCTACCTTTCCCCGGTCGTCAACCGCATCCATCCATACCTCCAAATGCTTTTCCCTGACGCTGAAATCTGCATAGGCGAGGACTTGTATATCACGGGAATGTCCCGCCACGCGGGATACGAGGAAAGTTTCGATCATCTGAGCATGGGTACTCAGGAACAGATCGCCGTCCTCGTTCGCTTGGCCTTCGCCGAAATGCTGATTGACCAAAGTGCGCCCGCCGCTGTGGTCCTGGACGATGCGCTCGTGTTCTCCGACGACCAGCGGATGCGGCTGATGTTCGACATTCTCTCGCACGCCGCACAGCGCGTGCAGATCTTGGTTTTCACCTGTCGCGAGCAACTCTTCGAGGGTCTCGGTGCACACCAACTGCAACTCGCCGAAGGCGATCCCGAGTCTCTCCGCACAGCCTAATCCTGTTCAGATTGGCGGGCTTTCGGAGGCGCGCCAGCGGTCGGCGTGGTCAGCGTCGCGCAGCCAGCGCCTGGGGTCGGTGTGGTAGGTCAGCGGTGCTTTGTTGCCGTCGTGATGGGACCGCCGCAGTAGAGGCCATTGTCTACCCTGTCTTGGTATACCTTCTCCGCTTCGGCGGGTGCCGTCCTCCGGTCGGCACCCCCAGCACCGACATCGCGGTTTTGACGGCTTCGGGACTGAAGCCCGCGTCCAGCAGGCTCTCGACGCACTTGGCCCTCCCCTCGAGAGTGGGCTCCGGAATTCGATGCTCGACGCCGATCATGTAGTACGCGTCGGGGTCATGGCCGAAGAGTTCGACCGCATACCGCGTGAACGCCGGTGAGTGGCCGTACTGCCTCGTCCGGCGGGAAAGGAACCTGGCCCGTTTGCCGTCAAGCCACCTGGGGCTGATGCCGCACCGCTGCAGCAGCAGTTGCTGGACATATGGGTGGTCGTGGAGCTTGAGCACGACCGTCCGTTTGGCGTCGTCATCGAGTCCGGCGTTGTCCATGGCGTCGTAGAGTTCCTGACCTGCTTCGCGGTCGAAGGCGTGCAGTCCACTCTGGGCTAGGCGCAGCATGGTATAGGCGCGGTCTCGGGCGCGACCCTCTGGGTGGTCGAGCAACTCGATGAACACCTGGCGGCACTGTGCCACCGCCGTTTCGGCCGTGTAGTGGGCGGGGAACGCGCCGTCGAAAGGTCGGTGCATGAGCCGTCCGCCGGGGTCGAGCCAGGACACGCGGCCTGGCTTCCCGTCCGGTGCTGGGGTGATGAGGCCAGACGGCGGGTTGCCGCTGGCGGTGTCCAGCGCGCGTTTGAGCCGCTGCTTTATTCCCCGCTCCGTGAGGGCGGACATCCGCCGGATGGCGGAGACCTCGATCCTGGCGTCGAAACACGAAAGCAGCCATTCGGCGACGGCGTCGCTCTGGTTCTCCTGTGAGCCTGGCATTCCCCGCCTGGCGGCTTCAGCCAGCAGCAGACCGGGTTGGTGTCGTTTCAGCTGGAGCTTGGTCTGGATCTCGGTCTGGGAGAAGCCGCAGCGGCGCAGGTCGCAGTACTGCTCGAGCATTGCGGTGAATTCCGGCTCCGGGGCGTCCAGCGAGGGTTGGGCCTTCCGGCTTCCGTCGGCTGTCCGTGGACGTCGCGGCGCCATGTTGTCGCTCCTCGGTGGCTGTGGTCGAATTCTGCTGATGGCTCGGGCACGAAAAAGCCGCCGGAAGCGACGTTGCCACCGGCGGTACAACGTTTCCAGCGGTTGCCGTACTGGGCCAGACCTGGACTACCGCGACGTGTCTGGCACCAGCCAGGTGTTGTTATGGTTTTCTGGGGGGTCCGACATCGTCGTTCTACGGATTATCCGACAGGACGCCATTCGTCTTCATGATGTTCGCGTGTCGGAGCCGAGGCTGCTTACGAGGTCAGATAACCACTCAACGGCTTCGGCGTAGTGGGCAAGATCGAGCACGAACTCCTGCCATCTGCCGACGCTCCGCAGGTAGGCGTGCTTCGCGTCATGCTGCCAACGTCAGTGGTCGGCGTGGTACGTCAAAGGCGGCTTGTCGCTGTCAGGGTAAAACCACCGTGGAAGACGCCATTGGGAAACTCCGGAGCCATTGGGGTCGGTCAGGATCCACTGCCGGTCGAACCTTGGAAACACTCTTCATCCCTTGGTTTCGCGCCCGTTGTCGTCGCGGTACTGCGAGAAGTGGTGCGGATGGTGGCATGCCCAGGTGAGGTCGTTTCCGCAGATCCGCGCCAACGGAGCCCATGGCGCTGGGATGTCCCGCTGCCATCCGCCGGGAAAGGCTGACTCTGGCCTCACGACCCCCGGAATTCTCTATGGCTCGTGTTTGACTGGTGGTTGGCAAGGTCAGGCGTTGGCGTTCGTTTCAGGCGGTGTGCGGCGGTGAAGCCTCTGTCGACTGGTCGAGATAGGTGCCCAGCCGTTGAATGAAACGTTTGGTGATGCGACGGCAGCTTCGTAGATCGCTTTCAGACAGGTGGCCGTGGTAGAAGTGCCCGTGCAGTTTGTTGGCGCAATCGAAGTCGGTCAGGACCACAGTGCCCGTACTCTTGGCCTGGAGGAATGTTGCCGCGTCGCGGTAGGAACCGTGATCTGTGAAATTCAGTGTGGGTTCGCGGTGTATTTCGATCAGGAGCAGTTGCGCGGCCGCGCCCCAAAGGATCTCGGCAGCGATCTGGTCATTGCCGCTAGGGTTGAATTCAGCGTCCGAACGGGTGAGGAATTCTTCGGACAAGAGCCGTCTGTCCCAGGGCGTCAAGGAGTTGGACCTCCGGTCTGGGTGATGAGGCCGAAGGCGTGTCGGGCCAATTGCGTTGCGGTTTCAGTCGTGTAGCCGAAAGCGTGGAAGTAGCCGTGGTCTACGGCTTGTAGGATGCCTGTAGCAGCGCCGTAAGCGCTGTTCAGATCCAGGTTTTCCTCAGCGGTGTTGTCGATGACTGCTCTAAATTGGGTCTGGTCGGCTGGGAGTATGCCGGTAGCGAGGCCGAGCATGGTGTTGATGTCGTTGCTGGCGTCAGCGTGTGGCCAGCCGCGAATGGCGGCTTGGCCGATTACGGCGCAGTTGACGGCGCTGCACAGGTCATGGGCGGCAGAACGCACGTCGCCCAGTTGGAAATTGCGGTCTGCGGCGTTGAAGTAGCGTTCGCCAGCGTCTTTGACAGCTTCGAGGATAGGTTGACGCCAACCTTGGGCTAGGGGACCGGGCGGAATGTCGGCTAGGTAGTTCAGGAACAATTCGGGTATTTGGGCAGGCCCGACGTCCGGCGGGTTTGAGGTGCCCATGAGACCGGTTGCCAGCGCGTTGATGGGGTAGGCATGCCAGACCTCGATGTCGGCGTCGGACAAGGCTTGGATGCACTCGGACACGCGTTCCGGGGAGCCGATGATAAAGGCTCGTTGCCTGTCGGGGAGCATTGACATGATGGTATGAGCTTCGTGGCGTATCTTCATGGGCGGTCCCTCGCGGCTGGTGGCGTCGAGGGTAAATTGTAGGTGGTAGGCCGTGCTGTGGCTAGTGTCAGGTTCGCATCGGAAGGTTGGGAAAATCGGTCTGCGTCTTTTGAACAGCAACCTAACCGGCTGGGCGGCTCAGACGCATCGCTTGTTCCCTTTGCGGGTACGGAGGTGTGTAGTTGCTGGATTTCGGCCCTGCGCCTTTGATGGGGCGCTGACCACGGTGTCGTGTAGGCGCGCTGGTGCCGCAGGCTGCTTGGGTTTTCAGGCGGAGATGGTCTCAAGGCGCGCCCGTTGGCATCTGCGATGCTGGAGGTGCCAACAGCCTGCATCTGGCTAACTCTGAATTCTCAGCGTCGGGAGTTCGAGATGTTGATGGGTCCGGCTCACGTCGTGTTCAGGGCGAAGCGGCGCAGTCCGGCGCGCATTTGGCGTGATAGGTTTGCTGAGCTGTACCAGCCGTCGGCGCGCCACGAGGCTGATCTCAGCCATGGCGTGTTGGCCTTTGCCAGGTGTACGAGTTTGTCGTGTGGGACGAGGTACCAGATGCCGTCCTGGTCGGGGAAAACTATGTACAGGCCGGTACTGAGCTGCTGCTTTCGAATGTCCAGGCGACCCGGGCATCTCACGGTGATGGCTTCCCCGTCTCCACGTCTCGCTGCGAGATAATTGCCTCTGAATTCTCTGGGTGGCGCGGAACAAGTGTAGCCGGCCGCAGTTAGCGCGTTTGCGGCGACGGCCAGGTTGGGATGGCGCCAACGCTCGGCGCTGCTAAGGGCTGGCGCCCCTCCAACGCTCGGCGTGGTCCTCGGCGGAGCTGGTGGCACGTGTGTTTCGCTCGAATGCGTTGTTGACGGGCTCGTCGGCTTTTCTTCAGCTGCAAGCGCATAAGGGAGGAGCCGTTCGAGTAGCACTGGTGATGGATTGGTGCTGTTGTACAGCCCGTTATCTTGCCAAGACGATGTGTTGAGCCAGTTGGTGTTTTGCCCGACCAGTTCAACGAGCTTGTCGTGGGGCACGAGGTACCAAGTTCCTTGGCAGGGGAAGTTCATCCACAGGTCTTGCCCCTCGTACTTGCGGTCGATGGTGAGGCGGGCTTTCAGCTGGACCTTGAGCGTGGTGGTGCCGTCGAAGTGATGGGCCAGAAAATCGGCGCCGCGCCAGTCGTCGGTGAGTTTGATGCAGTTGAAGCCGTAGTCGGCCAGCAGGGCGGCAGATTTCTGGAAGTTGTAAATCTCCTTCTGCCGTCCGTTGAGTTTGTCTGGGTTGATGCGTTCGAACATGGTTCCCTCCGGTGGAGGGCGTATTATCGCTGCGGTCGCCGCTGCACGTAAACTTTTGTTGTTGGGGACTTGCGCGTCCGCCTGCTGAGTAGGTTGGCGACCGCTGCTTCAGAAAGTATTGCTGTTGCTGCGCTTCGGCGGGCGTCAGCCGCTTGGCGGCACGCCCAACACTGACATCGCGGTTTCAACGGTTTCGGGACTGAAGCTCTAGTCCATCAAGTCGTCAACGCACTCGGCCTTTTGGATGCGATGGCGTGCCACGGAACGAGTCGCTATGCCGCTGACAAACCAACGCGTCTTGGCATCGGCGCCGTGTTTGAATAGCCAATGGTTTGCTACAGTGAGTCTCGGGAGTTGCCTGCTCGATCCGGTAAACCGCAAAAGCCAGGTCAATGACTGCGGAATTTGAAAGGCAAGCAACATCTGGGGAGTAGCGTCCGCAACCACAACACGGACGCCGCCAATCGCACCACTTGGCGGGACGCAACCGTTCTGGAAACTGTGCGGTGAATTTTGGATTTGAGAGGTCTGGCGGGATGAATGTTGTCTACAACTGGTTACCTTTGGTTGTTGTTCTTGGGATCATGTTGGCAGGATTTCTGTGGCCGGTTGCGGATCTGAGGCCCGCGATGTTGAAGAACATACCTTGCGGGTTCAGCAAGGTGACGAAAACTTGGCCGTTGGGTGATGGGGAGAAACCCAACTTTTTGAGAAAACTTCCGTCTCGGCAAGTAATGACGGCCAAAGGGTTTCATCTGTTGATGTTTTCCTTGTGGTCATTCCTACTTTTCAGGGCACTGGAGTCAGTTGATGAGGGGCCGTGGTGGCTGGCTGGTCTAGTGGCTCTACCGTTGTCTGTTGGTTTGGGATTTTTCACGGAAGTTGCCCAGGCGAGTACGGGTTGGCGAGGCGGGATTCTAGCTGATGTCGGAATCAATGCCGTGGGCTCGACTTTGGGTGTGGCCGCATTCTGTGCTTGGATTTTCTGGGTGAGGCATTAGCCGGAATCCACCGAATGTATGCGGTGAGGCTGGTCAGACGAGGTATGAAAAGTAAAGGGAAGGGCTGGCAAGGCCCTGGTTCCGACGGATTGGGACGGGTGCCGAGTGTGTCAGCGACGCGAAGGGGATTTTGACGGGCCGCAGCTCCAACGACGGGCGGGATCAGCGGGCGGATTGCAGCAGGAGACACGCGGGAACCGGCATGACGCGGGTCGGCCAGGTGATTGGGTAGTCCAGTGGACAGGCAGACGCCGTGGACATGGCCAGGATGGGAGTGCAGGGCGCGTAGTTTGGCGAGAGCGCGGCTGAACTGGTTTTGCATGGCCAGCCCTGGGGAAGATGCAAAGTGAGGCGGCGTGCCTTGCGGGTGATGCGGCCAGCCAGGGAGAAGAAGCGCCGCCGCAGGGTCTTGGTGGTGGCCACCGGTTCGCCCAGACCAATGCGGGTCGTCCAGCGGGCTGGATTGTGTGCCAGCACTGGCACCGGCAGCCAGGCGTTGGCGAAACGCCGCGGCGCGAATCTGGTACATTGCGACGGCAATTTTCGGACCACGTTCGGAGTGTGATGACCGACACAGGACAATCGGCGGTGCGCCTGCCGCTCCTCAACAAGCTGCTTTTCGCCGCCGACCACGTCGGGCTGCAGGCCATGTCCTACTTCCGGCAGCAGTGGGTGCTGTTCTTTCTGGCGCCGCCGGCCATGGCAGGTGTGAGCCGGGTTCCCGACGTGACGCTGCTGGGGTTTGACATTGACGCACGGGTGCTGGCGGGGGTGTTGATCTTTGCCGGTCGGTTCATCGACGCGTTCACCGACCCGCTGATTGGCTGGTGGAGCGACCGGACGCGGAGCCGTTGGGGACGCCGAATACCGTTCATCCTGTTCAGCACGCCGTTCTACGCCGCGTTCGGGGCATTGGTCTGGTTCCTGCCCACGGAGGGAAGCAGTTGGTGGAACGCGCTGTACTTCGTGCTGATGCTCGAATTGTTCTTCACGGCGGCCACGATGTCCAGCGTCGTGCTGGAGGCCCTCGTGCCGGAGCTGACCAGGACGGCCCAGGACCGGATGAGCGTAGTTAGCCTCATCTTCCTGTTCGCAGTGGTCGGGGCTGGGCTGGGGCTGGTGATGGGCGGTTTTATCGTGGACGCCCACGGCTTCCAGGTTGCGGGCACGGTCTTTGCATTGTTGGCGCTGGTGTTTCGCTACCTGTCCTTGCGGGCGGTGTGGAACCGAGCGCCGCGCGATACCACGCCGGCGCAGGTTTCATTCTGGCAAAGCCTGAAGGACACGCTGCGGAATTCGCAGTTCGTGGCGTTTCTGCCGACCTTCGTGATGTTCCCCACCGGGGTCGGGCTGCTCCAGGGGTGGGTGCCGTTTTTTGCGGTGGGAGTGCTGCTGCAGGATCGGGACGGCACGGCGTCGAGCTTTCTGTCGATGAGCGTCATCGCCGGCGTGGTGGTGGCGGGCGTTGTCATCTGGAGGCTGTTCGCGACGGGACGGGTCTCCAAACGGCGGATCTACGGAGTATGCCTGGTGGTTAGCGGCCTGCTGTTCCCACTGTTGGGACTGGTTGGTATGGCGCTGCCCGGTGGCCTGCTGGCGCAGGGGTTGGTGTTCATGTTCATCGCCGGCATGCCCATGGCTGCGGTGTTCCTGCTGCCCAAGGGGCTGATCGCCGACATCGCCGACTACGACGCCCTGGTCACGGGCGAACGGCGGGAGGCGATGTTCTACGCGACGCAGAGCTTCTTTGAGAAGGCGACCTTCGCGCTGCCGCCGTTGCTGTTGAGCCTGGTGCTGCAGTTGGGAGATTCGGCGGAGTATCCCCTGGGGATACGACTGGCGCCGCTGCTGGCGGGAGCGCTGGTCCTGCTGGGCTTTGTGCTGTGGCCGCGCTACAAGCTGCCCGACACCATCAACCAGGAGACGGTGACGGCGGCGGGACTGCTGCGGCCTGCGGTTTGATGGCGCCAAAACAATTGCTGTGTGGAGGTTCCCAAGTTCGGGACCGGTACGTCTCGCTGTTTTGAGAACGTCCTGCCCGTCGACCAGACAGCGGGATCGTTCGTAGGAACGTCAGCGGACTTGCCCAACCATGGGCTGGAGACTGCCGGAACCTCTGGTCACAAGCCGACCTCGGCCGCCACCGCGGCCGGCACGAAGGCCAGCGTTTTGGGCGTGTTGCTCTCCTTGCAAAGGAAGTTGCTCTAATGGATGGGGACTGGCGTGGTCTTATTCCCTTGGGTTTTTTCGGGTTTGCTGCCGTGTTCGCGCTGGTTGGTGGTTATCAGAAGTGGCATCTTGGGATGGAGGTCGAACCGACATGGCTTTTTGTTGCGGCTGTATGTTTCGCAGTAGTCGGGCTATGCGTAGCAATTGCCAATGTAGTATTGCGAGCCAGGCGGAGGTGAATGCCCCCAGCCCGAGGATGGTCCACCACACTGCCGCTACGTTTGCTCGCGTCGCAATCTCCGTTGTCTCGGAACCGAACATCGTCCTGTCTTCTCCGTATCCAATCGTTCGCGATGGTAGTGTCCCGTCGATAGACGTTGAGCATGATAATGCCGGCGGCTAAAACATCCTGGGTACTTCTTCGTCCCGGGGCTGTTCAGCGGTGTTTCGCTGCCGCGCTTCAGGCGGCATTTGTGCGGTGTAAACGCGGCTGCTCAGTTCAGGACGCGGGTTGCTTGGCTGTTGGATGGCTCAGGTTCGGCGGGCTGCGCAAGTTCGGTGGTGGTTGCGGCGGCTGCCTCACTGGATCGCCGTAAGGGATGGCACGTCCGGCTCGCAGTCGATGCAGGAGCACATTAACAACAGGAGCTGCTGCAAATAACGGTGGGACCGTTTGCATTGCCGTCGGTTGGCAGGATTGATAGTGTGGAGAAACGTCAGGGGACTTGTCCAGCCATTGGCTGAAGACTCCGGCGGTCTCCGGTTACAAACCGACCTCGACCGCCAACGCAATCGGCACCAGAGCCAGCGTCAGGATGAAGAACGTGAACGCCGCGATGGTGGCCAGCCAACTGATGACACCCGTAAACGTCTGGACGAATGAGCGGTCAGGAAGCCGGTTGTGGATCACGCACAGCAGGGCTGCCGTCATGGAGAAGAAGATGACCAGAGACGCCATCAGCACTCCGGGGTTCACGGCGGCGCCCAGTCCAAGGTCGATGTCGAAACCGGCGACGTTCACCCCTTCCAGGATCTGCACTACCTTGATGCTGCTCCCCACCGCGGCCATCAACAGGGCGGCGATGGAGGCCAGCACCAGGTTGCAGGCAAGCAGGTCGTAACGGGTGGGAGTTTGGTTCAAGGTTATGAGCGCGTGGGTCTCTAGGGCAACCCTCCGCGGCGGGTGCCGTAACCGAGACTGTTGGCTGTGTACCTTCCGGCGTCAGGGCTTCGTGGGCCCATTGTCGGCAGCGCGGCATTCGCTGTCAATTGGCAACCTTGGGCCCGCCATTTCGGTGTCCTTCATTATCGGACCCGCTTTCGGCGGTTCAACGGCCAGCAAGCGTTCGGCGACAACTTTCGAGATGGTGATTTGTTCGGCGGCGTCACACATGGTGCATATTCGTCGGACGATCAAGGAGCCATCCGGCTGCCGGAGTCGTTCCACTGCATGCTGTGTTGAACGCCGGCACTCGCCGGAGCATGTTGCCGTTACGGTTCCGACTGGCACAGGTGACGCGGCGACGGCGGACGGTGGGGGTTCCATACCGGGTATGGACATCTGCAAGGGTGCCGAGTCTCGGGCGTTCTTTCTCGCCATCGTTAACCTCATTACGTCTGTGAATGTTTGGAGCTCCAGTGGGTGGACCCCATTGTTTTGGCGGAGACCAGCTGGAGGCAGCGGCGGAAAGATTGAGAGCAGGCACATGCGGGGCCGGCAATTGCCAAGGACGGCAACGGGTTGTTGCTCCGGCTGAGCAGTCAGATGGTGGCTTTCGCCTGGGTACTGGCGGGGTTCACAGGCGTAACGCCGACTGCTTCGCCAATCGTGCGGCGTCGGCGCAGCGGGGATGGCGTCCGTCCGGTGTTTCTGTCTATGGCTGCGACATCCGGCGAAACAGTTCGGCATGATCCAAAATGCTCTGCTCCTCCGCCGTAGTGGCGGCCAACATAGGGAGAACGTCTTTCTGTCGCACGTCAAGAAGACCTACACGATCCTCCAAATATACGGGATGCTGGCGAATCGCGAGGCCCAGGAAATAGTTGACCGCTTGCCGGTATGCTCGGCTAGGCGGGTCTTTGCTCATCCGAACAATGACGACGTGTCGTCCGCTGTCGGT
>MPNC01000014.1 GCA_002238825.1 SAR202 cluster bacterium bin87 | reverse complement strand
CGGCCACCTCACATCCCCACCCCTGGGTTTTTGCCGGGGCAACTTTCATTCAGGGGGACGGCGTGATCAGTCCTTTATCCCCGTCGGTATCAGGCCCCGTCAGTAATCCTCAGACGGGCTGCTAGGTACAGCTTGTCCAGGTCAATCGTCATGGTGCGCCTCCAGGTTCAAGGCTTCCGTGCATATTAGCCTCTCATCTCCTCAGCGTCCCGCAGGTCGGGCGGCAGCAGGTTGGGAATGCCGTCGCGGATGGGGTAGACCTCAGGACACGCCGAACAGGTCAGGGCGCCGGTTATGACTTCGCCAGCGTCGGGCGCGTCGTCCGGGGCGATGGTCTCCGCATCGAGGGTCAGTATGCCCCGGCAGACCGGGCAGGCCAGTATGTCCAGCAGGTCGGTTCTCAATTCGTTCACCTCAGCTGAATTCAGCCGGCCAGTCCTTTCTCGAATAACCAGGTGAGTACGTCGGCCAGGCCGATCACCAGAACGCCGGCGATGGTCAACGCCACCGGTCCGGTCATTGCGCCGGGAATGCCACCGGCGGGCCGGTCACGGTGTCGGGGCAGGAGCCAGGCGACCACAAAAGCGTACACCGCCAGCAGGATTTTGGCGACCAGGGCCACCGTATAGGCCATGCCGGCGGCATCAGAGGTCAGTCGGTCCACCGTCAGGATCACGCCGGACACGATGAGAACGGCGATGGCGGTCACCACGATGGGCCGGAACTCGGCAGCCAGCGCACGACCTACCAGTCCGCCCGAGTCAGTGGTGCGCAGCGCGGACCGGCCGGCCAGCAGCATGAACAGGCTACCGCCGATCCACACCACCGCCGCCAGCGCGTGCGCCCAGCGGATGATGAGCAGGATGATGCCCAGCACGTCGACCATCAGAGCAGGTCGTCCAGTATTTCGGTCAGCGTGTCGACGTCCATGCGGCTGATCTCCATCTTGTGGATCCGGCCGCCCTGGTCGATGAAGTACGTGGTGGGGAAGTACTGCACCGCGTATTCCTGGGCCACTCGGGCGCGCACGTCGGTGGCGAAGTCGAAAGTCAGCCCGAACTCATCCACGAACTGCCGCGCCTCGACCTCCGTGTCGAAACCTTGAGGCACGAACAGCCCGATGAAGCGCACATCCCGGCCCTGGTACTCCTCCCAGACCTCCTGAAAGGCGGGCATCTCGTCCCGGCAGGGCGGGCATGACGGGTACCAGAAGTTGATCACCACCGCCTGGCCGCGTTGCTCAGACAGGCGAAATTCCTCGCCGGCAAAGGTTTTCAGGGCGAAGTCGGCGGCGGGTTGGCCGGTGGAGCAGGCGGCCAGGGAGATCGAGAAAGCCAGGACCACCAGCACCGTGACCAGAGTGCGTCGCGGAAAAGAAAGCAACCGGAACGGGCGGCCGGGGACGCGCAGCATTGCGAGCATGGATACATTTTACAGGAGCGCGCTCGGCGGCCGGGGACCAGCACCGTATCGAAACCGGCGCATACGGGCCGGCCAAGCCCATCCACCCTCACGCAGGTACCCACTTACCATCAAACCGCCAATGCGAACGCAGTGCGGCAATCTCGGCGGGGTGACCGCGCATTTTCCGGCCATGAGATCGCCACGTCGCCGTGCTCCGCGCGATGACAAACCGGATACGCAGGAGCATCTACCCTTTGCTCTGGCCCGCCGTTTCCCCGAATTGGCGGCCGAACAGGCTGGTCAGCAGTGCGCTGACGACGGTTGCGCCGACGCACATGTAGCCGATTCCGCCGTAGCCGACGTTGGCCAACAGCGCCCCCGCTATGGCTGCGCCCAGCATGCCGCCGCCCTGGTTGCTGAAACCCATGAGGCCCACACCGGTGGCCTTGGACTCGCCGGAATACTCGGTGCTGGCGGAGATCAGGATCGGAAAGGTCACGCTCAACAGGCCGGTACTGAGCGTCGCAACGGCCACCGTTGCCCACAGCCCCATCTCCACTGAAAACACCACGAACCCCAACGCCCCGCCGACGATGCCACAGGCGGCGATGATCAGCGCGCGATACCTCAGGTTGGCTCCGTAGGATGCGCTGTAGGTGCCGACCATCTGCCCGATCGAGGTTATCGCCAACGGCAGGGCCACGAACCCCACGCTCAGGCCGAAAGTATTTATCAGGTAAGCGGCGAAGAAACTGATGCTCCCCCAAAAGGCGATACGCTGCGTCACGTTCACCGGCACCGCCACGCGGAAGTATCGTATCGACACCAGCGCCTTGTATCTGGAAAAGTATGCGAAATTCCGGACCCGCTCTCCCTGCTGTTTGGGGAGCCACAGGAAGTTCGCCACCAGCGCGAGCACCAGCACGCTTCCGTACAAGACAAACGCAAACTGCCAGCCGCCCACTTCGGCCAGCACCGCAACCAGCGGTACGCTGATGGCTGCGGCCAACCCCTGGATCGACAGCAGGGCGCTCACCGCCCGCGCCCGCCTGGCGGGGGAAATGACATCGGCAACCGACCCCACGATGTTGGGAGGGATCACTCCTCCACCCAGACCGGTCAGGACCCGCAGCGCCATCAGTGTCTCCAGATTGGGCGCGAATGCGCAACCCAGGGTGGATAACGAGAGCACTGCCAGACTCACCAGGGCCACCGGCCGGCGCCCGAAGGAGTCGGACAGTGGAGCGGCCGACACCCCGGTGACCGCCCAAGCTGCAAAGGTCGCTGTCGCCAGCTGCCCGGCCACGGCCACCGATATGTCCAGGTCGGTCGCGATTTCCACCAGCAGCGGCGGGACGATCAGGATCGCGCTTATCGTCGCAAAAACGGTGAGCGCCAACACGGCCATGAACCATGCTTTGTTAATCTCTCTCTGCCCTGCTTGTGCCGTTTGCGTTCTGATGTCGTTGGTACCTTTTCTGGGTGGCGACAAAACTGGAGCCGGCAGGTCTGAGTTGTTGACGACCCGCCGGCCTCAGGGTTTGCTCCGGATACGCCTGACGGGGCCGGCGGTTTGCCTGGCGATTGTCAACGCGCCGATAATAATGTCCGCCCGCAATTATAGCCCATAGTGCGTGTATGCCCACCCGGAGCGCCATCCCCGCGCATTGCTCCAGCTCATTCGGTGGCAAGACTCCGCACTGCCGCGCTTGACTGCCTATCATGCTCGGCTACAATCTTAGCGTCCAGTGGAAGCCTTATCCCGGAGCCAACGTCAGCCGTCAAACGGGCGGTCATCCTGGAGGTGTTTGTATGCGTCTGGAAAACAAGGTTGCCCTGATCAGCGGCGGCTCGCGGGGACAGGGGGCTGCCGAGGCCCGCCTGTTCGCCGGCGAGGGGTGCAAGGTAGTAATCGCCGATGTGCTCGAAGACGAGGGCCGGCAGCTTGAAGCCGAGATCAACGAGACCGGCGGCGAGTGCGTCTTTGTGAAGCTGGACGTCACCAGCGAAGAGGAGTGGAACGCCGCCGTCAACACCGCCGTGGCGCGGTTCGGGAAGTTGGACATCCTGGTGAACAACGCTGGCATCTACCGGCAGGTGGGCATCGAGGACACCAGCGAAGAGCTTTGGGACAACATCTTCGACATCAACGCCAAGGGCGTGTTCCTGGGCACCAAGGCCGCGATTCCCGAAATGCGCCGGGCCGGCGGCGGGTCGATCATCAACATCTCCAGCGTGGCCGGCCTGATCGGCAGCTGGCGGGCGCCGGCGTACGGGGCCACCAAGGGCGCGGTGCGCCTGTTCACCAAGTCCACCGCCATCCAGTACGCCGCCGAGGGAATCCGCTGCAACTCGGTGCATCCGGGCATCATCGAAACGCCGATGACCACGCCGACCCTGCTGCGGGACGATGCGGCCCGACAGGCCTCGCTGGACCGGACGCCCATCGGCAGAGTCGGGCAGGCGGAGGACGTGGCTTACGGCGTGTTGTTCCTGGCGTCGGACGAGTCGTCCTTCATGACGGGCAGCGAACTGGTGATCGACGGCGGTCTGTTCGCGCAGTAGCGTCCCAGCCGGCCGAGCCGGGGGTCTCATTGCCACTGAAGCGCGGCAATCTCGTCGGCTGGGCCGTGGCGCTGGCAACCGCCACGTGTCTGCTGACCGCGTTGGTGCTCCCGAGACCCGCCCACGCCTGCTCGTGCGCGCCACCCGGATCGCCGGCCGAAGCTCTTGCGGAGGCCGATGCGGTGTTTGCCGGAGAAGTGACCCTCATCAGACCCCTGGGTCATCCTCCATTCCGGCTCTCGTCGGCCGACCCGGTGGAGGTGGAGTTTCAGTTGAGCCGGGTCTGGAAAGGCCCTCGCCTGGAAACAACGGTCATCGAGACCGAGTTAAGCGAGATATCCTGCGGGTACGAGTTCAAAAAGGGCGGAACGTACATCGTGTACGTACACGATGGCAGAGCCGGGTCGTGCACCCGCACATCGCCGGCCTGGCGGGCATTCCAGGATCTCGTGGCGCTGGGCCCGGGATCGCGGCCGGAATCCGTCCCGACGAAAAGTACCGGCAACGGAATGGTTTGCGGCGCGGCGGCGGGAAATGGCGACCAGCGGATGGGGGTCGCCACCGTGGGATTGCTGGCAGGCGTTATAGCCTTGGGCATCCGGCGCCGGCCTCGCCTATAATGAAGATGCGAAACTGCCGTCGGCAGCAGACCGTTGCTCATTCCTCCGGAGACATTGGGAGCTAATCCTATGGTCAGCAAACCCGCAAAAGTACAGGTTTCTTACGAGGATGAGGTTGATGACCTCACTATCGAATACCCATCCTCCGACGGTGAACCCATGGCTGAATCCGAGTGGCAGTACACGCCTCTGACTGAAACGGTCTCCACGCTGCGTGTCCGCTACCACGAGCGCGACGACGTGTATGTCGGTGGCGATATGCTGATCTACTACCGGATGAATCGGAACGACGTCAGCGTCGCGCCCGATGTTTTCGCCGTCTTCGGCGTAACGGGGACCCATCCCCGGGATTCGTGGCTGGTTTGGCGTGAAGGTAAAGCGCCGGACTTTGTCATGGAAATCGCCTCATCCGGCACCTGGCAGCGGGATGCTACTGAAAAGCGCCGTATCTACGCCGAAATGGGCGTAACGGAGTATGTGCGCTTCGATCCGACCGGAGCCTACTTTACGCCGGCTCTAGTATTCGAAACCCTGGAAGGCACGGAATACCGGGAACAGCCGTTGACGACCGACGCCGACGGCGTCCTGCGAGCCCACAGCGCGGTGCTGGATTTGGATCTTTGCGTAACGCCGGACTTGAGGTTGCGGCTGTTTGACCCCACGACGGCCGAATGGCTCCGGACGCATCAGGAAACCGAATCTGCCCGTCGCGAAAGCGAAGCTGCCCGCCGTGCCGCCGAGGCCGAAAACGCCCGGCTCCGGGAGCAACTGGAACAACTGCGACAGCAATCATGACAGTGAGGCTACAACAATGCGATTGGAAAACAAGGTGGCTTTCATCAGCGGCGGCGCCCGGGGCATGGGCGCCACCGAGGCGCGGATGTTCTCCCGCGAGGGTTGCAAGGTGGTCATCGGCGACCTGCGGGACGAACTGGGGCGACAGGTTGAGGCCGAGATCAATGAACTGGGCGGCGAGTGCCTGTTCGTCCACCTGGACGTGACCGACGAGCAGTCCTGGAAGGACGGCATCGCGGCCGCCGTGGGGCGGTTCGGCAAGCTGGACATCCTGGTGAACAACGCCGGCGTATACATGCCGGAGCGCGTTGAGGACACCACGATGGAGAACTGGGACGTCACGATGAGCGTGAATGCGAAGGGCGTGTTCCTGGGCACCAAGGCGGCCATTCCCGAAATGCGGCGCAACGGCGGCGGCTCCATCGTGAACATCTCCAGCGTCGCCGGCCTGGTGGGCAACCACATCTCCTCGGCGTATACCGCATCCAAGGGCGCGGTGCGGCTCTTCACCAAGTCCACGGCCATCCAGCATGCCGGTGACGGCATCCGCTGCAACAGCGTGCATCCCGGCACCATCGAGACCGACATGACCGCCGACCTGCTGGCCGCCGGCGGCCGCGAGGACCGGATGAACCGGACGCCGCTGGGCCGGTTGGGCCAGGCCGAAGACATCGCGTACGGCGTGCTGTTCCTGGCGTCGGACGAGGCCTCGTTCATGACTGGCAGCGAGCTGGTCATCGACGGCGGGCGGACGGCGATGTAGCTGCGGTAAGCCAGTTCCCAGGTTTGTAAGAAGCAGGACTCGCTGGATTACGGGGATTGCCCGTATAAAGGATTTCCTGCAGCGACGGGATCCTGTCCCGATTAATCTGCTTCTCGACCACACTGTTTCACATTAGCCCATGGGGATATTTTCCAGCGGGTCTTCCCAGCTGCAATGCCGGCTGCCCGACGCCCACCTCTACGTGCGGCTCCAGCATGCAGTGTTTCACGTGCTGGAGGCGGACAGCGGCGGCGCGGCGCGGATCGTGGATTTCACCATCTTCGGGCTGGTGATGTTCAGCGCGGTCAACCTGGCCATCGGCAACACCAAGCTGGAGTTCTTCTTCATCAGCGTGTTCGCCGCCGAGTACCTCATCCGGTTATGGTGCATCGTCTGGCACCAAAACTACCGGCAGGGGGGATGGAAGATCCGGCTGCGGTACGCCACCACCAACGTGGCGGCGATTATCGACTTCATCGCCATCTGGCCGACGCTGGTGGTGATGATCATCTTCGGCGAGGTTGAGGTGCTGCCGATCTTTCGGCTGGTGTCCCGCCTGATCATGACCGGAAGGCGATTCCCGGCGATGCGCCTGATGGGACGGGTGATGATGCGGTCGGCGTCGCAACTGGTCAGCGTGCTGGTGACCCTGAGCGTGTTCTGGCTGGCCGCGGGCTACCTGATGCACTCGGCGGAAACCAATCTGCCCAACGGGAACCACGAACAGTTCGGGTCCATCGGCGATTCGCTGTGGGCCTCGGTGGTGATCCTGACCACGCTGCCGTCGCTGGAGGTGGTGCCGGGCACTCTGGTTGGGCGTGTTATCGCCGGCTTCATCGCCCTGCTGGGCATCGGGCTGTTCGCGCTGCCGGCCGGCATCCTGACTTCCAATTTCATGGAGGCGTACCAGCAGGTGCGGGAAAACGCGGGGCGGATCGAGTTGAGCACCTGCCGGGTGCAAAACGCGGCTCAGCGGAGGCAGTCGCACTGGCCGCCCGCGCTGGGCTAAACCTGCGTCCAGCCAACGGCGATAATACTATTCGAAGGTATCAGAAGATCTCGTGTGAAACGCGTCCCGATCCGGTTGGTGATATTCGTTGCACTCTGGCGGGATACCCAAAGAGAACTAGGAAGTTCGTGCTACTGTAAAAACGTGAGTCGAGATTGACGAGAGTGCTTGTTTCGACCCACTGTACAACATGGTTGGCTGCTGGTGCCTAGCGCGTGCATGCCGTACACTACCCGACATCAAAGATCATTGCGGAGGCTGGAAATGGACTTGAAGACATCGTTGAATGCAATCCGAGATCGTATAGTGATCGAGAGGCAAAACGACCCTGACGAACGCAACACTATGCGGACGATCGTGATACCGCTTATTCAAACGCTTGGCTACGATACTGCTAGCACCAATGAAGTTGAGAATGAATACCCAGTGTCCGGCGGCAGAGCCAAAGCAGATTTGGTAATCAAGAGCGATGGGAAACCGGTCATTTTGGTTGAATGCAAACGCATCAGGGAAGAATTAGATGGCAAGAAGGCAGGGCAGCTCTACGACTACTTCGGTCGCGTTCCTTCTGCGCATATAGGAGTGCTCACGAACGGAGCCCAATACCTGTTTTTCGGTAACCTGCCGGGTGCGGTCAATCAAATGAACATGATCCCTTTTGCTTCCGTTGACCTCGAAGATGACGTGGATGACCGTGAAGTGGAAATAATGAGCCTTTTCTCGAAAACGGAATTCGATGCCCAGCGAATCATGGAGCGCTGCCGGGAAGAGACGGTCAACACGCAATATCGCGATAAAATTGTCGAATACCTGTTCAGCCAGGTGCACCAAGATCGGATGGACGATGACTTTGCCAGATTGCTTGCCCGCCAAGGTGACCCGGAACGGCGTCAATGGAGAGACGCTGCGTTGCAGGAATTCGAAGAACACATCAAAGCTGCCTTTGCCGAATTCGCTGATCGATTGGTCGAGGAACGGTTGGAGGGGCAGCATGTCACCGCCGAGGAAGTGGAAGGGCATCAGCTCATACGGTATATCTTGCGAGACAAGATAGACGGGGCGAACATTTTCCGCAATGAGGGTAAAACCTACTGCACGATCCAAATGGATGAGAGCACTAAGAGTAGAAAGCGCTTGTGCAGGCTTCACTTCAAAAACCCCAACGCCAAAAAGATGGAGTTGAGCGACAGAGAGCTTGTGGACATTGATGCCATCTACGACATCATGCGTTATGAGGATCGCATTCGCGCGATTGCTGACAAGTATCTGACCGAGGGATAGCCAGCTTTCCGGGATGGCCCTGCTGCGGCCGGACGGGCCCGAAACCGTCACCGGCCCCTTGTGATCTGACCCCAAAGACGGGCGTCAAACGGGTCGTCCATCCTGAAGTGCCGCGCTCTGGTGCGGATGCGCCGGCGGAACGAGGGTTACCTCAAATCCCGGGGAAGCGTGAAGGTGATGTCCTCTTCGGCGCCTTCCAACAGGGTGACTTTTTCCGGCCTGAGCTCGGCGATCACCGCTTCCACCAGCACTTCCGGAGTCGATGCGCCGGAGGTTATGCCGGCCCGCTGGCGTCCCACGAGCCAGTCGGGGTTGATTTCGTCCGGGCCGTTGATCAGATATGCCGGCGTCCCGTTGGCTTCGGCGACCTCCCGCAACCGGTTGCAGTTCGATGAGTTCTGCGCGCCGATCACCAGCACCACGTCGACCAGACCGGCCATCTGCGTGACCGCGTCCTGGCGGTTGGTGGTGGCATAGCAGATATCGTTCCGCACCACGGCGCCGGGGAACCGATCCTGGATGGCGCCGATGGCGTTGGCCGTGTCGCCGACGGACAGCGTCGTCTGGGTTATGACGGCCACCTCGGTGTCGTCGGACCAGTCCATGTCAGCGCTGACCTCCTGCTCTGCCAGCGGAGCGGAGTCGTTAATAAGGGTCATGGGAGCCTGCCCCATGGTCCCGCGAACTTCCTGGTGGCCCTGGTGCCCCACCAGGAGCACTTTCTTGCCTTCGCGGTGGTACTTTTTGGCCTCGTTGTGCACCCGGGTCACCAATGGGCACACTGCATCGATCACCCTGAGGTTGCGCTCGGCCGCTTTCTCGAAATCCTCCGGGGGCGAGCCGTGCGCCGAGAACACCACCAGGGAGCCGTCGGGTACCTCGTCCACCTCCTCAACCGTGATTGCCCCTTTCTGCTCCAACTCGGCGACCACGTACGGGTTGTGCACGATCTGATGCTTGACATAAACGGGAGGACCGAACCGCTCCAGGCATTCCTCCACAACGTCAATGGCCCGCACCACCCCGGCGCAGAACCCTCTCGGGGAACTCAATATCACTTCAACCATTTTGTAATCCTCTCGCAGCGCATCATCGCCCCTGCGGCCCACGGTTCCTTGAATGCTCATTCAGTAAATCCTGCTTATCTTTGCTCGTGTACGTTCGATATCGGCCCTAGGCGTTGTCCGGTTCCCAACCCCAGGGTCGGGGTCCCCAGCCGGCTTCGAACACTTCGCCCCGCTTCACCGACAGCACGGGCGTCACCGCGCGTTCCGAGTTCCGCCCGTTGCCCAGCACGTCGTAGACCACCCAGTCGCCGTCCTGGATGTCCAGCACCGAAACGTCGGCCTGCTTGCCGACCTCCAGGCTGCCCAGGCGCTCCTCTTCGCCGATGGCCCGCGCCGGGTTGATGGTGCACATCTCCACCACCCGGTCCAGGGTGAAGCCCATGGCTAGGAACCGGGTCATCATCTCGGTCATGCTGTGGACGGTGCGGACGCGTCCCGGCACAGTGAGGTCGGTGCTGATGCAGTGGGGTTCCACCCCCTGGTCGAGCACGCGTTCGCCGATGTCAAAGCTGAAGTTGGCGCGCCCGTGGGCCGTGTCCAGCCAGACCCCGCGTTCGTGGGCCTCCCTGGCCTCGGGCACCAGGTTGCCGTCGCTGTCCAGCACGCCGCCCGGGTTGGCGGTGAAGAAGTGGGTGACGATGTCTCCCGGCTCCATCAGGGGAAGCAGGTCCCGGATCACCTCGGCGGGATAGCGCTTTTCGGTGTCGCCGATGTGGACCATGAGGCGTACGCCGGCCTCCCGGGCCGCGCGCTTGGCCATGCGCGGCATCTCCATGCCCATGATTTCCAGGGCCGGCGAGACCATGCGGGCCTTGATTCCGCGGATGGTGCCGTTGCTTTCCTCCACCACCTGGATCGTCCGTTCCAGGTCGATGCTGCTGGGCGAGAAGATGTCCGGCGTGGTGGCCAGGCCGGTGCGGCAGATGTGCAGGAAGGGGATCACCTCGGTGGCGTTGTTGGGAATGATGTGTGCGGGAAAGCCACCGTAGGTGTCGCACCCGCTGCTGCCGGCGTCCACCATGGTGGTTACGCCGGCGCGGACTCCGCCCACATCCGCGTTGACGCCGTTGCCGTTCACACCCTCGTAAACATGGGTGTGCAGGTCGATCAGGCCGGGCGTTACGTATTTTCCCCGTACCTCCACGACGCGAGATGCCTCGTCGGACGAGATATCCGCAGCCACCGCGGAAATCATGCCATCGGTGATCGCGACGTCATATGCGCCGTTCAGGTTCTGCGTGGGGTCGATTACCGTGCCGCCTTTGATGAGCAGGTCGTACATGGGCGGGTCCCTCCATGACGTGGGGTCGGTGAATTGAAAAGGCCTTGGGAGGATGGGTCGGGGGATGCCGATGCCAGCGTAGTCAGGGCCATCAACGGAGTCAAGCGACTTCCGCCCGATCAGGTCAGCCGTTTGCGGGATCCCGTTGGCAGCGTGAAACGCGCGTCGGTTTTCGCGGCCAGGGTGGGTTGACCATCCCTGGACCGGTCGGGACCACTACGGATCGTCGGCGTAAAAAGACCGATGCACCAGGAATGGCCGGCCGTGCCGGGCATCCCTCATGCCTGGGTCCGATCTGCCAGCGTTTCGGTCGGGGAAACCAGGGCTTCTGGTTCCGCTGCTGCTGCCGCCCGGCTGGTGAAGCGATACATTGCGGCAATCAAGCTTCCACCCACCACGAGCACCATGTAGGCGTAGATGCACGCATTCTGCCAGAGGTATCCCACGTTGAGCCTGTCCATCGCTTCTTCAGCCGGATATCCCAACGCGGCGAAATCGATGGTCCACGAGTACAGGAGGTTGTGGTCGGGAAGGATAGCGGGCAATCCTGGCACCAGGTAAATCGCCAGCGCGGCCGCGCCACCCACTATTGCCATCGTCGCGGATACAGCCACGGTCACGTACAGGAAGAACCTGCGGTCTCGTTCGGGAGGATCGACATCAGGGTCTCGCAACAAAAGCAAAATGATGAACGTCCCGGACAGCGCGGCCAGTTGGACGCCGAACTCTATCCACACTCCGATGTTCGAGAGCACCAGTATGCTGAGGTACGCCAGCGCCGCAGGAGGCACCACCACCGTAATCGCCCGTCGCAACGGGTCATTCGCGCCACGGCCTGAGCCGTATTGCCAGTTCCAGAGGAGGTGGAATACCAGCGCCGAGGCTGAGGAGATTATCAAATTCACCAATAGCGCCAGCATGTACGGGAACGGCTTCACCGCGAATTCACCCAGGGTGTAGAACCCGTAGATGTCCATGCGCGTCATGGCCGATGCCAGCAGTTGCGCGCTCAGCAGAAAGAACAGTGATACGGAAAGGAATTCCTGGAGGGCATAGGCGCCGCGCATTCGCATGAACTTGTATGCCAGCATCAAGCTCATGACTGAAACGACGTAGACGGTGGGCAGCCACGGGTCCATGAGGCCCGCCGCCATCAATATGTAACCGCTGGCGAGGATGCACAGACCGGGGAGGAGGCAGCTCATAACGCTGAACCGGAGCGCCTCCCCAATGCCCACCGAGACAATGAGACCCACGGGAGGTTCCAGTTCGGCCGCGGGGTTTGCGGTCGGCGTTTCCGACGGGACGCTCGTCAAGGCGTCGGATGCGACGGGTTCCTCCACGCGCTCTGGGCGGGCGGCGGTACCGGTCTTGAACCCAGCCAGCGTCATCAGCCCGTCCACCTCGGCCTCGGAAAGGTCGAGGGCCCTGCAGAATACTTCTATCCGCTGTTTGTTGGGTCGGGTGACGCCCGATTCCCAGCGGGAAACCATCGTATGGCTGGAACGGTCGGCATACTGACTGTCCACCATCGCCATGCGCCGCAACAATTCTTCTTGCGTCAGTCCCCGGTTTCCGTTACCGGATGAAAATGCCTCCCGGTAGGCCTTCATCAGGATGCCAACCTGGGTTGATCGGGAGCGTTGTGTGTCACGGTCTGGCATCACGATGACCCGCGGGTGTGAACCTTCTGACTTGCCAAGTGTCGTCGCGCCGAGTTACCCGAACTGAATTGCATTGTATCCCGATTGCATCGGCTTGTGGCAACAACTGTGAGAATCCCCAGGGCAATCGCGTCTTAGTCAGCGATGGCTCCGGGGTTGAAATTGGCAGCGGTGAACGGTGAAATTTACCTGGATAAACAGGATGAACGGGATGGGCAGGATATTTCGACGCGGGGTTTTTGAGTGACAGGAGGGTTTTTGGGTCACGCGTACCCAGTTTCTGCAAACCTGTCGTTGCAAGCGAGCACGTCCCCGCTTTCCGCGGCTTGTCATTGCGAGCGAAGCGCGGCAATCTCGTTGGGGCAAGGAACGCTACTGCGGGAACGAGATCGCCACGTCGCTCCGCTCCTCGCGATGACAGGATGGGCACACGCGAATGCAGAATGGGCGCGCGATGACAGAATGGGTACGCGTGAGGGGTTTCTGGAACTTCCAGGCGCGGAGATGTCTGCGCGTGATGGCTTACCGGGATACAATCCAGACCCTTGTATCCGATGTATTGAAGACGCGATTGCCCTGTGATAATCCCCCGTTCTGTTTCTTCGCCGGGTGGGACCGGGTTGACCTCAAACTGGCGGCCCCCACGCCGATGCCCTATACTGCGCCCAGGCAATGGCCACCGAATTCGAACGCGGCCCGTGCCGCGGAGGGCACTATGGTATTGGGATTGAGAAGCTATCGCCCACTGGTGGGCGGCGTTACCCACATGGTAAGCACCGGTCACTACCTGGCAACCGCGGCCGGCTACCGGATCCTTGAGCAGGGGGGTAATGCTATTGACGCCGGCGTTGCCGCCGGCATCGTGATCAATGTGACGCTGCCCCAGTACACCAGCTTCGGTGGCGTGGCTCCGATCATCATCCATCACGCCGAGACGGGCGACACCAGGGAGATCAGCGGCCTCGGTCGGTGGCCTGCCGAAGCGTCGATCGACTATTTCCGGAGCGAACACGGCGGAGACATGCCGCACGGTGTGATGCGCACCGTGACGCCGGCCGCGCCGGACGCATGGCTCACCACCCTCAGCCGTTACGGCACAATGACCTTCGAGCAGGTGGTCACGCCGGCGCTGGAAATCGCCGCCGGCGGTTTCCCGATACCCGCCACGCTGAACCGGGCGCTGGCCAGCAGCGGCGACAACATCATCCTCGACGAAGGGGACACCAGCCAGTGGACCAGCACCATGGAGATCTTCTATCCCGGAGGCAAAGCCCTGGGCATCGGCGATCTGCTGGTACAGTCCGACCTGGCCCGGACTTTCCGGCGCATGATTGACGCCGAGCAAACTGCGGCGGGACAGGGCCGCGAGGCCGCCATCCAGGCCGCACGCGACCTGTTTTACAAGGGTGACATTGCCGAGGAGATGGTCGCGTTCATCCGGAGCCAGGGTGGGTGGCTGTCCATGGACGACCTGGCAGCCTTCTCCGTGGGCGTGGATACTCCGCCCATGATCGACTACAAGGGTATAGATGTCTACGCATGTGGGCCGTGGTGCCAGGGACCCATGAACCTCCACGCGCTGCGCATACTGGAAGGGTGTGACCTGCAGGGCATGGGCCACAACTCCGCGGAATACATCCACACGGTTCTGGAGGCGCTTAAGCTGGCTTTCGCCGACCGACATGCTTACTACGGCGACCCCGACTTCGTGGACGTGCCCATGGCCGGCCTGCTCTCCCGGGAGTATGCGGAAATCCGTCGGCGAGAGATCGATTCCCGCCGGGCCCACCCCGAGATGCCCGATGCCGGCGATCCCTGGGCGCACCAGTCGGGGAGCGGCCGCGCGGCCGTAAAACCCGAACCGGTGGCCGGTCCACTGTCAGCCGACACGTCGTATATCTGCGCGGTGGATCGATGGGGCAATGCGTTCTCGGCCACGCCCAGCGATGGGTTCGGCGGCGCGCCGATTGTTCCCGGTCTTGGCTTCATGGTGTCGGCCCGCGGCGCGCAGAACTGGCTGGATGAAGACCATCCTGCCGGTCTTGCGCCTGGCAAGCGGCCGCGCCTCACTCCCAATCCGGCGATGGCGTTCAAGGATGGCAAGCCGTGGATGCCTTTCGGAACGCCGGGCGGCGACGTACAGCCCCAGTCGATGGTGCAACTCTTCCTGAACGTTGCTGAGTTTGGCATGGACGTGCAGCAAGCCATCGAAGCCCCGCGAGCGTCGACATGGAGTTTCCCCAACTCCTTCTGGCCGCACGCTTACCGCCCCGGCCTCGTGGGTGTCGAGTCCCGCATCGAACCGTCAGTGGTGGACGACCTTCGCAAGCGCGGCCATGACGTGGACGTGTGGAACGAGTGGACGCCGCGCATGGGCTCGCTGTGTGCCATCGAGGTTGATCGCGAGCGTGGGAGCCTGTTCGGTGGCGCTGACCTGCGGCGGGACGGCTACGCCATGGGTCGGTAAACTCCACGCCGTTAGCGCACAATGATCGGCGGCGCCGGGAGATCTCCCGGCGCCGCCTTTTTGATCGCGCTTGTTCTGCTGAACGTCTGGCCGGCGTAATCGAGACGGATCGGAGGTTCGATTGGCGGCTATGCCTTTGCCATCCGGTAACCGATGCCGTGCTCGGTGAAGATGTACGACGGCTTTCGGGCGTTGTCGCCCAGCTTTTGCCGCAGGGTTTTCACGTAAGCGCGCAGGAGTTGCGATTCGCCGGCATACTCGGGTCCCCAGACTCGGTGCAGCAACTCGTCCTGTGTCATTACCCGCCCGGCGCTGCCGGAGAGTTCGTGCAGCAGTTTGTACTCGGTCGCCGTCAACTGCACCGGTTGGCCCGATACCGTGACCCGATGGGACGTGTAGTCGATGCTCACCCGTCCCATGGCGTATCCGTCGTCCGCATCCGTCGGGTGGGAGATCACTTTTCTGCGCAGGGAGGCCTTGATCCTTGCCACCAGTTCGGTGGGCGAGAAAGGCTTGACGATGTAACCGTCAGCGCCTTTTTCGTAGGCCAGGACCGCGCTCGCTTCGTCGCCCGGTTCCAGGATGCCGATCACCGAGACTCGATGCGACGTCGTGAGCCATTCCACCAGCGCAAACCCGCTTTCGTCCGATCTGGCCAGGTCGATCACTGCGACTTCCGGCTTTTGCTCGGCAACCAGCCGCTCCAAGTCGGCGCGGTCAAACACGGCCATGGGGGCAAAATCGGCGCGTGACAGGGTTCGGCGCATCGTGCTGAGGATGTGCGGATCCTCGGCGATCACCAGGACCCTGGGCTTCTCGGCAGCCGGCGGGTGAACAGGGACAGCGCCATTGCTGGTTTCGGATGTTGTCGTAACTGACTCTACTTCGGCGACAGGAATGGTCAGCGAGAACGTCACCCCGTGCTGATCCTCGCTGCGCACAACGCGGAACCGTCCCCCATGGGCGTTGACCACACCTTGGGCGATCGCCAGGGCTAATCCACCGTCCTCCGCGCCTTCGTGGCCTTCGCCCATTCGGGCCACCCGCAACCTTTCGAATAGCTGGGGAGGTTGGGTGCTGTGGCCGCAATCTCCGACGGTGGACACTGAGATGGCGACCTCAGAGTCCTGCAATTCAGCGCTGACCGTGATGGTGGCCAATTCGGTGGAATACCTGAAGCTGTGGGCGAACAGGTCGCGCAGGACCCGGTCGACCCGCTCCCGGTCCGCGAGAATGTGGGGCAGGTCTGATGGGATTCGAGCGTCAAAGGTCTGGCCGGCGTGGTTGCGCCGAAATTCATTGATCGCGTCAGAAGCCAGCTGATGCACGTCGGTGTTTTCCAGGGAAAGTTGCAGCGTGCCAGCGTCGATGCGAGACAAATCAATCAGGCTGTTGATTTGCGTGCGCATCAGTTCCGCCTGGTGGTCAATTATCCGCAGCAGTTGCAAAGGCTCGGGCGAGTGCATCGAGCCGACCACATCGGTCAAAGCGACGATAGAGCCCTTGATCGTGCTCAACGGCGTGCGCAGCTCCTGGCTGACCATGCCGAGGAGATCGGATCGCAACTTTTCGTCGTCCAAATGGGGGCTCATGTCCTGCATGGCCACCACTACCGACACAATTTCGCCCTTATCTGAGTAGATGGGCGCGGCGTTGACCAGGGTGGTAATGGAACGTCCGCTGGGCAAACAGATGACAATTTCCTCGGCGCGCACCGTTTCGCCACTCTGCATAACCCGGGAGGTCGGCAGCTCACCGAAAGAGACTTCCCGACCGTCAGCCCGCCGGAACGAAGCCACCTCCGGCAGCCGCTCGAAGGACCCTCCAGGGAGCTGCAGATCGTCAACCATGCGCTGGCATTCGCGGTTTGCGACCAGCAGTCGCCCGCTTTTGGCATCGAAGACGATTACGCCCATCGGGGCTATATCGACCAACGCTTGCAGGTCGGTCTTTCTTCGCAGTACGGCTTCGAATTTGCGCGCGTTGGAGATTGCGTTTGCCGCGTGCGTGGCGAAGCGCTCGATGATGTCTGCGTCATCCGGCGTGAACTCTTCGCCGGTTTCGGATTCGGTCAGGTAAATGTTGCCGATGTGGACCCCGTCGCGACGGATCGGCATGCCCAGGAACGTCCGCATTGGAGGATGTCCGTCGGGCAACCCAACCGACCGGGGATGGCTGGCAATGTCTGCCACCCGCAACGGGCCCTGGACTTCGTTCAGGTAGCCGAGTAGTCCCTTGCCCTGCGGCGGAGTTTGGACACCATGGAATTCTCCTTCGGTGTCGCCGGATAAGAATATGCCTTCGACTTCAGCCGAAGCGCTGTATGCCAGAAGCACTCCATAGCGAGCATTGGTGAGCCAGCGCGCGTTATCGATCACCCTTTGCAGGACAATCTCGGTCTCCAAGCTTTCGGAGACGCGGAGGCATGCTTCTAAAAGGTCGTTGGTTCTGCCTGGAGGCTCCTGGTCAATTCCCTGGGGCCCGGCCATCCTGGTCGAGGCGTCAGTCGATATATGTGCAGGCATGATCAATCCGTGTTAATGTCTGGCGTGCTGGACTCGCGGGCGTGACATGCCAATCTAACGTCGACTTATCCCGTGGCTCTGAGAACGAGTGTCTTTCACAGAGTCTCGATAGGTGACTCGTAGAGTGATCGCCTGCGTCGGCGGTATCATACCCACTTCAATCATCGGAGTCAAACATTCATTACGCAAGTATGTCGAATTTGTAACGAATCAGTAACGGACTCTCGTCCTGCCTGCCTGGTGGTTCCAGGGATGACCGTAAATGCGCGGCGGGTTGCGCCTCTGGCGCAGCCCGGTTGCCGGAGAAAGGAGGGTCACTACGCCAGACGCATGATGAGGTGGGCATCTCACTGATATGGTTACATAACTATATCCGGCGCACGTATCGCGACGCTGCATGGCGTCGACAGACTGGACGAGTGGACCCAACCACATGAGTTTCCCATGGTTTACAATTGCCGGAAAACGCCCGGCCGGCGTCACGAAACAACCGGGGACAAGGGTTTGGCTTTTGCGTACACCGGATCTCCGTTCGGGCGCCGGCCGTCGGTGCCCGGAGTTGGTGACCGGGCGAATGCTTCACTCACCTGGTATCGAGAATGGACAATCTGCAAGCCATGGCCGAGCTGGTCCGGCAGCACATCCATAGGGGACGCTTTGTCCTGGAGGACGACCAGACGACCGACTGGTACGTCAACGGGCGAGCATTCATGCTCAGTCCCGAGGGCAGCATCCTGGCCGGCCGCATCATTGGCGACATGCTTGCCGACGACGTCCGTTGCGTGGGCGGGCCGGCCACGGCGGCGATCCCCGTGGTGACGGCGGTGGTGCACCAGTCCGGCGTACCGCGCACCGGTTTCTACGTGCGAGGCGAGGCGAAAGGCTACGGAATGCTCAACCGGATCGAAGGCAACCTCGAGCCGCAGGTGGCCATTGTCGATGACACCTGCTACACGGGCGATTCGATCATCGAATGCATCAGGGCCGTTGAGGAAGCCGGGTCCGTCGTCAGGCAGGTTGTGGCCGTGTTCGACCGGGGGGACGGCGGTGACCGCATTCGCGAACTGGGCTACGACTACCGGTTCGTGCTGCGAATCGAGGACGGCCAGCCGGTAATGCCCTGCGGCTGACGGATTGGAGCTTCTCGGGGTCGGTTCGCAGTTTCTGCTTCCTTAGTCCCGAGCTCGCCTTCCGCGCTAGACGCTGGCGCTGAATGCCTGACGCAGACCATGCGCTGGGTATTGGGCCGGCCCGGTGCTCTTGATCGCGCCGAGCCGCGCTCAAGGCGCGTTTGGTGTCGCCGATTTCGACGGCGTGTGGGGGTTTCAGGGATATTCATCCCACGCCGCAGACACGGCATCGGGGATGAACTGCCGTAAAATAGGTGCGATTTTCAACGCTGTAGCGCGGTCCCATGAATCAACTGGTCAAAATCTCGGCCGGCCTGGTCAACTCCAACTGGTTCGAATATTTCATCATCGCCGTTATTATCGTCAACGGCGCCCTGCTGGGCCTGGAAACTTCCGCGTTCATTGCCGACACCTACGGGCATTGGCTGGAGTTGGGAAACCAGGTAGCCCTGGGGATCTTCATCGTTGAAGCCATCCTCAAGATGGTGGCGTTGTGGCCGCGCATGCAGGATTATTTCCGCGACGGCTGGAACATCTTCGACTTCATGGTGATTGTGTTTGCCCTGATACCGGCCACCGGCCAGTTTGCGATGATCGCCCGGCTGGCCCGCCTGCTCCGCGTGGTGCGCCTGATCTCAGCGATCCGGGACCTGAGGCTCATCGTGGCGGCGCTGGTGCGCTCCATTCCAAGCGTCGGTCACGTGATCATGTTGATGAGCGTCGTGGTGTACATCTACGCCATCATGGGTTTCCATCTCTTCCACGCCCACGATCCGGAACATTGGGGCAGCCTCGCGATATCGCTCCTCACCCTGTTCAACATCATCACGCTGGACGGCTGGACCGAGGTCATGGACACGGCGATGCGGAAGCATCCCTTCGCGTGGGTCTATTTCGTCAGCTTCGTGGTGGTCGGAACCTTTGTGGTGATCAACCTGTTGATGGCGATAAAACGGTCACACTATTTGAGTGAAAGTCCACCGCCAGCTGGATTTCCACTCTCTCACGGGTCGCGACGACGCTCGCTCCAAATAGCCTGAGTGCTTTCCCTTTTTCCTCGTCATCTGCTGCGTCAATTCTGGCGGCAACCTCCTGACACCTTTTGAGGATTCCGGCTTCCTCAGAAGCGACATCGACTTGGTTTTCTTGCAGGCGTCCGAGAGTTTCCAACTCAACCTGCTGGTGATGATGTTGGTCATTTAGCCTTTTGAGGCGGTCGTCGAATACTGTCTCTGGCACTGCTCCTTTCAGATCCAGCAACTGGCCGTATTGGCGTTCAGTTTTTTCGAGTGCTCTCCTGGCCTCATCTATCTCGGCAGGCAAGTCTCGGTGTGCCGTTTCCATGGTGGATCGGACCGCGTTTAGAAGAGCGTCAGGCTGGAGGAGCATATCGCAAAACTTCTCCCACACCAAATTCTCCAACGCTGATTTGGGGATATTGGACTCGTAACATGTGCGCTCAATGTGCCTTCCCGTATGAGTTTTCTGGCAGCGATAATATTTCAGATGCGCTGATCTGACAGCGTGGCCGCAAGCGCCGCAGGTCACAATTCCCGTCAGGAAATTGACTTTCTGTCCTTCTCTACGGACCGATTGGTGCCTGGCGAGTTGGGCCTGGGCCGCGTCCCATTCTTCCCGAGTGATGATGGGCTCCGTATATCCCGTGATCCAAATCCAATCGCTCTCAGGCTGCGGAAAAATTCTTTTCTTGGGCTCGCCTCTCTTTGTCTTGTCCTCCGTGGTCTTGTTGGAAGTTATGACACGATTTTTCCCGTAAGTGTCAACCCCGATGTACATGGTGTGACTGAGAATCTGTCGCAACGTCGTGACGTGCCAGACCTTGTTGCCCTGTTTGGTCGGGATACCGTCGTCCATGAGGCTATTGCGGATTCCATTGAGCGTGTGGCCCTCAGCCACCTCGTGGAATATCCTTTTGACGATTTTTGCTTCCTCCGGAATGACGGTTCTTTTTTTTGTGATTGGGTCGTATCTGTAGCCTAATACTCCCTTTCCGTCTCCATGAGGCAGTCGCTTCCCTTCTCTGGCAACAGTCTCCTTTCCCCTCATACTGCGCTCCCTGAATCGCAACCGTTCCTGCTTGGCAGCGTGGCCAAGAACGTAAGCGATCAATGGTGCCTCCGTACCGTCGCCTATGTGATCTACGACAAAATGCACATGGACCCCAATTTCCTCAAATTCTTTCAGAAGCGTTCCGAGTTCTAAGGGTTCTCTCGATAGGCGGTCGATAGCGTACACATACAGCGCGTTGAACTCCCCTTCTTTTGCAGCGCGACGCACTTCATTCAGGGCGTCCCTGTGCAAATCCGCGCCGCTCGCTTGGTCTCTCCACATCAATCGTTCAGGGACGGTGTAGCCGTCTTTTTCCGCCTCTTGGCGGCACCTCAATTCTTGAGATGCTAGCGACGTTCCTTCTTCCTGCTGCGTCGTGCTGACTCTCGAATATGTGGCAGCGATCATGTTGGACTCCTTTTTTGATTTCGGGTGAATTGTTCAGGTCACTCGCAGCTTGTTGTTTCCGTGCTGCTACGATATGCCATTGCATGATCGCACCCCGGTGCAGGTGCTGGACAGTTTCTGCGTTAACGGACCACAGGCGATAAAGTGCCGGCAACGGTGTCCGGGTCAACGGATATGGTGCATGTGGCCTTTTCCCTAGTCGCCGTGATGCGTACGCCAAATGTGGAGAGGATTGCTGGCAATTCTTCGGGATTGAAACGATCTACTCGGTCAGCAACCTCCCTGCACGCGCGTGTAAACTGGGCCGCACGTGCGGCTAGGTCAAGGGACTTGGACCGTTGGTTTTCCAACTCCTCAACGTCTTGTTGCAGTTGTTCCCATTCTGCCCTCAGGTCTGCGAGACCGGCGTGGAGAACGGCGTCCTCTATCGTGTCCGACTGCCAAAGATCGAGTAATTGATGATGATGCCGTTCGTTCTGCTCAATTGCCCGGTGCGTTGCCGCGAGCTTGGCTTCGATTTGCTCGGGGTCACCCATCATTCTGGGAAACAGAATAGGGAAAATCGTTTGGGGATCCCGGATCGTGGCGCACACCGTTGCCCATACCCACATTTCGAGAGCGTCCTTCCTGATGTGTCCGGCGTCGCACCGCTTCGGTGAGTTCCTTTTGGCAACAGACCGCACGCAGCGGTAATAGATACTGGAGCGTCCAGAGACTTTCCCGCCACATGCTCCGCAAGTAACGTACCCGTTCAACGGGTGGTGTCCCTTTCTGGGTCGTCTCCTGTTCTTTGCCTGGAGGGACTGGTGGGCTGCCTCATACTCCTGCTGAGTGATAATTGCCGGCGAGTAGTCGTACGCTCGGATCCAATCCTGTTCTGGCAATTTGACCCTTTTGACCTTGCCATTCACGACCTGACGACGGGTGCGGCAGTACAGATCCAGCCCATAATAGGAGGTGCGATTCACAATCGCCTTGATGGTCGAAAAGTCCCACAATCCGCCCCGTTTCGTGGGGACGCCGCGTCTCTGCAAATCACGTGCGATTGAGTTGGAACTGTCGCCTGCGGTTACTCTGGCGAAAATTTCCCGTACGATTTCTGCCTCGTTTTGGTTGATGACCCTTCCTTTCGTCTCGGGTACGTAGTCATACCCGTAGATACCTCGGAGATCGCCGATCCTGAGGAGCCCTCCTCTGGCCGAGTGGTTCTTGCCATCTTTCGACCTCCGTAAAATGGATTTGTGCTCTTGCTCATCAACCCAGGCGTCGATAAATGCGATCAGGTCGCCGTAGGGGCCTGTGTTCACTGCTTTGCGGACGGATTTCAGAGAGACGTCGTGATCCAAAAATTCCCGAAAGATGGTCATAAAATCGACAGCGTTCCTGGCGATGCGGTCCGTATCATGAATCCATATAGCGTCCACCTCCCTTTGCTGAACGGCCCGCCGCAAAGCGGAGAGTCCATCCCGTTCGAGGTTCGTTCCAGAACCGACGTCGCGAAAGATGTGCTTGTCGAGCACTTCATATCCGGACTCAGCCGCAACCGCTCTGCAACGGGCTTCTTGGCTATCGAGTGACGTGCCCCAGTCGCTTTGTTGTTGGGTGCTGACTCTCAGGTATATCGCTGCTCTCATGGCGTACCAATGCCGCGGTTTCCCGGGGCGAAGCGGCAACCCTCGGGAGGTTGCCTAGGGTTGTCGGTCATAAAATTCATCTGGGTCTCCATTCGGCCTTATTGTGCGTCATCGGTGCCACCGAGCCGGCGGTTCCATAACGCCCCGGCTCCGTTCTTTGGTCTGGTCTTGTCAGTGGGAGTTTGACGCGCGCCCCCGAAAAATCACCGCCGTCTCCATATGGTGACTGCGTCATCCTTTACGCTCCCCGACCACGAAATTGGGAGCGTTCTGGTCGGGAGAACGGGGTCAGTCTGCATCGCTGTGCCAACGGGAGCGTGGCAACGCCACGCTCCCTGACCATCTGCACGCGACCGGGCAGCAGGCCTAGCGCATCGAGATACCCGACTCAGGACCCGTCGGACTGGCGACCGTTCGGAGGTAGGATACGTCCTTGCGCCCGCAATGCGTTCTGAGCGGCTTCGAAGATCTTTCTGTCGACAATGGTCGGAGAGTAGCCCTCGATCTTCACCCACTCTTCGTGAGGGACTTCAACACGTGCCGATTTTGTTGAGCCTGTCCCAATACGACGTGAACCACCGTAGTAATCCACTCCGTAGTAGGAAGTGCGTTGGACAAGTGCCTTTACGGCGGCGCCCACCCAACGGTCGCCGCGTTTTGTCGGCACGCCGCGCCGGTTCAAATCTTGGGCGATGCGGGAAAGGCCTTCCCCTGCTATCACCCTGTCGAATATTTCTCGAACAATCACCGCTTCGGAAAAGTTGACGACCCGGCGCTTGCTGCTGGCGTCGTAGTCGTACCCGAACACGATGGTGCCGACCGGTAGACGATCTTGTTGAGCGACTGCTTCCTTTCCCCTCTGTGACCGCTCCGCCCAGGCGCGTCTTTGCTGCTCAGCCCGCCGTCCAGCGGCGAGGAAGTTGATTACATCTGACCGTTCACATGTCAGGGCAACCTCGGGTTGGATACCGATATCGTGGAGGCGGTTGATGATTTCGATTGCGCAAGCCGGTGCGCATACCCAAATTGTGTCTATCTGACCTTTTTGGACTGCGGCCATCATGTGGTCCAACTGCGGCCGGTCGGCGGTCACGCCGGAGCGTATTTCCCGCCAGACCTGACCGCCGACGACTTCGTAACCCGCAGCAGCGGCCGCGGCGCGGCATGCAGCTTCTTGGGCGGAGCACGACGAACTCGTGGTCTCTGATTCGGTCACGTAGATCGCTGCGATCATAGTTCCTCCTAGGGTTTGAGTTGATTTGGGAACCGAATATCGCGATGTATTCGGCATTGATGGCAAGCAGTGATGGACCCCATAGTTATGAAGTCCGACGAAGCATTGCCTTGACGTAAGTAGCCGCCCAACGGCCGGCTTGCTTCGTCGGCACTCCGTGCCGGTTCAAATCTTGGGCGATGTGGGACAGGGCCTCCCCTGATATCGCCCGATCGAAGATCTCTCGGACAATCATGGTTACTCCAATGGTGTGAGATAGGCAATCGGTGCTAGGCCGTTGCGACGCACCCGGTATTGATGTAATGGGTTGGTCGAACTTCTCCGGAACCGAGCGCACCATCGGGTACCGAGGTCCAGGGGTCTGACCAGTAGGGCGGGCAGACCCTCTGCGTCGAATTCGATCATCAGGGGTCCCGTCAGGCGACGCACTGATGACGAAGCGATGCCTCTACCTCTCCATCCATCGTGAGGCTGCCGGTCCGGACGTACATTGCTCCGCGCTTCATGATGTGATCCTGAAGGTGGTGGGCCCAGGACCTGAGAGCCGGCATTCCGGACCCGAAAGGCCCTGGGCGCCATGAGTGATTATTCTTGGCTGCCAGGGACGGGCGTGCGCGACAGGATGTCCCTGAAGAACCTCCGGCGGCGGCCGTCGTCGGGGACTCCGCGCCACTGCACCCGGACTTGGAATCCCCCCTGGGCGGCCCAGCCGGAATCATAGATGATGGGGAAAGCCGGAGGTGAGGCTCCCGTTGGGGAGCCGGCGCCGGCTATCTCGTCGTGGCCCGCGGCATCAGCGCCTTGCGTTGCGATAGCGCTTTCGCTATCATCGAAGGCGACCGATGGAGAGCCATTTCGGCTCGTGTCGAGGGCCGTACCGCAGCGTCCAACTCTGTGCGGCCCAATCTCGTTGCTCATGCTAATGCTCCTTTTCGGTAAACGCGGTGCTAGCGTCGCGCCCAGTGCAAAGCCCGTGCGCTAGACGTCTTGCAAATTCGGTTTTCACCTCCTGTATCGGGCTGGCCTTGGCCGATTTCGCAACTAAGTGCCCGGGTTGGCCATGTCCGTTCATAATTCTACCGTAACCGCGATTTTGCAAATCGGACGTCGTTTCGAATCATCGCGAGGGAGATGCTTCGATCGCCCACTGCTGTGGGCAAGCCGTTTCGGATGCTCGGCCAGGGGCATGGTGGTCCTGGGCCGTGGCGTTTCTAATCTAGCCCCCGACGGCCAGGCCCATGCAAGGACCCGACTGAATTTGTGACGCACGTCACAAATTCGAGCGCCGCAGGACCGTCCTTGCGGTAGGCCGCCACCAGGCGCTTGGTGTGGCGTTCACTGACTCCCATGATCTCGGCGGCCTGGGCGATGGGAAGGTGGTATTCCAGTACGGTGTTGAGCACTTTGATCCTTGCCTGTTCTCGCTGTTTCAATGTCACTTCCATCATGGGGTGACATTTTCGCTGACCAGTTAGCTGATGACAGAATCGTAGAACAGCAACACAGATTCACAGGGTCATTAGTCCACTTGGGGGGCCAGATCGGCGACCATTGTTGCACTTCGACATTGAGGTGCAGCGATGGCGTACCGGTAGGTTCACCGAATGGAGCTACGAGAAGTCATCCGCCTTTGGAAGGCGGGAAACAGTCAGCGGCGGACCGCGACGGGCACCGGGTTGTCGCGCAATACGGTACGCAAGTGCCTGGCGGCGGCGCGGTTGCAGGCTCATGCGTACCCAGTTTCACTGGAACCGTCATTGCGAGCGAAGCGCGGCAATCTCGTTGAGGCAAGGAACGCTACTGTAGTAACGAGATCACCCCGTCGATTCGCTCCGCGCGATGACAAAATGGGTAAGCCTGAGAGTTGCAGGGCATCACGCAAGGTGGGCCGGCGACGACCGAGGACCAACTGAGCCGGCTGGCGATGCCTCGGCAGGACCAATTGGAGCCGTGGTCGGACCAGATCTACCAGTGGATCACCAAAGACCGGCCGCAGATGACCCGAATCCACGAGCTGCTGGCCATGCGGGGATGCCAGGTATCGGACCCGCCGCTGCGGCGTTTCGCGCTGAAGGGGAATTGGTGCAAGCGCAGCAAGACCACGGTGCGGATGGCGGACACGCCGCCAAGAGAGCCTGTCGTCTGGTATCGGCCCGGGGCGACGTGCGTCGTGTCCCCTCCGGGATCGGCCCGGGCGACGTGCGTCGTGTCCCCTCCGGGATCGGCCCGGGGAGACGTGCGGCCGACAAGGAATCGTCGGCGGCAGCCAGATCGGCGCGCCCGCACCCCCTATTGTCGTTAATCACCGACGACGACCAGGACGCCGATGCGTTCAGGGACTGCCTCTACGGAATAACCTGGAGCGGCGCAATCGGTGATGGCTACAGATTCGCCGAGAACGGCGAGGTCGTCGGCCTAGCCAATGTGGTGGTCGAGATATTGCCGATGGCTGAGCGGACAGAGGAGAAGAATGGCTACCGGGTCCTTGGACCTGCCCAGTCGCCGTAACCGGAGCGTGCCGGAAACTCGGAAGAAGTACAGATACAGAGCAAACTGACCTGACCGGCAGGGGAGAAATCCCGCGCGGAGGACCTCAACCGGTCGTTTCAAAAACCGTCGCGCAGTTGGCCGCTATCGGTAACCCTCACGGCGCCGGCCGTCACCGAGTAGCCGGCCGACGCTCCCGAACCGCACCAACACACCTGCGGCCGGCCCACCGTCGTCAGCAGCCGGCGGCAAGGAAAATTCGCCAACCCCATGGCCACCGCCGCGGCCATCGACCGGGTCGTCCACCACTCCGTCATCCTGGAGTTTGACGTCCCCAGCTACCGGACTGACGCAGCACAGCAACGGGGCGAGACTGCCGCGGCCGAGGAGGTGAACCGGCAAAACTGATTGACGCCAAATAGGCAAATATGGTTGACGCGGGACACCCGGTGCTAAAGTCTCGGTAATATTCTTCGGTGAGGCAAAAAGATCATCGCAGTCTTGGCGGATCGGACGTCCGATTTGCCAAGACCGCGGTCAGGGTAAAATGACTGAAAGGCCGCCGGCATAGCACCCAGACGGCATCTAGTCGCGATTTCGGTCAAAGAACCGGGACTTCAGGTGATCTATAGGCGGTACATCATGGGAGACGGTCTGCACGAGATCGCAGAGCGGTCGAACGCAGAAAGTCCGATGCCAAGTCGGCGGACTTGGGACAACCGAGACCCGGAAGGACAAGACCCGGGAGGAAAGGAGGATCGACATGTCGGCAAAGGAAAGGAAGGGGAAAATATACGCCCGAAGTGCAACCCTAGGACAGGAAGGCAGAGCGCCGCTGTACGCACAGGTTGAGGCATGCACCAAGCTGGCGGAATCCCTGGGGTACGTGATCGGCTCTAGGGACATTCTCACCGAGGTTGGTTCGGGTTCAGACCTGGACCGGCCACAGATGAACAAGGTGCGCCTCATGGCAGCAAATGGCGAATTTGACGCGCTGTTTGTTGACGATCTCGCACGATTGTCTCGTGACTTCGTCGATCTGCTGATGCTGATGCGCGAGTTCAAGTCGCGCGATGTGGAGGTGCATTTCGTGCAGGGCCAGTAGGCTTCCGCGCTACTGACTGCGTATTCCACGCAGCCTCCTGGGTGAGCGCACTTTGCGCGGAGGATGAGAATGGCTGTCGGAATTTACGCTCGCTGTATCAACCCCGACCCGGAGGGAAATAAGTCTTTCTATGCTCAGCAGGCGGCATGCCGGGCACGGGCTGCCGCTGACGGCTGCGAGGTTGATGACCAACATGTCTGGCGTGAAACTGCCAGCGGTCCGCGGCACGGCGCAATTGCTGCTCCTGGCAGACCTGCGGCGCGGCTTCCGGACGACGAAATCAATAGGAGAAGTCTTATGACGAGCAAACAAAAAGGGCCGCGTGAGTTTGGCAGCTCCGGCGCGGCCCACCACCTGGACCGGTTCGGGCCGCAGTCGTCTGGCCCGCATGATAATGACAATCCGGCGGGAACTCAATCGCAGGGCTATCCTGACATTGCGCACCAATCAGACGTTGTGCGCCATGACAGCGTTGAATCTCTGCCCACAACGCCGGTCGACGATCCCGGTTGGTCCTCTCGGTGTGGGTCCAACGTCAGGGTGCGGTGGTACCGGCTTCCGGACGGAGGCAGCAAGCGACGATGGGTCTCACACGTGCTGTCGCGCTACACCCGAAAAAACCCCCAAGGTTGATTGGGCCCGTACCGAAGGCCGCTCAGCCCTAAAGCGTGGTCTGGGCGGCCTTCGGTCAAGCAGCGACGGTTTGGTCGCCGAGGGATCTTCAGAATTTAGTTCACAAATCAGGATGTCGTATGATGCGTACCGGAGTCTATAAAAGAGTCAGCACCAGTGCACAAAGCCGTTCCGGCACATCGCTGGAGACTCAAGAACTGGCGTGCCGGGCAGCAGCCGAAGAAGCGGGGTATATCGTTGCCGACGAGCATATCTGGCGGGACGCGTCATCCGGCGCAGAACGTTAGCCCGAATCCACCGCAGAGATGAATGTGGCGGGGTGCTGAAGGGGTGAGAAAGTGCTCCCGGCTTCGAGGATAATGGTTTTTGAAACAAGAAACCAACCCGAAACGAGGAGCACCCGATGGATGCTACCTCGCGAGCGCCCTGACCACATCACCGTCGCCTTCGATGATCACCGCTTGGTGGCGAACGCTGGACTGATCCTGCTGGTCACCTTGGCCCGTCATCTGGGACCGGGAGAGCTGCTGGACAACCGCGTTGATCTGGGAGATGTGCCGGGTCGGGCAAACCCAGGGGATAAGCTGCTGACCCTGGCGGCGGTGTCGCTGGCCGGTGGTCCGCCTGTGGCGGACATCGATGACGCCGATGCGCTGTGCGCTGGCAGGACCGAGCGGGTGCTGGGTTGTGTCGTGAAGGCGCCATCCACGCTGGGGACCTTTCTGCGGAGTTTCTGGTGGGGCCATGTCCGCCAGCTCGATCGGATGACCTGGGAGGCGCTGGCCCGAGGCTGGGCCGCTGGCGCCGGCCCTGGCACTGATCCGTTGACCATCGACCTGGGACTCCATCCGCCGCAGGTGGACGAGACCTACGGGCTGTGCAAGGAGGGCGCGCAGCGCCACAGCTACGCCGGCCAGCGAGGCTATCATCTGATGTTGGCCGTGGCCGCGGGTGCCGGAGAGGTGTTGATGGCACGGCTGCGCCAGGGCCGGGCCAACACGGCCCCGAGGCGCGGCCGACTTCCTGCGAGAGACGGTGAGCCGGGTACGCCATGTCCGCGCCACGGGTCAACTCACCGTGCGGGCCAACAGCGGCTTCTACAACCATGCCATTGTCGCCGACTGACGCATGGCGAAGGTCCGCTACTCCATCACCGTCCGTCAGCAACACAGTTTGCGGAACATCATCGAGACCATACCCGAGGCCGACCGGACGCCCATCCCGTACTGGACGGAGGGCGCCGCCGACGTGGCCGAGACTGAATACACGCCCTTCCCGTATGAGCCCGACACGACAGCCGTGCGCCTCATCGTCCGGCGGGTCAAGCCCACCCCGGCTCTCAACTGGCGCTGTTCGCCAACTACGGCTATCACGCCTTCATCACCGACCGAGCGGGTGACACCTGGGAACTGGAGGCTGACTATCGCCGCCACGCCGAGATCGAGAACGCCATCCGCGACCCCGGATCAAGTGCGGGACGGGCTCTGAAATACGGCGTGGGGCCGAACCATCTACGTTCGGGACGCTTCCCCGCCAACGGTGCCTGGCTGGCGGTCCAAGTCATCGCCCACAACCCCGCCCGCTGGATCCGCCGCATTAGTCTGGGCGAGCTGGTGGCGACCACCAAAACCCTGCGGCGGCGCTTCTTCTTCCTGGCCGGACGCATCACCCGAAAGGCACGCCCCCTCACCCTGCATCTGCCACAGGGCTGGTCCTGGCAAAACCAGTTCGGCCACGCTCTTGCCAAACTGCGCGCCCTGCAGCTATGTTCCTGACCGCGCACAGCGTCGGATTGTCCGGAAGCATTCCTGAACGCACGGCTGTCCCGTGTCAGGCTGGACGCCGCGTGTCTTCTGCTGCCATCTGCGCCTGGATCTCGCTCATCGCCGGGGGCTGTGGACGTTCAAAAACCCCTTCTCGCCACTGAAACAAGCAGCACCTGCCCTTATCCAACGGCATCAACGCCCTACCGAATCTTCGCCTCACCTTCCGTCTCCAGTCTGACTGCCCCGGCTCAGGGCCATCGGTGGCTTCGGGTTTAGCGGCGGGACCGCCGGTGCGTCTGCACGTTCAAGGGAACGTCCACAGGGTTGTTGCGAAATGGCGTGTTGATCAAGCATTGACCTATGACGTCCCGACGTCGTACGATCGGACAATGCAAAAGCGCACCAAAAACGCTCCAGGCAAGGTGCGGGACTCCATTATCCGTATTCTAGAAGAGGCTGTCGGGCCGCTGTCCGTAGGTCAGATTTCCGCCCGGGTCAATGAAGACATCGGGGAGACCCCCACTTCTTCGGTCCGTTCCTATCTTCGCCTCAACACGCCGGGGCTTTTTCTCAGGGAAGGACGGGGATTGTACCGGTCAAGCAACCCCAAGTCTGCAGTAGAAGCGTCCGGTTTCTCCGTGAAGGAACGCCAGAAACCCTTCCTCCACCTCCTGTCCACTCTACATCACGACGATTGCCTTTCATGGTTGGAACGACAGCCCGGCAACTCGTTTCAAGCGGTTGTGACCGACCCGCCGTACGGGTTGTTTGAATACAGTGACCGCCAGCAAGCCAAGCTCCGCTCCGGTAGGGGAGGGGTATGGAGAATTCCGCCTTCCTTTGACGGAGTAGTGAGGACCCCGATACCACGATTCACCATCCTGAACCACCAACAGTTGGTCCGTATCAAGGAGTTCTTTGAATTGTGGGGTAAGTTGGTCCGCCGCGTGATCGTCCCGGGGGCCAACGTGGTCGTTGCCTCCAATCCCCTGGTGTCCTACCTGGTGTCCGGAGCCTTGGCCGCTTCCGGTTTGGAACGTCGTGGTGAAATCATTCGCCTGACCACGACGATGCGTGGCGGCGACCGGCCGAAGGGAGCCCACCGGGAATTCCCGGATGTCAGCGTGTTGCCCAGGTCGATGTGGGAGCCTTGGCTTTTGTTCCGGAAGCCGCTGGATGGCAGGGCGCAGGACAATTTACGAAAATGGGGCACGGGAGGATTCAGGAGGCCCAGCCAGGACAAACCCTTTGGCGACGTGTTGCCATCGGCACCGACTCAGGCAGCGGAACGGCGTATTGCACCCCATCCCAGCCTGAAACCGCAATCCTACATGCGAACGCTGGTAAGGGGAGTCCTGCCCACGGGTGAAGGCGTCGTACTGGATCCCTTCGCGGGAGCAGGGTCCACCTTGGCAGCGTGCAACGTGGTGGGATATTCGAGCGTGGGTGTGGAGAAGGATGCCGAATACTTTAATTTAGCCAAGGAATCAATTCCCAAACTGACGAAATACGGTGTTGCCTAAACTGAAGCCAAGGTGAAATCTACATTTGGGTAGCGGGTAAAATCGGCTGGGGCGCGGCCAATCATTGCTTCCGCTCGTGTTTGCAGTGCGGTCCGGCAGCGCCGTTTGACTTCCTCCCGTCGGCCGGCCAAGTTGATGAAAAAATCGCCCACCTTCTCTCGCACCGCGGCACGAGTGCCCAGGCACTGGTTGGCAGTCGCCTCCTGGCGCACCCAGCCCCAGATGGCCTCGTCAGCGTTGAAATCGGGGCTGTAGTTGGGCAGGTTCACCAGGCGCAGGTTCAAGTCCGGCGTGGCCAGATAGGCTCGCAGGGCGTCGCCACGATGGGCTGGTGAATTGTCCCAGATCACGGTCAGCGGTTCGGTGTGTTGCGCCCGCAACTGTTTCAGGAAGGCGGCTGAGGTGGCGGAGTTGCTGTTGCCCTCCAGTTCCATCACCTCCACCTCTCCGGTCTCCAGGCACACCGCCGAGTAGTAGCTGGCCTTCTCACCACGTCGCGGGCTGGTGGAGTCCACCAACGCAGGTTCTCCCTTCAGCACCCACTTGCCACGCAGGTCCGCGTCTGCACGAAAGTGGGCCTCGTCAGCGAAGAATATCTTGGCCCCAGTTCGCCGGGCCGCCTCTGTCAGCGCGACATACTCCGCCACAAAGGCTTCCCGCCGTACCGGGTCCGCCTTGACCAACCGTTTCTTGGGACGCTTCAGCACAAACCCCAGCCGGTGCAGGTAGTTCAAACAACTGCTCCGGCTCAGCTGCAGCCTGAACCGTTCCTCTACAAACCGGCGCACCACCTTCCAGTTCCAGTTGGACAGATCGATGCCCGCTTGCGATGGAGACCCCGGCACCGCCGCCTTCAACTCGGCCCGCTGCTCCACGTCCAGCGCGGGGGGGACCACCACTCTGTTCAAAAACCAGCGCCTTGGGGCCGCCCTCCGCGAATGCCCGGGCCCATTCGCCAATCGTATGGGCATCCCGTTCCAACGCCTGGGCTACCGCCGCGGCCGTCCAGCCCTGCGTCAGCAACCACACCGCGTGCCACCTTTCCCGCTCTCGGGGCGTCGGCGCTCGGTACATCCGCCGCCGCACCTCCGCCTCGTCCATGCGCCACCGACCCAGCAGCGCTCCCATCTCCGGCAGGCTCACCAACCACCCCCACTCCGCTTTCCTGATCCTTTCCGGCCATCTCAACCGCCTCTATCCTACCCCAACACTATGCGGGTTTCACCTTGGCTTTGGTTTAGTAGCGCCGACTCACCCAGCCGGTCGCCCAGATACACGACCTCGGGCATGTTGTCGGCAGGTGGACGGATGCGGCTTCTTCCCGCCAGGTTCTCCGACGCAGCGGCGGCGGTGATGCGGTAGTTCGAGGCGCCGTCCGCGACGACCTCGCCGCGCGGAGTGTCGATGATCACACCAGCGGCAAGCGCGCCGTTCGAATCGGTGAGGCCCGTCAACTCCAGCAGGCGTGCCTCTCCGGTGGTGCCGGCCAACGCGCCCACCCGCACGTCCGACGTCAGGTCGTCGTAGGCTGTGAAGCGGCTTTCCTCCCCAGCCCGCACCAGCAGCGACTGCCGAAAGGCGATGTGCCCCGACGTGAAGACCACCGCTTCCCTACCCTGGGCGTCGCGGGTACGGGAGTTCAGGATCGTTATTCCGCCGCCGATGACCTCGAACTCGGGACCCGCCGAGGCCAGCCAGATGTCGTCCCAGATGCCGATGCCCCGCCGCGAGAAGGACACCCCCACGCCGTCCATGGCTTCCAGCGCGGTCAGCAGGTCAGCTTCGTACCCGAGGTGAACATCGAAGCCTGGAGAACCCGGCTCACCGTCCGCGCTGTGGCTGACCGGAGCGAAGTGCGCGTAGAAGCCGAGCCTCAGTTCCCGGTTCCCGTCCGCGCACGCTTCCGGCGGCGTCGCGCCGGAAGCACAGGCAATCACCAAAATCGAAAGGCAAACAGCCGCCGCCGCAACCGCGCCTCTCAGACGCAAAGTGACGACAATGGCGCTGAACGCCCGTTTTCCTGTCAATCGGGCAAGCATCATCATCCATCGGCACCGGGGAAAATGCCCCCACCAGCGCCCGTCTGCCGGGCGTTCGGGACGGCACCCTGGGCGCCGTCGCATCCGCCGTCGCAGGAGATGGTGTCAATAGCAACTCAGATCTGACCCGAGCGGATGGTCATTGTCCGCCGATGCTGTCAGGTTGAACGTAAAGCATATTGACATATTCAATATCAGTTGGCATGATACATATTATCAACAACTGACCAGTCAATACAGGCGACGCATCGAACCAGCTAACCAATTGGAAACTCCCGTCAAACAGAGCAAGGAGGCTATCACTCGAATAAAAGGCGTTCAATTTCAGAATCAGGACAGTCTGAACCGGGAGGATGCACCATGTTGCACACTACGCAGCATCACCGCTGCAGCCGCTACACGTGTGGATACGACCACAATATCCGCCGTCAACCCGGTGTCCTGCGGCGTATTATCACCGCCATATTCGGAAGGAGGTGAACATGAAGCTGAAGTTCAAGGCTGGCGCGAAATGCCACAGCAACCTGCGGTTGTGACTGGACACATGCGGCATGTTCATCAGCTGCCTCCAGTGCGGACCGCGACGAGAACTGACCGCCTCTGAACAATAGGATTGTTCGAGTAGGCGGCTCGGGCAGGCGATCCAGAAATCAGGAGAAGAGCAGGCCGCCCCGACTACGGGGCGGCCTGTTTCGTTACGAACCCATCGCTTTTGCCCGAATGGCGTTCTGTGGCGCCTTTTCCACTCCCGAAGAGACATTGGCCCCAATGTCAATGACGGGTTGGAAATGAGCCGTTTTTACGGTTTAAAATTGAGCCACTTGGTTATTGTTCAGCGATTTGGTCAGTCGGCATAGTTGTCGCCAGCCTCCTCCTGCGACGCGTTGAGTTGTTGGTGCGACGGGAATAGCCCGGCCTGGCGTTTCTCCCGGAGCCGGTAGCTCTCGCCGCGGATGTTCAGCACGTGGCTGTGGTGCAGCAGCCGGTCCAGCACCGCCGAGGCGATCACGCTGTCGCCCAGCAGCTCGCCCCACTCCCCGAAGCCCTTGTTGGAAGTCAGGATGATGCTGCCGCGTTCGTACCGAGCTGACACCAGGGTGAAGAAGGCGGTGGCCGATTCCCGGTCGTAGGGCCAGATGCCGAATTCGTCCACGACGAGGACCTTGGGGGCCAGGTAGACTTTCATCCGCCGGTCAAGGTTGTGCTCGACGCGGGCTTTGCGCAGATCCTCCATCAGGTCGTAGGCGCGGACGAAGTAGGCGCCCTGGCCGTTTTCGATGGCTCTGAGAGCCAGAGCGATGGCCAGGTGGGTCTTGCCCACGCCGGGCGGTCCCAGCAGAATGACATTAGTGGCCTCGGCGACGAAGGCTAAATTCGCCAGTTCCTTGACCAGCCGTTCGTCGATGGAGGGCTGGAAGCCGAAGTCGAATTGCTCCAGGGTGCGCTGGAAGGGCAGATGGGCCATCCGGGTCTTGGTGGTGAGGTAGCGTTCCCGGCGGGCGACCACTTCGGCGCCCAGCAGTTCGGCCAGCATCTCGGGATAGGGCAGCTGTTTGTTGGCGGCGGCGTCCAGGGTGTTGTCCAGGACCTCGACCGCCTGCTTGAGGCCCAGGGTTTCCAGGTGTTGGCGGGCCTGTTCCAGGGCGATCATGCCACACCTCCCGCTACCAGCTCGTACACGTCCAACGAGCGCCGTTCCACCTCGCCCGCGGGGATCTGCACCGCGACCGCTTCCTTCCGAGGCCGGTTGTCACCCCTGGGCAAGCCCGACCACTGGCCCGGCAGGATGAAACGCTGCTTGGGCTTTTGCGCTCTGGGGTGCACCGCGATCCGCTCATCGCCGGCCCAGACTTCCACCGTCCCCTGACGCTCGCCCACCTGCACCGTGGTTTCCACCCACTTCCAGTGGACGCCGTACAGGGAGCCTTCCCAGCTGACGAAGCCGTCCCGTGACACCTTGCGGTCCTGCCGCAGGTATGGCCCCAGCGTGGCCCGATCCGGCAACCGGCCCAAGTGGGGCCGCTCCTCGGCCAGCGCCTCCCAGGGCACCCGGTTGGTTGTCCCGTGGACCCGGGCGTTGGCCACCACGTCGCACCACTCCAGCGCCTGGCCGTTCAGGTCCGCATCGTCGGTGAAGCGGATGCTGGGCCACATGTTGTACCGCACGTACTTCACCCCGCTCTCCACCTTGCCCTTGGTCTGCGGTCGGTATTCCCGGCACAGCCGAGCCTCGAAGCCCACCCGCAGGGCAAAGTCCAGCATCCGTTGGTTCCAGATGGGACGCTTCGCCTCGTCCTTGCCCAGGGTGACCACCTTGGCATTGTCGTAAAGACACCGCCTGGGCACGCCGCCCAGGTACTCGAAGGCGTTGACGTGGCACTGGATGAAGGCGGCGGTGTCCGCTCGGCGCACCAGCTCCACGTAGCAGGCTCGGGAGTAACCCATGGTCATCACAAACACCCACACGCTACGCCGCTTGCCGTCCTCGCTGCGGTACGACAAGCTCCCCCAGTCCACCTGCGCCTGCTCGCCCGGCCCCGTCTCAAACCGCATCGTCGCCTCGGGCTGACGCCGCCGGCGACGCGGCCTCACGTATTCCGACAAGATCGTGTAACTGCCGTCGTACCCCAACTCCCGCAACTCCCGGAGCAACACTACGCAGTTTTCCAGCCCCTCCCCCATCCGCCGGTCGATATGCTCGGCGTAAGGATCCAGTTTCGACCCTCGCCGAGATCTCGCTTTGGGATTCATCGCCTCCGGGGACTTCAGATACCGCAGTACCGTGTTCCGCGCCAGACCCAGCTCACGGGCAATCTCCCGCGCCGAATGACCGGCGCCTTTCATCTCGTAAATCTGTTTCACTTCTCCACCTCTTAGCAATCTTCCCGGCACCTCCGCCAAAGGTCTGGCGATGATGCCTTCGCTATCGAGGTGGCTCAATTCCAACCCGTGATTTTTGGCTCAGTTTAAACCCGTGAATGACACCAAGGCCGCGAAAACGCGCCTGGGGGCGTTTCCGCCTGCAATTAGGCCATTTCCACGGCGGCCGGGCAATTGACTCACCAGTTCCGCCCCGATGTACAGAAAACGAGCATGGACATTCGGACCCTGCCGGCCAACGACTGGCGCATGTGATACCGCTTGCTCCCGCGGCACGGCCGACGAACTCGGTGTCACGGAAGCAGTCAATCGGATGAGAACCTACTTTTCCCTGCTCATCTTCCCGTAGTGGCTGCGGTTGCTGCTCACCTTCGTCCCAGCCATCGTCGTCGGCCTGGCCTGCGGCTGGAGAATGGCGGTCATGACTTGGCGGAAGGGGCTTGCCGCAGGGCTGGCTGATATGCGCCCTGACGCCGAACCCCTGCCGGCTACGACACTGAAGTTCATCATGCGGTCGTGCGTGGGCAACAGAAGTGTCGCAGACAGCGCCTTTGAAACCCGGCGCGAACGTACGCTGGTAACGTAGAGGTCCCTATGTTGGATTCCCTTTTCTTCGTAATCTTCCACTACTGGCCCATTCTGCTAGCGCTCACGCTCGTGCCCGCGCTGCTCACGGCCTGGCTTTGCGGATGGAAAATGGCCGGCATCACCTGGCAGAAGGGACTTGCCGCGGGGGTGGGTGACCGCATCCTGGGAGTAGCGGTTGCCATCGCCTGGGTTTGCCTTTCGTTCCGGCTCCCAGAGAGTTTCGCAGACCTCCTCGGGTACGTCCTGCTGCCCTTTCCCAGTGCGGCCAGCGCCTGGGCCATTTGCCGCCTCTGGCCGCGCCGTTGGCGTGTCTAGTCATTTTCGCCGCCGGCCGGACCCGGCCATCCGAAAGTTTCGATTGTCCCGCTGTCATGTGGAGCAGGAGCCCTCGTTGCCGAGCCGGACCGCCTATCCGCCTTCTCCCGCGTCGCCCTCGGGCATCCAGTATCCCACCCGGGGCTCGGCCAAGACGTACCTGGGGTTCTCGCCGTCCTCGCCCAGCTTGTGGCGCAGCCGCATCAGGTGGGTGCGCAGCACCCGCAGGTTGCCGGGCTTTCCCGGACTCCACACCCGCCTCAGCAGCCGGTCGTGGGTCACCACCCGCCCGGCCTCCGTCGCCAGTACCGCCAGGAGGTCGTACTCGGTGGGCGTCAACTCCACCGGGTTCCCTGAAAGCATCACCCGGCGTCTTTCGTAGTCGATGGTGAGGTCGCCCAGCACGAAGGGCTCCGCCGGTTCGGGACGCTCGGGTTCCCCGGACCGGCGCAGGGCCGCCCGCACCCGGGCCACCAGCTCCGTGGGCGAGAAGGGCTTGACGATGTAGTCGGTGGCCCCCTGCTCCAGCACCCGGGCGACCACCTCGTCCCGACCGTACGCCGACAGGAAGATCACCGGGATCCGGGATACGGCCAGCAGGTCCCCCATCAGCTCCACGCCGTCGCGCTCCGGCAGCATCAGGTCCAGCAGGGCCAGGCACGGGCGGTGTTCCGCCATCAGGAGCAGGGCCTCATCCGGGTCGGCGGTCGCCACCGGCCGGAAGCCGGCGGCGGAGAGGGCGTCCCGCACCGACCGCGGCGTCAGGGGGTCGTCGTCCACCACCAGTACCGTTCCCGCAGACGGCGCGTCGCCCCGGGAACGGGCAGGACGACGCGCGGGTTCGGCGTCCGGCACCTCCGGCAGGGTGAAGGTGAACCGCGCGCCCAAGCCTGGCCCATCGCTCTCGGCCCGGATGCGGCCCCCGTGGGCCTCCACGATGCCCTTGCAGATGGCGAGCCCCAGACCGGTGTCGCCAGCCGTGTCGCCGTCCGCCGTGCGGGAGAACTTGCGGAACAGGCGCGGCAATTCCTCAGGAAGGGGCGGCGTTGGCGGGCTGACCGGCGACCTAGTGAATACGGGCCCGATCGTGTCGAGAGACAGCTACTGGAATACCGACACTAGTATTCAGTCAACCTGGCATCGTCATATCTAAGAAGAAACCGGCCATGGTCGCTATCGTGAGTGGCAAACAGCGGTGCGGGAGGTGCGGCATTCATGGCTCAGGAGAAATTTGCGGTACGGTTGTCAGAGGAAGATCGGACCCAACTGGAGCGGTTGGGCGGGGGCCTATCCAGGCCGTTATGAACGCCCACCCGGACCGTAATCTCCAACAGAGGAGCGGCCATTAGCGTCGTCGAACCACGGACAAATGCGCTTAGCCTGGGTGAAAACACGCCGGTGCGTTTGCTTCTCAGTTGGATTGTGACGAGAGGATTGCCAATTCGACAAACCAGGTGCGTCGTGGGACAATGCGCCAATCTTATCGAAGGTTGTGGACGGGATTGAACCGTTGGATTTCTCCGTACGTTGCCTTATGGCCGATAAGATCCGGTAACTGGATCAATGTGCAAGAGAGATTTGTCATGGCAAGCGCCGCCGCCCAAGTTCAACGTATAGAACGTTTGGAAACATCGATGCGCAAAGTCGCAAATGTCCTACGACAATTGGGCGGAGAAATGCGGAGCCGAGGAGCAGATGGCGGCGTCGCCACTTTGTTGGTCGAGACGGCCAATGAAATCGAAGCTGAGCTAGACGCCAACTGATGCCAGTTCCGCCTCGACTTCCGCCATGAACGCCAGTATTTCCGGCACGGTGTCCAATTTGACCGAATTGGACGGTGGCATTGTCCAATTTCCCCAAAGCTTATATCCGCCTTGTTCGTGTCTCATCACATAAACGGGGACATCAGGGGTCACTCGCTTGGAGGCAAGCCCACTGGCGACCTCCCACCCAGCAATTATGAGCGGCTCCACGTCGTGGGCGAAGTCGGCATTGCGGGCGCGTCTCTGTTCCATGTCACTGATGTTTGTGATGATGGCGTTCGCTACTTCTTTTGGACTAGTCTGGTTCATATTGGGACTCCAGAGCATTGTTCCGCCTCGGATTAAAATACTATGGTAGACCCGTGGGATCGTGCGTGGGAATTAATCCCATAGCAGTTCCACACTCGTAAATGGCCCCACGCGATGTCGAAGGGGCCTGAACTTTCGGCCCGCTCGCAATCAACGAGCGGGCCGAACAATTTCTACTGCTGCACGTCCTCGCGTTCCGGCGTCGCGATCAACTCCTCGTAAGTGATCCGCCGTCCTACCATTCGTACCAGAACCGCGGCTATGGTACGGAACCCATTGCCGGGTCCGACGTTGTGCCGATACGTGAACTCATCCATATAGCGGTGCAGATGTTTTGGCGACATGAAGTGGAAAATACCGATGTAGCCGCGTTTGACGAGTGCCCAAAAGCTTTCAATCCCATTAGTGCTGATATAGCCATTTACGTACTGACCGATACTATGGTTCACCTTCCCATGTTCGTAGCCCATATCGCTTAATCCGTTGTAACCCGGATAGCCGTCCGTGAAAACCATCGACCCTTCTTCCACGTGGTCGGCCACGGCATCGAGGAGAGTGCGCCGGTTGGTGTCACTGATTGGGAATGCGATGACAAATCCGGCTGGAGCATCTTCGCGGATGCCGAACACCGCCGTCTTGCCGTCCGTCCAGTGACCATGCAGTTTCTTGTTGGCATGCTTGTTCTTCTCTTTGCCACCCACGAACGTTTCGTCCACCTGCACGATACCTGTAAACACGGGATCGCCCTGTTCCATCGCCTCGCGGATGCGCTGTTCCAGGAACCACGCCGTAGATTGCATAATCTCCAGGTGCTTCGACAGTTGGATGCTGCTCATCCCCTTGCGAGCGGTGAGCATCAGATGGATCGCCAGCAACCACTTGCGCAGCGGCAGGTTGGTGCTCTCCATGGTCGTACCGACGCGGACCGAGAAGAACCGGTTGCAGTCGCGGCAATGATGGCTCGATGGTTTGCCACTGGGAACGCGGCGCACGTTGTCGCCACCGCAACGAGGACACCATGGCCCGTCGTCGCCCCAAATGGCTTCCTCCACAAAGGCAATCGCGGCGGCCTCGTTGGATATCCGCTTCTCGAATTGGAAAAAGCCAATGATGTCCTGCTTTTCTTTCTTGGTCTGCCCACGACGCGGCGGTGGCGTGCCCGCGCGATCCGGTAGGGTGTTTGGGCGTTCTTCGCCCTCGAAATAAATTTCGCCGTCTGGTGTGATTGACGCTCTGCCCCTGGTCATGATGACTATTCTCCTTTATTGGTCATCTTCCGACCCGCCGGATCCCCTCTTTTTTTCCAAGAGAGCAATGGCGTAGTCGGCTGTCAAGTATCCGTTTTTGTGAGTGGGAACCACTGATTCCATCCATTATTCGGCGGCCCAGGCCGTGGTACGATGGTGGTGCGGCAGCGCAGGCGGGATTGGTACCCCGCGCCCAAATGGACTGTACTCCCGCATTTGGTGGAGGTACCGGGAATCGAACCCGGGCAGACGGTGCCATCAACACTCCCTGCTTCCAAATACCCCCACTGTTGGTAGGGGCCGGATTAGCGCCGGCAAAGCACGTCATCTGGCCCCGCTCTTTGTCATCAAGTCATGGTGACACCTCCTCTGGTGGTGTAGGTGCCGGGGCTCGAACCCGGGCGACGGGCTTCTCACGGCGGCCGCTGACCAACCCACCCACACCACCAACCCTAAACGACGACTCCAGACCGCTGTCAAACCCGACTCATTCCCAAAAACGTTCATCCAGAGTCGGACTCCCCATCGAATGATGGGAATCACACGGCGAAGGCCCCAACGCAAATAGTTGGGGCCTTCGCTATCATAAGACGAAATTCGACATCAGGTCATCAAATTTTAAGCGCATCACTCCGTATGAGGCCGCTGGGATTATTGACAGCGCAACTCAGGGAATTTGACGATTGGGGGGCATGGCAGGTGAGCGAGACGGCCTGCCGAGAGGAGACAGAGGATATGGATGAGAACGTTTGGGATGCCATCAGAGACACGCTCCGTGCGCTGGTGCGCCCTACTACTGGCCCTGCGCCGGACGGCATTCCGCGCGTGGCGCTGCTATACGCGGATTTGGGCGACTTCGACCGGGCGGACGCTAAGCTGTCGGTCGTGTATCGCCATCAAACAGCGGACACCCAATCGCTGATTGGAGCCGATATCGCGAGCCACGATTTGATCCCGCCATTTGACGTGCTCTGCGTCAACTTACCGGATGGCCAGGAAACTGATGCCCTTTCGTTTGCCCTCAGGTTCTTGCGGGTGAGACGCCCTGAGATGTTCCTATTGCCGTCGGTGCGCCAGGAATTGCCCCAAGCGGACGAGTTCCTACACACGGTGCGGGGCAGAACACACGGCTTGGGTTATCGAGTTTATGGTAATGACCATGTAATAGTTGGGATGCTTGGACATCCGGACTCAGACGGCAGAATTCGCGCGATGCTGGACGCGTCGTTGGGATAACCAGCCGGCAACATCGACCGGCCTCAAAGGGCCGGAGCTTCACGCTCCGGCCCGAGCCTTCGCCGAGCAGGTATGCCAATTGAACCGTCTGGGTTACACGGTGGAGCCGATGGGCAAACTCGACGTGGGCACGTTCTATCTGGAATCGTTTTGCAGCCACCAATTGAGAATTGCTCGGAGCGGATCCTCGACCCAATCCAATCGTCCCGCTATGACCCGTATATGACCCGACGCTATGGTGGATCGATGCTGCTTACACGCTTTCGCACTCCAACTTGCAGAAAGATAAGACGCGGCTGTTTGATCTGGGGTCGGGCTGAAATGGCGAGTCTGCCACCGCACGGCTATAATGAGCACACGAAAATCGCGCGGGGTCGTCCCCGCCGCCGCGACGACATCAATGATAACCATAGAACATCGCACAACGATCCATATTGACTTAATATTGACGTGGCAAAAAAGAATTGCAGCAGAGGAGCCGACAAATGACCCTTAGCCCAAGCCAGCAACGGCGTCTGCTTGGATTGTTGGATAGACTTGCGAGATTAAAGCGCGGGGACCCCGAAGCCATACAGGAAGAAGCGGACGGACATTCAAGATTCGACTTTGCTGGGTTTGGTGGGCAGGAACATCAAGATATCGTCGTCTTGTTCCATGCCGGCCATATCGCTAGCCGTTCGTTTATGGGTGGCGATCCAGCGAGCCGTTGGTCACCCGAGGGCATTTACGCATACGAGATTACCAATGACGGCGAGGAATACCTTGACGCCTACCGGCATTTGCTTGGGGGCGACCCACCCCAGCAACAACCTGTTCCGAATGCCGCGGCGAAGGCGTTCATTATTCATGGCACAGACCCTAACGGTTACGTGGACCAGGTCGAGGACGCATGCCGCAATTTCGGTCTCGACCCTGTCAGGATGATGGAGCAATCCAATCAGGGCAGGACCTTACCCGATAAACTCCGAGACAATATGTCTGCCTCGGATTTCTACGTTGCCGTCCTGACGCACGACGAGACAACCATCGAAGGGAAGCAACGGGCACGGCAGAACGCCATCGCCGAGACGTTGGTCGCCAACCTGAATTGGCCGGGACGTTTGGCGATCCTGCGGGAGGACCAAGTCGAAATACCTAGCAACCTCCAGGGCTTGGCTTACATTCAATTGGAAGGCCAGTGGTCGATGCGGTTGTTTCAAGAATTCAAGGCTTCTGGCCTAGTCTGACTCAAATAAACGGAGATTAGCATGGCTCAAGACCACATTCACCGGAATGGCAGCGGCAACATCGTGATCGCCAGATCCGACGTGGCAAATAAACCCAAGGTTGGCGAAATTATCCACATCGGCGGGCATACCGGACGGGTCATCGGTAGTGCACCGTGGGGCGATATCAGAGGCGTCAATTTACCGGCAGACACCGCGACCGGTTTCAAGCCATCCCAACACGACATCGCAATCCAAGTCATGAGCGAAGAGGAAGGAAAGCCGAAATTGTCGCTTTATCGGGTTGACGCGGCTTCAGGGAGTAGACCAAGGACGTTTTACGTAATAGCCGGTTCGCCCGGCGAGGCGATAGGCGACATAATACTTGGGATAAATGAAGTCGGGTCAAGACGGGAGAACCTAAGGGGATTAGAAACTATCAGCCTTGTAGCGACGGAGTTGCCAAGTCATTTCCCGCTAGAGGTATTCCACGAAAGATTGGAGCCGCTGTCGCCTACGAGCATGCTATTCAGTTGAACCACACCGTTCGCATTGGATCATTCGCGTTATCGGCAAGGACACGGGCTGGAGCCTCGCTCTAGCTCATCATAGTGTCGCGCTATCCGTGTGATCCCTTTGGCTTTGCCGCTAGTCGAATACCCTGGGATTGAACACAACCCGCCCATGTTATGTTGAAGTTTTCGTCAGCGCTGGGTAAACACAGTTCAAGACAAGATTTTGGTGATCATTGTCTTGGTTCTCGATTATCCCCTCATCCAATGCGAAATTCAGAAGGTCATTGAGAAGTTCAAGGCTGGTCATACCATGCTTCTTTTTCAAGTATCGAACGAGTAGCGTTTTGAGAAATTCGTCCATCTGGGCGTCGTTCATTGTTGCGATCTGATGAGCATTTAGCATTTGATCACCCCACTAGTTAGCGTCGTCGCCTGCGAAGGCCGTCACCCGGCGTGTAGTTGTCCGCCAGCCAATTGACGAACATATTGGCCCCGCTGGAATGAGTTCCAACCGTTCCCGCAGTGAGCGGAGACTCTCGCAATTCGGCCAAATATTGTTCAAGCGCAGTTCGTACTTCACGTAACGCGGCTTCACTTATTTTAGGCACTTTCCGGTCCTCCACTACTGCGTCATGGGGATATACCTAGCGGCGTCGCATGTCCGCCATCCGCGCCCACTTTGCCCTCGTTGCCGGGCGATGGATCAGGACGCACTTTGGGGCTTGCCCGGTTCCTGCGGGTTCGTCGTCCGGCGGGGTTCCTACTGGTGGGAGACAGCGCAGGCGTATTCGCACCACAAGCCCGGGAACGGGCACGGCAGTTGGGCTATCATGTTGACGGCAACAGTGACTTCGTGATTGGCACACTTTCACCTGAACCGTTCACGTGGCCCACTGAACTCACGGTTCAGGCGGTGATGGAACAATTGGCAACGGACGTATCCGCTCTCACTCTCCGACCAATCTGAACCTTGGTCCGGGCGCACGGCAATTCCCGCTGAGGAGTTCCAGTGGGACAACCGCATACCCTACTGTCCGGGCGAGCGCGTCCGCCCCATCACAGTTGCCTCATTTCCAATTGGCCCGGTTATACAGGTCGATGTAGAAGGTTGAACTCGGGCTTAAATGCTGGGATCGACCAATCGACCAAAAAGTCACATTGACTTGGATCCGCGTTACCAATGGCTCCGTTCGATTATCGAGGGCAAAATAATCCGGCAACGTCATATCGCAAACGGCTACATCGTCCTCATAGTGGGATTTACTGGTTGAATTATAGGTATCGCACGTCCCCAAGACTGACCACCCGCTGTCTTGGATGGAGACTTCCACATACGATTCCGCGTATTGCCATTCCTCGGGCAACGGCGCGCCCTCGATCACCGTAGTTATCTTGAGGATGTGGTCGTCCTCGTGATAGTACGCGGAGGGATGTAAGACCACTTGCTCGTCCAATCCCACCAGTGGCGGTGTAGGCGTGGGATGGTAGTGGAGGGTACCGTCCTCGTGGGCTTGCGCTGGCGAGCCACCGAGGCCAACCATTGCGACCAAGGCGAACGCGGCGATTGTCAGCAACGCGACCACGATAATCGCTATGCCTGCATACGTTCTCTTTGAGCCAGCCATATTGTCCGCCTTGCCCTGAAAATCTAAATGGTGCCGGAGTATAGCACGGCTCGATATGCCTGGGTCGGGGTGTACATAACGGAGTGGGTGGGCTCTCAATTGAGGCAGCTGGGTTACAAAATCGGCGTGCATATTGCGGGCGATCAGACCTTCATCGTGGGGGCATTGGATAACGCTGAGCGCGCCGAGACGGTGCTTTGGCAGGTCGCGGACGCGATCGTTTCACCGGACAATAAAACCGGCGAAATCTAGCGATTCCCGATTGCGCCATATGTAAGCATCCTGTGATATGATGCCGCCCCCTGCGATAGCAAGGGATTTTTGATGGCCCCGCCGTGTGTGGCCAGGCGGGGCCGAACTTTGTCTGGTCGATGGTGATGTGCGGGTGGGGTGGGTGGGGTGGCTAGCGCACCCGTTGTGCATTGTTGTACCATTGGGGTGCGGTTTCCCTACTCAAATCCGCACACCCGGAGGCACTAAATTGGTAACCACATACCAAATGGCAAGCCGTCACCTGCTGGCACAGGCCCGAACCGAACTCGCCGCCGGCGACGTGCGCCAAGCCTCAGAAAAAGGGTGGGGTGCCGCCGCTCAAATGGTGAAGGCTATCGCCGAGCAGCGGGGCTGGCGACATCGCGGTCATTCGCAACTGTTCGACGTGGTTGACGACCTTCGCGCCGAAACCAGGGACCGGGAAATCCGCGCCCTTTTTGACGTGGCCAGCGCCCTGCATGCCAACTTCTACGAAGATTGGCGCAGCGCGGCGAACGTCGCCGAAGGGCTGGACGACGTGGAGCGGCTGTTGGACAAGCTGGAACCACTAATCCGATAACCACAACCACCGGCGTCCTAATAGGGCCGATCCTCGCGAGGATCGGCCCTAATCTTTATCATGATCCCGAATATTTGACACCGGTAAATCCGCGTGTTACAAAATCCCCGCTACTGCCGAGGGTTTCGGAGCATTCGTTCCACCCGACGTTTTTTGAGGTATCCGCTTGGGATGGCTTTATGCCTCCCTTGCGAACCTCACATCGGGAACCCGGCGGCAGTAGCATGACGCCATCCTCATGGCCGCAAGGGGGGTTCCACGATGCGCCCGATCGCCGCGCTGCTTGGTGTTGACGGTCTCCCTGGGGAGACAATGGCAATCCATATTTGAACATTGACGGCCCCTTCTCCTCGCACGAGAAGGGGCCGTCTGCTTGGGCATCCATGCCGGGACGCCCATAGGCCCGAAACAGGCCGCACGAGATTATATCTGCGGTTGCCCCTTGGTTCAAACCGGCATGGGTGCGAATCTCGCACCGAAAGCCGATCTGTCTGCCGAATGCGGACAGTAAGAACCACAGGGCAACCGTTTTTTCGTGTCCGGTTGCCCCGGACATACGGAGGCAACCATCATGCGCGATCAATTTGTGGCCGATGTGAACGATTTCGGCAAGTACGGCCTACTGCGCCGGCTGTGCGGGATCACCAGGGAAGGCGACGACGACGAACACGACCCGGATCTAAAGCTGGGTGTGGCGTGGTATTACCGACTTGGCTCGGTAAGGACGGGCGGCGACAACATAAAATATTTGTTCGGAAATCAATCCAAGCAATACCAACGTTGCGATCCTGCGTTGTGGGATGCCTTGAAGGGGCTAGTGCACAACGACCGTCGCACGGTCGCCAACGTCGAGAAGTTGGACTTCCTCCGCGCCGGATGCAGGTATTACCGCGAAATCACTCCGATTTGGGGCACCCCAAACGATAAGCCAAACCAACGCGATGCCCGTCTGGCGAAAGCCGACCAGTGGTTAGACGGTGCCATCGAACGCGCCCAGGATGCCGACATCGTTTTCCTGGACCCCGACCACAAGATCACTGGGGACAAATCCAGGATTAGCAAGAGCGGTCCCATGTACGTCCACATGGACGAGATCAAGGCGTTCTGGCAGCGGGGACACAGCCTCGTCATTTATCACCAGACGAACAATGTGAGCGGCATGGTCCGTCGCGCCATTGACATGGTAAGCGAAGCCGTACCCGACGCCGCCATCGACGTTCTGCATTTCACGAAAGCGGGTCACTGTCTCGTTTTCATCATCATGTCCCAGGAATGCCACCGGGGCAAAATCAGGGAACGGATCGACGCCATGCTCAAAGGCGCTTGGGGCAAGCATTTCAAATGCCTGTACAGAGGACCCGCCGCTGCAGACGACATATCACAGGCCGCTAACTAAATCTGGTTACGGCGCGAAATTCACGCGATTGGAATCAGAAATGGATCTACTAATTGACAGATGACACCACCGGACTGCCCCCTGGAAAAAAGAGTGGGTGCTCACCAGACCACGGAGGCTAGACCATGAACTCCATGAGATCCGTCTTCACCCGTCGTGCCCTTGCGCCCACATTCGCCCTGGTTGCCGTCTTACTGGCTGCATCTATCGGTTGCGTCGCATCCTCACCGATTGAGGATACCAACCCGGGACGTACCGCATCTTCACTGATTGAGGATACCGGCCCGGGATGGATTACGTTCCATGGTACATCCCAAAAAGACGCGCCTTACATGGAAATCAGTTGTGTGGTGGGGTTATCACGCCCAACGCTGGTGATATACGCGGGAAGTGATCGGGCGAGCGCGCTCGATGCTAATTGGCGCGTCCAGATCGGTGATTGGAGCACCGAGAGTGTGTGGGAAACAAAGCCATATCCTGGTTATCGGGGTGGCCTCCAACGCAGAGCCACGCGCCCTCTGGAGTTTGAGATTTTCCAGCACATGATCGAATCGGATGTGGACAGTTTCACGATCACGATGGCGGAAACTTACACGTTCTCCCTCTCCGATGACGTTCGCGCACAACTTGAGGAGCGGTTCCCGGAGAGTTGCTACACCGGGTGGGCTGGGGGGCAGTCATGAAATTGGCGAGTTTATTTTTCGGCGTGGCTCTGCTCGTTGTACTTCTGGCGTGCAGTTCGGAGGGCCGCATCACGAGCAAATCCAATCAGTTGTGGGATTGCCTCGAAGGGAATCCCGGCTTCCACGAACGTTTGAAAAGCACAACCGGAAATCCTAGGTGGATGTGGGACGGGAGAGACTACCTTGTGAATGTCATGCAAGATTTTGTCGATCCGCCGATTGAAATAACTGATGCCGAACGTTCCGAGCGGTTAATACAAGCTGAGGAAACCCTGGATGGTTGGATCACCACCTGCGAGACCATAAAAACCATCGAATAGCGAACGCTCCCCAGCCAGAGTTACGGATACGCCATCGCTTGGGGCAGCAGTAAGCGAAGAATCGGTTGAGGTTGGAGCGACAGCAATGGCCAGAAATTACTACTTGTCGTGGAGTTTGGGGCCGGATCGACGCCCTCGACCAAGACCTGACCGTCGCACGCTCGTCAGGCTTGGCCTAATTCTGCTGGCGCTCCTGTTCCTGCTGTTGCTCGTCCTGCTCGTTTTCCTCGGCCACGAGGCCCGGACTGGTGGGAACAGTAGCGGCCTCGGTCAGGCAGCTTTGCCCGTTCATGCCGCCTATGCGTTCGTGTTCCCGGATTTCGTCCCGGGAGCGAGTGCGCCCGGGTTGCCCGACCTGTTCCGCGGCACTTGGGACTTCTTGTGGGGATGTAGCGTCATCATTCGGCTGCTGGTGCTGGGAGCGTTGCCTTTGGCGACTGCCATTGCGTACCGGCGGGGATTGCGGAGGGGACGCGAGGAGGAGTAGGCGGGCTCACCCACCCTCTGCCGTAACGCAGGGTCATCCCGTGAGGGGGAACGGCACCCCCTGGCTCAGCTTCCCGGTGTTGTTGTGGCGCTTGACCTTGTGGGATACTTCCCACGGGATCAGTGCCATGACCAACTTCGCCGACCGAACCATCTGGACCGGGGACAACCTTGATATCCTGCGCGGCCTCAACTCCGCGTCCGTTGACCTCATCTACCTGGACCCGCCGTTCAACTCCAACCGCAACTACGCCGCTCCGGTCGGCAGCGCTGCGGCAGGCGCCGCGTTCAAAGACACTTGGACGCTCTCAGACCTGGACGTGGCCTGGATGGGGCTGATCGCCGACGAACAGCCCGCGATGTATCAGGTCTTGCAAACGGCGGGGCTCACCCACGGGAAAGGTATGCAGTCCTACCTGTGCATGATGGCGGTACGCCTGCTCGAAATGCGGCGAGTGCTCAAGGACACCGGTAGCGTCTACCTGCACTGCGATCCTACAGCCGGCCATTACCTGAAGTTGCTCATGGATAGTATCTACGGGCAGGCCAGTTTCCGAAATGAGATAGTTTGGAAACGCACAGCGGGCAGGTCAGATGCCAAAGGATTCGGCCGCGTTCACGATACGATCCTGTTCTATTGCAAAACTGACAATTTCACTTGGAACACCCAATGGTTGCCCCACTCCGAGGAATACGTGAACCGTGCGTACCGTCATCGAGACGAACGGGGTCCCTGGCAACCTGATCAGTTGACAGCCAGCGGCCTCCGCTCCGGTTAATCGGGCGAACCTTGGCGCGGTAACGATCCGAGCAATGTCGGTAACCACTGGCGGACGCCGACCCAGGGGGGAATGAACGACTACATAATCGAACAGGACCTCATCCCTGGTTGGCCAGACGATTACCCAGGCGTGCACAGCCGTCTTGATGCACTGAACGCCGCAGGTCTCATCTATTGGCCAGAACGGGGAAAGGGAGTTCCGCGCCTCAAGCGCTATCTCGCATCCACAAAAGGCACGGCGGTCGAGGATATATTCGCAGACATCAATCGCCTCGAAGCTCAGTCCAAAGAACGCGTCGGCTACCCAACGCAGAAGCCATTGGCCCTCCTCGAGCGCATCATCAAGGCGTCGTCCAACGAGGGCGACGTTGTGCTGGACCCGTTCTGCGGATGTGCCACCGCCTGCGTTGCTGCTGAGAACCTGGGCCGGCGCTGGATCGGCATCGACATTTCGCCCAAGGCCGTCGAGCTGGTCAACATGCGCCTGCAGCAGTCCATGGGTGATCTGTTCCACAACCGGCTCGTTACCGCCCGCACCGACATCCCCAGGCGCACTGACATCGACGCGCCGGTGCCGTACCGCCAGAACAAGCACGTGCTGTTCGGCCAGCAGGAGGGCCGGTGCAACGGATGCCGCAGCGAGTTCCCCTTTCGCAATTTCACCATCGACCACATTATTCCGGAGAGCCGCGGCGGCACCGACCACATCGAAAACCTCCAGTTGCTATGCGGACACTGCAACAGCGTCAAGGGCGACCGGCCGCAGGAATACTTGGTGGCCAGATTGCGGGAACTGGGGATAGCAGCCTAATCATGGCGAAGTCTCGGAAATTGGAGATCTTCAAGTCCACCGGTTTTTGGTTCACGACCGGATTTTTCTTCCTGCTGGTCATAGGCGTCGGTCTCGCTTGGAGTTACAAAGATGAGATCCATCCCGATACGCCGTTTGAAGTATCACCCATAGATACGATCAGGAACGTTGGATTAGTAATCGGTGGAGTTCTTGCGTTCGTATTCGCTTGGTGGCGCGCGTTAGTGGCTGAACGTCAGACGGACGCGGCAAAGCGCCAAGTGGAAACTGCTCAGAACCAAGCCGATATTGCGCTACGGGCGTTGTCGAACGAACGTTATCAGCGCGGGGCGGAAATGCTGGGTAGCCCTGTGCTAGCAGTACGTCTAGGGGGGATCTACGCTCTTCAACAATTAGCGTCGGATCACCCGAATCAGTACCACATTCAAATCATGCGCCTGTTCTGCGCTTTCGTGAGGAACCCAACCAAAGATGACATCCTAGACAAACCGTACGTCATTGAAGGAGAGGCAATGCCGCAGCGCATCCGAGAGGATGCTCAAGCCGCCTTATCCGCGATAGGCCGACGGGATTGTGGGGTAATTTCGCTCGAGGAAGAGGATGGGTTCAGAATTGATCTACACGGAGCGAACTTGAACATGGCAGATGTTCGTTGGTGCTCATTGGACCAGGCAGACCTAACTTGGGCAGACTTGGAGAGGTCTGTTTTAGAAAGCGCTACGTTGGTAGGTGCTGATCTCACATATGCCGATCTTTCTGGTGCTAAAATGGCCAGTGCTGACTTCAGCCGATCCATTTGCAGGTTAGCGAGGCTCAGTGGGATAGAAGCGCATCATGCTAATTTTACCGGAGCCAATCTCGACGGTGCCATCTGCTATGACGCAGAGTTGCAGGGTGCCAATCTTTCACGGACCAAATTGAGGGGGGCGGATTTGACGAGGGTGAAACTTTCCGGCGTTCAAGTTTCCGGTACCGAATTCGGGCACGGAAGACGGCGCGACGAAGACAACTCAGGGGGCATATTACTTATAGGCGTAACACCAGCGTACACTTCACTGACCCAAGAGCAACTCGACTTGGCGGTCGTACCTGATGGCTGTCCACCTGAGATAGAGCACGGGACCAACGATACCGTAACCGGTCTCCAGCTAGTATGGAAAAACCAAAATGTCTCCTGAATCTTGAGGCTTTTCATCAACTCTACGCAAGACAGTAGGATGCCAACTCAACCAGCAAGTCCTGCAACAAAAACCTATAATGTTGTGCGCCGGATGACGCCCGTCCTTTCAAATGCGTGCCCGCCATACCAGCGCTTCCAGTGGGTGGAGGCAGGCTAGGTTGGGATCATACCGCGAGGGGAACGGCACCACGGAGGCCACGCAATGGACAGCGAGAATTTGGAAGAGAGATTCGATGCAGCGATGTTCTTACTCTATGAAAGGCAGTGCGGGGTGATCCGTCGTCCGCTTCGGTTTAGGGGCATGCTTGGTAACTTCGGTGGTCTGGCCACCGCAATCCGGCTGTTAGATGGCCCAACGCCAGGGGACGGGTTCGTCGAGCTATGGGAAGCAGGCCGACCGGACTTGTCAGTGGAAGCCTTCGTGTTGGAAGAACCCTGGCGTAGTTTGTTCACTGATGAACAATTGGCAGTCGCACAAAGTCGGTTGGGGCGGTAGGATAGGATGCCACCGGCGGGTATTGTGGAGTGAATGGTCTCCTGCGTTCAGTTCGTTCGGGCGTGTTGGTTCCCTCTGATATAGTGACGGGCATCAACCCGATCCGTAAAGGCGCTGTATGCCTACCCTGTTTCCCGGTGTCAAAGTCTTCCTGATCGTCCTGGTCGTCTTGGGTATCGTCGGCGTCATCGGGCGGGTCACAGGGGTGCCATTCCTAGACCTCGTGGTCGCCGTCTTTGCTATGTTCTGGGCCGCTTGGGCGATTGCTGGCGCGATCTTGGCGAGATTGAGACATTAGGAGATCGCGCCCGCGTGTCCAATTTTAGGGGGCCCGCTCATTTCCTCGGACAGGCCCCCAAGACGAGCGGTTCTACTTTTCCTCGGCTTCACCCAGGGCGTCGGTGTAGGCCAATTCGAGGCAGATTTGCAGTGACTCACCGAACGCGTCCGAGTTGTCGATGTACTTCCGGGCGCGTTCCAGGAAGAACGTCCGTTGTCGTTCGTTCAGGTCCGGGCAATCGTCGAGGTAGGTTGTCAAATCATCGTCGGTGATCCGGTAGACGTACTGACAGCGCTGGGTAAGCTCCTCGGCCAGACTGCGCAGCGGCTCGGGAACGTCGTAAGCTCGACCGAGCCTGGTGACTTCGATCGCGCATCGGATCTCCGGCACGGTGAACTGGGGCTCTTGCGTTGCGGTCATTGGTATTCCTCCTATATGTGGGATAATCCCAGGAAATACCTGCGGCGGGAAACGCGTCAATTATGGCAGTGATTACGGCGCGGCCGTAGGCACAGGAGTCGGAGCTGTCGCCTGACCATAGACCAGCCAATTGACGCAAGCAGTCTCGGTCTCCGGTTCCCCGAGGTCGTACTTGTCCAGAACGGCGTGGCGAATAGCACAGTACGCGGTTGCCTTGTCCTGGTCCCTGAGCGTCGTCTTCACGAGACTATTTGTCTTACGGATATCTGCGATCTGCGCCGGCGTGCGGTTCCCCTTACCACGGTTGAACCCAGGGTTCGTCGCGTACAGGTTGAGCGGGTCTTGGGCGAACTGTTTCTGGACCGCTGCGGATTTGGCGCACAGTTCAAGCGCAATGGCCTCGGATTTACTCACATGATGGTCGATGTCGAACATCGACTGGCTCGTGGCCCAATCGCGGGTCCACTTCGACTCGTAGAACACAACGTTGCCGATTTGGTGCTGGGTCGTGAGGGCGAATACTTGCTCTTCTGTTGCTGCCGTATAATCCCTAACCTGACACGTGGCGGATTGGGCACTTGTGACGCTGGCGTAGGCCATCAGGACAAACGCTATCATGGTCGCCAGCGTGGTAATAATCAGAATGTTACGGATCCTCATTTTGGTTGCTCCTGTTTTGTTGATCCCGTCAAGTTGATGGATAAAACCCGGCGTCAACAAGCCGCCGCTCGGTGAGTGCGGGTGCTACTCTCTGAACATGTCCCGCCGCTCAGCGATGGTGTGGCCCTCAAACGTCCAGTCACGCGGCCCGTTGGCATCCTCTGTCCTCCTACGAGTATTGTTACCGCCGATATTAAAATGTGCAAAATCGCCGAAATGGAATTGACCCACCCGATGGCAATGGCATCATCCGCGGACACGCTGCGGAGGTGCCTCAAACAACGTGCTAACGGTGGGAATTATGAAAGAGATTTACGAGCTGAAAGGAGCGGGGTGTTCGATCCGGGAGATCGCCCGGGAGTTGGACATATCGCGCAACACGGTGCGGAGGTACCTGAAGTCGCCGGAGGCAATGCGGCCCAAGCCACGGCGTCAGCGGGCTTCGAAGCTGGATCCGTACACCGAGTACGTCGACCGGCGGATGGCCGAGGGGTTGGAAAATTGCGTGGTGCTGCACCGGGAGTTGGCGGCGCGCGGATATGACGGTGGCTATTCGATCCTGAAGGGTTACGTGTCGCCGCGGCGGCGGAAGCGCCAGCCAGAGGCGACGATGCGGTTTGAGACCGCGCCTGGAGAGCAGGCGCAGGTGGACTGGGGCAGCTTGTCGTACATCGGCGAGGACGGGAAGCGGCGTAGCGTCTGGGTGTTTGTGATGACCATGGGGTGGTCCAGGGCCTGCTATGTGGAACTGGTTCGCCGGGCGGACACGGCCGCTTTCATCCAGTGCCACGTCAACGCCTTCGAGTACCTGGGTGGCGTGCCACGCCGGTGCCTGTACGACAATGCCAAGGTGGTCACCCTGGGCAAGGACGAGGCGAAGCGTCCCATCTGGAACCAGCGGATGCTGGACTTCGCTTTGCGAGTTGGGTTTGAGGCCCGGCTGTGTCGGGAATACCGACCGCAGACCAAGGGCAAGGTGGAGAGCGGGGTGAAGTACGTGCGGTACAACATGTGGCCCAGCATCCGCTTCACCGATGACGCGGACCTGAATGGTCAGGCGCTGGAGTGGTGTGACGCGGTGGCCAACGCCCGGATCCACGGGACGACCAACCGGGTGCCCTGGGAGGCGCTGGCCGAAGAGCGGCCCCGCTTGGGACGGTTGCCGGATCGGGCCAGGCTGGCGCCGTACCTGCGGCAGGACCGGAAGGTGTCCCGGGACGGTTTCGTCAGCTGGGAGGGCTCCCACTACGGTGTCCATTGGAAGTGGGTGGAAACCACGGTGCAGGTGGGCGAGCGTCAGGGGACGGTGGAAGTCTGGGCCGGCGATGAGCGGATTGCCGTACATCCCCGCGCTCAGCAGCCCAAGCAGCGTTTCATCCTGCCGGGCCAGTGGTCGGGATTGCCCAGGGGCGACAACCGGCCCCGCAGGGAGGCCGTGGCGGTGCAGATCCCGGTGGGCGAGGTGGAACGCCGCTCGCTGGACGTGTACGAACTGGTGGCGGGGGGTGTGGCATGATCGCCCTGGAACAGGCTCGTCAACATTTGGAAACACTGGGTCTCAAGCAGGCGGTGGAGGTCCTGGACAACACTCTGGACGCCGCCGCCAGCAGGCAACTGCCCTATCCCGAGATGCTCGCCGAACTGCTGGGCGTCGAGGTCGCCGCCCGTAGGGAACGCTACCTCACCACCCGAACCAGGCTGGCTCACCTGCCCTTCCAGCGCACCCTGGAGCAATTCGACTTCGGCTTCCAGCCCTCCATCGACGAACGGCTGGTCAAGGAACTGGCCAACCTGGCCTTCGTCGCCGAGGCCACCAATGTCATCCTGCTGGGACCGCCCGGCGTAGGCAAGACCCACCTGGCCATCGCTCTGGCCCTCAGAGCCATCGAGAACGGGCAAGGCGCCTACTTCGTCCGCGCCTACGACCTGATGGAAGACCTGCGCAAGGCCAGGGCCGAGCACAACCTGAACCGGCGGATGAAAGTCTACCTGGCTCCCAAGGTCCTCGTCGTGGACGAATTCGGCATCTGGCCCTACGACCGGGAGTCGGCCACCGCCTTCTTCACCCTAGTGTCGGCGCGCTACGAGCGGGGAAGTATCATCCTGACTTCCAACAAAGGCTTCGGCGAGTGGGGCGAGCTGCTGGGCGACAGCGTGATCGCCTCGGCGGTGCTGGACCGGCTGCTGCACCACAGCCACGTGCTGAACATCCGCGGCGAGAGCTACCGGCTCAGAGAGAAACGCCAGGCGGGGCTATTCCCGTCGCACCAACAACTGGGCGCAGCGCCGGAGGAGGCCGGCGACAACTATGCCGACTGACAAAGTCGCTGAACAATAAACAAGGAGGTGGGTCAATTTTAAACCGGCGATCGCGGGAGTGATCGAAGAGGTGGGTCAACTCCACATCGGCGAACCTGGGTCAGAATTTCGTCGGCGTTGACAGTATATTCTGGTATGGCACATTCAGGTATCTAAATCAACGTGAAACCCATCCTCATCCTGTGCATCATCGCGACGACGGGCCTCTGCAATAGCGGCCTTTGCGGCATGTTCGTAATCGACAACGACGAATATCCTTTGTCGATGGTTGTGGGGATCGCATCTTTCCTGGCTTTTGCGTTCGTTTGGTCTGGCGTCACCTTTCTGTGGAGACGAAGACTGATAGGCCGTTGGTTCATCCTCGGTGGTGCCGTATTGACCTGGACCGCCTTCATCGCCGGAATTTGGGTTGGCATCGCGATCGCACGCGGAAACTCGTGGATATCGCCGATGGAGCTTATCGCGTTGTGGGTTATCACCGTCTGGATGCCGGGTGTCATGCCCGCCACGGCTGCTGCAATCCAGTCTTTTGGCATCCGCCGGGACACCAACCACATCGAATAGTTAGTATCGCGTTTGCGTGGGGGATGACACGCCGTCAACTACCCAGACCGCGAAATCGGTGATACGTTTGAGGCGAGCAGGTGCGAACTGCTCGCCTCGATCGTGCGCCGGTAGTTCAGTAGGAAAGAACACCCGCCTGCTAAGCGGGAAGTCGTGGGTTCAAGGCCCACCCGGCGTACTAGGCCATCGTACCACACGGAGCCAGAACGGCATAAGATGACGGTGTGTCAATCGCATCGGAGCCACTTTCAAAAGTCGGAATCTCGCCTGATATTGTGCCGCCCCGGACTGCTGGTGTAGCCTCTGCCTTCGATCTCGGCTGCGATTCAGTGGTCGCAACCGAGATCAGATTTTTTAACAATCTCTACAATAATCCAACCGGAGGTTCCAAATGCGAACTCGATTTCCTGTCCTATCCTCTATCCTCGCTCTGCTGGCGGTTGCCGTCATTCTCGCCCTTGTTCTGCCCAGAGAAGCGGAGGCGGAGCAATGCGAGAATGCCCGTATTGTCAGTTTCTACGCAGACGGCCATCCTGCGGGGATCGAGGATCCAGGCTACATGGAGTTGGGGTGGTCCCTTGACATCAATCCGTGGCCTGATGATTTCTACTTGGAGGAAGAAGTCTACAACATCCAGCGCCGGCCGGCGGACAGCAAAATATGGGAATTCGTCGCCACCGTGAACGACGGAACACATTGGGAAGGCGCGCCCAGCCCCGGACGATGGGTCTATCACGTGGGCCTCGTCTCTCTCCGTGCGAACGGGGACACCGAGACATGTAACGGCGTTGTCGCTGAGACGACGCTCGATCTTCCCACTGAGGCCGAGTTAGCGCCGGAATTGCTGGGATTACTCTGCGAGAGATCCGAAGTCGTCCGGTTGAAGGTCGTTCGCCCGGATGACGGCTCACTCATGCTCAAATGGGAGGACAGCCTGGACCACTTCTACGAATATGTAGAGGACGACCTCCGGGGCTGGGGACGGGATGCAGCCACCTTCAAGGCCGACACGGTCGTCTATCGTGTCCAGCGTTCCGCGACGGCCCGGGACAACACACCGCTGGGCTGGACGACGTTGGCTGAGACGACGGAGCGGACGTGGACCGGTCCCGCGGAGCCCGGACGTTGGGCTTATCGCGTCGACACGATTCGCATGACGAAGGGCAGCATTGCGGTGGACTGCGAGACGTGGCACGCCGAGGTGCAACTGCACATCCAGACCGCCGAGGAAATCGCCGAACAGGCGCAGCAGATGGCGATCTTACAGGCGGAGGCGGTCCGCTGTGCCACCGCAACCCTGACTAGTAGTCAGTCAACGTTGGAAGGGCAGGGGTAGAAACGATGGAGTTTGATCCTGGCGTCGTCGGTTCCGAAGCGCCAGTTGATCGGGATGCGCGTGGCGTTGCGTCGGGTCTGGTAGGCGGTGATGGCGCGTTGCAGGGCGTCGGCGTCAGGGTTTCTCCCTTTGAGACAGGCGCGGCTCAATGCGCTGAACTCAATCTCCGCCATGTTCAGCCAACTGGCGTGCTTGGGGGTGTGGTGAAACTCCAGACGTTTCACGATGCGCCTGGCTTCGGCGGCAGGGAAGGTCTCGTACAGGGAAGCCATGCGGTGAGTGTTCAAGTTGTCGAGAACGACGCGGACGACGGTGGCGTCGGGATAGGCCACGTCCACCAGCCAGCGCATCTGCTGGGCGAAGTCCACCATGGTGCGGCGTTCGGTGATCGCTACGTGGCGCCAACCAGCCAGAGGTTCGCAGAACAGGAAGAGGTTGCGGGTGCCGCCGCGTCGGTACTCGTAGTCCTGACGTCGGGGTCGCCCCGGCTGGGCCGGCAAAGGTTCCCGCACATCGGCCAGCAGTTGGGTGGAGGTCTCGTCGAAGCACACCACCGGTCGGCTGGGGTCGTAGGGCTCGGCATACAGGTCCAGCACGTCCTCCATCGCCGCCACGAACTCCCCGTTCATCTGGGAGATGCACCACTGCTGTTTCTGCCAGGGCTTGAGGGTGTTTTTTTGAGCCGGAGCCTGACCGTCTCGTATGACAGGCTCTCCACCACGCCCAACTCCACCACCTTGTCGGCCAGCAGGCGCAGGGTCCAGTGGTCGCGGCCTTCGGGAGCGTCGCTGCACGCCAGGGCAATCAGGTGGGCTTCCCCACGATCATCCAGCTTGCGATACCGGTTGGCCTGGGGATGGTCGTGGAGCACACCGTCCAATCCCTCCTCGGCGTACCGCCGCTTGGTGCGAAACACCGTGCGCTGCGACGTGTCCAGCGCCGCCGCCACCTGGGACGCGCTCCATCCTGCATCGGTCTTGAGCAGGATGCGCGCCCGATTGATGACCCGCGCCGAGCGTTGGCCGCTACGGATCAACCGCTCCAGTTGGGTCCGATCTTCCTCTGACAACCGTACCGCAAATTTCTCCTGAGCCATGAATGCCGCACCTCCCGCACCGCTGTTTGCCACTCACGATAGCGACCATGGCCGGTTTCTTCTTAGAGGGTGTGTGACAAAGGGTTTCAAGTAGGTTGGAGCCGTTTGAGCATCAGGTTGACCATGGCGATATGTACCCACGCTTCGCTGCTGTGGGTGCGCTCCTCGTAGTCTTTGCTCAACCGTCGGCATCGGCTCAGCCACCCCAGGGTGCGTTCCACTACCCATCGTCTGGGCAGTACCTCGAAGCAGTGGCTGTCCGGCTTGCGCCTCACCACGGTCAAGAGCCACCCGCCGGTGGTCCAGGCCCAGGACACCAGTCGGCCCGCATAGCCAGCATCCGCCCAGATCACCCTCAGACGAGCGAACCGGTCCAACAGTTTGGCCAGCACCAACTTGGCGCCGTCCCGGTCCTGAATATTGGCGGCATGCACCACCACGGCCAGCAGCAATCCCATGGTGTCCACCACGATATGCCGCTTGCGTCCGGTTACCCGTTTGCCAGCGTCGTAACCTCTGGGCCCCCTTTTTCCGTGGTCTTCACCGACTGGCTGTCAATGATGGCCGCGCTGGGTGTGGCCTCCCGTCCCGCCGCTTCCCGCACCCGGGCCCGCAAAGCGGCCTCAGCACGTTCCCAGGTCCCATCATCCCGCCACTTGCGGAAGTACCACCAGACCGTGCCCCACGGCGGCAGGTCGTGGGGCATCAGCCGCCAGGGGATGCCGCCCCGCAACACGTACAGGATGCCGTTGACCACCTCCCGCAGGTCCGTGGTCCTGGGATGACCTCTTCTGGTGTCGGGCGGCAGCAGAGGAGCCAGTTCTTCCCACTGGGCATCGGTCAAATCGCTGGGGTATGGTTTTCTATTCATACCACCAGCGTAAACACCATCCCACCCTCACCCCAAGAACAACCGGTGCACGGTTGGCCCTTTGTCACACGCCCTCTTAGATATGACGATGCCAGGTTGACTGAATACTAGAGAGCAAGATTTCGCCGCCCAAAGAACCAGATTCGCACCGACCGTGACCTTCGCAATCCCGCAGATAATTGACTTGGTCAAGAATACGGGCATCCATCATCAGTGGAAGATGATGACGAGCGCCACCCCCCCTGAGCAGAGAGCGCACAGCGGAATCGCCGGAGGGCAAGGGGTCAATGACGCGAGAGGACAGCAGTACTCCTGCGTTGTCTACGAGGACGGCCGGCAGGTCCCAAGGGTCAACCTCACTTTCAACAGGGATCTCACCTACACGGTTGTGATCAACCAGTTCGGCGAATACCAGGGATTTGTAGACGCCGTTACCACAGTAAGTGGCGTAAGCATACCAGTGGAATGGCGCACTTGGCCAAACCGGGCGGACCGCATCCGGCTCAGAGGGGCTGACGCGGTTCGCTTCGTGCAAGAGATCGATGGGAGGAGCGCGGACGAGTTCAGGCTGGCCCTGCGGGACGACCCAGATTTGTCCTCCACTTATGACGTCAGCAATCTACTGACCGCCCTCACATCCAACGCAATGACATGCTTCGATGACTAAGAGAACTCGAAGACGGTGTTGTTCCAATACTCCGATTTGGCCGACCGCTTCATCGGAGCCAAGGTGTGCGTCACTAGACGGGAACTGGTCTCATTTGCCGATGCTCAGACAAGGCAGAGGAACTACTGGATGATGCAAAATCACGCACGAATAACGGCGGTTGCGGTAATCGTAGTGGCCTACACAGCAGGATGCTTCGGTCCCGCAGCTCCAGAGCCGATGGCGACTCCAACCCTGGACCTCCGGCCTGTGATCGAAGCGGCGGTCGCTACAGCATTCGCACCGACCCCGCCCCCGACTCCGGACGTCCAATCCATGGTAAAAGCGTCAGTAGACGCCACATTGGCAACCGCAACGACGCCAGCGCCGACCTATACGCCCAGACCGACGCCTACGCCCAGATCAATCTACGATCCCGTGCCCATCCCAACCATACCGCCTGCGCCGATAACCGTTTCCACGCGCATCCCTCCCATCCCTCCCATCACGCGGGTCATAATAGTTCAACCCCCACAAGCCCGTGTCACCGTTCTACCCACGCCGACGCCTGTACTGCCGCGCCCGTTGCAGACAGTAGAATGCGGGCCGAACTGTACCTCGGATTACGAACCGGTCTGGGGGCGCGTTGAGTGGATAAGTGCCCCGACGGTTTCCAAGAATGGGGTGATCGAGTTGGTGGCGCGGCTGGATGAAGACCTTGATATGGGCGCGCTGGGCACGGTGGACGGCGGCAAACTCTCCGTGACCGACAGCGACAGCAATCTCTATGGCACCATCGTGGCGCCCTCTATCCCGGGTAGGCACTGGGTTCCCCAGCCCGGCCTATGGATTGCAGAGCAGTTCGACTATGTTGCCAACACGCTCCGAGTTCGAGCTCAAATAGACCCCGCCGCTGCGACCCATCCGGGACTGCGTCTATGCCTGTGGAGTGGCAGGTCTGAGGGTGAGAATTCCCTGTTAGACTGCGTACGGGTACAAGAGCCCTGAGCGGCTCCATTGAATGAATCGACTGACAAGTGTCGCCTGATCCCGCCATGCCGGACAATTACTACGAAATCCTCGGAGTGGACCGAGAAGCCACCGACGATGATATCCGCCAAGCGTATCGCAGGCTGGCTCTGCAATTTCATCCAGACCGCAGTGATGCCCCTGACACAGAGGAGCGGTTCAAAGAAATCAACGAGGCTTATCAGGTTCTCAATGACGAGAGTGCGCGGATTGATTACGACCGATGCATCGAACGACAGGAACAGGAAGCTGAACGGCAGCAGCGTGAAGCAGAGGAACGGAGGCAAAGCGAGGAGAGGGCTCGCCAGGCAGCGGAGGAGCGCCGCAGGCGAGCCGAAGCTGAACGCTTGCGACGCGAGGAAGCCGAGCAACAGCAACGACGAGCGGAGGAACGCAGACAACGAGAGGAAAGAGTACGCCGGGCAGCGGAGGACCGCTATCGGCGCCAGGCCGAAGAGCGCTTGCGGGAATCAGCAAGCCAGCCAGAATCGCCTGAACCACATGAAGGATACGGGCGGGAAGAAAGTGATGAGATTTTCACGACAGCGCTTGTGGTTGTGCAGAGTTCACCGGCTTCTGCACAACCACAAGCGGCGCAAAAGGCATGGTTTGCGGGCGTAGTTATTGCTTCCTCAGTCGCTGCGCTTGGGGCATTTGCCGCCATTATCTTCGGTGTGGTCTATCTGTTACTGCCAACCACTTCCGCGCCGGAACCAGTTATTCAGGCAACCCCCGACCTGGGAGCCACCATCATGGCAGCGGTGGCTGCGGCTTTGCCCACTCCTCCTGTAACTCCAATCGCAACGCCGCCCCAACATGAACCGCAATCTTCCAATCTAACCGCAGCAAACACGTTGCCTCCCTCACTGACGTTGGACCGCCTGCCTACGGTGGAATGCCCTGCCTGTGCCATTCCGGAGCCGCCAGCCGATGGCAATGTCGAGTGGGTACGAGAACCCAAGGTATCACAGGCGGGAGTAATGGCTTTCAGGGCCAGGATAAACGAGCGCGCAAACTTCGTCCCCGCTAGCGGCAGTTGTGGGTTTGAAAATCTGACACTGACTGACAATAGCGGCGACTTCTATGGAGCCATCGTCCCGCACGGTATGGATATCGCGTGCGGAGCTTTCCCTGGAGACCGAGTCGCCGAAACCTATCGATACGTGGGCAACTTGTTGACGGTTCGCCTGCAAATCGATCCGGTCGCGGCCTCGCATCCCGGTCTGACATTGTGCCTGTGGTCAGGCGGGACCTCCCAGGAATTGCTGGCATGCGAGCCCGTCAAACAACCCTGATACGGCAGACGGAGTGTATAGATTGAATGACGCGTCAGGACAACTATCGGCGCTTTCGATAGCCTGCACAGTTATAGGCTTTTTTTGGCGTCGTTGTCTCCGGGCTATTGGCTACCTCAGGTCTGCTGTCCTTCAGGAGGCGCTGGGCGTTTGTGCGGGGAGGGCTCTTGGGCCTTGTAGTCGCCGCTGATCTTTTCATATGCGGCCTATAAGGACACTGTGCGCTAATGCGCAGTGTAGCCGGCTGATGACAGCCATGGTAATGACCAATAGGTTCCCTTCCACGATCTCACCTCTCATGGCGCACAGGACCATATCTTGAATCGACCAGCCGTCTACGCCCGGGCCGTGTCAAGTGGGCGTAGGGCGCAATAATGGAGGAAAGGAGCTATGCGATCTTGGGGAAAAGCAAAGCTAATGTGGCGACTAATGGCGGGGCTCACGTTTACGCTGGTCATCAGCGCTTGCGTATACACTCCGCAGGAAGAGGCGTACACGCCCCCGCCGAATCCGCAGGACCTGCTGCGCGAGAGTGCCGCAGCTTTACAGAGCATAAGTTCTCTGAAGTTCAGCCTTACCCACCAGCGGGGCAGCATCTACTACCGCGACGCCGGAGCACATATCAAAGCCACTGAGATCACCGGCGAATGGGACGCCGAAGCCGGTCTTTCTCTCGTCATCGACGCGTATCTGGTACGAGGCCGCGATGTTGAACCTACCTCGGGCACCTACTTCCCCCTGCAAATGGTGCTCGTGTCCGAAGGCCTCTACATCACCGACCCGCTGTCCGGCCAATGGGTGCTGCAATCGCCGGAGCTGGCAATAATCCCGGTTGGGGAGCTGAACGAGACGACGGCTGATCTCGTGTCCCAAATTGAAGCGCCCAACCTGGAAGGCGTCGAAGATATCGACGGCCGTGAAACCTACGAGGTGTCTGGACACATTCCAGCGGCCGCTGTGGATTGGCTGTCCATCGACCTCAGCGAGAACGCCCAGGCGGACATCATCCTCTGGATCGACCGCCAAGACCACCTGCCTCGCCAGGTGCACTTGATCGGAGCAATCGGGGAACACGATGACCCCGGCACCACGAGGCAACTGCTGTTGTCCGATTTCAACGAGAGCGTGCGGATCGACCCGCCGAGTGTGTTCATTGACGTCAGGTAACGGACCGGCGACAGCCCCCCTGCAATTCGCCACTCCCATCCGCAGGTACGTCGGGTGGCTCATCGACTGCATTCTGCTTTGGGCCGTCGGCCCGCTGGCTGCATTCATCGTGTGGGCGCTTCTGCCGGTGGCCGCGCCACCGGTTGCGCCCGTCTGCGACCTGGAATGCCTGGAGAAGAACATCCGCGCCGCCCTGGACCCCTACGCCAGTGCTGAGGACGTCGCCAGCAGCGCCGCCGGCATAGTGCTGAACGCTACGGCGTGGCTCAGACACCTGGGCAACCTGTTCCTTTATGCCCTCACGCTGCTGCTGTTCCTATTGATGGGATTGGTCTTGGGCGCCATCGCCTACATCATGTGGTGGTCCATCACCCTGCGCCGCGGGCAAACGCCGGGCAAAATGTTGGTGGGCATCTGGGTAGTCAGGCAGAACGGAACACCAGCGGACTGGATGACCCTGTTCATCCGTGAGGGACTGAAAACCATGCTCTACCTGATGCCCTTCGGCATCGTGTTTGATTTCTTCGTAACGATGAGCAACGCCAACCAGCCGTACTCGTTGGCCGACCGTTTCACCGGAACCATGGTTCTGCGGCGTGAGGCACACGATCCCTAGATGCCAGAAAACGACAAGCGTCAGATTTCTTACGATATTCGTCGCGGCCAAAAGGATTTTAAAGTAGCGAAATCGCCTCATATTACGGGTGGCTGGTTTCGAGCTCATTGGCGGATTGCAGGATGCCACAAAAAGAGGCAGCGACTGACAATGTGCAATCTCTGGGTAGCGAGTTGCCATTCGTTGACATCAGTGCGGTGGATCCACAGTCGTTCAACATCACCACGGCGCGGCAGATTGCTGCGGTCAAGCAGCAGCAGCTCAGCGGCATTACATTGGATTCGTTGCGCGACGCTTGCGACCAAAATGAAGTCCGCTACTCGCTGGTAAACGGGAAACTGGAGTTCGCTGAAGACGGTATCGGCGACTTGCTTGACGTCTTGGACCGACGTCTGTACATGGACGGGTTAGTGCCAGGCAGCGTGACTCGTTATAAAGCCGGTAGTAGGCATGTAAGGACATGATTTTCGGGAATTGTCGATTCCCTGTGTTTGGTCCGGTGCCTTGCTTCGGCTGGTCCAGTTGAGTGGCATTCCGAAAAGGTGCCAGCCTGTGCCAGAAGTATCAAGTGTCGCCTTGCGCTGGCGCTCCGGCACTTGTTTCGCGCTATCTCTGCAATTCCAGAATACGCCACCCAAGTGGTAATCTATCCGCCGCCTTGGCCACCTGCCATGGCATCCCGATGGTTTCTGTGCCGTTGACCAGTTCTACCCACCATGCACTCGCTTCTTGATGGAATTGGCTCGTGTCGTCGTAGCCGAATATCAAAGGGAATGTAGGCCAACTTTACCCGCTGTCTAGACGTGTGCGCAATCGGGAAGGTTGTCCGACCCTTCTAGACTCAATATCGCCTACTTCTGTGTGACCTTTCCCGTGCGTCTGCGACGGCTCGCCTCCAGTTTATTCGGTTAGTGATGGTTCGCTTCAGGGCTTTGTAAGGCCTCGCGCCGCCGTTTGCGACGCGAGGAACTGGCGGCACGCGGAAGCAAATTCTCCCTTCGCGGCCGTCGCAGCTTCGATGTCAAGCCAGAGAGATTTCTGTAGGTCTGGTTCGCCGCCTGCCCGCTCCACGAGATCGAGCAGCCTATGAAGACCCGTGAGAACTTCGCCGCGCGCGAAGAGTAAGTCTTTCCGGTTTAGATCTAATAGCGTGATTGTGGCACGCGCTCGGGCTCCACCTCGTGGCAATGCGAGCGGGCCGCCGAACGCCACCTCTTCTTCTACGTCGTCTAAGTACGGGTCGAGGAGTGAGTATTCGGGTACGTCGTAGTCGCCCTTGTTCGTGTTGCACTTGGGGCAGGCGATGGTCAGGTTCTCCCAAGCACAAACCAGCTTCGGGTATTTCGACTTCGGTCGCTTGTGCTCGATGTGCGTGTATGCAACATCACTAATTCGTCCCTCGCAGTACGCACACTTCGAAGCTGTTTCTGCCTCGAGTGCTGAGCGTATCTGTGGGTGTGCGTAGCGTCGCGGTGCCGCACCTATGGGGTTCACGTACCAACGCACATACTCAGCAGTCCATGTCTCACCGTTGTCGGCGAGGATCTGAGGCTGCGCTGCTTGGTTCAGGCGGATCACGTTGGCCTCCTTAGTCAGCACCGTCGGCTGGTAGGAGACGGTCGATGACCTCTGGAAACAGGTCTCCAAGTCCGATTGAGTTGAGCTGCGTCTTGAGTCTGGTCAGTAGTTCTCCATTGAGATCTTCGTCCCGGACGGAATTCACAATTTTCTCGACCTCATCTTCGACCCAGAGGGGTACGGGGAACGGCACCCCGAGAACGTCTGTAAGGATCTTATTTGCGGTGGCTGACCTGTCAATGTCCTCGAGCTTCGTGGACGCCACACGGCCGTCAATGAATTCAAGGACTATGACGTTGGAATCCTTGACTGATGTCACCACAAACGGATTGTGTGTGGCCACTATGAATTGCGCTTGGGGGAACGCCGTAAGAAGACCGGGAAGCACGGATCGCTGGAGACTGGGATGCAGGTGGTTTTCGGGTTCGTCCATAAGGACGGTGAAGGCTGCATCTGATCGAGACTGCATATAGATCTGCCAAGCGACATCCACGAGTGCGGCGATTCCACCGGAAGATGCGTCCAGCGAGAAATCGCCGGTTCCTGTCTCCAAGATCACTTCGGGCATTCGGATTGCGATCCGGCGGAAGTCGAGATCGGCAGGTAGCACTCGACTCAGCACTTCCGAGAATCCCTCGAATGTCATGCGCGCGTCGTCATTTGGTGCAACGACTTGGTTTCCGTATCCAAACATCGCCAGAGAGATCAGTGCTGCTTTTAGCCTGTGGCTAGGAGACTGAATCCGAGCACCGGGTTGGTAGAACTGCCTTAGGTTGTCCAAATACTGGCTGAACAGCTGGCTACTTGCTTGGACGCGGGTGGGAATTTCTGTCACCATTTGATAGCTGTAAACTGGGCGATGTGATGTGATGTACACGCCCGGTACTATCTGCAAGCCATTGATCTCGACATTGAAGGAGGCACCCTCTGTGGGTGCTTGGAGTAACGCGATAGTACCGTTGCCGTATGTGAGCGAACCCACATTGACGTAGCCGTTACTACTGTCGTCGATGTCCCTAGTGACTCCGGAGAAGTATCTTTGAGCTCCCCTGCGGTCGATTCGGAGAGTACCTATGAAGGCAGGCACCCACCCGAAGTGCTGGCTCAAAATACTGAGGAGTGTTGTTTTGCCAGCTCCATTCGCGCCAGTAATGACCGTCGCTCGGGGATGCAGTTCAATCTGCACCGAGCCGAACTGGCGCCAATCGGCGACTTCGAGTGTTTTGAATGTAGTCATCTTTAGCCTCTCCGGGCTTCTCGGCAGTACGCCGATGACACGGGCCTATACTGAAGTGATCGCAGATTGAGAGAAGTCAAAAGTTTGACTCGTTTGAGGTCCAGACTGCGGTCGCTGATGGGATTTCCGTGTCATTTGAAGGAGGTTACACTACCCGTGTGGTTTCATGGCGTCAAGGCCAATAGCAGGGTGTTGAAATGGGGTGTTGTTGGGTGGGGCGTAGGTGGCGTAGGTAATGAAGGGTCGTACGGGTCAGTGTGGGCGTGTAGTTCGTCAGGGCGGCGGGCTGATCGACGCTGGTTGAGGGTCGATTGATTGGCACCGGTGGTTGATTGGGGGTGGTTGGTACAGGCTGAACCCACGGTTCACACCGGCGTCAGTTTGGACAGCCTGACCAGGTTGTAGCTGGCGGTGGTCAATTCCAGCCTGACCTACTGTGAGAAGGAGATCAAGCCAGCTTACCCTGTTTTGGTATATTTGCTAGCTTTTGTACGAAGTCCAAGCTAGGGATTGTGTGCCTGGCTGCGCACCACCATGGTGCCGGTGAAGCGGTCGGGCAGTGAACATTGTCGGTCGGGATCGCTCATCGTGATGAAGAAATCGAAGATGATGCCCATCGGCATCAGGTAGAGCATGGCTTTCAGTCCCTCTCGGACGAACAGGGTCATCCAATCCGCTGGTGTTCTGTCCTGCCTGACTACCCGGATGCCTACCAACATTTTGCCCGGTGTTTGCCCGCGGCGCAGGGTCACGGGCACGGGTAGTCCCAAATTCGCATGGTTGCGGATCTTCGGGCTTTTCACTCCACGGCTCGATGCGTCGGCGTACCAGCGACCTTCCAAATCCCCGCCGGCGCTCCGGCGACTCACTTCGTTGGATTACTTACCCTTCCACTTCTGGAGCGCCAAGGATCCATTCGCAGCGCGGATCATATGGCCTTCCCTATAGCAGGGGGCTTTGATGGCCCCTCCGTGTGTGGCGCGGCGGGGCCTAAATGCAACAATCGCCGGGCTCGCGACCATTTCCCAAAACCCGACGCGCCATGTCTGGCAAGCCCGGCGCCAGGGTCTCTACAATCAGCACCGCTTCCACCGCCTACCATCCTCCCCGGGCAGTCGGGAGCCGCTGGCCAGGCATCAGCTGAAACCGGCAACGGGCCGAGGCGCTCAGTCCCAGCGCCTCGACCTGCCGTACACACCGACAGCATCGCCGCGCCCTGTCAGTTCCGAACTGCCGACCCGGATGGTATGGTGACGGTAATCTAAAACGCGGCAGATCCCTGAAAATGAGAGCGTAGCGCTAACGACGCCACGCTCTCGTCGGCTACTTCGCGGATTTTACGGGCAGATTTTCGATTTTACGGGCAGAAGAACATTTTACGGGCAAGGCCGCACTCGACCCGGAGAAGCTGTTCGTATACCGGCGTCCGGGCTGGGCAGGCGACGCCGCCGGCGGGGAAATTCCGGTCGGTGACCGCCGGAGAAAATCACACCTGCGGAATAGGGCTCGACGGCGCCGTGGTTTGCTGGGGCAGGAACCTGGACTACTACGGCAATTTCGTGGGGCAGGCCACCCCGCCGGAAGGAACGTTCCGTTCGGTCGATGCCGGGATGCAGCATACTTGTGGATTACGAGCGGACGGCGCCGTGGCCTGTTGGGGGAGCAATGAAACCCATAACGGGGAATTCGCGGGGCAATCTGAGCCGCCGCCGGGAGAATACCTGTCGATCACCGTCGCTGATCATCACGGTTGCGCCGAACAGGCCGACGGCAACTTGCTCTGCTGGGGCTATGTGGGTAATGTATTCGACTTCCAAGCGCCGGCCGAGCAGTTTCGCGCAATCAGCTCGGGAGGGGAGTTTACCTGCGGGATACGATTGGACGACGGCGTTCGGTGCTGGGCGGGCGGGGATGCGTTCGTGATGCCGGCACGATGAGGCGGCCGCGCGGGACTTTGAGCCGGCGACCGAAAGGCCACCGGGTCCGGCTTGGGTTGGTCCGGGTGCCGGGTTTGGCGGCGGGGCCTGCCGGTACGGGCAATCCGATCTTCCGGCGGGTCCGCAAGGTGGACACCCGCATGGGTGGAACGTTCCGGTATGGGATGACATAATCCCAACCTCCCGGTCGTGGCCGGTGATGACGGCCTGCTCGTGGGCCTCGGAGATGGCCACCGGATAGCCCAGGCCCAGCTGGCACTGTTTCACCAGCATGGCGTGGCTGAGCGCCAGCAGCTCGGGATCCTGGGCCAGCCAGTCGGGGACCTCGACGCAGGCGATCTCGGAGCCGCCGTTCAGGTAGTAGAAGTGGATCCACTCCTGGCCGGTGGCGAGCCCCAGGGCGAAGCGTGCCGCCAGGTGGCTGGAGCGGTACAGGGGCGAGCGGTGCCCCGGCTCCAGCAGCAGATCGAACACCTCCCGGTCGTCGAAGCCGGCGGCGGCGTCGCAGGACGCCCGGTCGGAGCGGCGGGCGGTGCAGAGGCGGTTGCAGTCGGCGTCGCCCTGGTCGCAGAGCATGAGGCGCACGGCGCCGGCCGCCTCGTTGGTGCGGGGCCTGGAGGTGTAGGCGGCCACCGCCACGGGACGCCGGTGGGTGGCCGCCGTCCGCAGGCGGGCCAGGGCGGGCTGGAGGCGCTCTCCGATGAGCAGGTCGGCGACGTAGCGGGGATATTGGCCCCGCTGCAGGTCCCAGAAGGCCAGGGTGCCGTCCAGCAGGACCAGTACCGGCCGGTCGTCGGGCAGGCTTTCGACGGCGTCGGCCAGGCGCTCCACCTCCCGCACGGTGCGCAGCGCGCCGAGCAGCGGGCCGGCGGTCAGGGTCTCACCGCGCGCGCCGTCGGGAGAGCGGAGGTACAGGTCAGCGTCATCCACGGCCAGGGTGGGCTCGCTGAATAGCTGGCAGCCGAAATCACGCCCGTAGGTGATGATGCAGCCGCCCAGGTTGATGAGGTGGCGGTCCACGTCGATGTGGGAGCCGTCCACGGAGATGGCGGTCCAGTCGTGGGGAACCTCCGGCGGCGGGCGGCTGCCCAGCAGGCCCTCGGAGCCGGTGCGGGCGGAGATGTAGGGACGACGGCCCACCGCGGCGGTGCGGAAGGCGGCCTTGTCGGCGGGCACGTCGAGGGCCCGTTCGACGACGCCGTCCAGACGGTGGGCTCGGGTGCGTGCGTCGGACACCACGCCGTCCAGGGTGGACAGCAGCTGGTGAGTGGTCAGGCCCAGGTCCAGCGCCATGATGGACAGGTGATGAGGATGATCAGGGCAGGACGCCGATGCGGAACTTTTTGGTGCCGCACTCGGTGCAGGTGGACCGGGTGGCGGGCCGGCCGTTCTTCATGGTCACGGCCTCGATGTCTTTCGAGGCGGTCTTGGCCTTGCACTTGACGCAGTAAATCTCAACGCTCGCGGATGGGGTGGTCATCGTTGACAGCTCCTGGGAAGGGAATGGCGGAGGCAAGTGTACCCCACGGCTGCGGTTTCCCGGCTGATCGGATGCCCCGGAGTGTAACCCCGGGCAAAACAATCAGGGTTCCGGCGTCTTCCATGGGCACACGGCAGCGCGGTCGAGAGTGGGGGCTTCCGGGGCCGATGCTATAATTCACGTAGCGTGATGCTGGCGCAACCCAGCACGAAAAGGGACGGAACCCGTGAGCATGTGGGGCAGAATCGGCTATGCAGCCGCGATTATCGGCACCGTTATTGGGGGCACAGCGCTCTGTCTCGCGGTGGCCGCCGTGATGTACATCGGGATTCTCGTCTTTGTGGGGACGGTGGGTAAAGGTCAGGTCATCAATTGGGGCAACGTTTTCCCCTTCAGCCTTTTCGTGGATAGCGAACAGCGCAACTCACCCCGGGTGGTCATTCGGGGGGACCAATCGGCGCATGGTTGCACGAAGTCTTTCGGGCTAGCCAGTTCCCCAGGGACTTCCGGGACGCGCACCCAGACGGTTTGGCAGGACCGCGAGAATTGCGAATTCATCATAGAGATCCGTGCCACATACTGAAACAATCAACAGGATGAGTCCTGCGATATCCTCGTCCACCTGCCCCGGGCGCGATGGCGGGGAAGGCAATGGATAAACGGATGGCGCCCGTCGTACTGATCGCGTCGGTGTTCGGATGCCTCGCCCTCCTCATAGTATTGGCGGGGTTGCTGTTCATGGCGGCGCATTGGTTGTCGGGGCAGTCTGGCAAGCCCGACTATGTGGTGTGGGACGAGAACAGCCCGGAGAGCCGGCGCGGGCCGGTCGACGTGAGGGCGGCGCCAAGGATCATACTGAACGGCGAGAGGATAGACGGTACTTGCGAGTATTTCCTGGGGCTAGCATTCACACCCGACGGCCGGTCCACTTACGGACGGACGGTACGCGAAGAGCCGGAAGAGTGCCGTAAGGTCGTGGAGGTCTGGACTGGCCCATGATGAGGCCTCGGGCCCGGCCCCGCGGGAGGCGCATCGTGCTGTGCGCCTTCAGCCGGTCGGTGTCCGGGGACATGCTGGCCACCGCGCCGCTGTTCCCGCTGGAGGCGGAGCTGGGCATCCAGCTTGCGGAGCACGGTGATGTCGATGTGTCCGTTCAACAGGCTCCGGACGAGGATGAAGATGGCGCCGACGATGCCCTGGAGCGGTCGTGCGAGAGATGGACCGGCTGGAGGGCCGGTTGAACTTCGTGGGCTACAACACGCTGGTCAACCAGGTGGATGCTGGACTGGGGGTTGGTTTGGAACGAGTTAGAGTGCCGCAAGCTGATAGACGAGTACCAGCAGGCGGGCATCGTGTAGCGTCACGAGGTGATCAACCGGAACAACCCCGACTGGCCCACGTCGGCGATCCGGCTGGTGCGGAGTGACGAGAGGGTGCGGCGTGCCTTGGGTTTTGCGGACGGGCCCATAGCAACCCCGGTCGCGATGGGCTGATGGTCAGAGGTGGCCTGGACCATGTGCTTGGCGCAGTGAATCTCCGCGGCTGCAGGCGGCCTGGCAATGGGTGAACGCTCCGGCGCGCAATGACATAATGCCAACCGACGATGCCGCAGTATCGGCGACCGCGTTTTCAGGCGGCGTCCTCTGCGGTGTGGTTGTCTGGACGAGAGCGATCAAGGAAGTGTGACGATGACGCACGTGCGCGTGGAAATCGAGGGCGGCGCCGATGAGGTGGTCCGGGTCCTGCGGCAACTCGGGAGTGAGGGGCACGACGGAACCGTGGGCGATGCCGCAGGGACAATCGAGACGCTGGCCAGCAGCGACGAGGATGCGCTGCCGGTCACCGTGACGAAAAGTGTGGTGGAATCCCAAGGGCTGGCTCCCGTGCCATGGACGGAGTCGCTGGCCGGCGATTTTCTGGCTGAGTTGGAGCCGATGGCTAGGCATATGGCGCTGCACGTGTGGCGGGCCGGCGCGGCGGGCATCCACCGGAGCGTCCTGTGCCAGCGTACGGGGTTGACGCCAGCGGAGCTGCGCTCACTGCTGATGCGGATGGGTCACGCGCTGCGGAGGTTCCAACGAGAGCGGGGGATGACCCTGTCCCGGCCGGTGGCGGCCAACAGCCCGCTGCAGAGCTACTTCGTCGACCTCGATTTCGCCGCGGCGGCGAATGCCCAGATGTTCGGCGATGGGATGCCGGACCGGCTGGTCAATGATCGGCTGGCCGACGGCGCGGGGCGCCCCTGACGGGTTCCGGTTGCGGGGCGCCCGGGATAGCCGATGTGGGACGATGGTGGAAGGCGCTGACGATGACGGCCTGCGTATGGCTGGCGCTGGTATGCTGGGCGGACGGCGACGACCGGATGGTGCGCCGGTACGCGGAGTGCATGGCGGATCCCAACACCACGCTGCACCGGCTGACCGTGTCCGGATCGGTCGGGACCGTGGCGCTGAGCGCGGAGGCGATGGAGGAGCGGTTGCGTGTTCAACTGGAACGAGGGGAGATCACGATGTCGGAGATCCGTGCCAACCACGCGCGCTACTGCAAATAGCAGCGGGCGAGAGCTGACGGCGCCTCGGGGTTCGGTCGCGCTGAAATTGATGACAACCGGCCCCTGACGAGACATGCCGCTGGGCCGGTACAATGGTCTCACCGCTGCGGGCGGCGCGGCTGACCAACGGCTGATCGCCCGCAGTGGACTGCACAAAGAGGTTGTGGCGCCGGTGGCGGTGCGCTGTCCCGCGTCTGCGGCGACAACGTTGGGGGCCATGGCCGGACTGGCCGATTGACGTCCTGCCGTTCCCGGAGCGAACACCACCGGAGCGAGCATCAATGGAGCGGCGTCGATGGTGGCCGTCGACAGCTGCCGCCAGTGACCAAATCGCCGGTGGGAACGGGGTTGGTCAATTCCAAAACGGGGAATTCAGGTCGGAGCTTCGTCGGCGTTGATGGGCCGGGCGGCTATAGAATGGTGATGTTGCGCGACTGTGGCATTTGCGCGACACCCTCTACAGGAGAGCCGTCGGCGGGGATAATCTGCGGGCGGTTCTCTGTTGTGTCCGGCGCGGCTGTGGAGGGGTGGACCGGCGGAGATCCGGCATCAGACCGGTGGTGGCCTTTCTGGCGCGCTCGTGTTGGAGCGGACCATTCCGGGATACTTGGCCCCCTGCGCCGTGAGGGCGGTACCGCCATGGTAATTCCAGCGCTGCGGGCGACGGCCATGATAGTGATCAGCGATACGGTTGATGACCGACGACGCGGCGTTCCGCTATCCTTGGACGGAGCAACGGAATGTCCGCCGGTTGATCGCCTGGGCTTCCTGCCGGCCTCAGGCGGATCGCCAGGACCGGAACGGATGCATTTTCAACGCACGCCATGGCCACGGGGAGCGATGAGATGAGCCGGCAACACCAGGGCGTCCTGGTGGCCATCGACTGGGAGAGCATCAGGCGGGGCGCCCGGATGTACCAGCGCACGGTCACGCCGGCCGAGCTGTGCCGCGCCATGCGGGCTGTGGGGGGCATATTCGGCGAGGTGGCGGGTGGAAAGGCCTTCGGGGACTGGACGCTCCGTGCCGATGACGGTCGGGAGTTCACCGAGGAGGGCATGGTCCTCTACCACGCTCCCCGCACCGGCGCGGGGAAGGATCGGACGGAACCGGCCGTGCTGCTGGAGGTCTATCAGTGGATCCGGGACCGGGAGGACTGCGGCGCGGTGATCCTGGGTTCGGGGGACGCCGACTACCAGTCGCTGGTGGACCGGGCGAAGCTCCACGGCACGCGCATCGTGCTGTGCGCCTTCAGCCAGTCGGTGTCCCGGGACATGCTGGCCACGGCGCCGCTGTTCCCGCTGGAGGCGGAGCTGGGCATCCGGACGGCAGAGCATGGCGATGTGCCCGTGTCAGTTCAGCAGGCGCCGGAGGAGGATGGCGCGGGCGTTGAGGACGCCCTGGAGCGGTTCGTGCGGGAGATGGACCGGCTGGAGGGCCGGCTGAACTTCGTGGGCTACAGCATGCTGGTCAACCAGTGGATGCGGGACTGGGGGATCGCCTGGAACGAGTACGAGTGCCGCCAGCTGGTCGACGAGTACCAGCAGGCTGGGATCGTGGAGCGTCACGACGTGATCAACCGGAGCAACCCCGACTGGCCCACGTCGGCGATCCGGCTGGCGCGCACCAATGAGACGGTGCGGCGTGCCCTGGGTTTCAGCGAGGGGCCGGCGTCACATCCGGTGCTGATAAGTTCATGACTCCGGGAGGGAGGTCCTGAACATGGACGCAGTTTCCACCGATCCGGAGTAGGGCTCGTCGCCCGTCAATCGGGCTTTCCGGCCGGATTTCGAGGCGGTGACGGACCCCGTCTTTCGTGGTTGGAGACGGCCGGTTGCATGACCGGCTCCGGATGCCCGAGGCTCGGCCGGACAGCCTCCCGGATAACCTTGCCCGTCAATCGGCAACGCCGCGCCCTTTGGGCATACTCCAGAGCCGCAAGCCGGCAACCACCATCAGGATGGGCAGCGCCGCGCCCAGCACGTGCCAGAATTGATGGTCCGACACGTTGGCCGGAGTCAGCTCCAGGAACCAGTTCCAGAAAAAGATGATGGACGCGGCCACCGTGCCGTAGAAGACCACGTTGGCCTCCAGGTACCGTTTTATCTCCGCAGCGCCGTCGGACTCCATCCGCCGCTTCCCGGCGTAGCTCGCTCCCAGCGTGACCAGCAGCGCGGCCGCGATGAACCAGTTCATGTATTGCCACGCCGTGAACGGCGCGTCGCCCGCGTGATAGAACGGTGTGACGATGAAATGGACGGCAACGGCCACACCGACCAGAACGACGTAAGCCGCGGCAACGCGAAGGACGTGAGACATGACGCTCCCCTTATTCCCGTGAACGTCTACGCAGTTATTGAGTTCGCGCAGCGTCACCATCGGAGGACACCCACTGACCCGGCGACGCCACACGAACCACTCACCTCATCCACGTTATGCCGTGGATAACATCGAACCCACCGACCGGTCGGGCGAGCCCATGCCCACGTCTTATTTGACGTATTGCGTTCAGGGTAGCCCAACGGTGTGAAAAGGGCGTGAATTATTGGGCGGTTTTAGTGCAGATATTGTGTAGATCCATCCCTGCTCCAGCGAACTGCCCTGCAGTTACGCGGTGTCCAACGCGGTTGCCGTCATAGACGCCGCCGTGAACTCCATGGCCGGCGGCGAAACCCGCGAACTGCACCTCCACGCGACGTAAACCGGCGACGAGGGCATCGACCGTCTCTTCGAGCTGGCCGGCGCCCTCCAGACAAACTTCCACGAAGATCGGTAAGGCGCCGGCCGCGTGGAACGAGGACTACGAGACATTGAGACACTCCTCGACAAACCGGAGCCGTAGGTCAACGGGCAAGGACGCCGCCGCCCCATCCAATCGCCCGACTGACCCGGGCCACCTTCGTCGTGGGGCCAGTGGCACGGACACTCAGTGGCACGGACGCTCCACCGGTGCCCGATCGGAGCAGCGCCTGTGGCCACGCCCTGCGGCGCAATCGACCGGCTCGACATCGTCCAGCGCCAGCGCCGCGGGCAACCGATGCTGGCATCCACCCGGTTTTACTCCGCCACAGTGGTGCGTATTGCTGACGCCCGTGACGGTGTTTCCCGAGCCTGCCGGCAGGCCCGCGAACGAGCCCTCCGAGGTCGCGCGGAAGCTGAGGGACTGAACTGGGGGTTCCCATAGCGACCTGCGGTCATGGGGCCAATGCCGCCAGGTTGCGGACGAGGTTGTGGGTGAACCGGTGGTCGCCGCTCTGGAAGACCGCCAGCCGGTCCGGCCGGTCCGGCCGCGACACGGCGGCGCCGATGCCGTCCTGGCAGGGCTCCCATCGATGCACGTCGCCGTAGGACAGCGTGACGTCGCCAGTCGGACCGCGCAGACGCAGGCCGCGGCCGGTCAGGCGCCATGCGGACGGTTGGCGACATCGCCACATTGAGACCCATGGCGATGGGCGAGCACGTGCCGCGTGGGTTATAGTCGACGGCGCGCAATCGACGGTGGCCCATCCACCGTCGTCCGGCCAGCAGAGCGAGCAGTATGGTGTGGACACGAGTGGAGGTGGTGGGTGACGCTGACGAGGTGATCCGGGTCCTGGGCCACCCGGGCGGCGGAACCGTCCGTGTTCCTGATGGGGAACAGGTCCCCGCGATGGAGCAGGAACGGTCGGAGGGCAGGATCGGCCGGAGACCAACCCCGTGTCGGAACCTTCGGCGGCGGAAATCTCCCCAGCGCCACTGTCGGGAGGCTGGACGGAGGAATTGGCCGCCGACTTCACGGCGAGCCTGGACGCCGTGGCCAGGCGTGTGGCGCTCCACGCGTGGCGGGCCGGTACCGCGGGCATCCACCGACGTGCGCTTTGCCAGCATACAGAGCTATGGAAACTGATTTACAATCTGAACCGCAGAGGGCAGCGGGACATCCGGAGAGGGAAAGCTGCATAGCCGGCGCCATGAGCAGGGAGGCGAAGCGGTGGACGAACGACCGATGAGAACCTGCCGTCTGGCGTTTGTGGTCCCGTCGGAGGGGGAGGTGTCGGGGGATGAGGAAGGCGGGGTGGAGTGGCGGGACGTCAGTTGCTACGTGACCGACGATGCCAGCCTGGTGGTGCACCGGAATGGAGACGACCCGAGGGTCTACAGTCTGTCCCATGCGCCCACCGGCCGGTTGATACCGACGGAGGCGACCGGATCGCCGGATCCGCTGATCGAGCTGGCCGGCAGATTGGCCCGGATGACGGACTGGGCGGCGCTGGATGCCACCACGGGGATCGACGAGTTGTCTCCCCGGGTCAGGAGGCGGATCTTGGCGGAGCTCGACCGGTTCAACTGCCGGATACGGCTGGAGTCGGGGGCGTCCGGCCGGTGTCGGGTATAGCCTCGATGAGATTGCGCCGGCTCTGGTGCTGGCGGATGGTGATAGCCACGCCGGCCGGCGTAGTTGTGGCGCTGGGCGCCCCACTGGCCAGTCCAAAGGTCTCGCAGACGGTGGGGTCCGGGTCGATGGTCAACGGCTCGCCGTCAAGCCCGCCGCCGGCTCAGGCTTGGGCCAGCAGCTCCCGGCCCACCACGTCTCGCCGCGGTCTGCATTCCAGTGGTATTGCGCTCATTTGGGGTGGGTTTCAAAGCGGCCGATGAACTCGCCCTCCCGCGCCTTGCGAGGCAGCCGCGCGAGGGCCATTGTCTCCGGGAGGATGATCCCGCCGGAGAAAATCAGCCTGACGGCGTCCTCCACGGTGATGTCGGTTTCCAGAAGGTCGTCCTCATTGACGAAGGCCATGTTCCCCGAGGTCGGGTTGGGCACGGTGGGTATGTACACGATGGCCAACGCGTGGTCGCCGCTCTGCGAATAGGCGCGGCCGGTCACGAACCCCATGGCCACCGTGCCCTCTCGGGGCCACTCCAGGAACACCACGCGGCTGAAATGAAGGTCGGAGGCCATCAGCGCGATCACCTGCTCGGTGGCCCCGAATATGGTCTTGATAACGGGGATATGACCGAGCGCCGCGCTGTTCCACCGCATGATGCGTCGCCCGACGGCGGTGGAAATCAGCAGCCCAACGAGATAGAAAATGACGATGACGGCGATCAGGCCGATGCCGGGGAAATCCCAGGGATGGCCGGAGATGTAGGGCAGGGGCCTCACCAGGGCATCGACGTGGCCGACGATGAACGCGATCAGGAATATTGTCAGCAGCAGCGGCGCCAATTGCATGAGCCCCGCCAGCGTTTTGCCCTGGAAGTGTCCCTCAATGCGTCCCGCCAGGTTGGGGGTTGCCCGTTGCGGTCGTGGGACCGTGTCGTCTTTTTCAGTGTTCACAGCATCCTCCCGTACCCCGCAGGGTTCCGTTTGGCGAAGTCAGGTACTGCTGACGTGAATAACACCGCTCTCCAGGCTGAACGTGGCGCCGGCCGGCGCCCGGTCTCGGTTTATCAGCCGCAGGTTGCGCTGCGTATCCTGCCGGGATGGGGCGGGGCCGGGTCGCAACCGGCGAAACATCGCGGGGCGGCCGGATGATACGGCTGATCACGGCCCCCGGTGACGGATGCCCCTCCCCAAGCACAGCCGGCAAGGGCTGGCCGCGCCGGTTATCGGTTACCGCGCGCATCGAGCGATGGGAAAACGCTGAGTTGCCATCGCGCCTGAACTGGTATGCCTCCCGAAACCATCGTTGGATCGCCCCGCCGCTGCTGCTGAGACTCCGCGCGGGATCGACTCCGGCAGGGGGCAGAATTGTACGCCAAGGTCGCTATCGGCGCCTTGGCCACCGGTATTCGCCGGTGAGCGGGATGTGGGCCCAGCAGGAGGCGAGCAGGTTGGCCCTGAAGTGGGCGCGGCAGCGTTGCCATCTGGGGTCCAGCGAACAATACATACACAACATCGCGGCGATGGCGTTCTTCAGCCCCAGGCGAGCCGAGTTGGACAGTTCCACCTCGCCGAGACCCAGGATGGTCAACGACCTCAGGAAGGCCAACCAGGGGAGGATGGCCCAGAAAACTCTCCACCACTTCTCCCCAGGTGAAGGCGCCGAGCCGGGAGGGCCACCGTCGCCAAGTCTGGAGTTTACTCCTGCCGGTCTCCGCGCGGGGCCGGAGGGGTGGGTCCGCCTGGCCGGGGGGTCTGCGGTTTGGGCGGGGCGGACACCCTGGACATCGGACGGTCCTTTTGACGAGACAGCTCTGGTATTGTACTGCCTCCCTTCAGCTCCGCGCACTTCCGCTGCCGGACGAGGGGTCCGGGCGCACCCAGTGGGGGGCTCCTCGGTGCAGGCGACCTGCACCTGATGTCTCGTGCGATCCCCGGTTCCCTGGCGATGGTTGTCCCGCACGGAGCGATTTGCATAATGATCCTATATTATGCGAACCGACGAGAGTATCAATAAGACTGACGGCGGCGGTCATGGCCAACAGCGTAACAATGGTTGCGCGGACCAGAGGAAGTGAACTCGATGAATCGTAACGTCCCACTCAAATGGGCATCCGGTATCGCCCTGGCAATCCTGGTGGTTACGGGAGCGTCTTGGGTCGCCTGGTCGTTTGGGGAAGCCCAGGGGTTTCTGGACGGATACGGATACGGAGTCGAAGAGGGTTATACGATCGGTTATGCCGATGGCCAGAATGGAGCTTCACCCGACGCCCGTCGGGCGCATGGCAATATCGGAGTCGGGGTTCGTCTTTGGCCCTGGTGACAGTCGCAGAGACGCCCTGGCACATAACGAACTCTGGCGTAAGGTAACGTCGGTTTGGCGAAACACGTCGAGTGTCAATGAGGCTCACCCGCCCGCGTGTGCGGTATTCGGGACGTCGATCCGCTCCCGGGTTCGCCGTGGTCGTGCTTTATGGGCATGCCGACTTGACAGTGATACCTGTGTTCCCCATGATACAGATGGAACATCCAGATACTTGGTCAAAGCCGGGTATCACCGTGACTCCAGTTTGGCGAGACGCCGGCGCAGCGATCTGGCAAACCGGATAAGAGGAACCAACGGTGCCCGTCCTCAAACACGACGTTTTCTTCAGGCAGCATCCGGTGTTCACCGGAGACGAGCTGGCGCGCCACCTGGCGCGCATCGGCAGCCACGGGGTGAGGACGCCGGAGAGGGTGCTTGGCTACCATATCAAGTCCGGCCGGCTGCGGCGGGTGCGGCAGGGACTGTATGCGGTGATACCACCTGGAGTAGATGGCGATACCTACCCGGTGGACCCGTATCTGGTGGCAGCTAAGATGACGCCGGATGCGGTGCTGTCGCACCACACGGCCCTGGAGCTCCACGGCCGGGCGTACTCGGTCTGGCAGCGATTCGTCTACTCTTCGGAGCGTCCGACGGAGACGCTGACCTTCCGAGATCAGGTCTTTCGGGGGACCAAGTTCCCGCAAGCGCTGGTGCGCTCGGGGGCGGAATATCACGGCGTGCTGACCGTGGAGAGGTTCGGCATGCCGCTGCGGGTCGCCAGCCTGGAACGGACCCTGGTGGACGCGCTGGACCGTCCGGACCTTGCGGGCGGATGGGAGGAGGTGTGGCGTTCGCTGGAAGCGGTGGAGTTCTTCGATCTGGATGAGGTCGTGGAGTACGCGCTGCTGCTGGGGAACGCCACCACGACTGCGAAGGTGGGGTTCTTTCTGGATCAGAACCGGGAGCCTCTGATGGTGGAAGAGCGACATCTCAAGGCGCTGCGGGACCGTGGTCCAGGGCAGCCCCATTACCTGGACCGGAGCCGGCGCAGCGGTGGGAAGCTGGTTCCCGAATGGAACCTCATGGTGCCCGAGGAGGTACTCACGCAGTCCTGGGCGGACGTGGCGTGAGGATCTCGCCGGAGAGGCTGCTTGCGGAAGCCCAGGCCACGGGTTTTCGTCCGGACGTGCTGGAGAAGGTGGCCCAGCTGCTGGGGTTGCTGAACGCCATTCGGAGCCACCCGTTTCTGCGGGGCAAGCTGGCCCTCAAGGGCGGTACCGCGCTCAACCTGTTCGTTTTCGACGTGCCCAGGTTGTCCGTGGACATCGACCTGAACTACGTGGGCGCCGCGAGCCGGTCCGCGATGCTGGAGGAGCGCCCGATGCTGGAAGCGGCTCTGCAGGTGGTCTTCAGCCGGGAGGACTTCACGGTCCGGCGGATGCCCTCGGAACACGCCGGAGGCAAGTGGTCGCTGCGCTACCCGACGGCGGCGGGCCAGACCGGCCGGATCGACGTGGACGTCAACTACATGTACCGCGTTCCGCTGTGGCCCGTAGATCAAATGGACTCGCACCCGGTGGGCAGTTGGCGGGCAACGGACATCCCCGTGCTGGACATTCACGAGTTGGCGGCGGGAAAGCTGGCGGCTCTGCTGAGCCGTCGTCGGGCCCGGGACCTGTTCGACTGCCGACATCTGCTCGCGCTCGATACCCTCGACCTGAGCCGGTTGAGGACGGCCTTCGTCGTCTACGGCGCGATGAACCGGCGGGACTGGCGCACGGTTGCCGTTGAGGACGTGGCGTTCGATCCCCGGGAGCTTTCCAGCCAGTTGTTGCCCTCGCTGCCGGCCAGCGCGGTTGCCGGCATGGATGCTGCCGAATACGGCCGCATCCTGGTTGAGGATTGCCGGGAAGCCTTATCCGCACTGCTTCCCTTCGACGAGGAGGAACGTGCTTTCCTGGACCGGTTGCTGGACCATGGTGAGATCGATGGGGCGTTGCTGACGATTGACGAGGAACTGCAGCGGCGAATAGACGCTCAGCCGTGGTTGGAATGGAAAGCTCAAAACGTGCGGCAACACCAGAGGTTACCGTAACGCCGCGGCTGGGGAGGCATTGCTTTGGATCAGCAGGAGACCCAGACGGAAGTGAGCCCGTCTCGTGAACAGTGGCTCGCGTTGCACCACGCTTTCCGGAGCTATTGCGAGGCCAGGCCATGGGAACGGCTGGCCAACGAGGACGTGCTGGTGGTCAATGATCCCCTGGGACATTTCAAGGGATACTGCG
>MPNC01000002.1 GCA_002238825.1 SAR202 cluster bacterium bin87 | reverse complement strand
CGGAGGATCCCCTGGATGTGGTGGTGTCCTGCGGCGTGGCCTACGAGAGCGACTTGAAGCGGGTGAGGGCGGTGAGCCTGGAGGTGATGGAGACGTTGCGCCGGGAGTGCCCGGGGGCGGATCCGGATAGCGAGCCCATCTTCCGGTACGAGGCCTTTGGGGAAAGCAACATCAATTTCTACATGATCATCCGGGCGCGCAATCGGCTTGCGGGCTTCGAGGTGCGCAGCGAGCTGATCGAAGAACTGCACTGGCGGCTGGCGGCCGAGGGGATCACGATCAACTACCCGGTCCGCAAGCTGCAGTTGCCCGACGGCCTGACGTCCTTGCCGGTTGCGCCGGCGCTTCCCGCAACCGGAGACGACGACGGCAGGCACGGCGGCGCCAACGTGTGAGCGCCGCAGGGTCAGCGGGCGTCGTGGACTACAAAACCTCGTAGCCGTGCAGGCCCTCGTTCCAGACGCGCCGGATGACCTCCCCGGGGATGTCGCGGATTTCACTCCGCATGGCGAAGCCCACGTCAGGGGTGCCGGAGAAGGCGATTTTCACCAGGTCGGTCTCGTCGGTGGTGATTTCAACACGGAGATCCGCGTCGGCCCTGAGTTCCTCGACGAGGTTCACCAAACGTTCCAGGGAATCGGCCAGGGCCAGCTCGGTGACGATGGGTTTCCGCTGCTCCGGCATGGGGGCCTCCCGGGCGGAAAGTCTGTGATGGAAGTCGCCCATTTCGTGCACGGGCGTAAACCATCCCGCAGGGCCATTTTGCCACATTGGAACGCCGCTCCTGACGGTGTGCGACACCGGGCGGGCGTCGGAGAGCTTCCTGGCGGCGGCCGGTGACCTGCCCCTGCTGGCCACGACCCTGAAGCAGGCGTTGGATGGTCCCATAACCGGAGGCGCCACGGTGTGGCGGGTTCCGTCGGGCGACCCGGCGGCCCTGCGCTGCCAGCCGAGGCCGGCATCATGACGGCCGACCCAGGCCAGGGAAGATGTTCACCCTGGCTGGGCCGCAGCCGCAGGTTATGCAGAGGATACTATATTTGATGCAATAGATATGCTTAATTGATGTATATGATGCTAAACTCTTGAAAGGCGTAGGGAAGTGTGACGTTCTGATACGCATAATGGTTTCGTTGGGGACTCGGACGCGCTGGCGCGGCGCTTCCTTATCACGCTTTACGCCCATGGCATGGCTGGTGCGGCCGGCCGTGTCGGTATTCGCCCGGTGATGAGAATGCTGAGATTCCCGATAGGCAGAGACGGATGCGTCAAGACCCTTGCCCAGCAGCCTGATTATGTGGCGATCCGCCCCCTGCCGCTCGCTTACGCTTTCGTCCGGCTATTGCCCGCGCACCCGGCGCAGTTCGGCGTGAGTGAATCGGTCCAGGCCTGCCCGCCATGCACGGATGGGCGCCGTTCCTTCCGACTTTCCCCCTCATCCAGTTTGGGAAACCAGGAACTCCGGGCCCGTCACCTTCAGGAGGTGATCGCATGAGTCTCCCAGGTCCCGCCCAGGCCATTCGCCGGTGGCCGCTGCTCGCCTTGGCGTCTGCGCTAGTCCTGATGGTCGCCCTGGCCGTGTTCTGGACCACAACGGCTCCGGCGGGCGCGCAGGACGACGGCGAAACCAAGGTCCCAGCCAAACCCACCGGGTTGAGCGTCGCCACGGAGCGGGGTTCGCTGGAGGTGTCGGCGGACTGGGACGACGTTGCGGGAGCCGACGATTACCTGGTGCGCTGGCGGCCCAGGGATGGGCAGTTGAACGACGGCGTGAGGGTCACATCTTCCAGCGCCGCCGTCTCCGTAGCTGACTACGGCCGCTGGGTGATGCGGGTGCGGGCCTGCAACGACGCCGGCTGCGGCAAACCCGTGGCCAGGCAGTTCGAGGTTGAGCCCGCCCCCGAGCCGACACCGGAACCCACTCCCGAACCCACGCCGGAGCCGCCGGCCAAGCCCACCGGGTTGAGCCTTGAATCTGCGGCGGGCTCGCTGGACGTGTCGGTGGACTGGGACGATGTTGCGGGAGCCGACGACTACCTGGTGCGCTGGCGGCGGCCCGGGCCGGACCAGGCAATGAACGAGGGAGTGAAAACCCAATCCTCCAACGCCGCCATCACCGTGTCGGACTACGGCCGGTGGACGGTGCGGGTGGAAGCGTGCAACGCCGGGGGCTGCGGGACGGGCGTCTCCAAGACGGTGCGAACGCGGCAGGCCAGGCCGGGCGAACCGCAGAACCTGGTGGTGAGCGTGACGCCGGGGGAGCTGGACCTCACCGCCATTTGGGATGCAGTGGAGGGAGCGGCGTCCTACCAGATCGGGTGGCGGCGACCGACTGGAAACTTCGACGCGGGCCACCAGGTCACGGCCACGGATGCCAGCGCCGCCATCACGGTAGCGGACCACGGCCAGTGGGTGGTGCGCGTGGAAGCGTGCAACGACGCTGGCTGCGGGCCGGGGGCCAACCAGCAGTTGGCAGTCGAACCGGAGCCGCCCGCCATACCCACAGGGTTGAGCCTTGACGCGGAACGCGGTTCGCTGGACGTGTCGGTGGACTGGGACGACGTAGAGGGAGCCGACGAATATTTGGTCCGGTGGCGCTTGCCCGGGCCGGACCAGGCAATAAACGAGGGAGTGACGACCCAGTCCTCGGAGGCCACGATCACGGTAGCGGACTACGGCCAGTGGGTGGTGCGCGTGGAAGCCTGCAACGCGGGGGGCTGCGGGCCGGGCGCATCGGCCAGGGTTGACGTCGCTCCGTCCGCGTTGAGCCTGGCGCCAAAGCTGGACGATGAAAACCAACTCCTGCCGAGAACCTTCACCGCGTCCTGGGTCGCGGCGCCCGATGTGTCCTCCTACACGCTGCGCTGGAAACTGGATGGGGCGAACTTCCAGGATGAGGACCAGGTTTCGGTGGATGCCAAGGCGACCAGCGCCGACTTCACCGTGTCCGACGATGGCGAGTATGACGTGGAGTTGCGGGGTAACCGCGGCAGTGACTTCACTGTGCTGGGCGACACCGAGATGCAGGTGTATTCGTACCGGCCGGGCCATTTGAGCCTCCACCACATGTTTAGTTGCCAGACCAGGGTAATAACCGGAATCGACGCCGGTCCTGTGGACGGCGGCGTGGAGGTTAACTGGAGCGCCCCGACGGCCTCCATCACCAAGTACCAGTACCAGGTTCAGGAAGGCAACGGGTTCACCTTGGGGTTAGACGATTGGACCGACGCCTCCGGCGCTGGTTCCGACGCCACCTCGCACACGGTGACCGGCCTCGCCAATGGGGAGACCTATGGGGTTCTGTTGCGGGGAGTATCCGGGAGCACGGTCTACTGCTTCGACACGTTGATCTTCGTTACCCCCAGCGACCCGACCCTGCAACCTCCCACCGGCTTCTCGGCCGCAGTGGCTTCCGGCACCAAGGCCAGCAGAGAGGTCAACCTGGCCTGGGACGACCCCGGCGATCCCCTGCCCAGCTATGACATTCAATATCGCGGGCATCCCGGCCCGGTGAACTGGACGCCCATCTCTCCCCAGAGCCCTCCGGCCAGGGCCAGCGGCAAGATCTCCGCTACCGTCTCTGGATTAAACTGCCCCTATACCTACGACTTTCGGGTACGGGGGCGGAACGGCACCGCCATCGGCCCATACTCAGCGGTGCACTATGGGGTTGTGACCATCGGGCTAAGAGGCACGGATGGCGACGATACCCTGAGCGGCGACGGCATGGCTGACTGCATCTTCGGCCTCGGCGGCGGCGACTCCTTGAACGGCCTGGGCGGTGCTGACGTCCTGAACGGCGGTGACGGTAACGACCTTCTCACCGGAGGCGCCGGCAACGATGAACTGTACGGCGGTGACGGTCACGACGTCCTGAACGGCGGTGACGGCAACGACCTTCTCATGGGAGGCGAAGGTTTCGACACTTTGAACGGCGGCGCCGGCAACGATCAGTTGCATGGCGGTGGCGGGGTCCGCGGTGTCGCCGGGCTCGAGACTCTGGACGGCGGCGCCGGCGATGACTTTCTGATCGCGGGTGCGGGCAATAGTCACCTGGTCGGTGGCGCCGGCGCTGACCGGATGAACGGCTCGATGGGTCAACAAATTGCGTTTTATTCCCTCTCCGATGCCGGGGTAACCGTGGACCTCGAGACGGGCCGCGGCCGCAGCGGGCACGCCGAGGGCGACACTCTGGTAGGTATCGAGAACGTCGTGGGCTCGAGATTCGACGATGTCCTCACCGGCAACTACGCGGCCAATGCCCTCGCAGGGGGCGATGGCAATGACAATATCTCCGGCGGTCGCGGCGACGACGAACTGGAGGGTGAAGACGGAGACGACAAGCTGAACGGCGGCGGCGGCAACGACACGCTGCGCGGCGAAGCCGGCGACGACGCATTCTACTTCTACGAAGATTTCGGGAACGATACCATCTCCGACTACTCCCTGGGCGCCAGCCAGGCGGACAGCGAGAAGATCTACCTGTGCATGGGTGACGGGACCAACCTCGCCACCCACGCCGGCGCGGACAGCGGTTCCGACCGGGTGATCACCGTCACCTTCGACGGCGCGACGGCGGGAACGATCACGCTGAAGGGGATCACCAGTGGGTCCGCCAACTTCGCCAACCTGAACGTCATCGCGGCCGCCGCCGACAGCGCAGAGTGCTCGTTCTAACGGCGTCTTTCCACCGGGGCGGGCGTTCCGGCATGGCCAGGAGGGCCGGCGCAAAACTTCCCGCACCTTCTGCCCGTCGGAGGCCGCAGGCCGGCGAGGCCGACCCTCGTGGCCTGGTTGTCCCGCGGCGCCGGAGCGGTTTGCCCACGGCGGGCCGGCCCGTCAGGGGTCGCGGGGGTCGGGCATGCGGTAGCCGACGCCGCGCACGCTGAAGATCCAGGCCGGGTTCTGCGCGTCGTCGCCGAGTTTCGCGCGGAGCTTCCGGACGAAGTTCCGCACCCGGTTGACCCCGCCCTTCTGGGGCCCGCTCCACACCTGGCCCAGCAGGGCATCGTAGTCCACCACGCGCCCCGCGTTCTGCGAGAGCACGCGCAGCAGATCGAACTCGGTGGCGGTCAGATCGACCGGGCGTCCGGCCACCGTCACCCGCCGCCCCTCGTAGTGGATGGCCAGCTCGCCCAGGGCGAAGGGCTCGGGGCGGGTGGCCCGGCGCAGCGCTGCCCCGACGCGGGCGGTGAGCTCGGTGGGCGAGAAGGGCTTGACCAGATAGTCAGAGGCCCCCGCCCGCAGGGCCTCGGCGATGGTCTCGTCGCGGCCGTAGCCGGAGATGAACACCACCGGCAGACCGGCCAGTTCGGGCACGCTTCCCATCAGGGCGATGCCGTCGGCGCCGTGCAGCACCAGGTCGAGGAGGACCAGGTGCGGCCGCTCGGCGCGGATGGTGCGCGCGAGCTGCTCGTGATCGCCCGTGACCGCCACGGCGTAGCCCGCCTCGGTGAGGGTGTGGCGCACATAGCGCAGCATGTGCGGGTCGTCATCGACCACCAGAACGCGGGCGGGCTCCCCCGCCGCCGGAGGCGTGGTGGGCGACTGCGGAGCAGGGCTCCCGAGATCACTGTGCCAGGCATCCTCGGCCACGGGGATGGTGAAGGTGAACCGGGCGCCCTGGCCGGTGCCGGCGCTCTCGGCCCGGATGCGGCCGCCGTGGGCTTCGACCAGCCCCCGGCAGATGATGAGCCCCAGGCCCATGCCGGCGGCCATCCGGGCGCCGCCCTCGTCGTCCAGGGCGTACCTGCGGAACAGGTGGGGCAGCCGCTCGGGGGCCACGCCCCGGCCCTCGTCCTGCACCGAGACGGCGACGTGGGAGCCGTCGCGTTCGGCCTCGACCCGGATCGGGGCGGAGTGGGGCGAGTGCCGTGCGGCGTTGAAGAGCAGGTTGTTGAGCACCTGGACGATGCGCCGGCGGTCGGCCATCACCCGGGGCAGGTCCGGCGGCAGGTCGATGACCACGGTGTGCCGGCCGCCGGCGGACAGGAAGGTGCTGCGCGCGCCCTCGACCAGCGCGGCCACCTCGGAGGGCTCGGGGGCGACCGAGAGGGTGCCCGCCTCGATGCGTCCGGCGTCCAGCAGGTCGCCGATGAGCCCGCGCATGTAATCGGCCTGCTGCTCGATGATGCGGTGGAACTCGTGCCGCTCGGCCGGGTCCAGCCCGTCGGGGTCCGCCAGCAGGGTGGCGGCCGAGCCCTTGATCGCAGCGAGCGGCCCGCGGAGTTCGTGGCTCACCATGCCCAGGAAGTCCGCCCGAAGCCGTTCCAGCTCCTGTAGCGGCGCCAGGTCCTGCAGGGTGATCACCACGGACTTGACCGCGCCGTCGTCAGAGGTGATGGGGGTCACGTTGACCAGGGAGGTGATGCTGCGCCCGTCGGGGACCGAGGTCACGACCTCCTCGGCGCGCAGGGTCCGGGCGCTGGCCAGCACCTGGGGCAGGGGCAACTCGCTGAGCGCGATGTCGGTCCCGTCGGAGAAGCGGCAGGTGGCGATCTCCAACAGTTCCTCCGGCGGCCGACCCGCCGTAAGCAGGCCCTCGGCCAGGCGGCGCGCCTCGCGGTTCATCGACACCGGACGCCCGCTTTGCGCATCGAACACCACCACGCCCACCGGCGAGGTCTCCACCAGGGCTTCGAGGTCGGCGCGAGCGCGTTGCTCGGCGCGGTGGGTGCGGGCGTTGGCCACGGCGGAGGCGGCCTGGGCGGCGAACAGGACTAGGATCTCTTCGTCGTCATCGGTGAACTCGGGGCCGGTCTGCTTCTCGCCCAGGAAGAAGTTGCCCACCTGCACGCCGTGATGGCGCATCGGCGCACCCTGGAAAGTGTCGATGATCACCCCGTCGGTGGAGAAGCCGAGCCCGGCAACGTAGGAGCGCATGTCCGACAACCGCATCGGTGCGGGCAGATCGCGCAGCACCTCGAAGATGTTCATGCTGTCCGTCCACGCCACGACCTGCCGTTCCTCCTCGGGCGAGAAGCCGGAGAGGACGGCATCTTCCAATTGGCCGGTGGCGTCGACGGTGGTGATGACGGCGTAGCGGGCGCCGGTCAGGGCGCGGGCGGACTCGGCGATCTGGTGCAGGACGGTGTCGACGTCGAGGCTGGCGTTGACGCGCAGGATGGCGGTGGAGAGGGCGGCGATCCGTTCCCGCAGCGCCTGGACCTCCCCCTCCGGTTGGCTGTGGCTGCTCAATGATTCCTCCTTCTGCCGGGTCCGGCACGCAGTCCCGGCCGGCCCGTGAGTGGGTTGCGTCGATACACTCACCCGGACATGTTTACTCGGTCTGAGGCCGGTATGTTGCGCAAAGGATACCATAATCGGCGTGATAGATACACAAAAGTGATATATAAAGTGCCAAACTCTAAACTGCCGACGGCAGCATAACGCCACATACGTACTAACTGAGACATGTAACGGCCCAAATCAGGTACAAGACTCTGGATTTCGCACGAGTAGAGCGATGGTCGATGAATCCGTCGAGAAGGCGGTCCACGATGTGCTCCGGTACGCCCAGGCGGCCTGCGGCCGGCCGGCACAAAGCGAGGTCACCATCCGTTGCGCGATGGTGGACCCAATACTGTGGTCCTTGGGCCGGAGCGCCTGGTAGCCGTGGGAATGCCAACCTGCCCACCATGTGCCGCTCCGACGGCAACCGTCCAGGACACGCCGCAAATGCCTGACCGTTTCAGTGCTATGTGCTAGCGGCGATGCTGTTGGCGGTTGATAAATTACACCGCGAATGCGACATCGTTTTGATGGAACTGAGGTGCCGAAAATTCTGGCACGGCACCTGGCCGTTTGCCAATGAAAAGGAGACAGATAATGGTAACCATGACCTTGGAAGAAATGAAATCTCATATCTTGGCGAAGGCCGCTGATGACGTAGGTTTTCGCGACCGGCTGGTGGCCGACCCCAAAGCTGTCATCTCAGAGGAGTTAGGGGTCATTGTTCCGGAAGACTTCAATGTGCAGGTGCACGAAGACAGCGCCACTACCACCCACTTCGTCCTGCCGCCGCCCTCACGCCTCACCGAAGCAGACCTGGCTATGGTTGCCGGAGGCGACTGGAGGAATATGGGGGGACCAGGCGCCGAATGATCGCCGCCGGTGAGGAGAACACAACACGGTGAACGGAAGGGAGATTAGATCATGGCAACACCAACACTAAGCGAAATGAGGGATCGGGTCATCGCGAGGTCTGCCGAGGATGCGGGTTTTCGCGACCGGTTAATTGCGGACCCCAAAACTGTCGTCTGGGAGGAGTTCGGTGCCTTCATCCCGGAGGGGTTCGACGTACAGGTGCATGAGGACAGCGCCACTACCGCACACTTCATCCTGCCGCCGCCCTCACGCCTCACCGAAGCAGACCTGGCTATGGTTGCCGGAGCCGACTGGAGGACTGGAGGCGAAGGCGGACCGTGACCATGGGAAGCCGCCGGAGATTGCATAGCTGAACTCTGGGTGTTTGGACTGGTAGAGGGAGCACGATGCCTGTGCTGAGCAGGGCATCTCGCAAAGACCGCGGATCGGTAAGACTGGAAAATGCTATGGGCACGAATAGCAACACCCCCGGGGTGAACCCTGGAAAGGAAGCTGGCGTGCCCGACGGATCTCCGGCGGCTGTTGCTATCTACAACGAGCGATATGCGCCGATTTACGAGAGGTTGTTTATCGAGCACCCGCTATGGGAGCCGAAACACGCCGTTAACACACGGGTCATCTCCGCGTTGCTGCATCCCTTGGGCCTTTGGCTCGACACCTGCTGCGGGCAAGGTTGGCATCAGGCGCAGTTTCCCAAAAATCGCCGCGTCGGCCTGGATATCAGCAGCGCTCAACTCAAACGCGCGCGGCAGCTTAATCCCGGCGCTTCGTTCATCCAGGCTGACCTTTCCAGCTACGAATTCCCCGACGAGCAGCGTTTCGATCTGGTGACCAATTTTTGGAGCGCCTATTCGTATTTCAACGACGAAACGAAGATACGGGCAATGGTAGATAAGCTTGTTCGCTGGACGGCTCCGGGCGGAAACCTCTACATGGAATTGACGGTGCCGGAGACTCTGGAAGACTTCAATGGCAGCGAATTCGCCGAGGAGGCAGGAACCAAAGTGGTGCTGCAATCGCCCGACGGCGCGCGCTGGCAATTTCACGATCCGGGAGGTATTCACCAGATGATGAGTCCGCCGCTGGAGTTCTTCACGAACTTGATTGCTCCTCACTTTGCCAAGGTGGAGAGCGATGTGGTTGTTCGCTCGCTGCGGCAACTCATAGCTCAAGAAAGAATCTAGGTGTCCTGGAGCCAGACCGGCAGGGGTGCATTGCAAGACCGGCAATGGGGCACTGTTGATTATGCAGCAGTACGTTTCGCTCGGCAGTTTTCTCGAGGACGCGAGGAGCTTGTTTCCTCCCGCGCTGATGGGTGATTCCGGTTGGGATAGGCTGCGGCAGCTGGCGCTACGCCTGCCTTTCTGTGTAACCGATGCCCGCTTCGGCTTCGAGTTCCACCTGTGCGACCCCAACCCCACGGCAGACTTGTGCGTCATATCCGCGCCCCCCACCAGCCTGGCCAAGTTCTTCCGGCAACAAACCGATGACACGGCTTCCGGGTTGGTGGGAACAGACTTTGTCGCCTTTTTGGTTGAATGGGATGAGGATGCTGAGGGCTCTGAATCGTTCCTCGCTCGCGCGAGAACAGGGATCATCCTCGAGTATGACCTCGCAAGGACGCTCCCGGCGTCATACGCCGTGCCGGGTATATTTTTCGTGACCGGCCACTACCCGAAACCTGATCCGATCAAATTGTACGAGGATCCCGCCGCGACGGTCGCCGCGTTGCATCAGGTTGCGGGCTACGAACCGGACCCCGGCGAGTTGCGACTTGTGGAGCGGGTATGTGTAGGCCTGGCAGATGCAGGTATCCACGTTTCCCATGCCGGAGTTATGCCAGGCCGGCCCCACCGTGCCATCCGATTGGTGGCGCTGGATTTCGACTACGCCATATTAGTTGATGGATTGGAGAGCATTCAATGGCCAGGAGATCCCGCGCCGGCCCTGAACATCATCTCCAGCTTCGACGGGGTAGTCTCGTCAAGAGGCGGGCTTGGCATCACCGTAACGCCTCAAGGATTGCTGCCGCGCCTGGACTTGGAGTTCTCTCGAAAAACGGAAAACGACTCCAGTACGGGCGCGTTGATCACCCTGGACAGCCGCGCGTGGAATCCCCTCATAGACCGGCTCGAAGAGAGAGGCTGGTGCCTGCCCGCCAAGGCGGCAGGGCTGCGCGAATGGCCGCGCTTTGAGACGTTATTTGGGCGGGACGGCGTGTATCAGATCCGTCAAGTTCTCAACCACGTCAAAGTTGTTGTGGACCAAGGCGCCATTTACGGCAAAGGCTATGCCGGGATGGACGTGCGGAAGACAGCCTAGCGGCCAATCGCATCCTTTGGTTCAGACGCAGTCGCGTTCCGATCTAGCCGAGGCTGGGATCTGTTTTCGCTAGCGCAATGCTTGATAAATATAGAAGCCGCAGCCTGAAACACGCCAACAGGGATGACACGATTTGCACTTATTGGCGGGACGTAACCACGCTGATTCGTACGCACGTCATATGCTTCAACCATGACAATAATCGCATGGCTTTATGGGGTTTGCTCCCGTACTGGTGTGCCGCTGCGTGCAACTTTTGCTGGGATAGCGGAGCAAACAATTTGATTGGTCGATTGTTTCGAGAACGGGCACTGAGGCGGAGTGGACGCCAGGAGCCGTTGGACGACCGATTGCAGGTTAGCGCGCCGCACGAGTGGTTGATTGTGGCGGGCCTCGGCGTGGCGCTCTTGGCGCTGATAATCTTTGCGGTGTTTGGACGTGTGGAACGCGTCAGGTCCTATGAGGCAGCGCTGGTTCTTCCCGGTGAGCGATACCACCTGATCAGCCCGGACTCCGGCGTCGTGCTGGAGGTTCCTGCGTCAGAAGGAGACTCCGTTACATCGGGGCAGCCCATTGCCAGTCTTAGGACGCCCGCCACGACGCAACACTGGGAGCCGGTGATTGCGGGCGTCATAGACGTTTTGGAGGAGCGCGGGCAGTTGACGGATGCCAGCCATGGGGAGTTGCTGCAAGTCCTGGTTGCAGCTAAACGAGACGCCGAATCTACATTGGAGACCGCGATCATCAGCCCGAACGCAGGCGAGGTGGTCACCCTGGACCTTTCGCCTGGGAGCGTGGTGTCAGCCGGAGACCCGGTAGGTCTGGTTCGGTCGCACGCGCCAGGACAACCGGAAGTGGTTGCGTTCGTTTCCCCCGAAGATGCGGCGACCATCAGAGTCGGGATGGATGCACAAGTAAACGTCGGCAGTCTCGTCGGCGGAGATGTGCAAATCCTCCCGGGACAATTCTCCGAGGTCTCGGTTCTCCCGGACAAGCCGCCCAAATGGCTGATGGAGAAAGGTTTGCCGATACCGGAACGCCCGCATCGGTTGCGCGTGGCGCTGCTCGAAGACAGCCACGACATTCCAGTGGCTGATGGTTCCGAGGTGGCACTGCGCATTGTTCTGGGGCGCGGATCCATGGTGTCCATAGTCGCGTCGGGGAGAGGTGGTCGATGAGATTACCGTCGCTCAAAGGGATGGGGCGACGCCGCGCGTGTACGCCCTTGATGCTGCAGCAAGAGGAGACCGAATGCGGCGCGGTCTCCCTGGGTATTGTGCTTGCGTTTTTCGGACGATGGGTCCCTCTGGAGGAGTTGCGCGAAGCGTGCGCAGTCAATCGGGACGGCTGCAACGGCGCCGATATTGCGCGCGCGGCGCGCCGTTACGGGCTCCAGACCCAGGGATGGAGGAAGGAACCGAATCAACTCCATGACCTGGAGATGCCCGTGATCATATTCTGGGAGTTCAATCATTTTCTCGTGCTCGAAGGCGTCCTGGGCAACCGCTACCTGGCGAACGATCCGGCCAATGGACACCGCGTAATCGACGCTGAAGAGTTCGATGATGGTTTCACGGGTGTCGTCCTGAATTTCCAGCGGACTCCGGATTTCCAAACGGGCGGCGCTCCTCCGGGTGTCCTGCGCCGCCTCTGGCCATGGCTCAGGGAGGTTTCCGGCCCGCTGGCATTCGCACTCTGCTGCGGATTGCTGTTGTCATTCCCAGTCCTGAGTTTGCCCCTGCTTTTGGCCGCCTTTGTGGACTATGTGCTGAGCGGAGAGGAACCGTCATGGGCCGCGGCGATACTCGTCGGCATCGCGATATCCGGCGCGTTGGTCTACCTCCTCACCTGGCTAAGGGAGCGTTGTCTCAGACTCGTGGCAGTGCGGCTGTCCGTCGACCATGCGGACCGCTTTATCCGGCATGTGCTCCGCCTGCGAATGGGTTTTTTCTCTCAACGGTTCCCGGGCGATTTGGTTCATCGAGTTCAACTGATCGACAACATCGCGACGGTGGCGACCACTCAGTTCGTGGGTGTCGTAATAGAGCTGGTCGCCAGCGCTGTGTTCCTGGCGGCAATGTTTTTTTACGATCCGATACTCGCGGCAGTGATAGCCGGCTTGGGGGCAATCAGCGCGATGACGATGCGAATGGTGACCCGGTCCCGCGTGGGAGAGAACCGACGTTTGCAACGTGAACAGGGCAGGTTGCTGGGCATAAGCATGAACGGCTTGGGTAGCATCGACACGATGCAGTCGGTCGGCGGTGAGAATGACTTCTTCGTCCACTGGACCGGATATCAGGCGCGAGAACTCCTGGCGCGGCAGCGGTTTGCCGAGCCGGGGGCACGTAATTGCTTCCTTACCCGGGTTGACCCTCATCATCGGCAACGCCGTGATCCTGGGGCTCGGTGGCTGGCGCGTGATGGAAGGACACATGGCGCTGGGCATGATGATCGGTTTCTATATTCTCGCCACCAACTTCCTTTTGCCAATTGGTCGGTTGGTGCAATTCGCCGACCTGTTTCAGATATTGGAAGCGAACCTGCAAAGACTGGAAGATGTTCTCAACGCGCCCGAGGACCGAAACTTTCAGGACCGGGGCGAACAGCCCGACCAACAAAACAGGACGTTTGCGCGGCAGTTGCGACTCAGCGGACATCTCGAGTTGCGTGATGTGCGTTTCGGATACAAGGCAAACCACGAACCGCTGCTTGACGATATCAGCCTTACCATAGAACCCGGCCAGCGCGTCGCCGTGGTAGGACCCACGGGCTCGGGCAAGTCAACGCTGGCATCGCTGGTTGGTGGGATCCAGCAGCCCTGGTCCGGTGAAATCCTGCTGGACGGCCATCGCCGGGCAGAAGTCCCCCCGGAACTCATCAACAACTCGGTGGCCATGGTTAGCCAGCGCATCTTTCTGTTCGCAGCGTCGGTGCGCGAGAATTTGACCATGTGGAATCCGGAGATCCCGGACCATCTGCTGGTCGCGGAGGCGACCGACGCCGCCATCCATGAAGAGATTCTGGCGAGGCCATACGGCTACGACTCCCCGGTTGAGGAAGGCGGAAGGAACTTCAGCGGCGGTCAGCGGCAGAGGCTGGAGATTGCGCGCGCTGGTGAGGAACCCGTCGCTGCTGATTCTCGATGAGGCGACGAGCGCGCTGGATCCGATTACCGAAAAACGCATCGATGACGCGCTGCGCCGCCGTGGGTGCGCCTGCCTTATCGTAGCGCACCGACTCAGCACCATACGGGACTGCGACCTGATAATCGTCCTGGACAAGGGGAAAGAGACTCAGCGCGGCACCCATCAGGAACTGTTGGCCGATACCGGTGGGCTGTACTACCGTCTCATGCAGGCGGAATAGGCGCCATGAATGGTATGACGACGGGGAGATCGCCTGCCGACAGGCTGCTGGAACTGGCGCTGTTTCATGGAGAAACGTTTATCGGCGGCGGCAACCGTCCGGTCCGTCTCTCCGACCCCGACACGTTCTGGTTTGTGGTGAAGGGCGCGGTGGACGTGTTCGCCACCAAACTCGGGGATGACGGCGTTCCATCTGACTTCAGGCACATGTTGCGAGCCGGTCCCGGTCGCTTGCTTTTCCCGGCGCCCGAGGCGGCAGGACTGGGGGCGCTGGTGGCCAAAGGGCTGCCCGATTCTGAGCTGCGGCGCATAGCCGTCACCGACTTGGTCAACAACGACCTCGCAACTGAAATCGTCGAACAGGCGAATCACTGGGTCAGTGAATTCTCCGAGTCCGTGGCGCGCAATGTTACTTTCCGCCCCCGCATAGAATGGAACATCACGCCGGGCACGGTCGGGGAGGCCATAGCCGGCACCACCATCTCCCCTCACGATGCCGTGGTGTGGGTTTCCAGCAAAGACGGCAGGCTGTTGTATTTGGCAACCGAGGACCTGGAGCAGTCCGGCAACGGTCTGGTTCCCGTCACCGCCTCGAGCTGGGTCCTTCAAAGTCGAACGGGTTCGGTGAAAGCCGCCAGCACGGAAGAGTTGCACCAGGCAGGGCTGTTGCTTGAAGCGCTGAAAGAGTTCAACCAGCTGGCGATGAGGGCAGACCTCACCAACCAGGCCCTGCTCTTGGCGGATCTATCCAACCTGCAAACTGCGAGCGCGCGGCATCACCAAAGAAGCGAAGAACGGGCGCGCCTGAACTTGCTCGGTTTGCGCGATGGCGACCTCCGGCAAGGGGACGACGGTTCAGACTTGCTACGCGCGCTGGAGTGGATTGGCCGCCATGAAGGCATTGTCTTCCGGTCCCCGCAGCGGGAGCGGCGTGGCGCGTCTGACGAAACGGATACCACCCTGAATGACATTCTCAGCGCGTCGGGCATTCACGCGCGTCGCGTTTCCCTGAGGGACCGCCACCGCTGGTGGTTGAGCGACAGTGGTGCAATGCTTGCCTCGCTCCGAGAAGACGGCTCCCCGGTGGCTTTGATTCCAGGCCCCTCCGGGCGCTATCGAATGGTCAATCCACAGACCGGCAGTTTTGCGCCGGTCACGGCCAGGCGCGCCCATGGCCTTGAACAGACCGCATGGTTTTTCTACTGCCCTCTGCCAGAGGAACTCACTACCAAAGCCGGTCCGCTGTTGCGTCTGTCATTTACGCAGATTTGGGGCGACTTGGCGCGCTTGTTGGGAGCGGGTCTTCTGTCGGGATTAGCTTCGCTGGCCCCAGCAGTGTTCCTGGGTGTGTTTGCGAGCCATGTTTTGCCATCCGGTGATGTGCGCATGTTGGCGATGCTGGCGCTGGCGCTGGTCCTGATTGGATTGAACTTCGCACTGCTCCAGATGATGAAAGGAACCGCCGTGATGCGGCTGGAAGCCCGAGCCGCAGCGCGCATCAGCGCGGCGTTATGGGACCGAATGCTGGTTCTGCCTTCGAGATTCTTCCGCCGCTGGACCGTTGGCGATTTGGGAAACCGCGCCATGGGGTTCCACCACCTGCGAAACCAGGTGGCGGGCGTAGTGGGAGGGACGCTGCTGTCGTTGATATTCCTGCTGCCCACATTCCCCCTGATGTTTCTTTACGACGCTCCGTTGGGCTGGCCGGCCCTGGGCCTGGGAATGCTATCTCTGGTGGTTGCCCTGTATTTCGGTCTGCGGCAACTTCCGCACCATCGCCAGGTATTGACTGCCTCGCGTGAGCTGGCGGGAGTGTTGATCCAGCTTATTGGCGGCATCGCCAAACTACGCTCAAGCGGAGCGGAAGGCTCGGCGTTCGCTATCTGGGCGGCCAACTACCGCCGGCAAAAGCGGGTGGAGATGCGACTGGGCGCCCTGAACGATCATCTGGTGGCGTTCACCTCTGCCGCGCCGTTCTTCGCCATGGCTGCGCTGCTTGCGGTGGCTCTGCCGCGCATCGACCAGGGGCTGTCGATAGCGGATTTATGGTGATATTTGCCGCGTTCATGATTTTCTATGCTGCGGTAACTCAGTTTGGATTGTCATTTTCCGCCATGGCTGCCGTCGTTCCGGCGGTCGAGCAGGCGCTCCCGATACTCCGAGAGCGTCCCAAAAGCGTTGCCGCTGCCTCTCTCATGCTTGAGTTGCAGGGAGAAGTGAGGGTGGACCACGTGACCTTCCGATATTCCGACGACGGCCCCGTCATCCTCCAGGATGTGTCTCTTTACGCTCGCCCCGGAGAGTTCATCGCGCTGGTCGGAGAGTCGGGCTCGGGCAAGAGCACTCTATTGCGCATCGCGCTGGGGCTGGAGAGCCCGCTATCCGGCGCGGTGTACTTCGATGGCCACGATCTCGAGCGGATCAACAGGCGCGCGGTCCGCGACGGCGTGGGCATGGTGGTGCAAGACGCTTCGCTTCGGCCCCAAACCGTGCTGGACAACATCATCGGAACCAGCGACGACCTGACCGAGGTAGACGCCTGGAGAGCGGCACGCCTGGGATCAGTGCACCAAGACATCAGGGCGATGCCAATGGGCATGCGCACGATCACCTCTGAGAGTTCTGCGGCTTTCTCCGGTGGGCAAGTGCAACGAATAATGCTGGCAGCCGCCTTGGTGCGAAGCCCCAGCGTGCTTCTGCTGGATGAAGCCACCAACTGGCTCGACAACGAGACCCAGACCAGGGTGATGGAGGAGATAGAAGGCCTCTCCATTACCCGCATAGTAAGCGCACATCGCCTTTCGACCATACAACGGGCGGACAGAATCTACGTATTGCAGGGCGGGACAATAGTCCAGCAGGGCAGCTTCGATGATCTGATGGGTGAGGAAGGCATTTTCCAGGATATGGCGCTGCGGCAGATGACGTGACGCCAGGTTCGATAACTGACTACGCGAGCCTATTGTGATCTTTCTGACCAGCCTGGCCCTGCGGAATCGCACCGTGACCGTAATGGCGCTGATCCTGATCCTGGTCGGCGGAGCGTACGCCTACCGGGAGTTGCAGCAGGAGCTGTTTCCCGAGATCAGCCTGGGGGTCATCAACGTCTCAACTACCTTCCAGCAGGGCTCGCCCTATCAGGTCTCGCAGGAAGTCACCAAACCGATCGAGAATGTGATCATCGGAATGGAGGGGCTGAGAGAAGTCACTTCGACCTCGTGGTGCCACCGCTCCACAGTCCTGGCCAGCTTTGAGACCAACATCGACCTGGAGGAAACGGAGGCGGAAATCTTCAATCGGGTCTCTGCTCTCCGGCTGCCCGACGCTGCCGGCGATCCCAGGGTGGTCGGGCTGACGCCTGGCCAGGGGCCCGTCATGGAACTCAGCATTTCGGGCCACCGCGACATCCCCGATCTACTCAGGATCGTCGAACGGCAGATTGCCCCACCGCTGCGGGCCGTTCCCGGCGTGTTCGACGTGGCCATTGAGGGAGGGGTGTCCGAGCAGGTTACCGTCACCGTTGACCCCAAGTTGCTGGAAACGCACGGTCTGAACATCCAGACCGTTATCGGGGCGTCGCAGGGCAATTCCGTGGATCTGACGGCGGGCAGCATTTCCTCGGACGACGGCGCCGTGACGGTGCGGGCTTTTCACGGGTACGCCGACTTGGATACCATCCGCAACCTGCCGGTAGGTTTCGCCCGCGTCTCCGGCCAGCCTGGAACTGGTCGGGATCACGGCGGCACGGACACACCCATCACGCTATCCACGGTAGCTGACGTTCGGGTCGACACGCCTGAAGCCAGGACCGTTTCGCGAACCAACGGGCAGCCCAGCGTAAGCCTGAACGTGTTCAAAACTCCGGAAGGGAACACCATCGCTATCGCGCAAAGAATCGACGCGCTGTTGAGCGAACTGAAGCGAGAGTTGCCCGCAGACTTGGAAATTGCCGTGATGGACAGCCAGGCGCCGCGCTTGGAGGAGGAGTTAAGCAGGGTCATCAACCAGGGAGTCCAAGGGTTTGCCTTTGCCATCATCGCCGTTTTTGTGTTCCTGCTGCAGGTCCGCCCGACGATAATTTCGGGTGTCATTAACACCATCAGGCCGACCGTTATCATCGCATCCTCGATCCCGTTATGCATGATGGCAACGATATTGGTGATGGCAGTTTTCGATTGGACGATGAACTTCATGAGCCTGGCCGGCCTCGCCATCGCCGTCGGGCGCATCGTGGACGAAAGCATTGTAGTGCTGGAGAACATATACCGGCACATCCAGGACGGCAGTTCGCGGCAGTCCGCCCTGTTCGACGCAACCCGTGAGGTGAGCCCGGCGATAGTTGCCTCGACGCTAACCACGGTTGCGGTGTTCATTCCGTTGGGCTTCCTGCCCGGAGTAGTGGGCCAGTTCTTTCTGCCATTCGCCCAGACTGTGTGCGTGTCGCTGGTGGCGTCCACTCTGGTGGCGCTGACCGCAGTGCCCGCTTTGGCGTCCTGGTTCCTGCGCCAGGGCGACATGGCGACCGATACGGTCCCGCGGCAGCAGGACACGCTGCTTCAGAAACTCTACACGCCAGTGTTGCGGAGCGCTTTGCGCTTCCGCATGTTAACCGTCGCCGCGAGCGTGGCGGTGGTATTGGCTAGCCTGGCATTGATTCGCGTGCTGCCCATCGAGTTCTTTTCGCAGGGACCTACCGAAGGCATCCGGATCGATCTCAGCCTGATCAGCAACCCTTCCGCCGGGAAGCTGTTCCACGAGGCACGTGAGGTCGAGCGCGTACTGGACGGTTTCGTGGCGGACGGCATGGTGGAGAGTTACCAGGTGACGCTGGGCGCCCGCAGCCGCGCCTTCGGGGGCGACACGTCGTTCGACCGGGCCGGGTTCACCGTGGTGCTGCCGGAGGATCCACCCGCCGACCTGGACGAGCGCATCCGCGCGGCGCTGCCCGAGAGCAGGGACGTGACGGTGCGTGTGTTTGCCGATTCCGGTGGACCGGGCCAAAGCAGCGGCTTTCGGCTTACTGTTACCGGGGCCAATTACGAGGACGTGCGGGCCGCAACGTACATGCTCCAGGCCGCCGTTGAGAATGACCCCGGGGTGCGCAACGTGACGACCAGCATAGCGGACGGCGCTGAAGAGTTCACCGTCACCATTGATCCCAACGAGGCAGGACTGTACGGGCTGACGCCGACCAACGTCGCCAACCAGATGCGCATCTGGCTGCGGGGCAGCGAGGTGACGGAGTTCAATCTGGGCGGGGACACCCTGGACGTAGTGGTTCGGGGGGCTCCCGAGACGGTGGACGACGCGGACGACATACGGCTGCTGCCAATCTCGGCGGGTGGCGGCGTGGTCCCGTTGGGGGCTATTTCGGACTCCGGCTACACCGTGGGGCCCAGTACGGTCACCCATTACGACGGGTATCGTTCGGCCGGCGTTTCCGGCAGCCTGGCTGGGCGCGACGCCGGCGGCATTGGGGAACGCATCGACGCCATCGTCGCGTCCACGCCGTTGCCGCCGGGCATCAACGTACGCTCGGGCGGGACGTTCAGCTACATCCGGGAGGAGTTCAAAAATATTTACGTGGGCATGGCCATCGGGGTTTCCCTGGTGTACCTGGTTATGGTGGCGACGCTGGGTTCGCTGAAAATCCCGTTCATCATCGTGTTGAGCATGCCACTGGCGGTAGTGGGCGCGCTGATTGCGCTGGTAATCACCGACCGGTCTTTGAGCCTGCCGGCGCTGATGGGATTCTTGCTGCTGGTAGGCATCGTGGTGACCAACGCCATCGTGTTGCTGACCTTTGTGCAGCAGTTGCGCCAACGTGGCGAGTCCCCGCATGAAGCGGTCATGCAGGCGGGGCGAGCGCGCCTGCGTCCCATCCTGATGACCGCCTTCACCACCATCCTGGCGCTGATCCCGCTGTCGCTGAGCGATTCCGCCGGCCTGGTGGGCGCGGAGTTGGCGACGGTAGTGATCGGAGGACTGATCAGTTCCACCTTCTTGACGTTGGTAGCCGTGCCGGTGGTGTATATGCTTTTTGAGGAATCCATCCCTAACCTGTATGCCCAAGTTGTACGGAAGGCTGGACGCCTAACTCGCCGGCGGCCGACGGGCGAGCAACATCAGGAATCGCCATCACCGTCCATCGATTCCACGACCGCGGAAGCGGACGGAGATCCTTTATTGTGAAGGTCGGAGATAAGGGAGTGTTGAAAAAATCAGCGCTGAAGCCGATTGCAGTGGGGTGTAGGGCTACGATGCCGGGACAGTCCGTTGTTGACGCGGGACAAAACCTCCTCCGTAGGAGACGCACTGCACGCCCTCGCTGTCCGGCAGGGCGGGCCGGAGATTGCCGAGGCCCTGTTGGACGCCGGAATCCACCCCGCCTACGGCCACGAAACGGATCCCACACTGCTTCACCAGGCTATCTCTGTCGGGAACGCTGACATTGTTGGCGCGTTGGCGGTGGCATGTCCACAGGATCTGAACGTCGTACGAGAGAGTAGAAGCCGCTACGAGCAGACGCCGCTCAGTTTGGCGATTGAAAGCGGCAATGTTGTGGTAGTAGAAGTAGCTCCACTCCTGGTCGGTGACCAGCCCCAGGGCGAAGCGGGCCGCCAGGTGACTGGTTCGGTAGAGCGGGGAGTGGTGGCCCGGTCCCCGGAGATGTAGGCGGTCACCTCCACGAGGCGCCGGTCAGCGCGCGGGCGGACTCGGCGATCTGGTGCAGGACGGTGTCAACGTCGAGGCTGGCGTTGACGCGCAGGATGGCGGTGGAGAGGGCGGCGATGCGCTCCCGCAGCGCCTGGATCTCCCCCTCCGGTTGGCTGTGGCTGCTCAATGGTTTCTCCTTCTGGACCCGGCGCGCAGTTCAGGCCGGCTCGGCCCCTCGGTGGGGAGATTTCCATCGAAACGGGGGACGGTACCAAAGATCACGTAAAGAATATCATAATAGGCACGATAGATACACAATGATGATATTCGGAGTGCTAAACTTTTATTCGCGTGTGGAAGCGCGTCTTTCTGGTGCCCAGAATGGCTGCGTTGACGGCGCTGATGTTCTGGCGCGGCGCTGCGTTTTCACGCTCTCCGCGCATGGGGTCGCCGATGCGCCAGGGGAGAGTTCACGGCGAGCCACAACCCGACGTCGGCATCACAAATCCGCTTACATCCTGACCAAGGTACGCAACAGCCCAAATCAGTTACCAATCTCTGGACCTCGCAAGAGTAGAACGATGAGCGATGAACACGTCGAGAAGCCGGTCTCCGACGTGCTCCGAAACGCCCAGGCGGCCTGCGGTCTGTCGGCACAAAGTAAAGAGGCAAAAAGAACCCCCAATTAACGGAGCGTCCCGGCCGCCCCGTTGCCCAAGGGGCGGCCGACCATGCACCGTTCCTGTTCGAGGCGGTGATGCCTCCCCTCCTCGATGGAGGAGGCTGTCAACGCCGACTAGACGGCACGCGGGTAGGCGACGGCGACATGACCAAGAGCAGCCTTCCCGAACCTATGGCGGAAGCGGCGCGGGACCTGCTCGGCATCTGTGGCGCGCTCAACGTGCCTACTCCAGCGACGCAGGTGCTCCAATCCAACGACGGTACCAAGGCCATTCAGATCGGCTGGGCCTACTCCGCGGTGGCGGAGGCCTTCGAACTGGCCGCCGGCGTGCAGCGCGATCCCAGCCGCTACGGACTGGACGCTGTCGTGGGCGCGCTGGCGGCCCTGATGCTCCGGCGGGTCGCGCGCAAACTCGAAATGGAGACCGACCGGTGGGACAACGCCTGACCGCCGCCGAGCCGTGGACCTCCGCGCCGCTTCATACCGCCCTACCAGGCTACTTCCGGCGCCAGCGGGACCACCGGGCGGCCTACGCCTGCGAACGTGCCTGCTCCTGCAGGCAACGGGCCCGATACGGCTGCGCGGCTGGCAGTTCCACACCGGAGGTTGACGACGATGGGCTGGAGACCGTCTACCGGCAACGCGTGCTGTCCCATGCGGTGGGCAACATGATGCTGGTGGCGCGGCTTAGGGACTCGTCCTTCTTCGGCGCGACCAACGCCGACATCCACGATGCGGCCGTGGCCGCTCCCACCATCACCGAGCCGGCGACGTGGCGGATCAGGGAATACCGGGATGCACCGGCTGCCATCGACGGCTCGGCTGTGCACTACCGCATCGTCCGGCGCCAGGTCAGCGTCGCTGACGACAGCGCCTGCGCCGAGCAGGCCGTGGCTGCCGCAGAGGGCGCCGGAGTGATGCTGACGAGCCTCACCGGAGGCATCGAGCACACGGTGCAGGTCAAGGCGAACCACGTCAACGGCCATAGCGACTGGAGCAGCGCCACGGCCACACTGAACCAGGCCCATGGGGCGACGCGGGTTCGTCGCGCCGGGCCTGCTCCGCCGGCAATATCCACCCTGCGCCGGCAGTCTGATCTTCTCGGCCATCCGCGATGCGTTTGAACGACGTCGAGGACGCCATCCGCAACGTGCTCCGGAGCGCGGAAGCGTTCGGCGCTGGACTGGCGCGACGCGAAACGCTGGTCCGCTCCGCCATGGTCGAACCCATACTGTGGTCCCTGGGATGGCGCACCTGGCTGCCCTGGGAATGCCGGCCGGACTTCACCCTGGGCCGACCCGGCTCGACTGACTACGTCCTGTTCAACCGGGACGGCGAGGTGGTGGTGGCGATGCTGATCCGGCCAATCCCACCGCGGCTGGAACAGGACCGGCTGCAGTTGCGAGAACGGACGCGGACCATGACCCGGGGGATCGCCGTGCTGACCTACGGGTGGGAGTGGGAGGTGTATGACCTGGAGGACCGCACCCGCAGATTCCTGGACCGTCGGGTGGAGCGGCTGGAGCTGGACGGTGATGCGCCACACAACGTGGAGCGGGTTGCCGAAGGGCTCTACCGGTGGCTGGGCAGGGACCGGTGGTGGTGACCGACCCAGGCGCGGTCTCCGCCGCAGCGTTGCACGCTGTGCCCGAACTCGGGCGGGAAACACAGGATGAGAAGGAACTGATGCGCAGAATGATTGCATGGACGGCGCCGGCCCTGATCGGCGCCCTGACGCTGCTGGCGGTCTCGGTCGTGCTGGCCAGCGGCGATGACCGGTTGCCAACTCTCACGCCCGTCGGCGCAGCCCTCGACACCTCTTCCGAGGCGGCAGGGCAACGAAGGGCAAACCACGGGGTCGGGTTCGCCGCGATGTCCGAACAGGTCAAGGACCGCCTGGACCTGGTGCGGCGGCGTGGACACCTGGTCTGTGCCACCAGCGACGCCATCCCCGGCTTCGGCTACCTGGCGGACGGCGCGAACGCCGGCTTCGACGTCGACCTGTGCCGGGCCGTGGCGGCCGCAGCGCTCGGCGATCCCAACGCCGTCGAGTTTCGCATCAGCGTTCCCACCGGACTGGGCGCCGCCGTGCGGTCGGGCGAAATCGACATGGTGGCGCGCATCCTGACAGCCACCACCACCCGCGAGGCCGAGTGGGGCAACTTCGTCCACACCATGTACTACGACGGCCAGGGCTTGATCGTTCGACGCAGCCTCGGGGTCGCCGCCGCTCGGGAACTGGCCGGAGCCTCCGTCTGCGTCACCGAGAACACCACCACCGAGCTGAACCTGGCGGATTTTTCCAGGCTGCACCGCCTGGACCTCCGCGCCGTCGCTTTTGCCAAAACCAGCGCCGCGGTGGACGCCTACCTGGATGGGCAATGCGACGCGTTCACCACCGACCATTCCGGCCTGCACGCCTACCTCAGCGTGTTTCCAGACCCGTCAGGCCACGTGGTGCTGCCCGACGTCATCTCCGAGGAACCGCTCACTCCGCTGGTGCCCCACGGCGACGACCGGTGGTACGACATCGTGAAGACCGTTATGGCCATCCTGATCTACGCGGAGGCCTACGGGGTGACGTCCGACAGCGCGCTCGCTCAACCCACCGGGGACGCCAGGGTGGACCGCCTTTTCGGATTGGCCGGATCCTTCGGTCAGGAGGACCTTGGGCTCTCCCGCACCGTTGCCCAGGACGTGATCCGGGCAGTGGGCAACTACGGGGAGATCTACGACCGGCATCTGGCGCCGCTGGGGCTGGAGCGTCGGGGCAGCCGCAACGCGCTCTGGGCCGGCGCTCCGTGTTCGGACTGCCCCCGGGGCGGACAGGTTTACGCCCCGCCGCTGCGCTGACCTGTTCGGCGACCGGCAGGCCGGGCGTTTTCACGCTACAGGAGTTGACCATGACCACGGTGCTGGACAAGCCAGGCATCCAATGCCGCTATCGCAACGCCGGAGGCTGGCGGTGTCCGCTGGACGCCCTCGAAGCCGAGTAGCACTGCGAGCGCCACCTGCCCGCGTAGCGGGTGCAAGCCATGGAGATGCAACCCGCCAAGCCAGTCCACGGAGGCAAAAACACCCGATGACGACACCGCGTTCTCGCCGCCCACGCAACGCGCGCCTGCTGGCCCACGTCGCCGTGCTCGAACAGGCAGTGGCCCACCTGCTGCGGGTGAAGCCGCCCCCTCCGGACTCGCCGGAGCAGTGGATCAGGAACATCGAGACGTTGCTCGATGGGCCGCTGTTCCGGGACTGGAGCGACGACGCCAAAGAGCAGTTCCTCACCGACGCCCGTCTGGCTCTCACGGCGCTGCTTCGCCCACCCTTGTCGGAAGACCAGTAGCCACACGGGAGTAACTGGACAAGGCATGGAAATAGTCGTTGCAGGCGGAACCGCTCTGTCGCGTGACGCCACGCTCGTCATCGCCCTGGCAGCGGCGGCAGCCTGTGACCGGCGCACACATGGAAACGCGACCACAGGGGCGCTCCACCGGGCGGAACCGGACACCGGTAGAGCTTGGTCATCACCACCGCGACGGCGCAAACCCCGCGTGACCAGCGGATGGGAAACGTGGTCCGAACGGCCGGCGTCGACATCTCCACCGCCGACAATTGCAAGCGGTGAGACACGCGGACAATGAGCATGATGTCGTTCGGCACGCCGGCTTCGCGCCTCGCGCTGTTGGCGGTGATCGTGGCGCTGGCGACAGCCCTTACCGCGATCTCGTGCCTCGACACACGGTCCGCCTCAGGGCCAATGGATCCGGGCATCTCCGACGGCGAGGTCCGGTTCGGGCAGTCCGCGGTTCTCCGGGGCCCGAACCAGGATTTGGGCCGGCAGATGCGCCTGGGCATCCAGGCGGCGTTTTACGAGGTCAACCAGGCTGGCGGCATTCACGGCCGCCAGTTGCAACTGAAAACCATGGACGACTCTTACGAGACACACTCGGCGCTGCACACCAACCAATGGCTCATCGAGAAGGTACGGGTCTTCGCCCTCATCGGCGCAGTAGGCACGCCCACGTCCCGCGTCGCGGTCCCGCTGGCCCACGACGCTGGCGTTCCTTTCCTGGCTCCGCTCACGGGAGCCGAGTTCCTGCGCGACCCAGCGTTGGGCAATGTGATCAATCTCCGGGCCTCGTACTACCAGGAAACCGAGGAAATGGTCGCGCGGCTGACCGATGACCTGGGAATAACGCGTGTCGCGGCGCTGTATCAGAAGGGTCCCTGCGGCCAGGATGGCCTCGAGGGCGTGCGGCGGGCCCTGGCGCGCCGGGGGCTGGAGCCGGTGGGGTCCTGGCATTACGAACGCCGAGCGAAGCGCGCGTCGCCCGACATCGTCGCCGCCGACCCCGAGGCGGTCATCGTGATTGGCGATCATGAGCAGGTTGCCGCTATGGCGAAGTTGGCGCGCCGCGACATCGACCCGGTAGTCATGACCTTCTCCTTTGGCGGCGGCCAGGCGCTGGCTGAGAAACTCGGCGGGGACGGAGCCGGCGTTTACGTTACCCAGGTGGTGCCATTTCCGGCAGACTCCAGCGTCCCGGTGGTCGCCAGCTATCAGGCTGCTCTCGCCAGCATCGCCCCAAAAGGGAAACCCGGGTTTATTTCACTGGAAGGGTATCTGGCCGGCCGCCTTGCGATCATCGGCCTTGACGCCTGTGGTCGCGACCTCAGCCGACGATGCTTCATCGACGCCCTGCGCGCCGCGGAGACCATCAACCTGAACGGATTTCAGATCGAGTACGGCCCCGACGACAACCAGGGTTCGGACGCCGTGTTCCTGACCGTAATCGGCAGGGACGAGGAGTACCGCCAGGTCGAAAAACTTGCCGGCTCGCACTGACCAGCGCAAGCCGGCCGCGCCGCCGACATATTTGCGCGACATTTCGGCGTTATTGTGCCAAACACCCGAAGATGCTTTGTTCAGGAAGGCGGAAAGATGCCGATCACCAGGCCGATGACGGCGGCCGTTGCGGTCGCCTGACCGGAAGCCATCCCGATGCGAGTGTCGCTGGGATTTGCCAACACATTGCCGGAGGTGACCACCTTGACGACCACGACACCAACGCCGATGAAAGCCGGAATCACCCGCCGGATGCGACGCCAGACCATTGGACGGTTCCCGGCACGCACGGAACGCATCGACTTCAAGACGCCATGCCGGAAGTGCGGCAACGTGCCGACCTGCATGGTGAAACTGGGGCCGGTGGTCATCGAGCGGACCTGCCACACCTGCGGGGACATCGAATTTCTGGATGAAACTGCCGTCGCGTGCCTTGAGGTTCCAGACCGCAGGCCCGAAGAGGACACGGCACAAACAAGCCCAACCGGGTGGAACGTTTGCCACGAAAACCTCCTTCAACCACCGCTGGACCGAGAGCGGTCAGGCGGCGTCCTTCGAGGCATGGCTGCGTAGCGATGAGTGAGCATAACGGAGTGTGCGACATGACGAACATGAGCATAGAGATCGAGGGCAGCATCGACGAGGTGGTCAGTATCCTGCGGAGGCTCGGGACCGCGGGCAGCCCCGCAACGGCAGGGGACTCTGACCGGTCAAGCGAGCAACCTGCTGCTGGCGTCGGGGAGAACGCTCCAGCCACCGAAGCGCAAAAGATGGCGGTGTCCCACGAGACCCCTCCCGGGGAATGGACGGAGATGCTCGCTCTAGATTTCCTGTCCGGTTCGCAGCCGGCGGCCCGGCGGATGGCGCTGCACGTGTGGCGGGCCGGCGCGGCGGGCATCCACCGGAGGGCGCTGTGCCAGCGTGCGGAACTGACGCCCATGGAGCTGCGCGCGCTGTCGATGCGGATGGGCCGCGCGCTGGCAAGGTTGCAGCGGGAGCGGGGGATGATTTTGTCCCGGCCGGTGGCGGCCAACAGTCCGCTGCAGAGCTACTTCGTCGCCGCCGATTTCGCCGCGGTGGCGGATTCCCAGATGTTCGGTGGTGGGATGCCGGACGGGCTGGCCGACGGCGCGGGTTGTCCCTGAAGGTTTCCGTCGTTGGGCGCTTGGGAGAGCCGGTTATGGGACGATTGTGGAAGGCGCTGACGATGACGGCCGGCGTGTGGTTGGCGCTGGCCTGCGGAATGAACGTTGACGACCGGATGGTACGCCGGTACGCCGAGTGCATGGTGGACCCCTACACCACGCTGCATCGACTGATGGTGTCCGGGTCATTCGGGACCGTGTTGCTGAGCGCCGAGGCGGTGGAGGAACGGCTGCATGGGCAACTGTCGTGAGGGGAGCTGGCGATGGCGGAGATCCAGGCGGGCTACGGGCGCTACTGCGAATAGGCGCGGGCCAGGGTTTGACGAAGGGCGGTGAAAATCGGGAATGCGCTGGGGACCCTGATCCTTCGCGGCCAGGTTACGTAATGACCCTTGAGCGAAGCACTGCGGGTATCGATAAGGTGGAGCACGCCGGAAGGGCTGGAAGGCGCATTGCCTCAATAAAAACGTTACTTTTATGAAGTGATTGTCGTCGCAAACAGTCATCGCCTCTTCCGACTGGAACTGGCAGGCGGTGGGCCGGTATGTGCAGGACCGCTTCGGGTTGGTGGTGAGCCGGAGTAGTTGTCTGAACTACCCGCACCGCTTGGGATTTGTGCTGAAACGGTCTACCAAACGCTTGCGCAAGGCGGACCCAGTGCGGCGGTAAGCCTTTGCGGCGGAGTAGGTGGCTCTGACGATCGCCGCTCGATGAACCGGGGGCAGGATATTCTTCGCCGACGAGGCCCATTTCCGAGCGATGGCGACTTGAGGGGCCAATAGGTACTCAATGGGGAACCCGCCCTGGCGGACTCCGCCCGCACGGCCATCGTAAGGCTGAAAATGGACAACCAATGCAACAGCCACGCCAATGACTGCCCCCGTCTTCGACCTCTTGGACATTGGCCTCAAGGACTGGCGCCAGATCATCGCAGTAGATGACGCACTCCCAAACCATTTACAGGACGCTACTGGGCCAACTATTTCCTACGCAAATACAACATTAGGCCCATTGGAATAGCGCCGTGGGTCAGTAACAATAGATACACAACGGCACCGGGCGGTCGTCAGGGTGTTTGACGAAGGGAAAGGCGGCGCCTCCTCGGTATGCCTCTCAGCGCGCTTCTTGGGGCCACCAGCATGATCGGCGGCCCAGCCTCGAAGCGTCCAGGGATCTGAATTCCCCCGAGTGCTCCGACGTGGCGCGCCGGGAGTTTCACCCAGCACTGATGGTCCACAAGAGCTCCAGGCAAGGTGCCGCGAAAGGTTCAGGTTTTTACGCCGCTGACCGCGCCCGTAAGCAGTAGCCCCATCGGTACAGGATGCCCAGGTCCGTCCACCAACCAACAAAACTTACCGACCACTAACCACAACATTCCAGACTAGGGAGGCACCCAGTGGCCAATTTCACACCGCTAGGCGAGCGAATCGTCATCAAGCCCATGGAACAGGAAACCGAGACCCGGGGAGGCATCCTGCTCCCCGACACCGCCAGGGAAAAGCCCCAGGAGGGCGAGGTCATCGCCGTTGGCTCCGGCCGCGTCGCTGACGACGGCTCCCGCATCGCCATGGAACTTTCCGTCGGCGACAAGGTCATCTACTCCAAGTACGCCGGCACCCAATATGACGACGACGACGATGAGTACCTGATCATGCGTGAATCAGACGTCCTGGCCAAACTGGGCTAGCGGTTCCGTTCCAACTCCGGAGCTCTCGTACGTACACGAAAACATCCCTGATAGCGCACACTCCAACGAGGAGACCCCAATGCCCGCAAAGCAAATGGCATACGCTGAAGACGCCCGCAAGTCGCTGCGCACCGGAATCGACATCCTGGCCGACTCGGTCAAGATTACCCTGGGTCCCCGCGGCCGCAACGTCGTGCTGGACAAGAAGTTCGGACCCCCGCAGGTCTGCTCCGACGGCGTGACCATCGCCAAGGAGATCGAGCTGCCCGACGTTTTTGAGAACATGGGCGCCCAGCTTCTGAAGGAAGCCGCCACCAAGACCAACGACGCCGCCGGCGACGGCACCACCACCAGCATCGTGCTGTCCCAGGCCATCATCCACGAAGGCTTCAAGAACGTGACCGCCGGCACCAATCCCATGGCCATCAAACGTGGCATCGAGGCCGCCGTGAGTCGCGTGGTCGCCGAACTGCAGGGCATGTCCCAGCCCGTGGAGACGCGCGAGCGCATCGGGCAGGTTGCCTCCCTTTCCGCCCATGAAGACGCCATCGGCGAGACCATCGCCGAGGCCATGGAGAAAGTTGGCAAGGACGGCGTCATTACCGTCGAAGAGTCCCGCGGACTTGCCGACGAGATTGAATACGTCGAGGGAATGCAGGTCGACCGCGGCTACACCTCTCCTTATTTCATCACCAACGCCGACCGTATGGAAGCCGTCATCGAAGATGCCTACCTCATCATCACCGACAAGAAGGTTTCCGCCGTTGCCGACCTGGTCCCCGCCCTGGAGCAGCTGCTGCAAGCTGGCCAGAAGAACGTGGTCATCGTCGCCGAGGACATCGACGGCGAAGCGCTGGCCACTCTGGTGGTCAACAAGCTGCGCGGCATCATGAACGTGCTGGCGGTCAAGGCGCCCGGCTTCGGCGATCGTCGCAAGGCCATGCTCGAAGACATTGCAATTCTGACCGGTGGTACCGTCATCAGCGAGGAAACCGGTCGTCGCATGGATTCGGCCACCATCGAGGACTTTGGCCGCGCCCGTCGTATTTCGTCCACCAAGGACGACACCACCGTCGTGGAAGGCCACGGTTCCGAGGACGCGATCCAGGCCCGCATCAACCAGCTCAAGGCCCAGATCGAAGACACCACCTCCGAGTACGACCGCGAGAAGTTGCAGGAGCGGATGGCCAAGCTGTCCGGCGGCGTCGCTGTCATCAAGGTTGGCGCAGCCACCGAGATCGAGCTCAAGGAGCGCAAGGCCAGGGTGGAAGACGCCCTGTCCGCCACCCGTTCTGCGGTTGAAGAAGGCATCGTCCCTGGTGGCGGAGTCGCTCTGGTTCGCTCCCAACGGGCCCTGGATACCATCGAAGGGTTGACTGGAGACGAGATTGTCGGCGTCAATATCATTCGTTACGCTCTCGAACAGCCGCTGAAACTCATCGTTGAGAATGCCGGTTCCGAGGGAGCCGTGGTGCTCAACCAGGTGAAGCATCAATCCGATGACTACGGTTACGACGCCGAGCTGGGCGAATTCGGCCCCATGCTCGAGCGTGGCATCATAGACCCGGTAAAGGTGACCCGGTCTGCTCTGCAGAATGCCGCGTCCGTGGCCGCCATGGTGCTCACCACTGAGTCCATGATTGCCGAGATCCCCCAGCCGGCTTCGGGCATGATGGCCAACCCCCAGATGGATTTCTAGTCCCACTGCATCCAGCGGGAATTGCAGCCGGGGCGGTCACCGCGACTGCCCCGGCGTTGCAGCCCTGATCGCCGACCGTGTCCGTAACGCTTCAGGTTCTAAGGAAACCGGATAATTGCAGACACTGGAAGAGCTCGCGCGCACCCGTTTTCACCCGAACTGCCATTGCGAGCGCAGCGTGGCAATCTCGTTGCCGATTGAGTCGTTACGCAGGCAGCGAGATCGCCGCGTCATTTCGCTCCTCACGATGACAAACTGGGTACGCGTGAGACGGGAAGAGTGATTGCAACGACACTCCTGTCGCCCGGGGCAGCGTTTATTCAAGAGTTCTCTCAGGTCCAGTCACCAAGGCGCGCAGTCGAATTGCGCCGCGTCGCACATACTCGACACCGCTTGCTTCCTTGCCCATGGTCTGCGCCCGGCAGGATCGGCAGGAATGGACATCACACCCAATCTGTCAGGACAGCAGCAGTCGTCCGCACCGACCGCGATCAACGCCAATCCAATAAGGAGGAAGGTCATGTTCAGTGGTATCCCGATCATCAGATTCGGTGCGACCGACGGCCGGAAGGCCAATGTTTTTATCAATAACCGACCCGCCGGGGCGATCCGGCGCTATGAAGGGACAATCTGGACCTATGAGCACAGTGGCCTCAGCCTGGTGGGTTCGCAGTTGGAGATCAGGCGGGCCATAGTGCGTCACCATCGGCCAGCGGTGGTTTCATGATCGAGGCACTGGCCGCTGAGATTATCGTCTGCGCTGCCCGGCGCTACATCGTCATGGGATCTTAATACAACGGATCGACCGGCACCGGTCGGATCCACGGAGGCAAAAATGGCGACTCCAGACGAACACGTACCAACACTGGGCCAGTCGGCCACTCCGGCCAGCAAGTCGCAGCAACAGTCCTGGGCCCAGGACCTGCTGGATACCATCAAAACCAACCGGCTGGACACGATCATGACCAACCGCCGCCCCACAGCGTGGCTATCCCGACCATACTCCCAAAACGAAGCTGAGATTCCGATGCTGGCCGCCGAGCTCATGGCGAACGTCCATTCTGAACAGTACACGCCGGGAACCGGCGCAAATCACAGTGGTGGCCACCGCAGCAGCCGCGAAATCGCCATCGCCGCCCAGCAGGTCATGGGTGACGCCCCGCCCAACATCCGCCACCAAATGGCGGCCGCGTTCGCCGTTCTGATCGTCGAGCCGGCCCGCGCCGCGGCCGAACGTCGGAAAGACCGCGACGTTCGCGTCAAGATCGCGGCCATGCAGGAGTTCATACGACTCCATCTGTTCAAAGGCGACGCCCAAGTCTACCTCGCCCGCCCCTTTGCCCAATTGACCTGCATCGCCGAGCCAGACCGCTAGACGCCGCTGCACCGATCGGTCGGGGTCGCCAACGATTCATCAGGGTGGCGTGCTTGCGATACCACGACTTCACGGCTTCCGGCAGGAACGTCGCGGAATACGTGCCGTAGGATCCCGCCGGTCCGGTTCACCAAGTCGGGTTACCTGCGCTCCAACGCGACGCGTACTTCTACGGGTCGATTCCGGTAGGGGGCAGAATCGTACGCTAAGGCCGCTATCTACGTTTTGGCCACCGGTATTCGCCGGCGAGCAGGATGTGGGCCCATCCAAGGGGTGAGATGTGGGCCAGGAGCTCGGGCTCGACGGTCAGGCCGGCGTGTTGCCGCTGTCTGACCGCTTGGCTGAGATGGGCGGTATTCCAGCAAATGACGATGGCGGCGAAGAGGTTGAGCTTGGCCATGCAGTAGTGCTGGCCCTGGCTGGAGCGGTCACGGATTTCGCCCTGGCGTCCGATCCGGAGCGCGTTCTTGAGCGTGTGATGAGCCTCGCCCTTGTTCAGGCCGGTGTTTGCCCGGCGCTGTCCGTCGCATTGCCTCAATAAAACCGTTACCTAACGCGAGTGGTTGCCTCAAATAAGATGCTACCGAACGGAGCGCTTCGCGTAATGACCCTTGTACGATACGAAGCGCCCCCAGTATCATTACACCCGCTACACCCCATCATCCGCCGCCGGCCTCAGCCTGATATTGTGGATGGACCGGTCGACCTCCGCGATGACTCGCCTCCTGACCCGGGGGACCAGTTGGTTGATCCCCTCAGCGGCGTCCAGCGCCGCCCAGTCCGTCATCCGGCCCAGTCGGTTGGTCAGCTCGATCGGCGGATCCGGCGACCCGGTCGCCTCCGTGAGTATCACCCGCGGTGGGCACGTGGGACAGGCTGTACACACTCCCGTCGTCAGCGTTCCGGTGTACCACCAGGCTCGCGTCACCCGTCTCGTAGCAGCTGACGTCTCGCCACTCAACGCCTTCCCCATCATCCTGCGACGCGTCCGCCTCGACCGGGACGGCAAATGCCAGTAGGTGTGCATTGGCGGTGAGAAACGCCTAAACTTCGTGCAGCCCAGCAACTGCATGGGGAACGGTTCTGCCATGCGTGCGTCGGTTCTATTAAGTTTCACCGGAAAGGACGGCGATGATGGAAACTTACATCGGGAAGACGATTTCCGATTTCACACTTCAGTCCAGCGATGGACAGACGATATCCCTTAGCAGTCTTCGCGGACAAAAGGTCCTGCTGTACTTCTTCACGAGTCCGGGCGGTGGTAATTGAACCCGCATGGCTCTCGGGTACCGAGAGCATGCTGCCGAGTTCGCCGAGAGGAACGTCGTGCTGTTCGGAATCCATGACGGAAGCTTGGATGCTGCACGCCAGTGGGTCGAGAAAGAGCAGCTTCCGTTCGCGGTCCTGAACGACCCTGATCGACGAGTAGGCATTGAGCTAGGCATGTCCGCTCTCGATGGAGAGAGGTACGTCAAAGACCCGTCTGACGGGAAAAGGCCCGCAGTTGTCATCGACGAACAAGGTGTGATCTGCGAGTGGGAATCCGACATGAACCACACCGATCAGATTGCAAAGTTACTGGAGCGTCTGTAGGACGACCTCAACGGTGCGGGCTTTTCGACTGTTGCCCGCCCTTGTGCAGCCTGCAAAACGGGGTTCAGCTCGGACTGTGGCCTAGCAGGCCGATATCGAAAGGCGCAAAGCTGGAGCGCGAAGCCCAGCCGGTTGTGTCCCCCGCGCCGCACCCGGATATGCTCGATGTCGTCGGACAGCGTGTAATGGCGCAGCAGGGTGGCTTTGTCCGTGGGCGGGTCGAACCGGGCCGCGCGCTGGCGCGCGCTCCAGATGCTTCGTCTCGGCATGTTCCACCGCTCCGTTATCCGTTCACACCGGCAGGCGCGGCGCTGTCCCTAAGGGGGACATCCAGCGGACCGCCCAGCCCGTCGCCACAACCCCCGCCACACCAGAGCCAGCAGCGTCTCATATGAGTGGTACGGAAACAATTGCGGATGCGGGACCCTATGCGTTCACTGCCGCCATGACGACAATCCTCATCGCATACGCGTGCTGTTCCACCGACCGGCAAGATCTGGCCGCCCAGCTCCAGGAGCCCTGGAACTCGGCGTCGCCGAGGACCGCATCTACACCGACCACGGCCTCACCGGCACCAGCCGCGCCCGTCCCGGCCTCGACCAGGCTCTCGCCGCCGTGCGCCAGGGCGACACCCTGGTCGTGCCCAAACTCGACCCCCTCGCCAGGTCCGTCCCGGATGCCCGTGCCATCGCCGACCAGCTTCAGGAACACGGCGTGAAACTGGCCCTCGGCCCGGCGCTCTACGACCCGGACGATCCCATGGGCAAGATGTTCTTCAATATCCTCGCCACCTTCGCCGAGTTCGAGGCCGATCTCATCCGCATGCGCACCCGCGAGGGCATGGCCATCGCCCGCGACAAGGGGAAATTGCGCGGCAAGCAGCCCAAACTCTCAGACCGACAGCAGCGGGAACTTTGCCGCATGCACGTCACTGGCGAGTATTCCATCAGCGATCTCGCCGAGATCTTCACTGTCTCAAGACCAACTGCCTACCGCACACTCAACCGACGCCATTCCCCTTAGCGTACGATTCTGCTCCCTACCGGAATCTACCCGTACAGGGTATTCTCAATTGCTACTGGGGTGAGTGTCGAGCATCTCGACCCGTACCTGCATTGCTCTGGGATATAGCGCCGGGCCAAACTGATTGAACATCGCGACGTCCGCCGCATCACGCCCATAAGCGACGGCAACTCGCCCTCCACGTGGAACGGCCTGCGTTGCATCGAAGGTGTACCAACGGCCACCTACGTACGCCTCGAACCAGGCGTGAAAATCCATCGGCTCGAGTTCGTGCAGATAGCCGACAACGATACGCGCTGGGATACAGAGACTGCGGGATAACGCGATGCCCAAATGAGTGAGCTCGCGGCATACGCCCTCGCGCTGCTGGTTGACCTCGACTGCCGACATCTGAAAATTGCTGGAATCTGGATTGAAACGCACGGAGGCGCGGATCCACCCGACAATTCTAGCCACTTGATCGTAGCCGGGCTCGACGCCCTCTACGAGTTCCCTACCGAGGTCTGTAAACCGGTCGGACTCGCAATAACGGCTGGGAAGAAGATAGGTTAGGACCTCGTACGGCAGATTGTGCACCTGCTCAAATGGCGCGCCAGGCGACACATCAATGCCGTCGGCGGTTGAAACGTCCGCAGATCTGCGGATAGAAAACTCACCCGGGGGTGCTATTAGGCGCTCGCACAGGTTGCCGTAACTGTCCGCGTGCTCCGTGACCGGTACGCTTGGCGTCGACGTGCAGTCTTCATGCGCCACCCACTGTTGTGCCCCGCTACGGGGGCGGAGCATCAGGATAAAAGGCGTAGGGACGCTCACATCAAAGGTAATATCGCAACTTGTACGAAGCCACATTTCGACCCCCTCACTTGTCAAAACCACGTCATCAGCTAGCTATGGTCCGGTTTTACAGGACGCCTTGTCAAGATCAACGGCAAGACGTACCACTGCGCTGTCGATGACCAGCGAAAAGCAACTGTGTTTGATATGGATCGACCGTCGCGTTCCAATTGCCGCCGGTCAGGAAAGGGGTCAGTGGCCATCCGGCGCAAATGTGGAACCATCCACTTACGGATTACGGACGGTGGCGCCGATCAAACAGCGTTGAGGAACAGTTCACCAATGCCCTACGCGGCACGGAGATTGTGGCCATTGCGGCCTTCGAGACCGGAGTTCACTGCATGGAGTATACCGCCGCGACGGGCCAGGCAATCCATCTGCCCCTGTAGTAACCCCACAATTGCCGGGATGCCAATGCCGCTCCTTCGGCCAGCGCCTCCAATTCGGCCCACATGATGGTGGGGTGCACCCAAGGATTGAACGCGCCTTGCGAAAACCCGCAGTCAGTGCCGGCCATCACGTTCTCCCGGCCCAGCAGGAAGGCATGCCGGTCGACAGCCAGGAGCGGCAGGCGATACTTGACGCGGCGGATTTGTTGGGGCAGTTGCTGCTCCAGGACGTGGAGCGTGGCGGGACCGGCGACGACGCTGACGGAGAGGTGAGCCTCAAAGATGGGGTGAGCAAGGACCGGTGGTGTCGGTGCATGATCCCCAGATGCGCCACGGCCACAAGAGCAAAAGCCGGCGCTTTGACGGACACAAGGCCGCGGTGGTGGACGCCGACACCCAGTTGATCACGGCGGTGGACGTGCTGCCGGGGAACGGTCCGGACAATCTGGGCGCGTTGGAGTTGGTGGAGCAGAGCGAGGCCAGCGCCGGTGTGCCGGTGGTAGAGGCCATGGGGGACACCGCCTACGGCGACGGCAGCACCCGTCAGGCCATTGTCGCCGCCGGGCGCAAACTGGTGGCTCGAGTGCAGGGACAGGCCACCGGAGCCATCGTCCCAGCAGGGAAACGAACCGACTAATTGTCGTTAAGCACGAGTTACCAATTAACTCTGCCATCCCGAGCGAAGTGTCAACGCGGGCGAGTTGGCCGGCGTTACGTAATGTACGTTCGTCGCACTGCAAGGTCAACCGCCAGATGACGTTCATCGCCTCGCGCCACCATTGAGCCGCTTTCATCATGAGACGCCGTTTACATCACGCTGTTCAGCACGCCTTGACCCGACTTCGCAGTCGTCGGCAAAACGGAACTTAGCTGATTTTGGAGCGAGATTAACGGTTACTGCGAAGGAGCAGTTCACGGGATAGGCGCCCCCTGAACTGCTGGTCTCGATACGGGAGATAGCCGGCGCAGAAGGTCGTGATTTCGAGGCAACTCTGGAAGATGCGATGCGGCTGTACGTCGAATGCAAGACTGGCAACGATGTACGGCCCGATGCGATCGCTCATTTCCGGACCAGCTTTGAGCGCAACCGTCGTCTCTACGAGTTGCTGGCCCAATCGCGCTCCGGTTCCTAGCCGTAGAAACTGACCTGACGATACACAGGGTTTTTGCGTGGCACTCATAGAACGGCGGCCACGCATCGCAGGCCGCCGGACCAGTCCAGGATGCGGCGGTCGGCGGTCACCAGTTGGTGGCCGTTCATGGCGGTGGCGACGATGATGCGGTCGGCCGGGTCGGGGTGGAAATCTGCCAGTTCGTTGGCGCGGATGCCGATCTCGCCGTCCACGGGGATCTCGATCAGGCCCTGGCCCAACTGCTCCAGCCGCCACCGGCTCACGTCGTCGGGGTATTCGATGCGTCCCTTCTCCCGAAGCATCGCCATCTCCCAAAAGGACATCGCTGACACCGCGACCTCTTCGGCCTGCCAGGCCCGCTCAATCTCGGAGCGAGCCACTGGACCCAGCCTGGCGTCGCCGGCCCGCAGCCACAGGGCGGCGTGGGTGTCCAGCAGGATCACGGGTTGAGCACCCGGTCCGGGTCGGACTGGGCTTCCCACTCAACGTCGATGGGCGAGATGATGTCGCCCGTGATCTTTAGCCGGCCCTTGTCGATGCCGAACAGCGTCTTGGGCCGCTCGTGGTAGGCGGTCAGCTTGGCCACGGGCTTGCCGTTCTTGGTGATGACGATCTCGCCGCCGTGCTCGGCCACCTCATCCATCAGCCCCAGGCACTTGGCCTTGAACTCGGATGCCTTCATCGCCCGGCTCTGGCCGGTGTTCCCGCTGTTGGTGGTCATGGTCAACGCTCCGGTGGGATGGGCGTGTTTACCCTCACCCCATTACACAGTGGTCATGACCATGGTCACTAATGTGAGACGATGAGCGGGTTGCTATCGGGAATATCCCATCCCCGCAAGCAACTCGTCCATGCGAGCCACCGCCTCGTCGCGGCGGCGCTCAGCTTCACGCAGTTGGGCGAGGGCGTCCTCCACGCTCATCACCTCCACCGGTTCCGTGGTGTCCACGTACCGGCTGATGTTCAGGTTGTAGTCGTTGCCCGCGATCTCCTCCAGGTCGGCCACGTGGGCGAGCCGCTCCATGTCCTCATAGCCCCGGAACGCACTGACGATGCTGTCGATGTGTTACCTGTCCAGGAAGTTCTGCGCCTTGCCGGGACGGTAGTAACCATCCTGGGCAGCATCCACGAACAGCACCTTGCCGCGTCGCTCCGCCGGCTTGTTCTTGTTCAGTACGCAGATGGACACCGGGATGGCCGCGCCGAAGAACAGATTGGGCGCCAGGCCGATGATGGCCTCGAAGAGATCGGTGTCCACGATGCCCTTGCGGATCTTGCCCTCCGCGCCGCCGCGGAACAACACGCCGTGGGGCATCGCCACGCCCACCATACCGGTGGCGTTTGTGACTCCCAGCATGTGCAGCAGAAACGCCAGGTCGCCGCGGGTTCGGGGCGGGATGGCGCCATCTCGGTCGAAGCGGTGGCGAGGATCGGCTGGAGCGAAATCGTGGCCCCAGTTTTTCATGCCGAAGGGCGGGTTGGCGATGACGCGGCCATAGGATTGCAGCGGCCCTGGGAGTCCACCAGGCCGGGTTCGGCGATGACATCGCCCGCCACCAACCGCGCCGACGCCAGGCCGTGCAGCAGCATATTGAGCTTGCCGATGGCCAGGGTATCCAGGTTCCTTTCCTGACCTTCAAGGACCAGGTTCTGGCGATTCCCACCACGTTCCTGCACGTAATCGGCAGCCAGGATCAGCATGCCGCCTGACCCAAAGGTGGGGTCGCAAATGCGCATGCCCTCCTTTGGCTGCAACAGCTCCACGATGAGCCGGACCACAGAGCGCGGGGTGTAGAAATCGCCGCCCTTTTTTTCTGGCATCGTCGGCAAATTGGTAGATGAGGTACTCGTAGGCGTCGCCCAGCACGTTGCCGGTGCCGTCCCCATCGGCGGCGAAGTTGTCATCCCGCAGGTCCAGGTCGTTAAAGTGGGTCAGCAGGCTGCGGATGATGCGCTCGCGGTTGGCGGGGCTCCCCAGCTTGGATTCGTCATTCCAGTTGGTGCCGGTGAGCACGCCGTCGATGCGGCCGGCGTTGGCGTACTCAATCTCATGGCTGGCGATGTTCAGCGCCTTGCCCAGGTTCATGGTCGCCTTGACGATCTGGCTCCAGTGGGCTGATCCGGGTACCGCGAACCGGCGTTCGTCGGGATCGGCCACGGCGGCGGCCCGGGGCACGCCCGCAGCCACGGCGATCGCCACCTCCTCGTCAAACCGGTCCGACAACCGCTTCAGGAACCGCATCGAGAAGATGTAGCTCTTCTAATCGGTGGGATTGATCTGGCCCCGCAGGACGGCGGCGGCCTGCCGGAGCTTGGATTGCAGTTCCTGGCTGGTGAGTGACATGGATCACTCCCTAAAGTGCCCGGCCGGGCTGGAGTCCTGTCGTGCAAACACGCGACTGGGAGTATTACCAAGCTGCAGTCCATCGGTCAATCTTGCGCCGCTCCTCTGCAAATCGTTGGGACAAAGCGCCCAGGGATTCACGGTCTATTGCCGTGCACGTGCTGTTCCCCGGCCAATGCGGCACGCAATTCACTCACGAAGTAGGAACGGTGCTTCGACGGCCTGAGCCCGCGACGTCTTCACCGTCACCAGTTGCGACACTTGACTATCCGGACGAAACTGACATCGCACCGGTTGAAACTGGACGGTGGTGAAATAGTGCCCGATACCTTGAATCGGCCGTCTTCAACGAGCCAAGCTCCAACGAGCCAGCACTTTGACCCGAATTTATATCCCTGTAGGATCCGAAACTTTTTGCAAAGGACTGCGTACGCTGGGATCTGATTGCGTCGGTTTTGGCCCGAAAAACGGCTTTGCCGCCGTTAATGGCGGCAAAATTGCGGCATTTCTGCCGCCGCAATGCTTATTGATACCCCTACCAAACAGGGATTGAAGCCTATTGAGAATTTGGTGCCGAGGGAGGGACTCGAACCCACACACCTCCGGGAGGTAGCGGATTTTAAGTCCGCCGCGTCTGCCGTTTCGCCACCTCGGCACGTTCCCAAACTAAAACGCGCAACGCGTCGTCAAGACAATGCGCTGCGCCGGTTCTCTATGGCCTCGCGGGCCGTTCAGGTGATGAAGTTGGTTGGTGACTTGAGGGTTTGGAGGCGACGGGCGGATTCGAACCGCCGAATAGAGGTTTTGCAGACCTCCGCCTTAGTCCACTTGGCTACGTCGCCTCGTTTCTGCGCTGCGCTGTCTTGATCATCGTCACGTTGTTTTTATGCGACGGTGATGGTGCCGAGGGCGGGACTTGAACCCACACGAGCGAAAGCCCACGGCCCCCTCAAGACCGCGTGTCTACCATTTCCACCACCTCGGCTAGCGCATGGGCGAGTATAGCATACGGGCGGAAACGTCTGTCAAACCGTCAGGCAGTCGGATAGCCGTTGATGCTCTGAGCGCGGGTCATGTCCTGTGGCTGGCCCGGGCCGATTCTGGGTTGCCACCCACACTGCCGCGACCATCGGTAAGGTCAACCCGCTTCCCGCAACTGCAACGAAAAGCGGGCCGGAGCATTGCTCCGGCCCGCTGCGCTTCCGAGCTCAGTGGTTAGTTGACCTGGTGTTCCTGGTTCAGCAGTTCCTTGGCCGCGTCGCCGATGTTGGCTTCCATGCAATCTCGGAGCGCGGAGTATATCGAGCGCTTGATTGCGTCCATCATCCAGCCTTCGTATTCGGGCGCCGTCTGGTATTCGTTCTTCACGACGATCAGCTGTCGCAGCGTTTCCAGGTAATGCGACTGAAGCGGCGTCATCGCGTCGGTTTCGTATTCCTCTACCTGAGGACCTGCCTGTTGCTCCACGCCTATTGGCGCGGCGTTCACCACGGGTTGTTCGTTATCGAGATCCGTGACCTCTGTATTATCTCTTTGTGATGCGCTCATTGCATTTCTCCCAATGTCCGGCGAGGCGGCACCCGCAGCGGATGGTGAGCTCAACGTCATTATAGCACTTCTGCTATCGCTCGAATACGACGTTGGCCTAGTTTACAAGGGATTTACGGTTTGGCAAGTCCTTCGCCTCGCTGGAGACCGCTCGGAAGCCGGCTGGAAACAAGTTGGCCTGAAGCGATGACGGCACGGAGAGAGTATCCCGGCATACGTGGGCGGCTCGCGAGCGGTTTCGTGGAACCGGAGCTGGGACGAGCGCAATACTCGTCCCAGCCTGGAAAAATCCGGTACGTTCAGACTTCGCGGAACTCACCTTCCACCGTGTCGTCGGGTCCGCCGTTCGCGTCACCGGGAGCGGCGCCCGGACCACCCTGTCCTGGCTGGGAATACACCGCCTGGCCCACACGCTGCAGGGCTTCGTTCAGCTCGTTCATGGCCGTCTGCATCTGCGCCACGTTGTTGGCCGCGATGGCCGAACGCAACGCCTCCAACTTGCCCTCGGCCTCGGCCTTGAGGTCGGCGGGCAGCGTCTCGGCGTTTTCGGTCAGCAGGCGTTCCGCGGAGTACGCGAGGCTGTCGGCCTGGTTGCGGGTCTCGATTTCGGCGCGGCGCTGCCGGTCGTTCTCCTCATTGGCCTCGGCCTCGGACATCATGCGCTGGATGTCCTCGTCGGACAAACCGCTGCTGGTCTGGATGACGATGCGCTGCTCCTTGCCGGTGCCCTTGTCCTGAGCGGACACGCTCAGGATGCCGTTGGAGTCGATGTCGAAGGTGACATCGATCTGCGGCACACCGCGCGGCGCCGGCAGGATGCCGTCCAGCATGAAACGGCCGATGGTCTTGTTGTCGGCCGACATGGGCCGTTCACCCTGCAGCACGTGGATGTCCACGCTGCCTTGGCCGTCGGCCGCGGTGGTGAAGGTCTCGGTCTTCTTGGTCGGGATGGTGGTGTTCCGGGGGATCAACGCGGTGGTCACGTTGCCCAGGGTTTCGATGCCCAGCGTCAGTGGGGTAACGTCCAGCAGGACGATGTCACCCACTTCGCCGCCCAGCACCCCGGCCTGGATGGCCGCGCCCAGGGCCACCGCCTCGTCCGGATTGACGGAGCGGGAGGGCTCCTTGCCGAATATCTGCTGGACCTTGGCCTGGACGGAGGGCATCCGGGTCATGCCGCCCACGAGGATGACGTCGTTGATGCTGCTCGCGCTTACGCCGGCGTCGGAGATTGCCTGACGGCACGGCCCTTCGGTGCGGTCGATCAGGTCGCTCACCAGTTGCTCCAGGCGGGAGCGGCTGAGAGGTTTGACGAGGTGTTGCGGGCCGCTGGCGTCGGCGGTAATGAACGGGAGGTTGATTTCCGTTTCCAGCGTGCTGGAGAGCTCGATCTTGGCGCGCTCGGCCGCATCGCGCAGGCGTTGCAGGGCCATGCGGTCCTGGGAAAGGTCGATCCCGGTTTCGGCGCGGAACTCCGTGACCAGCCAGTTCAAAATGGCTTCGTCGAAGTCGTCGCCGCCCAGGTACGTGTCCCCATTGGTGGACAGTACCTCAAACACCCCGGCGCCGAGGTCGAGGATGGTGATGTCGAAGGTGCCGCCGCCCAGGTCGAACACGGCGATCTTGGAATCGGTCTGTTGCCGGTCGATGCCGTATGCCAATGCGGCGGCGGTGGGTTCGTTGATGATCCGCTTCACGTCCAGGCCGGCGACCTTGCCGGCGTCCACCGTGGCCTGGCGCTGCGAATCGTTGAAGTAGGCGGGCACGGTGATGACGGCCTCCGTGATCCGTTCGCCCAATTTGGCCTCAGCGTCCTGGCGGATCTTCTGCAGGATCATGCTGGAGATCTGCGGCGGGGCGTAGTTCTGCCCAGCCATCTCCACGTGGGCATCGCCGTTGTCGCCGGCGGCGATCGTATAGGGCAGGCGCTTGGCGGCGTCCTGCACCTCGGGGTCACTGAAACGCCTTCCCATCAGCCGCTTCACGGAGAAGATGGTGTTGTCGGGGTTGGTGACGGCTTGTCGCTTGGCCGTTTGCCCCACGTACCGTTCGCCGCTGCGGGCGTTGACCGCCACTACGGAGGGCGTGATGCGGCTCCCCTCGGCGCTCTCAACCACATCAGCCTCACCGGCTTCGATCACCGCAGCTACCGAATTGGTCGTGCCGAGGTCGATGCCTAGAATCCTTGCCATTGTCGTGTCTCCTCGATGTATTTGTAGATGCAGTTTGTGCTTTGCTCGCAATCTGCGTCAGGGCAGGGGCGAGTTTGACGGGTCTGTCCGGTCAGCGTGGCTGGCCGGATTATTGGTTCACCACCACCTGGGCGACCTGCACGACCCGGTCGTGCAGGCGATAGCCCTGGCGCAGCACCTCCACGATGCTGCCTGATGCGGCGTCGCCGACCTGGGCCATGCTGACCGCCTCGTGCAACTCGGGGTTGAAAGTCTCGCCCAGGCATTCGATGCGTGCCACGCCCTGGGACTCCAGGAACGTAGCCAGCTTGCGCTGGATTAATCGTACGCCTTCGGACCAGGAGTCTGACGGTTCCGCGGTTGACGTTGTGGCGTCGCTTTCCAGGTGGTTCACCGCCAGGTCCAACTCGTCCACGATGGGAAGCAGGCCGACCAGCAGGCGGCTGTTGGCTTGCCTCTGGATGGTGAGCCGTTCCTCGTCGTGACGGCGGCGGGCGTTGGCCAGGTCGGCCTGGCCGCGTTGGACGGCGTCGGCCTGGCGAGCGATCGCCTCGTTGGCCTCGGCCAGCGCCATGCGAAGCATTGCGGCCTCCTGTTCCGGCGTCAGGGGAGGTTCGTCGTCCGAGCCTTCCTGCGGTGAGGAGGAACCGGGAGCGTAGAAATCCGATGCAAGCGTACCCGGCTCGAGATCTTCGGGTTGCCGCCCGTCGGGTGGTTGGGTTTCATCAATTGCCATTTACACGTTCCTGTGTCGCGATTTTCAGTGTGCTTCCGTTTGAGGTCATTCCGGCGCGGGCAGGCTGAGGCTGCTGCACAATTGGGCGATCTCTTCGCGGATGTTTTCAACCAGCACGTCGTCGCCGGTGGCGCGGGCCAGCCGGCGGGAGAATACGCTCAGGTTGTTGACCAGTTTCAGCGCGAATTCGACGCCGGCCAGGTTGAGCCCGAGGTTGTCCATAAGGTGGCGGATGAGCATCACCTTGCGCAGGTCGTCCTGTGAGTAGAGCCGGAGCATGCCGACGGTCCGGACCGGCTGGATCAGGCCCAGGCGCTCGTACTTGCGCAGGGTTTGAGGGTGCATCTCCAGGAGACGGGCGGCCACGGAAATGATGTACACCCCTTCGAGTTCCATGTTCGGGCCGGCGGAGTTCCCGTCCGGCCTGGCCGCTTCCGGCGCGGTCGGCTCGCCCGGTGCCCGCGCCGCCGGGGACACCCCCTCAGGCCATCCCGCGGGCGCTTCGACGTTTGGAGCAGGATACGGCTCCAAGCGAGTGCGGCGGGTCTGGTTGGGGTTGGTCCATCGCTGTTGCATCTGGGTGACGCTCCGTGCGTGAATTATATCACATGCTACGGGGCCAATATAACCCCTTGACACGGCGCGTGTCAATCTGTATCATCCTGTCCAACGGAGGTACCGGAGACAACAGGCAACGGAAACATACGGACAGGCATTCCCAAATCTGACATCCAACCAACCGCTTATCTCGTATAAGAGACGATCAGGTTCCCAAGGCGATACACCAAAATTTGCGAATAGCAAAGATTTCGGTCAGGAGGTAAATCATGAGACTGAAGTTCAACGCCTGTCCCAAGTGCTCCGGCGATCTGGAAGTGCGACGCGACATCTACGGAATGTTCGTCAGTTGCCTCCAGTGCGGACTGCAGAAGGATCTGGACGCTCCCAACCAGGCAATCGAAATGGCCAAGACGGCGCAGTCCACCTCCACCGCGACTGCGCGAGCCGCGCGTAAGGAACTGCTCAAGGCCGCGTAGCCACCACATCGACCCACAGTCGAGGGGCGGGTTCAAAACCCGCCCCTTATTTTTGTCATTGCTCGGTTCCCGGCGCTCAGCGCGTCAGCTCGGGCCAGAACCGCTCTTCCTGCCAGGGGTCGGCGTTGTTGTTGTACCCCCGTTGTTCCCAGAACCCCGGGGCGTCCTCGGCCATCAGCTCGATACCGTTGACCCACTTGGCCGATTTCCACCCGTAGCGGCTGGGAATGATCAGACGCAGGGGCCAGCCGTGGTCCTTCCCCAGTTCGGCGCCGTTCTGCCGGTGGGCCAACAGACCCTCGGACAGGGCCAGATCCAGCGGCACGTTGGTGGTGTAGTCGCCGAAGCAGTGCGCCATGAGGTGCTTCGCATCGGGGGACGTGCCGGCCACCTCCAGCAGATCCGATACCAGCACGCCCTCCCAGGTCTGGTCCAACGCGGACCACTGGGTCACGCAGTGGAAGTCGGCGTCCATGACGACCTGCGGCAGGGCGCAGAACTGCGCCCAGTCCAGCGTGATCTCGCGCTCGACGAGACCCCAAACCCGGATGGTCCAGGTGGACAGGTCGATCTCGGGCGTATCTCCGTAGGTGAGCACCGGGAAGGTTTTGGCGACGAACTGCCCGGGCGGGACCTTCTCGCCGCCCGGCGGCGCGATCTTGATCTGGTCCGGCCGCTTCAGGCCGAATTCGGGCTGGACGCCCGTCGTCTTCTGCTGGCCCGTCGGCTGCTGCTGGTTGGATGTGGTCATGGGAAAACTCCGCGTTGGTTCACTTGGCGGCGTGGATGGTTCCGGCCGGCCCGTCGGTGACGCGTCCGACCACGGCGGCGCAGGGCGCTCCCTCCTTGAGGAGGGCGGCCACCAGGGCGTCGGCGCGGGCGGCCGGAACCGACATCAGCAGGCCGCCGGAGGTCTGGGCGTCGCACAGCAACAGCCGGTCGTCGTCGGTCAGCGCCGGGTCCCAGGTAACCGCATGCTCTACGCTGCTGAGGTTGCGGTGGGTGCCGCCGGGAGCGACGCCGCTGTCGAGCAGTTTACGCGCGCCGGCCAGCACGGGGATGGCGCCCAGGCTCACCTCGGCGGCGACGCCGCTGCCCTTGACCATGCTCTTCAGGTGGCCCATCAGGCCGAACCCGGTGATGTCGGTCGCCGAGTTGACGCCCACCCGCTGCATCGCCTGGGCGGCCGGCCGGTTCAACGCCGCCATGGTCTGGACGGCGCCGGCCATGACGTCGGGGTCGACCACGCCCTGCTTGCCGGCGGTGGTGATGATGCCGGTGCCGATGGGCTTGCTGAGGATCAGGACGTCGCCGGACTTCGCGCCGGCGTTGCTGACCTGCTTGCCGGGCTCCACCACGCCGATGACGGAGAGGCCGTACTTGGGCTCCGGATCGTCCACGGTGTGGCCGCCGACGATGAGGCACTCGGCCTCGGCCGCCTTGGCGTAGCCACCCTGCAGGGTGCGCCCCAGGATTGACTTGTCCAGCGATGCGGGAAAACCGACGACGTTCAACGCGATGAGTGGCTTGCCGCCCATGGCGTAGACGTCTGATAGCGAGTTGGCCGCCGCGATGGCGCCGAACTCGTAGGGGTCGTCGGTGATGGGCGGGAAGAAGTCGACGGTGACGATCAGCGCCGTCTCGTCGTTGATGCGATAGACCGCCGCGTCGTCGCCGGTCTCGGCCCCCACCAGCAGGTCGGGGTGCGAGAGCAGCGGAACATAACTCAGGACCTGGCCCAGGTCCTCAAGGCTCAGCTTGGCCGCTCAACCCGCGCAGTGGGACAGCTCGGTGAGACGGATGGGTGGGGTATCCAGTTGCGTCATAGTGAAAGGTCCTATTGCTCGAATTGTTTCAGGAAATCGATCCAGCCCCTCGCAGGAATTCCCGCGAGAGGGAGGTCAAGCAGTTCCGGGATGTATTCGTCCATTATACCCATCCTGGCCAATCGCCCGAAATTGCCCCCTCTATCGCTGACGGGACGGTCGGCGACGTGGTCACTCTTGGCTGGATAAGGGTTAATCCCCTGAGGTATTGTGATCCTGGTGTCGGTTTTGGTTTGCCGGACGTCCGTCCACCAGTAATTTCGGTATTCGGCGGCATATTTGGCCTGAGTGATGAACGGTTTGTAAGTTACCGGAACCCCCGATAAAACGTTGCTCAAAGCCCAAGGATTCACCACTATGTGTTGAGAGTCTGCAGGTCGGTCGCGGCGATGCCTTCAATGGCTGTTCTGCTGGCGAAATGCGCCGGCGCCGCGTAGATGGCGTCGATCACCCGGCGGTAGGTCGCGTAATGTTCCCATGCGTCGGCAGGTTGTGACGGATCAGGGGGTGGCATGGCAAGCAAGCCTGTCGCGGGCTGCTGCGAAATACTCCGGCAGTATTTCCGCGCTATGACACTCTCGGCCCCGGTTCGCTGCGGCGATGGCGACCGAACAAAGCCCGCCGAATGGTTCCCAAACCACATCACCCGGGTCAGTGGTCGCCACAATTACCTGTTCCAGCAGCCGCAGCGGTTTTTGGTTCATGTGTACGCTCTTGTGGGCGTCTTTGATCCGTTCTTCTCCGCGAACTGCCGGCTCCCGCCAGACGTTGGTGATACCCACATCACAGTGGAACTTGGCTCGCATCCGAGCCCATTCTTGCGCCGTTGCCGGGCGCGTTCCGTCCAGGCTGTAGTATGGCCTGCCTTGCGAGTTCCCATGCTCGTTGGCGTATCGAGCCAGCGACTCGAACGCTTCCGGAGGCGGAAAGTACCACAGGTGGCACTTCGTAAGGTACTTGCGGGTGGCCGCATTTTTCACGCCGCACGCCGCGTTGGCTTGGTACAGCGGCAGACCGCTGCGTTCCCACTCCGACCGCACCCATTCCTTCACGCTCATCGCCGAGCCATTGGTCCCGACTTTGACTTTTCTCACGTACTGAGCGCAAACCTCGGTAACGACGGGAAACCGGCGCAGCGTCTTGCTGTTGGAATTCCCGGCGATATGTCCAACGCCCTTGTCCCAAATATGGCAGGAGCGGTATTCCCAGCCGTGTTCGACCAGCACCGGATGCACGCTGGCCCAGCCTATTTCCGTATTCCAGAACCAGAGCGTGGTCTCCGGCAGAGACCGCTCCGCCCAGCGGGCGACGTGCGGCCGATACCATTCGGCTAAAGCTTCGTGAGAGACCGGATCGCCCGGAAAGCTCCCGACCCCGTAGGGGCCGTCAACGATTATGACCGTAGGCGAGGGCCACTCGGCGGACACCTGGAGAAAATCCCCGCAGTACAGGGTTGCGCCAAACCTGCGGTAAGGCGGCGGCGACTCGCTCGGTGAGTTGGACTCTTCTGCCGCCCCGAAGAGTTTGCTCGTAGCCATCCGGAGAACGCCCTACAGCTGGTACTCGGGGCGACGCAGGAGTTGGCGGGCGATGACGAGGCGCATGATCTCGTTGGTGCCTTCGCCGATGATCATCAGGGGAGCGTCGCGGTAGTAGCGCTCCACCGGGAAGTCCTTGGTGTAGCCGTAGCCGCCGTGGATGCGCATGGCCTCCATGGACACCTCGCCGCAGATCTCGCTGGCGAAGAGCTTGGCCATGCCGGACTCGAGGTCGATGCGCTCGCCGCTGTCCTTCTTGGTGGCGGCGTCGTAGACCAGGAGGCGGGCGGCCTGGATCTTGGTGGCCATGTCGGCGATCTTGAGCTGGATGGCCTGGTGCTGGCTGATGGGGACGCCGAAGGTCTCGCGCTGCTGGATGTAGCGCATGGAGGCGTCGAGGGCGGCCTGGGCGACGCCGACGGCGCGGGCGCCCACGTTGATGCGGCCGGTCTCGAGGCCGCTCATCACCTGGCCGAAGCCCACGTTCTCCTCGCCGCCGATGAGGTTCTCGGCGGGGATGCGGAAGTCCTCGAAGAAGAGCTCGCAGGTGTCGAGGCCGCGATAGCCCAGCTTGTCCAGGTGGCGGCCCACCTTGAAGCCGGGGCTGCCGTCCTTCTCGATGACGAAGGCGGAGAGGCCGCGGTGCTTCAGGGAGGCGTCGGGATTGGTGCGGGCCAGCAGGCAGAAGGCGTCGCCGGACTCGGCGTTGGTGATGAACATCTTGGAGCCGTTGACCACGTACTCCTCGCCGTCCTTAACGGCGCGGGTCTCCAGGGCGCCCACGTCGCTGCCGCCGCCGGGCTCGGTGAGGGCCAGGCCGCCGCGGATCTGACCGGTGGCCAGGCGCGGCAGGAACCGGTCCCGCTGCTCCTGATTGCCGTAGTGGGTGAGCACGTAGGTCAGGATGTGATGGGTGCCCAACGCGCCGGTGAGCGCCATGTACCCCTTGCTGATCTCCTCGAAGATCATGGCGAAGGTGGTGTAATCGAGGCCCATGCCGCCGTACTCTTCCGGCACGTTGATGCCGAACAGCCCGAGCTCCTTCATCTGGTCGATGAGCTCGTAGGGGACGGTGTCGTTGGCGTCATGGTCGGCGGCGGCGGGCTCGACCTCGCGGCGGACGAAGTCCCGCACCATGCTGACGATCTGGTTGCGGGCTTCCTCGGGGGTCTTGGTAATCGTGGTCACGGGGGCTCCTGTGCTGTCCCTATATATGGTGGGGGTCAGTCTATCCCAGCCCATGGGGAGGCGCAACTTGGCCGCGTCGGGCAACGTCCCCGGGCGACTTGCGACCGCGCACCAAAAAGCCCGCCGGAGCGGGCCGTCAAACGCAAAAGGAATGGCTGGGGATACAGGATTCGAACCTGTGATACCTGATCCAGAGTCAGGCGTCTTACCACTAGACTAATCCCCAGCGACGTATTGATTTTAGCAGGGGATGGGCGCGTTTATCAACGCGGCGCCGGAATATTGGACAGTAGGTCGTCGACTGATCAAGGATCCGATTCGTCCGACAGGCCCAACATGTCCAACAGATCCAGAATTGCACCCAGCACGGCCGGGTCGATTGTGATGTTACCATCGCCGTCATCTTCCAGGACATCCATACCCAGCAGCGCGCTCCAGGCGTCGTCGTCACGCTTGGATGTCCGGCGAGACAGTTCATTTGATCGATCGACGACCCATCGCCCTGAAGGAGTGAACCATGTAATCAGGCCGGGTGCTTCGACATATGCGCGCAGACTGGCCAGCCCAGCGGCGCCGTGATCCGCAAAGAGCGAGACCAGACTACTCCTTATTCTATCTCTCGCCCGACCTAGCTTCGTCAACGCTTGCCGCGCCTGTCGTTCGCGACGTCGACGTCGGCGCGCGCGCACCCAATCTGTCAGTAAAGTCACGATTACGAATCCGACTGCGAATACGAGGATCATGTGGTATATGAGCAGCGCGCTGTAGGCGATAGCACGGACGCCCTGCGTAACGATGTTGCCGCCGAATGTGCGTTCGAAAAAACCAGCATCCCCGTCGGCCACGGGCTCGGTTGAAATATTAATGTCTTCAATGCCCGCGATTTTCCCGAGAGGGGATATGTAAGGAGTATGTGATTTCAAGTGCCATAAGAATACATCCAGAACGAACCGTTCGTTTTCTTCAAGTATGATTTTGTCGAATAAAACCTTTCGGGACGTTAGACGGTCGGCCCCAATGCCGTTTTGGGTCTCTATCCGCGGATTTAGGTTGGTACGTATATAGTCAGAGTTGGATGCAAACTGTGTCACCTCTAACACGCTTGCGTTGTTAAATAAAATTCCCCATTCAACGGTCTGATCAAAGTGGTGCGGCGATATGGTTGTTCCGCCGGTATTTTCGACTACTATGGTCATAACCTGAAAATTTTCCTCTTGCTCAGCGATATCACGCCCGTAGAGCTCGATCTTGAGGCCTTCAACTTCTTGATCTAAAACGATAGCATCCGTCTGGCTGATTATCCGGTAGGTCATTCCTGGCTCTTGTTCGACTAGAGCGAAATAAACCGTTGCCGTTATGCTGAGAGCGGCCAGGAAGAACGACGCTATCCTGAGAACGTTCCAGAACCGTGGCGACGGCGTGAACCATCCCTGACGGCGAGATGCGACGTTGGAATCTGCGGAACGCATTCGTGATACAAGGAGCAAGCTGAGAAATCAAATACCTAAATACATGGCTATACTGTATATCAACGTGAACGGAGCTGTCAAGATTATTGGATAGGTGCCAGTAACGGAACAAATAGTTGAGCAACGATGCATTACCGGTCTCATTTGAGGCATTATCTGTTTATCAATAGGATCTAATGCACACGCGGTTGCCCCGCTCGATGCGGCGAACCCTGGGGAAATGGCACGAGGTACGTCGGCGTGTCGGCTCGTGGATGAGGGCCCGGCACCGTATCTGTTTGGTAGACAGTCAAGTTGTGCGAATCTTCGGCCGGCGCTGCGGCGATGAAAATCCCAAGAGGGCGGATCGGCTACGCGGAACGGTCGCTCGAATGCCCGACGGCCGAGGTCGAGGTGCTTGCGCCTTGCTGCGATGGCGAGGAACGCAGGTACACCATCGTGTGATTTGCCGGGTGTCACACCGCCGCCATTGACACCCCCAAGGGTTGTTGGTAGCCTGAATCTGCGTTCCGGCGCACCATGGCCTGGCCCGCTAGCTCAACTGGCAGAGCAGCTGACTCTTAATCAGCAGGTTCTCGGTTCGACCCCGAGGCGGGTCACCATTTTTTATTTAATCGTTGCGTGAGCCGGCGCATTTGGCCACGCCAACGGTCGGGGGGAAGTGTCGGAATTGGCAGACGAGCATGACTTAGGATCATGTGCCCCTGGGCGTGCGGGTTCGAGTCCCGCCTTCCCCACCAGTGCCCTTCGCGACTTCAGCCCTCTTCACCCTCATAGGGGTCCAGCCAGCCGAAGCGGCGGAAGCTGATCCGGTCGGCGTTGCTGAACTCGACTCCCTCTTCTTCCAGCAGTTCGCGTTGCAACAGCGCGCCCAGGCCCTCGCCGCGGGGACTGATCTTGCCCTGGGCGTTGATGACCCGCTGCCACGGGATTTCGCGGCGCTGCTCCTCGGGATATCTGGCCAGCGACGCCAGGCAGAAGCCGACCATGCGCGGCGTGCAGCCACCGACTATCTGGGCGATCTGACCGTAGGTCGCAACCTGGCCGTGGGGAATCTGACGCACCACATCCAGGACGCGCTCGTACACCGGGGGCAGGTCGGGAGCGTCTTCCACGACCGGGTTACTCCGTGGAGGTGGTGGTTGCCACGTTGGCCTTGTTGGCGACGGCGGCCCAGGTCAGCTCGGTGAGCATCCGCACCGGGTCCAGGACCATCCACAGCACTGCGATGTTGAGGAAATAGGCGTTGGCGAAGACCACGGCTCCCAGTGCAGCCGGTACCGCGGCTCCCGCCTTGCCGGCCGTGCATCCGCATCGCCACAGCGCCACCGCGGCGATGCTGCACGAGGCGATGAACAGCGGGTTGACCGTGCGCCACACTTCACCCCAGTAGTCGCCGAAGAGGCCGGTGTATCCGTTGATGAAAACCATCAGCGCCAGGACCGCCAGGGCGAGGCTGCGCACCCAGGCAACCCGCCGCGTGCTCAGCCAGAACCACCAGGCCCCGGCGAACCCCATCACCAGGGGGCCGATCTGCCACAACTTCCATCCCCAATGGGTGACGCCCACGTCGTTCGGGTCCGCGACCGCGGTTTTCGCCGTCCACGCGAAGATGGCAAAGATGATGATCGCCGCGGCCGCGAGGGCAGCGATCGGGTCAAGGTCGCGAGGGGCGAAGGGTTTGAACACGGTGGAACGCTTTACGAGTTGTCGCGACGCCTTGCTGGATGATCGTTGGTCAGAATCAGGATTTACCGGATTAAGAAGACTAGCAGGATTGGGAACGTCTTACCGCAAATGGCCTCAATCCTGTCAATCCCAAAATCCCGGCAATCCTGATTCTGACAGTTCTTTCTTGCCTCACGCGTACCCAGTTTGTCATCGCGAAGAGCGTAGCCCGCTCATGGTGAGATTGTCGAACCACGTGGCGATCTCGTTGCTGGAAGAGACCCTGGTTGCCATCACGAGATTGCCACGCTGCACTCGCAATGACAGTTCCAGTGAAACTGGGTACGCGTAAGCCGCCTTACCAGTTGACCAGGCCGGGTTTCTGCGCCTTCCAGCCGGCGTCGGAGGGGAAGACGGTCTCCATTTCCACGCGGCCAAGGTCGCCTTCAAACATGTGCTCGACGGCGGAGCGCCAGGCGACGTAGTGGGGCTGCTCGCGGTGCGTGGCGTGGGCCTCGCGGTTGGCGTACACCTCGTAGAGGTAGAACTGGTTGGGGTTGTCAGGGCTGCGCAGGATGTCGAAGCGGAAGCAGTTTTCCTCGTCGCGGACGCTGCCCTGGCCGTCGCCCAGGCTCGCCTTGGAGAACTCGTCGGCGTAGCCGTCCTTGATGTTGATGGTCACGAAAATGGCGTACATGGTCGGGATTCCTCCTGTGGATTGAGGCGGCGTGAGACAGTTCGGATCGGCCGCCGGGCAGAATTATAGCAGGCGACCCCGTGCTAAAATGCCGCGAGGAGACTGCCCATGCCCACCCCCAACGACTGTTTTATCGACCTGCGCGGCCTTCCCTTCCACTACCGTGACTGGGGAGGCGACGGACGACCGGTCCTGCTGCTGCACGGGCTGGCGTCAACCTGCCACATCTGGGACCTGGTGGCGCCGTTGCTGGCGGAACAGTTCCGCGTGGTTGCGCTGGACCAGCGGGGCCACGGCCAGTCCGTGCAGGTGGACGAGGGCTATGACTTCGCCACGGTATCCGGCGACGCGGCCGCGTTCATCAAGCACCTGGGATGGGAGCGGCCCATCGTGGCCGGCCACTCGTGGGGCGCGGACGTGGCGCTGGAGTTGGCGGCTGCCCAGCCGGATATGGCGTCGGGCCTGATCTTCGTGGACGGCGGCACCATTGAGCCGTCGGCGCGGCCCGGCTGGTCCCCGGAGCAGGCTCGCGAGGACATGGCTCCGCCGATCTTCACCGGATTCACGCCGGAGATGATGCGGTCCCGCGTGATCGAGGGCGCGCGCTTCGGGCCTAATCCCTCGGAAACGGTGGTCGAGGCGGTGCTCGCCAACTTCCGCGTGCTGGAGGACGGCACCATCCAGTCCAACCTGCGGCGGGAGAACCACCTGCGCATCATCGACGCGCTGTGGGACCACAAGCCTTCGCAGCTCTACCCGACCCTGCAGTGCCCGGTGCTGATGCTGCCGGCGAGGCAGTCCACGCCCGACGCCATGGACCGGCGGTTCCGGCGCGAAGAGTCGATGGCGAGGGCGGCGTCGCTGTTGCCGGTGAGCGAGATCGTGTGGCTGGAAGACAGCATCCACGACGTGCCATTGCAACGTCCCGAACTGGTGGCGAACACCATCCGGGAGCACATCAACAACGGGTTCTTCGACCGCAAAGCGTAGACACCGGACAATTCGTCACAGCTCACAGCGAAACAGGAGGCTGATCATGACCACCGTAGGCTCCGGCAAGTACACCTACACCCTGGAAGAGAATTGGGCGCGCCTGCCCGAGGGCATGACCATGGGCAACGCCTCGGCGGTGGCCACCGACTCGCACGACCGGGTCTATGTGTTCCAGCGCAAGGACCCACCCGTTCTGATATTCGGATCAGGCGGCAACTACGTGGGCTCCTGGGGTGTCCACGCCATCGACGAGGCCCACGGCATCTACATCCAGGACGACATCGTCTACATCACCGACCGGACCGATTCGGTCTGCGTCATTTTCACCCTGGACGGCAAGCCGCTGCAGGTCATCGGCGACCGCGGCGTCCACTCCGACACCGGCTGCGAGATCCCCGGCGAGGTGTGCCCGCGCTCGGCTGGTCCGTTCAACTATCCCACGGAGATCGTGCCCGCGCCCAACGGCGACCTGTACGTCTCGGACGGATATCGCAACGCCCGCGTGCACCGGTTCTCCCGCGACGGAGAACTGAAGCAATCCTGGGGCGAGCCGGGCAAGGGCGGCCCGGGCGAGTTCCACCTGCCCCACAGCATCGTGGCGCATCCCAACGGCAACCTCTACCTGTGCGACCGCGAAAACAACCGGATGCAGATCTATTCGTCCGACGGCGAGTACATCACCATGTGGGAGGACATGCGGCGACCGCTGGATATCTCCATCGACAGCGAGGACAACCTGGTCATCAGCGAGGGCGGCGCGAATGGAATGTCCCCCCGCGTCAGCATCATGGACCCTGAGGGCAACGTGCTGGCGCGCTGGGACTCGCAGTCCGCCCACGGCAGCTGGGTCGATCCCCACGGCAACATCTACATGGCCCTGGGAGCCCAGGAGCGGGTGGACAAGTACGTGCGGCAGTAATCTGCTCCCCGAGCGGAGACTGAATGTGCTAGAATACCAACTCTGTTTCGAAGCATGTCGGTTTGGGTTTCACCTGACGCCGAACCAGCGCACAACACGATAAGTCGGTACTCATGAAAGCATCTGAACTTGTTCCCCCAGAGGTCAACGAAAATATCCCCGAATTCGGTCCTGGCGACACGGTTCGCGTGAACTTCCGGATTCGGGAGGGTACCCGCGAACGCGTGCAGGCCTTCCAGGGGGTGTGCATCCGGCGCACCCATGGCACTGGGCCGGCCGCCAATTTCACGGTTCGCCGCATTACCGCCGGGATCGGTATCGAGCGTGTGTTCCCGCTGCACTCCCCGCTGATCGAGTCGCTGGAAGTGACCCGGCAGGGCAAAGTGCGAAGGGCCAAGCTCTACTACCTGCGAGGGCGACAGGGTCGTGCGGCGCGCATCAAGGAACGGACGACTTACCGCGCCAACCGGTAGGCAACTCATTCGAAGCGTCGACCGCCGCCCGCACCCGTTACCGGTGCGGCTGCGGCGGTTTTGTATTATCACATCCTGCGACTCACGCCGGTCCCGAGGGAAGGGGTGGAAAACGAGGTCGCACCGTGAACTACGCCGATGTCGCCATAGACGCTGACTGGATCCCGCCGGGAAAGACCTTTTCCTATCGGGTACCGCGGCATCTGCCGGTGGAACCCGGGCAGTTGGTGTGGGTCCAATTCGGCCGCAACGTCGTGCAGGGGCTGGTGCTCAGCCTGGCGGATGCGTCGGCAGTGTCGGAAGAGGAAACTCGGGACATCCTGCACCCGGTGGAGCCGTCGCCTGTGGTCGGTTCGCTGGGCCTGGAGTTGGCCGAATGGCTGGGCCAAACCTACCGGTGCTCCCCCTTTGAAGCAGTCGTGCCAATGCTGCCCCCCGGCTTTCGGGCGCAGCAGCGGTCAAGACTAACCGCGATCTCCGGCGTCGCGGATGCGGGCGAGTTGGCGTCTTTCCGAGAACCCACGCGTATCGCGTGGCAGGAACTGGCCGCCTCCTCCACGGCCTGGGAGGAAATCACGTTCCTGAAACGGATCGATCCAAACCGCGCCAACGTGGCCCGACGTGAACTGCAGCGGTTGGTCGGGTGTGGGCTGGTACGCAAGGAGGTCAGTCTGCCGCGACCGCGAACACACCGTTACCGTCGGCTGCTGATTCCGGGACATTTCCCTGATTCCAACGACGAAGGGGCAGATCCACCGCCGATGCGGGGGTCGCGTCAGGTCGAGTTGCTGGCGGCGGTGCGGGAGTCGACGGTCGGATACGACACCACGGGCGCCGCCGGCCGCTTGGGGACCGCAGCCGACGCCCTGCTCGAACGCGGACTGGTGGCAGAGGAATGGCAGCGACAGGAACCCGAGGTTCCTCCCGGCGTGACCCCGTCCAACCCGCCGCCGGATTGGCTGACCGCGGCTCAGGATCAAGCCGTGGCCGGGATAACCGCGGCCCTGGACGATCCGGATGTGCTGCCGCGAAGCTTTCTGCTGCATGGCGTCACCGGCAGCGGCAAGACCGAGGTGTATCTGCGGGCCATCGCCCATGCGGTGGAGCAAGGCAAGCAGGCGATTTACCTGGTGCCGGAGATCTCGCTGACACCGCAGACTGTCGGCATGGTGAACGACCGCTTTCCCGGGCGTGTTGCGGTCCTGCACCATCGCCTCACCGAGCGGCAGCGGTTCGAACAGTGGTGGAACATTCGTGACGGGTTGGCCGACGTGATAGTGGGTCCGCGCAGCGCGCTGTTCGCTCCGGTGATTGATCTGGGCATCATCATTGTCGACGAGGAGCACGAACCGTCTTACAAGCAGGATGAGCACCCGCCCTACTATCACGCGCGGGACGCGGCCCTGGCGCTGGCTCGCCGCTCCGGAGCGGTGGTGGTCATGGGTTCGGCCACGCCCGACGTGAGCACGTACCACGAGGCATCGCGGGGTCGGCATCACCTGCTGGGATTGCCGAAGCGAGTGCCGCGCCCTGATGGAAGCGCGACGCCCCTGCCTGAAATCAGCGTGATCGACATGCGCCGGGAACTGCGGGAAGGCAACCGCAGTGTTTTCAGCCGCGACCTCGCCAAAGCGCTGGACTCGACCATCGCCGCCGGCCAGCAGGCGGTCCTCTTTCTAAATCGCCGGGGAAGCGCGGCGTTCATGCAATGCCGGGATTGCGGGTGCGCGATCAATTGCAGCCGGTGCTCCGTGACCTACGCCTTTCATCGTGAGGCGGGTCGGTTGATCTGCCACTACTGCAACCTGCAACGGCGATTGCCTCGGGCCTGCCCGCAGTGTCGCGGGGGCAGGATCCGCGAGATGGGCGCCGGGACGGAAACGATCACGGCGGAGTTGCAGGAGCGCTACCCCGGCGTCACCGTCGAACGTTGGGACTCGGATTCGGTTCGAAATCCGACAGAGCTGGAGGCGGCGATGGAACGTTTGGCCAGTGGGCAGGCGCAGGTCCTGGTGGGGACGCAGATGGTGGCTCGCGGATTGGACCTGCCCAACGTCACGCTGTCAGCCGTGCTGCTGGCTGACCTGGGACTGAACCTGCCGGATTTCCGCGCCGGAGAGCGGGCGTTTGCGCTGCTCTGCCAGGTGGCGGGCAGGTCCGGCCGGGGCAGCGTGCCCGGGCGGGCGCTCATCCAGACCTACCAACCGGACCACTACGCCATCGCGGCTGCCGCTGAGCAAGACTATGCCGCGTTTTATGGTATCGAAATTGCGGCGAGGCAGCTCCAGGGCAACCCGCCCTTCAACCGGCTCGCCCAGGTCTTGTGCGCTGATCTCAGCGTGCGCGCCGTACAGCAGACCTTGGGAGACCTGGCCCAGTCCTGGCGCGAACAGGCCGCGCAGGATGGTCGGGTGGACGTTGACATAATCGGGCCCACTCCCTGCATGCCGGAGCGGGTTCGGGGCCGGTACCGGTGGCGGCTATTGCTCCGCGGCCGCCGGATCTGGCAGTTCCTGGAAGGGCGGACCATCCCGAGGAACTGCCGGATTGACGTCGACCCGGTGAGGCTGGACTGAGGTTGCCCGCTGCAGACACATCAAAGGTGGCCGCTATATTGACAACGTGAACGATTTTGGTGTATCAATCTGCTACTGCTTGCGCGCCCCAATTCCTAGAATTGGTAGCCTTGTCACGGAGGAGGAACCATGCCAGACATCTATTACGCCAGGCCCAGCAATTTCCTTTCCGATCCCCGAGACCGTACGGTGATCGTGGGTGAGTCCGAGGATGAAGTACTCGAGAAAATGTTCGCCTACCTGGCCAGCCCCGAGGCTCAGGCACGCTACCCCGGCGTGGACGATCCGAAGGAGCTCGAGAACAACATCCGGACGTGCATCTTCAAGAAGGGCACCAAGGCCATCCACAACCGCCCGCCGGATGCCGAACCGGTCAAGTAACGCGGCAAAATACGGCTAATGAATTGCGCCCCCGTTCTTCCTGGACGGGGGCGTTCTGGTGGGCGGGTTGCTGCGCTATCCGCCCGTGGTTATACTGCGGCATCATGGCGATCAATCCTGACGATTTCCCGCCGGGCACCTACCACGAACTGCCCCTGTTCCCACTGAACAACGTGGTGCTTTTCCCCGGCATGCCGCTACCGCTGCACATCTTTGAGGAGCGGTACAAAGCGATGATCGGCGACTGTGTCGAACGGGACGAACCGTTCGGGGTGCTGCTCATCAGGGAAGGCAACGAGGTCGGCGAGGCTGCCGAACCTCATTCGGTCGGTACCACCGCGCGGGTCTCGCAGGTCCAGCGCCTGCAGGAGGGCCGCCTGAACATCCTGACCCGTGGCGAAACCCGTTTCGAGTTGCTGCAAACTGTGCAGACCGTACCTCACCTGGTGGGGTTGGTCCGGTTCATGGAAGACGACGAGGGTGACGTTTCCGCAACCGCGCTGGCCGGCGTGCGCGAGCAATTTATCCAGTTGCAGCGTCAACTTACCGCCATGGCCGGCGGATGGGACCGTGAAGTGACGGTTCCCGACGAACCCATAGCTCTGGCCCGCACGGCCTCGGCAACACTGGCCGTCAGTCTCCCCCTGCCCCCCGATGTGCGGCAATCCCTGCTGGAAACCCCCACCGCCGGCGGGCAGTTGGAAAAGCTGCAGACGCTGATGCGGCAGGCCAACCGCATCGTTGCGGAACAGGCGGAGCAGAACACGCCGTTCAAAGGGCCGAGGCTCAATTAAGGCCTGTTGACATTACGCGAGTCACATCGGCGTTCCCGGTTCAGCAGGAACCCAGACAGTTTGCACGAGAGCAACGTCGGCCGGATTTTGTGCCCACTGGATTCCCGTGAAAGCGGGGATCCAGTGGGCAACGCGTTCCAGCCCGCGGCGAGGGCCCGCGCCGATTCCATCCCGGCGGCAACTGTCAGAATCGGGATTTAATCAGGTCCTGACAACCCTCTAATCCGGGTAATCCTGATTCTGACAATGACTTCGCACAAGTCTCCACGCGCGCCTACGCTTTCTGGCCGGAGCCGTAGATGCGGCGTGCGCCCGCCTCCGGGATCATCCCGGCGAAGAGCTCAGGATGGATCATCTCCGCGAGTATCTCCAGACCGGTGACGAGCCGGGGTCCCGACCTGCTGGTGTAGTTGCTGGCGTCGATCACGTACACCCGGTCATTCTGCACCGCCGGCAGCTCAGCCCAGCCCGGTTTTTCCGTGAGCAGGGGGATGTCTTCCATGCCACGGGGTACCTCAAAACCGCAGGGCATGACCACGATGACTTCCGGTTGGCTCTCAACGACCGCGTCCCACTCCAGGGGGAAAGAGCCCATCTCTTTGTCGCCGAAGCAGTTGGTTCCGCCGGCCAGTTCCACCATCTCCGGAACCCAATGACCACCGCACATCAACGGGTCGGTCCACTCCAGGTGCAGCACTTTCGGGTGGGTGTCAGCCAGTTCCGACCGCTGGGTAATGGCGTCGATGCGATCCTGCATCCGGGTCGTGACCTGCTCGGCGACGGACTCGGCGCCTGTGGCCCGTCCCACCCGCCGGACGTCTTCCAACACGTCGCCAAGGTACTGCGGGTCCAGCGACAGGACGGTGGGTTCCTTATCCATGTTGGCGGTGGACTCGGCGACCTGCCGAGAAGACACCGCTCAAACCTCGCAGATAGCCTGGGTGAGCAGCAGGTCCGGGTTGGCCGCGTCCAGGATTTCCTGGTCGATGTGGTAGATCCCAAGCCCCTCGGCGAGGCGCTCTGAAATCACGCGGCTGATCTCGCCGCTGCTGGGCTGAGTTCCTTCGAAAACGCTGCGCACCACCCAAGGCTTGTCTTTCGCCTGGGCCGGGTAGTCGCACTCGTGGGTTACACCGTAGAGCTGGTCCTCCAGCCCCAATGCGTAAACAATCTCGGTGGCGGAGGGTAGAAAAGAACAGATGCGCATCGCGTCGCCTGCCTAAGGTTGATTGCACGCATTGTAGCACCGCGCCCGGAGCAACCCTAATCCGCATCCCTCTGGGCAGCCGGCTCGGCGCCCTCGGGTGGCCGCGCCGGCGCCGGAGTGAACAATTCGATGCGCTCTTCCAGGAATCTCCACAGATCCTCGGTCGACTCTTCCGCTTCCTTGGCCGCTGCGGCTGCGGCGCGCTCCTGCTGGACCGGCTGCGCATCCGGGTCGGCCCAGTGGTTGAAGGACGGGCTCTCCACGTCCATTGCCTCGAAGGCGCTGGAGGCTGGCGGATCGGTACGACGGGGCGCCGACGGAGCAATGAACGTGTTGCGGAACACCGGTCGCAGGACGCGGTGGACGTGGAAGCCGGCGAACACCAGGGCGCCTGCGGACGCCAACAGCAGGAACAACGACAGTGGAACCGACAGGCTTCCCAGAGAGAAAAGCTGGATTATCAGCGGTATCATCAGCAGGACGCCGACGAGCAAAAACGCTGTGGCCATGCCGTCGCGGAGCAGAGTGCGAAGGGTGTATCGCGCCGGCTGACCCGCGGTGTCGCGTACTGTCGCCCGAACGGTCAGGCTGGCGACCACCCGCAATTCCCGCCAGATGGCAATGGCGGCCGGGAGGTTGATCCCCACCGTGGCGCCGCCCAGGATCACGCCCAGCAGCGCGTGGGTTACCGACTCCGGGTCGGCCAGCAGGTCGGGCAGGGTAAACACCGCTGCGGTGCCAATGGCCGTGAGCACCGCGATGATGCAGATATCGATGATGATGCGGCGCACCGAGTTTTTTAGCAGCCGGCCCGTCTCCCCGGGCAGCGAGAACGCGGCCCAGAACGATTGGATGCCCAGGAAGATTACCAGGTTGACCGCCAGGACCGCCGGCGGCGCGTGCCGCTCCAACCAGTCGTAGGTGGGCGTCGCGATCTTTGAGGTCAGGGGGGCAAACACAGCTGTGATCGCGGTGGCGATTGCCAGCACCGGCGCTACCACCGGACCCACCGCGGCGTTGGTGGCGCTCAGGTGACCGATGGCCAGCGAAAATTCGCCCATTTGCGGCATGGTCATCCCGACTTGCACTGCGGTGCGCGACCGTCGCCCCGCCAGCACCGCTCCGATGGTGTTGGCCAGGATCTTGCCGCTCATGAACACTCCCACCACCACCAGGGCCGGCACGATGTAGTCGTCCAGCGTCCGATAGTCGATGAGCATCCCGATGGACAGGAAGAACAGCGCGCCGAACATGTCGCGCACCGGGTTGACCAGCCGTGTCACCCGGCCGGCGGCGTCGGTGTCGCCGATGACCACGCCGATCAGGAAGGCACCGGCCGCCGCCGACAACCCGAGGAATTCGGCAGTCAAGGCGAGGCCGAAGCAGCAGCCCAGTGAAGCCACCAGCAGGGTCTCGTCAGACTGCATCCGCGAAAGGAATCGCATCAGGCGTGGCGCCAGCAGCGCGCCGAAAGCCAGGGCCGCGATGCAGAAGATGCCCAGCTTAGCGGCCAACCACCCCACGTCCGCCAGGTTGGTGGAACCCGTGGTCGCAAGTCCGGCCAACAGTGTCAGCAGGACGACCGCGGCGAAGTCCTCCACCAGGAGGATGCCAACTATGGTTTGTCCCCATCCGGCGCGCAGGTTGCCGCTGTCCCGCAAGCCCTTCAGCAGAATCGCCGAACTGCTGATGGCCATGGCCCCGCCCAGGTACAGAGCGTTGGCTCCGGATATGCCCAGAACCTTGTCGGCTATCAGCACTCCCAGGTAGGTCAGGGTGGAGATCTCCACCACACCGATTACCAGCACGCGCAGACCTATCTCGCGGATCCGCCGCCATCCCAACTCCAGGCCTATGCCGAACAGCAGCAGGATCAGTCCCAGTTCGGCCAGCAACTCGATGGTGTCCAGGTTGCTGATAATCGGGTGCGGCAGGGTATATGGCCCGATGATTACCCCGGCAATGAGGTAACCGAGTACCGGTGGCTGCCATACCAGCCGGGCTAGCGCCAACCCCACGGCCGCGATAGCCATCGCGATCGCGAAGTCTTTCAGCAATCCGGCTGATGCGTCGGACAGGCCGGCTGCAAATATGATAAGCGGGAACTCTATCTCAGATCTCCCTGCCGGTATTGTAGTGCGCGCGCCCGGTATGGGCGCCAAATCCGCCCTATTGACAACCTATGGGCTAGTCGAATGACCGTTCCGACAACGCTCATTACATGCGTTGCTGCGTATTGCCCCCGGCTGGCGAAACCGCGCCGGCCGGGGGCACATGTCTTCGCCGCCCCGCGGCGAACACTTTGTCGAGGGGGTTATGCGACGCGGCCGGCGTGCTTCTGGCGCGACTCGGCGACGAACTCGGCGGTGACGGAAGTGCTGGGGGTCGCCACGGCGACCGAACCATACAGTGGTCAACGCTTCTTCCAGGTGTCTACCAGGTAGTTGCCCTGGTCGTCGTCCACGCCCCAGATTTTGAAGTGGATGCGCACGTCGGCGTAGAGGCTCACGTCCCCGGGGGTTGCTTCCGGGTCCCTGAAGGCTTCAGCGGTTACTTCCATGAAGTCCACCGGGGCGTCGTCGGTTAGCGCGATGCGCTCCACCATGTTCACGGCGCAAGCCGTAATTCCGGAAAGGAACAACTCGCCGGCTCCCACCGCGTCACCGCCGCCATCATCGGCAACCCAGTGATGCGTGCGGGCGTTGCAGATTGCTCTGCCGTGGGTCCCTGAGCTGTACGTTTCCACGTGATAGGCCATTTCCAATGCAGCCATCATGCCCCCTTTGTCGTAACGCGCTCCGCGGATGTTCCACTCGTCTGATATTGATACTCACAACGGCTAGATCATAAACTATAGAGGCTTGAACGCCAAGCCTGCAATTTTGCGACGTGTGGTAAATTGGAAACTGCCGTGAACGAAATGTCCAACGATCTACTGGGTGTTGTCGTGGTGGCCGCGGGACGTAGTTCCCGGATGGGCGGCACAGACAAAACCTTCGCAGATATTCTCGGGGCGCCGCTGATTACGCACACGCTCAGGCGCATCGCCGCGTCGGATGTGGTGGATCGCATAGTGCTGGTGGTGGCTGCCGATGCGGTCCCCGACGTTGAAATGATGGTACGGGATTCGGACATTCCCAAAATTGCCGAGGTGTGCGCCGGTGGCGCCCGCCGCCAGGATTCGGTCCTGGCCGGCCTGGTGGCCATGGGCCAGCGCCAATGGGTAGCCATTCATGACGGAGCCCGCCCGTGCGTCTCCGCAGACATCCTCGAGCGCGCGCTGGACGAAGTCCGGGGATCGGGCGCAGCGATCGCCGCGGTGCCGGTGAAGGATACGATCAAGGTAGTGGGCGACCAGCAGTTTATTTCAGGCACCCCCGATCGCTCCACCCTGTGGGCGGCGCAGACTCCCCAGGCTTTTGATTATCAAACCCTCCTGGATGCCCATCGCGCAGCGGAGGTCGAATACACCGATGACGCGGCCATGGTCGAAGCGGCAGGCCACCGGGTTACTGTTTTCTGGGGCGATTACCACAACCTGAAGGTAACTACTCCTGAAGACTTGGATATTGTCAGCTTGTTGTTGGGCCGGCGATAATCCGAAACTGCGACAAATAGCGTGTCGGTTTGCTTGCAACAATGCGACTGATTTGCATACGATGTTTCATGTCGTCCCTATGTCACGCATGGGCGTGCGCCTGAGTAAAACGCGCACGTTTGGACGAAGGGTTCCGACAAGCGGAGGATCAGAATGGTGGCCAGCACCATCAACCGTCGCTCCCGTTACCGGGAGTACGCTCAATTCCTGCGGCTGAGCGCTGACCGACTGGACATGGCGGTAGCCCCGGGCCGGCTGGAGCATTTGCGCTCGAAGGTCAATGCCGAGCGGAATATGTTCCTGGCATGGGTCATCATCTGGTCCGTACTTGCTCTGGTTTGTGTGGCGCCACTGGTGATGCTCCTGATTGCCCATATGGGCTTGCCGGCGCCCGAACTGATCGTGGCCCAAAGCGATGTCCTGTACTCCCAGCTCCGAATTGGCGAAGAACCCACCAATGCCGACTTCGTGGCGTCAGGCTCGGCGCTGGCTTTCCTCACGGCGGTCGTCATCGGCTATGCGCCGATCATAGTCTACGGCGGCCCGCTGAACGACATCGAGCAGGCGCACCAGGTTCTCAGGTCAATCGAGCGAGGGTAGGCGCTGGCCGCGGGTCGCGGTCTGCCCCGGCGAATCCTTCGGTGCAGTATCGAGTAGGGACCGGAGCCGATGCCCATGCCCTGGTTGACGGGCGGGCGCTGGTGCTTGGCGGCGTCAACATACCTCATCCCACCGGGCTGGCCGGCCATAGCGACGGCGACGCGCTCAGCCACGCCGTGATCGACGCCTTGTTGGGCGCGGCCGGCGCCGGGGACATCGGGGCTCACTTCCCTCCGGGAGACCCGTCCCTGGCCGGGATTAGCAGCTTGATTCTGCTGGAACGGACGGCCGTGGCGCTGGCCGATGGTGGTTGGTGCATCGCCAACGTTGATGCTACAATGCTCGCGCAACGTCCCCGGCTGTCCCCTCACGTGCCGGAGATGCGCCAGAATATCGCCACCGCTCTGTCGGTAGAACAGTCGCAGGTCAGTGTCAAAGCCACCACCACCGACTACCTGGGATTCACCGGACGGGAAGAAGGGATCGCGGCTTTGGCCGTGGCGATGCTATGGCGGCCTTGACACCATACGATAATCAGACGAGCGCAAGCGCCGTCGTCCACCTTTAGTATGAAGCTCTACAACACTCTGAGCGGACAGGTCGAGGATTTCGTTCCCTCCGACGGCAACCTGGTCAAGATGTACGTGTGCGGAGTCACCCCGTACTCCTCCACTCACGTCGGTCACGCCCTCAGCTACGTGGTATTCGATACCCTGCGGCGCTACCTGGAACACACGGGCTATGAAGTCCGCCACGTCCAGAACTTCACCGATATCGACGACAAGATAATCCAGCGAGCGCAGGAGTCCGGCGTCTCCGAGGACGAACTGGTCGAGGAGTTCATCGGAGATTACTTCCAAACGATGGACGCGCTGAATATCCAGCGCGCCGCTGAATATCCCCGCGCCACGCGCGAGATTCCCCGGATCATAGACGCCATAGCCGGCCTGATTGACCGTGGCCACGCCTATCCCGCCGCCGGGGACGTCTACTTCCGCGTGACCAGCAAGGATGACTACGGCAAGCTCAGCCACCGCACCCTGGACAGCATGATCGCCGGCGCGCGCATCCAGGTGGACGAGAACAAAGAGCATCCCATGGACTTCGTCCTGTGGAAGGGCGCCAAGCCCGGCGAGCCCTCGTGGGAGAGCCCGTGGGGACCGGGCCGGCCCGGCTGGCACATCGAATGCACCGCCATGTCCCTGGAGTACCTGGGAGAGCAGATTGACATCCACGGCGGCGGACACGATCTGGTGTTCCCGCATCACGAAAACGAGATCGCACAGAGCGAATGCTACACCGGGATGAAACCCTTCGCCCGCTATTGGATGCACAACGGCCTCCTGCAGTTGGGCTCCGACAAGATGAGCAAGTCGCTGGGCAACCTGGTGTCCGTAGTGGAGGCTCTGGAACGCTACAGCCCGGACGCCATGCGGCTGTACTTCCTCACTAGCCACTACCGCAGCCCACTGGCCTACAGCGACGAGGGCGCTGCCGCAGTGGAGCGTAGCCTGGAGCGGGTACGCCGGGCGCTTATCCCCGGCAATGGTGCTGGCCCTGAGGTTGACGCGGAAACCCACCGCGCGAGATTCGCCGCGGCCATGGACGATGATCTCAACACTCCCCAGGCCGTTGCCGCCCTGTTTGACCTGGCGCGCGATATCAACCGGGGCCGGGACTCGGGTCAGAGTATCGACGAAGGCCAAACTGCCCTGCGTGAGCTGGGCAGCGTGCTGGGCCTGACCTTTGAGGACCGGCCGGTTCGGGAGGACGACCTCGCTGCGGCCCCATTCATCGATCTTCTGGTATCGGTACGTACCGAACTGCGGGCGGCCCGTGAATTCGCCCTGGCGGACCAGATCCGGGACGGCTTGGCCGAGCAGGGAGTGACCCTGGAAGACAGCGCCCAGGGTACCCAGTGGCAGAGGCAGACGACGGAATAGCGTTGTCCCCGTGTCGTCCTCCAGCCAGTCCGATTCCGAAACCGAACGGCCGCCGCCGGGCGATCTGGCTGCCAGCCTCGCCTCATTAGTCGGAGCGGAGCACGTTCTCACCGGGCCGGCCGAGTTGGATCGCTATTCGGCCGACGCCCTGACGCCGTACCGGGCCTATTACGCCGACGCCGCTTTTGATCGACTGGCCGACGTTGTGGCGCGGCCGGCAGACACCGCCCAGGTTTCTCAGATCGTTGCGCTGGCCCAGAGCGCAGCGGTTCCGCTGATTCCGTACGGCGGCGGTACCGGGGTGATGGGCGGGATCCTGCCGGTGCAAGGCGGGATTATCCTGGATCTCGGGCGGCTGAACCGGGTGGTCAATATCGACCCGGTGTCGCAAACCGCCGAGGTCGAGGCGGGTTTGATCCTGCAAGACCTGTACGACGCGCTGGAACCCCACGGGCTCATGCCGGGCCACGACCCGTACAGCGTGCCCATCGCCAGCGTGGCCGGCACCATCTCCACCAACGGGGTGGGCTACCGTGCCGCCGCCTTCGGCCCCATGGGTGACCAGGTGGTGGCGCTGGAGGTTGTCCTGCCCGATGGCCGCGTGATCGAAACCCGGGCCGTTCCCAAGCAGTCTTCCGGCCCCGATTTGAACCACCTGTTCATCGGCAGCGAGGGCGTCTTTGGCGTGATAACCCGGGCCACGCTGCGCGTGTTCCGCCAACCCGAGGCGGCCGAGTACGCGACCATGGAGTTCGCCGATTTCGATGCCGGTTTCGCCGCCGTATCGGAAATCGCGGCCCTGGGTATCCGCCCTGCGCTCCTGGACCTGACCGAGGATAGCGAAGGCGTTTTGCTGCACCTGCTGTTTGAAGGCTATCGCGAAGGCGTGTATGCCGCGCTGCGCCGCACCATATCCGTTTGCGATGCCGCCGGCGGGTGGGACGTGGGCCCGGAGCCGACCCTGTCCTATTGGAAACACCGGCACGACTCCGCCGTAAACTACCGGCAGACGGCACTGGGACGCCCCCGCGAAGAGCGCTGGCAGCGGCAGTGGGGCCGCACCTTCGACTACCTGCACATGAGCCTGCCAACCAACCGGGTCCTGGAGTACCGGCGCCGCGCCGACCGGATGCTGGAGGCCCGGAAGATCAAGGTGGTGGAATACTGCCTTTGGAGCCGTCCCGAGTTCTTCTCGATGCTGGTGGTGCCCGACGGTGACCGTCGGGTAGTTGGTCGGGACGGCTATGATCCCGACGTGCGGACGAACCTGGCTGCCGGAGTGGATGAGGTGCTCACCCTGGCTCAGGATATGGGCGGGATAATGGAATACTGCCACGGCGTGGGCATCAAGCTGCACCATCTGTTGGGTCGTGAGCTGGGTGTCAGCCGGGATGCGCTGCTGGATATCAAGCGAGCGCTGGACCCGGCCGGCATCATGAATCCAGGGAAATTAACGTTGTAGCGCATCCGCGGGCCGGGTCAGGGTCATCGCTGGGGGCGGGTTCACAACTCGCCCCTAAATTATTCACAAAATCTATACACTTGATCGTTCAATATCTGTTGACGGAATACGGCGGGCGCGCTATCATATTTACAAATGATCATGGGCTATTAGTATTAGCCAAGAGGAGCAAGCAAATGGTTACCGCAATCAATCACGAAACCGAAAACAAGCCCGCGGTTGCCGAAACCGCCGAGGCGCCGGCTGCCGTCGACGTTTCCGCGATCCCGGAAACCCCGGCCGAGCTGCTCGGGCAGTGGGAAGCCTCCCGCAAGCCGTCGGTCCAGGCGACCATCGTCGCGAGCTTCGTCGCTCTCTGGAACGTCGTGGCCGGTCCCGCTATGACCGACCAGGCGCGCCTGGAGCGCGAGATTGCCGAAACCCGCGGCTACCGGGATGGTTTCACCAAGCTGGTCTAATCAGCCAACACTGACCACCGGGTAGCGCCGCCCTCCCTGCGCTGCCCGAGAGTTGGCAGGGGCCGTCGCAGCAATGCGGCGGCCCTTTTATATTGGCGCAAACATCCGGTGGCGCAACATCCGGCCAAAGGTCCGGACCGTAATACTGGCAACGGACACCGCCCGATACTACAATCGGGGACACGGCGTCCGAATCAGGCGTCGCCACTACATTCGGCGGTGAGTTGCCATGTCGACCCCTCGCGCTTTCGTGACCCGTACCCTGCTTCCCGAGGCGTTGGACGTCATCCGGGAAGTCGCCGACGTGACCGTGTGGCCGGAAGAAACGCCGCCGTCGGTGGAGGATTTGCGCCGGCATGCCGGTGATTCCGAAGGCATCCTGACCACCATCATGGACCGTGTGGACGGAGACCTGCTGGACGCGGCGCCCCGCCTGAGGGCGATCAGCCAATTGGCGGTAGGGCTGGACAATGTCGACGTGGCCGAGGCGACGCGACGGGGCATTCCCGTGGGCTACACTCCCGGCGTGCTGGCGAAGTCAACCGCCGACCTGGCCATGGCTTTGCTGCTGGGCGCGGCCCGGCGCACGTCGGAAAGCGAGCGCTGGTTGCGAGGCGGCGGCTGGCAGATCCAGTTCCACCCCACCCACTGGCTGGGACAGGACGTGCACGAAGCCTGTCTGGGCATCGTGGGTTTGGGCCAGATCGGCCGGGAGATCGCGAAACGCGCCGGCGGGTTTGACATGGACATCGTTTACCACTCGCGGACCCGTTATCCCGACGCGGAGGCCGTATACGGTTTGCGTTACGCCGAATTCAACGATGTCCTGGCGCAGGCCGATTTCGTGGTACTCAGCGTGCCCCTGACCCCGCAAACGCATCACCTGATCAGCGGGCCGCAACTGGCCATGATGAAACCGTCGGCCATCCTGATCAACGTGTCGCGCGGGCCGGTGGTCGATCCCGCGGCGCTATACGAAGCGTTGCGCGACGGGCAGATCGCGCGGGCCGCCCTGGACGTGACGTCACCAGAACCCATCGCACTGGATGACCCTCTGCTGACACTCGACAGCCTGGTCATCACACCGCACATCGGCAGCGCCGCCCTGCCCACGCGCCTGAACACCATGAAACTGGCTGCGCGCAACCTGGTGGCCGGCCTCAAGGGCGAACCCATGGAAGCCTGCGCCAACGTGGAGGCGGTGGGGTAGATCTGACCTCATTTTGTCGTTCACGATGGACCGGTGGCCGGCTGGGAGCAAACCAGGCAACAACCGTTACGGGTTTGGCGGACCCCGGCCCGGCTGATGACCGGCGCGGTTGGTGATACGTGTGGGGTCCCGAAGGGGCTGACCCGCATATTCGATGGCATATGCTATGATATGCGCTCCAATCAGGGTTACCCCCGCCACATGTTCTCCAGGAGTTCCGATTACGATGACCACCCCGACGGTTTCCGTCCAACTCGAACCCCGCGACACCCTGGGCAAGAAGGTTAAAGTCCTGCGCCGCAAGGGCATAGTGCCCGTGCATCTCTACGGCAAGGGTGTCGAATCCCGCTCACTGCAGTGCCAGGCACGCACCTTGCTGTTGGCCATCAGCAGCGCCGGCGGCGAATTCGGCCAGCCCATGCGCGTGACCATCGCCGGCGAAACGAGCGAGTACACCGCCGTCGCTTCGGAGATCCAGTGGCAACCCCGCACCGGAGACGTGCTGCACGTCGACTTTCGGACCGTTGCTCAATAGTCGGTCCGAGCCGCTGACGCTGGCAATCGCCGCCGTCACTGCCAACCCCAGTCAGGGCAGATAGAGCCCGCCGCGCCAGCCTGGGAGGCTACCATGTACCTGGTTTTCCTCAGTGAATCCGGCCTGACCGGCCTCAGCGCCGACGATCCCAACCAGCCGCACCATGTCCACGCCGGACTGCTGGTGCAGGAGAGCCAGTACATCTCCATGACGGGCGAGTACGACGCTTTGCTGCGCCGTCACTTTGGCGCCCCCGGCGGTTCCGACGGCGTGCCGACCGAGTTGCGCCCCGCGGATTTGTATCAGGGCAAAGGGTACTTCCGCTCGTGGCGGCCGGAGCGTCGCGGCGAGCTCATCCAGGATTGCCTGAGCATCCTGATCCGCCGCGAAGTCCCGCTGCTGGTGTCATACATCGACAAGGCGCAGTATCTCACCGCCAGCAAGACGGAGGGCAACTCAATCTACGGCAATTCGGACCCATCGCAACTGGCGTTCAGCCGTTTGCTGTTGGCTCTGACGATGTTCCTTGATGAAAACGTCATGTCCCAGATGAATCCGGATGACATCATGGAGTCGGTGTGGAACGTCAACGACTATGCGATGCTGATGGCGGGTTCGCCGTCCACGTCGATTTCGTTGGCTCTGAACGATTTCCTGAGCGACGAAAACGATTCCATCAACCCCAACCTGTATGACGACCTGATGGTGGCGCCTGCCGCCACCAGCGTCGGCGGGCAACTGGCGTCGCTGTGCGTCTATATCATTCGGCGATGGCTCCAGCAGCCCCAGATTACCCACGGGTACTTCGACGCCTTGCGGGACGGGCGGGTTCTCCAGGTGGTTTACCCTTATCAGTTCGATTAGGGGTCTGGGCTTCGATAGCCCAGGATTGAATTGAACCCCGGTCGGGACTCCGGCCGGGGTTTTTTGCGCTCCACAGACGTCCCCGCAGAATTGATATACTGCCTGACACGCAACTGCCCAATAGGTATCCCCCGGCAATGAAGGGGGACGGTAGGGTGAGGGATTCCGATGGTTACATTGTTGAAAAAGATAGTGGGTGATACGCCCGAGCGAGCCGCCGAGAAACTGCGCGGGCAACTGGTGCCACAGGTCAACCGCTTGGAAGATTCCCTGCGGGCATTGACCGACGAGCAGCTTGGAGCCAAGACGGACGAGTTTCGCCGACGGCTGGACGACGGGGCGTCGCTGGACGATCTTCTCCCCGAGGCGTTTGCAGTGGTCCGCGAGGCCGCGCGCCGCACCCTGGGCCAGCGACACTATGACGTGCAGCTCATCGGCGGCGCCGTGTTGCACCAGGGCAAGATCGCTGAGATGAAAACCGGAGAAGGGAAGACCCTGGTGGCGACCCTGCCGGCGTTCCTCAACGCGGTCACCGGCGACGGCGTCCACATCGTCACCGTCAACGACTACCTGGCCCGTCGCGACCCGGTGTGGATGGGGCCCATTTATCACCTGCTCGGGCTCTCCGTGGGCTGCCTCCAGCACGACGCGGCATACCTCTACGATCCGGAACTGACCGACGTGGGCCGTGGCGAGTTCCCCAACCTCACTCCCGTTTCCCGTGCCGAGGCGTACCGCGCTGACATTCTCTACGGCACCAACAACGAGTTCGGCTTCGACTATCTCCGTGACAACATGGCGGTGGAAGCCGAGCTGCAGGTCCAGGCTCGGGAGGTCGGCCGGCCAGCACATCACTTCGCCATCGTTGACGAGGTTGACAACATCCTGATCGACGAGGCGCGTACTCCGCTGATCATCAGCGGCCCGGCCCAGCAGCCGGTGGAGCACTATGCCAACTGCGCCCGTCTGGCGCCCCGGTTGAGGGAATACGAAGACTACACCATTGACGAGCGGACCCAGGCGATCTCCCTGACCGAAGAGGGCATCGGCAAAGCCGAGCGTCACATGCGTGTCGACAACCTGTACGATCCCGAGAATTTCCACCTGGTGCAATACGTGGAAAACGCGGTGGTGGCGCAGATCCAGAAGGTGAAGGACAAGGACTACGTGATCAGCAACGGCGAGGTCGTCATCGTAGACGAGTTCACCGGCCGGCTGCAATACGGCCGCCGCTGGTCTGATGGGCTCCACCAGGCGGTTGAGGCCAAGGAGGGGGTCAGGGTCCAGCGCGAAAGCGTGACCTACGCCACCATCACGCTGCAGAACTACTTCCGCATGTACCGCAAGCTGGCCGGTATGACCGGTACCGCCGTCACCGAGGCCGATGAGTTCTACAAGATCTACGGCCTCGAGGTGGTTGCCGTGCCAACCAACGTGCCCATGGTCCGGGACGATTCCAGCGACCTGATATTCCCCACGGAGGAAGGCAAGTGGCACGCCGTGATCGAAAACATCGTGCAGCGGTCGGACGCGGGGCAACCGGTCCTGGTGGGCACGACCTCCGTCGAGACATCTGAAGCGCTCAGCGACCGTCTCCGCCGTCGTGGCGTCCAGCACCAGGTGCTCAACGCCCGCAATCACGAGCAGGAGGCGTCCATCGTTGCCCAGGCCGGCCGAGCCGGCGCGGTCACCGTGTCCACCAACATGGCCGGTCGCGGCACTGACATCGTGCTCGGCGGCGCCGACACTGACCGGGAAGGCTGGCGGGAGGAACACGACCGCGTCATCGCGATGGGTGGCCTGCACGTCATCGGGACCGAGCACCACGAAGCTCGCCGCGTCGACAATCAGCTACGGGGCCGCGCCGGTCGCCAGGGCGACCCCGGCAGCAGCCAGTTTTTCGTCGCCCTCGAGGACGAGTTGATGCAGCGTTTTGGCGGCGACCGCATCAAGAACGTGATGAACTGGACCGGCCTCAACGACGATGAACCCCTGGAGAACAAGCTCATCACGAAGTCGATCTCCAGCGCGCAAGTGAAGGTCGAGGGCCACCACTTCGACATGCGCAAACACCTGCTCAATTTCGATGACGTGCTCAACCAGCAGCGCTCCGTCATCTACGAGCAGCGGTCGCGCATCCTGGCCAGCGAGGGGCTCCGGGAACGCATCCTGGACATGCTTGGCGCAGAGTTTGATCGCCTGGTTTCCAGCCACCTGCAGGCCCGCCACGCGGACGACTGGGATGCGGAAGGGTTCGTGGGCGCCCTGCGGCAGATCTGCCCGCCACCTGATGAGCTGGACTCGCCGGACAAGGTACTGGCGCTGCGCCGGGATCATATCAACGACATCCTGGACAACTACACGGAGACGCTGTACGAGGCCAAGGAGCGTACCCTGGGTCCCGACAACATGGCGATCCTGATACGCTTGCTGCTCCTCAAGTCAATCGATACCCACTGGGTCAATCACCTCACCCACATGGAAAACCTGCGTACCGGTGTGGGGCTCCAGGCCGTGGGACAACGGGACCCGCTCACCGTCTATCGCTCCGAGGGCCAGCGCGCCTTCGCCGAGCTGACGCGACAGATGCAGCGTGAGGTCACCCATACCCTCTTCCACGTGACCCTGGCGCCGGAAGCTCCGGGCGCACGCGCCCAGGCCGACAGCGCCAGTCGCGCCCCGGTCAGCCCCATGGCGGCGGTATCCGGCGGGCGGTCCGCTCCCGCCCCCCGCGCCGGTGGCAAGGTAGGTCGCAATTCCAAGTGCCCGTGCGGCAGCGGCAAGAAGTACAAGCGCTGCTGTGGCGCGGCTGCCTGACCGTCGGCTCCAGGCTTTGTGAAAACGCGAGAGGCGGGTCCAGGCCCGCCTCTTGTGGTTGGGGTGAACGCCGCCTATTGGCCGCGGCGGAACAGACGCCGCACGAACGTGACCGGCTGGGGTTGCGGCTCTCCCATGGTGATGGGCTTGTTGCGACCCGAAGCCCATCCCTCGGGGTCTCGTTCGAAGGCGATGCGACATCCCGGCGCGCAGAAGTAGTAGGTCTGCCCCGCGTGCTCGCTGGTCCCGCCGTTGGGGTTATCGGTATCCACCTGCATCTGGCAAATGGGGTCGGTCGCGGTTGCCATGGCTTTTCTCCGAAAGTGTACGGTTGATGATCAGGCCGATTGTACCAATGGTAGCACGGTGGGCGCACACGCCAATGGTCGCCGGGCGGTCACTCCAGGTTGGCCCGTCGCAGCCGCAGCGAGTTGCTCACCACGCTGACTGAGCTGAAAGCCATGGCCAGGGCCGCCAGGATGGGATTGAGGAACCCGGCATCGCCGAAGAAAAACGCCAGCCCGCCCGGCACGCCCCCCAGCGCGGCGAACACCGGATACAGCGCCCCCGCGGCCACCGGGATCAGCAACGTGTTGTAGAAGAAGGCCCAGAACAGGTTCTGCCGGATGGTGCGCATCGTGTTGCGAGACATCCTCAGGGCGGTAGCCACGCCCATGAGTTCGTCCCGCATCAGCGTGACGTCCGCAGTTTCCCGGGCGATGTCGGTCCCGCCGCCCATGGCCACACCGACGTTGGCCCGGGCCAGCGCCGGTGCGTCATTGATCCCGTCGCCCACCATGGCCACGGTGTGGCCTTCATCCTGCATCCTGGCAATGGCATCCGCTTTGTCGGCCGGCATCATGCCGGCGTGGTAATCGTCGATATCGCACTCTGCAGCCACCGCCGCTGCCACCTCCGGGCGATCTCCGGAGAGCATCACCGTCCGGACACCCATCGCATGCAGAGCCGCCACCGCCGCGAGCGCCCCGGGCTTTACCGTGTCGGCGACTGCGATCACGCCGACAACAAGACCGCCCCGGGCTACGAACATGGGCGTGTTGCCGCTCTCCGCCAGCCGTGTTGCCGCCGCGGTAAGCTCGGCGTCCGGCGACGCGCCGACCTTCTCCATCAGTGCGGCGTTGCCGACCGCTATTCCTTCCTCAGCCATCACGGCCGTGACACCGGCGCCGACGTGGGCAACGAAATCCGTGGACGGCGTGACCACCAGACCTTCGGATTGAGCCCGACGCAGCACGGCCCGACCGATGGGGTGTTCCGACAGGGTCTCAACCGAGGCGGCGTATCGCAGCACGTCGGTAGATGAGACGCCCGAGGCGGCCACGGTCTCCGTGACCTCCGGTTGACCGGTGGTGAGGGTTCCGGTTTTGTCGAGGGCAACCACGTCCACGCGGTGGGCGGTTTCCAACGCGGCGGCGCTGCGGATCAGAATGCCTCGCTCCGCGCTTCTGCCCACGCCCACGATGATTGCGGTGGGAGTTGCCAACCCCAGTGCGCACGGGCACGCGATGATGAACACCGCAACCAGGGTCAGCATCGCGTACCGCACCGACGGGTCCGGCCCGAGGAACAGCCAGAGCACCGCCGCCGCCAGCGCGATCAGACCCACCGCCGGCACGAACCAGGCCGCGACCCGATCGGCCAGTCGCTGTACCGGCGCCGCCGAGCCCTGGGCTTCTTCCACAAGCCGTATCACCTGGGCCAGTGTCGTGTCCGCGCCGACGCGGGTGGCGCGGATGAGTACGGCTCCGGTTTCGTTCAGGGTGCCGGCAAAAACGGAATCACCGACTGATTTTTCGGCGGGAATACTCTCGCCGGTCACCGCTGACTGGTCGACGATCGTTGCGCCGCTGGTCACATCGCCGTCAGTCGGGATCTGCTCGCCGGGGCGAACCGCCAGGGTGTCACCGGTTTCAACCTGATCAATTGGCACATCCGATATGGAGCCGTCCGCGGCCATGAGGTGCGCCGTTTGGGGCCGCAGATCCAACAGCCTTTCGATGGCGCCCGAAGTGCGGGACAGCGCGCGCGCTTCCAGCCAGCGTCCCAACAGAATCAGCGCGACGATTATGGCCGTCATGTCGAAGTGCAGTTGGTGCGCTCCCGGCGAACCCAGCGCGCCCGGGGATAGCAGCGTCAAAACGATAACAACGACGCTGTACCCGTACGCCACCGACGTGCCCAGGGCGATCAGCGTGTGCATGTTGGGCTGCAACCGCCGCAGACCGGCCCAGCCGGCAGAGTAGAACGACCAGCCGGCCCAGAACTGCACCGGGGTGGCTACTGCCCATAACAGTACCGGATACCACCACCCCATCGCGAACAGTGCGGGGACCCAGGGCAGCGCGGGGAAGCTACCGAGCAGCAGCGCGCCCCCGCTCAGGGCTGCGAAGATGAACCGGACCCGGACGCGTTTTTCCTCCCGCGCCCGCGGCCCATCACTTCCGCTGCCGTCAGCCGCCGATTGAGGGTTGGTATCGAGACGGTATCCGGCGTCGGCGACGGCCCTGGCCAATGTCTCCAGGTCAGGCGTACCGGCGGCATCGCCGTCGTCCAGGCTGATCGTCGCCCGCTCGGTGGCGAGGTTGATACTGACCTCGGTCACCCCGTCAACGGAGCGCAGCGCCTCGCCGACATGGTACACGCACGCGGCGCACGTCATCCCGCCAACGGCGAGAACGAGGGTGTTTTCGGTCGATTGAGGCATGGTGCCGGGTCATCGGTGCACGACAGGGTTGGCGCACGTCACCATACTCATTGTAGCAGCGGCGGCGTTTCCGGGGCGGGAACATCCGCTCTCGTCTGGAGCAGCGCGGCGGCGCGGGTTCGGTAGACCTGGAAATGCCGTGGCGTGTCTCTGGGCGGCGTTTTGGGTCACATGTTGGCCTCAGATTGTGACAATTAGTGACCAATCCTCCGTTAGGGGCGCGCATTTCTGCCACACAGGTCATGCAGGGGTTCTGGAGTGTTACCGGTTTTGTGCACGAAGCGAATGTTGAGTGTGCAAATCTGTACATGCACAGACTTTCGGCAATTGGATGCCTAGGATTCGTTCCGGTGGAGGATTCGACTCGGCGATCGAATCGGTAGTGCGTCAATGTCGTGTGGTTCTAGAGACATTAGCCTCCGGGGTGAAGCAGCATGCACAGCTACTGGCAGGAATTTACACCCGTCACACGCCGACGCGCAGATCCAAATGTCGTGAGTGCCCAACCCTTTACGGTTCCATCTGACGTCTGGGATCTGACGGGCAAACCTCCCAGGTGAATTAGTCGTTTATTTCCGTTATTGACTGGCATCCCCTGGACGAAGCGGAGGAATTATGGCTATTGGAGCAGTACGAGTGATGGCGGCTGGCAAGGCCGGCCTGGAGAGCTTGCCGTTCTTTGTTGACGAACTGTTGGCGCAAGGCATACCCCAATTGGCGCCTTGGGCTATTGACCATGATCAGGATGAAATAGATTCGCTAGTATCACGAACGCGCGGGAGGGTGCGGGGCGATTGGAGCGGTATCTTCAACATCGGAGTGTCGCCACCGGGATCCAGGATGGAAACCGATACGTCGCCCAGTCGCCGTCTGTTAGAGCAGATTAATCCGCTCGCTGCCCAGGCTACGGAATTGGCCGACTCACCGGCTCAGCTGGGAGCTTGGTGCCGCAGACAGATCAACCAGTATTGTCGCGATACCGAGCGCCTCTGGGAGCAGTTCAAGAGCCGAGAGGGTCTCACTTCCTCCTATCAACTCGCCGTGGTCATACCGTTCTGTCCAGAAGGGCCGACCTCGGGGACCGTCAGTATGTACCTGGGCGCCGCATTGAGGTCCTATTTTGCCGACCAGGGTAAAGCCGATCAGCTTGTGGTCTGGGGAATAGAACTTTGTCCTCCCGTCCACAGGGGGGAATCCGGCGACATGGACCGGATGGCGGTACAAAACGCATTTCGTGGTTTCGTGGGCCGGCAAGAGCTACTTGAGGGCGTTCCGCTTTCGGAAATGCCGGATCACGACGAGCGCACGCAGTGCTTCGACATCAACATCGTCTTCGACGGCGGGACCGCCAGGTCGGCTACGACGTCTCGGGAAGTTGCCTGGAGCGCGCTGGATCGGGCGGCGGCGCAAGTGACTGCCTGTTTGCTCAACGGAGCTGGCGGGGGCGACCGGCCTGAATCCACCGTGCAACTCAAAGCGGGGCAGCGCTGGAACGCTTATTTGGCACACGTGGTTTCCGAACGATCTTACAGCCAGGCTTGCCGCTATCTGCGCTATCGGACATCCTTGCCGTGGCATCGGGACCGGAATGCCTGGGAAGGGGAGGACGTGAGACCCAAGCACGACGCTTTCATAGAGCGCGTAAAAAGGGAGATTGCACCGCTACTGACGTTCGAACCGAACTCGACCGTCAGGTCTCAGTTTGAGGAATTGACGGCAGTAGCCGACGAGTTGGAAAGAATCTCGCTGGAACCCGGGTTGTTGAACCGGTTGAACGGACGTTTGAAAAGCGATCGGGCCCTGGCTGCTACCAAATTGGCGGATGCATTCGAGAAAGATCAGGACAATTATTTGGACGCACGCAAAGCCAGTAGGGACACGGACAGCATTATTGCCAGAGAGGACCTGTTCTGCATCAACATCATCCTGCCCGAAAGCCAGCGTGTCGAAGCCGCCGAAATTGCCCGCGATAACGGGATTCCCGGCCCCATCGCCGAAGTAATCGGAGACGCCGGCATCACCACTGTGCGGCATCGTCTCACTGACCTGTGCAATGGAGTACTCCGTCGCGCAGACTGCGCGTCCATGGATGTCAACTCGGAAGCGCTGTTTGACGAGATAATGTCGATTTCCATCGGAGATTGGAGCCGAGGCGCCAGCAATGACGCCTTTCGTCCGACGCGTGAAGTTCTGCGTGATTTCATTGCTGAAAATCGGCGGAACGTTCCCGGTTCGTTCTCCGAATTGAACTTTGACCTGAGCAAAGTACTGACCACGTCTCACCGCATGACCAAAGATGCTGGCGAACGGCAATCTCCGGGCGATCCGCAGCAACAAGAAGGAGTAGTCGCCGAGCATCCCGCCGCGTTGCAATGGAAATTGAGCGATGTTGACCACGACGTGCCCGTGGAATACAGCATCCTGGTTTTGGCGCGGGTACGAGATGGCGACAGTTTCAAGGACGTCAGTGCTTACGAAGAGCTGGCATCGGTCTACCACGACCTGATCGCAGACCTGTCACGCTGGCGCGAACACGCTCGATACTACGGTATCATTCCGCCCCGGGAACTGAAGGACGACGGCGCCCTCGACCCTAGTGACGCTGAGCCTGCGAGCGCTACAGGTCGGGATGACGCCTGATGAGGTCAGCCGATAGTCGCTTCATCCGGACGGTGGTCTGGCTGCTGCTCGCTGCGTCGGTGGCAGGGTTCGCGATCATACCACTGACCCTCGAGGCATCCGGACCCATGCAGGGAGATGCCGTCGTGGATATCTCCGAAACTGAGTGCGCTTTTTGGCTCGATTTTGACGGTGACGGTGAAGGTGACGAAGCGGTAGAAATCCACCCTGACAAATACATCAGACAGGAGATGCCCGTCGTCGGCGGTTGCGAGGTCAGGCTCAACACCCAGGAGGAGGCGACGCTGGTCCTGGTTTCGGAACTGACTGATTGGAGCTCCGAAGTAGAAGTCATCCAGGAACCGGGGATGCCGCGACCCTTCACCCTGCATCCCGGCAAAAATGAGATAGCGGGCCTGCAGGGTAGTATGCGCATCGAGGTGAATCACACGGGCGTCACGCCTCGCAGCGTTAAGTTGCGCACCCTTCGCGATGGGTACGAGCACCAAGTACAGGTACCGCGTCCCTTCCGGCTGTTGGAAGTTACCATAATCACCCCGGACGGGCGCTTGGACCGTCTTGAAGAGAGTGTTCAGTCCGCCAGCGCCGCGTATATCAGCGCTCACCAGTTGGTTTTCGGCAGCCGTTTTGCTCCTGACGCTACGGGCCAAAGCGAAGTGGTTGCCCTGGCCAACGCTCTGTTGGAACAGGGTTACCCGCAGATTGCCAGCGACGTGCTGGCACTGGAGTCAGGGAGTGTTGGAGGAGGGGTTTCAGCGATGTGGATGTGGACGGCCATAGCTCTCGCGGTGGTTGTCCTGGCTCTCATCGCTGGAGCGATCGCTGTCGTTTTAGCTTCGAAGCGTAATTTGCCGGAGGGTGCGGAACGCAGATCAACCGGTCTGCGGCGCAACAATATGTGATCGCTGTGGGGTGGAGTTCGGATTGCTTCGCAGAGTCCGGGTCCATACCCGCTCCAAAGGCAACGTTGCCTGATGCGGTGGGAACGGGCAGACGCGCCGTAACGCTGCCCGTCCATCCAAGCGCTTCGCGCCGCGACTTTCATATTCCCAAGTCACTGCTCCGCAGGCGGTCTCAGTGGCCAGTGTCGCGTGGACCATTCTGTAGGTCGCCGTGGTCAGGGCGTTGCTCTGCGGGGTGGGCGTCCGCTGCCCTGGGGTGGCGCGAATAATTTACTCGACTCGTCCCCTATCTGGGCATCTTCCGTCTCCTTGCCTGGCAATATTGGCGTCGGTGCCGGCTTCTCGCGTGCTGGGAGGCAGAGACCGTCTATTCGACGTTGCTGACTCAACATAACGTCGAAGCATGTGGGATGGAGCGATGCGTTCCAGCCCGCCTGCGTGCCGCTGCTGCCTGTAATGGGCCAGACCGTGTCATATAATTAATTGAGCGGAGGATATTCGCAGGAGGTGGAAAGCATGGACGTACTGAATACGATGGCCAGCCGCGGTCACGAACAGGTGACGATGTACAACGACCCTGAATCCGGCCTGCGGGGCATCATCGCCATCCACGACACCACCCTGGGGCCGTCTTGCGGCGGAACCCGCATGTGGCCCTACGCCACCGAACAGGAAGCGCTTGCCGACGCCCTGAACCTGTCCCGGGCCATGACATACAAATCGGCGGCGGCCGGCCTGCACCTCGGCGGCGGCAAGGGCGTCATCATCGGCGACCCCCGCACCGCCAAGACCGAATCCCTGATGCGCGCCTGGGGTCGGTTCGTGGACACGCTGGGGGGCCGCTACCTGACCACCACCGACGTTGGCACCACCGGGCGGGACCTGGAGGCCGTGCGCCAGGAAACCGAGCATGTGGTGGGACTCGACGTCACCCTGGGCGGCAGCGGCGACACTTCCGTTATGACCGGCCTCGGGATCTACATGGGCATGAAGGCCTGCGCCTCCGACGTTTGGGGCAGGGACGATCTGCGCGGGCGCACCGTTGCGATGCAGGGGTTCGGAAAGGTGGCCACGCACACCGCGGGTCATCTGATCGAGGACGACGTTCGCATCGTGGTCACGGATATCAGCGAGGCGGCGCTTGACCGGGCCCGCCAGATGGGCGTCAAGGTCGTCGGACCCGATGAGATCTACGACGTGGACTGCGATATTTTCGCTCCATGCGCGCTGGGCGGGGTCATCAACTCGGCCACCATCGACCGCCTGCGCTGTCAGATCGTGGCCGGCGGGGCCAACAACCAGCTGATGACAGCGGAAGACGGCGAGGAGCTGCATCGCCGGGGGATCGTCTATGCCCCCGATTTCCTGATCAACGCCGGCGGCATCATCAACGCCGCCGCCGAGATCGGCCAGCCGTACAACCCCGATCGTTCGCGCCAGCAGACGGAGCGGATCTACGAGCAGATGTCGGCGGTGCTGACCACGTCGCGGAAGCAGGAGATATCCACGGCGCAGGCGGCGGATCTCCTGGCGGAGTCTCGCCTGGACTCCGTGCGCCGCATGCGTCGGATCTGGCGGGGTTAACCCTGTCGGAAACCCCGCAATCGGAAGAGCCCCACGGTAATTCGAACCGTGGGGCTCCCTGATTCTACCGGCGTTTCAACCGAGCGGCCGACGGCGCGCTATTCCGCCTTCAGGTCTTCGATCCAACCCCGGATCGTGTTCACGTCGGTCGGTGCCCCGGGGATGGTGTGGGCGACCCGACCGGCCTTGTCGATGAAGATGTAGAAGGGCACGCCGGAGACGCCGTATACGGTGGCGAGTTGCCCGTCCGGGTCGTGGGCGATCGGGAAGGTCAGGCCCTGTTTATCCATCAGTGCGCGGACCTCCGGCTCGGGAGCGCTGATGGCAATCCCCACTATGTCGGCGTCGACGCCGTGGTACTCCTCGTGGAAACCCTGGACAGCCGGCAACTGCCGCTGGCAATGCGGTCACCAGGGAGCCCAGAACATCAACAACGTCGGGGTGCCCACGGTGTCCTCGAGCTGATAGTCGTTGCCGTCCATGAAGGTCCCCGCGAACATTGGCGCCGTCGGGCGTTGCGCGGCTCCGTCGGACGCAGACCGGAGCCGCGCCGTCGGTTGCAGGGCGGGTGTCGCGGCAGACGCCGCAGACGGCGGGGACATGGAGGCTGGGTTTGTACCACCGACTGAGGACGCCGGCTGCGTCTCTTCCAGGGACCGCAGCGCGGCCGACACGGTGGCCTCGATGTTGGGCGGATCGGCCTGGGCGTCGCCGGCGCCTGGGTCGTTGGTCGGTGTCTGGCAACCCACCATTGCGAGGCAGAGGGCGACCGCCACGGCAAAGGTCACGATGACCGAGCAAAGCCGCGCCATGCCGGTAGCTCAGCCGGTGGCGGGATACACGACGGTATCCGGCCGGTACACTGCCCAGGAGAACCACAGTTGGCCGATGCGGCCCGGCACCGGGGTCAATTTCGCGCCCTCCAGCGGTCCGTCTACCGCGCGGCCGAATATGTCCCACTGGCTGCTGGTCTGTTGGTCTACGATGCGGCCTTCCGCGTCCGGCGCGAAGGTCAGCGAGTTGCCGTCGGGACCCTGAGGCGAGAATATGCCGGCGGTGCCCACATCCCGTCCCCGGGATATCGATCCGGAATCCAGCGCGGACGCGGTTCCCGGTGACCAGAACACCACAATGTCCTCGCCGGCAACTGATGTAGTGACCACGCGCTCCTCGGCCAGCGTCGTGAAGGACACGGCCCAGGCTTCGTTGCCGCGCTCCACCGCCACTACCCGCTCCACTGCCGGCAAGCGAGGGTCTTCCTCGCCACGGAACAGGAACGGTTGGCTGCCCGGACGGTCGTATCCGGCGTAGGGGTTACTGCCGTAGGCGCGACCGGAGTCGGGTCGGGAAAGCACCTGCCCTTCAGGGTGGGCCGCTTTGAAATCTCCCCACGACACAATGGACAGGTAGAGCTGCTCCAGCTTGCGGCCGGCGAAATGCCCGATCACTCCCTCGCCGCCCACTTCCTGCCACCACGTCTCGGTCTGGCGGTCGTACATCAGCAGGTTGCTGTCGCGGAGCGCGCCGGTGGTACCGAAGTCGAGGATCGTTCCGTCAACCGTCCGCCTGTACACGAAGGCGGTATTGCAGAGTGGTCAAAAGGTGATGACCACCGGCTCGCCGCCGACGGTGTCGTTGACCAGTTCGTGCCACACCATCACCTGGACCGGATACGCGCGAACATCGCCGTTGAGATCGACCACCTGCACGGGCTCGAGATCGTCGAGCCAGAAGTCAGCGTCCGCAATTGATTCGAACTGCGGGTTGTCGATCGACGGGATGCCGTCTTTGGGCGGCCCGCCGGTCATGATCTCGTCGAAGGCGATCGTCGTGCGCGTGAAGTCGGTGTCCCAGGTCGCTCGAAGGAGGCGCTGGTAGCGGGTACGGGCCTCTTCGGCCTCATCTGCGGTGATTGTCTGGACGTTGACCTCGGTTACTGCCGGGAGAGAGGTGGCCGCAGGCAGCGCGGTGGCGGGTGACGCGAGGGCTGCGGTGGGCAGCGGTTTGGCTGGGTCGGCCATCGCTGCGGTAGGCAGGTCGGCGGCGGGTTGCAGCGTGGGGAAGGGCGCATCGGTTGCCGCCAGTGGAACCGTCCATGGCTCGCTGCCGGAGGCGTCTTCAGACGGAGCGCAAGCCAGCATCACAGAGACCAGCAGAATTATGCCGGCCAGCGTGAACAGCGGGCCGGCGGCGATTTCAGTCAGCAGTTTGCGGATTGGCGTCAGCAAGCCTAGCGTCCGCGCAGGCGGGGGTCCAGCACGTCGCGCAGGGCATCGCCCAGCAGATTGAAGCCCATCACGACTACGAAGATTGCGACGCCCGGGAAGATGCCGACCCACGGGGCGGTCAGCACGTGCTCCTGGGCGGCCCGGGTGAGCATTCCGCCCCAGCTGGGCTGGTCTGGGGGAGCCCCGACGCCGAGGAACGACAGAGACGCTTCGATGATGATGGCGAAACCCAGGTAGTAGGTAGCCAACACCAGATAGATCGCCAAGCAGTTGGGGACAATATGCCGGAAAACGATCCGCCATGGGGGCGCGCCGATCGCTACGGCTGCCGTCACATAGTCGAGCTCTTTAACCGAGAGAACCTGCGAACGCACAGTTCGGATCACCGGAGCGATCATTCCGATGACGATGGCGAGGATGACGTTGTTCAAAGAAGAACCGAGCACCGCGACAATCGCCAGCGCGATGATCAGGCCGGGCAGGGCCATGAGCGCATCGACCACACGCTGAGACGACATGTCGATGATGCCGCCGGCATAAGTCAGGGTCACCCCGATGATGAAACTGGCGGTAATGCCGATGAGGACGCTTCCCAGGCCGACGTACAGGCTGATGCGCGCTCCGTAAATCAACCGGCTGAGAACGTCGCGCCCGACGTGATCGGTGCCGAGCAGAAACTGGGAATTGGGCGGGATGTAGACGGTGGAACCACCCTGGCGGCTGTCCGGGAGATCGCGGGCTCCGTATGGAGCAAGCACCGGCGCCAACACGGCAACGATCACCAGCGCCAGCACCAGGAGACCGCCTATGGCGCCCAGGGGCTTGCGACGCGCAAACCGGTTCACCTCTCTGAGGCCGGCTGCGGCCGGCTGCAGCATCCCCGCGCGCGGCGGGGGCGCTACTTCAACGCGCTGAGTGGGTTGATTCGCCATGAGTACGAACACTCCTCACGGAACACTGGCCAGCAAGCGCAGGGTGTTCCGATACGCCTGCAACCTACGAGTACCTGATCCTGGGGTCCAGTATTCCATACAGGATGTCAATGACCAGGTTAAGAAGCAACACCACGGCGGCAGCGAGCAGGACAACACCTTGAACCACGACGAAGTCGCGGTGGATGATGGCGTCGATCAGGTACCGGCCCACACCGGGTATCACGAAGATGGATTCGATGATGATGGTGCCGCCCAACAGCCGGCCGAACTGGTAGCCGGAAACCGTGATCACCGGAAGCAGGGCGTTTTTCAGCGCGTGGCGCCCCACGACCATCCATTCGTTCAGGCCCTTGGACCGGGCGGTTCTCATGTAGTCTTCGCGCATGACTTCGAGCATGGCCGAGCGGGCCACGCGAGCCGTGAATGCCATGTCGTGAAAGGCGAGAACCAGCGCCGGGAAGATCAATTGCTGGAGGTTGGTAAACGGATCGCCCCACAAGGTGGCATAGCCCAAAGGAGGCAGCCACCCGGCCAAATAGGTCAACCCATAAATCACCAGGATTCCCAGCCAGAAGGTGGGCAGAGCTATGCCCACAAGGGCCAACAGCCGGCTGATGTGGTCCAGGAACGTATCCTGCTTGACTGCTGAAAGCACGCCCAACGGCACCGCAGCGATGAAGGCCAGGATTATGGCCAACACCGAGAGTTCCAGGGTGATGAAGAACCGGTCCTTCAGGTCATCCAGAACCGGAGTGCCGTACCAGACGGAGTCCCCGAAGTCTCCCTGCAGGATTTTCCAAAGCCATTCCCCGTACTGGATGTACACTGGGCGGTCCAACCCGAGTTCACGCTTGAGGTTGTCGAGGTCCGCCTGGGTAACTTTGCCGCCGTCACCTTCCTCGCCGGTGAGGATCATCATGGCCGCGTCTCCGGGAACGATCCAGAACAGCGCGAACACCAGGATAGTTGCCAGGAGAATGGTGGGTATGAATAGCAGGCCGCGGCGGGCAATGTAGGCGTACATGGTCTGGCCTCATGTCGTCAGCGAATAACGCCAACGACAAATTGATGGACATGCGGCCGGTCCCAGCGTCAAGAGACTATTGGGCCGGCCGCCTTTGTCCTTTTATTTCACGGTCGTGTCTGGTGCGGTCCCATAGACGTAGCCAGACTGCTGGCGAGACTACGGCTGGTATCCGGATTCTGCAGGCTGTTCGCGGTCGGGGTCAAACCAGACGTGGTCCCACTTGTGGACCTGCTGGAGGGTCGGTGGAGTGTGGAAGTTCCGGATGCGGTAGTCCAGCGCTCCGCCGTTGGATCCCCAGAAATAGACCACCAGATGGCTCTTGCCAGTGTGAAGGATGTCGGCGATTTCTTGCAGATGATCCTGGCGGACACGCTGGTCGATGGCGCGGTTCTGGAGGTCGATGAGCTCGTCGATCCGGTCATCCTGCCAGTTTTGTGGGTTCCTCAGCACGTCCTGGAGGTAGAACTGGTTCAGGATGTCTGCCGGATCCCGAAGGATGATACCGGTGCCCACCGTGGAGATTTCGTGGGTGCCGTCACGCATCACCGCATAGGTGGTCGCGAGGTCGTTGGGGAGAATTTCGATGTCGATACCCACGTCCCGGCGCAGTTGCGCACTGGCGACTTCGGCGGCCGGCAGCGTGGGGTTGGAGTTGCGTGTGTTCATCTTGACCTTGATGCCGTCCGGATACCCGGCTTCCGCCAACAGCGCCTTGGCTTGCTCAATCGCTGCGGTGCGATCTTCGGCGAAGGCGGAGTTGTTGGCCCGCAGGTCGTCCATGCTTTCGACAACTCCAGGAGCGAAGTACGTTCCCGGCGTGCCGAAGCCCTTGACGGCCCGCTCAATTCCAAGATCGCGGTCGAGACCGAGGTAGAAGGCCTGGCGCACGCGTTCGTCGTCGAACGGCGGCTTGGCGTTGTTCAGGAAGTAGGCCTCGAAGCCGGAGTCGGGCAGGATCAGGGCGCGCATCTGGCCGTCGGTTTGCTCTTCCAGGATGGCCATGTCTTCGGGACGGTTCACTCCGGTGAAGGGGTTGAATGTGCCCAGAACCTGGCCTGCCTGAAGGGCGGCGATCCGCCGCGCGGTATCAGGGATCAGGTACACGATGATGCCGTCGAAGAAAGGACGGCCCGACTTGAAGTACGTGGGATTGCGGTCGAAGGTGTAGCTCACGTCCTTCTGCCACCCGCCAAACAGCCACGGTCCGGAGCCGATCAGCGACTCGGGCTGGTTGGCCTCTTCCTGCGTCAGATCTTCGGCGATGTGCTTGGGGTACATCTTCATGTAGTCCGAAGCAAGGTTGGGCATAAAGGTGGGAGCGGGGAATTTCAGCGGTACCTTGACGGTCTTGTCGTCCACCACTTCTGCAGACTGGTGCTCGTAGAACGCGCGCAGGAAGCCGGTGCGAGCCCGTTGCGCGCCGGGCAGCGTGATGCGGTCCAGGCTGAACTTGATGTCCTCGGCGGTGACGGGCTGGCCGTCGGACCAAGTGGCTTCGTTCAGATGGAAGGTGAACTCGGTGCCGTCGTCATTGACGTCCCAGGTAGTCGCAAGGTCGCCGATGATCTCGGTGGGACTGACCGGGTTGTACTCAACCAGTTGGTTGAACCGGGGGCTGGACGGCATGAGAGTGGTGTTGAGCGAACCACCGTAGTGGACGTCCCAGAAGCCGGGGTTGCTGTTGCCGACCATCGGGAATGTTCCACGGTAGTGCTTGCCCTCGCCTTCGCGCCACCAATCGGGACGTTCGTCGATTGCCACGGCGGTTGGAACAGGAATCGCGGTCGGCGTGGCGTCAAGTACCCGAGTTGGGATGGGCGTGAATGTGGGAGTCGGAGCCGCCGCGGCCTAACTATCGGAGGCCGCCGGTTGGGATTGCTCGGCCTGGCTTGATGTGGTGCTGGATGTGGGCGCAGCGGTTCCTCCGCAAGCCAGCCCGACCATCAGCAAGGCTGCGCAGCTAACCAGCAACAACCATTGCGGTCTCCCGATTCGTCGGAAATTCATTGGCGAACCCTCCATTTGCATGCTAATCGAATAGAAGTGACGGGACGGCCGCCAGCCGCCCGAACGCTGGCTGGAACAGCCAGTGTGGGGGATGCTACTCACAAGGTAGCCGCTTGTCAATTGGCTGATGGCAATGTCACGCCAGCATGGGCGCCGGTGGATATTGCCACGCCATTGAGGGACTCAACCGTGCCGACGCAAGGCAAAAAGCGCCCCGACGCTCATTCAGCGTCGGGGCGGAGGGCGCGCGCCTGGGGGATATGTTCTGGGAACGGAGTGTGCAACTAGCGCCCGCGAAGCCTCGGGTCGAGCACGTCGCGCAGGGCGTCGCCCAGTACGTTGAAGGCCAGCACGGCGATGAAGATGAAAATGCCGGGGAAGACCAGCAGCCAGATGCCCGTCTCCGGCGTTTCCCGGCTGGCCACGGTCAGGATGCCGCCCCAGCTGGGCTCGTCGGGAGGAGCGCCCACACCGAGGAAGCTCAGCGACGCCTCGATAATGATGGCGAACCCCAGGTAGTAGGTCGCCATGATGATGTAGATGGCGAGGCAGTTGGGCATGATGTGCCGGAACACAATGCGCTGGGGACGCGCGCCGATGGCTCTTGCGGCGGTCACGTAGTCCATTTCCTTGAGGGTGAGCACCTGGGAGCGCACGGTGCGGATCACGGGAGCCAGCATCCCGATGACGATGGCCAGGATCACGTTATTCAGGGAGGACCCGAGCACCGCCATGATGGACAGCGCCAGGATCAGGCCGGGTATGGACATCAACGCATCCACCACCCGCTGGAAAGCGAGGTCAACGAAGCCGCCCGCGTAGGTGCTGGTGATGCCCAGCACGAAGCCCGCGGTAATCCCGATCAGGACACTGCCCAGGCCGACGTACAGGGATATCCAGGTGCCGTACAGGACGCGCGACAGAATGTCCCTTCCGATGACGTCCGTCCCCATGGGGTATTCCGGGCTGGGAGAGAGGAATATGTCGCCGACGGAGGCGTAGGGGTCCGGGACCGGCAGGATGGCCAACCGGGATGCAATGGCGACAAAAATGAGGATGAGGGCGATGGCGCCGCCGACCGCGCCGAGGGGTTTCCGACGGGCGAGGTCCACGGTGGACCGGTACGCAGCGGGGATACCCAACAGCACATTGCGAGCCGGGGAGCCGCCCTCTGCGGTGATGTCGCGAGTAGCCATGATCTGCTCCGTTGATATGCGGTGCGCTACTGATAGCGGATTCTCGGGTCGAGCACTCCGTAGATAAGGTCGATAACCAGGTTCAGGAACATGACCACCGCCGCCACCAGCACCACGACCGCCTGGATCACGACGAAATCACGGTGGATGATTGCGTCGATCAGCATGTTGCCGATGCCGGGGACGAGGAAGATCACCTCGACGATTACGACGCCGCCCAACAGCCGGCCGAACTGGTAGCCGGACACCGTGATGATCGGCAGCAGGGCGTTTTTCAGGGCGTGTCGACCGATTACGCCCATCTCCGTGAGGCCTTTGGCCCGAGCCGTGCGAACGTAGTCGTCCCGCATGGTTTCCAGCATGGACGAGCGAGTGACTCGAGCGGTGAACGCAAGATCATGGAATGCGATGGCCAAAGCGGGGAACACCATCTGCTGCAGGTTGGTCAGCGGTTGCTCCCACAGGTTGGCGTAATCCAGCGGCGGTAACCAGTCGAATACGTAGGCCAGAACGTAGGTTACGACGATCGCGATGAGGAACGTGGGCATGGCAATGCCCAGCAAGGCCACAATCCGGCTGATGTAGTCCAATTTGGTATCCTGCTTGACCGCAGATATGATCCCCAGGGGCACCGCGATGATGAAGGCCAGACCCATGCCCATCACGGCAAGTTGCACGGTGGTGACGAACCGTCCTCCAAGCTCGTCGATCACCGGTGTCTGGTACCAGAGCGACTCGCCCAGGTCGCCGCGGAGCATGTCCCATAGCCAGTCCGCGTACTGGATGTGGACGGGCCGGTCCAGTCCCAGCTTGGCGCGCAGCCGTTCGACGTCCTCCAGGCTGACCCGTCCGCCCTCATTCGGGTCGTTACCCGTGAGGATGAGCATGGCCGTGTCGCCAGGCACGATCCACATCAGCAGGAAGATGATGATGGTTACGATGAGGATCGTGGGGATGAAGAGGAGCAGCCTCCTCACGATATAGGTGGTCATCATTCCTCCCGGGACCGGGCCTGGCGATCGTCGAAATCGTCTCTAGACATTGAGGCGCACGAGCCTACGGCTGGTAACCCGTCCCGATCGGCGGCTTCTCGGCATCCTCGTCCCACCACATGTGGTCCAGCTTGTGGATCATCTGGATGGTCCTGGGGACGTGGTAGTTGCGAATGCGGTAGTCGAGGGTCCCACCGGCGTGCATCCAACCCGTGGGCAGGTAGTGAGGTACCTCGTCACGCAGGAGTTCGACCATCTGGGAGAAGAGTTCCTTGCGCTTGTCCGGGTCCAACTCCTTGGCCTGAGCGGCCTTGAGAGCCTCGAACTCCGTGGTGGTCCAGTTGCCGGAGTTGCGCATGGTGTCGAGCCCGTACCATTGGTTCAGGATGTCGGACGGGTCCGGAAGGATGATGCCGCTGCCGCAGCCGACGATGACCCCGTAGTCGTTGCTGCGCCACTTGGCGTACAGGGTTGCGACGTCGCTGGACTCGATGGTCATTTCCAGGTTGAGTTCGCGCTTCCAGATGTCTTTGACCAGCTGGGCGGAGGTTGCGGTGCAGCCCGTCAGGATGGACGTGATGGTGCCGCTGAAGCCTTCAGGATAGCCGGCTTCGGCCAGCAGCCGGCGGGCTTCGTCCAAGTCCGCCTGCGCCTTGGCGCCGTCTGCGTCCCGGCGGTAACCCGGCAGTTCGTACAGGGCTTCGACACTTTCGTTGGGGGCGAACCCGACGTGGAAGTGCGTGCCCACGGTTCCGTTGCCGCGCAGGATCTTCTCGACGATTTCCTCCTGGTCGATCACCATCCAGAGAGCGGTCCGCACCCGGGGGTCGTCGTAGGGTTCGACCAGCCAGTTGAAGTTGAGGCCGGCGCGTTGCACGTTTTCCATGAACAGGGCGCGCATCCGGCCGTCGGTGTCATGCTCCAGCTGCTCGACGAATTCGGTGTAGGTGGACAGCACCGGGTAGTAGGTTCCGTCGGCCTGCCCGACCTTCAGGGTGGCGATGGCCCGGGCCACGTCCTGGATCAGGAAGACCTTGAACCCGTCAAAATAGGGACGCGGAGCCTTGAAGTAGTCGTCGTTGCGGACGTACTCATAGGCCTCCTGCTTCTGCCAGCTGCCATCCTTGAAGATGAAGGGGCCGGAGCCGATCATGTTCTCCGGGCAGCAGTTGGCGTCTTCCTGGGTCAGTTGGCCGGCCACGTGCTCCGGGTACATCTTCATGTAGTCGGAGGCGAGGTTGACCATGAAGGTGGCCGCGGGGAACTTGATGGGCATCCGCACCGTCCGCTCGTCGATCACCTCTGCGGTCTTGTGCTCGTAGAAGTTGCGCAGGCTGTTGGTGCGGCCGCGGAACGCGTCGGGAAGGGTGATGCGATCCAGGCTGTAGACGATGTCGCTGGCCTTGACCGGTTGCCCGTCGGTCCAGTTTGCTTCGGCCAGGTAGAAGGTGTACACCGTACCGTCCTCGCTGACGTCCCAGCTCTCCGCCAGGTCCCCGATGATCTCCTCCGGGTTGACCGGGTTGTACTCAACCAGTTGGTTGAACCTGGGGCCGGAGGGTGTGAGGGTGGTGGTCAGGCTGGCGCCGTAGTGCACGTCCCAGAAGCCGGGGTTGTTCCGGGCCACCCACTTCATGGTCCGACCGTGCTTGCCACGAGTGACCCAGTCGGTTTCCGGAGCCTGAACTTCCACCGGCTGTACCGTGGGTGTCGGTTCGGCCGCCGCCGCGGAACTACCGGAAGACGCTGCCGGCTGGGCAGCAGCTGCGGCAGCGGTGGGTTGGCTCGCCTGGGAGGAGCTGCCGGAAGGCGCGGCGGTGGGCGCTGATTGCGACCCTGCAGCCGCGCTGGCGGGAGCCGCCGAGGTGTCCGATTCGGGAGCGGGGGCGGTTGCCGCTCCGCCGCAGGCGATCAGGAATACCAGTGTCAGCGAGATTGTGATCAGGATCAGGGCGCTCGGGGTCGTTTTGCGGCGTCGTTTCATGATGCTAACCTCCGTGTGCGCTGCGACAGGCAGCCAGCTGGGTGGACAACCCGATCATTGCCAGTCATCTCGTTTACAGATATTCGATAATAATTCCCAAAAATGGAAGCGATTTTCGATGTCAGGATATATCGAGCAAGCCTAAACCGTTATAAACTTCATTGTAAAGACGAATATCGTTATACTATTGGCATTGCAATATCGACGAAAACGATAATTTATATTGTGAAATCCTGCACAATATGCTCGCTGCAGCGCGCGAATCCGCTGCGCGCGGTCGCAAAAATGAGGGGCGCCCAGTGGTAGGCGCCCCTCTCGAAGGTCAAGCCGGTTGTGTGCTCACTGGCGATTCTCCGCCAGTGCAACGAGGGTTCCGCCGTCCGCGGCGGTGGGAACGAGGACCATGCCTCCCGCCGCGATTGGGGACGCCGTTATGGGATCGTCCAGTCGCGTTTCCCATGCGGTCGAGCCGTCGGCGATGGAAAGAGCGGTCAAGCGCCCCAGCTCGTCGCCCACCAACGCGATGGGACCGGCGGTGGTGGCAGGAGCGGTGATGTCCGCGCCGACGTCGATCTCCCAGAGGATTGTTCCGTCGCCGGAATCCAACGCGGTTACCGGGCCCACGGCGTCCGCCACCACCAGGGTCGTACCCGACAGCGCCGGCTGGTAGGGCTGGTCGTCCACGCTCCATGAGGACCAGACCAGTCCCTGTTGCACCGGTCCCTGAGTCGTGAAACCCCACAACCACATCAGCGTCTTGAAATAAAGGATCTGCCGCTCCAGCGGATACCGGTGGCCCTGGTAGTCGATGCCCCAAATCCGTCCGTTGAAACTGCTGAAGTGGAGCAGATCTTCGGTGGCGATGGGGCCGCCGCGCACCCACCGAGACCGGCCAGCGTCATAGATCATGCGCCGGCGTCCGGTTTCAGCGTCGATAACGTGCACGTTGGCGTCGTTGGCCGTTGCGATCACCTTGCCATCGATCACTGCCGGCGGCGCGATGGTCCAGTCCCCCAGGCGGTACTCCCACAGGGTTTCGCCGTTGGCGGCGTCCAGGGCCAGCACACGGTTCTTGTCGCTTTCGGCCACGTACAGCCTGCCGTCGGCGATGGTGGGAGAAGGCAGCGATGCGGTTCGCAGCCGCTTCGACCACACGACCTCTCCGGTGTCTGCCTCAAGCGCCGACACGAGGCCGGGTCGGAATACGACGAACACCAGGCCGTCCGCCACCGCCGGAGTCACGCCGGCCGGAAGCCGGGAGTCGTACTGCCAGAGGAGGATTCCGGTTCTGAGATCCAGCGCCGTCAGGTTCCCCGCCTCGTCGGTCAGATATACGCTATCGCCCGAGACCGCCGGTGGGGAGACTATGGGCGCGCCGGCGATGTATTTCCATGCGGCCTGGGGAGCCGTTTCCGGCGGCAGGTCGAGGGCGCCGGCGGAGGCCAGGTTGGTCGCATTGCGGCCGGCCTGTGGCCAGTCGCCAGGGGGTATGGGGGCTGATGCGTCGCCGATCCGAGTTGATGGAGCGGGCGGGTCCGGCGGCAGACCGGTGTATTGCCACAGGACCCATATGACCAGGCCGAGGACGGGAAGCACGATTATGGCGAGACGCACCAATCGGCTGCGCAGGAAGTCCAGCCGGATGCGCCGGGAGCGTTCACGGGCTTCGGATTCGGCCATCGTCTCCAGACCCGAGAACGCGCCGCAGCGGGCGCAGCGGCCCCCAGCAGCTTCGACCTCGCCCTGCTCGGTTGCCCGGTTGAGGTGGCCGCAGAACCGGCAGAATAGAACGTTGTCCTGTGTGTCGTTTGCCATGGTGGCAGCGACACCCTCCGGTGGACCGGGCTGAGCCGGCGGGGACGGCTTGCGGTGTTGGTCGGTCTAAAAAGCCGGGCGTTGCAGCACCGCCGGGTCGATCCGGCGGCGGACGCGCTGGCCGTCGTCGGGAGTGCCCAGCAGTTCCCCGTTGTCGACCATCACCTTGCCGCGCAGGATCACCGTGGTCGGCCAGCCGAGGATCTCCCAGCCCTCCCACGGGCTGTAGTCGCGCAGGTGCAAGTCGTCCATGGTGAGCCGCTTGTGGATTGTGGGGTCAATGATGGCGAAATCGGCGTCGCTGCCGGGGGCGATGACGCCCTTCTGCGGGTACATCCCCAGCAGGCGGGCGGCGTTGGTGGCGGTGATGTTGGCGAACTGAGTCAGGGGCATTCCCCGCCGCACCACGGCTTCGGTGTAGTTGACGCCCATGCGAATCTCAATGCCGATGTTGCCGCCGCGCATGTCCTGCACGTTGAGGCCGGCGGTCTTATCCAGGTACGTGGTGAAACTGCTGTCGGTGGCGGTGAAGGTCAGGTTGTTGCCCAGCAGGCCGCTCCACAGGTCGCTGCCGTCCTCGGGGTATTTGAGAGACGGATAGGTGTGGTACTTCATGCCGTCGGGTTCGCGGTACTGGAAGGCGTTGAAGGACAGGGCCAGCGTCAGCACCTCGCCATATACTGCCTGCCCACGGCTGCGGGCGGCGGCCACGGCGTTGACGCCGTCGCTGCCCGTGACGTGAACGAAGTACATGCCGGCGCCATTCTGCTCGGCAATGCGGATTACGTCGCGGAAGGCCACGTCCTCCACTTCCTTGGAGTGAATGAGGTGGGCGTTGTACCAGTCCCACATGCCGCGCTGCTGCGCCAGCAGGTAGTTGTACATAACGATCTCATCATCCTCGGCATGAACGGCCAGCACGCCGTCGTGTCGGGCCAACTGCGCGGTCAGGTCGGTGAGACGGCCGTTGTCGATGCGCCCGGTGGGGGTGAGGCTGAGCGGTGGGTCCGCCGGCGGGCGGATGTTGGTGGTGAATATCTTCACGCTGGGGAAATCGTTGTTGATCAACTCGCCCACCCGGGCGATGCTGTCGGCGGTATTGCTGGTGCGATAGATGACGTGCGCCGAATAGTCGGCGTAGGTATTCCCCTCCCAGACCGACAGGAAGTCGAGGATGCCGCCAACCAGTTCCCCCTCGTTGGGGGCCGGCGCGAAGTCGACCACGGTGGTGGTGCCGCCCCAGATGGCGCCCAGGGAGTGGTCCAGCGGGCCGGCGTTGGGCACGCCCTCCACCTGCTGGTGCACGCCGGGCTGCACGTTGGCGGCGGCGTGGATGTGCGGTTCAATGCCGCCGGGAGTGACGATACGGCCAGTGGCGTCGATGGTCTGCACCGCCTCGTCAGTGAGCGTGCCCGGCGCGCCGATGGCGACGATGCGCCCATCCTGCACGCCGACATCAACGGAGGCTGCCTCGGTGGGCAATACAACGGTTCCACCGGTGATCAGCAAGTCAAACATGGTCAGCCTCCTGGGTGGTGCGTCGGGATTCTGCTCGGATCAGGGACTGGGTTCTGATTGGCCCAATTGGGCACGCAGTTGGCGGATGGTTTCCTCAGCGGTTTCCCGGGCGGATCGCTCATATTCCAGATCCGCGCGCGCTTCCACCAACGCCGCTTCCGTGGCCTGTCGGTCGTCATCGGCAGCATCTATGTTGCGCAAAAAGCTCAGCGTTGCGGGGTCCCAGAAGAGCAGCAACCCGCTGTCCCAGCATAGCCACAAGTTGAGGATCGCACTGTATCCCCAGGTGGAGCCATCCGGCTCCGTCGTCATTTCAATTGGAACGTAACTACCGCTGACCAGCCGGTCTCCGCCCTTGGGCGCATCATGGAACTCGCCTCCGGTGGGATCAAACCGCCAATATTCCACGATCCCGATACGTGCATAGTCGCGTCGTTTGATCACCATGTCACGTTGTCCGGTGGTTTCCGAGGCGATTTCAAGAGCGAAGTCTGGCGGCTTGCCGGCCACCCAGGTCATGTAGCCGTTACGCGGCCAGATGGCATTGACGTCGACGTCGAAGGCGATGTAGCAATCAGGCTCGTAGCGGTTGTTCAGGTTGTCGCGGTCGTAATAGAGGTGACTATCCCTTGAAATGAGGGTATTGGGACGACCGCGCAGATGCCGGCGCAGGGTGCTCATCATGTCGGTGAAATGGGGTTCCTGGTGCATGGCATCGGGCATGGGCGGCGGGTCGGGCGAGACAAAAGTGTCTGGGTCCACCCACTTGGGGATAAAAGCGCCGGGGGAGAATATGGGTGATTTGGTAGTCATGGCCTGTCTGGTGCCGCCGACCGAAGCGATGCTCGGATAGTACCACATGGCCGGTCTCGGCCGGGCGGTGGGTCAGCCCAGCGCCTGCGCCAGATCGGCGATCAGGTCGTCGGCGTTCTCCAGGCCGACGGATACTCGCAGCAGGTCGTCAGGCGTGGGACTGTCCGGCCCTTCAATGGATGCCCGGTGTTCGATGAGGCTCTGCGTGCCGCCCAGGCTGGTGGCGCGCACAAACAGCCGCACCCTGGCGGCCACATCCATGGCGGCATCCCGCCCGCCGGCAACTTGGAACGACAGCATCCCGCCGAAGTCGGACATCTGCCGCGCAGCGATGTCGTGGCCCGGATGGTCCGGGAGCCCCGGATAGTGCACCGCCGACACCCTCGGGTTGTCCTGCAGAAAGCGGGCCAACCGCCCGGCGTTGGCGGAATGCACCGGCATTCGCGCCGGCAGCGTGCGGATACCGCGCAGCGCGAGCCAGCAGTCGAAAGGAGAGGGAACCGCACCACACAGGTTCTGGATCAGCCGGACCCGCTGGAAGATGTCGGAATCCTCGCGGCTGACCACCGCGCCGCCGGTCACGTCCTCATGCCCGCTGAGGTACTTGGTGGTTGAGTGCACCACCAGGTCAGCGCCGGATTCGAAGGGACGCTGCAGCATGGGACTGGCCCAGGTGTTGTCGCAGGCGCACCGGGCGCCGGCGGATTTCGCGATTTCGGCCATCTGCGCGATGTCGGTGATCTTGAGCAGCGGGTTGGACGGGGTTTCGACCCAGACCAGGCGGGTGTTGGGCCGCACGGCCTGGCGAACGGAATCCAAGTCGGTCATGTCGACGAAGCTGGTATCCAGGCCCCAGGGAGCAAAGATTTCGCGGAGCATCTTCGATGTGCCGTGGTAACAATCATCCGGCGCGATGACGTGGTCGCCCGGGGCCAGGGCCTGGAACACGGCTGCCGTCGCCGCCGAACCGGACCCGAAGGCTGCGGCCTCCGCGTTTCCCGCTTCCCCGCCCTCCAGCAGCGCGAGGCACTGCTCCAGGGCGCGGCGGTTGGGATTGTCCACGCGGGAGTAGACGAAACCGCGCGAATAATCGCCGTCGGGGTCCCGCTCGAAAGTTGTCGAGAGGTAGATGGGCGGCGCGACGGCGCCCGTTTCCCCGTCGATCTGGTGGGCCGCCTGTGCGGCGATGGTTTCAAAGTGCATGGGGCCCCTTATGGCGGAAGTGGGAGTCATCCGATTCGTTATTCGATCCTACGGGCGGATGCTTGTCGGTTTAATCTACACCCTGACGACGTGTGGCACTATGTGATTTCAGACCTAGTTGCCGGGTCCAGGCACAACGACCTCAAGCCGGTTGGAAAGCGCCTGGCCATCTTCGGCGCAGATCGCGCTGACAACGGCGCAGTCAGTGGAGATCGGCAATACAACCGTTACGGAACCGTCACTGCCGGGCTGGACGTGTATCTCCCACCCCGTGTTGCTGCCCTCTTCCAGTCGTCGCGCTCGTGTGACCTCGCCGCCGTCGACCGCAAACGCGTGATCCTGTAGTGTCGTGTAGTTGAGCGGCAACCCCCGGCTGAAATGCAGCTCGAATGTGAACGGGTTGGTCCCGTCGTGAGAGGCCGGCGCACCAGCGGCGGCGGCTGTGAGTTCCGATAGTGCCGCAGTGGCCGGCGCTGCGTTCGGCGACTCGGCTCGGCTGAACTCTGCCGTAGTCGGCGAGATAGCCCGTACAACCGGCGCTTCGGTCGTTTGGGCTGGGGGTGGCGCAGCAGTGGCAAAAGCCGACGCAACCGCCGCAGAGATTGTGGCTCCCACGTCCGGGGTAGTCTGGATCACCATGTCCGGACCATCCTCATCCGGTTGGAGCGAGAGAACGATCCCTAGAGCCCCCAGGAGCAGTGCAATCGCGGCGCCGACGGCTAAGGCGACGATCGTTTTGATGGGTCGCCTTTGTCGCGCCGGAATCGGGTCTGGAGGAGCCGGCTGTTTTTCGGCTTCTGACGCAGTTGATGCAACGGCGGGTTCGGGCTGCGGCTCCGGTTTAGGTTCGGACTCTCGCTGTTTCTCGCTCTCGGTCGTGGCGCGCAGTCGTTCTTCAGCCTGGAGTCTCCGGCGTTCTTCCTCCACGCGCCGCACTCGCTCCTCGCGTTCCCGGCGCTCTTGGAGTTCGCGCTGCCGGCGCTCCACCTGTTCCCGATATCGCCGCTCGGCTTCCTCGCGTTGCCGCTGCCTCTCTCTTTCCGCCTGCTGCCGTTGACGCTCATCCTCAGCCGATCGTTGGCGCGCGCTAGCCCGATCTTGCGCCAGGAGATGCACGTCGTAATCAGCGCGTGTCCGCGGGTCGCGGAGAACGTCGTAGGCTTCGTTTATCTGCTTGAAGCGCTCCTCGGCGTCGGAGGCGTCGCTGACGTCCGGATGGAGTTCTCGCGCCAGCCTCCGGTATGCGTCACGGATAGCGGTATAGGTGGCGCTGCGCTCAATACCCAGAATTTCATAGTGGTTTGCTGGCATGGCAGGCTACGCCTGTGAAGTTCCGCAAACATTAAATGTTGAGTAGGGGCGAATCAACGTTCGCCCCTACTCTCAGCAAGCGTTGTTTGGATTACCCGCTCGCCTTGATGAACTCCGACACGCGCTCGCTGATCATGATCGTCGTCGCGTTGGTGTTGGCGCGGATCACATCTGGCATGACGGAGGCGTCGGCGACGCGCAGGCCCTCGATGCCGTGGACCCGGCCGTGCTGGCTGACCACCGCCATGGGGTCGCTGGCGGGGCCCATCTTGCAGGTGCCGGCGATGTGGTGCTGGGTGTAGGCGTTGCGCAGGATCCAATTGTCCAGGGCGTCGTCGCTGACCAGGTCGGCATCTACCGGGTTCAGTCGCTCGACGATGAACTCCTTGAATGGTGATTCTTGGGCGATCTCCAGGGCCTTGCGGATGGCCTGGCGCATGCGCTGGCGGTCGTAGGAATCGCTGAACAACTGGTAATCCAGGTCCGGCTGCACCGCCGGGTCGGTGGATTGCAGCGAAAGACGGCCGGCTCCCAACGCGTTCTGCAGGCCCACGCTCAGGCCGAAGTGGAAGCCGGAGCCGTCATAGCTGATGCTGGAGGGCCGGTGCTCGCTGGTCATCAGCGTGGGCGTGATCTGGAAGTCGGCCCTGGTTGGCGAGTCGTCGGCGCTCCAGCGCAGGCCCACCTGGATGTTGGGCGCAAAGGTGTCGGGCTCCTCGCCCTCGCCGCGGAACAGGATGTAGGCGGCGGGGTGGTCGCGGAAGTTCATGCCAACGCCGGGCAGTTCGTGGTTCACCGGGAGGCCCATCTCGCGCAGGTGATCGGCGGGGCCGATGCCCGACAGCAGGAGGATCTGGGCGGAGCCGATGGTGCCGCTGCACAGGACGATCTCCCTGCCCTCGACGGTGAAAATCTCGCCGCCGCTCTCCACCTCGACACCCACTGCCTTGTTTCCGTCCAGCACCACGCGCCGGGCGTGGATGTTGCCCCGCACGGTCAGGTTGAGCCGGTGGCGGGCGGTGCTGAGGAAGGTCAGCGAGGTGCTCATTCGGACGCCGTCGATGTTGTTCATCGGCCGCGGCGAGACGGCGGTGTAACAGTCCGGCGCGTTCTGGTCGGGGTGCTCCGGGATGCCCAGGCGAACGCAGGCGTCGTAGAAGGCTGTATTGAAGGGCAGCCAGTCCTGGCGCTTGGGCCGTCGCACTGGCAGCGGACCCTCGGAGCCATGGAAGTCGTCGCCGCTGTAGTCCCAGTCGTTCTCGAACTTGCGGAAGAAGGGCAGGCAGTCGGTGAACTTCCACTCGTCGTTGCCCCATTCGGCCCACAGGTCATAGTCCTCGGGAATGCCGCGGAAGACCACCTGGCCGTTGATGGACGACGACCCGCCCATGGCCTTGCCGCGCGGGATGACCATGGGCTCGTCCTGCATCGGGTTGGCGCGCCCGCGCAAGTCCCAGCTGTGCGGGCCGTAGGCGGAAAGCCAGGTGTTGTTTCCCTGTTTCAGGTCCTCGGGCAGATGCTCGAAGTCAGGGTAGTCCGGGCCGGCCTCCAGCAGGATCACTGACTTGTCGGTCATCTCGGAAAGGCGGGTGGCCATGACACAGCCGGCGGAACCGCCGCCGACCACGATGTAGTCGTACTGCATACTTGGTGTCGCTCCTTGAGGGGATGGGAGTTGCGGATATGAGCAATCGAGCGGATTTTAGCATAGGGAACGGTATTGGCCCGGCGCCGGGCCTTGCGGCAGGGCTTGTGCAAAGTCCGTCTTGCCATTCATGGTGAGCCTGTCGAACCACGACTCCGGCGACGGCGACATCCTTCGACAGGCTCAGGATGAGCGGAAACCAAAGAAGTCCATTACTTTGCACAGGTCCTGGTCTTGAGGCGACATATAGCTGCGGGCTCACCGCCGAACGGTTGGTATAATCGCGCCATCCTCGCCAGGTGCAACCGTTTCATTTTGAAGGGGCAAGGTTATGACGACTACCAAACCACAACTGCTGACCGCCGACGACCTGCTGCGACTGCACAGCGAAGGGGTGAAGGGCGAGTTGATTATGGGGGTGCTGCACAAGAAGGTGTCGAGCGGACTGGAACACGGCCAAATCGCGATAAATTGGGGAATATTGTTGGGATCATTTGTGAAGGCCCGCCGGTTGGGCCGAGTATTCGGCTCAGATACCGGCGTGCAGCTGGAGCGTGGCCCGGACACGGTTCGGGAGCCGGACGTGGCGTTCATATCCGCCGAGCGGATGCCTCTGGATGTGCGTGAGCGACGATATGCTCAGGTGGTTCCCGACCTTGTAGTCGAGATAGTTTCCCCCAACGACAGGCCGCTTCCCGTGTTCGACAAAGCCCAAATGTGGCTGCGCCACGGCGTCCGTTTGGTCTGGCTAACCGACCCGGAGGCGCGGACGATTACAGCGTTGCCTCAGTCCGGGCCGACGCGGACGTTCACGGAGGCCGACACGCTGGACGGCGGTGACGTGCTGCCGGGTTTCACCTGCCCGGTGCGGGATATTTTTGAGGTGTAAGCGACCGGGTCCATAGAGCCGCAGCCCATACCGAACGCTATTCTGAGTTCGATCGGCGCGCCGCTCTCGCGATGCCGCGAATCATTCCCCGGAACACGGCTGCGTGTACCGGCCACACCGCGTACCAATAGAGCAACCCGCCCAGCCCCACCGGGTCGAATTCGGCGATTTGGTGTATCACCGACCCCTTGCCGCCCTCCGCCGGTGTGACCTCGAATTGCAGCCATGCCCGGCCGGGCAGTTTCATCTCCGCGCCGAACCGCACCATGCAGCCCGGCTCGTATTTTTCAACCCGCCACCAGTCCACGGCGTCGCCCACGGCCATGTCGGACGGGTCGCGACGGCCCCGGCGCACGCCAACGCCTCCAACCAGAAGGTCGATGAAACCGCGCATGCGCCACAACCAGTTGCCGAAATACCAGCCGGTATCGCCGCCGATGTGCTTGATAGGATTAAACGCTTCCGGTGGCGCGGCAGGTACGACCACGGATCGCCGGTCCACCAGGCGAGCGCCGAAGCGCGCGCCGCCCCAACTCCGCACTTTTCCCGAGGACGACAGAGCGTCGGACCAGCGGGTTTCGGCTACCTCCTGGTCTTCGTTGCGCATCGCCGCGGCGATGGCATCCCTGACCCCCATGGGACGGATGGGGAATGCCTCGGCGGCGGCCGGATCGGTTACCACGCTGGCATTGCGCAGGCTGTCGATGAGCTTGCGCCCGACCCGCGCGTACAGGGGTGTCACCAGGCCCAGCCACAGGCTCGACAGGCGCGGTGTGAGCACCGGCACCGGCAGCATCACGCGGCGCAGGCCACGCAATCGGGCGTACTCTTGCATCAACGCGCCGTAGGACACCACGTCCGCCCCGCCGATTTCGAATATTCGGTGGTCATCCACCGGCAGGGCGATGGCGAGGCGCAGGTATTCCAGCAGGTCGTTGATTGCGATGGGCTGGGCGGCAACCGATACCCAGCGCGGCGTGATCATCACCGGCAATCGCTCCACCAGGGCCCGCACCATTTCGAAGGAAACGCCGCCCGAGCCGACTATGATGGAGGCGCGAAACTCGATGACCGGGACGCCGGATTCTCGGAGTATGTCGCCCACACGGCGCCGGCTGCTCAGGTGGTCCGAGGGGTCCGGCCCGTCTACACCGAGGCCGCCCAGGTAGATGATGCGGCGGATGCCGGCTTCACGGGCGGCCTCGGCAAAGTTCCGGGCGCACTGTCGCTCTTCCTCGGCGAAGTCTCCCGATGAACCCATAGAGTGCACCAGGTAGAAGGCCACATCCTGGCCGCACATCGCTTTGACGAGGGAAGCGCGGTCCAGCAGGTCTCCCTGAACAACCTCGGTGGTTTCGGATAGCCGGCTCCGCAGGTTTTCGGGGCGGCGCGCCAGGCAACGGACGCGGTAACCGGAGTGTTGCAGCACACCCAGCAGCCTGCCGCCCACGTAACCGGTGGCGCCGGTGAGGAGGATACGGAGGTCATCTCCGATGACAGTGGTGTCCGTCATGACACCCGGACTCGTCCGTCCCAATGTTGCGGCGGCGACGCGCGGCTAGAACCCCACCATCCACTGGGCGAAACGTTCCAGCAGCCCTTCCTCACCGATGGCGACCAGGTTGTTCGCCGCGGTATCGACGTCGATGCGCCCGTAGGCCAGCAACAGGTACGTATTGGCGTTGCAGGCAACCAGCATGTCAATGTCGTCCGGATCGGGATGGAGCCCCGCGCCGACCTGCACTCCCTCGGGCTGCACCAGCACGTCGATCGGATCGGCGTCCGAAAGCGCGAAGAGGTAGCGGATATCGCTGGTCGGAGGATCGTCGCCCGGATTGTAGGCGGACCCGAGCCAGCGAGCTGACATGCCCAGCAGAACCGGGACAGCGTCCGGGTGAAGGGCGGCTTGTGGATCAAACGCGCTGCGGATGTCCCAGTCGTGCACCGCCAGTTCCTGTATGCGCTGGCTGACGTACTCACGCGCGGTCATGGTGCCCCGGCGCGGGTGCCAGCAGTCGCAACTCCAATCGCCGCCGGCGAAGCTGCTCAACAGCAGGTGCAGTTCCCGGTAGTTCCGCTCGAAGGTGGGTACCAGATCGTCGCCCAGCGAGATCGAGTAGGCGATGTCGGCGTCGGCGTTGGCGGCGGACATCGCCATGTTGTCGGTGGGTGCGCTGAAGTCGGGAGGCGGCGCCGAATCGCCCTGGCGTCCACGGGTCATGCTGGTTATCTGCCGTTCGGCGCGGTTGGTCAGATGGCCGGCCACATCGCGCACGGTCCACGCGTCGCACGCCGAGTGTCGACGCAGATCATTTGGTGACAAACCGTTCAGGAACTGGTTCAGCCCTCGGGCCAGCGTCCCGATGACCGCTACCTCCTGCCGTATTACCGTTTCGTCATAGGAAGTCATGGTATCCCGCACCTGTAATTACGCTATCGGGTTCGCCTGATGGATGGTTGATCTACAACCCGCCGAACCAACGGCCGAGGTTTCTTAATGATACGTGGGCAATGGTGTCGGCGGTTTGAGATACCCGCACCCGGCCGGCGCGTTTGGCCGTGTTCCAATCCACCCGATTGTACAGGCACTGCAGGTAGGTGTTGGCGTCGGCGCGGATGGTCAACTCGGGTTGATTCTCCGGGGAGCACTCGGAGACCGTGTACGAATCACCGGTAACCACGACATCGTGCTGCAGTGTCGCGCCTTCCCCTCCACCGCCGATTTCGAACCGGTAGACGGCCGGTGTGGTCAGCGGAGCGGTGGGCCGGAAGCAGAGCTGGTACCACATTTCCGACGCGGGGAGCAGGGCCACGATACCCTCGGGGTCGAGGTCGCCTACGCCGGTGTCTCCGGCGCGCATGTCCCAGTCGTGGATCACCAGTTCCTGGATCCGGAGGTCGACGTAACTCTCAGCGGACATGGTGCCGCGCCGCCGGTGCCAGCAGCCGATGGTCCAGTCGGTCCAACCCTGCAGCATCACGTCAAGGTCTGCGTAGTTCTGCTGGAAAACATCAAGGAGGTCGTCGCCCCAATCGTGCCGGATCTGCACGTTGCTCGTGGCGTTGGCAGCCTGAACCTGGTCCGGCGTTGCCAGGAGGGTCTCGCCTTCCGGCGGACCACCCTCGCCGGCCAGCCCGCGGCGCATGGCTTCCTGCTGGCGGACGGCGCCGCCGGCCAGGTGAGCGGCGACGGTTCCCACGTCCCACTCGGAACATGCGGACTGGGCGTTGAGGTCGTCCGCGGAACTGGCGGACAGGCGGCCGTGAATGTCTCCGGCCAGCCGTTTGATCAGGGCAATTTTCGTTGCTACGTCCATGGGCATCGTGCTTCGCCTCCAAGCGTTTTCAGGGTCGGTGCCAAGGCATCGTAAGTGTATCACGGCGGTGTAATTTCCCACGCCGTTGCGGTGTTTAGTTCCGGGGTCGCGCTGGCGCAAAAATGCGGGCCCGCATCGAATGCGGACCCGCGCGAGCCGTCAGAAATCTGGCGCTGTTCAGTTGGGGAACCACGCCACCGACGAGATCTCGCTGAACTCCCGGTTGAACTTGCTCCACGATGCGCCGGCATCGTCGGACTGGTACAGGTAACCGTACCGGCTGCCCGCCAGCAGGAAATCGGGGTTCTCTGGCTGTGAGTTCACCACCCACATCGCCGTGTTGGGTTCCACCGGCAGGGGCAGACTGTTCCAGGTCGCGCCGGCGTCGGTGGAGCGCATGACCACTCCGGTGGAGCCGGGCGTGGTGTCGCCGAAAGTGGTGAAGATGGTCTGGGGGTCGTCGGCCTTCACCTTGATGCCGCGCGGGTATCCCAGGGGGAAGTTCTGCCGCACGTTCAGGTTCCGCCACGAGCCGCCGTCGTCATCGCTCAGGAACACGTCGTCGTTGACCATGACCACCACGCGGTGGGGCGGGCCGGCCGTCACGGTGACGTTGTGGATGTCCATGTTGGGGATTTCCTGGTGCGGCACCGTCTCCCAGGTGTCGCCGCCGTCGGAGCTGTGGCGCAGGCCGTCCACCTCGATGCCCACCCAAATGCTGTTGCCGTTGGTCGGGTCGATGGCGATTCCGGTGACGCGCGGCACGCCCACGGCGGGGCATTCGGCGGCCACCTCGCAGGGACGGTGTTCCCAGGAAGCACCGCCGTCTTTGGTGCGGTAGATCTGGCACGGGTCCGGTGTGCCGGTGCCGGCGAAGCCGACCTGCGGGTTGGAAGGATCGAAGGCGATGGCCCAGACGGCGGTGCCGTCCATGGGTGTGCTGACTGAGCGCCAGGTATCGCCGTTGTCGTCGCTGCGGATGATGCCCTTGTCGCAACCGGCCAGCACGCTGGACGCGGTCCCGGGCACGGGGGTCAGGCAGCGCACCACGGCGTCCGAGTGTATGCCCTGCGTGATGCCCACGCGTCGCCAGGAGTCGCCGCTGTCGACGCTGCGCATGACTCCCTGTCCGGCGGTGCCTACCAGAATAGTGATTCCGTCTGCCATGGTGATGCCTCCTTGTCGTCGATTACCTTGAGGTGTTGTGGGTAAAGGATTGCGGATGCAGTCTATTTGGCGACATGATAACGCGGTAGAACGGCGTTTGCTATGCCGCTACAGCTCGACTCCGTTCGCCGTTTCGGACTGATGCAGCAGGGATTCCACCAGGTCGGCCAACGCGTTGACCTCGCTGACTATGAAGTGGCGGTCCATCGTCGGGTTCTCGATTTCTTCGTAGACATACTTGACTGCGTACGGGGTCAGGGTGGCCAGGTGCGCGAACGGCTGGGCCTCGCTGACTCCATCGCTCGCCAGAATGGCCAGCAGATCCGCGACGTTGTGGGTCCGCTCATAGCGCTGCCCCAGCAACGTGATCCACGCCTTGAGCGTCAGCTCGGCGCCGCGCTGGGCGTGGAAGCCGAAAATGTTCTCGATGAAAGTCTCATCATCAAAGGCCATGGCGGACACGGCGCGAATCTGCCCCCGGGCCATGCGCATCAACTCGTGCGCGTTATCCAGTTCCGACACTATCTCCTCCCCCGGGAGGGTCTCGTGAACGCCAAAAAGTATCAGTCCCTCTCGCCAGGCGCGGCCGGCAACGTGGTTGATGGACCGTTTCTTGATCCGGTACTCGGCGTCAGTCCAAATAATGACGTCGATGTGGTTGGTCAGTTCGGCAGCGGCGGACCGGGCGGCGGCGCGGGCGCGCTCACGCAGGTCGTGCCGCTGCTGGGCATCAAGCTCGGCCTCGGCGGCAACGATAGCCAGGTCGATGTCGCTGTCGTGGCGATGGTCGCCCCTGGCTCTGGACCCGAACAGGATGACGCAGCGGGCATCTATCGCGCTGCCGGCTGCGCTCGCGCTGCGCCGGACGGCGTCAGCGTCGGCGTCCGGTAGGATGGTGATGGTCGTTTCAGTTCCTGTTGGGAAAGTCATCACGGCCTCTGCCCGGATAATAGCACAGGGCGGTTAACCAGCACCGGGGCGGTACAAACACCGCCCCGGCCTGGTCGCGTTATTGAAACTGGAAGCCCGGTCAGTCGCCGTTGCCGGAAGTTGCCGGAGCCGGAGCGCCGCCGGCAGGGGCGGGCGCTGCCGGGGCCGCAGGCTCCGTGCCGGTGCGGAACTCGGGCGGGAGGGCCTCCTCCCAGTCGGGCACCTGATGATGGTGGGTGTCGGGCAGGAACAGGATGGCGACCACGCCGCCCAGGCTCATGATGAACGACAGCAGGATTGTCCAGCAGTAGGGGTTGTCCAGGATGGTGGGGAATCCCAGTTCCCGCACGCCGATGAGCAACAGGCTGCCCAGACCCGCTCCCGACGCCATGCCGGCGCCGGCTCCCATCATCTGGAACCCGTAGGCGCTGCCGATGGGCGCGCTGCCGTAGTACTGACGGTTGATGATCGGGAACGCGGACATCTCGCCGCCAAATCCGATGCCGAACAGGATGGCGAAAAGGTAGAACATCCAGGCGTCGTTGGCGAACAGCAGGATGAGCACCGGCAGGACCTGCAACGCAAAGCAGATTGCCATCACCCACTTGCTGCCGAACAGGTCGGCGGCGACGGGCACGCCGAACCGGGTGATCGTGCTCACCAGGCTCATGGTGGCCGCGGCGCCGGCGCCGATGGCCGTGGCCGAGAGGAGCGCCGGGTCCTGGATGCCCTGATAGCCGCCGGCGGGTCGCAGGGCTTCCACCACCATAATGGGCAGGAAGACGATAACGATGCTGTGTCCGGCGCACCCCCAGTAGTGGATGCCGACAAGGTTCCAGAAAGCCGGGGTTTTGCGCACCTGCTGCAGGAACACGCGCGCGCGCTCCTTGGCGCCGGCGCCGGTGGTAGGCGCACGCCGGGGAGCTTCGGATGCATCGGCTCCCAGCTGGCGGACCCCCGCGTCTTCAGGGGAGTTGTAGAAAACACGGGTCAGGAGCAGCAGGATGATTCCGCCCAGGATCCCGGGGATCCAGAAAGCCATCCTGATGCCGATGGTGTCGGGCTCCAGCCATGGGAACAGACCGGTCCAATGCTGACCGGGGCCCACGGAGAAGAACACCACCAGTCCCAGCATGACGGGCGGCGCGATCACCGGGCCGAACCCCTGTGACGACTGCAAAATGCCCATGCCCAAGCCGAGATGGCGGCGGAACCAGGACGTAACCGACACCGTCAGCGGGACCTGGAATATGCCCATTGATGCGCTCAGCATCACTCCGAAGAACAGGTAGAGTTGCCAGATCTCCGTCATGAAGCCGGTGAGAATCATCCCGGCGATGTACAGAGACGCTCCCAGGGTCATGGTGAACCGCGCGCCGTAGCGATCACCCAGCCAGCCGGACGGGGGACCGAAAACGCCGGACACCACCCACTGCAAAGAGAATGCCAGCAGAATGACCCCTTCGCTCCAGCCGAACACCTCGGAAATGATGGGGACAATTGCCGGGAACGACATCCGGAACGACGATGACACCAGCCGCATCATCGCGGTGATGGCGACTATCGCCCAAGCGTAGTGGACGCGATAGCCGATCAGCGTGAACTGATCGGGGCGGAGGTTAACTATGGCCATAATCCTCTCCCTTAAGCGCCGCAGTATGCTCTCGCGTCCGATACTGTGTCAAGGAAATTATTCGAGCCGGCGCGGACTGCGCTGCCCGCGCCGTTGAGTTGCCCCGATCAAACCCATGATTCAGGCATCAACGCGGACGTGCCGGCGCGGAACCGAGGTGGCTGCCCGCGTCCACCAGGATGGTCTCCCCGGTAACGTGCTCCGCGCCCTCGATGAGCCAGACCACCGGCTCTGACACGGTTTCGGGCGTGCCGGCCGAGCCCAGCGGCGCGGATGCTGCGTAGCGGTCGATGAAGCCCTGGTAATTTTCCTCGCCCAGGCCCTCGCGCCACCAGCGGGTCTGCATCACGCCGGGACAGACCGCGTTGACCCGGATCTCCGGCGCCAGGGCTCGGGCCAAGGAATAGGTCATCACGTTGAGCGCTGCCTTGGACGCCGCGTAAGCGATGGAACTGCCGGAGCCGCTGAAGCCCGACCCTGACGACACGTTGACGATGGCGCCGTGGCCCTGTTCCTGCATCGCCGGCGTCACGGCTCGCACCATCTGGAACGCTCCGATGACGTTAACGTCGAGGACGCGCCTGAAGTCCTCGGAGGTCAGACCCTCCAGGTCGTAATGCGGAACGATAACCGATGTGGCGGCGTTGTTCACCAGGCCGTCGATCCGGCCCCACTGTTCCAGCGCCGTCGCCGCCATGCGCCGGCAGTCGTCGTCCGAGGACACGTCGGCCTGACACAGAATGGCCCCGCCGCCGAGGCTGCGGCATGCCTCCGCGGCGGCCTGCGCCTCGGCCTCGCTCTTGGTGTAATTGATGACCACGTTGCCGCCCTTGGCCGCCAGACGCTGGGCTACGGCCGCGCCCAGGCCGGTGGCCGATCCCGTCACGATGAATACGCCGTCCTTGATTTCCATCTGTATCACCCCGATGTCATGCCATTGCAGAGTGCGCCGATTATAGCGAACGGGGATGCTCAACTTGACCCGCCCAACGGCGCCGCTACAATCGTTGCACCATCGAGTAGCAGGAGGCGGAACCATGCGGCTGGAAAACAAGGTCGCCATCATCAGCGGCGGAGCAAGGGGAATGGGCGCGCAGGAGGCCCGGCTGTTCGCCGCCGAGGGCGCCCGTGTGGTCATCGGCGACGTGCTGGACGACGCGGGACGGCAGACCGAAGCCGAGATCAACGAGACGGGCGCGGAGTGTCTGTTCGTTCACCTCGACGTCACCAGCGAGGAGGACTGGCGGAGTGCGGTGGCTGCGGCAGTGTCGCGCTTCGGCAAGGTGGACATCCTGGTCAACAACGCCGGCATCTCCACCCGGGGCGGCATAGAGGACATGACCACGGAACAATGGGACCGCACCATGGACATCAACGTGAAGGGCGTGTTCCTGGGCACCCGCGAGGTGATACCCGCCATGCGCGACGCCGGTGGCGGCTCCATCATTAATATCTCCTCGGGAGCCGGCATCGCGCCGGCGCCGGGCACTTCCGGGGCCTACGCGGCCAGCAAGGGCGCAGTGCGGCTTTTCACCAAGTCCACCGCGATCCAGTATGCCGGCGAGGGCATCCGGTGCAACTCGGTTCACCCCGGGCCTGTGCAGACGCCCATGCTGGGCACGACGCTGGATGACGAGGAACGGATTGCTGCCCAGGTCGGACGGGTTCCATTGGGGCGCGTGGGCCAGCCCATTGAGATCGCCTACGGCGTGCTGTATCTGGCCAGCGACGAGTCGTCGTTCGTGACCGGCTCCGAGGTGGTGATCGACGGGGGGCGGACGGCCCAGTAGAGTATCCGCGCGTTAAGACCCAGCTGGAGCTGCGAGTCTTCGGGCGCCAGCAATTGGTTCGGGCCTGCGCCGGCGAATTAGGGAGATCAACGAAATCGAGACGCAAACACCCGGAGGCGCCGAAAAAGGGATAAACAAGGCCTGGTTTTTTGCCGTGCTGTCGCTTGCCGTTTTTGCCGCCCAGAGCGCGGTTTTCATAGTGCCGCCGCTGCTGGTGGAAATCGCGACTGATCTGGAGGTCTCGGTGGCGGTGGCGGGACAGTTGGCTACTGCCACGTTCGCTGCCTGGGCCGTTTCCCTGATCTGTGTCGGGCCCCTGTCCGATTCCTTCGGCCGCCGGCCCGTGGCTCTGGTCGGCCTGACGATCCTCTTCGCGTCCGTACTCGCTTCCGCATTTGCGCCCAACATTGAAACCCTGTTGGCGCTTCGGATGTTGACGGGCCTGGCCGGCGGAACGCTGCCGCCCACCGCGGTGGGGGTAGTGTCCGACGTCATTTCCCCGGCCAGGCGGGCGCAGGCGGTGACCGCAATATTGGCCCTCAATGCAGTGGTGTCGGCCACCACCGTACCATTGGTGGCCGTGCTGGCGGACCTGGGCGACTGGCGCCTTCCGTTCCTGGTAACCGCACTGTTGCTGGCGTCGGGACTGTTGACCAACTGGATCTGGTTCCCGAAGGACAGCCGGAACCGGCTTCGGGGGTTTGCATTCTTCTCCAGATATGTTTCGCTGCTCTCGTTGCGGTTTTTCCGCGTGGCGATAGTGGTAGGCACCACGCAGCGCATCGCTTTCTGGGCGACCCTCAGCTTTTTCCCGGCGCATCTGATACTCACCTACGATGTGCCCCTGGGACTGGTGGCCGTGCCGCTGGTGATAACCGCCGCCGGTCAAATTGTCGGAAGTTATTCTGCCGCATATGTTGCCAAAAATAGATACCGTGCCGCTCTCATTGCCAGCACCTCAATCGTGGGCGGGGTCTGTTCGTTCCTGTTCTTTTCTGTCCATTTGGGACTCTGGACCGCGGTGGCTGTGGTCGCGGTGGCGGCCGCGTTTCTGAGTGTGGCGATACCGGCGATGGTCGCAGCCAGCACCGAATATTCGGGCGAATCCAAGTCCACCGGGGCTAGCCTCATGGGCTTGAGCAACCAGTCCGGCGGCGCGCTGGGGGCAGCCATCGCCGGCGTCCTGCTGGCGAGCCTTGGCTACGCCGGGATTGGTTACCTGTGCCTCGCCGTAACGGTTGCATGCGCGCTGATGACTCCATTCTTCGGCAGGCAATTCGGGGAATCAGCCGGTCGTTTCGCTGGGCCGGGGCCGAGTGTTCCGCAGCCTGAGCGCGGCGGCGATTAGGAATAGCAAAACCGCCCCGGCAATAACGGCCGGGGCGGTTGAAGGGTGCAGTATGCCGCGGATGCTGGAACTAAACGCCAGCAGCCACCGCCGCATGGGCCTTGAGGAACCCGCGCACCTGCTCAATCGTGAGGGCCTTCAGGTCGGGGTCTTCCTTCCAGGGCCACGCCGTCGTCTGGGCGTTGGGCGCCAAAGCCACCATGTCCATGGCGGCCTGAAGCGAGTGAGACGGCGTGTCGTCGGGCATGACCAGCAACGGGGTCTGGCAGTTGCGCGCGAAGTCCTTGTCCACGCTGTAAAAGAAGTCCGGCTGCACTCGGTACAGGTTGTGTAAGTACTGCCGAATGGTATCCATCGAGATGTCCGGCCGGCCGGCGATCAGCGCCGGCCCCCAGGGGTCGATCCCAGAGTCGTACATGGCATCCGGCGTCGCGTCGGCGTGGCCGACCGGCTGGCACAGGACTGCACCGCGCACGCGATTGGGCGCCTTCTTGATCAGCGTCATGGCGAAGGGACCGCCGATGCAGAAGCCGATGAAGAGGAATTCGTCGATCCCCAGGTGGTCCATGAGCCCCAACTGGTCGTCGGCGAACGCGCCCCACGGGTCCTCGACCTGGACCGGACCGGTGGACTGGCCGCCCTGGGCGTTGCGCTGGTCCATGGTGATGCAGCGGAAGTCGTCCTTGAATTCGTCGAACGCGTTGATGACCTGCCTGGGCCAACCGCTCATGATCGAGTTCAGGCCGCCGCCCGGCGTACACAGCAGGGGGAAACCGGAACCCTGTTCCTCATAATGGATGGTGACATCGCCTCTGGTGTAGAACGGCATGTGAGTGTCTCCTTGGTGTCGTGTCTAGGGGCCTCCGGGCGATTGTAACTTGGGCCATGGGGTTGTCAAGATGAGCAGTACCCTCACGCGTACCCACTTCGCCTGAACTGTCATTGCGAGCGAAGCGCGGCAATCTCGTTGGGGCAAGGAGCGCTGCTGCGGGAACGAGATCGCCACGTCGCTGCGTTCCTCGCGATGACAAAATGGGTACGGGTGAGGAACAGTACCGTGGCCGGAGTTGCCATGGCCGGACTTGAGGATGGGATACGGGTCACCGCGGGCCGTCAGTCGGAATGTCTGCTGGTAGTCAAGCAGCGATCCGAAGCGAAGCCTGGTCTTCAGTTTCCTCAAATCCCCACCACCTCCGGCTCGCCCACACCCCGCTGTGCCGCCGCATCCACGAACCAGTCCACGATCTGCGGGTGGCAGGTGAACACCAGCACCTGGTTGGTCTCGGAGAGGTCGATGAATGAGCCGGCGGCCCGGGCGCCCCGGATCGGGTCGAAGTTGACCAGCGCCTCGTCCACGATCACCGGCAGGCGTTCCGAGTGCTGGCCCATTTCGAGGATCAGCCCGAAGCGCAGGGCCAGGAACAGCTGCTCGCGGGTGCCCCGGCTCAGCTGCTGGGCCGTCCTGACGTTGCCGGCCGCGTCCGTGACATTGATCTCAGAGCTGCCCAACTGGGAAAACACGGTCTGGTACGCGCCATCGGTCACATCCACGAAGAAACGCTCGGCGTGGCGGATCACGTCGGGCTGCCGCTCCTTCTCGAACTTGCTCTGCGCCCGCCGGATCAGGTTTTCGGCGATGGTACGGACGGCCCAATCCCGCGCGTGCGCCCGCAGCTCTTCCGACAGGCGATGCCGCTCCAGACGCAGCCGCGACGAGTCCTCCTCGCTGGCGAGCCCGTCCAGCGCGGCAAGGATGGAGCCGCGCTCGGTGTCTCGTTCCGACCGCTGTGAGTCAATCTCGTCCAACTGTGCCTGGCGCTGGCGGACCTCGTCGCGAATGGTCTGCAAATCGGTTTTCGCCAACGCGGCTTTGAGGGTTTCCGGCGCTTGGCCGGGCCCGCTGATCCGCTGCATCTGATCCTGGGCGTCGGAGATCGTCGCCTTGAGACCGGACCGATCCTGATAAACGCGGTCCCGCCTCCGGAAGTCATCTGCGTCCTCGGCCTCAGCGGACTGCAACAGCGCGGCGATCTGGTCGGCGATCTCCTGCTGGCTCTTCTGCCGCGCCGCGAGATCCTGATGCGCCTCCTCCAGTTCCTTCTCCGCCTCGGCCCGGGTTCGGGCGGCCTCGGTCACGTTGCGATGCAAGTCGATGATGTCGTCGGCGATTCCTGCGACCCTGGGGTAGTCGGTCCACTCCGCCTCAAAACCGTGGGCTTCCGCCAGCGGTCGGGACATCGCGATGAACTCATCGATGTCCCTCTGGATGGCGGCGATGCGACGCTCGAAGTCGACTACTTCGCGCTGGTGGGTCCTCGCCAGTTCCACCAGCGTGCGCAACTCCTGGATGCCATCCGGCGTGAAGGCGCCGTGCATTCCGCGCTGTTGCAGCCATGCTTGCCATACCTGGCGCTCAGTGGCCAACGCCGCCTGAGCGTCCTGTAAAGCGTGCTGCGCGTCGTCCCGTCGCTGGGTCTGGCGTTCGGCAATTTCGGTAGCCTGGGCCAGCGTGGTTTCCAGCTGCCCCCACTCCCGGAGGCTCGCATCCGCCGCGTCCAGACCTTCCTCAGCTTCCAGCAGCGTGTCGGAGTTGAGCGCATCCAGACCCAACGCGTCGGCGTCGTCCTGGAGTCGCGAACGTATCCCCGCCAATTGCTCGGCCGCTTCGCCGATCTGCCGGCGGATTCGCGAGGCCGCCGGCGAGGCCGCTGTTTGCCCGTCGGAGCGGGTGCGCATGAACGAGAAAACCGCCACCGTGGCCAGCACGGCTCCGATTGCAGCGAGAATGGCGCCGGCGCCAAAGGTGGTGGCAGCCAGCCAAAGGCCGGCCACGAGCAGCGCGACGCCCACCACGCCCAGCACCCCTGCCAGCAGCCGGGATCGTCCGGCCGGCGTCCCGGCCTCGCCGGGCTCCAGATCATTGCCAACCTGCGCTTGCAGATCGCGGCTCCGGTCCTGGACACGACCCAGTTCATCCAGGGTGGCTCTGGACTGACGTATTCTGCGGCGGCGTTCGCGAATGTCGTTTTCGTTCAATTCGGGAGGGCCCGCCTGGTCCCGTTCGGCCTGCGCCCGTTCCAGGCTCTCCCGGGCGTCCGTCAGCGTCGCTTCTTCCTGCGCCAGCGCGGTTCGGGATCGGTCGACGTCGGCCCGGGCGTTCTGGAGGCGCTCTCCGTGGCTGGCAACTTCCTCGCGTACCACCAGCGAGAGATCAAACCCGGTCAGGCGGTCCGTGTCCCAATCGGGACCCAGGTTTGCCAGCGATGATTCCAGCTCGGAGCGCTTGCTGGCGAGCTCCGCCCGCCGCTCGGGCAGGTCCTTGACCGACTGGTCGAATGCGCTACGAGCATACGTCAAATCGCGAACCTTGCTCGACTGTTCCAAAATAGTCAGGTGCTCGATCTCCGTCTCAAAACTGGCCTTGATGCGCTTTACCCGTTCGTCGGCAGAGGCCAGTTCATCGCGGGCAGTCTCGGCCTGCGCCTCCAACGTTTCCAAACGGATTGCGCCGTTCTCCGGGAACGCTTCAACCGCAGGCAGATTCGACAGCCGTTGTTCTGCGCTGATCAGTTCGTTCCAGGGTTCCCAGGCCCGCTCCAGGTTTTCGAGACGATCCTGTTCCGACGCGGTTTGCAGGCGGCAGGCGCTCACGTCGCTCGATTCCCGTTCGATCTCGGCCAGGCGGTCCGAGTGGCGTCGATACTCCGTTGCGTAGGCGGCGATCTGCTGCAACTCGGAGTTGGTCCGTTCGATCTCGCTCGCGATCTTCGGGATCGATTGGCTGCTGCCACGTGGCACGAAAATCTCGCGCTTCTGGCGATCCAGGGCGCTGAGGGCGCCCGGCAACTTCATCGCTCCGATGCCGGCGCTGTAGATCTGCAGGTTGACGCTGTCGTCGTCCAGGGTGTTTTCGTCGTTCAGCTCATCCAGCGTGAACGCGAAGATGTTCTGGAAAACGCTCTGCGTATGATTCCCCAGCAACCTCGGCAACTCGCCGGCCGGAAGCGTTTCGCCGGCGCCGGTGGAGAGGGACACGGGACCGGCTCCACGTCCCGGCGCCCGGTCAATGGTGATGACTTCCCCAGCGTCGGTGGCGATGGTGACCCTGCCGCCGTGCCGGCCCCCGGCCAGGGGAGGGTACTCGTTGGTTCGGCCGCGACGGTTCGGGAATCCAAACAGGACCCGCCGGACGAACTCGAGGAGCGTGCTCTTGCCCGCTTCGTTGGGGCCGTAGAAGACGGTCACGGGACGCTCCAACGGGCCGAAACTGCGGTCGGCGAACCGTCCGAAACCGTCAATGTGCAGGCTGGTTATTTTCATCAGCGGTCGTCCGCGGCAAGCAGGTTCACGGCCAGCGCCTCCGCCTCATCGAGCAGCACGGCAATCTCCTCTTCGGTCAGAGCGGCAAGATGCTGTCCGAATCGCCGCTGTTGGTAGAGTTCAGCCAGTCCATCCCGTAGCGTCGCGGGATCTTCCCTGATCTGATCGGCGGTGCGCAGGACCTCGGCCAGGAAGTCCTCGCCGGAACGCATGGCGTCGCGGTCTACGGCCGCCGCGGTTTGGTCCTGGATACGTTCGCACCACACGAACGGCAGCCGTTGGGCCCATTGGTCGTTGACACTCGCCAGTAGATCATCCGGCGCGGCCGGCTGGCGAAGGAACCGGTTCAGCTCGCCCCGGCCAGTCAGGGTCACGCGGGCGACCACAGACCTGCCTTCCGAGCTATCGAGCAGGCTTTGCAAGGCGTCGTCTATTGCGTTGAGCAGGTCCTGCTCGGTCTCCAGCGCACTGATGTCGATGCTGGCCTGCTCCCACCGGACCGTGTCGGTCGGTCGGAAATCCAGGCTGATGTTGCGGTTATCGTCGAATTCAACCAGGTAGACGCCCCGGGCGCCGGTCTCGTTGGGGTGCCGGCCCTGAGGATTGCCGGGATACACCACCGTCGGAGCGTGCTGGCGCAGGACCTGGCGGGTGTGAACGTGGCCCAGCGCCCAGTAGTCGATCCCCGACTGCGCCAGGTCGTCCAGCGAGCAGGGCGCGTACAGCGCGTGGTCGGTGTTGCCGCCGACGTTGGCGTGCAGCAGGCCGATGGCCAACGCGCCATCGTCCACCCGCCCGAGACGCGAGACCAGGTTGTCGTACACATCCCGGGTGGGATAGCTGATGCCGTATACCAGGGCACGCTCCGGATCATCGGGGAAAACGGGCGCCGGCGAGAATTCGGAGCCAAACCGGTGGCAGCCATCCGGATAGGACAGCCGCGCCTCCCAGCCATCCAGCGGGTCGTGGTTTCCGTGGCAAACGAACGACCGGATGCCGGCGGCGTCCAGCCTTTGCAGACCGTCGATGAAGGCGCGCTGGGCACGCAGGCTGCGGTCGGCGCTGTCGTAAATGTCTCCGGCGACGAGCAGCGCATCCACGCCTTCGGTGATGCAGAGATCTACGATGTTTTGATAGGAGTCAAACGTAGCCGAGTACAGCGTTGTGGCGACATTTTCGGGAGCGGCTGCCCTGATCCCCGTGAACGGGCTGTCCAGGTGGAGGTCAGCAGCATGAACAAATCGGAGGGTCATATTGGAGCGCACATCCCGTTTTCGCAGGGTTTTGGCATAGGGCCCATGCGGGCCGACATAATGTACGTTCGCCGAACTCAGAGGTCAACCGCAGGACTACCCTCGTAACTGTTCAGAGTTGCGGTGAAAGTGTCATTGCGAGCGAAGCGCGGCAATCCCGTTGGCGCATGAGAGTCCTTCGGGACAGGCGTGGCTGCTACGGCATCGAGATTGCCACGGCGCAAGCGCCTCGCAATGACAACATCCTGAACAGTTACCTACCCTCGCGCATACCCGGGTTGTCGTCGCCGGGAATGCAGCCCGATCTTCGACGCATCCGGCAGTCCCGCTGTCTGAGCGTCGTCTTGTCTCCCCACGAGATCGTCGCCATGCTCACCCACCACGCCGCCGGCGCTGCCCGAGGCCGGGTCCTGGGCAACGGAGCGATCCACCCGCTTCACGTCGGTCACGCCGCAGAGGCCTATGGTCACGCTGAGCTCGGTGCGCAGGATCTCCAGGCAGTGGCGGACCCCCTCTTCGCCGTTGACCGACAGCCCCCAGAAGATGGGCAGGCCCACGAAGACCGCCCGGGCGCCCAGGGCCAGCGCCTTCAGCACGTCCGCGCCCTTGCGGAGGCCGCCGTCGAAGTAGACCTCCAGCCGGTCGCCCACGGCGTCTGCGATCTTGGGCAGCATCTCGATGGTGCCCTCCGTGCCCTGCAAGGCGTGGCCGCCGTGGTTCGAGACCACCAGCGCCTCGCAGCCGTACTCGGCGCAAAGCCGGGCGTCCTCGGCCGTTTGCACGCCCTTGATGACCAGCGGCATCGAAGGTGATGGAGCGCAGCCACTCCAAGTCGGACCAGTTCAGGCCCGACTCGAAGCTCTCGGCGAAGTTCTCCCGCGCGGGCAGGTTGGGCAGCTGGATTCCCTGGCAGTTCTTCAGGGTGGGTTCCTGGTCCAGGATGTAGGCGTAGCGGTATTCCCGCTCCCGGGAGTTGGCGCCCAGGTTGTCCACCGTGAGCATCATGGCCTTGTAGCCCGCGTTTTCCGCCCGGCGCACCAGGATCTCGGTCAGCTCCCGGTTCTCGAAGAAGTAGAGTTGAAACCAAAGGGAATTGGTGGCAGCCTCGGCAACTTCCTCAATGCTGTAGCTGGAGGCGGTGCTGAGCCCCAGAATGGTTCCCGCGCCGCCGGCGGCCCGGGTGGAAGCCAACTCGCCCATGGGGTGGGCCCGCTGGTGGGGGCCAGCATCACCGGCATGCTGATCTCTTCGCCCAGGACCGTGGTGGTCATGTCCCGCTCGGTGACGTCCACCAGGATCCGGGGACGCGGCTTGACTTCGCTCATGGCCTGGACGTTGTTGGTGTTGATTATCCAGTCGGGCGCGCCCAGGTCGCCGAACAGCCGGTCGAACAGGGCCTGGGGCATGGTCTGCCTGGCCAGGGCTTCGTAGTCTCCAATGGTCAGCAGGGTCGGCTGGGTAGTCATGTTTCCTCCTTTTCGACCGGCAGAGCGAATTCAATCGCTTTCCTCGTGCAGCTCGGTCGCGCGGCGACAACCCGCCAACAACTTCCAACTGATAATGCACAGACAGCCATAGAGTACACCTTCTGCGAGACGCTGTAGCAATCCTCGCCAATGAGCGACATCGGGTACCAACGCCACCATGTAGAGCGTGATGAAGCTCGCAGCCAAGACCAACCAGCCCACCCGTTGTACCAAGATAAGTCTACTGTTACAGGACAAGAACACTAGTCCAAGCGTAGTGATTGGAAGAGTGACCACGGACAAAATATTGTGTACGTTCTGGGAAAGACTCCCGGTGCTTGGACAACCCAAATCGCAAGGCGCGAAAGCTGAACCGATGTAGGTTATGGGTTCGGCGATAAGTAGCCAGCAGCCAATTTTGCTAATCCCTTGCAGTCCTGCGCGTGGCGCAACCACCAGCAACAGGACAGCGCCAAGGAAACCCAGGGGGAGAAACCCGAGGAAGCCTATTTGCCAACTCCACGCCGAGCCCGTGGCGTTGAGCTCGCTGATGTACTGGCTCAGATGACTGTATTCAGCCTTCAGCGCCGCGCCGCCAAACAGGACCAGGGGATAGAAAACGGCGAGGGCGACGACGATCCAGCGCTTGCTTGTCGGCGAGTCGCTCCCGGTTAAGTCTGTGCTGCTCATCGCATCAACGTGGGCGTTTTGCCGCCGCTGATTACAACAAGTGGGCGGCGTTTCAAGACCGGCCCGCGTAACCACGAAGCGGACTACAGGGCGTGCAGCGCCGGGATGACCTCGCGGCCCACCAGGTCGATGTGCTCCAGCACCTCCGCCTGGGACATATCCGGGTAGAACAACCTCAGAGCAACGTCGGTAAACCCCATCTCATGGTAGGCGGCGATCTGCTCGACGCAGTCCTCGGGGCTGCCCACCAGGAAGGTGTCGTCCATCAGCGTTTCCAGGTCGCCGGTCACCTTGCTGGTTAGCTCATCGTCGGCGCCGTGGAGACCGTGTTGGGCGTAGACCTCGTATTTCCTCGCGAGCTTGGCGCTGGCCCGTTCCAGTGCCTCCTCGTGGGTGGGGGCGCAGTAGAACTCGCGCACGATGACCATATCCTCGGGGATGTCGTGGCCGTTTTCCTCGAGGGTCTCATGGTACAGAGATATCTGGCGCCGGATGGCAGCGTTGGACTGGGCGGGCCCGACGTAGAGGATGTCGCCGCTCCGGGCGACCCGCCGCACTGCCGGATCGCTCATCGCGGCCTGCCAGATCTTGGGGTGTGGCTGCTGGTAGGGTCGGGCGGTGGGACGCGCTCCGGTGACGTGGAAGTGGCGGCCGTGGTGGGTGACCTCATCTTCGGTCCACAGGCGGCGCATCAGCCCGAGAGCTTCGGTGCAACGGGCGCCGCGATGGGACAGGCTGGTTCCGAACGCCTCAAACTCCTCCGGCCGGTAGCCCAGGCCAATGCCAAGGATAAAGCGCCCTTCCGCGATGTGGTCCAGGGTCGCCGCCTGCTCGGCGACGTCCACCGGGTTCAGCAGCGGCAGCAACAGGACCGATGTGGCCAGTTGCATGTTTCCCGGCTCAGCAGCCAGCCGCGCCAGCACCGGCCAGGGCTGGAAGTGCTGGAAGGGATCGATCAGGTAATGGTGGCCCCAGCAATAGATGTCGAACCCGGCGTCGCGCGAGGCCCGGAACTGCTCCAGGTGGTTTTGCCACTGTTGCTGATGGTCGATGCTGTCCCGCTGCACCACGTGCCCGACCTGATAACCAACGCGCATATCCTCACCCCGACCTGCGTTGACGCGGGTCGCCTGTCCCTACGGAACAGGGCTTGTGCAAAGTAATGGGCTTCCTTGGTTTCCGCACATCCTGAGCCTGTCGAAGGATGCTGTCGTTGCCGGCGTTGTGGTTCGACAAGCTCACCATGATGGGAGGAGGGGCTTTTCACAAGTCCTGCCTGCGGAAAGGGCCGCTTGAACTTTCCCTGAGACCAGGCTCAAGCGGGCTGGCTACTAGCCGCCGACGTGGCGGTACTTGATCAGCCGCTCGCCCTCGAGGTTCTGGTTCACGTAGATGTCGCCGTGGGAGTCGACCCAGACGGCGTGGGCGCCGTTGCCCCACCCTGCGTCACGAGGGCTGCCCCAGCGGGCCAGGACGTTGCCCTCGATGTCCAGGATGGACATGAAACCGTCCAGCTCGGGCACATACACCGCCAGATCGTCGTCGATGTAGATGTCGCAGGGCCGCGCCAGGTCCGTCCACTGCTCCAGGAAGTTGCCCTGGGAGTCGAATATCTGCATGCGGTTGTTCTCGCGGTCGGCCACGAACACCCGCCCGTCGGTGTGCACCCAGACCCCGTGAGGGACGTGGAATTCGCCGGGACCGGTTTTACCCGGCGCGCCCCAGGAGTCCACCAGCTCGCCGTCGGGGGTGAACCGGTGCACCCGGGCGTTGCCGTAGCCATCGGAAATATACAGGAGACCGTCCGGGGAAATGGCGACGTCGCTGGGGCTGTTGAATGGCCCGGCTGCCCTGACCACCGGGTCGCTGTAGTTCCCCGACCAGCCGGTGTCCGAGGGCTTGTCCCACTCGCCCATGGTCATCAGCAGGTTGCCGCTGGGGTCGTACTTAAGGACCACGTGGCTGTTCTTGACCGGCATGTAGAGGTTCTCGTCGTCGTCGATGAACATGCCGTGGGCGTCGGGGAGGGTGCCTTCGCCCCAGGAGGCGAGAAAGTTGCCGTCACGGTCAAGAACGATCAGCGGGTGTTCGCCGCGGTTGAAGAGATACACCCGGTCCTCGGAGTCGGTGACGATGGCGGTTTGACCCAACGCCCATCCGTCGGGCAGCTTCTCCCAGTTCTCGACCTGCTCGTACGTGTACTTGCCACTGCCGACGGTGACCATGTCCTCGCCTCCTCGATTGCGCTTCGTGCGTACTTACATCCGTAAATTGTCCGAATCAAGGTTTACGGGATTTTATGATTGGGCAGGATTGGGCGATCTCCATCACGGAACGGCTCCAATCCTGGTGATCCCTAAATCTTGAAAATCCTGGTTCTGACGTTTCTCCGCCGGAAACTGGGGGACGCACGGGCATTCACGCCCGGTGACCCCGGGAGCAGGTTGTTGGTCGCTCTAGTAGGTTGTCAGCGTGTCGATTACCGCCTGTTCCAGCTGCCCGGCGCGTACCGAGACCTGGTCGGGCGTCAGTCCACCCAGGGGATGAGGAATGCCGAGTGGGTGGAACTCAGGGCGGCCAAAGGTGCGGGCATGGAGGAAGGCCGAGTTCAGGAACGGGTCAGTGCAGAGCACCACCGTGGGGATGCCGAGGTTCTCCAGCGCCATTGCGTCGTGCACACTGCACGCGGTGCAGGAGCCTCAATCGGCAATCGCGGTAACCACGAAGTCGCAGCGCTCGGAGAGATCGCTGATAATCTCATCGGCGGCCGGCCGGGAATAGACGTACTTGTCCACGGCGACGATGTCGCCCAGTTCCAGGTCTTTTGCCATCCGCTCACCGATGTTGCGCAACAGGAGGTCGGCGTTGGCCTTGCGGTTGCCCAGAAAGCCACCGACCTTGTCGTGCAGCGTGTCCAGCCGAGGCGCGGCCCGCCAGCGGGACGCGGCGTCCGGGTCGATGGGCAGGGCCAAGCCCAATTCCCGCATCCGGTCTTGGTAATTCGTTACAGTCATCGTTCCCTCTACTATTCGCCAAGTTGTGTTGATATTTTGAAAGTACACCGTCGTTCTTGCGAAAGCAGGAACCCAGAAAAGCCTTGCGACCGAAACGTTGGCTTTATTTGTACTCTCTGGATTCCCGCGAAAGCGGGAATGACTGGAATGTCAACACAATCTAATCAACGTTGGATCTTTCGCGTGACCCGGCGAGAGCCCCAGCCGGGCAGGTAGGCCGAGTGGGGGCCGCCGGCGCCGCCGGCGACGAAAATGTTGATGCGGTCCGGGGCGCGGACCACCGGCACCATCTGGTCGTCGTCATCGGCGTCGATGTACCTGGGCCAGAAGTGGCCGCGGCGAGAGTCGCCTTGGGGAGGGCCGCCCTGACGGAGTTTTCGCACCGGCTTGCGGGCGTTCTCGTAAAGGAACTGGCGGATGTCCCGTTTGTTCCAGCCGTCGCGGTGGAGGAACTTGGCGTGCTCGGGGCCGATGACCACGAAGGTGTCACCCATGACGTACATCTGGACGTTCCCCAGGGTGCACATGGTGTCGGCGAGCACGGACAGGAAGTTCCGCGAGTGGGAGGCGTGGTACATGATGTTGTGGGGCGCCTCCGCCGGGAACACCGACACCGTGCTGTCGGTCGGGGCAAAGCCCAACTCGACGTGCATCGGCTCCCAGGGGTTGGCGTCCTCGTCTTCGGCAACGCAGTAAGTGTAGGCGCCGGGGTGGCCGAAGGTGGCCTTGTTGGTCTCGCCAGGGATGGCTCCACCCAGGTTGAGCAGGGCGAGCTTGACCGCGCGGCCAATGGTGGCGTTGGCCCGCCAGCCGGAGCCGAAGCAGTTGTAACCGCCGTTGATGTCCAGTTCCTTGACGATGGGGCCGTTGACGATCAACAGCGGCGTGTGGATGCCGGTGGAGCACATCACGCCCCGCAGGTTGAACCGCTCATCCATCATCGCCTCCAGGGCGGTGATGATCACGGGCATGTGCTCCGGCCGGCAGCCGGCCATGACCGCGTTGACCGCGATGCGCTCGACGGTGGCGCGTCCGCCCAGGGGCGGCAGTTCCGCGACGAGTTCGTCGCCTCCGCGGCCGGCGCTCTCCACGAACTTGCGGACCAGGTCTTCGGATGGTGGCACGACCGGCAGGCCATCGGTCCACCCGGTCTCGAACATCAACTCGATGGCATCAGAAACGTCGGTGGAGAGCATTATCGGTCCGTCTGGTACGTTGGATTGTCCGTAGTTCAGCGGGGGCGAGTGTAGTCCGCGTGCATAGGGCTGTCAACGCGACAATCGCCCACGACAACCCCTATGTTCCGGCCCACAACCTCATAACCCCTGTGCTCCTGACCGATGCCAGGGTGCCGCGACCATCTGCTCATGCGTACCCAGTTTCCGCAAACTGGTCATTGCGAGGAGCGACGCGGCAATACCGTTGATGCGGCGACGATCCTGGCCCCAACAAGATTGCCACGCTGCGCTCGCAATGACGGTTCTGTTCCCAACGAGATTGCCATGCTGCGCTCGCAATGACGGTTCTGATCAAACTGGGTACGCGTGAGGACCATCTGACCTTGCACGTCGATGATGGCACGCTTGCGGTCCGCGTTCGATACATTGCTCAAGGCCGCTTTATCGGTATGCACGCCATATAGCGGTGTAGTGGTTGGCTCGCCTGGACGGACGGAGCGCCGTTACGAAAGCCGGCCCAAGCCCGGCATGATGATCTCCCGGAAGGCGTCCACCTCGGCTTGCGGCATGTCGTAGCCACCCTCCTGGGTGTGGGTGGGAAAGATGAAGACGTGGTCGATGCCCGATTCGTCCCGGGCCCGCTGAAGTCGGGCCCGGCATTCCTCGGGTGTGCCGAAGAGACCGAAGGCGTCGCATATTTCGTCCGCCTGGGTGTTGCTGATGCTTTCAGGGACAAAGTCGTCGGCCAGGTCGATGCCGGCCTCTCGCAGCCAGACCAGGTTGGAGTCGCTGGGATACTTCAGGTACGGCTGATCTGGGCGGAACCGTTGTTGGGGGAAGCGACGGGCGGCCGGCCCATCATCCGACACCGTGGTCGGGGTGATGAAGATCGTCTGGAAACCCTCGAGGCTGCGTCCCGACCTTGCCGCTCCGAACTCCAGTCGGCGGCGGGCGGCATTGACCGCTTTGGGATGGAGGCCGACCAGCAGCAGCGCGCCGTCGGCGACCTCGCCGGCCAGTTCAACCATCCGCGGGCCGGCGGCGGTCATGAGCACCGGCGTGGGCGGGTCGCTGACATTGCGCAGCCGGGTCTCGACCCCATTGAACTCCACGGTCTCGCCTCTCAGCAGGCGGCGGATGGTGAGGATGGACCGACGCATGGCCGCGACGGTGGCCCGGGGCCGCCCGATATTGCCGACGGCGAGGTAGCCGGGAGCCACGGTCAGGCGCACGCGCTCGGGCGCAATCTCCTCCAGTGAGTGGGCCAGCGAGGCCAGCACCATCGGGTGACGGGTGACCGGGTTGGAGGTCGCCGGGTACAACGTGAGCCGGGAGGTTCGCTCGGCGGCCAGGGCCAGCGTGAGAAACACGTCCCGCCCGCTGTGCTGATGGTCATGGACGCCAACACCCGAGAAGCCGGCCTCTTCGCATTTGGCGATGAAATCGGCAGTCTCGGGGAGCGGCAGGCCGACGGGCACCCTGATATCCACCCTCATCACACTCACCTACCGCTGGGTCCAGAGATGGGCGAAGTCGACGGCTACCACCTGGTCATAGGCTACGTCCGCGGAGAGCGAGCCGAGACTGCGGCAGAAATCATTGAGGCTGGCTACCGAGTCCGGGGCTATTTCGGCGGTGTAATAGGGAGAGTCCCGCCGCACCAGGTCCTCGATCAACTGGGCCTCGTCGGGCGGGAACAGCCGCCGGCCAACATCCACTGCCAGCGATGGATCGGCCCGCAGCGCCCTTTGCGCCGCCACGATGGCGAGCACGGCCCCCTGGGCTGCGGCGGGAGTTTGTTCAATCAACCTTTCGGTGGCGACCAGCGCGGCGAAGGTGAAGTCGCGGGCGGGCGGCGGGCCGAGACCCTGCCTGGGATCCAGGGCCACTGCGCCCACGCCGCTGCGTATTGCCACCTCCGCTCCCATGGCGTTGGCCCAGAACCCGTCGATGATCCCTTCCCGCAGGGCCTGGGCGGCATGGACGCCGAAGGACACGCCGGCCTCGCCGCTACCGGGCACCGGACCCAGCGCGACACCGTCTCCCTCTGGATCAACACCCGCTTCGACCAGCAGCCGGCGCAAGGCAGCGTCGGGGCCAGGGGCCGCACCGATACGCAGGCCCTTGATCGCGGCAACGTCGCCGGGTTGAACTCCCAGGTCGGCGCGCAACACCAGCACCCAGAAGGTATGCTGGGACAGCGCGGCCAGCAACCTGGCGCCGCGCCAGTCGGTGAAAGCGGATGGGGTCGCATGGGCAGGACCTGCCACGAAGTCCACATCGCCGTCTCGCAATGCCTGCATGGCCCGTCCCACCGGGAACACCATCTCCAACTCCACATCCATCCCCTGGGACTTGAAGAACCCCAATTCCACGGCGGCGACCGCCGGGAAATAGGAGTTGGACACCAGGTCGGGTACCGCGATGCGCATTCGAACTGCCTCCTGCCGTCGGCCCGGATTTGAGGCTCGACGTCGCGCCGAGTTTACCACCGGTCACACACCCGGTATCCTCTCGTTGGAGCAGGTGTGATTATGAGGAGTAGGCAGAGACGCCGCTCCGGGGTTTACGCCAGGGTCATCGGTAATCTTAGCAACGACGGCCCAGCTACCCGGCCTAATTTGTGCCCGCGGCTCCGGACTGTCGCTCTTCAATCCGTGGGAGCGGCGAGGTCAGAACAAATCAAGACGCAGTGCTTCTCCGCAAAGGCACTTCTGCAAAATTATCTGTTTCGCTCACCAAGTGCTGGTTTCAGCTTCATTCTGTAACGACAAACGGATCATAAATCCTGTTCAGCCCTTACGTGGGTTCTGATTGCTAGCCAGAGGATTTCCACGGCATGAAACATCGTTACCGAACTCCATGCCACCATTCCTAAAGCGACCCCTAGGATGATTGGACTGCAAAAGCGCGCCGCAGCCGCAACCGCTGCGCCAAGGGCAAACAATGTGGTAGCCGCGAGCAAAACGATGGCGAACTTATAGTCCGAAAATAGAGACCCGTAGGCGCTGTTTTTCCGTAGGGGCCCAAACTCAGGGGATTGAAACAACCCAATCAATATTGCTATTGATGTTATGGCGAACCCTAGCAACGTTCCGGACAGCCCGGCGATCGTAGCAAAAAGCGTCACGCTTCTCGACGCTGATTCCCCTGGCAGATGGTCGAACTCCCATGCCCAAATCAACGCAGCAGCTATTACGCCTAGTGAGATAGCATCGACTATGCGATGGTTGCGTTGGTATGAGCCCCAAACTTTAGTTGCCATCTTCTTCCGGTCCCTCACCCCACACAGTTGATGCTGCGTGGAGTTGGTCTTCAAGAAAATGGTATGCGTCCACAATTTGGGTCTGAGCCGAACCATGATCTATCGATCTCGCGTTGGCACCTATCAACTCCATTTCTCGTTCCACGCCCAATCGGGTTTTTAACAGATTAATGGGTTGCGTAGTACCATCATCAAGTTGCACTACTGCATACGCAGTACTCAACAATCCAGCGCCTTGTTCAAATGCCCAGTCAACCAGCGCGACAACTTGATCCTTATTCAATCCGTTGCGGTTTTGCAGGTCCAGACCAATCCGTTGTACACCATATCCAGTGGACAATGCCTTGAGAGCTTCACGACCGTCATTCAAATGCTGAATAGCATCAACGACATCCAACAACTCAGGCGCCATCTTGAGAGAGAGCCCTTTGATGGACCTAGCGTTGCGGAGTAGTTCGAGCCGATCCTCATTTATCAGAGGGACTATCCGTATTTTATTGTTTGGAGGCAGACATTGGGGAACTTTGTCTGCGAGGTATCCAGCAAGAGCAGGAAGCCTCGGCCCGTAGTGGTTATACTCACTACCCACGATGTGGCGGTCGAAGAAGACCGTATGGGTTAACTCAGCAAGTTGCCGCCCAGCGGCAATGTTAAGCGGCTCCAATGTTGCTGCCTGTGCTAGCATTGGAAGGCCATGATCTCTGCAACGAACGTAGACTATGGCAGGATTCCCCCCATTCTCGAGGACTTGCACGAACTCGTACGAGTCCCCAGCGTCACTTTCAATCAGTCGAATCCGTTGTGCGTCGGGAAGGGCGGTTAATTCGGCCACCAAACCAGGGACATCCAAGCGCCACGCTACGTCGGCCGCGCGGGTAGCCCGGATTTCGTAGAATAATACGGTCCTCGTTGCCAATTGTTCCTCCTGCCACTTGCAACGGGCGACTCCCGTAGCCACAGCGTGTGGAAATGAGCGTAGTATACGGATTTCGACTTCAACAGGCTATTGTTGGAACGATGGTTCAAACGAGGTTGCCTGAGGCATTGAACCCGGAACTACTGAGTTACTTCCACCTCACGTATGGTAGCAGGCAATGCTTAGCCGTCGGGCCTTGGAGGCATTGACCCGTTCACGGCACCGGAAACCCTCAATTACAGATTCATGGAGGTCTAACCATGTACAACAAATCCATGATCAGCCTGGAACAGGCCCAGAACGCCATCACGGCCATGATCGCCGATTTCAACCGGGATACGGACCGGCGCAAGGTCGATATGGCGGTAGTGGATGATGCCGGAAACCTGCTGGCCTACGCCCGGATGGACCGGTGCCTCAGGCCGACCTTCGCCATCCGCAAGGCCTACACATCGGCGGTCCGCTCGATGGATACCGCCGCCTTCGCCGAGCAACTCAGCAGCACGGGCAGGTCGCTGGAGTCCTTTGGCGACGCCCAGTTGATAGCACTGCCCGGGGGAGTAGCCGTGTTCCACGACGGCGTGGTGGTCGGCGCCATCGGCGTGGGTGGCCTGCCCAGCGGGTTCGACGACGAAGCCATCGCCAAAGCTGGGGTAGCGGCGCTGGGGATCTGACGGCGACGGGTCCGCCCAAATTCCGGGAGTGGAGCAGAAGCGGCGACGCCCGACGGACGTCGCCGCTGTCAACGGCGTTCGCCGGAACGCATCTCGGACAGACCAGGGGTGGAGTCCCCAGGTCAATCGATTTCAATAAACCAGGAGTGATGGCATGTCTGGAGCCGAAAACATCATCGTCCCCAAGGACCTGTACAAGGAGCAGTATTCGCCCGAGTTCGTCGGACGGTGGGACGAATTGATTGACTGGCGGCGCCGGGCGGAGGCGGAAAACAACTTCTTCCAGAATATCCTGAGGGATCATGGAGCCGAGACCGTGCTGGACATCGCCTGCGGCACGGGATTTCATGCCGTTACTCTGAAAGCCGACGGTTTCGACGTAACCGCCGCCGATGGCGCGCCCAACATGGTGGTGCAGGCCAGGGAGAACGCCGAACGCTTCGGGATCGACGACCTTCGCGTCGTGGAGGCCGAGTGGACCAGGCTGAGCGAATCCTTTGGCGGCGAGCGGTTTGACGCCGTGATTTGCCTGGGCAACGCGTTCACCCACCTGTTTGACGAATCGGATCGCATCCAGTCCCTTGGCGAGGTGTACCGCCTGCTCAACAACGATGGGATCGCCATCATTGACCAGCGCAACTATGATGCCATCCTGGATAACGGTTTCAGCAGCAAGCACCAATCGTACTATCTGGGTGAAACCGTCGACGTCAAACCTGAAGAACTGACCGAAGATGTCGTCAAGATGCGGTATGAATACAGCGACGGGGAGGTTCATTTTCTGACCATATTCCCCATCCGGCAGGACTACCTGACCGACCTTTTGCTCAGTACCGGTTTCCGGAGTGTGGAGCGTTACGGCGATTTCGAAGCGGGCTACGACCGCTACGACCCGGATTTCGTGATCCAGCTCGCCAGGAAATAGGCGTGAGCCAGGACTGGTTTGTGGCACGGCGTTCCGCGGCTTGCCCTTGCGCCGCCCGGGATCCTCGTGGGGCCGGTCGCAATCCAAACCGAACCAACGGAGACACTCGCCATGAACGAAAGAGACGTTGGCGCCATCGTAGCCAGCACCCAGGCCTATTACGACGGCCCTGCCGACGAGATATACCGCACCATCTGGGGTGACAATCTGCATCTGGGCGTGCCCTGCAGCCCCGACTGTCCGCATCCCGATGCGATGGAGCATACCAACGAAATCATGGCCAACGCGGTTTCGCTGACGCCGGAGATGCGTGTGCTGGACCTGGGGTGCGGCTACGGGTCCACCGCCCGATACCTGGCGGCGAACTTCGGCTGCGCGGTAACCGGCGCCAACATCAGCGAGAAGGAGTTGGAATTGGCCCGCTCACGGGCTGCCGAGGCCGGTCTGGACGACCGGCTGTCCTTCGAATACGGGGACTTTCACCACCTCGCCTACGGCGACGAATCCTACGACGTCGTCTGGAGCCAGGAAGCCTTTCTGCACGCAGTGGACAAGAACGCCGTGCTGTCGGAATGCCGGCGCGTGGTCAGGCCCGGCGGCAGCCTTGTCTTCACGGATATCCTGGTGCGCCGAAGCACTCCGGAAGCGGACCGTGAGCGGATTTATGATCGAGTACAGTCGCCCGATATGTGGGATCTGGACGACTACCTGCAGGCGTTGTCACGACTGGAACTGCCCGTGGCCCGGGAAGAGGACTGGTCCCAACACGTCGCCCGCTCCTATGCCTGGGTGCGCGACCGTCTCCGGGAAAACCGGGAAACCCTGGCTCCCCGCATCGGTTATGAAACCATCGACCGCACCGTGGACGCGCTGTCCTTCTGGGTCGACTCTGCAAACGCCGGCAACATTGGTTGGGCGCTTTTCGTGGTCACGAAACCGGTCTGAAGGCGGCGGGTGACGTGGTGGTTGATGAACGCCTTTTGGAGCCACATAACCCAAAGACCTTTTCGTAAGGGTCAAACACTCCCCGATTTGACCGTCGATGATGATCTGCGGCGCGCCACGCGACCGTTATGGGTCCCGGTCCGGACGAAGTCGCCGGCCCACAACGGGTTTCGCCGCCCCGGCCTGGACCGGGATCACATCGCTCAGCCGCGGCCGGCCTCTTTGGGGACACCCGGCCGGCGGCTGTGCGGGACCGGCGATCCTATTGTTTCAGTTGCGCTCGTTTCGCTTCCTTGTTCCACGACCTGACGGTGAAACGGTGTCCCAGGTTGCGTTGAATCTCGCGCCACTTGCGACCGTCATCCGGAGTGATGAAAGTTATCACCTCGCCATCTTGGCCCATACGGCCGGTGCGCCCCACCCTGTGCGTGAACAACTCCTCGGAATCCGGGAGGTCAAAGTTGATCACCTGAGCGATCCCAGCCACGTCCAGGCCGCGGGCCGCAACGTTAGTGGCCACCAATATCGGCACGTCGCCGGAACGAAAGCCCCGCATCACGCGTTCGCGCGCGGGTTGGCTGAGGTTTCCCTGCAATGCTCCTGCGGGATAGCCGAACATCTCGAGTTTCTGTGCCAGCTGTTTCACCCCGCGCTTGGTCTTTCCGAACACGAGGATCGGCGCGTCACCGCGCTGATCCAGCAGGGTTCGCAGCGCCGACATCTTGTCGACCTTCTGGATGCTGTACACGCGGTGTTCCACGGTGGGCAGGGCCCGCAGGTCCGCGTCCACCTCCACGGTGACCGGGTCTTTCAGGTGCTTTTTGGAGGTTCCGGCCACCCATTCCGGCATCGTCGCGGACAGCAGCGCCGTCTGACGGCCGGAGGGCGTGCGGCTGAGGATCGCGTCAACGTCCTTGGCGAATCCCAGGTCAAGCATTTCGTCGGCCTCGTCGAGGACCAGGAACCTGACGGCGCTCAGGTCAAGCGTTCTCTGGCGCAGGTGGTCCAGCGTACGCCCCGGCGTGCCGATGATGATGTGGGCGCCGTCGCGCAGGGCCGCCTGTTCTGGCCGCAACGATCGGCCGCCGTACAGCAACGTCACGCGCAGACGCTGCCGCGCCACGAGGTTCTCCACCACGCTGGCCACCTGGATGGCGAGTTCGCGGGTGGGCACCAGGACCAGCGCCTGCACGGCGCGTTCCGACGGGTCGCATCGTTCCACCATTGGGACTGCGTAGGCCAGCGTCTTGCCGGAGCCGGTGCGCGCCTGCCCGATCAGGTCCCGCCCGTCCAGGAGACAGGGTATGGACCGTTCCTGGATTGGCGTGGGCTTCACGATGTTCATGCGACCTATCGCGGCCCGGGTAGCGGGTTTCAAGTCGATCTCTGGAAAGACCTCAGCGTGGGCGCCGGCATGGTCCGGCGCAGTTTCTTCGGCTGTTTCTTCTGTCGCCGGCGGGTCAGCCGCCGGCGCACGGTGCGCGGAGGTTTCGCCGCTCCGGCGGGTTTTCCAGCATTCGGAGCAATACACCGGTCGTTCGGGACTTGGCCGGAACGGGACCGTGGTGCGCGCTCGGCAATTGACGCAGGTCGCGGCGTGTCGCGGCCGGTTTTGCTGGGCCTGACTCGGTGGCGCCCAATTGTCCTGCGGCCTGTTGGATCGGGCTCGGTTATGGGATCGTCGGCGGTTAGACCGGGACGGGGTTTGTGTACTGATAATGTCTCCTTCGTCGAGCGGGGGATCTGAATGGCGCGGGCTCTGCGGGCGAAGATGTTGTGGGCCCGCTGCCTCAAACACTCCGCGACGCCCAAATCGGCGCGTCGCCGGCGTCCAGTCCTTCACTATGTCTAATAGTGTACCAGCACTATCATGCCAACTTCTGATACTTTACGTCATTGCCGCCGTGATTGGGTTGCCAGTCCGGCTCGCCAGCGTCGTCAGTCCGGCGCGGCGCGGACGGCGATTACTTCAGCGACAGGGATATTCGTTTGCGCTCAAGGTCTACCTCAAGCACCGTCACCCACACCCGCTGCTGCACTTTGACAACATCCGACGGATTGTTGACGTACCCCTCCGCCATCTGGCTGATGTGGACCAGCCCGTCCTGGTGTACGCCGACATCGACGAACGCTCCGAAACCGGTGACATTGGTTATCACGCCGGGCAGTCTCATTCCCGCAGTCAGGTCCTCGATCCGGTGGATGCCCGCCGCGAAGTCGAAAGGCTCAAATTCCTGGCGCGGGTCCCGCCCCGGACGTGCCAGTTCTTCCACTATGTCTTGCAGCGTCGGCAGTCCGACGCGATCACTGACGTAGCGGTGGAGGTCAATCTGATCGCCGATTGAAGCGTCTTCCAGCAGCAGCTCCACCGGTCGGCTGAGATCCCTGGCGATTTCGGCCACCACCGGGTAGGACTCGGGATGCACCGCAGTGGCGTCCAGGGGCTGGGCTCCCCCGCTGATGCGCAAAAAACCCGCCGCCTGTTCAAAGGCTTTGGGGCCCAGACGCGGCACTTGTTTCAGGGCGTCCCGGGAGGCGAAGGGACCGTTGCGGTTCCGGTACTCCACAATGGCGTTGGCCAGACGTGGGCCCAGGCCCGAAACGTACGACAGCAACTCCGGGCTGGCGGTGTTCAGTTCAACCCCAACCTGGTTTACGCAGCTGATCACCACATCGTCCAGACGTTGCTTCAGGGCCTTTTGGTCGACATCGTGCTGGTACTGGCCCACGCCGATGGACTTGGGATCTATCTTGACCAGTTCGGCCAGCGGGTCCATGAGCCGGCGACCGATGGACACGGCGCCGCGCACGGTGATGTCGTGCTCCGGGAACTCGGCACGCGCCACGTCCGACGCCGAATACACCGAGGCCCCGCTCTCGTTGACCATGACGACCGAAATCTGCGGGCCCAATTCCAGGGTCCTTAGAAAAACCTCAGTCTCCCGGCCGCCGGTGCCGTTGCCCACGGCGATGGCCTCAACCTGGTATTGGTCGCACAACAGACGTATCTTCCCGGCGGCCTCGCCGGCATCCCGTTCTCCGAGCAGCGGATAGACGGTATCGTGGTGCAGCAGGTGGCCCTGCTGGTCCAGGCATACGAGTTTGCAACCGGAACGGAACCCGGGGTCCAGCGCGAGGATTTTCTTCTGGCCCAGCGCCGGCGCGAGCAGTAACTCCCGCAAGTTGTCGGCGAATACTCCGATGGCCGTGTCCTCGGCTCGTACTCTGGCCGCTTTGCGGACCTCCGTTTCCATAGCGGATTCCAGCAGCGCCTTGTAGCGTTCCCGGATGGCTTGCCGGATCTGCGCGGCTGCCGCCGTCTTGCGCTTGACGAAAAGCCGGTCCAGAACAGACGTCGCCGTCGCTGCCAGCGGCGCGATCCGGACCGACAGCAGCGATTCCTTTTCGCCTCGCAGCATGGCCAGTATTCGGTGGGAAGGCACCCTCGCGATCGGTTCCCGCCAGTCAAAGTAGTCCTGGTACTTGGCCGCTTCCGTGTGCTTGCCCGAAGCCACCTTTGCCGAAATAGCGCCCTGCGACCAGAACAACTCGCGGATCTCGCGCCGTGCGGCGGAGTCTTCGCTGATCCACTCGGCGATGATATCCCTGGCTCCGCTCAGCGCCTCTTTGGCGTTTGCCACCCCGGCGTCGGGATGGACGTACTCCCGTGCGGCCCGGTCGATGTCAAAGTCCCCCTGTTCCCAGAGCCGCAGGGCCAGGGATTCCAGTCCCCTTTCTCTGGCGATGCCTGCGCGCGTGCGCCTCCTGGGCCGGTACGGCAGGTAAGTGTCCTCCAGGGCGGCCATTGATTCGGCAGATCGAATAGCCGTCTGCAATTCTTCGCTGAGCAGACCCCGCTTCTCCAGCGAATCCAGGATCGTCTCCCGTCGCTCGCTGAGCTCCCGGAGTTGCGCCAGCCGGTCTCGGATGCCGGAGATCGCCACCTCGTCAAGGCTGCCCGTGCTCTCCTTGCGGTACCGAGCGATGAACGGCACCGTGGCGCCATCGTCAAGCAAGCCCACCGCGGCTTCCACCTGCGCATCGGCCAACCGAAACTCACGTGCAATTTGGCAGACAGCCGTATCAGTCATGATCGTGGTATCCGATGCTTAGCGTATCCGATGGTCGGCGCGCCGAAAGCCGGGACTGCGATTGAAGGTGGGTTCCGACGTAGTGGTCTGCGGTTTGCGGCGCGAGACATGGAACCGTCCTACCCGGTGGCGTTGACCCCGGACTTGACCGCGGACAGATTGCCGCTTGCGATATTCGCCGGCGGTTTCGAGCGTTTTCTAAGAACGGCGGACACCTCATGCATGTGGCTGAGAATCTCCCGGTACGACGTGAACGTGCCGGTTTCGTAATAGGGGATACCCCGCTGCCGGCAGAATTCCTTGACAATGGGCCTGGCCTTTCCCAATCTGTTCCTCGGAATCATGGTGAACAGGTGGTGCTCAATCTGGTAGTTCAGTCCGCCGTAAAGAAAGTCGACCAGAAAGTTGGGCTTGACGTTGCGGGTGGTCAGTACCTGGGTTCGAACGAAGTCCAGCGGATTGTCCTTGTCCAGGATCAACATCCCCTTGTGGTTCGGTGCGAACACCAACCCGTAATACAACCCAAAGAGCGCCTGGTGAATCAGGGCGAAGACCAATGCCTGCCATGGATTGAGCGCATAGAGCAACAGCCCAAAGTAGAGCGCAAAGTGCACCGCCATCAGCCCCAATTCCGGGAGGTAGGTGTTGGGCCGGCGCGCTCCGACCAGGAACTGAGCGCTGGAAAACCGGAGAGCCAGGCTCTCCAAGGTCAGGATTGGTACGAAGTAGAAGGCCTGGTACGCCACCAGAAACCGCCGGACGTCCCGGATGTCACTGGCTTTTTCTTCCGAGAAGGCCAATACCGGGATCATGGTATGCGGGTCGTCATCAAGGTCGTTGGGACTGCGGTGGTGCTGATTGTGCTGGGTAAGCCACCAGGACTGGCTCATGCCCAGCAGCGAGCAGACGCCGTATCCGATGAGTCGGTTCCCGCGAACCGACCGGCAGACTCCCTGGTGTCCGGCGTCGTGGCCGATGTAGCCGATCTGCCCGAACACAAAGGCCAGGAATGCGGCGTTGGCAATCTGAAACCAGAAGTTGTCCACCACGATCAGCAGCGCGATGCTCAGGATGAGCATGGCCAACGTGGACACTATCTTGAGGGTGTAATAGCGGAGCTGCCGGTCAAGCAGCCCGCTTTCACGAATCATGCGGGGCAGTTCGGCGAAATCGGCCACCGCGCCGGCCGGCGTGGTTGGTTGGGTTTTCGTTGGGTTGGGAGAGAGGTTGGTAGGATCCTGCATATCAGTTCAGTAAAACTCCTCGTCCACGCGGACCTGCCGATTGGACGCCGGGGTTGCCCCGGGTGTTTGGGTGATCTGCCGGCCCGCCAGCTTCGGGATTTTGTCCGGCTTGCCTTTGGCAGTAGGGTCGTGTGGCTCGCGAAGGTCGAGGGCGCGGGTGGCGTACCGGCAGGTGGTGCCCAAGAATCCCCATTGCCCAAAATCCCCGTAGCCAAAGTTAGACCACCGCATCATCCTTGCCCGACGGTCACTAAACAGAACCGGGAGAACGACGGTGGTCACCAACATAATGGACTCAGTCCAGCCATTACGCAAGCGTAGTTCCGTCGGATGTGTGGACTTTGAGCCGGAATATCTGCGCGCGTTGCCCGACGGCTTCGAGGGCTCCGGGGGATCGAACCAACGCGATGCGATCACGTCCGGTCGATAATCGCAATTTGCATCACCGTAGGTGAAGTTAATTCGCGGGAATCCATAGGGCGGGTGATAAGGACAAGGGCCGTCATCCTGGGACCGGTCCGGGAAACTTTCCACCGCCTGGTCCGGTAGCTGGCCGATGCTCCACTACACCACGGGCGGGGCTCTGCTCCATTCCGGGGTCTGGTCATCCCTGGCGTGTACAATCGGGTACCGGCGTATGAGGAGGTTGCTCATGACTGCGGGACTGCTGGCTGGGGTTACGGTTCTGGATTTTACGGCGGCATTTGTAGGGCCCTTTTGCAGCCGGATCATGGCCGATATGGGCGCCGAGGTGATCAAGATCGAGCGGCCGGCGGCGGACCAGGACGAAAGGTTCACGCCGGAGTCGCTGCCCACGCGCAACGGCGTGCCGTATCTGCACCTGAACGGCGGCAAGAAGAGCCTGTGCGTGGACCTGAAAACCGATGCCGGGCTGGAGATCGTTCACGGGCTGGTGAAACGCGCCGACGTGTTCGTGGAGAACTACACGCCCCACGTCGTGCGGAGCTACGGTCTGGACTATCCCAACCTGCGCAAATTGAACCCGGGCATCATCATGTGCTCCATGACGGGTTACGGACAGGAGGGGTTCGCGCACAATCCGGAGCACGTGTGCACCGATCCGGTGGCGCAGGCGGTGAGCGGCCTCAACTGGATCACCGGCGAGCGGGACGGCGCTCCTTACACCATCGGCGGGGGCATCGGCGACACCGTCACCGGCATGACCGGGGCGATGGCCGTGGGATATGCGCTGTTTCACCGGCAGCGCACTGGCGAGGGCCAATACATCGACCTGTCCATGATCGACAGCCTGCTGTTCCTGGACTCGCTGGCGATGCCCCACGTGGCGGCCAACCACGGGGTTCCGCTGCACTACCGGAATGGGGAGCAAAACACCTACACTTTCCCCATGGGCATACTGAAAGCCAGGGACGGCTATATCTCGCTGCAGGCGCCGGGGCAGGGACCCAACAGCGCGTGGGGCCGGCTGTGCGAGTGCATGGGGCGGGAGGACCTGATCGATGATCCGCGCTATCTGACGGACGACGACCGGGTGGAGCGGCGCGACGAGATCGTCGGCATCATCGAGGAGTGGCTGCAGACCCTGCCGGACGACGAGGCGGCGCTGCTCGTACTGGCGGAGGCGCGGATCTCATCCGGGCCGGTGCTGTCGCAGGAGGAGATCTGGCGTCACCCGCACTATCGGGCGCGTGGCGTGTTCCAGGAGATCGAATACCCTGAGGTCGGGCCGGTGGGGGTGGTGTCGCCGCCGTATCGTTTTTCGGCGACGCCGGCGTCAGTCAGCGGTCCGGCGCCGCAGTTGGGGGAGCACAATCACGAGGTGTTGGCCAGGCACCTGGATTACTCGGCCCATGATGTGACGGCGTTGATTGACGCCGGCGTGTTGTACGAGTCCCCGGGGGCAAGACGACGCAGACAGGTAGACTCCGGCTAGGGCTGCACCTTTACCGGGACCGAGACGAGGACCGTTGGCAGGGGGCAATGCAGCGGAGCGCCCGCACGGGGCCACCCGAGGCGATGATCAACTCCGCTTGACCAGATTGTGGCCATGGCCTCGGCCATGCGGTTCCTTACCGGCACATATTGTGTCTCGCCCTCTCCTGGGAACTGGCGTCGATCCCGGATCAATATTTGGGAGTCAGGACAATGCCGGCCGGGTTCAGTTGGCGACGACGCTCCGCAACCGCGGATCCGGGGGGCCTCTGAATAAGCCGCCCTATCCGCCAGAACGCATTCATTGCGGTGCAAGCCGTAATCTGTCTCTCCGGTTTTGGATTTCGGCCCCGCGCCGCAATGACGTTGTTGGGGCGCCGCTGTGTCTTCACTTGGCGCCTGGAGTGATCACGAAGGGTACTTGCCCAGCATCAGCCAGCCGCCGCTGCTGGGGGTGGTGAAGGCGCACAGTGCGGTCTCGGCGCGGACGGTTACCTGCCGGTCGCCGGCGGTGCCCCGCAGTTGCTCGATGCTGTCGGTGTACATGGCGGTGCGGGTGCGGCCGTTGCCCAGGTTGCCGCCACTGGAACTGAAGGGGTGGGGACCCTTGACGCTGATGTCCCCGGCGTAGAAAGACAGGGCTTCGCCGCGCTTGACCCCGTGCCACTGGAAGCCCTCCAGGAAGAACTGGGTCATTATGGAGTAGCCGTCGTAGGGGTTGAAGATGTCCACGTCGGCGGGGCCCAGACCGGCGCCTTCGTACATGCGTGCGGCCTGTCGGTCGGTCCACATCTCCACTTCATCCAGGTCCGGCTGGGTGGTGCGGAACCGGAAGTTGTGCTGGGAATGGTTGAGCACGTACACGGGTTGGGATTTCATATCCCGCGCCCGCTCGCTGGTGGTGAACAGGTAGGCCGCCGAGGCGTTGACGGGACGGTCGCAGTCCCAGATGCGCAGGGGATTCAAGATTGGCCGGGAGCCGATGTAGTCTTCCACCGATATGGGCTGGATGTTATGGGTGGCGTTGTACCCCCAGGGGGTTAGCATCCCGTTCTTGTGCTGGTTGCGGACGAAGTGGACGAGGTCCTCATGTTCGCCGCCGTACTTCATCAGGTACTGACGATGGGGGAAGATGTTGATGAAGTCGTTGCCGCCGTGGTTGCCCCACGGCACGGTCCACTGGCGTGCGCCCCGGGCGTAGTCGTCGGCATTCTCGCCGCCGCGCCGGTACCGGCCTTCCATGTTGCCGGTGGGATAGATAACCAGACAGGTGGAACAAACACCGTCGCCCACGGCCTGGGAGGCCATGCCCACCATCTCGCCGATGGTCGGAACCCCGGTGGGGGCGAATTTGACGTTCTTGAAGCCCATGTTGTCGATGAGCCACTGGGCATTAATCAGAGTCAGGCCGTACTCGGAGTCGTAGGGCGGGTCGAAGTAGGGCCGGGGCGCCCACTGGGAGGCGGTCCCGCCGCTGCCGCCGGCGATGTGGCTGTCACAGCAGACGATGCCGTCCACCTGGTCGATGGTGACGCCGGCCTGCTCCATGGCTTTTTCGCAGGCCATGATGGTGTAAGCGCCCAGCGAGGTATCCAGGTTCTTTTCATCCCACCGCCGGTCCACCGGCGAATGGCCGTAGCCGGCGATGGCCACCTGGCCCCGGTGTTCCCACACGCCCAACCCGTCCTGGTCCCTGCGCCACTGGAAGTCATTGCTGCTGGTCATAGTCCGTCCTTTTGTCGCTTATCCACGTATGAGCGCGAATGTTCAATGGTGGTTATTCGACCACCCGCCACTCGTGTATCAACTGGCCGGGGGCCACTTCCTCGAAGGTGAGCTCCACCGCCGCGCCAACGGGTACTTCGTAGGCCGGGACGCCCGGCAGGTTGGAGTAGAAGTTAACCGTCGGGTCCTGATCCAGCGTCACCAGGGCCAGATTGTAGGGCTGGTCGGGCATCCGGCGGTTGAGGCGGCCGTCCTCGATGACGATGTAGGCGGCGATGTGGCCCTTGCCTTCCGGCTCTTGCCACTCCAGCCAGTCGGAGGAGCCGCATATCTGGCAGACTGCCTGGGGCGGGTACTGGAGCTTGTCGCAGGCGGTACAGTTCTGGATCACCAGGCGTCGTTCGTTCACCGCGTCCCAGAAGGGCTGGCTGAGTTCATCTGGTACCGGGATTATCTTGGGCATTGCTTGTCTCCAAATTTTTCACGCGACTGAATTACAGCGCAGCATATGTGAGTGGCGCCGGCTCGACCCGCGCTCGCGGGTCGGGACTGCATTGGATCGGATTGGATCAGATCAGCCACTCGTGCGTTTGGCGTCCGTGCTGCAGGTTGTCACCGCAAAGCTGGGAAATCGTAATCGCCAACCCCTCAACATAGATTGAAACGCAGTACAGACATCCGAATCGAGGAGGGATGCGATGGGAACGTCCGCCGCACTCAGCTCCAAGCTGACCATTTTGATAGCCAGCACCCTTCGCCAATACGCCGCCGGAGCGCCCGCCCGATGTAGTCAGGATACTTCCGAATGCCGGCGCTGACCGTGTCCTGCAGGCTAATCATTGGCTTGCCCGGCGCATATCTCCTGGCTGCATTGGCTACTCCTGGATGGGTTTGCGTAGTCGCCATTCTACCCGCAAAACGGCGTTGCATCCACTTGGAAACTACCGCCGGAGCCCCGTATTTCTCCCACGCCGGCCAGCGGCTGCCGCTTTCCCAACAATCGTCAATCATCGCGGGCCCGGTGATCGATAACGCGCCGGCCAGCGCCAGCATCTCAGGGTCGCGCCAGCCAAACCAACGCCCGGATCTTCCGTATGCCCCTGTCGGCGTTGCCGAGCAGGCGTCGCTCAACGTTCCATGCATGCGTCGGCCGCATCCTGTAACGCCCGGACTACAACCAACGCCCCTACCCTGTCGGCTGGCGATATGCTGGGTTGCGACGCCGTTGGTAAGGGTAGTCGTTACGGTGGTCTCTCTGTAACCGCAGGGAACCATGTAATCATCAACCGCAATTGACCATTGGTAGTGCCGCCCCACGTGGTTCGCTAAATCTGATGCCGATTGCACGCGGGCGGGGCTATTGGTCACTCAGGGTCGGATCCTGCGCGGGCCGCATAGGGCAAACAACACCCATCAGCCTGGGGCGTTGGACACCGGAAATAGCAATTCATCCGTTGCGGAACACCACGAACTTTGCCCACCGCTGTATCAGCCGGCGACGTTGTTCAAACAGATCGGTTCCTACGCATGACGGCTTGGTGGAATTTCCCAGGTTGTGGGCTGACGCCGTTTCTCGCGGCTTTTTCGTTGGTCTCGATCAGTTGATCTCGTGGGTGGCGCACGGTTGCGGGCCATGGGGTAGGCCATGACCACACGCCCGTTGAAGAACGCCAGTCCGCAAGGCCAGTGACCTTCGCGAGCGCCTGCACCCGCCGGGCGATCTGGCACTCCGAGATCTCGAACACTTCACCTCGCCGCCAGATCCCAAGGGCCGCATGGTGGCGGGGGTGATGGCCTCTACGGCGCCCAGGGTCTCGGCGCCGGACTTGTAGCCGACTGCGGTGATGCGGTTCACGGCGAGCACGCCGGCGGTGAAGGCAACGTGGAACAAGGCGACCAGCGTGACTGCCGTCAGGCCAGTTTCCGACGGTTGAAATCTCAACCCCATTGCGATCGTCAACCCCATTGCGAAGTGCGTCGCGCCATCCCGCCGCGCAACTCTCCTGCCATGATTTTCAATACCCCAGCTACGGGGACTGACACGCATCGTCAGGAGCGGGATTTGCCAGATGGCAACACTGTCGGGAACACTGCAATAAATGGGACGCCGGCAGCCACGCTGCACAATCGGGCAGCGTGTAGAATTGCGGACATCGTTGGTAATCTGATCGACTATCAGGCAAACATATTAGTACCAGGAACAGCCAACAATGTTGCAAGTAACCGAAGAACTGCGAGCGGTTGAAGAGATACTGCTGCTGATCCTCGACACCGATAACGGGGAGATTCGCCACCGGTTCCCTCTGCATTCCCGCGCCGTTGCCTTTGCCGGCGCAGTGTTGATGGACCTGGCGCTGGAAAACCGCATCGATACCAACGTTGACCAACTCATCGTCACCGACCCCTCACCGTTGGGAAACGAACTGCTCGACCCCATCCTCGCGGAAATCGCGCAATCTGGCGATAATCCCCGCGACGCCGCCTTTTGGATCACTCATCTGGCCGGGCAGAGCGACCAGATCCGCGAGAGGGCCCTCACGCGCTTGATCGAGCGGGGTTACCTGGAAGGCGACACCGGTGGTCAGGTCTATCTTTCCCCCGGTGTTTCCCGTATCCGCAGGTACACGACCCCGGACGGTACTATCACGGAGGAAGTGCAACTCCGCATCATGCGGACCCTTTTCAGTGACGATATCCCGGACCCCCGGGACATTGTCATCATAAGCCTCGCTGCGGCCTGCGGAGTATTCGAGAGCATCCTCTCTCAGGACGAACTGGCCCAGGTCCAGGGAAGAATCGACCTTATCGGCCGGATGGACCTCATTGGCCGGGAGGTTGCGGCGGCCATACGGGAGGTGGAGGCCGTGCCTCCACCGGCGCCACCGGCCGCACGCCCCACCGATCAGATTCCCCAGGCGGACGGGTTACCGCTGCTGGGCAACGTTTTCGGCATGGCGGGAGATCTCAGAGCCTTCCTGTTGCGGGAATACCGGCAGCACGGGCCGATTTTCAGGGTGCGGGCACTGCATCACAAATGGGTCGCACTCGTTGGTCCTGAAGCCAACGTCTTCGCGACCCAGATCTCGCCCACGCACTTCCGGTCCTGGGAACCCTACCACGAGTTCAGCGCCGCGCTGGGCGCCCACCGCGTCCTCCTGTCCATGGACGGACCGGAGCATCTGCGCATGCGCCGCCTGTTGGTGAAGGGATATTCCCCCAGGACGCTGGAGTCCAATCTCGACCTCGTCCACGATATCACCCGGCGCGCAATCGACGAGTGGCCACCGGGTCAGCCCATCGGGATTCAGCACGTCATGCAACAGATCATCACCGAACAGATCGGCATGTTCTGCAGTGGCCTGTCATCCGAAGAGTACATCGAGGACCTGATCTACTTCCTGGCGATAGTAATCCAGGTGAACACCACGAAGCGTCTGCCCAAGGCGATGGAGCGCTTGCCCAGGTTCCGCCGTGCCAAGCGACGGGTCACGGAGCTTTACCAACGGATCATGGAGACCCATCAGCGGGAAAGGGGCCCGGACGAACCGCTGGACTTTGTTGATGAGCTTCTGGAAGCGAGCCAGACGGATCCCCAGTTCCTGCCGGAGACGGACCTGTTTGCGAACGTTCTCGCTCCCTATCTGGTGGGGATGGACACATCCGCCAGCGTTTGTGCGTTCATGCTCTACGCTCTCCTCAAACATCCCGAGATACTGGAGCGGATGCGAGCGGAGGTGGAAGAGATGTATGAGGACGGGCCGCCGACTCCGGAAGGGTTGCGCAAGCTGGATGTTACGCGCCGGGTCGCCCTGGAGACGATGCGGATGTATCCAGTTATTCCGGCCCTCACGCGCACCGTGTCCAACTCGTTCGAATTTGAGGGATACCGGGTACCGGCCGGCGCCCAGGTGATGCTGGGCACCACGGTGGGTCACCACCTGCCGGAATACTTCCCGGAGCCCGACCGCTTCGACATCGAGCGCTATTCGAGAGACCGATCGGAGCACCTGCAACCCGGAGCATTTGCCCCCTTCGGCGTCGACCGGCACCGCTGCATCGGCAGCAGCCTGGCGGAATTGCAGATCATCCTCACCCTGGCAACCATCGTCCGCGAGGCCGACCTGGAGCTGGAACGGCCGGACCGCCCGCTGAAGATCAAGCGCTCGCCGGCGGCCCACCCCGATGACTCGGTCCGCATGCGCCTGGTGCGTCGCCGGACCCGCTGACGCTGGGCCTGCTGGCGGCCGTCTTTGATCGTGCCCACCGCCGGGTAAACAATGGACACGCAACGCATTCCATTGATCACGGATTCCGGAGGGATCACCGTGGAATGGATGCGGCAGGCGCTGGCCGCCGGCCAGTCGTCCGATGCACGGGAGATCACCGCCGTCGACGTCCAGCAACTGTCCGACGTCACCAACGCGCTGGGCAATCTCTATCGCTGTCGGCTCATCGGCGGGGACGGCCAGCCAGCCGATCCCGCTTCAGTCATCGTCAAGCTGCCCAGTTCCGATCCCATGGCCTTTCGGTTCAGCAGGTGGTTGTCGCTGCACCGGCGGGAGCACGTGTTCTACCGGGACATCGCGCCGCATGGCTACGTGCGGGCGCCCAAATTGTTCTACGGCGACTACGATGCGGACAGCAACCGCTTCGTCCTGGTGCTGGAAGACCTGGGCCACATGCAGGGGATACCGCAGAGCGTTGGCTTGGACGGTGTGCGGGCACGTCACGCCATACAACACCTCGCCGGGCTGCACGGACGCTTCTGGGAGGTTGCCGATGAGCCAGTCCTGTCCGCTTGCGGCGATTTTCTCACCACCAGGGAAAGCCGCATCATGCAGACGGTCTATCTGCTGACCCTGCCGGCGGCGCTTGACCGCTTCGGTGATCTGTTCACTGACGAAATGCGCCGATTTGCTCGGGAGTTCGGGTTTCGAGTAGCCGCGCATTTCTCCGCCCTTGCGGAAGGCCCGAAGACCGTCGTGCACGGCGACTTTCGGGCCGACAATATGCTGTTCGGCGGCGAAGGACAGGACGACCCTGCCTTGATCGACTGGCAGGGTTTCGGCATCGGGTGCGGGATGTACGACGTCGCCTTCTTTTTCGCAACCAGCGTCACCAGCGACGTCCGCCGCGGCATCCAGCGCGACGCCCTGGACGAGTACCGCGATATCGTGTGTCGTTCGGGCGCGCGGAACTACACCCGCGAGGACTGTTGGCGCAGCTATCGGCAGAACATGCTGGGCACCCTCATGCCCATGGTCATCGGCTGCGGCGCGCTGGACATGAGCGATCCTCAGCTGGTGAGCCAGACGCGGGAACTGCTGAGTCGGGCGCTGACCGCCATCACCGATTTGGACTCGTGGGAGTTCATCCCTCCTCGCGAGCCGTTTCTGGCGCACGGATGGGGCTTTTCGACGCTGTCGCGGTGCGCCTATCCGCCATACCGGCTGGCCCTTCGCCTGATGCCGCGCCGGAAGCGCGCCGCATGAACGGCGACGGTGGCCGCGCCGACGGCGACCGGGACCGCCAAGCCGCGGTGGACGAATCTTCTGCCGCCGACGCAGCGCCGGCGGGGAATGCCGACCAAGGCTCGGCGGCAGACTTCGCGCCGCCGCCGCCCCGTCAGGTCAGGCTGTCGCTGGCGTGCGTTGGGCTGGCGATGTTCCTCGCCGCCCTCAGCCAGACCGTGGTCGCCAGCATCATGGCCCCTATCGTCGCCGACCTGGGCGGGTTCGACCGTTACGCCTGGCCGGCTACGTCGTATTTGGTAGCAGCCACGGTGGCATACCCCATAGTGGGCCGGCTCAGCGACATCTACGGTCGCCGGATGTTCCTCATCGCGGGTATCGCGACGTTCATCGTCGGCTCGGCGTTGGTGGGAGTCAGCGCGTCCATGAACCAGGTCATCGGCTTCCGTCTGGTGCAGGGCATCGGCGGGGGCATCGTGATGACCTGCAGTTACGTTTCCATCGCCGACCTGTTTAGACCTGAAGACCGGGGCAAGTTCATCGGCATCCTGGGCGCCATATACGCGGTGGCGACCGTGGTCGGGCCAGTCATGGGCGCGTTCGTCGCCGAGTGGCTGTCCTGGCACTGGGTGTTCCTGTTCATCGCGGCGGCCGGCGTGCCGACGCTGGCGCTGACGGTGCGGATTTATCCGAGGCCGAATTCGCTCCCGCAGCAGCGGGGGTTGGATTACCCCGGCATGGTGGCGCTGGTGTTGGCCGTGGTCCCGCTGGCGTTGGCCCTGTCGTCCGCCGGCGTCCTGCATGCCTGGGATGCTCCACAGAGTATCGGTTTGCTGGCTTTCGGATTGGCGATGGCGGCGCTCTTCGTGGTGATTGAGTTCAGGTCCGGATCGCCGATCATGCCCCTGGATATCTACCGAAGCCCCGCGGTCGCCGTCGCCATGATCGTGACTCTGATGACCAGCGTGAGCCTGCAGGGTTTCGTGCTCTTTCTGCCGCTGTACTTCCAGGTAGCGCTGGGAGTTTCCGTGACCCAGGCCGGCACGATGCTGGCGCCAATGCTGTTGGGGATGGTGGTGGGAGCGATTCTGGCCGGCCAGCTGCTCTCCCGGGCCGGGAGCCATTACAGGGTGCAGTTGCTGGTAAGTACCGCGCTGATGGCGTTGGGTATGTACCTGTTTTCCACCATGGGCGATGGTGAAAGCCTCGCCCGGAGCAGATCCATTCTCTTCAGCCAGATTTATCTCATAATCACGGCGCTCGGGTTCGGCGGCGTCGTGGCCGTTCTCTCGGTGGCGGTGCAGAACGCAGTTCCGTTCCGGAACGTCGGTGTTGCGACGGCGGCGCTGCAATTCTGCCGCTCTCTGGGCGGCATGGTGGGTCTGGCCGTGACGGGCCCAGTGATGGTGCTGGGCTTCCGTTCCCAAACCGATGCCACGGTTCCCGACGATGTCAGAGCCGCCCTTCCGGACGGGCTGCTTGATTCGGTGAAGCAAGACCCCCGGGCGCTATTGGACCCCGCCACCGCCCAGGCGTTGAAGGAAAGGCTAGCCGAGATGGGCGGTGGAGACGTTGCGGTGGCGGAAAGCTTGCTGAACTCGCTCAACCTGGCCCTGACGGAAGCGCTGAGCGACGTGTTCACCTTGCTATGGGTCGCCGTGGCGCTATCCTTCGTCGCCGCGTTGTTCCTGCGCGTGCGGCCCGACACCGATCACGCCTAGACATTCGGCGGGAAACCCCAGCTGATGGGGCAGCCGATTACACTCCGGGCCATTTGAGTTTGCGGAGTGGAGTGAATCGACGCTGGGCGAACGATCGGACCAGAGGGGTCGGTGGGAATCGGACCATCTGTACCCGGAGGCGGTGGGTCGGGACACCTTCAATGGATTGGTGGCGTCGCTGCGGGGCAAGTTGTTTCGCGATACCGACTTCGCCGAGCTGTATTGTCCGGACAACAGTCGTACCAGGGTAGTGCCCAGCCAGTTGGCGCGACTGGTCCAGTTGGGAATCCGCCAGGCACGGTACTTTGGTCGTGCCCAGACCAATCAACGGTCTGACGACAGCTGCGATGTTGATGTCCGTGTCGCAATGCTTGAGCGCGAAAGTCGCAAAGCCGCCCGGTGGATTGTTGGCCAGATCCTTGTTTCGTTCGACCGTCGCTTCGGCGATCAAGTAACCGTCTTCGATGATTGGTGGGACCGTCCAATCCACCGCGTTCTGGTGCTGTTAAACGGTCGCCCCGTTCTTCACTCCCTGCAGTGCTCCACCGGGTATGGGGATGATGCAGAAGCCCCGCCGGCGTTCGCCAGAAGCTTCGCTGGCAGGCCCTGGAGACGAGGGGGGACCGATGCTCAACAAGGCGATAGCCAGTAACAACAGCAAAAGGGCTTGGGATGAGGTTCGATTCCGCCCGGTTCCGTCGTACTATCGGGAAACCACTGCGCCGGGTCGGGTATTCGGCTGTCCAGCTTCCGACTGCTGGCCGTTGCCTGCTCAGATCAACTGAGTTCAATTCGCTGGCGGAGAGGGCGGGATTCGAACCCGCGATACCCCAGAGGGGTATACCGGTTTTCGAGACCGGCGCCTTCAACCACTCGGCCACCTCTCCGTATCGTGCGGCCCTGCCGAAGCGGTGCCGGCGGGGCCCAAAAGCAGCGTTGGTTGACGCTCATTTATTGTATCAGACATCGCTCTGGCTCGGCCCCGGAACCCGGCGGCCCATCGTCATGCGTCGGATGACTTTCTTCCGGGCGCCCCATATAATGCAGCCACAGCGTTGAATAACCCGGCACCACCCGTCAGGAGGCCCGTCATGGCAACCGCAACCAGGTTCGAACGGATCACCCAACCCCTGGTCAAGATCACCGAAATGGACCACATCGTTCTGCGCACCACGGACGTGGAAGAATCTCTCCGTTTCTACACCGAGGTCCTGGGGCTGCAGGCCGAACGCGTCGAGCAGTGGCGCGCCGGTGAGGTGCGATTCCCGTCGGCCCGGATCAACGCCGACACCATCATTGATTTCTTTGCATCCGACGAAATTCCCAGCGGCCGCGATGATGTTCGCAACCAGGACCATTTCTGCATGGTCATCGACGAGACCGACATGGATGCCCTCAAAGCCCGCTTCGAAGATGCCGGCATCGACATCCAGGCCGGGCCGGGCAAGCGCTGGGGCTCCCACGGGGACGGCATATCCCTGTACATCTACGATCCGGACGACAACGTCGTCGAGCTCCGCCACTACTGATCGCCCATGTCACTACAGTCCAGCTTTCCGCAACCCCCTATCCAGGAAAACGCGCCGGCCCGTCACGACGGGCCGGCGTCGTCGCCTTACTGGGAGGAACCGGCGTCGTCTCCCTATTGGGACGCCCCTGAGTTGGCCGATCTGGAGGTTGGAATAACCCAACCCGAGCCGACGTCCGGCGGCGCTCCGGCGATCCTGCAGGGCCTCAACGAGCCCCAGCAGCAGGCCGTCATCACTACCGAGGGCCCCCTGCTGATCGTGGCCGGTCCGGGATCCGGCAAGACCCGGGTTATCACCCACCGCATCGCCTATCTGGTGGGCGAGTGCGGAGTGCATCCCTGGCAGATCCTCGCCGTTACCTTCACCAACAAGGCCGCCCGCGAGATGCGCGACCGCCTCGACCGCCTGCTGCTGAGTCGCAGCGCGGATGTCACCATGGGCACCTTCCACGCGGTGTGCGCCCGCATCCTGCGCCGCCACGGTGAGCGGGTGGGTTTGGACCGCAATTTCACGATCTATGACCAGGACGACCAGATCGACGCCCTCAAATCGGCCATGCAGTTGGCCGATGTGGACACCAAGCGCTACAACCCGCGGGCGGTCCTGTCACGCATCTCCGCAGCCAAGAGCGTCCTGCAGGATTCCCACGCCATGGCCCGGGCCGCCTACGACAGCGACGACGAGTACGGCGCGCACTGGGTCGACACCTGCGCCCGCGTCTATCGGTACTACGAGGAGGCGTTGACCCGGCAGAACGCCTTGGACTTTGACGATCTGCTGGTGCGCACCACGCATCTCCTGGAGCAGCACTCGGAGGTTCAGGAGCAATACCACCAGCGCTACCGATATCTGCTGATCGACGAGTTCCAGGACACCAACGTTGCCCAGTATCGCCTGGCCCAACTGCTGACGGGCTCGCACCGGAACCTGTGCGTCGTCGGCGACCCCGACCAGAGCATCTACGCCTGGCGCAATGCAGACATCGGAAACATTCTGAGTTTTCAGAGCGACTTTGCCGGCGCAACGGTTATCAGCCTCGGCGAAAACTACCGCTCCACCAAGAACATCCTCAACGCCGCGTCCAGCGTCATCTCATCCAACACGGAGCGGATCGAACGGGAACTGTTCACCAGCAATCCCACCGGCGACCCGGTCACTCTCCACGAAGCCTTCAGCGAGGAGGACGAGGCCCTGTGGGCGGTGGACGAAGTATCGCGACTTGCCCGCACCGGGCGGTTCCGCAACGGCGACTGCGCCATCATGTATCGCATCAATGCCCAGAGCCGGGCCTTCGAGGACCAGTGCATGCGGCAGGGCATCCCCTACCGGCTCGTGGGCGGGGTGCGCTTCTACCACCGCAAGGAGATCAAGGACACGGTCTGCTATCTGCGCGTCATCTTCAATCCGGACGACGAGGTCAGCCTGCAGCGGGTCATCAACCAGCCGCCGCGCGGCCTCGGCGCCAAGTCGGTCCAGCAGCTCACCGCCTTCGCCGCCCAACGCGGACTGACCAGCCGCCAGGCCATGCGGGAGGTAGCCACCGCCCGAGCCGAAAAGCTGCCGTGTCCCATCGACGTCACCGCCCGCGCTGTCCGCGCCATGGCCGATCTTTCCGTCACGCTGGACCGCCTCACTGAGGCTTCCCGTGAGCTGGGTGTTGCTGATTTGCTGGACCGCACCCTGGATATGTCGGGTTTGGCCAAGCATATCAATGCCCAGGACGACGGCGACGAGCGCTGGGAGAACATCCTCGAACTCCGCGGCCTGGCTGAAGATTACGGTCCCTCCGGCGACGGCAACGCCGACGGTCTCAGCGCGTTCCTCGAGCGGGTATCGCTGGTTTCCGACGTGGACGACTATGAGCAGTCCGAGGACTCGCTGACGCTCATAACCCTGCACCAGGCCAAGGGCCTCGAGTTCCCCGTGGTGATGATGGCCGGCATGGAGGAGGGTCTGCTGCCCCACAGCCGCTCCATGGACACCCTGGCTGAGGTCGAGGAGGAACGCCGCCTGTGTTACGTCGGCATGACCCGCGCCAAAGAGCGCCTTTACCTCCTTCGAGCTTTCCGCCGGCGTTATCCGTCGTCGGGCGGCGTCACGCTGCCCTCCCGCTTCCTCGAAGAGCTTCCCCAGGAAATGCTCGCTTCTCCATCTCTGGACCGGCCGCCCGGGTCACGGGCCAACTCCCACGGTCTCGGCCCGTCGCGCTCCTCCGGCAACTCGGACGTAGTGATCGGTGGTTCCTACGCACAGGAGCGGCGCGCTTCCCGCACCCGGCTTGGGGATGGTTCGGGAACCGGCGGTGAGGCCACGCGCGGGCGTCTCCGCGGCAACATCGACGAGCGCCTTACCGAGTGGACGACGAGCCGTCGCGCCGCGTCCAAACCGGAACCGGAGCGCGTTCCCCTGGCGGTGGGCGAAATCGTTCGCCATCCCACCTTCGGCGACGGTGTCGTGCAGGAGGTTGAGGGGAGCGGCGAAACGGAACAGGTCACCGTCAACTTTCCCGGCGCCGGGTTGAAACGGCTGCTGGTTAGCCTGGCTCGACTGGAACGCGGCTAGCCGCTTCCTGGCGAGCGTTTTTTCCTTCGCGTTTTCGCCCGCGGATTAACGTCTGTGGACGTCTGCTGGAGAATATTTGCGCCCCGTGCACGTGTTGGTTCGAAATCTGCCTCTACGAAATACGTGATAATTTGGCGCGAATGATATCAATAGCGCAATAATGAACGATATAGTATGTCGTTCGCAACGGCCATAGTGCAATCGTGAAATCTTTCGCATATAATGCGGCCCTGTGTTGTGCCGCGTTATATTTCGGATACCGCATTTATTGGTGCGCTCAACGGCGCGCGGCGTTCGTCAGGAGGATTTATCGTGCTGAAACCAACGATTGTGCTCACCATCGCTGCTTCGCTTCTCCTGGTCGTGGGCATCGCCTGCGGTGGCGCTGAAGAAGCTGCTCCCGCCGCTCCAGCCGCGGCGCAGCCGACTGCGGCTCCGGCGTCCCAGCAGGCCGCCGCTCCCGCTGCGACTGAAGCTCCGGCAGCGCCGGCGCCGTCGGGCGCTCAAGCCACTGCTGTTCCCGCCATCATAGCCACCGCCACCCCCAGCCCGACCAACACTCCATCGGCCGCGCAAGCGTCGCAGTCCGTGGGAGGTCGCCTTAAGATCGCCGTAACTCCCCCGGTACAGGAGCTGGTGCGCGGCTGGCTCGGCACCACCACTTCGGCCAACGCTCAGGTGCGCCCATTCGCGGAGCCTCTCGTACACACTGACCGTTTCGACGGTTCGCTCCAGCCCGGATTGGCCACTGAGTGGGAAATCTCCAAGCCGGACGGCACTCAATGGGTGTTCCGCCTGCGCGAAGGCGTTCCCTTCCACGGCGATTGGGGCGAATTTACCGCCCACGACGTGCCCCACTCTGCAGCAATGATCACCCAGGAAGAAGCAATTGCCACCGACACTGGCCTCTTCCGCGGGCTGTTCGGCCAGACCCAGGAGGAACTCTTGGAGAACATCCGGGTGGTGGACGATTACACCGTGGAGTTCAACCTGCTGCGCCCTGAGGCTGCGATGGATTTCGTGGTTTCGGCGCAACAGGGCAACTACTTCATGTACAGCAAGGACCAATGGGACACCGAGGGTTTCGAAGGCTACATTGCCGGCGCCGCCGGCAACGGCCCCTGGCAGTTTGAGAGTCGCCAGTTGGGCGTGGGCGGTAACATTGTTTACTCCCGCGTCGAAGACCACTGGCGCCAGACGCCGCACTGGGCTGAGCTGGAACAGATCAACACGCCGGAGCCGGCCACCAGGTTGGCCAATCTCCTGACTGGCCAGGTACAAATCGCTGAGGTCAACCGCGACCTTCACCCCGAGGCCAAAGACGGCGGAATGATAATCGTGGAGAGCGAACTGCCCTCCATTCAGGTCGCTTTCGTAATGGGCGGCATCTATTCCCCGCTCAGCCCCTATCACGACCCGACCGATCCGCATCTGGACGTTCGGGTTCGGGAAGCCATCAACCGGGCCATTGACCGGGAAGAAATCAACAAAGAACTGTTCAGTGGATACGGTTCGCCGCATCCGGTCTGGGGATTCCACCCCAGCTTGCCTGGCTGGAACTCTCGCTGGGCTGAGGAGTTCGACGATAAGTACGGCTTTGACCCTGACCGCGCTCGCGAGCTGATCAAGGAATCCGGTCATGAAGGCTACCCGCTGAAGCTGATCATTACCCAGCTTTCGGGCGTGCCGGAAATGATTACCATGGCCGAAGCCGCATTCACCTACTTGCAGGATGTCGGAATCGATGTGGAAGCCGAGGAGATGGAATGGGCCCGATTCCGTGCCGATTTCTACGTTCCCGGCAACACCCACGGAACCATAGCTCCTATTCGCGGGACGCTGCGCCCCGCCGAGGTAACTCTACGCTTCTACAACGTCAGCGGTCCCGAAGGCTTCCAGCGCATCGTCCCAGATCCCCAGCTCGACGAGCTCTACGCGGAAGCCATCTCCGCCGTCAACCCCGACGTGAAATCCACGGCGCTGCGGAACGCCGGCGACATTAAGTTTGACCTGTACGCCGAGGTTCCAATTGTTTGGCTGCCCAGCCAAATTGGCGTCAACCCCAATGAGGTCGGCGAGTTCATCTGGCCCGGCAACATCAACACCGCCATCACCCACATGGAGTACATCACCACCGCCCAGTAGCAGGCCGCCAATTTCCCGGCGTATACGGAGGGGCGAATGTATATTCGCCCCTGACCATCGATAAGGCGACTGATTGTGCAACGCTACATCCTGATACGGATCGTCCAATCCATCCTGGCCCTGCTGGTGCTGACGGTGATTGTGTTCAGCCTCGCCCGCATCGCCGGGGATCCGCTGGACGTGCTGCTCCCCCTGGAAGCCACGGTGGAAGACGCCGAGCGTGTCCGCGCGGCTTGGGGTCTGGACAAGCCGCTCTACATCCAGTACTTCAAGTTCCTGGGTAACGCGTTGACCGGTGATTTCGGCGAGTCCATCAAGCACCGGGATCAGCAGGCAATCGGCCTGGTCCTGGACCGATTGCCCGCTACGGCCCAGTTGGCCGGGTTGGCGTTGCTGGTGGCAACGCTGATCGCCGTTCCCGTGGGTGTGCTGTCGGCGGTCAAGAAGGACACTTTCTTCGACTACGCGGGGAAAGTACTGGCTCTTACCGGCCAATCGCTGCCGGCTTTCTGGTTGGGCCTGGTGTTGATGTGGATTTTCGCCGTCCATCTCGAACTGGTGCCCACCTCGGGCAAATCGGGCATCAGGTCTTTCATCCTGCCGGCCATCGCCATCGGATGGTTTCAGGTTGCCGCCCTGATGCGTCTGGTTCGGTCTTCGATGCTGGACGTTCTGGATACCGAATACGTCAAGCTGGCCCGCATCAAGGGCGTATCCGAGCGCAAGGTCGTCTGGAAGCACTGCCTGCGCAACGCGGCCATAGCGCCGTTCACCTACTTCGCGCTGATCATGGGTTCCCTCATGGTCGGGAGCGTAAGCATCGAGTTCGTCTTCGCCTGGCCCGGCGTCGGCCTGCTGGCAGTGGACAGCACAATTGCCAGGGACTTCCCCGTCATCCAGGCGGTGGTCATCGTCTTCTGCCTGGTCTACATCACGGCGAACCTGCTGGTGGACATCGCGTACGCCTACGTCGACCCCCGGATCCGATTCAGCTAGTCTGCTGATATCCGGTGTGATCTGTCCCGCCGACCGCCGGGTTCAAACGAGGAGATCGTTCCGATATGGCCGCTGAAGATCGCACCAGCCCGGTTCCCGCCGCCCCAGAGCAGAGCGCCGGGGATTCCCTGACTCAGCAGTCTCGCCTCAGCCTGGGGATCGCGGAACTGCGGCGTGCGCCGTGGTTCCCAGTGGTGATCCTGCTGGTGGTGCTGGTCATTCCGGCCGTCTTCGCCAACCAGATCGCTCCGCATGATCCAACCCGGGGTAGCCTCAGCAGCCGCTTGCAACCCCCGGTCTGGCAGGAAGGTGGCAATTCCGAGCACCTCCTGGGCACCGACAAGGTGGGTCGAGACATCTTGACCCGGATCATATACGGGAGCCGCATTTCAGTCATCATCGCGATGATCGCCATAGTCGTAAGCGGGGTAATAGGCACCGCTCTCGGCATCACGGCCGGATACTGGGGCGGTTGGGTCGACGCGCTCATCATGCGCCTGGTGGATATCTCGTTATCCATCCCGATCATCCTGCTGGGTCTGGTGCTGGTGGCGGCGCTGGGGCCCCGGACCAGCACGGTCATTGGAGTCATTGTCGTGCTGCTGTGGTCGCGCTATGCCCGCCTGGCCCGTGGCGAAACGCTGGCGGTGCGCGTGCAGGACTTTGTCTCCCGGGCCCAGGTCGCCGGTTCCGGGCACATTCGCATCATGTTCAAGCACATCCTGCCCAACGTTTTCAACAGCCTGGTGGTGCTGGCGACGCTGCAGGTGGGCTTCGTCATCATCCTTGAAAGCACCCTGAGCTTCCTGGGCGCGGGAGTTCCCCGGCCCAACCCGGCGTGGGGCCTCATGGTTGCCGACGGCCGCGAGTTGGTGGCGTCCGAAAAGGGTTGGTGGGTCTCCCTGCTGCCCGGCATGGCTATCATGCTGGTGGTGCTCAGCATGAATCTTCTCGGCGACTGGTTGCGCGACCGCCTGGACCCCAAGCAGCGCCAGGTTTAGCATTCTGCGGGCCTGATCCTGCGAATATGCAACGCCCGTGCGCCGCACGGGCGTTTTCGTGTTGGCCGGTCGCATTGACACGGCCACCGCCCGGGCCTCCCGTGGTTGTTGGTCGGTCAGCGTGTCCGGGGCGCGTCCGTAATCCGGCGCACCAGAGCGATAAATCGACCAATCCCGACGCTGGTGGTGTCGATTTCATGGCATAAGATCGCAGAATCACATCCGTAGTTGTCGCATTATGCGTAATATCACGAACGTAATTGTTACGAATTACGTACAGTAAGCCAGCAAGATTATCGCTTACCATGCTTTTGACCGGGCGGTATTCAATCCTTATACTTCGCCCTCGTCGTTGTGGTCGCGTCCGCGACGGCCATATTGTCATCGTTTCTGGGAGGGAACAAATTGGTTAAACCTACGATAGTTTTCGCCCTCGCCGGGGCCTTGCTGCTGGCGATCGGCATCGCCTGTGGCGGCGCCAGCGAAACTCCGGCCGCTCCTGCGGCGCCGGCTTCGCAGCCTTCGTCCGAGCAGCAGCAAACCCAGCAGGGTCAGCAGCAGGCGCCCGCCGCCGCTGAACCCACCGCGTCGGAACCGCCGACAGCCATTCCCACGGTTGTGGCGACCGCGACACCCAGCCCCACCAACACGCCCACTGCAGCCCAGGAGACCACGGCGCTCGGCGGCCGCCTGCGCATCGCGACGATCCCGCCGGTGCAGCAACTCACGGGCAGTTGGCTGGGCACCACTACCTCGGCCAACACCCAGGTCAGGCCTTTCACCGACCCGCTGGTCCACACTGACCGTTTCGACGGCTCCCTGGTGCCGGGATTGGCCACCAGTTGGGAGGCCAACGAGGATGGAACGCAGTGGACCTTCCAGCTGCGCGACGACGTGAACTTCCACGGCGATTGGGGCGCTTTCACCGCCCACGACGTGCTGGTTAGCGCCGGGTTCATCGTCCGCGAGGATGCCATCGCCACCGACACCGGCCTCTTCCGTGGTCTCTTCGGCGATAACGAAGAGGAACTTGCGACCAACATCGTGGCTCTGGATGACAACACCATCCAATTCAACCTCAAGACCCCCAACTCCCTGATGGATTTCTTTGCCGGAGCCCAGCAGGGCAACCTCTTTGTCTACTCCAAGGCCCAGTATGAGGCCGAGGGCATAGAGCAACTACAGCTCAAGCCCGCTGGCGTCGGCCCCTGGGTATTCGAGGAGCGCACCGTCGACGTCAACATCCTTTACTCGCGTAACGCTGACCACTATCGCCGCTCCCCCTTCTTCGATGAGATGGAGTACGTCCTGATCCCCGAGGAAACCACGCGCCTGGCCCAGCTTCAGACCGGACAGGTCCAGATCGGCGAGATCAGCCGTGAGCTGCACACTGACGCGCAGGGTTCCGGACTGGAAGTGCTCCAGAGCGAGCTGCCTTCCATCCAGGTCGCCTTCATCATCGGCGGCGTGTACAACCCTGAAGAAGCCGGGCCCTGCCTCGCGGAAGGGTTCGAAAACTGCTTCTACCAAGCCGATGAACCTCACCTGGACCCCAAGGTCCGCGAGGCGATCAACCGCTCCATCAACCGCGAGGAAATCAATCGGGAACTGTTCGGCGGAATCGGACGCCAGCACACCGTGTGGGGATACCACCCGGCTCTCCCGGGCTACAGCCCGCGCTGGACCGAGGAATTCGACGACAAGTACGGCTTTGATCCCGAACTGGCTGCCCAACTCCTCGAAGAGTCCGGCCATAAGGGCTACAAGCTCAACCTGCTGCTTACTGAGCTTCCCGGCGTCCCCGAAATGATCCCCATGGGCGAGGCCGCCTTTACCTACCTGACCCAGATCGGCATTGATGTGGAAACCGAGGCCATCAAGTGGTCCGACTACCGCGCCAAGTACTACCGCCCCGGCAAGACCCACGGCACCCTGGCCGCCACTCGCGGCACCTATCGCCCCGCTGACATCACCCTCCGGTTCTACAACCGCAGCGGCAACGCCGGCTTCTGGCGCACCTCCGTGGACCCCATGACCGATGTGCTCTATGACACGGCCACCCAGAGCGTTGATCCCGAGGTCAAGGCCCAGGCCCTCCGCGGGTTCCGTTTGTTTGTGCGTGATGGGTATGGTAGCATCGCCCCGAACTATAAGGCAACGGGGCGGTCACCATGCCAGAACGGAACTACTCGAACCGCACGCTCTACCACGGCGACAGCCTCGACTTTCTGCGCGGTATGAACACCGGAACGGTCAACCTGATCGCCACCGACCCCCCGTTCAACAAGGGCCGCGACTTCCACGCCACGCCGGACAGCACCGCCAAAGACGCGCGGTTTCAAGACCGCTGGCGATGGGATGAGGACGTTCACGACGACTGGCTTGTCGCCATACAACGCGACCAACCCGAAGTGTGGGCGGTAATCACCGCCGCCAAGACCGCCTACGGCGACGACATGGCCGCGTACCTGTGCTGGCTCGGTGTCCGCATTTTGGAGATGCACCGGGTTCTGGCCGGCGACGGGAGCCTTTATCTCCACCTGGACGACACCGCCGGCGCTTGGGGCAAATGCCTCCTGGACGCCATCTTTGGCCGGAGCAACTTCCGCAACGCGGTTGTGTGGAAACGGACACGGCGCGGGTTCAAGGGTTCCCAATTCAAGGCCAAGCGGTATAACTCGAATACCGATACCATCCTGTTCTACGGCAAGACTGCCGACGCATTCTTTGACCAGACCCGCGTACTGGAACCCTACGAGCCCGGCTACATGGATTCGTTCCGCTTCAGAGACGACACCGGCCCGTACTACCTGGACTTGGCCTACAACCGCCCCAGCGCAAGCCCGAGGCCGAACCTGTGCTATGAGTATCGCGGCTTCACCCCCCCCCCATCCTTCAGGCTGGAAAGTCGGCTTGGCGACGATGGAAGCGTTGGACGCCGCCGGCGAACTGGTAATCGAGCGCGGCGAACTGTGGCGCAAAATCCGCCCGAAAGCAGGGCGCATCCGCAACGCGCTATGGGATGACATCAACGAAACCCGCGGCAACGAAGATACCGGATACCCGACACAGAAACCGCTACCGCTCTACGAGCGCATCATCCTTGCCAGCAGCAATCCCGGCGATCTGGTGCTTGACCCGTTCTGCGGCTGCGCCACGACGCCGGTTGCCGCCGAACGGTTGGGCCGGCAGTGGGTCGGCATGGACATTTGGGAAGGGGCGCACGAGCAGGTTATCCGGCGGCTGGAGCTGAACCGCCAACTACTGTTCAACCCGCGTCAGGAAATCACCTACTCCCAAAACCCGCCGCAGCGGACAGACGGCGGCGAACCGGCCACGTTGACGCTGCGGACGCCCACAGGCCGCGCATTGCGCTATCCCGCCCCTCGGACGCATCACGGGCGGCTGTTGACCGACATCGGGGCCTTCTGTCAGGGCTGCGGCGCGGACTACCAGTTTGACCCGCGAGTGCTCGAAGTTGACCACATCAACCCACGCTCACAGGGCGGAACCGACGCCTACGAAAATCTGACCCTGCTGTGCCCGCCGTGCAACAAGGAAAAGCGTGACCGCTACACGCTGATCGGCTTGCAGGAAGTCAATCGGGCCAATGGTTGGATGAAGAACGAAAACAACCTGCGGATGGGCAGGGCGCAAGGCCGACGCGGACGGCGTCGGCGGTAAAACGAACATCCCCGCCGGCGACTGTTTGGCGACGCGACCGGCGAGGATGCAGAGGATGGATATGGACTTGCTGATTTGGGCGCTGCGGTTCGCTAGTCAGTCTCCGACACATTTTTTGCTGTCGGTTCTCGCGATGGCTGCGTTGGTAGTGTTTGCCGCAATATCTCTTGGATGGCTTGTGGGTTTGATAGCAGATGTCGCCGTTTCCATCGAGAATACGCTACTCCCACGAAAATAAAAAATGCAACGTAGGGTATCTGCGCTATCAGCACACCGTAAATAAAGTCCGCCGTAACACCGAGAACCATCATCGCCTCCGAGCGCGTCCGCGCTTGCTCAACGCCTTTTGCAGCGAGTCGTGCTTTGCAGTCGTGCGCTGCTTTTTCGGCTTGACGATCTTGCCTTTGGGCAAGGGCTGGCGAACACGCCGCCCGCTGCCAGTCTGTCGCCCCGCGAAAACCCGCCCGATGTCGGTGCGCTGCGTTACAACCCGTCGCTCGACGCTGGGAACCGGCGCGTCCTCATCATCCGCCCGCCACCGCGCCACCGTCGCCGGCGTCGGGGGCCAATCCTCATCGGGATCGTCGGTGTCCGTCTCACCTTTTGGGCGGGTGCGCCTCGTCGGGTCCGGCACAAAGTGAGTTGTCGGCGGCGCCGTGGATTCCCCGTGCCGTTCCGCCCGGTCCGCAACTTCCGCCATGTCGGGCGCGTCGCCCTTGCGCTTGTCGTCCGTGGCCGCAACCCGCACAACGTCCGCCCATTCGGTGAACGGCGGATTGACGCCGGCCATTTCCGCCGGCGTCTGAAAGTCGATGCCCTCGTGTTCCCTGATGACGTTGTAGTTGACGGCCCACCCGTCAAAGTACCGCTGACCCGACTCCATCCCGTCCAGTCCGCGCAGCGTCTTTTCACGGTCTCGGATGGTGCCCTGCAACCGTTCCGACAGATTGTTATTCACCCGCGCACGAATGCCCTCGGACTGGATATGGTCCGCCTCCGGGAACACCGCCTTGATCGCGCTGGTGTAACTGCCGAGCTTGTCGGTGGTGATTGACCTGGGCGGCGCGTCCGCCGACGCCATCGCCTTTCGCATCACGGCTACGGCGGCGCGTTGGTCGCGGTTGGGCGACAGGTGAACCGCCAGCGCGTAGCGGGTGCCGGCGTCCATCACGTTCCACAGCCAATACTTCTCGCCGCCGACCCTGACCTGAACTTCGTCGGCTACCCACTTGCCCGACGTGTGCGCCGGGTGGTCGTCGAGGATGTCTTTGGCGATCTCGGTATATTCGGTGACCCAGCGGTACAGCGTCTCTTTGGACGGTTCGGCAATGTCGTGCCCGTCAGCCATCGTCTCGGCGGTCTGCTTGTACGACGTTCCGCCGTAGTACATCCTGACCGCCATCCCGATCTGCTCGGCGGTGGCCCGGTGTCCACCTACTTGCCCCGTGTGCAGGAACCGCTTGGAACACTGCTTGCAGCGGTAGGTCTGCTTCCCGTTGGCGTTCCTACCGTTCTTGACAACCTTGTCATGGGAGCAGTACGGGCAGGCGACGGTGCGGGTTACGGTTTCGGTGAATTTAGCCATGGCTGGATGTTATCACACGTTCGCTGGCTTTTTTTTGCCTATCCAAGGTGCTCCGGGTCTGGGTATATGGGACCAGTAGTATTTGAAACCCCGATTTGCCCATCATCGAAGGGGGGGCACGTCTGTAGTTCTCAAATTCAGGGACATCCCGGTACTCCCGCTTCCCTTCGGATGAATTGCAAGGTTGACAGAGTAATCCTCGAACGTAACCTGTCGCGTGATCGTGGTCCAATACCCATGACCCGTGGCTCAACGTGGACAGGTCCTTCCCGCATATCCCGCAACGGTCGTTTTGGAGCTCACGCAACCAGACAATTTGTTCAGTAGTCGGCGGGCGCAATGACCATGGCCAGACCATTCCATGTTGTTTCCACCCCTGTTCATCCTCTTTGTTGAATGAACAGCGGAGGCACCATCGTTTCCCTGATTTAAAGCGCCACTTCGGCACGCTGTTAATCTTGCAACGGGCACAGGGTACCCAGTCGTTAGTCATATCAAGAGGGGTTGGCCTAGGATGTCTCGTACACCATGAACCCGGGCCTCTCCAAGCGGTACCTCGGCGGTGAGGCACCAGCGCACCCTTTCACTTCCTCCCAGCCGTGAATCAACCAATCGTCGTAACGGTGGCCTTCTGTCCACAATTCGCCCCGTATGCCGTCATTTAACGGGGGTGGCGAGATGTAGATGTGCGCGGGAGTGGTCAATCTAACAAGGATCATCTGCTGCCATACCTCCCATGTAGGAAAGGACAGAGCCAGCTAACTCTAGCACGCCGGGGGCGTGGTACTGATCGTAGGCATAGGATGTAATGCCTACGATCTCATCCTTATCAGCGCAACCGACCTGCAAAAAAGCCAAGTGCTCCATAACCATTGTCCAAAGGCAACCGTGGCATTCACAATCTGCGGAATCGCGTACTTCCGCCGACCTTATCCATTCTGCGATGGCACGGACTGTTGACTCGGAATGGCTGTATTCAATGATGCGGGCGGGGGAAACCTTTCTTGTAATGGCAGGGTTTCCGTGCTTCCGGTAGTCATGCAACCGCGCCTCATCAACCATATGCCCGCCCTTTCGGTTCATTGCTCGCAACCCGGCCAAAGTGAGATGTGAGCTCTTTTTTTGATTGCACCCTGGACATAGCAATGTCAGATTGCTGATATTGTCAGGACCGCCATCGGCACGGGGGGACATGTGATCTATCTGCAATTCCACAGACTCTACGCGAGGGTCCAAACCGCAGCCTTGACAATAAGAACCCAGCAAGTTTGTGAGGGTGCCCTTCACCATTTTTGATGTCATTTTGATCTCCTTGTGCCGGCGGCCAACCCGATGCTACCATACCCATCACGCACAAACAAACGGAACCCCTCCGCGACCTTGGCGACCTCAAGTTCGACCTCTATTCCGAGGTACCCATCGTGTGGCTGCCGGCCCAGATAGTGGTGAACCCGGCCGAGATCGGTGAGATGGCCTGGCCCGGCAACATCAACGCCAGCTTCACCCACACCGAGTACATCACTCCGGCCTCCAACTAGGCCATCAGCAACTGCTGGTACAATCCGTAGGGGCTGCTCACGGGTAGCCCCTACGCCTTGTAACAAGGTATTCCACCGTGCAGCGTTATATTTTGTTCCGCATCGGCCAGTCGGTCCTCACCCTGCTGGTGTTGACCGTTATCGTGTTCTCGCTGGCCCGCCTGTCCGGAGACCCGCTGGATGTGCTGCTTCCGCTGGAAGCCACTAACGAGGACGCCGAGCGGCTGCGCGCCGCCTGGGGTCTGGACCGGCCGGTGCACATCCAGTATTTCACCTTCCTGGGGAACGCCCTCACCGGCGATTTCGGCGACTCCCTGCGGGTTCGCGGGCGCACTGCCATGAGCCTGGTTCTGGAGCGGCTCCCCAACACGGCGGCCCTGGCCGGCGTCGCCATCATCGTGGCTATCGTAATCGCCGTTCCCATCGGCGTGCTATCGGCGGTGAAAAAGGATACGCCCTTCGACTACGTGGGCAAGGTGATCGCCTTGTTCGGCCAGTCCCTGCCGGCCTTCTGGTTGGGCCTCATGCTGATGTGGGTGTTTGCCGCGCAACTGGGCTGGTTCCCCGTGTCCGGAAAGGAACAGGGAGCCCTGTCCTACATACTGCCCGCAGTAGCCATCGGCTGGTTCCAGGTCGCCGCGCTCATGCGCCTGGTCCGCTCTTCAATGCTGGACGTGCTGGACACCGAATACGTCAAGCTCGCCCGCATCAAGGGCGTCGTCGAGTGGAAGGTGATCTGGAAGCACTGCCTGCGGAACGCCGCAATCGCTCCCTTCACCTACTTCGCCCTCATCATCGGATCCCTGATGGTCGGCTCCGTGTCCATCGAGTTTGTCTTCGCCTGGCCCGGCGTTGGGCGGTTGGCAGTGGACTCGGCGGTGACCAAGGATTTCCCAGTGGTGCAGGCCGTGGTGATCACATTCTGTATGGTCTACATCATTGCCAACCTGCTGGTGGACATCGCCTACGCCTACGTAGACCCCAGGATCCGCTTCAGTTAGGAGATTTCCCGTATGGCTGCCGAAAACCCCGTCGCCAGCCCGCAAATAGCCGAGGCACCCGACTACGGCGCGGTTGCCCAGCCCGGCCGTCTGGCCCGCGTCTGGCTCGAAGCCCGGCGCTATCCGCTCTTCCCCATTGTTCTGCTCCTGGTCGTCATGGTCATCCCGGCCATCGGCGCCGACTGGATCGCGCCCCACGATGCGAAACTGGGTAGCTTGTCCTCCAAGTTGCAGCCGCCAGCCTGGATGGAAGGCGGTTCCACGGAGCATCTGTTGGGAACAGATCGGGTCGGCCGCGACATCCTGTCGAGAATCATGCACGGCGCCCGGGTTTCCGTCGTCATTGCCGCCGTTGCCATCTGCATTGCGGGCGTGCTGGGTACCTCGTTGGGCATCGCCGCCGGGTACTGGGGAGGCTGGGTCGACGCCGTGGTGATGCGTCTGGTGGACATTTCGTTGTCCATCCCCATCATCCTCCTGGCTCTCGTGATCGTGGCGGCGACCAAGCCCAGCATGGCCACGGTGATCACCGTACTCGTGCTGCTCATGTGGTCCCGGTACGCGCGCCTGGTTCGCGGCGAAACCCTTGCCGTCCGCGTCCAGGACTTCATCGCTCGCGCTCGCGTGTCCGGAGCGTCCCACCGGCGGATCATGATCCGTCACGTCTTTCCCAACGTGTTCAACAGCATCATCGTGCTGGCGACTCTGAACGTCGGGTTCGTCATCATCCTGGAGGCCACGCTGAGTTTCCTCGGTGCCGGCATCCCGCCGCCACAGCCGGCGTGGGGTCTCATGGTCGCCGATGGCCGGGTGCTCATCGCATCGGCCCAGGGCTGGTGGGTTTCCCTGTTCCCCGGTCTGGCCATCATGCTGGTCGTGCTCAGCATGAACCTCCTGGGCGACTGGCTGCGGGACCGCCTGGACCCCAAGCAGCGCCAGGTGTAGGGGTTGCGATCAGGCAGTCACTGCGGGAACAGCGAGGCAACCCGTTACGACACGGCGACGAGGGCAGGCTCCCCACCGGGACCGCCCTCGTTTCCATACGTGCGCCCGGCGATAGCGTCGAACCCACCCGGCCTATACAATACTCCCATCTTCGCGCGTGCCGCCTGACCAAGGAGCAACCACCATGCAACTCGGAGCCATATTCCCCCAGACTGAAATCGGCGCCGACCCCATCGCCGTCAAGGATTTTGCCCAGGCCGCCGAGGCCCTGGGATACGAACACCTGCTGGTTTTTGACCATGTGCTCGGAGCCGACCACACTCAGCGCGCCGAGTGGAACCGACCCTACAACAAGGACGACATGTTCCACGAGCCTTTCGTGATGTTCGGTTACCTCGCCGCGCTCACTGAGAAGATCGAATTCTGCACCGGCATCATCATCCTGCCCCAGCGGCAGACGGCGCTGGTCGCCAAGCAGACGGCAGAGGTCGACGTACTTACCAACGGCCGCCTGCGCCTCGGCATCGGTGTGGGCTGGAACGAGGTTGAGTACGAGGCGTTGGGTGAAAACTGGGAGAACCGTGGTCGCCGCTCTGCCGAGCAGATCGAAGTCATGCGGATGCTCTGGACCCAGGAGGTCGTGAACTACGAAGGGCGCTACCACAAGATCACCCATGCCGGCATCAACCCCCTGCCCGTACAACGACCCATCCCGGTCTGGTTCGGCGGAGGCGCTCCCCAGGTGGTGCGGCGCATCGCCCGTACGGGGGACGGCTGGTTCCCGCAGTTCCAGCCCGACGGCGCGGGTCGAGAACGCCTGGAGGAGATGCGCGAACTGGCGCGCGGCTACGGCCGAGACCCGGCGGCGATCGGCGTCGAAGGCCGCGCCTCCCTGGCCGACAGCAACAACCCTGACGACTGGAACAAGCTTGCTGCTGACTGGAGCGACGCCGGCGCGTCCCATTTCTCCGTAAACACCATGCGTGCCGGACTCAAGGGCCCCGACCAGCACATTGAAGCCATCCGCCGCTTCAAGGAAGCCGTCAGTTAGGGAACTATCGACGTATGCACGGTGGGATAAAGGGGCGAATCATGATTCGCCCCTGCCATTGCTTCGGGCGGCGCAACCTTGGCCAGTGTTATCCAGGAGGTTGTCGACGCTTCAGCATGAGTGACCGAACAGAGCGAGTTATTTGATGATGGCGGCTCCCCCGATAGACAATTGTTACTGGGTGGTTCCCGGCAAACTGCTGGCCGGTGAATACCCCCGTAACCTGGATGACGCTTCGTCGCCGCAGAAAATCGCCCGTCTCACGGACGCCGGTGTCTCCGCCTTCATAGATCTGACCGAAGCCGGCGAACTGGCTCCATACGCCCAGTGGCTGAATGGGGCGTCCCACCAACGGTTTGCAGTGGTGGACGCGTCCATACCAGGGTCTCCATCGCTGACCACCGAAATCCTTGACGCCATCGACCACCACATCTCTGAAGGCCGAACCGTGTACCTGCATTGCTGGGGAGGCATCGGCCGAACCGGAACCATCGTCGGCTGTTGGCTGGCTCGTCATGGGTACCCCGGCGAGGCGGGTTTGGGACGTCTCGAAGAGCTCTGGCGGCAATGCCCCAAATCCAGGTACAGGAAATCCCCCGAAACTCTGGAGCAGCGGGACTATGTGCTCACCTGGGAAGAAAACCGATGAGCAACCATAGCGCGTATTCAGGGCATTGGTTTTCCTCGGATTATCATTAACCGAACATAACGTACGGAAAACGACGTAAATTGTGCAAAAGCAACGTGTGAATGATCAGATAGCGGCATGGCCCGGTCCGGTGCTGACTCCGCAACAGGGGTACGAATTATGTCCGACCACGAATCACAAGTAACGCTCATATGGGCGGCCGACCCGATGCGCCACTGGGGTTTTTTGCGCCAGGGCATCGCGGGGATCGATTTCGGCGTCACCACAGACCTGACCGGAATGTCCGAAGACGAGGTCGTTGAGGTGGTTAAGCAATTCGATCAAAGTACACAGGTGGCCGGCCAGTTCAGGCGTCTCTTGTTCGGTACGCCCATAGGCTCGCTGGTGGTCACGGGCGCCGCGGCAAGGGTGACCCGGAGCGACCGGAAATGGTCGATCGGGAGGGTGGCCGGCGGCTACGAATTCCGCGACAGGAATCCGCATGATCGCCACACCATCAAGGTTGAGTGGTCCGACCAGACGTACTCACAAGAGGATTTGACGCGGTTGATCGGGACCAACCCCTCGGGCCGGCGTTCCACGGTGACCCCGCTGGGAACCGCTGAAATCCCAGAGACTGCCGCCGGGACCGGCTGAGGGTCAGGAGCAGGTCAGACTTTTCCAACCAGCGCTTTCAGCGCCGCGTAGGTACGTGGGCCGGATTCGCTGTCGCCTTCGCCGGCGAAGATGTTGGCCATGAAATCAGTTGCCCCGCCGGCGGCGAACGCCTCCAGTTGAAGGCGCAGCGAGTCCTCGTTGCCGATCACCGCAACCTCCGACGGCCCTTCGACGCCCTCGATATCCAGCACCCGGCGGTAGTTCACCAGCTGCCCGTACCGTTCGTAGGCCTCGGCCGCCTGTCGCCGGCCCACCGCTTCGTCGTCGCATACCGTTGTTGGGAGTCCAACGCATACCCGGGGTGCATCGCGGCCGCTGGCATCGGCTGATTGGCTGATACGCGGAGTGATGTGCTCGCGTATCGTTCGCGGTCCTGCCATCCAGGTGATGGTCCCGTCGGCGCGTTCCCCGGCCAGTCGCAGCATCTGTGGCGCCAGGGCCGAGATCAGCACCGGACACTTCGGGCGGTCCAGCACGTCCAGTTCCGCGTTCACGTTGTAGAATTCGCCGGAAAACTGGACCCGGCCTTCCTCCATCAACGGTCGCAGCACCGACAGGTATTCGCGCACGTGCAGCGCCGGCCGGTCGTAGGCCAGGCCAAAGCTGCCCTCAATGCCCGGCCGGTGTGATGGACCCAGCCCCAACAGGAAGCGTTCACTGGTGGCCGCCGCCGTGGTCAGGGCCTGTTGGGCCATGGCGACGGGATGCCTCGGATACGTGGGCACGACGCCGACGCCCAGCTCGATCCGGCTGGTCTGCGCCCCGGCCAGGGCCAACACCGTCAGCGCGTCGTAGCCCCGCGCGGAGATGTGAGGCACCCAGAAGCTGTCGAACCCGTCCTCTTCAGCCTGCTTGATCCGCCCGATCAGTTCGTCCAGGCTCATCAGGTCGGCTGTCGACGCCCCAACAAATACTCCGATACGCATTGTCGCCCTCCATGTACCGCTCGGCGAGGCTAGCCAAACCTGTTTGCGGCGCTACGCGGACAGAATCCTCTCCGCGATTTCCCTCGCCTCGTCCCGGTTGCTGACAAAACGGTCCGCCGGCACCCGGTGCAGGGTGTTCAACGCTCGCAGGTTCCGCTCCACGGGCCCGGAAAGGCCCATCACAATCGGTTCCGTGTCCTCGTCCAACGCGACGTCAATCATCTGCTCCACCACCATTGCCGCGCTGTCGTCCATGTACGCGGTCTCGGTGAAGTCAAATATCACCACCTCGTGCTCCTGGATATCCTGCCCGATGGTGCTCACCAGGTTGCTGGAAGAGGCCACCGAGAATCGACCGCGCATTGACACCAGACCGACCCGGGCAGAGAACGCGTCATCCTCGTCGGCGTCCAATTCGGGAGAGAGGAAAGTCGCGTCCAGCAGTGGGACAGACACCACGCTGTCCAATTCCTGTCGCTCCAGCAGGCGCGCGCTGGCCATGCCCGCCGCAATCAGCCCGATGGCGATGGCGGTCACCAGGTCCAGGAACACGGTGAGCACGAAGGTCATGAGCATGACCACAAGGTGTTCGCGGGGCATCTGGTGGATGCGTGTCACGAACCGCCAGTCCATGATGTCCCAGCCCACCTTCACGAGGATCCCGGCCAGGACCGCGTGAGGTATCGCCTCGACGTACCGGCCCAGGCCCAGGACCAGCGCCAAAAGGACTGCCGCACGAATCGCCCCGGAAAGCTGCGTGTTCCCGCCGGACCGGATGTTGACCACTGTGCCCAGCGTCGCGCCCGCGCCCGGCAGTCCGCCGATGACCCCCGCGATCATGTTCCCGATACCCTGGCCGATCAGTTCACGGTTGGGGTTGTGTCGTGTACGGGTCAGCGAGTCGGCGATCAGCGATGTCAACAGGCTGTCGATGGAACCCAGCAGCGCCAGCACCAGAGCCGGCTCCAGCGCGCCCAGTATGAACCCCACCGAGAACACCGGGATGTGCAGGGCCGGGAGCCCCGTCGGCACGTCGCCGATGACCGGAAGGTCGTTCAGCCACAGGATGCCGAGCGCGCAGCCCACCGCCATTGCCGCCAAAGGCGCTGGCAGGACCCTGCGGAAGGGCCGCGGCCACAGGATTCCCACTACCAGTGTGACTGCGGCCACCGCCAGGGCATGGAAGTTGACGCTTGTAAACACGTCCTCCAGCGCGTTGACCGCCCCAATCACTCCGCCGACCGCCACCGGAGATCCCAAGAACGGCGCGATCTGCACGATCATGATGATCACGCCGATCCCGGTCATGAATCCCGAAATCACCGAATAGGGAGTGTAGGCCACGAATCGGCCGATTCGCGCCAGTCCCAGCGCCGCCTGGATGAACCCGGCCAGCACCACTATCGTGAACGCTTCCGCCAGGCTGTTGGCGTGGCTGGTTACGATAACCGCCATCGCGATAGACATCGGGCCGGTCGGGCCAGATATCTGCGACCGCGTGCCGCCAAACACTGCGGCGAAGAAGCCGACGGCGATGGCGCCGTACATGCCGGCCGTTGGGCCCAGCCCAGACGCTACGCCGAATGCCAGCGCGACCGGCAGTCCCACCACTGAGCAGGTGAGGCCGCCGAAGATGTCGCCGCGGAGATTGTCGAGGCTATAGTTGAATTTCACGGTCTGAGCAACGTCGCAACGCGGTCCAGTATCCTGTGGCCCACCTCGTATTTGGTGAGCAATGGCAGCCTTTCGACCTCCATCTCGCGGTCAATCAGCACCACCCGGTTGGTGTCCACGCCAAATCCGCTGCCTTCTTCCGTAATGTCGTTGGCGACTATGAGGTCCAACTCTTTGCGCCGCACTTTGTCCGCGGCGTTCGCCTCCAGGTTTTCGCTCTCGGCCGAGAACCCAACCCGCACGAAATGCCCTCTGGCCGTCGCCAGGATGTCAGTCGTCTTTTCCAGGTCTATGGACAGCTCGTCCGCGGCCGTCTTCTTGATCTTCTGCTCTGCCATGACGGCTGGCCGGTAATCCGCCACCGCCGCCGCCATGATCAGCGCGTCGGCCGTTGCGGTTTCCCCGAGCACGGCATCGCACATGTCCTGCGCCGACTTCACCTGCACCGTCCGCACCAGGGCCGGATCTGGCAACGCCGTCGGGGCGGTCACCAGCACCACCTCAGCTCCCCGGTCCCGTGCCGCCTCGGCCACCGCGTAGCCCATGCGACCCGACGAATGGTTCGTTATCACGCGAACCGGGTCCAGGGCTTCCTGGGTGCCCCCCGCGCTGACCACCACCTTCCGACCCAGGAAATCCCCGTCCTTTCCCAGCGCGGCCGCAATGTGCCCCAGCAACTCGGCCGGTTCCACCAGGCGTCCCATGCCCATCAACCCGGAGGCCAGCCGACCGGGGGCCGGTCCGGCCAGGAACACGCCCCGACCGCGCAGGCGCGCGATGTTCTCCCGCGTCGCCGGATGGTCGAACATGTTGGCGTCCATGGCCGGCGCCACCAGCAGCGGCGCCTCCGTGGCGATTACCGTCGTGGTGAGAGGGTCGTCCGCCAGGCCGGCGGCCAGCTTTGCGATGGAGTGCACCGTGGCGGGCGCAATAACCACGATGTCGGCCCACCGCGCCAGCGCAACGTGCTCCACGCTATGCTCGGAATCGGCGTCGAAGGTATCGGTGACCACTGCCCGGTGGGTCAAGCTTCGGAACGCCAGCGGAGTTACAAACTGGGTTGCGCCGTAGCTGAGGATCGTTTCAACGTTTGCTCCGGCCTGAACCAACTTGCTGGCCAGGTCCAATGCCTTGTAGCAGGCTATGCTGCCCGTCACCCCCAGCACGATGTTCTTGCCGGCCAGCGCAGATTCCATCTCAGCTCACCCTGCTCAGCCCTTCCGGCGCGCCGGATACGGGCAGACCTGCCGCGTTCTTCCGGAAGATGATGTCGAGCCCGACCAGCGTCAGTTCCTGGTTGATGTCGTCGAACACCGGCGCGTGGTCGGCGATCACGGTTACCAGTCCGCCCGTGCCTACCACCTTGGCGTCTTCTCCGATTTCGGCCTTGAACCGCCCGACCATTGCAGTGACCAACCCGGCATAACCCAGCACGATGCCCGACTGCAGCGAAGTCGTCGTATTGCGTCCCACGGCCTCTGCCGGCGCCACCAGTTCCACCCGTCGCAACTGGGAGGTGTTGTAGTACAGCGCGTCGGCCGAAAGGTTGATCCCTGGTGCGATGGCTCCGCCCAGGTACTCCCGGTCCCGGGACACGGCATCGAACACCGTGGCCGTTCCCAGGTCCACCACGATCATGGGCGCTCCATAGAGTTCAACCGCCGCCACCGCGTCAACGACCCGGTCGGCGCCCACGTCGCGTGGATTGTCATAGCGGACCGGCATCCCCAGGTCGATCTGCGACGTGACCTGCAATGGTGTCACCCCAAAGAACCTGCGGCACAGATCCTCAAACATGCCGGTGAGGGGCGGTACGACCGAGCAGATGCACGCCGCCGTGATGTCCGTCGTCGTGATGCCTCGGAACTCCAGCAGGTTCTTCAGGAGGATTCCGTATTCGTCCGCCAGCCGCCGTGAGTCCGTCGCCACCCGCAGCGTGGTTACCAGCCGTTCCACCGGATTGGAGCCGTTTCCGCGTCCCTCGGCGGCGCTCCCTTCCCGGAACACCCCAATGGTCACGGCCGTATTGCCAATGTCGATAGTCAGGAGCATGGAAATCCAATTATCAGATGAGATTCAACAAGTCATCACATCGGCGGCATTATAAATGTCAACACCGTTCCTCGCAAACTATTTTCAGTTCAAATTCCTGCTCCCAAGTGAATCAGACGTTACGAATTGTCACATTTATCGGCATGTGCCGCGTCATTCGTTGGTTATAGCCATGTCTGGGCGCGAGCCCAACGCGGCCGGGAAGTCGCCCCGGTGCCCACCGGGACGCACTGTCTGCAGCACATTGCCGTGTCGTCTTTCGGGGTTGTCCGTGCCCCTGTGTCACCCAGGGGCGGCGCCCCTGACTACTTCGCGGGCCCGGCGATGCCCACCTGGACGATCCTGGGCTGGTCAACTCCGGTCACACCCACGTACTGGAACGGCTTGCCGTCGGCCTCGCGGGGTTGCATGGCCTGCGTAACCACCTGCTTGTTGCCCAGCAGCAGGTCCGCGAAGGGGGCCGCCTGCGTGCCCGCATCGGGATCGGTGGGAAATGCGAAGTCCAGCCCGGGCTGGGTGGTGAACTCTACCCGTCCCGTCTCGTCGCTCACCCAGAACTCGGCGATGACGCTGGTGTTGGCGATTTCCATCAGCGTCGCGTTGATTTCCTCCGGCGACTTTCCCGCCTCCAGTGCGGCCGCGATATAGTGGGCGGTCAATTTGGCCTCGGCGACCATATGCGCCGTTTCGCCGTCGTTGGTGGGCGCGACCCGGTCATTGGCAGCGCAGCCCGCCGCCAGAATTATTGCCGTGGCCGCTATCGCCAGCACATGGAAAGCCCGCATTTCCGTTCTCCTGCGTCGTTGGTGCGGCCTCGATCCGAGGCCTTATTGGGTGCGATAGTATGCTAAAATCGCGACTGAATCCCCCACGGAGACGTGTAAAAATGGCCGATATCGCACTGGTGCAGATCGTCAAGCAGGGGCGCGACGCCGTCGCCGCCTGGCGCGAAGAGCACTCCAACCAACCGATGGACCTCAACGCGTGCTACATGAGCCATGCCCGCATCCCAATGGTCAACCTTCGGGGCGCCGACATGCGCGACGGCGACTTCATGGGCGCGATGATCCGCCGCGCTGACCTGTCCAACAGTTACCTCAACGACGCGCACTTCTACCGCGCCGACCTCCGCGAAACCAATCTCAGCCGTGCGATTGCGCCCGGCGCCAACCTTCGGGGCGCAGACCTGCGTAGCGCGAATCTCTCCGGCGCCAACTTCGACCGCGCCACCCTGTCCGAGGCCAACCTGTCCGGCGCGGACCTGACCAACGTTAACCTGGACCGCGCCAACCTGGACCGCGCCAACCTTACCGGCGCCAACCTCACCGGCGCCAGCTTCAACGGCACGAACCTGTCTCGCACCAACCTGTCTTCCTGCACTCTCAACGGGGCCGACTTCTACGAAGCCATTCTCAACGACGTCGTCACCGGCGAGGCCGATTTCCGCAACTGCATCATCGGCTACACGGTGTTTCAGAACTGCGCGCTCGACACCGCCGTGGGGTTGGAAGAGGTTCGCCACGACGCCCCCAGCACCATCGGCCTGGACACGCTGCTCCGCTCACGTGGAGCGCTTCCGCGGTCCTTCATCCTGGGTTCCGGGGTTCCGATTGCGGTTGCCGGCGTCCAGGACAGCGTTGCCGACGCGCCGGTAACCACCCTTGAGGTCCACATATCCTGCGCCAACGCGGATGTGCCCTTCGCCCGCGAGCTTGAAGCGAACCTGCGGGCCCAGGGAGTGCGCAGCTGGGTGTTCGCTGAGGGATTCCGCGGCAACCCCCTGGTCGACCGCCGCGCTACCTCAGGCGAAGAGGAGATCGAACGCTGGGTCCGCCACTACGACCGCCTTATCGTAGTGTGCAGCGCCGGAGGCCTTGATAGCGAGACCGTCCGCAACGATATCACCTCCGCCCACGAAGCGCAGAGAACCGCAGATAGCTGGACCATGTTCCTCGTCGACGCCGATGGCGTCATGGGCGCTGGCCGCAACCGCGCCGCCCGCCTCATGACCGAGGAATTGCGTTTCTTCGACCTCACCGGCCAGTCCGATAACTCCGCCGAGTACCAGGCCGCGTTGGAAGATCTGATCACCAACCTCCGCGAAGAGCAGCCCGCCAGCGCGGCCGCTCCCCCTCGCCGGGAAGTCGACCCACGCACGCTTCAGCTGTAGCCATCGGGATCCTTTGACCAAGGAAAGGGGGCGACCGTTCGGTCGCCCCTCAAACTTGTCGTGCAGTTCGCGCTGGCCTTTGGTCACTTGGCGTTGAAACGAACTACGGTGGCGGCCCGTGGCCTCCTGTTTGCCTACCGGAACGGCGGCGCGTAAATCTGGCCACCCTTGGGGCAGTTCTGGCAGGGAGCGTCGGCCCAGAGCGCGTTGCGGCTGCCGGACGGGCGCGGCACGCCCAGCCCGCCGGATCCGAAATGCCGTTCGTAGATCTCTCCGTAGTTCCCCAATTCGCCAACCACGTCCTGGGCCACCGTTTGGCTCACGCCCAGGTCCTCCTGGCCCCAGGACCCTTCCAGTCCGAACAGCCTGTCGACCGCGGTGTTGCCAGTGCTTGCGCTGGGCACGTTACCAGAAGCAATGTCGTATGCTTCGGCATATATGATGATGCCGATCACGGACTTTACCAGGTCAAACCACTGATCGTCCCCGTGGGGCACGGCCAGTGAGATGGGTTCCTCCGAGATGGTTTCCGGCAGGATGATGTGCTCGTCCTCGGCCCCGCCGGCCGCGATAATCTCGCCTTTCAGGAAGGTGCGGTCGGTGGTATACGCGTCGCACTGCCCGGCCACATAAGCGGCGATTGACGCCTCGAACGTTTCGAAGGTGGAAACGTTCATATCGAGTTGATACTCGCGGTTGAAGTCCTCGAGATTCAGTTCCGTCGTGGTCCCCTGTGCCACGCATACGGATGCGCCTTTCAACTGGTAAGCGCTGGTGATGCCCAGATCCGCCGGCACGGCGAAGCCCTGGCCGTCGTACAGGGTGGTATGGACGAAGTTGCCGCCCCAATTTGCGTCGCGGCTGGTGCTCCAGGTATTCACCCAGGCCAGGATGTCGATTTCGCCGGACGCCAGCGCGGGCCCGCGCTCCGCCGCCGATCCAATGATTTGGAACTCCACCGCCTTGGGATCACCGAATACGGCGACGGCAACGGCCCGGCACAGGTCAATCTCGAATCCGTCGTTTGCTCCCTCATTGCTCAGACTGCCGTAGCCCGCCACATCGTTGGTAGTGCCGCAAACCACGTGGCCATGATCCCTGATTTGCTGCAGGCGCGAGGATCCCTGGTTACGGGATGCGGTTTCGTCCACATGGGCGCCGTGGATGGCGGCGCTCTCGGCGCCAAGCGTAGTTGGTTGCCCTATGGGGTCGGTGACGGTGGCGCAGGCTGCCAGTACCAAAATAGGGATCGATGCGACAATGATTTTCCAGTTATTCATTCGCCCATTCTCCGGTCTGCGCGTCGCAGTATGTATGCGCTTTCGCGGTGCGCCAAATCGGGTCGTCCAATAATGCAAATAGGGGGAAGGCGTATGCCCTCCCCCTATTTGGACCGTTCCGAAGAACCGACCGATTTGGCAGGCTACATCGATTTAGATGTAGTCTTCCTCCTCGTACATCATGTCGACGTTGTCAGTGCTCTGGTTCAGGCCGCGGACGACCTGGGCCTTGAACTCGGACAGCATCTCATCGGTGACTTCGTTGCCGTTGGCACGGGCGGCGTCTTTCAGGGCGTCGAAGGCCCATTCGCCGGTGTCGCCGTGAGGCATGTCGAAGAAGCCGGGCTCGAAGACCGGAAGTTCGCCGGGGCCGAAGTAGCCCTTGCCCTCGATGTTGTAACCTTCGAGGTCGTGGGTGCCCTTGCCGAGGACCTGACCAGTGGCAGCGTAGTGCTCCATGGTGGCCTTCATGCCGTACTTCTGGATCGGGCAGACCTTCATGCACACGCCACAGCCGAGGTAGCGAGCCATGACCGGGCGGCAGCGCTTGAAGTAGAGCTTGTTCTTCTCAATTCCGCGCCACCAGATCTTGTCACGCATGAGCGCGCGGCCGGGGCAGCGGTTCACGCAGACCTGACACACCTGGCAGAAGGCGTGGATGCCGTAGTCGACGGGCGCGTCATAGGTGACGCTGGCGTCGGTGGTGATCATCATGATGCGGCAGCGGGAGCCGACGTGGGGGGTCAGCAGGTAGCCGCAGGCGCCCAACTGGCCGAGGCCGGCGGCGACGAACATCGGGATGTAGGGGCCGGTGTTGTCGTTGGGGCTGTGAACCTGGGCGCGATAGCCGAGGCCGCGAATGAAGTTGCCCAGTTCGAGACCGGCAGCGCCTTCGGTCCGATAGGTGCTGGAGTGCACGATCTCGGCGTCGATGCTGGGGATGGTCTGGGTGGGCTCGAAGTCCTGCTCGTAGGCCAAGCAGATGACGTGCGGGAACTGGACCCAAGACTTCTTGCTCTGGTACACGTAGCGGATGTCAAAGGCGGTGATGCCGACTTCGACGAAACCGAGCTCGCGGGCCTTCTGCTTGATGGCTTCGGAGACGTCGTCGCCAGTGGCGTCGGACGTGGGCTCCAGCTCGCCAGTCAGGCGGGCGGCCATGACGAGGTTGCGATTGAGCTTGTCGTGTTCCTTGCGGATCTCACGCATCTCGGCGTGCTGGTCGCGCAGGGTGTTGGCCCAGTCGCGGGAGGCGCGCTCGGTGATGTTCATGGTCTCGACGGGATATTCCCGGGAGTACCAGTCAACCTCGCGCTGGTTCATGGGGATGCCAGGAGTGGTCTCGAGCTCTTCCGGCACCGGGATGGTGACAGGCGCGTCGCCCAGGTACTTACCGGGTCGCCGAACCTCGTGTCCAATATTTAGCATATTCTCCTCCTTGGTTGGATCGCGTGGACAAGCCTAATTTGCCGGGAAGGGTACGTCCCCGGTTCAATAATGTCAATACTCCGCCTTCAAAATCATCATATTCCGTTGCTCGATTATTGTTATTCTGGGCCTTCTCCGTTGCTCGGACAGCGAGAGCAGGGCTACCGATTCCTCGCGAAAAAACGAGACGCGCAGGTGTGTCTCACCTGCTGTCAAACGCCTGGAACAACCGTAAGCCCAGACGGCCGGAGGTGCGGCAAGCCTGGGTGCTGGCGCTAATCCGCTATGCCGACCTGCGCTTCTACGCCCAAGGCGTCCCGCAAGTAGCGGCCGGTGTGGCTCTGTTCGGCTTGCGCCAGCGCTTCCGGGGTGCCACAGGCCAGCAGGTTGCCGCCCTGATGACCTGCCCCGGGTCCCAGGTCAATTACCCAGTCGGCATTCTTGATTAGGTCCAGGTTGTGCTCGATGAGGAGCACCGAGTTGCCCTGGTTCACCAGACGATGCAGGACGCGGAGGAGAGCGGCGCAGTCCTCGAAAGAAAGGCCGGTGGTGGGTTCGTCCAGGAGATACAGGGTGCGGCCGGTGGCGCGGCGGGATAGCTCCGTCGCCAACTTGACCCGCTGCGCTTCCCCACCGGAAAGCGTCGTCGCCGGCTGCCCGAGACGAATGTAACCCAGCCCCACGTCGCGCAGCGTTTCCAGTTTGCTGCGAATGCGGTTGTAGTTCCAGAAGAAGTCCAGCGCCGTTTCCACGGTCATCGCCAGCACGTCAGCTATGGACTGATCACGCAGCGTCACCTCCAGCGCCTCGCGGTTATAACGGCGACCCTGGCAGATTTCGCAGGGCACGGTGACGTCGGGCAGGAACTGCATCTCGATCTGGATGTAGCCTTCGCCCTGGCATGATTCGCAGCGGCCACCCTTCACGTTAAAGGAGAAACGACCCGGCTTGTAACCCCGGATGCGAGCCTCGGGCAGCGAGGCAAACAGTTCCCGGATGGGAGTGAACGCGCCGGTATAGGTTGCCGGATTGCTGCGCGGGGTCCGTCCGATGGGGGACTGGTCAATGTTCACCACCTTGTCGATGTGCTCGATGCCGGTGACCTCGTCGTGGTCGCCGGGTCGGTCGCGACCCTGGGCCACGACCTGCGCCAGTCGCTTGTAGAGGATGTCGTACACCAGGGTGCTCTTCCCGCTGCCGGACACTCCGGTGACGCACCCCAACAGGCCCAGGGGGAACTCAACGTCGATACCCTGGAGGTTGTTCTCTCGGGCTCCCACGACGGCGATGGACTTGCCGTTGCCCTCACGCCTCTCTTCAGGAACGGGAATACGCTTGCGGCCACTGAGATACGCGCCGGTGAGCGACGCTTCATTGGCCATGACCTCGGCCACGTTGCCCGTGGCCACGATGTTGCCCCCGTGCTCACCGGCTCCGGGCCCGAGGTCAACGATGTGGTCGGCGGCGCGCATCATGGCGTCGTCGTGCTCGACCACGATGACCGTGTTGCCCATATCACGCAGGCGGGTCAAGGTCCCGATGAGCCGATGGTCGTCATGGGGATGGAGTCCGACCGTTGGTTCGTCGCACACGTACAGCACCCCGGTGAGGCCACTGCCGATCTGGGTGGCGAGGCGGACGCGCTGGGCCTCTCCGCCGGACAGCGTGCGGGCGGTGCGGTTCATGGTCACGTAATCGAGCCCGATGCCGTCCAGAAAATGCAGGCGTCCTTCGATTTCCTTGAGGATCTGATCGGCGATGACCATTTCGCGCGGAGTCAGGTTGGGTGGCATGTCTTCGGCCGGGGAGCGGCGCCCGTTGCGGCGGGTGCGCCGGCCCTTTCCGTTAGCGCCGTTGGTGGAAGGCTGAGGCTCGACATCGGTCGATGCTTCTGAGGGGTGATGTCCGTTGCTGCCGTTGGCGGGGAACTGGTCCGGCGAGTCTGCAACCGGTTTGATGCTGCGAACCCAATTCAAGCCCTCCCCGATGGTGAGACCGGTGACCTCGATGATGTTTCGACCGCAAATCAGCACGCCCAGGGCTTCAGGTCGCAGGCGCGCGCCGCTGCAGGAACGACAGGCCCGCTGGGCCATGTAGCGTTCGATTTCGCCGCGGGTGTGGTCCGACTCGGTGTCGCGGTAGCGCCGTTGCAGGTTGGGGATTACGCCTTCGTAGGCGGTGTTCCAGGAGTAGGTACGGCCGCGGCCGGTGCGGTGACGCACCTTCACCTGCTGCTTGCCGGCGCCGTAGAGCACGATGTTGAGCTGCTCGTCGGTCAGTTCCCGCACCGGAACGTGGGGCGAGAAGTCGAACTCGCGCGCCACCGCCTCCATCATGCTGGCGTACCAGGCGTTGGCCGCGCCGGAGCGGGCCCACGGTACGATGGCGCCTTCCAGCAGCGAAAGTGAGCGGTTCTGGATCACCAGCGACGGGTCGACCTCCAACTGGTATCCCAAGCCGGTGCACGTTGAGCACGCGCCGTGGGGGCTGTTGAAGCTGAAGGTGCGCGGCTCGATTTCGGGCAGGCTGACGCCGCAGGCGACGCAGGCGAACTGCTCGCTGAAAACCAGGTCGTCCTCGTCCTCGCGTCCCACCGTGAGGACACCCTCGCCCTCGCGCAGAGCGGTTTCCACCGATTCGGTGACGCGGCTGGGTTCGGTGTCGCCGCGGATGATGAGGCGGTCGACCACGATGTCGATGTAGTGCCACTTCTGCTTGTCGAGGGCCAGGGTGTCGGTGTCCTCAACCAGCATCACCTCGCCGTTGACGCGAACCCGTACGAACCCACCCCGACGAGCGGCCTCGAAAACCTCCCGGTGCTCGCCCTTCTTGCGGCGGATTTTCGGGGCCAGCAGCGTGATGCGGGAAGACTCAGGCAACCCGAGGATGGCATCGACAATCTGCTGCACCGTCTGACGGGCTACCGGGTTGCCGCACTTGGGACAGTGCGGCTTGCCGACACGGGCAAACAGGAGCCGCAGGTAGTCGTAGATCTCCGTAACGGTGCCCACCGTCGAGCGGGGGTTGTGGGAGACGCCCTTCTGGTCTATGGAGATGGCCGGCGACAGGCCCTCGATGTAGTCGACATCGGGCTTGTCCATGCGCCCCAGGAACTGGCGGGCGTAGGCGGACAGCGACTCCACGTATCGGCGCTGGCCCTCGGCGTAGATGGTGTCGAATGCCAGGCTGCTCTTCCCTGACCCGGAAACGCCGGTGATGACCACGAGCCGGTCCCGGGGGATCGTCACGTCCACGTTCTTGAGGTTGTGCTCGCGAGCGCCCTTGATGAAGATGACTTCCTGCGGCATAAAGACCTTACCGGATCAGGTTGATGGAACGGGCACGCTGGAACTTAATGGGAGTGGTGTGGATTGTCCGGTAGCCCGATTCCAGTATTTTCCCGGACCTTGCGCCTAGCTGGTGGTTCTGGGTCGGCGGCAAGTCGGGGGTAGTTCTGGCTATTCCAATTCTACCAAAGGGTCGTTGGCGTTGACGGAATCGAGGGGCTGAACGAACACGGTTTTCACCACGCCGTCGCGGTGAGCCAGGATGCTCTGCTCCATTTTCATGGCTTCCACCACGCACACTTCGTCACCGGCGCTGACGGCGTCACCGGGCCGCACCATAACCGACATCACCCGGCCGGGCATGGGAGAGCGCAGGATGTCGTCGTCGACCGGCGCTCCGGGTCCCGCGGGCGTCGCCGTGGGGGCATCCGGAACGGTCAGACCGCCGGATGGCCTTCCCCGGCGTGGCGGCGACGGAGCGGCTGCGACGTCAATGTCGACGTCGAAGGTCTCGCCGTCAACGGTGACTTGAACGGGCGACCGGGTCAGGTCGCCCACTTCGACGGTGTACCAATGGTCACCGACACGTACTCTGATTGTGGTCAATCTACCAGGATCCGCTTCCGAGCCGCGACCGGAACAGCTCCCGCCGGCCCTGCGTGCGCCAACGCGATCCCTCGCCGCCGGCAGACGCACTCTGCCCCTGAGCCGCGTACACTGCAGCGACACCGATGGCCGCCGCCAGCGCTCGGGGATCCATACCCGACGCGGACGCTTCAGGGGTTGTGCCGTTGGTTCCCATGCTCACGTTGCGGTGCCCGTTGGCCTTGTTGCCTTGATTTTGCAGCCGCCTCTCAAGAATGGTGGGCAGAGTGCCGGTATTGTATACGCCCGAATTGAACTCCGGGCTGGCCAGCACATCTCGCAACAACGGTACGTTGGTTTTGACACCTTCCAGCCGGAAGTCCGCCAGGGCGGAATCCAGCGTGGCGATCGCGGCGTTCCGATCCTGCCCCCAAGCCATCACCTTGGCAAGCAACGGTTCGTAGTGTAACGAAACCTCGTAACCGACGTAAAGAGCGGTATCTACGCGGACGTTTTCACCCTGCGGCAGATGAACGTCGGTGACCACGCCGACGTTGGGAAGGCAGGTGTCCGGGTCCTCCGGATACACGCGGGCCTCAATGGCGTGGCCGTTGGGCAAGATGTCGCTCTGCTTGAGAGTGAATGACAGTCCGGCGGCGGATTGCAGCTGCAGCTCGACGATGTCCCTGCCGGTGAGCAGTTCGCTTACTCCGTGCTCCACCTGCAGCCGGGGGTTCATCTCCAGAAAGTAGAAATGGCCATCCGGAGTGACCAGGAATTCAACGGTGCCCGCGTTGGTGTAACCGACTTCCCGGCCCAACTGTCGCGACAAACGGCCAATCTGCTCCCTGACCTCGGTCGGCAACTTGGCTGACGCCGGGGTTTCCTCAATCAGCTTCTGGTTACGACGCTGGATTGAACAATCGCGCTCGTGCAGATGGAGCACATTCCCAAACTGGTCGGCGATCAGCTGTACCTCGATATGGGATGCCCCTTCCAGGTACCGTTCGTAGAACAGGCTGGAATCGGCAAAGGCGGCCTGGGCGGTCTTGCGGGTGCGTTCGATGATTGGTTCCAACTCGGCCATCGAATGGACAACATGGATGCCGATGCCACCGCCGCCGGCAGTGGCTTTCACCATCATGGGGAAGCCCAGTTCCCAGGCCTTGGCGATGGCCTCGTCGTCGCCGACAGGTTCCTCCGTGCCGGGCATGACCGGCAGCCCGGATTTTCGGGCCACGCGGCGGGCGGAGAGTTTGTCGCCCATCTGGTTGAGCACTTCTTCGCCCGGCCCGATGAACACCACGCCTTCGGTTTTGCAGCGTCGCGACAGTTCGCTGTTCTCGGAGAGGAAACCGTACCCCGGGTGGATTGCCGCGGCGCCGGTGGCGTGGCAGGCATCCAGCACCGCGTCGACGTTCAGGTAGGAATCCCTGGCCCCGGCCCCGCCGATGCACGCGGTCCCGGGGGGGGTCTCGCGGGGCGCGGGGGGGGGGGCGGACACCGGGGCCGGGGGCGGCGTGGGGGAGGGCCCCCGGGCCGGCGGCCCCGCCGATGCACACGGACTGGTCAGCCATGCGGGTGTGCATGGCGCCGGAGTCGGCTTCGGAATATACGGCCACGGTCGCGATCCCCATGCGCTGGCACGTGCGGATGATACGAGCGGCAATCTCGCCGCGATTCGCCACCAATACTTTGTCAAACATTCAAACACTCCCCAAACACTCCCGAGTCGCCTTTCCGGCGCGGGCCGCCCGTTATCTCGGGCATTGAACAATATTTGCGGCAAGGTCCAACGATGTGTCGATGACCCGGGCAGTGTGTCCCAAAGCGCCGCACGAGTTCCTGTCACTGTCGATTTATGCGCCCGATCGAATGACGAGCAGTTTACATAGGATGTATGTCACGGACTTTTACGCCATTGGTGGTTGACAGGTCAATAGCCGTCCCGTCCAATTTCAGACGAATTTTGCAGTTTCTAAAAATTCCTGAGACCGTATCCTGCGGTCCAGCCAGTACTGCAACGTCGCAGCCAGAGTATCGCGAACCTCACGCTCCAGAGGCGGCGGAACGGATAACTCCGGCAGCGCTCCGACCGACTCTGTGCGGTGGAGCAGTCGCAGTAGTTTCAGCGCGGACAACGACAGCGGCCTCACCACCACGTCGGTTGGGCCGCAGTCGGGACACAGGGTCCCGCCGGCTCCGACCGCGAAACGGTGTCGGTCGGGTTCCAGTTCCTCACCGCATTCCACGCAAACGTAGAGTTCCGGCAGAAAACCGGACAACCGGAGCAGTTGCAGGTCGAAATACCGCAGGGCGAGATCGGTGTTGCCGGCTGTGCCCAGCGCTGCCAGGGTCTGCACGGCCAGGTCGAACAGTTCCGCGTTGGCGGCGGACAGCGCGCTGAAACCGTCGACCAGTTCGGCGACGTAGAGTCCGCGCGCGGAATTCTCGTAACCGCTCTTGACGGCGGGGAAAGCGTCGACGACCTCGGCTTCGGTGACCTGATCCATGGAACGGCCGCGGGCGACGGAGACCCGTACCAGGGTCAGGGGTTCCAGATGGCCCATCAGCTTGCTGGTGAGGCGTTGCGCTCCCCGCGCCAGCAATTCCAGCTTGCCGTACTCGCGGGTGTACATCACCGACAGCAGGTCGGCTTCCCGCATCGGCGATCTGCGCAGCGTCAGGCCCAGGGCGCGATAGGTTCGGGTGGAGGTCATCGCCAGGGTCGCGGGTCTATTCCAGGGCACTGCGGCCGGCCAACGCTCGGCTCAGCGTGGTCTCGTCGGCGAACTCCAGTGAGCCGCCAACGGGCAGTCCCCGGGCCAGGCGCGTGATATGGATGCCCGTGCCTCCAAGTCGGCGACTGATGAAATCGGCGGTGGCGTCGCCTTCCAGGGTTGGGTTGGTGGCCACGATCAGTTCCTGGAACGGGCTGCCGGTTTCACGGAGGCGCTCGAACAATTGCGGCAGATGGATGTCTTCCGGGCCAACCCCGTTGAGTGGGGAAAGAACCCCGTGGAGCACGTGGTACAACCCGCGGTAGGCGTGGGTCCGTTCCAGGGCCACGAGGTCGCGCCGCTCTTCCACCACGCAGATCTGTTCCTGGTTGCGCTGGGGATTGGAGCAGATTTCGCAGGGGGAGGCATCGGTGAGGTTGCGGCACTGCTCGCAGAACACCAGGCTGTCCCGGGCTTCGAGAATTGCGTCGGCCAGCGATCTGGCGTCTTCTCCCGGCAGTCGGATGACGTGGTCGGCGATGCGCTGGGCGCTCTTGGGGCCGATGCCGGGCAACCGGTTGAGCTCGTCAATGAGCCGGCTCAGGGACCGCGCCGTGCCCGGGTTGTACTCGCTGACCATGATGGTACGGACGAAAGAACGCGGTTTGCGTTGCAGGGGCGAATTATCGTTCGCCCCTACCGGTCGTCAGCACAGGTTGACCGGTGGGTCAGAACAGGCCGGGGATATTCATGCCGCCCGTAACGGCCCCCATCTTCTGCGCGGCGAGTTCCTGGGTCCGGTTGGAGGCATCGTTGACCGCGGCGGCGACGAGGTCCTGAAGAAGATCGATATCTTCCGCGGCTTCCGGTTCGATGACCACCGAGGTGACTTCCTGCTTGCCGGTCATGGTCACGCGCACGACACCACCGCCGGCGGAACCTTCCACGGTCATCTCTTCCAATTCCTGCTGGGCCTTGGCCAACCGGTTCTGCAGTTGCTGGGCCTGGCGCATCATCTTGCGGTTCACCATGATATGTACGGAGCCTCCTGCTAGTTTTCCTCGATAGGACGCGCTCCCAGGCCGATGGCGGTGCGGTATAGAGGGCTGTCCTGCATGGGATTACGTGCCGGTCGGTCGCCGTCGCCGTTGGTTCCGGCCAAGGTGACCGTGAACGAATGGCGCTCGCCGAAGCACTGTTCGATAGCCTGCTCAATGGTATCACGAACCCGAGGGTCGTTGAGTTCTTCCTGCATTCGGTCCAGATTCGCGGTGTTGGTGAAGGGCAATACCAGTGTCGCGGCATCGTCGGACAGGTGGACGCTGTTGGGCCGGCAGTCGCGCAGGAGAGCGCCCAGGTTGTATTTGCTGCCTTTTTCGCGTGCTAATTGCCGGACCGCCTGTTCCCACTTTCCTTGCAGGCTATCGGAGGATGCGGCCGGCGCATTGGTGCGGGCCGGAGCCTCGGGACTGGCCGGAGGCGACTGACGCGCCGCCGGGGCGGGAGCACGTCGAGTTTCACGGGCTGGCGGGCTGGCGGGTGGGGCCTCTCGACGCGGCTGGCGAGATGGCGCAGGAGGCGGGGGAGACGGAGCGGATGCAGCCACCGGAGGAGCTTCCGCGATGGCGTCTTTCCGGCAAATCTCCGCCGCCGCGATTTCCAGTGGCAGCGTTGACGGGGCGTCGTAACGCAGGTTGGCCTCGCCCCAGACCCGGACGGCGCGCAATATAGTTGAGGCGTCGTGTTTCTGCGCCTCGGACGTGAGGGTGGACAGCACATCCGGAGGGAGGTCGAGCGTATCGCCGGCGTCCCACGACAGCAGCAGTATGGAGCGCAGGATTTCCAGGGTCTGCCGATGCAACTGGCGCGGCTCACCGCCCTCCCACACCACATCGTTGATGGTCTCCAGTGAACCCGAGGTGTCGCCGGCCAGCATCTTCTGGGCCAGGATCAGGTAGGCGTCGCTGCGCACCAGGCCCAGGGCTTCTTCGACGTCACGGAGGGCAATCTCCCGGTCGACCGATACCGCCAGTTGTTCCAGCATATTCAGGGCGTCGCGCATGGAACCGCCGGCGTTGCGCGCCACCATGCGCAGGGCGTCGGGCTGGATGGCCACCCCCTCTTGGTCGGTGATGTAGGCCAGGCGGTCGTAGATGGTCTGGCCGGGCAGGCGGCGGAAATCGTAGCGCTGGCAGCGTGACAGGATGGTGGGCAGGATGCGGTCGGCTTCGGTGGTGCAGAGGATGAATATGACGTGGGCCGGCGGCTCTTCCAGGGTTTTGAGGAAGGCGTTGGAAGCCTCGCGGGTGAGCATGTGGGCTTCGTCGATGATGTAGACCTTGCGCCGGTTCTGGGCGGGCTGGAAGTTGACCTTTTCGCGAATCTCGCGGATTTCTTCCACGCCGCGGTTGCTGGCGGCGTCCAGTTCGATGATGTCCAGGTTGCGGCCCTCGTTGATGGACACGCAGATGGCGCACCGGTCGCAGGGGTCGCCCTCCTGCGGGTCCAGGCAGTTGACGGCCTTGGACAGGACGCGCGCGGTGGTGGTCTTGCCGCTGCCGCGAGTGCCGCAGAACAGGTAGCTGTGGCTGACCCGACCCTGCATCACTGCCTGGCGGAGCGTGTTGCCGACATGCTCCTGCCCTGCCAGGTCCGAGAAGGTGCCCGGCCGCCACTTGCGGTAATAAACCTGGGATGAGGTGGTCATAAGTGTGCCACAAATGCGCGCTGACGGATGCTAGCCAACTATAACGTCAACGGCCCCGCCGATGCCATAGCGGGGCCGCCAGGGATTACGCCGGCTTCGGGGCGCCGGCCGATTGACCTAATCGGCGGCAGTCTCCGACTCGGCGGCTTGGGCCAACTCTTCCGGCGGCGTCAGTTTGAGGTTGGGGAACTGAACGCGGCGGGCTTTGCTCCAGTCCACGTAGTCAGTAGAGTCATGGCTCTCCCACCAAGCGCGCTCTTCGTCTTCGGTTTCGAAATACGGGATGGGTTTAAGTTTCTTGTCCATAACGTTCTCGCTCCCTACGGCTCATATCGCGAGCGGATATAACGCGAATTAGGGATCCCTCGTTGCGCATCGCAAAGGTTACGTGCAGTCGGCGTCCAGCAGAGGTGATGCCGGAAGCGCTGAATCTCCGCTCCTGCTGGCTGTGTGCAGTGTCATCCACAATCAAAAGAGGTTGGTTCGAGAAAACCTGTTCTGCTTCGTCTTGGCTGACATCGTGCGAGTCTAAATTTTTCCTGGCGTTGCCGTCGTCCCACTGAAACCCGGCTACTTGGCTAAGGTCGATCATAAGCGGCGTCAGCGAATCGGCCAACAGGGTGCGACAACAACTCCATTATAAATGCAAACCTCGGGGGAATGGTGGCGGCAATCGACCCGCATTGACACCCGCCGGGCCCCTGCTTAGACTCACGGCGACGCGCCAGCACCATATGAGGAGGAACCGGCGATGCCCGACCTAACTGACCTTTTCCGCCAGGTTGACCAAGCCGAAAATGACATCGTCGCCCTGGAGCAGGCACTGGTGCGCATCCCGTCGGTGAACACCGGTTTCATGCCCACGGGGGACGAGACGCCGGTTTGCGAACTGGTCCGCGACTTCCTGGCCGAGGACGGCATCGAGTCGGAGATCCTGGAGTCGGCCCCCAACCGGGGGAACCTGATCGCGCGGATCGAGGGCCGTTCCGGGAACGCCGGTCTGATGTTCATGTCCCATACTGATGTGGTCCCGGTGGAGGACGAGTCCAAGTGGCGGTTCCCGCCGTTCAGCGCGACCATCGCGGACGGCCGCATATTCGGGCGCGGAGCGACGGACTGCAAGGGACTGCTCACGGCGCAAATGATGGCGGTACGCATCCTGAAGCGCAATGCCATCGAGCTTGAGGACGGGCTGATCCTGGCGGCCGGGGCCGACGAGGAACACGGCGGCCGGTACGGGTTCGGCTGGCTGGCGGATAACTATCCGGAAAAGCTGGCGGCGCCGTTTGCCGTGAACGAAGGCGGCGGCACGCCCATCGAGGCGGCGGGCGCGCTGACCTACGTGCTGGGCGTGGGAGAAAAGGGTCGCCTCCAGGTGGAGATCGACGTCAAGGGGACGAGTTCCCATGCGTCCGTGCCCTGGCAGGGCACCAACGCCCTGTACCGGCTGAGCCGCGCGCTGTCTTCAATCGAGGGGTTCGAGGCCGACCGGGACACCTCCGGCGCGATCTTCGATCACCTCTCAACTTTCGCGATCGAGCACGCCCCGTCGGCGGAGAACGTGGACGACATCATCGCCGAGATCGAGCCGGACAATCCCCGCTTCGCTTCCATGCTGCGGGCGCTGTCGCGCATGACGCTGACCCCCACCATGGTGCGGGGCGGCATCAAGTCCAACAGCGTGCCCGAATCGATCCGGCTGACCTGCGACGTGCGCACGCTGCCCCACCAGGACGATGACTACGTGAGGCAGCAATTGGACGAGGTGCTGGCGGACGTGCCCGGCGTGTCCTACGAAATCGACTACATGGCGCGGCCGAACTCATCGCCCTTTGATTCGCCGCTGTCCGACAGCATTCGGCGCGTCACCGCTCAAGCCCTGCAGCGGGACAACATCCAGTGGGTGCCGGCCATCAGCAACGGGTTCACCGACTCGCGCTTCACCCGCCCCCTGGGGACGGTTACCTACGGTTTTTCCGGTTCCCACCCGGACGACGACCCCATGCTCAACTACACCCACGGGACCAACGAATCCGCGGGCATCAGGAGCCTGGTCAGCGGGACCAAGATCATGCTGGGCCTGGCGTGTGACATGCTGGCGGTGAAATAGAATGGGGTACGAAAACCTGCGGATCGACCGCGACGGCCAGGTGGCGACGGTTGCCCTGAACCGGCCCGAGAAGCTCAACGCCATCGACCGGAACCTGCACCATGAGATGATGGCGGCGTGCGCCGAGTTGCGGGACGACGACGACGTAAGGGTGGTTATCTTCACGGGAGAAGGCCGCGGGTTCTGCTCCGGCGCCGATCTGACCGGGGCGCGGCCCAACGAGGAGCACCCCAGTCGCGGCGAGCGGTTGGATGAGTACAACTGGGTTGGCCGGCAGGCGCTGATGGTGTACCGGGACCTGAACAAGCCGACTATCGCCGCGGTGAATGGTGTCGCCGCCGGCGCCGGCATGGGTCTGGCGCTGGCCTGCGACATGCGGGTCGGCTGCGAAAACACGCGCTTCAAGACGGTGTTCATCGAACGGAGCCTGAGCCCCGACTCAGGGTTGTCCTACTTCCTGCCCCGGATCGTGGGGTCGAGCCGCGCGTTTGATCTCGTGTTCACGAGCCGTGCGGTGGACGCTGAGGAGGCTTACCGCCTGGGGCTGTTGGACCGGCTGACCACCGCCGAGAATCTGCTGGGCGATGCGAAAGAACTCGCGAGGCAAATCGCAGACTGGCCGCCGGTGGCCATGCAGATGTCGAAAAGGGCGTTGCAGCGCAGCCTGGACACCACGCTGGAGGACCAACTCCAGTACGAGACGCACAGCATCGTATTCGCCCGGCGCGCGCCGCATGACGTGGCGGAGGCAGCGGCGTCTTTCCGCGAACGGCGGCCGCCGGTTTTCACCGGCGAGTAGCGTTGCTTTCCGTTTCCGGTGGTTATCTGGCATGGATGCACAGGATGAAAGTGATGTCTCGATTGGGGTTTTCTGGATTCCTGCGCAAGCAGGAATGACGGGCTGGATGCAGAAATGACGGGTCAGACGCAGGGATGACGGATCAAATGCAGGAACGACGGGTTTGAACCCGGAGGTTGGCAATGGCGGTTACCGATTGGGGAAACATCTACAAAGAACTGGGAGCGGTGCCGGTTATCAATGCCACCGGCAGCGTGACCATGCTGGGCGGTTCCACGCCCATTCCGGAAGTGCGCGAGGCGATGGCGCAGGCGGACGGCGCGTACATCCCGCTGATGGAGCTGCAGGAGGCGGCGGGAGCGGCCATAGCTCGCATGACCAACGTGCCGGCGGCGTACATCACGTCGGGCGCGGGTTCGGCCCTGATGCTGGCCACAGCTGCCGCCATGGCTGGGGATGACGACGACCGGATCCAGCAGTTGCCGAACACAGACGGGATGAAGAACGAGATTCTCATCCAGACGCGGCAACGGTACTGGTACGACCGCTGCCTGGAGTTGGCCGGCGCCAGGCTGGTCATGTTCGGATCGGAAGAGCAGACCACCGCCGAGGACCTGGAAAAGGCCATTGGAGCCAATACTGCGGCGGTGCACTACTACGCCGTGGAGCAGGAACACGACCCCAACGCGCTGTCCCTGGAGGACACCATTGCCATCGCCCACGCCCGCGACGTACTGGTCACGGTGGATGCGGCGGGCCAGATTTATCCGCTGGAGAACTTCGGCAAGTACGTCCGGATGGGAGCCGATTTCCAGTGCATCGCGGCCAAGTACATGGGCGCGCCACAGTCCACCGGGCTGGCGCTGGGTTCCCCGGAGATGATCCGCAAGATTGGACTCCAGGCCTTCGCCAGCTACGAGGGCCGCCGGGTGCGCGGTGTGGGTCGGCCCCAGAAGGTCGACCGGCAGGAGATGCTGGGCGCCGTGGCAGCGGTCCAGGTGTGGATGACGATGAACCACGAGGACCGGCTGGCCGATGCGGAGCGGCGAACCCGCGTGATTTTCGGCGCCGTTGACGGCATCCAGGGGCTGAATGCCGAACTGATAGACAACGTCATCGGGCACCAACCCTACGGGCTCAACATTCGGGTGGACTCGGCTGTCGCCGGTTTCGATATCTACGACCTGCGGGACCGACTCAAGGAGGGCGACCCGCCGATCTGGACGCGGGTTCGGGATGGCGAGGACTGCATCACCATCCACATGTTTGGCCTCAACCCGGGTGAGGACCAAATCGTCGGGGAGCGCATCGCTGCCCTGTTTGCCAAGTAAGCGGATCATGCCCTCCTACTCAGTAGCCGTTGATGTCGGTGGCACGTTCACCGACATCGTTTTGTGTGACACGGCGTCCAACTCCCAGTGGGTCCACAAGACCCCATCCACACCCAGCGACCCGTCGGTGGGGTTCATGACGGGGTTGTCGGAAATCCTGGCGACCAACGGCGTGGACGCGCGCGACGTGGGCCATATCTTTCACGGCACGACCATTGCCACCAACTCGGTGCTGGAAAACCGGGGCGCCCCGGTTGGACTGCTGGTGACCGAGGGGTTTCGGTATGTACTGGAAATCGCGCGGCACGGCACACCCCGCCTGGCCAACCCCAACTCCTGGGTGAAACCGCAGCGCCCGGTACGCCCTCGGGATTGCCTCGAGGTGTCGGAGCGCACGGCTTTCGATGGTCAAATCCTGGAGCCTTTGGACGAGGCAGCAGTGCGCCGGGCGGCCGGGCATTTCGCGCGCGAGGGCGTGGCGGCGATAGCCGTCGCTTTTCTCCATTCCTACGCCAACCCGTCCCACGAGCGACGGGCGCGGGAGATCCTGCGCGAAGAGCTTCCGGAAGTGGCGGTTTCGCTGTCCTCGGAAGTCCTGCCGGTGTACCGGGAGTACGAGCGCGCCATCACCACCGTGCTGAACGCCTACGTAACTCCTCGCGTGAGCACCTACATCGAAAACCTGCAGAGTTCGCTGCGGGCGTTCGGAAGCGGGGCGTCGCTGTCGATCATGAAATCCAACGGCGGCATCATCGGCGCCGACACCGCAGTCGAGCAGCCGGTGTATACGGCGCTGTCCGGGCCGGCGGCCGGCGTGATGGCCACGCTGCAGATCGCCGAGGCCACCGGAGTCGCCAACTGCATATCCTTCGACATGGGCGGCACCAGCACCGACGTATCATTGGTGCAAGATCGGCTGCCGGGCCTGACCCTGAACGGCAGGCTGGGAGACTGGCCGGTGCAGTTGCCCATGCTGGACATCGCCACTATCGGTTGCGGCGGTGGCAGCATCGCTGAGGTCTCCCCGTACGGCAGCCTGACGGTGGGACCGGCCAGCGCCGGCGCGGACCCGGGTCCGGCGTGCTACGGCCGGGGATCGCACCGCCCTACCGTCACCGACGCGAACCTGGTGCTGGGACGGGTCAGTTCCAGCATCGCCGGCGGGCAGTTGACCCTGGACACGGAGGCTGCGGCCGATGCGATTCGCGAGGCGGTGGCGTCGCCGTTGGGCATGGATGTGGCGGCGGCGGCCAGCGGCGTACTGCAAATCGCCAACAACGCGATGGTGGGCGCCATCCGCAACATCAGCGTGGAGCGCGGCTATGATCCGCGAGAATTCGCGCTGGTGGCGTATGGGGGCGCGGGGCCGATGCATGCCATCGAGGTGGCGAACCTGCTGGGCGTGACCACGGTGGTGGTGCCTCCACATCCGGGGATCGCGTCGGCGTACGGGTTGCTGGTGGCGGAGTTCAAGAACGACTACGCCAGGACGTCTTTGCAACAGCCGCCGGACTACGACCTGCGGGGCATGGCGGAAATTTTCGACGGGCTCGAAAGGGAAGGGCAGCAGTGGCTGGAAACCGAAGGGGTCGCCAACTCCGGCCGGATGCTGTCGTGGTCGGCCGACCTGCGCTACGAGCACCAGGGTTCGGAACTGACCATTCCCTACGAAGGCACACGGATTGACCGGATCGGGTTGGAAGGGATGATCGAAGATTTCCATCGACGGCACTCCCAGCTCTACGGGTTTTCGCTGGACCAGTCGGTGGAAATCGTGACGCTGCGGGTGACCGCTGCCGGGCAGTTGGGCGACGTGGCGATGCCGACGCTGCCGGCGGGTGGCGGCGATGCGGCAGACGCCGTTGTCGACGAGCGGCGGGTGTACTTCGAAGAGATACAGGACTTTGTTCCGTGCCCCATCTACCGCAGGGAACGATTGTCCCCGGGCGACGGCATCGGCGGGCCGGCCATCCTGGAAGGGATGGACTCGACGGTGGTGATCAACCCGGGTTGGGAATCCCGGATCGACCAATACGGCAACTGCATCATGCGCGCCGCTGGAGAGTGAGATGACGATCAGCAAGAGCCGACCCGAAGCGCACGGCCCGGAGAGTGAGCCCGGCCAACCGGTCAATCCGGTGACCCGGCAGCTGATTCGCGGGTCGCTGCGGGCCGCCCGGCTGGAGTGCGAGCTGATCATCGAGCGCACCGCCATGTCGGCGTTCATCCGGGAGAAGAAGGACTACACGGTGAGTTTCCTGGACGCCGGGGGGCGGGAGATCTACGGGGACACCATGGGCAGCGACATTATGGGCTGCGTGTGGGACTACTACCCGGTGGATGCCATGCAGCCCGGCGACCTGTACTGGTACAACGACCCGTACCTTTCCCACGGCAGCATCACCCACACGCCGGACATGGTGTTCATCGCGCCGGTATTCTTCCACGGCGAGGTGGTGGCCTACTGCCATTCCTTCGCGCATTTCTGGGATCTGGGCGGGTCGCGGCCGGGCAGCATCGGGCCGGCGAACACGGAGATCTTCCACGACGGGACGCTGGTGCCGCCGATCAAAATCATCGATGCCGGCAACCTGAACGACGAGGCCTACCGCATCATCCTGCGGAACTCCAGGTATCCCGACCTGTTGGAGGGCGATTCCAGGGCGCTGATGTCGGCGGCAAATCGCGCGCAGGAACGGCTGCTGGAGATGTTCGAACGCTACGGGCGGGACACGATGCTGGCGGCCATCGCCGAGGATCAAGCGGACACCGGGCGACTGGTGCGGGACAAGACGCTGGAGATGATCCCGGAGGGTGAGTATTCCGTGCGGGACTACATGGACCACGCCGGGGTCGGCGAGCAGTGGCACTCGTTCCATATCAAGCTGATCCGCAGAGGTGATGAGATCCTGCTGGACGCCACGGACAGCGACGACCAGGCCGATGGCTCGATCAATTTCATCGCCAGCGACGGCGCGCTCAAGGCCTACTTCGGGCAGTACTTCCACCAGTTCGACACCTCCCTGCTGGCGAACCACGGGCTGCTGGCCGGCATCGACGACGTGCAGCTCAGGGAGGGCAGCATCCTGCGGCCGGAATGGCCGGCGGCGTTGGGATGCCGCGCCCACACCTTCACCAAGCTGAAGAGCGCGGTGCGGGCGGTGGTCGCCCAGGCCTCCGAGGGCCAGGTCATGGCGTCGCCGGCGGTTTACGTGATCGCCTACTGGCGGATGAAAGAGGACGGGACGGGGAACTGGCTGCTATGCACGGACGGCATCGCGGTGGGGCACGGCGCGCGACCGTTCGGCGACGGGCTGGACGCCATTTACCAGCGGCACAACGAGAACTATCCGGGCGAGTTCATGGAGATGGAGTACCCGCTGCGACTAGAGCGGTACGCGATCGCCACCGATTCGGGCGGACCGGGCAAGTACCGGGGCGGGTGCGGCGTGATTCGGGACGTGCGGCTGCTGTCGGCGGAGGGCACCTTCGGGCTGCGGGTGGAGAACAACCGGTTCCCGGCCTGGGGCGTGGCTGGTGGCAAGGGGGGCGGACTGTCGCGGGTGATGATCAACCCCGGGACGCCGGAAGAACGTGAGATCCGCGCGTTCTCCGACGACAACCACTGGAAGCGCGGCGACCTGGTGCGCATCTGCACGGCCGGCGGCGGTGGCTGGGGCGACCCCCTGGAAAGGGAGGCCGGGCTGGTGCTGGACGACGTGAAGGACGGCTTTGTGTCGCTGCCGGCTGCCCGCGATGATTATGGCGTGGTGATCGACGAAGGCGCCATGGTGGTCGACACCGTAGCCACCGACGCCAAACGGGCAGAAATACGGAACGCCCGGGGCAAGACCGGACTGTTCCACCGCTTCGGTTACTTCGATTCCGCGGCGGAGGAACTGGAGTGGGTCAACCGGAACATTCCGCGGTGATTTGGCGGTAGGAGCCGTGGCCTTTCGGCGGGACTTATATGCCTAACTACACAGCCAACTGTAAACAGCGCAATACCCTCGCCTGACACCTAGTGGCGCGCTCTGTGCCAACCGGCCCTGAAACCGATCACGTAGGAAACGGCGATGACGATCAACAGGATTCCGGCTCCGTACAGGCCGGCCTGCGTGAACTCGAGGAGTATCAGGCGGGTGAAGTTGCTGGTCTCGACCATGAGGGGAGCGACTGTCGCCAGGCTGACGCTCAGGATGCCGAGCCCGAGGGCTATGAGCATCCGCCTGGGATAGGGTATTTTCTCGCCCCGTCTGAGGAAAAGGCTCTTGACGATGCGCAATGGGCTCATGGTCTCCTCCTTATCAGGCATTACATCACTGATCTGTGTAGTTAGGTATGTTATTCCCCTTTCGGCGGGGGCGGACAGCGACGCGATGATGTCACAGGAGGAAAGCCTCCCTGGCCCCGACGAGATTGCCACGCTTCGCTCGCAATGACAGGTTCGGGGGACGGGATTGCCGGGCTGCGTTGGCGGTGACGGATTGGCCGACGGATGGGATTGGGGGGCTCGCGGTGGCGGTGATGGTTCCCTCTGAACCTTGAGCGGGTCAGAGGGGCTAGCGTCTTGCGCGGCGGGGCGGATCCTCGGAGTAGTCCCACGAGCGGATGCGGACCGGGGTTACCCTGATGTACGCCGCGCCAGGGCGCGGCTCGGTGGGCAGGTCGGACTCGGCTACCCCGCGACGCTTTGCTGCTTCCCTAGAGTAGTGGAGTATCTCGTCGGGTTCGGTGTGGACCGTGGCCGTGCCCTGCACCATCACGCCCTTGATGTCCTGCATGGTGCTTCCGGTCTCCAGGAGCAGGCTGACGTTGGGGTTGTGGCCGATGTTGCGCAGTTTGAGCGTGTGAGCGCGCACACCCATCAGGATCTCGTCGCCCAGCCGGAAGTAACCCAGGGGCACGGTGTGCGGGAAGCCGTCCGGCCCGATGGTGGTCAGCACGATCCAGCCGGGCTTGCTGTCCAGAAACTCGTGGGTTTCCTGGGTGGTCAATGGGCGAGGCATGGTCAACACTCCTGGCGCGGCCGGACGATTGTGTCCCGGGCAGCCGGGTTCTAGGATGCGCACATTGTGGCATCCCGGATGCGGCATCGCAATTTGGGCGCGCCGGCTGACAAGTCATATCCCAAGTCTCAGTCGTCATTGGGGAAGGCGGGCGGCCCGGTAGAGGGATTCAGATTGCAGGCCTGGTTGCCGGCGGGCTGGGGTGTTGCGGTGGGTTTCTCCTTGGGTTGGCGGTTCGGACTTTGTGATGGTGGTTTGGATTTGGCGGTCAGGCTTTGCGGTTTCGGGTCGGTGTCGGAGCACGGCCAACACTGTATTTGCGCATAGTTTTTGAGTCCCAAGCTTCCGTGACCCGCGGGCAGCCGGCTGATGAGCCGACGCGGCACGGCACGGGGCGGAGGTGACACGCGCCGGGTCGACACGCGGCCACCCCGGGGAGTAGATCGGGTAGCGGCCGCTGGCGACCATGATGCGAAGAACCGACTGGGGCCGTTGCCGACCCGAAACCGTATCGCCCATCTATTCGGATGTAGGTTAGGCGAAGCCGCTGGCCTGGCGGCGGAACCGGCGGGGCTCGCGAAGCGGCGCCGGAATTACCTGACGAGACCATTATAGAACAAGTGTGCGATATTGGTCAAGAGGCGGATGCCAGCTACCAGGGCCCGGCCTCTCACGCGTACCCAGTTTGACGACGACGGGAGCGAATTTACATCGATAAACAGGATCGACAGGATTTGAACGATTGCCGGAAACACACCGGACCCGGGATGGCGCCATCAGCAGAGCGGAGACCTGGCGTTGTTGGGGTCCGGTTCATGGATGTGAATGATAAAAAGGGTACGCGAGAGCGAAATGGCCTCACGCGTATCCTCGTTCGCCCGTACCGTCATTGCGAGCGAAGCGCGGCAAACTGGCCGGAATAGCCGCGTTTCTTGGGCAACGAGATCGCCACGTCGCTGCGCTCTTCGCGATGACAACCGAAAGATCCTGATGACAACCGACAGGTCCCAGGACCAGCCTCGCTAAGGGGGAGGATGGCCGGCTGTCATACCTGTGGGATAGCCGGGCGCTGGTTGGTGTCTGGTATATTCGTGCCCATCGAAAGGAACGATTTCCCGCGCAAGGAGGACGAAGATGGCCGGAACGAAGCGAATTTACGTGGGAATGCACGACGGAGTATGCGCCGTCACCAGCGCCGATGGCGGCAAGACCTGGGCGCAAGGGCCGGTTACGCAACTGGCTCACGCGGCGGCGCGCCTCAGCGCAAGCCCGGTGGCACGATCCCGGGCCTACCTGGCGGCCTACGAAGCGGGGGTGTACCGGACGGATGACGGCGGCAACACCTGGCAACATCTAGGGTCGTATCCCACCGACTATGCCCATAGCGTGCTGGCCCATCCGGTCGACGGCGATGCCGTGTATGTCGGCAGCGAGCCGGCGGAGATCTGGCGTTCCGCGGACTGCGGTGTGACCTGGGACGAGTTCGACGCGTTTCGCGCGGTTCCCGAGGCGGCGGAATGGGGGTTCCACTCGCCGACGCGGGATTCGCACGTGCGTGACCTGCGGGCGGCTCCGGGCTCAGTGAACCAACTGTATGCCGGCATCGAGGTGGGCGGGATGGTGCGGTCCGGAGACGGCGGGTCGAGCTGGAAGCAGTTGTCGGGACTGAACGACGACATCCATTGCGTCAATCTGAGCGCAGATCGCGCCGAGCGAATCTACGTGGCAACTGCGGTGGCCCCGTATCGCTCGGATGACGGGGGAGAGACCTGGGAGATGATCAACGACGGGCTGGATCGCCGGTACGCGCTGCACATCTCCGCCGCGCCCGACGACGCGGACCTGGTGCTGGTCACCGTTTCGGAGAACGCGCGGCGGGGCAACCCCAAGCTGTATCGCTCCACCGACGCGGGGCGGAACTGGGAACTGGTGCAGGGCGTTGGCCAGGGAGAGGATCCGGCGGACATGCTGGTGGCGTTCGAATGGGATCCGGAGGAGCCGAGCACGGTGTACGGCGGGACCGATGGCGGCAAGCTGTACCGCAGCGGCGACCGCGGCGTCACCTGGGAGCCGTTGCCGGTGGAGGTGGGTACCGTGGCGGTGGGAGCGCTGGCGATCTCGAGCGAATGACAGGGCAATTGCGTCTTAATCAGCGGTGGCGCCGGAGTTGAAATTGGCGGCAGTGAACGGTGAATGTTACCGGGATAAACAGGATGAACGGGATGGACAGGATATTTTGACGCGGGTTTTTTGAGTAACAGGAGGGTTCCTGGCTCACGCGTACCCAGTGTCTGCAAACCTGTCATTGCGACGCCGCACTTGATGCGAGGGTGGCAATCTCGTTGGGGCAAGGAACGCTACTGCGGGAACGAGATCGCCACGTGGTTCGACAAGCTCACCATGAGCGTGCTTCGCTCCTCGCGATGACAGGATGGGCGCACGCGATGACAGGATGGGCACACGCGAAGGCAGAATGGGCACGCGTGATGACAGAATGGGTACGCGTGAGGGGTTTCCGGGACTTCGAGGCGCGGAGATGTCTGCGCGTTATGGCTTACCCGGATACGATCCAGAACCTGGTATCCAATATGTTGAAAACGCGATTGCCCTGCCGGATGCCGAGTTGGCGCCGTGTTATCATCCGCCTGACCGATCCCTGAACCCAAGCGCGCCCGGAACGTAAACGCGCCCGCAACCCGAACGTGGAGGTGCGATCATGCCGCCGAGTGGCAACGAATGGCTGGCCCTGACTACGGAACCGATACTGGAACCCGATCTCCCGATCTGTGACCCGCACCACCATTTCTGGGTGCAGCGCCCGGAGCCGTTGGACTACCAGCAATACCTGCTGGCGGACCTGGCGGCCGACATCAACAGCGGCCACAACGTGCGGTCCACGGTGTTCGTGGAGGCGCGTTCCGAGTACCGCACCGATGGGCCCGAAGAGATGCGTCCCGTGGGCGAGGTTGAGTTCGTCCAGGGCATCGCGGATGAGAGCGCGACGGGAGCGTACGGAGAAGGGCGGGCCGCCGCCGCGATCATCGGCCGGGCCGACCTGAAGATGGGCGACGGCGTGCGGCCGGTGCTGGAAGCGTTGCAGGCGGCGAGCCCGAATCGCTTCCGTGGGATCAGGCACTCTGTAGGTTGGGACCCGCATCCGGATGTGGAGAACCGCGAGGTTGAGGGCTTGCTGCAGCGCGACGACTATCTGGCCGGTGCGCGGGTCCTGCAGGACATGGGCCTGATCCTGGAGACGTCGGTCTACTTCCCGCAGTTGCCGGAGTTGGCCGAGTTTGCGCGCAAGGTGCCCGACCTCACCATCGTGCTCAACCACATCGGCGGGATGATGCGCACCGGGCCCTTCGCCGGCCGGGACGACGAGGTCATTCCGCAGTGGCGCAGCGGGATCGAAGCGGTGGGAGCCGAGCCGAACATCATCATGAAGCTGGGCGGGATCGGGATGCCGCGCATCGGGTTCGACTGGCACACGCGGGAGACGCCGGTCGGGTCCGAGGAAATCGCGGATTCCGTGGGGGACTGGATGCGGCATTGCCTGGACCAGTTCGGGCCGGATCAGTGCATGTTTGAGAGCAACTTCCCGGTGGACAAGGTCTCGTTCTCGTACCACGTGATGTACAACGCCTTCAAGCGGCTGTCGCAGGGGTACTCTGCCTCGGAACGCGCGGCGGCGTTTCACGACACCGCGGTGCGGGTTTACCGGATAGGAGCGTAGGGGCGGCGACCGCTCCCGACCACTGAAAATAGGGGCGTCCACAATGGACGCCCCAACTCAAAACCGAAAGGAGGCTTGGCATGGAGCCCTTTGAGATTGCCATAAGCGACGAGGTGCTGGAGGATCTGCGCCGGCGCCTGCAACACACCCGGTGGCCGGACGAGATGCCCGGCTCGGGTTGGGAGTACGGCTCCAACCTTGATTACATCAAGGAGCTGGTCGAGTACTGGCGGACGGATTTCGACTGGCGCGCCCAGGAGAAGAAGCTCAACGCGTTCCACCACTACAAGTCGGAAGTGGACGGGTTGAGCATCCACTTCATCAAGGAGAACGGGACGGGGCCGAACCCGATGCCGCTGGTGATCACCCACGGCTGGCCGAGCACGTTCTTCGAGATGACGAAGATCATCCCGCTGCTGGCGGATCCCGGCGGACACGGTGGGGATCCGGCGGACTCCTTTGACGTGGTGGCGCCTTCGCTGCCGGGGTTCGGGTTCTCACAGGCGTCGCAGGAGCCGGGGATGCAGGTGCAGAAGGTGGCTGACCTGTGGGCCAAGCTGATGACGGAGAACCTGGGGTATCCGAAGTTTGCGGCCCAGGGCGGAGACATCGGCGCGGGCGTCACGTCGCGGTTGGGTTATGCCCACTCCGACAAGATGATAGGGGTTCACCTGACGTCGATCACGCGGCCGACGCCGTACCTCGGGCCGGGATCGTCGCCGCTGACCGAGGCCGAGCAGGCGCATTCGGACCAGCGGGAGCGGTGGCAGCAGAGCGAGGGCGGGTACAGCCACATCCAGGGAACCAAGCCGCAGACGCTGTCCTACGGGCTCAACGACTCGCCGGCCGGCCTGGCGGCGTGGATCGTGGAGAAGTACCGGACGTGGAGCGACTGCAACGGCGACGTGGAGAGCACGTACACGAAGGACGAACTGCTGACCACGGTGACCATCTACTGGGTGACCAACACCATCGGATCGTCGGTGCGGATGTACAAGGAGAACCAGAGCTCGGTGTGGGAGATGGCGGACGGGGAGAAGGTGCCCACGCCGGCGGGTATGGCGATGTTCCCGCAGGAGATCGCCAAGCCGCCCCGCGAGTGGGCGGAGCGGTCGTGGGACGTGCGCCGCTGGGTGCAGATGCCCAGGGGCGGCCACTTCGCCGCGCTGGAGGAACCGGAACTGCTCGCCCACGAGGTGCGGGAGTTCTTCCGGCCATTCCGAGGCTGAAACCGGCGGCTTCCAAGTCTGGGAACGGTGCAGGGGCGAATAATCATTCGCCCCTACGTTTCTTGGCCAGGGCGCCGGGCCTGTGATGCGGGTAGCGACGAGATCGCCGCGCTGCGCTCGCAATGATGGCCGGCGAGTCCCGGTTCAGCGGGTCAGGAACTTGATGATTTTCGGGTTGACCTCTTCGGGGCGTTCCTGGTGCATGAAGTGGCCAGTGCCGGGGATGATGACCTTCTCCAGGCCGGCGGAGAAGTATGAGTACATTCCCGAACTGAGGAAAGACTCCAGGCGCTTGGGCCGGTCGCGGGTGCCGTGGAGGGCCAAAGTGGGGACGCGAATGGGGCCGGCCGCGATGACCGCTTGGTCGGCACGGACCTGGTCGTCCACCTGGGAGGCGTCGTAGCGGGCGCGATAGTAGCCGAGGGCAGCCTGGACGACGCCGGACTTGCGGAAGGTCGACCGTATGCTCTCCAGGGATTCGGCGGGAATGTCCCATTCGGGCGATGCCCAGCGCCACCATTCTTCCACGAAGGCGTAGTCGTTATGGGCAACGACTTCCTCGGCGTCGGGCATCTGGAAGAAGAACCCGTGCCAGGTGCCCTGCAGGTATTGGAACTCCATGGACAGCTCGCGGTCGACGCGACCGGAGGCGATGGTCACCAGCTTGATGACCTTCTCGGGCGCGAGGGCGGTGGCTCCGACCACGGCGCCGGCGCCCCAGTCATTGCCGATCAGGTAGGCGCGGTCGGCTCCGAGGGCGCCGATGAGTTCCACCGCGTCCCGGGCCATGAGGGCGGAATGGTAGCGGCCGTCTGCCGGGGCCTCGGTCGGCGCGTAGCCGCGCATGAAGGGGGCCACGGCGCGGAACCCGGCGGCGGCCAGGTCGGGCAGAAGGTGGCGGAAGGACCAGGCGTGGTCGGGGAACCCGTGCAGGCAGATGGCCAGGGGGCCATCGCCCATCTCGAGGTAGTGGAAGTTGATGCCGTTGGCGCTGACGCTGCCGGTGTTGAAATCAGCCATGATGGTCTCCGGGTTATTGGGTCTTGAACATGGAGGGTATCACCACTCTTACACCCAGTTCCTGTGCGCGGCGGCGCTGCTGAGGTTCTGCCACTCCACCGATCACCGCCGCCACGACTTCGTTCTCCGTAACTGCGGATAATACTCGCCCTCGCTGGCAGGCGCGGTCGACGTCGTGGTTGTTGATGGTGAAAGACACCTCAAGCACAGCGTGGACCTGTTGCCGGTCGCTGGATCGCTGGGCGCGAATAATAATGTCGGAGACCCACAGGTCGTCCACTTCTTCCTCGCTGACCATGCCGCGAGCTTCTGCTCGCTCGATTGCCACCATCAACTCCGGGCAAATCCCCTCGTAGCCGCTGTTCAATCTGAACGCCCTGACCAGTCCCAATTCGTCAGCGATGATGCTGAAGATTTTGTACCGGATCCTGTCTTCTACAGCCGAGGCCGCCAATGATGATGGGACTGCACTGGGATAGGACGTCATAGCGCTCAAATCTAGAAGTTCAACCTATGGAGGGATACGGACAGGCTTTTGCCAGCACTGCAATTCCAGGTCAAGCTCGCTTGGGTTGGCGATACGTCTATCGTTCGCAACTATTATAAGCGTGTGGATTGCCGTCGCAACTTTGACTCCGAAACTGTAACTGTTCAGAGTTGCGGGGAAAGTGTCATTGCGAGCGCAGCGCGGCAATCCCGTTGGCGCAAGGGAGTCCTTCGAGACAAGCGTGGCTGCTACGGCGTCGAGATTGCCACGGCGCAAGGGCCTCGCAATGACAACCTCCTGAATTCTGAACAGTCACCCGAAACTATGAGGTCAGAATTCGTGGATGCGGGGAAGGACCTCGCGGCCGAAGAGTTCGATTTCGGCTACCACGTCCTTGTGGTTGAGACCGGGTTGCTGGAAGGCCAGATCGACGACACCGACGCCGCACTGTGCGTGGTAGGCGCGCAGCTGCTCGACCACGGTGTCGGGGCTGCCGACGAAGTTGAGTTGGGTTCGCGGGGCGCCGCCGGACGGCGGGTTGGACGCTTGGGGTTCCGGAACCGTGGGCGGTCGTCCGGAGCGGGCGGCCTGCACGGCCTGGGCCAGGGAGCGGCCGATGTTCATGCCGCGACCACCGCCGGCGTTGTGCACGCGATCGCGCAGGGCGTGGGCTTTGTCATCGGTCTCGGCCAGGCAAATGCCGCCACGGAACACGATGTCGTCGGCATTGGGCTGCCATCCGGCTTCCTGCGACCACCGACGGTAATCGTCGAGCACGCCGGTCATGTCGTCGGGATGGTCGTAGGAGATGCCCAGCCCGAGGCGGCGGGATGCGGCGAACTGGACGGTATCGGCGCTGCGGGTCGCCACGATGAGCGGCGGCAGCGGGCGCTGCACCGTCCACGGCCAGACGGATACGGTGCGGTACTGGTAGTAGCGTCCTTCCCAGGAAAAGGGCTCGGGCTCGGTGAGGGCCTTGAGGACGAGGTCCATGGCTTCGATCAGCCGACCGCGTCCCTCAGCGGGGTTGAGATCGTACACCTGGTCCTCGCTGGGGGTGCCGCGCATGAACGCGGCAACGAGCCGCCCGCCGGTGAGATTGTCCAGCATGCCGATTTCCTCGGCGACACGGACCGGGTTGTTGATGGGGAGCAGCTGGCCCAGCAGGGCTATCTTCGCCGTGCGGCAACGCTGGGCGACGGCGGCTGCCATCACCGCGGGGTTGGGCGTGGTGCGGTTGCCCGAGAAATGGTGCTCGGACAGGCTGATCCAGTCGAAGCCCAGTTCCTCGGCCAGTTCGCACTCGTCCATGCCTTCCTGGTAGGAACGGAGGGAAACCTCAGGGTCGTGAAACGCGGGCGGCACCGGCCACCCGGCGGGGAACCGGTCGCGTTCGGCGTAGCCCATGCAGCCGAAATATGAAGCTTTCACGTCATTCCTGCAGTGTGGGACGGGCGGTGTGTCGGATAGCGTGACCGGATGGCGCGATGTTAGGGGGCAGCACTGGGGTTGTCAACGCGGGGTGTGGCTCCGGAGGGGCCATCGCTGAATTGCGAGGTGAGTTTTTCACCGGGATATACAGGATGCACTGGATGGACAGGATGTCGTTTATCGAAGCAGCCGCTGGTGCAGGAGGATGGGAGATTGGGCGGGAACATCCTGTCTCCGAGGACGGTAAAACGCTGCCTGCAAACGCTCACGCGTACCCAGTTTGTCATCGCGAGGAGCACAGTGACGTGGCGATCTCGTTGCTGCAAGAGACCGCGGCTGCCACCACGAGATTGCCACGCTTCGCTCGCAATGACAGTTCGACTGAAACTGGGTACGCGTCAGCTGCAAACGGGGTTGCCATGCTGCGCTTGCGGTGAAGCTTCTGGCTGACCTGGCATCGCCGAGACTGGCGGTCTGCTTGACCGGGCGTTACGCGAGGCTGTACTGTCGCAGCGTGCTGATGGGCGCGCCGGTTCAGCGGCGGGACGCTGATGACGTCCTGACGCGGTCGGCAGTGACCGTCGGAGTTCCGTGTTTAACTGATTTGCTGCCCAGCCGGGCATTACATAACCAGGAGAGGCATTATGCAGACCAGAGAGATGACCGCCAGCGCGTCGCGCCTGATGGTCGAACAGATGGTGGCGTCGGGCGTCAAGTATGTATTCAACAACTCGGGATCGCGCGAGGCGCTGTTCTTCAACGAGCTGCACGCGCGGTCGGACATCCACGGCATACTCGGCCTGCATGAGGGCGCGGTGACGGCGATGGCCGGCGGATACACCCAGGCGAACCTGGCGCCCGGAGTCATGGTGGTGCACCTGGGCGCGGGCCTGGCGCAGGCGATGGGACAGCTGATCAACATCTGGACGGGCAGCCTGCCGGTGGTGGTGATCACCTTCGCCGGCGACACGGGAAGCTTCGCGGGCAAGATCACCCTGGACGTTAGCCACAATGCCGGTCCGACGGCGATCGCCGCGCCGATGATGAAGGCGAACTGGACGGTCATCGAACCCGAGGGCCTGCCAGCCGCGCTGGAACGGGCGCTGCGGGTGGCGATGACGCCGCCGGTGGGACCGGTGCACCTGGCGGTGTATGACCGGCTGCTGGGGCCGGCCGAGCACACGGCGAACATCATCGACGGCCAGCTTCCCGATATCCACGCCGGCTACCCGTCGGACGCCGACATCGACGCGGTGGCGCGGGCCCTGCGGGACGCCAAGCGTCCGCTGATGTACGTAGGCGACGGTGTGTGGAAGAGCGGAGCCATCGCCGAGGTTACCGCGCTGGCGGAGCGATTCGGAGTGCCGGTGGTTGGGGATCCGAGAGCGGTGTCGATCAAGCACCCGCTGCACGCCGGCGGCCGTCGGCTGGAGCAGGCGCCGGACATTGATCCCGACCTGATCCTCTGCATCGGCGTGACGCACAACGGCGCCGGCAACGCCAGCGATTACACCGCGTTCTTCAACGCCGAGCGGACCATCGCCATTGGCGCGGACGCAGAGAACCTGGAGAACATCCCCGGACTGGACTTGGCGGTGCTGGCCGACGAGAGGCGGGCGGCCCAGGGGCTGCTGGATGCCACGGAAGGTTCCTCCGACGATCTGTCCGACCGGCGCAGCCGGGCCCGGGAAGAGGTTGCCGCGCTGCGGGCCCAGCGTCGGGATGCCGCGTGGCGAGTCCCCGCCGAAGATGGCAAGGTCCGCGCGGTGGCCGTGGGCGACGCTTTGGACAAGGCGCTGGAGAGCCGTGGCGGCGGGCTGGTGACCATCGAGCAGTTTGCCGTGGCGCAGGACATCCTGGCCAACAACGACGAGGCGGGCCGCAACCAGTACATCCGGCCGGCCGGCGGGTCGGAAGGGTACGGCGTGGGCATGGCGATCGGCGCCAAACTGGGAGCGCCGGACACGCCGGTGGTAGGCCTGGTCGGCGACGGGTCGCTGTACTACTCCGACCACGCGCTGTGGACGGCGGCGAGCCACGGGGTTCCGGTGCTTTACGTAATCTCCAACAATGGCGCCTATGGCATCGTGGCCAGCTCCTTTGCCAACGCCAACGCCGACATGCGGGAGACCGGAGAATACCGGGGCGTGGTGCTGGACGGAATCGACCCGGTGAAACTGGCCGAAGGTTTCGGCGTCGAGGCGATGGACGCAACCGACGAGGCCAACATCAGCGACGCCATCGAGCACGGGCTGAGCGTCGTCGAGCGGGAGAAGAGGCCGTTCCTCTTGAACGTCCACATGCCGCTGGGCTTGCCCGAAGGCGGGAGGCCCGGGGAGATTTACAACATGAGCGCGGAGCTCGGCTAGCCCGGGCGGAGCTCGGACAATCTGGAATGATGGGCGGGGAATATCCCGCCCGTCGGTTTTTGAGCCTCACGCGTACCCGCGTCCGTCATTGCGAGGAGCGAAGCGAGGTGGCGATCTCGTTCCCGGAGCAACCTTCCTTGCCTCAACGAGATTGCCGCGCTTCGCTCGCAATGACAGGAGCGGGTACGCGTGAGGTTTTGTGCCGGGCGCGATCGCGCCGGGCTGAGTGCGCTAAAATAGGCGCAACTTCAGGCTGAATGTCTGATGGCAAGAGCAGGTTACGGGTATGCCGAACAATTTCTGGATGATCAATTGCAACGAGGAGAACTATAACGTTACGCGACGGCTGGGGTTTACGGGACAGGGGTTGAAGGCGGAATACCGGCGGAAGGTGCAGCGGGTCGAACCGGGGGACCGTGTTATCTACTATGTGACCGGGTCGCGCGTGTTCACGGCGACGGCCACCGTCACCCAGGGGTACGAAGAGGTTGATTCGAGCCCGTGGATCCGAGAGGGCAAGGCGGCATGGCCCTACCGCATCGGGATCAGGCCCGATGTGGTGCTGGAAAACCACCAATATGTCAGCGCGGGGCTGATCGCCTACCGGCTGGAGTATGTGCGCAAGTGGGCGCCGGAAGACTGGTACATGGCGTTCCAGGGTAATCTGCACCTGCTGTCAAAGAGCGATTTCTTCCTGCTGGAAGGGGAGATGCTGAAACTCCGGGACGGCCGGGAAAAGGCGCTGATACAGATCGATGCTGCGTTGGCCGCCGAAGAGGAACGCGTGAACGCCCAACGGGAGCGGCGGCGGCGGAACACCAACCGGAGCAACGCCCGCCCGCAACCGCCACGGAACCCCCCGCCCACGCAGGATGTCCCACCGGCCCCAGCGCCTGCGGCCGATTCCCCCGGCCCGACTGACGATGCCGAGGAGCCGGCCGGCACTACGGAAACCCCGGGTGAACCGGGGCGCGCCAACGGTCGCGGGCGCAGGAACCAGCGGAACCGTGGGAACGGCCGGAGGCCGGGTCCCAGGCAGTCGCCGCGCTACGACAGCGAATAGGCTTCGCCGTCAGCTACCAAAGCCTGCCGGATCTCGGAGCGTACGTCGGGATCGGGTTCGTTGGCCAGGGCGCGGGTCAGTGAGGCGATAGCGGCGTCACCACCGATGCGACCCAACGCCCACGCGGCGTGCTGCCGGACCAGAGCGGGAGCGGTTCGCAGAGCTTGAGTCAAAGCCGGCACGGCGGAGGGGTCGCCGCAGTTTCCCAGGGCGACGCAGGCGTTACGCTGCATGCCGACGCGCTTGGCGCGCATGATCGGGGTGCCAGCGAAGCGTTGCCGGAACTGCTCGTCCGTCATCTCGAGGAGTTCGACCAGGTCCACAGAGGAGAGGTCGGTGCGGCCGAAGTTGGGGTCCGCGGTGGCTTTCGCCTTGCGGTTGACCGGGCAGACTTCCTGGCAGATGTCGCATCCGAAGACCCAGTTGCCCATCGCCGCGCGGAATTCGATGGGTATTGCGCCCTTGTGCTCGATGGTCAGGTAGCTGATGCAGCGGCGATTGTCGACGACGTAGGGGGCGACGATGGCTCCGGTGGGACACGCGGGCATGCAGCGGGAGCACTGGCCGCAGGTCTTGGCGAGAGGGGCGTCCGCGGCCAGCGGGAGGTCGGTGATGATCTGGCCCAGAAGGAGCCAGGAACCGCAGGTGGGATTGAGGATGTTGCCGTTCTTGCCGAACCAGCCCAGGCCGGCGCGGGCGGCGGCGGCGCGGTCGAGCATGGGCCCGTCGTCGACGTACCAGCGGGCGGCGAACCGGTCGCCGATCCGTTCGGTCAGGTCCAGGACCATCCGGCGCATGCGACGTTTCATCACGCGATGGTAGTCGCGGCCGCGGGCGTAGCGGGCGATGCTACCGTGGTCATCCGGGACCGGAGGGTTGTCCGGAGGAAAGTAGCTCCAGCCCAGGGAGATGATGGAGCGGGCGCCGGGCAGCAGCGTTTCCGGATCGGTGCCGCGCTGGACCCGCTGGGCGTTGAACCAGGGCAGGCCGTCCATGAGGCCGGCGTCGATGCGATGCAAGGCCTCCTCACGCTCGGAAGCGAAGGCTTCGGCGGAGGCGACGGCTACCAGGTCGAAGCCGGCGTCGTAAGCCGCCTGGTCGACCCATTGGCGCATGCGAGCGGCGTCCGCAGCGTTGACGGTGGCGGCAGTCACAGGTTCTCGCGCTGGTAGCGTCCGGCGTAGCCCTGGGCGTCCGGGGCGCTCAGGGGGAAAAAGACCAGCTGGGCGATGCGAGCATCCCGCTGCAGGCGGAAGCCGTCCGCGTGATGGACGACCAGGAGCGCCTGGGAGCGTCCGCTGTAGCCGGCATCCCACACGGCGGTGTGCAGGGTGACGCCCATGCGCAGCAGGCTGGACCGGGGACGGCACAGGGCCATGAGCCAGCGGGGGAGGTTGACCACCTCGTTGATGGTGGCCAGGTAGTGGCCGGGAGACAGGTTCAGCCAACCGTCGGGTCCGAAGTTCAGCTCGGTGGGTTCAGGCAGCACGCGATCGGCGTCGGAGACACCAATAGCGCCGGAGCCGACGCTATTGGGATACGAAGCTATCGAGCGCACGGTAACGTCGAAGCCGTTGGGCTGGAGCTGTCCGTGAGGGTCGGGACATTCTTCGAGCAGCGGAGGCCGACCGGCCAGCAGCGCGGCGATGGAATCCCGATTGAGCGCGCCCGGTGCGGGTGTTTCGTTGGTGGTCATGCTACAGAAAACAATTCACCCGCCGGCGTCTTTGAGAGGAACGCGCGGCGGGTGGATTTGCGTAGTCGATGGGGACTAGTCGTGCATGAAGTCCTGGATGTCGGCGGGCAGGGGCTCGTACTTGGGGATCTCGGTAACCACCGCCTGGGTGGTCAGGAGCATGCCGGCGACGGAGCCCGCGTTCTGGAGGGCCGAGCGGGCCACCTTGGCGGGGTCGATGATGCCGCGGGCGACCATGCCCGTGTAGTCGCCGCGGTCGGCGTCGAACCCGTAGTCGGCTTCACCGTTGCGGACGTTCTCGACGATGACGGCGCCCTTGTAGCCGGCGTTGTCGGCGATGGTGGTGAGCGGCGCCTCAAGCGCCTCGCGGACGAGACGGATGCCGACGGCTACGTCGCCGGTAGCGCTGGCCAGGAGGCCGTCCAGGGCTGCCTGGGCGCGGAGCAGGGTAACTCCGCCACCGGGGATGACACCTTCTTCAACGGCGGCGCGGGTGGCGGCCAGGGCGTCCTCGGTGCGGCTCTTGCGCTCGTTGAGCTCAGGCTCAGTGGCCGCGCCGACCTTGATGACGGCGACGCCGCCGGCGAGGTTGGCGAGACGTTCCTGGAGCTTCTCGCGGTCGTAGTCCGAGGTGGTTTCCTCGATCTGGACGCGGAGTTCGGAGACGCGGCCGGTGATGTCGTCATCGTGGCCACGGCCCTCGACGATGGTGGTCTCGTCCTTGGTGGCCACGACGCGGCGGGCGGAGCCCAGTTGGTCGATGGACACTGCGTCGAGGCGCATGCCGGTGTCGGTGGTGACCACGGTGCCGCCGGTCATGATCGCCAGGTCTTCCAGCAGAGCCTTGCGGCGTTCGCCGAACCCGGGAGCCTTGACGGCCAGGCTGCTGATGGTGCCGCGCAGCTTGTTGACCACCAGGGTGGCTAGCGCTTCACCCTCCACGTCCTCAGCGATGATGATCAGGGGACGGCGGCCGCCCTGGGCCACGGCCTCGAGGGTGGGCACGACGTCGGCGGCGGAGGACAGCTTCTGGTCGGTGAGCAGGAAGAGAGGCTCGTCGATGGAGCACTCCATGCGGTCGGTGTCGGTGACGAAGTGGGGCGACAGGTAGCCGCGGTCCAGGCGCATGCCTTCGACGACGTCGAGTTCGTCGGTGAGGCTGCGGCTTTCCTCGATGGTGATAATGCCTTCGCGTCCTACCTTGTCCATGGCGTCGGCGATCAGCTCGGCGATGGCCTCTTCGTGGGCGGACAGAGCGGCGACGCGGGCGACCTGCTCGCGGCTCTCCACGGCGGCAGCCTGGTCGCTGATCTCGCTGCACACGGTGGACACGGCGCGGTCGATGCCGGATTTGATGGCCAGCGGGTTGGCGCCGGCGGCGACGTTCATGAAGCCGCCCTGGATGATGGAGCGGGCGAGGACGATGGAGGTGGTGGTGCCGTCGCCGACGACATCATTGGTCTTGGCTGCAGCCTCCTTGACCACCTGGGCGCCCATGTTCTCGTAGGGGTCGGGCAGTTCGATTTCCTTGGCGATGGTGACGCCGTCGCTACACACCACGGGAAGGGTCCAGACGCGCCCAAGGATAACGTTGCGGCCGCTGGGGCCCAGGGTCAGGGCGACCGCGCGCCCGAGCTGGTCAACGCCGCTCATCAGGCTTTGGCGAGCGTTCTCATCGAAAATCAACTGCTTTTCGGGCATGGCGGGGATCCTCCGCTAATGGGGGTATTGTTGATGTAAACAGGAATCGTGACACTGAAAAACGCGGCACCCATGAATTTCCGGGTTCCGGTTTCAGCATACCAATTTTCGGGCAACATGGCCGAAATTGTCAACCTGAACCGCTCGCGTCCGCAAACCGGTCTTGCCTGGGGAACGGAGAGGCCAGCGGCGCGCCGGCGCGGACGACGTAGGGGGCACCAAAGGACGGGCGTCGACACGGCGGTGGACCGTGGAAAACGCTGGACATGGAAGGAAGGGCATCCGTGAGAAGCCGCCTGTAGCTACCCTCACGTGTGGCCAGTTCGGGGGATCGTCATAATCAGGATTTACGGGATTTTATGATTGACCAGGATTGGGAGATCTCCGCCATGGAACGGTTCCAATCCTGATAATACCGAAATCTTGAAAATCCTGATTCTGACGATCCCCCGAACTGAGTACGCGTGAGCTGTCAGGGTCTTTTCAAAGTCTCTGACGGTGGCCCACAACCCGGTTCGTCATTCCCGCGAAATCGGGAATCCAGAACGTTTCCATTGGCGGAGGTCTCTGGGTTCCTGCTTGCGCAGGAATGACGGATCCACGTTGAAAAGGCACTGGTGAGTTGTAGCCACCAGATGACAAACAGGCAACGGGTTTGGTAACATCGTCTTCTTGAAAATCAGGCTCCAGGAGTTAGAACTTTGCCGGCTCAGAAAGCCCACCGCCGATCCGTCAAACGCAATGCGCGCAACATGAGCGCGCGTCGCGCCACCCGCACCGCCGTCAGTCGCGCCCGCCAGGCCGTGGCGGCCGCCGATCCCGATTCGGAAGAAGCGGTGCGCAATGCCATGAGCATGCTCGACGTGGCAGTCCGCAAGGGGTTGCTGCACAAGAACAACGCATCCAGGCGCAAGGGCCGGCTGGTCTCGGCGCTCAACCGATCCCGAGCCGGCTAGTTCCGAATCAAAGGGGCCAACTCCGGGTCAAAGGGGCCAGTTCCGATCCGAAGGGGTTAGCTCCCAGTCAAAACGGAGCAGGGTTCCACCGGCGAGTTGGGCGCGCAGTTTTCGGCTGGGCGGTCCCGGTGGATCTGGCTCTCAATTTGGTCGCCTCCGCCACCGTGAGGCGGAGCGGGTAGCTGGCGCCGTGGGACGGCGCAACGGCCGGAGATCTGATGACTCCCGCGTGTTGACAACGCGAGCGCGTTTTATTAGCATATTGGTGCCGAACATTAGTTTGAGGTGCGGAGAATACACACGGTGTGGAGGTAGCCTGTATGCCACCGAAGAAAAACCTGAGGCCCCGACAGCAGCAGATCCTGGATTTCATCGGGCAGTTCCTGGACGAAAACGGTATCCCGCCCACGGTGCGGGACATTCAGCGCGGCTGCAGCATCAGCAGCACATCGGTTGTGGATTACAACCTGCGATTGATGGAGCGGGACGGATATCTCAAGCGCCGCTCGGAAGTCGCGCGGGGCATCGAACTGCTGGACGAAACCGGCCTGCCGGTAGCCAACGGGGCCGCCCGGGTGCAGATCGTGGGCAGCATCGCCGCCGGTGAACCGATACCGGCATTCTCCTCGGAAGGGGTGGACTCGGCTGCGGAATTTGACATCGTGGAGGTGCGCCCCGACCTCAAGAAGCGGCACGGGACGCTGTACGCGCTGTCGGTCAAGGGCACGTCGATGATTGACGCGCTGATTGACGACGGTGACGTGGTGGTGATCAAGCCGACCAACACGGCGCGGAATGGCGAGATGGTGGTGGCCTGGCTGAAGGAAGAAGAGGAGGCGACCCTCAAGAAGTTCTTCCGAGAGGGCGACCAGGTACGGTTACAGCCGGCCAACAGCACCATGGACCCCATCTACGTGCCGGCGGACAACGTCGAGGTGAAGGGTCGAGTGGTGGAAGTGCTGCGACAGTACTGAGTCGAAGATGGCCTTCAGTTACGGCTGTTGGCCAACGCTCCGTAGGTGGCTACCAGGAAGGGCACGCAATAGGTCAGCGGAATTTTCCAGGCCAACGCGCCGGCCAGATTGCCGGCGACGATGGCGTCACCCTGATTCAGCGCCGTGAGGGCCGTGCCCACCACGGCGCTGGCGATTAACGACCGGCGCAGCATGGGCCAATGCCGCAGGGCGCAGCGAAGGCACTTGGTGATCCCGGTTGCCCCGCCGCGAGGCCGGAAGGTGAAGCTGGCGCGAATGCCGGTGGGTCGCGCGCACCGATTGCACGGGAGATCGGCGGGTGGCATGGTACGTCGGGCTCACGGGGTGGCGACGGGAGCGTAAGGCGAAGGTTCTGCAATCTCGAAAACCCGGGTTGGCGCCAGGCGGTCCTCGGGTTCGGGGCGGGCCAGGGCAAGGAATACGTCGTCCGGGCCGTAAATGCGCCACAATCGGGGATCCAATGGGTCGGTTCGCGCGGGGGCGACGGGGACGGTCTGGCCATGGCCCACGGCGCGAGCGCGTTCCGAGTTGACCCGCAGGGCGGGAAGTTGCTGCAGCGCCCAATCGATAGGGAGCAGATGGCACGACCAGTCGCCGGAAGATGCGGCCTGCTCGAGATCGTCGGGGGTTATGCCGCGGTTGGACTCAAACTGACCGCATGACAAACGGGCCAGTTCGGTGACATACGCTCCGCAGCCGAGGGACTGGCCGAGGTCATGAGCGATGGAGCGGAGATAGGTGCCCCGACCACAGTCAACGGTGAACGTGACGAACGGTAGCCGGATGTCGTCGATGGAGATCGAGCGCACCGATACGCGGCGGGGCGTCCTTTCGATCTCACGGCCGGCGCGTGCCAAATCGTAGAGCCGGCGTCCGTCAACCTTGACCGCGCTGTACATGGGAGGCAGTTGGTCGATGTCGCCGACGAAGCCGACCAGGGATGCAGCGATGTCCCCACGGCTCAATGAGGAGGGATCGGCGATTTCGTCGATATCGCCCTCGGCGTCGTAGGTGTTGCTGACGGCTCCCAAACGGATCGTCATGCGGTACCGCTTCCATCCTGAGACCACGAGCTCCATCAGCCGCGTGGCCTGTCCGAAGCAGATGGGCAGGACACCTTCGGCCAGGGGGTCCAGGGTACCGGCATGGCCAACCTTGCGGCGTTGGCCGGTGACGCGCTTCACCCGCCGAACGGCGTCCATCGAGGTGATGCCGACGGGCTTGTAGAGGTTGAGGAATCCGTTGATCGCCGGCCGCCCACGTTCACCAGCAGGCATGGTCTCACGCTCGTCCCGCCCGGGGCTGGGCGCCATCTCCAGGTTCCTCCTGGACCTCCAGGTCGTCGATAAGCTGCATCAGACGATTGGCTTCCATCATGGCGTCGTCCAGTTGGAAGGTGAGGAAAGGCACGTGCCGCAAGGAGACTCGGCTGCGCAACTCGCGGCGGAGGTAGGAAGCGGAGGACTGTATGCCGGCCAGGGCTTCCTGGCGGACAGCCTCCGCGCCCATGACGCTGACGTAGACCCGGGCGCTGCGCAGGTCCGTCGCGGTGCGCACCTGGGTGATGGTGATGATGCCTCTCAGGCGGGGGTCGTTGACCTGCGAAGAAAGCAGGTTGGCGATCTCCTCGCGGAGCAGGCCGTTGACCCGCTCCATTCGTCTGCGGTCCGCCATGGGTAAACCTCGCAGCGCCGGCTGGCGCCCTAGTTGGCGCGCTCCATGCGGTAGACCACGATCAGGTCGCCTTCCTCGAATTCGTTGAAGTCGCCGAGGACGATACCGCAATCGGTTCCGGCGGTGGCCTGGTTCACCTCGTCGCGGAAGTGACGGAGGCTGCCGATCTGGGTTTCCGTGACCACCTCATCATCGCGCATGACGCGGATATTGCCCTGGCGGACGATGCGGCCATCGAGGACGCGGCAACCCGCAATTTTGACGCCGCGACGCCCTTCGAAGATTTCCCGGATTTCGGCGCGTCCGACGACCACCTCTTCGAATTCCGGTTCGAGCAATCCATGGAGTGCAGATTCCACGTCTTCGAGCAGGCGGTAAATAATCCGGTATTCGCGTACCTCTACGCCGAGTCTCTCCGCGGTGCGCTCGGCGCCCACTTCGTAACCCACGTTGAAGGCCAGGACGATGCCGCCGGAGGCGGCGGCCAGTTGCACGTCCGAATCGCTGACCGCTCCGGAACCGGAGTGGATGACGCGGGCCTTGACGTCGCCATCGGACAACTGCTCAATGGACTGGACGGCGGCTTCCACGCTGCCCTGGACGTCGGCCTTGAGGACCAGCACCAGTTCCTTGACGTCGCCGGCGTCGATCTGCTTCACCACGCTGTCCAGCGTGAGTACGGTATCGAGGTTGCTGGTGTTGGAGCGCTGGTCACGACGGCCGGCCATCTGGCGGGCGGCGCGTTCACCGGTCACCACGGTCAGGATGTCACCGGCTTCGGGGACCGCGTTCAGTCCCATCACCACCCCGGGTGATCCTGGCGAAATAGAGTCGATGGTTGCTCCCTGTTCGTTGGCCATGGCGCGGACGCGTCCCCAAGCCGTGCCGGCAACGATATAGTCCCCTACGCGCAGGGTGCCGGCCTGGATCAGCACGGTGGCGGAAGGCCCCCGGCGGCGGTCCATGGTGGCTTCGACGATGACGCCGGCGGCGGCGCGGTCGGGATTGGCCTTGAGCTCAAGGATCTCCGAGAGCACCGAAAGGTTTTCGAGGAGGTCGTCGACCCCGTCCCCCGTCTGGGCGGAAACTGGCACGGCGATGACTTCGCCGCCCCATTCTTCAACCAGCAGGTTGCGTTCGCTGAGCTGCCGCTTGATCACATCGGGTTGAGCGGTGGGAAGGTCCATCTTGTTGATGGCGATGACCATGGGCACGTCTGCGGCGCGGATGTGATCGATCGCTTCGTCGGTCTGCGGCATGATGCCGTCGTCGGCGGCCACGACCAGGACGGCGATGTCGGTGACGCGCGCGCCCCGGGAGCGGATCGCAGTGAACGCAGCGTGTCCCGGGGTGTCCAGGAACGTGATGGGCTGCCCTTCGTGAACGACCTGGTAGGCGCCGATGTGCTGAGTGATGCCGCCGGCCTCCTTTTCAACCACCGCCGATTGGCGTATGTAGTCGAGGAGGCTGGTCTTGCCGTGGTCAACGTGGCCCAGGATGGTGATGACCGGCGGGCGCTGTTGCAGCGTTTCGTCGGCTCCCTGGGAAGCGGCGTTGATGGAGGCGGTGTCCGCCTTTTGCTCGGCCAGCCGAGTGCGGACACCGTAAGCCGCAGCAGCCACGGCGGCCACCTGATGGTCAACAACCTGGTTGACGTTGACCATGATCCCGTGACGCATCAGTTGCTTGATGACGTCGATAGGGGACTGGTCGAGGAGTTCGGCCAGGTCCTTGACGGTCAGGGAATCGGGCAGGACCAACGCGCGTGATCCGCTGCGGCGCGGCTCGTTGCGTCGAGGTCGGCGGGCTCCGGAGCGTTGTTCAGTCTGTGTAGTCATAAGTAGCACCTCCTCCAGCGGAATTGCCGTTCACGCAGGGTATTGCCCCGCGCAAGATCAGCCTTCCGCTTCCCGAACCGCGGCAGGGGCGGTCCCGGACCCGGTGTGGTAGACACCGGGCGCGACAGTTTCAATGAAATAGCGTTTCAGAGCGTCCAGGTCCGTGTTGGAGACGGGGTTGCGAAGTCCCCGCTCCAGAGAACGGCGGACGAGACCCTTTTCCCAACAGGTGGCCTGACGACACAGGTAGACGCCCCTGCCGTTGGCGCGTCCGGTGGTATCGGGCCGCACCTCGTCGTCAGGCGTGCGCACCAGCCTGATCAGATCGCCTTTCGGTCGCTTTTGACCACAGGCGATACAACTGCGTTCAGGGATGTGGCGCTGTTTCGGAATTACGGTTACCTGAATTGAGAGGGATGTCGGGTAGGGTACGTCGGCGAAATGCCGGGGCTTACCTGCGGCGGGGTCCGGGTCCGCGGGCGCCGGGCACGTTGCCACCGCGACGGTTGCCGCCGCCCCGGCGGCGCCGTCGGTCGCCTCCCCGGAAATCGCCGACGATGTCTTCCGCGAACCTGATCTTGCCGGCATCCGGCGCCAGGTTGGGGAGACCCGCCAAGAGGTCGGCCATTTCGGGATCCGCCTCTTCCTCTTCTTCCTCTTCCTCGAACTCTTCCACCACATCGTCAATGGTGAGGCTATCCAGCGCATCAACGCTGAGGCCCAGGGCGTCATCCGTCGCTACGGGTTCTGGAGCGGCCGCGGCGGCGGCTTCTTCTTCGGCCATAAGAGCCTCCAGCAACGCGTCCTCATCGAGCTCGGGTTCCGCGATTTCGGCCGGTTCGGGCGGCGTTTCGATGACGATGTCCTGCGATTGGGCGGCAACGGCGTCGAGCACAGGTTCCGGTTCCGTTGCGGCGGGGGTGGCGATATCCGCGGTGACGAGACTGTCGATTTCCGCCGGCACGGTTTCAGAAACGGGCGCGACGTCAACCAGCGCTTCGGCCTCGGCGAGAACCTCGGCGACGGGAGCCAATTCCACCGGCTCCGTCTCAGGAGCCACCGGCGCGGCAGCGGCCTGGGACGCGGCGATACGGGCGGCAGCCTCGGCAGCTTCGGCCTGGGCGGCCGCGACACGGGCAGCCTCGGCGGCGCGCGCCGACCGCAGCGCTTCCCATTGCTCGACGTTCTTGATGTCCAAACGCCAACCCGACAAGCGGGCGGCCAAACGGGCGTTTTGGCCGTCGCGTCCGATGGCCAGCGACATCTGGCTCTCGGGGACGACCACGTAGGCGGTATTCTCGTCGGCGTCAAGTTCGACGCCGCCGACGTCGGCCGGGCTGAGGGCGCGCCCGATGAGGACACGGGGATTGGGGTCCCACTCGATCACGTCGATCTTTTCGCCCTGAAGCTCGTTGACCACGCTCTGGATACGGTTTCCGCGAAGGCCGATGCAGGATCCGACCGGATCGACACCGTCCTGGTGGGAGGATACCGCGACCTTGCTGCGGATGCCGGGGTCACGGGCAATGGCCCGGATTTCGACGGTGCCGTTGCCGATTTCGGGCACCTCGGATTCCATCAGGCGGCGGAGCAGGTCGCGGTGAGCGCGGCTGACCACAACCTCTGGGCCACGGGTGGTCTGCTGAACCTCGACCAGGAGTACTTTCAGCGACTGATTCTTGCGATACCGCTCGCTGCCGACCTGGTTGTCCGGGCGCATGACGCCGCGGGCGCGGTTCTGGCTCTGGGCCTGATGGGGGTTGAGGTTGACGAAAACGGTCGGCCCTTTCTCGATGCTTTCCACGCTGCCGCTGATTATCTCGCCCTGGTAGGCGGAATATTCCTCGAAAATCTTTTCCCGCTCGGCCTCGCGCAGACCCTGCATGAGAACCTGTCGGGCGGTCTGAGCGGAGATGCGGCTGGTGTCGTAGGCGACCTCTTCATCCTCGGATATTTCGCTGCCGATCTCAGCCGAGGGTACGATCCGCAAGGCGTCAGCGAGCGCGATTTCGGTCTCCGGGTCCTCGATTTCTTCGACGACACTGCGCAGGGGGAAGATGCTGATGTCACCGGTGTTCGGGTTGAGCTTGACGGTCAGGTTCTGGGAGCCGGCCACCCGGTCGCGACGGAAAGCGGTGGCCAGCGCGACCTCCACCTTATCGAGGACCAGCTCCTTGCGCAGGCCTCGTTCGGCGGACAGTTGATTCAACGCCATCATGAAATCGCTTTTCATGCTTGTCCTCCGCCGGCTCCGCCGCCGACAGTGATCTGATGTGCATTCTGTTCACAGAAATAAAGCGGGTTTACGCCCCGCTTTTAATTCCCGTGAACCGCTCGCTGCCGAGTTGATGAGGAAGTCTCACTTTTCCCTGCAGCGGGGGCGTGATGTTGGCGCATTATAGCATCGGGTTAACGTCGGGGCAAGGGTGGCGGCCTGGCGCGTACCCGCTTTACACGGCGACCGGGGTAATTTTACATCGATGCACAGGATAAACAGGATTTGATTGATTATTGGCAACGTCCCGGCATCCAGGACGCAACTGTGACCGGAACGCCGCGACGGTATCGCCAGCATCCTGTTCATCGATGTAAAAGACAAACTGGGCACATGTGAGCTGCGGCGATTCGCCGGTCCGGAAATTCCGGGGCGCACCGGAGTTACCACCAGATTTTGCCCTGGGCCTCCTGGGCGAGGGTTTCGTAATCACGCGTCCAGAGCTGGCTGCTGAGATATTTCCACCCGCCGTCGGCGAGAAGACAGACCACGTTGCCACTTTCCATCCGGTCGGCGTGCTTCAGGGCGCCGGCGATAACGGACCCGGAGGAGATGCCGGCGAAGATGCCTTCCTTGTCCATCAACTCCTTGGTCATGTAGAAGGAGTCGAAGCTGTTGACCAGGAGGCGGTTGTCCAGCAGGTTGATGTCGAGGATCGGCGGAATGAACCCGTCTTCCAGGCGGCGGAGGCCGGAGATGAAATCGTCGGGCTCGGGGGCGACAGCGATGATCTTGATATCGCTGCGATGCTCCTTGAGGCGGCGGGCGTTGCCCATGAGCGTGCCGCCCGTGCCCAGCCCGGCCACGAACACATCGACCTCCGGCAGGGCCTCCACGATTTCCTGGCCGGTGCCCTCGTAGTGCGCGTCCGGGTTGCCGTCGTTGCCGTACTGGTAGAGCATCAGGTAGTCGTGGGGGTTTTTCTCAACCATCTCCTGGGCCATGACGACGCTGCCGTTGGTGCCCAGGGTGCCGTCCGAGTAGACGATCTCCGCGCCGTAGGCTTCCAGGAGATGGGTGCGTTCCACGGAGACGTTCTCCGGCATCACCACCTTGACCTTGTAGCCCTTGAGGCGGCCGATCATTGCCAGGGAGATGCCGGTGTTGCCCGAGGTGGGCTCCAGGATGGTCCGGTTGGGCGAAATCTCGCCGTCGGCCTCCGCCCGCTCGATCATTTTGAGCCCGATGCGGTCCTTGACGCTGCCGGTGGGATTTTGGCCCTCAAGCTTGGCGTAGATGCGGACCTCGGGATTCGGACTGAGGTTCTGCAGTTCCACCAGAGGGGTATTGCCGATGGTGGCAATGAGTCCTTTGTACGGGGACAGCGTCATTGGTGCGCGGCTCCGGATCGCCTCTGAACAGCGGGATTGAACGACTAGATGGCGCCAGCGCCGACGGCCGCCGGTTCGGGGGCTTCCGCCACGCCGCAGAAGACTTCGTAGTCGATGAGTTTGGTAACGGTGGGGTTGTCGCCGCAAAGCGGGCAACCGGGGTTGCGGCGCAAACGCACCTCGCGGAACTGCATGCTCAGCGCGTCGATGACCATGAGGCGTGAGGCGAGGCTTTCACCGATGCCGAGGATGTGCTTGAGAGCTTCGGTGGCCTGGATAGACCCGACCAAACCGGTGAGGGCGCCCAGGACGCCGGCCTCGGCGCAGTTGGGGACCATGCCGGGAGGCGGCGGGGCCGGGAACAGGCACCGGTAGCAGCCCTGGCCGGGGAGAAACACGGTGGCCTGACCGTCGAAGATCAGGATGCTGCCGTCGATGAGCGGCTTGTTCAGCAGGTAGCAGGCGTCGTTCACCAGGTAGCGGGTGGCGAAGTTGTCGGCGCCGTTGATGACAATATCGTACTGGCCGATGATATCGAAGGCGTTTTCCGAGGTGAGCCAGGTTTCATGGAGCACCACCTCGACTTCGGGGTTGTAGGACAGGATGTTGTCTTTGGCGGACTGGACCTTGGGGCGACCGACGTCGGGCGTGTGGTGCAGGATCTGCCGTTGGAGGTTGGACAGTTCGACCACGTCGAAGTCGACGATGCCGATCTTGCCCACGCCGGCCAGGGACAGGTATACCGCGGATGGGGAACCCAGGCCGCCGGCCCCGATGATCAGCGCGCTGGATTCCATCATCTTGCGCTGCCCGGCGCTTCCGACGTCCTGCATGATGATGTGGCGGCTGTAGCGTTTGACCTGATCGGGGGTCAAGCGTAGGGGCTGGACCATTTTGTGTTCCTCCCGGTTGGCGGTGATACGGATTCAACTGAAAACCTGCGCCCCGAACCGTCTGACGGTGAATTCGGCGGACGCAGGCTCGAAGGGTTGGTTAGTCAGCCTGCCCCCTATGTTCGGGGACAAGCGCAGGCGACCAGCGCAATTTGAGCAGGTGACATCGTGCGGGAAGTGTATTGTCGGGCCCGGAATGTTGTCAAGCAGCGCGACAAGCGGTCAAACCGAAACCGCGGGCGCCGGCTCTGCAACGCCACGGCTCCGATCGCCTTCGGCGATGAGAGCGCGTTGCCGGTCGGCGAGAAGGGCCAGGGTCGTGGACTGGAGCACCTGCTGTATTGAATCCTCGACGGTTTGCCAGATTTCCTTCTGGGCGCAGGAGTCGGCGAACATGCAGTCGGTGGGCAGGGTCAGGCAGTCCAGCGGGGACGCGTTGCCGTCAAGTTCCTGCATGATGTCGTAGAGATTGACGTCCTCAGGCGCTCGGGCCAGAAGATGGCCGCCCTGGGGCCCGCGGCGGCTGTGCACGAAGCCGCTCTTGTTGAGGGTGGACATCAACCGCTCAAGGTACGGTTCGGGTATGCCCTGGCGATAGGCGATGGCGGCAGTCTGGATCGGGCCATCGCCGTAGCGCATGGCTAGCTCCACGAGCGCGCGCACGCCGTAGTCAACTTTCATCGGGATGCGCAAAACGACACCTCCCTCCTGGGGCAATTATATCCAAACGCGGCGGCAAATGCCAACCGTGTCAGGTATTCGCCTCCGGTTCCTGCCGTCGGCGGTCGTAAACCGTCATATACGTGCCGATCCCGGTGGCGATCAGCTGGCCCTCGTCACCGTAGATTTCCATGTCGCCAACGATGATGCGCCCGCCTCGGCTCTTGATGGAACTGCGGGCGGTGAGCTCGCCGTCGCGGGCTGGCGCGATGAAGTTCAGCTTCAGCTCGATGGTGACGGCGTGCTCGCCCTCCCGGAGGACGGAGCGGCAGGCGCGGAAGAACGCGTAGTCGGCCAGCGTCACCAGCAGGCCGCCCTGAACGACGCCGGCCCGCTGACGGTGCTTGTCGGCCACGGTCATAAACGCGGTGCCCACGCCGTCGTCGGATATGCCGGGACGGATGCCCAGAAGTTCAGCGAAAGGCCCATCCTGGCCGGCCTCGGGTTCGGGATGGCTCATGGCAATCTTCTCCAATAGCACGTGTAGGGGGTTGGTAGCGCGGGCAATTATAGCGACGCCTCCTCACGCGTACCCAGTTTGACGACGACGGGAGCGAATTTACATCGATAAACAGGATCGACAGGATTTGAATGATTGCCGGAGAGCGACGCCTCTCGGTGCAGCCGCACGAGCCACCGGATATACTAATTGTCCGATGTTGTCAGGGCTAGGATATGTAACCACACGGGGTGGCGGCGATGGCTAAAGGGTTGTTGACCGCCCTTGGGGTCATGCTGGTTTGCACGATAATTCCCGTGGCGCAGTTCCTGCTGGCTCCCTTCGGCCCGTTTCTCGGGGCCTACTTCGGGATACGGTCGGTGGATACCACGGGTTCGGCGCCGCTGGTTGCCGCGGCCAAATTCGGCGCGGTGGTGGGCGCCGCATCGGCGGTCATCCTGGTGCTGATCGCGGTGATCCTGACGGCAGTCGTGCCGATGCCCGGGAAGTTCGTAATCCTGACGTGGATCGCGGTAGCCGTCTTCGCGACGTACGTGGCCGGGATGAGCACGCTGGGCGGGCTTTATCGACTGATGAAAACGAGATCGGCGGCGCTTACGACGCCGGCGGAGGCGGGTTAGCGTTGGACGCGGAGACGCTCCAAACCCTCCTGGAGAGCGTTCGGGACGGGAGCGTGACGGTGTCCCGGGCGATGGAGACCCTGCGGGACCTGCCTTACCAGGACCTGGGGTACGCGCGGCTGGATCACCACCGGCCATTGCGGACGGGTTGGCCCGAAGTGGTGCTGGCCGAAGGGAAGACCCGGGAGCAGGTTGCCGGGATCGTGGCGGCGATGCGCGGGCGCGGCCATCCGGTGCTCGTCACGCGCGCCGCCCCTGACGTGTACGAAGCCGTGGCCGCCGAGGTTCCGGCGGCGCGTTACCATGATTTGGCCCGGTGCGTCGTTGCACCCGATGAAGGGACAGCGCCGCCGGAGGACGTGGGGCTGCTGATCGTGACCGGCGGCACCGCCGACCTGCCCGTCGCGGAAGAGGCGGCGGTGACGGCGGAGTTGATGGGATGCCAGGCGGTCCGGGTGAACGACGTCGGGGTGGCGGGTCTGCATCGCCTGCTGGCGCAGCGGGAGCGACTGCAGGATGCACGGGTCATCATCGTGATTGCCGGGATGGAAGCAGCCCTGGCGAGCGTGGTGTCGGGAATGGTTTCGGCGCCGGTGATTGCCGTGCCCACCAGCGTCGGTTACGGGGCGAGTTTCCAGGGTCTGGCGGCGCTGCTGGGGATGCTGAACTCCTGCGCGCCGGGGATCGGTGTCGTGAATATTGACAACGGGTTTGGAGCCGGTTACCTGGCGGCGCAGATCTGTCGGATGACCACGCCCAGCCCGGACTCGGACGCAGCGGTGGCGAGCGAGGAGTCGGCTTGAACGGGCGGAGATGGCTGCTGCTGGGCCTGCTCACGGTGGCGGTCTTCGGCGGGCTGTTGGCTTACGGGGATCTGCGGCAGGTGGGCAGGACGTTGGTCGACTCCCCGGCAGCGTACGTCGGATTCGCGGCGGCCGTGGGACTGGCCGTGGTCAACTACGGATTGCGATACCTCCGCTGGTCGATGTACCTGCGCGCCCTGGGGATCAACGCTCCGGCCTCGGTGAGCGTCCCAGTGTTCGTCGCGGGATTGGCCCTGTCGATCACGCCGGGCAAGGTCGGCGAACTGCTGAAAAGCGTGTGGCTCAACCAGCGCACGGGGACGCCGGTGGCCGCATCGGCGCCGGCGGTGGTGATGGAACGGCTCACGGACGTGATATCCGTGGCCCTGCTGGGGCTCACCGGCGTGCTGCTGTTGCCCACCGCAATCGCGTTGACGGTAGCGGCTCTACTGATAGTGGGCCTGGCGGTTGGACTGCTGGCCGCGTCAAGGTACGGGGTCAAGGCGCTGGATCTGCCGGTGTTGCGTCGCTGGCGCGAGCCCCTGTCTCAGTCACAAGACGGGGTGCGCCGCCTGATGTCACCAAAGATACTGGCGGCGGCGGTGGCGTTGGGCTTTCTGGCATGGGCGGCGGAGGGTCTGGCCCTGTGGATCATCATCAGGGGATTGGGTGATGAGGTGGCGGTTGGGATCGCGCTGCCAATCTCGGCGGCGGCAGCGTTGCTGGGAGCCGTGACGGCCTTGCCGGGCGGGCTGGTCGGATTTGAGGGAAGCATGGTCGCCTTGCTGGGTCAGGCTGGCCTGCCGGCGGCTACGGCGGCGCTGGCCACACTGTTGACCCGGCTGGCCACCCTGTGGCTGGCGGTGATCGTCGGCGGGCTGGCCTGGCTGTGGCTGGTCCGGACCGGCCGAAAGCGCGCCACCGTGCTGGCCGGCGAGACCGGGGCTAACGGGGAGTCATGAGCCGGCTGGCAGGGCTGTGCAGAACGGCCCGTCCGCTGCAGTGGGTGAAGAACCTGCTGGTGTTCCTGCCGCTGCTTTTCGCGGTGGACCTGGTTTGGGAACCCGGCGACGTCGCGACGCTGCTGCCGTACATCCCGAGGCTGTTAACTCTGTTTGTCGCGTTCTGCGCGCTGTCGTCGGCGGTTTACCTGCTCAACGACGTGGCGGATCGGGAGGCGGACCGACGGCACCCCACGAAGCGGACGCGGCCGATTGCGTCGGGTCTTGTTCCGGCTTGGCTGGCCGTCTCGACGCTGGCGGTGTTGGCAGTCGTGGGGATGCTGGGGCTGTATGTCATATCGCCGCTGACGCTGCCCCTGATCGGAGGGATCTACCTGATCGCCAACGTGGGCTATTCGCTGCGCTTTAAGCGAGTGGCATTGGTTGACGTAATGATCGTGGCCGGCGGCTACGTGCTGCGTGCCGTGGCCGGCGCAGTGGCCGTGGGAGCGGCGCCGTCGCCCTGGCTCTACGCGGTCACCGCGGCGGGGGCGCTGTTCATCGTGATCGGCCGGAGGTACGCCGAGGCGAGGCTGGCCGGCGAAGAACCTGAAGCGCAGCGGGCGACGCTGTCGCATTACGCACCACCGTTGGGCGGGCAGTTGCTGATCCTGTCGGCCACGGCCGCGCTGGTGAGCTATGCGCTGTACGCGGTGGAGGCGGACAACCTGCCGGAGAACAACACGATGCTGCTGACCGTGCCGCTGGTGATATTCGGGCTGTTCCGCTACCTGTACCTGCTGAACAACAGCAAGGACGCTGAATCTCCGGAGTTGCTGATGCTGCGGGACGTGCCGCTGTTGGCGGCAATAGCGGCGTGGATGGTCGTGGCGGGAGCGGTGCTGGTGCTGAATTGACGGTAAATTAGAGCAACGTTACCATGCCAACCAGGTATCGGGAGTTTTCAATTACGATTGGCGGATATTATGAATTGGAGAGATCACATCGAGACCAACAAAAATATATCGGCGGGCAAACCGGTAGTCAAAGGCACCCGGCTCTCCGTGTCGTTCATCCTGGAACTGATGGGGGCAGGTTCCAGTGAATCTGTGATCCTTGCCAGCTATCCGCAGTTGACGCAGGAAGATATACGGGCGTGCCTGCGTTACGCCAGCGAGAAAATGGCACATGTCGAAAACAAGTCGTCAATCGACGACTGGATTGCAGGAGCACATAACGATTGTGAGATTTCTCGTGGATGAGAATATGGGCGAAGGGGTGGTGTCTTTATTGAGAGACGCCGGCCACGACGTAGTATCAGTATTTGAAACTGCTCGGGGTAGTGACGATGTTGAAGTTTTGTCCATGGCCGTAACTGAAGACCGGATATTGTTGACCTACGATAAGAACGATTTTGGCGCATTGATTTATGACCGCGGCTTGCCGGCGCCGCCAGCGGTGTTGCTGTATCGCATCCCTGACGTATCTGCCGAGCGGCGTCCTCAGTTTGTTGTGAATAGTGTGGTGGAGCGGTCGGACTATTCGGGCAGTTTCTGGGTGATCGAGCGCGAACGGGTCCGGTCACGGGCACTCCCCGGCTAGATCGCCGTCACCGGCGTCCGAAACAGGCTGGGTTCAACCGCCGCAGAAATCACGAGGGTGCCGGCGCGGTTGCGCGACTGCGGTTCCGTCGCTATGCTTACCGTCGGTTGGCTCACCGGGCCAATACGGCTTATTTTCCGTACCGGAGATTGACGAGATGACACAGGCTGCTCCTCAGATACCGCTGCCGGCGCCGCAGCCGGAATCCGACTTCTACTGGGAGAAGTGCAAGGCCGGCGAGCTTTGGCTGCGCCACTGCAAGGCGTGCAACCGGGCGTATTTCTACCCCCGCGACATATGTCCATTCCCGGAGTGCTTCTCCAGGGACACGGACTGGATCCAGAGCAGCGGGCGCGGCACTTTGCACACCTTTGCCATAGTGCACCGGGGACCGACGCCGGCGTTCCGCGACAAGGTGCCGTACATTGCGGCGGTGGTGGAGCTGGAAGAGGGGGCGCGGATACCTTCCTGGCTGGTGGGCATCGAGTTTGGCGAAGGGGAGATCCGGCCAGACGCTGTGCAATGCGGTATGGCGGTAGAGGTGTTTTTCGAGGAGATTGACGAGAACATCAGCCTGCCGATGTTCCGGGCGGCGTAGCCCCGGGCACGCCACCGGATTGAAATTCCCGCAAGAGGAACTCCACGACAACAGACACAGGAGGCCCCATGACGCAGCCCGCAGCCCGAACCGTAATGCAAGAAGTATCGCCCAAGCTGGCCGAGCTCTCCGCGGATGTCCTGTTTGGGGACGTTTGGGAGCGACCGGAACTGTCCAAACGGGACCGCAGCCTCATCACTGTGGCGACCCTGACCGCGCTGTACCGGACCGATCAGCTTCGCGGACACATCGGGCGGGCGCTGGACAACGGCGTGACCCGAGACGAAATCTCCGAAGTGATCGCGCACATGGCCTTCTACGCCGGCTGGCCGGTGGCGGCCAACGCGGTGCGCGTGGCCAAGGAAGTCTTTGACGAACGCGGCGTCTAGCCGAACCCACGAACCCGATTCACCGAACCGTCATTCCAGCGCAAGCCGGAGTGACGGTCATTGCTAAGTACGGAGGCCCCTGATGCCCACCATGACCGGAGCCCGTTTCCTGGCCGAGACCCTGCGCGAGTACGGCGTAACCCATGTGTTCTTCGTTCCCGCGATCATCCGCCGCGCCCTCGTGGAGATGGAGGACGTTGGCATCAAACGGATCATCAGCCACGGCGAGAAGTCGGCGGCCTACATGGCGGATGCCTACGCCCGGGTCACCGGCAAGCCGGGGTTGTGTTTTGCCCAGTCGGTGGGAGCGGTGAACCTGGCCGCCGGTCTGCAGGACGCCTACCTGGGAGTGTCGCCGGTGATCGCGATCACGGGGCACCGGCCTCCGATGCACCGGCACCGGAACTCGTACCAGGAGGTCGAGCACTCCAAGCCCTTCGCTTCGGTCACCAAGTACAGCGCGGAAGTGGAAACGGCGGAGCAACTGCCGCACCTGCTGCGACAGGCGTTCCGGGAAGTGACCACCGGGCAGACGCTGCCGGCGCACCTGGACTTCTCCGGCATTTCCGGCGACGTGATCACCGATGGCATGCTGGACACCGACGTTATCGTCGAGGAACCGTTCACGCAGCGGCCGGCGTTCCGCCCGGCTCCGGAACCGGAGCGCGTGCGCGAGGCGGCGCGGATACTGTCCCAGGCCGAGCGGCCGGTGATCGTGGCCGGCGGCGGAGTGACGGCGTCGGGCGCTGAGGCCGAGATCGTGCGGCTGGCGGAGATGCTGAACATCCCCGTGGCCACCGGGCTGAACGCCAAGGGCTGCATACCGGAGAACCATCCGCTGGCGGTGGGCGTGGTTGGCAGCTACTCCCGCTGGTCGGCGAACCGGGTGGTGTCGGAGGCGGACCTGGTGCTGTTCGTCGGCAGCCACACGGGCAGCCAGATCACGCTGGACTGGCGCATCCCCGCCGAGGGGACGCCGGTGATCCAGATTGACATCGACGCCAGCGAGCTGGGGCGGTCTTACCAGGGTGCCTACGGGCTACAGGGCGACGCCAAGCGGACGCTGGAGGCCATGCTGGACGTGCTGGAGCCCACGGGCGGCAACGCCAGCTGGGTCGCCCGGGCGCAGGAGCACGTGCAGAACTGGCGCGACGAACATGAGCCGGTGCTGACCTCGGACGCAGTGCCGATTCGCCCCGAGCGTCTGTGCCAGGAACTGACGGACTTCCTGCCCTCGGACGCCGTCCTGATGGCGGATACCGGTCATGCCGGCATCTGGACAGGCAGCATGGTTGACCTGAACCACGAGGGGCAGTCGTACCTGCGTGCGGCCGGTTCGCTGGGTTGGGGATTACCGGCGGCGTTGGGCGCCAAGTGCGGCGCACCCGACCGGCCGGTGGTGTGCTGGACCGGCGACGGCGGCATGTGGTACCACATCGGCGAGCTGGAAACTGCGGTGCGCTACGGCATCAACGCGGTGATTGTGGTGCACAACAACGGCGGGCTGAACCAGGACCGGCGGGGCGACGAGGCGGCCTACGAGGGTCGCGAGGGCGGGAATTCCGGCGAACTGTGGCGGTTCAACGACACGGACTTCGCGCAGATCGCAGAGTCGATGGGCGCGCTGGGGATTCGGGTGACCGATCCCAACCAGATCAACTCCGCGCTGGACCAGGCGGTGAGCGCCAACCGGCCGGCGGTGGTGGACATAGTGGGCGACGGGGAAGTTGCGGCCGCGCCGCCGTGGGGTCCGTAGAGACGATGGCAGACCGGCGCTGTCTGGGACACGGATGGCAAGTGCCGGACTGACGAGCGGGAGACACTGGCGCACGTGGCCAATGGCCGGCGCAATCGCGCCGGCCTTTATGTTGTGGATCTTCTGGGAATCGCAGGGTCGACAACGGGTATGACGGATAGGGTCAGGTTATAACCTGCCTCAGGAAGCGGCTGGCGGCATCGTAATCCCGTGCGCCGTTGCGCCGGATGGGCGGGACCAGGTAGCAATCGGCAGCGCCGGCGCTGCGTAACGAGTCCCAAGCCTGCAATGCGATATCCACTCCGGAACGGCCGGCCGCCAGGTCATCGGTAACCCACCGCGGAACGTTGGCAAAGGACACACCGTTGGGTTCCATCAGGCCAACGCCATAGAATACGGGGACCGGCAGGGGTTGGCCGGACCCGCGGACGTACTCGTCGGCGAAGCGGCCGACATCGGCCGGGTCGAACACGGGCTGGGTGATAAGGAAGTGAGCGCCGGCTGCAACCTTGCGGGAGGCCAGCCGTGCTTCGGATTCGATGCCGCGGCCGAGGTCGACGGTTGCGCCGATGCAGAAGTCGGTTGGCGCGCGCAGGTTGCTGCCGCGATGGTCTGAGCCCGTGTTCAGGTTGGCTATGGAGGCAATCAGCTCGGTAGGTCGGTAGTCGTACACAGGCGACGCGGAGTCCCGGGCACCCAATGGGTCGCCGGCCACGACGATGACATTTTCCAATCCCAATGCCTGGGCTCCGAGCAGCAGGGACTCCAGCGCCAGGCGGTTCATGTCGCGCGTGGCCAGGGTGAAGATCGGGTCGGCGCCGTGGTGATCGCGCAGCACTGCGGCGGCGGCCACCGGGTTCATGCGGACCGCGCGGCCGGGGTTGTACGCCGCGGAGACAAAATCGGCCGACTGCGGCGGGGCCGGCACGTCCTCGGGCCGTCCGGAGCGGGGCGGCGAGTAGTCGCAGATGAACGCGGGCCCGCCGGTCTGCGCGTGTATGCGGTCGACGACTTTCGCCATGGGACGAGTCGGAAACCGATGTGCCCGGTGGTCGGTGCTCAGTGTGCGGTGGTTGGTGGATCCGTCGGCTAGCCGGGCAAACCTTCGAGCAGTTCGCGGAAGCGGGCGATGGCCTGCTGTTCGGATCGGCCCACGAAGTAGCGGATGCCCTGGACGTATTCGACGACGTCGCGGGGGAGCATGAGCAGTTCGTCGCGAGGCTCGTTGAGGTGATAGAGGCCGTCGACGCCCTCTTCGAGACCGACGTACAGGGTGTCTTCCAGGATGGCCTTTACGCGGTCTTCGAGGTCCTTGCGCATCACCCATTGGCTGAAAACGAAGGGGAGGTTGGTCCACTGTGTCCATTCCGATCCGAGATCGAAACGGTGGGCGAAGCCGCGAACGCCGCGACGACGGCGGAGGGCGCGGTTGCCGATGAGCACGAAGGCGTCGAAGGTCTCGTCAGGGCGAACGACGTCCCCGGGCCGGGCGACAAACTCCCCCGGTTCCAGGTTGTACTTACGACGCAGCAGGACCTCGAGCAGTTTGGCGGCAGTGACGTCCTCGTCGGACACGCCGATGGTCACGCCGCCCAACTCTTCCATCGGGTATTGCGAATAGAGACAGACGCTGACGGCGCGGCTCAGGGTGGAGAAGCAGAACCCGCCGACGGGCTCGAAGCGGTCTTCGAGGCGGAACACGTCGGAGAGATGGGCCGGGCCGGCGTCGAGGTCGCCGGCGTCCAGGGCATCGCCCAGTTGGCGAGGGGTGGTTTCGCGCAGTTCGAACCCGCGGCGCGCCATGTCGAAGTAAAAGGGTTCGGCTTCCAGATACGGCACGCGGCCGACTCTAACGGGCATCTTCCAGTCACCAACGTTTCTCGGGATATTCCGCTATAGCCAGCGTGGAAATTGAACCAACGCCCGGCCGGCGGCCAGCAGGATTGTATGGCGGGCCGCGATACGGGTCAAGGAACGAGCGGGTCGTGCGGCGCCTGATGGTTGCAGATGCAACGGGCTCGAACCGCGTGGCGGAATGGCGGCGGGTATAATTGGTCGCAGTTTTTGATTGGACTGGAGGCGGCGCGTTTATGCGTATCACCAACGTAGAGGCGGACATAGTTCGGATCCCACTGAGCACGCGGTTCAGCGGCAGCGTGTACCAGATCGAGTCGCGATGCACCATCGTCGTTCGGGTCCACACCGATGAGGGCCTGGTCAGCGAGATCTACTCGGGCGACGAGCGGACAGGCTATGAGTTGCTGAAGGACCTGGTGGTGGGGCCGATGGCGGAGGCCGTGAAGGGCGAGGACCCCATGGCCATCGAACGATGCTGGCAGAAGATGTTCGCGCTGACGCCGCACATCGGCAACAAGGCGATTGCGATGCGGGCCATCGCCGCAATCGACGTGGCGCTGTGGGACATCACCGGCAAGGCGCTGGGGGTTCCGGTGCGGGCGTTGCTGGGCGGCTACGCCGACCGGGCTCCGGTGGTGCGGTTCGCGTACTACGTGCAGGGGCGCGACACGGCGTACATGGTCGAGGACCTGCTGCACCAGCGGGAGCGGGGCATCGGCGGCGTGAAGCTGAAGACGGGCGGCGTCGCGGTCGCGGACGACCTGCTGCGAGTGCGGGCGATTCGGGACACGCTGGGCGACGACTTCATCATCGTGTGCGATTCGAACCAGGCGTGGACGCTGGAGGAGGCGCTGGAGTTCGCCGGGCCGGCGAAGGAGATGGGGCTGGCCTGGCTGGAAGAACCGTGCCGCTGGCAGAACGCGGACAACGACATGCGCCAGGTTCGGCTGCGCACCGGCATCCCAGTGGCCGCCGGCCAGGGCGAGAGCAGCTCGTGGGGCGGGCAGCGGCTCATGGACACCGAGGCGGTGGACATCCTGAACATAGACGCGGCCATCTGCGGCGGCATCTCGGAATGGCGTCGGGTGGCCGGCGCGGCGCAGATGCGCGGCATCAAGATGGCCCATCACGAAGAGCCGCAACTGGCGGTGCAACTGCTGCCTGCCCACGCCCACGGCCTGTTCGTCGAGGTGTTCGAGGAGGAGCGGGACCCGGTGTACTACCAGCTCAACAGCGTGCTCCCGGAGTGGGACAACGGGGAGATCATCGCGCCGACGGAGCCGGGGATGGGGCTGCACCTGGATGCGGCGGTGCTGGAAGAGTACAAGGTTTATTGATTCGCATTTTCGAGCACTCTGCGCATGAACGACAGGGGGAAGTGGCATGGGAACGTTTAACGTGGATTTATGGGTAGGCAGCCTTTTCGCCGAAGAGGGCGCCACCGTTTCTGCGTTGGTCGACACGGGAGCCACCAACACGGTGCTGCCGGCGAGTCTATTGCACGGATTGGGGATCGAACCGGTGGAAACCAGGTTCGCGCGTGTCGCCGACGGGCGGCGTGTCGAACTGCAAACGGCGTGGGCACGGTTTTCCGTACCGGGTCGCAACGCGGTGGCGCGAGTTGCGTTCGGCCCTGAAGGTCAGTACCTGATGGGCGCGACAACTTTGGAAGACCTGGCGCTGGTGGTTGACCCGGTGGACCAGCGGTTGATTGAGCAGGAAGACCTTCTCATGCGAGGTGAGGAACGATGGCCGAAGAACTGACCGGTCCCGAAATTGCCACCCTCGGGCGCAAAATCTACGAAGGCATCCGGGAGGAAATGGAAGCGAACCACTGGGGCGAGCTGGTGGTTATCGATGTTCACAGCGGGGACTACGAGGTCGGTGAGTACAAGGGGCCACGCAGTGACCTGGGCCTCACCAAGCGACTGTCGGAGCGGCGGCCCGAGGCCCTCACCTGGGCGGAGATGGTAGGCAAAGGGCGGTACAGTTTCGCTCAACTGTCCACGCGGCAGACCATGGAGTACCTGGCTTCGAAAACGAAGGATGCCAATGATTAATGGCGAGGTGAGGCCGGCCCATGACGATGGCACGGGTTTGGAAGCACGGATTATGGTCCACGTTGTCGGGGCTAGCCGCGTTTTCCGAACGCTGGAAGTTGTCGTCGATACTGGGTACACGGGTTGGATGTCACTACCGGAACCGATTATCAATGACATCGGTTTGGACTACATGGGGATACGGCCCGCTACCCTGGCTAACGGCCAAACTGTCCCAACCGCCGCATACAATGCAGGTCTGCTTTGGCATGGCCGACCTGTTGACGTGGTGGTTCAAGCGTTGAACAACAAACCCATGGTCGGCGCCGAATTGCTAGCCTACTGTCGCCTCACCGTCGACTGGTGGGATGGCGGCGAGGTTGTCATTGAGGAAAGGATGCCGGCGGCATAGAGTGAGTGTTGCGATGGTGGATTTGGGAGCAATTGAGCGGGTTGACCTGCGGGAAGTCTGGCCGCACGAAGCACAGGATTTTACGCCTTGGTTGGCGGATAATCTGGACTTGCTGGGCGGCGCGTTAGGTTTGGATTTGGAATTGCGGTCGGCCGAGGCTGCGGTCGGCACCTTTTCTCTGGATGTGTTGGCGCACGATCTAGGCAGTAATCGCCCGGTAATAATTGAAAACCAGTTGGAAGGTACTGACCACGATCACTTGGGCAAATTGCTGACCTATGCCGCCGGGCATGACGCTTACGCGGTTGTATGGCTAACGCGCGAGTTTCGCGATGAACATCGTCAGGCGTTGGACTGGCTGAATCAGCGGACTGACGAGGACACTCAATTTTTTGGAGTAGTGATTGAGGCCTGGCAAATTGATGAATCCCGCCCCGCTCCGCATTTTAGGTTGGTCGCGTTCCCCAACGATTGGCAAAAGCAATCGTCCAACGCTGGACGCCGCCATGTTAACGGTGGTGCGGTCACGGAAAGAGGCCAACGTTACCGGGAATTTTTCCAATCATTGATTGACGCGTTGCGCGACGAGCACCAGTTTACTAATGCGAGGAAAGGACAAGCGCAGAGTTGGTATAACTTTAGCTCTGGTCTATCTGGAATTGCGTACACGGCTGCTTTCGCTAGGGACGGAAAAGCAGTCGTAAACATGGATATATCCCGAGGAACCGAGGAATGGAACAGAGAATTGTTGGACGGTTTGGCCACTCGCAAACACGATTTCCAATCCGAGTTTCAGGAAGAAATTCAGTGGGATCGGATCGACGGCCGTCGAGCATGCTATGTACGTATTGCGAGGGATGGCAGTATCGACGATGACGAGTCTACCCTTGAAGAATTGCACGATTGGATGGTTGACCGCCTCTTGGCATTCAAGCGGGTATTTGACCCTCACTTGCGAGAATTAGCGAGGTAACGCGCGACGATGCTAGCAGCGATTGACGAATACCATGAAGCTCTGTCCCTGGCCTATGAGGCCGGTTGGACCGACGGGCTGCCCGTGGTGCCGCCTACGGCGGAGCGGGTGCGCGAGTTTGTGGAGGCTTCGGGGCGTTCGGCGCTGGAGTTGGTGGGGGAGGTGCCGCCGCGCGGTGGTCGGGCGACCGTCGAAAAGCTGGCCGCCAACGCGGTGATGGCCGGGTGTTTGCCGGAGCACTTTCGGGTGGTCATCGCGGCGATTGAGGCGTTGCTGTTGCCCCGGTTCAACCTGGCGTCGGTGCAGTGCTCCACGCATATTGCCACGCCGCTGGTCGTGGTGAACGGGCCCATCGCCGTCGAATTGGGCATGAACTGCGGCGGCAACTGTTTCGGGCAGGGGAACCGCGCCAACGCGACGATTGGCCGGGCCGTCAAACTGGCGTTGACCAACCTGGGCGGCGCGCTGCCCGGCGACGAGGACCGGGCCACCTTCGGGCATCCCGGCAAGTACACCTACTGCATTGCCGAAAATGAGGGGGAGAACCCCTGGGAGCCCTACCACGTTGAACGCGGCTACCGGGCCGACGAATCGGTCGTCACGGTGCATCCGGCGGAGGCGCCGCACAACCTGAACAACCACGGGGCGGACAATCCGCGGGACCTCCTGACCACGTTTGCGATGTCCATGGCCATTCCGGGCTGCAACAACATCCACGTCATGGGCGACGTGCTGCTGGTGCTGGGACCGGAGCACGCCAACATAATCGCCGGGGCGGGTTGGAGCAAGAACGACGCGCGGTCGTACCTGTACGAACTGGCCCGGCAGCCGCTGGCGGTGCTGAAGCTGGGTGGCATCCACGGACGGCACGCCCACCGCAACACCCTGTGGCCGCGCTGGATCGACCGGGAAGACGACGAGGCGATGGTACCGGTGGTGCGGCGACCGGAGGACATCCATATAATGGTGGCGGGTGGCGCCGGGAGGCACTCGGTGTACATCCCGGGTTGGGGGTCGCGGATCACGTCGGCTCCGATAGCCTAATTTGCATGGATGCACAGGATGGAAAGGATGATAGGCAATACTGATTTGTCGGCCCGAATTGCCGCACTGGGGTTGGTTGATCCGACCGACAGGCAGGAAGAACCGGAGCGCCGGCCCGCGGCTCCGCTGGAGACGCTGGAAGGTTTGAAGGGAGGATTCCTGGACAACCGCAAGGGCAACGCCGACGTGATCCTGGAGGCGATCCGCTCCAAGCTGTCGGACGGTTACGGGATGACCGACTCCCTGGTGCGTTCCAAGTGGGTGTTTTCGGCTCCCGCCGCGCCCGAGATCATTGACGAACTAGCGGAGTGCGATTTCGTCGTGACTGCGGTGGGGGATTGAGGAAGTTGCGTGGCGCGCAGTTTGCGCGATGCAGTGGAACTGGAAGACCGGGGAGTGCGCACGGTGGTGGTGCACACCAAGGCGTTCCGGTCGGCCGCCGAGCAGCACATCCTTTCGCTGGGTCGGCCCGACTACGGCGGGTCGGTGTACCTGCAGCATCCGGTGGCAGCCTTGGACACGGCGGCGATTGAGTCGCGGGTGGACGCGGTGGCACCGGAGATAGTCGCGGCCCTTTTGGGGCACGACCGCGCAGACTAGACCGCCCCCGGCAATAGGGGTCATGTAACCGGGGATTGCCGAATTTTCCCGGACGGGGTTCTCGGCGTCGCTAGAGCAGCAGCATGGCGTCGCCGAAAGAATAGAAGCGGTACTCGCGGCGGACTGCTTCTTCGTATGCCGCCAGGATGCGCTCGCGGCCCGCAAAAGCGGACACCAGCATCAGCAGGGTTGAACGGGGCAGGTGGAAGTTGGTGACCATGGCGTCCACCAGCCGGAATTGGTGGCCGGGCAGGATGAACAGGTCGGCGTCGCCGGCGGTGGCGTGAATCTCTGGAGCTCTGTTGGCATGGGCATCCCGCGCGACGTGCTCCAGGGTGCGGACGGTGGTGGTTCCCACGGCGATGATGCGGTTGCCGCGCCGCCGAGTGTCATTGATGGCCGCCGCCGTGTCGTCGGGCAGCTCGAACCATTCCGTGTGGATCTTGTGCTCGGCGATGTTCTCGCCGTGGACCGGGCGGAAGGTGTCGAGGCCGACGTGCAGGGTGACCCACGCGGTGTCCACCCCTTGCGAGCGAATGAGGTCGAGGAGCGGCTGGGTGAAGTGGAGCCCGGCGGTGGGAGCGGCCACGCTACCGGGCGCGTCGGCGTAGACGGTCTGATAACGGTCGGGGTCGTCGGGTGTTTCCTTGATGTAGGGAGGAAGCGGCAGTTCACCGAGGCCGTCGAGCGCCGAATCGTCGCTGACTTGCACCAGGCGCAACCCGTTTTCCCGGGCCTCGATGATCTCGAGCTGAGCCGAACCGGAGCCGTCGTGGGCCTCGACCGTGACGCGGGCGCCCACCCGGAGCCGGCGGCCGGGCCTGCCCAGCGCCTGCCAGCTCCCCGGTTCCTGGCGCCGGACCAGCAACACTTCGACGCGTGCGCCGGACCGTGTCTCCGTGCCGTACAGACGGGCCGGTATCACACGGCTCCGGTTGAAGACCATGAGGTCGCCGGGACGCAGGTAGTCGGTCAACTCCCGAAAAGTTCGGTGCTCGAATTGGCCGTCGGGCCGGTTGCGGTCCAGGACCAGCAGACGTGAGGAATCCCTGGGCTCGACCGGCGACTGCGCGATGCGCTCCTCGGGCAGGACGTAATCGAAGTCACCGGTTCGCCATGACTCCATAAATCAATCCGAGCTGAGACGGGCGGCCTCCAGCGTGTTGCTGAGGAGCACGGCGATCGTCATCGGGCCAATGCCGCCGGGCACGGGAGTGATGGCCTCGGCCTTCGCGGCGACCGGCTCGTAATCCACGTCGCCCACCAGGCGGTAGCCACGGCGGCGGGTGGCGTCATCGACCCGGTTGATGCCGACGTCGATCACGACGGCGCCGTCGCGCACCATGTCGGCGCCGATGGCTCCGGGAACTCCCATGGCGGCGACGAGGATGTCGGCCTGCCGGGTGATTTCGGGAAGGTCACGAGTCCGCGTGTGGCAGACGGTGACGGTGGCGTTGCCGCCGGCATTGCGCTGCATCAGCAGGGCCGCCAGGGGTTTGCCAACGATGTTGCTGCGGCCAACGATCACGACGTGCTGGCCGGCGGGGTCGTATCCGGAACGCAGCAGGATGTGCTGCACGCCAGAGGGAGTGCAGGGCAGGAAGGCGGGCTCTCCCTGGAGCATTCGACCCTGGCTGGTGGGGTGGAGGCCGTCCACATCCTTGCTGGGGTCAACGCGCTCGATGACGGTGTGTTCGTCCATGCTGTCGGGTAGGGGGAGCTGGACCAGGATGCCGTGGAACCTGGTGTCCTGGTTCAACTGGTCGATCAGGCTCAGGAGGTTGGCCTGGGACACGTCCGCTGGCATGTAGAATATTTCGGAGAATATGCCGGCTTCCTCGCATGCCCGGCCTTTGTTCCGTACATAGACGCCGGAAGCGGGGTCATTGCCCACGAGGATGGCGGCCAGACCTGGCGTGGGTCCTCCGGCCGCAACAAGATCGGCCACGCCGGCCGCAACCTCCGCGCGGAGGTCGGCGGCGATTTCGTTGCCTTTGAGGACGCGAGCAGCCATCGAAGCCAATGGTATCAGCGCAGGTCGAAAATGTACTGCCGAACCGGGAAGGAAAAGCCGAGCATCACGTCCTCGCCGCTCAGAGTTTCGGGGTCTTCGAGAACTTCCGGTTCTGGCTGGCCCAAACGGTAAATGTATACGCGACGATTTGCCGAATCGATCAGCCACCCTAAGCGCGCGCCACCGGCCAACCACAGGTCCATCTTATTTTGCAACGGAAGCAGGTCGTCTGTCCGGGAACGGATTTCGACCACGAAATCGGGCGCACCTTCCACTACACGATTCCATTCATCTTCGGTCAATGCATCCAACCGTTCCTGCGTGATCCACGCCGCGTCCGGTCCGCGCAACTCTCCCGAGGGAAGACGAAAACGACTGGTCTGGGATGACGAGGCTCCTCCGTTGGAGAGCCGCCAGCCTGTCACGAAATAATTGACAAAATTCTCTTCCTGGTTACCGCGAAATCCGGTCATAGGCAGTATCAGCAGGTCTCCGGCAGCGTTGACTTCCATTTCGTAAAGGTTGTTCTGCTCACAGAACTCGATGAACCGCGCCGGGAAATCAGCCGCCCGGTGGTCGACGCCCAGGGCGGACAGGTCCAGGCGAACGGTTCCGGCCGGCTCGGACACGCGAACGCCCGCGGTGGGAGGAGCGACGATGGGTTCAGGTGTGGTTGTCATGGCAGTGATTACCCGGCGCGGTGGTGGTGTTCATCATACCATTCCAGCGTGAGGCCGCTTTCCGGAACCCGTGCCATACCGCCCGTCGGACGTCCGTTGTCAACCCCCATGGCGCCTCACGCGTACCTACTTTGTCATCGCGAGGAGAGAAGCGACGTGGCGATCTCGTTCCCGTATTGGCGTTCCTAGCCCCAACGAGATTACCGCGCTTCACTCGCAATGACGGGTTCCGGCGAAACTGGGTACGCATGAGCCATGGTGTTTGCCAAGCGTGTGCGGTGGGCCTACAATGCCCGCCATGCGCATCATTTCTTTGCTGCCCAGCGCCACGGAGATTGTGTTCGCCCTGGGGCTCGGCGATTCCCTGGTTGGCGTATCTCACATGTGCGACCACCCGGCAGAGGCCCGAGGACTGCCCATCGTCAGCCGGAGCGTCCGCAGCAAGTCTCACCTCTCCAGCGCGGAAATCGACACTATCATTCAGCAGGCGCGGGCGTCGGGCAATCCCGTGTACATCATCGACGAGGACCTCTTGCGCCGCCTGCAGCCCGACCTGATTCTCACGCAGGAACTGTGCGAAGTGTGCGCGGTGGGGGCCGGATCAGTCTTCGAAACCGCCAGCAAAGCGCTGGACTACCAGCCTGAGATCTTGAGCATTCGTCCGGCCAGCCTCGATGACATATACGGCAACATTCAGCGCATCGGCGATGCGGCTGGAGCAGGGGGCAGCGCCTCGGGCCTGGTTGCAGAGTTGCAGGAGCGTTCCGCCTACGTTGCGGAGCGAGCCGAGGACGGGAGCCGGCCGAAGGTGTTCTGCATTGACTGGCTTGAGCCGCTGCGCAACACCGGGCAGTGGACGCCCGAGCTGGTGGAACTGGCGGGTGGCGCTGAGGGACTGGCCGAGAAGTGGGGCAAGTCACGGGAAGTCGGATGGGATGAAGTGATCGCGTATCAGCCGGACTACGTGATGGTGATGCCCTGCGCCTTCAACATGGACCGGACCATCCTGGAGACGGCGCGGCTGGCGGAACGGGAAGAGTGGAATTCGCTGAACGCGGTCCGGGAAGGTCGGGTGTACCTGTTCGACGGGCAGATACCCAGTAGGCACGGTCCCCGCGTGATCGATGTCCTGGAGGGTTTGGCCGAGGCGATGCGGCCCGACCGGTTCGAAGGGCTCACGCGCCCGGGCATTTTCAGGCCGGCCTCTCTGAGGGATCTGGCAACCGTCACCTAGCCTGGGCCACGCAGTCGCCCGGGCAATTGGGGAATAGCTTATGGCTCTGTACATGATCTCGCTGGAACACGCTCCGGAACGCTGCCCGGGGGTTGACCTGGGCGTACGCGATCGGGTCCTGCGGATGTCGGCGGAGTTGACGGAGACGCTGGCCAGTCGCGGTTGCGAATATCGCGGAGGCTGGGTGGGCAAGTCGTCGCACCAGACGTGGCTGGTGCTGGACGGGCCGGACGCCCACGCGGTGGATGACGCAGTCATCGACATGGGCCTGGCGACCTGGAACCGGACCGACATTTTCCCCATCATCACCATGGAAGAAGCCTTCGGAGGGCTGCCCACGGACTGACCACCGCCCGTCAACCGCGAACCGTCGCCGGCGAGTCTACGGGCAATCGGGCGACGCGCTACAGGAGAACGGCCATGAGCGAAAACATCTACCACCGCCGCCGGCGCATGTACACGGATCCTGCCGATATCGGCAAGAACAAGATGGCCCCGGCGCGCCAGGTGGACCTGGGAGCAGTTGGTGACTTCAAGGAACTGCCGGCGCGAGTGCGGTTGGAAAATGGCGACGAGTATTGGCTGGCCAAGGCCCGGGACGGGCAATACCGGCTGCTGTCGATGGTGTGTCCGCACGCTTTTGGACGCGTGGTGAAATGGGACAAGAGCTTTTTGTGTCCCGACCACGGGTGGCGGTTCGAGGAGGGGCAGGGCGTGTGCGTGAACGGGCCGCGGGCCCAGTTGTTTTACCACGACGTCAAGGCCGAGAACGGCCGGCTGATCGCGCAGATACCGGCAGACGACGATTCTTCGGTGACGCATGCGCCACCGCCGGCCTGGGCAGTGCCGAAGTAGGCTCCATAGACGCCTAACTCCGCGGACACATAACACCGCCGTCCGATAGAGAGTACATAGGGGAATGCGCGAACGATGACGAGAACTCTCAAGGTCGTTGGAATACTAGCAGTGGCCATCGCGCTAGCCGTGAGCATCGGTAACGTGTCATCGCTGGAGGCCCAGACTTTCCCTGTGCTCGGCAAATTCAGCGTTGCACAGGGTCCCAATGAAGGCGAGGCGGTTGTTACCTGGGAAGGGTTGGATCAAACAGATTTCTACGTCATCGCCTGGATATCATATGAGGATTACCGCGCGGACACCGGAGCGGGCCGAAATTGGCGGGACTCGATCACTCACCGGACGGTAGACAATAGCGGGCAAACCTCCTATACAATCACACGCCTGACGCCGGGGGAGTTGTACGCGTTTCGGGTTGGCACCAGTGCCAGTCGTCACGGCGCCCCGGAGTGGCTGCCCTGGTCCGCGCCCCTGCGTTTGAGCGGTGGCCCGGCGGTTTGTGCGGGTGACCGGGGCGCGCTGACGGCGTTGTACGACGCGACGGACGGTGCCAATTGGCGGAATGACGTCAACTGGCTTGACGATACCGCTCCGCTGGATGAATGGTTCGGCGTGTCCGCCGACAACGACGGTTGCGTGCTGGTGCTCTTTTTGCAAAGCAATGACCTGTCCGGAGAGCTTCCTGCCGCGTTAGCGAATATGCCCAGATTGCGCTCATTGTTCCTGGGCGGCAACGAATTGACCGGCGAGATTCCGTCGGAGTTGGCCAATCTCAGCGACTTGCGTGTGCTCCATTTTCGTGGCAACGAACTAAGCGGCGAGATACCGCCGGAATTGGGCACGTTGACCAAATTGAGCACTCTGAACCTGGACTACAACGAACTCGAAGGGCAAATACCCGTTGAGTTGACGCAACTGACAGAGTTGCGAGTGCTGTCAGTCAGCAACAACATGCTGAGAGGTGATATACCCCCTGAATTGGGTACCATGACTAACCTGACCAGTCTTGTCCTGTGGGCGAACGAACTGACCGGCGTGATCCCGTCCGGGTTGGGCAACCTGGTCAACCTCAGGAACCTGGACCTTGATGACAACGAGTTGACCGGGGCGATACCACCCGAAATAGGCAATCTGACCAGTTTGAAATTCCTGTGGTTGCCCAACAACGAACTCAGCGGTGCGATACCGGCTGAGCTGAACAACCTGTCTAATCTCAAGTTGTTGTCACTGAGCGGCAACCAGTTGACCGGCAACATACCCCCCGCGTATGGCAGTTTCGCCAAACTGGAATATTTGTACCTCCAGGACAACAAGCTGACGGGTGGGATACCGACGCAGTTGGGCAACCTGACCGATCTGAAGATTCTGCGCCTGTACGGAAACCGACTGACCGGGGCGATACCGGCCGAGTTGGGCAGCCTGTCTGAACTGGAAGGCCTGCAGCTCCACAGGAACGAGTTGAGTGGCGCCATACCGTCGGAACTGGGCAACCTCGCCAACCTGGAAGTTCTGATCCTGGACGCAAATGATCTCAGCGGAGCGCTCCCGTCGACATTCGGCAACCTGGAAGAGCTGACTTATCTGAGCGTGAACCGCAACGAGTTGAGCGGTACGATACCCACTGAGCTGGGCGGCCTGTCCGAACTAGAGCAACTGCGCCTGGACAACAACCAGTTCAGTGGCTCCATACCTGCCGAGCTGGGCAACCTGGCCGAACTGGAGCAACTGCACCTGGATGGGAACCAGTTGACCGGCGCGATCCCGGACGAATTGGCCAACCTGACCAAGCTGGTGCTTTTGTTCCTCAGCGGGAACTCCTTGACCGACTGCATACCGATCGGACTGGAAGACATCGCGGACAATGACCTGGACGAGCTCGGCCTGGTCACCTGCACGGCGACGCCGACCACGTCGAACTGAGCCGTGGGCTGGGATGCCAACCCGTCCCGGGTGGCATCCCAGTCGCGGGTTGGTTACCAGATTATAATGATTATCAATTTTGATCCAGACGCCGATTTTTATTGACAGCGTGTAACAACTAAATTAAACTACCGCCAACCGTCGTAAGGCCGGGAACGGCGCATGGAATCCCGGCAAAAACGGCATCAAATCACAGGAAAGGAGGCACAGGATGTCACACAAGGATGACCTGGCATTGATGGCCCACCTGATGCGGCGCGCCGGCTTTGGCGCCAACCGCGCAGAGCTGGAGCGATGCGTTGCGCAGGGTTACGAAGCCACTGTGGAAGAGCTGATCGATCCGCCCACGGACCGCGAAGGCGGGAAGATGGCGCTGCTGCTGCGGTACCACCCCAGCTTCTTGCTCCCCGGCGGCGTTCCCTTCTCGGGCCAGGCGAACTGGATGTACAACATGGTATCCAGCAACAAGCCCCTCGAAGAGAAGATTACGCTGTTCTGGCACCACGTTTTCGCGACCGGCAACTCCAAGGTTGACAACTGCGACCAGCTGCTCGAGCAGATCGACATGCTCCGGGAATATGGCATGGGCAACTATCGGGACATTCTGATTGAACTGTCCAAGAACCCCGCCATGATTTTCTGGCTGGACAACAACGAAAACCACCGGGACGCCGTCAACGAGAACTGGGGCCGCGAGCTCCTCGAGCTGTTCTCCTTGGGCGTTTCCAACTACACCGAAGTCGACGTTCGCGAGTGTTCGCGGGCCTTCACTGGCTGGACCATCCAGGCCAAGCTGCCGCGCGCTCCGTACGGCCGCTATCCCTGGAAGTTCGCCTACCGCGACGAGGACCACGACTACGGCGAAAAGACCTTCCTGGGTCAGACCGGCAACTTCAACGGTGAGGACATCATCGACATCATCCTCGGTGAGCCGGCGACCTCCCGCTTCATCTGTCGCCACCTCTACAACTTCTTCGTCGCCGACGAGCCGCAGGTTCCGGCCTGGACCATTGAGCCGGCCCGCGACGAGGACGCCCTGGACGAGATGTGCCAGGTGTTCGAGGACTCCGGCTTCGAGATGAAGCCCGTGCTCCGCCACATGTTCAACTCGCAGTGGTTCAAGGACGCCCGGTTCCAGAAGATCAAGAGCCCGACCGAGGTGGTCGCCGGCACGCTGCGGATGGTGGGCCTCTTCGAGAACCCCGATCCCGGCGTTCTCAACATCGGCAAGGAACCCACCTACATGGGCCAGTCCATCCTGGACCCGCCGTCGGTCGAAGGCTGGCACACCGGTCTCGAATGGATCAACTCCGGCGCCCTGCTGGCTCGCATCAACTTCGTGGCCGACCGGGTCTCGAACTCGGAACTGCCCGGAATGCGGGACATTATTGACCGGATGCAGGAAGAAGGCGTGGAAACGCCTGACCATCTGCTGAACGCCTGCACCGATTACATGGGCTTCGTCGAGCTGAGCGAAGAGACCCGCGGCCAGCTGGCCGAGCACGTCCGCGCCGGCGGCAACGTCAACTGGGACGACCGCTCTGGCACCGCCACCCGGATCGGCGAGACGATGTCGCTCATCAGCGCCACCACTGAGTACCAGTTCGGCTAATCGAAAACTCGCCGGGCCGCCTCCGGCCCGGCGATCATATCGATCCGACTGTCTCGCCCACAACAACAAGGAGCATAGGCAATGACCTCCACAAAGAAAGACCCGGTCATCGTGGTCTTGCAGCTCACCGGCGGCAACGACTATTTCAACACGGTGATCCCCTACAACGATTCGTCGTACTATGACAACCGCCCGGCGGTTCGCTACGAACGCGACAGCATCATCTCCGTCAACGACGAGTTGGGTTTCGCGCCCACCATGGGCCCTCTCAAGGAAATGTTTGACGCGGGCAAGGTTGCGGTGATCCACGGCATCGGCTACGCCGACAGCCCCCGCTCCCACTTCCGCAGCATGGACATCTGGCACACCTGTGAGCCGGACAAGGTTGGCACCGAAGGCTGGGCCGGCCGTGTCGCTCGCGAGATGGACCCGAACAAAGAGAACGTGCTGACGGCCATCAACTTTGGCCACGGCCTGCCCCGTGCGCTGGCCGTCCCTGGCGTCCCCGTCGCGGCCATCGCCGATCTGGAGACCTACGGCCTGTTGACCGGCATCGAAAACGCCGACCAGCGTGCCAAGGCGCTGGATCTCTTCTCGAAGATGTACTCCCCCACCGTGGGCGGCAGCTTCGTGAACGATTACCTGCGCTCCACCGGCACCGACGCCATGATTGGCGCCGATATCGTGAAGGTTGCGCCGGAGCAGTACTCCAGCAACGTTGAGTACCCCAACAGTCCCATCGCCAGCCACCTGCGCGACATCGCCCAGGTGTACATGGCCGATCTGGGCACCAAGATTTTCTACACCCAGCACGCCAGCTTCGACACCCACGCTGGTGAGGCTGCTGCCCACCCGCAGCTGTGGAAGGAAATCTCTGAGGGCGTCAGCGCCTTCTTCCAGGACATGAAGGAGCACAACACCGGCGAGAACATCGTCATGTACATGTTCTCCGAGTTCGGCCGCCGCGTCCGCGACAACGGCTCCGGCACCGATCACGGCGCAGCCGGCGCTGCCTTCCTCATTGGCGATCCGATCCAGGGTGGCTTCTACGGCGAGTACCCGTCCCGGAAGAACGAGGACCTGGAACAGGGCGACCTGGTTCCCAACTACGACTTCCGCGGCGCGTACAGCACCATCGTTGAGGACTGGCTCCACATGGACGCCAACCCCATCGTCAACGGGACCTTCCCGAAGATGGACATCATCAAGAAGTAAACCGGTTGGCCCAGAAAATGGCGGCGGCGCGGCTACCAAGCTGCGCCGCGGTCGGCCCAACGCAATTCAACTGGAGGAAAAACTATGCCTCAGAATACCGTAGCAAGCGGTCGGGCATGGCTGTACGTCAAGAACGTTGGCCGTCAGGGTCAGGTGGGCATGGGCTTCAGCCAGCCTGTTGGCGTAGCCACCCTTGATGACGGCACCATGTACGTCGCCAACCGCGGCGGTGAGCAGAACCCCAGCGCCCGGATCACCAAGTGCACCATCGGCAGCACTGAGGGCAAGGGCGGCGAGGAGTTCCTGGGCGAGTTCGGCCGCGAAGGCATCGCCTACCAGGCCAGCTCGAGGGGCCTGTTCGAGTGGATCACTGGGATCGCTCTCGACTCCGCCGGTAACGTTTACGCTTCCGACGAGTGGAAGAACATGGTTGCCGTGTTCGACGCCGACGGAAACCTGATGAAGCACTGGGGCGAGGCCGGGGATGGCGAAGGCCAGCTCAGCGGCGCCGCCGGACTGGTTTTCGACGCCGACGACAACCTCTGGGTGGTCTCGGCCAAGAGCAGCCGCGTCCAGAAGTTCAGCAAGGACGGCGAGTACCTGGGAGGCTTCGGCACCAAGGGCAACGGCGCCGAGGACCTGGAGATGCCCTCTGGCATCGCCATCGACGACGCCGGCGACCTTTACATCGCTGACTGGGGCAACCACCGGGTGCAGAAGTACACCGCGGGTGGGACCCACCTGCGCACCTTCGGCAGCCAGGGCACCCGCTCCGGCGAGTTGAACCACCCGCTGGACGTCACCATCGACAACGACGGCGATGTCTACGTGGCGGACTGGATGAACGAGCGCGTCGTGATCTACGATGCGGACGCCCGTCCTTTGGCCTACCTGGAAGGGGATGCCACCGAGGTTTCGGAATGGGGCGACCTGTCCCTGAACGCCAACCCCGACATGGTGAAGGCCCGGCGCCGGGTTCCTGACCTGGAGCAGCAGCAGCGCACCTTCCGGATGCCCATGGGCGTCAACTTCGACCGGGCGAACAACCGGTTGCTGGTGTGCGACACCCTGCGATCGCGCCTTCAGGTCTACGAAAAGGACGATTCTTACCTGGACCCGCAGTTCAACCTGTAACCGTGCGGTCGATCCGGTAAAAGGTTAGACGCCTTTTCGAAATGACCGGCGCTGGGTCAACCCAGCGCCGGTTCTTTTTGTCGGTACGAAAATGAGAGGGGCGGGTACAAACCCCGCCCCTCTGGCGTTGGGGACCGGAGCAGACGGTTACAGCTCGTGGGTGTGGCTGTCGTTGCCGCCTCCGCGGTTGGTGGCTTCGGGCGGCAGAGTGATGATGGCCCGGCGGTGGGTGCCGACGCCGATGGTGCGGTCACCGTCCAAGGCTTCCACCTTGAAATAGAGCCAGCGGCCGTCGACACGTTCCAATTCGGCCACGGCCACCACGGTGGCTCCGATATCCGCTCCGGCCACGTGGCGGATGTTTACCTCGAACCCCACGGTGGATTGTTCCGGAGGGAGGTGATCCAGGATGGCCCGCTGCGAGGCCTGCTCCATGGCCCGGATCATGGACGGCGTGCTGAGCTTGGATACGTGAGGCGCGACGTTGTGCTCGCACACCAACACTTCCCGCCGGCCGATCAAGCCCGGCGACAGTTCTGTTTCCCGGATGCCGGTTTGTTCAGTCATCGTTACTCCTGTGACGCGTCTTCCGCTCTCGATGTTGGCGGGCCGTATGCTATCATATCGCCGATGTTCATCAACGGGGCGGCAAATCTGGCCGCGCTGTGCGGGGCCGCGGTCCCGGATGCATCGTCAATGACAGCGCAGAACCTGGCCCCTGGGCCAGGTTGCATGGGACCCACAAGATGAGCCGCAAGCGGGATTTCCTTTCCATAACTGACATATCGCCTGACGAGACGCGCCGGCTGATCGACCGAGCCCAGGAGTTGAAATCGGCTCCCCCGGGAAGCGCCAAGCCTCTGGCCGGCAAACGGGTGGCGCTGCTGTTCGAAAAGCCCTCGCTGCGGACGCGAGTCAGTTTTCAGATTGGAATCGCGGAGCTGGGCGGGTTCAGCCTGTACATGGGGCAGGACGAGGTCGGCCTGGGGCGACGCGAACCGGTGTCGGACGTGGCACGCGTGTTGAGCGGGTACGTCGATTGCATCGTGGCCCGGGTCAATTCGCACGACTCGCTGGTTGGACTGGCGGAATACGGCGACGTGCCGGTGATAAACGCGCTTTCCGACCTGGAGCATCCGTGTCAGACCATGGCCGATCTGCTGACCATCGCGGAAACCCACGGCAAGACTGACGGATTGAACCTGGCCTACATCGGCGACGGAAACAACGTGGCGCGCAGCCTGTGCCTGGGCGCCACGGCGGTGGGCATGAACTTTGCCATCGCGGCGCCGCACGGCTATCAACTGGAGGAGCAGTTATTCGACGAGGCCAGTGAGCGGGGAGCGCGTGGGGATGGCGGACCTCGCCCCACGGTGCATCCGCTGGTGCGTCCCGCCGACGCGGTGGTTGACGCCAACGTGGTATACACCGACGTCTGGACCAGCATGGGGGACGAGGCGGAGTCCGAGCAACGGCTCAAGGCTTTCCAGGGCTATACCGTGGACGGCGCGCTGATGGCCCAGGCGGCGGCAGGGGCGTGTTTCATGCACGACATGCCGGCGCATTACGGCGAAGAAGTGCCCCCCGGGATGCTGGAGCACCCGCAGTCGGTCGCCTACCAGCAGGCGCACAACCGATTGCACGCGCAGAAGGCGGTTCTGGAATTTCTGTTGGGGTGACAACTCGCTGCCATGGATCAGCGGAACATTCCCGCCAGCAGTCGATTCGATAACGAGGCAAAACTAGAGGCCGATATGCTTGCCGTTCCTGATTTGCCCGAACCGGGCGAACAAAGCCTGGATGACCGTCGCCAGATCAGCCGTCGGTTTATCATCCATGCCCGCGAAGAACTGGAAAAAGGACACCGGCTGCAAGCCGGCGAAAAGGCTTGGGGCGCCGTGGTGCAGCCGCTGAAGGCCATCGCGGAGCAGCGGGGCTGGCGACATCAGAGCCACCGGGACATTCACTACGTCGGGCTTCAGATACTGGCTGAAAGCCCGAACGTTGACCTGCAGGATGCCATTTCGGAGGCGTACCGTGTTGGCCACGAGAATTTTTACGAGAACCACCGCCACCCTGAAGAATTGGCCGAGATGCTGGACAAGGTTGAGGACGTAATGCCCATCCTGGAATCTATGCCGGAGGCCCCGCCGCGCCCGTTCACGATTGCCAGCAACGCCCAATTGCGACGGCTGCGATCGCTCACGGGCAATGAAAGCTTGCAACTTGGTGACGCCTCTGCCGTGGGATTCTCGTTGAAACACGGCTCGGTCAACGAATAGCCGGCAGCCTGACACGCAGAACCAACGGAATATTTATGACCACTCTCGACGAAAACACCGATCCAATCCTCCCGGAAACGCCGGCGCCAGGCGCTCCGACCACCGCCGATGACCTGATGGTGGGAAGCATAGGCCACCCCGACGAAATGCCAGTTGACAGCGAGGAGGTGGAGGAAACGCCGGCGCCAGGCGCTCCGACCACCGCCGATGACCTGATGGTGGGAAGCATAGGCCACCCCGACGAAATGCCAGTTGACAGCGAGGAGGTGGAGGAAACGCCGGCGCCACGCGCTCCGACCTCTACCGTAGACCCGATGGTGGCCATTATTGGCCGCCCCAACGTGGGCAAGTCTTCGCTGTTCAACCGGATCCTTTCGCGGCGGCACGCCATCGTGTCAGAGGTCGCCGGGACAACCCGCGACCGCCTGATCGCCCGGGCGACCTGGAAAGGGCGACCGTTCCTGCTGATCGACACCGGAGGGCTGGAAGACGACCCGGATGGGCACATTCCGCAACGGGTCCAGCAGCAGGCCGATATGGCGATGGGCGCCGCCGACGTGATCGTGTTCCTGACCGACGCGGTCGAGGGTGTTACGGCGACAGACGAGGCCGTGGCGCAGCGCCTGCGACGTACCGACAAGCCGATACTGCTGGCTGTCAACAAGGTGGACAACGACAACCGGGAACTTGCGGCAGCGGAGTTTTATGGCTTGGGCCTAAACGAAACGGCGTTCATTTCCGCGTATCACAATTACGGCGTGTACGATTTATTGGAGCGGGTTGTTGAGCTGTTGCCAAAGCCCGAGTTCGCCGATATCTGGGAGGATGGCCCGGAAGGAGGGCTTGCGGTCGACGATGACTGGTGGGACGACGAAGCGGCAGAAGATACGGTGGCGGAAGAAGGATGGACCCCACCCACCGAGCTGAGCCTGTCGATTGTTGGCCGCACCAACGTGGGCAAGTCGATGCTCACCAACGCCATCATCGGCGAGGAGCGCAGCATCGTCAGTCCGGTAGCCGGCACCACACGAGACGCGCTGGACACGACCATATCGTATAAGGAGCATGAGATCACGCTGGTGGACACCGCCGGAATGCGCCGGCCGGGTCAGGTGCAGCGCGGGATCGAGAGATACAGTGTGCTCCGTGCGGTGAACGCGGTGCATCGCAGCGACATCACGCTGTTGATCACCGATGCAACCGAGTTGGCGACGGCGCAGGACGCGCACATCGCCGGTTTGGCGTGGGACACCAATCGCGGCCTGATCGTGGTGGTGAACAAGTGGGACCTGGTGAACCCCAACCGCTTCCGCATGGAACGGTGCCTGCACCGCATCCAGGAGCGGCTGCATTTCATGCCGTACGTGCCGGTGTGCTTCACGTCGGCGCTCACGGGTGAAGGGATTGACGACCTGCTGGACACCTCCCTTTCGCTATGGCAAGAGCGGCAGAAACGGGTACCGTTCCGTGATCTGCAGTACCTGTTGGCCGACGCGGTTTCCGCTCACACGCCGCCGTCCCAGAGGGGCAACATCCGCAACCGCCTGCGGATTCGTCGGGTCAGGCAAGTGGGCGTGAACCCGCCGACCTTCGTGTTCTCGGTCAATGATCCCAAGTTGCTGCACTTCTCGTATCAGCGGTATCTGGAAAATCAGATCCGCGCCCGGTTCGGCTTTGACCGAACGCATTTGAGACTGATTTTCCGGCCCGAGCGCGCGGAAAGAACCTCCCAGTCCGGTATACGCAACCGCGCCAGGTAGACGGTTGTCCATGACGCAGTTACGGCAGGCATCGTACGCCACGATCGCGATGCTGGTCGCCCTGCCCGTTCTGGCGGTGGCCGGCGTGGCCCTGGCCGGCTTCGGCCGCCAAGTGGAGCCCCAGCCGCTATCGTATATCGCCGTGTGCGTGGTCGCCTATCTGATCGGTTCGATCTCGTGGGGCTATATATTCGTAAACCTGACCATGGGGGAAGACATCCGGGATTTCGGCAGCGGCCGGACCGGCATGTCGAACATACTGCGGACTTCCGGCGGAAAAGCGGCGGCAGTGGTGTTCCTGCTGGACGCCGGCAAAGGTGTGCTGTGCGTGGTCCTGGCGAAGATGGCCATCGGGGTGGGCGAAGCAGAGGTAGCGGCCGCGCTCCTGGCGTTGTGCGGGCACAATTGGCCCATCTTCCTACGGTTCCGCGGAGGGCGTGGCATCCTGCCGGGGTTGGGCGCGCTGTCGGTGATGGCTCCCTGGGTGGCCCTGGCTGGCGGGGCGCTGTTCCTGGTGATCACCCTGTCCAGCCGCATATTGTCATTGGGGAGCATTGTCGGCACGTTAACCGTGGCGGTCCTGAGCCTGGCGCTCATGCTGCTGACCGGACACAGTCAACTGTACACGCTGTACGCCTGCGTGGGTGGCGCGGTAATCATCTGGCAGCACCGGGACAACATCCGGCGCATCGCCAACGGCACGGAACGCAGGTTGGGCATACCGGCAGTCCGGAATCGCTAGCGGCAGCCGGACCGGGCCCCGAGCGCCGGGTAGAACCGGGTTGCCGAGGACCCTCTTCCACCCGCCTCCATTGAGGAACGGGATCCGGGCCGGGGATGCCGGCTCAGGCGGATCGGATCGCCTGACCCAGCCGGGTTAACGCTTCGGCCAGGTCGCCGACGTCATAAAGGGAGAAGCTGATCCGGAGGCTGTCGCGAAGCCCGCCAACGGACGAAAACGCAGTGCCGGGGCGGTATGAAACGCCAGCCTTCTGGGCGTCCGGCAGCAATTCGTGGGCGTCGACTCCATCCGCAAGGTTGAGCCAGAAAAAGTAGCCGCCTTCCGGCTGATCGAAATTGACCAGCCCGGCCAGGTCGGTGGAGAGGATTCGGGCAACAGCGTCGCGCCTCATGGCGTAGATTCGCCGGAGGTTCGCGAGGTTTTCCTGCAAGAGGCCCAGGTCCAGGGTTGCCTGGGCCATGGCTGCCGCAAAGTGGCTCAGGCCTCCGCCGGAGGCCGCGACCCCGGAGTCCACGAAGCGTTGGATGATGCCGGGAGAGGCGTGGGCCCATCCCAGGCGCAGGCCCGGAGCCAGGATCTTGGAAAAGGAACCCAACGAAACCACGCACCCGTCATCGGTGTCGTCCATGGTGACCAGGGGCGGTGGCGGCGGCGGGCCGTAGTGAAGCAGTTGGTAGACCTCGTCGGCCAGGATGGTGAAACCATAACGCTGGGCCAAGCGGATCAGTCGGTGGCGGCGCTCCGGCGACAACGTGGCCCCGGTGGGGTTCTGATACGCCGGTATGACGTAGAGCAAACGGGGTCGGTGTCCATCCAGGAGCATCAACTCCAACGCGTTGATGTCGAGGCCATCGCTGTCCGTGGGTATGCCCACGACCTTGAGACCGTGATCGACGAAGATGCGGCCGATGAGGTAGTAGGTCGGCTCTTCCACAAAGACGGTGTCGCCGGATTGAGCGAAGACCGTGGTGGCCAGGTCGATGCCCTGGGAGGCGCCGGCGGTGAGGAAGAGCGACGTCGGGTCCACGGGCTGGTTTCCATAGGCGTCCTGGGAAGACAGGAAGTCGGCCAACCCTTCGAGTAATGGTCCGAATCCCTGGACGGCTCCGTACTGCAATGGTACGGCGGACTGTTGGCTGAGCACTCGCTCGCTGGCGATTTGAAGGGCTTCTGTCGGGTGCAGGTGCGCGGACGGGTGGCCCCAGCCGAGGTCGAGTACGCCGTCGGGGATGGAGATGAGGAGGGAAGGGAGAGTGGTGGTCATGGCAACTGGAAAGGTTGACGAACAGGCGCGTGTTGCGCCGACTATCTATCTTGCGAGGAAGGGCATAAAAAGGCCGGCGGGTGCGATACCCGCCGGCCGATTGCCGATATGGCGAGATGTGGGACTGGGCTACTAGATGTAGTCCTGGTCCTCGGCCATCATCTGCAGGACGTCGCCGGACTGCAGCTGGATGGCGCGCTGGATCTGGAGCTTGAGGTCCTCCAGCATCTCGTCGGGGATCTCACCGTCGTTGTCACGAGCGGCGTCCTTCATGGACTCGAAAGCCCACTCGTCGGAGTTGCCGTGCGGCATTTCGAAGAAGCCGCGCTCGAAGACGGGGAGTTCGCCGGGGCCGAAGTAGCCCTTGCCTTCCAGGTTGTAACCTTCGAGGTCGTGGGTGCCCTTGCCGAGGACCTGACCGGTGGCGGCATAGTGCTCCATCGTGTTCTTGAGGCCATACTTCTGGATGGGGCAAACCTTCATGCACACGCCACAGCCGAGGTAGCGAGCCATGACCGGGCGACAGCGCTTGAAGTAGAGCTTGTTCTTCTCAATTCCGCGCCACCAGATCTTGTCACGCATGAGCGCGCGGCCGGGGCAGCGGTTCACGCAGACCTGACACACCTGACAGAAGGCATGGATGCCGTAGTCGACGGGCGAGTCGTAGGTGACATTGGCGTCGGTGGTGATCATCATCAGCCGCATGCGGTTGCCGGTGTGCGGGGACAGCAGGTATCCGCAGGCACCCAGCTGGCCGAGGCCGGCGGCCACGAACATGGGGATCACCGGGCCGGTGGCGTCGCTGGAGTGGATGACGTGGGCCTTGTAGCCCAGGGAGCGGATGAAGTTACCGAGCTCGAGGCCGGCCGCAGCCTGCGTCCGATAGGTGCTGGAGTGCACGATCTCGGCGTCAACGCTGGGGATGGTCTGCGTGGGCTCGAAGTCCTGCTCATAGGCCAAGCAAATGGCGTGGGGCAGAACGGTGAAGCCGCGCTTGCTCTTGTAGTCGTAGCGCGGGTCGTAGGAGGTGATACCGACTTCGAGGTAACCGAGCTGGCGGGCCTTGTCCTTAACCAGCTGCGAGATGTCGTCGCCGGAGGCCTCAGCAGTGGCGTCCATTTCCATGGTGGAGCGGGCGGCCATGATGAGGTTGCTGTTGAGCTTGTCGTGCTCTTTGCGGATCTCACGCATCTCGGCGTGGAGGTCGCGCAGGGTGTTGGACCAGTCGCGGGAAGCCCGCTCGGTGATGTTCATGGTTTCCAGCGGATATTCGCGGGCGTACCAGTCAATTTCACGGCCGGTCATGGGGATACCAGGGGTGGTTTCCAGTTCTTCCGGAACCGGAATGGTGACATCAGCGTCCCCCCAGTGCCTTCCGGGACGGACTACCTCGTGCCCAATGTTAAGCATATTAGCCTCCTCGCTGGTTGGCTTGGCCGCAGGATTGCGGCGGCATTTGGGGCAATTTATACCCTAGTTACCCCTTTGTCAACAACCAGCGTCAAGTTCCCACTGGAAATCGTGTGCGATGGCGAATAGCGGCGCAGAGCAGGGTTTCGACGGCGATTTGCGGCGAGGCGTATACACCAATCCGACACGCTCCCCGGAATGCGTCGCGGGCTGCCGTAGTTCCCGGAATCGCCGCTATCGGCGCTTCCACCAGGCCCATGCTCCGACCGCTGCCAGCAGGACGCCCACGGCCATGAGGGTCCACCCTACCCCTTTTAACAAGAGAACCGCCACCGGCGTGAGCAGGAACAGGCCCAGGCACAAAATCGCCAGTCCGCAACCTATCGCCCCGGCAGCGCCGGTTGCCCGGTAAATCATAGTGGAGGGACGCTCCCGCGACTTCTAATCTGGCAGGACGGCTGATCGGGGGAACTGCCTAACCCGACGGGACGGCGGATCCGGGAGGCCGCCTAATCCGGCAGGACGTAGGTGGCTTCGCGCTCGATGACGCGGTTTTCCTGGCGCAGTTTCTCCAGGTGGGTACGCACGTTGCGTCCCGCGGCGGCGCGCAGGGATCTGCGCAGGTTGCGCGGGTACACGGCGGTGACGATTTCATCCACGGTGGTTGCGCCGGAGTCCAGCGCGGCCAGCACCTGGTCCTCCCGGCTGAGGCGGTGGGCGATCTGCTGCTGGATGCGCTGCTGACCCCGGATGATGGTGTTGCCGTGGCCGGGGCACACCACCAACGGCCGGGTGCGGGCCATGCGTTCCAGGGAGGTCATGTACTCCTTCAGGTTGCGCACGCTGGACGAGGAGTTGCCCAGCAGGTTGTCTCCGCTGAACAGAACCCGGTCGGGGCGCAGGAAGTAGCAGACATGGTCGTCCTCGTGGCCCGGCGTGAACAGGGGTCGCAGGGTGACGCCGCCGCCGGTGGCTATGGTCTCGTTGGCCCGCAGGGCATGGACCGAATCGCCGCCCAGGGAATGCTGCAGGCGCGGCGCGAGCTTAGGATGGCACCGCACCGGGCAGTCGAATTCTTCCTGCAGACGGTCGAGGCCGCCGGTGTGGTCGCCGTGGCCGTGGGTGATCAGGATGGCGTCGATGCGCGGACTGCCCAGTTCGCGCCAGTAGTCGATGATCTGCCGGGTCCAGAATCGGTAGGGCTCGCCAGAGTCGATCATGACCATGCTTGCCGAGGGGTCGCCCACGAAGTAGATCTGGGTGCCGCCGGGGTGCATCGCCCCAAAGGTGCTGGGGTCTTCCTGGATGTGGGTGCTGTAAACGTGGTCGGTGATCTGCATGGGGAAACCTCACCACTCACGGGAGCGAATGTAGCGGTGCGCGGCGATGGCGGCGGTGGCGCCGTCGCCGGCGGAGGCGACCAACTGGGCCGCGGACTGCTGGCGGATGTCGCCGGCGGCGAACAGGCCCGGTTGGGGCGTGTCCATGGAAAGACCCACCGGGATGTGGCCGGCGTTGTCCAGCGGAACCAGGTCGGAAACCGGGGACGAGTTGGGTTCCAGGCCCACGTAAACGAAGAGGCCGCCCACGGGCTCGACGTTTTCGCCGTCGGCGCTGCGGACGCGCACACCGGTGACGGTGTCCTCGCCCACGACCTCCACCACCTCGGAGTTGTAACGAACCTCGATCTTCGGGTTGGCAGCGAGGCGTTCCTGGAGTACCTGCTGGGCATCGAGACCGTCGCCGCGGTGGAACAGGATAACGCGCTCGGTGTACTCGGTCAGGGTCAGGGCCTCGTCGGCCGCCGAGTCGCCGCCGCCGACCACGGCAACGGTTTGTCCCATGTACAGCGGGCCGTCGCAGGAGGCGCAGTGGGAGACGCCGCGGCCGAAGAACTCCTCCTCGCCCGGTATGCCCAGGGTGCGCAGCGTCGATCCGGTGGCCATGATGACCGCTTTGCCGAGATAGGAACCCCCGCCCTCGCCGGCGACGCGGAGGAAGTCGCCGTCAGAGGAAACGCTGGCGACGGTATCCATCAGGATTTCGACGCCGGCGTTCATCGCCTGCTCCTGGGTGGACGGACCGAGCTCGTAGCCGGCGATGCCCTGGGGGAACCCGGGGAAGTTCTCAATGCGCTCCAGGTTGATGATCTGCGCTCCTGCCATCATCTGCTCGACGACGGCGGTGCTGAGGCCCTGGCGAGCGGCGTAGATTCCGGCGGTCAGGCCGGCCATGCCGCCGCCGATGATGATGACGTCGAAGTTCTGGTCGGGCACAGGATTACCTCTCTAATGTTCAATTGGATACAGGATTTGATACCGACGCGGAGAGTTTGTTGCGTGGATGCGAGGCGCCTGAGTTTCAAACCCGATGGATGATTTCCGATTGTACCATCCGACGATTCTACGTTGGATGGGCGGGTGAGCGACGGCCTCACGCGGATCCAGTTTCCGCAAACCCGTCATTGCCAGGAGCGAAGCGACGCGGCAATCTCGTTGGCATAGCGACGGCCCCGGCCCTAGCCAGATTGCCACGCTGCGCTCGCAATGACGGTTCTGAATAAACTGGGTGCGCGTGAGGGACGACGGCTGCCTGGCACGTCCCCGTGATGCTGAACGCGCGCTCTGTTCAACCCCGGGGAAGCGTGGACTGGGCGCGAAGGAATTCGGACGCCGCACGCGCTCGGTTGACACATCCCGGCGGGATACAGAAAATGGCGCCATCATTACCACCAACTCCGCGTTATTTAAGGAAGGTGACCAAATGGCAGAGATCCTGGGGCTTGGCCTCACGCATTACCCACCCCTGATTTCTCCCGATGAAGACAAGGCGATCCCCCTCAAGAGGACGCTGCGCGGGAACCAGCGGATCCCGGAGGAGATGAAGAACCCCAGCAGTTGGCCCGAGCCGATGCGGATCGAGTACGGCGAGGACGAAGGGTACGCCTCGTCGCTGGAACACCGGGCTCGCCTGGTGGCTGGCTTCCGGCGCATCCGCGAGGAGCTGGACGCCTTCAATCCCGACTTCGTGGTGATCTGGGGCGATGACCAGTACGAGAACTTCCGCGAGGACATCATCCCTCCATTCTGCGTTCTGGCCTATGACGACTTCGAGTGCCAGCCCTTCGCGCACCGCCAGCGGAACTTCTGGGGCGAGCCCCAGGACAAGGTGTTCAAGTACAAGGGGAACAAAGAGGCCGCGCGCACGCTGGTCTCGGGAATGATCGACCGCGGCGTCGACATGGCCTATGCCTACCAGGGACTGCACGAGTCGGGGTTGGGTCACGCCATCCTGAACACGCTGCTCTACCTGGACTATGATCGGAAGGGGTTTGACTATCCCGTGGTTCCGATGCTGGTGAACTGCTACGGCAGCAAGGTGATCCGCAACCGCGGCGGCGCCGTGGAGTACCTGCCCGATCCGGACCCGCCCGGACCCTCGCCGAAGCGGTGTTTGCAGGTTGGCGCGGCGGCCGCCGAGACGCTGAAGGACTCGCCCTACCGGGTGGCGCTGATCGCGTCGTCGTCGTGGTCCCATGCGTTCCTGGTGGAGAAGAACCACTGGCTGTGGCCCGACATCGAGTCGGACCGGGCACGGTTTGAGGAGCTGAAAGCCGGCGACTACCAGGCCTGGGCGCGCATCTCCACCGACCAGGTTGAGGACGCCGGCCAGCAGGAGATGCTGAACTGGATGTGCCTGGCCGGCGCCATGGACACGCTGGACTACAAGCCGGAAATCCTGGACTACGTGGAGACGTACGTCTTCAACTCCAACAAATGCCTGGCGATTTTCAAGTAGCAGAACGATCCTGACCGGGGGTGTGGGGGCGAATTACTAATCGCCCCTACGACGATATCGAGGTTAAGGAGGGCAATCATGGCTGAAATACTGGGGCTGGGACTGACACATTCGCCGTCGTTCATCCGGCCTGACGAGGACGGGGAGTCTTCGCTGAAGCGGACGCTGAGGACCAATGACCGGATACCCGCCGAGATGAAGAACCCGCTGAACTGGCCGGAGCCCATGCGGGTGGAATTCGGGGAGGACGAGGGGTACGCGTCGGCGGTGCGACTGCGGGAGCGCATGGTGGCCGGCTTCCGCGAACTTCGGAAGGAACTGGACGCGTTCAACCCCGACTTCGTGGTGATCTGGGGCGACGACCAGTACGAGAACTTCAAAGAGGACATCATCCCGCCTTTCTGCGTGCTGGCCTACGACGAGTTCAACTGCCAGCCCTTCGACAACGGCAACGGATCGGCGCGCCGGAACGTCTGGGACGAGGGTGCGGACACGGTCTTCAAGTTCAAGGGACACAAGCATGGCGCGCGGGCGCTGGTGTCCGGCATGATCGACCGGGGCGTTGACATGTCCTACGCGTACCAGCCGCTGCATGAGCCGGGGCTGGGCCACGCCATCCTGAACACCATTCTGTACCTTGATTACGACCGCACGGGGTTCGACTATCCGGTGGTGCCGATGCTGGTGAACTGCTACGGCAGCCGGGTGATCCGCAACCAGGGCGGCAGCGAGCAACGTTCGCCGGACCCGGACCCGCCCGGCCCTTCGCCCAAGCGGTGCATGCAGATCGGCGCGGCGGCGGCGCAGGCGCTGAAGGAATCGCCGTATCGGGTCGCCCTGATCGCGTCGTCGTCCTGGTCCCACGCCTTCCTGACGGAGAAGAACTGGTGGCTCTACCCCGACATCGAATCGGACCGAGCACGGTTTGAGGAAATGAAGGCGGGCGAGTACCAGGCGTGGGCGGGCATCTCAACGGCGCAGATCGAAGACGCCGGCCAGCAGGAACTGCTCAACTGGGCGTGCCTGGTGGGAGCGGTGGAAGAACTGGGCTACAAGGCGGAGATCGTCGACTGGTACGAGACGTACATCTTCAACTCCACCAAGTGCCTGGCGGTGTTCAGGTAAAGGCTCTCCGCGACACCGTTAAAGAGGTAGGGGCGAATGATTATTCGCCCCTACGTTTTGGCAGATTGACGACGCGCGTCAGACGTCCAGGTAGACCTCGCTGCCGGAGGCCTTGAACTCCTCGGACTTCTCCTGCATGCCCAGGAGCAGCGCGGCGGCGGTGTCGCCCATGCCCTTGCTCTTCGCGTAGTCCCGCACGTCCTGGGTGATCTTCATCGAGCAGAAGTGCGGTCCGCACATGGAGCAGAAGTGGGCGACCTTCTGGGCCTCCTTGGGCAGGGTCTCGTCGTGGTAGTCGCGGGCCGTATCGGGATCGAGGCCCAGGTTGAACTGGTCCTCCCAGCGAAACTCGAAGCGGGCCTTGGACAGTGCGTTGTCGCGGATGGCGGCGGCCGGGTGGCCCTTGGCGATGTCGGCGGCGTGGGCGGCGATCTTGTAGGTGATGATGCCTTCCTTGACGTCGTCGCGGTTGGGCAGGCCGAGGTGCTCCTTGGGCGTGACGTAGCAGAGCATGGCGGTGCCGAACCAGCCGATCATGGCGGCGCCGATGCCGGAGGTAAAGTGGTCATAGCCCGGCGCGATGTCGGTGACCAACGGCCCCAGCGTGTAGAAGGGCGCCTCGTAGCAGTCCTGCAACTGCTTGTCCATGTTCTCCTTGATGAGGTGCATGGGGACGTGACCCGGGCCTTCGATCATGACCTGGACGTCGTGCTCCCAGGCGATCTTGGTCAGCTCGCCCAGGGTCTCCAGCTCGCCGAACTGGGCCTCGTCGTTGGCGTCGGCGATGGAGCCGGGACGCAGGCCATCGCCCAGGGAGAACGCGACGTCGTACTGCTTCATGATCTCGCAGATGTCGGCGAAGTGCTCGTACAGGAAACTCTCGCGGTGATGCGAGAGGCACCACTTGGCCATGATGGAGCCGCCCCGGGATACGATGCCGGTGACCCGGTCGGCGGTCAGCGGGACGTACTGGAGGCGAACGCCGGCATGGATGGTGAAGTAGTCCACGCCCTGCTCGGCCTGCTCGATGAGGGTGTCGCGGAAGATTTCCCAGGTGAGGTCCTCGGCCTTGCCGTCGACCTTCTCCAGGGCCTGATAGATGGGGACGCTGCCCACGGGCACCGGGCTGTTGCGGATGATCCACTCACGGGTCTCGTGGATGTTGCGGCCGGTGGAGAGGTCCATGATGGTGTCGCCGCCCCAACGGGTGGCCCAGGTCATCTTCTCGACCTCTTCCTCGATGCTGGAGGTGACGGCGGAGTTGCCGATGTTGGCGTTGATCTTCACCAGGAAGTTGCGGCCGATGATCATCGGTTCGGACTCGGGGTGGTTGATGTTGGAGGGGATGATGGCGCGGCCGGCGGCGACTTCATCACGGACGAACTCCGGAGTGACAACCTCGGGCAGGTTTGCGCCGAAGTTCATCGCCTTTTTGGAACCCATAAGACCGGAACCAATGAACTCCTCCCGCTTCATGTTCTCGCGGATGGCGATGTATTCCATCTCCGGGGTCACGATGCCCTGACGGGCGTAGTGCATCTGGGACACATTCTTGCCGGCTTTGGCCCGGCGCGGGTTGCGAATGTGACTGAAGCGCAAACGGTCGAGGTCGGGATCGGCCAGGCGCTCGCGTCCGTATTCCGAAGTGAGGTAGGGCAGTTGCTCGGTATCGCCCCGCTCCTCGATCCATCGTTGCCGCAGGGCGGGCAAGCCCTCACGCACATCGACGGCGACGTCGGGGTCGGTGTAGGGTCCCGACGTGTCGTAGACGTAGATTGGAGGATTCTTCTCGATCCCCTCGCTGGAATGGGTGTCCGAGAGGGAGATCTCGCGCATGGGCACGCGGATGTCGGGTCGGCTTCCGGTCTCGTACACCTTGCGGGAGTTGGGGAAAGGCCGAACGGATTCCGGGTCGACCTGGGCCTGCTGGCTGAGATAGTTCTCGTTGACGATGGTCATTCTGTGGTTCCTCCTGCCGGTTGATTGGGGGTTGGTGACGATGCGGCGGCGAGATCGCTCGCCGCCGCGATTGGTGTCGGGTGATTAGTCGTCCGCTACGGAAGGTTCGTCAATAAGCTGGACGTCCGCGTTGAGGATGGCGAAGTCGTACTCGCTGTCCGGAGCCACGAGGCGCTGTCCGAATACCACCACCGCGGAGATGACGGACGAAACGACCAGGGCCGACGCGAAGGCCCAGAACATCTGCCCGCCAGCGGGTGCGGTCAGCGCCCACGGAGAGAGCAGGTCGGGCTTGGGATAGAACAGTGCGCCGATGATGATGCCGACGCCCCCAGCCAGCAGCACGCCCCAGCCGGGCATCCGGCTTGAGTACAGGCCGGTCAGCATGGGAACCGCGATGGCTGCGCCGAGCAGGTCAGCGATGAGGAAGACGTAGAGCACGCTGTGTCCCTGGGACGCCACGATGATGGCGGGTATGGCCACGATCACCGTGACGGCGCGGGCCAAACGCAAGAGCATTCCCCGTTCCAGTCCGATCCCGGCGAGGTCGGCGGCCATGCCGCTGGCCAGGCCGTTCATCAGGGTGTCCAGGGTGCTCATGGCCAGCATCAGGGCGCAGATGAGGATCAGGAAGTGCATCCACAGAGGAAACACGTCGGAGGCCAGGGCGAACAGGGCAGCGGCCACGGCAGGATATTCAAAAGGACCGACGGAGCCGTTGCCAACGGCGGCGATGCCGGCCATACCCATGAGGAAGGTCAACGGAATGGCGATGGCCGCTGCGCCCCAGAGGGAGCGGTTGAGGGCGGCCTGGCTCTCCACGGTGTATACCCGCTGCCACATTCCGGGGTGGAAGGCGTTGGAGGCGATGATGCCGATGATCAGCACGATGCCGAAGAAGTAACTGCCGGATGAGGTTACGGACAGCAGGCCGGCCTGCTTCGCAGCGCCCCAGGCTCCAGAGCCGCCGACCAGAACGGCGGCCACGATGACCAGGAGGAGGAGCACCGGGATCAGGATCCAGAACTGGATCCGGTCGGTATAGATGGAAACGCGCAGGCCACCGTAGGCCGTGTAGGCGATGACGACGATTCCGACGGCGACGGCGGTGGCCCAGGCCGGGGAACCGGTGAGGATGCTCACCGCGGCGGTGATCGCGGTCATCTCGGCGGTGATGAAGATGCCGATGACAAAGATGATGACGACGAAGATGGCGACGAAGGGAACCAGGCCAAACCGATGGCGAACGTACTCGGTGACCGAGTGGCCGTTGGGCATAAGCTGGCGGATTCTCGGGCCCACGAACATGAACATGACCGGGATTCCGGCCATCCCGAGGGCGTAACCGACCAGGGAGATGATGCCGAAGTTGGCGCCGGACTCACCCGGGCTCAGGAGAACCCAGGTGCCGAACATCGAGGCGACCAACGTGGCGATACCGACGTTGAACGGAGCGTGGTTGCGCGAGGTGGTGTAGTCCTCGACGCTCTGGCGCCGTCGCCGCCAGGCATAGGTCAGGCCGAGGACGAGGAAAACGGCGCACGCTATGACCAGCGTTGCGATCCCCACGGTGGTATCCAGCATAACCAACCTCCCGGTTGCTTCGAATGGCTGAACCCCGGCGGCGACCAGGAAATGAAAAACCGCCAGGCTTCAAATTCTGGCGGTATATGAAATGCGATTCCAAATTCCTACGCCGGCATTACCCGGATCAGGTGCTACGGTCGGCGGCATTTCGGCCGCCCTCTCAGCCTGGCATAACCAAGCTCCCGCCAGAAACTATTCGATTTTGTGGCGCGAGAATATCACGGTGGGTATGGGCGGTCAAGCCGGGGTTCCGTGGGTAACTGTTCAGGGTTGCGGGGGAGGTGTCATCGCGAGCACAGCGCGGCGATCCCGTTGGGGCAATAGATTCCTTCGGGACAGGCGTGGCTGCTACGGCGTCGAGATTGCCACGGCGCAAGCGCCTCGCAATGACAACCTCCTGAATTCTGAACAATTACTTCCGTGGGCGCGCGACGCGTCACGATGTGGTGACACCAAAGAGGGGCGTCCGTTCGGTCGCCCCTCCACAATGCCGTAATCGCAACGCTGTCGGGTTGGCTCAGTTCACCTGGTAAACCCAGATCTGGTGTGTCACCTCGGGCTCGCCCTTGGGTAGGGGCTGGAACGGATCGGTGACGCCGACCAGGGACCAGGCGCCGCTGGCGACCAGGGCGTCCTGCTGATCCTTGAAGCCGAGCTCGACGTGGGTGTCGGGCCGCATGCTGAAGACAATGTGGCCTCCGGGCCTGGTGACGCGACAAAGTTCCACGAAGGAATTGGGCGGCGCGTGGCCCGGCGTGAAGACGCCGATGCTGATGACCGCGTCGTAGGCGTCGGACTCAAAGCCGAGGTGATCGCCCAGCGCCATCTGTTGGAAGTCGTTGTAGCAACCCTTGGAACGAGCCTCGTCCAGCATCCCCTGGGAAAGGTCCATGGCGCAGATGTCGCCGTAGCCCAGGCGCTGGAGTTCAACGCCGACCAGGCCGGTGCCGGCGCCGGCGTCCAGGATCTTCGCCTCCTTAGAGACGTGCTCCGCGAGGGTCTCTGCTCCGCGACGGGGCGCAAGCCAGACGAAGGTGTTTTCCAGGTCGTCGTCGTACTCCTGGGCCCACTGGTCGTAACGCTCGGCCAACTCGTCGTTGGTGGTGGACGAGTAGACCCATTGGACTCTCTCGTCCGGATTTATGCTTCCCGATTCAGGCATGGGTAATAACTCCGCGATAGGTATCGGACTAGGCCGGCTTGACGCAGAGGTACTGCGCCCATCCCAGCTCGCTGTTGTTGATGGCATCTACCGTCTTCATGTAGGCATCGGTCAGGTAGTCAAACCGGTCCTGGTATCCCTCGGGACCTTCCGCGATGGACGCCAATCGGGACAGGTAGGTGTAGCTGCGAGCGAGGTGAGACGACAGGTCGCGGGCCTGCAGCACGCGGAAACCCACGTTGACCAACGCATCCATGTAGGAGTAGAAGCTGAAGTCGGTGTCGAAGAGCAGCCGGTCGTAGACAAACTTTCGCGCCGATTCGCTGATATTGGTACGGGGCTTGATGAGATCATCGAAGATGAACTGCCCACCGGGTTCGAGGACGCGGAAGGCCTCCTCGAGCACCTTCACCTTGTCGGGCACATGGTAGACGGTGGCCTGGCTCCAGACGTGGGTGAACGTGCCCTCCGCGTAGGGGAGTTCGGTGGCCGAGGCCTTCTCGAATGCCACTTTCCCGGCGAGGTCCGGCATGTTTTCCAAAGAAGCGACGGCGTTGGCGATGCGCACTCCGCTGAGGTCGATGCCGGTGGCGTGAGCGCCAGTGTTCCGGTGCACCCAGACCACATTGGTGCCGTTGCCACAGCCGACGTCGAGGACGCGGCTGTCGGCGCCGATGCCCGAGTATTCCACCATCAGTTCGTTGAGGCGGATGCCCGCGCTGCGGAACTCGTGGCGGATGTTGTCGTCCCCGGCGGGTTCACTGTCGAATACCCCCCAGTGCACGCTGCCGTCGGCATCCCACACGGAACGGTAGATGACGTCTTCGGCGTCGTAGTACTCCTCGGTCTCCTGTTCCGAAAACCGGTGGCCCGTTACCATATATAGCTCCTTTCGTAGCCTGGATCTTGTTGTAGCCTGGATTATGATGCGTCTACTTGATGCAGAGGAATTGCGCCGAGCCCAACTCATCGTTGCCGCAACCCCGGTCAAGCACGCGAGCGGGTTCAGCGGCGCCGGAGTTCTCCGGGGTGATGGCGTTCAGCCGGTAACCTGCGGCCGGGTAGGCGTCGCGACGGTTGGAACCGGGATTCGGCGAACCGGAACCCGGAGCGTCGGGGCCGTCGAACACGCCCCAGAGCAGGGAGCCCTCTGCGTCCCAAACGGAACGGTAGAGGGCGTCCTCGGCGTCGCAGTATGCTTCGGTTTAGCGCTCAGAAAAGCGCGACGGGTTCGGGCTGAGGTTCGGCATACATCGAGCCTTCGATCCACTCCAGGAATTTGTTGTTCTCGTCGACCAACATCATGCGGGGATCCACGGGCTCGTCGGTGACCTCAAAAGCGAGGATGATGAGACAGTCGCGCTCCTGGCAGAGCCGGGCGGCCGCGCCCTGGACGGCGATGGTGCCGCTGCCGCGCTCGGCGGGCAAGGCGTAGGTTTCCCAGCGGGCGCCGTTGTTGATATTCAGCACCTGGACCTTCTCGAACGCGATGATGTCGGTCTGTTCCATGAGATCGCGGTCGATGAGGATGCTGCCGACGTACCCCAGATTGGCACTGGTTACCCAACAGCGATGGATTTTGGACCTCAGAACTTCTCTCATATTTGCTCCTCGTTTTTAACGGCCAAGCTCGGTTGGCAATGATGGATTTTCGGCCAGGTTCAGGCCTTGTTTGCCGTCGCGGCCGCGGTGGGGCTCGGGAGCCTCAGGTACAAGCAGGCATGTTTGAACAGGCGCCAGCCTGTGGTCGGCGTTGCGGCGAAAACCCGAAGGGGGGGAGGGCTTATGGCGGAACGCTACTTCCGCCGCCCATTTAGGCTACGAGCAGCTAAGGCTCGCAGGGCAGCTGGTGCTTGGCACGCCCGCGGATGGTGTCAACCCCGGTGGGACGGCCGCTCCCAGATAGCGGAGAATGGTCGCACTGGTCCCGCATCGTGCGAGACCGCCTAGAGTCCGGTTCCGACAATTGTCGGCGCGCTAAAAGCGCGGCTGCACTCATATGGCCTCCTTGTTTAAGGGCAGGTTGATGGGTGTGCAGACCTGCGTTTGAGTGCCCGCAGTTTAGCCGCACCGGTTGCCGATGTCAAATCAGAGGCTAATTTTGAGCAAATTTCGCAAAAACTCGCAAAAAAATACGTTTTGGGTCGTGGGGACGCTTGATCTATCATTACCGGGTTGTGCCGAAATGAAAGCGCGCCGAAAACCGGGAACCGTCAAGAACCGGGAACGGTGTCATAGCCCCGCAGCCGGCGCCGGGGGCCAGGTGTCAAAGAGAGCCAACTGTTGCGGTCCCAGGCGGCGAACCTCGCCGAACGCGGAACACCACCGCGGGATGCCGCGCGCGGAGGCGTGACCCTCGAACACCGGGCCGTGGCCCTGGTAACGATGCCGGGACCAGAGCCAGGCGTGCAGCAGTTCGTGGGCCAGGATGCCTTCGATACCCAAGCGCCCGGAGCGTTGCAACCGGGGATGAGACAGGCCGATCAGCCAGGAGCCGTCCGGGTAGCAGAAGCACCTTCCCCCGGTGGCGGAAATGCGTTCCAGCACCACCGAGCCGGACGGGATTTCCAACCCGTCCAGTTGATACTTTTGCGCGACGTCATGGACCCACTCCAGGTCGTTGAGCAGAACGCCCCGGGGAGCGGGCCACGACGACGGTGATGGCGTTTGGAGCATCTTTGGACTTGCTGCGCCCGCGACGGCAGGGCGCAATCGCTAAGGGGTGAGAATGATCTTCCCGGTCGTGGCGCGGCCGGCGAGTTGTCGGTGCGCTTCCGGGGCGTCGGACAGCGGGAACAGATGCTCCACCCGCAGGTTGAGCTCGCCGGATTGGACCCAACCGAGCACCGCGCCGGCCCGGTTTTGCAGTTCTTCGCGGTTGGCGGTGTAGTCGCCCAACCCCGGACGGGTGAGGAACTTGGACCCGTTGCCCAGGACGCGGGGGTCCATAGATTCGACGGGGCCGCTGGCCTGGCCGTAGAGCACCATGTAACCACGAGGGGCGAGGCAGGCGATGCTGCGATCGAAGGTGTCCTTGCCCACTGCGTCGTATACGACCTGGAGCCCGGCGCCGTTGGTGGCGTTCGCGATTTCCGCGGCGAAGTCTTGCTGGGTGTACAGGATCACGTGGTCCGCGCCGGCTCCGCGGGCCAACTCCGCCTTGGCCTCGGTGGAGACGGTGGAGTAGACGTACGCACCGAGAGCCTTGCACATCTGGATCAGGAGCAGGCCGACCCCGCCGGCCCCGGAGTGGACGAGCACCCGGTCTCCGGCCTGGACGCGGTAGGTGTCGTAGCACAGGTAGTGGGCGGTCATGCCCTGGAGCATGGCGGCCGCACCGTCCCGGGCCGACAATCCGTCGGGCATCTTGATCAAGCGCCACGCCGGGACCAGGGCCTGCTCAGCGTATGATCCGGGGTGACTGCAATAGGCGACGGTATCGCCGACGGCAACGTTGGTCACGCCGGATCCCACCGCTCGCACGACGCCGGCTCCCTCAACGCCGGCCACCCAGGGCAGGCCGGGCGGGTTGGCGCCCATGCGGCTGTAGATGTCGGTGAAGTTCACGCCGACGGCCTGGATGTCGACGACGGCCTGGTCCGGGCCCGGGCTCGGGTCCGGCAGATCGACGTATTTCATCACCTCGGGTCCGCCGTATTCAGTGATCTGGATGGCTTTCATGGCAGCAGCCTCCGTGTTTGCCGGGGTTCAGTTTCGGTAGGATAGCATAGGGCCGACGGGCGGCCGCAACGCGACGTTGTCAGCAATCACGGATCGACGGGAGCGGCCGGGTGTGGGTGGCAATCGCCAAATCAGCGCGGCGTGACCTGTCCATGGATCGCTTACAAACCAACCCGCCCGCTTCGACCAGGGCCGGTGCAAAGTAATCGACTTCTTTAGTTTCCGCTCATCCTGAGCCCGTCGAAGGATGCCGCCGTTGCCGGAGTCGTGGTTCGACAAGCTCACCATGAGTGGGAGGAGGGACTTTGCACAGGCCCTGCCGCTTCGCCGACCGGAGCAGTTGCGTCCATTGGTCGGCGCGCGGTCGCAGGTGGTTGGCGCGCGGTCACAGGATCTGGAAATGCGCTTCCGTGGGGACGCAGTCGACGCCGTTGATGGGAACCATGTCCTGGGGGCACGCCGAGAACGCAACGACGCAGTCCATTTCGGCGCGCAGGGTCAGGTGGTCACCCGCGCCGGAGACGGGCGGTTCGAACCGGACCGAGCCGTCGACCCCCACCGGGATGTTCATGAACAGGTTCCACGGGCTGGGAGTTTCCGGAGGAGCCAGGCCGAGCTCCGCCAGGGCTGCGGCGAGGTTGTCGGTGCAGTTGTCGTGGTAGTCTTCGCAGCCCAGCAGTTCATAGCGATAGCGATCGCACGCTGCCAGCAACGTGTCGTGGATCCCACCCGAGGTGTCTGCCATCAAGGTCAGGATCGGCCGGCGCCGGTTGGTGACCAAGGACTGACCGACCTCCGGCATGACGCGGGCCAGCGCGGTGCGGGAGTGCTCCATTGACATGAACTCGGTCAGGTCATGTCGGGAGAATGCCCAGGTGTCGACGACCTGCTGACCGTGGGTGTTGATTACCCTCACGTTTTGACCCCGGGCCACGAAGGCGGCCTTGCCGCGCCTCGCCGGGATGGTGATCAAGGATGCCGTTGTCATGCGGAACACCTGCCATGGAGAGTCGGAGGCTTCACGGCGAAAAACCGTACAGCGCAAGGTGGCGTCATGATATGTCCGCTACGGCTTGCCGACAATTGGGCGCATGCTCCTGCGGGCCGCTCGATTTCCAAGGCCGCCGTCTCGGGAGCGAACGTGCCCGTTCCGGGCATTGTCTCCGGCTGTGATGATGCGGCCAATGCCTGGATTGCATCCGCCGAAGGGACGCGCTCCGTTCCTGTGGGAACACGATACAGCCGTCTGACCTAGTGGCCTCTGGTCCATTGGAGCCGATCCATCCGGCCGGGTATCAGGAACCTGAATCCCATGCAAAGAGGGACGTCGCAGCCAACGCTCGCTCGTGCGGTCAGCCCGGCGCCAGGGCACCGCGTCCGTTTGCCCTACCGCCGGCCAAAATGCTATATTGATCCAGGTTTAACGCATCAACCTACGCGAAAACCGGAGGGATAAACAGTTGACCAACGACCAGCACCTCTCGATTTCGGAAGCCATCAGTAGGTTTGTAGAACACCTAAAAGATAGCAAACAGGCATTGCAGGGTCAGCAGGAATTGTTGCGTTTCCAGGCCAGGATAGGCAAGGAAAAAACGATGGCGACCCTCCATGCTATCGAGGTTGGCGAATACGCCAAGTGGACCACGGAGAACGTGGAAGACGCCTCCCTGAGGCTGGACCCGGTGAAGAAATTCCTGACTTTTGCCAACAAGCGCGGCTGGACGGAAATCAGCCTGGCCCGGTACGCCGCGGCGCCCCGGCGCAACCGGCGTCGGTTCGCAGCGGGAGCGGCAGGATCGCGGGCGGCGGGCACTCCCAGCGCGCGCCTGAGCCAGGAGAGGCATACCGAGTTGCAGGCTGAATTGCAGCGCCTGCGAGAAGAGGTTCCACAGATACGTGAAGCAATCCGGCTGGCCCGGAGCGACGGCGACGTGCGGGAAAACGCCCCGCTGGACGCGGCCCGGGAACAGCAGCAACTCACGGAACGACGCATCCGGCAGCTGGAGAACGACCTGGCCAACGTGGAAATCGTGGACGCGGCCAACGCCGACACGGAAAAGGTGAGCATTGGTTCCCGGGTGACGCTGCACGAAATGTCATCGAGGCAACAGCGCGTGTTCACGTTGGTGGACGTGCGAGAGGCCGACGTCTCCGCAGGGAAAATATCGACGGTGTCGCCCATCGGGCAGGCCCTGATGGGACGGAGCGCCGGCGAGGAAGTGACGATCGCGACGCCCCGGGGCGCGGTCGAGTACCGGATCGAGGGAATCGGCGGGTAACGCCCATCAATTTCTGAGGCGGCCAAAGATTGGGGCGGGTCTTGCAACCCGCCCCTTTTCGTTTTAGCCGCTGATTTTCGACTAGCCGTTGATGTCCGGTCAGCCGTTGATGTCAGAGACGGCCTGCAGGATTGTCTCCGGGTCCGGAAGCGTGCCCGGTTGGTAGGTCTCGCGATACCGGATAACGCCCTGCGGATCGACGACGATCACGGCGCGGGTTCCGGCACCTCGCTCGTCGTTCCAGAGGTCGTAGGCGGTGGTCACCTGGCCCTTGGGATGCCAGTCAGACAGTTCGGGATAGGGGAGCCCGCCCATGGTGGTGGTCCAGGCCCGGTGAGCGGCTACGTGGTCACAACTGATACCCAGCACCTGGGCATTCAACTCCTGGAACCGCGCGTTGTAACGGCGGAAGGAGGTGGCCTGATCCGTTCAACCGCTGGTGAAATCCAGTACGTGGAACGACAGAACCACGGTGTGGGTGCCGCGGTAGGTGTTCAGAGAGATGTCTCCGTCGTTGGGAGACGGGAGAGTGAAGTCCGGCGCGGTGTCGCCGATTTGACCTGGCATCTAGATTCTCCTCGATTATGCCGGGCGGGCGGGATGCAACGGCTGGCCCTCCGGCGGGGTTGGCAGGGATTATACCGCACGCTGGAATCACTGGCACCAGGACCAATGCTCCGGGGCGGGCAGCAGGGCGTTTCGATTGTCATAGCGAGGCGCTTGCGCCGTGGCAATCTCGTTGGGTCCGGGACCACCTCTCGCGAGGATCGCTCCATTCTGCACGAGATTGCCGCGCTTCGCTCGCAATGACAGATGTCCGCAATCGAAAAACCCTGGGGCGGGCAGCGGTGCATCCGGTACCGGTGAGGGTAGCGTGCTATACTCCGCGACGCCGCAGCCGGCGGCCGGGTCGCCCGATTGGACGTGGTATTCGACAGGGGGATACACCTCCCGGAGATGGGACTGTGGCTTGATGCCCTGCGCAAGCAGGACACCTCGGTCATCTCCCACGCCCACTCGGACCACACGGCGCGGCACCGCCGTCCCGTGCTCACACCCGGAACCAGGTTGCTGTTGGGCGATTACCTGAAGCGGTCGGAGCCGGTGGAGCTTGAATTCGGCGAGACGCTGGATTTGCCGGGTTGCGCCATCACCCTCTATCCCGCCGGGCACTGCCTCGGATCCGCGCAAACCCTGGTCGAGAGCAAGGTAACCGGGGAACGCCTGCTGTACACGGGCGACCTGAGGGTGCAGCCGTCGCCGATCAATGAGGCGCATCAGCAGGTGCCCTGCGACGTGCTGGTGATTGAAAGCACCTACGGTCGTCCGGACTACGTTTTCCCGCCGCAGGAAGATGCCGTCGGCACGGCGATCCGCGTGGTGGCGCAATGGCTCGATCAGGGGGCAGTGCCCGTGGTCATGGGCTGGCGATTGGGCAAAGCGCAGGAGGCCCTGTATCACCTGCTGAGGGCGGGGTTCCGCGTAGCGTGTGAGGAGGGCGTCTACGAGATAGCGCAGAGGTACGAGGAGGCCGGGGTCGACTTCCCGGGCGAATACCGCGCCTGTGACGGGCAGTTCCGGGAGGGCGAGGCGCTGCTCTTCCCGCCGGGCAAGAAATCACGGGAAGCGGTCCACACAATAACGCCGGAACGCCGGCCCGTCCGGTACCTGGAGCTCACGGGCTGGGCGGCAGGAGCCGGGGTCAAGCCGTGGGGTCGAGGCCGGCCGGGCGACGCCAGCCTGCCGTACAGCGATCACGCCGACTTCAACGACCTGGTCGCGTACGTGGAAGCGGTGGCCCCCAGGCAGGTGTACACCGTGTTCGGGTTCCCGGACCTGGCGGACCACCTGCGCCGCAAGGGCTACTCCGCAATCCACCTGGGAAAGAACGCGACGGAAGCGGACCGCGCGTTCCAGATGCCCCTGCTCTAACCGGTTTACGCAGGGGCGTCGTCACCCCAGTGGACGGGCTTACTCGCCCGGACCACGCAAGAGGTCGAGGTACTTGTAGCCGGAACCGGTGTTCAGCAGCACCACCTCCTCGTCGGCGCCGATGCTGCCGTCGGCCATGAGCCGCTGAAGGCCGACCAACGTTGCCGCGCCCTCGGGACAGGCGATGACTCCCTCCGTGGAGGCCAGAGTGTACATGGCCTCGATCATGTCATCGTCACTGACCGCTAAGGCACCGCCGCCGGTTTCCCGGAGCGCCTGCAGTATCAGGTAGTCGGCGAAGGGCCCGGGCACGCGGAGGCCGTCGGCCTTGGTGGTGGCGTTGGGCCACGGGTCGGCGGTGTCGGTTCCATCGTTCCACGCCTTGACGATGGGTTGGCAACCGTCGGCCTGGATGGCATAGAACCGGGGCAGCTTGCCCTCGATCCAGCCCAACTCCAGTAGTTCCTGGAACCCCTTGTGCATGCCGATGATCCCGGTTCCGCCCCCGGTGGGGTACACGATGGCGTCGGGCATGCGCCAGCCCAGTTGATGGGCGATCTCCAGGCCCATGGTCTTTTTGCCCTCGGCGCGGCACGGTTCCTTCAGAGTGGACAGGTCGAACAGGCCCTGCTCGGCGGCGACGGAAACGGCGATGCGGCCGGCGTCGCTGATCAGGCCGTCAACCAGGTTGAGCTCGGAGCCGGCGACGATGGATTCCTTCTTGTTGGACGATGGCGCGTCCTGGGGCATGAATACCTTGACGGGGGTGCCGGCGCGGGCACAGTAGGCGGCGGCGGCCCCGGCGGCGTTGCCCGCCGAAGGCATGGTGAACCCGCGGGCTCCGACTTCGACGGCCTTGGACACCGCAGCGGAGATGCCGCGGGCCTTGAAGGTGCCGGTGGGATTGAGGCCTTCCTCCTTGATGAGGAGCCGCCGGATGCCGACCTGACGGGCCAGCGTGGTGGCATTCAGGAGCGGAGTGCCGCCTTCGCCGAGGGTGATGATTTCATCGGGGTCGGTGACCGGCAGCAGTTCGTTGTATCGCCACATATTGGCCGGACGGCTGTCGAAAACCGAGCGCTGCACCTCGCGTCGCAGGCGGGGCAGGTCGTACCGGACGAACAGGACTTTGCCGCAGCAAACGCTGATGGTAGCGAGCCCGTCATACGGATACGTTTTGCCGCAGATGGTGCACTCGAGATGGTCGATGTAACTGAAGGAGGTCATCCGTTTACTCCGGGTTGTGATAGTGCTGGTCGTCGATGGAGGAGATCACCGGGTTGGAGATGGCGGGCCGGTTCAATCCCAATGTGTCGCGAACCAGTTCGCTGGTTCGCACCAGCCTCACCGCCGAGGTGGGGTACTGAGGATTGTTGGGATTGGGGACATCGTGCCGTTCAATGATACCTTCGTATAGCCAATCATCCACCAGCCGGCGGCATTCGTACTCGTTCCACGCGATTCCCCAGTCGAGCATCCACTGGTTGCACAGCATACTGTATCCCACGAAGTTCATGCGGGATTCCAGCTTGCCCATTTCGCGAACAAAGACTTGGAGCACATCCTGGGATGCTTCCGCCTGCTCCTCCGGAGTTGGCAGTTGGATATTGATATCACCGTGTTCGGCTAACTGGAATCCCAGTTCGGCTTCCAGCGGGAACAGCGGCGCTACGGCGAGCATATCGCGGGCGACGGATTGGCTGAAGGCACACAGGATAACGCGACGACCCATGCCGCGGGCGCGGTCGACCAGCACCTGGTAGTCGGAATCGCCAGAGCCAAGAATAACCACGCTACAGTCGTCACGATCGCGCAGCCAGTCGTACACTTCGAGCAGTATGGAAGGGTCGCTGCGGTCCTTGCCGGCCATGGTCCGGGGAGCGTGATAAAGAGTCATGCCGGCTTGTGTGAACGCGGTACCGTCGTCGGGTCGAAGACTCCAGTCGCCAAATGCTTTGCCGCCCAACACTTCGCCAAATACTTGCCCCACTTTAGTCATGGCTTCGTACAATGCTTGAGGGGATATGCTTTTCTGATAGAGTTGAGCCCCGCGGCGTATGTTTTCCCAATCGATGGCGATTAATACTCCATTAGACGAGTCTTCCAACTGAGCGCCTCCATGTGAAGTCATTGGTCGGATTATACATATCACTCGCGTGTGTGCCAGTGTTGACTGATTGGCCTATGCGGCCGTAATGGTTTGACGGACCAGCAGACAGTTGTGGGGCTTGACGGCATTCAGTTGACGACTGTTCGTTTAAGGTTTCCGGTCGCTCCAGCGGAGGATGTACGTTTTGCTGGACTGTACGGTTTTCACCGTCACCGGTCCTGGTCGACGCTTCCCGAAACTTTGACACAGCCTGCGGTGGGCCGGGGCCGCGTGGACATGCGGCGATGAGACGAATAACGATCCTTCATTGGCTAACATCGACGTTGAAGTCGGTTCGTACCATCGAAATTTGGCGGCATTATAACGGAATCGGGCACGGACGGATTCAGCGGCTTCCCGTGCTAAAATTAATCGTTTGACATTGGAGGAAACGATTTTATGCCCGACTACGAACTCATTCTCTACGAAGCTGACCCCGACAGTTGCATCACGCGGATCACGTTGAACCGCCCGGACCGCCTGAACGCCCTGAACGATCAGATGCAGGTGGAGATCGCCGACGCTGTGGCGAAGGCCGACGCTGACCCCGATACGCGAGTGGTGATTATCACCGGCGCCGGCCGGGCGTTTTGCGCCGGTGGCGACATGAACCAGTTGGGCGGTTCGACCAATGGTGAAGGCAGCGGGTGGACATCCGGCAACGCGGACCAGGTGCGGCGGAGCTTCAAGCTGGCGCAGGACATGATCCTGGGAGTGCAGCGGTGCGAAAAGCCGGTGATCGCCATGGTGAATGGTGTCGCCACCGGGGCGGGGCTGGATTTGGCGTGCGCCTGCGACATCCGGACCGGCACGCAGCGGTCGAGGTTCATGTCCGCGTACGTTCGGATCGGACTGTTCCCCGGATTTGGTGGGACCTGGCTGTACCCGCGCACTCTGGGCAGCCTGGGTCGAGCGGCGGAGATGCTGTTCACCGGGGACTTCCTGGAGGCTGAGGAAGCGTATCGCCTGGGTTTCTTGAATCGCCTGGTTGACGAGGATGATCTGGAAGAAACCACGATGGAACTGGCCCGGAAGATCGCCGCCGGCCCGCCCATCGCAATCCGGCTGTCCAAGCTCATGTTGTACAAGGGGCTGGAATTCGACCTGGAAACCGCGATGAAGATGGCGGCCGCAGGCGAGACGATCACGCTCACATCGCAGGACCACGTGGAAGGCGTGGCGGCGTTCCGGCAAAAGCGGTCCGCCGAATATCGCGACAGCTAGACTGGGGCGTCCAAGTGGCGCCCCAAACATTTACGCGCCGTCCGGCGAGGCTCGTCGGTTCAGGCATCGCCGATCGCTCGTCCAGGTTTGCAGCGACGGCAAGCCGCTGCGCCGCCAAGGGCAATGATAGAATTGCGGGCACTATGACTATGAACGTTGACAACAGCCTCTCCCCGCACGGTGGTGTCCTGATACAGCGGGTACATCCGTTGAGCAGCGTCAGCGAGGTCGCCGGTATGCCGACCATCGAAGTGCGGGAGCAGATCGTCCACGAGTGTGTAAACATAGCGCACGGCTTCTTCTCGCCGCTGGCGGGGTTCATGGGAAGCGCCGACGTGGCGTCGGTATCTCAGAAAATGCGCCTGAGCAGCGGGTACGTGTGGCCGATTCCCATCGTGCTGGACGTCAGCCTGGCTGAGCTCGAAAACGCTGGTGTGTCCATCGGAGATACCGTCCTGCTGACCCACGGCGGCAATCCGCTGGCCACGCTGGACGTATCGGAGATATTCGCGGTCGACCTGGCGGAGATGGCGGAACAGGTCTACACGACCACCGACCCGGAGCACCCGGGAGTGCAGCGCACGCTGGGATACGCGGACCGTTTCGTGGCCGGGGACATCACGCTGGTGTGCGAGCCCGTGATCAATCCGCCCTTCGACCGCTTCTGGCGGACGCCGGCGCAGCTGCGCGCTGAACTGGGAACCGTGGGATGGCAGCGTGCCGTGGCTCACCAGACCCGAAACGTTCCCCACTCGGGCCACGAGTACCTGATGAAGGGAGCTTTCATGGAGGCCCAGGCCGACGGCGTGCTGGTCAGCGCGGTCATCGGCGAGAAGAAAGCGGGCGACTACATCGACGAGGCCATCGTGCTGGCCCACGAGAACCTGCGCGCCCACGGGTTTTTCCGTGACGAGATACATCGCACCACCGCGCTGCTGTGGGACATGCGCTACGCCGGGCCGCGCGAGGCGGTGTTCCACGCCCTGGTGCGCAAGAACCTGGGCTGCACGCACCACATGTTCGGCCGGGACCATGCCGGGGTCGGTGACTACTACGGGCGTTACGCCGCCCACGAGATCTTTGACGAACTGCCCGACCTGGGCATTCGCTCGGTGCTCACCCTGGAGTGGTGGTACTGTCCCTCCTGCGGGGGCGTCGCCTACGAGGGCATCTGCGGGCACCCGGACACGAAGCAGGACCTGGCCGGACGGCTGATCCGCAGTATCATCTCCGGAGGCACGGAGCCGGCGCCGCAGACGCTGCGGGCGGAGACGCTGGAGGTCGTACGCGAGTGCGCCGAGCAATACGGGTTCGGGTCGCCGTTCGTCACGGAGCAGTACCTGAGCCAGCGAACGCCGGTGCTCACGGTGCCGGAGGCCCCGTAGGCGTCCGAACAACCCGCGGCGCCGCAAACAACACCTGGAGGACATCCCAACATGGTTCTGGAATCGGGACGGATAACGGAAGAAGGGTTGGAACGATTGCGCGGACGGCTGGGCACGTTCAACCGGCCGCGTCAGTACGGCGTGGGCCTGTTCAACGAGGATGCTTCCCGCAGCGCAATCCGGCATTTTTGCCAGGGCATCGGGGACACCAACCCCCTGTACTGGGACCGTTCCTACGCCCAGACCAGCAAGTATGGAACCATCATCGCGCCGCCGTGCTTCCTGTACAGCGTCTACTGGTGCTCGGGCCGAACGGGTGGACTGCCCGGCGTCCACGGGTTCCACGCCGGCAACGACTGGGAATGGTTCCGGCCGATCTACCTGGGCGACGAGATCAGCGTTCAGGAGCAGTTCACCGGGCTGGAAGAGAAGGAAAGCGAATTCGCCGGGCGCATCGTGATCCAGTCCAGCGTCACGGACTATTACAACCAGCGCGGGGAGATCATCGCCAAGACCAAGGGCTGGCAGGTGCGCGCGGAGCGAAGCGCGGCCCGGGAGCGGCAGAAGTACAGCTTCGAGCCTTACCAGTACTCACGGGAAGAGCTGGAGACCATCCACAACGCGGTGCTCAACGAGGAGATCCGGGGCAACAACCCCCGCTGGTTCGAGGACGTTCAGATCGGCGACGAGCTCACGCCGGTGGTGAAAGGGCCGCTCAGCCACGGCGATATCACCGCGTTCGTGTCGGGCTGCATCGGCGGCATCAGCCACGGCATCCAGCTCCGCGAGATGCTGCGGCATCCCTCGTGGGGATTCACCGACCCCAACACGGGAGCGCAGGAGGCCATCATCCGCGTCCACGACATCCAGGAGGCGGCGGAGTCGGCGGGACTGCCCGGGGCCTACGACTACGGGTGCCAGCGCTGCTGTTGGATGGGCAACCTGCTGACCAACTGGATGGGGGACGACGGGTTCCTGAAGCGGATGCACGTGGAACTGCGTCGGTTCAACGTGGTTGGCGACACCACCTGGTGCAAGGGCAAGGTCACGGGCAAGCGGGTCGAGGACGGCGAGTACCTGGTGGACATGGACATCTGGGGCGAGAACCAACGCCAGCAGGTGACGACGCGGGGCAACGCCACGGTCCGCCTGCCCTCGCGGGATGCCAACGGCGGCTGGCCGTAGGCGGGCACGGAGGCGAGGCTATGACGCAGCCCAAAGCGAAACCACGGGCCAAATTGACCGGGGCGGACTACATGAGGCTGACGCCGCCGTCACACCGGGGCGTGCGCTACCAACTTATCGAGGGAGAACTCGTCAAAATGGCCGGGCCCAATGACCCGCATCAAGTGTTCACGGGACGATTTTACATTCAGCTCACTTTGCAAACAGATGCGCTGGACATCGGCGAGACGCGAGTCTCGCCCTACGATGTGGCCATCGACGAGCACAACACTTTTCAACCTGATGTATTGTTCGTATCCAAAGATCGGCTTCATATCTTTGATGATGACAATCACGGCATCCACGGTGCGCCTGACGTAGTGGTCGAAGTCCTTTCCGATTCCACTCGCCGCCGCGATTTGGAAGTCAAGCTGCCCGTATACGCTCGCAACGGCGTCAGCGAAATGCTCGCGGTCGATCTGGATGCCGAATCGATCGCTCATTACATCGGCGACGGGCGTTCCATGAGGCTTTCCAGGGTTTACGGCCCTGATGACATTTTGTCTTCTGAGGCCATGCCCGGAGTTGCTATCGACCTGGGACCGATATTCGCTCGGATACGGGGCGCGATCCAGCGAAACGGCTAGCGCAGGTACTGCTCGGCGGCGCGGGCGAAGCCGTCCATGGAACCTTCCAGGACGCGGTCTTCCAGGCAGTAGGAGATGCGGAAGTGGCCGGGCGTGCCGAAGCCCTTGCCCGGCACCACGAGGACGTTGTATTCCTGCAGAGCCGCGACGAATGCCTCGTCGTCGGCCAGGGGCGAACGGGGGAACAGGTAGAACGCGCCCTGGGGCTTGACCACCGAGTAGCCCATGCCAGTTAGCCGCTCGTAGAGGAAGTCCCGCTTGCGCTGGTACTCGCCGACGTCCACCGACGCGTCCTGCACCGCGCGGACGACGTGCTGCATGAGGGCCGGCGCGTTGACGAAGCCCAGGACACGGTTGCAGAAGACCAACCCGTCGAACAACTCAGCTTTCCCGGAGTAGTCGGGGTGGATGGCGATATGGCCGATGCGCTCGCCGGGCAGGCCCAGGTCCTTGGCGTGCGAGTTCACTACGATGGTCCGTTCGTAATGGGGAAAGACCTGCGGGTAGGTCAGGTCGTCGTAGATGATGCGGCGGTAGGGCTCGTCGCTGATGATGAAGATTTCGGAACCGTACCGGTTCTCGGCCTGCGTGATCGCATCTGCCAGCGCTGCTATGTCCTCAGCGGGATACACGACGCCGGATGGGTTGTTGGGGGAGTTCAGCATCACGGCCCGGGTGCGCGGCGTGATGGCCGCTTCAATGGCAGCGACATCCAGCCCAAACTCCGCATCGGTGGGCACGATGATGGGGACGCCGTTGTGGTTCTGGATGTAGTAGACGTACTCGCCAAAGAAGGGTGAGAGGATTACCACCTCGTCGCCGGGGTTCAGTATGGCGCGAAGGACCACGTTGGCCGCGCCGGCCGCACCGCAAGTCATGACGATGTCGCCGACGCCGAAGGGCAGGCCGGTTTCGGCAGCCAGCGTGTCGGCGACGGCCTGCCGGGTCTCCGGATAGCCGGCGTTGGGCATGTAGCGGTGCATCCCGGCGGTCGGAGACTGCGCGATGCGGAGCAGCTCGGCGTGGAACTCCGCCGGCGGTTCCATGATCGGGTTGCCCAGGGAGAGGTCGAAAACGTTGTCCTCGCCGTACTGCGCCTTGAGGGCGATGCCCACCTCGAACATGCGGCGAATCCAGCCGCCCTCTTCCATGGAACGGCTGACGTATTCAGAAATGGGCATGGGAAACTCCGTGCAGGGGTGTCGGGATGAGGGCAATTATAGCGAGCAGCTACGGCTGATCGTTGGCGATCCACCCGGCGGCGCGCTCACCGATCATGATGGCGGTGGCGTTGGTGTTGGCCCGCACCACGTTGGGGCAGATTGACAGGTCGACGACGCGCAGGTTGTCGACGCCGTGGACGCGGCAGTACTGGTCCACCACGGCTATGGGGTCGTCGGCCGGCCCCATGCGGCACGAGCCTGACGTGTGGAAGGTGGTGAACACGTTGCGCAGGAGCCAGTCGTCCAGAGCGGTGTCGGAGGCGATTTCCTCAGCCGTGGGTGACACCGGGTCGCCGGCGATGGACGCGAATGTGGGTTGGTCCAGGATGCGCCGGCAGAGGCGAACGGCTTCGCGCAACCGCTGCCGGTCCCGGTCGCTGCGCAGGTAGCGATAGTCGATGAGAGGCTTGTCGTTGGGGTTTGAGGAGGCCAGGCGCAACTCGCCGGCGCTCTCCGCGGACTGCAGGATGCAGGTCATGCGCAGGGTGGGTTGATCCGCACCTGGCCCGCTACCCAATGGGCTTGGCCCCGAAGCCACGTTGTTGACGTAAACGTGCATGTCGTTGCGGGAGTCGGAGTTGGCGGTGGTATAGCGCAGCAGGGTCTGAATCCGCGACCCGCTGAAGTCGGCGGAGATGTAGTCGGGATGCAGCGCGGTGTCGACGTACACCAGCGGGTGATCGCGCAGGTTCTGGCCAACGCCGGGGAGGTCCTGCACCACGGGGATGCCCAGCTCAGTCAGATGATCGGCCGGGCCGATGCCGGACAGCATCAGCAGTTGCGGCGACGCGATGCCGCTGGCGCAGACGACGATCTCACTGCCGAATGCCGTGAATACCTCGCCGCCGCTCTCGGCCTCGACTCCCAGCGCCTTTCGTCCGTCGAACAGTACGCGCCGGACGGACACGTTTCCCCGGATCGTCAGGTTCAGGCGATGACGTGCCGAAGAGAGATAGGCCAGGGCACAGCTCATTCGGATGCCGGCCGGGTTGTTCATGGGCGCCGGACCAACACCGGCAGACGAAGGATGGTTCATGTCCGTATCTTCGGGATAGCCGAGACCCACGCAGGCCTGCACGAAGGCGTGCTGGAAGGGATGCCAGGCGTCGCGCGGGGCGCGGACCACCGGCACCGGGCCGTCACTTCCGTGGAAGTCGTCCTGCACGTCGGCGTCGGATTCCAGCTTGCGGAAGTAAGGGAGGACGTGACCATAGGCCCACTGGTCATTGCCCCGGGCGGCCCAGCCGTCGTAATCCTCGGGAAGGCCGCGCAGGAACACCTGCCCGTTGACGGCGCCGGACCCACCCATCACCCGACCCCGGGCGATCTGTATCGGGTCGGTCTGGCGGTCGGTGGCGGTGGCCTGGTAGGACCAGTTGAAGGCCGCGCCCGGCGTGGAGGCCTCCTGGCTGGTTCCGTCGCGGAGTTCGGCGGGCCAGTGTTCAAAGTCGGCATAATCGGGGCCGGCCTCCAGCAGGAGGACCGAGCGGGCCGGGTCTTCGGAGATACGGGCGGCGAGGGTTGAGCCGGCGGATCCGCCACCCACAATGATTACGTCGTATTGCATGTCACCACCAAATGGGTATCTACGCCCCACCCCCGGTTGCCCGTCGGGACTTGCCAGAGCTTGAATTTCGGGGCCGCCGATGCGCTGCAAGGGTACATCAGCCGGGCTCGCGGCACCATGCATCGACCGGATGAAAAGGGGCGCTGTGGTATCATCGGGTACGGAAATTTGCCTGCCGGAACGTACCCGGCGGGCCTTTGAGGTGCGGTTTTGCCTGCTAATGACACTGTTTATGACGTAATCGTGGTGGGAGCCGGCAACGCCGCTCTGTCCGCCGCCATCGCCGCCCGCGAGCAGACCCAGTCGGTGCTGGTCGTCGAAAAGGCACCGGAGTATTTCCGCGGCGGCAACACCTACTTTACCGGCGGCATCATCCGTTTCGCCTACAACGGGCTGGACGACATCAAGGGTCTCATTCCCGATATGTCCGAGACCGAGGCGAACTCCGTCGAGGTGGGGCAGTACACCGAGAACCAGTTCTACGACGACATGATGCGGGTCACCCACGGATTGTCGGACCCGGAGCTGGCCGAGATCCTGGTGAGCCATTCCTACCCCACGATGAAGTGGCTGCAGGAACACGGCGTGCGGTTCGTGCTTTCCTTCGGCCGCCAGGCCTTCCGTGACGGCGACAAGTTCCGGTTCTGGGGCGGTCTCGTGGTCGAGGCCGTGGGCGCGGGCAAGGGCCTGTCGGACCAGCAGTTCGATGTCTGCCAGCGGCTCGGCGTCGAGGTGCGGTACTCCACCGAGGGCGTGTCGCTGATCCAGGACCAGAAGGGCAACGTGGCCGGCCTGCGGGTCAAGGGACCGGACGGCTTCGAGGATTTGTCGGCGCGCGCGGTGGTGCTGGCCGCTGGCGGATTCGAGGCGAACGCCGAAATGCGCTGCCGGTACCTGGGCCCCGGTTGGGAGACCGTGAAGGTTCGCGGCATCCCCTACAACACCGGCGACGGCATCAAGATGGCTCTGGACGTGGGCGGGCAGTCCTACGGGCACTGGTCGTCGTGCCACGCCGTGGCCTGGGACATGAACGCGCCCACCTTCGGCGACCGCACGGTCACCGAGCTATTCCAGAAGCACTCCTACCCCTTCGGCCTGATGGTCAACATCAACGGCGAACGGTTCCTGGACGAAGGCGCGGACTTCCGCAACTACACCTACGTCACCTACGGACGGGCGTTGATGGATCAGCCCCAGGGCCTGTGCTTCCAGATTTTCGACGAGAAGGTGAAACACCTGCTCCGCGACGAGTACTGGATTCCCCAGGCAACCACCGCCGAGGCCAACTCCATCGAGGAACTGGCGCGGATGCTGGACATCGATCCCGAGGGGTTGGTGCGCGAGGTGGAGGCATACAACGCCGCCGTGCGCCAGGACATCGAGTACAACCCGACGGTCAAGGACGGACGCTGCACCGAGGGCCTGGCGGTCAACAAGACCAACTGGGCGCAGACCCTGGACACGCCTCCCTATCGCGGGTGGGCCGTGACCACCGGCATCACCTTCACCTTCGGCGGCGTCAAGGTGAACAACCGGGGCCAGGTGGTGACCAACGCCCAGGATCCCATACCGGGCCTCTACGCCGCCGGCGAGATGGTCGGCGGCCTGTTCTACCACAACTACCCCGGCGGCAGCGGCCTGAGCGCCGGCATGGTGTTCGGCCGCCTGGCCGGCAACAGCGCCGGCGAGGACGCGCTGGCGTTGAAGGACGTGTAGTTTTGACCAGACAGGCTGCCTCTGCCGAGTGATTTCAATCTTAGGCGTTGCCGTTTGGTTAGGAGTATCAGCGAGGGTGTTGTCTTCTGACGGTGCCCTCAACCTTTCTCGGGCTCCGGGGAATTTGTCGCTTACGATGAACAACTGCGAAATCGTTTGCAGCGATATGGCGATCCTCCCCAGCTTCTGTGACGTGTGCCGCAGATTGCACTACGATGAAGATGCCGGCCCAATGGTTGGGTGTCACTCTTGCGATCGCCCGTTGTGCCCGGAGGTAGACCATTCGTGTGTTGCTTGCGCACGCGAATTTTGCGACCGCTGTTGCCAAGCGTGCCAGAATCAAGGCTGCGACACCGTTGCGTGTTACGGCTGTTTGGACCAACATGCAAATGCCTGCAACTCATTGCACTACGGTGATTTGCGGCCCAGTGCCTCCATCTGTGGATAGAGAGTGAGGGAAGGCGGTCCTGTGACGAACGACCACCCGGCAGCCCAAGTACTTGCGCAGGAAGGTTTGCGGCATATCGAATCCGCGATTCTGATGTTGCTGGAATCGCATCCCGATGGACTCCGCAACTCGCAAATTGCGGCTTTGCTTGGACTGCGGTCATCCATCCGTGACGGGCAGCGGAATTACTTGACCTACTCGGTCCTTGGTGGGCTGATGGCTCGTGGCGCGGTAGTTCAAAATCGAGACACCAAGATTTTCATCAAGGCAGGAAACCGGGAAGCGTAGAAGAGAGATCTGGTAAATGGCGGCGTACCGGAGCCATACACGCGAGGCACTCAAATGACCACCACCGCAACCCAAACCGAATCGCAGCGGCGGCTGTTCACCGTGGCAGAGTTCATCGCAATGGGCAAGTTCGGAATTCTGCTACAGGACGAACGGATCGAACTGCTGGACGGGGAGGTTATCCGCATGGCGCCAATTGGTGACCCCCACCTCTTTTGCACGGATGCCCTCAACATGCTGTTGGCGCCGGCGTTGGTGGGTCGCGCCGTAGTTAGAGTGCAGGGTTCGATTCGACTTGACGAATTCAGTGCGCCGCAGCCTGATCTTGCTTTGCTCCGCCTTCGAGAGGGTTATCACACGGATCCGGCAAAACCCGAAGATGTTCTCCTGGTGATTGAGGTTGCCGAGACGTCTTTGGAATATGACAGCGGGCCAAAGGCCGCCGCTTATGCCGCCGCCGGCATCCCTGAAATGTGGATAGCCAACCTGCGGACAGGAGAGGTGGAAATTCGCACGCAACCATCCGGGTCAGGGTATGACACTGTACGCATCGTCAGGGCTGGTGGAAGGATCAGCCCCGGATCTTTCCCGGACGTCGTGCTGCAACTACAAGAGTTTTTGCCTCCGATTGAAGCGTAACGGACTGGTCCGTGACTTGTTGGGGAGTGGGGTTCGGAGGATCACGAGCAGCAGGCGGATTGCGGTGATTTGCAACTATCGCCGCGTGAAACTGCCCCTTCAAGTCTGAACAATAACCATGACTTTCCTTGCGCACCCACCGTTGTAGGCATACAATCCGCCTCAATCCACGGGCAACGTAGCGAAGGGGCTTGGGGGCGTCATGGCGGTGAGTAATCCGGCGCGGTCCGGCATGTTTTACGGGTGGTTTGTTGTGGCCACCTGCATGTTCATCGCGTTCCTCACCATGGGCACGCGGAACGCGTTCGGCGCCTTTGTTGTTCCCATGGAGGCGGAATTCGAGTGGAACCGGACCGTCGTCTCGTGGGCGGCCGCGCTGGGAGCCTTGCTGAACGGGGTGTCGCAGCCTTTCATGGGGTACCTGTTCGACCGGGTGGGCGTGCGGATCGTGGTGATGGCGGGAATTGTGGTGGTGGGTGTGTCCACGCTGCTGATGGCGGCCACGGGCAGCATTTGGTACCTGATCTCGATTTTTGGCGTGGTAGCGGCAGTGGGCCAGAGCGGCACGTCGCTGACCAACACCGGGGCAATGCTCAGCAAATGGTTCCGCCGCCGGCGGGGCTTGGTAATCGGCCTGAACGCCTCCGGCATGTCCCTGGGCGGTTTGATCCTGGTTCCCTTTGCGGCGTACATGATCAGCCTGATCGACTGGCGGCTGTCGTGGATAGTGCTGGGTGTGATGATCCTGGTGCTGGGCATCCCCCTGGCTTTCATGTTCCTGCACGACGACCCGGCGAAGAAGGGTTTGACACCCGACGGCGACCCGCTGCCAGACGACGGACCGGCCGGGTCTCCGGGAGCCTCCCAACCACCGGCTCAGCCGCTGTTCGCCGAGAACTGGCGTCAGGCATTCCGTTCGCTCCCGATCTGGCAGATGAGCTTTTCGTATTTCATCTGTGGGTCGACGACCTTCATGCTGGCCGTGCACTTCGTGCCGATGGCGGTGGAAGAGGGGATCAACCCTCAGACCGCGGCGTTGATTTTCGGGTTGATGTCCGGCCTCAACGCGCTCGGTGCAACCGGCGCCGGCTGGATTTCAGACCGCATCGGCCGGCGCAAGAACTGGCTCGCGCTGGTGTACTTCTGTCGGGGAACCGGCTATGTGATTCTGGTGGCCTCGTTGGTCGTACCGGGCATACCGGTGATAGCCGGGTTGCTGATCTTCTCCGTGGTTGCGGGCCTGTCCTGGATCGCCACGGCGCCGTTGACAACCTCGCTGACAGCGGAGGTTTACGGGCTGAAGTCCCTGGCGACCATCTCGGGGGTGGCCTTCCTGTTCCACCAGTTGGGCGGGTTCACCAGCGTACTGATGGCCGGCTACCTGCGCGAGATCACCGGCGACTACGTGATCGCGTTCACCATCGCCGCGGTGATGCTGTATCCGGCGGCGATCAGCGCCTTCTCCATCCGGGAGCGCAGGTACTCGGTGCGTTATCAGACTGCTCCGGCTGTAGCAGGAGCCGCCGATTAGCCGGAGTAGTCGCGCTTACTGCGGCCGCCGACGGCTGCGCTGACGGGCCGTCCCTGCGTCGTGCCTGGTGATATCCCGAGCTCTGCTGGGTCAGGGCCTGTGTAAAGTCCGTCCTCCCGCTCATGGTGAGCTTGTCGAACCACGACTCCGGCAACGGCAGCATCCTTCGACAGGCTCAAGATGAGCGGAAACCAAAGAAGCCCATTACTTTGCACAGGCCCTGTCTGGTGGGTGATGTGTACTGGCGCCCCATTTGTGCGCCTGCTATGATGGCACGATACGTGGCGATGCCCGTGCATCAGATCACGGAACGCGCCTGACAAGGGGTCGTATGACATCCAAATCCGCAGCGCCGGTTGCCGCGCCGATGTATTTCGGCTGGTATATCGTTGCCACCTGCTTCTTCGTTTCCTTCCTTTCGATGCCGGGCCGCCAGGGGTTCGGCCTTTTTGTTACCGAGATGGAGCCCACGTTCGGGTGGGACCGCTCTGATATTTCCTGGGTGGGTTCCGTTGGCTTTCTCATAAACGGAGCGATGCAGCCCATCATGGGCGCGCTGTTCGACAAGTACGGCCCGCGCCGGGTCTTCGGGATCGGGCTGTCCATAATGGGCCTGGCGATCATGAGCCTGGCGTTCATCCAGGACCTGGACCACTCGCTCAACCTGGGCGTGGTCAGCATCCCATTGGACCTGCTGTGGTTCATCGTGGTGTTCTCCATCGTGATCAACACCTGCCTGAGCGCGGCGTCGATAACCAACATGCTGGCCCTGGTGGTGCGCTGGTTCCAGCGCAAGAGGAGCAAGGCGACGGGCCTGGCTGCGGCCGGCACTTCCATCGGCGGCCTGCTGATGATCCCCTTCGCCGCATACCTGATGGGCGTTATCGACGGGTCCAGCCTGAACATAGCTGGGGTGGAACTGGTCGGCTGGCGCACGGTGTGGTTCCTGCTGGGAGCAATGGTCATTTTCCTGTCGGCTCCGCTGGCGATGTTCTTCCTCCGGCCCAGCCCGGCGGAATTGGGCCTGAACCCGGACGGCGACCCCAACCCCGAGGACGCTCCGGCGGGAAGCGCGCCACAGCGACGCCAGTCCGGCCTGTACGAAGTGAACAATTGGCGGCAGTGCTTCAAGTCGCCGCCCATGTGGCAGTTGTCCGGGGCGTACGTGGTTTGCGGTATCACCACCGGCCTGCTGAGTATTCACTTCATACCCTACGCGGAGGACATCCTGCCGGACACGGTCAACTTCCTGTGGATGACCTTTGATGACAAGAAGGTGTTCGCCGCGTTGATGTTCGGCGTAATGACCGGCCTCAACGCCGCTGGGGTGATCATTACCGGGTTCATGGGTGACCGGATGCGGCGCAAGAACGTGCTGGCGCTGGTGTACGCGACGAGAGGCGTGGCGTTCATGGCACTGGTGTTCCTGCCACTGATGGGCTACGGGATGCTGGGTCTGGTGGCATTCGCCCTGCTGTCCGGCATGTCCTGGGTGGCCAGCGTACCGCTGACGTCGACGCTGACGGCCGACGTCTATGGGTTCCGCGCGCTGGGAACCATCAGCGGCTGGGTGTTTTTCTCCCATCAGATCGGGTCGTTTTTCAGCATCCAGTTTGCCGGTTACGCCTACGAATGGTTTGGCAACAGCTATTTCTGGCCGTTCCTGATCGCAGGCCTTACCCTGATCCCGGCTTCTATAATGGCCTACAGCATCAAGGAGTACCACTATTCCAGCCGGTACAACTCGCGTCCGGCAGAGGGCAGCCCGCAGCTGGCCACGGCCGGGGCGGGAGGACGATACTAGGGCCGCCGTTTGACCGGTTCGGCCCGCGGTGGTCGCTATGGGCGGAATGACGTTTGTTGCCATACTGGCGGCATTAGGACGCCACCACGGGGAGGCGGATCCGACCCTGCTGCAGTGGATCATGGCCGCCCTCAGCCACATCCTGCTGGGGAAGCTGGGCTTCACCGAGCTCACCGTGGTGATCATCATTGGGATCATTATCCTGGCGATGCCGGCCATGATCGTGATCTCTTACCTGGCCAGTACCCGGCGCGCTTCGCCGCGACCAGTGGAAGGCGCCGAGCGCTTGACCCATCCGGAGTAGCCTGCCGGTTCGGGTTCGCGTTCACGTCACCGCCCCGGGCACATCCGGCGATACCGTCGCTGCGTGCTATGATTGTTCACGATGTGTGCCGCGATCCGTAAAGCAGTCATACCGGCCGCCGGCTTGGGAACCAGGTTCCTGCCGGTAACCCGTTCCGTGCCCAAGGAACTGCTGCCGATACTCGACCGGCCCATGCTGCAGTACGTGGTGGAGGAGGCGGCGGAAGCGGGAATTACCGACGTCATCGTCGTAACGTCTCCAGGCAAGGAGGGCATCGCCGAGTACTTCAGCCCGCGACCGGATCTGGAAGCGCGACTGGCCGACGATGCACAGCTCCTGGAGAAGGTCCGGTCCGGTTCGGATCTGGCCAATGTGTCATTCGTGATCCAGGAGGAACCGTTGGGTTTGGGTCATGCCGTGCTCACGGCGCGAGAGGCGGTTGGAAACGAACCCTTCGCTGTGATTTTGCCGGACGACATAGTCGACAACTCGCCGGGAGTGCTGTCCCAGATGATGGGTTCCGTCGCGGGCGAAGACAGCGCCGCAGCGGTGGCGGTGGAGCGCGTGCCGTGGGAACTGGTGCAGAATTACGGAGTCGTGGACTCGGAACCATCAGGTGATGGCCGGCACCGGGTCCGAGGGATGGTGGAAAAGCCGCCTCCGGGGACGGCGCCGTCCAACCTGTCCATCGTGGGGCGTTACCTGCTGCCACCGCAGGTGTTCGATTGCCTCGAGCGTACTCCGCCGGGAGCCCGGGGCGAGATCCAGCTGACCGACGGCCTGGCGTTGCTGATGGAAGATGTGGCCGTGTACGCCTGCGAGTTTGAAGGGACACGCTATGACGGCGGCAACCCGCTGGGACTGCTCAGAGCTTCGCTGGAGTACGCGCTGAAACGCGACGACACGCGGCAAGCGGCGGCGGACCTGGTTCGGCGGTTGGCGGACGATCTGTAGCGTGGTCAGGTTCAATTGACACTCCAATGGGGCCACCGTAGAATTGCCCGGCGCTGTCGGCAGGGATTCGTCCGGCCGGGGTTGCCCCACCTCACGCTTGAAACAGGAGATGCCGAACCATGGCAACGAAAGCTTTTTTGCTGGTTGAAACCGCCGTTGGGCGAACCAGGGACGTAGCCACCACTTTGCGAGATCTGGACGGCATCGAGTCGGTGGATGTGGTCACGGGTCCTTACGACATCATCGCAGTGATATCCGGCGAGGACATGTCCGTGGTCGGAGGACTGGTCACGGAAAAGATCCACACGGTGGTGGGCGTAGTGCGAACCGTGACGTGCGTGGCCGTGGATGCTTGATGACCGATCGGGGTTGATCAACACGGCTATCTGATCTCGCAGGAGGCATGGTTTGGAGTACCGCTTCACTCCGGAAGACGATCATTTCAGAGGCGAACTGCGCCAGTTTATCCAGACCGAGCTGCCGGCCAACTGGGAAGGCGGCGGGCGCTGGCCCGAGGAATACGACTGGGACTTCACCATGCACCTGCGCGGCCGGCTGGCGGAACGTGGCTGGCTGACCATGCACTGGCCTGAAGAGTACGGTGGGCAGGATGCGTCACCGGTGCGGTCGGCCATCTACAACGAAGAGTTGGCCTACCTGCGGGCTCCGGGCCGGGATATTTTCGGCGTGCGGATGCTGGGGCCCACGTTGATGATCCACGGCAGCGAGGAACAGAAGCAGACCCATCTGCCGCCCATCGCGCGCGGCGAAATCCAGTGGTGCCAGGGCTACAGCGAGCCCGAATCGGGATCTGACCTGGCGTCGCTGAGCACCAGAGCGGTGCGCGACGGCGACGAGTACGTGATCAACGGGTCGAAGATCTGGACGACACTGGCGCACCATTCCGATTGGATCATGTGCCTGGCCCGCACCGACCCGGAGGCTCCGAGGCACCGGGGGATCAGCTTTATCCTGGTGGACATGAAAACGCCGGGTGTCGAGGTCCGGCCGGTGGTCAACATGGCCGGCGGGCACGAGTTCAACCAGGTGATGTTCGACAACGTGCGCGTACCCAGCAGCAACGTGGTCGGCGAGGAAAATCGTGGTTGGTACGTGGCGGTGACTCTGCTGGACTTCGAGCGTTCCGGAATCGACTATTCCGCCATCGCGCGGCGACTGCTGGACGACACACGGGAGTACGCGGGAAGGGTCACACGGAACGGCGTCAAGGTCACGCAGCAACCCTGGGTGCGAAACCTGCTGGCCGACCGGTACGTAGAATGTGAGGTGGCCCGCCTGATGGCCTACAACGTGGCCTGGATGCAGGGCGAAGGGTTGGTTCCGAACAAGGAAGCCTCAATGAGCAAGGCTTTCGGGAGTGAGACGCTGCACCGGTCCGCCAACAGCGTGTTGGAAGTGGCCGGCCTCGACGGCGCCATGGGGCGTGGTGAGAAGCGGGCTCCGCTGAATGGCCGCCTGCCGGAAAACTGGATGATCAGCTTCTCGCACAAGATCGCCGGCGGCACCTCGGAAGTGCAGCGGGGGATCGTGGCCGGCCGTGGCCTGGGATTGCCCCGGGGTTAGACGGCGCTATTCGTCCTCGCCGGCAAGGATACTGACGAGTTCCGGGGAGAGTTGCACGCCGTGTTGTTCGAGCGCCGCGCTGATGCGCTCACGCTCGGTCCGTTGACCTGATTTGATACCTTCTTGGAGACCGCGCTCCCGGGCCTGGCGCCTGCGCTCCCGGGCTTTGCGTTCGGCGGCTTCTTTGGCTGCAAAAAACATTTTGAAAACTCTATAGAGCGCGGCGGTGGTGGGGAACAGCAACAGCGTTGCCGTCATTATAATCCCATCATCCCGGTTGGTCAGGTCCTTGAGATAGCCCAGCACGGGCAGACCGTTGCAGAACAGGGTCTGTGCAAAGCCCGTCCTCCCGCTCATGGTGAGCTTGTCGAACCACGCTCCGGCAACGGCAGCATCCTTCGACAGGCTCAGGATGAGCGGAAACCAAAGAAGCCCATTACTTTGCACAGACCCTTGTTGCAGAAGGCGCAGGCGTTGACAGCGATCGATAGCAACATACTGGCGCTGATTGACGCCGCGCCGTCAAAGAACCGCCACAGCGCGGTGTTTGGCCTGTCGTCGGGCATTGGATGGTTCGCTCCATTGGCGGCGCCTATGCTGCCAGGCTGGCGAACACGGCGGCTTCCACTGGCGTCAGTTCCCGCATGGCCTCTCGGCAGCGCTTCAAGACCCGAAACACGGTACGCTGGGTAACGGAGAATCGCTCTGCCGCTTCGGGGATGGAGAGGCCTTCGCTATGGATCACAGAGGCCATGTGCAGATACCGCCCCAGGCGACGGTATTTGTAGAACCATTCCATGTCGTCGAACTTGCAGCGGGGTAGCGGGCAGTCGAAGCATGTGGCGGAGACCTCACAACCGGTATCCTCGTAGTGATCGATTCTTGGTTCGGCGATTTGTCGCTGCTTGGGTGCTACGGCGTTCATGGCGAACATAATCCACCTCGAAACGTACGTTCTAAACAGATCAGCATTATAGAACGGCCGTTCGCTGAAGGTCAAGTGCCTCAGCAACGGAAATTCGGAGGGTCTCCGAAAATCGGTCGATTGGGATGCGGTTGGGCTTTACGCGGTCAGGAAACGGCGCAGGATGGTGACCGCGGCGGCAGCGTCAATCGCGCCGGGGTTGCGGCTGGGGCTCTGGCCGGACTGCAGCAGGTCGTTGGCAGCAGCGTTGGAGCTGAATGACTCGTCGACGGTCAGCACTGGGATGTCGGTCGCCCGCTGAAGAGCGCGGACCAGCGCAGCGGTTTTGCGCGCCTGTTCCCCGGAACGGCCGTCGGCGTCATAGGGCATGCCGGCAACGATTGCCACTGCTTCGCGTTGGCTGGCCTGTTCCAGGATTGCGGCGATGTCGGACCGGCGATTGCGGCGTTCGAGATGCCCGACTGGCAGAATGAGTTCCCCGGGCGGTATGCTCACCGCCAGCCCTATCCGCCGGTCGCCGATGTCCAGAGCCAGCAGGCGGCCGGCGCGGGCAAGGTACGCGGGGTCAGGACGAGGCGACGGGGTTCCCAAACAGTTACCCCCGCGGGGCGGTGCGGCTAATTGCCCAGCCCAGCTCTGACCAGGTTGGCCACGCTGTCCAGGGCCGCGCCCAGGCGTTCCGGTTGGCGCCCGCCGGCCTGGGCGGTTTCCGGACGGCCGCCGCCACCGCCGCCCATGAGCTTGGCGGCGTCCCGGGCGATGTTGCCGGCGTGCAGACCCCGGCTCACCAGATCCGGCGTGACCATGGTGACGATGATTGGGGACCCGTCGATGACGGCGCCCAGGGCCACCACTACACTGCCTAATTTCTGCTTAAGATAGTCACCCATCTCGCGCATGGCCTCCACGTTATGTGCTGACGTGACTGAGGACACTACATGCACGTCGTTCGTAACGTAGACGCGTCCTATCAGGGATTCCGCTTCTGACCGCAGGCTGACCCGTTCGGCATCGGCGAGCCTCCGGCGTAGCACGTCGGTGTCCGCCATGTAAGCGTCCAGCCGGGCTTCCAGTTCGGCCACGGGAGCCTGCAGCTTTCGCGAAATGGCTTCCAGGGTGGCACTCTGCTGAACAAACAGTTCCTCGGCGGCCCGGCCGGTCATGGCCTCAATGCGACGCATACCGCCGCCGATGCTGGACTCGCCCAGCACGACCAGCGTGCCGACCTCGCCGGTGGCGTGAACATGGGTGCCGCCGCAGACCTCGAAGCTGAACGGTTCGTCGTGGTCATCGTGATCGCCCATGCGCACCACTCGAACGACATCGCCATAACGGTCGCCGAAGAAAGCCAGCGCGCCGTCGCGAACCGCGTCGGTGTAGGTGGTTTCGCGGGCGGTGATAGACAGGTTCTCTCGGATCTTGCGGTTGGCCAAGCCTTGGACATCCAACTGCTCGTCCGGGGACATTGCGCCCACGTGGTTGAAGTCGAAACGCAGCCGCCCGGGCGCGCACAGCGAACCGGCCTGGCGAACGTGGGGGCCCAGCACGGATCGCAGCGCGGCATGGAGCAGGTGAGTGCCGCTGTGGTTGCGGGACGCGTCCAGGCGGCGTTCGGTTTCCACCCGGGCGGTCACCGCTTCTCCCAGGGCGATGTCGCCTTCGGAGACCAGTCCCCGGTGGACGATGAGGCCGGCCACCGGACTCTGGGTGTCCTCGATACGCACGCAGCCGTTTGGGCCGGCGATCGTGCCCTGGTCGCCCACCTGTCCGCCGCCCTCGGCGTAGAAGCAGGTTTCGGGGAGGACAATCTCGACCTGCTGGCCCCGGGTGGCGTGTCCCACCGCCTCCCCTTCGCGCAAGATGCCGAGTACGCGCGTTTCAATGGTCGTGTGCTGATAACCGTCGAAAGACGTACGCCCGGCTCCCAGGTTTTCGTAGGCGGTGACGATTTCCATGCTGCCGGTGACCTGGTGTCCGGCGCGGTCGCGTTCGCGCTTCTCCTCCATCTCGGCGTTGAACCCGTCCATATCGACGGCCAGGCCGTACTCGCGGCGACCGATCTCGTCGACCAATTCCGGCGGGAACCCGTAGGTGTCGTAGAGTTCGAATACCACGGCGCCCGCGATAATGCCTTCGGACTTCGATGACGCCAGCACATCTTCCAGCAACGGCATGCCCTGGCGGATGTTCTCGAGGAACTGAGTTTCTTCCAGACCGACGACGCGGCGGATAAAGCCTTCGTTTTCTCCCAGAGCGGGATAAGCGGCGGCGAAACGCGCGATCACGGCGTCGGCCACTTCGGTCATGAAGGGGCGGTCGAGCCCGAGCTGGCGCCCATAGCGGATGGCCCGCCGGATGATGCGGCGCAGCACATAGCCACGGTCGCTGTTGGACGGGACGACGCCGTCGCTTATGAGAAACGAGGCGGCGCGGGCGTGCTCGGCGACCACGCGGATGGCGTAATCGGTTTCGGCGTTCTCTCCGTATTCATGGCCGGTGAGATTGCAGACGGCATCGATGATTGGGCGGAAGAGGTCGGTCTCGTAGACGTTGGGCTTACCCTGCAGCACGGCGGCGGCGCGCTCGAGGCCCATGCCGGTGTCGACGCTGGGTGCGGGCAACGGGGTGCGGACGCCCTCGAGATCCTGGTAGAACTGCATGAAGACCAGGTTCCACAGCTCCACGAACCGCTCGCAGTCGCAGTTGGGATGGCAGCCGCCGGGCTCGGCGGCGGGACCGCCCTCGGCCTCGACCCGGAGCATGGCGGTGAGCTCGTCGGGCGTCATCATCTCATCGGTGACGGGATGCTGGCCCCGGCCTTTTTCGGCGCCGCCGTCGTAATGGAGTTCCGAGCAGGGCCCGGTGGGTCCCTCCAGGCCGGCGGGACCCCACCAGTTGTCGGCGTTGCCGTAGCGGTAGATGCGCTCCGGTGGCACTCCGATGTCGTTCAGCCACAGATCGTAGGCCTCGTCGTCGTCCAGGTGGACGGTGACGTACATGCGCTCCGGTTCCAGGCCGAAGAGTACCGTGCATAGGTCCCACGCGAAGGCGACGGCGTCCTTCTTGAAGTAGTCGCCGATGCTGAAGTTGCCCAGCATCTCGAAGAAGGTCAGGTGCTTGTGGTCGCCAACCTCGTCGATATCGGTAGTGCGGAAGGACTTCTGGCAGCTGGTCAGGCGGCGACGGGGCGGGGTCTGTTCGCCCATGAAGAAGGGCTTGAAGGGCACCATGCCGGCGGATGTGAAGAGCAGGGTAGGGTCGCCGGCGGGAATGAGAGAAGCGGAGGGCATGTATTGGTGCCCGCGTTCTTCGAAGAACTCCGCGAAGGATCTGCGTATGCTGTCGCCGTCCGTGTTCATATGAGGCTACGACTCCCGTAAAAAGGATTACGAAAAATGTCTATGCGGGGACGTAACCGATTTTAGGGTACGGCCGCGAAAAGCGTCAACGACTGTCGGAGCAGGGACGGATCAAGCTGCGGCAAGTTCGCGGAGGTGGTTGATGAGGAGCGCGAAATTGGGGCAGGCGTTGTAGACCGTGGTGGGGTTGAGCCGTTCCAACAGCCCCACGTCGTCGCGGCCTTTCGAGTAACGTTGTTTTGCACAGTCCCGGGTGGCGTTGCGGAGGCCGTTTTCGATTTCGCGCTTTGGGGCATCTTCAATGTTGTTGCGCTGTGGCAACGCGCTTTCACGGAATCCGGGACCGAAGTAGTCGGCCAAAGCATCCCGGTCGGCAATGAACCATGCTTCCATCTGCTGGACCATATAGAAGGCGCGGTTCGTGGAGCCAATTTGGCCAGACACGCGCACGATTAGTTGTGGTGAAACTTCTCCTTCGGAATCGATCAGTAAAATCGATCCGGTATTCTTGACACACCGTTTGATCGCGTCGTCGCCAGACCCGCAAGGTTCGACGTTGAGAGTTACGGATTGGTTGTGAATGGTACGGACGGCGTTTCGAAGGAAAGACTTCATTGGGACGCGCAGGCGTCGATGGCCTTCGAGATATACTTCCATCGGCCGGCTACCTCACGCCTCCGATTGAGCCGCTCATCCACATCTCGCTCAAGCCATATACGACCAATTCCTTGCCAGTTTGTTGGTAGATGTCCTGCCATTCGGTCAATTCCTGACGAGAGACGCGGTGGAACTGTGTACCTTCCTCGGCATCGCGGTCGCACACGACGATGCACTCGGGTTCGTCGGAAAAGTGGCTGACAAACTCGGGCGAGTGGGTGGTGACGATGATCTGGGTTCGCTCAGATGCTTTACGCAATAGTTCCGCTATGAGGCCGAGAGAATCGGGGTGCATGGCAATCTCCGGCTCCTCGATGCAGATGAGCGGCGGCGGTTCCGGGCGACACAAAATGGCGAGGAGGGCGATGAAGCGGATGGTTCCATCAGACAATCGGGAGGCCGGCAGCGTGCTGGCCATGCCGGTTTCGTTGACGATCAGCTCAATGGTGTTCCCGAAGATGCGCGGGTGCAGGCTTTCGTATGTCTCGTAGAACCGCTTGAGGTAGGAATCCAGGGACGGTTCCAGCCGGCGGCTGAGCAGGTCGTTGACCACCAGCGCCAGGTTGCTGAAATCCTCTTCGAGAAAGTCGAGAGAACCGTCGGTTGGCTGGGGAAACCGTACGACGTTTTTCCTGCTTACGGTCCAATCACGATAAATTTTCGTGTTGTGGAGCAAGAACGCCAAGTCTGTCAGCACTGGATATCGCGTCGGGTCGCGTATTTCGCTGAGCACGGATCTCAGCGGATGCGAATCCGCAATAACCGGTTCGTCAGAGTATCTCGCAGCAATGGCGATGCCACCGTCAACCTGTGCCGGCCACATTTTTGCGGTGACGTTTTGTGATTGCAGTACGGGGATTGAATAACGGACCTCACCTTCGCCCAAATCCACTACGTCGATCCTTTCGGACACGGAAACTAACTGGTTGCGTGCTACCGTAGCGTCTAGTGCGTACGCTATGTCGGCTGCCGAAAGATTCATGATCGCCAAAATCTCTGCGATCTGCAAAGGCGTTTCTGAGCGACCTGCGCCATTCCATATCCAATCACCTGTCGGACCGTTCTGACGCAGGAATCCGCCGAGGTCTCTTGGCACCGACTGCAGTAGCGCGATCACATCAATCAGGTTCGACTTGCCCGAGCCGTTGGCGCCGATGAGCACGTTCAGCGGCTGCAGGTCCAACCTGGCATCCTTGAACGACAGGATGTTTTTCAGGTGCAGCGATTTGATCAGCATGGCGGCCTCCGTTTGGAAGGCGCGGCGTCAGCGGGTCAGTACTCGAAACCCGTTTCCGCGGCCCAGGCCTGCACGCCGCGTCGGAAGGCCAGTGCGCCCATGGGGGCGATGACTGCCTGCATCGCTTCGAGGATTTCGCGGGGCGTGGCTCCCTCGTTGAGGGCGACGCGGATGTGGGCCTGGATCTGCTCCTGGTCGGCGCGGAGTGCAGTTTCGACGCAGATCTGGAGGAGTTCCTTGGTCTTGCGATCCAGCAGGCGCTGGCCGGTGTAGGTGGCCTCGATGAACTCGCCGTATTTCTGGGTCCATTCTGGATCGGCCAGGGCGTTGATGCGGTGCATCTCCAGGGTGTAGCCCCGGGTCTGGGCGGCTTCCTCGATCAATCGCTGGGCGTCTGCGTTGTCCGGCATGGTGGCCTCCTGGGTCGGATTGGATTCTAGAGATCGTAGTGGGTGCGGGCCGCGGCCTGGAGCGGGTCGTCCTGCTGGAACAGGTCGGGATGTGTTCCACGAGCCAGGGCCAGGTGGTAAGTGAAAAGCTGCAGCGGCACCACGCTGGCAATCGGCATCAGGTGTTCGGGGCAATTGGGCAAAGGGAAGGTGAGCGCACCAGCATTCTCCAGATTTCCGTCAGCGCGGTTGGTGAGCGCCCACACCGGAGCGCCCAGTTCCCGGGCAGCCAGCGCCAGGTCCACGGAGCGGCCGCGGTCCTCTGCATCCGGAGCGATGAGCGTCAGCAAGCAGTCGGAATCCAGTGAGCAGAAAGGCCCGTGGAGCAACTGCTCGGTCTGAAAACCCTCGCAGTCAGCGCGGCTGGTCTCCTTGATCTTGAGCGCAACCTCGTAGGCGTTGGCGCGGCTGGCTCCCCAGCCGGCGGAGATGAACCTGCGTCGCGCGTGATGACCGGCGACCACCTGGCGAACTGCGTCCTCGTCAGCGAGGATATCGGCTACCTGTTGTGGAAACGCGCCGAGGCCGTTTGTTGAATCATCCAGGTAACCGGCAATGCCCAGGTTGAGCATGGCCAGCGCCGTGAGCGCGGTGGTGTAGCTTATGGTGAAAGCGGCCGATTTCTCCTGCTCCACGGTGCGAATACCGGCGTCGGCGGCCTGGATGCGCGGACCCGGATCGGTGGAGGTGATGGCCACCGTGTAAGCCCCGAGACCGTTGGCAACGTCCAGCGCGTCGTACGACGACCGCTTAGTGCCCCGATGGCTGATGACGATCACCGCGTCGTCGGCCGTGACGCGAGGTGGAGAAACGCAGAACTCGAAAGAATTGCACGGGAACGCCTCGTGTCCAGCGTCCAGGATGGATGCGCCGACCAGCGCGGCGTGCCAGGACGTGCCGATGCCCACCACGTAGATGCGGCGTTTTTGCGCCAGAACCTCGGCGACCTCCGCACAGAGTTCTTTCTGTGTAGTGATGACCGCGTGGATGGCGTCGGGTTGGGCGGCGATGGCGTCGTACATGAAGTACGGGTGCTGGTCGCGTGGAGCAGGGGTAGTCATGCAAACAAGGTCCGGAGTGGCGAATTGCCAGTGCAGTCGCAGTGGCGAAAATATAATAACAGGCGTTGGTTTTGATGTCCCAATCGCCGGGCTGCAGGGCCTTTCCAAAGCAGCTTTTGTCATTGCGAGCGCGGCGCGGCAATCTCGCTTCGGGAGCATGACTCATACGGGAAAGCATTATTGCATCGACGGGATTGCCACGTCGCTTTCGCTCCTCGCAATTACAGGGGTGATGGCTTCTCGCAATGACTTTGGAAAGGCCATGGGCGGGCTGAGCAGCGTCCTGACGGATGAAACCAAAGCGGCTATAATTCACCGCAACGTCCATTGCCTGATAGCCGCATTGGCTTAGGCGACTGCGACCATACAGGAGCGAACCGACAATGGCAGTACGCGTGCTCGATGTCCATGCGCACATAACGCCAGCCAGCGCGCTGCGGGCAATGCAGAGCGGCGAAAACTGGTTTGGGGTCACCGCGCCCCAGCTTTATAACCAGCACCGGTACAACCCGCGCACCTTCTGGACGCCGGAGCAGCGGATTGCCGACATGAACTCGTTGGGCGTGGATGTTCACGTGCTGTCGACCAACGCCAACATGTACTTCTACGACCTGACCGTGGACCAGACCATGGCCATGCACCGGGAGTGCAACGACTATGTCGCGCAACTGACCGAAGAGTATCCGGATCGTTTTGCGGGCCTGGCCCACCTGCCGATGCAGGATGTGGGCGCGGCAATCGAGGAACTTACGCGAGCGGTCGAGGAACTTGGGCTGAAGGGCGCCATGATCGGCGACCACGTGAACGGCCGCACCTTCGACGATCCGGTCTTCCAGCCACTTTGGGCGACCGCGGAGCGCCTGGGAGCGATGTTCCTGGTCCACCAGGGCGGCGATACCGTGGTCTCCGAGCGGCTGAACCGCTACCACCTGCCCAACACCATCGGCAACCTGGCCGACCGGGCGATCACCTACGCGTCCTTCGTTTTCGGCGGGGTGATGGACCGCTACCCCGGTCTGCGGGTATGCCTGTGTCACGGCGGCGGCTACGCCTGCTACGGCATTGGACGCATGGACCGGGGCTGGCAGGTGCGGCCGGAGGCTCGAGCCAACATTGACCAGCCGCCCAGCGCGTATCTCGGTCGTTTCTACTACGACTGCCTGACCCACAGCGAAGACGGCCTGCGCATGCTCATCGACATGGTGGGCATCGAGCAGGTGGTGTTCGGGACGGACTGGCCCTTTGACATGGCCGCCGACTGGCCGGTGTCCTGGCTCCTCGGCCTGGACAGCCTGACCCGCGACGAAAAAGACGCCATCCTCTTCGGCAACCTGGAGAGGCTGCTGGAAATCTGACGAAACCAAACCGCACAACCCTGACTACCTGGAGGGAAACCTTATGGGACTCAACGCCGACAACATCCGCCTGAAGGCGATCAACCACATCACCTACAACGTCCGGGACAAGGACATCGCCCTGAAGTGGTATCAGGAAGTCCTGGGCGTCAAGCAGATCCCGAAGATGGTGGACAGCGACAACCTGTACTGGCTGCAGCTTCCGAGCGGGGCCATGGTCCACATCATCGAAAACCCGGACGCGCCGTCCGCGCCTTCGCATCACACCGCGTTCGAGGTGGACGACATCTCCGCAGCGCGCGATGAGTTGCAGAATATCGGCGTGGAATGCACCGACATCCAGACCCGCCACGACGGGCAGCAGGCCTTCTACTTCCACGACCCGGACCACAACCGGCTGGAAATCTGCACCAGGTCAGGGTTTGGCGTACTCGTCTAGCCCACGAGGACACGCGGAATCAATTGGGGGCGAATAATCATTCGCCCCTACGTTTTTGCCCGTGTTTGTCGGGTCGGCTCTACGGCCGGCCCATCGCATACCGGTTCAGTATGCCCAGGTAGGCTCGCTGGCCTTCCACCGCGATGGCGGTGCGGTCGGCGAGGTATTCGGCCCAGACCGATTGGGTGAGGGCCGTGGCCTTGCCGGACGGGGAATACGGGTTAGCCGGGTCCAGTCCGGCGAAGGCCTGGATTCGGGTGCCGATGGACTTGGGGCTGCGCTCCAGTGCTGCGGCCAGGGCGGCGACTTCGCGGCTGTCGAAAGCCACTTTGCCGCGATACAGGTGAAGTACCGCCAAGTCCTCGATGCGTTCCCATTTCCGAGCAGGTGGCATGATCAAGCCTGTTCGCGGGGACGAAGACCCTCCGCCCCCGCGTATAGTCTCTTACCGTCCTTCCTTGATGAACTCGGCGACGCGCTCGCCGATGGTCATGGAGGTGACGTTGGTGTTGGCGCGGATGCAGTCGGGCATGACGCTGGCGTCGGCGACGCGCAGGTTGGTTACGCCCTTGACCTTGCCATACTGATCAACCACGGCCATGGGGTCGCTGTCCGGCCCCATCTTGCAGGTGCCGGAGATGTGCTGTGAGGTCGTGACCTCCCGGGCGATCCAGGCGTCCAGCGCATCGTCGCTTGCGGTGGCGTCCGCTGGCGGCTCGGTCCTCTCCTGGATCAGGTCGCGGAAGTTTTCGTCCTCGGCCAGTTGGATGCACAGCTTTACCGAATCGCGAAGGCGCACCCGGTCCGACTCTTCTTTCAGATAGTTGTAGTCCAGGAAGGGCTGCTCGTACGGGTCGGTGGACTGCAATCGCATATGGCCGGCGCCGGCGGCCAACTGGATGCCGGCGGTCATGCGAATGCCCAGCGGCACCATGCGGTCGCCGCCGCGGTTGATGCGCTCGGTGGCGAAGGACTGCATGCTGATCTTCATGTCGTTGCGCAGTTCCGAGCCGTCGGCGGTGTAACGCAGGCACAACTGCGAGCGCGGAGCCAGGCCGTCGAGTTCAACCTCGGGTTTGGTGCGCCAGGTGCACCAGACGGTGGGATGGTCGCGGAGGTTCTGGCCGACGCCCGGCGCATCCTGGATCACTGGAATGCCCATTTCGCGCAGGTGTTCGGCCGGACCGATGCCCGACAGCATCAGGATGTGGGGCGAGCCGATGGCGCCGCTGCTGAGGACGATCTCGTCGGCCTCGGCCACGAAAGTCTCGCCGCCAGATTCCAGCTGGACGCCAACAGCCTTGTTGCCGTCGAAGAGGATGCGGTGGACGTGGCAGTTGGCCTTGATGGTCAGGTTCAGCCGGTGGCGGGATTCGGAGAGGTAGCCGAGGTTGGTGCTCATCCGGATGCCGTTGGGGTTGTTGAAGGGGGTGGGGCCAACGCCGTAGGAATCGGGGTGGTTGTGGTCCCAAGTCTCCGGGAAGCCGGCCGCGACGCAGGCGGCGCTGAAGGCGTTCTGAGCGGGCAGCCAGGTCTCGCGGGCGAAGCGGTGCATGACGATGGGGCCGTCGCCGCCGTGGAAGTCATCGTTGCCGTAGTCGGTGTCGGTTTCGATCCGGCGGAAGATGGGAAGCAGCTTGGTGTAGGCCCACTCGTCGTTGCCTTCGGAGGCCCAGCCGTCGTAGTCCTCGGGCACGCCGCGCAGGAACACCTGGCCGTTGATGGCGCTGGAACCGCCGGTCACCTTGCCCCGGGGTACCATGATCTCCGGAGAGGTGTCGGTGCCCTTGCCGACGAACTGCCAGTTGTGGTCGCTGACCATGATGTCGATCTCGGTGTTGTAGCCGAACTTGACCTCTTCCGGCAGGTGCTCAAACTCGGGATAGTCGGGGCCAGCCTCGATCAGCAGCACGCTGGTGCTGTGGTCCTCGGTCAGGCGGCTGGCGATAATCGAGCCAGCGGAACCCGCCCCAATAACGATGTAATCGTACTTCATACCAGTCTCGCTCCTTTGGTCACGTTAGTAGGCTCACCGCCAGATGGTAATTGGCCGACGGCGGCGATGCGGCGGTGGATTCCGTACTGCCGCAATGATATACACGGGCCACGAGGGGCGCAAGCGAGACGAAGGCGCCGGCTGCAGTTTGCTCGCGTGCCCGGTCGTGACGCTGATACGGTAGAATAGGCCGAAAATCGGGTTCCGGCCGGCGTTCCTACGTCCCCGGACACGCGCACTGCTGATGAAAGCAACGACCAATTAAAGGAGACGCACAATGGCAGAACTGGTACTGGGCCTGGCCTCCTCCCACAGTCCGCAACTGAGCACTCCACCGGAAGGCTGGGCTGGCCGTGGTGAAAGGGACAAGGGGCATCTGGAGCTGATCGGAACCGACGGCATCACCACCAACTTCGAGGACCTGCTGGCCCGAACCGACACCGAGCGCATCGCGAAAGAGATCACGCCGGAAAAGTTCGCGAAACGGCACGAGCAGAACCAGAAGGCCATCGCTCACCTGTCAAAGAAACTGTACGACGCCAAGCTGGACGTGCTGGTGATGGTGGGCGACGACCAGCATGAGTACCTGCTGGACGACAACATGCCGGCCTTTTGCGTCTACTGGGGCGACGAGGTGAAGGTGTCCGGCCATGAGGCCGGGCCGTCCACCGGCGGCATGAATCTTATCGGCTACAGCACGGAGGACACGCAGGTGCCTACCGACTCAGCGCTGGGCCTGCACATCATCGACAGCCTGATGGACGCCGAGTTCGACGTGGGCTCCTCGAAGTTCCTCGACCCCACCCGTGGACGGGGAGAGCGCGGCGGCATCGGGCACGCTTTCGGCTACGTGTACAACCGCCTGATGACGGATGGGATACTGCCGACGGTTCCGGTCATGCTCAACACCTACTATCCGCCCAACCAGCCGACGCCCAAGCGGTGCTTCAACCTGGGACAGGCGCTGCGCTCGGCCATCGAGTCGTGGCCGCAGGACATCCGGGTGGGCATCCTCGCGTCCGGTGGGTTGAGCCACTTCGTGGTGGACGAAGAACTGGACCAGCAGGCGCTGGCCGGGATGCAGGCCAAGAGCGTGGACAAGCTCATGGCGCTGCCGCGCGAAAAGATCAACTCTGGCAGTTCCGAGATCCGCAACTGGATCGTCGTCACCGGCGCCACCGAGCACCTGGACATGGACGTGGTCGACTACGTGCCATGCTACCGCTCACCGGCGGGGACGGGCTGCGCCATGGGGTTTGCCACCTGGGGGTAGACCGCAGGTTGGCGGCGTGGCCGTCGCCGTAACGCCGAATCGTGTAGGGGCGAATAATTATTCGCCCCTACAATTTGGACAAGGTTTGTCTGCGTTATGAACGCAGCGGTTCGGCTATCAGCGCCTGGATGCGCTCCGTGGTGTCGGCCTGGTCGTAGTTGCGGAGGAGGTTGATGCGGTTGCGGTTGGGGTCGCCGCCGTGCCAGTACTCGTAGATCTCCTGGCGCATGCCGAAGGACGAGGCGGCGAGGTCGTGGGCGAGGCGGAACAGGCGGGACTTGTACTCGACGCCCACGCCCTTGCCCGGCATGTAACGGTCGAGATAGGGTCGAAACTCGGGGTTGGCCAGGTCGGCCTCGCTGGGCTGCATGATCATGCCGGAGCCGGAGATCTCCCGCAGCAACTCGACCATCCGCTGCGAGGTCTGGGCGAAGTAGACGTTCATGCCGGAAATCGAACCCAGGGACATGAAGCCGTTGTCGGCCACGTAGGCGTTGTGCTCCACGCCGTCCATGGCGTGTTCCCACATCTCGACGTGCATCGCCATCTCGCCGAGCTTGGCGGAGACCTCGCGGTACTCGATGACCCCGATGGCCTCGGCGATGAGGGTGGCGACGGCGGTCATGACCTTCATGCGCTGGTGGATGCGGCACAGGTTGCCCCATCCGCGGAAGTTGGCATCCGAGCCCAACCGCTGCAGCAACGGGGCCGAGTCGTAGAGCATGAAGATGCGGTCCCAGGGCACCAGTACGTGGTCGAAGAACAGCATGGCGTCCTGCTCGTCGTACACTGCGCCCAGGGGATGGCCGTAACTGCCCACCCATTGGGACACCGGTTCCCGACACAGCATCTTCATGCCTGGGGTGTCGGTGGGGATTGAGAACGACAGGATGAACCGCGGGTCTGAGCGGCGCATGAAGGTGGCCGACAGGGACACGTAGGTCTCGTTGCTGACGGGCGCGGCGGTGGCCAACTGCTTCGCGCCGTGGACGATGACGCCGTCGGCGGTCTCCTCGACGACGTGCAGGGCGACCTCGGTCTCGCTCTCGGCGCGGGTCTCGTTCTGCGGTTGCGAGCTGCGGTCAACCTGTGGGTCGCCCAGCGCGTGGGTGAGGAACAGGTCGTTCTCCATGCAGTAGCGGTGGTAGTTGATGACGTTTTCGGCGAAGTCGCACTTGGGATGCTTCACCTGCCCCAGCGCGTCGCTGATGGCCACCAGGCCGTTGATGTAGGGGGCGAGGATGTCGGGGCTGCGGCCCAGCTGACCCCAGGACTCCTCGTTCCAGATTTCGCTGTTGCGTCGCTGCCGCTTCAGGTCCTCGTGACTTCGAGGCAGCAGCCAGGACAGGCTGCACCGGTTGCCCGTGTCCGGCGAGACGAAGGTCATCTCGTCACGGTACCTGTCCGAATGCTGCAGGTCGTAGATGCGCGCCAGCTCGTGGACCATGCCGGCGGTTGCCGGGTGAGTGGTCACGTCGGCGACCTTCTCGCCGTCCAGCCAGACCTCGCGTCCGTCGCGCAGGCTCTCGATGTAGCGGGCGCCGGTCATGGCGCCGTGGGTGGTTTCAAGTTCCAGTACCATGGGGTTCTCCAACTGCGGCGACTAGGTTCGGCCGTTGTAAATGTAGTGAGGCTCGCCCATGGCCGGCGGGTGGCTGCGGTAGAACTGCTCGACGTAGGGCGACAATTGCACCGCCATGCGTCGGGTGGCCAGCGTCGCGGGATCCAAGGGGCGGGCCAGTTGCTCGCGGAGTTCGCGGGCGACGTCGGCCTTGTTGGCGCGGGTGTGAGCGCCGTCCTGCAGCAGTACCTCACCGTCGACTATGACCGTGGCGATGTCCCTGGACTTGGCCCGGCCCAGCACCACCTCGATCGGCGGCGTGTCGGCCTCGAGGTACGGGTCTTCGAGCGCATCCATGCGGACCAGCACCATGTCGGCGCGGCGGCCCACTTCCAGCGCGCCGATTTCATCGCCGAAGCCGGTGGGCGCGGCGGCGTTGGCGCTGGCCATGGTCAGGACCTGCTCCATGGTGATCGCCGGCTGATCCAGCCCCGGCTGTCGGTGCAGCTTGCTGACCAGTCGCATCTCCTGCAGGAAGTCGTCGTCGTCGTTGATGGCGGTGCTGTCGGTGCCCATGGCAACGTTGACGCCCCGGGCCAGCATGGGATTGACCGGCGCGATACCGTTCTTGAGGCGCAAGTTGGAGCTGGCGTTGTGGGCCACGGTGGCGCCGGCGTCCGCCAGCAGGTCGATGTCCCGCTCGGTGAGCCAGACGGCGTGGGCGAAGGACACCTCGGGTCCGAGGAACTCCAGGTCCTGCAGGTGCTCCACCGGGGTTTTGCCCCAGGTGCGGATGCCGTAATCTTTCTGGTAGGGGCTTTCGACCAGGTGCATGTGGATGCCGGTCTGGTGCCGCGCCGCCTGCTCCTTGCAGCGCACCAGGAAATCGTCGGAGTTCCACTGCGCGTTGGCGGGGCTGAACAGCACGCGAACCTTGCCGGACGCGTGGTTATGGTACTCGCCGACCATGGTGTCGCAGAAGCCGAAATAGTCGTCATCGCTCATGTGGGCGACGGACAGGTAGCGGCGCACGTCATCGGCCAGGTCCGTAGGCAAACCGCCCAGGAAATCATCGTCGCCGGTGTAGACCACCCGGTTCTGGTTGCGGAGATAGCTGGAGAAAGCGACCCGCATGCCGGCGTCCAGGAACCCACGCAGCACGGCGTCAACGTCCTCTTTCAACGTGGCGGCCGCCGTCTGCGGGTGGTTGTACATCACCGTGGTCTGGCCCGACTCCAGCATGTTCAACGCGGTGTACAGGGTCATCAGGTAATGGTCGTAGGGACGGCGACCCCAGCCGGCCAGGATCCAGACTTCGAGGCAGTCGTCGCAGGTGCCCATCTGCAGGGTGGTGACGCCGCGACCGTGGTGGTGGGTGTTCACCAGGCCGGGGATGATGGCGTAGTTCGGGCCGCCGAGTTCAGAGTCGGCCTGATATCGTTGCCGCAGGTCCTGATAAGGGCCGATGTCCTTGATGACGCCGTCCTCCTGGTAGACGGCCGCGTCGGCGATGGTGGTCACGCCGCCGGAACTCTGCGGGCTGATGATGTGCTTGCCGCGAATCAGTGAGGAGGCCATGGTTCACCCCGTCAATCGGTTTGGGACTGGTACCAATCGATGATCTCGGACCCGGTGGCGGGCCAAATACCGCCCTGCTCCATCATGTATCCCAGCGCGTCGTCCGCCGCGCCGATGCGGAAGGGCTGGCCGACGAGCCACGGATGCCAGTTCAGCGCCATCAGCCGGCCGTGGGTGGCTCCATCGGCGTGCAGCACGTCGAAACTCTCGGTGAGGCGGCGCTGGTAGTCGGTTACGGTAACCTTGCGCTGGGCCATGGACGCCACATCGTCAAGTTCATACATCAGGGGCAGCGAGAAGAAGGGGTTGTCCCCGGTGGTCATCGGGTAGGGCTGCTCGTCGTTGGTCCAATCGCACACGTAACGCAGGCCGGCCTCGGCCAGCAGTTGCGGCGTACGGTCCGACTCACCGTATTCGGGGCCGAACCAGCCCTGCGGCGTTTTGCCCGTGGCCCGGGTCAGGGCATCGACAGAGGAGCGGATGTAGTCGCGCTCCTCGGACTCGGACATGTTGCTGGTGATCATGCGGCTGACGGACACGCCGTGGCCGATGATCTCGCAGCCCCGGTCCAGGCAGTGCTGCACCAGGAACGGGTAGTTCTCGGCGGTGATGGCGTCCATGGCAATGGTGGCCGTGATGCCGTGCTTCTCCAACGTGTCCAGCAGGCGGAAGATGCCGATGCGATGTCCGTACTCCCGGTGCGAGATGCGGGCGTAGTCCGGGAAGGCCCGGGGAGCAGATCCGCCCGATAGTCCCGGGACCTGGAAGCTGCCCTCCGGTACCTGCCACTCCATGTGCTCCAGCACCAGGATGACGCACAGCGCCACCCGGGCGTCGTTGGGCCAGCGCAGGGCCGGGCGGCTGATGATGGGCGACCACTCGTGGTGCGGGTGGTCCATTCCAAAGGTACGTTGGGCGGGCATATGGGTTTGCTCCTGAATGTTGGAACGTGTCGCGGCGGTCATTCCGGCCACGAAAAGTGGCGGGGTAAGCGTTTAAGGACACCGGCATGTCGTGGTAGCGCACGCCGGGCCTGATGAGTGGGAGTTGGTCTGCGATGTGGCAGGCGGTGGAGCGGATTATACCGGCGTCGGGACAACGTTGAGGGACCAGGTGGCTCCAGGTGTGCGCCCGGGACTCACGGGTAGAGACGGTTCAGGTTGGCGTACCGGTCGGGATCAAGGTCCCGGTCGGCGAGGGCAGGATGGTCGTGACCGTACCGGTGGGCACGGAATACGGAGTTGGCTTGACCCGTGATGGAACCGCCCACGCCGAAACCGCTCTGCCCCATGAAGGGATTGATGTACTCCCATACTATTTCTTTGGCGGGCGTTACCTCGAAGATGCGGCCCGGCGCGCCCTCGCAGATTAGCGTGTTGCCGTTGGGCAGCCGTTCCGCCCCGCTGATGTGGTAGCTGTAGAAGGATATGGGCGGGTCCCCCCGGTATTCCCAGGCAATCTCATCCGTCGCGGGATCCACCTCAATCACCCGCGAGTGGGTGAAGCCCCGTTTGTGCGGCCCGTTGTCGAAGAGAAGCACGTTGCCGTTGGCCTGCATGGTTGGGTGATGCTGGTGGGAAATATTGCCGGGTCCCCACTTCCAGCGGAACTCGCCGCTGGACTTGTCCACAATACCCACCGTGTCGGTCTGTCGGAAGCTGACCAGAAAATCGCCTTCGGCCGTAACGTTGAGTGCGTTCTGGTGCGTCCATTCCTCGCGCCCTTCCAGGAAGCAAATCCGGTCCGCTTCCGGATCCAGGTAATCCCACGATATCCATTCGTAGACCACGTCACCGGCCGGCGTGATCTCGCGTACGACGTCGCCGAGCATGCCCCGGTCCTCGCCGTCATCATGCCCACCTTGCACTCGTCGTGAGATCTCCTCGGGGATAAGTTCCCACGCCAGCACAAGAGTGTTGCCGTTGGGCAGACGTTCGAAATCGTGGTGCAGCAGCGGGTACCGGTACTCCCAGACCACGTTGCTGTCCCAGTCCAGCTCCAGGATGGCCCCGGCCACCGTCCGGCCGCCCCGAGGCAGGAGTTCCATGGCCGGATGCTGCAGGAACGAGACTTCCTGCCCGGCCGGACCGGTGCGCAGCAGCAGGTTGCCGTTGGGCAGCAGATAAGAGTATCCGATGCCCCGGTTGCAACTCCATCGATGGCAGATGCGGCCCTCCATGTCGATGAGGCGCGATTCGTGGCTGTTCAGGTTGGTCACGAGGGTGTAGCCCCGGTACGCCTGATGGGGTGAGTAGTGAATTAGACCGTTCGGATGGTTTTTGGACCAGCCCATGGATTTCCCCCCATTACCCCATTACCGCATTTCCCGCGAATGGCCTGTGCCCAATCGGTTGGTCTTCGCGGGACGGAGCGCGTTTCCCTGACCAGATTGCCACGCTTCGCTCGCAATGACAACGCGGGCCCCGCGCGTACTCACTTTGCCCGCGCAAGGCGCCATAGCGACTGGGCAATCTGGTTACCTGAGAGTGGATCTCTCCCATCAGGTGATCGCGGCGCGGCGCTCGCAATGAGAATTCCTATGCGGTGAAGCGTTGCGCGTGTGCCATGGCCTGATCGTAGTAGTTGGCGATGTAGTACTCGGCGATCTCGTCGGCGGTGGTCTGCCACACGCCGTCGTGGGCCATGATGTGGCTCAACACGTCGTCCAGGTACTTGATGCGGTGGGGCTGGCCGATCAGGAAGGGGTGCAGGGCGATGCACATGACGCGGCCGCTCTCGGCGCCCTCCTCGTACAGCCGGTCGAACTGCCGCTTGCAGATGTCGGCGAAGTACTCGGCGGTGTAGTGGTTGTCCCGCAGAACCGAGGAGTCGTTCAGCTCGATGGAATAGGGAACCGACACGAGCTTGCCGCCGTTGTGCACCTTGATGGGCGTGGGCTGGTCGTCGTGGAACCAGTCGGTGTGGTAGATGAGCCCGGCCTCGGCCATGAGGTCGGGGGTGCTGACGCTGCCGGAGATGGCCGGGCCGAGCATCCCCTTGAGCTGCTTGCCGGTGTGCCGCTGCAGAGTGTCGATGCAGTCCCGGTAGAACTCGCGCTCCTCGTCCTCGGTGCAGGTGTATAGGTAGCGGGTGTTGTAGATGCCGTGGCTCATGAAGTCGTAATCGCGCTCGACCATTGCCTCGGCGATTTCGGGGAAGTGCTCCAGCACCGCCAGGTTCAGGGAAATGCAGCAGCGGATGTTGTGCTTGTCCAATGGTTCCAGCATGCGCCAGAAGCCGACGCGGTTGCCGTAGTCGCGGTAGGCGTACTGCTGCACGTCGGGATAGGGCACGCGAGGCCAGGGATCGCGCACGCCCTCGTTGATCGGCGTGTACTCGTAGTGCTCGATGTTGGGCGAGATCCAGAGGGCCACGCGGGCGTCGTTGGGCCACTTGATGATGGGCCGGTCGACGATGGGCAGGTAGTCAATGCGGTCGGGAGGCAACGCCATGATTCGCGGCTCCTTTTGTGATTTGTCATTGCGAGAATGCCGCACGGCATTCGGGGCAATCTCGTTGCAGCACAGTGGCGGGATGCCTAGTCCAGGAACCCGGACTCCCGCCGCCACCGGACATAATCGGTCAGGCCGGCGGCCAGGTCGTACTGGGGCACCCAGCCGAGGTCGTGCCACAGCCTGTATCCGGACAACGGCCCACGGGTCGGTCCCAGGGAGGATCCCGCCGGTTCGGCGTTCCCGTCCTCCACGATGCGGGTCTCCGGGAACAGCTCGGCCAACTTGCGCTGGATTTCCGCTCCGGTCACCGAGACGCCGTTGGTGATGTTGTACAGGTCGTGGGGAAGTTCGGGGGCATCAACCACGGTGGCGATGGCGGACCCGGTGTCGAGGACATAGGTGTAGTCGCGCCCGTAGTCGGAAGTGTCGAGGGGAATGGGCTCGCCCCGCAGCATCGCGCCGGTCCACTGGTAGGGCGTGGACATGTTGTCGCGGTGGCCGGTGATCCGTTCCATGGGGCCGTACGGAGTGCTGACGCGCAGGCTCACGGCGCTGAAACCGTGGAGCGCACCGTAGCGGCTGGTCAGCTGTTCGCTGGCGAGCTTGGTGATGCCGTAGAGGTTGCCCGGCTGCGGGTGATCGTCCTCGTTGTAGGTCTGATCCGGGTCGCGGCACAGGCCGTAGGCGGCGCCGGAACTGATGTACACGAACCGCTGGACGCCGATCTCCCGCGCCAGTTCCAGCAGGTTGCCGGTGCCGGCGAGGTTGATGTCGAGGATTTCCTTGCTGCGGGCCGTTTCCCGATCGGTTCGGTTCACGGTGAAAACGGCGGCGTGGACGATTTTGTCGAAGGCGTGGTCACGGCGCAGGGCTTCGAGGCCGGCCGTGTCCAGGATGTCGCCGTCAACGAAGGTGACCCGGTCGGCCAGGTCGCCCAGGAAGTGCGTCATCAGCGCGTCGGGGGCCAGCACGTCGTAGCTGACCACCTCGTGCCCGCGAGCGGCGAGCGCCTTGACGATGCTTGCTCCGACGAAGCCGACGCCACCGGTTACCAGGGTTGCCATGGGCTGGTTCTCCCCGGGTGCAACGATCCGCGAAACGCGCCGGATCGATCACCAGTTGGAATGGTGGCGCCAGTATGCCGACCGACGGGCGGGAATTCAACCGGAGGCATCCCCTCACGCGTACCCATTCTGTCATCGCGAGGAGCGGCGACGTGGCGATCTCGTTCCCGCAGTAGCGTTCCTTGCCCCAACGAGATTGCCGTGCTTCGCTCGCAATGATGGTTCCGGTGAAACTGGGGACGCGTGAGGAGGCATCCCGCGAGTACGTGTCTGCTCCCGCCGCTGGCAGAAGGCTTGGATGGATGGGCTACGTTTCGCGGTCGATGGCCGCAACGCACTGGGCGGGGCGAAGATGCGACGGCTGGGTTTCCAGTACATGAGCGTGGGCCGAAATGACAACGGCCTGGGACTGGCCCAGGCCGTCTGACCCCCGCTCCCGGTGGCCGGTTCCGACTGCGGCTATGCCGCTAACCGGAACCGACTACGGGAGTAGTTTTGATTATCCGGACGGACCGGAAACGGTAGTTGTCGATTCGTTGGACAGCTTGCCCCCGTCTCGGGTGCAAATCGCGCCGGTATCGGTGCAGTCCGTGGTTGCGGGCAGGGTGATCGTGACTTCGCCGTTGCCGTCTGGTCGCACGGTGATCTCCCAGCGGACGTTGCTCGGTGGCTCCAGCCGTCGGGCCTTGGTCACGCGACCTCCATCCAACGTGAACGCGGAATCCCGCAGCGTAACGTAGCTCAGGCCGCTGACATTTTCATTGAACCGCAGCTCGAATGTGAATAAACCCTGTCCGTTGTGAGACGTCGGCGTGTCCGTGAACTCGGCCGTCAACGGCGGCCGGATCGGGTCTGTGGCGTCGCTGGTCAGCGTCTCGGAGTAGCCCGCATCGTCGGTGAAACTCACCCGCACCTTGATCGTTTTGCCCACGTCGGCAGCGAGAAGGGTGTATCGGTTGCGTGTGGCGTTCCTGATGTCGGTTTCCGAAGTTCCGTCAACCCGGATCCACTGGTAGGTGAAGGACACTCCGTCCAAACCGTCCGCGTCGGCGATGTCGGATGTGGACACACTGAGGTTCTGGTCCATTTCGGTAGTCCCACGAATGGAGGGTTCGCCGGTTGCCTCATCGTTTCGAACAATGAGCACCGTACCGGGATTGGTGGTGCGGAGAGTGGTGCCTCCGGCGCGCATGATGACGAGGTTGTCCTCCCGGTCGTGGGTGATGTTGGAGTTGGTCATCACGCCGTTGAATTGCGAGTAGACCGCCCTGACCCGTTTTGGCGGGTCGATGCTGCTGCCCTCGTCGGGCGGACTGAGCGCGACCTCAAACACCGGTATCTCATGGGGTTTGATGACCCCTCTGCCCAGGACCCCCATCATGGAATGGTATAGATCACCGCGCGGGTTGAACTTCGGATTTGCGCCTGCATTATCGAAGGGGAACTTCAGGGAACCCATGTAAGTTTCCACCCCGTTCGGATCCGTAATCCACATCCCGAACCACCGTCCGTCCGCATCGTTGACGCTCCCATCATGGGCCATGCGGACCGTGTAGTCTCCCACTCCCCAATCGTAGGCCTTGCGGATGCTGATGAAGTCACCGAAGGTCCTGCCGATCCCGACCCACCCATCGTCGGTGGGCCGGGCCAGTGACGTATCGTGGGTGCCCCAGCGGTTAAAGAGGATGCCCTTGCCCTCGGAGCCATCGGTGTCCGGGTCGTCCACGTCAGTCCGGATCCCAAACACGAAGCGTGTGGAGCCGATGCTGCCCCAGCCGAGCGCCATAACCAGGTTATGGTCCTCCGAGAAGTGGCCCGGGTCTTCACGAACGGTGAAGTTCATGGTGACGGACTCGCTCTCACCACTTTGGGGTTGCCAGCCCCACTGCGCGTTGGCCATGACCTCAGGCGTGGCCGCGTACCGGGCGTCCACCTTATGACTGGCGTTGTTTCCTTGAGCGCCGCTGGCAAGGTTGGCCCGCAGAGTACGGGAGGTCCCCTTGATGGAGCCCCCACCCTCCGGGCCCATTGAGATGTCGCCGTTCTTGGCCAGGGCGTTGGCGGGTATGGCGATGCCGTTGCTGTCGTTGTCCAGGAAAGACACGTTGTACGCGAAGACAAGCGTTGATGTACCGCTTCCGCGTAGGTAGTTGGCTGTGCGGGTGGCGGTGCTGCCCAGGGCTTCAATACGGAGCCGGGCCTGTGGGTTCCCGCTGACGACGACGGACCGATCGAACCTGATCTCCACTTGCACCTCCTCGCCGCGCACGTAGTAGTCGGCATGCTGCGGCGAGGACGTGATGCGCACCCGGTTGACCTTGGGCCGCCTCGAGCGGCCGTCGACCTTGTGGCTCGATTGGGTTCCCAGGCTGGAGTGGGTCAGGCTGACGTTCTGGTTCCCTTCCGAGGTCTGGAAATAGTTCGCCGGGTTATGATCCAGCGTCGAGCTGTTGTTGCCGATCCACACACCGTTGGTATCCACGTCGCCGGACTGGATGAGCGTGGCGAAGATCACCGAGTCGTCCCGGTAGGAAACCGGGACCAGATCCCTTCTGCTGGAGCCGATCTGGATCCGAAACGTGGCGTTGCCGTTCACGTTCACACTGTCGGTGAATTGGACCTCCACCGCGAGGAGTTCGCCGTAGCCGTAGGTGTCGTCACCGGCCAGGCGAGTGGGCCACCCACCAGATTCGTTGGGCTGCACATCGTACATCCGGACGCCGTTTGCGGCGATGGCGGGCGTGACGAACGGCCTCTGCGAGACCCTTGGCGAGTTGGTTTGGGCGCTCGTGTTGTCGTGGTTGGCAAGCTTGATCTTTTCGTGATGTTGGCTTTTTCCGGTGTCTTGCGTCGAAAGGTCGGTCGAAGCGGCGAAAGCATGGTCGGATCCAAATCCCGCTATGATGAGGATTGCCAGGGCGGCCAACACCGCCGGCCACATTCTTTGAGGTCGAAACCGGCTCAACCGGTTCCTGATCTTCAGCTTTTGCGCATTCATGGTTACAACTCCCATTCCACCGGACACGCAACCGACAGATCAGCGTGCGCCGTTGGGTTCAATGCTGGCAAGCAAGGTTCTAGGCTCGGTTCATCTGATACAGGCGAGACGGAGCGGCCGACAAAACGAGGCCGCATGGAGCGCTATGGCATCCTCGTGCATCAACATGATCTTCCCTCCTTGTTGTGTCGTTTCGACCCGCGGAAGGGACCCAGGACAGGTGCGGGAAGCGGCGCCGTTGACCAACACCGTCGCATCGCTGCATCAGAGCGGGCTGGTTCCGCTGGATCGAATGGCGCACTAACATAGACAATGAGTCTGGAAAAATCTGTGCATAATCGAATTTCGACACCGCATGCTGCTATTTTTCATAAAACGTACATCTCCCAACTTCTGTGCGAAGTTTTCGCTAACTAATTGGCGAAAATATGAAAGTAAATCGTATATTATTTGCGTAGGATGAGCGTGTTCTTTCATCGACCCAGGATTTGACCGAGATGATGTGCACGGGCTGCAAGGGCGACGTCAGGCATCGGAATCGTTGGACCCCGATGAAGCGGACAAAAACCGCTTACGCCCCCGGGAAGTCCTGCCCGCCCCGGCCACGATCAGACCGGGAGAGGCTTCGCTAACTCAGCAGTCTGACCCGCCACCAGGGGCTCACGAGATACCGGTCAATCAGATTTGCCACATCAGGCTGGCGTATCTACAATTGCCGATACCAACCAGGAGGGAACAAACATGAAACTATTGGTACTGTCAGGAGGACGACATCCGTACGAGGAGTCGACGCCCATTTTGGAGACCTTTCTCAAGGGCGCCGGCCATGACGTTACGGTGACCGAGGACGCGTCGCCGCTGGCCGACCGGTCGGCGATGGGCGGTTACGACGCGGTGGTTTTCAACACCCGCCGGGAGAACGTGCCCCATTTCGGCGACTGGACACTTTCAGCGGCGGAAATGGAAGGCCTGCGGGAGTACATCAGCGGAGGCGGCGGGTTCGTTTGCATCCATATCGCGACCTGCGTGGCGGCCGCATGGCCGGAGTACCACGACATCACCGGAGGCGGCTGGATTTCGGGCACCAGCTACCACCCGCCATATGGCGAATTCACGGTCAACGTCAGCCAGGCCGGCCATCCCGGGGCTGACGGCATCGCTGATTTCTCGACCAACGACGAGCTGTACATGAACCTGGCGATCAAGGACGGGAACAACGTCTTTATCACCGGAACTGCCGAGGACGGCGCCTGGCCCTGGGGTCCCGACCGGAGCCCCACCCACATGCCGGGCGGGACCTATCCTCTGGGATGGACGCGCCAGTACGGCGAGGGCAACGTGTACGTCCTGCTCCTGGGACACGACGGCCGGAGCTTCGAGACGCCGGAGTTCCAGAAGTTGGTGCTCAACGGCGTGGACTGGGTCGCTGCCAAAGTCGCGGCCTAGCCGAGGGCTTGGCCCACCGGTCCACCGCGAATACGGGTGGACGGCAAGCAAGATATTAGGGGTGCGCCGCAACGGCGCACCCCCAAGTTTGACATGGCGTAGAGCCCCGTTGTCGGGGCAGTGTTGTGTTCTCTATACGGTCCGTTCGGCGTAGGCCTGGCGCGCCCGGTCGATGGCGCGGACGCGTCCGCTCACCAGGTCGTCCTGCCGCTCCTTGGCCCACTGGTTGGACGCCTGGGTGCTGAGCACGCTGCCCTGGAAGTGGGGCATAACGTAGCGGGCCATGAGCTCGTAGCTGCGCAGCATCTTGTCGCGCGGCGCCCAGTCGATGGTCTGGACGAGGAACGCGCCGAAGCCGCCGCTCTGCTCGCCCAACCGCTCGATGGCCTCGATGCAGTCGTCGGGCGTCCCGATGATCCAGCTGCCCGTATCGGCCATGTGGTCGATGACCTTGTCCAGCGGGCCGTCGAAGACCGGCTTGCGGCCGTTGGTGCCCTCGCTGTATTCCCGCAGGTAACGGCCGGCGCCCATGCGGGCATCGTCCAGAGCCTCCTTGCGGGTCTCGGCGATATGGCAGGGCAGCACCAGCCGCCAGTCGTCGCGGTTCATCGTGTTGCCGTGCTCGGCGGCCGACTCTTCGGCGATGCTCCAGAGCCCCTGCAGGTCCGACGGGCCGGCGGACGGGTCGCGCGGAACGGTGATGGTCAGGACGGAGCAGCCGTGCTTGCCGGCCAGGGTCACGCCGGCCGGCGACTGAACCGACGCCACGGCGGTGTGCATGTAGGGTCGCTGGTAGGGGCGAAGCTGGAGCAGGCCCTCTTTCAACTCGAACCAGTCGCTCTGGTAGCTGAAGGGCTCGGTCTCGGTGAACAGGCGCAGGATGACGCCCAGCGACTCGTCCATGCGCTCACGCTGCAGTTCGTGAGGGATGCCCATCATGTAGGCGTCGCCCGGCAGCGCGCCAGGACCCACGCCGAAGAGCACACGGCCGTAGGTCATGTGGTCCAACTGGACCATGCGGTTGGCGACCATCAGCGGGTGGTGGTAGGGCAGGCTGACCACGCCGGTGCCCAGCTTGATGCGGTTGGTGCGCTGGGCGGCGGCGGCGATGAAGACTTCTGGAGAAGAGATGATCTCCCAGCCGGCGCTGTGGTGCTCGCCGACCCAGGCCTCGTCAAACCCCAGCTTGTCCAGCCACTCGATCAACTCCAGGTCACGTTCCATGGCCAGGGTGGGGTTCTCACCCACGCGGTGGAACGGGCCGAGAAAGATGCCGAATTTCATTCGTTCGGGAAACGCCATACAGGGACCTCCTCCAAAGGGGAATGCGAAGGCGCATTCCGTTACGGATTACAGCGAAAGGGGTGACAGGCCGCCCCGGATTTGCGCCATTCTGCGCTTGACGAAAAGCCCTGTCAATCGTGCTGACACTCGCCGCCGCGCGCTGCCCACCGCTCAGACGCGAGAGTGATCACCCTCCTCAATCTCACCCGGGTTCGCACTCACGCGTACCCAGTTTCACCGGAACCGTCATTGCGAGCGAAGCGCGGAAATCCCGTTGCGGCAAGGAAGGCACGGCGGGATCGAGATCGCCACGTCGCTCCGCTCCTCGCGATGACAAAACGGGTACGTGTGTGAGGGTCCAAAGGGTTGAGGCCGGAACCGTCATTGGGAGCGAAGCGCGGCAATCTCGTTGGGGCAAGGAGGGCAACGGCGGGATCGAGATCGCCGCGTCGCTTCGCTCCTCGCGATGACAAAATGGGTACGTGTGTGAGGGTCCAAAGGGTTGAGGCCGGAACCGTCATTGGGAGCAAAGCGCGGCAATCTCGTTGGGGCAAGGAGGGCCACGGCGGGATCGAGATCGCCACGTCGCTTCGCTCCTCGCGATGACAAAATGGGTACGTGTGTGAGGGTCCAAAGGGTTGAGGTTGGATAGATAAGGGTATAATCACTCAGATTTACTGTATCGCGATAGGAGTGCGACTCCGATGCATGTAACGCGGTACGTTTGCTGTACTGATGTGAGCACCGATGCCCGCCGTGGCCAAACTGCTTGTAGACATTCCCCGGTTTACCTCGGGCCATCTGTTTGAGGGCACGGCGCGCCCGCCGGCCATCGTTTGGGTCCCGGCCCTGCTGGTGGCGGCCTTGTTGCTGGTCTCCCCGGTCTACCTCGCGCTGCGCACGGTGGGGGCCGGCGAAGACGCCATAGACCTGATCTTCCGGACCCGAACCCTCTGGGTGGTCGGCCGAACCGTCGCGCTCATGGTGGCAGTGATGCTGGGCTGCATCGTCATCGCGGCGCCGCTGGCGTGGCTGACCGTGCGCACCGATCTGCCGTGGCGGGGTTTCTGGCGCGTGGCGACCATGCTGCCGCTGGCGTTGCCGTCGTACATCGTCGGTTTCGCCATTGCGGTGGGCCTGGGACCCCGCGGCATCCTGCAGGGGTGGCTGGAAGCGGGTTTTGGCGTGGAGCGGATTCCCAGCATCTACGGCTTCCCGGGGGCGGCCTTCACGCTGATCATCATCAGCTTCCCCTACGTGCTGCTGCCGGTGCGGGCCGCGCTGTGGAATATGGATGTCTCGCTGGAGGAGTCGGCGAGGGTACTGGGCCGCGACCGGTGGCAAACCTTCCGGAGCGTCACGCTACCGATGCTACGGCCGGCGATACTGGCAGGGGGATTGCTCACGGCACTGTACGCCCTGAGCGACTTCGGCGCCGTCGCCATCATGCGCTACGAGACCTTCACCTGGAGCATCTTCATCCAGTACGGCGCGGCGCTGAACCGCACTCTTGCCGCCGCGTGGTCGCTGGCCCTTATAGTGCTGGCGCTGGCGGTGGTGTGGGGCGAAAACACGGCGCGTAACGCCATGGGCGGTCGATACTATCGCAGCCGCGGGGGCGCAACCCGACTGCCCGAGCCGGTACCCCTGGGGCGCTGGCGTTGGCCGGCCCTGGCGTATTGCGGCGCCGTGTTGGCGGTTTCCATCGGCTTGCCCGTAACGGTTCTGGTGTACTGGACGGTGCGGGGTGTGGCGGCCGGCGGGCCGCTGCTGCTGTTGTGGGGGGGCGGGGGGCATTCTGTGGGGGGGTCTGGGGTGGGCTCGGTGTCTCCGGCGGTGTGGGCGTGCCCCCCCCGGGTCTGTCCAGCCGGTGGCTGGAACGCTTGGGATTCGTGGGCTTTGCCCTGCCCGGGATCGTCATCGCGTTGGGCCTGGTGTATTTCGGGGCAAACTACGCGCCCTGGCTCTATCAATCGCTGGCGATACTGGCGGTGGCCTACGTGACTCTGTTTCTGCCGGCGGCGGTGGGATCCCTGCGTACCTCCCTGCTGCAGGTGCGGCCGGAGTTCGAGGACGCCGCTCGCAGCCTGGGCCGGCGTCCGCTGTCGGTCCTGTTGACGGTCACGCTGCCGCTGGTCCGGCCCGGCATCCTGACGGGAGCGGCCCTGGTGTTCCTGCTCACGATGAAGGAATTGCCGGCGACGTTGATCCTCAGCCCCATCGGCTTCACGACCCTGGCATCGTCGATCTGGGCCGCCGCCGAGGAGGCGTTCTTCGCCCGGGCGGCGGCGCCGGCGCTGCTGCTGATTGCGGTCTCGTCCATCCCGCTGGCGCTGATCACCATGCGCGAGGAGCGCCGCGAGGACTGACGTTGCTGGCGTCAGAACCAGTTGGCTTTGTCCACCACGTTGCGCAGTTCGCGGCCCTCGTTGAAACGCTTGCAGTTGTCGATGAACAGCTCGGTGCGCCGGTCGTCCAGGTAGGGGCCGTTGCCGGCCACGTGCGGTGTGATGAGTACCCCGGGCATGGTCCAGAGAGGATGACCGGCCGGCAGCGGTTCGATCTGAAAGACGTCCAGGCCGGCGCCGGCGAACTCGCCGGCCCGCAGCGCGTCCACCAGGTCGTCCAGTATCGTGGTGGCGCCCCGACCGATGTTGATGAAGAACCCGCTGTTCTTCATGGCCCGAAACTGCTCGGCCCCGAACATGCCCTGGGTCTCCGGCGTTTCCGGCACGGTGACCACCACGAAGTCGGCGCGGGGGAGGACTTCCAGGAGGTCGTCGGGACGGTGCAGTTCGTCCACGCCGGCGGTGGGAGCCGACAGCCGGGGGTCCACGCCAAGCACGGTCATGCCGAACTCGGAGCACAGGCGCGCGGTCTCGCCGCCGATGCCGCCAACGCCCACAACTGCGACGGTGGCCTCGGGCAGGTAGATCGTGGGGTAACCCTGTTGCCAGACTCCCGCCACCTGCTGGGGAATGTACACCTGCAACCCCCGGGCAAAGCCCAGCAGCAGGGACATGATGTGGGCGCTGATATGGTCGTTGTAAATCTCCCGGGTGTTGGTGACCACGACATCGCTGTCGATGAGCGAGGAGTGGTAGTAGCCGGCGCGAGGCCCGGCCTGGGGACAGGCGATCCACCTGAGGTTGTCGGCCCGCTCCAGCAGTTCGGGCACGATGTCGCCAAAGGCGGCGTCGGCGTCGCCGATGACTTCCATCGCTTCGCCCACCGTAGGGCACAGGTGGACGTCGATGTCCGGAATTTCTTCCTGCAGCCTTTGGGGCCAGTGGTCCTGATAGTTGGGCGGACAGATAACGAGCTTGAATCCCATTGCATTGCTCCCTTCGGTGAGGTTCGGATGCGACATTCTAGGCCGATCCTCCGGCAGCGCAACATTGGGTTGAACTTCACGTGTACTCAGCTTTACCGGATCCGTCACTGCGAGCGAGGCGCGGCAGTCTCGTTGGGGCAAGGAATGCTGCTGCGGGAGCGAGATCGTCACGGGGTTCGACAGGCTCACCATGAGCGGGCTGCGCTCGTCGCGATGACCAAGTGGGCACGCGGGAGCGGGTGGAACCGGCCGGCGCGCCACAGCGCTGGAAAATTACCGTTCCCCCGAAAGTTTGTAGTACAGTACCCGCAACAAAGAACCCCTCGCCCGCCGCTGTGATGTGTGGGAGCGATTGGGCGTGAAATCGGGAGGCTGTTCCGTGCGGAGCGACGCGTTCCGTGGGCGCGCAGTCCGGATCTGAAAAGGAATGTAGCATGAGCACAAATCGCAAACCGGTCGCCGTCGTCATCGGCGCGACATCCAAGTGGCAGTCCGACGGACGCAACACGCAATTGGTGCACGGCGGGGAAATCGACGACAGCGATCTGCCCATTGGCGTGCGCTGGGGCGTGGGCGGCGCCGTTGCCCAGAAGTTTGCCCAGGAAGGGTTCCTAACAGTGCTGACCACCCGCACCGCCTCCAACGCGGCGCCCCTGCAGGCGGCGATCAACGAGCAGGGCGGCGACAGCACCATCGTGGAACTGGACCTGTCGATTCCCGAATCGATCTCGGACGCGTTCGCGCAGATCCGCGAGGAAGCCGGCGATCCCGATGTCCTGGTGTACAACGCGGGCTACATCGACGGTCGGGACCTTCCGCCGGAGATGGAACTGCTGGAAAACACCCCCCTCGAAGTGTTCGAGACCGCGCAGCACATCTCCAGCAGCGGGCCGTTCCTGGTTGCCAAGGAAGTGTTGCCGGCCATGCGCGAGCGTGGCGAGGGCACCATCCTGATCTCCAACAACCCGTCATCGCTGCGGGGCCGGAAGCGGTACACCGGCCAGTCGCTGTACTATCCCCGGGTGATGATGCGGACGCTGGCGCAGGTCCTGACGGAAGAGTATTCCGAGTTCGGCGTGCACGTCGCCAACGTGATCATAGACGGGACCATTGACTCGCCGGGGACGCGGGCCACTCCGCGGGCGCAGCAAAACCCGGAATTGCTGATCAACCCCGTCAAGATCGCGGAGGCCTTCTACTACCTGTACACGCAGGACAAGTCCTGCTGGACCCACGAGCTCCAGCTGACCCCGTATCCCGTCAAGCCGGCCTTCTAGCTCGCGCGCACCCAGTTTCGTAACAACTGTCATTGCGAGCGAAGCGCGGCAATCTCGTCGAGGCAGGGAGCGCTATTGTGGGAACGAGATCGCCACGTCGCTTCCCTCCTCGCGATGACAAACTGGGTACGGGTGAGGGCCTTCTAGGCCGTTTGAACGCTGACCCCTAATACCTGGACCAAATGCAAGGAGTAATCGGATGGATGTCGGAATGATGATGATCTTCTCCAGCTACGGCTGGGATGAAGGGTCGGACGGCCTGATGTGGGAAGAAGAACTGCGCCTGGCCGAGATCGCGGCTGACGAGGGCTTCGAGTGCCTCTGGTCGGCCGAACACCATTTCAACGATTACTCCTTCGTACCGGACAACATACAGCTGATGACCCACGTGGCGGCCAAGCATCCCAACATTGACGTGGGAACGGCCGCGGTGATCCTTCCCTGGCACAACCCGCTACGGGTCGCCGAGAACGCCGCGGTGCTGGACCTGCTGAGCGGCGGCCGCCTGCGCCTGGGGTTCGGACGCGGTTTGGCGCGCCGCGAGTTCGAGACTTTCGGCGTCAGCATGGACGAATCGCGGGAGCGCTTCGACGAGGCCGCGCCCATGATCGTCGATGCCCTGAAGACCGGATTCATCGAGGGCGACGGGAAGTTTTACCAGCAGCCCAGGACCGAAATCCGACCGCGGCCACAGCACTCCTTCGACGGGCGCATCTACGCCGTGGCGGCCAGCGACGAATCGGTGTTATCAGCAGCCAAGCTGGGGGCCCACATCATCATGTTCGCCGACCGGCCCTGGGAAATGCGGATGCCGGGCATCGAGCGGGGCCGGGCCCTGCACCGTGAGTTCCACGGCACCGAGCCGCCGGCGCTGATGCTGTCGGAGTTCGTCATTTGCGGCACCGACTTGGAGCAATGTGAGCAGGAAGCGCGCCAGTACCAGGGCAAGTTCGTGGAGAGCAACTTCTACCACTACGAGTTCCTGGGCGATCACTTCGCGTCGGTGAAGGGTTACGACGCCTACCAGCAGAAGGCCGAAATCGCCCGTTCCGCCGGCCTCGAAGGAGCCGTGGAGGGCTTCATGAAGGCGGCCAGTTGGGGCACGCCCGACAAGATCCTGCGGGGGCTCGAGGACCGGCGGGCCCTGCTGGGCGATTTCGAGTTGAACGTCGCCTTCCGTTTCGGCGGCACGCCTATGGACGTTGCCGAACGAGGGCTGAAGCTCTTCGCCAAAGAGGTGCTTCCCGTCCTGAAGTCCTGGTAGCGGGCGGAGCCGATCGGTGGTTGTGCGCCTCGGCGGGTAACTCGCCGAGGCGTTTCACTCCGTGGCCCACGGGCGGGAGCGCGCCATCTCCCTGACGCCTTGTGCCGTGCTGATGGGGGCGAGGCACTGTTCGCCCATGCACGCGTAGAGCGCCGCTTCGCGACGCAGTGGGAAACCCAATTCGCGTACTCGCTCCGCATCGCGCTCTATATCCAGTGGCTGGACGATCTTGTGCGGCGCGTGGACCCGCAGGGCCGCCTGGTGCAGCGGGCGATAGGACGGGTCGGACGCGTCGCCCACGAGGACCAGGCTGACCGGCCCGTGGGTCAGCAGGCTCCGGGAGCGGCCCCACGCGGCGCCGGCGGGGAGGAACAGGGCTTCCTCGTCCTCTTCCATGCGGCGCGACGCGTGATCGCCCAGGTAGCTTTTGCCGGGAACTATCTGATCGAAGATCTGCAGCGTCGCCGCGGCCTGGTCGGCGTAGGTTTCGTCGCCGGTCAGCCGTGACAGTACCAATAGGGCCTCCGCCCAGTTGGCATTGTCCAACACCGGCTGCTCCCGGCGCAGGAATCCGGCCTCGAATGAGCTGGGTTGGGTCGTGTCGTAGCAACCGCCGGCTGCGGCGCCGAACAGCCGCTGTGTCGTCCGAGCGATTTCAACTGCCCCGTTCAGGTGTTCGGGGCGGCCCGTGGACTGGTACCAGGCCAGCCAGGCCCGCAGGAAATACACCTGGTCGATGAGGACGGGTTCCCCGCGTTTGGCTTCGCCGGCGCGGCGGCTGAGCCCGCTTGAGGAGGTCCAACTCTCCGCCCACAGGGTGTCGAGGATGTTGGCCCCCAAGCGCCGGAGGGACGCGCGGTTCAACACGTCCCCCGCCTGGATCACGGACAGCGCGGCCAGGGCGTTCCAGCCGGCGTAGAGGGTGTGGTCGACCGGCGGGGCGGTGCCCTGGTCCCGGTCCTTCCACGATCCCTGGTAGAAGGGCTCGTCAGCATCCTGGCTGGCATGGAACAGTCCGTCATCGGGGCTGAACATGGTGGTCAGCAGGTGATCCAGGATGCCGTCGGCGGCCGTTCGATAGACGGACTTGCGCGTGATCTGGAACGCCGCGAGGTATGTGATCGCCAGGTTGGCGTTGCTGACCAGCATTTTCTCGTAGTGCGGCACCTTCCAGTCGCGGCTCACCGCGTACCGGAAGAACCCCTGGTCCTTGCGGTCGTAGATGCCGTGCCACATGCCTTCGAGAGTGGTTTCCACCATTGCCAGCAGGGCGCGGTCACCGGTGAGACCGTAGCGGGCGATGAGGAACTCCAGCGCCTCCCACGGGGGCTGCTTGGGCTCGAGGCCGAACCCGCCGAACTCCTCGTCATAGAGTTCTTGCAGCCGACCAAGCACCGCGTCGACGGATGCGCTGGTACCGTCGCCGGTTGGCGGCCCGGAAGCGATCGTCGAACGGGATGTTTCGCCGACGAACTCCCCGCTGGATATCTGTTCCAGCAGGGCGGCCATCTCGTCCGCGGGGGTGTAGGGCCGGCCGGCCAATAGCTCGCCCTCCGCGGTCAGGAAGGCCACCGAGGGATAGGTGCCCTGGTTGTAACGCAACGAGATGTCCGGCCGCTGGTCGACGTCCACGCGGACCGGGATGAACCGGGAGTTGGCCAGCTCGATCACCCGAGGATCCGAGTAGGCGGTCTCGTCCATCACGTGACACCAGTGGCACCAGGTCGCGCCGAGGGTCAGCAGCACCGGCTTGTCTTCGGACCGGGCAGCCTTGAAGGCTTCCTCGCTCCAGTCGCGCCAGGCGATGCCGGTGGCGCCGTGACTTTTGCTCATCGCTTTGCCTCCCGGCTTGCAGCCAAGGCGAGTTGGTCGAGGATCAAAATCTACTGTTTCAGGTGCTGGCCGTAGAACAGCAGCACGCGGTGCCACATATCCTGGGCCGGCGCGGCGCGATAGCTGGGGCGGTAGTCGGCGAAAAACGCGTGGCCGGCGTTGTTGTACATCACCCACTCGTAGGTCTTGCCGTGCTGGTCCAGCAGGGCTTTCATCTGCTCCGCCTGTTCCGCCGTGGGGTTCTCGTCTTCCACGCCGAATAACGCCAGCAGCGGGCAGGTCAGGTCGGGCACCATGTCCATTGGCTGCACCGGCCTCAGTTCGGTAGGCTCGTGGACGATGTGTCCGCCGGCGGAGTCCACCGCCGCATCGATGTTGCTGCTCAGGCACGCCATCATCAGGGTGTAGCGTCCGCCGGAGCAGAAACCGATGATGCCCACCCGGCCGTTGGAATCGGCCTGGGACTTGAGGAACAGCGCCGCCCCTTCCAGGTCGTCCATGGCGCGGGCGTCGGGAGAGGCGAAAAGCGTGGCCAGCACGTTTTCCGGCTCGGGTGTGCCCTCACGGGTGTAGAGGTCGGGCGCGATGGCCAGGTAGCCCTGCCCGGCGAAGCGCACCGCGATGTCCTTGTGGTGGTCCATCAGGCCCATGCCTTCCATGGTGACGATGACGCCGGGATAGGACCCGGCGCCGGCCGGACGACTGTAGAAGGCGTCGATTGTAGTGCCGTCACGGCTGGTGTACTGGATAGTGCCGGTTTCGAGTTCCTGTCCAACGAGTACCATCATCAACCTCCGCCGAATTGATACGAATGGAAGCGCGGGAAACGGCTCAGTGTGGTCGCCGGCCCCGGCGCAATGCGGGCCGGTTGGACCGCGCAGTCCCGCCCCTAGTGGCTGGTGTCGCCCAGCAGGGTCAGCTTTTCCCGGAACGCTTCGATGGCGCGATCTTCGGGCACGCCCATGAAGAACCTCATCCCCTGGACGTACTCAAGCACCTCGCGCGGCAGCATCAGCAGGTCGTTGCGCGGCCCGGTGGACTTGTAGAGGTTGTTCATCCAGTCCTCCTGCCCCACGAACAGCGCATCCTGCAGCACCAGGAAGTCCTGCCGCTCCATGCCTTCCCGGACCAACCAGCGGCTGAAAACAAAGGGAAGACCCGTCCACTCGACCCAATCCTCGCCGAGGTCGAGGCGGATCGGGAAGCCGCGCACCGCCCGGCGGCCCCTCAGTCCCCGGTTGCCCGTGAGGAACACGGCGTCGTGCTCATCATCGGTACCCACGAACGTGGTGTCGTTCACGCCATGTTTCTGGGTCAGGAGCACTTGAAGCAGCTTCAGCGCGGTGGGGTCGGGATCGTTGACCGCGATGGCGTTCCCGCCCAGTTCATCGATGGGCGCTTTGGAAAGGAGCACGCAGGCCGGGGCCCGGGTCACCGATGCGACGCAGAAACCGGAGATCGTCGACACCGGCGCCGTCAAACGGTCAATGTCCAAAAGGGATATGGGTCCAGCGTCCACTTCGCCCCGTTGCAGGGCGCCGGGAACTTCGTTGGGCTCCATGGGGACCATGACGATTCCCCGGCGTTCCATGTCGAAATAGAACGCTTCGCACTCAAGGTTGGGTATGTGAGCTACGGTGATGGGCATGTCTCAGGCCGCCTCCCGGGATCGAATTCTCACGAGTCAATCGTAATATCACGTGACGGGGCCCCCGTCCATAGCCGAACCGCCGGTCAATCCGGTAGTGGTCCGGCCGGAGCGGGGGCCCCGACGCCGTCCGATGCGGTCAGGCTTTACAGGCGCGGCCCCATGAACATGGGTGACTGCTTCCGGTAAACCTGGATGCGGTTGCGCGGTCCTTCGCATACGAACACGCGGTTCATGTCGTCAACCGTGACGCCGGTGGGCGCCCAGAAGTCCTTCTCCCGCTCGAGGCCAGGGGCGCGCTCGCGCTCGCCCCACATCTCGGGGTTGGCGTCCAGCTTGTCCTTGCCCCACTTAGAGACGGTGGCGTCGCCGGTCTTTTCGCCGCAGAAGTTTCCGTCCGGATCGAAGATCTGGAGACGGTTGTTCAGCCAGTCCGCGACGTAGATGATCCCGTCACGGTCGACCGCGACGTCGGCGGGCCGGTTGAACTCGCCGTCGCCGGAGCCGGAGGAGCCGAACTTCATCAGGAACCGTCCGTCCGCGGTGAACTTCTGGATCCGGTCGTTGCGCCAGTCGGCGATGAAGATGTTGCCCTGGTTGTCGATGTCGATGCCCCAGGGCGAGTCGAGCTCGCCGTCGCCGGAGCCATAGCTCCCGAACTTCGCCAGGAACTTGCCGTCCGGGGTGAACTTCTGGACACGGTGGTTGTTGCCATCCACGACCCAGACGTTGTTGTCCGCGTCGACGGCTAGGCCGGCCGGGCGGTCCAGTTGGCCGTCGCCGCTGCCGATGTTCTCCTGCCACTTGCCGATGAACTCGCCGTCGCGGGTGAACATCGAGATGCGGTGGAGCCACTCGTCGGAAACGTAGACGGTGCCGTTGCTGGAGATGGCCACGTTCACGGGCCAGACCAGCGAGCCGTCCTCGAAGTTGTACTCGTGGGGACCCTGCTGCGGCACGCCGCGAGCGAAGGCGTTGACGTATTCCTCGTCAACGGTGCAGACCGTGATGCGGGTGCCCTCCGGCCGGTACTCGGAGGACCGGCACAGCACGTACATCAGGTCGTCTTCGCCGAGAGCCATGTGGATGGGATAGGTGAACCCGGGCCCGAACTGCTCGCCACGGCCAATGGTGTGGCTGTACTGCAGCTGGACGTGGGAAATTCTTTGAGCTGTAACCATAATCGCCTCCCTGCGTCGGGCTAAATGAAGTCCATCTGCTCGAAGGAGCCGTTCACGATAGGCTGGGCATCCAGACCCATCCACTTCTCCAGCAGGGTGGAATAGAGGCCGCGGAAGTCGTTGTTGAAGTGCAGGTCGCCCTCCAGCAACTGGTTTTCCTCCAGCGACGGGTATTCGCCGTACAGGCCGCCATTCACGTTCTCGCCCACGATGAAGGCGACGCCTCCAGAGCCGTGGTCGGTGCCGGAGCCGTTGTCATGGACACGGCGGCCGAACTCGGTGAAGACCAGCAGCACGACTTCGTCGCCGGCGTTGTGCTCCTTCAGGTCGTCGTAGAAGTCGGCGATGGCGTGGGATGTCTCCGTCCACAGGCGGGTGTGGTTGGCCAACTCGCCGGCGTGGGTGTCGAAGCTGTTGTACGGCGCGGTGGTGTAGAACACCCGGGTGCCGAAGCCGGCCAGGTGCGTCTGCGCGATGTTCCGCATGTACTGGGCCACGGTGTCGTTGCCGTACTCAACGGATGAGGAGTACATGGTGGGCGCGGTGCTCAGGATGTCGGCGCCTTCGAGGGCGTCGAGGCCGGTCTGGGCGAAGTAGTCCAGGACCGGGCCCTGGCCCAGCATCGGCGAGTAGACCCGTGAGAACACGTCCAACGCCTTGGTGCGCTGCTCTTCCATTTCGATGCCGGTGAGCACGCCGTAGGTTTCCAGGTTGCCCACCGAGGCCACCGGGACACCGGGGGCCACCAGCGACCTGGGGAGACCGCGGCCGAAGTTGACGGCGGTCAGGACGTTTTCCTTCTGCGGGTCGATGTCGCGTATGGCGCGGCCCAACCAGCCTTCGTCTCCAACCTTGTCCGGCTCACAGGTGTGCCAGATGTCCATGGAGCGGAAGTGCGAGCGACTGGGAGCGGGATACCCCACGCCCTGGATGACGGCGACCTTGCCATCGTCGTAGAGACGCTTCACGGGCGCCATTGCCGGGTTGAACCCGATGCGATCGTTGATGGGCAGAACCTGGTCGACAGGTATCCGCACGTTGGGCCGGTTGTCCAGGTACAGGGGATCACCGTACGGGACGATGGTGTTCAGGGCGTCGTTGCCCCCCGACAACTGGAGGACCACCAGCACCGGATCTTTCTTGGTGGATGTCATATCATTCCCCCTATTGCGTTACTCGAACAGGTACTCGGTGGTCGCCACGATGGACTGCAGCATCTGTCCGACCCGCTGGCCGAACTCGTCGGTGCCAGTCCGCAGCTCGCCTTCGCTGTCGGCCAACGCAACGAGCTCGTTGCGGGTGACATCGGCCAACTGATAGTGGCCCAGCAACTGCAGGCAGCCGTCCACCAATCGCTCGGACGAAATGGTGTCGCCCTCGGATCCCAGACGGTTGATTATCGACTGCACGCCGCGATGCGAGGTGTTGCCCACCGCGTCGGCGGTGAAGTTGATGCGCTCAACCAGGGTGCCACTGTCGATCCACTCGCGGCCGGTGTGCCAACCTTCCACGGTGGGCGGGTTCAGCAGGTCCTGCCCCATGTAGCGGATGGTCAGGGTCATGGCGTTCAGGCCGGGGCGGGGCATGTCGAAGTCGCCAACCAGGCGCATGGTGCCCACGACGGTCTCGGTGGGGCTCTTCACCTTCTCGAACTGGGCGTTCTTGAAGAAGTCGGAGTTGAACAGCACGCGCAGCATCGACCGGATGTCGTAGCCGGAGCGGAAGTACTCGTCTTCCAGCATCTTGATGGCTTCGGGGTCGCGCGGCGGCGTGTTCTGCCAGGCGGGAACCTGCGGCTCGTCGGCGACGAAGAAGTTGTACATGTGCCGGGCGACGAACCGGGCGGCTGCCGGCTGCCGGGCGACTATCTTGACGATGTCCTCGCCGTTGAAGTTGCCGGTCTCACCCAAGAACGTCTTGTCGGTGTAGTCGTGGTCGGACGGATCGTAGATGAAGGCGGCCTCGTACTTGCCGTACGGATACCGCGGGACGGAGTTCGTCACCGTCCACCCGGTGAACGCCCGGGCGGCTTCCTTTACGTCGTCCTCGGAGTAGTTCGCCTCGCCGTCCATTCCAACGCCCAGGGAGAAGAGCTCCAGCAGCTCGCGGCCCCAGTTCTCGTTGATGGCGTCCTTGTGGCTCATGCAGTTGTCCAGATAGAACACCATTGCCGGGTCCATGGACAGGCCCATGAGCAGTTCCTCGAAGTTGCCGAACCCCAGGGTGCGGAACATGTCGAGCTCAATATTTTGCTGCTTGGGGTACTCGCACTTGGCGTGGCCGGTGCAGAAAATGTGGTGCCAGAACAGGGCGATCTTCTCTTCAAGCGGCCGCTTGGTGTTGATCATCCGGTAGGTCCACTCTTCCTGCTGGCCTTCGAGGCCGGCCTTGGACACCCACTGCGGCTGGTAGCGCATCAGAATGTCATCCTGAATGGCCGGTTGGCCTTCCGGATTTAGCAACTCCTCGACCGTGGCCTCGTAGCCATTGGCGGCGCGCGCCTCAAGCTCCTCGTAGGTCGCTCCGAACCCGGCGCGGCGCATGAGGTGCGCCATCAAAGCAATGTCTTTTTCTGCCATCCTGTTACCTCCTGAATCCGCGTATTTGACTCGAGTAACTGCCAACATCCCGGCAGTGATTGTTCCCAGCAGGATTGGCCCCGCCACGCGCGAGAACGGCCGTTTCTTCGGGCACGCCACGGGGGTTGACAGCATTTCGTTAATTTGTGCGCCATGCTAGCCCGAATGGTTCAATCCGTCAATGTTTTCTATTGTGAAATTACATATCCCAACCCGATTGTCCCGATCCATGAGTCAGAGATCACCACGTCGGCGTCACTCGGCTGAAATCGACGCTAACGGAAATGCCTGTCAGTCGAGCCGAATCGATGGTTGGAGATACCAAGCCAGGGCGTACACCCCGGACTGCGTCCCGTTCGACATAACCACAAACACCATTCGATAACCCCGGCGCGAGCCTGGGCGGAATGGATTACAATCGCGGGGTGGTCAGTCTATTGCGCACCTTGTCGCCAGTCCGGCGGGTCGGGCAGCGGTTGGAGTCCCGGGCAACCTCCAACGCCCAGGCTGGATCTTGCTAGAAGCCCAGCCTCCACGGGGCCGTGCGGCGTCCTATGCCTCACGGATATTGAACCCGTGGCGCTCGTACAACTTCCGCTGGTACTGGACCGGGTCGGCGACCCAAGCCCTCTCCCAAGGGGCGCAGATGCTTGTTCTGAGCTGGCTGGTGCTGGAGGTCAGCGGATCGAGCACCAAGGTTGGCCTGACACTGTTCCTGTACGGGTTGCCCAACGTCGGCCTGCTCATGGTGGGCGGGGTGATCGCCGATCGCGTCGACCGCAAGCGGTTGCTGATAACGATCCAATTGGCCGTGGGGGCGTCGATTTCGGCGCTGGCGGCGCTGTCATTGGCCGGCGTGATCGCCGTCTGGCACGTCTATGTGGCGGCCGCGCTGCTGGGCTCGTTACAGGCGCTGAACCAGCCGGCGCGGGTGGCAATGGTTGCCGACCTGGTGGACCAGCGCACCCTGCTGGACGCGGTGGCTCATTTCAACGCGGCGGTGCATATTGGGAGAATAGTCGGGCCGCCGCTGGTGGGCGCGGTAATCGACCACTGGAGCATCAGCGCCGCGCTCCTGGCGAACGTGGCCTGCTACGCGATCAGCGTGGTGTGCGTGTCGAGGATCCGCCCCATGCCACGCGATCCGAGACCGGCATCCCAGCCGATTCTGCGGAACTTTACGGATGGCATGGTCCAGATCTGGCGGGCGGCGGTGCCGCTCCCCGCGCTCCGAGCCCGGCCCCCCAGCCGATTCTGCGGAACTTTACGGATGGCATGGTCCAGATCTGGCGGGCGCCGGTGCTGCTCACCGTCCTGGTGCTGGCCTGCGCGTGGGGCGGGTTCGGGATGAGCCACCTGGCGGTGATCCCGGCCTTCGCCAAGGACCACCTGGGCACCGAGGCGTCCGGGGCCGGCCTGCTGCTGCTGGCGTCAGGCGTCGGCTCGCTGTTGGGGAACCTGAGCATCACGTTCATGCACCGGGCCTGGCTGTACCGTTGGCTGCTGGTGTGCCTGGTGTCGTTCTGCGCCGGCCTGACGCTGTTCGCGTGGTCGAACTGGTTCTGGGTTTCGTGGTCGCTGTTTCTGCTGTTGGGGGTTCTGAGCCTGGGCACGGTGTGGCCACTGGCCACCACGATCCTGCAGCTGTCGACGCCGGCTGAAATACGGGGAAGGGTGATGGGCGTTTTGCACTTCACGCCGGGGTTCCATAACCTGGGGGCGCTGCCGCTGGCGGCCGCCGCCGGTTGGATGGGATGGTCCGCCGCCATCAGCATAGCCGCCGGCCTGTGCCTGCTGGTGACGCTGTGGTTCGGGCTGGGCCGGGCGGCTGGCCGGCATCTCGCCTCGACACCAGCAGCATAGACGAGTGGCTCACGCGTAAGGAGTTTCAGTCGCACCGTCATTGCGAGCGCGGCGTGGCCATCTCGTGATGGTAGCGGCGGTCTCGTGCGGCAACGAGATCGCCACGTTGCTGCGCTCCTCGAGATGACAAACTGGGTACGAGTGAGAGGTGAGCGGCAGTTGCGGTGAGCAGGCCCCGGCGGAACCGACGCCCGGATGAGTCGGTTTTTCTAGTCGTTGCCACCCGCGGGGCTGGCAGCGGCCGCCACCGGTCGCGCCGTGCCCCGGAAGTAGATGTCGCGCCAGAAGCCGCTGCCGATCACCGTGCCGACGACCACCAGCGTGAACGCAGCGCCCGCCACTGACATGACCAAACCCGCGGACCAGAAGTCCGCCAGCCGTCCGTAGAGCAGGTTGGCGAAGGCCATGCTGCCGCCGATGTGCATGGAGTAGGCTGCGGAAACCCGTCCCCGGATATCGTCGGGAACGACCGACTGGATGACGGTGTGGGTGATGGTCATGAAGCCCGAGGTGCCCAGGCCCATCATGACCGCGGCGATGACGGAAATGCCGGTTTGGGACGACAACCCCATACCGATTGGCGTCAGGCTGCTGGTGAAGCCCAGCAACAGGAACACCTTGCCCCGAGTCATGTGGTTGACGATGCCGCCCACGAACAACGATGAGAACAGAGCGCCGATACCGAGCGCGGCCATCAGGGCGTAAACGTCGTTGGCGTTGAACGTTATCCCGTCGGGAGAGAGTTTCTCCAACGCCAGGGGCGGCAGCATGGACTCGAAGGACATCACCAGGACACAGTGCGCCAGCGCCATCATGAGGATCCCGAAGACCAGCGGCGTGCTGTAGATATAGGTGAACCCGGCAACCGCGTTGGCCCAGAAGCTGCGCCGCCGGTCGACAACACCCGTCGAAACGGTCCTGATGTTGAGAGCGGATGTCAGAGCCGTGAGATAGAAAGCCGCGCACGCCCAGAACACAATCGCGGACGTGCCGAGGGTGATCAACAAGTTCTGCAGGGAGAACGAGACTCCGCCGGATCCGAATATGGCGCTGCTGCCCACCGTGACCGAAATCGCCAGCAGGATGGCCGGACCCACGGCGCGCGACCCTTGCTGCATGGCCTGGTTCAGGGCCACCGCGTTGGGAAGGCGGTCCCGGTCCACGAGGTTGGGTGTCAGGGACTGGGATGCGGTCATCTGCGTGGAGCGCAATGTCCCGTTGACAATCGCGAGGGCCACCACGTACCACGGGTTGCTGATGCCGATCATCACCAGGATGGCCATGATGGACGCCTGGCCAATCTGGAGCGCGTAGACCCATTGCAGCAGGGTCTTGCGGGTCATCTTGTCGGCCAGGTAGCCGATGAATGGGGTGGCGAAGAAACGCGGCGACATGGCCGCAAAGGTGATCAACCCGACCCACAACCCCTGGGTTCCCTGCAACTCGGGGATGCTGTAGACCCACGCGCCGCGGGCCACTATCAGGGCCCACGCGCCGCTGCTGCTGCACAGCGTGGAAAAGGCCAGGAAACGAAAGTCTCGAAAAACCAGCGCCGCCAGGAATCGATGCGCCCGCTGGGCGAAAAAGTTGGGCTGCGGCACTGGTGTGGTTGACATATAGCGGCTCCGGCCGTGTGAAATAGCGGGCTGGCACGGCCTCGAAGCCTGATGCTCACCTTGCGGTTATTCGCGCATTGTACTCCAATTATTTGACGTATCGATACCGGGAGCCCCGCGATATAGCGTATGGGCGTCACACAATACGCAGGATTGGCTCCAAATGCGCACGGGGGCGAGACCATGGCCTCGCCCCCGCGAAGGTCTCCGGCTGGCGGCCGGTCTGTTTCGTCTGTCGGTCCTTTTCGTCTGTCGGTCTGTTTCGTCTGAGGGAAGGATCAGTTGGGCACCCACACGACGGCGCCCACCTCGGTGAACTCGCGGTTCACCTTGACCCACGAGTCTCCGGCATCGTCGCTGGAGTACAGCTCACCCATGAGGCTGGAGGCCACGACGAAATCGGGATCCGCCGGATGAGTGGCGAACTGCCAGATGTTGGAGTTGGGCTCCACGGGAAGTGGGCGCCGCTCCCAGGTCTGGCCGGCGTCCGTGGAGCGCTGGATGGCGCCGGCGCCGCCGATGGCCGTGTCGCCCACGCCAGCGAAGATCACGTTGGGGTTGTCGGGCTTGACGGCGATGCCGCGGCTATAGGGCAGCACAAACTGGTCGGTGGTCACCACCGACTCCCAGCTCTCGCCCATGTCCGTGGTCGCGTAAATCTCCCGGGGCGTGCTGGCCAGCACCCGGTTGGGCTCGCCCAGGCCGATGGCCATGCCGTGGATGTCGGGATGGACTCCGCCCTCAACGTGGGTCCAGGTGTCGCCGCTGTCGAGGCTGCGGTAGACCCCGTCCACCTCGACGCCGGCCCAGACGGTGCGGTGGTCCTTGGGGTCCACCATCAGCATGGTCACCATCGGCGGACCGATGTGGCATTCCTGCGCCATCTGGACGGAGAGCTTGGTCCAACTCTCGCCATCGTCGCGGGACCGGAACAGCGCCGCCGGCTTGATGCCCACGAAGACGGTGTTGGTGTCTTCGGGATCGATGGCAATGGACCAGATGGGCACGCCGTCCATGGGAGACCAGAGCTTTTCCCAGGAGGCGCCCTTGTCCTCGCTGCGGTAGATGCCGTTGTCCGCGCCGGCCAGGATGCGGTTGGGGTTGTCGGGATACACGGCCATGGCCCGGACCTGGCTGCCCAACGGGAAGGGGTCCCGGATACGGGTCCAGTTCTCGCCACCGTCGGGACTGTGCCAGACGCCGCCGCCGAAACCGGTCGCTCCTACGCAAATGCTGTGGTTCTTGCTCATAACACTGCCTCCTCTCTAAGCGTGAGTTCCGTTTCGAAACGCGGGTGATTTGAACGCACTACCCCGGTAGTTCGGTGATGGTAATCCAGCCCGGCCCTTCGCCCAGCGGATGCGTTCCGACACGGGACAGCTCGCCCGAATCGCCGACGCCGAAGATGGCCATCTGACCGGAGTCCTGCCCGGCGGAGTAGATGAACTTGTCCTGCAGGTCGAGGCACAGGGCGTTGGGTCTCGGCTCGGACTGCACGATGCCGTTGGAGGTGAGTGCGCCGGTCGACGCGTCCACCGTGTAGCAGGCGATGCTGTCGTGGCCCCGGTTGGGCGCGTACAGGAAACGGCCGGAGGATGTGATCTGGATCTGAGAGCAGGTGTTGCGCTCGCTGAACCCTTCCGGCGGTAGCGTGGTCACCGTCTGGGAAAGCGACAACGTGCCGTTCGACGTGTCCAGGTTGTAGGCGCTCACGCTGCAACCCTGCTCGTTGGAGAAGTAGAGCACGTCCAGCGAGGGATGGAAGCAGAAGTGGCGCGGCCCCAGGAACTCCTCCGGGTCCACCGTGGCCGGCGAGTTGGGGGTGATTTGGCCGGTGTTCCCGTCGAACCGGAACTGCCAGATGGAGTTGGGGCCGTTGCCCGCGATGTGCGGCACGAAAGCGTAGGCGTTGGTCGGATCGGTCTGCATGGCGTGAGCGCCGGTGGCGGTTTCCAGCGACACGACGGCATCGCCGCCCACCGAACCGTCATCGCCGATGGGATGCACTGCCACGCGCGCGCCCTGATAGTAGGACGACAGCACGAACCGGCCGCGCCGGTCGGTGGCGACGTAGACGGGCCAGGCGTCCAGCGGAACCGACCCGTTCTGGGTCAACCCGCCGCTGGACTGGTCAATCTCGAAGCTGACCAGTTGGGTGATCTCCCGGCAGCCCACGTAGAGGAACCGGCGGTCCGGGCTGATTGCCATGGTGAACGGGCCGCCGTCAACGGCCACGTCGGTTTGCAGTGTCATCCCGCCGGTGTCGGGGTCGACGGTGAAGACCGAGATCTTGTTGTCCCCCTGGACGGCGACGTACATGTAGTAAGGCATGCTTGCTCCCTCTCGGTTGAAATGCGGTAGCGACGATAGGTGGGCGCCGGCCTCAGCCGGTGGCCGGGCCGTAGCCGGGACGGCGAGCCCAGACCATTCCGTCCGGATCGTGGGCGACCTCCACGGCATTGCCCCTGGAGTCCCGCAAACCCAGCGGGTGCTGCACCAGTTCGATCATGTTTCCGTCAGGGTCATTGATGTAGGTGGAGTGGCCGCCGCTGTACTCGCGGACGGAGGGCTTTGAGTACGGCACGCCCAGAGCGTCCAGGTTGGCGATCATCTCGTCCCAGTCGTGGATCTCCACGGCGAAGTGCCCCGAAGGGTTGGGGTTGGGAGTGAAGGTGCTGTGGATTTCGCCGTTGCCGATGCGCAACTGCAACTGGCGCTCGTTCAGCTCGGGGCCGCGATCCAGGAATTCCGCGCCAAACACCTTCTCGTACCAATCCCGGCTGCGCTCTTTGTCACTGATCTGGATGTTGATGTGCTGAATCATCGTAACGCGAGACATGGGGCACCTCCGATTCGTGAAACAATTGACCGTTCGTGAAGGATTTAGACCCGGCTAGCGCCTTTGGCGCAAGTATAGCATCACGTTTTCCCGTGAAAGCGCACGGTATGAAAAGGGGCCCGGTACAACAACCGGGCCCCGCCGAGGTTGATCGGATGTACGAGGGCCTGCCGGTTTACCCAAGGTGTTGGCGGATGAACGCCGTCATCCGTTCCAGAGCCTCCTGCGCGACCGGTGTGGAAGGATCGGTCAGTATCCGTTCGCCCTCGCCGTCGAAAATCTTGACGTCGATGTTCCCGCCGGCCTTGCGGTACTGGGCGATGAACTCGTCCAGGTCCGGGCGCGGATGGGCTTCCTCGTAGGAGCGGGCCACACACAGTGTGGGGGGCAGTTCCATCTGCTCACCGGCGGCCAGGGCGCGGGCCGGCGCGGCCTCCGCCATGGCTTCCTCGGTCACCCAGTACTCGTCGTGATTGGGTGTCACTCGCTCAGCCATGCCTGCCGGCGGCATGACGTCGTCCCGCAGTCCCTTGGCGTATTGGTAGCGCCCCAGCGGGTCAATCACTGGAGAGACCATGATGACGCAGTCCAGGGCGCCGTCGACCGCCGAGGCTCCGTTGGAATATGGAAGGGCCGCGTAACGCGGATCATTGGGTCGCATGCCCAGCAGCATGGCCTGGTGCGCGCCGCTGGAGGTGCCCATTGCGCCGACTTTGCCCGGGATGCCGTTCCACGGCGCAGCCTGGCTCTTGCACCAGCGGATTCCGTAGTGGATATCGGCGAAGGAAGCGGGATAGGAGGCCACCGGCGGGACGCGGAAGTCCAGGGCCGCCACGATGACGCCGTTGCGGGCCAGGGCCTCGTTGGCCGCGTTGCCGTTCAGGCGGTCTCCCCGCACCCACGCGCCGCCGTGCAGCTCAATCATGATCGGGAAGGGCCCGCTGCCCTTGGGACGGAACAGCCTCGCCAGCAGGGGAGTATCGCCGTGGTGAAGATATTCCACGTCTTCGATGTCAACTTCGTAGGTCGTTTGATTGCTGATAACCATTCCAAAACTCCCTGTGGCGTGTGCTTGTCCTCAACTACTCCAGGTTTCGTAGCAGGCTTCCGTAGCCGTCGATGGGTTTCGTCCAGCCCACCCGACGGAGGGCCATCCAGATGGTGGCCTGGTTTACCGAGATGACCGTCTTGCCCAACCGCTGTTCCAACTCCTCCACCGCGTCCAACGCGCGCCACGCTGTACCGGGCAGGAAGATGGTGTCCGCCTCCTCCTGGGCCACCGTGGGCACGAAGTCGATGATGGTTTGGGGCGGTTCGGCGTCGATTTCGCGAGGGTTCATGGAGTCCTGCATCCACGGTTCGCCGTCGGCGCTCAGGACTTCGAAACCGGCCTCTTCCATGAGCGGCTTCAGGCGGTTGCGCAGATGGTAATTGCGGTAAGGGCCGGCGATGCTCAGCTTGCGGCCGCCCATGTGACGCAGCGCGGCGATGCTGGAGGTGACGGCGGTTACCGACTGGATGCCGCTGGCCTCCTCCATGATCCGGGCCATCATCTGGTCGTAGGCCATGTAGCCCTTGTGCCAGGTGCCCGAGGTGCAGGCGTACACGAGGACGTCGGGGCCGATGTTGGACAGGGCGCTGGCGCCCCGGGCCACGTCGTCGTTCATCTTGCCGACGTCGAAACCGAACAGCGCATAGTCGACCTCGTTGGCTTCCGCGCTGGACATGCTGAGACGGTGGCCGGTCTCGGTGGAGATTTCCGGTTGGGTGCCCCAGGTTCCGTTCCACATCCGCTCGAAGTGGACCGTGATAGCCGGTGGCACCACCCTGTAAAAGTCGGGTTCGACCACTGGGTTGGTGGCGGGAACCAGGGCCCCGATTCGTTGCGCGCTGCTCAAATTCGCCATATCTTTCCGCTCCGGAGGATTTTCGGGCGTATTATACAGCCCGCGTTGCGGCACGGCGGGGCGAATACGACGCTACAACCGCCGGCAAACGCCCGTGAGAAATGGGGCAACCAGTGCGCTTGAAGGATGATAGAGGAGGCAAACCATGGCTGATGTACCAATTCGAGTGGGACTGATCGGCGCGGGAGGCAACGTGCGCAACCGCCACATTCCCGGCTTTCAGGGGGTGGATGATTGCGAACTTGTGGCTGTGGCCAACCGGACCGTGCAGTCCGGCCGCGTGGTGGCCGACCAGTTCAACATTCCGAAGGTGTACGGCCACTGGCAGGAGTTGCTGGAGGACGACGAGATCAACGCCGTCTGCATCGGCACGTGGCCGTACATGCACCGCACCATGACGTTGGCCGCGCTGCAAGCCGGTAAGCACGTGCTCACCGAAGCCCGCATGGCCAACGACGCCGCCGAAGCCCGCGACATGCTGGCTGCCTCCCGAGCGCATCCGCACCTGGTGTGTCAGCTCACGCCGACCTCCACCAGCTATACCATCGACAACGTCATCAAGCGGCTGATTGACGAGGGGCACCTGGGCGAGTTGCTGTCGGTGGACTTCACGTCCCTGCAGAACAACTTCGCCGATTTCGACGGCCCGCTGCACTGGCGGCACGATCGCGCCCTGAGCGGCTACAACACGCTGAACATCGGCGCGTCCTACGAGTCCATGATGCGGTGGCTGGGACGCGGAACCCGCGTGATGGCGATGGGCAAGGTCCACGTGCCCTACCGGCGAAACGACGCCGGGGATCTCACGTCGGTGAGCATCCCGGATCACATCGACATACTCTACGAGCTGGCCAACGGGGCGCAGGTTCACATGCAGATGAGCGCCACTTCGGGCCTGAACCAGGGCAGCCAGATCTGGATGTTCGGCGCCGAAGGAACCATCTACGTGGATTCCCAGCGCCGGGTGTGGGCCGGCAAGCGCGGCGATTCGGAGTTGACCGAGGTGCCCAACCCGCCGGAAACTCAGGCCAGGTACCGGGTCGAGGAGCAGTTCGGCAACGCAATACGCGGTACCGAGATCGTGGATATGGTGGCCTTCGAGACCGGCGTTCACTACATGGAGTGGACGGAGGCGGTGGGTCGCAGCGCGATGACGGGCCAGGCGGTGCATCTGCCCCTGTAGGCCCGGCGCCGCAGGTCACCAATCGAGGACAACGCGATACGATCCGCTGGCGGAACAAACATGCAGAGTAAACTCAATCGCGAGCTCAAGGCTTACTGCGCGGATCTCGGGGCTGCGCGCGAAATCCTCCGCGCGCACGGGGCCGGGTTCGTCGAGGTGAAAGAGCAGGTTGACTACTATTACAACCTGCCCGACGGGGACGATTCGCAAGGAACGCGCCGGCTCAAACTGCGCGTCGAGAAGGGCACGGGCACGCTCATCTACTACCGTGAGCGCCAGGACGGCGGGGCCAGAACCAGCCAGGTTCGGATGTCGCCGGCGGACGACCCGGGCATCAACGACGTGCTGCAGACCGCGCTGGGCGCCAGGGCCATCGTGCGCAAGCAGCGCGAACTGTGGCGCAAGGACAACGTCATCTTCAACCTGGATACGGTCGAAGGAGTTGGGCAGATCCTCGAGGTAGAGGTCCAGGACGAGGAAGGCTGCGACATCGACGCCCAGGTGGACGAGTATCGCAGCCTGCTCGGCCAACATTTAAACGGCTACATCACGGGATCAAACGAAGACCTGGTGGCCGCGATCACTCCCCCGCCTTGATGAAGTCGGAGACGCGCTCGGCGATCATCATCGTGGTGACGTTGGTGTTGGCGCGGACCACGTCGGGCATGATCGAGGCATCGGCGACGCGCAGGTTGGATACGCCGCGCACCCGCAGCCGCGTGTCGACCACCGCCATGGGATCCCCCGCCGGTCCCATCTTGCAGGTGCCGGAGATGTGATATGAGGTGCTGATGTTGCGGCGCAACCAGAGGTCCAGGGTCTCGTCGCTCTCCAGGTCCGCCGGGGTGGGAGCCGTAATCTCGTCGATGATTCCGTCGTAGGCGCTGTGCTCCAGGAACGACACGCAGAGACGCACCGCCTCCCGCAACCGTTCCCGGTCCCAGTCCTCCTCGAGGTAGCGATAGTCCATGCTCGGCGCCGTGTGCGGGTCGGCGGACTCCAGCCTCAGTTCGCCCTTGCCGGCGGCCAGGTAGAGACCACAGTTGACCGTATGGGCGGGGTTGTCGTCCCGCACCACGGTGTTCAGCGACGCCGGTGAAAGAATCATGTCGTTGGGCGTGTCCGAGCCGGAGGCGGTGAAACGCAGTCGCAGGGCCCGCATGCCGTTGGGGTCCTGCGGAACGTCGTCCTTGACCATGTATCTCACCGACACGTTGGGGTGGTCGCGCATGTTCTGGCCGACCCCGGGCAGATCCACGGCCACCGGGATGCCATGGGCCTGCAACTGGTCGGTCGGGCCCAGACCGGACAGCATCAGCAGTTGTGGAGAGGCCACCGCGCCGGCGCACAGAATGATCTCGCTGCCCTCGACGACGAAGGTGTCGCCGCCGCTCTCAACCTCGACGCCGACGGCGCGACCGTTTTCCAGCACCACTCTGCGGGCCTGGACGTTGGCGCGAATGGTGAGGTTCAGGCGGTGACGCACCGAACTGATGTAGGACAGAGCCATGCTCATGCGCACGCCATCGATATTGTTCTCGGCGCGCAGGCTGACGCCGGTGGCCTCCGGGTTGTTCACGTCAGGATGGAAGGGATATCCGGCGGCGGTGGCAGCCTGGAAAAACGCCTCCTGGGACGGCGGCCAGGTTTCGCGCTGGTGGTGCCGTACCGGAACCGGACCATCCGTGCCGTGGAAGTCGTCATGGAAGTCGGCGTCGTTTTCCAACTTGCGGAAGTAGGGCAGGCACTCCAGGTAGCCCCAGCCTTCGTTCCCCCAGGAGGCCCAAGTGTCGAAATCCTCGGGGGCTCCCCGGATGAAGGTCTGGCCGTTGATCGCGCTGGAGCCACCCAGCACCTTGCCGCGAGGCACGGGCATCGGCTCGGGTTGTTCTGCCGTGGCCCGACCGGTGAAGGACCAGTTGTAGGGCGAACCGGCGGCGCGGGCCTCCAGGTTCACGGTGCCCCAGCCCAGCTTGAGCATGTCGGGCAACTGGTCGAAGTCCGGGAAGTCGGGGCCGGCCTCCAGCAGCAGAACCGAACGCTCGGGGTCCTCGGAAAGCCGCGTCGCGATGATGCACCCGGCCGTGCCGCCGCCGACAACGATGTGGTCGTATTTCATTGAGACATCTCCAAAGTTTGCTTGCTATTGGCTGGCGCCGCTTCCGGCGACGGCGAGCCTACAAAGGTCGATCGGGCAGGTACTTGTCTTCCATCTCGCGGATGCGGTCCGCGCCGAGGATGCCGCCGTTGCTGGCGATGCCCCACTTGCTCTGGGCCGCCGACGCCAGGAAATCGTCGATGGCGGCGGTGCCGCGCTCCTGGAAGTCGCTGAGGAAATCCCAGGACGCCTGGAGCCCCGCCATGGTGGTGAGGCCGGGATACCAGGCCGCCGCGGCGCCGGCCTCCTGCAACTCTTCCAGCGTCGGATGGGTCTGGCTGCCGTGGGTGAACAGGGGCAGCACCGGACCGGGAATGCGGCGGATGGCTTCCTGGTTGTCCTCCCAGGAGGATACGGCCGGGCACACCACGTCCACGTTGGTCTGGCTCTTGTAAGCCAGGCAGCGCTCCATCACGTCCTCGAAAGTTGCCCCGGGGACGCCGGCGTAGTCGCACCGGGCCACGATCACGAAGTCGGGGTCGTACTCCATCTTGGCGTCCATGGCGGCGCGGAGTTTGCCGACCATCTCCTCGATGGAAACGCAGCGGCGGCGGGGGCCGGACTTGGGCGGGTAGGTCTGGTCCTCCAGGTGGGTGCCCGCGATGCCGGCCCGGATGTATTCCTTGACCGTCTCGTAGACCTGGATGGCGTCGCCGTAGCCGGTGTCCATGTCGACGAACGCCGGGATGTCGATGGTATTCACGATCTTCCGGGCGTTGTCCACCATGTCGCGCATGCTGGTGCCGCCCTCGGTCAGGCCCATGACCTGCGCCGAGGTGTTGCCACCCGACATGTAGAAGGCCTCGTATCCCAGCACCTCGGCCATCCTGGCGCCCATGGCGTTCATGCCGCCGGCAAGGACGAAAATCTCCGGTCGCTCGAACAGCTCCTTGAGCCTGGTGGTCATGCGTTGTTTCTCGGGCATAACTCTTCCTCCTTGCGGTGTATCGTGTGGTGGGCCAACCGTCCTGTCGTCTCTGGATTGGTTCAATCGGGCATTCCGGCCGGCGCGGGCGGAGACGCGCTACTTCCAGCGAATGGCGCAACGGTCGATACATCGATCACCTGAACGTGTCTCTTCCCGTTGCGGACCATTCTCGCTTCCCGCTTTTCTCAGTAGCGAGACGGTGCACATCTTACATCGATTTGAACGGGATCCGACCCATGCCCTGCAATCGCCGCAGGTAATCCGCCTGAGCCTGCACGGTCGTCATGCCTGTTCCGGATGTGATTGGACGCTGGGTTAGTCTTGGCATTCGCACGCTGCATGTGGCCTGCGGAAGACGTTTGTACGGAGAGATGCTGCGTGATAGGGTTGCGCTATCCCCGAGATCTGGAGGAGCCATGGCATCACAGAGCGAAAGACCTGAGCCCAATTACGACCCGTTTCCGCCCGGCCAGAACCGTCGTGCCACCGTCACCGAAGTGGACGTTGAGGACATGGGCGACATGCTGCGGCGGGCCTTTGTGGGACGGGACGTGAAGTTCACCATCTATTGCGATGAGGGGCCCAATGTCGGCGGCAATCACACCGCTCCCGCGCCGCTGCATTACTTCGCCTCGTCCATCGCGTTTTGAGAGATGACCCAGATCGAGAGGTACTCTCGAATGATGAACGTGGAGATCACCGGCGTCAGGGCCCACATCGCGGTGCACTTCGGGTTGGAGGGATCGGTGCTGGCGGGCACGATCCAGGCCAGCGCTCCGAAGGTGGAAACGAGCTACGAGATCGAGTCGCCGGATGAGCCGGAACGGGTGGCAGCCGTGTTGCGCAATGCTCGCAACGGGTGCTGGGTGCGGGCTGCCGTTGCCAATCCCACCCCGTTCGAGGACAGGTCGACGCTGAACGGAGAGCCGATCTTCTTCGACTGACGGCCGGCCTACTGGCGGCCATGCTGAGGCCATCAGGGGCGCACCATCGTGCGCCCCAACGTTTTCAAGGGCGGATGGCCCTGGGGCCGTCTACCAACCCAGGCTCTCAGGGATAAGGATCATGGAGATGCGGCCGACCACGGGCTCGTGCTCCATGACCAGGTATTTGCCGATGGGGGTGGGTCTCGCGCCCCGGCCCTCCAGCCAGCGGTCGTGTCGCTCCAGGGTGAAGCCGCGAGTGCGGGCTTCGGCGTCCGCCAGGGTCGGGCAGATCTTCTGGGTGCCGGCCACCAGGATCACACGCCGCGCCCCGTAAGCGAAGGCGCCGATCTGGCTGCCGGAACCGCTGGCGACGACGATCTCCCCGGTCTCCGCTATGGCCTGGACGCTGCCGACGAAGTAGTCGGCGATGGTGGTCTTGCGGCGGAACTCGCGCTGGGCCACCGGGTCGGTATGGCCCAGCATCTGGTCATGGAGGTTGTTATAGCGGTCGTTGCCGTGCATGTGCTCGGTGTAGCCGATGGTGTCCAGCGTTTCCGAAGTGCTGACGAAGACCTCGGAACCCTCCGGCACCAGTTCCTTGAGTTTCAGCAGCGCCGCCCCGCGAGAATCCACCAGCACGGCCTCGACGTTGCGGGCCGCCAGGGCGCCGATGGTCCGGCTGATGGATTCGGCGGTTGCTGGAGCATGGGGTGTTGCCGAGGACATGATCGGTTCTCCTGAGTGGGCTGCGATGTTTGCGGGTTGCTAGACGCCGGGCTGCAGGTTGGGCATCACTTCGTCGACGAATAGCGTCATGGAGCGCATCACCTGTTCGGGGGTCAGGTCACCCCACGCGAAGATGGGGCAGAAGTAGTTGATGCCCGTTTCGCCGATGGCCTGCTGGACGCGCTCCCGCACCGTGGACGGCGTGCCGACGATGATCACGTCCCTGGCTTCCAGAGCATCGAAGTCCCGCATGGCGCCCAGGCGGTCGAGCCCGTTCTTGGCCCACAGGTAGTCGATGTTGTGGAACCACGTCCCGTACGCCGCTTTGGCTTCCTCCCGGGCCCGCGCGTCGGTGTCGGCGATGTACATGTGGCGCACCAGACCCAGCTTGGGAGCGGTGACGTGGCTGTTGAGCCCGTCGGACATCCGCTCGGCGTTCCACACCCGCTTGTACAGGTCGTAATGGGCTTTGACGCCGGCGTTGTCGGCGAAAACGGTGCAGGTGTTGAAGCCGTGCTGGGCCATCCACGGCACGGTTTCGAGGTTGTTGCTGGCGTACCAGAGCGGCGGATAGGGCTTCTGGTGGGGCGCAATCCAGAGTTCGATGTCCTCGTAGTTGTAGTGCTTGCCCTGGTAGTTGAGCACGCCGGTGGTGAAGCCGCCGGTGAACATGTCCATCTGCTCGTTGAACATTTCCCAGCTGATGCCGAGATCGACGCCGAACTCCTCAGCCTCCACGGGCGAGACACCGCGGCCGACGCCCAGATCGAGGCGCCCGTTGCTGAGGTTGTCCAGCATGCAGATCTCGTGGTAGAGCCGGATGGGGTTGTAGAAAGGGAGCAGGAACACCAGCGGGCCCAGGCGCAACCGTGACGTGCGTTGTGCCGCCGCCGCCAGGAACACCGCCGGCGAGGGCGACACGCTCAGCGGGGTGATGTGGTGCTCCGCCAGGTGGTAGCTGTAGAACCCGCTGCGGTCAGCGTACTCCAGCATCCGCAGCCGGTTTTCGAAGATCTCGCTGGGCGCTGACTTATCCCACTCAATCCAGTCGAACAGCCCGAACTCCAGGGTATCGTTCAGCGTGGCGACCTGGGTCATGGCGCACCTCCATGGCGATGATGCGGTTGCCTCGGCGATGATGCGGTTGTCTCAGTCGGCGACCAGCGGCAATGACGGATCGGCGGCGTATTCCGACATGGAGGCGTCGTACACGGCGACATTCTCGTAGCCCAACATGGCCAGGATGAAAGCGTCGTTGGACGCCGCGATGCCGCCGCCGCAATAGGTGACCACGCGCTGTGTGCGGTCAGCGCCGGCCGCCTCGAAAAGGGACGCCAGTTCATCGGCCGGCCGGAACAGGCCGGTTTCGGGGTCGGTCAGATCGCCCGACGGGACGTTGGTCGCGCCGGGGATGTGGCCGGCCCGCCCGTAGCCACTGCCGCCGTCGGCGCCGGAATGCTGATCGCGTCCCAGGGCGTTGATCAGGCAACTGCCGCCGCCAGTGCCGGACTCGATGAACTCCCTGACCTCGGCCAGGTCGGCAAAGCGCGCGGGGTCTGCCGTCGGGCTGAAGGACGCGGGCGCGTAGGTCGCCGGATCCGTGGAGACGGCGCGACCCTCGGCGGTCCAGCGGCGCAGGCCGCCGTCCAGCACTACCGCGTTGTGGCAACCCATCGAGCGGAACATCCACCAGAAGCGGGCCGCCCACTGCGAGCCGAGCCGGTCGTACAGGACCAGTTTCGAGGTGTCCGAGATTCCGTGGCGACCGGCGGCCTCCGCGAAGGCTGCGGCGGAGGGCATCATGAAGCGGTATGACTGGTCGTTGTCGGAGAAGTCGGCCTGCAGGTCGAGGAAGCCTGAGCCGGGAATGTGGCCGGTGTCGTAGGCGCTCCGGCCCGACTCGGCGCGTCGGCCGCCGCCTGCGACGCTATGCAGGAAGATGGTGGTCTCGAAGATGCGGACATCGTCGTCGGCCAGGTGCTCGGCCAGCCAATCGGTGGATACGAGGTACTCGGGATGCGTAAATGCCATGATCAGCTCCTGCCGGCGCCGGCTTGTCGTGTAGTTGTCGTCATGCGCCCCAGTATCCCCGTCCGAAGCACCGTCCGCAACCGGTCCGCGGAGATCACCCAGGCCTTTCCAAAGCAGCTTTTGTCATTGCGAGCGCAGCGCGGCAATCTGGCTCCGGAGGCATGACTCATACGGGAAGGCCTTGTTGCATCGATGGGATTGCGACGTCGCTGGAAAAGACCCCGGCTGCCATCACGAGATTGCCGCGCTTCGCTCGCCATGACAGTTCGAGTGAAACGGAGTACGCGGGAGGTCCGCGGAGGCTGGGCGATACATCTGTGCTATAGTTTTTGCGTTTCATACTTTGGTCGAGAGAATGCATTAATGGATATCAGCACGGTCGCCATTCTGAGCCCCGGAGACATGGGTCACGCGGTTGGGCAGCGCCTCCGCGAGCACGAGTTGGACGTGATCACCTGCCTGAGTGGCCGCAGCGAACGGACGCGCGCCCTGTCCCAGAAGGCTGGCATACGCGACGTCGCCACGATGGAGGAGTTGGTCCAGCGGTCGGACCTGATAATGTCCATGACCGTGTCCGCAGCGGTGCCAGGTGTATGCCAACAGGTCGCCGAAGCGTTGGCCGCAACCGGCGCGGATACCCTGTTCGCGGAGTGCAACGCCGTCTCTCCCCAGCTCGTGCGGACCCTGGAACCGGTTATCACCGACGCCGGCGGGCGGTTCGTGGACGTGTCCATAATCGGCGGGCCGCCGCGGCCCGGCTACAGTCCGCATTTCTACGCCTCCGGGCAGCACGCTGTGCAGTTTGATCAGCTCAACGACTTCGGCCTGACGGTACTGAAGCTGGACGGCGAGGTGGGGCAGGCATCGGGCATCAAGATGTGCTACGCGGCCATGACCAAGGGTTCGTGGGCGCTGTATACCCAGTTGCTGATGGCCGCCGAGATGATGGGGCTGACCGAACCGCTGTTGGCGGAGTTCGCTTCGGGCCAGCAGACGGCGCTGCAACGGATGGAGAGAACCATTCCCACCGTGCCGCCACGCTCGCGCCGCTGGGTCAGCGAGATGGAAGAGATCCGCGACACCTTCACCGAACTGGGTATGACGCCGCACCTGTTTGAGGGGGTGGCGGAAATGTACCGTTTCATTGGCGGCACGCCCCTGGGAGAGGAGTTTCCCGAGTCGCGGGACCGCGACCGCACCTTCACTGAGACCATTCGACAACTGGCGCAGCACGTGGCGGTGCGCGAAGATCAGCGCGACCAAGCCTGACGATGGCCCTGCGCCAGATCCCATTCAGGAGACACTCAATGCCCGAACCGGCGCCCACCAGCAATAACCGGCTCATGTTCTCCACCGAGGAATGGGCCATGGTTTCCAGATCCCAAATTGAACACTCCACGATTCCGGAAAGCATGGACGAGGAAGCTGGCGTCCTCATCGTGTGGGCTCGCGGAACGGCGGGCCAGCCGGACACCGGATGGACGGCCAGGCACGCCATCTCCGGAGATGCCCTGCGCGACGCGCTGGTCGCGGCCGGCCTGATTCCTGAAGAACGGAACTAACGTTGCACGCCGGCCGCAAGGGTCCGCTCTCCGGTCGGGAACGCAACTCATCAAGCCTGAACTGTCACCTATCGACCCGCGCCGAACGATAGAGAGCGACGGATGGCCAACTTACAAACCCCGCCCGAGCAACTGATTGAGGGTAATGACCCCTTTGGGATGTCTCGCTTCAGCCTCCGGCGTTACTCGGTGCAGCATTTCCTCCTGATCGTGGTGACCCACGTCCTGCTGATAGCCCTGCTCGTCACCTCGGTATTGTGGGGAAACGCGGCGCTGATCGCCCTGTCGGCGTTGGCCTGGGCCGTAGTCATGGTCAAGACGGTGCTGGTAGTGACGGTGGGCATCCGGACAATCGCGGCCGAGGCCTGGATCAGGCGACTTGGAATGGGCGACTACGAGCACAGCATCGAGCCCCGCGGCAACGACGAAGTGTCCAAGGCGTGCCAGGCGCTTGAAACGCTCCGACTGCGTTCCATCGAGGTCGTCCGGCTGCAACTGGTGGAGAAACTCGGCGACGAGCTGGCCGCCGCCAACGCCGTCCTGGAAACCCGGAACCAGGAACTGGACCTGGCCTTGTCCAAGCTCCGGGAAGCGCAGGACCAGATCGTGGCCCAGCAGAAACTGGGCGAGATGATCGACCTTGCCACGGGCGTGGCCCATGAGATCAGAAACCCGCTGAACTTCGTTTCCAACTTTTGCGATGGCTCCGCCGAACTGCTGGATGAACTGATGGAGACTCTCAATCGCAATGATCGGGACGACGGGGAAATCGAGGAGATCAGCAACGAACTCCGAGCCAACATGGACCACATCCGGCGAAATCTCGGCCGCGCCGACCGCGTCCTTCAGGGGATGCTCAGCCTGGGAACCAGCAGCGGAGCCTGGCAGGAAGTCGGGCTGAACTTGCTGGTGCGGCAGTCGGTGCGAGCCGCTCTGGACGCCTACGTTACGGTTAACGGCGGCAAGCAGCCCGTGGTCGAAGTACTGGAGGACCCGTCTGACCCGCAATGCCTCGCCCTGCCGGAGGGCATGGCCCTGGCCGTGATGAACCTGGTCCAGAATGCCTGCGAAGCCGTGGAGAGAACAGGCAAGGCAGACGCCCATATCACCGTGTCAGTCGACGCCGATGAGGACGAAGGTTGCATTACCATCAGGGATGAGGGATGCGGCATGGCGCCGGAAGTGCTGGAGAGGGCCCTGACGCCGTTCTTCACCACGAAAATGGGCGACAACCAGGGCGCCGGTCTGGGACTGTGCCAGGCGGCCGAGGTGGCCCGCGTACACGGCGGCAACGTGGTCCTGGAATCGACTGCCGGAATGGGCTCTATCGTAACTCTAACGTTGCAGAGGCGACCGCCCATCGCGACGGCAATCGACCAGGACGCTTGAGCAGGGCAAATCCAGAGAGGAGCAGACAACTCCCACGGGCGCTACCCCGTATTCGTCGAGCAGCGGTACGACCTCCGGAATTTGGCCTTGCTCGCGCACGGCGTCGTGGGCCAAGTTGGTCCGGTCCAAATTGACAGTCCTCCGCGCGTGTCCCTACAATCGCGGAAACCCACCGAACCGTGCGAGGGTTCCGGCTCGTTAGGAGGACAAAATGGCTGAACTACTGGGTCTGGGCTGTTCTCACGGCCCCATCATCCTGACGCCGCCCGAGGTATGGGCCACGGGTAGAGAGCGGGTATTCGCCCGCGTGCCCGGCTACGAGACTCCCGCCCAACTCGTCAAAGAGCTGGGCGACGACAACGGACTGAGCCGGGACATCAGCGACCAGAAGAAGATCATCGATTCGTTCAAGGTGATGCGCGACCGCCTCCACGAGTGGGAGCCGGACGTCCTGGTGGTGATCGGCGACGACCAGGCGGAGAACTTCCTGCAGGACAACCTGCCGCCCTTCTGCCTCTACACCGGCGCCGAAGTCGACGGCTTTCCTTTCCAGCGCGGCGCGGCCCGCACCAACCTGTGGGACGCCGAGCCCGAAACCAAGTTCACCTTCCAGTGTCCCAAGGAGTTTTCGCGGGACCTCCGCAACTTCCTGATTCGGGACGGGTTCGACATGGCCTCTTCCAGCGCCCTGAAGGGCTGGGACTGGGGACTGGCCCACGCCATCATCAACCCGCTGGTGTTCCTGGACCCGGACGGCAAGTTCCCGCTGCTGCCCCTCTTCGTCAACTGCTACGGCGAAGAAGCCGGTCCCGACTATCCACCCCGTCCGACACCCAGGCGCTGCTATCAGCTGGGGCAGGGGATCCGCAGGTTCCTGGACACCCGGGACGAGCGGGTTGCCGTGGTGGCATCGTCCAGCTGGTCGCACAGTTTCCTGGCCCACAAGTTCCAGTGCCGCGAGATCGACGTTGAGACCGACCGCCGCTACCTGGAAATGGTTCGGTCCGGCGACGGGAGCAAGCTGGCGGAACTGACTCCCGAGGAGATCCAGGACTCTGGAGACCACGAGATCCTGAACTGGATCATCGCGTTGGGAATCCTGGGCGACGTTCCGGCCGAGATCGTCGACGTGCGAGAGTCAAACACCCAGCTGGCGTACCGCGTTGCTGCGATCTGGAACTGACAGGTCGCGCGGCGACAGTCGATAGGCAAATGCTTGCCGCGCCGGAAACTGCGCCCGGTGCGGCGGCTAGTGTGTCCACAACCCGAGGGAAAACGTCGAACATGGTCACAGTACTGGAGCCACGAACCCAGACCGGGCAGGGAACCGGCCACAGGAGATGTGACGGGTGTCCCCGGTGCGAGAATCCAGAGAGCCCGACCTGCAATATCCCCCATCCCAAGTTTGCCAACCGCCATCCGGTGTGCAAGGTTTGTGGCCATTGCGTTCTGCGCGGCAAGCACCAGGACGATGCGTCGGATCTGGACGACCACCCGGGGTTCATCTCCGGAGGTTCCGGCGGCGGGCCGAGCCTGAACTGAACCGGGCGACGGATTTCCGCATCCGCACGCAGGTCGACGTTCCGCGGCTGGTCCGAGCGAAGCTGCGATGACCTGCGTCCGCGTGGTCCCGAACAGATACACGCGGGACACCTTGGAGGCGTCCCAGTACCTTGGACTCGAGGCGCCGGCCTCGAGCGGAACGGTGATCGAAATCTGCACCGATGGGGTGACGCTGGACCTTTCCGGCGTGGTGCTGGACGGCGAACGGAAGGGCGGCGTTGGTATTTGGGTCCACGACTGCCGGGACGTGACAATCGCCAGCGGCATCGTGATCGGGTTCCACTACGGAATACGCGCGGAGAACGTGAGCCACCTCAGCATCCGGCGCTGCGTCGTGTCGGACAACACCAACCCGCTGGACGCCGGCTGGCTGCCGGACATCGAGGCGCCGGTGGAGGAGGGGTTCGGCGGCGGCATTTATCTTCGCCGGGTGCGGAACAGCGTCATCGAAAACAACCAGACCGGCAACAACTTCAACGGCATCAGCCTGGTGCGGTCGGACCACAACGTGATTTCGGGGAACCACGCCTCTCACTGCGGCAACGTGGGGATCTACCTGCTGAAGTCCAGCCACAACCAGGTGCTGGACAATCAGGCCGAGCACTGCATCCGCTACACCGACCGCTTCTGGTGCGACACCGCGGACTCGGCGGGAATACTGCTGGAGGATGGTTCCAACCACAACCGGATAACGGGCAACAGCCTGCGCTACAGCGGCGACGGGTTCTTCATCCGGGGACACCACGGCGAGCCTTCCAATGACAATTTCATAGCCCACAATGACGGGAGTTATTCGCCCAACAATGCCTTTGAAGCGGTGTTTTGCTCGGGCAACGTCTTTGAAGACAACGTCGCCAACTTTTCCAACTATGGGTTCTGGCTGGGCTATTCGACCAACTCGACCGTCAGGGGCAACGAAATCAGGGTGAACCGTTTCGACGGGATCGCCATCGAACACGGGGAAGGCAATGCCATCGAGGAAAACCGTATTGAAGGCAATCGCAACGGCATCCGGCTGTGGAGCGACCCGGCACGGCGAGGGTCGGCGACAATAGGAAACACGCGGCGTCGGTACACCATTTCGGGGAATCGGATCGCCGCTTCCAGAGAGAGCGGGATTTACGTGACGGACGACCACGACGCGGTCCTGGATGAAAACGTCTACGAATCGAACGCCTGCGACCTCCGGCGCCAACCACTTCGTTAAGCCACGCAATTGCTGGGCGTCGGTGTCCATAACCAATCTGACCCCTTTGATGTTCAACCGAGTGCATTCAACCCGAGGGAAACGATGAAATACGATGTGGTAATTGTCGGAGCCGGGTCTGCCGGTTCGGTGCTGGCGGCCCGGCTATCGGAAGATCCGCAGCGTTCGGTGCTGCTGTTGGAGGCCGGGCCGGACTATCCGGACTTCGAACTGCTGCCCGACGAGCTGAAGTACGGCTTTGCCGCCGCTCCGGTTCCGCCGGCTACGCGAACTGCCGCCGGCCACCCGGAGTGGCTGACCACCGACCCGCACAACTGGCAATTTACAGCGACCGCAACTGACCTGGCGCCGCCGATGCTGGTGCCCCGGGGCCGGGTTACCGGTGGGTCCAGCGCGATCAATTCGTCGGCCTTCTATCGAGGCGTTCCCGAGGATTTCGACGCGTGGGCCTCCCGCGGCAATGACCAGTGGACTTACGAAAAGGTCCTGCCGTTCTTCCGCAAATCGGAAACTGACGTTGACCAACACGGCGACTATCACGGCTCCGAGGGGCCCATCTTTGTGCACCATGCCAATCCGGACGCGTGGGATGCAATGCAGCGGGCCTTTTTCAGCGCCTGCCGGGCCAGCGGTTACGACGAGGCCGACGACCACAACCATCCGGACTCCAATGGCGTCGGTCCAAGTGTGACCAACAACCACAACGGGGTGCGGTTCAGCACTGCCCTGGGCTACCTGGGGCAGGCGCGCCATCGTCTCAACCTGACGGTGCGTTCCAATTGCCAGGTGCGCAGGATCGTGTTTGAGGGGACAAAAGCCGCCGGCTTGCTGGTGGAGAGCGGTGGAGATACTTTCACCGTGGAGGCCGAGCAGATCATTCTCAGCGCCGGCGCGGTGGGCTCGCCGCACCTGATGCTGCTCTCCGGCGTGGGGCCGGCCGCGCAGTTGAGGAGCCTGGGGATTCCAGTCGTACACGACCTTCCCGGCGTGGGACGGAACCTGAAAGACCACCCGAAGGTCTATGTCACATGGGAAGTGGGCGACGGTTTTGCGGCTCCCTCCAATCGTGGAGCGGGCAGCGCGGCCTTGCGGCTGACCGCGCCCGGTTCGAATTTGAGAAACGATCTGGGGATCAGCATTTCCGGACCGTCTGTGCCTCGGGTCAAGGCAAGCGGTCCCTCCCCTGCTGCGTCAGGGGCGCGCGCCACGAGTGAGGGCAACGCCCGGCACCTCGAAATGATGGTGGCCCTGCTGTTGCCGGAGAGCCACGGTGAGTTGACGCTCGCCTCGCCCGACCACCGGGTACAGCCGTCGATGCGATACAACTACCTGGCGGAGCCTTTCGACCGGGAGCGGCTGCGGGCCGGCATTCGCCTGGCCCTGGAATTGGCCGAACGGCACGAACTTGCACCCATGTTGGGGCCACGCATAGAGCCTGAAGACAGTGACCTGGTCAGCGACGACGCCCTGGACCAGTGGTTGCTGCGGGAAGCGACGACCTACTCCCACATTTCATGCACGTGCAGGATGGGGCCGTCCGGCGACCCGTTGGCCGTGGTCGACCAGTATGGGAAGGTTCATGGCATCGAAGGGTTGCGCATAGTCGACGCGTCGATCATGCCCGACCTGGTGCGTGCCCCGATCAATCCGGCGGTGATTATGGTCGCGGAAAGAGTGGCTGACTTCATCCGTGCGGGCCAGTGAGCAGGCGGAGGCAGGGCCTTTCCAACGTTAATCCGTCATTCCTGCGCCGGCAGGAACCCAGAGACCTCCGCTAATGGAAAGGTTCTGGATTCCCGCTCTCGGGGAATGACGATCGGGATCGCATGCCACCGTCAGCGACTTTGGAGAGGCCCTGAGGCGGAGGGCATGCGGCTTGCGAGCGGCGGATCGACGATATATGCTCGCCGCGATTTGAACTTGCGTGGTTTCGTGACAGGCGGGATGAAATGAGACTTGACGGAAAAGTAGCGATTGTCACCGGCGGCAGCCGCGGGATAGGGCGCGCCATCTGCCTGGGGCTGGGCGAAGCCGGCGCCAGCGTGGTGGTAGCGTCCCGCACCGAAGAAGACCGGTCGGCCGGCACCGAATATGAACAGTATGGGTCGGGCGATATCCGCGAAACGGCGGCGCAGATCAACGCCGGCGGGGGCCACGCGTTACCGGTTCGCTGCGACGTGGCGCGCGTCGAGGACATTCAAAATCTGGTTGATGCCACGCTGGACCATTTCGGCCGGATCGACGTTCTGGTGTGTAACGCGGGAATGGACTGCGAATCGCCGGTGGTCGACCTGGACGTTGAACTGATTGACCAGTGCCTGGCGGTGAACGTGAGGGGTCCACTGCTCCTGTGCAAGTATGCGCTGCCCTCCATGATTGAACGGGGCGAGGGTGGATCCATCTACTGCGTCACCTCGGGCTCGGCCAGGAACTACCGGGAGGGCCGGGTCGGCTACTCGATGAGCAAAGCCGCGCTGGAGCGGATGTTTTTCAGCCTGGCCGAAGAGGTGCGGCCGCACAACATCGCGGTGAACGTCTTCGAGCCCGGCAGGGTGGATACCTGGATGAACCGGCGTGGGGACTGGCCGGGGACGTCCCACATCCCCATGGTCCAGCCGGAGGCCCTGGCGCCGCCGGGAGTATGGCTGGCAGGGCAAACCGCCGAGACTTTGACCGGCGAGATGGTTTCGAGGGCCGAATTCGGAGTGACCTGGGGACCAAAGGCTGGGTAGGCGACCTGAACCCCGGTCGGCCGATTTGGCCGGGTATGACCGGCAACGAAAACGGCGTCTCCCGCCTGTTGTGGGCGCGAGACGCCGTTTCGCATGGGCGGGAAAGTGGTGGAGCTGATGTCCCCCGAAACAGAGATCATTTGGTGCTCAAATCCACCGGCTATCATGTCCCAATCCGTGTTCGTGTACCAGTTCGTGCACCAATAATTCTATGGTGACCGAAGAATCCGTTCACGTCGCCCTCGCGAAATTTCACGGCAGTAGATTGGGAATTGTCCGGTTTCACCGGTTCCATGCAACTGTCTCCGGGTGGACCTCGCTATACTGAATTCCTTGGTATCCGAGGGCCGTTCACCGGCTTGCAAGCGGATTTACGCCCGAATTCTGCTGCTGAGCGATGAGACCCAGACTGGGGCCCCATGCGAGACCGGGATTGGTGGCAGTGGCGCCAGGACCGACGGGATTGTAGAAACAACACAACGCATGGAGGCAGGGTACGGTCGCCAGTTTGGGTCACGGCGGTCTGGCCTTCTTCAAGTCTTTTGAGGCCACCCAGGGGCCGTTCCGAGGTGCTAAACTGCCGGTGTCACAGTCATAGCCTAACCTGTCCGCGGTGTCCGAACCGAGCGGTGTTCAAACACAAAGGAGTGAGCAGTGCCTTACGCCAACATAGACGGAGTCAACCTGTATTACGAGGAGTACGGCGCCGGCCCCACGGTCATGCTGACGCCCGGCGGACGGGTGGACCACAACGGCCTGCGTCCCATGGCCGCCCTGCTGTCGACCCATTGCCGTGTCATCATCCACGACCGCCGCAACTGCGGCAAGTCCGACGTGGTGATCGGTGGCGAGCTTTCCGAGCAGCACCTTTGGGCCGAGGAGATGGCGGCGCTGCTGAAACATCTGGGCGCGGCCCCGGCTTACCTGGCCGGAGGGTCCGCCGGTTCCCGCACTTCCCTGACAGTGGCGGTTCGGCATCCGGAGGTGGTCAAGGGTACGTTTATCTGGGAAGTCTCGGGCGGGCCGAGGAGCGCCGAACTGATGTCCCCCGGCTACTACGGACAGTACATCGAGGCCGCGGAGCGCGGCGGGATGGCCGCCGTGGCCGCCACCGAGTTTTTCGAGCAGCGCATCCGGGACAATCCGGACAACCGGGAACGGATTGTTGCCATGGATCCCGGGGAGTTCTGTTCCGTCATGCGTCGCTGGCGGGACCAGTTCTCCCGACCCAACCCGGTGGGAGACCTGACCGAGGAACAGCTGAAGTCCATCACCTGCCCGGTGCTGGCCTTCGAGGGCAACACGCCAGACGACGTTCACCACAAGTCTGCCGCGGAGAACGTGAAGCGGCTGGTACCCGACGCCGAGCTGCGCCCGTCGGCGTGGACTCACGAGGAGTGGGCGGTCATCGGTCAGCACGACAACACCTTCCCGGGCATCGCCGCCACCAACCGCTACCACATGCAGTCCACCTTCTACGCCGCACACCTGCTGGAATTCATCGCCAGGGTAGAGGCCCAACAGCCTGCAGCCGTGGCCTGACCGCATCCCTTACCGACCAAATCGGAGGAACACGATGGGAACCTTCAGACTTTACTCTGGCGATGACGGCCAGTCCCACATTGAGACCATTGACCTAGACCAGACGCCTGATTGGAAGAGCGCCCAGGAAACCACCACCATCAGCTTCAGCGAAGCCCCAGTCGGTCGCTTCTCCGACTGGCACCCGGCGCCGCGCCGCCAGTTTGTCATCATCCTGTCCGGGCAACTGGAGATCGGCCTTGGAGACGGTTCCAAGCACGTCTTCGGACCCGGCGACGCCCGCCTGGTGGAGGATATCACCGGCCAGGGCCACACCACCGCCACACACGGCGACCAGCCGTGCGTCACCTGCACCATCCCCCTGGCCAACCAGTAACCAACGCGGCTCGGGCGGCGGCTTTACGTGGGCAGCCGTCCGCAAGGCAATGGTGACCGCCGCCCGATCTCACTGCTCCGGGGGCCGGGATGGCGGGGCTCACGCGTACCCACTTTGCACAACCTGTCATTGTGAGCCTCGTCCGCAACTGTCATAGGAATTACGCACTTGAGATTACAAACCCGTCATTCCTGCGAAAGCAGGAATCCATAGTCTTTCCGGTGAACGAATCTGGAACACAGTTAACGAAATCGGCCACTGAATTCCCGCGAAAGCGGGAATGACGGTGGTCAGGCTGCCCAACTGCGTAAGTCCTACGTCATTGCGAGCGAAGCGCGGCAATCTCGCTGCCGGAAAAGTCATCTCTTCGCCAGCGGGATTGCCGCGTCGCTCCTCCCAGTGACAAACTGGGCACGCATGAGGATGGCGGGCGGGCGTCTTACGGCATCGCCACGCGGGGTTCTAAAGAGGTTTGCGGTGGCTCACCCGCTGCGGTCCAGGAACTCCTGCACCCGGGCCATGGATGGCTCCTTGTCGTAGTTGCTGTACAGCATCATCGTATTGCGTACCGGGTCGCCGCCGAAGAAACGCTCGTATAGAATCTGGCGCCCGCCGAATGCGCTGCACGCCACATCCCAGGCCAGGTGGAACAGCTTGGCCCGGTCCCAGGCGCTGGCGGAGTCCGTGGACATGTAACGTTCGATCTCCGCTGCGATGGGTGTGTCAAAGTCCGCCTCGGCCGGCAGCGCCATCAGGCTGCTGGAACCCATCTGCTGCACGATTTCGGCCAGCCTGGGGTAAATGGTCGTGGGGAACAGGCCGCGGCTGGCATTGAACGGCGCCATGGCCGGGCACATTACTCCCCACTGGTCTATCTCGGCATCGGCCTCGGCGGCCCGCAGCAATGCCTTCATGGTTTCCAGGTACACAATTACCTCGCCCATGCGCTCCTGCACATGCGGTATCTGGGTTGACCCTAAAGTCTCCGCCATCAGTGAAAGCAGACCCAGGACGAACTCGGTCTTTACCACTCTGCGGGTGGTGACCTGGTGTCCGGTGTGGGCAAGGGCGTGCGTGCTGGCCGAATAGTTGTTGCACAGTTCAGGGTCGCCCAAAAGGAACACGCGCTCCCACGGCACCAGGACGTCGTCGAAGAACACCACCGCGTCCATCTCTTCGAACCGGGATCCCAGGGGATGGTCGAAGGGAGAACGGTCATAGTCGAAGCTCTCCCGGCACAGGAACTTCAGGCCAGGCGTGTCGCAGGGGATTGAAAAGGAAAACGCCTGGCGCCAGGCGTCGTCTCCGATCAGGTGAGTCCGGGTCGGGTACACGGCGATTTCATCGGATATTGGGCCCAGGGTGGCAAGGATCCGGCTGCCCCGGACCACAATGCCGGCGTCAGTCTCTTTGGTCACAGTCAGCGCGACCTGCTCGGTCAGGTTGTCCACCGTGGAAGGAGATCGGCTCCGCTGCAGGTTGACCAGCGTGTGGGTGAGAGTAACGTCGTTCTCCCGGATGAACTCGTGGTAACGCAGCACATTTTCCCGGAACTCGGGACGGTTCTGGGCAAAATAGTCCGAGGCGGCGGCCCAGGCGGTCAGCCCCACGTTCAGGAAGTCCGGCGTGCGGGCCATCATCCCGCAACTGGTCCATGCCCAACGGGCCATCATGTTGCGCCGCCGCTCCAGGTCTTCATGGGTCCTGGGGGTCATGAAAGACAGGCCGACCTGGTCGCCAGTGCTGGGAGAGGCAAAGGTCATTTCATGCCCCACCTCTGGGTCGTGTTGCAGGTCGTACAGGGCGGCCACCGATTGGACTCCGTTGCGAAAGTAAGGGTGGCTGGTCACGTCTTTCACCAGTTCACCCCGTATCCACACCTCCCGGGGGCGGTCCCTGAGACCGGCGATGTATTCTTTTCCTGTCCGAGCGGGCATCAATCCCCCTGGCTGGCGGCGAAAAACGTCGCACGCAAAGCGATGCGGTAAGAGTGCCGAGTGTAGCAGCGCCCATTTTGGGCGTCAAAATCGGTCACTCCGGAGTCAATCTGAAAAAGGCGGGGCAAATTGGACCACGCGGGCCGATAGACCGCCGACATTCGGCGGTTGAATACCGCACCGATCAGGAGGTGCGTGCCCATCGGGGCGTGGAGACCCAACGCCAGTGGCCGGATCTCACCATCGCCCGCACAATACCCCTCCTCCTACTCCTCGCGCAAATCCGCCATCAAGCTGCCATTTTTACGACATCCCCTACTGTTCAAACAGCATTGAAATCGTAAATGTGTGTCGTATTATATGTGGGTGAGTACTGAGTAGACTGGGTTGTGGGATGATGTGATCGCCAGGCAGGAAGTACCGGGTGCAATTGAGCATAGAGGTGAGGCGAGACCCCGCACTTTTGGTGTCCAGGGACAGGCGGCAGCCAACAGGCAGACCCATATCCGTATCCTCCGTTTTCACAAGAGCAGACTCTGTCGCTGAGTAATGAAGCCCGAGAGGGAGAGTCCATGAAGATGAGGAGATTGCCGGGTCCCTCCAGATTGGTAGTGCGACATTGGAACGGGTGCACCGCCACGTTCCAGGCCAGAACGTCCCGCGGGGCGAGATGGCAGCGTGGGCAACGGAGCGCAAACGGGACGGAATACGAGTGGACTGGCGCTTCACCATCGCAGATGCACGTATCGAACTGAAGTCTCGCTATCAATCAATGCAGCAATGACGGACTGCCAGGGGAGGTTGAGTATGTATGACCTGGGCGGGAAAATCGCTGTCGTAACCGGCGCGGCGGGTCGTCGCGGCATCGGCCGGGCCATCGCAACCCGCCTGGCCGCCGAGGGTGCGAACGTCGTGGTGAGCGATGTGTCACCCAGCATCGGCACCATCCGACCCGACGACCGGGCGGTTGGTTGGGGGGGTCTCGAAAGCGTAGTAGCCGAAATCGAGGATATGGGGCGTGAGACGCTGGGGCTCTTCGCAGACGTTTCCGACAGCGCTCAGGTAAACGAAATGGTACGCCAAACTCTGGCCAGGTTCGGCCGCATCGACATCCTGGTGAACAACGCCGCCTTCCGCCCCGGCAGAAGCCGTGTGCCCATAGTTGACCTGGAAGAGGAAGCCTTCGACGAAGTGATGCGCGTCAACGTGCGCGGCACCTTCCTCGTCTCCCGAGAGGTAGCCAGGCACATGATAGCCCGGGGCGGCGGCGGCAAGATCATCAACATGTCCTCGGTCATGGGCAAGCGGGGCGTCGCCCGATATGCCACTTATTCCACCTCCAAATTCGCCGTAATCGGTTTTACTCAGTCCATGGCCCAGGAAATGGCCCAGCACGGGGTGACGGTCAACGCCATCTGCCCCGGACTGGTGGACACTGAGCGGGTGGACTTCGCAGCCACATCGCAAGCCCCGGATGGTGTGACCAGCGACGAATACCGGGCCATGCTGGTTGAAGACCGCGCCAGCAGGACGCCCATGGGGCGTATAGCCCAGACTGACGACATTGCCCGCATGGCCGCCTTCCTTGCGTCCTCTGAATCAGACTACGTCACCGGCCTGTCGATCAGCGTCTCCGGCGGCCTGGAAATGAACTAGAGCGAATCAACAGTTGGGTTAAACCGGGACGCTACGGCGAGGAACGACGATCTGCCGACATCGAACGAGCGAGACAGGAGGCTACCTTACATGGAATGCTGGACTTGGCGGGTATCCGAGCCCACAGGAATCATGGAATTCGCGCGGCGGGCCGAGGCGCAAGGCTGGGACGGCATCGGACTGGGAGACTCCCAGAGCCTGACCGGGGACCCCTATATCTGCCTCGCGCTGGCGGCCACCGTCACGGACACGCTGGGACTGGCGACATCCGTGACGAACCCCGTGACCCGTCACGCCTCGGTGACCGCGACTTCGGCGTTTGCGGTCCAGCGCTTGTCCCGGGGTCGCATGGTGATCGGGATCGGCCGCGGCGACAGCGCCCTCGCGCACCTTGGCCGCGCTCCGGCGCGCCTGAGTTGGTTCGAGAACTACCTCGAACAGCTGCAGGCCTATCTCGAGGGCGGTGAGGTTCCCCTCGAAGATGCGGGGGTCCCGGACGACGCAGCACCGCCGGTGGATCGTCTCCGTCTCGCGAAAGCGCCTGAGGCCAGCTCCATCCGCTGGGTCGGCAACGAAACAGACGACCGCAAGGTACCGATCGAGGTCGCCGCCACAGGCCCCCGCGTGATCGGCATCGCTGCCCGTCAGGCTGACCGGGTGATGCTCGCCGTCGGCGCCGACCCCAGACGCATAACCTGGGGCATGGAGACCGCCCGCGATGCGGCTCGACGGGCGGGACGGGATCCAGAGTTGCTCAGTTTCGGTGCATACGTCAATGTCGTGTGCACCGAGGACGCCACCGCGGGCCGTGAGCTCGGGCGGCCCTCCACCGGGTTGTTCGCGCGATTCTCCGCGATGTACGGTGAAGTGGCGGGGCCGACGGACGAAGGTCAGGCGGAGGTCTTTCGCGAGCTGCACAACCGCTACGACATGAACCTGCACGGCCAGGAGGGCGGGCAACAGACCACGGCCCTCACCGATGACTTCATGGACGGGTACGCGATCGTGGGGGCGCCCGGCTACTGCGCCGACCGGCTGACCGAACTCGAAGAGCTCGGAGTGTCGAAGTTCGGAATCGTTGGGCCGGATTTCGCCACTAACAGCGCCGTGGCCGAGGTGGCCGCGGCGCGGTTCACAGACGACGTGTTGCCGTTGTTGCGGCGCTAGTCCGGAGATTGCACGCGAGCCGGGCGACGATTGCTGGATATCGAGCGGGCGGGCGAGCTTCTCGTGGCCGCGATGACCTGCATGCCGACAGCTTGACAGGCGGTGCCCAATGTCCGTGGCCCTCTGTCACCGGTGCTCCGCCTGCCGCCGCCGGTTGAGCCAGCAGGGTGTTGTGATAACATGACGCTTACTGCCCAATTGGCGGTTTGGCTTCATTTGAAAAGTCTCGGGATAGGATCATGCCAGCATGCATATTGGTGGAAGTTGAAACAATCGGCGATGCCGCGCAGGCAGAAGTCCGGTCGATACGTAACAGAAAAGGCGATGTCGTCAGCATAAACATCATGGAAGGAAAGGCTGACGGACCAGGTCTTGATCTCACGATATGAGGGAGCGCTTTGTAAACCCATCAGCCCTTCTACCGCGCAGAGTAGACTACGGGCTGCACAACCTGCGGGGAGATCTCCTGGGCGGCCTCACCGCCTCGGGTGTCACGTTGCCCACGGCAATGGCCTATGGGGTATTGTCCGGGCTGGGTCCGGTGGCGGGGCTCTACGGCGCCGTAGCGGTGGGTATTTTTGCCTCCATCTTCGGAGGGACCAGGGGCTTCGTATACGGCCCCAATACAGCCGTTACCGTTCTCATGGGCCTGGTGGTTGCGGAATACGCGGATAGCCTTGCTCAGGCAGCCACCATAGGCATCATGGCCGGAATGATTCAGATAGTCTTTGGGCTGCTGGGACTGGGACGCTATGCCACCTATATCCCCACTTCTCTGACCTCGGGGTTCTTTGCAGCCTTCGGGGTCCTGATCATCGTCAAGCAGATAACTCCGGCCTTGGGTGGAACCCCTGCGAAAGGCGGCATTGTCAATAGTATAGTGTCGTGGCCAGAGTCGGTGAGAGCAACGAATTTTGAGGCTTTGGCGTTAGCCGCCATCTGTGTTGCGGTGGCCCTGTTGTGGCGAGGAAGGCTGTTGCGGCTTTCTCCTGCCCTGTTTGCCGCGCTTGCCGTGGGTACTGTTGTTGGGTGGTTGCTGCTTCAGGATGCTCCCACCGTGGGCGAGATACCCTCGGGCCTGCCTGAGCTGCAATGGTCCGCCATCTCCCTGGGCTTCTTCCTGCATTCATTGCAACCGGCCTTCGTGATGGCCCTGCTGGCCTCGCTTTCCACTTTCGTAATAGCTCTGCGAGTGGATGCGATTACCGGCAACCAGCACAGGCCGAACCGTGAGATGTTTGCCCAAGGCCTGGGCAATATCGCGGCCGGCTTGACCGGAGGGTTGCCCGGGTCAATCGCGCCAGGCAGTATGCCGAACGCGCTGAGCGGCGGCAGGTCGCCATTGGCCGGGCTTACCGTGGCCGGAATAATTCTCGCCGTAGTTCTATTTCTGGGTCCGGTGGCCGAGGTCATTCCCTATGCTGTATTGGCTGCCATTCTCATGGTCACGGGCTGGAGCATAATCGACTGGCGATTTATCAAACGCATACATCGTGTCTCCCGCAGTTTTGCAGTTGTCATGATTGTGACCTTTGTTCTCGCGCTTTTCGCGGACTTCGCCACTGCCATAGTGATTGGGCTGGTGGTTGCCGCACTGATGGGGTCGCGCCAGCTCGAGGGCGTGGAGGCGTCGGCAGTCATCTCGGTACCACTGCTGGATAACGCCCTTCTGGACGCGAGCGATTGGGACGAGGGCGCCGACCCATTCCAGGCCCGGTCCGGCCTGGTCGTCTTCCCGGACCGTGTCACGGTGGCCTCATCCCGGGAGCTCAGCCGTATTCTTCGGATTGACATCGGGGGACACCAATACTCCATATTCGACATGTCCCGAACGGTCTTTATGGACGACTCCGCCGCTGTAATGATGGGCGACCTGGTCGGCGTGGCAATGGCGCGACGGTCCCGAACCATAGTAATCGCCGGCATGAATGAATCGGTGATGGCCACGGTTCGCGCTATGGGAGTGCTGGACAGGGTTCCCGCGGAGAACATCGCAGCCGACGTCGATGAAGCGAAGCATATAATCCGCCCACTGCTACTGGCCGACCGCGCGGAAAGCGAGGACCTGTAGCAGTCACATCTTATATAGCGTTGCGTTGGACACGCCGCACCAGTGCAGAACTTCTTTGCGTTTCATCGCTCGGTGATCTTGAATTTTCACGTTAGTTTCCCCGAGGTCGTCGGGCGGGGAAACTGATATGCACAGTCGAGTTCCGCGGATTTTTCGCGGTTAGTGGCGAATGCAGTCGGACTTTGGCGGACACAAAAACGGCGTTCCCTACTTGATTTCAGCAGGAAACGCCGTGTTCCAAGGGTAAGTTGAGGGGGAAAGTGGTGGAGCTGGCGGGAATCGAACCCGCTACCTCTTCAATGCCATTGAAGCGCTCTCCCAAATGAGCTACAGCCCCACTGGGCCACTGGCGCTTTCGCGTGAGTGGGCGTCCATTCTAGCAAACGTGCCTCGGGAACCGCAACCGCAGACGCGGGTACGAAAGCGCTGTAATCAGCCCGAAACCCGCTTGCGACGGTTGGTGATGTAATCGACCAACACGTACTCGCCCAGGTTTTCGCTGCTGCTGTAGAAAGCCCGGCCGCGATTGATGCGGGTCATTCGATCAACGAAGTTGACCAACTGGTAGCTGTTCTCCAGCATGAAGGTGTTGATGACGATGCCCTCCTGAGTGCAGCGTCGCACCTCCTTAAGCGTTTCCAGTTCGGTGCGGTAGCTGGGCGGGTAGGAGAAGTAGGCCTGCTCGCCTTCCAGGTGCGCCGTGGGCTCGCCGTCGGTGATCACCAGGATCTGCCGGGTGCCTCCCTTTTCGCGGGAGAGGAGCTTGCGGGACAGCATCAGGGCGTGGTGCAGGTTGGTGCCGGACACCCAGTTGTTCCAGGTGAGGCCGGCCAGGTCTTCCTCCTCCAACTCGCGCGCGTAGTCCGAGAACCCGACGACGTGGAGGGTGTCCCGGGGATACTGCTGGCGAATGAGGGCGAACAGGGCGAGGGTCACCTTCTTTGCCGCCGCCCAGTTGTTGAACAGCCCCATGGAACGGCTCTGGTCCAACAGCACGATGGTGGCGGAGCGGGTCATGTGCTCGTTGCGGTAGATTTCGAAGTCGTCGGGGCGCAGCTTGACGGGCACCTGCGGTCCGCCGAGGACGATGGCGTTTTTCACCGTGGCCTGGAGGTCCAGCTGCAGCGGGTCTCCGAACTCATAAGTCTTGGTGTCGCCCAGCAGGTCGCCGCCGGCGCCACGGGTATTCAGGTCGTGGTTGCCGATGCGGTCCTTCTTTAGTTGCTGGAACACCTCACGCATGGCTTTCTGGCCGATGCGGCGGATGCCCCGGGCGGTCAGGTTGAGCTTGTCGTCGTCGGTGATATAGCCGGCATCCTTCAGCAACTGGCGCAGGCGGTCAAGCTCTTCCCACGCCCGCCGGGCCTCTTCGCCCAACAGTTCCGCCAGCTTTTCCGGGTCGACGTCGTCAAGGTTGCCGGTGCGCATAGCCTGTTGGAGTGATTGTTCCAACTGGTCGAGGTCCTGCATCTGGCGCATGGCTTCCATGGCCTGCTCCAGGGTCATGCTGTCGTCGCCGAGGAACGGGTACTGGCGGGCAAGTTCATCCGGCGGCATCAGCGACTGCATCAGGCTGGCAAACTCGGACATCTCATCCATGAGGCGCGGGTCCATGGCGGACTGCATGGCGTCTTCGAGCTCGCGGCGCATGTCGGGGGACAGGCTGTCCATCAGCGACTGCATCTGCGCCATCTGCTGCTGGATGCGCTCCATGAGCTCATCGAGACTCTGTGGCGGGTCGTCGCCGAACATGGGACCCCATTTCTGCATGAAGCCTTCGAAGTTGGGGTCTCGCCCCTCCATGCGGTCGCGCAGCATCTGGTTGAGGTCCTGCATCATCTGACGCATGGCCTCCATCTGCTCCGGCGACATGTTCTGCATCTGGTCCTGCATCTGCTGGGAAATATTCTGGGCCATCTGGCCCTTGAGCATGTCCAGCAGTTCCTGGAACATCTGCTGGGCGTCCGGGTCCATGAAGTCGTACTCCATCAACTCCTGGATCTGCCCGCCCAGGCTGTCGGGGAGTTCATCCAGCTTATCGAGGTTGCGCTGGGCGCGTTCCTGCAGCATGCGGTTCAGGGCCCGCTGCTGCTCCTTGCCATCCATGTCGGCGGGCTCCGGCTGATCGGCTGCATCGTCCAGGCGACGCTGGATGCCCTCCCGCTCGGTGCGGAGGATTTCGTCCATCCGTTCCTTGAGGTCGTCCACCACGGAGTCGAGGTTGCTCTGCTGCATCTGCTCGCGCCGCTGCTGCTTGAGCTGTTCCATGAGCTGGCGCAGGTTGGGCATTTCGGAACCGTCGCGGTTCTGCATGCCGTTGCGGAAGAGGTCGCGCAGGGCCCGGGCCAGGTCGCCGTGCTGCAGCAGGTCATCCGAAAGGGCGTCCATCACCTCGCTGGCGTCGACGTCGAAAATCTGCTGGGTGCCATCCCACTGGGAATAGCGGTAGCGTTGATACAGCATTGGAGACCTCCGGACGGGCCGGCGGGAGAAGGACGAACAATTGCGGGATGATAACACACGGGGTGACGGCGCCCTTGGCTCTGCCACCGCGCGATGGCGGCGTTCAGGCGAAGAGGCGATTGAGCCAGGCGAGGAACGTCTGGGAGAGCAGGTTGGCGATTTGCAGGTCCTGGGTGCGAATAGCCAGACCCATTGGCCTGGGATCTTCCTGAACCGCCAGCCAAGCATGGACCTGCGCACGGCCGGTTTTGCTTTCGGCGAATTTGCGCTCGACGAGCGGGATTTGATTGACGTATCGGCGGGACAGCGGCCAAACTCGGTCATCCTCGGGAATCATTTCGGCGACGAAGTCTTCGAGTTCTCCCGGCGATGTATTGTCGGGCATCATCCAAATGCCAATGCGGGGTTCGCCCGTGCCTGGACTTTCAGAAATGATGGTGCCGTTTGGATCAGGACGGTCAGGCAGTGCGACCGCGCGTACCGCTTTGGCAAATTCTCCTTGAACTCTGTCCCAAGTTTGGTTTGGGTCCCGATCCGAGTCCATCACAAAACCCACGGCAGGCCGGCCCGGCGTGTCGATGTGCCCGTTGATGCTGCCGAGGACGTTGTCGATACCTTCATAATCCCTGATGCCGAAAGTTAGAAACGGAGCTGCCCGCCCTGATAAGTGTGAAATAACATGGAGGTCGTCTTTGCCCTCGACCACCAGCAGGGGATCGGATGAGCCCGGCCGGGGGATTATCACGATCAGCGCACCTCGATATCGTATTTCGTAACCGAGGCCAAGCGAGATTCATCGTAGGTGATCGCCCTCAAGCCGACCGGCACGCGCTCGATGCGGACCAGCAGGCCCTCGATGTCCTCTAATTCGTTTGCTGCCTGTGCGAAGCCCTCTACGCAATCCCAGCTGTGGGTGGTGGCGATGACCTGCACGTTGTTGCGCTCCGCAGTCTGCAGCACCATGTTCCAGAACTTGGCCTGGATGGAGTGATGGATGCCATTTTCGGCCTCGTCGATGAGGAGAAAGCCGCCGCTGCTTCTGGCCAACGCAAGGCCTACGGCGAACGTACGGAATGCTCCATCTCCCAAGGTACGCAACGGTACTTGACAGTCTGAATCCCGTACCTTCGCCATTACACGGCGTGGTTGCATGAATCCCGTGCCGGGAAATGGTTCCAATGCCGCGACACGCTCCACTACTACGTCCGTGATGAGGTTCAGTGCTTCTAGGGCCCGGTCCTCGTGGGAAGTGAGGGCCACTTCGTTCCAATATTCTTCGACTGTCTCATCGGTCGGGCGATTGGGCCCGAACGTGCTGCAGGGAACAGCCGTAGGAATGGAATCAAGCAAAAAGTGAAGCCCTTCACGCCACAGCCCGCTTGCGCCGAGCTGCATTTCTAGGTGGACATATTCGGACACGTCCATCGGGAACGGAACTGGCCGGCTTGTCCTATCCTTGGAATAGAATTGCCGGATTTTGAGTGTATTGGCGTCTTCAATTGCTCCGATAGAAATGGTTATCTCCGGCGAGGCTGGTCGATGCGTGAACAGTGCTGTGCGGTCAATAACCGTTCGTTGTTGACTATCTGCGTTTCTGATGAATGCATCGCCTCTGTCTGTTAGCACCTCACTGAACTCGTTGGTTAAGCCCCGGGACGCCCACACCCGCACCGCATCCAGCACCGTCGTTTTCCCAACTCCGTTCTTCCCGGCAAGCAGGGTTACGCGGCCCAGGCGGGGGATGGTCAGTTCGTCGATGCCGCGGAAGTTTTTGATGACCAGGCTGGGGAGGTGGAGGTTTTGGTCTGGTGTCTGATCTGACATGATGCTCCCCTGATGGATGCTCGTTGACGGCCGCGATTGGCGGGTGCGGTTTTCCGATATAATCCCAGTCTAAACTATCAATTCAACACGGGGAAATGATAGCCCCAGGAGGACGCATGAAGTACGACGTTATCGTGGTCGGAGGCGGTGCGGCCGGCTCCACGCTGGCCAGCCGATTGGCAGAGGACGCGAACACCTCGGTGCTGCTGCTGGAGGCCGGCAACGACTATCCGGATCCGGCCGTTCTGCCCGACGACGTGAAGTTTGGCGGCACCAGGTACGCCGAAGCTCAGGACTCCATTCACAACTGGGCGCTGCGGGGAACCATCACCGAGGAGCAGGGCGAAATCCACGTGGCGCAGGGCAAGGTTATCGGCGGCGGGTCGTCCATCAACGGCCAGGCGATGCAGCGCGGGTTCCCCGAGGACTTCGACGACTGGGCCGCCCGGGGCAACGATGAATGGTCTTACGATAAGGTGCTGCCCTTCTATCGCAAGATGGAAAACGACATGGACATCCAGGACGACTATCACGGCTCGGACGGCCCGATGCCGGTCCGGCGTCGGATAACCGGCACGTGGGCGGACATCCAGAAGGCGTTCTATGATGCCTGCCTGGCCGAGGGTTACCCTGCCGTGGAGGACACCAACGGGCCGAACCCCACCGGCGTCGGCGTGTCGCCGACCAACAACCTGGGCGGTATCCGCATGAGCGCGGCCATGACGCACCTCAACCCGATGCGGCACCGGCTGAACCTGACGGTGCGGGGCAACGTGTACGTGCGCCGGGTCCTGTTCGAGGGCAACAAAGCCGTCGGCGTCGAGGCCTCCAGCGGGGGTGAGATCTTCACTGTCGGGGCCAACCGGGTCGTGCTGAGCAGCGGGGCGATCCGCTCACCCCAGTTGCTGATGCTGTCCGGCGTCGGCCCTCGGGAACACCTGCGGCAATTTGGCATCCCCGTGATCCACGACAGCCCGGGCGTCGGCCAGGGATTGTGGAACCACCTGAGCGTCCATATCACCTATAAGGTGAAGGATGGCAAGACGCTGACGGGCGACCTGGACGCGCCGCACTTCGGCCTGCACTACTCTGGCGGGGCGGGCTACACCAATGACATGGTGCTCCGCAGCAGCACGGTGGTGGACGAGCGGGAAGAGAAGGTCGCCGGCGTGCGGACCCGCTACAACACCGGGGACGTCCCTGCGGAACGCGCGGCGCGGATTTCGTGCACGCTGGGGCTGCCCGATGGATCGGGGTTTGTGAAGTTGCAATCATCCGATCCCGACGTGCAACCGGAGTTCAACTACCAGTACCTGCGGCATCCCAACGATGCCAAGCGCATCCGGGAGGGCATTCGATTCGGCGCACGGATGCTGGAATCGGAAGCCTTCAGCGACGTGTACGACTTCCGGATCAACCCGCTGGATGACATCCTGAACAATGACGACGCCCTGGACCGCTGGGCTCGGGAGACGGTGGGCACGGCGCGGCACGTTTCCGGCACCTGCCGGATGGGGCCGGACGCTGACACCATGGCCGTGACTGACCAGTATTGCCGGGTGCGTGGCGTGGACGGCCTTTGGGTTGTCGACGCGTCGGTGATGCCACGGGTCCCCCGTTCCGGCGGAATTCATCCCACCGTCATCATGGTGGGCGAGCGCGTGGCCGATTGGGTCGCTGCGGGCTAGTTCTTCACGCCGCCATAACCGTGGGGAAACGATCGACCCGGACCTATTCGTCCGGGTCGATCACTATGTCAGGGTAAGTGTCGACGCCGTAGCGGGCGAAGATGGCGTCGATCTGCTCCATATCCGCGCCGGAGAGAGCCCACTCCAGCGCAGCGACGTTGTCCTCAACCTCTCGCACGGTGCGGGTGCCGACCAGCGCCACGGACACGGCGGGGTTGGAGAGCACCCAGCGCAGGGCGAGGTGGGGCATCGTTTTGCCCCGGGCCTCGGCGATGGGTTTCAGGTCTTCCACGACGCGCAGATTGCGCTGGAAATGCTCCTCGGCGAACACGCCGATGTTCCAGCCGGGCCGGCCGCCGGTGGCGCGCCAGTCGTTGTTGCCGAAGGTGGTGTCCGCCGACATGGTTCCGGTCAACAGCCCGAACGCCAGTGGTCCGTAGACCATGACGCCGGTGCCCTGCTGCAGGCAGTAGGGGAAGATTTCCTGCTCCATGCGCCGGTCGAACATATTGAGGCCATACTGGACGACGTCCACGCTGCGAACGGATTCACACTCCCGGATCTGGTCGAGGGTGAAGTTCGATACGCCCACGGCGCGCACCTTGCCCTGGTTGACCAGGCTGTCCAGGGCGTGCATGGTCTCGTCGAATGGAGTGTTGACGTCCGGCCAGTGAATCAGCAGGACGTCAATGTAATCGGTGCCCAGGTTCTGCAGGCTCTGCTCCACCGAGGATAAGATGGACACCATGCGGCTGTCCCGTCCCTTGGGCCGGTCGGCGTAGCCGACGCCGCACTTGGTGACGACGATGACGTCCTTGCGGCGGTTGCCCAGCGCCTTGCCCAGGACGACCTCCGATTCGCCCCGCCCGTAGGCCGGCGCCGTGTCGAAGCAGTTGATGCCAAGGTCGATGGCGCGGTTGACCGCCGCGTCGAGCTCACTGCCGGACACGTCGCCGTAGGTGCCGCCCATCTCCCAGCAACCGAACCCAAGGGCCGAAACGGTCATGTCGGTTGGGCCGAAGCGTCGGTATTCCATGAGATTGCTCCTGCGCTACCTCCGTAGAGACGTCGTAGGTGTCACTCCAGGCTGGGCCAGACGCCCCGGCTGGGAGAGACGGCCTCGTAAGCGTTGGCGATGCGGAACAGGTTGCCCTCCTCCCACGGACGGCCGATGAACTGCAGGCCGATGGGCAGTCCCAGCTCGCTGAATCCGCAGGGCACGGTTATCGCCGGGAACCCGGTGGCGTTCATGGGGCTGGTGTTGCGCGAAACGTGGCCGGAACCGGGACCGCGCACCTTCTGGCGGCCACCTTCCACGTCCAGGGTGTCGGCGTCGATGCGCGGAGCCGGCAGCGGCGTGGTCGGTGTGATGAGGAAGTCCACGTCCTGCATGACGCGGGCGTGTTCCTCCTTGATGATGCGCTGGACTTTCATCGCCTTGGAATAGTCGCGGCCGAGTACAAACTGGCCGGCCAGGGTGCGGTACAGGGTATCGGGACCGTAGTCTTCGCGACTGGCCTCGATGTATGGCTCGTGGGTGACCACGCTGTCCGCCATGCTGGAGAAGCGCAGCGCGCCGGCGTATTGCATGCTGGGGACACTGACCTCTCGGGTCTCGACGCCCAGTTCCTCAAGGGCGGCGATGGCGCGGCGAATCGCTTCCTCCACCTCAGGGTCAAGGTGATCATAGTAGTAGTTCGACGGAATGCCCATGGTCAGCCCGCTGATCCCGCGTTCCATGATGAGCGCGTAGTCGTCAACCGGTACCGGAACCGTGCTGGGATCCAGGGGGTCGTAGCCGGCGATGGCCTGCAGGACCAGGGCGCTGTCGCGCACGGAGCGGGTCATGGGGCCGATATGGTCGCCGTTGAAGCTGGTCACCAGCAGGCCGCGCTGGCTCACCCGCCCGAAGGTCTGCTTGAGTCCGACGACGCCACAGAAGGCGCCGGGCAGACGCACCGAACCGCCCAGGTCGGTTCCCAGGGACGCGAAGGTGACGCCGGCGGCCACGTTGGCGCCGCCGCCCCCGCTGGAACCGCCGGGGATGTGGTCCACGTTCCAGGGGTTGTGCACCGCCCCGTAGTGGGGGTTGTTGGAGGTGGCGCCGGCGGCGAACTCCTCCAGGTTTTCCTTGCCGATGATGATGGCGCCGGCGGCCTTGCAGCGGCGGACTACCTCGGCGTCCTCATCGGGCACGTTGTCCCGCAGCACCTTGGTACCCACGGTGGTGGTGATGCCGCCGGTGGCTATGTTGTCCTTGATACCGATGGGGATGCCGTGGAGGGGGCCGAGATACTCGCCACGGGACAGGGCTTCCTCCGCCTGTTCGGCCTGTTCGAGTGCCTGTTCCCGCATGATGTTGATGAAGGAATTGAGCGTGGGTTGGCGGCGCTCGGCTTCGGCCAGGGCCGCCTCGGTGAGGTCAACCGGAGAAACCTCCCGGGCCTGGATCAGCGGGGCGACTTCGGAAATGGTCAGCTTGAGCAGGTCGGAATCAGGCATCGGCTTGTCCTCCATCGGCTGGCCTCAGCAGGCGCGCGGACATAACGTCGGAGAGGTCAAGGTCGCGCAGGTTCTGCAGTTCGGTCAGGTAGTTTTCCAGCTCGGGTTTGACCAGCGCCAATTCGGCGTCGGACAACTCGAACCCGCCGTATTCGGCGATGATTCGCTTCATGGTTTCGTCGGAAATCGGCATTGGCCACACCTCCTGCATGGTCGAGGTTGGGCGCGAGTGTACATAGCGCGTCGCGCAGAGGCAAGGAAGGAATACCGGCATCGGACCGGCTGGAGCCTGGTCACCGGGCGAAGCGTTTCCTCTTGCATGGACAAACAGGATGAACGGGGATGGTTCAAGGTGGATGAGAGGGGATCGTTAGCTGGTTGAGCATGCCATTTGGCCCTGTTGTTCGCTGCTTCTATCCACTTTCGCTCTGGACTGATGTAGAGCGTCTCATCGATTCGATCATGTGTATCCATGCAAACTGCCCGGCTCCGGCAAAGCGGGTACGCGCGGGAAACGTTTCAGATTGCCGCTCGGATTTGGCCTGTGCTATACTCACGCCCGATCTTACGCCAGACACAGGAGAGAGGCACAGAGCTTATGGTACAAGCCCCGGAACGCCCGGCGGAGAGTGCGATGAATGCGGCTCCCGCGCTGGAACCGATCACGATGAAGTCCCTGTTGGAGGCCGGCGTCCACTTTGGTCACCAGACCAGGCGGTGGAACCCGCGCATGCGCCGCTACATATTCACGCAGCGCAACGGGATTCACATCATCGACCTGCAGCAGACGATGGGGCTGATCACCGACGCATATCGGGCGATGGTGGAATTGTCCGCCAACGGTGGCAAGGTCCTGTTCGTCGGTACCAAGAAGCAGGCCCAGGACGTGATTGCTTCCGAAGCAGAGCGCACCGACCAGTGGTACGTGAACCAGCGCTGGCTGGGCGGCACGCTGACCAACTTCCAGACCATCAAGGGTCGCATCGACCACATGAAGCGTCTGCAGGAACAGCGGGACACGGGATACCTGGCGCGGCTGCCCAAGAAGGAAACGGTGCGGCTGACGCACACCCTGGACAAGCTCGAAAAGTACTTCACCGGTCTCCGAAACATGGACCGGCTGCCTTCCGCTCTCTTCGTGATTGACATTGGCAAAGAGGATATCTGCATCGCGGAAGCGCGCCGGCTCAACATCCCCATCTTTGCGATTGTTGATACCGACTGCGATCCGGGCCAGGTAACCCACGCGGTGCCCGGCAATGACGACGCGGTTCGGTCCATCAGACTGATCACCGGGCGCATGGCTTCAGCCATCGAAGAAGGTCAGGCGCAGCGGGAAGCCCTGCAAATTGCGCAGACCGAGGCGTCGGAAACTGACGGGGAAGAAGGCGACGAAGATGCGCGGCCTTTCAGCAACACGGTGACGCTGGAAGAGCTCGGGCAGATGATGTCCGCTCGCCCCCTCGAGACGTAGCCGGCTCTCCCTGACCAATCGCCAAACCGCATTACCCACAGGAGGCGCAAAAGTTGCCTGCAGTAACCGTTGAACTGATCAAAAGCCTGCGCGAACAGACCGGCGCCGGCATCAGTGATTGCAAGCAAGCTCTGGAGGACAACGGCGGAAACCTGGAGCAGGCCATGGCAGCCCTCCGCCAGAAAGGGTTCGAGCAGGCCGCTAAACGAGCCGACCGCGAAACCTCGCAGGGGTTGGTCGAGTCGTATATCCACACCGGTGGTCGGGTCGGAGCATTGGTGCAGTTGGGATGCGAAACTGACTTTGTGGCGCGCACCGACGAGTTCCGCACGTTGGCGCACGACATCGCCATGCAGGTGGCGGCAATGTCGCCGGTGTACCTGAACGAAGAGGACAAGGATGAGGGCGACGATCGCCCCGCCGCCCAGGTGTGCCTGATGCAACAGCCGTTCATCAAGGACGGGTCAAGGACTCTCGCGGACCTGGTGCGGGAAACCGCTGCGCAGACCGGCGAAAACGTGCGTATCGTCAGCTTCCGCAGGCTCGCGCTTGGAGAGTAAAGGACCAAGCGAAAACGGCATCGCTCCCAGGTTGATGCTGCGTCGGGTTTGACAAATGGGTTCCGCCAGCATCAACGGAGAAACGGTCTATCGCCGCGTCCTTTTGAAGGTCAGCGGCGAATCTTTACAGGGGTCGGGCCCGGATACGATCGATCCCGAGGCGGTCGCCTACATCGCGGACCAGATAATCGATGCCCACTCCCGGGGTGTGGAAGTGGCGGCGGTGGTGGGTGGCGGCAACATCTGGCGCGGCTCGGCTGCCGAGCGACGTGGCATGGAACGTTCCACCGCGGATTACGCCGGCATGGTGGCGACCATCATCAACGGCCTGGCTTTGCAGGACGCTTTGGAGCGACGGGGGATCACCACCAGGACACAGTCAGCGTTGCCGATTCAAGCCGTTGCCGAGCCTTATATTCGACGCCGGGCCATCCGTCACCTGGAAAAAGGAAGGGTGGTACTGTTCTGCGCCGGAGCCGGCAATCCCTACATGTCCACCGACACGGCCTCGGCGCTCCGTGCCCTGGAAGTGGGCGCGGAAGTTCTGCTGATGGCGAAAAATGGCGTAGATGGGGTGTATGATTCGGATCCCAAGACCAATCCCGGCGCCGTGCGGTTCGGCAACCTGGAATATTTGGATGCAGTCAATCGGCGGCTGGAGGTCATGGACTCCACCGCGATGACGCTGTGTATGGACAACGAGATGCCGATCATCGTCTTTGATATATTCGAGCGAGGCGCCATGGGCCGCATTCTTCAGGGGCATGTCGTGGGGACTACCATCGACGACGGTTCGCGGCGCAACGGAACATAGTACGAAAACCGCCAGCTAAAGACGTTCAGCCGTAAAGGAGGGACCAAATGCCAGATCGCAACAACCGAGGCAACAACGGCGATCAGGATGGGCCGACCATGGAGGCCGTGCTGACCGAAGCGGAGCGCAAAATGGGTCAATCGATCGAAGCGATGCGCCGCGACATCAGCACGCTCCGAACGGGACGGGCAACGCCCGCGCTGATCGAAGACTTGTCGGTCGACTACTATGGCTCACCCACACCTCTCAAACAGATTGCTTCCATATCGGCCCCCGATGCCCGGGCCATCATGGTGCAGCCCTGGGACCGGCAGGCCTTGCGCGACATTGAACGGAGCCTGACCCAGTCCGAAATGGGGTTCAATCCCTCCAACGACGGCAACGTGATCACGGTTCCCATCCCGCCGTTGACACAGGAACGGCGCCAGGAGATGGTGCGCTTGCTGAAGCGAAAGGCGGAGGACAGCAAGGTGGCGGTCCGGAACGTCCGGCGCGAAGGTGTGGATTCCCTGCGCAAAATGGAGCGAGACAAATCGATCTCCCAAGATGAGAACCGGCGCAGCCAGGACTCGTTGCAAAAGACGACCGACGCTCACATCAAGACCATCGACGAGGTGGCGGCGACGAAGGAAGGGGAAATCATGGAGGTGTAGCTCCCGCCTCAGATGCCTGGCGCACGCGTTAGCGCGTTCCTTCAACACTGTTGGACGCCCGCCATATTCGGGGCCTCGTCCCCATGAGAACCGATAGGCGGGCGCAAGTTTGCCTGAACACCATCGGCGTTGCCCCACACTGGAATCTCCGGCAAGCGCAGTCGCCCGCGCAGCGAACTCTGCCGTACCGGCATGGACGCGAGCCATCCCGATACCTGGACCACCCTCTGTCTGCGAACTTTTTCATGTCACATAACTCGGACCTGCCCAACGCCGAATACTCGCTACCCGCCTCCGGCGCGGATGCCGGCGTCGATTCGATCCCACGCCACGTGGCCATCATCATGGACGGCAATGGACGCTGGGCTGAGCGCCAGGGCCTCCCGCGCAAGGCGGGTCACCGGCGCGGTGTGAGCAATATCCGGCAGGTCGTCGAGTTGCTGGCGCAACGTGGCATCCGGGTGGTCACTCTCTACGCGTTTTCTACGGAAAACTGGCGAAGGCCCAATGATGAAGTGGACAGCCTGATGGCGATCCTGGCGGAAGAAATCGAGCCGCAGACCCGGGAACTGCACAAGGCTGGCGTCAGGTTGGTGCACCTGGGGGACATGAACCCGTTGGATCCCGCGCTCCAGGATGCGATACGGCAGGCGCAGGCCATCACCGAGCACAATGCCGGGATCACGGTTAACATCGCCTTCAACTACGGCGGCCGCGACGAGATCCTGCAGGCGGTCCGGCGGATGCTGGCAGACGGGGTGCTTCCGGACGACGTGGACGAATCGCTGTTCGCCCGCTACCTGTACACGGACGGTTGCCCGGATCCCGACCTGATCATCCGGACCGGAGGCGAGCAGCGCCTCAGCAATTTTCTCATCTGGCAGGCGGCCTACAGTGAGTATTACCACACGCCGGCGCTTTGGCCGGATCTGGATGCGGCAGAGTTGGATCGCGCGCTGAGCGCCTACGGTCAACGGCAGAGGCGGTTCGGCTCCCTGGCTGTCCAGGACCATCCTTCCGGAGCGTAAAGCGGGTGCTGCTCCACCGGGTTCTAACCGCCCTGGTGGGTGTGCCCGTGGTGCTGGCGTGCATCTGGTTGGGCGCACCCTGGATTACCATCCTGGCTGCGGTCGCCGCGGTGATCGGGGTTAGAGAAGCATATCGGCTGTATCCCGCCAATCGTGACCGAATGGCGGAGGGCGATGACAGCCCCGACACGCCGCTGCCCGTGCTGCTGGGTGGAGTCTGGGCGGTCGCGCTGGTGCTGGCGGGAGAGCTGGCGGTACGGCCCCAGGATTTCGGGTGGGCAGTTCTGGGCATCTGCATGGCCGGCGCCGTCGCTGCCGGTTTGTGGATGATCGCCGCCTGGCACGGGCAGCGCCCGATAGCGGCGGCGGGTTATTTGATAGTGTCGCCCGTTTACATCGGAGGAGCGTTGGCGGCCGCGACGGCGCTTCGCGGGATCGACGGGTTGCCCAGGCTTTGGAGGGCGAAAGTTGACGACCCAGCGCCTCCATTATCGAGGCCTCCGCTCATAGAAGATGACGGACTCGGCGAGGCTTTCGAAACGGCCTATGCGGCCCCGGGCGCTGCGGAAGGGGTTTGGGCGCTGCCGGACATAATCGGTTCCGATTTCGCGCGGGAACTCACCGTTCTCACGGAAACGGGCTGCTGGTGGCTGCTCCTGGCGATCCTCACCGTGTATGCCGCAGACACCGGTGCGTACATGGTGGGTCGTCTTTTCGGCAGGCATCGCATGGCTCCCGGGATCAGCCCCGGGAAAACCTGGGAGGGGACCGCCGGCGGAATGCTGGCCGCAGCAATCGCCGCGGTTGTGGTCGGCGTGCTTTTTCCGCTGCGCCTGGAGATTTGGCACCTGGCGATGATCGGTGTTATTTTAGGCGCCGTATCGCCCATAGGTGATCTGGCCGAATCCAAAATCAAACGGTTGGCTGACGCCAAGGACTCAGGCAACCTGTTTCCCGGACACGGCGGGATGTTGGATCGGTTGGACAGCCTTCTTCCGTCCCTGATCGCGGTGTACGTCCTGGCAGCCGTGAGCACCCCATAAACTGACCCGGAAGCGAACAAATGCGGCGCATCGTCATTCTCGGCTCCACCGGCTCTATCGGGCGTCAAACGCTGGATATCGTGCGGGCGTTTCCCGACGAGTTTCAAGTCGTCGGTCTGGCCGCCGGCAACAACACCGGCCTGCTCCTGGAACAGGCCGCCGAGTTCACTCCAGATTACGTTTGGTGCTCGAACCCGCCTGAGGAATTACCGGCCGGCACGAAAGTTATGCCTATGGCGGAAATGGCGTCGCTCCCTGAAGTGGACCAGGTGATGGTCGCGCTGATGGGCGCTGTTGGCCTGACGCCTACGATGAGCGCGCTGCGGGCGGGCAAGCAGGTCGCGCTGTCCAACAAGGAACCCATCGTGATGGCGGGTCAGGTCCTGAAGGAAGCTGAAGCGCAGTACGGCGCGGTGATTCTCCCGGTGGACAGCGAGCCCAGCGCCATCTGGCAGTGTCTGCAAGGGGAGGACAACCACATCCGGCGGTTGATGATAACCGCCAGCGGCGGCCCGTTCCGGCGTACACCGCTGGAGGAGCTGGAATCGGTAACCCCAGAGCAGGCGCTGAAGCATCCGACCTGGCGCATGGGGGACAAGATCACCATAGACTCCGCCACGCTGATGAACAAAGCCTTTGAGGTGATCGAATCGCATTGGCTGTTTTCCGTGCCGTGGGAGGACATTGCCGTGGTGGTGCATCCCCAGAGCACCATACATTCCATGGTCGAGTTCGATGACGGATCGGTGAAAGCGCAGTTGGGGCCGCCCAGCATGCGGTTGCCCATACAGTACGCCCTGTTTCACCCCAAGCGTTTCGCCAACGACGAGATCCCGCGCCTGGACATCGGTGCTCCGTGGTCTTTGGACTTCGAACCGCTGGAGCCGAAACGCTACCCCTGCTTTGATCTGGCGGTCTCCGCCGGCAAGACGGGCGGAACCATGCCCGCCGTGCTCAGCGCCGCGGATGAAGTGGCGGTCCAGTCCTTCCTTGCTGGGAGCATCAGTTATACCGACATCTACCGGCTGGTCGAGCGAGTGCTGAGCGAACACGTACCCCAACCGTCGCCAGACCTGGATGCTATAGTAGATGCAGACCGCTGGGCCAACCTGCGCGCTGCTGAGATCGTGAGCAGCGGGATGAATTAGCCGGCCACGCGGGCCAGGTCTATGGAAACGTGGATTATCGCGGTGGCGTCGTTCGTGCCGATGCTGCTGTTGTTGGTGGTGGTGCACGAGTTGGGGCACTTCTGGTCGGCCAAGGCTTTCGGGATCAAGGTGCTCGAGTTCGGTGTCGGTTACCCGCCCCGCGCTTTCGGGATTTACACCGGACGCACGGAGACGCTGCTGAGTCCCACAACGGTTTGCCTCAATGGGGTGATGGGCGCCATCCGCCCGGGCCAGGTGATTCGAGTTCTGTCCGGTGAAAACCCGGAGGGCCAGCTGGTTGCGCGCTACGTTGAATTGCGCGAAGCCGGTCGAATCGGGGGGGCGCTGGGATCCCTGGCCGGGTTGGCGGGTTTTGGCCGCAGGGCCCGATCTGAGGAACCTGGAGGGCAGCCCGCCCGCCGGCGGCTGGACGATGTCCAGACCGACGAGTTCCTCCGGCACGAGGGACGCGTTCGGGAGGTATTGCCCGACCGCATCGTCCTGGCCGATATGATCTACACCGTCAACTGGCTTCCGCTGGGCGGCTTCGTGAGGCTGTCGGGGGAGAACAATCCCGCCGCGCCGGGGAGCCTGGCGCGGCGGGGCCTCGGCCAACGGGCCATCGTGCTGGCGGCCGGATCGGCGATGAACGCGCTGTTCCCCATCGTCGCGTTCGCCATCATGTTCATGATCCCGCACACCGAGATGGTCGGCGGGTCAGCTGAGATCACATCGGTCGCGCCAAATTCACCGGCGGAAGCCGCGGGTTTGATGGCCGGAGACCGGGTGGTGCAAGTCGGCGACCGGTCTCCGGGCGCGCCGCAGGAACTGCCGCGGGAGGTCCACCTCGCCGCCGGCACTGAGATGACCTGGGTGATCGAACGGGATGGCCAGCAGCGGGTGGCCCAGGTGACGCCGCGCGTGGACCCGCCACCGGGTGAGGGCGCGGTCGGGATCACATTTTCCGTGGTGGACCAGCAGGAGGTCCGGAAAATCGAACCTCCCTGGACCGCGGTCCGTCTCGGGGCAATCAGCACCTGGGACATGCTGACCCTGATGGGTAGGGAGATCCGAGGTTGGTTCGGCGGGGGACGCGGACCGGAATTGAGTGGCCCCATCGGGATCGCCCAGATTACCGGTGAGGTAACCCGTCAGGGTGGGATCCAGGGCTGGATGCTGGTGGCGATCCTGTTGAGCATCAACCTGGCGGTGCTGAACATCCTGCCGATTCCGATGCTGGACGGCGGGCGGCTCCTGTTCGTTTTCATCGAGTGGGTGCGCGGGGGCAAACGGGTGCCGTCTGAAAAAGAAGGACTGGTGCACCTCATCGGGTTCGTGGCTCTGTTGGCGCTGGTGATTGCCATCTCCGCCAATGACATAATGCGGCTGGTGCGCGGAATATCCCCGCTGGGGGGATGATGCGATAGCGCCGCCCGGCGCGTTCCGCCAACGCTGGTTGGAGTCGCATTCGGCGCCGCCGGATCCGTCGGCGATGCACACCCGCATTATGAAGCGGCTCGTCGTTGGCCTGCGAGGAATCGCTCAGGCGTTTCGGGGCGGGTCGCGCCCATCCTGTTGATCATTTCAATCCGGTCTGGTGCGAGTCGCTCCGGTCCCAGGTTCTCGGGCGGCGTCCGCAAAATAATTGGCCCCCGCGTTAATGGCGCGGGGGCCGTATAACCCGAGGATATGGCTGCGCTTACTTCAGGTGCTCGTTGAAGAAAGCCACGGTGCGGGCCTGCGCGTCGTCGGCGGCAGCCTGGTTATAGCTGTCGCGGTCGTTGCAGTTGAAGCCGTGGCCGGCGCCGGAGTACATCTTGAAGTCATAGGACTTTCCGGCCGCATCCAGGGCTGCTTCGATCTGAGAGACGTCAGCAGGGGTCGGATTGCCGTCGGTCTCCCCGAAGTTGCCCATCAGCGGGATGCTGATGTTGGCGGTGCCGTCGATGGGGGTCACGCCGTCACTGTAGGGGGCGAGAATTGCGCCACCGTAATACACCACGCCTGCGGAGAGCCCGGAACAGGAACTGGCGGCCAGGTAGACCACGCGACCGCCCATGCAGTAACCGACGATTCCGATCTTCTGCCCGCGGGTGCGCGGATACGTGCGCTGCAGGTAATCGACGGTGGCATTGATGTCAGCAATGATGCCCTGGCCGGTAAGCGCGGGCATGTAGGTGTTGATCGCGGCGTCGAAGTCCTCAGGAGTGTAGCCCAGCATGGGGTTGGGGTTGCGCTCGTTACGGTGGAACAAGGCCGGGGCCACGGCGACGAACCCCGCAGCTGCGAAGCCGTCGGCCACCTTCTGGATGTGCTGATTGGCGCCGAACGCTTCCTGAACGACAATAACGGCCGGCAGGCTGGTGCCAGCGCTTGGCGGCGGGAAGCTTACGTAGGCAGCCATATCACCGGCCTCGGCGATGTTGGCTCCAGATTCGCGGTCCTCCTCGGGGTCGGGCATTCGAATGTTTTCCCAGAACGACGGCATAGTATTTCCTCCTCCATTGGTTGCGCGAACTGCGGTGATACGGCGGCTCGGCGGTGGCAGAGCACGCTCGTCCGCGAGCCGTATCTTTCGTGCGTCGGAATTGTAACAAAGGATCGCGGGCCAAACAAGCAGGTTACGTCCGTATGACTGGCCCACGGCGGCGTGATGGAGATCGGCTGAGCCGGCCAGCAGCCGCGACACTGGAACCGCGCCGATCATGCGTACCCGGCGCCCTTCCTGCGGTGAGGGCTCGGATCGGGACCCGTTACTGAAATGCCTGGGTGGTGCGCCGGCGTCGGCCGATGAAGTCGGCAATCCACATAGTGCACACGGACGCGACTGTCAGGATTGCGGACAGGACGAACGCCTGCACGTAGTCGCCCTGCAGATCGAACATCAGGCCGGCTACGATCGGCCCAAGAAAGATCGCCGCCCCCCGGCCCATTTCGACAAATCCCATCACGGTGCCCAGAGATTCGCTGGGAAAGATGTCCGCCGCCTTGGCGCCAATAATCAGGCCGCTGATACCGTCGGTTATGCCCGCCAGGCCGACGTAGATTGCCAGGGGCCAGAAGCTCCGGCCGTCGCCGAGCCAAAGCACCAGCAGGACGGCTCCGGCAGCGACGCTCATCCCGACCGTATAAACCGACTCCCGCCCCCAGCGGTCGGTAGCCAAACCGATCAGGGGTCGGGCGAACACGCTGACCAGCCCCACCGCGCCCAGGGTGTTCGCCGCGGTTTGAACGCTGTAACCCGCCAGAACGAAAAACGTAACCAGGTGGACCCGGATCATCTGAGTTCCCGTGGAACCGAACACGCGGGTCAGGACCAGCATCCACATCGCGGCGTCGCGGACCGCGTTGCCCAGAGTCGGCGCCTCCGCGGCCGCGGTCCGGCTCCGCGGAGCGCCGGAATTTACGGGGGAGGGCTGGGACTGATGCGCGTGAGGCGGCCCAAGGGTGGCGGTCGGCGTTTCTGGAGGGCGGCGCTGCAGTAGAAGGTTGGGCAAGGCTATCAACACGGCGAAGATTACGCCGTAGATGCGGTAGGCCCAGCGCCAGCCAACTTCGGTGATCAATACTCCGGCCAGCGGCGCGAAAACCGCCTGCCCGATGGGGTTCCCACTATCCGCCAACCCGAGCATGCGTCCACGGGTACGCGGAAACCAGGGTGCAACGGTCGCGGTCATTGAAAAGGACGAAATGGCAGTGTGACCGATTCCGGCGAAGACGCTGTAAAAAATGAACATCTGCCATAGATCGGTCGTGTAGCTGGCCGTGATCCAGCCGAAGAGGATGAAGAGACCGGCCAGAGGGAACAGCACGCGAGCGCCCCATCGGTCCAGCAGAATGCCCAGGAGAGGGGCGCAGATGGCGCCAATCAGCCCCGCAAGGGAAAAGACCGCCGAGGTGTAAGTTGCGCTGCGGCCGAAGGCGTCTTTGAGCGCGTTGAAATACACGGCCTCGCTGTTCTTGGTGCCACCCTCGACGGTGAGGTTGCCCAGCGACAGGACGAATATCACCCAGCCGTAGTGGAGGCGGGCGCGGGCCGCACTCAGCACGAGCTTGCCTGGAATCGAAATCTGCAGGCGGCGCGGCTGTCCGGCGGAAAATCGGATTGAAGCATCGCGCGATTATACACGGCAGGCGCGTCAGCCCCGAAGGCCAGTCGCATCTGTGGCCGGCTCGCGCGGACCGCTGCCGGCGAGCACCGGTTGAACGGATCAACCGCCGGTGGCGGAAGGAGCCGGCGCGGGCGCAGGCAGGCTGGAGAGCCCGTGTTTCATGATCAGGCCGGCGGCGCACAACGACAGCGATGCGAAGCTCACCACGATCAACGACAGCCTGACGTCTCCGGTCAACTCCTGAATAATGCCCGCGACCAGGGGACCCAGCGCGATACCCGCAGAACTGCTCATCTGGATGAACGCGAGACTGACGGCAATCTCACGCGGTCGTATTCCGGGCAGATTGAAGGGTACCGAATAGAGAACCGGCCAAAAGCCCCAGGCTATTCCATTGACGATGGTGAGCGCCAATAGCACCGGGAGCGATCCCGTGAGGGTCATGCCCACAAAGGTGACGGCCATGACTGCGCCGGTGCCCAGCAAGACGGTGCGGCCTTGATCCGAGACCATGACCAGCCAACCGAAGCCCAATCCGCAGAGGCCGCCCACGAAGATGCCCACCGCCAGAATGCCTCCGGACCAGATCAGGGACATCTGGTAGGTATCCAGCATCAGGGTGGGATAGAAGCTGAGGAAACCGGACCAGGCCATGGTGGCCCCCACAAACCCCAGACCGCCGATCCACAGGTCGCGGTAACGCATGGCGCCTTTGAGAACATTGACGTCCTGGGAGCCGAGACGCTGCCGGTATTCGGCGGTGATCCTTTCACGCCCGAACACCAGCCAGAGCAGTGTCAACACGCCGAAAAGACCGACGAACCAGAGGAGGGTTGCCCGCCAGTCGTCAGCCAGGGCGATAAGGATGAATGGTGAAGCCGCGATTCCACCACCCACCACCAGGCCGAACATCGCATTGGAGATGCTGTTGACCAGCACCACCTGGCGCGGCGGGAACCATTGCTGGGTGAGCAGCGCCCGGGCCGGCTGGCGGGCGATCACGCTCACGCCGAAGGCGACGCGACCCAGCAGCAGCACTGCGAAGCCTGGCGAGAAGGACTGGGCAAGAAGGAACAGCGTTCCCAGGGCGAGGGTGATGGAGGTCAGTATCCTGGGAGAGAATCGGGACGCCCACCAGCCGATGGGAATGGCCAGCACCAGATTTCCCCAATAGGCGGAGGAACCGAGCATGCCTTGCTGGAAAGGCGACAGCCGGAGGTCGGCGCTGATGGCGGGCAGCAGGATGCCGATGGTGGACATGATCATGAAACCGGCCACGCTGGCGGTGAGCCAGATTCCCATGACCACCCAACGGTAAGATGACGCCTGGTCCGGTGGACTTTGCATGGCGATACGTCCTGCTCCTGTGGTGCGACGCGCGCCGGGCGGATCGACAAGCGCGGACTGCGTTGGGAGTGTATTCGGCGGCTCGGACGGCGGTCAATCAACGGCGGCGGCGTGCATTGGCAACCGGGCGGGAATTCGCAACCGGGGTAGACGGCACGGGCATGGTGCGGAGGCTGGGTTTACCGGGCAAGGGGCGGCCGAAACCGTGTGTTGGACGCCAAAAGCCGCTGGGTGGCCGGATTGGCGGATGGAAATCGCGGCGGGTATTGACAATACCCTCGAAAGCGGCTAAAGTTGCCGAACTCACTGGTCGTCGAGGCCACAAGCCACCGCCGGTGAAGGCTCCTTAACAGCTGAATAGTGGAAGGAAGTAAGGTTCTCATTAAGAGAGTTTGATCCTGGCTCAGGGTGAACGCTGGCGGCGCGCTTAATGCATGCAAGTCGAGCGTGATCGTGGCTTCGGCCACAATGATAAAGCGGCAGACGGCTGAGTAACGCGTGAGTAATCTGCCCTTCGGTGGGGTATAACCTCGGGAAACTGAGGATAATCCCGCATACGACCTGCATCCCTTGGGGTGCAGATGAAAGGCTTCGGTCGCCGAAGGAGGAGCTCGCGTCCTATCAGGTTGTTGGTGAGGTAATGGCTCACCAAGCCGATGACGGGTAGCTGGTCTGAGAGGATGACCAGCCAGAGGGGGACTGAGAACGGCCCCCACTCCTACGGGAGGCAGCAGCAGGGAATCTTGGGCAATGGGCGAAAGCCTGACCCAGCGACGTCGCGTGGGGGACGAAGGCCTTCGGGTTGTAAACCCCTTTTCCGAGGGAAGAGAAAGGACGGTACCTCGGGAATAAGCCCCGGCTAACTACGTGCCAGCAGCCGCGGTAATACGTAGGGGGCAAGCGTTACCCGGAATCACTGGGCGTAAAGTGCGCGTAGGCGGTTGGATAAGTCTCTTGTGAAAGCTCCCGGCTTAACTGGGAGAGGTCAAGGGATACTATTCGACTTGAGGACAGCAGAGGTAAGCAGAATTCCCGGTGTAGCGGTGGAATGCGTAGATATCGGGAGGAACACCAGTGGCGAAAGCGGCTTACTGGGCTGTATCTGACGCTGAGGCGCGAGAGCGTGGGGAGCAAACTGGATTAGATACCCAGGTAGTCCACGCCCTAAACGATGGATACTAGGTATGGGGGGTATTGACCCCCTCCGTGCCGTAGCTAACGCGTTAAGTATCCCGCCTGGGGACTACGGCCGCAAGGCTAAAACTCAAAGGAATTGACGGGGGCCCGCACAAGCGGTGGAGCGTGTGGTTTAATTCGATGCTAAGCGAAGAACCTTACCTGGGCTTGACATGTTGGTAGTAGGAACCCGAAAGGGTAACGACCTCGGGGTAACTCGGGGAGCCTTCACAGGTGCTGCATGGCTGTCGTCAGCTCGTGCCGTGAGGTGTTGGGTTAAGTCCCGCAACGAGCGCAACCCTCGTCGCTAGTTATTCTCTCTAGCGAGACAGCCTCCCGCAAGGAGGAGGAAGGTGGGGACGACGTCAAGTCATCATGGCCCTTATGTCCAGGGCTACACACACGCTACAATGGCCGGTACAATGGGTTGCCAAATCGCGAGATGGAGCCAATCCCACCAAAGCCGGCCCCAGTTGGAATTGCAGGCTGAAACCCGCCTGCATGAACGCGGAATCGCTAGTAACCGCAGGTCAGCATACTGCGGTGAATACGTTCCCGGGCCTTGTACACACCGCCCGTCACGTCATGGAAGCCGAGAACGATTGAAGTCGCTGAGCTAACCCGCAAGGGAGGCAGGTGCCGAGGTCGGGTTCGGTAACTGGGACGAAGTCGTAACAAGGTAGCTGTACCGGAAGGTGCGGCTGGATCACCTCCTTTAAAAGGGAGACCTTAGTCGGGGAACGCCTTAACGGGCGCGAACCGGCCCACTCCCAGGTCAATCAGCGGATGTTCCTGTAACTCGGGTCTTTAGGTCGAGTCTTTTAGACTCCCATTCCCGATAAACGGGTTCCCTGAGAAAATCCGCTGTTACCGGCACAATCGCCGGAACAATTCGCAAACTTCTTGCTTCCTTTCACTAATCAGCCGCTAACGAACGCCGAATGCATCCGGGCCTTTGAACGAAGGCCCGTTTTGCTTGTATATTGGGACCATGCGCATTTCCGACCTCGGCGAATTCGGGCTCATCCAATTGGTTCAGGAGTGGACACGGCAGTCCGACTCCGATACAGGGCCGGATGCTTCCAGCGTTTACCAAACCGTGGTAGATAACGGAGATGACGGAGCCGCGGTCACCTTCTTGCGGGACCGGGTCACCGAGGTGTACACCACCGATACCATGGTCGACGGCATCCATTTCACCTCTGAAACCACGCCGTGGCGAGATCTGGGCTGGAAGGCTATCGCCTCCAACGTGAGCGATGTGGCGGCCATGGGGGCAACACCGGCGCTGGCGTTGGTCACGCTGGGTCTGCCGGCGCATACGTTGGTTGATGACATCAAAGAACTGTACGCCGGAATGAACGAGATTTGCCGTGAATTCGGGGCGAGGATCATCGGTGGCGATATGGTGAGGTCTCCCGTGGGGTTCATCACCGTAGCGCTCACCGGCATCGCCAGCGCCGAACCCATGGTACGAACGGCGGCCAGGCCGGGACACCTGATTGGGGTGACGGGATCCGTGGGCGGGTCGGCCGGTGGGCTGCGCGCGATGCTGCAGGCAACCGGAGACCGCGGTCCCTCAATGGATCGCCTCACTGGGGCCCATCGTCGACCACGCCCTCACGTAACGGAAGGGCAAACTCTGGTCGCGAATGGGGTAGTTTCTGCAATGGACGTCAGCGACGGGCTGGCAGACGATCTGGGAAAACTGTGCGCGGCCAGCGGGGTGGCCGCCGTGATCTGGGCCGACAAGGTTCCGGCTGAGTCGGCGCTCAAATCCGTGTTCTCCGAGGACTGGCTGGATCTGGCGTTGTACGGTGGCGAGGACTATGTCCTGTTGTTCACCGCGCCGCCCGAGGTCATGGCCGCCGTCATTGACGGGTTGCCCCGCGGCGCCGCGGTGATTGGCGAGGTTCTCGATGGAGAGCCGGGAGCGGTTACGGTGCTGGACGCTGATGGCAATCCTCGACTGCGGGCCGGCGCCGGTTGGGACCATTTCAGCTGACCCGGCCCGGCGGATTAATCGGATACCGGTGTATAGGGTAATGCCCACCAACATCACGATCCATACTGAAACGGCCGACGAGACCCGCGAGGTGGGAAGAACCATCGGCGAGGCGGCCTCTCCCGGGGACATCTACCTCCTGACCGGGCCGTTGGGCGCTGGTAAGACCTGCCTCACCCAGGGGATAGCCCGCGGGTTGGGCGCACCCGGCTACGCGCGCAGTCCAACATTTGTGCTGGTGACCCGGTACCAGGGCCGATTGACCATCCATCACGCCGATTTATACCGGATTGATCACGCTGCCGAGGCGTGGGACCTCGGCCTGGAAGACATCATGGCGGCCGGGGAAGAGGTGCTCATCGTGGAATGGGCGGACCGGGCGGCCGAGATATTTCCGGCCGACGCGTTGTGGATCGGATTGGACTATGCAGCGGACGGCAGCCCGGCGGCATGCGAGGTGATCCCGGATGCGGACGGGTCGGTCCCGTCGCGTCACCGGATATCGATTTCCAATGCGCCCGAAAGGTACGCGGCGTTGCTGTCCCAATTGACGCGCCATTTCTCGTCCGCTGCGCCGGGGCAGAATTCCTGATGCTCCTGTCCATTGACACCTCATCCCGCTATGGCGGAGCGGCGCTTGCCGGCAGCGACGGGCAGGTGGTTGAGGCGCGGATTTGGCGGTCGACCGCGAATCACACCGCTCAACTAATGCCGGCGGTTACCGAGTTGCTGAACGCGCGCAGCATAAGGGCCGCGGAACTGACTGCGGTGGCCGTGGCGTTGGGACCGGGGCCGTTCAGCGCGTTGCGGGTGGGCGTCAGCGCCGCCAAGGGGCTGGCCATGGCCGGCGGGTTTCCCATCATCGGGGTGGATACGCTGCTGTTGGAAGCCCGGAGGTACCTGGACCACGCGAGACATGCCCAACCGACGGGCGAGTGTAGCCCGGTGGCCTGGCTGGACGCCGGGCGGAACGAGGTAGCAGCAGGAGCATTCGGCGCCGGCGGCGAACGAATGCGAGAGGACCGGGTTGGATCACCCGCGGACCTGCTGGAGCACGACGCGGAGGAATCGCTGACGAGGATTTATTGCGGAGAGGCGGCCTGGGCGCGCCGGGATGAAATCTGGGATCTGGCCGGGGACGGCGCCGGATCTGTGGTGATGCCCTGGACGCCGGCCGACCGGCTCTTCGCTTTGTCAGAATTGGCTGCCGGGCGGCTGAGCGCGGGCCAATCCGATGACCTGGCTGCGCTACAGCCGTATTACCTGCGGATGCCTACTATCGGGGCCCCGCGCCGGCGGGACCTGGTTCGCCAGGGGCGACTGTCCTCATCGTAGCGCCGTCATCACGAACTCATCAATCACAAGGAGCAAGCAAACCATATGGAACGGACTTTCGTCGCCATCAAACCCGATGGCATACAGCGCGGCCTCGTCGGCGAGGTGATCTCACGGCTGGAACGTCGAGGGCTGAAGCTGGTGGCCATCCGCCTGATGATCGTAGACGAGGGCTTGGCCAGGCGGCACTATGCGGAGCACGTCGAGCGGCCCTTCTTCCCGTCGCTGGTGGACTTCATCACGTCGGGACCCATCGTTGCCATGATCTGGGAATCGGATAACGCGGTGGCGCTGGCGCGGCAGACCATCGGGGCCACGAACCCGGCTGAGGCAACGCCGGGTACGATACGGGCGGACCTGGGGATCGACACCGGACGCAATATTGTCCACGGATCGGACAGCCCAGAGTCGGCGGAGCGGGAGATCGGGCTGTTCTTTGAACCGGGCCACGCGCTGGATTACGTGCGCAGCAACGACCCCTGGCTCAGAGAATCCTGACCACCTGCGGGGCGCGGCTCCATAGGCGCTCCAACCCGAAGAAGCGACGCTCTTCCGGCCCGAAAATATGGATCACCACGCCGGCGAAATCGAGAAGAACCCAGCCTGACGCCGGTGTGCCCTCGCGATGGTGCCGCGCGACGCTGGCTTCCTTCATAGCTGCTGAAAGATCTTCTTCCAGCGCTTCGATCTGACGCGCGGAATCGGCGGTCATCACGACGAAATAGTCGGCGAAGGCCGTCAACTCCCGAAGATCGAGCATGACGATGTCCGAGGCCAGCTTGTCGGCGGCAACGTCCACGGCCAGGCGGGCAACGTCGGCAGGCGTTAATGTGTCGGTAGTACTGGTCATCGGGCCGCAGTCACAAGTTGATTTTCCAAGTCGTCGTAGACTCCCACGTGAAGGTTGCGGGAGTATAGGCCGGCGATGGTTTGCCTTGCAATCCCTACCAATTGTGATATATTACACAAACTGATTTTGCCAGCGGCGAGGAGTTCCCTGACCCCGTTTATGGGAACAGCTTTCAGCATAGCTGGCTGTTTTTTCATTGTTCCAGCGACCGCAGGGTGCAGCCATGAATTCGCTCAAAGAACTGGCCCAATCCGGATTATACGCTCCCGAACAGGAGCACGACGCCTGCGGCGTCGGCATGGTTGCCAATATTAAGGGTGAAAAGACCCACGCCATAATCACCGAATCGCTGGAAGTGCTGAACAATCTCGGTCATCGGGGAGCCTCGGGCGCCGACCCGGACACCGGAGACGGGGCTGGCATCCTCGTCCAGATGCCGGACGCATTTTTCCGGACAGCCACCTCCGAAATCGGGTTCGCCCTTCCGCCGGAAGGAGAATACGGGGTCGGAATGGTCTTCCTGCCCCAGGACCCCGGACCTCGCGCTGCATGCGTCTCCCACATCGAGAATGTGGTGGCCGACGCCGGCTTGAACCTCCTCGGCTGGCGTGACGTGCCGGTCGACCTCAGCGCGATTGGACGGGATGCTCGGGCGGTTTGCCCCACCATCCGGCAGTTCTTCGTTGGGAAAGGCACTGCCCACACCCCGGACCGGGCTTCCCTGGAGCGCAAGCTCTACGTCGTCCGCAAATCCATCACTAACAACCTGCAAGCCACCGGCATCAGCGAAGACGATGCGGACTTCTACTACATCTGCAGCCTCAGCGCCAACACCGTTGTCTACAAGGGCCTGCTGGTTTCATACCAGTTGCCCAATTTTTATGCCGACCTGAACGACGAAACGATGGTATCGGCTTTCGCGCTGGTGCACTCCCGGTTCAGCACGAACACGCTGGGGCACTGGAAGCTGGCGCACCCCTATCGCTATCTGGCGCACAACGGCGAGATCAACACGTTGCGCGGCAACATCAACTGGATGCATGCCCGGGAATCTGAGTTCAGTTCCCCGCTGTACGGCGACGACATCCACAAACTGGCTCCGATCTGCGATCCGCAAGCCAGTGACACCGCCAGTTTTGACAACGCGCTGGAACTGCTGGTGATGACGGGCCGGGATTTGGCCCACTCCATGCTGATGATGATTCCGGAGGCGTGGGACCAGCATGAAACCATGCCCCAGGAGAAAAAGGACTTCTACGAGTTCCACTCGTGCATGATGGAGCCGTGGGATGGGCCGGCCATGATGCTGGCCACTGACGGCAAGGATGTCTGCGCCGTCCTGGACCGGAACGGACTCCGACCGTTCCGGTACACCGTTACCCACGATGACAAGCTGGTCATGGCGTCCGAGACCGGCGTGCTGGACCTGCCGCCGGAAAGCATCAGGGAGAAAGGTCGGCTGCAGCCGGGCCGCATGTTCCTGGTCAGTTTCGACGAGGGCCGGATCATCGGCGACGAAGAGCTGAAGCACACACTGGCCAGCCGCCAGCCCTACGGTGAGTGGCTTAAGGACAATAAGGTAGAACTGGAAAGCCTGCCGGCTGCCCAGCCGTTGCCTCCGGCCGGGGGTGACAACCTGCGCCAGCAGCAGCGCGCGTTCGGCTTCACCATCGAAGAATTGCGGATGCTGACCACGCCCATGGCAGCGGCCGGATACGAAGCCATCGGCTCCATGGGCAACGACGCGTCGCTGGCGGTGTTGTCTGACCAGAACCGCCCCCTGTTTGATTACTTCAAGCAGTTGTTTGCCCAGGTGTCCAACCCGCCTTTGGACGCGATCCGGGAGGAGTTGGTCACTTCGCTGGAAGCGTTTGTCGGCAGCGAGCAGAACCTGTTCGACGAAAGTCCGCAGCACTGCCGGCAATTGAGGCTCAAGTCGCCGCTGCTCACCGACGAGCAACTGGCGCAGATCAAGGCACTGGACCTGCCGGGAGTTTCGACGGCCACTTTGTCCACGCTGTTCGAGGCGAAAACGGGATCGATGCAGGGTGCTCTGGACAACCTGTGCAACGCTGCGTCGGAGGCCATTGCCCAGGGCAAGAACCTCATCATCCTGTCCGACCGCGGCGTGGACGCCAGCCACGCTCCCATTCCCAGCTTGCTGGCCACCAGCGCGGTTCACCATCATCTGACCCGCACCGGCACGCGGACCCGGGTTGGCCTGATCGTAGAATCGGGAGAGCCGCGAGAAGTTCAGCATTGCTGCCTGTTGATCGGTTACGGCGCCGGCGGCATCAATCCCTACCTGGCCCTGGAATCCGTTCGTGATCTGGCCGAACGCGGCGAGTTGAACGGCACCAAGCCGGAGTACGCAGTCTACAACTTCATCAAGGCCAACGAGAAAGGTATCCTCAAGGTGATGTCCAAGATGGGCATCTCCACGGTGCAGTCGTATCGGGGAGCCCAGATCTTCGAAGCCATCGGCCTGAACGATGACCTGGTTGATCGCTATTTCACCCGTACACCCTCGCGTATCCAGGGGATCGGGCTGGACACCGTGGAAGAGGAAACTCTGCAGCGGCACCGGTCTGCCTTCGACGACCCGTTCGTTCCGGGGATGCAGGAACTGGACATGGGCGGCCAGTACCAGTGGCGGAGACACGGCGAGCATCACCAGTGGAACCCCGAAGCCATCGCCAAGCTGCAATATGCCACCCGCGCCAACGATCAGCGTGCCTATCGCGAATTCGCCGAGCAGGTAAACGACCAGAGCCGCCGCATGGCTACATTGCGGGGCCTGTTCGAATTCAAGGACCTTCAGCCCATCGACCTGGATGAGGTGGAACCCGCGGTTGATATCGTGAAGCGGTTTGCCACCGGCGCCATTTCGCTGGGTTCCATCAGTCGGGAAGCGCACGAAACCATGGCGATCGCCATGAATCAGTTGGGCGCGCGCAGCAACACCGGCGAAGGCGGAGAGGACTTCCACCGCTACACGGCGGACGAAAACGGCGATAATCGTTCCAGCGCCATCAAGCAGGTGGCTTCCGGTCGGTTTGGCGTTACGCCCAACTACCTGGTGAACGCCACCGATCTTCAGATCAAGATGGCCCAGGGTTCCAAGCCGGGTGAGGGCGGTCAGTTGCCCGGACACAAAGTGGATGAATACATCGGCTGGGTGCGGCACACGACGCCGGGCGTGGAGTTGATCTCTCCGCCGCCGCACCATGACATCTACTCGATCGAAGACCTGGCACAGCTGATCCACGACCTGAAGAACATCAATCCCGAGGCGCGGATCCACGTGAAGCTGGTGTCCGAGGTGGGCGTGGGAACCATCGCCGCCGGAGTGTCCAAGGGACACGGCGACGTGGTGCTCATCAGCGGGCACGACGGCGGTACCGGGGCCTCTCCTGAATCATCCATCAAACACGCCGGTTTGCCCTGGGAACTGGGAGTGGCTGAAACTCAGCAGGTGCTGGTGGCCAACGACCTCCGCAGCCGGATCGTGGTCCAAACTGACGGGCAGTTGAAAACCGGCCGCGACGTGGCCATAGCGGCCCTGCTGGGTGCGGAAGAATTCGGCATGGCCACTGCCGCGCTGATCGTCAACGGCTGCATCATGCTGCGCAAGTGCCATCTCAACACCTGCTCGGTGGGCATTGCCACGCAGGATCCGGAGCTGCGCAAGCGCTTCGCCGGACAGCCGGGGCATCTGGTGAACTACTTCTACTTTGTGGCTGAAGAGCTGCGCGAGATCATGGCCGAACTTGGCTTCCGAACCGTGGCCGAAATGGTGGGCCGGGTCGACCGGCTGGAAACCCGCAAGGCGGTGGATCACTGGAAAGCCTCCGGCATCGATCTGTCCAAGCTGCTGACCGTTCCGGACCGGGCCCAACGCGTGCAAACCTACTGCTGCATTGACCAGGATCACGGGTTGGAACGGGCTCTGGATCACCAACTGATCGCCCAGGCCCAACCGGCGATCGACAACGGCACACCGGTGCACATCAGCCTGCCGGTGCGCAACTCGAACCGCACCGTCGGGGCCATGCTCAGCGGACGGGTTGCTCGCAAGTACGGGGAAGAGGGACTTCCCGAGGGTACCATCAACATCGAGCTCGAAGGGTCAGGCGGACAGAGCTTCGGAGCGTTCCTCGCCCCTGGCGTTGCGATTCGGCTGGCCGGCGACACCAACGACTATATGGGCAAGGGCATCGGAGGCGGACGCCTCGTCATTGTCCCGCCCCCAGGCTCGGGGTTCGTGCCCGAGAACAACATCATCATCGGCAACGTGGCGCTCTACGGAGCCACCGGTGGCGACGTATTCATTCGCGGCCGGGCCGGCGAGAGGTTCGCCGTCCGGAATAGCGGAGCGCGCGCCGTTGTCGAGGGTGTGGGCGACCACGGTTGCGAGTACATGACCGGAGGTGTGGTGGCCGTGATCGGCAGCACCGGCCGGAACTTCGGCGCCGGCATGAGCGGCGGGATCGCCTTCGTTCACGACCCTGAGGGTGATTTCAACATGCGGTTCAACGACGGCATGGCTGACCTGGAAGACCTGGTTGAGCAAGAAGACATCGACCTGCTGCACGGGCTGCTGGTGGAGCATATGGAGCGGACCGGCAGCGGGCCAGCGCAGCGGATTTTGGACAACTGGCAGGCGAGCATCGGCGAGTTCCGCAAGGTGATGCCGCGCGATTACCGGCGGGTGCTCCAGGAACGCGCCGAGCGGGCAGCGGCCGGGTTGGTGGCGGTGCCCAATGGGTAAAGTCACCGGCTTTGTGGAATTCGGTCGCACTCCGCCGGAGCGCCGCCCTCCATCGGAACGCATCGGAGACTACCGCGAGTATTACCACCGCTGGTCGGACCAACAGGCGACGGAGCAGGGCGGGCGATGCATGGATTGTGCCGTGCCGTTCTGCCACATGGGTTGCCCCTTGGGGAACGTAATCCCGGACTTCAACCACCAGGTGTACCTGGGGAATTGGGAGCAGGCGCTGGAAATCCTGCTCAGCACCAACAACTTCCCTGAATTCACGGGCCGGATCTGCCCGGCTCCGTGTGAGGCGTCCTGCGTGCTCAGCATCAATGCCGACCCGGTGACCATCGAATACATCGAGAAAGAGATCAGCGACCGGGGGTTTGAGCAGGGCTGGATCAAAGCGGAGGTACCTGCGACGCGCACGGGCAAAACGGTAGCCGTGGTCGGGAGCGGGCCCTCGGGACTTGCTGCGGCTCAGCAGTTGAACCGGGCGGGACACACGGTCACGGTGCTGGAGCGAGCGGACTATATCGGCGGTCTGCTGATGCTGGGCATTCCCGATTTCAAGCTGGAAAAGTCGGTGGTTCAACGCCGGGTCCAGTTGATGGAAGCAGAGGGTATCGAGTTTCGCACCGGCGTCAATGTCGGGGGGAATTACCCCGCCGAGCGACTCCTGGAAGAATACGATGCGGTGTGCCTTACCGGCGGTTCCACCCAGGCGAGGGACCTTGACGTGCCGGGACGTGATCTGGACGGCGTGCACTTTGCCATGGAATACCTGCCACAGCAGAACCGGTTGCTGGCGGGCGAGAGCATTGGCGATCAAATCACGGCCGAGGGCAAGCGAGTTATCATCCTGGGCGGGGGCGACACCGGGGCCGACTGCCTGGGCACCGCGCATCGGCAGGGAGCCGAGATCGTCCACCAGTTCGAGTTGTTGCCGGAACCGCCCGAAACGCGCCCGGACGACAACCCGTGGCCGCTCTGGCCAATGATCCTGCGCACATCCGGTGCCCACGAAGAAGGCGGGGTGCGCGATTACAACATCCTCACCAAGTCGCTTTCCGGAGCGAATGGTCAGGTCAACCGGCTGCACGCCGTGCGTGTCGACTGGACGCGGGGTGAAAACGGGCGCTTCCAGATGGCGGAAGTTCCGGGCAGCGAATTCAGCGTGGACGCCGACCTGGTGCTGCTCGCGATGGGGTTCCTGCATCCGGAACACGGCGGGATGATCGACCAACTCGGCGTTGAGTTGGACGGCCGAGGCAACGTCAAAGTTGATGACAACAAGATGACTTCGGTCCCGGGCATATTCGCCGGCGGCGACATGGTTCGCGGCCAGTCGCTGGTGGTGTGGGCGATTGCCGAAGGAAGGGACGTGGCGCGCGGTGTGGACCAGTACCTGTCGGCGGGAGCCAGCCGCTTGCCGCGATCGAGCGCCGCTGAGTAGCCGTCGCCCGACGGACCCGAATACGATACGACGGGCTGGATTGTCCAGCCCGTCGTTGCATTTCAGGCGTGTTGCCGGCGTATCGGTCGGGCTTTAGACCGCGTCCGGCGCCGCCGAAGCAACTGCGTTCCGACCAATGTGATCCAGGTATTCCTGGATGTTGAGCACCTGGATGGTGTTGGTCGTCCCGGTAACGCCGGTCATGAAGCCGTGTACCAGGGTGACCACGTCCCGCTCCGAAACCATGCCCGTCGCCATCGCCGCGTCGACCAGCATGGTGACCAACTTGGCCACGTCCCGCTCGGCGGGGAGGACTCCCTTGGGATTTAGTCCCCAGGCCATGCACACGCGACGCTGTACGGCCATGTCATGCGAGAACACGATGATGTCGTTCTCTGGCCGAAAACGTGAAATCTCGTAGGCGGCGCGCCCCGTGCTCGTGATCACGATAGGTTTGGCATTGAGCGACTTGGCCAGCTGGGTGGCTCCCCAGGTGACGGACTGGGTCTGGTCACGCTGGGGGAACTCGGAGTAGTAGTGGTACATCTTTTCGGCCTGGACGATGGCTGCATCGGCGATGCGCACCGCCTCCACCGGATACGAGCCCACGGCGATTTCGTCGGACAGCAGAATGGAGTCGCACCCGTCAAGCACGGCGTTGGCGATGTCGGACACCTCGGCTCGAGTTGGCGTGGGCGAGTTGACCATTGACCGCAGCATTTGGGTGGCGACCGAGGAGATGCGGCCGGCCCGATTGGCCCGGGTGACCATATCCTTCTGGATGACGGGGACTTCCTCCATCGGCATCTCCACGCCGAGGTCGCCCCGGGCGACCATGATGCCATCCACTTCCCCGAGGATGTCGTCCAGGTTCGCGATGCACTCGCGGCGCTCCAACTTGGCCATGACCGGGGCGCGGCTGCCGAGCTGGTTGAGATAGGCGCGGGCGTAGCGGACATCTTCGCCGGTGCGCACGAACGACAGCGCTACCCAGTCCACTTCCTGTTCGACTCCGAACTGCAGGGCGATCTTGTCGCTTTCGGTGATGACCGGCATATCGATGGGCACGTCAGGGAGGTTGACGCCCTTGTACGAAGAGAGATTGCCCCCGTTACGGACATGGGTCTTAACTTCGAGGTCCGGTGTTACCTCCAGGACTTCCAGGCAGACCGTTCCGTCGGAGATGTATACCAGGTTGCCGGGACGCATGCTGCGCAGAATATCCGGCTCGGGGAAAGGAAGGAGGTACGGAGAACCGGAGTTGGGTTCGTTGATGATCGAAACTTCATCCCCAAAGTTCAACTGCGCCGGTTCCGCCATGTTGCCCAGACGGAACTTGTTGCCGCCCAGGTCCTGCAGGACGGCCACGGGCCGGTTGTGTTTTTCGGACGCTGCCCGCACGTTCGCTATAACTTCGGCGTGCTCTTCCAGCGTACCGTGGGAGAAATTGAGGCGGGCGACGTCCATGCCGGCGCCGATGAGGCGGTCCAGAATTTCCGGGGACCGGGATGCTGGGCCTATGGTGGCGATAATTTTAGTCTTGCGCATAACGTCTACCTCTGCTCCATGGTCCTCTATCTTTTTGCCATTATAACCCGGCGCTCGAATGCGCCGTCGAATTGATGGAGCGGCGCTGGCGGTACTTTGCGCGAGGCCAAAGTGCGGACGGGATGTCCCCTGCTATTCGGATAGGTCGGCCCCGCCGGTCGGCTCGGCAGGAGGGATGCAGTGCTCTCGGGAGCGTGGAGGCGGCGCATGCTGAAAAACCGCAGGGGCGGCAATCTGCCGCCCCCGCGCGTTGATGTTCGGTGATTCGCCACGTTCAGCGTTGCTGGCGGCTTGCCTCGTAGGTCTGCGTCGCACGGTCGAGGCCGGCGCGGCGGTTGACCTGGAGCGTTTCACGAAGGTCCGACGCCCACTGCTGGGAGGTCTGGATGCCGGACAGGCTGCCCTGGAACTGGGGCATCACGTACCGGGCCAGCAGTTCGTACGAGCGATGGAGCTTGTCGCGGGGAGCCCAGTCTTCCACCCGAACCAGCATTCCGCCGAACCCGCCGGACATTTCCTGCAGTTCGTTGATGCGCTCAATGCAGTCATCGGGCGTTCCGACGATCCACTGCTTGTTATCGGTCATAAAGTCGACGATCTGGTCGCGAGGAACGTCGGGGACTTCATGGCCAAGGGTATTCCCGAAGTACTCGGTCACCACGCGGGCGGAACCTTCGCGGATGTCCTCCTGGGCCTGCTTTTTGGACTCGGCCAGGTGGACGCCGACGGAAAGGCGCCATTCCTCGCGCTTTACGGTCTGGCCGTGCTCGGCGGCGGTCTCCTCGGCGATGGCCCACTGGTCTTTCAGGCTGGTGGAGCGCACCATGTCGCGGGGAACGCTGAGGGATATTACGCCGGCGCCGTACTTGCCTGCCGTCGTAACTCCCGCTGGCGACTGAACCGATGCCACGACCAGGGGGAAGGGCTGCTGATAGGGGCGCAACTGCAGGTGGGCGTCGTGCAATTCGAACCAGTCGCTCGTGTAGGTGTAGGGTTCGTCGCTGTCCATCAGGCGTTTGATCGCGCCCAGGGACTCGTCCATCATCTCGCGCTGACGGGCCGGGTCGATGCCGAACATGTAGGCGTCGGAAGCCAGCGCGCCGGGCCCGACCCCGAGCATCACGCGCCCGCGGGTCAGGTGATCCAGGAGCACCATGCGGTTGGCCACCATGTAGGGATGGTGATAGGGGAGACTGACGACGCCGGTGCCCAGGCGCAGGTTGCGGGTGCGCTCGGCGGCGGTGGCCATGAACACTTCCGGCGAGGCGATGGTCTCCCAGCCGGCGCTGTGGTGCTCGCCGATCCAAGCTTCGTCGTAACCCAGGTGGTCCAGCCATTGGAGCAGCTCGAGGTCACGCTCGAGGGCCAGCGTCGGGTTCTCACCGACCCGGTGGAACGGGGCCATAAACACGCCAAATTTCATTCGGGCCGGAGCGTTCATCGATTGCCTCCTCAGATGGCTATAGGAAGATCAGGAGTTTGCGGTTGCGCCATTCTAACATGTGGGCCGGCGCAACCGTTTTATGGTCAGAAGGAACGGGGCGGCTGGACACGGCGGTAAACTCCGGGCGAGCCCGGAGCATGGCCGTAGGAGCCGCCGATGTATTCGTGCATGGTGTCCTGGCGGCGCTGGTTCTCCCAGGCCAGGGTTTCCGGAACCTTTTCGTGCTCGAACTCGTACATCGTCAGGTACTTGGGGCTGCCTTCGACCACGTGATAGCGGCGAACGTGGAGGCAACCGGGTATCTGCAGATTTGCCGGCGTGCGGACGGTGTCGTAGTACTCGTTGTACCTGGCCTCGATGTCGGCGGGAACATCCATCCGACCGATCTGCAAGGCGGGAGCCATGCCCCTCCCCAGGGTGTGCGGATCACTTTCCTCCGGATAGATCTGGGTGCAGGCGATGCGCACGGTGCCGCGACCGACCACGTTGGGCGACATGCGCCTGGTCCACTCCGTCGGGTTCTGGCTCATGCGCAGGTATTCGTCGGTCTGCAGGGCGTCGGCGGTCTCCAACTCGTAAACGGCCAGGTAACGTGGGCCACCTTTCAGCGCTTCGTAACGGGCGGCGTCCAGAAACCCGGGAGCGCTGAGGCGTTCCGGCACGTGTTCCTCGTTGTACCAGGCGTTAAATTCTGCGTCGTTCTCAATGTCCACGTCGGTGTAGACGATCAGCAGGGCGGAGCCCTTTTTCTTGGCCATAATGCACCTCTCTTTCGCCGCGCATTAAACCACAATCGCGGACGATCCACTTGGACGCCTCACGCGTACCCAGTTTGTCATCGCGAGGAGCGCAGCGACGTGGCGATCTCGTTGCTGCAAGAGACCGCGGCCGCCACCGCGAGATTGCCACGCTTCGCTCGCAATGACAGTTCGACCGAAACTGGGTACGCGTGAGGCTTGGATGCCGGTTGACGCGCCCGGTGATGGCGGTCGGTCGACGGTGTACCGATGACTTGCTCTATCAAGTTTGAGCGAGTACCGATGGAAGGGGTTGGTTGCCGCTGGCAGTGGTTTGAATTACGATAGCAGATGATTTGCGATCAGCATGATCGAACGCAACGGACGTAACAACTTGACACGACGGACAAAAGCGCTAGTGACCGGCGGGGCCGGATTCATCGGCTCGCATCTGGTAGACGGGTTGCTGGACAGCGGATACGATGTAGCAGTGGTGGACAACCTCAGTAGCGGTCAGTTGCGGAATGTTAATCATCAGGCGACCTTTTATCACGCGGAGTTGAACGATGTCCGGCTGACCCAGATCGTCCAGCGGGAACGGCCGGAGATCGTGTTTCACCTGGCGGCCCAAAGCAGCGTGCGCCAGTCGGCGATTGATCCGGTGGCTGACGCTGACGCCAACGTGATGGGAACGATCCGGTTGATCGCGGCGGCGGCCTCCGAAGGTGTGGAGAAGTTCATCTTTTCGTCAACCGGCGGCGCGATCTATGGCGACCCGGAGACGATCCCGTGCGATGAGGACACGCGGGTCAACCCGCTCACCCCCTACGCCCTGTCCAAATACGTCGGTGAGCAGTACCTGGAGTTGTTCAATGAGACGTACGGGCTGGACTACACGATCCTTCGATACGCCAACGTTTACGGTCCAGGACAAAACCCTGACGGAGAGGCCGGCGTCATCGCGATCTTCACCGGAATGATGCTCAGCGAGCGCAGACCGCATATCTACGGGGACGGCCTCCAGGAACGGGATTTCGTATACGTGTCGGACGTGGTCCAGGCCAACCTTGCGGCGGTCAACAAAGGCCACGGCAGAACCTACAACATTGGCACCGGGGAACAGGTGAGCATCGCGCGGATCTACGAGATGCTCCAGGAAATCACGGAATTTGGCCAGGAGCCTGACTATCGACCCCGACGCACCGGCGAGGTCCTCCACATCGCCCTGGACTCGACGCGCGCGGAGAAAGAGTTGAGGTGGACGCCCGCGGTGTCGTTGGAGGAAGGGCTGCGTCGTTCGGTGGAATACGTGCGGGCTTCGTTCTCGCAGCGGGCCAACCGCGTGGGTTCCACGGCCGAACGCCGCCGCCATCACGCCAACCCGGCGCCAGCGGCCGGCAAAGGATCCAACAGGTAAAGGAGGTATCCACCAGATGGCCAACGACTACGATGTTGTGATCCTGGGCGCCGGCGCCGCGGGTTTGTCGGCTGGGCTCTACTCGACTCGCGCGATGCTCAGCACGCTGATGATAGAAAGCATCGGTCCGGGCGGGCAGTTGCTGATTACCGACGATATTGAAAACTATCCGGGGTTCCGTGATGGTGTGAAGGGTCAGGCGCTGGCTGACGAGATGTACAACCAGGCCGAGCGGTTTGGCGCCAAGATGGAGTTTGCCGAAATCGAAGGGGTGGAAAACCTGTACGAGGACCGGAAGCTGGTCCGGACTTCCGAGGGGGATTTCACGGCGCGCGCTCTGATCATCGCCACCGGCGGTTCCCACAACAAGCTGGGAGTGGCGGGTGAGGACGAGTTCGGCGGGCGTGGCGTTTCGTATTGCGCAGTGTGCGACGGCAATTTCTTCCGGGGCCAGGACGTGGTGGTCATCGGCGGAGGCGACTCCGCCATGGACGAGAGCTTCTATCTGACGGGCATCTGCAACTCCGTGACCATCATTCACCGCAGAGACGAGCTGCGCGCCACCAAGGTGCTGCAGGACCGCGCCTTCTCCAACCCCAAGTACAAATGGCTGTGGAGCCACGTGGTCGAGGAGTTCGTGGGGAATGACGTGCTGGAGGCGGCCCGGGTCAAGAACCTGAAGACCGACGAGGTGTACGACTATCCCACTGCTGCCGCCTTCGTGTACGTCGGTTTCCACCCCAACACGGAGGCCTTCAAGGACCAGCTGGATATGGACGAATTGGGCCATATCCACGGCGACCTGCACATGAGGACGAACATCCCGAAGGTATACGTGTGCGGCGACGCCCGGGCGGAATCGACCCGGCAGCTGGGAGCCGCGGTGGGGGACGGGATCACGGCCGCGTTGGCCGCTTTCCACGATCTGTCGGCGTAGGCCGCAGACCGCAACAATGGTGGCTTCAGATTGCAGGGGCGGGTCGCGTATCCGCCCCTAAATCAAACGCGCCAACTCGCGGATCAGCAACGACGTGCTGCCGCCAATGATGACGAATAGCACGGCGTAGCGGAAGATACGCAAACTCATGCGGCGAGCCAGCCACCCGCCGAGCGTTGAGCCGATCACGACCACCGGGACGCCGATCGCCATTTCGTACTCCAGCTCGCGCGGGATGAGCCCAACCACGAAGTACAGCGCCAACCCCAGCACGCCGGCCAGCAGGAAATACACCGCGAGGGTCGCGCGCATGGTCTCGCGAGGCCAGTCCTGTTCGATGGCGTAGATTGCAGCCACCGGTCCGCCGATGCTGAGGGTTGTGGTCAGCAGCGTGGTCGTAAAGCCGAAACCCACGGCTCCCCACCGGGTGCGGGCTGCGGTCAAGCGCACGTTGAACAGGGTGAGCACGGCGATCACCAGGATCAGGCTGACGATGGATAGTCGCAGGGCGGTGGGTGCAGCGACGGAAAGCAACAGCACCCCCAGGGGCACCGGGGGCAGGCCGGAGACAATGAACAACCACGACTGCCGCCAGCGGAACTCCCGCCAGGTCTGGAACAGGATCAACACCGTTGCGACGACGATCATCGCGTTGGACAGCACCACCACCTCGCGGGGAGCCAGCACCAGGAGGAGGATCGGAGCCATGGCCAAGGCCATCCCGAAGCCGACCGCGCTGAAAACGAACGACCCCAGCAGCAGCGCCGCCAGGATGACAGCGAGCTCCCAACCGAAGAGCATCAGGACAGGTTGAACCGTCCGAGTTGAGCGGCGCGGAGCAGGGTGCGTTGGACTAGGACAACCGGAGGGCCGTTCCGGGCGAGCACGATCTCCGCTGAATCGTCGGGGGTCAGGGTCAGGGAACGTTCGCCATCCAGGGCGACCGTACAGTAGCGGGGTTCCAGGGCCACGGGGATGCCCTCGTGGAGCAGTTGCCAGGAGGCGATGGAAGCCGGCTCGACGATGCCCGGCGCCACCGGTGCGATGACGGTATTTCCCGGTGGGTTGTCGGCGTCCGCTCCCCCGCGCGCAAGCACGTAGTGGAGGCCCCCGACGTCGGCGATTGACAGGGGATGCAGCCGCCCGCCGACTGACGACAATCCGATGCCGCCGGGTTCGGCTCGGGTGAGGAACACCTCGTGCACGGTGTCCAGGTCCCAGATTGCGCGGGTGGCGACGTACCGCTCACGGGAAATGGCGACGTCCACGAGGGCAAGGTCGCGGAACTCGCCGTTAACGTGGATTTGCAGCGTTTTGCTGATCACCGAGGTGTCGGACATCTCCATGCTTCCGGAGGCGACCAGTCCGGCGGCGATGCCGGCCAGGGTGCCCTCGACCATGACCGGAAAGATGTTGTTGGTGCCGGTGGAGATGGCCACCAGCGGGATCTGGTTGGTCCCGACGGCAACTGCCCGGTTGGTGCCGTCGCCGCCCAGCGTGATCAGGCAACCCACGCCCATCTCGTGCATCATGGCGGCGGCTCGGGTGGTGTCTCCCTCGGTATAGAGGGGAGACATGGGCAGCATTTCCAAAGGCAGGGAGATGCTGGAATCGTCGGCGGCGCGACGGCACAGATTGCCGCTGTCGGGCATGGCAATCACGCGTTGCACATCCGTAGATTGCAGCCCGATGAGAGCCCGCCGGACGGTGTTGACCTTTTCCCAATCGGGAACCACGCGTCCCTGGGCCACCAGGCGGCGAATATCCTTGCTGGCGGCGGGGTTGGCGATGATTCCGACGGTGGTCATGGTGACGCGATTTGGGAGGGCGCCGTTGGTCGGCGACGACGGCCCACTATACACCATGGCTGCCCCCGACCCGGCGAGTATTGGACTATCGGGCCATCGGTGGCCGGCAAGAAACCCGGGTCAGGATGGTACAATTCTGGGCACTCGAGGGCCGGCACGACCGTGATCCTCGATCAGGCTGACTGTCGGGTTTGACGGCCGTACAGCCCCCAACGCCAGCGATCTGGCGCCGGAGGCGGAGAAGTCAGTTCCCCAACCAACAGATTGCAGCAGGAACTCGACGAGGAGAGCGTTATGGATTCTGAAATGGCTTTCACTCCCGCCACGGAAGTACGGCGTATGATCGCCGCCAAAGAGGTTTCCGCAGTTGAATTGACCGAGTTCTTCTTCCAGCGCATCGAGCAGTTGAACCCGCAGCTGAATGCTTACCTGACCCTGTGTCCCGATCAGGCAATGTCGGACGCCAGGGCGGCGGATGAAGCGTTGCAACGGGGTGACGACCTTGGCCCGCTGCACGGCGTCCCAGTTTCGGTGAAAGACCTGGAGCTGACCAAGGGAGTGCGGACGACCATGGGGTCGGCGGTCTTCCGGGACCGGGTGCCGGAGATCGACTCGATCGTGGTGGAACGGGTCAAGGCGGCCGGTGGGATCATACTGGGCAAGACCAACACGCCGGAATTCGGCCAGTCGGGAACCACCGAGAACCTGGTGAGCGACCCGTGCCGTAACCCCTGGAACACGGACTACACCCCCGGAGGCAGCAGCGGGGGCGCGGGCGCCGCGCTGATCGCGGGTCTGTGCACGCTAGCCACCGGGAGCGATGGCGGCGGCAGCATCCGCATACCGTCCAGTTTCAGCGGAGTTACCGGGATCAAGCCGTCCCACGGCAGGGTGCCCCGGTATGGCGGTTACGGCGGGCCGGCCGTCAACCATTTTTCGCAAAGCGGCCCAATGAGCCGGACGGTGCGGGATACTGCGATGCTGCTGCAGGTATTGGCGGGACCCGATCCGCGGGACCCCAACACGATGACCGATACGCCGCCGGATTACATGGCATCGCTGGAGGGCGGAGTTGAGGGCTGGCGCGTGGCGTGGAGCGACGACCTGGGTTATGCCGCGGTGGACCCTGAGGTGGTCCAGATCACGCGCGGCGCCGCGCAGGTCTTCCAGGAACTGGGCGCGATAGTCGAGGAAGCGGCGCCGGACATCGAGGGCGACCCGTTCCCGGCGTTCTCCACCGTGTTCGGGATAGCGTCATATACGTCCTACGAGGCGCTTTACCCGGAGCGACGGGATGAACTGACCCATTACGTGCAAAACACCTTCGACGGCGCGTCGCAACATACGGCGGCCGACCTGTCCCGGGCGCTGGCGTACGTGGACCGTCACAAGCGGCGGTTCGCTGATTTCTTCAACACCTATGACCTGCTGCTCACGCCGGCGATGGCGGTGACCGCCTTCCCGATCGGCCAGCATCCCACGAGTATCGGTGGTCGATCCGTGGAACCGTGGTGGGGATACCTGCCGTTCACTTTCCCGATCAACATGAGCCAGCAAACCGCCTCCAGCGTGCCGTGCGGCTTTTCGGCGGCCGGTCTGCCCGTGGGTCTGCACATCGTGGGCCCGGCGGGAGCGGAAGCCCGCGTGCTCCGGGCCATGGCGGCCTTCGAAGAGGCGCGGCCCTGGGCGCAACACCGGCCTGCGGTTTGCTGACGCGCATCCGCGGCCGACCGTAGTCGTGGGATAACGACTGCCTCCAGATACCCGGCCCGGGTGTACACGATGGCGCCGGTGCGGGCAATGTACCAATCTGCCCTGGGGTAGCCAAGCGTAAACCGGTTCATGGTTTCCAGCGCACTCAAATTGGCGCGCGCCAGCGGTAACGTGGCGCGTCTCAAAACCCTTCTGCCCGCGGTTCGTTTCGGGCCGGTTGAGTGGGCTTTTCTGCTCGTCGCTTTCGTGGCGGCCGCTATGCGGTTGTGGGAGTTGGACGGGCGGACCATGCATTACGACGAGGCAATCCACCTGCACTTCTCGTGGAAGCTGGCCCGGGGAGTTGAATACGCGCACTCACCGTGGATGCACGGGCCGTTTCAGATCGAGCTGGTGGCGGTGGTGCTCAAGTACCTCGGGGATACCGACTTCCTGGCGCGGTTGCCCTACGCGCTGTTCGGCGTGACGCTGACCGTCTTGCCCTATTTCATGCGGCGGCTCATCGGGGACAAGGGCGCGGTGTGCGCGGCGGTGATCCTGGCCTTTTCCCCATCCCTGCTTTACTTCAGCCGGTTCGGGCGCAATGACATCCTGATGGTGGTCTGGGGGGTGCTGCTGCTGATCATGCTCTGGCAGTATGGGATAAACAGCCGCAAACGCTACCTGTTTGGCGCGGCAGTCGTTACCGCGCTAATGCTGGCGACCAAGGAGACCGCGTATTTCGTGATCCTGTTCATGGGACTGGCGGCGATGGCGTTGGGTTGGCGGGATCTTTGGGAGTTGGTGAAGACACGGCGTGGCCTGGCGAGCCTGAGCGGGTCATCGGGGTTTTTCATCCTGCTGGCCACGTTGACGCTGCCCCAGGCCGCCGCGCTGATGGCGTTGGCGCAATCCCCGTTCGGGTTGACCATCGCATCCGGTGACACGGGTTCGACCGGCGCCACCGGCGCTCCGGTATGGGAGGCGCCGTTCGCGACACTGCCGGTGTGGGCGGCGCCGGTCTGGCTGCACATCGTGGCCGCGGCCGCGCTGGTCGTTGCGGGGTTGGCAGTCACGATGTGGTTATGGCGCATCCGTAGCCCCATGAGCCTGGTCTCGGTGGTCGTGGCGATACTGGCGACCATTGCCGCAGTGTCCGTGGTGATAGTGGGACCGTTCCACAACGTGTTGTCCGCGCTCCAGTCGACGGGATGGGGAACAGCCGGCGGCTTGGTGGACTGCGGCGCCGGTGCGTTCATCTTGCTTCTGGGTATTGCCGCGCTGAGGCTGAACCTCGCGTCCGAAATCGGATGGCGCGGCGTGATGCTGCTGTTGGGGCCGACCATCCTGCTCACGTGGGCCTGGCTCACATTTCTGTGGGGCGGCGCCGAGTTCATCAGCCAACTGCTCCCGCCGGCAGCGCCAGCGGAGGATCTGGCCGCCGGACGCATCGCAGTGAACTACCTGATTCCGGTCCTGGCGCTGCTGATTTTGCTGGTGGTGGGCGGCGCGTTCGGCATCGCCTGGGCAGGGGGTCTCTGGCTCGGGTGCGCACTGGTCTTCTATGCGATATGGACAGTGCTCTACACCACCATGTTCACCAACTGGCCCGGCGTTTTCACCGGGTCGTGGCAGAGCCTGGGCTACTGGCTGATGCAGCAGGACGTCGCACGAGGGAACCAGCCGTGGTACTACTACTTCGTTGGGTTGAGCGTGTACGAGCTGCTGGCGTTGGTGTTCGGACTGGTGGGCGTGATCTGGCTGATCCGCCGCCGGGAGACCTATGGCGGGATGGGCCTGATGTTGGCGGCGTGGGTGATAGCGACGCTGTTGCTGTACACTGTCGCGGCCGAAAAAATGCCGTGGCTGTTGGTCAACATAACCGTGCCTTTGGCGTTGGTGGCGGGGATGTTCCTGGGCCATCTTTTAGACGAGATCGACTGGAGTTTGCTAACGCGCAGGGTGATCGGATTGCTGATCCTGGCGCCGATATGGCTGGCGCTGGTGGTGTGGGCCGCGTGGCTGGCCGTCCGAGGGGAGGTCGACAGTCTCCCCATTTGGATGGCGGTGTTGATCCTGCTGCCCATGGCGGTCGCGATGGCTTATATGATCCGAGGCAACCGTCAGGCCGGAAAAGCGGCGGTGTTGGGAATAGCGGCGCTGCTCCTGATTTTCGGGGTAGCCGGAGCCGTGAGGGCAGCGTACACCTACGACGACTCCAATATCGAGATACTGGCTTACGCCCAGGGATCCGCAGACCTGGAGCGCACCTATGCCGACCTGCTGGAAAACGCTCTCGTGGATGGCGCGGCCGATGGGTCGGTGAAGGTGGATTACGACATGTGGTATCCCTTCCAGTGGTACGTGCGACACGAGACGGAAGAGGGGAGCCTGCGGTTCCACCGATTTTGCGTCGCCGCCAGCGACGATGACGAAGACGACGAAGCGCAAGACGAGAAGAAAGACTGCCAGGCGGTCGGTGAGGACCTCGCGCCACAGGTCTACCTAGCCGAGCACGGCCATGCGGTGGACGAGGAGGACGCGCCGGGTTACTGGCGAGAAGGGCCCATGCGGAATCTGCTATGGTATCCTGAAACTTACCGCCGCCCCGGAGAGGCCCGGACCAACACCAGTTTCTGGAAACAGCTGGAAGCAGACGCGGCGTTCTTCCGGAATGCGGCCAGTAATCCCGACAAGCTCCGGCAAGCTCTGGAATACGTCATCGCCCGCCGTCAGCAAAGCGACTGGTACTCCGCCAGCTACTATCAGTATGGAAAGGAATAGGACCACAATGTCCAAGGCTGACGCATGACCACTGCCCCAACGTTGCCCGAGCCCGGATCGGCTACGGTAGAAGACCGCGTGCAGATCAGCCGGCGATTGATCCAGCAGGCTCGCGATGAGCTCGAGCGCGGTGACCGTCTCCAGGCCACGGAAAAGGTCTGGGGCGCATTGGCGCAGATGCTCAAGGCCCATGGACAGCAGCGCGGCTGGCTTAACTTGGGAGGTCACCGCACGGTAGGGCACATCGCCAGGCAACTAACCGACGAATACGACGACCGCCGAATCCTCACTGCGTATGTCGGAGCGGATAACGGCCATCGTAATTTCTACGACAATGAGATGAGCCTTCCGGAAATCGAGGGCATCATAACGGTGGTAGCAGGGGTGTTGCCGGAGCTTGAGCAGGCCCTGCGAGAGCCACCTCGGCCCTTCGTGATCGATGATGTTGATCAACGGTGGCGAGTGCGAACGCTCACCGGGAAGCAGTACCTGCAGGTTGGCGACACGTCGCCGACGGGCTTCTCGAATACACACTAGCGATCTCCGATAGTGGGATATTTTTTCGGCAATTGGCGGTTCTGGGCCGGCGTACTGGTCAGCGTAGTGGCTTTGGGCCTGCTGATGCTGCTGGTCGACCGCAAAGAATTGGCCCACGCGCTGCTGAGCGCGAACTACTGGTACCTGGCGCCGGCCATAGTGCTGTACTTCGTGGGTCAGTGGTTTCGGGCGCTCCGCTGGCAATACCTGCTGGCGCCCGTGTCCCGCATACCGGCCCGTCGACTGTATCCGGTGATCATCATCGGATACATGGCGAACAACGTGCTGCCGGCCAGGTTGGGGGAGTTGGTGCGCGCGGTTTACCTGTCGCAGCGAGAGAAAGAGGTGAGCGTGCCGGCGTCCATCGCCACGCTGAGCGTCGAACGGCTCTACGACGGGCTGACCCTGCTGGCCATGGGGGCCGTGGCGGCGCCGATCCTGCTGGCGGCGGGACTGTTCAGTGACGCGACCCTGGTTTACCAGTCGACGGCCGTCATCTTGATGGTGGGAGTGGTCGTCAGCTTCGCAGTGGCCCTGTTGGCCCTGACCGCTCTGGCGACCAGCCGACGCGCCGTGGATTGGCTGATCGCTATCACGGTGATCCTCCCGACGAGGTTCCGTTCCACGGCGGTGGAGGTGATACACGGGTTCGTCGAAGGACTGGCGACGCTCAATTCGCCCAAGAAGCATGCCGTGCTGTTCCTGGGTTCGCTGCCGGTATGGCTGGCGGAGGCCGGCGTCTATCTGATAGTCGCGTACTCGTTCAACCTGGATGCCTGGTTTGACTCGTTCTGGCTGCTGGCGGCGGCGATATTGCTGGTCACGGTGACTTCCAACCTGATAACGGCGATTCCGGCGTCCATAGGGGGGATCGGGCCGTTCGAGATAGTGGCGCAACAGACTCTGGTAGCGTTGGGCATTGGCGCGGCGGCAGCGGCGGCCTACACGGTCGCGGTGCATCTGGTCGCGCTGTGGTTGCCGGTCAACATCGCTGGCTTCCTGTTGCTCTTCTGGCACAATCTTTCATTGCGGCGGCTGACTGCACTTCCCGAGACTGAGGCCGAGAGCCAGCCGGTTCAGACTGTTGCGCCAACAGCCGGACAGCCTCGGACCGGCGCGGCGCAGGACGATTAGGGCATGAGGGTAGGCATCATCGGCGGCGGCGCGGCGGGATTGGCGGCGGCGCTGGAACTGACTTCGCGGGGACACTTCGCGGAGGTGTTCGAGGCGGCGCCCTTCCTGGCCGGGCAGGCGTCAACCTTCGAGGTCGGCGGAGGCCAACTGGAACGCGGATACCACCACCTGTTCGTCAGCGACACCGACATGGTGGACCTGATCAACGAGTTGGGCCTGGGTGATTCGCTGGAGTGGCTCGAGTCGAAAGTGGGCCTGTTCCATGGTGGGCGCATATGGAATTTCGCCACGCCGATGGACCTGTTGAAGTTCTCCCCTCTGCCATTGGTCCAGCGCATCCGGTTGGGGCTCTGGACGTTCCTGCTGCAGAAGACGCGGGACTGGCGCAAGTTCGAAGGCGTGACGGCCGCGGAATGGACTCGCGACCACATGGGCGAGGACGCGTACCGGGTCATCTGGGAGCCGATGCTGCGGGGCAAGTTCGGCGACTACTACGACCAGGTGAGCATGACCTGGCTGTGGGGGAAGATTTACCTGCGCGTCGCATCCCGGAAACGGATGCAGAAGGAGCGGCTAGGTTACCCCATGTGCAGCTTCGGCCGGGTGTTCGACGCGTGCGGCGAACGGATCGAGGAGCGGGGAGGTCGCGTGCACATTGGCGCGGCGGTCAAGCGGGTGAACGTAGTGGATGGTAGGGCACGCGGTTTCGTGGCCTCGGTGGATGGTGGGCCAGACCGGGACTACGAGTACGACGCGGTCATTGCGACGACCCCTTCGTACATATTCACGCGGCTCGCGCCGGACCTGCCGGATGATTACAGGTCGGTGCTGGAGTCGGCGAGGTATCTCTCCGCAGTGCTGGTAATCCTGGTGCTGGACCGCCCTCTGACTTCCAAGTACTGGCTCAACGTGGCGGATCGTTCGCTGCCTTTTGTGGGAGTGATCGAGCACACCAACATGATCGACCGCGACCTGTACGGCGGCAACCACATCGTGTACCTGACCAACTACCCGGACCGGAACAGCGAGCTGTATCGCAAGGAACCCGAAGAGCTGCTGGAAGACTATGTGCCGCACCTCCGGAAACTGAACCCGGAATTCTCGCGGGACTGGATACTGGAATACCACCACCACCGGGTGGACGGAGCGCAGCCGATAAACGGGGTGCACTACAGCCAGCGAAACATTCCCGACCACCGGACGCCGATCGAGTCTCTGTACCTGGCTAACACCACGCAGATTTATCCCGAGGACCGAGGGACTAACTACTCGGTGCGGATGGGCCGACGCGTGGCGCGGATGGTGTTGGAGGATGCTTCGCATGGCTAGCGCTTCGGCATAGACATCATATGGTGCATAATATGATGCAAGACCAATGGCTCATTGGAGGCTTGCATGAGAACTACCATCAATATAGACGAGGAATTGCTGGCCAAAGCTCGGCGGCTGACCGGAATAAATAGCAGGGCAGACTTGGTGCGCGAAGGATTGCGCTCTCTGATTGAACGCGAGAGCGCCCGGAGGTTGGCCCGGCTAGGTGGGAGCCAACCCCAACTTGAGGACATCCCGCGCCGCAGGAGTGAGACGGCATGACGCTGGTCGATACGTCAGTATGGGTCAACCACCTACGCTGCAATGACGCCGTGCTCGGGGCGCTGTTGGAAGATAACCAAGTTTTGATGCATCCCATGGTCGTCGGGGAATTGGCTTGCGGCAACCTACCCGACCGAAAATACGTGCTTGACCTGCTCAAAGAGTTGCCGCAGATCCTGGTGGCCGACCACGACGAAGTGCTGTTTTTCATCGAACAGAACCGGCTGATGGGTCGCGGCGTGGGATACGTGGACGCCCATCTATTGGCCGCAGTGTCACTGCACGGTTCGGCTCGCCTATGGACTACTGATCGGAGGCTTCGAGACGCGGCCGGTGATTTGGGGCTCGATTATCCGGCGGAGGGATTGTGTTAAAGCGTAGTTGATTGCGAATATGCTGAATTACGCTGTCGTTTGTGTAGGCAATTTAGTTCTATTTTTAGTATAATGTTTATAGATAATTCGACGCGAATATGCCTGCATGCCACAGACTTTGCCCATCATCGCCGTGTTGGCCAACGACCGTAACGGTCACAGTCCCGAACCATCCATCCGCGCAATTGAACAGGCCGGCGGCGGCGTTCGAGTAATTGCATCGATTGTTTCCGATACGGGAGCGCTTGGATCCGTGGGTGGGCTGCTGCTGCCCGATTACAATTCGGGCGAAGACGCGATTTTTCTTCAGGCAGCGTTAGCGATGGATATGCCCGTGCTGGCCACCGGTGGCGGGATGCATGCGCTGAACCGGCACTTCGGGGGAGGGAACGCCCTGGACGCCCCTGCCCATTTCCCGGAAGACGAGGCGGAACCGCTGCAGCACCAGATCTACCTGTCGCCGGGTTCCAAAATGGCCGCGATCATCGGAAGCGCCGGCATGTTCCGGGTGAACAGCCGGCATCATGAGGGCATCCGTGAACCGCAGCGAGCGGAGCGGCTGATGACCATCGCATATCAACTGGACGACGGCGTGATAGAGGGCCTGGAAAGCAAGGAACACAGCTGGGTGATTGGCGTGCAGTTTCAGCCGGAACGCAGCGAGGAAGTACCCGCCAGTTTCAACAACCTGTTTCTGGGATTGGTGGAACGCGCCCAGGACTTTATCGAGAATAACGACACGAGGAGTACGTCACGATGACCACGGCGCCCCCACAACAGCCAGGCGGAGAATTTACGCTGCGACCCATCGAGGACGAGATGCGCGAGTCGTATCTGTCCTACGCGATGTCGGTTATCGTGGCCCGGGCGCTGCCGGACGTGCGGGACGGCATGAAGCCCGTGCAGCGGCGGATCCTTTACGCCATGCACGACATGGGAATCCGCCCTGGGAGCCAGTACCGCAAGAGCGCGCGTATTGTCGGCGAGGTGCTGGGCAAGTTCCACCCCCACGGCGACGGGTCGGTTTACGACGCGCTGGTGCGTATGGCCCAGGTGTTCTCCATGCGGGCGCCGTTGATCGACGGTCAGGGCAACTTCGGCAGCATCGACGGCGACCCCCCGGCGGCCATGCGCTACACCGAGGCCCGGCTCGCGGCCATTGCCGACGAAATGCTGGCGGACATCGACCAGCAGACCGTGGATTACTCCGACAACTTCGACGATTCCCTCAAGGAGCCACAGGTACTGCCGGCGCGGATGCCCAACCTGCTGATCAACGGGTCCTCCGGGATTGCCGTGGGCATGGCGACCAACATGCCTCCGCACAACCTGGGCGAGATCTGCGACGCCATCAATTACGTCATCGACCACCCGACGTGCAACGTCGACCAGTTGATGGAGATCGTTCCGGCGCCGGACTTTCCCACCTCCGGCAGGATCCGCGGCGTGGCCGGCGTGCGGGATATGTACGCCACCGGCCGCGGGCGCGTCGTGATGGAGGCCGTGACCGAGATCGAGGACATGCCGGGCCGCAATTCCAACCGGCAGCGGATCATCATCAGCGAGTTGCCCTATCAGGTCAACAAGGCGACGCTGGTGGAAAAGATTGCCAACCTGGTTCGTGACAAAACCCTGGTGGGCATCACCGAGATCCGCGACGAGTCGGACCGCCGGGGCATCCGGGTGGTCATCGAGCTGGCGCGCAGCGCGCAGCCCACGGTGATCCTGAACAACCTGTACAAGCGAACGGCGCTGCGGTCGTCCTTCAACGCCATCATGCTGGCGTTGGTGGACGGGCAACCGCAGGAACTGCCGCTCAAGGACCTGATCAACCATTTCATCACCCACCGCGAAGACGTCATCCGGCGGCGGACCGAGTATCAGTTGGGGAGGGCGCGGGACCGGGCCCACATCGTGGAGGGTCTGCTCAAGGCTCTTGACGCCATCGACGCGATAATCGAGACCATCCGCAGCAGCCAGGACGTGGAGACGGCGCGCAACAATCTGGTGCAGCAGTTCGACCTGTCGGAGATCCAGGCCCAGGCCATCCTCGATATGCAGTTGCGCCGGTTGGCCGCGCTGGAGCGGCAGCGTCTGGACGAGGAATACAACGACCTGCTGGCGACCATCACCCGGCTGGAGGACCTGCTGCAGAACCCGCAGAAGATACGGGCCGAGATCAAGCGGGAAACCCGCGAGGTGAAGCGCAAGCACGCCGACCCGCGTCGCACCGTGATAATTCCCGAGGAACTGCAGGAGCAGTCCATTGAACAGTTCATCGTGCAGGAAGACGTGGTCGTCACGCTGAGCCAGCGCGGCTACATCAAGCGCGTGCCCATCAGCACCTACCGCAACCAGCGACGGGGCGGCAAAGGAGTACGTGGGGCAAACAACCGGGACGACGATGCGATAATGCAAATATCCGTCGTCAATACCCACGAGCAGTTGCTGTTCTTCACCAACAAGGGGCGAGTGTACCCCCTGAGCGTCTACGAGACGCCCAACGATTCGGGGCGCACCGCCCGGGGCACGCTGCTGGTGAATCTGATCCCCCTGCAGCCAGGCGAGCACGTGCAGACGATGCTGCCGGCCAGCCGTGATGAATACAACCGGCTGTATGTCTTTGCCACCCGGAATGGCCGGGTGAACGCGTTGCGTCCGGGCCAGTTGCAGAACCTCAGGAAGTCGGGCCTGATTGCCATGAAGGTGCTGGACGGCGACGAGCTGGTCGCCGTGCGCCCGGCGCAGAGCGACGCATCGGTCGTGATGGTCACCGAGCAGGGACAGGCGCTGCTATGTCCGGTTACCAGCATCCCCGAGCGTAACCGTAACGCCACTGGCGTGATCGGCGTCAAGTTCAAGGACGAATTCGGGGGCAAGGATCGGGTGGTGGCGCTGGACGTGGTCAACGATCCCGAGGACGAATTCCTGCTGGTGGTGAGCGAAAAGGGCTACGGCAAGGCCACGCCGTTGTATAACAGCAAGGGCGAGGCGGTGTACCGGGAGACGAATCGCGGCGGAATGGGCGTCAAGACGTTTGCCGTGGACCAGAGCGACAAGCCCACCGGCCCGGTGGTGGACGCCAAGATCGTTACGTCCGCAGAAATGAACGATGAAGAAGGGCACGAGGTGTTCATAATCTCGGCGCGCGGGCAGGTGGTCCGCATCGATCTGGCTGAGATCAAGGTCGTGAACACGCGTCAGACCAAGGGAGTCATCATCTGGCGTGAGCGCGGCGGCGACGACAGCGTCGTATCCATCTACTGCTTCAGGGCGACGGACTACAGCCAGGACGATCCGGCTCTGCAGGACGGCGCAGCCAGCACCGCCCTCGAACAAGCGGAAGAGGTTGCAGCGCAGGCGGACAGCCAGTACGAGGACGCCGATGATGAGGTCATCGTCGAAAACGCAGATGACACAGCGGATGACGACATCGACGACGATGACGAAGACGGCGATGATGATCCGGACGCTCACGTAAACGGACAGGCTCCGCTGTTGTAAGGGAATGCGGCAATGCAACTCGTGATGGTTCATGGCTCCGGCCAGAACGAACTGACCTACCACTACCAGACGGCGCGGTTCGAAAAAGCCGACGCCGTCAACCTCCCGGGTCACCCGGACGGGGAACCCAGGGACAGCATCGGCGGATACGTGGACTGGGTGCGGGATTACGCCCGCGGTAAGGGGTATCCGCCCTTCGTCCTGTTCGGGCACTCCATGGGCGGCGCCATCGCCTTGGACTATGCGCTGCGGTTCCCCGAGGACCTGGCTGGCCTGGTCCTCATCGGAACCGGCGGGCGACTGCGGGTGCATCCGGACTACCTCAACCGCTGTCTGGACGATGCCCAATGGCGCGCCGAGGCGCCGGCGTATTACGAGGCGATCAACACGGAGTTGGCGCCTCGGCTGGCCGCCCGCGCGCTGCAATCCGGCCCCATGGTCGAGCACAACGACCTGGCAGCCTGTGACCGGTTTGACGTGATGGAACGCGTCAAGGAAATCAGCCTGCCGTCGCTGGTGGTCGTGGGCGCCGATGACGTCATGACCCCGGTGCGTTACGCGGAATACCTGGGCCGCGAGTTGCAGGACGCTGAGGTAGTGATAGTGCCCAACTCGGGGCACTTCGTCACGCTGGAGCAGCCGGAAGCGGTGAACGAAGCCATCGCCGGCTTCCTGACCCGTCTGGGCGATAACGCGGTTTAACCGAAGGCAGCACGCTACGAACTTCCGAGCCCGGCCGCCGGCTGGGCTTTTGCATGTCCCGCGAGTTGGCTGTCTGGCATTGCTGGTATCATAGGGCCAATCACCCCGGTTCCGGTTGCACGAGCCATGACATCGGCGCATACCTACATCCCCGACGGGCATCGCCTGGCCGCCTCCCTGGCCGGAATGTACGCCGGGCACCCCGATGGGCAGGGGCTTCCGGTGGCGCGGCGCGTGGCTGCAATAGCCGCCGAGTTGATCGAGTCCGGCAATTGGGATGTCGATGCTACGGTGGTCAACATTGCGGCGCTCCTGCACCTGGTTGGCCGACTGGATGATCCGCAACGTGTCGACGCGTCAGTTGCCCTCGCTGCCGCCTGGTTGCGGGGAGCCGGAGCGCCCGACTCATACGTGACGGCGGTGGCCGCCGCCGTCCGGGGCGCCTGGGGCGGAGTGAACAACGACGCGAGCGCGGCGCTTCTGAGGGACGCCGCGCTGCTGGACCTGGTGAGTGTTGAACGGCACGCCGACTACCTGCGAGACGCGCCGCCTCCCGGACGCCTGCGGGAGCCGTATTTGGCGGCCTATCGTCGCCAGTGCTTGACGACGGCGTCGCAACTTCGCGACCAGCTGACGCTCCCGGGCGCGGTGGAAATGTACCTCCAGCGGATGCCGAAATTGTTCGCGTGGCTGGATGAGCAACCGGCCGATTTGGTGCCATCGGATTGGCGACGCCTGGTGGAAGTTGCAGAGATCGAAAGCGGCGTGAGCCGGTTGCTGGCCGGTGAAGATCCGGCCGCGGTTCGGGCTGAAATGCCCAGCAGAGGATTGCCCTACGCCGAATATCGAGGACGGCAACGCGCCATCATTTCCGGAAGCCACGACCAGATCCTGGAACTGACCCACGCGCGCATCGAGGCGTCGCGCAATGTTGCGGCGGAAAAATACCTCGAGAGCGACACGATCCACAAGCCGGCAGTGGAAGAAAACCTGTTTGTCAACGCGCGGCGTCGGGCCCGGCAGTTGGGCTTGTCCACGGAGACGGCTGAGGACATCGCCCGGCTGCTGCTATCCAACGCCCGCGAGGCGCAGGAGCGGACCCTCAACGACATCGCCCAGCGTCTGAGTCGGTTGCATGGCCAGATACTGGACGCGGAATCGCCGGAAACTCGCACCGACGAGGCCGACATAGCAATCCCTTCCCTGGTGGTGCGCTCCGGCGACCAGCCGCTGGCACGAGAGAACGAGCTGATCAAGGAGCTGCGGGTTACCGGTCTGAACGAGCTTTACCCCGAGCAGCGGCGACGGTTGTTGCAGTGGTTCAAATTGCCTCACCCCTACCTGGAGACGGGTCAGATGGTTGGCAGTCGCGACGTTGATCTCTTTTTGCAAGCTCTTACGGATGGACAACCATGCAAGGTGATCGCGTCAATTCCCATCGACGGCCCGGCGCATCTGGGCCACGGAACCCTGGCTAGCATTCTGGTGTGCTTCCAGGGGCTGGGAGCGTCGGCAATCATCGCCTTTCGCGATGAACTGGACGATCCGGAACGGTCCAGAAGCGTGATGCTGGACACTCTGATTGCCATGGCGGCCGACGGTTTGGACCTGGCGCTCGCGGATGCGTACCTGCAGCAGGACAATCCGGCTGTGGTTCGCACCGCCTTCAGCCTGGGCGAGGCAATCCCGCTCAGCACGCTGAACTCTGCCTTGGGGATGCGCTTGCGGGACAGCGCTACCGATACCTTCCGCCCCGTGCTGCGCCTGGCCGACATCCTGCACGTACAGCAGCCGGACGCCGGCGGCCCCTGCCGCACGTTGGTGGTCGACGGCATCGGCGGCGACGTGTACGTGCGCATGACTCGCAACATAGCCGAGCGGTTCGGGTTCCTGAAGCCGTCGGCGCTGTATCTGCGCCCATTGCGGAACCTGACCACCTACGAAGACCCCCGGACCGGCGGCGCGGTGGAGGTGATGACCAACGCGGTGCCGGCGAGCCGAGTCGCCTACTCCGACAACGAGGCCGACATCCGTCGCCGGATCAAACGGGCTTACACCGGCGGGCGGGGCACACTGGAAGAACAAAGGCAGTTCGGCGGAAACCCCGATCCTCGCATCTGTTCAGTGTCCAGCCTGCACGCCTTTTTCGTTACCCGCGAACCCGGGCGGTACGCAGAACTGCAGCAGCGGTGCCGCGCCGGGGACCTGCTTTGCGGCCAGTGTAAAGCGTCGGCTGCCGACGGAGTGCTAGAATATCTTCAGCGTCATCGTGAACGTCAGAACTCGCTTTCACCCGATGCGATCAATCGGGCTCGATCTCTGGCCGGCTTTCTCGATACTGAGGGCCCAGGATGAAAGAGTTTTGTCTCAACCACATCTGCACCACGCCGCCGTACACCGTGGCCTCGCGCGAGTACCAGTACCGGTGGTTGGTTCCGATCAGTGCAGTAGTTCTGCCTGGTGTAACGGCCAGCGCGATCGCATTATGGGCGCACTCCCGCGCCGGAAAGTCGGCATGACAGCAGCTCTCCTGTACGTGTCTCGCATAGTTGGGATCGGATTCGCGTGAGCTGTACTTCATTAGTTGCCGGACCGAGCAGCCGGGGACACAACCGGCTGGTTCCTGCTGAAAGTTACTTATCGCACTCTTTCATGGTTCTGGTCAGGCGTTGCCGGCATCTTGCTGTCAGTAGCGGTAAGGTTGCCCTGGCAAACCCTCAGACCACAGCGTAAACCATCCCGGAGATTATCTTCTATGGCAGACCAGCAACGCATCCTCACCGGTATGCGGCCCACCGGGCAGTTGCACTTGGGGCACTACCTGGGGGCCCTGGAAAACTGGATCCAGATGCAGCACGAGTACGAGTGTTTCTTTCTCATCGCCGACTACCAGGCGATGGGAGACCATCTGGACGACATTGGCCTGATCCAGCGTTCCGTGATCGAGGTGGCCACGGACTGGCTGGCCGTGGGTCTCGATCCTGAGAAGTCGTCGTTCGTGATCCAGAGCTACGTGCCGGAGCACGCCGAGCTGACCATGTTCTTCTCCATGCTCATGCCGTTGAACCAGCACCAGCGGAACCCCACGCTGCGCGCGGAAACGGCGCAACTCGAGGCGGAAAGTCAGTCCATCACCCTGGGGTTCTTCAACTACCCGATCAGCCAGGCCGCCGATATCCTACTGCCCAAGGCGCACCTGGTACCGGTGGGCGAGGACCAGGTGGCGCACATCGAATACACCCGGGACGTGGCGCGGCGATTCAACCGGTTGTACGGTGAAGTCTTCCCGGTGCCGCGCGCGCGAGTTGGTCGTGTTCCCCGTCTGGTTGGGACCGACGGCCAGGCCAAGATGAGCAAGAGCCTGAACAACGCCATCTACCTTGCCGACGGGCCCGATGCGGTGGAGGGCAGAGTGCGCCGGATGGTCACCGATATCACCGGCCAGAATCCCCGGTTGCGCGCCACAGACCCGGGCGTTGTGGAATACAACCCGGCCTTTCTGTACCACGACGCGTTCAATGACGAAGCCGATGAGGTCGCCGAGCTCAAAGAACGGTACACCGCCGGCACGGTCAGCGACCGCGAGGTAAAGGAACGGCTCACCTCCGCGATCAACCGGTTCCTGGAACCGATCCGGGAACGGCGTTCGTGGTACGAGGAGCATCCGGATTTCGTGCGCGACGTGCTGAAGGCTGGCACGGAGCGGGAACGCGCCATCGCGCAGCAGACCATCGAAGACGTGCGGCAGGCTATGCAGGTGGTGTACACCTGAGCAAGCACCATGAGGCATCGCGCGCGGTCGCTGTCTATACGATCCGAAAACGGGGCAACCACAGGGTTGCCCCTTGTTTTGTCAGCGTGTTAACGTAACCGGGCCGCGCCGGTTTAATCTGCGTGGTTTCTGATTCGTTGCCAACCGGAGGGATGATATGGCAGGCAATCCACGGGACAAATATTGCATCGTCGGGGTGGGCGAAACCGAATACAGTCGGGCCTCGGGCCGCACCACCCGTGCCCTGGGGGCCGAGGCGATCCGCAACGCGATGAACGACGCCGGCCTGACGCCCGACGAGGTGGACGGGATGCTCAGCTACCACGGCGGGGATTCCACACCGTCGACGTCCATACAGTACGACCTCGGCATCCGGCCCAACTTTTACATGGACTGCTCGGGCGGCGGTTCTTCGACAGAAGCGCTGGTCGGGTTGGCCATCGGCGCCATCGAAGCGGGCATGTGTGATGTCGTTGCCGTCTTCCGCTCGATGAACGGCTATTCCAACGTGCGCATCGGCGGAACCGGGGCGCGGGCATCGGCTCCCATCGGCGGGCTCGACCTGATGAAGCGGCCTTATGGGCTCATCAGCGCGGTGCAGCAGTTCGCCTACACCTTCACCCGCCACATGGCCGAGTACGGTGTGAAAAGCGAGGACCTGGCGGCCATCAAAGCGGCGCACTCGAACCACGCCTCCAACAACCCCAAGGCGCTGATGAAGCACCGGGTCACCGTGGACGACGTGATGAACTCGCGCTGGATCATCCGGCCGGTGGCCCACCTGCTGGACTGCTGCCTGGAAACGGACAACGCCACGTGCGTCATTGTCACGTCCGCCGAACGGGCGAAGGACCTGAAGCACAAGCCCGTCTACATCAAGGGTGTGCAGGGTCGCGGCACCAAGCCGGGCGGCGACTTCCATTACCAGCATGGCCCGATTTCGCGGGTGGCCGGCCATTACATCGCACCGCGCATCTTCGACCTGGCCGGCGTGAAGCACGAGGATGTCGACCTGACCGGCTGCTACGACGCGTTCACCTACACCGTGCTGCTGCAATTCGAGGACTACGGCTGGTGCGAGAAGGGCGAGGGCAAGGACTACGTTACCAGCGGCGCCATCAACCTGGGCGGCCGGCGGCCCAACAACGTGAGCGGTGGGCACCTGTGCGAGGGTTACACCCACGGGATGAACATGGTCATCGAAAACGTGCGCCAATTGCGCGGCACGGTGGACGATTACTGCCCCGGCGCCACCGAGGGCGACCACACCTTCGACTATAGCGAGGGTGGCTGCCGACAGGTGCAGGACGCGAAGATCAGCATGAACATGGGCTGGGGGACGCCGGCGGTCGGCAGTTCCCTGATCATGGGCAACGTGCTCAGCTAGACGCCGAACAGGGAGAAGGACAATGCCGAACTACACCTACCGGGGCATCACGCTGAGCATCCCCGAGAATGACTCCGAATACAAGGGTTACTTTGAAGCGGCCGGGGAAGGTCGCCTGGTCGTCAAGAAGTGCTCCGACTGCGGCCTGCTGCGCGGCGAGCCGGGGCCCGGATGTCCCTGGTGCACGTCCCTGAACTGGGAATGGCAGCAGGTTTCCGGCAGGGGCACCATCTACTCCTACCAGGTGGTGGCCCACACGGTGATCCCCGCGTTTCGCGACTCAACACCCTTCGCAATCGTGCTGGTGGAGCTTGACGAGCAACGCGGGCAGCCGACCGAGTTCGACGGTCTTCGCATCACCGGCAACCTGGTGGATGCCGACTTCAACATGGAGAAAGAGGCGAGCGTCGGCATCGGCAAGCGGGTGGAGGTTGCATTCCAGCCGGTGGAGGATGGGTTCATGCTGCCGCAGTGGAAGCTGATCGATGAGCCGGACCAGGGCTTCACTTGGTCACATGAAGTGCCTGAAGCCTGATCGTGTGATCTCATCGCTAATCACGTAGGGGCGAATGATTATTCGCCCCTACTCGTTGGTATCCGGACAAATTGGGTATCAGGGCCCTATCTCAGGGGCGTTCAGCGACTCGCTGGCCGGTTGAAACATCCAGACCTCGGTTTGCGCCGGCAGTAATCCGCTGCTGAACTCGACCCGATCGGTTTCGAGGCGGCGGACGGTGGTCTGGCGGGCTATCCAACCATCCGGGGGCAGGAGTTCACACTCGGAAGCGGTCAGGCCGGGGATGGCATAGTGCATCGGTATGACCACTTTGGGTTGCAGTCGCTGGACCAGGGAGTCCACCTGTTCGTAGGTGAGCAGGTGGTTCGAGTCGTCCACGGTTACCAGCAACATGTCGACGTTGCCCACGGCGAAGGCGACGTCAACCGGCCACTCGACGCGGTTGTCGCCGATGTGCAGAAAGCTGACTCCGCCCGCGTCCAGCCGGAACATCACGTTGGGAAAGTCGCGCAGTCGGGACGCTCCGGAGTGCAAATCCTGCACGCCGCGAATCTGCAGATCGCCCGTGGCGAACTCGCCGGGCGTTCTCAGGATTGAGGCGGTTTCCGGCAGGCGTTCCACGGCGTCGTGGTCGAAGTGGGCGTGGGTGATGAGGCCAAGGTCGCAACGGATGTCGGGGAACATCCGGGTGAACCAGTAACGGTCGGCCTGGTTGCGGTACGGATCCGCCACCGCCGTGACGCCGCCCGGCGTTTCCCAGCGGAAGGCGCAGTGCCCGAAGTAGGTGAGCCTCATTTCCGTACTTTGCTCCGGCAACGGCCTCGGAGAGGTGGAAGACCAGTCTAACTCGCTGGGCTCCACATCTCGTAGCCGATCTCCTTGCTGATGAGGCCGTCGCGCATCTCGAAGATGTGGACGAGGCGCATCTCCACCTGCGTGCCGGGTGTCAGGGGCAGGTAACCCTCGCCGGTGAGACGGAAGCGAACCACGCTGTCATCCACCACCCGGTCCTCGGTGGCGAAGCGCTGCAGGTTCTCGAACTCTACGTCCTCCATTTTGGCGAACATTTGCGTGTAGTTGTCGGCGACGGCGCGCTTGCCCTCGAAGCGCAGGCCACGTGCCGGCGCTTCCCATACCACGTCGTCGGTGTAGAGATCGAGGGCGGCTTCCACCTCATTGGTGGCCTCGGAGTGGAAGTGGGCCTCGACGGCGGCCAGGTTCGCGGCGATGGTGTCAGGGTTCCCATTGGACGAGGACATGGCGGCTCCTCCTCTCGTTGTTGTTTCTTGACTCCCCAGGGGGCTGCCGATAGCATCCCGGCAGGCGGCTGCGGGCACAGCGCGCGGCCGGGGAGGGAAATTTCCATGCAAAGCATCACTATCGACCGCAGCAGGCCGCTGCGCGAGGAGTCTAACACGGGTCACAACCGGTGGCATCCGGACATCTCTCCCGTCGTCGAGGTCGACGAGGGCGAGGAGGTGGTGATAGAGACCAGGGACGCTTTCGACGGCCAGATGCGGCCCGGCGTAACCGAAGCGGATTTCGGAGGCATGGATGCCGGGGTGATACACCCGCTCACCGGACCGGTGGCCGTGAAGGGTGCCGAGCCCGGCGACCTGCTGGAAGTGGAGTTCGTGGACATCCAGCCTCAGCCCTACGCTTTCAGCGTGATCTTCCCCGGCTTCGGCTTCCTGCGGGACGTGTTCACCGATCCGTTCATGGTGCATTGGAACATTGCGGACGGCTACGCCACATCAGATCAGATACCGGGTGTACGGGTACCCGGCGCGTCGTTCATGGGCGTATCCGGCGTGGCGCCATCCCATGCCCAGCTGGAAGAGTGGACGCGACGCGAGGCTGAGTTGGCCGAGCGCGGTGGAGTTGCCTTGCCGCCGGACGTGTCTGGCTCAGTTCCGATCAGTGGCGCCGGCGCGACTCATGGGATCCGCACGCTGCCGCCCCGGGAGAACGGGGGCAACTTCGACGTGAAACAGCTTTCCACCGGATCAAAACTGCTGCTGCCGGTGGCGGTGGATGGAGCGTTGTTCTCCACCGGGGACGGTCACTTTGCCCAGGGCGACGGCGAGGTGTGCGTCACCGCCGTGGAAATGGGGGCGACCTGCACGGTCCGGTTCCGAGTGCTGAAGGGCGAGGCCGAGCGGCACAACATCCGCTGGCCACGGTTCAGTCGGGAAGACTACTACATCGCGCCGGAGTGGGCGGCGCCGCGCCGGTTCGTCGCCACCATGGGCATGCCCGTGCGTGACGACGGGGTGAACGAGGGCGAGAACCTGACGCTGGCCTGTCGCAACGCGATCCTGAACATGATCGACCTGCTGCAGGAACGCGGGTTCTCCCGCAACCAGGCCTACGTCATCTGCAGCGTCGCCGTGGACCTGAAGGTGAGCAACGTGGTGGACGTACCCAACTTCGTGGTTTCAGCGTTTCTGCCGGAGGATCTGTTTGTAGGGTAGACGACCGAAGCCACGACGGTGCAGGTCTCGTCACGGGGTCCAGTTCTCGTGGCTCAACCACATCTCAATGCGGTTTTGATACAAGCGGGCGATGAATGGAGCTTCGTTTTGATGCAAAAAAGCGAGAACCCTACGTCGCGATGTCAAATCACGGGGCCCAGTTCTCGTGGCTCAACCACATCTCAATGCGGTTTTGATACAAGCGGGCGATGAATGGAGCTTCGTTTTGATGCAAAAAAGCGAGAACCCTACGTCGCGATGTCAAAAATATCTCGGCCATTTCAGCCCTGGTGTTGCCGCTGCAGATCACTATCATACGTGACCCACAATTCATCACGGTGTCCCTCTCCAACCGGTTGTATCGGATGCGTTGATCATGGGTAAGTACTACCCATTCGCGGCGCGAGACTTGCGGGATCCATTCCGCGTCGGGCGTTCCGCTAGAGAAGTTGCCCAGCAAGGTCTCGACGCACACTCCCCCGCCACGCAGAGTGTTTGGGAAAACCCGGGTACCGAGGTCTTCGTCCGAAAAGAAAACGATGTCAGGCGGCCAAGGCGTAGCGTACAGCCTCTTCAATCTGGAACGGGTGCAATTGGTATTCGTCCGCTAAGTCAGCGATGGTTTCCCCGGTATTGAAGAAATTGACAATCACGTCCGCGCGCACGCCTGATCCCATTACGACTGGCCGACCAAACGAAATCGATGGGTCGATAACTATCAAGGTTGGCGATTGATGACGGTCGCCTCTGGTGAAAGGAAACAGTCGCGCAGCCAGCCCCAATTCGTCATCATGCTCAACCCGCTGCAAGTACGCATACACGATTTCGCGCATCTCAAGCTGTCCGCGAGCCGACAGATTGAGCAAACGGTCCAAGTGTTCAATGAACACGCTAAATCCATCAGTCAATAATTCACGGCGCGCCAAAGGGTGTTCCAAACGAAGTTGGCGCTCGAGGTATTGAATCGCGACTCGGATTCGCTGCATTGGGACACGGTGATGGCGACGCAATGCCGCCATCACATGCAGTTCCACCAAATTTATGAAGGATAGTGCCCTCGGCTCCGAGCCGGCGGGTTGGATCAATGGCCCGCCTGCTCCATGATCGCCGGTCACCCAATTCCGTACCGTTCCAGAGGACAAACCCAGATACCGAGCGCACTCCGGGATCGAGTACAGCGGGACATGGCGGGGGTCGTCCACTAGATCACCCCGCCCTCTGCCAGCAGCAGTAGCTGCGAGTTGTTGAGGCCGAGTTCGCCTTGGAGGATCTCCGAGTTGTGCTCGCCGATTAGAGGAGCGCGGCGGCTGATGCGCCACGGCGAACCGTTGTAGAGCATTGCGGGCCCGGGGTAGGTGAAGCTGCGGCCCAGCTCGGGGTGCTCCACTTCCTTGAAGAAATCGCGGTCCGTGAGATGCTCGTCGCCAACGAGTTCATCCATGCTGCGGATGGCGCCCCACGGGAAGTCACGCTGCTGACCGCCGTGGAAGGAGTCCATCAGCGTGGAGTTCATGAAGAAGTTCTTCATCACGGAGACGATGTGGTCGTTCTCCGCTGCAATGACCTCGGGGTCCTGGTAACGCTCGTCGGTCAGGTCTTCAGCCATGCCCGACTGGTCGAACCAATCTGCCAGCAGCTTGAGCCGTTGCGGCGTCAGGTTGGTGCCAGAGCGCGTCGTGTTGAGCCAACCGCCATCGCCGGTGGGGAACTGGATGGCTGGGGACATGTCGGGCGCGGCATGGCGTCCGGTGTGGCGCTGCACCACGTCACCGGTGGATAGGTAGATGGCGATGGCGCCCTCGGTGGTGAGGGCGCAAGCCTCGTGGATGGAGGCATCGATGTACTGCCCCTCGCCGGTGAGGAAGCGGTAATACAGCGCTCCCATCAGGCCGATGTAAGCGTAATGGGCGCCAATGTGCCAGGAGTTGCCCCCACCCGGAGCGATGGGCGGCGCCCCGGGAACGTCGATTTCGTCGTAACCTGACGACGCCATCTGACCGCCGCCGGCCATCTGGGTGATATCGCTGCTGATGTAGTCCCGCCAGGGGCCGGTCTGGCCGTAGGGTGTGAGCGAGCACATGATGAGGCCGGGGTTATCGGCAGACAATGCGTCGTAGCCCAATCCCAGCGATTCCAGGTAACCGGGCTTGCGACTCTCCAGCACGATGTCGGCCGAGGCCGCGAGTTGCTTCAGGATGTCCTGTCCCTGCTTTGTCTCCAGGTTCAGGGTGATGCCCCGCTTGGACGTGTTGTAGTGCCAGAAGGACAGGCTGCGCTCGCGGTGGGGGACATCGTCAAGGAAAGGCCCGAAGCTGCGGCAGGCCTCGCCGCCGGGCGGTTCGATCTTGACGAGGTCGGCGCCGTTGTCGGCCATCAGCTTGCCGCAGAACTGGCCCCTTTCGTCGCAGATCTCCAGCACTCGCAGGCCGTCCAGGGCTCCGGGCAGGCTCAGGTCGGCGGGGAAGGCCCCACCGATATCGCCCCCGTCTTGTTGGTTGCCGTTGGCGGAAGTCATCGCAGGGCCTCCTCGATGTAGGGGTACCGGTCCATAGTACTGGGCCAGAAGACGCCGTTTTCGTAGCCGTCCAGCAGGTCCTGGTGATCCACGCCGAGCAGGTCTTCGAGTACGTCCCGGTTGTGCTGCCCAATCATTGGCGGCGGGCTGGACATGCGAGCCGGCGACTTGGACATCTTGAACGGAGCGTTCTGGAACTTCCACGGGCCGAGCATGGGGTGGTCCATGGGAACATACATGTCCCGGTGCCGCAGTTGTGGGTCGTTTTCGACCCGATCCTGGCTGCTCTGCACCGCCATGGCGCGGACGCCGGTGGCTTGGCACTTCTCGGTGAGTTCGTACTTGCCCATCTTCTGGGTCCACGCTTCGATGTGCTCGTCCATCTCCTCCTGGTGCTCGAGCCGGCCTTCGATGGTGTCGAAGCGGTCGTCTGCCCAGGCGGGACTGCCCATGAGCTTGACCAGGTTGTGCCATTCGTCATCGGACAGGCAGGCGATGGTTGCCCAGTCGTTGTAGCCGCCGGGCGCGGTGCGGTAGGCGTTGTGAGGCGCGGCGATGGGGCCGCGGTAGTTGTTGACCACCTCGGCGCCGGGCCACACGGTCCGGTTACCCGGCGGGAACCCCTCACGGCGGGCCTTGCGGCCGTTGACCGTCTTGTCCAGGAAAGCCGGGCCCGTCAGCGTGATCCCGGTGATCATCTGCGAAAGGTCGACGTGCTGGCCCTGGCCGGTGGCGGAACGATGCCGCAGCGCGGTCAACGCCGAGATCGCGCCGTACATTCCGCCGGTGTCGTCCAGGTAGGACCAGCCCCAGCCGGCGGGTGGCTGCCCGGGCAGGCCCGAAAGGTGGGTCAGACCGCTCAGCGCCTGCGCCGCGGGACCCATGGTCCCGTACCAGTGGTGGCGACCGGTGTGACCGAAGCCGGCCATGGACACATAGATGATATCGGGCCGGATCTTCCTGAGTTGCTCGTAACCCAGACCCCAGCGCTGCATGATGCGGCTGCTGAAGTTCTCGATGACGATATCGGAGACCGAAATCAGGCGCTTGACCAGATCAAGCCCTTCGTCGGTCCGGGTGTTGACGCTGATCCCGCGCTTGTTGGCGTTGGTGTCGGCGAACTGTCCGGTGGAGTTTGGCCCGGGCTCGACGCCGGGCGGCACGGTGAACCGGTTCTGGCGGAGCGTGTCCAGGTTCAGGGGCCATTCCACCTTGATGACCTCGGCGCCCAGGGTGCCCATCCAGCGGGCTGCCCAGGGTCCGGCGCGCACCCAGGTGAAGTCGACCACGCGAATGCCTTGCAAAGGAGTCGGCAGGGGCATATTTGAGCCTCCTGTGTAGAGGGTAGATGCGAAGAGCCTTCAATTAGGCGCAAGTTTAGGGCAACACGGGGCAAGCGGGCAACCTTGGCGCGATCACGGCGTCGGCAGGTTCAGCGTTGCGCGATCTCGTTGACGCCCACAAACCTCAAGCCTATGATTGCCGGGGATCCAAACGGCGCCAGTGTCCAGGAAATTATGCGAAGCCCAGGCAACACCTTGGTCCCGTGCATCCGATGACGCCATCGGCGCGCGCCACCGGCGTGAGCGCGATGAATGTCAATTTCGCTGGCGTCGCCGGCTTCCGGTCCACGCGGTGATGCGTGACATCGTTTCCGCGCTTCGCGGCCGGTACCGCAGCATCGTCATTGTGAGCGTTTGCGGTGCCCTGAACAGCTTTGGCATGGGCACGATAGGCCCGGTGCTGCCCCTGTTCACGCAGCAGGAATATCACGTCAACGCGACGCAGGTTGGCATCGCCATCGGTTTGTTCGGGGCGGGACGGCTGTTCACCGGCGTCCCGGCCGGTTACCTGTCGCAACGATACGGGCGCAAACCGATCCTCGCCCTGGGAGCCGCGGTGAACCTGTTCGGCGCGACGATGGTGTCGATGTCCTTCCATTTCTGGTGGCTCACGGGTTGGCGGTTTGTCTCCGGTCTGGGGTCCAATGCCTTCTCCACCGTGATAACGGTGTACCTGAGAGACGAGTCGGATCCCGCGACGCGGGGACGCATCCTCAGCACGCAGGAGTTGAGCATCCTGTCCGGCCAGATATTGGGGCCGCTGGTGGGGGGCTACCTGGGATCAGCGTTTGGACTTCGCATACCGCTGGTTGCTCAGGCGGTGTTGATGGCGCTGTCATTCGCCCTGATATTGTTTGCGCTTCCGGAATCGAGATGGCGTGAGGTCCAGGCTCAGCAACCTGCTCGAGCCGATTCGCGGCCACAGGGCGGCCAGCCACGCGCCACCGGCCGAGGATCGTTCTGGAACCTGGTGCGGAGTCCGGCGTTCATCTTCGTCGGGTTGTTTGCCATCATGATTGTCGCGAACCGGCAGGGGGCCCGGTTCAGCGTGATGCCGCTGTTTGGAAAGGTTAAGGGATTTGGGCCGCAGCAACTCGGATGGTGGTTGAGCGTAACCCACCTGCCGCAGTTCTTTACGACGGTGACGTCGGGTTACCTCTCCGACCGCTTTGGCAGAAAGTCGCCCATAATTCCTTCGGTTGTGCTGATGTGTGCGGGCATCGCCGCGTTCGTCTGGGCGGACAGCCTGTGGCAACTGTTGTTGTCCGGCGTCCTGATGGGCATGGGCGAAGGACTGGGCAGCCCGGCGGGAACGGTGTTCTACGCGGACATTGCTCCCCCTGGAATGGAGGGAGTGACGTTGGGCATCTTCCGCAGTTTCGCCGGGATCGGCACCGTGGCTGGGGCGATGGTGTTCGGAGCCATCGCGGACCTGTGGGGTTTCCCCTGGGCGCTGTGGGTGGACGCCATATTGTTCGCGGCCGCGGGGATCGGCGTGGTGCTCTTCGTGCGGGAGACGCGACGCCGCGCTGCTTGATCGCCGGTTCTGGCGTCAGTCGGCCACGAACCGGGCCAACTGGATTGCGCCAGACCGCTCTTCATACCAGACGGTCACTGGCGTCCCGTGAATCTGGTGGTCTTTCAGGTGCCCAGTGGAAACGCCGACCCAACCCTCGGAATGAAAGATCCACCCGCGTCCATCACCATCGGTGAGGTACAGCGCCCGGAAGTTTCGCGGATTGTCGGAGTCAACGTCCACGCGGTCGATGTGTCCGGTCACCCGGGGCAGCCGGGGAAACAGCGAGTCGCCGTCGCCATGGCCGCCACCGGCGGTCGACTGATCCGGTCCGCATGCAACCATGCCGGCCAGCAACGCAGCCAGCGTTATCGCCACGGCAAACGGTGGAACGGCGTGTTTCGAGTTGCCCAGGAATCTGCCCCGCGGTCGGTTCCCGGCGCGGCCCAACGTGTGGACTGGAACGAAGGCGCCGGGCGGTAGCGATTGTAGCAAATCCATCGGTCGTGCTTTATCATTAATATCGCGGTTGAAACCCGGACCGGTCGTCCTGCCCTCCGGAGTTCATCGCGCCTACCAATGGCTTCCATAAGAATCAACACAACATCGGACACTGATCGCCGGCGCGGCCCGACCTGGTTGCAGGGATTGGCCACGGCAACCGTAGTCTCGGTGTTTGTGTTGGTCATCATCGGCGGAGTGGTGAGGGTTACCGGCTCCGGCCTGGGGTGTCCCGACTGGCCGCTGTGTTACGGAAAAGTCCTGCCGCCGCTGGAATATACCGCGATCATCGAATACACCCACAGGTTCGTGGCTTCGGTGATCGTGGGGCCGCTGATCCTGGTCACGGCGGGGATTGCGCTGGCACGATACCGGTCTGACCGGTGGGTCTGGGTTCCCGCGGCGATTTCGGTTCCGTTGCTGATCGTACAAGGTTTGTTGGGTGGGGTCACCGTGTTGACCCACCTACCGGGCGGCATCGTCGCGCTTCACCTGGCCACGGCGGAGGCGCTGCTGGCGACGTGCGTGTTCATCATGGTGGCGTCGTATCGCACGCCCATCCTTCGCCATGCGACCCAATCCTCCAGCGATAGCTACCACCGTTGGGCAATCGTTGGCGCGTTGAGCGTCTACGCGGTGATCGTGAGCGGCGCGCTGGTGACGGCCATGGGGGCCACTGGCGCGTGCGTGACGTGGCCACTGTGCCAGGGGCAGGCTTTCCCGATGAACCACCTCACGGCGGTGCATATGTTCCATCGGTACGTCGTGCTGGTTCTCGGCGCGCTGCTGCTCTACGCGGCCTGGCGATGCTGGAACGGTCCGACGCAGCGCGGAACGACCCTGAGGTGGCTGTCAATTGTGACCGTTGCGACATTTGTCGTGCAGATCGTGGTCGGAGCGGCGACCATCTGGCTGGACTTTCAGGCCCATTGGCGCGCCCTTCATCTGACCGCCGCCACGGCGGTATGGACGGCAGCGGCGGGCATGGCGATTGTTGCGTACCTGGACGTCCGCACCACCCGCGGCGCAACTGGGACGCCTCAGCGCGCGGTGCAAGATGGCCAGTAGCGCACCCGGTTTCCGGCCGGAGGGAGAGGCGGCTGAGCCGGACGCTTCGGTGTTGGCGGCCCCGACGCCCGGGCACACGTCGGTCATGGCCATTGCGCGTGATTTCCTCGCGCTGACCAAGCCCAAGATCATCTCGCTGTTGCTGGTAACCGCAGCCGGCGGGATGTTCCTGGCGGAGCAGGGAGTGCCTTCCCTTATGCTGCTGGGCCTGGTCTGGGCCGGCGGCGCGCTGGCGTCCGGTGGAGCCAACGCGGTCAACCATTTCCTGGACCGGGACATCGACCGGGATATGCGCCGAACCCAGGGACGGCCGGTGGCGGGCCTGCGGGTCGCACCCCGTTATGCCCTGGCGTTCGGGGTCGCCCTGAACGTTGCGGCTTTTGCGTTGCTGGCCACGCAGGTCAATTTGCTGGCGGCAGTATTGACCTTGTGCGCCACCCTGTTCTACGTGTTCATCTACACGCTGTGGCTGAAACGCACGACACCGAACAACATCGTCATCGGCGGAGCGGCCGGAGCAATCCCGCCCATGGTGGGGTGGGCGGCAGTGACCGGAGGGCTGGACCTGCCGGCCGTGTACCTGTTCGCCATCGTCTTTTTCTGGACGCCGCCCCATTTCTGGGCGTTGTCCCTCCTGATACAGACCGACTACGAGCGAGCGGGTGTACCCATGCTGCCGGTGGTGTCGTCGCGCCGCCAGACATCGTTGCATATCTTCCTCTACTCCATCGCGCTGACCGGACTGACCCTGATGTTCGGGTTGCTGCCGCAGGTGGGCCTCATCTACGCGGCGTCGGCGGCAGCGTTGGGCGCGCCGTTCATCTGGCTCGCCTGGAGGCTCTGGCGCCGTGACGACCGGGGCCGGGCGAAGGCGACCTACCTGTATTCGCTGGCCTACCTCGCCCTGCTATTTGTCGCCGTCATGGTTGACAGCGTCACGGGCGTGGCGTAGCGGGGTTCCATCGCGGCTCCGTCCGGGACCAGCGGTTCAAATTGACAGCCATAAACGCGTATGCTATGGTAACCGCCGCTAGTGAAATTTTGCACATACTGTGGCTGGCCGCTGCCGCAGTATCCGGGGGTTCACGATGGGGCAGTTGCCCTTTGCAGAGGAAGAGTCACCGAACCAGCGCCGCGCCGTACCCGCGCCCAGAGCAGTAAGTGATATTCCAGTGAGCCCTGTTTCCGATACTTCATCCCGCCGTTTGGGACGGCGTTCTCTGGTAACGCTGGCCCTGCTGGGCGGCGTCCTCATACTTGCTGCCCTGGGCTGTGACGCCGAGGCGCACCAGTCCATTCTGAGCTCCACGCCATGGACCCTGGACGGTGTCGGTGGGCCGGTCGCCCGCGAGCAGTTGCTGCTTTTCAACGTGCTGCTGTGGACCATGGTGATCGTTTTCGTCCTGGTCGAAGGGGCGCTGCTCTACGCCGCCATCCGTTTCCGGCGCAAGCCGGGCGACCCGCTGCCTCCGCAGACCCACGGCCACACCCCGCTGGAGATCGCCTGGACCATCGTGCCGACCATTCTCATCCTCGGATTGGGCGTCTGGTCGGTGATAGTGCTGTTCAAGCTCGAGCCGGGCGAGGCGATCGCGCTGGCGCGGGCCGAGGGAAAAGAGCCCGTGCGCGTGGAGGCGGTGGGCCACCAATGGTGGTGGGAGTTCCGCTATGAGGACCCGCTTCCCGGAGACGAGGCGACCAAGCTGGTCACCACGGCCAACGAGATGCGCGTTCCTGTAAACACGCCCATAATCATGGACCTCAAGAGCGACGATGTGATCCACAGCTTCTGGATCCCCAAACTCGCCGGCAAGCAGGACGTCGTTCCGACCAAGACCAATTCGATGTGGTTCCTGGCCGAAGAAACCGGAATGTACTACGGTCAATGCGCCGAGTTCTGCGGCACCGCCCACGCCCAGATGAAGTTCCGCGTCCACGTCATGGAAGATGCGGAGTACAAAGCTTGGGTTGCCGGTTTCGCGGAGCCCGCGCAACTGACTGCACAGGAGACCCGGGGGCAGTTGGTGTTCCTGGGCGACGGGCAGTGCGTGACCTGTCACACCGTCGGAGCGTCTGATACGGTGAATCCGGATACCGGTGAGGGTGTGCAGCACGCCCGGATGCAAACATTCATTGAGTACACCCAGTGGCTCGCCAAGCGCCCCGAGGAACGGCTCGAAGATGTCCGCACCGGCAACGAGCCTCCGACGGCATTTGCCGCGCCGAACCTGACCGATCTGAGCTGTCGCAAAACGTTGGGCGCGGGTTTGGTTGAGCTCAACCTGGAGAACCTACGAGATTGGGTTCGCAACCCGGACAGCATCAAGCCCGGAAATCGCATGTCGGAATTGGCTGCAATTTACCAGACCCGCACCGACCATCGGGCCAACCTTACGGAAGCACAGCTGGGAGACCTGGCCGCGTATCTCTTGGCTCAGGGATCGCAGATAGACGCAGACATCTGCCGCCCCGAGTTGTAGCCCGCCGAATCCGCGCTATCATATCCCTGTAGACCGCAATCCATCGCCGCTAACGCATCGACCAAGCAGTTGTTGACCGAGCCGAAGCGGAGGAACTGAGCCATGGTAACCATAACCGGCGTCATACCTCGCCCCAGCACCTATACCGGCTTGTGGAGTTGGCTAACCACCGTCGACCACAAACGAATAGGCGCGCTGTACGGCATTTCCGCGTTCTTCTTCTTCATAGTGGGCGGGATCGAAGCCGGCATCATGCGTTTGCAGTTGATCACGTCCGACAATTCGCTGGTATCGGCGGACTGGTTCAACGCCATGTTCACCATGCACGGCACCACCATGATCTTCATGGTGATCATGCCGTTCGGTGCGACGTTCTTCAATTTCCTGATACCGTTGATGATTGGCGCCCGTGACGTGGCTTTCCCTCGTCTGAACGCCTTCTCCTACTGGACTTTCCTGTTCGGGGCACTGCTGATGCACGCCGGCTTCCTGATCGGACAGGTCCCCGACGCCGGCTGGTTCTCCTACGCCAACCTGACCGCTGCGCCCTTTAGCGTCGGCAAGGGACTGGACTTCTGGGCATTGAGCCTGCAGGTGCTCGGCGTGGCGTCGTTGGCTGCCGGCTTCAACTTCGTGGTGACAATCATCAACATGCGGGCGCCGGGGATGTCCCTGATGCGCATGCCCGTGTTCGTGTGGATGACGCTGGTGACCAGCATTCTGCTGGTCCTTGCCTTCCCCATCATCACCGTGGCACTGATCGAGTTGACCGCTGATCGGCAGTTTGGCGCCAACTTCTTCAATACCGCCGCCGGCGGCGACCCGATCCTCTGGCAGCACCTGTTCTGGCTGTTCGGCCATCCCGAGGTGTACATCCTCATCCTGCCGGCCATGGGCGTAGTCTCCGAAATCATTCCGACCTTCAGCCGCAAGCCGTTGTTCGGCTACCCTGTGATCGTGTTCTCCGGCATTGTCATCGCCATCATGAGTTGGGCGGTGTGGAGCCACCACATGTTTACCGTCGGACTGGGGCCGATCGCCAACTCGGTGTTCACCATCACCACGATGCTGATCGCGGTGCCCACGGGCGTGAAGATATTCAACTGGATCGGCACAATGTGGAAGGGCTCCATCGACCTGAGGACGCCCATGCTGATGGCGATTGGGTTCGTGTCGCTGTTCATCGTGGGTGGGCTGTCGGGCGTGTCCCATGCCGTTTCCCCGTCGGACTTCCAACAGCAGGACACCTACTACATCGTTGCCCACATCCACTACGTGCTGTTCGGTGGCGCTATTTTCGGCATCTTCGCAGGCATCTACTACTGGTACCCGAAGATTACCGGCAAGATGTACAACGAACTGCTGGGCAAGATCCACTTCTGGCTGATGTTCATCGGCATGAACCTGACCTTCTTCCCCATGCACTATGCCGGGCTGAACGGGATGCCGCGCCGCATCTACACCTATGCCGAGGGCTTCGGCTGGGAAGGGATGAACCTGCTGGCGACCATCGGCTACTTTGTCATCGTGATTTCGCTGCTGATCTTTATCCACAACTTCTTCCGCAGCATCAAGAAGGGCGAAGAAGCCGGCCACGATCCGTGGGACGCTCCTACCCTGGAGTGGAGCATCTCGTCACCGCCGCCGGTGTACAACTTCGCGGAGGTGCCGGTGGTGCGTGGCCAGGACGCCTACTGGATCACCAAGCGTGAGGCTGCGGCCCGCGGCGAGACCGTGCCGGCCGAACCGCATGTTGATCCCACCACCATCCACTTGCCAAGCCCGTCCTATTGGCCTCTGATCACATCCTTTGGTGTGGTGTGGATTGCGGGCGGTCTGCTGATCGACGTGGGTTGGGACTACATCCGGTTCCCGATCAGCTTCGTTGGCGGCATCATCACGATCCTTGGCGTCATCGGATGGTCCCTGGAACCCCCCGCGGAAGAACACCACGAAGCGGCCGGCGGCCACCACTAGGCGTCTCCAAACGCATCCGGCTTACTCAGATCAATACCAGGCAGGAGTAGCGCGTTGGCTCACGCAGACACCACCCACGCTCCGCCGGCGCATCCGCCGGCGCACGAGGAAGAGACCACAACCGGCATAAATCACCGGAAACTCCTCATGTGGGTGTTTCTCGGTTCGGACTGCCTCTTCTTCGGCTCGCTGATCGCCACCTACATGGTGTACCGGGGCCAGAGCATCGTCGGCCCGTACCCCAGGGACATCATCGACGTCCCGATCACCACTGTCAGCACCTTCGTGCTCCTGATGAGTTCGTTCACCATGGTGATGGGCGTTGCCGCGGCGCGCAGCGGGAACCAGAAACGCCTGATCCAGTGGCTGGTGCTGACAATTATTCTGGGCGGCACGTTCATCGGGTTCCAGGTCTACGAATTCAACCTCTTCAGGGTGGAAGGACTGCGCTACGAAACGAACCTGTTCAGCAGCACATTCTTCACGCTGACCGGGTTCCACGGCGCCCACGTTACCCTGGGTCTGTTCTGGCTGGCGTGCCTGGCCATCATGGCGGCGCGCAACCCGGCCGGGCGGCCCTCGGATCTGGACGTGGACATCGCCGGCCTGTACTGGCACTTCGTCGACATCGTCTGGATCGTGATTTTCACGCTGCTCTACCTGATCGGCGGATTTGACGGGCCTCCGGAAGCGGGCCACGCCGCGGTGCAGGGATGGAACTGGGTCACCGGACTGATCAGTTAGGTTTCGAGGAGGCAACCACCAGATGAGCACCAACCCCGGTCAGGAGGCTGTCTTGGCCCAGCAGGAGCACGCGGCTCACGATGAACACGCGGCCCATGAAGATGCCGGCATATCGCAGTTTTTCTTCGGACGCGTGCCGGAGGGCGTGCATGGTGGGCTGAAACAGTACAGCCTGCTGGCGATTTTCCTGGGCATCATCACGCTTGTCGAATTCCTGATCATTGTCCCTGAGGGATTGCAGGGTAGCGGCGTCGTCATAGCCCCATTGGTAATCCTGTCGGTGATCAAGTTCTTCTGCGTGGTCGCATTCTTCATGCACCTGAAGTTCGAGAATCCGCTGCTTTGGCAGATATTTGTCGCCGGTCTTGTCCTGGGACTGATAGTGGCTCTATCCCTGGTGCTGTTGTTCGGCGTGTTCCGGCCAACGCCGCGCGCTTTCTCAGAGCCTCGAATAGAACCCTTCGAGCATCATGTAGAAGATGCGCATGCGGTGATAGAGCGCCCGTTGCCCGACGAATTGCCTCCACCGGCGAATCCCGCTGACCTGGCCCCAGCCGCACCGGCAGGCGGCGCCGCGGCGGGCGCATCCCCGGGGCAGACGTTGTTCGTCGGCACTGCAGCGTGCGCGTCGTGCCACACGATCCAGGGGGTAGCCCAGGGCGTGCTGGGACCACCGCTCGACGGGATAGCATCGGTCGCGGGGAACCGCATTTCAGGTTACTCGGCGGAAGAGTACATACGCGAGTCCATATTGGAGCCCGATGCGTACACTGCGGGGTCTGCCGACGGGCTTTCCCAGGACTATCAGGAAGGTTTGATGAGCGCCACCATGGCTGGCATCGTGCTGTCCGACGAGGACGTGGAGGCATTGGTCGAGTTCCTGTTGCAGCTGAGGTAACGCCAGGCGGCAAGTGGATTTGATAAGGGCAGCCATAGCGGCTGCCCTTCTCTTTGCCGTCGAGTGGCTGGGATGAACCGTGCTCCGATTACGTGTAAACTGTGCGCAGTATTGGACAACGCCGTCCTGAACCGGCCGGCACATCCAGGAGGAAACTGACATGCTGGTTGACCTGATCCGGATCACTGCCGCGGACGGCATGGAGTTGGATGGAGCGTTTTTCGTCCCGGAGCCTGGCGCGGTTCCTGCCGGGCCCATTGACGCCGCCATGGTAATTCATGGGTCGGGCCGCAACTTCTACACCCCGGCGACGGCCAACATGGCCAACGACCTGCGGAACGCGGGGTACGCTACGTTGGCCCTGAACACCCGGGGACACGACACCGTTTGGGTGGACCGTCAAACCGGCGTGGCCGAGGGCAATGCCTACGAGATCCTGGACAACGGGCGGCAGGACCTCCGGGCTGGTCTCGATTACCTGGAGGCGCAGGGATACCGGCGGATCGCCATTCTGGGCCAGAGCATGGGCGCAGTTAAGGTTACATATTACGGGGCGGTGGAGAATGATCCGCGCGTGGCCGCGGTGGTGCCCATATCGCCGGTTCGGCTGTCCTGCTCCTACTACCTGGAGTCCCCGGACGCCGATGAATTTCGCGCCAACCTGGAGACCGCGGATCGCATGGAGGCAGATGGGCGGGCATTGGACCTGTTCTCCGTGGACTTTCCGATCAAGGAAATGTTCTCAGCCATGGCATACATCGACAAGCATGGACCGGCGGAACGCTACAACGTGGTGATGCACGCCCCGAAGATCAGGGCGCCGCTCTTCGTGCTATCGGGTTCGCAGGAGACGCACACCCGGCTGCTGGACGTCCCTCAGGACATGGTGACCGCCGCCGTGAACAGCCCCCGGGCCGAGTACCTGGTGCTGGAGGGTGGGAACCATTCCCTGACCAACATGATGCCGGCGGCCGGCGAGGCGGTCGTCAACTGGTTGGCATCGCTGTCTGCCGAGGTCGGCGCCGCGGCCGCTGCGGCCAACTGACGCATCTCCGCCGCTTTCCATGGGATCTGACGCCAGCGTTTTCGAGGTCACGCCGATAGGGTTCGTGCGCAGCCGGTTCACCACCTACGCACCCTCCAGCGAGATGCGTGAGCACCTATCCGAGATCGTGGTGCTGCCGGAATTCGCTGATGGGTTGCTGGGCCTCGAGACGGGTGATCAAATCTTGACGCTGTTCGTGCTGCACCGGGCGGCCGCGACTGGCTATGAGTTGCGCCTGCATCCCGGTCATAACCCGGCGAACCCGATTCGGGGCGTTTTCAGCACCAGGAGCCAGTACCGCCCGAACTTCATCGCCGCCACCATTGCCCAGATCCAGGATATCAGCGAAGTTGACGAGGGCGGAGGAGCGATCATCACGGTAGTGGGCCTCGACGCGCAGGACGGCTCGCCCGTTATCGATATCAAGCGCCACAGCGCCGGGTTCGACGGGAATGCCCCCTAACTTCGCCGTTTTGACACCGCCGGCACGTTCCTATACCATCGCTTGCGGGATTTCGTTGGGATCATGGGTTTGCCCGCCGCCGGGCGACTCTGCCCGCTGCCCTTGAGGTGGTCCACACATGCCGATCTATGAGTATCGCTGCCAGTCCTGCGCCCAGGTGAGCAGTATCTTTTTCAAGGTGGCCTCGGCGGCGACCGACGTCAACTGTGAACACTGTGGAGACTACGGGATGGAACGCATCATGTCTTCCTTCTCGCGCGGTAGGACTGAAGCCGATACCTACCGGGACCTCGACCCCCGGTACTATAAAATGGTTGACGATGCACTGGGTAAAGCGCCGTCGACAACTGAGCCGGACCACTACCTGCGCAAAATGGCCCCGTTTTCATCCGCAGAAAAGACGGGAGACCCGTACTTCCGCGAATAGATTGATCGCCGGTTTCGCATTTCCGTGACCGGTGTGCCCCTCTCCCGGAGGCAACGTCTGAATGACTGCTGAACCGATAGTATTCCCGTCGCTCGCCTGGTTTGAGGAACTGCGACGGTTGGTAAACGAGGACCCCGCCTATCGCCAGATCGGCACCGTCGACGCCTCCATGGGCATCAAGATAGGCGATGAGGTGTTCGTGGTCACCTTTGAAGCCTTCGAATGCAGCGCGGTGCGGGCCGGGAACGAGTACGACCTGATCAACGTGGACTTCTTCATTGAAATGGATTGGGACGCCTGGAAGACCATGCTGGAGGATATCAAAGCCAACGGCGGCGCTGGATCCGGTCAGACGCTGGTCAGCCTGGATATGCTGAATGAGATTTCCACCAACGCCACGGGTGACCAGCTCCGGGCGGATATGTTCTTCCGGTACAACCAGAGCCTGCAGCACTTTTTTGACCTTTCAGCGAGCCTGAACACCGTTTTCGCCGGCTGATTCTTCGGTTCTACTCGGGACCACCCCGCTCCAACCGCGACTACAGAGGATTTTTGATGACCACCACCACAGTTCTGGAAGAAGTAGGAATGGACCCGGCGGCGGTGCAGGACTTGGAAAACCTGTTCCGTCATCAAATCGCCCAGGGTTTGCACCCGGGGGCCGGCTTGGCCGTCTACCGGCACGGGCGCCTGGCGGTGGACCTGTGGGGCGGGTTGGCCGACGACGCCGGCGGCACTCCGGTTGCGGCGGACACGATGTTCATCCTCTACTCTTCGACCAAGCCGCTGGCGGCGGCATGCCTGCACGTCCTCTGGGAGCGCGGACAACTGGATTGGGACGATGCCGTGGTTAAGCACTGGCCCGAATTTGCCAAGCACGGCAAGGACGGCGTCACCATTCGCCACGTCCTGACCCACCGGGGCGGGTTCCCCGAAACGCCGCCCGAGCTGTCGTGGGACCGGTGGCAGGACTGGGACTACGTGGTCGAGTGCATGGAGGACATCATCCCCGACTATCCCGCCGGGCAGATCATGGCCTACCACCCGCGCAATTTCGGTTGGGTGATTGGCGAGTTGGTCCGCCGGATCGACGGACGACATATCGGCGTTTTTCTGCGGGAAGAGATCCTGGATCCGCTGGGTTTGCACGATGGCTACGTGGGATTGCCGCCGGAACTCGAGCCCCGGGTTTCCCGCATCCATGCCATGGAAGACTGCGACCGCCCGGGCATGATACGCCCATACAACCGGCCGGAGGTGCACCAGGCGGTACACCCCGCCGGCGGCGGCATCTTCACTGCTCGCGACCTCGCGCGGTTTTACGCCATGATGGGCAACGGGGGCGAGCTGGACGGCGTCCGCATCCTCAAGCCCGAAACGGTGGCTGAGGTCACCCACCTGCAGTCTGAAGCCAACGACTTCTCATTGGGCATGCGTATGCGCCGCTCGCTGGGGCTGGTTTTGGACGACAGCCGGATGGGCGCCAGTACCAACGCCGGTGACGGTCTGGGCACCTTTGGACACGGCGGCGCCGGCACTTCCGTGGGGTGGGCGGATCCCGGCCTGCGACTGGCGATGGCATACATCACCAACGGGTTCCGCGCCAGCGCTACCAACAACCCCCGTCTCTCGGCCATCTCCCGGGCGGTACGGGCCGCCTGCCGGTGACCGGGGCTGACGCGCATGGCTTCCATTATCTATCACCTGGCTTTCCGTTCCGACTGGGAGGCCGGTATCGCTGCGGGCGAATACCGGGCGCCTTCCCTGGCAGAGGAAGGTTTCATACACGCCAGCGGTGACGAAGCCCAGATGTTGAGCGTCGCGTCGCGGCTGTTTGCCGGCAGGACCGATCTGCTGGTGTTGGACGTGGACACCGAGCGACTGGCCGAGGGGTCACCCGTGGTGCGAGAGCCGGCCCGGTCTGGTGAAATGTACCCGCACGTCTACGGCCCCATCAACCCGGACGCGGTGGTGCGCATTCGCTCATTGGCGCCTGAAGCGGCGGACCCGAGCGGGTTCGTGTTGGGTCCGGAAGGGTGACCGGAGCCCGAAATTCGTTACACTGAGGATCAGATCGCGTCCATCCGCCGGGTCATCGCCGGTCTGGTCGGGATGACCGAGGACGATATCTCGGAGCGGGACGCTGCGGTCCGGGACGGTCGATGCCCGGAACGACTGTGGCCCCTATGGCCCCTGGCCCATCGTGGCGATGAGTTGTGGGGACTGCTCGTTGAGGACCGGCGGATCGCCCGTTTTTCGGTGTACGGCCTGTTTCCGGCGTCGTACGAGTTGGTGTATGGCGAGCAACCTGGGGACGTCTCCATCCGGTACGACGGCCGCACGCGGGGCCGCGTGGCAATAATCTCCGGCGAGATCCGCGGCGAAGCCGCCGACGTGGTCATCAAGCCGTGCCAGAGCCCCGGAGAGGCTGATATCGCCGCCATAGCCGGCGACCTTGGATTGGGCCCGAAGCAATTGTCGAGCATTGACGGGTTCCTGACCGAGGAGTTCGTATCCGGGCCATTCCTGACCGACCTGAAACCCGAGGAAGCTTCAGCCGAGCGGATGCACGGCATTGGGTTCGAACTGGGAACCGCTCTGTCCCGATTGCATGCCGCCGGCGTTTGCTACAACGATGCCACGGTTGCCGACCCGGACGGGAGATCTCATACCATCCTGCTGCCGGGGGGTGGGATCCGCCTGATTGACTTTGGCGTGGCGTTGCTGCTGCGTGACCATCCGGAAAACCTGACGTTCCATGACGCGTACAATGCGGCTCGCACCGATCCCATGTTCCGTTTGTTCCGTCAAATGGCGCCGGACACCGGCACCGACGCGCTGGGCACGTTTGTCCGGGATTACGGCAGACGCCTGGCACGTCAGTCGGTGGATGAGATCCAGTCCAGGGACTGGCGGATTGCCGACGAAGGGACCTCTATGATTGCTGGTACGTATGGGCCGCTGTTGGCCGAAGCGCTGCGCGCCGGAATAGCGGCTGGCAGGTCAGCGAACGGATAACACCCGGCAAAGGCGATGTATCACGCCGGCATGGGTGAAGGGGCTCTTCTTGAATATCCGTGGTGCCCGAGCGGTAAAGCTCGCGTTCTGACAACTTGGTCACCGAGAGCTCATTTGGATCACTGGATGTGGTGTGTAAACCGTTGATAGCTGTTCTCAATGTGATAAACAATAAGAAAATTACAAAAACAGCCAAATCTGGTAACCTAGGTGCGTGTATTTTTTTGACGTAACGTAGTTTAACGGGCTGTGGCCGGCAGTGGGGCGCACGGGGATGTGAAGGTAGGGAGGTGACGTGCTTCGCGGTCGGCTTTTGCATGCAGTGTCGAGAGGAGCGGCTGCTTGGCAACGTCAGGGACGAAGAGGTTGATCGCGATTGGGATGTCCGGTGCGGTGGCTCTGTCGCTGTTATGCGTCGCGGCGTGGATGATTTTCAACGGCGGCACTGATGTTGATGAGCCCGATGGAATCCAGATCATCGTGCCGGAAGCAAGCGCTGAGGCGGATACTACTGGATCTCCTAAAGCCAATACCTCTGCGCCCGCGCCGTCCCCGGCGGCTCCTCCGGAGCAGATCACTGTGTATGTCACCGGCGAGGTGATCAGGCCAGGCGTATACACCGTAGACCAGGGTGAACGGCTGGACGCAGTATTGCGATTGGCCGGTGGACCCACCGAAGACGCCGACCTGAACCGGATCAACCTGGCGGCTTACGCTTCCGACGCCACCCATTACGACATCCCGGGAGCCGGCGAGCCGGCGGCACCCACCGGGTCGTCGGTAGATGCGTCGGCGCCGAAGGCTCCCGAATCTGCCCCGTCTGAAGCTTGCCCGGTTCCGGTCAACATCAACACAGCGAATGCCCAGTGTCTTGAGACACTTCCGGGCATTGGCGGGGTGCGTGCGGACTCGATCGTTACCCATCGTGAGCAGGAAGGACCGTTCGCCAGCCCCGAGGCGATTACCGACGTGCCCGGCATCGGCGAAGGCATATTCCGGGGCATCGCTGAAATGATCACGGTTGCCCCGCGCTGAACGCGAACGCAGCGCGATGTCAGGGCTATGGGCCTTTCCCATTCCGGTAGGCGGGAGAGGCGCCGAGTGATCGATATTGACGGCTCGCGATGCGGATATTCCCTGAGCTAGCCGTTGTGGCGGTGATCGCCGGCGCCGGCCTTGCCCTCTGGTACGACGCGCCTCTGGGCTCGGCAAAGCCGCTGCTGATGCTGGGCCTGGCCGCGGTGGCTCTCGCGGTTGGGCTGAAAGTGATGGGGCTGCCGGCGGCGCCGGTGGTGTTGGGCGCCGCCCTGGTATTGGGAGCATGGCGTGGCGAGTCGGTCGCCGATGCATCGGCGCCAATTGTCCCCACGGGCCCAACCGAAGTCACGGTGATCGTATCCGACGCGCCGGCGATTTCGGGTAGCCGGGTGCGTTTTCGCGCGGAAGTGTTGGCTGAGGCAGCCGATCAACACGGGAGCGTTCCGGTTGGCAGCAACCTGCTGGTGTACGCCTTGCCGCCACCCGACCTGGCAGCCCGGCGCGGCCCGCCGTTTTTGCGCTACGGCGACACACTCCGCGTTTCCGGCAAGTTGGAGCGCCCTGAGCCAATAGGAGATTTCGATTACGCGGCATGGCTGGCAGCCCAGGGTATTTCCGGGGTGATGTGGGCGCGGGAAACGGAAACGGTTGCCACCGGCGGCGGCCACCGGGCGACGGCCGCGCTGCACCGTTTTCGTGGCGGGATGGCGTCGGCCTTACAAAGGGCCATTCCGGCTCCCGAGTCCGGTCTGGCGCAGGCCTTGCTCCTGGGGATCCGCTCAGAGCTACCCCCATCGGTCAAAGATTCGTTCCGGACGGCTGGGATGTCCCATCTGCTGGCCATCTCGGGTTTGCACGTCGGGATAGTGCTGGCGTTGACGCTCGGAATCGGCTCCGCGACGCTGGGCAGCGGGAACCCGCTGGTCGTTTTTTGCGCGATGGCGACGGTATGGGCTTATGCAATCGTGTCCGGCCTGGACCCGCCGGTAGTACGGGCGGCGATCATGGGCAGCCTGGCCCTGGTGCAGGGGCTGACGGGCCGGGGCATGCGGGGGCTCACCGCGTTGGTGCTCGCGGCTGGCGTCATGGTATGCGCGGACCCGGCGTTGCTGGGCAGCCTTTCGTTTCAGCTCAGTTTCACGGCCATGGCCGGGGTTCTCGTTGGCCTGCCCGTGATCGCGTTGGTCACCGGCGCCCTGGCAACGATTTCAGGCGGCTCCAGCTCGTCGGCGGCGAGATGGTTCCAATATGCCCTGACGTTGTTGACCGCCTCCATAGTCATTTCCACCACAACCACGCTGGCCACTGTCCCGCTCATTGCCATGCATTTCGGGGAGATCCCGATAATGAGCGTTCCGGCGACAATCCTGGCCATGCCGGCAATGCCCATGGCGTTGGTGACTGCCGCCGCCACCGCTGTGACAGGAGTTGTAGCCCCGTGGCTCGCGCCGGCGTTGGGCATGTTGGCCTGGGCTCCCGTCGCCTGGATCATCCGGGTGGCGGAGGCGATGCCTCCGGTGATGGCCTCCGCCGGCTGGGTAACGCCTGTGGTTGCGATGGCATGGTACGCGGGCCTGGCCGTGTTGGCGTTGCTGATGTCGTCGCGCCGGGTGCGCCGGATCGTATCGGGATGGAGGCGCGGGCCAAGGTGGCGTCCCAGCGGGGTTGCCGGCTTCATGGCGGGCGTGACGCCGGTGGTCGTCTTGGGGATCATATTGGTGTTCGGTCAAATGTCGGCGACGCGGGCGGACGGCCGGCTCCACGTGTACGTGCTCGATGTAGGGCAGGGTGACGCGATCCTGGTGGTGACGCCGCGGGGAAGGCAGGTGTTGGTTGATGGTGGTCCCGAGCCACGGACCACTTTGACCGCGCTGGGCCAGCGTCTTGCCCCCGGCGATCGTGGTCTCGACGCGGTGGTTGTCACGCATCTGGACAGTGACCACGCCGGTGGTTTGATCGGTGTTCTCGACCGCTATGACGCCGACGTAGTGATGGAAGGAGCGGCGTCCCTCCGGGTCCGCGCTTTTTCGCCAGTGGGAATCGGTTCTCGCCCAGCGCGAACATCCGAGGGTTCGGGTCCAGGCCGGACACCGCATCGAGTTGGGGTCGGGTGTCGTGATGGAAGTCCTGCATCCTCCGGCGGGCAGGATACCGTCGCGCATTGATGGCAACGCCAACAATCTGAGCGTCGTAATGCGTGTCGCGTATGGCGAGATTTCTTTCCTGTTGACCGGCGATGTCGAGCAGGATGTCGAGGAATACCTGGTCGAAAACCGGGGCGAGGAACTGCGGTCCGACGTGCTGAAAGTGGCGCACCACGGAAGCCAGTCATCCACGTCCTCGGTGTTCCTGCGCGCGGTCGGTCCACAGTCTGCCGTTGTTTCCGCCGGAAGCGAGAACCGCTACGGACACCCCCACGAGGACGTAATGGCGCGGCTTGGCAAAGCGGTGGGCAACGAAAAGGTGTTCCTCACCGCTCGAGACGGCACGGTCGAATACATCACCGACGGCGCAAGGCTGTGGGTGAAGACACACTCCACTAACACGCCATGACCAGACGATATCGCGTTGCTGTTATCTCGCCCCGGGCGCGATGCTATAATTTGGCCCATGGAGGCCGTCAGTGTGTCAACCGCTTGCGCCGCGCTGGTGGTGGCGATTGATGGGCCAGTGGCCTCAGGAAAAAGCTCAGTGGGAAAAGCCGCGGCTCGCCACGTTGGTTTGCGATTTCTGGATACGGGGATCATGTATCGTGCCGTAACGTGGCTGGCGCTTCGTAGTGGTGTTGCTCCGACCGACCTCGACGCGGTCGCCGATCTGGCTGCGGGTTGCCGCATGGAACTGGCGCTGGATTCCGACAACAATACGAGCATCATCGCGGACGGCCTGCCGCTCGGCGATGAACTGGTGACGGCCGAGGTGGACAAAAACGTGTCGGCAGTTTCGGCCGTGCCCGCCGTCCGGGTGGAACTGGTCAAACAGCAGCGAGCCATCGCCACATCCGGGGGCATGGTTATGGCTGGTCGCGATATCGGGTCGGTGGTGTTGCCGGAAGCGGACCTGAAACTCTATATCGATGCTGCGCCGGAAGTACGGGCGCGCCGGCGCCACGCGCAGATTGCGCTGGTGGATCCAGGGGTCCCATACAACCAGGTTTTGTCGGACACCCTGCGGCGGGACCACGTGGATATGGAACGCTCGGATTCCCCTCTGATTGCAGCCGCCGATGCGGTAACGATCCGGACAGACGAAATGGACTTCGAAGAGACGGTGTCGGTCGTGGTCGCGGCTATCCGGTCAGTCGCCCGCCCTGACCACCTCGCCGAATAGAGCGGTTAATCACCATGGCATGGCTTTATCAGCCCAGCAGGCGTTTCGGAAAAATTATCTGGAGCGTAACCGGCCGGTTGACGGTTACCGGTCAGGAAGCCATGCCTCCCTACGGGCCGCTGTTGGTCGCCAGCAACCATCTTTCCCTGAACGACGCGGGCACGCTGGTGGTGGCGTTGCCACGTCAGATAATCTTCCTCGCCAAGAAGGAGCTGTGGGAAAAGCCGATCGGGCGATTTTACTGCGACGCGGTGGGGGCCGTGCCGTTGGATCGGCAACGAGGAGGAGGTGGCGCCCTGCGCTATGCCTTGGGCGCGTTACAGGAGGACAAGGCCATCCTCATGTTCCCGGAGGGAAGTATCAGCCCGACGGGTGGGTTGCAACGAGCCAAGACTGGGTTGGCCTGGCTGGCGTTGCGGACTCAGGCTCCGATTTTGCCCGTGGGTATAGCGGGTTCGGAAAAATTCGCGTCCTGGCACATGCCCGTGCCCCTGGCGAGCTGGCAGGTCAACATCGGTACCCCGTTCACGCCACCTCGGATTGAGGGGCCGATCACCGACGCGCTGCTGAATTCGGTCACCGACATGGTGATGGAGCGGATCGCCGCCCTCTTGCCGGAATCCTACCGCGGCGTTTATGCCGATAATCTTCGGCCTCGCGTGGTCAATCCCCAGCAAGGCGAGTAGCGGTGCGTTTGGAAACCCGCGTCTAGCGGCGTCGCACGATCGCCGCGTCACTCTCTCGCGGCGCGTCGTAGTCTATCGATTCTTCGTCGAGGATGCGTTCCAATTCGGCAGCACGCATGTTGATCGTATCCATGATCGCGGGCGGTATACCAGCGTGCTCGTTCACGTAATTGGTAAGGAGCTCAAGCTCGTCAAAACCCTGGAAACAGTCAACTACGCCACGCAGTGAAGACGAAAAGTACTGTGTGTCATGGCCGACGCCGCGGCCCACGGAGAAGTGATACACATACTTGAGATTGTCTTTCAGGAACTTCACCACCGGGAAGAAATCGCTGTCTCCGGAGACCAGAATGGCGGCGTCGAAGCTGTCCATCTTGGAGATCATGTCCACGGCGATTCCAATGTCAACGCCTTTTTCACCCACCTGGGTGCCCTGGAAGTTTATGTTGCCATCATAATCGTATTCCAGGCGATAGGGCCGGAACGGCTGGACCACGTATTGGCCGATATACCGAAATTCCAGGAAGTTGGTGTTTTGCTGGATCTCTTCGAACACCGACTTGCGAAGTTGGTGGAAACGTCGGAATTCGTGCTCGTACCAGTCCTGCGCCTTCTGGATGACCAAGTCGGTGGTGAGTTCCGGTATCCGCAGGCCGTAGTCGTCGACGATGCGCTGCGCACGCCACAAGTTGGGTGACCATGGCGTGATGTTCTCCGCGTAATACCAGTAAACCCTGGCCAATTGATGCTGCCAGCCGGTGACATAATCGAATTTCGCCAGAGCATCCTGGAAAAACTCCTGCCACCGGAAGTGCTTCTCATCGAGGCGATATTCCGGGTTGTTGGGATGTGGCGGGTCAGAACGAAAGTGGAAATCCCTCAGGTTGTGACGGAAGTTCTGACCGTCCACAAAAATAACGGTTTTCAGGGCCATTTCAGTACTCCTTGCAATTACAAGGCCAAAACTAAATACTTGGGTTCGAGGCGGATGGCCGAAGTAATTTATTGGAAACGGGCAGTGGACGGCTGGTGTGCCGTCTCGTCAGCGTCCCGAATCCAGAGCGCCGGCCTGTTCAGTCGGCCGGCGCTTTGATATCGATTTCGTATCGGTCCAGCAATTCGTCCAGCTGTTCCGCTGTGCGTTCATCGGGCGGAACCAGCGGCAGTCGCGGTTCACCGACATCGAAGCCCGACTTGTTCAAGCCGTATTTGACCGGAATCGGGTTGGAGACAATAAACAGTCCCTTGAACATGTCCAGCAGGCGCAGGTGCTCGGCTCCGGCCGCCTCCACGTCGCCTTCGAGAAGCAGCCCCATCATCTGCTTGATTTGGGCGCCCACCAGGTGAGCGGCGACGCTGACCACGCCGTACCCTCCCATGGACATGATAGGGAACGTCTCGTCGTCGTTGCCGGACCACACCCGGAAATCGTCAGGAGTGTCGCGGATGACCTTCGCGATCTGGACTGGATCGCTGCTGGCTTCCTTGATCCCGATGATGTTTTCGATTTGGGACAGCCGAACCGTGGTGTCGTTGGTCATGTTCAAACTGGTACGGCTGGGTACGTTGTACAGCATGCCCGGCAGAGCAGTGCATTCCGCCAGAGCGCGGAAATGCTGGAACAGCCCTTCCTGAGGAGGCTTGTTGTACGCCGGTACGGTGAGCAGCAGAGCATCGGCTCCGACCTGTTCCGCTTCTCGGCTGAGCTCGATGGAAGCAGTGGTGTTGTTGTCGCTGGTGCCGGCTATCACCGCGCCGCGTGACCCGATAGCGTCTTTCACTTCACCGTAGAGGCGGGCCTTTTCTTCCATGGACAGCGCCGGGCCTTCGCCGGTGGTTCCAGTAACCACCAGGCCGTCCGAACCCGAGTCAATCAAGGCCAGGGCCAGGCGCTTTGCCTGTTCGTAGTCCACCTGCCCGTCAGCGTCAAACGGCGTTACCATGGCGGTAATCAGCCGGCCAGTTTCAGTCGGCATCACGGGTCCCTCCTCCGTTGCTATATTTAGGCAGTGTACTGTACTTACCATAGAACATGATGGCAAGCATCCCGAATATTCCGCACATTATACACATCTAGTGTGCTATGGCAAACGCACTCTGTACATGTGGATGCGCGTTAGTTTTTCTTGCCGTGAACCGCGCCGCGGGCGACAGCTTCTTCCGCGATCTGCAGAGCGTTGAGCGCTGCCCCTTTGACAAGGTTGTCGGTCACCACCCACAGGGCGAGACCCTTCGGGTGAGAGGCGTCTTGCCGGATGCGTCCCACGAAAACGTCGTCCGATCCCGCGGCGTCAACGGGCATCGGGTAAAGGGACGCGCCCGGATCATCGAGGACCGTTACGCCGGGCATGACGCTCAGCATCTCCCGAGCTTCACCAGGAGACACAGGTTCATCAAACTCCAGGTGTGTGGCCACGCAATGCGACACAAACACGGGAACGCGAACGCAGGTAGCAGAAACCGCGATATCCGGCGCGTGAAGGATTTTGCGGCTCTCGTCGATCATTTTCTGCTCTTCTCGCGTGTATCCCGATTCGTTGAAGCTGTCAATTTGGGGAATCACGTTGAAGGCGATCTGCTGGGGCTGCGCATCCGGTTCGGCAGGACCGCCGTGCATGACGGTGCGTGTCTGGTCCCGCAACTCGTTCATGGCCGCGCCGCCCGCGCCAGAAACGGACTGGTAGGTGTCCGCTACGATGCGCCGGATGGGGCTGGCTTGCCGGAGTGGGTGCACCACCATCACCAGCGGAGTGGTGGAGCAATTGGGAATCGACACGATGCCGTCGTGCCAGTCCAGGTCTGCGCCGTTCACCTCCGGCACCACCAGCGGCACCGCCGGGTCCATGCGGAACGCGCTGGAGTCGTCGATTACCAGGGCTCCTGCCTGTGCGGCCGCCGGGCCGAAGCGGCGCGAGTCTTCGGTTCGCGCGGAGATGAATGCGATATCAACGTCCGCAAAACTGACATCTGTTGTTTCTTCTACGGTGAACGTTTTACCGTTGACCTCCAGCTTGCGACCCGCCGAGCGCTTGGAAGCCAGGAGCTTCAGGTTGTCGTGTTGTGGATAACGCCTCTCGATCAGACGCAGGGTTTCCTGCCCCACCGCGCCCGTGGCTCCGACGATCGCCAGTTTCATGCCCTGAAGATCCATGTTGTTCCCGCCGTGATTGAAGATATGGATTGCGGAAAGATCCGTCAGAGCATATGACTCCAACGTCCGCATTAATCAGGTTACAACCAACCTCATTTTCCGTCCACACTAACCGGAGGAGGCGCCCTGCAGGTTAGAGGCCCAGCACAGCTTCCAGGCCCACCGTCAGGCCGGGTCGACGAACGACCTCCCGCACGCAGCGGAGCACTCCCGGCATGTAGCAGTCTCTTCCCAGCGTGTCGTGTCGGATGCTGAGGGTCTGTCCGGCCGCGCCGAATATCACTTCGTGGTGAGCGCTGCGACCGGGAAGCCGGAGGCTGTGGATGCCCACCCCGCCGACGTCACCGCCTCGAGTTTCCGGCAGGTGATGCACGGTGGTCTCGTTGCGTTCGAAGTCGCTGCCCCGGGAGTCCCGAACACCGCGGGCGATGGCCAGGGAAAATCCGGAGGGCGCGTCGATTTTCATCTCGTGATGGGCTTCCACCACATCGACATAATCGAAGAACGCGGCCGCCTGCTCTGCCAGTTTCTTCAGCACGACGGCCCCGAGGGCGAAGTTCGGAGCGACGATTACACCGATGCCATGTTCGCGGCTCATGGTGTCCAGAGTCTGCAGTTGGTCGGCGTTGAGGCCGCTGGCACCGAGCACCATGTGGATCCCGCGGCTGGCGGCCAATGGCGCCGCAGCCATGCAGGCCTCGGCGTGGGTGAACTCGACCATCACCTGGGGCTCCGTAGCATCCAACAACGAGGCCAGGTCGGTCGATAGTGGGACCTCGCCAGCCGGCGTCGCCAGCACGTCGCCTCGCGGAGTGTTGCAGGTAGCGCCCACCAGAGCGACGTCGTCCGCCGCTGAAACCGCGCGGACTGTTTCCGCCCCCATTCTGCCCGTGGCGCCGTGCACTACTACCGTGATCACGCCGTTATTGCGTTGAACCGTCATATCTCTACCTCGCCATAGGTTGGGAGAGTCCGGTCAGTCATCTCGCGACATATTTCTCGATTCCAATCGCAGGTACTGATGGGCCGGACACCTTGATTTTCTATGAGCGCAACGCTATAGCGCAAGCATAATCTCGATAGATGCTCCCACCCAGACAACGGCGGGGAGTCGCTTTGCCAATTTCGCCGTCCCTGGGAATACGATGCGCATGCGTTTCGCGGTTTTGGTGGCGTTCCAGGGCGATCCAGGCAGGAATGGGCCCTGTTCAATCCTCGCCAGAGATATTCTCGCTGCTACGTGGCGTCGCCCATGGCGCAATCGTACCGTTCAAGGCATGATTTCACCACGAGCTCGATGTCTTCGGCGAGGAGGTACCGGTCCTCGGCCAGTTTAGTCGCTGCTTCCCGCACCCTGGAGGCGTAGTCCTCCCGGCTGGCGTATCGCTTTTCCAGGGATAGACGCGGGTCGGATGCGGCGTTGCGTTGTTCCTCGGTGGCCGGGAACCAATGCGTGGAACCCTGCATGGACATCAACTGTTCGGGGGCGCCGGTGTCAGGATGCCGCAGGTTCCAGCCGGTGTGCGTACCCACCGGCACCGTGAGGTCCGGCAACCGGATGCCGGCCAGATCGTTGCCGTCGGCGTCCGAGGCCGGGACCAACTGCGGGTATGCCCGACCCTCTCTGACTGGATAGGCGGCTATGCCGCGTTTGGCATCCGGCCCTACATCGATTTCCCGAATGCGCCACAGGTGGTTGATGTCCGGAAGATTGCGGTCGGGCACCGCCGGCGAACCCGCCAGGTATTCCGCCGGGGTATTCGCGGTGCCGTCCTGCAGGCGCGGGTGCGTGCTTGGGGGCGGCTCCGCTCCTTCAGTCACCCATCGGTCAAGGTTGACAAGGGCCGCCCGTAGCAACGGGATGTAGTCCAGCGCGTTGTAAGGATGCCCGCCGGTGGAACCGTCGGGTCCCTGTCCGATCATCAGCTCGGGAGCGCCCGGCAAATGCTGCGTACCGGCGAACAGGTACCGGCGCGTTTCCGGCGCGCTGTCCAGGTCCAGGACGCCCGCGCTGTCAATGTGAGTAAGCGCCGCGTCGCCGCGCCAGTATTCCGCCGCGGAGTCGGTATAGATGACCCTGGGAACGGCGTCGAGTTCACGCAGTCGCCGTAGCAGACCGTCGGTTTGCTCGGTTAGCGGGTCGGTCTGCGTGTCGTCCGCGAATGGGAACTGATGGCCGAAGCCCGGGTTGGACTGGCACGAAGGCTGGGCGAAACGATGGTTGAATTCCCCCATCCGTCCTCCGGCCACGTGGGGCAACAAACCGTCGAACACCGGGTTTCCATCCTGGTCCCGGTTCAAGCCCAGGTACAGCATGTGGCGGAGCAGCCGACCGCATTGCGAGACGCCGTGGCCGTAAACGCGCTCGAATCCATTGTGGAGGGCGGCACTACCCGACGGGTTCCGCAACCAGGTGGCTGCCTCCCTGATGGCCAACATCCCGCACCCGACCACCACCGGGTTCGCGGCGGTGTAGATGGCGTAGTAGATCTTCCCCGGCTCGAACCGGGACTCCAGGGTAAGGTGATCGGGGTCGGGGAAATGCCATTGAGACCGAGGGATCATGGTGTCGGGACCGTCCTCCCAATCCCGCACCAGCAGCATCGCGCTGGGGTCGTCAAGATCGGCCACCGGGTAAGGTTTGTGTTCGCGGTTGGCCAGTAAGCGGGTGGCCTCCTTCAGGGTCGGCCGCATCTCCACGCAGGCCTGCCCGGTCACCGGCTGGCCGTTGATGCTGATCCCGGGAACGTCGAGGCCCATCAGCGCATTGCTGCGGTAAACGTCCCACTGCCATCCGATGGACAGCACGGAGTAGCCGTGACGGAGCAGGAACCCGTCGCCCTCCGGAATGGCATCGGAGTCTATGGCCGGCGTCGGCCCGCGATTGAAGAACGCGATGGTGCGGCGGCGGCCGCGGTTGACAATTTCGACGATCACGCGACCGTTGCCCTTTGAAGGGTCGCGTGGCGCTACCAGGGTGAAGTCAGACTCGAACCGGACGCATCCGTCCCCGTCCACCGGAGCGTATTCCAGGTCAACGATGGCGGAATTAGCCGCATTATGAGGGTCTACCGCGAACCCGAGCACGCCGTCGATGCGCTCGTAATCGCCGGTTGCGCCGAACGTGATGCCACCGGCGAAGGGCTGGCGTTTTTTGATGTCAACAGATACGACTGGCATTGCGGTCCTCCGGAATTTGGAGAGGGTACGCGGATGTTAGCAACGCGCCGGACGAGGGTCAAACCGGAGAAACGATAGGGTGCGGGCTGTCACGGACTGCGCTGCGGCTCCCGTGGAATGTCCGGAATTTTGTCAATCGCTAGCGCATTGCTTTGTAGACCTATGGTCGAGTATTTTTATCAAACCGATACACTGCAACCCTACATGTTGATCACATGTGTTTCAACCAGTAGGCTGATATAATCCCGCAATGGTGGCAGGAGGAGAAATGGGACGCCGCCGGCGCGGCGATGAGGTCGACCCCGCCAGCGACGGGACGGCGGACGCCGAACGGCGGGAGCGCCAATCAAGCCTGCGCCGCCTGCTGAGAGACCAATTTCCCGACCGCAACCGGGACAAGCTTCTACCCGTGCTGCACCTCTTGCAGCACGAACACGGTTACCTGCCGGAGTGGGCGTTGCAGGTTGTCGGTTGGCACCTGCGCGTGCCGGCCTCCGAGATTTATGGAGCGGCCACCTCCTACTCCGAATTGCATCTCGACCCGCCCCGGCTCCGCAACATCGTCGTATGCACCGGTCTGGCCTGCTGGCAAGCCGGCGGCGATGATCTCCTGAATGCGGCTCGGCGACGGCCGGGTCACGGTGACGAGTTCGACGTGACCACCACCGCTTGCGCTTTCATGTGCGGTTTAGCTCCAGCGGTTCGAATCAGCGGGAAATGGCACGGAAGGATGGACGCGGCGCGACTGGCCTCCAGCATCGAGAACGCCCACGCATGACTTCGTCCGATTGCCGGCCAGCCTGGCAAATTTTGCGTGACGCTGCGGTTGAACTGAGCGCGGCGCAGTCCAACGTCACCCGGGTGGTCGTGCAGTGGGGTCACTGCAGCCAGGCGGTTGGCGCGGGCGACGTCCACCGACGCTTGGCGAACTTGTTCCAGGACCGCGGCGACGTGTCCGTAGTGGCGGCCGGCTGCGACGGAGCATGTTTCGCGGCGACGCAGGTGGTTGTGGAGCTGACGGACGGCACGGCACGGTTCTTCGACCGCGTAGCAAGTGACGGGGATTTCTCACAGATTGTTGCTGCTGCAAACGGCGGCGCGCCCGAGCATGCGCGTCCCCAGATCGAGCTGGAAGCATTTTTCTCGGCTCAGCACGTCGCCCTGATGGAGGGCATCGGCAGTGTTGACCCGGTTTCCCTTGACGAATACCTGGCGGGGCAGGGTTACCTGGGTCTGGCAGACGCCCTTTCCATGAGCCCGGACTCGGTTATCGCGCTGGCGCTGGATGCAGGTCTCCTGGGCCGCGGCGGGGCCTACTTCCCGGCGGCCCGCAAGTGGCAGGCGGCGCGGCGGGTCGAGTCGGCCCGGCGACACCTGGTGGTCAACGCGGAAGAGGGCGAGCCCGGCGTCTTCAAAGACCGGCATCTGATGGAGGGTAATCCGCACCGCATCATTGAAGGGGCACTGATCGCGGCCTATGCTGCCGGCGCCGGCAACGTGGTTATCTACATCAACGCCGAGGCGGATCTCTCCGCGGATCGCATGACGGCGGCGCTCGAAGTTGCGCGAACCGCCGGGCTGGTCGGTGACGACGTGCTGGGCAGCGGCTTTGATTGCGCGGTCACCGTGCGTCGCGGCGCGGGCGGTTACGTTTGCGGTGAGGAAACCACGCTGCTCAACACGGTGGAGGGTCGCCGGCGGGAACCGCGCCTGCGTCCGCCGTTCCCGACCGATGCCGGTCTGTATGGCGAACCCACCGTCATCAACAACGCGGAAACCGTGGCCAACCTGCCCGCAATTTTGCTCGGCGGTGTGCGCCGGTTCGCGTCAGTCGGTCTCATCGAAGCGAGAGGGACGCGGCTAGTGTCGTTGAGTGGAGCGGTGCAGCGTCCGGGTCTCGCTGAAGTGCCCATGGGCACCACGGTCCGGCAGGTGATCGACCTTGTAGGCGGAGGCGTGTCCGAAGGGCGAGAGATAGGGTTTGCCGCGGTGGGCGGTCCGTCCAGTGGGCTGCTGCCGGCCAGCGAGTTGGATGTTCCCCTGCGTCCCGGTATGCTGCACCCCAGCGGGGTGGTGATGGGCGCCGGGGGTATTACCGTCTTCGACGATCGGGCTTCTCCGGCGGAAGTGGCCGCGCGGTTGAGCCGGTACAACGCCGCAGAATCCTGCGGGAAGTGCACCCCCTGCCGCGAGGGCACTCCCCGGATCGCCGAGGCATTGGGACGCATTGCTGCCGGTGACGGCAAAGGGTCGGACGTGCAGGACCTTCAGGATCTGGCCGAAATCGTTGGAGCGGCGTCTCTGTGTGGCCTGGGGCAGATGGCCGGCAACCCGGTGACCAGCCTGCTGCATTTTTACGGGGATGCTCTGGGCATAACGCCCAGCCGGTAGCGGTTGAACATTTCAGGATGTGGGAACGTGGCGCGTGGTGAGTTTCCCGTCCGCCGGCAACGGCCCATGACGTCGACGTTTGCCTGAAACGGGTCGCCGTCTTTATCCTGTCAGGAGTTACGCACTTAAAATTACAAACCCGTCATGCCCGCTTTAGCGCGCATTCAGTGGCCGAAATCGTTAACGGTGTCCCCGGTTCGTTTACCGTAAAGTCTATGGATTCCTGCGGAAGCAGGAATGACGGTTGTTTTGCTGCCCAACTGCGCAAGTCCAATCCTGATCCAATCCAATCCCCGACGACGTACCCGCGTTCAACATGGCTAACGACATACTGGTGATCGAAGACGATCCGGGCATCGCGCGGATTGTCAGGTTGTACCTCGAACGCGACGGCCACAGCGTGACCACCGCGGGAGACGGCGTGTCCGGGCTGAACGCGGCCCGCGCCGACAACCCTGACCTGATCGTCCTGGACCTCATGCTGCCCAAGCTGGACGGCATGAGCGTCTGCCGTGCCCTGCGCCAGGAATCCGACGTGCCCATCATCATGGCCACGGCGCGCGTCGACGAGGACGACCGCCTGGCCGGACTGGATCTGGGCGCCGATGATTACATCGTAAAGCCGTTCAGCCCCCGGGAACTGGCCGCCCGGGTGCGTGCGGTCCTGCGACGCACCTCGCGACAGTCTGCGTTGGATCCTTCTTTCGTCGAATATGATGGCATCGCCATCGACTTCCGGAAGCAGACGGTAATTCGAGGCGATGAGAGGCCGTCGCTGACCCCGACGGAGTTCCGGCTGCTTGCCATGCTGGCGACCCAACCGGGCCGGCCCTTCTCCCGCGACCAGATCATCGAAGGCGTGTTCGGCTACGACTTTGACGGGTACGACCGGACGGTGGACGTGCACATCGCGAATCTGCGTCGCAAGATCGAGCCCGACGTGCGGAAACCGCGCTACGTCCAGACTGTCCACGGCGTAGGCTACCGGTTCGGCGATGCCTAGATGGCGTTTCGGCCTGCGGTGGCGCCTGGCGCTGGTGTTCGCCGTCATCCTCGCGCTGGCGCTGGGGTCGGTTGCCCTGTTTACCGGAAAGGTGGCGGAGCGGGAGGTGTCCCGTGTCCAGTCCGAGCAGGACCTGGTGCGTGCCAACCGGATCGTGGTCGCACTGGCGGAATTCTATGAAACCAACGGTAGCTGGGAAGGCGCGCAGAACTTCGTTCGCCGGACCAGTTTTCAGGCCGAACGAGACATCATCGTGCTGGACGCCGAAGGCCGGGTGGTCGCCGACAGCACCCGCCGCAACGACCGTCGTGGGAACCGAGATGGACCCGGCAGGTCACTCTTCGACCACCTGGACCATCGTGACCACCCCGTACCTCCTGAGTATTTCGTTCCCGTAGTCGCCGGCGGATCGCAAATCGGTTCGGTGGCGGTGGCGGAACGAGGCCGCGGAGGCTTCGTCCACCCGCTGCGCCTGGGTCCTGAGGCCGGCCCGCTCCCCGGCGTCGAGCCACCGTTGGCCCGATTTGCCGAAGCCGTCACCAGGACGCTGACGATCGCGGGTTTGCTGGCCGGCGCCGCGGGGATCCTGCTGGTGGTCTTGATGTCGCGGCGGATGCTGGCGTCGATCAGCAATCTGGCCGCTGCAGCCCGGGGACTGGGGAGCGGGAACCTAGCCAGCCGCGCCGACGTGAAAGGCAACGACGAGATAGCGGAACTGGGCAGAACTTTCAACTCGATGGCCGACGCACTGGAAGAATCAGAGCGGCAGCGGCGCGCCATGGTGTCCGATGTGGCTCACGAACTGCGCACGCCGTTGTCCAACATCCAGGGACATATCGAAGCTTTGCAGGACGGTCTGTTGGAACCCGACGCGGCGACGCTGGATACGGTGCACCAACAGGCTCTGCATCTGAACCGCCTGGTGGACGACCTGAGGCTGCTGGCCGACACGGAGTCCCGGGAGTTGCGGCTGGCGATCGAGGCCACCGACCTCGGGGAAATCGCCGAAAGAGTTGCAACCTCCTTCAGACCGCGGGCCGAAGCCGAATCGGTCCAGTTGGAGACGGAAATCGCGGAGACATTGCCGATACTGCACGTCGACCGGGTCCGGATGGAGCAGGTGCTGACCAACCTGGTGGAGAATGCCGTTCGACACACCCCGCCCGGAGGCAGCGTGACGGTGGCGGCCAGCCGTATGGGAGACTTGGTCAGGGTGGAAGTAACGGACACCGGGGTTGGGATACCGCCAGACGCGCTGCCCCATGTGTTCGACCGTTTGTATCGGGCGGATCCCTCCCGGGAAAGAACCACCGGGGGGTCGGGCCTGGGCCTGACCATCGCCCGGCAGCTGGTGGAAGCGCACGGCGGGACCATCTGGGCGGAGAGCGAGGAGGGATCGGGCAGCCGGTTCGGGTTCGATCTGCCAATTACCGAACGTTAACAATTTCTAAATGTTGTTCAACTAATCTGCTGACACATGGCCGCCAGCCCACGGGCGCAAACGACACCACATCGGCGGCAACGGAGGTCAAAATGATCAACAGGATCACAGGGATAAGGAAGCGATGGTTCGTGGTTGCCGCGTCGGTCGCCTTGCTGGCGGTCGGGCTTACGTTCGGCAGCGTGTTCGCCTCGGGCAGCGATCCCACCGATATCCTCAAGCGCGGAGGCCACTCGGATCAGCGCGGCGGCGGACACTTCGGGAACAACGACACAGTACTCAACCGGGTGGCTGAACTCCTCGGGAAAACGCGCGCCGAACTCGACAGCGCTTTCGCGACATCCCTCGACGAACAGGCCAACACCAAATTCGAGGAACGCATGACGGCGTTGGTGACGGACGAGACCCTGACGCAAGACCAGGCGGACGCGGCCAACACCTGGTTCGACGAGCGACCCAGCAACTCCGGAGCGATAGCGATCCGACTGGCCGGCACCTCGGACACCGACAAAGTCGACACCCGGCTCGCCAAGTTGGTGGAAGCCGAAAAACTCACCCAGGATGAGTCGGATGATTTGTCCGATTGGCACGACGACCGCCCTGATTCCCTGCCCACCGTTTCGCACAAACATTCCGGTGGTCGCCACGGGCATCATGGCGATGGTGATAGCGATAGCTAATCTCCGAGGATGTGCAGCGGTCCCCCAACGGGCCGATCCAAGGACCGATCCCACGCGGATCGGTCCCTTTTTTGGTGCGGCCACTCCCGGGATTTCAGTGGCCCCCTTTGTGGTAAATTACTGCCATTGCCTACACAAACAACATCGCCGGGAGGTCGCCGCTCTATGCTTGACTACAAACCCAACATCGTCCTCGCCGATCCCGAGGAAACCTATCGCGTGGTCGGCACGCGCCCGGTCCGACATGACGGTCCGGATAAAGTCATGGGCCGCGCCCGTTACGCCGCCGACATCCACCTGCCCGGCATGCTGCACGGCAAGATCCTGCGCAGTCCCCACGCCCACGCCCGCATCCGCGGCATCGATGCCAGCAAGGCTTTGGCTCTTCCGGGCGTTCACGCCGTGGTGACCTCCGCCGACTTCCCCGATGTGTCCGCCGAGATCAAGGACCAGGAGGAGGGGGCTGCGGTGAATTACGGCTTCTACAGCCGCAACGTGATGGCCCGTGAGAAAGCCTTGTATCGCGGCCACGCCGTAGCAGCAATTGTGGCCGACTCTCCCCACCTGGCGGAGGAGGCCATGGCGCTGATCGAAGTGGACTGGGAAGTCCTGCCCCCCGTCCTCACGGCCCAAGAGGCCATGGCGGAGGGCGCCCCCGCGGTCCACGAGCGTCTGATGACACTGTCCAACCCGGCGCAGCGCTCGGGCGGCTGGGCTGAGGAAGGGGCTGGCGGGTCCAACGTGTCCAACCACTTCCAGTTCACCTCCGGGGACCTGGAGGCCGGTTTCGCCGAAGCCGACGTCATCGTGGAGCGCGAGTACCACACTCGTCAGGTACACCAGGGCTATATCGAGCCTCATTCCGCCACCGCCCGCTGGAATGCCGACGGCACGGTGACCGTGTGGGCCAGCAGTCAGGGTCATTTCGCCCTGCGCGACCACACGAGCCGAATCCTGGGCATCTCCGTGGGGCAGCTCAACGTGGTTCCCATGGAGATCGGTGGCGGCTTCGGCGGCAAGGGGCAGGGCGGCTGCTATCTCGAACCCGTGGTTGCCGCCCTCGCGCGCAAGACCGGCCGCCCGGTCAAGATCGCAATGACCCGCACCGAAGTTTTCACCGGTACCGGGCCCACGTCGGGGAGCCACATCAAGGTGAAGGTGGGCGGCACCCGCGACGGCCGGTTCACCGCTGCCCAGGCGACCCTGATCTACGAAGCCGGAGCGTTTCCCGGTTCCCCGGTGCCCAGCGGCTGCCGCACGATGTTCGCTCCCTACGACATCGCCAACGGATTTGTCGAAGGCTACGACGTGGTGACCAACGTGCCCAAGGCGGCCGCGTACCGGGCCCCCGGTTCGCCGGCCGCGTCCTTCGCCGCCGAGCAGGCCATCGACGAGCTGTGCGAAAAGCTGGGAGTGGACCCGGTGGAGTTTCGCCTTAACAACGCCTCCAGGGAGGGTAGCCGGCAGATCGGCGGACCGGCCTTCCGCCGCATCGGCATGGTGGAAATCCTGCAGGCAACCCAGGAGCACGCGCACCTGGCGTCGCCCGTACCCGAGCCCTCGGCGCCCGGTCGAGTCACCGGCCGAGGCATCGCCGCCGGCGCGTGGTTCAACGGAACCGGCCCGGCCACCGCCGTGGCCAGCGTCATGCCCGACGGCACGGTCAGCCTGATCGAGGGTTCGCCGGACATCGGCGGGTCTCGCGCCGTGATGGCCATGCATGTGGCCGAAGTTCTGGGCCTGCCGGCCGAGCGCATCAAGCCGTCCATCGTGGACACCGACAGCATCGGGTACAGCAGTGGCGCCGGCGGCAGTGGCGTAACCTTCAAGATGGGCACCGCCGTCTACCAGGCCGGCGAGGAAGTGCGCCGCCAGATGATCGAGCGGGCCGCTCGCATCTGGGACGTGCCGGTCGAGGACGTGGAGTACCAGGAGGACGGCACACTGGCTCACAAGTCCGATGACGCCCTGCGCATGACCTTCGACCAGTTGGCCCGGCGGCTCAACGGCACCGGCGGTCCCATCGTCGGACACGGCGCGGCCAACCCCGCCGGCGTGGGCAACGCTTTCGCCATCAACGTGGCCGACGTTGAGGTCGACCCCGACACCGGCAAGGTAGAAGTGCTGCGCTTCACTGCCATCCAGGACTGCGGCAAGGCGATTCATCCCAGCTACGTCGAGGGCCAAATCCAGGGCGGAGCCGTCCAGGGCATCGGCTGGGCGCTGAACGAGGAGTACTTCTTCGACGACGACGGTCAGATGATGAACTCATCCTTCCTGGACTACCGCATGCCCACCGCGCTGGACCTGCCCATGATCGACACGGTAATCGTCGAGGTGGCCAATCCGGGTCATCCGCTGGGAGTTCGCGGCGTCGGCGAAGTGTCGCTGGTTCCGCCCATGGCGGCCATCGGCAATGCGATCGCCAGGGCCACGGGCGCCAGGCTGGAGAGCCTGCCCATGAACCCGGGCGCGGTGCTCGAAGCCCTGTGGGAGCAGAACGGCTCGTAATCCTCCAGACCAACCACGGAAACTGCGTAGGGGCGAATGATTATTCGCCCCTACTGCACTATTGGAAAAGTACCTTTCGGCTTACGCTGCGATGACAGTTGCATCGCCGCGGGGTGGGCTATCGTTGCGCCGCCACGCTGTGGCCCGCATACCGCAGTACCGGGTACTGGTTAGACGCGCCAAAGTCCCAGGGGTTATCGACGACGCCATCGCCGTCAATATCCAGATCCCAATCAGAGTAAATGCCTGTGTAGCCGATGGGGGACTGGAGCTCGCGGGTGGTTTGCCCAAGGCCGCCATAGCTGCCGGCTTGACCAGACGTTTGCGTATCCCAGTAACTATTGGCGATGGTCCCGCTATTATCGCCGATCAGGCCGCCAACATAGGTAGTAAGGCCGGATCCGGACACTCTGCCGGTGGCATAACTGGCAAGAATCAGACCATTACCATAACTGCGCCCGACTAGGCCGCCGATTCCGTCGCCTGTGCCAGCCACGCCGCCGGTTGCATAGCTGGCAACGATAGTACCCTCGTTGCGTCCAATCAGGCCGCCGCTCTCACTGGCGCCCGTCACTCTGCCGGTCGCGTAGCTGGCGATAATCGTTCCGCCGTTTTCGTTGTGTCCGGACAGGCCCCCGACGTAGGTCCCGCCACCGTAGATGTCCCGACCGCTCACACTTCCGGTTGTGTAACTGGCAATGATCGTACCGCCGTTGGACCCGACCAGGCCACCGATGAAAGGACCTCTGCCACTTACGTTTACCGTGGCATAACTGTTGCTGATCGTGCCGGTGTTATCCGAAGCCAGGGCCCCAACCATGCCCGGGTTGGCGATCGGGGCGCCAATAACATAACTGTTATTGATGACGCCACGGTTGGCATCAACAAGGCCACCATTAGGGCTGCTGGTCGCGGTGCGGACGACGTGGCTGTTGCTGATGACGCCAAAACTTTTCGCGGCCAGAGTGCCGTTGTGATATGCGCCGGTGAGGCTGACGGAAACCAATCCTACGTTCCGAATAACGGCGCTTTCGTCCAAATAACCAAACAGTCCGAATCCACCATGCCAATTGGAAATAGTATAGCCCGCCCCGTCAAAAATGGCACTGAATTCACCTCTGAACTCCCTTCGGTCAAAGTTGCCAATGGCGATCCACCCCGCGCCGTAATTCCAATAGGCATCGCCTGCGTCAGGCACGCCGTTACCATTGGTATCAAAGTCTAGGTCGGCTACCAATTCATAGCCGACACAGCCTAACTTGGGACAGCCCATGCCGGCCTGAGCCCCAGGGAAAGCGTCCGCATAGATTCCGGACTGTGACGAACCATCTCCGTCAAGGTCGGCGCGGATGACGTTCAGTTGCGCTAGGTTGGAAACCTCAATCAGCCCGTCGTTGTCGATGTCGTAATCACCGTTGGCGGCCGGAGAAAGATGGGTCGGAGTGGGTTGCGGTGGTTGGGGGGTCAGTGGGGGTTCGGGCGTTGGGAATGGCGTGGCGGTGGGACAGGTTCCTCCCCAGTCCGCGACGGTAAGGAACCGCCAGCGCGGATTACTCGGCCAAGCGGGTTCATTGTAACGTGAGTCGTTGGTCAGTACGGAGAAGGCATGGCGGACGCCTTGCTGCAGGCCGCGGATGGTGTACTGCACCCGTCCCCTGGATTGCACAAAATTCCGCGTTTCCAAGTCAACATAGACAAAGGCTTCCATCCAGTTGCCGGTCCTGCTGGCCTTAGCCAAGGGGTAGTCCCTTTCCATATTGACGTAGCCGATGCGGTAATACGTCGCCTGCTCTACGTAATCCCACGAGATTACGACCTCCCCGGGATTCTGGCCGTCGGCTACCCGAATGTTAGAGGTAGGGGCGACTTCGCTCTGGGCAGATGCCAGGTTGATGCCGCCTCCAGAGGCAAACGTGGCCAGCAGCAGAACGCCCATGACGCACAGGAGAGATTTCATTTATGCTGCGTCAGAAGAGACTGTAGTGCGATTGACCGGGCCGGAGTATAGCAGTACGGACTCCTGCATCACGGCTTGAGCCGCACCAGGAAGCTGGCCTCCCCGAGGGGCATGCCGTCGAATGCGATCGCAGCGACGTGGCGGCCGAGGCGGGTCACCGGTATCCGGAATGGCTTGATCCAGCGCTGGAAGAAAATGCCCTCGTCCCAGGTGACTTCCTGGGGCGGCGGGCTGGACAGGCTCGCGCCCGGCGCCCGGATGGTGACTTCCAGCGTGTGTGATCCGGCGGTCGCCCCGGCGATGCAGAATGCCAGTTGCGCGTCGACCTCGGCCAGCACTCTCGGCCCGTCCCCGCTGGGAGGCTCTTCCGGCATGGGGATGTCCACCAGGTCAATAACGCTTTTGAAACTCAGGTCGTCCGCGTCCCCCTCCTCGGTTTCGCGGCAGAACAGGGCATATTTCAGGTACACTCCGCCTCGTTCGGTAGTCAACACGGCTCCATTCGGGCCCACGCGGGGCTGGTAATATATGGCCACGATTTTAGCACCGGGCACAGACCACGGCAAAAACGCCTTCGGGACATCAGGGGGTGCGAGATGACACTATCCGCAGAGAAGTTCAGCCAGGGAATGACCACCGAACAATACATCGACATTATCAAGGTGAACAAGGACCCGTTCTGCCAGATTCATGACGGCGTTGCCATCCCCGAGAACGTGCTGGCCTATTTCAACGGGCTGGAACAACCGGTGAACCTGGCCGTCTTCACCTCGGACTGGTGCGGCGACGCCATGTCCACGACGCCAGCCATCCTGCGCCTCGCCGACGCCAGCGATAACATTCGGCTCAGCGTGTTCAACCGGGACGACGAGCTGGAGCTGACCAACAGTTTCCTGCCCGAGCACCGGGCCGGAACCGTGCCCGTGTTCGTGGTTCTCGACAGCGAGATGGGCGAGATCGCGCGGTTCATCGAGACGGCCCGGTCGCTGGTGCCGACGATCGATGCCATGGACGAGATGGTCGCCCAGGCGGCGGCCGCCGTGTCCGATGAAGGCGAACGCCGCCAGCAGACCCGAGGCCGTCGCACTGCCCACCGGGTCAGCCAGGCGGCGGAGTGGGGCTCGGTGATACTCGGTGAGTTCCAGCAGGTGGTGGCGTCTGGCATGGCCTTGCCGGCCTCGGAACGACCGGCAGAGGGCGGCACCCAGTGGCCGCCACAGGAGTAATTCCGAATATGTCCGAAGACAGCGTTACCATCATTACCATGGAGGACATGGCGGTGGTCTTCTCCGTGACCGATGATTTCGGCATCCACCGGGAGTCCGTCAGCGTCGATCTGGCTCGTGAGGATCCGGGCGAGGTCATCGTGGATGGAGGCAAGGTGGAAATCACCCTGCCAGCCAGCCAGGCCCCGGCCGACTTCGCGTCCACCATCCGCGCCGAGCTGGAAACGCAAGGTTACGTGCACAACCCCGGCCAAGTGGTTACCAACGACGGCGATGAGGGCGGAGAAGAAGACGAGGAAGACTGGCTGTCCTGACCCGCCGGCGTTGACTCAATAGTGTAGGGGCGAATGATCATTCGCCCCTACGTTTTGTGAAGGTGTGCGGCGAAGGTCAGTAACCCGCTTCCCGCCACTCGAAGGCCAGGTTGGCGTAACGGACGAACACCGCTCCGCCCGGCGCGGCCAACGGGCCGTTCATCGCCAGGATTGCCACCGTGACCTCGTCCCCCGGCTTGGGCTCAGTGGACACCACCACCCGCTGCGGAACGTTGAACCCCTGCACGGTGGCGCGCTCTCGGTCGCACTCGCCGTTGATCCAGATCTCGCCGTAGTCATCGATGCAGGACTCAAAGAGGCAGCGCGCGCCTTCCAGTGGCCGGCCGCCCACGGTCTCGGGCAGCGTCGCCTTGATGCGGTACCAGATGAACGACACGCCGCGTCGCCGCCAGGCGCCCAGGTCTTCGCAGGCCTCCCAGCCGGAGTCGTCGTAATCCAGCAGACGACAAGGTGACCCTTCCACCTCGCTGACGATGCCCTCGTTGGGTTGGTCAGGCACGAATCCGTGGGCGACCTTCCACTGGCCGCCGACGGCCGCCAGGTCGCCGGCATTCTGTAAATCTAACGTAGCTCGCGGCATGTTAATTCCTCCAGTCCGAGTTGTGAGGAGCCAGTTCTACCCGATCACACGCCGGTGATCCGAACCCCCGAATGGGTACGGTAACGCCGGTTGATGTTCACCAGCAAAGGAGTGATTTGCTCCACGTACTTTGCGTTGTAAAGAGCGCCGGCATCCACCGGGCGCAGGTTGGGTATCTTTCGTGTCAGGTCGACGACCGCCTGCTTGGCGTCCGCGTCGTCGCCGCAGATGACCACGTCCTCATCCAGCGTGGCGCCGGGCTTCAGCAGTTCCTCGGCGGACACGTTCTGGAAGGCCGCGACCACCTTGGAACCCGCGGCGGCGGCCTGGGCCTCCTCCGCAGCCGAGCCGGCCTCGACCTCTTCGGCAATGGCGCCCACGCCACGTTCGAACCGCATGGGTGCGATCACGGTCACCACGACCTTGCCGTCAAGGGCGTCGCCGACGCCGGCGATGGTCGGTGACATGCCGTTGTAGGGCATCGTCAGGAATATGACCTCAGATTCGGCCGCCGCCTCCTGGTTCACCGCGCCGGATATGGCCGCGCCGGGAGCCAGGGCCAGCAACTCGTCCGCCGCTTCCTGGGCGCGCCCCGCGTCCCGCGATCCGATGACCACCGATTCTCCCGCCATTGCCAGGCGCAGCGCCAATCCCTTGCCTTCCGGTCCGGTGCCTCCCAAAAACGCCAGCATCTATATCGCCTCCGTGCTCAAATGCGGCGCAAGTATATCATCGCCGGCCGCACCGGCACCCTGTGTTACAATCCGCCAAACACACCCATGCACTCGGTCCTGGAACCATTCGTAGGAGGATTTAGCGCTATGGCATTCTCACTCAACCACGTTCACCTCAAGACTCCCGATCCCAAGTCCACAGCCGACTGGTACGTCCAGAATCTGGGCGCCACGGTCACCGCCGAGACTCCCAACGGCGGGTTCCGGCTGGACCTCCACGGCCTGCCTCTGAACGTAACCGACCACATCGTCACGCAGACCCACCCGCAGAACTACGGGTTCGAGCACATTGCCATCGACACCACCGACATCGATGGCACCATCGCCGACCTGAAGAATGGCGGCGCTACCGTGCTGGAAGAGACCACCGTGGGCGGCGGACGTAGGGTCATGTTCTTCGAGGGCCCCCAGGGCATCATCCTGGAAGTGCTCGAGGTCGTCGAATAGATCGCTTCGATTCCGAACCGTGTCAGTAGGGGCGAATAATCATTCGCCCCTACATGTCGCCCTTCGCACCACACATTCGGCAGAAACGTTCCCATGCCAGATCATCGTCTTCTTATCCTGTTTGCGCACCCCGACGACGAGGCTTTCCCCGTCGGCGGGACTATCGCGATGCACACCGCACGCGGGGTGACCGCCCGTCTGATCACTGCCACCTCGGGCGAGCTCGGCGAGATCCGACAACCCGGCTCGGCGACCCGCCAGACCATCGGCGAGGTCCGGCGTGGAGAGCTGGCCGAGGCAATCAAGGAGCTGGGCATCGAGTCCCACGACGTGCTCCAGTATCGCGACTCGGGCATGGCCGGCTGGGACGACAACCATCATCCGAAAGCCTTCGTACAGGCTGACGAGCATGAGGTCGTGGCCCGCCTGGTGTTCGAAATCCGCCGTTTCCGGCCGCAGGTGATCCTCACCTTCGGCATGGACGGGTTGTATGGCCACCCCGACCACATCGCCATCTGCATGCACGCCACCACCGCCTTCCGGCTGGCCGCCGACCCGTCGTCATTCCCGCACCACATGGCCATCGGCATCCAGCCCCATCAGACTGATCGCCTGTTTTACAGCGTGCGTCCCCGCGGCTTCCGTGTCCACATGGCCGAGTCGTTGCAGGCCGCCGGCGTAGACTTCCCCATGCCGGCGCCCGACCGCACCAACGACGGCGCGGACCCCGCTACCATCAACCTGACCGTGGACGCATCGGATGGCCTGGACGCCAAGATGGCCTGCATCAAGCGGCATTTCACGCAGCTGCAGCCGGACTGGCCCTACGAGCGCATCCCCCGGGAAGTGACCGCCTCCGTCATCGGAGTGGAGCACTTCATTCGCGCCGAGCCGCCGGTTGCTGACGGCGAGGTGGTCCCGGCCGACTTTTTTGCCGGCCTCTGATCGGCCCCGTGCACCCAGGTGAAGGCGAACGGCCGGAGCCTGGGCCTGGCTAAAACAACCCGGCGACTCCCTGCCAGACCAGCAGGACGCCCACCACCAACAGCGTCAGGCCCATGGCCAGGATCAGCAGGTTGAGGTTGACCTTGCCGGTCAGGTTGGCGCCCAGGTAGCTGCCGATCATCGCCATTGGCCCCATGAGCGCCAGGACCACCCAGTCGACCTGGCCGTGGATGAGGTGTCCCACCCAGCCGGCCGCGCCCATCACGAACCCGATGAACAGGTTGGTGCCGGCGGCGATGCGCGGGTCAACCCGTAGGATACGGACCAGGGCGGGCAGGCGGATGCTGCCCAGGATCAACCCGACCGCGCCGCCAAGCATGCCCACCGCGAAACCGATGCCGCCCTCCGCAGCCATGCGGGTGGGCGTGAACAGGCCCGGCGAGCCCTCGAGTCCCTGGCCGAACAGGGCGCCGCCGGATTGACCCGATCGGATCCGGTCCCGAGCGATGATGAGGAACTCCACGCCCTGCCAGAAGACCAGCCCGCCGGCCAGGGCGATGAGCAGATGCTCGGGAGTCACGTCGCTGAACCACCCGCCGATGAACGCGCCGATGAAGGCCGGCACGCCCATGGTGAGCACGATGCGCAGGTTCACCCGCCCGGCGCGCAGATGGCGTATGGTTCCGGCGAGCGACGCCAGGCTGCCGACCAGGATGTTCGTGCCGCCGGCGGCAGGAGCCGGCATCCCCAGCAACAGCATGGCCGGCAGGCGCATGGTGCCCAGAGCCAAGCCCACGAACCCGCCGAGAATGCCGACCAGAAATGAGATCACCGCCAGCAGGACGGCGTGCCAGATCAGCACGTCCGATGGCAGGCCTATGTCGGCGAGGATCATGAGGTGGGGTGAGGGTCGCGAGACGTCAACAGTGTCCTACAGCAGCGAGGTTGCGGCTCGCCACAGCATCATGCAGCCGGACCCGGTGAGCAATATGCCCATAAGCAGCAGCAGGAGGTTGACGCTGATCCGACCGGTGAATTTGGCGCCCAGGTAGCTGCCCACGACGGCCGGCGCGAGCAATATTACCAGCAGTGACACGTCGGTTCGGGTATGCAGCAGGTGCCCGATCCATCCCAGCGCGCCCATGGTCATCCCAATGAACAGATTGCTGCCGGCAGCGATCCGTGGGTCGACCCGCAGGACCCGGATGATCAGCGGCAGGCGAATGGTACTCACCACCAGTCCGATGGCGCCGGCCAGCAGACCGATCCCGAAACTGGCTCCGGCTCCTCCGATGGTTCGCGCCACCGTGAACTGTCCCTCCGAACCCTCCAGTGCATCCTCTGGCGGTTCTCCTGAGCGTGAGCCGCGACGGCGACGGTATGCCAGCAAGATCAGTTCGAATCCCTGCCAAAGGATTAGAACGCCGGCCAGGCCGATCAGCAGGTTGGCGGGAGCCTGGTTGCTGAAATAGCCGCCCAGGAAACCGGCGGCGAAGGCTGGGACGCCAATTATCAAAACCAGGGGCAGCTTGACCCGGCCGTCCCGGAGGTGCCGGTAGCTCCCGACAATGCCCACCGCGCTGCTGACGAAAATGTTGGCGCTGGCCGCCACGGGCAAAGGCACTCCCAGCATCAGCATGGCGGGAAGCCTCATTGTGCCCAGGGACGAGCCGATTAGGCCACCCAGAACGCCAACTAGGAGAGACATCACCAGCAGCAGTGCCGCCAGCCACACTCCCAGGTCCGATGGCACGCCAAAGTCGGAGAGGAGCATCGGCGCTAATCCCGCCCGGCCTCCGCCCACGCGCAGGGCGATTGGCTAGGGTTGCCCGACCGCCTCGGTGACGCCCACCTCTGCCATCAGTTCGGAGATCTGGCGCCAAGTCTCGTCCTCAATGAAGATGCCGTTTTCACGACGTTGCAGCTCGGTCCGGTACTCGATTTCGCCGGGGTAGTAGACCTCGCTGAAACCGGGGGCAGGCGGGGAGGTCTTCACGAATTCGGCGAACTCGGTCATCTCCTGCTTGAAGTCCTCCAGGGGGCGGAACTTCGCGACGTCGAACACGGCCAGGAAGCAGCCGTCGTTGTGGCGGGCCTGCGGGTCGATGCCGAAACCGAGGCCGGTCAGCAGGCCGGAGAACATCTCAACCATGAAGGACAGGCCGAAGCCCTTGTGTCCCTGGTCAGCGCCCACGGGCAGGATGGCGCCCCCGGCGGAGTAGTCGTTGGGGTCGTTGGTGGGGTTGCCGTCCTTGTCCACGATCCAGCCGGTGGGCACCTGCTCGCCGCGGTTGCGGGCCAGGCTGATTTTGCCGGCGGCGACGGCGGAGGTCGCCATGTCCAGCAGCACCTGGCCCGGCAGGTTGCTGGGAACGCCGATGCAGATGGGGTTGGTGCCCAGGCGTCGGGCGCGGCCGCCGAAGGGAGCCACGGCCTTGGGGCCGGCGCCGGAGTCGGCGGTGAGCAGGGCGATCATGCCCTCCTGGGCGCAGATGGTGGGATAATCGCCCAGGCGCCCAATGTGGCTCTGGCGGCGGATGGTGAATGCGGCGACGCCGTTTTCCTTGGCCTTGTCGATAGCCATCCGAGTGGCCTTTTCGGTCACGACAAACCCGAAGCCCCAGTGGCCGTCGACCACCGCAGTGGTGGGCGTCTCGCTGAGCACCTCGAAAGGCGCGCCGGGCACGATGTGCCCGCGATCAACGCGCTCGCAGTACTCGGGAATGTGGATGACGCCATGGGAGTCATGGCCGACCAGGTTGGCCATAACCTGGTGCCTGGCGACGATCTCGGCCTCTTCGGGCGGTGTGCCCTTGGCCACGTAGATGTGATAGGCGGCCTTTTCCAGGTATTCAGGAGTGAAGACGGGCATGGGGGTGCCTCCGTGGGGTTATGCTGGCATGGACAGACAAGATGAGTGGGATTGTAGCAGGAATTGCCATCGGGATACTGCGCGCGGGTGTCGTTGCGGTGGCGCGGACGCCCGCGTTTGTGATGGCGCTAAATCATGCTCGGTCACGCTGTGGCCTCTACAGCGTCTTCTCAAAGTAGTGCCGGCTGGCTCCACCCTCATATCCTCCGGACACTCCGAACTGTCCGTAACCCAGTTTGGCGTAAAATTCGGGAGCCTGGAACGACATCGTATCGACCATGATCGAAACGCAGTGTAGATCTCTGCCACGGTCTTCGGCCCAGCGCATCAGGCGGGTGCCCAGCCCCTCGTGTTGATGATCGGAATGCACCCACAGCAACCTCACATGGAGCTTTCCCCAGTACGCTGCGGCGACAACCCCAGCCACGGCGCGACCCGATTCGACGAAGACGGCTTGCACCGGGGTAACGGAGCGAGCGGAGACCACGCCGGCGTTGTACTCATTCAGACCGTGCTCGACCTCGGCCAACTGGTGATCCGTGGGGTTTGTCACAAATTCCATGTTCACTATTGTGCATCAGACCGGTTGCGCGCCCGCAACTCTATCACCAATTTGCTCGCAATACGCCGCGCCTTTACACTGCCGTCGTTAGCATTGCCATTCGGAGGGAACCCATTATGAAGGCCGTTTACATCAACGAAACCGGCGGCACCGACGTGCTGATGCACGGAGACCGACCGGACCCTGAAATCAGTCCCGGCGAGATACTGATCCGCGTCGGCGGCAGCGCGCTGAACCACCTGGACCTGAACCTTCGCGCTGGCAGCTGCCGCCGATTTCCGCACATCCTCGGCTGCGACCTGGCCGGCGAGGTGGTGCAGATCAGCCCCGACTCCGGCACCCACCTCACGGTCGGCGACCGTATCCTGATCGACAACCGGGTGAAGTGCGGCGGACATAACCTGTGCGAGCACTGCGCTGCCGGTCACGACCAGTGGTGCGCTCGCCAGCAGCGCATCGGCGTCGATCTGGATGGCGGACACGCCGAGTACGTCGTCGCGCCGGCCGTCAACGCCTACACCATCCCGGACGAGATGTCCTTCGCCGAGGCGGCGGCGTTGCCGATAGCCCTGCATACGTCGTGGCACTGCCTCATCACCCAGGCCAAGCTGCAGCCCTGGGACGACGTCTTGGTGCAGGCCGGCGGCTCCGGCGTGGGCAGCATGGGCATCCAGATCGCCAAGATGATGGGCTGCCGCGTGATCACGACGGCCGGCAGCGACTGGAAGCTGGAAGAGGCCAAGAAGTGGGGCGCCGATGAGGTCATCAACTACCGCGAGGTGGACAGCGTCAGCGAGCGCGTCAGGGAGTTGACCGACGGGCAGGGGGTGGATGTGGTGTACGACTGCGTGGGCGCGGACGTGTGGCACGAGAACATGCTGAGCCTCAAACACGAGGGCCGGCTGGTCATCACCGGAGTGACCTCCGGCAGCCAGACGCCCATGGACCTGTCCATCCTGCATGGTCGCCCCCTGCATCTCATGGGCAGCGGGGGCCGCTCAAGGCGCACCATGGCCGACGCCATGAAGATGGTGAACCAGGGGGCGCTGCGCGGCATCGTCGGCCGCACCTTCCCGCTGGAGGAGGTCGGCGAGGCGCATCAGGTGATGCACGACCGGGACTTCTTCGGAAAGCTGGTCATCGAACACTGAGCGGTCGGACGCTTTTGGTACAATATCGCACGCCAAAAAAGGTCATCACATCCCAACGGAGGCATCCCTGCTATGAGAATTGCACGCTACCTCGCCCACGGAGCCGAGCATTTCGGCGTCATTGACGGCGACAACATTACCGCCATCGACGGCAGCATCTTCGACTCTGAGATCAAGCTGACCGACCACATCCACGTACTGTCAGATGTCAAACTGCTGTCGCCGGTGATGCCGGGGAAAATCCTCGCCATGGGCCTGAACTACACCAGCCACATCGGCGACCGGCCGGCGCCTGAATACCCGATGATCTTCCACAAGACCCCCACCAGCGTCATCGGCCCCGAGGACGCCATCGTCCGGCCCAAGGAAGTTCAGCGCTTTGACGCCGAGGGCGAGATGGTCGTGGTCATCAAGGACAAGTGCCGCAACGTTTCCAAGGCCGACGCGCTGAACCACGTGCTGGGTTACACCTGCGGCAACGACGTCAGTGCGCGCGACTGGCAGCAGAAGGACCGGCGGGAGAACAACTCCGACTGGTGGCGCGCCAAGTCCGCCGATACCTTCTCGCCCATGGGGCCCTGGATAGAGACTGACGCCGACCCTCACGCCCAGCACCTGCGGACCCGCGTCAACGGCAACGAGGAGCAGAACGAAACGACGGCGCACCTGATCTTCGACGTGCCCACGATGATCGAGTTCATCACGAAGTACGTGACCCTGGAAGCCGGCGACTGCATCTTCACCGGCACGCCGGGCACCACGTCCGACATGGCCGACGGCGCCGTCTGCGAGATCGACATCAGCGGCATCGGCGTGCTGCGCAATCCGGTCAAGCTGGAGTCCTGATCTCGAATCCCTGAGGGAAGACCAACTGCAATTGAGGGGCGGCCAATCGGTCGCCCCTTCTGCTTTGCGGGTTGCGCTGTTGAGGTCTGCGTCAACCGTTGGTTGGGCTCTCCTCTCGCAGTTTAACCAGCAACGGGATTGACCGTATCTTGCGCTCGTCCAGATCTTCCCAGTAAATGCCCTTGGGGCGCGGCAATTCTTCCCGGCCACTGCTACATCGGACAATCGCGTCGGTGGTTACCACGATGTCCAATGGCACGTCGTGTTGCGTCCAGGGCAGGTCCTCGTCCAGCAGTTGCATGGGGTGAACCGTGCTGACTACCGGCGTGCCCGGCCTGACCACGCCGGCCGCTGCGGCGAGTCCGTACTCCAGGTCGGCAAACCCGCCGCCCTTGCCGATCCGTACGCCCTGACCGTTGACCGCCACCGATCCGGACACCACCAGGTCAATGGGCTGCATCTCGTGCACATACACGGGGCGGCCGACTTTGAACGCTCCGGAGATCGTCGCTGCTTTGGCCGGCACGACCTCGGCGCGGGCCGGGTCCAGCTCGATAAACACCCGCTCGTCCTTGAGCCTGGGCACCGCCATATACAAGAGCTTGCCCTGCTCCAGGGCGAGTTTTCTCAGGGGACGCTGCGCCTGGTCTGGGTTGCTCTTGATGGCTCGGGCGGCTTCCCATTCCGGGAGCTCCGACGCCAGGTCGGCGGCCGCTTCGCTTCCGATGAAGTTTGGGATCTTGTCGTGTACCGACCTTCCCCTGACCACGCGAGCCGTTTCCAGCGCAGTCCAGACCGATTCGCGAATTGCCCACTTGTCACGCATGGCGCATCTCACCGCCTGTTTGAGGTTGCCTTTGTAGGCAAGATTACAGCAAATGGACGCGAACTATAAGACGTACCCGATGGCGGTCTCCTATGCCCAAAAAGCCGCCACCAAAATAGTCGCCCCAGTAGTGGACTCCGAAACAAACGCGTGCCGAACCGTGTGCCCCTGCCCCGGATGGCCGCCGCGACTGATCACCGACAATCCAGTGGGGGAGAGGATTTCCCGGCGGGCGGCCTGATCGAAAACCGCGACGCCTGCGGCTCGGCGGAGGATTCGCGTGATAGATGGTTACAACATCGGGCCGGCCATCTGATGGCCGGCCCGACAAATGCCCACTGGCGAGGAGGGCTGCTGGTGACTGGTTTATAGCAGTGTCGCCTGGACGATCACGATTATGATCCACGGAATGAACCCGATCACCGCGGCAACCAGTACCACAGCGATTGCCCGACCCGTCGACTCGAAGTCCAGCGCCTGGCGCACCGCCACGGTCACCGCAGCAAGGGTCCAGAACCAGGCGACCAGCGGGAACAGCCAGCCGATGAATGGCACGAAGCTGAAGATCGACAGAATACCCGGTGTGTACGCGAAGCCCACCACGCGGCCGATCTCGGCCCAACTGGTGTGGGTGCTTCCGGTGCGCAGCATCATGCCGCCCACCAGGCTGAGCACGGACACCCAGATCGCCCAGCGCACGATGCCGAACACCAGGCCGGCGATGACACCAAACAAAATTCTGAGCGCCGAGGCGTCGCCCAAAAGACCGCCTATGACCCCGCCGACAGCGCCGCACAGTGTCACCAGCAGCACTACCAGTACAGCCTGCCCTATTGCTCCCGGATCGGCTTCGATCTCCTCGTATGTTTCGGCGTTGAACAGCGCCGCTCCGATCATCCTCTGGATCATCAATTCACCTCTCTCAATTGTTGCCTGACTGTATATCGATGGTGGCCGACTATGGCGGGCGTCAATCGTGTTGGATTTTAAACGCAATGCTTCAGGGTTGTCTGTGCGCATGATTGCAAAGTTGTCCCGGTTTCGCTTTACAACCTGAGAGCGCAGAATTACAATTCGAACCCAGGGAGCAGGCTGATGCAGCCTCTCCCCGGTTTAATGTCGAGCCTTCGTGGCGCCAACCGCGGGTTGCGATCCATCCGAGCCCAGGCAATCCGGCAAGATGGGAGAGACCAGTCGAACTGCGGCGAACGCGTATCGCGACATGATCTTGCCTTCACAGGCAGCGGGCCCGTCGACATCGTTGCCATCGGACGTGCCTCGGCGCCATTCCCCACACTCAACTGCTGATGCCAGAAACACCTGAAACCATCGAGGACGCTCAATCCGAAAATCCCGGTAGCCTCCAGGCCAACCTGGACAGCCGGCGCGCGAAACTGCAGCGCATCCGGCAGCGTGGCGTAGATCCTTATCCGCCGCGGTTCCAGCGCAGCTGCACCGCTGACGAGGCGATCAAGCTATTCCAGGCCGCCGAGGAAGAACAGGCGCCTCACCGCGCCGCGGGTATCAGCGTGGCCGGGCGCATCGTGTCCATGCGCGTGATGGGTCGCGCGGCTTTTCTCGATCTGCGCGATGCTTCGGGTACGATGCAGGCCATGTTGCGGCAGAATGTTCTGGGTGAGGAATACGCCGTGCTGCAGGACCTTGACCTCGGGGATTTTCTCGGTGTCGACGGCGACATGATGCGCACCCGCACCGGCCAGCCGACCATTGAGGCCCATGGCCTGACCATTCTCGCCAAGGGCATGCGGCCCCTGCCCGAAAAATGGCACGGGTTGAGGGATGTCGAAACCCGTTACCGCCAACGCTACCTCGACCTCATCGCAAACCCCGAGGTCGCCGACACCTTCGTGCAGCGCAGCCGCATCATCAGCGGCATCCGCCGTTTCCTGGATGGCCGCGGCTTCGTCGAGGTGGATACGCCGATACTGGTGCCAATCCCTGCCGGCGCCCACGCCCGACCTTTCATCACCCACCATAACGCCCTGGACGAGCAGCTGTACCTGCGCATCGCCACGGAGTTGTACCTCAAGCGCCTGATCGTCGGTGGTCTGGACAAGGTGTATGAGATCGGCCGGGTTTTCCGCAACGAGGGCATAGATCAGGACCACAACCCCGAGTTCACCCTGCTGGAATCCTACGAAGCCTACGCCGATTACAACGCGGTGATGGAGATGGTGGAATCGCTGGTTTCATCGCTGGCCCAGGATGTGCATGGTTCGATGCAGATCGCGATGGGAGACGAAGTGATCGACTTCACGCCACCGTGGCCTCGACTGTCGCTGCGTGAGGAATTGCAACGGCGAAGCGGCGTTGACATTGAAGACTACCCCGACGCCGAATCGCTCACCGGAAAATGCCGCGAACTGGGTTTGGAACCCGCGCCGAGAGAGGCTCGCGGGCGCCTCATCGACAAGATGCTGTCGGTGTACGTCGAGCCGAGTTTGGTTCAGCCATCCTTCCTGATCGATTACCCCGAGGACATGTCGCCCCTGGCCAAGGGGCACCCCGACAAGCCGGGATACGTCGAGCGATTCGAGGCCTTCGCCGCGGGCATGGAGATTGCCAACTCCTACACTGAGCTGAACGACCCTGAAGTTCAGCGAGCCCGGTTCGCCGCGCAGGAGCACCAGCGTGACGCCTACAACGACGAGGAAGCCGACCGGACTGACGACGACTTCCTGACCGCCCTCGAATACGGCATGCCGCCCACCGGCGGGTTGGGCATCGGCATCGACCGCCTGGTCATGCTGCTGACCGGCCAGTCCACCATACGCGATGTGCTACTATTTCCGCAGATGCGTTCCCTCTCTGGCGATGGGGGCAATGCTTGAACCGCGGGTGCCAGTAGCAGGCGATTGCCATGACTATCACTTTATTGGGAAATGAACCGGACGCCTCAACGGGACGATCACCGCTTGGTGATGCGCCGGATGTTGGGTTGTTTCCCGTCAAACTGCGCTTGCCCGAAGGCGTAGTATCTGCCGGCCCTGATGCCTGTATTGACTGGTTCTGGGAGGTCTGTTTCGCCAACGACGACCATCCCTGGCAGATGGAACTCACCGCCGACGGAGTGCTTGAAATAATGCCGCCCACGGACGAACCATCGGACGTACACGAAAACCGAACGTCAAGCAAAGTGTACCTGTGGGACGAACAGCAGGGTTTTCTCGGCGCGCCGACCGGTCCCACAGCAGCGTATCGATTGCCCAACGGCGCATTGCGAGTGCCCGATGCGGCTTGGACGGCGAGGGAAAATGTCCGGTCCAGACAGGCAGGCGAACCCCGTGGGCGGCCGTATTGTCCAGATTTCGTGGTGGAAATCAGGTCATCTTCGCAGCGTTCCCTGCCTCCCCTGCTCCGCAAAATGCAGGAGTACATGGACAACGGCGTAAAGCTCGGCTGGCTCATCGACCCCCTCGAACGCACCGTGCGCATCTACCGCGCCGGGGTGGCTGAACCCGAGATTCTGGATGACCCGCAAGCGCTCGACGGCGAAGGCGTGTTGCCCGGTTTCACATTTGCCGTTCGGGAACTGATTTTCGACTTGGTGTAATTGGATCGGCATGCTTTCTCTCGAACAAATTCGCAGCGATACCGACGCGGTTCGCGCTGCCCTGATTCGCCGCGCCGAGGACGAGGACTGCCTGGACGAAATCCTGGACATGGATGCCGGGAGGCGTGCCGCGATCACCGACGGCGACGAACTTCGTGCCCGCCGCAATGCGGTATCTCGCGAGATTGGCCAGGCGCGTTCGCAGGGTGGCCAGCCCGACGAGAGCATCGTGGCGGAGATGCGCGACGTGGGCCGGCGCATCAGCGAGTTAGAAGATCTCGTCCGTGATCTGGACGCCCGGATCAACGACGCCATGCTCGCCCTGCCCAATCTGCCGGACGGCAGCACGCCCGAAGGCCTGGACGAGACACGCAACATCGTACTGCGGCACTGGGGCGAGCCGGCCTCCCTGGAATTTGAAGCTCAGCCGCACTGGGACCTGGCGGAGAGTTTGGGCATCATCGACTTCCAGCGCGGGGTCAAGTTATCCGGGAGCCGGTTCTACACACTGAATGGCTACGGCGCGAGGTTGGAGCGGGCGATCATCTCGTGGATGCTGGACCTGCACAGCGGCGAGCACGGCTACACGGAGGTTGCGCTTCCCATCCTGGTGCGCCGCGAGATCATGGAGGGCTCCGGCAATCTGCCGTTGTTCGCCGACAATCTCTACCACGACGAGGAGGATGACCTCTGGTTGATTCCCACCGCGGAAGTGCCCGTCACCAACCTGCACCGGGATGAAATCCTGACCGCCGATGATCTTCCCCTCTATTACGTCGCGCATACCCCATGCTTCCGCCGGGAAAAGGCGGCCGCCGGCCGGGACACGCGGGGCATCAAGCGCGTCCACCAGTTCAACAAGGTGGAGATGTACAAGTTTGTCGAGCCGGACACCTCCTTCGACGAACTTGAGGCGCTATTGGCAAACGCTGAGGCGGTGTGCCAGCGCCTCAACCTGCCATACCGAATCCTGCAACTGTGCGCCGGAGACATCTCCTTCCCCTCGGCCAAGTCCTACGATATCGAGGTCTGGGCCGCCGGTTCGCAGGAATGGCTCGAAGTGTCGTCCTGTTCCAACTGCACCGACTTCCAGGCCCGACGCGCCAACGTGCGCTACCGGCCCGGGGTGGGTGAGCGGCCGCGCTTCGTCCACACCCTGAACGGGTCGGGCCTGGCCCTGCCGCGGGTGATAATCGCCATCCTGGAGAACAACCAGCGGCCCGACGGGTCGGTGGTCATTCCCGAGGTCCTGCGCCCCTACACCGGCTTCGATACGATCCCGGCCGGGTAGCCCGGTTGTCACGCCGTACGGACCGGTCGGAACGAACTGCCACCGCCCACAAGTTACACAGGAGGAGCACAATGGCCGGAATTTGGCCCGACGACATTCGCTGCGTTGCCCTCATCACATTTGACGTGGACGGCATCACCTCCTGGCTGAATCGGAACCCCGATTTCATCAACTACCCCAGCCTGCTGTCCATGGCAGAATATGGCCCCAGCGTGGCCACGCCGCGCATACTGGACATACTGGACGCCCAGGGCATCCCGGGCAGCTTCTACATCCCCGGTTACGTGGCCGAAACCCACCCCGACCTGGTGCGCGAAATCGCCGGGCGCGGGCACGAGGTGGCCCACCACGGCTATATCCACGAGCCGCCGGCTACCATGACGCCCGAGAAGGAAGAGGAAGTGCTGGTCAAGGGCATCAGCATCCTGGGAGAGCTCACCGGTGATGCGCCGGTCGGCTATCGTTCGCCCAGCTGGGAACTGAGCCCGGTGTCGCTGGATCTGCTCGCGAAGCACAATTTTCAGTACGACAGCAGCCTGATGGGCGACGACGCGCCGTACCTGGTGCAGGGCGGCGACCCGCCGCGCAACCTGGTTGAGTTGCCCATCCATTGGCTACTGGACGATGCTCCGCACTTCGCCTACGCCCCCTCTGCAAACCGTCTCGGACCCATGCGGAACCCCGACGAGGTGTTTGAAAGCTGGGCGGCCGAATTCCGTGGCATGTACCGCTATGGTCGCTGCTTCAACCTCACCATGCACCCGCAGTACATCGGGCGGCCGGGGCGCCTGCTCATGCTGGAGCGCCTGATTGAGTACATCAAGACCTTCCCCGGCGTTCGCTTCATGCGTTCAGTGGACGTGGCGACGATGTGGGAAAAAGGAGCGTAGGACCATGCCTGCAGCACACGATCGTGGCGGATGGCCCGACGACACGCCCATTGACCGCTCCGAGCACGAGTACAGCGATTGGGAACGGCGTGTCGACGCCGTACACCAGGTTCTCGGCCAGCAGGGCATCCGCACGACCGACGAGATGCGCCGCGCCATCGAAAGCCTTCCTCCGGAACGCTACGAAGCACTGTCGTACTACGAAAAGTGGACCGCCGCCCTGGAGTTACTGCTGATCGAGAAGGGCATCCTCACCGGCGAGGAGATCGACGCCAAAACCGCCGAGTTGCGGGCACAGGGGCTCTGATGACGACACCGGCCGAAACTGTTCGCTATCCTGATGGGGCGTCCGTCCGTATCCGCGTCGGATCGCCGGCGCACCACTTCCGCACGCCGGCCTATATCCAGGGACATACCGGCACGGTTGACGCGCTGTGCGGGGTCTTTCCCAATCCGGAGACGTTGGCCCACGGAGGCGATGGCCTGCCCCGTCAGCCGCTGTATCGCATACGGTTGCAGCAAACGGATCTGTGGCCGGACTACGCCGGCGATCCGGCAGATACCCTGCTCGTCGACGTTTACCAGCACTGGCTCGAACCCGCCTGATTGGCGCAGGATCGGACAGGGCATTTGCACAGTTTCTTCGTCGACAGGCCCGCGTCGAGCAACACCGCTTGATGTTTGCTGCCGCGCCGGCGATATATCGATCAGCCCGGGCCGCCATTTGTGCTATCTTGCCCCAACCGCCGCAATTGAGAGGTACATAAACAGTGGAGCGACCGATATTTCAGGCCATTGGCTCCCCCGCAGAGGAACTGGATACGCCGGCCCTGGTGGTTGACCTGGGGATAATGGAGCAGAACATCGCGGTCCTGCACAACGCTATTGGCGGTTCCGACGGTGGATCCAGCGCCGGACGCGTCTCGGTTCGCCCACATGTTTCGTGTCATGGCTGCCCTGAAATCGTGCAGTTCCAGCTGTCCGCAGCGGGCAGCACCGGCGGCGTGGCGGTCAGCTCACTGGCGGAAGCCGAGGCATTTGCCGCCGCCGGCGAAGACACCGCCGCCGATAATGGGGCGGCGTCGCCTTCCGGCGCCATTGACGACATACTGATAGCGGGGCGGGTGATCACCTCCGCCAAGATCAGCCGACTGGTCGACCTGGCCGGCCGGATCACGTTGAGCGTGGCCGTCGACAACCCCCGCAACGTCCAGGATCTATCCGAGGCCGCGCAGGCCGCTGGCGCCACTCTGGGCGTGTTGGTGGACATGGACGCCGGGTACGGGTTTGGCGGTGTGGCGTCCGTGCAGGATGCGGTTGTCCTAGCGCAAACGGTTGCCGGTGCGCCCGGGTTGACCTTCGAAGGGATAATGACCTACGAAGGCCCGTTGCCCATAACGGATCGGGCGGAACTGGAGGCCGAAACGCGCCGCCGGTTGCAGCCGATTCTGGACACGCGCGGCGCGCTGGAGCAGGCCGGCATTGAAGTCTCAAAGGTGAGTGCGGGCAGCACCTACAACTATGACATCGTCTGCCAATTGGCGGGCATCACCGAGGTACAGGCGGGAGTGTACCCCTTGATGGACATGGAAACCCGGCGCATTCGCCCGGAATTACAGCCGGCGGCCAGTGTTCTGGCCACGGTCATCAGCCATCCCGTGGCGGGCCGGGCAGTGGTGGACGCCGGTCACAAGACCACCGGGCCTGATTTCGGCGTACCCGTTCTGGAGGCGTTCGAGGGGGCCGTCGCCTCCAGGTTCAGCGCGGAGCACGGCATCCTGGATTTGGAGGGGCCGGCCACCGACCAGTTGATGCCCAATGACAAGGTGCACCTGGTTCCGTACAACCTGGCACTGTGCGTCAATCAGTATGACTATATCCGCGCCGTACGAGATGGCAAGCTGGTGGGGTATTGGCGGGTTTCCGGCCGGGGGCAATTGGGATAGTTCTGCATTGCCGCGATTTTACCGGTCAGTGTTCACAGCGAAAACCGATTTGACATGAAGGAACCTCGGAGGTACGTCCATGCCGCAAGCGTATGAACCCCAACCCGGCACTCCGGTTGGGCAACTGGATACTCCATGCCTGATCCTGGACATGGATGCGCTGGACCACAACATGGATGTGATCGCGGATTTCTACGGAGACCGGCACAGCAAGTTGCGGGGACACAGCAAGAACCACAAGAGCCCGGCCCTGGCGCTGCGGCAGATCCAGCGCGGCGGCACCATCGGCGGCGTGTGCGCCGCCAAGGTTGCCGAGGCCGAGGTTATGGTGCAGGGTGGAGTGGCCAGCGTTTTCGTCACCAGCGAGGTGGTTGCGCCACCCAAGATCGACCGGCTCTGCGCCCTGGCGGACCAGGCCGAGATCCTGGTGGCCTGCGAAAACGAAACGAACGCCCGCGACCTTTCCCATGCTGCCACCGCCCAGGGCGTAAACCTGGGCGTGGTCATCGAGCAGGAAACCGGGCTGGTCCGTTGCGGGGTGCAGGAAGTTGACGGCGGCTTGTCTCTGGCCCGATTGATTGATTCGCTGCCCGGACTTTCGCTGAAGGGCGTGATGAGCCACCAGATGATGGCGGAACCCTCTGGGGATCTGGAGGATCGGGCTACCGAAGCTCACCGCCTCATCCAGCCGGTTCTGGACCTCAGGGAAGCCATGATCTCCGACGGACTGCCGGTTGAAATCGTATCGACGGGCGAAACCTGGAGCTACGACATCGCCGGAGACATGCCCGAGGTTACCGAAATCCAGGGTGGATCTTACCTGGTCATGGAAACCTCATACGAGTACATGGAGGATTTCCATCTGGCCGGCAAAGTGCTGTCTTCGATTATCAGCGTCCCGCGTCCGGGAACGGCGATAGGCGATGCCGGCGCTCGCGCCGTGGGAGGCATGAAGGGATTGCCTCGAGTGGAGGGTCGCCCCGGGGTCGAAGCGGTCGATATGGACACCGACCGCACCGTGTTCCAAGCGGCGGAGGGAGCCGAACTGGAGGTTGGTGACCAGGTTGTGCTGCTACCCGGCCAGCAGGACGCCATGGTAAGCCGGTGGGATCGTTTTATCGGCATACGCGACGGAAAGGTGGAGGCGGTTTGGGAGATCGAGGCAAGGGGCTGTCACAATTAGAGGTTTAGCCTCCAAACGCAATTGCTCGCCAGGTATGATCGATAGGCACCCATAACCGCTCGCGTACCAATTTGGAGAGGGAAACATGACCGCAACCCATGTTGTCGATCACATCCACGACGAGCCTATGAGCGAGGTCGCGCTGCGCTCGGTGGCAATTGAAGCTCTGCTCGCCGAGAAAGGCTTGCTCACGGACGATGAAGTGCGGCGCCAGGTAAACCTGATGGACGGTCGCACGCCGGCCGACGGCGCGCGAGTCGTCGCTCGCGCCTGGGTTGACGCTGGGTTCAAGGCGCGCCTGCTGGCAGATTCACGCTCCGCCCTGGCGGAGATGGGCATCGAGATCCCGGCCGAGACCCCGCATCTGACGGTGGTGGAGAACACGGACGATGTTCACAACATGGTGGTCTGCACCCTGTGTTCCTGCTACCCCCGGATGTTGCTCGGCCGTCCGCCGGACTGGTACAAGAGCCTGGCCTACCGGGCCCGCGCCGTGCGCGACCCGCGCGGGGTGATGGCGGAGTTTGGCGCCGCGCCGCCCGCGGATGCCGAGGTGCGCGTCCTCGACAGTACCGCTGACCTGCGCTACCTGGTACTGCCGCGCCGGCCTGCTGGAACCGAGGGCATGAGCGAGGAGGAACTGGCCGCGTTGGTGAGCCGTGACAGCATGATCGGCGTGACCGATGCGCTGGCGCCGTAAGGCATTTTCCAGTCAGTCAATCTGCTAGTCTTCCTCGTCCAGGCGGCGCCAATGCACCTGTCCGGACGTGAAGACATCAGCGGTGCGGTTGTCGATACGAAGCGCGGCAACGACGGCGTGAGCAGGTTGCCCGGTGAACTGGGTCAGGTATCCGGCGTTGCGCACCGCCCGGTTGGTATCACGCTCGTCGGCGGTGAATGAAGCCTCCATTGCGACGTAATGGGTCTCGCCGGCGTCGTTGGTGGCCTCGATGACGGCATCCGCCTTGATAAAACTGTAGCGGTGATTGCGGGGAAGGTCTAACGTATCGGATCGTCGGACCATGGCGCGCAGGGCATTGCGATCCAGAACTCTGATTTCATCCAAGCCCAGATCCTCGCAGACGCGGTAACTCACCCGCAGCGCGCTATTGCGGGCATGAGCGGCTTTCAACGGGCCTATGTCGTTGCGAATGGCTTCGACGCTGCGCTCGATTCGAGCTACCGTCTGCCTCAGTTCCTTCTGCCCGGCCCGCAGGTCTTCCTGCCCGGATTCGAGACGTTCCAGCCGTTGGTTCGTTTCGTTGTTGAGGTGGTCAGTAGCCATGGTCCCAGTTCGCCGCGTACTCGCGTGTCATTAATGGTACGCCACCGTCCGGCATCATGAAGTCAGGCGCTGCGGCTCTTCGTCGATCTGGTTGATGCGGCGCAGGTGACGGCCACCTTCGAACTCGGTGGTCAGCCAAACGTCCACGATCTCCCGAGCGGTTTCCCAGGACACCATGCGTTCTCCCATGGACAACACGTTGGAGTCGTTGTGCTGGCGGCCGTACCTGGCAGACTCCGCGTTCCAGCACAGCGTGCAACGGACTCCCGGCACGCGGTTGGCGACTATGGCCTCGCCGTTGCCGGAACCGCCCAGGACGATGCCCCGGTCGACTTCGCCCCGCGCCACCGCTTCCGCTACCGGCCGGACCCATTTCGGATAGTCGCTGGGTTCGTCGGAATACGCTCCGTAGTCGATCGCCTCGTGGCCAAGGTACGCCAGCAGGGACAGCAATTTCCCCTTGTACTCGAACCCGGCGTGGTCGGAACCGATAGCAATCTTCATGGCTGTTCCCGCGATTATCGGCGTGTCATTTTCTGTCCCTGAGCGCAGTTTATCACAGTGGTTGCTCCGGTTTGGCGCTCTTACCCAACCCGAACGCGTATGCTACGATACCGGCGATTTGACGCCATTATCACGCTCAATCGGAGGGACCACCATGAAAGGACGCATCGTTGTCGTCAAGGAATACGGCAAGCCTTTTGAGATCGAGGAGTATGACGTTCCGGAGCCACAGCCCGGGGCAGTCCTCCTCCGCATGACCCAGGCAGGCATCTGCGGCTCCGACCTGCACACCTGGCGCGGCGACCAGACCCAGGAGCATAATCCTCTGCCCGAAACTGGGCGCGTCATGGGACATGAGGGCACCGGCGTCATCGAATACCTGGGTGACGGGGTGGCTACCGACTACTGGGGCGCCGATGTGAACGAAGGCGACCGCGTGGTGTACGCCGCCGTGTTCCCCTGCTACCACTGCCACATGTGCCTGCGCGGAAACACGAACTGGTGCGCCAACCGCCAGTATCCCGCCGCCGGCAACTGGCCTTACTTCACCGGCACCTACGGCGACTTTCTCTACCTGCCGCCGCGTCATCCATTCTTCCGAGTCCCGGACGAACTCCCCGACAATCTGCTCGGGCCGGTCAACTGCGCCATGGGCACGGTGACCACCGGCCTGGAGCGCGCCGGCATGAGCCACGGGCAGTCCGTAGTTATCATGGGCGCCGGTGGCCTGGGAATCCACGCCACCGCCATGGCCAAGGAGCGCGGCGCCGACCGGGTCATCGTGTTGGACCGGCTGGAGAACCGCCTGGCTCTGGCCGAGGAGTTCGGCGCAGACGAGACCATCAACATCGAGGAGTTCAACACCCCCGAGACCCGCGTCCGCCGGGTGCGCGAGCTGACCCGCGGCCGCGGCGCTGACGTGGTGATGGAGCTGGTGGGCCGCGCCGACCTGTTGAAGGAAGGCATCGACATGCTGTCCAACGGCGGCACCTTCGTCGAGATCGGCGACATCGTGCGGGGGCAGGAAGTGTCCATCGACCCGTCGAAGCTGTTGCAGGGCAAGAACATCGTGGGCAGCCTGATGTACCGTCCGTCGCTGCTGCCGGAGTTGCTGGACTTCCTGGTGCGCAACCAGGACCGGCTGCCGTTCAACAAGTTGGTATCGCACACGTTCCCGCTGGCCGATGTCAACGAAGCCTTCGCCGCCGCGGAGTGGAGTCAGCGCCAGACCGAGATCACACGGGCGATGCTGGTGCCGTAGCCCGGCTCTGCGACTGTTGCAAAAACCAGCCCGTCGGTACTGCCGGCGGGCTTATTATTGCGCGTTGCGGCCGAATTGGTTCTACCGTCCAGGCACTCATTCGTAGTCAGCCCAACAGTGTGCCAACCTTTCCGATCACCTCTCTGATCACAGCACTGCTGCAACGGCACTCGAACCGAGCATGACGGGCTCGCCAGTCAAGGCTCTTGATCTGGTCTGCCAGTACCACTCCCGTGATCGCGCCGGAGGGCGGCAGATCGACTTCGAACGGATAACCCTTAACATGGGAGGTGATGGGGCAACACAAGGCAAGGCTGGTGACCGCATTGTATTCACGCGGGCTCACCACGAGCGCCGGCCTGTGTCCCGCTTGTTCGTGTCCGGCCTGCGGCGTAAAGCTCATCCAGACGATGTCACCACGACCTGGGACGTATTCGTCGGCTACCACGCCTCCTTCCCCTGGGGCGATCCGGTGTCAGTCTCCTCATGGAGATTGTCCGGTGTCACCCGATCCAGCAACGAAGTCAGGTCGAAAACCTGTTTCTTGAGCATCAGCGTGTCGCCGTCTGCCACGATCTCGATCGCCGAACCTTCCTGCACGCCCCATTGCTCGGCAATCGGCTTGGGGATGCGTACCGCCAGGCTGGAGCCCCATGTTGCGATGCGTGTTTTTGCTGCCATCCAGGATCCTCCATTTCGATATCTATATTGTATATATTAGCAAGGACATTTCAAGGAGAGTCGCTTCGCGGACGCTCGTGTCTGCCTGCGGGCCGGGCAATTCGCGCCCTGTGGTAACATTCGCGCCAAATATCCACCGGATCCGAGCCTCGTCTCACTGAACTCGCGGCCAGAGGAGCACACGCTATGAAATTCGGATTGATGTACGAAATCCAGGTCCCCGAGCCCCATTACCCCGGCATCGAAGCCGAGCGTTACAAGCAGGTCATGGCCCAGGTCGAACTGGCGGACGACGTTGGCTTCGACTACTTCTGGACGGTGGAGCACCATTTCCTGCGGGAGTTCTCCCACTGTTCCGCCCCTGAGGTGCTGTACGGCGCGATCTCCCAGCGCACCAAGCGCATCCGCATCGGACACGCCGTGGCCCTGCTGCCAGGCGCATACAATCACCCGGTTCGGGTCGCCGAGCGGGCCGCGGTGCTGGACATCGTCAGCGACGGCCGAATGGACCTGGGAACCGGTCGGTCCACCACCCTCATCGAAATGGACGGCTTCGAGGTCGACCCGGAGACCACCAAGGCCCAGTGGCGTGAGGCCATCGAGATGATCCCGCGCATGTGGACCGAGGACCCGTTCTCCCATTCGGGCGAGTTCTACAACATCCCGCCCCGTTCGGTGATCCCCAAGCCGGTGCAGGACCCGCACCCGCCCATGTGGATGGCGTGCAGCCAACCGACGTCCTTCGGCGAAGCCGGTGAACTGGGCGTCGGAGTGCTGTGCTTCAACCTGGGCGGACACGAACAGCTGGTTGAAAGGGTCGAGATCTACCGCGACGCGGTGAAGAACGCCAATCCCATCGGCCGCATGGTCAACGACAACATCGCCGCGCTGTGCATGGTCCACGTGGCCGACACCGATGAAGAGGCGTATGAATCCGCCGCTCGCGAGGGCGAGTGGTTCGTCGGCAAGGCCGAAGAACTGTATGCGCCGTGGGCTGGACGCGCGGTGCCCGACAGCTACCGCTTCGCCGTCAATGCCGTCCAGGAGGAGCGCGTCGACAAGACCGCCGACGATCACATCGCATCGGGGGCGTTCGCCATGGGCTCACCCGAAACGGTGATCAAGACGATCGAGAAGTACCGCGAGGCCGGCGTCGACCAGATCCTCTGCTTCATGCAGATGGGCAACCTGCCCCACAGCAAGATCATGAACAGCATTCGGCTCTTTGGGAAGTACGTGATTCCGCACTTCCTGTAGGCTGGGAGTGCGATTTTCGTGCAGCTGCTGAGCGAGAACAATGCAAGGGGGCGGGTCCAGAACCCGCCCCCTGTTCATTTCGCCGTGAAGTTGCACGTTAGTCAGACGAGGGCAATTGTTTCGCTTCCTGCAACTCCATCGACTCGCCGTTCAGTCGCAGGTCGCATTTGCCCGCCTTGGTGATCAGGACGGACACGCTGCCGTCCGATGACGTCAGGCGCTTGCCCATGGTGACTTCCGGCGCGTCGTCGGCCGTGTTCGCGCCGCCGAAATCGACGCTGGCGCCCTTGATTTGCAGGGGAATCTCGCCGTCGGTGAGATCGCCTTCCCCGCTGGCCTTGCTGACTATCATCTCAGCGCCGCCCGGCCCCACGTAACGTTGTCCAGTTTTTAGGTTCATTGCTTCTGGTACCTCTTCAGTCTTCGGTTGATGTCCCGGATTATAGTAAGCGCCGGCCCGGAGCGTCAACGCGGGCGGTTGACCGTCCCACGACCCATGGGTAAAATCTTTCTCATGATCTACCATGGGGACATGGCGGAAGCGCGAGCCGATGGAAAGGGCGGATTTTCCGCCCTTTTTGTATGTCTGACGGCCCGCCCTTTATAGGAGATATTCCTTGCCCGCGCTAGGCCGACGGCTCCTCGCAGAGGCGGTGGGCACCGCTTTCCTGCTGATGACGGTGATCGGCAGTGGCATCGCCGCCCAGCGACTCAGTCCCGGCGATGTGGGGTTGCAGCTTTTCGAAAACGCCGTCGCCACCGCATTCGGGTTGATGGCCCTGATCTGGGCATTCGGGCCGGTTTCCGGCGCACACTTCAACCCGGCAGTGACCTTGGCTGACGTAGTTTTGCATGGTCGGTCGGTTCGCGAGGGTATCGCTTACATCGGGGCGCAGGTTGCCGGCGGTATAGTTGGCGCCGTTCTGGCCAACCTGATGTTCGCGTTGCCGCCGGTCACCTGGTCGACGAAGGTGCGCAGCGGACCGGATCTGTGGCTGGCAGAGGTCATCGCCACGCTGGGATTGCTCTTCGTGATCTTCCTCATCCCGAGGCACCGAGCGGTGGTCATCCCGGTGGCGGTGGGCGCTTACATCGGTGCGGCGTATTTTTTCACTTCGTCAACCAGCTTCGCCAACCCCGCGGTCACGGTCGCTCGCATGTTTTCGGACACCTTCGCCGGCATCTACCCGGCATCGGCCCCGATTTTCATCGTGATGCAGCTGATCGGCGCGGGCATCGCAATTGGGCTGGTTGTCGTGCTGCGCGGCCGCCAGTCAGGCTGAACCGTTAAAACCGTCGCGTCTCGGCACGTAAATCCAACCTTCCAAAGCGGCGTCCGGCAGCTCATCTCTGTTGGGATGGTGAAATCGGGACGGATCCCTGGCCCAAGCTGCCGCGCCGACGGACGCGACCACCGCGTCCAGGCAGTCGTCATTGGCCCGGCACGCCATCCGTACCCGGTCCAGATTGGGCAAGGCAACCCGCGACGCCTCGGCCAAGGCGCCCAGGATTTGGTCACGCCTTTCCAGAGCGGATCGCCCCTTCTTGTATCCCTTGTACGGCAACCCAATCGATTTCAGGAGGGCACCCGGCATGAGCTCCAGGAGCGTTACCCTTTCTGAAGGTGCGCCCGTGGGTTCCAGCGGCGGCACGTGCCAGCGGCTCGGCTGCTCGTCCTGCCACCGCTGCAGCATCTTGATCCCCTCGAAGGTCATCGGCAGCATATTGGGGTTGACGGTATGCAGGGGCGAATAGCTTTCCCGATGATGGGTCAGATCCCCGGCGCGCTTGGGTTCGCGCTCGGAGAGCGGCAGGCCAGGTTGCTGATCCACGAATGCATCTCGCCCGTCGACGAACTCGGCCGCGGTCAGGCCGGATACCACTTGCCAGACGTCGGCCATATCCCGAGGAGATTGCTGGTGGGAGAGGAATTCGGCGAACGCTCGCGGCACGCCAAACGGGAAGTCCAACGCCGCCACCGCGGGCGTCGGCACATGTACCAGCGTGTGATAGAGGTCGTCGCGCCGCACCGGTTGGACGCTGTCCAGAAGCAACGTCCCATCGTCGGCGAGGCTCCCCGACGCCAGCCACGTGTTGCGGTCGTCCCGATGACCGCTGAAGTCAACGCCGATTATCGTGGTCATCGTAGCGCTGAGGCCGCGCCGCGCCGGCCGATGGTGGCGGCTGTGCGGAGCGTCGCCCGCAGGTTGCGCCCCCGCACGAATTGGTTAGAATACACGGGGCGGATGTTAGCACACCGTCACCGGTCACCCTCATTCGCGCAATCAAAGGAGCCAAAAGCGTATGGATTACACCAAGCGACGGGAGCGGTATCGCGCCGTTCTGGGCGGGGATGTGTGTGTGCATCCCGGCTCCGTGTTTGACCCGATTTCGGCCCGTGTTGCCGAGGACCTGGGTTTCGAGGTCGGCATGTTCGCCGGCTCCATCGCCAGCGGGACGGTGCTCGGCGCACCCGACTACGTGGTGCTGACACTCAGCGAGTTCGCCCAGCAGATCTACCGCATCTGCCGCGCCGGCACACTGCCGCTGATGGTCGACGCTGACCACGGCTACGGCAACGCCCTGAGCGTAAAGCGCACGGTTGAGGAACTGGAAGCCTCGGGCGTCGCGGCGTTGACCATAGAAGATACCGTGCTCCCGATGCAATTCGGCGACGGCCCTCGCTACATATCGCTTGAGGAAGGCGTCGGCAAGATGAAAGCCGCGCTTTCCGGCCGAACCGATCCGAACCTGGTGGTTGCCGGTCGCACCAGCAGCATCAGCGAGGGGCTCGACGAGTGCATCCGCCGCGCGAAGGCCTACGAGGCTGCCGGCGTTGACGCCCTCTTCCTGGCCGGAGCCAGCACCAAAGCGCAAGTGGAAGCGGTCAATGCCGAGCTGAACATTCCGCTGCTCCTTGGCGGAGCCGGCGGCGAGTTGTCCGACAAGGCATGGCTCGGCCAGAACGGTGTGCGCGTTGCCTTGCAGGGCCACCTTTCATTCCAGGCTTCCATCAAGGCCGTGTACGACGTTATGAAGGCCCTGCGTGACGGCGTCGCCCCCGGAGACCTGCGTGACCAGTGTGCCTCCACCGAACTGATCGCCCAGGTCACGCGGAAGGACGACTACGACCAGCAAATTGCTGATTACCTGAATTAATCAGTCGGCTGGCAATCTATCGGTCACCAACATTCAAGGAGGAAAGCAATCATGGCTTTTGTTTGTAACCACCTGCACCTGCGGAGCGAAGATCCGGACAACGCCGCCAAGTTCTACGTTGACAACTTCGGCGCAGAGATCGTCTCCACCAGGCCGCTGTCCAACACGATCTCTCACACCCTGGAGTTGGACGGGCAGCCCCTGCTCACGGTGTCCGGCGAGGCGGAAGGCGAAAACGCCGTGGCCGGGTCGACCCACCCGCGCTTTGGCCTCGACCATTTCGGCTTCCAGACCGACAACATCCAGGAAGCCTTCGAGAGGTTCAAGTCCAATGGAGCCAATATCATCTGCGAACCGTGGACCATGCCGTCAGGCTCTCAGGTGATGTTCGTGGAGGCGCCCGACAAGGTCAGCCTGGAGATCATCCAGCGCCCCGACTAAAGGGCAAACCCCGCTGATGCAAGAAGCCTCCGGGATCCAATGGACCCGGAGGCTTCGTCAATTCAGAACGGGTACTGCAGTTCCCCTTCGGCCAACTCCTGCGGCCATACCACCACTTTGCGGCCGTGCTGACGCTGTACCAGCGCTACCGACCTGCCGATTTGCCGGCCCGCCTCGTCGATCTTGAAGCGACCATAGAACGTGGTGAAGTCCGCGTTCACCGCCACGTTCAAGAGCGCGTCGTCGTCCAGGTCTCCCGCCAGAGCGACGCAACGCTCGGCGACCAGTCCCGCCGCCATGGCTTGCGCCATCGCGTAGTCGACCGGTACGTCTGCGGCCGAGGCCCCGTCGTTCAGCATCCGCAGCGCGTCGGCAGCGCCGGGGCCCACGTCGGGCGTAGGTATGCTGAAGGCCGGTTCCCATTGGCTGGGGCCCACGAACCCGTCGGCTGCTTCGCCCAGCAGTTCTTCAAACCCGGCGATGGGAGTCGCGATCACGGCGGCGAGCCCGATGTTGCTCCGGTTCGGGAGCCTCGCCAGCGCCCGGGCGGTGCCAATGTCGTGGCGGATGCGCCCCACGGTTACGACCAGGTCCGGTTGCTGTTCGGCCACGTGCCGGGCTATCTCAGTAAAACTCACCTGCGTCGGACGGTAGCGCAGATCCAGTACCGTGGTGAACCCAAGGTCGTGAGCCGCCGTTTCGGCTCCCCGCGCCACCAGCCGGGCAAAAGCGCCCGTGTCTATCCGCAGTATCACCAGCCGGTTGGCCTCGGGGTTCGCCTGCCGAACCAATTCCGGCGCTCCTACCAGGTACTGGTCGGCCGGCGTCAGGATGCTGATCACCTTGCGAAACCCGCGGGCGTAGTGCGCGTCGCCGGCGCCGCCGTGGTTCCAGATGACCCTGCCGTGGGACTCGGCGACCTCCGCCGCTGCCGTGGTCAATCCGGCGGAATAGGGTCCGAACAACAGGTCAACGTTGTCATCGGTGATCAACCGTTCCGTGGCCCGCCGTGTATTGTCCGCCGTGCTGCCGTCGTCGTAGCTGACCAGGGTAACCGGAAGTTTGGCGTCTCCCACTGCAAGTCCGCCCTGCTGGTTAACGTAATCAACCCACGCGGTGAGGCCAGCCAGGGCCTGCTGGCCCTGCGTAGAGAATTGACCGGTCAGCGATGCTGAAATCCCGGCTTTAACGGTTGCCGCCATCGACCTGATCTCCTACGCGCGCGGGCGGAAAATCCCAAAACTGCTGGTGTAACCGTGCAGGAAAGTGGTCCCGCTCACCGGCCCGATTTCTCCGTTGCAGAAGAAACCGCCCAGCGGCACGGCCGCGCCGACCTTGTCGTGGAACACCTCGGTGTCGTGATTGGGACGGCCGTACAGGTACTTTCCCCTGCCCAGGCACGAAAACAGCAGCGCCCCGTGAGCGGGATTCTCCCGGTTGTCCACCGCGTAGCGTTCCAGCACTGCAGACAGGTCGTCGGCCGAGGTGTCGGCGTCCCGCAGGTGAAACTGCACCAGTTGGCCTTCCTTCAACATCTCGCCGATGGCAAGGACACCGCTCCTCTGGTCCATTCCCATGACGTTGCGTATCAGGAAATCGCCCTGCTGAGGCTCGTCGATAAGCGCATCCATCACGACACCCAGGAACAGGGAACTCTGCATCAGATCCCGGTCACGTTGGTCTGCGCCCTGGAAAAGGGTGCGGAGCACGTTCATGGGAGGCTGTCCGTCCAGTTCGACGAGGAAGTTGCGGTCGCTGCGAGTGATGTGCATCGGGGAGCCGATGGGCCGGCACCCCTGGGCCACCACCGTTTCGACGATAATGTTTCCCGACAGCGCCACGCCTACCGCCCCGGAGTCGTGGTAGTCGCGGCCCAGGAACAGCCCGTTCTGACGGGCGCCCTGTGCGGCGCTGGCCAATCCGCCGATCTTGGCGGCGGCGGGATAGGCGTAGTCCATTCCCAGCAACAGGTTCTGCGCGGGGAACGACATCGGGTCGGCCAGCAGTACGAACTGTGGCTGGTCCGCCGGATCCACGCTCAACGCCTGGTGCCAGTCGTCCGGAGCGGCGTCGAGGCTGGGGAGATCGTCGCCTTCCAGGCGGATCGGGTGGATGGCAACGCCCGGCAGGCTGGCGGCAGTTACGGACACCGCCGGTTCCTGTTCGATCTCGGTTCCACCGCCGATGATCCCACCGCCGGAGCAACCCAGTACCAGGGCCTGGTGTCCGTAGAGTTCAGCCACCAGCTCGGGCAGGTTGGCGTAGTCCGAAGAGTATTCCGACGATGCGAAAACAACCACGAGGTCTGCCGCCGTGTCTCCCATGTTCTCGCGTATGGAAGCTGCGCATTCGGAGAGAGCGGCGCGCAGGCTGTTCTGTTGAGATAGCGCAGAAGCCCACTGCATGATCAACACCTCTGAAGGGCCGGTAACGGCCCCAATCTACAGGCTTTGGGGTCTGGCGGGAGTATAGCATAGGGCGTGCGACCCTACCCGGTGCGGGGGCGTGCAGGTCAATCGCGTCATAATCAGCGATGGCGCTGGAGTTGAGATTGGCAGCAGTGAACGGTGAAATTTACCGGGATAAACAGGATGGACGGGATGTACCGGATATTTCGACGCGGGTTTTTGAGAAACGGGAGGATTTTCGGCTCACGCGTACCCAGTTTCACTCGAAGTGTCGTTGCGAGTGAAGCGCGGCAATCTCGTTGGGGCAGGGAACGTTGCTGCGGGAACGAGATCGCCACGTCGCCGCGCTCCTCGCGATGACAGAATGGGTGCGAGCGATCACAGAATGGGTACGCATGAGGGGTTTCTGGGACTTTCAGGCGGGGACATGTCAGCGCGTTATGGCTTGCCTGGACTAAATCCAGAGCCTTGTATCCAATTTATTGAAGACGCGATTGCCGTGGGAGGGCGGGCCACCGGCAAACCGGAACGTCGGCCCGATTTCATTCGAAAGTCGGTTGGGCGCTGCAACGGCTGCGAATGCAGTGGCGGGCAGGGCAATCGCATTTGGAACGGTTGTCTCCCGTCATTCCCGCGAAAGCGGGAATCCAGTGGTCGAAATGACAAGCCTCGTCGACGATGGATGCTCTTTACGATCAATGGACTCCGGCTTTCGCCGGAGTGACGGGTGTGGATTATTGAAATGCGATTGCCCTGCAGTGGCAGGGGTAACTGTTCAGAATTCAAGAGGTTGTCATTGCGAGGCGCTTGCGCCGTGGCAATCTCGATGCTGTAGCAGCAACGTCTGTCCTGAAGGACTCCCCGGCGCTAACGAGATTGCCGCGCTTCGCTCGCAATGACACTTCCCCCACAACTCTGAACAGTTACTGTCAGGGTCTCAAATAGACGGTGCATTGTGATTTTGCTACACTGCCCCGCACTCTGTGTTGCACTCCGAGGAGCGTCCGCAATGAAAAAAGTCGTAAGCGAAATCAGCGGCGTGGTATTCAGTCTGCCCTGGATGGTGGCCCGAGACGAAGGCCTGTTCGAAGCCGAGGGCATAGACATGGAATTCGTCACCGCACTGAGCAGTGGACGGGTCACCCCTACTGAAAACCCGGAAGACGTCAACCCGATCCTCGGCCATGTGGCTTTCGAGGATGCGCAGGTATCAATCTACCGCGCTTGAGAAGAGGGTCAGGTCCGTCGGGCCTATGAAAGCAAACAGGGCGCGCGCATCATCGCCCTCCGTTCCGCGGTTGCCACTCAGGCCATCCTGGTGCATCCGGACTCTCCGCACTATTACCCCGGTACGCTGGGCGACAAACCGGTTGCCGTGCAGTTTCACGCCGGGTCCCACTACGTTGCGATCAGGCTGCTGTCGGGTTATCTGCCCGAGGACAAGCTGAAACTCGTCCACTATGGCTCTCCCCAATTCCGTTTCGAAGCGCTCATGAACGGCGAGGTCGCGGCCGCCGCGCTGATGGAGCCCTGGATCACCCTGGCCGAAAAACTGGGTTGCCGTCCGGTGTGCGAGGGCCACTACCTGGGCGCCGAGAACGCCAGCGACAACATGGACGAGGAAACGTTCGCCGCCATCAATCGCGCCGTGGCGAAAGCGGTGGACCGGATCAATGCCGACAAGCGCAAGTACCTCCGGTATCTCATTGACGAACCGCGGTTCGCGGCGGTGGCGGCCCGCTACGGTGGCATCACGCCCGAAGACTTCCACCTGCCGCGCCTGCGCTACTCCTACAACACCCCCTACACCGACGAGATAGTCGAGGACACCTACCACTGGATGGTGCGCTGGGGCTTGCTGGATGGAGCGGCTTGCAGCGCCGACCTCGTGGACAATCGCCTGGCTGAACCTGCCGTCGCCGCCGACGATTAGTCGGGCGGCAGCGCCGACACAGCCGGTCGGCTCCTTACGTCGAACATCTCAATATCAAGCGTCGCCGGCACGACCGGTTGACGCCAAATAGCGCGCCGGGTATACCTGTTGACGGCAACCCGGCGCTGCCGTTTGCCCCAAACATCTCGAGGCAGGTATCACCCATGGCCGAATTGAGTCCCGCCCGCATTTTGGCGGAATTGAAGAACAATGGCGCTACCCATGTTGTCTGGCTTCCCGACAGCGAGACCAACTTCCTGTACGTGTTGATGAGCGAGGAGCCCAGCATAGACCTCGTGCCCGTCAGTCGGGAGGGTCACGCTTTCTCCACTGCCGCGGGGCTGGCCGCCGGTGGCCAGAAGCCGGTCATTCTCATCCAGAATACCGGCATGATGGAGTCCGGCGATTCGCTGCGCGGTTGGGGCCTGGGCATGAACGTTCCGGTGGTGATGATGGTCGGGTATCGGGGCTGGACCCGACACGGCGTTATCACCGACACCGCCGCCTTCTACACGGAACGCTTCCTTCACGCGTTCAACATCAACTATTACCTGGTCGAGTCCGACGAGGACGCCGACCGGATATCGATTGCCTTTGCCGAGGCGCAACGGGAGAAACGCCCCGTGGCCGTCCTCGTTGGCGACGAGTACCACGGCTTCAACGTCAGCCGCTGATCAACGCAGATAACGGATGTGACCATCATGATGAAAACGGCGGAAATGCTGGAAATTTTCAACAGGCATCGCGGCGACGCTGTGGTGATACCCGGCCGCGGCGGTCGGTTCTGGGTCGAGATGAGCGAGCAACCCAATCGAGACCTGCCCCTGGGCGACCCGGCTATGGGTGGGCACGCTTCTTTCGCGCTGGGCCTTGCCCTCGCCATCCCGGACCAGCGGGTTGTGTTGTTCGATTCCGAAGGAGACGTGCTGATGGGCATGGGCGCTCTCCCCACTGTCGCCGAAAAGGCGCCGTCGAATTTGTACCATTTCATGCTGGACAACGGCGTTTATGCCACCACCGGCGGGCAGCCGGTGCCCAACTCTGAACAGATGGAATACGACGTGGTCGCCCAGGGCTGCGGCTACCCCGCCACCTATGCCATCGACAACCTGGAAGATTTCGCGAGCCAGATTGAAGAGATCCTCAGCCAGCCTGGCCCGGTGTTCGTCGCCTTGAAAATCGACCCCGAAATCATCAACGAGCCCATCAACGCCCGTCCGCAGTGGCAGCGGAAGAGCCGCAACCAGGCCGTCGCCGATATGCAGGCCGAACTGGGGATCTCAATCGGGTGACGCCCCCGGGGGACGCCGACTATCAGAGGTAAATTGACATAAGTTGTGGTTCGGTATGGACCGTGTGTCGGGACCATGCTGGTATCATGGATTCAGGTACGATCCGGCCGCGAGCGGCTGGTTCGAATGACAATAAAGTCCAATGCCGCGCTGACGACGTCGGTAGCCGGGTCGCGGCGCCAGGAGGTGGGTTATGCCGAGCAAGGGCAAACGGGTGGCGGCCCGACAGAACGACCTGCGCCGCCGTCGTGGTGGGGCCAACCGCGCGACTGCGGTGCGAAATCCCGCCGCGGCGTCGCCAGTGGCCGCATCGGTGGCCGAAGCCGAGAATGATCGTCCGGCGACAACTGCCACGGCTCCGGCTCCGGCAACTGCCGCCATTGGACGGCCCGCTTCGGGTTCCAGAGGGCGCCGTTTCGATCGACCCGCGGCGTACAACTACGTCGGTTCCGAGCTCACGCGGATCGGCATCTTTTCCGGCGTGTTGGTGGTAGTGCTCGTCGCAGTTTCCTTCGTACTTTAGATCCTCCGCACGAGGCAGGGATCGGATCGTGGTTCGGCAGGAATTCGACCATCGCGTGCTGGTGACGCCGGAACGCCCCGGCGTCTACCTGATGAAGAACGCCGCTGGCGGGGTGATATACGTCGGCAAGGCCGCGGTCCTGCGGAATCGCCTGCGTTCCTACTTCGGATCCCCGTCTGGCCTGGATCGCAAGACCCGACGCATGGTCAGCGAACTGGCCGACTTCGAGTATATCGTCACGGACACCGAGGCCGAGGCGCTCATCCTTGAGAACACGCTCATCAAGCGCCACCGGCCCTACTTCAACGTCCGTCTCAAAGACGATAAGACCTATCCCTACCTTAAGGTGGACCTGTCCGAGGATTTCCCCCGGGTGTACATCACGCGAGGGGTCCACAAGGATGGCGCCCGTTACTTCGGGCCATTCGCCAGCGCCGGCAGCGTCCGCCAGTCCATGGACCTGGTCAAGAAACTGTTCCCCTACCGCTCCTGCACCAAGAAGATTACGGGGACCGATCCTCGGCCCTGCCTCGAGTATTACATTCATCGCTGCGTCGGACCCTGCGCCGGTCTTGCCAGCCAGGATGAGTACGCCGAGGTTGTAAAGCAGGTGATCCTGTTTCTGGAGGGCAACACCGAAACCGTCACGGGCCAACTGCGTGACAAGATGCAAGCCGCCGCCGAGGAGTTGGAATTCGAGCGCGCCGCCGTGCTCCGTGATCAGATGGGCGCCATTCAGAAGTTCGAGGAGGAACGTACCGTCAAGGTGGATTCCGGCCGTTCCACGGATCTCGACGCCATTGCCATCTCCGTCGCTGCCAACGAGACCTGGGTGGAGGTGTTCTTCATCCGGCGCGGGAAGATGATTGGCCGCGATCACTTCTTCATGGAGGGACCCCAGGATGGCGAGGCCGGCGAGATCATTGCTCAATTTGTCCAACAGTTCTACGCCACTGCGCTTGAAGTACCCCCCGTCGTCATGGTGCAGCACGATCCTCCCACCGAGGACGCCCAGTTCCTCCAGGAGTTTCTGCGTGGCCGACGCGGCGGCGCAGTTCGCCTCTATAGGCCCCAACGCGGTGAGAACCGCCAGTTGATGGAAGTGGTGGCCGCGAACGCCGCCGAGGGCCTCGCGCAGCATCGGGTCAAGTGGCTTAACCGCTCCGATGCCATCCAGGGCGCGTTGACGGAGTTGGAGGAGGAACTGAGCCTGCCCACGGCGCCGCGTCGCATGGAGTGCTACGACATCTCCCACATCCAGGGCAGCAACCTGGTGGGCAGCATGGTCGTCTTTGATGACGGCAAACCCCGCACCCGCGATTATCGTCGGTTCAAGATCAAGGCGGTGGACGGCGTGGACGACTACGCCAGCATGAAGGAGATGTTGACTCGCCGGTTCAAGCGCCTGAGCCAGGCCATCGCCAACCCTGATCCCGATGGCAAGGTTGATACGTGGGGAGTTGTGCCGGACCTGGTCATAATCGATGGCGGGAAGGGCCACCTTTCGGCGGCTCAGGAGGTGATGCTTCACCTGGGACTGGAACAGATCCCCTTGTGCTCGCTGGCCAAGGAGAATGAGGAGATATTCGTTCCGCATACTCCCGAACCCATCGTCCTGGCCAGGGATTCCCAGGCGCTGTACCTGATGCAACGCATCCGCGACGAGGCGCACCGGTTCGCCATCAGTTTCCACCGCAACCTGCGATCCAAGAGCAGCCTGAAATCTCCCATAGACATGGTCACCGGCATCGGCCCCAAGCGGAAGCGCATGCTGCTCCGTCGGTTCGGCTCCCTCCAGGGCATCAAGGAGGCCAGCGTCGAGGAGATAGCCGCCGTGCCCGGCTTGACCAGGTCGCTCGCGGTCCGACTGAAACAGACCATCTGACCGGACCGCCGCATCAGGTGTCGGTCTCAGAGGTGATCCCATGAACCGCCAGACCGACCCCGAACCTGTTGCCCAGTTCGTTCGCGTATCGGCTGCTCCCGCGGGCGCCGGTTCCCCTGCGGACCCCAACGCCACCGGCGAGCGTATTCGCGCCTTGCTGGACCAAGGTCGTGCGGGGGTCGCGGTGGCGATGCTCCGCGAGATGCTGTCTGCGGACCAGGGCGTTCTTCTGGCGCGGGTTTCACGCGCCGAGCGGCGTGTTCTGGTCTCGCAGTTGTCAGCCGCCGAACTGTCGGACATTCTGGACGAGGCCCCCACGGAGGCGGCCGCCACCATCGTCAGCGAGTTGCCGGCGGCGCGAGCCGCGGAGCTACTGGACGACGTAGATTCCCACACGGTCGCCGATATTCTCCAAGGGTTGACCGACGCAGGAGCCGCCGCAATTATCGGGGCGCTGCACCGCCCCCAGGACGTGGTGTCGCTGCTCCAGTATCCTCCGGACACCGCCGGCGGGATGATGACACCAGATTTTCCGCGCGTCCGACGGGGCATCACCGCAGGCAATGCTCTCGACGCGCTGCGGTTGTTCGGTGAGGACGCGGAGGGCTTCGGATGGGTGTGCGTGCTGGATGATCAAAGGCGCCTGTCCGGCGCGGTCAGCATCGCCCAGTTGGCTCTGGCGAGCCCCGCACGATCTGCAGGCGAGCTCGCTGACCAGTATGGGCATCGTCTGGTATCGGTTTCGCCTGACACCGACCGCGAAGAGGTCCACCACCTGATGTCCCGGTACTCGATGGGCATCATCCCCGTGGTCGACGAGAACCAAAGGGTATTGGGCGTGGCTCGCGCCGAGGAAGCGATGCAGATCGGCGAAGAGGAGGCCACCGAGGACATGCTGCGCGTCGCGTCCGCGCCTGGCGAGAGGGTATTCGGTCCCCTTCGGCTGTCAATCCAGCACCGTCTCCCGTGGTTGGTAGTTAATCTCGGTACGGTCCTGGCTGCGGCTGCAGTGGTCAATCTGTTCGAGTCCACCATTGCCGCTGTGGCCATGCTGGCAGTGTTCCTGCCAGTGGTAGCCGGGCAGGGCGGTATCGCTGGGACCCAGACCGTGACCCTGGTTGTGCGTGGACTGGCTCTCGGAGATGTTCCCCGCCACGCCGGCTTGCGCCTGCTCGGGCGGGAATTGTTGCTCGGTTTGTTACACGGCCTGGTCCTGGCGCTGGTAACCGGCCTGCTGGGTTGGGTTTGGAAGGGGAGCATCGGGCTTGGCGTTGCCCTCGCTATCGCCATGGTGGGCAACCTCCTGGTGGCTGCCCTGGCTGGCGCCGGCGTGCCTTTGCTGCTCCGCCGGCTGGGCATCGATCCCGCGGTATCTTCCGCGGTGTTCGTGACCACGTTCACCGATGTATTCGGGTTCCTGATATTCCTCGCCGCTGGTGGTTTCCTGGTCCGGGAGCTCGGGTGACGGATCTGTCTAACCCCGCCGCTCTCCCGCCTTGCCATAAATCCCGGCGTTACTTTACTATTGAACCGGGCGCAGGCGTGCCCTGGGATGTGCAGGATGAACAAGCTCAGCATCACGTTGCCAGCCGGAAGCCAGATTTGCATCGAATCTGACGATGCCGGACTCGTTCGCGAAGTCCTGTATTCGTTCATGCCGCAGCTCATTGGATCCAACGGTTCGGTGGTGGAGGAGGCCGTCATCAAAACGGTGGATCCGCCGGCGCATGCCAACGGTCATTCCACGAACAATGGCGCTGCCCAGCACGTTGCGGAGACGCCACCGGTCGCGATCGCAACCACCGAAAACCATGCTCCTCCACCAGTCGCACCCGCCGTGGCCGTTGCACACGTGGCAGCGGCTCCGCCCGCCGCGGCCCGGAATGGCGAACCCGCACTGCCTCCGTCCTCTGTAACCACGCCGGAGACGATGACCCCTTCGGAGCACGAGTACATCGCATTCTGTCAGCGCGTCAACCCATTGGGCGACATGCGCCGCGTGGTGGTTGCCGCAGAAGCAGCGCACCGATACCTGAACATAAGCAGCGTCGATCCCGACAGTCTGGCAAATCTGTTCACTCTGGCCGGATGGCCCATCCCGCACAGCTTCGTGCAGACGCTGCGCAACGCTGCGCGCACCAAGTTCCGGTGGCTGGAGCGCATCCCCGGCCTGTCGGGCCACTACAAGGTGACCAATACCGGCCGCAGCATCGTCCTCGGGGAGAGCGAGGTCAAGACCGAAGCCGAATAATCGGCCCCGGCTCGTGTAGTACAATTATGGCCGCTGCCGTGAGAAGTGCGTCGGCGCCTTTATTCCGATTCTCGTATTAGGAGTTTCGCCATGCGCATGTACATCTGCGGCGAGTGGGTCGACCGCGATGAAAAGATGCCCGTCATCAATCCCTTCGATCAGTCAGCGTTCGATACCGTCCCGCGCGGTTCGGCGGCCGACGTGCAGGCCGCCATCGCCAGCGCCGTGCGCGGCGCCGCGGTGATGGCCAAGCTGCCTTCCCACCGACGATATACGATCCTCAAGCGCGCCGCCGACCTCATGGAAGAACGCGCTGACGACCTGGCGGAGACCATAACCCGGGAAGAGGGCAAGGTCATTGCCGAAGGCCGCGTTGAGGTCCAGCGCGCCATCCAGACCATCACGCTGTCGGCTGAAGAAGCCAAGCGCCTGCATGGTGAAACGGTCCCGCTGGACTCGGCTCCCGGGGTCGTCAATCAGTTCGGCTTCACCATCCGCGTACCCGTGGGCGTTGTGGCAGCCATCGCGCCGTTCAACTTCCCGCTCAACCTGGTGTGCCACAAGGTGGGGCCCGCCCTGGCGGGCGGCAACGCCGTCATCCTCAAGCCCGCCGGCGACACTCCGCTGTCCGCTTTGAAGCTGACCGAGATACTACTGGAAGCCGGACTGCCCGGAGAAGCCATCCAGACCATCACCGGCTCCGGCGCGGAGATTGGTGACGCCATCACGGGTTCTTCCGACGTCCGCAAGATCACGTTCACCGGCAGCATGGAGGTGGGCGACCAGATCTGCCGCAATGCTGGCATCAAGAAGGTGACGATGGAACTGGGGTCCAACAGCCCCCTGATCATCATGTCTGACGCCGACATCGAGAAGGTGGCGGCCGCCACGGTTTCCAGCGGCTTCGCCAATGCCGGCCAGGTCTGCATCTCCACGCAGCGCGTCTTCGCTGCGCGCACCATATACGCCGACCTGCTCGACGCGCTGGTCAAACCCACGCAGGAGTTCAGCGTCGGCAACCCCTTCGACGAAGACGTGAAGATGGGTCCGATGATCCGCCAAACCGACGCCGAGCGTGTCGAAGGCTGGATTGCTGAAGCCGTGAGTCAGGGCGCCCGGGTCATCGCCGGCGGTGGGCGCGAAGGGACAATGCACACGGCCACCGTAGTGGCGGATGCGCGTCCGGAAATGCTGATTTCCCGCGAAGAACTGTTTGGTCCTGCGGTCGCGGTCAGCGCGTTCGACGACATCGATGACGCCATCGCCAAGGCCAACGACACCCGCTTCGGGCTGTCGGCAGGTATCTTCACCCAGAACGTGGACTGGGCAATGAAGTTTGCCCAGGAAGTTCATTCGGGCAACCTGCATATCAATTCCTCCCCAGGGTGGCGCGCCGACGTCATGCCTTACGGTGGGCTCAAGGACAGCGGTATGGGGAAGGAAGGTCCCGCCTACGCCATCGAGGAAATGACCGAGCTCAAGATGGTCGTGTTCCACCTCGGGGGCTAGCGCAGGCGCGTTCGCGCCGAAAAACCCGGACCCAGACCACTCAGGGGCGAATAATCATTCGCCCCTACCCATTCCAGCACGAGGGAGCGCCAGTATGACCAGCAGACCGCACGGAATCGACGGCTGGGGATACCCCAATCAGGAGTACGCCCCGGAGCCTAGAGTGATGACTGAAGCGCCAAGCAGCGCCCTGGTAGTTACCCCCCATCCCGACGACGCCGAGGGCGGGTGCGGAGCCACCATGGCCAAATGGATCGCCGAGTCCGGGACCAAGGTGGTCATCCTCATGTGCACCAACGGCAACAAAGGCACCGGCGACCGCTCGTTCACGCCCGAGTCGCTGGCTGCAACGCGGGAAATCGAGCAGCAAAACGCCGCCGACGTGCTCGGAGTCGCGGAGGTGGTGTTCCTCCGTTACGGCGACGGTGAGCTGGAAGACACCCACGCCTATCGAGGGCAGGTCGTCCGCGAAATTCGGCGGCACAAACCCGAGGTGGTTTTCGGTATCGACCCCTACCGGGTCACCTCGCACACTCATCGTGACCACCGTCACAGCGGTCAGGCGGCGTTGGACGCCGCGTTCTCGTATGCCTGGAGCTGGCAGGATTTTCCGGAGCAGATCGAAGAGGAAGGACTGGAGCCGCACCGGGTTAGGGAGGCGCTGTTGTGGGGTTCGGAGCGGCCGGACACCTTTATCTCCATAACCGAGGAGCACATCCACCGCAAGGCCGAAGCCCTGAGCCAGCACGCGTCACAGATCAGCGCCCGCACCCGCTCCCAGCGCCTGGACCGCATGACCGAGGGCTGCCGTCTCCAGGGCGAACGCTGTGGAGTGCCCTTCGCCGAAGGTTTCCGGCGCATCGACTTCAACCTCGGTACCGACGAATGGTGGCTGCTGAATCGTTAGGCGTCGACCGGACGCCGTATAATGGACCCGTCGAGAAACTGCCGTGGTGACGATCAATACATCTGAGGATCTGCTGCGTGCGCTCCGGGATAACCCGGAGTGGAGAGAGGCGGTCCGGAGGGAAATACTTACCGAGGAGCTGATGAGCCTGCCGGCCCGGTTTGACCGGTTCGCGGCGAGAACCGAGCAGTCCATAGACGAGCAGCGTCAGTTCAACGAGGGGCAGCACTAATTCAACACCTCGGTGCAAGGCTTTATGGCCCGAACTGACCGACGTTTTGCGAGGATGGAGGGCGATATTTCCGAGATGAAAGACACCCATGCCATTAGCAAAACCGTTAGAGATGCTGAGGGTATCGCTCACGACATGGGTTATAAATTTGTCAGAACACTCAGTATCAGCGATTTGCTCGCGATGGTAACCAGCAACGACACTATCGATCTGGAAACCGGAGAACTGCGCAGCTTCCGCCTCGCCGACCTGGTTATCGAAGCCACCGACGGGGATGGGGCTACCCATTACATCGCGATGGAAGTCTCTTACACCGCGGACGGGCGTGACACAGGCCGCGCCATCCGCAACGCTGGCTTCCTGACCCGGTTCACCGGGGATCCTGCCCACCCGGCCGTCGCCAGCATCCGTAACGACCGGGAGATCCAGAACCTTATCGATAACGGCCAGGTGTACTGGTACGAGCTCGAAGACCGGACACCGAGGCCGGGAGGTTAGGGGCTAGACGATGGCCGCGATCACCTCGTCCGCCGTCGCCACCCAGGCCATGCGTGGGAAGATGATGTCCATGCACACGTCATGTTCGGTGGGCGTGCCGGCGGCGCAGCAATCCCGAACCACGATGCAGTCGTAGTCCTTGTCCCGGGCGTCCCGCAGTGATCCTTCCACGACTCCGGTGGTCGAGTATCCCGTCAGGATAAGCGTGGTTATCCCGAACCGTCGGAGATAGACCTCGATGTCGGAAGTGTTGAACGGGCTTGTTGTGTGCTTGATGACGACCGGGTCCTCTGGGCGTGGGGAGAGTTCTTCGACCACGTCGGCGTCGTGGGTTCCCGCGGTCAGCCGGGGACCCGAATCGGCGGCGGTGGCCGGCGCTCCGAAAGGAGGCCGTGGAGCGTCCCGACGGTCGGGCCGGCGGTTCACCACCACGAAGATGACCGCCATGCCTGACGACCGGGCTTTTTCCAGCAGGCGGGCGCTGTTGGCAATGATTTCCGAGCCTGACAGAGGTTGGACCGGCATCCCGCCGCCCTTGATCAACTCGTTCTGCATGTCCTGAATCAGCAGCGCTGTGTTCGTGGGGTCAATGGTGATTTCCGGCATGTTCTTCCTCCATGGCAAATTCAACAGGCGTGCTTTCAATTGTCGCCGGGGTTGCTTCGGCCCCAACGGCGCGGTCAACGGAATGAGGAAACGCAGGCCCGGCTGAACCAAATTTGACACCATGCGCCCGCATCATGGCGGTGGTATTCGCGCGGGCGATGGCGCGCAGCACGTTGGAAACGATGCCGGTGTTCTTGCGGATCGCTTTGGCCGGGGCCTCGACAATTTCGCTGGGACCCGGCCCCAGCAGACCCCATCCGGGTGGGACCATTTCCGCCAGCACCACGCCTTGCGGCGCCATGATGTAGTGGTAGTCGGCGATGCTCAGGAAACGCCCGTCGTGGAATTTGGTCGAGACTGTGGCCAGCCGCTCGCGCAATCGCTCGGCTTCCTGTTCCAGCCGACTTGCGTCGCCGTTCGAGGAGCGGTAACCCGGGGCACGGGTCAATGTAATGCGCCGGTCCAATGCATCCTGACGCTGCCGCAGGCGGTCAATGTCCGCTTCGGAGTGGTTGTCTCGGGCGAAATCCGACCGTGACGCCTTAACCTCGACGACGTAGATCGTATTGGATGGTCCCACTCCCACTACGTCCACCACCGAGCCCCACGGGCCCTGCAGCCTCACTTCGAGACCGATGCACCGGCAACGTGCTTCAGCGTAAAGCCATTCCCAGGCTTCCCATTTCAGCCGGTAGGCTTGCTCTGATTCGCTGCCCAGCTTGAACCGCGTCGGATCCAGTGATGGGACCGCCGGCGCCTCGTCCATCGAAGAACCCTACTGCTCCTGCAACTCCCGGACTATACGTCGCAACTGCCCCTGCTCCGCGTCATTGGAGGTTTGGATGGAGAAGTGCGTCTCGTCCACCAGCCCGCCGTACCGCTCCTTGAACATGCCGGAGATCTCGTCGTACTCGCCAATGATGGCGAAGGCGTTGAGCATCTCATCTGGGACCAGATCGCCCATTTCGTCCCATTTGCCCTCTCGCGACATGACGTGCAACTGTCGGCCGATGTCCTCGAACCCGTGGCACTCCAGAACCGGGAAATAGGTTCGCGTAGACGAGTAGAAGGCGATGCGGCGTTTGGTCTCCTCGGCGGCCTCGGCGATGGCGTTCCGGTTCGGCCCGGTGACGATGAACCCCCCGCCGACCACGGATACATCCTCGGCATTGCGGCCGGCGCGACGGGCGCCCTCGGCGACGTTGGGCTGTACAACCTGCCGCACGTACTCTGGAGACACCAGGCTGTGCAGCATCAGTCCGTCGCTGCACTCTCCGGCCACCAGGCAGTTGTATCCATTGACCGCTGCGGTGTAGATCTCCGGATGAGGATACTCGCTGGGTCCCGGACTGAAAAACGGCGTCATCAGCGAGAACTGGTAGAAGTCTCCCGCATACTCCAGGTTGCTGCCGGTGTCCCAGCAGTTCCAGATGGCGTGCAACGATTGGACATATTCCCGCAGACGGGGCCCGGCGGACCCGGTCCAGCGGGTGGAGAACCTGCGCTCGATGTGGCCTTTCACCTGTGTGCCCAGGCCAAGGCGGAACCGCCCGCCGCTGTTGTCCTGCAGATCGCGCGCCGTGTTGGCCACGACCATGGGAGACCTGGGGAAGGCGATTGCGACGTGCGTTTCCAGGGTGACGCGACTGGTCGACGTGGCGGCCACGGCCAGCGGCAGGAAGGGATCGTGGGCCGTCTCGTTAGTGGAAACGCCGTCGTAGCCCATGGACTCCGCCCACGCTGCCTCGGCGGCAACGGCGTTGAGGTCTCGTGATCGCAGGGAATAAACAACTCGCATACGGTAACTCCCATCGGAACTGGCCGATTCATTCGGCCGTTATTGCTATATTTCTTGGATTGCGCAGTTGGTGACCGTTGGCGACCGGAAAGATGTCGCCGTCCAGAGTCAATAATGAGCGATTCTGGAAAGCACTAATGACCGCGTTGTAAGAAACCGGCTCAAATTCGACCTGCATTCGTGGCGGGAGATCATCTCCAATTGGCCTAATGGTCGCTCGTCCGTCAAATTCGTCAGGTTCTCTGTCCAATCTCACCACAATGGCTGTAACTCGTTCGTCGAATGAAGGTAATCTCTGACGGAAATGCCTCGCTGCCTCCTCCAAAATACCGGCAGAATTGTTGGTGAAGCGCACATTTGAGCTAGAGCCTTTCGCCGATCGCACCATCGCCCAACCAACGCCGATCTCTACGCCATGGCCGTTTTTGGCCAGTTTGGCTACTGCGTCGCATAGGTTGGCACTGACTCCATCCGATACTGCCTGTTCAAAGGTGTCCAACGAACTTGTCGCGGAAGCTTCATTGACCGCCAAATTCGCTGACTGCAAAGCTTCTGAAAGGCGAATGGTGGCGCGTCTTGGGAATGGTGCGTACAAATCGTCATCGCCTAAGTCCGGTTGTGGTCCGATCCCAGGCGTAACCGGCGAATGCAGGGTCAATCCGTAGCCTTGGTAATAGCCTGGCAGCGGCCTGATCCTGCTCAAATATTCAGCGATTTCGGAACTCAGGCTACCACGGTAAGCAGCCTGTGGTTTGGTCACGGCCCTTGCGGCTGCCGACAACAGGTCATTCGCATCTCTAAGCATGTCTGCACTTTGTCGCAAGGACAGGGGTTCCTTACCCATACCGTTGAGAGAGGTTATGCGAATGACATCTGCACCAGCGCCGGTCACGTCATTAAACACGTCCAGTTCGGATCGTTGTTCCGCGGTAGCTAAAGTGCCGATCGCTTCTCCCATGAACTCAGCGTAATCACTGATCGCATCACTTAAAGGTATCAAAATTTCCCACGTGCGGCCTCCACTCGCTTTGCTGTGAACTGTTGCACGATTACCCCAGCGGCCAACATTGTTCCAGTCACGTGACTGCAAATACGCCCGCAAATTTAGCGTGGTCAATGACGACAACGCTGCCGTGTCACGGATTTCTACTATCATAGCGAGGACCCTGATGCGGCCCGGTCCATTAAGGTACCGAGTTGAACGCTGCCGAACCTGTTTGCCAAAGGGAGACGCACTGTCACAGTGCTAGTGTTCGTCACTCCTGACCGACCTTCAAGCGAGAGCCAGTACCCGCAATATCGTAAGCAAAGTTCTTCGTTGCTTTGCGATAGCCATTGGCTCTCTTTGTCCGGCAGCAGGACAACGACCAGAATGAATGGACGCCCTGCGTTTCGAAGGTTGTCATAATCGGTTACGGGCAGCGGGAAATTTATGTGATCAGCAGACGAGGAAATTAGATCCCGAGACGTTGCCTTAGCTTGGAATCCGATCAGCTCCGTGATACTTGCTCTCTTGAGCATGCCGTCGACACTGCCGCGGTCCACCTTCGGTTCAACAACTTCACAGTCTGCGTGCGATGCCACAGCGCCGATGTACGCTAATGAGAACCTTTCTTTGCGAGTGTTAGAGTCCATCGTTCGCTCGGAAAAATTTGGTCGACTTTCTTGCTTACCCTTCCGCCGGCGCGTGCTCCGCGTACAGTTGGTCCGTCTTCGCGGCCATGATGAAATCGTTACGGTGCAGGTTGCGGATCTTGTGCGTCCACCAGGTTACGCTGACCCGGCCCCATTCGGTGGTCAGCCGGGGATGGTGCCCCTCAGATTCCGCCAGCTCGCCCAGCGCATTGGTGAATTCCAGCGCCTGAACGAAATTCCGGAACTTGAACTGCCGGTCCAGCTTCGGAATCCCCGATTCGTCAACCAATGACCAATCGTTTACCGCCGGGTGCAATTCCGCGACCTCCGCTTCGGTGACGTGGGGAGAATCGCGCCGGCAGGCGGTGCATCGTTCGCTGTACAACTCGGCCATCGGATAGCCTCCTGCTGATTTTGGTGGGCATTTGTTCGCATCGTAATTCTAGCATAGCGATTTTTGAGTTCGCCGGCGCAAGTGTCAGCAGACGCGCTGTTGAGCGCAATCCCTTGCTGCGGTATAGTTTCGGCTGGCGATGCATCGATCGCCCGTCAGCAATGATTCCGGGCCACGGCTACCGACGCCAAATTGCGAGGGAGACAGACCACCATGATCTACGGCGCAATTACCAATTCCTGGCGCAACCAACTCGACGACGCTGACCTTGCCGATCTCATCGCCACCGCCCAGGATCACGGCGCGCGCCATATCGAACTGCGCCAGACCTGCCTGGGTCTCGCGGAATCTGGCGAAGGCCAGGACTGGCGTCCGAACCTGACCTCCCTCGCCGACGTGGTGGTCCGGTTCCCCGATCTCACGTTCGACCTGGCGGTCGCGCTGCCGTGTATCACCACCGACATTGATCCAGAGGGAGGGCTCTACCAGTCCCAGCTGGAAGCAGCGCGTCTGGTGGGCGGCGGTTCGCCCCACCTGCGCACCGTCGATCCCGGAGCGTCCGATACGCCTTGGGAGACGGCTGATGATGTCGCCGAGGCAGCCGGGCGGATTGTTCCCCTGGTGCGTGAGGCTGCCCGTCAGGGCGTTATCTTCTCGATGGAAAACTCGGGCCAGCCGCTGCGCTCGATGGCCCTGCTGGTCAGCGAGGCCCGAGCTCAACTGACCGAGGCCGAAGGGCAGTATCTCGGACTTTGCCCCGACCCAACCAACCAACTGCGTCGCCATCCGGACACCCTACCGTTGGACGAATTGGCGGCCCTCCCTGCTGATTACATCAAGATCGTCCACTTCAAGCAGGCCCGCGACGGTGTCGCCATCGGCAGCGTTGACGATGGTGACCTCGACTGTCGCGCCATGCGCCGGATCCTGCAGGGCAAGGCCTATGACGGCCCGGCCGTGATGGAAATCCCCCCGCACGACGCGGTTTTCGAGAACCTGGCCGCATCCTTCGCCTACCTGGACGCCTGAACTACCCGGCACGTCCAACCAGACTGTCTGACCGTCCAGTCGGGCGGTGGTCTCTACGCCAATGCAGGATCACAGCGACTACACCGTCTCCATACACTACGACCGCAGGCTTTACCGGCAGGACATCGCCGGCTCAAAGGCCCATGCCGACATGCTGGCGACGCAGGGCATTATCCCCAGGGAAGATGCCGACGCGATAATCAGCGGGCTCTCTGCGGTGCAGGAGGAAATCGAGCAGGGCGAATTTCCGTGGGATCCGGCTCTGGAAGACCTGCACATGAACATCGAGCGCCGGCTGACCGACCTGATCGGTCCTGCCGGGGCAAGGCTCCACACCGGTCGCTCGCGCAACGACCAGATTGCCCTGGACATGCGCCTGTACACCCGCGCCGCCGTTGGCGACACGGTTGCCGGTCTGCGATCCGTACAGCGTGCGCTCGTTGGCCTGGCGGAGCAATACATCAACGTTGTGATGCCGGGCTACACGCACTTGCAGCGCGCTCAGCCGGTCCTGTTCGCCCATCACATGCTGGCATACTTCGAAATGCTGGAACGTGACGTCGGCCGGTTCGCCGACTGTGCCGGTCGTATGGATGTGTTGCCTCTGGGGAGCGGCGCCCTGGCCGGCGTTCCGTACCCCACTGATCGCAATGCGGTGGCTTCGGTCCTGGAATTTTCGGAGATAAGCCCGAACAGCATGGACGCCGTGGCTGATCGGGATTTTCTCGCCGAGTTCCACTCCGCCGCCGCCATCGCGATGATGCACGTGTCCCGACTATCCGAGGAGATCGTCATCTGGTCCAGCCGCGAGTTCGACTTCGTGCGCTTGGCCGACGAGTTCACCACCGGCAGCAGCATCATGCCGCAGAAGCGAAACCCTGATTTTGCCGAGATCGCCCGGGGTAAAACGGGCCGGGTTTACGGCAGTCTGATGGGCATCCTCACTGTTCTCAAAGGACTGCCTCTGACATACAACCGGGACCTGCAGGAGGATAAGGAGGGGTTCTTCGACACCGTAGACACGCTGCTGTCGACCCTGTCCGTCTTCGCCGACATGCTGCCGGGCATGAAGTTGAACACCGATCGCGTCGAATTTTTGGCCGGCGAGAGTTACATGCTCGCCACCGACCTTGCCGATTACCTCGTAGGCAAGGGCGTGCCCTTCCGTGATGCCCACGGCGTCATGCGCCGGCTGTGCCAGCACTGCGAGGCCGGCGGGCTGTCCCTTTCCGATCTCCCCATTGACGAGTACCGGCGTTTCGCGCCGCAGTTCGACGATGACGTGTACGCTATAACGGCCGCCGCGTCGGTGGCCGCGCGGGACAACCCGGGAGGCACGGCTCCCAACCGCGTCGCCGAAGGTCTCGCCCGTGCCAAGAACATCCTTGCGACTGCCGGGGCACAGTGACCTCCACCGCCGCCCACGTCCAGATCGCGCCGTCGGTTCTCGCCGCCGACTTTGGACGCCTGGCGCAACAGGTGGCGGATGCCGAGGCGGCCGGCGCCGACCTGATCCATGTTGACGTGATGGATGGACGCTTCGTCCCGAACATCTCGTTCGGCGAGGTGGTGGTGGACGCCATTCGTGGAGCCACGTCCCTCCCGCTCAATCTCCACCTCATGGTCCACGAACCGGATCGACTGCTGCAGGGCCTGGTCAAGGACATCAACGATCAGGTCCTGGTGCATGCCGAGGCCTGTACGCACCTGCACCGCACTGTGGGCTACATCAAGGAACAGGGGTGCCAGGTGGGTGTCGCCATCAACCCCGCAACGCCGCTGACCGCAGTCGAAGAGGTGCTTCCCGACCTCGATATCGTGCTGGTTATGACCGTCAATCCGGGATTTGGCGGTCAGTCCTTCATACCAGCGGCGCTCGGGAAATTGCGACGGCTTTATCGCACGATCTCCGACAACGGTTACGGTGTGCAACTGGAGGTCGATGGGGGCGTCAAGGCCGACGATACCGCCCGCGACTCAGTGGCTGCCGGCGCCGGTATCCTGGTGGCCGGCACCGCGATTTTCAACCGCGAACAGTCGGTGGCGGAGGCGATGGCCGCGCTGCGCGACACGGTGTCCGGCATGTCTCCGGGAAATGAGTAGGGGCGAAAAATCTTTCGCCCCCGAATGCCTGCTGAATACGATTCCCCGTCGCTACGCGGCGGCCCTGGCTCGCGCCTTCTTGCCCCGGGGCGGCTTGTACATCGTCCTCAGGCACCGCGAGCAGATTTTGACCCGCGTGGGTTTCCCGTCGATTGCTAGCGTCTGCTTGTGAACGTTGGCCTTCCACCGCGTCTTGGTCTTGCGGTTGGAATGGCTCACGTTGTTTCCGGTCATGCCGGACTTGTTGCATATCTGGCACTGCATGATTCTTTCCCTGCTCTGTTGGTATCGCAGATTATAGCATAGCGTACGCTGGCGCGTGCCGCGGGCCGTGGAATGCCCTGGACATTACACAAAATTTACGTGCTCCCCACTTATGTCAAAGCCCGGTTCGTTATAAAATAGCCATTGCCGCAGCATATTTTCACTGGATACGTCGGGAGGGTCCCATGGGCGCTACAGCAACAATGTACTGGTGGCCGCGTTGAAGCAGTTGTCGCAAGGTACGAGAGTTGCTCGTTCAAAACGGCTACACGGTTGAAGAACGCGACTATTTCAAGGAACAGTTCACGGAAATGGAGCTTCGCGAACTGGTCACTGAAGTGGGAGAACCCGGCGTAACCGGGTTGTTCGCCGCCCGCAGCCCATCGCTGAAAAAGATGGGCCTGAACGCGGCGGATCTCTCGGATGAGCGCAAGCTCGCCCTGATGCTTGAAGAACCTCGGCTGGTTCGTCGCCCCATCGTACGCCTGGGAGATCGATTGATCGTAGGGGCCAGCATCAAAGCCATGACCGAAGCGCTCAGCTCTTGATCCGATCATTGCCGGTAATTCCAACGCCGCCAGGACAGCGAACCGATCATGAAGATATTTTTTGACGTGGACTACACCATCCTGGGCCTGGACGATACCCTTCGCCCCGGCACCGTGGATACCTTCCAGAAACTCCTTGACGACGGGCATGAAATTTACATCTGGTCCGGGATGGGAGAGCGTTGGGAGGTGATCGAAAAGCATGACCTGCATCGTTTCGTATCCGGCGTGTACGAAAAGCCCACGCATCATTTCCACGAGCGTCTGCCCGAGTTGCAAATCCCGGTGGAACCCGAGTTTGTGATCGACGATTATCCCGAAATCGTTGCGGCTTTCGGTGGGGTTTGGGTGCCGCCCTACTTCTTCTCCCGGAGCGTCGACCACGAGATGGATCGCATTTACAGGATCATCTGCGATTTCCAGGAAACGGGAGACTCCGAGGACCGTCAGTATCGCGCCAAGGGCACCAAGATACCCCTGTTCTAGCGGCTTCCCCCGTCACATGCCCATTCAACAGCTCCCGCCGCACGTCGCGGCCCAGATCGCGGCCGGTGAGGTCATCGAGCGTCCCGCATCGGTGGTCAAAGAGCTGGTCGAAAACTCCCTGGACGCGGGCGCAAAGGGCATCTCCGTCTCCATACGCGAAGGTGGTGTCGCCGAGATCCGGGTCACCGACAACGGTCGCGGCATCGCCGCCGACGAACTGGGCCTGGCGTTCACCCATCACGCGACCAGCAAACTCTCCACGGTTGATGACCTGGAGACCGTTTCCACCCTGGGGTTCCGTGGCGAAGCGCTGCCCAGCGTGGCGGCGGTTGCGCGGGTGGTTTGCGCCACGCGTACGCCCGATTCGGAAGCGGGAGCCCGCATTGAGTTTCGCTACGGAAATAGCCTCGGCGAGCGCTCCGAAGGATGCCCTCCGGGCACATCGGTCGAGGTGTCGGATTTGTTCGGGGCACTGCCGGCTCGTCGCAAGTTCCTGCGCTCTGCTGCGGCTGAATCGTCCCGCATTCAGGAAGTGGTCACCCGCTACGCGCTGGCTCATCCTGAGGTCCGGTTCACTCTGTCAGTCGATGGACGGGAAGCGGTCAATGCGCCGGGCTCCGGCCGGCTGCAGGATGCCATCCTGTCCCTTTACGGTTCTGAAGTGGCCGGCCGCATGCTGCCGGTTTCCCTTGCTGACGGTGAGGTGTCGGTCGATGGGTACGTCGGCGCCCCGGATCTGAACCGGAGAAACCGTTCCTACACGACCCTCCTGGTCAACAGTCGCTGGGTGTACGACCGCTCCATTTATTTCGCCATTGAGCGGGCCTACCAGGGAACATTGCCCGAACGCCGCTTTCCTCTCGCCATTGTCAACCTATGCTTGCCACCCGAGCAGGTTGACGTCAACTCTCATCCCACCAAGCGAGAGGTGCGTTTCCGTCAAGCGGACCGGTTGTTCTCCCTGGTGCAACGGGCGGTACGAGAGGCGCTCATCGCCCACGCCCCGGTACGGACGGCGACCCGATCATTTTCCCCGACCCACGCGCCTTCCCCGGTGGCGACCTCCCCGGCTCCACCCCGTCCGTGGACCCCGGATGTTTCGGTGCCGGTGCCTGACGGCCTGGCGCTGTCTGCCACTGCGCTGGCGCCGGCAGAAGGCTCTCTACGGGATGTTCTGGCAGACCTGCGTGTTGTGGGCCAGATCCGCCAGACATACATCGTGGCCGAGGGCCCATCCGGCATGTACCTGATCGACCAGCATGCGGCACATGAGCGCGTGGTTTTTGATCAGATCCGTCAGCGGATGCAAGAAGAGGCGCGACCCTCGCAACCCCTGCTGGTCCCTCAGACGGCCGAATTGTCCGTCGCTCAGTCGGGTACGCTGGAAAGTTACGTCAGTCTGCTTGCGGACTACGGTTTCGTGTTGGAACCCTTCGGGGATCGCGCGTGGCTGGTTCGCGCGCTCCCGGCCAGCCTGGCCGCCCGCGCCAACCCGGATGCGTCCGTTGCTCTGCGTGAATTGCTGGATGCCGTCGCCGTGGAGCAGGTGGTGATGGAGCGAGAGGACGCGCTGGCTGCGACGGTCGCGTGTCATGGGGCAGTGCGCGCGGGGATGACGTTGGCGCAAGCGGAGATGGATGCGCTGCTCCGCCAACTGCGGGCCACCGAAAATCCGCACCACTGCCCCCACGGCCGTCCCACGGTGGTCCATTTCACCGAGTACCAGCTGGAGCGCGAGTTCGGCAGGCGCTGAGTATCCGGCCAAATTGTCAGGGCAGCCATCCCGGCTGCCCTGTGAATTGCGCATATGTCGGTTGGCCGATTATCGGCGGGGGTCTGTTCTCGGGTCCTGCGCCGGATGGAACATCGACCCGGGCCCGGGGAACTCGTTCGTAGCTTCGGCCGTATTGTTGCGCCGACCGAAGGGGAGTATCGAAGCCACAACCGCGGCTCCGGCAATGCCCGCACCCAGCACGCCCAAAAAGCGGCGGCGGGAAGGTCCCGGTCGACTGCTATCGTTAAGTTCAGGCACGGCTGCAACTACTCCATGATGGTGTTGAAAAGCGCCAAAATCCTATCAGCCGCCTTATCCGGTGTCAATCGCTCGTATCGCCCGTTGGACCTCACATGGCTTCCGGTGCGCCGCTTGTGACCGGTATGGGAAACCCGGAAGAGGGCGTGAGTGTAGGAGATGACGTTTGTTGACGGTGTGTACGCCGGCGGTTATCGTGACCACCAGTCTTCGCGGGCCTGGCCCGCCTGCCCGCCTCCGGAGGTGTCACCCATGACCGCCCAGCGAACCGAGTACCAGGTCATACGCGAGCCTGACGTCATGGTGCCCATGCGCGATGGAACCAGGCTGGCCACCGATGTGGTGCGCCCCGACGCCCCGGGCCGCTTCCCAGTGCTGATCAACCGGGGGCCATACAGCAAAGACAGCTACCTGGACAACCCCGACCATTCCATCTGGTTCTTTCCGCGCAACGGGTACGTGATGCTGAGCCAGGATGTACGGGGGCGCTTCAACTCCGAAGGGGACTATGACCCGCTGTTCCAGGAAGCCCTGGACGGCTACGACACCGTGGAGTGGGCGGCGCGACAACCCTGGTCAAACGGCCGGGTCGCCACGACGGGCCAGAGCTACCTCGGCGCCACGCAGTACACGCTGGCCGGCAAGCATCCGCTGCCGCCACACCTGCAGACCATGGCCGTCGTTTCCGCGTCGTCCGACTTCCACCAGTCCTGGGTTTACCACACCGGCGGTGCCATGGAGTGGGGTTGGACGGTTCCGTACGCCATCCTCAAAGGACGGAACACCCTGGCTCGCGGTGGCCACGAGGCATTGTTGGCCAAGATCGACGAATACGTCATCGAGCCCGGCAACTTTGGACAGCCACTGTCCGATGAATGGTATCGGCACCTGCCCCTGCGTGACTGGATTGATCGCCTCAAAGAGGCGGCCCCGTACTTTCACGAGTACTTCGATGAGGAGCTGGACGACCCGTACTGGTGGAGCATCAACCTCCAGCGACAGGCCGGCAACGTGACCATTCCCATGTTCCACGTAAGCGCGTGGTACGACATCTTCCTGGAGGGCGCTCTCAACGCCTACCAGGCCATCGGGAAGCACGGAGGCAGCGAAACGGCCCGGAAGAACCAGAAGTTGCTGATCGGCCCGTGGGCCCATCTGCGTCCCTTTACCGAGCCCACCACGGGCGGCGCCGGCAACATCGATTTCGGCTCCGAGGCCGCCATCGAGCTGCACGATTATCTGCTGCGCTGGTACGGCTACTGGCTCAAGGGCGAGGAGAGCGGCATCATGGACGATCCGCCGGTCCGCCTGTTTGTCATGGGCGACAACAAGTGGCGCGACGAAAACGAGTGGCCCCTGGCCCGAACCCAGTACACGAAGTGGTATTTCCACTCCGGAGGCGGCGCCAACACCCGCGGAGGCGACGGTTCACTGTCCACGGTGCCGCCGGCGCCGGACGAACCCGCGGACCAGTTCACCTACGATCCAGCGGATCCCGTGCCCACACTAGGCGGCAACACCCTGATCATCGAGTATGGCGTATTTGATCAGGCTCCCGCCGAGGACCGGCCGGATGTCCTGTCGTTCACCTCCGATCCGGTCGAGTCCGACCTGGAGCTGACCGGGCCCATTTCGGTGACGCTCTATGCCGCGACCACTGCAGTTGACACCGATTTCACGGCCAAGCTGGTCGACGTGCGGCCAGACGGGTTCGCCCACAACCTGCAGGACGGGATCATCCGCGCCCGCTATCGCACTTCGGTCCGCGAACCATCTTTCGTAACTCCTGGCGAGGTATATCGCTACACCATCGACCTGTGGGCCACGAGCCACGTGATCAAGCCCGGCCATCGCGTCCGGGTGGATATCTCCAGCAGCAACTTCCCGCGCTTCGACCGCAACCCGAACACGGGCGCGGCCCTCGGGGTGGACACCCGGCTTGAAACGGCAGGCCAGACGGTGCATCACTCCGCCCGCTACCCGTCGCACATAACGCTCCCCGTGATCCCGCGCTGATACGTCCCGAGTTTGCGAATCGCGGCGGCCCTTTGATGGAGATAACCGGGGAGGCCTTCCATGGATGTCGAAAACCTCGTGTATGACCGGCCGGACCTGGGCAAGTTCCAGGTGCACCGCTCGAGTATGACGTCGCCCGACATCTACGAGCTCGAGCGACAACGCATCTTTGATCGCTGCTGGCTCTACCTGGGGCACGAGTCGGAAGTGCCCAACCCGGGAGACTACGCCCGCCGCATGGTTGCCGAGCGACCCCTGTTCTTCGCCCGGGACCGTCATGGTGCGCTGCGGGTGTTCCACAACACCTGCCCGCATCGCGGCGCGCTCATCTGCCGCACCGACCATGGCAACGCCCAAGTGCTCCAGTGTTTCTACCACGCCTGGAGTTTCAACACCTCCGGCGAGCTGATCGGGATGCCTGATATTGAGGGTTACGGACCTGATTTCGACCGCGCCGATTACAGTCTGCGCTCCCCTCGCTACGAGAGCTACAAGGGCTTCATCTTCGTGTGTTTCGACCATGACGCGGGATCCCTGCGCGATTATCTGGCCGGCGCCGCCGAATACCTCGACCTGGTGGCCGACCAGGCGCCGGGGGGTATGAGGGTGATCCCCGGTTCCAACCGCTACACCATCAAGGCCAACTGGAAACTGCTCGCCGAAAACAGCATCGACGGCTACCACGCGCTACCCACGCACCAGACCTATTTCGACTACATGGCCAGCGAAGCCGGCAGCGACATTCCAGCGATCAACCGCCGCCACGGTTTCGGCCGGGCGCTGGGCAATGGGCACGGGGTCATGGAAAACGACGCGATCTACGGCCGCCCGATTGCCATGTGGCACCCCTACTTCGGCGAGGCGGCCCGCGACGAGATCAACACCATCAAGGACGAGTTGATAGCCCGCCACGGCCCCACGAAGGCCCTCCGGATGTGCGAGAAGACCCGGAACCTGGTGATCTTCCCCAACCTGGTTATCAACGACATCATGGCGGTGACCATCCGCGTGTTCCAGCCCACGGGCCCGGACAGCATGGACGTTACCGCGTGGCAAATCGTGCCTGGCGGAGAGACCGGCTCGCGGCTGAACCGCCGCCTGGACTCCTTCCTCACCTTCCTCGGGCCCGGCGGGTTCGCCACGCCGGACGACATGGAGGCGCTGGAATCGTGCCAGCAGGGGTTCCGTTCGGGAGGTGTGGAATGGTCCGACCTGTCGCGCGGCTTCCACCGGGATCCGCGGGGCAACGACGAGCTCCAGATGCGCTCTTTCTGGCGCCGCTGGCAGTCGCTGGTCGCCGACCGCCCCCACGTTGAGCAGTATGAGCGCGGCCTGACGCCGGGCGAAGTCCCCAACGTGCAGCCTTCGCCCGAACTCACCGTCGCCGCCGAGGATTAGCCGCAGGAGCGCGACCTACACGGTTGCCCAGAACATCCCAGTCGAGCCCTGCGCGGTGGGTCTGCCGGCGACGGCTGATTCCCTGTTGCTCCAGCACGAAGTGGAACAATTGCTTTACCTCGGAGCCAGGTTGCTGGACGATAAGAATCTCGACGCGCGGCTGACGCTCTAAACGCCCGATGCTCGCCACATCGTTGCCACCACCGACCTGCCTGACGGCGACCCGGCGTCTGACCTGGTGTTCATCGACGATGACTTCCGGCGTAATCAGGTCCGGGTTGTGCGCTTGCAGAGCCTTCAGCTCACCGGGATTACCCCTGGTCCAGAACCCGCCGGTTCATTTCCAACGTGATGGTGACCGCCGAACTATGCAGCGACCTCGATGCGACCGCTTCGATGGGGTATGGCGATTCCGCGCGGGGGAGGCGTCACCCTATGTGCAACGTTGCGACCTGCGCCTGCGCCGCGTGGATGGCAGCCTCAAAATCTGCCGGACGCGCACCGTCCTCGACCTCAAAGAATTGTCCGACCACGTCGCGCTCAGCATCATCTTCTGACCGGCACACTCGGTAGCACCGGCGTGCTGGCGGGGGTCTCCGCTGTGCTATCATCATCGCCGTATTTTCGGGATCAGGACTGACGCGATCATGACTTCGAACAACTCAATCCTCAGCGACGCCCAACGTGGTTTGCTTGGCGCTGCGCTGAACTGTATTGTCCCGCCTGCCGGAGAATTTCCCGGCGCCGGCGACCTGGGTATAGCGAGCTTCGTCGAATCGGTTGCCGCCGGCTCCACCGGGAAGCGCAGGCTGCTGATGGAAGGCCTGGTGCGGATCGAGCTTGCCGCAAGCGAACGCGGGGGATCATTCGCTGCGCTGGCGGATGCTGACCAGACCGATGCGCTGCGGGCGGTCCAGGCGTCAAGCCCGGAGTTCTTCCAGGAGCTGGTCACCCAGACCTATCGGGGTTATTACACCAACGAGACGGTGTGTGGCGTCCTGGGTTATCGCCCGCCCAATCGCGCGGATTATGATCCGCTGCCGTTCGACGAATCGCTGCTGGAACCGGTCCGCCAGCGTGGGCAGGTGTGGACCGAGACCGGCTAGCTACGCAGCCAAGGGCAGCGCCAGCTGGGTTGGCGCGCCAGGCGCCGTCTCCATCGGAAGCGCTCCGATATCAGATTGGGTTGCCTCTGCAAATCCGGGCAATGTGGCTGGCTGCAAGTTCTTCACTGACGGCATTCGTGGCAACTCCCAGCGGAGTCGAGCGTCGTCGACCAGGGCGAGTACGGAGTTCGTATAGTCCCTCGGCGCGTGTTCGCTCCGGTAGAGACGGGCGTAGCCGGGAGCCAGGTGCGGATACGATTCCCTGATGAATGGCATGAACCATTCGCGGCTGCCGGGGCGCAGGAACAGCAGGTTGCCGGACAGGAACTGGGCCCGGTGCTCGGCCGCCGCTGACACCAGGGCGTCGATGCTGGCCGCGCTGTCGGACAATCCCGGCAATAGCGGAGCGGCCAACACCCCGGCCGGGACGCCATGCTCCACCAGGTATTGCATGGCTTCCAGGCGAGCAATGGGATGCGGAGCCCCCGGCTCGGTTTGCCTCCAGATAGTTTCGTCGATGGACCCGACGCTGAACACCACCTGAGCGCCGGCAACGTCATTCAGCCGCCGCAACAGGTCAACGTCCCGCCGCACCAGCGTGCCCTTGGTGGTTACCGAGGCCGGGTTCCTGAACTCTACCAGCGTATCCAGGATCTGCCTGGTCAGCGCGTATTGGGCTTCCGCCGGCTCATAGGGGTCGGACGCCGTGCCGATGGCTATAGGCTCGCCGCACCACTTCGGGCGGGACAACTCCTGGCGCAGCACGTTCGGGGCGTTGATCTTGGCGAAAATCTGACGTTCGAAATCAGCGCCGGCGCCCATGCCCCAGTACTCATGCGTCGATCTGGCGTAGCAGTAGCGGCAGGCATGACGGCAACCGCGATAGGGATTGATCGTCCAGCGAAAAGGAAAGTCCGGCGCGTTGACGCGGTTGATTAGGGACTTGCATCGGATTTCGGTGACTTCGGCGGCAACCATTGTTCGAGCCTCCGCAAACTGATATTCGGAACGTGTGTCCTATATTAGAGCGCATGTTCTTACATGTCAAGCGTGCAACGGTCATTTCGGAGTCATTGCTCCCGGTCGATTGTGGTCGGGCCTGCCGGACTCAGCACGGGTTGACCCCGCCGCGAAGTGTAAGGCCCATTTTTGCGGTACCATTGGCGCGTCAATTCCACCGGTGAAACTCAAAAAGGCAGGTGCACACATGCCACGAGCAACCATCAATATCGCTGAACCGGACGGTCAGGCGATCACCGACACCACCTGGCGTTATGCCGTCGGCTACATTCCGGGCGAGCCCAACCTCGGTCTGCAGGGAGAAGCCCAGGGCGGCAGCCCGGCGCGGCTTCCCGATTACGACGACTCCGGTTGGGAGGTTTGCAACGACCTGCCGGGACGGGTATCGGGCGGGTTCACCTTCGCCTGGTATCGAGCCACCGTCACCATACCCGAGACCATCAACGGCCAACCGACGAGCGGGATGCGGGTCCAGTTTGAGACCTGCGTGGATGACTACGGCGAAATATGGATCGACGGCGAATGCAATCGCGACCGCGGCACCGTCCAGGGCTTCAATGTGTCCCAGCGCGTTCCGGTGACCACCAGCGCGCAACCCGGGGACAAGCACACCATCGCCGTTCTGGCCGTGAATGGACCCCTGGGCGATCCGTTCGGCACGGTGTTCGTGCGCTACGCCCAACTTGGCTTCGAGTGGTAGTCGATCCGGTCTGATGGAGGCTGGGGGTTCACCGCCCGCTTGGCAATTCCGGGACTTGGGTGGACCCTCGGGAGCCGCCGCGGCGCTCCTCAGCGCCGAACCGGTTGCGGTCGGGCAGGTCGTATGCGCCGGGGCAGGTCTGCACGCGCCTCACCTGGCGCTGCCGCCCAGTCCGGCCAGATCGCCGACCGCTTTCACCCGTACCCGAGTGGCATTGCTGGGGACGTAGGTCAGCGGCACTTCGTCGATCTCCACGACCTCTATGGTGGCAGGATCGGCTCCGGCAGACACGGCGCGGGCAACGGCAGCGGCGGAGCAGTCCGCGATCGCTTGCTCGCGCCCCATGCCCTCCAGTGAGTAGACGCGTTCTACCTGTCCGCCAACCTGGGCGATGGCCGCGCCTATCGCGTTGGCGACGCCGGAGTTTTCCGGCCTGAGCACTTCAGAGGCTCCGGCCAGCTCGTCGCCCAACAGGATGCTGCCGCCGCCCACCAGCGCCACCGGCACGTCGTCCCGGCTCAGTTTCACCCGGTCAATCGCTGTCTCCACCCGGCGCTGGATCTCCGTATTCACCCGGCGCACCACCGATGCGTCCATGCCAGCCACCAATTGCGGGTCGCCTAACTGTGCCCTGCCGCTGGCGACTGCCACGTCGGTGGTGGTGAGGGTGCCTCCGCCGAACACGAGCCCGGATTCCAACAGTCGGTATCCAACGCTTTCCGGGCCGATGCGCAGTGGGTCCGATTCCACCACTGTGCCTCCGCCCAACGGTATCGACACGGTATCCGGCATGCGGAAGTTGGTTCGTACGCCGGCCATCTCCACAGCCACGGCCGCTTCCCGGGGGAAGCCATTCACCAGGGCGCCCACGTCGGTGGACGTGCCGCCCACGTCCACCACGATGCCGTCGCGTATCCCCGAAAGCCAGGCGGCGCCGCGCATGCTGTTGGTGGGCCCCGAAGCAATGGTGAGCACCGGAAAATTGCTGGCGAAATCCGCGTCCATCAGGGTGCCGTCGTTCTGGCTCAGGTAGAGAGGGGCGTCAACCCCCAACTCTTCGATGGCGCGCTCGATGCCGCGTATGGTGCGTTGGGCAAGTTCACCCAGTGCGGCGTTCAGGGTTGCCGCGTTCTCACGCTCCAGGAGCCCGGTGCGCCCGTTCTCGTGGGACACGCAGACCCGCAGGTCGGGAGCTTCTTCCCGCACCATCGCGGCCGCTGCAGATTCGTGCTCTCCGTTGACCGGGGAGAATACCCCCGAAACGGCTACCGAGCGCACCCCCTGCCGGCGCATGTCAGCCACCGCGCGGCGTATCTCGCCCCGGTCCAGCGGGCTGATTTCCCGCCCGTCGAATTCGTGGCCGCCGCCCACCATATAGGTGAAGCCCCCAATGGCGTCGCGAAGATCGTCCGGCCAGTCTACCAACGGCGGCAGCAGTTGGGTGGCCGGGAGACATAAGCGGAGTACCGCGGTCGGAGCCAGTTCCCGGCGTTCCAGCAGGGCGTTGGTGAAGTGGGTGGTGCCCACCATCACCGCGTCGGCACGTGCACCGGCGGGCAACTCGGCCAGCAATTCCCGCATGGCATCGACAATTCCGGTGGTAACGTCGGGAGTGGTGGGCAGCTTCACCGCGTTGATCAGCCGCGGTCCGTCCATGAGGACGGCGTCCGTGTTCGTGCCTCCCACGTCGACCCCGACTAACATTACGTGCTCTCGCTAAACCACGAGCGGCGTGTAGTCTACGTCGTAACCGAACGCGTGCGGCCCGGCGACCGCCAACCCCTCCGGTCTTGTCCACAGCTCGGGAGCCGGAAAACCCAGTATCGTGACCCGCAGGCCGTACCGCATCAACTCCGTCGTGACCGGCTCTCCCAGGTCGGTTGCCACCGCGCAGATCAGGTCTGGGACCACGCAGGCGATCGCGCCGTCGTGCCTGGCCACGAGGTTTTCGTTTTGAAACTCGATGACCATGCGCTCGCCGGCGTTGGCGTCCAACCCGTCGATGGTTAGCACGCCCCGGGCGAATCCCGCCGTGGTGCGGCGTTCCACATCCACCACCTTGCCGCTGAACAGCACCCGGCCCGGGCAGACGCTGAGTATGGCATCCAGCGGGTCGTCGCCATGCTGACGGGCCGACTTGACCGCGTCCCCCAGGTCGCGCGCCAGCGACAGGGTCAGGGGCACCGCCGTGCGCCGTACCTGTTCCGTGGACATGGGCGCCACGGCGTAGCAGGCCACGCAGCCCATCTGAATCGTAACCGACCGCGCCAGTCGTTCGGCCCACCGGGGATCTATCGTCTCCCGTATCACCACGCTGTTGCCCTTCTCGTCGGCCACCGCCATGGGGCAGCACGGCACGCCGTACACGAAGAACGTCTTCATCTGGAATTCTGGAAACGCCCGGCCCATGCCGTCGGCGTCCACCACCGGCAGGCCGGCCATGGCCGCCGCTATCAACGGCTCCATCGAGTTGCTGCCGCCGATCTCGTTGGAGATGAGTGCGGTGGCTTGCTCACCGGTGAAGTCCTCGATGGCCCGCAGCGCGTGATACGACTGGAGGTCGCGCACCTTTTCGATTCCTACTGTTGGCGCGCCGATACCGCCCACGCACACGACCCGGGCGTCTTCCGGCAACTCGTCCGGCGCCAGCACGTCCACCGGTCCCCACCGGCGGATGGCCTGCCGCGCCCGCAGTTGCCCGATGTACGGGTTTCCGCCGCCACCGGTGCCGAGGATTCCGGCGCCGATAGCGATGGACTCCAGTTCGTTTTCGGTAGCCTGCCACATGTCGAATGGCCTCAGCCGGTCAACGCGCCAGGGTGCCCCGGCCGTCGGCGTCCATTACCGGCCTCCCGCCGACCTTCCGCCGTCCACCATGTACACCCCGCCGGTGCAGAAACTGCTGTCGTCGCTGCCCAGGAACAGCATCATCCGCGCCACTTCCTCTGGGTTTCCATAACGACCCAGCGGAATGCGGGCGGACGTCGCCCGGTAGGTCTGTTCCACGGTGATGTCGGAGTCGTCCAGCGCGGCTACCCGCATCTCCTCGATGGACCGCATCATCCGGGTCTCGATGGGCGCCGGGTTGACCGTGTTGACGCGGATGCCCGACGCCGCGCCTTCCATGGCGGCGGTGCGCATCAGGCCGATCACCGCGTGCTTGCTGGTCGTGTAGGCTGACATGTCGGGCCCGGCGCCGATGCCGGCCGTGGACGACGTAATGACGATGCTGCCGCCGCCGCGCTCCCGCATGACCGGAACGACGTACTTGATCCCCAGCCACACCCCGCGCACGTTCACCGCCATCACGCGGTCGAATACATCTAGCGGGTAGTCTGGGATGGGAGATATCGAGCCCTCGATTCCGGCGTTGGCCAGCAGGACGTCCACGCCGCCCCAGCGGTCCACCGCCGCCTGCACGTAGGCCTGGGTCTGCTCGGCCGAGGTGACGTCGGCGGAGACGTAGCTGGCTCGATCTTCGCCGATCGACTGCGCAACTTCCCGCAGCGCCGACTCGTCGAGGTCGACCAGCGTGAGCCGGGCGCCCTCGTCGGCGAACAGCCGGGACGCCGCGCGACCGATGCCGCCGGTGGCGCCGGTTATCAAAGCTACTTTTCCGTCCAGACGGGCCATGTTCATGCTCCTTGTTTGGCGTCCTGGCGCCCTTGCGATCCCCTATCCCGGCGGTGGACCTGCCAACTGCAACTGGCACTGTCCGATTGCTTCGAACAGTTCGGCCGGAAACGCCGCTGCTGGTGTGAGCAGCAGCGTTAGAGCGTCCTGGCCGCCCACCTTTTCCAGGACGCACTGGAAGTTTTCGCGCTCCCCGGGGGCGATGCCCATGGCGGGCGCCGCCACCTGGAACTCCTCTTCGCTGAGGCAGGACAGCGAGACCACGAAGGTAACCATGCCGGCCACTTGCGAAGCTTCTCCGGGACTGCCCGGGTCGCTTGCGGCGGTCAGGGTGGCCATGAGCGCACGCAGGTCTGTGGCCGCGTAGCTGCTCCGCAGGCATTCGGATGATTCGGGGCTCAGTGGTCCGGTGGCGCTCAGGACGGGTGTCAGCAACAGTCGCAACGACGTTTCGTGCTGCAGACAGTCCAAAACTGTGGCCCGCTCCGCGTCGTCGGCCAGCTGCGGATCCGAGAGCACGGCCGCCAGGCGTTCCGGAGCCATTGCTCCGGACAGGCAACTCCGCTCCGCCTCGGAAAGATCCGCCAGAAAAGCGTTCGCGTCGTCGATGGCCAGGGGAGCCAACGGTTCGGCGCCGCCGGTGGATTGCGCGCCCGGCGCGGCAGTGGGGGTAGCTGGGGTGGGCGGAATGTCGGTGGGAGTTGGAGACGGTGTCGGTTCCGCGGTGGCCGTCGGTTCAATGGTTGGAGCGAAGACGCTGGCATTCGCCACCGCAGCCGCGACGGTTGCTTCGTAGTCAGGCGCGTCCGCAGTTTCCGGTTCGTCTCCGCCGCAGGCGAGGGCGAACCAGAACAGGCACGTCAGGGCGGAGAGTGCCGCTGCCAGGCGGAGGTACCTTTTCATGGGGTTGGTCATATCAGACTTCTGCAAGACCTTGCGCCCGGTCAGTGTATACCATCGCCGGGATATTCCATCCGATGCGACCGCGCACGGGTGATGTAGATGTGAGGGGCTTACGTCAAACCGATGCGCCCGCGCACGGGTGATGTAGATGTGAGGGGCTTACGTCAAAGCATCCGCCAGTGGTTTTGAAAACGAACCACACTGCCGGTAACCTCGTGTGTGGCTCACGCAGAAGCCCGGGCAAGTAATGTTATGATTCGCTCACCTGGAAGTGGAAGGGCTACCGTGAAGACTCTGCTACTCACCTTGATCATAGGCCTGTCGCTGGTGTCCCTTGTTGGTTGTGCCGGGGAGCCATCGAGGTTCGAAATCGCGCGGAAAGCCGAGGAAGTGGTGCCGCGGACGCAGGAGTTGATGCTCGAAGCCAGTTTCTCTCCGGAGGCGGAGTGCCGCGAGTTGGCCGCCGAATTCGCCGAAGAGCATGAGGTTGACGCGATGCCCTACGACGACGAGGACGCCAAGGATCAGATGTCCGGGCTGGAAAAGTTGGAAAAGGGCCTCGGCGACTTTGAAAGGGACCTTGAGAAGGCGGATTGCCTTTCCTGAGTTCGGCTAATTCCGGGCGCCTCCTTGCCGTTTGTTCGGGGTAGCGTTGGTCCGTTTTTCCAGTTGGCAGTGTGAGGGACCATCGACCAATTGTTGCCTGCGCGCCCCTGACTGCAATCAGTCAGCTCCGACCGCCCGGGACCCTTCGGCAGCGCAGTTTCCAGGGCACCGGTGGATCAGTCGGAAACCAGATGGGGCGCCGGCAGCTGCCGGCACCCCATGGTGTCCATCGTCTGTTCAGTGCTTACTGTGACGAGCAGGACAGCGGCGTGTGGTTGGCGTGGGCGGCAACATGTTGCGCATTGCAGCTGTTGCCACTATGAGTCGCGTCCGTGAAACCGGGGTGTTTGTGATCATGCATCTTCGATTTGGTCCACATCCTGCCGCGCCCATCGACATCGTCTGCGGGGTCTATCGAGTCTATTAGATCTTCCGCCAAGCAGCCGACGGTGCCGCCCCAGTAATTGACGGTGTTGGTATGAGTATGACCCTGCCACTCGCCAGCCGAGCACGTTCCGTAGACTACTATGTCGTAAGGGTCCCGGTCTTCGTCGGCGTCGTCGCTGGCGCCGCTGGCGCCGTCACCGTCTCCGTTGCTGTCGTTCGACGCTGGTTCGGACTGAGGAACTACGTTGGACTGCGCCGTACCTGGCTCGGTACGAACGACGAGGCTGGGGGACCAGCTGCTCATTCCGACTGCGTTGCACGCCGCCACGGCGACAGTGTAAGGGGTGTCGGCCTCCAGACCGGCAATGGTGTAACTCATCCCGGTCATCACCTTTTCCATTTGGCTAGTGCCGTTGTGCGTCCACTGGACCGCGTACATCTTGATCTCTGACTCCCCGCTGTTCGACGGGGCCGTCCAGGACACGGTTATCGAGGTGTCGGTTTTGCTGGTTTGGGTCGGCGGGTTGGGTGTGCCGGGTGTTCCCGTGCTCCCCGCCATCGCCACGCCGCACCAGGCGTTGTTAGTGTTGCCTACGCTGTTGGTGCCTGGGGTGCCGCCCGTGTTTTGGGTTGTGATGGTCGCGCCCGGCGACCAGTTCCCAAACCCGACCCCATTGCACGCCGAGACGCTGATCTCGTAGACAGTGTTGGCGGACAGGCCCTGGAGGATCGCGCTCGATCCACCGGCATTGACTACCGCACGGGTCCCGCCGGTCGGCACATACATGATGGAGTAACCAATGATGTCGGACCCGTTGTCGGCAGGCGCAACCCACTCGACGCCGACCCTCGTGTTGTCCTGAGTCACGATCAGACTCGGAGCCAAGGGACGGTCGGGTGTTCCGTTGCTGCCTCGGTTAGCATCGCCGCACTCGCTGATCACGGTATTGGTGCCGCCGCCGTTGTTGCTATTGCCGCCGTTGTTGCTATTGCCGCCGTTGTTGCTATTGCCGCCGTTGTTGCTATTGCCGCCGTTGTTGCTATTGCCGCCGTTGTTGCTATTGCCGCCGTTGTTGCCGTTATTGCCATTGTTGCCGTTGCCGCCGTTGCCGTTGGCGCTAGCTGGTGTCGATGCGGTAGGCGACCAGTCGCTGTAGCCGGTGGCGTTACACGCGGCGACGCGCACGTGATATTGAGTGTCGGCCGTCAGGCCCGTGAGAGTCGCGCTGGTGCCGGTGGCGTCGGTCCAACTGCTGGATCCGCCTTCGGGTAGGTAGTGGATGGCGTAGCGAATGATGGCAGAGGATCCCTGGTTCGGAGCCGTCCAAGTCACGCCGATGGAGGTAGTGGTCGGTGTGGTGAGCGTGGGAACTGTGGGCGCGTCCGGTGTGCCGGTGCTGCCAGGCGCTGCGTCTCCGCAAGTGGTAGTGTTGCCGTTATTCCCGTTGTTGCCGTTGTTGGATGAACTTGCCGTGCCGGAAAGGATGGTCCCCGGGGACCAGTCACCCCAACCGGCAGCATTACACGCGGCCACCTGGATCAGATACTCCGTACCTGCGGTCAATCCGGTGATGATCTCACTTACGCCGTTCCCAGATACTTCTGTACCGGTCCCCCCCGACGGAGTGTACTTGATGGAATAATCGAGGATCGGCGAACCCCCGTTGTCCGGAGCGGTCCATTCGACGAAGGCCTGGGTATCCATTCGCCTCTCGACACTGGGCTGAGTCGGCGCGGCCGGGGTTCCGTCGGTGCCCCGTCCGGCGATGCCGCAACCGTTGTTGGGCGTGGAGCCCACCGTCACACCGGTGCCGCCCGCGCCGGAAGTGCCGGAGGTGGTGATGGTAGCGCCGCCGGACCATGGGCCGAATCCCACCGAGTTGCATGCTGCCACACGGACCTCGTAGGTGGTTCCGAGGCTCAGCCCGGTGACTATCTCACTGTCTCCACCGGCGCTGACCTTGGTGCTGCTGCCACCTTGGGCGGTGTACATGATGGCGTAATGCAGGATCGGGTTGCCATTGTTCGCCGGAGCGGTCCACGCGACTCCTATGGACGTCGCGACCACCGTGCCGGTGAGTGTGGGAGCGGTGGGGGTGCCTGGAGTTCCGGAGCTGCCCATTGCCGCGTTTCCGCATCCGGGGTATTGACCAGAGCCGGGCCAGTTTCCGCCTCCGGTACCTCCGCCTCCGGTGCCGCCACTTCCTCCGCCTCCAGTACCTCCGCCCCCGGTGCCGCCCGTTCCTCCACCACCGGTACCGCTCCCACCGGTACCGCCCGTTCCTCCACCACCGGTACCGCTCCCACCGGTACCGCCCGTGCCCGGCGTGCCGCCGGTGCCGTTTTGAGACGACCCGGAATTGGTCGTGGTCGATATGTCGGGCTCGGACTCGTTGGGGAAGTCAATCTGCGTGGGAGGATCCCGGTCCTCGGTTTCGTCGGGCCCTCGCACGATGAGGTAGCAGACCTTGCTGGGTTGGTCGGTCACGTACCCAGAATCGTGCTGATCTGATGCAGGGTATGCGCGAACCAGGGAATAGCCGTTGTCGTCGACGCTGCGGATGATGTACCACTCGTCGCCGTTGGAATCGGTGTGGAATCCTTCAAACGAGCCGCCGCCGTAGTCGGTTTCCAGGACGGTATCGTCGCTCTCCACCACCGGCCAATCGGATGGGCAATCCGGGAGGTTGGCGCCGTGGCTGGTGTCAGCCAACACGAACAGGGCCACAGCGCAGGCTACGCCGATACCCAAGAACACAGGGATATTGAACCTCATGGATTTGACGACAGTCACTTCAGCATTCCCATGGGTCGACGATTTGAGCCTCTATTCTGGTCCCGTTCGTCGATACCACGTTTGAAGTGCGGTGGATTGGCAACCGTAACATTGTGTAACGCCCGATCCTGGCCAATAGTTTACTTTTCATTTATTGTGACCACATTCTTGAAATGAGGCGGTGTTTCGCGAATATTCGGGCCGCGCTGGTGCGATTGTTCGGCGGCGCGCGGGACAGTGTGGCCGGACTTGACACTGGAATCAGTCCAATGCGCCTATCGATAGGCGCGGTCCCACGACAAAGCAAAAGGAAGTCAACGGTCTTGAACGTCCCCTCGACCGGGCTGGCGACGACGGGATAACAAATGCACTTGCCCCCGTCGCCATGCGTCGCGCCGTTATCGGCATCCGTAGCCCGATGCGGCGTGAGAGGGTGGAGCGCAACGGGATAGACACGCGCCTGCGCAATTCCAGCGACCGCCCGACTCCGGGTTTCACCACCGCTGCCGGGCACTGACGGTGGAGTCGTCCCGCGCAGTTGACGACGGCGCGCTGCTGTCCGTCGGACTCCAACTCGAAGCGGTCAACGTGGGCCGCCCGTGGCTGGAAATCGGAGCGGAGCGCGCGCGGTGCAGCCTCAACGGTTTCCAATACTGACATTCCGGGGGATGCGCTCCGGCTGCGCTGTGTTAAAATCCGGCCATGGCGCTGTCCACATTCCATCCGGTCATCCAACGCTGGTTCCGCAGCCGGTTTGACGCCCCCACGGAAGCCCAGGCCACGGGTTGGCCGGCCATCGCCCAGAGACGACACACGCTCATCGCTGCCCCTACCGGGTCGGGCAAGACCCTCACCGCCTTTCTGACCTGTATCGATCAACTGGTGCGGCAGGGGATGGATGCAGACCTGCCCGACGCCACGCAGGTGGTCTACGTCTCGCCACTGAAAGCCCTGTCCAACGACATCCAGAAAAACCTGGCCACTCCGCTGGAAGAGATAGCGGCGCTGGCTGAGGAGACAGGTACGCCGATACCTCGCATTACCACAGCGGTACGCACCGGGGACACCCCGGCATCAGAACGGCAGAAGCTGGCCAAGCGGCCGCCCCACATCCTCATCACCACCCCCGAGTCGCTGTACATCCTGCTGACCTCGGAGAGCGGTCGGCGGGGGCTGAAGCATGTCCATACGTTGATTCTGGACGAGATCCACGCCGTGGCCGACGACAAGCGGGGCGCGCATCTGGCCCTCTCGGTGGAGCGCCTGTGCGAGCTTTCGGAGGAGCCAATCACCCGCATCGGCTTGTCCGCCACCCAGCGGCCCCTGTCGGAGATGGCCCGCTTCCTGGTGAGCAACCGGCACATCGATGCCGCCGGCAATCCGGATTGCGTGGTGGTGGACACGGGCAGCCGCCGGAAGGTTGACCTGTCCGTGGCGCTGCCGGAGCAGGAACTTGGTCCCATCGCCACCCACGAAATCTGGGGCGAGACCCTGGACGCCATCGCCGGGCTCACCGAGACCCACGCCATCACGCTGGTTTTCGTCAACACCCGCCGGCTGGTGGAGCGGGTGTCCCACCAGCTTACTTCACGCCTGGGCGAAGCAGCAGTCGTCGCCCACCACGGCAGCCTGTCGCGGGCGACCCGGTGGGATGCCGAGCAGAAGCTGAAAAACGGGCAGGTCAAGGTCTGCGTCGCCACCGCCTCGCTGGAGCTGGGCATCGACATTGGCGACATCGACCTGGTTTGCCAGATTGGTTCTCCCCGATCCATCGGATTGCTGGTGCAGCGGGTGGGACGGTCGGGACATACTGTCGGCGGCGTTCCGAAAGGCAGGCTGTTCCCTCTGACCAGGGACGAAATGCTGGAGTGCGCCGCGCTGTCCCGTGCGCTACTGCGGGGCAACCTGGATACCTTCGTCATTCCGTCCTGGCCGCTGGACGTGATGGCCCAGCAGATGGTGGCCGCCTGCGCCTCTGAAGACTGGGACGAAGATGCTCTGTTCGAACTGTGCCGGCGGGCTTATGCCTACCGGAATCTGCCCCGGGACCGGTTCGACCAGGTGGTCGAGTCCCTCTCACAAGGATTTGCGCCACGCCTGGGTCGGAACGGAGCGCACCTGCACCGGGATGGCATCAATCATCGGCTGAAGGGACGCCGGGGGGCGCGCATTGCCGCCCTGACCAGCGGCGGGGCCATTCCCGACAACGCCGATTACGACGTGGTGGCCGACCCGGACGGAACTTTCGTGGGCACCGTCAACGAGGACTTTGCCATCGAGAGCATGGCGGGCGACATCTTCCTGCTGGGTAACACTCCCTGGAAAGTCCGCCGCGTGGAAAGCGGGCGCGTGCGGGTCGAAGATGCCCATGGCAATTTGCCCACCATCCCATTCTGGCTGGGCGAGGCCCCTGGCCGCACCTGGGAACTCTCCGACGAGATCACGCAGCTCCGGAACGGCATTGACCGGCTTCTCGATAATCCGGCGAACGCCGAAGGATGGCTGCTGGCCGAAGCCGGCGTGTCGCGGGAGGTGGCCCGGCAGTTGGTCGCCTATCTCATCGAAGGGAAGCGAGTCCTGGGCGTGGTTCCCACCGCTGACAAGGTGGTCGCCGAGCGGTTTTTTGACGAGAGCGGCGGGATGCAGTTGGTCATCCACGCTCCCTTCGGCGCGGCCATCAACCGGGCCTGGGGCATGGCGCTGCGCAAGCGGATCTGCCGGGCTTTTGATTTCGAGCTTCAGGCCACGGCTACCGACGACGGGTTGAACTTTTCGCTGGGTCCCAGCATGGCCTTCCCCCTGGGCGACGTGTTCAATTACCTTTCGCCCAACACGGTGGACGAGGTGCTGACCCAGGCGGTGTTCCAGGCCCCCTTGTACGGCACCCGCTGGCGTTGGAACGCTTCCCGTTTTCTGGCCCTGCTGCGGCACACCGGGGGCAAGAAGGTGCCGGCGCCGCTCCAGAGGATGCGTTCAGATGACCTGCTGGCCGCCGTGTTCCCCGCCCAGGTTCAGTGCCAGGACAACGCGGAGCCGGGGGACATCGAGCCGCCGGACCACCCCCTGGTTTTCGAGACCACCCGCGATTGTCTCACCGAGGCCATGAACCTCGAAGGACTGAAGAGCGTCCTGGAGTCCATCCGATCCGGCGCGATCGAGGTGTTCGCCAAGGACACGGTGCAGCCTTCGGTGTTTGCCCACCAGATTCTCAACGCCATGCCCTATGCCTTCCTGGACGATGCGCCGTTGGAGGAGCGGCGAGCCCGGGCCGTCTCCCTGCGCCGCGCTCTGCCCGAGGATGCCCGCGACCTGTCCGCGCTGGATCCGGACGCCATCCGGGACGAGTCGGCCTTCGCCTGGCCGGCCATCCGCGACGCGGACGAACTGCACGACGCCCTGCTGACGCTGCGCGTCGTACCAGAGGACGAGTTGGCGTCGCGCACCGAGATGGCTTCCCGAGAGATGCTCCGGGGATGGCTGCAGGACCTGGCCCAGGCGGGTCGGGCGCTGCGCATCGTCCAACCCGATGGAGCGACCTTCTGGCTGGCCGCCGAACACTGCGACCTCGCAGTTTCCGTCTACCCGCACGCCACGCTGGAAGGGAAGGTCGGCCTGATGCCTCCGGCCGGCGGACGTGGAGGGGATGAAATAGATCGCGAAACAGCCGTGCTGCACGCCGTGCGCGGATGGGCAGAGTCCTCTGGACCCTTCACCGTCGCCGAAATGTCCGCGCTGCTCCACCTGTCCCGGTCCGATGTCCAGGCCGCCGTTGCCGGTCTGGAAAACGAGGGGTTGGTGCTGCGGGGCAGTTTTCGTTCCGGCGTCGACGAGGAGGAGTTCTGTGATCGGCGCATACTCGCTCGGATCCACCGCGCCACCGTGGGCCGATTACGGCGGGAGATCGAGCCCGTTTCGCAAGCGTCGTTCATGCGCTTCCTGTTCCGATGGCAACAAGCCGCGACCGGTTGGGAGGCCAACGGCGAGGGCGGTCTGCTGGACGTCATCGACAATCTCCAGGGATTCGAGACGCCCGCGGCCGTGTGGGAGTCGGAGTTGCTGGCTCGCCGCGTCTCCGACTACGGTCCGGAGCTGCTGGATCGCCTGTGCACCGGGGGGGATGTGGTCTGGGGACGTTTGTCCGGCGGCAGCAACTCCGCATCAACCGTCGGGGCGGTTCCGCGCTCCGCTCCCCTGACCCGCGCTTCGGGGATCACCATATCGCTACGCGAGTCCCTGGACTGGCTGTTGGATCCCGCTTCCGAGAGCGCCAACAATCTCAAGGGAGCCGCGGCGGAGATACTGGAAATCCTGTCCAGCCGGGGCGCCTGCTTCCAGAGCGACTTGATCGCCCGTACTCGGCGCCTGCCGTCCGACGTGGAGGAAGCGTTATGGATGCTGGTGGCCAACGGGTTGGTGACATCGGACAGCGTTGTCCCGCTCCGTGCCCGTATCGGCGGAAAACCAAACCGGGGCCGCCCGGACCGCAATCGCTCTCGCCGCAACGCGAAGCGTGAATCCGATACCCGGCGCACCCACACCAACGGGAGCCAACCTCCGGCGTCCCAGCGGCCACGTTCGCAACGCCGAGTCAGCGCGGGACGGTGGTCCCTGCTGGAGGCCCTCGACCCAGTGGAAGACCCGCTGGAAGCCAAAGCCATGCAACTGCTCCACCGGTATGGCGTGGTTTTCCCCGAGTTGATGGCGAGGGAGCGGATGGCTCCCCGCTGGCGGGATCTGGTGCGGATATACCGCCGCCTGGAAGCCAGAGGAGAAATTCGGGGAGGGCGGTTCGTGTCCGGTTTTGTCGGCGAGCAGTTCGCGTTGCCCGACGCCGTCACCGCTCTGCGGGAAGCGCACCGCGCTCCAGCCACGGGTACGTCGGAGGTCGTTTCCGCCTGCGATCCGCTGAACCTGGTGGGAATCATCACGCCCGGCGAGCGGGTCCCATCCCAGCCGGGCAACCGGATCGTGTTCCGCGATGGTATCCCGGTGGCCTCGCTGGAAAAGGGCATCGTAGTCAACCGCTCCAACGCCGATGTTGACGCCATTACCGCGGCTGCTGATCTCCTTTATGGTCCCATTCGGGCTGCCCGACCGCAACCGCGCCCGCCCTTTGACACGAGCCAGAACTCATTGCAGCGGGCCTGGTCGCTGCCGGATCAGGCAGTCCTGGGATCCATACCCGCCGACCGGTTCAACCTCAACTGAGCGCCTCTCCGGCGCCTCAGGAGACCAGGCATTGGGGCCTGGATGGTATGGCGTCTTACGGTAATCGTTGTCATTTGGGCAAGGCGATGGCGAACGGGCGGACGGGGGTGTCGTTGTTCAGTACTTGTAGAAGTGGTGACGGATCTCGTAATCGGCATCGTGCTGCGAAAATAACTCCCAATCGGACCGGCGAACGGTAAGGTACGAGTTCGCCAGCAAGGGGCCCATTGCGTCGGTCAGCGTGGTGTCGGCCTCCAATTCCCGGATGGCGTCCTGGAGGGTCGCGGGCAGCCGCTTGATCCCCCTGGCGGCCAGTTCATCGACCATCAGCCGGCCCGGGTCGGTGTCAATCAGGAGGCCCTTGGGCGGAGCCAATCGCCGCCGGACGCCGTCGAGCCCCGCGGCGATGATGCCTCCCAGCGCTATGTACGGGTTGGAGCTGGAATCGGCGGGCCGGAATTCCAGATTGGTGGAAGCCATCTCGGATCCCCAGAAGCGCGACGGTATCCGCACTGCCGCCTCCCGATTGTCCGGCCCGTAGCAAATGTAAGCGGTGCTCCAGGATCCGGGAGATATGCGACGGTAACTGTTCATGCTGGGGCAGGTGAGCAAGGTGAGGCCCGGCAGGTGCTCCATAATGCCGCCGATGAAGTGGTATGCCAATTCACTAAGTTCCAGGTTGTCGCTGGCATCGTAGAACAGGTTGCGCTCTCCGTTCACATCCCACGCGCTGAGATGGGTATGGCAACCGTTGCCGGCTTGGTCAGGGAACGGCTTGGGCGCGAAAGACGCCAGCCAGCCGTGTTTCCACGCCACGTTGCGCACCGTCTCGCGATAGACCACATGGTTATCGGCGGCCCGCATCGCGCCGGCGTGGGTGATGCTCAATTCCTGCTGACCGTGGCCGACCTCGGTGTGGTATTGCTCAATTTGCAGTCCTTGGGCTTCCAGCGCCGACACGACTTCGTCGATCACTTCCTGTGCGTGGGTGGCCCCCAGGGTGGAATTGTCCAGGCTCTCGTCCATGGGGACGAACGCATCGCCGTCTCGGCGCGCCAGGTACCACTCGGGTTCCAGCGCCGCCTGGAAAGTGAGGCCCATACCCTCGCCCTTTGCGAGCATTCGCCTGAGAAAATCTCGCGGACAGGCTGGCCAGGGTTTCCGGTCCATGGTGATCATATCCGCAATTACGAACGCACGGGTCGGCGCATACGGAAGCATGGTGAATGTGTCCAGGTCGGGGACCATGCGAAACTCGCCAACCGGCCCCATGCCGTCCACCACCTGCAGCCGGTCCATATCGCCCATGGCTTGCATCGCCGTTGTCACGCCGATGCCCGAATCCAGCCTGCGCTCCAGTCCGGCAATGTGAGTCGCCTTGCCCCGGATGATCCCGCTGTTGTCACAGTAGGCGAAGGTGACCAATCGGACCCCCGCATCCAATGCCTTCTGTACGATGTCTTCAGGTTTCATATTTGCACTGCCTTAACGTTTTGGGCGACCATTATCCCAAAATGTGGAACAGAGCATCGCCGCATAACCGCTCATTTGATCATGATCGCCGTCATGGAGAGGATTGACACCGCGTCATCATTTTCAGGACAACAACTAGCCCGATGAAGGCGGATCGCGGATCACGGTTCCCGGGATCAGCATGGACATTTGCCCGTGAGTCCACCGGCCGGTGCTGATATCGCCGCAATCGCGGCGGCTGTTTCAACAAGCCAGTCCCTGGAAATTGACAGGGATCCTTTGAGTTCGCCTTTCGCACGTTGGATGATGGGTGCACGATCCCCCTGCGTGTTTATCTGAACCATTCCGCATTCACTTTCGTTGTCCTGGCCCGACTGCCCGCGGATAGTACGGGAAACAAACATGCGCGAGCCCTGACGATACGCGGTGCTCGCAGCCAAAAGCGCGCCAACCCGCTATTCGTGCAGTGTGGTATGGTGCATTTCACTATTGTCTGACGACACATTTCGAAGATGGTGGGGATGTTCTCCCCGTTGCCATGCCGCCATCCCTGATCCTGCGGATTACAGATACGGTTTCCGGCCGAACCGCTGCCCTGCGGTTGGACGACCCCGCCGACCAGGAGGCGCCGTTGGGCTGCCTGCTGGAACGGTACCTGAAGAACGTGCCCAACGACGACCAGTTGATTCGCACCGGCGCCATTACGACCGACGGCCTGCTGGCCATGCGAAACCTGCAGGATCTGGTGTACCGTTCCGACGACACCGGCCGGCTGACGGATGTTTTCGCGGGCGTGAAGTTTCTCCAGGAGGACCGACCAGCTTGCCTGACCCAGCCGGCATCAATTCAGTCGGCGGCAGCCGGCGACACGCAGCTGCAATTGATCGATGTGGCGGTGGACCGCACCGACGCTGGTTACGATCGTAACTGGACCGGTTTTCACCTTCGCCGCTGGAACCACGACTCCCATTGCTACGAACACTTCGTCCGCAACGCGGTGGCTGCGGCCTACGGTCCGAGGAAAGCCGACCTGGTGTTGCGCGCGGATACGCCCTGCCGGCAACGAAAGTTGATCCACGCGTTGGCATTGCACATCTGGAACAGCGATTTCGAGAGCTATTCCCGTTTCTCGGATGATGGCTTGCGGTTCAGGACCGGCGACGAGACAGTGCGCAACATTGCGGCGGGCGCCGGTGGAATCTGCACCGAGAAGGTACAGGCGTTGAAGTTCCTCACCGACCATTACGAACTGGAGGCGGAATACCTGCTGGGCGGCCCCGATGCGCCGGGACCATTTCCGGCCAGCCGGTTGCGGGAAATGCTGAACACCTTCGATTTCCGCTTCGCAAAGCGCCATATGCGCTACTGGCAACACGCTGCCCTGCTGTACTGGGTGGATGGCGAGCCTCTGTTGGTGGACGCCACCAACGGCAACATTCCCTTCCTCTTTCTCCGAGGTGATGCCGCCAGCCGACTGTTGGCCAACGACGCGGAAGGAAACCGCCCGAGCGTGCCGGTGCAGATGGTGGCGGAGGCGGAAGACTACCACTACCACCGGGTCGACCAGGACATTCCCCAAAACCTGTTTTTCGCCTTGGAAGGTTGGCTGGACGACACCGACCTGGTGCAAGTTTTCGAGAACGAACTTGGCCTCTACCTGTCCGATCGGCACTACGTGATGCCGCTGCCCTACCGCAGCGAAGGGGAATGCCGGCGTTTGACACACCGGTACGAGGAACTCTGTCGAAAAGCCGGTTTGCGGGCTGACCTGAGTGCGGATTGGACCCTGGACGGGCCGCTGGGCCGGGAACTGGTGGCCGACAATCCCACGGCTGTGGCACGCGTGCTGGCAGCGCGGGACAAACTGATCGCCCGCTACGACTGGTGGGATGGCCCGGGCCATCAGGCCGGCCTGGCCGTGATCGCTCTGAAACCGTCTGCCATGGCCCCAGATGCAGGGCAAACGCCATGAAGGTTGGTCGGGAGAAGTCGCGACTTCGGGTACACGGAATGCGGCGCGTGCGCTCGTGGGAAGACCGGATGCTGGGCCGCATCCGGGCGTTCCGGAGCGAGCGCCGGATCGCTGATTGGTCAGACCGAGAACTACGAGAGGCCGTCAGTGGTCTGAGTGATGGGTCTGCATCCTCGGAGTCCGTACCGGAGGACGTGCTGGTCCGCGCGTTCGCGGTGGTTGACGAGACGATGCGCCGCCGCCTGGGGTTATGGAAGGTCTTCAACCTGCCGGATTCGTGCGACGAACCGTGCATCGCAGAGCCCCGCAGGAAGCTGGCCGCCACCGGCCGGGGTCGTTACTCGGGAAGTGACCTGCTCCTTCCGGCAGAGTTTTATCGGGCGGCCCGGCGCCGGGAGGGTGGCGACACCGCAGGATTGCACTTTCGCCCCACCGATCAGCAATTGCTGGCTGGCCTGCACCTGTACAACGGTCGAATCGTGGAAATGGCTGCGGGCGAGGGGAAGACCGTGGCCGCCGCCTTCCCGTCGGCGCTGTACGGCCTGAGGGGTCGCACCGTTCACGTAGTCACCGCCAACGACTACCTGGCTGGCCGGGACTGCGGGCTGCTGGCGCCGGTGTATCACGCGTTGGGGTTGACGGTGGGACCGGTTCTGGGTCACATGGCCGGACCGGAGCGGCGGGAGTCCTACGCCCACCGGATAGTCTATGGCACCTTACGCGAGTTCGCTTTCGACTACCTGCGGGACCGGCTGGTCATGTCCACCAGCGAGCAAACCCAGGGGCCGCTGGACGTCGCCATCATCGACGAAGCGGACCAGACGCTTCTGGATGAGGCCGTCACCCCGCTGGTCATAGCCGGCGCGCCGATCCTGGGCCGGCGGACGATCATTCGGGCGAACCGGGCGGTGCGGAATCTGGTGGCGGAGCAGGCCAGGTTGGCGGACGAATGCCGGCACGAACTGGAACGACGTGTCGCGGGTGGCCACGCCGACGGCAGGTCGGCAATGCTCTTGGCCCGTGCAATGCTGTCCCAGCCCGACAACGAAGCGACACGCCGACTGGCCGCTGCCCATCCCCGCCTTCGTCGCCGTGCATTGTCCCTGGTGGATGTGGACGGCTCCGGCAGGCCCCACCCTGAGATTGAGAGAGGCTTACTCTGCGCGGTGGATGCGGAGCGAGGCACGGTAAGCCTGTTGCCCGAGGGCGCCGCTTTACTGGAAACTGGTCTTGGTGACTTCTATTCCGCCAACGCTGCCGACGCGGACGTCGGTGGAGGCTCTCGCCGGGCCGTTCGGCGGGCCAACTTGGTCAACCAGGTGCACCAGCTGCTGCGGGCCCACCTCCTGCTGCGCCGTGGCATCGAATACGTGGTGGAAGATGACCAGGTGGCGCTGGTGGACCGGGACACCGGCCGGCCCCGGCCCGACACTCACTATCAGGACGGATTGCATCCGGCGGTGGAAGCCAAGGAAGGGGTGCCAATCCATCCCGACCACCGCAACCTTGGGGAGATCAGCGTCCCGGGCTTCGTCAAGCGCTACCGCAGCGTCGCCGGTCTGACCGGGACCGCCCAAGTGGCGGCCGAGGAGTTCCGCCGTCTGTACGGTTTGGAGGTGCGGGTGGTTCCGGATGGTCGGCGCCCAGCGCTCGAGCATTTCGGCCGTCGGGACCTGCCCAGCCGGGTGTATGCTCATCCCGACGACCAGCTGGGCGCCGTCGTCGACGAAGCCCGCTACTGGCAGCAGTGGGGAAGACCAACGCTGGTGGCAACACGGACGGTCTCCCAGTCGGAGATGATCAGCCAACGATTGACGGAAGCCGGAATCGTCCATCGTCTGCTCAACGCGTCCACCATTCAGGATGAAGCGGACACTGTTCGTGAGGCCGGACAGCCTGGCGCCGTCACCGTAGCAACCAACATGGCCGGACGCGGCACGGACGTGATTTTACCGTCCGGCCTTGACCAGCACGTCCTGCATCGCTTCGTCTCTGCGCTGGAACAGACGATAATGGCCGGCCCCGACGGCCGGACGGTGGATGTGCGGGCGAACACGTCGGGAGAAGCCGACCTGCTCGCCCAGGCCATTGAGGCCAACCCCCAACTGTCTGCCCACCGCGCCGGTGGAGACGGGTTGATCGTGCACCCACGCGCGATGACGCCGGCCTTCCCGGAGACTGGCACGCTGGAGTTTGGACTGGGCCTTCACCTCGTCATCATCGAGTTCAACGATTCGCCTCGAGTTGCGTCGCAACTGCAGGGACGCAGCGGCCGGCAGGGCGCGTTCGGCTCCACCCGCAGCTTGTTGGTCAGATCTGATCGATGGCTGGTCGGCCTGGAGTACGGACGTCCGTCGCGGGACTCGGCGGGTCGGGTTTGCTGGGAAGGGCCGGACCTGGAACGGCAGTTGCGGCGCCGGCGGGAGGAAGCCCAGCAGGATGCATCCAGCGCGCGGGCGCTGTTGCTGGAATACGCTGCGGTGTTGGACACCCACGCCGACGCTTACTATCGGTCCCGGCAGGAGACGCTGGTTGCCAGACCGGATCGACTCGGCCAATGGGTGCATGACGCCGCACGATCCGCAGCAGCCGGTCTCGTTGACAGGCATTTCCCCAATCTGGCCGCTGACGATTATGCGCGACGGTTCGCGTCCCTGGCGACGGAGCTGAGCGTCCGATATGGCGTGGATGCCGAGCCGGCGCGCGGCCACCCCCTGACTGCATTGGCCGGCGTCTTGGCCGAGCTCATGGAGCAGCATCTGGCGGAGCGGCGGGAACGCTTGGGGGCGGCACAGTTCGGCGAGTTGGTCCGGTTGCTGCTTTTGCAGGCCGGGGACGAACTGTGGGAAAATCACCGGGCCGACCTGAGGAGCATGGCGTTCGCATCTCAATTGGATGCGCATGGGCCGAAGACCGCGATAGCCGAATACATAATCGCCGCCGCCGATGCCTGGCGTCTTTTCCGGAAGGAAGTATCTGATCGCTTCCTGTCCCGGATGTTGCATTTTCCCTTCGCCGGATTGACCGACGCACCGGAGGACAGCCCCGAACGGCTCTCGCGGTTGGCCGTGGACTCGCGGCTTGCCGAGCTCGTATCTTGAGTCGCACCCCCCGATACCCCGTCGAACACCAAGGAGTTGACTGATATGGCGCCACGAATCGGCCGAATCGTTGTGGCAGTGTCCGCCGGCAGTTTATTGGCGGGTGCGCCGGTGCTGGCCGCCTGCGGACCTTCCGACAGCGGTGCCAGCTACAGCCAGTGGGCGTCTACCGACGGCGCCGCCGGCCGCATTAACCTGGACGATGTGCAGCAGGCGTTCATGGAGTCCAGCAGCGCCACCGAATTCGAAGACCGGGTCAATGAAATTTACGAAGGCGACGGCCTGATTCTGATCCGCGCCCGCCAGGATGGCGACAGCCTCACGCTGGAGGGCTGGGAAGACCTTGACGCCAACAATCAGATCGAAGATGCGGTGGACGACCAGCTGTTTGCCATCGTCAAACAGGACGATCAGCACGAACTGCGGGGCTACCACGCCAATTCGTACTACCATAGCAACTTCGGCGCCGGTGATTTCCTCTTCACCTACCTGATAATAAGCAGCCTGAGCCGTGGTCCCTACTATTACCAGACCGTTCCGGGCCGGGCGACGGACATCCGCAGGGACCGCTCCTCGTACCGGGGTTCCAGTCGCTACGATTCTCAACTGAATCGTAACCGGCAGTACACCTCCCGCCAGCAGACCTACGCCGGTTCCAGCTACCAGAACGCGGGACGCAACGTGAGTTCGGGGCGTCAGACCTATCAGCAGACCCAGAGGTCGTCGGGCGCCTTCCGCAGCAGCAGTTCGCTGACGCGCGGCAGCTCGTCCATTTCGCGCAGTTCCACGATCGGAGGAGGCGCCGGATCGACCATATCGCGGAGCGGCGGCTTTGGTGGTTTCAGCGGCGGCGGGGGCCGGGTTGACTTCCGGGACCGGTTGGAGGACGACGACGCGACGCGTCCCGCCTGGCTGGCCTGAACCCATGAACGGCGGTGACGCCGCCGGCCTTTCGGTATCGGTGTGGACAAACCGGTTCCCGCCGGATACCGCCCTGCAGATTGAACTGCCGGGCGAATCCCGCCGCCTCACGCTGCGTCGGTTGCTGGGCCGGCTCTTCCCGCCCGATGTCGACGAACGCGCTCCAATCGTAGCCCGGTTGGACCGGCGGTCCAATCCCGACCTGCCGGCCTGCTACGCGGAGCTGCTGACGCTGATGGAACAGTGGCGAGCCGGCCTCTGCCGGATCTCTCTGACCTCGGGACGCGGTTGGGGGAGGCCGGCCCACCTCGACGACCCGGTGTCTGCCCACCTGCGAGCGCCGTGGCTGCGTCGCCGGGTCGGCGCCTGGGACGACGCCGAGCTGACGCTGACGATTCTTCCCGCTTATCGCCCAGTAGACTGGGCGGTGGCGCGGGGGTATGCGGCGAATCGAGACCAGCTATTGGACTGGATGCAGTCCTGCGTGTTGCTCTACTTCGTGGACAAGCACAGCTGCGCCGTGCCGCTGCCTGCCGACCTCATCCGGTCGGACCCCTGCCTGCCCGTGGTGTCCGGCCTGTACCGCCGCCGTTGCCTGCGACCTCGCGAAGACGGCGCTGGATCGGAATTGGCGCCGGCCGGCCGGGAGATGATCGGCGCTCTGCTGGCGGAGACGGAGGCGCTGATCGACAGTTTCGACCTGTTCAAGGATGCTCGCTGGAACGAGGATGCGCAGGAGGCAGAGTTCGACAGCGGGCGTGGCGCCGACCTGCGGGTTGAAGCTATCCTTGCTGAGGGTCTGGATCCAGTGCGCGCCGTGTTCCTGTTGCGGCTCTACGACGGCACCCTGGACCCCTATGCCGACCAATGGAAACAGTTGGTGGGCGACCCGGCGTGTTTTGACCGGCTGTTGGAGCCGGTGGTGAACCGCGCCCTGCCGCCGCCTCCGGACGCGGTGCTCACGGCCATCATGGAGGACGGCTACTCGTTGCTGGAAACTCGGGCCGAAGTAGCTGCCGACAGCCAGGCACAGTCCGAAATTCAGCGTCGCCTGCTGACCCATCGATCTGCCGCCGAGACTGATGCCGAGGATTGAGCCCGGCGCTCCGAATGGCCTGCCTCGGCGACATCGTCAACGTCCCGATTCAGATGACAATGAGCAGTATCAGGGCGGAACTGACCACCACCGCAGTTTCGACGAAGGCCACGCCCACGTTGCGCCCACCTGCGACCTGCTGGGAAACCCGGGTGTGGGGCAACAACACCAGGTCCACCGCCACCCGCAGGACATACAACAGAACGAAGCCCACCACCGAGTAGACGGCAAACTCCAAAATTCCAGACTGCCAACCGACGAAGTCCCCGAAGGTGGCCTTGAAGGTGACCAGGCCGATGGCGATCAGGTTGCCTCCCAGGGCGATGCCCACCGCCGGGTTGTCGCGCTCGATTTCGTCGTGGATGTTGAAAGGCGTGGTCCATTCGTAGAACAGGGCGAACAGGATCAGGACGCCCAGGCCCAAGCCGAAGAACGCCAGGGCGTTGAGCGGGCCACCCTGGCCGGCAATTGCTCCGGCGATGACGAGGCCGGAAGCGATGTTTACGCCAAACTCCGCTGCCGCCGCTCCCGCATTCTGATCCTGGATGATTTCGCGCTCCAGCTCGAAGCGATACAGCACCAACCGGTCCGTGACCAGCCGCATCAGGTTCAACGCGACGATTCCGGCCAGTGAGTACAGGAAAACCCACAGCACTTCCAGGCCGAAGGCGCGGTCGATTCCCAACCCCACATAGCCATCTCCACCCATCGGCTCGTACACGGCGCCGAGGAACACGAGGATGACGCCCATCAGGTAACCGGACAGGCGCAGCGCCACCGCGAGGTTGCCCTTGGTTACGATCTCCTCTTCGATGCGATGGCGAGTGACAACGTCCCGGGCCAGTTTCGCCAGGGTCAATACCACCAGCCCCAACGCCACGTAGATCAGCCCGCGGGGAAGGTAGGTCAATATGTCAATCAGTATGTCCACCTGGCACGCTCCACACTCAGTCGTATCGTTATTGAACCTCTGGTCGCTCTCCCGGGTATAGCAGCACGTTGTCCGGGTCAATTATTTCGCTGAAGTGCGCTTCGAAGGGGAGGCCTTCGAACTTGGTAATGGCCAGCATATCGCGCCCATCGTCCGCCAGGAACTCCCACATGTAGAAGCCCTCTCCCTCGCCGGCGCGGTCGCCCGGGTAATAGAACGCCTCGAAACTGTTGCGGTAAGAGTAACGCCGTTCTTCGATGACCACGCCGTTGTCGATCGAGTGCTCCTCGTCCAGCGCGATGAGGTCGTCCTCGGTCAAACCGATTGCATCCAGGCCCATGGGCCGGCGTTCCGTGGTCGCGGTGACGAACAGGTTGTCGCCGCTCCCTGACCACTCCAGCCAGACCTGCCGGCGGCTGTCCGAGGCCACCAACTCGCGCCACTCAACGCCGCTGCCGGCGTACCGATGGACCTGTTCCACCACCAGATAGGCATCATCTACGTCCAGGTTCAGACCCTGCACTACGACGACGTCTCCGGCCCGCGCCGCGTGGATGCTGTTGTCGACGGCCAGGCGATCGGCGAGGCCGGATGGCCGGCTGTTTCCGCGGCCCGTGAGTCGGCCGAACAGCCGGCCCAACGATGATTGTTTGCTCATGGCGGCCTCCTCGGCCGGAGGAAGAATGGAAACGAATGCAACCAGGCAGCGGCGTGGTCGTCAGGGGCCACATTATAGCCCAGGGCCACGGTGCTTTGAGGTCGTCGCGGCTTGACCGCCGCCGGCGACGCCCATTATGCTCTGTTTATATCAACCTCCGATGGAGGCTGCGGGATGCGTGGTATGAGTAAAGCGGCTTTAATTATTTTGGGACTGGCCATGCTGGCCTTGGGCATCCTGATGGTCCTTGGCGTGTTGGACTTCCTGCTCCGCATCGCCGGTGTGCTGTGCATCCTTGCGGCGGTGGTGATGTTGGGGATGGCCTTCTTCGGTTCGAGACGCGGCTATTGAACTGCCGTTTGATAGACTGGCCGAACCCGGGGTACTTCGTACCCAAATACCTTAAGGAGTAAAGTGAGATCATGGGCATGTTTTCCCGGATGTCCACCATTGTAAAATCAAAAATGAACCGCATGCTGGATTCCGCGGAGGACCCGCGGGAAACGCTGGACTACTCCTATGAAAAACAACTGGAGATGCTCCAGAACGTGAAGCGTGGCGTGGTCGAGATGGTTACCGCCAAGCGACGCATCCAGCAGCAGGCCGACCGGGTCAACGAAAACATCGCCCGGTTGGACCGGCAGGCTCGTCAAGCGGTGGACGCGGATCGGGACGACCTGGCCCGGCTGGCCCTGCAACGCAAGCAGACTGCTCTGATGGAACTGGAGGGATTGGACGAGCAGATCGCCGGCATGGAACGGGAGCAGGAGAAGTTGACCCAGGCCGAGCAACGCCTGCAGGCCAAGGTGGACGCCTTCCGCAACCAGAAGGAAATCATCAAGGCTCAGTACACGGCGGCCCAGGCCCAGGTGCGCATCGGCGCCGCGCTCGGCGGCATTTCCGAGGAGATGGGCGACGTTTCGCTGGCGGTGCAACGCGCCGAGAACAAGACGGACCAGATGCGGGCCAAGGCCGGCGCTATCGACGAGTTGGTGGAGTCAGGCGTGCTTGACGACATCACCGGACCCCGGGACGACATCGACCGGGAACTGGCGCAGATTTCCACTTCCAGCACCGTGGAGTCCGAACTGGCCGCGTTGAAAAACTCCGGCGCGACGACTCCGCCCAGCGGTGGAAGCGCCTGACCGAGGGTTTGCCGCGGCGCAGTCGCCGATAGCCCCCGGTTATCACCTCACCCTTTTCCCCAGCACTGGAGCGCAAAACGTGATTGTACGGATACTTGGCGAGGGGCAGTTCAACCTGCCTGGGGCGGTCATCGATGACCTCAACGAAATTGATAACCGCATGGTGGAGGCGGTGGCCGCTGAGGACGAGGTTCAATTCCAATCGCTGCTGGATGAGATGTTCCAGCTGGTGCGCGACCGGGGCGAGCCGCTGCCGCTGGATCAATTGGTAGAATCGGACCTTATCCTGCCTGAAACCGATCTCACGCTGGACGAAGCGGAGCACATCTTTATCGGTGATGGCCTGCTGGCTGGCTAACGGTCCGGCGGAAGCAGCCGAGATGGGCGACGTGCAGCCCGCGCGTCGCCGTTGGTTGCTCCGTCAGATGCTGCCGGTTGTCTCTGCCGGCCCGGTGATCTCAGCCCCGGCCAGCGGCCGGCGTACTGCCGCCGGGTCTACGCCGGCCCGTAGTGCGGCCATCACGCCGGCGGCTTCCCAATAATTCTCCACAATGTGCAACTGGCCCGGGCCCCACGGCAGTTCCGTCAGGTCGTTGCTCATCAGGTTGCGGTTTTCCCTCACCGCAATGGTAGCAATACCCTGCTCCAGCGCCGCCAGAGTCGGCAAACCCACGCATCCGTCGGGAATCACCAGGCAGGATATATCGGCCGCGTTGAGTACGCTGTGGTGACGCCGGGCTTCCGGGTCGGTGATCAGCCGGGGACTGCGCTGCAACCCTTTCAGGATGCACTGGATCATTGCCAGCGACACGGCCTCGGCTGCCATGCGCGGATCGACCACGCCCGGGTCAGCATTGGCTACCTCCCGACTCTCCAGCATGGGCGCGTGGGCCGACGGCACGTCATAAAGAGCCGAGACCGTGTGCGTCAGCATCGCCTCCACGCCTCCCCAGGGGTTCACCATTTCGCCCATCCGGTCAAAGTACTCAAAGTGGTAGCCGGCCGGCACGTCGATCAGAGAGGTGATGGCCACCGCGTCATATTGATTTCGCCGCCGGTCCAGTTCCGCAAACAGGGGCTCCAGCCCGCGCACCCGACCGGCCGCCCGCCCCGACCGCGCATACCGGGAGTCCATCTGTAAGCCCTGTTCCAGCCGGAGAACCTGGGGCCTTGCCAGGCCATAGGAGGTCCGGGCCGCGTTGATGGAGTTGATGGCAGCGTGGACGAACAGCTCGTCGTCATGAGGACCAAGCACCACCAGCAGGCGATTGTTGCGGGCCCTCTGCAAACCCAATTGGCCCTGCAGCAGCCGGGCAATGACGCTGCCCTCCACGTACAGGCAGTTGGCCGGCATTTCGATCACGTCCGACGCGTTTACCACGTTGGGATGGGTGACCAGCGTGTCGCAAACCGCGGCGAGCAGGGCGGCCACCGGCATCGCGTCTCCCGCGTGGCCACCGATCTCTGCCCCCACTCCGGTGGGCACCAGCAGAACGGCGTTGAACTGCTCGGGGTTTTCCACGGGCCGGCGATCCAAGTCAAAAATGGACGCCGGCCGCCGACAACCCTCCAATCCCCGCAGCAGGCCGATTTCGCAGTGCTTCCCTTCCCGATCGGAATTCGGGATCGTCGCCCTACCCGTCACTGCGAGCCTGATCGGAATCTCGTCCGATTTCAGCTGCTCCGTCACCGCTTCGCGCAACTGCAGGAGCAGGTCAGCGTTAAGTCCGACGGTGGGGACCACCAGCTCCCGTTCGTACAGTTCGACAGTCGTCATGACCTTGCTCACGCTCCCCATCGCGACGCGAAATCGTCGTAAGTAAACCGTCGTTTGGTGATCAGATTTCCCTCCGCGTCCAGAGCGTAAATCGTCGGCAGGTTGACGCCGTTGAACATATGGGCCTTGACGAGGGTGTAGGCGCCCATGTTGAGAAACACGACCCGGTCTCCCACCGCCAATGGGTCGTCAAAGCGGTACTCCCCGAACACGTCCCCGGCGAGGCAGGAACATCCCGCCAGCGTGCAGGCCCACTCCGCGGTGTCGCGGTGCCCCAGAACGTCCGGCTCGTATTGATATTCGAACACTTCCGGCATATGGTTCACCGTGGTGTCCAGGATCGCCGTTCGGTGGCCGTCCCGCGTCTGGACTTCCAGGACAGTGGCTACGAGATAGCACCCCGCGCGTATCAGGGCGGCGCCGGGTTCCATGATCGTCTCCAGACCGCAGCGCCGTTGCAGCAAATCTATCGTACGGTATAAGGGCGTAAAGTCGGGGACGTCGCCCGTGGATTCATCCTCGAACAGGTACCCGCCGCCCAGGTTTACCCACCGCAGCCGGCCGTCCTCCAACCGGTTGCCCAGAGAGGAACGGATTTTACTCACGGTGGCTTCCAATTGGCCAAAGTCGGTGGCGTCACAGTTGGTGTGGAGCAGTAGACCCGAGACGGAGTCCGGTTCATCGAGGACTTGGGCAACGCTCGCCAGCGACTCGCCCAGTCGGGAACCGGGCGAACATGGGTCATAACGGGCATCGCCGATGAAAGATAATCCAGGATTAACTCGCAGACCGTACCGGACCGACGGGTGCAGGGCGTCTCGATAAGCACGCCACTGACCGGCGGAGTTGAAGGCTATGTAGTCGCAGTGCCGGGCCAGTTCCTCTGCATCCCGGGGCCGCAGGCCGGGAGTGGTGAAATGCACCGTGCCCCGGTCGCCCAAGACCGATCGCGCCAGCTTCGCTTCGAAGAGCGAACTCACGGCCAATCCATCCAGATAAGGAACCATCAACTCCAACGCGTCGCGAAAGCAGAAGGATTTCACCGCGAAAAGCGCGCGGCAGCCGGTCCGTTCCCTGATGTCTGTTGCCCTTCCCAGGAGCCGGACGATGCCGGATTCGTCGTAGATGAAGGCAGGGGTTTCCAACGCTACGTCGCCGGAGACAACGGCTTCAAGTTGTTCAGACCACACTGAGGCGACGTTCATCTGCCTTCAACTCGACCATCTTGCTCAGTTGTCATTGATGAATCAGGGTGCCGCTGGACCGACGTCGTTTGCCGCGACGCGGGCTGCAATCGTACAGTGAACGGGCTGACCCACACCAGCGCGGATACCCAATTCTCCCAGTGAAGGATGGTAACAGAATGGACACGCTTACGAATTCCGACAGTCGCCCAGACCGCCGGGCAGGTTTGCGCGGTAGAGTGTACGCGTCGTTGGAAGCACCCGACCTGCTGCGGCAGGGTGGCGCCGGTGAGGGACCGCATTTGCGGGGTTCTGTGATTCCGGAGATATTCCTGGTGTGCGTCATCCTGATCAACACCTTGTCGCTGATCCTCTGGACCGTTCCCACCCTGAAGGCCTCCTATTCCCTCTGGTTCCACCTGGTGGAGTATTGCACCGTATTAGTGTTCGTAGTGGAATACGGATTGCGCTTGTGGTCGTCCCCCGAGGCCAACCCTGAAGGGAAGCCATGGCCGCAACGCTTGCGATTCGTGATTTCTCCCACCGGGCTGATTGATGCGGCCGCCATCCTGCCCTCGCTGGTTGCTATCGCGATGCTGCTGATCTTCGGCGACAGCTTCAGCCTTTCTTTCCTGCTGGCGATACGGCTGTTGACTCGTTCGGCCAAGTTGGCCCGTTACTTCCCCGGCGGGCGTCGGCTGGGGTTGGCGCTCCGGCTGAAAGCGGGGCAGTTGCTAACCGCAGTGGCGGGGTTGCTGGTGGTGTTGGTCATCGCCGCCGCGCTGATGTATTTTGCGGAATCGGCGGCCCAGCCGGAGATTTTCAACAGCATCCCCTCGGCGATGTGGTGGAGCGTCGTAACCCTTACGACGGTCGGATACGGTGACACCGTGCCCGTAACGGGCATCGGGCGAATGCTGGCCGCCGTGATTGCGGTGTTGGGCATCGGCCTGTTCGCTCTGCCGGCCGGCATACTAAGCGCCGCCATGATGGAGGCAAACGCAGCCGATGAGGGCAAAAGCGATGCAGACCACTCAGCCGGCGTTTGCCCTCACTGCGGCGGCGATCTGGCGACCAACGCGCCGGCCGCCGGCGCCCGGGTTTGACGCATCATAGCACCGGCGGGATCACCTCCCGCACGGGATGGTTTACGTAATGAACTTGAGCGCTCCAGAGTCGGTGTCAATAGGGCGAATGGCTTCGGAACGGCGCACGAACACAACATCACTGCGTACGGTTAGCGGCGGCGCTCCCAAAACTTGCCGTCTGTGGGTATCCCCAAACGCTGATTTTTCGGCAATATTTCTCAATGGCGCAGCGGGGAGGCATTCCTCAGTGTCGTTAAGCACCGCCTACGAAACCCGGCGCAACGCCGCGCGCATCCCGACCAACTGGCGCTTCGGAACCGACGACGCCAAGATTGAACTTCAACGCTTCTGCCCCGGCCCTTCTATAATCAGAGTAGACCCGTCGTCAATCCGAGCCGCTCCCCGTTGTGCCTGAGCTGCTACTCCTCGAGCAGACCGTTGCGGACCGCCCACACCACGATCTCCTGCTGGGACCCGAGCCCGAGCTTGTTCTGAACCCGGTAGATGGCGTTGCGCACGGTCACCTTGCTGATGCCCATGTCCCTGGCTATCTCCGCATACGCTTTTCCCGTAGCGAACCGGGTGAGCACCTCCCGCTCCCTTGCTGACAGCACGTCCGCAGTCGGCTGCACTGCGCCGCCCGCGCCCAACAGCCGGAACGCCCGTCTCACCGCGTCTCCCGGGATCATCAGATTGCCCGCCGCCACCTGGTGCACCGCGTGGACCAACTCCTCGCTCCCCGTGAACTTCTGAACGAAGCCCGTGGCGCCGGCGGCCACGGCGCGGATCACGTCGTCCTCCTCGGCGGAGGCGGTGAGCATCAGCACCCTGGTGTCGGGCAGCAGCTCCGTGATCTCCCTACAGGCTTCCACTCCGTCCTTGTGGGGCATGAACAGGTCCATGACGACGACGTCGGGCCGCGTTTCCCGCGCCACGGTAACGGCCTCAACCCCGTTCGCAGCCTGTCCCGCAACCTCGAAGCCGGTCTCGTCTGCCAGGGTGTCGCGCAACCCCCGCCTGGTGACGGGATGATCGTCCACCACCAATACCCGGATCACATCTGCCCGGGTCACATCAGTCGCTGCCATCATAGTCTCCTGTTCGAACTGTCGAATAGGGAGCCACGCAGGTGACGGTGGTCCCTCCGTCCGGCTCGCCCGTCTCCACGATGAGTCTGCCGCCCAGCCGCCGGGCGTCTCTCTCCATACCGCCAAAACCACGACCCCGCTCGGCGTAGTCGCTCGGCAGCCCCACCCCGTCGTCGGAGACGGACAGGCGCACGGCGTCGGTCCCGAAGTCGAGCTTGACTTCAACCCTTCCCGCCTGCGCGTGGAGAAAGGCGTTGGTCATAGCGTTGTGCGCGATGGTGAGGAGACCGGCCTGCGCCTCCGCAGCCAGCGGCGGCTCCACCCCAGACTGAACCATCTCGGTTGGAACCGAGGTGATGGCCGAGAAGGTCGCGGTGTGGGACCGCAACACCGGTCCGAGTTGCTGCCCCTCGAAGAGACGGCCCACGTCGATGGGTCGCCTCAGCTCCCACATTGCCGACTTCGACAGCTCTTGCGTCGCGGCGAGGCGCTCGACCAACCTCGGGTTAGAATCCCCGGCCAGCCTGATGGCGCCGTCAATCCCCAAACCGATCATGTAGGCAGTCTGGGCCACGGTGTCGTGGATGGACTGCGAGAGATCGATGCGTTCCTGCTGCATCCGCCGCTCCCCCTCCATCGCCGCCTGCCGCCTAGCGCGCTCAAAGCGGACGATGAGGCTGATGGCCACGGTCATGAGATACATCGTCGCCAGCCGGGCCGCCAACTCCTTCACGTCGCCGGCGCCGATGTCCAGACCGGGCCCCACGAACAGGCACACCAGGGCATAGGCGACCGCGACGGTCGTGGTCCACGCCAGTACGAGGGAGAACGAGGAAAAGATGACCACGAAAGCGCCCAGGGCGGGATAGTAGTAGAGGAAGGTGTAGTTATCAAATCCGCCCTGGTGGATCAGGATATGGGACGTGGTGAAGGCGAAGTCCATGACGCTCGACGCCAGCGCCCAGCCCCAAGTCACCGACCGGTTGGTGAGCAACCGGTGGTGGACCAAGCCGTTCAGCGCGGCTACCGGAACGTGCAGAACCGCGTGCTCCAAGTCATGGGGGTACGAAAACTCAAGAGGGTACGCGAGGTGAGCAACGCCAATGAGCAGCAGGAACCAGCGTCCCCAGACCGTGACCCGCACCGCCGGGCGCACCACGTCGGGCTCGACCCAGACGAACCGTTGCAATCGCTGGTAATGGCTCAATTTGGAACGCCGCAAAATTCGATGATCAAGGTTGGGGGTTCGCGCGCCGGCCCGGGCCAGGCGCCAACTCGTGGGGGAAGATTACCAATTTTCCAGCGCCATCGCAGCAAATGTAACGCGCGTGGCCCACTCACGCTAGGTTCGCAAAGACACACTGGCTGTACGTTCCGGCAGCACTTTATACCTATGGGTCACGTACAAGGTGATTCGAAAGAATGAGGAGCGAGTACGCCGCAAAGTCAAATCAACGAATACACCATCGAACCTAGCCACCGTCAGTTGGCCGTGCCAGAGTCGTTGGTCTTGTAACCAGCCCAGCGATTCACTACTCCGGCATTTGAGTAAGGGCATTGCTCGCTGATGCTCTGATGCTGGTGGACGAGAGCTAAAAGGGCCGAGGCTACGGCGTTCGGGCAGACGCCGCCGGGTTGAATAGCTTCTCAAACCGCCAGCGTCGGGGCCCTCAACCATGGCTGGCAGAGAAGGGATAAATGCGTTTCAATCGTTTTTTGCATCTGACCGGCGCGTTCGCAATCGTGTTCTCGTTGATGGTGACACTGCTGGTCGGCCCCCCGGCGGCGTCCAGTCAAAGCGGGGTGGCGGGCTCCTCGGCTCGGCCGGCGGACACTACCTACGCCTTGGGTGAGAACATCCGGGTAACGCCGACGTCCAGCGAGTCGGTGGACGTGATTGGCACGCCGAGACTGAAAATTGACATGGACTCGGCGAACCGGGGCGAGGAGCGGGCGAACTACGGGAGCGGCATCGGCACGCCTAACCTGACTTTCGTCCACCAGGTGGTGGAGCCGAATATCTCCACTCAGGGCATCTCCGTGTTGGCGAACTCGCTGGAACTCAGTGGCGGCGCGATCCGCTCCGTCATTGGCACAAACGCGTTGCTGTCGCGCTCGAGGCCGGACCACGACGCTGGCCAAACGGTGGGCTGGCAATTGCAGAACAGTCCGCCCACGGGCGCGCCGACGATCACCGGTGGCCCCACCGCTGCCAGCTTCGATGAGCGCGACACTGGTATTGTGGCGACGTACACGGCGACGGACCCCGAGAACGACGGCATCGCCTGGTCGGTGGAGGGCACTGACGCAGCAGAGTTCAATATCAGCGCCGGTGGCGGTCTCAGATTCAAGACTTCACCCGACTTCGAGGCTCCCAGCGACGTCGACAGCGACAACACCTATCTGGTGACGGTGAAGGCGACCGCGAACGGCGAGAGCGACACCCGGGCCGTCACGATAACGGTGAACGACGTGGACGAGGCGCCCACGATCACCGGCGGCCCTACCGCTCCCAGCTTTGCTGAGCGCGGCACGCCGGGATCCAAATGCTGCCAGAAAGGCCGACTCTGCCACCCCCCTGCTCGCAACTTGCCTGAGCATGGCACGGGCATCGTGGGGATATACACAGCGACGGACCCGGAGAACGACAGTATCGTCTGGTCGGTGGAGGGCACTGACGCAGCACAGTTCAACATCAGCGCGGGCGGCGCTTTAAGTTTCAAGGCCTTACCCAACTTCGAGGCTCCCAGCGATGCCGACAACAACAACACCTATCTGGTGAAGGTGAGGGCGACGACGAACGGCAAGAGCGACACCCGGTTGGTTACCGTTACGGTCACTGATGGCAATGATCCCCCGCACTTCATCCAGAAGAATGAAGCGATTATGCTGGAAGAAGGCTATGCGCACTACTTGTTCGACTTCGGCGCTTCAGACCCTCAGAGAGATACGATCACCTTCTCCCTGGCTGGTCCAGACAGCGAGGTGTTCACCTATGAGCACATCTTTAATACCGGTACGATGTGCTACGCGGCGCTGAACCTGCTGCACTATGGCCGTGAGCCTGACTACGAACAGCCCACCGACGCCGATAAGGACGGTGTATTCAGCGTCATTGTGCAAGTCTCCGACGGGGCCTTGACGACGGAACTGCCAATAACCGTAACAGTGACCGATGTGGACGAGGCTCCGGTAATTTCCGGCAAGGCCGCGGTGGACTACCCTGAGGGCTCTTTTGCGGATGTGGGCGCCTACTCGGCAGCGGACCCGGAAGGCGGAACTGCCACGTTGACCCTGGGGGGCACCGACGCGGACAGCTTCAGCTTCAGTGACGGTGTGCTCAGGTTCAACAGTCCGCCGGACTATGAAACCAAAAACTCTTACTCGGTAACGTTCACCGCAACGGATGAGGCTGACGAATCGGGCGTTACCCGCTCGTCTTCGCTGGGAGTTGCCGTCACAATTACCAGGGACAAGTACGCAGCGCCGGGCCGGGTGACGGGGCTGTCGGCGTCGGTGTCCAGTGACTCGGTGGCCTTGAGCTGGAGTGCGCCCAGCGGCGGGGGGGATGTCACCGGCTACCGGATCCTGCGGCGTGCGGCGGACAGCGAGAGCAGCTTCCAGACCGTAGTCAGCAACACCGGCAACACCGGTGTATCCTGGACCGACAACAACGTGGGGTCGCGAACCAAGTACCTCTATCGGGTTCGGGCCCTGGGCGACGGCGGAGCGGGTGAACTTTCCCTCCCGGCCGAGGTCATCACCCCCAAGGCGCCGGCGCCGGGCCGAGTGACCCGCTTGTCGGCGTCGGGGTCCAGCGACTCGGTGGCCTTGAGCTGGAGTGCGCCCAGCGCCGGCGGCGATGTATCCGGATACCGGATCCTGAGGCGGGCGCCGGACAGCGAGGCCAACTTCCAGACCGTGGTGAACGACACCGGCGACACCGGCACTTCCTGGACCGACAACAACGTGGGGTGGCGAACCAAGTACATCTATCGGGTTCGGGCCCTGGGCAACGGCGGAGACGGTGAACTTTCCCTCCCGGCCGAGGCCGTCACCCCCAAGGCGCCGGCGCCGGGCCGGGTGACCGGCCTGTCGGCGTCGGGGACCAGCGACTCGGTGGCCCTGAGCTGGAGTGCGCCCAGCGCCGGCGGGGAAGTCTCCGGTTACCGGATCCTGCGACGGGCGCCGGACAGCGAGAGCAACTTCCAGACCGTGGTCAACGACACCGGCGATACCGGCACTTCCTGGACCGACAACAGCGTGAGATCGGGAACCAAGTACATCTATCGGGTTCGGGCCCTGGGCGACGGCGGAGAGGGTGAACTTTCCCACGCGGCTGAAGCCGTCACTCCCAAGCCGCCGGCGCCGGGCCGGGTGACCGGTCTGTCAGCGTCGGGAGCCAGTGACTCGGTGGCCCTGAACTGGAGCGCTCCCAGCGCCGGCGGGGAAGTCTCCGGGTACCGGATCCTGCGACGGGCGCCGGACAGCGAGAGCAGCTTCCAGACCGTGGTCAACGACATCGCCGATACCGGCACTTCCTGGACCGACAACAACGTGAGCTCGGGAACCAAGTACATCTATCGGGTTCGGGCCCTGGGCGACGGCGGAGAGGGCACACCCTCGCTCCCGGCACAGGTCCTTACCTCGGATTAGGTCACGATCGCGCAGCGTCGCATGGTTGGAGTTTTACGCGTTGCGCGTGGATCGCATCCTGCTTGACTGGGGCTGAAGGCGCCAGTCAAGCAGGATGGGGTGGCTGGGGACGGTCGATGGATCATGCTGCTGCGCCGCTGGTGCCCCATCGTCCTCTGGCGCTGGTGGGAGACTACGGCTGCAACGCTAGACCTGTTCCACCGCTGCCAGTTCTTGCGCAAGACGGTGACCCTCATTGCCAGTTTGCGCCTGGACCCTGCCCGGCGTGCGCCAACGCTGCTGGACACTCCGGATATATCCTCATGGAGTACAGGTCCAGATCGCCGTCCGCCAGGAGGCTCTACGTGGTCAGCAGCTCCCTTCCTTGATGAATTGACGGGCGTGGCGCGATGCGTCGCGAGCCATTACGGCAGCACTTCGGTGTCCCGCAGCAGGTCGAGGGTGCCTTCCAGGTCGCTGAGGCTGCCCAGGTCGAGGTTGGGCGGATCGAGCGACTCTAAGGCGGGCAAGTCGCCCGCCGGCTCCACGCCGGCGGACACCGGATATTCCTTGATCTCCTGGGCGAAGTAGGTCTGCGCCGGCTCCCCGAGCAGGAAGTCGACGAATTCCTCCGCGATGTCCTTGTTTTCGGACGCGTCCAGTATGCCCACACCGGCCACGAGTACGAGGGCGCCCGGGTCACCGTTGCCGAGGTAATGGTTGCGCGCGCCGAATACTTCGCCGTGCTCTTCGAGGAACCGTTCCAGGTAGTAGTGGTTCACGAAACCCACATCCACCTCGCCGGCCGCTGCTGCCGATACGGTGGTCACGTTGTTGGGGTAGTCCACCGCGTCGTTGTCCCGCATGCCGATGAGCCATTCTCGGGCCGAGTCCTCGCTGAGGGTGAGCCGCAGAGCCGTAACGAACGCCTGGAAAGAACCGTTGCGTGGCGCCCAGCCGACCCTCCCACGCCACTCTGGTCTCGTGAAGTCCAGGATGGACGGCGGCAGGTCGGTTACGGGATTGATGGCATCGGTATTGTAGATTATGGTGCGCGCCCGGCCCGACGTGCCGATCCAAAGACCGGCCGGCGAGCGGAACCGTGGATCCACCTTGTCCAGTGACGCCTGTGGTATCTGGGACAGCATCCCGGCGTCGGCCAGGATGCCCAGGGAGCCGGGATCCTGCATGAACACCACGTCGGCCGGGGTGTTGTCACCCTCTTCCAGCAGCGTCGCCGCCGTGGACGAACTGCCGGCATACTTGACCCTGATGTCGATCCCGGTCTGCTCGCCGAAGGTCACCAGCAACGGATGGACCAACGTCTGCGAACGACCGGAATACACGGTCAGGGTGCGATCCCGATCCGGCGTGGTTGGGGCCGGTGGCGGTGAGGCGGCGGCGGGCGGAAGTGTCGAACCACCCCCGCCGCACGCAACCAGCGCCACCGCCAACAGCAACAAGCCGGCTCGCAACCAGAAAGCCCTTGCGCCCAGGCGTGACAGACTCTTCATGCTTCGGGTCTCCTGTGTTGGGCTGCCGAGTCTATCATCGGTAGCTGGTGACCAGATCGCTCCGCGTCAACAGCAGCGCCGACGAAACCCGATTGAGGGCAGCCAGCGCCGCGTCGCGTGACGTGATGGTGATGTCACCCGGGTCGGCCGTGACGTAGGCCATGATGGTCTCGTCGGCGGCCGGGTCGGCGTTGGCGACCTCGGGCTGGATGGACTGGTAGAACGCCAGGGCTTCGACCTGGTGGGTTCCCCGAGCGTCGCGGTCGCCGGCCGCTGAGTCATCCGCCACTCGCCCGATGTATCTCACGGTGGCCAGGTAGAACATGGCGTTGAAGCGGAAGAGACCTCGTTGGTGGCCGTTTTCAGAGCCGCAGCATTGCCATTGTCGGCGGGCTGCCGGGCTTGGTACATGGCCTCGCGGAGCGGTATGTCAACGGTGCCCTGACGTCCGAAGTTGCCCTCGCGCGCTTGGGCGACAGCAGCCAGCGAGTTGGGGTATGCCCTGTCCACTACCTCGCACACGTACACGGCCCGGGCCTCGTCGATCAGACGGGAACTTATCCGGTCCTGGCCGATGATCATGTAGAACTTCAAACAGTGGTAGAGGATGCGGAGCATTCCCTTGTTGACCGCCTGTCGCTTCTGTGCATCGGTGTAATTCTCGGCTTCCCGGCGCCCCAGTATGACGTTCTCAATCGGATAATCGAGGAAGGTGGCTGACCCGAAGATCTTTGCCGAGTCCGGAAAATACGTACCAACAGTGGGGCCGGCCGTGAAAGCCCGCAGCGTCCGGCTCGGCCCGCAGAGCCGGACGTGTGAACCCGCTTCGCAAAGCAACCAGATCTTCACCGCGAGGAAGGGCTGGCCGTCCCTGATGACGTTGGTCAGCTTGGCGATCTCCTGGTAGTCCGTGGAGATCTTCTCGTAGATCTCCCGGTTCTTCGGGGGATGGCAGTACCCACCGGGCGTCATGCGGAAGACCTGGAACAGGATCGTGAAGGCGGTCACGGCGATGGCGGTGGACAAGGAGAGTTCGGTTCCCGGCGCCTGGGCCGTTACCTGCAGTACGGCGGTTTCGAGGATACAGCTCGGTAGCATCCACAACGCAGCTTTGGCGATGCGGCCGGCGGACATCGTTGCCAATTGCTCGCGCACGTGTTTCGGCCGGCGCTGTGCCAGGAGCGGTAACAACCCGTCCCGGGCATGGACGCGTAACAGAACCGGTGCGGCCGCTGCGCATATCATTGCCGGGGCAGCGCCAGGCTCTGCGGCCACAATATCCGTCCTGCCGGCAACGACAAGAGCAGTCCACCGGCTGCTGCAATGACGATCAGGGAGGCGGAATTCGGGAGCCGCGCCACTGCCGTGGTGGCGGCCGCATCTGATAGAGAATCTCCCCGGCGGGACGCCAGCAACGGACGGACGACCTCACCGAATTTGAAAGGCAGGAGGTGTTTGGCCAACAAAGCCGCCTGCGGGTAGGTGAACAGGTCGAATACCCCAGCCTTGCTCGTCATCAGTTGCCCCCAGGCGACTGCCCGCGGCACAAACGCCGCCGTGTAGCTGACCAGAAGGGCTGAGAGCAATTCGGGTCGTTGGGTCAGCGTTTTGAATGCGTCGGCCACTTCGGCCCAGTCCGCCACCCGCCACACAGTAACCCAACGCAAACGGTCAGGGCCATTCCAATCAAGACGCGCGGGGCCTTGCCACCGGTGGGCAGCCACTGACCGAGGTGATTGTCGCCGTGGGTTTGGGGACGACTTCCCATGGCTCGGCTTTCCGTTGCTGTGAACCGCCGTATGGCGCTCGTCGCTTCCTTTGGGCTTTGCCCTCCGTTTGGGATTCTGAGACGAAATTCAAAAACGCGGCCTTGTCAGGAGGAGGGATCCGACAAGGCCGTTTGCCAAGGAGGGGCGAATTACCGGAGGATCACTGCCGCTATAGCAACCCACCGATGTTTTTCAATTTCCATTGCCACTAACTGTTTGTGTGTATGTGGCTACGCTAATTTAGTGCAGACGTAATCATTTGTCAATACCACACACGCTCCGGTATTTGGCATCCCTTTTGACCCTGGTCCTGGAGCGTGCGCCGATCATGCCGCACTGACTCACATTCCGATTGTGAACGAAGACCGTTTCGATGCGATTGGACACACTGACGGGCCGGGCAAGCATGGAACTGGTGGGTATTGCGGTTCTCCTCAACCCGCCCGGGTAGATCCGCAGCGCTCCAGGCCGCACCGGGTACGACCAGGATACTGACCGCGTGAGGAGCCGTTAGCGCTCTGCGGATTCGGTTATACGATAGGCTAAAGCTCTGTCAATACGGACAATGAGCGGCGTCATGCGCAGCCAGGTAATTTTATGCACGTCTCACTTGACACTGATAATTATGATATACATAACATCGGCTGCCGTTGGCCTGATCGTGTTATTGCGTAGTGCCGGTATTCGGTAGAACGACGAACATTTAGATCAACCTGGGGGAAGAACCAAATGCAACGTAAATGGCAACGTACTCTGATCGTGATACCGGGTTTGGCGCTATGTCTCGCGCTGGCGGCAATAGCCTGCACCAGCGAGCCCGCGCCGCCTCCGGCGGCCATGATGGAGGAGCCAAAGGTCGACGTGGATGCACTCAAGGTTGAGGTTGTCGCCCACTACGCCAACGGCGTGCACGGCCTCTATTCCCAGAGCCTGGCTTCGGCCAGGGTCATGGACGCGACCATTGGTGCATTCCTGGCCGACCCCAACCCGGCCAGCCTCGAAGCGGCGAAGCGCGCGTGGCTGCGCGCCCGTGACGACTACGGACCCACCGAGGTGTTCCGGTTCTACGGCGGCCCCATCGACAACGAGGAGGACGGCCCAGAGGGTCTGACTAACGCCTGGCCCATGGATGAGTCGTACATTGACTACGTTGAGGGCAACGCCACGGCCGGCATCATCAACATGCCCAACGAGTACCCCACCATTGACGCCGACCTCATCGTCTCGCTGAATGAAGAAGGCGGCGAGGAGAATGTGTCCACGGGCTGGCACGCCATCGAGTTCCTCCTGTGGGGACAGGACCTCAACGACGATGGTCCCGGCGACCGACCGTTCACTGACTACACCACCAACGACAACGCCGACCGGCGTGGCCAGTACCTCGCGGTGGCCTCAGACACGTTGATCGGACACATGCAGGACATGGTTGACGCCTGGGCGCCCGGCGGCGGCAACTACCGTGCCGAGTTCCTGGCAATGCCTGCCGATGACGCGCTCGTCGACATCATCACCGGCGCCGGCGCCCTCAGCCAGGGCGAGTTGGCTGGCGAACGAATCAACGTCGCCTACGAAGAGCGTTCTCAGGAAGACGAGCATTCCTGCTTCTCCGACAATACCGTTGCGGACATTGTTGGCAACGCGATCGGCGTGCGCATGGTGCTCACCGGCGATTACGGCGTGGTTTCCGGACCCGGCATCATCGACCTGTTCGCAGCCGAGGACGAGGCTTTAGCCCAACAACTGGCCAATGAGACCCGGATGGCTGTCAATATGGCCCACAATATCCCGGATCCCTTTGACCAGCATCTGACCGACACTGCCTCGGACAGCGCGTTTGGTCGCACCCAGGTGAAGGGCACCATCGATGCCCTGAACAAGCAGGCCGAAACCATTGTGGCGGGGGCTGCGGCCTTCGGATACCAGATCAATACCTCGGTCTAGGGTTCGACCGCAAATGCTTTCCGGCCGTACCGTGAATGTCCGCAAGTCGGTCCTGCTGCGGTACGGCCTTTCGGTTGTGTTGGGCGCGGTCGCTCTGGCGGCGCTGGGTTGGCTGCTGTGGCGCGACGCGACGTCCGGCCCCAGCGACGCGGAGGTCGCTGCGATTCTGCAAACGCAACTCGGCGGCGACACGACGGTGATCAGCACCAACCGCAACTCCTTCGCGCCGGCCGCCGCCAATCTGAATAGCCGGGAACGGCTCACCTTTGAGATCGGCGACAGCTTTTTCACCCAGAACTGGGTGACCGCGCCCGCTTCCACCGAAGCCCGGGACGGCCTCGGCCCCACCTTCAACGCTCAGTCCTGTTCGTCGTGCCACACCCTGGACGGACGCGCGCAGCCGCCAGCCGACAACGACGACCCGGAACGGGGTTTGCTGTTTCGGTTCAGCATACCCGGTGTTGATCCCGACACCGGAGGGCCGTTGCCCGATCCCGTTTACGGCGGCCAGCTTCAGGACAGGGCGATACTCACCGTCCCGCCCGAGGGACGGTTCCTGATCAGCTACCGCGAAGTTCCCGGAACTTACGAAGACGGCACGCCCTATACGCTGCTGCAGCCCGAGTACTCCTTTGCAGATCTGGCCTTCGGTCCCACCCACCCCGATCTGCTTTTTTCGCCACGGATCGCTCCAGCGGTGTTCGGCGGCGGCCTCCTCGAGGCAATCCCGGAGGCCGATATTCTCGCGCGCGCTGACCCGGACGACGCAAACGGGGACGGCATATCCGGGCGCGCCAACATGGTGTGGAGTGTCCGGGACGGGGACACCCGGATGGGGCGTTTCGGCTGGAAAGCCAACGTGCCCACCCTGGAGCAGCAGATAGCCGGCGCATTCCACGGCGACATCGGCATCACGTCGCCGCTTTTCGAGGGTGAAAACTGCCCGCCGTCGCAAACCGATTGCCAGGACGCCCTCAACGGCGGTGTGCCTGAAATCCCCGCCGCGCGTCTGGCCAAGGTGCTGTTCTATAACCGGACGCTTGGGGTTCCCGCCATGCGTGATGTGGATGACCCGCAGGTCCGGGAAGGCGCACGCCTGTTCCTCGCGGCCGGATGCGCTGCGTGCCATACTCCCAGCCACACCACCGGCGAGCATCCGGTTCCAGCGCTGGCCGGGCAGACGATATTTCCCTACACCGACCTTCTGCTGCACGATATGGGCGAAGGGCTGGCGGACGGGAGACCTGACTTCCTCGCCGACGGACGGGAATGGCGCACGCCGCCACTATGGGGCATCGGGCTGATCGAAAACGTGAACAATCACACGCGATTGTTGCACGATGGACGCGCCCGCGACATTGCCGAGGCCATCCTGTGGCACGACGGCGAGGGCTTGGCGGCACGCGAGGAATTCCGGAAAATGTCCCGCGAAGAAAGGGAGGCGGTCATACGCTTCCTGGAGTCCCTCTGATGCCACCGGTCCGCCATATCATCACGCGTACCCAGTTTCACAGGAACCGTCATTGCGAGCGCAGCGCGGCAATCTCGTTGGGGCAAGGAACGCTACAGCGGGAACGAGCTCGCCGCGTTGCTCCGCTCCTCGCGATGACAAACCGGGTACACGCGACCCGCTGTATCCTATCGCTGTTCATCTTCATCGTGCTGATGGCAACGGTCGCCTGCGCCCAGGCCGCGCCCCCTTCCCGCCAGCAGGTCCTCACCAGTCTGTCCGATGACCTGATCGTTCCTCGATACCAGGAGGTCGCCCGGGAAATGGACGGCCTGAACGTCGCCTTGGTCAACCTGTGCGCGAATCCCGGTGCCGAAACGCTCGCAACTGCCCGCACCGCATGGCGAGAGGCTCGCGCCCCTTGGGTGCGTTCCCAGGCAACGTGGTTCGGCCCCGTGATGGACCGCCGCTCGCGTTCATTGGTGGACTGGTCTCCGGTGGACCCGGAGCGGATTGAGGCGACGCTGGCCAAGCGGGAATCCGTCTCTGCCAACGATGTATGGGAGTTTTTCGGATCGACACAACGGGGCTTGGGAGCCATCGAGTACGTGATCTTTGGCGAAGACGCCACGGTGTTGGCATCGTTTGGAGAGCCCGGCGGGATACGCTGCCAGTACCTGACCGCCCTGGGCGACGTGGTGGCGGAAGAAACGGCTGGCGTCCTGGCTGACTGGACCGGCGACGGCTCGAACGGCGGCTACGCCGGCTACTTCAAAGGCACCGCCAGCATTTCCCTCGTGGAACAGCAGGCCATCGACGAGGCGGCGCGCACGTCGGTTTTCATAACCCGCAGCATCGCCGATATGAAGCTGGGCAAGGCGTTGGGCTCCGATGGCGGCGAGGCCGATCCGTCGGCGATACCCGGCGTAGGCGGGAACAACGCCGTTTCCGACCTGCGCAACCAGGTGTTGGGTATGCAGGACGTGTACCTGGGTGCCGGCACGGACGGTGCCCTGGGCATCAGCGCGCTGGTACGAGGAGTGTCGGAAGATGCGGACGAGCGCATGCGCGGTCATTTCACCGCGACGCTAGCGGCGATCGACGGCTTGCGGGAACCACTGCACACGACCGTTGTTTCGGATCCCGAGCCGGCACGACTCGCCCACCGGCGGATGCAGGAATTGCAGCGCGCCCTCAACACGGAGGTAGTCAGCCTGTTGGGCGTCACCGTGGGGTTTGCCGACACCGATGGCGACGGCGGTTAGGGCTGGCCTGCGTCCGGGTTGTTTCCAGCCGTAGCAACGTCGGGCTCGTAGGGCAGCACCCAAGTTTTCGGAGCCAGGCCGGGACTGACCGATGCCAGGTCCGCGTCGGGGTCTATCAGACGCGCGTTGGTTCGGCCGTTGAAGGCAACGAAGGCATCGGCGTTCACGACAACGTCGCCATACCCGCGTTCTGCGAAATCCGCGGCGATCATGCGCGCGGTCTGCTGGATCATGTCCGGCTGGAACGACATCCGTTCGACCTGCAGCGGCGTCAGGTAATCTCCGGGATCAACCAGCCAGGATTGATCGGTGGCGAGATCGCGAACGCGGTACCGCACGAAGCCGACCTTTTCCGAAAGCATCACCCGCCACGCGAACCGGTAACCCTCCTCGTTCCACCGAACGTTTCCCGGGTAGGCGAAATGGCGCAGGGGCAGCGCCAACTGCACCGCGGCGAACAGCGCCAACGCCACCAGCGTGGCGCGAATTTGCCATCGCCCGGCGTCGGCCTGGGTGATCGGAGCGACCCGCCGTCGTGGCAGAAACCGGAGCAACCGGCGTGGCCAGTCGGGGTCAAAGAATACCAACGACAACCCGATCATCAACCAGGGGAACACACCAAGCTGGGGGAACAGCGCCCACGTCGCCAGATGAAATGTTACCAGCATGGCGTAGGCGAATGGTCGGGCGCGTCGCCACAACAGCAAGGGCACGATCGCCAGGTCGAACATGGTTCCGCCCCAACTCAAAGCGTATGCAACCCACGTTTCCTGGAGCATTGGGCCGAGCAGCGGCAGATCGCCATGCTGGTACAGCCAGATGCGCATGGGCAGCGCGTGGAACAGCCAGTCGGCGTTGAGCTTGGCCATGCCGGCAAACACGTACACGATGCCGATCTGAGCGCGCAGCACCCAGATGGTCCATAGCGGCGCCGCATCCCGACTTGATGGCAGGATCGCCAGCACCAGGCTGACCAGGCTCATCAAGTAGTAGTGGTTCAGGTAGGTGGTGCGGTCGATGAGCTCGACGTAGGTGAACCCGATGCAGAACAGCGCGGCGAAAAGCCGTGGTCGATAGCCGGCTGCGATGCTCAGGCTGAGCAAACCCAAAGCAGCGAAGTGGGCATACATCCCCCAGCCGGGCCAGGGCCGTACCCAACCGAACCCCAGGTAGGTGAAGTGATGGTCGGGCTCCACGTATAGCGGGCCGATCCATCCGTGGGCCAAAAAGCGGGCCACGACCAGGACGCCAATCAGCCCGAATATTACCCGAAACGCTACTATTGACCCGCCATCCACCTGGGTGCTCGCCGTCTCTCTAACGACTTTGAGCCAGCCGGTCGGATTGGCTTTCATGGCCAGGCTGAACCGGAAATGGACGTTATCGGGTCAGCACTCAGGTTCGTGGGGACGAACGACGATTTGCCGTGCCACGTCGTAGCCGATGGATACCCGGTCCAACTCAGTCTCCACCTGCATCACGCCCAGGTACGGCATGCCTTCCAGCACCGTGACGCGGTGATAAGGCACCAAACGGGCCTCGGCCAGGAACCGCAACAGTTCGGCGCTTTCCTCGGGCACCCGGTCAACCACGTGCGGCGCGCCCGCCGCCGCGTTGTCCAGCGTCAGAGCGCCCGGCGTTGACCCGGCCGCGCCGCTGCCGGGTATGGGCCATCCGAAGGGCGAATGGGTGGGATTGCCCAGACGCTCTTTCAGCCGGGTCACCAAGGTCTCGGACATACCGTGCTCAAGCTGGTGTGCCTCGACATGTGCCTCGTGCAGATCCATTTCCAGGAGGCTGACCACCATCCACTCCGCCAGCCGGTGGCGTTGCGCGATGTTCTCTCCCTCGGATACTCCCCGGTCAGTTAGACGAATGCGCTTGTCGGTTCCGACGTCCACCAAACCCTGCTCCTGCATCCGCCGCAACATTCCAGCAACCGAGGGAACGGAGGTGCCGAGGCCTTCGGTGGGCGGCAGATGTCGCAACGCTTCCGCCAGTTGGGTCAGGGTGGGAGTTTCGGAGACCTCAGACATCTTGTACAGCGACAGGAGATAGTTCTCCGTCACCGGCGACGGCCGCTCGGAAACGTTGGCCCGTCGATCACGAGACGTGGACTTGGTGGTGGATTTTCGAGGACGCGCCACAGGTTGATCCTGGCTAATCAAAATATTGTGCCGGGATTATACCCCAATGCTATTGACGGGGAGCGACGATGAAAGGATGTGAATCTACACCGGGAGCGATGAGCATGGGTCGACCTGCGGTGAGATGTCGGGTCGACCCAGCCTGCCCCGCCTTTTCATGCGCCTAGTTTTTGTGCCAAGTCCCGGCCGGCTGCGGCAGGAAAACCGGGGTTACACCGAACCTCCCTCAACCAGGGCGGCCAACTCCGTCTTGGATAGTCCCAACTCCCCGCACAGAATCTCTTCGTTGTGCTCCCCGATGAGCGGCGCACGCTGGGATATCCTCCAGGGTGAGCCGTTGAAGATGGCCCCTGGGCCCGGGTGTTGCAATGTCTCGCCAAGTTCGGGGTATTCTACATCTGTCCAGAACTTCCGGTCCTCCAGGTGAGGGTCCTGCATGACCTCGTCCGGGGAACGGATCGCCCCCGTGTTGGAGCCACGCTGCTGTAAGCCGTGGTAGGCCTCGTCCCGAGGGATGTTGGCGAGAAAGTGTACGAAAATTCCGCGGATATGTGACTGGCTTTCGGCGATGACCGCCGGGTCCCGATACTTTTCGTCCAGCAGGTCGCCGGCGAGGCCGTGCTCATCCATCCACGGCGCAAGCGTCAGCACCCGCGCCGGGGTAATCTGACCGACATTCACGTATTTTCCATCCTTGCAGAGGACCTGGGCGTTGGGCCCGGTGGCGGCGTTACCACCTCCGGTTCTGCGAGGAACCACATCTCCTTTGTAAATATACTGGTTCACATGGCCCTCGGTCGTGAGCGCGCAGGCATCATGCACCGAGGCATCTATGTACTGCCCCCGGGCCGTCACCGACCGGCTGACCAGCGCCGCAGTGATGGCGATGTAGGCGTAGTGACTTCCGATGTGCCAGGCTTGCCCTCCTCCGGGAGCGATGGGCGGCGCACCTGGAACCACGTCGTCGTCATAGCCACACCTGGCCATCTGTCCGCCCGCCGCCAGATGCAACAGGTCGCTGGTCTGGAAGTCCTGCCACGGCCCGGTCTGCCCGAAGGGGGTCAGTGAGCACATGATGAGCCCGGGGTTGCTCTTTGCCAGATCCTCGTACCCCAGTCCCAGGGAGTCCAGATAACCGGGCCTGAAGGTCTCCAGTATCACATCCGCCTTCTCCACCATTTGCCGGAACAGCCGGCGCCCGTCCTCCGTCTCCAGGTTCAGGGTAACCCCCCGCTTGGAGGTGTTGTAATGCCAGAAGTAAAGGCTCCTATCCCGATCCGGTACGTCCTGGTAGAAGGGGCCCACGGCCCGGGCTGCCTCGCCACCGGGCGGCTCTATCTTGATGACGTCTGCTCCCATGTCAGCCATCTGCTTGCCACACCACTGCCCCTTCTCATCGGCGAGCTCCAGCACCCGCAGCCCCCCAAAGGCTCCCGCAGAATTCTGGTCCGGCGTCCGCGCCGGCGCCGGCGCGGGATTGGCGATCGGCGCATTCCCACTCCACTGTACGGGCGCGGCATCCTCCATCATCTCCTGGAAGTAGGGATAATCTTCCATACTGAGGTCCGTTGGCCAGAAGGCGCCGTCGGCGAAGCCGCTCACCAACTCCTCGTGACTGATGCCCAACAACCCCTGAAACACCTCTTTGTTGTGCCCGCCGATCAGGGGGCCTGACCGGCTGTTGATTGCCGGCGTCTCCGACATCTTGAAGGGAGCGTTCTGAAGGGGCCACGTCCCCAGCGCGGCATGCTTCATGTCCCGGTATATCTCTCGATGCCGGAGCTGGGGATCATTTTCCACCCGGTCCTGGCTGCTTTGGACGGGCATGGCGGGTACTCCCGCCGCCTGGCAGCGCTCCATGATCTCGTACTTGCCCAGAGTCGTGGTCCACGCCTCGATCCCCTGATCCATCTCTTCCTGGTGCTCCAGGCGACCTTCGAGGGTGGCGAACTTCTCGCCGGTGGCCCAACCGGGAGAACCCATTACCTCCACCAACTTCCGCCACTCATCGTCGGAGAAGCAGGTGATGGCGCACCAGTCGTTGTGTTCCGCCGGACTGGTCCTGTAAGCGTTGTGCGGCGCCCCGGTCCGCCCGCGGTAGTTGTTCACCAGGGGCGTGCCCGGCCAGTGAGCGCGGTTGCCCGGCGGGTAACCCTCTCGCATGGTGGAACGACCGTTGGCCTGGATGTCCAGAAAAGCGGGGCCATTGAGGGGGACACCGAGAATCCACTGGGAACTGTCGACATGCTGTCCCTGGCCGGTCATGTTGCGATGGTAAATGGCGCTCAGAGCGTACATGGCCCCGTATAAGCCACCGGTGTCGTCCAGGTAAGACCAGCCCCAACCGGCGGGAGGCTTGTCCGGCAGGCCCGACGTGTAGGTCATACCGGACAGAGCTTGCGCAATGGCTCCCATGGTTTGATAGTCTCGATCCCGACCCGTGTGGCCGAAGCCGGACATGGAGAGGTAAATGATGTCGGGCCGGAGATTTTTCATGTCCTCGTAGCCCAGGCCCCACCTCTCCAATACACCGTAGGCGAAGTTCTCGATGACGATGTCGGACATGGCCACCAGGCGCCGGGTAAGGTCAATGCCCTGGGCAGTACGAGTGTTCAGGGTGACGCTCAGCTTGTTGGAGTTGGTGTCGCTGAAATGGCCGTTGGTGTTGAGATTGGCGGGAAAGCCCTCAGGAGTACCCGCGCCCGTCGCGATGTTGTCGCCCCGGGTATTGGGTATCTGGGGCCATTCAACCTTGATAACCTCGGCTCCCAGCGCCCCCAGCCATCGGGTGCACCAGGGACCCGCCCGCACCCAGGTGAAGTCCAACACCCGGATTCCTGACAAAGCTCCCGGTGTCGTTGGCGCTTCTGCTCGGCCTTGCACCATGGAATCACCTCCCGGCTATGGCTGTCTCAAGGTTAATTCGCCTCATTCTAACCCAACGCGGTCGATGGAGATCCCCGCAAGCCCAGGAAGGCCCATTGCCGGAACTTTCCGAAGCGAGCCCCAGGCAGATGGACTTGCCGGGAGTGAGGCTGATGAGTGGGCCCGGTGGCAGGTCTCGCACAGGATCGCGCTGGCCACAACTGCGACAGGATAAGCCTGGTGTCGCATAGCAGTGCACGAACGTCCGGCGGAGTGCAGGCAGGGCGATCATTGGGAGATGTCCACGCCCAGGCCGACCGAGCGGTGGTACAACTCAGGAACCACTTCCCCCCAGGCTGCCCAGATGCTGGAAGACGCTTTGTCCGACATCCTGGCCTTCACCGCCTTCCCGGTGTCTCACTGGCACAAGCACTGGTCCAACAATTCCCTGGAACGACTGAACAAAGAAATGCGCCGGCGTAGAGCCTGTCCCTGTAGGGAAAGTGGTGGGCATCTTTCCCTACAGGGCAGCAACGCGGCGTCTGGTGGGCGCGGTTCTGGCCGAGCAGCGCGACGAATGGGCCGAGGGCCGCCGCTACCTCACCTTCACCGACGATCTCGACGCCGAAACCCTACCGGCAAGCAGCGTCCTGGACGCCGCTGCCTGAACCACATCAACGAGGATGACGCCTTTTACGCCTGTTGACAGGACGTAGCCCTGACCCCGGGGGTGGGCCGGATGCGGATAACGCCCCGGCGAAGCCGGGCTGAGGCCCGCACGCCGGGGCGTTTGCTCGTCGGCGAGCCGGGCCCGGTTACGGGGCGTTGACCCGGTGGTCGGCCTGGTCTGGCACGGCGCGGTGATCCACCGACGCGTCGGCGGTATCCGCGGCGTTTCTCACGGACGCGCCGTGTATTGAGATAGAGTTGGCGGCGATGGATATGCCGTCCTCGTCGTGGTCTTCCGCTGTCACATAGTAGACGAAGTAGAGGACGGTCCGGTTGTGGCTGTGGCCGAAGAATTCGGCCTCGCGTGTGGTGGTCCCGATGGTGATGTCGATGGTTGGGTCATCGACCGGTGTGGTGTTGAAGTGGCTTACGAAAACAGGTTCGTCGAAAAGCACGTTGACGATGATGGCGTCGCCCGTTACGTAGGTCCCGGCTTGGTCGGGGAGGTTGGGGAAGCCGACGCTGAGTATCCGGGGTGGGATGATCGATACGATACTGCCGTCGACCTTGTGCTCGGTGAACCGGCCATTGTTTTCCGGCGGATCATATCTTAGGTTGGCGTTTTGCCCAGTGGTTAAGTGCTTGATGGCGCCGCCGTACAGGAACAGCTGGTTGAAGCCGACGAATATGCCGTTGCTGTCCCGGTCCCCGGATTCCACGATGTAACTGAATTCCAGGGTGTCGGAGCCGGAGCCGTAGACATAATAGAAGTCGGCGTCATCGTCATCTTCGTGATGCGTGTTGAAAAGTACGACTACTCCCGGGACGCCGTCGGTGGTGTCGACCCTGACTGCGGAGTCGAACGTTACGCTGACGGTGATGGTCTCGGCCAGCCCGTAGGTGTCGCCGACCAGGGGCGTGGACGTGACCCGGACGCCGTCGTCGACGATCTGGGGCACCTTGTTCACGACGTGGTTGGCCTGGGTGGGCAACCCTTCGTGTGCCAGGTAAGCCGCGTTCGCGGTGCCTGGGTATGTGATTGAGCCTCCGTTCAGCGACAGCGAGTTGGCCGCGATGGTCAGGCCGTTCTGGTCGCGGTCCAGATCGGTCACGGTGTACGAAAAGATGAGGATGTGCCGGTTGGAGTCGATGGCGGAGTACGTGGCGTTGCGGATATCGCGGCCGATCTGCAACGGCAGGTAGGGGACTCCGCCGGCGGTGTCGACGGAGACGCGTTCGGTGAAGGCGACGGCCACTTCGATGGCGTCGCCGGTGGCGTAGCTGAGGTGGGGACCGGAATTGCTGGTGATCTCGACGCTGTCGATGCGGGGCGTCACGGGCACGAACGCTTCAACAACGTAGGTGGTCCGGTACCTGACGGGCTTGACTGCGGTGATGCGTATTTCGTTGTAACCGTGCTCGAGCTGGACCTGGTGGCCGTCGGCGCCGGGATCGGCGTCGACGGGACTGATTATCAGCCGCGCGTTGTCTGCGGTCGTCGCGGCCACGGTGGTCGTCGTGGTACCGAGGTCTGTGGACCCGATGTACAGCGGTGTCGACGGGTTGAATTCCGGATCCAGGGTCAAGCCGGTCAGGGAGAGGGACTGCAGCCTGGGGCTGGAGTTGTGCTGGCGGCCATCGATCTGATGATCCGGGATTACGCCCACTGCGAAGTGCCTGAGCCGCGCGGCTCTGCCGTTGGTGGCGTGGGTGATCGAGTTATCGGAGGCGGTCAGTTTGTTAGCGCCCAGGTAGAGCTTTAGCCGGGTGTTCGGTCCCGAGTGGAGGTCCGCGGGCACGATGTACTGGAAGTAGAGGCTCCGGCTGCCGGACCCCTGCGAATATTGGAAGTCCAAGGTCTCGTGAGCGCTTACGTCCGGTTGGGTGTCTACGCTGAGGATCGGTCGTCCCTTGGACAGGTCCACGCTGACCGGGTGGTCGAAGATCACGCGCATCGAGATCTGGTCGCCGACGCCGTAGGTGTTGCGGCTGCCTCTGGCCGGTTCAGAGAGCATTTCTATGTCCCAAACGGTCGGACGGTCGCGCGGCGTGCGATGGACGTTGATCGTGTAGGTCCGGGGCCGATGGTCGGGTCTGGAGGTCGTGATCGTTACGGGGTTGTCGCCGTCGTCCAGATTGACCTGGTGGCCTGGTATGCCCGTGTGGGCGTCCGCCGGCTCGATGACGAATGAGCCGTCGGCCGTTGTGGTCGGCGTTATTGAGGTCGAGTCTATGTGGGACGCCACGGTGGCGGCGTATTGGGTCGTCTGGGGCGCGAACGCGGGCGCCAGGGCCGTATCGCCGATCTCCAGGTCGGAGAGTTGGTGCAGTGGCAGGGTTACGCTCCCGTCGATCCTGGCCGTCCTCACCGTGCCGACGGTTGGATGGTCCAAAATCGCTGCGACGTCGATGCCGGCGGGTCGAATCGCGCCGCCGTTGAGTCGCAGCGCGTTCCGGTGGATGTAGATCCCGTTGGCGTCGCGGTCGTTTTGTTGAACGGCGTACTCGAAGGACAGGACGCCGGTGCCTGAACCGCCGGCATAGTCGAATTGTTCGGTGCGGGCCGGGTTCTGGGGATCGCCCAAAGAGAACACCACGCGCGGCACGCCGTTGGTGGTGTCGACCTTGACTCGGCGGTTGAAAGCGACGTCGATCCGGACGGTTTCCAGGTTGCTGTACGTGTTGGACCTGGCCGGAACGGATTCGATACGGAGTCCGTCGTCGATGATGTAGGGATGGTTGGTCGATCCGACCACGTTCATACGTATGGTGTGGGAATTGAAGGGATTGTTGATCCAGTCGATTGATCTACTGGTGTATCCGGTGGCGATGGTCCAGCCCGTTATTCCGCCGGGGTCCTGGCTCGGATCCTCGGTAGTAGAGATCTCGATGAAATTGTCGTTGCCGCAACCCTGCACGCACTCGATGACGAGGATGTAGCGTTGGGAGGCTTCCAACGCGATGTTGTTGGGATCGGTGAAAACGTGGTCGGCGTGGTTGGCGAACTGGGTGCTGTGCGTGAGCGTGGTGAGCACTTCGCCCAGGTTGTTGCCGTTCCTTGTGCGTATGGTGGCCTGAAGGCGGATATATTTCTTGTCGTTGCTGCGCTGGATTTTCACGGCGACGGAGTCGAGGCGGTTGCCGCGTTCGGGACCGGTCTGGAACTCCTGGCCTACGGCGTGTTCAGACTTGTCGAGTCGCACCGAGCCGTCGTCGCCGGTGGCAAAGTTGCCGACGAGCTGCGTATTCGCCTGGGCCTCGGTTGCCGGAGCGGAAACGAGGCTGGCAATCAGAACCAGGGCGATTATCGAGAGAAGCGCGGCCGCCAGCAGAGCGCCGCCGGCGGCATGTGCGCGGGGGATTCGGTCCCGTTGGGTTGTTAATGACATTAAGGGTTCCTTATGCGGCCGGCGCCGCGCCTATGGCGTCGGCCGCTCGCGGTGTGGTGTTGAATCGTCGGCATCGACGCCACGGGGACGGGCTATGCGCAGGGTCCTCCGGGGCGTTCGGTTTGCGGCGTGGTCGCGGCGAGTTACGGGGCGTTCACCCGGTGGTCTCGCTGGTCCTCGACCCAGGGGTGTTTGACGAAGGCCTCGTCAGTCTCGCCGGCGGCGGTGATAACCGAGCCGTTCAGCTGCAGGCCGTTCGAGCGCATGTACACTCCGTCGTCGTCGTAATCGTCGGCTAGGACGGTGTAGTGGAAGTGGAGCGTGTTGCGCGTGGAGTCCTGGGCCGAGTATTGGGCCAGACGCAGCGTCTCGCCGATGATCAGCCGGAACGTGGGGGTTCCGCCTGCGGTGTTGAGGTCTATGTCGTTGTTGAACCCCACGATCGCGGTGATCACGTCCCCGGTGGCGTAGCTGCGGTCGTCGCCGGCGTGACTGGCGAGGGCCAACCTGTCGATGTAGCGGTAATGTCTGGGCAGGATTTTATGGTCCGGGAAGTCGCCGTCTTGGCGACCAGGCCGTTCGTGTTCCAGGATTGCGTCTCTGCCTGTCGAGGCGTGGCGGATTGATCCGCGGCCCGTGTGGAGCTGGTTGGCGCCCATGTAGATCCCACTATGGTCCCTGGTTCTCTGTGGAATGGTCCATGAGAAGTACAGGGTCGGGCTGCCCGAGCCGCCCGAGTAGCGGAGGTAGGGCGCGTTGCCGGCGCCGGGTGATTCGTCGACGCGCAGGCGCATGTGTGGCCTGCCGTTCGTCGTGTCGACGACGACCGGGGCGTCGAACGTGACGCTGAACGATATGGTCTCGCCAATGCGGTAGGTGTCGCCATTCCGGGGGCTGGATGCGATCCCGACGCCCCGGTTGATGATGCGTGGTACGGCGTTGACCCGGTGGTCTGGCTGGTCGTCCAGTTCCAGATGGAACAGGTTGGCGTGGAGTGTTTGGCCGCTCAGGTCGACCCTGACGCTCTGGCCCGAGATCGAGTTTCGGGGGATGGAAACGCCGTCCGGGTCCGAGTCCTGTTCGACCACAGTGTAGGCGAAGGTGAGGACGTGGCCGGATGCGTCAGTGCTTGAATAATGGGCTTCGCGCTCGCGCTGGCCGATGGTGAGTGGCAACCAGAGCTCGCCACTCGGGGTTTCGAAGGTCACGGTGACCGGTTGGTCGAACGTCACGGTCGCGGTGATCACATCCCCGGCGGCGTAGGTACGGTCCGCGCCCGGGTCGCTGCTGATGGCGAGCCCGGTGATCACCGGCCGAGTGGCGGCGATTGTAGATCCGTCCACCTTGTGTCCGGCGAATGTGCCGGGCGCTGGGTGCGTGAGGTCGGCGTCCGTGCCGATCTGGGAGTGGGTGATCGACGCGCCATCCAGGTTGACGGCGTTGGCTGCCATGGATACGCCATCGTCGTCGCTGTCGCCCTGGACCACGGTGTACGAGAACACCAGGCTGCGGTCAGATGAACTACTGGCGTCATAGGCGGCGGTGCGGAGGTTGTCGCCGATGGTGAATTCCAGGTACGGAGCGCCGTCGGTCGCATCGACCGTCACGTCGGAATCGAAAGCCAGGATGAAGGTGATGATTTCGTTCTGGCCATAGGTATCGTCGGAGGATGGCGTGGATGCGATCTGCACGCCGCCCGTGGCGATCAGCGGTATCTTGTTGACCACGTGGTCCGGATTGTCTAGGAGGGCCGCGTGGGACAGGGACGCATCGACGGTGTCGTCACTGTTCCTGATGGTTGCGCCGTTCAGCGATATTGCGTTGGCGGCGATGGATACGCCGTCCTGGTCGCTGTCTTCGGCGACGACGGTGTAATTGAAGTGCATGTCGATGGTTCCGCTAACGGAGCCGACGTATGCGGCGTTTCGCACCGCGTCGCCGATGGTCAGCGCGATGGTCGGCGTCCCGTTGGTTTCGTCGATGTCCACCTCCTCGTCGTAGGTCACGATGACGTTGATCGTGCTGCCGGTGATGTAGGTCTGGAGCCGGCTGGGATCGGTGCCAAACTCGATACTGCTTATCATGGGCGGCCGGATGTTGATCGTGCTGCCGTCGACCTTGTGCTCGGCGAGCGTACCGCTGTCGCCGGCCGGGTCGTGTCTGAGGTTGGCGTTCCGTCCGGTGGTGATGTGGGTGATGGTTCCGCCGTCCAGGGACAGCTGGTTGAGGCTGATGAATATGCCGTTGCTGTCCCGGTCGCCCGACTGGACGGTGTAGTCGAATTCCAGGGTTTTTGTACCGGAGCCGCGGGCGTAGCGGAAGCGGGCTCTGTCGTCGTCGTCATTGTGGTACGCCGCGAACAGCACATCGACCCTGGGCGTGCCGTTGGTGGTGTCCACGATGACCACGGAGTTGAAGGTGACGCTGACGGTGATGGTCTCGTTCAGGCCGTAGGTGTCGCCGACCAGGGGAGACGACGTGACGCCGACGCCGTTGCTGACGATGGCCGGGGCCCGATTGATCCGGTGGCTCGTCTGGTTGGGCAGCGCCGAATGGGTCAGGGAGACGTCAACCGTGGTTCCCGCGTACCGGATCGTGCCGCCGTCCAGTGTCAGGGAGTTGGCCGCGATGGACGGGCCGTTGTTGTCCCGGTCTTCCGCGACGATGGTGTACGAGAAGGTGAGCACCAAGCCGGATGAGTCGGTGCTGGTGTACGCGGCGTTGCGAGTCCTGCTGCCAATGGTGAGCGGCAGATAGGGCGTGCCGCCGGTCGTGTCGACGGTCACCGGCTCGGCGAACGTCACCGCCACGGTGATGGTGTCGCCGGTGGCGTAGGTGGCATGAATTCCCGGGTCACTGCTGATGGCCAGGGCGGTGATGTCCTGCCGGCCGACTTGGTGCTGCGGGAACACTCCGTTGGCGCCGGGCAGCGGGTGAGTGAGATCCGCGTCCTTGCCGGTGGTGGAGTGCGTGATCGTGCCGGCGTTTAGGGACACAGCGTTGGCGGCGACGGACACGCCGTCGGTATCCTGGTCTCCTGATGCGATGGTGTAGGAGAAGGTCAGGATCCGGTTGGTGGAGTCAGTACCGGTGTAGGCGGCGTTCTTCACGGCGGTTCCGACCGTCAGCGCGAAGGTTGGCGTTCCGTCCGTGGTGTCGACGGTAACGTCGGAGTCGAAGGTGACGCCGAATGTGATGGCTTCGCCGGGCGCGTAGAGGATGCCGCTGGCGGGAGTGGACGTAATGTCTACGCCGTTCGCAATTATCAGCGGTATCTTGTTGACCAGGTGGTCGGTCTGGGTTTCCAGGGCCGCGTGGGTCAGGGATGCATCGACCGTGTCGGCCTTGTTCCTGATCGTGCCGGTGTTCAACGCCAGGGAGTTGGCGGCGATGGATACGCCGTCCTGGTCGCTGTCGTCGGAGACCACGGTGTAGGAGAAGGTGAGCACGGTTTCGGTGGCGTCGGTTGCGGTGTAGCCGGCGCCGCGGGCAGTGTCGCCGATCGTCAGCGCGAGGCTGGGTGTGCCGTCGGTGGTGTCCACGGCGACAGCTTCACTGTAGGTCACGGCCACGGTGATCGTGTCGCCGGTGGCGTAGGTGTTGTCGGACCCGGGGTCGCTGGTGAGCGTGAGGCCGGTGATCGTGGGCGCGTCCGGGATTGCGTCGACCTTGTGGCCGGTGAATACCCCGTCGGTCCCGGGCAGGGCGTGGTTGAGATCCGCGTCCTTGCCGGTGGTGGAGTGCTTGATCGTGCCGCTGTTGAGTAACAGGGCGTTGGCAGCGACGGATACGCCGTCGGTATCGAGATCGCCGGCAACCACGGTATAGGCGAAGCCGAGGGTTTTGCTGTCGGAGCTAATCGAGCTGTAGGTGGCGCTCTTGGCGGTGTTGCCGAGGGTGAACGCCAGCAGTGGGAACCCTCCGAGTGTGCTCACGGTGACGGGAGCGTCGAAGGTGGCGGTGAACGTGATCGTTTCTCCGACCAGATAGGTGTCGCCGGTGGCGGGATTTGAGGTGATCTGCACGCCGTCGGTGACGATCAGCGGTATTTTGTTGACCCGGTGGTCGGTTTGCGAGGGCAGGGCCGCGTGGCTCAGGGACGCGTCGACGGTGTCGGCCTTGTTCCTTATGGTGCCGGTGTTCAGCGCCAGGGAGTCGGCGGCGATGGAAACGCCGTCCTGATCGCTGTCGTCGGCAACGACTGTGTACGAGAAAGTCAGGACCGTCTGGCTGGAGTCGAGCGACGTGTAGCCGGCGTTGCGGGTGTTGTCTCCGATGGTGAGCGTCAGGCCGGGCGTTCCGTCGGTGGTGTCGACCGCGACGGCTTCATCGTAGGTTACGGTTGCGGTGATAGTGTCGCCGGTGGCATAGGTGTCGTCGTCGCCGGAATCGCTGATCAGCGTGACACTGGTGATGGCGGGCGCGTCGGGGACTCCGTCGGCTCGGTGGCTGGGGAAGCTGCCGCTCATGCCGGGCAGCCCATGGCTGAGGTCGGCGTCCTTGCCGGTGGTCGTGTGCTTGATGGTGCCGCCGTCCAGCGTCAGGGCGTTGTCGGGCACGGACAGACCGTCCTCGTCCAGGTCGTCGGACGCCACGGTGTAGGAGAAGGTCAGGATCCGTTTCGTGACGTCAATGGCGGTGTAGGCCGCCTGCCGGTTGGCGTTGCCGAGATTGGTCGCCAGGTACGGGGTTCCGTCAGTCGTGTCGACGTCGACGTCGGAGTCAAAGGTCACGGTGAACGTGATCGTTTCCCCGAGTTCATAGGTGTCGCCGCTGGCGGGGCTGGACGTGATTTGCACGCCGCCGGTGACGATCAGCGGTATTTTGTTGACCAGGTGGTTGCTCTGGATATCCAGGGCCGTATGGTCCAGGGATGCGTCCATGGTGTCGCCGGCGTTTCTGATCGTTCCGGAGTTCAGGGCGAGCGAATTGGCCGCGATGGAGATGCCGTCCTGGTCGCTGTCGTCGGAGACCACGGTGTATGAGAAGGTGATCTTCCGGCCGAGGGCGTCGGTTTCCGTGTAGCCGGCGTCCCGGACGTTGTTGCCGATGGTGAGCGCGAGGCTGGGTGTGCCGTCGGTGGTATCCACTGTGACGGGCACGTTGTAGGTCGCGGCCACAGTGATCACGTCGTCCGTGGCGTAGGTGCCATCTGCGCCGGGATCGCTGGTGATGTCGAGGGCGGTGATTTCCGGGCTGGCCACCACGATCTTGACGCGGTAGGTGTAGGTCGCGGCGGTCGCTGTCGTGACCGTGACCACAACTTCCTCGGGCTCCTGGGTGAGGTCCACCTGATGGCCGGTCGCTTCGGTGTCCGAATCGGCCGGCTGGATGGTCACAGCGTGGTCGGACGGCGCGGTGGCGGTGACGGTGGTGCTGGTAGCGTCCGCCGGGAATGTGGCCGTGTAGCGGAGGACCGTTGGGTCGAAGTTAGGCGTCAGGGTCCCGCCGCTGAGCGAAAGGTCGGACAGATTGGTGAAATCGGCCAGCAGCCTGCCGTCCAACTTGTGGTTGCCGAACGTTATCTCGGCGACAGGGTCGGGATGGGTGAGCAGGGCGTCTGTGCCGGTGGCTGCGTCCCGGATGGTCCCGCCGCGGAGTTGCAGAGCGTTGGCGCGGATGCGGATGCCGTTGTTGTCCCTGCTGCTTTGACCGACTCGCCATTCGAACTGCAGGGTCGAAGATCCGGAGCCGCGCTGGTATTCGGCCCTGCGGCTGGCCGCGCGTAATCCGGCGTTACCCACTTTGAATGTCATGGTGGGTGTGCCGTCTGCGGTGTTCACCACGACCGGGGACGTGAAGGCGACGCTGATGACTATGATCTCGTTGCGCCCGTATTTGTCGGCGGCGGCTAGCGGCATGGAGGTTATGGTCACGCCGCCGTCGGCGATGGCAGGGGCGGTGATGATGGCGCTGGTCAGCGCGATGTTGACGCGGTACACCCGGTCTGTGGAGTCTGCCCTGGAAGCGGTGACGGTGATTTCGTCGGGCGCCTCGGTCAGGTCCACCTGGTGTCCGTCGGTCTCGCTGTCGGAGTCCGCTGGCTCGATGGTGATGGTGGTGCCGGACTCTGCGGTGGCGGTCCCGGTGGTGCTGGCGGCGTCTGCCGGGAACGTGGCGGTGTAGCTGATGGTTGTCGGTTCGAATGTTGGCGAAAGGGTGGCGCCGCTGAATGACAGGCCGGATAGACTGGCGAGAGCGGGAAGCAATCGGCCGTCCACCTTGTGGTCGGCGAAGATGCCGTTACCGCCGGGCAGCGGGTGCGTCAGCAGGGCGTCGGTGCCATTGGTCGCATGCTGGATGGTCCCGCCGTTCAGTTCGAGAGAATCGGCGAGGATTTGGACGCCGTTGTTGTCCCTGTCGTTGGAGCGAACTCTCCATTCGAATTGGAGCGTGGAAGACCCGGTACCGCGCTGGTATTCGGCTTTACGGTTGCGTGATTGGAGGCCGGCGTCACCGATCCTGACGGACAGGGTCGGCGTTCCGTCTGTGGTGTCAACCACGACCGGCGTCGTGAAGGTGACACCGATGACGATGATGTCGTCACGGCCGTAGGTGTCGCCGTCAGCAAAGGCGGTGGAGGTGATGGTCACGCCGTCGGCGGCGATGGCGGGTGCGACCGGCGATCCGTCCGCCCGGTGGTTGGGGAAGCTGCCGCTGGTGCCGGGCAGACCGTGGCTGAGGTCGGCGTCCTTGCCGGTGGTGGTGTGTTTGATCGTGCCGCCGTTCAGCGCCAGGGCGTTGGCGGGCACGGACAGTCCGTCCTCGTCCAGATCGTCGGATGCGACGGTGTAGGAGAAGGTCAGGATCCGTTTCGTGGCGTCGGTTGCGGTGTAGGCGGCCTGCCGGTTGGAGTTGCCGAGGGTGACCGCCAATGACGGGGTTCCGTCGGTGGTGTCGACTTCCACGTCGGAGTCGAAGGTCACGGTGAACGTGATCGTTTCGCCAAGCTGGTAGGTGTCGCCGCTGGCGGGAGTGGAGGTGATCTGCACGCCGTCCGTGACGATCAGCGGTATCTTGTTGACCAGGTGGCCGGCCTGGGTGGGCAGGGCCGCGTGGACAAGCAAGGCGTCGGCGCCGTCGTCTTCGGCGGTGATTGAGCCGCCGTTGAGAGCCAGCGAGTTTGCGCCGATGGAAACGCCGTCCTGGTCGCTGTCCTCCGAGACCACCGTGTAGGAGAAGGAGAGCACGGTCTTGGCCGAGTTGATTCCCGCATAGGTGGCGGCGCGGGCGTCGTCGCCGATGGTGACAGCCAGGCTCGGCGTGCCGTCGGTGGTGTCGATCTCTACTGCCTGGTTGTAGGTCACGGCAACGGTTATCGTGTCTCCCGTGGCGTAGGTGCGGTCGGTTCCGGCGTCGCTGGTCAGCGCCACGCCGGCGATTACCGGCGCGGTCGTGGTCGCGTCAACCTTGTGGCCGGAAAACAGGCCGCCGGTTCCCGGCGCCGGGTGTTCGAGGTCTGCGTCGTTGGCGCTGACTTTGCCAGTGATCGCGCCGCCGTCGAGGATCAGTGCGTTGGCAGTCATGGAAATGCCATCGTCGTCCTCGTCTCCAACGGCGACGGTGTAGGCAAAGGTGAGTATCCGGTTGTCGGGGCTGATTGGGGTATAGCCGGCCCGCCTGGCGTTGTTGCCCATCGTGAACTGCAGGTAGGGCGTACCTTCGCTGGTGTTGACCGTGACCGTGGTGTCGAATTCGACAGTGAAAGTGATGGTTTCGGCCGGGCCGTAGGTGTCGTCCGCGGCGGGACTGGACGTGATCTGCACGCCGTTTTCGGCGATCATCGGGGTCGAGTTGACCCGGTGGTTCGTCTGGTCAGGTAACCCGGAGTGTCTGAGGGCGGCCGTGGCGTCGGAGCGCAGGTATTTGATTATGCCGCCGTTTGCGTTCAGGGGGTTTTCGGGGATTGAAATGCCGTCGTTGTCGCTCAGCGATTGGTCAACCGTGTGCGAGAAGATGATGGTGCGGCTGTCGTCGGTGGTCTCGGAGTAGTCGACCTGCTGCTCGTCCGAGCCGAACTGGACACGGATGATGGGCGTGCCGTTGGTTGTGTCCACCAGAACCGGGAGATCGAAGGTGACGGCGATCTCGATGGTGTCGCCGAAGGCATATGTTTCGCCGTCCGTGGGTTGACTGATAACTTCGACGGATTCGATGCTGGGTATGATGGGCACGACGACGGCGATAGTGTAGGTCATCTTGGCGGCCCCCTCCTTGGACGCTACGATGATGATTTCGTTGGTCCCGTGATTGAGTGTCACCTGGTGGCCGTCGGCAACGTCGTCGGCGTCTTCGGGCATGATGGTGTAGGACACGCCGTCTTTGGGCGTGACCGTCACCGTAGTGACGGTGGTCCCGAGGTCCGGAGTCGCCTTGTAGAGCGTTTTGCGGGATCTGAATCGCTGGTCCGATGTGACGTTCGTCAGATGGACCTGGTCAAGGGCGGCCAGCCGAGAGTTCCGGCGGTCGTCGAGGTACTGGTTTGGGATCCGGTTGAGGGCGCGGTGATTGAGGTTGGCGTTCCCGCCGCCGGTAGCGTGCGTGATGGAGCCTTCGGGCGCGCTGATGCTGTTGGCAGAGAGTCCGAAGCGTATAACCGTTTCGAGCAGCCCGGCTTCGTTGTTGAGCCGTTGGAACACCAGGGCGTTGGTGCCGGATCCGCGCGCGTAGGGGAAGTCGTTTGGGCTCTGTCGGGAATCGTTGAGCCAGATGTCCACGGCCAGGGTGGGCCGGTCGAGAGAGAGGTCGACCACCACCGGGTGATCGAAGGTGAACTCGAACTCGACCGGTTCGTCGTTTCCGTAGATGTTGGTGTTCTGATTCAGCGGACGGCTGATCATCCTGACCCCGGTGATTCGTGGGATCACCAGTGGCTCGCGGCGTATCTCCACGGTGTTGGGGACGTCGATGTGTCCCGGCTTGGTGACCAGTATCTCTATGACGTTGTCGCCCTCTTCCAGCGCCACCTGGTGGCCGGGCTGGAATTCGTTGGAATCGGCCGGCGTGATTTTCACGTCGGTGTCGACTTCCGGGGTCGCCGTGACGGTGATCGCCGCAACATCGCCGTACACAGTGGCGGCGTAATTGATCAGGTCCGGCGAGAAGTCTGGCTGCAGGACGACGTCGGTGAAGTCCAGGTCCGTGAGATTCAGGTCGGTGAGCTTGGCCACCGGCCTCACGATGCTGCTGTCGATCTTGGCGCGGCCGTAGCCCGTGGGTATGGGGTGCCTCAGCAGCGCGGAGAGGTCATAGCCGGTGCGGTTGATGGTTCCGCCGTTGAGCTGGAGGCTGTCGGAGTGGATGTAGATCCCGTTGGCGTCCTGATCGTCGGGCAGCACCCGGTATTCGAAGACCAGGGTGTCGGTGCCGGAGCCGCTGGCGTAGCGCATGCGCTCCGTGCGCGCCGGGTTGTCGGGGTCGCCAAGCAAGAATTTCAGAGTCGGAGTGCCCGCATCGTCGTTGGCGGTCACGGGATCGGTGAATGTGACGCCAACCCGGATCAGTTCCCGGTTGCCGTACACGTCGCCGATGACCGGACTGGAAATGATCTCGAAACCGTCCTCGACAACCCGGGGATGGCCGCTCGTGCCCTGGACGCTCATTTTCAGCGAGTGGATGCGGGGTTTCGGGGTCCAGTTGTCGCTGGGGAGTATTCTCCCGTCGTCGATGGACCAGCCCTCGGCGGATCCCTCGTCTTCTGCGTTGCCGCTGACCCTGCGGATGTTCAAGTAGTTATTGTTCGCGCAGCCGGCGGTGCACGTGATTACGAACATGTACGCCGTTGAAGGTTCCAGTTCGACTTGGTCGCGTGCCCAGAACCGGTTCATTTGGTTGTTCTTTTTGTCGCCGTACGAAAATCCGGTGAGCCTCGCGCCGCGGCTCCCGTCGTCGTTCACCGCGTGGAGGCCGGCGTTCAGCACGATGTATTTCTTGTCGACGCTGGTTCCGAACTTGACGTCGATGGAGTGAAGCCTGATACCGAGTTGCGTTCCGGTTCGGAAGACCTGGGCGGTGCCGTTGAGGTTTACGTTGATCGTGTCGTCATCGACGTCCCCGGCGTCCACGTTGGCAACCAGGGTCTGGATCTCGTCAGTCACCGGTTCCTGGGCGGCCACTTTTGGGGCGGCGCCCAGCGTGACGGTAAGCATGATGGCTATCGAGGTGAGCAGCGCAGCGGCCAGCAGGGCGCCGGCGGGGATGGCGCGCGCGTGCGGGATCCGGTCGAGGTGGGCTGGCAACGGCATGGAAGGCTCCGCTCACGGCCCGGCGTGCCACCGACGCAACTGGCTGTGAACGAGGGATGCGGCCTCCATCGAACCGTCGTTTTACGAAACGCTCGGTGCGGGGCACCTCTCGATCCCAACCAAACTCCGCCATATGGGGCCGCGAAAGTATTGGGTGCAAAAATGCTAGCCGCCCATGCCTGCAAAGCGTGTGAATGGGCAAATAACGGACGCAATGCCGCTAGCCGGGTGGGCAAAATGCCGCTTGCCCGAACCCGCCGTCCGCGAGCGTCCAAGGGGTCAGCGGCGGCAGGTGAGAAAACCCCGCTTGCCATGTGCACAAACGATTTTCTGCACATCCACGGGCCGGCGGTTCACCTGCCTGGAAATGGAGGCGATTTCACCAGAACCTGGCGACAGGCGCCAGATGACGAGATGTCAGTGACCGCGCGGCCGCTATGATGCGCGCGCTTTGCGCCGCTCGCCGGAAACCGCCCCGTCGGGGTTCACATCAAGGGCCGACGCGTCTTCCGCTTGATGTACGTTCCCGCTGCCCATCCGAAAAACTGCAACGATCAGCGTGCCGCCAACCACGAAAGCCATGTATGCGAACAGGGAAGTCGCATGCCACAGGTACCCCAACTTCAGCAAATCCAGGGCCTCCTGCCTGGTGTACCCCAACTGCTCGTAATTGAGATCCCAGGACCACACCAGGTTGTGGTCGGGCAATACCATCGGGACGTTGGGCGCCAGGTAAATCGCCAGGACAGTTGCCATGCCCAGCACGGTTCCAACCACGGCGACGGTGAACACCGTGGACAAGACAAAGCGCCGGTCGCTTTCGCTGGGATTGATCATCGGATCGCGGATCACCAGCAATACAACGAAGACTGCAGCCGTTATCAGCATCACCGCCGCCAATTGCATCCACACCCACGCGTTGGACAGCACGACCACCGTCACAAAGACGACGCCTGTCGGCGGCAATACCGCCCATGCCGCTCTCAGGTGGGCGCTGCGATTGCTCCGGGCGCCGGTATTCTGCCATCTCCAGAGCAGGTGGAAAGCCAACCCGGCGGATGCCGAAAGCGCCAGGTTGAGCAGGAGGGCCAGCATGTAGGCGATGGAGGTACCGCCCCACTCAACGATACTGTAGAAATTGTAGTGGTCCATGCTCAGCGGAGCGAAATGCAAGAGTGGCGTCGTCAATAAGACGAACAACGTAACCCAGAAGAACTCCCGGAGCCCGGCTTCAGGATCCCCGAGCAGGAATCCTTGTCCCAGCGCCAGGCACACTGCCAAAGCTACGAACGTGACCGGAACCCAGGCGAGGTCGCCGCCCAGAAATTCCATAACGAGTCCAAGGGCCGCGATGCCGACTGCCAGCGGCAGGAACCTCAATAGCAGGAACCTGACCACGTCCTTCCCAAATGCAAGAGGTCGAAGAATTGTTTCACCCTGCTGCCTATCCGCACCGGCAGAACTTGCCTCCGCCTCGTCGGCCGGTGCGCGTCGAACGCTCGGTGCGTCAGCTTTCCCGTTGGCCTGGCCAACAGCGGCAGCGTAGTCCGGCGCCAGACCGGACAGCAATATCAACCCGGCAACTTCATCGTCCGACAGTTCCAGGGCTTTCCCGAAAGTGCGAAACCGTTCCACGCTGGGAGAAGTTTGTCCGGTTTCCCATCGGGACACGGTCGCGTGGCTGTACCGCTCACCGTACTCGCCGTCCACGTCCACCTCGGCCATGAGACGGAGCAGGTCATCCTGCGTGAGCCCTCTACGACCGTCCTTCCGTTGGAACGACTCCCGGTAGGCGCGCATGAGGAAACCCGCTTGCGCGGCCCTGGGTTTCTGCGAATCACGAATGGCCATCGTAGGTACACACGTAGGGAATTCATTGGTAACACATTGTCTACGATTGAGTGATCCAATGCGGTTTCGCCAATGCTCCAGGTTGTTTCGTCGAGAGTAAGACCGAAATAAACAGGCCAGAAACCGCGCCAGGGAGACAATCATGCGGTCGGTGGCACGGTTGAGGCCCGGACGGACTACCCAGTCCAGAATCGCCCATTCACTTTGATTGTGGCAATTGCCAAACGCCCCATTTGGCAAGGGCGTTTGCCCCTGGAGATTGTGGGATGAAAAACACGACATCCCAGGGTAGGTGTACCTGAGTGCAATCAATCCCAATCCCGTCGCCCCGCGTATTGCTTGCAGAGCTTGTGCGGACGTTGCTCAACACTCTGACGAAACACCAACCCTGCGAATCGGGTATTTGTGCCCAGATACTTTTGCCCTGTTCATCGCTGGCAAGCGTACCTTGCGGCCATACCTGCCACTGTGTAGATTGATGAGCGGTGTCCCCACGGAACGCCCGCCCGCTCCCACCGCAAAGCGCACTCAAACGCAGTATTTCGGCATAGCGGATGTCTCTCGTATCGGAACGCAACATGGTACCAAGGCTGGCCACCAAGGCCGCCAACGCCGTGCGGGTGGTCAAGATCACGGTGAACCAGTTTGATCCGGACGGGTTGAAGTACTTCACGACCGTCTCGGTCAGGGCACACTGGCTTATCTCCGTAATATGCTTGATCGAACTGGTGTATCGTCCACATTACGGAATGATCAAATTTGCCGCCTATGGGGTGATCATGGCGGCGCTGATCGGCTTCACTGCGTTCCTTCACTACCGTCTGCGGTCCAACCGGCCAGTCACCTGGCACTGGCTCCTGGCGCTCTATGGGCTCGACGTGCTGCTGGTCTCGGCCGGCACCGCGATCAGCGGTGGTTTCAGCCACGACTTCTTCCACCTGTTCTACTACCCTGCCATGGCCGCATTCGCGGCGATGTTCACTTCGTTTCGGCTCAACATGCTCTGGGTGACGATGGTGTCCCTGGTCTATCTGGGCATATCGCTGACGGCGGGGGCAGGCTTGGACCTGGGGGACCGGGACGAAAAGACGCTGCTGGCGCGAGTGGCGGTCATGTATGCCGTCGTTGCCGCGGTGAACGTAGCTTCCCGGTTTGAACGCATCCGGTGGCAGCAGTCGGTGGAGCGCGAGCGCGCCCTGGAGCGTGAACGGGTAGAGGTGTCGCAGGCGATCCATGACACGGCTGCCCAGTCGGTTTTCCTCATCGGGATGGGTATCGACACAGCGAAAGAACTGGCCGGGCACGGGAATCCCGAGCTGATCGCCACGCTTGAGGCGACCTCCGCGCTGTCGCGGTCCACGATGTGGGAGCTGCGGCGTCCAATCGACATCGCCGGCATCTACGAGGGACGGGAATTGGGCCGGGCCCTTCGTTCCCATGTGAGCAGCTTCACCAACGTTACGTCGGTGGTGGCCGATATGACCGAGACGGGGGTGGAGCCTTCGCTTTCAGTTGAGGCGAAGAGCAGTCTTTTCTCAATTGCGCACAACGCGCTTACCAACGCGTTCCGCCATGCCGGGGCGAGCCGGGTGTCGGTCGGTCTGGAGTTTGGCGAAAAGGACATTCGCCTGCGGGTGTCGGACGACGGGATCGGGCTTCCCGATAATTACGCGGAGCGCGGTCATGGTTTCGCCAACATGTGCATGGCAGCCGAGCGGACGGGCGGCCGTCTCTCGGTGGAGCAGAAGGGCGAGATGGGCGGCGCGACTATAACTTGCCTGGCGCCAGTGGACCGGTAGCGAGGGGGACCGCAATGCCATCGCAGCAGCGAACCACGGTGATGATCGTTGATGACCATTCCATAATGCGGATCGGCCTTCAGCAGGTGCTCGAACAATCGGGCGAGTTTGAGGTGGTGGGTCAGGCGGCGGACGGCAATGAAGCGGTGAGGATTGCCGCCGAGGTGTCGCCGGACCTGGTGGTTATGGACGTGATGATGCCGAACAAGGATGGCGCGATGGCGTGCCGGGAGATCATTGAAGCCGCGCCCAATACCCGGGTGATCATGCTGACGGCCTCCACCGAGGAGGACGCCGTGGTGGATGCCGTGGCCGCCGGCGCCACCGGGTACCTTCAGAAAGGAACGGACCGGCAACAATTCCTGGCGGCGGTGCGGGGCGTGGCGCGTGGCGAGCTTCGTCTGCCCGTCGACCTGGTTCAGAGGACCTTTGCATCGATCCGTGGACGGCCCGGAACGGAATCTGCCGATGAACTGACCGCCAGGGAACGCGAGATTCTGACCGCTTTCGCTACTGGTATGTCCTACGCCCAAATCGCGGAAGCCAGGGGGATCAAGCCGGTGACCGTCCGGAACGCGATCTATGGCATTCAACAAAAGCTCAACGTGGGGACGATGCAGGGACTTGTGCTGTGGTCCGTGCGGAACGGACTTCTGGATGGGTACGTGGACCGCGAGTGATTGACGCTGCCGGCGGCCGCGAGCGCCGGTCGCGCCCGGTTTCAGGATAAGATCCTGATCCGGAGAACACCGGGTAATCTGCCAGAAGCGCCGCGGGCGAGCCGTCAACTCGCCCCGAGATCGTTCCCAGCCCCAGAAGATTGAGGCTCAACCATTGTCGGTGTTGCCGGCGCTATCGCCGCCGCTGCGACCCGGTCCCGCTGACGACGCACTCGGTAAGCATTCCGGTGTCCATCAGGCTTGGAAGCGCGTGTGCACGCGGCGGATGCACTGAGCACGTTGGCGTCCGTTTTGTGCGAACGCACACCCTTTTCCCGTAACGCCCCGTAGGATGGAATCAGGTGGATCACGCTTTCGTGGCATCCGTGCCGACGCGGCGCCCGCCCGCATTTGATAACGCCTCCCACATAGGGGGGCTAAATGATAGAGAGGCCATCGATTTCACCATGAGAAGCGTGATCATAAGTCAATAGACCCGGGCATTCCGGTATTGCCCGTCGCATGCCGCCCCTGATTTCGGGGCAACGCTGACGGCGTCAGGCGTCCAGGCGGGTATACCCCCGTGCTGGCGGCTCTCCACCAGAGTTCCCTGTCCAGCCTCCGGCGTGCTGTACCGGCGCAATGGGCGACGTGGCGCCATGCGGTGTGCGCCGTTTCCGCCAATACACGTCCGGTTTTACAGATGACGGCCAGGGATGGCGTATGCGGTTCGACGGCGTGCCGAGGGGACACCCTTTGGACACTGCCCAACCCCACGGGTTTGCCGGGTGTACCGGACAAGGCAAGGAGGTCACGATCGAACAACCATCGTTGACAACAACTGAATAACAGCAATCGCAACCATAACTGAAAAAGCGGTTTGGGCAGCCATAAATGCCCAGGCTGCGAGAGGGATATAACCGTGATAATGACCCTGAAGAATAAAACCAAACCGCCCCATACCAAGCTTGCCATAACACTCGCAACGCTCATCGCAATCGCGCTGCTCAGCATGATCCCGTCCGACACGGTCGACGCTTCGCACAACATACCTGGCATCGGGATCGACATCTCTGCACCTTTGGACACTGACAGCACGCCCGAAGGCGTCTGGTCCGACGGCTCCACCATCTGGGTGGTGGACAATGCCAATGGCAAACTGGTCGCCTATGACCTGTCCAGCGGCGATCACCTGGCAGACAAGTCCATTGAACTGCACAGCTCCAATGGCAAACCCCGGGGCATCTGGTCCGACACCGCCACAATCTGGGTGTCGGACTGGGATGACACCAAGATCTACGCCTACGACCTCGATACCGGCAACCGTCTGGCGAACAAGGACATCGACCTGGCCGGCAGCAACGACGCTCCCCGGGGAATTACCGGCCAGTTCAACGCCATTTTGGTTGTAGACAAGGATGATTCCTACGTTTACGCGTACAGCCAATATGACGGCTCAAGGCGACGGGACGTCGAATTCAACCTGCACGGGTCCAACGACCACCCCTGGGGTGTCTGGATAGGCGGCGGGTATGCCTGGGTCAGCGACCTCGACGACAACAGGCTGTACGCATACAACATGTACTCGGGCGATCACGACTCAAAACGCGACGTCCGGCTGCAAAAAGACAATCTGGATGCCCGGGGCATATGGTCCGACGGCGAGACCATGTGGGTTGTGGACAACGAGGACCAATATCTCTATGGCATCTATTACAGGCACTTCCGACACACCGATGACGAAATAGACGTCAGCGCGGCGGATACTCCACGCGGCATCTGGACCGACGGGTCGACCATGTGGGTTGTGGATGGCGGCGCGAGCCCCGACCGGAAACTTCTGGCATACCGGCTGTCCGATGGCGCTCGCCAGAGTGGGAAAGACACCGTCCTGAACTCGGCAAATGATGACCCGCGGGGCATCTGGTCAGACGGCACCCACGTTTGGGTCTCCGACGGCGATGTTAACAAAATCTTCGCCTACGAATTGGGCGACGATAGCGGGGACACCCATTCCGCCAAACAGTTCGAAACCTGGTCCGAGCTCAACAATCCCCAGGGAATTTGGTCGGATGGCGACGTCATGTGGATCACCCGCCCTGGCACATCCAGGCTGTACGCCTACTCCATGACCTACCTCGACCAGCGATTCCAGTGGGATATCAAACTGGACCCGGAAAACACGGACGCCGGCGGGATATGGTCGGACGGCGAGACCATGTGGGTGCTGGATACCGCGGACGCGCACGTTTACGCGTACGAGCTCAAATACAGCGACTCGGACTACAGCCATGTTCAAATTCACCGCAAGCAATCAGCAGAATTCCGGCCCTCGCCGTATAACGATCGCCTCGGCCCCGGATTCACCGGCCACGGTCTGCGCTTTTGGATGACCGACGCTGACGACGACCTGCTGTACGCCTACGGCCGGCCCAATGCGCCCGCTGCCTTCCAGACTTCGACCACCGAACTGCAGGTTCATCACACCATCGCCGGCGAAAGCTATGTGGGCACCGTCCCCGCCGCCACGGATGCTGACGGCGACAGCCTGACCTATGGCATCGGTGGCTCGGATGTCGGCAAGTTCACGATGGATCGGGAAACGCGCAAGATATACACCGCAGCGGGGTCGCCCGGCTTTCAGCAGGGCGACAGCTACTCGCTCATCGTGCAGGTTTCCGACGGCAAGAGCCGCCTGGACGGCGTTGATTACGGTCCTGATGATGTGATCGGTATCACCGTCAAGGTATTGGAAAACTCGAACCCCGTGATCTCGACACCAAACATGACGCTATTCACCATCGACGAAAATGTTCCGGGGGGAACCGTCATCGGCCGGATCGAAGCCTCGGACCCGGATGGTGACCCGCTTGATTACTGGGTCAGGTTCAACGGTTACAGCCTTCACAACAAGCCGTTCAAAATGGACGGTGACCAGCTCAAAATCAAACCCGCTGGATGGCTCGACTACGAGTATTTCCATAACTATCCGCTCGTGGTGTTCGTGAGTGACGGCAAGGACGACAACGGCGCCCCCGTCGAAGAGGTTGATGACTGGGTCTACTTCACGGTGAAGGTGAACAACGTCGATGAGCCCGGGTATGTCACCCTGAACCATGCCCAACCCGATGTGGGCACGGAGATCGTGGCGAGCCTTCGCGACCCGGACGGCATTTACGTGTACGGCGTCACCGAGGTCGCATGGGTGGTGGAGAAAAGCGCCAATGCCAGTTCAGGGCCGTGGACCGAGCTAACCAGCGCGATCACCACAACCCATTTGCTCGGGTACACGCCAGTCGCTGCCGACGCCGACCATTATCTGAGGTTCACCGCCACCTACAAGGACCACCAGGACGGCAGCGTCGACCGGGTCGTCCGCTTGGTCTCTGAAAACGCGGTTTCCAACGCGGTCGCAACCAACGCAGCGCCCACCTTCGACGACGGAGCATCAGCGACGCGAGACGTGGCTGAGGATGCGACGGGCGGCGCAGCAATCGGGGCCGCGGTCGCCGCATCAGACTCCGACACCGGGGACACCCTGACCTATGGTCTGATTGGCGATGACGCAGGTTCGTTCAGCATTGACGCCAGCACCGGCCAGATATCCCTGGGCAGCGACACGGTTCTGGACCACGAGGCCAGGAGCTCATATTCCGTCACGGTGCAGGTTCGCGACAGCAAGGACGCGGACGGCAATGCGGACACGGCGTGGGACGCGTACATCGCCGTCACGGTGAACGTGACCAACGTGGATGAAGAAGGCATCGTGGATTTGACCATGACCACGCCGGAGGAAAATGTCGAAATATCCGCCACGTTGGCCGACCCGGATGGCGACGTCTCCAACCTCTCCTGGCAGTGGCAGCGGGCCGACAGCGTTTCTTGCAACACCTCATGGACCGCCATCAGCGGCGCGAACTCGGATTATTACACTCCCGTATCCACCGACGTTGGCAAGTACCTGAGAGCTCAGGTGTCCTACGACGACGGTGCGGGGACCGGCAAACAGGCAGCCAGCGCAGCCACCGCAGCGGTGATGCAGGCCTTCAACGGGTCACCGGAATTCGACGAAGGCGCGTCCGCGATCCGCTCTGTGAGCGAAGGCGCGTCCGTCGGAGCGCCGGTGGGCGCGGCGGTAACGGCCACCGATCCCGACGGGGACGACCTGACCTACTCCATCGCCGATCAAGCGGGTTCCAACCTGTTCTCCATCGAACCGGCCACCGGCGAAATCATGGTAACCACCGGGCAGCTGCTGGACTATGAGGCCAATGCCTCCATCATTCTGACGGTGCAGGTATCCGACAACAAGGATGCCTTCCACAGCGCAGATGATGTAATTGACGACACCATTGCAGTAACTGTCAACCTGGTCAACGTTGATGAACCGGGCGTCGTGAGGCTCGATGCGACCCAACCGGAGGTCGGGTCCGAGATCACGGCATCGCTGACGGACCCGGACGGGAGCCTGTCAGCCGCGGTGTGGCAATGGTCCAGGTCGGAGGACGGCGCCACCAACTGGGAGGACATCGCCGGCGCATCCGCGAGCAGCTATACGCCGAATGCCGACGACGAAGGCATGTACCTGCGCGCGGAGGCGAATTACACGGACGGCGAGGGTCCCGGCAAGAGCGCCGGCGCCACCACATCCCAGCCGGTGCCTGCGAGCGGCAACGACGGCTCGGTTGGTTTGACCAACACTGAGGACCCAGTCGGGTCCCAAAACAGCGAGCCATCGACCCTGCCGAACTTCTACGAAGCCTGTCTCCAGGACAAGGCGGCCGGCCTGGTGGTCGATTGCGGCACGAACGAGTTCGCGTCCTTCCGTATTTCGGCGGACGGCAGTTACACCATCAACTGGGCTGAATGGGACGCTGCGCACCCCGACGTCACCGGCTACGACATCGGTCTGAACGAGTTCGTTTATGCGTTCTACTACCTGGACGGCGATTCGCAGAACTCCGCCGAGTTGGCCGATGTCTACCAGAGTTGTGAGTTCGTCGACGACCGGTGGAACTGCCAGGGCACCCTGGACAGCAACATCTGGGAGCACATGGATGGCACGCCTTCCACTACCCGCGTGTTGGCCGAGGGAGTGGACCTGACCGAGTGGACATCCGCGCTGGAAGCGCCGGGACGTTGGGTGTCGAACCCGACTTTCTACCGCTGGAGCGGAGACGCAACCGACCCCGACAACGAACCGACTCCGGTGACCTACCGGGTGGAAAAATTTGAAATGGATCTCTACCAATTTCAACCCCAGGGCGTGTCCGGCGAGAGGGGAGCAGTGTTGGTGCACGGAGGCAACGGGTTCGACTACCGCCAGTAGCGACAAGAGGCTTTCCGTGGGATACCGCAGGTCCCAAGCCGAAACCGATCTTGGGACCTGCATCGCAACCGGCGATTTGGCATCGGGGGTCAGCCGACGCGAGTTACGTGGGACGCGCACATAACGAAGCGGTCCCTGGGTAACTCATAAATGCATTCTGACCAATTCCATAACCGCGTTCGTTCACCGAAAACCCATAAACATTTACCCATCCGGCTCCGGCATATTCGAGAGCCGCACATACACGGAGTGAACTGCAATGCTGTTCATAAAGCCATTCTCGAAACCGTATCGCATCACCATCGCCATAACAATCACATCGCTGATCATCGTCATCTTCCTGCTTGCCGGCCACGGCACGGCCTACGGGTCAGTGCCCCAACCGGACCGAGGTTTCGATCTCGCCGCGGGTCACGACAAGCCTGAAGGCGCCTGGTCCAACACCACCACCATCTGGGTGGTGTCCGAAGACGACGACAAGCTGTATGCGTACAGCCTGGCCACGGGCGCGCGCCTCGAGGACCGAGACATCGCGCTGGGCAGCGGCAACGATGATCCGCAGGGTATCGTGGCGCGCGATTCCATCATGTTCGTCGCTGACTGGGACGACACGAAGCTCTATGCGTACCATCTCAGCGACGGACAACGCCTGCCCAACCGTGACATCAACCTGGCCGGCGCCAACGACGCGCCCCGGGGAATATCGATCATGTACGGGAACATCATAGTCGTGGACAAGGACGACAAGAAGGTTTACGCGTATCGACAAAGCGACGGTGCGCGCCAGCGGAACCGGGAGTTCGACCTTGCCGACAACAATGACCATCCCTGGGGCATGTGGACCACCGACTACACTCTCTGGGTAGCCGATGCCAACGACGACATGGCCTACGCGTACGTACAACCATCTGCAGGGGGGTTATTTGTTGCTGGGCCGCTCCATCCCGCACCATCTCAGAACCTGCGCCTGCCGCTGGGGAACAAGGATGCGCGGGGGATCGCGGGCAAACTCTCGGGCGAGACCATGTGGATCGTGGATGCCGATGACAAGCATGTCTATGCCATGTACGCCCAGGGGTTCCGCCGCTCGGCGTCCGATATCGACATCAGCGAAGCGGATACTCCCCGGGGTATCTGGACGGACGGGACCACGATGTACGTCGCGGACGCGGGCTCCGCGGGCAACCCGACCCTGCGCGCTTACAACGCGGGCGACGGGTCGCGGGACGCCTCCAAAGACATCACGCTCAATGATTCTTCGCTGGACCCAGTGTCCATCTGGTCGGATGGAACGGAACTCTGGGTAACCGGCTCTTCCAGTCAAACCCTGAAGGTGTTTGACCTGGCCACCGGAGAACCCGTCTCGCGGGATTTTCCAATAATCCTGACTGCCGACATCGAGGACCCGATCGGCGTCTGGTCCGACGGCGCCACCATGTGGATCGCCGACTCCGAAGACCTCAAAGTCTATGCCTACAATTTCCTCAACGGGCTGCGGGACGCCGGCAGGGATTTCGATCTGGATCCCGGCAATGAGGACCCGACGGAAATCTGGTCCGACGGCGGCAACCTCTGGGTCCTGGACACCAAGGACAAGCACGCTTATGCCTACGATCTCGCGACGGGAAGTCGCAATGAAGAGGTCGAATTCAGGCCGGCGCCGCCGAATGACGAGTACAGCGGGGGCATGGCGGGCCACCGGAGGATCATCTGGGTGGTGGACACCGACCGGGACAAGCTGTTCGCGTATCGCAAGGTGAACGCTCCACCCGAGTTCGGCAGCGCCTTCGTCAACTTCGAGGTGCATCATTCAATCGCTGGTGGCAGCCTGATTGGACTGCCACCCGAGGCCACCGACCTGGACGGCGACACCCTGACCTACTCCGTTGACGGGCAGGACTCGCATCACTTCACCGTGGACTCCCACACTGGCGCGCTGCATACCGCCAACCACGCCAGGTTCAGCGGAGGCGACGAGTTCCACGTCGCCATTACCGTCAAAGATGGCAAGCGGGGACTCAATCACACCGACAACCGCGTGGACGACACGCTGATAGCCAACGTCCGGGTGCTGCACAACGCTGACCCCGTGTTCACGACCGCCAGCGGATCGACGTTCACGGTGAACGAGGGCATCACGAATGCCGACGTCATCGCCCAACTCGGGGTTGAGGACCTGGACGCCGACCCGCTGATCTACGACCTGAGCTTGAGCCCGCGCAACCCGTTCGCCATCACCGATGGGGCGATCAAGCTCCAGCCCGGAAAAAGCCTGGACTACGAGAGGAAGACGACCTACGACCTGACCATCCGCGTGTCGGACAACCTGGACCCGGACGACAACGCGGACACTTCGTGGGACGACCAGATCGACGTGACAATACAGGTCAACAACGTTGCGGAGGCGGGCGAAATCACCTTGAGCAGCTCACTGCCCGTGGTCGGCGAGGCTGTAACCGGCACGCTTATGGAACCGGACGGCGTTGACTTCGGGAACAGCCGGCAGATCAACTGGCAGGTGGGCCGGAGCGCCGATCCCAACGCTACGACCTGGGAAGCCGTCGTCAACAGAAACCGCAACACCAAGCTTTTGGAGTACACGCCAGTGGCGGACGACGTGGGGCAATACCTGCGGTTCCGGGCCAGCTACTGGGATAACCACGACTCCGACACCCTTCAGGTCACCACCGTCGTCACTGCCAACCCCGTCCTTGCTGAACCGCCAACCAACCGGGCGCCAGCTTTCGACGATGGTTACTCCGCGTCCCGTTCGGTCGCCGAGGATGCGGCGGGAGGCAGCAACGTTGGTGACCCCATCACCGCCACCGATCCCGAGAGCGACTCCCTGACCTACGGTATCATCGGCGCGGAGGCGGGCTATTTCCAGGTTGACGCGTCCACCGGTCAGATCAGCGTGGGCGCGAACGTGGAATTGGACTTCGAGGACAAGGCCTCCTACGAATTCCGAATGCGGGTGCATGACGGCAAGGACACCGGCGGCAACGCGGAATCGGAAATCTCATGGGACTCGTTCATCAACGTGACCGTGAGGATAACCAACGCGGAGGAACCGGGAACCGTCGCCACGGATTCTGAGTCTCCGAAGGAAGGCCATACCCTGACCGCGCGTCTGGACGACCCTGACGGATCGGTGACCAACCTGATGTGGCAGTGGGAGCGTGCCGACAGCAACCCGTCGAACAACTGGGCCGAGATCGCCGACGCCACGACCGCGAGGTACACCCCTGTCGGCGCCGATGTCGGCAAGTTCCTGCGGGCGGTCGCCTCCTACGACGATGTGCTGGGCGCTGGACGTACGGCTGAACACACCGCCGCCAGCCCGGTGCTGGATCGTGACGCCAACGCGCCGCCCGAATTCTATGAGGGAGACAGCGCCACCCGGTCTCTGAGCGAGGATGCAACCACCGCAACCTGGGTGGGCGCCGCCGTCGCGGCCAATGACCCGGAAGGAAACTTCCTCTCCTACTCGTTGGCCACAGGGCCGGACTCGAACCAGTTCCTGCTGGACACTACCGACGGACGGTTGTTGGTGGTGGACGGGGCCGTTCTGGACTACGAAACCCGGCCATCCCTCGAGGTGGTGTTGCGGGTATCCGACCTCAAGGACGCCCACCACAACTACGATAGATCCGTTGACGACTCCATCACGGTTACGATCAACCTGCTCAACGTGGACGAGGAGGGACTGGTGGACCTGTCATCCACGGAGCCATCGGAGGGCCAAGCGCTCACGGCCACCCTGACCGACCCGGACGGAAGCCTGATTGGCATCACTTGGCAATGGGCCCGCGCTGCCATCGAGGAAAGCGGATGGACGGATATTACGGGCGCCACTTCCAGCACCTACACGCCGGTGTCGGACGACGGTGGAATGTTCCTGCGGGCCACGGCGTCCTATACCGACGGCGAGGGTTCGGGCAAATCAGCTTCGAAGGTGTCCTCCAACACAGTGCAAACGCTCGCCGGCGTCGACACGACCCTGAAGTCGCTCAGATTCAACAGGATCCCGTTCTCGTTGAACGGCGCCACGCTGGAATACACCCTCAGCGTGCCCAACTCGACCTCCCAAATCAAGGTGAAAACGGTCGCCTCAGCTGAGTCAGGGGTGACGGTTGCGATTTCACCCGTCGACAGCAGCGACACTAAGCAGGGGCACCAGGTCGACCTGTCGGAAGGCGAGAACGAGATCAACATTACCGTCTCCGATGACAACGGCGATGCGTCCACAGAGTACGTGATAGCGATCGACCGGCGCGGTTCCTCGGAAACCCTTTTGGCCAGTTGCAACAGCGACTTGTCGGCGTTCCTGGTGTCCCATTGCGGCGCCGGTGATTTCGCCGACTACCGGGTGGAACTGAATGGCAGCTACACCATCGACTGGAGCGACTGGGCATCCGAGCATCCTGGCGTTAACGCTTATTCGGTTAGCCTGGAGCAGTTCGTGTACCGGACTTATCACAGGCGCAACGGCGGGGCCAGCATCTCCCGGTTGGATAACAAGTACGAAAGTTGCGAGTCATCCGACGGGCTTTGGAATTGTCAGGATCCGGTGGTCCACGTCCATCATGTGGACGGTTCCGGGGAGCCAACGGAAACGCGCACGTTGTCGACGAACCTCAAGCGGACCCAGTGGAGTTCCGCCCTGGAAACGCTGGGATCTGTATCGGGCGAGCAAACGCTCTTCCGGTGGAATGGAGATCCTGAGACGGAACCCACAGCGGTAACTTACGCCCTCAAAGACGTGGAAGTGGACCGTTACGTCTTCACGCCAAAATCGGGAGGCTCTGCGCACGATAGTCACACGGTAACGGTTGCCGGCGTGGCTTCCTTCAACTCGGTATCTGGGACGCAGCGATAACGTGGCTAATGCCGACCTGCGCAGGCGCTCGGGTAAAATGCGAATGGCGCCTGCGCAGTCGCGGTATTCAGCGACAGTTGCGAACAGCGATATGACGTTTTAAGTGTCGGTGAATCACAGAAACGCCAGCAGAGCATAGTCGCGGGGGAAACCGGCCTTGCCGCCATGGTTGCGGTGGTCGAGATCTCTAGCAGGATGTTGAATTGGGATGTTTTGCGATATGGCGGAGGTGATCAAGGTACGCCAAGTTGCGGCTAGCAGTCCGTCTGACGATTAGGTTTCGCTGCTGATTGGGAGTATGTTTTGACCAGGGTCCACACCGTTTGGGAGATGGGCGACGGCGGACTGACCGACATACGGCAGTAGCAGAACAGTTTGAGCAGGTTGTGGGTGGTGCAGATCAAGGACCATTCCTCCTGGACCCTCTCCAAACCCCGCAACAGGAACTGCCGGAAGTCCCGACCCCGCTTGATCTGGCCAAAACCCGCTCCACGGTCTAGATGCGCAACGCGTAGCGTGCCGACCCCGCCTGGTCTGCAACTTGCGCCGCATCCGGTCTCTGACCGACAGATGCCTGGGCATCTACATCAAGTGCCTGCGCGATCCCATCGACACATCCGACGGCAGCGCGGCCGCGAAGGCCCAACTCCAGATGTCGCTGGTGTTCGCCGAATGGCAGCGCAACACCACCAGAGTGAGGATCGTCGCCGGGCAGAAAAAAGCCAGAGCACAAGGCCGGACACCAGGACGGAAATCTGCCCTCAGTCCGTCCCAGCAGGACGCGGTACATCATACGAGATCAATGACACGGTTACTCTGCCACGGAATCGGAGCCTCGGCCAAGCCAAGGGTAAATTTATTCTCGCCCACAGAACGCAAGTTTACCCATGCCCGAACGCAGTCATTCGCCCAGACGGCACAGCCCCATTTGTACGGGAACTAACCGGTCACAGACATTGTTGAGTCCCGGCCCTGCGGTGTGCCGCCGCCCCTTACGCGCTCGACACACTCCCGGATTTGTCCGCCGCCGGCGTACCGGGTGGCTATGCAGCCAATCCGCCTGAACCCATTGGTTACACACCCTGCTACGCACGAATCCGCCCAAGGGACGGGTGAGGTTGGTCAGACGAGGCATGAGAGTTGAAAGGGGCAGGTAGGCAGAGCGTCGATCCCGGCGGAACGGGACTGTGTGTCAGTGTGCCAGGTGCGTGAAGCGGATATTTGAAGGGAGGCAGCCCCGGTGACGGACGAGATCAGCGGGGCTGGTCACAGAGTGCCCTCACCACCGGAGGATCGGAGGATCGAGCGCGGCGGTTTCGTCTTCTACTCCCTAACCTCGAAGAAACCGTTGGTTCCGTCGATCAATACGGTGCCGTAGCCTCCGGGAACTCCGTGCGCAATGAAGCGGTACAAGTCCATCTCGAACTTTTTGGTCACGTATGTAACCGGAGTCGGCTCGTTGGCGGGGTCGGTAGCATCTCCGGACCATCGATGGAACGTGTGCTCGGACACCCACAGGCCCGGCTTGTCGAGGGCAGAGGTCCACTGCGTTTGGTCGGTCCCGGCAGCGACAACGCCACTTTCAGTCGGCTCGCCGCTCATATCTTCATCGTAGACGCTGTTCAGGCGACCCCGGCAATCCCACCGTCCGTTCACGAACTCACAGTGTTCGTAAACGTTCTCAGTGTCGCTGTGCGTCAGTTGGGAGTTGTCCTGGAAGTATGCCCGGTAAACCATATTGCCCAGGACGATGGTGTAGCCCGTCACGTTGGGATGTTGGCGGTCCCAATCGCTCCAGTCGATGGTATAGCTGCCGTCCAGTTCGACCCGGAAAGCGGCGAATTCGTTCATCCCGCATCGCGCCGCGAGGTCTCGACGGGCATCGCTCCGGCACTGCTCGTAGAAACTGAGGGCGGCCTGGGCCGGGTTGACTGAGACCTGCTGCGGGGCTTGAACCCGGTTGCCGGACGTCTTTGCGGCGCTCTTGCCAGTGCCCTGGCCGTCCGTGTAGCGGACGGTCGCCCGCAGGTACATGTCCTGGTCCTCCAAAACCGGGGTGTAGGTATCGGTTGCTCCGCCGTTGACGCTTTCCCAATCTCCGACTCCGTCTCCAGACTTTTCCCAGAGCCAGGTGGCGTTGGTCAGACTGCCGTCGGGGTCGGTGAGTGATGCGATGAGAGACTTACCGACCTCCGGTCGCGCGGACGACAGGTTCACTTCTCCAGGTTCGTCAATGTTGGTGAGGTTGATGGTCACGGTGATGGTGTCATCGACAGCCGCATCCTGGTTGTCGTCGGCATCCTTTTCGTCGGAAACCTGCAACGTTATTTCCAGGACCGACTTGCTCTCGTAGTCCAGGGCGGCGCCCGTAGCCACCGAAAGTTGACCGGAACTTGTTGAAACAGTGAACTGGTCAGAATCGCCGCCGCTGGCCAACGAGTAGGTCGGCGAGTCACCCTCGGGGTCGGACGCGGCAATTGGCACCCCGACCGCGGCGCTGGCAAGCGCGTTTTCGGCGATGGAGCGTTCGGCGCCTTCGCCCTCCAGGAACCGGGGTGGCTCGTTATCGACGCCGACCACCGGGTTGGTGGCGGAGGAGGATGCCCGTTTGGCCGCTCCCTCTGCGTCGGTGTACTGCGCGGTCGCTCGAAGATGCGCGCCGGCGTCGACGGCGGCCGGAGTGTAGGTATCCGTGGCCGCATCGGATATGTCTGCCCAGCCGGTGGCGCCGTCCTCAGACTTGGCCCACTGCCACGTGATGGAGGCGACACCGCCGTCCGGATCGGTTACGGATGCCGTCAGGGCAACCGCTTCCTCCGCATCGGTTGACGACAGGGCGATTTTGCCCGGTTCATCGGCGTTGACCAGATTGACGGTCACCGTGATGGTTGCATCAACCGCGGTGTCGGGGTTGTGGCTGACGTCCTTCCCGTCCGCCACCTGCACCGCAACCTCCAGGGACGGCTTGCCCTCGAAGTCCAGAGAGGCTCCGGGCGCAACGCTCAGCTGCCCGGTTGCGGGGTCGACGTCGAAGTGATCAGAGTCCGTGCCGCTGCCCATGGAGTAGGTTAAACCGTCACCCTCCGGGTCCGACGCGCTCACCGCCGCCCCAACTGGGTCTCCGGTCAGGGAGTCCTCGCTGATGGAGCGGGTTGTGCTGGCGCCCTCGTCGAATGCCGGCGGCTGATTGGCCGGCTTCGGCTGCACGGCGTTGGTCACCACCTCGTTTACGGATTTGCCCTGGCCATTGCGGTCATCATAGGCCGCATTCGCCCGCAGGAACTTGCCCTCGTCGTCGGACACCGGAGTGTAGTCTCCCGAGGTTGCGCCGCTGATGTCCGTCCAGGTGGTGGCATCGGCGGTATCGGCTCTCTGCCATTGCCAAATGAGATTGCTGATGGAGCCGTCGGGGTCGGTGAGGAAGGCGCCCAGTTCCTGGTCAACCTGCGGATTTTCGGTTGTGAACCCGAGGACACCGGCCTCGTCCACATCGGTCACGGTGATGGTCAGCGCGATGCTGGCGTCCCACTCGGCGTCGGCCGTGCCGTGCGGGTCCTTGCTGTCACGCACCCGAACTCGGACGCTGTGCGAAGGACTGGTCTCATGGTTCAGCGATGCGGACGCGGCCAGCGAGATCTGTCCGGTCGTTGCGTCGATGGTGAACTGGTTGGCGTCCCTGCCGGTCAGGCCGTAGGTCAGGGTGTCGCCGGTGTCCGGGTCCGTGGCGCCGATGGCTGTGCCGATGGCGTCGCCGCCTTCCGCGCTCTCCGCAACCGAGCGACTGGCCGACGCTCCATCGTCAAAAGCCGGCGGCTGATTGGTGGGAGGGGCGGCCAGCACCGCGTTGCTGGCGGTGTCGTGGGCCGTTTTGCCGGTACCCTGGCCGTCGTCGTAGGACGCCTGGGCGCGCAGGAACTTTCCGGCGTCGTCGGAAACCGGAATGTAGCGAGCCGAGATGGTCCCGGGGATATCTGTCCAGGTGGTGGCATCGGGGGAGTCGGCCCTCTGCCATTGCCATCTGAGGTTGGCGACAGATCCGTCGGGGTCGGACAGCGAAACCCAGACGTCAGTGTCCACCTGGGGATTGTTGGAACTGACCGACACCTCGCCGGCTTCGTCCACGTTGGTGACCGACACCGTGACGGTTATTTCATCGTCCCAGGCTTCATCCGCAGCGCCCAATTCATCCCTGCCGTCGCGCACCCGTATCCTCAGTTCATAGTTGGAAGCGCTTTCGTAGTCCAGCGTCTCGCCCTGCTTGAGGCTGATCTGCCCATCGATCAACTCGAAGGGGTACCTGTTCTGATTCCTGATGGCGATAGTCAGTGGGTCGCTGTCCAGGTTTGATACGTCCAGGTCTGCGATGACGACGGTGTCCGCGGCACCCTCGGCGACGGCAAAGATCGCGCCGTCGGCGGTGGCGAACTCGGGTTCGTAGTTGGCAACCACCGTCACCGGGATAATGATCGATGCATCGACGCTGTTATCATGGTCGTCCAGTGCGCCCTTGCCGTCGGTGACGGAGAGGGTCAACGAAATCCGCTCGCCGATGGTATCGAAGGTAGCGTCGTTTCTGGTGCGAATCTCGCGGGTCTCAGAATCGATCTGGAACCGTACGCCACCGCCGCTGAGGGAATAGGTGAGTGAATCTCCGTCCACGTCGATCGCCTCGGGCGCGAGCCCGACGAGACTGCCGCCGGCCAGGCTGTGAAGGAACGTGAACCGCGTCGTCGATTCGACAAATTCGGGTTTCGTGTTCTGCTTGCCGTAGGCGAAGAGTTTTTCGTCCGCGGTGTCCACCACCCAGAAGCGCAGCCCATGGCCGGTCAGCCCGCCGCTGAAGTCGCTGTTGGCCGGAACCGGTCGGAATTCCTTAGCCGGTTTCCGGTTTCCCGAGCGCAGGCCGTAAACGTATGCGTGCTGGTCCGCCGAATCAAAAACCCAGATGTTTTTGCCATCGGACCAGATGTTGCCCGGATCCTGGTTGCCGGGATCCAGGGTGATGTCCCGGCCGGACCGGCGTGCCATCTGACCCAGCTCGTAGGCGTACAGCTTGTCGTCCGCAGAGTCGGCGACCCAGATAAGGTTGCCGTCAGACCAGATGCCGGTGGGGTCGGAATTCGCGGTCGGCAACACCTTGGTATCTGTTGGGCTGTAGTCGGCCGTGCCGTCCAGCGCGTAGGCGTGCAGGGTACGATTGTCATCGTCGGCCACCCACATGAACTCCTCGTTCGACCACATGGCCACGGGGGCATCGTTGGTCGCGGTCAGCTCGATGATTTCGTACGGGTCGCGGGAACCGTCGCTCAAATCGTACCCCTGGAGTTGGCCGAAAGTGCCCGCACCGGAATCCGCGACCCACAGGGTTTCGCCATCTGCCCAGATGCCGGTGGCGGTGGACACATCCCTGATGCTGACGTCTTCATCGGGATGCCTGAAACCCTTTTGCAGCGTGGCGTAAACGTGAGAGTCGTTATCGTCAACGATCCAAATGGCCTCGCCATCCGTCCAGATCCCCCTGGCGTCGGCGTTCTCCAACGGCAGACGCAAAGCCGGGCTCGATGCCCACTGGCCGGACCCCAGATCCGTGTAGCGGTACAGCATCTGATCGTCGAAGTCACTCACCCAATACGATCCGTCCTGCCACAAAATGCCCCAGGCCTCATCGTTGCCACTGTGCAGGTGGAATTCCATGAAGTGCCAGCGTTCGCCGTTGGCCCGGTTGTAGGCGTAAACGTAATCATCGGAAACATCGACCACAAAAATGACGGAGGCGCCGCCCAAAATACCCCGGGGAGCCGTATTGTGGTGGTCCAGATCGATGTCGTGGTCCGACATGCGCGTGCCGGCATCCAGGTTGTAGGCGTAGAGTTTCTCGTCGTCCCAGTCTACGACCCACATGATGGTGCCGTCGGACCAGATGCCCTGGGGCTTGGCGTTGTAACTGGCCAGCGTGATGTCCTTCGCGGACAGGCGGGAACCGGTCGCCAGACCGTAGGCCATCAGCTTGCTCGAACTCCCGTTGTCGGACAGGACCCACATGGTGGAACCATCGGACCACACACCCTCGGGAGTGTTGTGGTCGCTGTGCAGGTCGAAACCCCTGAAGGGTGCGAACGAACCGGCTCGGACCGTGTCGTGGCTGCCGATTACGAGCAGAAGAGCGGCAAAAAGGATTGCGATTGAAAAAATCAGTGTTTTGTTGGCAAAGGTTATCTTGCTTATCGTGCTGGTGATCACGGTTAATTCCCTCAGGGCCGGCTGGAGCAGTTATGAGCGCTGCAACCGCTGGGTTGGTTATGGTCTCCGTGGAAACGGTTGATGTTTATGCGATGCGAGGTTGTTGTGTACTAATTCCCTCCATGTCCTTTGATATTGGCAGCGCTGCAATCACCTTGTGCGGGGATCGCACGGTTAGCGTGGGCGATGTATTTGTCCCGGGCGATCGTGTTGATCCATCACGGAAAGGGGTTGCACGCACGTCGGAACTGCAGGCGTAGCCGGTCAGGCTCCGTTGGGATACTAGATGCCGCGTTGACTCGAACCATGCGTGCCCGGTTCACGCCTCGCCGGCGTCAAAGTGCGCAGGTTGAACGAATGGTCGCCGGGAGCGGTACAACACGCTCGCGGCCAACAACCACGGCTCCGCTCGGTACGGCTGCGGGAAACGACCCCGCCTATCCGGAAATATCCGCCGTCAACTGGTTATTGAGTGTTCCCTTGCAACATTTGCTTATCTCCAAACTCGCCCCTAATTTAGGGGGCTTGATGCTTATATCTGCGGTCCTGCGTATCTGCGAGCCCGACGTCGGCGATGCCGCCGCTGCATATTTTAGGGCGCGCAAACGCGGATTGAGAATGCCGAACGCGAAAACGGACCGTCTTGACAGGGCATTGTCCGCATGTTGACCAACCTCCGATACAGCTGCGGACAACCCCTCATTGAAGTTGTGCCAGAATCGGGCGGGCCAGGCTGTTCGATGCGGGAAAACAGGAGGCAGGTTCCGGAGAGAATGACGCCAATCGTCCGTTTGACCACCTTCCTGACCCCGTCAGGGCTCCCTGGTCTCCACGGTAAAGGTGTTGGAAGCGGTATTGCCCCTGGTGTAGTTGTTCTCCCCGTCGGCCGTCAGGCCCTGGCCCACACCGGTCACCCGGTTCGCGGGCAGGCTGATGGTCACCGACTGGCCCAGTGTCGTAGGTTCGACGGTGATCACGTACACGCCGCCGGAGGATACCTGGATGGCCGTAGCGACGCCGTTGGTCACCTCGAAATCGGAGAGCTCCAGGTCCTTCACTGCCTCCACCATCACCCCCGACACCTCAGGGTCGGTTAGCTCCAGGTCCGTGCGGAACGGGCCAGTGGCCACCTGGTCGGGGTATGACTCCAGCTTGTCCGGCAGGAGGACGCTGTACAGTTCCGCGTTCAACGAGGAGTCATCCCAGTTTGGAGCCTGGGTCCTGAGCCGTGGCGATCTGGCGAGCACGGTATCACCCCGGCGGATGCGCAGGTCATAGGTTAAAGGCGCGCCCCGGAAGATGTCGGCGTCCGAAAACTTGATGCAGGAGGTGTCCATTTCGCCGCACGCGACGTAGTCGTCCCCGCGCGCAATTGCCTTCCATACGGGGGCAGGTTCCTGGACCGGCAGGTCGAAATCGACTGTCCATTCCCACAGGTACCGGCTGGACGCTTCGATGACCACGTCCGCATCGGTGGGCACAGCCCGCCCCAGGTCCCAGCAGATGTCCAGGCGCGCCTTGCGATCGATTACCTCGGCTTCGCACGCCCGGATCGTTTGATTTTCGAGGCTCCCATCAACCTTGTGCGCGCCGAAAGTTGTGATGGACCCTGGCACCTGGTAAGAGAGGCTGGCCGCCTGACCGGTGGAGGCGTGCCTAATGGCGCCACCATTCAGTCGCAGCCGACCTTCGCCCAGCTCAATGCCATTGCTGTCCCGGTCATCGGCTTGCACCAGATACTCGAACTCCAATGTTCGGGTGCCCGACCCCCGCGCGTAGTTGAACTGCCGGTTCCTTGGCGTGTTGTCGGAATTGCCCACCGAGACCAGCAGGTGGGGGATGCCGCCGGTGGTGTCCACCGTCACTTTCGTGCTGTAGGCGAACCTGAAGGTGATGGCCTCGCTTCGACCGTAGGTGTATTGGGTTGCCCGGGGGTTGGAAACCAGAGATACGGCGCCGAACCCTATCAGCAGCGGGATCTCATTGACCAGGTGCTTGGGGTCTTGGTCCACCGCATCGTGGGCCAGGTCAGCGTCAAAATCCGTGCCCTGCGGCTTGATGGTCCCGCCGTCCAGCGTCAGGGAGTTGGCGTCAATCTCAATGCCTCCCTGATCATTGTCCGCGGCGGTCACGGTATAGGTGAAAGTGAGGATGCGGTTGGAAGAGTCAATCCCCGAATAAGTTGCCTGCTTATAGAAGTTTCCGATCAGCACTTCGATGTACGGCGTTCCGTCGGTTGTATCCACCACAACGGGCGCCCCGAAGGTAACTGAGACCTCGATGACGTCGTCGGTAACATATATGTTGTCGGCGCCGGCGTCGCTGGTGAACGCGACGCTGGTGACCTCAGCCCAAATGCGGTCGATGGTGACCGTGTAGGTCTGCGTCCTCAAACCCCTCTTGCGCACCGTTATCGTGATCTCATTGGCCCCGCGGGACAGGGAAACCTGGTGCCCGTCGGTGGCAGTGTCGGCATCGGCCGGCAGGATGCTGGCGGTGGCGCCGGCTTCCGCCGCCACGCTCACGGTTGTTTCCGTGGTGTCCCGCCCGACCGTGGCCGTGTAGTCCACAACATCGGACGTGAACGCGGGCGTCAGCGTGATGCCGGCCATTGACAGGGCGGTGAGCGTGGCGCGCTCCTGGCTGTTGTGAACCAGGTGTCCGCTCTGGTCGGCCAACGCCTGGTGCGTCAGCAGGGCGTCGTCGCCGGTCGTGCGGTTCGTGATGGAACCCCCGTTCAGGGCAAGGGCGTCGGCCGCGATGGACACGCCGTTCGAGTCGTCGTCGTCGAGAACCACGGTGTAGGAGAAGGTCAGCGCCTTGCCGGCGGCGTCCGCGCTTACATACTCGGCGTTGCGCGTCGCGGTCCCGATGGTGAGAGCCACGTGTGGCGTGCCCAGGGTGGTATCCACCTGCACCGCCCTGTCGAAAGTGACCAGGACCTCGATGGCGTCGCCGGCCACGTAGGTGTCGTCGCTGACGGGGTCGCTGCCGAGCGCAATGCTCTCGATGCGGGGACGGTGATCCTCGAGTTGCAGCGGCGTCGGTGAGGATAACGACAGCCGGTAGCCGTCATGCTCGTTGGGCGTCCCGGGCACCTTGGTGATGGCCACCGTGGGGTTGCTTGCCTCGCTGGCGGGCTCCACCGTCACGATGGCGCTGGCCACTTCCCCGGCAAGGATGGTGACGCCGGTGGCGCCGCTGGAGATGCTGCCGTCAGTTACAGTCAGGGGCAGCCACATATTGAAAGGCGCACCCTTTGGAGCAACGGCCCTGAACTGTAGAGTGCCCACGGATTCCAGGCCCACCGGCAGCAGGATCGGGTTCGTTGCATTGTTGCGCAGGTTAAGTTGGGTCAGCGGACTGCTCAGGTTGGCGAACATTCCATCGGGCAGTTCGTTAAGCTGGTTCTGGTGAAGGGTCAGACTTTCCAGGGCCGTCAGATCGTCAATAACACCGACCGGGAGTGAGGTCAGTTGGTTGCGGTCCAGGTGCAGGCGCGTCAAAGCCGAGAGGCCGTCAAAGACCCCGCCCGGGAGTTCGGTGAGTTCGTTGATCTCCAGCCAAAGGCTCGTCAGGCTGGTCAGACCATCAAACACATTCTCGGGCAAATCGGTCAGTCCGTTTGCGCCCAGTTCAAGATGTGACAACGATGACAGGCCGCTGAACAGGTCCTCCGGCAGTGCGGTGAACCGGTTTGCAACCAGGTAAAGCGAGGTCAGCGTGGGCACGGGCGCGAATATATCCTCCGGCAATTCGCCGTCGACGCCCTCTATTGTCAAGCGAGTGAGTTCCGGCAGTCCCGCAAGAATCCGGCTGGGCAAGCTGGTGAGACGGTACGGGGACGTGAGGTCCAAAGCGGTCATGGCCGTCAGGCCGGTGAAGTCGTCCACCTTCAGTTCCGATTCCACAGTCTGCACGTAGAGATCGAGTATGGTGGACAGGTCCGCTGACGTAACGTCCGAGCAGTCCTGGATCTCTGTCAATGCTTGGATCTCTGCCAATTCCTCGAGGATGGCAACCTGCACTGTTCGCGTCCGGTCGCAGATGCCCAGACCCTCGCCCACCAGGACGGCCGCCTCGTCCGACGGTTCGCTGGCGCCCTCCGAATTGACCGCCCTCACCTGGAAGAAGTGGGCCACTCCGTTGGCAAGGCTTTCGACCGTGAAACCATCTTCGTTGTCCTCACCGACCGCGCTGTCGGCAATCGCGGTCCAGGCTTCGGGATAATCGGCATCAGACGATGACTTGTAACGGTACTCGTGGCCGGATACCGCCGGGAATGCCGGCGGCGTCACCCACGCCAACGTGGCCGTCTCATCCCCCGACGTTGCCGTGAGGTTCGTGGGCTTGGAAGGAGGCTCCATCGTCCTGCTCACCGCGACCGTGTAGGTGACGGTGAGCCGTCCGGCCCGCATCACCTGGATTTCGATTGTGGCCGACTCCGTCGCCAGCGATACCTGGTGGCCGGCGGTGTTGCCATCGGAGTCGGCTGGCTCGATGCTGCCGATGTGCCCCACCAGCACTGTGGCAGTGACGGTGGTCTGCGTGACGGCCGGCCCGACCTCTGCCGTGTACTCGGTGGTCGCGGGAGCGAATGCAGGCGATAGCGTGGCGTCGCTCAGGGACAGGCTGCTCAGTTGCGCGCGCGGCGGCGTCAGCCGACCATCCACCTTGTGGTCCCCTCCATAGACAGGGCGGGGGTGGTCGAGAACGGCATCGCGCCCCGTGGTGGCGTGTTGGATGCTGCCCCCGTTGAGTCGCAGCTGATTCTGCTTGACGACGAGGCCGGAGTTGTCCCGGTCCCCCTGCTGGACTACGTACTCGAACTCCAGGGTCGTGCTGCCGGAACCGCGAACAAAGCCCAGCTCCTTGATCTCCCGATTGCGGCCTGGATGCCAGAACTCCATGGACAGGGTTGGTATCCCGTCGGTCGTGTCCACTACCACGCTGGAATCGAAGGTGACGGTGAACGCGATGGTTTCGCCTTCCCCGTAGGTGTCGGCGGCCGCCAGCGGGGACGAGATCACGGCCACCCCGTTGGCCACGATACTGGGCACCTTGTTGACGATGTGGCCCGCCTGGCTGGTCAGGGCGTCGTGGTCCAGGACGGCATCCGCGCCGCTGGCCTGACCCGTGATGGACCCGCCGTCCAGCGACAGGGCGTTTGCCGCGATGGAGATGCCGTCCTGGTCGCTGTCGTCCTCCACAACCGTGTAGGAGAATGTCAGTACCTTGTCGGTCGCGTCGATGGAGGCGTAGGTTGCGTTCCGGCTGTTGTCGCCCACCGAGACGGCCACGTAGGGAGTGCCGTCCGTCGTGTCCACCGTCACCGGCTGGTTGACGGTCAACGCGACGCTGATCACGTCGCCGGTGGCGTAAGTGCCGTCATCGCCGGGGTCGCTGGAAACGGCGACACTCTGCACCATGACCATGCCCATCTCCAGGGTTACCGTGTACTCGGTGGAGATCTTGGCCGTCCCGGATGCGGTGATGGTGATAACGGCGCCGTCACTGACGGCCACCTGGTGTCCGGAGGCGCCGGAATCGGCGTCGGGCGGCTCGATGCTGGCGGTATAGCCCGCCTGCACCGTGGCAGTGGCCGTGGTCTCGGTGACGCCCGGGGCCACCACGGCAGTGTATTCGGTGGTCGCTGGGTCGAAGGCCGGCGACAGCGTGACGTCGGTCAAAGACAGTGTGTTGAGTTCGGCCCTGGGAGGATCCAGCCTGCTGTCCACCTTGTGCCCGATCCTTTCGGGTTTGGCGTGGTTGAGGTTCGCGTCCCGCCCCGTGGTCTCGTGTTTGATGCTCCCCCCGTTGAGTCTCAGGCGGTTGCCCTCCACCGCGATGCCGGTGTTGTCCCGGTCGCCGGCCTGGACCACATATTGAAACTCCAGCGTGCTGCTCCCGGAACCCCCAACGTAGGACAGTTCTTTGGTCTCCAGAGTAGCGCCGGGATGCCAGAGGTCCATCTCCAGGGTCGGGATGCCGTCCGTGGTGTCCACCACCACTTTGGATTCGAAGGTCACGGTGAACGTGATGGTTTCGCCTTCCCCGTAGGTGTCGGCAGTCGCCAGCGGGGACGAGATCACGGCCACCCCGTTGGCCACGATACTGGGCACCTTGTTGACGATGTGGCCCGCCTGGCTGGCCAGGGCGTCGTGGTCCAGGCCGGCATCGGCGCCTCCCACCTGGGCCGTGATGGACCCGCCGTCCAGTGTCAACGCATCGGCGGCGATGGATATGCCGTCCTGGTCGCTGTCGTCCTCCACAACCGTGTAGGAGAAGGTCAGCACCTTGCCGGTGGCGTCGATGGAGGCGTAGGCGGCGTTCCGGAGATTGTCTCCCACCGAGACGGCCACGTAGGGAGTGCCGTCCGTCGTGTCCACCGTCACCGGGGCATTGAAGGTCACCGCGACGCTGATCACGTCTCCGGTGGCGTAGGTGCCGTCGGCGCCGGGGGCGCTGGTGACGGCGACGCTGTCCACCATCGTACCGACCATTATGGTCACGGTGTACTCGATGGGAAGTTTGCCGGTCGCCGCGACGGTTATGGTGATGGCCGCGCCGTCGCTGACGGCCACCTGGTGTCCGGAGGCGCTGGAATCGGCGTCGGCCGGCTCGATGCTGGCGGTATAGCCCGCCTGCACCGTGGCAGTGGCCGTGGTCTCGGTGACGCCCGGGGCCACCATGGCAGTGTATTCGGCGGTCGCTGGGTCGAAAGCAGGCGACAGCGTGGCGTTGGTCAACGACAGGCTGCTCAGTTGCGCGCGCGGCGGCGTCAGCCGGCCATCCACCTTGTGGTCCCCTCCATAGACAGGGCGGGGGTGGTCGAGAACGGCATCGCGCCCCGTGGTGGCGTGTTGGATGCTGCCCCCGGTGAGTCGCAGCTGATTCTGCTTGACGACGAGGCCGGAGTTGTCCCGGTCCGCCGGCCGCACCACGTATTCAAACTCCAGAGACCTGCCGCCGGAACCGCGGACAAAGGTAAGCTCCTTGATCTCGAGGTTGCCGCCTCGATGCCAGAAGTCCATGGACAGGGTGGGTATCCCGTCCGTGGTGTCCACCACCACGTTGGAATCGAAGGTCACGGTGAACGCGATGGTCTCGCCCTTGCCGTAGGTGTCGCTCGCAGCCAATGGCGTCGATGTAATCATCACACCTCCGGTCACGATCTTCGGAACCTTGTTGACGATGTGGCCGGCCTGGCTGGTCAGGGCGGAATGGTCGAGGACAGCATCTGCACCGCCCACTTGGGCCGTGATGGACCCGCCGTCCAGCGTCAACGCATCGGCGGCGATGGAGATGCCGTCCTGATCGCTGTCGTCCTCCACAACCGTGTAGGAGAATGTCAGTACCTTACCGGTGGCGTCGATGGAGGTATAGGAGGCGTTCCGGAGATTGTCTCCCACCGAGATGCCCACATAGGGGACGCCGTTGGTGGTGTCTACCGCCACCGGGGCATTGAAGGTTGCCGCGACGTTGATGACATCGCCGGTGGCGTAGGTCCCGTCGGCGCCCGGATCGCTGGTCAATCGTATCTCGGTGATGTCCGGGACGAGATTCTGGGCGACCCTGACGGCGTAATTCCGGGACGGGTGATCGGGCCGAGTCGTGGTGATCACGATTTCGGTGGGGCCATCTCCGTACCCATCTGAGGAGGCGATGGGTTCGGAGATGATCTGGACCCCGTCGTCAGCTATGTACGCGGCGTTCGCCAGCCTTCCCTGCAGGTCGAACATCAGGGAATAGGGGTAATCGTCCGTTGGCAGCCAGTCGTACCAGTCATGCACGGCCCGCTCCGCCAGCGACCAATCGTCTCTGCTGTCAGCGTCCTTGCCGTCCGCGCTGGTCTTGGTGAACTTCAGAAAGTTGTCGCCTTCGCAGCCGCTGTCGCAGGTGATTACAAACATATAGCGTGTGTTGGGCATCAATACCTGGGTTTCCCGCGAGACGAAGGTGAAGTCGTTGTGGTTGTAATACGCGTCGGCGTCTTCCACCGTGTGAACGATTTCTCCAGGGCCGCCGTCCTCGTTCACCCTGCGGATGGTGCCGGTTATCTTGACCCAGCGGCCGTCGCGGCTCTTCTTGATGGGCGGTTTGATGTGGTCCAGTAGGTAACCGCCCCTGGCGCTGCCCGTGGCGAATTCTTGGCCGAATCCATGGGACCCGTGGTTCAGATAGATGACGCCGTCTTCTGCCTGGTCAACGTTGCCGATCAGTTTCTGCGTCGATGCGGCCTGCGCCCCGGACGACGTCCAGGCCAGGATCCCAATCACCGCCAGAGTGACGGCCGCAGCGGCAAGCGAGACCCGCAGGTTGGCACGCAACCGGGCGATGAGTCCGAGTTTCTTTGAGTTGTTCGTCCAGAACATGGCGCCTGCATCCGCTGTATGGAGGCCCACAAGGATCGCCCATCGCCTTGGGATCCGAGGATGATCGGGCGGCCCGGGTTCTACCTGCCGAAACAGCGCCAAGATGCTGGCACGCTGTCGCCATCCAGGCTATGACAGGCCACTCAGGGACGAACTTGTGCTTGCGGTGTCCGCGAGCCGGGGGTACTTGCGGACACTTCAAACAGAGGTTTGCACCCGTTTTCTCTGACAATCACCGCATTTGACGCGGAATCGCGGTTGCCAGGATTGTGCAAATGGCGTGCATTCTGGTGCGCCAATACGGGCGACCGCCAACCGGTTCCGGCCTGGCGCCCGCGGGTCGCCCGACCGCAGGGCCATCTCGCTGTGCATGACACTTGCGGTGTCTCGCCACATGTGATGCAAGGCGTGTGCAGACGACGCAGTTCTCACGGTGAGCCGTTCCGACGGCGATCATGCCCGGGTGGGTCTCACCGCCCACAGATCGGAGGTCAGAAAAATCGGAACGGAATTGCCCCGACAGGGGATGACTGAATATCCGCAGCGGCACAATCAATGACCGGTGGTGGCGGGGTCGGGTTACGTTGTCGTCCCGGGCGATGGTCGCGGTTTGCCGCCGAGTCGAGCGGGACTGTCTGGCTCACCACCGCAACGGAGGTCTGCGCCGCGTCCGTGTCAGCGGCCCTAGTCGTCACCTGGCTGGTGTGGGAAAACACCGGCGACGATGCCATCCAGGCGGGGTCGATTCCGTACGCGCACGCGGTTGTGCCTCTGCCGCCCGCCGGACTCACAACGCACGTTCACTGCAAGTATAATGACGAACCACGAAGACGCTGCATGCCTAACCATGCGAGCAATATTAAGCTGACCAACCGCATTACGCGGATAGATAGTTCCCCGGGTCGAAACAGGTTGCCTTACGCACGATATTTGAGGCTGTTCGCACATCGTGGTTACAGATCGCGAATTCCAAAGAGCCAGGCACGCCCAGGTCGGATTCCTCATGCGTGCGTACCGCGAATCCTACGCGGACGAAAACGGCAGGGTGGGGTTGTCCCAGGAGGGGTTACTCCGGCGCATGGCATCCGTCGACGGTGGCTACGGTGAGCGGTTCAGCCACGCCACCGTTTCGCGGTGGGAAGCGGGGACCGTCCGACCGAGCGTTGACCGAATCAAGACTTTCGGAGCGGCGCTGAACCTGTCGGACACGGAAACCGCCGGCCTCATCCTGCTGGCGGGACTGGCTCCGGACATGGCTTCCGCAAGCAGCGAAGTTGGCATGGTCGTCAAGGGCGCGGTGACGGACAACGGGCCGGCCGACGCCGGAAGCCGCCTGGACGCAAGTGAAGTGTCGCCGGATCCAGGAACGGATGACGAGCGCTCAATCCTGGGCTCGCTGGGCCGCCTGATGCTGCTCCGGATCCTTCCGCTGGCAGTGTTCATCGTTGGAGCAGGACACGGCCTGGGCGCACTCGGCTGGAACGCCAACTGGATGCCAATCGCCTACGTGTGCGTGACGACGGCATTGGTCCTGGCACAGGGGCTGCTCGGGCCCGACCGGACCGCGGGGTTACGCGACTTCTTCTGGGTCTCCCTGTTTTTCGCCCTGGCGGTTCCCACTTTGCAGTTCGCCCCCCTGGATATGGACCACTTCGGGTTCTACGCGATGCGCGACTTCTACGGAACCCACATGCCGTACATGTTGACCCTCCTGGTGTGCCTCGCCACGGCCGGACTGGGTGGGGTAATGTTTCACCTGTTGGGTCGGTGGACAAATCAGGGAAATCGTGGCAGGGACGGAGTTGTGGGGCGGACAGTCTGGGCGGTGCTCCCGCCGATTCTGGTGTCCTATGTGGTCGTGATGGTGCTCTCCAACATCTCGGTCTGGATCCAGTCGGCCGTGGTGTTCGCGGTGTTGGGCGGGATAATGGGCGCCGTTATGGTGCTGCAGGACCCTTCGGTTAACCCGACGCCGGGCCAGCGCCGTTTCCTTTTGCCCGCAACCTTCGCCTCCGCCTTGGTGTTGAGCATCGCGGGGATGCTCACCATCTTCATAATGTACGTTTCGCCGGATGTTCCCCGGATACTGCCGGACCACAACCTGCTGGGATCTTGGGAGATCGACTTCGAGGCTCTGGGCTACACCCGCGAGGAAGTGATGGCGCGTCTCGACTCCGGATACGTGTGGCACGCCATGTTCCTGTTCGTGTACATGGTGTTCTGCGTGGGCGGCAAACTGCTCAAAGTGGTGTACGTCCTGGCTGATGACGATTCCGCCGGCCCCGACGCGGTTTTGTCGGACGCATCCAATCCGGCAACCACAGGCAGTTCGCCCCAATCTCACCGATTGGGCTTCACCTTTCCCTAGAGGTAGCGGGCGCACCCGTTTCGGGGGATTTGATACCCGTTGCTGGATGGCCAATCGTCGGCGAACCGAAAAGCGCGGGACGGGTGATTGAACGTGGGCAACCCGGCCACGAAACTGGCCAGAAGACCTCCAACAGGATGTTGAAATGGTGCGTCGGACGGTGGCACTGCGGTTATGAAGGGCCGCGAACCAGTAATTCACTCTGCCAGCCAGGTTCTACAACTGGCCCACCTCCTCCGACGGCAGCCCGGACGCCGTGAAGTTTTCCATCGCCGGCGAATCACCGAAGAGCCCATCGCGTCACAATGGGCTCCCGTAACAGAGCGGGCGTCCTCCAGCATCTCCTGCAGCACCCGGTTGAAATCCGCGCTCGCATTGATACGCGGATTCGCGTCGCTCAACCTCTACACCGCTCATGCGAAGCCGCGACCTGCAGCTTCACTTCTTCATTCCTTGTCATCGCTTATCCCCGCCCTGCAGCAAGCACATTATTATTCGTATCGCCTAACGTTGTTGCGCGCACTCATATAAATGAGAAATGACACGGAAATTGGCACATAATCCGGACGTAGTGTCACACTATTGACACATATATGCGCTAAAATGCCGCGCTGTGATTTGCGCCAAGGCAACTCGATTACTCACGTCGGGCCGAAATGGTCTACGACCGTTCATACGGAACAAGTCTGTGACGGGAATAATTTGTCAGACACAGGAGACCACACGCGTCTGCAATGTCGAGTCCCCTCACATCGTGCACGAGGGGTTGAGTGGGATTAATAAAGTCACCACGACATTTCTATTGGGTTTAATACAAACTACACGAGGGCGCGCCGCGATGCACAGGAACAGGATGGGCGTCTGAGCCCTACTACCCCAGTGTGACAGCGACGGCGGGGTTGACTCGCTGCGGGAAGCCCTGCAGGCGCTTCAGGACTGATTAACAGCGATATCCAGCGTATTGGCTATCCGAGTTGGTGTCGTTTCATGCTGAACCGTTGGGCTGGGGCCGATACAGGAGAATAGCCGAATGGGCATCCGTTACCACGCTTTGGAAAGGTTGTACTTCTCGAAGAGGCGGGCAGGACTCGTGGCGTCTTTGGCGCTCGCCCTTGTGGTCGGCATCGGCTCGCCTATCGTCGTGCAGGCTTCAGAGGCGCCGGCGATCACCAGCGCTGATACCTTCGGAGTATCGGAGGGCGCAACGGAAGTGACCACTCTGACGGCGACCGACACCGATACGGCTACCTCAGACCTCACGTGGTCAAAAACGGGGGGCGCGGACGCGGACAAGTTCAACCTCAGCTCGGCCGGTGTGCTCGCATTCGCCTCGGCGAAAGACTTCGAGAACCCTGATGATGACGATACCGACGGCTCGTACCAGGTCACGGTGGAGGTCAGCGACGGGGCCAACACCGACTCGGCGGACCTGGTGATCACCCTGGAGAACGTTATTGAGATGACCGCGCTCGCCGGGTCATCGACGGTGAATTACGAAGAAAACCAGGCGGTCAGGGTCGCGACTTATTCCGCCTCGTCGGAGGACGATGCCCACGCCCTAAGGTGGAGTTTGTCCGGCGACGACGCCGGCCACTTCAGCATCGACGAACCCGGTGGGGCGCTGCGCTTCGACATCGATCCCGTTGCGCCAGACCTTTTTGCGCAGCAGCCGGACTACGAAAACCCAGCGGACGACGATGAGGATGGCGTTTACAAAGTCACCGTCCAGGTCACAGACGGTAGCGACAGCCACACGCTTGACGTGGAAGTGACCATCACCGACCAGAACGAGGCGGGGGATTTGACCCTGTCCACGACGCGGCCTCAGCAGGGAGAAGCGGTGACGGCGAGCCTGACCGACGAGGACGGAGTCGTTGGAACCCCCACCTACACCTGGGAACGCTCGGACGGCCGCAGCGACTGGGTGACGATTTCGGGAGCGACCGCCGCCAGCTACACGCCAACTGCCGGAGCAACCGGTCACTTCCTGCGCGCTGCCGTGAGTTATGAAGACGGGCATGGAACCGGTCAGTCGGCAACGGTTTCGTCGAAGGAAGTGGTGGTCGGGAAATTGCTGCATTCGTTAACGGCTGCCACCGACGACTCCGACGGCGGCGCGAACTGGCGACAGTTCAGGCCGGCCTTCGATTCCGGCACGCTGCACTACTCCGTCGGCTGCAATAATTCTGACACGATGTCATTGACGCTGGCAGCTAAGGATGCCGACGCGCGCATGGCAGTGAACGGGGTGCAGATCGAAAACCCCGGCGCGGAGACTGCCACGACCGTTTCGCAGTCGGTTGAGGGAGATAGCAAGGTCCGCATCACCCTCACTGGCAGCGATGGCAGCCTCACCAGCTACGTTGTCCACTGCATGCCGGACTGGATGCTGGAGGTGACGACGGTGAAACGTGTGGATGCGGGTTACATTGAAGACTTGATCATGTTCCCGCAGTACCTGAACGGTGACTCAAACCTCTTGATCATTGACAACAACGGCGTGCCCAGGTTTATCCGGGACCCTGACTTTGGATACAAGGACGGGCTGTACTTCCGCTGGTTCCGGATTGACGAGGGCGACGAGTGGCGTTACGGGTACGGTACCCGGGTGGTGCCAACCTGGGGCATGGTCGTTCTGGACCAGAACTTCGAGGTCCTGGAAACCGTGCAGACCGTGGCGCCGCTGAGAGAGACCGACTATCACGATTACCTGGTTCTGCCCAATGGCGATTACCTGTTGATGGCCTACGAACCGGCAACCCGCGACTTCAGCTTCCTGCCGGTCGGAGATCACGGCACGGAAGAAGACGTCCGCGATTCCGTGATCCAACACCGGACCGCGGAAGGCGAGGAGGTCTATAGGTGGAACTCCTACGACCACATGGGCTTCGAGGACTGCGACGTGGTGGGGTCCGTCCTCCACGACTACGCCCACGTCAACTCCCTGCAGATGCTGGACGACGGCGATATCGTCGCTTCGTTCCGACGGTGCCACAAGATCCTGCGCATTGATCCGGACGAGGACAAAGTCGTGTGGCGGGTGGGCCCCACCGCAATGACGGACGAGCAGTGGGAAGCGAAGGGCAGAGGTCCGGCGCCGTTCACCTTCATCGGCGACCCCGCCGGAGAGTTCGGGGGGCAGCACGCCGCGCAGGTGCTGCCAGGCAACCGCCTCATCCTGTTCGACAACGGCACTCCAATCCTGATCAACCCGTGGACCGGGCATCTCAATCGAGAGAAGGACATCTACGGCCGGGGCGTCGAATACGCTATCGACGAAGAACATGGCGAAGCCGTATTCGTCCGCGACCACTCCCTGCATGGCACTCGTTCAATTCCGGCCGGCCCGGGCGGGCACATCGATCTTCTCAGCAACGGCGATTGGCTGGTGTCCTGGGGCGACGGATCACTGATCCCCAGTCGGGACACGCGCGACGAAGTCGCCACCCAGGTTGATCCGGATACCGGGGTCGAAAAGTGGTCTCTCAAGGCGCTCCGCATTAGAAGTTGCTGCAGGCAGGCCCACAAGGTACGCGCCATCTCACTGGACCCGGTGGCGCTGACGGATGTGCCGGAGCCACTGGCGGCTGAATTCCTCACGGAGGAGAGTGCGTTCTCCTACGCCGACACAACGGATCGACCAGCGGTGGCGCTTTCGTTCAACCGGCCGGTGGTGGACTTCACCAAGGACACGCCATCGGTGAGCGTCACCGGCGCCACCATCGAGAGTGTTGACTATCACGGCCAGGCCGGAGCGGCCGCGCACGTCTACAAATTCGTGCTGGTCCCCGACGGAAGTGGTGACATCACGTTCACCGTGCTGACGGACAAGGCCTGCGACTCCGCCACTGGCGGCATCTGCACTGCGGATGGCACAACCTTATCAACAGCGCCCACCGCCGGGTACGAAATCCCTGAACAGATCAGCGTCAACTTCGCGCAGGCCACCTACACCGTTGCCGAGGGCGCCACGGTTGAGGTCGGGGTTACGCTGAGCGCAGACCCCGGTGAGACGGTCTCGGTTCCGCTGACCGCCGCCGCCCAGGGCAACACGTCCGCCGATGACTACTCCGGCGTCCCCTCACGCTTGACCTTCCACTCGGGAGAAACGTCCAAAACCTTCACGTTCTCCGCGACGCAGGACTCCATCGACGATGACAACGACAGCGTAGCGATCGGCTTCGGCACAATGTCCTCCGGCTTCGGCGCCGGCGCGACGTCCGAAACCGCCATATCGATCACCGACGACGATGATGGGTTGGCCAAGGTCGGTTTCGGAGCAGCGAGCTACGCGGTGTCGGAAGACTCCTCGGTCGTCGTGACCGTTTCACTCGACAACGCTTTGACCGAAGCCGTGACCATCCCCATTACGACGGTGGATCAGGCCGGCGCAACCGGCGAAGACTACTCCGGCATCCCCGCGGGCGTGACCATCTCGGCTGGCGATACGACGGCGACGTTCAATTTCGACGCTGCCGCCGACAGTCCGTACGACGACAACGAGAGCGTATTGATTGGACTCGGAACTCTGCCGGACGGCGTTGACCTCGACGCCACTACCGAGACCACCGTGACCATAACCGACCCGAATCCACCGCAGGTGAAGGTCAGTTTTGGCTCAGCAACTTACGACGTAAACGAGGACGGCGGGCTGCGGGTCCCCATTACCCTGGACACAGACCCACAGCGTGACGTGGTTATTCCCTTCACCAGGACGGGACAAAACGGATTCACCGACGCAGACATCGCGCGGATTTGGGAGAGCGTGACATTCCAGTCGGGTGAAACGTCAGTGAACTGGGGCTTCAGGCCAATGGATGACGCAATCGACGATGAGGGCGAGAGCGTCGTCATCGGATTGGGCATGCTGCCGAATGCTGTGACCGCCGGTGACATCCCTGCCACCACTGTCAGCGTGATCGACAACGACCCGAGCAGCGACGCTACACTGGGCGCCCTGACTCTGGTGGATGATGACGGGAGCGCCGTCTCCCTTACGCCGGCTTTTGCGGCGGCGACTGCTGAATACTCGGCGTCGGTCAGTTACAATGTCGGCTCCGTGACATTGACGGCCACACACAACCACCCCAGCGCTACGGTATCCATTATCGCGGGCGGCGACACGACCACGACAAATGCGGCGACGGTCGACCTGGATGTGGGCGAGAACCTGATCCAGGCCACGGTCACGGCCGAGGACGGTAGCACCACGCTGACTTACGGTGTGACGGTAACCCGGTCTCCCGCATGGTCAGCCACCCTCACGGTCGGCGTGGAGGACGATACCAACGCCCCACCAGCATCGGGTTACTCCCGCTGGACCCGGATGGGCGCGATCTCCAGCAGCGACTTCACCGCTGACGGAACCCGGTACCGCGTGATGACCGTGCTGCAGCTGGCCGACGCCCTGTTCCTTAACATGATGCGTTCCGAGCTACCCAACGACTTCACCCTGACCGTGGGCGACCAGCAGTTCCTGGCCAGCGAGAGCTCCAAGCCGTCAACCGGCGCCGAGGGGCGCTACCGGTGGGCTCTGGACGACGAAATGGACTGGAACGCTGGAGACACCGTGCAGGTCAGCATCATCCCCCACGAGGACTCCGGCGGCCTACCAACCAGAGCAGCGCCGCCGCCGGCCGCATTCGCCCACAGCATCCCCGACAACCACGACGGCGACAACCTCATCACCTTCGGCCTCTCGTTCACCGAGGACCCCCACCTGAGCTTCAGGACCTTGCGCGACGAGGCCTTCGACGTGACCAACGGCACCGTCACCAAGGCCAAGCGAAAGTCCAAGGGCTCGGACCAGAACTGGGTAATCGACGTCAGGCCCGATTCCGACGCCGACGTCACCATCGTACTGCCGCCCACCACGGACTGCGCCGCCTCCGACGCAATCTGCACCAGCGATGGCAGAAAGCACTACAACCGCGTGGAGTTCACGGTATCCGGCCCATAGACCCCAAGACCGAGCAGGCAACGGGAACAAACGTTACTCGAGACCGGGACCCGCCATCCAATAGCCCGCACCACGCCTGGTGAACACGTAGGCCGGCTCACCCGCGGCGTCGCCCAACTTCTGCCGCAACCGCTTCACTACGGTCCGAACCGAGCCGGAATTGCTGGCATCATCGGAATCCCACACCCGCTTCAGCAGCTGGTTATGGGTCATCACCCGGCCGGCATGGGCCGAAAGCTCGGCCAGGAGTCGATACTCGGTGGCAGTCAAGAACACCGGCTCACCCCTTAGCGAAACGTCGCGGCGAGAATAGTCGATGACCAGATCGCCGAACACGTAGGGTTCACGAGGAGCCTCAGCAGGCGCCGGTGATTGGCCACGAGGCAGAGCAGCCTGAATTCTCGCCATGAGTTCACTGGGCGAAAATGGCTTTACTACGTAATCGGCCGCACCCGCCTGGAATGCTCTCACTATCACCTCATCCTGACCGTACGCGGACAGAAAGATAACCGGCACCGCCGACAGTTCCCGGACGTTCGTCATCAGCTCAATCCCATCGGCGCCCGGCAACATCAGGTCCAGCAGAACCAGGTGCGGGGCAACTTCATCCACCAGCCGAGGCACCTCCCGCGGATCAGCCACGACACTGGGAACGCAACCAGCCCTGGAAAGCACATCCCTCACGTACCGGAGGGTCTGCGGGTCATCATCAACTACCAGAACCCGGGGACGCTCCCCTGATGCCCCTACCAGCGGAGCGCGCACCGCGCTACCGCTGGCGCCATCCACACGACCTGCCGGAGCATCTTGCGCCACCGGAAGGGTGAACGTGAACCGGGCGCCCGTATCGGGGCCATCACTTTCCGCCCATATGCGACCGCCGTGCGCCTCCACTATCCCCTTGCAGATGGCCAGACCGAGCCCGGTGTCCTCCTGCTCTTCATCCGCAGACCGCGAGAATTTCCGGAACAAACGTGGCAGCAAATCCGCGGGGATGCCCCGCCCCCGGTCCGAAACGCTCACCGCTACCTGCACAGCGTCAGATGCCGCACCCACGCGTATCACCGACGACTCCGGTGAATGCCGCACTGCATTCGACAGCAGGTTGTTCAATACCTGCACCACGCGCCGCCGGTCCGCCATCACCATAGGCAAATCCGGGGGCAGGCCAATCCGGATATTGTTCTCGCCTCCCGCAGCCAGGAATACCCCCTTCGCCTCCTCCACCAGCGCGGACACCTCCACCGGCGCCGGAGTCACCGACAGGCTCCCGGACTCAATGCGGGCCACGTCCAGAAGATCGCTGATGAGACCGCGCATACGCTCCGACTGCTCGAAGATTATCCGGTGGAACTGACGCATCTCCACCGGGTCCAGCATAGCCCCCTCATCCAGCAGCGTATTCGCCGAACCCCGTATCGAGGTCAACGGCGTCCTCAGCTCATGACTCACCATCCCCAGAAACTCCGCGCGCAGCCTTTCCAGATCCTGCAGCGGGGTCATGTCCTGCATCGTCACCACAAACGACTCAATCTCCCCGTCATTCCCGCGAATCGGCGTCGCATTGACGATGGCCGTGATGCTGCCGCCATCCGGGATGCTCAGCACCACCTCCTCCGCACGCACCGTCTCGCCGCTGCTGAGCGCGACTGCCATGGGCAACTCGCGCATCGACATCTCAGACCCGTCAGCACGACGCACCGTGAGCAACTGCAAGATCTCCTCGACCGAAAGCGACTCGGAGAAAAACTCCCGACCAACCCGGCGGGTCTCCAGGTTGATCGACACCGGCACTCCGGTCCTCGCGTCGAAAACAATCACGCCCACCGGCGCCGTCTCAACCAGTGCCTCGAGGTCCGCCCGAGCCCTGCGCTCATCACGGTAATAACTGGCATTGGCGATGACCAGCGCCGCCTGCGAGGTGAACATCAACAACGTTTCCTCGTCCTCGGACGAGAACTCCCGACCATCCGCGGTGTCGCCCAGGTATATGACACCCGACGGCCGGCCACGATGGGTAATCGGGGCAAACAGCACCGGCAGCGGCGAGTTCACGGGTGCCGGGAACTCGAGCTCGGGCAGGTCCAACTCCCGCGCGTACCTCTGGAAATCGGGATGCCTCACCGGTCCGGAAAGCCCACCGATATGCCCAAAGAAACGCAATCCGTCCGGCATGTTCCAAAGCATCCCCGCCTGCTCCAGCGACATTCCCGAAGCCATGAAATCCTGTATCTGCAGCGCGTCATCGAACAGAACCATCACCCCGTAGCGGGCCTTCGTCAGCGAACGCGCGCTCTCGAGGACCTCCTGCAAAACCCGGTCGAAATCCAGGCTGTCGTTGATGCGCAGGCTCGCCTCGCTCAACAGCGACAGACGCTCCCGCAACCCCGCAATCTCCAAATCCCGCTCGTCCATATCCGCCATCGATAAAACCCCGCTCTCGTTTATGCACAAAAGCCAAGCCAACCAGCGCCGGCAAGACCGGCAAAGGCACGTTATACCCAAGAGTGTCCATAAATTGGCACACAAACTATCACACTCTTTTCGCGCATCGCCATATTATTTCCACACAGCAGCGACAAAGTACGGCACCGTAGTTCATATCGAACCTGAGCGCAAGCTTGTTTTCCGACCACAGGCACCGCACTTTGACAACCCGGGCCCCGCGCTTCAACGGATAAAACGCAAACAGGGTTGTTGGCACGCAGAAGTCATCCGCAAACAGCTCGCATTAATACCCACACAACAGCCCTAACAGTTTCGTGTCAAAACACACAAATGACATTCCCGCAGCCGACGTCACGCCGCAAGACTCTATGAAGCGGAGGGTCCGGTCCCTGCTCACAAACACCCCAACGGCGGAGGATGGGTGGCTGACTCCGCCGATGTTGCCCAGACTGCTCGCGTGGGCCCGGACCCGGAGGTGTCGGGATATGCAAGGGTGTTGGACGACACGCAGATCGCCAGGGGCGGCGTAGTCAGAGGCTACGCGGTCGTGGCAGACAAAGCTGCGGTGACCGATTCTGCTGTGGTGCGCGGACACCCCCGGGTGTCTGGTGACGCTCTAATCAGGGACGGCGCCTTCGTTGAAGAAAACGCCACAGTGTGCGGCGACGCCGAGGTGTGCGGCACGCGCGTGAAAGGCCATGCCGTGGTGTGCGGAAATGCACGCGCGTCGGGACCGGTGGAAAACCGCGCAGTGGTGTGTGAAACCGGTGTCGTGGATCCCGACGAATTGTACGACGGCGTCGAAGTAGTGCGTGCTGTGTTCGGCCAAGCCCGTGAATGTCACCACCACCTCTGCGACTGACCGGAACCCACACAAAGCAAACACCCGCTCTGACACCCACTTTGAGGGCCCAATGACTCTAGGTCCTTGAAGCCCTGAAAACGGGCCCACAGCTCGTATTCGTGCCCTCCATAGGCATTTTTCAGGACCGTCGGACAGGCGGTTTTATTTCGTTACCCTCTCACGGAGGCGGAAGTCAGGATGGTTTACCTGTAACGTCTCACCAAACAGGACCGTTGCTGACGCTCATGTGGGAATGGGTTCGTCCGTAGCCGGCGGGTGTTTCGCTACGTTTAGGTAAACAGAGGCCACGCAGCGATTACCACGCAAAGCCCGACATACAAAGTCAATTCCGAACCCTCCCCCGGAAATACGGGGCTTCCTGTTTGAGGCTGGCGAGGTGGTGTGAGAGATCCTCGAATCACGCCGCTCACCATCTATAATGCCGGTCGATACTAACGCAGAAGAGGACGTAGATGAGAGCAGCGGGATACTTCCGAGTTAGCGACGAGGATCAGCTGGAAGGGTACTCGCTGGACGCCCAACGCCGCGCCTTCTACGAGTTCTGCGCTCAGAAAGGATGGGAAGTGGTGCGCACCTACGACGAGGAAGGCCGCTCTGCGTGGGGGGAATCCACCGCAAAGCGTCCAACCTTCCGGCAAATCCTGGCAGACGCCGTGTCGGACGTGTTCGATGTTGTGATCACCCATGCGCTGGACAGGTTTTCGCGGAACTTCAGCGTCATGCTCGACACCTTCCAAATCTTCTCCCAGAACAACGTGACCTATGTGTCCATCACGCAGGACATCGACTACACCACGCCCGAGGGCAGGCTCTTCATGACCATGCCGGGGGCCTTTGCGCAGTATTTCTCCGACACGTTGTCCGGCCACACCAGGAAGGGATGCGAGAGCGCGCTATGCAGGGAATGTTCAACGGGGAGCCGCCCTTCGGATACGAGCGGTGCGATGCGGTGTGCTACGGGATTGACGAGGGACACACTCGGTGCCACGTGGAGAGGGAGAAGGCCCAGGCGGTGGTGGAGATGTTCCAGAGGTACGCCAAGGGCGTGGAGTCGATGAGCACGCTGGCGGGGTGGTTGAACGAGCAGGGGTTCCGGACCAAGAGCAAGAAGCCCCAGGTAATCATGGGTGAGGTGGTGGAAGGGGACGGCCGACGGTTCACCAACTACAGCGTGCGGGATATGCTGAAGAATCGGTTCTACCTGGGAGAGGTGAGGCACAAGGAGGAGCACTTTGCGGGCCGACACCAGGGGGTGATCGACGAGGAGTTGTTCGAGGCGGTGCGGGAGCGGAAGGCGAAGAACCGGTCGCGGCGCTCGGTATCGGGCAACGTGAAGAGTGAGCACCCTCACCTGCTGACCGGGCTGTTGCGGTGCCACGAGTGCGGGACTGAGTTGTGGTCCCAGACCCAGGGTGCGGGCGGCAAGACGTACTACAAGAGCCCGTACCGGGGCCTCAGCGTGATCTGTCGCCACCGGGGGAAGGCGTTCGTGGGGTGGCAGATTGAGGAGCAGGTGGAGCGGTTGTTCGAGGGGTTCCGGCTGCGGGAGGACTGGATCATCGAACACCACGTGAAGGGGCAGGACCACACCGCCGCTATCCAAAAACGACACGCCATTCAAGGACAGGTGGACAGGGCCCGGCACCTCTATTTGACCGCGGAAATCGACTGGAAAATCTATACGGTCACGAAAAACCGAGCCGAGGCTGAGATGGTTGGCGCGCACATCCCGGAAATCGACGAAGCGACCGATGCGGGCAATCAGTTGGCGAAATTTGGCGCAGAATGGCACTCGTCGTGCGTCAGCCGCCGGAACCGGATTTTGCGGACCTTTCTCGAGGCCGTGTACGTGGACCTTGATCAGCGAGTGATCGTCGGGGTTCTCCCAAAACCGGACTACTGCCAGACCATGCTCGCGATGGCGGAACGCAACGATGTTTCGCTGCGATCAGCCAAAACCGGACATTTAACTGGGAATGGTGGAGACGGGGGAGAGTCGCACTCCCCGTCCAGAAACTCCCCTAATCGGATATGCTACAAGCGTGTTCGGCGATTTAGTCTCGCTGCTGGGGACTCCCGCCGACAGGATGCCCCAACCGCCAGCCGATAAAATCTATGGCCCCGAGTATCGGTGTCCCTGGGGTAGCATCCCGGAATTATTGTACGTCCGCTTCCCAGTTTCCGGACTTACTGGTGACAGACGTAGCCGCTACTAGGCGGCTAGAGCGAATTCACGTTCGCCAGTTGTTTGTTCGCCACTGTTTTAACGAGGGCAGCAGCAACCTCGGCCTGCAATCCGTCAGAAACCGCTCCTGTCGAACCTACGCGTCCCCATTTTGATGCGCCGCTAACCGTTAGCGACGTGGCTGTTAATCATAGCACCGGATAGTAAAGGCGGCAAATGCGCTCATACCGCGCTCAGGGTTTTCTGGCGATGGCCTCGCCTAAAGCAAGCGCTCCCACGGCGCCGACCTCGTCCTTCCACTGGTCGATTTCAACCCTCCACTGATCAAACTGAGCTCGGGTCGCCACGCCGTTCTGTGTAGCCGCTGCAACCACTTCGGGCATAAAGAACCAGTCGCTGATGAATGCATGCAGAAAGGATATTTCCTCTACCGTGTCGAAGTAGTCGAAAGACCCGTTGGCCTTGACGTCGGCAAACCCCGCCTGGAGCAGCGCGTTCTTGAGTTCCTTCCCCATCTGAGGGTGACCACCATTGGCGGCCAACAACCTGTAGAAGGTGGCCCACGCCTCGGGGATGTGTTCTCCGGCAGGCGCGATGAAGGATGAATCGCCGATCATCTCCCGGCTGGCCAACATGCCGCCGGGCTTGAGCACTCGTTTCACCTCCTGCAATGCAGTCTGAGTATCGGGCACGTGCATCAACACTGCGTGGCAGTGGGCGACGTCAAAAAAGTCATCCTCGAACGGCAACTCGTACACATTGCCCACGTGGAACGTGATGTTGTCGTGCCCGCCGGCCGCGGCTGCGGCACGGGCCATCTCAATCTGGCTCTCCTCCATGTCTACGCCGTGCACTTCTCCCGGTTCCACCGCAGCGGCCAGTCCCACGGTGATGGTGCCGGGCCCGCACCCGAAGTCCAGCAATCGCAAACCTGAGCGTAGCTGTGGAAGCAGATAGGCGGCGTGTGTGTCAACGTTGCGCCGGTCCAGCAGTTGCAAAAACTCGGGACTGTACCCCATGGTGTATTCATGATCTGCAGGAACAGTATTGGTCATTCAGCCTCCTCCAATCCAATTGCCTGGTGGGTAGTACGGATGTGAGACTACCCGAACACGCCGGGATTCTCCAATGCAGGCATTGGCCCTTCGCCAGCGGGTAGCCCGCGTAACCGCGTCTCCAAGCAAAACCGGTCACGTGCGAGGCCGACGGGTTGGTTCGTTACACCCGCGAATCTTCGCACTGGCTCATTCGGCGCTGCAGTCTTTGGACAACTTGAAACCCGATTCCCGCAGGTTGCCCCCAATACCACTGACGGGTAAGATGGCCCCACTCTGGGCACCCCTGCCCGTACCGTAGGTGAATCCATGGCGATCTACCGACTCTACGCCGGCGACGACGGCCAGTCGCATATCGAAGAGACCAGCCTGGCTGACCATCCGGAATTGGGCGACGCGCAGGCCGCCCAATCGATCAACTTTCGGGAATGGCCTCCGGGACACTTTATCGACTGGCACCCGGCGCCCCGACGACAGTACATCATCTCCCTTCGCGGCGAGATCGAGATTGGCCTCGGCGACGGGACCACGTTCCGCTACGGCCCTGGAGATGCGCGACTGGTGGAAGACACCACGGGGCAGGGACACACCACCCGGGTGATCGGCGACGTTCCCAGTCTCACGGCCGTGATACCCCTGGCCAGTTGATCCCAAAGCCCGTTCACCCCAGCACACAGGAGGTTACCCCCATGGGACAGATAGTGCGCGTTTACACTGGCAGCGATGGCGAGAGCCATTTCGAGGAAATTACACCGGACCAGTTCGCTGAGATTGCCAACAACGTGGGCCCGGGCGACATCAATGTCAACCGGCGGGAGTCCCCCAGCTTCTCCGACTACCACAACGCGCCGCGCCGGCAGTACGTCGTCAACATGAACGGCATCGCCGAGTTCGAGGTTGCGGACGGCACCAAGGTGCGGATGTTCCCGGGTGACGTACTGGTAGCCGAGGACCTGACCGGTCACGGACACATCGCCCGCAGCATCGGGGACGATTTCCGCGTCTCCCTGGCTGTTCCTCTTGCGGAAGGCTAAATCAGAGGTTAGCAGGAGGAACGACGCGATGATTGTCCGTATCTACGCCGGCGACGACGGCGAATCTCATTTCGAAGATCTGACAGCCGACCAGTTTGCCGACATCGCCAACGACGTCGGTGACGGGGACTTCACGGTTGGACAGCGTCCGGCCGGATGGTGGCAGGATTATCACACCGCGCCCAGGCATCAGTACGTGGTTTTCCTGTCCGGCGGCGCCGAGATCGAGGTGGCCAGCGGCGCCAAGCGTCAGTTCGGCCCTGGGGATGTGCTGGTCGCTGAGGACCTTACCGGCCACGGGCACATCATACGCAACGTCGGGGAGGAACCGCGGGTGTCACTGGCTGTTCCTTTGAAATAATCCATTCGGATTTGGCGTGTGAGCGGGGGTGATGTCAGCATCGCCCCCGTTAGCGTTGTGCGGTACCGGCGCCGGCCAACAATCGTTGCAGGTGGATCAACCCCTGCTGTTGCCGCGCGGTGCGGGCCACACGTCCCCAATCCGGCGGTTGCAACGACGCGGCCAGTTCCCGGGTGATTTCGTTCTCCGTCAGCCTCCCCTGTTTGCGGTACATTTCCAGCGCCGCGGCCGATCTGACCGCGTCGCCTAAGAGCCCGGCCCACCCGTGCAAAAAAGGCAACACGGCGTTCACCGCAATGTCTCCGGCCCGCCCGGGCCCGATCAGGGCCGGCCCCCCTGCAGCGTCACTGCCCACGCTCAACGCCCTGGTCAAGGTTGATGGATTGTCCGAAATTGCCACGTTCGTCAAGCCGCCCAGGATGCCCTCGTCGGCAAACCGGGCCAGCAACTCAGCCGCTCCTGCCACTCTGCGGCGCGGGTGATTCGATGGACGCACCCGAAACAACTTCCACTGCGCCGGGTCCAGTGGCGGGCCCAGTTTCGCGCCGCCGCCGTTGATTAGGCTCCGTCGTGGGTTGTCCGCAAATCCGGCGACGTCAAGCAGGGCGTCGGCCAGCATTGCGCTGCGAACCCTTGCGGGCAACCGGCGCGCCATGCTTTCCAGCGCATCGATCGGGGCACTGGTCGCGAGTTGCAGGAAGGTATGCTGGTTGTGTCGATAACCCAGGGCCTCGCAGATGGCTTCCCACAGGGTTTGCGTGGGAGCTTGCGCCGACATCAACTGTTGCAGCACGCGGCTTCTGGCAAGGAACCGCTCGTCTCCCGCACGATTGAGCAGGGCGGCCATTCGTTCTGCGGTGTCGGGCCGCCGGTAGCCGTGTCTTTCCAGCAACCGCCAGAGGGTATCCCTGGCCTCATCCGGACTCTCTTCATCGGCTGGAGCATCCAGCAGGTCCTGCAATTCGACCAATGGAGGTTGCCGGCCGCTCGCCGTGTTCGAATGAGCTCCTGCCGTTTCCAGCGCCACGTGCAGCGCCACCCCATTGTAGTTGGGGTCCTCGTGGTGACCGTGCGATCGCCAGTCTTGCTGCCGTAGATGCACTTCAACATCGCCCTGCACGAGGCCCTGGTCTTCCACCAGCACCAGGGCGTTCCGGAAGTCGGGTCCAGCCGTGACGCCCGGACGCCCGGGGTACAACACCCGGATCCGGTGACCGCGTTCCGTTTTTAGCGCCCGGCTGCGCGTCGCCCTTCGTTGCCAGAGGCGCGCGAGTTGTTTTTCGGTGATCGGCGGGAGCGTCTCTTGCGGGTCGGGGTCGGGCGGTGTTTGGCGGATATCCGCTTCTGGCGGGTCGTTGACGTTCATCTGTGGCAACCTGAATCAGGTGTACCATCCGCCGTTTCCATCCGTCTATCGATCGCTGTCAGCAACCATCGCGGATGGGGTCGGCGCGCGATACTCGCCCCGTTGCCACAGGAGCAGGCCCGCGGCCAGCGGCGCCGCGACCGCCAGCGCGCTCAATGCCAGAGCTTTGCCGTATTGGTCCTGGGTGGCAGCCGCGCCAAAAATGATCAGCAGGTTGGCCAGGGCGAGGGCCGCGTACAGGATCGCCGCCCAACGGGGTCGCCACATGCTGCCGAACCCGGCCACGAAGCCGGCGATGGCGCCTCCCAGAACCACGCTGCCCATGGCGCCGGTTGCTTCCTGGGGGTACCGCAGAAACAAATCCGTCCAGGCTAGGCACTCGGTATGGACGACGTACTCGCCGATCTGGATCGCGCCGCAGTTCAAGCCGATAACCTGCGCCCACACGGTCTGGCACAGGCCGCCAATGAGTCCCAGGGCCAACGCGATCAGCCTGGTGTAGAGCTGTGAGCTGGTATATGCGCCCATTTGTGCCTCAATCCGAACCGAACTTGCGGCCTGCGATTCTATCCTATGTGCAACTCCGCCGGAGCGTCCCGCACGGCCGCTGGTGGTAGAATGCGGCAATCTACGGCATCTGGAGGGACAATGGCTGCCAGCAAGATTACCATCGGCAACGTGGAGATCGCTTCGTTGTCGGACGGCCTACTGGAGTTTGACATCTGCAACTTCTTCCCCGACATTCCGGCTTCGGAATGGGAGCCATTCCACGATCACCTGACCCCCGACCGCAAGGTGAGTTTCAACCTGGCCTGTTTCCTGGTGCGCTCCGAGGGCAAGAACATTGCCATCGACACCGGGTTGGGAGCCAAGGATACTCCCGAAACCCCGTGGGGCGAACTGCTGGACGACATGGGCCGCAACGGGGTATCCGCGGACGAAATCGACGCGGTGGTGATGACCCACCTGCATCGCGACCACGTGGGCTGGAACACCGTTCGCGACGATGGCGGCAACCTGAAGCCGACCTTCCCCAACGCCCGGTATTACTTCAGCAAGGTCGACCTTGACGCCAGCCACGACCCGGCTCTGCAACCCGACCGGTTCCCCAACGCGCCGGATTGCGTGTGGCCCCTGGTCGAGATGGGCCTGGTGGAATTGATGGAGGGCGAGTACAGCATCACCGGCGAACTGACCACGTTGCCTACTCCCGGTCACACCCCGGGCCACATGAGCATCATGATCAACTCCGGTGGCGAGCGTGCTCTGGTGCTGGGCGACGTGCTGCACAACACCTCGCAAATCCAGCAGACCCACTGGGCGTCCCGCGCCGACATCATCCCGGATCAGGCCATTTCCACCCGGCAGTCGGTGCTGGACCGCCTGGAGACCGAGGGCATACCGGTGGCGGCGGTGCATCTCCCCGCGCCCGGGTTCGGCAAGATAGTGCGGCTGCAGGGCCGACGCTACTGGCAGGCTATCTGACGAATCCCTTAAGCAGATTCGCAGAGTCACTGTTGTGTGTAGGGGCGAATGATCATTCGCCCCTACGTTTGTCCTTGAAATGACCGCCTCCGGCGACCGTGCTCCCCGCCGGGAGAGGATCTTCTATGGCTGGATCATCGTCGCGGCCATGTTTGCCATCAACTTCTCGACGATGTGCACCGGCACCCTCAACTACGGCCTGTTCGTCCTGCCCATGCAGCGGGATCTGGCACTGTCGCGCGCGACCTTCGGCTGGATGCAGACCACCCGGCGTCTGGCCACGGGCGCGTTGAGTTTCGCCGTAGGCTGGTTGATCGACCGCTACGGGCCGCGGGCGTATATCCCGGTGTCGGCGGTCCTGATCTGTGGCTGCCTGCTGCTGGTAAGTTTCAGCAGCCATGCCTGGCAGCTGATCCTGTTCTTCGGCCTCATCGGGGCGTCCGGCCTGGCCGCCCCCAACGGCATCGTGACGTCGGTGCCCGTCGCCAAGTGGTTCGTCCGCCGGCGAGGGCGCGCCCTGGCGTTGGCCGGCGCCGGGCTGGGGATCGGTGGCATCGTCTTTCTGCCCGTGACGCAGTGGCTCATCGACGCCTACGGCTGGCGCGGTACGTGGCGAATCCTGGCGCTGCTGTTTCTGATAATCTCCGTTCCGGCGTCGGCTTTGTTCCTGCGCCGTCAGCCCGAGGACATGGGACTGAGGGTGGACGGAGATCTCCCCGATGCGCCGGATGGGACTGGCCCAAATGCTTCACCGCGACGCCCGGACGACGATGAGCCAGTGTGGACGGTGCGGGAGGCCTTCCACACCGGAACAATGTGGAAACTGATTGCCGTGTTTGCCCTGTCGGGAGTGGCCCAGGGTGGGGCCAGCTTTCACCGGATCCCGTACTTTGTGGAGAAAGCCTACGATCCGTTGACGGTTTCCTGGTCCTTTGCTGCCGACGCCGGGGGAGCCGCGGCAATGTCCCTGGTCGCCGGATGGCTGGCCGACCGCATTCCCACGCGGTTTCTCGCCGCCGTCTCGTTTTCCGGCTTCATAGTTGCCATCCTGTTGATGATCTATGTGTCATCGGCGCAAATGATGTTCCTGTCGACCATCGTTTTCGGGTGTTCCGTGGGCGTTGGGATGATCGTGCACACCTACATTTTCGCGGCCTACTACGGACGCGCCTTCCTGGGAACCATTCGGGGCATCGTGATGCCGATCAATCTCCTTTCCGCCGGTCTGGGCGCTCCGCTGGTCGGTTATCTGCACGACTACTCCGGGTCTTACGTGTTGGCCTGGTGGACGCTGCTGGTGGTCTACGGCGGCAGCGCGGCGCTGATCCTGACCGCGTTGCCGCCGCAACGGAATGCCGCCGAAACCGGCAGGCGAGCCTAACGCCCCTGTCCGCGGTCCAGGTAATCCTGGGCGGAGCCGAGGCCCTCCAGCGCCAGCCCGTAGCCCAGGATGTCGTGGAGGACACCCTTGACCTGGTGGGTGAGGAGAACGCGCGAATAGCGCAGCACCAGGCGGGGTTGCTGGGCGAGTTGCCTGGCCAGTTCCCAGGCCCGTGGCAGCAACTCATCCGCCGGCAACACTTCCGCGACCAGCCCGAATTCCCGCGCCTTTTCCGCGTCCAGCATCTGGCCGGTGAGCAGGAAATAGCGACCCCGGTTCAGACCCAATAGCAGTGGATAGATGATGTGCATTCCATCACCGGGGGTCAGTCCGCTCATGAAGTGGCCCGAATCCTGGAATGTGGTGTGCGGCGCGGCCAGGACGATATCGCTGAGCAACGGCAGTTCCGAGTGACGCAACGCGGGCCCATTGATGGCAGCGATGATCGGCACCTCGATGTTCAGCAGGTTACCCAGCAGGTGCTTGCCTTCCCAGTAGGTGGCGTCCCACTGCTCCGGCGTCCGGCGCGGCACCGTATCACTGCTCCCGGCCGGACCGGTGAACCCCTGGCCGGCGCCGGTCATGATGATTACCTTGTTCTCCGGGTCGGTCCCGATGGTGTGAAACACCTCGGGCAGTTCGGTGTGCGGGCCGGCGCCCCATTGCAGCGTGTCCCCGTCGCTGTGCAACGTCATCAGGAGGACGCCGTCCTCGCGTTCAAATTTGGCGAATTGGAACCGGTCCTGGTAGTCCTCTAGCCGTGCCATGGTGAACTCCTTTTCTTTCAGCGTTTGCGGTCAAGTATAATCAACAACTCCTGCGGGCGCGGGGGTTGCGATAACGCGTTCCCCTCCTGGCCGCCGTTCCGACAATCCGACCCGCAGTGGATCAAACGATATGAGCCCATCGAACTTCAACATCGGCCCGCAGTACCTGCCCGATGCATCGTCCGGCGATGTTGCGCCCCTGGACAGCAGGCCGCGAACGATGTTCCGGTCGCCACGCTGTGTGGATATAGATCAGCTGGACACGGACATCGCGTTCGTGGGCATGCCCTTTGACCAGGGTACGTTCGGCCGCCCGGGAGCCCGCTACGGACCGGATGCGCTGCGGGACGCGCCACGGGCCTATTCGTACCTGGATCCCTACGGGCAGGGGCAGGACGCGGAGGGCTTTTTCGACGCGGACACCGGAGATGAACTCCTGCGGGGCATCACCATGGCCGACTGTGGCAACGTGACCGTGAACCCTTCGGACGTGGTGCACAATTTCGAGCGGCTGGCCGGCGTGGTGTCGCGGATCACCGAGCGTGGCGCTTTTCCCGTGATCCTCGGCGGCGACCATGCGATCACCTTCCCGGCGGTGGCCGGCCTGGGCCGGTTCGCGCCGTTGGACATAGTGCACTTTGACGCTCACCTGGATTACACCCATGACTACCAGGGAACGCTGCTGACTCACGGCAGCCCGATCCGCCGCTGCCACGAGCTGGAGCATGTGGGCTCAATATCGTCGGTGGGCATCCGCAGCGTGCGGCGGACGCCCTATGAGGAAGCCATGGCCCACGGCAATACCATCGTGACCACCCGGCAGTTCCGCGACCTGGGTCCGGAGGCCGTAGCCCAGAGTCTGCCCGTCGGCTCCAACCTCTACATCACGTTCGATGTGGACGTTCTGGACCCAACCCAGGCGCCCGGCACCGGTACGCCGGAGGTCGGCGGCCTGTACTACGAGGAGTGCCGCCGTTGTTTGACTGCCCTGGTGGCCCGCGCCAACCTGGTCGCGTTTGACGTGGTGGAGGTCGCGCCGCCATACGACGTTTCCGACCTGACCGTACAGGTGGCCACGCGACTGATCGCCGACGTTCTTGCCGCGCGTTTTCCGTCCCGCTGATTAGCTCCAGCCAGTGCACGATTCCTCGCTGCTGGTAAATTCGTCGGAGTTTGTGGCGGCTGTTGAGCCGGCCATCTTGCAGGCGCGCCGCCGTGTGCTGTTCCAGGTGATGACCTTCGAACTGGATTCGGTGGGGCGGTATTTCTGGGACCTGCTCGTCCGCTCGCCAGCCGAAGAAAAGGTCCTGTGTGTGGACGCATTCTCCACCGCCAAAATCAGCGACGATTTGGTCTTCAGCCCCAGATGGGTGTTGGATCCGGACTTCCGCCGGGAGGCAGGCGAAACGCGGCGCCTGCTGCGCCAATCCAAACTGGACGGCGTCCGCATTGTCGTCACCAACCCCATGGGCAGCCTGTGGCGCAAGTACCCATTCCGCAACCACAAGAAAATGATGGTCGTTGACGACCAGGGTTTTCTTGGCGGCATCAACCTGAGCGAGCACAATTTCAGGTGGCAGGATCTGATGATGCGGACCGACTGCCGTGCCCTGGTGGACGCCCTGGCTCAGGACTTTTATCGTACGCTGGACGGAGTGAACGCTTCGCATGCCCGGTCCACGCCGTTGGGGAGGCTGTTCTTCCTTGATGGCCGCCGCAGCCGTTCCGAGTACGACGCATTATTCGACATCATAGGTCGGGCCAGGGAATCGGTCGACGTGGTCACGCCCTACGTTACGGATCCTCTGTTGCAGCGCCTCGCCGAATTGCCGCCATCGGTCAGGGTTCGGGTTATCAATCCCGCCCACAATAACAAGGCCGTCCTGCAACAGGCTTTGTTCCGCGCGGCCTCCGGGTCAAACCTCGAAATCTTTTTGTATCAGCCGGAAATGTGCCACGTCAAAGCAATTCTGGTCGACGGCTCGCAACTCATCTTGGGCAGTTGCAATTTCGATCTCGTGGCCTACGACTTGCAGCAGGAGCTTGTGCTTTGCACGGAAGACCCCGCGTTGGTTGATCAGTTCCGCCAAAGGGTCCTGGCCCCCCTGCTGGCCAACAGTTTGCCAGCCAAGTCCGCCCCGGCGCGCCTGTATCACCGGGGCGGCCTCGTCGTGCAACTGTTGCAGTGGTGCGTCAGCGTGCTCAGCCGGTTGCCGCGTTAGCCTCGACCGATTGTGCCCATGTCGAAACCTGGCCAACCGCGGCGGCGACCGGAACGCTTCTAAATCGGGAGTTTGGGCTCCGCGCCATCTGGCACGTCGATATCAAACGCGTTGGCGTTGAAGGCCAGGAGCGAATAGTACCCGAAGAGCGTGGTCAGCTCGGTCAACCCCAGGGCGCCGAACTGGTCGATGGCGGCCTGGAAGGTAGGTTCGGTGACGCGGTGGTTGTTGAACAGCTCGGTGGCGTAGTTCACCACGGCCTGCTCGTCCGACGGCAGTTGCGGCAATGCTTTGCGGTCACGCAGGTTGTCAACGAACTCCGCGCTGATGCCCTGCTCCTTGGCTCGGACGGAATGAGCGTGCCAGATGTACTGGCAGTCCATGTTCCGCGCCGTGAGTATCATGGCCAGTTCCTGGATTCGCTTGGGCAGCGAGGATTCGTCCCGCAGGTAGTTGACAAGATAGTTGGCCCGCCGGCGCATTTCGGGACTGTTGATCATGGCGGACCCGGGGCCGCTGGAAACCACTCCGCCGGAATCGGCGGTCTCGTGGTCGAAGGCTTCTCGCAATTGTTCCGGGACCTGGTCTCGGGTCAAGATTGGTGTCCGCATGTTGGCCTCCCAATGCTTTTGGGCCAATATAGACTGGCGAATGATTGCGCAGCAAGTCGCGCCGCCTGGCGCGCCTCACACGACGCAAGCGATTCCGTGATCCGCACCCGATTCGTTCACGTCAAGGCGCGCCTGATCCTGCGCTCCCCGTTCGTATTCCTCATATCGTTTTGGCGGAATTCGTAATAGAATACCTGCATTCACCCGTGGCCAGGAGGGATGGCAATGGCAACCGTGAACAGCGTGACGGGGCCGATCGACACCGACGACCTGGGGTTCACCCTCAGCCACGAGCACGTGGGAACCAATGCCGCTGGCCTGCGCCACACCTACCCGGAGATCATCGACCGTGAGGGCGTCCGCGAACAGTCCATCGCCGCCATGCGCGCCGTGAGGGAAGACGGTGTCCGCACCATCATCGACGTGAGCACCTTCGACCTGGGGCGGGACGTGCAGCTGATCCGAGAAGTTGCGTTGGGCAGCGAAATGCAGGTGATGGTCGCCACGGGCAACCACCTGGCCGTGCCCCGGCCCTTCGGGGAAATCTCTCCGGACGTAATCGCCGAGCTGTACGCTCGCGAAATCGAGGAGGGCATCGAGGGCACTGGCATCAAGGCCGGCATCATCAAGGTCGCCAGCGACGAGGGCGGGATCACCGCCCCGCAGGAGAATGTGCTGCGGGCGGCGGCGCGCGCGCAGAAAGCCACGGGCGTGCCCATTTCGACCCACACCTGGTCGCCGGAACGCATCGGTGACGCCCAGGTGCGTATCCTAGAGGAAGAGGGCGTCGACCTGGACCGCGTGTACATCGGCCACAGCAATGACGACACCGACCTGGAGTACCTGCTGGGTTTGCTGAACAAGGGTGTGTGGCTGGGCCTGGACCGCTATCCGGGCGGGTTCCGCCCCGGCACTCCGGACTGGGAGCAGCGGACGGAAGTGGCCAAGGCGCTGATGGACGCCGGGTTCACGCACCGTATATTCCTCTCGCATGACTACTCGGTGCCCAAGGCTCGTCACGGCGCGGAGGTGCAGGAGCAGCGCCGCCGGGCCAACCCGGACGGCTATAACTTCATTCCGCGTTACGTGCTGCCCCGCCTGAGGGAAATGGGAGCGTCCGACGCGGACATTCACCAGATCACCGTGGAAAATGCCCGACGCTTTTTCTCCGGCGAGTAACACCGCAGTCGGGACCCTACGGTAAAACAGTCGTGATATCGTCGCTGGCCCGAAGCGCCCACTATAAGTGGTACGCCTTCGCCACCCTGGCGGTAGGCACCTTCGCCTCCGTGGTTGACCATGGTAGCGTGGGCGTGGCGCTGCCGCAGATCGCGACCTATTTCCAGACCGACATTCCCAGCGTGCAATGGCTGGTGATCGGATACGCGATGACGATCATCGCGCTGCTGCTGCCCATGGGCCGGCTGGCGGATATCATCACCTCGAAACGGGTGTACATCATCGGTTCGGTTGTGACCATTGCCGGTTCCATCGCCGCCGGTACGTCTGATGATCTGGGCGTGCTCATCGTATCGCGTATCGTCCAGGGCACCGGCGCGGCCATGACCCAGGGCACCGGCATGGCCATCATGATCGGCGCGTTTCCGCCCAACGAACGCGGCAAGGCAATCGGCCTGATCATGACCATGGTCGGCACCGGGGCCGTTGCCGGCCCGGCCATGGGCGGGTTTCTTGTAGACGCTTTCGGATGGCGCTCGGTGTTCTTCGCCACCATTCCCATGGTGGCTGTCAGCATCGCCCTGTGTGTGGCGGTACTGGGCAACGCGAGCCAACTTGGGCCGGTTAGTGGACCGCACCGCGGTCGTTTTGACTGGCTGGGGGCATTTTTGTCGTCCAGCGCCCTGCTGGCGTTGCTGCTGGGCATCACCAATGGGCATCGGAGCGGCTGGACTTCCCTGCCGATACTGGGCGCGGCTGCTGCCTTCGTGGTTCTCCTGGTCGGTTTTATCTGGTGGGAACTCCGCATCGCCAGCCCCATGCTGAACCTGCGGTTGTTCCGACGACGCAACTTCTTCCTGGGCGTGACGGCAAACCACCTCATGTTTGTCGGCAGTTCGGCTATTTTGTTCATGACGCCGTTCTACCTGCAGAATGTTCTGGGTTACAGCGCGTCCGTTGCGGGTTTGTGCGTGGTGCCGGGCGCGCTGTGCATGGCGATCCTGGGGCCGCTCAGCGGCCGACTTTCCGACCGTTACGGTTGGCGCAAATTCACGGTTACGGGCATGCTGCTTTCCATCACCGGCATTACGATTCTCTCCCAGGCGAATGCCGATTCTTCACTGTTCCAGGTGATCCCCGGACTGATGCTCACCTCCAGTGGAATGGGCACCTTCTACTCGCCCAACTCAAGCTCCATTCTGAGTGCGGTTGAAAGGGAAAGCCACGGCGTCGTTTCGGCGTTGGTCAACCTCATTCGCAACGCGGGCAACGTGGTCAGCGTCGCTGTCGCCACCGCCATCGTGACTGCTACCATGGCTTCCATGGGTTACGAGCCCAGCCTGGACGCGGTGCGTCATGGCGCGGCCGGCGGCGTAGGAACCGCGTTCACCGTCGGCATGAAATACGCGTTCTTCACCATGATCGGGGCGCTGACGGTCGCGCTTATTTTGTCGGCGGTGCCCACCCACCGGGAGGTACAGGCCGGTCCGACGCCCGTTTCTCGGGAACCGGCCTTGCGCCCGGTCACCAGCCAGGGACAGGAGGACTAAATATGACAACCACCACCCCAAAGGACTGTGGCGAAGGAATCCTTGAAGCCTTCCGCAACCTGGGCATAGATTACATAATCTCATCACCGGGTTCGGAGTGGGCGCCGGTATGGGAAGCGCTGGCTCGCCAGAAGATCAACGAAACGCCCGGGCCGCAGTACATCAACTGCTGGCACGAGACCCTGGCCGTTAATATGGCCAGCGGGTACACCCGGGTCACCGGCCGGATGCAGGCGGTACTGCTGCACGCCGGCGTCGGCTTGCTGCAGGGCAGCATGGGCGTGCACGGCGCTATGATCGGCGAGGTGCCGATGCTGGTGTGCTCCGGCGAAGCGACCAGCTATGGCGAGGATCCGGAGATCGACCCCCAGGGGCAGTGGTACCGCAACCTGAGCGTGGTGGGCGGGCCCGACCGTTTCGCCGACGCCTTCACCAAGTGGAGCGGAAGGGCCACCAGCCCGCACACCGTGTACGAGCAGCTGGTGCGGGCGGGTGAACTCGCCCAGCGGGTTCCCCAGGGACCGTCCTTCATGAATATCCCCATTGAGACCATGGTGCATTCCTGGACGCCGCCGGAAAAGCTGCGCGCCGTCCCGTCCGCGCCCAAAATCCGCCCGGCCGACCAGGACATCGCGGAACTGGCCGACCTGGTTGCCGGAAGCAAGTCGCCGCTGATAATCACGGACAGTGCGGGGCGCGAAGTCCAGGGGTTCAACAACCTGGTAGCCTTGGCCGAACTGTTCGCCATTCCGGTGGTGGAGAGCGCGGCGCTGTACGCCAACTTCCCCAAGGGCCACCCGCTGTATCTGGGCGGCCAGCCGGAACGTTATCTCCAGCACGCCGATCTGGTGATTCTGGCTGGCAGCCGCGCGCCCTGGTATCCTCCGCAGGCCGGCCCGCAACATGCCACCGTTGTCGCCATGGGAGAAACCACCGTCAAGGAATATATGGTGTACCAGAACCTCTTCGCCGACCGCTACGTCGAAGGGGATCTCACCATCGGGCTGGGTCTGCTGGTCGAGGCGTTGCAACCCGCCGTGGCCAGTCGCCGGGACGAGATTGAAGCGCGGCGTCTGCGCTGGGCTGCGGAACATGATCGGTTGGCCGAGGAAACCTACGCGGCGGAGGCTGCGGCAAGCGGCAGCCGGCCCATCGATCCAGCCTGGCTATGCGCCGTGCTGAGCGAGGTCATGCCCGACAACGTTGTCTACGCCGAGGAAGTCACCACCCACCGCGGCGCCATAGGCCGACACGTCGTCTGGGACAGGCCCCAGAGTTACTACAAGACCAACGGAGGCTTGGGACAAGGACTCGGACTGGCGTTGGGCGTCAAGCTGGCGAAACCCGATCAGCCCGTGGTTGCTCTCATGGGCGACGGCGGTTTCCTGTACAACCCCGTCACGCAGTGTTTTGGCGTCGCGGGCGAGGCCAACCTGCCCTTTATGACGGTGTTGTTCAACAACGAGTGCTATGAGGCGATGCGGGGCAACCACCTGGCGTACTACCCCGACGGCGTAGCCGCGCGCTCTGACATCTGGCACGGCGTGCATATCCCCGGGCCCGATTACGCCAAGCTGGTGGAGCCTTTCGGCGGCTACGGCGAACGGGTCGACGACCCGGCCCACCTGGCCCAGGCTCTGCGCAATGGCCTGGCTGCGGTCAACGAAGGGCGCATCGCGCTAATCGACGTCGTCCTCAATAAGTGACGTCTCAACCGGTGATTTCCTGCGCCAACTCGATCAATCGCTCGTCGGCCCCGTAGTCTCCCAGCAGCGACAGGCCGACGGGCAGACCGTCGACTTCGGCCAGCGGCAAACTGATCTGTGGCCGGCCCGTGTTACCGGCTATCGAGGTGAGGGCGCTATTGCGCAGGCGCAACGTATGGCGCTCTGAAACGCGCTGGCCAATAAGCGGGGCCGGGGAAACCGTAGTTGGCAGGCATACCACCACATCCCCGCCGTCGAACACCTCGTTCATGCGCGCAATGACGGCATCACGACCGGCCTGGGCGATGACGATCTGCTCGTCCGTCACCGAGCGAGCCATGGCGTAGCGGTCCGAAACCTCGAAGCTGAATGTCGGATTGACTTCGTCGATCCAGTCCCGAGCCGACTCCCACGCCTCGCGGCTCTGCAGCGCCTGTTGGTGACCCGACCATTCCTCCAGGCTGACCGGCGATAATCGCAGCGCTGACGACGCTGTGAACAGCGGGCGTACCGTAGCGAGAACCGCTTCCAAAGCCGCGCGAGTTGCTGGCTCGGCAAGTTCGAAGGCGTCCTCCGCGATGACCAGGCGTTGCGGACGCTGAGTTGCGGGGCCCTGCGGTAGGATGATGGAACCCACGCGGGCGAAGGTCTCCCCGTCCCGGGCGAACCAGCCGATGGTGTCGAAGGACGGAGCCTGGAGCAGCATGCCGTCCAGCGGGATGCGCCCGTGGGTGGGCCTCAATCCATAGAGCCCGCAGAAGCTCGACGGCACGCGCACCGAGCCTCCGGTATCGGACCCAAGAGCGAAGTCCACCAAATGGCCGGCCACGGCCGACGCCGACCCGCTGGAGGACCCACCTGGAACCCGGCCGGGGGCATTCGGGTTCACCGGCGTTCCATAGTGCATGTTCTCGCCGAAGATGCCGCGGGTCAGCTCGTCAGTGATGGTCTTGCCAACCATGGACGCGCCGGCGTCAACCAGTTGTTGCACCACCCAGGCGTTGGCCGGGGCGGGGCCGTGAGTGGCCAGCCAATGCGGGTTCCCGCATCCGGTCACGTGGCCCGCGATATCGAAAATGTCCTTGGCCGCGAAGGTGAGGCCGGACAACGGTCCGTCGTCGGTGCCGGCCAGGTGGGCGTTGCTATCGGGAACGAAGGCGTTCAGGGGGCCGGCCATGGTTACAGCATCTCCTCATTCAGCGTGACGCCAAACCCCGGGCGGTCGGATGGGGCGATATAGCCGTCCTCCGGCTCCGGTTCGTCGAGCCAGAGCACGTCCCGGGGCGAACGGATGTGGTCAGAGTGATACTCGGCGAAATCGGCCCAGTCGGAGGCGGCGACGAGATGCAGACCCCAAACTTCAGCGCCACGGTGAGGCGACACCGGTATTCCGGCATCTCGCGCCAGGTCGATGATGCGAAGCCCGGCCGTGATCCCGCCGCACCATGTGATATCGGGCTGCCACAGGCCCAGGGCATTGGCGCGGGCTATGTCAGCGAAGCCGAAGTGCGTGAACTCGTGCTCGCCGCCGGCGATGAGGGTCGGGGCCGCCACCGCGCGCAGGTCGGCCTGCCCTGCCAGATCGTCCGGTGTCAGCACGTCCTCGTACCAGTAGAGGTTGTACTCGGACAGGATGTCCGCCATGCGGACGGTGACCTCGGCATCCCACGACATGTAGCAGTCAACCATGATGCGGGCATCCGGCCCATAGAGTTGCCGGGCATTCGCCGCCGCCGCCGCGGCCGTTTCGTAGTCGGCGTTGCCGACCCAACGGTGCGGAAACTTGTGGGCGCGAAAGCCAAGCTCGCGGTAGGCTTCTGAATCGGGGCCGGTGGCGTAGGCGAGAATACTGGATTTCTGCACGCCGCCCAGCAGCCGGTACACCGGCATATTTTCGGCTTTGGCCAGCAGGTCGTACAGGGCGAGGTCCACGCCGCTGAGCGCCATGATTGCCAGCCCCTTGCGCCCGTAGGGCAGGGACTGTTCGTAGAGGTGATCCCAGGCGTCAGCTATGTCCGCCGGGTTGTTGATCTCCCTGCCCAGCAACAACTCGCGAAAGTGGCGGTTGACGATTTCGACGCCGGCGACCCCGCCGCCTCCGTATCCCAGCCCGACGGCTCCGACGTCCGTCTCCACCCTGACGACGATCTGCCAGAAGTGGGTGCGCCAGGACGGGACGACGTACCGATAGTTGGGGTAGACGGCGCGGACTTCGGTGATCTTCATCTATTCGACGGGCCCGCCGAGTGGCGCAATCGGCGAGCCGCTCTCCAGGAACGTGCCGTATCCCGGGTTCTGCTGGATTTCGCCATCCTGCAGCAGGACCTGGCCCCGCAGCATGGTGATCCAGGGGCGACCGTTGACCTGCCAGCCCTCGAACAGGGTGTATCCCGCGTTGCTGTGATGGTCGCTGGCGGTGACGATGCGGTCGCCGTTGGGGTCCAGGATGAGAAAGTCGGCGTCGGAACCCACCTGGATGACGCCCTTGCGCGGGTAGATGCCGAAAATGCGGGCCGGATTTTCGGCCATGACGCGGGCCAGCCACCAGATGGGCAGGCCGCGCTGGACCACGCCCTCGCTGTACATCAGCGGCACAATGGTCTCGATGCCGGGTGAGCCGAAGGGGACGGACATGCCGTTGGCGTCGACGAAGATGTTGTCCCAACCCGGCTGCTTCAGTTCCTGGGGATGCGGTGAATGGTCGCTGGCCACGATGGAAACGTGACCCTGGCGCAGACCATCCCACAGTGCGTCGCGGTCAGGTCCGTCTTCGGGGCGCAGTGGCGGGCCGATCTTGGCCAGGGGGCCGCGCTCCGCCATCTGGGCGTCGGATAGCAACAGGTATTGCGGGCAGGTTTCCGTCCACACGCGCTGCCCGAGGCTCTGGGCCTGCTTGATCCGTTCCAGACCCAGTTGAGTGCTGAGGTGCACGACGTAGGTGGGGCATCGGGTTGCGGCCGACATCTTCACCGCGCGGTTGATCGCCTCCTCTTCCGCCCAGTCCGGACACGCCGTAGGGAAGTCCGTCGGATGCGTGTGGCCCTCTCCAAGAAGCTTGTTTTCGAGGTATTCGATGATGTTGCCGCTCTCGCAGTGAAGTTGCAGGACACCCCCGCCGCGGCTCACCAGGTCCATTGCCTCGCAGATGTAGTCGTCGTCGCACATTCGCCCGGGGCGCTTCTTGTAGGTCATGAACATCTTGTAGGACTTTACGCCCAGATCGACAGCATCAGGGAGTCCGGCAAGGATGCTGGGCCGGTTCTGCAGGATGAAGTGGAAGGCAAAGTCGGTGAGAGCGGCTCTCTCTACAGTTTCGCGGGTGCGGTGGACAGCCTGGGGCAGCGTCTCGTCGCCCTCCAGCTGGTAGGTGCCAAAGGGGACGAGCGTGGTCAGGCCGGCGTGGGCAGCGGCCAGCGAACCCAAGGCATAGTCGTCGTGGCCGTCCAGGTGGACGTGGCTGTCGATCAGGCCGGGCAGCACGAACTTGCCGGAGGCATCGATATACCGGTCGGCCGGGGGCAGGTAGTTCTCCGGTCCGATCGCGACGATCTTCTCGCCCGAGATGGCGATGGAACTCTCGTACACCTGCGACGAGGTTACGATCTGCCCGCCCACGATGACGGTATCCACATGATTAGCTGCCATAACGCGACCTCCTTGGCAATCGGCTACGTGTCGTTGAGAGGCGCGCAGCAACGTGGCAACCTCGTTCTTGCGGCAGACTCTACAGGAGCAACGAGATTGCCCCGCTACGCTCGCAACGGCAGTGAGCCATCCTAAAAAACGCCCTGTGGTTCCAGCCCCAGCAGGTATTGGCCGGCGGTTTCGTAGTGCACATGGTGCCCCTGCACGTGCTGCGTGATCACATGAATGTCCTGGAACCTGCGCTGGATCGGGTTGGTCTGGAAAATGCCGCTGGCGCCGCACAGGGTGTATGCGGCGTCCACCACCTGCGCCGACGTGCGGATGGCATGGGTCGCTGCCACGCGAAGTTGAATGCGCTCGTCGGTGGTGAGAGCGCCACGGGCGCAGGCCGACTCCCACAGTCGACCGTGTGCGTCCTTCAGGAATGCCCTGGCCGAACTCTGCTGCGCGTGGGCCTCGCCGATGGTGCGTTGAGTGGTCTGGTGGTCGCGAAGCAGGGTGCCGGAGCGGTAGGGCGTCCTGCTGCCGCCCACTTCGATGGCGATGTCCAGGCTTTTGCGCGCGACGCCGAGCGCGACGGTGGCGAACCCGGTGGCGAAAAGCAGCGTGGTGGGTATCCCGTAGAGTGGGCGGTCGCACCAGGACGGGCCTTCCTGCACGAAAGAACGTTCCTCGGGAACCAACAGGTCGTCCACCTGGAAACTGAAACTGCCGGTTCCGCGAAGTCCGGCGACCTGCCACAGGTCCACCATTCGCACCTGGTCAATGGGCATCAGGTGCAGGCGCATCTGGGGCGGTTGCCCATCGGTTCCCGCGCCGTTCTCCGGTATGACGGGCGCCAGCGCGGCGATCCAGGTGGCGTGGTCGCTGCCGCTGCTGAAGTTCCAATGCCCGCTCAGCCGGAAACCCTCCGGTACTGGAACCGATTTCGACCCGCGGGCCGGTGGTCCGTTCGTCACCACTGCCCGTTGCTCGCCCCAAATCTCTTGCGCGGTTGACATGGTCATGCGCGTGGACCTGGTCGAGAAGACATTGTTCTGGTTCAGGCACCACGCGACGCTGGCGTCGGCGGCCGCGAACTGCTCGAGTATCTGGAGGAAGTCGGGGTGTGCCAGCTCCGCTCCGCCCAGCTCTCGGGGCAGTAGCAGGCGGAAAAACCCGGCATCGGCCATGTCCGCGGCGAGGTCGGGTGGCATCTGCCGTTCGGCGTCGATCCAGTCGGCGGCCTCGTCGACGCGAGCCACGAAGGGTTGAGCCGCGTCCAGGTAGTGGGCGATGTTGTGCGGTACCGTGGTGATGGTCATTTGCGCTCTCAAGGTGCCGTTCCGGCGGGTTCAAGCCTACGGTACACGGGCGCGAATATGGTGTCAAAGGGCGCGGACGAAGGTATTTACATCATCGGCGCGCCGCCGCATTATGTAGCAGCGTGCGGGCAAACGGTTTGCACTGACTCAGCAGATGCCAAGGAGCGGAAGATGGCTTTTTTCGAGGGATTTGAGCGCATGCTGGTGGAGACCAGCGGCGAGCCGGTGAACCTGGTTAAGGGCGGGAGCGGACCACCGCTTCTGCTGTTGCACGGTTACCCGCAGACGCACACCATGTGGCACAAGGTCGCCCCGAGGCTGGCGGAAGATTTCACGGTGGTCGCGGCGGACCTGCGCGGTTACGGCGACAGCGGCAAGCCCCAGGGCAGCCCCGACCACTTCAATCACTCGAAGCGGGCCCAGGCGCAGGACCTGGTGGACGCCATGAGCCACCTGGGGTTCGATACCTTCTTCCTGGGGAGCCACGACCGGGGCGCCCGCGTCGCGCACCGGTTGACCAAGGACCATCCGCAGCGCGTGTTGCGGCTGGCGACGCTGGACATCGTGCCCACGCGCCACATGTTCAGCATCGTGAACAAGGAGATGGCGACCAACACCTACCACTGGTTCTTCCTGATCCAGCCCTACGATTTCCCCGAGCGAGTGATCGGCGCGGACCCGGACTACTACATCCGATCGCGGTTCATGCGGGAGCGCAATGCCGAAGAGGTCTTCCCGCAGGAGGCGGTGGACGAATACGTGCGCTGCTTCAGCAACCCCGATGCCATCCACGGGGCGTGCGAGGACTACCGCGCCGGCGCCAGCATCGACCTGGAGCACGACGAGGCCGATTTCGAGAACAAGGTGAACTGCCCCCACCTGGCGTTGTGGAGCGACCGCGGATACGTGGGCCGCACCCAGGACGTCCTCGGAGTGTGGAGCAACTATTCCAACAACGTGGAAGGCCAGTCGCTGCCCTCCGGCCACTACATCGCCGAGGAGTTGCCCGACGACGCGTATCGCCTCCTCCACGAATTCTTCACCAGGTAGGCGGTATCGAGTCTGTCATTGCGAGACGCGATAGCGACGTAGCAATCTCGTTGTGTTGCCGGCGGTGACGTGAACTCGGCTGACTCCGCCGACGAGATTGCCGCGCTGCGCTCACGATGACATCGCCGAGGGGATCATGAAGCAAGACTATCTGGACCAACTTGCCGAGTTTGTCGCGGAAACGCGTTGGGCGAACTTTGACCCCGCCGCCATCGCCGCCGCGAAAGACGTGGCGCTGGACACCATCGGCGCGATGCTGGCCGGCAGCCGCCTGTCGGAAAACGCCAACTTCGCCGGGCTCGCCGCGACCATGAGCGGACCCGGCCAGGCGACTATCCTGGGTCACGGCCATCGGGTGCAGCCGGTCTGGGCAACCATGGTGAACGCCACCGCCGGCGTGTCGCTGGAGATGGATGAGGGCAACCGCCTGGGCGGCGGGCACCCGTCCATCCACGTGACGCCAGGCGCCATCGCCGTGGGCGAGGACCTGGGACGCAGCGGCAGCGAGGTGCTGGCGAGCATTATCGTTGGCTACGAGGTCATCTCGCGCATCGGCACGGCGACCACCGTCAAGGCGGAGGTGCATTCGCACGGGACGTGGGGTACCATCGGCACCGCCGCCGCCACGGCGCGACTGATGGGCTTCGATGCGGCGCAGACCCGAGAGGCGATGAACCTGGCGATGTCGATGAGTCCGGCCAACACATGGACTCCCTGTATCGAAGGGGCCACCGTGCGCAACCTCTACCCCGGCCGGTCCGGTTTCCAGGGCGTCATGGCCGCGCATCTCAGCCAGTGCGGGTACACGGCCATCGCCGACGGGCCGGCTGATCTGTACCGCACTTTCCTCGGTGACGGCTTCGACCCTGAAGCGGTGACCGAGGGCCTGGGAACCAGCGGCAGTCTGCGCATCCAGCAGAACTACTTCAAGCTGCACGCCTGCTGCCTGTACAACCACCCCGTACTGGACGCCGTGCAGGACCTCCTGCGCGAAGAGCCTTTCGCCCCAGCAGACGTGAAAAACATTGCGGTTACTGCGCCGCCCATCGCCGGGATCATGGACGACCCCCACCCCGAGAACATGCTGGCCGCCAAGTTCTCGATTCCCTACGCGGTGGCCGCCGCAATCTGCTACGGCCGCACCGACGTGACCGCGTTTTTGCCCGAGCGGGTAAACGACGCCGACATCCGTAACCTGGCCAAGCGTGTTGCGCTGAACGCCGACCCGGAGATGAACCTCCGCCGGTACGACTACCCGTGCGCGCGGGTCGCCGTGCGGCTCACCGACGGCCGTATACGCCACGCAGAAGTCACCTCTCAGCGCGGAGACTTCTCCAACCCCGCCGGGCGGGAGGAACTGTTGGGCAAGTTCGATCTGCTCTCGCGGGATACCCTGGGCGATGGCAAAGTGCAGCGTGTGGTTGAAGCGGTCAGCCGCCTGGACCAGATGTCGGATGTGGGCGAACTGACCGCGTTGTTGTCTACTGCGTAACGGCTAGTACTCGATGCTGTAGATCCGGGCCGCGTTGTCGTGGAACATGGCGGCGCGCTCGCTGGCGGAGTAGCCTGACGTCATGCGCTTGAAGGCGTTGTACATGACGTTGTACGAGAAGGACACCTTGTCCGGCGGGAAGTTGCTCTCGAACAGGCAACGGTCGGGTCCGAACTGGTCGATGCAGTAGGTGATGAGCGGCCCCATCTCCTCGGCCAACTGCTCGGAGCCGATGGGCGTCGCCCGCGTGTGCCAGTCGAAGCCGTACCGCGTCTGGCCCACCCCACCGAGCTTCATCACCACGTTGGGACACTGCGCCAGGGCGGCCACGCCCTCGCGCCATGCCGGCACCACCTCGTCGTCCCGGTTGCCGTAGGGGCCGACGCGGATCAGTCCGCCGATGTGGTTGGACACGATGGTCAAGTCGGGAAGGGCGTTGGCGAAATCAACCAAGTCCGAAAGCTGCGGGAAGTACACCACGTTCTCGTATACCAGACCGCGGTCGGCCAGCACTTTGGCCCCGGCGCGCAGCTGCGGGTCGGCGAGCTTGTGCTCGGTCGAACGGCTATCCAGTTCGGGATGCGGATCCCACCCGGTGTTGTACCGGATGCCACGGAACCGGTTGGGACTGGCGGCCTGGAGGGCATCGAGGACTCGAGCTACGTCGCCACCGAGGGCCAGGTCCGCGTGCCCGATGATGGCGGCGGCAGCCCTGGTCGGTCCGTAGAGGCCCGTGGCGCTGGCGGCGGCGATGCCCTGGACGAATTCGACCTCGCCCACCGGCCGCAGTTCTTCGGGCCCGTCGGGACGGTACATCGACCGCGCTTCGAGGAATACCGTGGAGCGCACGTTGTGCCCACTGTTCACGTCCGCGGCCAGCTCATCCAGCAGGTAGCGGTGGTAGGGGACACGATCCATGCGAAAGTCCCAGAAGTGATGGTGGGCGTCGCATATGGGCAGGTCTGGTTCCAGGGACGTTTCGGCGGTGAGGGCCAGCCAGTCATTGTCTCCGTAAGGCATGGTCACGCTCCTTGTGCGGTATGAACGGGAATCGGCAGTTGATAGCAAACGGCCTCCCCCTTGGTGCGGGAGAGGCGCGCATGCAAAGCGTATGGTTCGACGCTAGTCGTCGGCAGTGACCTCGGCGGGCTGCGCTGAGTTCGTCTCTGCCACGTAGGGCTGGCCGGTGGCCGGATCCACTTCGAAGGGTCCGGGCAGGTCCAGTTCCTTGGCCATCTCGCGGACGGCGGGCAGCACTTCCTGGCCCATGAGGCGCAGGCTGCGCATGGCGTCGTCGTGGGTCATGGCTCCGTCGCCGTCCCAGAAGAAGATGCTGCCGGGGCGGATGGTTTCCAGGACGTGCCGGATCTTGGGGATCACGGTGTCGGGGGTGCCGGAGATGATGGTGTAATCCTCGACCTGCTGCTCGTACGGACGCGACAGCACACCGCCAGGACCGGCGCTTCCGCCACGGGCCGCCGTGGCGACCGACGTGGTGGGCAGGACCCGACGCCGGGAGGTCAGGCCGGGAAGATGCAGCAGTGCCTGGTTAGTGGTTCCCTCGTTGCCGGCCAGGAAGGGATTGCTGGGCCCCTGCACGTACTTGCGGCCGGTCTGCTCCGCCAACTCCTCGGTCTCATCGACGTGGACCTTCCACAGGTAACCGATATTCTGCGGGCCGGACTCGTAACCCAACTCTGCGGCCGTATCGTGGTAGATCTGGAAGGCCTGCTTGGTGGGTTCCATCTCGGTGGCCAGCATGATGTACGGAATGCGCTGCTCGGCAGCCCAAATGAGGGAGTCGCGGGAGACCACGCCGGGCAGCCAGATGGGCGGGTGCGGTTTCTGGTAGGGCTTGACCCAAGGGTTCACGTGGCGGTAGTGGAAATGCTTGCCTTCCCAGCGGAACGGTCCCGGAGTCGTCCAGGCCTTGACGATCAATTCGTGCGCTTCCTTGAACCGTTCCCAGTTATAGTGCGGCTCAATGTTGTGGGCGACGCTCTCGCGGCCGGTGCCCCGAACCCAGCCCGAAACAAGGCGGCCATGGGAGATCATGTCGATCATGGACAGTTGTTCGACGAGCCACAGGGGGTCGTCCCACAGGGGCAGGATGTTGCCCAACAGGACAATCTTGGCGCGGTCGGTGATGCGGGCCAGAATCGAGGCCTCGACGTTCATCGCGCCGCCCATGCAGAAGGGGGTGCTGTGATGCTCGTTGAGCATGAGGCCGTCAAATCCCATCTCCTCGGCGTAGATTTTTTCGTCGAGGTAGCGATTGTAGAGGCTGGCTCCCAACTCAGCATCGTAAATTTCGTTGCTGACGTTCAGGTCCATGATTGATTTGCCGGTGGCGCCAAAATACCCTGACTTGGGATCCTGGTAAGGCCTTTCGGTGAAATATCCAATGAACATGAGCAGTTTCCTCCCGGGTCCGGCTACGCGCGGATTTTACCATAACGCGTGAAACGCTAAGACGATAGAAACTCCCTGACCAGGGCCACGAATTCGTCCGTCTTTTCCAACTCGGGACGATGTCCGCAAGAGTCAAAGAGGTCCAGGCGTGAGCCGGGGATGGACTCGTGGTAGACCTGTCCGGCGGACACCGGGACGATGTTGTCCTGCTGCCCCCAGATGATCTGGGTGGGCACCCGCTTCAGCCGGTGCACCAGGTGGGGAAGGCCCAGGGAGTGCATGTAGGGCCGCCAGCTGAGGCGGCACGCCTCTTCCCGCGCCACCGCCCAGGCCTCGGCAAGTTCCGCGGAGGGCTCTTCGGGGCAAACCTGCCGGTATTCGGGAGCGGCTTCGGGATCGTGGAAGCCTACAGTCAGAAATTCCTCGGCGACCACGAGGAACAAATCGAAGATTTCTCCGGTGGAAGGCCGGATGCCGGCCGGCGCAACCAGCACCAGTTTTTGGAAGAGGTCGGGAGACATCGACGCCATTTCCGCGGCCAGCCACCCACCCAGGGAGAACCCCATCAGGTTCACTGGTCCGAGGTCCAGGTCGTCCAGGGCTTCCAGGTACCAGCCCGCCAGATCCCGCATGTTCATCACCCATTCCTGTCGTTCGGTCGCGCCGAAGCCGGGATGGGAAGGAATGTACAGGCTGAAGTCGCGGGCGAGGGCCTCATGGTAGCGGAGCTGTCCGTGGTGTCCGAATTCGTCGTGCAGGATGAGCAGGGGCGCGCCGCTGCCGCCCGTGACCATTTGCAGTTGAACTCCCGCGGCTTCCACGGTTTGTTCGGTCCATGCCTGGGTGCCTGTTGTCATTTGCCATGCCCTCCTTGGTATCCGGCAGGTTGGGGTGAACGCGAGGCCATGATAGCACGTGGACAGTCCGCATTTGGGGCGAACTACCGGCCACTGAATCCGTGCGGGAAGTTGGACATAGCGCTCCTCGAGGTTGCCCCGTGACCGCGAGTTGATTTCGATGGGTTGGTATTCATTGAAACCCTTTGACCGACATGCTAACGTTCGATCTCCCCAGGTTTCCGAGGTCTGCCGCCCGTAACGCTGGTTTCGCCGCTGCAACAGGTCGGCAGCGCTGACCAGGTTCTAAGGAGTCCAACCGTGCGAATGGATCCGATCAGCTTATACGACTACGAGGCGCGCGCGCGCCACATTCTGCCGCACAACAATTGGGTGTTCGTCGAAGCCGGCGCGATGGACGAACGGACCACGGCCCGAAATCGCACGGCTTTCGAAGCGCTCACGCTGCGGCCGCGTTTCCTGCGGGATACCACGGAGCGGAAGATTTCAACTACGGTCCTCGGATCCGACATCAGTTTCCCGGTGATGATCGCCCCCACGGACGCACACCTGAATGCGCATCCGGAGGCGGAGCGCGCCACCGTCCGCGGGGCGGGTAGGTCCGGCACCCTGATGATGTGCAGCACGTCTTCCAACTGCAGCATGGAAGAAATTGCCGAAGCGGCAACGGGACCGTTGTGGTTCCAGCTTTCTCATCGCGGTTACGACCTCACGGAGAACCTGGTGAAGCGAGCGGAAGCCGCGGGTTTCAAGGCGATCGTGCTCACCGTCGATGCTCCGTTGCCCACTCCCAAGGAGCGAGATTTGCGCAATCGCTATGAGCGCCCGGGGGAGTACGGCAACTTCCGAGCACAGGAAAACCCCGCGGCCACGGCCGGCGGGCCCGCCGAACTGCCGGCCTGGGACACGCCGCAAGGTCCACCCATCACGTGGCGCGAGTTAGACTGGTTGCGGAGCCTCACCGACCTGCCTCTGGTTTTGAAGGGCGTCCGGGTTGCCGAAGACGCGCGCATGGCCGTGGAGCACGGCGTTAACGCGATACAGGTTTCCACCCACGGAGGCCGCCGGTTCGACGATACGATGTCCAGCATCGAAATGGTACCCGAAATCGTCGCTGCCACCCGGGGACGGGTGGAGGTGTACGTCGACTCCGGCGTCCGGCGCGGCAGCGATGTGCTGAAGGCGCTGGCACTGGGCGCCACTGCCGTCGCCGTCGGGCGGCCCCTCTACTGGGGCCTTGCGGTGAACGGCGCCGACGGGGTGCATCACATGCTGGAACTGCTGCGCGAAGAGTTCAACCGCGCCATGGCCTATTGCGGCCAGACCAGTGTGGACGATCTGGAAGGGCGACTGCTCAACATCCCGCGCGAATGGGGCCCGTTCCGGACGGAGGCTGACATCGCGGACCATCTCCCGTTCACGCTGGGAGACCAGCAAGGCTGAGATCGACGGTCCGGCGGCGGCCGGTTGTCACCTCAGAGGTGCGGGCCGGCCAACGCGCAGATAGCCGACCGGGAGGCATGGATGCTTCCCGCGGGGCAGCATATCCGTTTCACTCGACCCGACGGGGCCGGGCTGTACCATCACCAAACGGAGCCGCCTGACCCACCCGCAAATCGCGTTGGCGTGATACAAAGCGTTGCGAGGCTTCGTCCTGGTTCCCAGCCCGGGCGTGCTTCGGATTTGCCTCCCGGCATGAAGGCGATGAGTCGAGCTGATTGCAGGCCGGCAGCCGCTCGATGCCGTGTTCTCCGTTCGTATTCGGCGGCTGGGACCAACAGGCTGGTCATGGTCTCAGTGGCCTGGAAGGCCATGCTCACGACGCCTTCGGCGATGTCGTCGGGCAACCCCATGCGCTGGTTCACCTTGTCGTAGTCGTCGTCGGTGGACCTGGTCAGGGCCATGATGACCCCGCCGCCACGCTCCATCGTGTGGAGCAGAACGGCCTTGCATATGAAGGTGGCCGTCAGGTTCGAGCCCATCACTCGCCGTCAATCCCCTTCGGTGATATCAAGCGCCGTCACTGCGTGGGTCAGGTGATTGGTGAAAAGACGGTACGCGCCCGCGTTGTTGATCAGGAAATCTGGCTGTCCCAGTTCGCCGATGGTCTCCCTGACGGCGCGGTTGGCGCCCCGGCTGGTGGTCAGTTCGGCGTCGGTCGTGCGGGCATGGCGGCCCAGGTCTCGAAATGCGGAACCGACCGCGTCCTGCTCAGAGGGAGTACGGGCCAAGATGGTGGCCTACGCTCCCTCACGAGTGTCGGCCAGCGCCATGCAGCGGGCCGATCCGCGGCCGCTACGGTTACCAGCGCGACACCACCTTCCGATTGCGACCGTGGTTTCACCTCGCCGCGATGGCGAAAATGCAGTTGGGCGCCGCCTGACACCATCTGGAGCCGGGGTCGGATGCTGACGGCGTCGGGATTCGGGGTGAGCGTGGACCAGCGCCCCGGACGTCGACTACATGGCGCGTCTCGGCTGGGCGGTGATGTGCCGGCCGAACCGGGTAGCCGGCCCCACGATGCCGTCGGTCGAAGCCGACTCGTCATCCATAACAACGGAGCAAGTCGCTGGCGTTAGGTTGGGCTGGAACAGATCGTGTCGGCCTGACGCTTCGATGCCCCCAAGACTTGACCCGATGCCCCAAGACTTGACACTGCTTCAAAAAGGCATACATTCGCGTCACGAGACAACACGTGATAGCAATGCGGCGGGTCCCAACCGCCAGGAGGTCGTCCATGATCATTACCGGGCGTATCGCTGAATACATCACCGCCACTGACATCGAGGACTTCCCGCCCGATGCAATTGAAGCGGCCAAGGGAGCGATCATGGACTGCCTGGCGTGTACGCTGGCCGGTTCGCGGGAATCTCTGGCGGACATTCTTTGCCGGTACGTTACGGCCGAGGGCGCATCTCCCACCGCCAGCGTCGTGGGTCGCGGATTCCGCACTTCGGCGGCCAACGCTGCCCTCGTCAACGGGGCCATGGCCCATGCCCTCGATTACGACGACATCACCCAGATCACCAAGACCCATCCCACCGCGGTTTTGCTGCCCGCATCCCTTGCGGTTGCCGAGGAGTTCGGCGCTTCCGGGAAGGATATGTTGATGGGTTATATGTCCGGATTCGAAGTCGCCTGCGCTGTGGGCGAGGCCCTCAGCGAAGCCTATTACGATGACCTGGGGTGGCATCCCACCGGCCCCCTGGGAGCGGTGGGGGCGGCAGCGGCCGCCAGCAGGATCATGGCCCTGGACCCTGAACAAACGGCCATGGCCGTCTCGCTGGCGGCTTCACAGGCATCGGGGCTGCGACAGAACTTCGGCACCATGACCAAACCATTCCACGCCGGGGATGCCGCCCGCGCTGGGGTCGTAGCGGCCAAGCTGGTGCGGGAAGGTTTCACCGCCAGCGGGGACGCGCTGGAAGGACGGTTCGGGTTCATACGGGCCTTCTCCGGAGGCCAGGGTTTCGACAGCGAGCAAGTGGCACAGAACCTGGGAAGCAAGTGTTACCTCGTGGAGTCGGGCATCGAGATCAAGAAGTACCCCTGCTGCGGCAGCGCGCACCTGGCTCTGGATGCCACCTTCGACCTGCTGTTCCAGGGCGCCATTGACCCTGACGCGGTGGACCGTATCGACGTGATGGTGGACTTCGACCCGCCCCGCTCGTTGATCCACTCCCGCCCGGTGTCGTCGCTGGAAGGCAAGTTCAGCCTGCAGTATTGTCTGGCAGCCGCCCTGCTGGACCGACGGGTCGGGTTGCAGTCCTTCACCGACGATCAGGTGATGCGTCCGGAAGCCCAGGCGCTCATCCCACGCATCGACATGCGTCGCATCACGGGCAACGAGGGCCTGCCCAGCTGGACTGAGGGGTACCATCAGGTTGACGTCCAGATGAAGGACGGCAGCACGCTCCGTCAGCAGGCTCACCGCGCCAATAGCGGGGCCCTGCGCGGCGTGACGATGGACGACATCCGCGACAAATTCCGTGACTGTGCTGCTGAGTCGCTGTCGGAAGCGACGACGGCCGAAGTCCTGGCGCGCCTGGACATGCTGGAGGAGGGAGAACCAGTAAGCGGTCTGGCGGACCTGCTTCGAAGCTGAAGTCGCGGTGTCCTGCCGCTTCTGGTTGCAACCCCGTTGAGTACAGGGGCCCGAAACCGCTTCCAGGTCGATTCTCGGGTGGCAGCTTGCGGGAACCAGACCGACAAGAGTAACGCCGCTTCTATTGCGCCGTTTTCTTAGAGGGCGCGTGACAATGGCGCAAAGGTGCGCGGGTTCTTCCCGGGGTGAGAGGAGGGCACTGGTTACGCTGGGGGCGTGAGTAGAAAACCTTATCCCAGCGATTTGACCGATGCCCAATGGGAGGAGTTGGCGGCCCTGCTGCCACCTGACACCAAAAGGGGCCATCCCAGAACCACGGACCTGCGGGAGGTGGTCAACGGCATCCTGTACGTGCTCCGGGGTGGAATACCCTGGCGCCTGATGCCCCATGACCTGCCACCCTGGGGCACGGTGTGGTGGTACTTCCGTAACTGGCGGGATGACGGCACCTGGGAACGTGTGGAGTCGACCCTGCGGGCGCGGGTTCGAGAGTCTGCGGGTCGAGCGGCTACGCCCAGCGCAGCCATCATCGACAGCGAGTCGGCGAAGACCACGGAAAAAGGGGGCCCAGAGGTTACGACGCTGGCAAAAGGGTAACGGGACGCAAGCGGCACATCGTGGTGGACACCATGGGGTTGCTGCTGGCGGTGGTGGTTCACGCCGCCAACATTCAGGACCGGGACGGCGCCAATCTGGTGTTGGCAAAACTGTTGGGCCGATTCCCACAACTGCAGGTGATCTGGGCCGATGCTGGCTACGCTGGCCAACTGGTGGCGTGGGCCTGGGCCACCGGCGGCTGGATGATGACCATAGTCAGGCGCAAGCCGGACAGCCAGCACTTCGAACCCTTGCCCAGACGGTGGGTGGTGGAACGCACCCTGGCCTGGCTGAGCAGATGCCGACGGTTGAGCAAGGACTATGAGGAACGCACCGAGAGCAGCGAGGCGTGGGTGCATATCGCCATGGTCAACCTCATGCTCAAACGCCTCCAACCCGTTTGAACCTGATTTGTCACACACCCTCTTACCCTGCTGCCTACCTGCCCGAACTGGGCACTCTCAACCGCTGACAGATCGCCGGCCTGGTAGGCGTGGCTCCCTACAACCGCGACAGCGGTACCGTGAAGGGAGAACGCGCTGTCTGAGGCGGACGCTCCCCGGGTGCGGGGCATCCTCTACATGGGAGCGTTGATAGGCAGCCGCCGCAAACCCGCGATCCGGGATTTCTAACCAGAGACTGCTGGCAGCTGGAGAGCCGAATAAATGGCGCTGGTCGCGTCCATGCGCAAACTGCTGGGCGTGCTAATAGCCATGCTCAAACATGATTGCCTTTGGGGCGATAAGATTGAGCCAGCCGTCGTCCTTGCCCGTTGACTTTCCAGACAGTTGCTGTCGGGTGCTCCTTGATTCTGGAGCTTTTTCTCATCCCATCACCACACCGCCTCGCTCACCTTGTCGGTGGATTGGGGCTTAACGGAAGTTGGGCATCACTTTTTCTGCGAACAGTCGCAGCGAGCTGGACACCTGGTCGTAGGACAGGCCCCCGGCGTCCAGGTAGCTGATGAAGTGCGTGACGTGGTTTTCTTCCAGTTCCTTGATGGCCGCCGTGACCTTCTCAGGGCTGCCGATGGCTGCCATGCCTTCCTTGCCCCGCTCGGCCACCAGCTCCGGCTCGATAAAGGGGTCCTGGACGTAGTGCTCATAGCCACGCACCCCTGAGGCCCGCACAACGTCGGAGAGCGGCCGGCGCAGGAAGTCTCCCATGTCGCCAGCCCATTCCAGGCGCGGCACGAGCAGTTCGATGGCTTCCTCGTCGGTGGGAGCCACATAAACGTTGCGGACGGCGGCGACCTCGATGTCATCGGGCGCCATCCCCTCTTCCAGCATCCGCCGGCGGTAGAGGTTAATCAGGTTCTGGTCAGAGTCCGGCGAAGCAGGGAAGAAACTGCTGCCCACGGTGAACAACCCCCAACGGTTGCGGACGGCAATCTCTACGGATTCCGGACTGTGAGTGACCGCCATGAATATGGGCGGATGCGGCTGCTGCACCGGCTTGGGAATAACCCGCACTTCCGGGAAGCTGAAATAGTCTCCGTCGTAGGAGAAGGTGTCCTCCGTCCACGACCGGACGGCGATGTCCATGCCCTCGATGAAACGGTCGCGGGATTCGGCGATGTCCAGGCCATAGATGTCGAACTCCCGCTTCTGGTAGCCGCGGCCGGCCCCGACAATCAGACGTCCCTGGCTGATAATGTCCAGTGTGGCCAGGTCCTGCGCCAGCCGCAGTGGAGCGTGCCACGGCACTATGGTGCAGGCCACGCCCACCTTGACCTCCTTGGTCCTGGCGGCGATGGCGGCCAGCAGGCTATGGGGCGAGCTGATGATGCTGTGTTCGCTGAAAGCGTGCTCGGCAATCCACACCGAGTCGAAGCCCATTTCCTCCGCCAATTCCGCCCCGCGCAGAATGTCCTCGTAGACCTCGACGTCGGTGCGGCTGACCGGGTTGGGATTGACCTTGCTCTCATCGGCGTATTGCTCGTGCAGCAGGGGGCGCTGGCCCACGAAGAAGGCTCCGAATTTCATCCGGTCAGTCCTCCTGCTCGATCTCCGCGTACACCGCCCGCATGGAGGCGCCGGAGTCGTCCTCCACCTCGGTGAACCACTTGATCAGAGAACGGGTCAGCTGATCGACAGACTCATCAGCTGAGGCGGCCTCATAGCGCTGGCGCACATTGGGCAGGGTTACACGACTTTGGGCTTCGCGCATCCAGACGATCTTTTCTTTGTCGGTCATGTCCGAGCCGGCCACGCTCAGCCGCTCGGTAAACAAGGCGTCATCCTTGTCCTCGGGTACGCCGCCCAACTCACGAATGCGCCGGTCGAAGATGTCCCCGTGGCTGGTCTCGCGCTCGGCTACCAGAGCAAGGCAGGCCTTCAGACCCGGATGACCGGTCTTATCGGCCCACGCCTTGAGGTAGACTCCTGCACGGTACTCCTGCAGACGAATGTCGTTGAGCAGGTCTAGGTATTCTGGCTTGTCCGGCATAGCGATACCTCACTGTATTGCGTATTGGGAAGGCGAAAGCGGACGCGGCTGCCACCATTTCGTAACAAAACACCCGCCGAATAAGACATCCGGCGATGATTGTCGGGCAGCGCGGTTGCCGGCGAGTTTAGTGCGCTGCCCTGGGGGTGTCAAACTTGGCTGCGCCCGGCGCGTGCTAAAATGCCGCCACGAAATCAGCCCGGTTTCAGGAGCGGTTTTGCCTCAATTGACTGAAGCGCAGCGCGGTATGGTCGCCACGATCAGAGAGTTCGTCCGCAGGGAAGTCCAACCTGTCGCCCAGACAATGGAACACGCCGACGAGTACCCCTTCGAACTGGTGGAACGGATGAAGGAGCTGGGCCTGTTCGGCGCGGTGATCCCCGAAGAGTACGGCGGGCTTGAGCTGGATGTCACGTCCTACGCCCTCGTTATCGAGGAAATCTGCCGGGGATGGATGAGCTTGAGCGGGATACTGAACTCCCACCTCATCATGGCCTACATGGTCGCCACCCAAGGAACACCGGAGCAGAAGGAGCGATTCCTGCCCCTGATGGCGACCGGCGAGAAGCGTGGCGGCATCTGCATCACGGAGCCCAACGCGGGCAGCGACGTCCAGGCCATCGAGACTCGCGCCGTCCGCGAAGGCGACGAATACGTGGTAAACGGGGTCAAGAGCCTGATCACCAACGGGCGCCACGGCAATACCTTCGCCCTGGTCACCAAGACCGACCCGGACGCCGACCCGCCCCGGCGCGGCATCAGCATCTTCATCGCCGAGAAGGGGCCAGGCTTCAACGTGGTGCGGGACATACCGAAGCTGGGCTACAAGGGCGTGGATACCTGCGAGCTGTCCTTCGAGGACTACCGCGTATCCGGCGGGAATCTGGTCAGCGGCGAGGAGGGAAAGGGGTTCTACCAGATAATGAGTGGCCTGGAGCTGGGCCGCATCAATGTTGCCGCCCGCTGCCTGGGTGTGGCGCGGGCCGCGCTGGAAGAATCCACGCGATACGCCAGGCAGCGCGAAACTTTCGGCAAACCCATCGGAGAACACCAGAGCGTGCAGATAATGCTGGCCAACATGGCGACCCAGATTCAGGCGGCCCACCTGATGGTGCTCCACGCCGCCGAGAAGAAGGACCGGGGCGAGCGCGCCGACATGGAGGCAGGAATGGCCAAGCTGTTCGCCAGCGAGATGTGTTTGCAGGTTGCCACCGACGCCATGCGCATCCACGGCGGCTACGGCTACACCCAGGACCTGACGGTGGAGCGCCACTTCCGCGACGCCCCGCTGATGATGATCGGCGAGGGAACCAACGAGATTCAGCGCCTGGTCATCGCCCGCCAACTGCTCAACAACTACCCCACCGGCGACTTCCTGTACGAGTCGGGGTTGTAGGCGGGCTGGATTCGGCGAGTGTATTCCCTTTTTCGAACTGGTCGGGCACGACCAGTGTTTTGTGATACGTCATCGTAGTAATGGATGGAGGTCCTCAGCCATGGTCCCGAACAACAAGGAAACCGGCATGACCCGCGCCCTGTGCAGTTTCGCCCAAGGGCTCGAGTACGAGGATCTGTCGCCGGAGGTGATCGACTGGGCCAAGTACCTGTGCCTGGACTTCGCCGCAGTTACGCTCAACGGCTCCACCACCGGCTCGGCGCGCGCTGTCGTTGATGCGCTTCAGCGGCTGGACCGCCCCGGGCCGTCGGTGGTCGCCGGTACGCCCTATCGAGTACTGCCGGAGTACGCCTCGATGGCCAACGGCGTCGCCTTTCACAGCATAGAGATGGACGACGTGAACAACGAGGCGTCGCTGCATCCGGGCGTGGTGGCCTTTCCCACTGCCCTTTCGATGGCCGATCTGGCCCATGTGTCGGGCAAAGACTTCATCGCCGCAGTGGTTGCGGGGTACGACGTCATCGTGCGGCTGGGCCGCGCTTTGCAACCCGCCGAGCATTATGGGCGCGGCTTCCATCCCACCGGCACCTGCGGAGCTTTCGGCGCTGCGGTGGTGGCCGGGCGGCTGCTGGGGCTGCAGGGCGACGACTTCATCCACGCCTTGGGGATCGCGGGCAGCCAGACCGCCGGCAGCATGGAATACCTGGCGCAGGGAGCCTGGACCAAGCGACTCCATCCCGGCTGGGCATCGCACAGCGGTTCCTGGGCAGCCCTGCTGGCCCGCTCGGGCTACACTGGCCCCACCACCATCCTGGAGGGGCGCGACGGCTTCCTGCAAGCCTATTCCGGCAACCCCGACATGTCGCTGGTGCTGCAAGACCTGGGGGACGAATACCTGATTACCCGCACGGGAATCAAGCCCCATGCTTGCTGCCGTTACAAGCAGGGACCCATAGACTGCCTGATAGACATCCGCAACGCCCATGGTCTGGAGGCTGATGACGTTGAAGAAGTGACCGTCGGAGTACTCAGCGGCGGTTTCAACGTGATCGCGTCTCCAGAAGCGGACAAGGTCAACCCCAAGACAGTCGTGGATATGCAGTTTTCCATGCCCTTCGGCGCGGCGGTAGCCCTGGTCTATGGCCGCGCGTCGCTGGAGGAATACGCTGACGGGGTGCCGGACCGTCCGGAGATAAGCCGCATCCTGTCTCGGGTGAAGTGTGTTACAGACCCGGAGTTGGACGCCCACTTCCCCCGGGAGTTTCGCGCCTGGGCTGAGGTATCCACCGCCGACGGACGTCGCCTGCGCAGTGACATCCGATACCCCAAGGGCGACCCTGAGAATGCCCTGTCGTGGGCCGAAATGAAAGAGAAGTTCGATGTCCTTACCTCAACGGTCATAAGCCCGGAACGCCAGCAACAAATCATCGCTGCCATAGAATCGCTGGACGACATGGAGGATGTGCGAGAGCTGGCAGCCCTGCTGTCCACAGAATAGGCACCAGGCAATGAAGATGGGCAAGAAAATATGACCCCTCCGATGCAAGGTGTCCGCATCCTTGAAATGTCGCAGGCTATCGCCGGGCCGATGGCGGCGCGGACGCTGGGAGACATGGGCGCGGAGATAATCAAGATTGAGCAGCCCGGCGTGGGGGATATGTCGCGGCGCATCGGCCCACACTTCCTCGGCGGCGAGAGCGCCTATTACCTGAACTTCAACCGCAACAAGAAGAGCGTAACCATCGACCTGCGAACGCCGGAGGGCAGGGAAGTCTGCCGCCGGCTCGTAGCCGTGTCCGACGTGGTGCTCGACGCATTCCGGCCTTCGGTGCTGGAGCGGCTGGCACTGGACTACGAATCGTTGAAGGCAACCAACCCGTCCATCATCGCCTGCTCACTGTCGGCCTTCGGACAAGAGGGGCCGTACCGTGAGCGGCCCGGCTTCGACGGCATCGTGCAGGCCATGGGCGGCGGAATGAGCGTCACCGGCAACCCCGGCCAGCCGCCGGTGTTCATGGGCTTTCCGGTGGGCGACATGGTAGGAGGCTACGTGGCGGCCCTGAGCATCGCCTCCGCGTTGTACGGGCGGCGGTGCACCGGCGAGGGGCGTTTCCTGGATATCTCCCTGCTGGACGTTCAGATCGCCCTGCAAGCCCACCTGGGGCAGTTCTACCTGGTGTCCGGCGAGGTGCCGCAGCCCATCGGCTCCAGCCACCCGTCCAACCTGCCCGTGGGCGCCTTCCGATGCTCCGACGGCAAATATGTGCAGGTTCACTGCGCCAGCCAGGAATTCGCCATGAAGACCCTGCGCATGATGGCCGGCGAAATCGAAGCGCTGCGGGGCATGGATGAAGACCCACGCTTCACCACCGCCCCCTCCCGTATCGAGAACCGCGATGCGCTTGAAGAAGCTTTGACCGCAGGATTTATGACAAAGCCACGCCTCGAGTGGGAGCAACTGCTGCTGAAGTACGATGTGCCCGGCGGCCCGGTCAACAACACTGGCGAGGCACTGGCCGACCCGCAGGTGCAGCTACGCGATATGGTGGTGGAAATCGACCATCCAGTCGCCGGCGCATACCGCACTGCCGGCAACCCCATCAAGACCGGCAGCCCCGATAACTTCGCGCCGCCGCCAACCCTGGGCCAGGATACCGAAGCCGTCCTGACCGGGCTGCTGGGATATAGCGGCGCGGAAGTGACGGCCCTGCGCGAAGCGGGAGCGGTTTAGGGGATGGTATGACAAACAACCCAGTGAACGCATCTCCGCCAATCCACGCTCGGGTCAAACCCGGTACGAGATGGCTCAGATAGATCATCACAGTCCATGCTGTTCTTGGCCATCGCGATCGTCCCTCATCGGGTTAGTTGTAGTTCCGATAAGGATGACGCGGTGGCTCTTTTCCCACCCAGTTCCTGTCACACCACTTCCTGGGACTCTACCTCGTGCGCTGGCAACTGGAGGTCAATTTCCAGGAGGCCCGGACCCATCTGGGCGTGGACACCCAGCGCCAGTGGCCCGACCTGGCCATCGCCCGCACCACGCCCATCCTGCTGGGTCTCTTCTCCGGGACCGCCCTGGCTCCCACGCCTTGCAAAAGCATCACCCCACCACCCAGCGCACCGCTGGCTGTTACGCTAAACCGTCGCCAACTTTTGGTGGACGCCATTGCCCTGGCGCGGCGGCGCCTGTGGCTGTCCTCGGAGGGTTTTTCACTGTCCGCAGCCGGCACCAATACGCAGGAACTCCCCGCCTCCCCGTTCCACCGAATGGTGGTTTCCGTCGCTTAAGCCGCTTGAATTGCGCAAAGTCCAGCTGAGAAGCGGCGGGCACGCTTAGCATGATGAAGCAGTCGTTACGAACCCTCCGTCTTAGACCATAGATTTCAGACCGCGGTAAGGCGGGGTTAAGCCGACGCAATCCATTCGACGGCACGTTCCCCTATCATGACAACCGTTGCATGGCTACCACCTGACCTGGTAACCCGCGGCATCACCGACGCATCGACCACCGACAACCCCTTTACACCCTTGACGCTGCAGTATTGATCCACAACCGCCATTGGGTCTGAATCCGGGCCCATCTTGCATGTGCCGGACACATGCCTGGCTGTTCCCACGGTTTGGCGTATATAGACGTCCAAAGCGTCGTCGTCGGCCAGAATGTCATCCGTTGGGTGGAGCCGGTAATCGGCCACGTCTTTGTACGCATCGGATTCAAGGAATCCGATCGCCATCCGCACGCCTTCCCTCACCCGACGAATGTCGTTTGGATGCTGAAGATAGCGGTAGTTGAACTCTGGCTGCACTGAGGGATCGGCAGACGCAAGCCTGACGGATCCTGCGCCGTCAGGTAGCCCGAGCGTGCACGAGATTCGCGCCACCCGGTCCGCAGGAACATCATCGTTGAGGAACTTGGTCCGTAAACCGGGGACGCGCTCCGGCCGTTCGTCAACCATCGGGGTGGTCCTCAGCAACATATCATTGACTTCGCCGGACCCGTGGGAGGTGTAGTGCAAACAAAAGCGTGCCGCGTCGGCATCAGACGTCAACGTTATTCCGTCTTTGACTTTGAAGGTAATCTGGGCGCTCAGGTGGTTAAACAGGTTCTGCCCCACTCCGGGAAGCTCATGAACAAGAGGTATCCCAAATTGTTGAAGTTGGTCTTTGGGGCCGATTCCCGATAGCATCAGCAGGTGAGGCGACTTGATAGCCCCAGCGCTCAACACAACCCGGTCTGCTTCAACGTTGAAAATCTCGCCTCCGCTTTCCACTTCCACACCGACGGCTTTTAGATCCTCGATCAACACCTTCCTGACGAAAACCCCTCCCCTCACCGTAAGGTTAAGACGGTGGCGCATGGGATTCAGGTGAGTGATAGCAGCGCTCATCCTCCAGCCGTCCAGGTTGTTCGAGGGCCACACGCCAACGCCCGTGGGGTTCGGGCCATTGGTATCCTCGACTGTCCCATAACCTGTTTCCAAACAGGCTGCGTGGAAGGCCTTTTGGATGTCTGCCCAGGGCCCGGATTGACGGCGCCTTACTGGCATCGGTCCTTCGGCTCCATGAAAATCATCCCGAATGTCGAGATCGTGCTCAGACTTTCTGAAGTAAGGCAGTACCTTGTCATAAGACCATTCATCGTTGCCCATAGCAGACCAGGAGTCGAAATCTTCAGGTAACCCCCTTTGCATTGCCTGGCCGTTGATGGACGACCCTCCCCCAATCACCTTGCCCTGCGCTACGTGGATCTCGCCTTGCTCCTCGGTGATCGTTCCCCGCAAGGCCCAGTTATGCTCCGAGTCTGGGGATTCTGCGAAGCTTGTGTTACCGAACTTTATCTCGTCCGGAAGATGGTCTGGATCAGGATAATCTGGACCGGCTTCCAGCAACAGAACGGAGGTATTCGCGTTTTCAGCCAATCTGCTGGCCAACACCGATCCAGCCGCTCCCCCACCTACGATAACAACGTCATATTTCATGGGTCCTCCTTAAACGCTTTGTCTTCTAACCCAGGATTTCCCAGTTTTAACTGATTCCGCTGAGGACAGGACATTCTGGGATTTTGCCGATTATAAACCGGCGTTCTCGATATCGGCCGACCAGCAGGTTCCGAACAGGGTAGTTGGAGCTTATTGCCGGTCTTCGTTGCTTGTCAATCCTCTTTCGCTCCCGTGCCAAGGGCGTCGGCACAACGTACGTCGCTTCAGGCCATTATCGGAAAACCGGCGCGAAATCGCTCGAACACCAGACGAGAGGGATATCGACCAGCGTCCGGCACCGGCAGACAGTGCCTCGAAAACCGGCACCACTTCGACCCACAGACCGGCCAGAAACACCATAAATCGGGCCTCTGAGGGCACTTTGGGCGAACCAGATCTGGTGGAGCCCACCAGCCCCCGCCGGGGTGAGAGGGCCAGCTACTACTCGGCGGTGTGCCTGGAGACTGGGGAGGTGGAGGTGATGGAACTGGAGGGCAACAGCAACTCTGTTACGTCGGCTGCTTTCTTGCGTCAGCTGCGAGAGCGGCACACTTAACCGCCGATCGTGATCTGGGACAATTCGCCCTGCATCTTTTCCAATCCCCGCAGCATAAACTCCCGGAATCCTCTTCGCTGCTTGATCTGTCCGAAACCCGACCTGGCGGAAGGCCCAACTCCTAATGGTGGTCGCGATCCTGACCACCTGCCAACGCACCGTGGCCGCCGCGCTACGCGTCATGGGCCGCAGCGACCAGGACGACTACGCCCGCTACCACGAGGTGCTCAATCGGGCGGTGTGGTCGCCCCGTGAGGCAGCCCGCATCTTGCTCTGGCTGCTGCTGCAGTCCCTGGATCACGGCGACGGTACGTTGATCTTCGGTATAGATGAAACCCTGGAACGGCGTCGCGGCGCCAGGATCAGGGCCCGAAGCATCTACCGGGGCGCCGTGCGTTCCAGTCGTCATCAACTGGTCAAGGCCAGCGGGTTGCGCTGGATTTCCCTGATGTGGCTCGGACACGTCCCTTGGGCCGGCCGCCATTGGGCTCTGCCGGTGCTCACCGTGCTGGCGTCCTCCTCTCGCTACCACCAGCGGCAGGGACGCCGGCACAAGAAAATCACCGACTGGGCCAGGCAGATGATCATGCAACCCCGCTCATGGTGAGCCTGCCGAACCACGCTGGCTGTCCCACCGACCTCTGGTGCTGTTGGGGGACAACGGCTACGTCGTCCTCGACCTCCTCCACTGCTGCCAGGCCCTGCGTGAGCCCGTCACTCATCGCCTGATTGCGCCTGGACGCCGCCTTCTGTGCGCCAGCGCCACCTCGTCAGCCGGGTCAGAACGGCCGGCCAGCCCTGAAAGGCTCGCGGGGACCGTCGCGGAAAACACTGCTCGACCAGACCGATGTCAGCTGGACCAGCGCCGCAGTGTCCTGGTATGACGGCACGACCCGCGCCGTGGAACTCACCTCTCAGACCGCCGTCTGGTACCGCTCCGGCAAGCCGCCCGTCAGCATTCGCTGGGTACTGATCCGAGACCCCCAGGGCGCCTTCGATCCCCAGTCCCTCATCTGCACTGACCCGGCGGCAGACCCAACTCAAACCCTGGAATGGTTTGTGCTCGGCTGTTACGTCCCGTGAAGTGGTGTGGTAAGCGTCATCCTTGTTGATGTGGTTCAGGCAGCGGCCTCCAGGACGTTGCTGGCCGGTATGGCCTCGGTGTGGAGATCCTCGACGAAGGTGAGGTAGCGGCGGCCTTCGGCCCATTCGTCGTGCTGCTCGGCCAGCACCGCGCCCACCAGACGGCGAGCCGCAGCCCTAATGGGGAAGATGCCCACCACGTCGGTGCGTCGACGGATATCTCTGTTCAATCGCTCCAGCGGGTTGTTGGACCAGAGCTTCTGCCAGTGGGACACTGGGAAGCCAGTGAAGGCCAGGATGTCGGGCAAGGCGTCTGCCGACCCAAACTGGTTGACCCTTCGATGACATCCTACGGTCAGGCAATGGGAAATATCCGAAGCCAGCACACTAGATGCTTGGGGAATATCCCCGCCCTCACCACGGTGAGGGATGGCACTGGCGTCTCGAGGCAGAGACAACCGGACCCGGGTAATGCGCCACGGTCGGGCTAAATCACTGCTGACTTGGCAGCGCTAAGACACCCGCACGCCTTTTCGAGAAGTGGTAACGGCGGCTCGAAAAGGCAGTTTTTCTACTCAAAAATAGAAAGGAAAAGTACCCCTGGAGGTATCCCGGAATAAGTAGCGGCAATAGGGATTTCAAGGTGCTATGTGGCGTTTTTCCCACAGTCGAGCCCGCGTGCGGTAATAGGAGCCTAGGACTCCGCTCCTATGCCGGCTAACCCTGATCCGATGCGCCGGCGTCATTCGCAGCCGCCGCTTTGTCGTATACAGCCTTGGCTTTATCCCTTCGGGCTCGCGCCTCGTCAAATGCCTTCTTCGCACTCTCCCGATCGTTTTGCAATCGCTGGCGATAATTGTCTCCGTACTGCCCGCGCAATCGATGGTGCATTCTTCCGTTTGCCCTACTCGCGCGTTCGGCTTTCAACCATTCCCTGCCTGTCCTTTCCACTTCGTTTGCACAGCGCTGCAGGTCGCGCTCCGCCGCTTCGAGTTCCCTCTTTGCTTGTTCGATGTCCATAGCGATACGTTCCCTCAGGATCAAGGCTCACGCAATGATACTCCCAAACCAGCATCACGGCAGACTAGCAAAAATCCCCGGCGCGTGGGGCTAAAACGCGCCGGGGATCATCCGCCGTCCGGGTGGGATAGGCCCGGACTTTGGGCGGTCTAGTAATTTAGATGGGGTCTGCCGCCGCCAACGGTCGCCGCCGCAGGTCTGGCAAAACCGGCCTGCCGATAATAGACGTTGCCGCGCTTGCCACTGAATGCCTTGTAATCGTTGCTGGTGATCTTTGGTGCGGGCAGCACGTCGGCAGAATGCCCGTTTAGGCATATCTCCATATCGTCAACGGTCAACGCCATGCGCGCCGCACAACGCGGGCAAGTCGTCCGCAGCAGTCTATGGATCATCGTCAACCTCCGGGGTGGGGCGGCCACAAAATCGCTTTGATGTGTGTGTCGCCCCGTTCCCGCGCCAACATCAACCGGTGACGCCCGTCCATCAGTACCATCGTTTCGCGGTTGACTTTGATTGGCAACCATCGCATATGTCCGGTGGCGTCAAGGATGCGGTACGGCTCTAAATGAGCACCAGCATCCGGCATCCTGCCTGTGATGATGCTGTCAATCGGTACTTCCTCCGCCAACTCATACAACACGAAAGGGTCCAACGCCGTGTTGATTCTGGATTCCAAACGTTGTTGCTCGTCCACTTACACCAACCGCGCTAGCAGCGTTTCGATCATGTTGTCACCGGCGCAACCGATGATGATGCCAAGCAGCAGATACGCAACCGCCTTGTAATCAGGTTTCCACACGGGCAACCTCTATTCCGTTTGCAGCACGTCAACGGCGGAAAGCGCGCGCTCCAGGTCAACGCCGGCCGCAACCAGTGCCTTGACGACTTGGCCGCGTGACACCATATCGAGCGCGTAAGGGTCAAACTCGATACCGATATCGGTTTCCAGCTTTTCGGACAGCTCGAAAGATAGCAGCGCGGCCACGCCGTCAAGCGTCGTCATCCGATACCGCCGCAGACTTTCGCGTTGACTGGTGCCGTCGGCGCGCCCGTCCATTAGGGCAGGCGGCGTGCCAGCAGCCGCTAACATGGCATCGTAGGTATCCCGCCTCAGTTCTACCAGGGCATCGGGCGGGTTCGGCCCTAGACGGTTCGGACTCCAGTCTTTTTGCGGCGCGCTCCCGCGCCCGTCGCCGAACCCTTCATACGTCGTTTCCAGCAACAATGCCTTGCCCCGTGCGTTGCGAATGTCGGCGGTCAACTCGTCAAGCGGGTCAACCTTGTCATCATCGTCACCTTCAGCAGCACCTTGCGGCGGCACGGGCAGCAGGTTGGTGATCGGCCCGCTAGCCTCATCCGCTAGGCTACGTTCAACCTGCCCGTGAATGCGCCCGGTGTTGGTTGCCCAATTCGTCGCCGGTTGGCCGATGTACGGAGTTCCCGGCGATTGACCCCACCGCACGAAAACCACGTCGGCATACCGCACGAATTCCGTTTCGCTGGTGCTAGGCCCGTAGCACGTTACGCGGCAGGTCCAATCAAGCGGGTTCGCCCCGCCGTGCCAATTCCAGCTAGACGACGGGAGTAGCCATAGCCTGCCGTCGCGCACGTCTAACTTGTGTAGGCTTTCGCCGTCGCGGATTAGGTCGCGCCCGATCTGGCCCAACACGACGGGAGATATCGCTTGCCGCGCCCAATCAGGCCCGGTTACTTTCGCCGCCGCAAGCGTCCGCGACATGAACCCCGCCGCGCTTTCAATTGCCGCAGAATACGTTGAGTCCGCCGTCGCGCCAGTGCCCGCCGCGTTTGCTTCCACGGCCCTAATGATTGCCCGCCCGTAGTCGCCGCCAGAGTTCCGCCGTTCGCGGTTGGGTAGGTCAACATCAGTTTCCACTTTCACCAGTGCGGACGGTGACGGCATGGCGGGATATGGCGCGCCGTGCTCGACAAACGCCGGTTCGGACTTTGACCAGGGCAAACGCATTAGGCAGCACTCCCACGCCGGCGACGGTAACGGGATAGCATTGCCGCCGCGCCGGAGTTCCGAAACGCGCTGCCATGCGATGTCACCCAATCAACGGTCATGGGCCCTAGCGTGTCACGCTGTACAGCACCGCCGTCCGCTTGCGCCATGTATCCCGCGAACATGGTAACGGCACGGTTCTTTAACGCGGTTTTTGCTTTCGGCGCGTAGTCGTCCACACGGTCAATCGCCGCCGCCAGGAGTTCCTCGGCAAACGGCAATTCGATATTCAGGAAGTCCGCCAACCCTTGCGCCGTAACGGTGATTGACGTGTCGGGATCGGGCATCGGCATAGGGTCCACCGGGTCCACGGGGTCCGCCGAACGCGCGCCCGGCTGGGTTGGGAACGGGTAGGGCAGCGCGGACTTGCTATCAGTCGTCATAGCCAATACCTCCGGCGACGGGGCAACACCAGGTCATCCGAACGCATATCAATATCCGTCAACGGATAGGTCGGGCGACTGACAAGGCTGTATTCGTATGCCACGCCGTCCTGAATTTCGCGGATCATAATGCCCGCGTTGCCGGGTTCGGGTATCAGGCGCTCACGTCCCGTGGCAGCAGGCACTTGAAAGCCCGGCGAGATACCGCGCAACTGCCCGCCGTTGATGCCCAACACGGCGTCATTTACCCAACTTGGCGACTCCTCGATTGGCGGCAGGTCGGCGCGCAAAAAGATACGTTCCGGCGTATGTTCAACCGCCAGTGTGCCGCTAAGCATATCGGCGAGTGCGTGATCGTAACTATGGCCGGTCAACAAGTGGGTGTTGCGCTTTTCAATGGCATCCGACAGTTCTTCAATCCGCGCTCGCCGTGCGGGTTCAACGCCGCTCAGGTCGGGAATATCGGCGCGCTGCTGTAACACCGCCTGCTGCTGAAATTCGTCGAATGTCTCGCCAAGCACCTTAGACAGTTCCGCTTGCAACTTCTGAAATTCGACAACCTGCCACGCCAGCGAACCGGATGCAAACCGTTCTTTGCGGGTTCTCCCGCTATTCGAGCGCGTCGCCGTGACGCCATACGGGAATGATCCGGTGAATGAACGCCGGCCGTTCTCACCCTGCCGAACCTCTAGCGTCGCGGCAAACGCGGGATATTCAGTCAGCATATCGGTTGACGGCCATATCGACAGACAAGCCGGTGATCGCGGACTTGGCCCACGTCTTTGTCACGCCGTCGATTACGAAAGTGAAATACGACTCGCCCACCGCGTGATAGTACCCGCCATCGGTTGCCGGGGCGGTTGCGGCGGTTGCGTACAACACGCCCCTAGCGTCAACGAAGGACCGAGCTTGCGCCAGATACCGCCCCGGCGTCGTGTACACCGTCGCCAGGTCAACCGGCGTGTCAGTGAGCGTGATTGGCGGCTGCTGCGCCATTAGGCCACTTTCAGGTCCGCACGGCTGTAGGCGTCGGTTTGGGTAATCAGCACGTCGCCAATCAGGGAGTGCATGAAGTAATGGCGGATGCCCGAACCGGCGTCGGAATAGATGTCATCAATTTCGATGTAATCCCACACGGGGCAAACCGCCGTCCGCATGGCGTTGACCCCATCCAGGCCCATTGTGCCAGCGCGGAAGATGATGCCGCCCGCGATGGTGCTAGCGGTATCAGGCATCCGGCTGCTGCTGTAGAACCCGGCAGACTGCGCCCGCAGGTACGCCGCCGCGCTCATTTCGCCCGCCGTTGCTTGGTTGCCGCCGCCGACTTGGAAAGTCGTCTCGGCCAACACCATCGCATCATTGTTGACCACGTACCGCACCTCCGCGAGACTTTCCGCCCACGGGCCGCTATCAATCCCGGATGCCATTGCCGAGACAAAATCCTCCCAATCGGCAACATCGGACGGCACGGGGTCGGTTGCGGTCAACTGCGGATAGAGCCCTTGCGGGTTTGGCGCAACGTTGTCGCCGTTCAACCCGAGCGCGTCCAATTGGGCAGACATGGCAAGGGTCGTATTCTGCCGTAGGATGCTTTCAAAGTTGGCCTGCCCAACCCGTGCGATGTCCTCGATACGCAAGGATAGGCCGGCAGTCACCCGGTGCGGATCGGTATTCTTTGGCGTCAACGTTCCGGCGGTAGGCGTGAACGCAACACCCGCCGCCGTAGCAGCAGCCGTGACTGATTGGGTTATCGTCATGGTGCTGTAACCGCCGCTTTCGACACGGGGCATATCAACGCCAAGCCTCGGCACCACCGCACGGGCGAAAATGGCCGGGAGTATCGGATCGAGATTGACGCCAGTTCCGGTCAACGGCGCAAGGGTATCGGCGCGTTGCTCACGTCGCGGCACGTCAAACAGTTCCAACGGGATAGTGCCATCGGGAACGTTTGCAGCCTGCATCAATTCGAGTTCGCGGCCATTGGGCAAACGCCCCGAACCTGCCGCAATCAGATAGCGGCCAAGCGATGCAGTCTCCCGCAATTCCAACCGTTCCCGCGTTTCGCGGTCGGGGGTGTCAGTGCGGGTCTCCAGGGCAAGGGCATCATCGCCGCCGGCCATGATATGCGCCCGGTGCTCGATTTCCAGGTTTTCGACTTCACGGGTCAGGCGGTCCATATCGGCGCGTTGCTCGTTATTCAGTTCGTCAAGCGCGTTGAGTTCATTCAAGGCTGATTTTGCCTTTGAAAGTTCGTATTCGCGCATTTTAGTCCATGCCAAGATAGTCACCGCCTAAAAGGTATTGAATACATTTTATCATGACTACCCTTTCGGCAATGTGCACACTGAATCGGCGAGTAACGCATCCCACGCTTTTTGCCCGTCAACCTCCGGTGTCTTACGTAATTCGCGGTCAGACTTGCGCCGGTGGCATTCGCGGCAAAGGGTTTGCAGGCCGGCCATATCGTAAGGGTCCTGATCGGGGTATTGGTGAAGGGGCAACCGATGATCGCATTCGAGTCGACCGGTTCGGCCACAGTTCCGGCACAGATACCCGTCCCTGCGAAACACCGCCTTGCGCACCCGTTCCCACCGCGCCCGGTTCAACCGCAGGCCCTTGCGCCAACCGTTCACTGAATACCCCAATTCATGCGCTGGGAGCCCCACGGCGCGTTGAACGGGCGAAAAGGCATATCAGCACGTCCGGTGCGCAATGGACGACAGACAATCGACTAGCCGTTGTGCCTGCTGCGATCTCGCCGTCACCTGCCCGGTGGCAGCGCGGTACATATCCCGCCAACGGATCATCGCATCCTGAGTCAAATCCAGTTCCCGTTGCAACCGCTTGACTTCCTTACGTAAGATGACGTTGCTCGCCTCTGCCTTACGTAAGGCATCCGCCCGTTTCGCCCGCCATGCCGCTTGATGTTCCGCGTTGGTTTTCGCCATGATCGCCCCTTCGTACTTACGTAAGAATAAGGCTAATGCAACAACCCTCGCGGTTCAAGCCGCCCGTGAGCGCAAGCGCGCCCGTGGCGCAACCGCCGTGCGCGCCCTATCCCACGCGCCCGCCGCCAGCACCAGTGCCGCGCTCGTATCGTCACGGCCGGTGTTGGCCGAACCCTTCTTTATCAGGCGATGGTTGCCGCTGGTATCGGTTTCAACATCCGTCGCGGTCAACGATGTCTCTAGCAGCAGCCGACTTGCCGGGTCTATCGACATTGGCCCATCCGCCGCCATGCGCCGCAGACTGCGAATGTCTGCGCTGCTTTCGCTCCACCTCGTTACCCGCGCCTCCACCGGCAACCCACCTGCCACGTCTAGCAGTTCGTTGAACCGGAACCGGTCTATCAGCACTTGCGCCGGTATGCCCCACTCCGAACGGATAGCACCCGCCAGCATCGCGGCAGGTTGAACCCGTAGGCCTTCGGCAGTCAGCAACCGCCCGGAGTCGACAAGGCGTTGATATGTACCCTTCGGCACAAGATCGCGCCGTTCCTGATCGGAGATTGACGGGATACCAGGGGCAACCGCGATACATTCAACGCGCCCGGACGGGTATATCGCCGTCGCCGCCGACCACGCCCGCCCCGCGCCCATGTCAGCACCAACTATCGGCCGGCCGCTACGTTCTCCGACAGGTCGGGTCAACGCCAACTGGTAATCGTCAACGGTGAGCAACTTGCGAACCTCGTCACCTGATGGAATGTTCAAGCGATACGTAAGAAAGCGCGCTTTCAACCGCGTGTCTTTTCGCGCCTCGTCGCGCTCCGATAGCAGTTTCTTGCGAAAGCCCGCGTCAACATTCACCAACGGGTTAGCCTTGCGGATGGTATGCCAGTTATCCCACGAGTCCAGGTCGCCTTGAAAGTGCTTTACCCACACGCTGCCCTTAGTGCCGGCCGATACCATGTCGTACCACCAATGCCCGGCATACGTCGCCATCGGCCCAAGCGTGCCGATCATTACTACTTTCAGCTTTGACCCTGCCTTGCCTTGCGCCGTGAAAATCGCATCGGCGAGAACCTGCCCGCCCGCAATTTCGAGCCCGCCCGGTTCATCCAGCACCAGCACGCCAACGTTGACTAGACCGAACGCCGTTTTGCCGTTTGACGATATCGCCCGCAATTTGGTGTTGCTTTCTTTGTGCGTTGCGCCGAGTCGCGTTGTGCTGTCAATCCAGCGATATTCACCCGTGCCTTCCAACGCCAGACGAATAAACGAATACGCCATACGCGCCTGCTCCAAGCTCGCAGCGCCTAGCACGTACTCCATACCCGGTTGGTGCAACGGATCGCCGGGTGTAAGGCAGCGAATAAGCACTTGCGCCGCCAGGAACGTTTTACTCAGCCCACGCGGACCCGAAAGCGCAACGGTGTCATAGGCCGGATTTTCGACTGCGGCCAGAAATTCGCGCTGGAAGGGCAGCAGCCTCACCATGAAACAATGCCTTTTACACGCTCGGTCCGTGGTGCGCTGTGGTGCGCTTGGTCGGTGCCATACCGCCCCTATGTTCTCGCCTGCCGTTCGATGGCGTCGTACAGGTCGCACATATCGCACGGGTGGGGGCAAGCCTCTTGCCCGCCCATGCGCATCGCCATGTGTTGCATGGTGAAAGCCCTACCACGCCCCGCGCCTGCTGTGTACTCACAACACGGCTCGGTGACGAAGTCGTTGAACACGTCATCATCATGGATCATGGTAGGGCATTGGTACGCAGGATGTTGTGGCATTGATCTAACCTCCGATGGTGACGTGTTGCATTACCAGTAGCATAGCGAGTGACGCGGTTGGCGGGAGATATGCGCCGCGTGGGTTGTGCGGACTAGCACAGTTCGGGTCAAAGTCAATCGCTTTCGCCGTGTCCGCAATCAGTGAGCGCGGCCCGCTGTAGTGCGATGCAACCCGTATGCGGTTGTACGCTTCCTTGTCGCCGTTCGCCAGGTCAGTCATATCATGGTAGTCAATCGCCATGCCGTCTAACCAGAGTTTCGCCCACACCTCGTTACGCTTTTCACGGTTGATTGCGCGGGTGGCCGGCGATAGGTTCTTGCCCGTCGGGTATTGCTTGCGGGTGGCATCGCAGCCGGGGCAATGGTGCTGCTTTTCTTTGATCGGTTCAACGAACACGGTAAGCGTTTCAGGGTCCGCGAATTGGTAATCGGGATCGGTTGGCGGCACCTTGACCCACCTCGCAAACGACACGGGTTTGAGCACGCCATTGACCTTGTGTTGCGTGATAATCAGTTCGGCAAACTCCGATGGTTCATAGCGCCCCTGGTCAATCGACAAGGGCAGCGACGGGAACCGGTCGGCGGCAAGCGCATAGGCCAATTCGGTACGGCTATCGGTCAAGGCATCGGCGAGAATGCACGTCACGGTAACGCGCTCGTCGTCGTCGTCGGGATATGGCGTCACAACCGAAACGTGCGGCACGCGGTATTTGTTGGTGAAGTACCGGCGCACGTCACTGGCGGTTGCGGCGTCCGGGCAGTCAACGGTAATGATGGTTTGCTCATCCTTGCCCATGCCGTGCCGATACCGCCAGACCTTGCCGCGGCGGTATTCAGGGAGACAGACCGGGCAATCGTCCATGCCGCAGTCAAAGGCGTACATTTGCGGCCTCCCATTGGCGCATCGGGTTTGCCCGCCGCCCCAACCCTTGTCAGGGCATACCAACCCGGACGGCGGCAACGGTGGGCAATGCCCGGCCCGGTCTATACCGTGTCCGATTGTTTCCGCTAATGGAGATTTTAGCCTATTGGTGCATACGCTAGGCTGCGGTATAGACTGAGCTATCAGCCCGTCGCGGACGGCCTCGGCGAGTAGTGCATTCAGGTTCTCAATTTCGTCGCGCTCGACAACGGCGGCGATATCGTCAAGGGCATTGCGGCGTATGTCCGCGCACGCTTGGTGAAACTGGCGGTAGGCATCGGGTATGCCGGGATCGGGCGAAAGCGCGCCCCACCGTTCGGCCCATTCGTCTATCCGTCGGAGTTCCTGATCGGTTGCATTGTCTAGGGTTGCTGAATTATCATTGCGTTGCATCGCCCATAACCTCCGTGCCCGCACGCCGTTGGTTTGATGTTGCCGCTCGGTCCCTACAATCCGGGCGGCGTTTTCTTTGTCTCTATGCTAATACAACAACCCCCCGTGTATCGACGGGGGGTTGTTTGCCGTCTGGTATGTGGGCAGCAGGTCTAGAACGGTGGCGGCGTGGGGTCGGTGTAATCCGCCCAGGCTTGCATCATCGGCCGGCGTTGGTCTAGCATCGCGGATCGGAAATACGCCTCCGAAACACTGGTGCCCACGGCGTGGGCAAGGCTCAATTCGATAACCTCCCAACTTGCGCCGGAACATTCCGCAGCCCAATCTCGGAACGACGATCTCATTCCGTGAGGGACACAACCCAAATTATCTTTCTTGGCGCGGTCCAGCAGGGTGTTTTCGGATAGCGGCTTATCCTTGCCGGGATACGGGAATATGTAATCATCCGGCGAAACCTCTACCGGCCAATCGTATTCGCTATCATCGTCAAGGTTGCGGCGCAATTCTCGCGCTTGCCGCAGTACCGCTTGCGCCTGAGCGCTCAACGGCACAACATGATCCCGCTTGGCCTTCATTCGCCCTGCCGGGATGGTCCATGTATCGCCGTCGATTTCGCCCCAAACGGCAAAACGCACCTCCGATGTTCGCGCCGCCGTGAGTATCAGAAACTCAAACATCAATCGCGTTACCCGCTTGGCCTCCGAATTGCGAATTTTGCGGATTGCACCCTTTACCTCCGAATGATGCAAAGCCTGCCTGTGTTCAACCTGCGGCGTGATTTTCGGTAGCAATTCCCCGAGTGCATCATCCGCCGGATCATCGGCGCGGTATTCGTTGGCCCGTACCCACCGGAATACTTTAGCCATCGCCTGCCGCACCTTGCGCGCGGTTTCGTAATTGGAGCGGCGCAACGGCCCAATGACGGCGGCAACCTCGGCGCGGGTAATGGCGTCAACCGGCGCATCGCCCAATTCTGGGAATATGTGCCGCTCCAAACGGGCAATCCAGCGGGTGGCGGTGGCGTCGCCCCATTCGTCAAGGTTCAGCCCGTACACCGTTCGGGCAGCATCCGCAAAGGTCGGAACGGCCGGCGTCGGTTGTGCGGTTAGGACGTTGGGCGGTCGGGTTTCAGCCCACGGGTTGCGCCCCTGTTTGACGGCGGCGCGGTTACGGTCCGCAATCTCGCGCGCCCTGGACAGACTGACTTTCGGGAACGATCCCAAACCTCGGTCAATGCGCTTGCCGTCAACCGTGATCCGCTGCGCCCACGATTTCGTACCGGCAGGCGACACCACCAATAGCAACCCACGCCCATCTGAATACTTGCCCGGCCGGTTGATTTCCTTGATTTGCTGCGCTGTTAGGTTTGCCATTTTCCCACACCTTGCCAACAATTTTTTCCAACTTTACCGGCGCGTTATCGCCGCCAGTTAGGAACATTGTACTCTAGGATTGTGGGAAATGGTACCCCTGGAGGGACTCGAACCCCCGACGCGCGACTTAGGACGCCGCCGCTCTATCCAACTGAGCTACAGGGGCAGAAACGAAGTGGTGGAGATAGCGGGGCTCGAACCCGCAACCTCGGCATTGCGAACGCCGCGCTCTCCCAGTTGAGCTATATCCCCACTTCTGCCACCGGCCCGCGACCACCGCGCGGCCGAATGTGCATCAATCCTAGCCAACCGGTGCCGTAAGTGTCAAGGAACCATGCGGATTCGGAGCGACCTCGGGTGTCTTAACCCACGACTCTGATGCGGTGGTTGTTGCTGTCCGCGACATAGATCTGTCCGTCAGCCGCAATGCCGCATCCGTGCGGCCGGTCCATTCCGGCATCGGTAGCCGGCCCACCATCTCCGTGTCCACCCAGTTGGCCTCCGGCTATTGTGGTTACCACGCCGGTGTTGACGTCGATTTTCCGGATGGCGTGATTCTCCGTGTCGACTACGATGACGTTGCCGGCGGCGTCGCACCGCAGCGCCTTGGGCGCTCCCCAAGTTGCGGTCAGTGCCGACCCACCGTCGCCGGTATATCCCCGTTCTGCCGATACCCCGGCGACGGTTCCCATGATCCCACCCGCGGTGACCACCCTGACGCCGTTGCCTTCCCGCTCCGCGATGTACGTGTTGCCGTGCTGGTCCATGCACACCGCCCGCGAGCCCAGGATGCTCGCCTGCCGCGCCGGCATCCCGTCGCCGCCACGCGTTTTTTCGCCGTTGCCGGCGAAGGTGTCGATGATGCCCGTCGCCAGGTCCAGGCGGCGGATGCGCTGGTCCTGGATGTCCGCGATGAGCAGACCACCGCGCCCGTCCAAGAAGCAGTCGTTTGGCTCGCGCAACTGGGCCTGGTCGCCGGGACCTCCGTCCCCGGAATATCCAGGCTCGCCGGTGCCGGCCACCGTTGTGATGATCCCGGTGATCCCGTCGACCCGACGCACCACGGCGTTGAGGCGGTCCACGACGTAGATGTTCCCGTCGCCATCCACTTCCAGGGAATAGGGCTCGTTCATGGCGGCAGCTGTCGCCGGGCCGCCATCGCCGGTGTAGCCCACCTCACCCGCGCCGGCCACGGTCGTAACGTGCCCGGTGGACGCGTCAACCCGCCGGACGACGTGATTTTTCGCCTCGCAGAAAAACATGTTGCCCGCGAGGTCGAACGTGCACATGAAGGGTTCACGGAGGGTGGCAGACGCCGCTGGCCCGCCGTCTCCGCTGTAACCCGCGTCGCCGGTGCCCACGACGGTTCGGATGGTCTGGCTGTTGGCTGTTGTCATGTGTGCCTCCTGGGGCGGTTATATGGAATGCCGGGAGCCTAATCGGTCAGTGATTCGTTGATGGCGAGGACCGCATGCCTCAGCCTGGCGTCAGTTTCCATGGCCTGTCGCACCCGTCCAACGCCGTGGATCACCGTGCTGTGATTGCGACCCGCCAGGAAACGCCCGGCGCCGGTTGGGCTCATGCCGAGCTCAGACACCAGCAGGTACATCGTCACCTGTCTGGCCAGGGCCACCGCAGCCGTGCGATTGCGGCTCAGGATCTGTTCCGCCGCGAGCCCGTAATGACGCGCCACCTTGCCCAGCACTTGCTGTGGCGTAACCTCCGCGCGGGCATCCGGTCCCACGATAGCGTCCAGTTGCGCGGCCACGCTTTCTGCGGTCAGTGGGGCGCCGAGGAGCTGTGAGCTTGCCACCACCCGGTTGAAGGCCCCCAGGAGCTGGCGCACATTCCGGCTCACCCGCTGCGCGATGATATCCAGCACTGACGACGGAACCTCAGATCCGTTCCCCGAAGCCCAGGCGTGGAGCATTGCCAAACGCGTTTCCAACGAGGGCGGACGGATATCTGCCACCAGTCCCCATTGGAAACGCGAGCGCAACCGGTCTTCCAAAGGCGTGATGGTCTCGGGCGGACGGTCGCTGGTCAGGACGATCTGCGCTCCCGCCTGGTGCAGGTCGTTGAAGGTGTGGAACAGCGCTTCCTGCGTCTGTTCCTTGCCCACCAGAAACTGCACGTCGTCCAGCAGCAGCAGGTCGACGCCGCGATAGCGCTCCCGAAATTCCGGCATCTCCCGGCGGTTGATCGCCGACACGAACTCGTTGGTAAACTGTTCGGACGTCACGTAACGGACCGAAACCCGCCGCTCAAGAGCCAGGTTCCCGATTGCGTGCAGCAGATGGGTCTTGCCCATTCCCGCCCCTGCGTAGAGCAGCAACGGATTGTAGCCCGGGGCTGTGTCCGTGCCTTCGGCGTTTATGGCTCTCGCGGCATGGTAGGCCAGTTGATTGCTTTCGCCGACGACAAAATTGTCAAAGGTATAGCGGGGGTTGAGACCCGCCGATTGGCGCGTCTGAGCGTTGTGCCACTCGACCGCGGATTCCTGATCTAGCCGGTCGTCGTCGCCGTCGGTCAGGTCGGCGAGTCGTGATGCCGGTTCTGCGACTATCCGGTGAACCGACGCAGAGCGCTCGTGTGTCCCCTCCAGCGGGCTAACCGGTTTCGCCTGGTAGCGGACGTTCGATTGCGCGCCCACCGTTTTCGCCACTGCCTCGCGCACCATCTCCTGGTGGAGCGGCAATTCCAGCCACGACACGGCGAAGGTCGTCGCCGCGCCTACCACCAGGCAATCACCCTCCCACCGAAGGCCGGCGCAGGGCCTGAGGAAGGTGTCGAACTGCTCCTGGGGTATTTCCAACTGCAGGCGGCCGAGCGCCGCTTGCCATGCTGATCCGGGGTCGGGGCGGTCTTGCATCGTCTGTTTTCCTGCATCAAACTGAACATAATCGCGGGATCGTATGGCAGACAATGGTAATGGGGTGACCTCAGGCCCCGCTAGACGAAAGCGTAGATGTAATGTTTCGCCCGCAAATGAAAATTCGCTCATATTTGGTCGCATAACAAAACGTATGGCGAAAACCAATCTTGCGCCGGCTGGCTAGCGCTCGCAATGGAATATCCGTTTCGATGGGACCGGGGGCGTGACACGGCGGAGGCTTTGCGCCACGTTCAATCGTCGATAACAATATCTGGTAGAAAGCCGCGCCGGGGCGAACCGGGTTGCAGTTTGAGACTAGATCGCCGGGCCCGCGCCAGGCTGTCGGCATTGGATCATCCGACGCAATCTTCCGCCGTGGTCAGGGTTTGACCGCGCCGATGATGTACTCGGTGTGCATCCGTAACTCGATCCCCGTGGCGCCGCTGACGGCACGTCCGAATTTCCGCGCCGGCATCATCCGGCGGTCGCGGTCAAGGTTCCGCGGCGCCACGCCCGCCACGTCGAATCCCGCCGCAGTGGCAAGGTCAGCCAGGCATTTGTGGGTAGGCACCAGTATCCCGCGCATGGTGGAAGCTCCCACCACGATTACTGCCGCCGACCCGGCTCGTAGGACCCGCTGCATCTCCGAGATCGCTGCCGCCATGTCGGTGAAATACCGTCCCAAGACACGTGATTTCGCGGCATCGGCCTCGCCGACACGGTCAACCACGTCGGCGACGGTCGGCGGCAGCGAGCCTCCCCATCTCCCGGTTGCCGAGCCGCCCGCAGATTCCGAGCCGATGTACTCTCGTCGCAACGCGGTGAGGGACGGTATGGGGTCGCCCAGCCATGCCAGCGAGAACTTATGCGCCCGCATGTAGTCCAGCGCGTTGGCGTAGGGCGGCGACGTAACGATCAGGTCCACGCTGCAGTCCGGCAGTGGCAGCGAACGCGCGTCGCCGGCGATAACACGACCGTCGCCCACCGCAGCCCGGTCGATACTGGCGTAAGCGTCACCGGCGCGTTCGACGAGGTTGGCGAACAGCTGCATGGGGCTCCTGGGAACCTTATCCGAAACCCGGTGGGGACGCGTGTGGGCCAGATCCCGTGCACGGGAAACCCCACCCGATTTGGTGACGATCGTGGACGAGAAAATCACTTCCAACAGGTTGCGAAGGTCCGCCTCGGGCTCTTCCCTGATTGCCAGCGTCAGGCAGGCGAGCTCACGCTGGGTTTCCGGGAAAAACCAGTAGTCGAGAAATTCCCGGGTAGGTGAGTCCATGTCTGCCTTTACGGCTTCCAGCGGGTCCCGGCGTGAACCCAGACCCTCAATGAGGACGGCCGTCCTCCGGAGCGCCGCCTGACCGGCCTCCCTGACCTGTGTGCCGTCCAGAGCCGTGGTGCGCGCCTGCGCTTGCCGTCGCGCCAACGGGTCCAGATCCACGCCGATGACTGACCGGCCGGCGGCCCAACCCTCCAGCAGCGTGATGCCTGAGCCGCACATCGGGTCCAGCACGGTGTCGCCCGGATACGTAAGGGCGTCGATGAAATACCCGGGCAGGCCGTACGGAAAACGGGCCGCAAAGGGGTGCAGCGCGTACAGCGGGTGGGCGTGGCGATCTGTTCCCTGGAACGACAGGTCGCCCGCGAGAAGTTGTACCAACCTTTGTGCGGACGTATCGCTGCTGTTCATCGTTGCTTCTAAGTCGGCCGTAGGACGGATCGTGAGATCCGTCGCCTCCCGAGGCGTGCGGTCAGGATTTGTTGCGATTTGTTACCGGTCTGCGTGAGACCTCCGCTGGAGGGGCCTAGCCTGCGGGCTCAGGCGCCGCGCCCATCGCCCGGTCGTGGCGGCGAACGCTGCGTTCCTGCTGCAACTGCAACCGCCTCGGCATCGGCGGCCGCCGGAGGGGCCCGCGACCGGGTCTGGCCGGCGAGCGCTGTGTCCCTGCGGCACCTGCACCCGCCGGGGCATGGGCGGCGGGGGCAGGAACGAGTAGCCGATGGCCGCCGCGATGTACAGGATCACCAGCGGGAACAGCGCCCAGTAGAAACTGTTGGTGTAGTCGTAGATTGCACCCATCCACATCGCGGTCCACATTGACGCCAATTGGTCGGGCAGATGCTGCCACCCGCGCAGCGTCGCGTAAGCCCTCCTCCCAAAGAAGTCCCCCATAATGGCCCAGTTCAGCGGATTGGCGCTCTCGGCGAAAGCCAGCAACAGGACGAACAATACGACCTGCCAGATATGTCCGCTCTGAGTGATCAATGACGCCAGCGCCGCCGCTCCGGAGAGCATGCACAGTGCGCTCAACTTGCGCCGGTCCACCTTGTCGCCGATCCACCCCATGCACGGGTTAAACACCATGTTTGCCAACGAAAAAGCGCTGACGAATGCCGCGGCGATGATGATGTGTCTCTGGGCCTGTTCCGATGCCGGGTCCACCGGCGTTCCGGCCTCCATGAACCAGATGATCATCGGGGCCATCAGGAAAGAGGCGCCGGCGTGGACAATGTTGCGGAAACCGGTCGACATCACCAGCAGCCAGTACGACGGCGTTCGCATCGCTTCGCGGGCGGTGAAATCCGTATCCCCTCCGTTGGCCGGACGCCGCCGCGCCGCCGTGCCTCTCTCCGATGCGTTAGCCTCCGCCGGTTCTGGCGGATCACCGTCGGGCAGTTGGCCCATGTCTTCGGGAGAGCGGCGCAGGAAGTACGACAATGGGATTACCACCGCCAGGATGGCGACTCCCAGGATGGTGCAGGCGTCGCGCCATCCCACCAGGAAAACCAGCAGGCCGACGAGATAGGCGGACGCGCCGCCCAGGCCGTTGCCCATGCTGACCACGGACATCGCCAACCCGCGGCGGCGGCGGAACCAGTTGTTCACCGCGGCTATCGACGCGTTGTTGTAGCCCGATCTGAACCCCACGGACAGGAAGATCACAAACACGAGCAGGAACCACCAGAAGTTGGTGGTGCGCGCCAGCAGGATGAACCCCACGCCGGACATCAACCCGCCGAACGCCAGCATCACGCGCGGGCCAAACCGGTCGGTGCAATATCCCATGAGCGGACCCTGCACACCGCCCATGAACCTCCCCAGACCTTCCGCCAGTCCCAGCATGGTCCTCGATTGCGGACTGAACCCCAGGACGCTCTTGGGGAAAATGACGTCGGTCTCTATTGGAACGTAGAGAACGGTAAATCCGCGGTTGAAACTGCCGTGTTTCATCCCGTCGGCAACGAGGCTGACGATGACAATCCACCACCCGTAAAAGATCCTGGGCCGGCGCATCAGCTGCGGCCTCTGGGTCTTTGGAGACGCTGCGCCTCGGACGGGTGGGATGGGTTATTGAATGCCATTATCGGGGTGGTGTGATAAGCCAGCGTTACGTAAGGGCGCGGTAGAATACCCGCGCCCCGCCGTGCGGGCGGATTGTACCACAGGGCGTCGGCTGCCAACGCGCGGCAGCCATTGTCCCAGCAGTTGGATGCCAAAAATAGCGTCTTACTGAACCATTAATTTCACGGGTCAATTGGGCATGGGATCGCTGATCCGATCTTGGGCCAGCTACCGGTTATGGTATGATATTCGCACCCCAAGACCGAGCACGAACTCGTCCGTGTGAGGTCGCCGGCCGTAATCAGAGGTACTCATGCCGCGACTGACGCCACAGGAAATTGACGCCTACCTTGCCGGACCGCACGTGGCCCACTTCGCTTCGATTCGCGAGGACGGTTCCCCCCATGTCTCGCCGGTATGGTACCAGTGGGAAGACGGCAAGGTGACCGTGGTTTCCGGCGACGCGGCGGTCAAGACCCGGAACGTGCGCCGCAACCCGAAGGTGACGTTGTCGGTCGCAACCGACGAGTGGCCGTATCAGTACGTCATACTCGAGGGCGACGCCACGGTACGCAACGATAACCTCAAGGACGCGGTTCGCCGGATCTTCTCCCGCTACGAAGGCGAGGAACGAGGCGAGCAGGACGCCGCCGACCTGGCCGAAGGCGACCAGAAACTGGTGGCCATCGAGATCGACGTGAACCGCGTCATGTCGTGGAAGGGCATTGACCAGTAGCAGCCTACCCAACGTAGCCGACGCGGTAATCATCGGCGGCGGCGTCATCGGTTGCGCCATCCAGTATCACCTGGCGCAGCTGGGAATCCCCAATACGGTTCTGCTGGAGCGGGACGTCCTGGCCTCGGGCAGTACGGGCCGCTCTCAGGCCATTTGCCGGATGCACTACTCCAACCGCGTTACCACGCAGCTGGCCTGGCAAAGCCTGCAGGTCTTCGCCGACTTCGACGCTCGCGTGGGCGGAACTTCAGGATTCGTGCGGACCGGCTACCTGGTGGTGGTCAACGAGGTTGACCAGGGCGGTTTGCAACGCAACATCGCCATGCACCAGGAACTGGGAGTGCCTACATCGGTGGTTTCGCACGATGACCTGGCGCGCCTGGCTCCCATGGTGACGCTGTACGACGACGAACGCGCCGCCTGGGAACCCGAATCCGGTTGTGCCGACCCGTACCAGACCACTGTGGCATACGCCGCTCGCGCCCGTGAGGCCGGCGCCGTGATTGCCTCACGCAACCCCGCGTCGGGGATCGAAACCGTCGCCGGACGCACGCAGGCCGTGGTCACCGCAGCCGGCGACCGCATAGCCACGGATACTGTGATTGTTGCGGCCGGTCCCTGGTCCAAGCGGGTGTTGGCGGACGTCGGTGTAAATGTGCCATTGCTTCCGGTGCGCCATCAGGTCGCCACCGTGGCCCGGCCGGTCGAACTGGTACCGCAGCATCCGACGGTTGGGGACATCAGCCAGTCTTTCTCTTTCCGCCCTGACGGCACAAACTTCACCACCATGGGCTTCGGTGACGACGAAGAGCAGCCGGACCCTGAGGCATATCCCCAGGGCATCGATCTGCAGTCCGCCGCCTCGGCGCGAGCGAGACTGGCCCGCCGCATCCCAGGCATGTCAGAGTCCTATTACCGGGGCGGATGGTCTGGGCTGTTCACCACCACGCCGGACTGGCATCCTATCCTGGACAGCGTGCCCGGAGTCGAAGGCCTGTTCTGCGCTGTCGGTTTCAGCGGACACGGTTTCAAGCTTTCCCCTGCCATCGGAAAAGCGGTGGCCGAACTGGTGGCCGAGGGCAAGGCCCGTGACGTGGATCTCTCGCCGTTGCGGTTCAGCCGCTTTGCGGAGGACGATCTCATGGAATCAAGCTATCGCTACCGGGTGCTGGCCTGACCCGGTGTACCGGCATCGGTCATCCTCTCTGAAGACTGCGGCCACCCATTTCGAGTTTCCCATGCGTACTGCGCATACGCCGAGCTAGCCAACTATCCGCCAAACGGAGCAACCCCGAATGGTCACGAATTTTCAATCACACTACATCCCCAACACCATCGCCGAGCAGGACGAACTGCTTTCAGCGGTGGGCCTGAGCAGCGTCGACGATCTGTTCGCTGATATACCGGACGATTACCGGAATCCGCCCTTGCGGTTGCCCGACCCCATGTCGGAGCTGGAAATCCAGCGGGAACTCGGCGCGATGGCCGGTCGCAATCGACCTTTGGCCAGCGGACCGTCCTTCCTGGGCGCCGGCAGTTATTACCATTTCATCCCGTCCATAGTGAAAGCGGTCATGACCCGTGGCGAATTTCTGACTGCCTACACTCCCTACCAGCCAGAGGTGTCCCAGGGGACCCTTCAGGTCATCTTCGAGTTTCAGACGATGATCAGCTCCCTCTACGGTATGGAAGTGGCCAACGCGGGCATGTACGACGGCGCCACGAGCCTGGCCGAAGCGGTGCTGATGGCCTGCCGGGTCACGCGCCGGCAGCAGGTGGTAGTCAGCGACACCGTGGCCCCGGCCTACCGCCAGGTAATCGCCACTTATTGCCAGGCCCAGGGGGTCGCCATCGACATTGTCCCAACGGCGGATATCGGCGCCAGCGTCACGGAGGCAACCGCCGGCGTGGTGGCCCAGTATCCCAACTTCTACGGCGGCCTCGACGATCTTGCCGGCCTGGCGGCCACCGCCCACGATGACGGAGCCCTGCTGGTGGTGTCAGCCGACCCGCTGGCCATGGGGATGCTCAAACCCCCGGGTGGATTCGGCGCTGACATCGTGACCGGCGAGGGCCAGCCCATAGGAATTCCGCCTTCATTTGGCGGCCCGTACCTGGGACTGTTCAGTTGCAAACAGCAATATATCCGCCAGATGCCCAGCCGTTTGGTTGGCCGCACCACCGACACTCAGGGTCGCACCGGCTATGTGCTGACCCTGCAGACCCGCGAGCAGCACATCCGTCGTGAGCGGGCAACCTCCAACATCTGCACCAACGAGGCGCTGTACGCCCTGGCGTCGACGATATATCTGGCCGCAATGGGTCGGCACGGCCTGCGCCAGGTCGCCGAACTCTGCTATCACAAGGCGCACTACGCCGCCTCTGCCATCGCTGGCCTGGACGGATATTCCCTGCCGCAGTCGGGAGAGTTCTTCCAGGAGTTTGTGGTCGGCTGTCCCGAAGCCCCGGCAAAGGTCAACCGCCGGCTCATGGAACGCAACATCCTGGGCGGCCTTGACGTGAGTGACCGCTTCGAAAACGGCATGCTTCTCTGCGTTACCGAGATGAACTCCCGCGAGGACATCGACCTGCTGGTGGACGCGTTGCGGGCGGAGAAGTAACGGATATCGGCCCTGACCCGGTCTGACAACGGACGCGAGCATCCATGCCAGGCCGTAACGATGCAGGCGATTCGCCATGATTGACCGCGACTTGTCCCAACTGCGCCGAATGCGGCGCTATACCGATCCCTTCGAAGACGAAGCGCCTTCGGCAGATCGAGAGGGATACGTCAAATGGTTGGGGTTGTGGGTCCGGGAACCCACGCTGTTCGCCGTGGGTTTTTCGCTGGCCGGGGTCATGCTGGCGCTGGTGATCGCTCGGGCGCTGCTCGTCGGTCGCGCCGCCTGGCTGCCCGCAGGCGAGTGGTGGTTCGAGATTGGGTTCCTGGCAGGGATCGTGCTGATGTGCGGCGTCTCGTGCAGCATGTTCGTTTGCGGGTCCATTGCTGTCCGGAGGCAGATCAGCCACATGAACGCCCAGATGGCTCGCTGGGACGACGCGACCCCGGAAGAGGTCGAGGAGATCGTGCGCGCCACGGACCGGAGACTGAATCGGCGCATTTGGACGCGGACGATTTTCTGGCTGATTGCCATGGCAGCCCTGTTCGCGATTTTTGGGACCACCTGGTTGCTCCCCTGGGGAGGCATAGCGGCCTTCGTGTCGAGCATGGTGGCGGCTGTGGTGGTGAGTGTAGTGTGGACTTGGCAGGGCGACCGTATCTTGTCCCTTGGAAGTCGCCGGGTGAAACGCTCACCATGAGGGCGGGTCCCGCGGAAATTAGACATTGAACAATCGATGACTTGGCTATTCCGGCCCGCAACCCCGACACTCGGGCAAGCAGTGGCCGCAACTGTCGCAACACCAGGAGACTACGGACGATGTTAAACAAAGGCGGCAACCGAGACACCACGAGGCTGCTGATGGACCGCAGTGTGCCGGGTCGGGTCGGGGTGGTCACTCCCGGTCTGGACGTGCCCGCGGCCCCCCTGCCGGACGCAGCTTACCTGCGGGACGATCTGCCGCTCCCCGAGGTTTCGGAGCCCGAGGTGGTGCAGTATTTCACCTCCCTGAGCCAGTTGAACTTCAGCATAGATACCCACTTCTACCCGCTGGGTTCGTGCACCATGAAGTACAACCCCAAGATCAACGATGAGATTGCCTTCCTGCCCGGGTTCGCGGGGATCCATCCCCAACAGCCGGCCGAGCAATCCCAGGGAGCGCTGGAGCTGCTCTACCGGTTGCAGGACTTCCTGACCGAGGTCACCGGTATGGCCGCCACCAGCCTGGCCACTCTCGCCGGCGCCCACGGGGAGCTGGGCGGCGTGCTCATGATGCGCGCGTATCACCTGGCCCGCGGCGACTCCGGCCGCACCAAGATGGGCATCCCGGACAGCGCCCACGGCACCAACCCCGCCTCAGCGGCGATGGCTGGCTTCGACGTGGTTACCATCCCGTCCGACGCCGACGGCAACACCGATCTCGCTGCTTTGCGTGAGATCGCCGGCGACGACCTGGCCGGCGTGATGATCACCCTGCCCAGCACGCTGGGACTGTTCGACACCAACATCCTCGAGGTCTGCCAGATCGTCCACGATTGCGGCGGCCTGGTCTACGGCGACGGCGCGAACATGAACGCGCTGCTCGGGCGCGCCAAGCTCGGAGAGCTGGGCTTCGACGTCTGCCACCTGAACCTGCACAAGACCTTCAGCACTCCGCACGGCGGCGGCGGACCCGGCGCCGGTCCCGTCTGTTGCGGCGAGAACCTGGCGCCCTATCTGGCCGCTCCGGTCGTGGCAGTGAACGACGACGGCGAGTACTCCCTGGTTGAGCCCGAACAGAGCATCGGCAAGATCAGCGGGTTCCACGGCAACTTTGGCGTGCTGGTTCGCGCCTACACCTACATCCGCACCCTCGGCGCGGCCGGTCTGCTCTCCATCAGCGGTAACGCTGTCCTCAACGCCAACTACATCATGGAGTCGCTCAAGGACATTTACGAACTGCCCTACGACCGCACGTGCATGCACGAGGTGGTATTCTCCGCCGACCGGCAGCGTGAGCGTGGGGTCAGCGGGCTGGAAGTGGCGAAGCGGCTGCTGGACTACGGTTTCCACGCGCCGACGATGTACTTCCCATTGATCGTCCACGAAGCGCTGATGATCGAGCCCACCGAATCGGAAACCAAGGAAACGCTGGACGCGTTCATCGATGCCCTGCGCATCATCGACTCGGAGGCAACAACCGAGCCCGAACTGGTTCAGCACGCCCCGCACACCACGCCGGTTTCCCGGCTTGACGAAGCTACGGCGGCACGGCGTCCGGTGTTGCGCTGGGAGGCGGCCGCTGACTGATCGAGCGGGTCGGCCTCCGACCCGCTGATTCGCTGAAAATGAATGGCCGCTCTTCCGAAGAAGAGCGGCCCGCTTCATTGGTGCATGCGGGATGTTCTTACCCGCCCTGTTCCTCGAGCGCCCGCCGCAGATCCTCCGGGTCGACCTCGACCTCGATGCCGGCCCGTTCCTCCTGCAAGAGCATTGCCACCCGGGAGTCGCGACCGGCCCAACCTCGATTGATGGCCTCGGTCATCTCAGCCAGCGTCGTGTTGGCCAGTTTCATGGGTACGTCGAACTCGCGGCCGACCGCTACGGCCAGGTCCACGTCTTTGCGGGCCAGCCGCAGGGCGAAGTCCGGCGGATCGTAATCGTTGATCAGGAAGTGCTGGGCCAGCCCTTCGAACATTCCGCGGCGTCCGCCGGCCCCTTTGCGCACCGCCAGCCACAGGGCCAACGGGTCCACTCCCGCCTTGATGCCCATGGTGAACACCTCGGCCAGCGCGGTCTGGACAATGTAGCCGGCGCAGTTGTGCACCAGCTTGGCGACGGCCCCGCTGCCGATGGGGCCGACGTAGTAGGCGGCGTCGCCGATGGAGTCGAGGACCGCCTTGTGCTGGTCGAACACCGCCTTGTCTCCGCCGACCCAGATGGCCAGCCGGCCGCTGGCGGCGCCGGCCGGACCGCCGCTCACCGGCGCGTCCAGCACGTTGATGCCCTGCGCCGCGACGCGGTCGTGGATCTGCCGGATCAGAGTGGGCGAGCTGGTGCTGAGGTCAAAGTAGGTCTTGCCAGCGGCCATGCCCGACATGATCCCGTCTTCACCCAACGACACGGCTTCGACCTCCACCGGGCCGGGCAGCGAGGTGAACACCACGTCGGTGGCCTCAGCCACCTCGCGGGGGGTGTCCGCCCACTGTGCCCCCGCCTCCAGATGCTGGGTGGCGGCTTCCCGACGGATGTCGTGGACCACCATCTCGTTTCCGCCGCTCAGGCAGTTGTACGCCATGCTGGCGCCCATGGTTCCGAGACCGATAAAACCTACTTTCGCCATCTCTTTCATCTCCTGGGAATATCGCCCTTCGAGGAAGGGATTCGACCGCATTCTATCAGAGGCGAACCGTCTGGCATGACGAGTCGCTCACGCGGACCCAATTTCCGTAAACCGTTCATTGCGAGGAGCAAAGCGATGCGGCAATCTCGTTGGCGTAGCGACGGCTCCGGCCTCGACGAGATTGCCACGCTGCGCTCGCAATGACAACTGAGCCGAAAACGGGTACGCGTGAGGCCGAGTCGGCGTTGACGCCGTTTCGGGCTACGCATAGACTGGTAGAGCTTATGTCACGCATTTTTGATTTACACATCCATACGACCAAAGGTAGCGCCGATTCCAGCCTTTCGCCCGAAGATCTCATCCTTGAGGCAGAACGTTTGGGATTGCGCGGACTGTGCATTACGGAACACTCCGGGCCATGGGACCGGCACGAATTCGCCGCCTTCGCTGCCAAACATAACGTGGTGCTGATCCGCGCCATGGAAGCCGACACCGATATGGGTCACATCCTGGCTTTTGGCGTGGACCGGTACCAGAGCGGATTTCACCGCGCCGACGAACTGAGTCGGGCGGCCCACGCTGTCGGCGGATTCGTGGTGTCGGCGCACCCGTTCCGTGGCGTCCTCGGGCAGCATCACCGGACACGTCCGTACCTCTATCCGGATCCCAACGAACCTATCCCGCAGGATGCGGAGACGGCTATGGAGCATGCGGTATTCAAACTGGTCGACGCCATCGAAATTGCCAACGGCGGCACGTCGGACGAGGAAAACCGTTTCGCCGCCGAGGTGGCCCACCGGCTGAACTTGCCGGTGACCGGGGGCAGCGACGCTCACAGCACCCACGGGCTGGGTAAATTCGTCACCGAGTTCCCCGACGAAGTATTAGACGAGGCCCAGTTCCTCACCGCTCTGCATCGGGGGGACTTCCGCCCACTGGAAGGGCTACGGCAGGGATCGTTGCGGCCGTACCGCCTGCGCTCAGCGTAGGTACGACTCGTCCTCGACTGCAGTTCATTTCGATGACCCCGACGCTGTTGCCGCAGAGCGACATATTCGAGCGCGAATTCGTTTGTGTCGATCTGGAAACCACCGGGCTGCAAGCGCAATCCGATGCCATAATCGAGATTGGAGCCGTCAAGTTTCGGGGTGGAGAGGTTTCAGAGCGTTACCAGACCTTTGTCAATCCGGGCCGTCAGATCCCCACATTCGTCCAGCAACTGACCTCCATTAGCCCCGCCCAAATCGAACGGGCGCCGCGGTTCCAGCAGGTTGCGGCCCAGTTCGCCGCGTTCGTTGGCGATTTGCCCATCGTCGGGCACAACATCGCTTTCGATATCGCGTTCCTGTCATCCCATGGTCTCCACCTGACCAACCGCAGCTACAACACCTGGGACCTGGCGTCGATATTCCTGCCCAGCCTGTCGGAATACAACCTGAGCGCCCTCGCCAGGCATTTGGACCTCGAGCACAACCAGGCCCACCGCGCCGTGGCCGACGCGGAAACCACCGCGCTGGTGTTCCACCAGTTGCTGAAACTGGGCGCTTCTTACCCGGCGGCGAAGGTTGCGTTCATCGCCCGCGCTGCCCGAGCCGCCAACGGCTCGGTTGCGGACCTGCTCGAAGCGCTCGTGCCTCATGCCCCGGGAGCTAACGCGGCGCCCGGGACTGCCGGGGCCGTCGGACTCAATGGTCTGAACCTCGATAGCCTGGCCAGGCGGCTGGCCAGCGATACCGATGAACAGACCGGCAACGCGGTAAGGCGCGAACTCACCGAACAGCAGCTCGAGGATCTTCTGGCGCCCGAGGGCGTATTTGCCAGCGCTTTTCCCGGGTTTGAAAACCGGCCCCAACAGGCCGAGATGCTCAAGGCCGTCACCCGCGCCATCTACCAGGGCAGGAAGCTCATCGTGGAAGGCGGAACCGGTATCGGCAAAAGCATCGCCTATCTGCTTCCGGCGGTGCTTTACTCCGCCACCCATGGGCACCGGGTGGTGATATCCACCAACACCATCAGCCTGCAGGAACAGCTGATGGACAAGGACATACCTGCAGTAATCTCAATCCTGGAAGAAGCCGGCATCCTCGAACCGGGAGCGGTTCGCGCGGCCCAGCTAAAGGGTCGCTCCAACTACGTGTGCCTGCGCCGGTGGACCAGCCTCGGCGCGTCGGACACCTTGACCGAGGACGAGGCTCGGGTGCTCGGCAAAACCGCTGTCTGGCTGGATGACACCGAAAACGGCGACCGCACCGACCTCAACCTGAACTTCGGAGACCACCGCGCCTGGTTGCGGGTGTGCGCCGACAACCAGGGCGTGTGCCAGTCATTCCGCGGCGGGGCTCCCTGTTTCCTGCGTCAGGCCCGGCAGCGTGCTGAAGCGGCGAACATCCTGGTGGTGAACCACGCCCTGCTGCTGGCCGATCTGGCCGTGGGCGGCACCGTGTTGCAGGATTACCAGCACCTCATCGTCGACGAAGCCCACCACCTGGAGGAGGAGGCGAGCCGGCAATTGGGTTTTGAAATCGCCGAGGATGACCTCCCGCAGGAGTTGGACGGCGTCTACCGGCTGTTCCGGCACCTGACCGGTATTGCCAACCAGTCGCCCCACGACGAGAACCTCGGTCGCGCCCGGGATGCTCTCACCAACGCGACGGCCAGTTGTAACCAGGCCCTGCAGGCGTGGCAACAGCTGTGGGCTGCGATCACGAACCTCTATCAATCCCACACCCGGGGGGACAACGATCGTCAGCCGGTGTCTTTCGAGATTGCTGTCCGCCAGACCGCGGAATGGGGCTCCGCCGCCCGCGAGTGGGAGTCCTTCGCGACGTTCATGGCCGACAGCGTCAATCGGCTGAACGATGTGTGGAGGCTGGTCGACCAGGGGATATTCGATCTTTCCGACGACAGCCAGGGTAACGAGCTGCTGAGCGCCGTCGACACGATGTCCGAGTTCAACGAACGCCTGGCTTCGGTCTTCGGACGGTTCGATGATGAGCAAATCCAGTGGATCGACATGGTGCGACGCAACATCATGCTGCACTCTACCCCACTGTCCGTCGGTCCCATCCTGTCCGAGATGCTGTTCCAGCAGAAAGAAACGGTGGTGTTGACGAGCGCGACCCTTGCGACGGACAGCAACTTCGGGTTCCTGCGTGAGCGCCTGGGGTTCCCCGACGATTGCGACGAGTTGCTGGTTGACAGTCCGTTCAACTATCGGCGCAACACCCTGCTCCTGGTTCCGGACGACCTGCCGGATCCGCGTCGCGGCGCCGACCACGCCCGAGGCACTGCCCAGGTGATCCTGAACATGGCGCAGGCCCTGGACGGCCATCTGATGGCGCTGTTCACCTCGCACAGCGCCTTGCGGGAAGCATCGTTCCAGGTACGGGGACCCCTGCGCGCGTCGGGGATCAACGTCCTGGCTCAGGGAATTGACGGCACACCTCGACAACTCGTGGACCGGATCCACGCCGACCCGCGCGCGGTTCTCCTCGGCACCGCCAGTTTCTGGGAAGGCGTGGACATGGAGTCGGGCATTCTGCGCGGACTGCTGCTGTGTCGCCTCCCTTTCCCCGTACCCACGGATCCCATCGTCAAAGCCCGGGGGAACCTGTTCAACAACCCGTTCAACGAATACCAGGTGCCTTCGGCAGTGCTGCGTTTTCGCCAGGGATTCGGCCGGCTGATCCGGAACAAGGTGGACCGAGGAGCCGTGGTCATCCTGGACCGCCGTATCCAGACCGCTAACTACGGCGACCGCTTCCTGAACGCGTTGCCACCGTGTACCGTCGAGCGGTCCAGCGTCAGCAGCGTCGGCGACCAGGCGGCCCGCTGGCTGCAACTCGATCGTCCGGTGGCCGGCTGAGCTTTCGGGACGAGCGCGGACGAGGGGTCGGCAATACCGGAACGCACCGTGCAGCTAGCCATAGACCAACCGTTCAACCTGGCGGAGAGCCTGGAAAGCGGGCAAGCCCATCGCTGGAACAACCTGGGGGATGGTTGGTATTCGGGCGTACTGGGCCCATGGCTCATCCACGTCCGGCAGCGATGCGAAGGGGTGGAGTATCGCGTCGCGGGCGCCGGCGATGCCCCAGAACCAGAGACGCTGAACCGCCTGTTGCGGTCATATTTCCGCCTCGACGACGATATCGGCGCGATTTACGCGGACATTTGCCGGGACCGTCGGGTTTCGGAAATGGTGTCCCGCTATCCGGGCCTGCGCATTTTGCGGCAGGAACCATGGGAGTGCACGGTCGCGTTTATTTGCTCGGCCACGTCGAACATACCCCGCATTCACCAGAACATGGAGGCCATGGCGGACAGCCTCGGCGATCCACTGGAATTGGACGGAGAGGTCCGGCACACCTTCGCCTCCGCCGAACAAATCGCCTCTGCCGGCGAAGGGTTCCTGCGAGAATTGGGCCTGGGGTTCCGCGCGCCATACGTCGTCGCTGCGGCTCGGCGCGTATGCGATGGCGAACTGGACCTGGACGAATTGATCCGCCTGCCCTATCCGGAGACCAAGTCCAGGCTCATGGAGTGCTACGGGATCGGGGCCAAGATCGCCGACTGCATCGCCGTGTTCTCATTGGAAAAGCTCCAGGCATTTCCGGTGGACGTGTGGGTGCGTCGCGCGCTGGCGGAGTGGTATTTCCCCATGCAGAAAAAGCCGCCCGACCGAGTGATGGTGGAATGGGCCCAGAACCACTTCGGCCAATACGCCGGCTACTCCCAGCAGTACCTCTTTCACGCGCGGCGGCGTGAGGGTCGTTGACGGAGTGTTCACATGGTCAGAGAGATAGAAATCCAGCAGCCCTTTGACCTGCAACTGTCGCTTACGATGGGCCAGGCGTTTCGGTGGAAGCTATTGCCCGAAGGGTTCTACTCAGATGGCCATCGGTGGTTTTCGGGCGTGCTGGGCAATAACCTCATCCACATTCGGCGGACCGGAACTGGGGTAGCGTATCGGGTGGGCGGGCCGGATGGAGAGAGGAAGGCCACCGACGGCGATGACGTGTTGCTGCGTAGGTATTTTCGGGACGATGATGACGCGGCCGCCATCTACGCTGACATTAGCAACCGGGACATCCATATTGCTGGATTAGTGCGAAAGTACTCCGGAATGCGCGTCCTGAGGCAAGAACCTTGGGAGTGCCTGGCGTCGTATATCTGCTCACGAAGTAACAAAATCCCCAATATCAGGCAGTGTGTGTCTGAGATTGCCGCGCTGAGCCGTCAAACGATGAATCTGGGCCACGACGAGCGACGCCCATTCCCACCACCACAACGGATATTGGAAGTCAAGCTTGAGGGATTGATTGAGCTGGAGTTCGCGGGCAGATTTACCCGTGACTTCCCATCTGCAATACTCGGCGCTGCACAGCGGGTTCATGATGGCCAGCTGGATTTTGACGGGATGAAGCCATGGGGTTATCCAGTCGTCATACAGGGTTTGATGCAAGGAAGAAGGTACGGTAGTAAAGTTCCCAACGGAATCGGTGCGAAAATTGCGAACTGTGTTGCCTTGATGTCGCTCGATAAACTGGAAGCGTTTCCAGTGGACACTCACATCAGGAGGCTGGTGAACGATCGGTGGTTCGGCTGGGAAAAGCCTCCCTCTGACTCTAGAATCTTGCAATGGGCGCAAAACTATTTCGGGCCTAATGCCGGCTATGTCGGCCAGTTCATATTTTGTGACCGGGCACAGGCTGGAAATCGAACCGTGTCCAGTACATCGCGGACGAAGGTCCAAGATACCGCAAAGAGCAGAAGCGGCATTTTTGCAGACCACCGGGCGCGTCCGTGTCCATTTTGCGGGGCGTCACCGGGTAGCCATTGCAAAACCCCGGGAGGGTACTACCTGCTCCAAGGCCATAGTGATCGCCGTTCGCCGGCGAGGAGAGCGATTAGAACCGCACGCCCCCGCCGATAATCCGGAAGTGCTGCACACTCTCCGCCCCCGCAAACTCCCGCTGCGCCTCGCGGAATGCCGGCTTGCTCTGCCGTTTCCGCGCGTCCAGCAGGATGCCAATCACCGTGCCGCTGTGGGCCACGTTCACGCCGGCCGCGCCGATCTCAGCCGCGAAATCTGATGCATGTTCCACCCAGGGGCCCGCGTCATCGGGCCGCCCGGCACGCGCGCTGATCGTAGCGCCCCGGCCGACCAGCTCCGGATCGCAGCGGCGGATGCCTTCCCGCACCAATTCCAGGGCCTCGCCAGTGGCGGAAGCCACCGACCGCCAGTGCTCTTCGCGATCGATCCGGTTGAATTCCAGCGTGTCCACCTGACCGCCACGGTCGATGACAATCACCTCCATCGGCGGGGGAGCGCCCAGCAGATCTACGATTTTGCCTCGTCGATGATCGAGCAGGGCGATACCGGGAAACATCACGCCGTCCGTCGGCTCCACCGACAGGGCGATCTCTGCGATGGTTTCTGGAGGCAACTCGCTGCCCGCGGCCCGGCCCGTCGCGCACACCGCGGCCGTGATGTCCGCGCTGCTGCTGCCCATGCCTTTGCCCACCGGGATGGGATTGGCCACCGTGACGTCGGCAAGCAACCCAGGCACGCCGAGGCAGCGCGCCAATCGTGCCAGCGCAGCCGTTACCGCCTGCCGGGTTTTGGGCAGATGGTCGATGCCTCGCACCTGATCGCCGGGACCATCACCTCGGGACACCGTCACTGTGGCTCTCGAGAACTGGTTGATGGGGCAGGTCACCAGGAAGTCCACACCTCCGGTCATTCCCTGCACCAGTTCGCCGCAGGTCCCCGGGGCCAGAACCGAAGCTGTGCCCAGAATCTCGTCAGCCATAGCGCCGCCGTGCCGCCAAACCCATACTGGCGGCTAGTAGGCGCCGGTTGCCGCAGGCTTGATTGGAACCGGCAAGCCGGCGACCACCATCGTGACCTGATCCGCCGCCTCTGCCATCGCCTGGTTCACCGTCCCCAGCAGATCCTGGAACTGGCGGCCCATCGAGGTCGTGGCAACCAACGAATAGCCAACCTCGCTGCTCACGACCACCGCCTGGCGATCCGTCTCACTGATGTAGTCCGCGAAGCGCCGCGCCGCGCCGACGATGCGGGAGTCCAGTTCCAGCCTCGGCGTGCCTTCGTGTTCCAGCATCAGATTGGATACCCAAACGTCCATGGAGTCGAGCAACACCACGGGAGCTGGGTCGATGGTTCCGACCCGATCTTGCAGCGCACCCACCGGATTGAGCGAGGCTTCAAGAGTTTGCCAATTCGGCGGTCTCCTCTGTTGGTGCCTTTGGATGCGCTCTTCCATTTCCGTGTCGATGGCGATGCCGGTCGCAATGTACAGGACGGGCTGGCATCCGGCGATTGCGGCCGCCAACCGTTCCGCGTAAGCGCTTTTCCCCGACCGTATGCCGCCCAATACGAGGTGTATCGAGCTCATAGCGCCGGCGTGAGACCTGCCATGTCATAGACCAGGTCCATGCGCAGGCTGTCGCGCACCCAGTCGGCGAGCCGGTCATACTCCCGGTCGCGTGCCACGTCCACGCCTTCGGGCAACCCAACCCCCTTGCGGCGGGCCAACTCGCGCAGGATCGCCCGTCGGACACCGGCGTTGTGGAACAGCCCGTGGATGTACGTTCCCATCACCCTGCCGTTGGCGGCCAGCGCTCCATCGAAGGCCGTTTCCGGCGTGATCGCCGCATCGGCCCGGTCCACCAGGTTGAACGCGGGGATGATGCCTTCGCCCGAGGTCCGGCCCATGTGGATCTCGTAGCCAATTACGGTTTCCCCGTCGGCTCCGGACATCAGGTGCCCGCGCGTGGATGCCTCCTGTCGCACCGTGGCCTCAACCCGGTGAGTCTCCTTGGTTCCGGCGAACGTCGTCACCAGGGGGAGCAGGCCCAGTCCGTCCGCTGCTCCGATGTTAGACTCGATGCGGTCCGGGTCCAGCAGGGTCTTGCCCAGCATCTGGTAACCGCCGCAGATGCCCATGATCGAGGAACCGCTTTCCGTGGCGTCCAACACGGCTTGGGACAATCCCTGTCGTTCCATCCACATCAGATCGGGGATGGTGGTCTTGCTGCCGGGCAAGATGACGAGGTCCGGCTTGCCGAGCCGGTCACCGCTCTGCACGTACCGCAGCGAGACGCCGGGCTCCCTTGCCAGCGGGTCAAAGTCGTCGAAGTTCGAGATGTGGGGAACCTGGACCACCGCGACGTCCAGCACGTCGGGAGAGGATGCGTGCGGCGGGGTGAAGTCCAGCGCCACCGAATCCTCTTCGGGGATGTGTATGTCCCGATAGTGGTGGACCACGCCCACCACCGGCTTGCTGGTGTAGTCCTCCAGCCACGTCAGGCCGTCGGTCAGTAGCGATGCGTCGCCGCGGAACTTGTTGATCAACAGTCCCTTGACTTGGTCCCGCTCAGCATCATCCAGCAGTTGCAAGGTTCCCACCAGCGATGCGAACACGCCGCCCCGGTCGATGTCGCCGCAAAGGAGCACCGGTGCGTTGGCGTATAGCGCCACCCGCATGTTGACGATCTCGGTGGCTTTCAGGTTGATCTCCGCCGGGCTGCCCGCCCCTTCGATAACCACGACGTCGTGCTGGCTGCGCAGCGCGTCCAGCGAACTCGATACCGATTCCCAGAGTGTTGCCTTCAGGTCGAAATAGTCGCGAGCCCGTGCGGAAGTGAGAGGTCGGCCCATCAGCACCACCTGGGCGTGGCTGTCTGCCTCAGGCTTGAGCAGAACGGGGTTCATTTCCACCCGAGCTTCGACACCGGCGGCCTCGGCCTGGACGGCCTGGGCGCGACCGATTTCACCGCCGTCCGGCGTGACGTACGAGTTGTTGGACATGTTCTGCGCCTTGAACGGCGCAACCCGCAGCCCATCCTGGCGGAATATTCGGCACAGCGCCGACACCAGCACGCTCTTGCCGACGTGGGACGCCGTGCCTTGGACCATTATCACGCGGCCGGCCGGTGGGTTGTTTTGTATCGTCATTGAAGGTGCTTCAACTCGCCCAATTGATCGCGCATGAGAAACTCGATCCACTCGGCATTAAACCACAGTTTTCGAGGCGGTGACCCTCAATTCGCGCCGTCCGCCAAGACGATTGCAAAGTCTATGAATCCTCCTGGCCCGCTCATCCTGAGCTTGTCGAAGCATGGCCTTTCGGCGGCGAAGCATGGTTAGACAGGCTCACCGTGAGCGGACAGTTAACTGACTTTGCAATCGTCCTGCGTCGTCCGCTTCGCGCTGTGGTATCCGGTCCCTGGACGAGCTGATTCATAGGTGAACTGTTCGATGGCAGGGCCGGTGCAAAGTTGCCTAATAGCCTTTCGCCGCTCATCCTGGGGTTGTCGAAGGATGCTTCTGACCAATCGGCGAATGGTTCGACAGGTTCACCATGAGCGGATGAAATGACTTTGCACCGGCCCTGGTTCTCTGGCCCGTCCGTTGCTTATTGGGATGTTGGGTGCTACCGTTACCCGCGTGCTCGCGAAATTATTCCCGTGGCCGATGGTTCTGACGGCTCCCCGGATACCGGCGGACGTCAGCCGGTGTTCTACCATCCTGGTCGCCGCCGTGGTGGCGCTGTCGGTTGTGGTGGCGTGCGCGCCGGATCCGGGCGGAGCCCAAAATAACGAAGTGTCCATGACTATCAATCGCATCGCATACATCGATACCGACGGCCAATTGGTCACCTCCAACCCTGACGGCTCGGGTCGCAGCCTGCTGACGACCGGCGCCGTGGCGCGGGCTGGCGGCATCCTCGCTCAGCCGCAGCGCCGCGACACAATGTACAGTTGGCCCGTTTGGGCTCCGGATGGATCCCGCATCGCCGTTTCACTGTTGCGGGGGGACTCTCCCAGCGAGGCGCAGGTCAGCCTCCACTCGCTGGAATCGTCCACCGGGGTAGGCGGAGCCGCCTTCGTGAACGAGGCCCCGCTGACCATCGCTGAGGGTACTCCGCACTACGTCCAATGGTCGCCCGACGGACAAAAGTTAGGTGTGACGGCAGCAACGCCCGAAGGTCTCACCCTGTTTGTCGTTGATGCCACCTCCGAGCCGCAGTCCGATTCGCCCAACCCGCCATTGGCGGTGCAACGGGGCGCGCCACTGTATTTCGACTGGTCTCCGGACAGCGCTTCGTTGGCGGTTCACAGTAACGAGGATGTCCTGCTCGTGCGGCCCGATTACGAAACCCAGCAGTTCAGCGTCCAGCCGTTGGCTCAATCCCGTTCTTTCCGCACCCCGGCCTGGTCTCCGGATGGGAGCCGGCTGGCTTGGTCCGCCCCCGGCGGAGACAGTGAAGCGTTGTGGGTTGGGCGGCCCGACCAACCCGATGACGCCGCCCTCCGCCTGGCCGAGGTTGAAGGGGCGTGCGCTTTCCTGTGGTCAGCCAACGGCGAGGTTATCGCCGTGGCGGATCGCCAGATTGCGGGTTCACCGGCTTACCGCCGCTTGCGCCTGTTGGCCGGCGACGGCAGCGCGGAACGGACTATCAAGGAGGACGACTGGGTTCTCGGTTTCTTCTGGGAGCCCCAGGGGGACCGTTTGGCCTGGGTGGCGTTGAATCCCGAAGAGCGCACCATGGAGTGGAGGATCGACGCAGGTCAGACCTCCGGCGCCGGCGGCGAAGCGACGGAGGACACAGCGGTTGGCGGGTTCCGCTTCTCGCCCAGCGGCGAAACGTTCCTCATGCTGGCGTTCTTCGACCAGTACGCACGGAGCCATTCACCGTGGGCGCCGGACGGTTCCGGCCTGGTGGTGTCCGGAACCCAACAATACCTGTCCGAAAGGCGCAACGGCAGCAGCGGGGGCGGTTCACGCGTATACGTCGTGGAGACGGGCGAAGGCGGGGAACTGCACGACATCGCCAACGGCAGCATGGCGGTTTGGTCGACGCGGTGACAACGGCTCGAGTCGGCCTGGCTGCGGTCGCTCTCGTCTTGACGGTCTGGACTATGGCGGGGGGGGGGGGGGGGGGGGCCGCCGCCGGGATACCCCCCCCCCCCCCCCCTCCCCCCCCCGCGGCGCCTCTCTGGGGATGGCGGTCTGGAGTGTGGCGGGGTGGGGGGCCGAGGCGCCCGCCGCGGATATACCCACGCCCACACCCGTTCCCGACGCTGCGGCGCTTCTGGCTGAAACCGCCGATAACCTGCGAACCATTCGGTCGGCTCAGTTCCACGTGACGCACCAGGTTGGGAGCATGTACCTGCCCGCCTTCAGCGCCAAGATCACTGAGATTGACGGGGCATGGGATGCCGATGCCGGAGCAGCAGTTTCCATTGATGCTTATCTGGTGAGCGGACCCGAGACCGACGTCCAGGACGGATCGTACATCCAGGTGCTTGCCGTGGTCACCCCGCAGGCATATTTTTCCACCGAACCAATATCGGGCCTCTGGCTCAAGCAACCTGCGGAAACAGCCCCCTTTTCGGTGACTCGGCTGCAGCACATCGTCGCGGATCTGGTGGGAGCGGTGCAAAATCCCGTCCTGGCGGGCGAAGAGACTGTCGACGAAGTTTCGACCTACAGGATCAGCGGTGTCGCTCCCGCGTCCTCCATGGATTGGCTCCCGATCTCAGCATCCGAGGGCCAATCCTTGCAGATAGACGTTTGGACGGACACGGAGCAAAAGTTGCCGCGAATGATCAGCGTCGTCGGCGCGGTCGGTGAGTTCGACTCGCCCGATACCCATCGCGCTATTCGTCTTGCGGGCATTGGGGAGCGGGCCGACATCTCACCGCCGGAACAGTTCATCGACCTGTCCGGCGGTTAGCGCCCGGGGAACGGGTCGGCTGTCCCAATGATTGCTGCCTTGGCGTCGAGGCGCTTGTCGCCGTGGATATTGGTAGGAGTCGTCGCGGCGGGTACGTTCGTCACCGCGTTGGACCAGACCGTGGTGATCACGGCGCTGCCCGCGATCATGGCCGATCTCAAGATCCCCATCCTGCGGTTCGAATCGGTGATCTGGGTGGTCACCGCCTATCTGTTGGGCTACACCGCGGCGATGCCGCTGCTCGGCAGGCTGGCTGACGTTCACGGTTACCGGCGCATTTACCTGCTGTCGCTGGCAGTTTTCGTGATCGGAACCACCCTGGTTGCCGTGGCCGGGCAGTGGGCGTGGTTGAACGCCAACGTGGAGCCTCTGCACCAGATCATCGCCGCCCGGGTGATCCAGGCCATCGGGGGCGGCGGCGCGGTGCCGGTGAGCCTGGCTATCGCCGCCGCCCTGGTTTCTCCAGCCCAACGGGGCCTGGCCCTGGGCGTCGTGGCCGGCGCCGCCGAAGCTGGAAGCATGCTCGGCCCGGCGTACGGCGGAGTAGTGATAGAACTCTGGGGATGGCGCGCCATATTCTGGCTCAACCTTCCCCAGGCTGCCGCCATCGCGACCGCCCTGGTGTTCCTTCCAGAACGCCGTAATCCGGGAGCCCGGATGGACTACATGGGCGCCGTGTTGCTTACAGCCGCGCTGATTCTGTTGTGCCTGGCCTTGGCGCACAACGGCCTGTTTGAGCTGTCTTCCTGGATGCCCTGGTGGCTTCTGGCAGGATGCTCAATGTGCATGGCGTCCCTGGTTGTGGTCCATTTCCGTACCGCGCAGCCGCTCCTCTCCTCGATCCTGCTGCAGTCTCGCGCTTTCATCCTGGCCAACGCTGTGCAATTGCTGGTGGGCGTATCCCTCGTCGTTGCCATGGCCAGCACGGTAATCATGGCCAACACGGTGATGAACGTGCCGGATCGTCCTGTGGGTCCGTTCACCGCCGCGCTGTGGCTGCTCAGGATGACCGCAACTATCCCGGTAGGCGCGGTGGTGGGTGGGTTGCTCTTGCGGCGGTTCGACGCGCGACGGATCACCGTGGTGGGGTTGGGGTTAATCGCCACAGGCATGTTGCGTCTGAGCGGGTGGCAGATCGACATCGCCGAGCCCCGTCTTACGATTGATATGGTCCTGGCCGGCGCCGGCTTTGGCCTGGTTGTGGCGCCCCTGATGCACGGAGCCATAGCCTCAGCGCGGGCGGACTATCGGGCGGTAGCCGCGTCCATGATTGTTGTCGCCCGCATGCTGGGCATGACGCTTGGGATCGCCGTCCTATCGGCGTGGGGCATCAATCAGATGCTGGCGATACTGACCGAAACGCCCTCTCCCCTGACCATGCCCGGTTTGGATGCCGAAGCCAGATCCCGGGAGTTCGCTGAATACCGGCGATTTTTGCAGACGGCGAGCCTGGACCTGTTTCACGCGTTTTACCGGGCCGCCGGAATTATCGCCGTCATCTCTATCGTCCCCGCCCTGCTGATGCGCCCCGGCACCCCCGAAGGGTCGAAGACGGTAGGCCCGTAGTTCTGCGGCTCATGCCGTCCGCCACCACTCAGAAACCGTCCCGAGAGGCACAGTCCTTTTCGATTGGCAGCGGTTTGACCTGGTGATAGACTGCGGCTGAAAAACGGCACTGAGCCCAGCGTCCGATCCGGTAGAAACTCTTCAGCACGGGAGGTGATCCGATGATCCGAATGGGTGCGACAGGTTCCCCGGCACACCTCGACCTTTGCCGCGCGCTCGAGACTGTGTTTCGTCGCAATGGCGTCGAGTTCGATTGGGTCCTTTATTCCGGCTACGACGAGATGGTGGACGCCTTCACGCGTGGCGAGATCAACCTCGCTTGGAACGGTCCGTTGTCCCATGTGAAGATGCGGCGCGCCATGCCGGAAGGCGCCCCGGTGCTCGCTCTGCGCGACGTCGATATCGGGTTTACCACCCGGTTCATCACCCGCGCCGATTCCGCGATTGACACCGTGGAGGACCTGCCGGGAACCCGTTTCGCATTTGCCGCCCGGACTCGGTTGAAGCTGGCCTCCTGCCGGTCTATTTCCTCAAGCAACTGGGAATGCATCCTTCTCGCACGCTGGCGGCCGCGGATTTTTATGACCAACGCGAACAACAGCATAGTTCCGATCAGGTTGACGTGGCCCTGCAGGTATTGAACCGCTCGTATGATGCGGGCGCCATCAGCGCGCGCGCGTTCGAAACCCTGAACGAGCGGCATGGCATCAACACCGACGAACTGAAGGTTTTCTGGAGCAGCCCCGGCTACAGCCATTGCTGTTTCACCGCCCGGCCCGAAGTGGATCCGGCCGAGGCGGCCCAGGTGACGTCGGCGTTGGTTTCGGTTGACGATGGCGACGAGGTCGGCCGGGCGGTGCTCAAAGCCGAGGCCTGTGATCGACTGCTGCCCGGCATCGAAGACGGGTGGGATCTCGTCGAGGCGGCTGCGATCGCGGAAGGGCTGATCTGATCCTCGGTCCGAGGGCGCGCGGTGGCGCTTACGATAATCTGGGGAAGATCCTTCGCTGTCCTATGCCACTCAGAAAGTAATGGCTCCGGATCTCGGGAGTTTGCATTTTGACTGAAAAGATCGGTTTCATCGGGTTGGGCCGCATGGGGTTACCCATGGCCTACAACCTGTTGCGCGCGGGCCACGACATCACCGTCCATAATCGGAGCCAGGAAAAAGTCCGCCAGATCGCCGACGCCGGGGCAACGGCCGCGACGTCAACCCTTGAGGTGATGGCCAGTTGCGACATCGTGCTGGCCTGCTTGCCTGACGTGGCGACCTGCGAGGCCGTGCTCCTTGGCGACGACGGCGCGCTGCCCAACGCCCGCCCCGGGCAGATCATTGTCGATCACAGCACCGTGGGCGCATCCACCTCGAAAGCCTGCGCCGCCGCCGCCGAACAGCGTGGCGCCATGTTCCTCGACGCCCCCATCAGTGGCGGCACCGAGCGCGCCACCGACGGCACCCTGACCATCATGGTGGGCGGCCCGGCCGAAGCCTACAAGTCGGCCCAGCCGCTGTTCGATGTGATTGGCGCCGTCGTGCGCCACGTCGGCCCGACGGGCTCCGGGACGGCCGCCAAGCTGGTGAACCAGTTGCTGGTGGGCGTTCATATGGTCGCCGCAGCCGAGGCGATGTTGCTCGGCGCGAAGTCGGGCGCAGACCCGGCATTGGTCTTCGAGCTGGTCAATTCCGGGTGGGGGCAGAGTTTCCTCCTCGGGCGCAACGCTCCGGCCATGCTGGACCGGGATTTTGATGGAGTTCGCACCCAGTTGCGGGTGTTCCTCAAGGACCTGGGACTCATCCAGGAGATGGCTCGCGACCTGGGAACGCCGATCGCCGCCGGTGACCTGGCGTACAAATTGCTGGCAGAGGCTGTCGATCAAGGGTTGGGCGACCTGGATAGCGCGGCCATCGTGCTGCCCATGGAAGAGCAAGCCCAGTTCCAGATCAAGCGCATGGACGCGTGAACCCGGTCGGGAAAACCCTTATAAATCCAAAGGATGGTAAACATGGCAGACGAAATGATCGTCTATTTCAACGGTGAAATGACCCCCGCCAGTCAGGTCGCGCTGTCGATTTACGACCGCGGGTTTCTGTACGGCGACGCGGTGTTTGACGCTACCCGCACCTTCGGCGGCCAGACCTTCCGGCTGGATCGCCATATCGATCGTCTTTACAACTCCCTTCGGTACCTGCGCATCGACGTGGGCATGAGCAAGGACGAGATGACGAAAGCCACCGAGGCCGTGGTCGCGCACAATCATCCCCTGCTGCCTCCGGGTCAGGATATGTGGGTGATGCAGCGCATCAGCCGCGGCGTGGAGGGCGCGAACCGCTCGGGCGGCCCGCAGCCCACCATCATCATCGAGAGCCATGCCATCCCCTTCGCCGCCCGCGCGCCCCTGTATCGGGACGGCGCGCGCATCAGCACCCCGTCCGTGGCGCGCATACCTCCCCGGTTCCTCAGTCCGCGCGCCAAGACGCACAACTACCTCAACCTCATCATGGGCGAACTGGAAGTCCAGGGAGAGGACTCGGAGGCCTGGGCCATCCTGCTGGACGAATTTGGCAATCTCACCGAGGGCCGGGGAAGCAACGTTTTCCTAGTCAAGGACGGCGCGGTGATGACCCCCAAGTCGCAGTACGTCCTGGAAGGCGTCACCCGCAACCAGACCCTGGAATTGGCCGACGGGTTGGGGCTTGCCACCGCCGAATGTGACATTGATCTGTACGACGCCTACACCGCCGATGAAGCGTTCCTGACCTCCACCAGCCTGTGCATCTGCCCGGTGTCGGCGGTCAACGGCGCAACCGTCGGGAACGGCAACGTCCCCGGACCCGTCACCGAACGGCTCATGACCGCTTTCAGCGACCTCGTCGGCATGGACTTCGCCGAGCAATATCTGGCTCACCTGCCGTCGTAGGCTCCCGTACCCCACACTCACGCCGAGGAGGCGAACCATGCCCGAATACCTGCCAGGAATCGTGGAACCCAACCAGGAAGCGCAGCACCTGGCTTCCGATTTTGCCTTTACCGAGGGCCCATTGTGGCACCCGGACGGCTATTGGCTGTTCGTCGATTTGCGACGCGAGCCGCCCGTGATCCACCGGATGTCCCCCGCCGGCGGCACGCCCGACATCATTCGCGAACCCAGCGGAGGCACCAACGGCATGACCCTGGACCTGCAGGGCCGCCTGCTCATGTGCGAGGGCGACAATCGGCGCATCACCCGGATGGAGCCCGACGGCACGATCAACGTGGTGGCCGACCGGTGGGACGGTAAGCGATTCCACCGGCCCAACGACATCGTGTGCCGCAGCGATGGCAGCATCTTCATCACCAACCCCAGCGGGCGCGTCCCTGAAGAGGAGCAGGAAATCGAGTGGCCCGGAACCATTCACCGAATTGCTCCGGACGGCACCGTGGAAATGTCGGCTCACGACATCGATTTCCCCAACGGCATCGCTTTCTCGCCCGACGAGTCTGTCCTGTACGTGTCCAACACCCGCAAACTCGGGGAACGGCCCGACCAATACTGGGACGGCGAGGTCAAGCAGAACCAGTTCATCCAGGCATACGATGTGGCGGCCGACGGCTCGCTGAGCAACAGCCGCGTTTTCGGCAGCATGGCGTCCGCCGAGGACGGAGTGCCGGACGGCATGAAGGTCGACGCCGAGGGCCGGGTTTATTGCACCGGCTCCGGCGGCGTTTGGGTGTTTTCGCCGGCCGGCGAGCACCTGGGCATCATCCGGGTCCCGGAGATTCCGGCGAACTGCGCTTTCGGTGGCCCCGATTTCCGCACCATGCTATTCACGGCCCGCACCTCGGTGTACAGCCTGCGCATGACCACACCGGGCAACCCGTTGCCGCGAGCGTAGGTTTCGCTACCCGGGGCGTAGGTCCCGCTACTCACTTCGTCATTCTTGCAAACGCGGTAATCCAAAAAATACGCAGGAAAAATAATGCGCGAATTCGATGCAATAGTTATCGGCGTGGGCGGCATGGGAAGCGCCGCCGTCTACCACCTGGCCCGCCGCGGCTGGCGGGTGCTGGGCCTGGAACAGTACGACATACCCAACGAGATGGGCTCCTCCCACGGCGTGAGCCGGATGATACGCCTGGCCTACCACGAGGACCCTTCGTATGTGCCGCTGCTCTACCGGGCGTATGAACTCTGGCACCAGTTGGAAAACGTCGCCGGCGAGAAGCTGCTAATCACCACCGGATGCGTGCGCGGCGGCGTCGGGGCGAGCCAGTTGCTCGAAGGTTCGCTGGAAACGGTGACGCAGCATCATCTCCCGTACCGGATGCTCAGCGGCCCCGAGGTGAACCAGGAGTGGCCTGGTTACCAACTCCCCGAAGAAGCCGAAATGCTCTATGAGCAGCAGGGCGGGTTCGTGCTCTCGGAGCGGTGCATCGTGGGGCACGTCTCGGCGGCCCTGGAGATAGGCGCCGAAGTGCACGGCCGCGAAGCCGCGCTCAGCTGGGAACCCACGGCTGCCGGTGGTGTTGTCGTGACTACCGCCAAGGACACCTACGCGGCCCGTCGCCTGGTGGTAACCGCCGGCGCCTGGGCCGGCAAGGTGGCCCCCGAAGTCGCCGCCCATGCCGTTCCGGAGCGGCAGGTGCTGGGATGGTTCGCGCCCTATCGCCCGGAGCTATTCCGGCCTGAAAATTTCCCCTGCTTCGGCATGGAGGTCGAGGAGGGCCGTTTCTACGGCTTTCCGTCCTACGGCATACCGGGGTTCAAGCTGGGCATGTTCAACCATTTCCGCGAGCAGGTTGATCCGGACACCATGGACCGCGAGCCCAACGCCCGGGACGAGGCCGCTCTGCGCGGGTTCACCGAACGTTATTTCCCGGAAGCGGCAGGTCCGACCCTCGCGCTGAAGACCTGCATGTTCACCAACACGCCCGATGAGCATTTCATCATAGATACGGTGCCCGAGCACCCGCAGGTCTCGGTCGCCGCCGGGTTCTCCGGACACGGCTTCAAGTTCTCCAGCGTGGTGGGGGAAATCATGGCCGACCTGGCGGAGCATGGCCAGACCGAACACGACATCGGGCTTTTCCGGTTGGGCAGATTCGACGGCAAGGAAGGCACATGAAAATCACCGACGTTGAGGCGATCGCGCTGGTCTGGCCCGCGCCGGATCGCGAGTACTGGACGGCCTTGCGGCCAATCGGACGGGTGAGCGAACTCCTGGTTCGCGTCCACACTGACGCCGGTTACTACGGTATCGGCGAGGCTCACGGGGCGGGGCAGGGTTTCGCCGGCATTTATCGTCAGGACAGTGACGGCGCCATTCATGCGGACGGCGCCTCGCGCGCGGTGGTCGACCTGCTCAAACCGATGCTCCTGGGCCGCGACCCGGTTGACCACGAACGGCTGTGGGACGACATGTTCGGCCTGTGCCATCAGATCGGCTGGGCTGCCTCCGGGTTCGGACGACCGCAGATCCTGACGGCTTTGGCGGCGGTGGATATCGCGCTTTGGGACATCAAGGGCAAAGCGGCCGACATGCCCGTGTACAAGTTGCTTGGTGGTCATTCCAACACCGCGCCGTGCTATGTCACCGGAGGGTATTACCAGGAGGGCAAGTCAACTCGCGATTTGGTCCGGGAGTGCGAATCCTACGTTGATATGGGCTACGAAGCCATCAAGCTGAAGATCGGCCACGTCAGCCTGGCTGAGGACTACGAGCGGGTCAGCGCGGTTCGCAGTTCTGTAGGCGACGGCATTGACATAATGGTGGACGTCAATGAAGGGTGGGATGTGGACACCGCAATTCGAGGCGCCCGCATGCTGGAACCGCTCAACCTTCGCTGGCTGGAGGAACCCGTCCACTGGTACGACCGGGTCGAGGGGTTGGGCAAAGTTGCCGCGTCGACCACCATCCCCATCGCGTCCGGCGAAAACGCGGTGACCCGTTGGGATGCCCGGGATCTCATCCGACGGGGCGGGGTGCGCGTGATGCAGTACGACAGCACCCGCAACGGCGGCGTTACCGAGTGTTTGCGAATCGCCGGCCTGTGTGCTGCCGACAACGTGCGGCTGGCTCCCCATCACGACCCGCAGGTGCACGGTCACCTGGTGGCCGGCCTGGAAGTAGGCGAAATCTGCGAAACCTTCCCCTCGGCGGATCGAGACCCGATCTGGGAAGAGCTCTTTACCGACCGCCCCGAGATTGTCGCCGGCAAGATCACGCTGTCCGACCGCCCCGGATGGGGTATCGAACTCGACGAACGCACCCTGGAACGGCGCGGTACCTGGGCGTAGCGTGGTCTGGTTGCTGGTGGCGGTGGGTGGCGCCGCCGGGTCCGTGCTCCGCTACGGCGCCGGCCGCCTTGCTGCTCAATACCTGGGTGCGGACACGGTGGCGGGAACCTTTGCGGTCAACTTTATCGGGTCCTTCGCACTGGGAGCGCTGGCAACGGTTTTCATCACGCGGTCCGAATGGCCTCTCGAACTGCGCGCCATGCTGACCGTCGGACTGTTGGGCGGTTTCACAACCTTTTCCACTCTGGCCTACGACGGCGTGAGGCTCGTATCCGGCGGAGAGTTGGGTCGCGCCGGTATATCAATTGCCGCCAACCTGGTTTTGGGATTGGCGGCCGCCTACGCCGGCGTCCTGGTCGGCCGTTCGTTATCGTGAAATGCTGGGTATATTCGCCGCCGGGGGCCGTTTCCCGTCAGCGCCGGCGAACCTTTGCTGATGGACAGGGCCTGTGCAAAGTAATAGGCTTCTTTGGTTTCCGCTCATCCTGAGCCTGTCGAAGGATGCTGCCGTTGCCGGAGTCGTGGTTCGACAAGCTCACCATGAGCGGGAGGACGGACTTTGCACAAGCCCTGGGCCGATGCAGTGCGATGTTGAGCATTCCGCGCGGCGTCGGCTATAATCGAACCAAATTGTGACTCGCCAGAAAGCTATGCCCGTAGACTATTACGAAACCCTCGGCGTCGACCGGGGAGCCAATGAAGAGGAGATCCGTCGCGCTTTCCGCAGGAAGGCGATGGAATTCCATCCTGACCGGAATAAAACGCCGGGCGCCGAGGATAGGTTCAAGGAAATCAACGAGGCCTATCAGGTCCTCAGCGACCAGGAAAAGCGGACCCGGTACGACCGCTTCGGCCACGCCGGAGTAAACGGTGGCGGTGAACGCGGCTTCGACGGTTTCGACCCGTTTAATGGCTTCGGGGACATTTTCGATACCTTCTTCGGCGGTGGCGGTCGTACCGCCAGTCAGCCCCGTTCCGGGGAGGACATCAGCCAACGGGTCAACCTGACCTTCGAAGAGGCCGTGTTCGGTTGCGACAAGGATATCGAAATCAATCGGGTGGAGCCATGTCACCATTGCTCTGGAGCCGGCAACGAACCTGGGACCTCGGTCAGTACGTGCCGCACGTGCAACGGCAGCGGGCAGGTGCGCCGCGCTCAGCGCAGCGTTTTTGGCCAGTTTGCGGTGACCACTCCCTGTTCCAGTTGCAACGGTAGTGGTCGGTCCATAGAGACCCCGTGTTCGAACTGTCGCGCCCGGGGCTATGAACGGCGTCGCCGTACCCGCACTGTCACCATTCCCGCTGGGGTCGACAACGGCATGCAGGTGCGGATCACCGGAGAAGGCGATGCCGGAGCCAACGGCGGACCCCCGGGGAACCTCTACGTTCAGGTACGAGTGAGGGAACATCCATTATTCGTGCGCGACGAGTCCGACCTGCTGTACCGCGCGTCACTTAATATGGCCGAAGCTGCCCTGGGCACGACCAAACAGATCCCCACCCTGGAAGGCGACGATGTGGATCTTGAAATACCGCCCGGGACCCAGGCCGGCAGCGAGTTCCGGGTTCGCGCGCGGGGCGTCCCACGCATCCGACGCGACGGTCGGCCAACGGACCGGCGCGGCGACATCCGAGTCCTGGTGGACGTGGACATACCGTCCAAGCTGAACAAGTACCAGCGCAAACTGGTCGAGGATTTGGCCTATTCCCTGGCCAACAATGGCAAGAGGCCGCCCGCGCCTCCCCGGAAGAAACGCGCCAGCAACCGGAAACCGGCAGAAAATGAAGCCACGGAACCGGAGGAAGCCACTCCTGACCCCAGCCCGGAACCGCAGGAGCCACAACCGGACGACAAGCAGCGCGGTCTGTTCGACCGGATTAAGGACACCCTGACCTCCGGTGGCGAATAGATCGGTTATACTCCGAAGCTCCCGATTGCCGATCCGATTCTCAAAGTGATTATGACGGCGCGATGTCCTGGCACGAACTGAGCATCAACGTTCCCTTCGAATACGTGGAGCCCGTGTCCTACCTCTTCGAGCGGTACGGATACGGGTTGAGTGTTGAAACTCGACCCGGCGAGTTCGCGGTGCTGCGTTCGTATCTGCCCAGTTTGTCCCGCCAGCGATTGGCGCACATCGAGGTGGGTATCAAGCTGGCGTCCAGCGTTGCCGATCTCGGCGAGTTGCAAATTCGGCCCCTGGACGACAACGAAGACTGGCGCGACAACTGGAAACAGCACTTCACCCTGCTCCGCGTTGGGAACAACCTGGTGATCAAGCCCTCCTGGATCGATTACGAAACCCAGCCTGGCGACGTGTTGGTCGAGTTGGACCCGGGTCTGGCGTTCGGAACCGGGTACCACCCGACGACCTATTCTTGCCTGGAAGCCCTGGAAGAATTGGTTCGGCCCGGAAGTAACGTTCTCGACGTTGGAACGGGCTCCGGCATCCTGACGATCGCCGCCGCCAAGCTGGGCGCCGGCCATATTACCGCCGTGGACATCGACGGGCACGCGGTACGCGCCGCCCAGCGCAACTTCCGCCGCACCGGCATCGCTGAGCGAGTCAACGCTCAATCCGGCAGTATCCCCAGCGCCGCGACACGAGGGGTGAATTACGATATCGCAGTGGCCAATATCAGCGCCCGCGGCATCAGTATCGTATCCCCGGCGATCCCCGATCTTCTCACCCGTGACGGAGTGTTCATCGCGTCCGGCATCATCGTGGACCAGCATGACGAGGCAGTTTCGGCAATCAACGACGCGGGGTTGGTCATCAGTGAAATCCGGCAGAAGGAAGACTGGGTTACGATCCTGAGCGGACACGGCCAGTCGTAGATCGATGGGTATGGAAACTGTAACGCTGGATCGGTTCGAGATGGTCGGTCCGCTGGGCAGCGGCGCCGACTACGATGTGCGCGCCGCGGTGGACCGGCAGACCGGTGAACCGGTCGTGCTCAAGCGCCCCTCTCCGCAAACCGTGCGCCGGCAAATGCACGGCCCGATCGAGGAGCGCACCGCGCGGGCCCTGGAAGCCTACGAACGAGCCGGACAGTACTGCGACTTCGTGCCCCGAGTTGTCGGAGTTACCGAGGTGGCCCTCCACGACGAGTATTTCGGCGAGGATCTGGGCCAACCCTATTCCGTACGCGTCGAGGAACGCGCCGCCGGGATCCCGCTGGTTGGAGACCCCCGAAGTCGTATCCTGCGGGTGCCGATCGGCCTGGGTCAGAATCTCTTCGCGTTGCATCCGCTCGCGCTTCCCGATGGAGTGGACGACTGGCCGGTCCAGACGCAGCTGCTGGAAGCGCAGGAAATCTACGCCAACGCCGGCTACGCGCTGCTCGACCTTGGACCCCACAATGTGTTCTACTCCCCCGGCACCGGCCGGATCGCGCTGGTCGATGCCAGCGCCCTGGTTGGACACGGAGTCGAGACCAGTCAGGCCAACCGGGGTCGCCAGGACGTTCACGATTTTTACGTGGAAATGGTGAAATTCTACCTCGCTCCCGAGCTGCCGCCCACGGATGCGTCCGGGTACTTCGACCCCTACAACCAGCGGCCGGTCATCTCCGTAGAGGACGAATGCGACAGCCTGGCCGGCGCGTTCGCAATGGCGGGTGACACGTTGCGGGAAGCCGCCACGGCATGTTTGGGGAAAGTGCGGCAACGCGCGTACACGTCCGTTGCGGATTTCGCAGCAGACTTGCGCGAATGCCTGGGTCTGATTACCATCCGAAACGACGATATGTCAGACCGGCCGGCAGCAATGGAAGCGTGGGTCGCCGCGCTGCACCGGCTCTCCGAGGACCACTGGACACGCTATCGATTCGACGCGAACACTGAGCTGGCCGTCCAGGCCGGCTGATCCGCTGCAAACCAAATTTATGTGAGGATGCAGGAACTATGCTCACCAGTTCGTTGGCTATTCTTCACGACAACGCCGCTCACGGCGAGGACAACTACCTGACCCGCGATTTGGGCGACGGCAACTTCCTGGACGTGGTGCTGGACGGCGTCACCGGTCACGGCGGCGACGAGGCCAGTGGTTCCGTGGCTGACGCCCTCAAAGCCATCAACATAACCGGACCCGAGGACATCGTTGCCGTTCTGGACGAGCAGAACGCCGAGTTCCACCAGGTTGGGGGAGGACGGTTCCTGCTGACCACCGCCTCGGCAGCTTTGTATCTCAACGGCCAACTCCACATCATTTCCGCTGGCGACAGTCCGATTTACGTGATCCGCCCCGACGGATACGAGCAATACAGCGGACGCATGGGCGGGTTGATACGCCTGGGGGTTTCCAAGGCCATCGGAGCAGAACCTGGCCTGTCGGTGTTTCAAACCACCCTTGATCTGTCGGCCGCAGACCGCTTGGTATGCTGCACCGACGGCGTCAGCGACAACCTGCTCGGCGACGAACTGATGGAGATCGTTCGCGGCTCCGCGGATGCTGAGGAAGCATCCGGCCGAGTGAAGGAACTCGTTGATCACCACATCGAGCAGGGGCGCGACATCCGGTTCCGCGGCGGCAGGTTCCGCCACGATGACGAGACCGCGATTTTCCGTTTCTTCGCCGAGGACTAGCCCGGGCCGGTTAGTCGTTTTACGTCGCTGATCGCCCCTGCACGGCGATTAGCGACTCTAAAAGGGCACCAAGATTCCGCGTGTGTTAGACTGTCTGGCAGTTTGATGCAGGTTGGCCTCGATAATTTCCAGTCCCGGTTTTGAGGGATGTCTGCCCCGGGGCGGGCCGCAAGGAGTACACAATTGGGCACGATTAAGGTTGCCATTATCGGCGTGGGCAACTGCGCGTCTTCGCTGGTCCAGGGCATCCACAAATACGTTGAGGTGCCGGACGACGACCCGATCCCCGGCGTGATGCACAATCGCATTGGAGATTACCGAATCGAGGATATCGAAGTCGTTGCCGCTTTCGACGTCGACCGCAATAAGGTTGGGAAAGATCTGTCGGAGGCCATTTTCACCGAGCCTAACAACACCATCAAGTTCGCCGAAGTTCCCTACATGGGAGTGCCCGTCGAACGGGGCATGACTCACGATGGGATCGGACGTTACCTCACGGATGTAGTAGTGAAATCGGAGCACAGCACCGCCGACATCTCGGGCATCCTGCGCGAGCGCGAAGTCGACGTGGTGATCAACTACCTGCCCGTGGGCAGCGAAATGGCAACCAAATGGTACGTCGAACAGATCCTCGACGCCCGCTGCGCCATGATCAACTGCATCCCGGTTTTCATCGCTCGTGAAGAGTACTGGCGCAACCGCTTCGAGGAGCGGGGTGTGCCCGTCATCGGCGATGACATAAAATCCCAGGTCGGCGCGACCATAGTTCACCGAGTGCTGACCCGGCTGATGGAGAACCGCGGCGCCGAGATCGACAACACCTACCAGCTGAATTTCGGCGGCAACACCGACTTCCTCAACATGCTGGAACGCGAACGCCTGGTGTCCAAGAAGATCTCCAAAACCGGCTCCGTCACTAGCCAGATGCAGGAAGAACCCGACGCGGACACCATTCACATCGGACCCAGCGACCACGTGCCGTGGTTGCAGGACCGCAAGTGGTGCTACATCCACATTGACGGCAAGGTCTTCGGCGGCGCTCCGGTCAAGATGGAAGTCAAGCTGGAGGTCTGGGACAGCCCAAACTCTGCCGGCGTCGTGGTGGACGCCATCCGGTGCGCCAAGCTGGCTTTGGACCGTGGTCAGGGTGGCGCCGTGTTCGCCCCCTCTGCCTACTTCATGAAGAGCCCGCCGGTCCAGTACTCCGACTCCGAAGCGCACGACATGGTCGAGGCGTTTATCTCCGAGCCGGCGGTGGTCAGCGTGCAGGTCAAGCACGGCGACGGAGAAGAATAACCGGCGCTACTTCCCTGCATTTCTGGGCTGGGATCTACTGAGGGGAGCGGGCTATGAAAGTAGCCATGGTCTCCCCTTATGACTTCGCGTGGCCCGGCGGTGTCAATGCCCATGTGTCCCAACTCTCCGATGAATTGCGGAGCCGCGGGCATGAAGTGACCATCGTCGCTCCGCGAACCCCGATGCACCCTTCGAATGAAGACGGTAATCTCGACAATTTCATCCCGATGGGTGGATCCGTTCCTCTTTCGGCTGGGGGATCAACGGCGCGGGTGACGCTTGCGTGGTGGCTGTGGCCGCGGGTCAGGCAAATCTTGGCTCACGAGCGGTTCGACCTGGTCCACGTGCACGAACCACTGGCTCCACTGCTGCCCTTGATGTTCCTGCATCATTCCAACGCCGTTAACATCGGCACCTTCCACGCGTTTTCGGACGGTCAGCAGTTGTACCGTTGGTCAAGGTTTGCCCTGAAGACCTGGCACCGCCGGCTCCACGGACATATCGCCGTTTCCGAGGCCGCCCGATCCTTCGTGGCTCCCCACTTTCCGAACCGGGCGTATCGCGTGATTCCCAATGGCATCGACTTCGGGCGTTTCGCTGATGCCAGCCCGCTGCCTGAGTTGCTGGACGGGAAGATAAACGTGCTGTTCGTTGGGCGCAAGGATGAACGCAAGGGTCTGCGCTATCTTCTGGAGGCATTCGCTCGCTTGCTCGAACGTCGGCGTGATCTCAGGTTGGTCGTTGTGGGCCCTGGCGAACCGGATCAGGCATGCGCATCATGGATCAACGCCATAGCCGGGGTCGGTGACGACATGGTGCGATTGGTCGGCGCGGTCAGCGGCGATGACCTGCCTCGTTATTACGCCAGCGCCGACGTTTTTTGCAGTCCCGCCACCGGCGGAGAGAGCTTCGGGATAGTACTGTTGGAGGCAATGGCCGCCGGCGTTCCGGTAGTCGCATCGGATATCGACGGTTACCGCGACGTCGTGGCCCACGAATGCAACGGATTGCTGGCATCGCCGCGTGAGCCGAGTTCCATCGCCGCCGCCATCGCCGCCGTGATCGACAACCCGGAACTCGTCCTGCGATTGTCGGCCTCCGGAAAGCGCGTGGCGCAAAATCATCGCTGGCAACGGGTCGCTTCGGAAGTCGAAGACTATTACCAACACTGCATGGAGGAGGCCAACCACGGTGGCAATGCCCGGTAGAGAGGAGTTGCGCGCGGCGATGCTGCGCTACGTCGAGTTGCCCGGGGCGCGGGCCCTCCACGCCGTGGGGCTGACCCCAAATGTCATCACCGTCTTCGGATTCGCGGTGTGCGCGGCCGGGGCGGCGTTGGTGGCTTTGGGATACCCCCTGTACGGCGGCATCGTGTTCCTGGCCGGCGGTATTCTGGATTTGTTTGACGGCGGGTTGGCCCGTCTCACCGGAAGGGCGTCACCCTTTGGCGCCTTGCTCGATTCCGTTTTCGACCGGTTGGGCGAGGCTGCGCTGTTTGTCGGGTTGGGGCTGTATTACCTGCTCGCGGATTTGTCCCAACCAGAGAGGATCTTCAGCATGTTATCGGTCCTGTTGGGCCTGGTGTTCTCGCAGGGGGTCTCTTATCTGCGCGCTCGCGGCGAGGGTCTCGGCGCGTTCACCCGTTCGGGCATCATGACCCGGACCGAGCGCGTCGCGATCCTGGGAATCGGCCTGATCGTGGAAGGGCTGGCCCCCGTGCCGATCATGGTATGGGTCCTCTGGGTGATCGCTGGCGTGTCCTGCTTCACCCTGTTCCAGCGCATGTTCACCATCAGGGGGATCCTGGAACGCCAGGCGAAGGAAAACGGTTAGCCGTGGTAACATGGCGGCCACGTTCACGGCAGGAGGTATTCAAGATGGCGTCACATTCCATGGGTCTGTCGCTGCACGACGCTGCGCGGCAGGTGGGTGTTCCCTTTACGGTGGAGAACGAGCCGGTCGACCGGTATATCAAGGTCAACGGCCTGAAGCTCCATTACCTGGAATGGGGCGATCCAAATTCGCCGACGATCGTGATGCTCCATGGCGTCCAGCAGCAGGCGCACAGCTGGGACTTCATAAGCCTGCCGTTGTCCGTAGACTACCGTGTGATTGCGGTGGACCAACGGGGCCACGGCGATAGTGATTGGTCCCCCGACGAAGACTATTCCACCGATGCTTATGTCGGCGACGTAGAGGCGCTGGTATCTGCCATCGGGTTGAAAGATTTCCACCTGATGGGCCATTCCATGGGAGGCCGCAACAGCCTGGCCTGGGCGTCCGGCCGGCCCGGAACCTTGAAGTCACTGACCATCGTCGATACCGGCCCCGAGACGCAAAGGCGCGGCTCGAACCGCATCCAGCAGTTCCGTGAGCTTCCTGACGAGTTGGACACCCTGGAGGAATTTGCCCAGCGCGTCATGGAGTACACCGGCCGCACCCGGGAGCAGACCCTCGGCGCGTTGAAGTACAGCATCCGCCGGCGCGAGGACGGGAAGTGGACGTGGAAATATGACAAGGTGATCCGACGGCGTGGTTTTCGCGCGCCCGCCTGGACTCCGGAACAACTCTGGGCCGGCTGGCGCAAGATCGACTGCCCTGCCCTGGTGGTGCGCGGCGCGCGCAGCGATATCTTCGCCGACGAGACGATGATGCGGATGGCCGAAGAGCACCACGACTGCACCACGGTCACGGTTGACAACGCCGGCCACCTCGTCCAGGGAGACAACCCGCCAGACTTTCTCAAGGCCGTCAAAGGCTTGTTGGGCCGGTTCTCCTAATACGTGAACAACGCGGACAAACGACGGGGGCAGTCTTCGGACCGCCCCCGTTTTTCGGCGTCTGGTTCCTTGTTTCGGTGAAAGCCTCGCGTCAGAACCCCAACACTCGCGGCAGCAACTCGCCCAAACCGAACCCAAGGGCTGCGGAGACCGCGCCGATCGCCAGTATCTCAAGCCCCTGCAGGATGGCTGACTTGCGCACCAGCCGTCCTTTCGCCAGGCCCAGCGCGAACAACCCGGTCAGTGACAGCCCCACGGACAATCCGATCGCCATCGCCCCGACGGCCAGGAACAGGAAGGGGATTATGGGTATGATCGCCGCTGAGCCAAACGAGACGCACATCACCCCCGCGTCCTTCAGCGGGTTGCCACCAAAGTCCGGGCTGATCCCCAGCTTCTTTTCCAGGAGCGTGTTCAGCCAGAGCGTTTCGTTGCTCGATATCTCGTTGGCCAGATGGACGGCTTCGTCGTAGGTCTTGCCCTCTCGTTGGAACAGGATGACGAGCTCGGCCAGTTGCTCCGCCGGGTTCTCATCCAATTCGCGAATCTGGTTGGCGATTGCCGTTTCTCGAACGTCCTCCTCGGCTCGGGAGCCCAAATACGCGCCGGCGCCCATGCTGATCATCCCGGCTGCTGCGGCGGCCAACCCCGCCACGAGGACGGTTCCGGTCGTGCCAACAGCGATGGCCACTGACGTGGTCAGGGCAAGGGTGCTGATAATGCCGTCCTGCGCGCCGAACACCACCTCTCTAAGTCGCCCCAGGTTTGCGATGCGGAACGGTTCCCTATCCAGCGCCAGGGCAGCATCCACGTATGTTTGCAGGTCTATGGGCAGTGCGGGCCTCTCGACAGAAACATCCAGATCGGCAACATCCCCTGCTGTTGGTGAATGGGCGGCAACCAGGAAATCCGGTTCAACGGGGGCATCGTTCGCACTCTTGATTTGCAAATGGGCCAGGGCATCGGAAAAGGCGATTTGGTGTTGTTTTTCCTCCTCCATGGCCGCGGTCAGGATGTCAAAGGCGTCGGAGCGGTCGTCCCTCATCGCATCGTTGATCATGCGTGGGTAGGTGCGTGTGTATTCCCGGGTTTCGCCGGCGATCACGTGGGCCAGGTTGACGGCCGTACTGTCCACCCCGCCCGAAATGGAAAGGTAATTCAGGCCGTGATGGGTCTCGGCCCGGGCGACTTGCTCGAAGACCTCGGCGATCTCAGGGTACCCTTCCTCGCGGGCCTTGTTGGCGTAGGCAGTGTACGTGAGGTTGGCGATGGCTTCGGCCATGATCGCCTGCCACAGGTTGCGGTCGGTGGCGGAGATGTCGACGACCGCAGGTGGGGAATGTGACATGATTCGCTCCAGATCCCGGTTTTGAGCGGTTTGTGCGAGGTGGTTACAGACAGGCCACACGGCTCGATGCCGTGCCGTCTCACCCTCGAGTGAGATTTATTCTAGAGGCGAGGCGACGCGTGGTGGGCCATCACCAGCCAGTCACCGCCGGATCTCACAAATATATTCGTGGCCAGGACGCCAAAACCCTGCGCCTGCCCTTCGACCACGCTGGTGATGCTCTCGATGCAGGTAACGAAACCGCAGTTGCCTTCCAGGGCGATGTTCACGTAATGGATGTTGAAGTGCATCAGCGCCGCGCCGTTGAATATGCCCTGCCACGACCGGCGGATATCCGGCCAGCCCACTATCGGCTGCCAGCCGGGATGGACGCACAGCGCCCGTTCGGACTGCTCCCAGACCGTGTCCATCTGGGCCATGTCCAGGGACCCGAACGCTTCGTAGAAGCGCTGGTTGGCGTCTCGCAGGGACAGGATGCTGGCGTCGTCGGGAAGCATTATTGTCGAACTGTCTCGTCGGTATGACGGGTTGGGCTTGGGATCAGGCCAGCAGCCGGCTGGCGAAATCGTCTATTTGACGCAAAGCCTGGTCGCGGGGCGCACTTTCGGCGAAGACCATGGCACGGGTCGCGCCGGCCTCCTCGTAGGCTTTGAGGATCTCCGGGTCGGCGGGCTGCCCGAACACCGAAACCTCGATTTCGTGAGGGTCGCGACCGGCTTCCTGGGCCAGGCGGACGATTTCCTCGCGCCGCTCCTTCAACTGGTCGGGCGAGATGCGATTGGGCATCCAGCCGTCGCCCCAGGCTACCACCCGTCGGGCCACGTTGGGAGCGTTGCCGCCAATGAGCACCGGCGGGTGCGGCTTCTGCACCGGCTTTGGCGACGAGTAGATCGGCGGGAAATCGATGTGCCGGCCGTGAAACTCACCGACTTCCTTGGTCCAGAGTTCCTTCATGGCTTCGATGGATTCGCGGGTGTAGCCGATCCGCTGCGAGAAGTCGATGCCGAAGAGTTCCGTCTCCTCGCGCAGCCAGCCGGTGCCGATGCCGAACAGGAACCGCCCGTTGCTGAGGTAGTCCAGGGTCGCAATCTCCTTGGCCAGCAGGATTGGGTTGCGCTCGGGCACCAGGCAGATTCCGGTGCCAAGTTTGAGGGTTGACGTCACCGCCGAAGCCCGCCCCAGCGCGACGAACGGATCGACGCACTCGTAATACATCTGTGGGATCACCCCGTCGGGAGACCCCGGCCACGGGGTCTTGGGCCCGGCCGGTATCGCCGGATGCTCGGGCACCCACAACGACTCGAAACCGTGGGCCTCGCAGGCCTGGGCCAGCTCAGCGATGTCGATGGACGACTGGGTGACGAACATTGCGACGCCGATATTCATGAAAACAACCTCTGGACCAAACGGGTCGCGGGCAGAACCCCGCGTGTCGTCATTATAACGTAGGGGCGAATAATCATTCGCCCCTACTGTAGCAGCGGTTGTGACCGGCGCTATGCGTGGGGTGAGAAGCTGGCAGGAACCAGCACCTTGGTCTCCTGGTTGACCAGGAACTCCCGGGTCGGCGGGGGCCAGTGCGGCGTGGCGGACGCTTCGGCGCGGATCTTGTCGCGCTCGCCCAGGTCCTTGTAGGGCCAGATGTGGACCCACTTGTTCAGGCCGCCGATGTCGCTGTACATGCCGGCAGCCAGCGGGGAGAACTTTTCGCGATGCTCGATGGCGGCGCCCCAGATGTCCAGCACCTTGGGCATGGCGCCGTTCTGGTACTCGTAAATCCGCATTTCGTAGACGTTGCCCTGCTTCTGTCCACCGCCCATGGGGCGCATGAAGGGAGCGGGATTGAAGATCTCCGACTCCATGTGCAGGATGGTGCCCTGGCTGTCCGGGGGCCAGTTGGGGTCCTTGCCGGCAGCGGCGCGTACTTCGTTGCGCTCGTCCAGGCTCTCGTAGGGCCAGATGTGGATCACCTGGTTCAGCGGGCCGATTTCGGTGTGGAAGAAGGCGGCCAGCTTGGAGTACTTTTCCCGATGGGGCAGCGCTTTCGCGAATGCGTCCTCGAAAATGGGCACTCCACCAGGCTTGAGATCGTAAGTGCGAACTTCGTAAATCATTAGCCGTAACTCCTGGTAAACGGGGTTCTGGTCAATTGGGTCGCCGACGGGATGAACCGTGCGACGGCGAAAGTCTAGCAGACCCCCGGAATCCGGGCAACCGACGCCGTGGTCCCCCCTCATCTGGAGAGGCTGCCAGCACGGCAATTCGAGCGAAGCGCGGCTATCTCGTCGCCGGAAGCCGTCCTAAGCACAGGCGGGGTCGCCGCGTCCCTTCGTTCCTGTCAGGAAACCAGGTATGCGCGAGGCCATGCGGCCGCCCGATCACGGGGCCAGCGCGGATAACGGCGACACCGGTATGTTGCGCAGCGCCCAAAACGCGAGGACCACAACCAGCGCCGCCCAGGCTGCGCGTTGCGAAACGCGTAAGGCTGGGATTGCCGGCCTGCCGACCGCGTGGGCCACCCCGTAACAATAAGCTGCGCCGAGGATGGGCAACAACGCTACGGTCAGGGCGTTGTAACCAAGCGCGCTGCGCAAGTCGCCATGCAACAGGCTGTGCAGAGCCCGCAGCGTGCCGCACCCGGGGCAATAACATCCGGTAACAAAGAGAAAAAGGCAGGGTGGGTAGTTCCCCGGGATCCGCGGGTCCACTGCATTCACCAGGGCGAGCCCGCAGATTACCAGCGCCGGTGGCGTGAGCCATGCTGCAAGGGTCACGGGCCGGCGCGCCGTGGGATGCGGCCAGGGGAGCGACCGGGCGTTGGCGGATTCAGAAACCAAGTATGGCGGTCCCGATGCCGAGAAGCAGGAAGAACAGGACGTATATCGCGAGAATGGCCAAGCCCAACCCGAAGGATATCCAGATGCAGATGCGAGCGGTGCGGGCCGCGGATTCCGCGCCGGCGTAGTCCCCGGATCCTTGACGCGACATGCCTATGGCCGCGAATACGATCGCCACAATGCCCAGTGGCAGACAGCACAAAACGGTGACCACTATAGCCAGTATCAGATTGAGGGTGTGGTTCGATCCGGACATCCTGTACTCCGCGCACGCTTCGGAATGCGCGCGATTGTATCATCGCGGGGAATGCTATACTCGGCCTGCTCTTCGTGAGCATAGAAGAAATGAACCCGGCAAGGAGGTTTCGCACCATGGGCGCAACTGAAATGGTGGCAAAATGGATCGTAGATACGACGTATGAGGATATTCCGCCGGACGCCATACGCGTCGCCAACGAATCCTGCTTCGACCTGGTTGGCGTGATCCTGGCCGGCTCCACGCAGAAGGTGGGCGAAATCATCCGCAGCTACGCCGGAGACCTGGGCGGCAATGCAGAGGCAACCATCCTCGCCACCGGCGAGCGCACCTCGGTGCTCAACGCCGCGCTGGTCAACGGAACAATGGGACACGCCCTGGACTACGATGACTTCGGCGGGTTCGGGCACCCTACCGTAGCGATCTTCCCCGCTCTGCTGGCCCTGGGTGAGACCATCGGCGCCACTGGCCGCGACCTCATGGAAGCCTACGTGGTGGGTTGCGAGGTCGGCCTGGCCGTGGATTACGCCACCCACTACCACACTCAGCAGATGCACCGGGGCTTCCACAGCACGGCGATCCTGGGTCGGCTGGCGGCTGCGGCAGCGTGCGCGAAGCTGCTCAAGCTGGACGCGGAGCAGACCACCATGGCGCTGGGCATGGCCGGTTCCATGGCCGGAGGCGTCATCCACAACTTCGGCACCATGACCAAGCCGCTGCATGCCGGCATGACCTGCCGCGATGGCGTCATGGCCGCCCAGCTGGCGCAGCGCGGCTTCACGGCTGGCGACCAGATCCTGGAGCACTCGGTGGGCTTCACCGCGACAGTCATCGGCGATGAGCACACCAACCTGGAGGAAGCCGCCGACAAGCTGGGCAAGCCTTTCCGGGTGCAGGATGCGCTGATGATCAAGAAGTACCCGTCCTGCGGTGGCAACCACGCCATGCTGGATAGCGTGTTCGGCCTCATGCGGGAGTACGAGTTTGGCTACGAGGACGTGGCCAGCGCCGAAATCGCGCAGTCCTACGCCTCGACGGTCATGCTATACGAGGAACCGGAAACCGACCTGAAGGGCAAGTTCAGCGCCAAGTACAACATGGCGGCCGCCCTGGTGGACGGTCAGATCGCCATCGACACGTTCACCGATGCGAAGATCGCGGACGCCGACGTGACGGACATGATGGAGCGGGTCAACATCCGGGTCCAGTCCAAGTTTGAACGGGGGGGCGGCACGGTCTCCAAGGGCGTGCCCATCCGCGTCACCCTGAAGGATGGCCGCGTGTTGGAGCACGAGACGCCGCGCGGGTCCATCATGGGCAGCCAGGCCGCTCCGTGGGGGATGGACAACATCACCGGCAAGTTCCGCGACAACGTCGCGCTGGTGCTGTCCGATGACCGTGTCGATGACGCCGTCCGCCAGTGGCAGGACGTTACCCAGGTCGGCGACGTTGGCGAGGCCATACGGGGCACGCTGGTGCGCTAAGTTTCCAGGCGTCCAATCGCCGCTAATGCAACGGGGGCAAGCCTTGAGCTTGCCCCCGATTTATTGGAGAGGTCCCGTCCGGCCTAATCGTCGTCCATCTCCGGCATGAGCACGAACTCGGGGTAGGACTCCATGCCCAGCTCTGCCGCGTCCTGGCCGATGCGCTCGGTGCTTTCCGTTACGCGCAGCCCGATGGTCTTTGAGATGCCGAACCATACCACCCAGGAAAGTCCGAACACGAACGCTCCAATCGACAGGATGCCGACCAGTTGCGTCAGGATGTTTCCACCAGAGGCGATGCATACCGCGATGGTTCCCCAGACGCCGGCGAACAGGTGAACCGGCACGGCGCCCACTACGTCGTCCACCTTAACCACCTCAAGCAGCTTGATGCCGCCCGTGCAGATCACCGCGCCGATGATACCGATGAGCACTGCCCAGATGTGAGTCACGAAGTCCGGCCCGGCAGTGATCGAGACCAGCCCGGCTAGGCCGCCGTTCAGGCCCACCATCAGGTCGATCCGCCCGAAGAACAGGCGGGAGACGGACAGCGCAGTTAGCACCCCGGCGGCGGCCGCCAGGTTGGTGTTGATCAAAACGACGCTCATCGCCACCGCGTCGGCGGCCGTTCCCAACGCCAGCTGCGACCCGCCGTTGAAGCCGAACCAGCCCAGCCACAGGATGAACACCCCAAGGGTCACCAGTACGACGTTGGAGGGAGGCGTAGTCCGCGCGGTGCCATTGTCCCGGAACTTGCCGAGCCTCGGTCCGACCACCAGGATGCCGGCCAGGGCCGCCCAACCTCCGGTGCTATGCACGATGGTCGAACCGGCGAAGTCCTGAAACCCCATGTCCGCCAGCCAGCCGCCGCCCCAGGTCCAGGCGCCCACTATCGGGTAAATGAAGGCCGTGATCAGAAGCGCGAACAGGAAGAAACTCCACATCTTGACGCGTTCGGCCATGGCTCCGGAGATGATGGACGCGGTGGTGGCCACGAACACCATCTGGAAGAACCAGTCGGACATCACCGAGTGACCCCTGTCGATCACGGCCGCCAGCGCGGATTCGTCCCCGCCCAGCAGCGCGATCTCGTCGGCCGACGGACCGTACAGCGGCCACACTACGGTACCGATGACCGTCTGCACGTTGTTGTACATCAGGTTGTAGCCAATGAAGAAAAAGGCCAGCCCGGCGATGGAGTAGATGCCGATGTTCTTCAGGCAGATCATGGATGCGTTCTTGGTGCGAACCGAGCCGGCTTCCAGCATGGTGAACCCGGCGCACATCCACATTATCAGCGCGCCCCAGATCAGGAACGCGAACGTATTCAGGACAAACTGGGTCTCACCGTCGACGCCGGACGCGTGGGCCGCATGCGGCCAGGCGATGAAGGCCAGGGCGGGCAGGATGAGCGCCGCCGCGATCGCAATGAGACGGTATCTCGAACGAGGAAGGATAGAAATCAATCGCATCTTTATGCTCCGTTTTCGAGCGTCAAGCTCGCCGCGTTACAAAAATGCGCTGCTTGTTATTGAGTGCAGCTGAAACCTGCCTTTGCGATCCACCTCTACACGCCTGCCGCGATGGCATGGCTGGATCGGCTCCCGATGCCGGGAGGAACTTTAACGGTATTTGCGCCGCGCCCTCCAGCCGAGGGCGACGATTACGGTTCCAGTCGGATCGAGTCCCCGAGCTTGATATCCCCGCCTTGCAAAACCACGGTCAATATGCCGCGCTTGCCGAAAATCTCTTTCTGCAATCCCGGGATCAGCGCATCCATCTTCTGGCAGGGTTCGCAGTCCCCGGTGACTTCCAGAGTGACGTGACTGTTCTCGTCTCCGATGAAAAAGACGTGGCCCTGGCGGGCTTCCGAAAGGTCCATGCCGGTTACGGTGATGTTTTCTTTTATCTGCCCCGGCTCGAGTCCGTAGTGGTCCAGCGTTTCTTTATCCATGACCAGGACTTGCCGGAGATTTCGTGGGTTGCGACTCCGGTCGCCCTCTAACCCTTCGGCCGAAATGGCCCGTGCCTCCTCCACCGGGTCGGGCGGAGTACCCTTCACGCGGGCGATGTGCAGGTTGACAATGGTGCCGGATTGCATGGCATGGCTCCTCGGTATCAGGCCGGGCCCGGCCTCGTATCTGCGGTTGGCGAACAAACCGGATTTTAGGATATGGCCGGGCTATTGGCAATCGGCGTTTTGCCGCAGGTGAGAACGATTGGGTAGAATGCACGTCAATCCGTTCACCCCGGCGCGTTCCGGGGTGCAGTGAGGCGTTTGATATGGCTTACGAGTTCATCAAGACCGAAGTCGTGGACGGCGTGCTGGTGATGACCATGCACGACCCGCCCACGCGCAACGCGTTGGGACAGGACATGGCCGCCGAGATGTTCGAGCGGCTGGACGAGTTCGAAAACAACCCGGAGGAGCGCGTGCTGCTGCTCACCGGCACAGAACCGTCCTTCTGTTCCGGGGCCAACGTGCGCGGGTTCCGCCAGCGTATCGAAGAGCGTGAAGGGGAGGCGGAGCCGGAACCCCTGACCTGGGGCAAGATGGAATACATGAAGGGTCGTCCGAGCCGGGTCGAAAGCGGCCCCCGGGTCAACTTCGTGCCGCTCCGTATCCACGACCTGCAGAAGCCGTCCATCGCGGTGGTCAACGGCCCGGCGGCCGGGGTCGGCTGCGGACTGGCACTGTCCTGCGATATCCGGGTTGTCGGCGACAGCGGGCGCCTGTCCGAACGGTTTGTGCTCAACGGGCTGATACCCGGCGACGGCAGTTGCTGGCAGTTGCCCAAGCTGATCGGCGTCAGCAACACCCTGCTGCTCCAGTACACGGGAGATTGGATGGGCGGCGAGGACGCGGTGCGCATCGGGCTGGCCAGCAAGTGCTTCCCCGATGACCAGTTGATGGAAGGTTCCATGGAACTGGCGACCCGGATCGCGAAAGGACCCACAATCGCGCATTCGCTTACCAAGTACCTGGTGCACGAGAGCATGGACCTCGACTTCCAGGGGGCGCTGGAGTTGGCCTCCGCGGCCCAGGAACATGTGCGTCGAACCGAGGATCACAAGATTGCCGTGCAGTGGTTCCTGGACAAGAACCGCGGCATGCCCCCCTTCGTGGGTCGCTGATTGATCAGCGACATTTTCCGGCGGATCTGAAAACAGCCGCTGGTTGCCCTTGACGACAGGGAGGTCACAGGCTATAGTGTCTACCCACCAACTGACCTGTGGGCGCGCTCCAGAGAGCGATCCCAGCCACCGGCAAAACGCCGTTGAGGCAGCGGTCAGAAGGTGACCTTAACAACTGAATAGGAAATTTGAACTGTAAGAACCGAGTCTTAGGAATTTGAAGTTCCTAGCGTGGGTCAAATTTTAAAGGGCTTATGGTGGATGCCTTGGGACCAAGGGCCGAAGAAGGACGCGGTAAGGCTGCGAAAAGCCTCGATGAGCCGTCTAACAGGCGTAGTCGGGGATCTCCGAATTGGGTAACCTGTTCCGGCGTTGAGTCGGTCCACCCGCATTGCGGGAGGTAAGTGGGGGAACTGAAACATCTAAGTACCCCGAGGAAAAGAAATCAACCGAGATTCCCTTAGTAGTGGCGAACGAACGGGGAACAGCCCAAACCGCGGCGACCAAACGGCATGAGGGCCTGTGTCGTTGCGGGGTTACAGGACACTTCTGGGGTCGCCTCATCAGGCTCCGGGGAGTTACAAACTTCATCTCTAGTCGAAGGACCCTGGGAAGGGCCGCCGTAGACGGTGACAGCCCGGTAGACGAAAGGGATGGAGCTTCCGAAGTTGATCCTAAGTACCATGGGGCACGTGAAACCCTGTGGGAAGTTGGGGGGACCACCCTCCAAGGCTAAATACCCTTGGTCACCGATAGCGCACCAGTACCGTGAGGGAAAGGTGAAAAGAACCCCTGGCGGGGAGTGAAATAGACCTGAAACCATAAGCCTACAGAATGTCGGAGTCTGCTTTTTGCGGATGACGGCGTGCCTATTGAAGAATGATCCGGGGACTTACTGTATGGAGCGAGGTTAAGGGACTGTAGTTCCGGAGCCGTAGCGAAAGCGAGTCTGAACAGGGCGACCAGTTCCATGTAGTAGACCCGAAACCGAGTGAGCTACCCATGGCCAGATTGAAGGTTCGTTAACGCGAACTGAAGGATCGAACTCGTGGCTAGTACAAAAGCCTGGGATGAGCTGTGGGTAGAGGTGAAATGCTAATCGAACTCGGAAATAGCTGGTTCTCCCCGAAATGCATTTAGGTGCAGCCTCGGGAACTAGGAGGACGGAGGTAGGGCACTGAATGGGCTAGGGGGCGTGAGCTTACCAAACTCAATCAAACCACCAATGCCGTTCTACCGATACCCGGGAGTGAGACAGTCACAGATAAGTGCGATTGTCGAAAGGGAAACAGCCCAGACCACCGGCTAAGGCCCCCAAGCGCAGACTAAGTGGGAAACGAGGTAGGGTTCCCAAAACAGCCAGGAGGTTGGCTTAGAAGCAGCCACCCTTTAAAGAGTGCGTAATAGCTCACTGGTCGAGGGATCCTGCGCGGAAAATGTAACGGGGCTCAAGTCTGTCGCCGAAGCCGTGGATGTACAGGTATTAGTACCTGGGCATGGTAGGGGAGCGTTCCTCGGGCGACGAAGGTAAGTCGTGAGGCTTGCTGGAGCGCGGGGAAGTGAGAATCCCGGAATGAGTAGCGTAAATCAGGGTGAGAATCCCTGACACCGAAAGCCCAAGGTTTCCTACGCAACGTTGTTCGGCGTAGGGTTAGTCGGTCCTAAGCCGTAGGCAAGAGCCGAAGGCGATGGACAGCAGGTTAATATTCCTGCACCGCCGTTGTTTCGATTTAAAACCAAGGAGGGGTGCGGGAGGCTAGGCGGGGCGTGCCCATTGGACATGGTGCGTCCTTGCTTGTAGGCGTGCCGGGGCAGGCAAATCCACCCTGGTGTTAAGCTGAGGAGTGAGGGAATCCTGACCTACGGGAAAGGAGACCCCGTTGAGGCCATACCGACAAGAAAAGCTTCGTGGTTATGGAACCGCGGCGACCGTACCGCAAACCGCCACTGGTGGGCTGGGATAAACGTCCCTAGGTGTTCGAGCTAACCTCCGCTAAGGAACTAGACAAAAGGGCCCCGTAACTTCGGGAGAAGGGGCCCCCTGGATGGTGAAGCCACTAGCTGGTGGAGCTGTCTGGGGGCGCAGAGAAGAAGGCCGGGCGACTGTTTAACAAAAACACAGGTCTGTGCTAAGGGGAAACCCTACGTATACAGGCTGACGCCTGCCCAGTGCCGGAAGGTTAAGGGGCGGTGTGCAAGCACCAAACTGAAGCCCCGGTGAACGGCGGCCGTAACTCTAACGGTCCTAAGGTAGCGAAGTCCCTTGTCGGGTAAGTTCCGACCCGCATGAATGGTTGAACGACTTGGCCATTGTCTCGGCGGGGGGCTCGGTGAAATTGCGGTGCCCGTGAAGACGCGGGCGACCCGCGGCAGGACAAAAAGACCCCGTGGAGCTTTACTGTAGCCTGGCATTGGGTTGGGAACTGTCATGTGTAGGATAGGTGGGAGACTTAGAAGCGCCTACGCCAGTAGGTGTGGAGTCGTCGTTGAAATACCACCCTTGGCTGTTTTTGGTTCTAACCTCAGCAACACTGAGGAACAGTGCTTGGTGGGCAGTTTAACTGGGGCGGTTGCCTCCAAAAAAGTAACGGAGGCGCCCAAAGGTCCTCTCAGGACGGATGGAAATCGTCCACAGAACGCATTGGCATAAGAGGGCTTGACTGCGAGACCTACAAGTCGAGCAGGGACGAAAGTCGGGCAAAGTGA
>MPNC01000044.1 GCA_002238825.1 SAR202 cluster bacterium bin87 | reverse complement strand
GGGGCACGCTCGAACCCAGGACCGGGGAGCGGAAGGTGTTCGTCTTTCTGCGCACCGACTGGCAGGGCCTGACCGGGACGCCGGGGGCGGCGCAGACCACGCTGAGCATCACGCCGAGCAGCCCCAGTCGCCAGTACGGCGAGACCGACGACCTGGGCTACACGGTCTCCGGGCTGAAGTCCGGGGACGCGGCGACGGACGTGCTGACCGGGGCATTGAGCCGGGCGTCGGGCGAGGACGCTGGCGACTACGCCATCGGGATGGGCACGCTGGCGGTGGCCTCGGCCCACGCGGGCAAGTACGCCCTGCCGACGGCGCCGTCGGTGACCACCTACACCATCACGCCCCGGCCGGTCACGGCGATCAGCGGGGTGACGGTGAACGCCCGGGCGTCGGACGGAACCACCGACGCCACCTTCGACACGTCCGCCGCCAACGGAACCGGCGTGCTGTCTGCGGAGCTGGCGGACTTCCGCGCCGGGGGCCTGGCCGTCAGCGGGGCATTCCCCCTGGCCGTGCCGGGAACCCACGACGTGGGCGTGACCTACTCCCTGCAGGACCACGGCAGCTTCAAGGCCGCCAACTACTTCCTCTCCGCCACCAGCGACACCCTGCAGGGGGAGATTACGGCGGTGGCCGCCTGCGCCGCCGGGATGATGCTGTTCGCCGACGGTGCGCCCGCCGAGGGCGGGGCTCCGGTGACCGTCACGGTCGGGCTGAGCAGTCCGGCCGGCGTCGGGGGCGCGAGCGCGACCCTGACCGCGTCCGGCACGGCCACCGGCGACGACTACACCCTGTCGCCCACCACCGTCGCCATCGCGGAGGGAGCGACGGCCGGCGCGGCCACCATCACCGTGATTGACGACGCGGTGGACGACGACGACGAGACCATCGTGCTGAACGCCGCGCTGTCCGGCTCTAGCCTCACGGCTGGACCCCTGACCCTGACCATCGCCGACAACGACGCCCCGGCGACGCCGGTGGCCGCTGCCGGCTGCGCTGAGCCCGCCGGCGGAGACTACGACGCTGACGACGACGGCCTCATCGAGGTGTCGTGCCTGGCCCAGCTCAGAGCCATCAACGCTGACCTGGACGGTGACGGAACCCCATCGATCTCCACACGTTACAACACCTACAACGTCCCCCTCAAACCCGTGTACGCCGCCGCCTTCCCCGGCGCTGCGTCCGGCATGGGCTGTCCGCAGACGGGCTGCATCGGCTACGAGCTGACGACCGACCTGGACTTTGACCGCAATGGCAACGGCCGGGCTGACGCGGATGATGGATACTTTCGCGTAGATGGATACAAGACAACAGGCTGGACCGGGATTGGGGCATGGGGCGAAGGTTCTGAACCGGGTTTCGCCGCCATCTTCGAGGGCAACGGCCATGTCATCAGGAACCTCCACGTGCATAACAGTGCCGTTAACGGGCTCTTCAAGAGAACCCTTGACGCCGCCGTCATACGCAACGTCGGGCTGGAAGACGTGCTGCTGAACGGTAACCTACACTCCGTGGCCGGTTTGGTCGGACAGAACGGAGGGACGATCATCAACAGCTATACCACGGGCCAGGTGTCGGGCACGAACGCCGTCGGCGGCCTGGTGGGCGCCACCTACAACTCCAGCATGATCATTGGAAGCTATTCCACTGCCACAGTGACCGGGTCTTCCGATGACGTGGGCGGACTGGTGGGAGGCAACCAGGGTACAGTCATCGCCAGCTACGCCACCGGAAACGTCACCGGCACCGGCGAGGCGGATGACACCTATCGACTTCCAAGCGGCGCGTCCGGTAACGGCCACGCCACCGGCGGCCTCGTCGGCCTGAACTATCCGGACCAGAAGATCATCGCCAGCTACGCCACCGGCACGGTGACCGCCCCCAAGGGGTGGAAGGTTGGCGGCCTGGCGGGTTTCAACCTGGGGAGCATTACCGCCAGTTACTCCACCGGCACGGTGTCAGGTTCCGCTGAGTTGAGCGGACTGGCCTACTCCGACAATAGTTGGAATAATTCGCCCTACGCCAGGGACAGCTACTGGGACACCGTCACGTCGGGCCAGGCCACCAGCGTCCAGGGGGTGGGCAAGACCACGGCCGAGCTGCAATCCCCAACGGGTTACGCCGGCATCTACGCCGACTGGAATTTGGACCTGGACGGCGACGGCAGCGCCGACGACCCCTGGGACTTCGGAACGTCGTGCCAGTACCCCGTCCTGAAGTACGGCGGCCTCAACCCCGACGACCAGCGCGCGCCGTGGCCCTGTGCGGCGGGCGCCACGCCGCAGTCGCAGAGGATGTTCGTTACCGCGCACATTGATGACCATGCGGCTGGCATCGATGAAATGGCCGTGCTGAGCGTTGACCTGCCTCAGGGCGTGACCATGACCCCCGCGTTCCGGTCCGACCACTACAGCTACGAGCTGACCGTTCCTGACGACACGGACGGGCTGACCTTCGCGGGCAGGTTCGACCCGGAAAAACGTTATGACGGCCGTTCCACATTTCGACATCTCGCCTTCGCCGTTCTATTGGCGGGCGACCTGGCCCCGGCGGATCTTGAGGCAATATGGCTCGGGCCACCTACCGAGGGGTCAGAGCCGGCCTACCCCGTGCCTAACCAGCTGCTCATAGCCAACAGCGTGGGAGCGTACGGCCCAGGAGTATCGATGCACGGGGAAACCAATCGTGTCGAGTTGCCGCCCGACGCGACCACGGTGGTTTACCTCACAGTGTACAAGACCCATCTTGGGGATCCATGGGCCTTCATTCGCCACGCTTCCAGGGAAAAAGCGCTCAAACGCAAGGTGGTCTATACCTTGACGGTGACGCGGGGAGATCCCAGCGCAGGCGACAGCAGCGTCGGCGCGGCGCAGTCCGCCCCCACGGTGGCCGCGCCCATCGCCGACCTGACCGGCCTGGAAGTGGGATCAACGCAAGATGTCTCCCTGTCGGGAGTGTTCAGCGACGCCGACGGCGACAGCCTGACCGTCACCGCCGCGTCCTCCGACGAGGCCAAGGCCACCGTGACCGTGGCCGCCGACGGATCCAAGCTGACGGTCACCGGCGTGGCCGTCGGAACGGCGACGATCACGGTCACGGCGGCAGACGGCAACGGCGGCACGGTCAGCGACACCTTCGACGCGTCAGTGGTGGTCAGGAAGTACGCGGCGCTCATCGCGCAGGTGTACGAATGGCGCAACGACCCCAACGGAGTGAATAACAAGAGCCACACCGACCGCTGGGACCGGGCGCTGCTGGCCTTCGGGGAGACGGTGGCCGATGCGTCGCTGACGCCGATGACGGCGGCGGAGGCCAGGCAGATGGCTGGGAGGTACCAGGCATCCCGCTGGAACCCCGTGGCCGAGGCGCTGGCGGAGATTGAAGCCGGCGGGTCCGGGTAGTGGCCGCCCGAACCGCCGGCTATCCCACGCGGGCGTCCGGCTGCGGCTGGGCGCCCGCATCTCGTTGCGCTAGTCCAGTTTCGAGAGAGAAGCGTTGGCGGCCGCTACCGCAGCGGCGGAGTTCCCGGTCGCGCGTACAGCCAGCCGCGGCTGACGGCGAAGGTCTTCAGCGGGTTCTGGACGCTGTTGTTGCTGGCTCCTTCAGGGAGCGCCAACAGCCAGTGGTGGGGGTTGTCGGGCAGTGGATCCGGCCTGGCCTGAAGGTTCAACCGGATTATCTCGTCCATCGAGATGCCGATTGTTCCGATGGTTGGCGGGTGTCCGCCGTCGTGCCGTTCGTAAGCGTCCTGGGCCGAGTAGTCGGGGCTGGCCATTTCTACCGAAATAGCGCGTTCGCCGGTTTCCGGGTCCGTGTCGATGCGGAAGAGCCCCTTCTGGGCCTTGCCGTTCCTCACGACTAGAGGGTTGGCCTGCCGGAGCAGGATGATGTTCTGATCTGTTTGTTGGGGTGTCTCTGGCTCGGTCGTCATACCGCTGATTGGTTGAGGGCGGTCAATATGGTGTCCCATCCCTGGTGGTCCATCCCGATCTCGGTCTCAATGGTTTGCAGGGTACGAGGATTGTATTGGCACCATTCCATGCTGGAGCCGTCGGAGCGCACGTCGATGCTGTGCTCGATGGCGTTCCATTCCCAACTGATGCTGACGCCGCCATCGGCGGTAGGGCAGATGTCGGGGATGCCCAACTCGGTGCGCCAGTATTTTGTGAGCCAGGCGGCGGTGCGGTCAACGACGACGGGCCCTGGCGTGATGGTGCCGGGGCCATCCCATTCGGGGGCGACTTGTTTCAGGGCTTCCAGCTGTTGCGTGATGGCACGGAGGTCTGCGATTGGAAGATTGACGTGGGAATGAGGGTTGAGGAGCGTTGGACTTCGCATCTAGTCTCTCCCCCTTTGGGTGATCCTTGTGCGGCGCGATGGCGTGAGGGGATTGTAGCACACGGTAATTCTCCGGGCTTTCTGCCATGGTCTGAGGGAAAGTACAGGTGGGCTGAAGGGGGCGTCCGGCTGCGTCTGGGCGCCCCCCTGGCGTTCAATCGCCGCCGCCACCCCATGCCCGCTGCGGCTGGCCTGCGGCGGCGATGTGATTACACAGATAAAGACACATAATTGAGCGGTCAAAGATACGCAGATGATAGGATTGGCCGGGTATCATGGCCGCATTGGCGCGGTCATGCCCAACCACCTCCCGAACTATGATCTCATCACATCATTCCACCCGCCACTTCCCTCGTGGATTTCATCCGCGCCGGGCTATCCTGGCGCTGGCCCTGGCTGCGCTGGTCCTCATCGTCATATTGGTCAGCCACCCCGGGCCGCTCCACGCCCAGACGGTCGCCACCGCGCCCGGCAACCTGCAAGCGACGGTAGTTGCCGGCGGGGTGCAGCTGAGCTGGAGCGCCCCGACGGAGAACGCCGGTTCCGTCACGGGCTATCGGGTGCTGCGGCGCGCGTCCGGCCAGTCCGGCATGATGGCCCACGTGCCCGACACGGGTTCCTCCGGCACGAGCTACACCGACAAAGGCGCTGCGAAGCAGGGTGAGACCTACACCTACCAGGTCAGGGCCAAGCGGCGCCTTGCGGCCAGCGCGGCCTCCAATTCGGTCGCCGTGACCATCCCGGGAACGTGTCCCATCAGCGGCGGCAGCCCCGTGGACGTGCCGGTTGCGGCGGTCCCCATCGTGGTCACATCCACGGTTGAGGACTACTTCGTGCTCTACGTGCGGCACGAGAAGGGAGGAGAGACCATCGAATATCCGGTCCTGGTGAGGCGAGGCGAAGCGGGGACGACGACGCTGAAGGACAATTTGGCGCCCCTGCCCGCGGGCAGGTACAAGGTCAAGAAATACCCCGTCAATAACCCGGCCGACGTTGACGGCGACTGCATCGACGACCTGACGGAACTGGCGGACGCCGGAACGAAGAACCCGGTCAACCCCGCGGCATCGGTCCACATTTCCAACGGGGCGGTATCCATCGCCGACCGCGCGGCCTTCCAGAAGCTCTCCTACCAGGGCGAACGGCCCGCTCCCTTTGACCGTCACCTGGTAAATCTGGAGTACGTCAAGTTCATCATCATGAACCCCGGCTCAGACCGCCCTGCCGTCTATTTCCAAAACACCGTTACGCATCGCCTGCACAGTGGGTTTGTTGTTGCGCTTGGATTCCCGGCCTCGGATTCTCCATGGATAGGCAGTCTGCACGGCGAGATTGTGTACCACCCCAATGCCGTCGCACCCGACGGATCCCGGGGCGTCTACCGGTACAATTTCCAGCCGTGGGACAATTTCGCCTTCGATGTCGTGGCGCTGGCGCACGAGGCTCTGGCCGCCGCCATGCCGGTGGTAGAGAACAACCTGGCGTACCATCCGATGCGCGCAGCGTTGCCGCGCTATAACTGGGAGAAGGCGCTGTATGACGCATCCCGGGTCAACGTGCTGCTGGAAGAGGACATCTTTCCCGACGTGGATTTCATTCCGCTCAACGAGGGAGAGGGTTACGGTTTGCTGCGGGAGATGGAGTTGGAGGAGCGCCCCAACTCCCGGGACATCGTGATCTATGAGACGCTGCCCAACGACCTGCCGCTGGTGGCCGGCATCATCACCGGGGTGCCCCAGACGCCCCTGTCCCACGTCAACCTGCGCGCCGTGCAGAACGGGGCGCCCAACGCCTTCATCCGCGCCCCCCTGGACGACGCCACCATCGATGATCTTCTGGACCGCCACGTTTACTACAAGGTAACTCAGAGCGGGTACACCCTGCGCGCCGCCACCAGGGCGGAGGTGGACGCCCACTACGACGCCTCCCGGCCGGCCTCGGCGCAGACGCCGGAACGGGACCTCTCGGTCACGAAGATCACTCCCCTGAGCGAGATCGGGTTCGACGACTGGGACGCCTTCGGGGTGAAGGCCGCCAACATGGCGGTGCTGGGCACGCTGGGGTTCCCGGAGGGCGTCGTCCGCGACGGGTTCGCCGTGCCGTTCTACTTCTACGACGAGTTCATGAAGAATGCCGGCCTGGCGGAGGAGACCGTATTCGGCAAGGGGAAGGGCGCCGCGGAAGACCGGTTCACCCTGCCGGCCGGCACGAAACTCAACGCCGTGGTCGCGGCGATCCTGGCGCACCCGAGATTCCGGACGGACTACGAGATCCAGGACGAGATGCTGGATGACCTCCGGGAGGCCATCAGGGACGCCCGGAGCCCGGCCTGGATCATCACGGCGCTGGAGGCGATGCACGCGAGGTTCCCCGAGGGGACCTCGCTGCGCTACCGGTCGAGCACGAACAACGAGGACCTGCCGGGGTACAACGGCGCGGGGCTGTACAGCTCCAAGACCCAGGACCCCGGCGAGACCGCGGAGGAGGGGATCGACAAGTCCATCAAGGCGGTCTGGGCGAGCCTGTGGAACTTCCGGGCCTTCGTGGAACGGGATTTCCACCGGATCGACCACGCGGGCACGGCGATGGGGGTGCTGGTGCACCCGAACTACTCCCTGGAAAAGGCCAACGGCGTGGCGGTCAGTTTCGACCCGGTGACGAACCGGGCCGGCGCCTATTACGTCAACACGCAGCTGGGAGAGGACCTGATCACGAACCCGGAGGCCCACTCGCGGCCCGAGGAAATCCTGTTGCTGCCGGGCGGCCGGCATGAGGTCCTGGTGCGCTCCAACCTCGCGGAGCCGGGAAAACTGCTGATGAGCGCGGCGCAGCTGACGCAGTTGCGCAGCCACCTGGAGGTGATCCATAAGAAGTTCAGTGAGCTGTACGGTGCCGCAGAGGGCGTGCCGTTCGCGATGGACATCGAGTTCAAGATCACGAGTCTGGGCAAGCTGTCCATCAAGCAGGCGCGCCCGTGGGTCTTTCGGGCGCATCACAATCGGCCGCCCACGGTGGCAAGCGCCATCGCCGACGCCACCATCGTGAGCGAGAGCGGAACGCGCGAAATCTCCCTGTCCGGCGTCTTTGCCGACGATGACGGGGATTCGCTGACGGTTGCGGCAACGTCGTCGGACGAGAACGTGGCTACCGTGTCCGTGTCCGCCGACTACGCAACCCTGACGGCCCAGGCCCAGACCAGGGGGACGGCGACCATCACGGTCGCCGCCGCCGACGGAAATGGCGGCTCGGTTGAGGACAGTTTCACGGTGAGGGTGAAGGCCGCCCCGGTGGTGGCGTCGGCAATAGAGGACGTGACCGGCCTGGAGGTGGGGTCAACGCAGGACATCTCCCTGTCGGGGGTGTTCAGCGACGCCGACGGGGACGCCCTGACCGTCACCGCGGCGTCGTCGGACCGCGGAGTGGCCTCCGTTTCCGTTGCCGCCGACTACTCCGGCCTTACGGTGTCGGGCGTGGCCGAAGGCGCCGCGACCATCACGGTCGCCGCTCAGGACTCCGGTATGCCGAGGCCCACGGTGAACCAGCCCGGAGCATACGAGGGTTATACGCTGTTCTATCACCCGAAAGACGTCAAGTTCTATCTGATCGACAATCAGGGACGCAAGGCGTTCGAATGGTCACAGCCCTTCGGGAATCACGGCAAACTCCTTGCCAGCGGGAACCTGCTCACAGGGAATGGTCCCGTTCATCTCACGGAAAGGAATCCGCGTGGAATACCCGTGTGGTCTTACGGGAGGATGCCAAATCATCATGACGTGCTCAAGCTGTCCAACGGAAACTACCTCTTCCTTCATGAGGTCTTATATCAGAAGGCGGAAGCCGTTGCGGAGGGCGCGAACCCCGAATGTCTGGAGAAGAATGCAACGGTCAAGATTGATGAAGTGGTGGAAATCAAGCCCAACGGGGAGGTCGTCTGGAGGTGGAGGGTGTGGGACCATCTGATTCAAGACCACGACCCTGACCAGGCGAACTACGGAACGGTCGCCGACCATCCCGAGAAAATCGACATCAACTACGGGCTGTGTCGATTTGATGGGACCGATCGAGGCCCCACGCATTTGAATGCGCTGGACTACAACGCGGCGTTGAACCAGATCATGATCACCTCGCGCCATTTCAGCGAAATCTGGATTATAGACCGCAGCACGACGACGGCTGAAGCATCCGGCAGTGCCGGCGGAAACGGCGGCAAGGGCGGCGACCTACTGTACCGCTGGGGGAACCCTCGCGCGTACCGGCAGGGAACAAAGGACGACCAGAAGCTGTTCTTCCCGCACAACGCTCACTGGATTCCCGCCGGGCTGCCGGGCGCGGGAAGGGTTCTCCTGTACAACAACGGGAACGAGCACCCCGGGTTCGGGCGGGGATACTCGTCCGTGGACGAGATCGTGCTTCCCGCCGACGGATATGGCTACACCCGCTCTGAGGGTTCCGCATACGGGCCATCCGGCCCGACCTGGTCGTATCGCCACCGCGACGGCAGCCTTGCCTACTGGGGGTCCGGCGCGCAGCGTCTGCCCAACGGCAACACTCTGGTGGTGGACGCGCCCCTCGGCAGGATACGGGAGGTTACGCAGAGCCAGGATGTCGTCTGGGAATACCGGAGCCCGGAGAACCGCGGGATGTACCGAGCCTACAAGTACGCTCCGGACCACCCCGGGGTGAAGGCGCTGCCGTTGACGCCGGAAGGCGATAGAAAGCCCGCTGCCAACCTGGTCAGCGATACCTTCCTGGTCTCGGTGGTTCCGCCCAACAACCCGCCCACGGTGGCCAGCGCCATAGCCGACGCCACCATCGCGAGCGAAAGCGGAACGCGCGAAATCTCCCTGTCCGGCGTCTTTGCCGACGATGACGGGGACTCGCTGACGGTTACGGCAACGTCTTCGGACGAGAACGTGGCTACCGTGTCCGTGTCCGCGGACTACGCAACCCTGACGGCCCAGGCCAGGGGGACGGCGACCATCACGGTCGCCGCCGCCGACGGAAATGGCGGCTCGGTTGAGGCCAGTTTCGCCGTTACGGTGAAGGCCGCGCCCATGGTGGCCTCAGCCATCGCCGATGTGAGCGACCTGATTGTTGGCGACCGCCGGGACATCTCCCTGTCGGGGGTGGTCAGCGACGCCGACGGGGACGCGCTGACGGTCACCGCCGCATCCTCGGACGAGAACGTGGTCACCGTGTCGGTGCCCGCGGACCAGTCCAAACTGACGGTCACCGGCGTGGCCGAGGGCGCTGCGACCATCACGGTCACCGCCCGGGACGTCGACGGCAACAGCGTGGGCGACGCCTTCGACGTGACGGTGGCGGCGGTGGTGGAGAAGCAGGTCCTGGCCGCTGCGCCGCTGACCTTCGGGGACGCCGTGGCGCCGGACGCGGTGTACACCGCCGGAGCGCCGGCGGTCCGCTCCGCCGGCCCGGACGCGGCGGGGGGACCGGAGCCGCCCAGGCTGCCGGAGGCTTCCGGCGGCGTCGGCAAAGTGACCTACTCCGCCGCGGGCCTTCCCGCCGGCCTGTCCCTGGGCCCGGACCGGATGATCCACGGCGCGCCCCGGGCGGCCACCGCCAGCCCGGCCAGGGTCACCTACAGCGCCACCGACGAAGCCGGCGAATCCGTTTCCCTCACCTTCCAGGTGACGGTCAACCCGGCAGTGACCTTCGCTGAAGCGCAGCTGAGCCCGTTCACCAACGACATCATCGAGTACACCGTGGGTCAGGACGCGGATCTCCGCTTCGTCTTCCCGGAGGCCTCGGGCGGAACCGGGTCTCTGACCTACCGCCTGGACAACCGGGAACCGAACGTGGCCATCAATGACTACGCCAGGGGATTGACGTTCGATCCCATCACCCGCACGCTCAGCAGCGGCGCCGGCGAAGACCAACCCGTCGCCGGGCAGCGCTACGCCCTGACCTACCGGGCGGAGGATGAGAGAAGATCCCGGGCCGCAGCCTACGGCAGCATCGAGGTGAACGCAGCGCCGTCCCTGCCCGAGACCGCAGACCGGAGTTTCACCGCGGGCAGCGCCGTTTCCGTGACCCTGCCGGCGGCCACCGGCGGCTCGGCCAAGATCGTGCGGCTGCGCTACAGTCTGGAACCGCAGATTCCGGGCCTCTCCTTCAACTCCGGCGCCCGCGAGCTCTCCGGCGCTCCCACGGCCACGGGCGCCACGGTGATGACCTACACGGTCATGGACCGCAACGGGGTCACCGACACCACGACCTTCACCATAACCGTGGCCGCCGGCGCCGGGGCTCCGGCGTCGGCGCCGGGCTCGGTGCGAGCGGCGCAGGCGGCCGGCCTCAAAACCTTCGGCATGTCCTGGGCGGAGGTCGCCGGCGCCTCGGAATACGTGGTGCAGGTGGCGGCCGAGGGCAGCGGTTTCCCCACGGACAGCGCGGTGAGTTCCGGGCCCGCCGGAGCCAGAGTGAGCGTCCACCAATGCTGCTCGCGAGCGGTGGTTGACGTTGCGGAGTACGGCAATTACCAAGCGCGCGTCGCCGCCGTGAACGCGGAGGGCGCCGGCCCCTGGTCCGCCGCGACCCTCGTCGCCGTGGCCGAGCCGCCGCCTCCGGAGCCGGAGCCGGTCAAGACCTACGCCCTCACTCCGGCGGTCAGGGTGGTCGAGGGGGATTACTACTCCCTGAAGCTGACCCTGAGCGATCCGGTCCCGGCGCCTTATGCCACATTCAGGGTGTCCATCGGTTACGGCTCCGCCAACGCTGAGGACGTCTACTCGGGAGCCATATCCACCTTCACCCTGGGCGCCGGCGCCGCCTCCTGGAGTTTCTCCGTGCCCACCCGGGACGACGCCGTGGATGAGGATGACGAGACCTTCACCGTGGTCGTTGCCCCCACCTACATCAAGGGGAAATGGGAAAAGGCCGGCGACGGCCGGGACACGGCCACGGTGACCATCGCCGACGACGATACCGCCGGCATCACGGTGATCGCCGCCAATCCCCTGGCCGCAGCCGAGGGCGGAACGGCGACCTACACCGTGGTCCTGGACAGCCAGCCCACGGCGGACGTGACCGTCACCCCCGGCAGCTCCGACGGCGGCGCGGTCACGGTGGCGCCGGCGTCCCACACCTTCACGCCGTCCGACTGGAACCGTGCCGCCGCCTTCACGGTGAGCGCCGTGGCGGACGACGACGGCGACGATGAAAACGCCGTCGTCAGCCACCGTGTGGGCAGTCAGGACGCGAAGTACGCCGCGGTCCTGACGCCCTCGGTAACGGTCGCGGTGTCGGACACCACGCCGCCGGACCAGCAGCAGAAGGCGGCCAACAATCCGCCCGCAGTGGCGTCTGCAATAGATGACGCGACCATCGTGAACGAGAGTGGGACGCGCGGGGCAGCCCTGTCGGGAGTGTTCAGCGACGCCGACGGCGATGCGCTGACCATCACCGCCGCATCGTCGGATGAGAGCGTGGCCACCGTCTCCGTTGCCGCCGACCAGTCGGCGTTGACGGTTGCGGCCAAGGCCCGAGGCACGGCGACCGTCACGGTCACTGCCAGCGACGGCAACGGCGGCTCGGTTTCGGACAGTTTCGCCGTAACGGTGAAGGCCGCTCCGGTGGTGGCTGCCGCCATTGACGACGTGAGCGAAGTGTTCATTGACGCGACCCACGAGGTTGATTTGACCGACGTGCCCAGCGACGCCGACGAGGAGGTGTTGACCGACGTGTTCACGGACCCCGACGGCGACGCGTTGACCATAACCGCCGAATCGTCGGACACGGAGGTGTTGGAGGTTGCCACTGTCGTCGACGAATCGACCGAGACCGTTACCGGCCTCACGGTAACGGGCGTGGCCGAGGGAACCGCGACCGTTACGGTCACGGCCCAGGATGCCGACGGCAACCAGGTGAGCGACGCCTTCGACGTAACGGTGACCGAGGACACGAGCTCGCAGTTCTATGATGGGGAGGCGGCGCCCGGTCCGGTGACTGACATGCAGTTGACGGCCGAGGGCGTGAGCCTGACCGTGAACTGGAGTCCGCCCGCGCCCGAGAGCGGCGGCGAGGTACGTGGCTACATCGTGCACCTGAAACCGGAGGGCGGCGGCAAGGGCCGGACCAAGACGCCCAAGGCGAAGAAGACGAAGCTCAGCTTCGACAACCTGGAGGCGGGCCAAACGTACAAGGTGTGGGTACGGGCGCAGAACGAGGCCGGCAAGGGAGAGCGGGTCCACGCCAGCATCATCCTGCCGGCGGAGTAATCCGAATGGCTGGCCGACGGCCGTTTGATATTTTTCATCAGAGACGGCGGCAAGGATTCGCACGGAAACCCGGCTCACCCGATGAAGATCGTGGCGTGGTCGGGTTCCAACCCAAGCTTGGAAACAGTCGCAGACCTCGGCACGAATTTCCAGGGATGGCCCGGACCCTTGCAGTTATCCTCCGACGCCGCCCGAATGGCGTTCGTGGTCGGGCATAACCACTTCCTCGGTGACGATCTGTACATGATGAGGCTTGACGGTACCGACCTGAAACTGACCGACACTGGCTTTTATCAAGGGGTTTCATGGTCACCCGACGGGACCACATTGGCGGTGCAGGAGGTGGGGCGAAACCGCTTTACCGGGGAAGAAGTTTCCACAATTGACCCCAACACTGGCAAAAAAATCGTCGGTGCGCTGGGATTGATAACCGGCTTGTACCGCGATGCGACGTTGGTTTAGGCCGTCCACCAGCAGGTGCCGTGAAACTCATGCATGCCTTGTTCCTCCTTGCGATTGTCGCAGTCGCGATTTCCAGCGTGTCCTGCCTGAGCAATAAGGAGACCACCTGGGATTGGGTACGACAAGAACAGGACCGGTACAAAGAGACCAGCAGGGGCTACATCGCCGTGAATTACCAAGGCGTTGACCGGACGCCCAGGTGGACGTCAGATGGCCAGACTCTGGTGGTAAACACGGGCGACGGCCGCGATGGCGACCTCGCCATCTACGGGGTTCGGTTAGATGGCTCCGCGCTTTGGCGCATTCCTGCGGAACCGAGGGGAGTTCAACTCTCCCCGGCGATTTCATCGGACAACCGCGTCGCGTATCTGAACTACGAATGGATCTCTCGGGGCTTCATTGCCGAAAAGGGCAGCAGCGCGGATCACCACCATGTGGTCGTTTCCTCGTTGGACGGAGCCCATGAAGAGTGGCGGGTCAAGTTGCCCGTTGATGTGCATGGGGTGGGCCCGGCCTGGATGCCGGACAATGCCCGCCTTGCTGTTGCCCTGAGCCATGTTCGAGGTGATGCTCTGTTTGGTCGGATGGGGCCGGGTTTTCCAATATATGCCGTTGATGAGACTGGTGAGTTCTCGCTCCAGAACGGATATGGTCTTCGATACGATAAAGGCTTCGCAATATCCCCGGACGGACGGCACGCAGCGTATCAGCCTCGTGTGCCGAGCTCAATCATGATAGAGAGCTTGTCCGACCGGGTCGTGATCAGCAGCATCGGCGCCGGGCAAACCGGGAAACACGTGACCAATGGCAGTCTCCAAAGCCTGGCAACAGGTGAGTCCAACACATGGTGGTCATTGTCGCGCGCCGCGTGGTCAACGGACGGGCAACAGCTCTTTTTCGCCATGACTAACATTGACGCCACCAAGCCGGTAGAAGCAGCCATCATGACGATGGCTCCCGACGGCTCTTTGGACGCGGTCGCAGACGTGAACCCGCCCACCCAGATATACACGGTCCAACCGTCGCCTGATGGGCAGCGCGTGCTGGTCACGACCAGACAAGGTCCCGGGGTCGGCGTGGTTACGCTGGATGACTCAAGGTACCGGCAAATATGCTGTGCCGGGCCAAGGAATGGTTGGCTGTGGGCATCCTGGTCGCCGGATGGCGAACACATTGCGGTGCTAGACACTGCGCCACAATCCCGACATGTGCTGAAAGTATTCAGGACCGATGGAACCGGCATGAGGACCTTGATCCAGAAAAATTCGAACGGGACCATGGCCGCGATACCGGACACTGAATCCACTCGCTCCAAACCAACCTCAACTGCACGGTGAACAAGATGAAATTCAAAATGTCCCTGTTTGCAAGGGTCGCGGCACCCCTGGTAATCCACCAGATAGTTATCCTCACGCGTTCGACATCATGGCGATCTGGCCGCTGTACCAGACTGTGAAGTAGTTATGGTCCGCACACTGACAAACATCATTGTCGGGGCGCTCATGGGTTGGGTCTTCATCGGCGCAACCTGCGAATTCGACTCCCCCCTAGGGACCGCCTCCCTCGGGGGGCCGGTGGAGACGCTGCATGCCACTCAGACGCTTGACCATTCCCCCCGGTGGGGCCCTGATGGTCAATACGTGGTAGCAAGCATCTACAGGGACTACTATCGCCGGTCCGTTTATCTTGCGGCGGCGGATGGTTCCGCTGTTCGCAGGGTCTTCATTGACACCGATGGAACCCAGGCTTCGCCATCGATAACATCGGACGGTCGAATCGTTTTTTTGGAGTATGTGTACAAACCACGTTCTGGTTTTGTGGATGGGCCCAGCACTCCGCACTACGAGGCCGTTGGCGTTGCCAACCCAGACGGAACAATTCAATCGGAGATACCGCTCCCAGCGTTCAAGGTTGTCGGCGAATCCGGAGAGATGGAGGCCGCCAGATTCAATCATCCGTCGATTTTGCCAGGGACGAACCGCATCGTCGCCATGGTCTCCTATCGGTGGATTGATGGCGATGCAGGTATTCACGAAGTGGTAGCGCCCGGGAACACCCGCCTGTTGAGCGCGACCGCGGGAAGCAGTGTCCTAGGGTGTGTTGACAAATTCAGCATAGACCCCGGAAATCAGGTTTTCAACCGATTGGACGGAAGTATTGGAAGGTGTTTGCAGGCAAACACCTTCTTTCACATATCCTCGTCTCTCAGGTCGAA
>MPNC01000043.1 GCA_002238825.1 SAR202 cluster bacterium bin87 | reverse complement strand
GTGGACCGGACGAATTGTGGGTGTACACGAAGTCACCGGCGACGCCGGGCTACTACGCCGTCTATCACGCCAAGCGACTGCTGGAGCTGTTCCGGCAAGACCTCGCCCAAGTCCACCTGATACTGCCCGGCGGCGATGCCACCCCAATAGCTTGAACCTGTCCGGCAACGCCGGCGTCATCGATTGCAATCAAGCTGAGGAATGACGACGCCCGGCGGCAGGGTGTCACGACCCGGCTGAAACTGCCAGCGCGGGTTGCTGGGCCAGAAAAATTCGCTGCTGACGCTTCCGCCGCCGCCGCTATCTACGAAGTTGTTGCTGGTCAGCACGGTGAAGGCGTGCCGGGCGCCGGGGGATAGCCGCCGGAGCGTGTACTCCGCTCGCCCGTTGCTGACCGGAATGTTCCGGGCGTTCACGTCAACATAGACGAACGCCTCGATCCATTCTCCGGTGCAGCTGGCCTCGGCCAAGTTGTAATCAACCTCCATGTTGACGTAACCGATGCGATAGTGGGACGCTCCCGGAACGGAGTCCCAGGATATGATGACCTCGTCCGCGTTGTTGCCGAGGCGCACGTCGATGTTCGACGTTGGCGAGAAGCCTCCTCCCGGTGAGACAGCGCCCCTTGACCCTGGCAGAGTTGCGAAGCCGTGTCCCCATTCATTGTCCGCGCCGGCGCTCCCGCGTTCGGTGGCGTTTTGCTTCAAATAGTCGGCCACCTGCTCCGGGGTGTAGTCGGGGAACCGCTGCTTCACCAGCGCGGCTAGGCCGGCCACGTGGGGAGAGGCCTGACTGGTTCCAGCAAACCAGCAGGCGGAGCCGGGGGTGGAGCGTTCCTTGGTGGTGCGTCCGCAGGCGACCCCGGTGATGTCCGGCTTAATGCGGCCGTCGATGGTCGGCCCGCGGGAACTGTAGTCCGCGATGTACTCGGTATCCCACCAATGGGTTGCGCCCACCGCCAGCATACCCGTGTTCTTGCTCTCGGCCGGGTTGCCGATGTGGTGTCCCTCCGAATAGTATTCCAAATTACCAGCAATCCAGGCGGTTAACTGTATCCAGGCCGGGTCAGTGGCACAGGCTTCCTTGCGTATAGCCAGGTAATACAACCCTTCGTCGTCCTCACTTCCGGCTTCAAACCGCACAATAGCGCGAGGAATATCTGAATCACCGCCATCTTGAACGTCCACATCGCTGACAATTCTTTGGGCATTGCTGTTATCAGTTGCTGACTTATTCAGATATAGATCTAAATTACAATCAGCTCCACCCCAAGCGTCATCCCATCTCATAAACGCGGTCACACGAGAGGCTCTTCTGTCTTCTTCATCAAATGGCAGATAGAATGTATTACCTACGTCTCGTGGTGTGTAATTGTGGGAACCATTGCCATCGGGATCGCTGAACCTGCCGTACCAAACCTCTCTAGCAGAGTTGCCAGCAGAATTAACGAATACGATGCCGCCATCCACCCCCGTGTTAATGCTTCTGATTATCCCATTAGGGAAGTAGGAGGTTCCATCGCCAGGCCCTTGATACAGGTTGCCTATCGAACGGTTGATAACGTCCACCCCGTTTCCCACCATCCAGTCAACGGCGGTCTCCAAGTCTCCCCCTGATTTGGGATTGGCTATGTACAGCTCGACTTCAGGGGCAACGTCCATCAGCGTTTCGGCCACAATGGTGCCGTGGTCGCCGTCAACCTCGCAATCCGCCAGGCGTGAGCTGGGGGCACGGGCTGCTTCGGCATCGAAATAGCAGCGGGCCATCACGTTGCGGGGCAGCTCGCTGCCCTGCAACTGGCTGAAGCCCTCAAAGCCACTGTCGATAATGCCGACCTTGACGCCCTGGCCCCGGTAGCCCTGGCGGTGCCAGGCGTCGGCCTGGTGCAAGGCCACGCCCTGGCTGACCACGTCGCCCAAACTTTGCGGCTCGGGCGGTATGACGGTATCCACGCGCCCCACGCCGGGCAGCTCGGAGGCCGCGCCCAGCAACGCCGGCGGGACGTGGGCTTCGATGTAGTCTTCGCCCACGTTGCGGACGAATACGTCATTATCTTCCAGATACTGACGCACGGCGGCGACCTGTTCCGGCTCAATATAGAAAGTCACCAGAACGGGTTCACCCGCCGGCGCGGCTCCGCCACCGGAACTGTCTGTGGTGCTCGGCTGTTGACCGGCGTCCCGCTGAACGCCGGTCAACGCCTCCTCGACCAAGCCGTTCAGATTGGAGTCAAGGTTGGGATATTTGGGCGGTTCCTTGGTTACCGGGGGCAGGTCACTCTCTTCCTCGTCGTTGTCGACCGACTGGACAGGGACGCGCTCCGGGGCAGGCGGGGCCGCCGGGAGGTTGGCGTCGCGACCGAAGTCAGCGGCGTCGGCAACCGACGGCTGGGGCTGCGGTTGGGCTTCAGGCTGTTGTCGCTCGCTGGCGGCGAACAGGGTGCCGGCCGTCAGCACCGCCGCCAGCAAGATGGCCGCCACAGTTGCTGCCAGCCAATGCTTGCGAAGAGTAAGAATTCCGGTACTCATAGGTCAATCCCCCTCCGTGCTGTGGGATGCACCAAGCCGATGTGCTCCCCGTATTGTAGACCAGATGCCATTGTTACCGCTTACAGGCAACAGTTACATACCGTTGTAAAAATGGTTGACTATGGTTACATGACCGCTGTCGTCAATTCCTCGAGGCGCGGTCTGAGCCGCGCCGCCGCCCCAACAGTGCAAGACGGCTCCGCCCGGGAATCTCACCCAAGAACACCGAGCTGGTCCCCGTTCAAGCCGCCCCGCGTGTTTCACCACGCACGACAGCCTGAACCGGATTGGGTCCGCGTCTCCGCTTCCCCAGCCGGTGCTGCGCTGCAAGCGCCGGTCTCAGCTGTCCAGAGATCGCGCCCCAGTACGTCCACACGTGCTTCACTCGCTTCCTTGCAGGTACGGTAAAGGCGACATGCACGCCATTGCCGACGGGTGCTACCCGCCGGCGAGGGATGCGCTCGGAACAGCCAAGCAAACGTCGGGCCAGCACCAGAGCCGCTGCCTGGTGGACGCTGAGCCCGTAACGCTCCATGAACTTCACCCGACCTATCACCGAACTGAAGGCCGGGTTCACCTGATGTACCTCAACTCCCTGCCGGTATCCGCGGGATATGAAGCACGCCCTGGTCTTGCTATAACTGAAAGATGACAGCATCCGGCTGTAACGGTGCGATTCACCTTCAAGGGATGCCTTCTTCTGCCGGAAGTCCAGTTTCTCAATGACGATGGGCTTACCCGCGTCACGGGCATACCCGACCACGTTCGCCACCGCGTCGCCGATGATGGACTCAGCCTGACGCTGGGACTTCCCGTACGTCACCAGCGGCACGCTGAATGCGTTGACGTAGTTGCCGCTGTCATCAGTCTCACAGACCGCCAAGTGGTCGGCGTTCAGGTCCACGCCCACGGCGCCACGCCGTTGGTCGGTCACCACCGGCACATCCATCATGTCCATTGTGGCGAACACCCGCCAGCCCTTGGCATCCCGCTTGAACCTGTAACTGATGGCCTGACCCAGAGCGGTGGCCCGTGCCGCTTTATCACCATGCTCGCCTCGGTAGAGACGGTACTCAGCGTTGCTGTCCATCGCCGCCAGAACCTGCTCGTGACCGTGGTTGAAGTGGATGCCCCTGATCGTCAGGTACTTGCCATGCTGAGCGGCCAGGCAGTCCGGCAGCCGCAGCCGCAGGGTCAGCGTGCCGTCGTCGGCAACGGCGGCCACGCATAGTTGGCACCCCGCCGTTTCGTCACGACTGCCCAGCACGAAGAACTCGTCGCTGTGGGCCTCCTGCCAGTCGGACAACCATTCATGGTGGCTGGCGTAACCATTCTCCGCCAGGTGGTGCTGCTTGCGCCACAGCCGCTTCGACCCAAAGCACAACCTGATCCGTCCCACCGCAATGTCAGATTCCAGTGCAGCCAGCCTATGCCGCAGATTGGCCAACCGCCGCTTCTTCTGATGAACCTGGTCATGCCGGCCACGTTCGGCGGCGTCGGAAATCTGCCGCTCGGCCCGCGCAATCCGCCGCTGCAGGGCGTCCAGCAGCAGTTTCTGCTGCTCTCTGACTGACGCCAACTTGCCGTCCAGCGACACCCGCACCGCATTGAACATCCGGGCGGGTATCCCGTTCAGTCTGCCTGAGCCGCCGCCAAGGCCCGTTCCGCCCGCCGTCTGGCCGAACGCCGTCCGTAAAGCCGAGCGCACAGCGAGGTCATCACTTCGGTTACGTCCCGCACCAGGTCATCATCCATCTCATCTTCTTCCATGACCAGAATTCGGGCTCCCCGTCCTGCCAGCGCAGCCTCCAGGTACTCAAACCCGAAACGGCTCAACCGCTCCCGATGCTCCACCACTATCGTGGCCACCGTATGGTCCGCTACTAAGCGACGCAACCGACGGCGGTTTCCGTTCAATCCTGAACCGATTTCCTTGACCACCTCATCCGGTCGGCATCCCCGCTGCGTTGCCCATTCCACGACCCGGCCCACCTGCCTGTCCAGATCATCCTTCTGGTCTGCCGACGAAACGCGAGCGTACACCACGCAACGCCCATCCTGCTCAGGTGGCATCACCACGTAGTAACGCCCGTTGGGCAACTGCTCTACCTGAAGTTCGGGCGGCAGCTTCCCAGCATGGTGCATTCGTGCCGTGGTGGCCTTGTCGAAGCCATAAAGGCGGCCCCACGCGGTGAGGCTGATGCGGCGACTAACAACGTCCATAATCAACTGAAATATACTAAACTGACAACAGTTGACAACCCCGTAACAGCACGCGACGACGACACGCCATCGCCAAAGACCGGGAACGGGCACGACGTTACACCCAGCGCCGCGACCAAGAGATGCGACGCCAGATCCGCGAAAGCCTGCTGGAAGCCCAGCCCAAGATGGTCGCCGTCGAAAGCCTGCGTCACATCAACATGAACGCCTCCGCCCGTGGCACCGCTGCCGCGCCGGGCAAGAACGTTGCTGCCAAACGCAAACTAAACGAAAGCCTCGCTGAGGCCGCCATCGGCCACGTCGGCAAACTCCTGCGGGAGGAAGCCGCCAAACTTGGCCTACCCACCGTCTCCGTCCCGCCGCACGGCACGTCCCAGACCTGCCCGCGCTGCGGAGACCGGCACTCGAACAACCGCGAGAGCCAAGCGGTGTTCCGGTGCCGGAATTGCGGTCTCTACGCCCACGCCGACTGGACTGCCGCCGTTATCATCCGCAACCGGGCCTTCGTCCGGCACGGCGAATGGCAGTCTGGCTACACACCGGACGTACTGACCGCACCCACCGGGTGGCGACAGCAGCCATCCCGCTCCCTGCCTTACCAACCCAGGTTGGGCCTGGAGCTAAGCGTGTTCAAGCCGGAAGGCACCGTGACGAGTTCCCACGGGAGCAGGGTCCGTGGCCCAAGGCCGGACCGCCGTATCCAAGCGGCAGTCTCAGACGCCAAAAGTGTTTCAAATAGGATGACCTCGGGAAAACACTCTCGGAGACTTCCAGAGAAGTAGCCGGGAGCCCGATTTCCGGGTACCGTGCCCAATTTGTCAACACGCTGTAAACAACTGCATTGCTACGGCGCTGAGTTCAGCGGCCGACACGACGCCTGTGGAATGGCGCTCCTCAAGTCTTGACACGTTGCCGAGACCTGATCGGCAACTGGTGAATGCGCCCCCAGGGGACTGTACTGGGGGCGCGATAGGGAGTAGTCCCGTGCGAGTGACTACTGTAGCGACAGTAGCAGGTGTGACTTGCTTTGGCAACAACCGGTCAGTCATTTGAGGCGATTTCGCTACTCGGGTGCGATCGGAATTGGCATGGGATTGGTCATGCGAGCGGGTTTAGCCAGCGTAGGCCGGGGAAGCGGGCGAAATCCGAATCGTTGGTGTGGAGCTCCGCGTCGTGTTCAATGGTCAATGCGGCTATGTGGGCGTCGGTCACCAACTTGGTTCCGCTGCCGGCGACGGCGAGGTTTTCCTGGAAGATGCGCATGTGGCCGTCGCCCGGGTTGATCGGAGTGATGTGGTCATGTCGGAACCAGCCGGCTACGGAGTCCGCGGCATTGGCCGGCGACACGGGAGGACTTAGGACACCGGGAATGCTGATCACGCGCACAAACCCTGTTGCTACTGCCCAGGGGATGCCGACGCTTTCGGTCCCATGAACCAGGTCTTGCCACCAGCGTTGGGCCACGTCATGCTCTGGGGCGTCAGGTTTGTGAGCGTAGATCAGCATGTTGATGTCCGGTACGATCATGCGTTGCGTTCCCTGGATCTCCGTTCCTTCTCGAAGTATTCCTGATCCATAAGTTCATCGTTCAGCCGGTTGTAGTTGACCCGCTGCTCTTGGCCGATGAGGCCCGCACGGGCGGCAGCAGAGGAGGGTTCCGTCTCGGTGGCCGGCGCATCCGGCTCTGTGGTGGAGATCTCTCCGATGTCCAGTGAAACCAACGCGCCTTCCGGCAGGTCAATGGCTTCCAGCGGCGTGAGTACCCCGTTGGCGAACCTGGCTTTCACGGTTTGTGTCATAACTCGCTCCCTGCGGCGCTCTGCTTGATGGTTCCACGCGGGCAGTGTAGCACTGGCTACGTCGATTGCATTTGCGGTGTTTGTCGAGGGATTTAGCTATTCCGAAAAATTAGTATCGTCGGCATGGGTTTGTCTACTGAATTGGAGAGTAGCGAAATCTTCTCAGTCATTTTTCAGGATAGGGCCCCCGCAGCTCGGTCATCTTCATGCGAAACCCGCCCTGGCCCTGGATCCCCTTCACCCGGTTGCAGTAGGGACATAGGAGCTGCCAGTTCCGCACCTCGTGCGCGCCGTCGTCGCTGACCGCCAGTATGTGGTCCACCTCAAAGCGGAGGTAGTGCGGCAGGTGGATGCCGCAGCCCGGGCAGCATATAGACAGACCCGCACCTCGGAGGGAACCTGGCGTCGTTGATCGCCTGCCGTGTCTATGGGCCAACCGGGCCCGCTATAGCTTTAGCGACCAATCCCAACCATCAGATGTACGGAGATGAACGTTTCAAATAGACGCATGATAACCTTATAATCAGCCGCCATTGAAGGTTGTAATCGTACGATGCAAGGAACCGCCCTTTATCCGCGTTACCTGGGACGCCATCTGCTGGAGGCACTGGAAGATTCTCCAGTGGTCTTGGTCCACGGGCCTCGCCAGTGCGGCAAGACCACGTTCGCCCAGTCAGTATGCGCTCCTGACCATACGACGGACGCGCTACGACACCCAGAAACCTCCTACTGGTACATCAGCTTCGATGACGACGTGGTAAGAGCGGGAGCACAATCGGACCCGATGGGATTCGTTGCCGACTTGCCAGAGCGAGTGATCCTAGACGAGGTACAGCGTGTTCCGGAAATCTTTTCGGCACTGAAGCTGGCAGTGGACCGTCGGCGCACGCCGGGGCGCTTCCTTCTCACCGGCTCGACCAATGTATTGCTGGTACCCACGCTGGCGGAATCCTTGGCTGGCCGGATGCAGATCGTCCAGCTCCACCCCCTATCACAAGTGGAACTGACGGCAGGACTCGGTACATGGCCAGCCAATATCGAACCCGGTCAGGGATTTCTGGATGTGTTGTTTGGAGACGGCTTCAAGATGGGTCGAAACGACAGGATGGGCGTCGAGCTGGCCGAGCGCATTGTCGCCGGCGGATACCCCGCCGCCCTGACGCGCCCGACTGAAAGGCGCATTGCAGCCTGGTACAGAGACTACGTGGAGGCTCTGGTCCAGCGGGACGTGCAGGACCTGGCACGCATCAGAGAATTGGACGTGATGCCCAGGCTGTTGGCCGCGGCGGCTTCACAAACGGCCCGGCTGTTCAATCTTGCCGACCTGGCGGCTCCATTCCAGCTAACCCGTCCCACCATCCAGGATTACGTTGCCCTTCTCGAGCGGGTCTTTTTGCTGGGCCGGCTGCCGGCTTGGAGCAACAACCGGCTCAGCCGCCTGGTCCATGCGCCGAAACTGCACCTCTGCGACACGGGCCTTATCTGCGCCTTGCTCGGCGTGGACTCGAAAGCTCTCTACACGGATCGCACGCTGATGGGACAGGTGATGGAGACCTTCGTGTTCCAAGAGTTGCAGCGCCAATCCGGCTGGAGCGAGACACCGACGAAGTTCTCTCACTACCGCGATAGGGACCAGGTTGAGGTGGATATAGTTCTGGAGCGCGGAGTGTCGGCGGTAGCCGGTGTGGAAGTGAAGGCCGGCGCCACCGTCAAGCCCGGTGATTTCCGCGGTCTGCGCAAGCTGCGGAAGATCGCCGGAGATAGGTTCACCAACGGAGTCGTGATCTACGATGGCGAGATGACAGTCAGCTTCGGGGACCGCCTGTACGCGGTGCCGGCCCGCCACCTGTGGGAGCACTCGCGACTTCCCGGTGGTACTGCGCCAACCGCCGTCCGGTGAGCGCTGCCAGCTGCTCGTCCACCATCACGCCGGTCCTCACGTTGTGCTCCCGCAGCTCGGGCATCTTCATGCGAAAACCGTCATGGCCCTGGGTTCCCTTCACCCGATTGCAGTAGGAACACAGCAGTTGCCAGTTTCTCACCTCGTGCTCGCCGTCGTCGCCGAGCGCCAGGATATGATCTACCTCGAACCGCAGGTAGTGCGGCAGGTGGATGCCGCAGCCCGGGCAGATGCCGCGTTGCATAGCGTAGAGGCATACTCGGACTTCCTCGGGGATCTGGGGCCGTTGATTGCCTGCCCCGCGGCGGCGCGGTGGCCGCTTCTCGTAGACCTCCACCGGCTCCAGGTATTCCTGCAGCAGCGCCACGTCCATGGGCCGGTCTGGCTCGCGGTAGAGGTAACGCCCCCGGCCGACCCTGGTGATCAACTGCGGGGATGGCTTGCTGTGGGCCTGGGTGGTGCGGCCGGACAAATCGCTCAGCTCGCGGTTGACCAAGTTGCGGTCCCGCTTGGCCCTGGGATCAAAGCTGGCCACGCCCAGAGAGGCCACTCGCTCGTAGATCTCCTCGGTAGCCAGGACGCGCCCCTGGTTGGCTGCCATCACCTGCACGATGTGAGGGCGCAGGCTGCTCGCTGCCTTCATCCGCCACCTCGATTAACGTCGTTTCAGGCAAGGATTTTACATGTCTTGGCCTGTGATTTCTTCAATGAAGTCGGTACAGATGGAGTTGACGACAACTGTACAGCACGACATATGTTGAATGGTATGCATTGGCCAGTTCCAAGATCAGCTACCAGTTCTGCGATGGCACGCTAACGATGGTCTGCCTCGCCAGAGCTGGATACTAACCGTGGTCGATTGATTGCCGGCGACGCGTCTAGGTTTGTTTTGATTCATCGGAGGGGCGGTAGGGATTCAAGGGCCCCTGCCGCTCCTCCACCCCCCACCACTGTAGTGGTAGGGGGTAGAGGAACGCGTTAACCGTTGCCAACCCTTCAGTTTTGAGTAGAAAATCTCCCTCATCCGGGCAGGCTAACCGGGCTGCCGGGCAGACAAACCGGGCCAAAGGGCAGGCAAACCGGGGAAAAAGGCAGGCAAACCGGGGAGAATGGGCAGACAAACCCGGCTGCGAGGGCAGGCTAACCGGGGTGATTGCGTTCGGCTCACCGTGTTTTCCGGGCAGGCTAACGACGATGGAACCATCTCGGATCGTCGTCAGTCTGCCGGCATACTCGTTTTGAGTAGGGGTTCACCCTGTCTCCAGCCTGTGCTGCAGTGCGTTCCGGGCAGGCTAACGATGCTCGTCGTTGTCGTCGCCGTGCAGCGGCGGGAGGATCTTCCCGTTTACCACCCGGAGTTCACCGGCTTTTTCCAGCTGCCGCACGTATCCCCACGCTTCCCCCGGCTTCCTTCGCTCGGACATGCTGGACATGGTTGGGAAGGTAAGAAACACCAGGTCTGAATCCGTAATCATGGGGTATCTCTCCGGATCCTCCACCTGCACCCAGCGACGCGCCTTTCCCTTCCCCACCGGAATTATGGTGACCCCAGGGTTGTGCCACTGGTACGCCAGGTTGATCAGCAACCGGTAGGCCGGCGCTGACTTCACGCCCCACAACCGCAGATTGTTCGAAACCTGCGGGCCGTTGCCCGAGCCGGGGGGCAGGTCAACGATGATCCGCACCGATTCGTCCAAAGCTCCCGGACCTCGCGGTATGCCGCCCACGGAAACCACACGGCGCAACTCGTTGCGCTTGGTCTGCGGGTCGTACAGCGGAACTCTGGCGTCCCAGCTGTCCAGGGCTTCCACCGCCGCCATCAGCCTGGGCCAGTACTCGGCAGGGCTGGGGGTTCGGGTGGGATAGAGCCACTTCAGGAACTCCCGCAGAGAGACGGACATGGCCACCGGCTGGCCCCGCTCCCGTTCCTGCATGGGCACGCTCAGCACCGACTCCACGAACATGCGCAGCGCCAGGGGAGCGCCCCTGCCGGGGCTGATGGTGGGACCGGCGCCCAAGTCGTACAGTGCCAGAGGCAGCGCCGGGGAAGGAGTGTCCACGTTGGCGAAACCGGGCATCACCAACTGCTTGCCGTCGGGCCCGTACTCAGCGTGGGCGGCCGGGCTGAACAGGAGCCGCGGGTTGTTCGACGTGTTGGCCATCGCCAGGCGTGCCGGAATAACCCGGTCCGTCAGACGGCGATTGGGTTCCACCGGACGAGGACGCTGTTGCCACGTGCCGACCAACGGCGCCATGGGCCACCTCACGTCGTCGCCGGCGTCCACCGCAGCGCGGTATTCGTCCCAGAGGTCACTGATGGGGATTGCCACTGCCCCGACCATGATCACACCGTCGCTCAGCTCCAGCGGCGGGCTGATGTTGTGGCCGAGCAGCGCCGTCAGCCGTTCGCAAGCCGCGTCGATGGCCTCGGCTGGACAGTCGGCGCTGTGGATCCAGGCGGCCAGAGCCTCGGATGTAGGACGTTCTCCTCTTCCCTGCGCGAGCACCTCGTCGGCTTTCCTGACGTCGGAGAGGGGTGCATCCGGCACAGTTGGCGTGCCTGCACCTGTCTGCGATTGGCCTTCAGTCGTCAACCTCGTAACCTCCTTCGATGTCGCCATGGTCCGATCCCATAACTTCCCAGCGTAGCCCAGCGCCGCCGGTGTCCCAGCGCAGCCGCAGCGGCTCCGGCCTGGGCCCGTAGTTGCCCTTCACAAACTCCAGCCTCCAGGTCCTGGGTACAGGCTCTGCCGATTTCCCAATCTCCGCCTGCAGCGTCCACAACGCCCTGGCGGCGCCCTGCCAGTCGGTGGATCCGGCGTAGCTCATCCCCGCCGACTTGGGCGGATGCGCCAGCATGAGCACCGCGCAGTTGTTGGCCTGCCCCCAGGCGTCCCAGTGGGACACGAAGGCCCGCACCAGCCCCCGGGCGTTCTCGTCGGCCGCGTAGGCAGCGGCCAGCGGGTCCAGCACCAGCAGGCGGGCGTCCTCCTGTTCGCACAGTCGCCGGAGGCGTTCCCCCGTGACGGTGAGTTCCGCCATGGTGGATATGTGCCGGCCCTGGGGCGGCGCCCACACCGGTCCTTCACCCACCAGGTTGACGATGTGCAGGTTTTCGAGCCGCTCCGGTTTCACCCAAGGGGCCGCGTTGCCCGAAATCTGGTGTAGTCGCCGGTAGAACTCCTGCGGCTCGTCCTCCCAGGAGGCGAACACCACGTTGGCGCCCTCCGCAGGCACGGCATTGCCCAGCCGCATCATCCCGCCAGGGCTCGAGATCCACTCGCCGTAGTCACCGCCGGAGGCGACACCGGCTCCCAGCTGCAGCGCCAGGCGGGATTTACCGGCGCCACCCTCGCCGGTGAGCAGGGCCACTCTGCCGGCGGGCAGCCTGTCGTTGATCAGCCACTGCCGTGGCTCTGGCGGGACGTTGCCCCAGGTGGACACCCGCAGCGGCGTGGCCGTCTCAATTGCACGGGTCAGCGTCTCCAGGGAGCCACGAAGGTCGGTCTGCGCCAGGGCCACCGCCTGGCGGAAACCGGTGGGCTTCCTCTCAACTTCGCGCTGCAGTATTGCCAGGGCCTCCCGAGCGCGCTGGTGTCCCTCCCCGGTCAACCTGCCGGCCTCGATGTCGTCGGCCAGCGCCATCAGGTCCAGGAGCGCCTGCGACTCCATGTCCGGCGCCAGTTCCTCTCCCTCGAAGGCCGAGACGGGTTGGTGACCATTAGGGGTCGTCATGCGGGCACCTCTTCCATCAGCAGCGCGGCCTGGCGCTGGGCCTCCCACCGCGGCCAGCCGTTCACCTCCGCCAGGGTGTCGGCGTAACCGGGCCAACTCTCGGTCAACGCAGCGAAGGGGTTCATGCCGGAGACAACGCCGGCGTCCTTGCCCTCCGGCGGGAGCACCGCCCGAGCCGTACCGCCGTGAATGCGTACCGCGCCGCATAGCCGACTGGCAGCCCTCTGGCCAGCGGCATCGTTGTCCGCATGGATGACTGCACCCGCTGCCGCGGTGGCCAGCCATCCGGCGAAGCCGTCGGCGTTCATGCCGGCATCCCCCATGCTGGCGACCGCTGGACCGGTAAACCGCGCCGCCAGGGCCAGAGCGTCCGCGACGCCCTCGGCAACCCTCACCGGTGCGTCGATGCTGGCCAGCAGCGGGTTGCCCAGGACCAGCACTGCTCCTGTCTTGTCTCCCAGGGTCCGCTTGCCCAGGCCGCCATCCGGCTGGGGCCGATCCAGAGCAGGATTGCCGTCCCGGTCCACGGCGATGATCTCCACCGCCTGCGGGTTCGGCAACCGGGGCCAGGCCTCAGCCCAGGCGGCGGGCTTGGCCAGCAGGGCCACCAGGGAACCGGCTCCGGTGTGCGGCCCTGGGCGCGTGCGTGATGCCGGCAGCCAGCGGAGCGGCGTGGGGGCTTCCACCTCGGGTCGCCACAGGTGGCGGTTGGCAAACCAGCGACGGGCGGGATGGACGGCGTCCTTGGGTATGGCCTCAGTGTCCGCCCAGATCAGGGCCGGCAAGTCGTTTTGCGGCTTCTGACGTGACGGGGTCGAGGGTTGGTGCGGTGCCACTGGTGGTGGTGATGGCCGGTTGCGCAGATGCGGGACCACCAGGACCTCGCGCAGCTCGTCGTTGCGCCGGCAGTCGAAGCAGTGAACGCTGATCCAGCCCTCGTCGTTCACCCAGATGGCGGCCGGTGCGTCCTTCTTGCGGTGTTCCAGCGGGCAGAAGAAACTCCAACCTCCCCGGAAGCGGTTGTCCTTGACCCCCCGCAAGCCGGGCAAGATGGCGTTGATGATCAGCTGCTCCGATGCAGCAGCCCGCTCTGTGGTGGTAGAATACGCCACAGCAGGGTCAACCTCCGCTCAAGTTGGCCTCTGAATTGCCGTCCGGTCTGCCAACCGGACGGTGCGATTTTATCACCCTTGCCCAGCGCCAACCAGCGTTTGACTGTTGCCGGTCGGTGAGGTGAAAACTATCCCAAAACGATCACACCCAGCTGCTTTGCTGTCTAGATGTACACCTGTCGCCATGTTTTCATGTACTGGTGTGCGTCTGGACATTTCAGGCAGGTGGATCAACAACCGGAACGCCTGACGGCTCGAAGTCCCGCACGTTGTGGGTAACCGCTATTCAGAATCTGATGAAATCTGATACTCTAGGTTTGCTGAAGCCCAGGCTCCAGGGCCAGACCCGCTTGACGCTTCGCTGACCACCGCCGGCATTGCCGGTCTTACACGGTCTCCACGTCCTGTCACCGGGAAGCTCGAACCCGGCCATTGTTCCAGACTACGCGCGGCATTGACGTCGCGATCATTCAATACGCCGCAGCCGCCGCACCACCACTCCCGGTCTGAGAGCGTCAGGTCGTCGTTCTTCCAGCCGCACTGTGAACATAGCTTCGATGACGCGAACCATCGGTTCGCCTTCACATACTCCGCGCCGTGCCACAGGCACTTGTACTCCAGCTTGGTCAGGAAGCCTGACATACCGGCATCGGCAATTACCCGCGCCAGCCGGCGGTTCATCATCATCCCCGCCACGTTCAGCGTCTCCGCCACCACCCGGCCCGATGACTTGGCTATCGCCGTGGTTGCCTTGTGATGGTTGTCGCTGTGCACATTGACCACCCGGGCGTGGAGCCTGCCCCGCCTGACGTACAGCCGCTCCCGCCGGTTGGAATGATTGCTCCGGCGGTGGACGTTCCGACTGCGGGTGATGGCTTGACAACTGCTGCCATCTTTCATATTTCTTTGTTAATGATCATAGGCAAACGCATCAGGCTCACCGACTGGGGTCGTCAGTACGGCCTTGACCCTCAATCCACCTGGCGGATACTCAACGAGGACCGGTTGCCACCGGGTCTGCAGGTGGAAAAGGTCGGTCGCATCTGGTACGTGATCGTGCCCGATGAAGCGCCGGCCTTGCTGACGGTGGGATACGCTCGAGTTTCCAGCCACGAACAGAAGCCTCAGCTGGAACCGCAGGCCAATCGCCTGCGGGCCTATGCCGGACAGAACGGCATCTCGCTGGACCGGGTGGTCTCGGAGGTGGCCAGTGGTCTGGATGACCGGCGGCCCAAGTTGCGCCGGTTGCTTGCGACCCCAAGGTGGGGACCATCCTGGTTGAGCATCGGGACTGGCTGGCCAGGTTTGGCGTCGGGATGGTGGAAGCCATGCTGCAGGCCCGTGGTGGGGAACTGGTGGTGATGGAGGAGCAGGAGGTTGATGACGACCTGGTGCGGGACATGACCGAGATACTGACCTGTTTCTGCGCACGGCTCTACGGGAGGCGTAGCGCGGCCAGCCGAGCCAAGAGGGCGCTCAGCGTGGTGCAGGCATAGGCTTCATGACCAAGAAGCGGAATGACCAGCGCAGCACCTGTCCTGAGGGATGGCTCAAGGCGGGGATCAAGGTGCCGGTTCATCTGACCGTGCGGCAGGAGAGATACGCCACCCGCTGCGTGGGCATCGCCCGCGCCGTCTACAACCAGATGGTTGCGACCCACCGGATGGCTCGCGCTCACGGCGAAGGTCGTTGGCCCAGCCCCATGGAGCTGGAAAAGGCCTTCAACGGGCTGAAGCACGCGGCGGAGTTCGGGATGGGATACGCCACCGAGGTGAGCAAGTTCGTGGCCCAGGGCGCGTGTCGGGATTTCAGGCATTCCTACGAGAACTGGCGCAATGCCGGTCTACGGGCGGCCAAACCCAGTTTCAAGAAGAAGAACCGCAACGGTACGGGCTCGTTCCTGGCCGCCTCTGGCGTGGACCGGGTGCAGTACGACGGCCACCGGCGCATCAGGTTGCCCTATCTGGGCTCGGTGAAGCTCAAGCGCGAACTGCCCGCGGGTATACCCTACGAGGTGAGGATCAAAAAGCAGGACGGCCAGTGGTACGCCAGCATCAATCACTGGAAGCCGCCCGTCGTCGCCGAGGACAAGACCCACGTCTTCGGCGCGGTGGACGTGGGCCAGAACCCACTGGCGGTGGACAGTGAGTTGGTGCACCACGAGAACCCCAGGGCCCTGGGCAAGCATCTGCGGAAACTTGGCCGATGGCAACGGGCATTGGCGAGGCGCACGGTCGGTTCCCGGGGTTGGCACGAGGCGCAGCGGCGCATCAACACCGTTCACCGGCGCATCGTCGGCCTGCGGGAGAACGCTCATCACCAGTTGAGCCGCCTGCTGGTGGGCAAGTACGCCGTGTTGGGCATCGAGAGCCTTAACGTGGCTGGGATGGACAAGTTGCGCCATCAGGCCCGTTCCATCCGGGATGCGGCCATCGGCGGCCTGCTGCGGAAGATCCGTTACAAGGCGGACTGGTATGGCACACTCATCGTGGAGGCGGACCGGTTCTTCCCCTCCAGCAAGTTGTGCTCCGATTGCGGCTACCACAACGGGGAGTTGATGCGGGAGACGCACTGGACCTGTCCGGAGTGCGGTATCCGCCAGGACCGTAACGAGAACGCCGCGCTCAACCTGTTGGGCCTGGCGATCGAGGCAGCTGATGAACTGCCGGACCAACTCATCTTAGGGCCGGTTGGGCCCGATGTAACGCTCCTGGACGGGAAGGCTCTGGCTGGCGGCAAGCGCGTCGCTGGTGAAATCGGCCCGGGTGAAGGGAGAACTGCCCCGTCGACGCGGAGAATGTCCGCGGTAGACGGAGGGACTGACGGCAACGCCATCAGTCGAACGGAAGCGCTTATCCCAGTCCAGTTACGACTGGTCATATGATAATCGCCTACCTCCCAGACAACCCTCCACCACTGCGCTGAACCGGTTCTTGGCTGTCACTTTACTGAGTCAAAGACCTCGGCAAATGACATCTTGGCGTCCTGCAATTGCCAGGTAGTCATCGCAAACTCCGTCTAGTATCGCATCAAATCAGTGCTTGCACTTCTTGGAGGTTCGAGCGTGAGGTTCCTATGCTGGCTGCAATTTCGAGTTGCGGGGAGGTGCAGCAGCCATGTACGGGAAGCGGTATACCATAGAGTT
>MPNC01000042.1 GCA_002238825.1 SAR202 cluster bacterium bin87 | reverse complement strand
CCAGGTGTTGGAGCAGCAGTACCAACAGGACGCGGGCGGCCTCCCGAGATGACCACACCGCCCGATTGAGCACCTCGTGGTAGCGGGCGTAGTCGCGCTGGTCGCTGCGTCCCATGACGCGCAGCGCGGCGGCCACGGTGCGTTGGCCCGGGGTCAGGATAGTGCCCACCAGCAGCAGTTGGGCCTTCTGCCAAGTCGGATTGGTGAACAGCGTGGCGAAGGGAAGGAGAACGGCTACAATGACATTGGGCAGGGTAAGCATGGCTGGACCTTTAGTCAGATTTGGGTCAGGCCAGCTTACCTTGCCTTTATACTTTTTCTAAATTTTGCGTAAAGCCTAGCTTGCATGATTGAGCGAACACTAACTCGTAGAATTGCCTGCGGCCCATTCGGACCGGTGATAAATCGCTCATCTTGCCATTTGGCCGTCCACGGGAGGACTAATGCGTGTTTTGTCAAAGAACTGGATCGTTCCGCTCACCATCGCGACGCTGTTCGTCCTCGCGTCCGTCGCCTGCGGGGGCAACGACGGCGCTCCCCCCGTTCCTTCGCCTCAACCGACTACCATGGTGGAGCAGCCCACGGTTGCGGTGACGGCTTCTGACCAGCCTTTTCGGGTCGGCGTCATGGAATCCCTCACCGGCCCGGGCGAAACCTACGGCACCGTTTCCGTCCAGGCCAAGCAGATGGCAGTTGACGAGATCAACGCCGCCGGCGGTATCAACGGCCGTATGCTCGAACTCGTCGTGGAGGATTCGAAGTGCGCCGCCCAGGACGCCATCACGTCCTACAACAAACTGACCGACGTTGACGGCGTCAAGATAATCCTCGGCACCTCGTGCAGCGGCGCCATGCTCGGCGCGGCGCCCCTGGCCGAAGCCGACGGCGTGGTCCTCTTCTCCGGTCTGGCCACCAATCCCGACATCGCCAATGCCGGCGACTACATCTTCCGCACGGCCATGAGCGACCAGCAGCGGGGCCTTGAAACCGGCAACGTCATGTGGGCCGACGGTGTACGCACGCTGGCGACGATCACGGAGCTCACTGACTACGCCGAGGGCATTCGGCGGACCTCCGTCGACCAGTTCCTGAAGCTGGGCGGCACAGTGGTGGCCGCGGAGCGTTACGCCTCGGACATCGCCGACTTCCGGACGTATCTGACCAAGCTGGTGAGCGCCAACCCCGATGCCGTTCACCTGGCCGCGCAGTCGGAATTCACCGGCGGGACAATCATCAAACAGTTGAGAGAGCTGGGTTACCAGGGCCCCATCTACACGGAGGACGTGGGCGCCGGAACCACGGCGCTGGAGATTGCGGGTGAGGCCGCCACGGGCGTCTAGGCCATCCTGGCCGACATCGACCCGTCCAACGAGAAGGGACAGCGGGTGCTGCAAAAATTCCGGGAGCGCTATGACTACCTGACCCTTTCCTGGTACGTGGGTTCGGCATACGACGACCTCTACATCACCGCGGAATGTCTGCGCCAGACCGACGACGACCAGGACGCCGATGCGTTCAGGGGCTGCCTCTACGGAATAACCTGGAGCGGCGCAATCGGTGACGGCTACAGCTTCGACGAGAACGGCGAAGTGGTCGGCCTGGCCAACGTTGTGGTCGAGATATTGCCGGTGGCCGAGCGGACGGAGGAGAACAATGGCTACCGGGTCCTTGGGCCTGCCCAAGCGCCGTAACCGGAATGTGCCAGAAACTCGAAAGAAGCACGGGTACAGAGTGAGCTGGCCTGACCAGCAGGGGATAAATCCAGCGTGGCGGACTTCAACCGGTGGTTTCAAACCCTGTCGCGCAGTTGGCCGCTATCGGTATTCCTCAGGGCGCAGGCCGTCACCGAGTAGCTGGCCGAGGCTCCCGAACCGCACCAATACCCCGGCGGCCGGCCCACCGTCGTCAGCAGCCGGCCGTAAGGAAACTTCGCCAACCCTATGACCACTGCGGCCATTGGCGAGGCAGTCCACCACTCCATCACCCTCGAGTTTGACGTCCCCAGATAGCGGACTGGTGCAGCCCAGCGGCGGGGCCAGTCACAAGAGGCGAACCGGCAAAACTAATCGACGCAGGACAGCTGTCAAATGCGACCGTCGGCGGGCCACCGCGTGGCGAACCAACCGTTGCAAAAATGGTTGATTTCAGTTACAAGACCATCGTCAGCCATTCCTGAAGACCCGCCATGAGCGGAATGCCGTCCCAACAGCGCAAGACGGCTCTGCGCGAGCCTCAGTGCGAGAGGGATGGCACTACCTTAGCTCCTGGAGGTCAGGCATGAGAGTCCGCTTGGTCATTCCCGTCGTCCTGCTCGCTCTGCTTGCCCTCACCCCTCCGGCTACGGCTCAAGACGGACAGTCCCAGCTCATTGGCACGCAATGGATGTCCGAACGCGCAGTCCACTCCTTCCGCGCCGGCGAGTACTTCGGCGACCCGGACGGCAATCAATACACCTACGGGGCTACGGCGGAACCTGCCGAGGTTGTGGTGGCAACCCCCATCCCGGAGTCGGATACCATCGTCTTTGCAGCCCGTGGCCTGGGCTCCGGTCAGGTAACGGTTACAGCCACGGACGGAGCGGGCGGGATCGAGCAAGTCTCCTTCCGAGTGGCTGTGGTCGACTTCAAGTTCTCGCTGGACACGGAGACGATAGCCGAAGGATCAGGCCCTCGGACAATCACGGCGACGGTGACGCTCGCCGGCGCCGCACCGGAGGAAGACCTGGAGATAGAAACAACGGTCTACCACCGGAACGCGACACCGGCAGACTATTGGATGTATCGTTGGAGCGACTTCGTTCTCCCCGCCGGCCAGATGAGCCACCAGATTCCGGTCCGGTTTCGGCCCATCCCTGACGTCTTCTGGGAGGAGGACGAGCCCCTTACCTTTGCGGTCCGTGCCGTCCTCGAGTCCGAGATTGGCGGCACGGGCTTTTCCATCAGCTTGGGCGGCCACGACACGGTCACGATCCTGGACGTGCCACCGCCATCGGCGGGAATGGTGACGGGAACGGCTCCACGTGCGCCACGGAACGTGCGGTGGCAAGCCCAGCCGGACCATCTGCTACTCAGATGGGACCCACCTCTCGTCGGCGCGACGACCGGGTACCTCCTGACGGCCACGGCCCTGGACGACCAGGGCGAGACCCTGCCTCATCGGAGTCCTGAGCCGGATGTGCGGCTGGGGGAGGATGCCCTGGGGTACCGTCTGGGCGACCTCTGGCCCGGCCAGGCGTACGAAGTTCGCCTCCAGAGTCTGGGAAACAACAACCGCATTCCGTCCGTTATCGTCTTACGGACGCCCCTGCATGCCGCCGAGGGTCCGGGACCGCACGACCTGCGGATTGATCAGAGCGGCCGTATCCTCTGGCAGTTTGATGTCTGGCGCTCCGCCCACCCCAATTTCCTCTTCCTCTTCCGCTGGACGTGGGGAGATACGCCACCGGAGGCAATCCCGTCGCCAGAAGAGCAATGGTACGGCAACGCCTGGGCCAGCGAGGCCAACTGCACCAACGAGGGCGAATGCTCGCTCTACCTGCACCCGTGGAATCCGGAGGCTCACTACCTGCTGCAGATGCGCATTGAACACGGCTTCACCGATGACGACTGGCGGACTATCCGTTGGGACCCCCCGTAACCCACTGAGGATTTGTTGCGGTTGCCAGGTTCCACCATGACCTTTCCAACCTCGTCGATTGGCCTAAAGACGTCATCATCGCGCCAATCCCACGCGCCGCTGCTGCTCGGCCGCGCGCCGCTGCTGCCCACCCAGTGCGACTGATCTCAGGTCAGGAACCCCAGGCGGATGAGGCGGACGTTGCCGACGGTCAACCTGCCGCTCTCCGCACCGATGACGTACGCTGAGGCGGACATTGACCGCCAGCCGGAGTTTCCCGACGCGAACGGCGAAACGCCCGTGAACCCCGCAGCGATGCAGACCAGGAAAACCGACAACGCAACCCGCTCCACTTTGGGGAGGTAAGCCGCCCCGATTTCACGGGCATTCTGTCCCAGAAATCGCAACCAGCGGCACGGCCCGCGAAGGCTCATACTTCTCGCCAAGACTACGTCGACCGCCAGCATGCTGAACCGGCTGAAGTCCATGCCGCCCGGCGCCACGCTGCTGCTCGCCGTGTTCCTGTTCGCAGCGGCGTTCAGCGCGTTCCACCTGGTCAAGGGCATCGCCACGCTGAACGTCCACCTCATCGTCGGCGGGACCGTCTTCACGGCCACAAGCCTCCTGCTCACCTTGATCTGCTGGCACGGCAGCAGCCGAGACGACCAAGACGATAGAACGAAAGACTACGGCAAATGACCCACCGCCAGCAGCGTGCTGCGGATGGACTACCCACGTCGGCGAACCGGTCCAAGCCTGGCGCAGGGCAACCGGCTGGGCAGCTCTCGCCACCGCCGAGTTCACGACGACGCTTTTCGGCAATCGGCGCCGAATGGCTCCCCGTTTTCGCGTTAGTGGACAAATCACGGCTCAAGGCCCCGAAAACGCGCCCGGGGGCCGCATCCGGCCGAGATTACACCACCCCACACGCAATTGACCAAACAGTCACGCCCATCAAGCCGAAGCGCCGCGCGAACTGGCTCATCATGGCGGAGACGCTTGCCGCCACCGGCGGTCAAGTTGCTCAGCGCTCACGTGCCCCCAACCTCGTGTTGTCTGACGCTTCGACAATTACGTTCGCGATGTCTACTCCGCAGACAGTCCTTCGTGGTCGGTTTGCTCATCCGAACGGTCGCCGGAGAACCACCGGTCCAGAAACGGTTGCATCGCCCCCCTGAACCCAAGGAAGTTGTCGAACATCCAATCCCGGCTCTCTTCATCATCCGCGTCCCCACCGCCGAACAGGTCGCGGCTTATGGAAACCCAATGATCCCGACCCCCCTGATCCCATTCCACCTCGGCATCCAGTTCTGCCAGCGCAGCGTTTATCACGTCTCGCCTGTCCTCCGGGCTTGGGTAAGCCCTCGCCGTTTCCACGCCGAGGAAACCACAGAAAATCCACATCCTGCCCCGATCCACGCCCAGGGCGTACAGAACATTTGGATGACCGGTCGGAAACGACCGCCAACGGCCTCGGTATCCTCCTCGGCCTACTGTCGGGACGCCAGACGCCCGCAACCGGGCCACCAGTGGCCGGTAGAAATCGCCCAGGCTGGTGGCGAGGGTCCTGGTCACCGAGGTTGCCCTGGTCAGTGCCGGACCCGGGCCCTCCAGCACATTCAAGAGCAGACCAACGACATCGCCAATTTGACAAGCGCTGGCTTCCACCAAGTAAACCGCCAGGCCGGCGCCGGCTCGCCGATTGAACCAATTCACCAACCTTTCGTGCCGCCGGCTGAACTCGCTGGCCACCCAAACCAGCACACTGGCGTCCGCCGCTTCCGCGTACCCCAGCAATCTGGTGAAATGCTCTTCGTCACCCATCCCAAACTGGTTTTCAATCATCGCTTTCTCGTCGCCAGCGTCCGACTTACGTACGCCACGATGTCGGCTCTACCCGCCCCGCGAAGCGGCACCTCCCTGGAGGGACTGTGTAGTTCGATTCCGAGGGCACCGCTCAGCAGATCCAAATTGTCCAGCAGCCATGGCGTGAAGTTCCGTTCCTCATGGGTCCACACGGACCGGAGGCTGACCCGCTCCATCCGTCCAATCACGACATCCGCCATAACACCCGTCTCCAAAAGAATGTTTCGTAAGGGACCCGCACCGTCAACTGCAATGTACCAATCGGCCGGCGAGCAGGCAATCCGACCTCCGACCGGACTGAGAGAACGGCAAAACGGGCGACCTATCGAGCAGCGGGCCATGGCATGCAACGGCGGGAGGCCCCTCGACGCCACAGCTGGTTTATTCCGCAAGGTCAACGAACACACCCAATCTGGCGCCATCCAACAAGGAGAAGCAACTTGAGCACAGCCACGATTACAACCACCATCGAAATGAACGATGTCCACAACTACCGTACGGCCGACATGTCTGACGTTCTGGGCCACGAAGTCCACGGCGCCATCGACGGCCTCAAAACCGCGCGGGCCATGGCCCACGCTCTCGCCGAGCCGTTCCCGTGGACCCTGACGACATGGCCGACCCTGAAAAGGTCCGTGAACTCACGCGCCGAACCGTCGACACCTGGCGGTAGGTCAAGAAGTTGACCAACGGCGTAGATGCCGCCGAGGAGCCGTTCGCTGAGCAGAGCGACCTGGATGTCATGGTCCTCACCATGGACGCCCAGGACCGCGAAAGGCTCGAGAAGACCGCCGCGTCGGCCGTCGAGGCGGCCGGCAAACTTCTCGCATTTCACTCACAGGCGTCCTGATCAATCGCCCTGGCATTACCGCGTAGCATCGCCGCGTCGGGCGAAGCAGCAAAACAGCACACGTTGACCTTGCCGAGAAGTCGCCACCGGGAACAGTGGCGGCTTCAACCGGAGCGTGTTCAGATCCGCCCACAGAATCTCACTGGGTGACCGAGAATCTGCTACACCAATCCCAACCACCCTTGCTGCATTGTGCTATTGCCTCAGCAGCCACAATGGCATAACCTGCCGCCCCCATCCTCCCTCAAGGCAACCACTTGACCTCATGCTCGAAAGATTTACCGGTGCGGAAGGCAAGCGTTTCATCATCGAAGCGCTGGAAATCCAGTCCCTGGTTGCGGGTGATCATCAACTGGCGGCAACGCTTTGCGACCTCTGCGCGGTTGAGGGATTCAAACCCGGCTCCACCATCACTAACCAAGGGGATTCCGCGAACGACGTCTGCTTCATCCTGTCGGGTTCGGTGGCGGTCTTAGTCCACGGCCGCGAGGTAGCAAAACGAAGAGGGGGAGAGCATCTGGGTGAAATGGCCGCGCTGGATCCGAGCCAGTCCAGGTCGGCTACGCTAACCGCCTGCGAGGAGGTCGTCATCGCCCGTATGTCCGCTTCCGCATTCATCGACCTCGCCAATGCCAATCAAAGGGTTTGGAGAAATGTAGCCCGGTCACTGGCGGACCGACTCCGCCAACGAGATACTTTCGTCGAAACCACCCACGACATTCCCGTGTTGTTTATCGGTTGTTCTGCGGAATCTCTGACCATCGGGGAGGCGATCAAGGCAGGCTTGAGCCAGGCCAACATAGAGATCCACCTCTGGACTGACGACGTCTTCCAACCTTCAACCTTCACGCTGGAATCGCTGGAAAACGAGCTGGGCAGACTGGACTTCGCAGCTTTGATACTGGCGCCCGACGACATGATCACCAGCCGCGACTCGACCATTCCAGCACCCCGCGACAACGTCGTGTTCGAACTCGGGTTGTTCATAGGCGCTTTGGGCCGGACACGAACGTTTCTGATCCAGCCCGCCGAAACCGACGTCAAAATCCCCAGCGACCTGGCGGGGATAACGCCAATAACCTACTCTCTCGGACCGGTGTCCAATTCCAACAAGGCAGTGGCCGCGGCCTGTAGGCAGGTGATCAACGCGATCAAATCAACCGGCCCACGATGAGGGAGAGAAACACGATATGACGTTGCGGAACAACCTCAACTCACAAGTCAGACAGGTCCTTCGGGAACAGTGGAGCATCAATCCATCGCGAGGGGCACCAGACCTCGACGACCTGAGCCTCAACAACGACGGCGTCACCATCAACGCCACCGTTCTTTACGCCGACCTCGACGAGTCCACCAAGCTGGTCGACCAACATGAGGAGGTGTTCGCAGCCCAGATGTACAAAACATACCTGGCGTGCGCAGCCAGAATAATATCATCAGAGCAGGGCACGATCACCGCCTACGACGGAGACCGGATCATGGCCGTCTACACGGGCCGTCGGACCGCACACAGGGCCGTCCGAACAGCGCTGAAAATCAGCTACGCCGTGAGGGAGATCATCAACCCCGCCATACGGGAAATCAAACCCAACTCCCAATTCGTAATGAAGCAGGCATGCGGTGTGGATCACAGCAAACTCCTGGTCACCCGAACCGGTCCTCGGTCAGCAAACGATCTGGTCTGGGTGGGGCGTGCCGCCAACCATGCGGCCAAACTCTCTTCTCGTGAGGCGCCGGCGACGCATATAACGTCAACCGTATTCGGCCAACTGCCCGAGGACCTCAAGGTCGGCAAGTCAGGCCAGACCATGTGGACGCAAAAGACAGCGCCCGAAATAGGCAACCGCAGGATCTACACCTCGACAGCCCAATGCCCTCTGTAGGGGTCTGCCAGACAGGAGCCTACAGTTAGAAACCCAACATGCCAGCCGTAGACGAAAAGCCACGCATCCAGTGCCGCTACCGGAATGCCGACGGCTTGCAGTTCCCGCTAGACGCCCTCGAAAACGCGGAGTACTGCAAGTTCCACCTGCCGGAGTGAGCCGAGTTGGAGTTGAACGCGTGAACGGCATATACCGGCGACCAACCGTAATCGCCGGCGTGGCGCTTGTCCTCGTCATGGCGGTGACCGGAATCTTTGCGCCGTTCCTGTCGCCCCATGACCCCGATGCGGGGAACCTTGACTCGAGGCTCTGCCCTCCGGCGTCGTGTGAGCGGAGCGGCCAGGGCCACATCCTGGGAACTGATCACCTTGGCCGCGACGTGCTGAGCAGAATTGTCGCAAGTTTCCGGACGTACCTGTACATCGGCCTCCTGGGAACCCTGGCAGGCTTTGTGGCCGCATGGGTGTTGGTCGTGTTGCGCAGTGTTAGAGGCGCTGCTCCGGACCCGGATACGTCGCGCCCGCTGTTTGGTATCCCCCTCTGGGGCCTGGCCATCCTCACCTGCTGCATCTCATTTTTGCCATCCTTGGTGGTAGTCGCGGCAATGGGGTCGTCTCTGATATTGGCAATCGCGTGCGCGGGGGTGTTTGCTTCGCTGCTGCCGATGGCCCTGTTGTACGACTCTGTCTGGAGAGATGACCCAGCCTCTGACACAGTAACCTTGCACGACTCACACCTGGTTCACGAGACGGTCGGCGAGCATGGATTATCCTCCGGCCCAGTTTGGCTTGCCGCGTGTCGTGGGATCGCGCTGGCTCCGGTAGGCTTCAGTCTGGCCTTCCCGATGGGCCTCTTCATCGAGTGTTATCTGTCATTTCTCGGGGTCGGCGTGCCACCTGGCTTTCCGTCTCTGGGGAACATGGTGGCAGCCGTGAGCGACCAGATCGTGACGCGGTGGTGGATGGCGGTTTTTCCCATTGCGGTTGGGCTGGTGGCAGCAGGGGCTTTCTCCGGCATCGTCTTTCCGGTGAGCCGTGTCTTGTCTGTCGCTGCGGGAGCGCCACGAGGCGATGCGTTCCAGGCTCTGGGCATTGCGCCAGCGGGGTTCGGAATACGGTTGGCGGCCAACCTGATTGACCATGCCATTGTTGTGATGACGCTCCTCATCGGGCTTTTCGCCATCGCCATCATAGACGCGCCATCCGATATTGCCACCACTTTCACAATCGCCTTGATCATTGCAACATGCTGCATATTGGTACTCTCGCCCGGCAAACGGTCCGTTGGACTGAGCGTCTTGCGACTTGACGGTTCCCCGGCTGGGTGGGGCCGGAAATTTTTGCGCTACCTGATTTCATTATCGACGTTCTACATCATCGACCTGTTGATGATTGCCCTCCGAAAGGACCGAAGCGCGTTGCATGATCTAATTAGTGACACGATTGTAGTCCGTCGCCGGGACCTGGAGCCTTCTTCCATCCCCGACACCGGAGTTGCAAGCTGAGCCGCGCCCTTTCCGCGGCCAACGCGTCACCCACCGGCGAATCAGAGTGCAAATGCCGGAATGGTGAGCCCGCGCCTGACAGACAATGCGTCAGCGCCGGCCCCACTGGAGTGCCCCAATACCAGTTCAGACCCACCCGGCGCCACGGGCACTTGCCGCCATCGACCAGATGACGCGCCTGGGCGCCAGGACCAGTCCCGGCTCGGATGTTCACCGCAACGTGGCCTGCGCGGCGACCGCCGCCACCGAGTGCATCGACCGGGTCCACAGTTAGCGTCAGCACGACGAGACCCTCGGATGTCCGCATTCTATGGCCTGTTCCTTCCGGGCATTGCGACGACTGCAGCGGTCACGCCGAACGTGGGTCCAACACAGATACGTACGCCGGACCGACCAAAACCCGGGCCCCGGTCGGCGCGCGCCGTGCGCCGCCTCCAAACGCCTTTGGGTTTTGGAACGGCCCCATTCGCAAGACAATGCGTTTACACGCCACCGACGGCTGCGGTAATCTGCTCCAGCCTCTGAACGTCATGTACACCGCGCCGAGCCAGTGTCTGGCAAACTTTCGCCGTATTCGCCCCGTTCTGGGCGCGGTGTGCGCGAGCCTGGCCGTCGCTGCCCTGGCCTGCTCCTTCGATTTCGGCATCACCCGGGTCGGAACCGGCGCCGACGGCTCCCTCCTGGTCGAGGCGGATACCGGCGGGTTGGAGCGCTTTCACAGCTCCGACGGCGGGCTCAACTGGCAGCCGGTTGCGGAGACAAGCCCGAACCGGAGAGGTCGCGTAGCATGGGGAGGTTCGGTAGTGACCACGCCCCGCGGACGTTACACCATCGACGGCGCCGAAATCACTCGCTCACACCGCAGCGCCGCCGAAACTGCTTACTCCGCCGCGTACCTTCGGGACGACGCCAACCGGATATTGCAGGATCGGGCAACGTTCGTCGTGGTGACGACCGCTCCCCAAAGCATCGCCTACGACGACCGCAGCGGCAACGTCATCATCGCCATGGGCTCGCAGGGAGTGGTGGTAGGCAGCAGCCATGGCGGCTGGCAGCGCGTCGCCGTGCAAGAATACGCGCCCACGGACTTCTCAGTTTCCGCCCGTAGGGGGCTGTTGCGGTCCTTTCCGGCTTTCTGGACGATGCTTCTGCTGTTGCTGGCGTCCTTCCCTGCCTTCGCGTTAATCCTGGCACAATGCCGCTGGCCGGAGAGCGCGACCGTAATAGCGGTGACCGCCGCCGCAGCTGGCACAATCCGTTTTCTCTATCAACCGGCGCTGCTCATTGATCACGTGAACGTCGAGCTTCTGCTGGCGGCCACCGTGATCGTGGCGACCGCAGGTCCGGTCGCCGGGTTCCTCTTGATGCGTTGGCCGCCCCACGCCGGCAAGCGGCGCATCCTGGCGCTGTCGGCGACCGCTTTGCCGTTGGCCTGGGTTGCCCTGGCCTTTCCGGGGCTGGCGCCGTGGGCTGATGGGTTTGGGGCAGTCCTGTGCGGCTTCCTCACCGCGGCGGCGCTGGCGCTGGCGATATTGGCCGCCAAACCGTATTGGGAAGGGAGAGCCCACGGGCCGGCCTTCCTCATCGTCTGGGCGACGACCGCCGTGGGGGCCGTAGTCCCCACACTGCTGTGGATCCAATACATAATCTCCGGTGACCAGGCCAGTGGAATCTCCGTGGCCATAGCCGCCACCGTCGCTCTCGCCCTGTTCCTCTTCCTGAAACGGCGTCAGCGCAGCAGTCTTGTCGCCCCGGCCTGGGCTCGAAGCCCGGCCCACAGAGGAAGCGCCGACTGACCTTCCATTTCGATGCCGGCGCTTACCGACGGATGGCCGGTTCGAATAGGCCGGTAAAACCCACTTTGCCTGACCCGGAAACAACCTCACTGAGCGGAACTCACAACCCGCTAAGGAAGGCCGCGATCACTTCGCGTTACCACTTGACACGGACGTAAGACCTGCGACCGACGCGGCGCCGGGTCGCTTGAGCAGCCGAAATTGCCATTCAACGGCCAAAGGTTATAAACACTCCGGCGCCGAGAAAACGCGCCCGGGGGCGTTTCCGGCGGAGACTGGGGCATGCTGGCAGCGTTTTGCTGAGCGCCGACCAACAGCCACATCGGCCGACCACGCGGCAACACGTTTCGTTCCCCGCGCCAATTACCCCGACTTTTCGGGCGACCGCAGGCACCGCCGCCAGACGGCCTCACGACCATCGACGCCACCCAACCAAGCCGCGGCATACGGCAGCGATTGTCATGGTTGGTCAAGAATTGCATCTGACACCGAACCGCCGGCAGTTGGCTACTGCCTACCGTTCCATATTTCGGCGCGGCGCATGAACACCGACGGGTCCTGGAGCCAATCGGCGTATCCGACGGTCATCTCGTCCGTCAGGAAGTCAATCCGGTCGCTGAGACAGGCAGCGAGCGCGGCATCTGCGACATCAAAGGTGAAGCCGCCGCGTTCGACAGCGTCATCAAGCAGCGCCACCACGAAAGCATCTCCAGAGGCATGCTCGGCTTCCCGATTGCCGACCTCGCCCCGGGCCAGCGCGTCAATCCTGCCGTCGGACAGCGCGGCGAGTAGCTCCGTTTCGCCCAGCTGATTACCGAAATATACGACCTCGGGCATGTTGTCCGCAGATGGCCTGATGCGACGTCTTCCCGCCAGGTTCTCCGACGCACCGGCGGCGGTGATGCGGTAGTTCGAGGCGCCGTCCGCGACCACCTCGCCACGCGGCGTTTCGATGATCGCGCCCGCAACAAGCGCGCCGTTCGAATTGGTCAGGCCCGTCAGCTCCAGCAGGCGCGCTTCTCCGGTAGTGCCGGCCAACGCGCCGACCTGCACGTCCGACGTCACGTCGTTGTAGTCCGTGAAGCGGCTCTCATCCTCGGCCCTCACCAGCAGCGACTGCCGAAAAGCGATGTGACCCGACGTGAAGACCACCGCTTCCCTACCCTGAGCGTCGCGGGTACGGGAGCCCAGGACCGTTATTCCGCCGCCGATGACGTCGAACTCGGGACCCACCGAGGCCAGCCAGATGTCGTCCCAGCTGCCGATGCCTCGCCGCGAGAAGGACACCCGCACGCCGTCCATGGCTTCCAGCGCGGTCAGCAGGTCGGCTTCGTACCCCTGGTGGACATCGAAGCCTGGAGAACCCTCCTCCCCGTCCGCGCTGTGGCTGACCGGGGCAAAGTACGCGTAGAAGCCGAGCCTGAGCTCCCGGTCATCGTCCGCGCACGCCTCCGGTGGCGGCACGCCGGAAGCACAGGCAATCAGCCAAATCGAAAGGCAAACAGCCGCCACCGCCACCGCGCTTCTCAGACGCAAAGTGACGACAATGGCGCTGAACGCCATTTTTCCTTTCAATCGGGCGAGCATCATCATCCATCGGTATCACGAAACGCCCCCACCTGCGCCTTTGCGCCGGCCGGTGGGGACGGCGCCCGGAGGCGCCGCCGCATCCGCCGTCGCAGGCGACGGTGTCAATAGCAACTCAGATCTGACCCATGTGCATGGTCTTTGTTCACCGATGCGGTCGAGTTGAACGGAAAGCATATTGACACATTCTGTATCGACTGGCATGATAATAATTATCAGCCATTGGCCAGTCCAAGCAAGCGACGTGCCGAGCCGGCCAGGCAATTGGTAACTCACGTCAACCGGAAGGTCCCGTACGCATTTCACACAGAGCAAGGAGTCGACCCCTCGGACAAATCGCGTTGACTATCAGAACCAGGACACTCTGAACCGGGAGGATTCACCATGTTGCACACTACGCAGCATCACCGCTGCAGCCGCTACACGTGTGGGTACGACCACAATATTCGCCGTCAACCCGGTGTCCTGCAGCGTATTATCACCGCCATATTCGGAAGGAGTTGAACATGAACCTCAAGTTCAACGCTGACGCGAAATGCCATAGCAACCTCCAGTTCTGACCGGACACCACTGCATGTCATCAGCTGCACCCGGTGCGGACCACAACGAGAACCGGTCCCCTCTGAACGATAGGAATGTTCAAGTAGGCGGCTCGGTCAGACGATCCAGAAACCGGGAGAAAAGCCGGCCGCCCGACTATGAGGCGGCCGGTTTCGTTACGGGGCCATAGCTGTTGCCCCAATGACAATCTGTGGCGCCTTTTCCAATTCCGAAGAGACATTGCGCCTCAAGGCCGCGACAACGCGCCTGGGGGCGTCTTCGCCTGGAATTAGGCCATTCCACGGCGGCCGGGCAATTGACTCCCCGGTTCACGCCCCGATGTACAGAAAACGAGCGTTGACATTCGGACCCTGTCGGGCAACGACTGGCGCATGTGATACCGTTTGCTCCCGCGGCACGGCCGACGAACTCGGTGTCACGGAAGCAGTCAATCGGATGAGAACCTACTTTGCCCTGCTCATCTTCCCGTAGTGGCTGCTGTTGCTGCTCACCTTCGTCACCACCATCGTCGTCGGCCTGGCCTGCGGCTGGAGAATGGCGGGCATGACCTGGCGGAAGGCGCTTGTCGCAGGGCTGGCTGATATGCACCCTGACGCCGAACCCCTGCCGGCGATGACACTGAAGTTCATCATGCGGTCGTGCGTGGGCAACAGAAGTTTCGTAGACAACGCCTTTGAGACCCGGCGCGAACGCTGAGAATGCAGGAGGTCTCCATGTTGGAATCCCTTTTCTTCGTGATCTTCCACTACTCGCTCTTTCTGCTGGCGCTCACGCTCGTGCCCGCGCTGCTCACGGCCTGGCTTTGCGGATGGAAAATGGCCGGCATCACCTGGCAGAAGGGGCTCGCCGCGGGACTGGGTGGCGGCATCCTGGGAGTAGCGGTTGCCATAGCCTGGGTTTGCCTTTCGTTCTGGCTCCAAGAGAGTTTCGCAGACCTCCTCGGGTACGTCCTGCTGCCCACCGCCAGCGCAGCGGTCGGAGCCTGGGCGATTTGTCGCTCCTGGCGGAGCCGTGCGCGCGCCTATACGCCTTCGTCCCCGTCGTCGCTGGCCAGGCAATAGCCGACCCTGGGCTCAGTGAGGACGTACCTGGGGTTGTCGGCGTCGTCGCCCAGCTTGCGGCGGAGCCGTCTCACGATGTTGCGCAGCAGCCAGGACTCGCCGACGCGCTCGGGACCCCACACCCGCTGGAGCAGGACCTGGTGGGTCAGCACCCGAGGCGCGTTCACCGCCAGCTCGTAGAGCACCGCGTACTCCGTGGGCGTCAGCTCCACCGGCGCGCCGTCCACGGCCACCTGGCGCCGGGCGAAGTCGATGCTCAGCCCGCCGACGGCAAAGGGCCCCGACGGCTCGCCCACAGCGGGCTCCAGCCGCTTCCGCAGCGCCGCCCGGATCCGCGCGGTGAGTTCGGTGGGCGAGAAGGGCTTGACCACGTAGTCGGCGGCCCCCATGTCGAAGGCCCGGGCCACGGTCTCGTCCTGGCCGTACACCGACAGGAAGATCACCGGCAGGTCGTCAATCCTGAGGATGTCGTGCATCAGCTGGATGCCGTCGGTGCCCGGCAGCACCAGGTCCAGGAGGGCGAGGTGGGGCTTCTCCTCGGCCATGAGGCGGGGCACGTCGGCGGGGTCGCCGGTGACGATGGGGGCGTACCCCGCCCGGGTGAGCACGTCCCGGACGTAGCGCAGCGCCTGGGGGTCGTCGTCCACCGCCAGCACCCGCACCCGTTCCCGGGTCGTTCGCCTGGCGCGCGCGGGGAATGACGGCGGAGGCGCGGCGGGGGCGACGCCCTCGGCCAGCGGCAGGGTGAAGGTGAACCGGGCGCCGAGGCCCGGCCCGTCGCTCTCGGCCCGGATGCGGCCCCCGTGGGCCTCAACAATCCCCCTGCAGATGGCCAGACCCAGCCCCGACCCCGGCACTCCCGAGCCCTGCACTCCCGAGCCCTGGCCGGATGCGGGGACGCCTGATGCGGCGTCTGGGTCATGCGCCCGGGAAAACTTCCGGAACAACTCCGGCAGCAGCTCCGCCGGTATGCCCCGGCCCCGGTCGGTGACCGACACGGCCAGGTGCACCCCGTCGCGCTCCGCGCTCACCACGATGGGCGATCCCTCGGGGGAGTACCCGGCGGCGTTCGAGAGCAGGTTGCCCAGCACCTGGACGATGCGCCGCCGGTCGGCCATGACCATGGGCAGGTCATCCGCCAGATCCACCTCCAGCGGGTTGCGGTCGTCGCCGGCCAGGAACCGGCTCACCGCGTCCTCCACCAGCGCGCGCGCCTCCACGGGCTCCGGGTCCACCGGCAGGGAGCCGGTCTCGATGCGGGCCACGTCCAGGAGGTCGGCGATGAGGAAGCGCATCTGGTCGGACTGGTCCCGGATGATGCGGTGAAACTGGGCCGTCTCCGCCGGGTCCAGGTCTCCCGCTCCCTCCAGGAGGGTGGTGATGGAGCCCTTCACCGCGGCCAGGGGCATCCGGAGTTCGTGGCTGACCATGGCCAGGAACTCGGCCCGCAGCCGCTCCTGCTCCGCCAGGGGCGCCAGGTCCTGCAGGGTGACCACAAAGGACGCCACCCTGCCGTCCTCCGAGCGGATGGGGGTGGCGTTCAGCAGGGCGCTGACGCTGCGCCCGTCGGGGACCCTGAGCGTGATCTCCTCGGCCCGCACCGTCTCCCCCGAACTGAACAGCTCGGCCAGGGGCAGCTCCCGGAGGGAGACCGCGCTGCCGTCGCCCCGCACGCAGGTGATCACGTCCAGCAGGTCCTCCGCCGGCTGGCCCGCCTCCCGCAGGCTGTCCACGATGCGCATGGCCTCCCGGTTGAAGGACACGGGCATTCCGGTCTCGGCGTCAAACACCACCACGCCCACCGGCGAGGTGTTGACCAGGGTTTCGAGGTCGGAGCGGGCGCGGCGCTCCTCCCGGTGGGCGCCGGCGTTGGCGATGACCAGCGCCGCCTGGGCGGCGAACATCGCCAGGGTCTCCTGGTCCTCATCGGTGAACTCCCCGCCGTCGTCGCGGTCCCCCACGAAGACGTGGCCCACCCGGG
>MPNC01000041.1 GCA_002238825.1 SAR202 cluster bacterium bin87 | reverse complement strand
ATTGACCGGTTGATCTCCGAACTGGCGACCGCCATCGACGAAGGCCGAGACACCGACCACATCGCGGACGCCTACGAGATGAGCGACGCGTGTCGCCAGAGCATCCAAGCCGTCGCAGCCACGATGCAAGCACTCCACGCCGCTGACCGCAACCACGTCTGGGCGTACTACATACGCAACATGATCCGTCCAGCGGTAATTTCCGAAGCGAAGGTAGACCGAATCATCGGCAATCCGCCATGGCTCACCTACGGCCAGAGTGCGGACATCATCCGCGAAGAATTGCGCAGCATGAGCGAGAAGCGCTACCAGATCTGGGCCGGCGGAAAACTCGCTCCCCACCAAGACATCGCCACGCTGTTCTACACCCGCTGCGCTGAACTGTACGCCCGACCTGGCACCAAGGTCGGCATGGTCATGCCTCACAGTGCACTACGCACCGGTCAACACCTAAAGTGGCGGAGCGGAACCTACAGGCAGAAGGCCGGACGCAACGCGCCCGTCATCGGCCTGGATCTCAGAGAACAGGAACCTTGGGATCTGGACAACGTCATACCCGAATTCTTCCCCATGCCGGCCAGCGTTGTGTTCTCTCGTTACATCGGGGTAGGCCAAGGGACTGCCCTTGCTCCAGCGACCGTCCAAATGTGGCGTGGCAACTGGGAAAAGGACTACGAAGGCATCACCAGAAAAAGCGAAGCCCTCCACCACGACGACGGAAAGTACAAGTCTCCATACGCTAGCCTATCCAGCCAAGGACCGACGATCACCGACCGTCGACTGTTCTTCATTGAAACAGTGCCCCACACGGCAATGCTCCCGGCGGCCAACACCACCAACGTCAAGCCACGTGTCGGAAGCCAAGACAAGGTCAACTACGAGGGACTGCTCAACCACTTGGAAGGCGTTGTCCACAACGACCACCTGTTCGACGTGTACCTCGGGGAGTCAATCGCTCCTTACCTAGCTCTGGACCCGTTGAAAGCGGCTTTGCCGATACACCGCCCAACCATGACGGTTCCGTTGAACCACAACGATTGCGCAGACGACAAACATGACGCCTGCCGTCTGGAAGTAGGGGAACTCCACTCCACGATGCAGCGCCGATGGAACAACGCTGCCGAGATGTTCCGCGAAGCCCACAAAAATCAGGTCATCAAAGACCTGTACCGCAACCTGAACCACCTCAGCAAACTGACCAGCCAACTGGGGTACTTGAGAAACACAATCGACGGAGACGAAACCATCAGGGTCGCATATACACAATCGGGACAACCTACAGCGGCCATCGTCCGCGATGATTCCGCCATCGTCGACCGAACTCTGTACCAGACGATCTGCTGCTCTGAAGAGGAAACCCTTTACGTACTTGCCCTCATCAACAGCAAAGCCCTAGCCGCAGCCACGGAACCGTTCATGCCCAAAGGTCTATACGGTCCGAGGCACTTTGAGAAACACGGCTGGAAGCTCCCAATACCGCGCTACAACGCGGACGACCCGCTCCACGTCCAACTCAGCGAACTGGGTGCAACCGCCGAGCAGGAATGCCGCGAACTGATCGCACAGAGCGACATCATGTCCAAGCCCGCCGGCGACGCCCAGTCCCGCGCCGCCCGCCGCCTGCTGCGCCACGAATGGCAGCCCAACAGCGCCACCGCCCAAGCCATCGAGGTCGCCGTGGCCAAGCTGCTGAGTGACCCGGCACAGGCGGCTTTGGCCGGGCGGCAGATGAACGCAGCGAGTGGACAATTCTCACGGAGGCACCCCGGATCATGAGTTTCAGGGCTATACCACACGAAGATGAAATCTACCGGTTTCGGTCAGTTGACGCGCTGATCGGCGACCATAAAGAACTGTATCGACAGACCTGTTACCTCGCCAGACCTGACCAACTCAATGATGCCGCCGAAGACACCGTGAACGTTGTATGGCAAGGCGACGCCATACTCTGGCCGAACCTAGTCTCCTACTACTGGCGGTCTCTCGCCGCCTCAAAATATACCGGGTACGTGTTCTTGCCAGGTTATCACTGGCTGTTGCAAGAATCATTGCTAGACCGACTTCTTGAAAGCGCAGAAACGGACGCCTCCAGTTTTCGGGAAGCTTGCGGTGCGCAGTACAACCAAGTCCTCGATGATCTGAATCAACGCGAACAAGCCGTTTCAGGATTCGAGCTGCAGACGTTGCTATCGAAGTTGACACCTCCGGCTCTCCGGCGCACCGACCCGCTTCTTGAAACGAACCCGCTCCGTGACTTTCCGAGAAAATTCGTCCAAGCAATGGGGAAACTACTCCTGTCTGAATGGGGATTAGCCTGCTTCACCAAGGATTTTGAAAATCCTTATCTGTGGTCCGCGTATGCGGACCAGCACCGCGGTGTCTGCTTGGTGTTCGACAGGAAAGCCTTGCAGGGGCTCGAACCGCCTGAGCAAACTGCCGAAGTCGAACTCGACGAAGTACGGTACGAAATGACCAAACCTGAGATCGAGTTTTTTACCAACGTCCCGATGCTGACCGGTTTGGAATATGAGCGGCTCTTCTCCGACGAAAACGGTGTTCCCAGCCCGCTTTGCCCATTTCTACCCATGAACGACGACAGGCGGCAACAAGCGTGGTTACGACGAAGAGAATCCAGCCGAGAAAACCTGCTGACCAAGCACCTCCCGTGGCAAGCAGAGCAAGAAGTTCGTATGTTCTGCCGGTTTGACCTAGGAGGCATCATGAGTGCAGAGCCAAGCAGGCACACGGTGCAGTACCCGCTCAGGGCTCTGAAGGGCATCATATTTGGCGAACGCACCGAGGATGAAGCTAAGCAGGATATTCTGGAAGTGATCCTCGCTAAGCACTATGTCTCCCCGGTCCAGAACGAATTCTGGTTCAGTCAAGCGGAGATGCAGCCCGATGGGTCCATCCACCGCCGACCTTATGGTCCGTATGTTACCTGGCAGCATAAGTTTACCTACCCGAAAAAGGGCCGTTGGCCTTAATCGATCCCTCCGGAAACCTCCCAACCCCGCAAATCCTGATTCTGACTGACACCCACCTCGTGCGAACAAGAACATTAACCTTCCGATGCAACGACCGTGATCCGCAACCTGAAATTCGCCCGACGCCAATAACCGACCAACAGCCAGGCCATCGGCTACCACGCGACCCCACAGAACGCAACTTACAACCACCCGTCACTGTACTGAACCACGAAGCCGAACTCCCGAAACGTAGCGGCGACCACTGTCCCGATGCCATCATCGAGTACCGACAGGGCTACGCCTGTTTGGGCGACTGGAAGTTGTTCTCAGCCGTCTGCACCTACCACGGGTACATACAGACCAGCCCGACATGTCCAGCTGCTACGTAGCGCACAGCGCGGCCTGCGCATATGAAGGACAGCACGGCCAGACCGTGGAGAACCACAATGACTCTGCCACACCTTGCCCGAATGACGCCGACCACCCGTACCAGAGACTAGCCGTCATGGGACCACCCAGATAAAATCCAACCAGAAGTGTGATGAATGCACCCCACTGTTTTCAACAAGCGAACGCTCAAACAAAGAGGACCCTCATGTCCACTCCTTCCGAGACGAGTTATTTTGACGAAGCCTTGGGCTTGGTTACCAACCTGGCCAGGCTTTCATCGCTAGGCCGGTTCATTTTCCGCGGAGAGGGAAAGGCAAGCCATAGATACATTGCATCGAGCCTATACCGATACATGAGCAACAAGTACCCGCTGCAACCGTTCCTTCTGACGAACCTGAGCTTGACACAGCGTGAAATGCTCGACAAGGCCAAGCAGTTCACAACCGAAACCGACGAACACGAGATTCTGGCTACACTGCGGCACAACGGTGGTGCAGTCAATCTTGTCGATTTCACCACCGACTACAATGTCGCTTTATTCTTTGCGTGTGACGGTTCAGACGCTGACAAAAATGAGGATGGTCGTCTCATCGTTATAGACAGAAGTCGACTGGAGACCTTCGTGCCAAGAGTACCCACGAACAGGGTTTTGGCTCAAAAAAGCATTTTCGTGGTGCCCAGCGACGGGCGCGGGGTAATTGCGCTGTCCGACGTTGAGCACGTTTTGACCATTCCTGCACGACTGAAACCGGTCATACTCAAACACCTTCGCGACTCGCACGACATCAGGTTGGAGACCATTTACAACGACTTGCTTGGTTTCATTGGCCTTCAAGACCGCTTTGGCAGCCCGTTCGCTGAACTGAATGCCAGCTCCATGGCAGCTGGCATGGGAGATTTCAAGACTGCATTGGAAGGGCTCGATGCGTTAGCGGATATGCCTCTGTACGGCGTACTTGCTCGTTTCGAGCGAGGAAAAGTCTACAATCAGATGCGCCGTTACGCTGACGCCATCGACGACCTTACGGTGTTCATTGCCGTAGGCGACACGTTGCCGTCAGGACATCGCGCAGTCGCTCACATGGAACGTGGCAATGGATTTCTACACATGCGGGAAATAGAGCGCGCTACCGAAGACCTTGAACGCGCGAGGCAGTTGTTCTCCCAAGAGTCCGAAGACTTCGCTAACATGGCGGATGTGAGCTTGGCTACAGTACTTTTGGCTCAATCCAAATGGGACGACGCGAGAATTCTCCTGCAAAATGCGCTCGACGACGGGTACCTGCCAGGATTCGGTTTTCACGATGATTTCGGGTCCGTGTCTGATTTCAACCAGAAATACAACGTGAAGATCCCAAAGGAACTGGCCGAAATGCTCGAACCACCAGAAGACGAAACCAATATCGATTAGTGTCCAGTCCACGTCGGACGGAAACGGGCGAAGCTCATAAAGCCTAGTTGGACACCCAAAATATTGAGCCACCATCGCCGGCCAGCGGCGAACGCAGTCACTCCTAATCGCGGGGCGACCGGTTTCGCTTCCGCCCACTGCTTCCGACCCAACGGGGCCCTGTGGCGCCGTTTTCGCGTCATTAGCACAATTTCCGTATCACGGTCGCGAAAGCGCGCCCGGGACCGTTTCCGGCGGAAGTTGGAGCATCCCCGAAACGTTCCGCTTCTGTCGGAAAGGCCGTCCAACCGGGTATCGGCTCCACAACAGCGTCGCCCTGGTCCGTCTCCACAATTGCTCAACTGCCGTCACCCGCCTGTTGCCGCTTGGGCCGAGTTCCCTCCGGCTCCCGGAACGTAACCGCCGAAGCCTTCCTCAATCAGTTTCGCCTCAATCTCACGAAGAGCCGTCGCGTTGTCTTCCAAGTCACTCAACTGTTTCACCAAAATGTCCACGTCCAGTGCCGAATGAGGCACCCTGTGTTCCGCCCCATTAGCCGAGGCAAGGAAGCTCGAATCGGGCAACTTCACTTCAGAAGGTACCTCACGCAGGGCTTTCCCCAAAATCTCCAAATCCCGGCCGGTTTGGCCCAGCCGCTCAACCAACAGCCGCTGACATTCCGAAATCGCTTTATGGCGTCGCAACAGTTCGCCCAACTGCGTAGGATCCATCTGAAACCTCCGGTTCTCCGCTTTACCAGGGGCCCTGGTCAGCCCCCCGCCTTGCAACAACTGCGACCAATGATAACGCTCTTTAGCATCACCCGAATCCTGACCGTCAGAGTTTGCCGGATGCCAGTCGCCAAGACTCGCCCGCCCCTTGACGCCACAGGCCACCTCCGGCGCTGCCAAGCCCATGCCACCCCGTGACCAAGGCTTCTGCATCTCATGCCGGCAACCGGTAAGGACGAATAGAACCTCCCGCATGTCATCTAGCAGCCGGCGGTCATGCACCGGGTTTCAACACACGGCTGACTTCCTGCAACGCCCTCTGGTTGTCGGGAAAGTGCATCAGCACGGCGCAGCAGGGAGCGACATCAAAGCAATAGTCGTCGAAGAGAATCTCGTACACGTTGCCAATGTGGAAGGTGGCGTTGTCGTGGCCGCCAGCTGCGGCAACGGCCTGCGCCAGCTCAAGAGAGTCTCCAAGTCGGCCCGGGAGCGGCGCTCCTTCATCCGGCTATCGGATAATCTTACGTAACAGCTTGACAAGGTACCGGGGCGGGTTCCGACCCTGTAGCCTTGTTGCGGCACCAACGTTGCGGAGGCAAAAATGGAATGCAGCCTCGATGACCTCACCAATTGGCTGCTCTATGGGACGATGACCTTCGGCATGCTCCTCATGCTGTCGGCTATCTACCTCCTCGTCCGAGAAGTACGCCGGCTACGGCGAATATCACGGCCAGACCGAAAACCATTGCCCCGGTTCGGAACAGGTCAATCATGAGCACTTCCTCCTCGAACTCCTGTCGGGCAGTTTGGCGACGATCCGACGGGAGTTCTTTGTAACATCACGGACCAGAACTAGGAAACCGGCTTGATGCCATTCCCCGGAGGAATCCGCTCGACGGCGCCATAGGGAAGTCGTAAATGGCCGGCGTCCACACTTGAGACACTGATCCCAGGACACCGCGATTTCCCGCGCCTCGTACTCCTGGACGGCCTCTCCAGCCCCAGGTGGAGAGTTCACTTCCAGGAACCCCGACGGCCTCCCCGGCGCTCCAGCGCGGCTTTCTGCCTGACGGTCGCCACCCGACATCAACTACGGGGCGGCCAGCTCCGTTACCACCGAGTCCAGGCCCAACCCAGCGACGCCCACCGCGTCCAATGAACCACGCAGGGGGGCCGTTCTACGGGCAGCAGGAAAAACTGCGCCCGACCGTTTACAGAGCCTCACAGCGGCTCCAGCGCGGAAACTGGATCACTATGGCGGAGTTTGGCAACTCATCAGCGGCTACCCATGCAGGTCCTGTCACCGTCCGCGAACCGCCCACTGTCACCGACCAACGGCGACGCCTGCTGCCACAGACGACGGAGCGGCGGGTTTTACTTTCCACCCACCACCTCAGGGCCACCAATGTGTCGACGCCGGCGCCGGACCTGATCCCCTCCTTATGCTCGCCACCACGACGCGTTCTGGCAGGCGCCACTGGAGGAACCTGCCCCGCCGGCAGACGCCTGCACGAGTCGAGACGTCAGGCCGCGACCCAGAGCACTGCAAGGAGCGCCGCAGCCACTACGGCAACGCCTAAGCTTGGGGCACCCGGTTTCACGGCGGTAGTCCCGATGACGACGAGGCAAAGTGCCGCCAAAACCCACGACATCATGATGTCGCTCCCGAGAGAGACTCGCTAAACCGGGTGGCCTTGACCCGGGCCTACGCTTGACCCCAGAAGCAGCCCGTTGACATCATTGCAACGGCTTGGTACAGCCTCTGGGAGTCCCCGATTGCAGCGGGGATGACCCAACGGCCTCGTCGGAATCTCCGACGAGGCTTTTTGCGGCCTGCTCGACTCTAGCCGAACGGCAACGAGGCGGCAATCGGTAGCCACGGCCGCCAAAACCAAATCCACCAGTATCAACGAACGCCGTCTCCGGCGCTTGTCTTCTCAGCGAGAAGAGCACTTGTGGGCGCCGTTGCATCCGCGGACACAGGCAACGCCACGATGACTTATCCCGCTGCATTTCGGGCTCCCGTTTCCTTACCAACTAAGCACATTCCCACAGGGAGACGCTTCCAGGAGCCAACAGCACCACCAAAACAACCCGAAGCTGGCGGCTGGTCGGCGCGTCACGCCATGACACCAAACCCAGTGCACAGCTATCAAGATGCAAAGGTCAACGAACAATCCAACCAAACGCAAAGCCACAAGGAGAACAAACCTTGACCACAGCAACCATCGAAAAGAACGATGTCCACAACTACCGGACGGCCGATATGTCGGAAGCCCTGGGCCACGGTGTGCACAGCGCCATCGACAGCCTGGAAACCGCCCGTTCCATGGCCCACGCGCTGGCCGAAGCCCTTCCGGACGACCCGGACGACAGAGTCGACCCGGACAAGGTCCGTGAACTCACGAGCCGCACGCTCGACACCTGGCGGGAAGTCAAGATGCTGACCGCCGATGGAGAGGCAGCCCAAGAGCCGTTCATGGAGCAGATCGACCTGGAGATCATGGATCTCACCATGGCAGCCGACGATCCCGAAAGGCTCGAGAAGACCGCCGCATCAGCCGTTGAAGCGGTCGGCAAACTGCTCGCATTCCACGCGCAGGCGCTACTGTACAGCCGACCGGACGCCACCCGGTAGAATCGCCGCGTCGGGAGCAACCACAAGCCCAGCCTCAACACGCCACACGTTGACCTTGCCAATGAAGCCGCCGCCATTCTGGGCGGCGGCTTCAATCACGCCAGCGTGAGCAACCAAACGCAGACCGATGACCACACCGCACCCAAGAGGTGAAACCAAGCCGAATCGGGCACCCTTGACCCGGGGCAATGCTTGACCCCAAAGGCAAACCACTATCATCATGCCAGTGGCTTGTCTCAGCCTCTGGGAGTCCCCGGTTCCAGCGGGGATGACCGCAGAAGCCCCGTTGGAATTCTCCGAGGGGCTTTTTGCAGTCCATTCGACTCTAGTCGAACGGCAACGAGGCGGCAATCAGTAGCCACGGCCTCGAGATCCACGAAACATGCGCACGCGCCAACGACAAGGCCGCATTGCCGCACGGCACGCTGGCTGACCGGCGTCAGGACCAGCAAGACAAGGACGGGTTCACCCAGCGGGATCACAGCGCAGGGCGAAACCACCCAGACGGCAGTACTGCTGCGGGCACCGCCAGCAGTACTGCCAGACGACCCGGGGCTGCTCCGGAACGATGAGGCAAGTCTGGTGAGGCCCAAAAGGCAAAAGAACTTACCACGGGGCCAGTCCGGCCCAGACGATGAATAACATGCGGGGCCGCTCTTCTGGGCGGCCTTTTTGCTGCCCTGCATACCCCCTCAATTCAAGCCGACATCAACCGCCCTGACCGTTCCACCATACGGCAAAGACAATTATCAAAAAGAACATCACCGCGCCCACCACCGCGCGGCAATGCCCGACCCTGACCACCACGAGCACAACCAAATTCGCAAGGAGCGAAACACATGACCACCATCCGCAACATCGTCGACGAAATGCGCCAAGGCACCGCCTACTGCGACTACTGGCAGCGCGACTGGTCCTGGACCAAATCCCACATCGCCACCCTGTGGGACTCCTTGTTCAAAGGACACCCCATCGGGCTCTTCACCTTCTGGGAACAGGAAACGCCCGAAGGCCAAGTCCACAAGCTCATCGTCGACGGCCAGCAACGCCTGCTCAGCATCTACACCGCCATGGAATACGCCGTGCCGCCCACCATGCTGCCCAACGCCCCCACCCCGCCCCTGGGCCTGCACGTCAACATCCTCACCGGCAACTTCCGCTTCCACACCCCGATGATGGAGCACAGTCCCCAGTGGATGCCGGTCTGCGACGTCATCAGGGACGACGCCACCGAGATCGAAGCCATGGAGGAAGAACTGCGTCCCAGGCGGACCAGCAAGGAATGGCGGCAATGCGTCCGCAACATCCGCATCATTCAGAACATCGCTGAACGGCAGATCATGGTCTCCACCATCGACCCCGAGATGGAACTCGACCAGGTCATGGAACTCTTCGCCCGCATGCAGAACAACGGCCGCAAGGTCACCCTGGACGACATCGAGACCATGTGGGTGTCCCCCAAATGGCCCGAGGCCCGCGCAACCATTCACGACATGATCGAAAGGTGGCAGGACACCCCGCTGCAAAAGGTGGTCACCAAGTCCAACATCATCAGGGTGGTGGGCATCCTGCTGAACGGCCGACAGCAACGCCACGGCCTGAGCCGCGCCAACCCGTCGACGGAGCAGCTCAAAAAAGCATTCGCCGAAGCTGACGATTACTTCGGCGTCATCGGCGCCGCCATGGAACGGCAGCTGGCCATCAGGAGCAAGAACACCTTCCGCACCGTGGCCCCCATCTCCGTGCTGGCCCGCTACCTGCAAACCCACGGCGGCCGGTTCCCCACGCCGGAGGACGAGGCCAAGGCCATGGCCTACCTGCTGACCACCACGCTGCGCGGCTACCGAGGCGGCTCGTCGGCCAGCTCAGTCAACCAGGAACTGGACGCCCTGAACACCGAACACCCCTGGCTCGAGCTGCGGAAGATCTCCGACGCACGCCACGGACCCAGCCTCACGGAACCGACCCGGTTCGATTACCCGACGAGAGCTCCCAGCCCCCACCATATCCTGGTGCAGGCGCTGCGCATGCGGCCCACGTGCCGCGACTGGATCACCGGCCGGCCCCTGCGCGACATCGACCCCAGCGACCTGGTCGAGCACCACCTCTTCGGCTGGGAAACCCTGCCCGACCCCGACCAGTACCACTGCCTCGCCAATACCGTGCTCGTCAGCGCCACCACGGCAAAAAGCATCAAAGCCCACCGCTCGCCGGACCAATACCTGCACAAGATTTCCGCGCAGATGCCAGACGTGCTCCGTCAGCAGCAAATTCCCGACGACCCGGAGCTGTGGACGCCGCAGAACTTCCACAAGCTGGCGGCGGCGCGCACCGCCATGATTGCCGACGACGCCACCGACCTGGTGAGCGCCCTGCAGCAGGGCCGGCAGGCAACCATCCTCATGATGTAGGCGCAGTTCCAGCAGGCCACTCCTGGACCCGCAGATCGGAGATGCGGCCGCAATCGGCAGACGCAGCACCGTTTGGTGTTGAGAACTGTATAATCCCGGTAGCTGACTTACGGCAAAACCATATGCGGAACAAACCGGACCATGAAAAAACGTCAAGCCCGCAAGATACTCGCTCAAGTGCTGCAACAGGACAGGCCCGTCAACCTGCCCGACGGACAGCGGGCGTCGAAACGCGCCATACGGCACGCAAGGAGATCGAACCCCGACGTTCTCGCCGGCAGCAACCCGCAGGAGTTGAAGCGCATCGCCGGCCTGGCCAGGCGTTTCGACAGCGCGAGGAGAAGACAGGAACGGAGTTTCAACCGGAACTTCAAACGCGCCACCCGCAGCCGCGCCCGTAGAGCACCGGTTGGCGCAGTCGCCAGCCCATAGCCAAGCGCCATCACACCACTACGCCGGCCACCCCGTTGTCGAGGCGGCCGGTTTTGTTTTCGGCCCACCGCTTTCACTCCCACGGCGACCTGTGGCGCCGTTTCCGGCCGAAACTGGGGCATGCTGGCAACATTCTGCAAAGCGACGACCACGGCCGACGCCAGCCACCGACCACGGGGCGGCCGGTTTCGTTTCCGGCACTTCCTGCCCCAGTTGTGGGCGGACAGCTACCACCGGCTCTCTAGGTCAGATTCGCCAACGAACCGATTAGCCTCTTTACGGGTCTGCACACAGACGGAGAAGGTACCGTTGGATTGCTGACGGCGGTCACTCTCGCCGTTCACAAAAAGCACGAGTTTAGTTTCGTAAATTTCTTTTTCCAAGTGGATGGTGCCCAGCGCCCGAGACGACGTCGTCTGCGAGAGATGATCCCCGAACAGTGACACGCCGAGAAACCCGGCCACGGCCATCGACAACAAACCGTTATGGGAGCTAATTCAAGCCGGACCAGCTACCACCTTACGCCAAAAATCCAACCCTCAGTCCGCGCCTGAACCTTTTGTTCCTCGGGTACGCCAGGATCAAAGTACTCCCTGAGTCTCCCTTCCAAATCCAATTCCCACATCCGCCGCGCGACGCTGTACGCGTCGCGCTGATGTTTGTCGCGCAGGCGCGCAGTTTCGTTAGGAAACAGATCGTTCCAGAGCGCCGGGTACACCTCGACAACGGCCGAGTGGCCACTTGGGACAGTCCAACAGTCGAAAGGCCAGAAGTGAACTGGGGACCCTCTCCTTTGCAACTGCAACTGCTCTCGAATGTGCAGCAACCACGGCAATCCTGCGTGCGTCTGAGTCGCCACTTGTTTTTGAAAAGGTATCACATCGAAATCAAACACCGACGCCGGCCGGCTTGGCGAGTGTTCTTCCGTCAGCCGCATCCAACCGGGATTTCCCCATCGATGGTCGATGATTCGTTCTTCCTCAGGCATGGTTTCGTCAGCTCTGCTGCGCCGTTCGTTTATTCCCCTCCGGTCAACCACTCGTTTCTCGTCGGTACCCCAGTGCTCTTTAAAATCGGCCAAAAAGGTTCCCCATTGCTCACAGGGTAGTCCGTACTTCGTGAAGTATTCGATTGGGAATGAGAACCCATGGTCAATACCAACCAAAGTTAGTTCATCCGATTCCGAGAACTGTTCGACCAGCCATGTAGCAATATTCCCTCGGTCCCAATTCTTCACGCGCGGTCGTCGCGAGTCCGGAAATACGGCACAACCGTCAGCATCCACGGTGCAGACGGCCAAATCCCTATTGCTCCGCGTCGGCCAGTCCGCGCCTGAATAGTCGATGCCAATATATCGGCGAAACATTCTCTCTTCGCTCATCCTTCCCCCGGCGGTTTAGATACACACGTCACGATGACGAGTGCATTGCGGAAATCATCATTCGATAGCAGAAGTCCTCGCAATTTACAGCGGAACGGGACCGCTGGAATATTGCCACGCCATCTTACTCGTCGCAACCAGCGGCGGTACTGAGAACATTACGAAACTCAACCGCTGGCACAACGAAAGTGTCGACGCCAGTCGGCGACGGGGCAGCCGGTTTTGTTTTTGGCCCACCGCTTTCACTCCTACGGCACCCTGCGGCGCCGTTTTGCAAACCCCTTCAAGTCAACGGAAACGCGCCCGGGGGCCGTCTACGGCCGAAACTGGGCACGCTGGCAACATTCTGCAAAGCGTGGGTCGACGACTACGCCGGCCGTCCCCGAAGATAGGGCGGCCGGTCGCCTTGCGCGACTCCAGCACCCCGAATTCCCGCGCCTCGCGGCCCTTGACGCCCCGGCAGGCCACGGACGGGAAAAGGTCCACCAAACAGCAAATTCCCGCACCTCGTCCTCCTGGACGGCCTCTCCAGCCCCAAGTGGAGATTTTACCCCCAGGGACTCCGACGGCCTCTCCGGCGCCTCGCCGCGGTTTTCTGCCTGACGGTCGCCGCCCGACGGCTCTGCCGTACGACATCAACTACGGTGCTGCCAGTTCCGTCACCATCGCCGCCAAACCCAGCCCAGCTATGCCCACCGTGCCCAATTTGACACGCTGAGGCCCGTTCTACGCACAGCAAGGGAATGTGCGAGGCCATTTCGCTACTCCGGTCTCGGTGTGGCCACAGAGGTGGTCTCCGTCGCACTGCTGGACGATCAGAAACGTGAGGGAAACGAGACGTTCGGGTCGTGGATGTCATACGCGACGGGTGAAACCACCCTGGCGGACCAACACGGCGAGAAAGTCATAATGGACGGCGATTGGCCTGACTCCGTCGGAAGATGGAACACCAAAAGAAACGCAGCGCAGGAGTTGCTTGGCTGCGGTCCATGTCGTTGACACCGGCCCGCCCGACTACTCACAATTGCGCAACCACAAGCTCCCACGGGAGGAACCCATGACCAGCCGCCACACCACCCAGACGGCTCCGCAAAATCCACCGGCCTTTCGCCTGCCCGACATTCCGGAGAAGCATCCCGACGACAGGACCAGCTCCAAGCAACTAGCCAAGGGCGGAAACCAGGGCCGCCTGGAGTCGCATCTGGGCAATCCGGAAATCACCATCGTATCCGGCGAACGCTACATCTGCGCCGTGCCCGGTGGTCCCATACGTTACCCCGACCTGCTGGTAGCCTTCGACGCCGACCCGGAGCTGTACGAGGCCAACAACGGCTACGTGGTGTCGTTGCAGGGCAAGCCGCCGGAACTGGTGCTGGAAATCGCATCCCGCCACACTGCCCACATTGACGTTGAGGTGAAGCCCAACTTCTACGCCAGCCTGGGGGTACAGGAATACTGGCGCTTTGACGAGACCGGCGAGTTTCACGGCGCCCGACTGGCTGGCGACCGTCTGGTCGACGGTCAGTACCACCCCATCGTGGTGGACGAACTACCCGACGGAGAACTACGGGGATACAGCGAAACGCTGGGGCTGTACTTCTGCTGGCGGCAGGGACGGCTGGACTGGTACGACCCCAACACCGAGGACTACATCCCCAATCAGGAAACGGAGCGCCAACGGGCTGATGCCGAGCGACAGCGCGCCGACACGGAACGACAACTGCGCGAGGAAGAACGCCAACGGGCCGATGCCCGCATACGGGAACTGGAAGCGCGGTTAGCCAATGGCGAGGCCGGGGCATGAACGGCAACTGCGCCAACATGCGGAAGCGCGGGTCCAACAATTGGAAGAACAGTTGCGCCGCGAAGGAGAAAGCGGTCAAGACAGGCCCCAGGCATTATCGGCCCTACACCGTCGCCCGCGAACGGATAATGCCACCTGCTCAACCAGTAGGTTTGTTCAAGTAGGGAGAAACGAGCACCGTCCATGACGGATTCCGTAATTCCCTGCACGAGCAGTCCTATCAGCCTCAGTCTCTACACGAGGCTACGTCGCCGTCAGGCCAGCCATAGCACTCCGGGATGTTCATCCAGTCCCGGACCCTACTCCCGCAAGGGAGCAGGACCGCAGTCAGCAACCGCTGACCGAGGACAACTGTAAGGCCCAAGGACGAGCCAGCCGAAAGGCAAGCGCCGAAAGCCCGGCCGTTCCCGGAACGGCCAACGCCTGACGCAGACATTGGCGAGGATGCTTCACACCCGAAAGGAGTTGACCTTACGGTCATGCACTACACTAACTACCAGCCCACTCCCGTCTACTCATCCGACTATGAGCCCCTGATGCCCTGCCACCCGGCCCGGGCCCGCAAACTGCTGCGCAACGGACGCGCCGCACCGCACCACGTCCGCGGCATCTTCGGCATCCGCCTGCTGGACCGCTCCCGCGCCCAGTGTGAGGTGCAAGACACATCGCTCAACGTGGACGCCGGCTCCGACATCAGCGGCTTCGCCGTCGTGCAGGACGACGACAACGGTCAACGCACCGTGCTGGCCCTGGTGGAGCTGCGACACCGCGCCAAAGCCATCAAGTCCACCATGACGGGCAGGAGCCAGCACCGGCGGTCCCGCAGAGGCCGGCTCCGCCACCGGGCGCCGCGCTTCAACAACCGTCGCCGCGAACCCGGCACACTCCCGCCCAGCGTCGACTCCATTCATTTGGACGCCATGCGCGTGGTCAGCACCATGTGCCGCATCTATCCCGTCAGCCGGTTCAGCATCGAGCGCTACAAATTCGACACACAACTGATGAACAACCCCGACATCCGCGGCGTCGAGTACCAGCGCGGCACACTCTTCGGCTGGCAAGTGCGCGCCTACATCTTCAACCGCGACCAAGGCCGTTGTGTCTATTGCCGACGCAGGAACGTTCGTCTGGAACTGGACCACATCAGGCCACGGGCCATCGGCTCGGACCGGGTGGACAACCTCGTCACCTGCTGCCGAGACTGCAACCTCGCCAAAGCCAACCGGCCCATCGAGGAGTTCCTAGCCGACCGGCCCGAGCTGCTCACGAGGATACTCGACCGGCTGCAACGTTCCGACCTCGCTTCCGCAGCGCATATCAACACAGCGTTGCCTGCCATCGTGCGCGACCTCTGGACCCTCGGCCGGCCCATCTCGTCAGCCAACGCAGCATCGGTGTCCTGGAAACGCCGCCAACTGAACATGCCCAAAAACCACTGCTACGACGCAGCCCTGCAAGGCCAGGACTTCAGCGCCATCGTTAGCCTGCCCAGCAGGATTTTGGTGCTCCGCCCGAACAACGGCCGCTCCAAGCAGAAGGCCAACGTTGACCGCCACGGCACGCCCATTGGCCGGCCCTTCCGCGAGCACCAACGATTGCCGAAACGCCTGCGCCGCCGCCGCAACCCCGCCCCCGGCCATGCCGGCCACCACCAGCGCCATGGCGCCCATCTGATCAGCACCGGCGACACGGTGACGCTGGAACACCACGCGCAGCAATACACCGGCAGGGCAGTCATCAAGAGCGGCGGCACCAGAGTCGCAATACACGGGACGAAGCCAGAGATCAGCGCGCAAATCAGCCAGTGTCGACGCATAGCTCGCAACCCGAGGTGGACCATCCGACACGCGTCGCCGGCACAGCAGAGCCACCAAGCGTCGACGGTCAAATAGTGGCATCTATCACAACTGGCACGTCGAGTACCGTCACCTACATCCCTACTTGAACAATCCTACTCAACCAGAGACTCCGTTGGCAGCAGCCATCAGCCCTACGACGGCTACCCGTCAGATTTTTAGCTCGGGGGAGTCCTGCTTCCGCTACCCCGGGTAGCCCCATAGTAGCCTATTAGAATACCGGCGCCACCTTTGGCCATGAAATCCCCAATCTGCAGAAGGCTTTTCTGCGCCGGGGTCAGGGCAAGTTCCTCCATGTCCTGAAGGTGGAGTAAGATGGCAACTCCTACGGCGATGATGGCTACAGCAAGACCAACCCAACCAACGGTACGCAGATCGTTCAGCATAACGGCACTGTCTGCTCAAATCCCAAGCCGGACTACTCCGAGTCAGCCCACCGATTTGCGCGATTGCCCGAGGTGAAATAAAGCATTCCCAACGCTGCAAACAGGCCAAGCAGACCTGCCACCAGCAACACAACCCACAATACGTTCGCCAGCGAATCCGCCATTCTTACCTCCGGTCCACTATAAGGATCCTCAAACTGGTATACCATGACCCTGTTCACAGGATACACACGAACCGCTCGAGCGAAAAGACGAGCCAGGCTGTCCCGCCGAGACTCCGACCGCCCGGGCGCTGTGCGAAACCAGGGTTGCGTGTGCCGAGATGCCCAGATTTAACCAGCATCGCAAGAAGCCACACCTTCGGCCACGAGAGGCGACTGACGCCGTCACCAACACGTCAGATAAGCGCCAATCTCCAACGTACGCACTGGAGCAAACCAAGCGCATCAACCGCGCTCTATTTGTGATCGCGTTGGTAACGGTCATAGGCGCGATCCTGTCGGTCAGCGCCATCCAGATTCTGGACAACGTCGCGCTGGCGATAACCGGAGCCATCATCGTAACCTTATCCATCTTAGCTTGGGTTGCCCTGGCGACAATTTTGATAATCATGATGATCAGAGTATGGCGCAAGTAATAGTAGGATTGTTCAAGTAGGGGAAATCGGGAGCCATCGCTGACGGATTCCGTAATCCCCCAATGCGAGCAGTCTTATCAGCCTCAGCCGGTATATCCGGCTACGTCGCCGTCAGGCGAGCAATAG
>MPNC01000040.1 GCA_002238825.1 SAR202 cluster bacterium bin87 | reverse complement strand
TGGCGGGAAAGCGTCCTGAGGGGAGATGGTCGAGCCCCACCCCGTACTTGAGAGCCTGCCCCGCACTTGATGCGGGGTCGCGGATGGCGTTCTCGATATCGGCGTGGCGGCGATGGTCGGCCTCCAGACCCAGGGTGTCGCCCGCTCGGTCAGTGATGAAGGCGTGATAGCTGTAGTTGGTAAACAGCGCAAGTTGGGAGCCGGGAGTGGGCTTCACCCTCCGTACAATGAGACGCGCCGCCACGGCATCGGGCTCATGCTGGAAAGGAACGTAGGTTGTCTCGGCCACATCGGCAGCGCCCTCCATCCAGTAAGGTATGGGCGTCCACTCTGCCTGGGGTATGGCCTCGATGATGTTGTGCACGCTCTGGTGCTGGCGCACGGTGAGTTGACCCGTGGCGCCGGCATAGCGCACTCGGCTCACCGTCTGCCGCAGGAAGTGGGCGGCGCCCCGGGCCGTTGGCCCGTCCCTTGCGCAGGCGGGCCATCAGCACCTCTCCGGTGCCCGCGGCGACGGCGAACAGCGGGTGATAGCCCCGCTGGCCGGCATAGTTGTGGCGCTGTGCGCCCTCCTTGGCAAGACCGTAAGTCTCGCAGCCGGTAGAATCAAGGTCGATGGTCAACGGATCATCGCCCGGTCCCGCACCAGCGGCCCAGGCTCTGGCCAGCGACTCCCGGCTCACCCGATCCAGTTGCCGCACGTGGCCCCATCGGAAACTCCTCAGGAAGGTTCCCAACGTGGATGGCGCCTTCACGGTACAGCCCAGCGCCTGCTCGGTTCCCCCAGCCCGCAGCGCATCGGCATCGTCGATGCAGTCGCCTCCGGCCAGCGCCGATGCCACCAGGGTCAGCAGCTTATCCCCTGCATTCGCCCGACCCGGCGCGTCTCCCAGGTCAACGTAGTTGTCCACCAACTCACCCAGACCCAGATGATGGGCCAGAGTGACCGGCAGCAACAATACGGCATTGGCCACCAGGCGGTGATCGTCAAAGGCGATTTGGATGCGGTCGGGGCGCTCGCGTGGTAGCATCCGTTGGGTGCTCCTTGTTGCGGGTTGGTTTTCTGTATCAAAAACCATTATCCCCGAAGCCGGGAGCACTTTCTCATCCCCTCACCACGACGCCACACTCACCCTTTCGGTGGATTGGGGCTAAGGGGAGTGGCCTCGATCAAGTGTGCCATAGACGATCCCCTTACGGACAGCGCGTAGCCAACACCGGTCTGAACAAGGGCGAGGCTCATCACGCGCTCAAGAACGCGCTCCGTATCGGACGCCCAGGCGAAATCCGCGACCACTCGAGCGAGTGCCAGCACTACCGCATAGCCGGGCTCAACCAGCTCCCGCCATCGTCATTTACTGGAATACCGCCCAGCTTGGCGAAGCGGTCAGACAGCGGGAACACGCCGGTCTGACCGTCGAGCCCGAGCCCCTGGCCCACATCTCGCCCCTTGGGTGAGCCCACATCCTGCTCACCGGGGAATACCGGTGGCCAAAGCGCCGATAGCGACCTTAGCGTACGATTCTGCCCCCTACCGGAATCGACCCGCAATACATGGTTGAATACGTGAGGTTCCGTCTACGGCTTGTTGACAAATTCATAGGCGGCAAGATATCAAAGATGCGGCACCCGATTACTGCGAGGATAGCCGACCGCCGCCTCCCAATTTTTACCCTTAATCAAAGCGTTACTGACAGGATACTGCACGGGGTTCTGGGTATGATTGAGCGACAACGGGATGGTCATGGAATTCGACATCGTACAGCGACAACGGCTGTACTCGCTACCTGCGCAAGGTCAAGCAGCGGGGCCGAACACCGGCAGGCGCGGGGCGGGTTTCGCTAGGCATTATGGGGACGTTACGGCGACCTACTCATGAGAAGATACGGGAATGAATCGTTTTCGAGTCAACATTTAAAGGGTGGCGATCTTGATATGACACTGCATCACAAAACGGAAGCAGTCTTTGAGCATCTAAAGGTATGTGCGAGCGAGAAGCATGTCGTCACTTATGGCGACTTGGGACGAGCTGTCGATTGGTGGTACCGCAATCTTGATTCTCCTCTGCACGAATTGCAAGATGCCTGTCAGGAGTTGAACCTCCCCCCGATCACCGCATTGGTAGTCCTTCGACGCACGGGTCTGCCCAGCACCGGCTATCGCGCTCCCGACGGCCGATACCAACGCGAAGCGCATGCTGCCGTCGCAAAGAGGGTATATGGCCATCCATGGTCGACAGTTTCGATAGATGCTCTTCGTGCCGCAATGATGGAGTTCAGGCGTAAGAGGAACGATAACACTGATATGAATGGAGATGACATTGTGCCTGCTGATTTACCCACTGACGACGAAATACGAGCACACGCCGCTGATTTGGCGCAAATGTACAAGGTGGCATATGCTTCGGCATCCGCGGGTGTCGCGGGCGCGATTGGGGCACCTGACTTGTCGCGCACCGCGCATGAGATTGCGCTTATGACCGTACGTCGATTCCATGAATTGGAAACGGCGGCCTCAACACGATTCGAAGAAATGTCAGGGTAGAACGAACTTTGAAGCGGCGAGTCGCTTCCACGGTTACGTCGCACTTGCCCAATTAATCAGGGGAGTAAGGCACACGGCGAAAGCCGATCCCGACACCGGCAAGGTCACAACCAAAGGGCCTACTGTCGACAGATGGCAATCGGTGATGCCAACGGATTCCGTCGCAGGGTCGCCGATACTCACCATGGTGGTCTAACCTGAGAAGGACGACGAAGGCGGAACCCGGTGTCCCGCGTCAACCATTCTTGCCGAATTGTCGCCGATAAGTTTTGCCGGTTCACCTCCGCGGCCGGTGCAGCGTTCCCTTTGGTCGCCCTCGAGAGGATGGGCCACTCATAAAGGCAAATCGCGGCCCGCCTCCGTCAACCTCCGCCGCCGTTCCTGTGCATCCGGCACGATCCGCACGACCAATTTCCAGTAGTCGTCCGAGTGGTTGCGGATCGTAAGGTGAGCTAGCTCGTGGACGATGACGTAATCCACTAGGGCGGGTTCAAGCATCACGACGCGCCAGTTGAAACGCAGCGTGCCGTCCGGCGCGCAACTTCCCCATCGCTGACGCTGGTCGCGAATCAATACTCCCGGCGGTTCGCCACCACCGAAACGTGGCAGCCACTGCTTCACGCTGGCTGGCAATCGTGCCGCCGCTCGTACGCGATACCACGCGATGATGGCTTTGCGAATGCGCTCGTAACGCTGCTCTTCAGGGAGTTCCTTCGGCACCTTGATGTTGAACCGCCAGTGATCGAAACGAACCTCTGGTTTTCGCACGTCGGTGGTCTCGAACGCCATACGCACGTTGCGCCCAAGGTAGGGCAGCGTCTCCCCGCTGACGAAACGCTTGGGCGCAACGGCCAGCAGTCCGCCGGTGGCGTGGTTGAGGATCCACGGCGCGCGATGACGCACCAGGGTTTGCAAGTCACCGGCCGGAGTGTCCATCGGCGCGGCAACCTGGACACCGCCGCCGTCAATGGTGACGTGGACGGTCTTCTTGCGCCGTTCGCTGCGGCGGACCTGGTACTCGATGGTGGTGTCGCCGAAACGGATGCTGTCCCGTTCCATCATCGGCCGCTCCGGCTGCGGAACGCATCGACGATGCGGTTGGCCAGATCATCGAGTTCGTCTTCGGTGTACTTCTCGCCGTCCCTCAGCACGCGCTTGATGTCGCGGCGCATGAGCCGCTGGACATCATGGTTGGTCTGCCAGTCCACCACGTTCCGATGCTGCGTCAGAGCGGTTTCCACCCTTTCGGTGGCTTCCTTTTGTTCCTCGTCCATGCGGACGTGGTATTCCGCCCGGGCTCCCTCGGAGATCATGGACGTTCCGCCCTGGCCGATGATTTCGTAGATGGCGAAGGATTCGGACGACAGACCCAGTTCGGCGGCAATGTCTTCCTCGGAGTCGATCTGGGCTTTCAGAGCAGCCTGGAGCTTGGCCGCTTCAGCGGCGTCAATCACCTTGTTGCGCAGGTCCTGGATGATCCGTTCCAGCTGCTCGGACAACTTGCCGTAGAACACCGGGTTGTCGGCAAGCTTTTCGTTGATGCACGCACGGATGGTGTGCTCCATCACCGACGCCCTGGCCTCGTCGTGGGGCAGGGCAGCTATCTTCTGGTCGAAGTCCTGGTCCAGCACTGAGACCGGCTGCATCAGCTCCCGCACGTTGGCGTCGATGCGCTCGTCGATCAACTTCTTGATCTTGGCGCTGATGTCGGTCCAGTTCAGCCGGGCGTCCTCCTGAAGGAAGTGGGCCCGGGCGTAGGCGCGGATCTGGGTAAGGCGCGCAAACCTTCCTACGTACGGCAGGGCTTTCGGGTTGGGAATGGCCCGGTCCATGAGGCTGGAGAACTCGCGGTAATCGGCGTTGAACCGTTCGTACAGGTCTGCCTTGAAGTTGCCCTCGGTGCTGGCGTCGGGGGCGAACCCGGCGATGCAGTCCCACACGTCATCCAGATCGCGACCCTTGAAGTGGGCTTCCGCCGCGACCACTGCCGCCTCCAGCGCTGTCGTCGGGTCCTGGTCCCATTCCCGCATCGCGCCCATCACGTCGGGCACGTCGAAGATTTGGAGGGCGGCCTCCAGGTTGCGGGACACGCCGTAATAGTCCACCACCAGGCCGTAGCCCTTCTCGGTGGACGCGCCGTCATGCTCGTGGGTGAAGGGGCGGTTGACCCGGGCCACCGCCTGCAGCAGCCCATGTTCCTGCAATCCCCGGTCCAGGTACAGCACCTGCTCCACCGGCGCGTCGAAGCCGGTGAGCAGCATGTCCACCACGACCAGCACATCCGGCTCGCCGTCGGGGTTCTTGAAGTCGTTGGTGACCTGGTCCTGGTTGAGCCCCATCGCTTCCTTGAACTCGATGCCGTCGTTGGGCGTGGTGGTGATGATGGGGTACGCGCGAACGTGGAAATCGTTCAGGTGCCTGGCGTACCGCATCGCTGCCAGCCGGCTGGGCGCCACCACCTGGGCCTTGAACCCGTTGGGCCGCACCCGGGTCTTGAAGTGGTCGGCAATGTCCAGCGCGATCATCTGGATGCGTCGCTCGGCTCCGGCGACCGCATCGCGGTTGGCGTACCGCCTCTTGATCTGCTCCTTCTGCTCGTCCGTCTCCTCGCTGAAGAGAGTGTCGAACAGCTTGTCCAGCGTGTCCGCCCCCTGGATGGCCAGGTCGGGCAGCCTCGCCTCGTACCTGATCTCCACCGTCGCCTTGTCTTCCACCGACTGGCGGATGGTGTAGGCGTCGATCAGCGGGCCGAAGCGGCGCATGGTGCTGAACCGGAAGTTCTTGTCGATGGGCGTTCCGGTGAACCCCACCAGCACGGCGTTGGGCAGCGCCTTCGAGAGCGTGGCGCCCAGCAGACCATACTGGGTGCGGTGGGCCTCGTCGACCATGACGATGATGTTGTCGGCGGGGTTGAGCGTGTCCAGTTCGCCATCGGGCGCAGCCAGGACCTCCTCGAACTTCTGGATGGTGGTCATCACGGTGCGGCCGGTGCTGGAGGTCAGCAGACGGCGCAGGTCGCTGCCGCTGGCGGCCTGCTCAGGAACGGGGAAGCCGCAGCGCTCGAAGGTGCGGGAGATCTGGTCATCCAACTGCTTCCGGTCGGTCAACACCACGATGGTCGGGTTGTTCAACGCCGGCTCGCGGCGCAACTTGGTGGCCAGCCACAGCATAGTCAGCGACTTGCCCGAACCCTGGGTGTGCCACACCACGCCGCCGCGTTCCTCCGGACGCTTGCCCTCGGTCAACAGCTTCATCGCCGCCGAAACCGCCCGGTACTGCTGGTAGCGCGGCAGCTTTTTGATCAGCTTGCCGCTGTCGAGTTCATAGATCACGTAGTCCCGCAGGATGTCCAGCAGCGTCGCCGGCGACAGCAGGCCCACGATGAGCTGCGCCTGGCCCTGGGGTTCCTCACCGAACCGGTCGCGGACCTCCTGCTCTGTGTAGGGGAACACCGACTTCCACTCGGAGTACACGTTCTCCGGCGCGTAGAGGGACGAGAACGCGGCGGCGGCCCCGCAGTGGGCCACGCACAGCAGGTTGTAGTGGAACAACGCCGGCGCGCCGGCGCCCGACCACTGGGGTTCGGCCTCCTGGTAGCGGCGCAGCTGGCGGACGGCCTGGGTCTTCCACACGTCCATCAGCGTGGGCGACTTGGCCTCCATCACCACCAGCGGGATGCCGTTGACGAACAGCACCAAGTCGGGGATTACCACGCGCTGGTCGTCGTTGAGGTCGCCCTTCTCGTTGCCGCGCAGCACGCGGAACTGCGTGGTTACCACGAACTCGTTGCCGCCGCCCTCGGGATCGTCGAAGTCGAAGAACCGGACGGTGCGGGTGTCCCTGCCGTCCGGCCCGTCCACGGTCAGGGGCATCCCGTAGGTCAGGTATTCGTGGACCAGGCGGTTGCGCTCCATCCCGAGGCCGTCAACCCGCTCCAGGTCGTGGATGACCCGCTCGGCCTGTGCTCCGGTCAGTCCGTCGTTGAGCCGCAGCAGCGCCGTCCGCAGCCGGTCCTTGAGCAGCACATCTCGCTCGTTGGTGCGCTCCGCTCCCACCGTCTCCGACGGCACATAGGTCCAGCCCAATTGCTCCAGCAGCCGGCGGGCCGGATCCTCGGCGTGGTTGAACTCGTTGAGCTTGTTGGGTGTGGTCATTCCGAAATGTCCGGTAGGTCCGTTTCAGTTTTGGTTGCGGCCTGAAGTTTCCTCATCAAGTGGTGGGCCCACGCAATCAGTTCCATAGCTTCATCAGGATGATCTACGGACAACCCATGTGTTCGAGGATTTCGGATTGCCAGCATAGAACCCGCGAACAAGTGCCCGTACCCTTCTTGGATCCCTCGGTCCGATTCTGTTTGGAGTTGGGTTAAGGCAAGCACGGGTGATTCTCTATGAAACGCTTTGCGCATTAGGTTAGTACCAGAATCGACAACCCCGGACTTGTGCGCCACCGCTTCATCCAATGCCTTGAACGCATCTTCAACCGCGTTCTGGTAATGCCCATCGGCAAAGAGTTGCCGACTTGCAGATCTGATCCTTGATTCTTTTATCAAGGCATCGAAGATCTGGGGCCACGATTGAGGTTCATTCTCGCCGCCTTTGGATCGCTCCGCCAAGTGTCCGGGCGGTCCGACTATCCATTCGTCAGTAATGTCGTGCTCGGAATCACTGTATGTGAATCCCGTTAGACGCAAATAATCGTCATCCAACGCCGGTGCCATGGGGTTAACTCGGTCTTCGGTCTCCAAGATCTTCATTCCACCGATATCCCAAGGTTCGATCGTTCTACCACCTAGTGTGATCGAATTGCCGAGGTCATATGACGGCAACACACGATCTGCGATGACCGACCATCCAAGATTTGGCGCTCGATGTACGAGCTCACCGCTTGGTTCTCTCCAGATAATGACGTGATAGAACATTTCGGCCTCTGGCGTTGGATTTGCGGCATTGGAATTGGGATATCGGTCCTAACATTTGCGTCTAAGGCGGAGCCACTCCGGCGCGCATTAGTGCCTCCCTGACACTCGCGCTATATGACGACTAACGGAGCGGGACGGCCGCGGTATAGCGTTTCCGCTACCATTTTGTGCTGGTCCATCACGCCTCACCGCACTTTCCATGCTGCCTCCCGACCGGACAATAATTCCTGGGCCGCAGAAACTTTGAACGTCTGCGTGTCGGCGAGGAGTACCTGCTGGGAATCTATGTCGTTTTGGACAGCATCCAGGTTTTCGACGATCATCGTTTGCTCATCCAAGCTTGGGACCGGCACCAACATCGGGCGCAGATCTTCGAGGTTGATATTCTTCTGCGCGCTCTCGGGAGCAAATCGTTCAAGCGTGGCTTTTTGGGTGCGCAGGTAGTATTCCAGAAAACGGCCGTCAATATCGGTAGGCGTGATGCCGACCAGACTGTCCGGAAACGCCACCGGATAACCAGTGATCGCGGTCTCACCTATGTTAGCGGCAATGGTAATGACCACGGTACCAGCAGGGAACAACCTACTGATCGACAATCCCAGTTGGTTGAGTGTTTGGGAGTGGCTTCTGACCACTCCGACCGAACGCACAACGTCGCTAGTTTGAATGAACGGTATATCGCCGCCATAAAATCGAGGCTCGTTGCGCGGCCTATGGGCGAACTTGCCGCGCTCCACAGTCGCCACCCTGTCCAACCGTACCACCTCCCAGTCGGCGGGGATGGTGCCGATGCCGGGCACGTCCTTCCACTCGGTGTGACAGCCGGGGACGCCGCGGGTGAGCAGTTCGTGGAGCAGCGAGTCGCGCAGGGTCTCGGTGGCGGCGATGACCGCCTCGGTGCGCTCGATGGCCTCGTCAATGGAGTCCAGCACGTCGGCGATGGCGCGCTGCTCGGGCAGGGGCGGAAGGAGGATCGGAAGCGCTCGGATCTCGGGCCCCCCGATTGCTTCAAATGTACTACCTTGGGCGAGGCGTTCAAACCTGTTCCTGGAATGGGTTATCGCATGCCATCCAAAATCTGGTTCGGCACCAGTGAACCTGATTGCGGCTACTCCCCTGCCTATACCCAGAGATCGATCAGCCCGATTTACATCACCCACAGGGGCACGCACGCTGAACAGCACATCGTCAGTTTCAGCTACCTTTAGGGGCTTCACGCACCATTTTGATGGTGTTGGGAACATGCGGCCGAACTCAGCGTTTCCCTGAATGAAAGGCAACCCGGTCGTGGCATCAGAATCGTCATCCAGTTCGATCACGGTGCTGCCGGGCGGAGATTGACCCATGATGGCCTCAGCCACAGCGTCTAACCGCACCATCCGCCAACCCTCAGGCAGTTCGGCATCGACTATTTTGCGCTCGGTGTTCATCGCGCGGCATCCACGCAGCGCAAGCCGCCGGACCAGTCCAGGATGCGGCGGTCCGCGGTCACCAGTTGGTGGCCGTTCATGGCGGTGGCGACGATGATGCGGTCGGCCGGGTCGGCGTGGAAATCGGCGAGGGCGTTGGCGCGGATGCCGGTCTCGCCGTCCACGGGGATCTCGATCAGACCCTGGCCCAACTGTTCCAGCCGCCACCGGCTCACTTCGTCAGGGTATTCGATGCGTCCCTTCTCCCGAAGCATCGCCATTTCCCAGAAGGACATCGCTGACACCGCGACTTCCTCTGCCTGCCAGGCCCGCTCAATCTCGGCGCGAGCCACCGGACCAAGCCTGGCGTCGCCGGCCCTCAGCCACAGGGCGGCGTGGGTGTCCAGCAGGATCACGGGTTGAGCACTCGGTCAGGGTCGGACTGGGCTTCCCACTCAACGTCGACGGGCGAGATGATGTCGCCCGTGATTTTCAGCCGCCCCTTGTCGATGCCGAACAGGGACTTGGGCCGCTCGTGGTAGGCGGTCAGCCTGGCCACGGGCTTGCCGTTCTTGGTGATGACGATCTCGCCGCCGTGATCGGCCACCTCGTCCATCAGCCCCAGGCACTTGGCCTTGAACTCGGATGCTTTCATCGTCCGGCTCTGGCCGGTGTCGCCGTTGCGGGTGGTCATGGTCAACGCTCCGATGGGATGGGTGGGGCTACCCCGAACCCATTATACAGTGGTCATGACCATGGTCACCGAGGTGAGGACGGGGATCGGATTTCTACCGTGTGTACCCCATTCCCGCGAGCAGTTCGTCCATGCGAGCCACCGCCTCGTCGCGGCGACGCTCCGCCTCACGCAACTGGGCCAGCGCGTCCTCCACGCTCATCACCTCCACCGGTTCCGTCGTGTCCACGTACCGGCTGATGTTCAGGTTGTAGTCGTTGCCCGCGATCTCCTCGAGGTCGGCCACTCGGGCGAACCGTTCAACGTCCGCGTGGCCCTGGAACGCACTGACGATGCTGTCGATGTGTTCCCGGTCCAGGAAGTTCTGGGCTTTGCCGGGACGGTAGTAACCATCCTGGGCGGCATCCACGAACAGCACCTTGCCGCGTCGCTCCGCCGGTTTGTTCTTGTTCAGCACGCAGATCGACACCGGGATGGCCGCGCCGAAGAACAGGTTGGGCGCAAGGCCGATGATGGCCTCGAAAAGATCGGCGTCCACGATGCCCTTGCGTATCTTGCCCTCGGCGCCGCCACGGAACAGCACGCCGTGGGGCATCACCACGCCCACCATGCCACCGGCGTTGGTCACCCCCAGCATGTGCAGCAGGAAAGCCAGGTCGCCGCGGGTCCGGGGCGGTATCGCGTCGTACCGGTCGAAGCGGTGATGGGGATCGGCCGGAGCGAAATCGTGCCCCCAGTTCTTCATGCTGAAGGGCGGGTTGGCGATGACGCGGTCGTAGGAGTTCAGACGGCCCTGCGGATCCACCAGGGCGGGTTCGGCGATGACGTCGCCCGCTACCAACCGCGCCGACGCCAGGCCGTGGAGCAGCATGTTGAGCTTGCCAATGGCCAGGGTATCCAGGTTCCTTTCCTGACCTTCCAGGACCAGGTTCTGTCGATTCCCGCCACGTTCCTGCACGTAATCGGCAGCCAGGATGAGCATGCCACCTGACCCAAAGGTGGGGTCGCAGATGCGCATGCCCTCCTTCGGTTGCAACAGCTCAACAATGAGCCGGACCACAGAGCGCGGCGTGTAGAACTCGCCGCCCTTTTTGCCAGCATCATCGGCGAACTGGTAGATGAGGTACTCGTAGGCGTCGCCCAGCACGTTGCCGGTGCCGCCTCCGTCAGCGGCGAAATTGTCATCCCGCAGGTCCAGGTCGTTGAAGTGGGTCAGCAGGCTGCGGATGATGCGCTCGCGGTTGGCGGGGCTGCCCAGCTTGGACTCGTCGTTCCAGTTGGTGCCGGTGAGCACGCCGTCGATGCGCCCGGCGTTGGCGTACTCGATCTCGTGGCTGGCGATGTTCAGCGCTTCACCCAGATTCATGGTCGCCTTGACGATCTGATTCCAATGTGCGCTCTCCGGCACCGCGAACTGGTGCTCGTCGGGGTCGGCTACGGCGGCGGCCCGGGGCACGCCCGCAGCCACGGCGATCGCCACCTCCTCGTCGAACCGATCCGACAGCCGCTTCAGGAACAGCATCGAGAAGATGTAGTTCTTGTAATCGGTGGAGTTGATCTGGCCCCGCAGGATGTCGGCGGCCTGCCAGAGTTTGGATTGCAGTTCCTGGCTGGTGACTGGCATGGCGTTCCTTTCGAGGTATTTGCGATGGTGTCGCGTCAGTTGGTCAGCGGCCGGCACATCAGCGCCGGCACCGTCAGCCGTGTTTTACTGCCGGCGTGAGTACTTGAAGCCCGACCCGATGCAGATGGTACATTGAGCTGAGCGGCGTGGCTACGGTGGACAGCAACACGCTCACCGAAACCGCCGCAGAAGCCCGCGGAGGACCCTCTCAGTGCGATTTCCGGCGACCAACCCACTCGATGATCCGGCGGCGTTGTGGGCGTTTCAACTGGAACTCCTCACCCTAGCAGAATCCCTTTTGGGCCACAGGGATCAATCCAGAAAGGTGTACCAACCCCAGTTCACCGATCACGGCCCCAATCTCAGAAACACGCCCAACCTGAATGGTGCCTTCGTCGAATTGAGTAGGACTGCTGAAACCGATTGGGCAGAGGCGGTGTTTGAAATGGCGCACGAGACCGTGCATCTGCTCAACCCGGTGGCTGGCAACACCAACAACCTCGAGGAGGGCGTCGCCGTGGCGTTCTCGTTTCACATCCAACCTGCATACGGGATCAACGTACGGCCAGGCACGACCGCATACGACCATGCATACGGTATGGCATGTCGGCTACCGGGAGGCCCGCTTGCCGCCGGCCGCCGCGTCCGTCTCGAGGTCGGAGCCCTCAGCACCGCCACGACGGAAACGCTGTGCATCTTGTTCCCTGAGTTGAACCGCGCGCTTGCGGCGGAATTGGCCCGCCCATTCGGAGGGTACCCAGCTCTATGAAGTCTGGCCGTCGTCGTGGACTGGTCCATTCCGTGTCGGAATCGGTATCAACAAGGGCTTGGAACGGTCAGAGCTGGTCATCAGCCACAGGATAACGAAATCCGTTGACCGGACACGGCGGTCCACCAGCAAGTGCGACGAAATGAGGTTAATGCAACGTGCGAATCCGACAATCAATCTCCAGCAGACTGGGGTGACGAAAAACGCAACCGCGCCGGCTAGGAGGTCCCCCGCACGGTGTGGTTTACGTAACAAGTCTTGTGCGCACGAAATGGTGTATCGAAACCGCGGGCCTTTCTTGCTGTTCCATCGTCTGGTTCGACTAGGGCACACTTCGGGAAATCAATGGCCGCATACAATTTGCCAGACCAATTGTGCATCAGTTTGAGAGTCCTTGGTCCCGATTGGAATTCGGGGAGGCCGACCGCCGGAAACGACCGCCTCATTCAACTGTGCTTGGGTCAGAGACGTATAAAGTTGGCGCGTATACATCATTCCCAGCTGATAATCGTCGAAACGCCTCGATCCCACTCCGAAAGCTGCGCATGACACATCCGCCCCGGCCAGCTTTGCCCCTGTCAAATCCACGCCCTTCAGAATAGCGGATGACAGTGAGGAACCCTCTAAGTTGGCATGAGACCACAAGGAACCCTCCAGGTTCGCCCCTTTAAGGTTGCTTTCCACAGCCGTGGCCTTGTGGGCGATTACATGACTGCAGCTGGATCCTCGGAGATTAGCGGAGGTCAGGTTGGAGCTGGACAAATCAGCCCTGTCAAGGCTGGCATTTTCCAGCGAGACTCCTTCTAAGTTCGCTTGGTGGAAATCAGCGGACGACAGATTTGCCCGGTCCAATCGATGGTGCTGAAGGTGCGCTAACTTCAATCTCGCTCGGCGGAGGTCCAATACAAACCCACTCTCGGTCTCTAGACGGATGTGGTCGACATTACGCGTACCGATGGCAGTGATGGCGGCTTGGACGTCTTCACGTACCACAGGAGAATGCCACTCTCCTTCAAAGTACGTCCCCTTGTCTAGCAGATCGTCTTTGGGCGGGTTTCTTATGAAGGCGCAGAACAATCTCATGATCTGAACGTGATACGTCTCCGCGTGTTGTGATGCCAATTGCTGCAGCGCATAAATGCCGCCCAAACGCACAGCTAGTACACCGCTCCCGAGCATCTCCGCTCCTCGTTGATACCGTTCGTTCAGCAAACCCTGCCGAGCGGTTTCGACTTGACCACGAGCTGCATCCGCCTGGTACCCGGCTACCCGCGCTCTCCACAAAGCAAAAACGAAGGCCAAAAATCCGCCGATGATGAGGGCAAGATTCCGGATCGTTTCGCTGCGCGATATCGTTTCCGAACTGCCGGAAGTCAACGAATCCCAGAACGAGATCACCAGCGCGATGCTGACGACCCCCAGTGCGGAAATACCTACGCCGATCCAAAATCGGCTATCTTTCAGCAATTTTTGCACGGAAGAACCGCCAATGTTTGGTCAGCGCCACGCCGTTATTTCTCACTCACGAAGTCAGGAGGGCAACGCGTTGTGGGCTGATGTGATCCACGTCCAGATTTATACGGGTCCTCTCTGAGCTGCCATCCATGCTAGCGTGGGTCCAGCAGTTGTCTCACTGCTGTTTCCACGGCCTTCCCCGCGTCTGATTCTCGTAAACTCCGCCGGACCTCGCGCTGGGCGATGGTAACGGTCACCCTGTCTCGTTCGTGGCTTAGCCCCAATCCACCGAAGGGATGAGTTTGTCGGCGTAGACAGGCGATAAGAAAGTACTTCCTGCTGCGGGGATAATGGTTTTTGACAACGAAAACCACCCTGAAACGAGGAGCACCCATCGGATGCTACCACGCAACGATCCTGACCGCATCCACGTCGCCTTCGACGATCACCGCCTGGTGTCCAATGCTGGACTGCTGCTGCCGGGCACCTTGGCGCACCACCTGGGATTGGGCGAACTGGTGGACCGCCATGTTGACCTGGGAGATGCGCCGGGTCGGGCGAATGCGGGAGACAAGCTGCTGACGTTGGTGGCGTCGGCCCTGGCTGGGGGAGACTGCATCGACGACACCGACGCGCTGCGCACCGGCAGGACGGGTGTCGCCATCGGCTGTGTGGTGAAAGCGCCGTCCACGCTGGGCACCTTCCTGCGGAGTTTCCGGTGGGGTCATGTCCGCCAGCTGGATCGGGTAAGCCGGGAGACGCTGGTCCGGGCCTGGTCTGCTGGGGCGGGACCCGGCTGTGGACCGTTGACCATCGACCTGGATTCCACCATCTGCGAGACCTATGGGCTCGCCAAGGAAGGCGCGCAGCGCCACAACTACGCTGGCCAGCGGGGATATCATCCCTTACTCGCCATCGCTGCGGGCACCGGCGACGTGCTGATGGCACGGCTGCGCCAGGGCCGGTCCAACACGGCCCGGGGCGCCGCCCACTTCCTGGCGGAGACGGTGAGCCGAGTGCGCTACGCCGGAGCCACGGGTCAACTCACCGTGCGGGCCGATAGCGGCTTCTACACCCACGCCATCGTCGCCGCCTGCCGCAAGGCGAAGGTCCGCTTCTCCATCACCGTCCGACAGCATCAGAGCCTGCGCAATATCATCGAGGCCATGTCCGAGGAGGAGTGGGCGCCCATTCCGTACTGGATGGAAGGCGCCGCCGACGTGGCCGAGACAACCTACACGCCCTTCCAGAATGAGCCCGACGCTGTGCCGGTGCGTCTCATCGTCCGGAGGGTGAAGCCCACGCCCGGCTCCCAACTTGCCCTCTTCGCCAACTACAGCTATCACGCCTTCATCACCGATCGTGAGGGCGACACCCGGGACCTCGAGGCCGACCACCGCCGCCACGCCGAGATCGAGAACGCCATCCGCGACCTCAAGTACGGCGTGGGGCTCAACCATCTCCCCTCCGGCCGTTTCCCCGCCAACGCCGCCTGGCTGGCCGTACAGATCATGGCCCACAATCTGACCCCGCTGGACCACACGCATCGGTCTGGGCGAGCAACTGGTAACCACCAAGACCCTTCGGCGACGCTTCTTCTCCCTGGCCGGACGACTCACCCACAAGGCCCGGTGCCTCACCCTGCATCTCCCCAGAGGCTGGCCCTGGCAAAACCAGTTCAGCAGTGCCCTGGCTCGATTGCGCGCCTTGCCCCTCCCCTCCTGATGGCGTTAGTCCCGTCCGCCGCACTACCCAACCGCCTGGCGGATTCGCGCCAGGTCGGTCCCTGAGTGTCTCCTGATGCAAGCTGGCTGCCGATCTCGCCCTACACCGCACCTGCGGGCGCTCCTCGCCCCACCCCAACCCTCGCCCAACCCGGTCCGTTGGGACCAGGAACCTCGACGCAGCTTTCAAACGTCTCCCATCACCGGTCTGACCAGTTCCGCGACATCCCTTCGGTGGATTCAGGCTTAGCGTACGATCCTGCCCCCTACCGGATTCGACCCGACCATGCGCCTGGCGAATAGCGCGATCACCAAGGCCCACGAACAGGCGGGCCACGAACCCCCCTGTAGGGACAGTGGTCCTCACCGGGGACGGCGGACGGTCTGGGGTGGGAGGCCACGAGTTCGTACCGTGCTGTACATGGGCACTTTGGCAGCCACTCGTTGCAACCCGGTGATCCAACCGTTTTACCAACGCTTGCTGACGGCAAGCAAGTCGAAGAAGTTAGCCCTTACTGCGTGTATGCGTAAGCTCCTGACCATTCTCTGTGTGTTTCTAGGGCCAGTCTTTGAAACAGAGACTCGACCAGGGGAGGGGTGCAAGCATCACAGAGGCCGCTATGCTTCGCGTGGCGTCCTCGTAGACCGAACTCTCCCAGCGCTCAATCAGATCCTCGTTGAGCCAGTCGTACAGGTCACCACTAGCAGCTTTGACACGCTGTTCCGCTCGTCTTAGATCTTCTTTCAGTTGGGCCTCAACTTGCTTTTGCGACGACAGGAACTTTCGCACGGCGGCAAGTTGAGCGTGGTAGTTCGCACCAGAGATTACCAAGGCCATCCGTCCCCAATCGACATCGTCCAAATCAATGGTACTGTATTCGATCGTGATTTCCTCATCCCCTAGCTGGACGGTTTCTTTGTAGGCATGACCATGGTCTGGCTCGGTCACGGTTTCCTCCAAGTTCATGGTGCGGTGCAACCTTCGTCAGACGTGGACCTTCTGCTCGTTGCAGAATCAGCAGCGCGCCCGGAAGTCGTGGGTGGGCCCTACGCCGGCATTCAGCAGAGCCAACTCGGGGGAGGGTCGTTAGGTCGCGGGGGGAACGTCGCTCCAGACCCTGACGGCTTCATCGTGCACCCTGTTTGCGTCAGCGGCAAGGCTGCAGGTCTCCACCTCCTTGCCCTCGGGGTCTTGGGTTCCCAGGTACGTGCGGACCTGAAATCGTCCGTCGGACAGTATCAATGTCCTGACGATTTTGTCGTCCACGTAAGTGGTTTTCGCAATCGTAGCGTTGTCCAAGAACCACTCCTCGTAAAGTGCATCTGTGATTCGATTATACAATGACCTGCATGCCTAGCTTGCCAAGGTATTGATACCCTCGTTGATTCGCTCAAGGGTCATTACGTCGAGTGAGTTGCCCTGGCACTCAGAATGTCAGCATTACGGTGAATACCGTCGGCCCGACTTCCCCTCCCTTGACTCCCAACGCTGGGGCCTTGCCCGAAAAATCCGGAATCTGCCTGAAAAGTCCGCTTTGCGGGCGACGTACGGGCAGTGCTGGTCCGGAGGTTCAATCCGGACCGGGCCGCTGGCGCGGGTTCCGTTTAAACCGCATCCCGAGCTGCATAGCCACCGAGCTGAGGGACATCAGGGAGGTAGTGGCGAATTTCGTGGTCAGAATGATCGCCGCCACCTTCACTGCGTACAGCATGGCCCAACCCGGGGTGACATTACCGGACAAGTCCGGTGGCCCGCAGGGAATTGTATACCGGAGGAGTTCGCCGGACACTGGCGTCAGGTCCCTGCCCGTGGCGTCAACCATAAAGGCCAAGGCCACCACCGCCAACGCCCCCACGGCGGACCCAACTGCCACGCCTTTCAGTTTCTGGACCCAGCCGCGTGACCAACAGACTGCCAACCCGGTCGCCGGGCCGGTGAGCAGCGCGATGGCGAAAAAGGAGAAAAACGCCAGTTGCTTGATCTCATTGACCGCGCATAGAGTGAACATCATCGCTGTAGCCAGTCC
>MPNC01000039.1 GCA_002238825.1 SAR202 cluster bacterium bin87 | reverse complement strand
ATACGCCGGAGGGGTTGGGACCTTCGGATCGCATCGACCGAGCCGGTTACAGTTGCTGGAAAGGTAGCCACTATGGTGTTGCTGAGAACATCGCCATTGAGACAACCTTGGATAACTTGGACCGGACTGCCGCCGAAGCCGTTCAGGGCTGGATGAACAGCCCAGGGCACCGAACCAATCTGCTGGGTGCGCAGTACGATCGTACGGGAATAGGCGCTTCATTCGGCAATTGGCGCGGGTACCGGGCGGTGTATCTCACCCAGGTATTCTGCTGACCTTCGCAGGAAGTGAGGAAATTGATCCTGGACCAAATATCAGCGGCCGTGGATCGCAACTTGACCAACAGGCGGCCTCAGGGATATGCATTGTGCAGCAGGACGACGTTCATGACACCGGTCTGGTTGTAGAGGGCTCAGGGAGGTCGCATGGCCGAACTTACAAAAGCTGAAAAGCTCGTAACCGTTTATCAGGTTTTGGTCGAACTCGCACAACGCGGGGATACCATCACCTACGAAGAGATGGCCGCGGCGATCCAGGTCTCAAACGCACGGCTTGTTGGTAGGTATCTGGACCCAATCGCCGTCCATTTGTTGATGGCGGGATTGCCGCCGCTCACCGCGTTGGTAGTGAGCAAGGTGAATGGCAAACCTGGTGCAGGTTTGATGAAAACGCCGCAATCATTTGAGGATGGGCGGGCACGGGTCTATGCCTACCCATGGGATCCCGAGCTTTTTGCCCCGTTGCTAGCATGATGGCAGACTTTGGATAGAAGTCTGCCATCGTCAAACTTTCGGAACGGCTTCCGCTAATGGCCAAGTCCTGGCTCCGGATACGCTGGTAGACATCAGTGAGGTTCTATGAATCGCTTCACGCGAACCACGTGGCAGATAAAATGGGGAACTGGCCGGCGTAACGTAACGGCCGTTGAGCGAAGCAGTGCTGTCCCGCGTCAGCTATTCCTGCCGAATGTCATCGATTATTTTGCCGGCTCGCGTATCCGGCCCCGGTGGGTTCACCCCATTGGTCCAGCCGTAGGAGATGGGTTCGGATCCTCTGCAGCGACACATCATCAATCCGCGGTGATGATGGGTTCATCGAAGGTGCTCTCGCCTATCTCGGAGCAGAAGCGCTTTGCGATGTTGATGGTCTGTCGTGCAAGGCGTGCGCATTCCGACCCACCCAGACCGGTGCCGGGGCTGGTTATTGGGTCCGGATATCTGAGTGCGCAGTGAATGGTGGTCATGTTGCTCTCCCCAAGGATGGGTGGAGTTGTTGACCCAGATATGACACAATGTTACCGTTGGGTCATGATACCGCAGTTCGATGCGGATGGACTGCTGCCGCCGGGGATCCATTGGGCCACCTGGGATGAGGTTACGGCAACCTTCGGCAACACCCCGTGGCGCAGGCGGCTTCTGGACGGACTGGAGATGGCCACCGATAGCCTGAGACGAGCCGGCTGTCGTACCGTGTACATCGACGGGAGTTTCGTTACGAGCAAGGAGGTTCCCAACGATTTCGACGCCTGCTGGGAGGAGGGGGGGTGACGCCGGAACTTCTGGACCCGGTTCTGCGGCAGTTCGATGGCGGCAGGGCGGCACAAAAGGCCAGGTACTTGGGCGAGTTGTTTCCCGCCTCGGTTGGAGCCACCGTGGAGGGGATGTCGTTTCTCGAATTCTTCCAGACGGATCGTGAGATCGGAGGGAGCAAGGGCATGGTCGCAGTGGATCTGGGAGGCGCCGATGATCAAGAATGAAAGGCAGTACCGGATAACCAGGACTCAGGCCGAGCGTTTTACTAGGACCCTGGAGGGTCTCAGGAGCAGACCGGAGCGAGCCGATGGGGTCCATCCCGTGATTGCCCAAGCCCAGGTGGACGCGGTCAGCAGCCAGCTGGCCGATCTGGAAGCTGAGTTGCGTGAGTACGAAGCGGTCAGGGATGGCAGATTTGAGGTGGAGGCGCTGCGGGAGGCTGTCAACCTGCCTGAGCTTCTCATCAAGGCCCGCATCGCCCAGGGGTTGACTCAAAAGGAGCTGGCGGATCGGCTGGGGTTGAAGGAACAGCAGATACAGCGGTACGAGGCCACCGATTACGCCGCGGCCAAATGGTCCCGTATCAGGGAGGTCGCCGGCGAGCTCAGCAAGGAAGTCTATGGCTCGGCCCAAGCTCTGGAAATCCACCGCTGAGGCCTGCTTAATTGGCGTCCAAAATGGCTCGACCGACGCGACAATCACCAAAATCACGCGTGGCGGACGTCCTGACCGGTTGGCAGGACCGTCTATTGCAACTCGACCGGAGAAAAGGGCTGCTGAATTTCCGTACCAGAACAACGGCGGCCAAAATAGTCGACTGGCTTCCGGACAGGATTTTCGCCTCACTGTCGGGTAACACCGCCGGTTTGCGCTTCGACTATGCCGAACCGCCGGTCAGGCGGAACTGGGGCTTGACGGAAGAATACGGGATTGATGAGGCTGAAGTTGAGGACCCGCCGCTATTTGTCCCCGGCGACCTGAGCTCGGATGGCACCCCCGTCGAACTGCAACGGCGCTTGCGGAATCTGATGCGCCGGACGAATGAGTTCCGCGAAGAGCAGGGCTTGTCGGTACCCTACCTGGCCCTGGGGTTGCTGGAATGGGTGGATACGGACGGGCGGGTTTTGACATCGCCGCTGTTGCTCCTGCCGTGTGAACTAGAGCGGACTTCCCCCCACCTGGCGTTGCGCCGCCGCCGACCTGGCGGCCAGCACAACTCTGGCCGCCAAGCTGAGAAACGACTTGAGGTGGTGGCTGAGAAGTTGCGGGCGACGCGGCAACAAGTGGAGCGGTTGGAAAACAGAAGCTGGATGCGCAACCGGGCACGCGATTACTACGACCTCTGGCGGGTCATGGGTAATTGTTGGGATCTCCTGGGCCTGGAAAACTTTCTGGATCGCATCCGCTCCAAGTGTAGGCTACGGGATGTCGATTTCGAAGGACCGGAGGATTTCTTCGATCAGCGTATGGTCGATGATGTGGAACGGAGGTGGGAGGCTTCCCTGGGCCCGTTGATCGCCGATTTCCCATCTGTCGCGACATTGATGGACGAACTGCGTCCACGGGTAGAGGCTCTCTGCGGTCCAGAGGGGTGATTGGATAGCTATGGCAAATATCAAGATCACCCAATCTGTTAAAGCCTACTTCACCGACCTGCGCCTGATGCGCGGCTCTGGTGCCGCCATCGATGAGCGTTCACATTACGTGTCGCTGATCAATCTGCTGAACGCGGTGGGCGGCGCGCTGAGGCCCAAGGTGTTCTGCGTGCAGGACCTGGACAACCAGGGCGCTGACCACCCTGTTTGTCCTGTACCCTGCCAAGGGTCCGACTGCCCTCTGACCTCATTGATGGTATGTCCTTCAAAATCCGTGGCTAGTGGTTCGTGGTTAATCCTTGCTCCGATGTCTAGCCGAAGGTACCGTGAGGATGAATATTTTGCAGGCTATACACCCTAAGGTGGGAAGCATCGCGCACGTGCGCCAACGCCGGTACCTCGTTGAAGGTGTGACGGAGCCCGACGATCCTAACGATTCGATACTGGTTGACCTTTCCTGCGTCGACGACGATGCCCAAGGTGATCCCCTGGCGGTTCTGTGGGACCATGAGTTGGACGCCCGTGTACTGAGCGACGCGGGCTGGTCTGCCGTCGCCAATCAAGAATTCGATGACCCTGCCCTGTTCGCAGCTTATCTGCGGACGTTGTCGTGGAACTGTGTCACCGCTACGGATCCAAACCTTTTTCAGTCTCCTTTCAGAGCAGGCATTCGACTGGATGCTTACCAACTCGAACCTCTGCGCAAAGCCTTGCTGCTTCCCAGGGTGAACTTGTTCATCGCCGACGACGTTGGCCTCGGGAAGACGGTTGAAGCCGGACTGATTGCCCGGGAACTAATGCTACGGCGCCGAGTGGACAGGGTCGTGGTGGCCTGTCCTCCTTCGATGCTGGAACAGTGGCGCGAAGAAATGGAAGCCCGTTTCGGACTTACGTTTGCGATTCTGGACAGAGGGTACTTTTCTGAAAAAAGACGAGAACGAGGTTTTGGCGTGAACCCGTGGAAAACGCATAGCCGTTTCCTGGTTTCACAGAACTTGCTTACGGACGAGACGTACGCAGCCGGCTTGCGTGATTGGCTTGGAGATTTCGCTCCCAGAACACTCCTCATCTTGGACGAGGCCCACCGAGTGGCCCCATCCAGCGGGTCGCGATATGCCATAGACTCGCAGATAACGCGGGCGATCCGCGATATTGCTCCGCGGTTTGAACACAGGCTCTTTCTGTCGGCTACTCCTCATAACGGCCATTCCAACAGCTTTTCTGCGCTGCTGGAAATCCTGGATCCCCAGCGATTCACAAGGGGGGTCCCGGTTTCGACCGGCCAATTGGACGACATCATGGTTCGCCGGCTGAAGTCCGACGTCCGGGAACTCAGCGGCGGGTTCCCTAATCGGCGAGTCGTCCAGATTGACATCGATGATCTTCCGGCAGACGCCGCCGAACTAACTCTGGCTATGAAGTTAGACGACTATCGGAAGATCCGGGAACGACGCTTGGAAAGCGCCACTGCATTCCAGCAGGCGGCGGGTGCCCTTATCATCGGGCATTTGCAGAAGCGCTTGCTGTCTTCGATCGAAGCGTTCGCGAAAACGCTTGCGGTACACCGCCGCAGCGTTGACTCGGCGCTGCAAAGCGCCCAAGCAGCCGTTGAAGTTCCCGAATCACTGATCGACGACTTGCAATTGATAGATCCAGAGATCGAGTCCGTTGCTGACGTAGCAGGTGACGTTGAGGACACCGATGAACTCGGCGAAGAGAATCTCGTGGGGCCTTCCGATGTCGACGAGGGTGCGTTCAACAAATTGGTAGCCACTGCAACCGCTTCCACGAGCGATGCCAGTGGGAATCATCTCCGCATGGCGCTTGAGGAAGAATTGGCGCTCGTCGATGAGATGCAGGAGATCGCTGAGGCTGACCGCTACAAGCCGGATTGCCGGATTCAAGTGCTGGTCGACTGGATCGGCGAGAATATGTGCCCCGCCTTGCGGGCGTCAAACGGTCAGCCTGCGCTGTGGAACGATACACGGGTGATTATTTTTACCGAATACGAAGATACCCGGCGTTACATTGAAGAACGGTTGAGAGGATCGATTTCGCACACTGACCGCGCCGACGACCGGATCGCCATCTATAGCGGCAGCACCTCCAGGCAGCGTCGGGAAGAGATCAAAGACGCGTTCAACGCTGAACCCAAGGACCATCCATTGCGCATACTCATCGCCACTGATGCCGCGCGTGAGGGACTAAATCTCCAACGCCATTGCCGGGACTTATTCCACTTTGATCTTCCTTGGAATCCGGGTCGATTGGATCAACGCAACGGACGGATAGATCGCAAGCTACAGCCAGCAGATGAGGTTTTCTGCAATTATTTTGTGTACAAACAGCGACCAGAGGATCGCATCCTGGAAGTGCTGGTCAAGAAGTCGGAAATTATCAAACAGGAATTGGGTAGCGCGGCAAACGTACTTGACTCGACCCTCACATCCAGCATTGGAAAGAGGGGCATAAGGCGAGACGAGATCACAGATCTACAAGATGCGATTGAAGGCGTCCAGTTGGATGCTCACAAACAGGTCGTTGAGGATGAACTTGAGGCTGCTCGCTCTCGCCAGTCGAAACTCCGAGACGAAGTGGAACGGCTACGCACCACGCTGGAAAGGTCCAGGGTCCGAATGGATATGAGCGACGCACAATTCAGGCAGACACTGTCGATGAGTCTGCGCCTGTCCGGAGTTCCCGCGATCACCGAGGACAACCCTAACCAGGAAAGGGAGCCAGACGTGCCGCGTACCTTTACCTTTCCAGCGTCTGCGGATTCATTGGTGCGCGACGCCGGATGGGCACCGGCTATCGACACGTTGCGGCCAAAGAGACAACGCGGGAAATCTCTAAGCGATTGGAGGCGCTGTGCGGACATCCGTCCGGTAGTTTTCGAGGATCCTGGCCGGCTGGGCGAAAACGCAGTGCAACTACATCTCGAGCATCGCGTTGCGCAACGCTTGCTCAGTCGGTTTACGAGCCAGGGTTTGATCCACCACGACTTGGCCAAAGCTTGCCTGGCTACTTCGCCGACCGCGGAACCACGCGTGATTCTACTCGGGCGACTGTCGGTTTACGGGCCGGGAGCGTCGCGCCTGCATGAGGAAATCGTCCCGGTAACGGCTCGATGGGTAGATCCAGATCGGCGGCAAGGGCCACTTGCTCCGTTTGGTGAAACAGGGGAACAGACAACCCTGGCGTCGCTCCGAACCGCGTTGGATGAGGCTGGTTCCGCCGCGATTCCGGACAGAGTGCAAGAACGGCTCCACGCGTCAGCGCAAGACGATATCGGCGACCTGCTACCGCATTTGGAAGCGAGAGCCGGCGGGGCCTTGCAACAGGCGGAAATGCTTCTGGCTAACCGCGCCGAGTCCGAAAGCGGTAGCATGGTTGAACTCCTGCAAAACCAACGTGCGCGTATACAAAATGCGTTAGGTGATGGTAGCCGCCAGTTGCCCTTGGGCTTTGACGACAATGAACGCCGGCAGTTGGAGGCGGATCAGCGAGCCTGGCAGCGCAGACTCGAAGCCATCGATGTGGAACTGGAAACGGAGCCGGCACGGATAACCGATTCATACACCATCCGAGCTCACCGTATTGATCCTATCGGTTTGGTGTATCTTTGGCCGCGCACGGGGTGATTATGGTTGATCGAACACACCAGAATATTATTCTTGCCCACCAGGAATGGATGGGTTTTGTACAGCCGGTTGGTCTGGTTGTGGCTCCTACCGTCATGGCGAGCGCCCAGGTAATTCCGGACCGCAACTTTGTGGCCCGCCAACGCGAGTTCATCGATCTACTTGAGGCAGATAGAACCGGATCCACGGTGAAATACCAGGCCCCCGACATCAAGCGGATACTGCTTGATTGGTTGGGTTGGTATCCGGACGACCTGGTTGACACGACCGAACACAACCATCTCGAGCGTGCGATCCCAGAAATGGGTGTGGTGCTCTCCGCAACCTGGGCGGTACCGGCCGTCGGCTCGTCGGAATCCGAGTGGATGATGCTCATTCGGAGAGAAGACGCGGACGCCGATTTGGATAAATCACCCGACGACGAGGACGGTTGGAGCGCGTCCCGACACAACCGCTTCGAGCGACTGTTGCGCGAAACCGGCATACCCATCGGGCTGCTTTGCAACGATGAATGCCTGCGGTTGATCTACGCTCCGTCCGGAGAGTCGTCCGGGCATATCACCTTCAATTTCTCCGACATGGCAACGCCGGCGGGCCGACCGATTTTGGCGGCGTTCCAAATGCTTCTGTCCGAGACTTCTCTGTCTGCCCTCCCTGGAAGTCGTCTCCCCGACCTGCTCAGGAAGAGCAGGGAAGCGCAGGCAGAAGTTTCGACCCGGCTGTCCCAGCAGGTTCTGGCCGCGCTTTACCAACTCATGCAGGGCTTTGTAGCGGCCGATGCAAGGAAAGGCGACGGTGAGTTGGCGGAGTTGGCTCGCGAGGAACCACAGGAACTCTACAGCGGACTCATCACCGCGTTGATGCGGCTGGTTTTCATCCTTTACGCCGAAGACCGCGGGCTCATGTCGGACCACCCGGTGTACCAGCAGAATTACTCCCTCGGTGGATTGTACGCACGGTTGCGGGACGATGCTGCCGCTTGGCCCGACACCATGGATCAGAGGTTTGGCGCCTGGGCGCAGTTGCTGTCCCTTTTCCGATTGATTTACGGCGGCGGCGGCCATAATGAGCTTACCTTCGTAGCTCGCAAGGGGCGGCTGTTTGACCCTGATCGCTTCCCATTTCTCGAAGGGCGTACCGAGGACGGCGAAGTTGATATCCCCCTGATACCAGATTCCACCGTCTGGAATGTGCTGAACAATCTGATGGTCCTCGACGGAGAACGGCTCTCCTACCGCACGTTGGATGTTGAGCAGATCGGCTCGGTGTACGAGTCCATCATGGGATTCACCGTGGAACTTACCTCCGGGCGTTCCGTCGCCGTCCGTTCCCCGAAACGAACCGGCGCTGCCGTCATAGTTGACCTCGACAAGCTGTTGGCCACCGCTGCCGGCCAGCGGGTTAACGCACTAAAAGCCAAGACCGACCGGAACCTCACGGGCAACGCGGCGACCATGCTGCGAGAAGCATCCACACCGGAAGAGATCGTTCAAGCCCTGGACCGCAACGTGGACCGGGACGCCACGCCCAACATCCTGCCTGCGAATACACCGGTGTTGCAGCCGACAGACGAACGCCGGCGCACGGGCAGCCACTACACGCCGCGCTCGCTGACTGAACCAATCGTTACTGAGGCGTTGCGGCCCTTTTTTGACCGCTTGGGGGCATCGCCCGCCCCGGAAGCGATTCTGGATATCAAAGTGCTGGATCCTGCGACCGGCTCCGGAGCGTTCTTGGTTGAAGCGTGCCGGCAACTGGCGGAGAAGCTTGTTGATGCTTGGAGTGCACATGGCGCGCCCACCGACATACCGCCGGATGAAGACCAACTTCTTTACGCAAAGCGCCTGGTTGCACAGCGTTGCTTGTACGGCGTGGACAAAAATTCCATGGCCATCGATCTGGCACGGCTGTCCTTGTGGCTCGCCACCCTGTCTAGGGATCACGAATTCACCTTCGTCGATCACTCCCTACGCCACGGCGACTCGCTGGTGGGGCTCACTCGACAGCAGATCGAGGGTTTCCACTGGAAAGCTGACGCACCTGTGTTCCAGCCGGGCGTGGAAGCCATTCAGATGCGCGAACGTTTGGCCAAGGTCAACAGGCTACGGCAGAAAATCCGGCACAAGGGCCATGAGTTAGCAGAGCAAGAACTGTTGGCGTTGCTTGACGACGTCGAAAGCGAACTGCACGACATCAGATCAACGGGCGATGTAGTTTTAACAGCGTTTTTCAAAGAGACTACGAAAACGGCCAGGGAACGCACCCGCCGCGCATATGCCCAATTGCTCGCAGAAGGGAGCGGCGACAGCACCAAATTGCTCGAAGACGAGGTCCAATTGGATGTGGACACCTTCCATTGGGGAATCGAGTTCCCCGAGGTGTTCGACCGGGAGAACCCGGGGTTTGATGCCATCGTAGGCAACCCGCCATTCCAGGGTGGTAGGAACCTTTCGGCTGCCCAAGGCGATGCTTACGTGAAATGGCTGGTGGAGGTTCACCAGGGCTCCAGCGGTGGCGCGGACTTGGTGGCCCATTTCTTCCGCCGATCTTTCGGACTGCTACGCGATGGTGGGTCATCAGGTCTGATCGCGACTAACACCATAGGGCAAGGGGATACCAGATCGTCCGGGCTTCGTTGGGTATGCAAAAATGGCGGAACGATCTACCGCGCTCAGCGCAGGGTGCAATGGCCCGGTGAGGCAGCAGTGGTTGTGAGCGTGGTCCACCTGTTCAAGGGCAACTGGTGCGAGCAAAAATATCTGGATGGTAAAGCGGTCGACACGATCACAGCTTTCCTGTTCAATGATGGCGCCCATGACGACCCAATCCGCTTATTGTCGAATTCGGCAAAAAGTTTCGTGGGTAGCTATGTGTTAGGGATGGGGTTCACCTTCGACGACTCGGATTCCAACGGCGTGGCAACCCCCATCTCTGTTTTGGACGAGTTGCTCGAAAAAGATTCTGACAACCAACAGGTCGTATTTCCTTACATCGGTGGCGAGGAAGTCAACACGAGCCCGAGGCACTCACCACATAGGTACATTATCGATTTCGAGGAGCGGGACGAAGAGTATTGTAGAAATCGCTGGCCTGATTTGTTCGCCATCGTCGAGCGGAATGTAAAACCGGAACGTATCAATAAGGATGCACAAAAATACCCAAGAATGGTCCTTGAATGGTGGAAGTATTGGAACCCGCGAGTTGAACTTCGGTCTGCAATCGAAGACTTGGACCGGGTCCTAGCAATTTCTCGGGTGGGCCAGCACGGAGCCTTCACCTTTATTCCCACAGGTTCAGTCTACGCCGAAACCCTGATAATATTCCCCTACGAGACTCATGCCGCCCTCTGCACGCTGCAATCTCGGCCACACGAAATTTGGGTACGGTTCTTTGCGTCCACTCTTGAAGAGAGGCTGCGCTACACACCGTCCGATTGTTTCGGAACATTTCCCTTCCCAGAGAATTGGAGCGATCTCGTAGATCTCGAAGCTGCAGGAGAAGAGTATTATCGGTTCCGCGCCGACTTGATGGTGCGAAATAACGAAGGGATGACGAAAACCTACAACCGATTCCATGACCCCGACGAGCGCAACTCGGATATTCTGCGTCTCAGAGAACTCCATGCAAATATGGACCGGGTAATGCTGGACGCTTATGGGTGGGCCGACGTCCCGACGGACTGCGAATTCCTGCTGGACTTCGAGATCGACGAAGAAGAATACCGCAGAAGGAAAAAGCCTTGGCGCTACCGTTGGCCGGACGAGGTTCGCGACGACGTGCTGGCCCGTCTGCTAGCGTTGAACGGTGAGCGCGCACAGTTGGAACGGATCATGGCCGAACAGGCTGCACAAGCCGCGAATATCGAACTGCTGAAGGTCTAACCCAATGGCTCAAGTTACAGCATCCCAAGTACCGGACAGCGCCTCTGTCCGCGACTACCTTACCTACGCCCTGAGGCTGGACCTGATCGGTCCGCGACAAGAGGACGTCGCGCTGGCGAACGAACGAATCGACCACGCGCCGTCGCGCTGGTACCTCACGGGCTTCCTGGTGCCGTCAGGCGCGCCGGAATCGCAACGTGCCCACGACGCCGAAGAGGAGTTCGATGTTGCGGAGGATTCCGCTCAAGGCAGCGATGACTCCAGTGCGCCTGAGCGAGGCAGCGGGAAGCGGAACTTCCTGCCATCGTCCATGGGCATGAGCATCCTGGTCACCGAGGACACCGCCAGGCTTGATGTATCCGTTTCGTGGGGGGACTACCGTCCGGACCCCGAGAAGGATGCCGAAAGCGAACCGATTAACTCAGAATCGGGAAGCGACGGTGGCGACGAGCTCGAGGGTTCCCGCAGGCGCTTTGCGCCGTGGGCCCGGACCCCGAAGAGCGGTGAGGTTCCCATCAATCTTTCCGGCTTTGGCGCCGGTTCTCAGGCCACCTATCCGATTGACGGGAGCGGTGGTCTGGAAATAGTTTGTTGGGTACGGCCCACCAACGTCCCAACCATTGAGGGTCCCATATCTGGGAAGGCGGTTTCGATTTTCGTGGTAAACCGGCGCAATGCGGACACGGAGGACGACCTGCAAGACACCAGATTCGCTTTCCAAGTCGACATGACGGTTGAGGCCGATCATCCGCTTATCGAGCGAGCCGATGTTCATGGATTCGACAGCGAAGACTGGGACGAACGGTTGGCCGACCTGCATTTCCGAGACGTGGTCGAATACGCCGTGGGCCACAACGTATCTACCACCGCGCAGATTGTGGACGGTAAGTGCCGTCGGGTTTCAACTGAGTGGATGCCGAAGGCAACGGTTGACCGGACGGTCCCAGCTGAAATCAGCGATGTTGAATTCAACATGGAGAAGCTTGGCAATCTACCGGACGGTGCGACCGCCAAGCAGTGGCTCGATCCTCTGGTGGATCAGTATCGGGACTGGATAAACGGCCAGAGCGTTGCTGCCAACCAGCTCACTGGTCGCCGGCATGAAGTAGCGCTGGAACTCGTGGACGGAGCAACCAGGGCGGCCAACCGCATCCAGGCCGGCATCGATCTGCTGTCCGACCCTGAAGTGCTCGACGCATTCAAGGTGTCCAACCGCGCTATGGCGGCCGCTGGGCGGCGACGCCGGGCCCAGGAACATCCAGGTAAGATCAGTCCCGCCGACGTTGATCCCCCCGCTTGGCGTCCCTTCCAGCTCGCCTACATCCTGATGAATCTACGAGGTATAGCTGACCCGACCCATGTCGAGCGCGAATTCGTTGACCTGTTGTTCTTCCCGACAGGCGGCGGGAAAACGGAAGCCTACCTCGGCTTGGCAGCCTTTACCATGGTATTGCGGCGGCTGCGCAATCCCGAGTCAGCGTATCGCGGGCTGTCAGTGCTGATGCGCTATACCTTGCGGTTGCTGACGCTTGATCAATTGGGCAGGGCCGCTGCCGTCATTTGTGCCCTCGAGTTGGAACGCGAGCAAGATCCCGGCCGGCTGGGGGAATGGCCTTTTGAAATTGCGTTGTGGGTCGGCCGGGCTGCCACCCCCAACTACATGGGTCGCAGAGGGGACAATAGCGGCGGCTCAGCCCGAATAAAGACCCTACGGTACGCTCAGGATTCCTCCAGAGAACCGCCCATTCCATTGGAGCAATGTCCCTGGTGCGGGGAACGTTTCAAGCAAAACTCGTTCCAATTGGACCCGAACACTAACCAGCCAACTAACTTGTGGGTCTATTGCGTCAACCGAGATTGCGATTTTACCACCAGGCGAGATCGCCATCTGCCGATCGTAGCGGTGGACGAACCGATTTACCAACGATTGCCGGCATTTATGATAGCCACTGCGGACAAATTCGCGGCCTTGCCCTGGACGGGCGACACTGCGCGGTTTTTCCGAGGTGTCGATGCGTCCCATCCCCAGCCACCTGATCTGATCATTCAGGATGAATTGCACCTCATCTCGGGGCCCCTGGGCACCATGGCTGGGCTCTATGAGACCGCAATTGACCATCTGAGCAGCAGGGTAGTTGACGGGCAAACAGTTCGGCCGAAGGTTATCGCGTCGACCGCCACGGTACGGTTAGCCAGGAAACAGGTACGCGCACTTTTTGGGCGCACGAATACCGAAGTTTTCCCGGCCCCTGGCGTGGACCGCCGGTATTCGTTCTTTGCGCGCCAAATTGTGGATGAACCGCATACTGCTCGGGCATATGTCGGCTTGGCCGCTCAGGGCAGGGGGCCCAAGGTCATCTTCCTGCGCTGCATGACCACGCTGATGGCCGCGGCTCAAGCGGCATGGAACGCCGCGGGATCCGCCAACCCCAATCCGGCTGACCCATATATGACAGCAGTCGCGTACTTCAACGCTCTGCGGGAACTGGGCAGCGCACGCAGGATCGCCGAGGATGAGATTAACTCGAGGCTTCTGACCTATTCGGAGCGCAAGCGGTTGGGCGAGACAGAAGGGCTATTCGACAACAGGAGCATCTCGCTGGAACCGGTCGAGCTGACCTCTCGGGTCGACACGGCCAAGGTTGCGGACGCCAAACGCAAACTGGCGCTCAGTAACGCGCAAGACGAAAAAGTGGACGTGGCCCTTGCGACCAACATGATTTCCGTTGGCTTGGACATCACTCGTTTAGGATTGATGCTGGTCTCGGGCCAACCGAAGGCGAACGCAGAGTACATCCAGGCCACCAGCCGAGTGGGTCGTGATCCGCAGCGTCCTGGCTTGGTAGTAACCCTGCTCAACATCCACAAACCGAGGGACCGCTCTCATTACGAACGGTTTGCCAATTATCATGATTCCTTCTACAGGAGCGTGGAGGCGACGAGCGTGACGCCTTTTTCGTCTGGCGCGATGGATAGAGCGTTGCCAGCGGTTGCCGTGGCACTGGCCCGTCTGGGCATTCCTACCCTCACACCCTCACAATCGGCTCGGGACGTAGAACAGTACGGTAGCGAGACCCAGGAGATAGCCGCGGCGGTGGCGGACCGCGCACACAATCACGCTGACTTGGTGCCACCCGCGGACGTGGCTTACGTCCGCAATCGCGTCCAAAGTCTGATTGACGATTGGGCAACATTGGCTCATGAAGCAGCCCAGGGCGGAATCACTTTCGGTTACGCTCGCCGGGACGACGGTGTGTCTACGCCGTTGTTGAGGGAGATGATAGACCCAGACCGTCATATCCTAAACGACAGACAGTTGTTATTCCGCGCTCCTCGATCGCTTCGCGACGTAGAGCCAAGCGTGTTGCTCGCTATCAAGACACCACAAGGCGACGACCTGCCCTAGGATAGGTTATGGCAAATAGCATAATCAGGCAAAGCCAACTCATAACGACATATGGACCAGGCGCGATGATCGATCTACCGGATTACTCGGTAATCGTATCGGGACTGGAAGATTGGTCGCATTCGCGTCGGGAGAAAATCGAAGAGCCTCGGTTGGTTGCAAAACTGAAAAGGCTATTGGACGTTCCATCACTGGAGCTGTATACGCCACCCCAGCACGAGCCCAATTCCACCCAACCGGCTCCAGTTGGAGCACGGATTTTCCCCACTTGGTTTATTGTCAAAGACTCAAGGCAATCGCCAGGAAACGCACAGTGGCGCCGCCGCAGACTCGTGAGGTGGATGCACCTAAACGGGCAACGGCGCTTCGTCGACGAAAATAACGTACGTCAGCCTGTGGTTCCGGTTCGGTTCGTGTGCGGTTGTCGACGTGGCCATATTGACGATCTCAACTGGAAGGTATTCGTGCACCGCGGTGGCAGTGAGTGCGAGCGACCACTATGGTTGGAAGAACGAGGTACCAGTGGCGACCTCATAGACACTTTCGGTGTGTGCGATTGTGGTGACCAACGGTCGCTTAGCGAAGCATTCGGCTTCGAATCGGGTGCCTTGGGCGTTTGTGCCGGTCGGCGACCATGGATCGGCCAATACGCTCAAGAAGAATGTTCTGAGACCTACCGCCTGTTGGTGCGCACAGCCAGCAACGCTTATTTTCCGCAGGTCATGAGTGTCATTTCACTTCCTGAGTACGACGCGGGCCTAGCCTCTAAAGTTGCAACCCATTATGACCGTTTGAAAATGGCCCATGATTTGGGGGGGTTGGCCAATTTCCGCATGTCACCGGAGCTGAACGCGGCTTTCGCAGAAATAGACGATGATGACGTGGTCTCGGAGTTCAACCGCCAGTCGGGAGACAGCGAGCCCGACGACATTCCGGTGAAAGTGGCCGAATTCCAGATACTCAGCAAAGGCGATGCATTGATCGGGGAGGATGCACCCGGATCGAAGTTCCACGCGGTTACCTTGGATAGAAATGGTTGGGATCCTGGAACCTCAGCCCTTAATAGTCCTGTGGAACAATTGGTGTTGGTCCATCGCCTTCGCGAGGTTGCGTCCCTGCTGGGATTCACGCGTCTGGAGGCAGTGAGCCCAGACCGAGACGGTGAGTTGGATCTCGAGGTGGAACGGGCGGCTTTGGCCGAATCCATCACTTGGTTGCCCACTATAGAAAATCGCGGAGAAGGGGTGTTCTTTTCCGTATCTGTTGATGCCGTCCGCCATTGGTTGTCTCGGCCAGAAGTAGTCGATCGCGGCATGACGATTGAATCGGGTTGGAGACAATGGTGCAAGGAGAGAAACCGTCCGGAAGATGGGTTCCCGGGGATACCGTACATGATGCTCCATTCACTGGCGCATATGCTGATCACTGAGATCTCGTTGGACTGCGGATATCCGGCGAGTTCCCTTCGTGAACGAGTTTACGCCGGCGCCAATGGATATGGGGTTTTGATATACACGGGCTCCTCTGATTCGGACGGGACGTTGGGCGGTTTGGTCGAGGCCGGCCGACGGATGTCAGATTACCTCAAACGAGCTTGCACGGATTTCGCTTTGTGTTCCAATGACCCGGTGTGCGCAGAACATTCGCCTTCTACGGGCTTCGATAATCGACCTTTACACGGAGCGGCTTGCCACGGTTGTTTGTTGATCGCAGAAACGAGCTGCGAGCAGAGAAACGATTTCCTTGACCGCGCTTTAGTGGTACCTACTGTGAGCACGTCAGGTGCGGCGTTCTTCGACATATCCTCCATAAATCAGTGATTGAGTTCGATATCCTCAATGATGTCGATGGGCAAAGCCTGTCCGCTTTGGCCCAAATGCTGGAGTCTGGACTACTCACTCCGCCGTTCACTGCACTAAGCCTGCGAGGCATAGTCGCACAAAACCAAACTGCGGCCACCGCGGATCTTTTGAATCAACTGGCCCAACGGACCGAATCCGGGCAGGATGTCGGGCTGTTACTTCGTTCGTTTATCGCTGGGAAAGGCTACGCTCAAACTCCAGCAGAAATGATCGACGTCGTCGTATCGGGCCCAGACGTTTCGTCGACCGCAAGGGATACTGGTGTCGTGATGCGCCAGATGTTTGGCAGTGCCCGGAATCGCGTGTTGGTAGTAGGGTTCGCTGTTCACCAAGGAAGGGAAATTTTCAGAACTCTGGCGGAGCGGCTCGACGCGTGCGGTGGGATTGAAGCAACGCTCTGTGTGGACGTACGTCGTGATCTGACCAACACCTCGCCTCAAGACCAAATCGTGGCCCGCTTCGCCCGAAACTTGGTTGAGAACGAGTGGCCCGGTCAGCGGTTGCCGCGTGTGTACTACGATCCCAGATCATTGGTCCTTGGTTCCACAGAGCGGAGTGCTTTGCATAGTAAATGCGTCGTTGTGGATGGGTCTGATGCGTTGGTCACTTCGGCCAACTTTACGGAAGCTGCACAGGAACGAAACATAGAACTGGGGTTGCGCGTCGGTGCTCCCGAGATTGCAAGGCAGGTCGAAGATCATTTCCTCGGTCTAATCCAGCGCGGGCACTTGGTCAGATTACCGGTTCAATAAAAAGACCAAGATGTCGTTATTTCAAAAATACAGGATGGCGGGTAGGACCGCCGGCAAGACCACCCCGAAACCTTCTCATTCGGCTGGACCCCCTTGGAATAAGGACAGTTGGATAATTGCTGTCTAGGGCGTGTTCACACTATGAGTGATGAGCTGTTATGATGCCCGTATGGAGATTACACAAGCGCAGTACGAACGTATCGCTCCGGCGCTGCCGGTGCAGCGTGGCAACGTCAAAGTTTCCAATTTGCAGGTACTCAACGCCATCCTCTACGTGGCCGAGCATGGCTGCAAGTGGCGGGGATTGCCAGCCCGATTTGGCAACTGGCATACCATCTACGTGCGGATGAACCGCTGGTCGAAGAATGGAGTGCTGGACCGGGTGTTTGAACACCTGCAACGGGAACAGATCGTGCGCATCAAGGTCGAAGCGGTGGCGTTGGACAGCACTATCGTCAAGGTGCATCCCGACGGTACGGGCGCGCCCAAAAAGGGGGGCCTCAATCCATCGGCAAGTCCCGAGGAGGCTGGACCACCAAGATTCATATGGTTGCCGCGAATGCTCGA
>MPNC01000038.1 GCA_002238825.1 SAR202 cluster bacterium bin87 | reverse complement strand
TTGACCGCGCATAGAGTGAACATCATCGCTGTAGCCAGTCCATTGCCTCAGGAAAACCACCGAGCGCACGGAGGACATTGATCCGCGAAAGACGCATCATGGCGGTACTCCCACCCGGGATACCGTACGTTGCCGCCAGAGACCTGCTCAAGATCGAGATTGGTGGCCAGTATTGTTTGCCGCTCGTACAGCTGGAAACTGTCCTGGCTCTCGACCGTTTCACTGTAGACTCCGATCTACGCACTGTACTCCCTGGATCCACCATCGTCTCCACCCGGCCTTGCCCGAAAAGTCACCCACAAAGCGGACTTTTCGGGCAAGGCCCAACGCTGGCCGTTAGGCGACGACAAGGAAGGCCGTCATCAGAGACTATTCCCCCGGTCAAAATGGCCAGTCATCCAGATCCTCGACAGACGATTGTGCGGATAGGTCTGCGTCCAGGTACAGCTCCAGTCCGGCCTGTGAAGCCCGCGCGTAGACGGCCTCCAGCGCCGGCAGGAACTCCTCCCTGCCCTGCCAGAACGGGAAGCGGCCCAGTTGCCTGGGCAGCGCGGCCGGCTCATCGGGCACGCGGGCCGGCCCGATGAGGTCGTCGTAATTGTCGTCCCATTCGGGTTGCCCCCAGAATGCGTCGGGATCCGCGGGCAGCGGTTCCGGTGGCAGCGTCGGGGACATCCAGGCGCTGGCCTCTGCGGATTTCCGCAGGTCGGGTCCCAACAGCTCATCCCGTTCGATGCCCCGCATTCTGAAGATCAGGAACGGATCGCGGTCGAACTCCTCCCCCAGCAGCAGGTACACGGCCGCGATGTGCTTGCAGGGGTTGGCGAAGTCGGGACACGAGCAATCGGTCTCCAGATCACTCATTCGCGACGGAAACAGGGACAGGCCGACGTCGGCGAACGCATCCTCGATGTTCTCCGGCATCCGACCCGCCAGCAGGCTGGCAGCGAATGCCGGCCGCTCAGCGAGGGCAGCCTGGAGCTTGTGCAAATCGGCGCCCGGCAGCGTGGCGACCGCAATGCTGACGCGGTAGGGCCGCTTTCGGGAACCCTGGACGCTGGCCGCCACCTCGCCCGGCCCCACGTCGATGGACACCACCTGCCCCCGGCGGGCGTAGGACCGGCCCCGGGAGAGCCTCGACCCCATGCTGAATTTCTCCAAAGCCTGCACCCAGCGCCTGGCCCACCAGCTGGCGCCGAAGTCGCCCCGCTTGGACTGCGCCCGGATCCCGCCCCTGGCTTCCCGGGGGCGGGTGTACTCAAAATCGTGATAGACCATGGCGTTCGGTCCTGTAGTTCGCGCGCTGTGTTGTTCATCCCGGCTGGCTTCACGCGACGGCCGCTTCCGAGCTCAGGCTGAGCACATCCCGCAGTTCGTCGTTGGACAATTCGGTCAGCCAGCCCTCACCGGTCCCGACCACCCGCTCCGCGGTGGCCTGTTTGGCCTCAATCATCAGGTCGATCCGCTCCTCCAGGGTGCCGGCGCACATGAACTTGTGCACCTGCACGTTGCTGGTCTGGCCGATGCGGAAGGCCCGGTCGGTGGCCTGGTTCTCCACGGCGGGGTTCCACCAGCGGTCGTAGTGAAAAACGTGGTTGGCCGCCGTCAGGTTCAGCCCGGTGCCGCCGGCCCGCAGCGACAGGATGAACACCGGTGGCCCGTTCCCTGCATCCTGGAACCGCTCCACCATGCGGTCCCGCTGGCGCCTGGAGACCCCGCCGTGCAGGAACAGCGCCTCCCGGCCGAAGGTGTCCTGGATGTACCGTTGGAGGATGGCGCCCATCTCGGCGAACTGGCTGAATATCAGGGCGCGGTCGCCCACCGTGATGATTTCCTCCAGCATATCCTGCAACCTCGCCAGTTTGCCCGACCGACCGGCGATGGCGGAGTTGTCTCCCAGCAGCTGCCTGGGATGGTTGCAAACCTGCTTCAGCCTGGTCAGCATGCCCAGTATCGTCCCCCGGCGCTCGATCCCCTCGGCCTCTTCCCAAGCCTGCTCAGCCTCCCGCAGCACCGCCTCGTACAAAGTGGCCTGTTCCCGGGTCAGGGGACAGAATTCCCGGGTCTCCATCTTCTCCGGCAGGTCGGTGATGATGGACCGGTCGGTCTTGAGCCGCCGCAAGATGAAGGGACCGGTGGCACGCTGCAACCGCTGGGCAACGTCCTCGTCCCGTTCGGCCTGGATGGGCACGAAGTAGTTGCGCTTGAACTCGCTCTCCGTTCCCAGCAGGCCCGGGTTCAGGAACTGCATCACCGACCACAGGTCGCCCACGTGGTTCTCCACCGGGGTGCCGGTCAGGGCTATCCGGTAATCGGCGCCCAGGGACCGGGCGGCCCGGGCCTGCCGGGTGGCTGGGTTCTTGATGTTCTGCGCCTCGTCCAGCACGATGCCCCGCCACGCCACCTCGGCCATGAACCCAACGTCCCGGGCCAGCACCCCGTAGCTGGCCACGACCATGGCGTGCTGCTGGGCCATCTCAACGAATTCGGTGTCCCGTTTGCGGCCCGGACCGTGATGCACCATCAACGGCAGGTCAGGCGTGAACCGGGCGGCCTCCTTGCGCCAGTTGTTGATCACCGAGGTCGGGCAGACCAAAAGCGTCGGTTCCCTTACCCCTTCCCGGCGGTCCTGCTGGATGGCCGCCAGGGTCTGGACCGTTTTCCCCAGGCCCATGTCGTCGGCCAGGCAGGCGCCAAGCCCCCAGCGCCGCAGGAACGCCAGCCAGGAATAGCCCCGCTGTTGGTAGGGACGCAGCGTCCCGCAGAACCCTTCCGGAGCTTCCACCTCCTGGAACTCGGCCCGTCCGGTGAGCTGCCCCAGCAGTTCCTCCACCCAACCGCTGGCGGCCACCCCGTCCACGTCGAACCCGCCCGGCGTCTCGCCGGCGCCCACCGCCAGCCGGATGACGTCCCTCAGGGTGATTTCGCCCTTCCGGTCCCAGAAATCCAGCGCCGCCCGGATCTCGCCGGCGTTCAGCTCCACCCACTGGCCGCGCAGTCTCACCAGCGGCGTTTTCAGCTGGGCCAGCGCCTCCAGTTCCCGGGTGCTCATGACCTGGTCTCCCAATGCAACCTCAAGGTTCAGCTCCAGGGTGGTGGCCAACGACACGCCGCCCCCGCCCTGCATCTGCGGGGTCTTCACATTGGCCCTGACGGTGGGTTTGGTCCTGGTTCCCCGGCGGATCCACCACGCCGGCAGGATGATGCCGTAGCCGGCCTCCTCCAACGCCATGCATTCCCTGGTCAGGAACTGGTACGCCGCGGCGGCGTCCAACTTCCGGCCCTCCGGCCTCTTCCGCTGCAGGCTGTCGGCCACGCCGGCGCAGACCCCGCTGGCCTGACCCAACGACGCCAGCAGGAACTCCCGGGGGTTGAATCCGTCCCGTTCCAGCTCCCGGACCCGTTGGCGGCCGGTTTTCCAGACCGCGCTGGCGGGCAGCAGCAGGCTCGGGTCCTCGTGGGATTGCAGCAGGTAGCGCAGATACCACCCGTCCTGCTGTGTTGGAGCAACCTCCGGTTCATCGTCGGACGGCTCCGGCGGTTCCTCAAGCCGGAAGCAGACCCGAAACGGCGCGCTGGCCGTGAGGGCGATGGGTCGCTGCCATTCCGCCACCTGCGCCCGCAGCTGCCCCAGTTGCTCCGGAGCGCCGTGAACCGCTCCGTCGGCTGACTTCAGTCCGGCCAACCAAGCATCGTGCACGCTGTCGAAAGCTGGCTTCTTGCGGCGGCCCCTGGGCGCTGCCACCTCCAGAGCGCCGTTGGGATTTCTGACCAGGCTGTCCGCGACCGCAGCGATGAAGGTCCTGAGGATAGCGGCCGCAGGCTGGTCGGGCGGTTCATCCGCGTCGGGATCGGACAGCGCCCGTGCCGCCGCCGGCATGCGCTGGCTCAGCCGGGCCAGCCGCTCGGCGTCGGCTCCGATGAACAGCGGTACCCAGGCGGCGCGCATGCCATCTGCGTCGTGGATTGTCCCCGGCAGAAACCGCTGCCGGGCCACCAGCCCCGCACCAAAGCGCACCGCCTGGCTCCAGTAGGCCAGGTCCCCTCCGATGCCCACGCCGCTGGTCAACAGCCCCTGCCCCCTGCCGGTCTGCAATATGGGGATGGCCTCCGCCGGAGACAGCCGGTACGCCGGTATGGACCACGGCATCAGCCTGGGTTTGGCCCTGGATCTGGGCGGGTCCGCCACCAGGGCGCTGGACGGAAGAGGGCTGCTGCCCCTGCTGGGCAACCATGCGGTGGCCGAGACTGTTTCGCCCAAGTCCGCTTCAAACCCGGGCGCGGCATCGGCCAGGACGTTGAGCAACTCTTCGGGGCCAGCACAGTAGGGGTGCTCGTTGCCCACCGGATCACGGTTGCCTTCGAGGCACAGTTCGTCCGGCGACTGCTCCGCCCACAGCAACATCCAGCCGTCTTTCATACCCCCGTGCAGGATGATCATCGGTCAATTCCCGGATCCCACCCGCGTTCCCGACGCCCTCCCCGCTGCAGTGACAGTTGCCATTCCGGTTCCGATACTGGATGCCCGGAGCGCCATCACAAACCTCGGCGCATCATGGACGCCGGCGCGTGACCCCGTCCGCACCCTACTCGCCGCCGGCCGCAGTGGGCAGGGCACGTATCTTTGCTCCCACCGACCGCTCCGCAACCGCCAACTCATACTGCGCCTGCAGGTTCAGCCAGAACTGGGGATCCATGCCGAACCAGTGCCCAAACCTGAGGGCGCTGTCCCCGGTCACCGCACGCTTGCCGGCCAGAATCTGGCTGATGCGATTGGCGGGCACGTCAAGCTGCCTGGCGAAACTCGCCGGCGACACGCCCCTTTCCTCCAACTCATCTTTCAGGATCTCCCCAGGGTGAACAGCTCGTTGCAACATTGTCGCCAGCGCCTCCTCAGTGATAGTCCACAATCTCAACGTCGGACGGCCCTGCTTGACCTTCCGGCTAACTGAAGCAGATCCGCCACTGACGGTTGATCCTGATGGAGTACTGTCCTGCCCTATCTCCGCGCAGCGCTTCCAGCCGGTTGCCACGCAGCGCTCTCAGCGTCTCCAAGGACCGGGCCGCGTTCAGTATTGAGAGCCGGCGCGCCGCTTGCTGTTCAAAGCTCTGAAACGCTGGGACGAACTCTCCGGCGGCAAACGCCTCGGTCCGTCGGTCCCGGTACCCTTGTATCATGCCAGGGCCAGTGTAGGTACGGCTGACGTAAGTCGTCAAGCAACACGTGCAAGTTATCAGGCATGGCACACCCCCTGCTCGGATTCACGGCAAGGATCAGCTCTGTTGATACCGCCACCGCGCCCTGCTCAGCAACCACGGAGGCGATTGACCGGCGCACAACAACCTGATATGTCTCAAACTGCCGCACTTCCAGAGTGGACTGATGTCCGTGAAAATGCCGGCCTGATCACCGCGAAAATTCACACACTCGTGGCTTGGCGCAGTTTTGGTCAACCTATCGAGGACTTCTTTGATCTGGTCTGGAGAGGCATCCTTAAGCATGTGCTGGTTAAGCAGTTGTTCGGCGTGCTGCGCTGCGACTCGACTCTCGCGGTACGCTTTGGCGATGGTTTCCGGGGCGATGCTGCCTATGGTGCTAGCGATAATGGCAGTCCTGGTGTCTTCCCCTTCTGCTCCATCAGCCAACTCTCTGAAGTGCTCGATAGCGGTCTCCGACCACCAGCGTCCTTCGTCGTCCCTGAATTGGGTGTCTATCGGAGATAGAGTTGCGTCTTCACCCATGATGACCTGGTGACCGGCCAAGCAAATCTCGGTTCCGGCGCTAAGTGCTTTGTTGGGAACCAGAAACGAAATCTTGTCGGCATAGTCGTGGAGCATTTGGCCAATGAGATAGGGCGGGTCAGACTCGCCACCGATGGTCTCGATGAGCACGTCTAGTCGCGGCAATATCGTGCCCCTCGTTAAGCCCTGTGCCTTCAGGAACTTTCTGAGGTCTCGAACGTCGTCCTCTTTGACCTCCCCATCGTCAGGCCAATATAAGACGAGCAACGATCTTCCCCGGTGGGCCGCTATAGTCCGCGCCTGTTCTTGTGATTCGTGGTTGGCTGTCGAGGTCATGGGATCGCCTGTTTAGAAGAACCAGTCATCGGCGCGTTGCCGTCTCGTTCTGACTTGCTTGGCCTTCTTGGTAGTGGTGGTCTTCGCCACCGCCTCGAATTTACTCTGTGGGATAGACTTGGCTGGCGAGGTCTGGGTCTGTGGCACACCGATTGACTTAAACTTCGTGCGGAATTGCCTGTCAGTGGTCGCGCCTTTGCGGGTGTTGCATGAGCGGCAAAGGAGCTGGAGGTTACGCTTCTGGTCGGAACCACCTTTGGCCATCGGGTTCTTATGGTCCACATCCATTAGGTCGATCCCAGGCCGGCGGCCGCAGTACATACATCTGCCACCCTGCGCTTTGTGCAGGTCGCGTTTGAGCTCTACCGGGAAACTTTTGCGTCTCCGTATCGGTTCTTCATAGAAAAGCATCGACGTTCTCCTACATTGTGCTTGCCATTGCACCATGTACAATTCCTCGATGCAAAGATATCCCTGAGGCGGGTCGCAGGCAAGCGTCTCCAGCAGATACCGAGCCTCCAGACCGGCTCTGACCTGCACGTGCAACAGGACATCGCTGTTGGTTAGTTGGGACAATGGAATACAATCACCGTGAGATTGGGCTCTCCGCCTTATTGATACCCGTCGTGGTTCGCATAATATAGTCATTACGTGAACCAGGTGTCGGACGCGCTGATGAAGGCAATAGGAGACACCATAAGCGTGGCCTTGCTGGCTGCGCTCTCCGACGCTGGCTTGCGGCGACCTGAATCCGCCGCACTGCCAAGAACGGCGCGCCAACCCGCGAGATCGAACGCCAGGGCGGCCGCTGGAAGCAGGGCGGCGGTATAGTCGGCCGCTACACCCGTGGTGAAACCGCTGGCTCGGCGCTGCGGTACCTTTAGGTAGTGTTCTGCTACATCTAAACGGGGGATGCGATTACCGGCTGGGTTTCGTATTCCTGAAGGCACTTCACAATTACCTCGTTCATCCTGGGGAATTCGTTCTCGGCGAAGGCCTCCACCCAATCCGTCACCTTCTGGCGCACCGCCGGGTCATCCCACATCGCGTAGTCGTCCGCGCTCAGGATGTTCTCCCCTTCATGCAGGATCATCCACGCAGGGGATAGCGTCGATCCCCCGCCGACGAAAAGGTCCTGATGTTTTTGGGCAGCGTCGAATACATGCTGCCTGACGGTCTCGTCTTCTCCTCGAAATAGAGCCAGCCGCAACTGCGCGGAACTGTCGGTAATTCTGAACTCAAACTGCAGCAGGTCCTTGACGTTCTGAAACTCGGTTCCCGTCTGCAGTGCGACAAAGTCTTTCCAATCAACGGATCCGAACCGTAGGTAGCCCGCCGTGGTCAGACCGCGACTGAATTGCCAGTTGTTCTGTTGCTCAATCGCTGCCCTGAGCCAGTCTGACGTTTCTCTGGTATATGCCGGCTTGTGCTGGCAGACCATCTCAATCACTTCCCGGTGCGCGATGTAGATTTCGCGGGCGCGCTTCTGGACGGCATCTGGGACGGGCATGATGTTCCTCCTCAAGGTTCCGGCGTACTGCCGCAGAAACCAGCGAATATCCTCGCCGATGGCGCCGGCGTGGCCGGCTACCATCCGTTCCACCAACTCCAGAACGCCGCTGTAGGTAACCGGCGTCCAGAAAGCTCGGTCCTCCGAGTGCACCGGAGCCATGCCGGTGGGCGACAGGAACACGTAATGCCTGGTGAAACTGCAGTAATCCCGTTCCAGAGCCTTCTGGTAAAAGGTCAGCTGGCGTCCGCTCTCCGGCGAGAAGATTTTATTCTCGATCGCGCAGATGATCTTCCGTCCCTCGTTCACGAGCAGAATGTCCAACCAACCGCTACCGCCATCCAGCACGGTGTACCATTCCCGCTGCGACGTGGCTTCCGACCATGCGCCGCCTCGAATGCAATCCTCGTCAATGGTGGGTGTTCCCAGACTCGCGCTGCGCTCGGCGGTGTGGAGCAGGAAGTTCTCAAGGAAATAAGCCCCGGTACCGTGGCTCCCCTGGGGGTCCAGCAACCAGGTCAGGCACCGGGAGTGAACGTCCTCCTGCCACCATTGGTTCAAGAGCTCGAATGAGTTGAAGTCCTGTTCCGGCGCGGCGCGTTCCGGGAGCAATCCAGCCAGCGGCCCCAGGTCCGCAACCAGCCCGTCAAGTGCCGCCAGCTCGCCGACGGATTCAGCAGCTTTCGTTTCCATAGTATCTAACTCCAGGCCTCCCGGCCGATACGAACTCCATCAGCCCTGCAGCGCCGGGTTTGACGGGTAATCGTTTCTCATCCCGCCGTCGCCGTCCTGGATGACGAAGTCGCGGCGGTCTCGGTATAAAGGGGCCCGGTTGAGCACTTCCTCATCATCCCAGGCCACCTGATCGGGCGGCGTCATCAGCCAGTACTTGTGATCGCCGACGAACAGGTAAGCATTGCGCATCGCGAAAAATCGGCACGGGACACCCTCGCCGTCGCGCAAGCGCTGGCAGACGGCCTCCAGTAACTCGCGCTGTTCGTCCTTTTGCAGCAGGACGTACTCGTGGGGCCAGGTGTCGCGGTAGGTGACCGCTTCGCGCCAGGGCGCGTGGGCAATCAGTTCGGTCAATCCCATGTGTTGGTTCTCCTTTGGCCCAGAACGCGCACCTTCCCTTCAGAGCGAACGCTGCGGCCGGGCGCGTCAGCAGGGTCGGCGTCGCGCTATTTTTGGCGCGGCTGACGGGCACAGTAGGTTGCTCGTGCGTAACACGCTCCAACATACCCTGCTGACTAAGTTCAGCGTGAATTGGACGGCCGACCGCGGCATGGTGGGGCTCGACCGTGGTGGCCAGTTCCTGGTAACGACAGAAAGCGTTTGCGAGTTGAATCTGTCGAGGGGAGCGCATTACCTCACCGAAAACGTTACCCAACGAAAGTGGTTGCCTCAAATAAAATGCTACCGAAAAGTCGGCGCCGGCGGATGGTCTCGCCGGCGCCGCCCTCGAACAGCACGTTATCGGGCAGCAACCCGAGGTCGTACTTTACCCCATCGGTTCCATGTTCAGCTCGCCGTTGTTCGCGGCGGGTGGCCGTAGATCAATCCGTAGGTCAGCAATCTGATCCGGCTGGCTGGCGATGCCGCGACGCTGGAGTGCGGCCAGCATATCCTCCTGCCTTGGCTGGCCGAACGCGAGTCGGTAAAGCGCCAGCGATTCCTGCAATCGGTCCCACCGTTCCAGATCGCGGCTCAGCGGGAGTGTCATAATCCGCCGTTGTATTCGCGCATCTCCAGGATAGATCCAGAAGGGCGAGAGGCCTTCCGAGTCGCGATCACCTTCCGCTGCGGCGGCTTCGAAAGCGGCGCCCCAGGGGTCCGTGACGGCGGGAGCCAATGCCGCGGACCGGTGGGCGTCCGCCACGTTTTTGCGGATCGCGTGCCCCTTGTAACGGTCCACCCGGCCCTCACGCTGCTCGAAATCAACGGGGTTGCCGGGAAGGTTCCAATGCACTATGGAGTGGCACCACCAGTGGAAGTCGACCCCTTCTTGCCCGATGGAGGTCGTCGCAAGAACGAACGGCCAAAACGGCGAGTTGAACGCCGCCCTGACCTCGGGAAGCCGGGCTTCCTCGTGGCTGCGTTGCGTGCTGCCGAACCGGAGGGCATACCGGCTGGGGAACGCGATTCCCTGGTCGTCGAAGTGATCGATGTCGGTAGCTCGGTACACCGACTCCCTCAGGGTGATGGCGCGCCGTGCGGCTAATGCAAGAGAGATCAGCCCCTCATCGGTCGTCGTGTTGGACCCCGAGTCTCCGGAAACATGGTGAATGTACTCGTCGAGAACAGCCTGGAGCCCGCCATCAATGCAATACCGCGCGACTTTCCGCCAGTACGCGCCAGTGCCTTCCTGCGCAATGCGCGACCCACCGTAGATGCCGTCCAGGAGCAGTACCGCCTCTGGGCGGACGAACAAGCTGCGCAGGCCGGATGCAAGGATGGCGGCAGCCCGCCACCTGCCAAGCTCGGTTACCTGGTCATCCACCCGCCTCAATCGGTTCAATGCCCTCCACGCGATGTTGCCAGGAGACCCCAGGCCCAGAAGGGCGGTTGTTTCCTGCAAGTCTGCCGGGCGTTCAGTGTCTGGCGCCCAGTCGTCCCAGGCGCTGAGCATCTGGCCGGCGTGGGCGTCCAACGCGCGGTGGCCATCGCCGGCATCGTGGTCTTCCGAGACGCCCGCCAACGCATCGACCACGGCGCTCCGCGGCGCGCCGGCAAGTTCAGACGCGAGAGCACTGTTCCGCTCACCGCGCACGCATGCGAACCAGTACCATGGTGCGCTAGTGGTGGACCTGGCGTCGCCGTTTGGCCCGACCAGGTTTTCCACACGTTCTTGTGCCCACTCAATGAGACGATCCACACCGGTCAGTTCCGAGTCGCCGCGGTGTTCACGGGCGGCGTCCAACGGATCAGTTTGTGATGCCAGCGTTGGCTGCGGCCAGAACAGCGCCAGCGCCGACATCGAGGACGGGCGGTTGTTCGTCATCCGATAATCGAGGCGGCTGGAGATGGACGCTCGGTCAGCAGCCGTATTCACAGTGTGCCCGGCTTGCGTGAAGATTTGCCGTTCAACCTCGTAGCTCAGAAGCGAGGCGATGGCCGAAGGCGCTGCCACCCAGCTGGAGAAGATGAGGCTCTTGGTGATGGTGGTTGGGTCGATGGCCGCGTAGGGGCCGGCCAGCGCATGGTACGGAAGGGACGGAGGCATCCACAGCAACCTCCACCAACCTTGATCAAGGGTCTCGGCGGCCAGGGCGCGCATCCGGGCGTTTCCCCATTCGAGTGGTTGGAACTGCTCGACGTCGGCTTTGGATATCCGCTGGGCTCCGTGGAACAGCGGCATCAGCTCGGTCCGGCGATGCGGATCCTTCATGTCATTACTCAAACGTTCACCGACTCGATAGCCTCTGAGGAAATTGAGGAAGTAGGGAGATGACTTCCAATATTCGACGGTAAGCGGAGCCCTCACCGCGTCTGCAACATTGCGCAGGGCAACGAAACCGTTGAAATCCTCCGCTCTGACTCGGAATTGCTCCGTGTTGCCGTGGACAGTGATTGCGCGGTCGGCGCCGGATGGCCGTTCCGTACGGGCGATCCACTTCCTCAGTTGGGATTGCACGCGATCCCGAACATCGACGGTCGGCTCGCCGGCAAGCGCCGCCTGCCGCAGTTCGTCAAGATCCGTGCGGACGGAGTCCACGGCCAAATCGGAAGCGGTGAGAAAATCCAGCGTCTTCAGAAAGTCCGCGTAGTGCCCGCCGTCGGGGCCGGTTTCCTCCGCGTACGTGAACGGCTTGTACGGTGTGGCTGAAAGCAGCAGCACGTGGGCGTCCGGATGGTTGAAGAGATCGTCGGCCAGCTCGGCAGCATCGCCACCGGTTTTGACGTCGAGCAGGTCCCGGAAGCGTTGAAACTCGTCAAGGATCACGAGGTCCGGTTCGAGCGCCTGTAACGCTGACCGTGAAAGCATCCTGCGTAGTTCACCGACAACGATGCGCGCCGTACGCTGCTGGCTATCGCTCAATGAATTGCGCCCGGCGACCTCATCGATCAACGAAACCAATGACGTGCGTTCCTGGCTTTGGTCGAATTCCGTGATGAATGTCTGGCGTATTTCGGGCTCAAGGTTGTCCGCATCAACGGCGCCGACGTTCCAGTCGCGGAATTTCTGCCATGTGCTCACGCCTCCCTGGAAGATTCGCAGCGCGGCCGTGGCTCGCGCCCCCCGCAGACCCAGGTGATCGCGCAGCAGCACGCAGAGCACGGCGCGCTCCTCTTTCCTCCCCATCTGATGACCCAGTTGGAAGGACGTACCCGGCGTAAACGCCACAAAGGTGGTCGGCTTATTCCCTCCATGCGTCGCGGACTTCAGCATCTCAGGCATTGTGATCAACAGGCTCAGCCGGGTCGCAAAGCTCGGGCTCTCCGAACCGGTGATGTTGAGCTTGCGGATGTTCTGAGCGGCGATATCCGCGTTGGAGCACACGTATACGATGTCGATGCGATTCACATGGTCGGCTCCCTGGAGGTGCTCGATGGTTTGGGCGATGACCTCCCTAGCGACGTGCGTCTTACCCAAACCCGTCTCGTCGGCCACGAGAAAGCGTCGGGTCGAATCGGAGTCGCCGTACAGGCGCCTGAATGCGTATTCGGCGGTCGCTCGCTGAAAATCGCTCAGCGATGGCCCTTCTCTCTCGTTGTTCCTCTGTGTCATGAGTCGGTCTCCAGCATCGCGCGCCGTGCCTCAAGGGCGGGGATCCACACATCATCCCAACCGGGCGGGAGTATCGCCATCCCACCCGACGATCCGCGCAGATGCTCCACGATTGTAGCCAGATGGTCGATCGAAACTGGGTTCTCGGAGAGGGCGCGCGCCAGCAACTCCAGGACACCCTGGCCGGCGCCCGTCGACCAATTTCCTCCCCAACCGCCCGTTCCGGAGTTATTTCCAACGACGTTTCCAGCAGCGAAGCCCATGAGCAGGGCCAAAAGCCGCATGAACTTTTCGGGGGTGTCGATCTGCCTGGCAAAGATCTCGTGATAACGGTCCTCCGGCTCACCGTCGAGTCGCGAGCAGATTACGGTTGAGCGCTCGATGACCGCCCCCTCATCAGTTCGGCTGGCGGTGAGTTGGAGGAAAGCGGTGACATCCGCAATCTCGAGCGGCGGCAGCTCGATGTCGATGGGCACGCCAGAATACAGTTCGCAGGTTTCCGCCGGACGGTTGTAGGCAGCGATGGTGATGTTCGTGCCCGCGGGGATTGGTGGTAACTCTGCATCCGCCGTTATGCGTGGAACCCAACCGTCAGGTTGCCTGGTGACGGTGGTACGGAACCCTACCTGTGCGGCGATGTCGATGAGCAACCCTTCAAGCGCCCGTCCCACTGTACCGGTTTGATCGACCTCTGGCGTATCAGATGCGACGTACGGCGTCAGCATGGAACGGAGCGGCGCATCATCTCCCACGAGCGCATCCACGCCGAACTTCGCGACCGGTCCAACGAGCTCGCAGAGAAACTCGACGTTGCCGCTGAACGCTCCTTCGGTGGCGTTGGCCGATCCAACGAAGAGATGCGCCAGGCTGGCGCGCTCAACCACGAAAACCTTCGCGTGCAAATTGGTGAGGAATGTTCGGTTCTTTTCCTCCCCGTCGTCATCCACTGAGAGCTGCGACGCGGGGTCAAGCTCGTAGACGTCCAAGCTTTCCAGGGTGTCCGGCTGAAGTGTCCCCAACTCCTCGCCCCGAGAAATCAGCACCGCCTTCTGACTGGGTCTCGGGGTGATTACGCGCCGGATCAAGCCGTCTCGGACAAACGGTGAGATCACTAGCTTTCGATACCCGCTGAAGTGCTCTTCTACCGGAAAGGAACGGTGTCTGGGTATTCCGATCGGATGGAAGTGGGCCTGGCGGACACCGTCGGGCAGTTCCCAGTGAACCCGCCGCAAATCCTCTGCTAGCTCCGCGAGCGCGGCGCCACGGTCAGGCGGCAATTCTACAACCGCGAAGTCGGACAGCGCGGTAATCAATCTGCCGAGAGGAGCGTTGTTGGCAATGGGCTGCCGTCCTTGCGGCTGTCCGTCGAACCACAGGACTGTATCCCAACTACGGGAGGCGGTCAGATTCCGCGAGAGCACCACGAGCCGGTAACAGGGCTCGTCCGAGGAATCCGAGAATCGAAGCGCCCAGACCTTCGGATGGAAGATGCGGTTTGGTCGGGGACGCTTCACTTCGTGGATTGATTTCTCAAGCAGCGCCACGAGATCGGACGGCCACCTGGCGGCGCTGATCGCGCCAGCCTGGCAGAATATGTCTAACCGCTCGCTCATTCTGCGCAGTGCCTCCATGATCTCGATCGGGTCTGGATTCTCGTCAAATCGGAAACCCGCGAAGGCCAACGGCACCATCAGAGCCGTTTCGAGATCCAGCGTGAACGTCGTGGCGACGGCGCGATCCAGAGAGCAACCCGGCGGTGGTCGCAGCGCGTCCAGTAGCAGCGCGCGATTGTCAGGGGCGAGCATGGCTTTATTTCCGGCCTTCTGCGATGTCATTCAGGAGGCGGGCGACCACCGGCCAACGGAAGTTGAGACGGCCGGATCCGGATGCTCCTCCCCACTGGCGCATGAGCCTGTCGTTGGTAAGCCGTGCCTGACCGCGTTTTTGACGGATCTCCCGCTCACGGATCAAATTTCGAGCGGTTTGATCGCCTGCTATGTCCAGTCCACTTGGGCCGCGTAACAGACTGACCCAATGGGACACGAACGCGCGCGTTGCCGGTGAGACCGGCTTCCCCTGCCGTGCGACCAGAGCCCACAACTGATCCAGGTTCCACTCTCTCAGCTCGTGTTCCTCAATCTCATCGCGCCATTGATCAAGCCGGCTGGTGAAATAGTCCCGTCGCCCCTCGTGCTGAGAAAGTCCGAGTTCCTCGGCGCGCTCGGCGAGGAGCAGGTTGTAAACCAGGGCGGCTCCGTGCATTGCGGCGGCGAACCGTCGGGCCTCGTTGACCGCGTCGCCGACCTGGCCCATGGCAGCATTGACTTCGTTATCGTCCCAAGCGAACTGGGCGACGTCAGGGCGTCGGCTACCTTTCCCGACCAAGAACTCGAGCAGGGTGTCGGGCGCGGCTTGACCGATGCGTTCGGCAAGCCAGGTCGCTTCGTCGCGCGTGAGGGTAAAATCGCAACTCGTGAGCGCAAAGAAGTCCTCCGGAGGCCCCGGCATTGAGGGATCCCAGACCGCGTCAGAGCGTTCGACGAACTCGGTGGTGTCGTCCAACGGACGCGAGGCCTGACGCAGGCCCGCAATCTGCGTCGGAGTACCATCGTGCCTCAAGATGCCGAAGCGGCGCAGGCTGTTCCAATATATGGTGGAGGGCAGGTTTTGGACCTGCTCACCCACAACGCCTCCAATCAATCCTGAGGAATCTCCCCCGTTACGCAACGCGCCGATCAGACGCCGTTCCTGCGTGTCCACCCATGAAGAAAGTTGCGATCCTTGGCGTCTAAGGCGGGCGCCTTCGCGGTAAAACCAGGGCACGAACAGCAAGTATCGGGCGCGGGTCAGCAGTACCGAAGTTCCCGGGAACAGCGTGTCGCTCAAAGCATCGCGAATCTGGCCGAGCCCCAACTCGTCGCGGCTCTCGGGCTGGGAGAACATCCTGACGATCTCCCGAGCACGACGCTGATCAGCCTCGGAGTAATCAAGCCACGCGAGAACGGCAGGAGGCATACACGGCTCCTTTCCGGAAATTGCATCCGAAGTGGTTCTGTGAAGTTCGGGACGATTCGCGGAGAAAGTTTTAGTCAGTACTGGGGCTCACGATATTACACCACCAATCGTAGAGTGGATCTCGTCGCCCAGGTACGTAGTTGACGGCTGACGACATCGTCCACCCGAACGGGAATTTCATAGCCTTTAGTCGTGGGTTGTGGGTGTGGACAACGCGCCGCCAGTCTGCGTTGTTAGCGATTGCTGCGCAGGGTATTCCAAAACACCTGATATGATTGAACCAACGCTCCAGAGGTCAGACGCTATGGCGATATCTGAAAACCTGCTCCAAACCACGCGAGCGAGTATGCGTGAACTGCTCGATCGGGCTTTCGAAGGCAAGATCACCTTCGAACCGATTGACGTCGAGCCCCGGGTCGACCATGACGGTGAGGAAAACATTGGCATCGTCGTGGTTTTCCACGGTGATGAAGGTCTTCTGGACCCCCGCAAGCTCAATCTGGTGTCCTCCCAGTTGGGCACAGTGTTGGATGACCTCGGGTTTCACAACGTACCGGTCGAATCGTACATTGCGGAGGATGAGTATCCGGAGTGGCGGCGACTAAACAGCTTGCGCGCTCCCTGGCTGGAGGACGAAGATGAACTGGCGACATCTCATTGATGTGGCCAGAAACCTCGCCGGAGTGATCGACGATACACCCTCAGCGCCTGGGCGACCTCGCCAAATGGATCTGAGACGTGCGGTCAGTTCAGCTTATTACGCTATGTTTCACGCCCTCTGCAGAAGCAATGCCGAAACCTTGATCGGCGCCGCGCCGGCAATGCAGGCAACCGAACCTTGGGTACATGCCTACCGGGCAATGGATCATCGGCCAGCGAAAAACAAGCTCGCCGAATATCGCGCAAAGCGTCAGGTACACCCGGATATCGACTCCTTCGCTCGTACCTTCGCCATTCTCCAGGAACAACGCCACGACGCTGACTACGATCCTCGCAAGACGTTCACGCGCCGCGAAGTAGCCAGGCTGATCGCTCGTGCGGAAGTCGCCGCCGAGGCTTTCTATAATGTTCCCGTGCAGGACCGCCGCGAACTCGCTGCACACCTGCTCTTGGACCGCAACCGGTGATAGTCTGCCCCGCGCGACCAACATACGCCAGCAAATTACAGTTGCTCAATACAGCTTCAGATCTCATCGCAAGCGGTCCTTTCGGCGAACCCGTGCCGGCGCGGGACGATCCCGCAATCGGCTGCCGTAAAACGGCTCACATGAGCGGCTCAACATAGCTGGGTTCCTAGTGATGCCCACTGTAGTTCGCCCAACGGCCGTTACGTTACGCCGGCCAGTTCCCCATTTTATCTGCCACGTGGTTCGCGTGAAGCGATTTATAGAACCTCACTGACGTCTACCAGCGTATCCGGAGCCAGGACTTGGCCATTAGCGGAAGCCGTTCCGAAAGTTTGACGATGGCAGACTTCTATCCAAAGTCTGCCATCATGCTAGCAACGGGGCAAAAAGCTCGGGATCCCATCGGTAGGCATAGACCCGTGCCCGCCCATCCTCAAATGTTTGCGGCGTTTTCATCAAACCTGCTCCAGGTTTGCCATTCACCTTGCTCACGACCAACGCGGTGAGCGGCGGCAATCCCGCCATCAACAAATGGACGGCGATCGGGTCCAGATACCTACCAACAAGCCGTGCGTTTGAGACCTGGATCGCGGCGGCCATCTCTTCGTAGGTGATGGTATCCCCACGTTGAGCGAGTTCGACCAAAACCTGATAAACGGTTACGAGCTTTTCAGCTTTTGTAAGTTCGGCCATGCGACCTCCTTGAGCCCTCCACAACCAGCCCGGCGTCATGAACGTGGTCCCGCTGCACAATGCATATCCCTGAGGCCGCCTGTTGGTCAAGCTGCGATGCCACGGCCGCTCATATTTCGTCCAGGATCAATTTCCTCACTTCCTGCGAATGTCAGCAGAATACCTGGGTGAGATACACCGCCCGGTACCCGCGCCAAGTGCCGAATGAAGCGCCTATTCCCGTACGATCGTACTGCGCACCCAGCAGATTGGTTCGGTGCCCTGGGCTGTTCATCCAGCCCTGAACGGCTTCGGCGGCGGTCCGGTCCAAGTTATCCAAGGTTGTCTCAATGGCGATGTTCTCAGCAACACCATAGTGGCTACCTTTCCAGCAACTGTAACCGGCTCGGTCGATGCGATCCGAAGGTCCCAACCCCTCCGGCGTAT
>MPNC01000037.1 GCA_002238825.1 SAR202 cluster bacterium bin87 | reverse complement strand
GTGGACCGGACGAATTGTGGGTGTACACGAAGTCACCGGCGACGCCGGGCTACTACGCCGTCTATCACGCCAAGCGACTGCTGGAGCTGTTCCGGCAAGACCTCGCCCAAGTCCACCTGATACTGCCGGGCGGTGAAGAGTCCCCGCCGCTTCCTGAAACTGAGTGAGCGGCCACCTGCTGAGCAGTGATGGGGGCAGTCCGATTGTCCGGATGTCGCTCTGTAGATTCGCGTAACCTGACATATGTACATCTGAACATGAGTGCTTGTGTCGGTCGCTCCCGGACTGATGGGGGAGTGAAACACCAAAGGGACGCAGCGTGAGCATGGCTTGGCTGCCGCCCACATCGTTGACACCAGCCAGCCGACTACCCACAATTGCCCAACCATAAACTCCCACGGGAGGAAACCCATGACCGGCCGGCACACCACCCAGACGGCTCCGCAAAATCCCCGGGCCTTTCGCCTGCCCGACATCCCGGAGAAGCATCCCGACGACAGGACCAGCTTCAAGCACCTGGCTGAGGGCGGAAACCAGGGCCGCCTGGACTCACACTTGGGCAATCCGGAGACCACCATCGTATCCGGTGCACGTTACATCTGCGCCGTGCCCGGAGGTCCCATACGTTACCCAGACCTGCTGGTAGCCTTCGACGCCGACCCGGAGCTGTACGAGGCCAACAACGGCTACGTGGTGTCCTTCCAGGGCAAGCCGCCAGAACTGGCGCTGGAGATCGCCTCCCGCCACACTGCCCGCATTGACGTCGAGGTGAAGCCGGATTTCTACGCCAGCCTGGGGGTACGGGAATATTGGCGCTTTGACGAGACCGGCGAGTTTCACGGCGCCCGACTGTCTGGCGACCGTCTGGTCGACGGCCAGTACCACCCCATCGTGGTGGAGGAACTACCCGATGGAGAGCTTCGGGGATACAGCGAAGCCCTGGGGCTGTACTTCTGCTGGCGGCAGGGACGGCTGGACTGGTACGACGCCGGCGCCGAGGACTACATCCCAAGCCTGGAGTCCGAGCGTCAGTTACGACAGCAGGCGGAAGAAAGGGTGCGCCAGTTGGAAGCAGAGCTGCGTCAGCGTGGATGACCAGTCGCCAGACCGCGCTTTCGCGTCATCCTGCTGGTAAGGCAGCAGAAGAACGGAACCGGCACAAATTGAACGTTTCCTGCCGAATGCGACGAAAAATGTCGAGTAGCGAAATCGCCCCGTTGTAGAGATGGTGGTATGTACATCAGTGCATCCGTTTTACAACGGTGAAAAACCAAAGGGACCTCAGCGCGGGCATGGCTTGGCTGCGACCCACATCATTGACACCAGCCAGCCTGACTACCCACAATTGCACAACCATAAACTCCCGCGGGAGGAAACCCATGACTGGCCGGCACACTACCCAGACGGCTCCGCAAAATCCCCGGGCCTTTCGTCTGCCCGACATCCCGGAGAAGCATCCCGACGACATGACCAGCTTCAAGCACCTGGCTGAAAACGGCAACGTTGGCCGTATCAAAACTCACCTGGCGCATCCGGAGACTACCATCGTATCCGGCGAACGTTACATCTGCGCCGTGCCCGGAGGTCCCATACGTTACCCAGACCTGCTGGTAGCCTTCGACGCCGACCCGGAGCTGTACGAGGCCAACAACGGCTACGTGGTGTCGTTCCAGGGCAAGCCGCCAGAACTGGCACTGGAGATCGCCTCCCGCCACACCTGGCGTACTGACGTTGAAGTCAAGCCCGGCTTCTACGCCAGCCTGGGAGTACGGGAATACTGGCGCTTTGACGAGACCGGCGAGTTTCACGGCGCCCGACTGGCTGGCGACCGTCTGGTCGACGGCCGGTACCATCCCATCGTGGTGGAGGAAATGGCCGACGGAGAACTGCGGGGATACAGCGAAGCCCTGGGGCTGTACTTCTGCTGGCGGCAGGGGCGACTGGACTGGTACGACCCGAGCGCCGAGGACTACATCCCAAGCCTGGAGTCCGAACAGCAGCGCGCCAACACCGAGCGTCAGCTGCGCCAGCAAGCAGAAGAAAGGGTACGCCAGCTGGAAGCAGAGCTGCGTCAGCGCTGATGACCAGTCGCCAGATCGCGATTTCGCGTCATCCTGCTGGCAACGCAGCAGAAGAACGGAACCATCGAGCACCTGCGATCCATCGGCAACCGCTCCCTACCACCAAGGCACGCAACGCGGCTTCAAGAACAGCAAAAGCGTGAGGACGAGATCCGTCGCAGATTGAACGTTTCCTGCCGACGTCGCCGAAAATGTCGAGTAGCGAAATCGCCTCATTGTAGAGGAGGAAATTTTGCTACTCTGATCGTGACGTGACGGTTTCGTAGATCATCCAATGAGCCGACGATTTTCGCACTAGGTACTGTCGAAAGGAGACGCACGCAGAACGACGAATGCCGACCGCTCCGCAGCTCGGATGCCCCCAAGACCACGAACTTGGCCCGGGATACAATCATGGCACTCTCCATTGGTGTTCAAGCCCGCACGCGCGGGATAGACCGATCCGCTGCCTGTCGGCGTTGATTTCCAGTCAGGTTCCGCTATTTTGAACCTGATGAAATCTGATACTCCAGGCTTGCTGGCGTCCAGACTTCAGGACCAGATCCGCTTGACGCTTCACCGACCACTGCCAGCATTGCCGGTCTTACACGGTCTCCACGTCCTGACACCGGGAAGCTCAAACCCGGCCATTGTTCCAGATTACGCGCGGCATTCACGTCGCGCTCGTTGAGCACGCCGCAACTGCCGCACCACCACTCCCGGTCACAGAGCGAGAGACCATCATTCTTCCAGCCGCAAGAAGAACACACCTTCGACGACGCAAACCATCGGTCCGCCTTCACGAACTCGGCGCCGTACCACAGGCACTTGTACTCCAGCTTGGTCAGGAAGCCCGACATCCCGGCGTCGGCAATCGACCGAGCCAAGCGCCGGTTCAGCATCATGCCAGCCACGTTCAGCGTCTCCACCACCACCCGGCCTGCCGACTTGGCTATCGCCGTCGTCGCCTTGTGATTATGGTCAATCCGAGCGTTGACAACACGAGCATGCAGCCGGCGCCGCCTGGCGTACAACCGTTCCCGCCGATTGGAATGGTTGCTCTTGCCGTGAACGTTCCGACTGAGAGCGATGGCCTTGTCCACGTGCCGCAGCCGTTTCAGCGCACTGGACAAAGCCTTCGGGTTCTCCGCCGTCGTGCCGTCAGAGCAGGTGGCCATGGTTCCCACGCCGACATCTACGCCGACAGTTGGCCCGTCCTTCACTGGCGGTGGTTCCTCCCCATCCTCAACGCAGAAGCAGGCGAACCAGGTCCCAGCGGTCCGGTTGACGGTCACCTCCCGGATGGAACCAGAGAAGCGCAGCCGTTCCACCATGGCGATCGGGCCGATCTTGGGCAGGATGATCACCCTGCCGTCCACCCGCACCGTGTCCGGCCCGTTGTCGGCACGAAAGCCCTGCTCGTGCTTGCGCCGCTTGTACCTGGGGAAGCCAACCCGTCGGCCGGGACGCTGACCATCCTTCATTTTGCGGCGGTACTCGCCCCAGACTTCGGCCGCCTGGCCGAAGTCGATGATGGCGTACTTGGCCGCGTTCTGAGACAACTCGCTCCCCCACGGCGCGATCATGCTCTTGACCACGTTCCACCGGAGACGCAGCGTCCGCTCGCTCAGCCACTCGCCAACTTCAAGGCCAGCCCTGAACTCGCCCAGTGTCCAGTTGTAAGCGAACCGAGCGTAGCCAGCGTGCTGGCCGAACAAGACTTCCTGCTCTGCCGTGGGTTTGAGTGCGACGTGATGGGATCGTTTCATCACCATCAATACAAGCCCAAGAGACAACCGCTGTCCCGACGCGTCTGTCACCATTTTCACCGGGGCACTGCCCGCACCCTCCTGCCATCAGATAACAACAGCAAATATCTGATAGCAACAGATTCTAGCCAACAGTTACACACCACAGGAGCGATAATATGGTCGCAAACCCCACAATAAGCCAGGAACCAACAGACTACACGGTCCTCCAGTGGCTCCCCAAACTGCTGAAAGCCTTCATCTCAAGGTCTCCCACCTTCGCTCTCGACGCAACCCACGCCAAACCGGAGGCCGCAAGGATCCCAGGCGACTGGTTCGAGGGAACCATCATGGAGCTGTGTGGCCTGCCCTGGGATGACCCTGACTGGACGTCAGAAAACCCACAGCCCCTGGACGCCGCCGCCGTGGCGGAACTGTTGCTAATCCTCCTCGATGTCCTGCCCGAACATGCCCTGGCGCCGAACATCACCCCAAACTGGGACGGCGGTGCGATGGCAACTTGGATCCTGGGAGGCCTTACCCTGGAGATCGAAACCCGACCGGGCCAGCCGGCTCAATACTGCTACGGTGACGAGAGGGGACAACAAGACCTGGACGACGAGGGCGACGTCTCCGGCAACGAGGAACACCTTCGTCGCTGGGCCAAAGTGCTGGCCGACACAGCCACAGAACTCGGCCTATGACGGGACAGCACCGACCCGCCGGACACGACCGGCTGGTGATGAGACGGATAGGAGCCGGACAATTGACACATGATCCCTCCACCGGCACCCCCAGACCTCCCAGCAGCCATCTGGACATGGGACCGGGAGACGGATATGCCTCATGTCGCCTGGTAGGCAACGCTGACCCTAACGAAGTCATAAACGAAGGCGCAGGAGACTACCTATACGTACTGACGGTTGCCAGCATCAGGGAAGCCGGCATGGATGTTTTCGAAACTCCCGAATCCGGCGGGCCGGGGCACTGCGACATTACCGGCGTCAAGACTATCCGACGACGAGCGAAGCAACGCCTCATGGCGGAAGCTCTCTGGGTCCGCGGACACAGTCCGCCAAGAGCACCCCCGGTAATCAGCAAATGCCCGGAAATTTCGAGCCGCTGGGCCGATTACGAAATACGTCGGAATATTGGCCTGACTCCGACGCGGTGGCTCCTGATCTGGAGTAGCGAAATCGCCTCATTGTAGAGATGGTGGTATGTACATCAGTTCATCTGTACACTATCGTGCTCAGCCGCGGGCGGCGAGGAAATCTTCAATGGCGGTGATCACCAAGGCGGTGACGTTAGTGTCTTCCATGGCCGCCTTTACCCGCAGTTGGCGGTGCAGATCCGTTGGTATCAGGCAGTGCAGCTGAGACGTCTCTGCCGCTGCGGCCTGGTTTACGAAAGCGTCCCGTTGCTCTGAATTACGCCGACTTGGTCTGCTGTGCAGTGTCATGGCACATTCTCTCCAGTTCCCCGCGGATCGCGAGGATTTCATTGCGCGCGGTCTGGTCGCGACCTTCGAGCACCGAACTGCCTTCGATTGCGGCCTGGGGGTAGGAAACTCGTTCCGTGGTGCGGGCCTGCAGCGCCCCCAGGCCGTACTCCGCCAGTGCGTTGTCGATCTGCCGGCTGAGGCGGGTACGGGGACGGCTCATGGTAATGACGAAAGCTGCTTTGGGCACGCCATGGGTCGTTTGCTGCCGCGCCTTTACGGCTTCCACGATGTCCGAAGCCGCCCACACGTCGAAGGGACTGGCCTTCGCCGGTATCAGAACCACGTCGGCCGCTCGCACCGCATCGGCGCTGGTCTTGGTGATTCCCGGGGGTCCGTCGATAATGACCCACCTGTAATCCGACGCCAGGCTCCGCACTTTCTGGATCAGATGGTTAGGATCCCCCGGCACTACGGTGAGGTTCATGGGGTGCTGTTTCTGGCTGTCGTACCAGTCCAGGGCGCTGCCCTGAGGATCGGCGTCGAGGAGCAGAACCGGAGCGGTTTCCGCTAATGCCCAGGCCAGGTTGGTCGAGAGGGTGGTCTTGCCGGTACCTCCCTTCTGGTTCACGATGGCGATCACTGGCATGATTCCGCTCCGTATGTACAGTACTACATATCAACAATTGTCAATGTGTGCATAAGTACAACTCTGCCATTAGCATAATGGCAGGCGTTCCGGCTTGGAAAGCGTTTCCGGAGCCGAGTTTGGTCGATCTTTCCATGGCCGACTCTCACCGCTGGACTTTGCTGGGGAGTAGCGTACGGTCGCTTGACTTCCTCGAATAGAATGGACCAGTTTGCAATCTAATCGGAGACGGACAGCGCGGTTAGCCGCGGAGGATGCATGAGCAATATCTGGCAGGTGCAGGATGCCAAAGCCCGCTTCAGCGAGATGCTGGAGACCAGCCTTGCCGACGGCCCGCAGATCGTGACCAAGCGGGGCGTGGAGACGGCCGTGCTCGTGCCCATTGAGCAATGGCGCCGCCTACAGCAATTGAGCCGGCCCAGCCTCAAGGAACTGTTACTGACGCCGGAAGCTCGTACGGAGGTGGTCCTGCCGCGACGAGAATACCGCAGCCGGCCTACGGTCAGCTTCGAGTAGCGGCGGTGTACCTGCTGGACACCAACGTGGTTTCGGAGCTGCGTCGTCCCCGGCCGCATCCGGCGGTGCTGTCCTGGATTGACGAGGTGGACGAGGTTGACCTCTACCTGTGCGCCGATAGTTAAACGCTAACCAACGTTCGACGTGCGCCCGTCGGCTGCGATGCAACCTGCGTAGTCAGACCACGCAGGAAGGGGCTATCTCCCAAAGCCCGCAGGAAGATCCCGCGGGCGCCGTTCACGTCCCGGTCCATTCCGAACCCGCTCCCGTCCCGAATCACCTGTGCATCGCCCAGCCTGGCATCCACCGCACCGTCCCAACTGCGCGTCTTGCTGGTGTATGCCTCATTGACATCAATCACCAGTGCGCCACGCTGCCAAGCCTTCCACCGCAACCGCCGCTTGAACTCGTAGTGGCGGAAGCTCAGCATCATCCGCGCCGTTTTGCTGCGTATCTTACGTCCGGCACGCGCGGTCATATCCTGGGTCTCGAAGGTGGGCAGCAGGATGACCCTGTAGGTGCTGGTGAGCCAGCGGGCGACCTGCCAGTGCAGTTCATCCACCAGGTTGATGATCCGCTGCCGAACTCTCGCCTGCGCTTTCCGCATCCGGCGACGGCGTTGATGGTTGGGTTCGGTATCGGTGCGGCTGATCAGGTCGTCCAAATGGTGGCACAGTCGTTGGATGCGCCCGAAAGCCCGGTGGCCTATCTTGCCGCAGTCGGTCTCGGAGAAGTACGTAAGAAAGGTGCGAACGCCGGGGTCGAGCGCTACCACGCCATCACCGCTTGGGGTCTCAATGTCGCATTGCGCCGGGTGTGGAACCACCAGCCAGTACAGGCCGCGTTCCTTCACCAGTCGGCATTCCTTCTGCCCCGCCGGAACAGCCTCGGCCGTCCGCAGCGGTCCCAGGATCGTGTGGTAAACGCCGTGTTCCGTAACGGCGTCATCCGGTATGTAGCAGGACTGCCGGGGGTTCTTGCGGCTGCGAAAATGCAACTCGGCGAGCTCCTCATCCTGCCTCAGTCCCGCTCGGTGGTCCTCGGCCAGTTGCTGGTTGAACCGTTTGACGTTGCTCATGGCCCGGCAGGCGTCCCGCACCGCCGTCCGCTTCACCTGGTAGGGAACGTCAGCCCACTCGGGGTGCAGCAGTTTCAGCTCCCCCATCACCATGCCGGCAATGTGCCGCCACGCCGCCGGTATGCCCGATTGCAGAACCTCAACCGTCAGGTTGTAGGTCCAGCGACTCGCGTCCAGCCAGGTCGCTATCTGAACCTTCTGCTGCCTGTTGGGATAGACCCGTATCCTGCGCGATTGCTGTCCGGTAGCGTCGGAGCCCGTGCATCCGGCAACTGAACGTATGGAGGATGGCGAGTAGATCCTCGGTGAGTTCTGACTCGGGGCTTCCATCCGACTGGTTGAGAACCACGATGTTGCCGCCGTTCTGCCCGACCAGCCACTCGATGAGTTCAAAGCCGAACCGGGCCAGTCGGTCCCGGTGGGCAACCACAAGTTCGAGTTTATCCCCCCGATGAAGTCGCTCCAGTACGGAGCGCAGTCCTCTGCGTTGCCAGTTGAGACCTCCCGCAACGTCGGCGATGATCTCGGCGTCAGGGTAGAGTTCTCGCATCTGGGCGACCTGCCGTTCCAGGTCCCCACGCTGCTTCGCCGAACTGACCCGGCAGTAACAGACGACTTGGGGGGCGGCCTTCCCTCGCAGGTAAGCGTCCACGTCGTAGAGCCGTTGGCCGCCGGCGTTGCGGTAGTAGGGGATTTTGCCTTCGGCGGCATAGCGTCTCAAAGTCTGCGGGTGTAGTCCAAGGCGTGCAGCGGCTTTCCGGCTCGGCAGGTGCGTCATACGAACACAATATCTTATTGTAGAACAATTATCAACGATATGCAGTCTAGAAATTCGGCCGGAAACCTCGGTTGATGGGGCGGCGGGTTATACTCCGGGCCATCCGCGTTAGCGATTTGGAGTGAAGATTATGCTGGGCGAGCGATCTGACCAGAGGGGACTTTGGGAGGCGGACCAGCTGTACCTGGACCTGGTAGGCCGGGACACTTTCTACGGCCTGTTGGCCTCCCTGCGTGGTCAGTTGTTTCGCGACGCTGATTTTGCTGAGTTGTACTGTCCAGACAATGGTCGAGCCAGCGTGGCGCCCAGCCTTCTGGCCACGGCGTTGTTGTTGCAGGCCCACGACAAAGTGAGCGACGCCGAGGCCAAGGCCCGAGCCGACTTCGACATCCGGTGGAAGGTGGCGTTGGGGATTGAGATCGAGGAGCGCCCCTTTGCCAAGAGCACGTTTCAGGTGTTCCGAGCTCAGTTGATCCTGCACGACAAGGTGCGTGAGGTGTTCGAGCAGAGCTTGCGGCTGGCGCGGGAGCAAGGCTATCTGAAGCGCGGTCGAGGGATGAGAGTGGCGATGGACACCACGTACATCCTGGGTCGGGGGGCGGTGAAGGACACCTACAATCTGTTGGCCGACGGCATCGTGAAGTTGATGCGAGCCTTGGCGTCGGTGGAGGGTGTGCCGGTGCGGCGCTGGGCCGAGGCCCACGGTTACAAACGGTATGTGGGCAGCAGCGTGAAGGGCGAAGCGGGCATTGACCGGTCAAACCAGCGGGCGCGGCGGAGGCTATTGGCGCAGATCGTGGCCGATGCCGACCAGCTGCTGGCATTGGCCCGACAGGCGCAGGAAAGCTTGCCGGTGGACAGCCAGGAGCGGACGGCGATAGTTGACGCGGCGGATTTGCTGGGGCAGTTGCTGCTCCAGGACGTGAAGCGCGGCGGGACCGGCGACGACGCTGGCGCTGATGTCAATGCTGACGCTGACGGCGAGGTGAGCCTGAAAGAGGAAGTGAGCAAGGACCGGATGGTGTCGGTGCATGATCCGGAGATGCGCCACGGCCACAAGAGCAAGCGCAAACGCTTTGACGGGCACAAGGCCGCTGTGGTGGTGGACACCGACACCCAGTTGATCACGGCGGTGGATGTGCTGCCGGGCAACGCTCCGGACAATCTGGGCGCGTTGGAGTTGGTGGAGCGGAGCGAGGCCAGCGCCGGTGTGCCGGTGGTGGAGGCCATGGGGGACACCGCCTACGGCGACGGTGGCACCCGCCAGGCCTTTGTCGACGCCGGGCGTAAGCTGGTGGCGCGAGTGCCAGGACGACCCAACCGCAAACACTTCCCCAAGGAAAACTTCGTCATCGACCTGGCGGGAGGAAGCTGCACCTGTCCCACCGGACAGATCACCTGCACCATCGTGCCAGCAGGGAAGCGAACCGACAGCACTGGGACGGTACATCGTCTGCAGGCCTTCCGGTTTGAGGCGGCGGTGTGCTGGGCGTGCCCGCTGCGGTCCCAGTGCATTGCGGCCAAAGGCAGGAAAGGCCGGCAGGTGCTGATCCATCCCCAGGAAGCCTTGCTGCAAGAGGCCCAGGCGTTGCAGCAGAGCCCCGACTACGACCAGTACCGGCGACGCCGGGTGGTGGCTGAGCATCGACTGGCTCGCCTGGAACAGTTAGGCATCCGGCAGGCGCGCTACTTCGGACGGGTCAAGACCAAGTTCCAGCTGTACCTCGCAGCCACCGTCGCCAATCTGACCCTGCTGGCTAACCAAACCGGTGTGGTCGGCGATCCTGGCAACTACGGTCACCGACTCGCCGCCAGCGGCGCTGTTCGCGGCGATCCTGGCGTGGGTCGCCACCTGCTACCAACCTGAGTCCTGGCTTGGCTCACGTCGTCGACGCTGGCGCTAACACTCATCCCAACCAGGGCTTTTCGGCCCGCTTTCTAGCCGAAGACCGTGACCGTTGGAGAGATCCAGGCGGAGATTGAGATCACCAAGGAACAGGACGCTGGTAAGGCATTGGAACTGGATCGGTGGTTGGGCCGGGTGTTGAACACGTATCAGGTGCTGGCGGTGGACGCGGCGGCCCTTCGGGAGTGAGCGAGCCTGATGCGCCGGCAATCGGACACCCTGCTGCAGGACGCCATGATCGCCGCGGTGGCTGTGGTGCACCGGCTCACCGTGGTCACGCGCAACGTGCGGGACTTTGAGCGGCTGGGGTGTACCAACGCTCGATCCGTTCGCTCTCCGTGAAGGCAGCACCGGATAAGCTCGGCGGGTCCTGCCGGGTTCCTTCCTGGATCGGAGACACGATTCGGGGATGGCCCGTCGGCACCGGAAAATTTGGTGGTCATAAAGGTCTGATAACGATTTATCGGATGTTTATGGACAGCTGGCAAAGGCTCGGCCAAGCATAGATCCTGCGACGGTGGACAGCCTGATCGCGGTAGTGAGCTGGAACATTGGCATGATCTCCCAGGTCGTGGAGGAACTGCTGGTCATGAACGCCGACGTGGCTCTCCTCCCTCGGACTGGTCAGTGTTGCGAGTAGCCGTTATGACTACAAATCTGCCCTGGCCGACCGTTCCCCAGGGAGCGGTCGGCCGAGACCGGCCAGCGTGCTATTCTTGTGGGCGGAGAATGCCATGACCACGCAGAAGTACCGCGAGTCCAGTCGCCACCTCCTGTCCCAGGCCAGGAGCGAACTCGCCACCGGCGACGTGCGCCAGGCTTCGGAGAAGGGATGGGGAGCCGCCGCCCAGATGGTGAAGGCCATCGCCGAGCAGCGGGGATGGCAACACCGCGGTCATGCGCAGCTCTTTGATGCGGTGGCCACCATTGCGGCCGAAACCGGCGACGATGACGTCGACCGGCTCTTTGAGCTGGCCAGCGCGATGCACACCAACTTCTACGAGGACTGGTACGGCGCCGGCCGCGTGGAGCGGGGACTGCGCGACGTCGAAACTTTCCTGGACAAGCTGGAGCCGTTGGTCGGCGGGTAACGCGGTCGCCGTTTCTTTGGGAAACGGTCCCAGCGCTGGCCCAGGGCGACGCTGCCGTCCGCTTCCGGACCCGAAGGCATCTCACTCCTGGGAAGTTGTCAGGGCCGCTCCGTGGCGCTGTGGCCGTCGAAATCCCGCCCGTTTCCCGGGAAACACCCTGAAACCGGCGTTTTCTCCCGGACCCGCGTTGAGTGGTCCGGCAACGGAGATGGGCCCCAACCTTCCGGTGTTCTCGGAAAGTTGGGGCCGACGTTCGTCGTTTACGACTGCAAATCGGCGAACGCTGCTGCTCGGGCGTTCGTGCCCAAACGAGGAGCGCCGGAAGGGGCACCTGAGCTCTGTGCGCAGTTTGGTCGGTACGATCAGCGCGGTCTGCGCGGCACGTCCCGTATTGGCTCTGAGACCAGCGTGTGTCCCTCTGGACTGGCCAGATGTCGTTCCAGCGCCGTGAAGGCATCGATGAGTTCGGGGGCCTCAAAGGCGCGGTTGCGCCGGCCCACGTTGACCTGGACCAGCACGTTGGTGGCCACCAGGCGGTCGATGGCCTGGTTGGCGGCCTGGAATGAGCGGTCGGTCAGCTCGGACGCGGTGGTCGCGGTGAGGACCGGAGCCGCCGGCAGCGCTCCGATGAGCCGGTGCATCGCCGAGTCCCGGCGTGGATTGCCGATCCGTTCTCGCCAGGCCGCCTGCAACCAGCGCACCCGTTCCTCGAATGCCCGGGCGTCCGCAACCGCCCGCTGACACGCTTCGGCAAAGAGCGCCACCCAGCGGTTGACGCCCGCGTGGGCGGCGTCCGAGTTGGTATCGCCCACGTAGCGGGTGGTCGTGAGGGCCGTCACGTAGTCCTCGGCCCACGTGGCCAGGACCAGGGAGACCGGCGGCAGGAAGTGCGTTGCAATCCCGCGGCGGCGCAGGATCAGGTGAAGGAGCGCCCGTCCGGCGCGCCCGTTGCCGTCCACGAAGGGATGGATGGTCTCGAACTGGGCGTGGGCGATGGCCGCCTGGACCAGAGCAGGAAGCCCGTCGTCGTTGCAGAAGGCAAGCAGGTCATCCAGCAGGGCAGGGACTTCCTCCGGAGGCGGGGGCACGAAGACGGCGGAACAGGGATTGTAGCCGCTGCCGCCGATCCAGTTCTGCACAGTGCGGATGCGTCCGCCGTGTTCCCGCAGGCGGGTTCCGGCCAGCAGACGGCGATGCACCTCCAGAAGGATTTCCAGGGTTACCTGATCGCCCGGTCCCACCGTGCCCACTCCCCAGACCATGGCGTCGATGTTGGCCAGCACCTCGGCGGTGGTGACGTCCCGTACCTCCTCCCCCATCCGGCGGGCCGCGTCGGCGCGGAGCAGCCGTCTTCCACCGACCACCAGGCCCTCGATGCGCGAGGATGCCACCGACTCGGCGCGCAGCAGCAGCCGGGCGAGGGCTTCGGTGTCGGCTAGGGCGTCAACCACCGCGTTCAACTTGACCAGGTCGGCTTCCGCGTCGGCGACGTTCGCAGCCACGTCGCCGTCCAGGGTGAAACGGCGACCATCCAGAAGGTCGAGCAGATATGCCGAGTACCGGCATGGCCTGCCGCCGCGCCGGGTGGGTCCGGAGGGACCCGCTTTCCAGATGCGTTCTTCCAACTTGGCCATGGCCCACGTCCTTATTCAAGGATAGCACGCAGCATTGAACACCAGTCGCCGTTATTAAAGTTTCCAAGCCATCCCCGCCTTGGGCTGGGGAGGCACGATCAGTAAAAGGAGCAGCACCAACCATGAGGATGTACCCAAGAGAGTTTCCGTCGGGTCGCCGCAAGAAGCCGAAGCGGCAGGCGGAGAGACGAGTCTACGAAGCCCTGGCCGGCGGCGATTGCCAGGGCTTCGTCTATTACGAGTGGCGCCAGGGCTACGGCCACATTGAGCTCGACTTCGCCGTATGGGTCAAAAACCTGGGTCGCTTCGCCCTGCAGGTGAAGGGCGGCAGGTACCTGCTCATCCACGGTGACTGGTATCTGAAGACCCGGTATGGCGTGAAGCTGATCGAGTCCTGCCCGCTGGACGAGGCCAAGCTGGCGGCGCTGGACCTGCACGACGACATCGAAGACCGTGCGTGCACGCCCTACAACCCCTATGTCATTCCCGTGCTGGTGTTTCCCGACATGGAGGCCGATGCGGACATCGAGAACTTGGCCAAACGCAAGGGGGTGTACGTGGTCTGGGGTGTGGAGAACCTGCTGGCCGATTTGGAGCAGATCTTACGGAGCCGCCGCGTGTCTGAGCGGCTCACCATGAAAGGCATTGCCGCCGAGGTCCTGGCCGTGACCGACGGTCAGATCCGGCTGGATGCGGCCGCGGCAGAGGAGACCGGCAAAAGGCCAGCGCGGCCGTTGGTCCTGTCCCTGTGGGTGGGTGATCGCAAGATCCTGCAGGTGAGAGCGGAGGAGACGCGCCTGCGGCTTGGAACTGGCTTCGACACCGGAGAGCAACCTTGAGGGCGGTTGGCCCGCGACAGATCAGACTTGGAACGCCGGTGGCGCCGATGGCCACCGGCGATTTCTTTGTATGCGTGGCGCGGTCGCCGACGTCTCCCTCGAACATTTCGAGCCAACCAACGCAACAACCAAGGAGAGAAACGACATGAACGACCAAGCGGGGATAGCCCCGCCATACTGCGCCGGCACCCGGGGCTGAATCAGGGTCAGCGGGAGCTCATCGGCCACCTGGATGGCCCGACTATGGGCATCGCCGGTCCCGGCTTGGGCAAGACCCTGGCGCTCCATCTCGCGGGTGGACGCGCTGTTCTGGTCATGCCTACCCGTTCAGGCTCACCCGGAACTCGTCGTGGAGCCGTTATATCATTCCGGTCATTCGACGAACACGATGCCATGCGCCGTTACGAAGCCGGCCGCTTGTGAAGGACGGCGATGCGCAACACTCGGCAACTCATCAGGAGGAGAACATGGCACCCGACCACAGGGAGGATCAAAATGACCCGTTCCGGCCAATACAGCGCCCTCTGATCAGCGCATCCAACGCGGACGCCCACCGGTTGACGCTTCTGATCTCTCTGCACCAAGCCTCAGAGAGGTGCCGCAGAGTGGCAGAGTGGGCGGCCCCGGCCCAGGAAGCCCGGGAAGAGGCCGGTTTCCAGCGCAGCCGATTCATCGAACAGCTCTCTGAGGTTCTGAGTAACCGCCTGTCCGTAATGCGGCAGATGGTTGATGTCGCCGGAGAGCGGAAGGAAGCGGGATCTCACAGGGCGGCGCACGCCAGTCTCGCCACGGGACTTGTCAATTGGGAACACTTCAAATGGATTGCTGATTTCCAGAAGGTCCCGCCCCAGGGGGAGCATCAAACCTGCCCGGGCTGTGGGCTCCTCAAACCGGAGGGCGGACAGCCCCAATGCCGTTCCTGCGACGAGATCGAAAGCGCGTCCAAATGGACCGCATGCCTGCTGGGGAAGCCCCTTGAGCTGTCCGATTTCCAGCCCAGGGATGGTCAACCAGGAGACGAGTACGCCAGCGACTGCGCGGTGCGGGCTCTGAACGAAGCCATCGGCGGCGATGGCAACGTCTACGGCGAGATCTGGGATGCAATCACCCAAAGCATCAGGGATCTTGGCTACGCGGTCGACGCCGACCAGGGCGCCAATTGGCTGGCGATCCACCTGATCTACGAAAGTCACGGATTGAGGCTCATCTACGAAGACGACAAGATCAACCATCATTTCCATCGCCGTCTCAGCGACCTGAGAGAGATCCTCGGGGTCTTGGGACCGCTTTTTGAGGAACACAACCAGCCGTTGATATACACGGTCGGCACCGATGTCCACTACGTCACGGTAAACGACGGCACAATTCGCGACACGTGGGATAGCCAACGAATGGGCGATGGTGACCAACTGGGCAGAGCTGGGCGGGTCAAGTTCCTCTGGATCAGGTCCGACGATGACGAGCTCACCGAAAGGGGCCACGCCCGGTTCAGCAACTACGCCCAGGTGCGCGGCCACGATATGCGGGGGCTGCGCTGGCGGTAACCGTTGCCGGCTTGCGGTTTCGTGGTCGCCGGATTCCGGCTCACGATACTCAGCCTGGTCACATGAGCAAGCCATCAGCCGCTCGGACCGACCGACTCGCTGGACAACAACGCTCAAAACCGGTGATCGGGCCGCCCGCGCGGTGCATTTTCTCGCCGCCTTTTACAGCTACGTTGCCATGGCCTGGAGGATTGATTGACGGCGGAGGCGTGCCGTGAACTCCACCAGAGTGCGCAGGTCGCCGTCGTCGGCCGCTTCCAGGGCGTCGATGTAGTCGCCCCGGTTATGGCGGGTGACGACGATGGGCAGGCAATCGTGCTGCACCAGGCGCCATGCGACAACCAGCAGGGGGGTAGACGTTGGGCTGGGCGATGTACTCGCCGTACCGGTACAGCAGGTTGTCGAGTTCGGAGTCGACGTGTTCGGGCGGGCAGTACTGGTGGACGATGCCGTGGGTCGGGTCAGGTTGTTGGGCATGGTCTTGAAGGCGCCGGCGTGGAGCGCGTCGTCGAACCACTGGCCGAACTGGTTCACGGCCCGGTAGGTGGGCTGGTGGCGACCATGACCTGATGCAACTGCCGGATGGCGGAGCGGCTGATGGAAGGGCCGCTGCGGATCTCGCCGTAGATGGCGTCAAACGTCGCCAGGTGGGGTGGTGGTGGAGACGCTGAACGTGGCCGGAATGATGATGAACCGTCGGCTGGCGCGAGCCATTGCCGATGCCGGGATGTCAGATTTTCTCACCAAACTGGAGTACAAGTGCCTGTGGTACGGCGCCGAGTACGTGAAAGCGGACCGGTGGTTTGCCTCGTCGAAGCTGTGCGCCCACTGCGGCTGGAAGAACTATGAGTTGACGCTCTCGGACCGGGAGTGGTGGTGCGGCGGTTGCGGCGTGTTGAACGACCGCGATGCCAACGCCGCGCGTAATCTGGAACAATGGCCGGGTTTGAGCTTCCCGGTGTCAGGATGTGGAGACCGTGTAAGACCGGCAATGCCGGCGGTGGTCGGCGAAGCGTCACGAGGGTCTGGCCCTGAAGTCTGGGCTCCAGCAAACTTGGAGTATCAGATTTCATCAGATTCTGAATAGCGGCTGTCGCTGCGACCACAGGGGCGGTCAGCGGTTCATCCTCCCCTCCTCCCGAAGTCCTGTTTGGATTCCATGAACGTAACCTCGGGGATGCTGCCGGTCGGCCGGGGACGTGATCACCACTGTCGCCTAGTTGGTCGCGCGACCAATCATGCAACTGTCGCCCATCATACTGGCTGGTGGTTCCATACCCGGCGCAATGCGACATCGAGACCCCAAGCGGTGATGGCGTGGTTGCGCTCGACCCCGGCGTTCGCACCTTTCTCACGTACTTCTCCGAAACCGACTGCGGCAAGATCGGCCAGCACGCCTTCGGGCACATCCAACGGCTCTGCCACTGGCTGGACGACCTGATCAGCTGCACCACGACCGAACCCAACCATCAACGCCGTCGCCGAATGCGCCGAGCACAGGCCCGGTTGCGGCAGAAGATCATCAACCTGGTGGACGAACTGTACTGGCAAGCCGCCCGCTGGCTCACCAGCACCTACAGGATCATCCTGATGCCCACCTTCGAGACCCAGGATATGACCGCGCGTGCCGGACGCAAGATACGCAGCAAAACGGCGCGGATGATGCTGAGTTTCCGCCACTACGAGTTCAAGCGGCGGTTGCGGTGGAAGGCCTGGCAGCGTGGCGCATTGGTGCTGGATGTCAATGAGGCATGCACCAGCAAGACCCGCAGTTGGGATGGCGGCATCAGGGGCAATCTGGGTGGTGCAGCAGTGATCAGGGATAACAGCGGGTTCGGAATGGATAGGGACGTGAACGGCGCCCGCGGGATCTTCCTGCGGGCTTTGGGAGACAGCCCCTTCCTGCGTGGCTTGTGTGCGCAGGTTGCATCGCAGACAACACTCGCATCGTCGAATGTTGTTTAGCGTTTAACTGTCGGCAGCACCGGATAAGCTCAGCAGGCTCTCCCGGGTTCCTTCCTGGATCGGAGATACGGTTCGGGAATGGCCCATCGGCGTCGGAAAATATGGTGGTTATAAACGTCTGATAAGGGCGATTTATCGGATCTCTATCGGTGGGCTGGTCGAGCTGGGCCGGCGACGGGTCCCGCGGAGGCGGACGCCGATGACCGTCACCTTGCCGACACCGTTCTGGGTGAAGCCGGCCACAAATCGCCCGTGCGGGAGCGCTGCGTGGCCAACGTCATCCACTTCCGGCCCCCCGCGACGTAAACGTTGGTAACATTGATTGATCAACCCGGTTTCCAACCACCGGGAATCCTCACCCGGGAGAGT
>MPNC01000036.1 GCA_002238825.1 SAR202 cluster bacterium bin87 | reverse complement strand
GGGACAGCGGCACCCTGCGGGGCAAGCGGGCCGTCTGGGGCGGGCGCGCCCGAGTACGAGCCATTTTGTATATGGGAGCGATGGTAGCCAGCCGTCACAACCCGGTCATCCGCGACTTCTACCAGAAGCTGCTGGCAGCCGGTAAGCCGAAGAAGGTGGCGCTCGTCGCGTGCATGCGCAAATTGCTGGTCATACTCAACTCCATGCTCAAACACGGCTCCCCGTGGTGCGATATGACACTGCCAGAAGTCGCTTATTCCTATTGACATTAAAGACAGTTGCTACCGGAATCGACCCGCATATTGCAAAGCCCGAAATCGGACAAGCTATCCCAAACCTAATCAGAGCGTCCAATAACTGATTCATAACTGCGTAGCCTCATGTTTGTGATTTGCTTCTGCCGGTAAGAGGGTGGACCCCTACCAGCAGAGGATGTCGCCGTCGTCGCGCACGGCGCAGGCTTCGTCGCCTGCGGCCTCCACACGGCAAGGAACGCGCCTTCGGTCGGGGTCTGCTCTGTTCTCGACGCAGAGCTGGTTGGCCCAGAGCGGGGGGCCTCACGTCAGTTCCTACGTTCGCGGTCAAAACGGCCGGATCGCCTCACAGTGGGACCTGACCAGGCGGATGCCTGAAACGTCCCATTCGGCGACGGTCACGATCGGCTGTCCCGGCCCGATAATGGTGGCAGTCATCACCATCCTGGTGGTCTCCTCATTGAACGGGACGGAGTACAGGCCGCGTATCGCCTGCCGAAGTTCCCCCATCGAGCCATCGTTGATCTGAGTGCGGTCCGATAGCACGATCCAATCGCCCACGATGTCGGCCAGCGACGGCGGGCCATATTTCCCTTCCTTATCGGGGTCGATGAATTCCTGGTAGAAGGCCAGGGCAATGCGGACACTGCGGTGCGTCCGGTCGCGCAGCAGGTCCACCAGCGCGTCAGGGGTCGGGTCAGCGTCGAGATGCGATGCCCCCTGGCCGATAAACCACCGATCCTCCACCTTGTCCCAGATCTCGTCCAAATCATCCTGTTCTCTGGGGCGTCAATCGCAGGTCGTCCACAAACTCCAGGAGCCCGCCTGCGTATTCCAGCAGAGCGTAGTAGGGGATGTCGCGGTACTGGCTGAACGGGTCGCGGGAAGCGCTGGGGCGGTCCGATGACCCAGCAGTGATGGGGCCGCGCCAGTTGATGTACATGGTGCGACCCCCGCGGGTGTCGCACTGATAGGTGAGTGTCGGTGGCTGCACCCCGGTCTGCTCCAGCGCCTCGTTCTGGAATCGATGGATCTCAAACCCTTCATGGTGTTGCTGCTCATCCAGTGTCCAGCTGCCAAACCGCGTCGCCTCAGGAGCTGCTGGACCCGGTGTAGGAGTTGAAGATGCCATCGGCGTCATGGCGGGCGGTGGCGTCGCGGTGGGCGTATCCACAGGGCTGGCGGTCGGAGTAACCGCTGGCGTCGGCGACACCGCCGCGGACCGAGTGACGGGAGCTTGGGGAGTGACCTCGACGGTCTGCGGGACCAACACCTCCCGCGTGACTTCCACGGTCTGCGGCACCACGACCGTGACAGGAACTTCCTGCGTCACCGGGACCTCGCGGGTGGCGGTGACCGTCCGGACCGTTTCCACCGTCACTGGCACTGTCACCGGGACCTCCTGCGTCACCGGCACTTCTCGGGTAACTTCTACCTCGACGGTTTCGGGTGGGCTGGCGCATCCCACGGCAACCAATGTCAGCGTCATGCTGATGGCGACGACGCCTGCTCTGAATAACATGGTGGCTTTCTCCCAATAGCACGAGCCTGTCTTCGAGACCGTGGTGAACATTTTCATCGTCAGCAGAAGGGAAGGCCAAGCCCGTGGTCGCCAAACCTTCGCAGTGAGGCGGGAATGCAACCGGTCAGAGGGTTGCCGGTCAGTTCCAATTGCTGGAAGCGTGGCAGGTCGCCCAGTTCCGGCGGGATCTGACCTGTCAGTTGGTTGTCGCTCAGGAACAGGCCCTCCATCTCGGTGAGGTTGCCCAGCTCGGGAGGGATGTTGCCGGTGAGTTGGTTGCCGTCCAGGGCCAGGAAGCGTAGGTCTCGCAGGTTGCCCAGTTCCGGCGGGATTGGTCCGGTTAATCGGTTGTAGCCCAGGCCGAGATGGTCCAGGTTGGCGCTAAGATCGATGTGTCGGAGGTTGGTCAGGTTCGCCAAGTCAACAGGGAACTCACCACGTAGCGAGTTTCTTCCCATATCCAGGCGGACTACACGGTTGGCGGCATCCGCTGACACGCCATGCCATGTGTCCAAAGGCCCGCTGCTCAACCAGTTGTCGCGGTTGCGCCAGTTGTCCCGCGTCAACCATTCTTGCCGATTCCTGTTGCCTCATTCAGAAATGTTACCGAAACTTTAGCACTTGGGGTCCGCCCCAACCAGCGCTAATTCCGGCATTGCAGGGAGTCCCGCCATGGGCTCGCCAGCCGCGGCGTAGACTAGCTCTTTGCTCATGATGCCGCGCCACTGCTGCACTCTGCGTTGCAACGTGCGCAGGTGAGCCCGGCTGAAACGATCTGGCTCAGCTTCTTGCAGTCGGCCCAGCAATACCACCGCACTGGCGTCCGGGTCTTCCTGCAACCAGCCCAGCACGTCGCACCACACTCCCTCGAAAGGATCTGGCCGAGTTCGCCAGGTGCGGGGCGGTTGCACCCGCCGCTCCTTTGAGGTGTGCGCTGCATCCTGCTGCCACAGATCAGGCAACTTGGCCAGGAACTGTTCCAGGCTCTCGCCGCTGGGAGTGGGCCGGATTTCGGGGAACGTAACCGCTGCCAGGGCCGACTGGGCTTCCCGGATGGCGTGCAGCAGCGCCACTGGGTCCAACTTGCCCCGATACTCACTCAGCGCCGCTTTCAGCTCCGCGCTGACCGCGTCGTGCTGCATCACCCGGTCGCAGGGCGTGGCGGGCGGACTGTACCGCTTCACCACCCTGGAGCCGTGCCGAGTTTTCTCCACCAACTTGAACGACGGCTGGAAGTAGTTCACGTACTGCCGCACCGCCCCATACAGGTGAGCCATGGTCTGACCGGCCACCGAGCCGGAGTAGCGGTCATGACCGACGAAGTGGCGGACCACCGCGCCGTTCTTCTGCTCGATCCAGGCCTGGTCGTTCTTGCGGTAGGGTCGGGAACGGGTGAACTCGATGCCCCGCTCGGCGCACTACTTGATCAGCGTTTCGTTGATGAACACGCTGTCGTTGTCCGAGTCGATGCCTCTGACGGGGAAGGGCAGCTGCCGTCCGATGGCCTCCAGTCCTGCCACCACCAGGGATTGCTCCCGCGCCAGCAGGGGCAGATATCGGTGGCCACCAGGCTATGAATCATGGAGCCCCACAGGGAGCCGCCGTGGTGGTCCACCAGGTCAATCTCCAGGTGTCCCGGTGGCGGCCCATTCCAATCGGCGAAGGTCGGCACCCGAATATTGCGGCCCAGCGACTGTTGCCTCCGGCGTCTGAGCCGGCGGCCCGCCGGTGTCCTGATGGGCTGGAGCAGTCGGTCCAGGGTGGCGGCGCTGGCTGCCAGCAGCCGTTGGCGCACCCGAGGGTCCAGATCCAGGTGGCCATGGCGCTCCATGGACTCCACCAGGTGGGGCAATGCCGCCTTGAGCCGTTTCCCGCAGATCCGGTCAGCAGCTTCCCAGACCAGGATGACTGCTTCTCTCACAGCCTCGTCGTAGATGCGCCGGCCCTTCACGGCGGGCTGCTGCTCTCCGTCGTCGCTGGACTGCCTCAGCAACCTGATGCCATGCTTCCGGTGGTGGCCAGTTACCGCGATGAACTCGTCCAGAATCCGGCTTTTCTCCCCCTTGGATGAGGCTCGGTAGCGGTCTCGGATCGTAGCCAGCAGTTCCTGTTTTGCCATCTTGCTGATGCCGCCTCCCACGCGATTGCCTCCCCATTTTGGGTAACATTTTATTTGAGGCAACCACTTTCGTTGGGTAACGGTTTTGTTGCGGCAATGCGCTACCTGCGTTCTCCCGACGGCGCGCGCGGTGAGACCCTGATCGCGGGCCCTCTGCTGGGCGCGCTGCGCACGGTGCGCACGGTGCGGGAGGTGGAACGCCTGGCTGATGCCGTCGAAAGCCTGCCCGACGATCGGCCGGAGCTGGCCCTGCTGGACGGCACCCTGGCCTTCTGGGATCTGCAGCGGAGTGAGTATCTCCGCTATATCACGGTGGCGAAAGACGCTGCTACGTTCTACAATCAAAGACGACAGCCAGAGTGACAGATGACTACACCCATCGCCACCTTCGAGGACATCCTGGCCGCCATGGAGAACAACCCCAGGCTCCAGGCGGCCCTACGCCAGCATGTCCTCGACCAAGAGTTTCTGCAACTGCCCGCCATCGTGAGGGAGCTCCAGCAGGCCGTCGCCCAACTGACCCAGCTGGTGCACGACTACATTACCGCTACCAACACCCGGTTGGAGCAGATAGAAGCGCCCTTGGCCAGGCTGGAGGGCGACGTGACGGAACTGAAAGCCGGGCAGGCCAGGCTGGAAGGGAACGTGAACCGGCTGATTGGCTCGGACTACGAGCGCAAAGCGGCTCGTCGCGCCAGTCGGCTGGCGCAGCGCAACCTGTCGCTCCGGGACCTGCATGTCATCTACGCCATCACCACGCCGGACAGCAATAGGCTTCCGGAGTTGCTGGACCGAGCCATAGCGGCCGGCCGCATTGACGCTGATGAAGCCGACGATCTGGAAAACGCGGACGTGATCCTGTCCGGCCCCGACCACTACGTGGTGGCGGAGACGTCGGTAACGGTGGACAGAAACGACGTCATGCGAGCCAGGACTCGGGCTGACCTGCTAGCTCGGGCCACCGCAGCCAGCGTGACAGCGACGGTTATTGGCGCGCAGGCCCTGGACTTGGCCGTTCAGGACGCGGCCGTCAACGACGTCGCGATAATGATCCTGCCAGAATAGACCGCAGCCATCGCTGCTGACATCGAAAGAGCATCTGCACGGAGTCGAGCAAAGTCGGAGACCTCGTGCTTCGTCTCACCAATTTGTAGGCCCGCCATGGCGACCGGGGCAGCCTATGGTATCGACCGTCAGACCCGTGTGGTGCACCGCGTGGCGTGCGACCGTTACCAGAATTTGGGTCGAGGTCGCGCGCTTTTCCTGGGAAGGTTTCCGACACCGACCGGCGCGCTGATGACAGCCTGGAACATCGGATATTATCGTGCTCGCATCTGTGCCGCGTGCGATTATCTGGTGGCTGACGAGATATTCAGAACGCGTCGCCGCCGATAGTGGAAAAGCCGAAGACGGATCGTCAGTTCGCTTCGGTCAACACGCCCGTGCCCGTACTGCTATCAATGAGGCCGCCGTAATTCCGGCCGACCAGCAGTCCGATGTGTCGCCGCCCGGTCACGTCGCCGCTGGCTTCACAGTTGCTGATGTCACCGCCGTTGTCTCCGATCAGCCCGCCCACATATTCGTTGCCCGACGCGGCTCCCGAGGAGACGCTGCCGTCGACCGAGCCCTCGGTGTTCTGACCTATGAGGCCTCCAACATAATCGGCGCCGGTGGCGCTTCCTGCCGCCATGCTGCTGCGGATTGATCCCTCTTCGTTAAGTCCCACCAGGCCGCCGACATGGTTGTTTCCCACAGCGGAGCCGCTGGCGTCACAGCGCGTGACGTCGCCGCGGTAGTTCCGGCCGATCAGTCCGCCGACAAAATCCTCGACGCCGGTGGCGTCGCCGCTGGCGCTGCAATCGCTGATGTCGGCGTCGTTGTATCCCACCAACCCACCGACGTTGGAATCGCCAGCGGCATTGCCCCGAGCGATCCCTTCCTGCACCACACCGTCATTATGGCCGACCAGACCGCCCACGTTTTCGCCGCCGGCGGCCGAGCCGTTGGCGGAGCTCGCGGTGATGGTACCGGCGTTGCTTCGGCCAACCAGCCCTCCCACGTTGCCGTTACCCGTGACGACACCATCGGCCGAGCTGTTTTCGATATCGCCCTCGCTGTTGCCAACCAGACCGCCGACGTCGTCTTCGCCGGACACTGCGCCGGACGCGGAACTGTCATCGATCTTTCCGCCGTCTTCGTGGTGTCCTACCAGACCGCCTACTTTGTCGTTACCCGACACCTCTCCGGTAGCTGTACAAGATGTGAGGGTGCCGCCATTGTTTCGTCCCGCCAGGCCGCCAACGTTGTCAGCGCCCTGAACTGCCCCCGATGCGGCGCAGCCGTCGAGGTCTCCGCCGTTGTAACCCGCAAGCCCACCGACATTGCTGTTTCCGGTGGCCGGGCCTTCTGCAATGGTCTGCGTCAGCATACCTTCTTCGTTGCGCCCGATCAGACCTCCAACGTTGTCGTGGCCCGAGGCAGGGCCCGTGGCGACGCTGTTGCTGACAACACCGTGTCCGTTGTAGCCAACGAGCGCCCCTACATTGTCCTGGCCCGTCGCAGCACCGTGTGCGCTGCTGTCGCTGATCTCGCCGTCGTTGCGCCCGATCAGGCCGCCAGTGTCGGTTTTGCCGGCGACGTCACCGCGTGCAACGCCCTTGCTGACCCTGCCGCCGTTGCTTCTTCCCACCAGTCCTCCGACGTTTGCGTTCCCGGACACCGCGCCACTGGCAGTGCCAGCGTCAATGACGCCGTTGTTGAACCCTACCAGCCCTCCAACGAAGACCGTACCCATCACGTCGCTATCCGCAATGCTGCCGCGAACCGCGCTCCCAAAATTGCTGTCGACGCGTCCGACGAGGCCGCCCACATGTCGCATTCCGGTTACGCTGCCGCTGGCTGCGCTGTCATTGATTCGCCCCCCCTCCTTATCATCTCCGGCCAAGCCCCCCACAAAATCGTTGCCCGTTACGACGCCGCTGATCGTGCAATCAAGTATGCGGCCTCCCGCTTCATTGTTTCCGACTAACCCTCCCACGTAGTCGCGGCCGGTGACTTTGAGATTAATCAGCCTGACGTTCTTGATAATCCCGCCGCTGCTAAATCCGAACAGCCCGGCGTAGTCCTGGTCCGGCCGGTTGATGTACAGATTTTGTATGGTGTGTCCGCCACCCTCAAAAATGGTTTCGAAAAGCAGTTGATCGTTGGAACCCGAAGAGTAACCCAACGGCTCCCATCCCAAACCGGAATTCCAATGGGCGTCACCAGCATCCGGGCTGCCATTGCGATTGGTGTCCAAGTCGAGGTCGGTAATCAACTCGTAGCCTTCGCATCCACCGCCGAGACATCCCATGTCTTCCGCAGAGTCTGGGAAAGCATCCTGGTATTGAGCCGCGTTAACCGGCTCATCAACTACTCCGTTACCGTCCATGTCATATCGGATCGCATTCAGTTGGGCCGGGTTGGAGATTTCGATCAGGCCGTCGTCGTCAATGTCATAGTCTCCATTCAATCCTGAGACTGGACCTTTAGTGGGCTCCGGTTCCGGAGCCGGTTCCTCTGTAGCATCCGGAACGGCAGTGGGAGTCGCCCGCAGAGCAGACACTGCATCGCTTACGGGAACAGGCGTAAACAGCGCCGTCACGGAGCGTGTTGGAGCGGCACCGGCAACACTCGGAGACGGGGAAGGAATCGCCGTCGGGGTTGTACCCGTCTCGGTGCGATCAACTCCCGCCGGAATATCAGGTCCTGCCCCGAAGCAGGCGACGGCGAGCATGAGGACTATCGCCAGGCCAGTGGCGGAGGGAAGTACTTTCGTCCAGAACGCGAGTTGGGTAGATTTCATCGCCTTGAGCACGCTTATCATTCTGCCTCGCTGGGGGATATCTGAGTGCGGCCAAGCGGCGCGCGGCGCAACCGGACCACCAACTGGTGCCAATGGCCGACTCCGGGGACCGCAACATGTACGCCACAACGAAGCGTCGGTCTCCGCGTGAAGACGTTGGTTAGTGAGGAGGACTCTGGATCAGAGCACATTGAAATAGATTAGATTATGGCTCTCAGTTACGAGCCCCCGCCGTTGCCGACGGGGGCTCGTTTTCGGATCGTCGGTCGCCGCGCGGGCGATCCTGATCCGGCGCGTTTGTCAGTGACTACGCGGTGGTGCGCCGTCCCATGACGATGGCCACGATCCCGATTATCACGGCCACGATGGCCACGATCAGCGCGATGATGCCCATGGAACCGGCGGAACCGGCCGGGCCGATGTTACCCGCGGGACCCGGAGCGCCCGGAGGGCCCGGAGGCCCGGCGATGCCCTGCTCGCCCTGCGGACCCGGAGGCCCGTCTGCGCCTGCGGCTCCGTCGCGGCCAGCGGCTCCGGCGGTGCCGTCAGCGCCAGCGGGTCCGGGGACGCCCGGAGGGCCAGCCGCGCCGGCAGGACCCGGAGGCCCCTGGGAACCGTCCTGCGCGGCCAGGTCGGCCGACAGGTCCATGACCATGCGGTCACCGCTCATCCAGGTGTACTCGTAGTCCACCGTGCGCTCGCCGACCATGAAGGTGACCATCGAGTCCATTTCCATGGGCTGCATGAGCTGCAACTCGAAGCCGCCTCCCTGCATAGCCATGGCGGAACCGATCTTCTCGTCACCAGCCATGGCGACGATCATGGTCCCCTCGGGCACGGGAAGGCCGTCGGCCATCGCGTTGCCGAATATGAAGGCGGGCGGCACGTTGGCCCGTGGCGCATCTCCCTGAGCCGCAACCAGGCCCAGGGGCAATGCGATCAGCAGGGCAATCAACGCCACCGCCGCCATCGCTCCAATTCTCTTCATCTCATTTGCTCCTGCTTGGGGTGGTCCCCCCACCCCCGTAGCCTGGGCCACGGGAGCAGGGGCGCTTTACTGGACACTCATTCAGTCGGTTGACTGTCGATCCCCTGCGGGGACGACGGCCTACCAGACCTCCAGGTTCCAGCAGTCGTCGCCGCGGCAGGTGAGACTGCGGACCTTGTTGTTCAGCACAACTTCGTCCATGGTCTCGCTGACCAGGATCCAGTAGGCCTCGCCGTTGGACATCTGGGTCAGGGTGTTGAGCTCGGCGAACTCGGGGCGCGGGTCGTGGAACGACCAGCTCTTGCCCACGTCGTCGAAGTGGAAGATGGCAACCAGGCTGTCACCCAGGTTCTCCACGGCTCCGGGGAGCTCGGCGGGAGCGCCGCCGGCGGCGGACTCGGCCAGAACCTTCAGTTCGCCGATGGCCACGGTATCCTTCACCTTCAGCTGGACGCTGTAGGTGCCGGGGTCGAGGCCGGGAACCAGGACGTCGGCAACCGTGATGTTGCCGTCGCGGTCGGTGTGGGCGTTCAGGTTGCCGATCTCGCTGCCGCCGATCTTGACGCTGGTGGCGTCGGTGTACACCGGCATGTTGGTAGCGGAGATGCTGATGGTGTCGCCGGGCTGAGCTTCGCCCGGGTCAACCGTGATGGTCGCCACCGGAACGTCGAAGGTCGCAATCTTCACGATGGTGTCGTCGTACTTGACCTCAACCTGGATGGTGGAGGGGATGGCGACGCCGCGATGCACCTGGTGCTCCACGGTGAAGCGGCCCGCGGTGTCCGCGAAGGCGGAGTACATGCGGCCCCTGGCGGTGTTGTCCTTCACCGTGATGGTGACGGCTTCCTCCAGCGGGTTCTCCGGATTGTCCACCGGCCAGTTCTGGCCGGCGACGCTGATGTAGTCCCGGGGGCCGGCCACGTCGGGGGTGATGGTGATGGTGGGTTCGGCGATGTCGAGGGTCACGCTGCCGGTGAATCCCTTGTCGTCCTCGACGTCCAGGGTGTGGCTGCCCGCGATCAGGGTGGGATCGCTGGCGTTGGTCATGGCCGGCGCGAGGTGAATGGTGGCCACGAACTGACCCGCGTTGGAAGTGCTCACGCCGTCCGCGTCACTGGGGCCGCAGTTGTCGTTGGACTCGTCGTCCAGCGTCATCTGCACGTTGTCCAGGGTGATGCTGGAGGCCAGCACACAGGAACTGCCGGCGAAGCCGTTGCCGGTGAGGGTGATGCTGTCGTTGGGCAGCACGTCGGTCTGGCTGGCTGTCACCGTGGACGGGGCCACCGTGATCTTGGCGTCCTCGCTGACTCCACCCCACGCGGCGTCAACGCGAATGGTGCCCTTCAGTCCGCCCGGCATCTCAAAGTTGACGGTAGACGAGCCGTCGGCGCCGATTGCTCTGGCGGCGGAGACCCTGACCATGGGCAACTGGCCCGTGGCAGTGGGGTACACCTGCTGGCCGGCGAGCTTGAGGGTCTCAAAGCCGCCGCTCTTGAAGTCCTGGGCGAAGACGGTGACCGTATCGCCGGAATTCACTTCGGAAGGAGATACCCGGATGGACGGCTCGAGGTTGAAGTCCTCGACGTCGGTGTTGGACATCCGGCCCTCACCGTCAACCATGCAGATGTAGTTGACGTTGCCGGGCTTGAAGGTGGGCGCCGTGACCTCGAAGGTCACCGCAACCTTGTCGTCGGTACCGACAAGCGCGCCGCCTACCTCGGTGCCGTCCTGGATGATGGTGCGGCACAGGTGCTGCGTGAACACCATGTCGGAGTACTTCTTCTTGTTGTCTGCGCTCAGTGCCTTGAAGGCAGCGCTACCACCCCTCGTCCCGTCCGACGTATTGAGCATGTAGCTCATGTTCGTCGAGTTCAGGTCGAAGTGGAAGCAGGCATTGTCGCTATCGGTGCCCAGGGCCGCTTTCATGCCGGCGCAGTCCAGGGTCTCCCACCACTTGGCGACCTCGAAGCGAGCATGGGCCAGGACATACACGCCGGCGGTGGTGCCGTTGTTGAAGCCGGAGCCGGTGACGGTCATCTCGTAGCCGCGGCTGTTGTCCGGGTCGGAGATGCCGATCTTGGCAAGGGTGCTCAGCGGTGCGTTGTCGATCGTGGCGTCCTTGTACATCGGGCCGCCGACGTTGTCGGCGGGACCCAGCACCGAGGCTCCCACGCTGTGTGTGCCAGCTTCCGACGGATTCTTGATGCCGGCGCTCTTCTGGATGACCATGGTGACGGTGTCACCGGACTCTAGGCCATCCCGACCCTCGCAGGCTTGGGTATCGCTGGTGCACAGGTCGGGCAACGACACGCGGATGTCGATGTCGTCCTTGTCCGCGGTGAAGTGGTCATCGGTGTCAATCTCCGGGTTCTGCGTGGCGTACACCCGGGATCCGCTGCCCGTCACGACGGAGCGGCGGGAGTTGGCAGGATCGACGACGAAGTACACGTCGCTGGCGGATATGGACTCGGGCTCCTGGAAGTCGTCCTCCAGGTACAGCACGATGGCGCCGCCCACGGGGACGACCTGCTTCAGCTTGACGGTCAGCTTCAACTCCACGGTGGCGCTGCCGCTGGTGCTGCTGGACTCGATCTTGACGTCGCCGGCCATCGGCGTGGTCGTCGGCCTCGCTGTCGGCGTCGTACCGGGGGTCGGCGTGGTCGTGGGCGTGACGCCCTGGCACTGCGGCAGTAATGGACCCAGCGGCCCGTCGCACAACGGGTCCGTCTGCGCGGCGGCCGGACCCGGCTGCGCAGCCAGGGCAATAAAGGCTGCCAACATCCCGACTACGGCCAGTGACATCGTCAGGACCAGTAGACGAACGTGTTTTCTGTTACCTTTGTTCATCTTCGTTAATCTCCTTCGAGATTGTTCGAGTGGATTGCCGGCGTCCGCGTCAGGACATTCCAAATGCGGACACCGACGCAATCCTTTGTCTCATCTTGCCCGCGTTGCCTAGTTGGCCGCGAACTCCGGCGTCAGGATAACGAACCGCAGAGCGCTGTAGGTACCGCCGGTAACCCGCGCGTACACGGCGAAAATGTACCGTGTTCCACTGCGGATGCCGGGGAAGCGCGCAGTCCTTCCCGTCTCCGGATCACCGGCCGTAACGGTCACCAATGCCGGAGTGCCGTGGATGGTGTACCTGGCAGGGTTGGTCGTATTGATCACCGCGACGGTGTACTCTGTCGCGTTGTCGATGGCTTCCCAGGTCACGACTGCGGTGCCGGTGTTGGCGGCAGTGATATCCGCGGTATCGAAGGATACTTTCAGTTCGTTGGCGCCGGGCTGGAGCGGGGGCACGCAGTCGATCATCTCGCGGTGCCAGCCGTTCTGCAACTCTTGCCGGTTGATGTCTTTCTGCTCGAACACTTCGACGTAGAAGCCATCGTTGGCAGTGCCGCAGGGGTTCTGGACCCGGAACTTGCCCTGCGCGTAGAGGTCAGCGTCGCCAGCGAGGTACGGGGGCGTCAGACCTCCGGGGTTCAGCACATCGTACTGGTCGTACATCAGGGCCATTGCGGAGTTCATTGCTTCGCTCTGCTGGTGCAGAGGCAGCTTCTGTCCGCTGCTCAGGCCCTGCACGTCCAGTCCGGCCGCGCCGCGGCAGGTCGGGCATTCGTCGACGTCGGTGCCGATGACATTGCCGGCCATGTCCAGGAACCGGATCCACACGTGGTCGGCCATGCAGCCAACGCCGGCGTTGGCAGTGACAGTCAACTGCACGCTGGAACTCCCCACCAGCACCTCTACGGTGTCCTGGCCGGTCTCCGGCGTGGGGGTGACGTATCTGCCGCCCTGGACCTGGTACTCAACCTTGTTGACCTTGTTGCCCTGGCGCACGTAGTACAGCGTTTCGCCGTCCTTCACTTCGTACACTATCTGGTTGTTGTTCAAGTGGTGCCTCACGGCGCCGTCGGCGGCTACCGTGTAGAGCGCTTTGCCGTTGAAGCGCGTCTTGTACAGCGTGCTGCCGGCGCCGTTGGCCACCGGCTCCGGCGACAACTCAAGCCGCGAAACCTCGGTAACCCGGCGGACGATATTGCCGCTGGAATTCCGCACGTACTTCGCCGCGTCGTACTGGCCTTTCATGGTGGCGTCCGGATGGTCCCGGTCGTCCCGCATCTGGTCCACGTGGCCCGTCACCGAGTAGCAGTCCTTGCCGGTAACCTGATCCGGCGGCACGACGATAACGGGTTCTTTGCAGTAGATTGCTCCCTTGGCGACCTCTATCAGGTCCTTGTCATCCACCGTGATAATGGCGAAGGCGCCCACCTGTTCACACGCGCCCTCGATTTCAAAGGCGCGGGAGCCGTTGTCGGTGGCTTTCACCGTGAGTGAACCTTCCAGGTCGGTTTCTCTGGTGAAGCTGGCGCCGATCAGTCCGTCGGAGTCCGTGATGGTGATGCCGCCATCCTCGGGCTCGCTCGCGGTAATGGTGACCGTGACGTCGTCTGTGGAGCCGCCCACTTGGAGGTGGAACTTGGCGTTGTAGCCGCCGATTTTCTCCACCACGTAAATTTCGCTTGCGCTCATGCCCCGAAGGTCCGCATACGGGTCTTTCGGTTCCGGCTCAGCCGTGGTGGGCGTCGGCGGCGCCGGCAGCATCGGGTCGCGCTCCGGGTCGGCGGTGAGGGTGTAATCCTCGGCCACCGTCACACTCAGGGTCGCGCTGGCGTTTCCACCTTTGCCGTCGTTGGCGGTGACCCTGATGACGGCGGTCCCCCTCGTCGTTCCGGATATGACGGTCATCATGTTGCCGCTGATGCTGACAGTGGCTACGCCGGTGTTGCTGGATACCGCAGTGTAAGTCAGCGTATCGCCATCAGGGTCGCTGAACGCTACGGACACGTCGATGGGTTGCGACCGCTCGGGATAACGCAGCGACACATCAGCCAAGGAGGTGCCAGACAGGACTGGGGCCTGGTTGGGCTCGGCGGACGGGCACGGTTCCATGGTGCCATGTGCGCCGAGCTGGGCGTGAATTCCGTTGTGGATACCACGCTGCGCTTCTGTCATGTCCGCGCAGGCCGGCCAGTTCTGGTTCGGGTGGTCGCCGGGCCCGTGGGCGTTGGCAGCCCCGGGGTTTGCGGCCAGCACAAGAAACGCGGCCAAGGTGCCGACGATGGCGATTGACATCACCAGCGACACCGGCCAGATGTGCTTTCTCACTTTGTAAGTCATTTGACTAAATCTCCTCTGAGATTGTCTCTGATTTCAACCGTGTCGTTCCGCGAAAGGGGTTGTCGCCAGTGGTTGGCGACGCAATCCCCCTCGCGTTCCGAGGCTAGCCACCGCCCACGCTAATGGTGTTCGAGATGGCCAACTGGATGTTGGTGTCGGCATCGTAGGCGACCACCACCGCGATATAGGTTCCCCGGTCAAGATTGCTGAATGACGTCATCCCATCATCTTGTTGGGTCGCGGCAGGCTTGGCCACGGAGTAGTCCGAGGTGTCGAGCAGCAACACCAAGTGGGACAGGGCGTTCGCGCCGTTCGTCCAGTTGACCTCGATGGTGAGGTTGCCGGGGCTCTCGGTGGTATCGGACGCCATCACCGCGGTCGGCGCGGTCAGCATGGCCGACGTTACCGTGACCCTGAAGGTCTGCGTGGCCTTCGCGCCGGCTGCGTCCGTGGCGGTCACCGTGATGGTGGCCTCGCCTTCCGCCACGCCCGTGATGGTCAACATGCTGCCGCTCACCGCAGCGGTGGCGTACATTTCCATGTTGGACATCGCCGTGTAGATCAGCGTGTCGTCCGTATCAGCGTCGCTGAAGTACATGGACACGTCCATCGCTTCGGACATCTGGCCGGCCATCACCGTCAGATTGGCAATCGTGCCTTTGGCCATGGGGGCGTTGTTGTGCATCAAGTCGGCGGCGGGGAAGCGGACTTCGGCCCACTCGCCTACCACGCTGGTTTTGCTGACGGCGGCGACCCGGTAGTATCGCATCTCGCCGTCGTCCGGCTCATCCGAGTCGGTGTAAGTGGTGCGGGTACCGGTGCTCATACCCAGGGCTATGTAGTCACTGTCCTTGCCCATCACCTTCCGTTCAATCTTGTACATGCCGACCATGGACCCGGCCGGGCCTTCCGGCATATTCCAGATCAGGAGCACACCCCGGGCGCCCACAGCGGTCAGGTTCGAGTCCCTGGCGTTTTCCGCCACCAAGCCAATGGGCATATCGGGCTTGCCCGCCTCGGGAGTCGTCGCGGTCACCCATGCGGTGTATTCGCTGGCCATCGGATTATCGGTCCGTCCAACTTTCACCGCCGCCACGCGATAGAGCCAGGTTTGGCTTTCGCTCAGGCCCTTATGGGGGTAGGTCGTGACCGAGCCGGACTCCGTCATCATGAAGGCAGTATCGGCAGGAATGTCGGTGCCCAGCATTCTCATCTGGACGTTGTATTGCTTGATATCGCTGGCGCTGGTGTCCATAGGGCGGTCCCAGGTGACGGTGATTTGGGTGGAGCTATCCGCCACTGCCCGCACGTTCTGGACCTTGCCCAGGGCGCCGGCCTCGTCAGTCGTAGCGTCTTCGGGGCCGGCCGCAGCGCTGATTGTCTGGGCCGAGCCGATGGCAAAGACGCGGTAATAGACCCTGGTTTCCGGCTTCAGGGACTGGTGCGTGAACCGGGTGTCACTGAATCCGGTGTTGCCCCACAGCGGCTTCCACATCAACGTATCATCGGCTGCCGCAGCGGCCATCCCCTCCGCGTAGTCGATCCGGTAACCGGACGCGGGAAAGTCAATCGGAGCAGTCTCCGGAGGGTCAGCATTAGGATCATCAGCAGTAGCACCGTCGCCGTCATGGTCATACGTCCCGGCCTTCCACATCAAATCGATTTCGCCGTCTCCTCCGGTAGCACCGGTATCATCATCATTGGCGCTATCGAAAATCGGCATGGTCGGGTTGGAGCCGCCGTTCACGACAACGGAGGCGGTGTTGCTATAGCCGCTCCGTAGCACATCGTTATCAGCAACTGTACCCGTCTCGGTGAAAACGCGATAGTACAACCGCTTGTCGGTTACTCCTACGGGGACAGCGTGAGTATGGGTCGCTTGCTCCATTGCCGTTAGGCTCTGAGCACTTGCCGCCGTAACCGGTGGCAGCACGCCGTCATCATGCACGGCGGCGGTTGTACCAACGACATTCGTAACGGTAGCGCCGTCAAAGCCATTGTCGGAATCTGTTTCGGACGGCTCCGGCCAATTTCTTTCGTTCGTGGTCACTTCGACACGAAAGTTCGTGATGGCCATGCCGCCGTTGCTGTTCGGCCAGTACCAGTAAAGATTGACCGCAGTCCCAGCAGCGTTCTTCGCCGCCCGCAGGGTTCCCGGCGGCATCGGAACCTCGCGGGCAGCGGTTATGGCGCTGGCCTCGTTGGAAGGCATCTCGGATACCGCTGTTGCGCTGGTCATCGCAAAGACCCGATAGTACCGCCTGGTTCCGGCCGGCTGCATCTCATGCTCGTACTTGGTCATGGCGTTGTCGGTGAGGATGACGCCGGCAGTTGAGCCGGTAGCAAAGTCCACCGCGACCGGAGACGTAGCCCTGCACCCTGCATCATCGTCCGGCCAACTTGTCGTAGCCGCATTGTCCACGAACTCGATGCAGTATCCGGTTATTTTCTTCCCACCACCGTATGGTTCGGTCCAGCTCAGGTCGATCTGGCTCCACTTTGCGGGGGTGGTGGCAGCGCGGGCTGCCGTCAGGCCGGTGACATCGTCGGGCGTGCCGGCCGTGCCCATGGTGGTATTGGAGTACGTCTCGGAGACCGGCCCGGTGCCAGCGCTGTTGATGGCGAACACCCGGTAAATGTACATCTTGCCGGAATCCAAGCCCGAGTGCGTGTACGTGGTTGCCGTGCTGGCAGAGTCAGGCACGAGCTCCTTGTAAACCACGTTGTCCATGGAATAGTCGATGCGGTAGCCGGTGACCGAGCTGTTTTCCGGCGCTGTCCAGGTCAGCACTAGCGATGTCCGCGCGTCGTTGCCGGATGCTGGCTTAACCAACAGGTCGGTCGGCGCGCCGGGCAGCATTTCGTGGGTCGCCAGGGCCGCATTGGGCGCCAGGGCCGCAAAGATGGCCAAGGCGCCGGCGACGGCTAAGACCGCCACCAAGGGCGCTGACCATATCAGCTTTCTCGTTTTTCTACTCATTTGACAATATCTCCCTTTCGAGATTGTCCTCTGGGTACTTTGAGTTTCTCGGTGCGCCCTCGGCCCGTGGTTTCCGGAGCCTGTTCTCCATCCTGGATTCCTGCTTTCGCAGGAATGACGGTATTGATTGCCTGCGGGCGGGCGTGGGGCGGCTTTCGACAGGTAATTACGCTCACACCTCCTTGTGGTGAGGCCGTCTGCGAGGCCGGTCCTTCGACAAGCTCAGGATGAGCGGATGGGCCGGCCGTGGTCGACGGCTGGGTAGACTTCCAGACTTGCCCGGCAATTGTAGCGACGTCAATATTACGCAAGTATTACCGTAAAACAACCAAATTTGGTTGTTTTAAAAATACACGGCAGCTGCAGCCCAGCCAACGACATCAGCCTGATCCAATTCACTGCTGGTATCGCCGTCTTGCTGCGAATCTTACGCCTAGCCCGGCGGGTCACGTCCGGCGGGTCAGTGACGAGGAGTACGCCCGGCGCAGCGGCGAGGACGCAGAGAGCGTCTCGCCTCCCGAGCCTTTGCACATTGCCGGCGCCCTGCTCAGCGGGGAGGTGCCGATGGCGGAGTACCCGCTGCCTCCGGCGGAGGGCCTGATGCCACCGTTGCCTGATGCCATCCGCTTTCCCGACGCCACGGAGTACGAACTCCGGCACTGGGAGGAGATCCTCACCAGGACGGTGGAGTGGCTCAACCGGTCCCGCATCATGACCCTGGCGAACGTGCCCG
>MPNC01000001.1 GCA_002238825.1 SAR202 cluster bacterium bin87 | reverse complement strand
CCGCATGGTCGTATTCTCCGACCCGTCGGCCCACCCGGAATCGTTGCCATCAGAATTCTCCTCGGCGCTCCGCAGGTGGTATTTCTGGGGGGCGCTTGCAATAGCCTTGCCAATCTGCTCGCTCTACCTGATGGTCACCAAGCCGGCCTTCGGTTAGAGCTTTGAGAAGTACGCCAATATTCCTTGTCTAAAAGAAGGCATCAGCACCATGATTCCGTTCATAGAAGGTGGCTGCCGACGCAAAAATACCTTGGTGCTGGAGCGAGTGTGAGCTGAAGGAGCATCCGAGCATTCGCCGTCAGCGTTGGTCGTCACCGAAGATTTGTTCGTCGCCCAATGGACATGTGGTAACGGCTGTTCGGTGCGCCTGATTTCGGTTCGGGTTTGGAATTCCAAACCCACTATCCCCGAAGCACAGGACCACTTCTAAACCTATCCACCCTGCGGCGAAACGCCCTTCATTGGTGGATCCGCGATAAAGCATAGCGGCGCGTATCGAATCGCCGCCAGTTCGAGGAACAATGACGCCTGCCTTCGACATCATCAGCCTGTTCAGTATCTTCGTGATGATCACCGCCGGAATCCTCATGCCGGTGCTCACGCCCACCATCGCGGCAATTGCCGCCGGCAGGATGATCCCAGACTCCAGCGCCCTCGCTGGATTTTTCATCGGCTTGCCAAACGGTCTGGCCGCACTGCCTTTGTGGATAGGATCCAAGCTGATCGTATTTTCACGTCTCCACATCCAGGACGTGCCGCTACTGACCTACACCACCGGCGCCACCATGGCCAGGTCCGCCGCCGCAATCGCCATCCTTTGGCAAATCCGCAAACGCGACGCCGTTTCACCGGAGCATAGCTACCAAATCCCATGAAAGGCCAAGCGCCCTTGCCTCATCTGAAATGTTACCCAACGGCAATGATTGCCTCAAACAAGATGCGGAGGTAGCCACCCACATCGGCCGGGATGAAATTTGTACAGCAAAGAGCTTATCCCAATGACTGGCGGCAACGCGCGGACCCATTGAGGGAAGCCCAGTCAGAGTCCCGACCAATCTCGGGTAATGACCAAATCGAAAGGCTCCGACCCGTCGCGATAGAAGCGCGCTGACACAACCGTCAGGAACAATCGCTCCGCTGTCCCTGTCCAAGATTTCCGACGAGCCTTGGGACGCCGGAGCCACCGATCTCCAAGCGTATGAGCGCCCGCCGGTTCGGCGTCGGTCGGCCCGGGTTCCCGAACACACTTGGTGACAATGGACGTTGGGTCCGCACCAATTGCGGCTGTGATTAATCTGCGGCTGCGCTGATTTTCTACATCGCGTGGTTAGTAAGGCGACCCTGTGCTCTTGACGGTGGTAACAGTTGGATCGCCGCGACCTCAGGCACTGCCACCCAACCCAGCAGCGTGTTGCTCGTGGTTCGGCGGGAAGGCGGCGGCTTCAAGGCCGAGTCCTAACGCCCAACAACCCAACCGAAATGGCCGAAACGCAGATGGCGGTGGCCTACGAAAATGCGCTTCGACGCCAGGTTCGAGGCGTCTTCTGGAACCACATCGGTTATGATATGGTGAGCACAGGCGTTCCGTCGAGGTGACTGCGCGTTATAGCAGTGCAAAGTACATCGGCCGAGTTCAATACTTTTCGCTCGTTCCCAACGAACCCCGGGTAGCATCCAACACACGAGATTGCCGTTGGTGTTGTACGACAACAGACTTCGGGGGCATGGCGCCACTGGAAGCACCGATCCACTGCCAGAAGAAACTCGCGTATCGGCAGGTAAGCGGTGCTCAACCTTGTTCGCAGCAGTTACACTATACTAGGCAAATATGATGACCCACGAAAGGCTAGATATCTATGGAGGGCCGGTAGAGATGAAGATGCAACTCGTTACGTCTAGCAACATCCAGTCAGTGGGCTACGACGAGCAAACAAGCGTCTTGGTAGTGGAATTTCATAGTGGACGAACATACTAATATCGCAATGTTCCCACACGAGTCCATGATGACTGGATGCACGCCACATCAAAAGGCTCTTACTTCAACCAATGGATCCGCGACAAATATTCCTTCAATCGCGTGAGGTGAACCAGGGATGATCATCGAAAGCGTACGGGTAAAGAATTTTAGATCAATTCTGGACGAGACGCTTCCATGTGACGCGCTGACCGCGTTGGTTGGACGTAACGGCTCAGGCAAATCATCGTTTTTGAGCGCGATCGAACTCTTCTATGATCAAGCCGCGAAAGTCGGAGCCGAGGACTTCTACGGGGGCGACATCTCCAATGAAATTGAGATCGAGGTCAATTTCGGCGGTCTCAGCCCAGCTGCCAAAGAACTGTTTTCTCCCTATGTCGAAAATGACACGTTGGCGGTTGTTCGGGTTTTTTCAATGGGCGAAGGCCGCAGATCGGGCACATACCACGGGGCACGCCTGCGAAATCCAGAATTCGTCGCCGTCAGGATCGCGGGAAACAACACCAACATTCGGGCGGAATACAATCGGCTGAGAGGTACCGAAAAGTACGCCGGGTTGCCATCAGCGTCTTCAGCGGCGATCGCTCAGGCTGCTATGGACCAGTGGGAGAGCGAACATCTGGATGAGTGTTCCCGTATACGCGATGAAGGGCAGTTTTTTGGTTTCACACAGGTCGCTCACGGTTATCTCGGTAGATTCACGAAATTCATTCGCGTACCGGCGGTCAGGGATGCACAAGAGGACGCAATCGAGAAAAGGGGGTCATGCGTAACCGAGATCATGGATCTGGTAGTGCGCAGCGTACTTTCCAACCGCCAAGATCTCACCGATTTCAGGGAAAGAACTCAGGCCGAATACCACAAGATCGTCGATCCCGCCAATTTGGGCGAATTACAATCGTTGCAGCACGGCTTGTCCGAGACTCTTCATTTTTATGCGCCCGACTCGCAGGTGCATATGGACTGGACGGAGATGGGCGACATTTCTATCCCTCTGCCGCAAGCTCAGGTCAAACTCACAGAAGACGGGTACGAATCGGCTGTAGAGCGTACTGGTCACGGCCTCCAGCGGCATTCATCGTCACGATGCTGCAGCACTTGGTAGCCGCCCGATCTCGAGATGGTCTATCCGACGGCGAAACTAGCGAAGATGGCACCATCGAAAAATCCGGTGAAAATCCTGTGCCTAATCTAGTCTTGGCGATTGAGGAGCCAGAGTTGTACCAACACCCCAGTCGCCAGCGCCACCTATCTGCAATTCTGTTGGACTTGGCTAGCGGGACGATTGCTGGCGTTTCGGAAAATACCCAGGTGATTTACACGACCCACTCTCCCTTGTTCGTCGGGTTGGATCGCTTTCAACAGATTCGAGTCTTGCGAAAAACAACAATCGACGGCGGTGCAGCCAAAGCCACCAAATTAAGAAAAGCTGACATGAACGCAGTGGCCGCAGAGCTTTGGAAAGCGACTGGGGCTTCGAGCGCTAAATTCACTGCCGCAACACTCCGGGCGCGGCTCCACGCTCTGATGACCCCATGGATGAACGAAGGGTTTTTTGCGGATACTGTCGTATTGGTAGAAGGAGAAGACGATCGGGCCGCTATCCTCGGAGTAGCAGGTTCATTGGGCTATGACTTCGATAGTTTGGGGATCACGGTCGTTCCTTGTTTTGGGAAGACCAACTTAGATCGTCCCTTGCTCATTTTCCGCCAATTGGGAATTCCTGTGTATGTCGTCTGGGATGGCGATCGGTCCAATCGGGACGCCAAACCAGAGGCCAACCGATTGCTCTTGAGGCTTGTTGACATGCCCGAACAAGATTGGCCTGATTTTGTCGGCGCTCACAGCGCGTGTTTTGCATCTAATTTGGAAAAAACGCTCGAAAACGAGCTGGGCCCAGATTTGTTCACCAAGCTACTGACTGAAACTCGGGAAGCACTGGGGATACCTAAGAAATCCCACGCCCTCAAGAATGCGGTGGCCATCCGTCGCATCATTGACGGTGCCGCCGCGGAGGGCAAGGTGAGCGAGTCTCTCCAGAGCATTGTGGAAAATATCGTCTCCCTGAACACGCCACAGGCTTTAACGTGTTGACTACAGAATGTATACTACCGGTCACATGTTGGTATTGCGTATATCTATGATGGTGTGAAAAATTCTGCGGTTGTGGCAATGTTGGCCGACAATTCCTCATCGGGTGCAGGGGTTCGGCGATCCCGCCCGGAGACCGTTTCCAAAGTGCTTGTGCACTGTCGACCACGAATGGGACAGACCTTTCGCTTGAACTGCGCCGCCACCCCCTTCCACATTGGCCGCCGCGCATGGTTTTAATTCGGCCTGAACGGGTCTACCCAAACGGTTTCCGGCTAACCCGCAGTAGCACACCTACCGGCCGCCCAGTAGGCCGCCACCGGGCAGAACACTTCTTGACTCAGTCTTTACGGACGCTGGCTCTTCTGGTGCCTCCCATCTCCGATGACCATCCCGTCAACGCGCTCACCCCGCCGAAATGACACGAAGGTCCTCATCATCAGCACGTGGCTTTGCTGAAACGAATGCTGAGAGCCATTGCCACAATCGCCGCCCGCTACGATACACTCAGGCACGGGACGGATCGCTGTCATCCCTAACATGGCGTCCCGCCAACAGGAGCTATCAGCTAGAGGGGTCCGCACCTCCGTCGCCAACCCCGGCTGGTCGCCCCGGGACCGTGACTGCGCGCAGCAAAACCGCGCCGCCTACGCCTTACCATTGCCGGCTGATCCGGCGTCCGCACTCCCGTTGCCACCCAGTTTACGTTACACCACATGCGGCGACTCTATTGGAACCCAACCACCTTAGGCCTGTCCTGCCGAGATACCCCACAACCCCGCGCCGACCAACCCATGCCTCCCCTTGCTATCATCCGGTCCACGCCCCGCTACCGCCAGATTGTCTGGATGCTCCACGACCACCGTCTCCGACCAGGACCGGCCGGACTGGCGACCACCTCTCCGCCGGCGTGGTAAAACCCGAGCCCCGTTGGGCAAAAATCGACACCATCAAAACACGGGGTTGAGACCCCTGAAATGGGGGTTCGAGATGCCAAAAAGACCCCATCGAGAAGCCATTTTAGAACGTGGCTTTCGCCGAATTTTCGTCCCCCGGGCCGGCATTCAGACTCCCCCGAACCCGGTTAAAGCAGTGCTTGAGCAAAGTCGAGCCCCGCAATCTGGCTGTCGGCGCCTCAAAATCGACACCCTCAAAACAGGGGGTAGAGACCCCTGAAACGGGGGGTTGAGCCCCAAAAACACCCCATCGAGAATCCCTTTTGGAACGTGTGTGCGCCGGATTTCGGTTTCCGGAATTGCGGTTGCGGATCATCCTGCCCGGCTTCCATGCCCTTTCACCGGCCTGGCAAACCCGTGCCACCTCGCGCGCGCCGGGTTCAGAGCAGCCCTTTTTGCCGTATCTTCCTGACTCGGCCCGCTGGCATCGCCCCGTTTTTGGTGTTACGTTATTCGTCAATCGCTGAAACGAATTCCGTCGCCCCGGCTTTCGGGCCTGGTCGCCCGGTTTTCGTCCAATCTGAACCCGCCCGCGCCCAGGAGCATCATCTGATGGCAAATCGCCTGATCAACGAGACCAGTCCCTACCTGCTCCAGCACGCCGAAAATCCCGTGGACTGGTATGCCTGGGGTGAGGAGGCACTCGGCCGCGCCCGGGTCGAGGACCGGCCCATCCTGCTCAGCATCGGCTATTCCGCCTGCCACTGGTGCCACGTCATGGAGCGCGAGTCCTTCGAGAACGAGGACATCGCCGCCCTGATGAACGAGAATTTCGTCAACATCAAGGTCGACCGCGAGGAGCGGCCCGACCTCGACGCCGTCTACATGGAGGCGGTCCAGATGATGACCGGCAGCGGCGGCTGGCCCATGACCGTCTTCCTGACCCCGAATGGCCATCCCTATTACGGCGGTACCTATTTTCCGCCCGAGGACCGCCAGGGCATGCCCGGTTTTCCCCGATTGCTCGCCGCCGCCAGCCAGGCCTACCACACCAATAAGGGCGAGATCGACCGCGTCACCCGCCAACTGTCAGAGCAGATGGGCCGCACCGGGCAGATGCCGCGCGGGTTCACTCCCCTGACCACCGAGGTGATGCACAACGCATACTCTCAGCTTGCCACCCAGTTCGACCATCTCAACGGCGGTTTCGGCAACGCTCCCAAGTTTCCCCAGCCCATGACCCCCGAGTTCCTGCTGCGCTACAACCGTCACGGCTTCAACGCCCGCGCCCTCGAGATGGTCGAGCTGACCCTGCAGAAGATGGCCTACGGCGGCATGTACGACCAGGTGGGTGGCGGATTCCACCGTTACTCCACCGACGCCTACTGGCTCGTTCCGCATTTCGAAAAAATGCTCTACGACAACGCCCTGCTGGCCCGCCTGTACCTCCACGCCTGGCAGGTCACCGCCAACCCGCTATACCGCCGCATCACCGAGGAGACCCTCGACTACGTGCTGCGGGAGATGACCGATCCGGCGGGAGGGTTCTACTCCGCCCAGGACGCCGACAGCGAGGGCGTCGAGGGCAAGTTCTTCGTATGGACGCCGGACGAACTGCGTCCGCTGCTGGGCGACGATGCCGATCTCGTCATGGGCTACTACGGCGTCACCGAGCGCGGCAACTTCGAAGGCGCCAACATCCTGAACATTACCCGTCCGCCGGAAGAGTACGCGAGCCAGCGCGGCGTTTCCGAGTCCGATCTGTTTGCTGCCGTCGAACGCGCCCGGGCCATCCTCCTCGACGTTCGCGAGCAGCGCATCCATCCCCTGCGCGATGACAAGGTCCTCACCTCGTGGAACGGCATGATGCTCCGCTCCTTCGCGGAGGCCGGTGCCGCCCTGGGCCGCGAAGACTACCTGGATGCCGCGCGCAAGAACGCAGACTTTCTCCTCGGCAACATGCGCGACGAAAACCGTCGCGTGCTCCGCACCTGGCGCAACGGCGAGGCCAAGCTCAACGGCTACCTCGAGGACTACGCTTGCCTGGCCGACGGCCTGTTGTCCCTGCACGAGGCCACGCTCGAACCGCGTTGGCTCCAGGAGGCGGTGTCCATATCCGACGGCATGAGCGCCCTGTTCTGGGACGACGCCGTCGGCGGCTTTTACGACACGGGTAGCGACCACGAAGCGCTGGTGATCCGGCCCCGTGACGTTTTCGACAACGCCCAACCCTGCGGCAGTTCGGTCGCCGCCGACGTTCTGCTCCGCCTGGCCGTGGCAACCGGCAACGACGACTACTCGGCGAAAGGCGCCACCCCGCTCCGGGCGATGCAGCAACTCCTCGGCCGAGCTCCCTCGGCCACCGGCCACTGGCTGGGCGCGCTCGACTTCTACGTCTCGCTGCCCCGGGAAATCGTCATCGTCGGGCCGTCGGAAGATCCGAGCACCGGGCGTATGCTGGAGGAAGTCACTCGACGGTTCATGCCCAACCGGGTCCTGGTGGGGGTAGCCGATCCGGCGAACCCGCCGCTAAAGGACTCCCCGCTACTGGAGCAGAGGGTGATGCAGGATGGTCGACCCACCGCATACGTGTGCGAGAACTACGCCTGCCAGCTTCCGGTCACCGAGGCTGCCGCGTTGGCGGCGCAACTGGATTCCTGACCGAGCGACGGTCAGGAGGTCTCACGCAACAGCCCTGCCTGCGTGACAGTTTCGCGGTTGATCGTGTCCGGGAGACGATAGCGAGGCCAGAGGGCAAACCCCAGCAGCACTAGCGCTCCCGCCATCAACGGGGCCAGGCGGATCCCGAGGGGATTTTCCGCCGAATCGCCCAGTTGCAACACCAGGCTCAGCAGTAGCGGAGGCAACGCGTAGGTGACCTTTTCGAAGAAGTTCTGGGTGGAATAGAACAGGGCTTCGCGGCGCTCGTCTCGTAACAGCGCGTCATAGTCCGCGATGTCCGCCGTCAGGCCCTTGGGCAACAGGAACACCGCTGCCATCGGCATCCCCGCGATGAAGACCAATACCAGGCCTTGCAGGACCAGGTTCTCGGCGGAGATCAGGCCCACCAGGCTGAGAAGCGGGTACAGCGCGCCGCACGCCACCAGGCAGATGCCGTAGATGCGCCGCTTGCTCACCGCCCCGGTGGAAAATAGAAACCAGATAAACAGGCCGAACACTATCGCCCCGCCGATCACGCTGGTCGACAGCCAACTTGACGCCGCGCCGTCCTTTTCCTGCAGCAGAACGCCCACGGCGAAAAACGGAATCCAGCCCTGCAGCACTCCCACGCCGGTGGTGAACATCACGAAAGTCGGCAGAAAAGCCACGAACTGGGAGTTCCGCAGGGTGTCCCGGAAGCCGTCCCAGAAGGGCACTTGAGCTGGCGTTATGTCCCGCGGGGCGTGTTTCCACACCGACGACAGCGAGATGTACCGAAAAACCAGCGCCGACACTGCGAAAATCGATCCGGCTACCTGGAACCCCACAGCGTCCTTGATATAACCCCCCATCACCAGGCCCAGTCCTGCACCGCCGACCGCGAACAGGAAGATGAAACTCACCACCTGCATGCGGTCCCGGGCCGTGCGGGTGAGTTCGGGAACCAGAGCCTCCAGCGCCCCGCTGGACATTGTGGCCGCCGTGAAGAACAACTCCAGCATCAGCACGAAGTACACGGCGTTCCACCAACTGCTGCCCGGGTCCGGCAGGAACCAGATCAGGGCTCCGAAGACCGCGTAGAATGGCGTGCTGAACATGACGAACGGGATGCGCCGGCCCCAACGGCTACGGGTCCGGTCGCTCCACCAGCCGATCAATGGATCCGTGAAGGCGTCGATGAAACGCCCGGAAAAGATGAGTATCCCCGCGACGACGCGCGCGTCAATCTCGTAGCCGAAAAGGAGTACGTCCGGAACCCGGGCCACGCCCTCCACGGCCGGGGGCGCCAGGAAAAACAACACCCACTGCTGCCTGAAGTAACCGATTGCCTGCAAGCCGATATGGTCGGCGGAAAAGAGAACCTTGTTCAGCAGCGGCAGGCGGATTGCCGGCTGTCCGGGATCAGTCATTACATCTCGCGACGTACGCCAAATTACCGCCGCAATGTATCACACTGCGGATGGGTCGAAAGGGCGGGCCAATCGGAGCAACTTGCGAAACTGCTTGACGGCAGGAGGTCAAGGGGTGAGTGAGGGGTCTTGCCATACTGGCCCGTCCCACCCGACCGGATAGAGCAGAACGTAGTAATCGCCGTCCTCGCCGCTTGCGGGGTCGGGCAACATACCATTGATTTGCATTGGCAAATTTGCAGTGCCTGGGGCGTTGATTTGGCCTCGGATAAGGTCCATTTCGACCTTCGTCATCTCACGCCATATTCCTGCGTCTTTGATGTAAAAAACGCCAGTGCCAATGGCAATGAACTCGCCGTCTTGCTCTCTCCGGTGCATTTTTGTCCGTGCCATGCTTATGGACTCCTTTTATTGATGAATTCCTCTTATCAGAATTGCGCTGAAACCATTTTACGCCATCGAAAATTGGCCTTGCGAAAGGGCTGCCGCCCGCTGTTTAGCACGTTAGTTCCTGCCGTATAATGAAGGCGGGAGGGTGCTACGATAGGGCATCCTCGAAGGGAGCCGAGATGGTAGTGTCGGAAGCGAAGATCGTATTTGGGTTGGGCGACGTGGTGCGGGTGAGGTTTCGGTGTCAGCATTGTGGGAATGCGATAGAGGTACGGATTGGTAGTCCGCGGTCTGTCGGCGAGAATTGCCCATTGTGCAACGAGCGGTGGGCGTCTGCGGATGAAGCACGACGGATCAGAGAGGTGTTGCAGGATATAGATACGTTGAGAGCCGACCTGACCAAAGTGCAGGTTGAGCTTGAAATTGATGCGCCGGAGAACTGACGATCATGCTTTGGTTCGTTTACCAACCTGACAAGAAGCTTGTCCACCAGGTCAGCGGCTGCGAGGATAGCCATCCGTCGCCAGCGAAACAACGGACGTGGCCGCAGGTCGGGCATCAGACGTGGGACACGCTCGACGAGGCGGTGAAAATGGCGCGGGAGTCGCTAGACGCCGAGGCGCAACCCTGCCGGTGGTGCCAGCGGTTGTTCGATGTTGGCCGTGGTATCAGCGACGATACGTGGCGCGAGATGGTTGACCGGGTGCTTCCTTCTAACGACTGAAAGTAATGCGCCCGGTTGATGGACCGGGCGCGTTGTTTTGGCATACTAGCGGGCCGCCATCACGATTTGCTTGCTGCCCACAGCCAACCGCCAGTTAAGGCGGCGGGGATAACCGCCAGCGCCGTCGGGTACGCGACGACCGAGTGGGTCGCTCCTAGAGCGGTAGCGACCACGCCGAGGACGACAATCGTCGCCGATAATCCAAAAACGGTAGCCATAATGTTGCCCTCCTGTTTGAAATTTATGATCTATTCTATTTTACCATATCCCCGTCAAAACGGCGTTGACAGTCGGTAGCGCGGGCCATAACATTGCAGCCGCGACAGTCTCAGTCGTCGGGAACGGCGGCGCGTCTCCCTGCTTGCTATGCAAGGGGCGGCGAACACGAACTTTCTATGTGAGTTGGCACTTTTCGTGCCTCCTTGCGGTGTTCGTGTTCGGGATGAGGAGACTGTCGCAGGTAGCCAACTTCCGTGTGGCCGCAAGGGGGTTCCATGCCGAGGCTGCCTTAGCACCGTAAAAAAGGTGCGCCCCATCAGCGGGAACTGACAGGGCGCGTCTGGCAAGTCCTAAGGTGGGGACGTAGCCAGAGGGTGCAAGACCCGCCGGTAATCTTAACCAGCGTTTCTCTCTGACGCAACTACGCGACCTCCCTGCCGGACTTGCCGGTTAGGGAGGTTTTGCTATGTCTGATTGGCGTGATTTCGCCCGGGTTCTGGCTGTGGCTGCCATCGCCGTTGTTCTGGCTTGTGCTCCATCCGCAACGGCGCAACCCGAACCGCCGCCGCCGTTGCCGACGGTAACGCCGCTGTTCATCAACGCCCTTGTCTTTGACTACTCATGGTGTGTTCACCATGCCACCTACAACGGCCCCAGCTTGGTGCGGCGCGGTGCTACCGCCGGATCAACCGACGACCGGATTACCCAAGCGTTGATGCGTCGGGAAATCACCGTCCGCCAGTTGTGGACGGCGTACCACCAGCATTGTGAAGATCGACCTGGGCCGCGCATGTTGGACAAGCATCTCAGCCAGGCCGGTTAGCGATTTACACCAAAACAGGAGTACCAGAATGACTACCTATGGGCCGCGCATAGACCTTGAGATGATTGGCATTCGCCTGGGGGACAAATTGATCCTGGCCGCCGACGAAACCAAAACCTGCATCGTCACTCGGCTGTACCCGACTGAGGTGAAGTACGATGGCGAGCTCCTGTCGCTGACTGCCGCCGCAGCAAAAGCCATGGGCACAGAGGACGCCAACGGGCCGCGAGACTGGACGTTTGAAGGACAGACTATCGACGACCGGCGGACTGTGTTCAGAGAGTGGCACTTGCGGTGAGTATGCCGATTTCTCGTGCCGGCAGACGTTACTCTCCGTACTTCTCGGCGATGATGCCAGACGTATCGCTGACATCCCCGGCAATCCGTTCAAGTCGCTCCATGACCCCAATCAACGCTCGTCCACAGGCGATGGTTGCACACAGTTGGGCAGCCCCTGATTGAAGGTCTTTAAGGTTCTGAGCTTCGTCGAGCAGGTCTCGTATTTGCGTGGCTGTGATTTGATAGGGCATGGTCTCTCTCCCGGTGTTGGTTTGACGATACTATTCTAGCGTGTTAAGCCGCCCGCGCCGTCCAGTTGGCGACGGGCATCTCGACCTTCATCTCGCGCATACCAGCGTAGTCGTCCTCGAGCAGCCGGCCCAGCATGGTCGCCGTGTAGGTTAGCAGCGAGACCCCGATGTGCAGCCGGACTTTGTTGATGCCCAGGTAGCAGTGCTGGTCGAGCAGCCTTGACCGCTTGAGGCTGCCGAACATCCTCTCCACAATCGTCCGCCGCTTGTACAGTCGCTTCCACCGCTTGCTCGCCCTCGGCAAGCGGCCCACGCGCCGGAGCAGGTCGCCGTCCCAGCCCTCGTAGTGCTCGTTCTCGCAGTTCTTACCCAGCCACGGCTTGTCGCCTTTGAGCTGGCAGCCACCGTCGGGGCAGCGGAACAGGTGGCCCTTGCCGCGATCCGTGCGGACGTACTCCATAGCTTGACCGCTTATGCAGCGGGGCTGGCCCTGGGCGGTGTAGAGGCCATTCTTGTTGGTGTCTCTCACGTCGATAACGGCGAGGATCTTCTGGCGGTCAAGGTATTGGAAGTTAGAGAGCGCGTCATAACCCCGGTCGCCCATGACGTAGCGCACCGGCAGGTTGGGGTGGTTGTCTTTGAGCTGGTCCATCAAGCCGGGCAGTTCCGGGCTATCGTTCTTGTTGGCGGGCCGTACTTCCCACGATAACGGCGTGCCGTGGTAGGCATCACAGATGGCGTGGAGCTTGTACCCGTAGAACAGTTCTTTGCCTTCAACCGCCAGTTTCGCCGTCCGGTGGCCCCATTTCGCTTCGGCGTCGGCTTTGGTTTTGCCCTTGCCGTTGCCCCATGCTTCAACGTCGCTGCTGTCGAGGGCGACCATGCGGCCCGGTTCCGGCGCGTCGTCGGGCAGAGCGCCATCGCCCCGCAGCCGTTCGATTTCCTCGCCGACCCGCTCGGCCAGTTGAGCGATAGCGGCGTCAACGAGGTCCTGGTGCTCCGCCAGCCTCGCGTAGAAACGGGAGAACGTGCCCTCGTGCGGCACCGCCTCTCTTAAACCACAAACCCGCCTGAGAAGGCGGGATGCTTTGAGTTGGGCTATGAGGTCGCGAGTGTACCGTAACCTGAGCAGGTACCGCACGAGCGTTGCCCGCCACATGACCTCCGGGGCGTAGCCGGGCCGTCCGGTCCAGCGGTAATCGTTCAGTCGTTCTATCAGTTCGTCGCAGTGCAATTCGTCGAGGATTGTCCCAATCAGGCCAAAATCGGGAATGCCTGGATCGCCCGGTTGACGACCCGCCGGCAGCGGCATTATATTGAGCATGACCGTGCTCCTGTCAGACGTTGGACGGTCTGTCGCCAGCGAGGTTAGGCTCTCGTTGGCGGCGTTTTTATGTTGACGGCATTGTAAGACCTCGAACCGGGGCAGGACAACGGGTTTGCGCCGGGATCACAAAAAATGGCCGGTTTCAGGCTGCATTACCAGCCCAAAACCGGCCAAACTCCTGACCGGCGGTGGTGGACAGTTGACCCCGGAAATTATCACAGAGGGTGTGCATAGATGGATGCACTGATTGAAGCGGTCGTGGGCATTTTGCCGAACGCCGATTGGGCGAAAATTGTGGGGTTGCTGATTATCGTTTTTGGCGGTTGGGTTTGGGCGGGCCGGTTCAAACTGGAATGGATTGGGTACCTATGCCGGCACGTCGTCCGTTGGCTGCGATGCAAGATTCGCCGCCGGCATATATGGCAATCGAATCGGGCACTGCGGATCGTTGGCGCACCGCCATCCGCTACGACGTATGTTTGTGTGGTCTGCGGGGCAAGGAGGACAGTGATAGAGTAACGCCCGAGTTTCGCAAGTCCGCCGCCCGCTCAGGCCAGTTCGCTAGGCCCGTTTTGCGAACGCCCGTTTTGCAAGTCGCTCAATCGGGAATCGGGTACCATTCAACTTTATTCGTGTGTATAATCTCTAAGGTTTTACCTGTGCCGGATGCTGGACATCCGGCTTTCCGTTCGGGCCTGTAGTCCAACAATCCTTGGCAACCCGTATCGGCCCGTGAAATCTACTTGCTAAGGAGGAGATCATGGCAGAAGCCGCCAAGATCATTTATACCGAGACTGATGAAGCGCCGTTCCTGGCAACTCACTCACTGCTGCCAATTCTGCAGGCGTTCACCAAGAGTTCGGGGATTGAACTCGACACTTGGGATATCTCGTTGTCAGGTCGCATCATCGCCAATTTCCCGGACAATCTGACCGACGAGCAGAAGATCCCAGATTACCTGCGGATGTGCGGCGAGTTGTGCCTGGAGCCGTCGGCGAACCTGATCAAGCTGCCCAACATCAGCGCCTCGATTCCACAGCTGAAAGGCGCGATCGCGGAGTTGCAGGCCAAGGGTTACGACATTCCGGACTATCCCGATCAGCCCGCCAACGACGCAGAGCGTGAGACTCTGGCGCGTTACTCTCGGGTGGTTGGCAGCGCCGTGAACCCGGTGATACGCGAAGGCAACTCCGATCGCCGGTCGTCAAATGCCGTCAAGGAGCACGGCCTGCGAAATCCTCACCGGATGATGCAGGACTGGCCCGAGGTCTCCAAGACCCGCGTCAGCCACATGAACGATGGAGACTTTTTCAGCAGCGAAGTGGCGGTAACCACCACACAGGCGGGGTCGGCCTCCATTGTATTTACCGGCAACGACGGGAGCGTGACCGAGTTCAAATCGGGCATACCAATTCAGGCTAACGAAATACTCGACTGCGCCGTCATGAATGCCGCGGCCCTGCGCCGGTTTTACGCCGAAGAGATGGATAAGGCCAAAGCGGACGACGTTCTGCTCGGCCTGCACGTCAAGACCACCATGATGCGCGTGTCCGACCCGATCATATTCGGGCACTGCGTTTCGGTCTTCTTCCAGGACGTGTTCGACAAGCACGGCGAAGCCCTGGCCCACGTGGCCGTAGACGCCGACAATGGCGTCGCCGAATTGCTGACCAAGATCCAGGACCTGCCCGAAGCCAAGCGCGCTGAGATCGAGGCTGACATCCAGGCGTGTTACGACCGCCGCCCGGATTTGATGATGGTGAACTCGAACCGGGGCATCACCAACCTGCACGTCTCCAGCGACACCATCATCGACGCCTCCATGCCGGTGGTCATCCGCGACGGAGGACGCACCTGGGGCCCTGACAACGATTTGCACGACACCGTCGCTCTGATCCCCGACCGCTCCTATGCCACCATTTACCAGGCGGTTGTCGAAGACTGCCAGCAGCACGGAGCCCTCGACCCGTCAAAGATTGGCAGCGTCGCCAACGTGGGTCTGATGGCCCAGGCGGCTGAGGAGTACGGTTCCCACGACAAGACCTTCAAGGCGCCGGGCAACGGGACGATCAGCGTGGTCGACGCCAACGGCGCTACGCTGATGCAGCAGAGCGTCGAAACAGACGACATCTTCCGCATGTGCCAGACCAAGGATGCCCCGATCCAGGACTGGGTCAGGCTCGGCGTGTCCCGCTCCCGGTTGACCGGCCAGGCCGCCATCTTCTGGCTCGACCAGAACCGGGCCCACGACGCTGAACTCATCAAGAAGGTAAACCAGTACCTGCCCAACCACGACACTTCGGGGCTGGACATCAGCATCATGCCGCCCCTGGATGCCATGAAATCCACGTTGGAGCGGAGCCGCGCCAGCCAGGACACCATCGCCGTGACCGGGAACGTGCTGCGCGACTACCTGACCGACCTGTTCCCGATCCTCGAGTTGGGAACCAGCGCCAAGATGCTCTCCGTGGTACCCCTGCTCAACGGCGGCGGACTGTTCGAGACCGGCGCCGGTGGTTCGGCTCCCCGGCACGTTCAGCAATTCGTCGAAGAAGGACATCTGCGGTGGGACTCTCTGGGTGAATTCTGCGCCCTGGTTGCCTCGTTTGAGCACTTCGGAGAAGTGTATGACAACGACGGCGCGCGGCTTCTGGCGGAGACGCTGGACCAGGCGATAGGTGAGCATCTGGAACATCAGCGAAACCCCTCCCGTCGGGTGAACGAACTCGACACCCGGGGAAGCCATTTCTACCTCGCCCTCTATTGGGCGCAGGCGCTGGCGAACCAGGACAAAAACCCCGAGTTGAAAGCCCGCTTCGCCGAGGTCGCCCGCCAGATGACCGAAAGCGAGGATAGGATCGTTCAGGAACTGATCGACTGTCAGGGCGAACCCGTGGACATCGGCGGGTACTACCGCCCTGACCACGAGAAGTCCGCCACAGCCATGCGGCCCAGTGCCACGTTGAACGCCATCGTGGATGCCATCTAATCAAACCCGAATCAATCGGAGGACCACTCAACACATGCGAAGCAAAGTAACCGTCGTCGGTGCCGGAAATGTCGGCGCCACGACCGCCCAACGGATCCACCAGCTCGGCTATGCCGACGTGGTTCTTGTTGACGTAGTAGAAGATCTGCCACAGGGCAAGGGTCTTGATATGCTCGAGTCCGGGCCGGTCATCGGCTCCGACGCCCTGATCACCGGTTCGAACGGATACGAGGAATCGGCGGGTTCCGACGTCGTGGTGATCACGGCGGGCATCGCCCGACGGCCGGGCATGAGTCGCGATGACCTGTTGCTGACCAACATGCGCATCACCTCCGCAGTCACCGAGGAAGTGGTAAAGCACTCCCCGAACTGCATCATCCTGGCGGTTACCAACCCGCTGGATGCCATGGTGCAGAACGTTTTCCAGTCCTCCGGTTTCCCCCGCAACCGCGTGTTCGGAATGGCCGGCGTTCTCGACACCGCCCGCTACCGGACCTTCATCGCCCAGGAACTTGACGTTTCGGTCGACGACGTCCAGGCCATGGTGCTGGGCGGGCACGGCGACGATATGGTGCCCCTGGTGCGCTATACCACCGTCGGCTGCATCCCGTTGTCGGAACTCCTGTCCCAGGAGCGCATCGACTCCATCGTGCAGCGGACCCGCGAAGGCGGCGGCGAAATCGTCGCTCTGCTCAAGCAGGGCTCGGCCTTTTACGCCCCGTCGGCAGCGATCACCCAGATGGTCGAGGCGATCCTGCTGGACCGCAAGCGCATCCTGCCCGGCTGCGCCTACCTCGAGGGAGAGTACGGCATCAACGGGCTGTGCGTTGGCGTTCCCGTCAAGATCGGCGCGGGCGGCATGGAGAAAGTGATCGAGATCAGTCTCACCGACGAAGAAATGTCCGCTTTGCAGTCCTCGGCCGCTTCCGTGCAGGAATTGGTCGATGTAATGGCAAAAGCCAGAGAGGAAGCCGCATAGCGTGGTCGGAATACTCCGGCGCACCCAAAGTCGAACTGGGGCGGGTTGCCAACCCGCCCTTTCGTCATTTTGCGGTATGTATAATGAAGCAACAATCTTATGCGCTGCGGGAGGCCAACATGACCCAACGGACACCACTCGAACGGGACCTCCTGGAAAAAGCCGCACAGTATTTCCCCGGTAGCGGCACCGGCAACACCTCGTATCCGGATGACCTCAAGTTCCTGGTCAAGGAAGGCAAGGGAGGACGTATCTGGGACGTGTCCGGCAACGAGTATGTCGACTGGTTGATGGGCTCCGGGCCCATGATCCTGGGACACGCCCACCCCGCGGTCACCGATGCCGTTCTGTCCGCGGTGAGCCGTGGCTCGACCTTTTTCGCCACCAACGATCAGGCTGTGCTGCTGGCCGAGGAGCTCGTGAAGGCTGTTCCCTGCGCCGAGCAGGTGCGCTTCACCACCAGCGGCACCGACGCCTGCTTCCAGGCCATGCGCGTGGCTCGGGCGTACACGGGCAAGGAAAAGATCCTCAAGTTCGAGGGCGGCTACCACGGCACCAGCGATTACGCCATGATGTCCGTCTTCGCCTCAGCGGCTGTCGAGTTCCCGCAGGCCGAACCTAACACCGCTGGCATCCCCGGGGCCCTGAGCGACCTGATGCTGGTGTCCCAGTTCAATGACCTCGACACCACGGCCGCGATCATATCGGCACACAAGGATGAGATCGCTGCCGTGATTGTCGAGCCACTGCAACGTACCATCGCTCCCGACGCCGGCTTTCTTCAGGGCCTCCGCAAGATCACTCAGGATGCCGGCCTGCTGCTGATTTTTGACGAAATCGTCACGGGCTTCCGCCTCGCCTACGGCGGGGCCCAGGAATACTACGGGGTGACCCCCGACCTGTGCACTGTCGGCAAAATCATGGGTGGCGGATACCCACTGGCGGCGCTGATGGGGAATGCTGACGTGATGTCCGTCTATGACCGCGCCGCAGTGTCGGCCGATGACTACGTTGACCAGATCGGCACGCTGAACGGTTTTCCCATCGCGTGCGCCGCCGGCCTCGCCACGTTGGCCGAACTACGCACCGAAGGCGCCTACGATCGCCTCCATGAGGTTGGAGGGCGTATCCGTGCCGCCCTGGCAGATGCCTGTGAAGAGCAGGGGTTCTCCGTGCAGAGCGTCGGCGAGGACGCGATCTTCGACATCTATTTTGCGGAGCACCCAGTCCGGAACTTCCGTGACGGCCTGGCGGCAGATGGCCAACCCCTGTCGCGTCTCAACTTCGGACTGCTGGAGCGCGGGATCCTCAAGTCGTGGCCGCAGAAATTCTATCCGTCGATCGCCCACACTGACGCCGACATCGACCAGACGGTCGCGGCGATTCGGGAAGTCGCGCCGACCATCAAGGGATGACATCCACAGGCAGCGGACAGAACGGTGAAGGGCGGGATGATTCCCGCCCTTCACTCTTTCGGTACAGCCTGCGTACCAGTTCAGCGTCGCAAACCGGCTTTGACTTCCAGCGGACCCGTGCTGATGATGTGCTTTTTCATGCCCAACTCGGATGGCGACATGCCCATCGCCAACCCGATCAGCTGGGGCATGTGCAGAATCGGCAGGTCAATAGACCGGCGGGCCTGCGAGGCTGCCTTGGGTTGGAACCCGTCCAGGTTGAGATGACACAACGGACACGGGGTGACCATGGCATCGGCCCCCAGGTCTTTGACCTCGGAGGTGTGCTTGCCCACCATGGCCATCGAGTTCTTCTGGTTGATGGTGAGGATCGGAAAGCCACAGCAGCGGGTCTTGCCCTCGAAATCCACCAGCGTCGCGCCCAGCGTCTGTATCAGCATTTCCAGCGACTGCTGCCGTTCCGGGTGGTCGGCTATATCCAGCGCTTCAGTTGGCCGTACGATGTAGCAACCGTAGAAGGGTGCGATCTTGAGGTCCGTCAGTTGGCGGGTTATGTAGCCGCCCAAACGGTCCAGTCCATAATCCTCGATCAGTATCCACAGCATGTGCTTGGGCTCGGACTGGCCGCTGTACTCCAGCCCTTCCTCGGCCAGGTAGGAGTTGATTTCCGCCAGGTATTCGGGGTCGCGCATCCGGTGGTTTGCCTGTGACATGACGCCCTGGCAGGTGCTACAAATGGTGAGTATTGGGAGGCCCATCCGCTCCGCTTTGGCGAAGTTCCGGGCGTTCAGAGTGTCACCAAACAGCTGGTTCTTTTCCTGGATGACGCCCGCCCCGGTACACGTCCAACCGGGAATTTCCTCCAGTTCTATCCCCAGCCGCTGGCAGACCATGTGCGCCGCCGGGTAAAGCTCGGGCGCTCCACCCTGGGAAACGCAGCCCGGAAAGAAAGCGTACTTCACGAGTTCCTCCTCTTGGATCAATGGGCCACTAGTATAGGGGCGAAGATTGGTTCGCCCCTACTGGCCTTGGGATGACAGTGGTTCCGTGACCGATGGACGCGACCACTACCCGAATGGGGAGTTGTTGCTGACCTGCGGCTCCGGCGGATTCGGTTCCAGCTGGCGGAAAAGCCTACGCACGGCTTCGACGTTTTCCACGTTTTTGTGCGCGATCGGCGGCACCTTGCCCCTGCGGAGAGCGCGGAACGCCACCGGCATGTAGTCCATCAGCGCCGGCATGTTGGTGAACCCGCCGACCGACTTGATGGGGAGACGCAGCTCGTCCAGACGGCCGCTGTGCCCAACCGAGTCGGTGAACGCGTCGGTATGGCGGGCGCCGTTGTTGTTGGTGTAACCCTGCTGTATCGCCTGCTCGCGGATTGCCATGATGCGGTCCATGGGCGCCACGCCCTTGGGGCAGGCCTGGACGCATTCGTTGCATCGCGTGCAGTCCCAGACGCCGGTGGGTTCGCTCAGCGCCCACAGACGTTCCATGGACACGCCGTCGCTGTCGCCGTCGCGCGGGTCGGCGGTGAACCGGTATGCTTTGGCCAGCGCCGCGGGACCCAGGAAGGTCGGGTCCACCTCGAGCACCGTACAGTCGGAGACGCAGGCTCCGCACATGATGCAGGCGGTAACACCGGAAAGATGCAGCATCGCGTCGTTGGACACGATGTACTCACCTTCCGGTTCCCGGCCCATGTGCTTCAGGAACGGGTCGACCGCTTCGATCTTTTCCCAGAACAGGTCAAAGTTGACGACCAGATCCTTGACCACCGGCATGACGCCGGCGGGTTCCACGGTGATGACGCCGTCCTGCACCACCGTGTTGGCAATGGTCTTGCAGGCCAGGCCCGCATGACCATTGATGCGCATCGCGCACGACCCGCAGATCGCGCTGCGACACGAACATCGCAGCGACAGCGTGCCGTCATCGTCTTCCCGTATCTGGATCAGCGCGTCCAGGACCGTGGCATTGTCAGCGATGGTGACCGGGTATTCCTGCCAGTAGGGCAGCCGGCGTTCGCCTTCCGCGTCCGGATCCTGTCGTTTCACCCGGATGGTAACGTCCATAGCCTAGTATTTCCTCTCCTCCGGCGTCCACTTGGTTATGGTCACCGGCAATTCGGATGTTACGGGTCCTCCGTCGCCCTTGGTCAGGACGATGTGGTGCAGCCATTCTTCGTCGTTCCGCTCTGGGTAATCCGTGCGGAACTGTGCGCCCCGGCTTTCTTTCCGATCCAGGGCTCCGACCGCGATGGTGTCGGCGCAGTCCAGCATGTACCCCAACTCCAGCGCGAAAATCAGGTCGGTGTTGAAATTCTTGCCCTTGTTGTGGACCGGTACGTTCTCGTATCGGCGGCGCAGTTGGTGCAGGTCGTCGATGGTTTCCTCGATGCCTTCTTCATTGCGGAAAACCGCGACGTTCCGGTTCATCGACTCACCCATATCCCGCCGAATGGCCGACCACCGGTCCCCATTCTCGGGACGGTCCAGCATCTCCTGGATCCGGCGCCGTTCGCGGTTCATCGTGCCGTTGATGTCGAATTCAGGATAGCTCATGCGACGCGTGAACTCCGACGCGTGGTTCCCCGCCCGTTCGCCGAACACGATGGTGTCCAGAAGCGAATTGGCTCCGAGCCTGTTCCCGCCGTGCACGCTCACGTTGGCGCACTCACCGGCGGCGTACACACCATTCAGGTTGGTTCGGCCCTCAATGTCGGTCTTGATGCCCCCCATGATGTAATGCATGCCGGGCCGGATCGGAATGGGCTCCCGGATCATGTCGGTTCCGGCCAGGTCGATGCCGATCTCCCTGATCTGGCTTAGCTTTTCCATGATAAGCGCCTCACCGAGGTGCGTGCAGTCCAGATATACGCACCCGTCGACGCCGTTGCCGCCGTTGATCTCCGTCTGTTCGGCACGGGACACCACGTCGCGCGAAGCCAGCTCCATCATGTTGGGAGCGTACTTCTCCATGAACCGGTTCCCGTCTTTGTCCCGAAGGTAGGCGCCTTCGCCTCGAGCTGCTTCGGAAATCAACACGCCGCTGCCGGCCAGGGTGGTGGGATGGTATTGCACCATCTCCATGTCCATCAGCTGTCCGCCCGCGTTGTACACCAGCCCCATGCCGTCGCCGGTGACGATGAGCGCGTTGGTGCTGGGCTCGAACAGCCGTCCACACCCGCCGGTGGCGAGGATGACAGACTTCGCTCGTATCAAATGCAGTTCGCCGGTGCGAATCTCCAAAGCCATGACGCCGGCGGCATGCCCGTCTTCCATGATCAGGGCGGTGACGAACCATTCTTCGTAGCGCTGCACACCCGACTTGATGAGCTGTTCAAACATCACGTGGAGCAACGCCTGTCCCGTGAAGTCACCCACGAAAAAGGTGCGCGCCCGCCGCTGGCCGCCGAATGCCCTGGTGCCCAACCGGCCGTCGTCGTCACGGTTGAACGTGACCCCCATGTGCTCCATGTCGATCAGGGAGGCGCCTGCCTGACGACACATCACTTCGATGGCGTCCTGGTCGCCCAGGAAGTCGCTGCCTTTGATGGTGTCATAGGCGTGGTCTTCCCAATCGTCGCCTCGGTCCAGCAGCGCGGCGTTGATGCCGCCCTGGGCCGCATTCGAATGGCTTCTAACCGGATGCACCTTGCTGATGATGGCGGTGTTCGCGCCGCCGGCCCGCGCCGCGATTGCGGCCCGCATGCCGGCCAGACCCGCGCCGACCACCAACACGTCGTGTTGCAAAACCTCTGCCATGTATGTTTTCCTCCGGCCGGGCGCCGCAATGTCCGGCGTTTGTTGGCGCTCACAAGCGGCGAGCCGATTAGCGGCGGCTAATTATCGCCCATAACCCGCATCGCTAGCAACAGCGACGCAATGCTCTTGGCGTCCCGTATCGATCCGTCTGCGATCAGGTCGATTGCTTGTTCCAACCGAACCCTTCGCACTCCGATGAACTCGTCCTCGTCGGCTGACAGTTTGGCCGGTGTCAAGTCCCTCGCCAGGAAAACATGCATGCGCTGGGTGCACAGCACAGGTTCCGTAAAGAACGTGGTCAACCGATCCAGTCGGCCAGCGGTGTATCCGATTTCTTCCTGCAACTCCCTGACCGCGGTGGTTTCGGGGGACTCCCCCGGCTCCATTTTTCCGGCCGGCGCTTCCAGCAGGAACTCTTCAGCCGGCTTCCGAAACTGTCGAACCAGCATCACCGTCCCATCCTGAAACACCGGCACCACGCACACTGAGGATGGGTATTCGACGGTGGCCCATCCGCTCTCTTCCCCGTCTTCCGAAAGGACAGATTCCTCCCTCAGGCTGATGAACTGTCCCCGGTAGATCCATCGCGGAACCGAATCCGCCCGCCTGTCCATCGTGTCGGTCATTGGGGAGGCGTTAGTCGGCGCCGAGCGTCTGCAGCGCCAGCAGAAGGGACGCCACGCTCTTCGCGTCCTGCACCTCGCCGGAAGCGATCACGTCCATGGCTCCGGACAACGGTACCCGGACCACCTCGATGAATTCGTCCTCGTCAGAGTCCAGCGCCGCCCGCTTCAGATCGGTAGCCAGGAACGAGTACATGAACTCGGAACACCAGCCCGGCGCCAGCCAGAACGCGCTCATGGCAAGCAGGTTGTCCGTGGTGTGCCCGATTTCTTCCTGGAGTTCCCGCTGGGCTGCTTCTTCAGGGGTCTCGCCGGCCTCAATGCCTCCGGCCGGCACCTCGAGCAGGAATTGGTCCACCGGTTTTCGGTACTGGCGCACCATCAGGACGTTGCCTTCCGCGTCCACGGGCACCACGCAAATCGACGGCGCATGGTCCACGATTTCCCGGGTGCTCTCGCGGCCGTTTTGCAACCGGACCGTATCGACCCGTACGTCGATGATCCGCCCGCTGTAGATGGGACGCGAAGAAATGGTGGGTTCGTTATCCGGAAACGTGCTCATTTCGCTCGTGCCTACCGGCCCTGCAGGCTGAAACCCAGCCTTCGCGTCAGTGTCGCCCAAAAATAGTTGTGCTCGTTGGCCCTGAGGAACCGAGCCCGGTACGGGCTGCGGGTGATGCGCACCCAGTCGCCCGGTTCGATGGGGTGGTTCTCGAACCCGTCCACGCTGATGATCGCTTCCTGCGAGCCCTCCAGGTGAAAATCGACGCTGCTGGTCGGGCGCAGAACCAGCGGGGTCGTCAAACCCACGTGAGATGCCAGCGGGGTGAGCACCACGTCGTCGGACAGCGGGTCCACGATGGGTCCTCCGGCGGCGAAACTATACCCGGTGCTGCCCGTAGCCGTCGCCAGGATCACACCGTCCGCTCGGAATGTCGACACGTCCGCGCCGTCGATGACGGCCCGCACCGTAATCACTCGGGACACCCGGCTCCGGGACAGCACCACGTCGTTGAGCGCATGGTAGGGTCCCTCGCCGACCGTCCCCTCGTCGTCGCCGCGTCGATAAACCGTGGCCATGAGCATGCTGTGTTCGGAAACGCGCATGCCGCCGGCGAGGTAACGCGGCAACTCCTCCATCACGCCCGGAACGGTAAGTTCGGTCATGAAACCCAGGCGGCCCATGTTGATGCCCAGCAAAGGGATGCCCCGGGGCGCTATGGCGCGGTTGACCCTCAGGATCGTTCCATCGCCGCCGATGGTGATGACAAGGTCGGTTTCCCGGGCCCTCAGGTTCAGGTCTTCCGCGTCTTCGGCCCGCAGGATCCAGCTATTTGAGCCAAGATTCAACTCGCCGAAGATTGCGTGGGCCAGATCCAGGGCTTCCGGGATCAGGTCGTTGTAGGCAATGCCGACCGTTTTCATTTGCGCCAACCCGCCTTCATCTTTACCCACCGGCCAGAAGCACAACCGCCGCCCGCTCTGCGGCTCTGAACATAGCCACCGGCGCCACGCCGAGCCAAATCACGCACAGCGCCGCCACGCCAACCGCCACGTTGACCGGCCAGGAACCGCCCAATCGCTCCGTGTGAATCGCGGGCTGCAGGAACATCACCTTGATCACGCGGAGGTAGTAATAGGCCGAAATCACGCTGTTCACCACCCCGATGATGACCAGCCAGGTCATCAGCGATTCGCCGGTGTTGATGGCTGCCGCGAAGATATAGATCTTTGCCATGAAAATGCTGGTGGGAGGCACCCCTATCAGGGCAATCAGGGCCAGGGCCAGCGCGATGGCGAGGAACGGAGCCCGCCTCAGCATTCCGGCGTAGTCCTCGATCTCGTCGCTATTGATCCGGTTGCCGATGCACACGATGGCGAAGAAAGCCGTGAGGTTCGCCGCGGCGTAGGCCACCAGGTAGAACAGCACACTGCTGGGCCCGAAACTGGCGGAATCGTCACCCACGGTAGTCACGGCGGCAACCCCGACCAGGATGTAGCCCGCGTGGGCGATGGTGCTGTAGCCGAACATCCGCTTGATGTTGCGTTGGGCTATCGCCACCAGGTTGCCGATGGTCATGGACAGCGCGGCCAATCCGGCCAGGAGCACCCACCAGTCGCCGTCCAGCGCGTCGAATCCGATGTAGAAGACGCGCAGGACCAGCGCGAAAGCGGCTGCCTTGCTCGCCACGGACAGGAACGCGACCATGGGGGTCGGCGCCCCCTCGTATACGTCCGGCACCCACATCTGGAACGGAGCGGCGGACATCTTGAAACCGAAACCCACGAGCAGGAGCACCACCGACAGCAGCACCGCCATGCTCCCGAAGGGCAGGACGCCAGACTGTGGACTTGCTGCCAGCGCCACTGCGATCTCGTCCAAGCGCGTGCTGCCGGTGAACCCGTACAACAGCGCCATTCCATAAAGCATTACCGCGCTGCTGATCGCCCCGATTATGAGGAACTTCATTCCCGCTTCGCTGGAACGCGCGTTGGGCAGGAACGCCGCCAGGGCCGCCAGGGGCAGGGTGGTCAACTCCAGCGCGATATAGATGGAGATGAGCTCGCTGGCCGCCGCCATCAGCATCATGCCGGTGGCCGACAGCAGCATGAGACCAAAGTACTCGCCCTGCAGCCGCTCCATACGCCGCACGTAATCGTTGGACACCAGGACCACCAGCCCGACGGACGCCAGGATCAGGAAGTTGAAAAACAGCGCGAACCGATCTATGGACAGGGTATAGAGGATGACCGAGCTTTCCGCAGTCAGCTCTGTGGCCCCGCTGCTGGTCAGGTCCACCAATTGCCAGGCGCTCAATGCCGCCGGCGCGGCCAGCCCGGCAAATGACAGTCCAACCAGGAAACCGGTGCGACGGGTGACCAGATCCGCGACTATCACCAGCATGGCCAGGGCAGCCATGGCCAGATAGGGCGCAATCAGGTAGAGGTCATATGCTGTCATTGCGTTTCCGGTTTTGGTGACTACTTGGGGATTCCGGCCAGCCCGGCGTTGTAGCCGCTCACTATGGGTTCCAGGCCGTCGCGGAACACCTCGGTCAGCCAGGCGGGATAAACGCCCACCGCGACTATGCTGATGACCAGCAGGGCCACCGGAACCAATTCCACCGGCGAGGCGTCGGTCAGGTTATCCCAACGCGCTGGCCGGGGGCCAAACAGCGTTCGCTGCAGCATCCAGAGGATATACCCGGCGGCGAGTATGATGCCCAGAACCGACAGGATCGTCAGTGCCGGGAATGCCCGGAATGCTCCGAAGAAGACCAGTATCTCGGACACGAACCCGCTCAGCAGAGGCAACCCCAGGGAGGCCGCTCCAGCGATCAGGAACGCCCCGGAGAGTATCGGCATGCGGTTCGCCAGGCCGCCCAGGTCCGGTATGTGCCGCGTGTGCGTCTGCTCGTACAGGATGCCCACGGCCACGAATAGCAATCCGGTGATAGTGCCGTGGGTGAACAGTTGCATGGCCGCGCCGGTCAGGCCGGCGTCGGTCAGAGCGCCGCCCACAACCGCGACGGAGCCCAGTCCAATCAGCACCAGCCCCATGTGGCTGACGCTGGAATACGCAATGAGCCGTTTCAGGTCGGTTTGCCGCAACGTGACCACCGCGCCATACAGCACGCTGATGACGCCGAGGGCGACAATGGCCATCGCGAATTGCTGCAATTGCTCCGGGAACATTCCGGCGTTGACCCGCAGGAGGCCGTAGCCTCCCATTTTCAGCATCACGCCGGCCAGCATCACGCTGCCGGCGGTGGGGGCGTCCGTGTGAGCATCCGGCAACCAGGTGTGGACCGGCCAGGTCGGAAGCTTTACTGCGAAGGCAATGAAGAACAGCCAGAACAAGACCCCCATCGGCAGCGCGGCGCGGGACGCGTCCAATGCGCCTCCCGGTTCCAACAGTCGCGTCATATCGAAGCTGCCCACCCCGGCGCTCACGAACACCGCCACGATGGCAACCAGCATGAATGCAGAGCCCAGGATCGTGAAGATCAGGAACTTCATCGCCGAATATTCGCGCCGCCCGGTTCCCCAGGTCGAAATCAACAGGTACATCGGCACCAGCTCGATTTCCCAGAACAGGAAGAACAGCAGGAAGTCCAGCGCTGTGAACACGCCCAGCACGGCGGTCTGCAGCACGAACAGCCAGATGAAATACTCGCGCACGCGGTTGCTGATGTGGAAGGACACGAAGACGGCGCACAGGCCAAGCAACCCGGTCAGCATGACCAGCGGGGCGCTGATCCCGTCCACTCCCAGGAGGTAGCTGGCCTGCACCGTATCGGTGGTGATCCAGTCGAGCCGATCGACCAGTTGGAACCTTTCTCCTCCCCGCTGGAACAGCGCGAAAACGATCACCGACAATACCAGGTCGGCTGCGGCTACGGCCGCGGCGAACCAGCGGATGTGGCGAACATCCCGCACCAGCCCGACGGCCAGCAGCAGAGCCGCTACGGCGGGCAGGAAAACGGTTACGGTCAGGAGGCCGTTGAATCCGGTCGGCATGCGGGTTTACCCAAAGGCCAGGTACAGGATGATGATGACGAGTCCGCCGGCGGCCGCGATCAGCGGGTAGGTCTGCACCTGCCCATTTTGGGCCAGCGCAATCAGGCCGCCGATGTTCCGGGATAGCCAGCCCAGCAGGCCAACGATTCCGTCGACGATATTGCGGTCGAACCAGTCGGCTATCGCCGCAACCGTGCGGTAGAAGACCCGACCGACGATGACCCCCTCGTAGAGATCGTCCATGTAATATCGCTGGGCCAGAAGGGTGTGCAGAGGCCCGCCCCGGCTCAACGGCTCGGAGGTAGTGAACGGTCGCGGCCAGGCGTAGGTCAGCACCGCCAATCCGATGCCGGCGATGGCCACGGCGTTGGATACGACGGCTATCGGGATGCTGAACGGCGGCGCGTGATGCCCGTCATGGAGACCCGAGGCGAAGTATTCCGTCAACCAGTGCGAGGGTATCAGCCCAAAGATGCTGCTGACCCCGATCGGATTCGCGAGCCAGCCGGCCACAATCGCGCTGAAACCGAGGACCCCCATGGGGATTACCATCACCAACGGAGATTCGCCCAGGTGCATGTGGTGACTGACACCTGTGGGCGCCGGTTGGCCGGCCTCTTGGGCGTCGTGAAGCTCACGTTCTCCTCCGCCCCGGAACTCTCCGTGGAAGGTGAGGTGCACCATGCGGTAGGTGTAGAACGCCGTCAGCAGCACGCCCACCAACAGCATCGCAAAAACCAGCAGGCTGATCGACGCCGGCACGGGTCCACCGGCGAGCCAGGACTCCAGCAGGATTTCGTCCTTGCTCCAGAATCCGGCCAGCGGGAAGATACCCACCAGGCTCAGCGCGCCGATGACGGTGAGCCAATAGGTGCCCGGCATCGCCTTCCGGAGACCGCCCATGTACATCATGTTGAAGGTTCCAGCCGCGTGGTTCACGCTGCCGGCTCCCAGGAACAGCAGGGCCTTGAAGAATGCGTGGGTGAAAAGGTGGAACAGGGCAGCGTTGTACGCTCCCACGCCCAGGGCGGCCATCATGTAGCCCAGTTGGCTGACGGTGGAATAGGCCATCACCCGCTTGATATCGTTGGCGGCCAGACCCAGAGTCGCCGCGAACACTGCGGTGAACGCGCCGATCAGCGCAACGACCATCATTGCCGCTTCCGACTCGGCAAACACCGGGAAGAACCGTCCCACAAGGAAGACCCCGGCCGCAACCATCGTTGCGGCGTGGATCAGCGCGCTCACCGGGGTCGGGCCTTCCATGGCGTCGGGAAGCCAGGTGTGCAGCGGAAACTGTCCGCTCTTTCCCGCCGCGCCGGCGAACAGGCCCAAACACAGCCACACGAGAGCGCCGCCGGCGACTATGCCCGCGCCACCGGCGGCAACCGGAGCGGCCGCCTCCCAGATGTGCGGGATGTGCAGGGCGTTCAACCCGTGGGCGGCAAAATCGTCCGCCTGGAAGAACAGGTAGATTATGGCAAGCAGGAACCCAACGTCGCCGATCCGGGTGATGATGAACGCTTTTTTCGCCGCAGCGGCCGCCGCCGGCCGGTCGTGCCAGAACCCGATCAGCAGGTAGGACGAGAGGCCCACCAGCTCCCAGAATACATACATCTGGACGACGTTTACCGCCAGCACCAGGCCGATCATTGAAGCGCTGAACAGGGACATGTAGGCGTAGTAGCGGGCGAAGCTCTCGTCGCCATCCATGTACCCCATGGAGTAAATCTGGACCATCAGGCTCACGCCGGTGACCACGACCAGCATGACGTTGGTGAGAGGGTCCAGCAGCAAGCCGACTTCAATCGTCGCCGGACCCAGGCCCAGCCAGAGGTACGGCGCGAAGTCATAAACCTCGCCGTGGGCGGATGACCGCAGCAACCAAACCGACAGGATGAACCCGATTCCCAACGCCGCGATCGTGACGTAACCGGCGGTCTTGGCGAAAGCCGGACCGAGCGGCCGGATGACCAACCCGATCAACAGGAAAGACGCCACCGGCAGCAGGAAGATTGCCCATACCAGGGATTCGGTCAGCATGTTCCGGCGATCCTCACAGCTTCCTTACGATCTCTTCCGCGACGTGTTCCCGGCCCTTGGGCACGTAGATGACGAACGGGATCCGCTCGCTCCAGTCCAGGATGTCGCCGTCCGGCAGGATGCGGCTGGGCAGGCCTTCCGCCTCCAGCACTTCCTTCCAGATCTCCGCCGCCATCAAGTTCGGGGCGCGTTTGAACTCTACCCACATATTCGAAGAATGATTTGCGTTGTCGCGTATTGCATCTTGATGAGAAGCTGATCTTAGTGGCGCAGGGCTGCGGCGTCGGTCAGATCGACGCTTTCGTTGGACCGGAATACGGCAAAGACTATGCCCAGCCCCAGCGCGATCTCCGCGGCGGCTACGGTGATGATGAACACGGCGAACACCTGCCCGGTGAACACCGCGGAAAGCTGCTCCTGCACCGCATACGGCGCAACGTATCTCCCCAGCGCCACCAGCGTCAGATTCACGCCGTTGAACATCAGCTCAATGGACATGAGCACCGCTATGAAGTTCCGGCGCGCCAGCGCTCCATAGAGACCGATGCAGAAAATGATCGCGGCTACAATCAGTAGCGTTTCGAGCGTCAAAGCCTTATCTCCCGCGACCCCGCGCCAGCGCCAGGCCTCCGATGGCGGCGCCCAACAACAGCAGCGAAACGGCTTCAAACGGCAGGACGAAATTTCCAATCAACAAATCGGCGAGACCGCCGCTGCTCACGCTTGCGACTTCGGCCGGGGTCAAACCGGCGTTTGTCAGGTCGGCGGCGTCCGGAATGCCCACCGCCTGCGTCTGCGCCAGTTGGGCTTTGGCCTCCAATCCGGCGCCGGCCAAGGTCGTCCAGTCGGTAGTGACCGCAGTGGCAATCATCGCAGCCAGCACCAGCGCCGACACCACCGCAGCCGGGATCTGCAAACGGTTGGGAGTGTTGCCCTGCTGCACATCGCGGGTAAGCATAACCGCAAAGATGAACAAGACGGCGATGGCCCCCACGTAAATCAGGATCTGCACCACCGCCAGAAATTCGGCGTTCATCATCACGAACAGCCCGCCCACCGCTACAAACGCCATGGCCAGCATCAGGGACGCGCGGAACAGGTCGCGAACCAGCACGACTCCTAGCGCTCCCCCGATGGCGACCACCGACAGCGCCCAGAAAACGAGATGCTCAAACCACATCTAGGCTTCGCCCTCGCTGTCGTCGCGGCCGGCGGCGAGACGCATTCCGGCTTTTTCGTGCTGGTGCCAGCGCCAATTTTCGCGGCCGACCTCGCGCCATCCCAATGGCCTTCCTTCGCCCGGGCGGTAGTCCATCCCCTCCAGTTGCGGGCGGAACCAGGTGCTGGGGTTCTTTTCGGCCTGACGCAACCGGTCGATGGTGATCACCAGATCCGTCCGCTTGTATTGACCCTCTTCAAACCCGCTGCCCATGAACAGTGCGTCATAGGGGCAGGCCTCGACGCACAGGCCGCAGAACATGCATCGCTGCAGCTCGATGTCGAAGGTTTCCAGGCGATACTTGTCGCCCTGCAACGGCGCGGTTTCGCTGGGGGAGGTGACGATCTTGATGATGCCCAGCGGGCAGTACTTCGCGCACGACGCGCAACCCGTGCATCGCTCCTCGTACCACGTGAACTCCTCGCCGCGAAAACGGGGATGCTGCCGGATCCGCTGCTCCGGATATGAGGTCGTGAAAGGTTTGCGCATCAGGTTCGAGAGCGTTACCGCCAGCCCTTTTACCATTTCCAGTCCGTACACTGCGTCACCCCCGCTTTTCTACCGCATTCCAATGGTCGACACGCCGGGCACGACCTGATTTGTCGCGGCCGCTGTGGGCGCCTCGGTGCGGACCTTTTCCTTGATGAAGCGCCCGAAGAAGAGGATCGAACCGCCGGCCAGGACGATATTGATGCCGGCCATTATCCACAGGTCTGCGGTGCTCAGCGACCCGTTGGCGTCGCGCAGGAAGAACACCTCGAGCACCACGGCTACCAGGTTGATTATGCTCAGCGGCATCAGGAATTTCCAGCACACGGCCATGATCTGGTCGAGACGCAATCTGGGGTAGGTCGACCTGATCCAGACGAACAGGAAGATACCGATGAAGACCTTGATCAGGAACCACAGCCAGCCGAGCCAATCGGCCGCCGGACCCGCCCAACCGGCCAGGAACAGAGTCGCAATCAGACCCGACACCACCAGCACGCCACCGAACTCGGCGGCCTGGATCAGCGCGAATTTAATGCCGCTGTATTCGGTGTGATAGCCGGCGATGATCTCCGACTCCGCCTCCGCGACGTCGAAGGGAGTGCGGTTCAATTCGGCGGACATCCCGGCAATGAACACGAAGAAGGCGAGCGGCTGGACCAGGAAGAAGGGCACGGCCTGGGCAGCCACGATGTCGCCCAGCGACATCGATCCTGCGACCATAACCACCCCCAGCAACGACAGCACCACGGGCACTTCGTAGCTGAGCAACACCGCAACTGCCCGCCCGGCGCCGAAGAGCGCGTAGCGGTTGTTTGATGCCCACCCGGCGGTGAATATCGCGATGGAGGTCAGCGAACTAACGGCCAACACGAAGAGAACCCCAACGTTCAGATCGACCAGCGCCACGTCCTTGGCGAACGGGAGCACCGCGGTGCCCAGCAGCACGGCGGCCACCATGATAATCGGAACGGCAGTGAACGCGAGCTTGTCGGCGCCGTAGGGAACGATGTCCTCTTTGGTGATCAGTTTGGCCAGGTCCGCAATCGGTTGGAACGCGCCGAACGGTCCCCACCGGTTGGGGCCCACGCGATTCTGGAACCGGCCCAGGAGCCTGCGCTCACCCCAACTGACGACCGCCGCACCCAGCAACACCGCGTTGATCAGGATCAGCATGATGACCAGGCCGGAGATGAGGTAGCTCAGCCAGCAGGGAGCGATGTGGGCCACCGCGTTGTAGATGAAATAAAAAAGCGGGTTGCCGCCCAGCACTCCATCGGCGCTGAGCATCCCTTCGGCGTTGCTCACGCACCGCATTACCGGTCGACCTCGCCCATGTTTATGTCAACACTGCCCAGCGACACGATCATGTCGGCCAGCTTCCAACCGAGGAGCAGATGTTCCGTAATCGTCAAGTTGATCAGGGAAGGCGAGCGGATCTTGCAGCGATAGGGTGATACTCCGCCGTCGCTGACCAGGAAGAACCCCAATTCGCCTTTGGAAGCCTCCACCCGGCCGTATGCTTCCGCGCCCGGCGCTGCCCGAAGGACCAAGGGCAACTCCTGCCGCACCGGACCGGGCTCAATTTGCGCCACGCACTGCCGCACGATGCGGAGGCTCTGGCGCACTTCCTGCATGCGCACCCAGAAGCGGTCGTAATTGTCGCCGTTTTGGCCCACCGGGATGTCGAACTCGACCTGGTCGTAGGCGTCGTACGGAGCCATCTTGCGCCAGTCCCAGTTGACGCCGCTGGCCCGCAGCACCGGTCCGCTGACCGAGCAGTTGATCGCCACGTCCGCCGGCAGAGGGCTGACGCCACGGGTGCGAACCATCAATATTTCGTTGCTGAGCAGCAGGTTCTCGATTTCTTCCAGCTCTCCCTCGAAATCCTCGAGGAACTGCTCCAAAGCCGGCCAGAAATCTGCCGGAGTGTCGGCGAAAACACCGCCCGGGCGCATGTAGCTGACGGTGACGCGGGCGCCGCACAGCATTTCGAACAGGTCCAGGATGCGCTCGCGGCTGCGGAATGTGTACATCAACGGAGTGCCGAACGCGCCCAATTCCTGCACGAAGAAACCCACCGCGATCAGGTGGCTGGCAATGCGCTGAAGTTCGGCGGCCAGTGTGCGCAGGTACTTCCCTCTCGGCGGCGGCTCGATGCCCAGCAGTTGCTCCACGGCGAGGCAATAGGCCTGGTTGTTGATCATGGAGGAGGTGTAGTCCAGGCGGTCCGTCAGGGTCACCACCTGCACGTAGTTGCGCTCCTCGGCCAGCTTTTCGGAGCCCCGGTGCAGGTATCCCAGTACGGGCTCGACTTCGACAATATCCTCGCCATCGAACGTGATGCGGACCCGGAACACGCCGTGCGTGCTGGGGTGCTGCGGCCCCACGTTGACCGTCATTGGTTCGGTGCGGATGGTCATGGCTTGCGGCTTCGGAAACTCAGGGCTGGGGTTTTACAGGAAGTCCTTGCGCAACGGATGGCCATCAAACCCCTCCCACAGCATGATGCGCTTCATGTTGGGATGGCCAATAAAGCGGACGCCCATCAGGTCCCAGATTTCCCGTTCCTGGAAATCCGCGCCTTTCCACACTCCAACCACCGAGGCCGCTGTCGGCTCCTCGCGCCCGTATACCCGACTGCGCACCACCCCCGTGTGCCGTCTGGAGATTGAGGTCAGGTGGTACACCAGCTCAAAGTGCTCCACGAAATCAATGGCGCTGATCGAGTTCAGGAACTTGAAGTCGATCTCTGCATCGTCGTGGAGGACGCTGGCGACCGAGTCCAGCGAGCCCGGCTCCACCCAAACTGCCGCCTCGCTCCACTCAACAACCGAGTTAGGAGCAGCCTCCCTCAGGCGTCGCGCCAGGGTCTCCCCGGACACCGCGGGCAGCGTCACGGCTTGAAGCTCCCGTCGCCCAGGTTGCGGTACTTCTTGATTTTCTCGTGAAGTTCCATGATGCCGTACAGCAGCGCGTCAGGACGGGGAGGACACCCCGGCACGTAGACGTCCACCGGGATGATGTGGTCGACGCCGGGCACCACGCTGTAAGACCCGTAATACGGCCCCCCGCTGGTGGCGCACACCCCCATGGAAATTACCCAGCGCGGTTCGGCCATCTGCTCGTAGATGCGCTGGATGGGCGGAGCCATCTTCCAGGTGACGGTGCCGGCCACGATCATCAGGTCGGCCTGCCTCGGAGAGGCGCGGAACACTTCCATACCGAATCGCGAGATGTCGAACCGGCCCATGGCCGTTGCCATCATTTCGAAAGCGCAGCAGGCCAGCCCGAAGGACACCGGCCACAGCGCCGACTTCCGGCTCCAGTTCACCAGAGCGTCCACTGACGTCACCATCAGGTTGCGCTGCAGGTCTTCCGGCACCTCGATGGATGGTACCTCGATGGGAGACTGGGAAGCAGCGATCAGTTCGTTGACCAACTGCCCTTCAGAACGGTCGATGTCCCAGGTCCGGCTGTGCAGCGGTCCGCCGGACGAGGGCATGGTGAAACCCGTTTGCTCTGCCATTCGGTTCAGCCCTGCCACTCCAAATCCCGCTTGCGCCAGGCATACGCCCAGGCCAGCAGCAGGATCCCGACGAATACCGCCATTTCAATCAGGGCAAACAATTCCAGAGTCAGGAACTTGGTCGCCCACGGGTACAGGAACACCACCTCAACGTCAAATATCACGAAGAGGATGGCAAACATGTAGTATCGGAATTGGAACCGGTTCCACGTGCCGCCGATGGTCTGCACACCGCACTCGTAGGTGTCGTGCTTGACCGCGTTCGGTCGATCCGGGCGGATGCCGAAGCGGGACAGCCCATGCGACGCCAGCAACATGCTGCACGGCACAACTATGGAGATGACCAGGAAGATGGCGATCAAGCCGTACTGGCCAAAGTAGTCTTCGAGCATCGGAGCGGCTTCTCGTTTCGACAGACCGTATGGTCTGGATAATTGGGCGGCGGCATTATAGCATAATGACCAGCACCACAAACCAAACTGAAGGCCTACCGATGCCCAGAGATTCAACAACCGACGACTGGACCAGCCACTACGTTGCCGCCAATGGGATCCGCCACCATTACCTGGAATGGGGTGACCCATCGAATCCCCCTCTGTTGATGCTCCACGCGACCGGACTTTGCGCCTGGCCGTGGAAGCCAGTCGCGCGCCGGTTGGCCGAACACTACCGGGTGTTGGCGTTTGACCAGCGGGGACATGGCGACACCGACAAATCCGACAAGGGCTACAAGTTCGAATACGCCGGAGAAGACCTGGCCGCCATCGTCGAGGCCATGGACATCGATTCCCCTCGGGTAATCGGTCATTCATCCGGCGGGCTGGCCGCGATCATCGCGTCGAAGCTCTTGCCCGGCAGATTCGACCGCGTGGTGTTGGTGGAAACCAGGGTCAGCAACGATGCGCCGTCGGCGCCCAGCCAGGATCTGGCCCGGCGCGCCGAGCGGACGCGGATGAAACGTGCGGTGTGGGAGTCCCGCGAGGTAATGTTCGATGCCTACCGTACCCGCGCTGCGTTCAAAGATTGGGAGGACGAACCCTACCGTCAATTCATCGAGGGAGGAACCAGGCTGTTGCCCGACGGGCGAGCCGAGCTGAAATGCCTCCCGGAAACCGAGGCCACATTCTACGGCATGCGCGATGATCTCCAGGTGGAGCAATACCTCAACGAGCTGCCCGGCGATTGGCTGCTGCTGCTCGCCGACTACCCCGGTTCCCAGCGCCTCGATGACCCTGGAGTCCAGCGGTTCAGCGAATTGGTGTCCGGCTCCGTGGTGAAACCCTTGGGCAAGGGCAGCCACTTCCTGCCCATGGAATATCCTAACGATGTGCTGAATGCAATAATTGATTGGTTCGGCGACTGACCGCAGCGGACACACTCGCCGCAACGCCACTGACGCTCACCGCATCGACCTGACAGGAATGGGCTTTTGACCGCTTCAGAATCAAAATCAGCAGCAGGACCCCTGGCCGGGCTTCGCGTACTGGATCTGTCCATCATCGTGGCTGGCGGCACCGCTTCCTCGCTCATGGCCGATTTCGGGGCCGAGGTGGTCAAGGTTGAACGGCCGGGCTCCGGAGATCCTCTGCGCAATTGGGGCCCTTTCTACAACGGCGTGTCGCTGTGGTGGAAGGTCCACTCTCGAAACAAGCAGTCCATCACGCTGAACATGGCCGACCCGAAAGGCCAAGAAATCCTCAAACAGTTGGCTGCGCAAGCGGATGTCCTGATTGAAGGGTTCCGGCCCGGAACCCTGGAGCGCTGGAACCTCGGTCCATCGGACCTCCACGCCGGCGACGTCAACCCTGGGCTGGTGATCCTGCGTTTTTCGGGGTTTGGACAGACCGGGCCGTACCGGGACCGCCCCGGTTTCGGCACCATCGCCGAGTGCATGAGCGGTTACATCGGCATGACGGGTTTTCCCGAAACTCCGCCCAACCTGCCGCCAATCCCGCTGGCGGATGAGATCGCCGGAGTTTTCGGCGCCATGGCCGGCATGATGGCCATCTACCGGAGGGGCGCTGATGCGAGGGACGGTGGCAAGGGAACCGGGCAGGTGGTTGACCTCAGCCTCTTCGAGCCGCTTTTCCGTCTCTGCATTCCACACCTCACTATCTACGATCGGTTGGGGGAAATCCGGGAACGCGTCGGCAACGACTTTCCCGATGCAGCCCCGCGCAGCCTCTACCGCACCGGGGATGAACGTTGGCTTGGCCTGTCAGCCACCTCGCAGAACACCTGGGAGGGCCTCGCGCGGGCCATGGGGCTGGACGAACTGCTTTCCGACCCGCGATTCGCCAACAATGCGGCGCGCCTCGAGTCCAAGGATTCGCTGAACGTGGTGCTCCAGGAATGGCTGGGTTCCCGCGACACCAACGCCATCATGGACGAGCTGATCCCGGCCGGTGGGGTCGTTGGCCCGGTCTACAACAGCGCCGACATTGTTGCCGATCCCCATTTCCAGGACCGCGATGACATCGTCGACATTGAGGACCCGGAGTTGGGACAAACGCGGATGCTCGGCTTGGTGCCAAAATTCAGCGAGACACCCGGAGAGTTGCGCCACATGGGCCCCACCGTAGGCGAGCACAACTCCGCCGTCTACGGGGAATGGCTGGGTCTTGCGGACCCTGATCTCCAGGCGCTTGCTGCCGAAGGTGTTGTCTAGTTATGTCGTCTACCGTCCTGGTCGTTGCCACCCGCAATCCGGGCAAGATGCGCGAGTACCGCGAGTTGCTCGCCGACTGGCCAGTCGAACTGATCTCGCTGGACGATGCCGGGGTTTCTGGGGACGTCGACGAGACCGGCGACACGTTCCTGGCCAACGCCCGCCTCAAGGCCAGCGAGTATGCCCGCCTGTCCAACCTGCCCACGATTTCGGACGATTCCGGGCTGGAGGTCCATGCGCTGGGTGGCGACCCCGGCGTGTATTCCGCCCGCTACGGCGGGGACGCCTGCCGGTCCGACGGCGACCGGGTTGCCCTCCTGCTCAACAATCTCGCCGGCGTACTCTGGGATCGACGCATCGCCCGGTTCCGCTGTGTCACCGCCATCGCCGCTCCTGGCGGCGCGGTTATCGGCACGGCCGTCGGCTCCGTCGCGGGAATGATACAATTCGAACCGGAAGGTGAACACGGTTTCGGCTACGACCCGGTGTTCTACCTGCCTTCCCTGGGGCAAACCATCGCGGAGGCGCCCCTTGAAATCAAAAACCGTATCAGCCATCGCTCCGACGCAGCCCGGAAAGCGCGCACAATGCTTCCGGCCTTGTTGGACCGATAGATAACCGTTGGCAGCAGCATGATCACCGATCTCTTCGGCCGCCCACTCAGAGACCTCCGGATATCGGTCACAGACCGGTGTAATTTCCGGTGCCCGTACTGCATGCCGGCCGAGATCTTCGGCGAGGCATACGAGTTTCTGCCCAAGGATGAAATCCTCACCTTCGAGGAGATATCGCGCTTGGCGGCGCTGTTTGTCGACGCGGGCGTGAACAAGTTGCGGATTACTGGCGGCGAGCCCCTACTGCGCGTTGATCTATCCAAGTTGCTCGCTCAGTTGGCCGCCATCCCCGGGGCCGACGATATCACCCTGACCACAAATGGCTACCTCCTCGCCCAGCAGGCGACGCAACTGGCCGAGGCCGGTTTGGACCGCATCACAGTCAGCCTCGACTCCCTGGACGATGAAGTGTTCAAGCAGATGAACGGACGAGGCTTTGGCACCCGCCGGGTTCTGGACGGTATAGGCCGCGCGTCGGACGCCGGGTTGAATCCCGTAAAGATCAACGCCGTGGTCCAGAAAGGGGTGAATGACCACACCATCGTCGACCTGGCTCGACATTTCAAAGGCACGGGGCACATCGTCCGTTTCATTGAGTACATGGATGTCGGCAACCGCAACGGTTGGAAACTCGACGAGGTCGTCTCCGCCGCCGAAATCGTGGCCATGATTGACGCGGAATTGCCCCTTGAGCCGGCCGAACCCAACTACGTGGGTGAAGTCGCCAATCGCTGGCGTTACCGCGACGGCTCCGGCGAAATCGGCGTGATCGCCTCGGTGACGCAGCCGTTCTGTGCCAACTGCACACGCGCCCGCCTGTCCACCGACGGCAAGTTGTACACCTGCCTCTTCGCCACAGATGGGGTCGACCTGCGCGGGCCCATGCGTCGGGGTGCGTCTGACGACGAGTTGGCCGCCATCATCGCCGGGGCCTGGAAGGTGCGTCGCGACCGTTACTCCGAGGAGCGGACCGAACTGACCACGGCCGAAGCCGCGGCGCGGACCAAGGTCGAGATGTACCACATTGGCGGATGACGAGGAACCCATGACCGCGGAGAACGCCGGCAAGCCCGCCGACCAACTCACCCACCTGGCCGAGGACGGGAGCGCCCGGATGGTGGACGTCGGCTGGAAGCCCGTCACGGATCGCATGGCCCAGGCCTGTGGGTACGTAGTCATGGAACCGGCCACCCTCGCCCTGATCCGCGACGGCCTGATGAAAAAGGGCGACGTTCTCACCATCGCCCAATTGGCCGGCATCATGGGCGCCAAGAAAACCTCCGAGCTTATTCCCCTGTGTCATCCCTTGCCGCTGAACAAGGTGGATGTGGAGCTGGAACTGGAGGAAGACGAAAGCCGGGTGCGGATAACGACCACCGCAACCACCTCGGGCAAAACCGGCGTCGAGATGGAGGCCCTGACTGCGGTCTCGGTGGCCGCGCTCACCGTCTATGACATGTGCAAGGCCGTAGACCGCGCCGTGCGTATCGACGGCGTGCGCCTGCTGCGCAAGACCGGCGGCCAGTCTGGCGACGTCGATCTTACCGGCGCCTAGCCGTTACGCCCGGCGATTTCCGCGGCCAGGACACGTACCGCCTCGGTCAGGTAGATCAGGCGCGCCGGCGCGGGCAACTCCAGAAGCCTGAACTCCTCGACCTGGTCGACTTCCAGCACGCCGACGACGCCCGGGATCGCGGTTACGTCCAGTTCAGCGATCACGCCGTCGGGCGTCAGGACCACGCATCCCAGGTCGCGCACGGGCGCCGGCGTCGGATCGAGCTCAATCGCCTGTATCGTCGTCATTCCGAGGAATGATGGGAACGGCTGCAGTCGACGACACAGGTCCGCGACGATCGTTTCAAGGCTGGCAGCCACTTGCCACAGGGCGTCATCTTCGCCGCTTGGTTGATACTGTGCGGTCATTCGATTGACAACCCAGCCGGGCGAGCCTTACGATAGATTGGTCTGCGGTAGCATCGGCGTCTGGTCGAGGCCGCTCGGTAGGCGACGTAGCTCAGTGGCAGAGCGGGCGCTTCATAAGCGCTAGGTCGTTGGTTCGAATCCATCCGTCGCCACCATCGCTCACCGAGAGCGCAAAACGAAAGCCGGGTCACTTGACCCGGCTCGTTTGTTTCTCGATGCTGGCCGCTTATTCGTCCCGCTGCCCGAATTCCTCGCCGAGTTCACTCAGGAACTGCTCGATCTCCGGTGACAACGCCACCGCATCTTCCTGGCTTGCGGTTTCTTCGGGGGTCTCGCCCTCGGCCTCGTTGGTGTCGTAGTAGTCTTCCATCTGCTTGATGAGGCCCTGGAGGTCGGAGTTGCGCTCCACTGCCGCATTAAGTTCCCGGTATTGCCGCTGGCCTCGCCGCGTGGGGGCCAGGTCAGAGGGGATCTCCGAGTACACGGACGAAAGCACCTCGATCATGCGTGCCGTCCCGTTGTAGTCCTCGTCAAGTTGGACGTACTGCGGGAGGTGCACCATGAAGTTGATGGCCTCGATTTCCAGTTTATCAATGCCGTCAGAGACCAAGTTCATGATCGTCGTGGGGCCCTGGTAGGTGCTGCCGCGCAACTTGAGGTTGGGCACCGACCGTGACTGTGGCACCGAGCCCAGGGAGCCGGTGACCAACAGGGGACGGGTGTGCGGAACCGCGTCGTACATTGCCCCCAGCCGGCAGTACCGCTTCACGTTGAATTGTTCGACCACTTCCAGGATCGAGTCGGTGTACGTCTCGCTGTTGGCGTGGGGCTCCCGCAGGTGGAAAAACAGGTAATCCGGTCCGTTTTCCGTCGTGGCATACCGGATAATGCTGTTGGGGACGCGCACCCGGCGCTCGTTGTCCACAAGCCGCATGCTGGGACGATACCTGGTGAAGTCGAAAAACTCGCCGGGGCGGTGCAGTCGGCCCAATTCCTTGGAGCCGAGGTACCGTTCCAGGCGGTTCAACGTCAGCGTGCCGACACTGCCGACATCCACCCATGGGCGGATCATCGCGAAAACGTGCGGATCCCGCAGTTCCGGCAGGGGTTCCTGTAGTTCAAATGCGCCAACTCTCATGATGTCGATATCTTGCCAGAGTTGCCCTCGTAATTCAAGGTTTGCGACGGTTGAACCGCCGTGTCGCTTGGCCTAAAATGCCATCACCCTACGGTTCCCGTTCGCGGCGAACCGTCTTTCGCGCAGATCGCGCCCAATTGCGGGAGGCACTTGATGATTACCACTTTTGACAGTCTGTATGCCGGCCATGTCGACATGGAGAACGTCGGCTACGCCGGCGTCGCGGTCAACGACCGCACTTATTCCGACGAGTTCCTGGCCACGGCGTTCGACAAGGGTGTGGCCATCGCGCAAACCCTGGACAAGCACGGCTACGATACCTTCTGGATGGCGGAGCACCATTTCCAGCCCGAGGGGTACGAGTGCATCCCCAACCTGCTCATGTTCATCGTCCATCTGGCGCACGTGACCGAACGCCTGCGCTTCGGTTGCGGTTTCAACATCGCTCCCATGTGGCACCCGCTGCGCCTTGCCGAGGACTTTGCCATGGCCGACTGGCTCACCAAGGGCCGGGTGACCTTCGGCGTGGGTCGCGGCTACCACACTCGCGAAGTGGAGTCCCTGGGTTCCCCGCTCATGGACCAGCCGGCTAACCGCGATCTCTTCGAGGAACAGGTCGAGGTCATTTTCAAAGCCTTCCACGAGCGGTCATTCTCCCACCAGGGCAAGCACTACAACTTCCCGCCGCAGGGAGTGCCCTACCGCGGCTACCCCCTCGAGGAAATCACGCTCGTTCCCCGGCCCAAGACCCTTCCGGTCGAGTGCTGGCAGCCCATCCAGGGCGGCACCGGTCGGGCCCTGGAGTTCATGGCCAAGATGGGCATCAAGGGCGTCATCGGAGGGGGATCCTCCGAGGGCGGGGCCATGGACGGGATCATGCACGGCTACCGTGACGCTCTCCGGCGCAACGGCAAGCCCGACGCCGAACTGGGCGAGGATCTGGCCGTTGGCTTCCACTTCCACATGGCCCCTACGGTTGAAGAGGCTGCGCGCCAGGGGGCCCGGTACTACGAAGAAAACCTCAAGATGTTCGGCCCTCTGCGTCTGACGCGCGGCCTTTCCGATCAGCAGATCCGCGACATGAGCAATCCTGAAATCGCGCCCAACGCCGGCCTTCCGACCATCGAGGATGCCATCGAAAACGGCAGCGTCCTTGCCGGCCCGCCCGATCGCGTCATCGAGCTGCTCAAAGGCGTCGAGGAGCGCTACCCGGGGTTGAAGCGCGTCCAGGTCGGCCAGCCGGTCGGCACTCCGCAGTCCGTGATCCTCGAGCAACTGCAGTGGTTCGCCGAGGAAGTGATGCCGGCTTTCAAGGACACCAAAGTTGAGGTGGCCGTACCCGCCGACAACTAGCCGGCCACGCAAATAGCCGTGTGCGCAGTAGGGGCGAATGACCATTCGCCCTTACTTTTTTGCGTGACCGACGACGACCGGCTCCTGACCATTCACGCGGCGGTTAAATTGGTGACAAACCAATCCGACGATTTTCGAGACTGCCTGCTATGCTGATTCGTGCATCATCGAATTGGAGGCCAACCTCATGCCCGAAATAACCGAATACTCCTCCGGCTCCCCGTCCTGGGCCGACCTGCTGTGCAAAAACGGTCAGGTCGCCAAGGACTTCTACTCCGCTCTATTCGGCTGGACGTACGATGACCACCCCGCCGGACCCGGCATGGTCTACACCATGTTCAGCCACAACGGCGTTCCGGTATGCGCATCCGCTGAACCCGGTCCCGGCCAGGAGAACCTGCCGCCGCACTGGAGTGTTTACGTCACGGTCGACGACCTCGGCGCCGCGGTGGAACGAGCTCGAAACGCCGGCGGCACCGTCCTGATGGAACCTTTCGACGTAATGGACGTTGGGCGTATGGCGCTGATCCAGGACCAGGAAGGCGCCGTCCTGCGGCTTTGGTATCCCCTCAAGCACGCCGGCGCCGGCAAGATGCACGAGCCCGGCTCTCTCTGCTGGTTCGAGCTGGCGACAACCGACCCTGAGTCCGCGTCGGCCTTTTACACTCAATTGCTGCAGGCTGAAGCGGCGCCCGACCCCAACACCGACTTCCCGTATACGCTCGTGAAGGTTTCGGGCGTGCAGGTTGCCGGCATCCTCCAGATCGGCGAAGACTGGGGCCCGGTGCCGCCCAACTGGGGAGTTTATTTCGGTGTGGACGACGTCGACGCCGCCGTAGCAAAGGCTCAGGAACTCGGTGGGAAAATCTGTGTCGAGCCCCGCGACATCGAGGACTTCGCCCGTTTCGCTGTTCTGTTCGACCCGGACGGCGCCGTCTTTTCCATCATCCAACTGGGCGAGTGGCCCGGTTAGCCGTGAATGGCTCCCGGAGCCGAAGGAAGGGGGTGGCCAGCGCGGCCGCCCCCTTCACGTTCGTTTACTGTAGCGTCCCCGGCGGATAGTGTTCGAGCCACCACCGGGCTATTTCATCGCGCCGCGCGAACCACACGCCGGGGTGATTGCGCGCGTACCGCAGGAATCGATCCAGGGCCCGTGACCGCGCCGGCCGTCCCGCGATGCGACAGTGCAAGCCCACCGACATCATCTTGGGGTGGGTGCGTCCTTCCTCGTACAGCACGTCGAAGGTGTCCTTCATGTACTCGTAGAAGTCGCCGACGCTGTTGAGGCCGCCCCGCCAGAAGCGGGCGTCGTTGGTCTCGAAGCTATATGGCAAAACCGGCCACGGCTTGCCGTGCACCTCCGTGTAATACGGCAGGTCGTCGTTGAATACCCCGCTGTCATAGACGAAACCGCCTTCTTCCACCACTAACTCCCGGGTGTTAACGCTGGGGCCATACCTGGTAAACCAGCCCACTGGCCGTTCGCCGGTGGTCCTGGTCAACGATTCCACCGTCATGCGGATCGCTTCGGCTTCCTCGTCGCGCGTCTTGTTGTGGTATTCCTCCCACCGGTAGCCGTGCCCGCAGACTTCGTGGCCGCGCTCGACGACAGCGCGCGCAACCTCCGGGTTCCGCTCGAAGGCCAGCGCACATGAGAAAAACGTGCTCTTCGCGTTGTACTTGTCCAGCAGGTTCAGTATCCGCCAGACCCCGACTCGGCTGCCGTACTCGAAAAACGACTCGTTGAACAGGTCCCGCTGCCCCGCCGGCACGGGTGAAGGCACTTCGTTGTTCGTTTCGTGATACCCGTCGCCGTCCAGCAGCGACGCCTCGCTCCCTTCTTCGTAGTTCACCACCACCGAGATGGCGATGCGCGCGCCGCGCGGCCATTGGACCGCCGGGAGATGTTCTCCATATCCGATAAAATCACGTTGTTGCTGTGTCATTGCTTTAAGTCCTGTCCAAGGGTTCCGGCACAGCCTTGGCTGTTCGGATGGTTCGTGAATTAGGCGGCACCCGCCGCTTAGCATTACTCGGTGGCCGCCGGCAGAATACCCGAATAGATCGTGCTGGACAATTCCAACCGCACGGTACAAAATGCGGCCAAATCCTCGCCAATATCGAACTGCCGCTCAGGGTGATCATAATGACAATCCCGACTGCATCGACCCAGAAATTGACTCCACTTCTGTTCCTCGAACGCAGCGCCGCCGTGTATCCCCACCGTGCAGCCTGCGTTTACAACGGCGCGGTTACCACCTACGCTCTTTTTTACGAGCGGGTGCGCCGCCAGGCTGCCGCGTTGCGCAGCGTCGGCGTCGGGCCCGGCGACCGCGTGGCCTTTCTGCTGCCGAACCTGCCCTCCATGCTCGAGGCCAACTTTGGCCCCATGGGGATCGGAGCGGTGTTGGTGGCGTTGAACATACGCCTTTCGCCCCGCGAAATCGCGTACATCCTCAACCACTCCGGAGCGAAGGTGCTGGTGTTCGACTCGGAACTCGCTGATACCGTGCGCCAGTTGCGCGAGGATTGCCCCGGTGTGGAAACCTACGTGCAGGTGCGCGATACCGCGCCACTGGCCACGGATATTCCCGGCCCGGAATACGAGCAGTGGCTGGCCAGCGTCGACCCGATGCCGGAACTCCCGGGCCCGGCCACCGAAAACGACACCCTTACCATCAACTACACGTCCGGCACCACCGGCATGCCCAAGGGAGTGGAGTTCACCCCGCGTGGCGCGTACCTCAACGCGCTTGGCGAGGCCATGGAAATGGGTATGAACTGGCGCAGCATATACCTGTGGACGCTGCCGATGTTCCACGCCAACGGGTGGTGCTTCCCCTGGGCGGTTACCGCCGTGGGCGGGGCCCACGTTTGCCTGCGCCGGGTCGATCCCGCCGAGGTCTACCGCCTCATTCGCGAGGAGTCCGTCACTCACCTTTGCGCCGCGCCCACCGTGCTGACCGGCCTTTACTCTGCTCCGGAAGCCGCCAGCGCCGACCTTTCCGGCCTGACGATCATGACAGCCGGCGCCCCGCCCGCGCCGCAGGTCATCCGCACCATCGAGGGCATGGGCGCCGAGATCATCCACGTGTACGGCCTGACCGAGACCTACGGGCCATGTACCGTCGCCGCCGGCCAGCCCGAGTGGGACGACATGGGCAGCGACGACCTGGCTCGGGTCAAGGCCCGGCAGGGCGTACCCTTTATAGTCTACGGTTCCGGCCTCCGCGTGGTCGACGAGACCATGGACGACATCCCGCGCGACGCCGAGACCATGGGCGAGGTCGTCATGCAGGGCGACGCCGTGATGAAGGGCTATTACAACGATCCCGATGCCACAGCCGAGGCGTTCCGCGGCGGTTGGTTCCATTCCGGCGATCTCGCCGTCTGGCATCCCGATGGCTACATCGAACTTCAGGACCGTTCCAAGGACATCATCATCTCCGGCGGGGAGAACATTTCCAGCCAGGAAGTTGAGAAGGTCATCATGGAGCACCCCGGCGTCCTTGAGGTCTGCGTCGTCGGCGTGCCCGACCAGCGCTGGGGCGAGGTTCCCAAGGCCTTCGTCGTTCCCCGTGATGGCGGCCGGCTCACGGCCGACGAAATCATCGATTTCACCCGTGATCGGATTGCCCATTTCAAGGCGCCCAAGAGCGTCGAATTTGGCGACCTGCCCAAGACGGCCACGGGCAAGATCCAGAAATACATCCTGCGCGACAAGGAATGGCAGGGCCAGGAGCGCCGCATCCAGGGTTCGCAGGTGTAACCGGCTGCAACCCGGCGCTATCATCCACTACGAGGAGGACAGGCATGGAGTTCGGACTCTTTCTCGAGTTTCCCCGGCCCATTGACGGCGATCACCACGACGCCTTTACCCAGTCGTTCCGGTTGGTCCAGGAGGCCGAAGACCTGGGCGTAGCATCGGTTTGGCTCGCCGAGTACCACTTCAACATGGAGCGCGTGCTTGCGTCTCCGGTGATGATTGCCACCGCAATTGCCGCAAAGACCAGCACCATGCGTATTGGCACCGCCGTCTACTGCCTGCCACTGGGTCACCCGATCCGCGTGGCGGAGGAGATGGCGACCCTTGACCACATCAGCGACGGCCGGGTCGAGCTGGGCGTCGGCCGGGGCACTTTCCCCAATGTCCACGAGGGCTTCAACGTGACCTTCGAGGAGAGCCGCAGCCGTTTTGATGAGTTCCTGGAAATCGTCATGTCCGCCTGGACGCAGGAGACCTTCTCCTTCCACGGCGAGCACTACTCTTGCGACGAGCTCACCGTTACGCCACGGCCGTACCAGAAGCCCCATCCGCCCATTACCGTGGGCGTCACTTCAGCCGAGAGTTTCCCCATCATCGGCGCCATGGGGTATCCGTTAATCGTCAACCCGTCCCGCGTGTTCACCCTGGACCAGTTGGCTGGCCCCATGGCCGAATACCGCGCCGCGTGGAAGGCGGCTGGACATCCCGGAGAAGGCAAGGTTGGACTGCGCGTCCCGATTTATGTCAATGAGGACGCCGAGGCGGCATATCGTAACCCGATGGATTCGGCGATGAACTCAATCACCCGATTGGGAGAGCGAGTGGGCTCCTATGCGGGTCGGGCCGGCACCACCGGCGACTGGGCTGAACAGAGCCGCATCATCCTGGGCATGGATTACGACGATTGGCTCCGTGACAAGGTGGTCTACGGAACCCCCGGCGCGGTCACGGAGCGCCTTACCGAGCTCGAAGAGACCCTTGGCCTCGACCAGATGATCTACGAGATCAACTACGGCAACCTGATGCCCGACGAAATGCAGACGGCCTCCCTGCGGCTGTTCAACAAGAAGGTTTTGCCAAGACTGACCTGACCACGAATGGCAGAGGGGGCGCCTGACCGGCGCCCCTTTTCGTTTGATGGCGTGACTATCGGCAGCACTGGGATCAGTCCCAGGTAAAGCAGACCTTCCCGGTTCCGCCGGCCTCGAATAGCTTGTACGCCTCGTCGGCCTGGTCCAGCGTGAACCGGTGGGTGAACAGTTCCTTCAGCGGCACCTGACGGTCTACTACGAACCGTGCAACCTCCTCCAGCCCGTTCAGGCTGAAGGTCCACGACCCCAGGATGGTCAACTGTTTGTGGATGATCTGCGGGCTGACATCAAAGGTCGTGGTGTTGCCCTCACCGACGAAGCAGACGCGGCCCCACAGCATTGCGGAGTCTACCGCGTTGATCCGCGCCTCCGGACGACCGGTGCAATCCAGGGTCGCCGGCGAACCCTCGCCGTGAGTGAGTTCCCGTATGGCTTCCACCGGGTTCTGCGTGCCGGCGTCGATGCACACGTCCGCGCCCAGGCGTTGCGCCAGTTCGAGTCGTTCCGTGTCAACGTCCACCGCGATGACCCGCGCTCCCATGGCCTTGGCAAACATGGTGCCGCTGGCGCCAACCGGGCCCTGGCCGAATATGGCGAGCGTGTCGTCGCCCGATATGTTCAGCCGCTTCAACGCCCAGAACGCTGTTCCCGTTCCGCACGCGCACGCCGAGCCCTCGTCGAAGTCCAAACCATCCGGCATTTTTACGCAGGTGTACGCCGGGCAAATCAGGTAATCCTCGTGTCCGCCATTGGCTCCGGTTCCGTAGACGGTGGATCCGTGCAGACACATCTGCGTGTATCCGATCCGGCACATGGTGCAGGCCCGACAGCCCGTGTAATGGTGCATCATCACCCGGTCGCCAACCGCCACCTCCGTCACGCCGCGCCCGATTTCGGCGATGACCCCGCAGGGTTCGTGACCGGCCACTTTCAGGTTGGCCGGGTCACCGCGGTCGGCTTTGGGAGCGCGATAGTGCCTCAGATCGCTGCCGCAGAGGCCAGAGGCCTTCATGGCGATGACGACCTCGCCCGGCCCCGGTTGGGGGTCTGGCAGCGTGCGAATCTCGACTTCTTTGTCTCCGGTGAAAACTACTCCTCGCATGGCAAGTCCCTCCTTCCTGCCCGGCAGGCTATCCGTTTATGGGTCAATCAAGACGCCCGGATTGAGTATTCCGTTCGGGTCCACCGAACGCTTGACCGCCCGCAGCGCCGCGGCGAACGGGTCAGGGCGCTGCGCGTCGTACCAAGGTCGGTGGGACCGTCCCACCGCGTGGTGGTGGGTGATGGTTCCGCCGGCCGTCATGACCGCGTCCGAGGCTGCCTGCTTGATCTCGGCGTGGGCTTCCAACTCGCCGCCCACCTGCCCCAGGGCTTCGAAGGTGTAGTAGGGCGCGGGCCCATCCGGATAAACGTGCGTGAAGCGGCAGGACACGCGTCCGCCGCCGCAGGTCCGCTGGAGCGCATCGTGCAGCGCGCCCCGGACCATTTCGTCCATCGCCGGCCAGCGTTCCCAGGTGATTGACGTTTCCAGGGTTTCGGCCACGATGCCAAACCCGATGGTCGCGTTCCGTTCGTAGGGCGCGTTGATGAACGAATCACGCCAGTTGCCCACCGCGCCCTGGCGTCCGGCCGAGGATGCCGACCGTTCGGCGGCGTCGGCGACCTGAATATCCTCTTCCACGATCATCCCGCCGGCGTCCCTGGCGATGGTCACCGCCTGACGGATGTTGTCGCGCTGCGGGATTTCGGCCGACTCGAACCCGATAATCAGCAGCGCCTGTTTCCCGTCCAGGCCGGCGAAGTCTTCCGCTTCCGCCGGGTCCAGCATGCGCAGGTTGGCCGGCCACTGCTTGGCCTGCGCGACAAGCCGCGCTCCCTCCGAGGCGGTGTGCATCCCATCGAAAACCACACCCGCGGATGCGCGGAATCGGGGACGCGCCTGTATCCGCATCCACGCCTCGGTGATGATGCCCAGGATGCCCTCGCTGCCGATTACGATCCGGTCCGGGGAAGGCCCGGCGCCGCTGCCGGGCAACCGGCGCGACTCCCATAATCCGGCCGGCGTCACCATCCGCACCGACTCCACAAAGTCGTCGATGTGCGTGTGATTGGTCGCGTAGTGCCCGCCGCTTCGGGTGGCAATCCACCCGCCCAGGGTCGAGAACTCGAAGCTCTGCGGGAAGTGGCGCAGGGTGTATCCGTGCGGTCGCAACTGGGCTTCGAGCGCGGGTCCCAGGGCGCCGGCCTGAATTCTTGCGGCCCGAGAAGTTTGGTCTACTTCCAGAACCTGGTCCAGCCGCGTCAAATCGATCGTGCAGACCTTTTCCGCTTCCGGAGGCTCCACGCCGGCCACGACGGTGCTGCCGCCGCCATACGGGATCGCCACGATGTTGGAATTGGCGCACCAGCCTAGAACCCGCGTGACCTCTTCTTCTGTCCGGGGATACGCGATCACGTCGGGTGGGTTTGGGAAATCACACTTGAACCCACGGATGCGATCACGAAAACTGCGCCCGTAGGTGTGCGCCGCTCGGTCATGGTCATCCATGCTGCAGAACTCAGCAACCAGTGGATGCGGCGTGAAGCGGGGCTGGCGGAGATTGAGATCAGCGTCGGTGGGAGGCTGCGGAGCCGGCAGCGTTACCCCGTACCGTCGGTGGATCCGCTCCGCCATCGCCGCGTAGTCCGCAGTCGACGGCTCGCGGTCTTCCATTCCCCAGGCCCAGAAACTGCGGCGCGCCATCGCGTCCCTCCTGTTCGGGCAAAAATAATGGTCGGGGTGAGTGGATTCGAACCACCGACCTCCACGTCCCGAACGTGGCGCGCTAGCCACTGCGCTACACCCCGACTATGTTCAAATTGTAGCATACCCGCAGGGCCGCCCCGCAAACCGCTGGTGGCGCTGTTCCGTATGATGGGCAGTTGCAAGGGGGCTGTTGACATGCGTATCCGTAACCTTAGAAGGACCTGGATTCCCACACTGATGCTGGTCTTAGCGGTGTTCGCGCTCGCCTGCGGTGGGGCGGCCGAGTCGCCGGCGGCACCGGCGATGACGGAAGCGCTATATTATGCTGATGACTTCGCCTCCGCCCCGGAGTCCGCCCAGCAACGGTCGGGCCCACCGGGCGCACCTGGCCCGGCCGGCTCCGATGGCGCCGATCGGTTCGGCCGACAGGCCAGCGGTGCCGCCGCCGCCGCGACTGCTGTTCCCCAACCGGCCTCGCAGCAGCAAGCGGCACCCGCCGCGCCGGCTGCTGCCGTGGGCCGCACTGGAAAGGAATCGCTGGATGGTGCATCCTCGCAATCGGTGCAATCGCAAACCGCGCGAAAGCTGATCGTGGAATCGTGGATGAGCCTCGAAGTCACCAACATCGACGCGATGGTCCGCCAGGTCGAGGCTTTGGCTGCTCAGGGTGGAGGGTGGGTCGAATCCTCCGAAGTCTATGGCGAAGCCGGATACCGTTCCGCTACCGTGCGGATTCGAGTGCCGGCGGACCGGCTCAATAACGGCCTCGACTCCCTGCGTGGGATGGGGCGCGTCACCGACGAAGGGGTCTCCTCGACGGACGTGACCGAAAGACTGATCGACAACGAGGCTCGGCTCACCGCCTGGTACGCCCAGGAGGAACGGCTCGTCACGCTGCTGGAAAACGCGCCCACGGTGGAGGACATCATCCAGATCGAGCAGCGCATCGCGGAGGTCCGTTCCGACATCGAGCACGTCGAAGCGACGCAGCGCGATCTCACTGGCCGCGTCGCCACTTCGCTAATTACGGTCAACCTGCGCTTGCCCGCTCAGTACGCTGCCGATCCGCCAGTGGGATCCCTGCAACTGTCCGTAGATGACCCGTCATCCACGGCCGATTCCGTGATCGCCCGGGTGGAAGCTCTCGGGGGTTACATCGGCGAAAAGCGTGAGTTTGACGAAGGAAGCGGCCGGATCGTTGACCTGACCGTTTTCGTGAAACCGGCTGACCTTGCCGGTCTGATGGACTACGCCGCCACTCTCGGCGCTCCCTCGGGTAGGCAGCTCAGCTCGGTTGGACCCACGCCGCTCAACGAAGTGGCCAACGCGCGCCTCACGTTGGGCATCCGCTCCGACGTGGAACTCGGCGCTTCCATGTCCCTGGACTCCTCCGATCCCACCGGAGTCGCGGAGAAGGTACGTGCCCAGGCTGAGAGCCGGGGCGGGTTTGTGGAACACTGGAATGAGTTCCAAAACCGAGACCGACATCGGGTCAGCATGGAACTGATCGTCAAAGCGTCCGACCTGCGTTCCGTTATGGATTACGCCGCCGAATTGGGCGAGCTGCAGCATTGGGACTACAACGCCGTCGGGCAGAACCCGTCTGCGGCCGCTCCAAACGCTCGCCTGAACTTCTCCGTTGCCACGCCGGAAGACTATTCCACGCTGTGGATGATTCTGGCCGGGGTAGTTAGCGCCGCGGTGCTGGTGGTGATCGCGATCGTTGCCCTTGTGCTGGCCCTCCGGCGTCGCCGGCGACGCCGAAACGAGGTCGGGGCGGCCGCGGACATGGAGCCCGCGGCCAGCGAGTAGCGGTCAGTCGGCGGCGACCGGCTGTCTCGCCGGCCGTCGCCGTCTCCGGTTCCGTGAAGGCGCTTCGGGGGCAGCAGGGATCGCCGGCTGCGCCGAGTCTGCCGCCGCTTCCTCCATTGCCGCTCGCATCTCGTCGACGAACGAGGCCACCCGGCGCAGTGCGCGACCCAACCGCGCCATACCGAAATCGGTGTCGCCCGCCGTCCGCACTTCCATATCACGCCGGCCGACCCGGATCCCCGGCCCCATCTTGTTCTGCAAGGCCTGCCGCGCGTCGCCCACTGGATGCCGGAACACCACGGTGATGATCCCGTCACTGCTGGTGGCAATAGACTCGACCCCCGCTGTCGACCCCAGGCAACGCAACTCGGTAATCGCCAGCAAGTGACTCACTTCTTGAGGCACCGGGCCGAACCGGTCTTCCATATCGGATTGAACCGCTGCGATCTGCGAGCGATCGGTGATGTTGGACAGTCGCTGGTAGAAAGCCAGCCGGGCCGGCATGTGCTCTATATAGCCCGGCGGTATGAACGCCGGCAGCTGCAGATCTATGCGCGGCGGGGGCTGCGCCTCTGCGCTGGTCTCGCCCGGATCGCGATTAGCCAGGTCCTGCACCGCCTGGTTGAGCAACTCGGAGTACAGGTTGAGTCCAACCGCGTGGATCTGACCGCTCTGGTCGGCGCCCAAAAGGTTCCCCGCGCCACGGATTTCCAGATCGCGCATGGCGATGCGAAACCCGGCTCCCAGTTCATTGGCGTCCAGGATGGCGTGGATGCGCTTGCTGGCCGCCTCAGTGATTTCCTGGCTGTCCGGCAATAGCAGGTAGGCGTAGGCCCGGTGGTCTCCGCGGCCAACCCGGCCGCGCAGCTGGTACAACTGGGCCAGGCCGAACCGGTCCGCCCGATCGATGATTATCGTATTCACGTTGGGCATGTCCAGCCCCGACTCAATGATGGTGGTGCAAACCAGCACGTCCGCGTCCCGGTTGGCGAATGCCACCATCACCTCTTCCAGCTCCGTTTCCGGCATCTGACCATGCCCCACCGCGAACCGGGCTTCTGGTACGAGCTTCGCGAGTTCATCCGCTACGCTGTGGATCGTGCGGACCCGGTTGTGCAGGAAGAACACCTGGCCGTCCCGCTCCAACTCCCGCAGAATCGCCTCGCGCACCGGTTCCGCGCTGTCTTCGGATACGAAGGTCTTGACCGGCAACCGGGCCTCCGGCGGGGTGTGGATCACGCTCATGTCCCGCACGCCGGCAAGCGCCATGTGCAGCGTGCGCGGAATGGGTGTCGCGCTCAACGTCATCACGTCCACCTCGGCGCGCATCTGCTTCAGGCGTTCTTTGTGCGCAACCCCGAACCGGTGTTCCTCGTCGATAATCACGAGCCCCAAGTTTTTGAACCCCATGTCCTTTTGCAGGATGCGGTGTGTTCCGATCACGATGTCGACCATGCCGGACTTTGCCGCTTCCACCACCTCGTCCTGCTCTTTGTGAGTCCGGAACCGGCTCAGCACCTCGACCTTCACCGGATAGGGGGCAAGCCGTTCGGCGAAGGTAGCGTAGTGTTGCTGGGCCAGCACCGTGGTGGGCACCAGCACCGCCACCTGCATGCCCTCGTTGACCGTCTTGAAGGCCGCCCGCAGGGCGACTTCGGTCTTGCCGTAGCCAACGTCGCCACAAATCAGGCGGTCCATGGGCTTGTCGGCCTCCATGTCGTTCTTGACTTCGTCGATGGCCTGCATCTGATCTGGCGTTTCCTGGTACGGGAACGAGTCTTCCAGGTCCCGCTGCCAGGTCGCGTCCGGGCCGAAACGATGTCCACTCACGGTTTCACGGATTGCGTAGAGCCGGAGCAATTCTTGGGCGATCTCCCTGGCGGCGCCCTTGGCTCGGTCCTTGATCCTTTGCCACTCGCTCCCGCCCAACCGGGTGAGCGTTGGCGGCTGGTCGGTGGCGGCCACGTACGCCCCCAGCCGGTCCAACTGCTCGGTGGGAACGTAGAGCCGGTCGTCCTCGGCGTATTCCAGCACCAGGTACTCGCGGTCGTCGCCCGTGGACTCCAGGTGAGTGGTGCCAACAAACTTGGCGACTCCGTGGTCGATGTGGACCACGAAGCTGCCCGGGACCAGGTCTCCCAGGGCCACCGCATCACCCAGGTCACGTCGGGTGCGGGACGGGCGGTAGCTCCTCCGTTTCACGGTGCCGAACAGCTCGGCGTCGCTGTAAACCGCCACTGCAGGTTCGTTGTCCGTCGCCTCGGTCTGCCAGCCGCGACTCAGCGCCCCGGTCAGTACCTGGACCCGGTCGGCGCGGGGGCGGATCCGCAGGCTGTCTTCCAACGTTGCAGCGACCCCGGCCTCCTCCAGAACCTGAACCAACCGAGCCGCGTGTTGTGTCACGGCTACCACCGCTCCGCCCTGAGTCACCCTCTCCGCGACGTCCCTGGTGAAAAAGTCCAAACCCGCGCTCTGATCGGGCAACGATTGCAAAATAGTCGGCGTGTCCTCGGTGCCCCAACGCTCCATGCTTACGGTGGTTGTACCGGCGGCGTGCATCTTTTCGGACATCCGGAGCCACTCGGTGGAGGGCGACGGAAAACCGTAGGGGAGTTCCCCACGGTCCTGGCGGCTGGTCCGCTGCTGCTCGTACTTGGCCTCCTGCTCCTCCGCTTCCCCGGACAAACGGTTGGGCCGGTCCATCACAACGATGGTGTCAGCCGGAAGGTAATCGGCCAGGGTATGCCGGTTGAGGAACCCGTTGTAGAACGCAAGGGTTTCCGGGTTGGGTTCGGTCAGCAAATGCGCCAGTTCTTCCTGAAACCTCGCGATCGTCCCACCGTTGCACGCGCTCAGATCTATCCTGGCCCGTCGTTCGTCGAACCATGCGGTGTCGCTCAACTCGGGCAGCTGCTCCCGCGCCGCCACGATGCTGATACGGTCGGCATCGCCCACTGATCGCTGGGTTTCAGGATCGAATCGCCGGATGGTGTCGATTTCGTCGTCCCAAAGTTCCACCCGGTAGGGCAAACCCGCGTCGGTCGGAAAAACGTCGAGTATTCCTCCACGCAGGCTGAACGTTCCGGGGATCTCTACCTGCGGCTCCCGTTGGTAGCCGAGTTCAACCCATGCGGCCAGCAACGAGTCTACCGACCCGATCCGCTGTCCCCGGGTCAGTTCGTGAGCGTTGTTCACGGCGGGGTGTCGCCCGGTTGCCACCTCCGGCGGCAACGTCAATCTGAGCGCCGAAGCCAGCGACGTCACCACCAGCGGTATCGCACCGTCGGCGGACGACGCGTCGTAGCTAGCCAACGCCACCAGCGCGGACAGTCGCTGGTTCCCGGTTCGCCCATCGACCGCCAATCGTTCGAAAGCCAGCACTTCCGGTTCTGGTAACAGGTGCACGGGCGCTTCGTCACCCAGGTATTCCGAAAGTTGGTCGTGAAGTCGCCGGGCGTCCTCCAGGCGGGGGGTGATCACCACCACGGGTCGCTGTTGTAGTTGCCAGAGAGCGCCGACGTAAACCGCCTGGTGGTCGCCATCGATTGCCAGGGGCCCGCTCGGGCCCGGACGATCCACGTTCCGCAGATGCCGCCGCATCCTCGGTTGTGTTGCAAACAGCGAAAGCAATCCGGTTAGCGCCATTGTTCACCCAGGCCATGGTGGTGGTTCTTCACACGCCGATACGGGACTGACCATGGGCCAGCCCCGCGCAAAAATTGTACGCTTGTTAACTCGCCGTGTCCAAGCGCACAGTCGTCGGGCAACCGCATGCGGATACCCTAGCAGCGGCTTGAGCAGTGGGCTGGATGTTGGACGCCCGGTACCCTGGGTTCGAAACCGTTCGGCGGCGAACCGACGCCGCCGACCCCGAACGCGAGGGTGTTCCGAACGGATAGACATGGCCGGGTGATATAATTCAGCGAGCCCTCCACGAGATAACCGGACCTTTTCGATGTCAATATCGCGGCACACGACCGACCCCGCCACGTTATCGCTTGAGTCCGCTGAGGGCGGGGACGCATCTCCCTACCATCGGATTGTGGTCAAGGCCGGCACCAGCGTGCTCACCGGAGAAGCGGGCGATGCGCTGGACCTCAACGTCATGCGCGACCTGGTGGCCCAAATTGCCCAGCTCCACGCAGTGGATGAGGCTCAAATGCTCCTGGTCACCTCGGGGGCGGTAGCTGCCGGCCGCCAATCTGCCGCCGAGACGCCCGCTATTCCGGATATTCCCACCCGGCAGGTCTTCGCCGCGTTGGGTCAGAGCCGGCTGATGCATACCTATGCCGACCTGTTCGCCAGTCACGACATTGGCGTTGCCCAGGTGCTTCTCACCCTCCACGACCTCTCCCAACGCCAGTCATACCTCAACGTGCGCAACACCCTGCTGTCCCTGCTCGATCTCGGCGTAGTCCCCATCGTCAACGAGAACGACGTTGTCGCCACAGACGAAATCGGCGAGGTATTCGGAGACAACGATCGTCTTTCGTCGCTGATCGCCGCCTTGATTGACGCAGACCTGCTCATAATCCTGTCGGACGTGGACGGTCTATACACGGCAGACCCCGGCTCGGATCCCACGGCCACCCGCATTGAAGCGGTTGACTCCGTGGATGAAAACGTGTTTGCCATGGCCGGCGAGCACCGAAACGCCTGGGCGCGCGGCGGCATGCCCACCAAGCTCCACGCCGCGAGTCTGGTCACTACTTCCGGTATCGCCATGGCCATCTGCCGCGGGCGCAACCCGGGGGCGCTGCTGGGTGTTGCCCGCGGGGAACCCGTCGGTACATTCTTCAAGCCGGCCCAGAGCAAGCTTGAAGCTCGCAAGCGGTGGATGCTGTCGCGCGTGGGCGATACGGTGTGGGGCCAGGTGGTGGTGGACGACGGCGCCGTGTCGGCCCTGCGTCAGGGCGCGGTGAGTTTGCTGCCCGCCGGCGTCCGCAACGTTGTCGGCGAATTCAGTCGCGGCGACATCATCTACGTATCCGACCTGGCGGACCACCACGTAGCCTGCGGTATCGCCAACTACGCGGCTGCCGATGTACGACGCATCCGGGGGATGCGCTCAGATCGAATAGTGGACACTCTGGGTTACCATTACGGCCAGGAAGTCATCCACCGGAACAACCTGGTGCTGCTCTGACAGCAATCGGGAATTCGCGACGGGAGAGAAAAATGAACGCCGCTGATCGCCTCCGCAAGCAGGGCGCCGCCGCCCAGGCCGCCTCTGCCGTGCTGGCCCGCACGCCCGCCGAGACCCGCAACCACGCCCTGGAAAACATCGCCCACGCCCTGGAAACCGAACCGGGGCCTGTCCTGGCAGCTAACGAGGCCGATTACCGGGACGCGGAGGCCGACGGCATTGACCTGGCTTTCCTGGATCGCCTCCTGCTGAATTCCGACCGACTGAACGGCATGGCTGCCGATGTCCGCAGGGTCGCCGCCCTCGAGGACCCGGTTGGCGAACTGATCGAGGGATTCACGCTGGACAACGGCCTGGACGTCCAGAAGCGTCGCATTCCGTTGGGCGTCATCGCCAGCATCTACGAGAGCCGACCCAACGTCACCACCGATATTGTCGCGCTCGCCCTCAAGTCCGGCAACGCCTGCCTCCTGCGCGGAGGCAAAGAGACCCTGCGATCAAACACGGCTCTGGTTGACCTGGTTCATCGCGCCATCGGCGAAGCGGGTCTTTCAACCGATGCCGTGCAGTTCGTTGCCGACACTGACCGCTCATTGGTCGACGTCATGCTCCAGATGAGAGACGAAATCAACCTGCTTGTGCCGCGCGGCGGCTCGGGTCTGATCAACTATGTGGGCGCCAACGCTACCATGCCTGTGCTGACCGGCGGCGTGGGCGTTTGCCATACCTACGTTGATCGCGACGCCGACGCCGAAATGGCCGCCAACATCGTTTACAACGCCAAGGTCCAGCGACCCACGGTTTGCAACGCGCTGGACACCGTGCTGGTTCATTCCGAGGTTGCCGGGCGTTGCCTGCCCGGAATCGCCAGCCAGTTGAACGATGCCGGCGTCGAGATGCGTTGCGATCACCGGGCGCTGACCATCCTCGGCCCCGACAGCGGATTCAACACCATCCCGGCTCAGGAAGACGACTGGGGCCGTGAGTTCCTGGCGCTCATTGCCGCCGTGAGGGTGGTGGATAGCCTCGACGATGCCCTGGAGCACATCCAGACCTACGGCTCTGGCCACTCTGAAGCCATCGTCACCCGGGACGGCGAGGCCGCCGAAAGGTTTCTCAACGAAGTCGACGCGGCCGCCGTCTACCACAACACCAGCACGCGGTTTACCGATGGGGCGCAGTTTGGCTTCGGCGCGGAGGTCGGCATCAGCACCGAAAAATTCCACGCCCGCGGCCCTCTGGGCGTTCGTGAGCTGACTTCCTACAAGTGGATTGTCCGCGGCGACGGTCAGGTTCGCGGGTGAGGCGGGACCAATGCCCTTCGACTACGAGCGCGAAGTTCGCACGCCCCAGTCCGAGGCATATCTCATCCTCGACGGCGAACAACCGGTGGGTCGGATCGACACCCACTTCATGCCCGGACTGGCTCACGTATCCATCGCGGTGAATTCCAACCTTACCGCAGAGCAGATTGATGAGATCCTCTCGGATATCGACGCTGACATGCTGAACACCGTGGGTACCGAACACGACACGCACCACTTCCACGTGTTTCAGGGCACCGAGATCCGGGTGTTCAGCAATGCCGGATATGACGATTACTCCGGCGGCAACGGTAACGGCAACGGTCGAGGCCACGGGCCGCTGTCACCCCCCGGGTCGGGGACCTGACGCCGTTTTTGCCGCCCAATCTCGTTCCCGAAAAAACGGCCCGGGGTAGTCACCGGGCCGTTCGATCTTCACTGAGGCCAGCCACGTTATTGGCGACCTGAGCTAGCTCTTGCGCTTCAGCGCCCGGTGGACGGCCGCTTCCACGCCCGCCGCAGTCAGGCCGTTCTTCTCCATCAGCTCGTTGGCCGGACCCGAGCTGGTGTAACCGTACAGGGCCACCATTTCCACCGGAACCGGACAGTTCCGGGCCAGGACTCCGGCGACTACGCTGCCCAACCCTCCGTGAACGTAATGCTCCTCGGCGGTCACGATGGCGCCGGTCTCCTGCGCCGCGGCAATGATCGCCGCCTCGTCCGCCGGCGCCAGCGTGTGCAGATTGACCACGCGTGCGTCAATTCCCTGACCCGCCAGGCTATCGGCGGCGTCCAGAGCCGGCGCCACCAGCGACCCCATGGCGACGATGGCCACGTCACTTCCCGGCTTCCGCAGGTCCGCCGTGCCGATCTCGAACTTGTAGCCGTTGTCGTGGACTATCTGTGTAGCCGCCCGGGGCAGCCGTACGTAGACTGGCCCCTTCGTGCTGGCGATGGCTCGCACCGCCTGCTCCGTTTCGGGGGCGTCGGCCGGCGTGATCACCGTGAACGAAGGCAATGCGCACATGAGCGACAGGTCTTCGATTCCGTGGGCCGACATGCCGTCCTCGCCGGTGAGGATGCCAGCATGGGTGCAAACCAGTTTTACGTTCAACGACGGTTGCGAGATCAGGACACGCAATTGGTCGTAGGGCCTTCCCGTGCCGAACACGCTGAACGTGCTGACGAAGGGCACCTTTCCGGCAGCGGCCAACCCGGCGGCAACGCCGACGATGTTTTGCTCGGCCGGCCCGAAGTCGAAGAACCGCTCGGGATACTGGTCCCGCCAGAGATGGACGAACGTCGACACGTTCAGGTCGCCGCCCAGGACCACGATGTCAGGGTGGTCGTCCGCCAGGGTCAGCAGGGTCCGGCCGTAGGTTTCCCGCGTGGCCGCGGATGCCCGTTGTGTCGCCATCAGGCCAGCTCCTTGAGCGCTGCTTCGTACTCTTCAGCGTTGGGCGCTCGCCCGTGAAAGGCGGGATTGTTTTCCATGAAACTGACGCCCTTGCCTTTCACGGTGTTGGCGATGATCGCCGTTGGCCCGCCTTCCGATGCGGTTTCGAGGGCCCGCAATACTTCAACGTGCTCGTGCCCGTCGCAGGTTATGACGTTCCACCCGAAGTCTCGCCAACGGTCCGCCAGGGGTTCAAGGGTCATGACCTCGTCAGTGAACCGGTCGTTCTGGATGCGGTTGCGGTCGACGATGGCGGTCAGATTGGTAGCGCGGTGGTGAGCGGCCGACATTGCCGCTTCCCACACCTCGCCTTCCTGGCACTCCCCGTCACCGAGCAGCGCGAACACGCGGTAGTCTTTCCCATCCAACCGCGCCGCCAGGGCGTGACCCAACGCAAAGGAGAGCCCCATGCCCAGCGAACCGGAGTTCATCTCAACACCCGGCGTCATCGGGTGGGCGTGGCCCTGCAGCAATCCGTCGGTCTTCCGGTAGGAGGACAGTTCCTCCCGTCCGAAATATCCAGCCATCGAAAGCGTTGTGTAAAATCCCGGTGAAGCGTGCCCCTTGCTGAGGATGAATCGATCCCGGTCCGGCCATGCGGGGTCGGCGGCGTCGTAGCGCATCACCCCGAAATAAAGGGCCACCAGGATGTCGATCTCTGACAGCGATCCTCCGGGATGGCCGCTGCCGGCCCCGTAGATCATTTCCAGGCTGTCGCGTCTCAGTTGCAGGGACGTTGCCCGCATCTCCTCAACGGTCTGAAGCGGTTGGTTGACTGCTGCCAATACGTCACCTGCGATATAGAAGGGGATAATAATGCGAGCCGACAAGATTATATTCCTGGCCTGTAAGCCTGTCCATAAGCGCGACGCGACCCTCGGAGCCCGATCCGTCGAATGCTGGCGTCGAACGCCGACCGGATTGGCCCGCGGCAATATTACGCCCGTCTCCGCGTGACGACGTGGGGGCAGTCTCAACCGCGAACCGGAACCAAATTGCCACCGTGATCGTCATTCGACGTTGCCGGCGTCACTCCCGATCAGCATGTCGGGTCCTGCCGACGGGTGGTCTATACTGATCGGGTGAACTCTCGCCCGTCGCACGGCGGAATACCGCAGATGATTGTCGATAGCCACTGCCACATTCTTCCTCCTGATTTCGCCTCTCGCCACGATGAACTGACGGATCGGGACGCCACCTATGCCGCGCTGTTCCCCGACTCCGGCGGCCGTTTCGCGGACGCGGTACAGCTGCTGCGAGACATGGACGTCTCTGGTGTCAATCACGCCGTAGCCATGGGATTTGGCTGGACCGACCCGGATATCGCCGCACAGGTTAATGATTACCTCATACAGTCATCCCTGGCTCAACCTGACCGCATCACCGCCTTCGCGTCCGTCAATCCGGCATGGGGCGAAGCAGCCGTGTGCGAGGCTTCGCGGTGCCTGGATGCCGGGGCTGTGGGCATAGGAGAGCTTCACGCCGACAGCCAGGGTTTCGACATCGGTGATCCCACCGTCATGTCCCCCCTGATGACGCTGCTGCGCGCCCGTAACGCGCCGATAGTGGTCCATGCCTCTGAGCCCGTGGGTCACCAGTACCCCGGCAAAGGATCTTCAACTCCGGATCTATTGCTGCAACTCGCGAAGAACTTCCCGGCAAACCGCATCGTATTCGCCCATCTGGGCGGAGGCCTCCCCTTCTATGCCGCGATGCCCGAGGTTGCCGACGCCTTGAAAAACGTTTGGTACGACACCGCGGCGCTCCCTTATCTGTATCGTCCGTCGGCAATCGCCGCGGCGGCCACGATCGCCGGCGCCGACCGGGTCCTTTTCGGCACCGATTACCCGCTGCTCAAGCATCGCCGGGTCATCGATCACGTTCGGTCTGCCGGCCTGCCGCAGAGTGACACCGACGCAATCATGGGCGCCAATGCCTGTTCGCTGGTGAACCCCGGCGATCAGCCCATGGAAACCCTGCCCGACTATCTGGAACCCGGTTTGGACATTGTCCTTATTGGCCTGAACCCGTCGACCCGGTCGGTCCGGGCCGGCCACTATTTTGCCAATCCCCGCAACCGGTTTTGGTCAGCTCTGACCGCGGCAAATTTCGTGGGCCGGCCTGTCGGACCCGGAGATGACGCCTCGCTGCTGGCCGACGGCATCGGCTTCACCGACGTGGTCAAACGTCCCACCAGTCAGGCATCCGGCCTGACGGCTGCCGACTACCGCCGGGACGCGCCCACCCTGCGTGAGAAACTGCTCAGTCATGTTCCGCGCATCGCCTGCTTCCACGGCCTCACGGCGTACCGCGCCTATCTGCGCCACGGCGAGGGCATCAAAAACGCCGGAAACCTGCAGCTCGGTAGACAGGACCTTTTGATCGGCTCCAGCCGAGTGTTCGTGCTGCCGAACCCCAGCCCGGCCAACGCGCGTTATTCCCTGAACGATTTGGCCTTCTGGTATCTGGAACTAAATCGCTGGCGCGCCGAGTTGGCCTCTTGAGCACCGCGTCAGAAACCCTGCGGACGTTCATCGCGTTGCCGTTGCCGGAGGAATGGATCCGCCAACTGGCTGAAACGATCGCGGTGTTGAGCCGTCCTCTGCCCTCCGGGGTGCGTTGGGTTTCTCCGGACGGCATTCATTTGACCTTAAAATTCCTGGGTCCCACGGACTCGCGAATCGTGCCCCGAATCCTGGACGCCATCGCCGAGAACTTCGATGAGGCCAGCCCGTCAACGCTGGCTCTGTCGACTCTGGGCACCTTTCCCTCCAGCAGGAACCCCAGGGTGATCTGGGCCGGAGTTTCCGGCGGTTCTGAAAGTCTGGAAGACTTGCACCACCGTGCCGAGCAGTCGGTTTCCGGTCTTGGCTGGTCAATGGATGGCCGCCCGTTCCGACCCCACCTGACGCTGGGTCGAGTACGCGACCAGGTAACCCCCCGACAACGCCAGGCGATATCCGATGCTGTGACCCGGGCCAGGTTGCCGGTCATCCGTAGCTGGCGTCCCGATACCGTTCGGTTGTATCGAAGTGTGCTCACGCCCCGCGGCGCCCGATACTCCAGCCTGGGAGAGGTGCAAATCTGATGGAAACCACCTTGGTCACCACCGTCCGCCCGGTACCGCCCTACGATTTCGAGCTGACGGCGGGTCAGCCCAATTATTCCCGAGACCAGCAATTCAAAACCGAGGAGTACGACGACGGTCGGTACCTCCGGCTCGTGGATCTGGGCGACAACGTCGCGCTGGCGACCGTGCGCTCGGTAGGAACTGTGGACCAACCGGAGTTATTGGTGGAGCTCACCGGGGACGACATCACCGGTGCCGACGCCGATCGAGCGGCGAAGCAGATCACCTGGCTCCTGGGTTGCGACCAGGACGTCAGGCCGTTTTACGATGCGGTTACCGGAGATCCCGTTCTGGCGTCCGTGGTCAACGATTTCTATGGGTACCACAACACCCGATCCGCCTCGGTTTACGAGGCGCTGGTGCAGGCAGTCATGGGGCAACAGATTGCGACCAATGTGGCCAGGATCATCCGCAGCCTGCTCATAGAGACCTACGGTGTTCGAGCCACGGTCTCCGACCGCGAATGGTATGCCTTCCCTCGCGCCGAATCGTTGGCAACCGCCGAAGTCGATGACCTGCGCCAACTCAAGCTCAGTTTCCGGAAGGCCGAGTACATCCAGGGCATCGCGCGCGCCGCGCTGGATTCTGGTGACAATTTCGCCAGTATGCACGACCTGGAGGATGACGAGGTGGTGAAGCGCATGGTGGCCATGCGAGGCGTCGGGCAATGGACGGCGCAGTGGGTTCTGGTGCGGGCCCTGTCGCGCCCGGACGGGTTCCCGATCGGCGACCTGGCTTTGCGCCGGACCGTCAGCGCCCTGTACTTCGACGGCGAAGAGATCAACGACGCTCAACTGCTCGCGTTTTCCGAGCGCTGGTCTCCCTGGCGTTCCCACGCCACGTCATACCTGTTCGTGGCGCTCCGCTCCGGCCGAATTGCCGGATCCTAGCCTGACGTAATCAGCGGAGCATCCGCATCAACCCCTTGGGGTTGTTCGAAAACTGGCGCATCAGCCGCTGCGTTTGCTTGAACTGGTTGAGCACCCGGTTCACGTCGGACGGGTTGGTGCCGCTGCCCAGCGCAATGCGCCGGCGCCGGCTGCCCTTGATGATCTCCGGCTTTCCCCGCTCTTCCAGCGTCATTGAGCGGATGATGGCTTCGGTTTTCTTCAGCTCCGACTCGTCCAACTGGTCCTGCATCTTCTTGGTCTGGCGACCCATTCCGGGCATCATTTCCATCACCGATGCCAGGCCGCCCATTTTTTTCACTCCCTGGATCTGATCCAGGAAATCGTCCAGCGTGAATGACGCGGTGCGCATCTTGCGTTCGAGTTCGCGAGCCTTATCCTCGTCCACCGCTTCCTGCGCGCGCTCGATGAGCGTCATTACATCGCCCATGGCGAGGATGCGCGACGCCATGCGGTCGGGGTGGAACTGCTCCAACGCGTCGCTGCGTTCTCCCGTGCCGATGAACTTGATGGGCACACCGGTGACCTTGGTGACCGACAGCGCCGCCCCGCCCCTCGCGTCCCCGTCCATCTTGGAAAGGATCAAGCCGTCCAGGCCCACGCGCTGGTGAAATTCTTCGGCGGCGTTGACCGCGTCCTGGCCGGTCATGGCATCCACAACCAGGATGGTTTGGAAAGGAGAGACCGCCTGCTTCACCTCTTCCAGTTCGGACATCAACTCGTCGTCGATATGCAGACGCCCGCCGGTGTCGACGATGGCCCACGTCAGGGCCAACTCGGTGGCCCGGCGAACCCCGGCGATGGCGACCTTGGCCGGGGTTGAGGAACCCGGGTCTTCGGAGTACACCGGGATGTCCAATTGCTTACCAAGCGACTCCAGTTGGGCGATCGCGGCCGGCCTCCGGAGGTCCGCCGCAATCAACATCGGGCTGTGTTGCTGCCGTTTCATCTGCATCGCCAGCTTCGCCGCGGTGGTGGTCTTGCCCGAACCCTGCAAACCTACCAGCATCAGCACGGAAGGCAACTGGCTGGCCGGCGTGAGGCGGTGGTCTCCCGCGCTCAATACGGAGGTCAATTCCTCGTGTACGATCTTGACCACCTGCTGACCGGGCGAGAGGCTTTCCAGAACTTCGCCGGTCAACGCACGGTCTTTCACCGTCGCCACGAACTCCCGCGCAACGCGGAAATTCACGTCTGCCTCGAGTAGCGACCGGCGCACCTGGCCGAGCGCGTCATCGATGTCCTTTTCCGTCAGGCGGCCTTTGCCCTGCAGGCGGCCGAAAATCCCGGTCAATCGTTCGGTCAGATTGTCAAACATCCCGTTTCACTCCCGTAGCCTCGGCGCTTGTCTGGAGGGCTCGCGGGATCACTCCCAGCGGAACGTGCGGTTGGCTATGACAAACGCTACCACAAGCCACACCGCCAGGCCCAGAAAATTCGGCCATTGCATCAAAATCGTGTCCCCTTCCACGGTCATGCCCCGAATGGCTTCGACCAGGTAGGTGAGGGGCAAAAAATCGGTGATCCTCTGCAGGATATCGGGAAGGACGTCCCGGGAAAAGAATACACCGGACAGAAACATCATGGGCAGCGATACTATGTTGGCCAGTGGCGCCGCCTGTTGCTCCGTGCGGGCCCAACCGGACACGGCGAAGCCCATTGCCAGGAACACCGCTCCGCCCATTGCGGCCGCGAGCAGCACCGCGAAAAAGTTGCCGGCGAATTCCGCGCCAAACAGGAACACCGCCACCGCGGCCAGGATGACCGTCTGGATCACCACAACGATCAGCTTGGTGATTACCTGGGCGATCAGTAGCGACGTTGGGTTTAGCGGGGTGGCGAGCAGCCGCCGCAGCACTCCCTCACGTTTCATCGTGACGAAACTGAACGCCACGCTGAACAACCCCAACTGCATGATTGCCATGCCAATCACGCCGGGCATCAGGAAATCGATGTATCCCAGGTCACGCGCCTCCACCGCCTCCTCGGTCAGCGTGACCACCCGTTCGGCGCCGGTGATGGCAAAATTCAGCTCGTCGACGGCGGACTGCATCACCGTGAGCCCCAGCCGCGCCTCGGTTTGCCGGCTTCCGTGGTACCAGGCGACGATTTCGCTGCCGCCCGGCGCCGAGGCCAGGTCCTCCGGCAACGCGATCACCAGGTCGCGCTTTCCATCGGCCAATGCGGCGCGCTCGGCATCAGCCGTACCCGTCGTGATTCGCAGCGCGTCGATCCGGGTCAGGCCTTCGATGAAATTCTTCGAAGCCTCGTTGTCGGCACGGTCGACGATCCCGACGTCTACTTTACCCAGTTCGCCGAAGTTCAAAAGGCCGAAGATCACCATGATTACCAGGGGCAGGAAGAACGTCCAGAACATGGCCGCGCGATCCCGCGACCACATCTTGATCGACCACCAGGTGAGATAAACGGCCGGCTTCGCGAGCATCCTAAAACTCCCGAAGCGTCCGGCCGGTCAGATCGAGGAACACGTCCTCCAGCGTAGCCAGCCGTACTTCCTGCTCGCGGTGGAACCCTCGGCCAATCAACTGGTCGATCAGTTGGGCGGGAGATGCCATGGCGATGATTTTGCCGCTGTCCATGACCGCCACGCGATCACACAGTTCCTCGGCTTCTTCCATGTAATGGGTCGTCAAGACAACGGTGCGGCCTTCCCGCTTCCAGGTTTTCGCCAAATCCCAGATCAGCCGACGTGCCTGGGGATCCAGACCGGTGGTGGGTTCGTCGAGGAACACCACATCCGGGTCGTTGACGAGCGAGGCCGCGATGGCAAAACGCTGTTTCTGTCCACCTGAGAGAGTCCGAAAGGACGCCGATCTGCGTTCCGCCAGGTCCACCGCCTCGAGGAGAGGTTCCGGGTCGACCTTGGCGCGGTAGATGCTTCCCAGCATGCGAAGCAGTTCAGCGAGTTTGAGGTGTTCGAAGAAGGCGCTGCTCTGCAACTGCACGCCGATGAGTTGTTTGACCGCGTTGGGGTTCTTGCTCACATCGATGCCGGCCACGGTGGCGCGTCCGCTGTCGGCGGAACGCATGCCCTCGATGATTTCGACGGTGGTGGTTTTGCCGGACCCATTCGGGCCCAGCAGGGCGAACACCTCACCTCGGTCCACTTCAAATGAAATCCCGTCAACTGCCTGGATATCGCCGTAGCGCTTTCGCAGTTCCTCTACAACTATGACGGGACCGGTTCCCTTGGTGGTGTTGCTTATGGGGTTCGGCATGTTCGGTGGAATTCCTCGACAAAAATTGTATCACTGGTAGTCCAACCGCTTTTCCCGGGCAGGGGGCGGGCGTCGTCGTCGTAACCACCCGGATGCAATCTTCCTGGTGATACAATCGGCCCACGATGATCCCTCTGAGGCTTTCGGTCCGTAACTTTCTGTGCTACCGAGAAGATGTCCCGCCGTTGGATCTGAGGGGAATACACGTAGCCTGCCTGTGCGGAGCCAACGGCCATGGCAAGTCGGCGCTTCTGGACGCCATGACCTGGTGTCTGTGGGGCCAGGCACGCACCGGCACCCAGAACCACAACGACCTGATCGCGTATGGCGAGTCGGAATGCCGGGTTGAGTTGGACTTTCTGGCGCGCGGGCAGGAGTATCGGGCCATTCGCCGCCGGCGCCGCACGGGACAAGGTCGCACCGAGGTGGACCTGTTCATCCTGGATGACGCCGGAGATCCGCGGTCCGTAAGCGGCAATTCGGTTCGGGAGACCATCTGGAAAATCCAGAACCTGGTCGGAATGGACTACAACACCTTCGTCAATACCGCGTTCCTGCTGCAGGGACGCGCGGACGAATTTACGCGCAAGACACCGGCGGAGCGAAAAGCGGTCCTAGCGTCCGTCCTCGACCTCAGCCTCTACGAATCCCTACAGATATCGGCGGCTGGGCGCCGGGACCACTGGCAGTCGGAAGTTGTGCGGACCGAGGGAGCGCTGGCGCAAAATCGCAATCTGGTGGACGCCATACCCGACCCCACCGAAGAACTCGGGGAGATAACGGTCCGGCTCTCCCGGCTGGGCGAAGCAATCGAGCAAACTTCGGCTCATGCTGGCCGGCTGAGGGACGCGGTCGCCGCGTTGCGCCAGAAGCAGGTGGAAGCGGCCACTGCGGGCCACCGGATCGACAACCTCCGTACCGATATAGAGCATGCCGAAACCTCCGCGGCCGCCATCGCGGAACGGATCGACCGGGCCCGAGCCCTGGAGGAGCGTTCCGAGGAAATATGCGCGGGGGCAAGGGAACTGGCGTCTGCGCGATCCGAAATGGAGCGGCTGCAAGTCTCACGGGCTGAGTATGACCGGCTGCGCGACCGACGCAGCGAATTGCAAGCTGTGGTCGAGCGCACCCAAGCGCAACTCGCAGCCGAAGCGGTACAGTTGAAGCATCACGTAGATAACACGCTCCGCCCGACCGCGGACCGCTCCAAAGAAGTTGCCCGCCAGTTGCTGGGATTGGCGGAGGCGGAGGCGGCTCTAGCCGCCGACCAGACCACGCTGGAAACGGAGATCGCCGAATCCGGCGACCTGCAACGTGACATCGCCCTGGCGCAGGCGGATCTGGGCCGTTGCGTCGCAGAGGGAACTGATTTGCGGGCCCGGCAGAGGGAGATGCACACGGCGGGCGCGGTGTGCCCCCTTTGCCGGACACCTCTCAGCGAGCACGCCTGCGGCGACATTTCGGCCTGGTATGACGCCGAGATCCAGGCCAAACTCGCCCTCCACGACGAAATCAAGCAGTCCCTGCAAAGTTTGTCCGCCAGGCTCGAGGGCCTGCAAACCCGGATTGCCGACGGCGACGCCTCACTTGCCCGGCGTCGGCAGCGGATCCAACAGCAGCGAGGTCGCCTGAAGCAGGAACAGCGCCAATGCGAAGCGGCCGCTGAGCAACTGGCAACATCGCTGCCACGCCTGGAACGGCTGCAGAAAACGTTGGCCCATGACGATTTCGCGCTTGACGAGCGCGCTGCTTTGGACGAAGTGGAAATCGCGATCGTCGCACTCGGATACGATGAGCAGAGTCTCGACGATGCCACCGCGAACGTCCGAGCGCTGCAACACTGGGACGACGAGTCGCGAAGACTGCAGGACGCGCGGGCCCGATTGCCCGCGGATGAGACGTCGTTGGGCCAGACCAACAATCTATTGGTCCGGCTCCATGAAGAGATGCAAGGCGCCCAGGCGACCCTGGACGCTGCTCAATCGGCGGTTGCGGATCTGCCCGAGCGAGAACGAGAGGCGGCGGATGCGCACAAAGCCGTGGAGCGTCTTCTCGCCGACCGCGACGCGCTCCTCGCCAGGCAGGGACGGCTGCATGGAGACGCGGAGCGCCGGGTTTCGTACCTTGAAGAGATTGATGCGTTGGAAACTCGTCGGTCATCCTCCAATACGGAACAGGGAGTCTACTCCGATCTCTACAGCGCTTTCGGCCGCAGTGGCGTTCCGGCGATGCTGATCGACGCTGCCGTTCCGCGGATTGAAGCCGAGGCCAACCTGCTGCTGGGTCGCATGACGGACAATCGGTTGGCCGTCAAGCTGGAAACTCAACGGGTGCGCCAATCCGGCAACGTGGCTGAGACTCTGGACATCCTGGTCAGCGACGAGCTGGGATCGCGCAGCTATGATCTTTTCAGCGGCGGCGAGGCTTTCCGCATCAACCTGGCGCTGCGCATCGCTTTGTCGAAGGTGCTGGCCCAGCGCATGGGGTTGCCACTGCCGACGCTGTTCATCGACGAAGGCTTCGGCACCCAGGACGCGGCCGGGCGCGAGCGCATCGTGGACGCAATCGCGTCAATCCAGGATGACTTCGAAAAGATCATCGTCATCACACACCTGGATGAGCTCAAAGACCTGTTCCCGGTCAGGATAGAGGTCCTTAAAACCGGCGACGGCTCGCAGTTCTGGCTGAGCTGACCATTCCAATCAAGTTGACCGGTGGCGTCCTGCCCACCAAAAGGAGATTTCGATGCTAACCGAAGCGCAACGCCAGTTTTTAACGGGCAATCACAATGGCGCGTTGACCACTTTCCGCCGCAACGGCGCCGGACAGATGAGCATTGTTACTTGCGGCCTGTACGGGAACGGAGTGGCCTTTACGACCACTGCCGACCGTGCCAAGCTCCGGAATCTGCGGCGAGACTCTCGCTGCACGATCCTGGTCGGCACCGGCGACTGGCGCAACTTCCTGGTCCTGGAAGGGGAGGCCAGGCTGGTCGGGGTCAACGAAGCCTCGGCCGACGAATACCGGGAAACGCTGCGCGACGTGTACCGAACCGCCGCGGGAGAAGAGCATCCCAACTGGCCTGAGTACGACCAGGCGATGCGGGACGACCGTCGCTACGCAGTCCTGGTGACGCCGTCGCACGTGTACGGACGGTCCGACTGAGGCGGAGATGCGGGGCGGGCCTGCGCCCACCCCGCGTCGGGTCCAAATCCTGACGCCGTTTAGTCGGCGGCAACACCCTCCGCTCGCCTGAGGGCATCAACGTCGAAGTCGATTTCCGCGTTCTGGCCGTTCAGGGCGGCGAGCACCCGCTCGCCGGATAACGGCAACTCCTTGATGCGGACACCCACGGCGTCGTATACCGCGTTGGCTATGGCGGCCGGCGGACCGAATCCGGGGGGTTCCGCCACCGCGCGCGCGCCGAAGGGTCCGTCCGGCGCCGGGACGTTGATGAGCACGTTCTCGAGTTCGGGAAGGTCGATTGCCAGAGGCATCAGATACGAGGCGAACGATGGGTTCCGAACGGCGCCCGTCTCCGGGTCGAACTGCTGGTCTTCGGTCAGGGCCCGGCCAATCCCCTGCACGACCCCGCCGTCAAGCTGCCCTTCGACAGCCATGGGGTTGATGGCAGTCCCGACGTCCTGGGCCTGAATGTAGCGGAGCACTTTGACCTGTCCGGTTGCCCGGTCGACCTTGACCTCGGCTGCCTGGGCGGCGAATACCGGAGTGTAGGGCATGCTGGACAGCGAAGCGGTGCCGATGATCGGTCCGCCACGCGACGTGATGCTGGCGGCCGCCAACTGCGCGAAGGTGAGGCCCTGCGGTTCGTTGTCCATCACGTAGATGCGGCCGTCTTCACATCCCAGAGCATCCTCGGGGAGGCCCAGTCGCTCGGCCGCGAGGGCCGTCAGTTTTTCGACAGTGTTCTCGGCCGCGCGCTGCACCGCAGTGCCCTGGCTGTAAACGATGCGGCTGCCACCCGATTGCCCGGTGTACGGCGCTTGATCTGTGTCGCGTTTGGAAACGACCACGTTTTCCATCGGGATACCCAACGCCTCGGCTGCTATGGCCGCCAGGGAGGTGTCGCTGCCCGAGATATCCACCGAACCGGTCAGCAAGCTCACCGTGCCGTCATCGTTGACGCTGATCGCCGCTGTCGAAGGGCCGCTGCCGCTCCTCCACTCGCACAAGGCCAATCCCACGCCGTGGCCGTCCTCCAGGTCGCGCGGCCAATCGATCTTTTCCCTGATGGCCTCGAGAGTGTTCATAAGCCCATTGGTGGGGACGACCGCTCCGCTCACGGAGACATCGCCTTCCCGCAGGGCATTCTTGACGCGCAAGTCGTACGGGTCGATTCCCAATTCATGGGCGATACGATCCATGTGGGACTCGACGGCGAAGGTCATGTCGGCGACCCCGGAGGCCCGGTACGATCCCACGTAGATCTTGTTGGTATATACGCCGTAGGAGCGCAGCCGGAAGTTGGGAACCCGGTAAGCGCCGATGCCGTGACCAATGCCGGAGTTGGGACCCGCTCCCAGGTACGCTCCCACGTCGAAAATCGTGTAGGCCTCGCGGGCGACTATGGTACCGTCCTGCATTACGCCGGACCGGATATAGTTGGTCACCGGGAGCCGGGGCCCGTTCATGGTGAAGACTTCCTCGCGGGTGTTCACCAGCTTCACGGGTCGCCCGGTTTTCATCGCCAACAGGGCCGGGAACGCCTCGAAAGCGAGCCTCAGCTTGGCGCCAAACCCGCCGCCGAGTTCCATCGCCACGACCCGGATTCGGGACACCGGAATTTCCAGGACGCTCGCCAGCGCCGCCCGGATCTGGTACGGGCCCTGGGTCGAAGCGTAAATGACCAGCCGGCCATTGGGTTCGACATCCGCGACGCAGGCCATCGGTTCCAGGAACCCCTGGTTGATCCCCTGGGAACGATATACGTCCTCCACCACCACGTCGGCGTCCCGGAATGCCTGATCAACGTCGCCCCGGTCGGCGTCCAGCAACGTGCTGACGTTATGTCCCAGGGTGAACCCGTATCCTTCGTAGTTCTCCAACTCCGGATGCACTGTGGCGGCTCCGGACCCGATGGCCGACAATGGGTTTACCACTGCGGGCAGGTCCTCGTACTCGACCTCGATGAGTTCGATTGCTTCCTGCGCGGCGGCTTCGTCGTCAGCCGCTACTGCAGCGATCGGCTCGCCGACGAAGTTGACCACCTCACGCGGCATAACGTACCGGTCGCGCAAAGCGCCGGAGCCGAACCGGAAATCCGGGAAATCCGTACCCGTGACGACGCACCTCACCCCAGGATGCGACGCGGCCTTGCTGGTGTCCAGCCGCACGATGCGGGCGTGGCTTCGCGTGCTGGGCAGCAACTTGCAGGCCAGCATTCCCGGAAGATACACATCGGAAGCGTACGTGGCGCGCCCGGTAACTTTTTCATACGCGTCGACGCGAGGGTAGTTGCGTTCCAGAACTTTGAACTGCGTTGTCATGAGTTGCCTCCATCGCTGCCGGAGCGGGACGATTAGCTGGTTTCCCTGATTTCCTGAGCCGCAGCCATGACGGCTTCCACGACGCGAGCGTACCCGGTGCACCGGCACAGATTGCCGCCGATGGCGAAACGGACATCCTCCTCCGTCGGGTTCGGATTCTCCTGCAAGAAGCCCGTGGCCGACATGATCAATCCGGGGATGCAGAAGCCACATTGCAGGCCGCCATGTTCCACGAACGCTTTTTGCACGGGACTCAGACCATCCACGTCGGCCAGTCCCTCAATAGTGGTGATGGCGGAATCATGGGCGCTGTGGGCCAATACCAGGCATGAGGTCACGGGCTTGCCGTCCATCAGCACCGTGCACGCTCCGCAGTCGCCCTCGTCGCAGCCTTTCTTGGCTCCCGTCAACTGAGCGTCGTCGCGCAGGCAGTCCAGCAGGGAGTAGTACGGTTCCACCAGCATCAACCGGTTTTCGCCGTTGATGTTCAGATTGAGCGGCTGTTTCATGTTGTCAACCTCGCGGCCGGTTACCAGGCAGTTTGCACGGCCAGGCGTCGGACATCGTCAAAATCGGGAACGTCGCCGAGCGCGGTGAGCGCGGCGTGTCGCAGGGTACGTTCGGTGAGGACCTGGGCGATTTCCCGGCGATACTCCGCGCCGCTTCGCACGTCGGCGATGGGACGCGAAGACTGCGCCGCCAGCCGCGCGGATTCGGCAATGTTTTCGTCCGTAGGAACCTGGCCGATCAGACGTCCCTCGGCTCCGAAGGCCCGTATGGGCGTGGGGGCCACGGCGCCCAATGCGATCCTGACCGAGGCGCAGGTCCCGTCGGATGCCAAACTCATCACGGAAGCGGCGCCCACGGCGGATATGTCCATCGCGCCCCGGGGACTGTGCTTGATGTACAGGCCGCCCGAGTTCGGCGGCGGAGTCGGTAGCCGGAGTTCCGTCATAATCTCTCCCGCGCCGACCGCGGTTTGACCCGGCCCGACGAAAACTTCGGTCAAAGGCGCCCAGCGCTCCCCGTTGGAGTTCACGATACGGCATTGGGCGTCGTAGGCCAGCAACGCGGGGAGCGTGTCCCCGGCCGGCGAGGCATTGCAAACGTTGCCGACAGCGGTGGCGAGATTGCGCACCTGAACACCGGCAAAGGCGGTGGCGCCAGCAGCCAATGCGGGATAGCGGGTCCGCACGATGTCATTCTGCTCGATGTCCTGGACAGTGACCATTGCGCCGATGGACAGGCCGTCGTCATCGTTGAACTGCAGACCGTCCAATCCGGGTACGTGCTGCATGCAGACCACAATCTCGGGTCGCCACACACCGGTACGCCATCGAACCAGGAAATCGGTGCTGCCGGCAACGAGACGCGCTCGGGCGCCGTGTTTCTCCAGCATCCCGAGCGCCTCATCCAAAGAGTGCGGCTCCAGATAGTCGAAACGAGCCATATAAGCCCTCCCTCGCCGACGCCAGTACAGCGTACTTTTCAGGTACGAGCGTTCCTGCTCAGCGTCGGTCTGCGGGGATTATATGGCGGCCTGAAAACGCGGTCAACGAACTCCAAACGGGAAAAGGCTGGGACGGGATCACTCCCGCCCCGTTGAATATCTCTGAACGTGCCGCGCCACTGGCGGCAGACCGTCAGTGACTGCCGTTGCCGTAAGGCTCAATCAACACCCGCAGGGTGCCGTCGTTTTCCTTGCGCTGGGTCAACAGGCGGTGTCCGGCCTGCTCGGCCCAGTAGATGACGTCGTAGATGTTGAGCGCGTCGTGGAGGATCGCCTCGATAAAGGAACTGCGGTCGTATTCCATCTGGCGGCTCAGCGCTGCAATGACGCCGGCGCAGTTCTTGCCACGGCCATCGATCACGGTCCAGCCGTTACCGTTTCCGTTTCCATTGCCGTTCCCGTAGCCGTTGCCACGGGGTGCAGCGCCGACCGGGGCGCGCACGTCAATCAGGCCGCTCTTGCGGAGGTCCAATTGCTCCTTGAAGTAGGCCACCGCCTCCCAGGCCACAGCGCGGTCCCGCTCGCCGCTGGAACACACGGCACCGCGAACGCCTACGATGTCGGGATTGATGCGGGCCAGTTCGTCCAGGTTTTCCAGCTTGAGATGACCGCTGAGCGCAGTGCTCAGGCCTTCCTGTTTCGCGTGCATGACCATGTCACGGAGCACGGGTTCAGGCATGAAGTCGAACAGGTTGCGACCGTCCTTGGTCAGGGTGTCGATGAGGAAGCCGTCGCACTCGCCGTCGATGGCCAAGTTGACCATGAGGTGAGGGTCGAGGCCTCCCTCGAAGAGCAGGTTGTCAGCGAACAGCGAGCCGATCAACTTGGTTTCGGCGTTGCCGATGGCGGCACGGGATTCCCGCAGCACCTCGACCGCCATATCGTAGTCCGCGACCTGGAAACCCACCTTGACGGAAGTGGCGTCCATCATCGCCGCCGCGTGCACGGCCATGGCCACGGTACCAGGCTGGTTGGGAACGACGCCGAGAGTAACGCTGACGTGCTTGTGGGGCGGAATGATCTCCCGCACTTCCCTGACCAGACTGGGATGGGCAGAGCCCACCAAGGCTTCTTGCAGGTTTTTCAAATCGATGATGTCGGCGCCGCCGCGGTCGGCTTCCAGCGCCTCGGCTTTATCCTGGGCGCTGACCAGCAGCATCATGCCCGACTCGGAAAGGCCGCTGCGGCCATCACGCACGCCGTTTCCGTTGAGCCACGGAGCATGCGCACGCCCCTGGATCACTTCGCGCTCCGGAGTGGCGGGCGCCGCGGCGCGGGGGAGCAGTGGTTCCAGCTCACTCCAAAGCTGGGCCTTCTCCTCGTGGGTCAGGTCATGCAGCGGGGCGCGAACGTTTCCTCCCGCCATGCCCATCATCTCGCCCCAGGCCTTGCACATGGACACCGGCAGCGCGCCGCCGGTCTTTTTCATGGTACCGCCCCACCACTTGTCGGACAGCGCTTTGATGTCCTTCAGGTAGTGGTTGTAGAACTCCACGTCGAGGTCGCCCGCGGTGGCTCGGTCGATGAATTGGGTGTAGTAGTTGTGCCTGGGAGTGTCGAAACGCCAGTCGGAGGTGTTGGCGAACATCACCTGCTGGCGGAAGCCCAGTTCTTTGGCCTTGTGGAAGATCCACTCGTCGGGAGTGCTGATGACCGCGTCGCGGCCGACGAGCAGGTGGGTTTCGATGGAAATCTGCTGATTGAAACTCGCCTCTTTCACGCCGACCACGTTGGGGATGGCGCACAGGCGCTTCAACCCCTGGGGACTGATGGTAATGCCGAACTGCGGTGAGTTGTAGAACATCATCGCCAATTCGGTGTTGTCGGCGACCTGGCGCACGAAATCGACCACCTGATCCTCAGTCTTGGTCACCATGTACGAGGGAGCGATGATCAGCAGGTCGAACCCGCGGCGTTCAGCGTGCTGGGCCAGCGCAATGCTCTCCCGCAACGACGTGTCAGTCACGTGGGCGCCAATCAGCCAGTGCCCGGCGGCTTCGTCGGCCACCGTGTCCATTACCAGCCGACGCTCACCTTCAGTCAGGCTCCAGAATTCGCCCATATTCCAGGTGCAGCCGCCGCCGCGCACGCCCAAACTCTGAACATGGCGGACGTTCCGGCGGAGACCTTCCGTGTCCACCTGGTTGTCCGGCGTGAAGGGCGTTACCAGAGTGGTCCATTGCCCCTTCAAGGTCTGCCAGGCCCATTCCTGCGCTTCATGCTTGCGGTAACCGGCCATGATAAAAAGCCTCCAACGACAATTGCCGTAGCTAGTAAGCCATCAACGCGGACAGCCGGCGGAATGCGCGGCGGTAAAATCCGCTTGGCAAATCATAGTGTACGGGCGGACTTGCGGTGCCGTCAACAAAAACCGCGCGCCTCGGGTCTCGTTGCCGGCCGACCGAGCAAGCGTGTCCGTTGCCAACGAATGCCGGGGTACTGGCGGAGCGAAGGGCGGTCAACCGGCCGGCTGACACTGCGGGCAGTGCCAGGAACTGCGTCCCCTCACCCGGACCATCTGTGCCGTGCCTCCGCAATTCGGGCATGGCTCGTCGGCCGACCTGGGGACCGACCACGGCGAGAGCGCCACCGGCGGGTCGGGCCATTCGGCGTCCCGCGCCGCGGCGTAGGCGGCGACGGAACGCGTCAACGCCTGGATTATGGCGGCGTGCAGCCTGTGGGTTTCGTCGTCGCTCAGGTCGTTCGCCGTCCGTTCCGGGTGTATTCCCGACAGGAACAACGACTCGTCGGCGTAGAGGTTGCCCAACCCGGCGATCACCGATTGGTCGAGCAGAATAGCCTTTATCGGCGCTTTGCGGCCGGCCAAGAGCTCTGCCAGGATTGGGGGCGTGAACGTTGCTTCCAGCGGTTCGGGCCCCATTTTCCGCATGGCTCCGGCCGGGTCGGGCAGCAACCAAAGGTGTCCGAACTTGCGCGGGTCGACAAACCGCATCTCCCGGCCATCGTCCAGCGGGAAGGTGTGCCGGACCATGCGCGGCGGCTCGCTCCGGGCATCGTGGATGCGCAGGCTGCCGGTCATGCCCAAGTGCATGACCAGGAACTGATCGTCGTCCAGCGGCGCGATCAGATACTTGCCACGACGCCGCAGATCCGTGGCGCGCCGGCCGGCTACGCCTTCAATGAACTCGCCAACCGAAGGCTCGTGTACCGTTTTTGCCCAGGTGATTTCGGGGGCGCCCAACCGACGGCCCACCAGTCCGCTGCGGAGCAGGTACTGGCGAGTGTTTTCGACCTCGGGAAGTTCCGGCATTCCCGGTCAGGCGCCGTTCGAGAGGCGCACTCCCAGCGTCACTTCCATGCCTTCAATTTGGGCGGTCTCAGATTTGGCGGCGTCCTCACGGACCGCGTCAAACAGATCGTCGCTGAGCGTTTCCTGCTTGATGTAGTCACCATGGATGCTCATGACGCGAGCCACGTCGTCGGGGCCGTCGTAATAGGTGACGATGCGGTCGGTGATGTCAAACCGGGCGCCCTTGCGCAGGTTTTGGATCCGGTGGGCAAGCTCCCGGGCCAGCCCTTCGTCGGCCAGTTCGGGCGTGATGCGAGCGTCGACTGCGACCATGTAGCCGGAGTCGAGAGCCGCAGAATAGCCGGCCACCGACACCACCGCGTCGCCGTCGTCGTCGGCCAACTCGCGGGCCTGGGAGTACAGGTCTCCGTCGCTTTCGGCCGGCAGCAACTTCTTGATGTTCAACTCTTCAAGAATCTGCGGGCCTACTTGCCCCAGGTATTGCAACTCCGCGTCCGTGCGCGTTTTGACCACGACGCCGGCCAATGGTTGGCGAACTTTCAGTCCGGCCTTGCTGCGGGCCGCGCGGCCCATGCTGGACACCCGAATCGCCAGTCGGGTCGCGTCCATGATGGGACGGTCGATAAGCGAAGTGTCGGGCTGCGGGTAGGCGGACAAATGCACGCTGTCGGGCGCATCGGCCTGGTACCGCAACTCCAGGTTGCGATACATCTGCTCGGACACGAAGGGCGCCAGGGGCGCCATCAGCCGGGCCACCGTCGTCAGGCAGCGGTACAGGGTCGCGTAGGCGCCCAGCTTGTCCGCGTCGTTTTCCGACTTCCAGAAGCGCCGGCGCGAACGGCGGACGTACCAGTTGGACAGCACGTCGATGAACTCGGCGATGCGTCGTCCCGCGTCGGTGGGGTTGTAGTTTTCCAGGTGATCGTCAACGACCTGGACCAGTTGGTTGAGCTCCGCCAGGATCCACCGGTCGAGCTCGGCTTCAGGGCGCCATCCCTCCGGTATCTGAGACGGCTCGAATTCGTCGATGTTCGCGTAGTTCGTAAAGAAGGAATACACGTTCCACAGCGTGAGCAACACCTGCCGCAGGGTCTGTTGGACCAGGCGGTCGGAGAATCGCCGCGGTTCGCCCGGATGCGATGCGGTGAACAGATACCATCGTAAAGCGTCCGCGCCGTGTGCATCGAGGATGCTGTCCGGCTCGACGATGTTGCCGAGCCGCTTGCTCATTTTGCGTCCGCGGCCGTCCAGGATCAGGCCCAGGCAGATGACGTTCCGGTAAGCCACGTCGTCCTTGAGGAGGGTGGAGAGGGCGTGCAGGCTGTAGAACCAGCCCCTGGTCTGGTCCACGGCTTCGCAGATGTAATCGGCGGGCAGTCGACCGTCGGTCTCGATGTCGCGGTTCTCGAACGGGTAGTGCCATTGGGCAAGAGGCATCATGCCAGAGTCGAACCAACAGTCCATTACTTCCGGAATACGCCGAAATACGCCCGGGCAATCGGAGGAAGAGCAGGGCCAGGTGACGTCGTCCACATACGGCCGGTGCAGGTCCAGGTCATCGAAATCGCGGCCGCATCGCTGGGACAATTCCTCCACGCCGCCGACACAGTCCGTCTCTCCGCACCCGTCGCACTGCCAGATGGGAATGGGAGTCCCCCAGTACCGTTCCCGGGAGATGGCCCAGTCCACGTTGTTGCGCAGCCATTCCCCGAACCGTCCCTCTCGGATGTGCTCGGGGTACCAGTTGATCCGGGAGTTGTTCCCGACCAAACGGTCTTTGACCGCGGTGGTCCGGATGTACCAGGACGTCTTGGCATAATAGAGGAGGGGGGTGTCGCAACGCCAGCAGAACGGGTAGGTGTGGCGGTATATGCCCTGGTGGTACAGGAGGCCGCGAGATTCCAGGTCGGCCAGGATTTCCGGGTCGGCGTCCTTGACGAACTTGCCCGCGAAGGGGTAGTTGCCGGTGATGATGCCCTGCAGGTCGACGGGCTGCACGAACGCAAGCTGGTGCTCGCGTCCGAGGCCCAGGTCCTCGTCACCAAAAGCCGGCGCGATGTGAACGATCCCGCTGCCGTCGTCCATGCTCACGAAGTCGGCCGACACCACTTGGGTTGAGTAGGAATCGACGTCTTCCAGCGAGATCTGGCCGTCCGCGTTTGCCAGGAACTGGCGGATAGGCGCTCCATATGCGGACGCGTCGTAGAGCGGGCGGTAGGACAGGCCGATCAGGTCGCTGCCTTTGACTTCCCGCGCCACCGTGTAATCGTGCTGCAGAACGCTAAGCAGCGCGGTTGCCAGCGCCATTCTGATGGTGTCGCCGGCGCCGTTGGTGATTTCAACGATGGAATAATCAGCATCGGCGCTCACCGCCAGCGCGGTGTTTCCCGGCAGCGTCCAAGGTGTCGTGGTCCACGCCAGGAAATACGACGGAACGTCCGGCGCCGCGCCATCGAGCCACTCGGTCGCTTCGAAAGTCACGAAGGTTGACGGGTCTGGAGTGTTCTCGCGGTATCCCAGCGCCACCTCGTGGGAGGAAAGGCTGGAGACGCAGCGAGGGCAATGGGGTGCGCCGCGGCGATCCTGGTAGAGCAGGCCACGATCCCACAGTTGCTTGAGGATCCACCATCCCGTTTCGATGTAGTCGTTGTCCAGCGTCACGTAGGGATCGTCCATGTCGACCCAATACCCGATGCGGTCGGTCATAACCTCCCATTCTTTGACGTACCGGAAAACGCTCTCCCGACAGCGCCGGTTGAACTCGGCGATGCCGAACTCCTCAATGTCCCGCTTGGTGGTCAGGCCCAATTCCTGTTCGATCTGCAATTCCACGGGCAGGCCGTGGGTGTCCCAGCCACCCTTGCGGATGACGCGGCAGCCTTTCATGGTGCGGTAGCGGGAAATGACGTCCTTGAAAACGCGGGCCAGCACGTGGTGAATGCCGGGACTGCCATTGGCGGTGGGCGGCCCCTCGTACATCATGAAGAGAGGGGCGTCGGGCCGGTCGTCGATGGACCGGCGAAACACGTCGCGCTCCTTCCAGTAGTCAAGGATCTCGGCGTCGAGTTCCGGGAAACTGACCCGGCTGGAAACCACGTCAAAAGCCGGCATAGCTGTAATACCTCATCGTTGAGTGCGAACAGGGTCACGCACTGGCTGCGGACCCAACGAACCTGACCGAGATCCGATTATAGCGCAGCCCGGATTTCACCAATACGCGTGGAAATGGTGCAACGGGCCATGACCCTGACCGATCGGATAGGAGGCGCGAATGGCGGCGGTGACGTAATCCTTGGCCCCTGCCACCGCTCCGGGCACGTCCAACCCGTGAGCCAGGCCGGCTGCAACCGCCGATGCGAAGGTGCAGCCGGTTCCGTGGGTGTTCGTGGAAGGAATCCGCGCGGTGGTGAACTCCTGGAACGTATGGCCATCGTAGAGAACGTCAGTGGGCGGGCCATCCCGATGGCCGCCTTTGACCACCACCGAGCGAGCCCCCATGGACACGATGCGCATCGCGGCCTCGCGGACATCATCGTCGGACCGGATCGTCCGCCCGGTCAAATCTTCGGCCTCGGGAATATTGGGCGTAACCACGGTCGCCAGCGGAATCAGGGAACTGCAAATGGACTGGATCGCTTCCTCGCGCAGCAGACGATCTCCACTCTTGGCTACCATCACCGGATCGACCACTAGGTTGGCGACGGCGTGACGCCGGATGGCCTCGGCGACCGTCTCCACGATTTCGCTGGATGACAGCATGCCGGTTTTGACCGCATCGGCCCCGATGTCCGTGATCACCGCGTCAATTTGCGCGGCGATGATATCGGCGGGAATCTCGTGCACCGCGCTGACGCCTACGGTGTTTTGGGCAGTGATCGCGGTGAGCGTGGAGGTGCCGAACACACCCATAGCTGAAAAGGTTTTCAGGTCCGCCTGGATGCCTGCCCCGCCTCCGGAGTCAGAACCGGCGATGGTCATCACGGTAGGTGGACGCGAGTCGGGCATACCAGTTCCCGCCTTTGGCCTTGGATGTGTCTAGTCGGGTTCTTCGGGCAATCGCCAGGAATCGTCGGATTCCTGGTCGACTTCGTCGGAGCCATCGGGGACGCCAAGCGCTACAGCCACGTCCCGCAGGATGCTGATGTGCTCTTCATCGGAAAGAATGCCGATGGGAAGCGCCGGCAGGGTTTCGATGTTCAACCCGGCGCGCACCCCCAGATCAAGCGACAACCTTGCGGCGGACTGATTGTCCTCCGCCTCCGTGATGATGACGAAGTCATAACGGCCCAGCACCGCATATTGAGTCAAAACCTTGCTGCTCGGCGTTTCCGAGTCGTTGGCGGCTTCGCCCAGCAGATTGGGGTTGTCCTGGCCCATGCGTCGGCCGCGACCGGTAAAGCTGGCGAGCATTATGTATAGAGGCATTGCAGTTTTCCCGATTATGAACGTGCAATTCGCTAAACGAAAAAATAACGGCTTTCAGTATATCATCGGCTACTCGAACACCGCATGGACGGGGGTGAGGGCCGGTGCTATCATCCCGGCAAACCCGGCGTGCGACGCTGGCCTCTGGAGGCAACCATGGACATCGGATTGAACATGTGGATTTCGACGAACTCTATAGACGTGGCTGACATCGCCGCTCGGGCGGAAAACGCCGGGTTTGAGTCCATTTGGCTGCCGGAGCACCCGGTGATGCCGGTCAACCCCGTGTCAAAGTACCCGGGGTCACCCGACGGGTCTATCCCGCCGTACATGGCGGACATGGGAGATCCTTATATAGGGCTGGCCCGGGCATCGGCGGTAACGAGCCGGATCAAGCTGGGCACTGGAATCACGCTCATCCCGGAACGCAATCCGTTGGTGCTGGCCGGGGCCATATCGACCCTGGACCGGTTCTCCGGAGGGCGTTTCATTCTGGGGATTGGAACGGGATGGTTGCGGGAAGAAACGGAGGTCATGGGCGGTGATTTCGACCACCGGTGGACGCAAGCCCGAGAGGCTATAGAGGTGATGCGCGCCCTGTGGACTCAGGACGCCGCCGAATACCACGGGCAGTATTACGACTTCCCGCCGGTCCAGTGCAACCCGAAGCCGGCGCAGGCGGGTGGCCCGCCGGTTCTTTTGGGAGGCAACGCCCGGAACGTGTTCCGTCGCGTGGCCCGGTGGGGTGACGGATGGATGCCTACGGCCTCCAGCCCCGACCAAATCGCCGCCGGAAAGGCTGCCATCGACGAGCTCGCCGAGGCATCAGGCAGGGACCCCTCGGGGATAGACATCACCGTTTTCGGTCAGGCTCCGGACCGTGACACCCTTTCCAGGTTTGAGGAAGCGGGCGCCAACCGGGTGATAGTCAGGCTGGGTGATACGACCACCGCCAGCGCTCTGGATGAAATCGACCGGATCGCGGAGGCTGTGATGTAGCATCACGCCGACGTCAACGAACTGCATTCGGCCGTACCGGCGTCTCGCGAGGGCGAGACGCCGGTACGGCTTTACTGTTATTGCCAGGCCCGATATATCGCGAGGAGTCATATTACATATTCGAAATGCCGATGCACGTGTTTCCTCGAGTCGTAATCATAAACGCGTTGTGTCTCATCAATTCGTATCATTATTACGGTAAACGACAATATTTTCTTTATACGTGCCATTTTATGGCGACATGATCCATCTCTGCGCCGATTGACGTCCGCAATTGATAATGACTATATTGCGAACGCCGCGCGGAGGAGGTGCCGTTCCGTCCCATCGCCCAATAAAGTGTGAGGGTTTCGTACCAAAAGTCGTTGGAGAATGCACATGCGAGCGAATTGGTTCCTGAAATTTCCGAATATCGCATTGATTGCCGCCTTGGCATGTGCCACCGTGATAGTGGCATGCGGCGGGGCGGCAGAACAGCCGGCTGCGCCGGCGGCCGCCACCGCGGCCCCCGCTGCTCCCCAGGCGGAAGCACCCACCAACACCCCGGTCGTGCGGGCCACCAACACTCCGACCGCAGGCGGAGCCCTACCCACGCCAACGCAACGCGCCTCCGTGCTGCAGGCAACGCCACGGCCGACCCTGGCTCCGCAAACCGACGGGGAATTGGTGACTGACCGGCTGATCCTGGTCGCTGATCCGCCTTCGCTGGAGTCGATGCTGGACTGCGAAGTAACCGGCTCCGGTGTGCTCAACTACCGCATGTCAGCGGAATGGATGGTGGACGCCAGTCGTTTCGACGGTTCATATGAGCCCATGCTGTCTACGGAGTGGAGCATCAGCGCCGACGGCAGGACGTGGAACTTCAAGCTGCGGCAGGGAGTTCAATGGCACGACGACTGGGGTGAATTCACGGCCCGGGACGTCAAGCACTCAATGGCCTATTACACGAACCCGGATTGCCGCGCTTCTTACTCGGACTATTTCCGGAGTGACCCGGGCGGCGACGTGGAAATCGTCAATGACTATGAGGTCAACATTCACATGAAGCGTCGCCCCGCGGTTGACTTCGTGTACTGGTACTCCGGCTATCGCGGCATCCCCCACAGCAGCAAAACCCAGTGGGACCAGGCGTGCCCCAATGGTGAAGCTGACTACGGAGAGAATGAAGCCGGCCTCCCCCTGGGGTACTGCATACAGAGCCGGGATGCCGTGGCTGAAAAACCGGCGCGCACCGGACCGTACGAATTCGTGAGCTTCCAGGAAGGCGTCGGCTGGGAATGGAAGCGGGTTGACTACGACCACTGGCGCGTGAACCCCGATTTCGCCGAGATTGAGATCAAGGACGTCCGCGAATCGGCCACCCGCCTGGCCATCATGCAAGCCCGCGAAGGACATATTGCCACCATCAATCGGGCTTTGATTCAGGACGCTGTTGACGACGGTCTGGAGGTAGTTGACAGTTCCGTCAGGTCGGTTACGGCATTCGCCCTGTTTGGAGGCATGTATTTCGCCACCGGCGAAAAAGGGGTGCCAACCGATCTATCTGCGGAAGAACAGGCGGAAATCCGGTCGAGTTATGACATCGTAGCGGCTCGCGACGAGAAGTTGCCCTGGAGCGAGCCCACTGAGTCGGGCAAATTGGTTCGCATGGCGATGAACAAGGCCATCGACCGTGACCAGATCAACGAGGCCATCTACGGCGGCGTTGGCGGGCGTCAGTGGGTCGCCACCCTGGTTCCCGATTTCCCGGGCGGATTCAACGCCGACTGGGAGGCCCAATGGGATGAGCTCTACGGGTACGACCCGGAAAAGGCTCGCGAATTGCTAGTCGAAGCCGGTTATCCCAACGGGTTCTCGTTCCGCGTTCCGGTGTTCGTCCTGGGCGGGGTCCCGGAATTGCCGGACCAGATGGAAGCGATGGCCAAGTTCTGGTCTGAGATCGGTCTGGACCCGAAGTTGGACCCCATTGAGTTCTCCAACTGGCGCAACCACTATCGAGGCCTCGATACCGACTGTTGTATCTACGGCTTCCGCGGACCGGCGGCGCCCATCGACACTCGCGTGCACTTCTACTTCAGTGCAGAGCGGTTCTTCCGCGCGTACACCAGCGACGCCATTCAGGAGCACAAGAACAAGGCGCTGCGAGCTTTGAACGAAGCCGACGCCACGACGGATTGGCAAAAAGTTTCCAACGAACTGTTCTACGAAGTCGCAACCATCCCCGGGTGGACGATGCCCATCAGCGCGACCATCGACCCGGACGTGGTGGCCGAGTACGTTTTCCTGGGCCCGAACCAGGGGAGTTTCATCTACCTGGAATACGTGAAGGGCGTGCGCGAATAGCGTAAGTCCTCGTGTCCTGACAGTTGCCCCTGACGCCGCGATCTGGTCGTAGCGTCAGGGGCCCGTGCAGCGCATCACCGCGAACGATCGACGGGCCATAGGTTCCTACCTATTGCCATCCTGGAGAGCAAAATGTCAATCAGGCAACAGTTAAGACTTCCGGTGATCGTTTTGATCGTAACCTTGGCGCTCACGACCTTCCTTGTGGCGTGCGGCGGGGCCGAGGAATCTGCTGCCCCGGTCGCGCAGGCAACTGCGGCTCCGCAGGTGGAGGCTCCCACAAATACTCCAGTGGTGCGGGCGACCAATACGCCGGTAGCCAGCGGCGCCCTACCCACCCCGACGCAGCGCTCCTCCGTGCTGCAATCTACACCCAGGCCAACTGCCGCGCCGACCCAACAGGAAGGCGAGTTGGTTTCGGAACGGCTCGTCGTGGTGCTCGATCCACCTTCACTGGAATCGATGCTGGACTGCGAGGTGACCGGTTCGGGCGTGGTGAACTACCGGATGTCCGCGGAATTCATGGTTGACGCCAATCGTTATGACGGTGAGTACGAACCGACGCTGGCCACGGAATGGAGCATTTCAGATGATGGAATGGTCTGGAATTTCAAGCTGCGCCAGGGCGTCCCCTGGCATGACGATTGGGGTGAGTTCACCGCGCAGGACGTGCAGCATTCTCTGGCCTATTACACGAACCCCGATTGTCGCGCTTCCTATTCGGACTACTTCCGGTCCAATCCCGGTGCGGCTGTGGAAATCGTGAACGACTACGAGCTGAACATGGTGATGCAGAAGCGCCCGGCCGTGGACTTTGTCTATTGGCTTTCCGGTTTCCGCGGCATGCCGATCAGCAGCAAGGCCCAATGGGACCAGGCCTGCCCTAACGGTCGAGCCGACTACGGAAACAACGAGGCCGGCCTTGACCTGGGTTACTGCCTGGCGAGCCGTGACCTGGTCGCGGAAAAATCAGCCCGAACCGGTCCCTACGAATACGTGAGCTTCGAAGAGGGAGTGGGCTGGCAATGGTCCGAGGTCACCTACGACCATTGGCGCGTTGACCCGGATTTCAGCGAAATCGAGATCAAGGACGTTCGGGAGCCGGCTACCCGCCTGGCGATCATGCAGGCGAGGGAGGCTCACATCGGGTCGGTGAACCGGGCGCTGTTGCAGGATGCGATAGACGACGGGCTTGAAGTGGTCGACTCATCGGTCACGGCCACCATGGCGTGGGCAATCTTCGGTGGTTTGTACTACTCCACGGGTGAAACACCGGAAGGGTACGTTGAAGACTTCGATATCGTGGGCCACCGGGACGAAGAGTTGCCGTGGAGTATCCCGGGTGAAACGGGGCGCACGGTTCGCATTGCTATGAACAAGGCGATCGACCGCGACGCCATCAACGAAGCGATCTTTGGAGGAGCCGGCGAACACCATTGGATCGGCGGCATCGTGCCCGACTTCCCGGCCGGATACAACCCGGCATGGGAAGACAAGTGGGACGAATATTACGGGTATGACCCCGAAGCCGCGAAACAGTTGTTGGCCGAGGCCGGATTCCCCAATGGGTTCTCTTTCCGGGTGATTTCGTACCCGTTGGGCGGAGTGCCTGAGATCCCGGACATGCTGGAAGCGATGTCCGCGTACTGGTCTCAGATCGGGTTGGACCCGACGATCGAACCCATCGAGTTCTCCAACTGGAGAAACGAGTATCGCGGCCTGAACACCGACTGCTGCATCTACCCGCACCGCGGTCCGGCCGCGCCAATCGACACCCGCGTCCACTTTTACTACAGCGCGGAACGCTTCTTCCGCATGTACACCAGCGACGACATCCAGAATTACAAGGAACAAGCTCTCCGGGCGTTGAATGAGGCAGACGCCACGCACCTGTGGCAGAAGGTCTCAGACGAGATATACGAGCAGGTGGGGGTGCTTCCAGGTTGGACGCTTCCCATCAGCGCCACCATTGATCCCGATGTCGTGGCCGAGTATTCGTTCCTTGGCCCCAATAACGGGACATTCATCTACCTGGAATACGTGAAGGGCGTGCGTGAATAGCACGCGCCCGCTTGTTCCGGCAATCGCCCCTGGCGCCGCTCAGAAGATGCGGCGCCAGGGGTAGGACAGCGCCACACATAGAAAATGCGAGTGGATCTGCGGAAATTGCTCAACCGACGAGATTGTAAGTGGGGTCAGTAACATGCAGCGATTCATTGTGCTGAGGATTTTGCAGGGACTGCTGGCGGTGTTCGTCATCAGCCTCATCGTCTTCGCGCTGTCACGCGTGGCGGGCGACCCGCTGGCGGCGATCCTGGACGACGAGGCTGGCAAGGAGCAGATCGAACGGCTGCGCCAGAGTTGGGGGCTCGACAAGCCTCTTCACGTCCAATACTTCACCTATATGCGCCGCCTGCTGACCGGAGACCTCGGAGTGTCATTCCGGTGGGACCGTCCGGTGCTCGAACTGATCGCGGAGCGGTTGCCCGCCACGGTGCAGTTATCGGCATTTGCCCTGGTGATTACCGGAATAATCGCTTTCCCGATCGGGGTTTTATCGGCGGTGAAAAAAGACTCGTGGTTCGATGCCAGCGGCAAGATGTTCGCCATCCTGGGGCAGTCGGCGCCGACTTTCGCCGTTGGTCTGATCCTGATGTGGCTGTTTGCGGTGCAGTTGGGCTGGTTACCGACATCGGGTAGAGGGGGTATCAAACATATGCTCCTGCCCGGCTTCGCGTTGGGCTACTACAACGTCGCGGCGATAATGCGGCTGACCCGATCCTCGATGCTGGACGTGCTGGACACTGAGTACGTAAAACTAGCACGGATTAAGGGGATACCCGAGTGGAAGATCGTGTGGAAGCACTGCTTCCGCAACGCACTCATCGGCCCACTGACGTACTTCAGCCTGATTTTCGCCGTGCTGATCACAGGATCAGTGGTAATTGAAACCGTGTTCGCTTGGCCGGGGCTGGGACTGATGGTTATTGAAGCCATCAATTCCAAGGACCACATCGTGGTCCAGGCAGTGGTGATGCTGTTCGCCCTGCTGTACGTCGGGATCAATATCGTGACCGACATCACCTACGCCTACGTCGACCCGCGGATCCGCTATGGCTAAGATCAGCGCGGACCCGGCGGCTTCACGCCGGGCCAATCATGATGTGGCAAAGCTTGGGGGGAGAAACTAATGGCTGTTCAAACTAGCGTACCGCCAGGCGCAGCAGCGGCCGGCATTGAGGCCGAGGCTCGTGGGTCACTCGCGAGGCGAATTTGGAACGAAGCTCGCCGTATTCCGATGATCCCGATGTTCATCCTCGTATTCTTGCTGGTTGTTCCGGCAATCTTCGCTGACGTCCTGTCTCCTCATCACAGCACGATCGGTGATCTGGATCGCGCGCTGGAACCGCCGGGTTGGGTTCCGGACCGCCAGACGAGCCAAACCGTAGTGCAACGGGTGAGGGACAGGGGCGCCAACGAAATCAGCGTAAACAACGCCCGACGGAATCTGGATCGCGGGGTGGCCACGCTGGTGGACACCAACGGAAACGGTGAGGTTGACCTGGGCGAAACCGTAGTCCGGCTCGAGGAAGGCGGTAGCTGGGAGTATCCGTTCGGTACTGACAAACAGGGACGGGATGTCCTTAGCCGAATGATGCACGGCGCCCGTATCTCGTTGGCGGTCTCGGTTCTCGCCATTTTGCTGGGCGGAATCCTGGGCACCGGGTTGGGAATGATTGCCGCCTACCGAGGCGGTTTCCTGGACGCCTTTTTGATGCGTATCGTTGACATCAAGCTGGCGTTCCCCTCAATTCTGCTGGCGCTTACGCTGGTTGTCGCCATAGGTTCCGGGTTCAGCACTGTCATCATCGTCATCGCGCTGCTGCTTTGGGCCCGCTACGCCCGGGTGATCCGCGGTGAGGCGCTGGCGATACGCGAGCGAGACTTCATCGACCGGGCACGGGTAGCCGGGGCCTCCAACCTGCGCATAATGCTGCGCCACATCTTCCCCAACGTGTTCAACACGGTGATAGTGCTGGCGACGCTGGAAGTAGGTCACGTGATCATCCTGGAAGCTACGTTGAGCTTCCTCGGAGCCGGGATACCGCGACCCAATCCTGCATGGGGCCTGATGGCCGCTGACGGCCGGGAGGTCATCACCAGTTCCTACTGGATCTTCATGTTCCCCTGCCTGGCCATTGTCCTGACGGTGTTGTCCATGAACCTGCTTGGCGACTGGCTCCGGGATCGGTTGGATCCCAAGCTTAGGAACGTGTAGGTTCCCCGTGGCAAGCCAAATCGGGCAAGGGACGCGCTATAGTCTCGCCGACGCTGGTGGTTGCTGGTACAATCCAGCCACAAATCCCGGTCGGTGACCGCTCCGTACAACCAGACGACATTGGATATGACGCAACCCCCGACCCGGTTTTGGGGAACCTTGCGTTCGACAGCACGATCAAGATCAACCTAGCAACACCAGCCGACAGGCCGACCAAACCATTGCAGAGGGGAATGCCGCCATGACCGCTGTACAAACTGCCACGGATACCATCCTCGAGGTTAACAACCTCAAGACTTACATCTTCACAAGGGCGGCGACCGTCAAGGCTGTTGACGGGATCTCCTTCGATCTGAAGAAGGGCGAGACCCTGGGTATCGTGGGCGAATCGGGTTGCGGCAAGACAATGACAGCGTTGTCACTGTTGCGTTTGGTTCCGCGGCCGGCCGGGCGCATCGTGGAAGGGGAGATAGTCCTCAACGGCGAGGACATCCTGCAGAAAAGCGAAGACGAGATGCGCGACGTTCGCGGCCGGCAGATTTCGATGATCCTGCAGGACCCGCAGACTTCGCTCAATCCCGTGTTCACCATCGGCAACCAGTTGCGCGAGGCCCTGGGCATCGCCCACAGAGAGAACAAGAGCTCGATGCTGGGCCGTGCGGTCGACGCATTGCGGAAGGTGAACGTAGCCGCGCCGGAACGTCGGCTGGACGACTACCCGCACCAGATGTCGGGTGGCATGAAGCAACGCGTCGTGGGCGCGATCGCCATGTCATGCGAGCCTGGCATCATCATTGCCGACGAGCCTACCACCGCGCTGGACGTGACAATCCAGCTGCAGTACCTCCGGCTACTCAAGGAAATCCAGGCTGAGACCGGACTGGCGATCATCTTCATCACGCACGACTTCGGCGTCGTGGCCCGCATGTGCGACCGCGTGGCCGTGATGTACGCCGGCCGAATCATCGAGCAGGGGGACGTGCGCGACATCTTCAGCCGCCCGGCGCACCCGTACACTCAGGCGTTGATCAATTCCGTGCCCAAGCTGGAGGAACGGGTGGACCGGCTGTATTCGATTGAAGGTCAGCCGCCGCTGTTGTCCAACCTGCCGGAGGGTTGCCGATTCGCACCGCGTTGCCCGTACGCCTCCGACCGGTGTCTTGAGACATATCCCACATCCATCCAAATCGCGGAGGCGCATCACGCGGACTGCTGGGCTCTGCATCCCGATTGGGACGGAATGCCCATAGCAGAATACGTGGCACCGACCGGGACGACCGGCTAGACTACGCGCACCACCGCATTCAGCAAACCCCTGGAGAGGAGGTCCCGACCACGATGGCAGTCGCTACTGACAATAATCTTCTGGAAGTCACCGGCCTGAAGAAGTATTTTCCGGTCACCAAAGGTCTCATCTTAATGAAGACCATCGGCTACGTGCAGGCCGTGGACGGGATTTCCTTCAACATCAAACAGGGGGAAACCCTTGGACTGGTCGGCGAATCGGGTTGCGGGAAAACTACCACCAGCAAGCTTCTGCTGCGCCTGGAAACCCCCACTGAAGGGGAAATCCTCCTTGATGGCGAGGACATAAACACTTTCCGCGGCTCCCAGCTCCAGGAATACCGCACCACTGTGCAGGCGGTTTTCCAGGACCCGTGGTCGTCGTTGAGCCCCCGGATGCGGGTGCGCGACATCGTTTCGGAGCCGCTGGTGGTCAACCGCAACGTGACCACGCAGGAGAAGAACGAACGCGTCTCCGAGGTGCTGGCGCAGGTCGGATTGCACTCACAGCAAGCCAACAACTACCCGCACGAGTTCAGCGGCGGACAAAGGCAAAGGATTGCCGTCGCTTCCGCTCTGGTGTCCTACCCCAAGCTGATAGTCCTGGACGAGCCGGTTTCCGCGCTGGACGTGTCCATTCGGGCACAGGTGATGAACCTGCTGAAAGACCTTCAGGAACAATACAACGTCAGCTATCTGCTCATCGCTCACAACCTGGCGACGGTGCGGTACATGGCGCACCAGACGGCGGTGATGTACCTCGGGCAGATCGTGGAGTACGCCGAAACCGAGGAGCTGTACAGCAACGCGCTGCACCCCTACACGAAGGCGCTTTTCTCCGCGGCGCTGCCTTCACATCCGGATCTGATCCGGGAAGACATCGTCCTCCAGGGCGAGGTTCCGTCCCCGATCAACCCGCCAAGCGGATGCCGGTTCCACCCGCGCTGCCCGTTTGCGATGCCCCAGTGTTCGGAAGAGGCGCCGGTCGAAAAAGAGGTGTCGCCGGGCCACCGGGTTTCTTGCCATCTCTACTGACGAGCCGCGCTCCAAATCCATAGAAAACGCCCCTGGCCCCATTGAAGCCAGGGGCGTTTTCTTGTCGCCGATCCACCGAGCCCTATTCGATGCCGTACACGTTGCCATCTGCGGTCCGGACGATCAGCAGCCCATTGCTGACTATCGGAGGTATATAAATGGGCGCTCCGAGGTTCATGCTCCAGTTTTCCTGACCGGTCAAACGATCAAGCGAATACAGCGCTCCCGACTCGTCGCCAACTATCAGGTGATCTTTGATGACGAGAGGCGAAGCCCAAACCGCGTTTGCAGTGCGGAAGGTCCACAGGAGATCACCGGTGATGGCATCCAGCGCATAAACGTTGTTGTCGTGCCCTCCGACGTACAAGGTGCCGCCACTCTCTTCGTCCACGAGGGCCGGGCTGCTCTTCACGCCCTGCAAGGGGTTTTCCGGCGTGAACCGCCACAGTCCCCCCTGTTGACCCTTGGGACGCGGTACTCCGGGAACCTGCCAGAGCCATAGCTGGGCCCAAAGTTGTTTGAACTGGTAGAGCCCCGGTATCTCGCGGAGAGTGGCTTCAACCGCGTACAACTGACCGCCCGCGGCGAAATACGCGCGTTTCCCATCCTCCGACACCACCGGCGAACCGGAAATGGCCCGCGGGGTCCGGAATCGGAACCATTCCTGGCCGGTACGGGCGGACAGAATGTAGAACACGCCCTTTTCGTCGCCAATCAGCAGCTTACCCTCGTGGACGGTGGCGGCGTTACTGGCGTTGCTGTCCAGCTGCTTTTTCCAGATCAGTACGCCGTTGTGGGCATCAAGGGCGTAGATCCAGCTTTCCCCGGAGCTCACGTACACCAGCCCATTTGAAACCACCGGGGCGGTTTCAACCGTGTCGGCGGTGGGGAAGCTCCAGCGCACCTGCCCGTCGAAAGCATTCCACGAACTGACGGTATGGTCCGTACTTCCGAAGAACAGGTACAAACCGATCACCGCGGCTCCGGAGGTGATCCTGCCCGGCGTCTCTCCCTCCCACTTTTCGATAAACGACAAATCTGCGTGGGACAACGCGTACATGCCTTCTGACGAGCCGATGTAAACGTGCGTGTCCTGCGCTACAGGTTCGGACTGCAATGGGTCGCCGGGCACGTCAAAGTTCCAGTAGCGAATCTGCCCGGTTGGCGGTGGCGGCCCAATGTCCACCCGACGGCTGTGCCGGAGGTCTCTCCCTACCCCCGTCCAAGACCCGGGCCCAATGTCTATTGTCAACTGGGTTTGGGTCTTTTTGAACAGTACCACGGGATCGGGAGCAAAGGGATAATTGACCCAGATCACGAACACGATCACCAGTGCGATGATGCAAGCAGTGACGATCCGGCGCCACGAAAAACGTCGAGCGAACCAATTGTGACGGCGGTGTTGCGCCCAGGGCGGTATCCGCACGATCACCCGGTTGCAGCGCGCATTGGTGCACCGGGAGCCGACCCGCTGGTCCTCCGCGCCACAATAGGGGCACACCAACGCCAGAGGATCTTCGGTCCGGGCGTCGTCGTCCGCGACCTCGACAATTGAGGGTTCCAGCACCCCGATATTGCTGTCATCGCGCGGGGTTGCGGTAAAACCCTCCTGGCGGTCGAACGGTGGTGGGATCAGCGTTTCGCGGGGAGACTGGTTTTCAAAGGCCGCTTGGGACGAAACCGGTTCAACGGGCGGCGAGAACCGGATTTCTTCCAACGCCGGGGAGGCCGTCGGCAGAGGGGTTTCGTCCCGCCCCTCCCATGGAGGCTGGTCCCCCGTGGTCAAGTCGGGATCATCGGAATACGTCGTATCCGGAGGCGCTTCGTACGTTTCCGCCGGCGTGGCCGGATACGCTACTTCCGGCGGCGCCTCGTACGATTCGGCGGGCGCGGCTTCGTGTGTTTCCGCCGGGTCCGGATCCGGCGCCCGCGAGCGGCGCGAAAACCTGCGGAAAATGTCGCCAAAGCCTGGCATGGGTCACCGGATTGCAGTCGTCCAGGTTGGGGTTATGCCAATTCGCCGTTGATCAGCAAGTTACGCACGGCGGGGGTCAGCAGACGTGCCCGCTCCTGCAAACCGTCGTCGGCGAGGTTGCCGATCGGGTGCGGACACATGAGATATGGGAAAGCGGGCACGCCCATGAGTCGGGTGTACGCACGGGCGGTGTTGGCGAACACCGTCGTGATTATGGTCGCTGCCGGGATGCCCTGGCGTTCCAGGGTAATTCCGTCGTGCAAACTGCCCGACGAGCATCCCCCTCAATCACCTACACCTGCGATGACGAAATCCGAGTTACGGTGGAGGTCGGCCAAGAGTTCGGGATGAGGCGGCAGCGACGCGCTGTGTTTCCGGGCGTAGAAAATGTCGGCAAACTCAAACTCATCGTTCAGAGCGTTCGCGATAGCCCAAAGGATCGCATCCGCATTGGCCTTGGAATTGTCCAACAGACCGAGTCGCCCGCCACGGAGGTCAATGGGGCGGGCCGCCATGACCAGCGGGGCCTCCCCGGGATCGAAACCCGTAGGGTCGACCAATTGCACGGTGGGAATGTTCTGAGAGGCCATCAAGACTCCTTGCTGAGATCGCTGTGCTGGCGCTAGATCACGGTGGTGACCGCGGGCACACCGTAGTAGTTCATGATCAGCTCGCTGTAGATGCCGCTGTCGCCTCCGGCTTTGATAATCAGGATGTCCTCGGGTCCGTCCACCGACATGCGCCTTTCGTCGTCATCGCCGGGTTGAACATCACCTTTTACCATGCCCAGCCTCTTCAGCTGTCCTGTGGATCGCCAGGCCCGTTCATACAGGTACTGTTGCATATCCGGACGGTTCCAGCCGAAACGGCTCAGCAACTGGGCGTGCCAGTAACCAATTACCCAGACCCATTTTATTCCGCGCCCAAAGTATGCCGCCAACCCGTGCGAGGCCATGCCATCCGCGATGGAATCCAGAAGGCTCTCCGCGGTGGTTCCATAGCGGTTGCTGTGCATGGAGGGGTCCTGGATGGTTGCGACCGTCACCGTAGACTGTTCAGCCGAATATCCCTGGCTGACGTGGAACGGTTCCCATGGACTGTTCTCTTCGTCTTCACCGATGACCACGCCAAACTTGGTCAAGCTGCCCATGCAGCCCCGATCCAACACGCCCGGCCGCTGTTCAAACACGTTTATGAGGATCAACCGCAACGCTCGTCCGATGGTGGAGTTGGCGCGATGGCCGGGACTGAACAGGTTGTCGGTGCAGTTCAAGTCGATTTGACGCCGGATCGGACCGTTCACCGCGACGAGCAATCCGGTGGAGTTGGTAACCGCGGACACTTCGTGGATGCAATTGGGATCGTGTTCGAAGAGCACCCGCAGCGTCGCCAGAACGATGGGGAAGTAGGACGGCAGACATCCTGCCATGACCGCATTGGCCGCCGCCTGTTCGGCAGTCAATGTCCTGCGCCTGACCGGGACCTCGCCGAGAACGTGACCTGGCTCCAGGTTGACTGCGTCCAGCATCGCCTGCACGCGGTCCGCGGTGGGAGGTACCACTGGGAGACCATCGGTCCACCCTCTGCGGTAACACTCTTCTATCGCGTCCAGGGAATCCGGGATCGTATGTACGGCCGCTCGGGGCGATGCTTCAACCACTCACATTCTTCCTGGCCGGTCCATGTTTCGTGAGATCGGCCTGCGTAGGCGCATTCTAACAACCGCCGAACAACTATCTCAACTGGGTTAGGCGGGTCCTTTCGCTTGGTGAGTGAAGGTGGACGGCCAGTGAATGTGGGCGTCTGAGCCCGTAGCCAAGAGCGCAGAGGCCGGTGGTTTTGACATCGCATCCCCGAACCGGACGCCGTACAGGGAGCGGGCGTCACATTCCAGTTCGTAGTCCGTCACCGGCACTAGCGACCAGGAGTCTCTGGAAATGCGATACGATCTGACCCGGCCGCCGGATTGCCCGTTGTAGCCCCGGTAGCGGGCGGTGAGGAAATCGTCCAATGAGCCGGGCTGCGCACTGTACGCCGAGCCGCTGCTGGTGAGTTGGAGGCCTTCGTCGCGGCCGTGGTTGCGCCATCGGTAGTGCAACCGTCGCGGGAAATCGCCGTTGCGTGGCGCCACCGGCGCAAATCCGTGCGACATCCCCGTCGGCGCCACCGACATCGGTTCCCGGAAAAGGTAGCGGGCGCCCAAGGCGACCAGTGGGTGAGGCACCAATTGTTTCAAGAACACCACGCCCCTCTGGCTGTCACTGCCGTGGACGGGTCGGACGTAGAACCTCAGGTTGATCTCCACGAATTTACGAGGCCAAACCGGCAATCCCATGGCGCGCAAGTTTTCAACGAAAAGGCACACGAGGCTGATGTATGCCTCGCCGTCCCAACGATCCAGAACCAGGCCATTGGGGAGAAACGGAGCCAGGCAATCGTCGCCAATCGGCCAGGACAGAATCACAACATCGCGCCAGCGCGCGCTTATCGCAGACGGGCGTGGCATCCGAACTGGCGACACGAGGGGGTCGGATCCAAGGGTACGGACGGTCTGCATCCGACCTGCGGCAGGCCGGCTAGGTCAGCCCCTCCAGGCGTCGCTCCAACCGGCGTTGCTGAAGGGAGATGGTGAGATCGCCGCGAGTGCGCTCCAGAACGCCGCGCATGGCGTCTGTGCTGTGGCGGAGGCCCCCGGTTACGGCCTCCGGGAAATCCACGGTAACGAGTATGCCGTAAATCTCGTCCATCAATTCCATCAGCTCTTCGCACCGTGACGTATCGTCGCGGCGAAGGGCATCGAGAATGTAGCGGCGCAGTTCGCCGATTACCTCGGCCATGCCGTTCAGGTATGCCGGCGGGTCCATGTCGAGCGATTCGGCATCCGGTATTTCCGCTTCGGAAATCACGGCCAACGTTATGTTAGCCTCGGTGAACTCCTTGCGCGCGTCCGACAAAAACCCGGCGTAGTAAATCTCCGGGTTGTCGGTACGGATACCCCGGGTTTCGGCCAGTCGGGCTCCCGCCTCCGCGATGAGCCGGCGCGCTTCGTCGAAATCGTTCCGGTGCACGGCGCGGATAGCATTGGCGGAGTTCCGGATCACCTGCCGGGATACCCCCAAGGCCTGTTCCCGAGCGCGATGTCGGGCCGTCAGTTCTTCGACCGCCTTGGCAGACAGTGCGCTCAGATGGGGGCCATAACGAGTGGGCATAACGTATCCGGTCAGACTCGACCGCCGGCGGCGCGAATAGCATCTGTCAATGCCGCCGCCGCGGCTTCGGGTTCGGGGGCACTTCCGACGGCCGCGGTGACACAGATCGCGTCTGCGCCGGCTTCCACTACCGGGGCGACGTTCCCCGCCGTAATTCCACCAATGGCGACCAACGGCACGCTCGCGGCGGCGCGGGCCCGCTTCAGGCGTTCCGGCCCCTGCGGCGCGCGAGTGACCTGCTTGGTGGTCGTGACGTACATCGCGCCAAAGGCGACGTGGTCCGCGCCCATCTCCTGAGACTCGATTATCAGGTCAATCTCGCGATTGGACCGGCCCAGAACCTGGCCCGGCCCCAGGATTTTCCTTGCCTCGGCCACGGGCAAATCGGTTTGACCTACATGCAACCCAACATGCTCCGGGCCCAATGCGGCAGCCAGATCTGCGTGATCGTTGATGATCAGCAGAGCATCGTTGGCGGCGCACAGGTCTCGCAATGCGAGGCCCAGGGGTAACTGCTCGCCTTTGTCCCGCAGCTTGTCCCGCAGCTGCAGCATGCGGGCCCCGCCGTTTACGGCCGCCCGGGCGATTTCCAGGGGGTCACGACCGCCGGTCACTTCGGGGTCGATGATCACGTAAAGGCCGCGTATACGGTCAGCCTGTTCTCGTCGCATCGTGGCGCCGATGCGGGCGACGGCATCATCCAGAGCTCGCCGCAATTGCAGCGCGCCATCGGCCGGAATTGCCTGGGTCGCCTCGAGGACGTGCAGCAGGCCACTGGCGGCAGCCGCCATCTCCAGCGCCTGGCTTCGACTCGCGACCGCATAAGGCGCGGTGGATACCCGATCCGGGTTGCTGAAGTCACCGCCCAGCCAGCCGATTTCCCCGCGCATCAATCCTTCTGGAAGCGGGTCGGAGGCCACGATGCCGTCGAGGCAGGCGACCAGCGTCGACAACAGGTCGGGGGGCGAATTGCGTTCCTGCTCGGTCACAAGTCCATTCCTTTGGGCGCCTCGCCGCTGCGGGCGGAATCAATCGATTCACGGACAGAGTCCGGCATGTCAACGCCGTGACGCGTGAACGACTCCTCGACGTGTCGGCCTATGTTGCGGGGGTCGCTGTAGTAGTCCCGCGCGCTGCTGTCCATTGGGGTTGCGCCGTGTACGTCGCTGGTGGTTTTACCCATCGCGAAGGTGGACATGCGGCGCTCCACGTCTTCGCTGCCGCAGGAACGACATGCCGGCGCCAATGGGGAGTTGATCGAGCGCACGAAAATCGCGGAGATTTGCCGGCACTGTTGGCAACGGTATTCGTAGATCGGCATGCTAATCGTGGCGGACCGTAGCTAAGTCTACCCGGCGGTTCACGAAGAGATCGAATGCTGCTCAGGCATCGGGATGAGTGATCTCATGCCGGTGTTCATGGAAGTCCGGAGTGACTTCGCCGCCCATGGCATTGCCCATGCGGCCCATATGGCTGTCTATACTGCCAATATGGCTGTTGTCCAGGTCCCCGGCAGCATTGTCGGGCATCCAGTTGAGACTGTCTCCCCAGGAGCGGTGGAACGAGAAACCGGAAACCAATCGGGTCAGGTCGGCCCCGTCGCACCCATTGCAGGTCAACGAATCGGCCGGGGTCCAACTGAACACAAGGCGGGATTGCCGCGTGTTGCACCGGTTGCATCGATATTCGTAAACGGGCATAACGCGGGCATTGTAGCATAGGCCTCAGGCGCTCCTGGCCATTGCCTCATGTATAATGCGGCAACGGTCGATGACCAGTCCTTGCGGCCGGCTGATCCGCGCACGGAGACCCCACATGTCCAGCGCCAACCAGATGTCGATGCCGATGACCTTCGCCGCCAGCGATGAGAAGTCTCCAATGCTGCTGTTGATCGATGGACACGCGATGGTGCATCGTTCGTTCCGGGCAATCAGCGCCAGCCGCAATCTCACCGTGTCGACTTCCGGAGAGGATGTAACCGGCATCTACGGGTTCGCCAGCGTTTTCATCCGGGCGCTGAACGAATGGCAACCGAGCCACGTCGCGGTGGCGTTCGACAACCCGAGCCCTACCTTCAGGCACGTGCGCTTTCCCGAATACAAGGCCCAGCGCCCCCCGACTCCGCCGGAACTCCGCGGCCAGTTTGATCGGGTGAAAGAGCTGATGGCGACGTTCTCCGTGCCTATTTACGAATTGCCCGGTTACGAGGCGGACGACATCATCGGTACGCTGTGTCGCCAGGCCGAGGCAGCCCACGTTCCCACGGTGATCCTCACCGGAGACCGGGATACCTTCCAGCTCATTTCGCCGTTGGTCCGCGTGGACCTCGCCAGCAGCGAGCGGGACCGGCGGATTGTGGACGAAGACGAACTGGCCGAGAGATACGGCGGACTTACTGCAGAACAACAGCCGGATTACAAAGCCCTGGTTGGCGACAAGTCTGACAACATACCCGGAGTGCCCGGGGTCGGGGACAAGACGGCCACCACCCTGCTGAGCAATTACAGCACGCTTGAGGGCATCTACGAACACCTCGAGGAGATTTCCCAGAAGCGGGTGCACAACAACCTGGCGGCAAACCGCGAAGCAGCTTTCGAGTATCGCTTTTTGACCACCATAAAATGCGACGTTCCGACCACCCTCGACCTGGAAGCCTGCAGGTTCGGCGACTACGAGCGATCCGAGGTGGTCGCGCTGATGACCACCCTGGAGTTCCACAGCATCGTAGGACGCGTGCCCTCGCCGGACGCGCCGTGGGCGACCGCGTCGGAAACCCCGGAACGGCCGCCGGTCCACGCCGCGGGCGAGGGGGAAGAGTCGACGGTCTACGATTACCGCATCGTGGACAGCCGGGAAGACCTCGATGCGATGATCGCCGCCATCCGGGAGGCCGGGTCCTTTGCGTTTGACACCGAGTCCAGCAGCACCGATCCCATGGCAGCCGAGTTGGCCGGCCTCAGCTTCGCAGTTGACGATGGGACCGCCTGGTACTTGCCGGTTGGGCACCGGTCCGGCCAGCAATTGCCCCTGGCCGAAGTGATGGCTGCGGTTCGCCCGCTGTTCACCGCCGAGGGCCTGAAACGGTCGGCGCACAACGCCAACTACGATCTGACCCTGCTGAGCAACTATGGCGTTGACCCGTACCGGGTGGTAGACCACGACACCATGATCGCGGCGCATCTTTTGGGTAACAGCCGGTTGGGATTGAAACCGCTGGCCCTGTCGATTTTGGGCCGGGAAATGACCGAAATCACCGACCTGATTGGCAAGGGAGCCCGGCAGCGAACGTTCAACGAGGTCGAGATCACCGACGGAGCGCCGTACGCGGCGGCCGATGCCGACTGCACCTTGCGTCTGCGCCGGCATTTTGAGGCTCCGCTGGAGGCCCAGGGGCTGGGCGATATGTTCGCCAACGTAGAGTTGCCGCTGGTGCCGGTGCTGGTCGAAATGCAGCGATCGGGCGTCCGGTTGGATGCAGGTATCCTCCACGAAATGTCGCGGGACCTGCACGAACAACTAGAGCAAATTCAGGCGGAACTGTTCCAGTCCATCGGCCACAGCGTCAACATCAACTCGCCCAAGCAACTGAGCGATCTGTTGTTTGGAGAGTTGGGTTTGCCCAAATCGCGTCGGACGCGGTCCGGCTATTCCACCGACGCCAACGCGCTGGAATCCTTGAAAGGCCTGCATCCGGCGGTGGACAAGATCCTGGATTACCGGCAAGTGTCCAAGCTGAAGTCGACCTATGTCGACGCCCTCCCCGAGATGGTGAACCCGTCGACTGGAAGGATCCACACCTCATATCATCAGACCGGTTCGGCAACGGGCCGGGTCAGCAGCAGCGATCCGAACCTGCAGAACATACCGGTCCGCACCGAAATGGGCCGGCAGGTTCGCCGGGCCTTCGTGGCCGATGCGGGTTGCCAGTTGCTCTCCGCCGACTATTCGCAGATCGAGCTGCGGGTGCTGGCGCACATGTCGCAGGATCCGTCGTTGCTGGACGCCTTCCGCCGGGGGGAGGACATCCACGCCGCAACCGCGAGCCAGATGTTCAACGTGCCCATCAATGATGTGGACGCGGACCAGCGGCGGATCGCCAAGGTGCTCAATTTCGGCGTGATTTACGGTTTGGGTCCTTACGGCATTTCCCAGCAAACCGGGTTCAGTCGCGAAGAGGGTAGGCATTTCATCGACACCTACCTTTCGCGTTACCCGGGCATCAACGGTTACCTGGAATCCGTGAAAGAGCGGACCCGGAATGTGATGTACGCGGAGACGCTGCTGGGGCGCCGTCGGTATTTGCCGGACATCCAGTCCACGAATCACAACAGCCGTGCTGCCGCAGAGCGCATGGCGATCAACATGCCGATCCAGGGCACCGCGGCCGACATCATGAAGATAGCCATGATCAACGTCCGGGCCCGCATGATCAACGAGCAGATGCGCTCCAGCATGATCTTGCAGGTGCACGACGAGTTGGTGTTCGAAGTGCCGGACGACGAAATGGACGTGATGACGGAGTTGGTGATGGACGAAATGCCGGCCGCGATGGAGCTGGACGTAACGCTCAAGGTCGATGTCAAGTCTGGCTACTCTTGGGGCGATTTCTGATCCCAAACCACACGCCCGGTCCATTCGCCTGATGGCCGGCGGCGTGACGCCGCCGGACCGGCCCAAATACCGAGATTTACAACGCTACCTAAACACGCAGGTTCGAAAGAGGTTTAATCCAGTGCAGTTGCTCCGCAGCATCGTTTTTGTACCCGGAAATCGCTCCAACATGCTGGAGCGGGCGTTGGGATTTGGCGCCGACATCATCATGGTGGATCTGGAGGACTCGGTGCCGCCCGGCGAGAAGTCCGCCGCATGCGAATTGGCAACCGAATGGGTTCCCCGCCTGACCGACGCCGGCAAACGGGTCATGGTGCGGGTCAATGCGCTGGAAACCGGGCTGGCTGCGGCTGAATTGGCTGCGGTCGTGTCGCCGAACCTGGCCGGAATCAGCATCGGCAAAGGCAACACGGCCTGGGATATGCAGCAGATTGACCAATTGCTCGCGCCGTTGGAAGCGAAAGCGGGAATCGAGCCGGGAAGCATCAGGGTCATCCCCTGGATCGAAACCGCGATGGCCATCGTCCACGTGTACGAAATGGCGCGGGCTTCCCAGCGGATCGTAGGGCTTGCGTTCGGAGGCGAAGATTACACCAACGACATGGGGGTAGTCCGCAGCGACTTCGGCGAGGAATGTTATTTCGCTCGTTCGGCGGTGGCCGTGGCGGCGCGGGCTGCTGGGGTCGCCGGACTGGACGGCCCGTTCGTGGGGTTCCGCGATCCCGAGGGGCTGAGGACCGACGCAAGCGCGGCGCGGCGGATGGGCTACACCGGGAAGTTCGCCATCCATCCGGCGCAGATTGATACCATCAACGAGACGTTTTCCCCCAGCGCTGAAGACGTGGCCTACGCTCGCCGTGTCGTGGACGCATGGGACGAAGCCGAGGCGGCGGGTAGAGGTTCGCTGTCGATCGACGGGCGCATGGTCGACGTGCCGGTGGTGAAACGCGCCCAGAACCTGTTGGCGCAGGCCACTGCCATAGAGGCCCGGTCCAATTGATCGCGGAGCCTGAAGGACGCGAAGCGTCCGGGGTCCAACCCCGGCCAGGTTTCAGCGTTTGCGATGTTGGACCCGGCGCGAAAGGCTGTCGGCCAACCCAGCCGTAGCGCCGTTGGCGGCGCAAAGACCGACTCGCTCACGTTATGTCTCCAGACCGTATAGTCCTGAATGGCCTCCAGTTCTACGGGTTCCACGGAGTGAACCCTGAAGAACGGAGCCTGGGACAGCAGTTCGTTGTGGACCTGCAGGCGGAACTGGATCTGAGCGTCCCGGCGGCCTCCGACCGTTTGGAAGACACGGTGAGCTACGCAGATCTGTACCGGGCGGTAAAAGCGGTAATGGAAGGCGAACCACGTAACCTGCTGGAGTCGGCCGCCGGAGCCATCGTCAGCAGGGTTCTAGGCGAACACCCCCAAATCGATGCGGTCCGCGTCCGAGTTCACAAACCGCGTCCGCCAATCAAGGGTTCAGTCATCGAGGCCGCGGCGGTGGAAATCTACCGGTCGCGTTCCGTTTGACCGGCCTGACCCTACCCGAGCAGGATCACAACATATGGTTACCAACCAGACAACCGATGGCGCAGGCGTGGCAGCTTCGTTCAACGAGGCGACCAAGCTCCAGTACATCAACCTGAGCAACAAACCGCCACTGTACAAGACGTATGCCGAGCTGCGCGCAATTCCGCTGCCGGACGTTGCGTCGTCTTCAGGCCTCGCGATGTCGACCCTGCAATCCATCCGTGGAGCCGGCCAGAACGCCACCGGCGATGGCCCGGTGACCTTGCAAACCCTGGCCGAGTTGCTATACCACGCGGCTGCCGTGATCAGGCGCCGAAATCTGCGGGACGGCGAGGTGCACTACCGGGCGGCGGCGTCTGCGGGCGCGCTTTATCCGACCGAAATCTACGTAGTTTGCGGTGATCTGGACGGCCTGCGCGCCGGGGTTTACCACTTCAACCCGCTGGATTTCACCCTGGCGCGCCTGCGGAACGGTGACCTGCGGCGCTGGGTCGGCGCGGCGGCCCAGGACCATGCCGCGTATCCGGCGACCCTGGTGTTCACCACGGTATTCTGGCGGAGCGCCTGGAAATACCGTGAGCGCGGCTACCGGTACTGCTATTGGGATTTGGGAACCATCGCCGCCAACCTCACGGCGGCCGGCAACGCTGCCGGAGCCCCGGTGGGCCTCAAGTTTGGGTTCGTGGACCGGTCGCTCACAGGCTACCTGGGAATCGATGGGATTGATGAAGCGCCCTCCCTGCTGGCGACGGTGGGCAGTCCCGACGGAATGCTCAACCCCGGTTCGGGTGACGTTCCAGGAATGCTGCCCCAGGAAAGCAACGACCTCGCGGCCGGGGCACTGGACTACCCGCTGTCGCGAGAAGTCCACCTGGCTTCATGGCTGCGGACCGGGGGAGACGTTGCGATCTGGAATGGACCCGGCGAAAACGCCCGCAGCAGCGACAAAGAGGAACTCGACGGCACCGGCGAGCATTTTCGCCCGCTGCGTTCGGGGTTGGACGGAAGCTTTGATGGCGACTTGGATCTGGCGTTGCGCCCAGCACAATCGTTGGGCGATTGCATCCGTTCCCGCGGTTCGACCCGGCGGTTTGCGACCGAAGTGATGTCGTGGGAGGATTTCCGCTCCATCATCGATGCTGCTGGAAACGCGGTCAATGCGCCGCACCTGGCGGATGGGTTCTCGCCATACCTGAGCGTCTACCTGATTGTGAACGCCGTGACCGGCCTAAATCCCGGAGCCTATTATTACAACCGCTTCTACAACGGCCTGCGGCTGCTCAGGGAAGGAGACTTCCGGGAAACGGCCGGACACCTCGGTTTCGAACAGGCGTTGCCGGCGGACGCCGCGGCTGTTGCATTCATCACTGCGGACCTGCCGTTGATCGAGCGTGAATTCGGGACCCGGGGTTATCGGATGGCGCAGACGGTAGCCGGCATCATCGGCGGGCGGGTCTATCTCGCTTCGCACGCGCTCGGGCTGGGAGCCACTGGACTGACCTTCTACGATGATTCCGTTGTTGAGTTTTTCGGGCCTCATTCGGCCGGACAGGAGGCGGTATTCGTGGTTCCCATGGGTGTGCCGCACCAGGACAACCGGGTGCGCCCGTTCCGGTCCAGTCTTGCGGTAAGCCTGGATTCGCGCGCTCGCGGAGCTGGGCAGGCGTAACCGCGCGGCACCGGGTATCGCGCGGTTAGTCCCAATCCTCTTCGTCGTCCGAGGGCGGCGTCACCGGCGACCAGGACGGGGAATCGTCGTCGGTGTCCAGGGTGGGTATCTCATCGATCCCCACCGACTCGACGGATGTGTCGTCGGGCATATCCATTGCCGCGGTTTCGGTACCGTCTACGGATTCATCCGGGTCAGCCGTGTCCGCCGGAGCCTGTTCCGGATCTTCGTTGACCGGCGGCATGAACTCATCAGGTTCTGCCACCGTGTACGACCGATGTGGTTCGCTCACCTGCGCCGGAAATGAGACCACGTGACGCAAAGCGGGAGCCTGGCCAATTTCGCGAAGAATGACCGATAGGCCGTCCGCCTCGATTCCGACCACGGCAGCCTCGTAGCGGTTTCCCCCAGCCATCAGCTTGTTGACACGCCGCCCCAATCGCCGTTGTAGCGTGCCCAGGTATTGCCCGTCCAGGGTATTGACGGAAATCCCGTCATTCCGGACGTCCAACGCCACGACGTCACCGGCGCTGACTGAGGTGGTTTCCAACGCGACCGGCTGTCGGCACAAGGTTGTGGTGCATGATTTACCACTCTCGGCGATGAACATGCCCGGAGATTTTCCCGGAACCGCCGATTGCGAGCGGCCTTCACCGGGGCGGCTTTCGAGCTGATCGAGCCGCGCGAGATTCTTGCGGGCGATTACGTTGGAAGGTGAATGCAGGCGGAGCTGCTCGAGGGTATGACGGGCCTCGGCAAAATGTCCAAGCTCCATCAGGGCTTTTGCCAACCGGTTGGAGGCTTCACAGTTGGTGGGACAGAGGTGCAGGATTTGCCGATTTACCGCGACGGCCTGCTCCCATTCCCCGTTCAGCGCGCAACGGATCGCTTCTTTTCCCAGTTGTATCCTGGCGCGGCTGTCCGTTGGATCGCCTACGGGCGCGCGCTCTAGCGCATCAGACATCTTATTCACCATTATTGACCTCTACCACCTATCGACTGCCCAGCCCAGACCATTAACGATGTTTCAATATACGATTACACCCACTTGGGGCATATCATCAACCTATAACGACAGCCGATTTTGACGATTTGTCGTACCGGTCTATTTTGCCCTTGACCTAGCGCCTTTTATGTCATGCGATCACGGATCGTAGCGGCCGGTTAGCGACCGATAGCGAACAATAATCAGGTCGCGAAAAGTGCGCCATCCGTCGCGTACCGGTCGCACTTTGCTCTCGGCCCGGTAATGCCAGTCAATCCCGACCTCGGCTACGCGGAACCCGCGTCGGCGGGCGAGAAACAGGATCTCGGCGTCGAACGCGAAGCCGTCCAATGTCTGCAAGGCGAAGAGAGTCTCGGCGGCGGTAGCGTGGAATACCTTGAACCCGCATTGGGTGTCGGCGATGCCCGGCGTGGCCAGAATCCGCGTCATGGCGTTGAATACCCTCCCCATCAGCCATCGTCGTCGAGGTTCGCCGAAGCGCCGGGAGCCAGGGGCCTCCCTCGACCCGATGGTGATCTCCGCCGGCGCATCGTGTCCGGGGAGAAGCCGGTCCAACAAAGCGATGGGCATGGAAAGGTCGGCGTCGCACAGGAAGCGGTATTCGCCATGGGCCGCGAGCATCCCGTTCTTGACGGCCCATCCCTTGCCCCGATGCGGCAGGGTGAGCAGCCGGACGCGCGCCTCGTCTTGCGCCACGCGGACCACGACGTCGCCGGTTGTGTCGTCACTCCCGTCGTCGGCGACTATGATCTCCCACCCGTACGCCTTCGTGGCGAGGTAGCCGCAGACGGCTTCAAGCGTCTCGGGAAGTCGGCGCTCCTCGTTGTAGGCCGGAATGATGACGGACAGGTAGCAAGCGGACATCACCGTCCGGCCCGAGACCACCTAATGGGATTTGTCCAGTTCAAAGCCCTGGTGCAGCAAACGGACCGCTTCCTGCGCCTGCTCGCGACCGATGATGCAAGAGATGCGGATTTCCGACGTCGTGATCATGTCGATGTTGATTCCGCCATCCGCCAGGATGCGAAACATCCTCGATGCGTAACCCGGGGTGTTTTGCATACCCGATCCGACGACGCTCACCGATGCCAGGGTCGGATCGCTGATAACCTGGCCATCCACCAGAGTGGTTTCCAGGGGTTCAATGACACGCAGGGCGCGTGGCAGGTCGTCGGTGGTGACGGTGAAGCTAATGTCCGTGGTCATCCGGTCCGCGCTGGTGTTCTGGACGATGGTGTCCACGCTGATGCCGGCGGCGGACAGTGGTTCGAACAACGCCGCCGCCACGCCGGGTTTGTCAGCGACTCCGCACACCGTCACCTTGGCAACATTGGTTTGGTACGCGATACCAGTAACCTTGATCCGGTCTTCCATCTGCTTGTCGTCCGATGCCTGATGTATGAGTGTCCCGGGCGCGTCGACGAAACTCGACGCCACGTAGATTGGAACATTATAAACCGCCCCCAGTTCGATGGACCTGGGGTGCATCTTGGCTCCCGCGGCGGCCAGTTCCAGCATCTCTTCGTAGCCCACTTCGGGCATTTTCGCGGCTTTGCGAACTACCCTGGGATCAGCGGTATAGATCCCCTCGACGTCCGTGTATATGTCGCAGCGGTCGGCCCGCAGAGCGGCGGCCAGGGCGACCGCAGTCGTATCGGAACCTCCTCGGCCGAGGGTGGTGATGTCGTCGTCGGGGGTTAGACCCTGGAAACCGGCTACTATGACGAGCCGGCCCGCATCCAGCTCGCGCCGAACTCGATCCGGGTCAACTTGACTAATGCGTGCCCGGCCGTACGAGTTGTCCGTTCTGATTCCTGCCTGCGGCCCGCTCAGGCTGATGGCGTCATAGCCAAGACTGCGCAACGCCATGGACAGCAATGTGATCGATACCAACTCTCCCGTGGACAGCAGGAAATCCAACTCTCGGGGGTCTGGTTCGCTGGACACGGTGCGCGCCAGATCGATCAACTCATCGGTGGTGTCGCCCATCGCCGAAACCACCGTGACAATCTGGTGACCCTGGTCATGCACCGCGGCGATACGACGCGCGACGTTGACGATCTTTGCTGCGTCGGCGACGGAACTGCCGCCGTATTTGTGAACGTAAAGCGACATCAGAGTTGCATGGACGGCCTGGGTGTGGCGGTACCCCCATGGACCAACAAGCCGATCGGTTGGATGACGCCGGTCTCCCCTAGTCATCCTGGACAGGGGTCGCCACGTGCGCCCCAAGAGTCGTGGGCTGCGTCACTTCCACGCGCCCTTCGACCCCAGCGAGTCGAGCGGCGTCGAACATTTCGTAGGCGACGGTCATGGCTCGATCACGGGCGAAGGCCAGGATTGTGCTTCCACTTCCGGACAGGAAGACGCCGAACGCGCCGGCCGCCTGGGCGGCAGCAAAAATCACCTTCATTTGCGGGAAGATAGTTTGCCTGTAGGGTTGGTGCAGACGATCCTGGGTGGCAATGTTGAGGTATTCCGGGTGCTCCGATTCCATGCTCGCCACGAGCAAGGCGGTCCGGCTCATATTGTACACCGCGTCGGCGACGGAAATTTGACCCGGCAATACGCGCCTGGCGTCCGCGGTGGCAATCCGCCGGTCAGGGATGAATAGAACCGCCTGCATGTCTTCCGGAACGCGAATGGGCGCCGTGTACAAGCGGTTGTCTTCCAGCACCACCAACCGCATGCCTCCGTGGATGGCGGCAGCAACGTTGTCGGGATGGCCTTCGATGGTTGCGGCCATTTCCAGCAGATCATCATGGCCGAAGGCGTCGTCGAGCAGCCGGTTGGCCGCCACCAGGCCACCGGAAATTGCCGCGGCGCTGCTGCCCATGCCCCGGCTGAGTGGTATCGTGTTTTCGCATCGCAGCGACAGGGGAGGGATCGGGACGTCGGCTTCGTTGAACAGAAACTCCATGGCCCGGTAGGTCAAATTCTGGGTGTCGACGTCCAATTCACCGGCGCCCTCGCCTGAAACAACCACCGCCGGTTCGGAGCCGGCCGGGAGAACCTCCACGGTCAGCGTGTTCCACAAATCCAGGGCCATGCCCAGGCAATCGTAACCGGGGCCGAGATTGGCAGTCGTGGCCGGGGCCCGCACTTCCACCGTAGTCAAGGGTTCCTCCTCGAGTTCTTCGCTGCCGTCAGCCGAGGACGCGTTCTGATACGTACCGGCCCAGGTCCCGGTTCTCACGAAACTCAAAACCGCCGAAGTCCCCGCCGTAACCGACTATCGGCACCTGCTGCTCGTGGGCAGACCCGTGAGAGCGCAGGCCCGCCGGCAGGGTAACCTCAGTGGGGTCACCGAACACAACGTCAGCCGCGCCGGTGACAACGATATCTCCGATGCGCTCTTCCATCAGGACAAAACGCTCGGCCGCTTCGGCCCTGGGTAGCGCCTCCTCGATGCCTTCGGTTTGCCGCAGGATGCCCAACGCGTCGCCGATGGCAGCCGAATCGTCGAGGTGCAGGTAGATGCACCCTCCGAGATTCGAGTGATGCACCACATAGAGATCCTTGATGATCGGCACGGCCCGAGCGGCGATGCCGTGCTTTCGCAACACGGCCGGCAGGTTGAGCATGCGCCGCTTGTCCGACATGCCGTGGTCCGCGGTGATCAGCAACTGCACATCGGGAACCTCATCTACCAACCGCCCCAGCGCTTCATCGAGGATTGAAATGTGCCGGCGCGATTCCGGATGTTCCGGTCCGTGAGCGTGCATCGCATAGTCGGTGGTGGCAATGAACGCAAGGTCGTAATGCTGCGCTTTCAACGCGGACCGGGCAGCGTTGATGGTCCAGCCATTGACCTCGAGGGAATAGATGTCAGGCGGGTCGCCGGCGGCGGTCACGGCATCGGCAGTTGGGCTTTCGGACGAGAACGCGAGATCAGTGTCGTCGCCCAGCAGGCGCCTCAGCTTGTCCTTGGATGCGGCGAGCAACGACCGTCCGCCGCGCCGGCGGCAATGGGCGAATATGGTCTCGGCACAGATGAACTTGCCCGACTCGACGTACTCTTCGATCCCCGCTTGCCGATCCAACCAGTAGTTGGAGACGATGCCGTGCTGGGCAGGATAGTGCCCGGTGACCATGGTCGTATTGTTGACGTTGGTCACGCTGGGCATCATGCCGCCGCCGGTCACGTGGAACCCGTCGCGGGCAAAGCGCTGCAGATTGGGCGCTGGACATGCGGCCAGGTATTCCGGGTCCAACCCGTCGATCATCACGAGCAATGTGGTGCGTGGCATGTTGTCCCATTCCTCGACCCGGCGCCGTGTGGCGCCAGCGAGTTGCGCGGTCGATCAGGCGAAGGTTCGGGCCCGACGAACCGCAACCATGTAATCATACAGCAGGCGCGCCAGGATGAAATGGTCGTGAACCAAGTCTTTTGCCTTGCGACCGAGGTCCGCGCGCATTTCGAGGTGGGCAAGGAGCCGCGCGATTCGGTCTGTAGCTCCTTGTGGAGCCTCGGCCAGGAATCCCGGCTCGCGCTACTGTAGTGGTAGCTACAGCCCACCAGCACTTCCTCCGATCTCCGGGTTGCCCTGCTCCATCCCCTCGGGAACATTCTGCCAAACCCCTCCCTGGTGGATTCTCGCAGCCAAACGTCGCAGCTGGCTGGCAAGGGATCATCGATCGTGCAGTCATTGGCAGGCAGGGTCTTACCCACCAAAGAACGGGTGGACATCCGGGGCATCGCCGGAGTTGCTTCGCACCGTTCCGGGTGTGCTCACTCTTCGGGATCGGCTAGAAAGCTTTGAGCACAATGTGTTCGATAGACGGCCGCCTTTCAGCGTCGGATCAGTCCATGCCAGACCAGAGGCGGCCAGGACAGCGGGGGTTCGGTATGCACACCCGCTCCCGTGGCGTACGAGTGTCGATTATTCGACGGTTACGGACTTTGCCAGGTTCCGGGGTTGGTCAACGTCACAACCCCGTCGAACGGCGATATGGTAGGCAAACAACTGCAGCGGGATCGTGGCGATCAGTGGCGTCAGGTTTGGAGGCGTTTCCGGGATAAACATCGCATGATCCACCAATTGCGAAATACGATCATCGCCCCGGGTGAGGACCGCCAACACGTCTCCGTCCCTGGCCTTCACTTCCTGTACGTTGTTGGCTATTTTGTCGTAAAGGTCGTCGCCGGGAGCGAGGGCCAGCGTCGGCATCGCGTGATCGATGAGGGCGATGGGGCCATGCTTCATTTCGCCGGCGGCGTAGGCCTCGGCATGGATGTAGCTGACCTCTTTGAGTTTGAGCGCCCCTTCAGTCGCAACGGGGGCGTTGATGCCCCGCCCGAGGTACAAAAAGTTGCTCTGGCCGTAGTAGTGTCGCGCCAGGCGCTCCACCTCAGGGGCGGCATCCAGAGCGTCGGCAACGTTCCCGGGCAGCCTCGCCAGTCCCTCAACCAAATCGCGCGACATTCCTGAATTCAGGTGGCTACGGGCCGTGCCCAATCGGATCGCCAGCAGATTCAGCAGCGTCAGCGATGACAGGAAAGTCTTGGTGCTGGCGACGCCCACCTCCACCCCGCAGCCCATGAGCAGCGCATGATCCGCCAACCGGGTGGCCTGGCTGTTCGGCGCGTTGCATATGGTCACTAGTCGGGCCCCGCTGTAACGGACCGCTTCCATCGCGGCCACCGTGTCGGCAGTTTCGCCGGATTGGCCGATGGCCACGACCAGCGTCGACGGATCCAGGAATGGTTCACGATAGCGAAACTCGGACGCGGATTCCGCCTCGGCGGGCACGCCGGCTAGCCGCTCCACCAGGTGTCGGCCCACGTGCGCGGCGTTCAGGCTCGTGCCGCACCCGATCAAGACCACTCGCTTCACTTCGGACAACTCGCGATCAGCGATGGCGAGGTCGGGCAGAGTCACCAGGCCTCGGGCAAAGTCCACGCGATCCCGGAGAGCGGCGGTAACGGCCTGGGGCTGCTCCATGATTTCCTTGAGCATGAAATGACGGAACCCGCCGCGCTCCACCAGGACGTCATCCAGATTGACGTGCAGCATGGGTTTATCGATGCGCCGACCATGGCGATCCAGGAAGGAGATCCCCTGCCGAGTAACGACCGCAACTTCTCCATCCTCCAAAAAACCCACCGGCAAGTGGCCACGGCGGCCCACGATGGGCAACAGCGCCGGCAAGTCGCTGGACACGATCCCCTGACCGTCATGGTGAGCGACGGCGACGCCACCGGCGTTCCCGAGTTTCAGGGCGCACAGGCTGTCAGGGTCGCCGTCATGCACCGCCACTATCGCCTGGGGGCCCTGCACTCGCCCACTGATGTGCAGCATGGCGGCGGGCAGCCCAAGGCCGTCGTTCATGGCATCCTCAATCAGATGCGCAATGACTTCCGTGTCGGTTTCAGACTTGAACCTGTGGCCGATTCGCTTCAGTTCAGCCCTGAGGGCGACGTGATTTTCGACGATCCCGTTATGAGCAATTGCAATTTGACCGGTGCAATCGGTGTGCGGATGCGCGTTGGCCTCCGACGGTCGGCCGTGGGTAGCCCAACGGGTGTGACCGAGGCCGGCTGATCCGTCAGGAGCCGGGCAACTCGCGTCGTGGAGCAACCCCACAACCCGACCCACAGTCTTCCGCAACTGCAGCCCGGATTCGGTGCCCAGCACCGCAACGCCGGCGCTATCGTATCCTCGATACTCCAGGCGCCGCAGACCCTCGACGACGATGGGCCACGCGGGACGGTCGCCCACGTATCCTACGATACCGCACATTCCTATGTCACCGGGGGATCAGTCACCGTCAGCGTTCGCGCTGCCAACGGTCATGGTTTCTTGCGGCACCAGCACGTCGCCGAGGTCGTCGCAGTCGAAAACCAATGGCGCAGTTGCCGTCTCCCGGCGTGTTCCGCCCGCGGCGTCGACGAGATCCATGATCGCCGCCGCCAATGCGGTCGGGTTGTGGCGGATGAAAACTCCGGGCGCCATCAGCGGTCTCTGCACTATTCGCCCGACCATGGTCAGAGAGGCCGGCTCGTCGACAGCCACCGGATGTTGGCCTTCTGCGGCGTAGCGTTCCAACAACCTCGGGGGCGCCGGCGTGTTGTTGATTAGCAGGAAATCCAGGGGTTGGCTGGTTCCCAGGTATTCCATCAGGAGGGCGAGGAAATCGGAGGTGCGGAACCCCGCGCTCTCGTTGGGCTTGGTCATCAGGTTGCAAACGTGGATCTTGATGGCATCGGAATCGTTGATCGCCTGCGCGACGTCCTCAACCAACAGATTTGGCAACACGCTGGTGTATATGTCGCCGGGGCCCAGTATGATGGCGTCGGCCTCCGCGATTGCGTCCAGAACGGGCGGGTACACGTACGCCTTTGGGTCCAAATGGATGTAATCGATGGCGACGTCGAGGCGGTCATTTCTCAGGTCGATGGCTGACTCTCCGGTCAACTCCGAGCCATCAACCAGCCGGGCGCACAGGGTAGACCGCGTCAAGGTGACCGGCAGCACCGTGCCTCGGATCCCGAGAATTCGCGCCGCCTCATCAATTGCGGTGATCGTGTCTCCCGTGACTTCGGTGAGGGCGGCCAGGAGCAGGTTTCCGAAACTGTGGCCGTTCAGCCCGTCGCCGGTGGAAAAACGATAGTCGAAAAGCCGCCGCATCAAGTTGGATTCAGCGGAGTCGGAAGCCAGGGCCATCAAACAGCGGCGCAGGTCCCCGGGCGGCAGGTGGCCCATCTCGTCGCGAAGGCGACCGCTGCTGCCTCCGCTGTCGCTCATCGCGACTATCGCCGTGACATCGCATTCACGGGAACGCAGTCCAGTCAGGGTGGTATGGTTGCCCGTACCGCCACCGACTACGACAATTTTTTTATTGCTCATCGGCATCCGGCCGAAACCCGTCGAATCTTGCAGGCATACAACCTTGTCGCCGAGTTTGGGCCCGTAGCAGTATATGGACGGTCAGTTGGCCCAGTCAACCGCAGGGGTCAGTTCTCGGCGCCGTACCGGCTTTCGAAGTACGGAATGACCGTGTCGCCCATCTGTTCCACAACACGCATCGCCATGCGGGCATCCATGCCCGGATACCAGATCCGGAACATGAAGTGGTTCGCGCCCACACGCTGGTGGTGGTCTTCGATCTGCTGGATTACCTCTTCCCCGCTGCCGAGGATGAACCGGTCGCGGGCCAGTTCTTCGAATGGAATCCGGAAGTCCTCCTCGCCGGGCAGGGCTTTGTCCTGGCCCCAGTCGGCGTAGGCCTGATACTTGGCTTCCATATAGGGCTGCGCGTTCCGGACCGCCTCTTCATGGGTCGGCGCGATGTGCATCTCCTTGATTATGGGCATCTCGGCGGGCATCTCTTGTCCACCGGCAGCCAGGCCCTCCTTGTAGATCGCCGTCTGCCTTTCCAGGGTTGCCAGGGTGGCGTGGGGATTGACGAACCAGGGCAAGCCGAGTTCACCGGCTCTGCGGACCACAGTGTCAAAGTTGGCCGCGACCCACATTGGCGGATGCGGCTGCTGCACCGGTCGAATAGCACAGGTCGCGTTGTCCAGATTGAAGTGCTTGCCGTGGAATGTGACTTCGTCCTCGGTCCACAGCCTGCGGACGAGTTCCAGGCTTTCCAGGAAACGCCCAACCCGATGCCGCCGCTCTACGTTAAACGCCTGGTACTCGATGTCACGGTATCCAAGGCCGACGCCCAGCACCACGCGACCGTCACTGATTACGTCCAGCGTCGCTACGGTTTCCGCGACGTCAGCGGGTGAATACAGAGGCAGCAGCAGAATGGAAAGCACCAGCTTCATGTCGCCCGAATCGGCGGCCAACCGGGCCAGCAACGGGATGCTCTGGAGGTTCTGGTACGGCGGCGAAAGGAAATGCTGGCCGCAGGCGATCGAACTGAACCCGGCGTCCCGAGCCAACCGCGTCAACTCCACGGTTTCGTGGAATCGCTGCGTGGCGGAGTCGGTTGATGGATGCTGGGGCATCGCCATAATGCCGAACTTCATAGAAAAAACTCCAATCAGGTAATCGTTGGTTGATTTGGTCTGGTAGGTGGGCCGGCCACCCCGCCGACTGCATAGGACTTTGTGCCCTTGCCGTTATTTGGTCATGGGCCGGCCTTGGCAAGAATCGTGCCGCGGACAATGAGCTATTCGCAAACCCTGGGCGTTACTCAGCGCGCGACGCAGCATAAGTTCAGGTGCAAAATCCTGGGGACATCCTCAAGTGCCACCGGTGCTTATCATGGCCACTATGGGCCGACCTGAGCGAGTTGGGCACCATCGACGCCAAGAATTATATCTGTGGGTAGGAATCCCGGCAAACGACATGCATCAGCCAGGGCACGGCTGCGCCGGCCCGGGTCCCCTGGAACAAATCAATGCGGAGTCGCTGAACCCGCGAACTGGATGGCGTATGATGCTGCCGGTCAGGCACGGTTGCCGCCAGCAAAACGAGGAGGTCCCAGGTGTACAAAATCGGGATAGACGTCGGAGGCACGTTCACAGACTTCGTGGTGGTCGGCGAAACCGGGGGGCCTCGTTTTTTCAAAACGCCGACCACTCCCGACGACCCCTCTCAGGGCGTCATGATCGGCCTGCGGGAAGCCGCCGCCGCGTACAGTTTGTCGCCGGAACAAATGCTGGGAGACACCGACCTGGTGATCCACGGCTCAACGGTCGCCACCAACACGCTGGTGGAGCGGAAAGGCGCCAAGGTGGGACTGATCACCACCGACGGTTTCCGCGATCTGCTGGAGATGCGCGAGGGGTTGAAAGAAGACCGGTACAACCTGCGGATGACGCCCGTGGAACCGCTGGCTGCCCGCTATCTGCGGGTGGACGTCCCGGAACGGATCAGGGCGAACGGCGTCGTTCACCGCCCGCTGGACACCAAATCGCTGGAACAACAACTGGAATACCTGGTTCAAGAGGGAGCCGAAGCGCTGGCGGTTTGTTTCCTGTTCTCGTACCTCAATCCTTCGCACGAGCAACAGGCGGGAGAAATAATACGTCGCCGATTCCCTGATCTTTACACTTCCCTCTCCCACGAGGTGATCCCTCAAATCAAGGAGTTCGACCGCCTGAGCACGACGGTGATCAACTCCTACGTTGGTCCGGTGTTCAGCCGCTATCTTGCCCATTTGGGTGAGCGCTTCGAATCTTACCCGCAACTGAAGGACGTGCTGATCATGCAGTCCAACGGCGGGGTTGCGCCAATCGACGATTCCCGCCGGATGGCGGTGCGCGCCATTCTGTCGGGCCCGGCCGGAGGCGTCAGCGCCGCTGCGTACCTGGGACAGCTGTTGGCGGAACCAAAGATCATCGCCTTCGACATGGGCGGGACAAGCACGGATATTTCGCTGATCGAAAACGGTGTCCCGCACATCACCAACGAGAAGTTCGAGGCCGGTTGGAAGATTGCCGCTCCGATGATCGATATCCACACCCTGGGCGCCGGCGGCGGCAGCATCGCCAGAGTGGATGAAGGTGGCATCCTCCACGTAGGCCCGGACAGCGCCGGCGCGGATCCCGGCCCGGCGTGCTATCGCAAGGGCGGCGTCAACCCAACCGTAACCGATGCGAGTTTGGCGCTGGGCTACCTGGATGCCAGCAACTTCCTCGGGGGTCGAGCCAGCCTGGACACCGCAGCGGCCCAGCAGGCGCTCGCTGACCACGTCGGTTCTCCGCTCAATCTCTCAGACGCGGATGCCGCGTTTGGCGTGTTCAAGGTCGTGTGCACCACCATCGCCGAGGGGATCCGGCTGATGTCGGTGCAACGCGGCGTTGACCCGCGCGAGTTCAGCATGATGGGATTTGGGGGAGCGTCGGGTCTCCACGCCTCCGAGGTGGCCCGGCAGTTGCAGGTGGGGAAGGTGTACATCCCGTCGTCGGCACCCGTGTTGTCTGCATACGGGATGCTGAACACTGACATCAGGTACGACTTCTTCCGATCATACCCGGTGAGTCTGGACCGGCTTGACCTGGACGAGCTGCGAACCATTTTGGCGGAACTGGGGGAACAAGGACGGCAAAAACTGCTCTCCCAGGGCGTCGTCCCGGCGGCGGTGGAAATCCAGTATTCGGCCGATATGCGATACCTGGACCAAATCTATGAAGTCACGGTGCCGCTGCCCGATCCCGCGCTGCCGGACACAGAGTTCCTGGCCGAACTCACGTCCAATTTCCATCGCAGATACGAGGAGCTTTACTCGTACAACCAGCAGGACCAGGAGGTACGGCTGGTCACCTTGCGATCGGTGGCGGTAGGCAAACTGCCCAGGATTGCCCAGTTGGACCAGATGGAGGCTGGGGACCAGGCAGCACCTGTCGGCTCTCGCCGCGTCTACCTGGAGGACTGGTGCGAAGCGCAGATCTACGCCGCGGACCAATTGCCCGCGAGCACGGAAATTACCGGCCCGGCGATCCTGGAATCGGAATGCACCACTATCCTGATGTGGCCCGGAGACCGCGCCACGGTCGACGCCATGGGTGGGGTGGAGTTGCAGGTGAGTCAGCAAGTCACCCCGGGCGGACAGACCACAGCGGCCAGTTCCACCCGGACCGACACTGCGGACGGCGCCGCGCACAACGACCCGATCACCATGGCAGTGGTCGAGCACCGGTTGGAGTCCATCGCTCAGGAGATGACCGAGGCGATGCTACGCACGGCCATGTCCCAGATACTCAACTCCAGCCGGGATTTTTCCACCGCTATCCTCGATGGCGACTGCCAGTTGGTGGCCCAGGGCGAGGGCATCCCGGTGCACATCAGCGCGCTGCCGGTAGCCGGCGCCGCGGTCCGGGACTATTTCGGCGAGGATATACACGACGGTGATCTGTTCATCCTGAACGACCCCTATTTCGGCGGCAGCCATCTGCCGGACATCACCATCATCCGTCCGGTATTTCACCAGGGACAACCCCTGTTTTACGGAGTGAACCGCGCGCATCACAGCGACGTTGGCGGAGGCACCCACGGAGGTTACAACCCGGGCGCCAACGAGATATTCCAGGAGGGCCTCCGCATACCTCCGTTGCGGCTTTATGACAAGGGCGTACCCCGTAACGACCTGCTCCAGATGATGTCGGCCAATGTGCGACAACCGGAGAATTTCCTCGGCGACCTCAACGCACAGATAGGTTCCGTGACGCTGGCGGCGCAGCGAATCCGATCGCTGCTCGCGGACTACGGCGCCGACCGGCTGATGGAGGTGGTATCCGAGATCCTGGCGGCCACCGAGCGGCAGGTCCGGCAGTTCATTTCCGGTTGGCCAGACGGTGTCTACCGCGGCGAATCGCTGGTGGACGACGACGGTTTCGACAGCAAGCTGGTGCCCATACGGGCGACGGTCACCATTGCCGGCGACTCCATGACAATCGACCTCAGCGAATCCAGCCCGCAGGTGGAGGGGTTCATCAACAGCGCCTACGCCAACACGCGGTCACTGGCCCACGCCGCCATCATGTATCTGGCCCCCATGGATGTGGCCCGCAACGAGGGCTCCATGCGGCCGGTTCAAATCGTCGCTCCGCGCGGCCTGGTGGTCAACGCCAACCCGCCGGCTCCGGTGTGCATGAGCACCAACCACTGCGCCGAGGAGGTGGTTGAGGCGGTGTTCAAGGCGCTGGCTCCCGCGATTCCGGCCGCCGTGTCCGCCGGCTTCTCCCGTCGTTTGCGCTACGCCATCACGGGCATGGATCCCAGGACAGGGCGGCAGTTCATCTGGCACTTCTTCCTGGCCCGGGGCGGCGGGGGAGCGTCGGAGGGTTTCGATGGCTGGTCCAACGTGGGCGAAATCAACGTGGCCGGCGGCATTCGGTCCCCCAGCATCGAGGTGACGGAAGAGCGGTTCCCCTTATTCATCGAGCGTCACGAGCTGCTTCCAGACTCGGGCGGGCCGGGAGCGTGGCGCGGCGGCCTGGGAGCGGTGTGTGACCTGGTTTACGAAGGTGAGGGGCCGGCCCTGCTCAACACCGCCGGCGACGGCGTGGTGGTCCCACCCTTCGGCCTCTTTGGCGGCGCCGAGGGACGGCCGCACCACTATAAGATCGTCTCCGACGGCACCGAGCGCGTCCTGGGCTCCAAGGAGGTGGGCGTCCTGGTCAACCCGGGCGACCACATTATCTGCCTGTCCTCCGGAGGGGGCGGATACGGAGAGCCGGGAAACCGGGAACGCGATGCGGCAGCGTGGGACCTGAAGAACGGTTATGTAACGTACCGGTGAACCGTGTCGCGCCACTCGAGCGCGGTCCTGGACGCGAGAAGTGACCCGGATAGCGGCTGATCGATTTGCAGTGGACTGGCCAATTCCGCTGCTGTATTGCGGGCGGTTCGCGTCTCATTCGGCCCTTACGGCCACGATGTGAAACAGCCAAGGCTCATAAATCGCTAGTTTGCACAAAAATCTGCGGACAGAATACCAAACACGCAAAGGACTATGTTTGCCAATATTCAACCAGAAATGGTTGTCATGGCACATCCGTATGCAAAAATCGTGGCCGGGCTTGCGCTGATGGCGCTGGTGTCTCTGGCGTGTGGCGGTGAACCTGCGCCGGCGAATGACCAAGCGACAATCGAGCCCCCGACGCCCACCGCGACGGTGCTCCCGCCTGCAACCCAACGGCCAATGCCGACTGCCGCAGCGCCTCCTACCTCACCGGCTCCCACCGTCACTCCGATGCCAACCGAAATTCCAGAGGCAACGCCGGAACCAACGCTTGCTCCAGCGTCAACCGAAACACCGGCACCCACACCTCCGCCTACCGTTCCACCCACGCCCGCGCCCACGGCGACTCCTTTCCCAACGCCATCGCCAACGCCCGTGGCCTGGTCAAGCTATAACCACAATATCGACCGGAACAACCCCGGTAATTGCTTCATCAAGCCAAATTTCCGCGTGGACGTTCCAGCCTTGTGGACCCGGGAGCAATCCTCCTGCGATGAAGCTGAGTTTGCCTCCCCCGATGGCAAGGCGCGAATGCAGGTGAGTATCAAGCCGGCGCGCTATTACGCGGACAGCACCGAAACCTTGTTCCTTGCGCTCAGCAGGTCGTGGCGAGAACCCTTCGAATACCAGGAGGGGGAGGTCTCCGTGATTGCGGAGCCCAAATCGGTGGAGGTGATCGAACAAAACGGCAACAAGGCGCTCTACCAAACCCGATTGGATGCGTCTGTCGACCCGGAGAAGGTTTGCAACACCGCCGTCCAACGGCTCCTGGTCCCCACCCAGTTGGAACAGCGTCATCCGCCGCCGGCGATCACCGTAACGCTTTCACGCTGCGTCGAAAGCGTTGAATACGAAGGCGCGCTCAGTCGGATGCTCGAGTCGTTCCAGGCTTTTCGGACACAACAATAACGGGCTACAACGAACCGTCTGACCTCGCTGCCGGCATTTCAACGGAACATTCCCCGGCCAAGTCACAGGCGTCCCTGCGACATGCAGCGAGTGGCGGATCGGAAAATGCAATGATTACCGGCTACTCCTCCGCCACCACGTAGTTGCGCAGCGTCCCGATGCCGCTGATTTCGACCTCGATGGTGTCTCCCGGGAACATGTCACCGTCCGCTCCCTCGGTGCCCATCCAGAGGACGTCGCCCGGGTGAAGTGTGGCGTACTTGCTGAGCTCGTGGATCCAGGTGGCGGTATCCCAGATCTGATCCGCCGATGAGAAGTCCTCCCAAACCTCGCCGTTGTGGCGGACGACGATGCGAAATCCCTTAGGGTCCAGGTCGGTGACGATCCACGGCCCCATGGGTTTCCAGGTGTCGCAGTTCTTGCCCCGGAACATGGTGCGGTCGGCCTGCTGCCAGGGCCGCTGGCTGATGTCGTTGCCGATGGAGTAGCCGAAAACGTAGTCCAGCGCCTGGCTGACCGGAACGTTGCGAGCTTTTTTGCCGATGACCACCGCCAGCTGGCCCTCCGGCTGGACTGCGCCGGAGGATTCGGTGGGGACCACGATGTTCTCCTCAGTGCCGACGATGGCGTGGATCGACCGGTAGTTGGGCGACGGGCGATCCGGATAAGCCGGCGGAGCCCCACGACGTGCCGCCATACCCTCAACGTGGCCCCGGTAATTGGGCCCGGCTGCGTACAGCATCCCGGGTTTGATCGGGGCCAGCAGCTTCACCTGGTCGAGGGAGTAGGTGTGACTGGTGACAGCGTAATCAACCAGCGGGTCGCCCCACACCTCAGTAACCCGGCCGGCGTCAACGATCCCGAAGCTGATCTTTTCGCCTACCTGAAAGCGGCACCAAATCATGAGATTGCTCCTTGCGCAGCCTTACCGCGGCCAATGTCGTTTTTCCGTGGATGCACAGGGTATGGATAACCTGACAGATCCTGTGCATCCATGCTCGAACACGTCCGTCGTGGCGAACGTGAGTTTGCGTCGGTTACTCCGGCGTGACCAGAGACTCCGGCTCTTCTCCGGACAGCGTGCGCATAATGTTGCCGTAGGCGAAGTGGGCCGCGCGCAGGGCGGTTTCCTGGCTTTGGCCCGCCATGTGCGGCGTGATAATGACGTTGTCCAGCTCGAACAACGGGTTATCCGTCGGCGTGGGTTCAACCTCCAAAACGTCCAGTCCGGCCCCAGCGATCTGACCTTCCGTGAGCGCACGGTACAGAGCCGCTTCATCTACCACCGGACCCCGACAGAGGTTGATCAGGAAAGCCGTGGACTTCATCATGCTGAACTCGCGGTCGGACATCATGCCGCGAGTGCGCCGGGTGAGCGGCACGTGCATGCTCACGATGTCGGATGTTTCCAACAGCTCGTCGAACGCGACCGGTTCGGCCTTCACGTCACGTTGCACGTCTTCGGGAATCTCCTCGATGTCGTAGAAGATGGTGCGGGTATCGAACCCGGTGAGCCGCTTGGCGACCTGCCGACCAATACGCCCGAGCCCAACGATGCCGACCGTCTTGTCGGTGACCTCGGACAGGTCTGTCTGGTAGAGATCGCTGCGCCATGCTCGTTGGCGGGTGGTGCTGTCCCATTGCGCCATCAAATTCCTGCTGATCCCGATCATCAAGGCAAGCGTCTGCTCGGAGACTGAGATAGCGTTGGCACCGCCGTTGTTGGCTACCGGTATGCCCATCTCCAGGATTTCTTCGAGCGGTAGCCGGTCGTAACCCGCGCTGAGGGTCTGGATCAACTTGACCCTGGGGCATGCCCGGATCAGGTCGAGTGACAGATCACTGCTGATGATGGCGTCAGCGTCGCGGCACAGCTCGATTTTTTCGGGATCTGACAAGGCAGGGTCAACCAGAGTGACGTCGAATTCGTCTGGGGCGTTGTCCAGCATGATCTGGGGGCGTCCACCTACTCCGCTGAAATACGCAATTTTCCAAGTCGCCATATGGCAATCTCCTTAACGTGCAGTCGGGAATTTCAAGCGCTGTGGTCAAAATTATTCAAGCGCTATGGTCGCAATTATAGGTGCGGCGCGGGGTGAGTCAAAGACATTGCCGCCGCCCCGGGCAGGCGACCGGGATCTCTTACGACCCGCCTCGGGACGACCCGAGGGTTCGCCAAATAGGGTGACAGGAACGCGCGGCGGTTCCCGGAACACGGTTCCGTTTGGCTCCCGAGTTACCGTGAGCGTGGGACGGGTTGCCAACCTGCGGACAGCGCGTGTCATCGAAACCATCCGCACTGAATGGGTTCATTCTGCGGCCAACAGGATGCTCGATATTGGATACGGACACAGCCCCGGCGTTGTTGTCGTTCCCAATGGAGAGGCAGCGTTGGCTTTCGGCCCACACGTCATGGTGGCGAAATAGCTCGAATCCCACCTGACGGCGCGTTACGGCCGATTGGATCGGATGCCCACCGGGATAACAACGCAGTTGCGGGGCGAATTTTCAGTTGGATCAACACTCGGTCGGGATCAAGGCCGGCAACGTTTCGTGTCGCGCCCGGTCTCTGGTGAAGATCCTGCACAACGCCGCCTGACCCCCCGCGAGGCGCAACTGCTGCTTGCGCGCCAACCGCCGGGGGCAAACTGGGGGCTGGTACTGGCAAACCCCTCACGTTACGGAGAGACCACCTCCGTCGCGGCAGGCGTTGACGACCCCAGCGAACGTCGCTCCCGAACACGCCAGGGGTCAACATAGCCAGACTTGGGTGAATGGATCATTTCAGAGACACCAACCGGGAGCCTCTCGTTCGCGGAAGCCCCTGCGGGGGAAAGTCCGGTATGCCGGCCTTTTGGAGCCAAAACGCTGGTCACCTCCGCAGGGTGCGGACGGTCGCCCGACCTTGCGAGAACTCGGGATCCCAGATCTCCGCAGGTTTGAGGCCATTTACCAGCCGAATGCGAAACCTCCCCTCTCGGAAGAGGGGAGGTCTCCAGCGGTATCCCGTGTTGCTGTCCGGGGTTTATCTGTCGGCCGCCTCAGCCTCAAAGCTGGCTGCTTGAATAGCCAGGCTGGCGAAATCGGTCACTTCGGTCAAACCGGGGAGCAGCAGTTGTACGCGGCGGGCCTCTCCCGCTACGGCCTGGAGGCTGCCCTCACGAGCCCAATAGCTCCCGCGCAGGACCTCGGCGAATTCGGCAACCACCGCCGACAATTGGAACGTTGGCGCAGTCTCTTCAAAGGCGGCGGCCAGATCGCTGTGGTGGAACTCCTGGTTGATTTCGACCACCTCGTTGAATCCGACGTCCTCGTAGCGCATGTAAACCGTGCCGATGACGCCTTCGGCCCCTTCGCGGAGTTTCAGCTCATAAAGGGCGGTCACGCTGTGTCCGGCGCCGATCTCTCCCGCGTCCACCTCGTCATTGCGGAAGTCATCATCGGCCACGTCCCGGTTTTCGTAGCCCAGGAGCCGGTAGCGGCTGACCACCTCCGGGTTGAACTCGACCTGCACCTTGGCGTCCCTGGCGATGACCTGGAGGGTTCCGGTGAGGTCATCGACGAATATGCGGCGAGCCTCCGACAGCGTGTCGACGTAGTAGTAGGCGCCGTCGCCATCGTTCGCCAACTGCTCCATCAGGATGTCGTTGTAATTGCCCATGCCGAAGCCGACGGTGGTGAGGGTCACCCCCTGGTCAACATATCTCTGGACCTCGCGCAGGAGCGATTCGTGACCGGTGTTGCCGACGTTGCCGACGCCGTCGGAGAGCACCATGACGCGGGTGATGCGATCGGACTGAACTTCGTCCACCGCCAGCCTGTAGGCGACCTTCAGGCCGTCCTCGACGTACGTCGAGCCGCCCGGCGCCAGGGAGTCGATGGCCTGCAGGATCTTGCCCCGTTCCCTGGCTTCGGTGGCTTCGAGCAGCACGGACCCACGGTCCCCGTAGGTCACAATGGCAACCTTGTCGTCGGAGCGCAGTTCGTCCACCAGGAGCCGGAGCGACTGCTGCACGAGGCCCAGCCGGTCTTCGCGCTCCATGGAGCCGGACACGTCGATGGTGAACACCAGCGTCGCGTCCTGCCGCTGCTCATCGAGGAGTTCTTTCCCCTGCAGCCCGACGCGCATCAGCCAGTGATTGCCGTTGCCGAATGGCGACGGAGAGCCGTCGACGTGGATGGCAAAGGCGTCATCGTTGGGAGCTTCGTAGCCCTGGTCGAAGTAGTTGACGAACTCCTCCACCCGTATCGAGTTCTGATCGGGCAGGTGCCCATCGTCCAGGAACCTGCGGGCAATGGTGTATGACGCGGTATCCACGTCGATGGCGAAGGTGGAGAGTTGGTCGTCCTCCGTGTCGATGAAGGGGTTGACGCCGTAGTGCTGGAAGAAGGTCAAATCATAGGGCTTGTCGTTGACGGTGGCGGATCCGCCGATGTTGTTGAAGCTCTCTTGCTGAGATTGCCCAGAGGCCGCCATTGCCGGCGTCGGCTGCGCGGCTGCGCTGGCAGGGTGCGCGGGCATTGGAACTGACGTGGCGGCGGACTGTGCGGCCTGAGGAGCAGCCGCTGGTGCGGCGGGTGCGGCGGCCTCCTCGCTGCCGCCGCAGGCCATTACGACCAACGTCAGCGCCATGGCCAGTGGAACGATTGCCTTTGACATTATTCGGTTCATCTCATCGCCTCCTTTGGATTTGGTTTGGCGACGTCAAGGTTAGGTGCTCACCGGTTGTACACTGAACGACAGATGTGTAACACTCGGCCCGCTTTGTGCGACAGGATTGTATCTTTTGCCAGATTTCGGCGAGCTGCTCACTTCCCACATCGACCGGTCGGGATTCAGCGATTCCGACCTCGCCCGGCGTGTTGGCGTGAGCCGCGCGACCCTGATCCGATGGAAGGAGGGCCTCACCGCTCGGCCTCGCTACCGGGAGGATGTCCTCCGTTGCGCCGAGTTGCTGAGGCTCACGCCGGAAGAGCGGGACGAGCTGTTGATCGCGGCAGACTTCGAGCCGGAAGCGCTTCCGCCCGAAGCATTGCTCGCGGAACCGGCCCCCAGAATAACGCCCGTATCGCCGGCTGAACCTGATCCGCCCCCGGCTCCAACCCGCAAACGGTTGAGGCTCTGGGTGGCCGTCACGGCCGCAATGGTAGCAGTGGCAGCGGGTGTCGTGGTGGGACTCGCGCTCGTCGATTTTTCCGGCGAGCCCGACCATCCCGTGGCGCCAACCGGAGAGGCGCCGGTCAATGTTGCCGGCGAGCGGGACCTTCCCGCGGCAGAAGCGGGCGAGGCGCTAATCGTGATCGCGCCGTTCGCCAACTACACGGCGGGCCAATTGGAATTCAACATCCGTGGCCGCCTCCGGGACAGCATCAATCGCGAGATCGCCGCCGCCGGCCTTGCGGGCATCAGAACCGACGATTGGGTGGAAACCGTCCCGGGGCACGGCGCGGCGTTATCGGCCGCTGAGCAGTCAGGGGCGGCCATCGTGATCTGGGGGGAATACGACAGCGGACGAGTGCTGGCCAACGTGACTTCCACCCCTACTCAAAACGAGTCGCTCGGCCCACAGGTTGTGGAAATCGCCACATCTCCGTCCGGGTTGCCCACTGCCATCAACATCGACCTGACCGCCGAGGTGCGTTCCGTGGCGCTACTGACGCTCAGCCAGGTGTACCTGCAGCGGGGCGAGTATGAACCGGCCAAGACCGTGTTGTATCAGGCTCTGGAGCGTCCGCCTGCGGATCCCGCTGCCCTGGCCAATCTGCGCTACCGGCTGGGCCAGGCTTACCTGGGCGGCGAGTACGCCGACCTGGACGAGGCAATTTGGCGGTTCACTGAAGTGCTGTCGGTACAGCCACGGTCCGCCGACACCTACGGCATTCGCGGTTTGGCCTACCTGGAACGAGGCCGGCCGGGCGACGAGAATCTGGCCATCGCCGACCTGACCCGGGCGTCGGAACTGGCTCCTCACCTGGCAACCCCGTACTTCAACCGGGTCGCGGCCTACATAGCGAGGGATCGGGCGGGCGACCTGAACCGGGCGTTGGATGACCTGGAGCGGGCTATCGACGCCGGCGTGGAGGGACCCGGCGTGTACGTGAACCGGGCGGCGGTTTACCTGGAGCGGCAACACGAGGGCGACCTCGACCTAGCTTTCGAGGACCTGGAAAACGCGATCGAGATTGACCCTGACCTGGCGGTGGCCTGGGTGAACCGGGGCAACGCCCGTTTGCAGAGAGACCATGACGGAGATTTTCAGCAGGCCATCGCCGACTTCACGAAAGCCATAGACCTCGCACCCAACAACGCGCTGGGGTACTACAACCGGGCGCTGGCGCATTCGGAAGCTGGGAACTGGGATCTCTCCAACTCTGACTTGCGGGCAGCCCATGAACGGGACCCGCGGAATCCGGAGATCAACAACGCGTTGTGTTGGCAACTGGGTGTACAACGGCGGCACGAGGAGGCGCTGCCCTTCTGCGACCTGGCGTTGCAGCGCGAACCGGACGGCCCGGGACGCGACAGCCGGGGCTTGGTGCACGCAGTGATGGGCTCGGCCGACGAAGCCGTCGCGGACTTCAGGGTCTTTCTGAGCTGGGTAGACGCCTCGGAGAAACCGACCTGCCGCCCTCATTACCGGCCCAGCCGTGAGTCGTGGATCGGCGCGCTGGAGTCGGGTGGCAACCCATTTGATGACGAGACCCTGCGAGAACTGCGGCTGCGGCCGGCGTCACAGTGGGACGATCCCTGCTGAGCGTACAACGCTCCGCCGCAGACGCGCCGCGTGGAGCGCCAATTCCCGTGCAGCGGTCCCGGAGCGTAAAGCGCCGAAGCGACAATTTTCCCATGCCGAGGGCGCGACGCCGGTGCGCCACGAGTTTGCCCGATCAAAGCGGCGTGCGACGACGAACCAATCGGCCAATGCCGCGAACCTGCCCGGGCGCTCTTTGAACCATGTCTGCGAAGCCGGGTTTAGTCCGCGATTTCCGCCTCGGGCATGCGGTATCCCACCCGGGGTTCCGTGAAAATATACGTCGGGTTGTCCGCGTCGTCTTGCAACTTGCGCCTTAGCCGGCGCATATGGGTGCGAACCACCTGGGGATCACCGGAGCTGGTCACGCGCCAAACGCGTCGCAACAACTGCTCGTGTGAGATCGTCCGACCGCCATTCAGCGACAGGACGCGCAGCATCTCGTACTCGATGGGCGTCAGATGGATGGGCTGACCCGCAACTTCCACCCGGCGCTGGGCGTAGTCGATGGTCAGGTCGCCCAGGGCGAATGGCGACGCCTCATCGCCGGAGTCGGCCGCAGCCGCCTTGCGAAGCGCGGCCCTGATCCGAGCCGTCAACTCAGTGGGCGAGAAAGGCTTGACCATGTAGTCGGCTGCGCCCAGGTCGAGAGCCCGCTCGATGTCCTGGTCCCTACCGTGGGCCGAAAGGCAGATCACCGGCACGTTTGCCATGTCGATGATGTCCTGCATCAACTGGAAACCGTCGACGCCCGGCAGCTCCAGATCCAAAAGGGCTAGGTCGGGTTTTTCCGACTCAACCTGGTGCAGCGCATCATCCGGGCCGGTGGCGAATACCGCGGTGTACCCGCCCTTGGCAAGGATATCGCGCACGTGCCTCACGGTCTGTGGATTGTCATCCATCACCAGGACACGTGCCGGCGCAGTCGGTCCGGCACGCGACCCGCCGGACTGGCGAAGGGAATTGGCAGTGTCCGCTGGCATGGCCTGGTCGGCGACCGGTATGGTGAAGATGAACCGGACGCCCCGGTCGGGACCTTCGCTCTCCGCCCATATCCTGCCGCCATGGGCTTCAACGATCCCCTTGCAGATGGACAGTCCCAAGCCGTACCCGGCGATGTCCCGTTCGACCATGCCACCATCGATACGCGAGTATTTCCGGAACAGATTGGGCAATTGGTCGGGCGGGAGGCTCAAACCTGGAGCCACCACCGAAAACGCGACGTGCAGACCGTCGAGCTCGGCACTCACGCTGATGGAGGATGACCTCTGCGAATGCCTGGATGAATTGGACAACAGGTTGCTGATCACCTGGATGATGCGTGCCCGGTCTGCCATCACGGTGGGCAGTTCTGCCGTCACATCCACCTGCAGGTCGTTCCGGCCCGCTCCCCTGACATACGCGGTTGCGGCCTGGTCCACCAGGGCCGCCACGTCCGAAGGTTCGGGGCTCACCGACAGCGTTCCGGCTTCGATATTGGCGGTGTCCAGGAGGTCGCTCACCATTCTGCGCATCCGGTCGGCCTGGTCGTTGATGATCGTGTGGAACTGGCGAGCCTCGGCGGGATGCAGGCCTGCCGTCTCGTCCAGGAGGGTTGCGGCAGAGCCCTTGATGGATGCCAGCGGGGTTCGCAGTTCATAGCTGACCAAGCCTAGGAATTCCGCCCGTAGCCTCTCCAGGTCCTCTATGGGCGTCATGTCCTGCAGCGTCACGACCACCGACTCCATCTCGCTGCCATCCTCCGAGTAAATGGACGTGGCGTTGACCAGCACCGTCACTGACCTGCCGTCGGGCGCCCTCAGCACGACCTCCTCGGCGCGCAGGGCGGTGTAGGTGCTCAGACGGTTGGCCAGCGGGAACTCTTCGAGCGAGACCTCTCGCCCATCAATCCGACGGATGCTCAATATGTCCATCATTTGCTCGACGGGTTGGTCGGGCGGCCGGATGCTCTCCACTATCCTCAGCGTCTCGCGGTTGTACGACACCGGCGCTCCGGATTTTGGGTCGAAGACCACCACTCCGACCGGGCAGGTGTCTATCAGGGCTTCCAGATCGGATCTGGCCCGGCGCTCATCCCGGTATCTTCTGGCGTTGGCGATGACCAGCGCCGCCTGGGACGCAAACATCACGAGGGTGTCTTCGTCCTCGCGGGTGAACTCGCCGCCCGTTTCCCCTTTCGCCACGCATATGAAACCCAACCGCACGCCTTTATTGCGGATGGGAGCAACCAGCAGGGAGGTGATGGCCACGAGCGGATCCCACTCCGCCATGCCCAGCGACCTCAAGTACGAGGCCGGGCCGTTGATCCGCAATGGCTCCGGCACATTGTTCAGGTGGTGGAAGAATTCGGCGCTGCCCGGCAGGGCTGCCATATGGCGATGTTCTTCCGGCGTCAGGCCGGAGCTGACGAACTCCTCCAACCGGTTGTCCTGATCGAGAACCGTTGCTGCGGCGTACTTTGCGTCCGTCAGGACGCAGGCGCTGTTGGTGACCTCCTGGAGCACGCTGTGATAGTCCAGGTCCTCGTTGATGCGCAGACTAGCCTCGCTCAGCTTGGTGAGGCGATCCTGCAGCGCCCGCATCCCGGGCGTAGACCGCTCATCTGTTGTCGCCACCTTTACCTCCGGTCGCTGCGCGTTGCACGCGATCGCACAGACATTCGCGACCCAATGGACCGCTATCGGCAAACTGTCATACAAGAGTCACAACTATAACCCAAAGCGTTATGGAAACGTCAGATACAGGACCGTACCATTTGATTAATCAAACGCTCAACCGTAACGAACACATCGATAGTTCGCGATGATACCGGAGCCCAATCACGACCGGGAGGTTGAGCCACAGGAGAAGGAACGATGAAGATTGCATTGATAGCCATGAGCGGCGTGCGCGCCTACAACGAGGAACTGACGGCCCTGGGCATGACCATGCCCGGCTTCATGGAGCGCGGGGAGGTGATCGCTTCCCTGCCCAGCCTGTCACTGCTCACCGTGGCGGGGATGACGCCGAAACGCTTCGAGGTCGAGTACCACCAGGTGCCAGACATCAAGAAGCTGGACCGGCTGCCCGACTGCGACCTGGCCGCCATCTCGACGTTCACCGCCCAGGTCAAGGATGCCTACACCCTGGCCAGCCGGTACCGCCAGGCGGGCGTCAAAACGGTCATCGGAGGTCATCACGCCACCGCAATGCCGCATGAGGCGATCCGCCACTGCGACGCGGTGGTAGTCGGCGAGGCCGAATTGACCTGGCCGCGCGTACTAGAGGATTTTCAGAACGGATGCCTGGGCGGCATCTACCGCGCAGACGGACAGGAATTCGATCTGGCGGACTCCCCTCTGCCCCGGTTCGACCTGCTGAACCCCGACGAATACAACCGGATCACGGTGCAGACCCAACGGGGCTGCCCGTGGCGGTGCAACTTCTGCGCCAGTTCCATCATGATGACCAAGCGCTACAAGCTAAAGCCAGTGGAAAACGTGATGCGCGAGATACGCGCGATCAAGGAAATCTGGCCGCGGCCGTTCATCGAATTCGCCGACGACAACTCCTTCGTCAACCGCGCGCACTCGAAAAAGTTGCTGCGAGCCCTGGCGGACGAAGATGTCAAGTGGTTCACCGAGACCGACGTCGCTGTTGCCGATGACCCCGAACTCCTCGACCTGATGCGCCAATCGGGTTGCGCCGAAGTGCTAATCGGCTTCGAGAGCCCCACCGCGGGAAGCCTGGACGGCGTCGAGCTGAACAACAACTGGAAGCGCAAGCGTCTTGACGACTACCGGGAAGCCATTCAGCGCATCCAGTCTCACGGGATCGCGGTCAACGGTTGTTTCTTACTGGGGATGGACGGCGATACGGAGGAGTGCTTCCCGGCAGTGCGCGACTTTGTCGAGGACAGCGGCCTGTGCGAGGTCCAGATTACCGTGATGACGCCGTTCCCCGGTACCCCGCTGTACTCGCGACTCCTGGGGGATGGCAGGTTGCTGGACGACACCGCCTGGGAGAAATGCACGCTGTTCGACGTCAACTTCCAGCCTCAGCACATGTCGATTGAGGCTCTGCAGCGCGGGCTGGTCGGATTGGCGACAGAACTGTACACCCCCGAGGCCAAAGCAAATCGCAGGAACGCCTTCCGCGGGCACATCAGGGGGGCGCGAGGGACTTGGTCCAAGGAGGCCACAGCATGCCTGGCAGAGGTGGCCTGAAGAACATGGGAACCTCGATTTTGATGAACAACCTGGCTTTCGGACGCGCCTCTGCGTCGGTCGAGATGGCGCGCGACGCTCGCTTCAACATGCGCGTCATCAGGCTGGCGGCCACCAGCGTGGTTGCCCTCGGATTGATCTGGGGCTTCCAGTTCGCAACGTTGCACACGCCGCAGTTCGTAGGGGTCTCCCTGGCGGCCGGCTGGGTGTTGATGCCGGTTCTGCTGGTCGCGAGCCTGCGCTGGCCGCTGGTGCGCTACGGTCTGGCGCTCCCTTCGACGTTGGTTAGCGTTGGCCTCATCGTCATTTGCCTGACGGCCCTGCCTGCAGACTGGGGAGCCGTGAGGGTCGGTTGGTTGATGACCACAGCGGGGGTGTTCATGGGCGGCGTCCTGGGACTCTGGTTCTGGTTCCGCATGGCGCCGGTACCCCGTTTCCTCGACGATCCCTTTGGGACAGGTCGGTGGGTCCTGGTCGCGATCCACATCATGCTCATCGTAGTGGGCCTGGCGCTGATCGGTGCTGGTTCATTGGCCCAATCGTAAGCCAATCAACCATCCGCGAAGTCAACGGGGATCGGTGGGTGATTTGGCGGCATGGTGGTTCCAGGATGCACCGGAAATCAGAACGATCAGCAGATTGCAGTTGGTCAATTCCAGGTTTCTGGTTCCCGCGAGGCAACAAACTCCGATGGACTCATCCGGCGACCGGGTAGAAGCGGTCGGCCATAGTCTCCACCGCGCAAAAAGGTGGGTGGGCCCGGGCCTGCCCACCCCAGACGGTAAGTCAGTGCCGACGTTGCAGGAAAACGTTCCACGTGTTGGTGCGGTTTACGGCATGCCCGCCGGGGATCCTCCATCGTGGCGCCTGTGCCGCGCTCAGGACAGGCGATTGTCAGTCCAATACCCCGACGGGCTCACGTGGGCTGGTCACCAACGCGCATGGAGCGCCGCCGAACGGAGAAATCATGCCGCCGCCGGCGTCATTCATCCCCAGCGGCAAACGGTCAGGTGCGGCTCGCTGGCAAAACCCGTCAACCAAGCGTTAAGCGGAACCCCCACGGCGTATTCTCAGCGCCGTGTGGCGGCATCCCGTTGCTTCACCTTGCCGATTAAAGAGTCCGTCTCGCCGGCTGTTGCCGTGAAGCGCGATCGTGCCGCCGAATGCGACCGGGCCGGATGGTTGTTCATTCGGCTCACACTCCGGCAGATGACCGCGAGGCCCCAAAAACATTGTGCCACGCCCGAGGTCCTCGGTTGGGCCGCGTCCATTTTGCCAGTCGATATCAGGCTCGGGCCAACCGTACTGGACGCAGTTCGAGCCTGTGATGCAGGCGGCATCACCGACCGGCACGTTTCACACTCGCAGCGGTAGTATTGCCTCCTTGGCCTGGGCCTTGATGATCGGTCCGGGATCAATGCCAGGGTACTGGTCAATGCACGGGACGAACAGTACCCGGAGCGAGTACACCGCTGAGGAAATCATTAACGTTGATGGGGTTAATCTCACCACCGGACGGGTCGTAACCCCAGCAATCGTTGTACCTGTCCGCCGCACAGTGATGAGGAACTCCCATGGTGGCACAATACCGAACGAACTGTGTCAGAAAAGGACGCCATGTCATCAATTGCCCCTAGCAGAACCAACGGCAAAGCGGCCAATAGTGGCAGAGTTCGCACAGAACTCTGCCACTACAATTTCGCCGTCCTGCTCATGCGTGCCCCCACGCGAATGCCACCCGATTTCCGGTAGTATCCCGCTTGAGGCGATCACTACCTGCTCGCAACGTTTTGACTGACGCAATGCGCTGAGGACAATCCGGCAAATCTGGTTGCTGCGGGACACCAGACCAACAGCACCAGTGCGCTAATACGTCGCACGTTATCAAAATCGCTGAACCCTAATCTATTCAATTGCGGCCGGCCACGGGAAAACGCCTGCCGCGTTCCACCCGGGAACGCGGTCGTTCCGCTCTGAAAATAGCGCTTGGAGCAACGACAACAACTGCTACCATCGCCGAAAGGATTTCCTTGCGTCCCAGGACTGACGCCGGCGAAATCGGCAATGGTCGCGTACATGGCTCAGGCCCCCTCCGGCTCTCGAACAACTCTGCGCGTCACCTATGGACCCCCTACCACGCGGTGCATGTCATGAAATCGCTGCTGAACGCCGTGTCGCTCGGGCTGGTAGTTATCGCGCTGTCGGCCTGCGGTGGTATGCCAGGGCCTGCGCCATGGTCGGACTCGGCATCCAATAGACTGAATTTGGGTTCCGGCGTGGTGGCCACTTTCGTGGAAGGATTGTCACCGGAGATGCCTGGAAGGGTCGCCTACATCACTCACGTCGCGTCAGGCTCTCAGGCCATCCTGGACAGCGAAGGCAGGGTCGTGCAGCGGCACGACGGGCGGGCAGACGGCGCAGGCCGCTTGGATGCAGTTCTCAGTGACGGGGCCACAGTGGCTCTCGTCATGCAGCGCCTGACGAACGGTGGGGATCTGAACCCCCGGCCGCACACCATCCTCTGGGTTCCGTTGATGCAGTTCGGCGGCATTCAATACGTGAGGAAATGGAACTCCACCGGAGAAGGAAATCTCAGGGATGACCGCGACCTGGCAGTCGAGGACCTGGGGCCAGAGCTGTACCGGGTCGCATACCGCGGCAGTGGCTATGCAGGTCCGTACTACCGCTACCAGGATGGCGACTCCACCCACCTGAATCCGGGAACTCGGGTCTTTGAGGTAAAGGGTTACTCGCCGCAGTTCCGGCTGGGGACGTTGGAGGAAGGCAGGGCGATCCTGTATGAAGCCGACACGAACCCATCCGCCAAAACCGGCGAGGATTTGCTGGACATACGGGGCAAGGTCACGGCCATAGACGTCCTCAATGACGATAACGAAATGACCGTCCTGGGCACGATGGATGACGGGCACGCCATTGAGCGGTTCGTAGAAATGGCGCTCGAAGCGCCGGTGGACCAGCAGAACCGTGGCCATGACGGGCCACGTTACTTCCTCGGCATCCGGCTTGTTGACGGTACGTCGGTCGTGCGGGCGTTTTGGCTCGAGACCGGAGATCTTTCTCGGGGCATCATGACGGACCCGGTCGTAACGCTGTCAGTGTGGAGGAAAATACCGGATGAGCATCGCCCGGTTGGAATGGACGGAGGCCCCAGAATCTCCGAACGACTGGCCGGTCGGCTAGGGCTGGCGCATCTGAGCTTCAACTACCCCGGGCTCAATGTAACCGGAAAACCTCACTCGCCAACTGCCCGCTTGATGCGCCGGAGCGAGTTTGATGCGATGCAAGGGGGATCATCGTCCCCGACAATCCCGGACACATTGGTCTGGGTGGTGGAAGCCCGGGGTTCATGGCGCACCGCCGGCATCACACCGGAGGAGGCCCGACGGGACTTTTCGGTGGGTGTGGTAGCGTTTGACGCCGATACGGGGTCCAGGTATGGAACCATCCATCGGAATGAGCCACCGCTTGAACACAGTGACAACCGCGCCGATGCTTACGAATCCAAAGACGGGGACTCGGAACTGCGGGCTGCGGTTGAGGGCGAAGACGTTGCGGGTGGAGACATCGGGCAGCAGGACAGACCAACCCTCAAGAATGCCCTGGAACCCAAAGACGGAGACACGATGGTGGCGGCAACCGTGCAGGGCAAAGGTGTGACCCGTGGTGACATCCGACAGTATGCTGAATTCTGGATGATTACGGACGAGTCCATGGCCAGGGACGCGGCGGTGGAAAAGTCCATCGTGGCCGTCATCGACAAATTCACCCAACAGGCGGAGGTCGAACGCCGCAATCTCAGCCCCACCCGCGAGGAGGCCGAAGAATACATGAGCATCCATCGAGGCAATTGCATGGGTGAGCATGGCGGGGAATGTCGTGAGGCTATCGCGCTTCTTGGGTTCGACCCCTATAGCGATGCCTACTGGGAGAACATCGCGCTCCCCGAATATGGGAAGGCATTGGGCGAAATCAAACTCTTCCAGGCCATAATCAAGGAGAGGGGCTTGGAGAGCGCCAGCAATGATGAGCTCATCGCCCTGCAACACGCTCTGCCGGGCGAATGGCGCGAAAATGCCGTGGTCGTCTGGCACGATGAAGACCTGGAGCGGGTGTACCAAAGTGCGTTGCAGTCGAAGTAGGAGACCATGGATGACCAGCCGGTGGCCGAAGGACTGGCTGGCTTACTTGCCGAGTTCCGAATACTGGACGCGGCGCCGACCGGTGTCGTGGCGCGGGGGAGCCACTCCCGCTGGATTGGCAGCGGTGACTGGGTCATTTTGTTGGCGGTGAAAGATGGCGATACGCTACCGGTTCCGGACGGGGAAGCATCCGGGCGCGGCTCACGGTCAACCGGCGCATCGGGGAGGTCGTCCATCCGACACCCGGCGTGCGCATCGGGCTGTGGGAACCCGAAATCCATGGGAAGACGGACGAGTATAGAGAATGCGCGGAACGCCACTGCGGGTGACCCAAATCTTCGGTCCAACTGGTCGTTGCCGCGTCGGGAGGTTTGAACCTCTTGCGGACAACCGGATTGATGGCGGTGCTGTCGATCACCGTTGCGCTGATGTTTGGCATCGCCTGCGACGGCCCTGATCAGCCCGAGCGACCCCAGAGTAACGTCAGCAGCGCCGCACCGGCGTTCAGCCCCACGCCTCCTGGCGCTGCAACCGCAGCGCCCAGTTCCACCACCACTCTTGCTGGAACTTCCGTTCCAGCGCTCAGCCCCACAACAACTTCGGCGGCCACCGCGGTTCCCGAGTCCAGTCCGACCACATCGTCAATCGACGGCGCCACCTGGATTCTGGTGTCGATTTACGGGCAGCCTCCAATTGCCGGCACGTATGCAACGCTAACGGTCAACGGTCCGCAGTTCAACGGGTTTGACGGCTGCAATTTCATCGGCGGCCGGCATGAATCCGGCAAACCGATAATCAATGCAGACGGAGAAATCTCGGCGCCGCCCATTGCCGGAACCGCCATGGGCTGCATGAGCCCTCCCGGCATCCTCGACCAGGCGGACCGGTACCTGGACGCCATGCTACAGCCGGCCAGAGCACGCCTCGTGGATGACCGTCTGCATATAGTCGACCGCTCGGGAGAGGTCGCGCTGGCTTTCGTCAGGCAACCGCCATTGGCCGGGCGACCTGTGGAGTTGGTGGGCACCAGTTGGCGCCTCGTGGACGATGACGGGACCTACGGTGAAGGGGATACGACCCTTTTGTTTTTGCACTCCCGGGCGGCTACCGGCACCACTGCCTGCCGGGATTTTACTCTGGGCTACACGGCGTCCGACGGGCGCATCCGGATACCAAGCAAGGGGATGTCCGGTTCCATCGAGGCGTGCTCCAGGGACGCCGTGAAACGGGAGCACCGGTTCGTCGAGGACTTCGGCTGGGCGAACGAATACTCGGTTCATCAGGTTGAGGGGTCCAAACGATTGATGGTGCGTACCAGCAAAGGCAAGACGCTGAAGTTCGAACCGTTGCCGCAACCGGCAGGCGCCATATTCGATGTGCGGTGGCACCTGACCCGGTTCCTCGAGACCCGTTCGAACAGTTCGGGCATGACCCGGCCCAGGGATACTGAGGTGATACCCGGAGTGAACGTAACCGCCGCATTCTCCAAGGAGACCGTTGAAGGGTCGCTTGGGTGTCAATCGTACACGTATCGCGCGGTTGGCGGGCAAGGGCCGATATTGATCGGCGCGGGCGGGACGATTTTCAACGACGACGCAGCCGTGAGTACGAAGAATTCGTGCGGCGACCAGCGCACCGTGTCGCCTCAACAGCGCCAGTATCTGGACTTCCTGGCGGCCGCGGAGCGGTATCACGTCTTTGGCGACCGATTGGTGATTCTCACCTGCGCCGGGGACGGGCTCGTGTTTCATGCAGAGGTGGGAAATTAGTCCCTGCGGAATTTCCCCCGCAGTTGCACATGATGCCGGCAGCGGTGCCGATGAGCCAGGGCCGGGGCACCCGGCGAATGAATCATCTTGAGATTTGTGATTGTAGTTGGGCTGCTGACGCCAATGAGATGCTAACCATCGCGCGTGAAAATCATGCGATGGTCCTCACCCTGACGGAGTCGTTACCGCCGCGCTAGGGCTGGCCAAACTACTGAGCCCACGCTTCAGCGAAGCCCGGTTTGTAGGTCAATCCGGGCTTCGCCCCAGTTTCGCCGCGACCGCCCAACGAGCCATCTGCCGGACGTTCCCAAATCCCAAGCGGAGCTGAGCAAGTACGCATCGCACCAGGGCCCTTCAGCGGCCCTCGTCGTTCTTGACGGGCCGGGCGTTTAGTCTCGCAACTTATCTTGCCCTCAGCCCAAACACACACAGTCAGCCACCAACGACCCGGGCGGCCGGTTTCATGACCGACTCCGGATGCCCAGGGCTCGGCCGGAAAGGCTTTCCGGTGGATCGGTAACGCTGCGCCTCTCGGGCATGCTCCAGAGCCGCAAGCCTGCAACCACCATCAAGATGGGCAGCGCCGCACCCAACACGTGCCAGAATTGATGGTCTGACGCGTTGGCCGGAGTCAGCTCCAGGAACCAGTTCCAGAAAAAGATGATGGACGCGGCCACCGTGCCGTAGAAGACCACGTTGGCCTCCAGGTACCGTTTTATCTCCGCAGTCCCGTCGGATTCCATCCGCCGCTTCCCGGCGTAACTCGCTCCCAACGTGACCAGCAGCGCAGCAGCGATGAACCAGTTCATGTATTGCCACAACGTGAACGGCGCGTCGCCCGCGTGATAGAACGGAGTGATGATGAAATGGACGGCAACGGCAACGCCGACCAGAACGACGTAAGCCGCCGCAGCGCGAAGGAAATAAGACATGACGCTCCTCCTATTCCCGTGAACGTCTAAGTAGTTATTGAGTTCGCGCGGCATCACCATCGAATGACACCCACTGACCCGGCGACGCCACACGAACCATTCACCTCATCCACGTTATGCCGTGGATGGCATCGAACCCACCGACCGGTCGGGCGAGCCCATGCCCACGTCTTATTTGACGTATTAGATACAGGGTAGCCCACCGATGTGAGAAGAGCGTGAAATATCAGGCCATTTCTGTGCGGATACTGTGCAGATCCATCCTTGCTCCAACGAACTGCCCTGCAGTTTCGCGGTGTCCAACGCAGGTTGGCGTCAGAGACGATGCCGTGCACTCCACGGCCGCCGGCGAAACCCGCGTACTAAACCTCCACCCGGCGTAAACCGGCGACGAAGACATCGGCTGACTCTTCCAGGGGGTGTCGTCAATCCAGCTTACTCCAGATCATCACTGCCCGGAGTTGGCAGGCAGCCGGGTATGACGCTGTCCTTTTGGCCTAACGGGTCGCTATCACGCGCCACTGCTTAGACTCCAAGAAACCGTTCTCCACCGAGTGCCTCAATTGGTACAGCGCCCGGTCATACTTCCGCTTTTCCTTCCCGTTGCTTACGGGCGGTAGCACCGGCTTCATTCCCAACTTCGTGGTGGCGGCGATGATTTCATTGGTGTCGTAGGATTTGTCCGCCAGCAGGCACTGGTCCTTTATCCCTTGGATCAGAGGCAATGCCTGGGAGGCGTCGGCAACCGTGCCCTCGGTAACGGCTAGCCTTACCGGCATCCCGTGGGAGTCCACTGCCAGGTGCAGCTTGCTGTTCAGCCCCGTTTGGTGCGGGCAACGGACTGATTTCCGCCCCGAGCCCCAGCGCTATGGGGATGGGCCTTGATCTAGCTCGAATCAATCATCAGCCACTCAAATCAGGGTGATCCATCACCGCCTCCAGCATCCTGGCCCACTCGCCTCTGTCGCTGGCGCGACAGAGGCGGCGGTGAGTGGTCTTCCAGTCTCCGTAATCCGGGCACAGATCGCGCCAAGGAGCGCAGGTGCGCAGAATCCTGCAGACGGCGTCGATAAAGCGGCGGGTGTCGTGGGCCGGTCGGCCTCTCTTGCCCTCTCCGTTGACCAGATGGGGCCGCAACCCCTCCCAAACTTCATCGGTCATATCGTGGCGCCGGTGCGCTGCCGTCATGCCACCACCTTCCACGCTCTCTTTTCAGTAATTTGCCACCCAATTGTTGATTTGACGACACTCGTAAAGCCCCTGCGTTTGGGGCGTGGGTCATGCGGTTCTGCTCAAATCGATAGTGGTATGCAAACGCACAAAAGAAAAATCCCTACTCAAAGTAGGGATGAAGTGGCGTCCCAGGCAGGATTCGAACCCGCGGCCAGCTGCTTAGAAGGCAGCCGCTCTATCCACTGAGCTACTGGGACGCGTTGCAACTAGGATAGTAAGAGCGGCGGCGGACTGTCAACGTGTATTTGTACCTGCCCGGGTACGGCCCATCAACGAGGAAACCACTCACCGCCTCCAAGACTACGAGATGCCATGCGTGGCCGGAACGTACAATATCCAACATCCGATGTCCGTCCGATGGAGGCGGCATCAGTCGCCTCTAACCGGGCAAATCTCCAGGGCTGCGCTCGCCACGACCGGGAGCGCGCAGCCGGAATTGTAGTAAACTGAGCGGGAAAATCTAAGTCCGCAATGCTGATTGATTGGATATGGTGCCGGAAGCGGACCCATTTTCAACACCGGGAAACGATGCATGACTACCCTACGCGCCAACCCGATTAGAGTCCTCGTTGCCAAACCCGGATTGGATGGACACGACCGCGGAGCGAAGGTAATCGCTCGCGCGTTGCGGGATGCCGGGATGGAGGTCATCTACACGGGCATTCGTCAAACGCCGCGGATGGTCGTGCAGGCGGCCGCACAGGAGGACGTTTCGGTCCTGGGGTTGAGCATCCTTTCGGGAGCGCACATGGAATTGCTGCCGGAGATCATGCGCTTGTTGGGCGAACAGGGCATGGCCGACGTGATGGTGGTCCTGGGCGGAATCGTTCCCGAAGAAGATCGTGAAGCGTTGTCGGCAATGGGCGTATCTGCGGTTTTCGGGCCGGGCACTTCGACAAACGACATCATCAATTACATCAATGCCCACTCGTCCGATTGACGCACCGAGCGAAATTTTTGCATTCATCCGCATCTGAGCGAAATGAAGCTCACCGCTTTGAAAATTCATAAAATTGACAAAGCTGGTGCACAAATCTATTGTCGGGCCAGTTGACGCAACCTATAATCTGGCGTCAATTCGCGAACCGATTGCGCATTCACATACTGCCAGCCATGAAATACAACGTCTCGCAATTGCTGAAAGAAGCAATCGGTTCACATCGCACTTTCGAAATTGAGGAGGATATCAGCGACGCCGACCATCCCATGGAGCACGTGCAGGGCTGCGTAGATATGGTCCGGACGCACCAGGGAATCTGGGTACAGGCTCAGTTGACCGTTCGTGTGCCGCAACAATGTTCACGATGCCTGGACGGGTTTTCGCGTACGCTGCCAATTGAACTGGACGAAGAGTACTTCCCAGAGATCGACGTCAATACGGGAGCCAGGGTCATACTTCCCGACGATTGGGAGGTTTTGTTCATCGGCTGGGACCACAACCTGGATCTGGCGGAAGCCACCCGCCAAGCCACGCTGGCCACTCTGCCGCTGAAATCGCTCTGCAAGCCCGAGTGTGTCGGCATCTGCGACCGTTGCGGTCGCGACCGCAACCAGGGATCGTGCGACTGTTATAATCGTGACATCGACCCCAGGTGGGCAGCGTTGCGATCTCTAATGGACAAGCAACAAACCTGAACTTCACATCCGAAGCGCGTATTGGTGCCAGCAAGCCACCTTCCACGCGACTTCGGCGTCAAAAATGGATATGAAAAATGGGAGCACTACCGAACAAGAAACTGACGAGAGCACGCAAAGGACGACGACTATCCTCACCGGCATACCGCCTGAGGACCATGCATCCGGCGCGCTGCACGAGGTGCGGGGCTGCCAAACGCCCGCATGCGGCCTGCCCCAGTTGTGGATTTTATAGAGGGCGGCAAGTTGGAGGCTGAACAAAGGCAAAACCTGCGATAATTACGAGATAACTGGGCCGCGATTTTGCATCGCTAATTTGGAGAGCGGTCATCATGGCAGACATCGCCCGAACTCCGGTGTACTCATACATCTTTCCCGGTCAGGGCACACAAAAAGTAGGCATGGGGCGTTCGTTGTACGAACTCTCACCTGCCGCACGCGAAGTTTTCAGCGAGGCTGATGACAGCCTCGGCATACACCTTTCAAATCTGATGTTTGAAGGTCCCGCAGAAGACCTGCAAGACACCGCCCACGCGCAGCCGGCCATAATGACCGTGTGCATCGCCATCTGGCGGGCGTGGCAAGAGTACCTGGGCCCGCATGCCCCGGATCCTGCCGCAGTCGCCGGCCACAGCCTCGGCGAGTACACTTCAATGGTAGTTGGTGGCGTCATGGATTTCCGTGACGGCATCCGCCTGGTACGGGAGCGCGGACGACTGATGCATGAGGCGTCCGAATCCCACCCAGGATCGATGGCCGCGATCATCGGTCTTGATGAGTATGACGTCGCGCAGGTAGCCCTGGATGCTGGCGTCGAAATGGCCAATATCAACTCCGACGATCAGATAGTGGTGAGCGGCGACAAGATGGCCCTCGCGAGGGCCATGGATCTGGCATCAGCCCGTGGAGCCAAAAAGGTCGTTCCCCTGGCGGTCAGCGGCGCCTTCCATTCGCGCCTGATGGCGGAAGCTCAGGAAGGGCTTACTGACGCCATCGACCACGTTCGGTTGAACGATCCGCAGTTCCCAGTGATCGCGAATTCCACGGGAACGGCGATTATCAATTCGGAGCAGGCCCGCCATGAGTTGTTGACCGGCCTTTGCCACTGCGTCATGTGGAAGCACTCGGTGCGTTTCATGGTGGACGCCGGTGTCAACCGGTTCGTCGAGTTCGGGCCAGCCCGGGTATTGTCCAGCCTCGTCCGTCGCATCGACCCGGACGTCGAAGCATTGACGCTATCGGACCCCGACTCGATCCGCAAAACGGGCTCGGACGCGCCCTAACTTCCCAATACCTTACGTGTTGCCGGAGACAGCCGTAACGCCTTTCGTTACGGCTGTGAAAGGTTATGACCGATAGTCCTTTCACTCCAGGCGTCCGACAGGGTCCAGTCGGCAGGCAGGCTCGGGTGTTAGCGCTGCTGTCTCTCTACTCGGGCGACGTTCGACCTGACTCTGCGTCCGGTACTATCGAATGGTTGTGCGCTCAGAACCCGGCCACTATCAGCACTCGAAAGGCCGCGGAATCCATGGTCGCTGGTATCATTGGTGAAGGTCCGAGCGTCGATGAAATCATCGGCCGTTATGCCCCGGCTCTACCGGTTCATTTATTGTCCATCGTTGACCGCAACATATTGCGTGTGGCAATCTATGAACTGTTCAATCGCGATCACATTCCGAGGAACGTTGTCATCAATGAAGCTGTCGAACTTGCATCCATGTTTGGCAGCGAAAGCAGCGCTCGTTTCGTCAACGGCGTTTTGGGCTCGGTTGCCCATGATTTGCAGACGCCCGTTGACAGTGCGGTAAATTAGTTTAGACTCCGCACGCCTCAGACCCAATTGCGTGGCTGTACCCACGACTATTTTCACGGAGATGAACCTGTGAGTACCGTGCTCGAACGGATTACCGATATTGTAGTTGACAAGCTCGGCGTAGATGCCGGCGATGTCAATGAAGGCTCGTCCTTCCAGGACGACCTGGGAGCTGATTCCCTGGATCTGGTCGAACTGATCATGGCTTTTGAGGAGGAATTCAGTTCCAGCGAAAACACCATCGAGATCCCTGATGAAGACGCCGGCGAGATCCATACCATCGCCGACGCGGTGAATTACCTGAAAGACAAGGGCGTGACGGACGAATAGGCCGACGCCTTGCCGGACGGAACAACGTTGGACATGGGTAATTTGAGCAATGGACACGCTCGCCGAGGTAGCTCGTGTCGTCAACGCGTGTACGGACTGCCAACTGCATGTCGGCAGAACCAACGCTGTGCCAGGGGAAGGTCCTGATGGAGCGGAGTTGCTCTTCATCGGCGAGGGTCCGGGATTCCATGAGGATCGGCAAGGCCGCCCGTTCGTGGGCCCAGCGGGCAATCTCCTCGAGGACTTGCTCCAATCAATCGGCATGACGCGAGACCAGGTGTATATAGCCAACATGGTCAAATGTCGGCCGCCGGACAACCGCGATCCCGTTCCGAACGAAATCGCCGCCTGCAGCAAATATCTTGACCGACAGATAGAATTGCTAGACCCGTTACTGATAGTCACGCTGGGCCGATTTTCCACAGCCCGATTCATCCCCGGGCAAAGCATCAGCAAGGTGAGAGGGCGTTTGCGGCGAATCGACGGGCGTCACATCTTTCCAATCATGCACCCGGCCGCCGGGCTGCGCCGCCAGGAAATGAGGGCCGCCATCGAAGAGGATTTTGCTAAGATTCCGGGCCTGATGGACGTACTGCGCATCCAGTCAGAACCGGCATCCGAAAATGCTCAAATCCGAGAGGCCGCCGCCTCCTTCCAGCCCGCGCCATCTGACCAGACAAGGTCCCTTTGGGATGTGCTCGCTCCATCGGAGCAGGAGGATGCCGCGCCGCTGCCTGAACCTCCGACCATCGACGAGACTGAAAGACCGAACGATCCACCGCCGGGGCAGCAACGGCTGTTCTGATCCGGACCCACGTGACCGAGTTGCCTGTATCCCCCCCGCTCCCTGACCAGCCGCTGCGCATCCTGCCCCTGGGCGGGTTGGGCGAGATCGGTAAAAACATGATGGTGTTGGAATGTGGGGATGACATCATCATCGTTGATTGCGGGATTCAATTTCCGACCGAGGATATGCCCGGCGTCGATCTGATCATCCCGGATATCTCATACCTGGTGGCACAGTCGCACCGGGTACGCGGCATTCTGATCACCCATGGGCACGAGGACCACATTGGAGCCCTGCCGCACGTTTTGCCGGACCTTGATGTTCCGGTGTACGCGCCCCGGCTGGCGCACGGGCTGATCACGGTCAAGCTGAACGAGAGACGCAGGACGCGCGACGCCGTGGTGCATGCCGTGGACCCGGAGCAACCGGTCGATTTCGGTGACAATTTCCGCGCCACCTGGTTTCGAGTGTGCCACAGCATCCCGGACGCCATGGGGATTTACATCGAGACCCCGTGGGGAAGCGTGATACACACGGGCGATTTCAAGATTGACCACACGCCGGTGGACGGCCACACCATCGATCTGCCCGCCCTGGCCGAGCGTGGCCAAAACGGCGTGCTCCTGTTGTTCTCCGACTCGACGTACGCGGAGTTGCCCGGATATACGCCGTCCGAGCAAATCATGAGTGACGCTCTGGACCGGGCAGTAGGCGACGCGCCGGGCCGTGTGATAATCGCGACGTTCGCGTCGCTGATCAGCCGGATACAGCAGGTCATCACCGCTGCAGAGAACCACGATCGCCATGTGGCCTTCGTGGGCAGGAGCATGGTTTCCAACGTGCAAATGGCCACGGAAATGGGTTACCTGGATGCGCTGCCGGGCACCATCATTCCGGTCCGTGACGTGGCCGGATTGCCGCCGGAGAGCGTCGTTCTGATGACCACGGGAAGCCAGGGCGAGCCCACATCGGCGCTGGTGCGCATCGCCAACGGGGACAGCCGGGACGTCGAGCTGATGGAGGGCGACACCGTGGTGATCTCGGCCACGCCCATTCCAGGCAACGAACGGGCGGTGAGCCAGACCATCGACAACCTACTGCGGCAGGGAGCGCGCGTGCTCTACGACCGCATCGCGCCGGTGCACGTTCACGGGCATGCCAGCCAGGAGGAGCTGAAGCTCATGCTCAACCTGACCCGGCCGCGCTACTTCGTACCGGTGCACGGAGAATATCGACACCTGCGAGCGCACGCGCAGTTGGCATGGGAGTTGGGAGTAGCGCCCGACGGCATATTCGTGCTGGAGGACGGCGAAATCCTAGAGATCGACGATACCGGGGCCCAGATCACCGGTTCAATACCCGCGGGACCCATCTACCTGGACGGTCTCACGGTGATGGATACGGACAGCGTGGTGCTGCGGGAGCGGCGTTCCCTGGCTCGAGACGGCGTGGTGGTGGTCTGCGCGGGGCTCGATCCGGATGGCGAGCTGAGTGGTCCCATCCAGGTGGCGGGAAGCGGCTTCCTGGATCCGGCAGACGCCAAGGATGTCTTCAAGCGCCTGGCGGAAGCCGTGGAGATGGGAGTATCCGGCGATCTTCCGGCCGGCGACCCGGACAAAGCTCGCGCAAATATTAGAAAAGTTGCCAGACAGTTCCTACGCAACGACCTGAACAAACGGCCTATGATAATCCCGGTAATCCTGGATACTTGACGGGCCGCCGGCAAGTCGATACAACGTTACAAATGTTCCGCCGCGCCTGCCAGGGGCGGCGTTCTTGTTTGTCGGTGAGCGGTGGACCCTGTGCCAGTTTAGGAGTCGAGCAAATGTCGACGGCCACCGCTGCCTACACCGGCGGCTTCAATTGGTTCAAGACAGGTATAACCGTGGGCCTCCTCCTGGTGGGGAGCATGCTGTTTGCACTGGTTTACCTGTTGATACCCGAGTTCCACGAATGGTTGATGGCGTCGTTGGGGGTTGGTTGGGCAGTGGCGGCGGGATTCGGGTTGGCGGTATTGCTTGCCATGATTTACCGCCCCACCGCGTTGGTACGCGGATGGCGATGGTGGTCCGCGCTGGCGATAGTCGGTGCGATTGCCGTGGGAGGCCTGACTCTCTGGCAAGGAGAGAGCGGAGCGTCCTACGCCTACGGAATGGCGGGACGATGGGGGTACGCCGTTACGGGCGGTCGCCTCTGGTTGTGGACGATCCATTTGCTCGCCGGGCTGGTACTGATCAGCCTGTTGCTCATTCCAAAGGCGGCGAAAGGGTACTGGACTGCCGGCCGGCTCCTGGGGATGGTTGCGTGGACCGGGCTGGTTTTCGCGGCCATCGGCGCCAAATACACTGCAATCGGGCTCGCGATGGCGTCGGTGGCGGTCGCCAGGGGGACGCGGCGGTTGGTGGGAATGCGCCCCGTGAAAGCGCCGGCGACCCCGAAACCGGTGTTCCAGCCGGCGGCGGCCAGGGAACCGAACGAACCCGAGCCGCCGGAGCCGTCGGCAGCTCCGCAGAAGGTGAGCATGTCCCGGTCCGGCGGATGGCAGCTGCCGCCGGTGGAGACGCTGGCGCCGCCCGAACCGAATCAGATCAACCAGGCCGCCATAGCGGACATGACCGAAGAGATCAAGGACGCATTGGCGGAACACGGGGTGTACGTAGATGTGGAGGACGTGAAGGCTGGCCCACGCGTGATCAAATTCGGGCTGGTTCCGGGATACATGCCGGTGAAGGCCACCAAGGATGGTGACACGTCCAAGCAGCGGCCCAGTCGTGTTCGCGTCGGCGATATCGCCAAGCGGCAGAAGGACCTGGCACTGGCGCTGAAGAGCCCGTACATCCGGATCATTGAAACACCGGAACCGGGTGAAGGTCTGGTCGGGCTCGAAGTGCCAAACCCATCGCCCGGAAAGGTGCTGATGCGCTCGATCGTTGAGGGGCCGGAGTTCACGAAGATTGTGGACAAGGGCGGGCTGGCATTTGCGCTGGGCGAAGACGCCGGCGGCCAATCGCTGGCGTTGGACCTGGCGGCGATGCCGCACCTGCTGATCGCGGGCGCCACAGGATCCGGCAAGAGCGTGTGCATCAACTCGCTGGTGGCGTCGCTGCTGATGACGCGACCGCCGGACGAACTGCGGATGATCATGGTCGACCCGAAACGGGTGGAGCTGACACCGTTCAACGGTATACCGCACCTGGTGATGCCAGTGATCGTGGAGCCGGACGAGGTGCAGCCGGCGCTGCGGGGACTGATCACCGAGATGTCACGGCGATACAAGCTCATGGAAGAGATGGGCGTGCGCAACATTGCCGGGTACAACTCCAAGGCGAACGAGCCGATGTCTTTCCTGGTGCTGATCGTGGACGAACTGGCCGACCTGATGATGACGGGCGGCCTGGAAGTCGAGCAGCAACTGGTCAGGCTGGCGCAGTTGGGACGGGCGGCGGGCATCCATATGGTGCTGGCCACGCAGCGACCGTCGGTCAAAGTGGTCACCGGACTGCTGAAGGCCAACGTGCCGGCGAGGGTCGCGTTTGCAGTAGCGTCGCAGGTCGACTCGCGGGTGATCCTGGACGGAGGCGGTGCGGAAGCGCTGATGGGCAAAGGCGATTTGCTGCTGCTGAACAACGATCACCCGAAAGCGCGTCGAGGCCAGGGAACGCTGGTGTACGACGATGAAATGGATCGCCTCGTCGAATTCTGGCGCAACCAGCAGGGGCCACCGCTGCCGCCGATTGACCTGAGCGAGGAAGACGAGGGCGGGGATGAACCTGACCCGGAAAACATCGACGACATCTACCAGGGCAACGTGCTGGACCAGGCTCGGGACCTGGCGCTGCGCAACCCGAGGCTGACGTCGGCGATGCTGGAGCGGCGGTTCAAAGTCCGCAAATCAACTGCGGACGAGCTCATCGAAGAGCTGCGGGGAGAAGGGCTGGTTATCGGCGGGTGAGCGCGCCGGCCACCGGCTATCGGGCCACGCTGACACCCGGGGTACGCGATATCGCATACCCGAAATGCCAGGCACTCGCGCGTACCCATTTTGTCTTTTACATCGATGCACAGGATGAACAGGATTTGATTGATTATTGTGAACGCTCCCGCGCTCTCGACGATGCTGGAAAATTGAACGTCCCACCCGGACGCCATCATCCTGTCGATCCTGTTTATCGATGTAAATTTGCTCCCGTGGTCGTCAAACTGGGTACGCGTGAGATTCCAGGCAGTGTTGACATTGCGCGTTATTCCGGGTTTCGCCGGAATCCAGCGTGCCGATGCAGGGTAAAAATCCGGCAGACTTTCCCATGGCAAAGGTTCCTGGGTTCCCGCTTTCGCAGGAACGACGGGTATTTCCCCGAATGTCAGCACTGCCTGGTCGCCCGCCTGGGCCTTTGCAAAGTAGCTTTTGTCATTGCGAGCGAAGCGGGGCAATCTCGTTAGCGCCGGGGAGTCCTTCAGGGCAGACCTTGCTGCCACGGCATCGAGATTGCCACGGCGCAGGCGCCTCGCAATGACAACCGCTTGAATTCTGAACAGTTACGGTCGCCCGCCTGGGATCAAGGAGTGAGGACGTCCGGGACCGGTATGCCGAGGACGTGTTCCAGGACCCGTTTCCAGATTGGAGATAACGGGAAACGGCGGTGGATGTCCGACGGCGACTTCCACGTTTCAGGGTGGCACGGGCAGGGGGAAGGGATGGCGCCGCGCTGGTACCATCCGTGAGGGTCGGGGCTCCGAAGCAGCGGCACGTGCTCCAATTCCCATTCAGACTTGATGGCCTGGTAGTTGGGCAGTTCGAGGATGTCCCGCACGCTGACGATGGCCGAGACGGTGGCCCGCTCCGGGTGCGGAGGGAGCCCACGAAGCCAGCGCTGATGGTAACGGACCGGTCGGGGGTCGCCGGCGATTATGGCGGTAACGTCGTTGAGCAAGGCGGCTACGCGACGACGCAGACGACGCAACGGGCATCCACGACCACCGAAGGTCTTGCCGGCGCGGGTTGCGGCCGAGGCCAGGTAGTCGGGGAAGGATTGGAGTTGACGAAAGGTCTTGATATGCGAGCGGCTGAGTTGACCCTGTGCGATATAGGCATGGAGAGCGAATTCCAGCCGCCGCCTGGTGTTATGCGGCATGCCGGCATGCATCGCCAGAGCAGTAACCGCGTGAGACGCGGACCTGCGGAGTGCGGCCGCGGCATCGTTGACGTCGTCGATTTCAGCAGAGCGAGCGCGATCGAGAAAAGCGGCACTCCTGGCCTGATGGTGGACTACAGAACCCATTGGCATCCTCAACGAGGGGCGGGCGGCTGACCGTGGCCGCGGCGGTTGATGCTAACTGTTCAGACTTGCGGGGAAAATGTCATTGTGAGCGAAGCGCGGCAATCCCGTTGGCGCAAAGGAGCCCTTCGAGACAGGCTTGGCTGCTACGCCGTCGAGATTGCCACGGCGCAAGCGCCTCGCAATGACGACCTCCTGAATTCTGAACAGTTACGGTTGATGCTCGTACGGATTTCCGGGCGAGGGTGTTCCCCGTGTTGCACGGAGTCGTAGTTCGAGTGATGCCCTGGTGCGGGCACCTCCCGGATTCGCGCCCGGTCGGGGGCAACGAGGAACGTTGGCGGGATTGGTTTCCAGCGGTTGAACGAAGTTGAGCGATCCTTGAGGCAGGGCAATCTCTGACGTTGGGCACTCCTTGAAGTTGGGCGCTGCCTGAAGTTGGGCGCTGCCTGAAGTTGGGCGCTCCTTTCGGTTCGTGGTGATGGCTTCAAGTTGTGGTTGCTGTGATCAATTTTGGCATCGGGGATCGGGTATTGGGGTCCAGGTTGTCGGCGCCACGGCCTGAGGGCGTTGTCTGCGAATTTTGAGTGCCAAGCTTCCATGTCCCGACCATCGCGACAGGCGCGAAAGTCGACACGGGGCGGAGGTCACACCCGCCGCGCTATCCTGCCACCGCGCCGTTGAATAAGACGGCGTGAGGACGCAGGACAGCGATTTGCATATCCGACACGCTGCGGACCGAAGTCCACAGCGTCGAGGCCGTTGAACCTGAACCCGTTAACCCGATCTTTCCGATGTTGTGTTGAGACCAATGGACCAGTTGTCCCTTGCGCCGGGGACTCCGGACGGGGGCGCGCGCACTGCCCTTCGGTCCGGATGGGATCCACTGTCTGCGTGATGTACATGTTATGGGAAAGGCTGCGGTTCGCGCCTGCGGCCGGTGTCAGCAATTTTTCGAGCGGCAATCGCGACGGGCGGTCCGGGTCACAAAGGACGCGGCGACCGAGGGTGCAGACGCGGGAGGACGGCTGATCGGCCGACGAAAATGGCGAGCATCGCTGGCGAAGACACCCGTGGGCATGGAGTAACCCAGGGCTATGCGATTATCCAAATTTGAGATGATAGCGCCGCCTAGAGAAAACAGGTTCCTTATCGAACGCTGTTGCCTGTGTCTTCTAGATTCCCGCTTTCGCGGGAATGACGGGAGGCAAGATTGGAATGATGGGAGGCAAAATTGGAATGATGGGAGGCAACCTTTCAAAATGCGATTGCCCTGCCGACTCAGGCGTACCCAGTTTGTCATCGCGAGAAGCGACGCGACGCGGCGATCTCGTTGGCCCAGGGGCGTTCCTTCCCCGACGGGATTGCCGCGCTGCGCTCGCAATGACGGTTCCGCTCGCGATGACGGGAGGCAACCTTTCAAAATGCGATTGCCCTGCCGACTCAGGCGTACCCAGTTTGTCATCGCGAGAAGCGACGCGACGCAACGCGGCGATCCCGTTGGCCCGGCGCGTTGCTTGCCCCGGCGGGATTGCCGCGCTCCGCTCGCAATGACGGTTCCGCTCGCAATGACGGGAGGCGACCTCTCAAAACGCGATTGCCATGGATACCCGGAGGGGTAGATCGCCGAGGGGGTGATAGATGGTATGATTTTCCCTTCATAGATGCCGGGGGAAAATTGCTGATCGACCTGCACACGCATACCTATCCGAAATCAGACGACAGTTTCGTGTCGGCGGACGAATTGGTAGATGCCGCCCGCCAATCCGGAATGGACGGCATCTGCCTGACGGAACACGACGACTTCTGGCCGACAGACGCGGCGAGGGAGTTGACCCGTCGGCACGGGATACTGGTTCTGCCCGGCTCGGAAATCAATACCGACGCCGGGCATGTGCTGGTATTCGGCCTGCAACAGTACAAGTTTGGGATGCACAAGCCGGCTTTCCTGCGAGAAGAGGCGGACCGCCACGGCGCAGTCCTCATCGCCGCCCATCCGTACCGGCGTCGCTTCCTGGCCGACCCCGGAAAAGACCCGGAGGTACGTTCGGAGATGCTGCACCGGGCGCTGGATGACGAGATGCTCCGCCTGTTCGACGCGGTAGAGTCGCACAACGGCCGGGGCAAGGAGTCGGAGAACCGGTTCGCCGACGATTTGCGCCAAGGGCTGCGCCTGCCCGGAACCGGCGGGAGCGACACCCACTACCTGCGTCAAATGGGAACGGCGGCGACGCTGTTCGAGCGCCGGATCGCCTCGGTGGAGGAACTAATTGCCGAGCTGAAGGCGGGGCGAATGCGGGCGGTTGATCTGACGGAGGCCGCGCAGGAAACAGCTGGAAGGAGCGGCTAGCATGGCTACTGACCGAGGAACACAATACCCATGGGCTCTCATCATCGCCGAAGTGGTCCGATATGATGGGAGAGGAAACCTGACAGTCCGGTTGATGGCACCAGACGGGAAAGACTTTCTTGTCGAGCTCGACACTAGCAACGCTGCCCCCATCAGTGATGAAGCAGCGGATGAAATCGCGGCAATCTATAAAATAGACGTTCCGCGATGATGACGCAGAGTGATAGCAGTGATAGCACGGCGCGATGTTCGCGTTGCAGGCAAGCCAAGTCGGTCGCAGAATTTTATCCCGACAAAACCAAGGCCAGCGGTAGAACATCCGACTGTCGCCGTTGCCATATTGCGGCAAGGAAAGCGCGGCGGGCAACGGCAACAGGAAAACTGGCGAGAGCAAGTGAGAATGTCCGCTACTATGAACGGAACCGGGAAACGATACTAGCAAAGCAGGCCGAAAGACGTGCGCCTGCGAAGCTGGCCGTCCAGAAAAGGCGCGAGAAACGGGCGGCAGAGCGAGAGGCTGAACGGGAGCGAAGGCGCGAGCAACGGGAGCACAGGCGCGAATTGGCCAAAGAGCGGGAACGGGAACGCCAGCGTCAACGCGACCGCCACAAGACCCCGGCGAGACGACTGGCTAAGAAACGTGCGGCCGCTCGGCGCGCGGCCAGGAAGTGGAGCGCGCCCGGTGCTGGCCTTCCTGAGGATTGGACCCGTTTGCAGTATAGGCGGCAGCGAGGGCGGTGTTACTACTGCGGGCATGACGTTGAAATTCAGGCAATGCAGATTGAACACGTAATCGCGCTGGCGAATGGCGGCTCACATAGTCCGGCCAATTGCGTACTGTCGTGCGGCCCATGCAATTGGTCGAAAAGCAACTTAGACCGAAACCCGTCCAACGGTCAAACGATTTTGCTCTAATTCGTCTATGGAATGGTGATTATGGGCATCACGCAAATTCAAACGGAACCGGCGGTTAACCTGACGGAGGCCGCGCAGGAAACAGCTGGAAGGAGCGGCTAGCATGAACTCAATCCTTCAAGTCGAAGACCTGCGCGTGGAATTCCGGGTACCCAATGGGGTGGTACACGCCGTGAACGGGGTTTCTTTCTCGCAAGAAGAGGAGGAGGTGTACTGCATCGTAGGCGAGAGCGGCGCAGGAAAGAGCGCGCTGGCGCTGGCGGTGATGGGGCTGCTGCCGGACAACGGCGAGATCACCGGGGGGAGGGTGCTGTTTGACGGGGTGGACCTGGTGAGCGCCCCCCAGGAATACGTGCGGGAACTCCGGGGCAAGGCGATGTCCCTGGTATTCCAGGACGCGCAATCGGCGCTCAACCCGGTGCAGACCATCGGCGCGCAGCTGACCGAGGTGATCATCACCCATTCGCAGCTGAACCGAAGGGCGGCAGGATCGGTGTGCCAGGAGATGATGCGGGAGTTGGGGGTGCCGGATCCCCGGCGCATGATGTCCGCGTACCCGTTCACGCTGAGCGGCGGGCAGTGCCAGCGGGTGATGCTGGCGATGGCGATGGTCATGCGGCCCCGGCTGCTGATCGCAGACGAAGTCACATCCAGCGTGGACGTAACGCTGCAGGCGGAGATACTGGAACGCCTGAAGGAACTGAGCCGAGACTCCAAATCGGCGATCCTGCTGATCACGCACGACATGGGGGTGGTGGCCAACATGGCGCGCCGGGTGGGCGTGATGTACGCGGGGCACCTGGTTGAGACTGCGGGACTGCTGCCGCTGTTCAAACAGCCACGCCATCCCTACACCTGGTCGCTGTTGCAGAGCCTGCCGCGCCTGGACGCCGCGGGAAGAAGGCTGCAGGCGCTGAGAGGCGCGCCACCCGATCTGATCAACCTGTCCGAGGAGTGTCCGTTCCTGCCGCGTTGCCCCAAAGCCCTGAACCGATGCCGGTCCGACAGCACGCCCGGGCTGGCCGAACTGGAAAGCGGGCACTGGGCGGCGTGCTACAACCCGGTTACGTACACGGACGGAGAATAGCTCGCCAGGATAGCTGGGTCAGGAATTGGCGGCCAGATCGGCCACCAGGAGCTGCAAAGACAGGGCAGGATCAAGGCGACCCTGCTTGATGGCGAGGTCGCTTTCCAGCACCCGGCGGTACTTGCTCCGGATCTGAGGCAGGGTCAGCCGGCGGGCCTGGCCGAGGGTCTTGCGGACCACGAAGTGGGAATTGGTGCCCATACGCCGACCGAGGTCGGGCTGGGCAACGCCGCGATCGGTCAGGTCGCGGGCGAGGGCGATGAGGCGGAGCTGCCGTTCGATCATGGCGATGATGTATAGAGGTTCCTGACCGTCCTCGATGAGTTGCATCAGCGAGCGCAGGGCGGGACCGGGGCGCCCATCCATGACAGCGTCCACGGCAGCGAAGATGTTGGCCTCCTGGGCGTAGGGCACCATGGCGCGGACATCGGTATCGGTGATGTCGCGACCGGTGGCGTAGAGGGACAGCTTCTCCAGCTCGCGGTCGATGGTCCACAGGTCTCCGCCCACGAGTTCGGCGAGCACCTGCATGGCTGGAGGCGTGATGCTGGAACCCTTGTCCTCGGCGCGGCGCTTGATCCACTGCAACAGCGCCTGGGCGTTGGGGGTGGCTTCACGGTGGACGGCGCAGCTCTCGGACAAAGTGCGGAGCAATGGGTTGCTCTGCTGGGCGTCACCGTCGATAAAGATGAGCAGAGTGGTATCGGGAAGAGTCGGGACGGCATCGGCCAGTTGACTCCACGCGCCGGCGGCGGACGCGGCACGGCGGCCAGAGCGGCGGCCCCCACCGGTTCCCTGCTGGCTGGCGAGGACGCCCTCGATCTCAACGAGGCGCATGGTGTCGAGGAAGGGCATCGAGTTGCACATCGCCAGCACTTCGTCGGGACGGGCACGGGCCGCCGAGACGACGTGCCGGTTGGAGTCCATGAGGTCGGCGGCGCCGGCCTCGATCTTCACACGGCGGAGGCGCTCGGCGACAAGGAACGAATCGCCGTAGATGACGTGGGCTGGCATACGCGCGACCGGCCGGATTGCCGCGCCACGGTCGCAATGACCGCCGGGCGGTCAGTTCTCTACGAGCTCGGTCAGGACGCCAAAGACTGACCGGGGGTGAACGAAGCCTATGGACCCGGAGAGGCCGTGGCGGGGCTCGGAGTCGATGAGGGACAGGCCGTTGGCGGAGAGTATCTTGAGCTTGCCCGCGATGTCGTCCACGTTGAGGGCGAGATGATGCAGGCCCTCGCCACGCCGCTCGATGAAGCGACCGACGGCGCTTTCGGGAGTCAGGGGTTCGAGGAGCTCCAGACGGGTCTGGCCAATTGCAATGAGGCAGGCGCGAACGGCCTGATCATCGAGCTCGACCACCTCGGCGTCGGGCGCGCCGAAGTTCGCGGAGAAGAAGTCCAGGGAAGCCCGGATGTCACGAACGGCGACGCCGACGTGGTCGATGTAGTTGACGGCGCAGATTTCGGGCATCGTTGGTTCGCCTCCCTGGACGCGTGGGATCAGACGGGATACTGGGCGAGGACCTGGCGGGCGATGATCATGCGCTGGACCTCGGAGGTTCCCTCGTAGATGGTGGTGACGCGGGCGTCGCGGAAGATGCGCTCGATGCGGGATTCCTTGAAGATGCCGATGCCGCCGTGGATCTGCATGGCCTCGTAGGCCGCCTCGTTGCACTTCTCCGAAGCGATGAGCTTGGCCATGGAGGCCTCGTTGATGAAAGGCAGGCCGGCGTCGCGCAGGGAGGCAGCGTGCATGGTGGCGACGCGGGCCGAATGGACGCCGGTGGCGATGTCGGCGAGCTTGAACTGGATGGCCTGGTGGCGCGCCAGCGGGCGACCGAAGGTCTCACGGAGTTGGGCGTAGCGCACGGCCTCTTCCAGCGCGGCCTGGCCGATACCCACGCACTGGGCGGCGATGGAGATGCGGCTGGAGTCGAGGATGTCCATGGCGTATCGGAAGCCCATCCCTTCCTCACCGAGGATGTTCTCCGCCGGGATCTCGGCGTCCTCGAGAACGATCTCGCAGGTGCTGGAGGCTCGGATACCCATCTTGTTGTGCTGGGGGTTGATCTGCATGCCCGGGGTGCCAGCCGGCACGATGAAGGCGCAAACGCCGCGATAGCCGATGGAGCGGTCCTGGTTGGCGAAGATCACCAGAGTTTCGGCGACCTCAGCGTTGGTGATGAACTGCTTCGAGCCGTTGAGCAACCAGGAACCGTTGCGCCGGGTCGCCGTGGTGGCCATGGCGGCGGCGTCGGAGCCACTGCCGGGCTCGGTGAGGGCCCAGGCCGCGATGCCCTGGCCGGAGGCGAGGGACGGGATGTAGCGCTGCTTCTGTTCCTCGTTACCGAAGCGGGCGATGGTCTCGAGGCCGAGGCCCAGGTGGGCGGCGAGGGTGACACTGGCGGCCACGTCGGCGCGGGCCAGTTCCTCGATGGCGATGGAGGACTTGCGGAAACCGCCGCCGCTGCCGCCGTAGGCCGGGTCGACGCCGATGCCGGTGAGGCCCAACTGGGCCATGCCACGCCAGTTCTCGTGGGAGAATTCGGCCTTCTCGTCCAGCTCCGCCGAGCGGGGCATGATCTCCCGCTCCGCGTAGTCGCGGACGAGGTTCTGGAGCATCTTTTCTTCTTCGTTCAGGGTCACGTCGATCACGGGAGACCTCCAAGGGCCGGCGCGAATGCCGCCGGGCTACCTGTCAGTTTTCGGTAAGTGGCAAAAAGTTTATCACAGGCCCCCGGCGGGCTCGTATTCGCCGAAGACCTGACGCAGCACGTCGCAGATTTCGCCCAGGGTGGCGTAGCGTTCCACGCACTCCATCATGGGCGGGATGGTATTGGCTCCGGCGGAGCGGGCGGCGTCGGCGAGGCGGGCGAGGCTGATCTGCACGGCCATGTTGTCGCGTTCGCGGCGGAGGGTGCGGAGGCGTTCCACCTGCTCGGCAGCGGCCGTGGCGTCGACGCGCAAGAGGCCGGCGATGGGGGGCGCCTCGGAGACGTACTGGTTCACGCCGACGACGACGCGATCGTTTTCGTCGACCTCGCGCTGGTGGCGGAAGGCAGCGTCGCCGATCTCCTGGACCTGGAACCCTTCCTCGATGGCCGCAACCGCGCCGCCCATGCGGTCGATACGCTGGATGTAATCCAGGGTGGAGGCCTCCAGGCGGTCGGTGAGGTTTTCGATGTACCATGAGCCGCCGAGAGGGTCCACCACGTCGGCGGCGCCGCTTTCGTGGGCCAGGATCTGCTGGGTGCGGAGGGAAAGCTGCGCGGACTCCTCGGTGGGAAGGCTCAGGGCCTCGTCGCGGGAGTTGACGTGGAGGGACTGGGTGCCGCCGAGGACGGCGGCCAGCGCCTGGACGGTGCTGCGGATGACGTTGTTGTCCGGTTGCTGGGCGGTGAGGGTCACTCCGGCGGTCTGGGTGTGGAAGCGCAGCATCATGGAGCGCGGGTCCTTGGCGCCGAAGCGGTCCCGCATTATGTTCGCCCAGAGGCGGCGGGCGGCCCGGAACTTGGCAACCTCTTCGAAAAGGTTGTTCTGGGCCACGAAGAAGAAGGACAGGCGTGGCGCGAAGTCGTCGACCGGCAGGCCGGCGTCCACTGCGGCCTGCACGTAGGCGATGGCGTTGGCGAAGGTGAAGGCGAGTTCCTGGGACGCGGTGGCGCCGGCCTCGCGCATGTGGTAGCCGCTGATGCTGATGGTGTTCCACCGAGGCACATTTTCGGCGCAGTAGCGGAAGACGTCGACGACGAGACGCATCGACGGGCGCGGCGGATAGGCGTAGGTGCCGCGGGCGATGTACTCCTTGAGGATGTCGTTCTGCAGGGTGCCGCTGAGCTGGTCGGGGGAGACGCCCTGCTTTTCGCCGGCGGCGATGTAGAGGCAGAGCAAGACGGAAGCCGTGGCGTTGATGGTCATCGACGTGCTGACCTTGTCCAGCGGGATGCCATCGAACAGGGTCTCCATGTCGGCCAGGGAGCAGATGGGCACGCCGACCTTGCCGACCTCGCCTTCGGCCAGGGCATGGTCGCTGTCGTATCCGATCTGGGTGGGCAGGTCGAAGGCGACGGAAAGGCCGGTCTGGCCGTTCTCGAGCAGGTACCGGTAGCGCTCGTTGGTGGCGGCGGCGGTGGCGTATCCGGCGTACTGCCGCATGGTCCAGATGCGGCCACGGTACATGTTGGGTTGGACCCCCCGGGTGTAGGGGAATTCTCCAGGGTAACCGATGGAGTCGGCGTAGTCGCCGGCGGCGCCAGCGTCATCCTCGGGCGTGTAGACGGTGTCGAGGTCGAGGCCGGAGTCGGTGGCGAAAGAATCGCGCCGTTCCGGGAAGCGCCGGGTTACGCGGGACAGGGTGGAGTCCTGCCATTCCTGCTTGTTGGTGGACATGATGCTCTATCCGATAGGTGGCCGGGTATTTTTGGCCGGCGATTGGGGACTTCATACGTTGTCGCGCCATTCTAACATTGGCGACATGCGAACTCCTGCGCAACCCGCCGTGGGGTAACCGTTCAGAGTTGTGGGGGAAGTGTCATTGCGAGCCAAGCGCGGCAATCTCGTTGGCGCCGGGGAGTCCTTCAGGGCAGACGTTGCTGCTCCGGCATCGAGATTGCCACGGCGTAAGCGCCTCGCAATGACAACCTCTTTAATTCTGAACAGTTACGCCGTGGGCGCCAACAAGAAACAGGGCGCCAGCAACTGACGCCCTGCGGTTCATTGGAACAGCCGACGCGACTAATCGCTGGTGAAGGCGTAGTCGGTGGGGCGCATGATGGAGTGGCGGGAGACGCGGACGATGGGGCCGTCGACCTCGCTGGCAGCGCGGGCCTTGTTCCACTCCGGGTCCGCCTGGAAGGAACGCCAGCTCTTCTCCCGGTCGCCGAGGCTGGGGTAGCCCAGCATGTAGACCAGGACGTTGTTGACGCCGACGTCCTCGGACCAGTAGCCGATGTTCTCGATGCCGTGCTTCTCGAACAGGCCGATGGTGTGGTTGGCGAAACGGTTATGCACGTCGGGCAGGCGGCCGGGCATGGCCTCGTAGATGCGGAGTTCCTGCACGGCGGTGGAAACCTTCGGCTGGGGCGAGTAGGGGGTCAGGCGCAGGAACCGGTTGGTCACGGCGTCGACCAGCGGCCCGTTGGCCTCGGTCTGCTTGCGGACCTCCAACCAGTCGGGGTCGCCGCCGAACTTGGCCCATCGGGATTCGCGGTCGGCCATGCTATCGAAGACGTTGATGTAGGTCAGACGGTTGCTGCGACCGATCTCGTCGGTCCAGAAGCCGAGGTACTTCACGCCGTGCTTGCGGAACAGGGCGCAGGTATGATTAGCAAACCGGCCGCTGATGTCGGGCAAACGACCGGCGACGGCGTCGTAGATGCGGAGTTCGTAAAGCATCGCTTCTCTCCTTCCGGGTGTCGGGGTGACCAGCTCAATTGGTGCGACGGCGCTCATCTGGCGACCTGCCGCTTCTGGCGGTAGTATAGCACCGGGCCGTCGCCAAGCGAGTCAATCCGGGTTGCGACAACATCCGTAGAATAAGCGACCCCGGCCATGCCGGCGAGCGCGCGGTCGCCGGAACCCCGGCAGAGCACGGGCGGCGTGACCGGCGGCGCGCACGTACACGAAACGTTAACATTATCCTGTTTAGACTCTGCACAAAAGGAAAACGATCGAGTATCGACGACCGACTACAGCATGGGACACGAGACGGCATCCGCCGCCAGGGCCGCTCCAAGGTCATTGCGAGGAGCGGAGCAACGTGGCAATCCCGTCAATGCAACGGGGCTTTCCCGTATGGGTCATGTTCCCGGAGCGAGATTGCCGCGCTGCGCTCGCGATGGCAAAAGCTACTTTGGAAAGGTACCGATCCGACGCGCACGTCGGGCCCGAGACGGATCAGACAGGACAGGTGGGGAGCAACGTGAGCATCGCGAAGAGAATTTTCACGAGACGACGACGCGTACTGCCGGCGTTGGCCGTGGCAGGACTGGCCCTGAGCTTGGCATTGGCGCTGGCGTGTGGCCAACCCGACCTGGCGCGACTGGAAACCGTGGAGTTGACGCCTCCGGCGGTGAGAACGGTTGCGCAGCCCAGCGACGTGGCCACGGTCTCACCACCGGAGGCGGTTGAATCGGAGGAGCGACCAGCGGTTGAGGAACCCACGCAAGGCGACACGCCGGGAACGGAAACCGAGTTGACGGCGGCCGCAATCACGGCCGCGCACGACATGGTGATGTCCGGGATCTACGAGCGAACCGTTCCATCCGTGGTCGGGTTGCGGGTGCTCAAATCGATCACGATAGGCGGCACGGCGCCCGGGATGCCGCAGGGCGATTTCCTGTCTCGCGCGGCCGGGTCCGGCTTCGTGTGGGATGACGAGGGGCACATCGTCACGAACAAGCACGTGATCGACGAGGCCGACCGGATCATCGTAGTTCTGAGCGACGGGATTCAGACAGATGCGGAACTGGTGGGCGATGACCCCGATTCCGATCTGGCGGTCATCAGGATCACCGACGAGTCGGTGCGGCCCCCGGCCATCGCCCTGGGGGATAGCGACACGATCAAGCCGGGGCAATTGGCCGTGGCCATCGGGGACCCGTTTTCGCGGGGGTTTTCGATGACCTCAGGCATCATCAGCGCCGTTGGCAGAACGATCAACCCGACGGACAGCAACTTTTCGGTGCCACGGGTGGTGCAACACGACGCGGCCACCAATCCGGGGAACTCGGGGGGCCCGCTGCTGAACCGAAAAGGCGAGGTGGTGGGGATCAACACGCAGATCATCAGCGAGACCGGGGGCTTCTCGGGCGTGGGCCTGGCGATACCGGTGAACCTGGCAAAGCTGGTGGCGCCGTCGCTGATAGCGAACGGAAGCTACGAATACCCGTTCATCGGCATCCGCGGGGTGTCGATGAGCCCGGACATCGCGCTGGCCATGGAGCTGCCGGCCGATACGCGCGGTGCGCTGGTGCTGGCGGTGGGCAGCGGGACGGCAGCGGAAGAAGCGGGTCTGCGCGCCTCGGACCGGCTGACCGTGGTCAATGGGGCGGAACTGCCCATTGGCGGCGACGTCATCACCGCGATGAACGGGACGCCGATGTTCGGCATGGACGACGTGGTGGCGTACACGGTCGAGCACACGCAACCGGGTGACACCGTCGAATTCACCATCATGCGCGACGGCGAGGAAATGCAGATGGAGATCACCATGGGCGCGCGGCCGGAGTAGGCCTACGTCCGGTGGTCAATAAGAAACCGACGGCAGCGTTCCCGCTGCCGTCGGTCATTTATTTCAGGTGGCGCGCCTGGCAGGACTCGAACCCGCAACCCCTGGGTCCGAAGCCCAGTGCTCTATCCATTGAGCTACAGGCGCAATTCCCGAGAGATTGGAAGCGGGGTTGGTGGGGCGAGCAACGGGATTCGAACCCGTGATCTCCTGTGCCACAGACAGGCGCCTTAGGCCACTTGGCTATGCTCGCCACGAGCCATCCGATCCGTGAACCGGGTAACATATCGAGGTTAACACACATCATCAAATCGGACAATACACCGAGCCTGGCACAATTGAACGGAGTCGAGGGATTGGATAAAATCGTTGCGTGTGAAGCCGGTAATATCTCGGCAATACCAAATTGGGGCAAACTGATTCCGGTCAGTATCTCGTAATCCCCTTGATCCTGAGAACTGATTCGGAGGACCTATGAAGCGCAAGATGTTCAGAATACTGTTGATGGGAGCCATGCTCGCCGCAATGGTGGGGTTGGTGGCGTGCGGCGGAAGCAACGAACCGGAGGCGGCCGCGCCTGAACCCACGGCCGCGCCTGCCGCAACCTCGGTTCCGACCGCGGCGGCTCCGGCGGCCACGGCGCCCAGCGAAGCTCCAGCCCCGACCGCCACTCCGGAAGCGATGATGGCCGCGGGCCAACCGACAGCCATGGGCGAAAGCTGCGCCCCGTCGGCAGACCTGACCTTTGACGACCGGCCGCCACAGGGCGGCACGCTGGTGAGGTTGTTCGCAGACCCGCCGACACTGGACCCCCACCTGATGGGAGACGTCACGTCCAGCGTCATCGGCGGTGAGGTGTTCGGCGGTCTGGTCACGCTGAGCCTGGACTACCAGCCGGTGCTGGATTTGGCGGAGACCTGTTCGATAAGCGAAGACGGGTTGGTCTACACCTTCGTACTCCGAGAGAACGCGAAATTCCACGACGGCAAGCCGGTGACGGCGCAGGACGTCAAGTGGTCCATCGAGCGGGCGGCCCATCCAGATACCCTCTCCCACACGGCCGAGACCTACCTCGGCGACATCGTGGGGGTGACAGACAAGCTGGAAGGGACGGCCGACGAAATCAGCGGAGTCAAGGTGGTTGACGATCGGACTGTCGAGTTCACGATCGACGCGCCAAAATCCTACTTCCTTGCCAAGCTCACGTATCCGACTGCTTACGTGGTCGACCAGGAGCAGGTGACTAATGACGGAACCTGGCTGGAGGAGCCGAACGGCACCGGCCCCTTCAAGCTGGCGACCTACGAAATCGGTGAGCTGATCGTGCTGGAGCGGAACGAGAACTATCACCTGGGTCCGCCGCACATCGAGAGCGTGCAGATGATCCTGAGTGGCGGGTCCGCGATGATCATGTACGAGAACGACGAGATACACCTGACGGGCGTGGGCCTGGACGATCTGCCGCGCTTGCTGGACCCCAGCGACGCCCTGCACCCGCAGTTGCATCGTTCGCCCCAGGACTTCGACGTTTTCTACATCGGACTGAACGTAGACCAGGAGCCTTTCGATGACCCTAAGGTTCGGCAGGCATTGAACTACGCGATCGACCTGCAAAGCATCGCCGAGAACGTGCTGGACGGGCGGGTCTCGCCGGCGACCGGGGTGATACCGCCGGGGTTCCCCTCGTACACCGAGAACCTGCGCAGCTACCAATTCAATCCGGACCTGGCGCGGGAGTTGATGCAGGAGTCCGCGTACGCTGAGAAACTGGCTTCCGGGGATTTCCCGCGTATCACGCTGACCATATCCGGCAGTTTTGGCGCGGCGATACCGACGTACCTGGAAGTGATCCTGGAACAATGGCGACAGGAACTGGGGATCGAGGTTGATATCCAGCAAACTGAGTGGGCGACGTTCCTGCAGGACGTGAACGACAAGAAGTACCAGATGTTCTCGCTGGGCTGGATTGCCGACTATCCGGACCCCCAGAACTTCCTGGACGTGCTGCTGCATTCGGAGAGCCAGAGCAACCACACCAACTACGGCAACCCCGAGGTCGACCGGCTGCTGGAAGAAGCGAGGACGGAACGAGACCGGGCGCGCCGCTTCGAGTTGTACAACCAGGTGGAGCAGATGATCATCGACGACGCTCCGTGGGTCTGGACGTGGTTCAGCGGAGAGGGCTACGCGTTGATCAAGCCGGAGGTGTCGGACTACTTCCTCCTGCAGATGAGCATCCCGAAGTACCGGTACGTGTACTTCAACCAGTAGGATTACCGCAGATTGCGGCGTGGGGGCGAACGAACATTCGCCCCCACGGTTATTGCCACACAGGACGGACGGCTACAGATGGGAGCATACGCGGCGCGGCGGCTGGTATGGCTGCCATTCCTGTTGATCATCGTCACCTTCGTGACGTTTGCTTTGCTCAGGGTGGGACCCGGCGATCCGGTGCAGGTCTGGCTGGGCCAACACCAGAACGATGAGGTGCGCGAGCGGTTGCGGGCACAGCTGGGACTGGATGATCCGCTGGTGGTCCAGTACGTGCGCTACATCGAGGGCGTGGTGACCCGGCTGGACTTCGGCGAGAGTTTTCAATTCCGTGGGAAGTCCGTGGGAGAGCTGCTGGCAAAGCGCATACCAGTTTCCCTGCAACTCAACCTGGCGGCCATCATCATCACCCTGGGGGTCGGGATACCGGTAGGCCTTTACGCTGCCCTGCGCCAGGGCACGGGGGTCGACAACGTGGTTGTGGCAATTGCGCTGGCGTTTCAATCGCTGCCCGTATTCATCACCGCGCCGGTGCTGCTGCTGGTGTTTGCCCTGTATCTGGACATCCTGCCCACCAGCGGGTGGGATGGCTTCTTTTCGCCCAAGATCGTGCTACCGGCGACGGTGATGGGAGTGCCGGGCATTGCGATCGTGGTGCGGCTGGTCCGGGCCAGCGTGCTGGACGTGCTGGGCCAGGACTACATCAGAACCGCCAGGGCGAAGGGGTTGTCGGAGACCATCGTGCGATGGCGACACATCCTGAGGAACGCGATGATTCCCGTGGTGACCAGCTTCGGGTTTACCATCGCGGGGCTGGCCGGCGGGACGTTCATTGTGGAGATCTACTTCGGCATACCCGGGGTTGGCTTTTTCACCATCAACTCGCTGTTCGCTCGCGACTATCCCGTGATCATGGCGTTTGCGATCATTTCCACGACGCTTTTCATGCTGGCGAACCTGGTGGTGGACATGATGTATCCGCTGCTGGACCCCAGGATCAGGCTTGGAGCTGGCAATGTTACCTGACCGCTCGGGCCCACGCGCCCACGACCATGGTCATACGCAGCGCCTCGACACCGACCTTGAGGGCGCCGACTGGTCGGCCAACGAACTTCCAGCCGGACAGCGGCTGGAACTGGAAGAAGAGCCGGCCAGGGGACACAGTTACTGGAGCCTGTCCGTACACCGGCTTTTCCGGAAAAAGCTCGCGGTGGTCTGCCTCTCGGTCATCCTGGTGATGTACGTGGGAGCGTTGCTCTCGCCGTTGATCACACCCTACGAGTACACCGCACAGGACCTCTCGCAGAGCCGGGCCGGGCCCACGCTGGCGCATCCCTTCGGGGCGGACCGGCTGGGGCGTGACATGATGACCCGGGTGATCTACGGGTTACGGACCACGGTGATCATCACGATAATATCCCTGCTGGGCGGCACACTGATACTCGGCATAGTGCTGGGCCTGCTGAGCGGATATATGGGCAGGTGGGTCGACTCGGTGATCATGCGCACCGGCGAGGTCACGTCGTCGTTCCCGGACATCATACTCATCCTGATCTTCGTGGCGGCGCTGAAGCCCCGGCTGGTGGGTTTGGTGCAGGGATTCGAGGACGCCACCGGCATCGACTGGATCCTGCGCCTGGGGATCCTGGACTACGCGATCATATCGTTCGCGCTGTCGATCTTCGGGTGGTTCGGCATGGCGAGGCTGGTGCGAGGACAGGTTCTACAGGCTCGGGAGAGCCAGTACACCGAAGCGGCCCTGGTGGCGGGAGCGTCGACGGCGCGGATCCTGCGGGCCCACGTGCTGCCCAACATCCTTAGCCCCCTGATCGTGTCGATTTCCGCGGGACTGGCCGGCGTGGCCGGATCGGAGTTGGTGCTCAGCTGGATCGGGATCGGGGTGCAGCCACCGGTGCCCAGTCTGGGACGGATGATGTTCGAGAACGGCAGCATCCAGGTGCTGCGCAACGAGCCACACCTGATCCTGTTCCCTATCGGCGCAGTGACGCTGCTGTTCTTCTGCTTCAACATCCTGGGGGACGCGGTGAACGACGCGTTCAATCCGCGGGCGCGTTGATCGAACTGCGGAGGCGAGCCCGGCACGTCATCGCATCTCCCGGCGTCATCGCCTGGCTCGTCTGCGGCGCGTGGTGACCTCGCCGCGTTTTCGACGTGACTTTGTCGAAGTGTGGATGGTGGGCAAATTGCCAACGCATAACCCCTGTGCTAACGTTTATGATGTTGCGCGTCGCGAATAATCATTCGGCCGATTGGAAGCAAGGACAGGGGCGTTGAGTACGATATCAGGTGAAGCTGCGGCGGCGGTTCCGACGGGGGCCGTCGGTTGGCGACCGTGGGGTCGCGACGCTTTCGAATTTGCCCAGAGCCACGATCGGCCCATCCTGCTGTCCATCAACGCGGTGTGGTGCTACTGGTGCCACGAGATGGACGCCGGCACCTACGCCGACCCCGACGTCGCGGCGTTCGTCAACGCGCACTTCACTCCCGTGCGCGTGGACACCGACCACCGGCCCGACGTCAACGCCCGCTACAACGTGGGGGGCTGGCCCACGACCTCTTTCCTGACGCCCCACGGCGGGTTTCTGGCGGGCGCGACGTACCTGCCCGCAGACCAGTTCCTGGCCATGCTAGACGAGGTGCGACGGGCATACTCGGAACGCAAGCCCGAGATGTACGAGCAGGGCAACGATATTCTGCGGCAGCGGCGCGAACATGCGGGACGCGTGTCCGCCGGTCGGGAACCCGACGCCGGCACGGTCGACACCATCTCAAGGCGGGTGGCGGGCACCTACGATGCCGTCAACGGTGGGTTTGGAGTGGAGCCCAAGTTCCCGTCGGCGCCGATGCTGCGCCTACTGCTGCACCGGTACCGCACCACCGGAGAGCCTTTCTTCCGCGTGATGCTCGAGAAAAGCCTGGACGGGATCATCGGCGGCGACTTGCGCGACCGGATCGACGGCGGCTTTTTCCGGTTCACCATGGGCAGCGACTGGACGCAGGCGCAATACGAGAAAATGGCCGAGGACAACGTCGCGCTGGCCGGCGTCCTGATGGACGCGGGCATTGTCCTGGACCGGAGCGACTATCTCCAGGTCGCCGGCGAGGCCGTCGACTACATCTGCGGCACGCTGTACGATCCGGCGGCGAAGGGAATACGGGGAAGCCAGGGAGCGCACTCCGAATACTACGCGCGTACGCGCCAGGAACGATCACTGTCCGAAGCGCCGGCAGTCGACCCGTTCTGCTACACGTCAGTCACCGCACAGGCCGCTTCGCTGCTGCTGGCAGCGGCTTGGAAGCTGGGCCGACCGGAATTGACGGCGAAGGGGACCGCGCTGCTCGACTGCCTGGTCACAGCGTCCGAAAGCGGGAGGCTGGCGCACACCTACTCGGAGGCCGGCGGCCTGCCCCAGGATGAGGGCGACCTGCTGGTTGACTGGGCGCATTTACTGGTGGCCGCGCTGGACGGGTACGACGCCTTGCCCGGCGGTTCGGAACGCTACCTGCAGGCAGCCGAAAGGGCGGCGAACGCGCTGCTGGAACGGTTCCTGGACGGCCCGAACGGCGGGTTCTGGGACGTTGAGGCGGGACAGGAGCGGCTCGGATACCTGCACGCGCGCGAGAAACCGCTGGCGGAAAACACGTGCGCGGCGGCGGGAATGATGCGGTTGCATCACGCCACCATGGAGGGTCGCTACCAGCAGACGGCGCGGCATACCCTGAGCGCGTACGTCGACGCCAACCGGGACTACGGCGAGCTGGCAGCGGACTACGCCATCGCCGTGGACCGCTACCTCCATGCGGCGGTGGAAGTCACCGTGGAAGGTTCCCCAGGATCGGCCAGCGCGGACGCCATGCTGGCCGCCGCCATGAGCCTGAACGATCCGCACCTGCTCATCAAGCTGGCTCCGGCCATGATGGAAGACGCGCCCGCCCAGGCGCACGTTTGCCTGGACACGGTCTGCTACCCGCCGGTGACGGATCCCGCGGAACTGGCGCGAGCGGTGGCGGAAGGCGGCACGGTCACGGAAAGCCCGTTCCAAAACGTGTTCGACCTGCTGGGCTGACCCGGCGACACAAGCATCATCAATCCTCCCAGGAACCAATCCTCCCAGGAGTTGACGCCCTGAAGACCCAAGACTGCGGCGAGTTGCGCGCCGCCCACGATGGCACGACCACGACTCTATCCGGCTGGGTGAGCCGGCGCCGGGACCACGGCGGGATAATATTCATTGACCTGAGGGATCGCTCCGGATACGTGCAGGTAGTGCTGAATCCGGAGAACCTGTCGACCGAGGACTATGAGACCGCCGAACGGCTGCGTTCGGAGTGGTGCGTCGAGGTGACCGGAACAGTCCGGCTCCGGCCGGAGGGTTCGGAAAATCCGTCGTTGCCCACGGGCGAAATCGAGGTGATGGTGGAAGGGCTGACGGTGTTGAACCAGTCGCTTACGCCGCCCTTCTACATCACGGACGACGTTGACGCGGACGAAGGCCTGCGACTGCGCTACCGGTACCTGGACCTCCGACGGCCGAAAATGCAGGAGAACCTGCGGCTGCGCCACCAGGCGGTGAAGTACATCCGGGACTACCTGGACGGCCACGGTTTCCTGGAGATTGAGACGCCTATCCTGATCAAGAGCACCCCGGAAGGCGCGCGGGACTACCTGGTGCCGAGCAGGACGCATCCGGGGAACTTCTACGCCTTGCCGCAATCGCCGCAGCAGTTGAAGCAGTTGCTGATGGTGAGCGGAGTGGAACGATATTTCCAGATTGCACGGTGCTTCCGGGACGAGGACCTGCGGGCCGACCGGCAGCCGGAGTTCACGCAACTGGACTTGGAGATGAGCTTCGTCGAAGAGGAGGACGTGCTGGGTCTGATCGAAGGGCTGTACGCCGGGCTGGTGCGGGAGTTGACCCCGAAGTTCAAGGTCAAGACTCCGTTCCAGCGCCTGTCCTACGCGGATGCCATGGCGCGGTTCGGGAGCGACAAGCCGGACCTGCGCTACGGTTTGGAAATGGCCGACGTGAGCGACCTGGCCGCCGAGACGGAGTTCAGGGTGTTCCACGGCGTACTGGACCGTGGCGGGATCATCAAGGCAATGGCCGTGCCCGGGATGGGCAGCCTCTCCGGCTCGGACATGCGGCGGATGGAGGAGACGGCCAAGGAATTCGGCGCCGCCGGGATGAGCCACGTAAGGCTCACCGGGGAGGGTACGCTGGATTCGTTGACGGATGACGACGCATTGCTCTCTCCCGGTCTGAGGATGCCCGCGGAGTGGGTGCGGCGGCTGGCAGATCGAGCCGGGGCGCAGCGCGGCGACTTGATAGCACTGATGGCGGGGCCGGCCCGGCTGGCGAACCAATGGCTCGCTGCGATGCGGGCGCATCTCGCGACGCGGTTGGAACTGGCCGATCCGAACACCCTTTCCTTCGCGTTTGTCACGGAGTTCCCGCTATTCGACTGGGACGACGATGCGGGCCGGTGGGACTCGGCGCACCATCCATTCACCGCACCGGCTCCGGGATGTGAGGGAATGCTGGACGGCGAGGATCTCGCGTCCATCCCGTCACGGGCATACGACCTGGTCTGCAACGGATCCGAGTTGGCCAGCGGCAGCATCCGCATACATCGCCGCGACCTCCAGGAAAAAGTGTTCGGCATCCTGGGCTACTCGCCAGAGCAGATCTCCAACCGGTTCGGCCACATACTGGAAGCGTTTGACTACGGCGCGCCTCCGCACGGGGGTATTGCGCCCGGTATCGACCGGCTGGTGGCAATTCTGGCGGGGGCCGACTCGCTGCGCGAGGTGATTGCGTTCCCGAAGACGCAGAGCGGGTCGGACCTGCTGTTTGGTGCGCCCGCTGCGGTGGACGCCGGGCAGTTGCGTGACCTGGCGATACGCGTCGTGGAATAGTGGCGGAAGGAAACGACAACGAGATCATTCCCCGGGGCGCGGCACTGGCGTCCGCACAGGAGGACAATCGATGAGCGAGTTCAGTTACGACGGGCTGTTTGCCGAACGGGCCCCGATCACAACGCGCGGGGCGAACCGGCACGCCAAGTATGACTTCGCCGTTGCCTACCCGGACCCGGATACGCTGCCTTTGACGGGCCTGGTTGACGCGTTGAGCACGGCGCTGGAACGGGAAGGGCGCGACCTGGCGTACTACCCCGTTTCGGCGGGCTATCCGCCGCTGCGGGAACTGGTGGCGGACAAGCTGCGCCGGGACCGGCAGATGGACGTTACGGCCGACGACATCGTGCTCACGTCGGGTTCGGGCGAAGCGATCAACATGCTGATCCAGGCGATGACGGACCCGGGCGACGTGCTTCTGACCGAGGAGTACGTGTATCTCGGCACGATGCGGCAGATGCGGTTGTGGGGCGCGAACGTGGTGGGCGTCAAGTGCGACGACGACGGGATCATCCCGGAGGCGCTGGACGAGACCATCCGGGCGCAGCAGGCGGCGGGCCGTCGCGTCAAGTTCCTGTACACCATACCCACCTTCCAGAACCCCCTGGGATGGACGGCCACGCTGGAACGGCGACAGCGCATGCTGGAAGTCTGCCAGAGCCACGGCGTTCCGATCCTGGAGGACGACTGTTATGTCGACCTGCGCTTCGAAGGCGAGGACGTCACGTCGATCAGCAGCATGGCCGACAGCGGCGGAGTCCTGTACGTGGGTTCGATGTCGAAGATCATCGCGCCCGGCGTGCGCATGGGCTACCTGGTGGCCCCTGAGGTGGTGCGCGAGCGGGCGCTGAGCTTCAAGTCGGGCGGGGTTAACCAGTTCGCGGCGCTGGCGATTGAAGAGTACCTGCGCAACCACATGTACGACCACATTGACGAGGAAAACCAGGCGCTGAGGGCCAAGCGGGACGCGATGCTGGCCGCGCTGGGCGAGCATTTCGGCAATCGCGCCACCTGGTCGAAGCCTGAAGGCGGGCTGTACCTGTGGCTGACCATGCCGGAGGGCACGGACTTGGCCGGGTTCCAGGACCAGTCGTTCAACGAAGGCGTCGGATACTACAACGGCGCTATGTTCTCGCCGGAGGGCAACGGAAGGCACATGGCGCGGCTGTGTTTCGGGCACCCGACGGCGCAGACAGTGTCCGATGGCGTCGCGGAACTAGCGGCCATCTTCGAGCGCAACGGGATATTTTCCGGCTGATCACGGCGGACGGTCGCAACGACCGATCCTGGCTGAAAGAATAAGGGGCGGGTGAAACACCCGCCCCTTGGCGTCAGCGATGTTGACGAACTAGTCGTCGTCTCCAGTAGTGACCGGCTGAGCGGCCGGCTGGTGACCGTTGGTACGGATCGCAAAGCGGTCCACGAGGTCACCGATGCTCTGGCGGAAACCGGAGTACTCCAATTCGCCGTAGGGGAGCATGGCCGCGCCGGACCAACCCTGGGAGCGCATGGCGATGCCCTTTTCCTGGGCCAGTTGGCGGGTGTAATCCCAAGCCGGGTTGTCGAAGAAGTCCGTGGAGGACTCCGAGAACTTCCCCTCGCCGTTGATGCTGAAGCCCAAGCAGGACACCAGCGGCAGGCAGTACATGCCGGTCACGGCGGTGTTTATGGGCACCGGCATCAGGGGCATGACGTGGGAGCCACGGGCGTCGCCACCGATGTAGTGAGCCTTGGTGTAAGGGGAGATGAGCTCCTCCGGCGCGGGGAAAATGCCCTGGTTGCGCACCACGGCCACCGGGTCATCCTTGCCGGTGTAGCTACCGGCAATGTTGTGCAGGCGCGTGGCCGAGATGGCGGCCGCAGTCTGGCCGGTGTAGCGAGAGGTGACGCTTTCGATGGCGAACCGCTCGTTGTCGCGCAGGAGCACCGTGATGCGATAGTAGTCCTCGGGGGCGTTCAATGAAATGATGCTGTCCCCGTCGGTGTTGTCCATGTCGATGATGTTGAAGGTGAAGCCATCGCCCAGGCGAGGGAGCATCAGGCCGGCGCAGTACATCGGGTCGGCAAATCCGAGGAACGTCGGCAGGTTGTACGCGCCGGGGCCACACTTATCGGCGGCGAGGACGAAGAAGGATTCCGCAGGGCGGATGGGGTTGGTTTTCACCGGGTCGTGGTCGAAGGTAATCTCGGCCACGGCGGGGCCGGCGCCACGGATATTGCCGGACGGAGCGTCGACGAGCAGATCCTGGCCGGCGCCGTAAAGCCCGTACTGGCGGGCGATTTCAGTGGCTTCAAGGAAGGAGGTCCAGGCAAATTGGTGGACCGCTTCGTCGTTGTCACCGCGGGTGTGGGTCGTGGTGATACAGATGTCATCGCCGGTGTGGCCGACGTAGGCGTCGATGAGCAGGCCGTCGCGGACTGCCTTATCGGCGGCGGCGCGCACGGCGTCCATCATGCGGTCGGACGGCTTGGTGTGACCACCGATGGAGCCTACGTCCGCTTTGAGCACAGAAATGGTCAAATCCATGTGAGTTGTTCCTCCCACGCGAGTGCGACCGGGAACTGCAGCCGGCGCGAAATAATACATTGAAAACGTGAAAAATTGTCCTAACAAGGTAGCATCGTGCGGGCGAAACTGTCAATTTGAAACCCTCGAATCGCAGGGCCTTTGCAAAGGCCCTTCTCCCGCTCATGGTGAGCTTGTCGAACCGCGACTCCGGCAACGGTAGCATCCTTCGACAGGCTCAGGATGAGCGGAAACCAAAGAAACCCATTACTTTGCAAAGGCCCGGCGATTCGAGCAGGGCCTTTCCAAAGTCAATGCGCAGAGCGGCGCGACGCGGGAATCCGGTCGATGAAACAAGGCTTTCCCGTATGGGTCATGCTACTGGAGCGAGATTGCCGCGCTGGGCTCGCAATGGCACAAGCTACCTTGGAAAGGCCGTGCCCGAATCGGCACGTCCGGGCCCATCGTGCGCGCGTTCCGGCCCGGCGGGCAAGGAACCATGGCGCCCACGCCGCGCCGGCGCTCAGCAACCATCGAACCGGGTTTGACTGCTTTATGCCCCCATCGGACCCATGATCACGGATGCGAGTTCCCAGGGAATCGCAGCCAGGGCCTCTGGATAGGCGAGATGGCATGATGCCGTGCACGCGCATGTTTGCCGCTGACGCAGCAATCCCGTTATAATACGAACAAAGCCAGCAGATTTCGGGTGCCGATGAGTATAATCCTACAAATACTGTCCCTGCTTTTTGTGGTTCTGTGGACCGCCAAGCTCGCGCGAAACAAAGGGAGAAACGCGCTGGTCTGGGGTGGTGTCGCCGCGATACCAGCCGTGGGCCTGCTCGACATTTTTCCCGAGTGGATTACCGTGCTTTGCATGCTGCCGATGCTGGCATTGGTTTTCATGCCGGCCCGGAGGCCGGTTGCGACCGACAGCGGACAGGACGGGATGACTCCGTGCCCGCGGTGTCAGCACTCCCACGAGGCTGGCCCGACATTCTGCACCAACTGCGGGTGGGAACTGATACGCCCGTATGCGACGACGGATGCCACGGCAACAGCGACCGAAGGAACCGAATCGGCCGGTGCACCGACGTTTACGCCTGGAACCGCAGAGGGTGTTGAGCAGGGCGCGCCGACGACCGGCGCATCCCCAACGCAGCCGGCAGCAGATCCGGTGATGGCGTCGCAGCAGGCGGACGAAACGGAGGCGGCGCAACCGGCCGCGGCCGAACCCGACCCGGCTCCGGCATTTTCCATAGCTCCGCTGACAATTACGCGACCCCTGACCGCCGCGGGCATGACCGAGTTGGGACTCTCGATGTTCAACCAGGGACGGGTGAGGGAAGCCGTGGACCAGTTCACCAAGGCCATCGCGCTGGACCCGCGTTACCGGGAAGCGTGGGCCAACCGCGCCAAGGCGTATACCGAGCTCGGATTGAGCGAAAAGGCCGCGGCCGACCGGCAGCAGTTGGAAGCGATCTAGACTGCCGGCGTCTCACACCGCCATGATGTGGTAACCGGCGTCCACGGGAAGGATGGTTCCCGTCACGCCGCTGGATAGATCGCTGCAGAGGAACAGGGCGGTCTGCGCCACCTCATCGGCGGTGATGTTCCGGCCCAGGGGCGCTTTTTCAGCGTGGGCGCGACGCATATCCAGGAAGCCGCTGATTCCCCGGGCGGCCAGGGTGTCTACCGGGCCGGCTGAAATGGCGTTAACCCGAATGTTTGCTTCCCCGTATTCGTAGGCCAACTGGCGTACCTCGTGTTCGAGGGCGGCCTTGGCGGTTCCCATGACGTTGTAGCCGGGATACACCCGGCTGGAGGCATGGAAGGTCATGGCGATGACGCTGCCGCCATCGGACATCAGCGGCGCGGCGTGGCGGACCATGGGCAACAGGGTGAAAGCGCTGATCTCGAGGGCGGTGCGAAAGCCATCGCGGCCGGTATCGGCGAGCCGACCGGCGAGGTCGTCCCGGTTGGCGAAAGCGATGCTGTGGACCAGGATGGACAAGGAGCCCATCTGATCACCGATGGCATCGAACACCGCTCGGATCTGATCGTCGTCCGACGCATCGCACTCGATCAACACCGGATCGTCCAGCGTATCGGCGAGGCGTTCGACGCGGCTGCGCAGCCGCTCGTTCTGGTAGGTCAGGGCAATGCGGGCGCCGGCGTCGGCGAGGGTGCGGGCGATGGCCCAGGCGATGCTGCGGTCGTTGGCGACACCAAAAATGACCGCATTGCGGCCAGTCAAGTCGATGGGAAACACCGGGTTACCTCGTCAAATTATGGGTATGAGCTGAACACTAACCGGCGGGCTCAGCTCGTGAAATCGGGCGCGACCTGTTCCAGGAAGGTCTGCATCTGCTCCTCCTGGCGATAGGTGGCAAAGCGCACGATAACCTGGTCTGCTCCGGCCTCGACGTAGGCATGGATTTTTTCGCGGACCCGCTCTGCGCTGCCGAAGGGACCCCAGCGGTCGCCCCAGATGTTGGCTCCGTAGTATCCGAGCAGCCAGTCCTCCGCTTCGGCTTCGGCCCGGGCAATGTCCTCGTCCAGGTTGACGGTGAGGTACATCACGGTGGACATGGCGTCCGGGTCGCGGTCGTATTCGGCGCAATAGCCACGCACCGTGTCGTTCAGCTCGATGAGTTCGTCGGGTGTAGCGGAGATGGAGATCGCGCCGTCGGCGAGTCGAGCGGCGCGGCGGGCCTGGCGCTCACGCTGGGCGCCCTGGCCGTCGCCGCGGCCATGCCAGTGAACGCCGAGGTAAACGGGGACGCCGTGGGATTGTACCGGGGTTGGCTCCATCACCACGTCGTCGAGCTGGAAATGCCGGCCATCGTAGGAGAATGGCTTGCCGCTCCCCAGGCCCTTGACCACCTGCAGCATCTCCTCGAGGCGGCGCGCGCGGGTGCGCTGCGGCACCTCGGCGTTGCGCCATTCCGCCTGCTGCATCCCGTTGAACGCACCGCCGACCCCGACGCCGAGTTGCAAGCGCCCGCCGGAGATGAGATCGACGGTGCCCATCATCTGGGCCAGCAGCACGGGTTGTCGCAGGGCCATGAGCATCACGGCGGTGCCCAGGCGTACTCGGCTGGTGCGGGCCGCGATGGCGGCCAGGGTGGTCATGGCCTCCAGGCGAGGCTTGGCGGTGAGGCTGTCGCCGACCCACACGGAATCCATACCGGCCTCCTCAGCCCAGGTGGCCAGGCGGAGGACGGATTCGGCGTCGGTTGGCTTGCTGTCGGCCAGAAGCAGGCCCCGGGTCGGCAGCAGGCAGCCCAACTGTACACTTTTCGACATAGGTCAGCGGATCTCCAGGCTGGTGAGGTTCAGGGATTTGGGCTCGCGACCCAGAAGGCGACTGAGCAGGCCCGGCTCCATGTGCTCATATTCCTCGAGGTCAGAGCCATCGTCCAGGTCAAACCCCATGCCCTGACTGTAGTAGAAGGCGACGGACACGCCCATGCGCGCCGCAGTAGCGACGTGCTTGCGGAAGCTGTTGTTGCCGAGTTCAGGGCGGAAATAGGGTATGAGGTCGTAGGGAACCAGGATGGCGTTGGTTCCACCGTCACGGCGGGCGGGGGAGAGCGTAACGTTGTGCTGGTGCTCAGCGCTGCGGATCAACTGATGGATGTCGCCTGGTTTGATGAAGGGCAGATCGCCCGGGAGATACAGGGCCGACACCCCGCGCATACGAGCGTTTTCGAAGGACTTGGTTATGGTGTCGTTGAGGTTCCGGCCCAGGTCCTCCATCCAGTTGGCCCCGAGGGTACGGGCCACGTTTCGGATGCGGTCGTCGCCGCCAACCACCCAGAAGGGATCAATCCCCGCACCACGAATGGCCAGGAGGACGCGCCGGAACATGCCCATGGTGAGGTCTTCGCGGTCGGCGGGGCCCATCACGCGCGTGAGTCGGGTCTTGCAGTTGGCGAGCGGTTTCATGGGGATCACCGGGACGACGGTGGGGTTGGCCTGTTCGGGCGATTCGGTCATCATCTCTGCTTCTCCATGTCGGCAGCCAACGCGAGCACGCGCTCGGCCAGTTGGACCTTGTCCTCGTCGGACTGCATGATGGTGGGCATGACGGCCGCTCCCACTCCCTCGGCGCACACGGCGTCGGCCAGGTCCGCGTCCTGGGAATCAAGGACCAGCGCGTCGCAGATGCCGCGATATTCGCGGGCTACGCCGAGGGCGGAGACGTCGGCTCCCAGTTCCTGCATGATCTTGCCGGCCGGGCCGCGCACCGCCGCTCCGCCGACGATGGGGCTGACCGCGATGCGCGGCGCACGGTGCGACGCTATGGCGTCGCGCACTCCTGGTATCGCCAAAATGGGAGCGACGCTGAGGAACGGGTTGGAAGGGCAGATCACGATCGCAGCCGCGGCATCGAGGGCGGCTGCGAAACTGGGGGAAGGCTGCGCATCGGGGGCGCCGACGTAGTCCATGGAGCGCACCACGGGCTCGGCTCGGCGTTTCACGAAATATTCCTGCATGGAAAGAGTGCCGGCATCGGTATCGAGGACAGTCCGCACGGGTTGATCGCTCATGGGGATGATGGGGTGCTCGATACCGAGGTTGGCGGTCAGTTGCGAAGTGACCTCGCTCAACGACGATCCCTGCGAAAGCAGGTCAGTGCGTCGGATGTGCATGGCAAAATCCCGACTGCCCAAATTGAACCACGTATCGGCGCCCAGCCGGTTCAACATCTGCAGGGTTTCGAAGGAATCCCCGTCAATTCCCCAACCGGTTTCGGGATTATACAGGCCCGAAAGGGTGTAGGTCATCGTGTCCAGGTCGGGGGACACGTGCAGACCGTGGAACTGCTCGTCATCGCCGGTATTGACGACGATGGCCAAGCGGTGAGGCGGCAGTATTCTGGACAGGCCCAGGGCGAGCTTGGCCCCACCGACGCCGCCGGCCAGGGCGAGCACCAGTCCCGTGGCAGGAAGGGTCACGGACTAAACCGGCTGCTGGGCGCCGCTCCGTTCCCGTTGGGCCCGGGGGTGCTCGAAGCGGTAGGATTCCATCTGCACCAACTGGTTGTAGGAACCGAAGATCTCCTCCACGTTGTCGCCAACGAGGTCCAGCGGATCGAGGGCTTCGTCGGAATCGCTGTAGACGCGGCGGAGGCCGTAGGTGGTGTATCGCTCGGCGGGGGTGCGGCCGGCCTCGCGGATCATGGCGCGGAACTCGGAGGGACGCATCAACTGCCCGTGCATGGCCCCGGCGGAGGTGGAGATGCTCTCGTTGATCAGGGTTCCGCCGAGGTCGTTGACGCCGGCGTTCAGCAGTAGTTGGGACATCCGGCTGCCCTCTTTCACCCAGGACGCCTGGATGTTGGGTATCCAGTTGTTGAGCATGATACGGGCGATGGCGTGGACCTTGATCACATCCATGCCCGTCGGGCCGGAGCGAACGTTTTCGACGGTGCCCTTCAGATACATGGGGGCCTCGGAGGCGACGAAACTGAGCGGCACGAACTCGGTGAACCCGCCGGTCTGCTGCTGGATTTCGCGCAGCAGGGCGATGTGACGCACGATCTGGGCGTTGGTTTCCCGGTGCCCGAACATGACCGTGGAGGTGGTGGGGATGCCCAGATCGTGGGCGTTGGTGATCACCTCGATCCACTGGTCAACGGTGATGCGACCGGGAGAGATTATGTCGCGCAGTTCCTGGTCCAAAACTTCCGCGGAAGTGCCGGGCAGGCTGCCCACGCCGGCGTCTTTCAATCCCTGGAGGTATTCCCGGATGGTGCACTTGGAGCGGATGGAACCGTAGAGCACTTCCTCCGGGGAAAACCCGTGGACGTGCATATCCGGCAGTTCTTCCGTGATGGCCTCGCACAGGCGGATGTAGAGATCGCCTTCCATCTGGGGAGGCAGGCCGGCCTGGACGCAGACCTCGGTGGCACCGTAGGACTGGGCTTCTTTGGCACGGCGGATGATCTCGTTCACCGGCAGGAAGTAGCCTTCCTCCTCGCGGAAATCACGGCTGAAGGCGCAGAAGCCGCAGCGCTTGATGCACACGTTGGTGAAGTTGATGTTCCGGTTGACCACGTAGGTCACCAGGTCACCCACCGAACGGCGGCGCAGTTCGTCGGCCACCATGGTCATGGCGGTGAATTCGGGCCCGGAGGTCGCGAAGAGGGTGTCGGCCTCGTCGACGGAAATATCGCCACCGGCCAACGCATGCTCCAGAACGGAGGCCACGTCCGGGCGCAGAGTTTGGATCAGCGCAACCAGGGTTGCGGGAGCGTCACGGTCAGTTGCTGTGGACATAGCGTCGAATTCCCCCTTTGACGTATCCGGACTCGTCGGTGAGTCGCACCAATTTTTCCTTGAGAGGCGATGGCAACGGCCACTGCGAGCCGTCGGCGAAGTATTCTGGATATACCGGCAGGCGCGGGCGCAGTTCGTAACCGGCCTCGCGGGTGCGCCGTTCCAGTTCGGCAAGCTGAGGCCAGGGGGCCTCGGGATTGACGTAGTCGATGGTGAGCGGGGAGACGCCTCCCCAATCGTTGATGCCGGCGTTGATGTAACGCTCGTAGTCTTCGCTCAAGTTGGGAGGGACCTGGATGTTGACCCGCTCGCCCAGGATGAGCCGGGCGACGGCGGTGGTCCACATGAGTTCGTCGGGCGCGGCGTCGGGGGTGTCGGCCATGGGCGTGTCCGCCTTAGCGCGGAAGTTCTGGATGATGACTTCCTGGATGTGGCCGAAGCGTTGGTGCAAACGGCGGATGTCCAGCAGGGATTCGACCCGCTCCCGGCGGGTCTCTCCGATGCCGATGAGGATGCCCGTGGTGAAGGGTATGCCCAACTCGCCGGCCAGCTCCATGGTGCGGAGGCGCACGCGAGGCCGCTTGCTCGGCGCGAATTCGTGGGGCCCGCCGGGTTCATAGAGGCGCGGGCTCGAGCTCTCCAGCATGATGCCGATGGACGGGTTGGTGGGCTGCAGCGCCTCGAGTTCGCGGCGGCTCATGGTGCCGGGGTTGCCGTGGGGCAGCAGGTCCGTTTCCTCGAAAACGGCGCCACACATGTGGGCCAGGTATTCGTGGGTCGTGCGATAACCCCGGCCGGAAAGCCACTCCGCTGCTTCCGGATACCGCTGCTCGGGTCGCTCGCCCAAGGTGAACAGGGCTTCGGTGCAACCGAGCCGCTGGCCGGCGCGGGCTACGGACAGGACCTGGTCGATGGTGAGGTACAGGCCGTCGGTTTCGTCGGGCGACTGGCGGAAAGTGCAGTATCCGCAGAAATCGCGGCACATCCTGGTGAGGGGTATGAACACCTTTGGAGAGAAGGTGATCGTCCGTCCCCGTCCACGATCCCGCAACTCGGAGGCGGCGGCACACAGGTCGGTCTCGTGTTCGCTATCGAGGTCCAGAAGCGTGAATGCACCCTCGTCAGAGAGCGCAGACCCGGAGGCCACGCGGTCCAGCGAAGGCAGGCGTGAGATGGTCGGGTTGACGGTTATACCAGGAGGCACGTGGGTTGTCCGCAGGGGTGATCCGTGAAAGTCGGATCAATTGTATGTAAGGGGCAGGAGGGATTCAAGACGAACCGCGTTGAACCGCAACAACGATACCACGTTATGTCAACCAACACCGTCGTCATACGGACAGCGCATGGGTTACCGCGCTGTGCCGCAAACAGTTATGTCAATCTACAAACAATTGGCCTTGTTTCGTCGGATCCGCTCCCGGAGCTATCCACGGCCAACCCAGGTATTCGTAGGCCAGGCGCGTGGCGACGCGGCCCCTTGGGGTTCGTTCCAGAAGCCCCTGCTGGAGGAGGAAGGGTTCTAGGACTTCCATCACCGTGCTCGCATCCTCGCTCATGGAGGCGGACAGGGTGTCCAGGCCGACGGGACCGCCGTCGAACTTCTCGATGATGCTGGACAGCAGGCGGTGGTCGGTTTCATCAAGGCCGCGGGCGTCGACGCCGAGGCGGTCCAGGGATTCGCGGGAAACGGGACCGGTCACCCGGTTGTCGGCCCGAACCAGGGCGTAGTCGCGGGCGCGGCGGAGCAGGCGATTAGCGATGCGAGGGGTGCCCCGGGAGCGCACCGCGACCTCACGTAGGCCTTCTGCGTCGGCGTCGATGTCGAGGATCCGCGCCGAGCGATTCACCACGGTTTCCATGTCGTCGTCAGAGTAGTAGTCGAGGCGGAACACCGAGCCGAAACGGTCGCGGAGGGGGGCGCTGATGAGGGAGTAACGGGTGGTGGCTCCGACGAGGGTGAAGGGATTGATGCGCAGGTTGATGCTGCGGGCCGACAGTCCCTTGCCCACCACCCAAGAGAGGAAGAAGTCCTCCATGGCCGAGTACATCACCTCTTCGACGGCGCGGTTCAGGCGATGGATTTCGTCGATGAACAGGACGTCGTTGGGCTGCAGCCCGGTCAGGATGGATGCGATGTCGCTGGCACGCTCGATGGCGGGACCGGAGGTGACCTTGATGGTCGAGCCCATCTCATGGGCGATGATGTTGGCGAGGGTGGTCTTGCCGAGGCCGGGCGGGCCGTAGATCACGACGTGGTCGAGGGCCTCGCCGCGGATTCGAGCGGCCTGCATGGCAATGCTGAGGTTTTCCCGCACCTGGGGCTGGCCAACGAAGTCGTCGAGGCGGGCCGGCCGCAGGCGGACGTCCTGTTCGCCGTCATCGCCTTGAGTCGCCGGCGAAATCGGACGGGCTTCGGGGTCGGTAGCGCCTTCGGGCCGCTGTGTGGTGGTCATAACCGCATTCTAGGGGCCGCGTCGTTCGGGGGTCAACTGCGACGGTTACGCTTTTGTGCGTCATCGGGCGGGCGACGCGTACGCGTTTCGTTATCGCTCGGAGCGTAGCGGCGTGGCGATCTCATTCCCGGAGTAGCGATCGTTGCCCCAACGAGATTGCCGCGCTTCGCTCGCAATGACAGGTCCAGCGCAATGACAGGTCCAGTGACACGGGGTACGGGTGAGCGGCGGTTCGGGCGGATTGCGCCCGGGCGTCCGGTTGACGGTGTGGCGGGGCGCTTGCTACACTTCACCCCCCGTGGGCGGTTAGCTCAGTTGGTTAGAGTACTTGCTCGACACGCAAGAGGTCAGTGGTTCGAGTCCACTACCGCCCACCATCACGACGCGCCTGAAAAAGAAGCGGTCTCCTTGTGGAGGCCGCGTTTGCGTTTAATTTTCGGGGCGCTAACCCTCGACTCCGGGAGACCACTTGTAGATGTTGGCGAGCGCTCCGCCCATGAGGATTTCGCGATCCGCATCGGACAGGGTGTCGGTAACGCGGAAGGCATCGACTCCCTGCTCGTAGTTCAGCAGGTTGACGGCGCGCGTCCAGTCGGTGCCCCAGATGCAACGCTCCAGGCCGAATGCATCGAAGATGCGGTGCAGCGGTTCCCAGATGTCGGCGTAAGGGAAAGGCTCGTGGGCCAGCGTGCCGGCGCCGGAGATCTTGATGGCGACGTTGTCGCACTCGGCCAAGGCCAGGACGTTGGGCAGGTCGGCCCAGGGTTCCGGCGGCGCGGGCGGTTCGAAGGGCTGGGCCAGGCCCAGGTGATCGACGATGAGTTGGGTGTCCGGGTTGCGGCGGGCCAGTTCCAGCATCAACGGCAGTTTGCCGGAGCACATGAGGTTGACCGGAACGCCGGCGCGGCCGCCGGCGGCGATGATCTGGTTCACGCCGGGATGGTCCGCCTCGTAGTCCACGTCCCGGAGCATGATGCGGGCGCCGACCACGCCGGGGCGACCGGTCCATTCCGCCATCTCCTCGTCGATTGACGGAGACTCAGGGTCGAAGGGGCGGACCAAACCGAACTTGCTGGGATGCTGATCGTAGACCTCCAGGGCGTAGCTCGCGTCATAACGGTACATGGCGAAGGGCGAGATCAAGATCGCGCCGTCGACGCCGACGGCATCCATGGCGGCGACCATATCGTCACCGGTGGCCTGATCCGGGCCCTGCAGGTAGCCGGCCCAGGGGCGCGCGGGGGTATTGAGTTCGTAGCAGTGAACCTGGCAGTCGATGGTTAGATTGCGGTCGGCCATCGTATCCTCCTTGCGGACTGAGGAATTTGGACGCGGAACGGTTGGTTCCGCGATCAGTGCGAATGGGCTTAGTTGCTGAGCATCCAGTTCACGCCGAACTTGTCGGTGCACATGCCGAAGTAGGCGCCCCAAAACATTTCCTGAGGCTCCATGGCTATGTTGCCGCCATCGGCGAGCCCGGCGAACAGGCGGTCGGTTTCATCGCGGCTGTCGGTGGAGATGCTGATGGAGAAATTGTTGCCGGCTACGGGCGGCGGGCCGAAGGCGGAGCAGCTGTCACTGCCCATGAGGACGCCGCCGGCTACGGGCAGGGACACGTGCATGATGCGGCCCAACTCGTGCTCCGGCAGGGGCGGCATATCGTCCGGCCCCTCGGCAAAGGTGTTGATGATGGCGAATTCACCGCCGAACACCGAGCGATAGAACTCGAAAGCCTCGCGGCAGTTGTCGTTGAAATGGAGGTAGGCGTTGAGATCCATTGATTGCTCCGGGTAGGAAATTGCTCCGGGTAGGGGAAGGTGGGGCGTTTTGGCCCGCGGACGGGCCGGAAACGGTCGAGTTATTCGTCGTCCGGATGGGTGCTGATGAAACGGCCGGCGCGGACGGGATCGACGTGGGGAGCCCGCACCTCGATGCCGGCCTGCTCCTCCTGCAACCGAACGGTGATGCTGCTGTCCGACTCGGCCCAGCCGCGATTCATGGCCTGCATGGCGATCTGCTCGGCCAGGGTGGACATGGGCATGGGAACGTCGTACTCCCGGGCCAGTTCCGTCGCCAGCGAGATGTCCTTGTAGGCCAGGTTCAACGCGAAACTTGCCGGCTCGAACTCTCCCCGAAACATCGTCCGCACCAACCCCTCATGGAGCACGCGCATGCGTCCGAGGGAACCGCGACGGATACATTCCCAGAGGGCCTCCGGCTCGACGCCGGCCTTGACGCCCAGGGTCATGCCCTCAGCAATGGCCTGGCGTACGCTGTGACCAATCATGTTGTGCACCAGCTTCGCCACGCTCCCCGCGCCAATCTCACCCGCGTAGAACACCTTGTCTCCAAAGGCGTCCAATATCGGCTTCACCCGGTCGAACACCTCACGGTCTCCGCCCACCATCACCGCCAAGTTCCCCGACGCCGCCCCCGTCTTACCCCCGCTCACCGGCGCGTCCAGCACGTGACACCCCTTCGCCCGAAACTTCGGCTCGATCTCCCGAATCAGCGTCGGCCGGCTCGACGACAGGTCGATGTACACGCTGCCCGGCCTCATGCCTTCCAGCACACCCTCCGCTCCCGTGGATACCGCCTCCACCTCGTAGGGACCCGGCAGCGACGTGAAGGTGACGTCGCTGGCCTGAGCCACCTCGGCCGGCGTGTTCGCCAGACGGGCTCCGCCTTCCAGCAGGGGCAACGCCGCCTCCTCGCGCAAATCGTAGACGATCATCGGGTAGCCGGCCCGCTGTATGTTGGCGGACATGCCCCCGCCCATGTTCCCCAGTCCAATGAATCCCACAGTTTCCATAGCTCTGCGTTTCTCCATGCGATCAGGTTGGTGGAGGCAGTATAGCGCAACGGCACCGTGGGTTCGGCGGACTTACGATTTATTGGTTGGCGGGTCATTGGTTGCCGGGCCCGGACGCTTGCGATACACTCTCTGTCGTTCTGAAAACCCTTCCACCTACGATATGTTGACGATAACCGAGGAACACATAACCGACAGCGACAGCAACGGCGAGTCCAGCGATGTCTACCGGTTAGTCCTGGGCGTCGTGGATCGACTCGCGAATGAAGAAGCACTGGAAGCGTATCTGGTGGGGGGACCGGTTCGTGATCGGTTGCTGGGAATACCGGCCACTGATCTGGATATCACGGTGGTTGGCGACGCGCCACGGATGGCCGAGAGGCTGGCCAGTCAATTTGGCGGCAGGCTGACGGTTCATCACAGGTTCGGAACCGCTACCGTGGACGCCGCCGGGGTGACCATTGACCTCGTAACCGCGCGGCGCGAGACCTACCGCTCCGCCGGCGCGTTGCCCGACGTGCAGCCCGGGGACATCGAGGATGACCTCGCCCGTCGGGATTTTACGATCAATGCCATGGCCATTCCAGTTGCGGGCCACGAGTCCGACCTGGTGGACCTGCACGGCGGAAAACGGGACCTGGCCGCCGGGTTGGTGCGAGTCCTGCACGAGCTGAGCTTCCGCGATGATCCGACGAGGATGCTGCGGGCGGTGCGGTATGCCGCGAGGTTCGAGTTTGACATCGAACCCGAGACCGCAGACCTGATGGCCTCGGCCCTGGCGTCCGGCGCCATGTCCACCCTGACCGGTGATCGCCTGCGGCACGAACTGGCAAGGATATTGCAGGAACCCGATCCGGCAGCGACGCTGCGACGCGCCGATGAGGCGGGAGTCCTGAGAGCGATACACCCGAGCCTGAGCGCCGCGCATCTGCCGGCGACGTCGGCGATGCCGCACGGTCCGTTGACCTGGGTGGCCGCGCTGGCCTGGCCGTTGAGCGCGGCAGAAGCAGGATCGTTGACGGCGCGGTTGAACGCCCCTTCAGATTGGGAACGGGTGATCAGCGATGCGGTGCGAGTGCGACGACTGTCTCCGCAGCTTTCCGACCCGCGAACGGACGCCGTGAGGCCGTCCGAGGTGTGCGGCTTGCTGGACGGGCTGGCGCCCGACGCCCTGCGCGCGGCAATGATGCTGGCGCCGACGCCGGCCGCCAACCGGATCGACCGTTACCTGGGCGAGTGGTGGACGGTGGCTCCCCGGCTGCGGGGCGACGACGTTCTGGCCCTGGGTGTTCCCGCTGGTCCGGCGGTAGGCGAGGCGTTGCGCGCGCTGCGCAGAGCGCGGCTCGACGGCGTGACCCGGTCCCGCGCCGACGAAGAAGAGATGGCCCGACAATGGGCCGAACAGCCAAATAATACGGCATGCTAAGGTCCGTCGATAGCGGGCCGCAGGGAGGTAGTGAAGTGGCAACGATTTTCCAGGTGTCCGGCCCGGTGTATTGCGTGGTGTGCAATGATGAGTTGAACGGCCCGCACCGGTCGACCTGCCAGATGTGCGGGGGCCCGTTCCATCAACCGTGGTCTCCGGACAGCGATGCGCCGCGTTGCGGGCGCGCCGCCAGCCATGACGAAACCCTGGCGGTGGTGTTTTTGTGCAAGGATTGTTACAACAATCGCCGCCCGCCGTCACAATGACGGCCTGACAGGAGGGACGACCTAAGATGAAAGCGGTCTACATCGAAGCGCACGGCGACGTCGGCGTGCTGCAATACGGAGACCGGCCCGACCCGTCTCCCGGCCCCGCAGAGGTCGTGGTACGAGTCGGCGCCAGCGCGCTGAACCGCCTGGACATCTTCACGCGGGAAGGTCAGCGCGGGCTGGAACGGGAGTTCCCGCCGCCGCTGATCCTGGGGGGAGACACCGCCGGAGAGGTGGTGGCAACGGGCGACGCAGTGAGCACGCTGAGCGTGGGCGACCGCGTGGTGGTCAACCCGCGGGTTTCGTGCGGCGTGTGCCAGTGGTGCGGGTCCGGACGAGACGAGCTATGCCCGCGGAGCAGGTTCCTGGGAACCGCGATGGACGGCAGCTACGCCGAATTGGTGGTAGCGCCAGAAGTTAACGCCTACAAGCTGGGCAGCGACGTGTCGTTCGCGGACGCGGCGGCGATACCCACCACCTACCTTCCGGTATGGAACATGGCGGTCCGCCGGGCGGAACTGCAACCCTGGGAGACTGCGCTGGTGTTTTCCGCGTCGGCGGGGGTCGGCGCGGCGGCAATTCAGGTGTTCAAGAACGTCGTAGGAGCCACGGTGATCACCACCACCAGCACGCCGGAAAAAGCGGAACTCGCCCGCAGCCTGGGCGCGGACCACGTCATCAACTACAACGAGGAAGATATCACCCAGCGCGTGCGCGAGATTACCGGCGGCGCGGGGGTCGACCTGGTGGTGGACCACGTGGGCGCGGACGTCTGGGCGCACGGGTTCCGGGCGCTGCGGCCGGGCGGCCGGTTCTGCATCTGCGGGGCCACCAGCGGGCTCCGCACGGAGCTGCACCTGGGCCTGCTGTTCAGCCGGCAGATCGAGGTCTACGGCGGCTACATGGGGTCCCGCGAGGACATGAGGCAGATCGTGGCGAGCCTGAACCGCGGCGTGATCAATCCGGCGATACACCGCACCTACCCGCTGGCCGATGCCGCCGACGCGCACCGCGACATGGAAGCGACAAACTTCTTCGGCAAGCTGATACTGGCTCCGTAATGAGGCCAGGGCGGAAATCATCGGGGCGGCTCATCAGCCGCCCCTTTCCATGTCAACATGTCCCTGACCGCCACGCGTAAACCAGTGTGTCATCGCGAGGAGCATAGCGACGTGGCGATCTCGTTGCTGAGAGAGACCAGAATTGCCATTACGAGATTGCCACGCTTCGCTCGCAATGACGGTCTGAGGCAATGACCGTTCGGCGCATTGACCGTTCGACGCAATGGCGGTCCGAGTGAAACCAAGCACGCGGCAGATTTCAGACTGAGATCCACCGGTTAGTGCAGTTCCAGCGATCCCCGGACGGCGCTGACGACGTCTTCCAGGGCGACCATTTCCGCTTCTTCGGAGGTGCGTCCACGGATCTCAACGGCCGACTGGCGCAGGTTGCGCGGGCTCACCACGAGGCGGACGGGCAATCCGATGAGGTCGGCGTCGTTGAACTTGACGCCGGCAGCAGCGTCGGCGCGGTCGTCGAACAGCACCTCGATGCCAGCGGCCCACAGGCGGTCGTACAGGTTGGTAGCCGCCTCGGCAACGGCCTCGTCGGACATGTTGAGGCCCACGAGGTGGACATTGTAAGGCGCGATGGGCGGGGGAAAGACAATACCGCGCTCATCATGGTTCTGCTCAATCGCGGCGGCGAGAATGCGGCCGATCCCCATGCCATAGCAACCCATGGTGATGGGCTGATGTTCACCGTCGGAGTCCAGGTAGTACGCGCCGAGGGCCTCACTGTAGAAGGTGCCCAGCTTGAAAATGTGGCCGACCTCGACGCCCCGGGTGAATTCCAGCCCGGCGCCGCAGCGGGCGCATCGGTGCCCGGGCTCGGTGAGGGCGATGTCGGTCACCAGATCGGCGCCAAAATCCCGAGGGTAGTTGGCATTGAGGTAGTGCGTATCGTTCTTGTTGGCGCCGACGACAAAGTTGCCGCCGTTGGTGATGGATTCGTCGGCGATGCGTCGTATGTCGGTGATGCCGATGGCCGAGGCTGAGCCAGCGACGATGCCGGCGGCCGCGACTTCCTCGTCTTCGGCCAGGCGCAATTCGTTGCAGTGGAGGGCGTTCTTCAGCTTGACCTCGTTGACCTCCAAGTCGCCGCGGATGGTGACGAACACCACCTCGCCGTCGGCCGCGTAAAACACCGCTTTCAGGGTCTGCGCCTCCTCAACGTCCAGGAACTCGCACAGGGAGGCGATGGTCTTCATACCCGGCGTGCTGACTTCCTCCAGCGGGAGCGGGTCGGGCACCGGCTGGTCCGGATAGAGGCCGGCGGCCTTTTCAGCGTTGGCAGCGTACCCGCAGGACTGGCACGTGATCACCGTGTCCTCGCCTGTGGCGGTGGGAAGCAGGAACTCGTGAGAATCCTTGCCGCCGATGGCGCCGCTGTCGGCCTCGGCCATCACCACGGGGATGCTGCAGCGCCGGAACACGTTCCGGTAGGCCTGGGCCATGGCCCGATAGGAGGCGTCCAGGCCCTCGTCGCCGGCATCGAAGGAGTAGGCGTCCTTCATGGTGAACTCGCGGACGCGCACCAGGCCGGCGCGGGGGCGCGGCTCGTCTCTGAACTTGGTCTGCATCTGGTACAGGATCACGGGCAGGTCGCGGTAGCTCTGGACGTTGCCCTTGACGATGTTGGTGACCACCTCCTCGTGGGTGGGAGCCAGGGCCATGGGCCGGCCCCTACGGTCTTCCAGCGAGAACATGTTGTCGCCAAAAGCGGCGGCGCGCCCGGATTGCTCCCAGAGTTCCATGGGCTGGAGGGCCGGCATGCGCAGTTCCTGACTGCCGGCGGCGTCCATCTCCTCGCGAACGATCTGCTCGATTTTCTGCATCGAGCGCCAGGCCAGCGGCAGGTAGGCGTAGACGCCGGCGGCGACCTGCTGGATGAGACCGGCACGCAGCATCAGGCGATGGCTGGCGGTTTCAGCCTCGGGGGGGTCGTCGCGGAGGGTACGGGTTACTAATCGGGAGATGCGCATGGATCACACCATCAAGCGGAATTGGAAGCGACGGTAGGTGTCGGGTGATCAACCCATCGGGTTGACGTCGGGGAGGCCGAGTCGGAACTGGCCGAGGTTGTCGTAGGCGCTGGTGTTGACCATGAAGTGCTGGGCGGCCGCGTTGATGTCGCGCATGCAACGCTGGAGGACCCGGTCGTTGTAGATGGCGCTGCCGCCGCCGTAGCGGAAGGCGGTGGTGGCAATCTCGCACGCCACGTCGGTGGCGTAGGCGCAGGCGCCGCGCAGGCGAAGCTGGCGCTCCAGGTCGGGACGCTCTCCACGCAGGCAGAACTCCCAGGCCTCGTCCAATGCCTCGCGGCACAGGGCGCGCGCGGCGCGGAGCCGCTGGTCGCATTTGCCGAGGTCGTGGTGCAACGCTCCACGCTGGGCGATGGTGGAGGTCAGGTAGCCGCGGCGGTAGGAACCGGCTTGCAACGCGATCTCGTCAAGGGCGCGGCGGGCGACGCCCAAGGCGAAGGCGGCGTGGTCCGGCGTGACGAAACCGGGCCGGCCGAGCCAGAACTGAGGGCCACCCTTGCGAGGGTCGGTGGTGATGAGGTCGAAAGCCATTTCTTCGGGAACGAAATGGTCATCGAGCACGAAATCGCGACTGCCAGTGCCCTTGAGGCCCATGACCTGCCAGTTGTCCACGAACTGCACATCTGCGATGGGCGCGCCCATCACCATGTGTTCGGGACCCGGCGCGCCATCGCGCATGATGCGGAAACCGGCCAGCAGCCAGGAGGAGTGGGCAGACCCGCTGGCGAAGGGCCACTGTCCGCTTACCCGCCAACCGCCGTCAACCGGCGTCGCCTGGCCCCGGGGTATCAACGCGCCGGATGCGATGGGCATCTTCCCGGAGGGGAAAACGCGCCGGGCGCCGGCGTCGGGCAGGAAGGCTCCGAGAAATGCGGCGCTGGTGCTGTTGATGAAGGCGCACCAGCCGGCGGACGGGTTGATGTAGGAGAGTTCGTCGCAGAGTTCGAGATAAAGGTGCGGGTCGACCTCGGGACCACCCAATTCGCGTGGGACCTTCAGCGACAGAAGCCCTTCCCGGTAGAGGGCGACCACAGACGGCCAGGCCAGCGTTTCCGCGGCGTCGTTGGCCTCGGCGTCGGCCTCCAGGATGGGGCGGATGCGGCCAATGGCGTCAAGGAGGTGGCGACGAAGAGCGGCGCGCTCGGCGGGAAACTGCGGGATGCCCTCAGCCTCCAGAGAGGCCACATCGCCCGGGGCAATCGCCACCGCGGTGGCGGCGGTGGTGGAGGTCATGAAAGCCGCCAGCGAACTGCGTGAATGTCAGGCATGAGCGGGCGTATTTTCGATCTCCTCCATCAGGGCGGTGAGCATCTCCGCCTCTGGCACGACTCGGACCTTCTCGCCCTTGCGGAAGATGATGGCGCGGCCGGCGCCGGCGGCGATGCCCACGTCGGCGTCCTTGGCCTCGCCGGGGCCGTTGACCTCGCATCCCATGACCGCGACCTTGATTTTCTTGTCGGTCTTTTTCAGCAGGTCGTCCACGTCGTTGGCCAGTTTGCGTATGTCCACGTCGGCTCGGCCGCAGCTGGGGCAGGCGACCATGGTCGTTCCCTTGTCGCGCAGGTTCAGCGACTTCAGGATTTCGTATCCGGCGAGCACCTCTTCCACGCTGTCGTCGCTCAACGACACGCGGATCGTGTCGCCGATGCCCTCGTACAGCAGCACGCCCAGGCCCACGGCGGTTCGGATGGAGCCGGACTTCGCGGTGCCGGCCTCGGTGATGCCCAGGTGCAGCGGGTAGGGCACCATCTCGGCGAGACGGCGGTAGGCCTCGACGGTGGTGGGGACGTCGAAGGCTTTCATGGAGATCTTGATCTGCTCAAAATCCTGCTGTTCAAGGAGGCTGATTTCCCAGAGCGCCGTGGCCACCATGTGATCCACGACGCTGTAGTCGCCGGTCTGGGCCTCGCCGGCTTTGGGCAGGCGGTTCACCAGGTCCATGTGGCGCGAGAAGCCTCGAGTCCGGCCGATGCCACCCACGGGCGGCAGACTGCCGAAGTTGACACCGATGCGGATGGGGATGTTCCGCTCCTTGGCCGCAGCGACAACCTGGCGCACCTGATCCTCGTTGCGCAGGTTCCCCGGGTTGAGCCGGAGGCAGTCAATGCCGCCGGCAGCGCATTCCAGCGCCAACTGGTAGTGGAAATGGATGTCCGCGATGAGCGGTATCCGGATCTGCTTTTTGATCTCCGCCATGGCCTTGGCGGCTTCCATGTCGGGCACTGCGGACCGGATGATCTCGCAGCCGGCCTCCTCGAGTTCGTGGATCTGGCGGACCGTGGCCCTGACGTCCCGGGTGTCGGTCTTGGTCATGGACTGGACGGTCACATCGGCATCGCCGCCGACCTTGACTCCGCCGACGTATACCGGTTTGGTAACCCTTCGCTGGTTGACAGTCATCATCGTCACCGCCATTTGGGAAGAGAGGAGTGGCGAATTCAATCACGCTGGACTTATGGCTAACAATGATACACGATGGCCCAACGGGGTTGCCAGCGCGGGGACGTGCGCCCAGGGCCTGTGCAAAGTCGTTTCATCCGCTCATGGTGAGCCTGTCGAACCATCCTCCGATTTGCCAGAAGCATCCTTCGACAGGCTCAGGATGAGCGGTAAAAGGCTATACGGCGACTTTGCACAAGCCCTGACATGCGCCGGAGCGTGAACGCCAGAGTGTAGAGGCAATGCCGGCAACGGTTAATCCGGCGTTACTTCCCTGGTTTGATCCGGTGCTACTTCCACGGGTTCGACAACGCGAATACAAAACATGCTTGCTGTATAATGAGGCTCGGGATTGGGGCTCATGCGACGGTGGGTTCCGGCAACAATCAGCGTACTTGCCCGACCGATTCGGGCATCAGGCAGGTGATAGCGTGCGCGAGGTAATTCAGGAAGCGGTAAATCAGTTGGAATCGGGGAATCCGTGCGTGCTGGCCACGGTGGTCAGGACCAAGGGATCCACACCGCAGAAGGCGGGAGCGATGTTGCTGGTGCGAGAGGATGGCACCGCCGTGGGCACGCTGGGCGGCGGCTGCGTGGAGGGCGACATATGGTTCGCGGCGCGGGAGATATTGCGCAGCCAGGGTGGGCCGGAGTTCAAGGACTACTACCTGAATGAGGACATCGCAGCGCGCGACGGCCTGGTGTGCGGCGGCACGATGTACTTTTACCTCGAGCCTTTCTGGGATGGCGAGGACTTCACCGACATCGGGTCGGAGTTGCTGGGCGCCTATGACGGCGCCGAACCGGCAGCGCTGGCCACCGTAGTAAGGTCCGAGGGAGATACCGCGCGTCTTGGCGCGAAGCTGCTGCTGCGGTCGGATGGATCCATCGCCGGCGGCATTGGCACCGCTGAGCTGGACGAAATCGCGCTGGACGCGGCGGGCCGAGTGGCGGCGGTTGGGGCGAACGAATCGGTGACCATCGACGACCAGACCGAGCTGTTCGTTGAAGGTTTCACCACCCCGCCGACGCTGGTGATGGTGGGCGGCGGACACGTGGGCAAGGCCACGGCTGACCTGGCGCATCGGTTGGGTTACCGGGTGTACATCGTCGACGACCGTGAGGACTTCGCCAACGGCGAGCGGTTCCCCTACGCAGAAGAGACCATCGTCACGCCCTACACCGACTGGGCACAGCACCTGGACGTCAACGTCAACAGTTTCATCGTGGTGGCTTCCCGGGGGCACTGGTTCGACGACGTCGCGCTGGAGTCGGCGCTGACCACCAAGGCGCGCTACATCGGGCTCCTGGGCAGCCGGCGCAAGACGCTGATGATCTACCAGCGTCTGCTGCAGGAAGGCGTGCCGAGGGAACGGCTGGCCCAAGTCTACGCGCCCATCGGCCTGGACATCGGAGCGCTGGAGCCGGAAGAGCTGGCGGTCAGCATCATGTCGGAGATCATCATGGCGCGGCGCGGCGGCAAGGGCAGTCCGATGACCATGGACGATTGGTACCTGGACCGCGCGGAGCAACGGGCCAACCGGGCGATGGGAGCGACGGCGGATTGATCACCGGAATTGGTCGGCTCGCAGGAGATCCGACCGAGGATGACGGCACGGCGCCGCCTGGAGACGATCAGCCGCGGGCTGGGCCCGGCAGGTGACTGGGGCCGGCGAACCCGTTTCCTATGACCGCATCCGAGCGGGGCGGGCCTCCTCGATACCACGATCTGGACGCTTTGCGCGCGTTCGCGATGCTTCTGGGCATCGTGCTTCACGCGCTGCTTTGGTTTATACCCGTCGCCTGGCCGATCCAGGAGCCATGGGCGTATTCAAGGCCGGTGGAGACCAACGCGTACGCCTACCTCCTATCCGCAATTCATGGGTTCCGCATGCCGGTGTTTTTCCTGATCGGCGGGTTTTTCACGGCCATGCTGTGGCAGCGGCGCGGGTGGCGGGGCTGGCCGCCCACCGACTCCGCCGCGTCGGATTGCCATTCCTCGTCGGCTGTTTTGCCATCATCCCCCTGAACGAGTGGGTCATGAGCGGCGGCAAGTTGGAGTTGGCCCACTTGCCATGGGCTTGGATGGACAGCCTGCACCATCTGTGGTTCCTGTGGGTGCTGATGATCCTGGTGGGCGTGTTTATCGTCGCGGCGAGGGTCGGCGCAGTGTTCAGCAGCCGGTTGTGGTGGGTTGCGATTCCGCTCATCCTGCTGCCGCAGATGCTCATGGCGGAGCCGATATTCGGGCCCGATACGTCGGATGGCATCGTTCCGGATCCGGTCGTGCTTGGCTACTATGCCCTGTTCTTCGGGTTCGGGAGTTTCTGCCACCAGCAACATGTCGTGGTTAGCAAACGATGGGCGGCGACGCTGCCGTTCACGCTGTTGCCCGTGTTCTTTGCCGGGTTGATCGTCACCTACGAATTCCCGGGCGCATGGGGACGGATACTATCGGCGGTGTTGCAGGTCGGCTACGCCTGGTTGATGTGCTTCGGGCTGATGGGGTTATTCCGGTGGGTCGCAGGCGCGGAACGACCATGGGTGCGTTACCTCTCGGACGCGTCGTATTGGATATATCTTTGGCACCTGCCATTGGTGGTGGGCGGTCAATGGTTGATGCTTGACTGGCCGGTCAACCCGCACCTGAAGTTCCTGGCATTGTGCCTCGCAGTCCCGGGCGTGTTGCTGATCGTGTACGAATTGGGGGTGCGCTATACTCCGGTTGGCGTCATGCTGAACGGTCGCCGTACCCGTATCGGGTTGCCGGCGACCGGCGCGGCCTCGGGGCCGTAGTTCAAGTCACGGAGTGGTGATCGCATGCCTAAGGCATCGGCATTTACGTCGGCGATATTGCTGGCCGCCGGCGTGTCGCGGCGGATGGGCCAGTTGAAGGCGCTGCTGGATTGGCACGGCCGGTCATTGATCATCCACCAGATCGTTGCGTTGCGCGAGGCGGGAGCGGACGAGGTGGTGGTGGTGCTCGGGCACCGGTCGGATGAACTCCAGGCTCGCATCGGCGCGAACCGGGAAGTCTACGAGTTGGGGAGCGTCCGCTGGGTGATCAACTCCGACTATGCGCTGGGCAAGACCACTTCGATCAGGGCCGGGCTCAACGGCGTCATGCCGGGGGTGGGAGCAAACGGCGCCATCATGATGCTGAACGTGGACCAGCCACGCTCGGCCGGCGTCATCCGGCAGGCGCTGGATGCCCATCGAAGCGCGAGTGGCAAGCTCATCACGATACCAACCTGCGACGGCAAGGGAGGGCATCCCATAATCGTGAGCCGCAGTCTCTGCCACGAGCTGATCGCCATCGACGAGCAGACGCAGGGTATGCGAGCGGTCACGGAGAGGCATCGGGAGGCGACGCAGAGGGTGGAACTGGGCGCGCCGGAGTTGCTGTGGGACGTCAACACGCCGGAGCAATACCAGGCGGCGCTGAGAGCGTCCGGGGCCGGCTAGGCGGCCGGGTCCAGTCTGATGGATCGCGCGAAGGCAAAACTAAACCGGGGCCCGATAAACAGTCAAGGCCCCGGTTGCTGGTCGTCCGTTCGTCCCTTCGCCAAGGATGCGTCGGGTTGACGGGTTTTTACCCTGTCAGCGACCACCGAGCATCGTCATGCCACCGAGGTCCCGCCGACAGGGCGCTTACAGGGGAAATGCCAGCTATGGTTCAGCTCAATCAGCGTAACCACTTCTAACCTCCGGTTGTGACGACGGCTTGGCCATCGGGTTTGCGGTGAGTGGGAGTTCCCTGTACCCCCAGCACCTTGGATACATAGTATACCCAACACAGATGCGTGTCAACCCCAAATGGAATAAATTATATTTGCATTTTGCGGGGTCAACGCAACCACGGGGAAATGGTCTAAACTACTCGCACATCACGAGCGCGACGGAGAAAAGGCAGGAATGAGCGAAACCCATGGCAACGGGAGCCAACCGCAACGGGCAGTTCCGAGCGTTTACGGCGATGACGGCGTGACCATCATCGGGATGATTGGCGTAGTCCGCGAATCGCAGGCCAACCGGGGAGCAACGTTGAGCCTGTTCGGCGGCGGGATCAACCCGGGCGCCGAGGTGCCGTCGGGCGTCGATCCGGACTACATCCTGGATTTCGCGCGCACCCACGAGGAAGCAGGATTCGACATGGTGCTGACCGGCTACTCCTCGTCGACTCCCGATGGGTTCGAGGTGGCGGGATACGCGGCGGCGCACACCGAGCGACTGGGTTACCTGATCGCGCACCGGCCCGGCTTCGTGGCGCCCACGCTGGCGGCCAGAAAAGCGGCGACGCTGGACCAACTCACCAACGGGCGAATCGCCTTGCACATCATCACCGGTGGGAACGACATCGAACAGCGTCAGGACGGGGACTGGCTGGACCACGACTCGCGGTATCGCCGGACGGACGAATACCTGGACGTGATGCGGCGCATCTGGACGGAGACCGAACCCTTCGACCACGACGGCGAGTTCTACCAGTTGCAATCCGCGTACAGCCAGGCGCGTTGCCGGCAACATCCCCACGTCCCGTTGTTTTTCGGCGGGGCCTCTGATGCGGCGCTGAATGCCGCCAGCCGGCGCGCGGACCTGTTCGCCCTGTGGGGCGAGCCTCGGGCATCAATAGCCGAACGCATCGCCGACGTGCGCCAGCGAGTGGCCGCGGCAGGTCGGGATCCGGCGGACATGCGGTTCAGCCTGTCGGCGCGCCCGATCGTGGCCGAGACCGAGGAAAAAGCCTGGCAGCGGGCGGAAGAGATCCTGGGACGGATTCAGCAGGCGACGGCCGGGAGGATCACACCCGGCGTCCCAACGCGGCCGCAATCGGAGGGGGCGTGGCGTCTGTTGCGTTTCGCAGCCGAGGGAAACGTCCACGACGAGCGCCTCTGGATGCCCATAGCGGCCGCCAGCGGTGCGTCGGGCAGCACGACATGCCTGGTGGGCACCCCTCAACAGGTGGCGGACGCCCTGCTGGCATACTACGACCTGGGGTGCAGCGCGTTCATCATCCGCGGGTTCGACCCGCTGGCCGACGCCGCCGATTACGGTCGGGAACTGATACCACTGGTTAGGGAAGGCGTCGCGCAACGGCGCAAGACTGCCGTGTGAGCTCGCAATGGTCGGGTACGGCGATCCGAAACCGGGCTCAAGTAAGCTGCGTATCTGATACCATACGCGCACCGCAGCAACTGGAGGCCACATATGGTCGATTACGCATCGATGTTTTCCAGCAATTTGCCCAGGTCAGTGGCGACACCGCCGGGAGCGAGCGCGTCGGTGAAGTATGTTTTCTCGATCACCAACGCGGTGCCGGAAGTGGTCGATGGCGACGAATACCTGGCCGCCATCCGGACCGGGCTGGAAGCCAACGGAGCCGCGTCCCTGGCGGGCTATCCGCCGCCGGGCGGACACGTCGGCCTCAGGGAGATGATAGCCGAGCGGCTGGCGAACAACCGCGGCTATCACGCCTCGCCGGATGACGTGTACATCTCGGACGGCGCCGGGGGGGCAATAGCGATCATCCTGGAATCTTTCATCAACCCGGGCGATGCCGTGCTGGTGGAGGAATTCACCTACATGGGCAGCCTGCGCATGATGATGGAGCGTGGCGCAGAACCGATTCACGTACCGGGCGACGAGGACGGCATGCTTCCCGACGCGCTGGAAGACGCCCTGGCGTCGCTGGAGAGTTCAGGGCGGCGAGCCAAGTTCGTTTGGATGATCCCGGTGTACCAGAACCCATTGGGATTCACGGTGCCTGACGGGCGGCGGCGGGCGCTGCTGGAAGTTTCCCAGAAGTACGGCGTGCCCGTGCTGGAGAACGAGTCCTACGCGGACTTCCGCATCGACGGCGACCCGCTGCCTCAGGCCATGTCCGGCATCAGCGACCAGGGCGACGTGTTCTACGTTTCCTCGTTCACCAAGCTGCTGGGGTGCGGGCTGCGCGTGGGCTTCGGGGTGCTTCCCCCGGGCGTAAAAGAAGCGCTGCCGCAGGTCAACGCTGAAAACCTGCCGCGCCGGAGCGTCAGCCACCTGGCGACCACGATGGTGTACGAATACATGCGGGCGCACGAGGCCGAGCACATTGAGGCCGTTCGCCAGGCGCTGCTAGCCCGGCGCAATGCGATGATTGGGGCCCTGGAGAGCAACTTCCCGTCATTCTGCGAATGGACCCACCCGCACGGCGGCATGATGATGTTCGTGAAGCTGCCCGAAAACGCCGACACCTGGTCGACGCTGGCCAAGGCAACCGAGCGGGACGTCAAATACAATCCGGGTGGCATGTTCCGCTCGGATCGGGGGCGCAATAATCACCTGCGCCTGACCTACAGCCACAACTCCCCGGAGGAAATACGCGAAGGGGTGGCGCGGCTGGCAGAAATCTTCCAGGAGGAAGGTTACTTCGAGGGTTGACCGCAGTTCGAATAGCGCCATCTCACAACCAATAACCGTAATGGGGAACAAGACCGGGGGTGGCAGTGATGGTCGTCGGCAGTTCAACGATCAATGTAACGGTTGATGGCACACCGGTGGGAGTGCCGGCGGGAGCGAGCGCGCTTGATGCCGTGAATGCGGCGGCTGTACCGCTGTCCCAATTGTGCAAGGACGCCGACATGCCGGCCATCGGAGCGTGCCGCACCTGCCTAGTGCAGATCGATGGCATCCGCGGGTTCCCCGCGTCCTGCTCGACACCGGCCAGCGAAGGCATGGTGATCCGCACCGACACGGCCGATGCCAGGCGCATCCGGTCCGGGGTGATCGAGCTCACGCTGGGCATGGTTGGCGAAGCGGGCGGAACTGCGGTACCGAGCGAAGGATACGGTTTGCTGTCAGACGCCGCGAGGTTGCACGGAGTCTCGGGTGAACGCTGGGAATCCCGGCAACGGCAGCCGACGGATGATTCCAACCCGGTGTTCGATCTCGCCATGGACGCGTGCATCCTCTGCGCCAGATGCGTGAACGCGTGCCAGACCGGACACCAGTTCATCGGCGCCATCGACATGCTGGGCGCCGGCGGATCGGCTCGGATCGCGACGGCAGGAGACAAGCCGCTGGCCCAAAGCATCTGCACCACGTGCGGGCAATGCTTGAGCGTCTGCCCGACCGGGGCCATCAGTGTGAAAGCGCCTCCCGACGTCGGAACGCCTACGCACCAAGTCAAGACGACGTGCCCTTACTGCGGAGTCGGTTGCGGCATCAAACTGGAGGTCAACGGCACGACCGAAGGGCCGGAGGCAGGCAGGATCATTGCCTCGCATGACGACCCGGAGAACCTGTCCAGCGTCGGGATGTTATGCGTGAAGGGGCGCTTCGGCTACACCTTCGTGCAGCACGGCGACCGGATCAAGAAACCGCTGATACGCGAGGGCGAGCGGTTCACCGGGGACTTACGCGAAGCGACCTGGGACGAGGCGCTGGACTTGGTGGCCTCGCGTCTGGTCGACTACCGGGGCGAGTCTTTTGGGACGCTGTGCTCCGCCAAGGCGACGAATGAAGACGGCTACGTCCAGCAGAAGTTTGCTCGGCTGGTGATGGGCAGCAACAACATCGACCACTGCACGCGTTTGTGTCATGCGCCATCGGTCGCCGCGATGCTGACCTCGCTGGGCAGTGGGGCGACGAGCAACTCCTACACGGACTACGAAAACGCCGGTTGCCTGGTGGTGATGGGTTGCGATCCCACATCCAACCATCCGGTAGCCGCCTCGCGGATGCGCCGCGCCGTGGTGGAAAGGGGCGCCAAGCTCATCGTGATCAACCCGCGACGAATAGATATGTGCGACTACGCCGACCTCTGGCTGCGGGCATATCCCGGTACGGACGTGGCGCTGCTGAATGCCATGGCTCAGGTGGTGGTGACGGAAGGATTGGCGGACGACGGGTTCGTTAGCCGGCGCACCGAGCGTTACGACGAGTGGCGATCTGTGATCGACGGTTACACCCCAGAGCGGGCATCCGCGATCACCGGAGTTTCCGCGGACGACATCCGTGCGGCGGCTCGCATGGTGGCGCGGCCGCCGGTTCCCCGGCTGGGAAGCGCCGATGTTGATCGCGGAGGCGCCTGCCTGATATGGGGAATGGGACTGACCCAGCACACCAACGGGACCGCCAACGTCCACTCGGTGCTCAACCTGGCGCTGGTCACCGGGCAACTCGGCTTCCGGGGGGCCGGCATTTCGCCGCTGCGAGGCCAGAACAACGTGCAGGGATGCGGCGACGCCGGCTGTGTTCCCGACTCGCTGCCGGGCTACCAGAGCCTCCGACCCGAATCGTTGGAGAAGTTCGGCCGGGCCTGGGGTGCTGACGGCATGCTGCCTGATCACGAGGGACGGGTCGTGACCGACATGGTGGATTCCATTGGCCAACCGGACGGCGTGCAGGCGATGTACATCACCGGCGAAAATCCCCTGCTCAGCGAACCCGACCTCAACCGGGCCGAGGAACTGTTCCGCAAACTGGACTTCCTGGTGGTGCAGGACATTTTCATGCACGAGACGGCCCGTCTGGCGGACGTCATATTGCCCGCAACCAGCTTCGCGGAGAAGGACGGGACTTTCACCAACAGTGAGCGCCGCGTGCAGAGGGTCCGGCAAGTGGTGGAACCTGTGGGCGAAAGCAGGCCGGACTGGGCTATTGTCGATGATCTGGCGACGCGAATCGGCGATCGGCTAGGATTGCCTGTCGCGGATCAGTTCGCCTACGGGCATCCGTCCGACATTTTCGCGGAGATGGCCAGCCTGAATCCGTTGCTGGCGGGGATTTCCTACGAGCGATTGGACGATGAAGGCGGCATCCAATGGCCTTGCCCGACGCCGGACCATCCGGGGACCAGCTATCTCTATGGAGAAAACTTCCCCAGGGGCGAACGGGCCAAATTCGTGGCCTACGAGCAGGGGCCGGTGGCGGCGGAAACTCCCACGGAAAGGTTCCCCCTGGTCTTGAACACGGGCAGAGTGCTGTACCACTGGCACGGGGGCACGATCACGCGGCGGGTGGGGAGCCTGTTGGCGCGGGCGCCGGATCTCGAGGTCTCGATCAATCCCGCCGATGGCGAGCGGTTTGGTTTGCGCGACGGGGGCAGCGTGAGGGTTCATTCCCGGCGTGGTGAACTCACCGGAGTGGCGCGATACACCTACCGAATGCGCACCGGCGAGATCTTCATACCTTTCGTACGCTTGAGCGACTCGGCGGCAAACTTCCTGACCAACGCCGTGTACGATCCGGATTCGAAAATACCGGAGTACAAGGTGTGCGCGGTGCGTGTGGAACCTGGAGAGTGACGAGTCGAAGGCCCGTCGCTCCAGAATCTATTGACTGCGCAAACGGGCGCGCTCGCGGCCCTGTATGAAGTACACGGCCTCGTCCGGGCTCACGCGACCGACGGGGCCGCTGGCGTACATAGAGCCCAGCACGGTGCCCCCGCGACCGAGCAACAACTCGGTGGGTTGGATGTATCCGCCGCGGTCGTCGGACCACCAGGAGCCGAGGATATCGGCCTGCTCACGGGTTACGCCGTAAGCCATGGGAAAGTTGACGCCCGACTTGGTGGCCATTTCCTCCACGACTTCCCTGGGTTCCACGCTGGCGCCGATGATGGAGAGCCCCATCTCGGCAAGAGAATCCTGTTGCGACTGCCACGCGGCCAACTGCCGCGAGCAGTAGGGTCACCACAGGCCGCGGTAAAAGAGAACCGCCAGGTAGCGGGATGACATGTCACCGGGGAGGGATAGTTTCCCGCCGTCGATCAAGTCCAGGGACAGTTCGGGCAAGCGATCGCCCTGTTGGAGTTTTTCGCTCATGGGTTGACCTCGGTATTCGGGGGCGCAGCATCATGGGAACGATCTGTCCAGAAGAGTTCGTAAAGACGGTCGGAGAGTTCCTCGCACAACGCGATCCCCGCGGCCACCTCGGTCTGTGACTCCTCGTCCTCATAGAAGTTAGTGTGCAGCGAACGGGCGCTCCTGAAAGCGTTGTTGATCCACGCTTGCGTCTGCTCGTCACCAGTCTCACCGACCAGACGGCTTAGCTCACGGATCACGTGCCATATCGAACGGTGGGCATGGATAATCCCCCCGTGTTGAGCGCTGACCGCCTTGATGGTCTCAGCGACCATGCCCCAAGCCTTGCTCGAAGCCTGGGGCAAATCGCCGTCCTCGTTGAGGTGACGCCAGGCGCTCGCCCGGAAATCCATGCTCAGTTGAGCATATTTCTCCGAAGACCTGCCGTCATCTGCGGGTTGGGCAGGGTCCCTGGAGGCAGCCAAAGCGCGCGCCACAGCTGCGGCGATGTCACCATCTTTGAGACGCATGGCATCGGAAAGGATCAGTCGCCGACAGCCTCGGCGGCGCTCGACTTGAGACGCTCCGGCCACCAAGGGTCATCGTATTCGTTGAACAGGCCCTTGATGTGAGGCATCACTTCGTTAGCGAACAGGTCGGTGTTCTTGCGCACCAGGTCCGGTGGCATGCTGCCGATCTGGAGCAAGACCATGAGATGTCCCACCCGCAGCAACTCGCAGGCTTCGGTCAGCTTGCGTCGGACGGTTTCGGGGCTGCCGCCGATGACGTGTCCCTGTTCGATGTAGTCCTTCCAGCCGTTTTCCTGGGCAGTGCGCTGGGCCTCTTCACCCATCTGGGGGCGCAGGGATTTGCGAATGGACTCCAGGGACCGGTAGCCGGGTGATTCAGCGAAGGGCGGGTACACGCGGAGCATCTTCTCGTAGAAGTACTTCACGTGCTCCTCGTAGTCCTTCTCCGCCTGCTCGTCGGTTTCGGAGACGCACACCAACTGGAGGAAGCCGAGGCGGTGCGGGTTGTCGTCAATACCGCGCTCGGCGACGCGCTCCCAGTAGCCCTTGACGATGTTGTGTCCGCGCAGATAACCATAGTAGGACAGGTAGCAATAGACGTAGTCCCGGTCCAGGACCCAGTCCCAGGTTTCCAGGCTCCCGGAACCGGGGATCCACACCGGCGGATGAGGCTCCTGCATCGGGCGCGGCCAGATGCTGATGTAACGCAGCTTGTTGTACTTGCCATTGAAAATCGTGGGCTGGTGCTGCGTCCAGGCCTGCATGATCACGTCGTGCGCTTCGGTGTGGCGATCGCGCAGGGTGATGGGGACCTGGCCGTAGGAGAACGTCGTGTCCATGGCCGTGCCCACCGGGAAACCGGCGACCAGGCGTCCGTTGGAAATAACGTCGAGCATCGCCATCTCTTCGGCGACCCGCACCGGAGGGTTGTAGAGGGCCAGGCTGTTCCCCAGAACGATGACGGCGCCGTTGTTGGTGGAATTGGCCAGCACCGACCCGATCAAGTTCGGCGACGGCATGATGCCGTACGCGTTGTTGTGGTGCTCGTTGACGCATATACCGTCAAAGCCGACCTCATCCGCGTAACGCAGCTGGTCGATGTATTGCTGGTAGTATTCGTTGCCCTTGGCCGGGTCGAAGTTCTCGTTGGGCAGATCGACCCAGGCGGAATGGTGCTGCTCGGCGAAATCGTCCGGCAGGTCCTGGTAGGGCATCAGGTGGAAAAAAGAGATTTTCATGGCAGGTTACCTCGGCGACACGCAGGCCGTCGTAATGGAATGAGCGAATTGTAGCACGGCGCACACTTACGGCCGTTCCCGTAAACGGGAACGGCCGTCGGCGCCGAAAACCAGTCGGATTAGTCCGCCAGCCAGGACTTTACGGCGGCGATGAAGTCGGACGGGTTGTCCTCGAACACCATGTGCCCGGCGCGCTCAATGTTCACCATGCTGCCCTGAGCCAGGGTCTCCACCATGCGGTCGGCGGTTTCCTGGGTGAGCAGGTCGGTTTCGGTTCCGCGCACGATCAGGGTCGGGCAGGTGATGTTTTCGAGCGCCGGCCACAGGTCGGTGGCGGGAGCGGCCGTGCCATTGATGCGCTGCTCGCGTATCTCCGGGTCGAATTTCCAACTGATCTTCCCGTCGGCCGATTGGTGGGTCTGACCTGCCAGACGGCGGCGCATAACCGGCTCGGATGCGAAACGGTTGGCTGCCTGAACATGGGCAAGGGCGTCTTCGAAATTGTCGAACCCGGGCGGCAGGCCGCGCAGCTCCTCGGTAATGCGGTTCCCGCCGGTGGCTTCTACGCGCGGGCCGATATCCACGACGCACAGGCGCTCCAGCCTTTCGGGATTCGCACCGGCGAAAGCCATGCTGTTGCGGCCGCCCATGGAGTGGCCGAACAGGATGAATTTGTCCAGGCCCATGGCGTCAGCGAAACCAAGCAGATCGGCGACGAAAGCCTCGGTGGAGTAGTCTCCGCCGGGAGCGTGATCGGTGTCGCCGCGGCCACGCTGGTCGACCGAATAGACGTGGTAGTCGCCGCAGAGCGATTCGGCGACGTCGGCCCAGACGTTGGCGTGGCCACGAAGGCCGTGCAACATTACCAGGGGAGGCAGGCCCTCCGTGCCCCAGTCAAGGTAGTGCAGGTTGATCCCGTTGGCGGTGACGTTGCGGCTCTTGGGTTGCACTTGCGTGGTCATGTCGTTCCTCCTGAGGTAGGGCTGGCCGGCTCATGATACGGCGACGGCGGGATGGGGCTACTTGAGCTGCCAATTCGGGCGGCGCTTCTCGGCGAAGGCGCGCGGGCCTTCCTTGCTGTCCTGCGTCGTAAGAATGTAGTCGTAGGCTACGTAGGTCTTGGCGCTGATTTCGGCGATGGACATGTCCAGGCTGCTGTAGGCCAGGTCCTTGATGGTCCGAACTGCCAGCGGAGCGTTCTGCGCGATGCTCTCGGCCATCTTGACGGCTTCGGGCACGAGCTCGTCGGCCGGCACAACCTTGTTCAGGAAGCCCATTTCCTTGACCCGTTCGGCCGGAAGAAGGTCGGCGGTCATCACCAGTTCCAAAACGTTGGAGATACCGATCATCTTGGTCAGCTCGATGGCGAAGGGCGGCATCAGGCTCCACTTGGTCTCGGTGATGCCGAGGCGCGCGTTGTCTGCGGCCAGGCGAACGTCGCACATCTGGGCGATGGACCAGCCGCCGGCGGCGGCGGCTCCATTAACGGCGGCCACCAGCGGCTTCACCGGGCGCTCCCACATGTGGGGCTTGTTGGGGGACATGCTGTTTTCGGCGCGAGCCTGGACACCTTCGGCGTTATCGGAGGCGCGCTCCTTCAGGTCACGGCCGGCGCAGAAATTGCGGCCGGCGCCGGTGATCACGGCCACCCAGGCCTCGTCGTCCTCGTTGTCGAAGTGGTCGATAACTTCCCGCAGGTCCTGCCGGAGCTGGCGGTTGATGGCGTTGGACGACTCGGGCCGGTTGAGCGTTATGACCGCAACGTGGTTGTCGGTCCCGGTCTTTTCGTAGAGAACGGTTTCAGGCATAGCGACGAGGTCTCCTTGAATTCAGGGGTTGTGTGGTCGGAAGCGTATCACGCGTAGTGGCCGAGGAATTGACCGCCGATGACGTGTACGTGGCCGTGGGATTGGCTCTGCAATCCATCGTACCCGAAGTTGGACAGTATGCGGAAACCGTTGGGGCAATACATGCAGCCCAAGGTGGCCGCCACGTCGCCGAGGCGGGACATGATCCCGCTGCTCCACATCTCGAGTTGCGACATGTGGCGGCGCGGCATGACGAGCAGCATGACCGGCACCCAGGTGAGACGGTTGACGATGGCGATCAGGTCATTGTCCAGATAGCGGATCCGCGCCGGTTCGCGGCCGGCCACGATCTCGCAGAATACGCAATTGGTGGGTTCGGAACTCATACAGGTTTCAGTGCGGCCCGGTCCAGAGTACCGAGGGGCGGTCGGACGGCAAGGTCGCCGAGCGGGCCACCACAAAGGCGATTCGGGGCATGCGATTACTATACGTACTGCCTGTTTGCAGTGTCAACGACGCACGCCGGCGTCGACCCATACGGAACCTGAAACCTGCCGACCGTGTGGTATCATTGCGCCCGTCACACTCTGTCGCAACACCTTTACTGAACCGCGAAATGTACCGTCTGGCAATTCTCACCATCAGCAGCTCGGGCGCCCGAGGCGAACGTGAAGATACCGGTGGCCAGGCCATTCGCGATAAACTGCCCGCGCCCGATTACGAAGAAGTCCGCTACGAGGTTGTGGCGGACGACGCTGACACCATCACGGCTCGGTTCCGCGAGTGGGCCGATTCCAGCGAAGTGGACCTGATAGTCAGCACCGGCGGGACGGGAATGGGCCAGCGCGACGTCACGCCCGAGGCTGCGCTGGGAGCCATAGACCGGGAAGTCCCGGGGATGGCCGAAACCATGCGGGCTCAGACCCTCAAATTCACGCCCATGGCGATGTTGAGCCGATCCGTGGTGGGCATACGGGGGCACACGCTGATCATCACACTGCCGGGAAGCCCCCGGGGCGTCGGTGAATGCCTGGACGTCATCATGCCCGTATTGCCGCACGCAATCGAACTCCTGCAGCGCGAGTCGGTGCAGGAACACCCGCGCTGATTTTCGAACGTCAATCGCATACTCGCATTCAGCATCATCAACCGGAGACCGCCGCAAAATGAGCACCGACACCCAACAGAATGAAGCCGTCCCCGTGTATTGGCCGCGGGTCAAAGAACTGCTGGACACGATCATGGATCGCTGGATCGAACGGCACGGCCGCCAGCCCTATCCCGGCATTCACGAATACTGGTGGGAGACGCCGGAGGAGCTGGCCGCATCGGTGCTCAACGGGTATCCATCCATCGAGCCGGGAGTTCCCGGAGCCGACACGCACCTGGTGCGTTCGCTGCGGCTGGGTTGCGGGACCTTCGGCCGGATGCCGCTGCGGGGCCCATTCCTTTCGCGCGCGGAGGCTGCCGAGGTTGCAGCGTGGATCGACGCTGGGATGCCGAAGGGGCCGGAAGAATAAGCAGCGGCGGCCAAATCCGTCGGTGTGGCCCTCGATCAGCAATCAAGGCCGCAACAAACGAAAATAGGGGCGAATTTTCATTCGCCCCTACTCTTTGGAAGTTTTCTCCGGCTGCTACAGCAGTACGGGTTCCTTTTCCTTTTGGTAGACCTGGATCCGGCCACGGGTGTGGTCGAGGATCGCGATCTGACCGGAAGCGGTGACGCGCACGGCGCACGGGTTGGCAAACACCTTTTCGAAGGTGCCGCCATCGTTTGTGATGGCCATGGTCCGCTGGCGGATCATGTCGGGGTTGGAGTTGAGCTTGCTCTTGCCCCAATCCGAGATCTGATGGTCACCCTTGAGCTGGGCGCGGAAGCGTCCGTCGGGAGCCAGGATCTGCACGCGGTCGTTCTCGCGGTCGCAGACATAGATGTCGCCATCGTTGTCCACGAACACGGCGTTGGGCCGCTTGAACTGGCCGGGGCCGTCGCCGCTGGTGCCGTAGCTGGCCTGCCAATCGCCGGCCTGGTTGAACACCTGGATGCGGTCATTGCGCCAGTCAGCCACGTAGATGAGGCCGTCGTTGTCCACGCAGATGCCCCAGGGTAGATTCAACTGGCCGTTTCCGGAACCGGCTTCTCCGAACTGGCTCTTGAAGGAGCCGTCGAGGCCATAGCTCTGGACGCGGTTGTTCTTGCTGTCAACCACCCACATCGTGTCGCCGACGATGGCGATTCCTGACGGACCATCGAACTGACCAGGGCCGTTGCCGGCGGCGCCCCAGTGGGACACGTAGTCGCCGTCTTCGGTGTAGATGGTGATGCGATTGAGATACTCGTCAGCGACATACAGGTTGTTGTCGCCATCAAGGGCGCAGGAGGTGGGCCAGTACATGTCGCCCGGCGCCTCGCCGAACTGGCTGAACTCGCTGACGTAATCTTCGCTCAGCGTGGCCACGGTTACGTGCACGCCGTCGGGTCGATTCTCGTAGGAGCGGTTCAGGACAAAGATCTTGCCTTCGCTGTCTATAGCCATGTCCACCGGATTGCGGAACCCGGTGCCGTTGAACTCATTGCGGCCAACGGAGTGGCTATAAGGGAAGGCAATATCCACAAGGCCAAAGAGATGGGTACTCATAGACTTCCCTCTTTTTCGGTCGTCGTTGTTCAGGATAAGGCGGAGGGTTCGCCGTCCAGCGACGGCCCTCCGCCTCGTTGGTTCGCAACCGTTGGCCTACAGGAAGGGGACCTTCTCGAAGACGCCGCGGTTGATGGGGTTGGAGTCGAGACCCATCCAGTCTTCCAGGACGGTGGCGTAAACCTGGCGGAAGTCCATGTTGGACCGGAGGTTGCCGCCTTCTTCCTGATCGGCCGGAGCCAGGGACGGGTAGACACCGTAGATGCCGCCCTTGACCTTCTCGCCCACCATGAAGGCGACGGAGCCGGCGCCGTGGTCGGTCCCGGAGCCGTTGTCGCCGATGCGGCGGCCGAACTCGGAGAACATGAACGTGATGACGTTGTCACTGGCGTCGTGCTCGCGGAGGTCGGTGATGAAGGTGTCGACGTTGGCGGACACATCGGTCCACAGGCCGCTGTGGAGCTGGGCCTGGTTGGCGTGAGTGTCGAAGCCGTTGTAGGGGCTGGTGGTGAAGAGCACGCGGGTTCCCAGGTCAGCGAGGTGGGTCTGGGCGATGTTCTTCATGTACTGGCCGACGGTGGTGCTGGAGTACTCCACGTTGGAGGTGTACTTCGGCGGCGCGGTGGCCAGGATGTCGGCGCCGATGCGAGCGTAGGTGCCCGTGGAGCGCAGGTAGTCGCTGACGAAACCCTGCCCGATGGTGGGGGCATAGATCTTGCTGAAGAGGTCCAGGGCCTCGGCGCGCTGGTCATCACCCTCGATGCCGGTGAGCAGGCCGTAGGTCTCGAGATTGCCGACCGAAGCGACCGGCACGCCTTCCTTAGCGAGGGCGCGGGGGAGGCCGCGACCGAAGTTCACGCCGGTGATGCCCTGGCCTTCGTTCTTCGGGTCGAGTTCGTGGATGACCTGGCCGAGCCAGCCTTCGGTCCCGATGGTGTCGGGCTCGCAGGTGTGCCAGATGTCCATGCTGCGGAAATGGCTATAGGAGGGGTTGGCGTAGCCGATGCCGAGGAATACGGCGAGCTTGCCCTCGTCCCAGTACTTCTTCAGGGGAAGCATGGTGGGGTGCAGGCCGATCTCGCCATTCAGATCGATGACTTGCTCGGCGTCCACGCCCAGGTTGGGGCGGAAGTCGCGGTAGTGGCCGTCGTTGTAAGGAATGACGGTGTTCAGGCCGTCGTTCCCGCCGGACAGCGAGAGCACCACCAGAACGTTATCTTTGTTGGTAGAGACCATTTGATAGTCCTCCGTTTTGGGTATCTGGTCGTAACGTTGGGGTTGGCCGGGCCGTCGCTGGATTACTGATGCGCCGGGGCCGGCCAACGTCGGGATGATCGCCGATTACTCGAACTGGAACTCGGAGGTGGAGGCGATGATCTGGAACATCTCGCCGGAGCGGCGGGCGAACTCGGCGCGCTCAGCGTCGGAGCCGTGGGTGAGGTTGCCACCACGGCCGGCGTGGTCGATGAGTTGCTCGCGGGTGTCATCGGTGAGGTTCAAGCAACCCACCAGATCGGCGCAGGTGTCGACGAACTGTTCGGGGCTGAGGCTGTCACCCTGGGCCATGAGCTTGGAGATCATGCTCTGGACACCGGGGAGTTCGGTGCGGCCCAGGTAGTCGGCGGCGAAGTTGATGCGCTCGACCAGGGTGCCGGAGTCGATCCACTCGTGGCCGGTGTGCCAACCCTCGACGGTGGGCGGGTTCATCAGGTCCATGCCCATGTACTTGGGCTCCTGGCTGAGTTCGAACATGCCGGGTTTGATCTCGTCGCGGTGGTCGCCGACCATGCGCAGGGTGCCCGCAACCATCTCGGCCGGGTTCTTGACCTTGGCGTAGCGGGCGTTCTTGAACGAGTCGGACGTGAACAGCGTGCGCAGCATCTCGGTGACGTTGTAGTCATTGTCGAAATATGCCTGCTCCAGCGCTTCCAACAGAGCCTCGTCCTTCGGCGGGGTCTGGCGCCAGCTGGGAACCGGAACCTCGTCGGCGACGAAGTAGTTGTACAGGTGGCGGGAGATGAAGCGGGCGGTGGCGCGCTCGCCGGCGATGATGTCCAGGATATCGTCGCCATTCCAGTTGCCCGTGTGACCCAGGAACGTCTTTTCGTCGTCGTCGTGGTCGGCGGGGTCGAACCGGAATTCCCAGGGGCTGCGGCCGTAGGGGAACGGAGGGTACGGCGGAGCGATGTTCCAGCCGGTGAACGCGCGGGCGGTGGCCTTGACGTCGTCCTCGGAGTAGTTGAACCCCTCATTCATGCCGACGCCCATGGAGAACAGCTCGAGCAGCTCACGGCCGTAGTTTTCGTTGATGGCCGTCTTGTGGCTCTCGCAGTTGTCCAGGTAATAGACCATGGCGGGGCTGGTGGAAAGTTCCATCAGCAGTTCCCGGAAGTTGCCCATGCCCTTGTCCCGGAACATCTGGATCATCCGGCCCATTTCCTCGCCGGAGTCGATCTTGGAGTGGCCAGCGCAGAAGATCATGTGCCAGAAGAGGGCCATCTTCTCCTTGAGCTGGTACTCGGTGTTGACCATGCGATACACCCAGTTCTGGATGTTGATCTCGATGGCGCCCGGGTGGTTGTAGGTGGGGTGGTAGCGCAGCATCAGGTCGTCTTCGACGCCCGAGGTGCCGCCGGGGCTCAAAAACTCCTCCACCACGGTGTCATAACCCTTCGCAGCGGCGGCTTCGATCTCGTCGCGGCTGGCGCTGAAGCCGGCCCGGCGGAGAAGGTGCGCCATCAGTGCGATGTCGTTGCTTCCTGCCATTGTTTCCTCCTTTCGTGTACCTTGGGAACAGGGTCCCGATCGGCCGTTTCTTTGTGATGCAAATATACCGCAATAACCGTTATTCTCGCAATTGGAACGGCCGTCAGCGGCTGCCCAACTGCGGAACGATTATCAGATTAGAATCGTATAGCCGGAAGGGTGGGATGTCAATAAGTTAGCGTTCGCGCCGGCCGCGGGTTCGTACCCGCAACGCTATCCCGGAGACCGACCCCGTTCGGGCGGCGGCAACCTGGCGGATGCCAACCTAGCCCAGGCGAAAACGCTTGAACACCTCGGCATATTCCACGCCGATTCTGGGGCCATCGCGGCGACGCCATTGCCTAAGGTACTGGTCCGCAGCCGCGGCATCGACTTGGCTCCGATGGGCTCGCAGGGCGTCCACGGCAGTCTCAATATGATCGGTAACGTCCACGAAGTGATCGGGTTCGGTTCGGCCCATCACCCACACTTCGCGAACCTTGTGGGGTTCCAACCCCTCCTCGGTGAGAAGCTCGGGAAAGGTGAGCGGGTCCCGCGCCGACGGGTACACGGCGCCCATGGCGGCATCCCCGGAGGCGAAGTGATCGGGATGATCGATGTAGCCGTCGCCGTCCAGGTTACGCACGGGGTTCATGCAGATCAGGACATCGGGGCGATGCCGGCGGATCTCCCGGGTGATGGCCTTGCGCAACTCCAGGTTGGACTGCAGGTAGGCATCTGGGTATCCCAGGAACACCACGTGGGCGAGCCCGAGCACTCGGCCAGCATCCTCCTGTTCAGCGCGTCGGGATGCGATGACCTCGTCAGGGGAAATGGTCGGGTCCGATGTTCCCTTGCTGCCGTCGGTGCAGACTACGTAGACCACGTGTTTGCCCTCGGCGCACCAGCGGGCCACGGTTCCGGCGCAGCCCCACTCGGCGTCGTCCGCGTGGGCGACCACCACCATGGCTCGGCTGAAGTCTTCGTTATTGCCGTCAGTCAAATTCGTACCACCTGCAGTGGACCCGGTGCGCGCCAACGCGATGCGGATTCAGGGTTGCGCCGGAGACGACGCCGTGCCCGTCGCGCCCTGGCCGCGAGTGCGGGTCATGATGTGAAGCGTGAAACCCAGCCCGGCGCCGATAAGGGCAATGCCGGACGCCATGGCGAATGACCATCGGAGAGTGCCGGTAGCGTCGGCAATCGGGCCGGATATGGCGGGAGAAATTGTACCCCCAATGCCCGCGCCCATGCCCATCAATCCGAATGCGGCCGGCGCCATAAAAACAGGAACGAAGTCGCCAGCCGCAGCGGCGCATATCGTGTACGTCGAACGGAGGGCGAATCCCGCGAGCACTGATGCGATGATGAAGAAAATCAGCTCGGGAAACAGCCAGAACAGGGCATGGCAGACAACCTCGATCAGGAACGTTACGCCGAAAGCCAGCCCGCGGCCCACCCGGTCGGACAACGCGCCCGAGCCGACGCCGCTGCCAATGCTCAGGACACCGATGAGCATGAACAATGCGCCGACGACTGCCACGTCCATGCCGTGTTCCACCTCAAGGTATGCGCCGTAGCTGGAGGTCAGGATCCCGTGAACGAACCCGGAGCAGAAGGCCATCCCCGTGATGAGCCAGACATAGGGATTGGTGTAGACCTGTACGGGCCAGCCGGCGGGTCCACGCCGCGCCGGGGCGCGTGTGGAAGACGTGCTTTCGGCAGGCGCGCCAGAGGATGGCGCCGCCGCGGGTGCTGCTTCGCGTATGAAGCTGACGCATAGCAGACCGATCACCACGCTGGTGGCGGCCAGCACGTACCAGGTGTACCGCCAAGCCTCGTCGCCGAAGACGCCGGTCAACGGCGGGACAATGACGCCGGTGAAAATGATCGCCAGGCTACCGCCGGACGCGGCGATGCCGGCCGCGACTCCACGGTCGGTGATGCGAAACCACGGCGCCAACATGCCCATCATGGGGGTCAGCGCGGCTCCCGACGACACCCCCACCGCGACCATTGCTGCAAGAGCAACCCAGTAACTGGGCGACCAGCCCAGGAAGGCCATGGACGCGGCCTGCACGAAAATGCTGGAGATTACCATCCACCGCCCGCCGTATCGGGAAGCGGCGGCGCCGGATAGCAAACCGGACACAACGCGGGATATCGACAGGGCCACCACCAGCACGAAAACCGTGGTGTAGGACAGATCGAAGGTGCCCTTCATCCCCGGGATGGTGAGCGCCTGGACGTAGAGGGAAAAGCTGGTGATGAGGTTGACCGCCAGAGACACGGCCAGTATCACAGCGGCATAGGTGCGCACCCAATGTGGAATCAGGGCAGCAGGGAGGAATGCCATCGGCGGTGCGCCAGGAACAAACGAACAGATACACAGGTGGGGAGACGGTTTGCGCAATCATAGCACGGGGATCAGCCGGGCAATCGCTACTCAATCAGCGATGGCGCCGGAGTTCAACTGGCAGCAGTGAACGGTGAAATTTGCCGGGATAGACAGGATGAACGGGATGCACAGGATCTTGCGACACGGGTTTGTTTGAGTAACAGGAGGGCGTCCGGCTCACGCGTACCCAGTCATTCCAAACCCGTCATTGCGAGCAAGCACGTTCCCGCTTTCCGCGGCCTGTCATTGCGAGCGCAGCGCGGCGATCTCGTTGGGGCAAGAAACGCTGCTGCGGGCACGAGATCGCCACGTCGCTGCGCTCCTCGCGATGACAAACTGGGTACGCGCGAGGGGACTGACGTTCACGCGTACCCAGTTTTTGCGAACCCGTCATTGCGAGCGAACACGTCCCCGCTTTCCGCGGCCGGTCATTGCGAGTGCAGCGCGGCAATCTCGTTCGGGCAAGGAACGCTGCTTCGGGCACGAGATCGCCACGTCGCTGCGCTCCTCGCGATGACAGAATAGGTACGTGCGATGACAGATTAGGTACGCAGGATGACAGAATGGGTACGCGCGAGGGGTTTCTGGGACTTCCAGGCGCCGAGATGTGGGAGTGCTATGGCCCGGCGGGATACAATCCAGACCCTTGTATCCCAATATATTGAAGACGCGATTGCCCGGCGGGGATCAACCCTCGCCCGAGTTGATAGCCGGACTGCCTGATAAAATAGACCCGGCCTAAAGGGCTTCACCCAGAGCGTTCGGCAAAACTGCCAGATCATGTTCGGGTGGCGGAGCGCAGGACCTGAGCGAGCCGCAACTTCACCCTTGGTTGACGCGCAACCGGCGCGGGAAATTGCTGTGTCGATAGAGCGACCGACGGAAGAAACGGAACAGTCCAATACGGCGGACGAGGTGGGAGGATCGCGCGCGCCCGAGCCCCTTCCCCCGCCCCCTCCGGTGCCTCCCGACGCGCTGAAACCCTGGTACTACCAGGGATGGTTCCTGGTGCCGACGTTCGTTTGGTGGCCGTGCAGCGCGATTCTGTTCATACGGTCACCGTGGCACAACGGCGTGGTGAGCGGCGCGCTGTCGTGGGCGTGGATCATCATCGGCGGGGGCTGGATCTTCCTGAGAACACAGTTCAGGATGCAAAACGGCGACCCTCTGCTAGACCCCACGCTCCTGGCGCTGGCGGCGCCGGGCATCGCGCTCACCATCATCACGCAAACGCTGTGGCTGACCCGAGACCGTCCGCTAATCCGACGCGTCCGGGAGTCCGGCGGGTTCGCGGCCTACGAAGATGCCGACGCTGACGGAACGGCCAGGATTGCAACCCCGTCGCCACCGCCGGAACGGAGCAGACGCGGCAACCGGGGCAGTGTGCGCAGCCGGCGAAGAAGACGCTAGGCGCGGCGCCGGACCCGCTAAATCAGGTCGAAGCGGCGCCCAGAGGCATCCCGTCCACCAGTCCCTTGACCATTTCCACGCGTTCGTCGGTGGTGGAAAAGGCCATGCCCATGGGAGTGATGCCGATATAGTTGGCCTTGCTGGCGTCGATATCGCTGCCCTCGCCACCAGCCAGCACCGGACGGTTGCGGGAGATCCAGTAACGACGATGGCCGAAGGACTCCTCGGAACGTACCGATTCCCCGTAGGCCCGGCCGCCCAGACGCGTCACCTTCACGCCCGCGATGCGGTCCGCGGGCTCGTTGGGGACGTTCACGTTGAGGAAATAGGCGGGTGAAACCTCGGGGGCATCGGCCAGTCGGCGGGCCAAATGCGCCACCACCTGCGCTGCCAATTGGTATCGGGGAGCCTGGACAGAACCCACCGATATGGCAATCGTGGGATAGCCTCGCACCCAACCCTGCGTTGCGGCGCCGACAGTGCCGGACACGATCACGTCCCAGCCCAGATTGGACCCACGGTTGATGCCGCTGACCACCAAATCCGGTTTCGGGTTCACCAACTCCTCGAGAGCCAGGATGCACGCATCCGCAGGGGTGCCCTGGACCGCCCAGGCCGTGATGGGATGAGCCGGAGGCGGAGCGGCGTCTCCAGCGGGGACCAGCACCGCGTCCGCGCTGCGCGGCGGGGTGTCGTCACCGGGGGCGAACTGAGAGAGGTACTGTTCCGCCGGCACCGAGTGGACAAACAGAGGGGCGTGCAGGGTCATGGACGCGCCCACGCCAGACTGTTCGCGGTCCGGTGCGACCACTGCCACTTCGCCGACATCGGCGAGGGCGCGAGCCGCCGCCCAGATTCCGGTGGCGTGGATACCATCATCATTGGTGAGCAGGATCTTCAACAGGTAGCCTCTACATTCAGGGTTAGCCGATCAATTGCCGAAACATGGACGATGATCAGCATACCAGCAACATCAAACTGGCCGCCGTAGCGATTACGGCGGCCAGCCAAGTTGCCGACGGGCGTCACCGGATCAGTGATGGGCCAAGCCGATGGCGTGCATCAGGGCGTGCTTGACCTCCACCGGCGCGACACCGGCGCGGAACTCCGCGGAGGCGTAGACGTCGCCGATTATGTCCACTCCCGCAGCGGTGATGTCTTCGCCGAGACGCGAGGTGGCGTCGCCGATGCTGTCCGCCGTCAGCGTGGTCCCGGCCAGAGCCTGTTCCACAGACGGGGCTTTGACGGGACGCGGGGTCAGACCGCCCACCGCCACGGAGGCGGCGGTGCAGCGATTCCCGTCCATGGTCACGACTACGGCCCCGCCGACTACGGCGTAGAAGCTTGCCGGATGCGCCATCTTGGCGTATTCGGCGCGCTGGTTGGCGGCCAGCACGGGTACGCTGACCGTGGTGATGAGTTCGTTTTCGGCCAGCGCCGTGGCAAAGGCGTCCTCGATCAGATCGGACACCGCGATGGTCCGCGCTCCTGAGGGCCCCTGCGCGGAGACGGTGGCGCCCAACGCGGTGAGCACCGTCGCCCAGTCGGACGCCGGGTCAGCATGGGCCAGGTTGCCGCCGATGGTGCCCCGGTTGCGCACCGCCGGATCTCCGATGCCGCCGGACGCTTCCGCCAGCAGGCCGTTGGATCGCTGGACGTCGGCCGACGCGGCGATCTCGGAGTGGGTGGTGAGAGCGCCGATGTTGATGGTATCGCCGCCGACGGTGATCCCGCGCAGGTTGGCGATGCCACCGATGTCGATGACGACCTCCGGCCTGGCCAGGCGAAACCGCATCAACGGTATGAGGCTGTGGCCCCCGGCCAGAATCTTCGCTCCCGGGTTATCGGAAAGCAGTTGTACCGCTTCTGCGATGGAACCGGCCTTCCGGTATTCAAAATCTGCTGCAAACATTGCAATCAGTCCTCCTGTGCCGGCGCCGGTTAGTGATTGTGACCATGACCGTGGTCGTGCCCATGGTCATGTCCGTGACCATTACCGGTGTAACCGCTGGCCTGGATGGCGCGCCACACCTTCTCGGGGGATAGCGGCATGTCCAGACTGGTGATACCCAGCGGTTTGAGGGCATCCATCACCGCGCTGTAGATGGCCGCGGTGGACGCGATGGTCCCGGTCTCTCCGATACCCTTCACGCCCAGTGGATTGTGCGGCGAGGGGGTCACAGTGGAATGGACCTCGATGTCCGGCACCAGGTGGGCGCGGGGGATCGCGTAGTCCATCATCGTTCCGGTGAGCAACTGGCCGTTGTCGTCGTAGACGGCGCCTTCCCAGAGGGCCTGGCCGGCTCCCTGGACCACGCCGCCGTGAACCTGGCCTTCCACAATCATCGGGTTGATCTGGGGGCCGCAATCGTCGACGGCTACATAGCGGTCAAGGGTAATGTGACCATTGTCCGGGTCCACGCTGACGATGGCCGCGTGGGCGCCGAAGGGGTAGCTGAAGTTCGGCGGGTCGTAGTAGGTGCTGGCTTCCATGCCGGGCTCGATGCCCTCGGGCAGGTTCCACGCCACGTTGGCCTGCAGGGCGACGTCCTGGATGCTCTGGGAGCGGTCACGGGCGCCGCGCACGAAGAACTGACCGTCCTCGTACTCGATGTCGGCCTCATCGGCCTCCAGCAGGTGGGCAGCGATGACGCGGGCCTTGTCGCGCAGCTTGCGCATGGTGAGGGCCACGGCGGCGCCGCCGACCACGGTGGTGCGGCTGCCGTAAGTGCCCCAACCCATGGGCGTAATATCAGTGTCGCCGTGGATAACTTCCACGTCGTCAACGTCAACACCGATTTCGTCCGCGACGATCTGGGCGAAGGTGGTTTCCTCACCCTGACCGTGGGGGGACGTGCCGATGAACACGTTCACCTTGCCGGTGGCATAGATGCGCACGGTGGCGCTTTCCCACAGGCCGCCGCCGAAACCGACAGCTCCGGCCACCTGGGAGGGACCCAGCCCGCAGATCTCGCAGTAACAGGCGACGCCAATACCCCGAAGCGTGCCATGTTCGCGTTCGTGCTCCTGATCATGGCGGAACTGGTCATAGCCAATGTGACCCAGGAGCTGGTCCAGCGCGGCGGAGTAGTTTCCGCTGTCGTAGGTGATGCCGATGGCAACGTCGCGGTTGTTGTCGAAGGGCTCGATCAGATTGCGGCGTCGCACTTCCACCGAGTCGATGCCGACAGCGTCGCCGACCTTGTCCATCAACCGCTCCAGCAGGAACGTTGCCTCGGGCCGGCCGGCGCCACGGTAGGCTTCTACAGGAGTGGAGTTGGTGAACACGCCGTATACGTCCGCCGTGATGTTGGCGATGTCGTACGGGCCGGAGTACATCAGGCCGTGCAGGATCGTAGGGATCCCAGGCGCGGCGGTGGACAGGTAGGCGCCCATGCCGGCGTAGACCACGCTCCGGACGGCGGTCACCTTGCCGTTGGCATCGGCGGCCATCTCCACGTACTCGACGTGGTCGCGGCCGTGGGTGGTGGCGATGTAGTTCTCGCTGCGGGTCTCGGTCCACTTGACCGGGACGCCCAACTGCATGGAGCAGAAGGCGGTGATCATTTCCCAAGGATAGACCGCGATCTTCGCGCCGAAACCGCCGCCGACTTCGGGGGCAATGACCCGGATCTTGTGCTCCGCGATGCCGGTGACCAGGCAGGTCACGAACCGGGCGATGTGCGGGTTCTGGGTGGTGTTCCAAAGCGTCAGTTCGCCCATGGCCGACGACCAAGAAGCGATAGCCGAGCGGGTCTCCATGGGAGTGGGGATGAGCTTCTGCTGGTTGATGGTCTCGCTGACCGTCACGGCAGCGTCGGCGAATGCGGCGTCAGTATCGCCGCCGGCCGCGACCCAGTGGAAAGCCTGGTTGTTGGGTGCGTCCTCATGCAACTGCGGAGCGCCGTCCGCCAGGGCGGCCTCCGGGTTGATGACGGACGGCAACGGGGAATAGCCGACGTCGATGAGTTCCAGGGCGTCCTCGGCCTGGTAGCGGTTTTCCGCTACCACCACAGCTACCGCGTCACCCACGTATCGCACCACGTCAGACGCGATGGCGGGGTAGGCCACGGCCTTCAGATCGGAGTCGGGAATGGCCCAGGCGCAGGGGATGGGATTCAGCACGCCTTCGATGTCAGCGCCGGTGTAGACGGCGAGCACGCCAGGCGAGGCCTTGGCCGCGTCGGTGTTGATGCTGGTGATGCGCGCGTGGGCGTGGGGGCTGCGCAGGATGGCCGCGTGGACCATGCCGGTCAGCTTGATGTCGTCGGTGTAGGCGGCCTGACCGGTGATCAGGCGCGGGTCCTCGCGTCGCCGGATGCCGGATCCGAAAATTCGGGTAGTCATGGCGTCAGCCTCCTTGTCCGGCAGCGGCGGCGGCCAGAGCGGCCCTGACGATGTTGTTGTATCCGGTGCAGCGGCACATGTTCCCCTCGAGGCCGGCGCGGACTTCGTCGGCCGACGGGTTGGGGTTGCGCTCGATGATCTCGGTGACCGTCATAATCATGCCGGCGGTGCAGTAGCCGCACTGGAGGCCGTGGTTGTTCCAGAAGGCTTCCTGGACCGCGGTCAGGTTTCCGCCGTCAGCCAACCCCTCGATGGTGGTCACTTCGGCTCCATCGGCCTGCACGGCAAACGCGGTGCACGACTTGACGGTAACGCCGTTCATCTTGACTACGCAGGCACCGCACTGGCTGGTGTCGCAGCCAATCTTGGTGCCGGTCAGGTTCAGGGTCTCGCGCAGGAAGTGGACCAACAGGGTGCGGGGTTCCACTTCGGCGGAGTGCGAGCGGCCATTCACGGTAATCGTGATGGGTACTTTATTCGGCAAAATACACCTCCTCTATCAGGAACGGCCGCCATGCCGGCGGCAGCGAGGGTGAGGTAGTGAACGAAGGCCAACCGGCAACGAACAGCGGCGCCGGTTCATTCGTGCGGCAGTATAGACGGCGCGCCGGCGGGCGGTCAATTAGAACGCGTGCGGCTGAGAGCCGATTAGGCGCTGCGTGCTCGCGCTCGACGGCGCAGCGACCCGGCTTTTTTACGTGGCTCATTGGCCCGGGGGTCGAAATCGAACAGGTGACTCACTGGCACCCCCAGCCCGGCGGCGAGGGCGCAGATGCTCGTCAGAGAAGGGTTGCGGACGCCGCGCTCTATACCGGACAGATACGTGACGTGGATGCCCGCCCGATGGGCCACTTCTTCCTGGGTCTCGTCGCGCCGAAGCCGGATCTGCCTGACGTGGCGGCCAAATGCGACCTGATAAGTCATCACGAGTTGTGACGATACGCCAGACATGGGCCAAAATCAACCTGGGTATTCGTCACAACTCGTGACGAAGCGCCTCGATAGACAGTCGTCTATGGGAACAAATCGCCGGACAGGGTTATGTTACGCCGTCCCCAACGGACGACGCGCACGATATCAGCGCGCAGTAGGGAATGACTTCCTGGGTTGCGTCGGCGCATTCTTTGTCCTGGCGATCAAATGGTGCGCCGGTTGAGGTCCCCTCGCGCCTGCGTTGGGCCCGCCAGTTTCCTTGCCCATCGAACTGATGGCGCCAGACTGATTATCTGCGGAGGAGCCGGAGCGCTGTAACTGTTCAGAGTTGTGGGGGAAGTGTCATTGCGAGCGAAGCGCGGCAATCTCGTTAGCGCCGGGGAGTCCTTCAGGGCAGACGTTGCTGCAACGGCATCGAGATTGCCACGGCGCAAGCGCCTCGCAATGACAACCTCTTGAATTCTGGACAGTTACGGAGCGCTCGTCGACTTGATGACCGCGGCGCGGTTCAGGATCGCAGACATCGGGGAGCATTTGCGTTACATTCTGACTGGAGTTCGTTGTAACCTCATGATGCGCGATCACCTTCTGGTGATGCACTTGCAGGTAAACGCGGGAAACGATATGACGGATGCGGCCCGTGCGTCCATTTGTCTCGCCAACTTGGGGCTGGAGGAATCGATCCAATGATCAGAACTCGGTGGCTGGTTTTAGTTTTGCCCGTTGGGCTGGCGATACTATTCGGGGCGTTCGCACACGCAACGGTGTTGGCGCAATCGCCGCCGTCACCGCCGACCGTTCTGGCCGGAACAGCTTGGCTGGACGACCAGTTGGTACCTCCGGGCACGTTGATAGAGGCGATGCAGGGCGATGTCCGGTTGAGTCGCATCACAGCGCGCAATGACGGGCGGTTCGGTCCGCTCCAGGTGCCGGAGCCACCGGGTGTTGGCCCGGTTTACTTTCTGATAAAGGGCCAAAGGGCTAACGTCGAAATGAACTGGCAGGCAGGGTTCCTGCAAGCCGACCTGGAGTTGCGGGCTGGAATCGGAGGCGGCCCGGCGCCAACTGCAACGCCTACCCCCATGCCCCAGCCTACGGCGACTCCAGCGCCGGTAGCGGTCCCCGGACCCGCCGGGCCGCGTGGTGAACGGGGCCCGTCCGGGCCGCCTGGACCACCGGGCGCCGCGGGAGCTCAGGGACAACCGGGACCCGCTGGTCCGCAAGGCGAGGCAGGGCAAGCAGGCGCGGAAGGACCGCGCGGGCAGCAGGGCGAGTCCGAGGGGTATGGTCTTTACACGCTAGTTGCGGCAGTCATCGCGGTCCTACTCGCGCTGGCGGCCTTGATACTTTCCATAGTGGCTTTTTCGCGACGCGCCCGTTCGTAGGTGGCGGGTCCCGGCGAACAAAATTCCAGATAGTCGGCTTCAAGCGTTAATGAAACGAGCCCGCCGAAGGATTTTGGCGGGCTGATTTCTGCACCACCGCAGCGCGAAGAATCCGGCTGATGTGCTAGATTATTCCCCGTCATCACACTCATTTGGAGCGTTCACGCCATGCTGCCCCGCCACCTGACGCACGTTTTCCCCGACACCACCGACACCAACGCCACCGGTCACCTCACCATCGGCGGGTGCGACGCCGTCGATCTGGTGGAGCAGTACGGCACTCCGCTGTACGTCCTGGATGAGGCCACGTTGCGCTCGAGGTGTCGCCAGTTCGCAGGAGCTTTCGCGTCGCGTTACGCCAACGCGCAGGCGGTATACGCCTCCAAGGCATACATCAACCCGGCCTTGGCGCGCATCTTCGCCGAGGAAGGTCTCGGCCTGGACGTGGTGTCCGGAGGCGAGCTGGCCGTGGCGATGGCGGGCGACGTGCCGCTGGACAAGGTCTACTTCCACGGCAACAACAAGACGCCGGCCGAGTTGGAAGAAGCGGTGGCTGCGGGCATCGGCCGCGTGGTGGTGGACAGTTTTCACGAGCTGAACCTGCTGGAGCGAATCTGCGCGGACGCTGGCAAATCGCAGGACATCCTGGTGCGCGTATCCCCCGGCATCGACCCGCACACGCATGCCTATACCACCACGGGAATCATTGACTCCAAATTTGGTTTTTCCATCCAAACCGGCGACGCTGAGCAAGCGATACTCCAAGCCATCGCCGCGCCGCATCTCGACCTGAAAGGGCTGCACTTCCACCTGGGATCGCCGATATTCGAGTTGGAGCCGTATCAGGCGGCGACGGACCTGGTCCTGCGGTTCGCCGCCGGGCTGCGCGAGCAAGGGTTGAACCTGCAGGAGTTCAGCCCGGGCGGGGGGTTCGCCATCGCCTACACCCGGAATGACCAACCTCCGGCTGCGGACGATTACGCCGAGGCAATCGTCGGGACGCTGACAGCAACCTGCGACGAACTGGGAATGGACCAGCCCACCCTGGTCATCGAGCCGGGCCGTTCGATTATCGGTCCGGCCGGCGTGGCGTTATACCGGATCGGCGCGATCAAGGACATACCGGGGGTACGTACGTACGTGAGCGTCGACGGCGGCATGGGAGACAACATCCGGCCGGCGCTGTACCAGGCGTCCTACGAAGTGCTGTCCGCCAACCGGCCGGCCGCGGATCCGGACGCCACGGTGACCATCGCCGGCAAGTATTGCGAGTCGGGCGACGTGCTGGCATCAGACATTTTGCTGCCCGCTCCTGCGGCTGGAGATGTGATCGCCATACCTGCCGCCGGCGCATACTGCCCGTCAATGGCCAGCAACTACAACCTGAACCCGCGCCCTCCCATCGTGCTGGTGAACAACGGCGAAAGCCGGCTGATCCGCCGGCGCGAGTCCTATGCAGACATGATGCTGTGTGACCTGTAGCCGGCTATCGGCTGACGGGCCAGCGGGGCGTGAGGCGAATCCGCAGCATGTGGTCGACCATTGGGCAGGACCACCTGCTGAAGCAAATCGACGCCGGCCTGGGCGCCGGCAGGCTCGCTCACGCATATCTGCTTTCCGGACCGCCGCATGTCGGCAAGATGACGCTGGCTCTGGATCTCGGCGCGGCGGTCAATTGTGCGGTCGTCAACGGGCAGCAGGCCGGGTCCATGTTCGATGATCAGGACGAATCCCGGGGCCCGTGCGGCAATTGTGACCCCTGCCTGCGAATTCGGCGGGGGGTGTTCGCCGACGTCAAGATAGTCGCAGTGGGCGACGATCCGCGGGTTTCCACCCGGATCAGCATCGATCAGGTCCGGGAGGCAGAGAGTTTTCTGGCGGTGACCGCGGTGGAGGGCGCCTGGAAGGTGGTGATCTTCGACGGCGCCGAAACCTTATCGGCAGGTCAAAGCGAACCCGCCAATGCGCTGTTGAAGACGCTGGAGGAACCGCCGCCCCAAGTGCTCGTGCTGCTCCTCACCACGAACGAGGACGCAATTCTACCTACCATCCGGTCGCGCTGCCGGATGCTCCCGCTGCGACCCATGCCCGGCCCGGCGTTGACCGAATACCTCGCGTCCACGCGCGGGGTTGCGCCCGATGATGCGCGCCGGCTCGCCCGCCTGGCACGCGGCTGCCCGGGTTGGGCGATCAGCGTGTTGGAGGATCCGGAGCGGATGGACTCCTACCGGGAACGCCTGGCGCAGGTTCCGGAGATATCCTCGTCTCCTCTGGATGCGCGGTTCAACTACGCCAATACCCTGGCGGGAGGCTTTTCGAGCGACCGCGAATCGGTCCGACAGGAACTGTACCTCTGGGAACGCTGGTGGCGCGACGTGCTTCTGGTAAAAGAAGGCCAGTCCGAGCACGTGCACAACGATGACTGGCGTGACGAACTGGGCACGCAAGCCGATGCGACAACTACGGCAGAGGTCGTGGCGTTCCTGGACAGTGTTCAGGAGACGCTGCGGGCGTTGGACGCCAACGTGAACCCGCGGCTGGCGCTGGAATGCATGATGCTGGCGGTGCCGGCAGGCGTGGCCTGAAAGATACTGCGGCCCATTACGCTGCTTCGTAGGCCTTGTTGCGTCCCTTGTTCACCGCACGGAGCCGGCCCTGCTTTTCGAGGCTGCGGACTGCCTGGATGACGTTGGGGTCACCGTAGCGTCGGAACTTGCCGGTGATCTTGCGCTGCGTTCGCGCGGTCTCGCAGTATTCCAGCACCTGTTCGGCCAGCAGGTCGCTCACTTCGGGCAGCGGTTGAATGGGCATGACCAGGGTGTGCCCGGGATTACCGTCGGCGTCTTCGCCGGCTTGGAACTCCAGGCGGTTGCTGTGGGTTGCGAGGAACGAGCGCACGCGGCGGCGCAGCGAACCTCCCGTGCCTGTCGAGCCGTAGCCATGCACGACCTCCAGGATGTCTGACGACGAGCCATTCGCCAGGATCCGATTGTAAGTCGCGATCAGTTCAGCCAGGGATTCGGACCAGGTCCTGCCGTGGAGATCTATGCTCGCCATGGAGGTTCAGTCGGCAACCGCCATCAACGCCGGCTCGCTTTCACTGCCGTTTTTCCCCTTGCCGGCAGTTTGCCACGGTATGTACTGCTTCCATTCTTCCAGGATCGTTCGGTTTTCCAGAATGCGGTACGGATTGGGCTGAGGGGCAGTCGGGAGCCGGTGCAGCTTCATGTTCGCCTCTTCCGGCGTGCGTCCGGCCTTGTCGAGGTTACAACGCCCGCAGGCGGCCACCACATTGTCCCAGGTGTGCGGGCCGCGTTGTCGCCGGGGTACGACGTGATCCAGGGTGAGGTTCTGCGACCGCTTGCCGCAGTATTGGCAGGTGTAGTGGTCCCGCAGGAAAACTTCCTTCTTGGACAGGCGGCGCGGCGCAAAGGGACGCTTGACCAGATACACCAGGCGAATGATTGAAGGAGCATCCAAAGCGGCGTTGTAGGTGCGGATGCGGGAAGTTTCGGCCCGCTGTTCGAGGAGTTCGGCCTTGCCCTTGGCTACCAGGACGATGGCGCGGCGCACGGTGCAGACGTTGACCGGGACATAGTTGAGGTTCAGGACCAGCACTGGGGCGGTGAGGCGACCCGGGACAGGGACCCTGCCGTTGCGTTGATCTTCCTCCGACGCCGTAGAGACACTCGTTTTATCGGGCTTTCCGCCCGAACTTTTGGCGTTGGGCTGGCGGCCGTTGTTTCGGTTCCTGGCCGCGCCCTTTTTTCGACCCGTTCGTCCCCGGCTTGCCATCTGCCAACCTCGTTGCAGGTAGCGCGTTCGCTGCCGCGTCGTGCCGAAACGTTAATTCGCTAATTCACAGGGTTCATATCTCTTCGCCCATTATAACGCCGATTTCCATAATGGGACATGGCAGCAATTACCCGCCGGACCGGACGAGTCAGGACTGCGCTACGCCCACGGGAGCCACCGGATCGCATGCGTCGGTGGCTTTGACCCGCCCAACGCCGCCGGGTAGGAAATGACCGCTGGCCCGTGGGGAAACCGGATGGGGAAATACCGTGTGATAAACTACCGCCGATTTTAGGCAGAGCGTTACGGACCGCCGCGTACCGCTCCAGGACAAGGCTGTAATGGTTCCCCCCGATTCGCTTTTTGGTGTCATTCCCGTTTGGGCAGGTGTCTACGTGCTTACGCTGGCAACCCTTGGCGTGGCCGGATACATGGTGTATCACCGGGTATTTCGACTCGTGCTCCAGGGTCTCCCGGTGGCCCGATTCGACCGCCCGATGACCAGATTGGCAGGAGCCGCAGGGATTGTCCTGGGGCAGCGTAAAGTCCTGCAGCGAGTTGGCAGCCTGGATCCCAGGTCACGGAGCATCGATCTGGCGGGTCTTGGGCACGCCGCGATTTTCTGGGGGTTCCTCTCTTTCAGCCTTTCGTACCTGATTTTCATATTCGGCGGATCGATCTGGCATCCGTTGGGAGAAACCATACTCACCAGGACCGGCGTGCTGGTGTACAGCATTTACCTGGACATCTTCGCGGCCGTGATTCTGGTCGCGCTCATATGGGCCCTGGTGCGCCGCTGGATCGCGCAACCGCACCGGCTGAGCTTTGACCTGACCCGCAAGGGCGAGTCGGTTGTCATCGTTGGATTAACGGCCGGCCTGATGGTCGCCACGCTGCTCGTGCACATTTTCTATGTTGCAGCTGGCGGAGTGGGACCCGAGGCTGCCGTGTTGATCGGCGGGGCGGTCGGCAACTGGCTGAGCGCAGCGGGTATGTCCGAGGCGACCGCCGGCGCCTTGCAAGCGATCTTCTGGTGGGTGCATCTGCTGATTGTGCTCGGGTTCGCGCTGTACATTCCCTTCTCGAAACACATCCACATGGTCGCGGCGCCGCTGAACGCTTTCTTCCGGAACCTGGAGCCTCGGGGCACGCTGGCGACCATGGACCTCGAGAACGTCGAGCGGTTCGGCGCGTCTCGTGTGCAGGACTTCACCTGGAAAGAATTGCTGGACGGCTACGCCTGCGCGGTGTGTGGGCGATGCACCGACGCCTGTCCCGCCCACACCACCGGCAAGGTCCTGTCCCCGATGCACATCGTGGAAAACATCAAGGAGCACATGATCGCCATCGGCCACCAGGGCGCGCGTGATGCTGAACACGTGGAGCCGATGCCGCTGATCGACGGCGCCATACCGGAGCAGGCGATTTGGGATTGTGTTTCCTGCGGCGCCTGCATGGAGGAATGCCCGGTGGTAGTGGAGCATGTGCCCACCATCATCGACATGCGCCGCAGCCTGGTATTGGAGGAGTCGCGAATACCCGAGACCGGCATGAACGCCCTGCTGAGCATGGAGCAGCGCGGACACCCCTGGCGCGGCACCACCTTCGCGCGCACTGACTGGGCAGAAGGTCTAGGCGTTCCAACCATGGCTGAAAAACCCGACGCCGAAGTCCTTTTCTGGGTGGGCTGCACCGGAGCCCTGGAACAGCGCAGTCAGGGCATCGCGCGTTCCATGGCAAAGGTATTGAAATCCGCGGGCGTGGACTTCGCGATCCTGGGGGACGAGGAGAGCTGCACCGGGGATCCGGCACGCCGCATGGGCAACGAGTACCTGTTCCAGATCATGGCACAGCAGAACGTCGAGGTGCTGAACGGCTACAACGTCAAGAAGGTGGTGACGATCTGCCCGCACTGCTTCAACACGATGAAGAACGAGTACCCGCAGTTCGGCGGTGAGTACGAGGTCCTGCACTACAGCCAGTTCGTGGACGGCCTGATCAAGGAAGGCAGGATCAAGCCGGTGAAGATCATGGATGTGTCCGTGGCGTATCACGACTCCTGCTTCCTGGGACGGCACAACGGAGTGTACGACGAGCCGCGGAACGTGGCCAAAGCCATTCCGGGCCTCAAACTGGTGGAGATGGAGCCACGATGTCGGGAGCGCGGGTTCTGCTGCGGCGCCGGCGGCGGTCACATGTGGATCGAGGAGAGCCAGGGTGAGCGCATCAACCACGTGCGCACCGACCACTTCCTGGAAACCGAAGCCGATACCGTCGGCGTTTCCTGTCCGTTCTGCCTGCAGATGATGACCGAAGGGATACAATCCAAGGGGCACTCCGAGGGCAAGGATGCGCGCGACGTTCTCGAAATCCTCGCCGACAGCCTGGCCGACGATTAGCCCACGCGCTGCGGGTCCAATGGGGACGGTTGCGCCTTTTCGGATCGGCTTCGCCGACAATGAGACTAATCTCCGGAAGTGGATCGTACTTAATGGTGTGAGCTGCGCACTCCTGCCGGACGGTCACCGAGGCGATTTGCCGCATGTGGCCAGCTCAACTCTCGTTTTCAGGGATGTCGAACAATGTTCTTGGGCATACTGGAACGCCGCCTACTTTTCCAGCCCCAACCGGTCACCGACGCCCTCCCGACCGACATGGGGATGGAGTTTTACGAGACCTGGTGCGAATCCGAACCGGGTCACAGATTGCAATGCTGGTTTGTCCCCGGTGACCGTAGAACCGACCTGACCTGGATGTGGTTCGGAGGAGCCGGAGGGAACCTCAGCCTACGGGTCGGGGAATTCGCGGCGGTCCGGAAACACACCGGCGCGAACATATTCGGATTTGACTACGGCGGTTTCGGAAACAGCCGTGGCCGGGCAACGGTACGAAGCACGGCCGCGGATGCCAGGGCCGCGCTGGCTCACTTGGAAAAGAACTACGGAGCGGAACCGGGCAATACGCTGTTCATGGGCGTATCGATGGGGGCGGCGGTGGCGATCCGGCTGGCGTCCGAAACCTTTTCTCCACTGGGAATGGCGCTCGTGGCCCCCTTCGCCTCGCTGCGCGACATGGGCCGGCTGGCCTACCCGAGGTTGACGTGGTCGGGGCGCCTGGTCGGAGACCGCTACAATTCGGTGAAGCTGGTTGATCGGATCGATTGTCCATTGCTTATCCTGCACGGCACGGACGATGAAGTCGTCCCGTTCAGCCAGGGAACGAAGCTGTTGGATGCGGCGAGGGAGCCCAAGCAGTTGGTTGCCATCGATACGGCCGGCCACATGAACGTTGGAGATTTCCCCGAATTCTGGGAAGGCGTCTGCGGCTGGATGGATCAGGTGGTCGGCTCCGACACCAGTCAGGCGATGACCGCCCAGCGCTGACCGCTCCCCGGGCACCATCGACCGGCATTGCGCGGTAAACGGGATTGCCCTATCATCCGCCCCAACGAAAACGCCAGCGACGTCGACGAGAGGGAGGGAACCCATGGCTCAGAGACCTGACGTAAAGCGGATGGAAATCGAAATCGTCTACTGCTGGGATTGAGGGCATGCCGGACGCGCGGCCTGGATGGCCAGCGAAGCACTGACCCGGACGGGTGACAACATATCGACCTTCAAACTCACACCCGGGGAACACGGCAAGTTCGACATCCTGATCGACGGTGATTTGGTCGGCGAGCATAAGCACACGCCCGACGCTCACCTGTTCCCAGACCTGCAGGACCTGATGGCCGCGATCAGCGACCGAATGTAGCCCGTGTGCCGATGATCGCCCGGATCTCCGGCTCCCCCGGAGGTTCGGGCGATTTAGATTTTCAGAACCCTCCCATGACTTCGATCTGGTAGTCGAGAAGTTCCAGATCGGGACGAACCTCTTCCACGAAAGCGACCACGTCGTCGATCAACGACCGGGTCTGGTCCGCGCTGGCTCCCACGCATGAGACCGCCAGCGTAAGGCTCTGCCACAAGTTGCCGTCAGCGCCGGCATCCTGGGCGACCGAGACGTTGAAACGGCTGCGGATCCGCTGGATCAGGCTTCGCGCGGCCTGCCGACGGGTCTTGAGGCTACGGCTTTCAGGCACGCGGATGGTGATGTGAGCTACGGCGACGTGCATGGAATGAAACCGCACAGGCGCGGTGGAAAGCATGCACAGTCTAACCCGTCGCGCGACCGCGCGTCGCGCCGGCAGCGGAGCCGGGTGCATTCCCCGCGGTGTCCTCGTTGTTGGTGCAAGGGTTCCACGTGCGAAAGCCAGGGCCTGTGCAAAGTAATAGGCTTCTTTGGTTTCCGCTCATCCTGAGCCTGTCGAAGGATGCTGCCGTTGCCGGAGTCGTGGTTCGACAAGCTCACCATGAGCGGGAGGACGGACTTTGCACAGGCCCTGGTGCGAAAGCGTATCGGTATTGACGATGGATTATCGGCGGGATAGATTATGACCATGTTCCAAAGGGGCCGGGAATAGGAGCAAGTTATCGATTTCTTCAAGAATACCGGAAGATTGCACTGAATATTTGATGCATTCAAGCTAAGGCGCGATACGACCACATGTCATCCAATTACAGCGGACCTGGCTTCCGGCCCGCAACGGCGCTGACTCCCGGCGAGGTTCCCGAAGTGGTGATCTCCCGGTTGCCTCAGTATGTTCGCATCCTGTCGCAGTTGTTGGACGCGGGCGACGAGGTGACCAACTCGCAGCAGTTGGGCGAGCAGTTGCAGGTTACGCCGGCGCAAATCCGCAAGGACCTGTCGTACTTCGGCCGGTTCGGCAAGCAGGGCCGAGGGTATGTTGTGCGCGACCTGCTCCGGGAATTGAAACAGATCCTGGGCCTGAACTGCGAATGGAACGTCGCCGTGGTCGGAGTTGGCAGGCTGGGCAATGCGATACTCAATTACCCGGGCTTCAACCCCGACGGTTTCCACCTGGTGGCCGCATTCGACAACAACCTGGCCAATGTGGGTCAAGAGGTCGGCGGCGTATCGGTACAGCCGATGGCGGAGATGGCAGAAACAGTGGCCGAAAGGGACATCAGCATCGCCATCGTAGCCGTGCCCAGCGCCCACACGCAAACCGTGATCGACCAACTGGTGGCATGCGGCGTGCGGGCGATTTTGAACTACGCGCCCATTAACGCGCAGGTTCCCGACGGTATCCGGGTGCGCAGCATCGACCCGGTACTGGCCCTGCAGTCGATGACGTACTATCTCACCGAGGGCGGTCCGTCGATCAACGGTCCCTCACCCTCAAACTGAGCTTACTGCCGGGCTTGAGGCGCCAGTGAGCGGTGCGGGGTGGAACGCCGACGACGGGCCACGGTTACCCGCACTTGGGCGCGGCGCAGGGATGCCACCGCCTGTTCCAATTCGATGTCGGATTCGCGACCCGCGACGCGTTCCTGGGCACGTACCAGAGCTTCCTGCGCCCGTGCCTCGTCGATTTCGTCCACATCTTCGGCCGCGTCGGCCAGGACGATAACCTGATTGCCCAGCACTTCCAGGTACCCGCCGGATAACGCGAGATAACTGTCGTCGCCGCCGGCTCGAACGAGCAATTCGCCCGGCTGCAGCACGGTCATCAACGGGGCGTGGTTGGGCAAGATGCCCAGTTGCCCGGCGACGCCCGGAGCGACCAGCGCGTCCACTTCCCCGGAGAACACTTCGCGTTCCGCGGTGATGATTTGCAACTGCATCGGCATCGGGGTGAGCTCCTGTTGGACCGTAAACTCGCAACTATCAGGCGGTGGCCTGCATTTCGGCAGCCTTCTCGACGGCCTCTTCGATGGTTCCAACCATGTAGAAGGCCTGTTCCGGGAGGTCGTCGTGCTGGCCATCCAGGATTTCCGCGAACCCCCGCACGGTGTCGCGCAAGGCGACGTACTTGCCCGGCTGGTTGGTGAAGGTTTCGGCGACGAAGAAGGGCTGGGTCAGGAACCGCTGAATTTTGCGGGCGCGGAACACGGCTTGCCGGTCATCGTCGGACAACTCTTCGATACCCAGGATGGCGATGATGTCCTGCAGGTCCCGATACCGCTGGAGCACCTGCTGCACGCCACGGGCAACCCGATAGTGCTCATCCCCCACGATACGGGGCTCAAGGATCCTGGCAAAGGAAGCCAACGGGTCCACTGCCGGATAGAGGGCCTGGGCCGCCAGCGCTCGCTCGAGGGATACCACGGCATCAAGGTGACCGAAGGTGGTCACGATGCCGGGGTCGGTGTAGTCGTCGGCCGGCACGTAGATGGCCTGGAAGGAGGTGATGCTGCCGCTCTTGGTGGAGGTGATCCGCTCCTGAAGCGCGCCCATCTCGGTGCTGAGGGTCGGCTGGTATCCCACCGCAGAGGGCATGCGGCCCAGCAGCGCGGACACTTCCATGCCGGCGAGGATGTAGCGGTAGATGTTATCGATGAACAGGAGCACGTCCTGGTTCTCTTCTTCGCGGAAGTACTCGGCCATGGTGAGACCGGTGAGGCCGATGCGAGCGCGGACGCCGGGGGTCTCGTTCATCTGGCCAAACACCAGTACGGTACTGCCCAGCACACCGGAGTCTTCCATCTCATGCCAGAGGTCGTTGCCTTCGCGGGACCGCTCGCCCACCCCGGCGAACACGGACACCCCGCTGTGTACGGCGCCGATGTTCCGGATGAGCTCCTGGATGATGACGGTTTTGCCCACGCCCGCGCCGCCGTAGGCCCCGACCTTGCCGCCCTTGGGGAAGGGGGTGATCAGGTCGAACACCTTGATGCCGGTTTCGAGAATCTCAACCGTGGGGTTCTGGTCATCGAAGGCGGGAGGATCGCGGTGGATGGGCCAGAGTTGCCCGGCTTCCACGGCGCCCAGGTTGTCCAGTGGCGTGCCAGTAACGTCGAAGAGCCGGCCCAGCGTCTCGGGTCCTACGGGAACGGAGACCTTGTTGCCGGTGTCGGTTACTTCGTTGCCGCGGGCCAGTCCGTCAGTTGATCCCAGAGCCAGACAGCGGGCCCAGTGGTTGCCGATGTGCTGCTGGACTTCCAGCACCAGGCGCTCGCCGGAATTGTCGACTTCAAGGGCATCGAACAGATTCGGGAGCTGATCGGCGGGGAATTCGACGTCCACCACCGTACCGATAACTTGGGCGATTTTACCGGGCATTTTGTCTATCCTCCGGATGGGCTAACTGGGAACGGGCGAATTTCGGGGGTCTCGCGAATCTTTGGTTTCGCGAGTGAGGCCGTGAAGATCAGCCCTCCATGGCCACCTGACCACCGACCAGGTCCAGCAACTCGTTGGTGATGCTGTCCTGGCGGAGCTTGTTCATGACCAACGTGAGGTCGGAAGCCAGTTGATTGGCGTTGTCGGTGGCGTTGCGCATGGCGACCATTCGCGCGGATTGTTCGCTGGCAATGCTTTCGAGGATCGCGTGGTACACCTGCATTTCAACGAATTGGGGCAGCAGCGCGCTCAGAACCGTGGCCGGGTCCGGCTCATAGATGTAGCCAACCCGCTGGGCGGATTCCAGGGCAGCCGGTTCAACGGGCAGTATGCGTTCAATGACCGGTTGCTGCTGGACGGTGGATACGAAGCGCATGTAGGCCAGATGCACCTCGTCGAATTCGCCTGCGGTGTACCCGTCGATGACCAGGCGCGAGATCGCGGTGGTGTCCGCGAGGGAAACTCGATCGCTCAGATCGGTGAAAACGGCCTGCACGGTGTCGGTGTAGCGCACCAGGAAATCGCGGCCCTTGCGACCGACCACGATGCTGCGCACCGTCGCGTCGCTGTCCAGGATGAACCGGGCGACCTGTCGGTTGATGTTGGCGTGCATTCCGCCGGCCAGGCCGCGGTCCGGCGTGATAACCACCATCCCCACCGTGTTGACCGGGCGGGTCTCGAGCAGCGGGTGGACGGTATCGTCATCCGTGGGTTGCGCCGCCAGGGTGGCGATGACCTCGTGGATTTTTTCCGCGTAAGGACGCCCGTCGGTAACGGCGAGCTGGGCCCGTCGCATCTTTGACGCCGCGATGAGGGACATCGCGTTGGTGACCTTGCCGGTGTTTTCGACGCTGCGAATGCGTCGGCGGATGTCTCTAACGCTAGGCATGCATTAACCCTGGCTGCGCCCTGATGGGTGAACCTACTTCAGACGATTTCTACTGAAAGGTAGGCTTGAAGTCGTTGATGGCCGCGGTGAGTTGTTGGGTGATTTCCTCCGGCAGGTTGCCGGTATCGCGGATCGCCTGGCTGATTTCGGGATGGGTTGCGGTGACGTGGCGGAGCATTTGCTCTTCGAATGCGCCGACGCGTTCCAGCGGAATATCTTCCATCAGGCCCGAGTTCACCGCGAAGAGGACAATCACCTCGTCACCCAGGTTGAGGGGTTGATACTGGCCCTGCTTAAGAGCCTCGGTGGCAAGCTGTCCCCGCGCCAACTGGGCACGGGTGGCGGCGTCCAAATCGGCAGTGCCAAACTGGGCGAATGTCGCCAATTCGCGGTACTGGGCAAGGTCCAGACGCAGGCGTCCTGCAACCTGGCGCACGGCTCGGGTCTGCGCGGCGCCACCCACGCGGGAAACGGACAGACCCACGTTGACCGCGGGGCGGATGCCGACGTTGAACAGTTCGGGCTCAAGGTAGATCTGCCCGTCGGTAATGGAGATGACGTTGGTTGGAATGTACGCGGACACGTCGCCGGCCTGGGTCTCGATTATTGGCAGGGCCGTCAACGAGCCACCTCCCAGCGTATCGTCGAGGCGCGCGGCGCGCTCGAGCAAGCGGCTGTGCAGGTAGAAAACGTCGCCCGGATAGGCTTCGCGCCCGGCGGGGCGGCGCAGGAGGAGCGACATCTGGCGGTAGGCCCAGGCGTGCTTGGTCAGATCGTCGTAGACGATCAGCACGTCCTTGCCCTCTTCCATGAAGGCCTCGCCCATGGCGCAGCCGGCGTAAGGAGCGATGAACTGCAGCGGCGCGGAGTCGGCGGAGCCGGCGTTGACGACGATGGTGTGGTCCATCGCCCCGTATTCCTCGAGGATACCGACAACCTGGGAGACCTTGCCCTGCTTCTGGCCGATGGCCACGTAGATACAGATGAGGTCCGTGTCTTTCTGGTTGATGATGGTGTCGATAGCGATGGCCGATTTCCCGGTTGAGCGGTCACCGATGATCAGTTCACGCTGGCCGCGGCCAATGGGAATCATCGCGTCGATAGCCTTGATGCCAGTTTGCACCGGGGTGTCCACCGACTTCCTGACCACGACGTTGGGGGCCGTGCGCTCGACGGGCATGGTGCGGTCGGTCACGACCGGGCCCTTGCCATCCAGTGGCCGACCCAACGGGTCCACCACGCGACCAATGAGCGCGTCACCAACCGGCACTTCAATGATCTGTCCGGTAGCCCGGACCCGATCGCCTTCCTTGACCGCTGTGGGATCGCCCAGGATGGCGGCGCCTACGACGTCCGATTCCAGGTTGAGCGCGAGACCCAACACGTCGTTGCCGAAATCCAGCAACTCGTTTGAGCGGACGCTCTGCAATCCCTGGATGCTGGCGATACCATCGCCAACTTGCAGGACGGTGCCAACGTCGACCAGGGAGAGGTCACCGCCAAACTCCTCGATCTGACGCCTGATGAGAGAAACTATCTCTTGTCCCCTGACTGCCATCGGCGAGTCTCCTAAAAGTTGCGTTGGTTAGGCCGCTTGAGCGCGGACCGTTTGGCGGAGCCGTTCCAGGGCGGAGCTTGCGCTACCGTCCAGAAGCTGGTCACCGATCTGGATGATCAATCCGCCGAGGATGGACTCATCCACCTGGGCGGTGACCACCACTTCCTTACCCACCATGCGGCCGACGAGGTCAGTGATCCGGTCGAGTTCGGGTTGTTCCAGCGGAACCGCAGCAGTCACTTCAACACGCTGACGCCCCAGCCGTTCATCCAGAAGGTGAGTGTAAGCTTCCTGGACATCACGCATGGCGTCCACGCCGCTGCGGCTGACCAGAAGAGCGACCAGGTTGCGAACCATCTGGTGAGTCTCGGACAGCACCTGGTCGATGGCCGAGATCTTGCGTTCCAAGGGCACCTCGGCATGCCGCAGGAACAGGCTGAACTCCTCGTCGCCGAGCACGTCGGCGGCCAATCGCAGTTCCTGGTCCCACGGTTCCAGCTGCTCTTCTTGCTCGGCCAACTCAAAGATGGCCTGGGCGTAGCGCTGACCGGACAAGCGGTTTGCCACGGGTTACTGTCTCCCTAACTCTTGCGATTGCGCAGTCGCCGCGATGTGGGGCGACCACGCATCATTGATTGCCTGAAGCGGCGGCGAGGTGAGCGATCAGTTGCGCCGCAGCGCCTGTTCGCCTTCCGCCAGGACCTGATCGATCAAGTCCTGATGGGCCTGGCGGTCCACGCTGCGTCGGATGATGCGTTCAGCGGCGGAGATCGCCAGGTCGCCGAACGCGGCTCTGACTTCGCTGACGGCGGCGTCGCGCTCGCGGGCGATGTCGGCGCGGGCGCGCTCGGAAAATTCCTCAGCCGACTGACGGGCGCGCTCCATTTCCTCTTCGCGGAAACGCTCGGCGGCTTCACGGGCCTGATCCAAAAGGCGCTGCCCCTCCCGCCGGGCTTCGTTGAGCTCCTCTTCGATGGCGGAGCGGGAGGTGGCCGCTTCCTCACGGGCGCGGTCGGCAGCCGCCAAACTCTCCCGAATGCTGTCCACGCGACTGTCGAGCGCGTTGAGCAAGGGCCGGTAGGCCAGCGCTCCCAGCAGGATCAGGAGGACGACGTAGTTGATCAGATAGCTGATCAGCGCCGGAACGTTCAGTCCCAGTTCTACCATGTTGTTACACCACGAAGAGCAGGATCACCGCGACGATGAGGGAGTAAATACCAAGGGCCTCAGCGAACGCGATGGCGAGGATCATGTTGGTGGTAATCGCACCGGCGGCGTCCGGGTTGCGGCCGATGGCATTCATCGCGCCGGCGCCGAGGATTCCGATACCGACACCAGGCCCGACCACGCCGAGGGCGATGGCAAGGCCGGCTGCCAGGAACTTTGCGCCTTCCGCAGTCAGCGCCTGAGAACCCACCGCCAGCAAAGTGGTGAACATCGAAAGGTCAAGTGCCATTGTTGATAATCCTCCGAACCGAAATTGGTCTCGTGATTTTGCCTGGGCCCTGGCGATCAAGCCATGGGGCCACGGTGCCTTGATTGGGATACTCCGGGGATCAGTGCTCCTCGTGACTGACGGCCACCGACAGGAACACCAGAGTGAGCCCCGCGAAGATGACCGATTGGATCAGTCCCACCAACAGTTCCAATCCGAAGACGAACTGAGTGGCGATGAACGGAACCAGGAAAGTGATCATGACCACGAGGATCTCGCCGGCGGTCATGTTTCCGAACAGACGGAAGGTGAACGAGACGATGCGGACCAGCTCCGACACCAGCTCGAGTATCCCCACGAAGATGTTGATCAGACCCGAAGGCCGACCGCGGAGCAGGTCGCCAAAGGCGAAGAACTTCTTGAGATAGCCGAACCCGTGGGCGCGGAAACCCCAGTACTCAACAAACACGAACGACACCAGCGCGAGCGCCAGCGGGAAGTTCAGGTCGGTGCCGGCCGGCCGAACCAGGTGCGTGGCCAGTTTGAACTCGCCCCCGACGTTGGCGCCATAGCCCACCGCCTGGTAGATCGGTATCAGGAAGATAGCGATCCAGGCGTTGAACAGGACGAAGAAGAAAATGGTGGCCACAACCGGGAAAGCGCGGCGCCCCATCTCAGGACCCAGGATACTGGAGGCGAAGTTGAGCACGAGCTCAAACAGCATCTCCACCAGCGCCTGCAGGCGGCTGGGAATGACCTTGGGGTTGCGGGCGCCTCCGATGAAAAACACGAGCATGACGACGCTGGTCAACCATGCCGAGAGCATGGTGTTGGTGACCGCGAACTGCATTATGCCCAGGCCGTGATGTTCTTCGTCGGCATGCTCCTTGTCATCAGCCGCGTCTTGACCGGATTTAGCCTCGCCATGGTCATCGGTCTTCTTGTCGGCCACCCGGTAGCCAACCACGCTTTCGCGAACGGCAGCTGGGAACACCGGATCCGGAGGCAGGTGGATTCCCGGCTGGGACACGAACGGGCGTTCAAGCCCGAACATCCTCGAACCGACTGCGCCGACGACGAAACCTACGATCAGGAGGACTGCCGACACAATGCCGATCAGCAGAAGTACTCTTTTGGTGGTCACGACGGTTCGTTGCCTCCGCGGTCAGTACACGGTTTGTTCGCTTGGTCAGGAGAGCGGTCGGGGCTGTTGCTGCCGTAGACGGCGGGGATGATCATGCGGTAGACCCCGTAGAAGGCTACCACGCTGCCCAATACCGTCCCCACCAGTACGAGGAGCGCCACCTGGCCGGTCAGATTGCCCAGCCAGAGCCCTCCGAGGATACCCAGGACGATACACACAGCAACAAACCAACCCAAACCGGTCAGTCGCAGCGCAGTGATTATCCACTGCGGCATACCCGTTTCCAAACGGCAGGCATCGTAGCATCCGCCCTCCGAACTGTCAATCGGAGATTTTTGCAGAAATCGTCACCGCGCTTACGAAAACGCCCCACCGTTAAGGGCAGGGCAGCATCCGTCGTCGCTACACACGTACGCATTTCGAACCTACTTGCGCTCGAAGTCTTCCATGTCCAATTCGTTGATCAGGTCAGTAAAGGCGGACAACCCCTGGAGTTCCTCCTCGGTGACCTCCGCCGGCGCGGCTTCGCCACCGGCTTCCGGAGACACCGCGGGCTGGCCGGTTTCCTGGTCCATCGAAATGGCGGCTTTATCCATGACCTGGTCTGCGACGTAGATCGGGACTTCGGCGCGCACGGCAACCGCCATGGCGTCGCTGGGCCGCGAGTCTATCTCGTGGATGCGGTCGTCGATCCGGACCACGATCTTCGCATAGAAGGTCTCATTTTGAAGATCATTGACCAGGATGTGCTCGAAGGTGCCACCCATCGATTTGACCAGATCTACGAAGAGATCGTGCGTGAGCGGGCGCGGAACGGACATGCCCTGCATCTTTACCGCGATGGCTTCGGCTTCGGTGGGGCCGATCCAGATCAACAGGAACAGATCGGTGGCCAACTCTTTCAGGACCACCACCCGTTGATAGTTCATCTGGCTGATCCGGATGCTGTCGATTACCAGTTCACGCATCTCGCTCCGTCACTCCAACCAACGCTTCCGGTATGGCCTGGCCAGACTGTCGACACAGAATTCCAACCAGCGGGCAAGCAGGATTGTACACCCGCCAGAGTCAGAGGTGTCAAGCGTAAATCGTGCGTATGGCGAGCGTCGACACCGCTACGCCTGACACTGTCGTAACCTGACACTGTCGTAAGACGAAGGGGCGAGAGTTACCCCGCCCCGGTGATCATTGAATTCGAGCGGCCGGGCTAACGGAAGGTCCCGTAGTCGGCCGTTTCCCGATCGTCGCCCAGGTTTGGCGCGAAATCATGCGGAGAGGGGATGCCGGGGTTCGTGCTGGCCGCCAGGGTCTCACCCGCAAGCATGTCAATGCCCTTCCGCACGGAGCCCGTAGCGGAAGTCAGTTCGCGCTCCAGATCCCTCAGGGTGCGCAGGGCGTAGGCATCCGCCTGGTTGCGACGGCTTTCCGCCTCCCGCTCGGCCTGGTCGATCATGCGTCGGGCAGCGGCCTCCGCTTCGCGCAGCATTTCCTCGGCTTTCCGGCCAAGTTCGTGCTCACTGAGGCGGGTTCGGAAGTCCTGCTCCAGATGCTGTCGGGCCTGGTGCGCTTCGGACACCGCAGAAGACATTATGTCATCCTTGCGGGACAACATTTCCTCGGCTCGCCTGACTTCCTGCGGGACAGCCATGCGGAGTTGCGCGACGAGCTCGCCGATCTTGCTCCTGTCGACCATCGCGTTGTTGCTGAGCGGCACGGATTTGCTCGATTCCACCAACAATTCGATGCGGTCGATTATGCTGTTGATATCTATGATGACCCCCTTGGCCGGCGGTTCAGATTGCACATGAAAGGCTACCGCTGCGGCAGTTGGTATTTTTCCGCCAGGGCCCGAGCCACGTGCTCAGGGACCATGCCGGCGATTTCGCCACCCAATTGGGCGACCTCTTTGAGCAGGCTGGAACTGATGAACATGTGCTCCTGATCGCTCATCAGCGACACCATGTCGACGTCGGGTTCCAGGCGTCGGTTCATGAAGAACATCTGCGACTCGTACTCGAAGTCCGGACCACTGCGGAGACCCCGGATGATGGCGGCTGCTCCCGCGTCGCGAGCGGTGCCAACCACCAGACCGTGGAACGGGCGGACGGTAACGTTGGGCAGGTCCGCCACCGCTTCACGCATCAGACCGACGCGTTCTTCAGTGTTGAACAGCAGGCTCTTGGAAGGGGTGTCATAAACGGCGACGATCAAGTTGTCGAAGAGCCGGGCTGCCCGTTGGGCCACGTTCAGGTGCCCCATGGTCACTGGGTCGAATGTTCCGGGATAGAGAGCGGTTACCATACGGGGATACTCCAAATCATTGTTAACGTCAGTCAATTCGCGGAGGCGCGAACGACGTAGAATCCTACCGCATTATCCCCGTAGCTGCGTCGATCAATTTCATGCAGGGAATGGACGTCGGGAGGCAAGGTCACGCGATTGCTGAAGCCGACTACTACAATGGCGTCTGGGTGGAGCAGCCCGGAGTGGGCCAGGCGTTCCAGCGTAGGTGTTGGTTCTCCCATACGGTAGGGTGGATCCAGGACGACGAGATCATACAAATCATTGTCACCTGAGTGCGTGGCGGACCTATTCAACCAGTCCAGTACTTCCGCGCAACTGACTCGACCGACGTCGCTATAACCCGTGAAGTCCAGATTCTCCTGTATGACCCGACATTGACGTCGGTTGCGTTCCACGAAGTCGGCCCGCGTTGCGCCACGGCTGAGGGCTTCGATGCCCAAACTGCCGGTGCCCGCGTACAGGTCCAGCACTCGGCAGTCTTCCACCTGGTCGGGTTGCAGAATGTTGAAAATCGCGGATCTAACCCTCTCAGTTGTGGGTCGAACTCCGGCAACCGCGGCCCCTGCCAACGGAAGGCCTCGGGACACGCCGCCGGATACTCTCATGGAATGTGATTTGCGTGGTGGCATTTTAGAACCGGTCGCGCGGTGGGTGACGAATGCGGTGGCAGCAAATTTCAGGGCTTTTGCGTGTCATACCGGCGACCCCAACCAGTATATCGCCGGTTCATCAGGACGAGTCTGCTTGCCCGGCCGGGGGCCCTGTGCTACCATCGACTGCGCTAAATTGCGCCGCGATGAGTATGACGCGAGGGCCCATTTCGGGTACCTGGCGATGCGCGGCTCTTTCTTGAATCTGCGAACTTGACCGGCCGCCTGGACGCCATGCTCTCCTCGGACAACGCAACTTCCGGAACTCCGGGCCGAGGGGCCTTCCATCAGGCATTGGCTGATGCGGCGCCCCAGCACGCAATGGGCACGGTCGTCACCATCGGCGTGTTCGACGGTGTCCACCGGGGACACCGCCACCTCATCAGCCGGATTCTGGAGTTGGCGGAACCGCCGCTGATTTCCACCGTCATCACTTTCAGCAATCATCCTGCGGAAGTGGTGAACCCGGAACGCACCGTCACCAAGATCATCACCCCCGAAGAAAAGATTCAACTGCTGCACGACGCGGGGGTAGAGAGCGTCATCTGCGTCGAGTTCACCAATGACATTGCCAACCTCGACGCCAACGAATTCACGCACATGCTGGTTGACTGCCTGCACATGCGCGGAATAGTTACCGGCCCGGATTTCGCATTGGGCCGGAACCGGAGCGGCAACTTGGAATACCTGCGTCGCCGCGGGGCCGCGCTGGGTTTCTGGGTGGAAACCGTGTCGCCCCTGGAGCTCGAGGGCAGCACCGTCCGCAGCCGTAGAGTCCGCAATGCCCTGGCCGACGGCAACGTGGACGGCGCCGAATTCCTGCTGGGACGACCCTACGCAACGGACGGCATTGTCGTGCACGGCGCCAAGATGGGCCGCCAATTGGGCTTCCCCACAGCCAACATCATCCCCATTGCGAATTTCGTGATCCCAGCCGACGGGGTGTACGCCACCTACGCTACCGTAAACGGCGTGCGCCACATGGCGGCTACCAGCATTGGTGTGCGACCCACCTTTGGGCTGAGCCAGCGCCTGATTGAAGCGCACCTGCTGGACTTCTCCGACGACATTTACGATGAAAACCTGAAGCTTGAGTTCGTATCAAGGCTGCGGGGGCAAGAGACCTTCGACGGGATAGACGCCCTGATTTCCCAGATGAACCTGGACGTGGCCAACGCCCGTCTGGTGCTAGAACAGCACGACCGGCAGGAAAGCGCCTGATCCGCCGGTCGATATTGACCAACAGAGGCGAGGTGAGCGTTGACCAGCCAAGTTCAGATCCCCGAAAACCTGTCCACCATCACGCGGCGCGGTGTAAGCCGGATCATCTCTGAGGAAGAGTTCACCGCCATGCTGCAGCGGGGCACGCCGCTGCGCCTGAAAATGGGGTTTGATCCCAGCCGGCCGGACATCCACCTGGGTCACGTCGTTGGGTTGCGGAAACTCCGGCAACTGCAGGATCTCGGGCACCAGGTGATCCTCATCGTGGGCGACTGGACCGCGCAGATTGGTGACCCTTCCGGCCGCTCGGCAACCCGCACGATGCTCACCCACGCCGAGGTCCTGGAAAACGCCGAATCCTACATGCGCCAGTTCTTCAAGGTCGTGGACCGGGACCGCACGCAGGTGGAATGGCAGAGCCAGTGGTTCGGCGAATTTACACTGGCCAACGTGATCGAACTGACCAGTCGGTTCACCATCAACCAGTTCCTGCACCGGGAGGACTTCGCCAACCGCTACGCCCAGAACCAACCCATCGCAATCACCGAGATGCTCTATCCGTTGATGCAGGCTTACGACTCCGTGGTGATCGAATCGGACGTGGAATTCGGCGGCACGGACCAGATGTTCAACCTGCTGGTCGGTCGTGAACTGCAGGGGATGATGGGTCAAACGCCGCAACAGTGCTTCATGATGCCCATCCTGGTGGGAACCGACGGCGTGCAGAAGATGAGCAAGAGCCTCGGCAACTACGTGGCCCTGGAAGAGCCGCCGGAGGAAATGTACGGCAAGCTGATGTCCCTGCCCGACGAGCTGATCTCGTCGTACTACGAGTACCTGACCGACGTGCCGGACGCTGATATCGCCGAGATGACCCGCGCGATGAAATCCGAAACCGCCAATCCGATGGACTTCAAGAAGGGACTGGCACACCGGATCACGACCACCTTCCACGACAGCGGCGCCGCGGATGGCGCACAGTCCCACTTTGAGCAGGTGGTCCAGCGTCGCGACCTGCCCGATGACATGCCGGAGGTGGCCTTGTCGGAAGTTGCCGGAATGCCGGTTCAGCGCATGCTGGTGCACACCGGGCTAGCCAGCAGCAACGGCGAAGCACGGCGCCTGCTAACCCAGGGAGCGGTGGAGTTGATCCGCGCGGACGGGCAGCGCACGAGCGCGTCCATCGGCGACGAACCCACCCTGAACGCTGGCGATGTCGTGCGCGCGGGCCGTCGCAGGTTCGTGCGGGTCGTGGAGTAGCGGTGTCTTCTTCGCATCTGTCAATTATTGACCAATTCGCTCAACTGCATCACCATGGTGTTGGCTCACTAATCTCGGGAGGCAGCACGCGATGACCACCGCCAAAAAACTGCTCACTGCGAACGACCTGCTGGGGATTCCGGACGACGGCATGCGACGTGAACTCATCAGGGGGGAGCTTGTCGAAATGCCGCCAGCCGGAGACAACCACGGTTTTGTGGGGAACGAGGCATCTTGGCGAATGAGCTCTTTCATCCACCAGCATGGTCTCGGCCGAGGCCGCATGGCGGAAACGGGGTTCTGGATCGACGTCGCGCCGGATACCGTCCTGGCGCCAGATTACGCTTTTGTCTCTTACGAGCGTATGTCTACCAGCCCGCAGTCCCGGGGTTATGCGCAGGTCATTCCCGACCTGGTCATGGAAGTTTTCTCGCCCAATGACCGCCAAGCGAGGCTGGACCGCAAGATACGGCTGTGGCTCGACGCCGGCGTTCGGCTGGTTATGGTCGTGTATCCCGTGCCGCGAGAGATACACACGCACCACGATGACGGCACGGTGCGGCGGTTTGGCCCCGGGGATACTTTGACCTGTGAGCCGGTCCTGCCCGGTTTCGCCTGCGCCGTAGACGATATATTCGCCTACTGACGCGCGCTCATACGGGCAGGATTGGCGGCGCCTCTTCCGGCAGGGTCACGTCCCGCAGCGACAGTTGGCTGCCGTCGGTGAACCAGGGATTCCTCGGATCACGGGATGGTAATAGCACGGTTGCCATGCCGGGAGCGGTGACCTCGCCGCGCTGATTTTCGGCCCAGATGTCGATGTCGACCAACGCGTTGCCCTGGTGGATGTACTTGCGCGCAACGCGCCCCTTGCAGAACTGCGTGTCACCGTAGACGTTGAACCGCCGGGTTTCCACTCGAAGGCGCTTCAGAAAAGCGTCGTCACCCATCCAGTTGGTCATCAGGGTTCCCAGCCAGGACACGCGCTGCGGGCCGTAGTCGTACGCGCCGGGCACACCCACCGCCTCGGCGACCGAGTCGCGCAGGTGGCCGATGCCGGTGTATTCCAGGCCACCGCCGGACTCCGGGTTTCGGAAGAAGTGGTTGGGATGGCGCATGGCCTCCCGGAGCAGCACGCCGTGGGCGCTGGAGCGACCGGTGCCCACCAGGAACGCGCTCACGTCCTGCAGGGAGAGGGGGCCACGCACCACGGTGGGCAACTCCTCTCCGATCTCGGTGTCTTCCCAGTAACGGGGCTGGCCACCCCTCGCCGTCTCGTTGAGCACCTGCTCGTCAATCTCGGCAAGTTCGTCCTCGGTGTACTCGTGGCGCTTGGGCACGTCGGCGTACTTGCCGCGCTCCCGGGAGGCGCGCCGCTGGTGGCGCGTACACCAGCCGACGACCCTGGCCACAACCTCGTCCCGCTGGTTGGAGTAAGTGGTTTCAACGTATTGAATGACCAGGCGTCCGGAGTAGGCGCTCTGTTTCTCCTGCACGTCCAGCACGCGCTCCACGCAGTTCACGGCGTCGCCGGGCCGGAGCACGCGGAAAAATTCCCAGTCGTTGCCAGCGAAGAAACCGTGGACACCCGGCAGACCCCAACGGGTGCGGCCAGACCAGTGGCGCATGTAAGGAGCGCACGGGTGGCCAACAACACTCCCGTACTTGGAATACACGGCGTATTCCTGGTCCCGAAACAGCGGGTTGGCATCGCCGATACCGTTGACGAAGTTCAGCATCGTGTCCAGGTTAGCCTGCCGCACGTATTGCTCGGTGCGCATGCGCACGCCGATCATGGCGCGGGCGGCGGCGAGGGCTTCGTCGGAAATGCCACCCTCCACCTCGGGCAGAGTTTCGACAACCTGTTGCTGGGACTGCTGCTGGGTCATGGCATGATCCTCATCGCTGGTTCCGTGTCGGCCTAATATACCACCCGCCGCTCTTCCAACTCCGCCAGCTCGTCCTCGCTCAATCCCAGATAGCCGCACAGCACGTCGCGATTGTGTTCGCCCAGCAGGGGGGCGTGGCGGCGGACGTTTGACGGAGTCTTGCTCAGGTTCCACATCAGGTTGAACACCGGCTCTGCGCCCAACGCCGGGTGTTCGGTATCGCTGTATAAGCCCCGGGCCATGAAGTGCGGATGAAAGAGCCGTTCCTCGGCGCCCAGCACGGGCGCAGCTGCCACACCGTGCGATTGCAGCAAGTCAGTAATGGCGTCCGGTTCGTGCAGGGCCGTCCACCGGCTCAGCAGCGCGTCGAGCTCGCGTCGGTGGCGCTGACGCCGGTATTGGCTCCCGAACCGCTGATCGTCCGCCCAGGCCGGCGAGCCCATGGCCAGAACCAGAGAACGCCATTCTGCCTCCGATTTGACGGCAATGGACACCCAGGTGTCTTCGCCGGCGCACGGGTAGTTCCCATAGGGCGCCATGGTGGGATCGTAGTTGCCGCGAGGCTGAAGCGAACGCCCGGTCAGAGCCTGCTCCATGAGGCCGACGCCCTGGGTCGCCACCGTTGCCCGCAGCATGGACACGTCGATGTACTGGCCTCGGCCGGTGCGGTTCCGGTGGAACAACGCGGACGATATGGCGAAGACGGCGTGCAGGGCGCCGCAGATGTCGCCAAAGGCGTGCTTCAGTCCCAGGGGGCCACCACCCTCGTATCCCATGGTGCTGTCCAGGCCGGATAGCGAGCCTATGGACGGCGCGTAGGCGCGCAGATCACGCAAGGGCCCCTCCTGACCGGTGGAGGAAATGGACGCCATGATGATGTCCGGCTTGATGGCGCGCAACGCCTCGTATCCCAAGCCCAACCGGTCCATGACGCCCGGCGAGAAATTTTCGATGACCACATCGCTGCGGGCAGCCAACCGCTTGGCCAACTCCACGGCGTCGGGTTCGGCGATGTTCAGGGTCACGCTGAGCTTGCCCCGGTTCACGTTGTGAAACATCGGGTTCTGCTCCGGGTCGGGCTGGTCGCCAACGATGGGACGGCCCAAGCGCATGTAGTCCAACCGCTGCCGGGTTTCGACCTTGATCACTTCGGCGCCCATGTCGGCCAGGACCATACCGGGCAGCGCGCCGGCCAGCACCCAACCGAAGTCAAGCACCCGATACCCGTTCAACACGCCCGGGCGGGCTTCCGCGTCTTTGTTGTCGGAATTGGACAGTTCAACCATATTGCACTCTTACTTTTGTTCGCGAGGCGGCACGATCCATGCGGCAACCGCCGGCATGACCGACAGCAGCGCTCCCGCAGCGACTTTCGTGTATCCGCCGCCGTAGACCAGGCTCAGTGTCCAGAGCAGTCCAAAGCAAATGGCTCCGACGATGATACCGGCAATGATTATGACGTCCGGACGGTGGTTCTTCCGGATCGCGATTTGCCGGGCGATCAGGCAACTGCCCAGGAAAACCACCACACAAGCAATCACAATTCGGATCAGCATGGTGGATGGATGAGAGAAGGCAGCGATCGCCGCGTGCGCGGGACGCCACGCTGACGTTGGCGCTCAGATGATCCCGGTCTGGTACAGCTTCACCAGATCCGCGGCTGAGTATCCCAGTTCATCGCAGAGAATGGCTCGATTGTGTTGGCCCAACGTGGGCGCAGGTCTGGGGTTGGATGCGTCCATTGCGGGCAATCGGTAAGGCGTTCCGGGGTAAGCCACCGGGCCGGTGTCATCGCGTTCGATCACGACGAACAGGTCAGCCAGCGACGGATCAGACCGCACTTCTTCGTAGGTGCGCACGGGCGCCAGAGGGATGCGGTTCTCCAGCGCGATTTCCAACAGTTCGGCCTTGGTGTAGTCAGCCAGCCAGGCCTCCACGTACCCGTCCACCTCGTCGGCGTAGAGGTTGTTCATGGCGGTGCGGTTGCGGAAGCGCTGTTCCTGTGACCAGTCGGGGTTGCCCATGATCTCCATGAGACGCCGCCACTGCCGGCCCTCAGGCGAACCGACGAAGATGTGGCCGTCCTTGCACCGCAGAATGCAGTTGGGATACGGGAAATCAAGGGCGTGATGACCGGTGCGCCGGGTAACGCGCCACTCGTAAACGGCCATCAGGGCTTCCGGGCCGTTGTAAAGGCCGGCCATGGTTTCGGCTTCGGCAATATCGATGTGCTGGCCGCCGTGGGTTTCCCGACCGAGCAACGCCATGACGATGGACGAAGCCGCGGCCATGCCGGCGAAGTATCCGACCTCCGGGGTGCCGAAGGTCAACGGCTCCCGGTCGGCTGCTCCCAGCCCCTCGCAGATTCCTCCGGCGGCGGCCAGGTTGATGTCGTAGGCCTTGTAGTCACGCCACGGACCTGACAGACCCCACGGGCTGATGCTGGCCATAACGAGTTGCGGATTTCCACCGGCAAGGACGTCGTAATCCAACCCCAATCGGTCCATGTCGGCGGGCGGAACGTTGTGGACCACCACGTCGGATTTTGTTGACAGCTCACGGAGAATTGCGCGACCCGTCGGCGTATCGAGATTCGCGGTGATGCCCTCTTTGTTGGTGTTCAGGTACAGGTAGAGCCCGCTGCGTTCGGGATGGGGCACATCGTCCGGCCACGGGCCGTAGCGCCGGGCGTCCTCGCCCAGGCCCGGCGGCTCTATCTTGACTACGCTGGCGCCGGCGTCGGCGAGCAATTTGCCGCAATAGGGCGCGGAAATCATGGAGCCGATTTCGAGGACGCGCAGGCCGGAGAGCAGGGAATAGGTCATGGTAAACGCAGGAACCGTGAGGGTGGCGGCAATGTTATCACAGCGGCCTCATGGCTCTGCTGCTGACATCGCAAGGCCGGGCGCCATCGGCGGATGTGTTCGCGGTGTTTCGAGTTACGAAAGCCGGTGGGGGCTATGTTAGACTTAGCCCAAATCCGTGCTCACGAACTCAAGATCAAGGAGAGCCACCATGCCCAAGAAACGCGGCACCGGCCTGATGATGGTCTGGTGCGAAGTTCCTGCCGACGTCGAGGAAGAGTTCAACCAGTGGTACAACACCGAGCACCTGCAGGAGCTCCTGTCAGTGCCCGGAGTCCTGAACGCCGCCCGGTACGAGGCCACCAGCAGCGGCCCCAAGCACCTGGCGATGTACGAGCTGGAATCCGCCGACGTGATCAATACGGACGCGTTCAAGAACCGGCCGCCCACGCCCTGGGGCCAGAAGGTCGGCCCCCGCGCGGTGGCGACCACCGTCATCAACAACGTCTACCAGATGATCCACCCCACGGAGCTGAGCGACGAACTGGCCAACGCCGACATGTCCCCCGCTTTGCAGATTGGACGGATGGACGTGCCCGCAGCGAGCGATGCGGAGTGGAACAACTGGTACTCGACCGTCTACGTGCCGAATTACGAGAAGGTTCCAGGATGCATTCGTGGACGGCGGTGGAAGTCGGTGCGCGGTGAACCGGCCTATGCCACGGTGTACGAATTCGCCAACCCCGAGGTGTCTTCCACCGCCCCCTGGCTCGAGCAACGGGAGGCTCACCCGGACAACGGCCGCATGCGCGACGTAATGACCCACGCTGCGGGCTCGCCGGGAATTTGGCGCAAGACTTTCCAACTGTAACGGAGCCGCACGTTCTGTAGCGTAAAATGGAGGAGCGGACGCCGGTTCGCTCCTCCAAATTTTGGTGGCCTATGACGCTGATTCGCAGTTTGATATCGCCCGTCCTGACCCTGGCCGTCGTGGTGGCTTTGTGGTCGGGGTTCGCTTACGCCGTGGAGGGCCAGGACATCGTCGGGCAGGATTCCCGGCGCAACGAATCGGTCGCCGGACCCTACACTGTGGTGGTCGACGCTCAGACGCTGCCTTCCCTACAATCGGTGCAGTTCTTCATCCGCATTGCCGAGACCGCAACCGGAACGCCCGCAGAGGACTTGACGGTGTCGGTGCTCACCACGTGGAGCGAAAGCGATGAAACCGGGGAGAACATCGCGCTTAGCCCGAACGTTGCGGGACTCTATACGGCCACCCTGCAGTTCGACCCCGGAAGGTGGGAAACCACCATCCTGATCGAACCGCCCTCCGGCGGATCTTACGGGGCCGACGGATTTGTGTTTGACGTCCCCACGCCCACCTCGGACTCGGCGGCGGGTTTGGTTTTCATCGGCGTAGCGGTCATATTGTTCATTGGCGCCGGCTACCTGACGTGGAGGGTGCGCCAGAACCAGAAGGCGCGGGCAGCGGCGCGCGGGGACGGATCGCCATGACCACGTTTTTTGGCCATCGCTGGAGCCTCTGGGCCGTTGGAGCCGCGGCCGCCGCATTGGCCGGCCTCGCCCTGAACGTCGGCATCGCGTCCGCACACCAGGGCATCCCGCCGGGCCAGACGCCGGCGACGGCGTGGGGTTTCATCACAAATCCGGTGCCCAGCCTGTTCCTGATGGGAGCGGTCTACCTGTATGTAAACGGCCTGAACAACTGGCCCAACCCGACGCATCGCGTCAACGCGTGGCAGAAGGGCTGTTTCTTCGCCGGCATCCTGGTGCTCTTCGCCGCGCTGCAATCGCCCATCGAACCTCTGGCCGAGCACTATTTCTCCGTTCACCAGGTGCAACACCTGATGGTTCGCATGGTGGGCCCGCTGCTCATCCTGCTCGGCGCGCCGCTAACGCCCATGCTGCGCGGAATGCCGACGTGGGCCCGGCAGCACATCGTCCGGCGGCTGGTGCGCTCACCGCTGGCCCGGTGGGTCTACGGCAAGATCACGAACCCGGTGCTCACCACAGTCACCTTCCTCGCTCTGCTCTTTATCTGGCAAGCGCCGGGGCCGCACAACCTGGCGGTGCACAACGACTGGGTGCACGAACTGATGCACGGCACGATGCTGACCAGCGGGTTTCTGTTCTGGTGGATCGTGATCGACCCCAAGCCGCACCGTTCGCGGCTGCACTACGGGCTGCGCGTGCTCTACCTGGGCCTGATCGTGCTCCCCAACACACTGCTGGGAGCGGGCATAACCTTCCAGGAAGAGCTGATTTATACGGCGTACCAGGACCTCCCCCGACCCTGGGAAGGGTTCTCCCATTTGGACGACCAGCGATTCGGCGGCCTCCTCCTGTGGGTTCCGGGCGACATGATGAGCATCCTGTCCGCCGGGATCGTGATGTTCATGTGGTACCAGCGCGAGATGGAAGCGAATCCGAACCCGCCCATGCCACAGCCCGTTGTCGATGGGGAAGCCGACGACGCCGTCGGGCCCGACCGGCCCGAGGCCTAGACGCGGTGTTGCAGGGCCTTTCCAAAGTAGCTTTTGTCATCGTGAGCGCAGCGCGGCAATCTAGCTCCGGGAACATGACTCGTACGGGAAAGCCTTGTCGCATCGACGGGATTGCCACGTCGCTCCGCTCCTCACAATGACTTTGGAAAGGCCCTGGGACCTGCTGTACAAATTGACCATCCGTGAACGTAACTTGTAGGATGTGCGGCGTTGTCTGATCCATCCTGTAAATTTGACCGGTGAAGTATGGCCACTAGCAACGGACGACGTCCGGAACCGCGTTTTGACTGGTTTGTCCCCATCGACGGAGATGGCGCGCGCGCGGGTACAGTCCGCGCCGACCGCCCGCCGACATTCGATTACCTGCGCGAGGTGGCGGAAACCGCGGAGCAGTGCGGTTTCTATTCGATGCTGATTCCCACCCGTTTCGCCAACGGGCTATTCTCGGAGGACGCTCCTCTGGCGGAGACGTGGACGACGGCCACGGCGCTGGCGGCGGTGACCTCCAGAATACGCTTCCTGGTGGCGGTGCGACCCGGGTTCATCGCCCTCGGTCTGTTTGCCCAGATGGCAGCCGCGTTGCACCAGATATCCGGGGGTCGCCTGGACATCAACATCGTGCCTGGGGGGATCCAGAACGACTTTGAACGAGTGGGCGAGGTCAGCGACCATGCGACGCGCTATGAAAGAGCGGAGGAGTTCATCCAGGCCTGCCGCGCCCTGTGGCAAGACCCCCAGCCGGTGACCTACACCGGCGATTTCTACCAGCTTGCCGACGCGTACTGCGCGCCGGCCCCGGGTCAGGACGCTCCCAAGTTCTACCTGGGTGGCGCGTCGCCGCGAGCCCTGGGGCTCTCCGCCCGCCAGGCGGACGTGCACCTGGGCTGGATCGAGCCATTGGAAGACACCGCTCAGCGCGTGTCCGACCTGAAACAGCAATTTTCCGGCACGGGTCGACCGCTCACTCTCGGGTTGCGCACTCACCTGGTGATACGGGATCAAGAGGACGAGGCCTGGCAAGCGGCGCAGAGGCTCATCGCCGACGCCGCCCCGGAGGTCAAGGCGCAGCGGCAGTCGGCTATAGTCGGCACGCCCATGGTGGGGCAGCAGGCACAGGCCCGGGAAGCGGAAGACCACCGATTGGGGCCCCACCTGTGGAACGGCCTTTCGGAGGTCCGGGTAAATTGCGGCAGCGCGCTGGTGGGCACTCCGGAACAGGTGGCGGACGAACTGCTGGACTACTGGCGGTTGGGCATCGACGAGTTCATCCTCAGCGGCTTTCCCCATGTGGAGGAGTGCCGGCGGGCGGCCGACGAACTGCTGCCGTTGCTACGCGAGCGCGTGGCGACCGAAAACCGGTGATCGCTAAACCGGTGATCGCAGATACTCGTTGGCGTTGGCGTTCGCCCTGGAGCAACACGCCTTGACCCGTAATTTTGCCCTGCTGCTGTGGTTGCTGCCCCGGCGGATACGTTCCGCTTGGGGGTTGTTGGCCGTCACCGCCTTCGGCGTTCTGGCGGCGGTGACGATCATGGCGCTGGGCGCGATGTATTCGCAGGGACTGGCCGAGGCCGGCCTGCGGCACTCGCTGGCGGTTACGTCCCCCACCGTGATCAACACCCAGATCGTAGTGCGCAACCGTCCGCTTGGTCCCGAAGACCACGCGTCGCTGCGCACCGATATCGAGCAGATCATCGACGATGACGTCGCCTATCTGCGCCGGGGCCAAGAACGTTACGCCAAGATGCTGCCCACGCTGCCTTTCGTCCAGGTGGGCGCGCCGTTCGGGATCGTAGACGTCCCGCTGGGCCGGCCATTTTTCGTTACGGAGTTTGCTGCCCACTCCCGCCTGGTGGAAGGTCGTTGGCCGACCCCAACGGTGGGCAATGACCCGGGGGCCTGCGTCAACCTTTCCGACGGGTGCCCCCGGATAGAGGGAGTGCTGGGTTTGGACACTTCCCGACTCATGGGATGGGGGGTCGGCAAAGAAGCCTGGCTGGTGGTGTTCCCGGGAAACGACGACGATCCGCCCGAATACATCGGGATCGAGATTGTCGGGATCGCCGAACCCATCGACCCGCGCGAAGAGTACTGGATGGGCTCCGCCGACTACTTCAGGATGGGCGACTGGGAAGGACGGCCCGTGGCGCCCATTTTCGTCAACGAGCAGGCTTTCTTTGACGGGATTGGCAAACCTTTCCCAACCCTGGTGGGTGACTACGGCTGGTTCATTTACGTCAACCCCGACGTCATCACCTCCCCCACAGTGCAACAAACCCGTGATGACCTGACCGCGTTGGAGACGGATATCAACAGCCGTTTCCCGAGGTCGTACGTGTTGACCGGATTGGAGAACAGCCGCAACACGGGAGTGCTGGCCACATACCAAAGGGAACTCACGCTGGCGCGGGCACCGTTGATCCTGTTCATTTCCCTGGTGGTGGTGGTCATACTGTATTTCCTGGCCCTCGCCGTCGGACTGCTGGCCGGCGCTCGATCCGCCGAATCCTCAATGCTGCGCAGCCGGGGCGCGAGCATCGGCCAGGTGGGTGGCCTGCTCGCACTGGGCGAGGGGCTGATCGTGGTCGTGGCGACCCTGATCGGGCCGCTGCTGGCCTGGGGAATCGGGAGCCTGCTGCTGGTGGAAACGATCAACCCGGCGGCACGCGTCGGCGCCGGCGAGGCTCCTCTCGAGGTATCCCTGTCGTGGGAGATGTACGCCATGGGAGCGATCGGAGGGCTGCTGAGCCTGGCGGTCCTGACCGTTGCCGGCGGAAGCCTGGCGCGTCTCGGGATCCTCGATTTCCTGCGATCGCGGGCCCGCCCGCCGTCCGCCCCCTGGTTGCAGCGTTACTATATCGACGTGATCGCGGTGGTCGCCTTGGTAGTCCTGGTGTGGCAGATCCGGCAACGGGGCGGCTTCGTGGAAGCAGAACTCGCCGGCCGCGGGCCGCAACTGGATCCTTCGCTGCTGTTGGCGCCCTCTGCGGCTCTGCTGACCCTGGCTTTCCTGTTGCTGCGCGCCCTGCCGTGGCTGATGACCGGAACCGCGTGGTTGTCCCGGCAACTGGCCCCGGCGTGGGTAAGCCTGTCGCTGCGGCGAATGGCCCGCCATCCGCTTCCCTACGCGTCATTAACCGTTGTCGTGACCCTGGCAGCGGCTCTGGGAGTGTTCGCCGGAACTTTTCAGACCACCCTGGCGCGCAGCGAAGCAGACCAGGCAAACCACGGCGTCGGGGGCGACATCACGCTGGGCGGGACGAGCTTCATCGGGCGCACCGAGCAGCAGCGCATCGATCAACTCAAGGCGATTGACGGAGTTGAAGCCGTGTCCCCGATAATTCGGGAGCCGGTCGGGTTCATCGATGGGCCGTTCCAGCGCGGTACCGTGTTGGGCGTTGATCCTCTGACCATCGGACAGGTCTCCTGGTGGCGCGACGACTTCGTCGACGGGGAGCCCACTCCTCTGGACACGCTGTCCGCGCCGCTGCGACGGACCCTTTCCCCCGAAACCGCCGGAATCGAGATCCCCCAGGGCACAGAGGAAATCGGCGTTTGGGTCCGGCGCGACGACGCGCCGACGGTTGGCGCCTCGGTGCCGTTGCCCAGCTACCGCCTGTGGCTCCGCATAGGAAGCGACCGTGGTTTTTACCGCAACCTCGAATTGGGAATGCTGAGCCAACACCAGACGGGGTGGCACCACCTGACGGCGCTGCTGCCCGAGGAGAGCGCCACCGCCGCCGCCGATGACACCTGGCGAACGGTTGCGCTTTACATCTCCGGAGACTCGTTCGCGCGGACGCCCCCCGGCGGCCTCTCCTTTGACAGCATCACGGTATACGGGCCGAATCACCCGCCGTCGGGCGAGGTGATCGAGGGCTTTGAGGACATCGGTCCCTGGGTATCATTGCCCCAGGCCGGAAACGTTCCGGACCGCACCGAACGGACCACTGAAGCAGCACACACCGGTGACACCGGACTCTCGATCAAATGGGAGGAGCCGCTGGGACGGTCCCCCCGGGGTATCGTGATCCCGCCCGCTCCTTTGCCGTTGCCAGCCCTCGCCGGACCCGGATTCCTCCCCGACCAGACGGTGAGGATCACTGTGGATGGATACGTGGTGCCCGCCCGGGTCACCGGCATCGTCAATCACTTCCCCACGCTGGATGCCAGGCGCTCGTTCGTGGTGGTGTCGGTGCACGAGTTGCGGGCCTGGTTGAACCAGGCTCCGGGGGCGCAACCCATCACCCCGGACGAGTGGTGGTTCGACGTGGCTGAGGGCGCAGACCGTGAACGGGTGGCCGACGAGATACTGGACGTCGGTTACCGCCTGTCCTTTCTCCGGGATCGCGACGCCGCCGTCGATCTCGCAACGCGGAATCCATTGGCCGGCGGAGCCTGGGACGCCCTGACCGGTATCGGCCTGGCCGCCCTGGCCCTGGCGGTGGCCCTGGCCCTGTGCGCCCACGCGGCGGTAGCCGTACGCGAGCAGCGGGTCGACATGTCAGTGGGAGCGGCGCTGGGCATCCCTCAGTGGCAAAGAATCGCCGGTTTGGCATTGGAACGGGTAATGGTTGGCGTGCTGGGCATCGTGGTGGGCGGATTGGCTGGTTGGGGACTGGCGCGCTGGACGCTGGGAGAGTTGGCCGGCAACGCAGCCGGAGGAGCCGTCACCCCGCCGATAATATTCGTGGCTGAAGGCCCATGGCTGGTCGCGACGTTCGTCTGTCTCGTCGTGGCGGCGATTGCGGCCATCACACTGGCCGGCGTGGTGGCGCGGCGGCTGCGCCCACCGGAAGTCCTGCGAGAAGCTGAGTAGCCGACGATGACCGCCATCCTCAACCTGGGTTACGTACTGGCGCGGCGCCGGCTCATGTCGTCGTTCCGGATCGAACTGACGGTCCTGCTCGGCGTCACGCTGGCCGTTGTTCTGCTTTCGAGCGCGGTGGTCTTCAACGATCTGCTGGCGGAAACCGCGCTGCGCCGGTCCCTGGCCGATGCGGAATCCAGCGACGTGAATCTGTGGGTACGCGTGTTCAACGACCTCGACGACCCCCGGATCGCGACTGCAGCCAGCGACCGTTACCTCACGAGCCGGCAGTTCGTCGCGCAGCGCGTCCTTCCACCCCTGGGCGACGCCGTCGGAGCCGTTTCCTTCCAGGTCGAAACGGCGACATTCTATTTCACCGGTCAGCCCAACCTCGACCTGCCCAACGACGTTCGCCCCCGGGGGCGAGTCCAATTCCTGTCCGGGTTGAAAGAGGGACAAGCGCAACTGGTCCAGGGGCGCTGGCCCGAGGTCACCGGCGACGGCGGCTACGACGACAGCACCGGGGAAACCGACGGGATCGTGATCGAGATCATGGTTGATTCGCAGGGTCTCGAATTCCTGGACCTGGAAGTGGGCGAGGGTTTCGAAATCGTGCCGGCCACCGGCGGTGACGGCCAGGAGTCAACCCCCGTCGTGGTGGTGGGCGTCATCGAACCGACCGACCTGGAGGACGAATACTGGTACCGCCGGCACAAGTCGCTGTCGTACCGGGATGACGATTGGACGCTGGTTCCGCTGTTCACTTCGGAACAGGCGCTGCGGCAGCAGATTGCGCGACGCTACCCCGGCATTTACACCAGCTCCGCCTGGTTCGTGCAGGTGGACCGGGAAGGAATTCCCGCCAAACGGGTCGACGAACTGCAGTTGGATCTACGGCGCGTACGGCGGGATGTGTCCAACAACCTGCCAAACGGCAGCACCTCCACCGGGTTGATTCGCATCCTGGAAGACCATGAGGAGCAACTGTTATTGGCGCGGATCCCGCTGTTCCTGATGGTGTTCCTAGTGACGGGCATTCTCGCCTACTACCTGACCATCACCGCGGGAATGGTGATTCGCGCCCGCGCCGGCGAGATTGCCATGCTCAAAAGCCGGGGCGCGACCACCTTCCAGATCGGCATCCTGACCCTGGTTGAGGGTCTGCTCCTGGCCGGCCCGGCTCTGGTCGCCGGAGCCCTCCTGTCCCCATTGCTGGCAAAAGCTCTGGGCGGGCTGGTATTCGATTCCGAATCCGTGGGCGCCCCGGTTTCCCTGTCCTGGCAGGCTTTCGGCATGGGAGCGGCAGGAGCGGCTTTGGCCGTGATCGTACTCGCCATCGCCACCCTGGCCGCGGCGAACAAGGGCATCGTGGAGTTCCGCCAATCCGGCGCGCGACCGGCGCGGACCCCATTCATTCACCGCTATTACCTGGATCTTCTGGCCCTGGTGGTCATCGCGTTCCTCTGGTGGCAGATTTCCAGCCGTGGAACGGTGTTGACCCGGAGCCTGGGCAGCCGCGACCTGGAGATCGATTTCGCCCTGCTGCTGGGGCCAGCGTTGGGTCTGATCGCCCTGGGGTTGCTGGTCATGCGGCTGTTCCCATTGTTCCTGGGCATATCCGCCCGCATCGTGGGACCGGTGGGACCGGGATGGCTGGTGCAGGGTCTGCGCCGTATCGCCCGCGACCCGATCGCTCCGGGAAGCCTAGTCGCGCTGCTGATGCTGGCAACCGCCCTCGGCGTCGTCGGCAGCGCGTTTTCGGCCACCCTGAACCGCAGCCTGGATGACCGGGTCCGTTATGACACGGGGGCAGACATCCGCATACAACACGATAACGGTCGCATTGCCCGAGCGTTTGCGGGGTTATCGGATGTGTTGCCCAACTCCGCAGAAGCGATGCAAACCGAAGGCAGCCTGCTGACCGAGGGCTTCGGATCCCAGCGCGTTTCGGTGCTGGCCGTGGATTCCCCGCGCCTGGCGGACGTCGCATGGTGGCGGGACGATTTCGCGGACGCCGGCGGCTTGCCTGACCTGATGTCCCGAATCGCGCCAAACCCGGACGCTCCGGAAGGCCTGCCGCTCCCGGAAGGCACCACCGCACTGTCGTTGTGGGCCATGACGACGCAAACCGGGCCCGTCCGTCGGGAGCCGCTGGTGGGCGTCACCGCACGGCTGCGGGACGGTTCCGGCCGGTTCTACGACGTGCAACTGGGCGACGTCCGCGAGACCCGCCAATGGCAAATGCTCCAGGGCAGCACCATGCTTCGCCTGGGTCGGGGCGGCCGACCCAGCAACGACCCCGATGCGCCCCGGTTGGACGTGTCTCCACTCACCCTCATAAATTTGCAAATCTCCGGGCGGACCAGCGGAGATCGCCCCGGTGTGCTTTTCATCGACGGATTGACCGCCCACACCGAGGCCGGCGAGGTGGTATTAGCCGACCTGAACTCTGCCGACGGCTGGAGCGTAATCGAGGATTACGTGCGTCCGGGGCTCTATTCCGTGGAGACCAGTCGCAACGTGGCCCGGCCCGGCACCACCGGTTCCGCTGTTTTCAGTTGGTCGCCCGGCGGCATCGGGGCGCCGGGTTTGTGGCCCGGCGAAAACGCCCCGCCGGTCAAGGCTCTGGTCAGCCCGGGCATCCTGGAAGCGACCGGCTCCGAAGTCGGAGACCAGATCAGCCTCGGAATGTCCACCTTTGCGCTTCCGATCAGTATCGTGGGGGTTGCCGAGTTTTTCCCAACCGTGGACCCTCGGGAGCAACCTTTTGTCGTCACCGACCTCGGCGAATTCGTCGAATACGCCAACCGGCACAGCCGGCGCATTTTCGGCGGTTCAGGCGAAGTTTGGCTGGATCGCGATATTGCTATCGGCGATTTGGAACACGCGCTGGCTGAGAGCGAAGCGGCAGTTTCCAGCATAGAGGATTTGGGCCTCACCGCCGGCAAGGCCTATGTCGCGGAAGAGGAGGCGGCGGTGCGCGGCAAGGAGCCCCTGGCCAACGCGGGTTGGGGCGGATTGCTGGTTATCATGTTCCTGGCCCTGGCTCTCGCCAGCGCGACCGGTATCGCGCTGTACAGTTGGCTGGACACCCGGGAGCGCCAGACCGAGTTCGCCCTGCTGAGGACGCTGGGCAGCACCCGTGGCCAACTCAACGGAGTGGTCTGGTTCAACCTGGCAATCGTGGTGATCGCCGGCGTAGCCGTCGGAACCTGGGCCGGCGCGCAGATTGGCGCCGCGCTGCTGCCCGTCCTGGAGGTCGCCGAGGGCGGAGTTCGCGCCACACCGCCGTTGACCTTCGAAACCGACTGGCGGATGCTGGCGCTGGCCTACGCGGTGCTGGCCACGGTGAGCGTGGTCACCGTTATCTGGCTGGCCTTCGTGACCAGCCGCCTGGAAGTCCAGCGGGTGCTGCGCGCCGGCGAGGGTGGCTAGCGGCAACGGGTCGGATTACGACTGGCCGTTCCCGTTCTGCCTTCGGAGTTCAGCAATGGCGCCAGTCAGCTCGGCAATCGTGGACATCATCGCTCTTTGAGTTTCGGCGGCAAGGCGGCGCTCTTCGGCCAGTCGTTCGTCAGCCTGTCGCCGTTCCTCGCGCAGTTCGTTCATCAACTGCTCAATGCGTTCGTCGGCTCGCCAGCGTTCCTCCAGAGTCCAGGCGCGATCCAACACGCGCCGCAACAACATAGACCCGTTACACGAGCCCCAGGCTGCGGCACATGTCCAGCATCGCCTTGGCCGTTTCCTCGTGGGCCACGTCGACCATGTCGCCGGCATACGTAACGGCAGCCGTGCCCTGACGGCGGCTTTCCTCCATGGCATCCAGCAACCCCTGCCAGAAGGCGATTTCCTCGGGCGTGGGCGTGAATATCTCGTTCACGATGGGCACGTGCGACGGGTGGATCAGGTTCATCCCGGTGTACCCCAGCGCCTTCAGATTGTTGGCCCAGTAGCGCAGGCCTTCCAGGTCCCGGATATCGAACCACCCGCCGCTGATGGGCCATTGGATCCCGGCGGCCCGGCTGTCCATCAGCACCTTGCTGCGCAGGTACAGGGTTTCCGCTCCCTCCAGGGTCCAGCGGTAGCCGACGCTGCGGGCCGTGTCCCCGCCCTTCCCGCCGCTGCCGCCCATGTGCGCCACCCGGTCCGAGGCCATGGCGATCTCGTAGGCCATGCGGATCCCCGAAGCGGTCTCCAGTCCAGGGTCGATGCAGACGGTGTTCAGTTCCATGCCGGCCTTGCGCTCGAAATAGCGCAGCAGCACGTCGGCTTCGACCACGTCCGCCGGCGTTTCCACCTTGGGCAACAGGATGCCGTACAACCCGGGCCGGGTGACGGCTTCCAGGTCGAAACCGGTCAGTCCGGTTTCCAACCGGTTCACCCTGACGAAAAGGGTCTGGCCGCGTTCCGACAACTCGTCGATCATTTTCGCTACCAGTGGGCGCGCGGCGTCCTTGTCATACTCGGGCACCGAGTCCTCCAGGTCGAGGATCAACGCGTCGGAACCATACTGAGGCGCCTTGCGCATCCAGTCTTCCTTGTTGCCGGGCACGAACATGACGGAGCGGAGAGGCTTGGTGGTGATACGGGGCATTGAGAGATTTCCTCCTGTAATAAATGGGGCAGCCCCAATCGTACCATCGCCGGCCGGCTTGATATGACGCCAAGGTTGGCTGATACAATCAAACCCAGAGGGCCATCCACATGACCACGGTCAATACAATCGAAGACCTGATCCGAATTCTGGACGAACACCCGGAGTGGAACGAAGCTCTCCGCTCCAGGATGCTATCTCGCGAGCTGTTGGAACTGCCACAGGCGTTCGCCGAATCTGCCGAAAGCACGGACCGCAGGCTGGCTGCGTTGGAATCGACGCTGGCCGAGTTCGTGGCCAACACGGACCGTCGACTCCTTGCGCTGGAAACCGGCCAAACCCGCCTCGATTCTCGCTTGGCTCCCATCACTGCGGCTCACGCTCGCAATGGAGCGCTGCGAATGGTTGCGCGAATCGTCAGGGTCGTCGGCTGCCGAGAATACCGGGTACTCGAACTGGGCGACCTGTTGGACATCATCGATCACGCCGACACCGACGGCATTCCCACCAACGAACTCACCAGCTTTGAGAACGCCGACATCATCATTGAGGCGACGGATCGCGACGATGGTGGCAGCCTTTACATCGCCGTGGAAGCATCGTACACGGGCAACTGGCGAGACGTTGACCGCGCCACCAGAAACGCCGGCTATCTAACCCGATTCACCGGCCGGCCGGCGCACGCTGTGGTGGCCGCCCAACGCATCAGGCCGGGCATAGAGCGGCTGGTCGAACGAGGTGAGGTGCATTGGGCGCAGATGTTGCAGAAGGAGCTGGAGACGGAGTAGGAGACACGCGGGCCGATACACAGTCGATTCCCGCCGCTAAATGACTCCGTCCCCTCGCAGCCGCTCCAATTCCCTCGCATCCACGCCGCAGAGTTCGGCCAGCACCTCGGCGTTGTGCATTCCCAGGGACGGCGCGCCGGGGACATCGGGAAGCGGTTGGCCATCGAACAACACCGGGAAGCCTGCGACAACCTCGTCCACCTCACCGTCGAAGGCGGCATTCCGCATGGGCCGCAGGGCGCCCCGGTCCCGGAAATGGTTGTCAGCCAATATCTCCGGCACCGTCCGCACCGGCCCGCACGGCACGTCGCCGGCCGAAAGACACTCCAGGGCCTGGGCTCGGGTCATTTCGCCGATGCGGGCCTGAACCTCCGCGCGTGCGGCGGCGGCGTTCTCCGACCTGACTTGATAACGGGCGAACCGTTCATCATCGATGAGTTCCGGCATCCCGATGGCGTTGCACAGGCGACGCCATTGATCGTCGCTGGCCGCGGTGATGATGACGGCGCCGTCGCTGGCCTGGTACTGCCCGGTCGGCCCGCTGCGGCTGTTATTGCCGGTGCGCAGCGGAATGCCCGACGCCATATCCTCTTCCAGGTTTTCCATCAACATCAGCGAGGTCAGGGTGTCCATCATCGATACGTCCAGGTAGGTTCCCCTTCCGGTTTTCTCCTTTTCGCGCAGGGCCGCCAGGATCGCCGTGGACGCGAACATGGGAGTGACCAGGTCTCCGATGTAGAAACCCACCCGGGTAGGCGGGCCGTCGGGTTCGCCGTTGATATCCATCAGGCCGCTCATGCCCTGGATCTGCGGGTCGTGGGCCGGCTGCTGGGCATAGGGCCCGGTCTGTCCGTAGCCGGAAATGCTGGCGTAAATGACCCCCGGGTTCACGGCGGCCACGTCCGGGTAGCCCAGGCCCAACCGGGTCATGGAGCCCGGCGCCAGGTTCTCCAGCACCACGTCGGATTGCCGCGCCATTTCAAGGAACAGCTCCCGGCCGCGCGGGTTTCTCAGGTCCAGGGTCACGCTCTTTACGCCCTGACTGCGCTTCAGAAACCGGGTGGCGACGTGCTGTTCCGTTCGCTGCTCGGAGTGGATCCCATCGGGACCGGCAAATGGACCGTTCCCACGCACCGGATCACCCCGGCCGGGTATCTCGATCTTGATCACCTCGGCCCCCAACCGCGCCAGCGTCATGCTGAGGAACGGCCCGGCGAGGAACACGGTAACGGCCAAAACCCGCAAGTCCGAAAGTGGCTGCATACTTCTCGTCCGCCTATTCTGGGGTGCCCGTTGGCGGCTCGAACCGGTCCCGCCCAACGCGACGGGAGTGTACCACGAGGGGTTCATCCGCAATGCTCTCGCGCTCGTAGGTACAAGTAAGCACGAAATTAGCAAAAAGGACGACGATTCGCACCATGCCAACCACAAAATCCGTTACGGTCAACGACATCCATTCTGCATTGAACGAAACGCAAGTCAGTGAGATCATCGCACCGCAGACGGTTACCGAAACACGCCATGCGGTAGCCAGGGCCCGCGACGCCGGCCGGAGCCTGAGCGTCGCCGCGGGCCGCCACGCCATGGGCGGGCAGCAATTTTTGTCCGGCGGGACGTTGTTGGACACGCGCCATTTGAATCGCATCGTCAACCTGGACGCTGATCGAGGTATCGTTACGGTAGAGGCCGGGATCAGGTGGTCGGATCTGGTTTGTGGTCTGCGCGCGATGCAGGAAAACGCTGACCGGCGCTGGAGCGTCGTGCAAAAGCAGACCGGCGCCGACCGGCTCAGCATCGGCGGCGCCCTGGCCGCCAACGGCCACGGGCGCGGGCTGACCTATCGGCCAATCGTGCAGGACGTGAATGCTTTCGAAATGATCAACCCAGACGGCAACCTGATCCGGTGCGATCGGGAACAGAATCCCGATCTGTTCCGCCTGGCCATCGGCGGATACGGGCTGTTCGGCGTGATCACCACCGTCGACCTGCGCCTCATGCCGGCCCACCGCGTGCGCCGGGTGGTGGAAGTCACCACTATCGACAAGGTCGGAGAGCTTTTCCAGCAGCGGATTGCGAATGGTTTCACCTACGGCGATTTCCAGTACCGCACCGATGAGAAATCGCCCGGTTTCCTTCGGGATGGCGTCCTGTCCTGCTATCAGCCGGTCAGCGACGCGGAGGCCCGAACTGCGACACCGCCACAAAACCTGCTCACCGAAGCTGCGTGGCGGCAACTGTTGTACTGGTCCCATGCCGACAAAGCCCGCGCGTTTGACGAATATGCCGGGTTTTACCGGAGCACCGACGGACAGACCTACGACAGCGACACTTTCCAGTTGAGCCAGTACATCGACCACTACCACCATGAACTCGACCGGCGGCTCGATTTCAGCGTACCCGGTTCCGAGACCATCACCGAGTTGTACGTGCCGTTGCCCGAATTGCCCGGGTTCATGGGCGCGGCCGGCGCGGATTTGCGGCGGCGGGAAGCCAACGTGATATACGGCACCATACGCCTCATCGAGCGTGACGACGAAACCGTGCTCAATTGGGCCCGGCAGCCCTACGCGTGCATCGTCGTCAACCTGCACGTGGACCATGATCCCGCCGGCATCCAGCGCGTCAAAGACGCCTTGCGGGCGCTCATCGACCTGGCCATCGAGCGGGACGGCAGCTACTTTCTGACCTACAACAAATTTGCCACGCCCGAGCAACTGGCCGCGTGCTATCCGCAGTTCCCGGAGTTCCTGTCCCGCAAAAGGCAGTATGATCCGTGCAACGTGTTCTCCAGCGACTGGTACCGGGCGTATGCCGGGGAGACGTGATGCAAGCGACCATCCGCCGCGAGCTATGGTCCATTGTTGTGGTATCGGCGCTGTCCGCCGCGTTTCTGTTGCGCGTGGCCGGACAGGCCGTGCAGCGGTGGTTCCCACAAGAATTCCTGCCTGCTTTCGACGCCTGGCAGGGCAGCGGTATGCCATACCCGGCACTGCTGGCATCCCAGGTAGTCATCGTCGCCCTGTTGGGCGCGGCAATTTGCAGCATGGTTCACCGCGCGCGGTTGTTGAACGCGACGGGCAGCCGGTGCGTCATCGTCATCGGGTCCGTGTACGTCGCCGTCATGCTGGCGCGTTTGGCGCTCGGGTTGACCGTCTTCGGCGATTCCGGTTGGTTTACCGCCTGGATTTCCACGCTTCTGCACCTGGGCCTGGCGGGCATCGTAATCCTCTGGGGCCGGGACCAGCTTCGCCTGGCGAGATCTGCCAACGCCGGATGAGCCATGCGTTTCCCCTGGGCCAACATCGCATTGATCGTTCTGGTCATTGCCGAGCTGCTGACCGGATACCTGGGCCTCACGCACTCGAACCCAGAGTGGATCGGCGCGATGCACCTGCATCGCATTTTCGGGTTCGCCATCCTGGCGCTCTTTGTGTGGAAATCCCGCAACATTCTGGGTTCGTTGCGTACCCGGACCAACTGGCGCCGCTCCCTGAACCAGATGGTGTGGTCCATCGTTCTCTTGCTGGGGCTGCTGATCGTGCTTGGCCTGGGATTGGCCTGGAGCCACCTCGGACCGTACGACTGGATGGGGTTCTCCGGCACGACCATCCACATGAACCTGGCGTGGATGCTGATCCCGCTGTTGCTGTGGCACTCCTTCCGGCACCGCATCAGCCTGCGCCGGCGATACCTGGCTGACCGTCGTCATGTCCTCCGCGTGATCGTCCTGGCCATGGCCGGGTTCCTGGCCTGGCGCACCGCCGAGTTGGCGGGGGTGCTGGCAGCCGGCCCCGGAGCGGAACGTCGGTTCACCGGCTCGTACCCGGAAAACGGCCCCGACTTCCCGGTTACCATGTGGTTGAACGATAGGGTGCCCGCCATCGACGTTTCGACGTGGAACCTGAGCATCGACGGCCACGTGGAATCCCCCTTTCGCATGGGACTCACGGAGCTCCAGACATGGAGTGAAACCGTCACCGCGACCCTGGACTGCACCGGGGGATGGCACACCATCCGGCAGTGGGAAGGCATGCCCGTCGCGCAACTGCTCTCCCGAGCGAAACTCAAGCCCGGCGCCGGCAGCATCACCATCCGTTCACGCACCGGATACTTCCGCCGGTACTCTCTGGCGGAAGCCGAGCGCGCCCTGCTGGCCACCAGAGTCGACGGCCGGCTGCTCTCGTCCGGGCATGGGTTTCCGGCGCGTCTCGTCGAGCCGCACAAGCGCGGCTACGACTGGGTGAAGTGGGTCGACACGATCACCGTCAACCAGACGGGCAAGCTGTGGCAGCCGCCATTACCGCTGACCTGAACTCTCTCGCGCGCCGACCCGCATTCATCGCGGTAGACACTGATCGTGGCGACCAAGCTGAACGTGGGGTGGTTTATCCTCAATACCGACGGCCGGGGTTGGGGCGGCGGTGGGGGCTGTGCTAAAATCGGCCGGCAATTACTACCAGCAGCGAGGCGACTTATGACCAATATCGTGCTCTCAAACACCAACTATAATGTCGTCGGCACGCGGCCTGTTCGCCACGACGGCGCCGACAAGGTGACAGGGCGGGCCAGATACGGCGCGGACTTCGAGATGACCGGCATGCTCTTCGGCAAAGTGCTGCGGAGCCCTCACGCCCACGCTCGGATCAAGTCCATCGACACCTCGGCGGCCGAAGCTCTGCCCGGCGTGCGCGGTGTGGTGACCGGCGCCGACCTCCCCATCGCCGGCAAAGAGAACCCGCCGATGTCGGCGCGCTCGGCCAGCAACAACATCCTGGCCGCTGACAAAGTCCTGTTCCGCGGCCATCCCATAGCGGCGGTCGCCGCCGACTCCGCACACGTCGCGGAAGAGGCGGTCAACCTCATCAAGGTCGACTACGAAGTCCTCAAAGCCAGCACCAACGTGCTGGACGCGATGAAGGACGACGCCGACCTGCTCCACGAGGACATGACCACCACCGAGTTCGGCGAAGAAACCGACAAGCACAGCAACGTTTCCAACCGGTTCGTGTACGAACAGGGGGACGTGGAATCCGCCTTCGCGGAGGCTGACTTCGTTATCGAACGCGAATTCAACACGCGCACGGTGCACCAGGGCTACATCGAACCCCAGAACGCGTCCGCACTGTGGAACACTGACGGATACCTGACGGTCTGGACCAGCACGCAAGGCGCATTCGTCGCCCGCGACGCCCTGGCCGGCGTGCTCGATTTGCCCGTGTCTCGCATCAAGGTCGTGCCCATGGAGATCGGCGGCGGGTTCGGCGGCAAGATACCGCTGTACCTAGAACCGGTGGCCGCGTTGCTTTCGAAGAAAACCGGCCGCCCGGTCAAGATGCAGATGAGCCGCACCGAGACCTTCGAGGCCACCGGACCGACTGCCGGCGCGTACGTCAAGATCAAGATGGGAGCCAAGCGGGATGGGACGCTGGTCGCGGCCGACGCGGTCCTCATGTATGAGGCCGGCGCGTTCCCCGGTTCCTCCCCGGTAACGGCCGGCGCCCAGTGCGTGTTTGCGCCGTACGCCCTGGAAAACCAACGGGTCGAGGGATACGACGTGGTCACCAACAAGCCGCGTTCCTTCGCCTACCGCGCTCCGGGCGCTCCGATCTCCGCCTTCGGCGGCGAGCAGGTGGTAGACGAACTGGCCGCCAAGTGCGGCATGGACCCGCTGGAGTTCCGCCTGAAGAACGCCAGCAAGGAAGGGAACCGCCGGGTCGACGGCCCGCAGTTCCGCGTGATCGGCAACATTGAAACCCTAGAGGCGGCCAAGGACAGCGACCACTACAAGTCCGAAATATCCGGTCCCAACCGAGGTCGCGGCGTGGCCAGCGGGTACTGGATGAACATCGGCCTGGCGTCCAGCGCGAGCATCAGCGTCAACGCCGACGGCACCATTGGCCTGGTGGAAGGATCCACCGACATCGGCGGGTCGCGCGCGTCCATCGCCATGCAGGCAGCCGAAGTTCTGGGCATCCCCGCCGAAGATGTCCGGCCCAGCGTGGGCGACACCGACGCGGTGGGTTACACCTTCCTCACCGGCGGCAGCCGCACCACTTTCGCCACCGGCTGGGCCGCCTACGAGTGCGCCCAGGAAATCAAGCGGAAGATGATCGACCGCGCCGGCCAGATCTGGGAAAAGGAACCTTCGGAGATCGACCTGGCCGACGGCATCTTCAAGCACAACTCCGACGAGGACCTGCAGATGTCCTTCAAGGAGCTGTCCTCGCAGTTGGCGCGGACCGGTGGTCCCGTATCTGCCCAGGTCAGCGTCAGCCCCGGAGGAGAGGGCGGAGCCTTCGGCACCCACCTGGTGGACGTCGAAGTCGACCCCGACACCGGCAAGGTCGAAGTGCTGCGGTACACCGTCGTGCAGGACGCCGGCAAGGCCATCCACCCCAGCTACGTGGAAGGTCAGATGCAGGGCGGCGCGGTGCAGGGCATCGGCTGGGCGCTCAACGAAGAGTACTTCATGAACGACTCCGGCGACATGGTCAACTCAAGCTTCCTGGACTACCGAATGCCGACCAGCCTGGACCTGCCGATGATCGACACGGTCATCGTGGAAAAGGCCAACCCGGGGCATCCCTACGGTGTGCGCGGGGTGGGCGAGGTACCCATCGTTCCTCCCATGGCCGCCATCGCCAATGCCATCCACGACGCTATCGGCATTCGCATGGACAACCTGCCCATGTCGCCCGGCGCCATCCTGGAAGAGCTCTGGGGAACTAACGGCGAGTAGGGCGCGGTTACACGGAGAGGTCCTTTGGCCGGCGGCGGTTGTCAATCGCCGCCGGCATTTCTAATCACGAAACGAACTAGGAGGCCATCACATGGCTCGGGTACCTTTTGCCACCAGGGAAAATATGGACGCCGCAGGACAGGCGGTTTGGGACGATATCGAAACTTCACGAGGCGGAGTGCAGCGCAACTACGCGGCAATCCTGAACAACCCGCAGGCAGCGAGCAACTTCGCGCACCTCGGCGGATACGTCCGCTTCCAGACGCCGCTGGACCCACGGGTCAAGGCGGTTGCCGTGCTGACCGCGGCTCGCGAGGCCTCCGGCCACTACGTCTGGACAGTGAACCAACCCGCCGCGCGCAACGCCGGGCTGACCGACGCCGAGATCGCCGCCATACACGAATACCGCGCGCCCAACGGACTGTCGGGCGACGATGCAGCCGTGTCCGGTTTTGTCATCGAGCTTCTGCGTCACCACCGTGTTTCGGACGCGTCGTTCGAGGCGTTGCGGGCGATCATCGGCGACGCGGGGATCGTCGACTTGCTGGTGGTGGTCGCCTACTACCACGGCCTGGCGCACACGCTGCAGGCCCTGGCTGTGGAGCTTCCCGACGGCACGGCGGACGCGCTGACTTACTGATTCGACGTACCTATTTGATTTTGAGCCGCATTTGAGCCGCAACACGGAGGTGATGAAATGCCAGCCGATTACGCGTACTTCGTCCAGATGGATATTCCCTCCGACTGGGAGGCCGAGTTCAACCGGGTGTACGACACGGAGCACGCAAAGTACCTGTGCCAGGCTCCCGGCGTTCACACATGCAACCGCTACCAGCTCGAATCCACTAACGCGGCGCAGTTCGCCCGCTACGCCGCACTCTACGGAATCGACGAACCCGGGGTTCCGTACTCGGAGGGCTGGCGCATCGAGGGCGAGAAGGGCGATTGGGCCACCAAGATCCGCCCCCACGCTACGAACCGCACCCACACGATGCTGAAGCGGATATCCGACGCCGGAGATCCAACCGCTGAGGCCGCCCATATCTTCGTCGTCCGCACCGACATTCCTGCCGACGCGGAGGACGAATTCAACCGCCTGTATGACACCGTCCATCTGCCCGGCTTGTGCGCAGTCGACGGGGTCGCGGGAGCGCGGCGCTACCGCGTGGAGGCCACCAACGCGGACGGCTTCCCCAAGTACGTCGCCGTATACCAGATCGAAGACCCGTCGGTGCTTGAATCCGACGCGTGGAAAGCCGCTGCTCAGGACGAGTGGGCTGCCAAGGTGAGTCACAAGTGCGTTGGGCTCACGCGCGCCGTCATGAGGCAGGTCGCGCGACACCCCGCAGCCTGACGCTCCGTGGGGCACCCGACGCTCGATGACAACCGAGGTCACCATCCACACCGACGGCGCCTGCCTGGGCAACCCGGGACCCGGCGGCTACGGAGTGATCCTGGACCATCGCGGGCGACGCAAGGAACTTTCAGGCGGCTACTCGCTGACCACCAACAACCGAATGGAGCTGTTGGCGGCGATCGTCGGGCTGGAGGCCCTCACCAAGCCGTGCCAGGTCACGCTGTTCTCCGACTCCCGCTACCTGGTCGACGCCGTCAGCAAGGGCTGGGCAGCGAAGTGGCGCAGCAACGGTTGGATGCGCAATAAACGCGAGGCGGCGGTTAACCCCGACCTCTGGGAACGCCTGCTGGACTTGCTGGAACGGCATCCCACCGACTTCAAGTGGGTGCGCGGACACAGCGGGAACCCGGACAACGAGCGCTGCGATGCGTTGGCCTCAGCCGCGGCACGGCTCGATGACCTTCCCGAAGACCCAGGATATTCCCCCGCGAGCCGTCCGAAATCGCACCGGTAGCCCCTCGGATCAGAGCAAAAAAGGAGCGGCCGGCCCCAAAGGGAGGAGTCGCCGGGGGGCGGCTCACTACCGGTCGCTGGCCTACTATTCTATCCGCGCTGCCCTTCGGTTGCAACGGGCGACATAATTTCGCTACAATCCGCTAATTGCATCCTATTTCTGGGACAAAAGGGGAACCACTATGGCCGTATCCGCCAGTACCATCCGTAATGTCGCTTTGATCTCCCACAGCGGGGCGGGCAAGACCACCCTCGCCGAGACCATGTTGTTCAACGCTAAAGTGATCAATCGCATCGGCAGAGTGGAAGACGGCAACACCGCTTCGGACTACGAGCCGGAGGAAACCAAGCGGTCTTCCAGCGTCCAGACCAGCCTGCTGCGGATCAGCGATGGCGACAACAAGATCAACATGCTGGACACCCCTGGCTACGACGAGTTTCTCGGCGAAGCCGTGGCCGCGATGCGAGTGGTCGAGTCTGCCGTAATCCTCGTGGCCGCTCCCACCGGCGTCGACGTCGGCACCGAACGCGGCTGGTCCATGGCACAGGAACGCGGACTCCCGGTGGCTTTCGTCCTGAACAAGATGGATCGCGAGAACGCCAACTTCGAACGCAATGTTCAGGAGCTTCAGGACATTTTCGGGAGCCGCTGCGTTCCGTTCCAGCTGCCCATCGGCGAGGCGCAGGACTTCACCGGCCTGGTCAGCGTAATCGACCCGCCGTCGGACATTCCCGCCGACGTCATCGGCGACTTCGACAGCGCCCGCGAGCGGCTCATCGAGGCGGTGGCCGAGTCGGACGACTCCCTGGCCGACAAGTACCTGGAAGGCGAGGAGATCACCGCCGCGGAAGTGACCGCCGGCGCTCGCCAGGCCGTGCTTAACGGTGACCTCATCCCCATACTCGTTACCTCGGCTACGCAGAACATCGGTCTCGACGAATTGGCGCAGGTTATCCGCGACTTCCTGCCGGCGCCGGCCGACGCTCCACAAACATCGGGAGACGATTCGGTTGACGCTGACGAAGCCGGTCCCGTCGCGGCGGTGGTGTTCAAGACCACGTCGGATCCGTTCGTCGGAAAATTGTCGATGTTCCGCGTGTACCGCGGGTCGATTAAATCCAACGGCGAAATCTACAACGTGACGCGGAACCAGTCCGAACGGCTGGGACAGGCCTATTTTCCGCAGGGCAACAGCCAGGAGAACGTGGCTGAAGTGGTAGCCGGCGATATCGGCGCCATCGGCAAGCTGGGTTCAACCCTGACCGGCGACACCCTCGCCGCCAGCGACGCCCGGGTTACCCTGCCCGGAATAGAATTCCCCAAGGGTTTCTATTCGCTGGCCATCGTACCCGCCACCCAGGCCGACCTGGACAAGATGTCGACCTCGTTGGCGCGAATCGTCGAGGATGACCCCAGCCTGCAGTTCACCCGCAATCCGGAAACCAGCGAGAGCCTGTTGACGGGATTGGGCGAGGTGCAGATCGAAGTGGCACTGGACCGCATCAAGCGGAAGTTCGGCGCCAGCCTGAACGTCAAACTGCCCGTCGTCCCTTATCGGGAAACCATCACGCAGATCACCAATTCCGAGTACCGCCACAAGAAGCAGACCGGCGGCAGTGGTCAGTACGGCCATGTGCTGCTGCGGTTAGAACCCAAGATTCGCGACGAAGGCTTCGAGTTCGGCAATGAGGTCACGGGCGGACGGGTGCCGCGCGAACTCATCCCAGCGGTAGAGAAAGGCGTGGTGAACACCCTGAAAGAAGGGGTGCTCGCCGGTTTCCCCGTCGTCGACCTCAAAGCGATCATATACGACGGCAGCACGCACCCGGTCGACGGCAAGCCCATCGCCTTCGAGATCGCGGGCAGCCAGGCTCTCCGCCAGGGCATGACCAAGGCGTCTCCGGTGCTGCTGGAGCCCATCGTCAGGCTATACGTCACGGTCCCAGAAACCTACACCGGTGACATCATCAGCGACATCAACAGCAAGCGCGGCCGCATCCTGGGCATGGTCCCGGAGGCCCGCTACACCGTGATCGAGGCCGAGGTGCCGCAGTCCGAGGTTCAGCGGTACTCCCAGGACCTGCGGTCGATGACGGGCGGACGCGGCTCCTACCGGTTCGAATTCGACCACTATGAACAGGTGCCCCAGAACATCGAGCAGCGGGTGATCGACATCGCCAAGCAGGCCAAGGCGGAGGCAACCGCGTAACAGCCCAAGCCTGAGCACGCAGTGAAAGAGGGGGGCGGGTTTTCAGACCCGCCCCCTCGACTTTTCGCCAATCGGTCGCTGTGACCGCGCGGGTATCTAGAAACCCCACGTGGGCTGGTATTCGCCGAACACCTCGCGGAAAACGCCCATCATCTCGCCCAACGTGGCATCGGCCTTCACGGCTTCGATCAGCGGGTACATCAGGTTGGCATCGCTTCCGGATCGCCGGGCCGCCGACTCCAGGTCGCGGAGCCGCGAGGCGACCTCACGATCATCGCGCCGGCGCCTGACCTCGTCCAGATGGGCGACGTGCCGCTGCTCGCCGGCCTCGTCGACGCGCAGGATCGGAATGGACAGGCTCTCCTCCGCGTCCACGTATTCGTTGACGCCGACAGTGATGCGCTCCCGGCGATCTTCTTCCTGCTGGTAGATGTAGGCCGCGTCGGCGATTTCCCGCTGGAAATAGCCCGACTCCAGCGCTGGGATAACCCCGCCCTGCCGGTCAATCTGCTCGAAATACTCGTAGGCGCGGGCCTCCACCTGGTTGGTGAGGGCCTCTACGAAATAGCTGCCGCCCAGGGGGTCGACGGTATCGGTGACGCCCGTTTCGTGTGCAATGATCTGCTGAGTGCGGAGAGCCTGCAGGGCGGCGTCGGCCGACGGCAGAGCCCAGGCCTCGTCCTTGCTGTTGGTGTGCAGGGATTGGCATCCGCCCAGAACCGCGGCCAGGGCCTGGAGGGAGACGCGCACCACGTTGTTGTCGGGTTGTTGCGCCGTCAGGGACGCCCCCGAGGTCTGCGCGTGGAACCGCATCCACGCGGAGCGTTCCGATTCGGCGCCGAAGGTTTCCTTCATCTCGCGGGCCCAGATCCGGCGCGCCGACCGGAATTTGGCGATCTCCTCGAAGAAGTCGTTGTGCACGTTGAAAAAGAAACTCAGCCGTGGAGCGAAGTCGTCCACGGCCATGCCCCGTTCGACACAGTGGCGCACGTACTCAAACCCGTCCGCCAGCGTGAACGCCAACTCCTGCACCGCGTTGCTGCCCGCCTCCCGGATGTGGTACCCGCTGATGCTGATCGGGTTGAAACGGGGCATGCGGTCGGTGGCGAATTCCACGGTATCAACCACCAGGCGCATCGAGGGATTCGGCGGGAAGATGTACTCGTTTTGCGCCATGTACTCTTTGAGGATGTCGTTCTGTAGCGTTCCGCCCAGCGAATCTATGGACGCTCCCTGCCGTTCCGCGGCGGCGATGTACATTGCCCAGATAATCGCGGCGGGGCTGTTGATGGTCATGGAAGTCGTGACCTGGTCCAGCGGAATGCCGTCGAAGACGGTTTGCATGTCTTCCAGGCACGACACGGCCACTCCGCACTTTCCGAATTCGCCGCGAGCGGGCTCATCGTCATGGTCGTAGCCGTACAGCGTCGGCATATCGAAGGCCACGCTCAGGCCGGTCTCGCCCTGGTCCATCAGGAACCGGAAACGCTCGTTGGTTTCGGCGGGTTGCCCGAATCCGGCGAACATCCGCATCGTCCACAGGCGGGACCGGTACCCCGCGGGGTGCACTCCCCGAAGATAGGGATACTCACCCGGCAATCCGATGTCGGCCAGGTATTCGGTATCGGCCAGGTCCGCGGGGCCGTAGAGCGGTTCGACCGGTAGCTGGCTCAGGGTCTTGTAAGCGCCCTTGCGTTTTGGGGCAGAATTGGCCTGTTGCCGCCAGGCCTCCGTGCGTTCGCGGATGGTGTCGTCCTCGTTCGATATAACCACTGGGAGCTCCTGCATCGGCGGCACCGCTCCCGGTCTGCATCCCCCGATGCAGGGGCACGAAATCCGCGGGAACGGCGGATAACCAAGTTTGCACCGTAGTATATCGCACCGCAGGAGATCGCCCGCGAACGACCGGGCCGAGAGGCGCTCAACCGGGCGCGTTCCGCGAGCCAACCCGCCCGCTCCCGCCGACGATTTCGACAGGGCCGTTCCAAAGCAGCTTTGGCCAATGCGAGCGCAGCGCGGCAATCTCGCTTCGCGAATATGACCCATACGGGAAAGCCTGGTTGCAGCGACGGGATTGCCACCTCGATCCGCTCTTCGCAACGACTTTCGAAAGGCCCTGCGGGTTCGCAGTAACTGTTCAGATTTCAGGAGGTTGTCATTGCGAGGCGCTTGCGCCGTGGCAATCTCGATATCGCAGCAGCAACGTCTGCCCTGAAGGACCCCCCGGCATCAACGAGATTGCCGCGCTGCGCTCGCAATGACACCTCCCCAGCAACTCTGAACAGTTACGGTTCGAAGGCGCACGGTGCCGCCTCGCGCAAAATATGCTAGGGTAGATGCGCCATGAACCGCCGGATGCACATCACTCCCGCAATCCTGGGCCGAACCAACAACCAGGCGCTGCATCATCTCGTTCTGGTCGCAATCCTTGTAGCCGTATGCGCCACCTTGATTGGGTGCAACCGGACGCCAGCCGAAAATCCGGCTGGTGATTACGGCGCCACCGTTGAAGCGCTGCTGCCGACCGCGGATCCCACGGCTCCGCCTGCTCCCACTCCCACGGCGACCGCGGTCCCTCCCACCGACACGCCGGCGCCTACGTATACACCGCGGCCCCAACCGACCTACACGCCCTGGCCGACGCCCACCAAGGCCACAACCGAAGACCGACAGCCGGCGATACCGTTCAACGCGCAGATGCTGGACGGTTCGGAGTTTTCCCTGCCGGACGCCTACGGTTCGCCCACGCTCCTGGCATTCTGGGCGCCCTGGTGACCCCACTGTGGGCGGGAGTTGCCCGCCGTAGCGTCCCTCTACCGGGACAAACTGGATGCTGCCGGCGTCGACGTCATCGGGGTTTCGCAGTTCAATACCACTGAGGCAGCCACGATCGCATTCGTGGAACGTAATCAACTGACCTTCCCGAACGTGTTTGACGAGAGCGCGCAACTGGCCGCGGCATACGGTATCAGGGGCGTGCCCAGCTACGTGTTCATCGACAAGCAGGGCCGTATCGCCCATGTCAGCGCGGGAGCCCGCGGTGTCGACCTGATCGACTCCTGGCTTGACCGATTATTGACGGAGTAACCCGCTTCTGACGCATCGCCATTACCACTTGCGCTCATCCGCTGGACGTCGTACACTTGTTCGTAATTCGAACATGAGGTCTAACGATGAGCACCTACTCTGCGATATTGTCCAATTCACACTTTGCGGTCCCGGCAGACGCTCCGCGCATGATCGCCCGGTGGGAGCGATTGGGCCGCCCGGCCATCGAGCTGGAGCCCGGCGTGATCATCAGCAATCTGGAACGTTGGATATACAACAACCCACCGGCGTCGGGATCGACCCTGGGCCGGATCCGGGAATTTCTGTACGTGGACACTTATGGCCTCACCGCGAAGGCGGCCTGAACTCGCCGTGACCCTGCGCCTCTACCACGATCTGGCCCATCTTTGGCCCGTCATCAGCCCGCCCGAGGAGTACAGGGTCGAAGCCGCGGAGTGGCGAGATCTGATCTGGTCCGAGTTCGGGTGGACGGGGAACCAGCCGGCGTGGGACCCGCGACCCGGATTGTTGGACCTGGGCTGCGGGGGTGGCCACCTGCTGTCGCACTTCACCCGCTATTTCGCCACTGAGGCCGTGGATATATCCTCACAGATGTTGGACATTTCGAAGAAGCTGAACCCGGAGACCATCCATCACCTCGGGGACATGCGCACCATACGCCTGGGGCGCACCTTTGACGTGGTCACCATTCACGACGCGGTGAACTACATGGTGACTGAGGCGGACCTGCGGGCGGCCGTCGAAACGGCGCGGACGCATCTGGTCCCCGGCGGGCTGGTCTTGCTGGCTCCCGATTGCCTGCGGGACACATTCGCCGGTTCTCGGGTGGTCGACTGGACTCGCGCGACCGAAGAGAGCAACGTGACGTTCATCGAATACGTCGCGCAGCCGTCACCCGATGCCACCACGGTGGAGTCCGTGTTCGTGTTCATCATCAACCGAGATGGTGACATCCAGGTCGAGATCGACCGCCATACCAGCGGCCTGTTCCCCAAATCGCTGTGGCTGGAAGCGTTAACCGATGTCGGATTGCAAGCGGAATACGTACCTACCAACGCATACGAAGGCGGTTTCGGCGGAAACCTGTTCGTGGGGCGTAAACCCGCCTAGACTGGCGGGAAAATGGTTCGAACGTTTGGAGCCGCCCCATGCCGGCGGGTTATAATCCCCGCAGACTCCAGGAGGCAGCCAACATGACCCAAACGAACGCCACCGCAGCCGAACGTCTTTGGACCTACGACGCCGTACGCACCGGCCAGTCCGGCGCGGAAACGCGGGTGACTCTGTCAGCCGAAAACGTCGCCGAATACGCCGCATGCTCCCAAAATCCCGACCCGCGGTATTCCATGCCGGCCCCGGGGCAGGATCCCGGGCCGATCATGGCAATGCCGACCATGGCGTTGACCTACGCGCCTTTGCTCCGTGACGAGATTGCCGAAGCCAACGGGTTTGTGGCCCAGGAGCGTTCCCAGACCAACCGCCGTCAGACCCCTTTTGCCAAGTGCGAGATGCGCTGGTATCGGCCGGTGAGGTCCGGCGAAACGCTCACCGGCACCCGACGGGTGTACCAAAAGTACGAACGCCGGGGGAGCAAGTTTGTGACGTTCCGCGTATCAGCCTTTGACGAGGCCGGCGCGGTGGTGGCCAGCTACGATTACACCTGCATATTCGAATACTCCGCAGGCCAACGATCCGTTCCGGAGATATCGACCGGTTCCGCTCCCGCCGCCGATGTTGCTGCCATCCCCGACCCGGCGCAGTACCTGACCTGGGAGAGCTCTCTGGTGGGGGCGCCGCTGCCGCGCACCCTGTCCGTGGGCGAGACCACCGAGAACATTCTGCGCAAAAACGCCCAACGGCTTGCCGGCCGCCCCAGTGAAAGCAACATCCACACTGACGAAGAATTCGCCCGCCAGAACATTTTCGGCGGCGCGGTCAACGCCGGACCGGCGACCATGTCCTACGTCGACCGGTTCATCGGCCTCAATGCCCCCCCTGAAGCCCTGTACAACGGTGGCAACCTGGTGATGCGGGCCATCACTCCCTTCCGAGCCGGCGACGTGGTGACCTTCTCCGGCGAGGTTACCGGAACGGGCGGCAACCTGTACGGCCAGCGGAAAGTCCAGTGCCGGATCAAAGGCGTGAACCAGCGCGACGAACTGGTGAGCCTTTCCGACGCCACGCTGAGTTTCGGATAAGCGCCATGGCAGCAGTCAACGACACCGACGCCCTGGAAACCCGTGTCCGTACAGCCCTCACCGAGTTGGGGATTGCCGATTGGGAATGGATATCCATTGACCCGCAGTACGGGGACACCGCGGATTTTTGCGCCCAGTACGGCTACGACCTGCCACACTCTGCCAACACCATCATCGTGGCGAGCAAACGCGGCGCCGCAGCCTATTCGGCATGCGTTGTGCGCGCCTGTGACCGCCTAGATGTCAACCGGTGCGTGCGCCGCCTCATGGGGGTGTCCCGCGCCTCCTTCGCCTCCGCCGAGGAGACCCAGGAGTTGACGGGCATGATGATCGGCGGCGTCACCATCCTCGCCTTGCCGGACGATCTCCCCGTCTACGCCGACCAGCGCCTGCTGGAGATGGACTACATCATCCTCGGCGCCGGCAGCCGGTCGGCCAAGGTAAAGATGCCACCCCGGGAGCTGGGGAAACTGCCTGGCCTGGAATTCATCGACGGCCTGTCCCAACCGGACGGCTGATCGTCAGCAACCCGCCGCCAGACTCGCTATAATGGCGGCCAATCGCCGCATCAACCTGCCGCGTCCATGCCGCGGACAGGGACGGAGGTATCATGCCCATCATCCAACGTCCTTACGTGCCGCCCGAGGACAAGCCGCCCCAGGAGGAAAGTTACGTCAACCCGGGCGACGTCCCGGCGTTGAACGTCAACACGGCCGCCGCCCCAGCGCCGGCTGCAGCAGAAGGACCCAGCCCGCTGGATCCGATCACGTTCTACAGCGACTCTTTCCACATCTTCAGCAGCCTGTACTCGGCGGTGCTGTTTTTCGGCGAGCAGGTTGAGGAACGCGAACCCATCCTGAGGGCGCGGATCAAGGTCAGCCCCCAGATGATGAAGGCCATCGCCGTCCTGTCCGCCAAGCACGTCCGCGAGTACGAGGAAGCCGTGGGTCCCATCCCCCTGCCCGAGCAGGTGTACGCTGCCTGGGAAATCGACGGCGACGGTCACGGCCACTGATGGTGCGGAGGTCTGGATGACTACTCCCGAGCAACCGGAAGACGTCGCCGAGCCCCGCTACGGGTTGCGTGACCCTGCGGACGACCAGACGGACGGTCGGCCACTGGCCGAGGACATCTCGCTTCCCGTCAGCGTCACGCCGAACCACAACACCGCGATGCCGGACGGTTGGTCGTGGCAAAACACGTCGACCAGCCAGCCCAACGCCGCGACGTTCCACATCAATCACAGCGACGTGACCCGGGCGTTCGCCGACGTTCTGACTCCCGCCGACAGTCCTCCGGAAGCGCCCTTTGTGGTTTCGAAAGACATTCCGGTGGTCATCATCGACAGCCTCGACCAGTACTGGTGTGGCGAGTCGCGTCACGCGCTGCCGCTTCACGGCCTCAGAGTGCCGATCGCGGCCGACACCGTGGCAGAAGCCAAGCGCAAGCTTGCTGCGGATCTCGCGGCCCAGGTGCGATTGCTGTTGCTCCTGTCACGGGGCGGAACTACCCTGGCGCCCGAGCTCCAGGCCAACTTTCTCATGCTGACCGAAGTATTAACCGCACGCGAGTAGTAGGGTCGACGCGCGTTTAAATTACAAGGGGCCGGTGTAAAACCGGCCCCTTTTGGGTTCGCGAAGCGAGGCGGGCGTCTACTGGCCGTCCGCTTCCTGCAGCGCTTCCAACACCGCCGTCGGCGACATGGGGAGCTTGTTCACCCGAACTCCGACCGCGTGATAGATCGCGTTGTGCAGCGCGGCCAGCGGCGGAATAAGCGGGGCTTCGCCCACGCCGCGCAAACCGTACGGATGACGCGGGTTGGGCACTTCCACGACCACGGTGTCAATCATGGGAAGGTCCAGCGCGGTCGGCATGCGGTAGTCCAGGAAACTGGAGTTCAGCATCCGTCCGTCGTCCGCGTAGGTGTAGTCCTCTGACATCGCCCAGCCGAGGCCCTGCACGGTTCCGCCCTGCATCTGGCCCTCCACGTAGCTCGGGTGCACCGAGGTTCCGGAGTCGATGAACGCCGTGCAGCGCAGGATGTCCACCTTGCCGGTATCCGGATCGACCTCAACGTCGATGATGTTGCCGGCGATAACCGGACCAACTCCGGTTGAGGTCGCGGACGCCGATGCGGTCAGCGGCCCGCCGGTCCGCATCATGCGGTTCGCCACCTCGGCCATGGTCATGCGCTCTTCGGTGCTGGTGCAGGTGAACACCCCGTCGGCAAATTCAACGTTGTCGGGCTCGACCTCCCATACCAGGGCGCACCGTTGGGCCATCTGGTCACGCAGGTCTTCGGATGCCGCGATGGCGGCCAGGCCAGTGTCAAAGGCAATCCGGCTGCCGCCGGTCGTCGCAGTCCAGCCTACCGTGTCGGTGTCAACCACCGTGGGCGCAATGCGGTCCACGTCAATTCCCAGGGTTTCAGCCACCTGCATGGCGACGGCGGTACGCGTGCCCCCGATGTCCACCGACCCGGTGATCAGGTTCAGGGTGCCGTCGGCATTGACGTTGATGGTGGCAGACGAAGCTTGACCGGCTTGCCAGCGGAACCCGACAGCAATGCCACGTCCCTGGTTGGGGCCGTCCAGCGGAGCCTTGAAGTGGTCACTATTGACCATTGCCTCTTCCATCTCGATGCAACCGAACACCCGGTGCGGCACGCCGTTGGGCATGCGGTCGCCCTCCTGGACGGCGTTTTGCAGGCGGAACTGCATGGGCTCGATGCCCAGCATCTCGGCCAACTCATCCACCACGGCCTCGACGGCGAAGGCGACCTGAGGCTGGCCCGGAGCGCGATAGGCCTGGACCTTCTGCTTGTTGCATACGACGTCCAGGCCGTCGACCAGCATGTGGTCCATTTTGTAAGGGCCGAACCCGGTCAGCGCGCCGCCGCCCACCGGCGAGCCGGGGAAGGCGCCCGCTTCATAGACCATGTAGAGCTGGCCCGCCACCATGGTCCCATCGTTCTTGACGCCCATCTTGCAGCGCATGAAGGTGGCCGACGCGGGGCCGCTGCCCACGAATACCTCGGTGCGGTCCATCGCCACCTTGACCGGTCGCCCGGTCTTGCGCGACAGCACTGCGGCTACCGGGTCCAGGTACGCGATGGCCTTGGCGCCGAACCCGCCGCCGATCTCCATGGGCACTACCTTCACCTGGGATTCCGGCACGCCTATGATCGCGGCGGTCTGGGATCGAATGTTGAACAGGCCCTGGGTGCTGGTCCAAACCGTCACCCGGCCGTCGGCCGACCACATGGCCGTGGAGACGTGGGGCTCGATGTAACCCTGATGAACGGTTTGGGTTTCAAACTCCCGCTCGATTACGATGTCCGCTTCACCGAACCCCTGGTCTACATCGCCAATCTTGTGCTGGATGTGACCGGCAACGTTGCTCTTCACCCCGGTGTCATCGCCGCGGGCGAAGCGTTCCTGCCTGAAGTAGGTGGTCATGTCGTCATGGAGCAGCGTCGCGTCGTCGGCCATGGCCTCACGCCACGTGAGCACGGTGGGCAACACTTCGTAGTCCACATCGACCAGCGCAAGGGCTTCCTGCGCGATGTGGGCGCTGGTGGCGCAGATTGCCGCAACCGCGTGGCCGGCGTACAGCGCCTTGTCCTTGGCCAACATGTTCTCGGCGATCATGCGGGCGTTCCCCTGGACCTCGGCGAAGTCGAGGATACGGTCTTCAATGATGGGAAAATCGGCGGAGGTTGCCACCGCCACAACGCCGGGCAGCGCTTCGGCCCGGCTGGTGTCAATACTGCGGATGCGCGCGTGCGAGTACGGGCTGCGGAGCACCTTGGCGTGAAGCATTCCAGGAAGGTTGATATCGGCGCCGTACCGGGCCGCGCCGGTCACCTTGTCCACGCCGTCGTGCCGGACGGGACGGGTGCCGATGACACGGTATTGCTGATCGGGTTTTGCGGTAGTGGTCATGGGGTTCCTCCAGTGGTCAGCGGTGACGAAAAGGGAAACGTGCCGGCGGACGCGCCAGGGTCACGAGTGACACGCGAACGACGTCTAGTCCCGGATGAAGTTGGGCAGAAAATATTCCCGCGTGGGGTCATGGGGCATGCCGGGCATGTCGGCCCGCACGACGCCGTCGCTTTCAAGGGCGGAACGGACGATGCCCTTGTTGAAGGGGCTGATGTCGTCATCCGCCATGAAGTCCTTGACCGGCATCCAGAGGCACTCCTCGATCTCCTTTTCGCCCATCTTGATCTGCTCGGTCAGCGCTCTCAGTCGGCAAACGAAGTAAATGTCGGACTTGCCGTAACGATAACCGTGCCAGTGACGAAAACAGGCCAATGCCTGAAACTCGGCCTCGATTCCGGTTTCCTCGAAGACCTCACGGACGATGGAGTCGACGATGTTCTCTCCCGGTTCCAGGGCTCCGCCGGGCAACTTGTAGAAGGGCGGGCGATTGTCGATGCGGTAGCGTTCGCACACGACCAGCAATTCGTCCCGGTCGTTCACCACCACGCCTCCGGCTCCCACATAGTGGGTTGCATAGGGTGGAATGAACGAGCCGGGGATCAGGGACAGGGTCGCCGTAATCCCGTCGTCGTCCGCATGGTGGTACCCGAATCCGCGCTGCACGGCTACCGGCACATGCGAGGCCAGGCCGATGGGGATATCCACCCAGGCCACTTCGTAACCTGCGTCACGCCACTCTGCTATCGAGGCATCCAAACGCTCGGCGAATTCGGCGGGATCGGGCGGCAGTTCGGCGGTGTTGACAACCACTCCACGGAACGGATTGGGGGTAGCGACTAGGGGCGAAACCATGGGGCGACTCCGTATGAATCTGGTCATATCGGGCAACGGCGGCAGTATAGCACAAGGCCGTTGACGGGCCGTGTCTGCCGGAATAGTAATCGTACCTGACCCGAAGTATTGACAGAGGTGATAGCGAAACCTAAAATCCGTCCCGCGTAATCGGGTGGAAACCGCGCTGACCGCATTGTCGCCGGAATCCGTTATCATTACGCGAAAATATATTAGATGATCGTCAGTATTTGATGTCAATGCTGCCGGCCTGAACCGCCGAAACGCCTTCCTCGCGGGAAGGTCTTTAGACAGGAGTACATTGATGCAGCGTCGTTTTATTTTGTCGCCGATCTCAGTGATCGCCGCTTTGCTGGCGATTTCCATGCTGGCCGTTGTGGCCTGTGGCGGCGCAGAAGAGCCGGAGGCCGTCGCACCCGCCGGGAGTCAGTCTGGCGACCAGGGGAGCGGCAGCCAACCCGTACAGCAGCCTCAGTCATCCGCGCCGGAAGCAACGCCCACCCCGCTTCCCGCCTCCCTTCCCACCGAGGTTGTAGAAAACCCCGTGACGAAAGACGCGTACGCCGACGCCGAGTACGGCGGGATCCTGCGGCGTGGCGGCTACGGCGACCCTTCGCATTATGACCTGATGCAGGTCTCCAGCGTGTCCAACTCGTTCAAGCAGATGATGCTGCTGAACGGGTTGCTGCGCTACAACCCCCTGGACGCCGGCAAGACCATCATCGCGGACCTGGCAACCACCTGGGACGTATCCGAGGACGGCGCGATCTGGACCTTCCCTCTGCGCGAGGGGGTCATGTTCCATGACGGCACCATCATGACCGCGGACGACGTGGCGGCTTCGTGGGAGCGCGTCCTGGATCCACCGGCCGGCGTCGTGAGCGCCCGCAAGGGTCTCTATGACCCGTTCGGCCCTTCCGTGGAAGTGGTGGATCCGCAGACGGTGCAATTCACCTTCACCAAGGCCCCGCCGCTGAATTACGGTCTCAACGCGTTCGCCCTGGAATGGCACGGGGTTTTCCCGAGGGCGTTCCTTGACGCCAACAGCTACGACCTCAAGCTCAATGGCCAAAACGCTCCCGGCACCGGCGCCTTCCGCTTCCTGGACCACCAGGAGGGAGAGGTCTGGAAGAATGAGCGGTTCCCGGACTATTGGAACGAGGGCCTGCCGTACCTCGACGAAGTCTGGACCTTCCCGCTGGGCTCCCCCACCAATCGCTCAGCCGCGCTCCTCGCCGGCAACGTTGACTTTGCTCAGACCGTTGACCCGGCGGCCTACGAACTGATGCAGAACGACGACGATTTCAAGGACAAGTTTGAAGGCCAACCCTTCTCGTCCTATTCCTACTTCGCCATCTGGTTCAACACCGACCGCGAACCCTGGAACGACGCTCGGGTCCGGCGCGCAATGTGGCTCGCCATCGACCGCGACGCCCTCCACGAAGTCGGCGGCGAGTGGTTGTTTGGCTACAAGGGCGGCACCGGTTGGACCTTCCCCGAGCAGGCTTTCCAGCTTCCGCAGGAAGAGGTTGATGCTCGCCTGATCTTCGACCGTCCGGCCGCGGAGGCCGAAGCCAAGCGCCTGATGGAAGAAGCCGGATACGCCGATGGCATCCAGAACGTTGACCTGCTCTGGCGCGCCGGTCCCTACCGCGAAGCGGCGGCCCAGGTCGCCCAGTTGGAATTCAACCGGATCCTTGGTATCGAGTCGGAACTGCGCGCTGCCCCATTCGCAGTGTGGTTCGAAGAACTCGCCAACCGCAACTTCGACATCACCGTGGGCGCCATCGCTTCGCCGTTCATAGACCCGTCGGCATACCTCAACAGCTGGTACCGCTGCGGCGGCGGCGAGAACCACTCCAACTATTGCAATGCCGAATTTGACGCGATAATGGACCAGGTCGACGTGGAAGCGGACGCAGAAAAGCGCTACGAACTGGTCCAGCAGGCCGCCCGCATATTGGACAATGACCCGCCAACCATCGAGTTCTGGTACAACCGCACCCTCGCCGCATGGCGCACCTGCGTCCACGGCATCGAGGGCAAGAACGGCGCCCTGGTCCACAACCTTGACCGCATGGACACCGTGTGGCTGGACGCCGAGTGCCAAGCCCAATAATCGGACGACGCTGTATCATGTCGGGGCGGGTAAACTCCCGCCCCGATGACCACCGGCAGCAATTGCCGCTCCCGTAACATCACCGAGGCCAAAGTCCATGCACAAATACATCCTGCGCCGGGTGTTGTTGGCTATTCCCGCTTTGATCGGGTTGACCATTATCATCTTCCTGGTGATGCGAATTCTGCCGGGTGATGTCCTCACTGTCATGTTCGGCGAGGAAGGCACGCTGCAGATGAGCGAAGAGGACCGCGAGAGAATCATCGCCAGCCTTGGACTCGACAAGCCGATCCACCTGCAGTACGTGGACTGGTTGAAGGATATCGTTACGCTCAAGTTGGGGCAGTCTTTCTGGCGGTCAAGCTCCGTGATGGACCTGATCAAGAGCCGCGGGCCCATTACCCTGGAGATCGCCATAGTCTCAGTGATCCTGTCCTGGGTGGTTGGACTGCCGGTCGGCATTATCGCCGCAATGAAACGGAACAGCGCGCTTGACTACGCCGGTAGATTCTTTTCGATCCTGTTCCTGGCGATTCCCAACTTCTGGTTGGGCACTCTGATCGTCCTTGTGCTTGTATTGAGCTTCCAGTGGAAGGCGCCACTGGAGGTGATAAACATCTGGGAGAACCCCTGGCAAAACCTTCAGATCGTGTGGGGTCCGGCCCTGGTGCTGGGTATCGGGCAAGCGGCCTATGTTTCGCGAATGGCCCGATCCGCCCTGCTGGAGACCATTCATGAGGACTACATTCGGACCGCCCGGGCCAAGGGCCTGGCGGAACGGATGGTCATTGCCCGCCACGCTCTCCGCAACGCCATCATGCCGGTGATAACCCTGTCGGGTGTTCTACTGGGTTTCCTGATCGGCGGGTCGGTCGCGGTTGAACAGGCCTTCGGCGTTCCCGGTCTGGGCCGTACGCTGGTGTTCGCGTTCCTCGAACGTGACTATGTCGTGATCCAGAATTTGGTGCTGCTCTACGGGATCATCTTCGTCGTCACCAACCTGCTGGTCGACATCTCTTACGCCTGGATCGACCCTCGCATCCGCTACAGCTAATACCGAAGCACGTTCAGGAGCAGATCCGTGGCACAGGCAGATCGACCAACCCTCGCCGAACCAACCGGCGCAATCCTCGACCCGCAGGCCGAGCCCCGACGGGATGGATGGCTGCTGGGCATAGCGCGTTTCTCCCGGCGAAATCCGGTTGGAGCGGTCAGCGGAATACTGATCATCGTGATCCTGGCCGTTGCTATTTTCGCTCCCGTAATTGCCACCCATGACCCCATTCTAGAGGCGGATTTCCGCGCGTTGCGAGAAGCTCCGACCAGTAGCCACTGGCTGGGCACCGACGATATCGGTCGTGACCTGTACAGCCGCATCATCTACGGCGCGCGTGTTTCGCTCTTCGTCGCCTTCATGGCCGTGATGGTGGGTGACCTCTTCGGCGCCGCCTGGGGTGTTGCCACCGGATACATCGGCGGCAGATTTGATATGTACAGCCAACGGTTCCTCGAACTGTTGATGTCGTTCCCAACGCTCATTCTGGCCATGCTGCTGGTGCTGGCGATGGGCGCCGGCGTGTGGACGGTGATCGTCGCGATCAGCATCACGCGCGTACCGTTATCGGTGAGAGTGGTCCGGTCGGTCACCCTCAGCGTGAAGGAAAACGCCTACGTGGACGCCGCCCAGGCCATCGGGGCATCGGGCACCCGCGTTATGGTGCGGCACATCGCTCCTCAGTGCGTCGCTCCCTGGCTGGTGCTGGCAACCGCGCACCTGGGGTCTGTGATCATCCTCGAAGCATCCCTGGGGTTCCTCGGAGTTGGCGTACCGTTGCCCACCGCCACCTGGGGCAACATGCTCGGCGGAACTGTGTCGGCCGGGTTGTTCCCGCGATGGTGGATGGTCATGTTCCCCGGGTTGGCCATCACCATCACCGTGCTCGCCTTCAACCTGTTCGGCGATTCGATCCGTGACGTGCTGGATCCCAAGCTGCGCGGACGCACGTAACCGGTCCCAGCAAAACACGCAGAATCGACCGGTGCGTCGATCCAGAATCTACGACGAGACCGTCAGCCGAAGCGCCTGGCGGTTTCGCAATATCCGTATTTGGCTGGCTCTTGGCCTGATCATCCTGCTCCTGCTGGCGCTGTGGTCCGTTCGGGCTTACCAGCTTTGGCCTCTGCTGAATCCTCCACCGCCGACGACCTCCGCGCACACAACTCCGAACGGCCCCCACGATTGGGCTTCGGTCAGGGGAAACCTGGGCGGCGCCGGCTGGTCGCCGGAATCAGCGCCGGCTCCCCCTTTTTCCATCCGGTGGGTGATCGACACCCCCGGGACCGTGCTGGGAACTCCGGCCGTGGCGGGAGAGCGGCTGTTCTTCGCCACCGAAAACGGGATTGTGGTTTCTCTGGACGCCAACGACGGCAACCTGGTCTGGACACGCACCATCGGCTCGCCATCGGACAGCGCCCCGGCTGTGGCCGAAGACCTGGTGTACCTGGGCACGCGGGACCATCGCGTGCTCGCACTGGACCGAAGCACGGGTGACGTGCGCTGGGAGCATGACCTGGGGAACATCGTTCTGGGTTCGCCGATAGTGGCCGACGGAACGCTGTACATCGGATCCACCAACGGGCGGCTCGAAGCCCTGGACGCCGTCAACGGGACACCGCGTTGGTCCGCCGACGCCAACGGCTGGGTGGTCGCCCATCCCGCGACCGACGGGTCGGTTGTCGCGGTCACGTCCCTGGGCGAACGGCTCATCACGGTGGACCCTGACACCGGGCGGCGGCGGCTGGAGTTCTACGCGGGCACCCCCGTGGCCGGTGGACCCGTGGTCGCCGACGGTCGGGCGTTTTTTGTCACCAACCGCGGCGGGGTTTGGGCCGTAGATCCCTCCGCGATCAGCCGGCCTTTCAGTCGCCTCGCCTACGTGGCCAAGTTCAACTTCTTCGCCTGGCGCTTGCGCTCAGACCCGCCCCGGCAAACGGGCTCATTGTGGGTCGGTTCCGCGCGCGGGAAGGTCAAATACAGCCCGGCCTACGCCGACGGAAAACTGTTTGTGATCAACGAAGCGTCCCGGGTAACTGCCTTCAACGGCCACGATGGGTCCGTGGCCTGGTCGGCCCAGCTGGACGCCGAAGTGTCCGCCGAGCCCGTCATCGCGGGCGACACCCTGGTACTGGGCACGGCCGACGGGACTCTCCACGGCCTGTCGGTGGGCGCCGGCGAGACAAAATGGAAGCACGACGCCGGCGATCACCCGCTGTCGGCAGCGCCGTCCGTGTCGGGACGAACGCTGTACCTACCCACGGCGGACGGAAAACTCCTGGCGCTGGAAGGACGCTGATCCCGCGGTGTCGGAGGGGCACCGGATACACCGCTTGGTTGACGCTCGAATCCCGCGTGCCTATACTCGCCGCACGTTCAGCCTGAAGTCGGGAGTGAGCAACTCAAGATGACGCAAGCAACCCCCCACCAGCGTGATTTGGCCGGAGAATCGTGGGATCCGGGCCAGTATCTGAAGTTCGCCGACCACCGCGTGCGTCCGGCGCTTGACCTGATGGGACGCATCCCGTTGGAACGTCCCCAGGTGGTTTACGACCTCGGGTGCGGCAGCGGCAATGTGACCCGCCTGCTGGCCGACCGTTGGCCCCAGGCCGAAGTCATCGGCATGGATAACTCCCCCGAGATGCTGGCGCAGGCTGCCGAATCGGGCAACGGAGCCGGAGCGAGCCGGGTCCGTTGGGAGCAGGGAGATCTGGCCGGATGGCAACCGGCTGAAACGCCGTCGGTGTTCTATTCCAACGCCGTGATCCAGTGGGTGCCCGACCACCAGGAGTTGGTGCCACGCCTGTGGAGCATGCTGCCGCCAGGAGGTTGCCTGGCGATCCAGGCGCCCCTTTCGTGGGACATGCGGTCACACCAGATCATGCGCGAAACCCTCGACAATGGAGGCGACGGTGGTGGACCCGTCGGATCAGCCGAATTGCGTTCCGCCGTGGGGAACCGCTGGGTCCAGGATCCGGACTTCTACTACGACCTGCTGGCGCCCGAGGCCAGCCACCTGGATGTCTGGACCACGGAGTACCAGCACGTATTGACCGGAGATGACGCCGTGCTCGAATGGGTCACCGGAACCGGCCTGCGCCCCATTCTCAACGGCTTGGAAGACGGCGAAAGAGAAACCTATCTGGCCGAGTACCGGCGCCGGTTGAACGCCGAGTACCCCAAGCGGCCGGACGGGGTCACCCTGTATCCGTTCCGGCGGCTGTTCTTCGTGGCCGTGCGCCGGTAACGCAGGGCATCAGCATTCCTTTCGACAACTGCGGTGGCAGCGCCGCATCAGGTTTGACTATGACGCATCTGGAGGTGCAGACATGACGGTTCTGGTCTTGGGAGCTTCCGGTTTCATCGGCCCACGCGTGGTCCGCAAGTTGGTGGAGCGTGGCGAGGACGTGTACGCCACGGACATCAACCCGCTACCCGACATCCCCGGCGTGGATGCCGGCGTAGTGCGCAGCTCCAGAGTGGACATCACGGATTTCGAGCAGGTCACCCGCGCCATCGTCGAATCACAGCCCGACCGCATCATCAACCTGGCCTACCTGCTGGGCGGCGGCGAGGGCAACCCGCACCACCAGATGCGCCTGAACATCCTCGGCATGGACAACTGCTTCGAGGCGGGCCGCCTGCTCGGCGTGAACCGCATCGTCTACGCCAGCTCGGTGGCGGTCAGCGGGCAGCAGGCCAACTTTGGCGACCGCGAGATCAACGAGGACGAGGCGACCTACGGCGACAGCCAGTACGCGACGCACAAGATTTTCAACGAGTTCCAGGCCAAGATGTTCAACGAGAACTACGGCATGTCCATCTCCGGTATCCGGCCGGCCAACGTCACCGGTCCGGACAAGGTTCGCGGATCCGTGGACCATGTGCGCTGCGTAACCCTGCCCGCTCGCGGCGAGCCCGTCAGCTTCCCGTACCAGGAAATGATGCGTCTGCCCATTCACGTGGAGGACATTGCCGAGGCCTTCGTGCGCGTGTCGCTGGTGGACAGCAGCGAGCAGCAGGTGTACAACTCCGGCGGCACGCCGATCAGCCTTGGCGATCTGGCCGACATCGTACGCGGATACCTGCCGGACGCCCAGATTTCCTTCGACAACCCCGGCGGCCGGGAGCACTCCGGCAACTACCTGGTCGACAACAGCCGGCTCCTGACGGAGTTCGAGCTATCCTACCCGCCCCTGCAGCAACGGGTGTTGGAGATCATCAACGAGGTGCGCGCCGACGAGGGGTTGCCTCTGGTCGGTTAACAGGTCGGGCCCAAGGTTCTAACTGTCGATGGACCGGTGCGGGGGTTGCCTGTGGGCAACCCCCTATTGCGTACCCGTTTCGTCGTCTAGCGGCGCTAGCCGTTTATCACGCTATTGGCGTGAAGCGTGACTGCGCACGAATTTCGCGCGCCCCCGGTTGCCGTGACGACCCGCAGGCCAGAGGTTACGCATAAGAAGTGCCCAAGCGTTGGCGAGCGCTGAGTCAGGAGCGGCTGGTAGCGTAGGGCAGGTGTTCGCCGATGTAGCCGACGATGAAGGTCTCGGTGATGTCGTCCCGGTCAAAGTAAATTTGCAGACCGCCACTGGAACCCTGGTAGGTGAGATGCCGGGTGATGGTCACCTGACGGGCATTGTCCTGGTCGCTGAACGAACGCTTCTCTCCGAACAGGGACATCGTGTGATCGGATTCGTCGTCGGCATGTTTCCAACCGGGCAGGTCGACAAAGTACATATTCCAGGTCCCGATATGCCCGGATGGTGTGTTGTACCACGCTTGAGCGAGCTTATTGATGGCGTCCAGGGCTTTCAATATCTCCACGCCGTTGGGCCGCGGTTTGCCGTAGTCTTCCAGCGGCTTCAGACAGCTGGTCAGGAAACGCAGTTTGGGAAACCGCTTATCATTGTCGATGGCGCTAATCACCGTCAGCGCGCGGTTGACGTCCAGATCCGCCGGAAGGCGATTGTCCGGAGCATCATCAGGGAGTTCATCCGGCTCGTGGGGATCGTCTGTTTCGTACTTGGCCAGACGATCCTTCAATTCGGAAATCGTGGCTTCAGCCTCGCTGAGTTGGTCTTCGAGAAGATAGACCCGCTGCTGGGTTGCCGAATCCCCAACCGGTTCTGCTGCCTCGACTGGCGGCTCCGTTGCGGGTTCAGTCGATGGATTATCGGCAGACCTGGCATCCTTGAGCATTGAATCGGTCAGCATAGATGAAACGGATTCCAGCAGTCGCATCAGGACCAGGGAATTGCGATTTGCAATACCGTTGACGGCGCTGTCGTGCGCTTCGTCCAGAAAAGCGGCCGCTTGCTCGGAGTCGGTTTCCGCGAAACGCAGGCGGATGCCATCGGAGTCCGCGTAGCGGGAAAAGACGGCGATCCTGGCCTGCACCCAGGCCCGAAGTTGGTGGTCGGGAAGTTCGTGACTGATCGCTAACTGCTCTGCGGCACTGATGTTCACTACGGACGCCCAATCGTCATGCCGGCGCGCCAGTTCCAGGAACTCGTCGCTGGCCTGCCCCGGTTCAGTGAGGACGACCGCGGTGTCATGGATGGCGAACAGGTCAGCGATGGTTTTTGCTGGTTGCGATGTTTCCCCGGCATTGGATGGCAGCGAGCGATCAGCGCCAACGGCTTCGAACAACTCATCGAGGTTCGCGGGTCCCGTCTTGTCATCCCATGGCAGCTGCATGGCCGGCCAGGCATCGGGCGCCGCAGTAACCGCGATGCAATGTCCTCCCGCTTGATCTGGTTCGGACGAAAGGTACGTCATGATGTAGGCGGCATAGGGTTCATATTCGGGTGAGTGCTGGTACCGTACGCTGCAGATCTGCACCTGCTTGAAGGAATCGGTCATCAGCTTGACGATACGAACCGCCAGGTTATCGTCGCGCCATTCGCGAAACGGGTCTGAGCCGCCCAAGGCGCGCCGAGCTTGACCCTGATACGCGCCGGCGTGCGCGATCGCCCACTCGCGGGCGAGGCTGTCCGCTTTGCGGATCTGATTCTGACTGCCCAGCGCGATGGCCCGTTGAGTAATGGTCGCCATGCGATTTTTCCTCGTAATTGGCGGTGGGATGGTGGCAAATCCATTATAGCCGCGCCCTGCCGGGGCGTCGCTTGCCGCCGCCGGCTGCGCCCCATATAATGCGGCTAGCATTTTCAACCCATGGGTTCTACGAAGCGCCCATGCTGCTGCGGCTTTCGTCGCGTTCGCGCACCGGCTCTTCGTAACGCATCCGCAGGCAGCGGACGAGGAGGAGGCTCCCCAATGGCATTACCCGACCGCATGAAGTTTGGCATCTTTATGGGCCCATTTCACCGCGCCGGCGAGAATCCGACCCTGGCGCTGGAACGCGACATGGAGTTGGTGCAGTGGCTCGATTACCTGGGATTTGATGAGGCCTGGATTGGCGAGCACCACAGCGCCGGTTGGGAGATCATTTCCTCGCCGGAGATCTTCATCGGAGTCGCCGCCGACCGCACCAAGCACATCAAGCTGGGGACGGGCGTGGTAAGCCTTCCGTATCACCATCCGTTCATGGTCGCCAACTGGATGACCCAACTCGACCACATGACTCGGGGACGAGTGATGCTGGGGGTGGGTCCCGGAGCCTTGCCAGGCGACGCCTACATGATGGGCATCGACCCCACCAAGCAGCGCCTGCGCATGGACGAGGCCCTGGGCGTCATCATGCGGCTGTTCACCGAAAAGGAACCGATCACCCACAAGAGCGACTGGTTCGAGCTGAACGAAGCCATGCTGCAGTTGCGGCCCTACCAGACCCCGCACATGCCCATTTCGGTGGCGTCGGTGCAGACCCCATCCGGCGTGGCCCTTGCCGGCAAACACGGGGCGTCGGTGCTGACGATCACGACACCGCGGGATCCTGCCGCACCACAAGGGATCGAGCTGAGCGAACTGTGGGACATCTGCGAAGAATCCGCCGCTGAGCACAACCAGACCGTCGACCGTTTCGACTGGCGGCTGGTCTTGCCGGTTCACCTGGCCGACACGCGCAAGGATGCCTTTGAGCAGGCGAGGGTCGGCGCCGGCAGGTATCAGCGCGAATACTTCGAGCACACCATGGGGCGGCCGGCAGTGGTCGACGGCCCACCCGACAAAATAATTGACGTGCTGGCCGAACGCGGCGCCTGGATCATCGGCACGCCCGACGACTGCATCGAAGGGATCAAACGGCTCGAAGAACGCAGCGGCGGTTTCGGATCGTTCATGGTGCAGACCGTGGACTGGGCCGCCAGGGAGCACATGCTCCACAGCTACGAGTTGATGGCACGCCATGTGATGCCGCACTTCCAGGGCTCGGCCGAAGCGACAATCGCGTCCAACCAATGGGCCTACGAACGCAACGAGCAGCTGATGGCCGGCCGGTCCCGAGCGCTGGATCGGGCGCGCGAGGACTACGCCAACCGGAGCGCGTAGCCCACGATCAAGAGTCAATCGGGCCGCCGGTTCACGCTCAAAAGCGCGCCCCGGCGGCTCTAACTATAGTAGACCGACCCCGGTGGAGGCCGAACATGCCACTGCATCCGCAAGCGCAAGAGGTTATTGAAGCGACCCGCGCTCTGGGCTTGCCGCCCAACCACACCGTCACACCCCAAGAGGCGCGAATCAACGCGGCCAAGCGCACCCGGGGCGCTGGCCCCGAAGTGGGCAAAGTTCAGGACCGAAGCGTCCCCGGGCCCGCCGGAGACGTGCCGGTACGGATCTACACGCCCGAGGGCGACGGACCGTTCCCGATTCTCGTTTGGTATCACGGCGGCGGCTGGGTGGTAGGCAACCTGGACTCTGCGGACGGCACGGCTCGCCAACTCTGCGCGGGCTCCCGGTGCGTGGTCGTGTCCGTGGACTACCGTCTTGCTCCGGAGGCCAAGTTCCCCGAACCCTTCGACGATTGCTATTACGCGACCGTTTGGGCCAGCGACCACGCCGGTGAACTCGGTGGAGTGCCCGGAGTAGTCGCGGTTGGCGGAGACAGCGCCGGCGGCAACCTGGCGACGGCGGTTAATATCAAGGCCGCCGAGACGGGAGACTTCCGCGTCAGCCAACAGCTCCTGGTCTACCCGGTAACCGACTACAAGTTCGACACCGGCTCATACATCGACAACGGCACCGGTTACAGCCTGGAGCGCGAAGGGATGATCTGGTTCTGGGACCAGTACCTGGCCGATCCATCGCAGGCGGAAGACCCGCTGGCCGCCCCGCTTCAGCTCAGCGCCGATTTCGACGACATCGACGAATTGGCCCCCGCGCTGATCATCACCGCTGAGTACGATCCCCTGCGCGACGAAGGCGAGGCCTACGGCCGATTGCTCAACGAGTTGGGCGTGCCGGCCGAGATCAACCGCTACGACGGGATGATCCACGGTTTCTTCAGCATGGCCAGCATCATGGACACCGCCCGCGAGGCGATGGATGACGCCTGCCGGTTCCTGCGCGGCGCCGTCGACGACATGACCGAGGAATATCACCGCCGCCACGAGGGCGACCCGTCGGCCATGCGCAAACTGCTCGACCCCCAGGCCGCTCACGTCCTGGAACTCTTCGACTCCATGGGCATCAAGCCCTTCCAGGAAATGGACGTGAACGAGTGCCGTGAGATCATGAACAGCCGTCCCCGGCCCGAAGGCCCCGCCGTTGGCAAGGTCGAGGATCACGTAATCAGGAACGAACACGGAAAGGAACCGGGAGCCGTGCCGGTCCGCATCTACACGCCGGCCACCGACGGTCCGTGGGGGACCCTGGTCTGGTTCCACGGTGGCGGGTGGGTCATCGGCAACGTTGAAACCGCCGACGCCACCGCCCGCGATCTCTGCGTGGGCGGCAACTGCGTAGTAATCTCAGTGGACTACCGTCTCGCTCCTGAGTACAAGTTCCCCACTCCGTTCGAGGACTGTCTCTCCGCCACCATGTGGGCCATGCACAACGCCGATGCACTGGGCAGCCGGGCCGACCTGATCGCGGTTGGAGGCGACAGCGCCGGCGGCAACCTCGCCGCGGCAGTGGCCCTGGCGCAGGACGACTTTCCCCAGCCGTTGGCGTTCCAGTTGCTGGTCTATCCGGCCACCGACTACGCCTACGATACGCGCTCCTACAACGTCAACGGCCAGGGCATGTTCCTTGAGACCGCGAGCATGCGCTGGTTCTGGGACCACTACATCGACAACACCGACCTGTCCGGTTACAACATCTTCGCGTCTCCCGGAAGGGCCCGGCTGTCGTCTGACCTGCCTCCCGCCCTGGTGATCACGGCGGAGTTTGACCCGCTGCGCGACGAGGGAGAGGCCTACGCCAGCGCCCTGGAAGACGCCGGCGTCGAAACCACGCTCATCCGGTACGACGGCGTAATCCACGGGTTCTTCGGCCTGCCCCATGTCATCGACAAGGGAAGGCAGGCAGTGAACGCAGCCAGCGCCCAGTTGTCCCACGTTTTCGGCGCGGCGCTGGGGCAACCTGACGCCCTAGTCGCCGCAGACAACTAACCCGCGACACTGTAACAGGAGTTACCATCATGGCTGAGACCATCCAGGAACAGTACATTCGCATGAACCCCCGGTCGCGGGAACTGCAACCGAGCTACCAGGCCCGGTTCCCCTCGGGCAGCGCGGGGCACGACGGCTATACCTCCGACCCGTTCCCGGTGGTGATTGCGCGCGGCAGCGGTCCCCGCAAGTGGGACATTGACGGGAACGAGTACGTGGACTACGGCATGGGATCCGCGTCGCTGTTGTTGGGCCACGCCCATCCCGAGGTGGTTGCTGCGCTCTCCGGCGTCCTGGCCGACGGCTCGCACTTCGGCGCGCCCACCGAGTCCATGCTGGAATGGGGCGAACGCGTCTGCACCCTGATGCCCTGTGTCGACAAGGTGCGCTTCGTGGGATCGGGGGCGGAAGCGACCATGCTGGCCATGCGCGTCGCCCGCGCCTACACCGGCAAAGAAAAGATCATCCGCTGGGAGTCCCACTATCACGGCTGGCACGATTATGTAATGCCCGGCAACCTGCCGCCCTTCGACGTTCCAGCCTCTATTGGAATTCCCCAGGGAGCGATCGACTCGATCATAGTGCTGCCCACGGATCTCGCCGCGCTGGAGAACGCGCTGAACAGCGACGACAATATCGCCGGCGTCATCACCGAGGCGTCGGGCGCGTCCTATGGCACGGTGCCCCTGCCCGACGGGTTCCTGGACGGCGTGCGCCGCCTGACCCGCGAGCACGGCGCAGTGATGATCCTGGACGAAGTGATCACCGGGTTCCGGTGGGCGCCCGGGGGAGCGCAGGAACGGCTGGGAGTCGATCCCGACCTCTGCACCATGGCCAAGATCGTCACCGGTGGTTTGCCCGGCGGCGCGGTGGGCGGACGCGATGAGGTGATGGCCGTCATGCACCAGACCGGCGACAGCCACCACGACCGGTACGAGCGGGTCCTCCATGGCGGCACCTTCAACGCCAATCCCTACGCTGCCGCGTCCGGCAACGCCGCCCTGCGCCTGGTTGCCACCGGCGAGTACAACGCCCAGGCCGACGTCATGGCCGAGCGTCTCCGGGTGGGCCTTCGCGAGGTGGTGGACCGGCGCGAGGTCAACGCAACGGTCTACGGCGAAGCCTCAACCTTCCACCTGTTCTTCGGCGCCCGCAGCATTGACGGCCTGGACGCATCCCAACTGAAGAACCAGCCGGCCCAGATCCAGCGCAGCCTGCGCCAGGCTCTGCAGGTGCGTGGCGTGGACCTGATGTCGCGCACCAGCGGCGTGCTATCGGGCACCCATACCGAGGTCGACATCGACTTCACCATCGAGGCGTTCGACGGCGCCATCGCCGCCTTGATGGAAGAGGGAATGGTGCAGCACTGACCGCGTAAGCCACGCGCGCAAATTCTCTTGAGACAGGGCCGCTGCATCATGGCAGCGCCCCTGAACTCACTCATTAGCCCTCTCGTTCCAGGTCAATAAGGCGTTGCAATCCAGCCCGACCGATGCCGGTTTGCTTCACGCTAAGAATGCGTCCCAACATGGTATCGGGCAACGGCGTTGACTTGTCCGGTATGACGGTGAACCTAGGCCGTTTTTCTCCAGGAAATTCCTTATAGAACAATATCCCGTGGTTGGCCCGGCGATCTCTGATCCAACCGTCGAGTTCCAAGAGGCGCATGAGATAACGCCCGGAGATATTCATACAATAGCGAAACCAGCTTGTCGGGATAGTCTGACCGGCTGAATGACTACCTCATTGTCGACGAGATAATCCCGCACGTCCGTAATCCGCTCCACGCCATTCAACTGCAACTCTACGGCCTCCCGCAGCTCGGCCTGCGTCTGTTCCAAGTCATCTGCGAAAGCGGAAGTGCCCAACTCTTCGCAGAAACCTATCCACTGCCCCGCTTCCTGATAATAGTTCAGGGTCAGATTGATGATGTAATCGGACTTACCAAATTCATCGCTGTGAATGACTTGAACTGATTCCGTCATCAATATCGTGTCGGACATTGTTCTGCCTCCAGTCCGTTGCGCGGCTCTATCCCAGCGCAGTCAGCCCACTTCTACTCTATCACCAACGCGCACGACGCCCGGCTTCTCCACGATGCCGTACACGCCGAAGTACGCCGCCAGCGCGTTGGGGCGGTAACCCAGGATCGACTTCACTGCTTCGGTGTCGGTTTCGCCGGTGACCGGGTCCTGGTCGATGATCGCACAGCGCGGGTCCGGAGCCAGGACACGCACCAGGGCATCGCCAATGGACAGGGTCCGGTTCATCCAGCCGTCTTCCTCGTGCTCCTCGCACCCATCCAGCAGCAGGGTCGGGCGGAAGCGGTCAGTCGCCAGGCACTCGTCCTCCGACATGCCCATCTGGCTCGACAATCGCTCCACTGACGCACGGGACAGGACCGACACCGGGAACTCGTCGAAGACCTGGCAGGGCAGGTCGGACATCATCAGCGTGGCCGGCTGGCCGCAAAACTCGCTGATGGCCGGCATCCAGTCGCCCATCAACGCGCGACTGCGCACGCGACGACCCCATATGATCGTCCATACCGGGCGATCCAGCTCCGGTGTTCCCTCCAATACGTTGCCGTCGGGGAACTCAATGCGCAACAATTCGGACGACGGGTCCCATGAAGTCACCAGCTGGGCAAGCTTGCCCACGTTTCGGCGTGAGAGCAAACGACCCTGGCTGTTCACGAGGTAGAACCGGCGGTCGTCCAGGATGCCGCCGAGGTCCAGCCTCGTCTCGGTCAGCGGCACCAGCGCCATGGACTTGACCGGCGCGATGTTGATTTCGGCAACGGTAATCACAGGCGCTACTCCAGGGACAGGAACTCATCGACCATGTTGCGAGCGTCGGTGCGGTCGTAGATCTGGTACAGCAACGCGGCGTTGCGGGCCGCGTCCCCGCCGAAATAGCGCTCGTACAGCGTCTGACGACCGCCGAACGCGCTGCAGGACACGTCCCACGCCAGCCGGAACAGGCGGATCCGCTCTTCAGCCGTGGCAGTGTCGGTGTCCAGATAGCGGAGAATGTCCTCGGCCAGAGGACCATTGAGGTCGGCCTCGGAAGGCAGCGCCATCAGGCTGCTGGAGCCGAGCAGATGCAGGATTTCCGCCATGCGGGGATACATGGTGATCATCTGCTTGCGCGCCACCAGCAATGGGCGGTAGTCGGGACAGAAGATCCCCCACTCGTCGGTGGAAGCCTGCGCTTCGGACGCCGCCAGCAGGGCCCTGGTGATTTCCAGGTTCTCGATCAACTCGGAGATCAGGTGCTGGGTCTGCGGCAGGTCGCCGGACCCCAGCGTGTCCACCATCAGCGAGGCGAGGCCCAGCATGAACTCGCATTTGACCACGTTCTTGGTGACAACCTGGTGGCCGGTGTGCGCGTTGCGGTTGGTGCGCTCTCCCCATTGGTTGCACAGGGCCACGTCGTTATACAGAAACACCCGATCCCAGGGAACCAGCACATCGTCAAAGAACACGATGGCGTCCATCTCCTCGAACCGGCTGCCGGCCGGGTGATCGAAGTGGGACCTGCCCAGATCCACGGTATCCCGGCACTGGAATTTGAGGCCGGCAGTTTCGCAGGGGATCGCAAAGCCGAACGCGAATTTGCCCTCTTCCCCAGTCGGTACGCGTCGCGTGCGCGCCGGATAAACCGCGATCTCATCCGACAGCGGCCCGAGCGTCGCCAGCACGCGGGCCCCGCGCACTACGATGCCGGCGTCGGTTTCCCGCACGACCGACAACGCCACCTCGGTGCGATCATCGAAGGGCGTCTGGCCGACGGCACGGCTGCGCTGCAGATTGACCAGGGTGTGGGTCATTACGATGTCGTTTTCGCGGATGTACTCGTAATAATCGAGGATGTTCTGCTTGAACTCGGGACGGTTCTGGCCGCAGTAGTCTGACGCCGCCGCCATCGACATCACCGCCACGTTGAGAAAATCGGGCGTGCGGCCCATCATGCCGCACGACGCCAGCGCCCAGTTGGACATCATCTGGCGCCGCCGCTCCAGGTCAGCCCGGTCGCGGGGCATGATGAAGGAGAGGCCAACCGGATCGCCGGTGGACGGCGACGCGTAGACCATGTCGTCGCCCACGTCCGGATCGTGCTGCATGTCCAGGAGTCCGGCCACGGTACGCAGTCCGCCGGCAAAGGCGGGATGAGCCGTCACATCCTTGACCCGCTGCCCGCCGATATAGACCTCAGCGGCCCGCTCTCGTATCCCGTCGATGTATTGTGCGCCGGTGCGCGCGGGCATGGGCGTTCCTCCGTTTCCTGTCCAATCAAATCCAGCGAAATGGGCGTCAGACGATCGCGTCACTACCGACGGCGTCCACTGCTCGCGGGCGATCATCGACCGTCAGCGCGATCAATGCGTATCCCTCCCGACGGTTGAGGATGTGCATGCTCTGGATGTTGACGCCGGCCTGCTTCAGGCGATCGGCCGCGGCGGCCAGGGCGCCCGGTTCGTCCGGCAACCGGATAACCAGCGCATCATCTCCGACCGCCTTGAAACCCGCGCCGTTCAGCACATACAGGGCCCGGTCGTAATTGTCCACGGTCAACACCACCGTGCCGCGGTTCCCGGCAGTCTCAGTGTTGATAGATTCGACGTTGATCTGTTCGGCGGCCAGCGCGCTCGTGATGTCCGCGATCACTCCGACTTCGTTGTCGGCCATGATGACGATGCGGTTGATCGGACCGGAATGATTCATGGTAAAGCGCACATCAACTGGCACAATCATCCACGAGTTCGTCAATCATCTCGTGGGTCACGTGCGGCATGGTAATGACGTGAGTGATCTCGGCTTCGGGCGCCATCTGCCATTTGCGGAATACTTCCGGCGCCGGCCTGGGGAAAACCACGGTGACCGAATTCCGGTGTCGCCACGCCGGGATTCCCCGCTCGTTGAACTGGCCCACGGCGTACTCGGCGGTTTCCAGAGCTCCGGCCACCAGCCGGCGAAATCCCGCGTCTCCAAGCCGCGCCATGGCGTGCCAGAGGAGCAGCGGCGCAAACGCGCTCCGCGAGCCGGACAGCGTGGTGTCCTGGACCCCGACGTACTCGATAGCACGGCCCACCCGCTCCACGTAGGGCCGCCTGGTCAGGACCACGCCACAGGGCAACGGCGCGCCGATCATCTTGTGGCCGCTCACGGACACACTGTCAATGCCAGCATCGAATCCGTAAGGTTGCGGATCGTTCACGAAAGGCAGGATCATGCCGCTGAGGGCGGCGTCCGCGTGAATGTACGAGTTGGTGATGGCCAGGTCCGTCAGGATTTCCCGAAGCCGGGGAATATCGTCTACGGCCCCGCGCATGGTGGTGCCCACGTTGGCCATGATCACAACCGGGAGGTCTCGGTTGACCCGAATCATGTCGCGGAGGTCATCGTAGTCAATCTCACCGTTGTCCTGCCGGCGTATCATGATGTGCCGGGCGTTGAGCACGCGAACGTTTTTCAGGACGCTGTAATGGGTCTCCTCCGAGAAATAGAACATGGCGTTGGGGAAGAGCTCCCGGGCCAGGTACAGCCCGTACATGTTCCCCTCGGTTCCCCCGGAAGTTACATACCCCCACGCATCTCCGGCGTCAATGCGCATCAGGTCTGCGAAACGCGAGATAACCTCCCGCTCGAATGCGTGCGTGTTGCTCCAGTAGTTGCTGGCGTGAAAGGGATCGCCGACGTTGTTGATGGAGTATGCCAGGAAGGGCAACAGGGAAGAAAAATCGTAGGTTTGGTTCGTGGGATATCCGATCTGGCGTTGCGAAAAAATGTCCAGGTCACTGAGGAGCCCGGTCAGCCGTGCCTGGATCTCGATTTCGGACAGGGGAGTAGACGCCAGCGTGCCCGGCATGGCCTTGTTTCCTCCGGTGAAAATGGGCTATTCAGCGCTCCCTGGATTGCCCGTGCCGCAAGGGTATGGTATACGAGCGAAAACCGCAATCGGGAGACGCACCGTGCCCACCATCCAGCGTGGCGACGCCAAACTGCACTATTTCCTGGACGATTTCACCGACCCCTGGCGGTCGGCTCCCAACGCCATAGTCCTGCAACACGGGTTCTCCCGCAGCGGCAAGTTCTGGTACAACTGGCCGCCCCTGCTGGGCCGCGAGTATCGGGTCATCCGCCCGGACATGCGCGGCATGGGCCAGTCTGCCATCGACCCCGCCCGCTACCAACCCACGCTGGACACGCTCATGGGAGACCTGTTGGCGATCCTCGACGACGCCGGCGTGGAACGCGTCGTTTACGTCGGCGAATCGTTCGGCGGCATCATGGGGATGCAGTTCGCCCATGACTATCCGGACCGGTGCCGGGCGTTGGCGCTGTGCAACTCGCCGTGTCGCCTGACTCGCCGCGAAAACTCCACGCCGGGAGGCAGCTGGCTGGCCACCATGGAGCAGGGCGGCATCGGAGCATGGAGCGCGGCGACCATCAACTTCCGTCTGGACATGCGCCACGCCGACGAGGGCCTCAAGGACTGGTACATCTCCGAGATGGACAAGACGCCGCCCGAGATTGGCCAGGCTCTTCACAGTTACCTCGACAGCCTCGACTTCGGCCCGCACCTGAAGGACATCAAAGTCCCCACACTGCTGCTCACCGGCGACGAATCGCTGACAACAGGCATGGAGCAGCAGGAGTTCATGGCCTCCGAAATCCCCAACAGCCGTCTGGATGTGTGGCCCGGCCTGGGCCACGGCGTAAACGTCATCTACCCCGAATGGTGCGTGCAGCGCATCCGGGAATTTCTGGGCGAGCAGGGAGTTTGACCGCTCCTGCCCGGCGGGGCAATCATATTTCGACAAATCCGCACTCGTCGCTCCGGCGATAGACGGATTCCATTGACAGTACAGAACGCGCATCGTCCACGAGGCTGGTCATTTCGAACAACGGATTCCCGCTTTCGCTGGAATGCCGGCGGCGTTTCAATCAGGATGCGATTGCCCCGTTCTGCCCGGCGGATAACGTGCGATTCCCATTTGTCGGTGATATGCTGAACTTATCCGGTCTCCGGGACGATCTCCGTTATGAATTCCGTCGGCAAATCAGCAATCACAGCCGTAATCCTTGCCGGCGGCCAGAGCCGGCGACTGGGACGCGACAAGGCGGTTGAACCCTTCGCCGGAGAACCGCTCATCAGACGAGTGATCCGACGCGCGTCCGAAGCGGTCTCCGCCCATCACGTGGTGGTCGTGGTTGCTGACCAGGATCGCGCCGCCGAACTGCCGCTGGACGATGACCACCTGGTCGCCGTCGACGTGTTTCCCGATTGCGGGTCGCTCGGCGGCATCTACACCGGGTTGAACGCCTCGCCGACCCAATGGTCCCTGGTGTCGGCCTGCGACATGCCCTTCCTGTCGGCGCCCCTGTTATCGCACCTGGCGTCGTTGCGCGACGGATTTGACGCGGTCGTTCCGGTCGTGGATGGCCGCCCCGAACCTACCCACGCCTTGTACACGCGACGTTGCCTGCCACCGATCGAGGCCCGGCTGAGAGCCGGTCAGCTGAAAATATCCGGTTTCTTCGACGACGTTGCCGTCCGGTACGTACCGGAGAACGACATCCGGGACTTCGATCCCGACCTGCTCAGTTTCTTCAACATCAACCGGCCGGAAGATTTGGCGCGGGCCATGGAACTGGCACGATGAACTCGCTGACCGCTCCCCGCAATTTGGTGGTCGTCACCGTGGAGTTATTCGGCATGGCACGTATCCACGCCGGCGCCAGCAGCGTGACGCTCACTGTAGACACGCGGTCTCCCGTCCCGGCGCTGGTCGACGCCCTGGCTCGCGAATGCCCCTCGCTGGTCGGCAACGCGCTGCATCTCGCTGAGGACGGCGCGGCTGCCGTGGCGGACGGCTACGCCTTGAACCGTAATGGCCTGGCCTTTTTGTCGCCCGATACCGACGCAGTTTGGCCCTGGCAGGAGGGAGACTCGATCCTGCTCTTGTCCAACCAGGCCGGTGGCTGAGTGTCATGGACGCGCTCTATGGCTACCGTGGTTTTGCGACGGTGGTTGACCTGACCACCGGCGAATATCGACGCGACCCGATACCTCAAGATGCCTTGCGGGCTACCGTAGGGGGCATCGGCCTGGGTACCTGGATGTTGCATCGTTACGGCAGCCCTATCGTTGACCACGACGGTGAAATCCTTTCGGATGATAACCGGAAGCAACTGCTCGATTCGGCATTGTCTCCCGACAATCCGCTGATTTTCGTTACCAGTCCGCTCGTCGGCACCCGCCTGACGACCTCGAGCAAGTTCGCCGTGATGACTCGTTCCCCGCTCACCGGTTTTATCGCCGATGGGCTGTCTTCCAGCCACCTGGCCGTTGAGCTGAAACGGGCCTGCGGAGACGCGCTGGTGATCGCCGGGCGCTCCGAACATCCGGCTCTGCTCCACATCGATACCGACGGTGTCCCACACATCAGGAACGCCGGCCACCTGCTGGGCCTTTCCACGCTGGACACCGAAGCAACGGTCAAACAGGAGCTGGACGACGGTGGCCGGCGTCCCGTGCGGGTGGCCTGCATCGGCCCGGCCGGGGAGAACCTGGTCCGCTTCGCCAGCATCGCCAACGACGGCGGACGACAGGCCGGACGCTGCGGCCCCGGGGCGGTCATGGGCAGCAAGAACCTGAAGGCAATCGCCGTTAGAGGAAATCCTGACTCGGACCCGCCGGTGGCCCATCCTGAAGACCTGCGAGGTTACGCCCGGGACCTCAGCCGGCGCAGCCTCGGGGCCGCCACCGCGAAGTACCGCGAGTTGGGGACCATCGCCAACGTCTCCGTGTTCAACCGCCTGGGCACGCTGCCCACGCGCAACTTCCAGCAGTCCACCTTCGAGGACGCCGAGGCGGTCAGCGGCGAGGCGCTGCACCAGACCAAGACCACTCGTTCCGCCCACTGCGCCAACTGCACCATCGGATGCGAAAAGATCGTCACGGTGGGAAGTAAGGCGCAGGGGACGCAGAAGGACGGCGAGGTCAGCGCCCGCCTGGAGTACGAAAGCCTCTTCGCCCTGGGCCCGTTGGTGGGCGTCGGCGATCCCGATGCGGTCATCCGCGCCGTGCGCCGCTGCGACGAACTGGGTCTGGACACCATTTCCGCCGGCGGCGTCATCGCCTGGGCCATGGAAACCGCCGGGCGCGGGTTGTTGCCGTCCCTGGACCTCCGCGACGGCGCCGACCTCGCCCACGCGGGGCTGAACTTCGGTGACGGCGCGGCAGTAATCCAACTCCTGGAAGACATCGGCTACCGTCGTGGTGTGCTGGGCAACCTACTGGCCGACGGCACTCGTCTGGCCGCCGAACGGGTTGGCGGCGGATCAGGGGCCTGGGCCATGCAGGTCAAGGGGCTGGAGATGCCCGGCTACGAACCCCGCAGCCTGAAGACCCTGGCATTGGGCCTGGCCACGACCCCGCGCGGCGCCTGCCACAACCGCACCTCGGCTTACGACGCCGACTTCTCGCCGGAGGTGGACCGCCTGGCCGTCGACGGACGACGCGGGAAGATCGCGGCCGACAGCGAGGACTTCGCGGCGGCGCTGGATTCGCTTATCTGGTGCAAGTTCCTCCGCCGGGCTTTCGGCGATTTCTGGGAAGAATCGGCTGCCGTTTACCGCATGGTGACCGGATGGGACGATTTCGACGCCGCCGAACTGCGCCGCGCTGCCGCCCAGATAGCGGACCTCAAAAAGCGCTACAACCAGCGTTGGGGCTGGCGGCGCTCCGACGACACCCTTCCGGATCGCGCCCTGAACGAACCCCTCGCGGACGGTGTCGCGGCTGGCGTGGGTCTCACCAAGGAAGACTTGGACCGGATGATCGACGACTACTATCGCGCCCGGGGTTGGACAACGGGCGGTCGCGTCGAGCCGGCCTCGATTGTCCTATAACGGCTGCTTGGCCGGAACGCCGACCCGACGGGGATACTTCCCCGGCGTCCGGCGCACCTTTTCCACGGTAATGAGCCAACGGTCCGGGGGCAGCGGCGGCGACAGATCGTTCATGGAAACGACGCCCGTAACCTTCCCGCCCAGCTCCGACAGCGCGTTGATCGCCGATTGCGCCTCAGCGGGACCGTCCCTTCCCTTCCACGCCACCAATGTCCCGTGCCCTTTGCAGAGCGGGAGCGCGTACTCGACGAGCACCGACAACGACGCCACCCCGCGAGCGAGGGCGACATCGAATTGGCCGCGGTAACCCTCCGTGCGCGCCAAGTCCTCGACCCGCATTGTGACAATGTCCACATCGTCCAGGCCCAGACCCGCTGCCAGGGTGTGGAGAAATGCCGTCTTCTTGGCCGTCGATTCCACCAGCGTTAACCGGATGCCTGGAAAAACAATCTTGAGCGGAACCCCGGGAAACCCCGCGCCGGCGCCGAGATCGACCACCCGAAGGTTGTCCCGCCAGTCGTCGACCGCCTTCACGGCGGTCAACGAATCAAAGAAGTGCCGCACCTGCACGGCTTCGGGATCGGTGATGGCCGTCAGGTTCGCCCGCTGATTCGCCTCTGCGAGCAGCCGCTGGTACTGGGCGAATTGCGCCAACTGGTCCGCCGATAGGTCCAACCCCAAGCGCGCCGCCTGTTCGTTGAGGATTTCCATCCCCAACTCAGCCCCGGTCGTCATGGTGTCAAGAACCGAGCGAAAACATCCCGTCCAGCAAAGCGAGCTTGCTGCCCTAGCTCTTCCTCTATACGCAGTAGCCGGTTGTACTTGGCGAGTCTCTCGGAGCGGGTGATCGAGCCGATCTTGATCTGTCCGGCCCCGGTGGCCACGGCGAGGTCGGCGATGGTGGTGTCCTCCGTCTCCCCGGATCGGGCCGAGATCACCGGGAGGTAGCCCCGCCCCTGCGCCAACTTGACGGTTTCCAATGTCTCGGTCAGGGTGCCAATCTGATTGGGTTTCACCAGGACCGCGTTGGCGATCCCGTCGTTGGCGCCACGCGTCAGGCGTCCGGGGTTCGTGGTGAACAAATCGTCGCCGATCAGTTGGGTTGCACCGCCCAGTTTTCGCGTCAGGTAGTCCCAGCCTTCCCAGTCGTCCTCGGCCAGGCCGTCCTCGATGGAAATGATGGGGTAGGTCTTGCCCCAGTGGTCCAGCAGGTCGACCAGTTCCTCGGATGTGAATGTGCGACCCTCGGCGTTCAGCGCGTATTGTCCACCATCACCGGCGAACTCGGTGGCCGCCACATCGAGCCCGATGGCGATATCGCCGTCCCGGGCGCACCGGTAGCCGGCCAAGCGGGTGGCATCGTAGAGCAGGCCCAGCGCGTCCTCGTGGCAGGGCAGTGGCGGGCCGTATCCGCCCTCGTCGGCGACACCGTAGGCGTAGGGTCCGGTCTGGGACAGGACGCGGCCCACCGCCCGGTACACCGCCACCACCATCTGCAACGCCTCACGGTAGGTTTCGGCGCCGATGGGGATTGCCAGGAAGTCCTGCATGTCCAGGCCGCCGGCCGCGTGTCGCCCGCCGCTGATGATGTTGACCATCGGCATCGGAACGACGCAGGCGTCCGGTCCGCCCAGGTACCGGTAGAGCGGTTGCCCTGCGGCGTTGGCAGCGGCATGAGCGGCGGCAAGGGAAATGCCCAGGATCGCGTTGGCTCCCAGGTTAGCCTTATTGGCCGTACCGTCCAACTCGCGCAGCCGGCCGTCCAACTCGCGCTGATCGGCGGCGTCGGCGATTCCGCAAACCGCAGGGCTGATAACGTCGTTCACGGCTGCGACCGCCCGCAACACACCCTTGCCTTCATACCGGGTCGGATCGCCGTCCCGCAGTTCCACCGCCTCATGCCGCCCGGTCGACGCTCCGGACGGTACGATCGCGCTACCGAAAGCGCCGCCATGCAGCGTTACGTCAACCTCCACGGTGGGATTGCCGCGCGAGTCGAGCACTTCACGCCCCCGCACGGAATGAATGAGGGTGGATTCTGCCATATGGAAACGATCCTGGCGGTCTGAAACGCGAACGAGGCAACCGCGTCGCTATGGCCCGCGATCGCCTCGTGTCTGATGACGCCTTCGGCCTTGAATCAGCCGTGGCCTTCCGACTTGATGTCGTTGAAGGTGACCCGCAGCATCGGAGCGTCGGTCTCGTTCTTCCACTGGTGATGCTCAACCGGCGGAACCCGGATGGCGTCGCCGGCCGTCACCGTGTACTCCGTGCCCGACACCACCAGCGTACCCGTCCCCTCGAGGACGAAGACAGTGTGGTCCCACTCGTGGTTGTGTCCGCCCGTTTCGGGATGGCTCACCGCGCCGGGCTGCATCGCGCCGTTGTACAGCATGAGGTAGTTGGGACAACCGTCCCGCCCGCCCAGCATGGTGTGCCCAGTCTCGGCGTTCAGGTCCGCGTGGTTGCGGATCACGGGCGGAGTGCCGGCCCCGGGTTCCGACCCGCCGGGGCGGGCGTTGCCGCTGGCCGCGGAGATGGGGTTGATTTCGATCCGGCGGATGTTGCCATCGCCGCCGTCGTTGCGGGTAACGTGGTCCACCATGGGAGGAATGAACATCGCATCGCCGGCTTTGACGGGGTATTCCTTGCCATCCGCCACCAGCGTGCCGCTTCCCTCAATGATGTAGACCTCGTGCTCCCACTCGTGGATGTGATGTGAACTGGTGCCGCCCGGCTCGATAACGGAATAGGCCAGGGTTACCAGCGCCGGGTTGTCGTCGGCGCTGATCAGACGGGCCGGAGCGCCGGCGGGAAAGTCTTTAATGTTGCGAATCAGGGGTTCCATGGTCGGTTCTCCTCAGGGTAGGCGTCGTTTCAGGTGATTTGCGCTGTGTTGGTTGAACCAACCCGCGATTAGGTTATCTCCGGCTGCACACCCTCGGGAAGGTCTACCTCGAAGGCGGAGAGGACCTGGCCCACCAGGAGATAGTGGCCCATGAGCACGGTGATTTCCAACGTCTTCTGAATTCCGAAATGGCCGGAAACGGCGTCGAAAGTCTCGTCGCTCACCTTGTGGTTGCGGAACAACTCCTGGACGTACTTGACCAGAGAGGCCTCAATGCCGCTCAAGCCCTCGGGCGCTTTTCCAGTGGCGATGGCGTTGACCACGTCTTCCGAGACGCCGGCCTGCCGCGCCAGGCGGGCATGGGCCGAGAACTCGTACTGCTGGCGGATCTCCCGGGCCGTCGCGCAGATGATGATCTCGCGGTGGGCTTCGGAAATATCCAGGTCGAACCGAGCGTAGGCGCCGGTGTGCGCCACTCTCGCCGCCAGGTCGGGGCTATGCAGCAGCACGCCGTACGGGCCGCGGACGCTGCCGCGACTGCTGGCAATGGAGTCGAAAAATTCCTGGTGTTCAGGGGCGAGTTGATCACGGGTTACATCACTCAAACGGGCCATTGGAGAATGCTCCTTGCGCTTAGATTGTTGGGACTGGCACCGGCAATATACCGCCGCGCGCCACCCGCGTTCAAGCCGGTGGTTCGGCGAGAGCGGATGCTAGTCAGGAAACTCCAGATCCAGGGAGATGTCGAGCGCATCAGTGGAGTGGGTCAGGCCGCCGATGCTGATCAGGTCCACTCCGGTCTGCGCCACGTCGCGCACGGTGGCCAGCGTGATCCCTCCGGACGCCTCTATGGATGCCCGACCGCCGATGATCTCCACCGCCTCACGCATCATTTCCACCGGCATGTTGTCCAGCATGATGATGTGCGCGCCGGCATCCACCGCCTCGCGGACCTGCTCCAGCGACTCCACCTCGACCTCAACGCGGATGGTGTGGGATGCGCGCGATATAGCGTGGCGCACGACGGCTCCCAAAGGCTCTTCCAGAGAGGCCCGCGCTGCCAAGTGGTTGTCCTTGATCAGGATGCCGTCCGCCAGGTTGATGCGATGGTTGTATCCGCCGCCCATGCGTACGCTGTACTTGTCCAGATACCGGTGTCCCGGGGCGGTCTTGCGGGTATCGACGATGCGCGCCGCCGTACCTTCAACCGCACGCACGTACCGGTTGGTCGCGGAGGCGATTCCGCTCATGCGCTGCATGAAGTTCAGCGCGGTACGTTCGGCCCGCAGGATCGCCGCCGCCGATCCCACGACGCTGGCGATATCCGTGCCGGGCTCAAGTTCGGTTCCGTCGCCCAGCAGCAGCTCGACCTCGAGCCCCGGGTCAATGCGTCTGAATACTGCCTCCGCCACCGGGCCACCGGCAAGCACGCCGTCGGCCTTGGCTCGCAGCATGCCATTCCCCATCACGCCATCCGGTATCAAAGTCTGGGTGGTCGGATCATTGAAAGCCTGGTCTTCGGTGAGTGCGGCATCGATCAGGTTGAGGACTTCAGGCGGAAGTTGCTGACTCATGGGCGCCTCTTCGTTCGCGGAAATCGCTGGATGTCCAGAGTGTGCCACGTCAATTGCCGGCCGGCAAATCAGAGGACTCCTCAAACCCCGGCAAATATGTCAATGCGGAACGGAAAATCCGCTGTGATATACTCGCGACCAATACTTATCCGATAACAGTTTTGGCATGACATCGCTTTTCACCACGTTACAGGGTTCAGATCTGCGTCAGGCTATGCTCGGCGCAGTCGCCTACATGGAACTGTATCGGGACGCCGCCAACGCGCTGAATGTCTTCCCGGTTCCGGACGGCGACACCGGTACCAACATGTTGCTCACGCTCCGCTCGGGCGTTGATCAGATGAACAAGGACGCCGACGCGGACACCGCCGGGGAAGTCGCGGAATCCATCGCCACCGGCGCCTTCTGGGGAGCCCGCGGCAACAGCGGCGTCATCCTGTCGCAGTTGCTGCGAGGTTTCGCCGACGGCGTTGCCGGATCTGTCGAGATCGACTCGTCCCACGCCGTGGCCGCGTTCCGCTCGGCGACGGACTCCGCCTACCATGCGGTGAGCGAACCCCGCGAGGGCACAATGCTGTCGGTAATTCGGGGCGCCTCTGATGCCGCCGTGCGGGCCAACGACGCCGGCGAGCAGGACGTCATCGCCTTGTGGCGGGTGGCATACGACGGCGCGATTGAAGCCCTGGCCCGCACCCCAGACCAGTTGCCTGTGCTCAAGGAAGCGGGCGTGGTCGACTCCGGAGGCTTGGGGGTCGTGGCGATCATCGGCGGCGCGCTGCAACATCTTCTGGGCGAGAGCGGCCCGGCCGTCGATCTGGGCCTGCGCAGCGTGGGCGGCGTGATCAACCCGCACCAGACGGCGTCGGTTGCCGTCGACGCCGATTTCCTCGACGCCCACGAGGCGGATGAATTCGGTTACTGCACCCAGTTCGTCATCCACGGACAAGAGTTGAACGTGGACGTGTTACGGGAAGGATTCTCCGAAATCTGCGACTCCACCGTCGTCGTGGGTGGCGGGCAGGCGGTACGCATCCACGTCCACACCACCGACCCCGGCTCGGCGCTGAGTTACGGCATCGGCTTCGGCGACCTGGATGAGCTGAAAATCGACAACATGAGCCTGCAAAACCGCGACTGGGCGGCGGGGCACCGGGAGCGCGCCCGGCCCACCGAGATCCGGGCCGGCATTTCGGTGATAGCAGTCGCCTCAGGAAAGGGTCTTGCCGACCTGTTCCTGGATGCCGGTAGCGCGGCCATCATTCCGGGCGGGCAAACACTAAACCCCAGCGCCAGCGAAATCATCGACGCCGCCATGTCCGCCGGCACCACGGATGTCATTGTCCTGCCCAACAACCACAACGTCATTCTCACCGCCAACCAGGCGACGGAAGCCGACACCGGCGAAATAACGTTGCACGTCCTGGGAACCCGTACCATGCCCCAGGGCACCGGCGCGCTGCTCGGGTTCAACCCGGAAGTGTCCGTCGACGACAATATGGCGAACATGGAATCAGCTCGCGCCGGCGTGGAAACCCTTGAGATAACCCAGGCAGTCCGCGACTCCGTGGTCGACGGCAGGGAAGTCCACGAGGGCGAGTACATGGCAATCCTGGACGGGCAACTCGCCGCCCTTGCGGAAACCGCCGACGACGCCGTCCGCGAGGGACTGCCGCACTCGTCCGCCGACGAAAACAGCGTGATTACGCTGTATTGGGGGGAGGGCGCTTCGGCCGAATCGGCCGCCGCCCTGCAGGAAGAGATGGAGGAAGCATACGGGGGAGCAGAGGTGGACGTGTACGAAGGCGGCCAGCCCCATTATCCGTACCTGGTGTCAGTGGAATAACTCAGTTCAGTCGCGAGTCGGCGAAGGAGCGTCCCGCATGGCCATAAAAATCATCACAGACAGTACCTGCGACATTACCCGGGATACCGTCGAACATTTCGGAATCTGCGTCGTCCCAGCCTACGTCCTGTTCGGAGAGGAGTCCTTCCGCCAGGGTATCGACATCAATCCCACCCAGTTTTACGCTCGCCTCCAGTCCTCATCGCAACTGCCGAGCACATCGCAACCCACGCCCGGCGACTTTACCGGCGCGATGGAACCCCTGGTCTCGGCCGGCGACCAGGTGGTGTGCGTCACCGTCGCCAGGCAACTCAGCGGCACGTACAACTCCGCTGCCCAGGCCGCGTCGCAATTTGACGATGGCGCCGTGACCGTGGTCGACTCCGGCACCGCTTCCGTGGGACACATGCTCCAGGTCATCGCCGCTGCCGAGGACGCCGCCGCGCCGGACGCCACCCTTGATTCTGTGGTCTCCGCCGCCCAATCCCGCGCCGGTGGCAGCTACGGATTCGCCATGGTGGACACGTTGGAATACCTGCAGAAGGGCGGCAGGATCGGAAAGGCCCAGGCCTTCATGGGTTCATTGATGAAGGTGAAACCAATCCTCAAAGTGGCCAATGGCGAGGTGCTCCCGGTCGACCGGCCCCGCAACATGCGCCGCGGACTGCAACGGCTGGAGGAGTTGGTGCGCGAACAGGGCCCGGCCTCCAAACTCGCCGTCGCTTATACCACCGACGTCGGGCCGGCCGAAGAGATGCGGGACCGCCTGTCCGACCTGGTAAATCCTGAAAACACCTACACCCTGCAGGTCGGTTCCGCCATCGGGACCCACGTGGGTCCGGGCGCGGTGGCAGTCTCCACCCTCCCCTGACGGCCGCCCGCCGGCCGATCCGAACACAATCGGGCTCCGCATGGAGTCGGGAGAATGGACACGCACTGCGGTGAAACCGTTCCCGTTTGGCGCGACGCCTTTGCCAAAATCCTTGCCCTGGAGGAACACAAGGGTTTCGGCGACAATGCGGTGAGCGGCGGCATACGCCGTTTTATCGAGCGCTGGGAACCCGAGCTCCGGGCGGTCCTCGAAGAACATCCCGACCGCGTCGCGACTCTGATATCGGCGCCGTACCGCGAACTTCCGCAAGGGCGACGCCGAGAGTGGGTAGCCGCCTGGCGCGCCATCCTGGCCGGCGAGACCCAAGCGGCCGGCTCTCGGCGCGACAGTCTGCCATCGCCGGGCCCGGTAGACCCGGCGGAGACCGAGACGGTCGCGGAAACTCAGCTCTTCGGCCCCGGCGATACGGTTCACCACGTGCCCGTGCGACGGCGGCAGCACGTAGCGCCCGCTCCCGCCTCCAACCCGGGCAATCCGGACGAACCCGTCTCCGCGATCCGGCGCATGGACGCCCGGACCGTAAAACGCCTTGAGTCGCTTGGGGCCGCCACGGTGAGGGACCTGCTCTACATGCTGCCGCGCCGGTACGACGACCGGGCCGACGTCACCAACATCGCCGACATTTACGCCGGCGCAACCTTCACCCTGGAAGGCGAGCTGGTGAACATCCGTGCCTCCAATATCGGCCAGCGCAGGTTGCAACTGGTTGAGGGGACGCTGCGCGACCACACCGGAGCCATCGACCTGCAGTGGTACGGACAGGGTTTCCTCGCCCGCAGCCTTAGATCCGGCAGCGCCATGGTCGTGCATGGCAGGGCCGAACTCAACCGGGGCCGGCTGGCAATCCAGTCACCCGACTACGACGTGGTTACCGAATCCGCGCCGCCCCTGAACGCGGGCCGCATCACACCGGTGTATCGCCTCACCCAGGGCATGACCGCGCGCAACCTGCGAAGCCTCACCTGGCGCGCTCTGGAAAGGTTCCTGGGCGGCGTTGCGGAAACCATGCCGGAGGATACGCTGGCGCGCACGCGGTTGGTCGGCCTGCGCCAGGCCATCAGCGATGCGCACTACCCGCCGGACCTGACCCATGCCGACCGGTCGCGCCGCCGTCTGGCCTTCGATGAAATACTGGCCTTCCAGATGGCCATCCTGGGCCGCCGCCGGCATCGCGAGCGGGACGCCATCGGGACACCGGTGCAATACAGCGGCCCGGCGGTGGATGGGTTCCTTTCCGAACTTCCCTTCACCCCCACCAAGGCTCAGGTGCGCTGCATTGGCGAAATCCTGGCCGACATGGCCCGGGGCACGCCTCCCATGAGCCGCCTGTTGCAGGGCGAAGTGGGGAGCGGCAAGACGCTGGTCGCGTTGACCGCGATTCTGGCGGCGGCGTCGGACAATCGCCAGTCTTCCCTCATGGCGCCGACCGAGGTGTTGGCGGAGCAGCACTTCGCCACGGTTGGGCGGCTTCTCTCCACCTTCGAGCAACCCCTGCAGCAGCCCAACGTCTTCTCCGCGTACCTCCCCAGCCTGCGCCGCCCTTTCACCGTGGGCCTGCTGACCGGCAGCACCCGGGCGGCGCCCCGACGCGAGGTCCTGCGCCTGGCCTCGGAGGGCCACCTCGACCTGCTGATCGGCACCCACGCTCTGATCCAGGACGGAGTGGATCTGCCCGGGCTGTGTCTGGCCATCACTGACGAGCAGCACCGCTTCGGCGTCGCCCAGCGCACCGCGCTCCGGGGCGTCGGCACGGAGCAACCCCACGCCCTCATGATGTCGGCGACGCCCATACCCCGCACGCTGCAGCTTACCCTCTACGGTGACCTGGACGTGTCGACCATCGATGAGTTGCCTCCGGGTCGGCAGGACATCCTCACGCGACTAGTCCCTGAAGACAAGCGCAACGCCGCCTACGGGTTCGTGCGCCAGCAGGTGGAGGCCGGCCGGCAGGCGTTCATCATCTGCCCGCTGGTGGAGGAGTCGGAAAATCTGGATGTGCGCGCCGCCGCCGAGGAACACAAACGCCTTTCGAATGATGTGTTCCCCGATCTAAACATCGGCCTCCTCCACGGTCGCCTGTCCTCACGGGACAAAGACAAGGTGATGCGCCAGTTCCGGGACGGCGAGTTGAACGTCCTGGTGGCCACCGCCGTGGTGGAGGTTGGCATCGACGTTCCCAACGCCACGGTGATGATGATCGACGGCGCTGACCGCTTCGGGCTGGCCCAGCTGCACCAGTTCCGCGGCCGCGTGGGTCGTGGGGAACACCGCAGTTACTGCCTGCTCATGTCCGAGTCGGAGTCGGAGAGGGCGCGGGAGCGCCTGTCAGCCCTGGAAAACAACCGCGACGGGTTCAAGCTGGCCGAGATCGACCTGCAGATGCGCCACGAAGGGGACATTTTCGGCACCACCCAGAGCGGCGACCAGACCACGCTTCGCATCGCCAGCGTGTTCGACCAAGACCTGATGGCACTGGCACGTCAGGAGGCCGCAGCCATCCTCGACGCTGATCCGGAATTGACCGACCCGAAGCACGCGGGCATCGTCGCGGAAAGGGACCGCTTCCTGGCCCGGGTTCAGGGCAGCATCAGCGACTGACCGGGGCGCGAGCGCGACCCATTGGGGAAGAGCGGGTCCCGATGCTGCGCTTCATCCCTCCGCAGCAACGTCGCGAAAGCGGTAGCCAACGTTCCAGATGGTCTCCACGAACAGGTGGTCGGGGTCTTCCAGCTTGGATCGCAGCCGCCGGATGTGCACGTCCACCGTCCGCGTGCCGCCGAGGTAGTCGTAACCCCAAACCTGGTTCAGCAACGCCTCTCGGGTGTAGACGCGGCCGGGATTGGACGCCAGCAGGGTGAGGAGTTGGAACTCCTTGTAGGTCAGCGAGATCCGCCGGCCGGCCATGGTGACCTCGTAGCTCTGCAGGTCTATGGTCAGCTCCCCGACCCGGATCAACTGATCCCCGCCACGCCCGTCTCGGCGGTACACAATCTGGCCGACACGGGCCAGCAGTTCAGCAGAATCCAGCGGAGCCACGATGAAGTCGTCGGGATTGATCGCGGGATCGAATTGGCCAATCGCCGTTGAATCCATGACCAGCAGGGTGGGCAGATGCAGTTGGTTGACCCGTTCGATCACCGATTGCGCGCCGATCCCCACCGCCGACAGGTCCAGCAACACCACGTCCAGCTTGTCGGTCTGCGCTACGTCTTCGAGTTCCATGACGTCGCTGCCCGCCCGACACGATAGCCCGGAGAGATCTATCTGGGCCGCCAGGAAGGTCATTGCATCGCCCGGACGAGTGAGCAAGAACACGTTATACAAACCGGAATCCTGATTGCTGGTTTGATTCGCCCGAGACCCGCCCTGAAATTGACGCTGGCGGGTCACCTGTCTATCATTGCGTGCGAACGGCGCAATTCTAGCATACGACACGGCGTGCCAAGCCCGCCGTTCCAATTGGAGACACACCATGACCACCGCGACCATGCTCCCCACCCACCCTGCCGAACTGCGCCGGCTGATCCGAGCCGGAGAATACGGCGGCGTCACCTCCGGCCTGGCCAATGGGCACGTGCAGGCAAACCTCGCCGTTCTGCCCCGTGACCTCGCGTTCGATTTCCTCCTGTTCTGCCAGCGCAACCCGCAACCCTGCCCACTCCTGGAGGTCATCGAGCCCGGCTCGGTCGAGCCCTCGTTCACCGCTCCGGGCGCGGACATCAGCACCGACGTGCCCGCCTATCGCATCTATGAAAACGGCGAAATGGTCGACGAATTGGCATCGGTGGCCGATGTTTGGCGGGATGACCTGGTTTCTTTCCTCCTGGGTTGCAGCTTCTCCTTCGAAGCCGCGTTGGCCGACTGCGGCATCCCCCTGCGACATCAGGAGGCCGGCAGCAACGTGCCAATGTACATCACCAACATCGCCACCCGGCCCGCCGGCATGTTCTCCGGCCCCATGGTGGTGAGCATGCGCCCGATCCCACGGGAGCAAATCGTCCGTGCCGTGCAGGTGACCTCCCGGTTCCCGGACACCCATGGCGCTCCCATTCATATCGGCGACCCCGACGCCATCGGCATCCGCGACCTCAACGCCCCCGAGTTCGGCGAGGCGGTGGAAATCAAGCCGGGCGAAACACCGGTCTTCTGGGCTTGCGGAGTGACGCCCCAGGCCGTCGCCCTCAACTGCAAGCCTCCCCTGATGATCACCCATTCTCCCGGAAAAATGTTCATCACCGACCGCCGCGACTCCGACTACGCAGTAATCTGAACACGGAGCATCATGACGCGCACCATCGAAGACATAGTCCTGGACCACGACCGGCGCGGGATTGGCGCTCTCCGGCCGCACGTGCCGGACGATTTTTGCGCCCGGGCAGCGCGCTACATCCTGCAGCATCCGGGCCCCGTGGTCATCACCACCGGCTTCTATATCCTCATGAGCGACGCGCCGGAAACGGACGGGCCGCCCGGCGCCTTTGCCATAGGGAATGCCGTTCGGAGTCTCGGCCACTCCGTCATTTACGTCGCCGACGCACCGGTGGCCGGCATGATGGCGTCCTGGTTGGGGCACGCCGGCGACTCTTCGCGAGTGATCGATTTCCCCATCTCTGACGACGCCGCAGGCAACGACGCCTCGGCAACCGCCATCGTCGACGAGTTCAACCCGGCGTTGATGGTCTCAATCGAGCGCTGCTCGCCGGACGCCGCCGGCATCTACCGGAACATGCGCGCCCGTGACATATCGCCGCAGACGGCCCGCGTCGACAAACTATTCGGCCTGGGACTGCCTTCCATCGGCATCGGCGACGGCGGCAACGAGATTGGCATGGGCAACCTGGCGGACGTGGTCGCGAAAGCCGACCAGTTACCCGATAACCCTGCCGTAGTTGGCTGTGATCAGCTCGTAATTTCCAGCACTTCCAACTGGGGTGGATACGGGCTGGTTGCCGCCCTGTCGCTGGAGGTTGGCCGGAACCTGCTCCCCGACGTTGACACGGACGCGGATTGCATCCGGTTTCTCGTGGACGCCGGAGCCGTGAGTGGGGTCAGCGGCGAGCATGACTACCTCGTGGACGAATTCACCCTTGAAGAGAACGCTGCCGTGCTCAAGGAACTGCATGAGTTGGTGACCTCCCGGTTGGCCTAGGGATCCAATGGGCAGCTGCAAACACTGCGGCGAGAAGGCCGGCTTTCTGCGCCGCAGTCACAAGGAATGCGACAACGCCCATCGCGCTGGACGCCAACGGATGGTCGCGTTGGTCGCCGACGCAGCCGGCCAACCGCATTTCAGCGAGGCCGCCCTGGTGGGGGACCTCGAAGCCATCGCCGCCGGCGCATACATCAATGAGGACGGGATCCGCGCGGCGATCGCCGAGGGTTGGCATCAGGCCGTGCGCGAGGGCTTGGCCGACGGTATCCTGACCCAGGCCGAAGAGGCCCGATTGCGGGACTTCCGCGATCAATTCGCCATCGAAGAGGAGCACAAGGCAGGCCGGGAAGCAACCGCGGATCTGGACCGGGCAGCCCGGGATCGTCTCATGCTGGACGCCAGGCTGGCGGCCCTGGCCACCAACACGGGTGACGATCATTTGGACGACCTCGCCCATACCATGGAAGAATCGGGGTTCGCCCGCGCCGAGCGCAGGTCGCTACTCATCCAGGCCTGGGAAGCCGCGGTCGAGGGCTCCCTGGAGGACGGCGTGCTGTCCCTCGACGAAGAAAACGCCCTGATCCGTTACCTGCAGCGCTTCGGATTGGAACAGTCAGACGTGGACGCCAACGGCGCGTACCACAACATGATCAAGTCGGCCGTGATCCGCGAAGCGGCCGAAGGCCTGATCCCCGAACGGCTGGGCGAGTTGCCGCAGATCCCCTTCAACCTGATGAAGTCCGAGCAGCTGGTCTGGGTCATCGACGGCGTCGATTACTACGAGGTGAAGACCCGGCGGGAACGCCGCGGCACGTCACACGGCGTCAGCATTCGTGTCGCCAAGGGCCTGTATTACCGTCCCAGCACTTTCAGCAGTCGTGCCGTGGAGTGGGAGGAGACCGTTCACGAGGACACCGGGCTCCTGGGCGTAACCAGCAAGCACATCTACTTCCACGGACCGCGCAAGCGGTTCCGCATCCGCTACGACCGCATCGTGTCTTTCGACCCTTACGCCGACGGCATCGGCGTCATGCGAGACGCGCAGACCGCCAAGCCCCAGGAGTTCCGCACCGGCGACGGCTGGTTCATCTACAACCTCGTCACCAACCTGGCCCAGCGCTGGTAGGACTAGGCGCCCGCCACTGCCAGCATCTTCTCCTCGGTGACGATGATCTTCTTGAGTTCCAGCATCTCGTCCCGCAGGTGAGCCGCCTTCTCGAACTCCAGGGAGCGGGCGGCCTCTTTCATCTGAAACTCCAGGTCCTTGATCACCCGGTACATGTCGTCCCGTGACATCTCCTCCCGCGCGACCTGGTAGGAGGCCTTGGTCTCCGCGACGCCGCGCAGGCCCTCGGTGATGTCACGCACTGCCTTATGGATCGACTGCGGCTCGATGCCGTGGCGTTCGTTGTGCGCCCCCTGGATCGCCCGGCGACGGTAGGTTTCATCAATGGCGTTCTGCATCGAGACGGTAACCCGGTCGGCGTACATGATCACATGCCCGGAGGCGTGACGGGCGGCGCGACCCACGGTCTGGATCAGTGAGGTGGTCGAGCGCAGGTATCCTTCCTTGTCGGCGTCCAGGATCGCAACGAGGCTGACTTCGGGCAGGTCCAGGCCCTCCCGCAACAGGTTGATGCCCACCACCACGTCGTAGATGCCCAGCCGCAGGTCCCGCAGGATCTCCACCCGGTTCAGCGTCTCGATGTCGGAGTGCAGATAGTGGTTGCGGATGCCCGCCTCAGACAAGTAGTCGGCCAGCTCCTCCGCCATGCGCTTGGTGAGCGTGGTCACCAGCACTCGCTCCTGTTGCTCCACGCGGTTGCGGATTTCGTGCAGCAGGTCATCGATCTGTCCGTCAGTGGGCTTCACCTCGATAGTCGGATCCAGCAATCCGGTGGGCCGGATCACCTGCTCCACGATGGTGCTGGTGCGCTCGAGCTCCAGTGGGCCCGGCGTCGCGGATACGTAGACCACCTGGTTGATATGTTCCTCAAACTCCTGGAAGTGCAGGGGACGGTTGTCGAGGGCCGAAGGCAGGCGGAACCCGAATTCCACCAGCGTGGTCTTGCGGGAGATGTCGCCGTTGTACATCCCGCGCACCTGGGGCAGCGTCATGTGGGACTCGTCCACGAACATCAGGTAGTCGTCAGGGAAATAGTCCAGCAGGGTCCAGGGTGGGCTGCCGGCCGGCCGCCGCGACAGGTGCCGGGCGTAGTTCTCAACGCCGGCGCAGAAGCCGGTCTCGTTGAGCATCTCCATGTCGTACCGGGTGCGCTGCTCCAGCCGTTGTGCTTCCAGCAACTTACCCTGCTGATGGAGCCAGTCCACCCGTTCCTTCATCTCCGCGTCAATGTCGATCAGCGCGGCGTCCAATTTCTCGCGGCTGGTCACGAAGTGCTTGGCGGGGTATACGGAAAACTCACTCCGCTCATTCAGGACTTCGCCCGTGAGCGTGTCCAGCGTGAGGATGCGTTCGACCTCGTCGCCGAAGAACTGGATCCGGACCGCGAATTCCTCGTACGCCGGCACGATCTCGAGGGTGTCCCCGCGTACCGTGAACCGGCCGCGGGCCAGATCAGTGTCGTTGCGCTCGTACTGCATGTCGATCAGCTGACGCAACAGCGCCCGCCGGTTGTACTCTTCACCGACCTCAACCCGGGCCACCATCTCGAAGTAGTCCGATGGGTCGCCGAGTCCGTAGATGCACGATACGGAGGCCACGATCAGCGTGTCCCGACGCGTCAGCAGCGAGGTGGTCGAAGCCAGACGCAGCTTGTCCAGCTCTTCGTTGACGCTGCTGTCCTTCTCGATGTAGGTGTCGGTGCGGGGGATGTACGCCTCGGGCTGGTAGTAATCGTAGTAGGAGACGAAATACTCCACGGCGTTGTTCGGGAAGAACTCCTTGAACTCCGTGGCCAACTGGGCTGCCAGCGTCTTGTTGTGCGCGATGACAATGGTCGGCCGCTGCACTTCCTGCACGATGTTGGCCATGGTGAAGGTCTTGCCGCTGCCGGTCACGCCCAGCAGGGTCTGGTAACCCAGGCCTTCGCGCAGCCCCTCGGAGAGGCGATGCACGGCCTGCTCCTGGTCGCCCATCATGCCGAAATCCGCTAGCAGCTGAAAGTCAGGCATGGTTCCTCCGTTCCGTAACTCGTTACCACCGGCGCTGGGACTGATAAGTCCATCCGATCAGGTCACCGGAATTATAAGGCATTGCCCTACCCGCCGCCGATGGCCATCAGGGCCTGGCGCACCTTGTCCTCGACCGCTGCGTCCGCCGGCAATTCAAGACCGGCCACCACCTGCCGCGCGTCGGCCAGCGTCATACCCAAGGCCGTCAGCGCCTCGATGGCTTCGGCATCGGTGCCGGCGGCCGCCACGAGCACTGGCGATCCGGCGTCAGCGTCCGGAAGTTTGCCGCGCAGCTCCAGCACCACGCGTTGCGCGGTGCGCCGTCCGACGCCCTGGGCTCGAGCCAGCGCCACGACGTCCTCCGAGGCCACCGCCTGGCGAAAACCGTCTTCTCCCAACTCCGAGAGGATGGACATCGCTGAACGCGGGCCAATACCCGATACGCCCGTGAGCGCGCCAAAAAGCTCCACCGAGCCGGCTTCAACAAACCCGTACAGAACCGGTTGTTCGTTCTGGATGCGCAGGATGGTGTGGAGCCGCACCTGCTCGCCCACGCTACCCAGACCGGCGACGGAAGATGCGGGCACCGATACCTGCAGGGTGACACCGCCCACCTGCACGTTCACCCAGTCCGACCCGACGGCCTCCAGCGCGCCCCGCACGCCGACCAACACTGCCTAAAGTTCCTTGCCCGGCGCGATCTCGCGGGAGATCAGTTCGTCAGCCTGCATGCGCTGGAGGTGGCAAAGACCCACTGCCAGAGCGTCGGCGGCGTCAGATTCCGGCTGCTGCGCCAACCCCAACCTCGAGGAGGCAATCTGCTGCACCTGCTCCTTGGTGGCCCGGCCGTAGTCCGCAACCGCCATCTTCACCTCGGCTGGCGAGTACCGGTGCACCGGGATCCCCTGGCTGGCCGCGCCGATCAGCACCACGGCCTGCGCCTGGCCAATCGCCAGCGCGGACTTTGCGAAGGAGCGCTCGCCGCGGCCGACGAATGGATCCTCGACGGCAATGGCATCGGGCTGGAACACGTGGATCATGTTCAGGATGTGCGTGTGCAGCTGGTATAGCCGCGTCTCGATCGTCATCGACGTGGGCAATGCCACCACTCCGTAGTCGTCGGCTTCCGGAGCCGGGTGGGCGTCCAGGACGCCGTACCCCATGCGCAGTGTGCCCGGGTCGATGGCCAGGACCCGCATCAGGCGGCGGTCCCGTAGCGTTCCAGCACTTCCGCCGGGAAGTCGGCGTTGGTGTACGCCTTCTGCACATCGGCCAGTTCTTCGAGGCTGTCCAGCAGCCGGAGGGTCTGCTCCGCCGCCCGGTCTGCCAGAGGCACCACGGTTTTCGGGACCATGGACACGTCGGCGGACGAAGGCAGGGCGCCCTCGCCCTCCAGGGCAATCTTCACCGACAGCAGGTTCTCCGGAGCCGTATAGACCTCCAGGATGCCGTCCTCGAAGTTGACGTCCTCGGCCTCGGCGTCGATGGCGGTCATAATCAGCTCTTCGGCCACCGACTCGTCGTCGATCTCGAGGGTGATCACCCCGCGACTGTCGAAGTTCCAGGCCACGCAGCCCGAGTCGCCCAGGTTGCCGCCGCCCTTGTTGAAGGCCGACCTCACTTCGGACGCGGTCCGGTTGCGGTTGGTGGTCAGCGCCTTGACGAGGATCGCTCCGCCGCTGGGACCGTACCCCTCGTAGGTGACCTCCGCCAGATCCTCCATCCCCTCACCGCCCTCGCCGGTTGCCCGGCGGATGGCTCGAGTGATGCTGTCCAGCGGCATGTTGTTGGACTTGGCCTGGTCCACAGCGATGCGCAGCCGGAAGTTCATCTCCGGGTCACCGCCACCGCCTTCTTTAACGGCCAGGCTGATGTTGCGCGCCAGCTTGGTGAACAGCGCGCCACGCTTGGCATCTGCAGCGCCCTTGGCGCGCTTGATTGTCGACCACTTGGAATGTCCGGACATTTGACACCTCCATGACGTACCCCGTCCCATCTCGCTTCTACGGAGACTGGTGTCCAGGTGGATGCGCTCACGCACCGAGTTCTACTTATAATGCGTGGTCGTTTGATTTTAGCATCGCGGCGTTAAGCCGGTCAAAACAAACCGCCCACCCCGATTCATGACAACTCCCGAGCAATCGACACGATCAACCCGACAAGTCGAGGCCATGGGCACCGCACCCATGTGGCGTCTGCTGCTGCAAATGGCCTTTCCGCCGATGTTCGCCATCATCGTGATGGCCCTGTACAGCATCGTCGACCGCGCGTTCGTCGGGAACGTGGTGGGCGTGAACGCGTTGAGCGGCCTTTCCGCGGCGTTCCCGGTCCAGATAGCGGCAGTGGCCATCGGGCTGTTGCCCGGCTTGGGAGCGATGTCGGTGGTATCCCGAGCGCTGGGCGCACGCGACCCGCGCCGGGCGTCCCGGGCCATCGGTTCCTCGCTGGCGATCCTAGTCCCGGTATACCTTGTTGCCACCATCGCCGGATTGACCCACCTGGACCAGATGGCGATCTGGATGGGAGCCTCGGAACATACGGTCGGGTTCGCCCACCAATACCTGGTCATCATCTTGCCCGGCAGTCTGTTCACCATGATCGCGATAGCGGTCAACAACCTGTTGATGGCCGAGGGACGGCCCGGCACGGCGACCGTTGTGTTGGCCGGCGGCGCGGTCCTGAACGTTATCCTGGACGCGCTGTTCATATTGGGGCTGGGGTGGGGCGTGACCGGAGCCGCGGCCGCCACCGTGACTGCTCAGGGCGGGGCGGTTCTTTTCGCCGTTTGGTTCTACCTGTCCGGGCGCAGCGCCCTGCGCATCAGCGTGGATGCGCTGATCCCCCGGTTGGGGTTGATGCGCGAGATTTCCGCGCTGGGGATTCCCATCTTCATCATCGAGAGCGCTCGGTCCGTCGTCGTTGTGGTCATTAACAACATCCTGAGCCAGTACCCGGGCGGCGACGCCTACATCGCGCTTTTCGGCATCATCAACGCGGTGCTGGAGTTTGCCCTGGCGCCTTTCATCGGGGCGGCGTTGGCGTACCTGCCGTTGGCGGCCTACAACTACGGGGCCGGGTACTACGGCCGGGTGCGACAGGCGATCTGGCAGAGCTGCCTGGGGGCCACCGTTGGCGGAGCGCTCATGGTCGCCGTTCTTCTGCCGGTGGCCGGGTACATCGTGACGCTTTTCTCCGCCCAGGATTCTCTGCCGGCCGAGTCCGGTGACGCGCTCCGCATTGCTTTGCTGGCACTGCCCATCGTGGGCATCGAGTTCGTCAGTTCCATCGCTTTTCAGGCCCTGGGCATGGCATGGCCGTCGGTGGTGCTCACCATGACCCAACGCGTCGTGCTGCTACTGGCCTGGGTATTCGGCCTGTCTCACGTCTTCGGCACGTGGGGCGTCTGGTGGTCCTTCCCGGCCACCGACCTGGGAGCGATGCTGCTCGGCCTGGCCGCCCTCATTCTCGTGTGGAAACGCGTGGACGACTGGGGGAGGCACGCCACTCGCAGCCGTTTTTGACATCCCCCGGCTGCGGCAGTAGCATTACGCCGGATTGTTGATACCAATACGCTCCACCCCGGCTGAGGAGGCCTTGCCATGGCGATGAATTCTTCCGGCGTTTCCCACATCGCCGTTTGCGTCCGCGACCTGGACGAATCTCTCAAGTTCTACCGCGACATCCTGGGAATGACCGTCACCGTCGACCGCGTCCAGGACACTTCCACCGGCGGCCTGCCCCACGTCTACGCGCACGACCGTTCCACCCGTCGGCAGGCCATCCTGTCCTACGGTGACGGAGCCGTTCCCACCCTGGTGATGACCAGCCATCCCGGCGACGACGCCGACGGGTCGGCCATCAAACTGGACCAGGTGGGCATCAGCCACATTTCTTTCAGTGTGCCCGACGTGAAGGCCCTTGCCGATGAACTGATCGCCGCCGGTGTCGAACTCGCCGGCCCCATGGACGGCTTCACCAACGCCAACGGCGAGGTCTCCAGCATCTTCGTATACGATCCCGATGGCATCCTGGTGCAATTCGACAGCGGCGGAGGCTGATGGCTCCGGCCTTCGGGTAACGCTGCAACCGCGCCTGAACAGGAGGTATCAATCATGCCCATGAACGCCTCGGGCGTGTCCCATATCGCCATCTGCGTGCGGGACCTCGATGTCTCGTTGCAGTTCTACTGCGACGCGCTGGGGATGTCCATCGTCAGCGACGTGATCCAGGACACCACCACCGGAGGGCTGCCGCACGTCTACGCCCACAACCGGGCCACCCGTCGTCAGGTGCGCCTGGCGTATGCCGACGGCGCCAAGCCCACCCTGACCATGACAAGCCATCCCGGCGAAAACCCCGACGGAACACCGATCAAGCTTGACCAGGTCGGTATCAGTCACATCTCGTTCTCGGTGTCTGACCCCCGGGCTCTCGCCGAAAACCTCGCTGCGCAAGGCGTCCCGCTGGCTGCGCCCATGGACGTCTGGACCAATGCTGAAGGCAGGGTCAGCAGCTTCTACGTATACGACCCGGACGGCATTCTGGTACAGTTCGACGCCGGCTGACCATGGCATAATGATCAGCGTCGTGCCGCAGCGGTGCGGGCCAGCGACACTACGCGGAGGACACAGCCCACAATGAACGACGGCGCGCCTCAGATCACCCCGTTCCTGTGGCTGGACGGTTGCGCCCGCGAGGCGGCTGACTTCTACGTTTCGGTCTTCCGGGACTCGCGCATTATTGACGACACGGCGTTGCCGGACGGCCCGGGCGCCGGCAGCCACATCGTCTCCTTCGTCGTGAAGGGCCAGCGCTTCACCGCCTTCGACGGCATACCGGCCTATGAGTTCACGCCGGCCATTTCGTTCGTCGTCGACTGCGAATCGCAGGAAGAGATCGACGCCTATTGGGACCGGCTGGCGGAAGACGGTTCGCCAATTCAGTGCGGCTGGATCCAGGACAAGTTCGGCGTCCACTGGCAGATAGTGCCCGCCGACCTGTCCGAGCTCATGAAGGAAGGCCCGCGGGCTGACGCGGTAATCACCGAGTTGCTCACGATGGTGAAAATCGATTTGGAACGGCTGCGCACGGCGTACGCGAACGCCTAGAGGATCATCATGTCCCACCACTACGACCAGCACGACCACGAAAAATTGCTCCGCTGGCGAGATGACCTCACGGCAGCGCCCATCGGTCCGGAAGGCTTCCCCGCCATGGCCCTGTTCCTGGTCAAGCCGCAGGCCACCGGTTCGCATGAGATATTCCGGCGGTATCGCACCGAGTTCGAAAAACGGGACGCCAGTTTTGCTCACCTGGTAGTCTTCGGCATGCACGGGGTCTCTGCTACCGTGCGCGGCCTGCTGGATCAGGCGGACTTGTCCGAATCCGATCTTCCGGTGATGCTTCTAGCGCCCTCCACCGACCCGTGCGCTGTCACTGTGGTGCGCCTGCCTTCCGGCGAAAGCATCGAGGGCGCTGACGATCCCAACGGAGGCGGCACCTGTGACTACCTCGCCGCCTGGCAGGACGTTCTCGACCGTATCAGCATCACCCGGCCCGGCCGCCCCCTCCGGTTGATGGGCGTCCAGGGCCAGAAGCTGGACGGCGTGGATCTGAGCGCATTGGCCGGCGCTGCGCTGGAGGTGGCGGCCGCCGCGCCGCCAAGTTTGACCGCCGATTGACGCGGATGCTATGCTGGGCGTGGTCCACCCACCGGGTAAACCCCGGTGGATAGCAGCCCCTTCGGGGGCTGCGTCTTATTTAATTGATGATGAACCAAGAGCGTGTGATCGCCTACATCGATGGGTTTAACCTGTACCACGCTATCGATGCGCTGAACCAACGCCACTTGAAGTGGGTTGATCCATGGGCACTGGTCGCTTCATTTCTGAATGTGGGCCAGGTCCTGACGGCGGTCAACTACTACTCCGCTTACGCTACCTGGATGCCCGAGGCGCATGCGCGGCACCGACAATACGTCAACGCCTTGCGGGCCTTTGGCGTGAGTGTTCATCTCAGCGGATTTCGCGATCGTCCACAAGAATGCTTTCAATGCGGCAACCGATGGACCGCCCACGAAGAAAAGCAGACAGACGTACGAATGGCGGTCGACATCGTTGCCGATTGTCTTGAGGGAACATTTGACGTCGCCGTGATCGTGACCGCCGACAGCGACGTGCTCCCGGCGGTAGCAAAAGTTCGATCCACAAGTGGCAAGAGACTGTTGATGGTTTCCCCGCCGGGGCGTTTCAGTCGTGCTCGTGACCTCCAGTTTTCGCATCAGATCAGGCGGGGAAGGATCGCTCGTTGTCTATTGCCCCGCGAGGTAATCGACAACGGACGGGTGGTCGCCACCCGTCCACCGGAATACGACCCACCACAGTAACCTCAGCCTACTGCCGCACCAACTTCACCAGCCGCCGGCCCTCCTGGTTGTGGCCGATGTACAGATCACCGCGGGAGTCGGCCCACACCGCGTGACCTCCGGCTCCGCCGATGTCCACCTTGGCCAGCACCTCGCCGTCCATGTTCAGGATGGTCATGAACGCGTCCAGTTCCACCACGTAGGCGATGCCGTCGTGGTCGACGTAGATATCGCAGGGCCGGGCCAGATCGGTCCACATGCCGAGATATTGCCCGTCCCCGGTGAATAGCTGGATCCGGTTGTTCTCGCGGTCGCACACCATCACCCGGCCGTCCCAGTGCACCCAGATGCCATGGGGGATGTGAAACTCGCCGGGCCCGCGCTTCCCCGGCCGACCCCACGAGTGCAGCAGCCGGCCGTCCGGCGAGAACTTGTGCACCCGACTGTTGGCGTACCCATCCGATACGAACAGGTCGCCGTTGGGGGCCAGCGCGATGTCCGTGCACCGGTTGAAGGGCCCGGCCGCCTTCCACATGGTGCCGTCGGGGCGGGCGCCACCGGTATCCGACGGAGCATCCCAGACTCCCATGGTCATGAGCGGCTTGCCGTCCAGCGTACACTTGACGATGGCGTGCGATTCGCGCACCGGTAGATAGATGTGGTCCTCGCCGCTGATGTAGATCCCGTGCGCGTCGGTAAGGTACTCGCGGCCCCACTCGCCCTGGAAGTTGCCCTCGCGGTCAAACACCATCAGCGGGTGGTCACCGCGATTGAAAACGTAAACCCGATCATGAGAATCACAAGCCGGCTCCGCCTGCCCTATGGTCCAGCCATCCGGCGTCTTCGCCCAATTGTCCACGACCTCGTAGATGAACTCTCCGCTGCCTACCGTTGCCATCCTGGGCCTCCTTTGCGCGTGTCCGTCTCGCTTACGCGATGATCCGGAGCGATGGATTCAGTTGCCGTTCGCCAGGTTTATCGCCAGCTGTGCCAGCGTCCGGGTCGGAACGCCAGTGGCGCCCTTCACCAGGTGCCCCTTGCTGCTGGATGCGGTCGAGGTTCCGGCGATGTCCAGGTGGACCCAGTCCACGTCTTCCGCGAATTCCCGCAGCAGCATGGCTGCGGTGATGGAGCCGGCCTGTCGCCCGCCCGAGTTCTTCATATCCGCCACATCGGAGCGGATCAAATCGCGGTAGTCTTCGAGCATGGGCAGTTCCCAGAAGCGTTCCCCGCTGCGCTCGCCGGCAGCGCCCACTTCCCTGGCCAGCTTGCTGGAGTTTCCCATCATGCCCGTGCAGGCCTTGCCCAGCGTCACGACGATGGCCCCGGTCAGCGTTGCCACGTCCACCAGGCGCGTGAGGCCAAGGCTGCGCGCATAACAAAGGGTGTCTGCCAGCACCAATCGCCCCTCGGCGTCCGTGTTGATCACCTCGATGGTCTGCCGTTCATCGCGGTCACCACGTCGCCGGGACGCTGTGCCCGCCCACCGGGCATGTTCTCCGTGGCCGCGATCAAACCGGTCACGTTGATTTTTGGCTTGAGCGATCCGATGGCGCGCATCGCCGCGATCACCGAGGCGCCACCGGCCATGTCGCCCTTCATCGCCTCCATGTTTGCGGCGGGCTTCAGAGAGATGCCTCCCGTATCGAAAGTGATGCCCTTGCCCAGGTTGTTCTCCGGGTTCTCCGGGTCGCCCCGATAGGTCATCACGATCAGCTTGGGCGGCTCCTCGCTCCCCTGCGCTACACCCAGAAAGGCGCCCATGCCGTGCTCGCGCATCCGGTCCCGGTCCATCACGTCCAGTTCCAGCCCAACCGACTCCGCGACCTCTCGCGCCGTCTCAGCCATCCTGGTGGGCGTCATCACGTTGGCAGGATGGTTCACCAGGTCACGGGCAAGCATCGTCGACTCCGCCAGCACGGTCCCCGCAGAGGCGCCGCCGGCCAATGCCGTGATCGTGTCCGCGTCGCGCTCCACGATGGTCACGCTTTGGATCCCGGCGTCGAAATCATCGGCGTCATCACCTGCGGAGGACCCGTTGCCGTTGCTGCGGTAGGTATCGAACTTGTACAGGCCGAGCAGCGTGCCCTCGGCAATCGCCTGGGCCGACTCGGCGGCGTTCAATCCCCCGATGCCAGCGCCGTGGGCGATGGTCGCGTACTCGCCGATGCCCTTCCGGCGCAGGAACCGGGCCACATCGCCGCTGACGCGCCGTACCGCAGCCGTGTCGAAGTCCTCGGATTTTCCCAGGCCGGCCACCACCACCCGTTTGGCGGTAATCCGATCCATGGTGTGGATCAAAGTGAGCTCACCGATTTTGCCCTTGATCTCACCGTCCGCAATCAGCTGCGAAATCGCTCCGCCCAGCGCGCGGTCCACGGCGCCAGTGCCGCCTCCCGGCTGCGTTACTCCCTGGAACAGATTCACCACCAGCGCCGGCGTTGCGAACTCGGTCGCGTCGCCGGCGGTAACCTTGATCGTTGTTGCCATACTGCCTCTCCTGGAACCGGTTGATTCGCGGTTGCTGGCCCGATTATGCCAACCGCCCGGTTACGGCACAATCGGCGACCAACCGGTGCGTTGCAGGGTCTCAAGCAATACGGCCTCCGTGTCCTCGGGGCCGGCGACCAGCAGGTGCGGGCGCGGAACCGGTTGGTCGGCCACCGCCATGCGCGAGTACACGTCCCACGTGGCATCGCTCTGCGAGGCTTCATTGACCCCTGCTGCCCGATCCGCCAGGCGACGGCGCACCAGTCCCGAAGGCGCGGTGAAACGGATTATCAACGGTTCAACGCCAGCCCCGTCTGCGGATTCATAGAGCGGCCGGCGCACGTTCTCGTTGAGATTGGTAGCGTCAAACACCACTGAATAGCCGTCCCTCAGGTACCCACGGGTCAGCACGTGCATGGCGGAAAACACCCGGCGGTGCTCCCGGCGGCTGTAGCTCGGCCGGTCGACCAGAAACTTGCGGGTCCGGTCGCTGTTCAGCCAGACGAAGGGGGCGCGACCGGCCAGCTCTCTCGCGAAATGGGACTTGCCGGTGCCGGGCAATCCGCACAGGATCACCAGGCTTGGTGACCCACCTGTGGTTTGGGGCATTTCGTCAGCGTACGCCGACCGAAGCAGCTGGAGATCCGTTGGGCGGAGCCCTCCCGCTGTCCAGAGTTTGCGCTGCGACCGAGATGTTGATCCGGACACCAGCGCTCTCCTTCGCCCCCAATTGCGGGACCGGTCTGAACCCTAGGCTAACAACGCCCTCAGGGCATATTGGACCACCACCAGCACGATCATCACGACCAGCGGGCTGAAATCTATCATACCGGTCTGCGGCAACACGCGCCGGATTGGCCCAAGCACCGGTTCGGTCAACGAAAACACTACCTCGTAGAGGCGAGCGAGTACGTCGGGCGTCCCGCTTCCCTGGGTCGACATGTACTGCACCACAAAGCCCAGGATGATGCGGGCCAGCAGCAGCAGGTAGCACAGCGTGATGAATAAGCTCAGGAGTTGGAGCATGCCGGGATCCCCGAATAGCCCAACGAGCCTAGTTCTGGCCCAGTCGGACGGATTTCAAATACGCGGCGTTCACCGCATCTACCAGAGCCGCCGGCACGCCCGCGCGTTCCAGGGCTTGCAGTCCCTCCGCCGTGGTACCCCCCGGCGACGTCACCATGTCCTTGAGCTCGCCCGGATGCTTGCCTGTCTCAAAGATCAGCTGCACGCTTCCCTTGACCGTTTGCAATGCCAGCCGCCGGGAAACGTCGCGAGGCAATCCCACGTAAACTCCGGCGTCGATCAGGGCCTCGACTATCAGGAACACATAGGCCGGTCCGCTGGCGCTGAGCGCGGTCGCCATGTCCATGTATTTCTCGTCGTCGACGTAGATCGAATCGCCGATGGTGGAAAGCATGGCATCGGTGGCTTCGCGATGCGCCTGGCTCACCGAGGGAGCGCAGGTCCACATCGTCATTCCTTCACCGATCTGGGCCGGCGTGTTGGGCATGACGCGGATGATGCCCTCGTGCTGCATGCCGTTTGCCAGTGACGTCATCGTGGCGCCGGCCACGATGGACATCAGCGATTTCGCGCTTCCGAAAGATCCGCCGATGTCGGCGTACACTTTCGAAAGGTCCTGCGGTTTCACCGCCAGCGCGATCAGTTCGGATACGTCAACAACCGCGTCGTTTTCCCCCGAGACCCCGACGCCGTACCTTTCGGCCAGGTAATCCCGTCGCGCGGGAACCGGTTCTCCGACCATCACGTCGCTGGCGTCGGCAACGCCGGCATCCAGCATTCCGGCCAGGATAGCCTCGGCCATGGTTCCGCCGCCGATGAACCCGATGTTCATTGCTCTAGCCCTCGCCCGCGCCGTCCATCATGCCGTGCTTCATGGAAAATCCTACATCAGACGTATCGCCGATTGCCAGGTCGTCAATGCCAGTGAGCCGCCGCAACCGTCTCAACTGGACATTGCTGGTAATGGTGAACTGGCGGGGCGGACTCGTCGTCAGGTCGATCAATGCCTCCACTACCCGCTCAACTCCGTCAATCATCTCGGACAACTCTTCCGGGCTGCGGAAATTTTCGTAAAAATTCTCGTGACCCACGCGGTACGCTTCCGAAAGGGCCTGCACCTGGTCACTATCAAAACCGTATTCCAGCACGACTTGACTCATGACCGCGTGCACGTCCTGGTGGGACTTATGCCGCCAGCCGCGTTGTTCGGCGATGGCTTTCACTGGGTGCACCACGGCGCCCCAAGCTTTTTCGCCCGCCTGCAAGCGGCTACCCATCTTCAGTTCTTCGCGGGCCTGGATTATCATACGCAAACTGATCCGGAGACGGTCTTCGGTACTTTGAACACCGTGCGCCGGCAAATCCGGTGCGGAGGTGCTCATAGCGTTAACCCTCACCCCAGCCGTCCGTCAGCCCGTCGCCCCGGGCGAAGGCCACCGCCATCCGGATTGATTCCACCATGGAGGTGTGGTCCGCCAGGTTCTTACCGGCGATGTCGAACGCCGTCCCGTGGTCAACCGACGTGCGGATGAACGGGAGACCCAGGTTGGCGGTGATGCTCTCCTCGAAACCGTACACCTTGACCGGGATGTGCCCCTGGTCGTGGTACATGCACAGCGTCACGTCATACCGGTCCTGGATCGCCTGGTGGAAGATGATGTCGGCGGGCACCGGGCCGATGGCATTTATCCCTTCGCCCTGCGCCTGCTGCACCGCCGGCGCGATCTCTTCCGCCTCCTCGTTACCCAGCAAGCCGCCGTCGCTGCCATGCGGATTCAACGCCGCGACCCCGATACGCGGATTGGCGAATCCCCACTTCCGGAAGTTGTCGTCGGTCAGTCGCAGGTAGTCGAGGATTCGGTCCTTCTTGACGTAGTCGCACGCTACCCGCAGCGACCGGTGCGTCGTCAGGTGGACAACCCGCAGGTTCTTGGCCATCAGCATGGTGGCGACTGTTTTGGCGCCGGATAGCTCCTGCAGCAATTCCATGTGCCCGATGGCTTCGTATCCGGCCAGCGCGGCGGCTTCCTTGTTCAACGGAGCCGTCGCCAGCCCGTCGACCACGCCCGCCATCGCCAGTTGTCCGGCCTTGCTGACCCATTCCATGGCCGCCTTGCCGCAGGGGATGCTGATCTGGCCGACGGTGATGTCCTCCGGGTTCAGGTTCCCGATGTCCACCACGTCCACCACCGACGGATCGTCGCCGGCGGCCGTGGGATCATCTGTAGGGTTGATGCCCAGGCCCAGCCCGGTAAGGCGCGCCGCCTCTTCCATGGCGTGGACGTTGCCCACTACTACCGGCCGGCACGCGGCGTAGACCCGCGGGTCGGCCAGCGCCTTGACCACCACTTCCGGCCCGATGCCACACGGGTCGCCCATGGTGATCGCGATGGCCGGTCGTATAGTTTCGTTTTCCTGCGCAGATACCATGTCACGCCTCTTCCGCCATCGCGGGCCAAGGGGGGTCGATTGGCGGCAAATTATAGCACGCACCCTCCGCACAGCCGGCGCGAGCATTGCTGAACGGCACTCCAATCAGCAGGTAGCACACGTGCTTACTCACACTTGTTCCAACCACAGGAATAGCAAGTGAGGCAGCCCTCCTGGTTGACCACGCCCCCGTTGCATTCCGGGCACCGCTGGGAGAAGCCCGTGGGATACACCGGCGCCGGCGAATGGCCGTTGGTCCCGTTTACGGTGGCCTCCCCGGCCAGGGTCAATTGCACGCTGGTAGGCGCGCTTTCCAGGGCGTTCCCGCCGTTGGTGATGTTGTCCAGCACCAGCGCGACCGCGTCGGGCCCGGATCCCACCAGCACGCCGTTATCCCACGCGGGGCAGCAGGTGATCCCGCGCAGTTGCCGGGTGACCTCGCTGGGATCAATGCCAGCACGCAGCGCCAGCGATACCAGGCGTGAAACCGCCTCCAGCAGCGCCGCGTCGCATCCGCCGGCCTTGCCCATGGCCCCGAACACCTCAAAGGGCATCCCGTCAGCGTCCATGTTCACGGTGACGTACATGTTGCCGTGTCCGGTACGCACCCGCTCCGTGATGCCGTGGATCTGCCGCGGCCGGCGCCGGGGCACCCGGCTACCGAGCCCGATGATCTTTACCGCATCCGGATCATCCGGATCGGCGAGGTTGTCGTCTGCCGATTCCTGAGATCCGCTGCCGGTGCTCAACACCTGCTCCGCCTTGCTGCCATCCCGGTACACGGTGATTCCCTTGCATCCCAGGGTGTAGGCGGACCGGTAGGCTTCCGCCACATCATCCACCGTCGCCTCGTGGGAGAAGTTGATCGTCTTGGACACCGCGTTGTCCGTGTACTCCTGGAATGCGGCCTGCATCCGCACGTGCCACCGGGGATCGATGTCGTGTGAGACCCGGAACACATTCTTGACCCATTCCGGTACGTCCAGGTCTTCCAGTGACCCGACGCTGGCCAGTCGCTCCATCAACTCGGGCGTGTAAAACCCTTCGTGCCGCGCCACGGCTTCCAGGAAGGCGTTGCCTTCCACCAAGCGCGTGTTGTCCATCACGTTCCGCACGTAGGACAGGGCGAACAGCGGCTCAATACCGCTGGAGGCGCCGGCGATGATGCTGATAGTTCCGGTGGGCGCGATGGTGACCGGCGCCGAGTTACGCATCGGCAACGAAGCGGACCCTTCGTTGTACGCGCTGTTTTCCCATTCCGGGAACGGGCCCCGGGATTCTGCCAGCTCGCACGATGCCCGGTAGGTTTCTTCCTGGATGAACTTCATCACCTCGCGGGCCAGTTCCAGGGCCTCCACGCTGTCGTAGCGCACGCCCATCTGGATCAGTAGATCCGACCATCCCATGACACCCAGGCCGATGCGCCGGGTGCGACGGCTCATGTCCGCGATTTCCTGTATCGGATAGTCGTTCATGTCGATCACGCAGTCCAGCATGTGCACGGCCGTTGTGATCACTTCGCTCATCCGGTCCCAGTCGACCTCGACGTCGTCCGCCGTGTAGCGGACCATACGGGCCAGGTTCAGTGAACCCAGGTTACACGACTCGTACGGCAGCAGCGGCTGCTCTCCGCAGGGATTGGTCGACTCGATGTCCCCCAGCTGCGGGTTGGGGTTGTCGCGGTTGATCCGGTCCAGGAACACGATGCCCGGGTCGCCGGTACGCCACGCCAGTTCGGTCATCTGCTGGAAAACCTGCCCGGCATTCAGTTGCCCCGAAACCTGCCCGGTGCGCGGATTCACGAGGTCGTAGTCCTCGCCCTTTTCCGCCTTGACCATGAAGTCTTCGGTGACCGCCACCGAAATGTTGAAGTTGCTCAGGTGGGTTCCGTCTTCTTTGGACTTGATGAACCGGAGCACGTCCGGGTGCGTCACGTGCAGGATGCCCATGTTCGCGCCCCGACGGGTGCCGCCCTGCTTGACCACGTCGGTGGCCGCATCGAACGCATTGATGAAGCTCACCGGGCCCGACGCCACGCCTCCAGTGGAACCGACGACGTCGCCCTCCGGCCGCAGCCGCGAAAAAGCAAACCCCGTGCCGCCCCCACTCTTGTGGATCAGCGCCGTCTCTTTGACCTTGGTGAAGATGGAATCCAGCGAATCCTCGACCGGCAAAACGAAACACGCGGACAGCTGTTGCAATTCGCGTCCGGCGTTCATCAACGTCGGGGAGTTCGGCAGGAACTCCAGCCGCCGCATCACACCGTAGAACCGCTCCTCTACGGCGGTGCGCTGCGCGTCCGTGGCGCCGTACAGCGTTTCCGATTGTGACAGGTTGCGCGCCACGCGGTGGAACATCCCTTCCGGGTCTTCCAACACGTTGCCTTCTCGGTCTTTGGAAAGATACCTGCGCTGCAGCACGACCCTGGCATTATCGGTCAGGGTCCCGTTTCTGTCGTTGCATTCGCCGGCGATGCCGGCCGCGACCATTGCGTCACGTATACGCCGCCTCACCGGATCGGTTGAATCCGCGCTTCCCACCGAATCAATTCCCATAGCCGTTGCCACAGCATTTACCTCCCTGGAACTCATTTATATTGTTCAAGTTTATGATTGACAGACCAAGGACGACGATTAGCATCGGGCTCCCGTGCCCAGCCGTAGTCTAAACCATCAACCCTTTCGCGCGCCGGGGTTTATCGATTTGGTGCGGCGGGGCGCCGGCGCGCCAACGCCCCGCCGCATGATCATATTCCTACGACCTCGCTCCTCTGGTTCGTCTCCTTGAGCCGTGCGGCAAGGTCCAGATCGAACCGCAATCCCTTGTAGAAGTACAACACCGGAGTCTCGCGCTGGGGGCGCAGGTCCAATCCGACCAATGCAGCCGTTGCGTCCTGCACGCGATCCCAGACTCCTTCCTCGCCCGGGGTTCCCCTGGTGACCAGGCGCACTACCCCGGAAGTCATGCTGATTCCCCGCTGCGTCAGCGTATCGGCGATCAGGTCTGCAAAGTCCTTCAGCGCCCCGTACGCGTACTGGTGGCCCGCGGTCAGGCGGAGCGCCAGTCCCGTGGGGGTGTTCCGACAGTTGGTCACCGGAAACGCGGTGCGCAACCGTTGGGCAATCTCGGCCTCTGCGCCTTCCGGGCAGGGACCACAGTGGATATCTACGTTGTAATGCACCGAATGTTGCATTTCTTCAGGCTCCCGAGCGACAGGCTCATGGTGGAGTTGATTCGTCAGCATCCGGCGGGGCGGAGCAACCTCCGCCGCCGTCGGCCGTCCATGACGGTGGACGCGTTCACGCGATGAGGTCATCGTCCTCCCGCTGCGCCGGTAATGCCGCCCAGCAACTCACCAGGCACGCCCGGGCCTCTCGGTCCAGGTCATCCTGAAGCTCGGCAAAGGGGTTCGGAATCCACGAGTCGCCATTGTCCGCGTCGGCGGTTTCCCAGTCCGACGGGACCCACATCTTCCGCAGCATCCCCTCCATGTCGTGGACCCGGTTGTTGTGGGTCAACAGCCTTGTGAAGGCGGAGTATTGAATGGTGCTGCTCATGATGGTGTTGAACACCTCCCTTTGGGTTTGGTATGGCGAGCAGGTGGCATGTTTGCCAGTTTGGTTTGACCGGGGCGCCCGGCGATGGTGGCAATGCCGGAGCGTCCTTGAGTCCATTAGTAGATACGCCTGGATGCGGGCCAAAGATCACGTCCCAAACAGCGAAATGAGTGGACCATGGACCGCGCTATTGCCCGCTGCGCCGGGGGGCGCGGCGAGTCCGGGGGTTCCGGGAAGTGACCGCCGCCAGGCTCAGCAGTGGTTCCGGTTGCCCCTGTCGCAGCGAGCGGGCTTGCTCTTCGAAGTCGTCCGCTCCCTGAAAGTCGTAATACACTGACGCGTACCGCACGTACGCGACCTCATCCAGCGCGCGCAGCCGCTCGAGGACCATCAGTCCCAGGTCGCGTGACTTGACCACGCCACTGCCCAGACGCTGGAGTTCGGTTTCGATATCGTCCGCCAGCCGGTCTATGTCCCGCCGGGGTATGGGCCGCCGCGTGCAAGCCATGTCGATGCCCGACACCAGCTTGGACCTGCTGAATTCCTGGCGGCGTCCATCGCGTTTGTCCACTTGCAGCGCCGGCAGCCTGACCTGTTCATGGGTGGTGAAGCGACGCCCGCAGGACAGGCATTCCCGCCGCCGCCGTATGCCGTTGTCGGCATCCCGCGAGTCGGTCACCTTGCTCTGCACTGTTTCACAGTAGGGACATTTCATCGGATCACGTATCCTTTGGTCACTTTTTCAGACAGTTTTTGAAAACGGTATATGTTGTGTTTTTGAACCCGCAAACCACAATTGGTGGTAGTCAGAATTATACCGAGCCTGTTTTGAGTGTGCACCGCGCGGGTATCGGATTTTTGGTGTATTTTTCGCGAGTTTCGATCTTCCCAAACGTGAGGGCACAAAAAAGGGCCCCCTCTCCCGAAAGAAGAGGGGGCCACTGGGGTCGGAAATGGATGGGTTATCGGTAAAATCCCCTGCGATTCTGACGGTTCTGCAGGAACGTGGGGAGTTCGTAGTCCCTTCTTTCCGGGACATCCATCTCGTTCAGCAACTTGGCGATGTCGTCTTCCGGGGTCTGGATCGCGACCGGGAAGTCCGCCGCCACCATTGTCATCTTCACCTCGTCGTCCAGCCGGGCATCCCGGTTGGTACCGAAAATGATGTTGGCGTTGGGATCCGCCAGTTCCTCAACCACGGCGGCCGCTTCCTGGACCTCCTGCAACGACAGGTTGTTGCCGCCGGTCAGGACGAACAGGACGCGCCGGGACCCTTCCAGCGAGATGTCCAGCAATGGGCTCGTGGTGCATTGCCGGGCAGCCTCCCGGGCCCGGCTTTCTCCCCGGCCCCGGCCAATGGACAGCCAGGCCTGGCCGGCTCCCGTAAGGATCGTCTTCACGTCGGCGAAGTCCACGTTGATCTCACCGGGCACGGTCACGACCTCGGCGATCGCGCTGATGCCCTGGTGCAGCACCGAGTCCGCCAACTTGAGCGCGTCTTCCCAGGAGTAGGAATCGGACTGCTCTTCGTTGAGCGCAAGGAGACGGTCGTTGGGAATTACGATCATGGTGTCGACATGGTCCTGCAGCCTTTCCAGACCGTCCTCGGCGTTTTTGCGCCGCATCTGGGCCTCGAAACCGAACGGCCGGCTCACCACCGCAATGGTCAGCGCGCCGGACTCCTTGGCAAGCTGCGCCACCACCGGAGCGGCTCCGGTGCCGGTGCCGCCGCCCATGCCCACCGCCAGGAACACCATGTCGGCGCCGTTCACGGCCTGCTCGATTTCGGCTCGCGACTCCTCGGCAGCCTGGCGGCCCAGCTCGGGTTGTGCGCCGGCGCCCAGGCCGCGCGTCAGGTTGCGTCCCAGCGGGATCCTGTAGTGAACATCACACCTGGCGAGGTGCTGCGCATCGGTGTTCAACGCGTAATATTCGACCACCGGCAGCTTTTCCTTATACATGCGGCTCACCGCGTTGGAGCCGCCGCCGCCCACGCCAAGCACTTTTATAAGCGGAACCCCCCGTCCGATCTCGGGTATCAGCCCGTCGGTTTCATCAAAGCGCTCGGCGGGCTCCCACGACGCAGAGTTATCGGGAAAAATCATCGTCTTTTCGCCTCCTGTTATGGTTGGTGATTTTGGTGTTTGGTCCAGGTTCAATCTGCTCCGGTACGCCCGAGGTGTGGCGCGTCCGGTGAGAATTGATCTATTCGTCCTCGAATTCGGGTTCGGCGGCAGCACGCCTGGAGCCGGAACGGGCAAACGGCCGACGGAAAAGCGAAGCCGGGGACCAGTTCCGCTCGCCGGAACCGCGCGGTCTCTCCTGGTCCGTCCGGTTGCGGTGTTTGACGGCCCATTGCAGAGCGCCCAATACGGCGGAGAATTCGGGCTGCCGCAGCGATTCCGGCAATCCCGCATACCAAAGGGGAATGCCTACGCGCACGTCGCTCCTCAAGCCTCGCGAGGCCATCTCCGCCAGCCCGGGCATGCGGGACGCGCCGCCCGTCAACACGATCCCTCCCAGCGGCATCGCGCTGATCTGAGCCCGGTAGAGTTCCTCGCTGATCAGTTTGAGGACCTGCAGCGAACGCAGATACAACGGCTCGCAAAGCTCGCGCCGCAACACCATGCGTTTCGGCTGCACCTGGGTTGCCGGGATCAGCACCTCTTCGGTCCCCGAAATCGCATCCGGCAGCGCGTGTCCGAACTGCACCTTCAGGTCCTCGGCCATCTGGTACGGGACCCGCATCGCCACGGCCAGGTCGCGGGTAAGCTGGTTCCCGCCCATCGGAACCACCGAAGAGAAGAACGGGCTCCCTTCGCGGTAGATCGCCGTCTTGATGGTTCCGGCTCCGATGTCAACCACCACCACTCCCATCTCACGCTCGTCGGCGGTGAGAACCCCCTCGGCCGAAGCCAACGGGTGGGCTATCATCCCGTCGACCTTGGCCTTGCACGACTGCAACGCGCGCACGGTGTTGCCCAGCGGAACCGACATGCCGCGCACGATGTGGGCCTCCAACTGCAACTCGCTGGTGTCGAGACCGGTCGGATTGCGCACTCCGGCCATCCCGTCCAGCCGGTACCGCATCGGGATCATGTGGAGGGTTTGTTCGCTGCGGCTATCCAGTTGCTGTTCCAGGCTTCCGGAACTGCTGCTCATCAGCGAGCGCAGGCGCTGCTCCGTAATCATCACCACCTCTTCACCGCTTCCCAACATCTCCGTCGAGTTGACGCTGACCAGGTGATCGCCGTTCACCACCACATGGTAGCGGTCGACGGGATTGCGGCCCAAGTAGCGCATGCACTCTGTCATGCTCTCCTGCAGGCTGTTTTTGACTTCGCTGAAATCGTCGATGATGCCCTGCTGCACACCGTTTGACGGCGCGACGCCGGTGCCCAACGGCTTCAACTCCCCTTCGGGCCCGAGCCGAGCGACGATCGAAATAATTTTGTTGGTGCCTATGTCAACGGCGGCGTACATCGATTCCTGTGGCATTGTGTCGTTACCTCGGTCGAATGTGGTTATGGCAAAAGAACAATGATTGATTACCGGCGACGGATCAAATGCGTTCCACCGCCCTGAGGCGCGCGCTTCTGCTGCGCGGATTGTTTGCTGTTTCCGTGTCGGAAGGCCGGACCACGCGCCGGCGGGCGAACCGCATCGACGGTTCGTGGTCACACGCGCAAACTGGTAACTCCGGAGGGCAGATGCACTGCGCGGTCTCGCGGTCCATCCACCCCTTGACCAAACGGTCTTCCAGGCTGTGGTAACTGATCACCACCAAGCGTCCGCCCGATTTCAGCATTCCCGGAACGGCTTCCAGGCCGGTCTGGAGGTGCATCAATTCCTGGTTCACCGCGATCCGCAGCGCCTGGAATGTTCTCGTCGCCGGGTGCCGGCTTCCCCGGCGCCCGCCCAGGGCTCTGGCCACCACGGAGGCCAGGCGGCCCGTCGTGGTTATGGGTCGAGCCTGAACGATCGCCCGGGCGACCGCACGGCTGCGGCGTTCTTCGCCGTAGCGGTAGATAACGTCCGCCAGGTCGCGCTCGTCGGTGTGGTTCAGCAAATCCGCTGCGGTTGACCCTGCAGTGTCGTAGCGCATATCCAGGGGCTCATCCCGCTGGAACGAAAATCCGTACCCTGCCGCTTCGACTTGACGCGAGGAAAATCCCAAATCCAGCAAAACGCCGTCGACGCGATCTATTTCGGCCTGCCGCGCCAGGTCTCTCATGTCGGAGTAATTGCCGTGCATGACCTGCGCCCGCTCGCCGAAGGCGGTCAGGCGGCGGCGAGCGGTGTCCACCGATCGCGGGTCACGATCAATCCCCAGGACCTTCCCGTCCGGCCCGGAAGCCTGGAGAATCGCCTCCGAATGTCCACCCTCTCCCACCGTGCCATCGAGATAAACCCTTGCGGGGCCCACCGACAGCCATTCCAGGGTCTCTGCCACGAGCACCGGACTGTGATGGACGGCCGCATCGGCGTTCTCACCTGTCGAGAACGTCAACGTCTGCCATCCGCGCAACACTGATCCAACCGACAAGGCAAAAGGAGCCGGCCTGTGCATTAGCGCCAGTGTCATCACTTAATTACTCTGAGCCTGCTATCCGTTGAGACGTGCATATCCCGCGCTTGGCATACGCTCCCCAACGTGGATGGGAATTTAACAAATGGGCTTGTACCCGCGCCTGTTGTCGGAAATGCGAAATTAGACGAATTTTTTCAAAAAGTAAAAATTTCGGACAGATTGCAGACAATTCATTACCCGTGTATCCACTTCATTTATGGGTCGCCGGACTGTCTGTCCGGCAACTGCTGCTCCGGGCAATCGCTCACGGTGTGTTCACCGTTCACCACCCCGAACAATCCCATCGCCTTGTGTTACGATTCCATGCGCGCGCGTTCCCGAGACCCACCATGGATAACCCCGTCTCATTCCTTTCTCACGTCAGGGGAGTTGAGTTGCTCCCTGGCGAACACGTGGCTGCGTTTCTCGACGCCGAGCACGGCCTGACGACCGAGCCCACCCCCGCTGGCCGGCTGTTGGTGGCGACGAACCGTCGGGTCATCTCGGTGATGGAGGAAGGACCTTCCCGGGTCGTCCAGATGTTCGCGGCGGACACGGTCACCGCGGTCAGCGTGCGCAACGACTCCCGGCGCGGCCTATCCTGGAAGCAATGGGCAACCCTGTTGGCCGGCGGTGTGGTCGCTTATTTCCTGCTGGCCTATTGGTTGGTTGACCGCCTTCCCAATGTTTTGATCCCGGTCATCAACCTGCACGCCATGGCGGCCGTGCTGATGGTCCTCATCGTGTTGCTGGGTTGGATCATCTGGCGCAGCCTTACCGATGCCGGCGGCAACCTGGTCCGTATCGACGGTTGGAACTGGAACTTCGAGATGCCTTGCACCGCCGACAACGCCGACCTCATCGCCTTCGCCGGCATCCTTCTCCGGTTACGATCCGTGCCCAACGCCGGTCCGGACCAACCGGCGGCGCGCGAGGTTAGCCCTGCCGGACCCTAGCGGGGATCGTCGTTACAACGGCACGCCGAAGGGGAGCGAAGGATCCACGTCCAATGCCATGTCCGCCACCTCGTCGCGCTGCATCTGGTAGAAAGCCCCGGCGGCGATCATTGCCCCGTTGTCGGTGCACAGCACCGGCGCGGGTATGATGGCCGGCACCGGTGAGTCTGCCAGCACCCTTTGCCGCAGGCGGGCGTTGGCCGTCACGCCTCCCCCCAGCACCAGGCCACGCGCCTTGTAACGGTCGGCCATATCCAGCAACTTGGCCGTCATCACATCCACCAGCGATTCCTGGAATTGGTACGCCAGATGCGCCACCAGCAAGTCAGCGTCGGAGTTCGCCGCCTCCGGCTGCGGGTACAGGCCCACGTCCTGCGCCCGGTGCAACAAAGCCGTTTTCACGCCGCTGAAACTGAAATCAAAGGTGTCGCGCATCCACGCCCGTGGCAGCGGCGTTGCAGCCTCGGTGAAAGGCTCGCCATCCTCCGAGAAATCCGCCAGCGACGCCGCGGCTTTTTGGATTTCCGGTCCACCGGGAAAGCCCAACCCGAGAACTCTCGCAGCCTTGTCAAAGGCCTCGCCGGCCGCGTCGTCGCGCGTGCGTCCCACCAGGCGATATTCGCCGTGCCCTTCCATCAGGATCAGGTCCGTATGCCCACCCGATGCCACCAGGCAAGCCAGTGGGAAACCCGGCTCTTCAGCCGGAGAGGCGTCGCCGGGAACCAGCCAGGCCGCGTAGACGTGGCCCTCCAGGTGGTTGACTCCCACGAGCGGAACATCCAGCGTCAGCGCCAGAGATTTCGCGGTGTTGACCCCGCTGATGAGCGCCCCGGCCAAACCGGGCCCATGGGTCACCGCCACCACGTCGATGTCTTCCAGGGTTGCCCCGGCATCCGCCAGCGCCCGCCGCAGGGTCGGCTCCATATCGCGAATGTGTTGCCGTGACGCCAGTTCGGGAACTACCCCGCCATGAGCGGCGTGCATCGCGGCCTGGGAGGCGATCGCGTTGGCGCGAAGACTCCTGCCATCCTCCACGATTCCCACCGCAGTCTCGTCGCAAGACGTTTCTATGCCCAGAATCAACATGCTTCGACCGCCACCAAGTGAATGCGCCGGGGCATTATATCAACCGGCAAACCCGTCGCCGTTCGGCTTTGCGCGTGATTTCGGGCGATGCTATCCTTCTTGTTGATAATCTAAATCAGGTGGACCTCGCGCGCTGGGCCAATATTGCGATGGGGTCGCCAGGAGGAATAGCAACCAGATGATGGACATCGCGCCCGACGGTTTATCGATTGGAGCCGTCTTGTTGCAGGTGGGGGAACCCTCCGGCGGTTTATCCATGCCCTGGAGTTTGCAGCTTACGCTGCTGGCGATCAGTTTTTTGGGAGTGATGTTTTTCACCAGCGCCGAAGCGGCACTGGTAGCGGTGAACAAGTTCCGCATCCAGTACCTCGCCGGCCAGGGCAACGCCGCCGCTCGAACGGTCAACAACGTCCTGTCGCAACATGAAAAGTTCTTCGCCACCATTCTCCTCAGCCAGAACGCATTCACCATATTTGCCACGGCACTGGGTACCGCCCTCGCTGCCGACCTGCTCGACGATGCGGGCTCGGCGGCGTTGCTGACCACTCTGATCATGACGGTGACGATCTCCATCTTCGGTGAGATCACTCCGAAAACGCTTGCCGCGACCTACTCGGAACGGTGGTCCCTGGCGGCGGCATACCCCGTTCGCTGGATGATGCTGCTGAGCACGCCCTTCATCTATTTCTTCACCGTGGTGCCGCGCCTCATCTACAAAGCCCTGGGCACCTCGTCGGACGGTTGGCAAACCACGTACACCGAGGGCGAGTTACGGATGATGATCGATCTGTCGAGCCAGCAGGGAGCGGTGGAGTCGGACGAGGCCGACCGCCTGCATCGCGTCTTCAACTTTCGAGATCGCCGGCTCAGCGAGATAATGACGCCGCGAACCGAAATTGTCTGGATAGCAAAAGACACCACTCTCGAAGAATTCCTGGCCCTGTATGCGGAGCATAGCCACACCCGGTTCCCGGTTTTCGAGGGCAGCCAGGAGACCGTAATGGGCGTGCTCTCCAACAAGGAAGTCCTCATCGCTCAGGGCCGCGGTGAAATCGGACTTCAAGATCCGGTGACCGAGACCATGCGCACGGTGGACTTCATACCGGAGACCGTCACCGTGTCGGACGCCTTCGACACCATGCAGGAACAGCGCCTGTCCATGATGTTGGTGACCAACGAATATGGCGGGATCGCGGGTCTGGTCACGATGAAGCAACTCATAGGTGTCATCGTCGGCACTTTCGTTGACGACGATCCGCCGGCCGTGACCGCCGACAGCAGCATCGCCCAACAACCCGACGGAGCGTACCTGCTGGACGGCGGGATGACCATCATTGAGATCAACGATCGCCTCAACCCCAGCGGGATCGAGGTGCCCGAAGGCGACTACCAGACCATTGCCGGCCTGGTGCTGCACGAATTGGGCGAGATTCCCGTCGAAAACGATTCGGTTGAAACCGGCAACCTTGAGGTTACAGTCACCGACATGGCCGGGGCCCGCATCAACCAGGTGCGCCTGCGTATGGTCGACGCCCCTCCGGAGGAACCGTCAGGATGAAGCTTCACCTGGTACGCCACGGCGAAACCGACATCAACGCGTCGGGCCGCCTGCAGGGCACCACCAACTCGACCCTCACCCCTCGGGGACGCGCCCAGGCCCGGGAACTCGCCGTTGCCGGTCTGACTTGGGATGCCGTGGCAGTGTATTCCAGCCCCTTGCAACGGGCGCGCGGAGTCGCCTGCGCGATCGGCGACCTGTCCGGTCTGGACGTCACCAACGAACCACGCATCATCGAAATGGACATGGGCGATCTGGAGGGGGTGACCGTTCAGGAAATGCGCGACGGCTGGCCCGATCTTTACCAGGGATGGCGCCGTGACGCCAGCAGCGTCACCATGCCCGGCGGAGAATCCCTGGGAGATGTTCAACTCCGTGCCATGGCAGCAATCGACGAAATCGACGAGCGTTACGACGCCGACGATACGATCATCGCCGTCACCCACAACTTCACCATACGGTGCATCGTTGCCGCCGTTATCGACCTGCCGCTCGCCAACATCAACCACATGGACCTGTCCCTGGGAAGCCGCACTACCATCACCTCAGGACGACGCGGGCGTCGCCTGGCCGCCTACAACGCAGTGGACCATCTCGCTCCGCACAACCGCACGTCCTATTAGGGTCGGTCACCGGTTGGGGCGCAACAAACGGCGGCACGATCGCGGATTCTGGCCCGCATACCGGCTGCACACCACGGCGATCACCACAGCGCGACGTGCCGGGCTGGAGCCGCGGGATGTCGTAGTTGCCGGTGTGTCCGGCGGGCCGGATTCCTGCACCTTGATGAATGTGCTCAGCAGGGCCAGTCGCCGGTTTGACTTCACGGTCCAACCCGCCCACCTGCTGCATGACTTCCGCGGCCAGGAGACCTACGACGACGCTGATTTCGTGCGCCGGATGTGGCCCGAGTGCATCTTCGAGGAAGTGGACGTTGCGGCATACCAGCGCGAGCATGGCATCAGCTCGTTCGAGCAGGCCGCCCGAGACGTTCGTTACGGCTTCCTGGCTCGTGTGGCCCGTCGAGTCGGCGCCCGGTTGGTGGCGGTAGGTCACACTGCCGACGACCTGGCGGAGACTGTGTTGCTCCACATGGCCCGGGGCAGCGGCCTCCACGGCCTTCGCGGCATGAGCGAACTTGATCCCTGGCCATATTCCACCTCACCGCACGGCCATGACGCGCCTGAACCGGACCTGCGAGTCTGGCGTCCGCTCATTGACCTGACCAGGCATCACACCACCTCGTACTGCAGGAATAACGGCATTGATTACCGGGACGACAGCACCAACTACATGCGCGACTTCGCCCGAAACCGCGTTCGGCTGGATCTCATGCCAGCTTTGAAAGAGCAGCTGAATCCACGGATAGTGGACGCTTTGGGAAGGATTTCCCGCACTGCGGCCGCGCAGGTCGACTACATGGAACAACAGGCCGATCAACTTTGGACGCAGGTAGCCACCGGGCCCGTGGCCCACGACGGAACGCTCACACTCGATCGGAACGCCCTCTCCAAGACGCACCAGGCTCTCCTTCACATCATCCTGCGGCGCGCCTGGGTGGCGGTCACCGGGCACGAACATCGCCTGACGGAGAGGCACCTGGCGGCCATGTCCGATACCGTGTACGTGCCGGGCTCCGGGAAGGTCATCGAGCTGCCGCGCGGGTTTCGATTCGCCGTGGGCGCCCGGTGGGCCACCCTGTCCGGTACCGCCCGTGCCGACGACTGCCCGTATCCGGACGCCGTGCGGGAGTTCCGGCTCACCTTGCCCTGGGGACCCATCGCCGTGGCCGTCACCAGGCGCGACGGATGGGAGGTCACTGCCGAGTCCGTGCGGGTCCATACTGCCACTCACCTGGATACCGGAAACCCGCTGTCCGCCTACCTGTCTTCCCAGTCCCTGCGGGAAGGCGCCATCGTGCGCACCTGGCAACCGGGCGACCGGATGCAGCCGCTGGGCATGTCCGGCACCCGCAAGCTGCAGGACATTTTCACCGACGCCGGGGTCCCCCGCCATTGGAGGGAGCGGATCCCGCTGGTAGTCACTCCCCGGGGGGTCGCCTGGATAGCCGGGAGCCGCATCGCCGATTGGGCCGCCGTCCGGCTTGAGCGCGGAGAGGCTGCCGCGACCCTGATTCGTTTCGAACCCGGATCTGCCGACGCCGAGCCGGCCTGAACAACGGTGGAGCATGCAATCGATGCGGCATACAATTGGTTGGCGGCGCTCCAATTGTATGCCGGTTCACGAGGTCGGAGTAAAGCCGGACGCCTGTATCAACAACCTTGCCACACGCGGCTATGGCCGTCACAATCCAATCAAATTTGATCCCGCAGCCAGGGATTCGACGAAATTATTATTGTGTAAAATGAAAGTTAACTGGAATGGCCTGAGGACTTGCCAAAGCCGCCCGGATCCGACCGCCGTTGGCGGTCGACTTATCGGCAACTCGTCGACTTCTATCGGCAACTGAAGGAGGATTTAGGTGCCGGTCCGCAACCTGACCAACTTCCTGGTACATCTCTTCAGCGACGGGGACGAGCTGGAGGAGATGTACTTGTCGGCGGTGCACGACCATTGCCTGTACTGCCACGAACAGATCCGGGACTCGAACGCCTACCTTGACTTCCGGGTGTGCCCGTACTGCCGTTTCCACTACACCCTGTCGGCGCGGGAACGAATCGAGCTTCTTGCTGATCGCCGCACGTTCAGGGAACAGAACCGCTACGTGCGCTCCGTTGCCCCCCTGGCTTTCTCCAACCGCACTCCGTACGACGAGCAGATCACTCAGAGCCAGGATCGCACCGGCCTGACCGAGGCTGCCGTCACCGGCACCTGCAAAATCGACGGACGAAACGTGATGCTGGCGGTGTTGGACTACGGGTTCATGGGCGGCAGCATGAGCAGCGTGGTCGGCGAAAAAGTAGCGCTGGCTTTTGAGCACGCCGCCCGCCGAGACCTTCCCGTCGTCGCCCTGGTCACCGGAGGCGGGGCGCGAACCCAGGAAGGCGTGCTGTCGCTGATGCAGATGGCCAAGACGGTCACCGCCGTCAACAAACTGCGGGAAGCATCATTGCCTTTTATCGCCGTGCTGGCCAATCCATCCACCGGCCAGGCCTACGGCAGTTTCGCCAATCTTGCCGACATCATCATTGCAGAACCCGGCTCCGTCGTTGGTTTGTCACCCATCCGCGCCATGATCGAGGCGACCGGACGGCAGGTTCCGCCTGACGTGCATACGGCCGAATACCATCTGCGCCGGGGTCTTCTGGACAACGTCGTCGACCGCGAACAACTGCGGCCACGGGTCAGCCAACTGCTCACCCTTCTGGCGGAGCCAGAGGCGATCCGCCTGGGACGCCGCGCCGTCTCCCGCCTGCTGGCGCCGGACGCCGACGACACCGAGACCTGGGAATCAGTAGAGGCCGCCACCCATGATGAGCGGCCCGACGCCCTTTACTACATGCGCCACATCCTCGACGATTTCTTCGAGATTTGCGGCGACCGCGTCAGCAGCGACGACCGCACCGTGGTCGGAGGCATCGGCCTCCTGCGGGGCCACCCCGCCGCCGTCATCGGTCAGCAACGCATCCATTCCCACGACACCGACCGCAGCCGCTACCACGTCCATCCCGACGGTCTGCGAAAGGCGCAGCGGATCATCGCCCTGGCTGCCAGGTTCAGCCTGCCCCTGATCACGCTCATCGATTCCCAGGGCGCTGACCCGCGACTGGAATCGGAAGAACACGGGGTGGGCAACGCCATCGCCCGCAGCCTGTCAATGATGCTTGAGGCGGAGACGCCGGTCGTTTCCGTGATCATCGGCGAGGCGGGGAACGAAGCGGCCCTGGCGTTGAGCCTATCCGACCGCATCCTGATGCAACAGTACTCGATCTACTCGCCGATTTCCCTGCACCATGCGGTTGGCGGGCCCCGGCGCGAGCGTTACCTGACGCGCGAGTCTGCTGAGGCGCTGATGCTAACGGCCCGCGATTGCCAAGAACTTGGCATCATCGATCAGGTCATACCCGAACCGCGGGGAGGGGCCCATCTGGACCCGCGTCAGGCGGTGGAAGACCTGGAGTATTCGATCTATAAGCACCTGGCCGAAACCAGCCGCGTTTCCGCCAGCAAGCTGGTGAAGCAACGGTATCGGAAATTCCGCCAGATGGGCGAACTGAACCCATTCGCCCAAGAAGCCATCCAGCAGGAGGTTGCGGCGCTCCTCCGCATGCACGCCGCCGGCGCCCCGGCGCCGATGGAATTGCCGGGACCGACTTTCGGTTCCCTGCCGGCGCTGGACGACGGGATCGAGCGCCAGGCTTCCTAGCCGCTACCCGCACCTAGGCCTCGCGTCCGTGGGCCTTGAGGCTCCGGCGCAACTCGTCGGCCACGGAGGCGTACTCGTCGCTCACCGAGTCATCCACCAGGACCGTCGGACGGCTGGTGTCGCGGTATGACGAATTGAGCGACATGCTGCCCAGGAACGGAGCGTCGATGTCTGTCGCCAGTTGCCGTCCCGCTCCCTCCCCGAAAATGTCGCCGGAGTAGTTCTCCACGATACCAACCACGTTCAGGTTCAGCTTGCGGATCATGTTGATGCACCGCTTGGCGTCGATGATTGCCAAATCCTGCGGCGTGCTCACCACCACAAACCCGTCCACGGGGATAGTTTGCATGACGGTCAGCGGAGAATCCGACGTGCCCGGCGGCAGGTCGACAATCAGGTAATCCAGTTCGCCCCAATCGGTCGACTGGAGAAACTGGTTGATGGCGTTGTGGATCATCGGGCCGCGCCAGATGATCGCCTCGTCCTCGTTCTCCTGGAAGAAGGCCATGGACACGACCTTGACCCCGTGGCCTTCAGCCGGGCTGATTTGCCCGTCGCGGTAGTCCGGCTTGTCGGTGATGCCCATCACCCGGGTGACGTTAGGGCAATCGATGTCCACGTCCAGCAGCCCCACCCGTTCGCCCTGCTTTGCCAGGATCGTCGCCAGGTTACAGGCCACCGTGGTTTTGCCCACGCCGCCCTTGCCGCTGTAAACGCCTATTGTCGTTCGAACCGCCGCGAGACGATCCGTGATCTGCCGCTTCTGCTCCCATTGTCTCCGGATCTGCTCCAGACGGGCGTTTTGCTGGGCGTTGGGCTGCTGTGGGGTTGCCATCGTAGGGCTGTTCTCCGTATCCGGGCGATCCTGGGAGTACCGAATGGTTAGATGCCCAGCATGTTGCGGGCTTCCTCGCTGATCAAGTCAGGGGACCACGGCGGATCGAAGGTCAGCTCGATGTTGACCTCTTCAACCCCTTCCACGTCCTGGATCGCCCACTCGGCCTGCTGCGCGATGTGCGGGCCCATGCCGCAGCCCGGGAACGTCAGGGTCATCTGCACGAAAACGTCGTTGGCGTCGCTGACCTGCACATCGTAAATCAGTCCCAGGTCCACCACGTTCACCGGTATTTCCGGGTCGTACACCGTGCGCAGAGCTTCGTAAACTTCGTCGCGATTTACGGTTTCCGGCATGGCCTTTCTCCTTCAAATTGAGTGTGTGCCGGCCATTATAGCCCAAATGCGGTACAAGTGCGTTTGGGCGACGTTGGCCGTTGCGCCCGGGAGTGTATGATGCACCGCAATCCGGGCATTGGAACCCAACTCAAGGTTTCGATGTCACGACAGGACCATCGGGAGCGGGAACAAATATGGTTGACTTGCTATTCGCCAACGGCACGGTGATCGACGGCACCGGATCCGCCGGCTATCGCGGCAGCGTCGCTGTCACCGGCGACACGATCCAGATCGTCACGGGCGACACTTCGTCCGTCGACGCCGGCCGCACCATTGACGCCAGCGGCTACGTGATCTGCCCCGGCTTCATTGACATGCACTCCCATTCCGACCTGAAGCTGCTCACCGATCCCGACCATCAGGCCAAGATCCGACAGGGAGTAACCACCGAAGCGCTGGGCATGGACGGCCTGTCGTACGCGCCCACCACCCCTCAGGCATTGGAGCAGCTTCTGGTGTACCTGGCGGCGGTCAATGGCGAACCGCCGGACGTCCGCTGGAGCAGCGTCGCGGACTTCCTCGCCCTGTTCGATGGCAACTCCACCTGCAACGTGTTCCATTTCGTTCCGCACGCCGCCATTCGCGTGGCCGCGATGGGATGGTCTTCCCGCCTGCCCACCGATGCCGAACTGAACACAATGCGAGACCTCACCCGACAGGGCATGCAGGACGGCGCGTTCGGGTTCACTACCGGGCTGACGTATGCACCCGGCGCGTACAGCAACACTGCCGAACTGGCGGCGATCGCCGCCGTGGCCGCCGAAGAGGGAGGTTTCTACTGCACCCACGCCCGCTACACCCTGGGGGACCGCCTCCTCGATCCCTTCCGTGAAGCGCTCGAGATCGGCCAGCGTTCCGGCGCGCCCGTCCACATCTCCCACTACCACAGCCCGGTGGCCGGTCTCGGCTCCCAGATGACCGCCCTCGTTGACGAAGGCCACAACCGCGGTCAGGACGTCACCTTCGACCAGTATCCCTACCCGGCGGCCAGCACCATCCTCCACTCCCTATTGCCCTACTGGGTACACGCCGGCGGCCCCCAGGCGCTGATGACCCGGCTGGCCGACCCCAACGTGCGCGACATGATGGTTCGCGCCGTCGAGCCCCAGTGGGGCGGCCAGACTCTCGACAATTACATCTTTGCCCACATCGCCTCGGACAAGAACAAGGAGTGGGAGGGTCGGTCGCTGGAGGAACTGGCGGCCCACCGCGGCGGACGGATGGTCGATGCCGTCAGCGACCTGCTGCTGGAGGAAAACCTCCAGGTGGCCTTCGTCGCCCGGACCGGCAACCTCGAAAACATCCGCGAAATCGCCTCCCACCCGGCCCAGATGATTGGCACCGACGCCATCCTCACCGGCGGCCGGCCCAATCCGCGCACGTTTGGCACCTACCCCTACGTGCTGGCCCAATTCGTGCGAGGTGAGGGGCTGTTCTCGCTGGAAGAGGCCATCCGCAAGATGACCGGCGCGCCCGCTCAGCGTCTCGCACTGTCCGACCGTGGCGTCATTCGCGACGGCGCCAAGGCCGACCTCGTCCTGTTCGACCCGTCCGGCGTTGACACTCCGGCCACCTTCGACGACCCGACGCAATATCCGGTCGGTATCGATTATGTAGCCGTCAACGGCAGCCTCGTCATCGACAATGGTCAGCACACCGGCGCGCACCCCGGCCGGGCGCTGCGCAGCCGGTGACGGAGCAAACAACACCTGCCAGACCTTTAACGAGGACTGACGCGTACCCGGTGTTGTCGACCCGAATTGTTAGAAGCAGGATTTTCAAGATTCAGGGATTATCAGGATTCGAGCCGCTTAATGATGGAGACTCCCCATCCTGCCAAATCCTAGTCTCAGACCAATCCTGGTTATGACGCTTCGTGAAGGTGGGTACGCATGAACAGCATCCCCGGTTGCCCCACCCTGCCCCTTAGGGCATAATTGCCCACTAATTCCCGGAATCACCCCGGCCGGGCCGTGGCCCGGTCGCGTGCGAGGCATACCATGGACTTCGAACCGCGTTATACCGCCGAGCAGGAAGCCTTCCGTACAGAGGTACAGGACTGGCTTCGCGACAATATCCCGGGCGGCATCCAGCATCCTGCCGACTCCATCGACCTCACCTACGAGCAGTACCAGCTCCGCCGCGAGTTGGGCCGCAGATTGGGCGACAAGGGATGGCTCTGGCCCACCGCTCCGCAGGAATACGGCGGCGGCGGACTGACCGTCGACCACTCGGTGGTCCTGGAAGAGGAGATCGACAACTACAACCTGTCGCTTCCTCCCTACTACGACTCCGGCGGACGCCTAGGTGGCAACTCCATTCTCGTGTGGGGTTCCGAGGAGCAGAAGCAGGATTTCCTGCCCAAGATTTTCAAGGGCGAAATCCGCACCTGGCAACTGCTGACCGAGCCCGAGGCCGGTTCCGACCTGGCCAACGCCAAGACCGCGGCCCGGCGCGACGGCGACGATTATGTCATCAACGGGCAGAAGGTCTACGTCGGCAGCGCCCACGGTTCCGACTACATGTGGACCATCACCTGCACCGACCCGGAGGGTGACCGCCACCACAACCTCAGCTGGTTCATGGTGCCGTCCAATCTTCCCGGCATCAGCGTCTTCCCGATGGACCTCCTGTCCTCGGCCGGCGAGTCCGGCGCCGGCTCGGGCGTGAAGAACATCGTCTACTTCGACAATGTCCGCGTCCCCGCGCGCAACCTCATTGGCGGGGAAAACGAGGGCTGGAAGGTCGCCACCACTCACCTTGAACTGGAGCACGGCACTGGCGGCCGCATCGGCCGCAACTGGATCGTCGACCGCATCTTCGACTATTGCAAGACCAACAACCGTCGCGGAGAAGCCCTGAGCAAGGACCCGGACGTGCGCGAGCGCCTGGTGGACATCTACATCGACGCGGAAATCGGGAGATTGTTCCAGCTGCGCAACTACTGGATGCGCCACAGTGGAGCCAACGTCACCTATGAGGGACCGCAGGCATCCTATTTCCGCAAGCAATCGGGCCTCCGCGTCGCCACCGGCATCCTCGACATCCTCGGGCCGGCGGCGCTGACCAAGGACGATCAGTGGGGCGCGGGTGAAGGTAACTTCGAGTCTCACCAGCGGGCCGCCATCATAGCTCTTCATCCGGGCGGCACCACCGACATCCAGAAGGTCATCATGGCCCGCCGCATCGGCATCGGACGGCAGCAGCGCGAACGCGCCGGCGCCCTCGCCTGATCTCATCTGTCCAGAGAGTTTTTTGACGCGGCAACGTCCCGAGCGTTGCCGCAATTCAGGAGTAATCGACCCAATGGATCTGGCCCTCAACGAAGAACAGGAAATGCTCAAGGCAGCAGTTCGCCGTTTTGTCGACACCGAATACCCCAAGGAAACCCTGCTCGAGTTGTCCGCGACGGGACAGAGCGCGCCGTCCGAACCCTGGCAGAAACTGGCCGGCACCGGCTGGCTGGGCATCATCATACCCACCGAATTCGGCGGCGAAGGCGGCTCGTTCACTGACGCCGGCGTTTTGTTCGAGGAGCTGGGGCGCGGCCCCGTGCCCGGGCCGCACCTGAGCAGCGCCGCGCTGGGCGCCCTCGCGATCCTGGAGGCCGGCACCACCGACCAGAAACGCTCCCTGCTGCCCGACCTCGCATCCGGACGCCGCACGGTGGCCCTGGCGATCACCGAGGCCGATTACCAGTGGGACGAATCGGACGTTCAGACCCTGGCCACGGCCAGCGGCGACGGGTACCGCATCTCCGGAACCAAGGTGTACGTGTATGACGCCACCTCCGCCACCAATCTGATCTGCGCCGTGCGCACCGAGAACCGGCAGCACGTGGGACTGGCGATCATCCCCGCCGATGCGCCGGGCGTGTCCATCCGCCGTCTGGAAGGCTTCGCCTGGAACCTGGCTGAAGTTCGCCTGGATGGGGTGCAGATCGCGCCTTCCGCGATCCTTGGCGCCACCTTCGCCGGCGGTTGGGAGGCGCTGGAGCGCGCCGTGGCCGCCTCCATCCCCCTGCTCTGCGCCTTCCAGGTGGGAGGTTCGCAACAGGTTTACGAGATGTCGGTGGACTACAGCCGAACCCGAATCCAGTTCGGCACGCCCATCGGACGGTTTCAGCGGGTCCAGGACCACATCATCAACCTCGTCAACGAGTTGGATGCCGCCCGCTGGACCACCTATGAAGCGCTATGGAAGCTCGACTCGGAACGAGATGCCGCTGACAGCGTTCATCTCGCCAAAGCGGTCAGCAGCGCCGCCTACTACAACGCGTGCAACCACGCCCACGAGGTTCATGCCGGCGTGGGCAGCACAACCGAGTACGGGCTGACTCTGCACACCACCGCTTCGCGCACGCTCTACCAGTTCCTGGGCGACCCCAAATTCCACCGGCGCCGCCTGGCGGATGCCCTCGGCCTGTAGGCCCGATTACCCGCCCATGCCTTCCAGGGCCTTGCGGACTTCGGTCTGCAAGGCCTCAAAAACGTCGCCTACGCTCCCGCGGCCGTCCACGGTGACGAACCGGTGCTCTTTGGCCAATTCCCGGAATTCGTCGATCAGAGCGGACTGGTACGTGATGAAGTTTTCATACAGGTCAGGCCCGCGCAGGAAGTCCTCACCCGATTCCCAGTGGTCCAGTTGTCGCACGGACAGCACACGCGGCACGAGGTGTTCAACGTCCACATCCAAATAGAGCACGATGTCGGGCACCACGGCAAATTCAAAAACGTCATTGAGCCATCGTGGGGACACGCCGCGCACCCTGGCCCTGGCGATGATCGAAAATATGTAGCGGTCTACCAGCGCCACCATCCCGGAGCGCAGGGCCGGGACGATGTTCTTTTCCAGCCGATCCCAGAAGTCGGTGGCGTAGAAAAGGTTGAGGGTCATCGGGTCCAGCGTATTGCCGCGCATCGCCCGGTCGATCCCATTGGCAGCCAGTTCCGACCTTCGGAAACCCGTCACCAACACCGCGTACCCTTCGGCTTCCAACCATTCCCGCAGCATGGCGATCTGCGTTGATCGACCCACGCCGTCGGTGCCCTCCACCACTATCAGGCGACCCGGCGTTTCTTCGTCTCCGGCTCCCGGTGGGGTGTGACCGTAGAACCTGACTTCGTTCATCGTTGTCGCTCCCGGTTATCACTCGCTTCGTTAAAATCTTCGAGCGGCCAAATCGCCAGCGCCGGCCTAGCCGTCGGATTTCGCGGCTGCCAACGCTTCCTGTTCCGTCAAACGGCGGCGCACGGGCGAGGTGATGTAACGCCCGGTGAGCCCGGCGCGACCCAAGGCCTCTGGGACACTCTGGCCACGGATCGCCATCACGTCTTCCAGCAACGGCTCCACGTACTTCCTCACCTGCTGTTGCTGCACGGCAATCGGTTGGGTGGCGTCGATGGTCATCAGGCCGAACTCTTCCGTCAGAGCGTCGTACTCGTCCAGCAGCTTGCCCTGGAACATCCGGAAGGACTCCTCCCGGTCGCTGGAAAAGCCCATGTCCTGGCCCGACTCGTAGTAGCCCAGTTCCTCGCGCCCGACCGTGATGCGGTGGATGGACACATCCAGCGGCACCTTGAAATACAGCGCCAGGGACGGCTGGACCGCGAACGAGTAGACCCGTCGCAGCCATTCCCGGTTGACCCCCCGAGCGGCGTCCCGCGCGAACGCGGTGAACACGTAGCGGTCCGCGAGCACAACCGCGCCGGCCCGCAGCGCGGGCAGTATCTGCGCGTGGACCCGGTTGGCGAAGTCAGCGGCATGGATCAGGCTGAACGACATGGGCGTCAGAAGCTCTTCAACCTTGCCCCGCTTGGTGGTCCGTCGCACGATGGGCGACGAGTTCCACTCGGTGAACACGGTGACCAGGTTCTGGCTGTTGAGCCATTTGCCCAGAAGGTCGATCTGCGTGCTCTTGCCGGAGCCGTCAATGCCCTCGACTATGATCAGCTTGCCGGGGTACTGCCCATCATCGGGATGGAGCCCATAGCGTTCGCCCATTTTGTACGCGTGCTCTTCTTGCAATACGGTCATGGTGCACTCCTCTCTATTCGTACGTCTTCTGCGAACGCCTTTTTCCACTTTGCCGGCAGGCTGGGGGCAGCCACCGCTGACCAACTCGGGGTCGCGATGCGCCAGGTCCCTTCCTCTCGACCTATTGTAACCGCGTTTGCCGCCATTCCCTTTGGCATTCTGCCGTCCAATTCGTCGGCCGTTAACAGCATTACTGCCGCCTGATCGACCAATCGCAATTCTGCCGGCGACACCAACCGGTTTTGCCGGAACCGGCGCGGCAGGGGCCCAGATTCGGCGGCCAGCAGCGTGGTCGCGATCTGCGCCGATTCCGCGTGGGTAAAACCAGGCAGGTCGGTTCGGACTATTATACTCGCAGTCCGATTGAGGCGATTGTAATAGTCCACCGCGTTTCCGATATCCAGGAGCCTGGCAGCGCAGCGCAGCGAATTCGCCAACTGACGGTTCCCGCCGCTCCACACCGCGTCGGCGATTCGTCCGGCCAGATCGGCTCGCCTCTCGCCACGCTGACCAAATCGATCCGCAAACCTTCCCACCAGGTCCGCCAGCGATTCCGACCTCACCGATTCCAGCGGCGGCAATTGCACGCCCTCGCACGTGGACGGCGGTTCCGGGTGACGCGCCAGACCCTCGCGCAGTCCCTGTCCGGACACCAGCAACCGGTCCGTCTCCAGGTGCTGCATCAACGCGTGCGCCACCACCGCGCCGCCGATTATGGAATGGCTCCGCTCGGGATTCATTCCGGGAATGCTGGCCCTGTCGATCCGGGACATCGCAGCCAATTGTTCAATCTGCTCGACCAGGGCGGAAGCCCGAATCTCATATCCGTGCAGCTTGATGATGGGATAGGGTTCACGCAGCCGGTCCAACCGGGAAAGCAAACGCACTGATCCTCCGGATCCAACCAGAGTGGCGCCGTCCGGAAGCGGCTCAACCCCGGCATTTGTGAGAACCGCTCGCACGTAATCGTACGCCGCCTGCACCGATTCTGCTTCCGGACGATCGCCGAGATCGAACTGATTGGCGATCCGTAGACTGCCCAACGGCAGTGACAGGCTCGACCTTAGCTTCCGGTCTCGAAACTGGACCACCTCGGTGCTGCCGCCGCCGATATCCGCCAGGAGCCCGTCCTGGGTTCCCAACCCGTGAATCGCGCCCACGAAGCAGTAGGCCGCCTCATCGGAACCGTCGATAATCCGCAACGGTACACCAAATCTGTGCTCTGCCGCGACGGTAATCTGTTGGGCGTTGCCCGACTCGCGCAGCGCGGCAGTACCCACGGCGTGGATTGTTTCAATCCCGTACGCCCGCGCCACCAGCGCAAAGTCCTCCAGCGCGTCCAGCGCACTCGCCAGTCCTTGTTCGTCGAGGTACCCGTCGCTTCCTACGTGGCTCATCAGGTTGAGCGTTACCCGTTGCTGGGCAACGATCTCGATGCCGCCCCCGTGATTGACCTGCATCACCACTGCCCGCGCCGACCCGGACCCGACGTCTATGACCGCGGTATATCGCGGGAACGGACTGGCTCCCTCGTGGCCTCCCGCATGCCCGACAATCGTGTTTGGCGATGCGCCAGTCCGTTCGGCGGCCAGCGCCGCATCGGTGGTCTGGATGGTCGTCATCGATACCTCAAGCGCCCCAGTCAAATCTCGCCAAGCCGATGCTATAATCCGGCCCGCACGGTCCGTTCTACGGATCCCGCAGGAGAGTTACTATGCCCAGGCTTGAAGGCAAAATCGCCATCGTTACCGGAGCCGCACGCGGCATGGGCGAGGTCGAAGCCCGCCTCTTTGCCGAAGAAGGGGCGACCGTGGTCGTGTGCGACGTCACCGACGACGCCGGCCAGCGGGTCGCCGACGACATCGTTGCCAATGGTGGCAGCGCCAAGTTCGCCCACCTCAACGTGACCGACGAGGACAACTGGCGGCAGGTCATCGCCGACACAATCGGCCGGTTTGGCAGGTTGGACATCCTGGTGAACAACGCGGGCATCTCCGGCTACGACGAGGAGGACAACCTGGGAACCACCACCTGGGACCGCCTGATGAACATCAATGCCAAAGGCGTTTTCCTCGGCATGAAGCACGCAATCGCCGCCATGGAACGGGGCGACGGCGGTAGCATCGTCAACATTTCGTCCATTTCCGGCATCGTCGGCCAAGATTTCATCCACATGGGATACAACGCGTCCAAAGGCGCCGTCCGCCTGATGACCAAGTCTGCGGCCGTGCGTTGGGCCGAAGCCGGCATCCGCGTCAACTCGGTCCATCCCGGCCTCATGCCGCCGATGGCCGGCGGGTCGGCCGCCACGGAAACCCGCTCCGCGATGATGGCGAACATTCCGATGAAGCGCGTCGGAAATCGAGAAGAAGTCGCTTATGCAGTACTTTTCCTGGCCAGCGATGAGGCGTCCTACATCACCGGCGCGGAACTGGTCGTTGACGGTGGTTTCACCGCTCAGTAGAGAATTTGCTGCCGAAACGTCAACCCCGGCAATTCGGGACGCAAACTCTGGCGCTTCAGCCGGCGCAAAAATAAAGCCCGTATGCCAAAGGGCTACGGGCTGGTGAAAGGGCGGCAAAGTCATTGCCTATCGACCCGCCGGCATCTGCGCGATTTCGGTTTCCAGCCTCTCGATATCCGCCTCATCCAGGTTAAAATATTTGGCCTGTGGATGGTGGAAAACCACGGCTGAAACCGAACCCTCCGGATCCATCATGTATCCGTCCGTCAGCTCAACCCCGGTATTCGCGGTCACGTCCAGCAGGGCGAACAGCTTTTCCTGGTCTTCGAGCCGGGGGCACGCGGGGTATCCGAATGAGAACCGCTTGCCCCGGTAGTTGGCCCGGAACAGGTCGCGAAGCTCGTCCTCGCCGTTCACCTTCAGGCCCGAGGATTCGCCGATGTTCCACATGGTGCGGATCCGCCGGTGCAGCAACTCCGCGAAGCCCTCGGCCGACTCGATGGCCAGGGCCTGCAGGGTGTGCGAGTCCAGGTATCGGCCTTCGTTCTTCCACTTTTCGGACAGGTCGCGTATGCCCGGGCCCACGCTGGTCGTAAACATCGCGAGGTAATCGTTCGGACCCTCTCCGACCGGGCGCGCGTAGTCGGCCAGGCACAGGCCCTCACGTTCCTGCTGTCTGCCGAAGTAGAACCGCTCCAGTTCTTTCACGCCGTCCGGCTCGTAAACGATCAGCCATTGCCCCTCTGAGCGGCATGGGAAGAATTTGAACACCGCGCTGGCACTGATATCGGAGCGCGACAGCATCACTTCTTCGATCCGCTGGACCTGCCGGTGCAGTTCCACGGCCTTGGGCTCATCCTCCCGCAATGCCTCCCAGAAACGTCCTCGATATCCCAGGTGGCGCACGTAGAGCATCTGCGGGTTGATGTACCCGAAGATCTCGTCCAGATCGTAGTCGTCCAGCACGTGGAGCCGCAAATCAGGCGGCCGGGGCGACGATTCCAGAGCGGCGACGCCGGCTGCTGTGGCGGCGCTACCCACGGGCGGCCACTTGCTCGGCCAGCTCAACGCTTTCGGTTTCCAGACGCGCGATCAATCGCTCCCGCTCGTCGTCGTCCCGTATCACGTTGGCCAACGCCAATCCGGTCATGGCGTCCGGCGAATACGCCACCAGTCCGTCGTACTCCGGCGCGATGCGCAGCCGGGTGAACCGGTTGGACAGGGCCGCGCCGCCCACCAGCACCGGCGCTGCGATGCCAGCCGTGCGGAAGTCCTGCACCGTTTCGACCATCATCTGAGCCGATTTCACCAGCAGCCCCGACAACCCGATTATGTCCGGCTGATGCTCGCGGTAACCCGCAATCAGCTCCTGGGCGGCCACCTTGATCCCAAGGTTGATCACTCTGTAGCCGTTGTTGGACAGGATGATCTCCACCAGGTTTTTGCCGATGTCGTGTACGTCGCCCTTGACCGTGGCCAGCAGCACCCGTCCACGCGACGCGGCGTCGGTGCGCTCCATGTGAGGTTCAAGGTGCGCCACCGCGAACTTCATGGCCTCAGCGCTCTGCAACACTTCGGCGACGATCAACTGGTTCGCGTTGAACTGCCGCCCCACTTCATCCATACCGGCCATCAGCGGCCCGTTGATGATTGCCAACGGTTGCCGTTCCTGGAGGGCCAGGTCCAGGTCCTCGGCCAGCCCTTCCTTGCTGCCTTCGATGATGCACTGCGCCAGCCGTTCGTCCAGCGGCAATGCCAACCTTTCCTCCGCGGTGGCCCGCGGCGCCCGGTCGCGGAAGTGCGCCGCGAACGCGGCCACGGGATCCGCACCCCGGTTCCAGATCAGGTCTTCGGACAGTTTGCGCTCGTCCTCGGGAATGGTGGCGTAACGCTGCATCATCTCCGAGTTGACGATGGCCATGTCCAGCCCGGCCTGGGTGCAGTGGTACAGGAAAACCGAGTTGAACACCTCGCGGCCCGCCGCCGGCAGACCGAAGGAAACGTTGGAAATGCCGAGTACCGTCTTGGTCCGGGGCAACGCCTCCTTGATCATCTTGACGCCTTCGATGGTTTCGGCCGCCGAGCCGACGTAGTTTTCGTCTCCGGTCCCGGCGGGGAACACCAGCGGATCAAAGATGATGTCCTCTTCTGCGACACCATATTTTTCGGTCAGCAGCCGGTGGGACCGTTGGGCGATCTCCAATTTCCGCTCTCGAGTGATCGCCTGCGCCTGCTGGGGATCGTCGTCGATGCAACCCACAACCAAGGCGGCCCCGTACCGACGCGCCAGCGGAACCACACGTTGGAATCGCTCCTCTCCATCCTCCAGGTTGATGGAGTTGATGATGGACTTGCCCTGCAGCCGCTTCAGCGACTCCTCGATCACCGCCGCGTCCGTCGAGTCGACCATGATCGGCGCCTTGACCCGCCGGTTCAGCTGGTCCAGGAACTTGATCACGTCTGCCGTCTCGTCACGGTCAGGGTCCTGCAGACATACGTCCAGCACGTGGGCCCCGTTTCGGACCTGGCGACGGCCGATCTCAGCCGCCTCCTCGAAACGTTCGCCAGCGATCATCCGCTTGAACCTGCGGCTGCCCAGCACGTTGGTCCGTTCGCCCACAATGGTCGGTCGCGTGTCCTCGTTCACGACCACGGCTTCGATACCTGAAACCCGGGTCTCCAGCGGGGGCTGGGTCACCCGCGGTTTTTTGTCAGCCATTGCCTCGACCAGGTGGCGGATGTGGTCCGGACCGGTGCCACAACACCCACCGGTCACGTTCAGCCAGCCATTGGACGCGAACCGCTCCAGCGTGGCCGTCAGCATCTCCGGCGTCTCGTTGTAGTTGCCGTCCTCGTCGGGCAGACCCGCGTTGGGCACGCAGGCGATACCGAACTGCGACAACTCGTTCAGCGTGCGTATGTGGTCCGTCATGAACTCCGGCCCGGTGGCGCAGTTGAAACCGACCCACAGCAGGTCCCGGTGCGCCAGCGAGGTGTAGAACGCTTCGGCATCCTGGCCGGCCAGCAGCGTGCCCATAGGCTCGATTGTTCCCTGCACCGCTACCGGAACGTCAGTCCCCAGTTCCGCGCGGGCTCGATCGATCCCTTCCAGCCCTGCCTTGATGTTGATCGTGTCCTGGCCCGTTTCCAGCACCAGCACGTCGGCGCCGCCCTCGATGAGCCCGGCAGCCTGCTGATGGTAGTCTGCCGCCAGCTCGTCGAACGTCAGGCCGCCGGTGACCGATATCGTCCGCGTGGTCGGACCCATCGCGCCGTACACGAAACGCGGCTTCTCCGGCTCGGTCGCCGTTACCTCATCCGCCGCCCGCCTGGCGATGGCTGCGGCTTCTCGGTTGATCCGGCGCGCCTCGTGAGCCAGGTCATACTCGCCCAGCACCAGCGCGGTTGCGCCGAAGGTGTTGGTTTGTATGATATCCGCGCCGGCTTCCAGGTAACCGCGGTGGATGTCGTCGATCACGTCGGGCCGGGTTATGTTAAGGTACTCGTTGCACCCCTCATACTCCTCGCCCCCGAAATCGTCGGGCCCCAGGTTTCTCGCCTGGATCTGGGTCCCCATCGCGCCGTCGGTGATTAAAATGCGCTCGCGAAGCAACGATTTCAACTCGTTGTTGCGTTTCAAATCATCCATAATCTCAGTGCCGTTTGTTCTGTAAATCACAATCAAGGCTACCCGCATTCGGCAGGGGTGTCAAACGGGAACGACCCGGAATCACCCCTGTCTGCACTCGTGAATCTACCGGAAGGAGTAACCCAATGACCGATCCAGGGATCGTTGCGCAGGCCCCGGAAGTGGCCCGTTTGATCGCACGAACCGCCGCCGGAAACACGCTTTCGAGCGGCCTCGCTGACCGCGCCCGGGGTGTTCTCCTGGGCCTTGCCGTCGGCAACCTGCTGGGCCTGCCGGTTGAGGGGGACCGTCACGACTGGATCGCGGATACATACCCCGACGGGCTCACCGAGATCGACCCCCGCGAGGCCAACCGCCCCATGGACGATGACCTCGCCCAGGCCGTCGATCTGGGTGAAGCGCTGCTGGCGGGAGGCGACTGCGCCCGCGACCTCGCGGACCGGCTGGTGGTCTGGGAGCGCGAGAACGGGCGCGGCATCGGCATCACAACCCGCGAGGTGATCGAAGAGTTATACACCGGCAAACCGCTGCCCGAACCCGCTCGCATCATATACGAGCGCAGAAATCGCATCGCCCCCAATGGCGGCGTCATGCGCTGCGCCCCGGTGGCAATCGCCCGCCGCAACGATCCGGCCCGGCTCGTCGCCGATTCCGCCACTACTTGCGTAGTTACCCACTACGCGGCCACCTGCCAGTGGTCCTGCATCCTCGTCAACGCTGTCATCGCCGCCTTGCTCAACGGCGCTGCTCCGGACCTGCCCGGCCTCCTGGAAGCGGCACGCGCGGACGGCTGCCCCGACCTGGCCGCGCAGGCCATATCCGATGGCATCCCCGCGGATGCCTTGGACGCGATGGGTCACGGAAGCCAGCCACCTCCCGACGCGGACTGGCTCATGTGCGACCACCGGCTCATCGGGCACACGCTGCTGGCCACGCAGTTCGGTTTCTGGGCGGCGGCCACGCGCCTGGACTTTGAGGATGCGCTGGTCGCGTCCGTTGCCGCCGGCGGCGACACCGACACCAACGCGGCCGTCGCCGGGGCGGTGCTGGGAGCCCGGTATGGCGCGTCCGCCATACCGCAACGGTGGTTGGACTGCATTCCCCAGCGGGAGCTGATTGAGCGCTTGGCCGACGACCTGATTGCTACGCCGGGCAGTTAGCCAACGGGTGCAGTTGCGTAAAGGGCCTGCTCAATTTCTTCCGTCAACTCGATGGAAATGAAACAGTCAGACGGGTAGAGATAATCTTCTTCCGACTCGTCAATAACGCGAAGCCAGCCAACCTCTGCGGCGCGCTCATCGGGGAGCACGCAGTAGATTTTCCGGACCAGCAGGTCCTCCGGCCAGTCGCCGCTGTCTATACAGACAACGAATTTTGAGCCCATATCCATCACCCGAGTAATCGCTTGATTTTGATACGGCGCCTGCCAATGCCATGCGCTTCATACCAGTGCACCTCGGCATCGCTCTTGTACCATCGCTCAGGCGCACTACTGTTGCCGTCCCTTTGCTCTTGCGCCAGTTGCCGTCGCCGCAGCGGCCGCGCAAATCCCGAATCACACGGATCGAGTTGCCAACCGCGATGGTTTCAATGTCCGTTATTGGGCCAATGATTTCAAAACGAGGCATTCCAGGCGCCTGAGGATTTGAAGCGGCACGCCTGTCGTAAAAACAGGCGCGCCCGATGGTCGTGAGGCACTCCCTAGCCGAAATACAGCGCCAGCTCGTCCCGGTTGCGGTCCAGCCAGGCCACGTTCAGCGCCATGCGCTCCAGCGCCTGGCGAATCGTACGCTCCGCAGCCGGCGTCGGGTGCGCCTCGAAGAACGCCTCCACGTCGTTCCGCTGTTCGTTGGTGGTGAACGCGTTGGTGATGGCCACCAACCGCATCAGCCCGAAGCCACCGCCGCCATAACGCCGGTCGAACTCGTCCCATTGCTCCTTCAGGAATTCCCAAGCCAGATTGCGACCCCGGTTGTTGGCCGCCACGGCGGATACGACGAATATGGTGTCCTGCAACCGCACGTCGTCAGTCAGCGACCGGTCCAGGGTTTCGCGCAGCAGTTCCTCTTGCTGGAACCGGGCCATCGAGACCAGGAACCGGATCTTCTCCTCGTGCAGCTCGGCTGCCCGCTCCAGTTCCCACATGCGGTCGTAGACCTCACGATCACCAGATTGTGCGACCAGGCTGAACACCACCCCGCGCAGGTCGGGTCGGACATTGGCGGGATTGAGCTGGTAGGCATCAAACAATTCCGAGGCTTGTGCGACGATCTCCGGGTCGCCGTACACACCAGCCTGGCTGAGCACGGTCGACCGCGCCAGCGAGTCCAGGTGTCCCTCGCCCGGCCGCGCCTCCCAGCCCAAACGCTGCGCCGCCGGACCGAACAATCGCCGGCCAAAGGCGTGGTAGGCGTCCAGGTACGGTTCGTCGGAGATCAGGCTTTCGATCTCACGCAGGTTGGTCGCCAAGTCGCTCCACACCGACGCGTCGGTCTCGTCCTGGTAGGACTCCGCCAGCGCCAGGAAGCGCGTAACCGGCAGCAGCCCCGCCCGGGACAGGGCGAAGGCGTCGTTCTGGATGCCCAGTCGGTCGGTCGCCGGCAGGGCCCGGTCGGCCACCAGGGATGCCAGCCTCTCCCGGTCCGCATCCGTGTAGTTCACCCGGTAGAACCCGGTCTGGTCCGGATTGACCTTAAACCAGTCTGGTTGCGTAGGTGTGGCAACCTCCACGGTGCCCGTGGCCCCGCTGACCAGGTGTGCTGTGACCGCGGCGCCGTTGGTCGCGACGGTCAACGGCACGGGCCAAACCTGCTCCTCATCGTCGCCGCTGTTTTCGCCCAGGACCGAATCAAAGACGAACCGCTCCTGCCGCACTTCCAGTGACAAGCCACTGGCCGTGTTCGTTGCCTGCACGTCCAGCACCGGGTACCCGGTCTGGCCGGTCCAACTGCTCATGATGGAGTTCACCGGCTGTCCCGAGGATTCTTCCAGCGCGGTCCACAGATCGGTGGTGCGCGCGTTCTGGTAGGAGTGCCGCGTCAGGTAAGTGTTCAGCCCGATGCGGAACACGTTGGGCGTCAGGAAATGCTCCAGCATCCGCAGCACGGACCCGCCCTTGCTATAACTGATGGCGTCGAAGAGCTGGCTGACTTCGGCCGGATTCGCAACCTCCTGCTCGATTGGGTGCGAGTTCTTCAACCCGTCCAGGTTGAACGCCCGGTTGGTGTCCATGTTGACGAACTGCGTCCACATCGACCACTCGGGGAACAGCCAGTCCACCGCCTTGGTTCCAACCCAGGTCGCGAAACTCTCGTTGAGCCAGAGGTCGTCCCACCACTCCATGGTCACCAGGTCGCCGAACCACATGTGCGCCATTTCGTGGGCGACGACTTCGGCCACCCGCTGCCGCGTGCCCGCCGAGGAGTTCTCCGGGTCCACCAGCAGCGCCGTTTCCCGGTAGGTGATGCAACCCCAGTTTTCCATGGCGCCGGCCGCAAAGTCGGGGATCGCCAAGTGGTCCAGCTTGGGCAAGGGGTAGGGAATTCCAAAGTAGTCGTTGAAAAACGACAGCAGCTTGACCGCGGTGTCCAGCGCGAACTGCCCCTGATCCTCCTTCCCCCGCGTCATCCACACACCCATGACCGTGCCGTCCGCCGCCGCCTTTTCGATGTGCGTCAGGTCGCCGATCACGAACGCCAGGAGATAGGTTGACATCACCGGCGTCTTGTCGAACAGCAGGGTCTTCAGGCCGTCCCCGCGGTGGGTTTCCTCGATGATCGGCGTGTTGGAAACGGCCTCCATCTCTTCGGGTACGTTGAGCGTGACCTGGAAAGTGGCCTTGGCCGCCGGCTCGTCCCAGCAGGGCAGAGACCGCCGGGCGTCCGTGGCCTCGAACTGCGTGGTCGCGAGGTAAGCGGTTTCGCCTTCGGGGTTCGTGTACTGGCTGCGGTAGAACCCCCGCAACTTGTCGTTCAGTTCTCCGGTGAACGACATCCGCAGGTGCGGGTTGCCCACCAGGCCGTCTTCCGGAATGCCGGAGATGCTGATCGTCGCGGTTTCGGCGCCGGCATCGTAGGCGATGTTGCTCGCCGTTTGTTCCTGGTCGCCATTCGTGTCCGTCCAGCCAACGGCAGCAGAATGTATCTCGATTTCCGAGCAGTTGAGCATGATCTCAGTCGTGCCGGGTTCCATGCTCACCGTCACGTCCACCTCGCCGGCGAATGTGAAATCGCCGAAATCCGGCGTTAGCGTCAGGTCATAGTGGATGGGACGTACGTTGTCGGGAAGTACAACTTTTTCGGCGGACGGCATCGCGATTCCTCCGTGTTTTGCGTTCAAAAAGGGACGCGGCAAGTTTATCACAGGGCATCAAACCGCTTGTACGACTGCCCAAATTGCGAAATAATGGGCACCGCTCAAAATTATTGGCTAAAGTAACTTTTCTCACGATACAAACACCGTTTTGTCAGTACGCTTCGAGCCTCATTCTTCTCTCTCGGAGTCACCAAACATGCTTGTGGAACATCTGTCGTTCCTTGATTTCACGGGGTTGTTCAGCATTGGCGGGCATTCCATCCAACTCCGCGAATCACTGTTGGCTCTGGGTACGTTAATCATTACCGCCAAATTGTTCGAGGGTATCTTCCGCCGCCTGCGCCTCAACGCCATCGTCGCATATGCCGCGGCCGGCATTCTATTGGGTCCCGTCATGGATCTGACGGGGGTTTGGTCGGTGGACTCGACGCTGCATATCGAGCTTCTCCTGACGCTGGGGATTTTCATATTTTTCTTCCTCATCGGCCTGGACGAAATCGACATTTCCAGCTTCATGGCAAGCCTGCGGGGACATTACTTCCTCGCCGCCGTACTTTCCGTGGTTCTGTCCCTCGGCATCTCCATGCTGGTGACCACCGACCTGGTGTTCGATTTCGGCCTGCGGCTCGCTTTCACCGAGGCTCTCGCCCTGGCCGGGATCCTTTCCATGACCAGCCTCGGTATTGTGGTCAAGGTGCTGGTCGACGACGGTCGGCTCAAAGAACCGGTGGGAATGCAGATTTTCACCGTCGTGGTCATCTCGGAGTTGATTGTCCTCCTGATAATCGGTTTCAGCATCGGCGAACACGTACACGAGGTGTCACCGGTCGGCATCCTGATACTGGTGGGCAAGGTCGCCGGTTTCGCGGTGGCGTCGTGGATCCTTTCATCCCGAGTCCTGCCGCCGGTTGTCGCGCTGCTGCAACGTGTAATACAGGTGCCGCAGCTATCCCTGGGCCTCCTCCTGGGTTTCCTGTTCCTCATCGTCTGGGGAGCCGAGCTCATGGGACTCCACGGCTCGCTGGGCGCCCTGCTGTTCGGCGCCTCGCTTTCCGGTCTGCCCTACCAGGTACGGCGGGAAATCACCCCCGGCCTGCGCAGCGTGGCCGAGGGCTTGTTTGTGCCCCTATTCTTCGCGTCCGCCGGCCTGCAGTTCAGTTTCTCCTTCGCCACCCTCCCGGTCTGGACGATGGTCGCCCTCGCCCTGATCCCCCTGTTCGGCAATTTCGTTGGCGCTTTTATCGGCGCCTACCTGTCCCGCCTGACAGTTCCCTACGCCGTGGCATCGGGTCTGATGGGCAAAGGCGTCGCCGAGATCGCTCTCCTGCTGGTGCTGTGGGATTCGGGCGTCATCGACGAGGTGGTGTTCTCCTTCCTGGTCCTGGTGATGTTCTGCTATATCCTGTTCATGCCTCCCGTCATCAGCTTCGCCGTCAGTCGCGCCAGCCGACGGAATGACCTGCCCGACGAGCTTACCGATATCCCACAGGGCATCGCCAATTTTGCCCTGGACAACATCACGGTTAACGACATCCTGGACCGCAGCCGCAGCCATCCCGATCCTTCCGTCACGGTCCGCGACTTCACCGACCGCTGGACCATGCCCAACCAGCACGATTACGTCGTGGTTGAAAAGGGATCCCTGGTGGGCATCGTCTCGTTATCCACCTTCCGGTATCTGCCCAAGGCCTCCTGGTCCCGAACGGCGCTCAAGGACATGGTGCGTCGAGAAACACCCAAGGCCTGGCCCGACGAACACGTGGAAGACGTCCTTCAGCGCATGACCGAGACCTCCCTCTCCATTCTCCCAGTAGTGGAGCGCGAGTCGGAAAAGTTCATCGGAGCGGTGACGCGAGAGGACATCGTGGAGTTAATGATGGGCGAGTTCCGGGGTGAGCACTGAAGCGTTGCGTTCTGCGATGCTATAATCTCCGGTTGTATCGTGACCGCTGCCGGCGGGCTTGCAGGCTGCGCCGGATCGAGGAGGAACTGAATTGGCCGCCCGCACAATGTTCGAAAAAATCTGGGATGCCCACGTGGTTCACGAGGAACCGGGCCAGCCCTCTCTCATCTACATCGACCTGCACCTGGTGCATGAAGTCACCTCGCCGCAGGCCTTCGATGGCCTCCGTATGGCCGGCCGAAAGGTCCGCCGACCTGATCTCACCGTCGCCACCGCCGACCACAACACGCCCACCTGGGAACTCACCCGGCCCATCGAGGACCAGATTTCCAAGGCGCAGTTGGACGCGTTGGATCGTAATGCGGCCGAGTTCGAGCTGCCCTTCTATTACGACCGCTTCAGCGAGAACCAGGGCATCGTCCACGTCATCGGCCCGGACCTTGGCTACACCCTTCCCGGCAAGACCGTCGTCTGCGGCGACAGCCACACCTCGACCCACGGCGCGCTGGGTTGCTTCGCCGTGGGCATCGGCACTTCCGAGGTCGAGCACGTCCTGGCGACCCAGACGCTGCGCCAGTTCAAGCCCCGCACCATGGAGATTCGCGTCGACGGCGATCTGCCGAACGGCGTCTCCGCCAAGGACGTGATCCTGGGCATCATCGGGCACATTGGGGTGAACGGCGGCACCGGCCATGTCATCGAGTACACGGGCGAGGCCATCCGCGCCCTGTCCATGGACGGCCGCATGACCGTGTGCAACATGAGCATCGAGGGCGGCGCCCGCGCCGGCATGATCGCTCCCGACGACACCACGTTCGACTACGTCCGGACCCGCCCCTACGCTCCCAAGGGAGCGGAGCTTGAAGCCAGTATCGAGGAGTGGCGTGGCTTGACCACCGATTCCGGAGCGGCCTACGACCGCACCGTCGTGATCAACGCCAACGATCTGGCCCCCTTCGTGACCTGGGGCACCAAGCCGGACATGGTGGCACAGATCACCGACCGCGTCCCCGATCCGGCGTCCTTCGGGACTACTGCGGAACGCGAAGCCGCCGAACGCGCCCTGGAGTACATGGGCCTGGAACCCAACCAACGCATCGAGGACATCAGGATCGACCGCGTTTTCCTCGGCGCCTGCACCAACGCGCGCATTGACGACCTACGCGCCGCCGCCAACGTCATCCGCGGCCGCCAGGTTAACTCGGACGTATACGCCATGGTCGTCCCCGGTTCCGCCCGGGTCAAGGCCGAGGCTGAAGCCGAGGGTCTGGACCAGGTGTTCAAGGACGCCGGGTTCGACTGGCGCGTCGCCGGTTGCTCCATGTGCCTCGGCATGAATCCCGACATCCTGGATCCCGGCCAGCGCTGCGCGTCCACGTCCAACCGCAACTTCGAAGGACGCCAGGGCAAGGGAGGCCGCACCCACCTGGTCAGCCCCGAGATGGCAGCCGCTGCCGCCATTGCCGGCCACTTCGTCGACGTCCGCGAGTTCTAGGCCCGCCCGTCAACCGCTGGACTATCTCGCCCTTACTACCAAGAGGTACTCACCAATGGAACCCTTTGTGCAACTGGAAGGCGTGGTCGCTCCGCTTGACGCCGTAAACGTCGACACGGACATGATCATTCCCGCCATCTACCTGAAGAGCATCGAACGCACTGGTTTCGGCCCCCACCTGTTCGATCGCTATCGCTACAACGAGGACGGTTCGGAGAACCCCGACTTCATCCTCAACCAGGAGGCCTATCGCAGCTCTAGAATCCTGGTTTCCGGCCCTAATTTCGGTTGCGGCTCATCTCGCGAGCACGCGCCGTGGGCCCTGGAAGACTACGGCATCCGGTGCGTCATCGCCCCCAGCTTCGCCGACATCTTCTTCAACAACTGCTTCAAGAACGGCCTGCTGCCCCTGACGCTGCCCGAACCGGACGTCCGACGCATCATGGACAAGGCCAAGGACAACCCCGGCTTCCAGATCACCGTGGACCTGGAGGCGAAGCAAGTCCGCGATGGCGAGGAGGAGATTGTCGTCGATTTCGAGGTCGACGAATTCCGCCGCTACTGCCTGCTGAATGGTTTGGACGACATCGGCCTGACCCTCCAGCACGAGGATGCAATTTCCGCCTTCGAAGCCAGGCAAGCCTGACCGTTCGAGCACCTGAGATCAGCGATCAGGGGCGGGCAACAGCTCGCCCCTGATTATTTAACGGTTGATCCCAAACCACTTCGCGACGCGCTCGGCGTAATCCGTTTCGTACCGCTGCATCCGGCCCTGCCGGACCTGTTCGTCCAGCGACGGCCGACGCACCCCGCGCGGCGACAGCGGAGCGAACCCGATGACCTGTGCCTCTTCCAGCGCGGCGATGTCCCCATCCGCTCTGCCCAACAGGCCGGCCAGGATGTCCCGGTTGTGCTGGCCCATGATCGGGGCCGGCTTGGGCGGAACCGACGGGGTGTCCGACAGTTTCCACGGCCGGCCGGCATAGGGAAGCGGCGGCATTCCGGTGGCGTCGTCGTGCTCCACAATTTCGTAAAAGCGGCGCTCTTTCAGGTGTTCGTTGAACAGCAGGTCTTCGCTGTCGGCAACCGCTCCGGCCGCCACGCCCCCGGCCTGCAGCTGGGCCATCAGTTCGTGGTTGTCGTGATTCCGCGTCTCGAATCCCAACATCTTGTCCAGTTCCGTTCGATACCGAATCCGGCTGAGCACGTCCGCATACCGCTCGTCCGCCGCCCAATCGGCACGGCCCATGACGCGGCACAAACCCAGCCAGGCGTCGTCGCTGTCCACCGCGATGGCGATCCACCGATCGTCGCCGGCGCACGGATAGCAACCGTGGGGTGACATCGCCGGGTCCTCGTTGCCGACCCGTTCCGGCATCCGTCCGTTGACCGTCCAGTCCAGCAGCGCCTCCGGGATCGTGGCGGAGCATGTCTGCGTCTGCGACACGTCGATGAACTGCCCTTGACCGGTGTTCAGCCGGTGCATCAGCGCCAGCATCACCGCCGCCACGGTGTGCTCGCCGGCCGTGTAGTCCGTGAATGGTATTTCGGACATCACCGGCCCGCCGTCGCGGTACCCCGTGATATACGCAAGGCCCGCCGCCCCTTCAGTGGCCGGCCCGGTGGCGCCGAAGTTCGCCCACGGCCCTTCGAACCCGTAGCCGGTGGAGGACACCATGATGATGTCCGGCCGTATCTTGCGCAGGTCCTCGTATTCCAGCCCGAAATTGCGGACAACCCGAGGCGTGAAATTCTCGGCGAACACGTCGGCAACCGCGATCAGGTCGCGCAGCACTTCCCGGCCCTCATCCCGGCTCAGATCCAGGGTCAGCCCCAGCTTGTTCCGGTTCTGTTCGTAGAAGTTGGCGCCCCGGTTCCAGAACTCGCCGTCCACGTCATTGTGGTACAGCGAATCCGTGCGGTAGCTCTCCAGCCGCTGAACCGACTCCAGCCTGATCACCTGCGCGCCCATGTCGGCCATCCACTTCATTGCCGACGGTATGGCGATGAGCTGACCCATCTCCACGATGCGAACCCCTTCCAACGGACCGGCCATGTCAGATCACCTCCGAAGCCCGTAGCCAGGTCAGTTCCTGCGCGCTGTAACCCATATCTCCAAGCACCGCTCCCGTGTGCTCGCCCAGTCTCGGCGCGGCGTCCGTCACGGCCCACGGCGATCCCGACATCAGGAAGGGCGCTCCGGGGAATGTGATTTCGCCCAGGTCAGGATGTTCCACCGGCACGTAGTAACCCCGGGCCTGTATCTGCGGGTTGTCCACCGTCTCTTCAGGGGAATCGATCACGCCGTAGATGAACCTCTTCTGGTGGGCCGCGTAAAAGATTTCCTGCTTCTGCTTCGTCGCGAAAATCTGGTCCAGGATATCGCCCAGCGCCTCCGCGTTTTCCAGCCGCGCCGACGCGTTGTCGAACCGCTCGTCATCCAGTTCCGGCGCTTCCAGGAAATCCACCATCACCTTCCAGTCCAGCGTCGCCCCCATGCCGGGGTTGGGCAACACGTAACCGTCGGAAACCGCCCGCAGCCGCGTCAGGTCTCCCGTGTGGTTGGGCTGCCTGCGCCGCACGGCTCCGGTGTAGGTGTAGTTGTTGGTAACGTCCCGCAGCGCCGAGGCAATGCTTTCCTGGATCGACACGTCCACCCGCTGACCCTGCCCGGTGAGCCGCTGGTGGTACAACGCCATCAGCGTGGCCGACGCCAGGTTGGTGCCGGCCTTGAACTGGGCCTGGTGCAGCGCGTGTTTCAACGGCTCCCGGTCGTACGCGCCGAAGATGTACATCAGCCCACCCAACGCGTATTCGACGATCTCAGTCGCACGGAAGTCCCGCCAGGGTCCGGTCTGCCCAAAATTGGACACGGACGCAACCACCAGCTTCGGGTTGTGCTTTCGCAGCGTGTCCGCATCCAGGCCCAGCGACGGCATCACCCGCGGCGCGAAGTTCTCTACCACCGCGTCCGCGTCGGAGAGCAGGTCCATCAGGATCGAGCGGCCGGTCTCCGACTTGAGGTTCAGGGTGATGCTGCGCTTGTTGGTGTTCAGGTAGAGAAACGGCAGGCTTTTCTCGGCGTCCGGTTGGTCGTGGTAGAACGGCGGCAACCGCCGTCCGGGGTCACCCCCCGGCCGCTCGATCTTCAATACATCGGCCCCGAAATCGGCCAACAGCTTGGTACCGTAAGGGCCGGCGATGTGATGGGTCAGGTCCACCACCTTGACGCCGGCCAGGGCTCCGTTATTCAAAATCAGACCCCCCAACGAGTTCGGCAGTCATTCTAGCCCCATTGCCACTGCCGCACAAACAGCAAGGCAGCCTCACGCGTACCGAGATTGTCATCGCGAGGAGTGTAGCGACGCGGCGATCTCGTTCTCTCACGGTGTCCGTCGCCCCGACGAGATTGCCACGCTACGCTCGCAATGACCGGTCGGGGGTAAATGGGTACGCATAAGGCACGGCGGCATAGGGTTCGCCCGGGGTTGCCAAGTGGCCTTCTGCCGGGTGCGATTCCGCCGGATGTTATACTCGCGGCAATCCCGGGCGGGCTTCATTGGGATGCTACAATTCGGGTTGGGTTCAACCATTTCTCCAGACCTACGACCATGACCACCCTAACCGACCGTACGTACGATCTCCGCACCTTCTGTTCAGCCGAGTTCCGCGCCATGGTCTCTGCGGGCATCCTGAGCCGGCAGGACCGCGAAGCAGTTCTCAGCGGCAGCTATCGGTTCACCGCGGACCAGTACCAGGCCATGGGTATGGCCGGCATCCTGTCCGAATACGAGCCCATCGAGCTACTGAACGGAGAGATCATAGAGATGGCCCCCATCGGAAACACCCACAATGACTCGACCGATTGCATTACACCATTGCTGATCTTCGCTTTGAGTGACCGCGCCCGAGTTCGAGTTCAGGGTTCCGTCCGGATCAACCAACTCAGCGAACCTCAACCTGATTTCGCCATCCTCCGCCTGCGACCGGACTACCATTTGTCTCCGGCCACTCCCTCTGACATCCTGTTCATCGTCGAGGTATCCTACAGCTCTCTGAATTACGACCGAGGCGAGAAATTGGCCGCGTACGCGGCCGCAGGCATCCCCGAAGTGTGGGTCGTCAACCTGCGGGAATATGCGGTGCTGATCCATACCGACCCGGTGGGCGAGCAGTACCAGACGGTTCGCCAATTCCGCGCCGGCGACACCGTCAGCCCGCTGGCCTTCCCCGATGTCTCTTTCCCGGTATCCGGTTTTTGGTCCGGCGTGGTCGGCCCTGGATCGGATGCCGAGTAGCGCCCGGCACAACATTATCCCCATCCCATCCTTTCCACTCCGCCCACAAACAACCCCAGAGGTGCCACCGTGCAAACCATCGATGCCATCGCCGAAATTCTCAAGCGAGAGGGAGTGAAATACCTCTCCTGCTTCCCCACCACACCGGTTATCGAAGCCTGCGCCGCCGCCGGAATCCGGCCCATCATCTGCCGCCAGGAGCGCGTGGGCGTCGGTATCGCCGACGGCTACAGCCGCATCACCAACGGCCGCCCGCCCGGCGTTTTCGCCATGCAATACGGCCCTGGCGCCGAGAATGCATACTCGGGCGTTGCCACGTCCTTCTCCGATTCCGTGCCCATCCTCCTGCTGCCTCTGGGCCACCCGCGCGAACGCCAGGGCGTCTTCCCCATGTTCGACTCCATCGAGAGCTTCGCCAGCGTGACCAAGCACCTCGAACGGCTGAACCTGTCCGGCAGCACCAGCCAAGTCATGCGCCGAGCCGTCAACGCCCTGTACACCGGACGACCCGGCCCGTCCATGGTCGAGATACCCGCCGACGTTGCCCTCGAGGAAGTGTCCGAGGAGGCCTTCTACTGGGGCGGCAACGTCCGTCGGTCCGCCTCCCAGGCTGACCCTGACGACATCGAGGCCGCCGCCCGCGCCCTGTGCTCCGCCACCTATCCGGTGATCCACGCCGGCCAGGGCGTGATGTACGCCGAGGCCACCGACGAGCTGGTCGAGTTGGCCGAACTCCTGTCGGTTCCGGTCATGACCACCCTGCTGGGCAAGAGCGGATTCCCCGAGCAGCATCCCCTGGCTCTGGGCAGTGGCTCCGGCGTGATGTCCGGCACGGTGTACCACTTCATGCGCCGCTCCGACGTCATCTTCGGCGTCGGTTCCAGCTTCACCAAGCACGGCATGTCCATGAACCTGCCCGCCGGCCGCACGCTGATCCAGAACACCAACGATCCGCGCGACCTGAACAAGGACTACGACGTGCAGTTCCCGGTCATCGGCGATGCCAAACTGGCCCTGCGCCAGATGATCGAAGCCTGCCGCGAGATCGTCGGTGACAGCCGCCGCAACAACGCTGAGGTCACCGGCGAGATCGCCTCGGTTCGGGACGCCTGGCTCGCCGAGTGGGAGCACAAGACCACCGACGCCGGCCCGCTGGTCAACCCATACCGCGTCATCACCGATTTCCAGAAGGCCGTCCCCGCCAGCGAGGCCATCATCACCCACGACTCGGGCAGTCCTCGCGACCAGATCACGCCGTTCTACCGCTCCGGCGGCCCGCGCACCTACCTGGGGTGGGGGAAGTCCCACGGCCTGGGCACCGGCCTTGGCCTCGTGATCGGCGCCAAGCTGGCCGACCCGGACAAGATGTGCGTCAACTTCATGGGTGATGCCGCCTTCGGCATGGTCGGCCTCGACTTTGAGACCGCCGTGCGCAGCAATGTACCCATAACCACCGTCGTGCTCAACAACTCCACCATGGCCGTGGAAACCAACGCCATGCAGCGTTCCCACGAGCTCTATAGCACCCGCGATCTGGGCGGCAACTACGCCGATCTGGGTCGCGCCATGGGCGGCTACGCCGAGCGCGTCACCGACCCCAACGAGATTATCCCCGCGTTCCAGCGGGCCCGCCAGCAGAACGAAGACGGAAACGCCGTGCTCCTCGAGTTCATCACCAACGAGGAGATCAACTACTCTCACCGCCGCGCTTTCTAAACAACCTTGACACCAATGGGGGCGGCCTTCGCGGGCCGTCCCTTGCTTTGTTTCAGGCCCAACCCCATGCAGCGCGCCGACCGGAACCGCTTCCCGTCCGCGAGCGAGCACGTGCGGAACGCCGAAACGCACCTCGCCAACGACGACCCCCGTGCCGCACTGGCTGACCTCGACCTCGCTTTCCTCGCAACGCCCGATGATCCCGTTGTTCGTTGGCTCCGTGGCAGATCCCTGTCCATGCTGGGGCGCGCTGAGGCAGCCCTGGCTGAACTCGATGCCGCCATCGCCCTGACTCCGAACATAGCCGAAGCGTGGCTCGACCGCAGTGTCATCCACCTTGACCGTTCGGACTGGCCCACCGCCGAGACCGATGCCTCTCAAGCGCTGGCGCTCGATGACGCGCTGACTCGCGCGTGGCGCACCCGGGGCATCGCCCGCTACAAACTGGGTTCCCTGATCGATGCCGCAGCAGACTTGAACCGAGCGCTGGATCAGGAACCCAACGATCCGGTGTCCCACTACTGGCATGGTATGGCCCGGCGCGACGCCGGCCATGACCGCGCCGCGATTATCGACTTCGACGCCGCCATCCGGCTCAACGACCGCTACACCGAGGCCTACGTCGCCCGCGGCAAGGCTCATTCCAACCTGGGCGACACGGCCGCCGCGCGCTCCGACTGGGCCATCGCCGCGCAGATGCTCCACCAATCCCACTGAACCCTCCGGAGGTACCACCATGGCCGAACTGCATTCCAAGTACTTGTTCATCGCCAGCATGGACATCGACCCTGACCGTGAAGCCCTGTTCAACGAGGTCTACAACACCGAGCACTGCCCGCTGCTCAACCAAACCCCCGGCGTCGTGGGCGTCACCCGCTACGAGACCCACCGCCTCCTGATGGCAATGGGCGGGCAGGTCCAAGAAATCGAAATTCCCGGCACACCCAAGCACCACGCGGTCTACCAAATCGAGAGCCCCGATGTCCTCACCAGCCCGGAGTGGGCCGAGGCCGTCGACTCCGGCCGCTGGCCCGAGCAGGTGCGCCCCTACACCCAGAACCGCCGCCACGTCCTGATGAAGCTAACCTACCCGGAATCCTAGCCACGCCGCCGGTCCCCACATCCACCGCGTCGTTCCGACTTACGCGTACCTGGTTTCACTGGAACCGTCATTGCGAGCGAAGCGCGGCAATCTCGTTGCGGTCCGGAAGACTGCGGCGGGAATGAGATCGTCACGTCGCATCGCTCCTCGCGATGACAGATCGGGTGAGCATGAGGTCGTTCCGGCACAAACCGGGACCCACACAACGCATGAGGCTCGGCATCACGCCGCGACGCAAAAGGGGAGGGATCGTGTCCCTCCCCTGATTGTTGGACAGGTAAGAGGGCAACCCTGCTAGTTCGCGCCGCGCATCCTCGGATCCAGCACGTCCCGCAGCGCGTCGCCCAACAGGTTCACCGCGAACACCGTGATCGCGATGGCCAGGCCCGGGAACACTCCCAGCCACGGAGCCACATCCAGCGAGTTCTGGGCCACGCCGTTGAGCATGCCACCCCACGACGGCACGTCCGGCGGAATGCCCACGCCCAGGAAACTCAGCGATGCCTCCACGACGATGGCCCACCCCAGGGATATGCTGGCCAAAACGATGAACGTGGCCGCGCAGTTGGGCGCCATGTGCCTCAGGATGATCCGCCAGTCGCCGGCGCCCACGGCCCGCGCCGCCAGCACGTAATCGACTTCCTTGATGCTCAGCGCTTGCGAGCGGATGGTGCGCGCCGCGCCCGGGATGAACACCGCGCTGAGCGCGATGACCACGTTGGTCACGGACGCCCCCAGGATCGCCATGATCGCCAACGCCAGGATCAGCGCCGGAAACGACATCATCGCGTCCATGATCCGCTGGGCCACCAGATCGGTGATCCCTCCGAAATATCCGCTGACAATCCCAATGAACGCGCCGATAGTCACCCCGAAGAACACGCTCAACAGTCCCACGACCAGCGAGATACGCGTGCCATACACCAGCCGGCTGTACACATCCCGGCCGATTTGATCCCCACCCAGCCAGGTCTCGCTGTTGGGCGGACTGAAGCGGAAAGCGGCGTTGGTTTCCCGGGGATCGTCTGTCGCCACGACCGGAGCCAAGGCGGCTACCACGACCAGCACTATCACCACCACCGCGCCAAACGCGCCCAGCGGTTTGCGCTGCGTGAAGTTGACGATGTTCTCCCAGAACGAGCGTTTGGGTCGCATCCCTGCGCCGGTGGGTTCAGTGGGGGCGAGGACTCCGGTTGTCTGCTGGGCCATGTCCCTCTTCCTTACGCCGGTGAGTGGCGGTGTTGCATGGTTCGCGCCGGGTTATTCATAGCGTATGCGAGGGTCCAGCCAGGCATAGAGCAGGTCCACCACCAGGTTCAGCGCCAGGACCATGAACGCGATCACCATCACGATGCTCTGGATCATGGTGTAGTCCCGGTGCAATATGCTGTCCACCAGCAAGCGGCCCATGCCGGGCACCAGGAAGATCGTCTCGATAACTACTGTACCGGCGATCAGGCGGCCTATCTGCCAGCCGGATATGGTCAGGATCGGCAGAAACGCATTCTTCAGGGCGTGCCGGATGATGATCGCCCTCTCCCGCAGACCTTTCGAGCGCGCCGTCCGGATGTAGTCCTCGCGGAACACCTCCAGCATGGAGGATCTGGTAACCCGGGCGATCAGCGCCATGTTATAGAACCCCAACGCGATCGCGGGAAACACCATCTGCTGCAGGTTTCGCCACGGGTCCTCCCATAAGTCTGCGTAACCCAACGGCGGCAACCAGTCAAACCAGGTCACAAGGAAATACACCACCAGGATGCCGATCCAGAACGTCGGCATGGCCACGCCAGCAATGGCGATGATGCGGGAAGCATAGTCGGCTATGGTGTCCTGCCGGACCGCCGACACCACGCCCAGCGGCATGGCCACCACGAAAGCCAACAGCAGCGCCAACGCCGCCAGTTCCAGCGTTATCGGCAGCTTGGCGCCAAGGTCCTCCGCAATCGGCGTGTCAAAGTACATCGACACGCCGAAATCTCCGCGGAGCATCCCCCAGATCCAGTCCAGGTACTGGATCGCCAGCGGACGGTCGGTTCCCAGCTTGGCGCGGAGATCGGCCAACTGCTGCGCCGAATACTGGCCGTCACCCTCGAAGCCCATCAGCAGCAGTTCGGCCGGATCGCCCGGCACCAGCCGCATCAGCGCGAACACCATCAGGGTGACCAACAGCAAGGTCGGGACGAAGAGCATGAATCGCTTGATTACGTAGGTGTTCATTGCCTCTCCTCGTCCCGCCGCCTGTCACTGATCGTGCGGTTCAGCCGTTTCCGCTTATATCCGTCTGACCGTCTCCTTTTCCCACCTGCCTCAGCACTCGGGATCGCACCAGATCCGTTCGTGCTTCAACTGCACCCAGATGCTGGCCGGCATGTGGTAGTTCTGGATCTTCTTGTTGACGATCTGGTCGCGGAAACTCCAGTAGTACACCAGCAGCGGCCCCGGATCCTCGTTGAGCATGAAATCTTCCATCTCGCGCAAGATGGCGGCCCGCTTGGTGCGGTCCAGCTCCTGGCTTTGAGCGGCGAACAGATCCAGGAACTTCTGGGGCGCTTCCCACCCGGACCACTGGATCCACAGGCCACCGGGCATGAATATCTTGCCGATGATGGGATCGGGCTCACCGACCAGCAACGCCGTTCCCTGTGCCGCAATCTGGTAGTCCTGCTCTTTGTACCGCGTTATGCCGGTCGCGCTGTCAATCGGCTGCACCGTCGTGTCCCAGCCGAGATTGCGACGCAACTGGTCTGCAAGCAGCTGGGCCAGGTCAACGTACTCCACGGCCGTGCGCGCCATGATGTTGACCTCAAACCCTTCCTCCACCCCGGCCTCTGCCAACAGACGCTTGGCTTCCTCGAGGTCTCCCTGATGCTTCCCGCCGTCCGGGCTACTGCGGAAACCGGGCAGTTCCAACGCCTCCGCCTCTGTGCGGCCAAACCAGGTATCAGGCGGCAGTGGCGTCCCTACCGGCGCGATTCCGCCGCCGAAAATCTCACGGAACTCGCTCCGGTCCACCGCCAGGTGCAGCGCGCGTCGCACTCTCACGTCGTTGAAGGGCTCAATGGTCGTGTTGATCAGGGTTCCCAGAAGGCTGGTGTTTGGAATCAGGTACACATCCAGTGTTTCCGCCTCGGATTCCTGCAACTCCAGGATCTCGGTATTGCTCAGGTTGGTCACTGGCCAGGTTGTCATCAGCACTTGACCGGTCCGATACGAGCCAATAGCAGTTCCCTTGTCCGCGATGTAGTAGTGGATGCTGCCGTCAATGTAAGGCAATCCTTCTTTCCAGTAGTTCGGATTCCGCTCCAGGGACATGGAGACGTCCTTCTCCAGGGAGGTCGGCAGGAACGGGCCGGAACCCATCCCGTTCTCCCACTTAGAGGTGTCCACTTCCGATTCTCCCCAAGCCTTGGACATCATTTTGAAAGCGTCGGCCGCGATCATCGGTATGAAGTCCGGCGCGGGATTGTTGGTCTTGATTTCCACCGTGTTCGTGTCAATCACCCTCGCGTTGCCGGGCGAAAAATATGGGGCGATGATCAGAGTCTGCGGCCGGTTCGCTTCGGTGTTAACGAGGCTGTCCATGCTGTAGACGACGTCCTCAGCCGTTACCGGTGTCCCGTCATGCCACGTTGCATTCTGGTGCAGGTGGAACACGTAGGTGACGCCGTCGGCTTGCAGTTCCCAGCTTTCCGCGAGGTCGCCGGTGATGTCGTAGGGATCGTCCGTCTCAGCGTCGTATTCCAGCAGTCCGTTGTAAATGCCGGAAATGTTCTTCGTTTGGTTTGAGAACTCATGCGGATGGAAGATCAAGTTAGGGAAAGCGTAATCGTGCATCGGCACGATACCCCCGTAGATCCCCTGATCTGCGGTCTGCGGCGCGCCGGCCTGGGCGGGTACCGCCGTCGGCGCCGGATCTCCCGACGAGCTCGCGGCCGGCTGCGCCGGCACTGGGCTATCGGTTGCCGGTTCGGCGCTGTCGGTGGGAGCCGTGGCCCCGCATGCCGCCAGCACAGTTAGAGCGATGATCATCCCCACCGCAACAAGTATCCGGCCCGTGAGACGATTCCATGCACGGTTCAGCATACTACCCCCTGCAACAACGAAAGTCGTATTCCGCTCGGCTGTCGGTCTTCAGTGGGCGCAAGCCCAGCAATGCCTAATAACGGTGTCAAGACGCATAAAAACGACGGAACAACGTGATAAAATTCACAATATTACTTAATACGTAATTCATGGCTACTATTTGCCCAGCGAAGCAATCCGCGTTTATTAGACCGAAAACGCCGGTTTTCACCGGCGCTTCGTCACCAATGGGACAATCGCAGCAACGCTTGCGAGCCGCGGCTGGACGTTAAGACGTCAACCTCGGTTCAGATCCGCCTCAATTCGATTGGCGCGGGGTTTCAGCACCGCGTACAGCGCGTCGTTCACCGGCGTGGGTACGCCGTGTTCCCGGCCCATTCGGATCACGACGCCGGTCAGCCCTTCCAGTTCCACCGGCCGGCCCTCGGCGAAGTCCTTGGCCAACGACGCCATGCCCGTTGCCGGAAAGTTGTCCAACGCGTTCATGGACCATTCCAGGGAATCCGGCTCCAGGGGCGCGCCCGCCGCGTCGCCAACCGCCAGGGCTTCCGCTATGGCCGCTTCGATGGCGGCCCGGGTCTCCGGAACGGACCTGAGTTCGCCATACGCGCAGCCACTGGCGGCGCACACTCCCGCCGATCCCGACAGGTAGGCAAACTTCTTCCACAGCATGCCGGTCATGTTTTCCAGGAGATCGACGCGCCAGTTGGCGTCGCTAAACACCTGGTACAACCGCTCGCCACGTTCGCTGATCCCGATGGTACGCTCGCCGAAGGACGCCGCACCCGGACCTCCCTGCGTTACCACTCCGGGTTCGCTGATCCGCCCTTCCAAATACGCCGAACCGATCATCACCCGTTCCGCGCCGTAGACTTCGACCAACCGCTCCCCATTGTCGATGCCGTTCTGCAGTGTCAGCACGATGGTGTCCGGGCCGACCATGGGCGAGATGGCGTGAATCGCGTCGTCGTTGTCATACATCTTCACCGCGAACAGAACCAGGTCCTGCGGGCCCGCCGACGCCGGGTCGTCGGTGGCATTACCGGGAACAGTAAAGACACCATCGTTGCCGCTCTCGACCCGCAGGCCGTTGCTCCGGATCGCCTCCAGGTGCGGCCCACGGGCGATGAAGGTCACGTTGTGACCCGCCCGGGCCAGCAGCCCGCCGAAATATCCTCCCACGCCGCCGGCTCCCATTACCGCTATATCCATGACGTCTCCTCCCTGGCTTCGCAGTTTTGGTTCAAGAGGTCGCGACCGGATGGCCAAATTCAGCCCTCAGGTCTCGCTTCAGCACCTTTCCCATCACGTTTCTGGGCAGCTCGTCCACGAACACCACTGACCGCGGGCGTTTGAATCCGGCCAGCCGGTCCCGGCAGAAATCCATGAGATCCTGCTCCGTCACCGCCTGGTCGGCGGCCACCACAACCGCCCTGACCTCCTCGCCCCACTGCAGGTCGGGCACGCCGATCACCGCCGACTCGGCGACCCCGGGATGCTCGGACAGGGCCAGCTCCACTTCTTCGGGCGAGATCATCTCGCCGCCCCGCTTGATGAAGTCCCGCGCCCTTCCGGCCAGGTAAATGTAGCCGTCCTCATCCTGCCAGGCCAGGTCTCCGGTGTAGAGCCACCCGCCCTTCAGCGTATCCTGCGTGGCATCGTCCTGCCGCCAGTAGCCGGTCATCATGCGCGGACCCCGGGCTACGATCTCGCCCACTTCGCCTTCGTCGACTGGATCGCCGTCTTCCGTGACGATCATCACCTCCACGTCGTCCAGAGGCTTTCCGATCGAGGTCAGCCGGCGCAACTTGGTCTCCACCTCCTGAGCCGTTCCGGTCAGGTCGTGGTCGTCCGGCGGGAGCATCGTGATGGTCGACGCCGTCTCGGTCTGGCCGAAGGCATTGATGAAACGGGCGCCAGGGAAGCAGTCGATGGCTTGGCGAACCACCGGCAACGGCATCGGCGCCGCTCCGTAGGTGATGACGCTCAGCGAGGACAGGTCGTAGTCCGCAAAACTGGGATGGTCCATGACCATCTTGAGCATGGTCGGCACCAGCATCGCCCGGTTCGCCCGATGTTCGGCCACCAGGCGCATCCACCCTTCCGCATCAAACTGGGGCATGACCACCAGCGTCCGGCCTCCGAATACCGCCGCCAGCGCCGCCTGCAGCCCGGCCACGTGATACATGGGCACGGTGAGCAGGTTGGTTTCCTCCACGTCCGGGTCGGCCGGCTCCACGTTGGTCAGCAGGAAGGTGCCGAAGCTGTCGTGGGTCAACTGCGCTCCCTTGGGGACGCTGGTGGTGCCCGACGTGAACATGATCACCGTCGTGGCATCTTCGTCGTCCTCCGGGAAGTGGAGTTGTTCCGGGTCCGCGTTGGCGAGCAGGTCGTCGTAGGCATAGCCGCCGTTGGTCGCTGGCGCGTCCAGCATCACGATGCGGTCGGCGGGTAGCGAACCGTCAGTCGGGACCAGGGACAAGTAGCGCTCACCCAGGAACAGCAGATGGGGCTGCGCGATCCCCAGCATGATTGCCAGTTCATCTTCCTTCGCGCGGAAATTGATGGGCACGTAAATCGCGTCCAGCTGCGCCGCGGCGAAGTAAATCTCCATCAGGTGGTGGCTGTTGGTTTGCATGGCGGCGACCCGGTCGCCCCGGCCTATTCCCAGCTCGGACATCGCGTTGGCCAGGCGGTTCACCCGCTCCTGCAACATTTCGAAACTGATGTGATCGCCGTCGAATACGATGGCCGTCCGTTCGGGAACAATCGCCGACGCGATCATGAGAAACTCGGTGGTGTTCATCCTTGCTCCATGCTCAAATTCTACTCTCTGGATAACCCGGCGGCCGTAGCTGCCAATCGCTGTTCCAAAGCCAGCCCGGCGTCCAGCGGCATTTCAGTACCCGAACGCCACGCCGATTTTAACGCCCCAGCGAAACCCGCCGGCAGCCCCGACAGTTCTTGCACGATATTCCAGGCCATCGGTTCCAACTGATCCGGCTCTGCCATCCGGCTGATCAAGCGGTAGCCGAGCGCTTCCTTCGCGCCGAACCGGCGCCCGGTATACAACAGGTCCAACGTCACCGAGGGCCCCGCGTTTGCGGGCAGCGTCTGGCTCCCGCCGGCGGCGGGGATCATGCCCAACCGCACCTCGGGCATGGCGAAAACCGTATCCGCCGCCGCGATACGCAAATCCCCCAACAGCATGATCTCCACACCCGAACCGATGCAAAACCCGTGGACTGCCACGACTATCGGTTTGTCCAGGCCGACCAATTGACCCCACACGTCGCGCTGCCATCGCGAGTTCCGGGCAATGACCTGCGATGGAGCGGTCCCGAACTCGCTCAGGTCGGCGCCAGCGCAGAAGGCTCTGCCCTTGCCGGTAATCAGCAGCGCGCCGATTTCCTCATCCTCCGCCACCAAGTGCAGCGCCTCGGCGAAGTCGTCCCGCATCGCCACTGAGTAGGCGTTCAGCCGATCCGGCCGGTTCAACGCGAGGTGGGCTACCCTGCCCTCCTTTTCGAAAATGATGGTGCCGAAAGCGTCGCTCATCCGGTCAGTCCAACGGAATCGCCCGCCGCATCATTTCGTCAAGGTCCACATCGGTGCTGCCCGCCCCAATCTCGGAGAGGACGTTGGCGTCGCTCACCGAGAAGGTCAGCAGGTCATGCTCTTCAGCCACTCGTTCCGCCGCCGGACGGCGAATGTGCCAGTCGTGGTGATGGTTCGCGACCTCAATACCGTGAACCCCATCCTCGATCACGATGTTGGGAGTGTAGTAACCCGGGTGGCAGTAGGTGCGAAACAGCCGGCCGCCGGGCAGATACAGCTCAGTGCAGTGGTATTCGTCGAAAGGGCTGATCGCCGGGCGCACGTCGATCTCGTGGCCGGGGATGATTATCACCTCGTTGGGAAAATGCTGCTCCACCACCCGGTGCAGCGCCATGCCCCAATCCCGGCGCCAGTGATCCGTGACCGCGATGCCGTCCAACCCGGCCGCCTTGATGCGTGCGATCACGGTCTCCGCGATCTCCGGCGTCGGTTCCTGGAAGCCGAACATTTCGCCTACGTGGGTATGTATGTCCAATCGTACGGTCATTGACTTGCGTTCCTCAGCGTCCAGTTATCCTAACGCCCGGTAAAGTTTGGTGTTCGTTTTTCGGCAAAGGATCGCAGACCCTCCGCTCGGTCGTCGGTGCTTTGCAGGATGATGCTGAGGTCGGCCTCCAGCCGCAGCCCCTGGGCCAGCGACAGGTCGCCGGCGGCAGTCACCGCCTCTTTCGCGTATCGCGCCGCAATGGGCGCCGCGGCGATGATCTGCCCCGCGATCTCAGCCGAGTGTGCCTCCAGATCATCAAGCGACGCCACCCGGTTCACCAGCCCAAAATCCAGCGCTTCGGAAGCCAACAGGGTTCTACCCGTCAGCAGCATGTCGTGCGCCAGCGCCGGGCCAACCAGCCGAGGCAAACGTTGCGTCATACCGTCAAACGGCAACCCGTCCTGCGTCGGCGCCCCCGCTCCCAGGCGTGCGCCATCCGCCGCAATCCGCAAGTCGGCAGCCAGGGCGATCTCCAACCCGTGGGCGATGGCGTCGCCGTTCAGGATCGCCAACACCGGCATGGGCAACCGGGCCACGGCGTTGGCCGCCCCCATTCGCTTGAACCACGCCATGCGTTCCGCCGGGTCCGCGTCCAGCACATCGTCGGGCAGCCTCTCGCGACCCGTTGCAAACGTGTCACCAACCCCGGTAATCGTCACCAACCGCAGTTCATCGTCCAGGCTCAACTCCCGGCAGCAGTCGGCAATTTCTTCGGCCATCGTTTCGCCGATGGTAACGCCGGAGGCCACGGGCGGCAAAGTCAGCGCCGCCTGGAACCGGGTCCTGTCGCACTTGATGGTCTGGTAGCGCATGCTTTAAGTGGAGATGCCGGCAATTCAGGCCTCGCTTATCGCTTTATCGGCCCGGCATATTGGGCTAAAATGGCGACCGCTTTCGGAACCTTGTTATGGCATCCAGCAAATTATACGACAGCGCCGCAGCCGCGGTGGCCGATATCCACGATAGCGCTACCGTGTTGCTCGGCGGCGTTTCCGGCACCAACGCTCCGACCGCGCTGGTGTCCGCGCTGGCAGACCGGCAGGTCCGGGGTCTGACCTGCGTTTGCGACTCGACCTACTACGGGGCCGAGGTTCTCCACCGGCTGGTCGCCGCCGGCTGCGTTTCCAGGATAATTTCACCGGCGCCATTCGGTTCGGGCCAGGGTGACATGGTGCATGAACTGTGGCGCTCCGGAGACTTGGCGATCGAAGTGGTTCCCTGGGGAACGCTGGCGGAACGCATGCGCTCAGCCGGCGCCGGCATCGGTGGCGTTTTCCTCCCGGTGGGCATCGGCACCCGCTTCGCCGAGGGCAAAGAGATCCGGGAGGTCAACGGAGTCGAGTGTGTGTTTGAGCCCCCGCTGCGTGGCGATTTCGCGCTGATACGGGCCAACCGCGCCGACAGCGTGGGCAACCTGGTGTACGAGGGCGCCCAGAGAGGATGGAACTCCGCCGTCGTATCAGCCGCCCGCATCGCCATCGCCGAGGTCGACCATGTCGTCGAACCGGGTGACATAGACCCGGAACAGGTGATCACGCCGGGCATCTTTGTAAACCGTATCGCCCGGGCAAGCTCGGCGCCCATCGGATAGGCCACCATGACGCTTGAAAGACTGGATGCCCTGAGCGTGGCACGACGGGCCGCCGCCGAGATTATTCCGGGGTCGGTGGTTGCGGTTAGCGGCGACTGGTCGATTGCGGTGGCGGATCTCGTCCGCGAAGACAAGGGCGTGTGGTTTTTGCGTGCCGGCGGGACCCTTTCGGACCTGCCCATCAACGCGGCCGACGCCGGCGCAATTCTGCGCGGGGGCAATGTGGATCTATCGATCGTGCAGGCCGCGCAGGTCGACTCCAGAGGCAGTTTCGCCGGTTACCACGCCACGGACTACCCGGGGCCGCAGGGGCACGCCGGGCTAATCGACCTGGCCGGCGCTCGCCGTGTCGTCACGGTATTGCCGCATAACGGCGCTGACCGCGCTCCCAACATCCTGGACACCCTGACCTTGCCGCCAGATGGGTTCCGTTGCGTCGACACAATCATCACCGACGTGGCCGTGTTTCGCGTGGCCGACACCGGGCTCACCCTGACCGAGGTGGCCCCCGGCTGGTCCGCCGAGGACATCCGCGCCATCACCGGAACTGAGGTGACGGTCGCGCCGGGCCTGCGCGAGATGGATTTCACCGTCCCTCCCGGCAAGCCGCCCAGCAAGGTTTACGCCGACGGACCGTCCGCCATCGCTGACCTGCCCGACGGGGCCACGGTCTTCATCGATGGGTTCGGTGGACCGGGGGGCATGGCGCATCACCTCCTCGTGTCGCTACGGGACCGCGGCAGCCGCAACCTGACCATCGTCAGCAACACCGCCGGGATCGCCCGCGTGGTCAGTTTCGGCACGCCGCCGGGCCGTACGGCCATTGACCACAGCGTGCTGGTGGAAAACGGCCAGGTCGCCAAGGCCATCGCGTCGTTCCCCGTCTCGCCCTCGGTGTCGAGACCGTCCGAGTTCGAGCTGGCCTATCGACGCGGCGAGGTCGATCTGGAGCTGGTGCCCCAGGGGACGCTGGCCGAGCGCCTGCGCGCCGGCGGCGCCGGTATCGAGGCCTTCTACACCCCGACCGGCGCCGGCACCCTCATCGCCGAAGGCAAGGAAAGCCGCGTGATCGACGGACGCGAGTACATTCTGGAACACGGCCTGCGCGCCGATTTCGCTCTGATCCGCGCCCACCGGGCCGACACCCGGGGCAACCTGGTCTATCGCGGCACTTCCCGCAATTTCAACGCGGTGATGGCCCCGGGCGCGCGGGTGACGGTGGTTGAGGTCGACCAGATAGTGCAGCCCGGAGAACTGGACCCCGAAGCGGTGGTGACTCCCGGGATATTCGTCCAACGCATCGTGCGACGCCCCGACGGTTTCACCGGCTACGAATAACCCGGAGTACGACCATGAGCGCAGACAAAGAACGCCTCGACCGGGCCATCATTGCGATGCGGGTGGCCAGGGAACTTCCGGCCGGGTCCTGCGTCAACCTCGGCATCGGGATACCAACGCTGGTATCCATGTTCGTGGACGACGAGAGCGTGGTCTTCTACCACAGCGAGAGCGGCGTCCTGAACTGCGGCCCCCTGGCCGAGGAGGGCGAAGAGGACATCGACCTCATCAACGCCGGCGGCCAGTTTCTCCAATCCGTCCCCGGCATGGCCTACTTTTCATCCGTGGACGCGTTCGCCATGATTCGCGGAGGGCACGTCGATGTCACGGTCCTCGGCGCCCACCAGGTGTCCGCCAACGGGGACCTGGCCAACTGGATGCTGCCCGAGCGTGGCGTGGGCAACATCGGCGGCGCAATGGACCTGGCGGCCGGAGCCGACAAGGTCATCGTCGCCATGGAACACAACGACCGCAGTGGCAACTCCAAAGTCGTGCAGGAGTGCGACTTCCCCCTTACCGGCCGCGGCTGCGTGTCCCTCGTGGTGACCGACGTGGCCGTGATGGAGCCCACGCCCGATGGCATGGTGCTCCGAGAAGCCGCCCCCGGCTGGACGCCCGCAGAAGTGCAGGAGGTTACCGACGCACGCCTGATCATTCCGGACAACGTGGCCGAGTACGAAGTCTAGAGGCCCGAAAGATAATTGGTACGTTCTCGGTGATGGTCACCGTCGGCAACCCCAACGGCGGCGATCAGGTAGAAATCGAAGCGCTGGTCGACACGGGTACTTCCGACTCGATGTTCCCTGCCTCTCTGCTGGAAAATCTGCGCTTGGAGCCCCGCTCGCGGGTAGACTACGCATTGGCCGATGGGACAGCAGTGAGGTTCGGACGAGGACAGGCCGTCATCAACATTGACGGTCGAGACGGAATCTGCCCAGTGATTTTTGGGCCCGAGGGGGACGACAACTGCCTGATCGGTGGAACCACCCTCCAAATCCTGATGTTTTCGGTCGACCCGGTCAACGAAGTTCTGGCGACGACTAATCGGAGCCGCCTTGGATTCGGCGGGAAGCTGTGATCAACGTCCTGAATTTGCGTACCGAGCAGTCTGGTTTGACTTGCCCGGCGCGTAGTGCTACATTCCAAGCACAACTGAACGCCTCACGCGATTCTGGCGGGAGCTTGGGCAAACCAGGCTGAGAGGGCGGCAAAGTTCGTCGCCGACCGTCTGTACCTGAACCGGGTAATGCCGGCGGAGGAACAGTAGGTAGCTTTTACTTTGAGCCGCCGGGTAACCGCCTGGCGGTTTCGCATTTGAGGCAACCGCCGGTGACGGCCCGACCGTTTCCGGCATCAAACAGGAGAGTGATAGCGATGGCCGACGAACTGGTAATTGGTGGCGTGTCGTTTTCTTCCCGGCTGATCGTCGGTACCGGCCGGCATCGCAGCATGCAGGAAATGGTCGATTCCCTGGAGGCTTCGGGTACCCAGATGGTCACCGTCGCCATCCGTCGGCTCGACCTCGACAACCCCGAGCAGAACATCCTCGAACATATCAACCTGGATAAATATCACATCCTGCCCAACACGGCCGGCTGCCGCACTGTCGAGGAGGCCTTGTTCGTGGCGCGTCTCGGTCGCGAGGTTGCTCAAACCGATTTCGTAAAGCTTGAAGTCATACCGGACGCCAAGTATCTGTTCCCGGATCCCAACGGCACCCTCGAAGCAGCCCGGCAGCTCGTCGACGAGGGCTTTAAGGTCCTGCCCTACATCCACGCCGACCCGGTCCTCGCCAAGAACCTGGAAGAGGCCGGCTGCGTCACCGTCATGCCCCTCGGCTCCGCCATCGGCTCGGGGCAGGGCATCCATACCGTGGAAGAGGTCCGCATCATCCTCGAAAACGCCACGGTGCCAGTCGTCGTGGACGCCGGACTCGCGGTCCCGTCCGACGCCTCCAAGGCGCTGGAAATGGGCGCCTCCGCGGTGCTCGTCAACACCGCCATCGCCCAGGCCGAGGACCCGGCGATGATGGCCGACGCCTTCCGCAAGGGCGTGGAGGCCGGGCGACAGGCATACCTCGCCGGTCGCATACCGGTGCGCACTGAAGCCATCGCCAGCAGCCCGCCCTCAGACGTTCCGGTGCCGGTCGCGGCGGCCTGAGCGCGTCCCCATGGGAGCGGACCTGCCACATCCTGCGCTATGCCTGGTCACCGACCGGCGCGTTTGCCCGCCGGACGAATTGCCCGGCAGGGTGTCCGCCGCCATCGCTGGCGGCGTCGATGTCGTCCAACTTCGGGATAAGGAAGAGCCCGGCGGCGCGCTGCTCGAACTGGCCACTGACCTGCGGGAGGTCACGCGCGGCTCCGCGATTCTCCTGGTCAACGAGCGCGCCGACGTTGCCGCCGCATGCGGAGCCGACGGCGTTCAGCTGGGCGAGGCAGCCATGCCAATCGGCGCCGTCCGTGCAATCCTTCGCGAAGAATCGATCATCGGTCGCTCCGTCCACTCGGTGGAGGGCGCAAGCCTGGCGCCCGATGCAGATTTTCTTCTGGTTGGCACCATGTTCGCAACCCGGTCCCACCCGGGCGAGGAACCATCCGGGCCCGGTTTGCTGGAACGCGTCCGTGCCGCGGGTGTCGCCACGCCTCTCCTGGCCATCGGTGGCATCACCGCCGACAATATCGGCCAGGTGATGCGGGCCGGAGCTGATGGCGCGGCGGTCATCACTGCCGTCCTCGCCAGCTCAGACCCGGAACGGGAAGCCTCTCGAATAAAGTCGGCCATGCAGGAAGCGATGGCCGCCATGGGCGAACATCGTGATCCCGGTAGCCGCTATACTACGAGCCGGAGGTGACGGCCCGCATGATCACCCTGCAAGTAAACGGCAAACCCCGCGACATCGACGAAGGTCTCAACCTTCAGTCCTATCTGGCCACCATCGACGTCAACATGCGGTTCATCGCGGTGGGCTACAACGGCCAGGTGATCCGCAAGGAAGACTTCGAAAAGGTGCAGCTCAATCCTGGCGACGCGCTGGAGATCGTCCGGCCCGTCGGCGGCGGCTGATCCCATGGCCAGCGATCCAAGGGGAACCGATGCCTCACTGGATCAACTTCTGGAAGGTGTTGCCGACGCCCATCCGGACCGCGTGGACGGGTGGCTCCGCAACGAACCCGGCCATTGGGGCTTTTTTGCCGGTCAGGCGGTGCTGGCGGTCCGTGACCTGATCGACCGCAGCCTGGAAGACCCGGAGCGGCGTTATGTCTGGCACCGCATGTGGCTGGTGCTCCAGAAACGTCGCGACGACCTCGGAACGTGGCACACCTGATTAGATCCAGTTAGCCGTCGTCACCGCATCCCGGCGCGGGCGCTGCGGCGACAACTCGCCAGCGCCAGCTGCGGAGCCGCCCCGTCGGTGAACGACGGAACGGCTCCCCGCGATTACCCTACAACGGCAATCGACTCGATCTCCACCACGTAAGCGGGGTTCGCCAGCTCGCTCACCACCAGCAGCGTGCTCGTGGGTGGGTTGCTGGGGAACAACTCACCGCGCACCTTGCGCACCGCCGGGCCGTGTTCGATGCCGGTCACGTAGGTAGTGGTTTTGACGATGTCTGCCAGAGTTCCGCCTGCGGCCTTCACCGCGACCTCGATATTCCGCCAGATCTGCCGCGTCTGCGCCTCCGTGTCTCCCGCGCCGACCACGTTGCCATTCTCGTCCTGCGCGACCATCCCCGCGATGTAGACCGTGTTGCCCGCCTTGACCACCGCCGTGAAGCCTGAAGGTGACGGGTCGGCGATGCCGCTGGGGTTCATGTAAGTGCTGTTGGCCATCAGTTTGCCTCCGTTTGGTTGTTCGTTGCGATTATACCGTTGCCGGCGCGATACCGGGATCGGACTGCGATTCGGTGGCGCGCGGCGGCAACTGCGGCGCTTTGGCCAGAAGGATCAACAGGCCGGCGCCGGCGTACATCGCCATCAGCACGATAAACACAACGCTGTAGCTGTGGGTAAAAGTCAGCAGGTAGCTGCCGAATACCGGGGCAGCTCCCAGCGCGGTGGTCTGAAGCGGGCCCAGGGACCCCAGTATCGCTCCGAAGGATCCGCGCCCGAAATACTGCGCCAGCAGCATGTGCTCCAGCGTTCCGACGGTGTTCGAGAAAAATCCCCACAGCACCGCGAACAGGTAAGCTGTCCAGAGCGAGTGGACGCCGGTAGCCAGGAACAGCCCGGTAAGCACCGCCCCCGTGATGGTCGTGACCATGCAGGGACGCGGTCCGAACTTGTCCGCCAGAAAACCCCAGGCCAGGGTGGTCATGGCCAGCACGGCGCCCAGCGCCCCCACTCCTACCGCCTGCGGATTGGACAAGCCCGGGCCCGATTCGCTGACCAAAAACGGAACCAGAATGTACCCCAGGCCCGCGGACGCTATTATCGCCAGCACGGCGGTTCCAGCGATGCACCAATAGGCTCGGGTCTTCATCGCCTCTCGGGCCGTCCAACTGAACTCCTGGGCGCCCACCGGTGCGCGGCGGCCCGCCCGTCGGCCGCCGGCGGATGGTGATTCCGACGCAGGTCCGGGGGCGGGTCGGTCCCCGTCGGGCAGCATGCCGATCTCTTCCGGAGTCCGGCGCATGATGAGGAATACCGGTACCGTCATTGCCATCATGAACAACCCGACGTACCCGTACGAGGCCCGCCAGCTATGCGTGACGGCGATCAGTGAAATGATCTGGATATTGATGGCGCCGCCCACGGGACGCGCCATTCCGTTGATGGCCAGGCTGACGCCCCGGCGCCGCCGGAAGAAATTGACCGTGGCTGTCCGGGGGACGAGCCCGATCAGGAACGGATTGCTTACCGTCCTGGCAACGATGTAGGCTGCGAAGAACGGCCACGGAGTGCTGGTGTTTACCGCTGAAATTGCCAGCAACGCGCACCCGACCACTACCAGACCGAGCGTAGTCAGGACCCGGGGGCCATACCTGTCGGCCAATGCCCCGGCGAAGGGAGCCAGAATTCCAGAGCACCACGTCCCGGCCGTCACCGCGATGGACAGAGTGCCAATGTCCCACCCGGTGTCCTCCACGATGTACACCTGGATAGCGCCCATTACCACCTGGGACACGCTGGCCCCGGTGGCGGAAGACAGGCACGCCATGCTCAGCACCAGCCATCCATAGAAGAAGGGCGTCGGCGGATGCCAGGCTAATAGGCGGCGGGCAGAGGATCTATTCAGTTGCGGCCTCGGATGGAAGAACCCCAGGGTGGCGACCGTAGTGCCCAAACCTCGGGGGAATATAAAAGCCGGTGCAATATTACTCCCATAAGGGGAATAGGTACAACGTTCCAAAAAATGGAACCGGGGCGGGTGTGACACCCGCCCCGGCTCGTTTTCCGAACGCGTCCGCCTGAGACTAGAAGTCCATCGGCGGGGCCGACGGCATCGCCGGCATGGGCTCGGGGATCTCGGTCATGATGGACTCGGTGGTGAGCACCATGGCCGCCACGGACGCCGCGTTCTGCAGCGCGGAGCGGGTCACCTTGACCGGGTCGATGATGCCGCGCTCGAGCATCGGGCCAAACTCGCTGACCTCGGCGTCGTAGCCGTAGTCATCGGACTGGTCCTTGACATCGTGCAGCACGACGGCGCCTTCGCCACCGGCGTTTTCCACGATGATCTTGAGCGGCTGCTCCAGCGAGTACCGGATGATGTTGAGTCCGACGACCTCGTCACCGGTCAGGCCGGTGACGCCTTCCAGCGCGCGCTGGGCGCGTACCAGGGCAACGCCGCCGCCAGGGACGATGCCCTCTTCCACCGCGGAACGGGTGGCGGACAGCGCGTCCTCGACACGGGCCTTGCGCTCCTTGAGCTCGATCTCGGTGGCGGCGCCAACCTTGATCACGGCCACGCCGCCGGACAGCTTGGCCATCCGCTCCTGCAGCTTCTCGCGGTCGTACTCGGACGTCGTGTCTTCGATCTGGGCCTTGATCTGGTTGATGCGGGCCTGGATACCATCCTCGGACCCGTGACCCTCGACGATCGTCGTGTCGTCCTTGGTGGAGGCGACGCGGCGGGCGCGACCGAAGTCCTCGATGGTGGCGGAGTCCAGCCGGCGGCCGGTCTCTTCGCTGATGACAGTGCCACCGGTCAGGATGGCGATGTCTTCCATCATGGCCTTGCGCCGGTCGCCGAAGCCGGGGGCTTTGACGGCCAGCACGTTCATGATGCCGCGCAGCTTGTTGACCACCAGCGTGGCCAGGGCCTCGCCGTCCACGTCCTCAGCCACGATGACCGCGTTCTTCTGGCCGGCCTGGAGCATCTTTTCCAGGGCGGGAACCAGATCGGCAACGGCGGAGATCTTCTTATCGGTGATGATGACGAAGGGGTCTTCGATAGCCGCTTCCATCCGGTCGCTGTTGGTGATGAAGTAAGGCGAGATGTATCCGCGGTCGACCTGCATGCCTTCCACGTACTCGATCTCGTCGGTCAGGCCGCGGGACTCTTCCACGGTGATGACGCCGTCCTTGCCGACCTTCTCCATCGCCTCGGCGATGGTCTCGCCGATGGCGTCTTCGTGGGCGGACAGTGAGGCAACCTGGCCGATGCGCTCGCGGGTCTCCACGGGCTGGGACATCGACTGCAGTTCGGTCACAACCTGGCCGACCGCGCGCTCGATACCGCGCTTGATGGCCATGGGGTTCGCCCCGGCGGTGACGTTCTTGAACCCTTCGGTGATGATGGCCTGGGACAACACGATGCTGGTGGTGGTGCCATCGCCGGCGGCGTCATTGGTCTTGGTGGCGGCTTCCTTGAGCAACTGGGCGCCCATGTTCTCGAAGGCGTCGGGGAGCTCAATTTCCTTGGCGATGGTCACGCCGTCGGAGCAAACCTGCGGCGGGCCGAACTTCTTGTCCAGCACGACGTTGCGGCCGCGGGGTCCCAGGGTAATTTTTACCGAGTCAGCCAGGGTGTCGATGCCGGATCGCAGCGACTTACGGGCCTCTTCGGAGTACGCCATTTTCTTTGCGGGCATTGCGTTTCTCCTCAGTTGAGTGTGTACGGATCTCAGGTATTTGCTGTTAGCCGATCTTGGCGAGCACGTCGGACTCGCGCATGATCAGATACTCTTCGTCGCCGTCTTCGTACTCGGTGCCGGCGTACTTCGAGTAGATGACCTTGTCGCCCACCGTAAGTTCCATGGGGATGCGGCTGCCATCGTCCGAGGCCCGGCCCGGGCCCACCGCTACAACTTCGCCTTCCTGCGGCTTCTCTTTCGCCGTGTCCGGCAAGAGGATACCGCCCCGGGTCTGGGCTTCCTGTTCCGTGGGTTTGATGACGATTCGCTCGCCGAGTGGTGTGAAAGTGGCCACTGAATGCCTCCTTGCGTTGTTTTGTTGGACTGGTTGATCCGCGACCGTGTCGGGAAGCGGCTACTTCTTGCGTGCGTAGTCCGTGGTGTAGAAGCCGGATCCCTTGTAGATCACCGGCACCGCGTGGAACACACGACGCGCCACGCCGGAACATTCGGGGCATTCCCCTTCCGACGAAGCGCCGAAACTCTGCCTTTGGTCGAATTCGTGGTCACAGGCAGTGCATCGGTAAACGTACCTTGGCATTGTTACCTCCTCGCATCGGCCGTTACGGCTCCGACCGGCTAGGCTTGCCATATATTTTGGCCCGCACGTGACCGCTTTCCAATGGCCTTAATGTTAAAATTGCGTTGGAAATCGCTACGCTCTGGATGTATTCGGCCATCCCATGGTGACCCGCCACTTCAACGCACACCCCTCTGGACGCACGCAAATCGACAACGGCGTCGAGCTGCAGCCGGAACTGGAGGGCATCCTGCGCAACGCCGTGCGCGCGTTGGGAGGCAGCGCGGCCGTCGTAGCCACCTGGGACGACGCCGTCCGCCGATTCGTAGTCACCGGAGCCTACGGCCTCGACGTGCCCCAGATCGCCCGAATCCGCCCGCTGCTCAACGAGGCCATACCGGACCTGGCGCTCAGCCGGGAGCAGTTCGCCCTCCTTTCTGCCCTGTTCCCTCAGTCTGCCTTGCCCATCTCCACCACCGGTGAACTGCAGAACCCGGTCATGGCCGTTCCCCTCTACACCAGCGACGAGACCGTGGGGCTGATCTTTGTGCTCCGCTCCTCCGACGCCGCCAACTTCTCGCAATTGGACCCCCCGGTGCTGGCCGCGTTCGCCGAGCAGGCCGCCATCGCCGTTCAGTCTGCCCGACTGGCACACCTGCTGACCCAGGAAAAACAGCGAGTCGAATCCATTCTTGAGGGCAGCGCCGACGGCATCTACACCGTGGACGGGGACCGCCGCATCATCAGCGTCAACCCGGCTATGGAACGCATGCTGGGACGGCCCGGAGAGGAGCTGCTGGGACTGCCCTGTGCCGTCGCGCTGAACTGGCGGGATCGCGAGGGCCGGCCCATCTGTCCCGGTCGCTGTCCGATGATCCACGCCCACCAGGCCGCCTCCGGGTCGGACGGCAACGTTACTGAGCTTGCCGCCGCCGCCCGTTCCTCCACTGGCCAACGGACCGAGGTCGCGCTGGTCTATTCGGTGGTCCGCTCTCCCGAAATGGCTCCATTGAACGCGGTGGTCAACGTCCGCGACATGACCCGCGTGCGCGAAACCGAGGAGATGCGATCAACCTTTCTCTCGATGCTGGAACACCAGCTCCAAACTCCGTTGGCGATCATCAAGGGCTACACGAACACCCTGTCCCGGCCTGACGCCCATTGGGATGGCGACACCCTGCGCCGCAGCTTCGAAGCCATCGAGGAAGAGACCGACCGCATGAGCCAGCTTATGGATCGACTGCTGCTGGCATCGCGCCTGGAGGTCGGCGCGCTGCCGCTCAACTCGGAGCAGGTCGACATGGCAAGCATCGCGCAAAACGTAATCGAACGCATGCAATCGACGTCCAAAAAACACCATCTGTTGTGCCGCTTTCCGAACCAGTTGCCGGCCGTGAACGGCGATCCCGCGCTTTTGGAGCAGGTGCTGGTCAACCTGGTGGACAACGCCATCAAGTATTCGCCCGCCGGCGGGCCGATCCAGGTGTCCGGTGACCAGGATCCCATGGGCTCCGTCAGGGTCACCGTCACCGACACCGGCCTCGGCGTGCCCCGGTGGGAGTCGCGCCGCATCTTCGAACGTTTCCATCGCTCGCAGGCCCAAACATCCGCGCACTCGCGCGGCATGGGTTTGGGCCTGTATATCTGCGACGCGATAATGAGGGCCCACGGCGGCGACATCTGGGTCGAGGGCATGCCCGGCGGCGGGTCGGCGTTCTCCTTTGCGTTCCCCAGCGAAGCGGACGCGCCGCCATGACGGGAACCGACCGCCGCACCATCATGGTCGTGGACGACGAGCCTCACATAGTTCGCTTCACCGCCATGAACCTTGAGGTCGAAGGCTACAACGTGGTAACCGCCGAGAACGGAGCGCGGGCGCTCGAGAAATTGGACAACGGCGAGTCCGTCGATCTGGTGGTCCTCGACGTCACGATGCCCGAGATGGACGGCTTCGAAACCCTGCGGCGGATCCGCTCCGTTTCGTCGGTGCCGGTGATCTTCGTAACCGTCCGGGGAGATGAAGCCGACCGTGTGGCCGGTTTGGACCTGGGAGCCGACGACTACATCACCAAGCCATTCAGCCCCCGAGAACTCGCGTCACGAATCCGGGCGCTCTTTCGCCGCATCGAGGCCACCGAACCACCTCGCCTACAGGAGGTGATCGTCGACGACTGGCTCACCATAAACTTTGATCAGAGCCGGGTCGTGGCCGGCGGCCAGGACATGCACCTCAGGCCCACCGAATACCGACTGCTGTACCAACTGGTCAGCAACCCGGGTCAACTATTGACCCACGACACGCTGCTGGAGCGCGTGTGGGGCCCGGAGTATCGCGGAGAGCACCAATACGTTCGAACCTACGTCACGTACCTCAGGCAAAAACTGGAACGCAATCCCCGCAACCCCGAGTACATCCTCAGCGAACGCGGTCTGGGCTACCGTTTCCGCGATCTGGAGCGCTGACTCGACCAGATCTTCCTAGACAACCGCGCTACTGGCTGCGTGATCTAACTTGTCCGCTCTATTCGGCGTTGCGCGCCATCGCAATTTCCCGAGCGGTCTCGTCAGGAGCCACATCGGTCAGCGTTATACTGTCCACCCACTTGACGCTGGCGTAGCAGGCCTGTCCCACGCTAACCAGGCGGCACGGGCCGCCATGTTCCTCGGGCAGGTCCGCGCCGTTGAGCCTGGTGGCCAGTAGCACGCCCGCTGGATCGTCCAGCGCCACGCCGACGCTGAAATCCGCAGCCGCGACAGCGGCGAACCGGGCGGCCGGCAGAGGCTTCACCACCTCCAACAAAGCGGCCAGAGGAACCCCTTCCCACTCCTGGCCCGGTGCGGACCAGCCTTCCACGCAACGGAAGTCGTCAACTATTGTCTGCCGTGTCAGCTCGAGCAACTGCGCCGCACTGAACACGGTGGGCTGCTCGACCAGCCCTTCCACCCGCAGTCCCGGCCAGACTTCCGGGCGTCCGTGATGGTTGTCGAAAACTGGCAGCGTGTCGTACACGGGTGCGCGTTCCGGTTGCGTCATAATCTGCCCTCGGCGCTAAACGGGAGCCCCTCGCGTCATGGTTACGGCAACTACCACCACCAGTATGGTCAGCAGCACGTTGACGCGGGCGATCCACACGACTGATTTCCTCAGCAGCGGCAGGTAGCCGGGCGGCTCCGCCCCCGCCTGCATCGCCTCGATCAGGCGGTTGGTGTACGGGCCGATAATAAAGTCGTGAATCGCGCTGAGCCAGATCACCACCGCCACGAGGGCGACTTTCACCTGAAGGGTCGCCACGAAGTGTCCGCCCAGGCTGAAAAAATCCCCGAACCCGATACCGTACCGGGTGGGCAGGATATAAAGCCCCGTTGCCACCAGCAACACGATGCACACCCACGAAATCCACCTGAACCGCCGGGCCATGGCGCCGAGCATGTCGGGCGGCAACACCGGCGGCTCACCTGGCGGAGGCGCGAAACGTCGCAGCACGGGGATCAGCACCAGCGCCAGGAACAGGCTGCCGCCGATCCATACGATAGCCGAGGCCAGGTGGATGAACACTGCCGCTTGGTACATGTCGTGTATTGGCCTGAAGCGCGGACCTGGCGTCCTGAGCGCGCTCGTCGTTACCAGCATACACCCATCCATTCAAGGTTGAACGCTCGGCGTCCGGCGGTTATGCTGTGGCCGAACCCGACCACCATGGGGACAGCTTTGGCAGGTGACCATTTCGCTTCCCCGGAGATGAAACAATGCGATTGGAAGGCAAGGTGGCCATCGTCAGCGGCGGCGCGCACGGTATGGGCGCCGTGGAATCCCGCCTGTTCGCCCGCGAAGGCGCCCGGGTAGTCATCGCCGACATCCGTGACGATGATGGCCGGCAGGTAGAGGCGGAGATCAACGAGGCCGGCGGCGAAAGCGTCTACATCCACACCGACGTGACCAGCGAAGACGCCTGGGCCAACGTGGTTTCCCAGGCCGTGTCCCGCTTCGGCCGCCTGGACATCCTCGTCAACAACGCCGGCATCAGCAGCCGCGCGGTGCCCGACGACGACAGCCTCGAAGCCTGGTCCCGCATCATGGACATCAACTCCACCGGGGTGTTCCTGGGCACCAAGCACGCCATCGCCCAGATGCGCCAGAACGGCGGCGGGTCCATCGTGAACATCTCGTCCATCGCCGGCCTGGTGGGCATGCTCAGCGGCCACCCGGCTTACAACGCGTCCAAGGGCTCCGTGCGCATCTTCACCAAGGCCATGGCGGTCCGCTACGGAACCGAGAACATCCGGGTCAACTCCGTGCATCCAGGGTATATGCCTCCCATGATGGGCAGCATCTCCACCGAAGATGTACGGGACGGCCGTCGTTCCATGATCGAAGAGCAGGTGCCTATGGGTCGTGAGGGTCGGCAGGAAGAGGTCGCCAACGCGGTGCTGTTCCTGGCCAGCGACGATGCGTCCTATGTAACCGGCGCCGAGTTGGTCGTTGACGGAGGCTTCACCGCACGCTGATCCGACCACGTGGCGGCGCGGGCAGAACCGGGTCTGTGCCGCCATCGTGCCCTACGACCGCGACCGGGTTCAGCTAACGACCATTTCGCCAGCGAGAATCCACCGCGTCGCTGGGTAACTCAGGAGGGAACAGTTTTGCCGATAACCGACGTCACCATAGTCCGCCGTTGCGCCGACTGTTCTTCGGAATTCGGCACCATGACGGTCAAGAAAGACAACATGCGGCTAATGACCAGTGACCTGACCTGGTGTGACTACTGCGGAACGGAAACCCGTGAAATCCGCGACATTGCGGAGCGCGAGGCAACGGTCACCGCCGAACAGGCCAGCTATCCCGGTAATCCTCCGGTGGAGGACGTCTCTGCCGCCGAATTTCGCCGCCGCCGCTCGGCCGGCATCGCCGTCTAGCTCCGGCCGTTAAAGGAGCAGTTTATGTTTGCGGCAGATGCGATCCTCGAATTGCAGAGGCTGTTAGGTTCCGAGTCGGCTGACACCGTGGCCGGTGATTTCGACCTCGGCACGGGCGCCCTGCTGGTGGCGTCCACGGACGACCCCAACGTCGACATCGACGGCTGCTGCGCCAACCTTGACCGGATGGCCGAAGCCGCGCAGGCCCGGATGCCCTCGGAAGCCGGCCCCCTGGAGGAACTCAACGCCATCACCGACCTGCTCTTCGGCGTCATCGGCTTCTCCGGCAATCGGGACGATTACTACGACCCCAACAACTCCTACCTGAACCAGGTGCTGCAGCGCCGCCTGGGCATCCCCATCACCCTGTCCCTGCTGTGCATCGAGGTGGGCCGGCGCGCCGGCGTTCCGGTGCTGGGCATCGGCATGCCGGGGCATTTCCTGGTCCGCCACCGCGACGAAGAGAACTATTTCGTCGACGCCTTCAACGGTGGCCTGCTCATGAACCGCGATGAATGCGGCGCAGTCCTGCGACAGGCCGCCGGCGACGACGCCCGCCTGGAGGAGCACCACCTGAATCCGGTGACGCCTCGCGAAATCCTGGCTCGCGTCCTCCGCAACTTGAAGGCGATATATTGGGATCGCGAGGAATTCGACCGCTGCATCACCACCATCGGCGGGTTGATGGCGGTCCTGCCCGACCGACCCGAGGAGCAACGCGACCGGGGCGTCGTGCATCTCAAGGCCGGCAACCATCAACAATCTGCCGATGATTTCGCAGCGTATATAGAAGCAGCACCCAATGCCGACGATATCGAGACGGTGAGGAATGCTTTGTCCAGATTGAGGTCTACGCTGTCCTGATCCCCCCATAACCCATCCCAAAGAAAGGAGCGTGATAATGCTTCGATATTTGCTGATCGGCCTCGGAATCCTGATTGTCATCCCCGTTGCGTGGTTCGCCTGGTGGCTCCTGAGCCCGCTGGTCATGACTAACGAGGTCAATGAGGATTTTCCCCTGGCCACCCGGGCCGTCGTCCCCGCCAACATGACCATGACCGAGGTCGAGGACGCCATGGCCGCAGCGGCCAACCTGGAACGCCCGGTCGATGAGGCTATGCCAGATTCCTCAGGTTCAGCGGGCTCCCAGACCCAACCCCAGGCCGGCCTAAGTGGCCAATTCCGCGACGCCGACTCCTTCCACAAGGGTTCGGGTAGCGCCACCGTGTACGACCTTGGTTCCGAAGGCGGTCACATCCTCCGGTTGGAGGACTTCCGCGTCACCAACGGGCCCGACCTCCGCGTGCTCCTGGTCAACGCTCCCAACCCGGAGAGTCATTCCGACCTGGATGACGCAGGATACATCGAGCTGGGCAAGCTGAAGGGGAACGTCGGATCCCAAAATTACGACATCCCGGCCAACGTATCGCTGGCCGATGTTCAGAGCGTGGTCATATACTGCAATCCGTTTCGGGTGGTGTTCAGCGTGGCCACGCTGGAGACCTCGACGGGATAATCAAACAGTGAGGGCCGAATCATGGCCTACCTGCCGATAGAGCAATACGGAATCGTCGGCAACATGCGGACCTGTGCCCTGATCGGGGTCAACGGGTCCGTGGACTGGTTCTGCTGCCCCGATTTCGATTCGCCCAGCGTATTCGGCGCGATCCTGGACGACAAGAAGGGCGGCCACTTCAAAATCGCCCCTCTGCTGGACGCCCCGCCGGTGCAGCGCCAGGTCTACTGGCCTGACACCAACGTGCTCATCACCCGGTTCCTCGCCGAAAACGGGGTCGCCGAGGTCATCGACTTCATGCCGGTACCTACGCCCGGACGCCCACATCACCACACTGAATTAATCCGGCGCGTCAACTGCGTACGCGGCGTGGTTCCCTTCTTCCTGGAATGCTATCCGGCGTTCAATTACGCGCGGGACGCCCACCGGGTAGAAATGAACGAGAACGGAGCGGCCTTCATTGCAAATGACATAGGCCTGCAACTGTCCACCGATATCCTGCTGGAAAAACACGACAACGGAGTCCTCGGCGCCTTCGTGCTCAACGAAGGGCAGTCCTCAACGTTCTCAATCGGCGTCATGGGAGACGACACCGTTGACTACCATCCGCCGTCGGAACGGGAGAGCACCGCCCTTTTCGAGGAAACTGTCGCCTACTGGAGGAACTGGCTGTCCCAGTGCACCTACAAGGGCCGCTGGCGGGAGATGGTCGAGAGATCCGCCCTGGTCCTCAAGCTCCTCACCTATGAACCCACCGGCGCCATCGTTGCCGCTCCCACCTGCAGCCTCCCGGAGGAATTGGGAGGCGTGCGCAACTGGGATTACCGCTACACCTGGATTCGCGACGCCGCCTTCACCCTGTACGCGCTGCTCCGCATCGGCTTCACGAACGAGGCCAGTCATTTCATGCACTGGCTGGAAGCCCAGATAGATCCCTTCGACGGCGACTGGAGCAACATCCAGATTCTCTACGGCATCGATGGCCGCCGCAGCCTCGAGGAAGTGACTCTGGACCATCTGGACGGCTATCGGGGCTCCAAGCCGGTCCGCATCGGGAACGGCGCCTACGACCAGTTGCAGCTCGACATTTACGGCGAACTCATGGATTCGGTCTACCTGTTCAACCGGTACGGCGAACCCATATCCTACGACTTCTGGACCAAGCTACGACAGATGACCAACTGGGTGTGCGACAACTGGCAGCTAGCCGACGAGGGCATATGGGAAACCCGCGGCGGGCGCCAGCAGTTCGTCTACTCCAAGCTCATGTGCTGGGTCATGCTCGACCGAGCGCTCAAACTGTCAGAGTTGCGTTCCTTCCCCTCCGAGCGCGGGCGCTGGATAGCCACCCGCGACGAAATTTACGAGGAAATTCAGACCCGCGGCTGGAGCCGGGATCGGCAGGCCTTCGTTCAGCACTACGGCAGCGACTCGCTGGACGCATCCAACCTGCTCATGCCGCTGGTCTTCTTCATGTCTCCGACCGACCCCCGCATGTTGAGCACCATCGACGCCATCAATCGCAGCCCCCAGCAGGGAGGGTTGGTGTCGGACAGCCTCGTCTATCGCTACAACCACGAGCAATTCACCGACGGGCTGACCGGGCATGAGGGCACGTTCAACATGTGCACCTTCTGGCTGGTGGAGGCGCTGACCCGCGCCGGCTGGGGCGATCCTCGCCGGCTCGACCAGGCCCGCCTCATGTTCGAGAAGATGCTGGGTTACGCCAACCACCTCGGGCTGTACGCCGAGGAGACCGGGCCCAGCGGCGAGGGACTCGGTAATTTCCCCCAGGCTTTCACGCATCTCGCCCTGATCAGCAGCGCGTTTAACCTTGACCGTGCTCTGTCGGGCATCCGCTGATCTGCAAGGAGCGCAAGACATGTCGATTGAACAGGTGTCGCCCGGACTGGAACGGATCATCGATCTGGGTCAGGAAGTGGAATGGCTGGCCAGCGGGTTCGGCGGAGACGGCTCCGCCCTCGGTGTCCCCTGGTGGCCCGCCGAAGGTCCGGTGTGGATCCAGGAGGGTGGCTATATGCTCTTCAGCGACATCGGCGGCAACCGCCGGATGCGGTACAACGACGTCGACGGACTGTCCGAGTACCAGTTGGGCACCAATGAGGCCAACGGCCTGGCCCGGGATCCGCAGGGCCGGCTCCTGGCCTGCGAGCACGATGCTCGCCGCGTCACCCGCCAGGAGGCCGACGGCAGCATCACCGTCGTCGCCGACAGCTACCAGGGCAAGCGGCTCAACCGGCCCAACGACCTCGTGGTCAAGTCCGACGGCGCCATCTACTTCACCGACCCGTACCGCGATACCTACCCGGGGATGGAATTGGGTTTCGCCGGTGTGTATCGCGTATCCCCGGACCTGAGCGACATCACGCTTCTCATCGACGACTACGTGGGGCCCAACGGCCTCTGCTTCTCGCCGGGCGAGAGCATCCTGTACGTCAACGACTCTCGAGTGGGCCTGATCAAGGCATGGGATGTCCGCGACGATGGCGGTATAGAAAACGGCCGTCTGCTGTGCGTCCTCGCCGATGAGCGTCCCGGGGTGCCCGACGGCATGAAGTGCGACCTCGAGGGCAACATCTACGTCACCGGCCCCGGCGGTGTCTGGATTCTCGCCTCCGATGGCCGCCACCTCGGCACCATTGCGCTGGGAGATGGCAGGCGGGCAACCAACGTCGGGTTCGGCGGCGGCGACTGGAAGACCCTCTACATCACCACGTTTGAGGAACTCGGCCGCGTCAGCGTGAACATCCCGGGCGTGCCTGTCCCCCGGGTTATCTGAACCCGCCACCGCGACGAGTAGGGGCGAATGATTGTTCGCCCCTACGAATCCGTGCCTCCGCGCCCGGCTTCCAGGCGCCGGCCTATCTGCCGGTGCGAATGTAGTCCGCCACCTTCTCGCCGATCATGATCGTGGTGGCGTTGGTGTTGGCCCTAATGCAGTCCGGCATGATCGACGCGTCGGCCACCCGGATATTCTCCAAGCCGTGAACCCTGCCGTGCTGGTCCACGACCGCCATGCCGTCGCTGGCCGGCCCCATCTTGCACGTCCCCGAAACGTGATGGGACGTGCCCGAGTTACGCATCAGCCAGTCGTCCAGCGAAGCGTCGGACGCCAGTTCGCCGTCCACCGGGGTGACCCGTTCCAGCAGGATTTCCCGGTATGAAGGGTGCTCCCCGATCTCAACGCAGGTGCGGATTGCCTTGCGCATCCGTTCCAGGTCAAAGGGTTCCTCGTAGTAGTTGTAGTCCAGGTACGGGTATTCCAGCGGATCGTTGGACTTCAGCCGCAGCTCGCCCTTGCCCAGGGCCAGTTGCAGGCTCGCGCTGATCCCGATGTAATTCTCGTCGTCGTCAATCGTTACCTGCGCGGGCCGGTGCTCGGAGGTCATCAGCAGCGGCGTGATCTGCATGTCGTTGCGCAGGTACGAGTCCGCCACCGTGTACCGCAGCCCCACCTGAATCGCCGCCGCCTGCACGTCCGGACGGTCGCCGGCGGCGCGGAACAGCACGCATGCCGAGGGATGGTCCCGCAGGTTCTGACCCACACCGGGCAGCTCATGCACCACCGGAACACCGACCTCGCGCAGGTGGTCCGCCGGACCGACCCCCGACAGCAGGAGCAGTTGCGGCGACGCGATGGCGCCGCTGCTCACCACGATCTGGTCGCCCTCGACCACAAACCGATCTCCTCCGCTCTCCACTTCGACGCCCGCCGCTCGGTTGCCGTCGAAAACAACCCGGCACGCCTGAACGTTGGCCCTGATGGTCAAATTCAGGCGATGCCGCGCCAAATTGAGGTAGGCCAACGCGGTGCTGATCCGCACGCCGTCCAGGGTGTTGCGCGCTCGGGGCGACACGCCGGTCGACTCCGGATGGTTCTGGTCGGGGTCGTCGTTGAACCCCAACGACACCGCCGCATCTTTGAACGCCACCGAGTGCGGCAGCCATTCGTCCGGACGGTACCGCCGCACCGGTATGGGCCCGTCCGTGCCGTGCCAGTCGTCCTGGAAATCATGGTCGTTTTCCATCCGACGGAAAAACGGCAGGACGCTGGTGTAACCCCACTCATCGTTGCCCCACTCGGCCCAGCGGTCGTAGTCCTCCGGTATGCCCCGATACAAAACCTGCCCGTTGATGGCCGAGGAACCGCCGGTGGCTTTACCGCGCGGGATGACGAGGTCGGTCTGCTGCGCCGTCACCCGGGCGCTGTAGGCCCAACTGTGCGGTCCGTAGGCCGAAAAGAAAACGTTGTTGCCCAGCTTCAGGTCATCCGGAAGGTGGTTGAAGTCGGGGTAGTCCGGTCCCGCTTCCAGCAGCAGCACGCTCTTGTCCGGGTCTTCAGAGAGACGGGTGGCGATGGTGGATCCGGCCGAGCCGGCGCCGACCACAATATAGTCGTATCGCATCGGTACCTCCTAAGCTAAACCGTCATTCCAGCGGTGATCAGTCATGCCGGCGGCACTTGGTCATTCCGGGCAACGCCGGAATCCATGTTGCGGCACATGGCTCACTGGCCGCAATACTAGCCCACCCCGATTGCGCGCGCAAGAAACCCCGGTGGCGGATGTGTGCCCAGTTCGCAACGGGAAGTGCGTCAGAAGCAGGATTTACGGGAGCTTATGATTTGGCCGGATCGGGAGATCTCCCGATCCGGAACGGTCCCAATCGCGATAATCCGTAAATCTTGAAAATCCTGATTCTGACGACGCACGCACGAGCCCCACAACGCCAGCTCTGTTGCCCCTTCCTCAGTCATCCGCATCCCAGTAAATCACTGACACAAACCCGCCGTTTCAGCACAGACCCTGTGCTAGAATCCCCTGCCATGAGAGCCACCCGAACTGATGCAATGGGCTACTGGGTCGCCTTGAGCCGGGTCCCCCGTCTTGGATCCGCCCGCTTCCGCCTCCTCGAATCCTTCTTCGATGGCGACATGACGGCGGTGTGGGACGCACCTGCGCGCGAGCTGAGGGCCGCCGGCGTGGGCCGTGCCGTGGCGCAGTCCATCGTCACTGCCCGGGAAACGTCCTCACCCGAGCAGGAATTGTCGCGGCTGCGCGACGCCGGGGTTGCGGCAATCAATTGGCACGATCCCGCCTACCCATATCGATTGAAGGAGACCGACGACGCCCCGCCGGTGCTGTACGTACGTGGCGCCCTGCCTCCGGTTGACGCCCCATCCATCGCCGTCGTAGGGACACGCCGCCCGAGCGATTATGGCTATCGGGTCACCGCTGACCTGAGCTCATCCCTGGCCGCTCACGGTGTAGTCGTGGTCAGTGGCCTTGCCCTGGGCATTGACTCCCGGGCGCACAAGTCCACCGTGGACGCTGGCGGCACGACCGTCGCCGTCCTCGGCAACGGTCTGGACACCGTGTATCCCCGGGAAAACCTGCGTCTGGCCGAACGCATCGTAGCCGAGGGCGGAGCGATCATCAGCGAGTTCCCCCTGGGCGTCCGACCGGAGGCGTCGCATTTCCCCAGGCGAAACCGCATCATCAGCGGCATGACCCTGGGCACGCTGGTCACTGAGGCTGGCGAGACCAGCGGCACCCGGTGGACTGTGTATCATGCCCTGGAACAGAATCGTGAGATATTCTGCGTGCCGGGAAGCATTTACTCGGAATCCAGTCGGCTTACCAACCGCCTCATCCGCGAGGGCGCAAAGCTTGTCTGCAACGTCAACGACATATTGGTCGAAATCGGGCTGGAAACCTCGGAGCGGCAGATTCCCCTGGACCTTCCTCAAACCGGTCCCACATCGGGGGCTCCCGTCAAAACTGACGCGAATGGCAGTGGCGAATCGACGCGCACGCAATACCGCGATCCGATAGAATGTGAACGGGCCGCGCCGGAAACACCCGACGATGACGAAGCCGAACTGCTTCAGCACATCGCTAAAGAACCGGTACACATCGACGACCTGGTGACCCTCAGCCGTCGGCCGATCGCGGAAATCAGCGGTTTTCTCACCATGCTCGAACTCAAGGGTCTGGTCAGACAAGTTGGTACCATGCATTACCAACTGGTCACCTGAACTGGAGACGAACTCTTTTTATGCCGCCCAAAAACGGAACCTCGGCAAAATCGACCAAGACCACCAAGGGCCGTCGCACCAGCCAGACGCGGCGATCCGGCGCCCGGACCGCCAGCAAAACCGACGCCCAGGATTCTGCGGCAAGCGGATCCACTCGCCGCAACGCGCGCATGCCTTCGTCAAAGGGCAAGCGTCTTGTCGTGGTGGAATCGCCGGCCAAAGCTCGTACCGTCGGGCAAATCCTGGGCAACAAATACCTGGTCACCGCCTCGATGGGGCATGTCCGCGACCTGCCCAGGTCCACCCTCGGGGTCAACACCGAGGAGGATTTTTCGCCCAAGTATTTGACCATGAAGGACAAGCGTGACCTGGTCAAGGAACTCAAGGAAGCCGGAGCCAACGCCTCGGATATCTTCCTGGCAACCGACCCCGACCGCGAGGGCGAAGCCATCTCGTGGCATCTCCAGGCCGCCGCCGGATGGGACAAGTTCGAGAAGCCTCCCAAGCGCGTGGTGTTCCACGAGATCACCAAGCAGGCGGTCGAGGAGGCCTTCCAACATCCCCGCGAAATCGACATGCAGCTCGTCAATGCCCAGCAGGCCCGCCGCATCCTGGACCGTCTGGTGGGATACGAGATCAGCCCGTTGCTCTGGCTCAAGGTCAAACTCGGTTTGTCGGCGGGCCGTGTCCAGTCCGTCGCCCTGCGCATGATCGTAGACCGGGAACGCGAAATCAGCGCCTTCGTCCCCCAGGAATGGTGGTCGCTGGAGGCGGAACTTCACAAGGATGCTGACCCCAACATCCCGTCCAACCTGTTCACCGCAACCCTTCATTCGCGCAAGGGATCCCGCAAGCTGAACATCAACGACGAGGCGGCTGCTCGAGGCCTGGAAGCCGAACTTCAGGGCGCCAAATACTCGGTAGACACAGTGGAAAAGAAGCCGCGTCGCCAGCGCCCCGCCCCTCCGTTCATCACGAGCACGCTCCAGCAGGACGCCGGCCGCAAGCTCCGGTTTACCGCCCAGCGCACCATGGCCCTGGCGCAGCAGCTATACGAGGGTTTGAACGTGGGGAGCGAGGGTTCCGTCGGTCTCATCACGTACATGAGAACTGATAGCGTCAACGTCGCCGAAACCGCGGTGCGCGAAACCCGTGACTACATCCGGCAGCGGTTCGGCAAGGAATACACCCCCGACAAACCTCGCACCTATCGCACTCGGAGCAAGAACGCCCAGGAAGCGCATGAGGCCATCCGCCCCACATCGGTGGGCCGTACTCCCCAGGCGATGGCCGCCTACCTGGACCGGGATCAATTGCGCCTCTATACCCTGATCTGGGAGCGCATGGTCGCCAGCCAGATGGCCGACGCCCTGCTGGAAGCGACGACCGTGGACATCGCCGCTAGCTGCGTCGCGCCGCCCGACAGCGTGTTCCGCTTCCGCGCCACCGGTTCGGTGCTCAAGTTCCACGGTTTTCGCGCCGTCTACCTTGAAGGTCGCGACGATGCCGGCGACGGTGGTGAAAACGCCCTGCCCGAACTGGCCGCCGGCGACGGACTGACCGAGCAAAAGCTGGAAGCCAGCCAGCACTTCACCCAACCGCCGCCGAGGTTCACCGAGGCCACGCTCATCCGCGAAATGGAGGACAAGGGCATCGGTCGGCCCAGCACCTACGCGCCGACCATTGCCACCCTGGTCGAAAGGGAATACGTGCAACGCGAGCAGCGCCGACTGTCCCCGACCGAATTGGGCTGCACGGTCACGGATCTGCTCACCGAGCGCTTTGCCGACGTCATGGCCCCGGAGTTCACCGCCAAGATGGAGGAGGACCTGGACAGCGTTGCCCAGGGCGAACAGGACTGGGTGCCCATGCTCCGCGATTTCTACGGGCCCTTCCACCAGGCGGTCAACCTGGCGGAGCAGGCTTTCACTCCCTCGTGCGAAAAATGCGGCCAGCCCATGACGATGATGATGGGACGTTTCGGCAGATTCCTGGCCTGCAGTGGCTATCCCGCCTGTCAGAACACCCGCAACATGCGGGACACGGGCGAGCGCCCGGCCGACGAACCCACCGACGAGATCTGCGAAAAGTGCGAACGCCCGATGGTCATCAAGACCGGACGCTACGGCCGTTTCCTGGCCTGCACCGGATATAACGCCGATGACAATCCCTGCGACAACCGCCGCAACATCGTCACCAAGAGCGATGTGCCGTGCCCCAAGTGCGGAGGCGACCTAGTGCAACGCCGTGCCCGGAAATCCGGCCGTCCCTTCTGGGGCTGCGCCAACTATCCGGAATGCGAATTCCTGGTGAACACCGAGCCCTTGTCGGCTCCGTGCCCCGACTGTGGTGGCATGTTGGTCACGGCGGCCCGAGGCCGCGCCCGCTGCAACGATTGCAAATGGAAGGGCGACCCCCCAACGACGGAGTCCGCCGACGCAACACCCGTCGCCTCAACGGAGTTGGCTGGCGTTGGCAGCTAGTCGGGGAAACGTCACGGCCCAGCCGCGCGAAACGCAGAGTCGCGCTCCGGCCGACGCCGAGTTGCTGGTGCGGTATGATCTCTATCTCACCGGGCAGCGTTCGCTGTCCGACAACACGCGGCGCATCTACATCGACGACCTGCACACCTTCCTGGACTACTGCCGTCGCAACGGCCATGCCCTCCGCGACATGGATCGCCAACTGCTGCGCGGCTACGTCGCCTTTCTCGCCACCGCTGGCAGATCAGACGGGCCGCGGCCCACCGGTTATGCCAGAGTCAGCATCGTACGCAAGCTCACCGCCCTCCGGACGTTCTACAACTTCCTGGTGCAGGAGGGCTGGTTCAAGTCCACGCCCGTCCCATCGGCTCGATCTTTCCCGGTCAAAGTGGAGAAACCGCTACCCAGCTTCCTCGGAAAGCAGGAAGCCAACCGCCTGCTCGCCGCGCCCGACGACGATACCCCCGCCGGCCTGAGGGATCGCGCGATCCTCGAGGTGTTGTATGCCTGCGGCGTTCGCCTCGCCGAGTTGCAGGGCATGAATCTCGGTGACATCAACAGCGACCGCCGCGAGATCCTGGTCCGCGGCAAGGGCGATAAAGAACGCTGGACCCTGTACGGCGCACCCGCCCAGGATGCCCTGGACCGCTACATCGAAGACGGCCGACCTCATTTCTCCGCCGCCGGCGCCCACAGCGACCCGCTGTTCGTCAATCGCTACGGGGGACGGCTCTCCCGCCGCAGCATCGAAAAGATCGTGCGCGATTACGCTGCCCGCGCCGGCCTCAAGGAAGGTATCCACACGCACACCCTGCGGCACAGTTTCGCCAGTCATATGCTGGAAGGCGACGCCGATCTGCGGGTAATCCAGGAGCTCCTCGGGCACAGCAGCGTTTCCACCACCCAACTGTACACCCACATCACCAAGCAGGAAGCCCGCCGCGCCTACATGGACTTCCACCCTCTCGCCTCCGCGTCCGGACCGGATCCCGACAGCGACGAGGACACGCCCGAAGAATGACCTCCATCCTGGTCCTGCACGGACCCAACCTGAACGCCCTGGGCCGCCGCGATCGACATCACTACGGCGTCCTGACCCTGGATGACATTAACCGTCGCATCACCGAAAGGGCCGATGCGTTGAGCGTTTCCATCGAGTGCTTCCAGTCCAACCATGAGGGCGCGCTGGTCGACAAACTGCAGGAACGCGCCGGTTCCATTGACGGCGTCGTGATCAATGCCGGCGCGCTGACCCATTACGGCCTGTCGTTGAAGGACGCACTGACCGACGCCGGCGTCCCGGTGGTCGAAGTGCATCTCAGCAACATCCACGCCCGCGAGGAGTGGCGGCGCCATTCGGTCCTGGCCGACACCGCCCGTGGCCAAATTGCCGGGCTCGGTTGGAGAGGCTATACTGCTGCACTGGAAGCGTTGGCAGGCATCATCGGCGAAGAGTCTGGCTAACGCCCGTCAACTGCGGTCGGCGGACCGCCCGGGGGATTTCTGACATGAGCATCAACTTTGGCGACCTCAACAAGGGCATGGTTATCGAACTGGAGAACCAGCCGTGGCAGGTGATGGACTACGAGCGTCACAAGATGCAGCAGCGCGCGCCCGTCACCCGTATCAAGATGCGCAACCTGGTCAACGGCACCGTGATTGAGCGCACGTTCCAGCGCTACGACACCGCTTTCAGCCTGGCCGAGGTCGACAACCGCGAAACGCAGTATCTGTACACCGACGGCACCAATTACTTCTTCATGGATCAGGAAACCTTTGACCAGCACGAACTCACGGCAGAGCAACTGGGCGACACCCTGGGCTATCTCACCGAGAGCATGATGGTCGAGTTGGTGTTATACAAAGGCAATCCCATCAACGTCAACCTTCCCATTCACGTAGAGTTGGAAGTGGTCGACACGCCTCCGGCGTTCAAGGGTGACACCGCCCAGGGAGGCAACAAGCCGGCCACGCTGGAAACCGGATTGCGGATCACCGTTCCCATGTTCATCACCCCGGGCACCCGCGTCAAGGTCGACACGCGCAACGGCACGTACTCAGAGCGAGTGTCGTAGTCCACGGAGTCCTGCGCGTCGCTTTCGGTGTCGCCCAATGCTGTCGCCGGTAGTCCACACGGTGAGCCAGGTGGCCGTCTATCTCAAGGACAAGCTTGAGTCGGACGGCTTACTCTCACGGCTAACCGTCCAGGGCGAAATCGCCAACCTCCGCACCGTGGCCTCCGGTCACTCCTATTTCACCCTGCGCGAGGACGGCAGCAGCATACGCTGCGTGATGTTCCGGGGCCGGTCGGGCCAGGAATACCTGGAAGACGGTCAGGAAATTCTGGCCGGCGGCAACTTCACCTTCTACCCGCCGTCCGGCGAAGCCAACATGCAGGTCGCAGCGGTGATGCCCGTGGGCGCCGGCCCGCTGGCCTTGGAGTTGGCCCGCCTCCGCCAACAACTGGCGGTCGAGGGTCTCTTCGATCCCACCCGCAAGCGACCCATCCCCCTCTTTCCCAAGGTGATCGGCGTGGTCACGTCGCCCAGCGGCGCGGTCTGGCAGGATATCCAGAACGTCGCGATGCGTCGCTACCCGCTCGCGGAGTTGCGCTTATCGCCTACCTCCGTGCAGGGTGACGGCGCCTCCGAACAAATCGCCTCGGCCCTCCGGTCGCTCAACGACGAGAACGTGGCCGACGTGATCATCGTTGCCCGCGGCGGCGGATCCCTGGAAGATCTGTGGTGCTTCAATTCGGAGGCAGTCGCCCGCGCCATATTTGCCAGCAGCATCCCCATCGTCTCCGGTGTCGGCCACGAAACCGACACGACCATCGCCGACGAGGTCGCCGACAGCCGCGCTCCCACACCGTCGGCCGCCGCCGAGCTCGCCACCCCCGACCGCAACCAACTCATGGCGGACATCTTCGGCGCCCGTCAGCAGATGACCTCGGTAATGGTCGGCCATGTCGACCGGCTTCGGTCATCGGTGCTCTTCCAGCAGCAACGCCTGCAGCGGCGCGCGCCCGACGTTGCGTCCATGCGCCGCCGCGTTGACGAATACGCGGAACGCGCCACAGCGAACATCCGCCATCGTCACACGCTGACGGGGCGAGATGTCGCGACGCTGGTGGGCAAATTGGGCGCGTTGAACCCGGCCGACACACTGCGCCGTGGCTATGCCGTGGTCCGGCTATCCGACGACGGTCGCGTCCTCACCTCACCCGAACAAGCATCAGACGGAGCTCATCTGGACATCGCAGTTGCCGGCGGCGTGCTGTCGGCTACGGCCGGTCATCATCCCAGGCCGACCGGTGTCGACGGTGTCCCAGCCGCCGCCCCGGCCACTCCGGTCGACAGCGATGGGGCCAACGCCACAACCCCGCGTAGACGCAGCGCCAGGCGCCAGCCCGGTCCGCCCCCGGCAATGAAACCGCTCCTCTAGCGGCCGTCCTGAACCATGACCGAAACCACTGAACCCAGCGACGCCTGGCGGTCCCAACTCGCTGCGATGCCCTTCGAAGAGGCCTATCGCCGTCTTGAGGATACAGTTTCACGCCTGGAGCAGGGTGAGCTATCGCTGACCGACGCCGAACGCCTGTACCGCGAAGGGATGGAACTGGCCGGCCGCTGCCAGGAGCTTCTCACCGAAACCGAACTGCGCATCACCCAGATCGGGGATGGCCGCGCCTCCGCCGGCTCACCCGCCCCAGGTCTGCCGGCCGGCGATGACGACTGGGAACCGCCGCCGCCCCTCGAACCGGACGACCCTTCCCTGTTTGATGATGACGATCCGCCCTTCTGAAATCTTGCCCGGGAGCGGAACCGCGCGATGCTGCGCATAGGATGGTTTGCCACCGGCCGGGGAGAGGGCTCACGTGGATTGCTGCGTTTCATCCATGAGGCCATTGACGAGGGTCGCCTGCACGCTAATATCGAGTTCGTGTTCAGCAATCGAGAACCGGGCGAGGCGGAAGGGTCTGACGAGTTTTTCGATCTGGTGCGCTCCTACAATCTCCCCCTGGTAACCCTGTCGTCCAGCCGCTACCGACGTGAGCACGGCGGCGGCTCCATGGCCCGTCATCGCCTTGGCTATGACCGGGAGGCGATCCGGCTGCTCCAACACTACCGGCCTGACGTTTGCGCGTTGGCCGGGTATATGCTCATCTGCAGCGGAGAAATGTGCCGCCGCTACCCATTGCTCAATCTCCACGGGGCCCTGCCCGATGGACCCACGGGCACCTGGCAGTCGGTTATCTGGCAGTTGATCGATTCTCGATCAAAGCAAACCGGGGCAATGATCCACCTGGCCACCGAACAAGTCGACCGGGGCCCCGTGCTATCCCACTGCGTCGTCCCGATCACCGGCGACGGGTTCGATCAGGACTGGGAGGGTCTGCGCGGGCGTAACGCGGCCGACATCCGCGACGCCGAAGGTGAGGACTTCCCGCTGTTCCAGCGCATCCGCGAGGCCGGCTACCGCCGCGAACCATATCTGCTCCTGGAAACGCTGCGCGCCGTTGCCGACGGGCGCCTGCGGGTCACGCCGGAGATCGCCCTGGATGGATCGGGACATCCGTTGGTCCAAACGCACCCGTCCGGTCTGCCGCTGACTGAGCAGATTGAGGCCGCCCTGGCCTCAGGGAAAATCGGTTAGGCCGATTTCCTTTGCTGGGTGGTCCGAGACCGGGACAACGCGGTCTTCAGCGTCAGATGTCGTCCGCCACCGCGCCGGTAGAGCCTGGGTGACGCCTCCCCGGTGATGGCGTCGCCGTTGACGACACAGCGGCCTATGTCGCGCAGCGACGGCAACTCGTACATCACTTCCATCAGCGCGTCCTCGACAATGTGCCGGAGGATCCGCGCTCCGGTCTGGTAGCTCAGCGCTCGTTCGGCAGCCGCCTCCAGCGCGTCGTCGGTGAACTCCAACTTGACGTCATCCAGGTGGAACAACCGCTGGTATTGCTTGATTATCGCGTTTCTCGGCTCAATCAGCACCCGGATCAGATCTTCGCGATCCAACGGCTGCAACGCCGCGACCACCGGTAGACGGCCCACCAGCTCGGGAATGAAGCCAAACTGCAGCAGGTCCTCGGGCGTCACCAAGTCGAGCATCGCCAGGGGGTTCGCTTTTTTGTCGGCGCGTTCCTGGTTCTGCGCCAGGAACCCCATCGCCGAGCCCGATGACACCCGCTTGGAGATTATCTCCTGCAAGCCGTCGAAAGCCCCGCCGCAGATGAACAGGATGTTCTTAGTGTTGATCTGCAGCATCTCCTGGTGGGGATGCTTTCGGCCTCCCTGCGGCGGCACGTTCGCCACGCAGCCTTCTATGATTTTGAGCAACTCCTGCTGGACGCCTTCTCCCGCAACGTCCCGCGTGATCGAGCGGTTGATGCCTTCTTTCCGCGCGATCTTGTCCAGCTCGTCAATGTAGATGATCCCCTGTTCCGCCCGCGATATGTCCCAATCTGCGGCCTGGATCAGCCGCAGCAGGATGTTCTCCACGTCCTCACCGACGTAACCCGACTCGGTGAGCGAGGTGGCGTCACATATCGCGAAGGGCACGTCCAGCGACCGGGCGAGGGTTTCGGCAAGCAGGGTCTTTCCGGATCCTGTAGGGCCAATCAGCAGGATATTGGACTTTTGTACCTCGACTTCAGGATCGGACGCTTCACCGCGAATACGCTTGAAGTGGTTATAAACCGCAACGGCCAGGGTTTTTTTGGCCTTTTCCTGCCCAATTACATAGGCGTCCAGGCTCGAATAGATTTCCCTGGGCACCAGGATTCGGCTGCCATCTGCGCGCTTCCGTGACGGTTTGTCCGTCGGCTCGACCCGATCGCTGGGGCGCTCCGGGCTGCCGCTGTCTTCCCGCCGTTTCTTGCCACCACGCTCGGCCACGTAGTTGGCCAACTCGCGTATGCAGTCGAAGCAGATCCCGCCCCGGGTTTGGCCCGGCGGACGGACCAGACGGCCCTGAGGAAACTGGCTGCCGCAAAACGCGCAACGATGAGAGTTGCGATTGGAGTTGCGGCTGCCGGTGGTCATCGGTAGGTCCTCGGCCGAATTAGTTGAGCGGCGTCCGGCCGTTACGCGGCTTCCGCAGCCTCTTCTTCCTTCTGCGTCCCGAGTATTTCGTCGACGAGTCCGTATTCGACGGCTTCCTCCGCAGTCAGGAAGAAGTCGCGGTCGGAGTCGTCGGCTATCTTTTCTATGCTCTGGCCGGTCGCTCCAGACAAGATCTTGGTGAGCCGTTCCTTGAGACGAACGATCTCCTTGGCCTGGATCTCGATATCGGCGGCCTGACCCTGGAAGCTGCCCACGTTGGGTTGGTGCATGTGCACTGTGGAGTTTGCCAGGCAATAGCGTTTGCCCTTGATCCCGTTGGCCAGCAGAACCGTCGCCATGCTCGCTGCAGTCCCGACGCATATGGTCGAAACCGGCGAGTTGATCAGGTGCATAGTATCCAGGATGGCCAACCCCGAGGCGATATATCCACCCGGACTGTTGATGTACAGGCTGATGTCACGGTCACTATCCTCGCGTTCGAGGTACAGCAACTGTGCAATGATGACGTTCGCCACCTGGTCCGTTATCGGCGTTCCCAGGTAGATGATCCGCTCCCGCAGGAGCAGGGAATAGATGTCAAACGCCCGCTCGCCCCGTGGGCTGGTCTCGATGACCATGGGCACGATGTTGGTGGGCTGCAGCAGTGGGGAGTCTTCAAAGGGAACGGCCATTGCGGTCTCCTGATATTGGGCCGGGTTATGGGCAAGTCGGGTCGCGTCGCCAACTAGCCGAACATGCTGCTGAAGGAATCGGGCAACGTGTGCATGACGTGGTCGACGATGCCGTATTCCACCGCTGTCTCGGCGTCCATCCAGTAGTCTCGATCGGAATCTCGCGATATCTTGTCAAACGGCTGGTCGCAGTTCTCCGACAGGATGGTATTGAGGCGCTGTCGCAGGCGCAGGATCTCCTGGGCCGTGATCTCGATATCCGACGCGGAGCCCTGGATACCGCCCATTACCTGATGGATCAGCACCGTGGAATTTCGCGTGCAGTACCGCTTGCCTTTCGTTCCGCCGGACAGCAGTACCGCGCCCATGCTCGCGGCTTTGCCCAGGCAGATCGTCGCCACGTCCGGCTTGATCAACTGCATCGTGTCGTAAATGGCCATGCCGTCAAGCACGGACCCGCCCGGCGAGTTGATGTACAGGCTGATGTCCGCTTCAGGGTTCTCCCAGCTCAAGTACAACAGCTGCGTAACGATCGCGTTGGAAATGTCATCGTCCACCTGGGTGCCCAGGTAGATGATCCGGGCTTGCAGCAACAGCGAGTACGGATTGAAGGCGCGTTCGCCTTCGGTAGTCGGCCGGATAATCCCGGGGATCACGTTAGACGGCGTGACCATGCCCGAGGGATTGGAACTTCGTGGCATTTGTAGGTTCTCCTGGAATGGTGGGCGTCCGAACGTCATTCCCGTTCCTCCGCCTGATCGCTCGCGGTGGCGTCACCATCGCTTGCATCGGTGGTTTCAACATCATCGGCGGCCGCTGGCTCTCCGGCTTCTTCAGTTTCATCGCCCGCCGAGCTCGCTTCTGCGTCGCCATCCTCATCCAGGTTGCCCTGGGCGATATCAATAAGCCGGTCCATGACCCGCCGGCTGTGCAACGTGGACCGAATGTTGTCCCGCGTTGATTCCGACCCGAGAAACTCCCGCAGCGACTCCAGGTTGGACTCGTCCTGCTCTTCCTCGCCGGTCGACAAACCCAGCAGACGATCGGTTTCCGATTGAACGTCGTCGTCGGAAATCTCGATCTCTTCGACCTCAGCAAACTTCCGCATCACCAACGCGCTGACCAGACGGCGTTCCGCGTTGGGGCGCATTTCGTCAAGGAACTCATCCGGCGACTTGCCCATGAAGCGCAGGTAGGTCGCGAGGTCCAGCCCTTGCTGCCGCAGCATTCGCTCCCGGTCGGCCTGCATCGCCTCCAGCTCACGCTCATACAGCAGAGAGGACGCGTTGACCACTGCCACGTCGCACAGCGCTTCCAGGCTCTTTTGCTCCAGCTCACTGCGGGCCGCGTTCTCCGCCTGGCTCGTCAGCGATTCCCGGATGCTGTCCCGCAGCGCTTCAAGGTCGTCGAACCCGTCGCCCACCGACTTGGCGAACTCATCGTCCAACTCCGGTACCGACTTTTCCTTGACAGACAGTACCGAGACCTTGAATTGGACGTCCTTTCCTGCGTACTGCTCGCGGGGGTAGTCCTCGGGCACCGTGATCGTGAAATCGCTCTCGTCGTCCTCGGACAGGCCAACGAGATTGGGAGCAAATCCAGGGAACGGCAGCACGTTTTCCTCGTTGGGAATGTACTCGACGTCCTCGTCTTCCACCACCGTTTCATCGTCCATAGTCCCCAGGACGTTCAGGTTCAGACGGTCGCCGTACGCCGCGGCTCTTTCCACCGGCTCCCACACCGCTTGCTCGTCCCGGACCCGGTCCAGTACCCCGTCGACCTCCTCCTCCGTGACCTCCGCCGGGTCGCTCTCCACCCGGATCTCGAGATAGTCACCAAGGTCCACGGTCGGTTCCAGAGGCACGGTGGCCGTGAAGGACACGGGCTCCAGTTCGGTAACCTCGATGCTGGGCTCGCCGAAGGCCGAAACTTCCTCGTCCTGCAGGACCTGGTCCAGCGTTTCCGGCACCATGAACTCCAGCGCTTCCTGGAGCAGCGCCGTCCGGCCCATCATGCTTTCGACGATGTGGCGCGGCGCCCTTCCCCGACGGAACCCTGGGATGTTGAGGCGCGAAACGACCCGACGGTACGAGCGTTCAATGAACGGATTCTCATCGTCCGTGGCCAATTCCACCGTCAGCGTGACCTCAATTGGTGATGAGCTGTCCCTCGTGACCTTCAACGCCAATACGCTCCTGTGCCCGATTGATTTTGCATGAAACGGCGGGCAGGGTGGTCGATACCGGCCTGCCCGCGAGTGCAGCCGAGTATAGCATAACCGCCCGAATAGCGAAAAGCCGGGACGCAATCTCGCAGCCGGCTACGGCCCCGGCAGGCTGGGTCTGGCAACGGGGCAGCCACGACACCCCTTTGTTACAAATCGTTAATCCGCCCGCAACACCGGCGGTGTACCCTTATATGCGCGAAGCGCCACTGGGCTTGGCTGTTCCACCCAATGGCGCTCGTACCCGACCGTTCCCCGCACACCCTCGCAATGGAGTTGGTGGCCAATGCTGACCCGGGACATTTCCAAAACCTCGTTGAATGAACACCTGCACTCCGACGGAACCACACGTTCCGTCTACCAGCCCCTCATAGACAGCCTGAACGGGCTCGGCGCTCCCGAACTACAGCAGCGTTGGCGACAAGCCAACGCCAGTGCAGCACTGGACGCCTTCACCTTCATGCTGGACCCTCGCGAGTTCCGCACCGTGCCTACCGACTGGCTGCCCCGACTGGTCCCCGCCGATGAATGGGAAACCATCTCCCGCGGCGTTGCCCAGCGGTTGAAAGCTATCAATCACTTCCTGTCGGACCTCTACTGCGGCGACCAGCAGGTCGTCCCGCAGGATGTGATGTACTCGTGCCAGTACTACAATCCCGAACTCCAGGACCACCGTCCCGCCGCCGACGTGTTTGTGCACATTTACGGCATAGACCTGGTGCACATGGGCGACGGACGTTATGTCATTCTCGAGGACAACCTGCGGATCCCGTCGGGCATCGCCTACCAAATGAAGACCACTGAAATCGGCCTCGACGTGCTGCCCGAACTCGCGGGTGGTTACGACATCGTCCCCTACGATATTCGCTCCGCCTACCTTGATATGTTCGCCTCGCTGTGCGACACCGATTCACCCGTCTGCGTGTTGCTCACGGACAGCAAGTTCGGCTCCGCCTTTTTCGAGCACCGTTACCTGTCGGAACTGCTGGGAATCCCCCTGGTGGAAGGGTCCGACCTCTACATCGGGCACAACGGCCGCGTATGGGTCCGATCCCTGGACGGCGATTTCGAGGTCGACCTGGTCTATCGTCGGGTTGAGGATCTCGAACTCTTCGTGCCCGGCCTCACGCAGGCATATCTGGACCACAAAGTAGCGCTGGTGAACGCCCTGGGCACCGGGGCCTGCGACGACAAACTGGTGTTCCTCTGGGTGCCCGATATGATAAAAGCCTATCTGGGAGAAGACGCCATCCTGGAACAAGCCCATAGCTACGACCTGCGATCCCCGGCCAACCGCCAATACGTCCTGCAGAACCTGGACACCCTGGTGCTCAAAACGCGCCAGGGATACGGCGGGCTGGGTGTCTTCATCATGCCCGATCTGGACAAGGGCTACCGCAGCCGGCTGTCCCAACAGTTGATCGAGCAACCCCAGGTCTTCATCGCCCAGGAAACGCTGGACTTCTCCCAACATCTTGTCTTCGACGAGTCCAGTGGCGAATTCGAGGAGCGCCACGTCGACCTGCGCGTGTTCGCGGTGCAGAACGGCCGGGGGGAGGTCACAGTTTTTCCCGGCGGCCTGACCCGCGTATCCGAGGCCAACAGCCGGGTCACCAACAACTCGTCAGGAGGATCATGCAAACCGAGCTGGGTGGTTCGATAGCGTTCGAACCTGTCGCGGTGCACTACGCTTACGTGGCCCGGTATTCCTACTCCGACATAGTGGTGCAAAACGACAATTTCCTCCGGCTCACGGCATATGCCGACACGTACCAGACGCCGGGGTCCTGCGGTGTGGCCACCTTCCCGCAGGGTCGGCAGGTCGAGTATCCCGATCGGTTGGGGAACACCGTCCACCGGGTCCGAGTCACCGTGCCGCACCAGGAGTTGATCATCGCCGCCGCCGGAAAAGTCTGCCTGAACCACCACACGCCTGTTGTACCGGACGTGCCGCTCAACAGCGCCGACTACGGTTTAGATGCCCAGGAATTCCTGTCCGCTTCTCGGCTGGCCGACCCGGAGAGCGTGCGGAATGCTGCGCTGGAGGCCGCCGCCGGGGCGACGACGTTGCTCTACACTGTGGACAACGTCGTCCAGTGGATCTACACAAACATCCGCTACGAGCGCGGCCACACTTCCGTAAACACCGCTGCGGCGGATGTCCTGGTATCGCGGCGCGGTGTTTGCCAGGACCAGGCACATCTCGGCCTGGCCATGCTCCGCTCCCGCGGGATCCCCGCCCGTTACGTCAGCGGACTTCTAACCCGTCAACCCGGAGAGACGCACGCCTGGGTCGAGTTCTTGCACCCTCAATTCGGTTGGTTGCCTGCCGATCCCACCCGTGGCGTCGTCATCCACATTGGGACCGATTACCTTAAATTCGGCGTCGGTCGTGATTATTCGGAAGTTCCGCCGGTCTCAGGGTCCTTCGTTTCCCGTGGCGGCGGGCACCTCGATTTCACCACCGCACGGGTCTTCTTCGATCGCGACAACATTTCCGTGGACGATGCGCTCGAACTGCTGCCCTCCGGCCATCCGTCGCCGTGACCGCAATCCTGCTCCACCCCATCCGCTGACAGGAGTCGTTTCCATCATGGTAGAACCCAGGTCAATCGCATTCGGTCCCGACCGGTGGCTCACCGATTCCAGGGTGTACAACCTGGTCTGGATGGGCCGGTGGCTGGAACGCGCCGACAACACTGCCCGTGTCATCAACAGCTTCGCCCGCCTGGCCGTTGAGAACGGCAGCGATATGGCGACCCTGCAGCAATCCCTCAGCAATGCCGCCGCTATCCGGGGAGTATCCATAGAGGAGCCCCCTCGCACCCTGGGAATGCTGATCAAGGAACACCCGGTTTCGTCCATCTACCACAGCCTGGCCACGGCTCGCGGCAACGCCACCCATGTCGGAACCGTGGAACTCATCCGCGCCATGTCCGAGGCCGTTCTGACCCTCGAAGATGATGGCGCCATGCCGCAAACGCCACTGGGCGCGCTGTTACTGACCAACCAAGTCCTGGAGCGCCTGAGCGCCGTCTACAGGGTCATTGACGACAACTGGTTCCACCAGGAAGCCCTGTCCGAGGAAGAGATCTACCGCCGCTTCGTCCAGCAGCAACAATAGCAATAACGCTGAGCCATCCCGGAAGACCGGCCAGTTTCACAGGCGCACCCGAGTGGTGGGTTCCAAAGCCTCTCGCACCGGATCCACCTTGAACAACAGCATCTGTAGAGTCGTCGCCCCAATCACGCTGTTGCCATCGCCCTCTGGTCCGAAAATCACCCGGCAAGTTCCTTCTTCGCCGTCAATCCCGATCAGCGCCCACCCGGTCCAGTAGGATACCTCGTTGCCGTCGGCAAGCACGCCGTCAATTTGCGAACGCCGGGCGACTCGCAATCCATCAAGCAGCGATGCCGGGAACATGGAGTGCGAGGCGCCGGTATCCACCAACGCTTCCACTTCAAACGTTTCTGCCCCGGCCCGATTGCCGATGCGGACTGTCGTTGAGAACGTTCCCATGCGAAGTTCGTTACACCCTATTACAAGAATACCCGCCCCGTAGTCCCGTGGACTCGGGGCGGGTGTGAGAACCGGAATATTTGCCGGCTACTTGAAGTGCGGTATCACATCTTCGGACAGGCACTTCAGCGTGTCCATGACCACTTCACGCGGAACCGACGACGTCCAGTTGCACTCGAACATGATCTCGTCGGTGGTGAAAGCCTCCCGGAACATGTGGATCTTCTCGACCACCTCTTCCGGGGTGCCGAAGAGGTTGACCTCCTCGGTGGCGTCCGGTCCGGCGCTGCCCGCGTCGGTGCTACCGATGGCGACACGACCGGCGTAGTAGATGCGCGCCAGGTTCATCAGATCGTCGACCCGCCGGTCCGCTTTCTCCTTGGTGTCAGCGACCAGAGTCGGCACACGCACCACGGTGGAAGGATTTCCCTCGTGCCCGGCGTCGAACCACGCGTTTCGGTAATCCTGCACGTCCTGCCTCAGGATAGCGGAACCGCGAAGGTTGTGGGGGGAACTGCCGGCCCCGATGGCGATGCGATAGCCATGCTCGCCCATGGGAACAAAACTCTCCTGGCTGTCCACGGGTAGCAGCATGGGCAGCGGCTTCTGCACCGGCTTGGGGATGCTCATGTAATCTTCGTAGAACGCGGGATAGTTGAAGTACTTGCCCTCGAACCCGGAGAACCTGTCTTCGTTCCAGAGTTGCTTGAGGAGCTCGAGGTACTCATAGAAGTACTCCCGGCGTTCCTCCGAGCCACGAGTGCGCGCCCCCGGGCCGTAGATAAACCGGCCCTCGCTGACCTGGTCCACGATGGCTACCTGTTCCGCGACCTGGAATGGGTCCTCGGGCTGGAGATTGTCAAAGGCGTAGCGTTCGTGGGGCAGCGCCCGCTCCGAAACGGTCTCACCCGGCAACCGCAGGGTCGGCCGGTGAATGGAGGTGCCGATCCGGATGTTCTCGGTGTGATTGGCGATGACTGCCGACAACATGAGCGATTGGGGATCCATGCTGCCCTGGGTGGAGAAGTGACCGCCGCCCAGCCAAACGTAGTCCCATCCCGCGGCCTCGATGTGGTCGATTTCCTTGAAGTTCTGTTTGTATGCCGCGGGCTCGAGGAGCTTTCCGCCCTGATACTCAGGGTCCCAAGGCACCTTGTCGCCCTCGTAAACGGCGTTCCACGTGGTGAACAGTCCAAAGTCCATTTTGGCGGTCATGCGAGCCCTCCTCTAGTTTCGGGCGATAAATATCATCATTTCGGCCAATGTAGCACCGGGAACAACCACCGTCAACGCTGCGGCGACCAGGCCCCACGCTTCCCGGCTATGGCATACTGCCGCTGGAAAATGCAACGCTTGAATATGGGAGTGAATTGATGAAAGTGGCAGTGATGGGCGCCGGCAGCATCGGCGGCTACTTCGGCGGGATGCTCGCCCGCGGCGGACACGACGTGACGCTCATCGCCCGCGGCGAACACCTCGACGCCATCCGCCGCAATGGGCTCATCATGCACACCCAGGCCGGCGAATTCACCGTCCCCTGCGCTGCCACCGACCAGCCCGCCCAGGTGGGCACTGTCGATCTCGCCCTGCTCACCACCAAGACCTACCACAACGCCGCGGCCGTGCCGCAAATGGCCCCCATGATCGGCTCCGACACAGCGATCCTCTGCCTGCAGAACGGCATCGACTCCTACCTGCCCCTGGTGGATGCCTTTCCGGAATCCGCCGTGCTTCCCGGCGCCGCCTATATCGAAGCCGGCCGTTCCGGTCCCGGCGCCGTTACCCAGGCCGGCGACATCGTCCGTATCGTCACCGGCAGCATCCGTGGCAGCGGCCCTTCCCACCAGGCAAGGGCGGAAGTCGTCTGCGCCGCCTTTCGGGATGCCGGCGTGCCCGCTGAGGCGTCGGAAGACATCGCCGTCACCCTGTGGACCAAGTTTCTGTTTATCACCACGATGGCCGGCACCACCTCGCTGGCCCGCGAGTACCTGCGCGACCTGTTGCCCCGTCCTGAATGGCACAAGATCATTGTCGGTTGCATGTCCGAGATCGAACGGGCCGGCCGCGCTTCCGGCGTGGAGCTGGCCCCGACGATAGTCGCCGACACTCTCGCCTATATGCAGTCCGCCAAGGGTGCCATGAGCGCGTCGATGCACGCCGACCTGTTGGCCGGACGGCCCATGGAACTCGAAGCGCTGAACGGCGCCGTGGTTCGCGCCGGGGAATCAGCCGGGGTCCCCACGCCGATCAACGACGTGATCTACGCCGCCCTGAAACCGTTCAGTGCCGGGACGACGTGATGGGCATTCCGGGGCCTGTGGAGTCCACAGTGCCCCCCACATCCACAGAGCAAACGAAACGAGCCGCAACATCGCGGCTCGTTCTCTATAGCGGCGTTTGCCAGGTTATTCTCTGGTCTCCATCGGCAGCCCCTGATCGTGGACCTCAAGTATGCACTCGGGGCACCTTTGCCGCGTTTCGTGCCCGGTGGCCGGCCAGATGTCTTCGCCCTTGGCCCCGCACAGGAAGAAGGGTTCCACTTCCTCGATCCCCAGGCTTTCCAGGTAGTGCACCAGGCCCTCGCGCCGGGGGTTGTCGTACCACCACGGGGTGAGGCTTCGCGCCAATTCGTGGATGCCTTCCTTGAAGTCATCGGTGTATGCCTCGACGTCGTCCGGGATGTCCACCATCCACCGGTTGCCATTCGGGCCGCCTTCACGGGTGGCCTGGAGTTTGCCGTTGCGGACGTCCTTGCGGATTACGTCCTGCGAAACGTTCAGGATCCGCGAAGCTTCCTGGATAGTGACCCGGGGCATTCTGCACCTCCGTTCTCAGCAATCTTCTCTGCGCAATGCCTACTTCTACCACCAACCCCGCGCAGCGGCAAGTCAGCGTTCCTCTCACGCATACCTGGTCTCACTGGAACCGTCCTTGCGAACGAAGTGCGGCAATCTCACCGGGGGAAGGAACACTACCGAGGGAAGGAGATCGCCGCGTCGCTTCGCTCCTCGCGATGACGAACTGGGTACGCGTGAGGGGATCCTTCCCGCTCCCGTCACCGGGCCACCGCCATGGTCCTGGGGTCTTCCATCGTGTCGGCCAGCGAACCGCCCGGCGGAACCATGGGAAACACGTTCGTTTCCCGCTCGACCACAAACTCGATGAGGAACGGCCCGTCATAGTCCTTGGCCTGCTGCAACGCGGCGGCCACGTCTTCCTGATGCTCTACACGCAGCGCCGGAATGCCGTAGGCGTCGGCCAGCTTGACGTAGTCCGGCCCCGGCATCGGCACCTCTTTTATATGGCCGTCGAAGAACATCTCCTGCCACTGACGCACCATGCCCAGGTATCCATTGTTGAACAACGCTATCTTGATGGGCAGCTTCTCTTCCACGGCTGTTATCAGTTCCTGCAGCGTCATCTGGAACCCGCCATCTCCCGCGACCGACCAGACGGTGGACCCGGGCCGAGCCAGCTGAGCGCCCAGCGCCGCGGGTACCTCGAATCCCATCGCCCCCAATCCGCCGGACGTGACGAACGAGTTCGGCTGGTTCAGGAACAGGTATTGCGCCGCCCACATCTGGTGCTGGCCCACTCCGGTCACCACCACCGCGTCATCGTCGGCCTGCAGCATCTCGTTCAATTCGGTAAGAACCTGTTGGGGCATCAGAGCGTCGCTCTGCGGAATCGCCAGCGACGGGTGCTGCGCCCTGAGTTGGGCGATTGTTCCCATCCATTCCGGCCGGTCCACTTTCTGTACCAACGGGCCCAGCGCCTTCAGGATGGGCCTGGCGTCTCCGACCAGCGGCACTTCCGCCGGCACAATCCTCCCCACCTGGGTGGCTTCGATATCCAGGTGCACAATCCTGGCGTGGGGAGCAAACCCCGACACCCGGCCCGTGACGCGGTCGTCGAACCTCATCCCCAGTCCTACAATGACGTCCGCCTGGTCAACCACCATGTTGCACCAGTACATGCCGTGCATGCCGAGCATCCCCAGGCTCTGGGGGTGGTTCCTCGGGAAACTGCTCAACCCCAGCAGCGTGTTGATTACCGGGATGCCGGATCCTTCCGCCACCGCCAGCAGCTCGTCAAACGCTCGCGAGTTCACGATTCCGTGGCCCGCGATGATCACCGGCCGCTCTGCCTGGTTGATGAGATCCGCCGCCTTGCGGACGTTTTCCAGAGTTTCTTCAGGTAGTTGCGCCTCTACGGGTACAGGCGCCTCCGCATACTCGAACTCCGCCTCTTCCAGCTGCACGTCCCGGGGCACGTCGATCAACACCGGACCGGGGCGCCCTTCCTGGGCCACGCGGAACGCCTCACGTACCGTGCGCGCCAGGTCGTTTGCGGACAGGACCAGGTATGTTCGCTTGGTACACACCGAGGCGATGCTGCAGATGTCGCACTCCTGGAACGCTTCGGTTCCCAGGGCGGCCCGGGCCACCTGACCGGTGATCGCAACCAGCGGCACGCTGTCCGCCTTGGCTCCCATGATCCCAGTCACCAGGTTGGTCGCTCCCGGTCCTGACGTGGCCACGCACACGCCCGGCTTCCCGGTCATCCGGGCATAGCCGTCGGCCGCATGCGCCGCCGACTGCTCGTGCCGCACCAGCACGTGCCGCAGCTGGGGGTATGACCACAGCGCGTCGTAGAACGGCAGTATCGCGCCTCCCGGGTGGCCGAACAGCGCTTCGACTCCTTCCCTCAGCAGGCTTTCGCAGATTATTTCCGCACCCTTCAGTTTCACGGTGTATCTCCGTACGAGGTCGTTCCTTCTGCCAGATCGTGCCACCAGAACGTGCGGATCAATGTCACTGCGACACAAAAAAAGCCCGTCCCATAGGGACGGACAATTGCCCGCGGTACCACCCTATTTGCCCTCGGCTCCCGGCAATGCCAGCGCCTTGGACCTCTCTGGCAGGACACCATCATGTCCCGTTGCTTCTAACGGGCAACGAACCCGGCCTGAGCTTACTTACCGCCGATTTCGGCAGGCGGATTTCAGCCGGCAGCTCCGGAGGGATTTTGGGCGGGACAACCGTGCCTGCTTTCACCGGCTCAGGCTCGCTAAGACGCTCGTCGTCCGCTTACTCGTCTCCATCTCAGCTTTTCAACGAAAACTCTAACACGGGCCAATTACCCGGTCAATCACTCGGATTTGCCGGTTGGCACCAATTGTCACGCCCGACTTATCCATCAGGTGGGAAGGGATAGTCTAAAGACCATCCACCTCGGCCAACGCCGCTTTCAGTTCCATCAGCGTTGCAAAGCCCTCGAACCTGTGTCGCACCACACCGTCGCCGTCCAACACGAACACCCAGGACTCGTTGGTCCAGCCGGGGATCTGGGTAAATCCCCATTCGTCCGCCGCCGGAACCAGTTCTGCGCGGCTCAGATCGCCCTGTATCGCCTCCGGGTTATCGTACAGTTCCACGTGGATGTAGTTGGCGGCGTCGGGGTGTTCGACCCTCAATTCCGACACCGTGTCCACCTGCGGGCCGCACGTCGGACTGGTGCAGAACGCCGGCGTGGCAAACACGACCACCGATGGCCGGCCCGACTCGATAGCGTCCGAAATGGATATGCGGTAGAGCTCGTCATCCGGGTCGTACGCGGTGGTCAGGTTGGTGATTTCAGCAGGATCGTCAAGCGTCTTGGTCTCGCTGGGCGGAGCCGGCTCTCCAACCGACGGTATTGGCGAGTCTTCCAGCACCGAAACGTCGATTACTGCCTCTCCGGTGACCTCGCCACCCACCGGCATCACCGTCAGCCGGTAGTCTCCGGGAGCGGGAAAGTCAACCGGCGCCGCGTATGATCCTCGCACCCCGTATGGCCAGGCGTTGTAGGGCGCGGTTATCTCCGTCGGCGGAACCGACCCGTCAGCGGAGGCCACCGATATGTGGACCTGCGGCGCTTTGACCAGCGCTTTCTGTGTATTCAGCAGGAACGCGACCCTCTGCGTCCCAACCTCCAACACCTTGGTTGCCAGGTGAGATTCGAGTTCACCGTCTCCCGGATCCACCGTCGGCACCTGGAGAACCGGAGCCGCGGTGGGTTGGGCGGGCGCGCTCACCGGCGCCGATCCTCCGCATGCAGCCAGGGCCATCAACCCGACCAGCGCCGCAGCGGCCAACCAAGCAGCACGCATCACGGACCCTCCGCGTACACGCCGAAGGTGAAGGCAAACAGGCCGAAGTCGTCGGAATTTGACCGCATTGTCAGGATGGATTGCGGCAGATACTGAGGATTATCGATGATCCCGTACATCCTTGGCTCGTCCACCATGATGTAAGACCATCCCTTCTCGTCCCACTGGATGTCCGCGCCGGCATTCTCTTCGGTGAGCATCGCTCCGTCCACCGTGACAACCACCTGATAAGGCTCGCCCGAGTCGGAGGTAATGACGGCGTTTACGCTCTTGGCGGCATAGTTCAACGCCAGGTAGTCCTCCAGGTCCTCGGTCACCCGCGCGTGCCGGATCCGCTCCGGCTCCACCGACCATTGACCCTGGAAGTACAGCAGGTGCGGGTTCAGGTCCTGCGGCACGGAAACGTCGATAAGGCCGTTACCACCGTCGAGGATCGACTGGAAATAGTCCTCAAACTGGGCCACGTAGGGGTGCCGGCCCGACCTTGCGACGCCCACGTTCCGTTCCCAACCGGCGTACAGCTCAGGCGTCACCGGAGCGCTTCCGCCGACCCGCGCCGCCTGGAACGCCGAGTCCCGCACCTGGTCTTCCGGCAGGTCCAGTGGATCGTCAGACAGGTCCGCCCCCGCTTCCACCAGCGCGTTCCTTATCTTCTGCTCGGTTTCGCCGTAGGCCCCTTCGCCAAAGTGCGAGTAGATCATCTCGCCATGGCTGTTGAACAGGTACTTCGCCGGCCAGTAGCGGTTCTCGAAATTGCGCCACGTGACCCTCGCGTTGTCCTGTGCCACCGGCCACCCGATTTCGTGCGTCTCCAAAGCTTCCGCGACGTTGTCGTGGTCCTTCTCGAACTCGAACTCCGGCGTGTGGATGCCCAGGATCACCAGCCCGTCGTCCTCGTATCGCGACCACCAGTCCCGCAGGAACGGCAGCGTCCGAATGCAGTTGACGCAGGTGTAGGTCCAGAAGTCGACCAGCACCACGTTGCCCTCGCCAACCAGATCCTGAATGGTGAGCTCTTCGTCGGTGTTGAGCCAAGCGTCGATGCCCTCAACGTTCGGGATATTCTGCGCTATCGGCCTGGCTTCTGCTTCCTGGGCCGGCGTCGAAGTTGGCGCTCTGGTGGCCGGCAGTTCACCGGTGGGCAACACTACGGCCGGCGTCGCCTGGGCCGCCTCCGCGGGCGCGGTAGTGGGCGCAGCCGCCGGCGCGGAACTGCCCGACGCGGGCGCGACCACCGGCGCCGTGGTCGCGGCCGCAGCCGGCTCGGATTGCTCCGCCGGTGCTGCGCTCTGTCCGCATGCGGCCACCACCAACACGAAAGACGCGGCCAGCAGCATCACGCTCCCTATCTTCAGGGTTGAACGAGTCATCACTTCTCTCTCTTTGTGCGTGCGTGCGGAAAGTATAACGCCTGCCGGCGCATGGTATGTCGGTCCCCATGAGCGCATCGGTTGACGCGATTGCCATCCGCTATCCTTTAGTTCGGCGCCTTCGGCAACTGCCATCGGCGGTTGGCGACTCGTGACCGGAATTCGATTTGAGCGCTGGCAACCGAATAAATGGGCACGGAGCTTGTGCAAGGTCCCTCTCACCATTCATGGTGAGCCTGTCGAACCACGACTCCGGCGTCGGCGACATCCTTCGACAGGCTCAGGATGAGCGTAAACCAAAGAAGTGCATTACTTTGCACAGGCTCTGAAATGGAGATCGATGGGGCATTGGAGTTGTGTGTTACTATACGCGGGTGAGTACCCGGCGGATTGAAACCGCCGTCAGGAGGATATTTTCATGGCAACGATGATTGATGGCGAGTCCTATCTGGGCCGCGTGATGGTTCGCCCGTTGAGCAAGACCGGCGACGTCACGATGTATCTCTGGCCGCTGCGCTGCTTGAAGGCCAAGTTCGGCGGCCCCACTTTCGGCGTGGACGTCAACGGCGTTGAGATCGTCCGGTTTGACCCCCACGGAGCCCGCGGTCACTGGCACAAGGGCGGCTACGACAAGCTCGGCGCCGGCGGATCCCACGTCGACTACCCCGAGGAAATGCGCGACAGTGCCGCCCAGCTCGAGTTTTCCCTGGAGCAGCTCCGGGAGCAGACCGCGACCCACCTGACCGAGGCCGGTTATCCCGAGGCCGCCGCCAACCTGGATCCGGAACTGATCAGCTCCGCCGCCGCCGCTATCAAGGCCCACCTGGCCTCGGAGGGCGACTTGATCCCCGACGCCGTCTCCAAGGACCTCATCGCGGCCTGATCTCTGCAAGATTGACGGTCCTCAAACTATCGGGGGCGGGTCGTTGACCCGCCCCCGATAGTTTGTTGTCGCAGCCTCAGTCACGGGGTGATCCTGGTCCCCACCGGCCTCTCGTTGACGCAGTTCATCACCGCGCCGGGTTCCCGTCCGTCCACGATGTGCGCCATCGGAACCGCCGCGTCTGCCAGTGCGTCCAGGCACGCCGCCAGCTTCGGCAACATTCCGCCCCGTGCCACACCCGACGCTCGAAGTTGCTCCGCGCCACGCGCGTCCAGTCGTGGAATCACCCGGCCGCCGTTGTCCATTACGCCAGCCACGTCGGTCAGGAAAATGATGCGTTCAGCGCGCAGTGCGTGCGCCAGCGCCCCTGCCGCCGTATCTCCGTTCACGTTCAGCGGTTGACCCGCGTGCTCGCTGTCCCGGCTGACATCCACCGCGATGGGCGACACCATGGGTATGAACCCCGCCGATACAATCGCCCGCACCGGCCCGGTTTCGACGGCGGTAACCTCGCCCACGTAACCCAGGTCGGGATTCGCCACATGGGCCTGCAAAAGATTGCCGTCCATACCGCTGATCCCGATGGTAGGCGCGCCCAGTCGCTGCATCTGCGCGGTCAGTTCCTTGTTCACCAACCCGCCCAGCACCGCCACCACAATCTCCAGCGACGGCCCATCGGTCACCCGCAACCCGTTCACGAAATTCGGAGCCAGATTCTGCCGCTGCATCCATTCGCTGATGACGTTGCCCCCGCCATGAACGATTACCACCGGTTTTCCAGAAGCGTGCAGGGCCACCAGGTCCTGCAACGAGGTATCGTTTCCGCCCAGGGTGCTCCCGCCGATCTTGACCACGATGGGCGGCTCCGCGAACTGTTGTGACACGTCAGCGTTCCTCACCCTGCGGCGTAAGGTGGTGGGATCAGTACAGCCCGCGACCGGCGCCGGCCGATGGCGCAGTTGCCGACTAGGTCGTGTACGCGCTGTTGATGATTACGTACTGCTCGGTGAGGTCGCAGCCGTATGCCGTCGCCTCCCCGGCCGCCAGGTTGAGGCTGACTCGGAAGTCCACCTGCTCGCCGGACATCAACGCCACCACCGCATCCCGGTGGAACGGTATCGGCGTTCCCGCCTCCATGATGCAAACTCCGTTGACGAACAGGTCAACCTTCTCCTCCACCGCCTCCGCTCCACTGCGGCCCAGCGCCATCATCAGCCGGCCCCAGTTGGGGTCTGCTCCGTACACCGCCGACTTGACCAACGGACTCCCCGCGATGGTCAACGCAGCCTTGCGCGCGTCTATCGCATCCTTGGCCCCGTCCACCTGCACGGTCAGCAGCCGCGTGGCCCCTTCACCGTCCCGCGCCAGCATCCGGGTCAGGTTCGCGCACACCTGGTGCAGCGCGGCCGCGAATGCCTCTGCATCCGGAGAGCGGTCGTCAATGACGGGATTGCCCGCCCGACCGTTGGCGAACGCCAGGAAGGTATCGTTGGTGCTGCTGTCTCCGTCCACGGTCAGCATGTTGTAGGTTTCGTCGGCAACCGCCTTGACTGTCATCTGCAGGAACCCGGGGTCCACTGCCGCGTCCGTGGCGGCGAACGAGAGCATCGTCGCCATGTTGGGGTTGATCATTCCGGACCCCTTGGCCACTCCGCCGATGGTAATCGTCTGCCCGGTCGACGCGGTGAAAGACACCGCCGTTTCCTTGGGATGCGTGTCCGTCGTCATCATCGCGCGCGCCAGTTCGGGCCCGCCGTCGTCATCCAGCGCAATCTCCGTCACGCCGGACCGGATCAACGACATGGGCAGTTCGACTCCAATGACGCCGGTGCTGCAAACCAGCACGTCTTCGGCGGTCAGGCCCAGCTTTTCCGCCGCCAGCCGCGTCATCTCCTCAGCGTCCTTGTAGCCCTGCGCGCCCACGCACGTATTGGCGATCCCCGCGTTGACGATCAGCGCCCGGGCCTGCCCGCGTGCCACGCGTTCCCGGTCCAGGTCCACCGTCGCCGACCGTATCGCTGACGTCGTGAACACCCCACCGATTGAGCAGGGACTGTCGGAGACCAGCATGGCCAGGTCCAACTTGTCCTCGCCTCGCGTCTTGAGGCCGATGAATACGCCGCCGGCGGAAAACCCCTGCGGCGACGTGATGGTACCGTTCGGAATGGCGGTGATATCTGCGCTGGCGGGCATCGTAAAGCGCTCCTGCAGGGCGATGATATTCGGCAAAAATGCCGCATAAATATACCATACGGATCACTGGCGTCGCGCTCGTTGGCGACCCGTTTGACTCTCCCCGACTCCCCGCCCGATAATGCCAGCATCCCGCACGGACGCCGCGTTGCGGCGCGAAGCGATCCCCGCCCATGACCCTGTCCAGCCAGCCTCCATACCTGCCGTTGCCCGCCGGCGAAATCGGTCTCCTGACCGATCTCTACGAGCTGACCATGGCCCAGTCGTATTTCGCTGAGGGCATCAACAGCGAGGCCACTTTCAGTCTGTACGTGCGCGAGTACCCGCCGGACCGGGGGTATCTGGTGGTCGCCGGGGTTGACGACGCCCTGGACTGCCTGGAAGCACTGTCCTTCGACACTGACAGCATCGAGTACCTCCGTAGCACTGGCATCTTCACCGCGGATTTTCTCGATCACCTGCGAGATTTTCGCTTTAGCGGCAGCGTTCGCGCCATGCCGGAGGGCAGTCTGTTCTTCGCCAATGAGCCAGTCCTGGAGGTCACGGGCCCGATAATTGCCGCCCAGTTGGCCGAAACCATCGTCATGAACCAGGTCCAGTACCAGACCCTGCTGGCCACCAAGTCCGCTCGCTGCGTTGATGCTGCCCAGGGCCGGCCCATCGCCGACTTCGCCGCCCGCCGCACCCACGGTGCCGAGGCTAGCCTGAAGATGGCCCGGGCGTCCTACATCGCCGGATTTGGAGCGACCAGCAACGTCCTCGCCGCCCGCCGCTACGGCATCCCGCCCACCGGCACCATGGCCCATTCCTACATCACCAGTTTCGATGACGAGATCGACGCCTTCCGCGCCTACTCCCGCATGTTCCCCGACCGCAGCATCCTACTGCTCGACACCTACGACACCGTCGGGGGCGCACACGCCGCAGTCGAGGTCGCCCGCGAGATGGAGAGCGACGGCCACCGACTCACCGGTGTCCGCCTGGACTCCGGCGACTTCGACGCGCTCAGCCGCCAGGTGCGGCGCATCCTAAACGACGCCGGCCTTGACTACGTCCGCATCGTGGCCAGCGGTGGCCTCGACGAATACGCCATCGACCGCCTCGTCTCGGCGGGCGCGCCCATCGACATGTTCGGCGTGGGCACCCGTGTCGGCGTCTCCGCCGACGCCCCGTCCTGTGAAATCGTCTACAAGATGGTCAATTACAACGGCCGGCCGGTGATGAAGCTCAGCGAGGGCAAAGCATCTCTGGCTGCCGCCAAGCAGGTATTCCGACAATATGACCCTCATGGCATGATGTCCGCCGACGTCATCGGGTTGTCCACCGAGACCCCGTCGTCGGGAGAACCGATATTAGCCCTGGCGATGCAGGACGGCCGTCGCGTCATTCCGTCCAGCGACGTCGCCGACGCCCGCCAGCGCGTGGCCGACGGACTCTCCCGGCTGCCCGAGGCGCACCGTCAACTCCGTCAACCCGATCGGTTTGCCGTGTCAATCAGCGACGCTCTTCAGAATCTCGATGCACGAATCCGCAGCCGGTTGAGCGCCGCCAATCCTAAATAGTCGCCAAGGAGCCCAATTCCGATGAAAATCGCGGTCTGCGTCAAGTTCGTCCCCGTCGTCTCCCGCATTGAGTTCGACTACGAGAACAAGGTAATCCAGCGCGAGGGTGTCCCGTCCGAGATCAACCCCTTCGACCTGCTCGGCATCAACATGGCCGTCGACCTCAAGGACGGCTCAGATGACTCCGTCATCGCCCTGTCCATGGGCCCGCCCAACGCCGCCGAGGGCCTGACCCAGTGCTACGCCCTGGGCGCCGACCGCGGCATCCTCCTCTCCGACCGCGCCCTGGCCGGCAGCGACACCCTGGCCACCGCCCAGGCCCTGGCGTTGGCCCTCCAGCGCGAGTCGCCTGACCTGATCGTGTGCGGCCGCAACAGCAGCGACGCTGAGACCGGCCAGGTTGGCCCGGAGGTGGCCGAGTTGATGGGCCTGCCTCACATCAGCAACGTTCGCAAACTGGACGTGGACCGTGCCGGCAATCGCATCGTCGCCGAACGCGCCACCGACGAGGGTTACCAGGTCATCGAATGCCCGCTGCCTGCCGTGGTCTGCGTCACGGAGGGCGCCGGCCAGGAACGCTATCCCGGCCGCGACGAGATGACCGAGGCCCAGGAACGCAGCATCGAGCAACTCACCTGCGCCGACCTGACCGACGACCTCTCCCTGTTCGGCCTCGACGGCTCACCAACCTGGGTCGAGGACATCCGCCTCGTCGAGCCGGACCGTCTCGCCGTCGTCATCCGCGACGAGACCCCCGAGGACGCAGCCCGCCAGGTCGCCGATATGCTCCGTGACCGGCTGGCCACCCTGTCCGCGGATGCCGGTTCAAATTCCGCCGACACCATCCTGCCCCGCTACACGGGCGGCGACCGCAGCATCTGGGTGGTCGCCGAACTGGCCGCAGACGGCGTGCGCCAGGTCACCCTGGAAATGCTCGGCAAGGCCCGCGCCCTCACCCCCATCACCCAGAGCGAAGTCGTCGCCGTCGTCATCCAGGATGGCCAGCCGTCGGCAGATGTCACCACCCAGCTGGCGGAAGCCGGCGCCGACCGCGTCCTCAACTTGGACACCACCAACCTGGGTATCCTCTGCGGCCGGGGCGTGTCACGCGCGCTCTCCGACGCAATCGGCGATCAACCACCCTACGCCATCCTGTTCGCCGCCACCGCCGATGGCCGCGACCTGGCCGCTCGCATCGCGGCCCGCCGCGGGCTCGGCCTAACCGGGGACGCCATCGACCTCGAGATCAACGATGCCGGCCAGTTGGTGCAGCTCAAGCCGGCCCTCGGCGGCAACGTCGTCGCGCCCATCCTCTCGAAGACCCTTCCCAACCTGGTCACCCTCCGCCCGGGCGTGCTGTCTCCCGGCACACCCGAAGCCGGCGCAACCGCCGTCGTCGAGACCGTCCAATCTTCTCCCACCGACGACGTCGACGTCACCCTCGTCAGTGAGCACGTCTCCGAAGAGCACGGGGCGCTGGAACTCACATCCGCTGAAGTCGTCGTGGGCCTCGGCATGGGCATCGGCGAAGAGAGCGTCGCGGCGGCTCAGCAACTGGCTTCCAGCATCGGCGCGTCCATCTGCACCACCCGCAACGTCGTGCACTCGGGCTGGCTTCCCCATCACATTCAGGTGGGTATCAGCGGCCGCACCATCGCCCCCCAAGTGTATCTCGCCGTCGGCATCCGCGGCGCGTTCAACCATACCGTGGGCATCCAGAAGGCCGGCGTGATTCTCGCCATCAACCGCAACCACCGCGCGGCCATCTTCCGCGCCGCCGACTACGGCATCGTGGGCGACTGGAACGAGTACCTGCCGCCCCTCGTCGAAGCGATCCGCCCCGTCCTCGCCGAGCACGGGCTGGCGTGACACTCCATGTACGAGTTGGAAATCGAAGACACCGACCTGATCCGGCAGGCCACCGACGCGGACCTGCCGGCCTTGGTGGCGCAACTCGCTAGGAAGTTGGCAGCGCAAATCGAGTCCGACCCTGTGGCGATGCAGGATCGCATCGCAGAGTTGGTCGACGATGTCAGAGAGTGTCGTTGCGCCGAGTTGCGATGCTCGCACAATTGCAACTATTGCACGCCGGACGGCTGCGATTTCGAGAACCGGGCGTATTGGTGCGAGGATTGCTTCGCTTTCGTTCCAGACTACCCGACCTTCTGCCACTGCGGACAACGGATCATCATCACGTTCACGAATTCGTCCCGTTGTTGATTTCGTAGATCGCCAACCTGACCTGACGTTCCGCGTCGGCGTCCCGCGATCAGCCACCTCTGATACGCTCGATTTGGAGCGGCCAGCGAGGGTTGCCTCTTGGTCAGAGGACTTCTCCAGCGCGGCCGCCTCCCTACACATGCGTCCCGCATGGCGTAAAATCAACCGCCATGCCGGCAGAATCCGACACCAACGCGCCTGCGATGCCCGGTCGGATCACGTGGCGCACCATCCTGCTGGCATCCGCGGCCGCGCTGGGCATGGTCCTGGCCTCCCTCGACTTCGCGGTCAACGTCGGCCTGCCGGCCATGCGCGACGCATTCGAGACCGACCTGGCCTCGGTCCAATGGGTGATAGTCGTCTTCATCGCCACTCGCGCCGGCCTCGCGCTGGGTTCCGGAGCCTTCGCCGACCGTTTCGGCCTCCGGCTCGTGTACCTGTTCGGCACCACCACCTACCTGGTGTCCATGGTTTGCCTGTCCCTCTCCCCGACCCTCGAGGTGCTGGTCGGGTTCCGCGTCCTCCAGGCCCTGGGCACCGGCTGCCTCTACAGCACGGCGCCGGCCATCGCCGCCTCGGTCTTCCCGGAGCATCGCCGCGGCCTGTCCATGGGATTCACCTCGGCCAGCCTCGCCCTTGGCATGGTCACTTCCACCCTTGCCGCCGGACCACTGGTCCACCTGTTCGATTGGCCGGCGGTATTTGCGGGCCGGCTGCCCCTGGCCGGCCTCGCCCTGGTGGTCGGGCTCTTCTCCATACCGCAAACGCTGGGAAACCAGACCAACGGCGCCGAGAAGCCCCGGTTCGACCTGCCCGGCTCCGCCCTAGTCCTCTCGCTCTTGCTGTGTCTCATGATCGGTCTCCGCCTGGGCCAGGCCATCGGCTGGACGTCCTGGCCTGTGCTTGCCCTCCTTGCCGCCTCCCCACCGATACTTGTTGCCCTGATCCGTGTCGAGCGATCCGCCGAGTCCCCGGTGCTGCCCGGAGCGCTGGTCAGGTTGTCGGGATTCCAGACCGCCGTCAGCGCCATGTTTCTGGGCCATTTTTCGCAGTTCGTCATCTGGTTCATCTTCCCGTTCTACATCACGGACGCCCTGGGCCGTGGGCCGGTGACGCTGGGCATCATGCTGGCCGTCATGTCCACTTCCAACATCCTCTCGTCACCAGTTGGCGGCTGGCTCTGCGACCGCTGGGGCGTGCGCCCGGTAGGCGCGGCCGGCCTGCTCATGTCCGCCGTGGGCCTCTCCGCCATGTCGATGCTGGATGGGAACTCCGCCGGCTGGCATCCCGCCGTCGGGATCGCCGCGGTGGGACTCGGCGTGGGCTGGTACCAGTCCGCCGCCTACGCACTGATGCTGGGCACCGTCCCGGCGGAGCGCTACGGCACCGCGTCGGGCGCGATGTCCCTCGCCCAAGCCTCCGGAACCGTTCTATGCGTCGCCATCGTCGGCGCGGTCTTCTCCGCTCTCAGCGACCTGTACGCCGGCAGCCGTTCCCCGGAGGCGGCCTTCCTGCTGGCCTACCGCGACGTCTTTCGTATCGGTGCGTGTACTGCGGCTGCAGCGGCTATAGCCTTCGCCATCCGGGCCCGCCAGCCACGGAGCAGTTCGTAACTGGCTGGATCATCCGCCGGCGGCTGCCCGCCCTTCATTCTTCGAGAAGGTCGCCCATCGGATACAGTCGATCACTGTGGCGGTTGTCGACAAATTCTGCCAGTTGCGTTGCTTTTGATCCTTTGATTCGGAGATGCGTGTCGCTGATGAATGCGGAACGATAGTCCTTCGTTGCCACCATCAACACATGGGCCTGCGCAGATTGGCGACAGCGGTTTTTCGACCGTGCTGCGCGTTGCCGTGATATCCCCGTATTGTAACGGCGTCACCATCGAGGATCAGCCCGGCAACCGCGCGTGGTTGCCAGTCACGGTGACTCCGTCACGATCCAAGCAATCGCTCGTGATTCCGGCCTTGAGACGGAATCCGACGGCGCCAGAAACAATAAAAGCCGGCTCTGCAAGTGCGGAGCCGGCCCAACGTACCAGGGATTTCGCGGGAGGAGTCGCTACGCGCTCTCCTCGGGCAGCATCAGATACTCGGGCTCCCCAAACAGAACCTGAGTGCGCAGCGCATCCGCGTCCGCCGGTCGCACCGTGGCGTACGGGTCGATGCTCCCCCACGGCGTCGAGCGCGAAGCGAACCGGAAATGTTCCGTACGCCCGTCGCGGAACGTGACGTCCCAGACGATGTCCTGGCCTTCGTAATGCGGCTGCACCTCGGCGCCCAACGGCACGAAGTCGGCGTAACCGCGCACGTGAATGGCGTTCTCGGGGCAGAGTTTCACGCAGGCATAGCACTCGGAGCACATGTCCGGCTCCTGATTGCTGCCCTTGTCAACCATGGCGTCCAGGACCATCAGATCGTTCGGACAGATGTACACACACTGGGGGCCGCCATGTACGCCGGCGCAGGCGTTGCAGGCGGACGGATCAACATAGGTAGGCACTGATCACTCCTCAAAGTGGGCGGCAACGTCCGCCCGGCGGCAAAAATCTGCCGCGCATTGTAGCATCAATCGACCGCACAGGTCGCACAGCTGATGGCACGCAAATCGATTCCGTTAGTGCTGCCAGCATCCACCTGTTGCCGCCGCGCCCCGCCATCCTTGCCCCACCCCCAACCTCCCCGCTACAATCGCCCCACGCCATGGAATGGCGCAGTGGAGGCTCTTTGACCACCGCAGCTCCGGTAGCACCCCAGGTCCCCAACACCAAAAACAACCGCGCGTTTGTTCTCGGCAGCCTCTCGGTGGGTCACGGCCTGTCCCACATGTTCGACCAGGGCTTCCCCCTGCTGATCACGGAAATCGCTGCGGCGATGGGGCTGGGCACCGTCCGGACCGCCACCCTCTTCGCGGTGCGCCAGGGCGGCTCCAGCGCCACCAGCCTCGGCGGTGGCCCCTTCATTGACCGCCTCAAGTCCTATTGGGGCATCATCCTCACGGCGTGCATGCTGGGCCACGCTATAACCTTCGCCGCCATCGGAGGCTCACCCACGTTTGCGCTCCTGGTAGTGGTCGTGTTCTTCATGTCCATGCCGGGATCCTTGTGGCATCTGCCGTCTGCGGCCGCCATCTCCCAGCGGTTCCCGGACCGTCGCGGATTCGCGATCTCAATGCATGGGTTTGGCTCCAACCTGGGCAACGTCAGCGGGCCCATCATCGCCGGCGCGTTGCTGGGGGCAAGCTTTATCATCTGGCGGCACGTCTTCTTCATTTACGCCGGACTCGCCGTGTTCATGGCCTTTTTCGTCTGGTGGTCTTTGCGCGGTCTCGGGCGCGAGGACGACGGCATACGTGTCCGGAGTCTCGGCGAGCAGTTCGTCAGCGCTGGCGCCCTGCTCAAGAACCCCGTGGTCATGGCCCTGATCTTCGCCGCACTCCTCCGGGGCATCGGACTGAACGCGCTGTTCAACTGGACGCCCTTCTACCTGCGCGAGACCCTCGGCATGAGCACCCTTGAGGCTGGCGTCTACTACGCCCTCCTGACGGGCATGGGCATCATCTCCGCACCAGTGCTGGGCTGGATGTCCGACAAGTTCGGACGCAAGGCGGTTCTGGCCCCCGGTTTCGTCGCCGCCGCGCTCCTTTCGCTGGCTGTGGTCAGCGTCGGCTCTAGCCTCCTCCTCATCCCCATCATGGCCGGACTCGGCCTCTTCAGCTTCGCCCTGCACCAGATCATCCAGGCCTCCGTATTGGACTACGTGGGCCAGGGCACCGAGGCCACCGCCATCGGCCTCCTCTTCGGCATAAACGGCGTCATCGGGATCGGCTCCCCGTTCCTGGCTTCTTTCATCATCGACTATTGGGGCAGCTACGGCACCGTGTACTACTATGCCGGCATCCTCACCCTCATCACCGCCTTCATCATCTTCGTTATCCCCCTCCGTAATCCGAACGCTGTCGAACGGGTCACGGCTTAGCCCAGGGAGCTCGTCATTCCAATTGCCGCTCCGATTGCGCCCGTGCTACCATGACTGTTGTCATGGATCAGCAACACATCCGCAATTTTTGCATCATCGCCCATATCGACCACGGTAAGTCCACCCTGGCCGACCGCCTCCTCGAAATCACGGGAACCGTACGTCCTCAGGACATGAAGGCGCAGTTCCTCGACCAGATGGAGTTGGAGCGCGAACGCGGCATCACCATCAAGGGCAAGGCGGTGAACATGACCCACCGCACTCCCGATGGCACCGATTACCAGCTGAACCTAATCGATACCCCCGGCCACGTCGACTTCTCCTACGAGGTGTCACGGGCACTTGCCGCCTGCGAAGGCGCGCTCCTGGTCGTTGACGCCACCCAGGGCGTCGAGGCCCAAACCATCGCCAACACCATGCTGGCGTTGGAATATGACCTCGAGATGATCCCGGTCATCAACAAGGTCGACCTGCCCTCCGCCGAGCCGGACCGCGTCGCCGCCGAAATGGAGCAGATCTTCGGCTTCCGCCGCGACGAGGTCATGTTCGTCTCCGCCAAGGACGGCCTTGGCTGCCGCGAACTCCTCGATGCCATCGTCGAGCGTGTTCCTGGACCCAAGGGTGTCGACGACGCGCCCTTCCGCGCCCTCGTGTTCGACTCGAACTACAACACCTATAAGGGCATCATCGCCTACGTCCGCGTTGAGGACGGCAGTATCACCCACAACGACCGACTGCGGGTCATGTCATCCGGCCGCTCCGTCGAGATTATGGAGGTCGGCGTCTTCGCCCCCGAACCGACACCCACCGGCTCCCTTCAGGCCGGCCAGGTCGGCTACGTCGCCACCGGTTTCAAGGACGTCCAGGAGTGCGCCGTCGGCGACACCCTCACCAACAATGCCGATCCCGCAGATGAGCCGCTCCCCGGCTACGTTGAGCTCAAGTCCATGGTCTTTGCCGGCCTCTATCCGTCCGACGGCGAGGACTACACCCGCCTGCGCGCCGCCCTGGAAAAGCTCAAGCTCAACGACGCCTCGCTGACCATCGAGCCCGAAAACAGTGGCGCCCTCGGTTTCGGTTTCCGCTGTGGCTTTCTCGGCCTCGTCCACCTTGAGATCGTCCAGGAGCGCCTCGAGCGCGAATACGACCTCGACCTCATCGTCACCGCCCCCAGTGTCGCCTACGAAGTCCTCCTCACCAACGGCGAAGTCATTCTCATCGACAATCCGTCGCGGCTGCCACCACCGAATTCCACCTCGGAGATCCGCGAACCCATCCTCGGCGTCACCATCGTCGCGCCCAGCCGCGCCGTTGGCGCGATCATGGAACTGATGCACACCCGCCGTTCCGAGTTCCGCCGCATGGAATACATGCAGGGCAGCGGGGCGTCGAACGGCGACTCGGCTTCCGCCGACGCCGACGGTCAGAACCGAGTGGTCATGGAGTATACGATGCCGCTGGGTGAGATGCTGGCCGACTTCTACAACCAGCTCAAATCGCGCACCCAGGGCTATGCCTCCCTCGACTACACCTTCGAGGGCTATCGCGCCGCGCCGTTGGTCCGCATCGACATCCTGGTCAACCAGACGCCGGTGGAAGCCCTGAGCATGATCAGCCACCGCGACAATGCCGTGGTCCAGGGTCGCAGCATCGTCGAAAAGCTCCGTTCCACCATACCGCGCCAGATGTTCGAGGTGCCCATTCAGGCCGCCATCGGCTCCCGCATCGTCGCCCGCGAGACCGTCCGCGCCATGCGCAAGGACGTGCTCTCAAAGTGTTACGGCGGCGACATCACCCGCAAGCGCAAGCTTCTCGAAAAACAGAAGGAAGGGAAGAAGCGAATGAAGCGCGTCGGCCGTGTCGAAGTTCCCCAGGAAGCCTTCCTCAGCCTCCTCAAAATCGGCGAAGACAGCTAAGTATCGATCCGCGCCAACTTACGGAAAATGGGGCCGCAGACTGCGGCCCCTTTCGTTTCTTTGCTGTTGGGGATTGGATCACAGGATGTGATACAGCATCCGGTGGTCCCGCAGCACGTCCTGCGCGAAGTCGTTGTCAACTTCCCGCCACACTGAGTGGATGTGGTTGGCCTCGTTCTGGACGTTGTCGAACTCAACGATGAACTGCCCGCCGTGGATGCGATAGTAATGGTCCCGGCTGCGATCAAGCCCGCCGGCCCATACCAGCCGGTAGTCGTCCAGCCCCGTGTCGCGGATCGTCGCCAGCCGCTGCTCCGCTACCGGAGCGGGGACACCGTTCACGTACTCCCCGATCAGCGCCATCAGCATTTCCCGCTGGGTGCCGTTCAACTCGTGACCGGCCAGCCCTTCCTCATCGTGGATGGCCTGCTTGCTGCTGTTGTAGCCCAGGATGTCCCACGGAGCCTTGTCGTGGATCACCGCCTTGCTCCGCTGCCCCGCATCCAGCGACCCGATCAACTCGATGGCCAGGTCCTCACGGCGCCCCAGGATCCGCAGCCCTTCCTTTGGCCCCTTGCGAACTTCGGCGGGGTTGGCGCCCAGGAAGAACGGCGTCACGGCGATGACCTGGTCCCCCCAGACGCTGTAGTGCAGCGACAGGTGGTGCCCTTCCACCCGCCAGCCCCACGGGTCGTGGCGGCCCGGTTCGCCGAAAACCGTCCAGTAGTACAGTTCCGGATCCCGCGGCCACGTGATTTGTCCCCACTCGGCTTCCAGCGGACCCAGCACCAGCTCATGCTCGATGATCGACCGCGCCTGCTGGTTCGTTTCATCGGTCAGGCCTGTCGCCAGCAATTCCATCGCGTAGCCGCGCTGCTGTTCGTTCATGTCGCGCAGCGGCAGCCCATGCCGGTTCAGCGGCGGGTAGTACCAGAATAGGCGCTCGCCATCCATGTAGTGGTACGTCGCCTTGGCCCGCTGGTCGCCGTCCAGGCTCGCGACCCAACGCCGGGCAGCGTCCACCATCGCGGCGGTGACGTGGAGATGCGGATGCGTAAATCGGCCAGTTGTCATCGTGGATGACCTCCTGCTGAGTCCAGTCTTCAATCTTCCGGCAGTGTAGGAAAGCCCATTGCGGAGTGTCAAGAACGCCTGCTCCCGTCACCTGTACCCAGTTTGCCGGTACGTGTCTGGTGTTGGCGCGCTTTTTGGTGATCAGCACGTCGTTCCTGCGAAAGCAGGAACCCAGAGGTCCCCACAACCAGCTGGCGCGAGCCGGGTATAGATCGCCTGGTCACCGGTTTTCGCCGGCATGACGATATTGCCGCCAGACTCTCTCCTCCAGTATGAACAATTGTGGGTGGCACCCGCAGACGTCCGAAGCCAGATTGTCGATATTTACCGATCCGCCGGATCGGATCCGTCGCACCAGCCCGCCCAACTAGGGAAATCCTCATAATCCTGTTTTTCGCGATTCCCGGATGCGAAAGCACGCGGCCACGCGCAACTGTTCAGATTTCAGGAGGTTGTCATTGCGAGGCGCTTGCGCCGTGGCAATCTCGATATCGCAGCAGCAACGTCTGCCCTGAAGGACCCCCCGGCACCAGCGAGATTGCCGCGCTGCGCTCGCAATGACACCTCCCCAGCAACTCTGAACAGTTGCGGCCACGCGCGTATATGTGACACTCCAGCCGCGCCAAGTCTATAATATGGCACTCATAACTCTTTCACGCCCGAGAATAATTGGTGCCCCATGTCTACATTCACCGAACGCCTCCGCGCCTCCAGCGAGACCACCCAAAGCCTCCTCTGCGTCGGCCTCGACCCTGATCCCGCCCGCCTTCCCGTCGCCGGCACGGTCGAGTTCAACCGGTCCATCATATCCGCCACCGCGGATTTGGTCTGCGCGTATAAACCCAACCTCGCCTTCTACGAGGCGCTGGGCCTGCCTGGCTACAAGGCTCTCGAGAAGACCATCCAGCACATTCGCGAAGACGCCCCCCACTGCATCATCATCGGAGACTGCAAGCGCGGCGACATCGACTCCAGCGCCGCCGCCTATGCCACCGCCATGTTCGACGTGTGGGGCTTCGACGCCGTGACCGTAAATCCCTGGGGCGGCATGGATACCGTCGAGCCCTGGCTGAACAATCCCGGCAAAGGCGCCTTCATCTGGTGTCGCGGCTCCAATCGCGGCGCGGCAGACATCCAGGACCTCCCGGTTGAGGGCGTCGGTAACCTGACGCAGCCCGTTTATCTGCGCCTGGCCCGACGGTCCCAGCAGCGCGCGTCTCAGGGCAACCTCGGCCTGGTCGTCGGCGCCACCGCTCCCCAGCAACTGGCTGACATCCGGGGCATCTGCCCGGATATTCCTCTCCTGATTCCCGGCGTCGGGACCCAGGGCGGCGACTTGGCCGACTCCGTTCGCTGCGGCGTGGACGCCAGCGGGCGGTTGGCCGTGATCAATGCCTCCCGCTCCGTGATCTACGCCTCTTCGGGCGCTGACTACGCCGCTGCGGCCCGGCGCGTCGCCTCCGGGATGCGCGACGAAATCAACGCCACCCTCGACGACCTGGGGTTGGGCTGGACGTGATGGTCGATGTTGCCGACCTCAAACCCGGCGACATCGTTCGCCTGAAAAAGCCCCACCCCTGCGGCGGGTACCAGTGGGTCGTCAATCGCGTGGGAGGCGATATCGGCCTCCGCTGCCAGACCTGCGGCCACTACGTCATGACCCCACGCTTCCGCATCGTCAAGCGCATCCGGGAAGTTACGCGCCCGACTCCCAACCCCAACGAGCAAGCCACCCGGTGATCCCCGGTTCCATGCGGTCCGCCCTGGGACGCCGGGGCCGCTACCATAGCGTCGCCCTCCTCTGCGCCGTCGTCGCGCTGAACAGCTTCGGCATGGGGGCGATCTCGCCCGTGTTGCCCCTGTTCCTGGAACGCGAGTACGGTGTGTCCGCCACCGAGGTTGGGATCGCCGTCGGGTTTTTCTTCGGCCTGGGCCGACTGGTCACCAGCGTCCCCGCCGGTTACCTCGCGCAGCGCTACGGACGCCGCCCCGTTCTGGCGCTCGGGTCGGCCATCAACCTGGTAGGCGCGGCGCTCGTCTCCGTTTCGTTCAGCTACGCCTGGCTGACCGGATGGCGTTTCGTTTCCGGGTTCGGCGGCAGCATCTTCCTCACCGTGGCCACGAGTTACCTGCGCGACGAGGCCACGCCCGAAACGCGCGGGCGGCTGCTCAGCCTCCAGGAACTGAGTATTTTAGCCGGGCAGACCCTTGGGCCCCTGCTGGGCGGCTACCTCGCCAGCCTGTATGGCCTGCGCGTTCCACTGTACGTCCAGGCCATTCTGATGGCCGCGTCATTGGTTGTGATCATCGTCGCTTTGCCCGAGTCGCGCTGGCGAGAACAACTCGCCGCCGAGGGCGCGACGCGTCGTCGCGCAACGCCCCGGGCCCAGGCATCCCAGGGTGCAGATCCGGGCGCGCCTCCGGAGCCGACCAATCGCCGCGACGCGATTCGGCGGCTGATCTTCAACCCGGCCTTCATGCTCGTCGGAATATTCGCGCTGATGATAGTCGCCAACCGCCAGGGCGCGCGGTTCAGCGTGATGCCGCTGTTCGGACGCCAGAAGGGATTCGGCCCCGATCACCTCGGCCTCTGGATCAGCGTCACCCACTTCCCCCAGTTCTTCACCACGCTGGCGTCCGGATACCTCTCCGACCGGTTTGGACGCAAAGTGCCCATTCTTCCGGCGATCATCCTGATGACCCTGGGCATAGCCGCCTTCATTTGGGCGGGAAACCTGTGGCAGTTGATGTTGTCCGGAGTCCTGCTCGGCATGGGCGAAGGCCTCGGCAGTCCCGCCGGCACCGTGTTCTTCGCCGACATCGCACCTCCCGGTTTGGAGGGCATCACCATTGGCCTGCTCCGCACCTTCGGCGGCATTGGCACGGTCATGGGAGCCCTGGTCCTGGGCGCCATTGCCGACGTGACCAGCTTCTCCTGGTCACTGTGGATCGACGCCGCCGTTCTGGCCGCATCCGGCATCGGACTGCTGATCTTCGTCCGTGAAACCCACCGCCGCCGGCCGGGCTGAAGTCCCGACGACCCGACCCGTCCGCCTTTTCGTCATTCCGGAGTTGATCCGGGATCCGGAGCGGCCCCCGGGCGCTCGACGTTCACCCGGATGAGCAGCAACGCCCCGATGATGAACAGCAGGGCGCTGGCCCCAAGCAGCGCCGTGTACCCGTATCCCGGGCCAAACCACACTGAGACCAGGTCCGGCAGCGGACCGATGGCTTTGGCCCCCGCCGCTCCGATCAACGTGCCCAGATTCACCACGCCCATGTGCTGCGCTTCCCGGCCCGGCGTGCCGAGGTCGTTGGCCAGCGCCCAGTGCGTGGTCAGGATGATCCCAACCGCGCCTCCGATCACGCTGGCCACAACCACGGCCAACAGGTAGGTGCTCACCCACATCATGACGATTGTCAACACCACGGCAATCACCGTGCCCACTGCGAGCACCGGTTTGCGCCCGATCCGGTCCGACAGCCATCCCGACGGGTAAGTGGTCAGCACCAGCATCCCGCCAATTCCGATGATGGCAACCCCCAGGGCCTGCGCCGGGTTGTCCACCTGCACCTTGTCCCGCAGGAAAAACAACCCATAGGTTGTGAAGATCACCACCGCCGCCAGGAACGCCGCCCTCGATGCTACGAACCACGGCAGGTCCCGATGCAGCCGCGCCATGCTGGTAGTTTCCGGAAACGCCATCGCAGCCCGGTGAAACGCCGCCGTCGCCGCGCCGCCGCCATCCCGCATTCGCCGGTAGATGGTTGTCGAGCTAATCGCCGCGGTCGCCAATATCGCCACCGCGAACAACCCCAGGGCAGCCCACAGCCAGTACGCATGGTCCGGGCGCGAGTAGTGTCCCACCATCAACGCCGCCAGGCACAGGATGCTGGCTCCGCCCAGCGCCTCCAGCAGCGTCTTCATCGACGCGGCTACTCCCAAGCGGTTGCTGGGTACCAGTTCGCGAATGCTGGCCAGGTAAGGCGAATACGCGATGCCCGAATTGATCTGGATAAATAGCCACACCACCAGAAGGCTCCCGTAGGTGAGCGGCGTGGCCAGCGCGATCAGGGCCACCGGGATGCACACGCAGGCCCACAGCATGTAGGGCAGACGCCGACCCAGCCTCGAGCGCGTCCGGTCGCTCGCCCATCCCACCGGCACCTGCACCAGCGCCGCCGCCAGCATCCCGGCCAGTCCCAGCATCCCCAGCAGCGTGTTCTTCGCTGCCTCCGGCGCCACGTCCAGCACCAGGATCGGCAGCACCACCGTGTCCATGGCCAACACGAACCCGGCCAGCCCGAAGCTGTACGCGTTCAGTCGCGCCAGCGACCACTTTCCCCAGGTTGCCGCTCCCGTTGCCGACTCGGGCAAGGTGCCGTAGCTGTAGACGCTCATAGTGGCCTTATGAACTCTTGAGACCGTTCAGTCGCGATCGTTTATTTCGCCGAACACGTCATTATCCCTGCCTCGTTTCCGAGCCTGGTGGCGCGTTCCAACCCCAATTCTGTACGCCCCTCACGTTCCGGTATACGCATATCATCGAGACGACGAGCGCACCACGCAATGTCCTGCCCTCCCGGCCCGCACTCGAGTTCTCATGTTCGTTATCTAATCCCAGCCCTATGCTACAATGCCGCCGCCGGGGTATCAAACCCGGTTTTTCCGTATCCTGCGGCATCAAGCGCCTCGACCATCGCGTCCACAAGTCATTGCTGCGATCCGCGTCGTACCCGCCGAATCGAAAAATGCGGACGTGATACCGTCCAAACAATCGCCAGCCTACCCTCCGGACATAAAGGCAACCTGATCATGCGCATTTGCTCGTTGCTGCCCAGCGGCACCGAAATCCTGTTCGCCCTGGGTTTGCAGGATCAGATCATCGGCGTCACCGACCTTTGCGACTATCCCGCGGAGGCCGCCAACATACGTGTGGTCTGCCGCAGCCGCATCGATCCGTCGGTAATGTCCAGCGAGGAAGTCGAAGCGGAGATGCACCGCATCCTGTCCAACGGCGAAAGCCCCTACGACCTCGATGTCGACTGGCTCCAGGCCGCCGCCCCGGACCTCGTCATCACCCAGGACCTTTGCTACTTCTGCGAAATCGACGCAGGGACTGTCCAGCGCGCCGTTGAACCGATACCTGCGCCGCCCACCGTCCTTAACCTCAACCCGCGCACCCTGGATGAGATTCTCGACAGCTTCCTGGAGACAGGCGCCTCCTGTGCCGTACCGGACCGCGCACGCTCGCTGGTATCTGGACTGGAACAGCGCATCGATGCGGTTACTCGCAAAGTAGAACGGGCCAACTTCCGTCCGGCGGTTTTTTCCATCGAGGGCGTCAACCCGCTGGTGATCGGCGGTCACTGGGTGACCGATCTGCTGGCGCGGGCTGGCGGCCGATTGCCCGAGCGTTTCGCCCCCGGCTGTCCCGCGGAGCGCATACCGTGGACGGAAGTCGTAGCTGCGCAGCCCGAAAAGCTCTACATCGACCTGTGCTCCTCCGATCTTTCCCGCAGCGTGCGCGAAATTCCCTGGCTCGCCGCCCAGGCCGGCTGGAGCGACCTGCCCGCCGTTCGTTCCGGCGAGGTCTACCTGATCGATCACAGCACTCTGAGCCGGCCCGGCCCCCGGGTCGTCGACGGCCTGGAACTGCTCGCCCAACTCACCCATCCTGACCTCTTCGAAGGCCACATACCGCCCGATTCCGTCCTGAAACTCGATGCCAGCGCAACGCTCAGCGACCCGTCTCTCATCGCCGAAGCGTTCAAACCCTGGCCCGAGACGACGGCCGTCGCCGACGCCCAGGTCCTCTTGGCAAATCGGTAGCGCCCACCCCTACGCCCAGGTACAGTTCCCGTTTACGCCCGTTTCCGGCATCTGCGCCTCCATGCGGCCACCAACCGGCATCTGTTCGTATCCCACGAATCCTGTGCATCCATGCAAATATCCCCGCCCCCGGCGAAGTGCGTGCGGCCGAGTCGCTGACCGTCTGGCATTAGTGATATTGGGCGGGTATAATCATCGCCAACCTAACCGGGGGTACACGCGCAGTGGTTAGTCAACACGAGTTTCGGCAGGCCATGTCAAAGTTTGCGACTGGGGTCACGGTTATCACCACCCTCGACCCTTCGGGCGATCCCCACGCCATGACGGCCAATGCATTCACATCGGTTTGCCTGGATCCGCCGACTCTTCTCGTATGCGTAGCCCATAACACCATCACCTACGGCTACGTGGAAGAACAGAAGCGCATCGGCGTCAACGTGCTGCGCGAAGAGCAGGAAGAGCTCGGCCGCTACTTCGCCCGCCGGCCTGAACAGCGGGAGGGCAACCCGGACTATTCGTACACCAAGGGCGCTCACGACGTGCCCGAGCTTGACGGCTCCATGGTGTTCTTCAATTGCGACATCGTTGGTTCGCACGTCTACGGCGACCACACGATCTACGTGGGCGAGGTCCGTGAGATGCGGAGCGGCGGCGACGACGCCAACCCATTGATGTTTTACGACAGCCACTGGTACCATCCCGCTCACGAATAACCCATCTGGCCGGATCGCGATCCAAACGACGAATTCACGAGGGCAGGTGGTCAACCTGCCCTCTCACGTTCCGGCAACTCTGAAATCCGCCACCACGCGCCACCCGCAAGCTCGTTCATGGCCACTGCCGCAAACAGACCTGCCAACCCAGAAGCCCTGCACTTCGGGGCCAGCATGGCGCTTCCCGCCAGCCGCACAGCTGAGCAGGCGCGCCTCATGGAGGACCTCGGCTTCGAGTACATGGGGGCCGGCGAACACTTCATGCGCGGCCGTCCCCCGGGCCCGACCCACGCGGCATTACCACTGCTCGCCGTCGCCGCCGGCGCGACTCAGCGGATGCGTGTCGTCACCTCCGTAACGCTGGCTCCCTTCTACCACCCGCTCATGCTGGCACGTATGACGGCTACTCTCGACATCGCTTCCGGAGGCCGACTCACCCTGGGCGTCGGCGTGGGCGGCGAGTTCCCCATGGAGTACGAGAACGCCGGCCTCGACATCCGCCGGCGCGGCCACCGCACCGATGAATGCCTCGATGCCCTGCGCCGCCTCTGGACTGAGGACTCGGTGACATTGCAGGGGCGCCACTACACGCTGGACGAAGCCGCCATCAACCCCAAACCCGAACAGCAGCCGCACCCGCCCATCTGGGTCGCCGGCCGCCGGGATGCCGCCATGCGTCGCGCCGTCCGCTACGGCGACGGCTGGCTACCCTATTTCTACAGCCCCGAACGGTATCGCGACAGCGTTTCCCGGATCGCCGCCTTCGCCGAAGAGGAGAACCGCGACATCACCGATTTCCAGTGGGCCTTTTTCCCGTACATCACGCTGGCGCCCACCGAGGAACAGGCGGCTCGCACTGCAGCGGCGGCCCTCGGCAATCAATACCTGTACGACGGCGAGTTCATCAACATCGTCCGCCGCTACTGCCTGTTGGGCACCCCCCGGATGTGTATCGAAAGGTTGGAAGAATACATCGACGCCGGCGCGCGGTACATAATTTTCAGCATCGCGGCGCCTCGTGAGGATCGACGCCGCCACCTCGAGGTGATTGCCAAAGACATCGTTCCACATTTCCGGGGACGTTGATTTCCATCCCATAGGGTTGGTGATGAATGTTGGCGACAATGCCAATGTTGTATAATGACGCCTAGTATCCAGAAGAATCTCTCGGTAACAACCGCTCCTGTCCCGCGGCAATGGAGTACGTGAGCTAAAATGAGCGTTATTGAACTGCTCGATAGTAAATTCGACGGGACCCCCGCCACCCAGTCGCCGGTTTCCATCCAGCTCCAGGGCGACCGCACCAGGCGGGTGATGATGGTCCAACCCGCGTCGGCCGGTGGCAACTTCGAATACATTGCCATCCCCCGCCAGGGCATGCTGTTCCTCTCTGGGGCGCTGGCCCAGTGGGAGGGCCCCTACGTCTACGAACGCGATATCTGGTTCGAAGACCGCCTGGGCCACATGGACCCCGACAAGGACCTCGATGGCGTCGACGTTTTGATGATCACCTCCCTGATCAACGAAACACCCCGAGCCTACCAGCTCGCCCGTCAGGCGCGGGAGTTCCACCCTGAACTGGTTATCCTCGGCGGCGGCCCTCAGATGAGCCCCCTGCCCGAAGAGGCCATCGCCCGGGGCGGCTTCGACGCCATCGTCAATCGCGAAGGCGAAGACATCATCGGCCAGCTCTGCGACATCCTGCTCACCTGGCGCGATGACCGCAAATACCAATACCTCGAGCGGGTTGCCGGAATCTCGTTCATGCGTGACGGGCACGTTACCCAGACCCGCCGGAAGGGTTTGGTTGCCCCCGAGTTCGTGCCACTGCCGGACTTCCGGTCAATCCGTGGCCTGTCCCCCATAAACCCCATGGCTGGCGGCGTCCTCGAAACCGTGCGCGGCTGCACCGAAAACTGCTCCTACTGCCAGGTCATCCAGCAGTTCCTGGGCTATCGCCTGATTGATCGGCAAACCGAGTTCCGCCGCCTCGAACAACTGGAAGAACTCGCTGCCGACGGCCTGATCCATACTGGCCGCAACGGCAAATTCAACGTCTTCATCTCTGACGACCTCCATACGCCTCCGCTGCGGGCAGTCAAGTTCCGCAACGAACGCCTGGAGCGTCTCCAGGGCTGGGCCGGTCGCACCGACTCCATGAACATGATCTGCCAGGCTCGCGCCGAGATCGGTCAGGACGACGAATTGGCCGACGCCCTCCTGGACGCAAACGTCAAGATGCTCTACCTCGGCGTCGAGTCCAACAACGCCGAAAGCCTCGCCGCGGTTCGCAAGCGGCAGGAACCCGGCCAGATGCAGACGGATCTGGTCCACCTCAACGAAAAAGGCTTCTCGGTCGTGGCCATGACCATCATCGGTCTACCCTACGACACCGAGGAATCCATCATGACCCTGGCCGACTGGGTTACCCAGCACAGCCGGTACCAGACCGCCAATCTGCTCACGCCGTTGCCCGCCACGTCCAACTGGGACCTGAAACCCTTGAATGCCCAGGGCGAGCCTCTGCAGGAAGGCGAAATGCGGCCCTACGAACTCTACACCGGACGCCAGTTCGTCCACGAAGACGACCGCTGGACAATGGCCGAAAGCCGCGAATTGTTCGACAACTACAGCGCCAAGCTCACGTCCATCGATGCCCTTTACGGGCGGATATTCCGCATCCTGGGCAATTACCGCCTGCGCCAAGCCCGCGGCGTCCAGGACCTGTCCGAAACCACCGAGATCATGCGCAATTGGTCCCAACAGGTCGAGCAGGCCGGCAAGGAACTCGGCGACAACCTCAACCAGCGTGTGACCGAGTTGTCCGACACCCTGCGTTCCGTCAGCCAGCCCCTGTCCAACATGGGCGCCGACTTCATGGACAACCTGAGGGTCAGGATTAACGAGACTTCGGAGGCCCTGCGGGTCTACGCTGAACGGGCCGACAGCGGCAGCAAGGATGTCGCTACCGGCATCTCCAACCGCGTCAGTGAGGTCACGGAGATGCTCAACGGCGTGCTGGAAACTGCCACCCATCGGCGCAATACCAACCAGGCGAGATAGCATGACATCCGGCGGCGCCTCCGACCGGAGGGTGGTGGTAACGGGCGTAGGCATGGTCAGCCCGCTGGGTCTAACCGTCGCCGACACCTGGTGCGCCGTGGCCGCCGGCCAGTCGGGCATCGACTACATCACCGGCTTCGACGCTGAAGCGTTCGATACTCGATTTGCCGCCGAGGTCAAGGGGTTCGACCCCGAAAATTACCTCGAACGCAAGGACGCCCGGCGCATGGACCGGTTCGCCCAGTTCGCTGCCGTGGCCGCTCAGGAAGCCTGCGCCCAGGCCGATCTCAACCCTCGCGAAATGGACCGCTACAGCGTCCACGTCGTAGTCGGCAGTGGCATCGGTGGCATATCCACCCTCACCGAGCAGCACCAGGTCCTGCTGAACCGGGGACCGCGCCGCGTCACCCCCTTCCTGATCCCCATGATGCTGGCCGACATGGGTTCCGCCCAGGTCTCCATGGTGACCGGCGCCATGGGCGCCAACTATTGCATCACCTCATCCTGCAGCAGCGGAGCCGACGCTATTGGCGTTGGGTGGGACCTCATCCGCCACGGCAAGGCCGAGGTTGTCCTCGCTGGCGGCGCCGAGGCTCCCGTGGCTCCACTTTCCGTTGCCGGCTTCAACGCCCTTCGCGCCCTCTCCCGCCAGAACGACAACCCGCAGGGAGCGAGCCAGCCCTTCAACCGAACCCGGGACGGCTTCGTCCTCGCCGAGGGCGCGGCGATCATGGTCCTGGAGAGCGCTGAGCACGCCGCCGCACGCGGCGCGGAAGCCATCGCCGAACTGCGAGGCTACGCCGCCACCAGCGATTCCCACCATCTCACCGAACCCAACCCCACCGGCCAGAGCGCGGCCACCGCAGTTACCGAGGCCCTGGCTTCCGCTGGTCTGCATGCCTCAGACATCGACTACCTCAACGCCCACGGCACCTCCACCCCTCTGAACGACTGGCACGAAACCAAGGCACTCAAGCTGGCCCTGGGTGACGAGGCCTATCGCATTCCGGTGAGCAGCACCAAGAGCATGACCGGCCACCTTCTCGGCGCGGGCGGGGCGCTGGAAGCCGCCCTGTGCACTCGGGTTCTTGCCGAGGGATTGATGCCGCCCACCATCAATCTGGACGATCCGGACGACGAGTGCGACCTCGATTACGTCCCCAACGCCGCTCGGGCTGGCGAGATCAACGTCGTGCTCAGCAATTCCTTCGGGTTCGGCGGTCACAACTCTGTGATCGTGTTGACCCGGCCCGGTCTGTGACCTCCGCGCGGCATACTCCCCCGTCCCGACGCTGGCTGCTTCCTCCCCGGCCTGACGGCCACCGCCTCCCTGCCCACCTGTCCGCCCCTGCCGTCCAGCTGCTCCTGTCACGCGGCATTGGCGACGGCGCAACGCTCGAGCGGTTCCTCGATCCTCCGGACGTACCCTATCCCGCCGATACCCTCCCCGGCGTTGACGCTGCGCTGCCCCGGCTCGCGACAGCTGTCCGATCCCGTGAAACCGTCGCGGTATTTGGAGACTTCGATGTCGACGGCATCACCGGCGCCGCCATACTGTGCGAGACGCTACAACGCCTCGGCGCTCGAGTAATTCCCTACCTGCCGGACCCGGTGGCTGAGGGCCATGGCATGACCCCGCTGGCCGTGGAACGCTTGGTCTCCCAGGGCGCTTCCCTCATCGTCACCGTGGATTCCGGCGTCAGCAACTCGGCCGAGGTGGCTCTTGCCAAGCAAAAGGGAACTGAGGTCGTCATCACCGATCACCACGTCCCGCCGCCGCAACTACCCGACGCGGTGGCCATCGTCAACCCGCGGATGACCGGCAACCAGTACCCGTTCCCGGAGCTGTGCGGCGCCGGCATCGCCTACAAGCTCTCCGCCGCATTGCTGAGTTACCTGGGCCAACCCGACGACCCGACGCTTCTGGAACTCGCCGCCCTTGGCACCATCGCCGACCTCGTTCCGTTGCGTGACGAGAACCGCCACATCGTCCGGCGCGGCCTTGAAATGCTCCCCTTCACCACGCGGCCCGGCCTGCGAGCGTTGCTCAGGCGGGTTAACCTCGCCAATCATCCCATTCGGGCCGAGCATGTGTCGTTCCAAATCGCCCCCCGCCTCAACTCTTCCGGTCGCATGGCGCATCCCGAAACCTCGTTGAACCTGCTCCTGACCGCCGACGAACGCGAGGGCGAGCGTCTCACCACTCAGCTGGAACAGTACAATAGCCGCCGCCGTGACCTGACCGCACGATCCTGTGACATTGCCATAGAACAGGTCACGGCATCGTCGCCGTTACCGGCGATCATCATCACCTACGACGAGGCGTACACTCCCGGTATCAACGGCCTCATCGCCGGCCGCTTGACCGAACTGTTCAACCGGCCGTCCATCGCCCTGGCCCGTGCCGATGCGGACCACCTGGTGGCAAGCGCACGCAGCGCGGGCGATTTCAGCCTGATCAACGCCATCTCCCAATGCGATGACCTGCTGGTCCGCTATGGTGGGCATCAGGCCGCCGCCGGCTTCACCGTCCGCAACGAACACTACAACGACGTTGCTAATCGCCTGACCGGCATCGCCAACGCTCAGATCGGGCTCTTCGGATCCGAACCGTCCCTGGAAATACACGCCGAGGGCACTCTGGACGAACTCCTCAGTCCCGCCATGGCCGAGCTGTGCGCCCGCCTCGAACCCTTCGGCAAGGACAATCCGGTGCCCCGTTATCTGACCCGCGGTGTGCGCGTGACCAACGCTGGCTACGTAGGGGCCAACGGGCAGCACCTGAAGTTGCAGGTTAGCGGCGGCGGCCGTTCCATCGACGCTCTGGCCTGGAATCATCCCGGCGACTGGGGCGGCTACGAGGCCGCCGACCTCGTCTTCCAACTGGCCGCAGACAGATACCGCGGCGAGCGTCGTCCCTACCTCCGCATCGACGACCTGCGCCCGGCAGTATAATCGGGGTTAGCCGGCAGAAGGAGCGGTTCTAATGACGCAGCCCAAATCGAAACGGCGCACCATGTTGACCAACGCCGACTACGTGGCTATGACTCCACCGGCCAACTCCGGGCCTCGCTACCAACTCGTCAACGGAGAACTTGTTGAAATGTCCGGCGCCAGCTACGCGCATCAGACCTTCCTCGTGCAGTTGCTCACGCAGCTGGCAACGCAGGTCGAGTCGTTAGGCATCGGCGAGATTATCCCCGCGCCTTTTGACGTGCATATCGACGAGTTCAACACCTATCAGCCTGACCTGTTGTTTGTGTCCATCGATCGGCGGAACATCCTGGACCGATCCGCTGCCATCGGCGCTCCCGATGTTGTGGTCGAAATATTGTCCGACTCCACCCGCCGCCGCGACCTCAACGAGAAGTTGCCCGTCTATGCCGCCAACGGCGTGCGCGAGGTCTGGATCGTCGACCTCGATGCCGTCACGGTAGCCATTCATTCTGGCGATGGATCCGCATTCGCCCCGGTCCGAACTTTCGCAGCTTCGGACACCCTCACCTCCAACGCCATGCCCGGCGTAGCCGTTGATCTCGGTCCAATCTACGCCCGGATAAAGGCCGCCCGCTAACGCCAGTCCGTCATCCCTCGTCCGGCGCCTGTGCCCCTCTCGCCATGCGTCAGCGTTCCGGCCGCACCAACCGCGCCCGGTAGATCAGCAGCGGCACCGTGACAACCATGATCGCCAGGGCCACCAGCTGCGCCTCGTTGAACCCGAAGATGTACGTGTTCTGCTCCTGGCGTACGAACGATATGAAGAAGCGTCCCGCCGAGTAGCCCGCGAAGAACAGCGCAAACAGCATCCCCCTCGGCCTCACTCGGTCCTTCAACCACCAGAGCACTCCCGCCCACAGCAGGCAGAATATCAGCTCGTAGGCCACAGCCGGATGCGAGGCTGGCCTCCCGTAGCCCAGGCTATCCGGGTCGGTGTACACCCATGCCCACGGCAGATTTGAGAAACTCGACCAGTGCTCGCCGTTGATCACGTCGCCAATTCGCCCGATCGCCAAAGCGATCAGCAACGCCGGCGCCGCCACATCGGCAAGGTGCGCCACCGGAGGCATTTGGGCCACTGCCCGGTGCATCCCGGTCCAACGCAACCCCGGGTTGTTGCAGAAGCCGATCAGCCACTGCGCGTTCCGGAGCGTGATGTAGGCTGCTCCTCCAACGAACCCGCCCAGGTACGCGCCGAATATCGCGATACCGCCGTTCCAGAAATAGACGATGCGGGCCGGATCGTATTGGTAAACGTCGTCCCAGAAATCGATGACGTGCAAAATGCGCGCCCCGATGATCCCGCCGATGATGCACCACGTCGCCACCGAAAGGATCGCGTCGCCATCGAGCCCGTCCCGACGGCCCCATCGCCAGGTCAGGTACACGGCAACCGCAACCGCGACGAAGGTGAAAAAGCCGTGCCAGGAGAGTATGAACCCGGCGGTCCGAATGATGTCCGGATCAAAGGGTATGCTGATTACCGCAAGAATATCCATCAACGATTGTCTTCTCCCTGACCTGCAATTTGTTCAGCAACACTGCGCTCTCGACCTGAACCCCGTCATTCCTGCGAAAGCAGGGATCCGGGAAGCGCGCCCAATGCCACCCTTACACGATACAACTTCTCGGACCCTGACTCACCAAACGGCAAATTCGGTTCGGATATGGATCCATGACGCCGAACGGTTTCCTCGTCCACTATTCATTGGATTTGCGATTGTGCTCCGTCCCCGCCCGCCGGCGAGATCGTCTGGACAAGGTACGCCGCCGCGCCAGTGCCCTGCAAGGATTCGGCCACCCGGATACGTTCACTTTCCGAAGACGGCATGCAGTAAAACGCGGGCCCGGCTCCGGACAGCCTGGGCGGGTGCTGTGTTACCCCCGCCACCCTGTCCCATACGCGCGCCAGGCCTGGAAAGATTTCTCGCGCGGCCCTTTCAAAGGCGTTGCAACCACCGGCCGATGTCAACGTCCCGCTGCCCAGACCACGCGAAATCGCCTGCGTTCGGGCCCCGTCCGAAAAATCCTCCGGCTTCAGCGCGCGGTACATCGTGGGTGTCTTCGCGTCGATGCGGTCCTCCGGAACCACCAGCAACATATCCATCGCCGGCAGCGCCGGCAACGGGGATATCTCATCACCCCGGCCGGAACCCAGGGCCGTCCCTCCAGTGAGCAAAAACGGTACGTCGGAACCCAACCCGGCGGCCACATCCGCCAACTCCTCGCGCGACCGTCCCAGTCCCCACCAGCGGTTCAGACCAACCAGCGTCGCCGCCGCGTCCGCCGACCCGCCGCCCAATCCCGCAGCCGCCGGGATCTTCTTCTCTATGCGTATATGCGCCCGGGGGGAAATCCCAACCCGTTCTGCCAACGCTTCGGCCGCCTTCCACGCGAGATTCCTATCACCGGACAGGCCCGGTTCATCGCACTCCACCGCCAGTTCGTCGGCGTGATTAATCTCCAGGGTGTCCGCCAGGTCCACCGTCTGCAGGATCGTGGCCACGTTATGGTAACCGTCGTCGCGCTTGCCGAGCACCTCAAGAGTCAGGTTTACCTTGGCATAGGCCTTGAGTGTCAGCCGCTCGCACGCCACCGTTTGATACCGCCCGGCGACTACGTCGCCCGCGACCGCGGTGTTCCCGCCGGCCATCTCGCGTCCAACGCCGCCCACTCGTCAATCCCCAGCGTAGCCGGTCGCCTCTGCGGATCAATACCCGCGCCATCAAGCGACGCGGCAACCGTCTCCGCCGCCGCTCCGGTGCCCTGCATCAGCGAGTTGCGCAGCTGCTTGCGCGGCGCGCTGAACCCGGCCCGGACCAATGCGAAGAACGCCTCTCTATCCGCCACCGCCGCTGCGGGTTCCGCGCGCACCGCCAGCTTCAACACCGTCGAGGACACCTTGGGCGGCGGTCGAAAACTCCGGGGCGGGACCTGCGTTACAACCGACGGTTCCGCGTAGAACTGTGTGGCCACCGACAACAGCGTGAACTCCCCCGGTTTGGCGTTCATCGCATCCGCCACTTCCCGCTGCACCATAACGACCATCAGCGTCGGCGGCCTCACCGTCTCGAGGAACCGGCGCACGATCGGCGCGGCCGCGTAGTAGGGCAGGTTCGCCACCACCTTGTACGCCGTTCCCTCACCCACCAAGTCGTCCGGATCGACCTCTCGCCCATCTTCCCGCTTGACCTCGAGGTTCGGCGGGAACTCCAGCCTCCCCGGCAATTCCTCGCACAACCGCTGATCCAATTCCACCGCAACGACTCGTCCCGCCCGCTCGACCAACCGCCGCGTCAGCACCCCAGCACCCGGCCCGATTTCAAGCACGGTGTCCGATACATCTGGTTCGGCCGCCGCTACAATCCGGTTGGCGATCGTGGGGTCCGTTAGGAAGTGCTGGCCCAGCGACTTGCGCCGCCGTCGCACTGGAGTTGAGGCTATCGCGGATTTCGGCATGCTTGTACTGCGCTGGTCACACCCGTATCCGCATGACCAAAGGGGAATCAAAAAGTGGCCGAGCACCTCCCTTTGACTACAGCCTGGGGGCATATCGTCGGGATTGGCTCAGGCCAGGCACTCCCACGGCACCCGCGGGACATCGCTTACCGTTGCTGCCGTCAAGCCCTGGCGGAGTTCACGAGCCTGCGCCGCGTGGGACCCGGCCCTCAGCGCCATTCCCTGGGAAATTGGCCCTTGCGCCTTGCCTAGGGGAGGAATTCCACCCCGCTGTGGCGGGTTGCGGGTTCAGGGCACCGCCAGCTCCCCGTGTAGCACGACCACTACAAACATGGTATGCCCACCCCTAAACCCTGTCAATCCGCGTCAATTCCGCAGATGTCTCACCGATCGGAGTCACCGGACCCCGACGCGACCAATTTCCTCACATCGTGCGTCGTCAATTCGAAAGGAGCCCCAGAACCGGGAACCGGCTTGAGGCTCATGTCTTTCAAAGCGTTGCGGTAAAACTGGTCGGTCTGAAATGAGAACCTTCCCTGATCGTCCACCGACGCCACCTCCAATCCGTCCGGCGTTTTCCAGATCCTGGTCTCCGGGTCGTCCGGGTGGCGCGATCTCGAATGCCGCAGGTTCAGGAACAATCCATAGATTTCTCCTGGCGCGAGAGGCGCAACCACCCACGGAATGAACTGTCGTCTTCCAGTCTCCCGGTTGACCTCGGTATACCCGGCGCTCCACCCCACGTAAATGCTGTCGCCCGGTTCGAAATCGCCTTTCAAGGACTCCACCACTTCGAACCGCCGGTACACGTCCGTGTGCGACTGTATGACCTTGTATTCCGGCGAGTGGGTGGGAATTTCGTAGACCGCTTCGTCTGCGTAACGAGCTACAACGATCTGCTGGGAGTACTCCACCAGATTTTCGGGCGTCACATGCACGAACCAGTCCTTGTGCGTGACGCCGAGCCCGATCAGGAAGGGATTGACCACGATCCAAATTGCAGCCCCTATCGCCGCCAGGACGCACACTGTGATCACCCCGGACCGGATCCGTCGTCTGCGGAATTCATCCATGGCGCGCACCCTGAACCCTGGCCCTGATTGCCGGGATGTCTCGCGTTGGAAGAGCAAAATGCCGGGCAGTCTCCCGCCCGGCATCGCCGTTTCTAGCTATTTCGCCGCCTCGCGTCAGGCAAACCCCTACGCGCTCGGTGGCGGAGCCGGGGCGGGGTTGTACAACTCGACCCCAATGGTCGCCGGGAACACGCCCGCCAACTCGTCAACCGTCCAACGGCTATCCTTGCGGATCGTCTTCACGGGCTCGGGTTCGTTGAGCAGCGTCACCAATCCGCCCGTCACGTGGAATACGTGGCCGTTCACGTGCTGCGCCTCATCCGAGGCCAGCCACGTCACCATGGGCGCCACGTCCTCGGCATCGCCCCGCAATCCGCCGCCGGCTGCGATGCCGCGCGCTGAGCGCAAAGCCCGTGCCTCGTCCGGCACGCTCGTGGTCATCCGGGTGCTCGCTGACGGGGATATCGCGTTCGCCGTCACACCGTAGCGTCCCAGGTCCCGCGCGCAAACCCGCGTGAACCCGGCGATGCCATCCTTGGCTGCCCCGTAGTTGGCCTGCCCGCTGTTGCCGTACAGGCCGGAGGTGCTGCTGAACGTGATGATCCGACCCGACCGCTGCTGCCGGAACAGGATGCTCGCGTGCTTCACCACCGTGAAAGTCCCCTTCAGGTGGACCGCGATCACGTCGTCCCATTCCTCTTCGGACATGTTGAACACCATGCGGTCGCGCAGAATCCCGGCCACCGTCACTACGATGTCCAACTTGCCGAAGTTGTCCACGGCCGTCTGTACGATCTTCTCGCCGCCGTCCATGGTGGCCACGGATTCCGTGCACGCCACCGCGGCGCCGCCCGCTTCGCCGATCTCGTTGACCACTTGCTGCGCCACCGAGATGTCGGCTCCGGTGCCGTCCACGTTCACGCCGAGGTCGCAAACCACAACCTTCGCGCCTTCGGCCGCCATAAGTTTGGCGACGCCACGTCCGATGCCGCGTCCGGCGCCGGTTACAATTGCTACTTTGTCTTCCAGTAGAGGCATTGTTCAGTCCTTATATGACATGCGCGATCAGAAACGTGATTTACGTCATTTGCGGGTTTACGAGATCAGCGCCATCCGTCCAGGAGAGCGTCCAATCTCGGAAATCCTTCAATCCGGTAAATCTTGGTTATGACAATCTCCCAAAACCGACGCGCCAAAGCGCTACCGCTGTTGTGCCGGCGCCGGATTGGGGATACCGGCCGTCAGATAGCCACGGGCTTGGGCCGAAAGGTCGTCCATCTCCCAGTGCCCGGATTCGGTCCAGATCGCATTCTCCGGCCGCGGCTGCGACATCAGCGACACCGTGTTGCCATACACCAGGAACGTCTGCCCGTTAATGTTGGCCGCGTAATCGGAGGCCAGGTAGGCGACGAACGGGGCGATCCCGTCTGGATCAAGGTTCTGCAGTTGGCTGTCGTCTCCGCCCTCTCCGGAGAGGGTAGCCACGCCGCCCCGGGCCCGGATCTCCGCCGCAGATTCGGGTATTGCCCCGATCATCCGAGTGGTCGCCCGGGGCGCGATCGAATTCGCGGTCACGCCGTACCGGCCCATATCCTTGGCCACCACCTTGGTGAACCCGGCGATCCCGCTCTTGGCCGCGCCGTAATTGGCCTGGCCGCTGTTGCCCACCAGCCCGGATTGGCTGCTGAAGGTGATCACCCGACCGGAGCGCTGCTGCCGGAACAGGATGCACGCGTGCTTGACCACCGTGAAGGTTCCCTTCAGGTGGACTGCTATCACGTCGTCCCACTCCTGCTCGGTCATGTTGAAGACCATGCGGTCCCGCAGGATCCCGGCGCAGCACACCACGATGTCCAGCCTCCCGAAGTTGTCAATGGCCGTCTGCACGATTCGCTCGCCGCCGTCCATGGTCGCCACCGATTCGGTGCACGCCACGGCGGTTCCGCCGGCGTCGCGAATTTCGCCAACCACGACCTCGGCAATCGATTGGTCGAACCCGGTTCCGTCAACATTGACGCCGGGGTCAACCACCACCACCTTCGCGCCTTCTTCGGCCATCAGCTTGGCGATCCCCCGGCCCACGCCGCGGCCCGAACCAGTGACGATCGCTACCTTTCCTTCCAGATTGTTGGGCATAGTCGGTTTATCCTTTTACTGAATTGGTTGCTCAAGCGGCCGCTATCCGCGGCACGCATCTGTTACCCGCTGCGGGCCGGCAGCGCCACCGTAGCCGTCCCCGGCGTGGTCTGCTGACCCTGCGGGTTCTCCAGCCAGATGGTGCAGTCGACGAGGTTTTGCTCGCCTTCCTGGTACACCCGGGTAACGTGTCCCTTGGCGGTGATGGGTTCATCGGGAAAGTCCATTCCCCGATACTGGCAGGTCAGCCGCCGCAGCGTGGCCGCCGGTCCTGCCCAACCCGTCACGTACGCGCCCAGCATCGCGTTCTTCAGCGCCCCGTGGATGATGATCCCCGGCAACCCGATGCTCTCCGCGTAGGGCTTGTCGTAGTGAATCTCGTAGAAGTCGCCCGAAGCTCCCGCGTACTGCACCAGTTGCCGCGTGGTGGGTTCCCTCACCTCGACGGGCAACTCCATGCCCTCGCTTACGTCTTCGAAATAAATCTGCTGGCCCATGGCATTTCTCCACTACTGGCGTCCGGTCGACGATCAGTGCCGTATGGACGTGCTGGTTTGGGTCGCGACAATGGCGCCCGACTGGTTGCGGTAGGTAACCTTGATGGTTGTGATCAGCATCTGCCCGATGCTGCCGGTCCGTTCCCGGATGTCTTCCACGCGGCCAACGGCGGTGATCACGTCGCCCGGCCGCACGTGCTCAAAGTACTCCCAGTCACTGCCACCGTCCAGCAATCGCGTGAACGGTATTTCGAATGGCAGCTCTGGCCGAACGGCCCGCATCGCTCTCAGGAAGGTTGGGGGGGCTACTATTCCGCCGGTCTCCGGAATACCTTCCGTGTACGCCGGGTTGTCGTCCCCGATGGCCTCGGCGAACCGGGCGATGTGGCCTTTCTCGACTTCCGTCATCGTCGGTGCGCTTTCCACTCCAATGGATCGCTCGCGCATATCGTCGGTCAGGGTGAAAGAGTTGGTGGACAAGGAAAACCTCCGGCCCGCGCGCTCTTCCAGATGCATCATCCGGGGTCGCGGGATTCAAGACTCGAAAATTATGGTACGGGGCGGGGCGAGTGTCAAGAAAAATCTGCGCAGCACGGTGCCTTCGTCCATTGTGCCCCAAATTCGTTACCGGAACCGCCGCTTCCATAACGACTTCCGGTTACCGAGCGGAACCTCGCTGATTCCGACGTCTCGTTGCACCGGCGCGGCCGCGCAAGCCGGCGCCCACGCGCCCCGCTCCCCGCAACCCACCAATCACAAACCAATCCCCAAAACCCGTCGAACCAAATCCCTCCCTTGCCTGCCCATCCACGCTAGTCCACCGGCGCCGCACCGATCTTGAACCGGCCGATCTTGAAGTCGCTGACACGCGCGATCCACAATGGCCCGGACGCCCGTGGCCACGACCTGCAGGGAGCGCCGCTGACGGAACTGAACGGCCCCCATGGTTCCATGCGCGCGGTTCGACGCCGGCGCGGCGACCTCGCCATCCGCCGCCGGCGCGGGAAGAAGCCGACACTTTCCAATTTTCCAAGTCTCGCCGCTGTGGAAGCGCGACCTGGGACACACCCTCCGCGTCCTCTTCCCCGACACCCGCTGCGTCAACCCGGCCGCTGCCGGAATCCATATGACATCTGAAACTTGCTCCTCTGAGCCGTCCCGACCGTTGACCTGACGGCTATCGTGTGGCACAATCCATTGTCGATAATAATTATTATAGTGTTTCGCGGTGTATAACTATCTGCTGCCCCGAGGCGCACCCGAGAACGGAGGTGGCCTGTTATGTGGACCGGCGGCGATTTACAACGCTTGGTAAGCCGGGAATTGAGCGACTATCGGCTGGTCGTGGTGTCCAATCGACAGCCGTACGTGTTTACTATGGTGGACGGTGTCCCTCGTGGGGTGATGCCCCCGGGCGGCCTCACTGCGGCCATAGATCCTCTGATGCGTGCCTGCGGCGGTACCTGGATCGCCCAGAGCAACGGGGACGATGATCTGGCTGCAATGGATGAGTCCGGCCGCATACGCGTCCCCACCGACGACCCCGCCTACTCCATGCGGCTGCTCAACCTCAGCAACGAAGAGAACCAGGGGTTCTACTACGGTTTCGCCAACGAGGCCCTGTGGCCGCTGTGCCACATCGCCTACACCGAGCCCGTTTTTGATGCCGAGCACTACGGGTTCTACCAGTCGGTGAACCGCCGTTTTGCGGATCTGGTCCTCGACGAAATTAACGACGAGCCCGCCATCGTCCTGGTTCAGGACTATCACCTCGCCCTGCTCCCCAGGTACATCCGCGAGGTCAACCCCGACGCCATCATCGGCCAGTTCTGGCACATCCCCTGGCCCAATCCGGACATCCTGCGGATCTGTCCGTGGCAGGACGAAATCCTCGACGGCATGTTGGGCAACGATCTGCTGGGTTTCCACCTCTCCGGCGACTGCCAGAACTTCCTGAGCTGCGTTGAGGCGAACCTGGACGCACACGTTGACCCCGAATACGGGCTGATCGACTACCGTGACGAGACCACTCTGGTCCGCCCGTTCCCGATCAGCATCGATTTCGACAGCCTGGACGAAGAGGCCCGTTCCGAAGAAGTCGAAGCCGAAATGGCCCGCCTTTCGCGCGAATTGGGATTGAATCGCGGCCGCATCCTTGGCCTGGGCATCGACCGGCAGGACTACACCAAGGGCATCCCCCACCGCCTGCGGGCTGTCGAGCGGCTGTTTGAAAAATGGCCCCAGTACCGCGGTCAACTGGTCTTCCTCCAGGCCGGAGCCGCCAGCCGCACCAGTATCGATTCGTATATGCAGCTCACGATCGATATTGAATCGACCGTCAACCGCATCAACGAGCGGTTCGGACACGACGGCTGGCAACCGGTCCTCTACTGGCCTACTTCTCTGCCCTCGGCGACCTTTTCGGCGCTGCGCCGCCTGGCCAGTTTCTGCGCCGAAAGCAGCCTCCACGACGGCATGAATTTGGTGGCCAAGGAGTACGTGGCTTCCCGTGTCGATGGCGACGGCGTCCTGATCCTCAGCGCCTTTGCCGGCGCCGCTCAGGAACTTACCGGCTCGCTGATAATCAACCCTTACGCCACCGAGCAGTTCGCCGAAGCCATCCACCAGGCCCTCACCATGACCGACGCCGAGCGACGCATCCGGATGCGCCAGATGCGCAATACAGTCCGCGAAAACAACATCTACAAATGGGCCGGCCGTATAATGATGCACCTCATGCAGGCGAGCACTCCCGATCACTCCCGACTTTCCATCGCGACCACGGCATAGCGCCATTCCCCATGCTTGATCTCGACCTGGACGATCTCAAATCCCTGGTAGCAGGCCAGGACCCCATCCTGCTTCTCCTTGATTTCGACGGGACATTATCTGAAATCGCTCCCCGGCCCGAACAGGCCACGCTGTGCCCCGGCAATCAGTTGCTGCTCTGCCAACTCGCCAACCGTTCCGAGTTTGTGGTCGGAGTGATCAGCGGCCGGTCCCTGCATGACGTTGAGGCTCGGGTGAACGTGCCGGGATTGGTGTACGCCGGCAACCATGGCCTGGAAATAAGCGGCCTCGGACTGGATTACCGTCACCCTGACGCCGAGTCTGCGTCCAGAACTATCAGCCAGGCGTCCCATGACCTGGAAATCCGCTTGGCGGGTGTGCCCGGCGCGTTCGTTGAGAACAAGACCTATACCCTCACTACGCATTTCCGGCAAACTCCGCCTCAATATCACGACCAGGTCGTGTCCGTCTTCGATGACATTACCCACCAGTTTGTACAGTCCGGCTCGTGCCATGTTACGGAAGCCAAGATGGCTCTGGAGCTTCGCCCTGCGATCGACTGGAACAAAGGCAGAGCCCTGACGTTGATCCGATCCCGGTTGTCCCCCGAGTCTTTCCCAATCTATATGGGCGACGACGCAACCGATGAGGACGCTTTCGGCGCGGTACGGTCCGCTGGAGGCGTCGGAGTGTACGTGGGGCCGCCTGGCGTCAGTACCTGTGCGAGTTGGCGGCTGGCCTCGCCCGAGGACGTCTCCGCCGCCCTGGTCGAACTGGTAACGTTGTAAACGTCGACCCGCGCTCAACCGCCCGGAAATCCCGGTGCGCGACAGAGGAAGGCCACGCGTCGCGCGGTGCGTCACGTCCCACTCATTGTGCTATCATTGGCCCGCGCAGCATCGGGTCGCCCGGCGAGACTGAATGCCCTGCCTGCGCCCCCCGCAGATGATCGAGGCCATCTTTTTCGATTTTTACAATACGCTGGTACGTTTCTGGCCGCCGTTGCCCCAGATCCAGCATGCCGCGTGTCAGAACCTGGGTATTCGCGTACCTGCAGACCGGTTGGCTCGCGGCTACGCCATCGCCGACCTCTATTTCAACGAGGAAAATCATCGTTGGCCCCTGGGCGAACGTGACACTCCCGCTCGAGATGAATTCTTCGCGCGGTACGAGCAGATCATTCTCGAGGAATCGGGCGTCGCCGTGTCACTTCGCATGGCCAAGCAGATCTGGGACATGGCAATTTCTGTGCCCAAGGAGCTGGTGGAGTTTGAGGAAACCCGCCCCGTGCTGGAAGAGTTGAGCGAACGCGGCTACCGGTTGGCTGTCCTGACCAACCTCCGCCGCGATATGGACGAACTCACTCAGAGCCTGGGGATCCGGCAGTACCTGGAATTCTGCATCACCAGCCGCGAGACCGGCGAGAAGCCCGCCACCGCGATCTTCGAAGCCGCTCTGCACCGCATGGCTCTGCGCCCCGAACAGGCGATGCACGTTGGCGACCAGCCGCGTTCCGACGTGCAGGGCGCCCGAGACGCCGGACTCCTCCCGGTACTCATCGACCGCGGTGGTTTCCACTCCGACGTCGCCGATTGCGACCATATCGACAGTCTGGAAGGGCTGTACCCGCTGCTGGACCGATTGGTGTCCTGCTAGCCAATGGCCTCCCGACGCCGCTAATCTCTCGCTCCGCAACTGCCCCGCTCCCGGAGGTGATGCCATGACCACCCAGCCGCCGGCCCACAGCCACCCGGACGACCCCAATCCCGTCCATGTGATCGTGTGGTACGACTACATTTGACCCTGGTGCTATGTCGGCCTTGAGCGCGTCGACAAACTATCGGAAGAGTACGACATCACCGTCGAGGGCCGCGCCTACCTCCTGCGCCCCGATACTCCCCAGGAAGGCCGCCCGCGCGAGTCTCGCCCCGGTGAGACCGACGACGAGCTGGCCGATCCTCTCCGCACTCACGCCCGGGAGGCCAATCTGGTGATGCGGCCGCCCAAATACACGCCCAACAGCCTCTACTCCCTTCAGGCCACTGAGTACGCACAGGAACAGGGCAAATTCCTCGAGTACCACCATGCTGCCTACGAGGCGTACTGGGACCACGGGGCCAACCTAGGAGACCCTTCGGTCCTCGCCGATATCGGCTCTGGAGTCGGCCTCGATGGAGCCGAGTTGCGCGAACGCGTCGAATCGGGGCACTACGCCCAGAAGGTGGTTGACCAGTACCACGAAGCGCTGGGCTACGGCATCCGCGGCATACCCACCTTCGTGTTTGACAACCTGCTTTTCAGCGGCGCCCAGCCCTACGAGGTTTTCCAGCGCGTGATGGACAAAGCCCTGGAAAATCGGGAAGCCGCCGAGAACTGACCATCGTTTCCCGGGACACTGCTGACGCGGCCGCGTTGCTCCTGTCAGGGCCGTTGTGCTAAACTCGCGCCGTCAAATCGGGATTTGTAACGGATTTCACAAATGGACGATGCCACCCTTCAGCTCATCGATCGGGCGGTGAATGACCAGCTACAAAGCACGGTCACTGTCCTTTCATCCCTGCTGGCGGTGGAGGACGCAATCGGTTACATCCCGACCGAGGCGGTGGACGCTGTCTCCGTCCGGATGGATGTTACGGTCAACGACGTTTGGGCGGTAGCCACCTTTTATCCAAACTTCCGGTTTGATCCGCCGACAGATCTCCGCGTGGAGGTCTGCTGGGGCCCTTCCTGTCACGTGATGGGCGCAACCGCGGTGATCTCCGCCGCGCAGGAAGCGTTGGGGTTGTCCGACGAGGGTGATACCCCCGACGGAAAAGCGACCCTGCGCTACAACACCTGCCTCGGCGCGTGTGCCCATGCTCCGGTGATGGCGATCAACCATCATCTGGCCGGGCGCATTACTCCCGACAACGCCCGTTCGAAAATCTCCCAGGCCCTGACCTCCGCCCCCGCGCACTGATCAGCGATTGTCCTCGTGACTGCACAAACGGAATCCCCGTTTACCGACATCCTCGGCGAAGCGCGGCGCCGCTGGGAGAACCTGACCACGGGCGACCGGCCGTGGATCCGCGTCGGCACCGGGCTGGCCGGTGAGGCCGCCGGTGGGTTCGAAGTCCTCGCCGCCGTCAACTCCGCACTGGAGCGCCAGCAGGTGGCGGCCAACGTGTCGGAGGTCGGCACCCTGGGGCTGTGCTTCGCCGAGCCCCTGCTCGACGTCCAGATGCCCAACGGTTCCCGGGTGTTCTACAGTCAGGTCACGCCCGAGCTAGCCGAGCGCATCGTCCGAGAGCATGTGGCCGGCGGCAATCCGTTGGTGGAGCACGCCATCGGTTATCTCGGCGAGCCAACGCAGGGGCCCGCAGGAATTTCGAACCTGCAGGACCACCCGATGATGGCCTTGCAGCAGCGCATCGCCCTGCGCAACGCCGGCAACATCGATCCGTCCGATCTCTATCAATACATCGCCAACGGTGGGTACTCGGCCTTGAACAAGGCTCTCACTGAGATGTCTCCCGGTGACACCCTCGGCGAGGTTCGCACCTCCGGCTTGCGGGGTCGTGGAGGCGCGGCCTTCCCGGCCGGAGTCAAATGGGGGTTCCTGGCTGGCAATCCGGACCCGAACAAGTACATTCTTTGCAATTGCGAGGAAGGCGACCCGGGCGCTTTCAACGACCGGGGTATCCTGGAAAGCGATCCGGCCACCGTCGTCGAAGGCATCACCATCGCGGGGTACGCCTGCAACGCAAATCGCGGCTACATCTTCATCCGCCACGGTCACAACCAGCCCATCGACCGGACTCGCGCCGTCATCCAACAGGCCTACGACCTCGGCCTCCTGGGCCAGAACATCCTGGGGACCGATTTCTCCTTCGACGTCGAGGTTGCTTTGACGGGCGATTCCTACGTGTCCGGTGAGGAAACGGCGTTGATGGAGGCCATCGAAGGCAAGCGGTCCATGCCTCGTTTTCGTCCGCCATTCCCCGCACAGGTGGGGGTGTTCGGCAAACCGTCGAACATCAACAACGTCAAGACCCTCGCTTACGTGCCGGAGATCGTGGCGCGCGGCGGGGATTGGTTCGCCAGCATCGGCACACCACCCGATCCCGACAACAGGATCAACGGAAGCAGCGGCACCGCAATCCTCTGCCTGTCCGGCGATATCAAATACACCGGTTTGATCGAAGTTCCGTTGGGCATGACCCTGCGTCAGGTTCTCTTCGACATGGCGGGCGGCGTTCCCAATGGCAAGTCCATGAAACTGCTCCAAACCGGCGGCCCGTTGGGCGGCGTGCTCTCTGCCAGCGACGCCAATCTGGACCTCGTCCTGGACTTTGACGTCTTCCGCGCGGCCGGCGCAATCCTGGGTTCCGGCGGGATCATCGTCGCCGACGAGGATACGTGCGTGGTCGACCTGACCCGCAACCTGATCGCGTTCTGCCAGTACGAATCGTGCGGGAAGTGCTTCCCCTGCCGCATGGGCATGAGCCACCTGCTGGAAGTCCTGGAACGCATCAGCAACCTGGAAGGCACCGAGGAAGACCTCGCGCTCATGCGGAACATCGGCGAAAACATGCAGGCCGGGTCTTTGTGTGGACACGGACAACTCGGGTTCAACCCGGTCTCCTCCGCCCTCCGGTATTTCGGGCACGAGTTTGACGCTCATATTCGCGAAAAGCGCCACACCGGCGATTGCCCGGACCAGGTATTCTCGCCCCGCCTAACCCGCCGCTGATTAGCCTACGCTGATTTTGCCGCTGCTCGTTGCGCTATATAGGACACGCCATGCCTGACGATATAACCATCTCCATCGACGGTGTGGAAATCAAGACCCAACCGGGGAAGATGGTGCTCGAAGCCGCCATCGACGCCGGCGTGTATGTTCCATATCTCTGCTACCACTCGGGCATGAAGCCCTATGCCGCGTGCCGCATGTGCGTGGTGGTCGCGGAAAACGAACGAGGTCGCGTGCCCGGGTTCCCGGCCGCCTGCACCCTGGCCGCCACCGACGGCATGACCGTGTGGAGCGAGACCCCCGACGTTATCGAGCTCCGCCGCTCCGTCATGCAAATGCTTATCGCCGAGCATCCCAATGGCTGCCTCACCTGCCACCGCGTCGAAATCTGCGGTCCCTCCGACGTCTGCCTGCGTCACGTTTCGGTCAACGACCGTTGCATCACCTGTCCCAAGAACGAGCGTTGCGAGTTCAAGGACACCGTCCGGTATCTGGGCATGGAGCTCGAATCTCCCATGACCTATGTGTATCGCGACATTCCGCTGGAGGTGAGCGATCCCTTCTACGACCGGGACCTCAACCTTTGCATCACCTGCGGCCGATGTGTCCGGGCGTGCGAAGAAATGCGCGGAGACAACGCCATCTGCTTCACCGAACGATCCGGAAATGCGCTGGTTGGCACGTCCTTCGGGACGTCCCTGCTGGAGTCGGGTTGCGAGTTCTGCGGGGCCTGCATCGATGTGTGCCCGGTCGGGGCCCTGACCGAGCGGGAGGGCAAATGGGAAAAGCCGGCGCGCGTGGAACGCACCATCTGCACCCACTGCCCAGTGGGCTGTCAGATGAATCTCGAGATCAACGAGCAGGGCCGCGTGATTCGCGCCATTCCCGAGCTCAATTCGCCCGCCAACCGCGGTCAGGCCTGCTACAAGGGCAAATTCGGCCTTAGCCACCTCACCAGCGGCCAGCGCCTGCGCCGCCCCATGATCCGACGCAACGGTCGGCTGGAAAATGCTACATGGGACGAGGCTCTAGACCTCATTGCTGAGCGACTTCGCCCTCACCAGACCGGCCAGGGCTTCGGCCTGATCACCGCCCCCGATAGCACCAACGAGGAGCTATACCTGGCCCAGAAGTTTGCCCGCGTTGGCATGAACACCAACAACATCGATCATTCGGGCAACACGCAGCCCGCCCTGACCGGCGCCCTGGAAGACGTCCTCGGATACCCTGGGGCTACCAACTCGATTTGGGACCTGGAGAAAGCCGGGTGCATCCTGGTGTTCAACACCAACCTGACCGAAAGCCACAACGTGGTGGGCGTGCCTATCAAGCGCGCATCCCGCAACGGAACGCCGCTTATCGTCATTGACACCCGGGAAGTCGAACTTACCCGGTACGCCGACCTGTGGCTCCGGCCGGCGCCGGGAACCGAGCTTTTGCTCCTGGGCGCGATTTTGAAGCAGGTGCTGCAGGAAGGCCTGATCGACGCCGAATGGCTCTCCGAACACGCTGACAGCTACGACACGTTGGCCTACGAGCTGGAACGGTTGGGAGACGACACCGTCGCTGCGACGGGCATTTCCCTTGAAGACATCGCCCGCGCCGCCAGGATGTATGGCGAGGCCGAAACCGGCGCCATCGTGTACGGATTGGACAACCTGCCCGCCGAAATCACCCGCGAATGCGTGGTGGCTTTGGCCGACCTGGCGCTGCTGACGCGCAACGTTGATCGCCCTGCGGGCGGCATATTTCCCATGCGAGGGGGCGCCAACGGCCAGGGCGCCATCGATGTGGGATGTCTCCCCGACCGCCTTCCGGGAGGCGCGCCCACCTTCGACGACGCACATCGCGCCGGCGTGGAGCAGATCTGGGGCGCACCGCTGCCGCCTTCCGCTGGAATGAGCGCCGCTTCCATGCTCGAAGCCGCGGGCGGCGTCATCACGTCGATGTTGCTCGTCGGAGACAGCCCCAACTATTCGAACGGACTGCTCGGCAGCGATTTGGCCGTTTTCGAAAAGCTCGATTTTCTCGCCGTAGCCGACACCTTCCTTTCTCCGGTAGCCCAGGTTGCCGATGTGGTGCTTCCCCGCGCGACCTTCGCCGAAAAAGACGGCACGTTCACCAATCTGGAACGCCGCATCCAGCGCGTCAGGCCGGCGGTCAACGTCCGAAACAATGACGCCATGCCGGAAGGATGGATTTTCGCGGAATTGGGCCGGAGGCTGAACGTCGACGGGCTGAATTACGATGAACCCGCCCAGGTAATGGATGAGATAGCGTCGGTGGCGCCAAATTACCGAGGGATCAGCTATCCGCGCCTGGCCCGGGAAACGGCTTTGGTCATGCAGACCGGCATGGATACTCCCCGCCCGACCCAGTTGCTTTACACGACCCGCGAAGAACGCGGGATACAGTGGCCTTGCCCTACACCCACTAGTCCCTCTTCCCCGGTTTTGTACGCGGCCGGTTTCCCTAACGGGCGAGCTGAGCCGGGAGCGCCACTGTTCCGCGCCGTAGCGCCAACTACCAATCCTGATCTCCCTGCGGTCCTTGCTCCGGGCAGGGTTCTGCTACAAAGTGAGCGCGAGATCACGGTGGAAGCGGGGGAGCTGAATCGAATCGTACGTGACGAACAGGTGCACCTCAACCCGGTGGATGCCGCGTCCTGGGGCATCTCCAATGATGCGCCGGTTGCCGTCGTGACCGCCGGCAACCGTACCACCGGGATCGCCTGCCTTGACCAGGCTGTCCCGCCAGGGGTCGTTTCGATCACCACTTTGTTCGGACAGCTGGCAGTCGAGTTGCAGGCTTCTGAGGACATCAACCCCATGGCCCGGGTGCCCGGCCTGCATCTCGAACCTTGTCGGGTCGAATTGATGGGTTGACGCGATCGAAGACGTCAAGCCAACCCTCTGCGAGGCATTTACCTAGACGGTTGCGCGTCCTCCCCTCCGGCACACGCCGCCCGGTCCCCGGAGCAAACACCGCGCAAATCTACGAACTGGAGCCAGAATGACCACTTCCCCATCCACCACCGTGACCCGAGATCGCACCGCCAATTTGCCGCGCGCTAGGCTGGTGGAACGCATCGACTACACGGACGACCTCATGGTAATAAAGATGGAGCCGCAGGGTTTTGAATTCAAATTCAAGCCCGGGCAATATTGCACCCTGGGGCTGGATGGTATAGAGCGAGCATATTCAATCGTCTCTGCGCCCCACGAATCCGCATTGGAGATCTTCGTCGAACTGGTTCCAGAAGGCGAACTCACCCCGCTGATGTGGCGTATGGAGATCGGCGACACCATGTCCATACGCCCTCGACCCAAAGGCATCTTTTTGATGGACCAGTCGGCAACCCAACATCTCATGTTGGGCACCGTGACCGGCATCGCGCCATTCGTCAGCATGGTCCGGGATCACTTGCATTACGGACGTGACGGGCACCACTTTTACGTGGTTGAAGGGGCCTCGTATCTGGACGAGTTCGTCTACGACGTCGAGTTGTGCCAGCTGGCCGCCGATCATCCCGACACAGTGACTTTCGTCCCCGCGATCAGCCGGCCCACCGAAGAGCGCAACACCGGCTGGGCAGGCGCAACCGGACGCCTCAACAACATCGTCGCCGATCAACTCGCGAGGCTCGGTTTGGACCGGTCACAAACGTTGGTCTACGCTTGCGGCCACCCCGGGATGATCGAAACCAGCCGTGAAATCGTGACGGCCGACGGATGGCGCTGGACCGAAGAGCGGTTTTGGAAGGAGTAACTTCCACACCACCGAAGTACCGAACGGGGCGGGCCGCAGTTCGCCCCGTTATTGATTCGTCGTTGCCGGGTTCGCAGAGCGCCCAAGGGTTGGCTGATCGTTTCCCAGTGTGACGGACGCCACGCTGCGGATGCCTGGTGTCCATGGGGCCGACGAACCTGAGCATCCACAGCATTGAGTTAGTGAGCCTGGCCGGCTGGTCGCTTGTCACCGGCCCGTGAAAATGGCAATCTTCCGCCGTCATCCCGGTGATACCATCGGAGCCAACCAATCTGCGCAGCCGCGACCAGGAAGGAATCTTATGACCACGATCGCCGAGTATGTTTCCAATTACTCTGCCAATTTGCACTATCCCGACATCCCATCCGACACGGTTCACCTGCTCAAGCGGATGATCATCGACACCGTGGGGTGCGCCATCGGCGGTTACACCTCGGAACCGAGCAAGATCGCCCGAGATCTTGCCGCAGAGGTCACCGGACACCGCCGGCCGGTAACCATCATTGGCAACGGTTTGACCAGCAGCCCCGAATCCGCCACCTTCGCAAATGGTGTGATGATCCGATATCTGGACTTCAACGATGGTTACACCACTCAGGAATCCGGGCATCCCAGCGACAGCATAGCTGCCACTCTGGCCGGGGCCGAAATGGCAGGAGCCGGCGGTCGCCGGATGCTCACCGCAACCGCCGTTGCCTACGAAGCGTTTTGCCGGTTCGGTGACGCTTGCAATATCCGGTCCCTCGGCTTTGATCATGTCACCAACGGCGCGATCGCCAGTTCCGTTGGCGCGGCCCGCGCCATGGGGCTGTCTGCGGCGCAAACTGAGCAGGCGCTGAACCTCGGGATCACACCCAATCTGGCGTTGGGGCAGACCCGGGTTGGGGAACTTTCCCACTGGAAGGGTTGCGCCTACGCGAACGCCAGCCGTAACGCGGTGTTCGCAGCTTCGCTAGCCGAGCGTGGGCTGACCGGCCCCACCCCGGTATTCGAAGGAGAGCTGGGGTTCTTCTCGGCGGTGACCAAGGAGCCTTACCGCGTGGAGCCCTTTGGCGGAGACCAGGGTCAACCGTTCAAGGTGCACGAGTGCAACATCAAGCAGTTCGCCTTGGGCCTCTACTCACAAACGGTCGTCGAGGCCGCGCTGGAGGCCCGTCGGCAGGCTCCGGATTTCAACGTGGACGACGTTGCGGACGTTCATATCCGGACCCTGCAAAAAGCCATCGACATCATGGCCGGCGATGACGAGAAGTACCATCCCAAGACCCGGGAGTCCGCGGACCACAGCATGCCCTACGCGACGGCGATCGCTCTGACCCATAACGCCCTCAATCAGAGCCATTTCTCGGACGAGCACATCAACGACCCTGGCATCGCGGCGTTGATCAGTCGCACGCGCATCGAGGCTTCGGAGGAAGCAAACCGCCGCGTACCTGAGGCTATGCTTTGCAACTTCGACCTGCGGATGAAGAACGGGCAGACCTACAGCTCAGAGGTCGCTCACTTCCGCGGTCACCATCTGAATCCCATGACCAACGCCGAGGTCGAAACTAAATTCCGGGGTTTGTGCGAAGGTCTGCTTTCGTCGGAACAGACGGAGGAGTTGCTGGCCCGTTTGTGGCGCCTCGAGGACGAAACGGATATCGGCGACCTGCTGCGTCTCACCCGCATCTGAGAAACCCATAAAAATGAGGGGCTGTCGTTTGACAGCCCCTTCAGCTCGCCGGCTACGGTGCGTTGCCCTATGCGCCTATTCTGACGCCGTCCGGGTAGGTGTAGCCGATGCGGTCGTTGTAGCCGCCGGAGACCGGGAAAATCTGCCGGTAAAGCCCCCGCGCCCTCTGTTTCACAACGCCATTGGCGGCCTCTTTCGTCGGCGTGGGCTTGGAGTTTTGGTCCTTGTAGAACTGTGATTGCAACGGGCTGTCGCTTTCCAGTTCCCAGATGCACAGGTATCGCAAAACCCCGTTCGCCTGCTCATCCTCTGGGTCCAGCATGAACCTCCGGGCGCTGACGTATCCGGGGATGGACATGCGTTCCGGCAGGTGCTCCTCGTTGTACCACTTGTTGAACACGGCGTCGTCGGCCTCGTCTACCTCCATCATCACGACGAGCACTGTCGTGCCGATTTCCTGGTTCGTCCTGTAGCCATTGGTACTGGTCATGGTGCCTCCTGTATCGGCCGGCGCCGGTCTCGAAGGGAAATTGAACCCGGCTCCGATGTCCTAAAGTTTCCGGTAAATTTGAACGCGGTGCCGATAGCAGTCGGCAACGAACACCAACCCGTTGTCGCTCACGGTAACGGCAGTGGGCCGATAAAACCGGCGTTTCAGCTCGATGTTTTGCGTCGCGTTGTTGAGCTTCTCCTCGATGTCCGGGTTGGCGTCGAGGAATGTACGGGCCCACTTGGAGGTACCGGAATGGCCGATCAGGGTGTCGATCACCTGCCCGTCGGCGTCCAACACCTGCACCCGGTCGTTCCACCAATCGCACACGTAAATGTGATCTCCATGCACCGCCAGTCCGTTTGGCCGTGAGAACCCGTCGCCCGCGCTGCCACCGTCAAACTCGGCCAGCAATCGACCATCGGCTTCAAATTTCTGAACCCGGTCGTTGCGCCAGTCCGAAACGTACACTGCTCCGTCGGGGTCGACTGCGACTCCCCAGGGCATATCGAACTGACCCGACCCTTTGCCATGGGCTCCCCAGGCATGCAGCGGGCTGCCGTCCATGGTGAAGCGCTGGATACGATGATTCCACGAATCCGCGATCACCAGCGTGCCGTCCGGGGCGAAAGCCATGCCTGACGGTCGGTTCATCTGGCCAAAGTCACTGCCGAATTCACCCCAATGACCCAGAAACTCACCCTCTGCCGTGAACGTTGATATCCGATGAGTGTTTTCGTCCGCCAGATACAGGTTGCCGTCGGGCCCGAAAGCGATCGCCGTCACCCATATGAACTGCCCCGGCGCGTCGCCCCAGCCGCAAAACTCGCCGACGTAGTCACCCTGAACGGTGCACCTGGTTACCCGCACTGCTTCCGGTTGATTGGGGTTGGCCCGGCTGGCCACGTGCAGCAACCCATCCGGGCCCAGCGCCAGCGAAACGGGCCCACTGAATCCTGGCCCGCCAGCCGACAATAGTCCGATTACATCGTGGTACTGATACAGTCCAGCAACGGACGCTGGATGTTCGACGACTGTGGTCATCCCTTTTTCCTAACTTAGCTCGATGGTCACTGCGGACAGTCCGCATTCCAGTTTGCCGATGGTTTCAAGGCACCGGTCGTTTGACGGCGGCATCACCGGACCCGACAAAGCGTCCCGGCGCAATCTCTCCAGGGGCGACGACTTGAGCAATCCCCCGCCGCCTGCCAACCGCATGGCCGCGTCAGTCACGCGAGCCCCTACTTCGGCGCAGTATTGCTTGGCTCGATTGACCGCGAGTACGGCTCCGGTCGGATCCACTCCCCGGTCGGTCAATGCGGCGTCTACCAGCAAGAGGCGACCGGATTGAACGGACAATCCCATCTGCCCGACAGTTTGCTGTGTGGACGGATGGTCGATCATCACGTCTCCGCCGGGTGTCCAGGTTCGCGCGGTGACGTACTCGCGGATGTGGTTGTACGCCGCCTCAGCTATGCCCAGGTATACGGCGGCGTAGCCCAATGAAAAGCTGCCCCAGTCGGCGCTGAGCAACCGTCCGGGTGGCCCGAACACGGCGTCGTGCGGCGCCACGGTATCGAAGCTGACCGCGTGGCTGGCTGTAGCCCGCATCCCGACGGCATCCCATTCACCAGTCACCCGGACACCGCTCATATCGCTTCGGATCATCGCGGACAGAATATTGTCACCGCCGCCACCGGTTCCCTGCAACACGCCGGAGACGAAAAAATAGTCGGCAGCGTCGGCCAGGGAACAAAAATGCTTGGCTCCGGAAACCCGGTATCCACCATCATCCTGAGGAGTAAAGGTGGTTGACAGTACAAACCGCTCTCTGGCGGAAACTCCTGGCTCGCTGGTCAAAGACGCAAACAGCTTGCCTGATTCCACTGCCTCGGCGAAGTACCGGCGGCGCTGCTCCGCCGATCCCAATCCGTCAACGAAAGAGCCGAGAACATTGGTGTGCATGGTCAGGGTCAGCGCCGTAGAAGGGCATCCGCGAGCCACTGCAAGGATGCACATGGCGAAGGTCAGCGGGTCAACACCGCTGCCGCCGTACGCGGCGGGAACCCGCAGTGTCAGCAGACCGGCTTCCCTGAGGTCGGCATAGTTTTCGATGGGGAATTCCGCTTCGGCATCGTAGTGCGCCGCCCGCGGTGCAAAGCGTTCTCGGGCCAGTTCATCGGCCGCCCCGACCAGAGCCAATTGGCCATCGGACATACTACGACGGGCCACACTGGGTACGAGTTCTGATCTGATGCTCAAGAGGCCTGTTCCCTGCGTTGCCTATTCTTCCCCACGACGGCCGAATGCCTGTAGATCCCCTGCTCGGTAGCGCGCGTCCGACGTCCCGGTGAGGCCCAGCTACGCGAACTGGTACTCCCGTGTCGATCCGATCATGCGGAGCGCATTGAGGATGACTTCCTCGGTGTCGGCTCCCGCGTCGAGGGCTTGCTCCGCCTGGGCGACCAACGCGTTGCGGTTGTCTTCGCGGAGCACGACACTACCCAGCAGTTCCAGGCAATCGTCGACTATTCCGGTTGCGTCAGGGTGACGGTCCAAAAGCGCGTCCACCATGGTACGCACGCCGGGGTGGTTGGCGTCGCCCAAATTGTCGGCCACAAAATTGATGCGCTCCACCATGCTGCCACTGTCTATCCATTCCTTGCCGGTGTGCCAGCCCTCTACGGACGGCGGATTCAGCAGGTCCTGGTTCATGTAACGGCATTCCAGAGCTGTAGCCATGAAACCCACCTTCGGCAGTTTGAAATCACCCACGAGGTGCAGGGTGCCGACGACCACTTCAGCGGGGCTTTTTACCCTGGCGAATCGCGCGCTCTCCGACTTGAAGAAGTCAGACGTGAACATCAAGCGCAGCATGGATCGAATGTCGTAGCCGGAGCGGAAATATTCGGCCTCCAGCGCCGCGATGGCGGCCGGATCGGCTGGGGGCGTGGTTTGCCACGCCGGCACTTGCACGTCGTCAGCCACGAAGAAGTTGTACAGATGCCGGCTCACGAACCTCGCCGTCGAGGGCTGACGACAAATGATTTCGATTATGTCGTCGCCGTCGAAGTTGCCGGTTTCGCCGAGGAAGGTCTTCAGTCCTGCGTCGTGGTCCTCCAGATCGTAGCGGAACAGCCAGGGCGTTTTGCCGTACGGTATGCTCGCTACGTTGTCGTCGTCGATAGTCCAGCCGGTGAACGCCCGGGCGGCCTCCTGGACATCGTCCTCCGTGTAGTTGGCGTGCCCGTCCATACCCACGCCCATGGAAAACAGTTCGAGGAGTTCCCTTCCCCAATTTTCGTTGATCGCGTTCTTGTGGTTGAAATTGTTGTCCAGCCAGAAAATCATGGCCGGATCGCGGGCCAGCCGACGCAACAACTCCTCGAAATTGCCCAGACCTTGTTGCCGGAACAAATCGACCTGGTTCAGCATCGTTTTCTCATGCAGCACCTTGGCCAAACCGGTGGCGAACACGCCGTGCCAGAAAAGCGCGATTTTTTCCTGGAGGGGTCTCGCGCTGGCATTACAGTTCATGCGGTAAACCGTCTCGGTCAGCGCACCTTCGATGTTGCGGCTTTCCTTCCAGTCGATGTAGTACCGCTCAATAATGTCTTCGTCGAGCGCGGGCTGCGCCTCCGGATACAGCAGCCACTCCACCGTCGCGTCATAACCCCATCCGCAATAGGTATCGAGTTCCGCCGGTGTGGCGCCGAATCCGGCACGGCGTAGCAGATGAGCCATCAAAGCGCGCTGGGAGTCTACGTGCATTTCTTCACCCGGGAGGATTCGCAGATACTGGGAGCTAAAGGACCTTTCGCCGCGTTTCGCGCGACCATCCGTCGGCTCCAGATTCGCAGGATCGAAAGTCATCATATCATAGCGGCCTGCGATGACTGGCACGGCATACCCGTCCATTTCGGGCTCGGTTTGACCGCCCAAAAACCGGTCATATTGACAACCCTTGCGCCGGGGCGCACCATGTTTTAGCCTGCGCCGTCTTTCGCTTTTCGAGCGTGCTATTCTGCGAGCGGCGCGCCCACCCATACCAAGAGAGAGCCCTATCATTCCGTCGCTAAGATTTCCGCGTCTGCATACCCTGGACGCTTGGCTGGCCTACCGGGACTTCCGACTGTTATGGCTGGCCAATTTTTGTGGGTTCAGTGGCCAATGGCTGCAACTCCTGAGCATTGGTTGGCTGGTGAAAGACCTGTCCGCGGGCTCCGGCATTGGCGGTTTACTGGTAGTGTCCGTCAGCGCCCTCAACACCCTGCCCGGGCTCCTGGTAAACCCCATAACGGGAGTGCTGGGCGACCGCCTGGATCGTCGCAAGCTGGCGATCGCATTGCAGTGTGTCAGCGCCGTTCTTGCTCTGGGTTTCGCATTCCTGGTCGCCACTGACTACGTGCGTCCCTGGCACGCCTACGCCTACGTTCTGATTTCCGGTTCTTGCCTGGCCATCACCCAGCCGTTACAGCAGGTGCTGATTTCCAATACCGTCCCTCGGGATGCGTTGGTCAACGCCTACGCAATCAACACGCTCACCGTCACGGGAACGAGGATCTTCGGCCCCTTCGTCGGCGGACTCCTCATATTTACCCTGGGCTACTTTTGGAACTTCGCGCTCGAAGCGGCGCTGTACCTGGGCGTGGTGCTGATGTTGCTTCCGATGCGGACGCCGTACACCAGGACCGAACCGGCAGAGGAACAACGGCGCTTCACCCCGCTGGGAGACATCAAGGACGGCCTGCTGCACCTCTGGCGGAACCAGCGCGAAGTCCTGGAAATAGCGGTGCTGTCGGTAATTCCGAACACCATCCTGCACCCGGTGTGGTTTTTGCTGCCGCTTTTCACCGTGGAAATGCTGCAGGCACAGGTCAACATGGGCGGCTACCTGCTGGCGATCACCGGCGTGGGCGGATTGCTCTCCACTCTAACCATCGCCACCTGGGGCCTGCCATTCCGGCGCGGGTACATCCTGTTCGGAGCAGCGGCCCTGTCGTCCCTGGCCACCATGCTGTTCGCCTTCTCGGCATGGCTTCCGGCGGCTTTCACCGTGCTGGGTGCCATGTCGTTCTTCCAAGCTTATTTCCGCACCACCCAGGGAACGCTGGTATTGACCATCGTGCCAGACCGGTTCCGCGCGCGCACCATGGCCCTGTTGGCCTACGAGCGTTCTTTCCTGATCGGTGTGAGCGTGGTCGTGGGCATTTTTGCCGACTTTACATCCGCGTCGATGGCGATTTTGGCCCTTGGCTGTCTTGGCCTCACAGCCACCCTGGGATGTTTCGCGACGCTACGACGCGTGCGGGCGCTGCGTTAGGCGACCGCAGAGGGACCCATTTTGCGATCTGCGCGGCTCCCCCGGCTGCACACCCTGGATGCCTGGTTGGCCTATCGGGACTTCCGCTACCTGTGGTTCGGCAATTTCTTCGCCAACAACGCGCAGTGGTTGCAGCTCCTGAGCGTCGGCTGGCTGGTGCGGGAGTTATCCGAAGGGTCAAACATCGCCGGTCTGTTGGTGGTGACGGTAGGCGGGATCAACACGCTGCCCGGGCTGGTGGTCGGTCCCTGGGGCGGTGTGCTGAGCGACCGGTTCGACCGACGGAAGTTGGTCATCGGACTGCAGACCGTCATGGCGGCGCTCGCCTTTGCTTTCGCGTTGCTGATCCTGTCGGGCGAGGTGAAGATTTGGCACGCCTACCTGTACGTGATCCTGGCCGGATGCTGTCACTCCACGGTGCAACCCATGCGCCAGGCATTGATCGCCGGCACCGTGCCCAGAGAAATGCTGGGCAACGCCCTGGCCACCAACGTGTTGACCATCACCGGCACCCGCATCGTCGGTCCATTCGTCGGGGGCATACTGATCTTCACGCTGGGGTTCTTCTGGAACTTTACGATTGAGGCGTGCCTTTACCTGGTAAACGTAGCGATGATCTTCCGGCTCCGCACTCCATATCATCGGCCCGGTGATGCCCGACAGCGGGGCTCCGCGATGTCCAACATGATCGAGGGGCTGCGTTACGTATGGAGCGGAGAGCGAGCCTTCTTCCAGTTGATGATATTGTCGATCATCCCCAATATCATCCTGCATCCCGCGTGGTTCCTGTTTCCCGTGTTCACCACCGACGTGCTGAATCGGAACGCGGACGTGGGAGGCTATCTGCTGGCGGTCACCGGAGTTGGAGGCCTGCTGGCCGCTCTGATCATGGCTTCGTTCGGGTTCATTTTCCCCAAGGGCAGGGTGGTGCTCGGCGCGGCGGTCGCCAGTTCGTTGACCCTGCTGGTTTTCGCGTTTTCAAAGTGGATCGCCCTGGCGTTCCTGTTCATCGCGGCCATGGCATTCAGCCAGGCAGTTTTCCGAACCACCCGGGGGACATTGATCCAGACGCTGGCTCCGGACAGCCTGCGGGGACGGATGACCAGCTTGCAGAGCTTTGATCGGGGGTTCCTGGTTGTAGCCAGCCTGGGTGTGGGAATCCTCTCAGACGTGACCTCACCGTCCACCGCCATGGCGATCATCGCCGTGTTGGGTCTGGGTGCATCCGCGGTGTGCTGGGCTTTGCTCGGTCGAGTGCGTCGACTGGAATAATATTGACGCACGTGATGGTTCGGCCGCGTCAACTTTCGAAAAGGAGTATGATAGTTACTCCAACTTTCAGCACGATCCGCGGCAGGCGGTCACCAATTTGATTCAACGCATCGCGTCCAGCCAATCCTACAAGTGGTGGGCTTTCTGGACCATAGCCGCCGGCACCTTTTTCTCGGTGGTTGATCATGGCAGTGTCCTCGTTGCGCTGCCCGATATCGAATCCCATTTCGACGCGACACTGGAGTCGGTCCAATGGGTGGTTGTCTCCTATGCGCTGGTCATCAGCGTGCTGTTGTTGCCCATGGGACGACTGGGCGACGTGGTGGGGCGGAGATGGGTGTATCTGACCGGTACCGGTATTTTTGTCCTGGCCTCGCTGGGCGCGGCGCTCTCCACCAGCCTCGAAGTGCTCATTGTCATGCGCGTGCTCAAGGGCATCGGCGCCGGCATGGTACAGGGCTGCGGCATGGGCATGATGATCGCGGCATTCCCCGACTCGGAGCGTGGCAAGGCTCTGGGCACCCACCTGAGCGTCGTCGGATTGGGCGCGATCGCCGGGCCAGCCATGGGCGGTTTCCTGGTGGCCTGGTTTGGTTGGCAATCGGTGTTTTTCGTCAACGTTCCGGCGGGTGGCCTGGTCCTCGTGCTCGCATGGCTTCTGCTGGAACGGGGACCGGGATCGGGTCAGTACCGCCAGGGACAAGGCGCTTCCTCATTTGATTGGGCCGGCGCGGCCGTTTCCGGAGTGATATTGCTCGTCCTTCTACTGGTGGTGGGCAACGGCAACGGGCTCGGTTGGACATCCGCTCCGGTGATCGTGGGCGGAGTTGCGGTTGCGGTGCTGATGGCCGCGTTCGTCTGGTGGGAATTGCGAATACGAGCGCCTATGCTGGACCTGCGCCTGTTCACCAACCAGGTATTCGGGTTGGGAGTCGCCGCGGCGTGGTTGTCCTTCTTCGGATCGTCAGCGGCGCGCTTTATGATGCCGTTTTACCTGCAGCGGGTCCTGCTGTACGCCCCGGAGCAAGTAGGCTTGATGATGATCCCGCCGGCCATATGCATGGTGCTGATCGGACCGTTCAGCGGCCGCTTGGCCGATCGCTTCGGATGGCGGATTCCCACGGTGTGTGGCATGGCGTTGACCGCAGCCGGAGCCTTCGTATTGGCCTTTGCGCTGGAGGAACATTCTCCAGTGTGGTTGGTGATCGCCACCATGATGATGCAGAGCTCCGGCAATGGAATTTTCAACTCGCCCAACAGCAGCAGCATCCTCAGCGTGGTGGACCGCAGTCGCTACGGCGTAGTTTCGGCGCTGACCCAATTGGTAAGGAATTCGGCGAACGTGGTGAGTGTCGCCGTTTCGACTACGATCGTGGTATCCACCATGGCTACCTACGGGGTGGAGCCGAAGCTGGAAGCGGTCAATCCCGAGGTGGCCACGGCTTTTGTCGCCGGCCTGCGCTGGGCGTTTTTGATGTTGGGCGTCGCGCTCGCCACCGGTGCGGGAATTTCGCTCTACAGGGCGGTAAGCAACCGAACCGCCTTGCCGAAGCCGCCGGTTGCTCCGGAGCCGCAGCCCAGACCTGCTGGCAACGACTAGCCGGATCGGATCACCGGTCAGAAAATCTGGGCATCACTTCCCGCGCGAAGAGTTCCATCGAGCGCAGTTGCTTCTTCTGGTCCAGGCCGCCGAAGGCGAAATTACAGCCGAAGTAGCGAACGCCGGCATCGTGAAGGGTTTGGATCTTCGCAGCACATTGGTCCGGCGTACCGATGAAAGCGCGATGCTCGGCGAGATACTCATAGGAAGGCGGCAGTTCGGTTCTGCGGTTACGGTAGTTGTCGATGCTCTCGTACACTTCGCTCCCGACCGCAAACTCGCGCCTCCAGGTATTGATGTCCAACGTCCAGTTGAGGGCTTCACGGGCGTCGCGATGGGCCTGCTCTTCAGTCTCGGCCACGTAAAAGTAACGGAAGAACGGAACGTCTGACGGAGTGGCAGCGTGCCCGCTGGACTGAGCCTGGTCCAGGAAGCGCTGCAGCAAATCCATTGCCTCTTCCGTGTTGAGGACGACGCCGATTATGAGCCGCCGCCCGGTGGAAGCTACGAAGTCCAGCGACTCCGCGCTGCGCGTAGCTGCGACGTAGACCGGCGGATGAGGTTGTTGCAAGGGAGTCGGCACCAGATTGAGGTGTTGGGAGGAGTAATAGTCTCCTTCGAAGGTGCAGTCCCGAGTGGTCCACAGGGTTTCCACCATTTGAATGGTCTCGCGGTAGCGAGCCTGGCTCTCGACGTGGTCTATCCCGAAGTTGCCGTACTCCGAACTGGAAGCCCCTCGCCCGAAGCCAACGTCGAGCCGGCCGTCGCTCAGGATATCCAGTGTGGCCGTGTCTTCCGCCAACCGAACCGGGTGATGTAGGGGAGGTATCAGAACCGCGGTTCCCAGGCGAATCTTGTCGGTTCGCGCCGCTATGTTGCTGGCGATGACCAGCGAGGAAGCGCCCAGCCCGTACCGCGTGAAATGGTGTTCTGCCAACCAGATGGCCTTGAAACCCAGTTCCTCGCCGACCACGGCCTGCTCCAATAAATCCGAAAAGAGCGCCTTGGGCGTATGTTCTTCCGGCCAGGGTATATGGGAAAACAGGGCGAAATCCATATTGGGTACCTCGAAACAAAACTTGCGGCAGTGTACACACGGACGGCACGGTGGGCAATGCCGCCGTTCGCTCGCTTACCGGCCTCCCAAAAACGGTCTGTTATGATTCTAGTCCGGTGTCAAACGTGGCGCGTCCGATGTCTGACGCGAACCGCGTGTGATCCTATCTATTGCTGCATGGTGCGGACGTGACTTTCCTGACTTCGTTGGCTCTCCGGCGCAAGCCGGTCACTGTTATGGCGATGGTCCTGCTGCTCGCCGGCGGGATATTTTCCTACAGCCAGATCCAGCAGGAACTCTTTCCGGAAATCAGTTTTTCGATCATCTACGTGGCCACGAATTACCAGCAAGGCGATCCCAACACCGTCGCTACTGATGTGACTGCGAAGGTGGAGGACGCGATCACCGGCTTACCCGATCTGGAGAAAACCACATCGATTTCCACGCCCTCCATGTCGCTGGTAACCGCCAATTTTGACCCCGGAGCGGACGTGGAGTCGGCAGAGGAGGAAATCAGGAGCCGAGTTAACGGTCTGCAACTGCGCGACGAAGCGGGAGATCCGTATGTCCTGCGGTTGACCTCGGATATTTTCCCGATCATGTGGTTGAGCGTCAGCGGCGAACGGGACATCCCAGCGCTGCAACGCATCGTGGATGATGAAATTCTGCCGCGCCTGGAAGCCGTAGACGGCGTGTACGACGTGAACGTCGAGGGCGGCATTCAAGAGCGTGTTTCTGTAGTCGTCGACCCGGATCGAAGCGACGAGCACGGGCTCACCATTCATGATGTGGTTAGCGCGGTATCCGGCAACTCGGTTGATCTCAACGCCGGGTCTTTGGATAACGGCGACCGTTCACTTGGCTTGCGGACGTACCGAGGATACGGAGACCTGGATTCTATTCGCGACCTTCCGGTGGACTATCGACAGGCTGCCTCCAGTCCCGTCGGTCCGCCGGCTTCGGGCGATGGCGGCACGCCGATCATGTTGTCCGATGTGGCTGCGGTGCGGGTGGACACCCCGAACGCCGCCACGGTGTCGCGCACCAACGGTCAGCCCAGTATCTCGCTTCAAGTCCTGCAGCTACCCGAAGGGAACACGATTGAAGTTACGCGGGAACTGGCCGACATCATCGCCGGCCTCCAACTGCCGCCTGACGTGCGGATCGATGTCCTCTATAACGATGGACCCGAGTTGGAAGAGCAACTCACCAACGTGGTGGGACAAGGCGGGCTGGGGTTCGCGATCGCGGTTATCGCGATTTTCCTGTTCCTTCTTCAGCTGCGCCCCACCGTGATCAAAGGAATCCTGCAAACACTCAGGCCCACGGTGATCATCGCGATTTCCATCCCGCTGAGCATCATGATCACGGTCCTCGTCATGGCGGTGATGGATTGGACTCTCAACTTCATGAGCCTTGCCGGACTGGCGATCGCCGTGGGGCGGATCGTAGATGACAGCATTGTCGTCCTGGAAAACATCTACCGCCATGTTCGAGCTGGGTCCACGCGACATCTCATGCAAGGGCCGGAATTTACGGCATATCGGCTGGCGCCCCTGGGAGATGATCCAAGTCTGACCGCTGCTATCCGCGGCACCCGGGAGGTCGGCCCGGCTATCCTGGCTTCAACACTGACGACGGTCGCCGTGTTCCTTCCCCTGGGTTTCATACCCGGAATTGTGGGCGAGTTCTTCCTGCCGTTCGCCCAAACCGTGTGCGTATCCCTGTTGGCGTCCACTCTGATCGCGCTGACCGCGGTTCCAGTCCTGGCCTCCCTGTTGCTGCGGCCCGGAGATATGGCGGATGAAGACGACTCGGTATCTCAGGACACCTGGCTACAGAGAATTTACACGCCGGTTCTGACCTGGGCGCTCAATCATCCGCTCCTCACCGTGCTGGGTTGTATCGGGGCGGTGGGAACCACGTTGCCACTGATTTTCGTGCTGCCGATCACCCTCTTTTCGTCGGGCGAGGCGCAGTCGATGCGCATCGATGTCACCATGCCCGAAAACACGGGAGCAACCGCCGCGCATCGCGAGGTTCGCGAAATCGAAACGATTCTGGACGGTTACGTGGATGCCGGATACATCTCTTCATACCAGGCCACGCTGGGCTCAACCAGCCAGGATTTCGGGCCGGGATTGGGCGAGTCCGGATACGATGTAGCCGGGGTCATGATTGCCCTTTCGGAACTCGCTCCGTCAGATTTCGATGAGCAGTTACGCGCAGCGTTTCCGCACAAGGACGATGTCGACATACAACTCTTTGTCGAATCCGCGGGGCCGCCGCAAGCGGGCATCGAGATCGCAGTCACGGGTAGCAACTATAGCCGAGTGCGGCGTGTGTCCCAGGACCTGGTGGATCGCATCGAACCGCTGGAAGGGGTCGTCAATCTGAAAACCAACTCCAGCGACCAGAGCGAAGAATTGACCTTTGAAGTTGATGCGTCGGAAGCCAGACGCTATGGGTTGACCGCTACGGCGGTGGCCGCGCAAGTCAGGACCTGGGTGTACGGCGTCGATGCGGCCAACGTAAACCTGTTGGGGGACACCTACGACGTCGTGGTGCGCGGACCCGCAGACGCCGTGGACGAACTTCCCGAGTTGCAGAACCTGTCCATCGGTGGGCCCCTGGGAACGACCACGCTCGGGGCAATAACTGATACCAGGACGACCGTGGGACCATCCGTCGTCACGCATTACGACGGCGAACGATCCGTTACGATTACGGGAGAGTTCCTCGGAGAGGACCGTCAAGCCATCAGCGCACGTGTCGACCGACTCATCGCAAACGCCGATCTGCCGCCCGGGGTTGAGATCGTCCAGGGAGGGTTCGCCAGCGACATTCAGGAGCAGTTCAACAATGTGTACCTGGCGATGATGATTGGGCTGGCGCTGGTATATCTGGTCATGGTGGCTACTCTGGGTTCGCTGCGCGATCCGTTTATCGTGGTGCTCAGCATGCCGCTGGCCGTGGTGGGCGCGTTGATCGCATTGACGGTTACCGGCCGCGCCCTGAGCCTACCGGCCCTGATGGGCTTCCTGTTCCTCATCGGAATCGTCGTGACCAACGCCATTGTGCTGATCACCTTCGTAGCCCAACTGAGGTCGCAAGGTCTGAGCGCGCTTGACGCCATGATACTTTCAGGCCGCACGCGGTTGCGCCCGATCCTGATGACCGCGTTCACAACCATACTCGCCCTGTTTCCGCTGGCGTTCAGCGACACCAGCGGACTGGTGGGAGCCGAACTCGCCACGGTGGTAATCGGCGGACTGATCAGTTCGACCTTCCTGACCCTGGTGGCGGTGCCCGTCACCTACATGCTGTTACACGATGCGATCCCCAGAGCCTGGTTGTCGGCGGTGCGTCGGCTCACCCGTCGATCGGTTGCTCAGGTGGACGCGTCCTAGCTGGCGAGCTACCGCCAAACCACCGTCTCCCAAGCAGAGGTGATCCCTTGCGTTTTAGCAGAATTTGTTCCCTGTCCGCACCTCATCGCCCGGTGATGGTGTCTCTGACGGTGCTCGGAGCAATTGCTCTGATCGCGTCTGCCTGCGGGCGGTTCTCAAATGAGACCGCTGAGCCGACCCGAAGTGCGCCGGCGCGCCCGCCGGCCCAGACGGAATCGCGAGAGTTCGACGTGCCCAGCCAATTGATCTTCGGCGAAAGCGCGGATCTGGCTTTTGAAATCTCCGGCGAGGTCGGCGACGTGAACGTGAGCGTCGGAGATTTGGTGTCGGCAGGCGACGTCCTGGCAACCGTAGACTCTGAGACCATTAGAAATCTGCGGTACGAAGAATCGCAGAGCCTCTACCAAATTGACAAGATCCAGGATGAATTGGACGGGGTATTGGGCTTGGAATCAACTGACCCGCTGGTTCGCGCCCGGGCGGAAGGCAACCTCGCCAAAGCTGAATTGAAGTTGGACATTTCGCGGGACACTCTGGACGACTACCTACTCCAATACGACGTTGATTTGGGCGCCGCGCGAAAAGCGGTGGCCGACGCCGAATTCTCTCTGGACCAGGCTGAAGACGCAGTATCGGACTTTGCCGACATGCATGGGGAGAGCTTTGCTGCCGCGTTGTCTCGACGCTCGGAAGCGCGCGCGAGGTTGAATGACGCGCGGGACGCGGTCACCGATTTTCTGCCGCTCCACAATGAAGCGGTCGCGGGGCTCGAATCCAGCATTGCCAAAACAGAAAATGATTTGGATCAAGCGCGGGACAACCTGCGAGATTTCGACGTCGACCACGCCCAGCGGCTGGCAATGGCCCGAGTCCGATTGGCGGAAGCGGAAGCCCTCCTGGAAAACGCTGAGGATGCATTCGCTGAGTTTCACGTAATGTTGATTGACGGGCAATTCGTTGGCTTGGAGGACGGCAGGAATTTCGACGTTGTCAAATTCGAAGCTCTGCAGGCTGCCGTGGAATCCGCCAAGCGGGACGTCGATTTTTGGGAAACGGAACTGTCCGACCTGGAAGCGGGACCCAAGGAAGTGGACTTCATTGGAGCCCGGGCCACGGTTGCCCGGCTGGAGTCCGAGTTGGAGAGGTTGAACCGACAATTGCGGGAAGAATTGGTGGGCCCCGACCAAACTGAATTGGACCGGCTCGAAGCTAACGTCCTGGTTGCACAGGAAACCTTGGATCGAGCGGAGCGGGATTTCGCCGAAATCGAGCGAGGTATCGACCAGTTGCAACTCGCAAGCCTCGAAGCCGGGGCGGCCAGCGCGCGTCTCGCGCTTGAGGCCGCCGAATCCAGGCTGGCTCGACTAGAAGAGGGCATCGACCAGGCCGTGCTCGCAGATCTCAACCAAGAAATTGTTACCGCCCGCGAGGCCAGAGACGAACTGGCTGCGGGCCCGGACGCTGCCGCCGTGGCGCTGGCCCAAGCCAATCTCGACAACGCCAAATCTGACTATGATGAGATCGTGGAGGATTTGGAACACTCCTACTTGCGCGCGCCGTTCTCCGGAATGGTGCGTCTGGTCACTTTGAAAGAGGGCGACGTCATTACGGTGGATGCTCGGGTCATCCAGCTGGTGGACCCGACCAACATCTCCATCAGCGGCCTGGTTGAAGCCAACAACGTTGAACGCATCAAAGTTGGCACGCCCGGATCAGTTACGGTGGCGGCGCTGCCTGACATTGCTTTGGATGCTCAGGTGCTGGAAATTTCGTCACACGCCAAAACCGAGCGAGGCGTGATCAGTTTCCCGGTGGAATTCGCGGTTGTCGTCCCGTCCGGCGTCACTATCCCTCCCAACCCGGGCCTCGTTACCACTACGGTCCGGCCCTGATGTGAGGGCGCCGATCCGCGGGGTCGATCGCCCCGAAATGGCGGCTGGTCTGGGTAGCGGCTCAAGCATACCGCCAAGCGACCCGAAACGGCTCCCTTGGTCACAATAGGCGGCGACACCATCTCCACGCGCGTTCTTTGCTTGACATCGGCCTCGATTGCCGCATATTCTTTGCCTTGCGCAAACTGCCATTCCAGTTGCTTTCCCGGCTCTCATGCCGGGAATTTAACATAGTGCGAGGAGAAACATGGTGAAGCAAGGTGTGGTTCCCGACGATCTGAATAGGCCGTTTTTTGAAGCCGCCAACGACGGGCGACTGGTTGTCCAGATTTGCACCGCGTGTGACCGGTTGCATTTCCCGCCACGCGTGGCCTGCGACCGGTGCGGGTCCAGCGACTTTTTGGAATGGAAGCAGATGAGCGGCAAGGGCAAGATTTACAACTATGGCGTCGTTTATGACTGCCCGGTCGCTACCCTGAAAGAGGATCTGCCATTCAACCTGGCCGCGATCATGTTGGATGAAGACCCTGGCATTCTCATGTATTCGCATCTGCCGGGAACCCCTGCCGACGAAGTGCCGGTTGGCGCCGCCGTGCAGGTGATTTTCGAGGCGACCGCAAACGGCCAAAAAGTCCCGGAGTGGCAGGTGATCGGCTGAAAATCACAGCCCCTTCCGGCGGCGCTGCGCGCCATCGGATCCTCCCACTCGTTGGAACCCAAATCACAAACGCAAGGAGTTGGCAATGACCACCCAAATGGCTCCAGAGTCAATGTATCGTTCCACAGAAGGTTTGGGGATTTGGGAACATCGGGGCAAGGTTGCCTCCGTGGGCATCGGACATTCCCCGACCGCACGCCGATGGGACGGGAAACCCGAAACGTCGGTAGGTGCGCTGAGCATCCTGGCCTTGCGTAAGGCCATTGCCGATGCCGGCGTGAATCCGGAAGAGGTCGACGGCCTCGTGCTGGTGCCGGTGACGACAACCGGAGCCTACTGGCCGGCGGACCAGCCGGTGCCGATGGATGCGGTCAACGCGTTCAATCCCACGGACGACCCGTTGGATGGGATTGGACAGTTGAGCGCGGAATGGATCATCAAAAACATGCCGGAGTTGACCAACGTCAAGTTCACCATGTACGCGCCGGGTTGTATGTCTGCTGCCATCGTGGTCGCCGCGCAGGCAGTGGGTGACGGTTTGGCCAGCAATTGCCTCGTCCTCAAGGGCTGGCACAACCTCGAAGGACGCTACAACCACGGAGGCATCAGCGCCTCCGACGAGGTGCCTGGCAGTTTCGCGATCAACCCGGGTCGCACGCTGTGGGGAGCGCCCGGTTGCTTTGGCACAGCGCTGCAATTCGCGCAGTATTGCACCAAGTACGGCAAGAACCACGACATGATGGCGCCATTCATGCAGAACTCAAGGCGCAACGGCCTGCTGTTCCCTGAAGGGTATTGGGCGCAGCACCGCCCCGAACAGTTGACGCCCGAGGACTATCTGTCCTCGAGGTGGATCGCCAAACCGGCCAATCTCTTCGACAATGACATTCCGATCATGGTCGCGGCAGCCTATCTGTTCACCACCGCAGACCGTGCGCAGGACATGGCGCAGAAGCCGGTGTACATTCTGAACCACGCTTCCAGTCGTGGTACGGCGCGCAGCATTACGCCGACGCTGGAGGAAGTGGAAGCGGAAACCGCCGCAACCGGCCGAAAGATCTACGAAGGGGCAGGCATAACCGCCGAGGACCTTTCCTTCGAGAACATGTACGACGGGTTCGCCCAGTTCCACCAGTTCCATATCGAGGGACTGCGATATCGCGGAATGCAACCCGGCGACGCGCTGGACTTTTACCAGACGGACATCAGCATTGAGGGGCCGAACCCGATCCTTGCCAGCGGTGGCAACATCGGCGGCGGAAGAAGCCGCTTCTGGATGCACACCGATTGCATGCAGCAAATCCAGGGACGGGCCGGCGCTCGGGCCCTGACTGGCGTCAAGCCGGAAATAGCCGTTTCCGGCGGCCCGATGCCGATGGGTGGCAATTTCACGGTTTGGAGCGCCACTCCGGATTAATTCACCGGTCACGGACTCGGACCAAATCGTCGCTTTGGGCGACCTTACGAGGTCGCCCTATTTTCGGGCTTAGTCGCCCGGCAAATCACGAGAGGAGACAAATGGCTATTCTCATCAGTTTTGACATCGACGGGACGCTGGAAGTGGGAGATCCTCCGGGCCCGCTGACCATGGAAATGGTGAAGATCGTACAGGAAAAGGGTTTCCTAATCGGCAGTTGCTCCGACCGGCCACCCAGCAGCCAGCGGTCGATGTGGGAAGAACACCAAATCAGCGTGGACTTCACCGTGGCGAAACACTTGCTGGCAGGTGTCAAATCCGATTTCAATGCGGACGCCTACTACCATATCGGCGACCGCGAGGACCTGGACCGTCAGAACGCGTTGCGGTCCGGTTTCGAGTTTCTGTGGCCGGATGAAGCGGCAGCCCAACCGTGGTTCCATCCCGAAAGCTGAGCGAACGCCAATACTGGGGAAGTTCCGATACTCGGGAATGGTCTGCGCATGCACTCGTCGTTAGCATTGCAGGCGCCTGCCCATAAGATAATGCCGTGACAGATACTGAAAACGAAAATCAGCGACGACGACCTCGCATCTTTTATGGCTGGTGGGTCGTCGTCGTTTCCTCTCTACTGGGTATGTTCGGGAACGGGTCTATATCCCAGGGGTTCCCGAGATTCTTCGTACCGATCCGGACCGAATTGGGTCTAACTTCCGCGCAGATGTCATTGGTCTTCAGCCTTGCCCGGGCTGAAGGCAGCGCCGGTGGTCCGCTCGTGGGTTGGGCGGTTGACCGCTATGGAGCCCGGCCCATGATCCTTGCGGGCGGTCTGATGGCCGGTGTCGGCACGATTCTCCTGTCGCGCGCGGACAGTTATTGGGAACTCCTCATCCTGTTCTCAGGCATCGTTTCGCTGGGCAAAAGCGCGGGGTTTGGCCAGACTCTGATGGCTGCCGTCAATCAATGGTTCATCCGACGGCGTTCAGTGGCGATGTCGACACTCATGACGGCGTTCGCCGGCGGCGGCGCTTTCGTCGTGCTCCTCCTGAACCTGGGCATCCAGCAGATCGGGTGGAGAGACACCCTGTTGTGGACCGGCATTTTTATCGTCGCGATGACTTTGCCGGCGGCGTTTTTCATCCGCAGTCGCCCGGAGGATATGGGCCTGTTGCCGGACGGCGACGTCCCGGAGGAAACCGGTAGTGGATCCAACGCCTCCGGGCGCGGCCGTCGCGCTTCCGGGGATACCAGCTTTACCTTTCGCGAGGCGATTCGCACCCGCACCTACTGGATGATCATGGTGGGCGCGATCCTGCGCGTTTCCGTGACCAACGGCATGCTGGTGCACGTGTTTCCCATCATGTCCCTGCGCGGCATATCCGAGAACGAGGCGGCGGCCTGGGTCGCGGCCATGTTCTTCCTCGGTATCCCGCTGCGGTTCATCATGGGCGTTACGTCGGGGAAGTTCCGCGGCAACGTGCTCCTGGCCATCGGCATGGTGATCGGCGCCGTGGGCATGGGAGGCTTGTGGATCGGCCCGGGGCTCAGCGGCCTCCTCCTGTTTGTGGTCGGCATCGCGGTTGTTGAGGGCATTACCTCGGTAAACTGGCTGATGTTGTCCGACTATTACGGACGCGCCCGGTTTGCGACCCTGATGGGGTTCATGAGCCTGTTCATGAACGTGGGGATGTTTATTTCTCCCTACGTGTCCGGGTTGGTGTTCGACCGTACGGGCAGCTACTATTGGGTACTTGCCGTGTTTACGCCGTTGTACCTGGTAAGCGCGGTCGCTTTCCTGTTCGCGACGCGGCCCAGCCCGCCGGTCAGTACCCGCAGGCGATGGATCGGCACGGAGGCGCATTCACCTGCGGCCGCAGCGTCCGGCGGAGACAGCAACTGACACTGGGTGCAGGTCCGCATGCGGCGCTCCCCGATTGATCGACCGACGAACGAGGAAACACCATGAACCCGCAACCGATCACCTTGAACGGCAACCACGTACGCCTGGAACCCATCGGTCCGCAGCACGCCGCAGATCTGTTCCGTGTCGGCGACGATGAAGAGATTTGGCGCTATCTTTCCAGGCCCGCCCTGGCAAGCCTGGATGACGCCCGCGACTGGATCGAATCGTGCATCGCGCGAAACGACCGCGAAGAACGGGTACAGTTCGCCGTAGTTGACCAGGCCGAAGACCGAGCGATCGGCTCCACCGGGTATCTGGATATCGACCGACCCAATCGTGCGCTGGAAATTGGCATGACCTGGTACGGAGCAGCGTACCAGCGCACCGCCGTCAACACGGAATGCAAATTCCTCCTGTTGCGGCATGCATTCGAGGACTTGGGCGCCTTGCGTGTGTGCCTGAAAGCCGACCACCGCAACACGCGGTCGCGACGCGCGATCGAACGTATCGGAGCCGTTCGGGAAGGGGTGCTGCGCAACCACCGGATAGCCCGCGACGGTGTCAATCGACATTCTGTTTACTACGGGATCATCGATAGCGAATGGCCTGGAGTGCGGGACAGATTGCAGGCGATGTTGGCCAGACGGCCATGATTTGTGGCGCGACCGTTCCGGTTACGGTATCATGGCGCCCGTCCCTCGATGATTTATTGCCCCGGCCGGCGTCGTGCGTCTGCTGCCGCCGGCTTCGGGCAGACGACCGCTGAAAAGGCCGTCGTTCGTGCTATAATCTGCGCCGGAGGAGGTGCCCATGCGAGCTATTGATTACGTTGCCCCTACATCTCTTAGCGAAGCCGTTTCGGTGTTGTCCGCAAACGGCGATCGCGCCCGCCCGTTGGCCGGTGGAACGGACATAATCGTCCAACTGCGTGGCGGCAGGCGAGAACTGGACGTTCTGGTGGACGCCAAGAGCATCCCCGAATTGAACCAGATCGAATTGACCGACAGCGGACTGCGCCTGGGCGCTGCCGTACCGTGTTACGAGATCTATCAAAACCAGGCGGTAGCCGCTGCCTATCCCGGTTTGATTGATGCCGCCGGTCTTATCGGGAGTATCCAGATCCAGGGCCGGGCTTCGATCGGCGGGAACTTGTGCAATGCTGCGCCTTCCGGCGACAGTATCCCTCCGATAATTACTCTCAGTGGCGAAGCGCACATCAACGGCCCCAATGGCTGGCGCGCCGTCGCAGCCGAGGATTTCTGCACCGGACCGGGCCGGAGTGTCCTGGAACCCGGCGAAATTCTGGTTGGCATCCAAATCCCGGCTCCAGCCGCCAATTCAGGCACCGCGTACCTGCGTTTCATCCCGCGGAATGAGATGGACATTGCCGTAGCCGGCGTTTCCTCTTCTGTGGTTCTCGACGCGTCGGGACAGACGGTCCAGTCCGCGCGCATCGCCCTGGCCTCCGTAGGGCCAACCCCGATACTTGCCACCGCAGCCGGCGACAGCCTGGCCGGAAAGGGAGTTTCGGACGACGCGATCGCCGAGGCGGGACGCCTGGCCAGCGAGGCCGCGACCCCCATCACAGACATGCGCGGCACGATCCGCCAACGGCATCACCTGGTGGATGTGCTGACCCGCCGCACCCTGAACATTGCCATCCGGCGCGCCCGAGGGGAGGAATAACAATGCCCGGACTTGTCCACGTAACTACCACAATCAACGGTAACCAGACCGACTTCCTGTGCGAGCCGCGACAGAGCCTGTTGGAATGCCTTCGCGACGTCGTGGGTATGACCGGCTCCAAAGAGGGTTGCAACGACGGCAACTGTGGAGCATGCACCGTCAACCTGGACGGACGCATTGTCACTTCGTGCCTGGTCCTGGGAGTGGAGGCACAGGGTTCCGAGGTCAACACTATTGAAGGTGTGGCCTCCGCTGAGGGGCTCCATCCCATTCAGCAGTCGTTCCTGGAAAACGCTGCCCTCCAGTGCGGAATCTGCACGCCGGGCTTCATTGTCGCCGCCAAGGCCCTTCTGGAAGCCGAGCCGGACGCCGACGAGGCGCGCATACGCCACTGGCTGGCCGGCAATCTGTGCCGTTGCACCGGTTACGACAAGATCGTCCGTGCGGTAATTGACGCGGGAGAACGAATGCGGGCATAAGCTCTCGTTCGTTGTCGGCGGCGAAGATCCGGCACCGGTTTCGATGTTCTCAACGTGGGGGCGAATAATCATTCGCCCCTACATCGTTATGGAGGTGAACCAAATTGACCACGGCCAACCAAGTGCTATCGGAAGTGGAATTCGAAGTGGTGGGGACGCGCCCCGTGCGTCCCGACGGAGTCGATAAAGTTACGGGTCGCGCCCAGTACGGCGCGGACCTTGATCTTACCGGCATGTTGCAGGCTCGAGTCTTGCGAAGTCCGCACGCCCACGCTCGCATCAAGTCCATCGACACGTCCAGAGCCGAAGCGCTGGATGGCGTGCGGGCGGTGGTGACCGCCGCTGACCTGCCTTTGGCTGCGCTCAGCAGAGAGGATCTGGGCAACGACTACAACCGGTTTAAGTTCCTGAGCGACAACTTCCTCGCCAGCGACAAGGCGCTATATCGCGGGCATGCCGTCGCCGCGGTCGCCGCGGACAATGCCCACATCGCGGAAGCGGCGTTGTCCCTGATCAGCGTCGACTACGAAGTCTTGGAGCCCGTGATCGACGTGCGCGCCGCGATGCAGGACGGCGCGCCGCTGCTCCACGACGATCTGATCCACACGTCTGCCATGGGCGAGGTCTCGGACCAGCCCAGCAATGTCGCCTCCTACATGAAATTCGAGAAGGGCGACACGGCGGCCGGTTTTGCCAACTCCGACGTGATCGTCGAACGCGAATTCAGCACGGCTTCGGTACATCAGGGATACATCGAGCCGCATAACGCAACGGCTCACTGGCGTGCCGACGGGCAGATCAACGTCTGGTGCAGCACCCAGGGCGCTTTTGTGGTGCGCGCCAACACTGCTGACGTGTTGCGGGTCGACGTGTCGAACGTTCGCGTGACTCCCATGGAGATCGGCGGCGGATTCGGCGGCAAGGTCACGTTCTACCTGGAGCCGGTCGCCGCGCTGCTGTCACGGAAGGCCGGCGCCCCGGTGAAGTTGTTGATGACCCGCACCGAAGTTTTCGAGGGCAGCGGGCCCGCTCCCGGGAGTTGGATGCGCGTCAAGATGGGCGCGAACTCAGCGGGAAAGATCACTGCCGCGGAAATCGAGCTGGCTTTTGAAGCGGGCGCCTATCCCGGGTCTCCGGTGATGCAGGGCGCGACCTGCGCCTTCGCGTGCTACGAACTGGAAAACGGGACCATCGAGGGTTACGACGTAGTGGTCAACAAGCCCAAGACGGCAGCCTATCGCGCTCCCGGTTCCCCGCAGGCGGCTTTTGGAGTGGAGCAGGTCGTGGACGAAGTCTGCCAGAAGCTAGGCGTGGACCCGGTGGAATTCCGCCTGAACAACGCGGTGACCGAGGGTTCGCGCAAGGTTGAGGGTCCGGTGTTCCAAAAGATCGGCCTGGTGGAATGCCTGGAAGCGGCGCGTAACCACGAGCACTACCGCACGCCTCTGGCAGGACCTAACCGCGGGCGCGGCATCGCTGCCGGCTTTTGGATGAACCGGGGCTTCCATTCCAGCGTCAACATGACGGTCAATCCGGACGGGACTGTCAACCTGATCGAGGGGTCGGTGGATATCGGAGGGTCCCGGGCTTCGATCGCGCAGCAGGCGGCGGAGACCCTTGGTATCTCCTACGAAGAGATCAAGCCACAGGTGGTCGATACGGACTCAATCGGGTTCACCATGGTCACCGGCGGTAGCCGTACGACCTTTGCGACCGGTTGGGCGGCCATTCTCGCGGCGGAAGACGTCAAGGGCCAAATGGTCGAGCGGGCGGCTTCCATCTGGGATGTGCCGGCCGAAGAGGTTGAGTACGAAGATGGCATAATCCGGCACAAGTCGGAAGAGTTGAGCTTCACCTTCAAGGATCTGGCGCGCCAGCTCTACACCACCGGCGGCGGCATTACCGGCACCGCAAGCCTCGACCCGACCGGCGAGGGCAATTCCTTCGGCGTGCATCTGGTGGACGTTGAGGTTGATCCGGAAACCGGAAAGACCGAAATCCTGCGCTACACCGCAATCCAGGATGCCGGCAAAGCGGTACATCCCAGCTATGTGGAAGGGCAGATCCAGGGAGGAGCGGTCCAGGGCATCGGCTGGGCGTTGAACGAAGAGTATTACTTCAGTGACAACGGACAGATGATGAACTCCAGCTTCCTGGATTACCGCATGCCGACTTCGCTGGACCTGCCCATGATCGACACGGTCATCGTGGAGGTCGCCAATCCAGGCCACCCGTACGGAGTTCGCGGTGTTGGAGAGGTCCCCATCGTTCCCCCGTTGGCGGCCGTCGCCAACGCGGTGGGCCATGCCACCGACCAACGGCTGACGAGCCTGCCCATCACACCGGGGAGTATCCTGGAGGCAACCCTGTAGCCGGTTGGCCCATCTCCAACAACGGCCACAAAACCATGGGGGCGATATTGCATCGCCCCCTTTCGCTTGGGTATCGCCCCGGCACAATCGGCACGAGTCGAAATGCCGCCGCCCGGATGTGCAGCTAATTGAATTGCGGGATCACATCAGCCGCGATGGAATGCATCAGTTCCCGGAGGCGGCCGACAACGCCCGTATTTAGGGCCAGGACGATGTGCTCGACGCCGGCCTCCTGGTAGGCGGCGATTCCGGCTACCATGCCAGCAGCGTCGTGTCCGGGGAGGCGTGACCGGTCGGCGGAGCGCTGGCTGGACGGGCCGCCGTGGGCTTCCACCTCCACGCGGGCGGACATCGCCAGGTCATCCGGGTTGCGGCCCGCGGACTCGGCCAATTCCCGGACACGCTGGCGACCAATGGCGAACTCCTCGGCGCTCATGCCGGACGGATGCCACCCATTGCCTCGCCGGGCGGCACGACGCAGGGCTCCGGGACTGCCGCCACCGACCCAGAGGGGCACGTGAGGCGATCCGCCCGCAGATTGCGCCGGCTTGGGTGCGAACTTGAGGTCGCCAAATTCCCAGCGATCACTACTGTACCGAGGGTCTTCGTTGGACCACAGCTCGCGCATGATGTCCATGGACTCATTGGTCAGGGAACCGCGCTGATTCAACGGTATTCCCAACGCCTCGAATTCCGGGGCCATGGCGCCAACTCCAACGCCCAGGATCACTCGGCCACCAGACATCTGATCCAGTGTTGCGGCGTACTTCGCCAACTCCACCGGGTTGTGGTACGGCAAAACGAGCACCGATGTGCCCAGTTTCACTCGCGAAGTCAGGGCCGACACATGGGACAGCGTCGCCATGGGGTGGTAGTAAGGCTTGTCGTCCAGTCGTTCGCGGATGTAACCGTTGTTGAAAAGGTGGTCCATTACCCAAACGGAATCGAACCCCAACTCTTCCGCCAGCGGGCCAAAATTGACGACGGCCTGGGGGTCTTCGACACCCCAGTTGTTGGGTATGGTCACGCCAAATTCCATATCTTGTCTCCTGTGCAGACGGGAGGTCAGGTCATACTGGGCAGGGGTGATCCGCGAGAAAGCAGCACGGCACTTCAAGCTTTCGCCGGCGCCGGTACACGGTTCCCGATGGGTACGGGGGCTATTGCCCGCGCTTGGGCAGGAATGGGTTCAGCTTTTCAGCCAGAGAAGCGAGGTTACGCGTTTGGATCCACACGGTTCCGCTGCCGCGGAATTTCATCACCAGACCCTCGCCGCCGGCGATGAGCGAGCGGATGCCCCCGACTTTGCCAATTGAATATTCGACGTCGTCGCTAAAGGCCACGAGGTGACCGGTATCCACCACCAACTCCTGGCCCGGGTTCACCGGAATCTGTTTGATGGCGCCATAGGAGTTGTAGTACACGGTACCCGTGCCCTGCTGCGAGTAAGCGCGGATGAAGAACAGGCTCTCTCCGCTGAAAAACCCGCGAAATCCCTGAAACTGACTGTCGATCTGCACGTTACCGGTGCTGGCCAGGAACGAACTGGACTGAAGAAACAGGTTGTTGCCCGGCTCCAGAGTAAACGATCCAACGTCGCCGGGAGCCGGCGGAGCCAGGCTGACCCAGCCGCCGGAAACCTCGGCGGTGAAGGTGTTTACGAAGAAGGACTCGCCGCCCATCATGCGGCGTATCCCCCCGAAAAGGCCGCCGGAGCCGCTCATGCCGGTGGCCATCGCAACTCCCTGCTGCGCGACCATCGCTCCGGGTTCCGCCTTGATGGATTCGCCAGCCGTCAGGTCAATGGTCAGCAGAGAGTAACTGGGATCGAACTCTACGGTAGCCTGCATTGCTGTTCACACCCGCCTGTCGGCTCAGCCGGTCTTGATCGCCTGCAGAAGGCGGGCGCAGTCGATGGCGCCGACCGCGCAGTCGGAGCCAAGATTGCCAACCTTGCCGCCGGAGCGGTTGATGGCCTGCTCCATGTTTTCGGTGGTCAATACTCCAAACATGGTGGGGATGCCGGTTTCGCGACCGACGGCGGCGATACCAGAGGCCGCCTGATTGCACACCATGTCGTAGTGACTGGTCTCGCCACGTATCACGGCTCCCAGGCAAATCACCGCGTCGTAGCGCCCGGATTGAGCCAACGATTTGGCGACCACGGGCAGTTCAAACGAGCCCGGAACCCATGAGGTGGTGATGTCGCCATCGCGTACGCCGTACTGTGCCAGCGTGGAAACGGCGCCTTCCATCAGGTTCTTGGTGATCACATAGTTGAACCGAGCGGCAACCACCGCGACGCGAAGGCCGGTCCCATCCAACCCGGCGGTCAATTCCTGCGGCAAGCTCTCATCTCCTCTGATCGGGAGCTAGGCGCCCGGGCCTTGGGCCGGATACCCGCGAGGCAAGTGTACTACGTAGCCGCAGACGGTGTCACCAGATTCTTGCGACGCCAGTCGTTCCAGGGTGGTCAACTGAGCAGGGCATCATGCAAATCCGGCAATGAACAGATTTCGTTGCCGAGGATCATCCTGGCAAGGCGGCGAGCAACGGATTTCTGCGAATTGGTCGTGATGTACTCGGCCGGTGATTTGCCGTCGATTCGAGCCAGCAATAGCACACCCATTTGTCGGATTGTCTCTCCCTGCAGTTGCATGGCGTCGGCGACAAAGGCCGGCGCATTGGAGCAGTACGCGGACCAGAACGCAGCACCGGCCGAGTTGAACCGGCCTGCCAGGTCGGGCCGGTGGATGGCTTTCAAGGTGAGATGGTTCAACATAAACGCCAGATCGAAAACCGGGTTGCCCAGGTGAACGACTTCGAAGTCCAGCAAGAACGCAGTTGGTTCCCCATCGGCGTGGGAGACGATGACGTTCTTGGGGCTGTAGTCGCCGTGCACGAGGCAGAGGCGACGGCCCAACATGGCCTGGGCTTCGCCTTCGATGGGTTCGGCCAAGTCGGTATGCACCTGGGCAGTGGCCCGGTGATAGGGGTCGACCCTCAGTTGAACGAAGCAGCGTTGATCGGCGAATTCCTGGAGGTCAGGAGGTATGGCGGCTGCGGCGATGGCGGATTGTCGGTGCATTGCGCCCAGCAAACGCCCGACCTCCGCGGCGACCCGTGTATCGACGCGCCCGGAAAGGAGGTCGTCCTTCCAGGTCCGGGCGCCCTCCGGCGCGGCGGTCATCACGAACAGGAAGTTTGCCGGGTCGTCGTGAAGCACAACCGGCAGGGCCGGTCGCGGCAACACGCCCTCAAAATACCGCAGGGCCGCCGCCTCGCGATGGATGCGTGCCTGGTCCGCCAGCCATTCCTGCTGGACGCGCAAACGCGGCAGGGACTGCTTGATTACGACGCCGTCAGGCTGGCCGCCAAAATCCACGCGGACGACGATATTGGACACGCCGCCGCCAAGCTCATGGGCAGAGGCCGAACTCGCCTGGGCGGCGGATATCAGCCCGTGACCAAGCAGGTAGTCGACGGCGTTGGCTTCCGAAAGTGCGTACGCCATCGGCGAGCGCATGACCGTGAAATGCGCCGGGGACGTATTACCGGTGCCCGACTATACCCGCGCGGCCACCTGAGTGGTGAAGTCTTCCAGGTGTCCCAGGGTCTCTTCCAGGTTGCCGTCGGCGCTCAACCGGGCGATGTCGAGCACCAGGTAACTCACGCCCATCTCTTCGTACTGGCGGATGTCGCCCGCGATCTGTTCGCCACTGCCGGTGAAACGCGCGCGGTCCGGGCTGGTGTCGGTTCCGTTGATACGGTAGTCGTGGGAGCGGTAGATGATCTGGATTTCATCGGGATTCCGTCCGGCGCGCTCCGCGGTCCGATGCAGGCGGCCGATGCTGTTCTCGAGCGCTTCCGGCGTGCCAACGGGGAAGGCTGGATTGTTGCCGATGGGGTACCACCCGTCGCAGAGGGTGGCGGCACGCCGGATGGCCGGTCGGCTTTCACCACCGACCCAGAAGGGCGGATGCGGCTTTTGAACCGGCTTGGGGAGGAACCAGATGTCGGAGAAACTCACGTACTCGCCTTCGAATGTCGGATCATCGGAAGTCCAAAGCTCCTTGAAGGCGCGGATGTACTCGTCGGTCACGGGTCCACGCTCGTCGAAGGGCTCGCAGCCCACGGCTTCAAACTCCTCGCGACACCAACCGACGCCGACGCCGACGATGAGCCGGCCACCCGACAGCACGTCGAGAGTCGCCAGAGCCTTGGCCGCCACCAGCGGGTTGCGATGGGGCACGATGAGCACCGAGGTCGCCAGCCGAATGGAGCTGGTGCACCCGGCCATGTATGCCAGCGCCGTGATCTGCTCCATGGCCTGACCTGATGCCGAGCCGGGGAATTCGCCGGTCTCGGTATAGGGGTAATCCGAATCGATATTCCTGGGCACCAGGATATGGTCGCCCAGGGCAACGGAGTCGAAACCCAACGCTTCAGCCCGCTGGGCGACGGTCGCCAGGCTGTCGGGAGTGGACAGGGGGCCCCGGCCGGGGAGCGTAATGCCGTACTGCATAAGGTGACACCTCGATAGGCTTACTTGGGCGCGTCAGTGGAACAATATGCCGCCGTTGACGTTGTAGGACTGTCCGGTAATCAAGCTCGAGTCGGGACCGGAAAGGAACGCCACCAGGTTGGCCACGTCTTCCGGTTCGGCGATGCGACCGAGGGGAGTGCGGTCGGAGGAAACCGCCACCACCTGGGCGCGGAATTCCTCCTGGGTCAGTCCCCGCTGGGCGGCCTGGTCGCGTTCCCAGTAGCTCATGCGGTCGGTGTTGATCGGGCCCGGACAGACGGCGTTGACGGTGATCCCGTGGGGAGCGAGATCCATGGCGGAGGCCTGGGTCAGTCCGATGACGGCGAATTTGCTGGCGGAATATGCGGCGCCGTCGGCGCTGGCCTGCTTGCCGGCATTGCTGGCAATGTTGACCACGCGGCCGCCGTTACCCAGACGAACCATCTCCCGCCCGGCGTACTTGGTGCACAGGAAGACGGCGGTGGTATTGATGGCGAGGAAATGCTGCCACACGTCCTCGTCCAACTCGGTGACGGGCACCTTGTCTCGGCCGATAATGGCCCGGGCATTATTGACCATAATATCGAGACGACCGTAGTGGTTCACGGTCTCCGCTACCAGTCCCTCGATCTCATCGGAGTTGGACAGGTCGGCGTAAACCGGGAAAGCCTGACCACCCTGGGAGCGGATCTCTTCGGCCACCGTGTCGATAGACTGCCACTCGGCGCGAACTTCGCCCGGCGGCAGGTCTTCCACGGGTCGGCGAACGTCGGTTATGGCGACCTGTGCGCCCTGGGAGGCCAGCTTGAGCGCCGTGGCGCGGCCCACGCCGCGCATGCCGCCGGCGCCAGTTATCAAGGCGACTTTGCCTTCCAAACTCATGGCTATTCCCTCCCGGCGCTGAAGGGTTCCCGCGCGAAAACCCGTCGGACCATGGGCTCAAAAATTTCCAGGGAGAGGGTATCGTACTCGGGGTCGAACGACGATTGATCCCAGCGGTGGCAGAAATCCACCGCATCCTGGTACCACGGATGGTCGATATAGCGGTCGCGAGCGTTGCGGTCGCCGCCCATGTGGTGCGCGTAGTAGTAGCTCTGGAACAGGCCGTGCTGCCGGACCACCCAATAGGTTCGTTCCGTGACGTAGGGCCTGAGGACGGCCGCCGCCATCTCACTGTGGTTGTGGGGGGCCAACAGATCGCCGATGTCGTGCAGCAGGGCAGCGACGACCATTTCCTCGTCGGCTCCATCGCGGTGGGCGCGGGTCGCTGACTGCAACGAGTGCTCCAGACGGTCCACCTTGTAGCCGGCCAGCGATCCGGCGAGGCCGCGCAATTGATCCAAGACTCGGTCCGCGGTGCTGGCAGCGAATTGGGCTTCCAGGTGCTCCAGCAGTTGGTAATCCTCGCGAGTTCCAGCCGCCATGCTGGTAAACGAGACCATCGGGACGGTCGCCGGGGACGCGTCGCTCATGAGTGTTCTCCCGTCATGTAGTATGTAGCCGAATTGTACCATCGCCCCGGTGGCGTTCGGAGTGGCGAGGAGAACGGAAATGGCAGACGAGGGACGACTGCACGGCAAAGTGGCCCTGATCACGGGTGGCGGCAGGGGAATCGGTCAGGCGATCGCCAGGGCGTACGCGGCGGAGGGAGCGTTGCTGGCGTTGGCAGCGCGGACCGATGCCGAACTGCAGGGTACCGCCGAAGAGATCCGCTCGGAATTCGGCAGCGACGTGACCACAGTCGTCACGGACGTGAGGGATCGCCAGCAGGTGGAAGGCGCCGTCGCCCACGCGCTGGACCGGTTCGGGACGATTGACGTGATGGTGAACAACGCTGGCAACACCGGAGAGATCGGACCGTTGTGGAAACTGGATCCGGACCGATGGGCCAACGTGATTTCGGTTCACGTACTGGGAACTTACTACGGCTGCCGGGCGGTGATACCCGGAATGCTGGAGCGTGGAAGCGGTCGTATCGTCAACATGGCCGGCGTGGGTGGTCCGAACGACACTTCCTACGATGCGGCGAAGACCGCCATCATCAACATGACTGAGAACCTCAGCGTGGAACTTGCGGGCACCGGAGTCACGGTCAACGCCATCAGTCCGGGCTCCATTCACACGCGTATGTGGGAAGAGGTGCGTGACATGGCCCTGGCTGCCGGGGACATGGAACTGTACGAAAAGGGAGTACAGGTAACATCAGGGGGAGGCGCGTCGATTGAACGGGCGGCGCAACTGGCGGTCCTGCTGGGCAGCGACGCTTGCGGCGGCCTGTCGGGTCGGCTCATCCGCGCCGCGCTGGACGCCTTCGAGGACATCCCGGCGCGGGTGGAAGCGATCATGTCGTCGGACGCGTTGTTGCTGAGGCGGGTGGATCTGGACGGCTAGTCAGCGGTTTCGGCGGACAGCGCCGGGCGGGCCTGTGGGTGCACCGGCGGCTTGGCGAGAAGCAGAGCAAGAGCAGTGACCGCGCCGAGGACGGCGTAAATGATGAATGCGATGCCGTACGCTCCGGCGAACTGGTAGACCAACCCTGAAGCCACTGCGCCGATGGCCTGACCCAGAGAAGTGAAGGGTTCGGTGACACCGCGAATGGTTCCCAGGGACTCACGCCCGAAAAAGTTCGCGTAAGCAACGGCGGGCACCACCAGGATGCCGGCCACGGCGAGGCCAAACAGGCCGGCGGCGAAGAACGCCAGCGCAACGGTGTCTGCGATCACGAACAACGCGCAGGCTATTGCCATCACCAGGGCAACAATGGCGTAGGTATACGAAACCCGCAATTTTTCCACAACTCGTCCCCACAGGAGGCTGCCCATGCCAGTGCCCGCGGCGTTGACGACGATGCTCAGCTGGGACAGGGAAAGGTCGATGCCGCGGGACCGCAGCAGATCCGCCTGGTAAACATTGGTGCCGGACTGCAACAGGAAGAGGAAACCCGTTCCGATAGCCAGGACCCACAGGGCAGGCGTACGCAAAGCCTGTCGTGTCGTCCACTCCAGGGCGGATTCGGTATCGGCGGCGGTCGCGATGGAAGAGTCGGCCTCGCCGGTTGCGTCCGGAGTATCGCCGTCAGGGAGCAGCCCGACGTCCTCCGGGCGTTGGGCGACCAGCAGCGCCGCCGGCGCCAGCGCGATAGCGTAGACCATCAGACCGAGGACGATCCAGGCAACCTGCCATCCGTAGGTCACGCTCACCCACGTAGCCACCAGAGGGAACGCCACCATGCCCCCCGAGTGGGACAGGAAAAGCAGGCCCGTGGCTCGTCCGCGCTGGCGTACGAACCAGCGGCCCACGACGGTGGCCGCGCCCACGTTGAGCGGGCTGCTGAACATGATCCGGCCGATGGCCAGAGCCGAGTAGAAGATGGCGATGTGGACGGAGAGCCACGCCATGGCCATGGTGCTGAGGCCGATGATGATCAGGGAAGAAACGAGCACCGCCCGGGCTCCGTAGCGGTCGATGGCCCAGCCCACTGGAGGGGACGCGCCGGTAGCCAGCAGACCGCCGACCGCGGCGCCGCCTCCGATAAGCGCTCGGCTCCATCCGGTTTCGTCGGCGATGAGCGGGACGAAGACGGCAAATGTCAGACTGCCGGCCGCGTTGCGGACGAACATGCTGCTGCCGGCGGTGCCCAGCACAATCCATCCGTAATAGAACGGAGTCCGCTGGGAGATGTAGGCGATCAGGACGTGCATTTGATCGACGGCCGCAATTTGATGATCGGGCGATTATAGATCATCGCCGGATATCATGATCGACCGGGCGGACAAGCAGTCACGCTTCGTTCCAGAATCGCGACGGGAAACCGATTTGCAACTTCTGCTGTGGCAGCGGGTAGGACCACACCGATGTGAGGTCAATCCCGTCGTCGGGGCCGTCACAGCGCCAGGTACCGGCGTGGGGATGGCATTGCAAAATACGGTGGTTCTGACCTGATTCGGTTGAGGCAATACTGAGCGGTTGGGCCAGGAGCAGGTCTTGCATCTCCTGCAACTGCAACAGGTAGGGCGATTGGCTGACCGCGATCACCTGGCGCAGAGGATTATCCGGTCCGATTTCTTCGTGGGGGTTAGCCGCCATTTGGTGCAGGATCGAATTCAGCGCATCCAGGCTGGCCGGTTCCAATCCGGTTTCCGGAAGTTCGATGCAGAGGAGCGACGGATGGTCGGGAGCCTGAGCAAGGATCGCAAACGCCAGGAACCGCAGCGCGCTGTCGGAAACCATTGAAGGGCCAACGGGCACACCGGACGTTTCTTCCAACGCGAGAGAGAGAACACCCCAGGCATCGTTTCGAGAAACACCGATTCTGCTCAATGCCGACACATCCGATACCGACTCTGCCAACGGTTCCAGCGCTCTTTCGGGATCTAGTCCTTGCTCTCGGGCCGACCACATCCAATGGTGCAGCGTCGCAGGAATGTGGGCGCCATCGCTGGCAATACCGGGCGGCTGGCTGTACCGGTCAGGCTGGCGCATGGCAACGGGATCCAGGTCCAGAACCTGCCAGCCTTGCATCTCCCGTTTAGCGGCCAGGACGGTTGGTGTCGCGGCCGTGTTCTCCGTACCAACGGCAGTGCGTCGGGCAGCGGGCGCGGGTGACGGGCGGCCACGTGCCGGGTAGCCTCCGTCCTGGTGAACCATTACAACCGGTTGTCCCGTTTCAGGATCATCCCGGGTGGATATGAACCCGCTGCCGGAGTGCCGACTGTTGTAGACGGAGCCATCGCGAAATCGGCTCTTGCTGTGAGGGAATTTCAGGTGACGCGCCGCACGTGCCTCGATGATGGGCCGCAACTCTTCGCGTGCCAGCACGATACCGCCAACACACCCATCGACGGAAGACGGCGGAGAATGGCGGAAGGACACCTCGTAGCGCACGAACGAGGAAGATGCACTGGCCTCCCGGCCAAAGTCATCGTGGGCATTGCCGCGAAGGATCATCTCTGCGGCGATTTGAAACCGGTCGGTTCGTTGACTGCCGTTTACGAAAAACAGCTCGGAGATTTCTCCGATTCCGTCGCCCGGGCGACGCATCTGGGACACCGCCTCGTCGATTGGATGGTCGGCGAGCAGCGCAAGGAATCGGATGGCGTCGAACAGGTTGGACTTGCCCGCACCGCCGGGACCGGTGATACACGTGAAGGGCCCAAAATCAACGGAGAAATCCACCAGGTTTTTGAATCCGTTGACTTCCAGCCTGGTCAGCATGATGGCCTCCGTCCGCGCTGTTGGAGCGGCAGTTGGACGATTTTAGCACGGGCTTTCGCGTCAGGGCTGCTGGGCCATTTCGCAGGCGAACCACAGGGCCAGGCTGCCGGTGCGGTCATCGTATCCGTTGACGGCGGTGCGGTTCAGGTAGGCGCGCTGGTCGGGCATGACGCCGGTGCTAATGCAGCCGTCGACCACGCCACCCTCTTCGTCGATGCGCTCGGAAACGGCGCGCCAACAGGCCCGTAGGCCAGCGGTGTAGCCGGCGGCATCGTTGGAAGGCAGCCAGCCGAGGCGGAGGCCGCGAGCGAGAGCGTAACCGATCATGGAGGTCGAGGTCAGTTCGCCCCAGGCGCCGGGCAGATCGACGAGCTCGCCGAAGGTGCCCCAGGCCTGCTGGACGCGCAGTAGGGCGTCCAAGTGACGGCGGTGACGCTGCAGGAGCGTTTCGCGGGCCGGGTGATCGTCCGGAAGATAGGTGAGAGTTTCCGCGTACCCAAGGGCCGCGAAACCGTTGCCGCGGCTCCAGTAGAACGGGGCAGACCGGGCATGACGGAACAGGCCGTTAGCCTCCTGGACGTCTCCACCATCGAGCAGGAACGTCGCCAGGAGGTCGGCGTACCTGGTATCGCCGCTGATGCGGTAGGCCCGTCCGAGCATGGCGCCGGCCATGAACATATCTTCGACGCGGAAGTCGGGGTCGCACGGGGCGGGCGCTTCGCCGGGGCCACGGGCGACGAAACGATCTGCCGCGTAGAAAAAGAGACGGCGGTATTTTTCGTCGCCGGTATAGTCGGCCAAACGGGCGGCCCAGACAACGCCGGCCAGGGCAGCGCCGCCGGCGTCGGCCAGATAGCCCGGCGGATCAGCGGCGACATGGTCGATCATTTCGGCGATGTCGTCAGTCGGATTTGCCAAAGTGTCATCGAGGGCGGCCAGGCGGAGGCGGCCGCTGATGCCGACGCCCTGAGTGTAATTGACCGGGTCGAGGGCGTGACCGTAGCGTCCGGCCAGGATACGCGCGAGCTCGATCGGAGAGCGGTCGCGGCGTGCATCGAGGGCGAGCCGGGCTGGAGAGGGCGATACGTTGGCTCCTTTGCTGGTCAAACGCCACAACGCTTGCAGGGAGTCGGAAAGGCCGGTCCAATGGGTGGTGAGGCGCAAGGCAGGGATGACACCGGGGCTGTCTTCGGACGAGCGCCCCAGTGCGGCGACCAGTGAGTCGTTGTCGGAAGCCGCCGAGGCTCCGATGGCGGAAGCGACCGGACTGCCCGCGGCGGCTGCATTGGCCTCCCAGAACGGTTGCCGTTCGGAGTCGTCGGCAAGGGCCACTTCGACGAGCAGGTCCGGGGCTTGGTAGCACACCCATCGCCACAGGTAACGGCTTTCCGGGCCCGTTTCGTCCGAGTAGAAACCGCCGTCGGGCGGGAAACCCTGGGTAAGGTCGGTTGGATCTCCGGCCGTGGGTTCCCAGTCGCCGCCGGCCAGGGCGTCGGGATTGCTGGCGGCGAGGGCGTTCAGGGCCACACCGGAGGATCCGGCGGCCGCCGAACGCGCAAACAGATCGAGCGCAACGAGGATGCGCGGAGTATCCATGGTCTCGCCGCGCAGGCCAGCGACCAGCAGGACGGTGGGGCGGTGTTCTTCATCGGAGAATGGCAGGGTGCGATTGTCAACGAGAGCCAGCATCGGCCGCCACAACGGTGTGAGACCGATGGGGACGGTTTGCCAGCGTTCCGGGCTGCGTTTGCGAACCAGGTTGACCAGTGCGGCATTGATATCGGTGGGGTGCATCGTGCTCATGGGCGCTCTCAACGGTCAAGAATGTGGGCGGAGAACATTATAGCGGCGGTGTATTCGCAGTTTGTCTTTTGACACCGCGATTGGCCGGCGATAAATTGACGGGACGCAGCCCTCAGGGTTCGGCATCACGGACACGGAGAATTACAGCCCATGCCTCGGTTCGACGAATACACCGGCGAGCACCTGATACCCCCGTACCGTATCCTGGACCTGACCGACCGTCGGGCGGCGTTCTGCGGCCGTTTGTTGGCGGATTACGGCGCGGACGTGGTGAAGGTAGAACCGCCATCGGGAGACCCTTCACGGACGCTGGGCCCGTATCCTGGAGACGTACCCGACGCCGAGCAGAGCCTGGACTTCTATTTCTACAATACGAACAAGCGATCAATCACGCTGGATCTGGAGACCGAGACGGGGCGCGGGCTGTTCCGCCGCTTGGCCGCGGACGCCGACGTGATCATTGAGAGCTACGACCGGCATTACCTGGCCGACAGAGGGATCGGATACGATGACCTGCGCGGCGATAACCCCGGGTTGGTGCTGGCGTCGGTGACGCCGTTCGGGTCCACGGGAGAGTGGGCGGATTACGCGGGCGACGACCTGGTGGTGATGGCAGCCAGCGGGTATATGCAGATCACCGGGGAGCCGGACGAGCCGCCGGTGCGGCAGGGAAACGAGCACAGCCACTATCCCGGGGCCCAGTACGCGGCGGTTGGGATACTGGCCGCGCTTTATTACCGGGATTTCGCCGACGGAGGCGTGGGACAGCACATCGACGTATCCTCCCAGGAGGCGCTGATCACCTACTACACGGACGCGCATCCGGCGCTGCTGTGGCGGAAGTTGGGTCAGAACGTGACGCGGGTGGGCACCAACTCCACGCTGGTCATTCCGCTGGGAGCGTACCCGTGCCAGGACGGCTGGATCGCTGCCGGAGTTATAACGCCCCGGGAGTGGGACGCTCTGGCGGAATGGATCCACGAGGTGACCGGGAACGACGAGGTGCTCAACGAGGCGTACCGGGGAGGGAACCAGGACCGGGCGGAGCACATCGACATAATCACCGCGCTCTTCCTGGAGTTTGCCGAGAACTTCACGGTGCAGGAGCTTTTCCACGAAGGACAGAGGCGGAACCTGGTGTTCCTACCGGTGAACGAGGTGGCGGACCTGCTGGCGGACCCGCAGCTGGCTGAGTCGGGCTTCTGGTATGACATCGAGCACGAGGACGCGTCTATCGGGACGATCAAGTACCCGCTGGGGATATTCCATAGCGAGGAAGTGTCGGCGCGGCGCCGGCCGGCGCCAGCGTTGGGTGCGGACAACATGGCGGTGTACCAGGGCGAGTTGGGGATGACCGCTGACGAGTTGGCGACCCTCAGGGGCGATGGGATAATCTAGGCCACTACCCGTTCCGGGAGGATTTGTCATGGTCACCACCAAACCGACAGAGATGTCCGTCGAGGAAGCTGCCGAGCAATCAGCAGACTGGACCTTGGGCGGAGAACTTCGCCTCAACCTGGCGGCGCTAGGGGTGGATCATCTTGCTCCCGATTTCGGGGAACGACTGTGCCAGTTTGCCACGGATAACCCGCCTTGGCAGTTTGAGTATTCTGCGCAAGGAGAGTTGATAATTATGCCGCCACCCGGTTCGGAAAGCAGCGCTGACGAGGCCGACGCAATTGGTGAATTGTACGTGTGGCGGCGCATCAACGGGGGCATGAGTTATCCGTCATCCGTGGGGTTCCATTTGCCCAGCGGGGCACAGCGAATTCCCGATGCTGCCTGGATCGCACAGGAACGGTACGACAACCTGACAACCATTGAGCGGCGGGGAACTATAAATGGCGCGCCCGACTTCGTGGTCGAAATCCGTTCTCGCACCGACCGTCTCCCACCATTTCTGGCCAAGATGCAGGAATGGATGGACGGCGGTGCGCGACTGGGCTGGGGTATCGATCCAAGCAATCACCTGGCATATCTCTATCGCGCCGGCCAGGATGGGCCTGAGGTATTGGAAAACCCCGAAACCCTCTCCGGCGAGGATGTTCTGCCGGGTTTCATTTTTGAAGTACGTCGCTTGATTTTTGACCGGCACAGCGAGGAGTAGGAACCATGACCAGCGCTAATACCGAGGCGCCGGCGGCGCTGGCGGGCATTCGGGTGGTGGAATTCGGCCCTTACGTGGCGCTGCCGCTGACGGGGAGGATTCTGGGCTCTCTCGGAGCGGAGGTCATTAAGGTCGAGACGAACAAGGTGCTGGACGAAATGTCGTTCATCCCAGCCTGGTCGAGAGGGGCCGGCCAGCCGGAGTATCAGCGGGGGAAGCGCCGGATCACGCTGGACGTGCGAACCGAGGCGGGCCGGGACCTGATGCTGGAGATGGTCAGGATCAGCGACGTGTTCATGACCAACTTCCGCCGGAACGTGCTGGACCGCTGGGGGATCGACTTCCCTGAAATCCGAAAGCAGCGACCGGACGCGATCATCATGTGGCAGACGGGGCTGGGCGGACACGGGCCGTATTACACCTACAAGTCCTTCGGGATACTGGTGCAGCACCTGTCCGGGGTTTCGTTGATGACCGGGCTACCGGATGAGCCACCGGGTGTGGTCAACACTTCCTACTCGGACTACCACACCGGGGTGTTCCAGCCGGCGGGTATCATCGCGGCGCTGATGCGTCGCAACCTGACCGGGAAGACGGCGACACTGGAGTCGTCGATTTTCAAGTCAGGGGTGGCCACCGGCGGGCCGGCGCTGCTGGACTACCAGGTGAACGGACGGGGGCCGCAGCGCCAGGGCAACCGGGACGCCTGGGCTGTGCCGCACAACGTGTACGCGTGTGCGGGGGAGGACCGATACATCGCGATCGCGGTGTCGGACGACGAGCAATGGGCGCGCCTCCGCAGGGCGATGGGCGATCCGGAATGGGCGTCGGCTGCGGAGTACGAGACGCGGCTGGGCCGGCGTCGCAACGAAGACGCGCTGGACGCCGGGATCGCCGAGTGGACGCGGCAGCACGAGTCGCTGGCCCTGATGGAAACGCTGCAAGCGGCGGGAGTGCCCGCCGGGATGGTGTCGCAGGGTCAGGACCTGAACGCAAACGCGCACCTGAAGTCCCGGGAGTTTTACCAGGACACCCAGTACTGGGAAGCGCAACGCGGGGTGAAGGCGACAGAGTGGACTGAGGGAGAAAGCGTCTCGTGGTCGATACCGGCGAAAATGTCAGCAACGCCCATACCGTTCAGCAAGTACAGCAACATCGGCGAGGACAACGCGTACGTGTTCGGGCAACTGCTGGGGATGCCGGACGATGAGATCGAGCGGTTGGAATCGGAAGGGGTGATTTACTGACGCAGCGGTTGTTGCAGGCCCAACGGGATTGCCGGCGCCTACTCGTTATTACAGCGTATTGAGGCAGCGTACCGGCGAGTTTGGGTCGCACCGACAGCTATTTCCGGAGTTTCGGCGTCTGAAAGTGCGGCTCCGCGGGGCTCGGGAACCGACGCTTCGTTATGGATCGGTGGCCGGAGACGTGCAGACCGATTATTCGTCGCGGATGCGGTTGTACATGGCGAGGGGAGTGGCCGCGAGGAGGCCGGCGTCAACGGGCAGGACGACACCGGAAACCCATCGCGCCTCATCGCTGGCCAGGAACAGGGCGGCGTAGGCGATGTCCCAAGCGTTGCCCTCGATCCCGAGTGGGCCGGCTTTCCGGCGGTTCTCGCGGGTTTCCTCAGCCATGGCGCCGGCCACCATGGGCGTATAGATGTGGCCGGGGGCTATGACGTTGACGCGGATATTGTCGCGCCCGAGGTGGACGGCCATGGTCTCAGACATGCCGATGACGCCGGACTTGGAAGCCGAGTAGGGGATGCTGGCAAGGCCGCTGCCGGCACGGACGCCGGCGATGGACGACATGTTGATGATGCTGCCGCCACCAGCGTCGACCATCTTCGAGGCGGCGTACTTGGTGGTGAGCATCATGCTCTTGAGATTCACGTCGAGGACGTTGTCCCACACGGACTCTTCGACGTCGGTGGGCGTGCCGGGTCCGGTTATGCCGACGTTGTTGAAGAGCACGTGCAGCGCGCCGTAGCGATCGACCGCAGCATCGACGATGGCCTCACAGTCGGCGGCGGAGGTGACGTCGGCGGCAATCACGGAAGCCTCGCCGCCCTCCTCGTGGATGATGGCCAGGGTTTCCTCGGCGGCCCGGAGGTTGCGGTCGACAAGGAGGACGCGAGCCCCTTCGCGGGCGAACAGAATCGACGCGGCCTTGCCGGTGCCAACACCGGGGCCACTCGAGCCGGCGCCAGTGACGATGGCAACCTTATCCTGCAGACGGGGACGGCCGGATGGTAGGAGTGTCATGGGGCCTCCGAATGGGTTGGCTAGTTTGAGGGGGGACGGCGTCGTTCAGGTTGCGAGATTGCCGCGCTTCGCTCGCAATGACAAACCACGCTGGGCAAGTTCTGTGACCCAAGTAAGCGGGGCACGGGCGAAGTTCACGACACCGCGGCCGGCTGCGACGAAAGGAGCCAGTCCTGGGCCTGCTTGGCAGCGTCCGAGAGCCATTGCCCCATGATGGCTTCGCGGCCCTCGGGGATTTCGACGCCTAGGCCGTCGGCCAACCGATTCATGAAGTTGAACACGCAGGTGATGGCGACGGTGGACAGTATCTGCTCGTCGGTCAGACCGACTGACCGCAGCGAGTCGATGTCAGACTCGTGCATGAGCGCCGGGGTCAGGGTGAGCTTTACCGCGTAGTCGAGGATGGCTCGGGTCTGCGGGTCGAGATCGGCCCTGGTGTAGTCGTGGATGATGTGGCTGGAGTATTCGGGGTCGCCGGAGTGCTGACGGAGGAACCCTCCGTGGGCGACGGCTCAATAACGGCAGCGGTTGACCAGGGACACCACCGTGGCAATGGCCTCTTCCTGGGTCCGGGTCAGCGCTGAGGAACCGAAGGTGGCCTTGGCGTTGAGGTTCTGCACCGCCGCCATGAGGTCGGGGTTGATGGACATGCAACTGATCACCGCAGGGACCGCGGCGTCGGTTTCGCGGATCCAGGACATGAGGACCTCCTATAGGGATTGAAGGGACAATGCCCCAGCCATCAACTGCCGATTGGGGACTGGGTTAAGATTGCCATCTTATGTTCAGCGGTCCCGAGCAACAAATCGCCGTGGTGTACCTCCACTTCGAACCGGAGCTTGTTGCCGGACACGTCGGTGAGAACGGAGCGCGCGGTGACCAGGGCCCCGGCGTCCGCCGGGGCCAGGTGTTTTACGTTGACCTCGTAGCCGACCACGGTCTGGATCGGGTGGAGCAGGCGCAGGACCGCTTGATATGAGGCCTGCTCCATGAGCATGACCATTGCCGGCGTGCTGAACTTGGGGGTGTGGGGAGCCAGGTGTTCAGCGGCGACGGTCAATTGAGTCTCGCCTGCCAGACCGGGCCGGATGGCCCGGTCTATGGGCAGGCGAGACGGTTGCGATATGCCGGGAGTCGCCACGGCGGCGGCCCGGAAACGCGGTTGGCTAGGCGGCGACGGGCTGGCCGGTCAGGATGGACTCCACTTCGTCGGCGATCTCGGCGGCGCGAGCCTTGACCTGATCGTCGGTGAGACTGGACAGCGGATGCTGGGCGACCACGTAGCGATAATCGGGTACACCCATCATGCGGGTCATGGCCTGGGCGGTATTGAGAAAGACGTGGGTGATGATGGCCGCGGTGGGGACGCCGCGCTTTTCCATGTCGATTCCGTCGTGCACACTGCACGAGCTGCAGGACCCTCAATCCCCGACCCCGGTGATGAGGTAGTCGACCTCACTCAAGATCTCGTCGATCATATCCGGCTTGGCCGGCAGGCTGGCGTGGCCCTTGTCGTAGAACTTGATCTCAGCGAAGCCGTGGCGCTCGTTGAGAATGTTGCCGAGCTCGATCAGGAGCTTGTCGGCGTTGGCCTTGGAGTTTTCCATCAGGCCGAGGCGCTTGCCGGCAAGGCCGGAGGAGCGGTCGTTCATCCGGAATTCGGACTGGGGCAACTCGGTGCCTTTGGGGTTGACGAGCCTGAGGCGGCTCGATTCGGCGGTTGTCATGGGAGACCTCCGTGGATCCGGGCGTGTGGATGGAACGAACTATGTGGGCGGATTGTACCGTCAAAGTGCGGGTTTGCGTAACCCCCGACTGCGGAGGAGTTGGTCGATCCAGGCGCGGTCAGCGTCAGAGAAGGGCGGGTTGGGGTCATTGTCGTAGTCGATGTCACGGTCGTAGGACCCGAGGACGTACACCTCGTCGATGATGGGTTTCAAGTCTATCGCTATGCCTTCAGAGCCTTCCACCAAGGGCATCACGAAGTGGGGCATGGGCGACTGAATGCTGCAGGGGTACAAGTCAGCGATGGCGTCCGTGTTCCGAGCATTGGTGACGAGGATTCGATAATGGCTGGGCGGCACATCGCCAATCACTGGCATCGGCGGGCCCGCGCGGAGCAAGTCAATCTCGACCAGATGAGACATGCTGTGGAACACTTGATTGCGCTTGGCAATGTATGCCTCACGACCGGGGCTGCTCTTGTTGCTGGGCGAAAGCAGTTCGATCACGGCGACTACTTCGCGGTTGCTCACTCGGATTACCTCAAGGTACCTTTGCCGTTGCTCCTCCTGGTACGGCACCCGCACTGGAATAGCGTCTTTGCTTCGGGGGGCGTCCACAACCGCTACCGACGCTGACGCTGCGGCGCCGTCGTCCAGCACCATCACGTCAGGCATGCGCGCTTGGCGGAGCACGTCTCCATCAACCTCCTCCGAAACGTACATCCTCTCCTCAATACGCACCATGTATTCGGGGCGCAGTCGAGGAGCAAGCCACCGCTGCATTCCGGCGATGACAGAGGTATGTACTCCGTGCCAAAGCTCAGGGCGCTCCAGGTACGGGTTCATGCCCGGAAAGGGGTTTTCAGGGAGCTGGGTGGTCATGCTAGTTGGCTGCGATCTTGCGCGTGCGGATGCGGTAGCCGGTGGTGTCGATGATCGCGCTGTAGCGGCCGCCAGTGCCGCCGCCATGCATGATCAGAATGTCGTTGGGGTCGATGGCACAGCGCATGATGAGTTCCTCGTCGCCCGGCTGCTCGGGGCCCTGCTTGGAGCCGAGGCGCACCAACTCGGCGCGGGAACGGCCGCTGTTTTCGATCAGGAAGTCCTGGATGTCGCGTCGCGTCCAGCCGTCTCCCTGGAGGGTGATGGCGTGCTCGGGTCCAATGACGATGACCCACTGGGCAGGGTAACGATGGGCCAGGGCGGCGGAGCGCAGGGCATCGCAGATGGCGAGCAGGATTGCGCGGCCGTTATGGGCGTAGCTGTTGGGGACGCTGACCGGGTTGTAGGCGACGGCGACGGTGACCACGCTGTCGGAGGCGTCGAAGCCGCGACTGACGTGCAGGGGCTCCCAGGGGGAGGTCTCCTCGTTTTCGGCGATACAGAAGGTGTACTTGGCCGGGGTGCCCAGGGTGCCGCGGTCGAGTTGGCCGGGCCAGGCGTCGAAGCCGTTCATGAAGCACAGGCGGACGGCGCGGCCGATGCTGGCGTTGGCGCGGAAGCCGGGTCCGAACAGACCGTCACGGCTGTTGATGCCGAGCGCCTCGCGGATCGGGCCATTGAGGACCATGAGGATGCTGGGAGAACTGGTGGAGGAGGCTGCCATGTTGACGAAGTTGCGCTCCTCTTCCAGGGTGCGCAGAGCCGTAACGAGGACGGGGAAGTACTCGGCCTCGCAGCCGGCCATGACGGCGTTGGCGGCGGCGTTTTCGGAGGTGATGACACGGCTGCGCATGTCGAGGTTGAGCAGTTCCTCCTCGCCGGTGAGGCCAGCTGTGGAGAGCATCTCGCGGACCTTATAGTCGGCGGGCGGGACGACGGGAAGGCCGTCGGTCCACCCCATGCGGAAGCATTCCTCGATGGCCTCGATGGTGTCGGCGGTTTCGACGTGACGTTCTGCGCTGCTGGTCATGTGTGACTCCTAGGGTGTGCCGTTTTCAGTTAGAGGTTCGAGGATGTCGAGGAGCACGACCATGCGGTCGAGACCTTCGGCAATGTCGTCCGGGTCCAGGAAACGTTTCCTGGTATAGAAATAGCCGTGCAATTCATTGGCTTCGGCGCGCAGCTGTCGCAGCCTGGTGTCACCCGACAACCGCAAGGCGCGGTTGACGACGTCAGCAAACTCTTCGTGGCGTTTGTACTGCCAGCCCTGGGCTTCGGCGACGGCTTTCGCCATCCAGGCTGCCGCTCCCCAGCCTTTTTCAGAGGCCTGATGGAGGTCGTCGTCGGCCAGGTATTCACGGCTTTTCGTCAGGAACTCGCGGGCCTGCTGACGATAATCCGCGATAGCTGCTGCCGGCTCGTTGAAAGGTTCTATGGGAGAGGACTGTGTCATGGGTTGGTCTCGGGAAGCTTCAGGCGGCCGGTGATGATCAGACCATCGGTGACGCTGTATCCATGGCCGGAGTGGATGTCGGTGGTTTCCGAGTGCGTATAGGCGGTACGGCCGCTGATGACGGGAGTAATGGCGATGACGTCGTATCCAGCGGCATTCAGATCATTACAGCATCTTTCGAGGTATTCGGCCATCTGTTGGAGGCGGGTGTGCTCCTCGCTGGTAACGCTGACCTTGCCAACGTTGCCACCGTGGGTGGACAGTGTGGTGTCGGCGTACACGTAGCGGGTCGTGTACGCCGGCTGTCCGGTGGTAGGATGGGCCGAACGGAACAAGCGTGGCCTCGTGGATGGCTGACCCGTCCGCGATCAATCAGTTGTCGCCCATGTTGCCGAAGCGGAGTTGGACGCCGGACTTTTCCTCCTGGAGCTTGGCGACCGCGTCGGAGTCCTCCGGGCCCCAGCCGCGGAAGAGGGCTTCGACGTGGCGCTGGTCGACCAGATTGGAAAGTTCCATGGGGATTCCGTACTCGCGCCCGAGGTCGGTGGCGAGACGGACGTCCTTGGCGGCCAGGGCGGTGGCAAAGCCTGGCTCAAAGTTGTCGGCGAAGAGGTAGCGCGGGAATTTTTCGACGAGGCGCCGGTTGCCGCCGCTGCTGTTGGCAATGACATCGGCGAGGGTCTCCAGGGAGACGCCAGCCTTGACGCCCAGAGTGAGGGCCTCTGACATCAGCACGCCTATTCCCATGGACAGGAGGTTGTTGCAGATCTTGGTCACCATGCCGTTGCCAATCTCGCCGCAATAGACCACGTGGGCTCCGATGGCGTCCAGCATGGGCTTGACGGTGTTGTAGGTGTCTTCGTCGCCACCAACCATGACGGCAAGGGTTCCGGCGGCCGCGCCGTACACCCCGCCGCTCACCGGGGCGTCGAGCACGGTCACGCCACGGGCAGCGCACTGCTCGTGGATGCGGCGGATTACTGTCGGTGAATTGGTGGACAGGTCGACGTATACGTCGCCGGAGCCGGCGGCGGACATGATGCCGTTCTCGCCCATCACTACGGCTTCAACGTCCCGCGGCACGGGCAGGGAGGTGAACACGGCGTCGTTGCCGCTGACGCAGCCGGCCGGGGTATCGGACCATTCGGCGCCCATTTCCAGCAGGTTGATGGCAGATTCCCGGCGCAGGTCGTGGACGGTGAGCTGATGCCCAGCCTTGATCATGTTGGCGGCCATGGGGTTGCCCATGTTGCCAACCCCGATAAACCCAGCTTTCATAGGTATTTGCTCCTGAAACGCGCCGATGTTCGCACGGCGGCAAGTGGCGGAATTATAACACCGGGCACTTTGCGCGACGGCTACGGAAGCGCAATATCGCATGGATGCACCGGATTGACTGGGATGATGTTGTTGGCGGCGAATGTGACCGCCCGGACGCTTGTCTGCGCGGACCTCTGAATTTAGGATCTCAGACGGACAGCGGGCGGGTTGCACGGGAAAAAGGTCGTATTCGTCGGGATCGGCGTGAGGCTATAATGTGGCCGCCGGATGCGATGCAAGGAGCCTTGAAAATGGCCACAAAAGCGGACTTGGAGTCATTCGTCACCAACGTGACCTGTCCTGACGACTTTGACGATTTTTGGGATGAGGTGAAGGCGGATCTGCGCAAGGTACCGCTGGACGCCACCTGCGAGGCGGACCCGCTGCGCAGCACCGATTCGTCGAGGGTTTTCCAGGCGACGTATCGGAGCCTCGATGGGCTGGAGATATTCGCCTGGTACGCGCTGCCGGCCGAGGGGAATGGGCCGTTCCCGGCGATCCTCCACCTGCCGGGGTACAAATCGGAGCCGGCACTGCGACGGGATTGGGGCGTCAAGGGCGTCGCGGTGCTATCGGTTGCGGTGCGGGGCAAACTGCCCAGCAGCAGAGAGTTCAATCCCGGGTACCCTGGCCTGCTGACCAGCGGTGTTGAGCACCGGGACACGTACAGTTACAAGGGCGTGATTTCCGACTGTATGCGTGGGGTCGATTTCCTGCTGTCGCGGCCGGAGATCGATGCCGAGCGGATCTACTGTTGCGGCAGCAGCCAGGGCGGCGGTTTAACGCTGATCACCTCAGCGCTGAGGCCGGAGATCAAGGCGGGGGTCGCGGGGTATCCGTTCCTGTGCTGCTACCCGGAATCCATGCGGATGCTGCGCAGCTATCCGTACGACGAGCTTTCTTGCTACCAGCGGGCGTATCCCGAAAAGACCGCGCAGATGCTGGGCACACTGCGCTATTTCGACGCGGTGAACTTCGCCCCGCGCATCAAGTGCCCCATGGTGGTGGGAATCGCCATGGAGGACGAAGTCTGCCCGCCGGAAACCAGCTACGCCGCGTACCGGCTACTGGGCGGCGAGCGGGAGTTGTGGTTGTTTCCCGAGTCGGGGCACGGCAACGCTCACGAATACCCGGCTCGGGAGCGTGCGTGGCTGGAAGAGCGCATCGGCGTGGGCGATACGCAGGCGGCCACAACATGACGTCCGAACGACAGCCGTCCGACGCCTTCTGGGAAAGGATCGAGGCACAACTGGCCGAAACCGATCCCGACATCGAAATTGAACGGGATGCGTTCTACTCGCAACCGGAGTGGGACGTGTTTCAGATGCGCTACACGAGCGCCGGAGGGCACCGTTTGTTCGCCTGGCTGTCGGTCCCGCATGGGGCCGGTCCTTTTCCGGCGCTGCTAAGGATGCCGGACTACGCCAGCGTTCACGACATCATCTACACTCCGCTGCGCGAGCGGGCCGTGGTGATGAACGCGACGCATCGGGGGCAACGGAAGAGCGACGGACAGGTGCGAGCCAGATATCCGGGGCTGTTGACGGATGGCATCGGCAGCGCCGACACGTACACGCTCTTTGGAGCTTATGCGGACGCGCTGCGGGCAGTGGACATGTTGAACGCGCAGCACGTGGCGAACGTGTCTGGGCCCGTGGCTCTCACGGGTGCAGGGCTTGGAGCCTCCCTGGCCTTGGCGACAGCGGCCCGCCGACCGGCGGTATCGGCCGTGGCGGCGGACACACCGCTGGCTTTGGGACATACGGCAGCATTGGAGCCGGGTCTGGGCTATCCGCTGGCGGAATTGGGCGATTACCTGCGAGCCAATTCCGGCAGCGAGTCCGCAGTTGAGTCAGTCCTGTCGGTAATCGACCCGGTGTCCACCGCGCCGGCCGTGCGATGTCCCGTCCTGATGAGCGCGGGACGGTCCGACCGGAGTGTTTGCCCACTGGCGTTCGCCGACGAGTTGGCGAAGGCGCTGCCGGATTGCGAGTTCAGAGTCTACGACGGCGGCGCGGAAGGTGGTGGGCACGTTCACGCGCAGGTGCGTGGCGCTTGGCTGGCCGAGCGTTTGGGTCTGGAGATTTCTTGACCCTCGCGGGCGGCGCTGCCTATAATTTTGCCGGCCCCTTTGTATTTGCCCAGCGCAGGTGTCCCCACTCATGCCAGACGCGCTTTCCGTAGAATCCATCAACCAACTGACCCGCGACGCGCTCGACGAGCTGAACAGCATCGGCGAATCTGCCGGGGCTGAAGAGTGGCGCGTAGCCTACCTGGGCCGACGGGGGAAACTCACTGGACTGCTGCGGTCGCTGCCGCAACTGGAACCGGATCAAAGGCGCGAGGTGGGCTCCGAGGCCAACCAGGCCAAGAATGCCCTGGAAGAGGCGCTGGCACGTCGGACCCGAGAGATAGCTCAAGCGGCTCTGGCATCGCAGGACGCGCTGGACGTAACGCTGCCGGGAAGACCGGTGGTGACCGGGCGGCTGCATCCGACCACCCAGATAGTGCGCGAGATCTGCACGGCCTTTATGGCAATGGGGTTCAGCGTGGTGGAGGGGCCGGAAGTCGAGCTGGACCACTACAACTTCGAGATGCTCAACATCCCGGCAGGGCACCCGGCGCGGGACATGTGGAACTCGCTGTGGGTTGATTATGTGAATGAAGACGGTCAGCAACCCATGCTGCTGCGCACGCACACATCCCCGATGCAAGCCCGAGTCATGGAAGCCCAGGACCCGCCGGTACGGGTCGTGGTACCAGGCAAGTGCTATCGCTACGAGGCGACCGACGCCACCCACGAATGGCACTTCTACCAGGTCGAGGGACTGGCCGTGGCGGAAGGGATCACCTTTGCTGACCTCAAGGGAACGCTGTACGAGTTCGCGCGGCGGCTCTTCGGTGAGGACCGGCAGATCCGGTTCCGGTGCGACTACTTCCCGTTCGTCGAGCCCGGCGTGGACATGTCGATCTCGAACTTTGTGGATCCGGACACCGGCCGGCGGCCGATCAACCGGGACGAAGACTGGATCGAGATCATGGGCGCGGGCATGGTGCACCCGAGAGTGCTGGAGGGCGTCGGGTACGACCCGCAGCGTTACACCGGGTTCGCGTTCGGTATGGGGCCGGAACGCATCGGGATGCTGAAGTACGGGATCGACGACATCCGGCATTTCTACCGGAACGACGTGAGGTTTTTGCGGCAGTTTTAAAGCAATGGACCGGAACAACTGGTCCGACGAAGCATGATCATCGAGGAGTACACCGATGCAAATGGCCGCAACTTGTTCCGCCGCAGTTTCGACCGGCTCGACGACCGCAGCCAGGCACGAGTGATCGCCGGCATAGCGCGGCTTGAACAAGGTAAATTCGGCGATACGCGAAACCTCTGAGGCCGCCTTTGGGAGAAACGTTTTCTCGGACGTGGACTCGGTCCAAGGCTGTAATACACGCAAATCCGCGATGAATTGGTTATATTGTTGGTCGCCGGCAGCAAGAGTTCTACCAGGGAGCAGCAGGCCGACATCGCTTTGGCCCGGGAATATCTTGACGAGTGGATAGCAAGTGCGGGGAGACCAAAATGGGAAATTGGATAGATACTGCCCGAGAAGCGGTCAAGCGCAGCCAAGTTGTGCGAGACGAATTGCGCGACGAGGCGACAACCATGCTGGCGAAAGGAGAACAAGCCGCAGCGAAACGGATCTTCGAAGATATTCTTGACGAACCTCTTCCTGAATCCTTCCGCCCGGTCGACCCGCCGGTGAAATCCACTCCTACTGGAACCTAGTAAACGCTTGGTCGTGAATTTCTGAGCATCGGACCCGATTGACGATATCATGCTGATTCCTTTTTCATGGCTTTCCCAATACGTTGACATCACGCTCGACCCTGATGAGTTGGCCCACCGGCTGACCATGGGCGGCATTGAGGTGGGCGACGTGTTCACGCGCGGTGATTGGAGCGGTTGCGTGGTCGGGTACGTGCGCGCCACCAGACCACATCCCAACGCGGACACGCTGACGCTTTGCGAGGTTGATCCCGGAGACGGGCCGGCGCTGGAAGTAGTCTGCGGGGCGCCCAACGTGGCCGCGGGACAGAAGATTTGCTTCGCGCGCCCCGGCGTCACCCTGATGAACATGCACAGCGGGCGTCGGGAAGAACTCAAACCGGCGACGATACGCGGGGTCGTTTCCGAAGGGATGATCTGCTCGGAAGCCGAACTGGAGATCAGCGACGAACACGAGGGGATAATCGTTCTCCCGGATGACGCGGTCGTGGGCGCGCCGCTGGATGAAGTTCTGGGCGACACCTTCCTCGAGTTGGAGCTGACGCCCAACCGGGGCGACTGCCTGTCCATCCTCGGCGTGGCGCGGGAGATCGGAGCGATTACCGGTCAGCCGGTGCGCGTTCCTGAGATCGGATACGCCGAGACCGATATCGGTGTCGATACGCTGGCGATGGTCACCATCGAAGACCCGGAACTCTGCCAACGCTACACGGCATCCGTGATCACCGGGATCAGCATCGGGCCCTCGCCACAGTGGCTGCAGGAACGGCTAAATCGCGCCGGTCTGCGACCCATCAACAACGTGGTGGACGTGACCAACTACGTGATGCTGGAGTTCAACCAGCCGTTGCACGCCTTTGACTTGGACGCGGTCGCCGATCACCATGTGGTGGTGCGGCGAGCGGTCGATGGCGAGGAGTTCACGACCCTGGATGGTGTCAGCCGAAAGCTGTCGCCCGACAACCTCCTGATTGCGGACCCGGCGCAGGCGATTGGTATCGGCGGCGTGATGGGCGGCGCAAACAGCGAGATCACTGCCAACACCACCAACATGCTGCTGGAATCGGCGACGTTCCATCCGCTGAACAACCGGCGCACGTCAACCGACCTGAACCTGCGGACGGAGGCCAGCCTGCGCTTCGAGAAGGGGCTGCGTCCGGAGCTGGCTCCCATCGCGCTGCGCCGCGCCACGCAGTTGATACTGGAAACGTCAGGAGGGCAGGCCGCGGCCGGCATAATCGACGTGTTCCCGGGAGCCGAGACCGAGGTTCCGGCGGTGCCGCTTACGGTGTCGCGATTGCGGCAGGTGCTGGGGATGGACCTGGACATCGCCCGCGCCGAGACGGTCCTGGCAAGCTTGGGAATCACCACGCGACGCACCGCACCGGACAGCCTGGAGGCAGACCCGCCATACTGGCGCAGCGACATCGCCATCGAAGAGGATCTGATCGAGGAAGTGATCCGCATCATCGGGTACGACGAAGTGCCCACCACGATGCTGTCTTCGCCGATTCCCTATCATCGGCCCAACGAAATGACGGCGTTGAAGGACGGCTTGCGCGATGCGTTGTCAGCGGCGGGGATGGAGGAGACGATCAGCTACCCCCTGGTCAGCGCGGAGGACCTGGACCGGCTGAGCGTGAACGGCGAAGTGGCGGGAGATTCCCAGGTGCTCAGAGTGACGAACCCGATGTCAACCGAGCAGGACATCATGCGGCCGACCCTGGCGGCAAGCATTCTGAACACCCTGGCCTACAACCGGGGCCATAATGACGGGGGGTTCCGGCTCTTCGAACTGGGTAGGGCGTTCCTCCCCCAGACCACGGGGCTGCCCATAGAACAGGAGATTGCGGCCGGCGTGATGTCCGGACCGCGTCACGACGCCAACTGGCTGAGTTCCAGCGAACCGTTGGACTTTTTCGACCTGTCGGGAACTCTGGCTACTGCGCTGGGGAGAGTGGGGATAGCCACCTCGTTGGAGTCATACGACGGGGCAATGTTCCATCCGGGACGCTGCGCACGGATCCTGGCCGTCGCCGGACCGGGCGCAGGCGTGGGCGTGATCGGAGAATTGCATCCTGACATCAGGGAAGCATTCGACCTGGGTACGGATCCGGTCGTCTATTTCGAAGTACGGCTGGATGACCTGCTGCAGGCGGGACCGGACGCCGGTCGGTTTGAGTCGCTGTCACGTTTCCCCGCGGCAAACCGCGACCTGGCGCTGGTGGTGCCGACTGACGTGCCGGCAGCCAGGGTGCGGGGCCTCATCGAAAGGGTACGGCTGGTGGAGCGCGCCGAGCTGTTTGACGTGTACACCGGGGAGAACCTGCCGGAGGGCACGCGATCGCTGGCATTCCGCATCCGGTTCCGCGCCGCGGACAGGACATTGACCGCCGAGGACGTGAACCGGGCGGTGAACGGCCTGACGAGGGCGCTGGAACGGGAAGCCGGAGCAACGGTTCGGGAATAGCCTACCAGAGTCGATTCAACGTAGTCAGCCTTGACCATTGAACGGCTGCCGAACCGGTCGCTGGGGCGGGAACCTGGTTTCCTCATCGCGCCGGGATGGCGCTGGCTTCGAGGGGTTTCGCATGAAGAAGCGGTCGGTGCCCTGGGGCGAGTGTGGTACGATTGTTTGTTGTTTGCCGTTCTTCACACCGCCACGGACGCCATTGCCATGACTACTCACGCAAACTCGCGAGAACTGCACGTCCACGACGCCCACGGCGACGGGGACCACGAAAGCATCCATGATCATGGTAGCTCCGACCAAGGCCACCGGGATCATGGGCATCACGGGCACGGCGGCCACCACCGGGGTCACGACAACGGCCACGGTCATGAGGACATGCTGGAGGTGGAGCAGGCCTTCGACCGCATCATCTCCCACTTCAGCCCCCTGGATGCGGTGGAACTGCCAGTGCTGGAATGCCTGGGCCTGGCGCTGGCGGAGGATGTCACCTCCCCGCTGAACCTGCCGCCACTGGCCAACTCCGCCATGGATGGCTACGCGGTGTTGTACGAGGACATCGCGTCCGCGAACGAAACAGCGCCGACGCTTTCGGTGATCTCAGCGGTCGCGGCTGGGCAGGTTTCGGATCAGACAGTCACCGGGGGCACGGCGATCCGAATCATGACCGGGGCCCCGGTACCCGACGGCGCGGACACCGTGGTTCCCTTTGAGGAAACTGACGAGATTGACCGCCGGCGTGCCGGCACGCCACTGGATGAAATCGAAATCCGCAAGGCCCTCCCATTGGGCAGCAACGTCCGGCCGGCCGGCGAAGACGTCCGAGCCGGGGAGTTGGTGTTGCCTGCGGGCACCGTAATTCGGGCGGCGGAAGCCGGCGTGCTGGCCTCGTTGGGTTTGGCCACGGCCAGGGTGATCCGGCGACCGGTAGTAGCGGTGCTGTCTACCGGCGACGAGCTGACCACGGTGGGCGACCAACTGGCGCCGGGTCACATCTACGACAGCAACAGCAGCAGCGTGGCGGCAGCCGTTCGGGCAGCCGGCGGCGTGGCGAAGATGATCGGCATCGCTCGGGACAACCTGGACGACCTGCACCGTTGCATCGACGACGCGTCGGACGCGGACCTGCTGGTCACGTCGGCCGGCGTGTCCAAGGGTGACTACGACATGGTGAAGGACGTGCTGGAGCAGCGGGGGGACATGAACTTCTGGTCGGTGCGGATGCGACCGGCCAAGCCACTGGCCTTCGGGCTGATCCAACGCGAAGGACGCGAGCCGTTGCCTTTGTTGGGCCTGCCGGGAAATCCGGTGAGCGCGCTGCTGGCGTTCGAAATGTTCGGCCGAGCCGCCGTGCGCCGAATGTTGGGGCGGAGCCTGCTGGCGCGGCCAGAGGTCGAAGGAGTGCTGACCGGGCCAATTTTCAACAGCGACGGGCGGCGGGTTTACGCGCGGGTCGAGGTTGAGCGGCGGGACGGCACCTGGTACGCCACCCCGACGGGTCCCCAGGGATCCAACATCCTGACATCGCTGTCCAAAGCCAACGGACTGGCGATCTGCCCGGCCGATCTGCAACGGAAGAACGCCGGGCAAGCCGTAAAGATCATAATGCTGGACTGGAATGAAGAGGTTAACGCATGACGACCACCGTGACGGGAAATAGCAAATCGGCAGGACCTGAATACCGGTTCAGCCTGGAACGGCTGGAGGAACTGAACCGGTCTCCGATTCCGTTGCTTCTGGCCCGTCTCAGCACCGCGTGCCCGTCCTTCGGCAAGATGACGGCGGAAATCGCGGATGCGTCCGACCTGGTAAAGGAGATCAGGACGCATTGCGCCGGAGACACCGAGTTCATACAGTCTTCGATGCCCCTGCAGGAGATCGTGTTCCGCACACTGCTGCTGCAGGGAGGCGAGCCGATGCGGCTGTCGGAGTTGCACGCCGAATTGACCGAAAAATGGTCGTCGCCGATCCGCCCGATCACGCTGAGCGTGGGCGGCCTGGCCAGGGTGCTGGACAACGACGTGTTCTACGGATTTGCGGCAATCCCGGTAGAAGAGCCCGAACCCGAAGAAACGCCCGACGGCATCCGAATGCTGGCGGCGTCCCGAGACGACGAAGTTGAGCAGTTGAGCAGGATTTTGGAAGTGCTCGCCGCGGATGACGACGAGGACGAAGACCTGTTCGGCGAGGACGACCTCGACGACGAGGACGATGACGTGTTTGAAGACGACGAGGACCAGGAGCCGGACTGATTGCGGTGTGAGATCAAACATCCACCCGCGCTCGCAATTGGAAATACAGATACCGCGGCGCGTACCTGCGTCGACCTAAACCGTTTCTCGAACCGTTGACTGCCCGGTAGGCCGCCGCTAGAATAGTCCAATGATGAGCGGTTGGGACTGGTTCCGGTCCCAGCCTTGCACGTTACGCACCACCAAGGAGGTGACGCCATAGCCAGGCAGTACAGGGTCAACGAACAGATACGCGTCCCGCGGGTACGGGTAATTGGAGAAGATGGCGAGCAGCTTGGCGTGATGACGGTGTCCGACGCTCTCTCCAGGGCGCGGATGAATGACCTTGACCTGGTGGAAGTGGCGCCCAACGCCGATCCCCCAGTCGCACGGCTGCTGGACTACGGAAAACTCCGGTACCTCACGTCCAAGAAGGAACGCGAGACCCGCAAATCCCAGAAAAGCAACGAGCTGAAGGAAGTTCGGTTCCGTCCCAACATCGGCACTCACGACTTCGACGCCAAGCTCCGCAAGGTGCGCCAGTTCATTGGCAACGGCGACAAGGTCAAGCTGACGGTGCGGTTCCGTGGACGTGAAGCGGTGCACCAGCAAAACGGTCTTTCCCTCTTGAAGCGGGTAGCTGAAGAGATGAAAGACGACATTCGGCTGGAACAGCAACCGTCGATGGAAGGGCGGGCCATGTCCATGGTCCTGATACCCAACCCGACGATCACAGCTCGCAACGAACGGAAGGAAGCAGTAGCTACGGAATAATCGCACATGCCCAAACTGAAAACCCACAAAGGGGCCAAAGCCCGCATACACGTGACGGGCTCCGGCAAGCTGCTCCGCCGCAAGCGGATGAGCAGTCACCTCCGGCGAAAGAAGCCGAAGAAGGTCACGCGGAAATTCGCGCAGAAGGTTGGCTTCGCAGACGCGGACGTGAAGCGTCTCAGCCGGCTGATACCCTACGACGCATAGACTGGAGAATCCTGAACCGTGCCAAGAGTCAAAAGGGGCGTAACCAAACGCGCCCGACACAAGAAGATCCTCAAAGCCGCCAAGGGTTACCAGGCGTCCTCGGGTCGTAACTACAAGTGGGCCAAAGAAGCGGTGATGCACGCGTGGAGCCACGCGTACCGCCACCGCCGGCAGCGCAAGGGCGAATTCCGGCGACTGTGGATCATCCGGATTGGGGCGGCCTGCCGACAGCACGACATGACCTACAGCCAGTTCATGCACGGCCTTAACGTGGCTGGCATCGAGATTGACCGCAAGATGCTCGCGGACATGGCGGTTCGGGATCCCGACGCCTTTGAGCGGCTAATTGAAGTCTCCAAGGGAGCAGCGGCAACAACCGTGTAACCCGATCGCGCGACGCTGGACCAATGAGTAGGGGCGAATGATCATTCGCCCCTACTATTTTTCATGTCCCACCTGACGAGCGCCGGGTCCGCCTCCTGGCAATCAAGCAGAAGCAGATCGCGGCGCAGGTGGTTGCGGCCTCCGACCGGCTCGCCATTGCCATCTGCTACGCCGACACACAACCGGGAATGCAAATCATCCGTGTCCACGAGCAAACGAAGCCGCCCATCGGCAAGCCACTCAAAATCCCGGGACACCGATTCTTCTCCACACGGGCGTAGAAAGATGGATGCGCCCGGTTCCGGATCAACTACGGCCAGGCAGACGTTGTACTGGACCAGAAGAATGTTCCCGCCTGGGGGACCGCCCACGATGGTGAAAGATTGGTCATCCGCTGAGCTGGACTTGCAGCTATGGGCCTGCAGGTCGGCGTCCAGTCGGATGCCGCCGCCGAACCCACGTACGTCGATGCAATAACCCAGGGGGTCATCCAGGTTATCGCGCAGCCGGATCAGAGCTGGGGTCGGCGCCGACACTAGCGGGGCAATGGCCGTGACCGGTGAGCCGGGGGTGCGTGTGGATGCGACCATTGTGGGTGCGCGAGTTGCCAGCGGCGCCGCCGCCGAGATGGTCGCCGCAGGCGTGGGCGCGAAGCTGGCTGTGGCAGTGGGTTGAGCCGCGATCGTGGGAGCCACCTGAGGCGTGGATGGACCGGTGGAAGTGGCGGAGATGGACGGTGCGGCGGGGCTAGGGGAAGTCGGGTCAACCGCGCAGGCGATGATCGCCAAAGCCGCCACGACGCAAAGCCCGCAGATCAGCCACGGGGCGCTCACGGTCAGTCGTGGAAACGTTGCAGCAACTGGAACAAGGCTTCGGATCCGAACTCCAGCGCGGAGACAGGCACCCGCTCGTTGGCGGCGTGGATGGTCTTGAGAAAGTCAAAGTCGGCGGGCAGGTTCATGGGCATCCAGCCATAGGTCTGGATGCCCAGCGTCGCAAAATGGCGGCCATCGGTTCCGGCCGGCATGAGCATGGGAACGGAGACTCCCTGGGGATCATGTTCCTGAATGATGTCGGAGAGCGTGTCAAAGAGACCCATGTTCAGGACCCAGGGCTTGGGCTCGAAACGGATGGCCTGGAGCTCGATGTCGGGGCCGGCGATGTGCTGCAATTCGCCGAGCAGGTCCTCGGCGTCGTAGCCGGGGAGCATCCGGCAATCGAGGGTGACAGTCACCTCGCTGGGAATAACATTGGTCTTTTCGCCGCCGGCGATCACCGTGGCGTTGGCCGTGTGCCGGAACAGGGGCTCCATCTCGCGGCCCACGGTTCCCATGCGACGCAGCATGCGTCCGGTGAACGCCGGGTTTAAAAGCAAGCGCAAAAACGTTCCGTCGGCCAGGGGCAACCGGCCGGCCATGGCCTCGATCATCATGCGGGTGACCGGATGGACGTGGAAGGGCAACGGCGTGCGGTCGAGCTTGACCAGGAACTGGGACATGCGGGTGGGCGCAGTGTCGTGGTGCACGAGCGAGCCGTGTCCGCCGGGGCCACGGGCGACGGCCTGGACGCGGCAACCCTGCTTCTCGGCGACCTGGACCATATAGAACTTGCGGCCCCGATAGGTCTTGCTGAAGCCGCCAAACTCGCCGATGGCGTAGCAGACACCGTCGAACATCTCGGGGTGGGTTCGGGTCAGCCAGGCGGCTCCGGTGTTGCCGCCGGCTTCTTCATCGCTGACCAGCGCGAGGATCACGTCGCCGGGGAGGCTGGCGCCCTCCTGGTGAGCGCGAATCATGGCGTCCATCATCATGGCGACGCCACCTTTCATGTCCAACGCGCCGCGGCCCCAGACGTAATCGTCCTGCAGGCGACCCTCGAAGGGCGGGACGTCCCAGGGCTGCGCGGCAGTGGGAACCACGTCGATGTGGCCGTACAGGAGCAGCGGCGGAGCGTCGCCGCGACCGGGCAGACGATTGATGACATTGAGGCGGTCGGTATCGTCGCCCAAGAGCTCACCAGGAATGCCAGCGTCGGCGAGCACGTCCCGACAATAGGCGGCGCAGCCGGTTTCGTTCCCGGGCGGGTTGGTGGTGTCGAAACGGATGAGCTTCTGGAGGAGCTCCGCTACAGGCGTTCGGACGCCGGTGGAACCCGATGCGGCAACCATTGGTCAAACAGCCCCGACACAGTGGAAGGGGCTATCGGTTCTCCTCGTCGTCGCCGAGATCCGCGCCCAGACCCTGGAGGAATTCTTCGATGCTGGACGGCAGCGGCGTGGTCGGCTCGGTCGGCTCGTCGCCCCCGTACTCGCTGTCGTACATCTCTTCGATGCGAGTGAGGGTGTCGCCGGTGGGGATCTGCCCGTCGTTGGGAGTGAGTTCGTCGTACTGCTTCTGGCCGCGTTCGGTCTGCGCGATGTAGTCGGGAAGGTTGTACAGGCGGCACAGCAGGTCCATCATGCGGGCCGCCCCCTGGTGATCGTCGTCCAGGGTCAGGTACTGGGGTAGGTGCACGACGAAGGCGCGGGTCTCCACTCCCACCTGAGCCGCCGTTTGGCTGACGGTGTAGGTGATGGTTGTGGGACCCTCGTAACTGCTGGCGCGAGCGTTGGCGATCTGGTAGTCGCGTTCCACATTGTCCCCGGTGCCCAGGCCGGAAACCACCAGCGGGCGGGTGTGGGGAACCATGTCGTACATGCCACCGATGAGGGAATACTGCTTCACACCGAAGTGGTTGATGATCTCCAGGAGCGCGTCGGAGTAGTCCTCGCCGTACAGGTGCGGCTCCAGCAGGTGGGCGGTGAGCAAGTGCGGCCCATCTTCCGGGTTCGCATAGCGGATGATGGTGTTGGGGATGGTGACTTCCCGGCGGCCGTTGACGAGATAGGAGCGCGGGCGGTAGCGGGTGAAATCGTAATAGCGGCCGGGGCGGTGGAGGCGACCGAGTTCCTGGCTGCGCAGGTGCCGCTCAATCCTGCCAAGGGACAGGCTACCCACGTTTCCGACGTCGATCCACGGGCGGAGCACGGCCAGCATGTGGGGCTCGTGCAACTCCGGCAGTGGTTCCGCGATGTCAAATTCACCAATGCGCATAACGTGTCCTCACCGTATCAGTCGGGTATCGCAGCGTCAAGGAGAGAGTGGGTACCGCTTTGAGAGCATCACGGACTGCTGCCGGGATGCCAGTACCTCGCCCCAAACACAGGTTTGTGCGCCGTGGGTACGCCACTCCGCAGGGTTCGGCTCGCAAATAGGCGGAGCGCACGACCTAACGGCGGTACGGCCACCTCAGAATGCAGTGTGACCCTAGCACTCGCCCATCTGCAAGAGGCGACCCTCGCGCCAGGCGGTGACGCCTCCCTTGATGGTGGCGAAGGTGTCCAGTCGGAGCGCCCCATCGACGTTGTGACCGGCCATGTCGTGCCAAACGAATCTTCCCTGACGCTTCTCCCAAACCGCCGCGTCGCCTTCCATGCCGACGGCCAGGGAACCGATGCTGTCCTGCAGCCCCAGGATCTCGGCGGGCCGGCTGGTGCTCGCGGTTATGGCGTCGGCCAGAGGCATGCCCAAGGCATGGAACTTGCTGACCAGATCGTTCATCAGGTAGACGATGCGGCCGGCCGGCGCGATGTGCACGTCGGTGCTGATAGTGTCAGGGATGACGCCCTGGTCCATGGCCGCTTTCACGACCTCGACGTCGCAGTGGATCCCGGCGTGTCCAACGTCCATGACAACGCCACGGTCAGCGGCGGCCCGGACCTCCGGGCGAATCTTGCCGGAGTTGTCCAGCATGTTCTCCGGGAAGCCGTTGAAGGCGTGGGTGGAGATGTCACCGGGACCGAGGTGCTCAAGCACGTCGGGCAGGGGGATGGGTGTGCCGCTGACATGCACCATGAGGCGAACCCCGGCCTCACTGGCGGCTTTGCGGGCCCGGGCCATGGCCTCGTGGGCATTCCACCGGGCCACGGCGTCATAATGCATCCGGACCTTGACCCCAAAGACGAAATCCGGGTTCTCCTTGATGGCCTGAACGGTCTGCTCCACGTCAATGATGCGCATGTCGTGCAGGCCGCCGCCAAGCACACGATTGGCCGCCAACCCGACGGCTCCGATGTGCAGGAAGGCGAGCAGCCGGGTGCGGTGCGCCGGAAATACGTAGTCGCGCATGGCGCCGTAGTTGAGGAAACCGGCAGAACCCGCATCGACGCCGGTGGTCACTCCGCTGCCCAGACAGGTCTGGTCGGCGTGGACGGCGCTGCCGTTTCCGCCGTGGTAGAAATGGCCGTGGAGGTCGATGAGGCCGGGGGTAATCAACTTGCCGCTGGCGTCGATGGCCTGAGCGGCGGAGGCCGGGTCAATGTGACCAGCTACTGCGGCGACCTTGCCGTCCTTGAAGGCGATGTCGCGGGGTTCGTCGTTGATCCCCTGGGCCGGGTCCAGCAGGTTGCCGCCCGACAGCACCAGGTCATAAGTGGCGGTGGTCATCGGATTGGTTCCCTCCAATCAACGTTCAACGCGAGGGCCGGTGGACGGGCGGAGCGGGCGGAGCGCGCGAAGCACGAATTGCGCCCCGGAAACTTGCTGACCGGGAGTCAGTCTTCGTCCCAGTAATAGTCTTCGGCAGCGAGGTTTTCCTGCCACCAGCGACGCAAGCGGGGCAGCACCAGTTCCTTGGGCTTTCGGAAATCGGTTTCAACGAAATCGAGCGAATCGGAAAGCGGTTTCGCCTCCCACTTTTCGATGGCCTCGAGGATGAACCGGCGCACCATTTCCGGGGAGCGCGACTCCAGCCGGCCCAACTGGTAAGCCAGGGTGACCGCCATCTGCATCTGGCAGATCACAGCGTGGGCGTCTTCCTCGCGCAGATTTTCGGGCATGGCGCCGGACTGGTCAATGAAGTCGTCCAGCACCTGGCCGATGATGAGCGGAGGATCGTTTTCTTCGTTTTCCGGTAGAAACTCCACCAACCGGTCGGCGAGGTCGGCGACTCCCTCTTCCGGCAGGGCATAGTCAGCCCAACGATCATCGCCGGGGTCAGAGTTAGGGGTAAACTGCTCATCGCTCATTGCATCGTCCTGCGTCCGAAGCTATGCCAGCAATTGTATCACGGGGACATTGGATCGATGATTTTTATGGAGATGGACATGTTGCTCCCCGATATTGTGGTAACGGTGCAAACCGACGTTCCCGAACGTTGGGCTGAACTTGAAGATGCCGAATGGTTGGAGACCGCGGTCCGGCACGGCCTGGCCGGATCTCTGCCGGCGGATACGCACGGGCAAATCAGCCTGCTGCTGACCGATGACGAGACGGTGCGACGGTTGAACCGGGATCACCGGGGAGTGGACCGAACCACGGACGTGCTGTCGTTTTCCTTCGAGCATTGGGGTCATTGGGAAGGGGATGACGAAGCGCCGACCTCGGGTGAAGACGCGCCTCCGGGATGGCCGCTGCCGGATGGCGAGCCGCCGCCGTTGGGGGAGATCATCGTTTCTATTCCTCAGGCCGCGCGCCAGGCGGAGGAGCAGGGGACACCGCTACAGCGGGAGCTGGCGCTGCTGATCGTGCACGGGACGCTGCACCTGCTGGGCCACGACCACTATGACGACGAGGAGCGGGAGGCGATGCAGGCGCTGGAGAGAACGGCGCTGTCGGGCCTGTTCCCGGTCCCGGGGGACCAGACCGCCGGCTAGAGGTAGACCATCGCCGCCATGATGGCAAAGTAGAGCACGGTAGAGACGACGAGGGCCCAGACGCCGGCCGCTATGTCGTCCAGCATAATCCCCCAGCCGCCGTGGAGATCTTCCAGGCCCCGGCAGGGCCAGGGCTTGAGGGTGTCGAAAGCGCGGAAGGCGAAAAAGCACAGCGCCACCCACCAGATGGGCCACCAGGGCGGAACCATGATCGAAGGCAGGTGCCAGGTCGCCCAGGCGGTTGGGATCAACGAAATCCACATGCCGACGAACTCGTCCCAGACCGCTGAGCCGGGGTCGGGGTTGGATTCGGTGGACATGCGGCCCGTGGCCCAGACGCCGACGACGGTACCGCCGATGATCATGGCCGCCAGGACGATCAGCCGGGGAGCGATGGACGAAGGCCAGGCCAGATCGAGCAGGACCATCAGGACGCAATACAGGCCAGCAGCCGCAGCGGCGCCGGCGGTGCCCGGAGCCAGGGGTGACAGCCCGCTGCCAAATCCGCTGCCGATCAGCCAGGCCAGGCGGTTCCCCCAGGACATTTGCCGGATATCAGGCGTAGCCCAGCCGGTCCAGATCATGCTCACTGAGGCCCAGGTAGTGGCCGATTTCGTGCAGTAGCGTCGTGCGCACTTCGCGGACGACGTCGTGGCGAGTGTCGCAGATGTCGAGAATGGGCAGCCGATAAATGTAAATGCGGTCGGGCATCATGGGATCGGCGGCGTAGCGGTCGATGAGAGGGACACCAACGTAAAGGCCGAGGATATTGTCGCCGTGATCGTGGTCGGACAGGTCTTCGGAGTCGGCGGCTTCGGGCCCCGGAAGGTCCTCGACGAGGATGTCGACGTTCTCCAGGGATGCGCGGAAGTTTTCGGGCAACTCCCAGTAGGCCTGCTGGACCAGGCCTTCAAACTCGTCGGGGCTCATTGAATCAGGTACCGTCAGCCAGCGGACACGCGGGCACGGATCTCCTTGAGAATGTCGACGTTGGGCTTATCGGGGCCGCGATTGTCCTTGTCGTACCCGGGAACCTCGAGGAAGAAGGGCACCTCGGCGAAGGCGGGATGGGACATGATATTGGTGAAGCCCTCCTCGCCAATCAGGCCCTCGCCAATGTTGTCGTGCCGGTCCACCCCGGAACCGCAGGGACGCTTGGAGTCGTTGGCGTGGACGGCGCTGAGGCGGTCCAGGCCGATGTCGCGGTCGAATTCGTCGATCATGCCGGCGACGCCCTCAGGGTTGGTGAGGTCATATCCGGCGGCGAAGGCGTGTTGCGTGTCCAGGCAGATGCCGAGGCGGGAACTGTCCACGGTGCGCATGACGTCGCCCAATTCGCTGAACCTGGCGCCGATGTGCTGGCCCATGCCGGCCATATTCTCCAGGCACAGCAGCGGACCCTCAGGGGACTGGTCCAGGACGCGATGAATGCTGTCCACGACCTGCTGGAAAACGCCGTCGTATCCGGCGCCGCCATGGCTTCCCGGATGGAAGATGACCCCGCCGGCGCCGATCTGGTCGGCCAGTTGCATGTACTGGACCAACGAGGTCACGGATTTGTCGACGTTTTCCGGGTTAGCGTTGCCGAGGTTGATCAGGTAGATGGCGTGGAGGAAGGGCGGCGCCAGTCCGGCCTCGGCGTTCTTTTCGCGGAAGGCGTCCGCCTGGGCATCGGTGAGGGCTTTGAAACGCCAGGACCGGGTCGAAGATCCGAATATCTGGACGGCTTCGGCGCCGATATCGACGGCGCGATCCACGGCGTTGCCAATGCCGCCGGCGGCGGAGACGTGAGCGCCAATTATCATCCTGATCGCCTCGTTAGTTGGCCAGCGGGCGCCGGCGAGATAAACGCGGGCCACAGTATCGCAGAAACGAGCCTTGCTTTACCATGACCGCGATGATGCTTTCACGGGTTCCTAAAACCATGTCCGCGTTGTCGTTGGTGGAGGCCGGTGATCCGCCCACGCTGGCGATGGTGGAGCGCGACGTTCCCGCCCCGGGGCCCGGCGAGGCGCTGCTGCGGGTGGAGGCGTGCGGGTTCTGCCATCACGACTACCTGGTGATGACTGGAACGTTGCGGAGAGGGGTCACGCCGGGCGTCGTCCTGGGACACGAAATAGCCGGCACGGTGGTCGCGTTGGGTGCAGGCGCCACGGATTTTCAAGAGGAAGACCGGGTGGTCAGCCTGCTGACTGCGGCTTGCGGCAACTGCGCGCGGTGCCGCGCCGGCCGGGAGCACCGGTGCGTCAACGGCGTCGGGATTGGACACGGGCGGGACGGTGGTTTCGCGGAGTACGTGGCGCTGCCGGAAACGGCGCTGGTGGCCGTCCCGACCGGAGTTGCGCCGGAGCGTGCGGCGCTGCTGGCCTGCCCGGCCGGGGTCGCACTGTCGGGCATTGACACTGCCGAGGTCGCGGAAGGCGACACGGTGGTGATAACGGGAGCGGGAGGCGGATTGGGCAGCCACGCGGTGCGACTGGCGGCGTCCAGAGGGGCACAGGTGATCGCCGTGACGACATCCCCGGATAAGACGTCCGGTCTGGAACAACTCGGGGCATCAGTGGTGGTCGAGTATGGCGACGGGCCGGATCTGGCGGAGATAGCGCTGGCGTTCACGGAGGATGCTGGCGCGGACGCGGTTATCGATACGGTGGGCCCGCCGCTGTGGCCCGACGTTCTGCGATGCCTAGGGCAATACGGTCGCGTGGTGCTGCTCGGGGACGTGACCGGGGAACCGACGCCGGTGCGGCTCGCCGAGGTGATTTTCCGGGATCTGCGGCTGCACGGGGTATCCGGCGTATCACGGCGGACACTGGAGCGTTGCGTCGCCATGGCCGCAACGGGCGAGTTGCAGCCGGTGGTCGCGGGCGTCTTGCCCTTCACCCAACAGGGCGCGGAGGAGGCGGTGCGGATGGTACGCGAGCGGGTGCCGTTGGGACGGGTGGCGCTGGCGCCAAACCGTCCCTCCTGAATCAGGCGTTGGCTTCGCGGCGGCCAAGGGTAAAGACGCGGCCGAACTCGCGGCGATCCCAGATGACCAGGAACTGGGCAGCGATGAAGATGGAGCTGTAGGTTCCGACCACCACACCGATCGCCACCACCAGCAGCAGTTCACGGATCGATTCGCCACCGATGAGCAGCATGGCCACCAGCACCAGCAAGGTGGTGAAGCTGGTGTTGACCGATCGCCCCACGCTCTCAATGATGCTGAGGTTCACGGTATCTTCCAGGCTGCGGTCGGGAACCCGAATGGTATTCTCCCGGATGCGGTCAAACACCACGATGGTGTCGTTGACCGAGTATCCGGCGACGGTGAGGATGCCGACGATGAACATGGCGTTGACCTCCATGCCCAGAAGCCGGCCAAGGATGGAGAACACGCCGAGGACGATCACGGTGTCGTGAATGAGGGTCACCACCGCGGCCACACCATAGCGATACGCCCGGGGAACGCGGCGGAAGGCGTACCAGATGTAAATCAGGATGAAGACGGAGGCCACGAGGAGCGCAAGGAAGGTGTTGCGCACGGTCTCCTGAGCGATGATGGGCGACACGGTATCGACGCCGGACGCGTCGATCAAGCCCACCTGGGCTTCCAGCGCTTCCTCGATGCGTTGACGCTCCGATGCTATGTTGCCCGACGCTTCTTCCAGCACCCGGGTACGGATCAGGACGGAGGTTTCACCCACCGATTGGACCAGGGCCTGGGGATGGCCGACGCCGGACATCACATTGCGAACAGCGTCCGGGTTGGCGGGCTCCACAAACGCGACGGTAAGAACGGAACCGCTGGAAAAGTCAATGCCGGGCCGGAGTCCGGAGCCGCCGGCCGCCCAACCGGGAGGAGCGATCATGGATAGCAGGCCGGGTATGATCACCAGGGCCGAAAGGACAAAGTACCAGCCGCGTTTGCCGACGATATTGAACATTCGTTATTGGCCCCCCTGGGCCGATTGAGGGCGCTGCCCCGTGGATCGGGGCTGGATCTTTTCGGGGGTGAACAGGTTGGCGGCACGTCCCAGACCCATGGCCTGCAGCGCCTGGAGCAGGTTGCGGCTCACCAGCACCGCAGTGAACATGCTGACGAGCACACCTACCAGCAGGGTCAGGGCAAAGCCGTTCACGAGGCCGCCACCCAGGCGGTTGCCGAACCAGAGCAGCACGACGCAGGTGATCAGCGTGCTGACGTTGCCGTCCCGAATGGCGGGCCAGGCGCGGTTGAATCCCACGTCCATCGCCGAACCCAGCGAACGGCCCAGACGGATTTCTTCCTTGATGCGCTCAAAGATCAGGATGTTGGCGTCGACGGCCAGACCGATGGACAGGATGAAGCCGCCGATGTGCGGCAGGGTCAGGGTGATGGGCACCAACTTGAAGATCGCCAGCGTGACGATAGCGTAGTAGACCAGGGCGACGGCTGCGACCACGCCGGCGGCGCGGTAGTAGGCGATGACGAATACCAGGACCAGGCCCAGACCGACCAGACCGGCCTTGAGGCTGAGTTCCAAGGATTCCTTGCCCAGTATCGAGTCGACGCCGGATTCCTGGATGAGGTTCAAGGGAACCGGGAGACTACCGGACTTGAACTGGATGGCCAGCGTCCGAGCGGTTTCGCGGTTGAAGTCGCCGGAGATCTGGCTGCGCCCATCGCGGATGTGAGCGCGGGCGACGGGCGCGATCAGCTCGTCACCGTCGAGGAACACGGCGATGACCTCATCGGTCTGCGGGTTGCTCTGGGTGTTGATCTCGCCGGTCATTTGGCCAAACAACTCAGCGCCGCGATCGTCGAACTGGATGTTGACGACCCACTTGCCGATCTCGTCGGTGCTGACGAAGGCATCATCCAAGTCGTCGCCGGTGAGGCCGACGCTACTGTCGGTGTGCGGCTGCAGACAGACGCCTCCGGCGGCGGCGAGAGGTCCCGCGCATTTGCGGCGGAGGAACTCAAGCTGGGCCGTCTCGCCAATGAGCCGCTTGGCATCATCGACGCTGCCTGTCACCTGATAGTCGACGACGGCGCCGACCTCGGCTTCCAGGGTGCTGCGCAGGGCCTGGCGTTCCGATTCGTCCAGTGTGGTCTCAGTGGAGATGCGGAACCGATTGTCGCCGCGGCTCTCCACGTCGTTTCCGAAACCCTGGTCGGCGATGACACTGCCGAGCTTGGCTACGTCGGCATCTTGGGTAAACTCCACAGACACAACGGAGCCGCTGGCGCCGGGAAGCTGGACGATGATCCGGTCGTCGCCGAAACGCTGGACGATCGGTTCCTCGGTTCCGTAGAGGTTGACGCGATTACTGATGATACCGAGCACGCCTTCCATCTGCTCTTCGGTGGGGGGTGGCGTGTCGTCGGTAATGAATTCGACGGGTTCGGCGATGGCGTCGGTTAGCGCCTGAATGACCGCTGCACGGCGTTCCGGGCCAAGAAACTCGCCGGAGATCCGGAACGTCAGGCCATCTGCGGACTGGCTCACATCACCCTGGTAGTCGACGGCAGCGAGGGCTTCCTCTACGGCTGATGTGTCAGCCGATGCATCGCCGGGAAAGGTGACCGACAGGACGGTTCCGGTGTCTGCCTGGTAGACGAGATGAGCGCCGCCCTGGAGATCCAGACCGAGCTTGAGGCCCAGCGGGCCGGTGTCAGCTCGGTCGATACGGCCTACACCGGGTATGGCCACATGGATTTCCGGCATAGCAAGCGAGACGGCCGAAACGGCCAACACCGCCAGAATGAAAATCGTAAGTAAAACGGTGCGTCGTCGCATGCTACCTATTCCAGGCCTCTAATCTGCTATTCATAGCGCATCGCTGCGCCAATCGGGTTCGACCCAGTTATGTGGCCGCCATCTTTGCGGATAGCCCAGGGCGCCCCTGGCGCGAATCAAAAAGACAAATGGGATTATGTGCATTGATCCGACAGAGTCGCGGCCAACGGAAATTACGATTGGTCACCCTGGTTGACCAGCCTGGCGGCCAGTTCCATGGCGTCCTCCCGGCTGGAGATTTCACCGACTGCTTCGGCCTCACGCAAGCGCTCGAGCAAGGAGCCGATGCGGGGGCCGGGAGGCAGGTCAAGAGAGTCCATCAGGTCGTGGCCATTGATCAAGGGTGGGTTGCCATTACGATTTCCGGGTTGTTCAGCCCCGGCTTCGAGAACAGCGGCAACCATTCTAGCATAGTTGGCCCAGCGTTCCGGGGCCAGGTCGGGTCCACGGGCGGCCAGCACGTCGGCCATGGCGAGGTAAAGCGTGTCCACCGAGGCATCGCCGACGTCGCGGTAGTACCTGAAAATCGCCCGTGGCGAGGGCATGGCAGACCCGTGGCGGAGTTGGCTGGGCCGCAGGTGGTGGAGCACCATCTCAGACACCAGATCCGTGATCCGACGGGACAGCCGGAGCGAGGACAGTCGGCGTTGCACGATCTCCGATCCCTGTTCGCTGTGACCAAGGAAGCGGACGCGACCGTCGGCGTCAGCGGCACGGGTCTGGGGCTTGGCGATATCATGCAGCAACGCCGCCAGCTTGAGCACGGTCCGACGGGTGTGTCCGTCGCCGATGATCTCGGCGAAGTAGGAGTCCCCCTTCGCCGTCCAGGGCGCCATGGTGTAGATCGCGTTGTTGCGGTGGCCGGCCGTAACCTCCTCGGCGTACTCGACGCAGTGGAGCAGATGACCCCAAACGTCCCAGTAGTGGTGCGACCGGGGCTGCTGGCAGTGCTTGGCAGCCTCCAGTTCCGGGATAACGCGGCAGAGGAGGTCCAGGCGATCCAGGACTTCCAACTGCGGGCGGGCGCCATCGGCGGCGAGGATGGCCATGAACTCATCGCGGACGCGCTCGGGGGACACGCGGTGCAGGAGTCGAGCGTCGCGACGGATAAGGCGGGCGGTATCCGGCTCCATGCGGAGCCCCACCTGCTGAGCGAGGCGAACGGCGCGTAGCATACGACCCGGATCGGCGTCGAAAACGCCATCGCTGCCGGCGCGCAGGACCCGGCGGGCCAGATCGGCCCGGCCGCTGAGGGGATCGATTATGGCGTCGAACCGCTCATCAGAGTCCCAGCAGGCGATGGGGATGCCCATGGCGTCGACGGTGAAATCCCGTGACCGAAGATCGTCCTCGATGGTCCCGCCAAAACCGGAAATGTCGATCAGGAAAGGACGTACGTTTTCGGCGAGGCCGGGCAGCGCGACCCTGACGATATTCCACTCAGGCAGGGGCACTGCGGTTGCGCCGAGATGCTCGGCGACGGCATGGCCCACAGGTTGGGCATCTCCGGTAACAGCGAGGTCGATGTCCTGAACTTCGCGGCCCAACAGGGCGTCGCGAACAGCACCCCCCACGAGCCAGGCAGGCGTGTTGATCTGGGCGTCGAAGAGCCCGGCCAGCCGGGTGATCAGGCTGGCGGAGTCCATGCTAGTCGGCGACGGTGGCGTCGTCGGTCTGACGCGTGGCGGGCCGACCGTTGCTGGGGTCGAACTGAGGAACCACGTTCCGGCTGTTCATGCGATTGGCCGCGGCTTCGAGTTCGGCGGCGTCGGGTTCGCCGGTGGGAAGGTATTCCACATCGCCATCTTCCGTGACGTGGATGCGGAAGAGTTGATCGTGGGCGATGAGGTGGTCGATGTACAGGATGCCATTGAGGTGGTCGGTCTCGTGTTCCACAGCCTGTGCCAGCATGCACTCGGCCTTGAGGCGCTGCTGCTTGCCGGTGAGGTCCTGGTAGCGGACACGGATGCGCTCGGCGCGGTTGACCATGCCACGATAGCCGGGCAGGCTGAGACAGCCTTCCTCGACTTCGCGCAGGCCCTCACGGCGGATGATCTCCGGGTTGACCAGGACCAGCGCTTCCTCCCAATCCTCCATTTTCACGACGAACATGCGCTGCAACACGCCGACCTGGTTGGCGGCCAGACCAACGCCGTGATGGGTGTTCATGGTCTCTTCCATGTCGGCCGCGAGTTGCGCCAGTTTAGCGTCGAACTGCGTGACCTTGCGGCACCGCTGGCGCAGGATAGGATCGGGAAATACGCGCATCTGGAGCACGGTCACGGTGGCACCCCTGGGTCAGGCGGACATTGCCGCCGTTGGCGTTGCGAAATTCGTAAACGTTTCGCGGATTATATTCTTGCGGTTCCGGGCGTGTAAAGCCGGGCGAGTGTTGCCGCGCCCGGCCAACGTTGTATCCAACCCGGTTCAATTTGGCATGGATGAACAGGATTTGCGGGAAAATCGGATGATTTTGTCCAAGACTCTAGGATGCCGGGCATTGGTTGCTACAGGTTCACGATCTCGCCGTCGGAGTCGACATCCATGTCGACGGCGCGGGGACGGGTGGGCAGGCCGGGCAGGGTCTCGATGCGGCCCGCCAGGGTGTAGAGGAACCCGGCGCCAACGGAAGCGCGGATATCGGACACCGGGAAGGCGTAACCCGATGGGCTCCCCTTGAGAGTGGGGTCGTGGGAGATGGACAGGTGGGTCTTGGCCATGCAGATGGGCAACTTGTCCCAACCCTGGGTGGCGAAGAAACGAGCGCGACGCCGGGCGTCGGGCGTCCACGTGACTCGCTCGGCTCCGTAGACCCGCCTGGCTAGAGCTAGCACCTTGTCCTCAATGGAATCGTCGAGGTCATAGGCATAATCGATCGTATCCGGCGCGACCGAAGGATCGTTGGCAGCGCGAGCGACGGCCTCGCCCAGGGCCATTCCTCCCTCACCGCCATCAGCGAAGCCGGAGTATTCGGCGGTGGCGTAGGCGCCGGCCTGCTCGGCGATTTCGGCGGCGGCCTGCAACTCCTCGACGCTGTCGCCCTCGAAGCGGTTCAGAGCGACCACGACGGGCAAGCCAAAGCTGCGCACGATGTTGATGTGATGCACCATGTTGGCCGCGCCAACCTTCATGGCCTCGAGGTCGGGTTGGGACAGGTTGCGCCGCAACGCGCCGCCGTGCCACCGCATGGCGCGAACCGAGGACACCAGGACGGCGGCGGCGATTGGCAGGCCGCTGTTGCGGGTCTTGATGTGCATGAATTTTTCGAAGCCCAAGTCCGAGGCAAAACCGGCCTCGGTGATGATTATGTCGGCGTATCCCAGAGCCAGGCGGTCGGCGATGATGGAACTGCAGCCGTGGGCAATGTTGCCGAAGGGGCCCGAATGGACGATGGCGGGCATGCCCTCCATGGTCTGTACCAGGTTGGGCATGATGGTGTGACGCATGACGGCCATGAGCGGGCCGGTCAGCCCGAGGTCGCCGACCGACACTGGGTCTCCGCCGCGGCTGGTCCCCACAACGATGCGGGAAATCCGGGCGCGCAGATCATCGAGATCGGACGCCAGGGCGAGGATCGCCATGATTTCGGAAGCGGTCACGAAGTCGAACCGGGTCTCACGGAGCGGGCTGTTGGCGTTGCCGCCCAGGCCGGTGGTTATCTGCCGGAGGGCGCGGTCGGACGCGTCGGTCACGCGGGACCAGGTAACGCCTTCAGGAGCCATGTCGCGGGCCTGGTTGCGGTACACCGCGTTCTCGACCAGGGCCGCCAACAGGTTGTGAGTGGACCCTACGGCGTGGGCGTCGCCGGTGAAGTGGATGTTGATCTCGTCCTCGGGAACGACCCGGGCCTTGCCGCCGCCGGTTCCACCGCCCTTGATGCCGAAGATGGGGCCCAGGGCCGGCTCGCGAAGGTTGACCACGGTCTTGTGGCCCAACCGGCCGAGCCCGTCGGTCAGGCCGATGGAAGTCGTGGTTTTGCCTTCGCCGGCCGGGGTGGGCGTGATGCCGGTTACGACTACGAGCTTGCCGCGCGGGCCGTTCTCCCGAATCGCGTCAAGGCTCACCTTGGCCTTGGTGTTGCCGAAGGGAATCAGGTGTTGCTGCTCCAGGCCCAGGCGTTCGGCCACAAGGTTGATGGGGTCCATGTGATGTGCTCCAGTAAATCGCCGGCTGTCGCCGGACTAGGTTTTCGACTACGCCGCCGGCTCAGGTCCCAATACCAAGTTGCGCACGGTGACCAATCCGACCGGGTTGCGGTCGGGGTCCACGACGACGGCATGAGAAACCTGGAACTGCGTCAGCAAACGCACCGCGTACCGCGCCAGCATGTCCGCCGGCAAGGTCAACGCGGGCTTCTTCATAATTTCGTACACGTTCACGCGTTCGGGCGCGCGGTTGCGGCCAATGACCTCGCCGGCGATGTCGGACAGAAGCAACAGTCCGGCCTCGTCGGAATGGTCGCGCCGGTTGACTACCAAGGCGTCCACACCGTGCCGTCTCATCAACGACATGGCTTCGGCGACGGTAGCCAGACCATCGATGCGTGGGAACTCCACAGCCATGACGTCGCCGACTTTGATCATCCGCTGCGCGCTCACAGGTCGGATTCCAACTCTTCGCGTATGGTGGGCAACTGGCTCACCAGCCCGACGGTATCCTCAATATCCAGCTGAAACGCGATACCCGCGCCGTGCTGGGTATCGAAACGTCCGGCGTCCCGGATGCGCTCCAGGATGTCGCGGGCGCGGGTTTCCACCACCAGGAACAGGGCGAGATCGCGCTTGGATTCCAGGCCCAGCCCGAAAAAGGTCTTTCCCGGGCGAACACCCTCACCTCGCGCCCCGGTGACAATCGTGGCTCCGGTGGCGCCGCCGGAGCGCGCGGCGTCAACCACCGCTTCCGTGTTGTCGTCATTGACCAAGGCGACTATCAACTTCATCCTCATGATCGGCCCCCCCGGAATTTGCAACGGCGTTCTGACGCCTCCACCAGGACGCAACCATAGCATAACCCAAGACGGTCATTATAGGAAAAACGCTGGCGAATGCGATCAGGCCGAAGCCGTCAATGAGCGGACTCCGTCCGGGGATGCTGCTGGCCAGGCCCAGGCCCAGGGCGGCGACCACGGGCACCGTAACGGTTGACGTGGTGACACCGCCGCTATCGTAGGCCAGGGGTATGATCGTTCGCGCGGAGCGCAAGGTCTGCAATATGACGACTACGTAGGCGGCGATGATGTACCAGGGCAGGGGCGTGCCGGTGACGATGCGGAAGCAGCCCAACGAGACGCCGATCGCTACTCCCACGGCCACGGCGATCCGCAGGCCCCACGCGCGAATAGTGCCTCCCGAAACTTCCTCAGCCTTGATTGCCACGGCCATGAGCGACGGTTCAGCCACCGTGGTGGCAAAGCCGATGGCCGCGCCGAAAGCGTAAACCAGCAGATAATCCCGCCAGTCAACTCCGGCAGCCAGATCCGCGACACCGGTGGCAGCCGGGGAGGTTAGCTGGCGCGCCATGGTCTCGCCGATTGGGAACAGCGCCTCTTCCAGTCCGACCAGAAACAGGGCCAGCCCCAACAGGACGTACACCAACCCGATCGCCGTCCGGCGCAGATTCGGCAGGCGACGACGCAGCACAACGACTTGGAACAGGACCAGGACGACCACGATGGGGGCCACGTCGAATACGGTTGACCAAACGGTCGCGCCCAGCGTGTTCAGGAATTCAGCCATTGGATTACCATTCCGTAGGCAAGCACACAGATCATGGGAGTCAGGCTGGCCAGGGCGATTAGTCCGAAACCGTCGATCATGGGGTTGCGACCTCGTATCGACGCCGCCAACCCCACACCCAACGCGGTGACCAGAGGCACGGTGATAGTGCTGGTGGTAACACCTCCGGAATCGTAGGCCACGCCGATTATGTCATCCGGCGCGAAGGCAGTCAGCGCGGTCACCAGCACGTAACCGCCGATAATCAAATAGTGAATGGGCCAGCCCTTCAGGATACGGAACACACCGAGGACGATGGCCACTCCCACTGACACGGCAACTACCAGGCGCAGCGCCAGGGCGTAGGAGCTACGGGCCCGGTCATTGTCCGCAATTGCGCCGGCTTGCGACGCCACCTCTGCAGCCTCGGCGAGGATGGCAATCAGCGCCGGTTCGGCCACGGTGGTAGCGAAACCGAGGCAAAAGGCGAACGCCAGGAGGGCCGTAAGGCTGCCGCGGTTCGCGAACCCCTCGGCCAATGCTTCGCCCAACGGGAAGAGGCCGCTTTCCAAACCCCTGATGAATAGCGTCAGTCCGACATAAACGCAGATCAACCCGGCGACGACGTTCCCGAGATTGGGAAAAGGCTGCCGCAAAACAACGATCTGGAAGAAGGCGATGACGATGACGATGGGCGCCAGGTCACGCAACGGGCCGATGCTCCGCAACACGACCGTAAGCAGGAGCACACCGGCGTTCTTCATCCCAGGTCTTGGGGTCTACCGGGCAGCGTCGAAGCCGCCACGACGCCTCGTGGGTCGGCCTCTGGCGCAGGTCATCTCAGATCCAAACAGTTTCATACTCAGTTGACAACGGCGCCATGCTGTCCAGGTCCCAGTCGAACACGAGGACGGCGGACTCTTCGCCGCAGAACGCCTGAAGCGCTCGCTCGCCGTTGACGGCGACCACGCTCACGGCCTCGTTGAAGTCGAGGTCATCGGCCTCCCAGCCCGAGCGGTTGCAGACCATGATCGGCAGACCGGTGTCGAGGGTGCGCTGCTCCCATTCTCCGAGAGGGCCGCAGTCGCCGGGGCCCCATGAGGCCGGCGAAACGAGGATCTCAGCGCCCCGATCTTTCAGGATGCCCGCGACGTCATTGCGGTAGGCATCGGCGCAGATCATCACGCCTACGGCGGTTCCGTCACAGTCGATGGGGACAATGTCAGCGCCGGCGGACGACCAGGATTCCGGGCCGCGCAACGCTTTGACCTTGCGATGGCGTCCGAGGATGGAACCGTCGGGGCCGATGACGAAAACCGTGTTGTACATCAATCCGGCATCGGGGTCCCGCTCGGGATGGGACAGGAAGACCGTTACGCCGTGCTCGCGAACCTGGCCACAGAAGGCCTGCATCCAGTCATCGGGTTGAGGGAGGATCCAGTCCGTGCCGATCATCTCGGCGAACTTGTAGCCGGTGACGAACAATTCCGGGGTAATCACCCACTGGGCGCCCATGGCGGCGGCGCGGGCCAGGCCCTGCTCGGCCAGGGACCGGTTGTGCGAGACGTCGGCCAGTTCGGGCGCCAGGTGAAGCATGGCAACGCGCAACGGTTTCATCGGTCACCTCTCCCTGCTGGAATGGTTGGGTCCGGCCGCGGTTTGCCTGCCGGGTTCGAGCGGTTTACGGTTGAAACAGGATCCGGCCGCAGGTGCTGCACGGAACCTGCTTGGATTTGTCACGCAACTGGCGGATGACATTGCTGGTAAGGGCCATGCGGCAAGCCAGGCAAACGCGGCCGTTGTCCACCAGGGCGACGGCGGTGCCGGCCTTGTTGCGGCGCAACCGTTCGTAGCGTTGCAGGTCGGCCTGGGGAAAGGTAACGGCCATGTCCTGCCGCTGTCCGGATGCGGCTTTACGGTCGCCTTCCAACTCGGTCAGCCGGTTGCCGAGGGTTTCGATGACGTTCTGCCATTCGACTTCGGCGGTCTGCATTTGGTCACGGGCGGCGACGGCAGCCTCCTCGTGGGTGCGCTGCTCCTCCTCGAGTTCCAGCAACAGCTCGTCAAGTTGGTCCAGCTGATATTTGGACGAGTCGACTTCCCGCTGGATGGCGGACAGGTCACGGCGGGAAGCATTGCCACCGTAGAGTCGGGATTCCAGTCCGGTCAGGCGTTCACGGATCCGTTCCCCGTCTTCGCGCCGAGACTGGGCGTTGGCGCTGACGGCAACCGCGCGGGCCGAGTGATGCTCCGCTTCGCTGGTCAGATCCGGCCGGTTAACCCCGGCGGCGAGCCGCTGTTCGATGCGGTTGCGTTCGGCGTCGATACCGTCGATACGATGGTCCAATTCTTGCAGCTGATATAACTGCTGCGGTGTAGTTGTCATGGTGCGGCCGCCAACTCCATCGTTCAAATATGCCAAGTCAGTCTAGCAGGGTTGACCGGTGAATTGTAGTCAACGGTTTCGGCCCGCCGGCCTCGCTCCCGCCGCGACCTGCCAGGGACGACATGGGCCGGGCCAAGGGCGAGCCGGCGCGCAAAATAGCCCCGCCGGGCCGTAACGCCAGCGGGGCTCTAAGAACGGAGCCAACCGGGATCAGCCGGCCGGCTTGAAGTAGGGGATGGTGATTTGCGGCGTGGCGGTCTGGAAGGTGACCTCCACGGGCATGCCTATATGCACGTCCCGGGGGTTGCAGTCAATGATGTTGGTGAACATGCGGACACCCTCTTCCAACTCCACGAGAGCGAGGACGTAGGGGACCATCTCTGCGAAACCGGGAGTGCGGTTCTGGTAGGTCACGGTGTAGGTCCACACCGTGCCGCGCCCGCTGGACTGAACCCAACGGACGTTTTCGCCCCAGCAGTTGGCGCAGATGCCGCGGGGATACCATTGGTATTCGCCGCAGTCTTCGCAGACCTGGATTACCAGTTGGCCACGGCGGCAGGAATCCCAGAAGGCCTTAGTCTCGCCGGCGACGGTGGGAAGCGGTTTGTTCCAAGCAGTTGTCATGGTGGTTCCTTGCAAAGTTGCATGGGTTCCTGCTTGCGCAGGAACGACCGGTCAGTCGCGGGCCAGGATGACGGTTCCGCCGCTGTGGCGGGAGCCCAGGGCGCCGCCGGTTCCGTGGGCCAGGGCAAGCTGGCAGTTGGGAACCTGGCGTCCGGTGCCGTCAAACTGGTGACGTAGCTGGCGAGTGGCTTCGAGGAGCAGGAAAAGACCGCGCATCCCCGGGTGGTTGGAAGAGAGGCCGCCGCCGTCGGTGTTGATGGGCAACCCGCCCCCAACCTTGAGTCGGCCGCCGCTGACAAATTCTCCACCCTCGCCCTTCTTGCAGAAGCCCAGGTCCTCGAGGGTCTCAACCACGGTGATGGTGAAGGAGTCATAGACCATGGCCATGTCGATGTCGTCGTGGGTCACGCCGGCCATCTCGAAGGCTCGCGGGGAACTCTGGTGGGCGGCGATGTACATCAGGTCGCGCTTGCCGGCGCCCTGGTGCGCGATGGCCTCGCCGGTTCCCAGAACCCACACCGGAGTGCGGCGGCAGTTGCGGGCGACTTCGGGTGAGGCCACGACCACGGCTCCGCCGCCGTCGGTGATGATGCAGCAATCCATGAGGTGGAGCGGGTCGGAGATGACGCGGGAACCAACCACATCCTCGACGGTGATGGGATCGCGGAACAGGGCCTCAGGGTTCATCGAGGCGTGGTGGCGCATGGCCACGGAGACCTCGGCCAGTTGCTCGGCGGTGGTGCCGTAGAGGTGCATGTGCCGCCTGGCGATCATCGCGTAGAGACCGACGGTGGTCATACCGTAGAGTTCCTCGAAGCTGTCGGGGGACGGCTCGAGGACGGGGTGCCCGAAACGGCCGACGCCGCCGGTTCCCACGGACACGCCGCCGGAACGGGCGAGGCTGCTGTAGGTGATGACTGCCACGTTGATGCGGCCCGCCGCGATGGCGGTTAGGGCGTGGGAAAGGTGGAATTCAAATGACCCGCCGCCGACGGTGGTGTTATCGACGTAGCTGGGGTACATATTGAGGTAGTCGGCCAGGTTCATGCCGCTGTTGCGGGCGCTGCTGGACGCGGTGAAAAGGCCGTCGACATCGTCCTTGGTGAGGCCGGCGTCGGCGAGGGCTTTTATGACGCTCTCGCCCTGGATCTGGAGTTCGCTCTTGTCGGGAGCGTAGCGGGTGACGTGCTCGTGGATGCCCACGATGGCGGCGGCGCGCCTGAGGTCAACCATGGGGGAGGTACCTCCGTAGGGTGATGGGTCTGGGTATTATGCCACAAGGAACCGGCCGGGATCGGCAGTTAACCTACGGGGTCCCGTCCGGGTGGTGCTTGAATATGACCACCCGAAGGAAGTCGTTGAGGCGGCCCTTCTGCCAGTGGGGATCAAGGTGGGCGAAGAAGTTCACGATGTCGCTATCCAGGACGATTTCTTCCCTGATTTTGGTTACAGGCGGACGGGGCGGCATTTTGATCCTGCCGGCACGATGCGCCTCCACGAACTCAGGGAAAACCTCTGCCATGGGACGAGCCCGGGCCATCTCCGCTTCGGTCAGGATGGGCGCATCCGGATCCTTGGCGATGCCGACGTTGATGGCGATTTCTTCCCCGTACAACGCCTGGACCTCTACATATGTAAGGTTGGCAACCTTCTCGTAAGGAGGCAGGGCGGCCCACTCTTCGGGCGAAAGCCCATTGGGCTGATAGAAGCTATCCATATTTGGCTACCTCTCTGGGCCGGGCCCTCCGGAAGCTGATGATGCGTATCACGTCGCCTCGCATCGTGAACACAACAGCGTGCAACTGGTCATCGAAGTTACCATACGCGACCCACCGTGATTCCTCATGTCGGTCGCTAGGCTCAACTCTGGCCTCATCCCAACCGAATCCATGCACGTCTGCGAAGTCCAGTTGGTGTTGATCCAAGTTGATCCGGCGTTTGGTCTCATCCCACTCAAATTGCGCATTCATTCTAACGCGGTAGCCCCGTCATCCAAAACAGGGGCGAAGGATTCTTCGCCCCTGTGGGTGCGCTGATGTGCAGACGGGTTAGCCAGGCACTTCGTCGTAGTGGTGGAAGGTGCCGATGACGTTGGCCTCGTACATGGCCTGGACCTGGTCCTCGGTGTAGTCGAGAATTCCGGTCAGCACGTCTTCGTTGTGCTCGCCCACCTGGGGAGTGGTGCCGACCACGGCGGGCGTGCGGCTGAAGTGCCAGAAGTCGCCCGACACGGCGATGGTGCCGGCCAAGAAGTCGTCGACCTCGACCATGGCGCGGCGCTCCCACGGATGGGGATCGGCGGCCGCCTGGGCGATGGTGTTGACCGGAGCCGCGACCACGTCGTGGTGGGTGAAGTGGGCGATGGCCTCGCGCATGGTCATGTCGGCCATCAGGTCGCGCATGGCCTGGTTGACCAGCTCGCCGTTGGCCCCGCGCTCGTGGCGGGGGGGGAACCGGGGGGCTTCGAGCCATTCGGGCCTGCCGAGGGCGTTACAGACGCGGTGCCAGTGGTGCTGGTCGCCGGCCGAAATGAGGACCCAGCCGTCCTTGCAGGGGTAGGTGCCCGAGGGCGGGGCAGCCGACTCGCCGCGGCGGGGCTCGATGCCAGCGCCGTGGTAAGCGGTGATGGGGATTTCGGTGTAGCTGTAGCCGGTGTCGGCGAGGCAGGCGTCGATGGTCTGGCCCACGCCGGAACTCTCCCGCTCGTGCAGCGCCGCGAGGGTGCCGATGGCGGCGTGGAGCGCGGTGGTGCGGTCAATGATGGGCACGCCGGCGCGGATCGGCGGCATCCCCTCTTCGCCGGTGACCATGGCAATTCCGGACATGGTCTGGCCGATGGGGTCGTAGCCGATCTGCTCGCGGTAGGGGCCGAACTGGCCGTAGGCCGAGACGTTGACCATGATTATGCGCGGGTTCAGCTCGTAGAGTACGTCGTAGCCAAAGCCCATGGTGTCAATGGTGCCGGGGCGGAAGTTCTGCAATAGAACGTCAGAGACTTCCACCAACTTGCGCAGGACCTCTTTGCCTTCTTCTTTACGGAGGTCGATGCTAAGGCTCTTCTTGCCGCTGTTGTATTGCACCCAGTAGGCAGACTGTTTGCGAACCCAGGGCGCGTGGTAGCGGGTTTCCTCGCCTCCAAGTCGTTCCACCTTGATGACTTCGGCGCCCAGACGGGCCAATACCTGGGCGCAACGGGGGCCGGCCTGGTGCCGACCGAGGTCGATGACGCGTATCCCGTCCAGAGGGCCTTTAGCTTCCGGCATGACAGATTCTCCTAAATAGAATGCGCAATTGGGGTTCCCGGATGAAGTTGCGCCATTCTACGCCGGGAGACTTTTTTGGGCAAGCGAACCGCTGGCCGGCGGCGGGGTCGCCCGGGCGATCGGGGCGGCGCGGCATGGCAGATCACCGCGGGGTTTCGGGGCCCGCACCCGATGGCAAGCGGTTGGACCGCAGGGTTGCCAAGCGTCATCCAAGCATGTAACAAATTTGAAACATTTTCACAATTTGTTCACGATCGCGGGGTTCCTTTTCACTCTGTTTTCACACTCGCTTGCTAATCTGTACACAGATGCGAACGAGGCCACACGGGGGTGGCGACACTAAAAGGCAGAGCCTCCCCGTTCGTTCGCGCAAAATCCAAAAAGGGGTGAAGACCGCATAATGGTTGCACCAAAAAATAAAACCGGCAGGCTCATGTGGAGGGAATCGGCGCTGGTCGCGGTGATGGGCGCGCTGCCCGTGGCCATCCTGGGGCCGGCGCTGACGATCATTTCGCGGTGATAACAACGCCGCGGCGCGACACCAGGAGGGACATCGCAACATAGCGGTGGCACAGGTCCAAATCGGATCGGACACAACACACCCGGTGGCACTGATGGCGCCATAACGCGCCAGGATCAAGGCCTACCAAACGCCAGCGACTTGCGTGAATAAGCGCAGCAACATCAGCAAAACCCAAGCGCTCCGGAGCACATAGCGATGGAGCCGGCATAAACAAAAATACGCATAGGCGCGCCGCAATCGGGGCCAGCGGGTGATAACGCTCGCTGGCCCCTCCATTTTTCTGTCAGTGGCGGAAGATCCTGTGAGCACGGGAATCCTCGGTCGAGGAAGCCGGAGCGTTGCCAAGCATGGAGCGGGCCAGACAGCATTGCTTTGTCGGCGCTGCTGAGGCGACGGGGATTCGTCACGCCGGAGAGCGCCACGATCACCGTCGGGCCGCTGGGACGATCCGCGGGCTTCACCGGTCACCCCCGAACCCTTTTTTGCGGGGACGCGAAAGACGACCCTTCGACCAACATCAGGTCGTCGCTTATCCCGCCACCGGGGTTGCAGCCTTACGCTGGATACAACGATATGGGCGACGCTTGATGCGCCGCCGGACAGCCGGTGGTGGTTACCGGTCTGCTGAATCCATCACTTATGTCTACCGGGAGCTACTCACCAATTCAGCACGACTGGCCGGCACAGCCGGCAATCGGTGATGAGATATTCACGTTATGTTCATATATTCACGCTCGGTTTTCACTTGGTTTTCACAAACGGACGCTAACATCCATTCATGGACGGGGATGAGGCAAGGGTTTAGTCAGGTGGGTGAGTGTGGTATCGCCTGGCCCCGTCCTTTTTTCGAGACAGCGATACCAGGGGATCAGTACAACCAAAATTGCCGGTCCCGTTGCCGACCATGGAAACATTTACTGAAAGGCCTCACTCTCAGATATTTGATGCGAAATGCCACAGAGGCTCAGGGGCAACGAGCAAGCTGGCGACAAAGCCGGAAAATTGCCGCAGCGTCCATGCGCGATACATAACAATCTCTACGGGAAGCAAAGCTGAAAGACCACATAAGAGATCGAGGAGGCAATCATGTTTGCGGCGAACAAGCACAAGGTCAGACCAGGGACTCAGGGCAGCGCGAAACGGAAGGGGCTGTGGATATCGGCTTTGGCCGGCGTCGCCCTGGCCGCGATGATGGGCTTGATGATGGCTTCGGCGGACCAAACGCCCTATGGCGCGACGCAAGTCTGGTCGGCGGAGCCGGCGGCAGGAATCTACTCGGAGACATCCTCCGTGATCGGGAGTCCCATCATCGGCGCCAACCAGTACGGCCAGGACGCAGGAAGTATCCCGGCGGCCACACTCATACACGTGGGAGCGCAGTAGCCACATCCGGTCGCTGCATCGCAATTACCGAGAGGCTAACCGACCCGTCAGGAGGCATGCGTTACGACCCACTCACGACAACCCGACCACCCCGGCCGGAGCTGAGGCTTTGCCAGGCCCGACCGGGCTGACGCCGATCAAGTCCAGACTATGCCTGTGGGCTTGAAGGCGAAGGGTTGAACGGACCGAGGCGACGACTATATCGACGGAGACAATAACTCCGCGTCGGACCCAACGTCTGCGGCGTCTTATGACGCCACCATCGGTACAATCATTCGGCGTATAAGCCGAAGTCGGGGTCAGCGAACATTGCGTTCGTTGGCCCCATAATTTGTCCGGAATCGCAACCGTCAATATGCAGGTTGCGGGGGTTGCGCCGCGCGGCGGAATCCTCAATCGCGACAGCGAACCGGCCCGGGTCCAGCGGGGAGCCCCGAAGAAAAAGCGCTGGCAGGCTAACGGTGCCGGGCGCGAGGGTGTGCCATTTGCGCCGCAGCCTCCGGCGTCACGTCGGCGAACCGCTCGGGGCGGTAAGGTCCGAGTACGGCGTCGGCTCGCGCGCCTTCGCAGATCTCCAGCGCGGCCAGTTGACTCAAGACCGGACACAGTGTGACCCCGCTGTGGGTCAGGGCAACATATACGTTAGGGGCTTCGGGGGCAAACCCCATCACCGGGTAGCCATCAAGGGGCATGGGCCGCCAGCCCACGGGAACGGGAACGGCTTCGGCACCTGCCAATCCGGGCAGGTGCTGACAGGCGCGGGCCAAAAGATCATCGGCATGAGCCTGGCTGTCGTCCTCTGCAAGGCTCTCCTGATCACCCTCTCCGATCATCAGTCGACCGTCAGGGCATTGCCTCATATGGATCTCGCGGCGACCGTCTTCCAACGGAGGCGCGTACACCACGGGCACGTTGTGCAGCAGACGCGGCATGGGGGAAGTTCGGATAACCACACCGGGGCTCTCGGCTTGAGGCACGTTCACTCCGGCCATGGCGGCCACGGCGGTGGTGGAGGCGCCGGCAGCGACGACGACCACGTCCGCATCGAAATCGCCACCGGTGGTCCGAACCGAATCAACGCGGGCCCGCGAGTCCTTGCTCAATCCGATCACTTCCACTCCGGAAAGGATGGAGGCTTCGAATTCACGCAACCGGTTGAGGCAAGCGTCGACGACCATCTGCGGTTCGACCTGGCCCTCGTTCTCGCTGTACTCGGCGGCGGCTAAAGGGCCGATGCTCAGGGACGGTTCCAGCTCCTGAAGTTCTGCGCGCGAGACCTGGCGGGTGGGATAGCCCCACGCCTGCAGTTGTTGCACTCGGGAGAGGAGTGCCTGAGCAGCGTCGGCGTCGGCTTCCCAGGACACCTTGCCGCCCCAGCGCAAACCCATGTCCTGGCCGAGGGCGTCAGCCAACCGGGACCACATCTCCAGCGAGCGGCGGTTGAGGTTGTGATAGCCGACCGGTTCCTTTGCGCCAGCGTTGATCCACGCGAAGCTGTGGCTGGAGGCGCCGCTGCCGGGCTCACCCTGATCAACAATGGTAACGCGGGCGCCCCGGGAGGCGAGCCGCCAACCGATGGACGCGCCGACGATGCCGGCGCCGATGACCACGACGTGTTGGGCGTCCATGCTAACCTCTCCGTCCGCCGCGCCGGGGGCCACGGTTGCGTGACCGCTCGAGGAGAGCCCGGGCCGGCTCGCCGCGCACGGCTTCGATATCGTCCTGATACTTGAGCATGATGCCCAGGGTGTCGTCGATGACCTCGGGCTCGAGTTCGCGCATGTTCAATGCCATCAGCGCAGAAGTCCAATCCAGCGTCTCGGAGACCCCGGGGATTTTGTAAAGCTCGGTTTCGCGGAGTTCCTGGATGAACCCGGTGACCTGCTGAGCCAACTGGCGGGGCGCATCGGGCAGACGCGCGGTGACGATTTGGAGTTCCTTCTGGTAGTCCGGGTAATCGACCCAGTAGTAGAGGCAGCGCCGCTTCAGCGCATCGTGGACCTCGCGGGTACGATTGGAGGTCACCACGACGACCGGCGGGAACGCGGCGTGAAAGGTGCCCAGTTCCGGAATCGTGATCTGGTAGTCGGCGAGGAGCTCCAGGAGGAACCCCTCAAATTCCTCGTCGGAACGGTCGAGCTCGTCGATCAGGAGCACCGGGGCGCGATCCCGGCTCGGGTCGATTGCCTCCAGCAGCGGGCGCTTGATCAGGAACTGAGGGCTGAACAGGTCGACGTCTGCGGCGTCATCACCCGCGGCCTCGCGACGGGCCTCCATCAAGCGGATTTCCAGCAATTGACGGGTGTGGTTCCACTCGTAGACCGCGTGGTTGATGTCAAGACCCTCGTAGCACTGCAAGCGGATCAGGTCGGTGCCCAGGCCGGAGGCCAGCGCGCGCGCGATTTCGGTCTTGCCGACTCCGGCTTCGCCTTCCAGGAAAAGCGGCCGGCGCAATTTCAACGCCAGGAAAATGGCGATGGCCAATCCGCGGTCGGTTATGTACGCCTGATCCCGCAGCAGACTCTGGACATCTTCCACTGATTCGGGTGCGAGTGATTCGTGCAGGGTGGTCAAAGGAGGCTCCGTGGGCGATAAACTGTGGCTGGATTATTGTAGCCCATTTGATGGATCGGAGAGGCCGGCCAACCATCCGGGAATGAACTCGTGAACCCGAGTTCGCAGGGTCTGCCAGTGGTCACCCAATTCGGCTCGTTCGGTTTCCGTCAGCCGTTCGTAGGTTCTACCGAACTCAGCGAAGTACCACAGGGGAAATACCCAGAAGCCGTTGCCGCCGGTATCGTTGCCCCGCTGCATCAACGAGTCCACGATGCGACCGGTGGCGCCGGAGATTTCCCACGACGCGACCGTCTTTCCGCCATCGGCGATGGCCAGGGCTTCAACGAAAGCCGCGTCACGCTGGTCGCCAGAGAACGGTTGCATCATCTCCATGAGACGGCGCTGGCGTTCCGCGTCGTCGGCAGCGGGCCCGGCGAACCGGTGGGTGTGCCGGCTCTCCCAGTTTGCCCCCAATACCGGAACCACGAGTCCGCCGTCACTGGCGATGGCCGGCATACCGGCCACCTGCGACCATGTCTCCGCCTTGGCGCGGGCGATGGCTTCGTGGGTGTCGCCATCCTCCTCGGGATCGGCGGTCACGCCCAATTCGGAGGGCGACACAGCGCGCAACTGGGTCCCCTCCAGGAGCCAGCCGAGCATGCGCTGCTTGTCGGGGTTGCCGGTGGCCAGCAGGATTGCGGGAAGGGACACTGTTGACCCGCGATCAGGAACCGCGCACGCTGACGTTGATGGGCAGCCGGGCCACTTCCGCGCCGTCGATGGCAACGTGAAAGGCGTGGGGCCCACCCTGGTTGAAAGTGACCCCGTTGACCTCGGCGATGATCCTGGCGGTGGCGTCCACAACGCCGTCGCGCACGGGGAGGGTGATGGCCTGCTCGATGGCCGGGACGGCATCCCGGGCGTCGGGAGTGAGCAAACGGATCACCATGCGCTTGTCGCCGGCTTCCACCACGGAATAGCGCATGACGCACACGACTACGAAGCGGGGGTGTGTCATCGGCAGCGAACCGCCGGATACCCCGTCGATGCCCACGCCGAGGGCGTGCAACTTTCCCCGGTCCTCCAGGGCGGAGTCGCACAGGAACGCCAGGTCGGTGGTCATCGGAAGCGCCGGCGCGTCGTGCTAGTTGCCGTCGCCGCCGGCACTGCCGAAAGCGACGCCGGTGGCCGCCGCTGCGGGGGGCACCATGGTCGGTGGTGGAGCGGTGCGGGCTTCCGCGGGCAACTGGTCTTCCCAGTTGGGGATCAACTCGCGCTTGGTGGTTTCCAAAGTCATGATGATGATCACGCCCAGGCCGCTGAAGGCCATGGACAGCAGGAAGGCGTGTCCAAAGCTCAGGAACTGGATGATGAAGCCGGCCGCCACGGTGGATATGCAGTGGCCCATCATGGCCCCGGAGATCTGCATACCGTATACCGAGCCGACGGGGCCGGTCCCGTAGTACTGGCGGTTGACCACCGGGTAAGCGGACATCTCCCCACCGAAACCCAGACCGAACACCATTCCAAAGAGGAAGAATGCCAACGGAATTTCAAACGACCCCATGAAGGGCAAAGCAACATTCGCGGTGTATCCCAGGATGCCCGAGGGCAGTAACAGAAGCCCGACGGATAGAGCCTGGATTGCCAGAGCGGTAGCCATGATCGGTTTACCGCCGATCCGTTCGGTGATGATGGGCACGGCGAAACGGCCGGCGATGCTGAATATCTGAATCAGCGTGAGGATAATCGCAGCTGTGGTGAACAGCACTCCCTCTTTGACGGCATAGTCAATCACGTAGATCAGGACGATGCCGTGGCCGGCGCAGCCCAATCCATGGATTACCGGCAGGTTCCAGAAGGCGCGGGTGTGACGCATCTGCTTCTGGAAGATCTGGAGCCTGACCTTGGCGGCTTCCTGGCTGAAGACCTTGGCAGGTTTGTCATGCGGGCTGGCCCCATAGGCGAGCAGCCCTTTCTCTGCCGGCTGATTGCGGAAGAAAGGCACCAGCAGCAGCGTGATCCCGCCGCCGACCGCGCCGATGCAGACGAAGGTGGTGGTCCAGCCGAACTGCTCCAGCAAGATGGAATAGACCGGAGCCAATAGCGCCGCGCCCAATCCGCCGGCCGCCCACATCAAGCCGATCCCCAACCCGAGCCGGCGCTTGAACCAGGGGTTTACGGCGGCCATCAACGGGACGATCGTGATGGAAGAGGTCAGCGCAAGCATCACGCTGTAAACGATGAAGAACTGCCAGATGTGGGTGATGAACCCGATCAGGATCATGCTCGTGCCGAACAGGATCCCTCCGGCAACGAGCAACTTTCGCGCGCCCAAAGTGTCGCCAAGGCGGCCGCTGTACGGCGACGTGAGCGAGCCCACCAGGTAATATCCGGCCAGAGCAGCTCCGATCAGGCCTACCGGCCATCCAAACTTCCCGCCTTCGGCCAGGGGCTCACGGAGCTCTGGAATCATGATGCCAGCCGACATGGAAATCGACTGGCCGAAAATCTGCACCACGGCAAGGATGCCCAGGATTACCCACGCATAGTGAAACCGTCTGGTGGGTCGGCGGAGGCCGTAAAGGGAAGCCATTCGGAGTGATCTCCTATAATCAGCAGGTCAGTGCAGCGGGCACGCGACCAGGAACGATTTGCCCCACCAGGTCTCGGAGACTGGGGTCGCCGAAGCCAAACGAGGGACAGAATCGGCGTCAGAAACGGCGGGCATCGAGCCGGGCTCGTAAGTGGTCCCGGCAAATCCGGCGGTGGCAGTGTTAGCGAAGCTGGAGAGATCCGCATCGCCGGCGGCCGAAACCGCCCACGCGCCCAGAAAGATGATCAACAAGATGGTGGCCACCATCGCGCCGATGGAGGTCAACATGGCGATGTTCCGCCTGGCGTACCCGACCATGGGCCGGCATTTTACTCCTCTGGCGGCCACCATGCCAATTGCGAATTCCGCAGTTGCCGGATTATTCGGCCAGGCTCTGCTGGAAAACCTGATCCCACGCCAGGGCCCAGGGCGGACGCAGGTAGCCCAAAGCGCGCACGTCGTCGTACCACACGGACAGAGGCGAGTAACGGGTGTAGGCGCTGCCACCGGATAGCTTGCACAGACGTCCGAGGCAGTCCTCCGCGAGGCGGGCCACACTCTCCTTGGCCAGCAGGAGTTCCCGGCGGCCGGTGTTGGTCTCCAGGCAGCGGATGGCGCCCTCCCATGCCTGCCCAATTAACCAGGCCTCCTGCTCGGCGTGGGCCCATTCGACCTGCTGGAACGCGCGCAGCCCCGGATCGGACGCCATGCCGTTCTTCATCCGCGGTCGCACGTGGTCCATTGCCGCATCCACCACGCCGACGATCACCGACGTAAAAGCAGCGGCGCCGAGGCCGCCGTTGGCCCCCATGAGCTCAGCTTGGTGGTTGGGCCACGCGACTCTCGTCGCGGGGAAGTTGGCAAACTCGAAAGCGTGACTGTTGGTGGACTTCATGCCATGTCCGCGCCATTCCGCAGTGAGCTTCAAGCCGGTGGAGCCATCCCAGGGATGGTTTCGCACCTCCATGAAGAACAGGTCGGGAACCGCATCCCCGGCCGCCAGGGCCCGGGTGGTCATGAACGACGTCAGGCCCGAGCCGCTGCCGAAATGTTTCTGGCCGGAGATACGATAGCCGAAGTCGCTTTCTCCGTCGGGCTCGCAAACGCTGGCGGTACGGGATGTGTCTCCGCCTGAGCCCGGCTCGCTGACGATGGTGCCCCACCAGCAGCCGCTGTGAACGCTGTCGAAAACCGCGTTGCGCTGCTTGACCCAACCGGCGGTGAAGGGCTCGGGAACCGTGGGCAGGCGCCACGATGACAACACGAGGTGATGCATGGCGCTGGCCAGCGTGATGGACGGATCGCCCACCGCGAGCTGTCTCAGCATTGAGCAGATGGGACGTGCGGACTGTTCGAGACTCTCCCAGGTGCCACCCAGGTCGGTGGGTACCGCCAACAGAGGCACGCCGATCTGGCCCAGGCGCGCATAGTCGGCGGGGTCGCCCTTGGTGCGCTGCTGGCGATCGGCTCGTTCTTCGGCCCACTCGGCGGCCACGACGGGAGCCTGTTCCAGGATGGAAGCGATTGTGGTCATACGGTTATTCTCCGTGGCCCGTGAGTTCGGCGTAGCGGTCGAACACAAGCCTCTTCACCTCAAACAGGAAACCCGCCAGCACGTCTTCGCCGGACAGGGTTTCGGGATCGTCAAGTACCTCAACCTCCCGACCAGTGCGATAGACGTAGGCGCGCCGCCCGTAGGGGTCGATGTACCAGCCGAGCCGGGCCCCGCCGTCCATCCACTCCTGCATCTTGGACAGACCGGCATCGACTCTGTCGGTGCGGGAGCGGACTTCGACGACGAAATCGGGAGCGCCGGGGATTGTGCTCCGGTACTCGCCAGAGCGGAGAGCGTCAAACCTTTCCTGGGTGATCCAAGCGGCATCGGGCATGTACATAGCGCCGCTGGGCAGTTGGTAAAGCACGTTCTGAGAGGCCGCATACCCGCCGTTTTCCCTTCGCCATAAAGCCAATGGAACGTTGGTCTCGTTCTCGCCGATGTTGCTCTCCCAACCGGCTGGAGGCATAACGATTAATTCTCCCTGAGCGTTGCATTCAAACTCGTAGGGCTCGTTTTCGCAGGCCATGCAGAAAAACCGCTCGGCGAAATCCGGCGCAAGCGAGTCTATACCCAGCGCCGACAGATTGATGCGCAGTGGCGCCGACAGCGGCAGTCCAATCTCGGCTGCCGCTTCGGATTGGCGAGAGGGTTTGGCGGCCGTGGTCATGCTGTCTAATCGACCGTGATCTCATACCCCACGATGGCGCTGAAGTTCTTTCGCATGTTGTTGTAGCGCGGTTCGTGGGACTGTACTTGCCCGACGCTGTCGGTGGCGCGTGACATGACGTTGTACTGTCCGGGAGCCGCATCCCAGACCCAGGACCAGCGGCGCCACATCCAGCGTTCCGCGGGTTCCTCGAGGCGAGCCGGCTGCCAGGACTTGCCGCCGTCGACGCTGACGTCCACCTGAGTGATGGCGCCACCGCCGCTCCAGGCGTAGCCACGCACGACGTGCTTGCCGGCGGGCAGGTTGGACGTGTCGTCGTTGGGCTGGGATACCAGCGACTTCACGCCGATGGTGGTGATCAGCTCCTTGTTGGGATCATCGGCCGAATCGCCATAGTAGTAGAAATTGTAGTGGTACCAGCAATCGGGCTCGTGATCGAGGACTTCCAACCGGCGCAGCCACTTGACGGACCAGTTGCCGGACCAGCCGGGCACCAGGAGACGGATGGGCGCTCCATGCAGGTGCTCCAGAATCTGCCCGTTCTGCGCATAGGCGAGGATGGTGTCGGGATGGAGAGCCTTCTGCATGGGGAGGCCCTTGTCATAGAAGAACGGCTCGGTGCCTTCTGCGGCGGTGGCGGGCACGCCTTCATCCCAGCCCTCGGCGCGGATATGGGTGGCGCGGCCGGTCAGGCCCGCCTCGTTGAGAATTGCTGCCAGGGGCACGCCGGTCCACTCGCTGCCGGAAAGGATCATGCGCTCCTGCGTGCGGGACGGACGCGGACCCTCGCCCTTGAAGTATTCGAAATATGTGGCGTCGCTGCCGGAGCACTCCATGACAGTACGCACCGAGCGGGAAGGGAACCGGCGAACATCGTCGTAGTTGAGGCGAAGGGGCTTTTTGACCTCTCCGTCCACGGACAGCGACCAGTCGCGAACAGTCATCGGGTCGGGAACGCCGAAATGCTGCACCACGTAGTGCAACTCGGTGGGCGTGATCAGACCCTCCAGATCCATGACCGGCGTGCGGACGCGCTCGGTTTTGCCGTCTGGACGAGGAAGGGTAACGGGTTCAACCTTCTTGTGGGGCCAGCCGTACCAGGAGTCGGTCTTGTCGGCGTCATCCGAAGACTGGGCGCCGTCCATTTGCAAAAAGTCCGGCCGCGCGGCGTCGCCGGCCTGATTCTCCGGGGGGTTCTGCTGCGTAGTCATTCGGTGTGCGTCTCCAAGGTTGGATGGCCGACCCATGGGTGCGGCAATGTATCAGTTTCCCATGCCGGCGGCGCGCCGACAAGTGCAGGCCGAATCATTATGCGGAGGCTTTTTGCGGCGCGCCGCAGACTGGTTGTCCGGGCGAGCGCCGCTTGGCGCGGCGGCACAATCCAGCACGGTCAATGACCCGCGCGCCCGAGTTGCTGCATGCACCAGAGCGTACGTTTCCCGCTGGCAGGAGTTCGGGCGATTTGACACCAAGCGCAGCCACGGGAACAATCTCCGGAAGTCGAACCAGGCCGGAGCCCCAGGAGGATCCAGTGACCACGCTGCACATCATCGTCGAAATAACCGAGCAGATCCCCACCGGGCGAACCGAGTGGCGCGTGGACTGCGCGGAGTGCGAATGGTACGACATATTCGACGACCGGCGGCGCGCCGAGGATGCGGCGACCGATCACGTAGGCCGCACGCACGAGTCGGAATCCGCGTACAACCGCATCGTGCAAACGCTGCGCGTCGAGCCCAACCCGGAAGAAGGCGACCTGGTCGACACATCCGGCCGGCCAGGTCGCTAATCGCATCTCTTCGCCTCGCGGTCAGCCCGCCGCCGGGTTCGGCCACCGGGACGCCCGACGATGGCGCGACTAACCTGAGACGTACTTTTCGCCGAGGGCGGTCTCCCAGCGCAGGTAGTTCTGCATGTCGGCATAGGTGCGGTCGGGACCGCTGAAGACGATGTCGGACGGCGTGCGGGTGACGCCGCTCAACCCTTCCTCGACCGGGAGACGGGCAGCCTGCCATGACGTGACACCGCCGGCCAGAGCCCTGGCGTTGGAGTAGCCGATCTGGCGGAGGGTCGCCGCCGCCAGCAGGGACTGACGTCCATCGACGCAGGTAACAACGATGTTGGCGTCGTTGCTCCGTACATGGTCCGTGATCTGCCATTCCAGCCATCCGCGCGGGACCCAGCGCGATCCCGGCACATGAGCGCGCGCGAAATCCTGGCTGGTGTCGACGAAGATGATGACGTCGGGAGGGTTCTGGTCCAGGGTCTTGGCCGAAACTGTGGGAACGGCCCGACGCGCCTCGACCAACAGTTCCGACTCGATTTCTCCGGCGATGGAACCGTCGTTCAATGCGCCGAGGCTCATGCCGGATTCCAGCGGCCGGCCGGCGTCGGCCCAGGCTTGAGTACCGCCATCGACGGCGTATACCTCTTCGTGCCCGAGTTGACGGAACCAGGATGCGGTCAGGGTAGCCCTGGCCTTGCCGTCACAGCAAAACACCAACGGAGCGTTCTTTACCACGGCAACATCGTCGCTGCGCTGAACACATTGCCCGCCGGGGAACCAGCGAAAGCCCGGAATGCGGCCCCGGTCATATTCCTCGGAGGTGCGAACGTCAATGAAGTAGATGCTCTCGGTCACGCTCCGGTCGGCCATGGCGTCCAGACCGGCAACGTCCAGAAAGCGCACGCCATCTTCCGCGGCGCATCGTTCGGCATAGGCTTCCGCCGCGGCGCGGCCTTCTTCGGATACGCCGGGCAACCGGTCCCGGGTAGCACCGGATTCCAGGTCGTAGCCGGCCAACACCCAACCGGAGGTGCCGTTTTTGAGACCAACGATGTTGCGGTCCAGGCCCATGCGCTGCAGGATCCGGGTTCCAATGATGCTGCGCGTGCGACCGGCACAATTCACCACCACCGTGGTATCCGGATCGAGGTCCGCGGTAATGTCAGTGATACGAAGGGCCAACTCGCCACCGGGTACGCTGCGACCGCCGGGTATGCAAAAGCGGCGGTATTCCTCCGGCGTTCGCGTGTCCAGGATCACCATTTTCTCGCCGCGATCCATGCGCGCTCGCAGCTCGATGGCATCGATTTCCGGCACATGGTGGACGACTTCGACCTTTTCGCCGAAGTCCTTGCTGGGAACGTTGACCCCCCATTCAGTGGGATAGTCCAAACTCATCCAGCGGTTGATGCCGCCGTCCAGCCAGCCGACGTTGTTGAAGCCCATCGCCTCGACCGTCGCGGCAGCGCAGGACACCCGGCGCCCGTCATCGTCGCACAGCACGATCAGCGAGCCGGCGTGGGGCACGGCGTCGTGGAGGTCGAACTCCAACCTCCTGCGGGGCATCAGGCTGCTTCCCGGTATGTGGCTGGAGTTGTACTCACCGGGTTCCCGAACGTCAATCAGGGCAAAGGGGATAGTGTCGCTGAACAGTTCGTTGAGTTGTTCAGGACTATACGACTTAGCCATCAGCGCATCTCCGTCGTCCAGGTCGATGTGGTTCCGAATCAAAAATGGTTGCCAGACAGCGACGCAAACAAAGGCGCCAACTGTGTGGTCAATGCGGTCCGCGATCCGTTGATCAATTATACGAAGATATCCAGTGTTCCGGATGATCTATTCTCGCGGCTCCGAAAGCCATACCCGGCGGTCGGTCCAACGTGTAAGTCGCTATCAGTGCGCGCCAGTTATGGCGCCAGTATACACGCGCGGGACGGATCGACGCCTCCCGGAAACCTGCGGGTTCAGCAGTTATCGTACTTTTCGGTCATCATCTGACGGATGGCGCCGGTTTCAAGGTTGTAACGAACGCGCTCCAGGCCGCGGAGGTCCTGACCGTAAACGTGGACTTCAACGGTGGGGCGATCCGTAAAGTTGTCCATCTGGTGGATTTCATCGACTTCCGGGATCAACAGGCTGATTTCGCCCGGCTTCACCACGGCGGATCGGTCGCGCTCCAACCGAGCCCAGTCTTCGCGGTCCCGGTCGTCGACACGCCGGAATCGGGTCTCGGTGAGGGCATTGTCCATCACGCCGATCATTCCCCAGGTGCGATGGTCATGTGGCGCGGCGTGGTCGCCGGGGCCCCACACGACGGCCGTTACCAGCAGGCCACTGTCTGGACTGTGGTGGAGCAGCCAGGACCCGTGGTTGGAGCGAGCTCCGGATCCGGCGGGCTGGCGGAACCGTTCGGGAATTGCGTCAGGATTGGCGATGAGGCGCGACAGGCAAGCCGAACCCTTGTCGAAGATCTTCTCGTCGGTGGGCTGGGAAACGAGCAGATCCTCCATGTCCTGAACAAAGTCTTCCAAAGCGTATCGAACCGCGACCATTTTGACTCTCCCTCTCCTGCGTCGGTGAACGCAGTGTATCTGTGCCGGGCTGCCGGTGGCAACACACGCACAAATTCGGCGCGCGGATCATTCGGCGCGCGGATCCAGTGACGAGCGCTGCTCCGGTGCCCGCAACCGGCAGCGGAAGGCTGGTCGACCGCGCTGCTATACTACCGCGACCGATTTTAATGAACCCATGTTGGACGGAGGGAACCCGTATGGCCGAGTCCATCAAGATTTCAATGCGCGTGCCCGGCACATCGCCAATGCCGGACCTGTTGAAAATGATACGTCAAATCGAGGACGCCGGGTTTGACGGCGCGGGGATCCTGGACAGCCAGATGATCTGCCGCGACACCTTTGTGACCATGGGAATGGCCGCCAACGCCACCAGCAATCTGCGATTGTTCCCGGCGGTCACCAACCCCTTTGGACGCATTCCGTCGGTGCTGGCGGGCGCGGCGCAGACGGTGGCCGAACTCGCCCCCGGCCGCACCAAGTTCATCATCGGGACCGGGTACACGTCGGCGAGCACCATCGGGCGACGGCCGGCGACCCTGCGGCAGATGCGCCGCTGCATCCTGGAGGTGAAAGCGCTGCTGGCGGGCGAGTCGGTGGAATACGACGGCATGACGAATCGGCTTGACTTTGCGGGCAGCGACGGCGGCCACGGTGTCCCGGTGCTGATGGCGGCATCGGGTCCACGTTCGCTGGAACTGGCCGGCGAGGTGGCCGACGGGGCGCTGGTGCTGGTGGGATACACTCCGGGCATCGTTGGGAAGGCTTTGGAACACCTGGAAATCGGGGCCAAACGCAGCGGCCGGAACCTGGACGATCTGGACGTGATGTTTGCGGTGCGCACGTGCGTGTCCGATTCCACCGAGGAGGCGCGTCGGCTGGCACGCCCCGTGGCGGCGCATTGGGCGCTATTGTGGGGCGGTCCCAACTGGTTGCCCTACTCCGGGCTGGACATCCCGGACTACGAGGTGCCGCAGGCGGTCCGCGACGTTTATCCCGACTTGGGCCACGCGCCAAACTGGGAAGAGGCAATCGAGTTGACCCAATTTGTGGACGACGAGGTCAACGGTCAATTGTGTGATGCCCTGGGTCTCATCGGAACGCCGGAGTATTGCACCACTCGCATCCAGGAGATGGCGCAGCACGGGGTCAACCAGCTGTACCTGATGCCATGCCTGACCTTTGCGCCGCCGGAAGCCGAAGTGCAGGCATTCGGGAATCACGTGATACCGGCGTTGGCCGCGGCGTGAACGCCCGCCGGCCGGTGTCGCAGCGCGACCGTCCCGCTGACAGCAGCGATGATTTGGTCGGCGCCTCCGGTGGTTCCGCCGGAGATATGGTGAGGCAGGCCGTGTGCCCGGCGGAATGTGGAACCGCGAAGTTCGATCCTGAAGTTCGATCCGTGCAGCCGGAGCATAGCCTGGCAGCGCGCGTGCCCGGCGACGGGATTGAGTTGTGCGGACGTGCGGCGATTTGCTAGGCTGGTGACTCGGGGACGGCCCGGTTGGTTCGGCCCACTAGCGTATCCAGATGTCCGAGCAGGCCAGAGGCGCGTGTGACTACAGCAGATCGGTTCCGAGACTACAGCATCGACGCGAACTTCTTCGACGAGATGTTTCACGCGGACGGGAGGACGAGGGACGACTGGAAGGGACTGGAGCGTACTCTAACCGACCTTTCTCCCGAGGAATTGACCGCCATCCAGGAAAGGGTGACGCGGTCGTTCTCCAACGAGGGCATTACCTTCACTGTATACGGCGATGATGAAGCCGACGAGCGCATCATTCCCATCGACTGTGTGCCGCGGTTGATCGCCGAGGCGGAGTGGCGGGGGTTGGAAGCAGGCCTGACGCAGCGCCTGAAAGCACTGAACCTGTTTTTGCAGGACGTTTACGGCGAATCGCGGGTAACGCGGGACGGGGTGATCCCGGCGGACATGGTTATGGGTTGCCCGCAATACCGGATGGAGATGCGGGGTTTCACACCGCCCCAAGGCACGTGGGTAGCGGTCTGCGGAACAGATCTGGTGCGCACCAACGACGGGTATCGGGTACTGGAGGACAACCTGCGGGTGCCCTCGGGAGTGTCCTACATGATCGCGAACCGCAAGGCGGTGAAGGCGAGTTTGCGCCGGCTGTATCGGGCTTCGCGCGTGCTGGAAGTGGAAAACTACGGCCGGCTGCTACTGGACACCCTGCGGGAGCTGGCGCCCGGAGGACAAACTAATCCGACCATCGCCCTGCTGACGCCGGGAGTGTACAACTCCGCCTTCTACGAGCACATGTTCCTGGCCGGCGAGCTGGGCGCAGAGCTGGTTGAGGGCCGTGACCTGGTGGTCTCCGATGGTTTCGTCCACATGCGGACGACGACGGGACTGCAGAAGGTTGACGTCATTTACCGCCGCGTCGATGACGATTTTATTGACCCGACGGTTTTTCGGCCGGACTCGGTACTGGGCGTGCCGGGCCTGATGGACGCATACCTGCGGGGCAACGTGGCCCTGGCCAACGCGCCGGGAACAGGGGTCGCCGACGACAAGAGCATTTACGCCTACGTGCCGGACTTCGTCCGGTACTACCTGGGCGAAGAGCCGTTGCTGCAAAACGTTGAGACCTACCTCTGCCGCCGCCCGCAAGAGCTGGAGTACACGCTGGACAATCTGGACAATCTGGTGGTGAAAAAGGTTGGCGAATCCGGCGGATATGGAATGCTGGTGGGCCCCCACGCCACGCCCGAGGAACGGACGGAATACGCGGAACAGGTACGGGCAAACCCCGACGACTTCATTGCGCAGCCGACACTGGCATTGTCGCGCTCGCCCTGCCTGATTGGCGGCAAATTCGAACCGCGCCACGTCGACCTGCGACCGTTCGTCCTGCATGGGCAGACCACTCGGATGGTTCCGGGGGCCTTCTGCAGGGTGGCCCTGCGCCGGGGCAGCCTGGTAGTCAATTCCAGCCAGGGCGGTGGCGGCAAGGACGTCTGGGTGCTGGAGGGCTAACCAAGTTGCTGGCAAGAAGCGCGCGGGGACTGTACTGGATGGGCCGATACCTGGAACGGGCGGACCACCTGAGCCGGATGTTGCAGTTGCAGGCGGAGGCCCTGGTCGACCGGCCGACCGGCGAAATTTACTCAGGCTGGCGACGGATCTATCGGAGCCTGGACCGTGAACCGCCGGGAGGGGGGCTGGAATTGGCGCCGTCGCACGGGGGGACCGCGCCGCAGTTCCAGCGGGCGGAGGGCCCGTCGGGGCAAGTGCAGGCGCAGCGGCGGATCAGCGACGATTACACCCTGGCGGATTCCTTCACGCTGGCCGACGATCTCACGTTCGAGCGCGCCAATCCGAGCTCGATGTGGAGTTGCTTTGCGTCGGGACGGGAGAACGCGCGACAGATGCGTCATTGCATCAACGCGGAAATGTGGCGGTCGCTGAACCTTACCTACCTGAAACTCCAGCGGATCAGAATGCTGGACATATGGCTGGCATCACCGGAGGGTTTCTACACGGAAACGGCTGAAGACATCGAAACCTTCATGGGAGTGGCGGCGGCCACCATGTATCGCGACGAGGGATGGCATTTCATGCAGTTGGGGCGTTTCATTGAACGGTCCCAGCTGGCGAGCAGCCTGCTCCTGACGCAACTCGAGGAGGACGAAGGAGCCGCCGAACACACCGAGTCTGACTGGACCACGCTGCTCCGGATTTACCGAGCCCAGGATGCGTACACGCGCGTGTCCGGTGTGGAAATCAGCCCGGGAGTCGCCCTCGACCTGTTGGTGACCGATCCATTGCTTCCCGACTCGATGCGCCGGGCGCTGGATACCGTGGCACAGGAGCTGGCCGCCATCGGTTCGGGACCTGACCGCGAATCCAGCGCAGCGGCGAACCGAATGGCCGGCAGGTTGAGGTCGCTGGTTCTGTACGAGTGGCCGGACTCCAGTGACAAACTGCGACTGCTGGTCAGTATCGCGGATCTGAGCCGGCAATTGCATAGCCTCGTGAGCGTGGTTTACTTCGACTACTAGCCCATGATTCGCGAATTTCTCGGAGAACCGACAAGCGACGCTCTGGCCGAACGAACGCAGCCCCGGGACAATGATGCCCCGGAACAAAAATGCCCCGGGAAAACGAAACCCCGGAACAACTATGCCAGCAACAGGGTCTGCAGGAACCGCGAATGCTTATCCCATCGGGTATTCGGGCTTTTCGCGCGCGGGCCGTGCTGACACTCGTGGCGCCGAATGCTATAATCACCGTTGCGCTTTCACCAATTCAGGAGATTCGAACTTGCGTCATTACGAACTGGTAACAATATTGAGCCCGATGCTGAATCAAGACGAAGCATCGGCGAAATGGGACGAGATCAAATCGTACATCGTCAACCGGGACGGCGAAATCACCGCCGAGCAGGTCTGGGGCACCCGCCGGTTGGCTTATCCGATCCGCAAAGGAAACTACAATTTCCTGGAGGGATCGTATTATTTGAGCACCTTCACGGTGGACAGTTCCTTCAACCGCGATCTGGAAAATTACCTGAGGCTGGACGAGCAGGTGCTGCGGTCGCTGATCCTGAATTGCGACGGCCCGTTGCCCGACAAGCCACCCCCGGGACCGCTTACCGCTCCGTCGCGGTACATCCCGCCCGGACGGGGCCGACGCCAGGACGGCGGCGGACCGATACCGGACGCGCCCGGAGGGTTCGGCGACCGCCGGCAGGGTGGTGGTCCTCCGCCGGCCGCCGGCGCACCTGCGGCCCCGGCTCCCGGAACAGCCGCCCCAGCCGCTCCCGGCACTGACGCGCCCACGGCGACGCCGGCTTCCGCTCCAGTGTCCGCCCCGGAGTCGGCTGAACCCACTCCTGCGCCGGAAAGCACCGCCGACGCTCCCACGGCTCCCGAGCCCGCCGCTGCGGCCGAACCCACCGCCAGCGCCGAGCCAACGGCAACGGAACCGGCGCCCGCACCCGAGCCTCCCGCCGCAGCCGAACCCACTGCCAGCGCCGAGCCAACGGCGACAGAACCGGCGCCCGCACCCGAGCCCACCGCTGCGGCCGAACCCACTGCCAGCGCCGAGTCGACGGCGACAGAACCGGCGCCCGCACCCGAGCCTCCCACCGAAACCGATGGCGACGCAGAGGCGTAAATTGCCGTGAACAAGATCATCATTATCGGCAACCTGGGCCGGGATCCTGAGATGAGGTATTCGCCTTCGGGTCAACCAATGACGAGCTTTAGCGTCGCGAGCAGCCGTCGGTACACCACTGCGGCGGGCGAGCAACGTGAAGAAACCGAGTGGTTCAACTGTACGGCCTTCGGTCGCCTTGCGGACACCTGTAACCAATACCTCGCACGGGGTAGACAGGTCTATGTGGAAGGGCGCCTGCGCTCCCGGCAATATGACCGAAGAGATGGGACGCCTGGATTTTCGTTAGATGTGAATGTCACCGAAGTTCAATTCCTAGGGCGTCGTGACGAACAATCAGACGGCGGATATGGAGACTACGGCGGCCAGCAAGACCGCAGCTACGGTGATCGTGGCGATACCGGCGGGTACAGCGACCAGCGTGGCGGATACGACGACCGCCGCGGGGCCGGCTCGGGAGCCGGCAGCGCTCCTGACCCGATGGACGTTGACGACCTTCCCTTCTGATTCGCGGCATCCCAATCCCAGACATCCGGAGGAACCTCCAACAATGACTACCCCAGAATCCGCACCCGCAAATCCACCCGCCAATGCGGCGCCAACCGCGCCGATGGGCGGTCCTCCTGCCGCCAGCGGGCCACCTGCCGGCGGACCGGGAGGCAGGCCCCCCGGCGGACCGGGAGGACGCCCAGGCGGTCCGGGAGGACGACCCCCGGGAAGGGGCGGGCCACGCGGTGGCGGACGTGGCGGGCGGCGTTACGGACCGCGCCGGCGAGTGTGCGCTTTCACCGTTGAAGGAGTCACGCCGGACTACAAGGACGTGGACCGCCTGCGGAGGTACATCTCGGAGCAGGGAAAAATCGAGCCCACGCGCAAAACCGGCACCTCGGCCAAGAACCAGCGACTCCTGGCCCAGGCGATCAAGCGAGCCCGTTACCTCGCTCTCCTGCCCTACGCCCCCGAACACAGCATTAACGTCGGCATGCGTTCGGGTCGCTAACCGGCCCACCCCAGATGCTGAACCTATCGCTGCCCTGGAAACGCAGCGCCGACGAGGCAGAAGAGGCTCCAGCGCAGCCTAACCGGCGCCGCCCGTCAAGAAACGCCGCCGGCCGCAGCCGACGGCTGGGGACGACAGACTCTAACGCTGCCCAGGCCGCGCGCACCCGCCGCCGCCTTGACTCTCGCCGGCAACGGATTGCAATAATCGTCGGCGCCGCCTTGATCCTCGTGATTGTCGGTGTGGTGCTGGCGGGCGTGTACCAACAGTTCATCCTGCCCCCGCGCGTCATGGCGGGCGAGGTGCGGGGCGTTCGCTTCACCATGGGAGACCTGGTGGAACGAATCCGGGTCCTCCAGGGCATCAACCGCTACCAGGGTGGGCAGGTTGATTTCAGCCGGATTCCATTCCAACTGTTGACTGATCTGCTGCACGCGGAAATATTGCGCCAGGCGGCACCCGGCCTGGGCATCGACGTCACCGACGCACAGATTGACGACGCGATCCGGGGCCAATTCCGGCCCGAGCCGGAACCGGGTCAGGAGGCCGGGGACCCGCAGCTGGAAGCGCAACTGGATGCTGAATTCGACAACACCTACAAGAATTTCCTTACCCAGGTCAACCTCACCGACGGCGTCTACCGTCGGATCATGGAGGAACGGCTGCACCAAAGCACGCTGTTCGGCATCATGCTGGGGTCCCTGCCGGAGGAAGCTCCGCAAGTTGAGGTTCAGGCAATAGCGTTGAGCCTGAATTCAACGGCAACTCCGGAGGGGGTGCGTGAACGCCTGGTGCTGGGCCAGGATTTCGCATCCGTGTCTCGGGAGATCACCGGCAACGACGGATACATCGGGTGGGTGCCCGAAGGGGCGTTTCCGGAGTTCGACAGCTACCTGTTCGGCGAGACCGAAATCGCGGAAGACGGGACTGAAACGCGAGAGCCTCCCTCTCTGGAACCGGGGGAGATTTCCACTCCCATATACCAGGATGAAACGATTTTTATAATCCAGTCCATCGACGGGCCCGAAACGCGAAAGGTCGAACCGCAGATGCTGTTCCAAATGGCCAGCGCCCAGGTCGAACGATGGAAGGACGATCAACTGGCCCGGGGCTCTGACGAAGGTTGGGTGAAAATCAACTTCGACAGCAACCGGTACGCGTGGGTGACCGACCAGGTTCGGCTGACCGCGCCGCGGGTCACGCCCCAACCTCAGCAGTAAGCTTATCCAAGACCTGGGTCAATCGACGGAACCGGTTCACGAACCACCGCAAACTTCAACGCCCTTCTGACCGAGCCAGTCCGCAGCTTTACAAAATGCCCGCCGCAACAGAAGCAATCAACATCGGCCTGATGGGTCTCGGAACCGTCGGGGGCGGTGTCGCTGCGGCTCTATCGGACAACGCGGAAGAGATCAGACGAAAGACCGGGCGCACCGTTCGGTTGCGCCGAGCCCTGGTTCGCGACGCGGCCAAAACCCGCGAACCGTCTCCGCCGCCCGGTGTGTTGACCACCAACCCCGAGGATATCCTGGCGGATCCCGATATCCATATCGTGGTCGAGGTAATGGGAGGGGATTCGCCGGCCGGCGATTACCTGGAACGGGCCCTGGCCGGCGGGAAGCACGTCGTCACCGCGAACAAAGAAGTGATGGCCCGACGCGGCGCATCGCTGTTGGCTCTCGCGCAGTCGCAAAGCGTGAATTTGCTGTTCGAGGCATCGGCCGGCGGTGGAATCCCCATCGTCGGCTGCTTGATGTCACAGCTGTTGGCCAACGACATCAGCTCAATTCGTTCCATCATCAACGGGACCACCAACTACATCCTGACCCGCATGGCGCGCAGCCAGACCCCGTTTGCGGACGCCCTGGCCGAAGCTCAGAGCCGGGGGTACGCCGAGTCCGATCCCACCAACGATGTCGAAGGCATCGACGCCGCGTACAAGCTGTCGGTGCTGGGTAGTTTGGCGTTTCACCAATCGATACCCCACGGAGCGATCCACACCGAGGGCATCAGCCGGCTCGCGCCCGAAGATTTCCGCTACGCTGCTGAGTTGGGTTATGCGATAAAATCGCTGGCGATCGCGGCGGCCCAATCGGATGGCACGGTTCAGGCACGCGTTCATCCCGCCCTGGTCCCTGAGGACCACCTGCTGGCCAAGGTTGACGGCGTGTATAATGCCGTGGAAGTGACCGGCGACCTCTGTGGCCAGATCATCCTGCACGGTCAGGGAGCCGGGCGCGACGCCACCACCAGCGCGGTGATGGGCGACGTACTCAACGTCGTGAGGTTCATCGATAGCGCCGGCGCGCCGCCTCTGCTGCCTGTTTCCAACGGACGGGGCCTTCCCACTGGGGACGCCATCCGGCCCATCGACGAACTCTCCAGCGCGTACTACCTGCGGCTGACCTGCGCCGACCAGGCCGGCGTGCTGGCCCAGATAGCACGGTTGCTGGGTGACGGCAATATCTCCATCGCCACCGTGATCCAAAAGGATACCGACCCGGGCGGCGGTACCGCCCAATTGGTGATCACCACCTACCCCTCCCGCGAGGCCGACGTCCAGACCGCCCTGGCCGCCGTCGCGAAACTGGGCGTGGTGTTAAGTGTCGACAATTTGATTCGCATCGAGCAATAGAGCGACCGCAGACCAGACCCAACCCATCCTCAAGCAGTTAGCAGGAAAAACCGTGGCACCAGCCAGCCATACCCGGTAGAAAATGGGCGTAGGCGTATTAAAACAGTACCGGGACCTGTTGCCGGTCAATGAAGAAACACCCATCTTCTCGATGGGTGAAGGGGATACCCCGCTGGTGCAGTCGCGCCAACTTGGACCGGAACTTGGGTGCCCGAACCTGTTCTTCAAGCTGGAAGGCTGCAATCCCACCGGATCGTTCAAGGACCGGGGCATGGTCATGGCAATGGCCAAGGCGCTGGAAGAGCGCAGCGTGGGGGTGATGTGCGCCTCCACCGGCAACACCAGCGCGTCGGCCGCCGCCTACGCGGCCTATTGCAATTTGGCCGCCTGGGTTTTGATCCCGAAAGGCGAGGTGGCGTTGGGGAAGCTGGCGCAGGCCATGGCGTACGGGGCCCGGATCCTGCTCGTTGACGGCAACTTCGACGCTGCCCTGGCGCTGGTCAGGGAGTTCACCAAGACCAACCCCATCACGTTGGTCAACTCGGTCAACCAGCACCGCATCGAGGGGCAGAAGACCGCCGCGTTCGAGATATCCGATGTGCTGGAAGACGCGCCGGATTACCTGTTCATCCCCGTGGGCAACGCGGGCAATATTACGGCCTACTGGCGCGGCTTCGTCGAGTACCACCAGCTGGGACGAAACGAGGTGCTGCCCAGGATGATGGGCTTCCAGGCGGAAGGGGCGGCGCCGATCGTGCGCGGCGAGCCGGTCCCGTTCCCGCAGACCATAGCCTCGGCGATACGCATAGGGAACCCGGCCAGCTGGAAGTTCGCGGAGCGCGCGCGGGATCAGTCGGGAGGCGTCATCGACGCGGTGAGCGACGACGAGATCCTCGAGGCGTACCGGCTGCTGGCGTCGCGAGAGGGAATATTCGGGGAACCGGCGTCCGCCGCTTCCGTGGCCGGCCTGCTCAAGATGAAGCGCAACGGCCTCGACCTGACCGGGAAGAGGGTCGTCTGCGTCATTACGGGCAGCGGGCTCAAGGATCCGGACATGGCGGTCAGCAGCGCCCAGGCCAACACGGTGGAAGTCAAGCCCAACCTGGAAGCCATAGAGAACGCCATCATGGAGACGCTTCCCGCCAGATGACCGTCACCGGATCCCAAATGAACCTGGCGGCCATTGAGGTCGCGGTGGGCGCCATCCTCAAGTACGTCGACGAGGACAGCGGGCGCGAAGGTTTGTGGCGAACCCCGGAGCGGGTCGCGGAGATGTACGGGGAACTGTTCTCCGGAGTGGGGCTGGACCCGGCGGCGGAGATCGACGCAATGTTCTCCGATGACGTGACCCATGATCCCGTGCTCGTGGCGGATCTCCCGTTCTACTCGATGTGCGAGCACCACCTGCTGCCTTTCTTCGGAAGGGCGAGCCTGGTCTACGTACCGGACCGGCATATCGCCGGGATCAGCAAGATTGCCCGGGCGCTGGAAACCGCGGCCCGGCGTCTGCAGGTGCAGGAGCGGCTCACCGCCCAGCTGGCCGACGCCGTAATGTCGCGGGTGCAACCGCTGGCGGTAGCGTGCCGCATCGAAGCCGAGCACCTGTGCATGTCCATGCGCGGGATCCAAAAACCGGGCCATCGCGTCGTGACCACCGCGATACGGCATGCAGCCAGTGGCGGGGCAAACGGCGCCGGAGCAGCGTATTCTGCCAATGCACTGCTGAGCCTTTTGGACAGCTGAGGATAACCGGCCCGCCTGATATGACAACCGTCCCACCAGCAACCCCGATCACGTCGTTTGAGGAAGTCCGGCAGCAATGGCAGGAGTTGCTCGGCCGGTCGGTGGTCAACAACCTGTACATCACGCCCACCTGGCAGGAACTATGGTGGAGCGCATTCCAGGACGGCCGCTCACTGGCGGGGTTTTACCTCACGGACGCCGCGGGACAATTAACCGCCCTGGCGTCGCTATCGCGCTGCGGCGACAATTTTTCCTTTGTCGGCAACAGCGACACGTTTGACTACAACGACTTCGTCATCGCGCGGGGTACCGAGCCGGCGTTTTACCCGGTCCTGCTGGATACTATCGACTCGGGCGGCGGCCGGCAGCTCGACCTGTATTCCGTGGGCGAAGACTCGCCGACGCTGGCGATGTTGCCTGAGTTGGCGCGAGCCCGCGGATATTCGGTGGACATTGCCGAGGAGGACGTTGCGCCACGCCTCGACCTGCCACCAACATGGGATGACTACCTGGCGGGGCTGAGCAAGAAAGACCGGCACGAGCTGCGCCGCAAACTGCGACGACTGGAGGGCCACGAAAACTGGCGTTGGTTCTGCGTTTCGGATGCAGGTGAAGCCATTGAACGCATCGATACGTTCCTTGACCTGATGCGACGCAGCGATCCGGCAAAGGCCGAGTTTCTCACCGCCGACCGGGAAGACTTTTTCCGGCAGCTCATCGCGGCCACGGCAGCCCAGGGAGTACTCCGGCTCTTTTTGATGGAAATGGACGACAAGCCGGTGGCGGCCTCGTTGTGCCTGGATTACGACGGCGTGCGCATGCTGTACAACAGCGGTCACGACCCGGATTACCGCTACTACAGCGTAGGGCTGCTGCTGCACGCGTTGTGCCTGCGCGACGCAATGGAGCAGGGCTACCGATACTTCGATTTCCTGCGGGGAAACGAACCCTACAAGTACCGGTTGGGCGGCCGCGACCACCACCTCTACCGCATAACGCTGCAGCGCGAAGGTTAGCAGAGCCGTGGCGGTGATTAGCATATCGACGCGAAAGCGCGGCCGGCACAGCGTCGGCCCGAGGACTGTCTCCCTCAACAGGAGCGCCTCGCCTTGATATCCGATTGTTCGCGCCGTGTCGCACTGATCTCCTACCACACCTGCCCGCTGGCCGCGCCCGGGCAGGGGAAGGCGGGAGGCATGAACGTTCACGTACGCGAATTGGCCCGAGCGATGGCGAACCGGGGAGTTGCCGTCGACGTGTTCACGCGCGAGCACGACTACCAGTGTGCCGGAACCGAGGCCGATAACGACAATGTTCACTACGTTCACGTGCCGGCCGGACCCGCCGATGCCCCGCTCGGCGATCTGCCCGGCTACCTGGACGATTTCGTGGCGGGAGTAGGCCGGCACCAGAAGCGGAACAACTTCCAATACCTGGCCATCCATTCCCACTATTGGCTGAGCGGCTGGGCCGGCGCCAGCGTGGCTGCGGCCACCGGCACGCCGCAAGTGGTGACCTTCCATACCCTGTCGCGCATCAAGATGCAATCGCGCTCCGGAGAGCACGAGCCGCCGGTGCGGCAGGAGACCGAAGAACGGATCATCGCGGGAGCCGACTGTGTGGTGGCCTTCAGCCCGCACGAGCGGGACGCGATGGTGCGACTGTACGGTGCGGACCGCAACCGGGTGGAGTTGATACCTTGCGGTGTCGATTTGAGCCGCTTCCGGCCCATCGGCCGGACGGCAGCGCGCCGCGAACTGGGCTTGAACGGGCACAAGGTGAGGCTGTCCGTGGGTCGCATCGAGCCGTTGAAGGGCGCTGATCTGCTGCTCCATGCCGCCGCCTCGCTGGAGTCCGAAGAAGGCGTTCAGGTGCTGGTTGTGGGTTCCGACGCCGACGGCAGCGGAGAGATGGAGCGCTTGCACCAGCTGTCCGTCGATCTGCAACTGGGCGACACCGTGGAATTCGTGGGCCGCGTGCCCCAGGACCGGCTGGCCTTGTACTACTCCGCAGCCGACGTGTGCGTCGTCCCGTCGTTCTACGAGAGTTTCGGGCTCGCCGCGCTGGAGAGCATGGCCTGCGGTACTCCGGTGGTAGCCTCCCGTGTTGGCGGGCTGTCGACCATCGTCCAGCACGGCCGGACCGGATACCTGAAGTCGTGGCGCTGTCCCGAGGCGTTTGCCCAGTCGCTGGAAATGATCATGGCCAACGAGGACCTGCGGGACAGCATGGGACGGGCCGCCCGCAACCGCGCGGAAACCCTGAGCTGGGACCAGGTGGCGGGCCGCCTGCTGGATCTCTACGAACGCCTGGGATCGGCGGGGCGCGGTGAGGAGACGGCTCACTAATGCAGAAGCCTCCTCCAGGCCGATTGTCGCCCAACGACCTCGGTTTTCCCCATTTCCCGGGATCCGGCAGGCAGCAACCGCGCCGGCGACGTCGGCCCCTGGCCTCTGCGCTGCGCCACGTGGAGAGCCGCCTGGGCGCCGGCCTGCTGGTGTTCCTGCCGGTGTTGGTGACTTATTTCATCTTCAATTTCTTCTACGATGTGCTGGCTTCGCTACTGGAGCCATTCGTCCGCTGGCTGAACATTCCCAAGACGGGCGGGTTCGACTGGACCGACCTGGTCGGGGTCGCGGCAGTGCTGGTCGTGATCTACGTCGTCGGACTGCTCATCGGCTGGGCGGTGGCCAAGTTCCTGATCAACCAGGTCCATGATCTCATTGGCCGGATCCCGGTGATCGGGGCGGTGTACAAAACGACCCGTGTGGGCATCGATTTCCTGTCCGACTCCCAGGCGCAAGACTACCGAGGCGTGGTGTTGATCGAGTTCCCGCGACTGGGTGTATGGTCGATCGGGCTGATCACGTCGAACCTGGGCAAGCTGGACGGCGTGGAGGACCACCTGTCCATATACGTGCCCACCACGCCGGTGCCGTCTTCCGGCTACCTGGTGGTGGCCGCTTCCAGCAAGGTCAAGCCCACCGAAATCACCGTAGACGAAGCCATGCGCATCATCATCTCGGGCGGTATCCTGGCCGGCGAAATCATCACTGGCCGTGTTTCGCTGAACGGCGCCGAGCGCCCCGAACCCGACCTGCACTGGCTGTGGGGGTGCGACCAGGACGCGCTCCCGTTGCCCGCCCCGCCCTGGGTGCAAGAACCGGTACCCTTGGTCACGGGCATCCAGGATTAGCCGGGCAGGCGGCGAACGGCCGGGCGACGGCTCGCCAGATTTCCCGGCACGGACCCGTCGACAGAATTTTTACTGGAGGATTACATCCCATGGACAACACACCCGAACGCGCCCTGGTGGTCATTCCACATCCCGATGACGCTGAGGTGTGGGCGGGCGGCACCATAGCCCGCTGGGTGCGCGGGGGCTCTGATGTCCATTATGTCCTCTGCACCGACGGCAGCAAGGGCACGGACGATCCGGAGATCGACCCAACCGAACTGGCGTCTATCCGCAGTCGGGAGCAATTGGCCGCCGCGGACGTGCTGGGCGTCAAGAATGTGGTGATGCTGGGCAGGACCGACGGCGAACTGGAGGACACCTCGGATTTCCGCCGGGACCTGGTCCGCCAGATCCGCCTGGTCAAGCCAGATGTCGTGCTGACCACCGAGCCCTACCGCCGCAACATGCAATGGCACCGGGACCATCGCATCGCAGGGCAGGTGGCCCTGGACGCGGTATTCCCTTACGCGCGCGACCATCTGCACTTCGGGGAGCTGTTCGCCGACGAAGGGATCGAGCCTCACAAAACCGCGGCGATCATGTTCTGGGGATCGGAAAACCCCAACACCTTCGTGGACATTGCCGCCGATTTCGACGCGAAGATGGATGCCGTAATGGCCCACCGCACGCAGTCCCGACAGCGCTCGCGGGAAGACCTGGAAGGGTTCGTGAGAGCACGGGCCAAAGAGGTGGCCCAGACGGGAAACGATTATCCCGACGAGGATTTCAGCGGCCTGACGCTGGCCGAAGCGTTCCGCAGGGTAACCTTCCGGACCTGACCCGCAGCGCCGGAGACCCGATCGGCTAGACCGGCGCGCGCCGGGTGTGCCAGTCGGTGGCCTGCTGGTAGGCGTAGGCGGCCCTGAGTATGGCCCCTTCCGCAAAGGAGTCACCGCCCAGCTGAACTCCGATGGGAAGGCCGTCTTCGGTGAACCCTCCCGGGATCGACACTGCGGGCATACCGGCCAACGGGTAGCAACCGGTGTACGAGCGGCGGAAGAAGAACCGTTGGCGCACATCGTCGGCCGACTCGAAGGGCGCGGTCAGAGCGTCGTGCCGGGGCGCCGGGTACGGAGCGGTGGGCGACACCAGGACATCCACCTGCCGGAAAGCCTCCTCGAATTGGCGTCGCAGCAGGACGCGGGCTTTCATGGCGCGGTTCTGCACCTTGGCCGGCACCAAAGAGGCGCTCTGCAGGCGAGTGCGCGAGGCCCGGTCCAGTAGCTCCGGGGAACGTCGCATCAGCCCGTCACGGGCGCCGGCTCCCTCGGTATCGGCGATGCCTACGAAGATGGCGCCGGCGATTTCAGTGAGCGGAAGGGAAACGTCCACCACCTCAGCGCCCAATGAGGCGAGGGTGTCAAGCACAGCGTCGGTGGCGCGCCGCACGTCCGCGTGCATATCGGCCGCGTCGCACAGTTCCGTCATTCGGCCGATCCGCATGCCCCGGATGTCGCCGTCGAGCATGCCGCGATAATCGGGCACCGGCCGGCGACTCGTCGTGGGGTCCATGGGGTCATAGCCGGCGACGGCGCCCAGGACCAGCGCACAGTCCTCGACAGTCTTGGTCATCGGCGATGCGGCGTCCATGAACCAGCACATCGGCGTGATGCCGTGCCGGCTGATGCGGGTGAAGGTCGGTCGCAATCCCACCGCGTTGCAGTACGACGCCGGGCCACGTCCGCTGCCGCCGGTGTCCTCGCCGACGGACGCGGCGCACAGATGCGCCGCCAGCGCCGCGCCGGATCCACTGCTGGATTCGCCGGGAGTGTGTCCACGACGCCACGGGTTGTGGGGCGTGCCGTACGGCGGGTCCGCGGTGCCGCCCATGGCCAGCTCGCTGAGGTTCAACTTGCCCAACAGGATGGCGCCGGCTGACTTGAGACGGGTCACCACCGTGGCGTCTTCGGCCGGTACGTTGTCCGCATAGGCCCGGGAGCCGTTGCTGGTCAGAATGCCCTCGGTGTTGAACTGGTCCTTGACGGCCATTGGCACACCGAACAGGGCTCCGCCAACGGCGGCTTCGTCTCCGCGACGGATGGCGTCGTCCACGTCGGCAGCGGCGCCCAGAGCCTCTTCGCGGCACACCGTGATGTAGGACTTGATTTCGCCGTCGATGGCGTCGACGCGACGCAGGTAGGCGTTCACCGCATCGGTTGCGGTAAAGTCTCCGTTGCGGATAGCGGCTGACGTTGCCTCGGCGGAGAGAAAGACGATGTCGTCGAGCGATTGGGCAGAGGTCATTGTGAAACTCCGGCGGTTTGGCCCGCCTGTATGACGGCGTAATGTTCAGCGATGATCGCCTGGAACGCGGGGGACACGTCGTGCCAGTCGAGGACATCGACGCGGAAAGGCAGGGTGGACTCCTGGAAGGCTTCGATCAATCGTCCCACTTTTCGGAAACCCAAAGGCTCCGGCCCCATTACTGCCAGATCCAAATCGGACCACGGCTTGGTCATCCCGGTTACGCGCGAGCCAAAAGCGTACACTTCGCATCCAGGGACGTATTGTTCCAGTATGCTCTTGATTTCGGCCAATTGATCCGGTCTCACGTCAATCATTACGGGCCTCCAGAGCGTGCAATAGACGTCGAGCGTCCTGCAGAAAAGCCGGTATTGCTGCGAAGACTGCGTCGGCCGTGGTTTTTCTGTAGGTGTGGGACGTATCATTTCGCGCCGAGTGGTGATCCATCCAGCGATCAACATCGTCTATGAGGCGATTCTCAGCGCCCAGCCGGAACAGCTCGCGCCTGGTGACACCATCGGCCGAGTTAGGGCTGACGTTGAGCTCCAGCCAGCGCTTGATCGATAGCCATGAAAGCTCGTAGGTGAACTCAAAGTGTTTGATCACACCGGATTGAAGCACCCGGCGTAACGTTTCTTCCGAGTCGCCCATTAACAGCGCTCGATCCTCCTGATCAACCAACGCCCGATAGACGTCAAGGGCCTGTTCAAGACTCCCGATGGCATTTTGCAGGTTTTTCAGATTCAGGGGCATGACGAATCAAGAAGGATGGATCCAATCACCGGTTTCAGCCGGCGTCCGCATCGGGAAATATGGTGACGGGTTCGATGCCTTCCAGGTCAAGGTCGCGCAGGCGGTCGAGTTCCTGCATCAGGCTGGCGAACCGGTTGGCCACCTCGGGGAGGTCGACGTCATCGATGGGGACGCCAACAAGCTCCGCCATCTTCTGTACTTGTCCAACGCTCAGATCGGGGTCAGGCATGGCTGCATCCTTTCATTGGGGCGGGCCAATTGGCGGGGCTCAAGGCCTGCGAGACTTCGGCGCGAGGCATCGTCCAAATGGCGGCGTGCGGGTCGATCAGAGCCACCGCTGGAACCAGCCCAGCATGCGCTCAAGATATGCCTGCCGCAAGGCTACGTGTCCCGTGCGGAGGAAGCCGTGGCCGCAGCCAGGAAAGCGGGCCATTTCCACCTCTTTGTCCAGCCGCTTCAACACTTGGAAATACTGCTCGCTTTGCCCTATCGGACACCGCGCGTCGGATTCTCCGTGAAGCAGCAGCACCGGAGTTTCGACCTGGGGCGCGAATTTGATGGGGGAGCGCTGGAGCAGGCGGAATGCCAGGGTGTCCACACCTTCGGACAGCTCGTTGGCCAGCGGTCGGCTGATGGGCATACCGCCGGCAAGGCGGATGGCCCACTGCGTTTCGCCAAAGCTGGTTGCGATGTCGGAGGTGCCGTACATGGTCCACAGGTCGATGCACGGGGCGCCGGCCACCGCCGCGCGGAAGCGGTTGGTGTGTCCGATCATCCAGGTGGTCATGTACCCGCCGTAGCTGTATCCGTGAACGCCCAGGCGGTCGGTGTCGACATAGTCGCGCTGGCATACCAGGTCCACTGCGGCCATCAGATCGCGGTAGTCGTCGCCGCCCCAGTCGCCCAGAACCGCGTTGACGAACTCCTCTCCGTAGGTCGATGAGCCGCGGGGGTTCACCGCCAGGGTCAGGTAGCCGGCGCTCGCCAACACCTGGTGCCACGGAACGAACGAGTCGTAAAACGCTCCGTTGGGGCCTCCGTGAATTTCGAGCACCAACGGGTAGCGTTGGGTGGGATCGAATCCGGGCGGATGGTACAGGCGACACTCGATATCCCAATCCTCCCGCTCGAGCAGGAACTTCTCCATGGGAGCGGAAGCGTGCTCGGCCAGCCAGCTGTCGTTGTGAGCCGTAAGTCGGCGGCGATCTTTCCCTTCCGTCTTGGAAATGTGGTCGATCACATAGGCGTCAGACGGATTGGCCGGGTCGGATCCGGTGACCACGAGTCGACGCGCCTTGGCGTCCATGGCGAATCCCGACAGGAGCTCGCTGCCATCGGTCATCGCGGTTGGAACGGAAACCCCATCCGAGCCCACCGGGATCTCGTAGAGCCTGGTTTCCCCCTGGGAATCTCCCAGAAAGACAATCCTCCCGCCATCCCCGTCTTCCGGCAGCCATCGCAAATCCAGGGGAGGATAGATGCCCGGATAGCCGAGGCAGGGGCGCAGGCTGTCGTCGGTCAATTGATGCGGCGGGCGGCCCGGCTCCAGCACGTAGAGATAGGCCTGCCACAACACCATGAGCCCGTCGCCGGTTCCGCCAGCGGCGAGGAGGCGGTCGCCGTCGGGCGACCAGGAAACGGCGGCAACGTCGGTGAGGCCGTGGGACCACAGTTCGGGTTCCGGAGGCTCTTCCCCGGAGACAGTCCCCTCGGCGACGTCCAGCACGTAGATTTCGTTGGTAGCGGTGACGTCACGGTCGCCGGAACGCCCGGATATGAATGCGATGCGACGACCATCCGGCGACCATGCGGGGGCCATGTCGTCCCAATCTCCGGATGTAAACTGTTGGGAGGAACCGGTATCCGCATCCACGAGGAAAAGATGAAAATGGCTGTCGCCGCGCCAGCCGATGGCGTCGTGCCGGTAACGGATGCGGCGCACTTCCCTGGCGGCGGGCTGGCCCGGGTCTTCAGCCGGGTCCGCTGGTTCCACATCGGAAACCACCACCAGCCGAGCGGAATCCGGCGACCAGGCGAACTCCCTGACACCGGTTTTCAGGCAGGTCAGCTGAGCCGCTTCGCCGCCGGCGGCCGGCATCAACCAGACCTGCCGGCCGGAGTCGCCGTCGTTGGCGCCGGCTCTCAGGAAGGCCAGGGAAGCGCCGTTGGGAGAGAACCGAGGGTGGCCGTCGTTGTTACCCTGGGTAAATGGCCGAGGGATCCCATCGGTTCCCCCGGCGTCCAGCCCGACCTGGTAGATGCGTGCCCGGGGCTCCGAACTCTCCCGGTCGATCCACGAGAGCACGTATGCACACCGGCTCCCATCGGGGGAGACCGTCGGATCTCCCACGGTTTTCAAGTGCCTGAAGAGGTCTGGGCCGATCGGTTCATTCATGGGCAATAGAGCCTGCGTTGGGTGAACGTAATGGGGGCCGAATGGATAACGGGTATTCTATCGCATCGGTGGCAACAAACCAGCATGCGACGCCAGCGGCGATACCGGCCCAACGAATGCCTGTCAGCGACCCGTTGAATAATGCCACCCGGAGCGCATCATCCACACGTAAGCTGAGCACGCGTTATGCTAGAATTGCTTTGCTATTTCAGCCATCGGATCATGGAGGGTAATCGTGCCCGAGCGCATCTTGATAGGTGTCGCGTGGCCCTACGCCAACGGGCCGCTGCACATGGGACACGTCGCCGGCTGCTACCTGGCCGCGGATATTTTCGCCCGCTATCACCGCATGAAGGGCAACGACGTGCTCATGGTATCCGGCTCGGACGCCCACGGTACGCCCATCACCATCCGCGCGGACCAGGAAGGCATCGCGCCCCAGGAAGTGCTGGAGCGGTATCACGCTCAGTTTCTGGACAGCTGGCAACGGCTGGGTATTTCCTTTGACCTGTTCACTTCCACGCATACGGCGAACCACCAAAGAGTGGTGCAGGATTTCTTCCTCCGCCTGAAGGAACAGGGCTACATCTATCCCGACACCATGCTCCTGGCCCACTGCTCGGGATGCGACCGCTTCCTGCCCGACCGGTACGTGGAGGGCACCTGCCCGCACTGCGGCAACGAGCGGGCCCGCGGCGACCAGTGCGACAACTGCGGCCACACTCTGGACCCCATAGAACTGGTGAAGCCGGCGTGCAGCATCTGTGGCGCGACCCCCGATTTTCGCGACTCGGAGCACTTTTTCCTGAAGCTGTCCGCCTTCCAGGAACCGTTGCTGGAGTGGATCAACCGGCAGGAACACTGGCGGCCCAATGTGGCCAACGGGACCCGGAGCTTCCTGCAGGGTGGCCTGAAAGACCGTGCCATCACCCGTGACCTCACATGGGGTGTCCCGCTGCCGCTGGAAGGCTACGACGAGAAGCGGATTTACGTGTGGTTCGAGGCCGTGATCGGCTACCTTTCGGCGGCCGTGGAGTGGGCGTCCAACAACGGACAACCGGACGAATGGCAAAACTACTGGAAGGACGACAACACCCGGACGTACTACTTCATCGGCAAGGACAACATCCCCTTCCACAGCATCATCTGGCCGGCCATGCTCATGGGCTACGGCGGCCTGAACCTGCCCTACGACGTGCCGGCCAACGAGTTCTTGAGCCTGGAGAGCCGCAAGTTCTCAACCAGCCAGAACTGGGCGGTGTGGGTTCCCGACTACCTGGACCGATACGATCCGGACCCGCTGCGCTATTTGCTGTCCATCAACATGCCGGAAACCGGCGACACCGATTTCAGCTGGGGCGAGTTCGTGCGACGCAACAACGACGAGTTGGTGGCCACCTACGGCAACCTGGTCAACCGCGTGTTGCGATTCACCTACCGAAACTTTGACGGCCAGGTGCCGGTGGACGCGTCGGCTCCGGAAGAGATGGAGGTGGGTCTGTTGCGCACCGCCCGCGAGACCATGACGGCGGTAGACGACAGCCTGGCCCACACGCGCTTCCGCGCCGGCGTCAGCCAGGCCTTCGGGCTCGCGCAGGAGTGCAACCGGTATCTCGACGCCCGGGCGCCGTGGCAGGCGATCAAGGAAGATCGGGCGCACGCCGCCCGTTCGCTGGGCACGACCATCCAGGTGCTCAATTGCCTGAAGGTCATGCTTTCGCCGTATCTCCCGTTTACCAGCCAGAAGTTGCACGGGTTCCTCGGATTTGACGGAGACGTCACCGACGAGCCGTGGGACTTCGACGCGCTGGTCGGGGCCATCAAGCCGGGCGGCATGCTGCGGAACCCGTCGAACCTTTACACCAAGCTGGATGACGACGTGGCCGAGCAGGAAGCCAGCCAGTTGGGCGTCTCCGCCTGAGCCCTCCCCTGCCTGAGCGATCCATCGTGCAGACCGGGCTGGACTTGCAAACCGTTTCGATCTACGCTCCGGTGGTCGACCAGCTGGCCCAGGTCGAGGAGCAACTGTACGAGCTGTGCCAGACCGACATCGCCGACCTGGACCCGCTTCTGGACTACGCCCTGCGTTCCGGTGGCAAGAGGGTCCGCCCGGCGCTGACCCTGCTGGCGGCGGAATTCCACGAGCACGAGCGAAAACTCTCCCTGATCATGGCGGCGGCCGTCGAACTGCTGCACCTGGCTACCCTGATCCACGACGACACGGTGGACAACGCGGGGCTACGCCGTGGCAAGCCAACCATCAACAAACTCTACGGCAATCACGTCGCGGTGCTCCTGGGAGACTACCTTTTCGCCACATCGGCGACCTTCGTTTGTGATACGGGAGTGGTACGCGTCATTCGGCGGTTCTCAGAAACGATCATGGAACTGGCCAGCGGGCAGTTGATCGAGTTTTTCACCACCTTTGACCCGTCCAAGGCGCGCCGGCTGTACGACGAGCGCATCTATCGCAAGACCGCGTCCCTGTTCTGCACCTCCGCCGAAACCGGCGCCATCCTCAGCGGAGCGCCGGAGCGCCAGGTCCAGGCCCTGCGCACCTACGGCTACAACGTGGGCATGGCCTTCCAGATCGTTGACGACCTGCTGGACATCCAGGGGGACGCCAGCGAAATCGGCAAGCCGGTGGGCAACGACCTGCTGCAAGGAGTGCTGACGCTGCCGACCATCATGTTGATCGAGCGGTACCCCGACGATCATCCGATAGACCGGCTTTTCGCGTCCATAACCAACGCCGGGTCGGACGTCGACCAACTATTGCAGAAATCGTTGGACATGATTGACGGTTCGAGCATCGTGCCCGACTGCTTCGCGGTGATCCGCAACTACTGCACCGAGGCCGCGGCCGCGCTGGACGACCTGCCGGAGTGCGCTTCGCGACGCTCCCTGCTGGAGATGGTGGACTACATACGCGAGAGGTCGCGTTAGTAGCCGTAAGCTCGGAGTCTGTGCCCCGAAAGGGTCGACACCAATTCGCACGGTGGCGCCATGAATCGCCCGGGTCCCGAAACCACTGCGGCGCGATCAGGCGCCTGTTCCCGTATAGTTGCGGCGGGCGCATCGCACCAACCCCTTTAATCCCGGTACGCTGATGGAGCTGGACCATGACTTCAACTGCCAATCCCGAATCGAACCTGCAACCGCTGCCGCTGGAAGGGCTACGCGTGCTGGACGCCACGCACATTGTCGCCGGGCCGTTCTGCTCGATGATCCTGGCGGACATGGGAGCGGAGGTGATCAAGATCGAACGGCCGGGCACCGGAGACCAGGCACGCAGAAACGAGCCTTTTGTCGAGGGTCCGGACGGCTCGCAGGTCAGCGCGCGCTATCTCGGGGTCAACCGCAACAAGAAAAGCGTATCCCTGGATCTGAGAGACCCGGTCGGCAAACGCGCTTTCGAAAACATGCTCCGGGTATCGGACGTGCTGCTGGACAACTGGGGGCCGGGAGCCATGGGGCGCCTTGGTTTCAGCTACGCGCGGCTGAGCGAGATCAACCCCGGGCTGGTGTACGCGAGCATCTCGGGCTACGGGGACAGTGACGGGTTGCGCGGACCCTACTCCAACTGGCCGGCGAACAACCCCTGCGTCCAGGGCATGGGCGGCTGGATGGTGACCACGGGGACGCCGGAAAGCGGGCCCCAGATGGTGGGCGACAACATGGGCGACTCGGTGCCGGCGGTATGGGCCGCGCTGGGCGTCATGATGGCGTTGGAGTCGCGGCGAAAGACGGGCAGAGGCCAGCACGTGGACATGGCGATGTACGACTGCATGGCGGCGCATACCACCAGCAGCATGCCGCTGTTCCAGTCCACCGGGCAGGTGACCACCACGGCCCGCGAGAACATGTTCTCCGCGCAACTCACCCTGCGGGCGTCGGACGGCTTCGTGGTGCTGGCCGGCGCCGGCAACGCCGACGACAAGTGGACGGCCATGTGGAACCTCGTCGGCCGGCCCGAACTGGCCGACGACCCGCGCTACCTGGGTCGCGGCGTAACCGGACCCTTCTACACCAGCCACATCGTTCCCGCCATCGAGGAGTGGTCCCAGAACATACCCAAGCGAGAGCTGAACCAGCACCTGCTGGACTGCGGGTTTTCCATGGGCATCGTTCAGGACGCGGCGGACCTGGACAGCTGCCCGCACCTGGAGACGCGGAACATGTTCGTGGACAGCGGAGACACCTACGGCCGTCCCTTCCGCACGGTCAACACGCCGGTGCAGCTCACGGGCTGCGTCGATACGCCGGCAAACCCGCCGCCCACGCTGGGCCAGCACAACCGGGACGTCTTGTGCAGCATCGGCGGGCTGACGCCCGACGAAGTGGCGCATCTGGAAGCCGAAGGCAAGGCATGACTTCTGTTGAGGATAGGTTGGCGCGCGGGTTCAAGCAGGCCAATGATAGAATGAATTCCGCACAGGAATTCCGGTACGCTCGGCCAACGCACAAGGAGCGGTAACAACGCCATGCCCACTTTCCAGGCCCCGCGGGGCACTGCCGACCGCCTCCCCGATGAGCAGAAGTACTGGCGCTACATCGAGTCGCACGCCACCGACGTGGCCCGCCGGTTCGGCTACGGCAGGATCGACAGCCCGATGTTCGAGGACGCCGGGCTCTTCGTGCGCGGTGTTGGCGAAGGCACGGACATCGTCGAAAAAGAGATGTACGTCTTCGAGGACCGGGGCGGCGATCACCTGACCCTCCGGGCGGAGGGAACGGCCCCGGTGTGCCGCGCCTACCTGGAACACGGGATGCACAACCAGGCGCAACCCGTGCGGATGTACTACCTGTGCCCGGTGTTCCGTTACGAGCGTCCGCAGGCCGGCCGGTTCCGCCAGCACCACCAGTTCGGCGTAGAAGCCATCGGCGACGGCGACCCGTCGGTGGACGCCGAAGTGATCGAGCTGGCCTGGACCTTTATCCAGGGCATCGGCCTCTCCGACATCACCCTATTGACCAACAGCATCGGCGACGGGCAATGCCGACCGGAATACATCGGGGCCCTGAAGTCCTATTACCAGGGCCAGACCGCCAACCTGTGCCCCGACTGCCGTCAACGGCTGGAGCGCAACCCCCTGAGGCTGCTGGACTGCAAGGTTGAGACGTGCCGCGCGCTGGGCGAAGAGGCCCCGAAATCGGTGGAGTGCCTCTGCGCGGACTGCCAGACCCACTGGGACCGGGTGCGTTCCTATCTGGACGCGGCGGGCATACCCTACCGGGTGGACCACCGGCTGGTGAGGGGTCTGGACTACTACACGCGCACGGTTTTCGAGATCCAACCGGCGGTGGAAGGCGCACAATCCACGATCTGCGGCGGCGGGCGCTACGACGGGCTCATCGAGCAGTTGGGCGGACGTCCCACGCCGGGAATCGGGTTTGGTAGCGGCATCGAACGGCTGGCGCTCAACCTGCGCCGGGCCGAAACGCCGGTGCCCGATGAACCCTCGCCACGCTATCTGATCGCAACCATCGGCGAGGATGCCCGCGTGGAAGGCGTCCGCCTGGCGAGCCTGATGCGCAACGCCGGGGTCGGGGCGATTTTGGCCAACGGCGGCCGGGCCCTGCGGGGGCAGATGCGACAGGCCAACGCGCTGGGGGTGGCTGCCACCGTGATCATCGGCGACGACGAGGTCCGCGACGGGACCGTGGTGGTTCGGGACATGGGAACGTCCAGCCAGGAAACCGTATCCGTAGAACAGTTCCTGCAACAAGCCAGTTGAGGATAGCGGTTTGGCTCAACCGCGCGATCCGGGCCGGCGATGTCGTCGGCCCTTTCCATTGCCCTGTGGCGCACGGATTGGAACAAATATCCTCAAATTGGATGGCCTTGGTGTTGACATAGAACAGAAGTTTGTTAGAACATGTGCTCAACACAAATGCGCTGCAACCGGCGCGACAGGAGTTGCAATGAGCACCGACATCCGCACCAGCGTCATCGACGCCACCCATGCCGTAGCCACATCCCGCATCCCGGCCGGCGGACGCCGTATTTCCTACCGGGGATACCTGATCCACGGCGAGGTCCCCTCGATTTGCTACGTGATCTACGGCCGCAACGGGTTCGGCCAGTTGACCGAGCTCGGCGCAACCCGCAGCTTCCCCGATGCCATGGTCTGGGTCGACAAACACCTGGCCAACATGGAAGCGATGATACCCGCCGGTATGCCGGGGTCCAGCGCCCCGCCGGTCCGCCGCACCCTGCGGGCAGCGGCCTGAACATCAGGTGGCGACCATGTACCCACCGACGCGGACCGTCGCCTTTCGCCGGGTTGTGGATCTGACGCACCCGATCCGGCCCGGCACGCCAATTTGGCCCGGAGACCCTCCGGTGGAGTTCGAGACTGCGGCCACCTTACACTCTGACGGTTATTTCCTGCGCCGGTTCAGCATGGGAGAGCACAGCGGCACCCATATTTCGACAGCGTCGGCTCTTTTCGATCAGGGCTCCGGGCCGGACAGCATCGCGCCCGAGGCTCTGATCGCGCCAGCCGTGGTGATCGATGCACGCAGCAGCGCTGGGGTAGACCCGGATCACGCGCTGACGTGCGACGATTTCGCCGAGTGGGAGCGGAGGCACGGCAAAGTCGCATCCGAGTCCATCGTCCTGCTGATGACAGGCTGGCGCCGATACTGGGACGAGCCCGAACGCTTCATCAACCTTGGTGACGACGGCGTCATGCACACGCCCGGGTTCACGCCAGAGGCGGTGTCGTTCCTGCTGGAGCAGCGGGGAACGGTCGGCATCGGGACCGACACCCACGGAGTCGACGCCGGGAGAGACCCGGATTTGAAGGCAAGCAGGGAGGCGTTAAGCAGAAGCGGTCTGGTGTTGGAGTGCCTGAACAACCTGGACCAGTTGCCGGCCAAGGGCGCGACGCTGGTCATCGGACGCCTGCCCCTGGTGGGCGGCAGCGGCAGCCCGGCTTGCGTGCTGGCGTTGATCCCGTAAAAGCTACGAAACACCCGCCGGCGAAACAGTGCGCGGCAATATGCGCAGCGTGCGCCGGCGGAATGCGGGATCGCCGGACAGGATCGGGTTTTACAGAGCAGCCGCTCCGGAAGCCGCGCACTGCTCGTCTTCCTGGCTGGTGCCGCCGCCGACGCCGCAGGCTCCGACTACAGCGCCGCCCTGCACGATGGGAACCGCGCCCTGGCCGAAAATCATCTCGGATCCGGAACGCTCCCGAATGCCAGCCGGCGTGGGAGCCGTGGCCCGGTCCTGCATCTCGCCGCTGGGTCGTCCGAAGGCCGCCGAAGCGACCGCCTTGCCCTGGCATCCGTAGGCCGACGCCCAGATCGCCCCATCCATGCGCTGCAGGCCGAGGAGCCGGCCGCCGGAGTCCACGACAGCCACGCTGATTTTGATGTTGAGCTCGTTCGCCTGAGCAATGGCCGCCGCCATGATCCGGTTGCTGTCTGCGAGTGTCAATGCCATGTGTTGCCTCCTGTTTTCAATCGGCCTGTGGCCGTTGTTCAGTGCACCATCATAGATGCCCGATGAGAGCCCGGCAACAATTCCGAGCGCGGACGCGAACCGTCCGCAACAGCGTCGGGTGCTATACTGTTTCGGCAATTCGCCGCGTAAACCTTGCCTTTCTTGTGCTGACCCGCCGCATCATACCCTGCCTGGACGTTGACGCCGGCCGCGTCGTCAAGGGCACCAGTTTCGTCAACCTGCGCGACGCCGGAGACCCGGCGGAACTGGCCGCGCGCTACGACGAGGAAGGCGCGGACGAACTGGTTTTTCTGGACATCACCGCCAGCAGCGATTCCCGTGACACCATGGTCGAGGTGGTGCGGAGCGTGTCCGAGCAAGTCTTCATCCCGCTCACCGTGGGCGGCGGCATCCGGTCCATCGAGGACGTGCGCCGCATGCTGAACGCCGGGGCGGACAAGGTCTCCGTCAACACCGCCGCCATCAATACCCCGGAGTTGGTGATCGAAGGCGCGGCGCAGTTTGGCAGCCAGTGCATCGTCACCGCCATCGACGCCCGTCGCGTGGCGCCGGGCGAAGAGTTCCCGGCAGCGAAGGACCCATCGCTCTCTGTCGACGCCAATTCCGGGTGGCAGGTCTTCACCCACGGCGGACGTAACCCAACCGGCCTGGACGCCGTCAAGTGGGCGGAACGAACCGTTGCCCTGGGTTCCGGGGAAATCCTGCTGACCAGCATGGACGAAGATGGCCAGCAGGACGGCTACGACCTGCCCTTGACCCGAGCCATATCCCTGGCGGTTCCGGTTCCCGTGATCGCCAGCGGAGGCGCCGGCACCCTGGAGCACCTGTACGATGCCTTCACCGATGGCGAGGCGGACGCCGTGCTGGCGGCCAGCATCTTCCACTTTGGAACCTACTCGATCGCACAGGCCAAGGAGTACCTTGCGGCCTGCGGCGTTCCGATGCGAATCTGACCCCGACCAACTCACTGGGAAAGAAACCTGATGAGCGCTATCACCACTGTAATCTTCGACATGTTCAATACGATAGCGCAGGACGGAACCGACCTGTGGCGGCAGACGTTCTCCGCAATCATCGAGGAACAAGAACTGGATACTACCCCGGAAGCATTGCGGCATGCCTGGGACTATGGCGCCGGCAATTTCCGGGACCGGCGAACCGCGCCGGGAGCGCCGTTCATTTCCTACCTGGACGGGTGGGCCCACGCATTCGCAGAAGCGTTCATCGAGCTGAACCTGACCGGCGATGCCATGGCAGCTTCGCAGAGATCGATTGACGACCTGGGCACTCGGCCGCTGTTCCCGGATTCGGTCGAAGCGTTGTCTATCCTGGGCCAATCCCGGCGACTTGCGGTTATATCCAACGCCGACGACGCTTACCTCAACCCGGTCGTGGCGCGCGTACCGGTCAGCCTGGGAGCGGTAATATCCTCGGAAGCCCTGCGGTGCTATAAACCCGACCGCCGGCTCTTCGACGCAGCCGTGGGCCAGCTCGGAGTGCAGCCCGCGGAGTGCGCCTATGTCGGCGATCGGCAGTTCGAGGATGTGATGGGCTCGCGGTCGGTGGGCATGACCGCGATATGGATCAACCGGTTCGATCGCCCGGCGGACTCGGACTTGCCCACTCCGGACGCCGAGATTCGCGATCTGCTGGAACTGCCCGACGTCCTGGACAAACTGGGATAACCGTTACTCCACGGAGGACATGATGAGCGAAGTGAAACTGGACGACAAAGGGTTGGTGCCCGCCATCGCGCAGGACATCAACACCGGCCAGGTGCTGATGCTGGGGTACATGAACCCCGGCTCGCTCAAGCGGACGGTGGAAGGCACGCAGGTGTGGTTCTACAGCCGCAGCCAGGAAGACCTCTGGCACAAGGGCGAGGTGTCAGGGAACTACCTCAACCTGCGCGAGTGGTACGTCGATTGCGACGCTGACACCATCCTGCTGAAGGTGGAGCCCGACGGACCGGCCTGCCATACCGGGGAAGTGTCGTGTTTCTACACCAGGATGGACGGCCTGCCCGAGGAGTACACGAGCACCGATGGCGGCCCCCGCGTGCTGGACGAGCTCTTCGCGGTTATCAAGGACCGGCAGCGGGAGATGCCCGAGGGCAGCTACACCGCCCAATTACTGTCCGAGGGAACCAGCCGGGTCGGCCAGAAGGTGATCGAAGAAGCCGGCGAGGCCGCCCTTGCCGCAGCCACCGGCGAGACAGAAAACCTGCCGGCGGAGATCGCGGACCTGCTGTACCACACGTTGACGCTCATGGCGTCGGCCGGCGTGTCGCCGAAAGCGGTGTGGGAGGAATTGCGGTCCCGACGGGGCTAGGACGTCGGACCGTTAACCGTCAGGTCGGGCACCGTTTCTCCGGCGGCGTACCGGCGCCATTCGCCAGAGCGGTAGACGGTGATATTGCCGGATCCCAGGGCGGTGGCCCCATCAGGTTCCAGCAGAACACCGGAACCGCCATCGATGCCCAGCACGGTAAGAGCGAACGTGGCCGAACCGGAGAGTTGATCGGTGACGGCGTGAGGATCGCTCCGCTCATGATGAGGCAGAACCATCACGTTGGGCACAATCTCCAGGGCCGGGGACACCGGTGAACCGGACGACGGCCGGCGCATCACCGAGCCCAGCACCATAGCGCCGGCGCTGGATCCGGCCCAGATGGCACCGGCGTCACACGCTGCGTTGACGGCATGGAGCAGCGGGGACCCGGACAGCACCGAATGCAGGTGCTCCGGACTGCCCCCGGTGAAGTAGATGACGTTGGCGCCGTCCAACTGCGCCACGACGCGCGGGTTTTCGGCGTCTTCGCGGCGCACTACGCCCAAGTTGAACCCCGAGGCTCCCAGGCCGGTAAAATGGCGCACGCCGTTGTCCGCCGCGAGATCGGGGTTCTCAAAGGCGGCGGCCGTTGGTACGATGGCGACGCGGGGGTTGGTATTTCCGGTTGCCTCGAGAACGTGACGATCCATGCCGGCGCAGGATGCCCGGAACTCGTCACCCCCGACCAACAGAATCCGTTTCGACATCTTCGCGCCCCTCCGCTCCCAGCCTAATTCATGCTCCAGGAGAAATGGCGATGTTCGAGTTTATACATCACGTCCGAATCCTTGTCCACGACGCCGACGCCATGGCCGCGTACATTGAGGAACATTTCGGTATGACGCCGGAGAAGATCGAGGTGTTTCCGGCCCGGGGCATGAAGAACGCCGTCTACAAGGTGGGACAGACCAACGTGGAGTTCACCGAGCCGCTGGACCCCGAATCGGCCATGGGCGAATACCTGAAGACCTTTGGTCCGGGTCCGTACCACATGGCCTTTGGCGTATCCGACATCGCGGATAAAGCCGCTGCCCTGGTCGACAAGGGGAACGAGATGCGAGGAGAAAACGGCATGTCCCGGAGTGCCGAAGGATACATGACGGCGAACATTGCCGCCGCCAGCGCCCTGGGTTATCCCTTCCAAATCGCTGAGGGATAGCCGCCAGGCGCCGGCTTCGTCGGCATTTGTTGCGGCTCGTGACGCCGCCGCAATTCGCCAGCGACCGGATCATCGAACCGTGGGTTGGTTTGTGGCCGCAGCCATGCGCCGCGCTCCGGCGTGGTGAACCCCAAACCCGCGCCCACGTTCCTCACGGACATCGCCGGGACGGAAAATGCTCGGGGATGCTACCATGTAAAACCAGCGCAATCTTCACCCGAGTTGGATGAATATCATGCTAGTCAGAGATACCGTAGCTGCGATCGTCGCTTCCGCCCTGGAGCAGGCCAACCGCGACGGGGTGATCAATGTGGACGCCGTTCCGGACATCGAGATCGAACGGCCCAACAATCCGGAGCACGGCGATTTCGCCACCAACCTCCCCTTGCGCCTGGCGCGAGCAGCACGGGCGAACCCGATGCACCTGGCCCAACTGATCGCTGAACGCATCCAACCGGGTCCGGAGATTGCCAGTCTGGAGCCGGCCCCCCCGGGTTTCATCAACTTCAAGCTCAGCGACGCATGGTTGCAGCAGCAGGTCGAAACCGTCATCGCCGCCGGGGAGGGGTTCGGCTCGGCGGAAGCGGGTACCGGAACGAAGGTGATGGTCGAGTTCGTGAGCGTCAATCCGACGGGGCCGGTACACGTGGGGCACACCCGCGGGGCGGTGCTGGGCAGCGCCCTGGCGAACACCATGCAGGCAGCCGGGTACGAAGTTACGCGGGAGTACTACATCAACGACGCCGGTTCCCAAATGGAGGCGTTTTACCGCTCGGTCTGGACCCGTTACCAGCAGGCTCTGGGCCGGGAAGCACAGATGCCGGAAAACGGCTATCAGGGAGATTACATCGCCGACATTGCAGCAGAAATCATAGAGACCGAAGGATCGGGCTTGCTGGAACTGCCGGAGCAGTCGGCCATACGCCGGATCGGCGACATCGCACGGCAGAAGATGGTCGACCTGATTCGCGATGACCTCGACGCCATCGGCGTGAATTTCGACAACTGGTTCAGCGAGCGCTGGCTGTTCCAGAACGAGGACACCCCCACCAGCGACTACGATCGGGCGATCGCGGCGCTGCGGGAGGGCGGCCATCTGGCCGAGCGAAGCGGGGCGCTCTGGTTCAATTCCATCGCGCTGGGCGACGAACGGGACAATGTGGTGGTTCGTTCCTCGGGCGAGCCCACCTATTTTGCGTCGGACATCGCCTACCATTACAACAAGTTCAGCGGGCGCGGGTTCGACCGCGTGATCGACATCTGGGGCGCGGACCACCAGGGCCACGTGCCCAGGATGAAAGCGGCGGTTTCGGCGTTGGGAGTGGAGCCGGAAAACCTCACTGTGCTCATATCCCAGATGGTGACGCTGAAGCGCGGGGACGAAACGGTGCGCGCCTCAAAAAGGACCGGCGATTTCGTCACCCTCCGCGAGCTGGTGGACGAGGTGGGAATGGACGCCTGCCGGTACTTTTTCCTCGCGCGGGCGGCGTCAACGCAGATGGAATTCGACATGGAGCTGGCGACCAGGGAATCATCGGAAAACCCGGTGTACTACGTGCAGTATGCGCACGCGCGCAACGCCAGCATCCTGAGCCTCGCCGCCGAGCGCGGCATAGACTTTTCCGCCGGCAACGTTGCGCTGCTGACGCACCCCAACGAGCTGGCGCTGATCCGCACGATGCTGCGGCTCTCTGAACTTATCGTGCAGGTGGCGGAGAACCTCGAACCGCACCACCTGCCCCATTACGCGATGGAGTTGGCGACCGCGTTCCATCACTTCTACGAAAACTGTCGGGTCATTTCAGCCAACCCGGAAGACGATGAACTCACATTGGCGCGGCTCAAACTGGTAGCCGCCGCGCAGGTGGTGTTCCGGCGAACCCTGACGCTCATGGGGATGTCCGCGCCGGAGCGCATGGAACGCTAACCGGCCTCGACTGCGACGCCGGGGTCGGTGGGTCAGTTGTGCGCGCAGGTACCGGGAGAGACGCTACGGAGCCGGTCGGGGCGCGAAGCGGTCTGGCAACGGGTGTGCGGCCATGCGCCGAAGCGGGATCGCCGCGGAGCTAACGGCGGCAAAAACGCCAATTCGGACCGGCGCCAGCGTTGCCCAACCCAAGTTTTGGGTGTATATTGCAGGGCCTATGCTATCCGATTTCATAATCGTATCGGGGTTCGTAGCGGATGCCGCACGTTGGTGCGATTCTCGTAGCCCCACCTGCAACACCTTGAGCGCGACGCCGGCAAACGGCGCCTCCGGCGACGGTCGATAATGGACATACTCTGGCGCATTATCGGCATGGCCGCCAACTACCCGGTTAGGCTTTCGCTGGCTTACATCACCGCATTGATTGCAATCGGTTTCTCGCTGGCTATCCCCTGGTTGTTCGGGACCGCCATTGACCTGATGGTCGGCCAGGATCCGGACACCAAGGCATTCTTCAAGCAGGACTTCACCCTCCAGGCGTTGGTCATTTTCGGCTTGGGCATCCTGGCGGTCAGCGTTGGACGCGGCCTCTGCGACTTCGGCCGGACGTACACCACCGAATCGCTGTCCCAGAAGGTTTCGTTCGATTGCCGCAATCTCCTCTACGACAAGCTGCAGAACGTCAGCTTCGCGTTCCATGACAAGGAACACACGGGCGACCTGATGTCCCGGGCCACTGCCGACGTGGAGGCGATGCGCCGGTTCGTAAACATGGGCATGATCCGTTCGCTGGACGTGGTCATCCGCATACTGGCCATTCCAATCATTCTGTTCGTGGTGCACTGGCAGCTGGCGCTGGTCAGCATGATATTCGTTCCCGCCATCATCCTCCGGTCGTCCTTCGTGATGCGCGCCCTGCGCCGCAAGTGGCTACACGTCCAGGAAGTAATGGGCCAGTCGGTAACGGTGCTCCAGGAAAACCTGGCCGGCATGCACGTCGTCAAAGCCTTTGCTTCCGAAGACTACGAGCGGGCCAAGTACAATCGCAAAGCCGAGGAACTGCGCGTTGAGTACTACGACGCGGAACGGATGCAGGGCACCAACAGCGCGTGGATGACCCTGTACTTCACCTTCGCCCTGGGCATCATTCTCTGGATCGGCGGCTGGCTGGTGGTCCGGGGCGAACTCACGCTGGGGCAACTGGCGATGTTCTTCCTCTACCTGAACCAGCTTACGTTCCCCGTTCGCATGTCCGCCCAGATCATCAACACCTTTTCGCGGGCGATTTCGTCGGGCCAGCGGCTCTTCAGGGTTCTGGACACGGTTTCCCCGGTCTCGGAGCGACCCAACGCGTCGGACATGGGCCGGGCCACCGGCCACGTGAAATTTGAGAACGTGGCGTTCTCCTACGAAGACCGGTCTCCCGCCCTCCGTCAGGTTGACCTGGACGCCAAGCCCGGCCATGTGACCGCGATACTGGGGGCGCCGGGCAGCGGCAAGACCACCGTGGTCAGCCTGTTGCCCCGTTTCTACGACGTGACCTCCGGCCAGATCACCATCGACGGCCACGATATCCGGGACTTCACGCTCCAGTCGCTGCGGCACAACGTGGGCATCGTCCACCAGGACGTGTACCTCTTCAGCGCCAGTATCCGCGACAACATCTCCTACGGCGTCGTGGGCGCCACCCAGGAAGATGTCGAACGCGCCGCCAAGGTTGCGCAACTGCACGACCAGATCATGTCTCTGCCCGGAGGGTACGATACGTGGGTCGGAGAGCGGGGCACGACGTTGTCGGGCGGGCAGCGCCAACGCCTGTCCATCGCGCGCACGATCCTGATTGACCCGCCGGTTCTCATTCTGGACGACTCCACCTCAAGCGTTGACGTGGAAACGGAGCGACAAATTCACCGCGCCATGACTGAGGTGATGAAGGGTCGGACGACCTTTGTGATCGCCCATCGCCTGAGCACGGTCCGGGAAGCGGACCAGATCCTGGTCCTGGACAAGGGTGTCATCGCGGAACGCGGATCTCACGCCGAACTGTTGCGCAAGAACGGCATCTACCAGAGCATCTACGAGTTGCAGCTCCGTCCGCAGGAGGAAGTGCTCCTCGAAGCGGCGGTGCCGGCCTACGGGAGGGCTGCCCTATGATGCGCGGCGGAGGCATGGGTGGGGGCATGATGGGGGGGATGCGCGGCACCTCCGCCGACAGTATGTTCGCACCCACCAACGACAACCTCACCGACGAAGAGGTGGTGGGCCGCGTTTACGACAACCGGGTGGTGAAACGCTTCGCGACCTACATCCAGCCCTATCGCAAGTACGCGCTTATCGCGCTGGCGTCCCTGCTCGTTTATGCGGCCGTCAACGCAGCGATCCCTCTTCTAATCAAATATGGCATCGACTGGGCCGTAGCCAATGGCGACGGTAATCGGGTGCACATCATAGGAGCCGCCTTCATGGTGGTTACCGTGATCCACTTCCTGTCGAACCGGCTGCAGTTCATATTTATCTCGCTAACCGGTCAGCACATCCTCTACGACCTGCGGTCGGGGATGTTCAGCCACCTGCAGAACCAGTCCAACTCCTTTTACCACCGGACACCGATCGGCCGCATCATGTCCAGGATGCAGTCCGACATATTGCAGTTGCAGGAAACCTTCGAGTTGATGGCCTTGGCGCTGGCCGAACTGGTCACGGTTGGCGCGATCATAATCCTGATGCTGATCATCGACTGGCAGTTGGCATTGGTGTGCATGCTGGTCGTACCCATCCTGACGCTGATCCTCATGTACTGGCAGCGGTTCGCCCGCCATTCGTTCATGCGGATCCGGCGCGCCATCGCGATGGTCAACGGCGAGTACAACCAGAACATCACCGGCGTGCGTGTGGTGCAGAGCCTCAACCGGCAGGACGAGAACCTTGCCCACTTCCGCACACTGAACACCGAGTATCTCGACGCCAACCTGGAAGCCGCGCGCTATTCGGGAATGCTGCAACCGTTGGTCGAGTTGCTGATCGGCCTGGGCATCGGTATCGGAGTGGTGCTGTTTGGCGGTTTCCTGCTGCAGCGGGACGCCCTGGAAGTCGGCACCCTGGCCGCGTTCGCCCTGTGGATACAGAGGTTCTTCGAGCCCATCCGGCAGTTGACCATGCAGTACAGCCAACTGCAACGGGCGATGGCGGCCGGCGTTCGTATCTTCGAAGTATTGGACCTGGAGCCTGACGTCAACGATAAACCCGACGCAATTGAACTGCCGGAGATTGACGGCGAGATCAAGTACAACGACGTGACCTTCCACTACATTCCCGGCACCGACGTCCTAAAGACCGTCAACCTGCACATCAAGGCCGGCGAGAACGTTGCCCTGGTGGGATCTACCGGCGCGGGCAAGAGCACGCTGGTCAATCTGCTGCACCGTTCGGCCGATGTCACCGGCGGATCGATAACCATTGACGGGCACGACCTGCGCGACGTCACCCGGAAGTCCCTGGTCCACCAGATGAGCATGGTCCTGCAGGAACCTTACCTTTTCTCCGGTACAGTCAGGGAAAACATCGTATACCAGAGCGAAGGCGTCACCGACGAAGAGATGATCGCGGCGTCCAAGGCAGTGGGAGCCCATGATTTCATCATGGAACTCGACAGTGGGTACGACTCCGAACTGGCCGAACGCGGCGTCAACCTCAGCATCGGACAACGACAGTTGATCAGCTTCGCCCGGGCCATCGTGGGCAACCCTCGAATCCTGGTGCTGGACGAGGCCACGGCCAACATCGATACCCACACCGAACTGCTGATCCAGCGGGCGTTGAACCGGATCCTGAAGGGCAGGACCTCGATCGTAATTGCGCACCGGCTATCGACCATTCGCAACGCCGACAAGATAGTCGTACTTAATGCCGGCCGAGTTGCGGAAGTTGGCTCCCACGATGAGTTGCTGGAATCCGGTGGCGTCTACGCCCAGCTCTATGCCATCAACTACGGGCTGTCCGGTCCCAGTGTCGACGTGGCGCCGGTGGGTGGCGAGGTTATTGGCGCGGACGGAATGTCTCCGGCAGCAGCCGACTGACAAGGTCGAAACGAACCTGAAAGGAGCGACCGTTGCGGTCGCTCTTTTCTGTGTCCGGTTGCGCTAGTCCTCCGACACAAACTCGCGCACGACCGACGCCAATTCCTCGGGTTTGTGGTAACCAATATCGTGGATGGTGTCCTGTATCCAGTGGACTCGCCCGTTGGACAACGCCCTTTCGGCGGCCGCAACCATCACCTCGCGCTGCCGTGAGAACTGGGAGTTGGCGCGGTCGGCGCGCGGGCCGGCGGCGACGATCAGCGCCGGGATGGTGATCCTGGGAAGCACCTTTGATGGCGGCTCGTTCCACATGGTCTCCAGGACCTGCGCGTGATTCTGAGGTCGCAGATTGTCGTACATTTGGCCATCGGGGCCTTCGTGGACCATGGTGAGAGCGATTTCCTCCAGGTCATCACCCCAGCAGAATGAGAGATTATCGGCGAGGCGAGCCAGGTACTCGTCGCGTGTCCCGGCGACCAGGCGCGGGGCCAGGCGTTGCCGGAACGCTTCCCAGGTGGGTTCCGGCATTAGCCCCCCATCCTGGAAACCACCGTCAATCATCACCACGCGGGACACCCGGTCGGGAAAGCGCATCGCAAGGTTGCTGGCCACGTGCCCTCCCCACGAATGGCCCAGAACGGGCGCCCGGGAAATGCCGAAATGATCCATCAGCCGGACGGCGTCCTCGGCGAGGGTCTGCCAGCCGTAACCGTTCGGCGCCTGGGTGGTCGCGCCGTGGCCCCTTTGGTCTGGGGCGATGATCCGATATTGGTCCGACAGGAACGGAGCGACCCGACGGTACCAGTGGCCGGAAGAGGCCAACCCGTGCAGGGCGAGCAGCGGCTCGCCGCCGCCGCCCCAGTCGAGGTAGTGCACATGCAGATCACCGATCAAAGCGACGCCCGATTGCAAGGCGGATTCGTTGCTGGAAGTATTAGAATCAGGCATGTCCGTCCATTGGCTCCCCAAGTTTGGTGCAAATTATACGCCGGGTGTGGGGTTGCTGTTCCGCCGACGGCGGGCGTGAGAAATTCCGTGTGCTAAAATCGCCCCATAGCGTCCAGACGCCGGGCGAGGGAGTTGCCATGACCGAACGCTATCACCTCGGCGACTATTCCCGATTGGTGGAGCATGCCGCGGCCAAACTGGATTCAGACCATGTTACGGCCCGCCTTCGCGCTCACGATCATACCTTGTGGAGCGATGACCCGACCGAGATTTCGGACCGGCTCGCCTGGCTCGAGCTCCCCACGGATATGCAGTCTGAACTGCCCAGGCTCCACGAATTCGCGGACACGGTCCGCTCGGCCGGGTACCGCCACATAGCGCTGTTGGGGATGGGCGGAAGCAGCCTGGGGCCCGAGGTAATTCGCCAGGTTATCGGACCCGCCGTGTCCGGCGGGGCCTACCCGAAGATGCTGACGCTGGACAGCACGGTTCCGGATTGGGTGGCTGCCACCACCGAGCAGATAGACTCGGCGCGCACGCTCTTCGCGGTGTCCTCCAAGTCGGGCACCACCACTGAGCCCCTGGCTTTCTACGCGCATTTCCGGGGCCTGGTCGAAGCCGCGTTGGGCGTCGAAACCGCCGGTGACAATTTCATCGCCGTCACCGATCCCGAAACGCCGCTTGCCAGGCGGGCGGACGCGGAGAATTTTCGTCGCGCATTTTTGAACAACCCGGACATCGGAGGCCGCTATTCCGTGCTCTCCTACTTTGGGTTGGTTCCGGCCGCGTTGACCGGGGTTGATCTCGGCCGCCTGCTGGCGTCGGCGGAGCGAATGCAGACGCGCTGCGGGGATGACGGTCCCGCCGCGGACAATCCGGGTGGGTGGCTGGGAGCCACGATCGGGACGATGGTCAAGCAGGGGCGGGACAAGCTCACGCTGATCTCCACCGACAGCCTGGCTCCTTTCGGGCTATGGGTGGAGCAGCTCCTGGCGGAAAGCACTGGGAAGGATCGCACGGGAGTGATCCCCGTGGCCGCCGAGCCCTTGCCGGAACCCGGCGAGAGTTGCTACGGAGACGACCGATTCTTTGTCCAGCTGCGGCTGGCCAGCGACGACAACACCGGGCCCGACAGGCTGGTGAAACGGCTGCAAGAAACCGGGCACCCGGTAGCGGTCCTGGAGCTGGCAGATACCTACGATCTGGGCGCCGAGTTTTACCGGTGGGAGTATGCCACCGCCATCGCCGGCCACGTGCTGGGCATCCATCCATTTGACCAGCCCGATGTGCAGGGTGCCAAGGACCGCACCGTCAGCGTACTGGAACAGTGGCAGCAGCACCGTAAGTTGCCGTCCGCGCGCTCGGACGATGGCGTGAAGCTGGCCCGACTGCTGGAAGCCAGCCAACCCGGGGACTACCTGGCCATCATGGCGTACCTGCCCGACACTGAGGCGATACGCGACGCGGTGCGCCAACTGCGCCGGCGGGTCATGACGAAGCACCGGATCGCGACCACCATGGGATACGGGCCGCGTTTCCTGCACTCGACGGGGCAGCTGCACAAGGGAGGCCCGGGTTCGGGCATTTACCTGCAGCTCACCCAGGATCACCGGTCGGACATCACGATTCCCGGCTGGGATCTCAGCTTTGGCGTCCTGGCCGACGCGCAAGCGCTTGGGGATCTGCAGGCGCTGGACGATCTTGGCCGGCGCACCGTGTCGGTGCACCTGGGCACCGACCCCGCAGGCGGCATCAAGCGCATCATCGACGTCCTGTGACTCGGCCCGTATTCATACCAGCCAACTACCGGGCTAACTTGCATAGATTGAGCATTCCCTGACCGGAGTAGCCTGCGCATCTACCCGTCGGGGCCATAAGGAGAAGAGGATTTTGAAACTCGGGATGATTGGACTGGGGCGGATGGGCGCCAATATGACCCAGCGATTGCTGCTGGCGGGGCACCAACTGGTCGTATACGACCAGAACGCGGAAGCCGTAGCCGCCAGCGGAGCCGGCGGCGCGGCCGCGGCGGCGTCCGTTGCGGACCTGGTGGACAAGTTGGAGGCGCCTCGGGCGGTGTGGATCATGCTGCCGGCCGGCGCAGTGACCGACACCGTGATCGATGAACTAGCGGGTCTCCTGGCGTCGGGCGACGCCGTCATTGACGGCGGCAACGCCAACTACAAAGACACGCTGCGACGGGGCGAGAAGCTCGCCACGCGAGGCATTGACCTGCTGGACGCCGGAACCAGCGGCGGCATCTGGGGACTGGCCGAAGGCTACTCCCTGATGGTCGGCGGCGATACGGGTGCCTTCCGGCGGCTGGAACCGATCTTCCAGGCCCTTGCCCCAGCCGAAAATAAGGGTTACTCCCACGTCGGACCCACGGGTGCCGGCCACTTCACCAAGATGGTGCACAACGGCGTGGAGTACGCGCTGATGCAGGCCTATGCGGAGGGGTTTGAGCTGCTCCAGGCCAAGCAGGCCGATTTCGACCTGGACCTGACGGCAATCGCCAGGACCTGGCAGCACGGCAGCGTGGTTCGTTCGTGGCTGCTGGACCTCGCCGTGCGCGCGCTGGAAGACGACCCGGGCCTCGAAAGCCTGGCCGCCTACGTGGACGACTCCGGCGAAGGGCGCTGGACGGTCAACGAGTCGGTGGAGTTGGCGGTGCCAACCCCGGCGATCACCGCCGCGCTGTACCAGCGGTTCCGCTCGCGGCAGGATGAGCCTTTCGGCGCCCGCCTGCTGGCGGCCTTGCGCAATCAGTTCGGCGGGCACGCCGTCCGCGAGGCGGGCCCGCAATGATGACGTCCGGGCCGAACCTGCTGCGAGATGACGACGGCGGGGGAAGCGTAACCGCCGTCGTGATCATGGGAGCCAGCGGCAACCTGACGCGCACCAAGCTGGCCCCGGCCCTGTTCAGCCTGTACCGGAAAGGTCGCCTGCCCGGTGATGTGTGGGTCATCGGCATGGCCCGGGACGTGATGGATGACGATCAGTTCCGGAAACGGCTGCGCGACTCGATCGACGACGCCAGTGACGAGGAATGGGAGGATTTCGCGGGTCGACTTACCTATGTTTCGGCGGACGTCACCGACACGGGGACGCTGAAGCAGGTATACGACAACATCGCGCAGGCCGCGTCAAGGCAAAGCGACACGTTCAACTGCCTGTACTACCTCGCGCTGGCTCCCGGGCTGTACGAACCGGTGATCCACGCCCTGTCGGACGCGGGCATGACGGACGAGCTGCAGGGTTGGCGGCGCATCGTGATCGAAAAGCCCTTCGGATCGGACCTGCAGACCGCTCAGCAGTTGAACCGCCACGTCCACGGCGTATTCCGTGAGGAACAGGTCTATCGCATTGACCACTACCTGGGCAAGGAGACGGTGCAGAACCTGCTGGTGTTCCGGTTCGCCAACTCCATCTTCGAGCCCATCTGGAACCGGAACTACATCGACCAGGTACAGATCACCGTGGCCGAGGACGTGATTGTGGGCGAGCGCGGGGAGTACTATGACCGCTCCGGCGTGCTCAAGGACATGTTCCAGAACCACCTGCTGCAACTGCTGGCGCTGATCACCATGGACCCGCCCTACGCGTTCTCCGCCGACGCGTTGCGCAACGAAAAAGTCAAGGCTCTCAGCGCGGTGCGTCGCATGTCGCTGCGGGATGTGCGCGAAAACGTGGTGATCGGCCAGTATGACGGCTACCACTACGAGCCCGGCGTTTCTCCCGGCTCCCACACGCCCACCTACGCCGCGCTCCGCATGTACGTGGACAATTGGCGCTGGCACGGGGTCCCGTTCTACCTGCGTTCTGGGAAGGGCTTGTCGCGCAAGACCACCGAGATGATCATCCAGTTTCGTTCGCCGCCGCACATGCTCTTCCCGGTGCCCGACGACGTGGACATACCCGGCAACACCCTCTCCATTTGCGTACAGCCCAACGAAGGGATGCGCCTGGAGTTCCAGTCCAAGGTACCGGATGCGGAACTGGAAATGAAGCCGGTGTCACTGGAGTTCCACTATCACGACGGGTTCGCCGGGGTGGAACTTCCGGACGCCTACGAGCGGCTCCTGCTGGACGCGCTGGAAGGCGACGCTTCGCTATTCACCCGCAGCGACGAGATCGAGCTGGCGTGGAGCATCATCGACCCCATTGTCCACGGCCTCGACCTGCCCGGCGCCCCGGCGCCGTTCCGCTACCTGCCCGGCATGGACGGCCCGCCCAACAGCGAGGAGTTGTTGCGATCCGACAACCGGCGTTGGCTGCCGGGATGCGTGGAAGTCGGATACGGGATCTAAGCGCAGGACAAGTCGCAGAAACACGTAGGGGCGAATGATCATTCGCCCCTGCACTGTTTGTTTGAGCGACGACGCTCAGGCTAGCCGTTGTTGAAGATATCGTTGGCGATGTCCATGGCGCCGCGGGCGAAGGGGATACCGGCGTACAGGGTCATGTGACCAAAGACCTCGATGATCTGGTCCCGGGTGAAACCGATGTTCAGAGCGCCGCGGATGTGGCTGCGCAGCGGGCCCTCCCGCCCCAGGGCGGCGAGGCAGGTCATGGTGCAGAGGCAACGGCTGGGCAGATCCAGGCCGGGGCGTGTCCAGGTGGCTCCCCAGTAGTACTCGCCGGTGACGCGGCCAAGTTCGCGCTCCGCCCCGGTCGGAGGAGCAGGGCGCGCACCTCCGCCGCCGCCCATGTAGTTGCGGCGGTACTCGTCGCCACGCTGGAACAGGCTGTCGGGGTCTTCGTTGGAGTCGTGGATGCGGGCTGGCGTGAAGTCGACGCCGCGCTCCTCGAATACCTCCTTGCAGATGGTCAGGGCCTGGATGCCGGCCGGCGCGCCGCCGTACCAGGTGTCGTGGATGATCAGCTCCACCACCTGCTCCGGGGTGAGTCCGATGTTGAGGGAGTTGCCCAGGTGCCGCTTGAGCTGGACCTCGCGGTTCATCACGATCAGGCACGACAGGGTGATCATCTCGCGCTGCACGGGCGTCAAGGCCGGCCGCTTCCAGATGGTGCCGAAGAGGGCCTCGCCGAGAATCCGTTCGAGATCGGGCGCGATGTCCCATGCGCCGGGAGACGAGCCGCCGGTGATCTGCCCGCCGCCAAACATGCGCCGGGTTTCCTGCCCGCGTTCGTAGCGGTCATCAAGTTCAGTCATGTTGTGCCTCCAAATGGGTTGGACCCGCAGGGTCAGCGGCAGTGTAGCAGACGGGAGTCCGGGACGGACGCGGTGCGCGTTGCAGCCTGGATCGTGCCAATGCTAAATTGAACCAGTATCTCGCCGGCCCAAAGAGGGAACGATCCATGGAAGCCATCACGCCACGGGAACCAGTCGTACCGCAGCGACCGTCCGAAACCCCAGAGGAAATAACGGTCGGATTGCAAGACTACTCGGCGCGCTCGAAAATCTTGATCGATAATCATAAAGAGTTTCTGGCCATGTACCCTGACCAGTGGGTTGCTTTCGGTGACAACTGGAAAATCGTAGCGGCCAAAACCCACGAGGAAGTTCTGAAAAAATTGAGGGAAGCGGGAGGGTATTCCCCGCACTCGGTGATGCGACGGCTAGAAACCAACCCACCCCGGCGTATCCCGACCGTATGGCGGAAACGAACCGGATGATATCCGGCCGGTTCACTGATGATGGTCTGCCTTTCATCGAATGCAGTGTCTTCCTTCCCCGGTTCGGCTTGAGAGGAGATGTCACCTTCCTGGTTGATACGGGCTCGGACACCACCATCCTGCACCCCGATGCAGCGGCGGACCTGGATTGCCCGTTCGACCTGCTGGACAATCCCGCCGAGTTCATTAGCTCGGGCGGCATCCTGCTCTACTATATGGAGCCGGCGGTGCTTTCGTTCAACGATAGCGACGGCAGCACCCCGGAGTTTGAGATCCAAATCTCCATCGCCAAACCCGACCCCGTCACCGACGGCTTGGATTCCCTGCTGGGACGCGATCTGCTGAACCAAGTCCGCATGGAATAGGATTTCGGTCGGAGCCCGTTGGCGTTGCACCAGGAATAAACGGGGCGCGGCGGCGTTCGCACGGCCCGGCCGCATTCAGGTTGGATTGCCCAGGTTGATTGTGTCCGCGGTCATACCGATTGACGCATTGGGATCGGCGGGCACGGCTTCGAGCGTGTCGTCATCCAACAACGCCGCAATGCACTCCCGGTTGCCGCCGACGTAGGTTGAGTCCAGATCGATGTCGGTGGCGACAAACCAGGCGCGATCCTCTGGCCACCAGATGTTGGGCGGTTCGGACAGGAAGTTGCTGTAAAACTCGGTGATTTGCTCCAGCCGGCCCGCGTAGAGCAGATAGTCGCGGCCCACGCCCCTGACGCGCCGCGCCCGCCGGATGTCGCGGGGAATACCCAGCGGGCGTCCGCGACCGTCGGAAGTCACCATGGCGGCGCCGCCCGAGTACTGACCGAAACCTTCCCACACGCCGAAATAGCAATGCTGCGGCGTTCCGGTGAATCGCGAGAGCGACGCGGCCAACTCCGTTGCCGTTTCCTCTTCCATGCTTCCATGATTGGGGTCCTCAAGCCAAGGGCGACCACCGGCTCCATGCCCGTCGACCGGGGATGAGATGCCCTCGAAGGACATCAACGGGTGATGGACGCGACCGGACCACTTCGCCACCGTTGACCACTGCACCGGTTCGAAGGCATCGTCCAGCGCGGGGTGCAAGACACGAGCGTGGGCCTCGAAACCGTCAGGGACAAGCGCGCCGAGGGTCGAAAAGCGTGGCGAAAACCCGTCCTCGACCCAGCGGCCGACGCTGACGTCCGTCAGAAAGGTCAAGCCGGGCGGATGGACGCTGTATTCGGGAGCATCACGTTGTTGTGCGCCTGTTGACGATCTCCTGAACCATCGCGAAAACAGATTCATCATGGCGTACGTTCCTCAAAGCACGTGCTATCATCCGACCATGATAGACCTACTGATCTCCAACGGGCAGGTGATTGACGGCTCGGGTAGCCCCGGGTTTCGTGCGGCGGTGGCAGTCACGGGCGATACGGTGACGATCCACCGGGGCGACGACGCGGACTTGCGCGAGAACGCCGCGCGGGTAATCGACGCCACCGGGCACGTGGTTTGCCCCGGGTTCGTCGACCTGCATTCCCACGCCGGGTTGACTATTCTGGGCGAACCGCACCACGACCCGAAGGTCCGGCAGGGCGTGACCACCGAACTGGTGGGCATCGACGGCATCTCCCACGCGCCGTTCAGGACGCAGGAGGAATTGCACCGGTACATCTGGCTGGACGCGGGGCTGAACGGCTATCCGCCCATGCCGGCGGACTGGCTTACGGTGGCGGACCTGCTGGGCAAGTACGACGACTCGGTAGCCATCAACATGGCCTATATCCTGGGCAACTCTCCGGTGCGCATCTGGAGCGTGGGCTGGGAGCAGCGGGATGCCACCGACGGCGAGATTGCCGACATGCAGTCGGTGGTTCGGGAGGCCATGGAAGAGGGCGCGTGGGGGTTGTCCACGGGCCTGGATTACCCGCCGGGCGCCTACGCGGACACGGACGAACTGGTGGCGCTGTCCGAAACGGCAGCCTCGCTGGGCGGCATCTACCATACGCACACCCGGGCCAGCCTGCTGAGCCAGGGTTACCTGGCGCCATGGCACGAGGCGGTGGAGATCGGCCGGCGCAGCGATATCCCGGTCCACCTGACTCACTACCGGCAATCGGTGTCCGGCGTGGGCAGTCACCTGGGGCACCTGGGTCTGGTGGAGGACGCCCGGGCCGAGGGCATCGACTGCACCTTCGACTGCTACACCTACCCCTACTCAGGCACGACCCCGACCATCGGGTTGCCCCACTGGGCCAAGGACGGCGGACCGGAGCGACTCATCGCGGCCCTGCAGGACGCCGACGACCGGGCGCGTATGAAACGCGAGATCACGCCGAGCCGGCTGGACAACAACTGGCTGACCAACTTCACCAAGCCGGAAAACCAGATCTACGACGGCCGGCTCATCACCGACATCGCCGAGATGCGCGGGCAGGATCCGGCCGACACGCTGTTTGACCTGTTGCTGGACGAGAACCTGGGCATCAGCACGGTTGGGCTGGGCACCAACGCGCAGACCCTCTACGCCTTCGTGTCCCATCCCTACGGCATGATCGCGTCGGACGCAATACTGTTTGGCGAATATCCCAACCCGCGAACCTACGGCTGCTTCCCCATCGTCCTGGCCGAGTTCGTGCGGGCCGAGAAGCACCTGCGGCTGCCCGAGGCCATCCGCAAGATGACTTCCTTCCCGGCGCAGAGGTTGGGAATCCCGGACCGCGGCCTGCTGCGCGACGGGTTCAAGGCCGACATTGTGGTGTTCAACCCCGACACGGTCAAGGCGCTGGCCACCAAGGAGAACCCCAAGCAGTACCCGGTGGGCATCGAGTACGTGATCGTCAACGGCAGAGTGGTGATCCAGCAGGGCGAAAACACGGGGGCGCTGCCGGGTCGCGCGCTGCGGCGGGGCCGGGCGGCTACCTGAAGCGCATTCATGCCGGACTCCGTTTCGCCTGACTACCGCTACTGTCCCCGCTGCGGGGCTGCGCTGGACACCAAAGTTAGAGGTGGGCTACCCCGGCCGTCCTGCGCATCGTGCGGGTTTGTCCACTTTCGCAATCCCGCGGTGGGCGTCGCAGTGGTGGTGCTGGACGAGCAGGGACGAGTCTTGCTGGGGCGGCGTTCCGCCGGGGGCAACGTCGGGGAGTGGTGCATCCCCTGCGGTTATGTCGAGTGGGGCGAGGACATCCGGGACGCCGCGCGTCGTGAGTTCGAGGAGGAGACGGGGTTGGTGGTGCGAATTGGTGAGGTGTGCACGGTGCATTCCAACTTTCACAACCCGGCCTCGCTGACCGTCGGCATCTGGTTTTACGGGACAGTTACAGGAGGGCAAACCGTCGCCTCGGACGACCTGGACCAGGTCGAGTGGTTTGCGCCGGAAGAGCCGCCGGAGCCGCTGGCGTTCCCAACGGACCGGATGGTGTTGGCTGATTTGGCACGCCGAGGAGCAACCGCCGGATGACCAAGCGAGCAGTGATCATCCAGCACCATCCTGTGGAAACGCTCGGGGGCAACTTCACCGTCATATTGCGCGATGCCGGCTTCGATCTGATTACAGTGCCGGTGTATGCGTGCGCTCCAGACTTCGACAGATTTGACGCTCCGGAATTGTCTGCCGTGGATCTGATCGTAGCATTGGGTGGCCCGATGTCGGCCAACGACAACTACCCGGCGCTGATACAGGAGATGGCGTACCTGCGAGCAGCCGCCACCGGCGACGTGGGCAACCGGGAACCGACGCCGGTGGTCGGCATTTGCCTGGGTGCGCAGCTGTTGTCGCGGGCGTTGGGCGGCGCAGTGGCACCCACCGGTGGGTACCAGTTCGGGCTGCGAAAAATTGACGTCACCGAGGCGGGTCGCTCCGATCCTGCCTTTGGCGAGATCAACACCCCCCTGGCGCCCACTCTGCACGGGGAACAGTTCACCGTCCCGCCCGGTGGAACACTGCTGGCCGAGGGCACCATGCTGCGCCGGGACGGCGGATACGTTCGTTTCCCGATGGCGTTCCGCTACGGCGTGTCTTACGGTTTTCAGTTTGAGCCGCAGTTGACGCTGGACGAGTTGCGCATCTGGAACCGGGAGTTGGCGGGCGACTACGAGCTCATGGGTGAGCGATTTAATCCTGAGCGCGAAGCGGCCCGCAACCTCCGGGAGTTCACCGCGTTCGCGTCGTATCACGAGGCGCAGATGGGGCGGATGCTCAGGGCGCTGTTGACGCAGGCGGGACTGGGTTAGCTGAACGCTGTGCGTGCTAGATGGACGCTCCTTCTCGTTTGACTTGCAGCAGGGCCGATAGTAATCTTCGTTCGTGCGTCGCGGAACCTGCGCCAAACGCGGGTCCGGCCGGACGCATGTGCTAACCAAGAAACCATTTTCGCAGCGGAGGTACCACGTTATGCCCAACCAAGGAATGATGGCCGAGCACATCTGGGTAGAAGGACACAACGGCGACGGCATCAACGCCTACCTGGCCCGTCCTCTCGGAGAGGGCCCGTTTCCGGCGGTGATGTTGTTCCACCACATGCCCGGCTGGGACGAGGCCAGCAAGCAAATGGCCCGCATGTTCGCGCACAACGGCTACATCGCCATCATGCCCAATTTGCACTATCGCGAGGGCCACGACGACCCGGTCGCCAACAGCAACAGCATCCGCGAGGCGGGCGGCATGCCCGACGACCGGACCCTGGGCGACGCTGAAGGCGCGATCAGCTACCTGCGTCACCTGTCCAACTATAACGGCAAGGTGGGCATCATCGGGTTCTGCTCCGGCGGACGCCAGGTGTTCCTGGCCGCGTGCAAGCTCAAGGGCCTGAGTGCGGCGGTGGACTGCTGGGGCGGCGGCGTGACCCCGCGGGACAGCGAGCCTCCCACGGCAGCCATGCCCCATGCTCCCATTGAGTTCGTGTCCGACCTGTCGTGTCCGCTGCTGGGTATTTTCGGCGAGGATGACGCACGACCCTCAGTCGACGAAGTGAAGGCCACCGACGCGGCCATCAAGGCCGCCGGCAAGTCGTGGGAGTACGAGATCTATCCCAACGCCGGCCATGGGTTCGTTGCGGTCGACCGGCCCAGCTACGCGGTGGAAGCGTCCAACGCCGCCTGGCCGCGCATCTTCCAGTTCTACGGGCAGCACCTTTCGTAAGCGGCTCGGTCGCTCGCGGAGAAAGCATTGGGGCGGGTCGTGGACCCGCCCCTAAATGATGGTGACCTCCCGAAGTTCGCCAGCCCCCATTTCGTTAATGGAAGCGGTGATGGCATCAACCCTGGCGCGGATCAACCGCCAGTTGTTATACATCAACACAAGAACCGAGAGGTTTCTGCCGACTAAATTTTGTTGGTAACGGATGCCCTTGTCGCAGGTGATCGGTAACTCGTACCCCGCTTCCTCCGCCAGTGTGATCACCTCACCATCGGGCAAGCGATCCCATCCCAGTTGCTCGGCAGTGTGAACGGTGTGGGCCGGCAGGTATGCTCGCAAGGGTTGGGGAACACTGTGGTCAAGCAGTGTGAGCATGGGCAGTCGGTATTTCCGTACGTAAAGCCTTCGCCTCATGCTCCAGCACGGCTACCACTTTGGCCTTGCTCCCGTAGTACCAATCCACAAATTCGTCAATCGTCGTGCCGGCCGCCAACTCGGAGTACATCGCCCTCAGCGGCAAGCGACTGTCGGTGAATACCCACGCTCCGCTGACTTTGCCAGCAGCTCGTGCTACCACCGTGCAACTGCCCCAATCGGGTATCTCGTCGCCGGTCGGTTCTATGGCGGGAATTGGAGCAATTTCCCCCGCGCCATCCGGACGGATGAGCAGGTCCGAGCGAAAACCCTCGGCTTCGTATTCCAACACGTACGCCGCCTGCTGGGCATCCACGCTGTGCTGCTCGGCGAAACTACCTACGGTGCCACCAGAGGCTAGGTGCTCGTAAAGCCGGTACAACGGGAGGTCCGTTCCCGTGAATACCCACAGTCCGTCGTACCCTCCAGCGTCGAGTTCCACCGCGGAGCAGTGCTGCCAGTTCGCCATCACAGGGCCTCCCGTACGCGCAATCAACAGGGGCCGATCGTATAACCCACCCCTGTAATCGTAGCATAGCGTTCTGCGGCTTTAGTTGTCCGTCGCCTCGAAGGCCAGGGTGGCGAAGCGCATGAAGATGCCGCCGCGCGGCGCGGCCAGCGGGCCGTTCAGACAGAGGCAAGCAATGACGTACTGGGAGCCGGGCTCGCCGACCTCGGCGATTTCCACGCGGTGCGGCGTGTTCAGGCCGACGATGCTGCCGTAGGCACGGTCGATCTCGCCGTTGACCCAGACTTCACCGTAGTTGTCGAAGTTGGTCTCGAACCAGACGCGGGAGCCGGCGACGCTCACACCGTCGATGGTTTCGGGAAGGGTGACGGCGATTCTGTACCAGGCGAAGGTGAAGCCTACGGACAGGCTCTGGCGGACGTTGTCGCAGATGTCCCATCCGGAGTCATCGAAATCGGCCAGGCGGGCCGGCGTGGCGAGGATTTGAGCGGTCAGTCCCTCGTTGGGCTCGCCGGGCACGAGGCCGGGAGCCACGCGCCACGGTTGGCCGCCGACCTTGGCGCGACCGTCTGCGGTGTTCAGATCAACTGCAAATCGTGGCATTGTGACGCCTCCTGTGATGGGTAGGGGCGAATGATCAGTCGCCCCCAACATGATTGTGCCAACAGAGTAATGCCCGCCTAACGAAACTCCCAGAGGTTCGCCGCGGTGCCGCCGAAGACCATGTCCCGCGCCTCCGTGTTGGGATAATCGATCAGCTCCATGGGGAAGCGCAGGGCGTTGCGATAGCCCTCCCGGTTGGCCGAGGGCGGGAAGTCGCTGCCCCACATGAGGCGGTCGCCGCCGAAGGCCTCAACTGCCATTTCGATAAGCGGCGGGATGTTGTCGAAGGGGATCGGCTGACGGAAGGGTTGGGGACGCGGGCAGAACTCACCCAGGCCCGGTATCTTCATGTACACGTTGGGGTACTTCGACAACTCCAGCGACCGGCGGTAGGCGTCCATGGGAATTTCCGTGTCCGAGCGGCCCGGGCCCCAGAACGCGCCGACGCCGGCCAGGTGCTCGATCACGATGTTCAGATTGGGCAGTTCGCGGATTATCTCCTCGAACTCGGGCGCAGCGTAGTGTTCCGCCGGACCCATGACACTGGCGACCACGCCCAGTTCGGCGCACTTGCGCCAGAGGGCCAACGGGTCATCGCCGGGGGATCGCCAGGAGCACTGGAACCGCAGGCCATCCGCGCCCTGGTCCTTGAGCTCGGCCACCCGGTCAACGGCGTCGGGCTGAGTATGGTCGGCGATGGCGATGACGGCGAAACGGCCGGGGAAGCGCTTGACGGCCTCAATCAGATAGCTGTTGTCGAACACGCCGAAGAACTGGGTCAGGACCGCCTGGTCAACGCCGGCGCGCTCCATCTCATCGATGAGGATTTCCACCGGCTCGAACCAGTAGGGCGAGGCGTGGCAGTGGGTGTCGATGACGGTAGCCATTGGAAATTCTCCTCGAAGCCTCACGGAGCGCTTTGTCAGTCCAGGAATGCCGGTTCCGGCGGGCTTGATATTGAAGGCAATCGGGCCGAACGTCAAGAAGCGGACGCCCTGCGCGTACCCAGTTTGTCATCGCGAGGAGCGCAGCGACGCGGCGATCTCGTTGCCACAGCGACCACTTCACCGGCAACGAGATTGCCAGGCTTCGCTCACAATGACAACTCAGTCCAAACTGGGTAAGCGCGAAGCAGACGCCACCGCCCCGTTCTTTGTCCGGGCCGAACTGATGGGCGTCACCTGCGTGATGCCGTCGTCATCGACGCGAACGCTGGCGTTGACCTGATAGACATCGCGGAGCATGCCGGGCGTCAGAACGCAGGCCGCATCTCCAGAAGCGTAGATCTTGCCTTCGGTCATGACCACGAAATGGTCGGCGAATCGCGCGGCCAGGTTGAGATCGTGAAGGGAGATCAGGGTGATCATGCCCCGAACGGCGGTGACCGAGCGAAGGAGGTCGAGCACCTCCAGCTGACGTTGCAGGTCGAGGTTGCTGGTCGGCTCGTCCAGCAGCATCACCTGGGGGTCTCGCGCCAGCACCTGGGCGATGGAGACCATCTGCTTCTGCCCGCCGCTCAACTCGTTCAGATACCGCAGCGACAGGTGCTCAATATCCAGATCTCGCAGGACCTGTCCGGCTACGGCGAGGTCGTCGTCGCTCACCCGCCAGGACATCGTGTGCTTGCGTGCCAGGAGCAACGCTTCGAACACCGTCAGCACCGCGTTCACGGGACCTTCCTGGGGCAGATAGCCGACCCGACGCGTAACGTTGGCGCCCCCCATTTCGCGCAGCTCGGCATCATCCAGTCGGATGCTTCCGCGCGGTTTCAGCAAGCCGGCCAGGCACTTGAAGAGCGTGGTCTTGCCGGCCGCGTTGGGGCCGATCACGGCGGTGATACACCCGGGCGCGACATCGCTGATGGAAATTCCCTTCAGGATTGGAGTTGACCCATAACTGAAGGAGAGGTCGTCCACGGTCAGCCGGTTTACCATAGCTGCCTCCGCCGGGTCAGGATCAGGCTCAGGAAGAACGGCACGCCAACCAATGACGTGACGATGCCGATGGGGAAGAGTGCGCCCGGGGTTATCGACTTGCTGACTATGGAAGCGGCGGAGAGCAACAGTGCGCCAGCGATGGCCGACGTGGGCAGGAAGAATCGCTGGTCTTCTCCGACCAGCATGCGGGCGACATGAGGGCCCACCAGTCCCACGAAACCGATGGTGCCCACGAATGCAACGGCGACGGCGGCCAAAACCGACACCGAAACCAGTACGTGCAACCGCAGCGCCCGCACGTTGATGCCCAGGCTGAGAGCTTTTTCCTCGCCCAAACGCAGGGCGGTCAGCCTCCACACCTGGCGGACGAACACCGGCACGGTTACTCCCAGCACGACGAACGCGATCCCGATTTTGGGCCAGGTGGCCTTGACGAGGCTGCCCAGGGTCCAGAACACCACCTGCTGCAGCGCCTGCTCGGACGCGATGTACTGGAGCAGAGCCAACAGCGAGCTGAACAGGAACACCAGGGCGATGCCCAGCAGCACCATCGTTTCGATGGTCACACCGCGCAAGGTGCTCAACAGGTAGATGGTGAGGGAGGCCAGCATGGCGAACACAAAGGCGTTCACCGATACCAGGAACACGCCGGCGAAGGGGATGACGCTCACGCCCAGTACCAGGGCCAAAGCGGCGCCGAACCCGGCCGCAGCGGATATGCCGAGGGTGAAGGGACTGGCCAGTGGGTTGTTCAGGATGGTTTGCATCTCGGCGCCGGCCACAGCCAGGGCGGCGCCCACCACCACGGCCATCAAAGCCATTGGCATCCGGATGTCCCAGACAATGACACGAGTGGTCACCTCGGCGGCGCCGGGGCGAAGGATCGCGGAGGCCACCTCCAGCAGGCCCAGTCGGGCTGGGCCGAGAGAAATGTCAAGGATAAGCGTGAACGCCAGCAGGGCCGTGAGCGCCCCCAACACGAGATACTTCCGTCCCGTGATCTGGCGGTAGATGCGCCGGCCGGAGATTGCGCTGGCGCTCTCCGGCGACGTCTGGACTGCGTGGTTCATCGCCACACCTCTTCAGGATGGGCGCCAGGCTGTCTGTAGGGGCGACCCATCATTCCTGGTTGGTGACCCAGAAAATTCCGCTGTATTCGATGGGCAGGAACTTGTCGTGGAATTCGGCAAAATTGGCCACGGGGTCGATGTCAGCGAAGGTCTCCGGATAGAACCACTTGGCGAACTGCTGCAGCACAACAAAGTGGTAGGGGGAGTTGTAGAACTGGTGCCAGACAGTGTGGTGACGGCCGGTTTTGACGGCTTGCAACTCGCTCCAGCCCGGTCGCTCACGCCCCAGCTTCTGCAACCTGCCGCGGGCATCGGCCGTCTCGGTGAAATAACCCAGGCTCACGAAATCGCCGTCTGGGCTATAGGGGAACCAGTTGGATCCGGTCCCGATGATGACGTCAGGGTCGGCGACGATGATTTGCTCCGGATTGACCTCGCCGCTCCAACCTGGGACCAGATCGGATCCTAGATTGACGCCGCCAGCACGCTCCACCAGCAGGCCAAGGTTGGCCTGGCCGAAGGTCCGGCAACAGATTTCCGCGGTCTGGATCCCGGCCGCGGTGTCCATGAAAACGACGGGTTTTTCTTCCTCAAGCTGAGCGATGCGGGAATAGACCGGGTTGACCTGTTGCAGGTAGAAGTCCACCACCTCCTGCGCCCGTTCTTCCTCGCCCAGGAGGCGGCCGAGCAGGTAGGTGCTGGGCACGGTATTTTCCAGCGGTTCCTGGCGATAGTCGATCACGACCACTGGAATGCCAACCTCGTCCAGTTGCTCGAGCATGCCGGCTTCACGCGCCCTTTCCAGGCCGCCGAGGTTGAGGGTCACGACGTCGGCGTCGAGCGCGATGGCATGCTCGACGCTGAACTCGCCGCTATAAGGACTGCCGAATTCGGCAATGCTTTCGACTTCCGGGAATATCTCCATATATTTGACATAAGTATCGCCGTCAAACCGTCGGAGGTCATCGCGCCAACCGATGATCTTGTTGAAAGGATTTCCCGGCTGGAGAGCCGCGACGATGTAGATCTGGCGGGCCTCACCCAGGATGATGCGTTCGATCGGTCCCTCAATCGTGACCGTGCGTCCGGCCACGTCGGTCAGCTCGAAAGACTCCACTTCGTCCGGTGTTCCGAGCGCCTGCCGGGCGTCGGAGCCCGCGCCAGATTGTCCAGCGTTCTGCTCGGCGAGAGCGTCAGCCACGGCTCGGGGCACGGTGGTCTCCAGTGCCTCGGAGGACACGGATTCGGATGCGGACTGTGCGACAGCCCGGTTCACCAGCTGCTCAACTTCCTGGGCAGTAACCGCGTCCGACGACGACTCGGCCACCGCCTCCTGGACCACGGCCCGGAGTTCCTCCCGGTCAATTGCCGGGGCTGGTGCAGGCGCCGCCGCTCCCGACGGCGCGGTCGGCGCGCACGCAAGAACCAGCAACAGCGCGAGAAACAGAAGCACGAACACAGACACATCCCGTTGACGTTTCGCATTGATCGTTGGCATAACAGGCCTCCTTAGCGCAGCGTTCATTGGCAACGATATCTGCTTAACGTTTATAATTAAATTTCTTCTATGTCAACACAATCAATACCCAAATCTGCGCACTAAAAACCCCTCCCCATTATCGGGGAGGGGTACTTCGCCAACGTTGGACGGGGATGGCTCAGGTCATGCAGCCGTGGTCCCGCCGTCGATCACGACCTCAGAGCCGGTGACGAAGGACGATTCGTCCGAGGCCAGATAGATCGCGCCGTAGGCGATCTCGCTGGGCTTGCCGACGCGACCCAGGGGCAATCGCTGCATGCGCAGAGCCATGTTGGCGGGGTCGTTCAGCGTGTCGGCGATCATGTCCGTTTCGATCGGCCCCGGGTGGATGGAGTTGCAGCGGATACCTTCCCGGGCGTGCTGGATGGCCGTGGACTTGGTGAACAGCCGGACCGCGCCCTTGGTGGCGGTGTAACTGGCCGAACCGTTGGGGCTGCCGACCAGGCCGGCGGTGGAGGAGATGTTGATGATGGAGCCGCCGCCGGCTTCACGCATGGCCGGTATGGCCGCCTTCGTGCCCAGGAAGACGCCCTTGGCGTTGACGGCGAAGATGCGGTCCCAGTCGTCTTCCGTGGTCTCCTCGATGTTCTTGCGGATCAGGATGCCCGCGTTGTTCAGGAGCACATCCAGCTTGCCGTAGGTGTCCACGGCCGACTGCACTGCCGCCTCCCAGTCGGACTCGCTGGTGACGTCGAGGTGCACGTAGGTGACGTTGTAACCGAGTTCCTGCAGCTCGGCCTGGGTCTGGCGACCCTGATCATCCAGGATATCGCCGATGACAACGCTGGCGCCTTCTTCGGCGAACATGCGCGCTTCGATGGCGCCCTGACCGCGAGCGCCGCCGCTGATGAGGGCGACTTTACCTTCCAACCTGGCCATGGTGTGCCTCCTTTTGGTGGATTTTCGATGTCTGGCTTACTGCTCCGGCCCACTTTATATGGGCTGGCAAACGGGCGCAACCGAACGATCAGTGCAGCAGCAGGGCCTGTGCAAAGTCGTTTCATCCGCTCATGGTGAGCCTGTCGAACCATCCTCCGATTTGCCAGAAGCATCCTTCGACAAGCTCAGGATGAGCGGTAAATGGCTATACGGCGACTTTGCACCAGCCCTGTCAGTGCAGGATCGACAGGCCCCAAAGGCGTAGAAAGCTGACATCCCCATCGCCGCTGTCGTCTACTCGATACACATCGGGGTTGGACAGGTTTTCCCAGCCTGCATAGCCGAACCCGGGATCAATCGAATGGAGAACCAGGGCCAGCAGGTTGCCGTGGGTGACGACTACCGGGAGTTCCGGGGAGCCTGCCAGCAGCTCATTCAAGACGGACCAAGCGCGCAGCAGCACGTCGTCAGCGGATTCGCCACCGGGTGCCCTCAGGTCGGGGTCGGCGAAGGAATCGCGCACCACCTCGCGCCAGGTGTCGATTGGAGCCGGCGACAGGATGCGTTCGTTGAGACGGGGATCGACTTCGATCCGAAGATGCAAGTGATCCGCCAGGGGTTGGGCAGTCTGGCAGGCCCGCAGGTAGGCGCTGGCGACGACTGCATCGACGGGAAGGGTGGACAGGAAGGCCGCCAATTCCCGGGCCTGTCGCTGGCCGTCAACAGTGAGCGGCGCGTCGGGTTCCTGGCCCGCCGCCTCGCAATGGCGGACGAGGATGAGTCTGGCTGGCACGGGTCGAGTTACGGCCGCCAGCGCAGGCGCGCGCCGACGTTGGTGAAGCCGGCGCGCTGGTAGAACTGGATCTGCCTCTCGCCATGGTACGGAGTGCCCAGCTCGACCATGGCGCAGCCGCGAGACACTGCGTGTTCCAGGGCGAAGCGGAGGACGTCCATGCCGACGCCGGAACTGCGCACGCTGGGGTCGACGTACATCTCTTGAATGATGGCGTAGCGGCCGATGCTGCGCAGCGCCTCCACGAAGGACACGGTGCAGACGGCGACGAAGCGACCGGCGTCCTCGGCCAAGGCGACGAACCCCGCTGGCCCGTCGTCAGCGAATCGGCCGAACACTGCAGCCATGGCTTCTGCCGGCGCCGGGGTTCCGCCGAGTTCGGTCAGGAGCCGGCGCACCAGGTCTATGGCGGCATCCTGGTCTTGAGCGGTTGCTGATCGGATGGCGGGCATTACGTCGATTCCGACGTGCAACCAGATGGGATCACCTGCGTCTTGCGCTACCGGTTCGGATCTTCAGGAACCGGAGCTCTCGCGCAGCCGCTCTTCCTGATCGACCAGTTCGGGAGTCATCGCCTCGGCAAAATCCTCCATCTCGTACAGAGGGCGGATCTCTATCTCGCTGGGACCGGGCATTGGGTTCGGGCATCGCCGGACCCATTCCACGGCTTCGTCCAGGCTCGCCACTTCCCAGATCCAGAAGCCGGCTACCAGTTCGCCGACGGCAGGGAAGGGGCCGTCGACCACGGTGCGCGCGGCTCCGTCGAAGGCGACGCGCTTGCCCTGTGCAGAAGGTTTCAGACCGTCGCCAGCCTGCATCACACCGGCATTCACGAGTTCCTCGTTGAATGCCAGCATGGCCTCGATGAGTTCTGTCGATGGCATCATGCCGGCTTCGCTGTCCTCGGTGGCTTTCACCAATACCATCACGCGCACTGCGGTTACTCCTTGATGCAAATCTCGGCCGCTACCGACCCTGTGACCGGCGGGCTACTCGACAAAGGGGGGGTCGACGCACGATGCTTCACAGCGTGTCGAACCCTTTCCAACCTGGGATCGCGGCTGCCTGCCGGATCCAATGCTCGACGAGTTCTTCGTCGACCGCGCCGTCCTCGTGAATATGATAGTAGCGCGTGTCTTTGTCCTTGGATTCGACGGGTGGCAGCGGATCCAGCGAGGATCCATTGAGGAAAGTGACCTTCACGTAGCGGGTGAATACGTGGTAGCTGAGGAACCAGCCCTGACCCTCGACTCCGTAGAAGGGAGAGTTCCACCGCACCGCCTTGCGTACGTCCGGCAGGGTGCGCACGATCAGATCATCCAGCCGGCGACCGACATCGCTTTTCCACTCCGGCATGGCGGCAATATAGGCTTGTACGGGGGCGTCGCCGTCCGCCTTGGCGATCTGGGGGTTGCCGCCAGAGAGGAGTTTAACCTCGCCGTTGGCGTTGTCGGCGGTTTTGGTCGAAGCTCTGCGGGGCTTCTCTGGAACCCGGTCGGCCATGGCGGTCACTCCAAAATAGTTACACCGCCAGGGAGGCATTGCTCTTCGGCGGGGGGTGGTTGCTATTGTAACCCGGCGTTTCCGGGAGCAACTCCTCCAGGGCCAGTTCGTCGATCACGAAGCCCCTGCCCATGTCGATAGCCCGGCACTTTTGGCCATCAAGGCCAGCGTTAAAGAGGCCGCTCCGATCCTCGAGATGCACGCTCGGGAAGACGGTGGGCATCAGACTGGTCTTGACCCCGTTGGCGTTTACGTGCACGCCCCGCTGGGATCGGAGGACGCTCCCCGCTGTGTCCGATCCTCGATGACCTCTGGGTCGTGAATGAGCCGGCACCCATCCGCCAGGCATTCGGATCGTCAGTTGGCCAAGTCTGTGATCAACTCGCGGGGAGGCACGGGAACGCTCTGATGGTGGCACGCTTCAGCGCGATGTTCTCCGGCATTGGGGGTTTCCTGGACGGATTGGCCCCGTTCCTTCCCGGCCGCCGCCTGATGTGCACCGCGATCTCAGTGGGAAAGAGCGTGAAATTTCGTGCGCTGGTGGGCCGTGTGGGGATCGAACCCACGACACCCGGATTAAAAGTCCGGTGCTCTGCCAGCTGAGCTAACGGCCCCGATAAGCGATTCCCAGACACCGTTTTGAGTATAGCATAGGGCCCCGAATCGGCCGTGGACGAGCATCCGCGCAAATTCCCCCTGGCGACACCCTTGCAAAATCGCGGACAATGCGCAATAATTCACACAGTTACTTTCTGGTGGTTCAAGCGGGGTGGCCCCACCCGTACCCATCCCGAACACGGAAGTGAAACGCCCCAGCGCCCACGATACTGCTCTGGTAACGGAGTGGGAAAATAGGTCACCGCCGGAAAGTACCAATCCCTAAGGACGGTAGGGGTGGGCGTGATGGCAAATCAAGGCTTCGCAGGCGATTGTAGGCCACGTAACGCGATAGGTTGATACATCAACCAAGCGGCTTCACCGTAACGATTCGGTGGCACAGCCGCTTTTATTTTTGCCCGAATGCGGTAAAATGGCACGACCAGCACGCACTGGCTGGTCCGACCTCAACCCAGGAGAGTCTCATGGGCAGCAGATTCGAGAAGTTCTCAGAGCGGGCACGGCGGGTTTTGTCCCTGGCCCAAGAAGAAGCGCAGCGGTTCAACCACAACTACATCGGGACCGAGCACATCCTGCTCGGCCTGGTACGGGAGACCGAGGGCGTCGCCGCTCGAGTGCTGTCCGGGTTGAGCGTTGACCTGACCAAGGTGCGCTCGGCGGTCGAGTTCATCATCGGACGCGGCGAGCGGCCGGCTCAGGGCGAGATCGGTCTCACCCCCCGGGCCAAGAAGGTCGTCGAGTTGGCGGTTGATGAAGCCCGAAGGATGAACCATACCTATATAGGCACGGAGCACTTGCTGATCGGCCTCTTGCGGGAGGGCGAAGGCGTAGCCGCCGGCGTCCTCGAAAGCTTGGGCGTCAACCTGGAAAAGGTTCGCGCCGAGACCCACCGCATCCTCAGCAACTCCGGTACCGGCAGCGGGACCAGCAGCAGCCGGTCCAGCACTCGCACCCCCACGCTCGACCAGTTGGGCGTCGACCTGACCAACGCGGCCCTCGGCGGCAAGTTGGACCCGGTCATCGGCCGTGACACAGAGATCGAGCGAGTGACCCAGATACTGAGTCGCCGAACCAAGAACAACCCGGTCCTGGTCGGTGAACCCGGCGTGGGCAAGACCGCCATCGTGGAAGCGATGGCCCAGCAGATCTCCTCGGGAGACGTGCCCGACACGCTGCAGGGCAAGCGACTGGTCACGCTCGACATGGGCGCTCTGGTTGCTGGCACCAAGTACCGGGGCGAGTTCGAGGAGCGGCTGAAGAAGGTCATCGAAGAGATCAAGACCTCCGGCAACTGCGTCCTGTTCATCGACGAAATCCATACACTGGTCGGGGCCGGAGCCGCTGAAGGCGCCGTGGATGCATCCAACATCCTGAAGCCGTCACTGGCCCGCGGCGAGATCCAGTGCATTGGCGCGACCACACTGGACGACTACCGCAAGTACGTGGAGCGCGACCCGGCCCTCGAGCGACGACTGCAACCTGTACGGGTTGAAGAGCCCGACGCCGAAATGACCGTGGACATCCTGCGCGGCGTGAAGGGCCAGTACGAGGATCACCACAACGTGGATATCACCGAGGACGCAGTGCGGGCCGCGGCCACGCTGTCGACCCGGTACATCCCCGACCGCTTCCTGCCCGACAAGGCCATCGACCTGCTGGACGAAGCCGGCTCGCGGGTTCGCCTGCGCGGCAGCCACGCCCCACAGGAAGTCAAGGACGCGATGGAAGTCCTCGAGCGCGTGCGCAAGGAAAAGGACGAAGCCATCGCCTCGCAGCAGTACGAAGTTGCCGCCGAGTTGCGCGACCGTGAGCTCCATCTGTCCGAGAACGTGGGCGACATGGAGCGCGAGTGGAAAGCCGACCGGAGTAAGGAACGCACGCAGGTCACCGAGGACGACATCGCCGAGGTGGTCAGCATGTGGACCGGCATCCCGGTAACGCGGCTGGCGCAGGAAGAAACCGACCGGTTGCTCCGCATGGAAGAGGAACTGCACAAGCGGATCATCGGCCAGGACGAAGCCATCGTGGGTATCTCCAAGGCGGTGCGCCGAGCTCGTGCCGGCCTCAAGGACCCGCGCCATCCCATCGGTGTCTTCCTTTTCCTTGGCCCCACCGGAGTGGGCAAGACGGAATTGGTTCGGGCCATGGCCGAATTCCTGTTCGGTCACGAGGACAACATGATCCGGTTGGACATGTCCGAGTTCCAGGAGCGGCACACCACCGCCCGCCTGATCGGCGCGCCTCCGGGCTACGTCGGTTACGACGAGGGCGGCCAACTCACCGAGGGTGTTCGCAAGAAGAACTATTGCGCTATCCTGCTGGACGAGATTGAGAAGGCGCATCCGGAGATCTTCAACATCCTGCTGCAGATTTTCGACGCCGGCCAACTCACCGACGCTCGGGGCCGCCGCGTGGACTTCCGCAACTCGATCATCGTCATGACCAGCAACCTGGGCTCCGACCTGATCAAGCGGGATACCTCGCTGGGGTTCGCCATCAAGTCCGACCAGGCTCAGACGGACCATCAAGCGTACGAGCGGATGAAAGACAAGGTGATGGACGAAGTAAAGCGCTTCTTCCGCCCTGAGTTCCTGAACCGGTTGGACGCCACCATAGTGTTCCACGCGCTGAGCCGGGAAGAAATCCACCAGATCGTGGACCTGATGATGAACATGGTTCGCGAAGAGTTGAAGGAACGCGGGGTCAGCATCGAACTCACCGAACCGGTCCGGGAGTACCTGGGCGAGAACGGTTTCGACCCGGTACTGGGAGCGCGACCGCTGCGCCGCCTGATCCAGAACGAGGTCGAGGACCGGTTGTCCGACGAATTACTCGGAGGCAGGTTCGAGGAAGGGGACACCGCGATCGTCGATATGGACGAAGACGGCAAGGTTTGCATCAAGGTGAGGAAGGGAGAGATGGCCGCCTTGCCGGTGGCCTGATCCCGCAAACACCGTCAACCGCATCAACCGGGGGCGCCCTGAAAAAGGCGCCCCCGAATGCTACAATTGTTGATCAATTGGAATGGTTCTCGGGTCCAACTTCCGCGTCTAACCCACATCTGGGTTGACGGCTGTTGCGGCCTCTCACTACAGTTCGACATCCTTCACGGCAAGCTTTGAGGTGACACAATGGCCAGGCGTTTGCTCAAAGAACTGGAACGGTCCTATGGCTTTGACGAAGTCGCGATCGTCCCGGGCGATGTCACAATCAACCCGGAAATGACGTCCACAAAAATGAGCATCGGCCAATACTCTTTCGACGCCCCAGTGATGGCCTCAGCCATGGACGGATCCGTGTCTCCCCGATTCGCGACCCTGATGCACGACATGGGCGGTCTGGGAGTGCTCAACGGCGAGGGCCTGTACACGCGCTACGAAGATCCGTATTCGGTCCTGGAAGAAATTATCTCCATGGACCAGGCCGAGGTCACGGAGTACCTGCAAGAAGTTTACAGCCAGCCGGTCCAGGATCACCTCATCGGCGAGCGTGTCCAGGAAATCAAGCAGACTGGATCCATCGCTGCCATCGCGTTCACGCCCCAGACTACCAAGCGTCTGAGCCCGATGGCCGTCGAGGCCGGCGCCGATATCATCGTGGTGCAATCCACCGTAACCACCGCTCGGCACATGTCCCGCAGCTACCGGGGCCTCATTTTTTCCGAGCTGATTGAGTCGCTCGATGTTCCGGTGGTGGTCGGCAACTGCGTCAGCTACAGCGTGGCCAGCGAGTTGATGGAAACTGGGATTGACGCCGTGCTGGTCGGAGTGGGTCCGGGCGCGGCCTGCACCACCCGCGAGGTGACCGGGGTTGGCGTGCCGCAGGTGACCGCAACCCTGGAATGCGCGGCGGCCCGGGAGGACTACTTCCAGCGCACCGGGCGGTACGTCAGCGTGATCACTGACGGCGGGCTGCGGACGGGCGGCGACGTTTGCAAGGCGATGGCCAGCGGCGCTGACGGAGTGATGCTGGGCACACCCTTTGCCCAAGCGGCGGAGGCGCCGGGACGCGGCTACAACTGGGGCATGGCGAACGCCCACCCCGAACTGCCCCGTGGCACGCGCATCAACGTCGGCACCAAGGGGTCCCTCAAACAGTTGATGCACGGGCCGTCCAGCGTCACCAACGGAACCCAGAACCTCGTCGGCGCCTTGCGAGTGGCCATGGGCATGTGCGGCGCGTACACAGTCCGCGATTTCCACAAAACGGAAATGGTCATCGCCCCGGCCATCAAAACCGAGGGCAAGCACTATCAGATGCTGGGATAAACTCTGGATCCCGCTTTCACGAGATTGGCGGTTGAAAGAATAATCGGAGGAACCATGACTACTGCAACCATCCAGATCCTGGACCCGCGTCCGGAGCAAAAGACCGAGGAGCGCGCAGCGGCCGACCGGTTGCCCAGCCTCTCCGGCAAGACCATCGGTCTGGTGGAAAACCGCAAATACCATTCCGACAACTTCCTGCAGGAGCTTCAGGTCATCCTGGAGGAGGAGTATGCCGTCGAGAAGGTGGTATACCTGCGCAAGTTCACCTTCAGCGCTCCCTGCTCGGACGAGACCATCGAAGAACTGATCGAACAGTGCGATGCGGTGGTGCACGGAATCGCGGATTGAGGGAGCTGCACGGCGTGGGGTCTCCACGACACAGTAGTTACCGAAGCCCGCGGCGTCCCGTCCGTGAGCGTAATCACCGAGAGTTTCACCCGGGCCGCGCACGCCCGCGCCTCCTCCCTGGGAATGCCCGGCGTCCAGATCCTGGCTCTGCCCAGCCCGCTGGCTTCACGGTCAATACCGGACGTGCAGCAACTGGCGCACGACTACGCCGGCCGGATCGCCGAAATGCTGACCAACGGGAAGTAACTCCGGCCACGAGAGCCAGCCACACCCGATGTCATTGAGTGTGGTCAACTGGAATGTTGAATGGGCTACGCCCGCTTCGGCGCGTAGCCCAGAAATTTTGCGCCGGATCGAGAGCCATAACCCGGACATCGTTTGCCTCACGGAAACGGATCTCAGGCTGCTGGCAGCATGGGACGGGCGTGTGATCGCGGCCGGACCAGAGCAGGGCAAACTGACCGCAAACAACCGCCGCAAGGTTGCACTCTGGTCCAGGGAAGGGTGGGCCGACGCTGACGAACTAGGTAACGCTGAATTGCCTCCAGGGAGATTCATTTCTGGTAGCACCGAGACTTCAATCGGCCGTGTCACGGTCATCGGAGTCTGCATTCCCTATCACAACGCGAACGTGAACGTCGGCAACAAAAACCGCATTGCCTGGCAGGAACACGCGTCGTATCTGCGCGGGCTTTCCATGATCCTGAAAAGTAGAACGCCGACGCAGCTCATCATGATTGGCGACTTCAATCAGCAACTCGGGCAGCGCAGGAATCCGTACCCGCCCCTTTCCCAACCGGTGCGCGCCGAATTGCAGACCACAATGCTAGCCGGCCAGCCGCCCGGGCTGACTATAATCACAGCTGGCCTGGGACTGCGGGGTAGGAGAGCCATCGACCACATCGCCGTGAGCGGCGAATTATCCGCTGCCTCCCTGGGCACGCTTGATAACTTGACGCACGATGGCGCGAAACTATCCGACCACTTCGGCGTCCACGCATTGCTGAACAGTCGTACGAACCCACAAGCACAAAACCCGGTAGAGTGAATTTATGACAACCAACAGTCGAGCCTTGAACTCGCGCCGCATCACCGTCTCTGATACCTACGACGCGATCCAGGACTACTACGAAGAGCAGGGATGGACCGACGGCATGCCCGTGGTACCGGCCACGGAAGATGCGGTCCAGCGCATGCTCGGGCCTTGGGGCGAGGACCCGTCGCTGTCCCTGGGGATCGCGCAACCGTCCAACTCGGGGGTCACCATCGAGAAGGTCGCGATCAACGCGGTGATGGCCGGGTGCCGGCCCGAGTATTTTCCGGTGGTGGTGGCGTGCGTCAAAGCGGCCCTGCAAACGTCGTTCAACCTGGCCGGGTGCCAGGCCACCACGGGCGGCGCCGCGCCGGTGGTGATCGTGAACGGCCCCATTGCCGAGCGCCTGGGCATCAACGGCGATTCCGGGGCGTTCGGGCCAGGGTACCGGGCCAACGCGACCATCGGCCGGGCGCTGCGCCTGTTCGTGCGCAACGTGGCCGGGCTCATCATCGGCGACATGGACAAGGCCACGCTGGCCATGCCTGGCAGGTACTCTTTCTGCTTCGCGGAGAACGAGTCGCGCAGCCCGTGGGAACCCAGGCATGTGGAGATGGGGCTCGATCCCGAAGACAGCATGGTGACCCTCCACGCCATCAGGGGCTTCTACCCGATCATGGAAACCACGGTTTCCACCGGGACTGACGTGCTCCACACGCTGGTTCAGGGGACCCGGGCCACCGGCTTCTCCAATTACTACCAGATCGGGACCGGTGCGCAGGTGACGCTGGTGCTGAGCCCGGAGCACGCGGCGGAAATCGCGGCGGACGGGTTCACCAAGCAGGACGTTCGGGAGTACGTGTTCGAAAACGCGAGGATGTCGATCTCCGATCTTTCCGGACTGGGACACTGGGGCAACCGCAACTACCCGGATTGGGTTGACGACGACGACCCGAATACCATGGTGCCGATAGCGCCCCAGGCGGACGACATCGTCGTGGTGGTAGCCGGGGGAGACGGCCGCCACTCCGCCTGGCTGGCCGGCTGGGGCGTGACCCGCGTGGTGACGGAGAAGATCGAAGTTCCGGGTTGATGCCATCGCATTCTCCTGGCGCCTCGGCCCGCCTCCTGTAAAAGGGGCGGGCCAATGTTTGCCCGATTACGCCGTTGCTTCGGGACGGGCCAATACATCGCCGGGACATGGCACCCGGCGCCGTCCCCTGCTATCATTCCCTACCCACCATATCTTCAATCCTTGACCAATAACAGGTTCTGAATCGTGTTCACCCACCTGCATACACACACCGAATACAGCATGCTCGATGGCATCAGTCGAATCCCGGATCTGGTGAACCGGACCCGCGAACTGAGCATGGACGCCATGAGCATCACCGACCACGGTTCGCTCTACGGCGTGGTCGATTTCTACTCGGAGTGCAAAGAAGCGGGTATCAAGCCGATCATCGGCTGCGAGTTCTACGTCGCCCACGGCAGCCGGCACGACCGCACTCCCAACGAGCGCACCGCCAACCACCTGGTGCTCATCGCCAAGGACAACACCGGGTACCGCAACCTCCTGCAGCTGGTGACCCTCTCCCACCTGGAAGGTTTCCATTACCGGCCCCGCATCGACAAGGAGTTGATCGATCGGCACCGCAGCGGGTTGATCTGCCTGTCCGGGTGTCCCTCCGCCGAGGTGCCGACCCTGCTGGCCGACGGCAACTTCCAGGACGCCAAGCAAATGGTCGGCTGGTATCGCGAGTTATTCGGTGAGAACTACTTCCTGGAATTGCAGCGGCACGAGCATATCGAGCAGTTGCCCCGGATCAACGACGGCCTGGCTCGCCTGAACCGGGAAACCGGCGTTCCCCTGCTGGTAACCAACGACGCCCATTACGTCCGCCAGTCCGACTACCAGTACCAGGACGTGTACATCTGCATCCAAACGGGCACCAACGTGATGGATGACAAACGCCTGCGGATGGAGGATTCGTCCTACTACATCAGGTCCGCCGACGAGATGGCCACGCTGTTCCACGATTTCCCGAAGGCCGTCGACATCACCGGCGAGGTGGCGCAGCAGTGCAACGTGTCGCTGGGGTTCGGGCAGATGCACCTGCCCCGGTATCCGACTCCCAACAACGAGGACGCGGACGACTACCTGGCGCGCATCTGCTGGGAAGGTTTCAACCTGCGGTACGGGATCAACAACGATGCTGCCCGCGCCCGCATGGAGTACGAGTTGGAGGTCGTGCGGCAAACCAGTTTCGCCAACTACTTCCTGGTCGTCTGGGACATCATCTCGTTCGTGCGCAAGCAGCAGATCCTGTTCGGCGTGCGGGGCAGCGCCGCCGCCAGCGTGGTGCTGTACTGCCTGGGCATCACCGATATCGACCCGATGCGGTACAACCTGGTGTTCGAGCGTTTCCTGAACTTCGAGCGTAAGGAAATGCCTGACATCGACATGGACTTCCAGGACGACCGTCGCGATGAGGTGCTGCGTTACGTCATCGACCGGTACGGCAGCGATCGGGTGGCGCAGATCATTACCTTTGGAACCCTGGGGCCCAAGGCCGCCCTGCGCGACGTCGGTCGCGGATTGGGCATGAGTTACGGCGACGTCGACCGCATCGCCCGGATGGTTCCCTTCAAGTCCCGAACCATCGCGGACGCCATGACCGCCAACCCCGAAATGTCGGACACCTACGCGCGCGACCCGGCGATCCGGGATCTGGTGGACAACGCCCAGGCACTGGAAGGCATCGTCCACCACGTCAGCACCCATGCTGCGGGCGTGCTGATTGCTGACGAGCCCCTGACGGAAACGGTGCCGCTGCAGCGTCCATCCCGGGGGGACGAGAACAGCCCGGTGATGATGACCCAGTATTCCATGGACCCGGTGGCCAAGCTGGGCCTCCTCAAGATGGACTTCCTGGGCCTGACCAACCTCACCATCCTGGATCGCACCATCAAGCTGCTGGACGAGGAACGCGGCATCCGCATCGACCTCAGCCGGCTGACGCTGGACGACGAAGCCACGTACGAGCTGCTGGGCACCGGCAACACCACCGACCTGTTCCAACTGGAAAGCGCCGGCATGCAGCGGTACATCAAGGAACTGAAGCCGTCCGACCTGGGCGACATCGCGGCAATGATCGCCCTCTACCGCCCAGGCCCAATGGAACACATCGACCGGTTTATCCGTTCGAAGCACGGCAAGGAGCAGGTCACGTATCCGCACCCCAGCATGCAGGAGTTGCTGGATGAGACCTACGGCGTGATCGTGTACCAGGACCAGGTGCTGCACGTCCTGCAAAACTTCGCCGGCTATTCCCTGGGCGAAGCCGACACCGTCCGCAAGGCCATGGGAAAGAAGATTCCCGAGCTGATGGCCGAAGAGCGCGAACGGTTTGTGTCCGGCGCGGTGCAGCAGGGCTACAGCCAGCAGATGGGCGCGGAGATCTTCAACCTGATCGAGCCCTTCGCCGGGTACGCCTTCAACAAGGCCCACAGCGTGAGCTACGGGCTTATCTCCTACTGGACCGCTTACTTCAAGACCCATTACCCGCTGGAGTACATGGCCTCGGTGCTCAACTGCCGGCTGGATCACGGCGACCGTTATGTGGCCTCGATCAACGAGTGCACGCGCATGGGCATCGGGATCGAGTTGCCCGACGTGAATGGCTCCGGCGTCCATTACACCATTGACACGCCGGGCGACCGCACCCAAAGCGGCAAACTGCGCATCGGGCTGGCTGCCATCAAGACCGTGGGCGAGGGCGCCATCACTCCGATCGTTACCGAGCGCGTTGCCAAGGGACCCTACGCGTCGATCACCGATTTCTGCCGGCGGGTGGACGTTTCCGGCCTGAACCGGCGAACCCTGGAAGGACTGGCCAAGGCCGGGTCCTTCGATTCGCTGGAGCCCCGGGCAACGGTGATCGGCAACCTGGACCGCATATGGGCGCTGGCGCAACAGGAAACGCGGAACCGCAACTCCGGACAGTTCGGCATGTTCGGCGAGGAGATGGACAGCGGCGCCGGCGGCACGCTGCTGGAGCTGGACACGTCCCACGCCGACTACACCCCCCAGGAAAAAGCCAACCTGGAAAAGGAGTACCTCGGGGTCGCGCTGTCGTACAACCCACTGCTGGCGCTGGCGGCCATCACCCCGGGCGACGCCTACAACTCGGTGGACCAGTTGGACGAAGAGATGCTCAGCAGCACGGTGACCCTGCTGGGGCACATCGCCGCCGTCACCGAACGCTACACCCGGGACAATCGCAAGTTCCTGCGGGTCGACCTGGCCATGGTGGGCGGACAAGTGGAGGCGATGGTCTGGCCCGACTCGCTGGAAAAGACGGCGCACGTCTGGCAACAGGGCCGCGTGGCACGCGTAACGGGCCGCCTTCAGATACGCGGTGACGACTTCTCCATCGCCTGCTACGATGCCCAGGAGTACGAGCTGCCCGAAAACGCTCCCATGGTATCAGCGAGCCAGGTTGCGCCGCAGTCCGCAAGCAAACCGGCGGCCCCGAGCCCCGGCAACGGCGCCAAAAGTCCGCGGTCAAACGGCAGCAAGCCCGCGCCTACCCCATCTCCCGCCGCACCCTCCAACGGAAACCGGGAATCCGGAGTACTGGTTCGGATGGTTGAAACCGACCAGCCGGACGAGGACCGGTACCGCCTGCGGCAGGCCATCCGGGTCATGCTCGAATACACCGGCGATGACAAGGTTTACCTGGAGCTCAACCTCAAAGAAGGACGCACGGTGCTGATGGAGATACCCACGGTGTCAACCGCGGTGTGCGACGAGCTACAGGAGCGCGTGCAGGACCTGCTGCTCCAGGACGAAATCTGTACCGAGTACCCGGCTAAGGCCGCGTAAATCCCGGCATCCGTGGGCTACCCGCGCCGCCGTCGAAATCAGTCGGACGCGGGGATTTGCAGCCCCAGACCGGCGGCGATGAACCGCCGTCCGTTTTCCTGGTAGCGCGCCGTCGGGTTTTCCAGCCGTTTGCGGTGCACCTCCGGCAGTTCGCGGATCCGGCCCGGCACGCCAATTACCAGCGACTCATTGGGGATGGGCGTCCCGGTGACAATGGCCCCCGCGCCGATGAGCACGTAGTCGCCGACCTTGCAGTCCTCCAGGCAAACGGCGTTGACCCCGATCATCACGTTGTTGCCCACGATGCCGCCGTGGATCACCGCGCCGTGGGTCATCAGCACGTTGTCGCCCAGTTCCAGGTAGTCGTCGGTGTGCAGCACGCAGTTGTCCTGGATGGAACAGTTCTTGCCAATGACGATCTGACCGTAGTCGGCGCGGATCACCGCCCCCGGCCAGATGCTGGTCCCCTCGCCGATTATCACGTCGCCGACGATATAGGCGGTCTCACTGACGAACACGCTGGGATGGATCTGCGGAGTCTTGCCATCAATACTGCGAATCAAGGGGTTCCTCCTGGTGGTTATCGTTTCCGTCAATTATAGCCGTCCGTCGGCGTGGTCGATTGGGCCCGGTATTGCCGCAAGTCCGCAACTTGGTTTGACAATACCGAGGCCTGCTGACTACAATAATTCAACGCGCGATGATCTCGCGTGTTTTGCGGCCCGGTGGTGTAGTGGTTAACATACTGCCCTGTCAAGGCAGAGATCGTCGGTTCGAATCCGATCCGGGTCGCCATCGCAAAATCCGAAACGGCTCACCTGCGTGAGCCGTTTTTTCTTTGTCCACGAGCCGGATCGCCGGATTCGCGGTGGCTACACTGCTTATGCCGTCGGCCTCAGCCACCCACGCCGATCCGCGCCGCGCGCCGTGACGTATTAAACATTAGATAACTCACGCTGGCGACACTCATTGTCCTTGCACGCAACCGCACCAAGTGGGCGGCGGATCAGATTCACCGAGAACGGCGGCAATAAATTTTGGAGGCGCACCATGCGGCACATATTCGTAACTCAACACCAACTGCGCTGGGCTTTGTTCGGCGCGGCGATTTGCGCGGCGGCGGCGTTGACGCTGGCGTTGGCTCGCCCATCGGACGCTTACAGCCTCGACCCGGGATCCGACCACGTGATCGGCCACACCTCAACCCACACCAACGCATCGCCGTGGAATGCAGTCGAGCACGAGCGCCGCGGTACTGCGCGCGTGCTGTTGGCCAAGAGGCTTGGCGTTTCTGCCGAGGACCTGGAGTTCGTGAGTGAACAGGCGGTCAACTGGCCGGACACATCCCTGGGCTGCGGCCAACCCGGCCACGTGTATGCAAAAGTGATCGTGCCCGGGTACCGGATCATGTTCGCTTACGAAGGCGCCAGCTACGAAGTTCACACCGCAGTCGAGTCCGGCTTTGGACCAGCTCTGCCACCCGTATCCTGCGAGGGAGGTATCGCGTACGACCGCGCCACCGAAGATCCGGCCGGGTAAGTCAGCGTCACCGGCGGTTGTGCTAAAATCGAAGATGCCCCCGTAGCTCAGTGGATAGAGTGCTGGCCTCCGGAGCCAGAGACCGGAGTTCGAATCTCCGCGGGGGTACTTTGCTGGATCGCCCGGGCCGTCGGGAGGGAGACGTCGGGGTGTGGCCTAGCGGCAAGGCGCCTGCTTTGGGAGCAGGAGATCGGCAGTTCGAATCTGCCCACCCCGACCACGTTCGCCGACGATGCCGGCGTGATTGACCCCCGTCTGGGGACGGCTATACGGGCCAGTCCTCCAGCGTCCAGCCCATCTCCCAGAAGGCCTGCTCGTAGCGCGTGCATGTGATGTACGCCTCTTTCATGGCGGCGATCTCGGCGGGCCCAGCCGTGGCGGCGATGCGGTCGCAGATTTCGCGGCATTCCTCCGCAACCGACTGTTGCTCGGCCGCGGCGTACATCTGGATCCACTGGGCGTAGCCGGCGTGGTCGGGCAGACCCTGGTCGGCCAACCGCTCCCCCACTCGCCAGTATCCCCAAATGCAGGGCAACACTGCGGCGACCACTTCGCCAAAGGTTCCCTGGTGGGCGACGCGCAGCAGATAGCTGGTGTACGAGTAGCACGTTGGCGCGTGCCGGGTGGCGTCCAACTCGGCTTCGGTGATGCCAAACTGGGCACAATACGAGCGGTGCAGGTCCATCTCCGTGTTCAGGATGTAGTCCACCGCGCGAGCGAACCACGACATCGCCGGCAGATCGGGCGCCTTGGCCGAAGCAAGGGCAAGGACTCGGGCAAAATCGATGAGATACACGTAGTCCTGGGTGATGAAGTGCTTGAACCGGTCCAACGGGAGCGTTCCGTTCCCGATGCCCTGCACAAAGGGATGGAACGCCATGGCGTCGCGTTGTTGCTGGGACTCGAGCTCGATCTCATCGCAGAAAGACATGTGGTGCCTCCGGAATGGCGTAGCGTTGGTTCCGGCCCATTCTACCGCACCGGGCGCGCCGTTGAGGGCGTGGGCATGTGCTCACGCCCGCCTGTCCCGTTCGCAGTCGCAGGTAACGTTGCGACGCGCGGTCAGTGCCGCCCGGAACTCGAATGGTCTATAATGTTTTACCTACAATTGGATCCCGTCAGATCGCAAACTCCGGCGCGGACAGACGAACCCCTGCCGGCAAGCGCAAACATAGAGAGGCCCCACCCATGATGATGCTGTTCCTGCACGACGTTCCCGACCAGGCGCGGGCCGGCGAGGTCAAGCGTGTCTCGCGCGGCTACGCGCGCAACTACCTGCTGCCCAAGGGTTTGGCGGAAATCGCCACCGACGAAACGATGAAACGCCTGGACAAGATCAAGGTCGAAGGTGACCAGCAGCGGGCGCGGGAGACGCAGGTCGTGGAGGAACTGGCCGAGGCGCTGGACAACCTCACCGTCACCATTCCGGGCCGGGTCACCCCCACCGGCCGCTATTACGGCGCCATCAGCGGGATCGGCATCGCGGACGCCATCGGCGAATTGCTGGAGCGCGAGATCGACCGCCGGATCACCAACAGCGTCGAACCCATCCGCGAACCCGGCGAATACGAGGTCGTGCTGAACCTCTCCAGCGAGATTCGGGCGACCATCAACGTCATCGCGGCCGTGGAAGAGTAATCGGCCAGTAACCGCCAATTCGTCGCAGCGTATATTGCTGCGGCTTTCCGACAGAGGAGCGGTACGCCGTGGTCGCCGACCCGTACAGCGAACGGCAATTGCCCCACGACCTTGAGGCCGAGGCCGCGGTTCTGGGCGCGCTGCTCATCGACGGCGACGCGCTGCACCGGGTGACCCCGGTGATCAAGCCCGAGGACTTTCACCGGGCCCGTCACCAGTTCTGCTTTGCCGCCTGCCTGGCGGTCTTCTCCCGCCAGGAGGCCATCGACCAGATCACCGTCGCCCGGGAACTGCAAACCCAGGGGCGGCTGGAGCAAGTGGGCGGGCTGCCCTACCTGGGTCAACTGATTGCCGGCACACCCACGTCGGTCAACGTCGAACACTACGCCGCCATCGTCGCCGAGACGGCGGCCAAGCGGCGGGTCATCCAGGCGGGCAACCGCATCGCCGAACTCGGGTTCGACGAGAGCTCGGACATCGACGAAACGATGCGCCAGTCGGTGGAGGTGCTCTTCGGTGTCCGCCCTACCGGCGACGACCGCGGCTTCATACCGCTGAGCTCAGTGCTCGACGTGTACCTGCAGGGTGACATCGGCGACGTATCGCTGACCGACGAGCCACCCCTCCAGAGCGGCTACAGCGACTTCGACAGCCTGTTGGGCGGGATGCAGCGCTCCGACCTGCTGATCGTTGGCGCGCGTCCCGGGTTGGGCAAGAGCAGCCTGGCCCTGAACATCTGCACCAACGCGGCGAAATCCGGCCAGACCTGCGGCATCTTCAGCCTGGAGATGAGCCGCGAGCAGGTGGCCATGCGCATGCTCGTCGCCGAATCGGGGGTCGACTCGCACCGTCTCAGACTGGGCCTGCTGTCGGAGAGCGAGCAGAACGTGATCTCCGACGCCGTGGGTCTGCTGTCCGGCCTTCCCGTCTTCATCGACGATACCCCCTTCCAGACCACCATGGACATGCGGAGCAAGGCCCAACGGCTGCAGCTGGAACATGGCCTGGACTTCCTGGTGGTCGACTACCTCCAGCTGATCCAGGGCGGCGGCCGGCGGCAGGGCTATGGCGAGAACCGGGTGCAGGAAATCAGCGAGATCTCCCGGTCACTGAAGGGCATGGCCCGGGACCTGAACGTACCGGTTTTCACCTGCTCGCAGCTCAGCCGCGTGGTGGAAAACCGCCCCGGCCATCGCCCGCAGCTTTCCGACCTGCGGGACAGCGGCAGCATCGAGCAGGACGCCGACGTGGTGACCTTCCTGTACCGTGAGGACCGCAATTTCACCGAGGACGAGTGGGAGCAGCACGCCCCCGGCCAGCCATATCCACGAAACATCGTTGAGTTGATTGTGGCCAAGCACCGGCACGGCCCGACCGGGAGCTTCCACCTATACTTCCGGGACAACCTGATGCGGTTCGACGAGCTGGCGCGATACGAGGAGTCCGTCGCCTAGATGGATGACGTCGCTGGCAAAGCGCGGACTTACCCAGAACCACTGCCGGCCAACGCACGCCGGATCCCCATACCGGCGGCGGCCCTGTCACAGTGGCTTGCCGACATCGACGACATCGTCGAACTCAAGGTGACGCTGCGGGCGCTGGCCCTCCTGGCGGAAGAACCCCGGCGCCGGTCGGTTCCGCCGTCCATAGCCCTCGAGGACCTGCTGGACGACCCGGTACTGGCCGAGGCAGAGTTGAGTGGACTTGAAAATCACGCACTCAGCGGCCTGGCGGCCGCAGTAGTTCGGGGCACGCTGGCGGCGATTCGCGACGCCGGGGCGATGCGCGTTTTACTGAACGACGGGGACTGCCGGACATACCTGGAGACTGCGGGCCTCAAGGAACTGGCCGCCGCCGACTTGGCGGGGCAAGCGGACGCCGATGCGCCGGAACCTCATTCCGGTTTGCCGAGAACCGGCGAGCCGCGTGCTAACATATTCGAGTTATACGAGCAGCACATCGGCCCGTACGGCCACAGCATCGCGGAGCAGTTGCGGGCGGCGGAAGAGGAGTACCCGCCGGAATGGATCGCCGACGCCATCGCCATCGCCGCGGAACGCAACGTACGCTCGTGGCGGTTTATAGATGCAGTGCTACGCCGCAAGAAACAGGAGCGGCAAGCCCAATCCGAGGCGGGTATAACCGACCGAAGCAGAGACATAAGCCATGAGCATGGAAAGCCTGGGAACGATACTGCGCCGGATAGCCGCTCGGGATACCTGGACAGCTATCGACGCCGACACGGCCGACTTCCCTGGGAGCCCGCAGAGCCGGACCGGGGCTGAGGATTGCGAGCGGTGCGGCGGCGCGGGTTGGGTCACGCGACGGGTCCACGTAACCAATCCTGATTTCGGGAAGGTATTCCCCTGCCAATGCCAGGAGCAGGACGTCGACCGGCGGCAACGGGTCGAAGCCTTGGAGCGGTACAGCAACCTCGGGTCCCTGCGCCAGGCCACGTTCGAGACCGCCAATCCGGACGGCCTGAGCCAGGAGGAGGCCTCGCGGCAGGCCTTCCGGAACGCTCTCGCCGTCGCCGTCGCCTACGCCGAAAACCCGGACGGGTGGCTGACCTTGGTCGGGCCCAGCGGGAGCGGCAAGACCTACCTGGCCGCCGCCATCGCCAACCGGCGAATCGAGATGGGCAGTCCGGCCCTGTTCATCACCGCGGCGGATCTCATCGATTACCTGCGCAGCGGTTTCGATGACGAAGCCGACCAGCCATTCGTTGACCTGTTCGATCAGGTTCGCCACGCGCCGTTGTTGGTCCTGGACGACCTGCCCACCCGGCCGTCAACTCCGTGGACTCAGGAGCGGTTGTTCCAACTGTTGGCCTCGCGGCACGCGGCGCGCTTGCCCACAGTGGTCAGCCTGCGTGGCGACCCCGGCCGGCTGGACGAGTTCCTGCGCACGCGGCTGGAATCGCCTGACGGGTTCGGGCGGCTTTACCGGTTGGGCCGGGTGGGAGGTTCCGGGGCTCGATCCATTGGAGCAATCCCGCCCAACATGCGGGCGCGGATGACCTTCGCAGCTTTCGATCCGGCCGGCAACGGCCGGCTGACCGACCATCAGCAACGCAGCCTCCGCGCCGCCAAGTCCTACATGCAGCGGTGGGCGAACAGTCCCGGTGGTTGGCTGAGCCTGCACGGCCCCTACGGCGTGGGCAAGACCCACCTGGCGGTGGCCGCCGCGGCCGAGCGCGAAGACCGCGGCGATGAGGTCTTCTTTGCGACGGTGGCCGATCTCCTCGATTATCTTCGGGCCACCTTCGCCCCGGACAGCGCAGTCAACCACGACGACCTGTTGGACCGAATCCGCAACGCCGACGTGCTGGTGCTGGACGACATGGGAGCCGAGCGCAGCACGCCCTTCGCCGAGGACAAGCTGTTCCAGATCATGGGGTACCGGTACGAGGAGCGGCTGCCCACCATCGTCACCACATCTCAGCAGATCGAGGCCATCGCATCCGCCCGCCCCCGCATCGCCTCCCGGCTGCAGGACCCGCTGGTGGTGACCGAAATGCCCATGGAGGCCCCGGACTTCAGGCGAGGCGGCTTACGGCACTGACGCGCATGCAGAGCCATGCGTACCCGCTTTAGTAAATCGTCAGAATCAGGATTTGCGGGATTTTATGATTTGGCAGGATTGGGAGATCTCCATTACCGGACGGTTCCAATCCTGAAAATCCCTAAATCTTGAAAATCCTGATTCTGACGCTTCCCCACCGCCAAACCCGGTAGGCATCAGAGGCAGAGCCTTTCCAAAGTAGCTATTGTCATTGCGAGCGCAGCGCGGCGATCTCGCTCCGGGAACATGACCCATACGGGAAAGCCTTGTTGCATCGACGAGATTGCCATGTCACTCCGCTCCTCGCGATGACTTTGGAAAGGTCCTGAATCAGAGCGTCGCCCACTCGCCGACAACCGCGAATGATGGCATAATCCCGTATCGCCCCAGACCAACGTCGCGAGTGATTGCTTCATGACCACCCACAGTTTCGCCGATTGGAACGACGTCCAGGAGTTTTACTTCTCCAACGGTCTCACCGACGGATTGCCCGTCGTTCCACCCACCCCGGAACGCGTTCAGGCCATGCTGGACTATGCCGGCGTGGACGCCGACCACGACCTGGGAACTGAGATCATCCGGCAGAAGCGGTTCACGGCCGGCAAGGCCGCGGTAAACGCCGTCATGGCTGGTTGCCTGCCGGAGCATTTTCCGGTGGTGATGGCGGCGCTGTCGGCGATCACGGACCGCAGCTTCAACCTGCACGCCAGCAGCACCTCCACCAACGGAGCGACGGTGCTCACAGTGGTCAGCGGTCCCTACGCCGAGACCATCGGAATGAACGCCGGCGTGGAGATGATGGGCAACGGAAGCCGCGCCAACGCCGCCATCGGGCGCGCGGTGAACCTGTTCAAGTCCAACTTCTACGGTTCAGTTCCGGTGGTGATGGACAATAGCACCTTCGGCCACGCCGGCAAGATCACCTTCAGCTTCCCCGAGAACCTGGCCATCAGCCCGTGGCCGTCCCTGGCATCGGAACTGGGCTACGGCGACGACGCTACGATCGTTAGAGCCTTCGCCACCCTGGCCCCCCTGCAGGTAACCCTGCATGGCGACCGGGATCCGGCGGACTTCCTGACCACCGTGGCCCACGCCATGTTGGCCTTTGGCCCGGGCATGCCCGAAGTGATCTGCGTGATCAGCCCCGAGGCCATGCAGCACGTGGCGGCGGCAGGCTGGTCGCGTCAGCGGGTCGCCGACTTCCTGCACGACAAGGCGCGACTGCCGGTCGCGGAGTGGATGCGCTGGAAACGAATGGGGCATGAACTGGATCACGATCGGCTGGTGCCGGTGGTTCCGGAAGCCGACCGGATCACCGTCCTGCCCGGGGGCGGCATGGCCGGCGCGTTCATCAGCCTGATCAGCACCTGGGGCTCCAGCCGCTCGGTGACCCGCCAGGTGGCCGTACCCAACTGACGCCATAGTGATCCCACGCTATCCAGCGGGCTGATCCCGCACCAGGAGGTCATCGCATGACTACACAAGGCTCTCCCATCGTCACGCTGGACCCGCGTGACGACTCTCCGGCGGCGCCGTCGCGGTTGGCGCAGCGCCCGGCGACCCTGGACGGGAAGGTTATCGGGCTGTTTGCCAACAACAAGCCCCACTCCGAAGACCTGCTCCGACGCATCGCCGCCATCATCGGCGAGCGATACGACATCGGCGGCACGGTGGAGCACAACAAGGGCGGCTGGCAGTGGCCGGCCCGCATCGAGGACCTGCAGCGCACCGCAAAGAGCATTGACGTTGCAATTCACGCCACGGCGGAATGAGGGTCCTGTACCGCGTGCAGTGTGCACGACGCAATGGAAACCGAGTTGCTGGGCATCCCTTCCACCGTGTTGACCACCCGACCCTTCGTGAGCCAGGCCCACGCCATGTCCCGCATGCGCGGGGACCCGGAGTACGGGCTGGCGATCATCGAGCATCCCATCGTAACCCTGACGGATGCCGAGCTGTCCGAGCGGGCAGCCACGGCGGCGGCCCAGGCGATTGCCTGCCTGGTCGACAGGTAGTTGACCGGAGGGGAGCGTTAAACGGGTAGGGGCGAATAATCATTCGCCCCTACGATTTTTCAGCGGGTTTGGCGAGCTACAGAGGCAGATGCACCGCCTCGCCAGTTTGCGCGCTCACGGTCACCGCTTCGGTCCACTCCATGTAGTGCACGCCAATGTTGAACGGGGTGCGCATCACGGGGGCTCCGTCGCGGATGGAGGCGATGAACTCCTGCTCGACGGACCACGAGTAGCGGTTTTCCGGCGGGTTGGCGATTTCCTGCAACTGGGAATCCCCGCGCTTTCCGCCGTAGACGCGCATCTGGCCGTCGACGTGGATGGTCCCCTCGGTGCCGTAGATCCACACGGAGTTGCCGGGGGACAGGCCGGCGCACGCGCTGAACTTCAGGTGAGCGTTGGCCCCGTTGGCCAGGCGACACAGGATGTCGACGGTGTCTGGAACCGTTATCGAGCGCCAGTTGCCGTCGTCGTCCCGGCGATGGGGGACGGTGATCTGGCTCATTGCCATCACCTGGGTGGCGCGGCCGACCCAGCGGATCATCGCCTCGTACCAGATGCCCATGTTCAGGATGTTGAACCCGCTCATGTCGCGGTCCTGGCGCCAGTGCAGCGTGGAGTCGCGGTCCGTGAATCCGGTCTGGGATTGGACATCCAGGGACACGAGGTCGCCAATGAATCCCTCGGAGATCAGGCGTATCAGCAGGTCATCTATCCCAAAACTCATGGGTGACGGCACGATCTGGGCGACCAGGTTGGGCGATGCCTGGGAGGCGGCGAGCATTTCGTGGGCCTCGGCTGCGCTCATGGCCATGCGGGCCTCGCACAGCACGTGCTTGCCGGCTTCCAGCGACGCCATGGTGAGGGTGCGGTGCATGTAGGGCCAGGTGCCGATGCAGACGGCGTCCAGGCTCTCGTCTTCCAGCAGTTCTTCCCAGTTGTCGTACACGGTCGGGATGTTGAAGGCGTCAGCGACACGCTGGCCCGACTCGCGGGACCGGTTGGCGACGGCGCCGATCTCCACGCCCGGTGTCTCGTCGAACCCCGGAATGTGTCGATCGCGGGTATTGCGGCCGGCGCCGATCAGGCCGACGCGGACGGATTCGATTGCCACAGTGGTACCTCCTGAAGATACTTGGCGGCGCGCCGAGGTGAGAAAATGATGGCGCGGCGCAAGCGATTATAGGGTAAGCCTCGCAGCACGGTCAAAACGGCGACCACGCTCAACAGGGCAATCGCATATTAAGCTACGGCTCCGTCACTCCGGCGACAGCCGGAGTCCAAAGGTCCTATGGTGAAAGAATGTGAAACGTGGTTGGCGATTTCGATCACTGGATTCCGGCTATCGCCGCGATGACGGTATTAAAACCGCCCATATGCTATTGCCCGGCATCGGCGCCCTAGCCTATGGCGCCACGGCGGATTTGCTGCAGGGCCATCTGCGCGTGCCACTCCATGGCTCCTAGGCCGACCACGCGCACCCCGACATCGAAATAGCGCCTGGCCGATGCTGCCATGGCGTCGAAGTCCGGCGAGTCCAATCCCATGTTGTACATGATGGCCGCGCCGTGCTGCTCCGCAGTCTTCACCGCGTTCTCCAGCAGCCTCATGACCTTGGGGTCCTCGTACTTGAAAGGCACGCCCAGGATCTTGGTAATGTCACCGGCGGCCAGCCACACCAACCGGATTCCGTCGATAGCCAGGATGTCGTCCAGATCTCGCAGGCCGCCCTCGCTCTCCACGGTTGGCACGACCAGAGTCCCTTCCCTGGTCTTGCGGTTGAACTCCGGAAAGTCCTCGGCGGTGTCGAAGCGGCGCAGGTGGATGAGGCGGTGCCAGTCGTCCCGCAGCCCCATCAATTCCTGGACCTCCTCCTTCGAGCCTACCGAAACCGTGACGGCCGTGGCCCCGAGGGACAAGGCTCGGGCCGCGTCGGAAACGGTGCGCCGGTCGGTGCCGGTGGCCCAGGGAAACGCCTGCACGCGGATCATGGGGGAGATGCCGGTGCCGCGTGCCGCACGTATCAGGTGGGCGATGTTGTCCCAATCGTGAGCGGTGAACATCATGTCGGCCATGAAGCAGTCGATGCCCGCCAGGCCGGCCACTTCCACCATATTCGGGTGGCTGAACACGTAGGCGCAGAGGGAGGGCTGTCCCGCATCCAGATTGGCCAGCAGCCGATCCGTCGATGGGTCCGGAAAGAGCACGGGGCACCTCGCAGTCTAAAAATGATTGGGGGGCATCTTACCAGAGGTGGGTTCATTCCTTCCCCGAGCGACTCAACGGGGACACCGAGGATGACGATCCATACGGCAGGGTTTCCCACGCGTGCTCGGGTTGCGGCGGGGAGGAACATCTGAATCAGGATTTGCGGGATTTTATGATTTGACAGGATTGGGTGAGTTCCATCACAGAACAGTCCCAATCCTGATAATCCCGAAATCTCGCAAATCCTGATTCTGACGACTTGCGAAACTGGGTACGCGTGAGTGCCCTCGCGGGTACCCAGTTTCACTGGAACTGTCATTGCGAGCGGAGCGTGGCAATCTCGTCGGGGCAGCGGGGTCTCCGTCAGCAACGAGATCGCCACGTCGCTACGCTCCTCGCGATGACAAACTGGGTACGCGTGAGGCGAGGGCAGGGTTTGCCTGAACCGGCGATGGGGCACACACCTACCTGTCCAAGACACGGTAGATAGTGGTCCGGTCGTTGGCGTAGGCCAATTCAAGATCGCCGGCCTCAACCATCTGCTCGAATTTTTCGATGCCGTCGGGAAGGTAATAGATCCGCTCCAGGTCGCCCACCACGATGTAGCGCACGCTGTACTGCTCGATCAGATCCAGCGCCGCCTTCTTGCTGAGGGTGTTGTAGATGCTGGACACGTCCCGCGCCCGCCTCCGTATCAGGTCCCAGTCATTGCGCTGCTGGGTCTGGTGCCACGGCCAGCCGATCACGGTGGGCAGCCCGGTGTACACCGACATCCGGCCGTTCCAGCGGTACTGGTCGCCGTGGGCCTCCAGCACCGCCGGGGTTCCCGAGACGTTGTCCTGCAACCAACGAATGGCATCGGCGTCCCAACGCATTTCGATGGGCTCGTCGCGTTCCCAGTGGACGGCGTCGGACATCCACGCGGCACCGTCCAGGGTCAACGGCGTGGAGTGGAAGCGGTCCTGGATGCGGACGGGTGTTGCCAGCGCCGGGTATATCATCACCCCGACCGCGACTATCGCGACCACCTGGGCAAACGAAAGGCGTAGCAGACTGCCGAAGAAGCTCTGATGAGAACGCCGCGCCGTCCAGCCTCTCCAGAAACCGTAGGCTCCGGCCACGCCGAACAGCAGCCACGCCACCAGGTAGTACTTGAACAGGGTGTTCATCCGGGCGATGTCACCCTCGACGCGGATGAAGTCCACGCCGATGCCGATGGCCAGACCGGTGGCCAGCATCCCCAGGGCCGCAATGTCCGACCGCGTGGCCGGATCATCGCCGCGTAGCACCGTCGCAGCCAGCGACCAACAGGCCAACGTGAGGAGCACCATCAGCACGCCGGCGGTCAGGAAGCCCGCCGCCCAGAAGCAGCACGCCAGCGCGATGCCGGCCAACGCGCCCAGCAGGAGCCATTGGTGCACAGCCGGAATCGGGGTTGCGGCTCTGATTCGCGACAACACGGGGGCGACTGCTTTGGGTAGCGTCGCCGTAAGCAACGCCAATGCTGCAAACAACGACAGCGCGTGTATCAGCAGGTAGTTGGCCAGCGGGGTGCGCCAGCGAGTCGGCTCGATGCCGGTGCCGAAGGTCTCCGTCGCGGCGTGGAACGGTAGGAATGCCGCGTAGCTAACCACCAGAGCCACCATTGAGAGGGCGATGCCGAGAGCCACCCGCGCCTTGAGGTCGCCCGGCATCATCCATGCCGCTGCGACAGCGAACCCGACCATGAGCAGGGCGTACGCCGGATACTCCCAGGAGTTGATGGTCCACAGGCTTCCCACCGCCAGCCCCATCAGGGCGGCGCACACCCACGTCCAGACGCTTTGGGGCCCGCTTTTCGACACGCCCATCAGCGTCGCGAACCCCAGCGCCACGGCAAGCAGCGCAAAGGGCATCGTCATCATGTGGGCGTGCAGGTCGGCGAAGAGGAAGGTGAAATACGGGAACTCGGTGATGTGAAACCCGAGATCGACGTGATCGCGCGCCTCCAGCCACGAGGTCAGAGAGTTGGGTTCGAAGTTCGGGATCTCCGGTATCGCGCGGCTGCTGCGCCAGAAATCGAAACTCGACAGGGGCGTGGCCATGCCGTTGACCCTGCCCCACAGAATGTGCAGAAGCTGAACTGCCCCGTCCAGGTTGCCGGCAACTGCAACCATCACTGCTGACGCCAGACCCACTACTGCCGCGCTGCCGGGTAGCCACCGTCGCATGCGACGCCATGGAACCATTAGTGTCCAACTGCGTACTGACGGATCGGGCGACCGGGCTTCCGCACGACCTCCGCCGGCCGCTTTGACGAAGTAGTACGCCAGGGCTCCCGCGCCGGTGGCCGTCAGGGCAAAGAGGGTCGGCACGGCCAGGTTGAACGCCGTCACCGGCGGGATGCCGGTCAGGCGTGTGGGAATGGAGAGGATGAAGTAGCCCCAGTAGTAGTAGTTCAGGTACCCGCCAGCGAACCACGGGTCGTAAGGCGGCAGCACCGAGGAGCGAGCCACCGCAGTGAAATAGGCCAACTCCATGGGCTTCTCACCGCCGCGCCACGGATGCCACAGGTCCGGATTGGCCGCCCGGATCAGCACGAAGGCCAGGTACGCGAGCACGAACAGCGCCTCGGCGGCGACGACCATGCGCCAGTGTTCCCGCAGCCATTCGGCCATTTCCCGCCAACGAACCGCCAGGAGCGCCGCCGATGGTATCGCCACGATCAGCATGGCGAAAATTATGGCTCCCAGCGAAAACTGGACAGCACCGGAGTTGACCAGCACCCACGCCACCCACGCGACCAGGAGCATACCCACGACTCGGGAAAACAGGAGTCCCCGGTCGTGCAGCGGACGCAGGATCCACCAGGTCAGCGGGAACGCGATCAGGCAAGTGAGTTCCAGAGCCAGGAACCAGCTCAGCCACGGTACCCGGTTGGCCCAGCCGTCCCGCCGGAACACTTCCGACCAGGTGCCTCCGCTCTCTTGAGCCTCCATCGCGTCGGGCGGCAGCATCAGTTGCGGTGTATCTTCCCGCCGTACCGTCGCGTCTTCGATGCGAGACCTGATTTCACTGGAAGTCAGGCGATCCGCGTTTCGGAACACCAGCACCTGCGGGTGGTCATACGCGATGACGTTTTCGTCGGCATACCCCAGGTTCAACCCGAAGCCGGCCCGCGTTTCCGACCGGCTCGGGTCGGAGCCAGGCGGCGCGGAGAGGCCAGCGCGGGCGTAGGGATCGTCGCGCAACTCAAAGCCAGCCAGCGAGGAGTATGAGGAGAATGACCGCTCCAGCCGGTAACCCAGGTCTCCGGCGAAAAGCAGTCTTAGGAACGCCGAACTCTGCGGGTACTCGTCGGGCAGACGGGCCACCGACCCGTAGGCGCGGTTGGAGTAGAAAACGATGTGGTCGCTCGAGGACAGGCGGTCAACCAGATCGGGGACCTTGCTACGGTCATCGTCGGGATGATAGGCCGCAAACGTCCAGACGTCGTACCTGCCGAGGTCGGGTATGCGCTCATCCCAGAAGGAGCCACCGTTGATGATGGACGCGCCGGGCGGCACGTTGGCGTTGATCCACTCTGCGGCCGTCACTACAGTGTGAGGCCGACTGTAGATGCCGGAAAAGGCGAGGGCGTACAGGACCGTAGACGCGACGACGATGACCAGCGCCGCGACGCTGACCGGATAGGCGTACCGCCGGCCCCGGTCCGCAAACAGTTGCCAATGCGAGGGCGGATGGTCTGCCGGGATGTCGGGTTCCACCGGCCGCCCGGTGGCCGAAACCAGCATGCCGCCGGTGGGAGGCGTGGCGTGCCACTCCTCCGAGAACGGCGCATCATCGCCGAAGAGCGGCTCGTCGAAGATCAGATCGTCGCCGATGGTGGGCGGCGTGGCGTGCCATTCCTCCGAGAAGGGCGCGTCGTCGGGCGGAGGGGACACGTCTCCCGGAATGCGGGAACGCTGCCGCTGCGTCCATTCTATGAAACAGACCAGCATGCGCGCCCCCATGAGCACGTAGAAGGGCATGAGCGGGAACACATACCGCAGGAACTTGACCTCGAATAACTCCAGGAACACGAAGGCAGGTACGGCCCAGGCCAGCAACAGGAGATCAAACCGCTGGGTTACACCTCCTCGCCAGGCCATCCACGCGGTGAACGGGGCTGCGACCCAGGCGACGATGCCGAGCGGCAATCCCAAACCCCAAACCGACGTCTGACGGATCTGGTACCAGAATGCCGGCGTGTCGGCGTATTGCCAGGTGAAGGGCCAGTGACCGGCCTCCCGCGCCATTTCTGCTTGCGCCCCGATGTCGGAGATGAAGGTGCTGAAATCGAGGAACGCATATGGAGTGGTAATGAAAAACGCGGCCAACGCCAGCACTCCGGCCAGCAAAACTGTCGGCGCGAAGCGGACGGCGGACCACACCGTCAGATCCGCCCAGCGGCCGCCGGCACGGTCTTTCCAGGTCCAGAGGAACACCAGGACAAGAGGCGCCAGTATTGGCGCGACCGACACCTTGGGAGCCATGGCCAAGCCCACCAGGAGGCCCAATAAGGCCGCGTCGCGCACCCGGGCCGTGTCCATGAACCGGAGCATGGCCCACAATGCCGCCAGCGACGTGAGCACCGTGAACGGTTCCGGACGGTAGAAGTGAGCGTGCTGGATGTGGATGACCGCGAACGCGGTCAGGGCGGCTGCCAGTAGGCAAGTCCAGCGTCCGTACATCCGGCGTCCGATTGCGAACACGAGGAACACCGACGCCGTATCGGCCAGGGCGGCCAGAGTCCGGCCGGCGAACCGCATGTCCATTGTGCCCCAGTCAGTGAACAGCTCGGCCACCGAACGGATCAGCACCAGCGCGTAGATCAGGCTGCTGCCCAGCGGGAACCAGTGCGGGTTGAGAGGGCTATGCTCTGCTGACAGCGCGGTCCCAATGTCGGGCAGGCCGGCCCGCATTTCGGGCCACTGGGCCAGCCAGGTCTCGTGGCCCGGCGCCTCGGTGAGCACGCGGAACATGTCGTCCGCACGCAGGTAGAACGACCGCTCGTCAGGGTGGAATCCGTGCCCCTGGTCCCAGTCGATGCCGTACAGGCGGAGGGCCAGCGCGGCGATCAGCAGCGCTGGCAACAGAAAATTAGGCCCCCACAGCCTGGGCAGGGGGGCTAAGAGACGAAGCCGCCGGGCGTCCATGGGTGGTGACGCATCAACCGCCAGGAATCACTACGAAATCAGGCAGCACAGGTCGGCGGTGCGGCAGGAGTATCCCCACTCGTTGTCGTACCAGCCCAGGATCTTGACCATGCTGTCGTCCAGGACCATAGTGCTCAGGCCGTCAAAGACGCAACTGTGCGTGTTGCCGCGGATATCGGAACTGACGATGGGGTCCTCGGTGTATTCGAGGATGCCTTTGAGCGGGCCCTCGGCGGCGGCCCTGAAAGCGGCGTTGACCTCGTCCTTGGTGACGTTCTGCTTGAGGTCGGCCACGAAGTCGGTGGCGGAACCGACGGACGTGGGAATGCGGTAGGCGATGCCGTGGAGCTTGCCGTTCAATTCGGGCAGCACCACGCCGACCGAACGAGCCGCGCCCGTGCTGGTGGGGATGATGTTTTGCGCGGCGGCCCGGGCCCGGCGCAGGTCCCGGTGGTTGCGGTCCAGGATGCTCTGGTCGTTGGTGTAGGCGTGGATGGTGGACATCAAGCCGCGCTCGACCCCGAAAGCGTCGTGCAGGACCTTGACCATGGGCGCGAAGCAATTGGTGGTGCAGGAGGCGTTGGAGATTATCCGGTGCTCGCCATCACTATATATCTCGTCATTCACGCCAAGCACAATGGTGGCGTCCGCGCCACGCGCCGGAGCAGAGATGATGACCTTGTTGGCGCCGCCGCTGTCGATGTGTGCCGCCGCTTTCGCGGCGTCGGTGAAGTGGCCGGTGCATTCCACGACGATGTCGACGCCCATCTCCGACCAGGGAATGTTGGCCGGCTCCGATTCCTGGAACTTGCGGATCGACTTGCCATCGATGACCAGGTTGCCATTATCGGTGCCCACGGCGCCGGCATACGGGCCGTAGGTACTGTCATACTTGAAAAGGTGGGCGGCGGTATCGGGATCCCCCAGCCCGTTCACGGCGGCCAGGTCCAGCCGGTCGTGGTACGCAGACGAAAGGGCCGCGCGGGCGACCAGACGTCCGATCCGCCCGAACCCATTGATACCGATGCGCGTCGCCATCGTGGAATGCCTCCCCTCAGTTCAAACGTGGCCAAGTGTGATGACGGGCAAAGCGTACGATACGCGAATTGTCCGGCTGGCGGTCACGAGATTCTCGCGGTCAATTCAACCCCGCCGGCGTTCGCGATTATATCACCGAAACGGCGGATTCGGGCCGACCGAGAGCGTCGTGACAACCAGCTCGGTTACCTGGAGCCGAGCCTCCCGTACATCTCCGGACCGGCGTATCGGGCCGCGTCGCCGAGTTCCGCTTCGATGCGCAGCAGACGGTTGTACTTGGCCACTCGCTCGGACCGCGCCGGCGCGCCGGTCTTGATCTGGCCCACGTTCCAGGCCACGGCCAGGTCGGCGATGGTGGTGTCCTCGGTTTCTCCGGAACGATGGCTCATCACTGCGGTCCAGCCGGCTTCGCGAGCCATGCCCAGCGCAGCGGCGGTCTCGGACAGCGTGCCAATCTGGTTCGGTTTGAGCAGGATGGCGTTGCCGGCTTTGTCGTCGATGCCGCGCCTGAGCCGTCCGATGTTGGTCACGAGGAGATCGTCGCCGACCAGTTGCACCGAATCGCCGAGCCGCTCCGTCATGGTGGACCAGCCATCCCAGTCGTCCTCGAACAGCCCGTCCTCGATGCTGATGATGGGATACTCGGCGCACCATCCGGCGTACAAATCCACCAGCTCCCCGGCGCTGAGCGAAACTCCTTCCCGCTCGAGGTGGTAGTTGGACGCGTCGGCGTCCCACAGCTCCGACGCCGCCACGTCCAGGGCGATGTGCACCTGTTCGCCAGGCCGGTAGCCGGCGGTTTCGATGGCCTGCAGCACCACCTCGATGGCGTCGCGGTTGGACGGCAGGGTCGGCGCGAATCCGCCCTCGTCGCCCACGTTCAGGTTGTGTCCGCCGCTTCTCAGGATGGACTTCAGGGCCTGGTAGATCTCCACGCCCGCCCGCAACGCGTCCGAAAACCGGCCGAAGCCGGCGGGGGCGACCATGAACTCCTGCACGTCGGCCGAGTTCGAGGCATGCCGGCCGCCGTTGAGGATGTTCAGCAGCGGCACGGGCAGGCTCACCGGTCCGCCGTCGGCCAGGTGTCGCCACAGGGACCCGCCGGTCGCGGATACTGCGGCTGCGCGGGCGGTCGCCATGGAAACGGCCAGCACCGCGTTTGCGCCGAGGCTGCTCTTGTCCTCAGTGCCATCCAGCCCGTTCAGGTGTCGGTCCACGGCAGCCTGGTCGAACGGCGACGCTCCCGACAGCGCGGGACCGATGCGGTCGTTGACGTTGGCAACGGCGGCCAACGTGCCGCTGCCGCCGAACCGGCCCCGGTCGCCGTCACGCAATTCCAGGGCCTCGTAGCTGCCGGTGCTTGCGCCCGAGGGCACCAGCGCCAGTCCCACGCTGCCGTCGGACAGGGTGACCTCGGCCTCAACCGTGGGATTGCCCCGGGAGTCCAGCGCCTCGCGGCCGGCCACGGATGCGATGGTGGCATCAGCCATTGGGCACCTCCGGCAGGGGTTCGGAGAAGGCCACGGTCTGGGTTTCGTCGGTGCGGGCGAGAGCCGCGGCCACCGCCTTGTCCACGGCGTCGACCGGGTCATCGGCGATGATGTAGTTGTCGCCCACGGGCAGCCCGTCGCCGCGCAAGGTCAGCGGCCAGCTGTGCAGCGAGACCACCGGTATGCCATAGCTGAGGGCGTAGGCGATTTCCGACAGGGTTCCGAAGGCTCCGCCGACGGCGATGACCGCCTGTCCGGTGCTGACCACCGCGACGTTCCGGGCGAACCCCATGTTGGTGGCAACGGGAAAGTCCACGTACTCGTTGGCCGTGTGGGGCGATCCGCCGGGCAGGATCCCGATGGTGGTGCCGTTTTCCGACTTGGACCCCTTGCACACCGCTTCCATCACACCGGTGAGACCGCCGCAAACCAGCGTGATGTCCCGGCGGGCCAGCTCCTTGCCAACGCCCTCAGCGAGAGCGTACACGTGCGGCGGCGGGTCGTAGTTGCCGATTACTGCGATGATCATGGCGCTAGTACCTCCGGTTCCGGTGCGGAACGGTAGGGGCGAATAAAAATTCGCCCCCGCATGCCGGTCTCAACTGACTTTCAATGTTCTAGCCCAAGGGCACGATCGCCGCGCTGGCCGCGTCGATCAGGCCCAGCAGCGGGGCAGGATAGATTCCCAACCACACGACCACCAGCAGACCGGCTCCCATGGTGGCCGTGAGCAGGAGGGACGGGCGCGGCATCGGCGCAACCGGCGCTTCTTCGTGGTCGCCGTGGCCGTGGACCTCGCCGTGATCCTCGGGGGATCCGTGCTCATCTGCCGCGTGGTCAGGGTTGGCCGGCCGCTCGATGTACATCTGGCGGAGCACCTGGAGGTAGTAGTACAGGGAAATCAGGCTGGCGAAAATCGCGACGCCGGCCAGCCACAGGAACCCGCCGTCGGCCACGGCCGCGAACAGGTAGAACTTGGCGGTGAACCCGGCGAAAATGGGCAGGCCAGCCAGCGAGAAGAGGCCAATGGCGATGGTGGCGGCAACGAAGGGCTGTCGGTCTGCCAGTCCAGCCAAGTCGGCGATGTTGTCCTGCCCGGTGCGGTTGTAGTAAGCGGTGACGCCAGCGAACACCACCAGGTTGGTCACGGCGTACACCACCAGGTAGAACACCACCGACTTGGCGGCCAGGGCAAAGTCGCTGCCCAGGACGGCGACGCCGGACAGGGCGTAGCCCACGTGTCCAATGCTGCTGTAGGCCATGAGCCGCTTCAGGTTGCGCTGGGCCAGGGCCACCAGGTTGCCCAGCAGCATGGTGATGGCCGCCAGCACGGCGATGACCAACTGCCACTCGTCCCAGCGGTCGACGGCGGGCACAATGGCCTCCGCGAACAGGCGCAGGGTCAACGCAAACGCGGCCGCCTTGGATCCAATGGCGAGATACGCCGTCACCGGCAGAGGCGCGCCCTCGTAGGCGTCGGGAGCCCACATGTGGAAGGGCACTGCGGAGAGCTTGAACCCGAGGCCCACCACCAGCAGCGCGACACCTACCCACAGGACCGGGCTCACCGTGCCCGGCAACATCAATTCCTCGGCGATGCCGGCGAAGAAAGTGGTTCCCAGCGCCGCGTAGATGTTGCTCAGCCCGTAAAGCATGATGGCCGACGACAGCGCACCGATAATGATGTACTTGATCCCAGCCTCGTTGGAGCGCGCCTCGCGCAGTCCGTAGGCCACCATGACGTAGAGGCTGAAGGACAGCAGTTCCAGCGCGATGTAGGCGGTGAGCAGTTCACGGGACATGGCCATCAGGTTCATGCCCAGGATGGAGAAGAGCAGCAGGCCGTAGAACTCGCCGCGATATTCAAAGCGATCGCGCCCGTACTCCACTGACAGCGCGATGATCCCGACGCCGATGGCCAGGAAGAATATCTTGAAGAACAGGCCGAAACTGTCGACGACGATCAGCCCGCCGTAAAGCTCAACGGAACCGGACGGACGCATGAGAATGGCGACAACCATCACGGCCACCAGGCTAACCACCGAGAGGCCGGCCAGCCATTCCTTCCTGCTCTCGGGCAGGAACAGGTCCACCGTGAACACCAGGAACGCCAGCGCCGTCAGGACGAACTCCGGCGTCAGCAGGTGGAGGTTGGCGGTGTAGTCGATTGGCATTAGGTCAACGGCCTAAAACGCGGCCAGCGCGCTTTCCACGCCGGTGTTGATGACGCGCAGGAGGGGGGCGGGCCAGACGCCCACGGCGATGAGGATCAGCACGAAGGCGGCGCCCACGCCTTTTTCCACCGGGCTGGCGTCGGTGAGGTGGTCCCACTGCGGGTCGCCCTCGCCGAAGAAGGAGCGAGCCAGGAGGCGCAGGATGTAAACCGCCGTGATGGCCGCGCCGATAACTCCAAGCACCGCCAGTGGCAGGTAGGTGCGGAAGGCCCCGGTGAACACCATGAATTCGGCGATGAACCCACTCAGCCCAGGGAGACCCAGGGATGCCAGGCCGGCAATGGCGAAGAAGAACGTCGTAGTGCCCATGCGCTTGATGAGGCCGTTCAGGATCATGCTGTCTCGGATGTGGGCCCGCTCGTAAATGGCTCCCACCATCGCGAACATGAGCGCCGTCATTATGCCGTGGGAGAACATCTGCAGCACCGCGCCGGCCAAACCTACCGGGTGCAGCGTAGCAATGCCCATAAGCACGTAACCCATGTGACTGACGCTGGAGTAGCCGATGACATACTTGAGGTCATTCTGGGACAGGGCGGAAATCGCGCCGTAGATGACATTCACCGTGCCCAGGCCGATCAGCACCGGCATCCACACCTCTGCGCCCTGCGGCGCGAGGATCATGCCCACCTGGATGATTCCAAAGGCCCCCAGCTTCATCAGCACGCCGGCGTGCAGCATGCTGACCCCCGTGGGCGCGGCGACGTGACCGTCGGGGGACCAGGTGTGGAAAGGCCACAGGCCGGCGAGCACGCCGAATCCCAGCGCAAAGAAGGGGAACACCCACATCTGGGTGAGGCGGGAAACCGCTCCGCTCTGCTGCAGCGCGGCCAGTTTGTCGATGTTGAAGGTGGGGTCGCCCGCCTGCGACGACGCGACGTACAGCGCCAGGATGCCGACCCAGATCAGGATGCTGCCGGCCACCAGCATCAGCATCAGCTTCATAGCGCCGTATTCCTTGGTGCGCAGGAAGCTGCCGAAGTCGGTGCTGCTGCCCCAAACGCCGATCAGCAGGTACATGGGCAGCACAGCCAGCTCATAGAAGAAGAACAGGAAGAACAGGTCGCGCACCACGAACACGCCGAACACGCCGGCTCCCAGGGCCAGGAGCAGGACGAAGAAATCCCGCGTCCGCCGGGTGATGGTCTGGCTGATCAGCACCGCGCCCAGCAGCACGATGCCGTTGAGCAGGACGAGCGGAGCGCCGATGCCGTTGAGCCCGAAGTGGAGCGTTATGTTGACCGGGTGCCCGATCCAGTCGTAGGCCCGCACCATCTGGACGCCGCCGGCCCCGTAGTCGTAGCGCAGGAACACGATGACCGAAAGGACGAAGCACACGACGGCGACGAAGATGGCGAACTGCCACGCATCACGCGGGCGGTCCTTGGGAAGGAACATGGCCAGCGCCGCGCCGGCCAGAGGCACCAGCACCAAGAGCAACAGGGATACCTGGTCGAAATTGCCCATGGTCAAAATCAGCGAGCGTCATTCCGGCGGAAGCCGGGAACCAGAATGCCGTTGCGCAATGACGCCCTGGATCCCCGCTTCCGCGGGAATGACGACGTGGTGCTGGGATAGCGATATTGCGTCATGCCAGCAAACTCTACACGGACCGCAGCCACCAGAAAATCGCCAGCCCGATCACACCCAGCGCCACGGCCAGGGCATAGGTGTAAACGTGACCGGTGACGTGGAGCCGCAACGCAACGCCAACCTTGCGCACGACGTCCGCAGGTCCGTTGACGGCTACGTCGTTGACCACGGCGCGGTCGAAAAACGCCAGCGCAGCGGACACGGTCAGCACCACGCGATCGATGCTCCACTGGTAGGCCTCATCCACGTAATACCGGCGTTCCACAACCCGGAGGATCACCGCGAAACGGGCTCGCCACGGTTCGTGGGAGATCGCCCGGCGCACGTAAATCAGCCACGCCAGAACGAACGCGCCCACCGCCAGGATTATCGACAGCGCTCCCAGCACGTAGTTGAAGTGGAACTTCTCCGCGTGGTCATAGAACACAAAGCCGCCGATGCCATCGAAATTGCCTGGCCAGTTGAAGGCGATCCAGCCAAAGCCGACTGCCAGCACCGCCAGCACTGACATGACGCCGGTCATCAGCAGGGGCGATTCGTGGGCGTGGTGGCTGTCCTCGCCCTCGGGCCCGAAGAACACCACGAACATGGCGCGGGCCATGTACAGGGCACTGAGGAACGCGGTGAGCATCGTCAGGACGATGAATATCACCGGCAGGTTGTGCTCAACCGCGATCAGGATTTCGTCCTTGCTCCAGAACCCGGCCAGGATGGGAATTCCACCCAGGGACAGCGCGCCGATGGAGAACACGACCGCCGTGACGGGCATGGCCCGGCGCAGGCCGCCGACGCGGCGAATGTCCACGTCACCGTGAGCGCCGACGCCGTGCATCACGCTGCCCGCTCCGAGGAACAGCAGGGCTTTGGCGAACCCGTGGGCCATCAGGTGGAAAACCGCGGCGGTCCAGCCGAACGCCCCCAGCGAGAGCATCATCAGGCCCAGGTGCGACACGGTGGAATACGCCAGGATACGCTTCAGGTCGGTGGACACCAGCGCGATGGTCGCCGCGCCCAGGGCGGTGATCAAACCGACTATAGCCACAATCATCATGGCTTCGGGAGACGCGGCGAAGATCGGATAGGCACGGGCCACCAGATACACGCCGGCGATCACCATGGTCGCCGCGTGGATCAGCGCGCTGACCGGAGTGGGGCCTTCCATGGCATCAGGCAGCCACACGTGGAAGGGGAACTGCGCCGACTTGCCCATGGCTCCCAGCAGCAGGAGGATCGCGGCGGCGGTGGTGACGCCGCTCCCCAACTCGCCGGACGCGGCAGCGGCGAAGGCGTCGGTCATGCTGAAACTGCCCACGTTGACCCACAGGAGCAGGATGCCCACCAGCAAGCCGACGTCGCCGATGCGGGTCACCACAAATGCTTTCTTCGCAGCCTCACGCGGGCCGGGGTTTTCGAACCAGAACCCGATCAGCAGGTAGGAGCACAGTCCCACCAACTCCCACGCGATGTACAGCAGCAGGAAGTTGTCGGCCAGCGCCAGGGTAAGCATCGCCGCTACGAACAGGGCCTGCCAGGCAAAGTACCACCCGAAGCGCGGGTCGCCCTTCATGTACTCCAGGGAATACAGCTGGACGCCCAGGGCAACAAAGGTGACCAATCCCAGGAGCACGACCGTCAGCGGGTCGATGATGATGCCCCAATCCAGGTGGATCGCCTGGTCAACGTTCGCGGCGACGCCGGGTAGTCCCGCCTCGAACCACGACGTGGAGTAATGGCAGGTCAAGGCGCCGGTGATGCCGCTGACCGCGCAGGCGGGGTCGTCAGCGGAGGCGCCCAGGAAACTCACGGTCGTCAGCGCCCACACGACGAAACCGCCGCCGATGGCCAGGATAGCCAGCGGAGCGCCCCGCAACGGCAGCCAGCGCTGGAACAGGATGATCAGCGGGCAGGCGGCGAAGGAGAAGACTGGGATCAGGAATGCCAGCGGCATATCACCACTTCAGCAGGTTGATTTCGTCGACGTTTACGGTCCCGCGGTTGCGATACATCCGCAGGATGATGGCGAAGGCCAAGCCAACCTCCGCCGCCGCCACCGTGATGACGAAGATCGCGATGATCTGGCCGTCGAACGCGGCGAAGCGGCCCGTGCCATTCAGGTAGGACGCGGCCGCGATGAGGTTGATGTTGACGGCGTTCAGCATCAACTCGATGGACAACACGATGAGCACCGCGCTGCGACGCGCGAGGACACCATAGAAACCGATGCCGAACAGGGCCGCGCCCAGGAGCTGGAAGTACAGCAGAGGGACCATTGCGCGGCTAACCCTCGCCTTCCGTGGACGTTTCGCCCTGCGCCACGTTCTGCGTTCGGGCGATGATGATGGCCCCGATGAGAGCCACCAGGAGCACCAGGGACGCGATCTCGAAGGGTAGCGCCCACTTGGTGAACAGGGAAGCGCCCAGTTCCGTGAACACCGGCGCCTGCGGCTCTGCCACCACATCGGGAGCCAGCCAGAAAGCCGCGCCCAACACCACCGCCAGCGCCGTAGCCGTTATCAACCCCAGAGGCCATTGTTTGTTGTCGGTGATGCGTGGATATTCCGAGGACCGGGTCAGCATCACCGCGAACAGCACGACGATGGTCACGGCGCCGCCGTAGATGAGGACCTGCACCAACGCCAGGAACTCAGCGAACAGCAACAGGTACGCGCCGGCCGCGCCCAACAACGACAGTAGCAGGAACAAGGCAGCGTGGACCACGTTGCGAGTCGCCACCACACCCACGGCGCCGCCGAGGGTGAAGATGGCTACGATTACGAACAGGGCCAGCGCCACGAGTCTACGTGTCCCGGCTTACCGGGATCCGCACGTAGACGGCCGGTACACTGCCAAAGTACGAGCCGCCCCGCTGGCGGCTCCGGTGGTGACGGTTTGGTTTCGGTGTCGGCATTGCTGGATAGGCGGACCGGTCCTGGAATCCTCTGGGACCAACACCTAGATTGACTTCAGGAGCGTGCAGGTCGCGCACTCGCAGTCTGCCTTGTGCTTTCGCACCGGCTCGGATACCGACTGCGTTCGGCCGCGGGCGTTTCCGGAGGCGCCAGACTTGCTGCGCTTCTTGCCCTTCCCGACTTTTCCGGCTTTGGCCGCCTTACCGGCGATCTTGCCCGCAATTTTGCCGACCTTGCCACCAACGGTTGCATTCTGGCCGGACTTCCGCTTCTCGACGCACTCAACACACGTGCAATATTGCGGGTGGCGCGACGATATGTTCCGGAAAGTTTCGTCTTCTCTCGGCATGGTCAGCCTCGGTTCAGGCCGGGGATTCTGCTTCCGCCGCCGCCTTGGCAGCGTCGGCTTTCTGCTTGGCCAGCACGGTTGGCGGGATCCAGGCGGTATCGTCTTGGTATTTCTTGCCGATGTCGAGCAATACGGGGAGGTCAACCCGATCCCCGTTGCGCGCGTAGGTGCTCATCTCGTGCTCGTGACTCATGACGATGGCGTCGAAATTGCAGTACTCGACGCAGATGCCGCACAATATACAACGGTTCAAATTGATTTCAAAGTAATCGACGATCTTGCGGCGGCTGCTTTCGCCCTCCTCGTGCTTGGGATTGTCCATCATGCTGGCGGACATGCACTGAGTCGGGCAGTTGCGGATGCACACCATGCAGCCGGTGCAATAGGGCTCGTTGATTTGGCCATCCCAGGTGAGCGCCGGGAACCCCATGAAACGGGGTCGCACCGGGGTTGCTTCCTTGGGATACTGCTGCGTGACCGGTTTGCGCAGACCCGAGACGGTCGACGCCAGGGTGAGCATCATCCCTTTCAGGCTTTCCAGCATGGCTACGCGTCCTCTGGAGTGGGTGCGCCGGGCCGGTCCAGCACCGCAAAAATGTCGGCCACGGCGCAGGTGAAGCCGGGTATCTCAGGTTCGCCGCTCAGAACGTCACCCGGGCCAAAGATGCGCTCCGGTTGCCCTGGTCTCCTGATTTTCACAGTGCGTGGGTCTGGGTCGGCAATCCATACGGCCTGGGAACCGCCTTCAAAATACTCCGTAGTCTTACGATCCAGAGCCGCCGGCGTGTTGCTGGCCGAAACCACCTCGATTGCCACGTCGGGCGCAAAAGCAGGCCAACCCGGCGCTGTCTCGTCGTATTGTGCCAACCGTTCCCAGGACGTCACGTGTACATCGGGGAAACGCAACGTGGTTTCACTCATCGCGAACCCGGTGTTGACCCCCACGTCTTGGGGTAGCCCGGCATCAATGGCATGATTTTGAAGCAAGGAGCCGATTCGTGTTGTGACCCTGCCGTGCCTGGGCTTGCCGTCCATGTCAATCCGTTCTCCATCGACAAGTTCATAACGATGGCCGGGATCAGCGGCCATGTCCCAGAATTCGTCAACGGTGATTTTGCGGGTGTTGGTGACCATGGAGGAATCCCCGGGCTTGGAATAGCACAGGCTATGGGTAGCAATATGATACCAGCATCGGCGGTCAGGTGCGTGCTCCGGTTGCCGCACGGCGGGCGGCGAGCTGACGCTGCACTTCCGCTACCCGGCGGGCCGGGCCGGTCATCCGCTGGTAGATTATCCACCCGGCAACCGCCAGCCCGGCGACGGACATGATGGTCAGGCTCCACCAGGGCAGCCCGTAGAACCTGTACACGGCGGCAATGATGACCGTGTAGAAGGACAGCGGGACCATCACCTTCCAGGCGAAGGCCATCAGTTGGTCGATGCGAAGGCGTGGGAAGGTTCCCCGCACCCAGAACACCACCAGCACCACGGCGTAGGTCTTGAACAGGAACCACACCACGTCGGGAAGGGCGGGACCGCCCCAGCCGCCAAGAAACAGCAGCGTCGTCAGCGCGGCGATGGCGAAGGTGTTGATGTACTCGGCCAGGAAGAACACCGACCAGTGGGCACCGCTGTATTCCACGAACGGGCCGCCCACCACCTCGCTCTCCGCGTGGTAGATGTCGAAGGGGGTTCGGCCAACCTCAGCCAGGCCGGCCACGAAGAACACCGCAAAGCCCAGCGGCAGAACCAACAGGTAGGGGTAGGAAGACTGCTGCGCTACGATTTCACGCATGTCCAGCGATTGCGCCAGAATGGCCACGGCCGCGGCCACCAGGACCACCGGGATCTCGTAGGAGATCAACTGCGCGGCCGACCGCAGCCCGCCCATGATGCCGTATTTGTTCGCCGATCCCCAGCCGGCCAACACTAGCCCGAGAATGCCGATCACGGCAAAGGCGATGATGTAGAACAACCCCAGAGGAAGATTCCGGATCACCACGCTGTCGCCGCCGGGTATGGTTACCCAGATGACGAAAGCCGACACGACGACGATGACCGGGGCGATCCAGAAGATGGCTTTTTCGGAGTCCTCGGGGATGATGTCTTCCTTGATGATCAGCTTTACCGCGTCGGCGATGGGCTGCATCAGTCCGAACAACCCGGTGCGCGTGGGCCCGTAGCGCAATTGGAGGCGACCCAGAGCCTTGCGCTCCAGCCAGGTCATGGACAAGACGATCACCGACAGCACGGCGAACATGACCGCGAGCCCGAGGGCGCTCCATGCCAGATCGACCAGGAAATTCACCGGTCCACCTCGCCCAGCACGATGTCCAGCGAGCCCAACACCACCACGCTGTCCGCCAGCCAGGTGTCAACGAGCAGCCGGCGCAGTGCGGACAGGTTGCAGAAGGACGGTGGCCGCACCTTCACCCGGTAGGGCCGGTCAGTCCCGTCGCTGACCAGATACACACCGATCTCGCCCCTGGGGTTCTCGGCGCGAATGTAGACCTCGCCGGCTGCCGGGCGGATCAGGCGCCGGCCCAGCGACGAGGTTACCGAGCCCTCGGGCAATTGTTCCATCGCCTGCTCCACGATCCGCAGGGACTGGTACATCTCCTGGACCCGTACCCAATGCCGGTCCCAGCAATCCCCGTCCAGCCCCACCGGCACCTCAAAGTCGAAACGGTCGTATATCGAATACGGCTGCGCCCTGCGGACGTCGTACTCATACCCGCAGGCACGAAGCATCGGCCCGGTGAGGCCCAGGGCGATCGCTTCGTCGGCGCCGATCGGGCTGACGTCCTTGAGGCGAGACAGGAAAATCTCGTTGAAGGTCAAAATGCGATCACTCTGCTCGACGTCTTCCCGCAGCAGGGGCATCAACTCGCCGACCAGCTGTCGGAAATTGTCCGGCACGTCCTCCTTGAGGCCGCCGATGCGGAAATAGTTGTGCATCAGGCGGGCGCCCGACACGGCCTCGAAAAGCGCCTGAACCCGCTCACGGCCGCGGAAGGAGAACATCACCGGCGTCATGGCGCCGGCATCCAGGCCCATGGTTCCCACATAAAGCAGGTGGCTGGCGATGCGATTCAGCTCGCACAGGATCACGCGGATGTATTCCGCCCGCTCCGGCACCTCCAGGCCCATCAGCTTCTCGACGGCCATGCAGTAAGCCAGCTCGTTGTTGAAGTTGCCGATGTAGTCCATCCGGTCGAACAGTGTGACCACCTGGTGGTACTGCTCGCCCTCACATAGCTTCTCGGATCCTCGATGCAGGTAGCCGATGTGAGGCTCAACGTCGACCACCTTCTCGCCATCCACCCAGAGCACCATGCGGAACACGCCGTGGGTCGACGGATGCTGCGGCCCCATGTTGAGCAGCATCTCCACCGGCTGCGTCCCTTCGCGGACGCCGTCAGGCATCTGGGTAGTGATAGCGGTAGGATCGGCCATGGTTTACGAAATTGAATCGGGCAACGTGCGGCTCAGGCGGACGGCTCGCGGGTTTCCGGAAAGGGCGACCCGATGAACCGCAGGCTGGGCTGCGGCGGTTCCACGCGGGCGCTCATCCACGCTTCACCATTGTCGTAGAAGCCGGCCTCGATCAGCACGTCCTCCAAAATGCCCATTTCTTCGCAATCTTCCAGGTAGTCCGAAACCTGTTTCCGTAGTGAAGTACGGGCGTCTTCCTGAGTGTCGCCGAACGCCATCACTTCCAGTTCCGGGCAGCGTGCGGACCAGCCAGCGCCCATGGGCCTTACTTCGATTTCGTACACGATCCGATCCATAGCCTAGCCGCCGGTGTCGCCCGCAACGGGCGGTTCGTCGTCCACAAACCGCAGCACGATTTCGGTTTCCTCGGTCAGGTGCTCAAGTCCCAGCGATTGTCCCAGGCGGCCACCGGTATCCTGACGTTCCAGCCAGCCTCGCATTGCCTGGACCAACCCGTTCTCCGCGGCCTCCCGGGTGCGTCCGCTGCTCTGAAGTTCCAGCCCGTCCACCGTGGCCAGGAACTGTCCAGCGCTGGGCACGACCCGCGCAATCAACTCCACCGGAACCGCATCGTCCGGGACGTTGGTATCCATTTGCTGAGCAGCGGTCATCAGAATTCACGGTACTCATTGAATTCGTACGATTTTCGGCCCGGGTAACCGTCAAATTCCGGATACAGCAGCAGGGGAGACAGGTCGGGGTGACCGTCGAATGCTACGCCAAACAGGTCATGCGCCTCGCGCTCGTACCAGTCCGCTGCCGGCCACACTCCACACACCGATGGCAAGGCAGGACTTTCGTAGGATACCGCCGTGCGTATCACCAGCGACTGCTCCCGGGCCAACGACTGCAGGATGTAGACCAACTCAAAACGATCCTCGTAATCCACGCACGCCAGGCAGAGCAGCATGCGGCAGTCCAATACGTCGTCGTCCCGGCAGGCCACGCACGCGGAAAGGATGTCGGCCGCAGGCACGGACACCTGTGGCAGGTCTCCCAGCGCGCCCGGCGCCGGTGAGTACTCCGCGAGCACCCCGATGGCGCGATCCAGAGTTTCCCGCCGCGCCGGCGCCAGCAGGTCGACGGGATCTGGCGGCGGCTCCGCGTCCGCCTCCGGAGCGTTACGCCGAGGGCGCGGCACTGCCGTCCCCCGCGTCGGCCATGATTTTTTCCTGGAGCTTCATGATGCCGTACAGCAACGCTTCAGGGCGCGGCGGGCATCCGGGCACGTATACATCCACCGGGATGATGTGGTCGACGCCCATCACCACGGAGTAGGAACGATAGTAGGGGCCGCCGTTCGTGGCGCAGCTGCCCATGGCGATGACCCACTTCGGCTCCGGCATCTGTTCGTAGAGCAGCCGGATGGGCTCGGCCATCTTTTTGACCACGGTGCCGGCCACGATCATCACGTCCGACTGTCTGGGCGATGGCCAGGTCACGACGCCGAAACGATCAAAATCGTGATGGGCCATGTACGTGGAGATCATCTCGATGGCGCAGCAAGCCAGCCCGAAACTGAGGGTCCAAAGCGACGATTTGCGCGCCATGGCAAACAGCTGGTCAGTAGTGGTCGTGATGACGCCGGGCACCCGCCCGTCGGTTGCCTGGTTGAGCAGGCTTGGGCCGGGCCTATTTCCAGTGCCCAGCACGATCTCCGTGGCCCGGGGCGGCATGGCCAGCGGAGACGTCGTTGGTTCTTCGGAAGGTCCAGTAACGGGATTTACTTCTGCCAATCCAGAACCCCCTTGCGCCACCCATAGATAACGGCGAAAAACAGCATGGCCAGGAACAGCAGCATCGCGTAGAAAGGTATCGCGTTGCCATTCACCGCTTTTTCTTGCAGGAATACCACGGCCCACGGGAACAGGAAAACTGCTTCAACATCGAATATCAGGAACAAAATCGCAAAGATGTAGAAGCGTATGTTGATATTTGACCAGGCAAAGGGCGTCGGCGGTATCCCGCATTCGTAGGTCGTGAGCTTGACGGCGGACCGGCGCCGGGCCGAAAGCAGTTGCGAACCCGCGAACATCGCCCCGATAGCCGCCAGCGCGATGGCGATGGCGATTACCACCGCCAGCCAGTTGCCGGCGTAGTCAGCCGGGTTGAACGTTTGCAGCAACACTGGGTTTGGCATGGTCTGGATGAGAAATCATGGTACCCGAACAGGGCCGATTCATCGTAGCAACGGCCCCACCAAGTGTCAATTGGCGCTCCGACTCTCCCGGATTGCCGTTGACGACACATCCCGGCGAAAGGCAGCCTCCGATATTTCCGTGAACATCGGCCGGAACCCATCCGGGATGTTCACTTCTGAGAGCAATCGGAACGCTCCGCCGTCGTCGGTGCGACCACCAACCGCGAAGTGGCTTCCCCTGGCCCACATGTCTGCCAGAGCCTTCAGCATGGCCTCTGGCGAATTCCCGTAATACCTGGGTTGGATCAGACGGGTGACGGTATCCCAACCGATGACGAAGCCGCAGCCGGGAAAGAGCTCAGACTTCTTGATGAAGGTCTCCGCGCGGGTAAGCACCACCGTGCCGGCGCCCCGGAACTGGTCCAGCCGACCATGGATTTCCGCCAGGGTCAACGGCGGCTTGTCCACGTTTGATACCGACAGCTCGAATACGACCGGCGCCCCCAGCACCGCGGACGCTACTCCGGCCAACTCATTGTGGCCCACGTGAAGAGGGTTGAACGAACCGGGTAGCAGGGCCCGTGGAGCGTCCCCGTCCACGACCATCCGGCCGTCCGGGTGAACCGTAACCCAGCTGGCCTCACCATCCAGCAAGCGTTGCACCGGCTCGGCGTGTCGGGAAGTTTCGGTAATCAGCCGCTCCGAAGGCGCCAATCCCAGATCCAACTCCGCGGAAACCCCGCAGGAGCGGGCTATCGCGCCGATAACCAGACGACTGACCACGTCCTCTTCTTCAGCCCGGTCGCGCAGCCCTTTTTCAAGCACGATTGAGTCGGTGGTCACCCCCTCATCGTCCCAGGCGGCAATGAAAGCGCGGTGGTCGCCGCGTTTGGTCCGGTCGGTGGCGATCGTAGCCGTACACGCCAGCCCGACGATGGGCACCTCCTGCTCTCGCAACGCCATCCCCCGTCGCCAGGCGGCTCGGGCCATGCGACGCGCGGTGTCGGCAGAGACCGTTTGGTCGGGGGCATACCCTTCCAGAAAATCGGTCATCGCGAGGTAACCGTACGGCACTCGGGTCTCCAGCACGGTGCGTGAAGCGCCTCCAACTCCGAGGAGCCAGGCCAGCGCGTAGTTGCCCGCGCCCGCAACGGCCAGCACCGATTGTTGCGGAGTATCGTGGATTTTCGCGACTACCTGGGCGATTTCCTGGTCCATGCTCGCCTCGGACGGTGCGTTGAGTCTGATGCCGGCCGCATCCCCCGGCAGGCATCGACGGCATTGTACCATCCTACTGCGGGCCGTTCCTGAAGTGGTCCGCCCACGTAGCCGGGTCAACGCCGCCCATGGTGGATAACGAGACATCGATTTCGCCGGCGATTTTGCGGTCCCATTCGTCGGCCCACCGGTCGGGCAGGCGCGGCCTTGCCTCTCGCCAGGTCATGCGCTCGCCGCCGTTGGTCCGACCGGCCACGACTTCAACCAGGAACACGGTCATGTCGCCACCGTCCATGGCATTGACCACGCGGCAATCGAGGTATCCGTAACACCCCTCAATCAGGGGACTGCCCGTGGCGCCCCTGGCGTAGCCTACGCACTCAAGCTTGTCGCCGTCGCGGCCCGATTGCATCCCCAACTGCCAGATGAGCGGCAGTTGGGAGGCTTCCAGGAAGTTGACCGCCAGGATGCCGCTTTCGGCGATGAGACCGTGGGTGAAGTTGGTGTGGTAAATCTGGACGATCAGTCGGGGCCGCTGGGGCACGATGGAAGCGGCCGTGATCGCCACCGCTATCTGCGCGTTGCTAACGTCTCCGGCGCGTGAGGAAACCGCCGCCAGCGGGGCGCTGAGGCCGCCCAGCAGTGGGCCCACGTCGGCGGGGTCAATGTCCGGGGCGGAGTGGGCCATGGGATGCGGAGCGTCGCGCGACTCGGCTACCAGTCGGGGTGGGTATCCATGGCGTCGTTGACGGTCAACCGCATCTGGCCGGTGCCGTCCGCGTTCATGTACAGGATCTCGGCGTTGCCGTAGGCATGGGAGACGAACGCTATGCGGTCTTCGCTTGCGGACCACACCGGCATCAGATCGTCTTCCATGTTCTGCGTCAACTGGCGCCGTTCGGAGCCGTCAACCATCACGGTAAAAATCTCCGACTGGTCGTCGAAACGCATCACGAATGCCAGCGTCCGCCCGTCGGCCGACCACGCAACCGAGAACTCGTCGTTGTCGTCTTCGGAAACTGCGACTTCGTCGGTATCATCTGCCCAGTTGTCCGAGTTAGTGGGACGTAGGACATAAACATCACGATTACCTTCCTCACTGCGCAGGAAGGCGATGCGGTCGCCTTTGGGTGACCAAACGGGGGAGGAGTCGGGCCCCGCGGTTAGTTCGATGCGGTTGACGCCGTTCGGGTTTCGCAGGAATAGCCCTTCCTTACCTTGCTCGGTAAAGACCAACCACTCGCCGTCGGGAGACCAGTCTCCGACGAGTTCCCGTTCGGGACTGAAGGTCAGGCGGGTTTTCTGTCGGTTTTCCAACGTCACCATAAAGATGTCGGGCTCGCCCGCTTCGTCCGACACGTAGGCAATGCGGTCCGATTCGGGCGCCCATACCGCAGGTTGTTCGGCGTCCACGTCCGAAACCAGCGACGACACCCGCTCACTTTCCACGTCGAACATCATCAGTTCTGTTTTACCGCCGACCGATATCCACGCTATCTTGGTCCGGTCGGGCGACCAGCGCGGGGCCATGGCGTCAGCGCTCAACGAAGAGATCCGTGTAGCCTCATCTTCTCCGGGTTGACGGACCCATGCGTGGGAACCATCATCGTCGGACACGATGTAGGCGATAGCCGGTAGGTCCCCCCCTACCAGGTTTCCGGCGAAACAACCTCCCAACGACAAGGCCGCCACCAAAACGAGCGTCAAGCTCAAAAAAGGCGATATCCGCGCAATCAATCTCATCAATATTCGTTCCGCAACTAAGGAGCGGCAATGGGGGGATTATATCGTAGCCAACCGCTTGCAAACGTTGCGTCCATATACCATTTGCACGCTTTATGTTCCTTGACATCGGGTGAGGCCCAAATTAGCATCGCGTCACCATAGCAAGACCCCGGCGCCGCTGGTGGACATCCCAGGATGGACAACCCAATCGGCTGCGCATTCGGCAAAATGAGAGGTCGATCATGCTGGCAATAGTTGGAGGAAACCTCATCGACGGCTCCGGCAGCCCCATGGTGGAAAACGCCACGGTGCTGATCGACGGCGACCGCATCGTGGAGGTGGGACCACAGCCTTCTGTACCCGTTCCCGAAGGCGCCGAAGTGTTGGACGCCACCGGTCACACGGTAATGCCCGGCCTCATTGACGTGCACGACCACCTCGCCTCCGGTGGATATGGCCTGACCGGGCGCTGGGGCATGGACGAACCGCTTTCGCTGTTCAGCATCCGGACCGCCCAGGTGATCGAAGACACGCTGGCGGCCGGCTACACCACGGTGCGCGACGCTGGAGGCCTGGACGCCGGCTTCAAAATGGCCGTGGAGCAGGGCCTGATCAAAGGCCCGCGCCTCATCATCTCGGTCAACATCATGTCGCCCACCGGCGGGATCGAGGACAAGGTCAGCGGCAGCGGCCACCGCAAGGTGATCCTGGGCCACGACCCGCTGTCACCCGACGGTGTCGCCGACGGCGTGGATGGCGTGCGGGCCAAGGTTCGCGAACTGGTCCGCTGCGGCGCCGACCAGATCAAGTTCGCGACCACCGGCGGCGCGTCCGGTCGTCCCGGCAACGGCCCCCTGGACCAGGCCTACGCGCTGGACGAGGCCAGGGCGCTGGTCGATGAGGCCGCGGCCCTGGGACGGAGCACTCTCTGCCACGCGGTGGGCGGTACGGGCCTGCCTATCGCGATCAAGGCGGGAGCCGGTTCCATTGAACACGGTTGCTACCTGGCCACCGACCCCGACATGCTCAAGATGATGGCCGACCAGGGCACCTTCTTCACGCCGACCTTCGAGGTCTACGACTTCCACAGCACGGTCAGCGCCCCCCACATCAGGGTGCGCGCGCAGGCTCTGATGGACATCCATATCCAGAGCACTGAGCTGGCAATCAAGGAGGGCGTGCGCGTAGTTGCCGGCACCGACGCCGGCGGTTTCGTGCACGGCGATAACGCTCGCGAGCTGGAGCTGATGGTTGAAAAAGGCATGAGCAACATGCTGGCCATCCAGGCCGCCACCGGCTACGCCGCCGAGTGCTGCGGCCTTGGCAAGGAAATAGGGACCATCGAAGCAGGCAAGCAGGCGGACGTACTGGTGGTGGACGGTGACCCGCTGCAGAACATCTCGGTCCTGCGCGACCGCGAGCGCCTGCTGCTGATCATGAAGGGCGGCGACGCCTACACCAACCGCCTGGGCGTGAGGGAACTGCAGCCCGCCTAGTAGCAATCAAGACTGATCCCGTGCAACAAGGGCGGTGCGGGCCACAGAGGCCGATGGAGTGCCGCCCGCTGTCATTTCCGATGCGTTTCACCGTCCTGACGCTCTTCCCCGACGCGTTCCGGTTCATCGAAGAGTACAGCGTGCTGGGACGCGCCGTCCGCAGCGGGCTGGTCTCCCTGGAAACCGTTGACATACGGGAGTATGCGACGGACCGGCATGGGACTGCCGACGATTACCAGTTCGGGGGCGGCCCGGGCATGGTGATGAAACCGGAGCCCGTGTTCGCGGCGGTGGAAACTGCATTGGCCAATATCCCTGACGAGCAACGATCCGCCACCCCGGTGGCTCTCACGTCTCCCCAGGGCGATATACTGAACCAGGAGCTGGTGAACGAGTTTGCCAGCGCGCCGGGCCTGATCCTAATCTGCGGGCACTATGCCGGCGTTGACGAACGCATCCGAGAGAGTCTGGTCACCCACGAAATCTCCATCGGCGACTACGTTCTCACCGGCGGCGAGTTGGCGGCCATGGTCATCATCGACGCGGTGTCCCGCTTCGTGCCGGAAGTGGTTGGGTCGGCGGAAAACGTGGAGCACGACAGCATCACCTCGGGCCTGCTGCAACACCCGTTATACACGCGCCCTGCCGATTTCCGAGGTATGGACGTGCCGGAGGTGCTGCGATCCGGCAACCATGCCGACATCGAGCGCTGGCGGCGGCGGCAATCGCTGGAGCGGACGCTGCGCCTGCGGCCCGACCTGCTGAACACCGCGCCGCTGACCAATTCCGACCGGGTCTTCCTGGCCAGCCTGGGTTGGAGTGGAGCGGCGGATTGACATGACACAACTGCGATCGGACTACCGCTTTGGCATCGGCGTGCGCGTGCGCTGGCAGGAGTGCGACGCGCAGGGCATCGCCTTCAACGGCAGTTACCTGGGTTGGCTGGAAATCGCCCAGGCCGAATACTTCCGGAACCTGGGGTTCAGCATCTACCGCGTCGCCGCAGCGGGCTACTTCGACAGCGCCGTGGCAAAGGTCACCATCGAGTACAAGGCGCCGGTCCGGGTGGACGAAATGCTGGACCTGCGGGCCCGGGTCGCCCGTATCGGAAACACCAGCCTCGTGTTGGAGGTAGCCATCTTCACGGAAGGCGGAGCCTCCGACGACGCGCCACTCGCCACCATCGAGGCGTTCTACGTCGGGTTCCACGCCGACACGGGCGGCACCAGGCGCGTGCCCGATGCGATCAGAGATCTGGTGGACAGCTGGGAGACGGCTGGTGAGGTCCTGCCTTTGGCCAACTTCCCGGAACTGGCGGCGGCTCAATTGGGACCTGGAGACCCCGCCCCGCCGGCGACCTGACGGTCAATCGTCTAAACCATGAAGACCGGCGAATCGTCCCGGTTGATTCGCGTTTCCGACGCAATGCCATCCCGTATGTGCCGAGGGAGGGCGAACATGGCCTCGTGGCTCTGCCCGTCGTAGTGCTGCAACGTCTTCGCGACCCGCTCTTCGATGCGGCGGTCCACGTCAGAAGCTGCGAGATCAGGCAGGGGCGCGTCCGACCCGATAGTGAAGCCCCACAGCGTAACGAATGACGGGACGTGGACCTGGCACGGGGCAGTGTGGCTGAAGATGCTTTCCAGCGTTTTGTAGATCGTCGTAAAGCACTCGCGCAGGCTCAAGAAACCGGCCGGGCCCGACTGCGTGACCAGGATTCCGCCCGGGTTCAACCGGGCACGGGCGATTTCGTAGTATTCCTCTGTGTACAGGAGATACGCCGGCCCGCCCTCCAGGGGATCAACCAGGTCCATGATCATCACATCGAAGGTCTGGTCAGTGGACTCCAGATATCCGCGGGCATCGTCAAACACCAGCTCGGTGCGCCCGTCGTCAAATGCTCCCCCGTGATGCTGGGGCAGGTGTTGGCGGCACAGTTCTACGACCTGCCGGTCCAGGTCGACCATTGTCACCTTTTCCACTGACCGATGCGACAGGGCTTCCCTCAGCGTGCCGCCCTCGCCTCCGCCCCCGATGAAAACCCGGCGTGGGTCGGGATGCATCAGCATGGCTGGATGAACCAGGGACTCGTGGTATATATGCTCGTCCCGTTCGGTTGACTGGGTCTTGCCGTCCAGCAGCAGGCTGCGCCCGTACACCTCGGAATGGACCACCTCAACCCGTTGGTATCCGGTGTGCCCCGAATAGATTACCTCGTCGACCTTCAGCATTATGGCCAGATCCGGCATCACGGTCTCGATCACCCATTTGCCGGTGATTTCTTCCATCGGATAGCTGGCCATCGGAACTCCTTCAGGAACCGGGGATCTGGCTGGAGCAAGCAGGCCGAACTCAAACGGCCGGCAGAGCGGCCGTCGCTCGATATGGAGCTTGAGTAGCCGTCAGCTGAGGTGGTGCGCCGGTTGCAGTTCTACAACATGCGCGCCCGTGAGCCCGCGGCGGATTTGTGTGATCTCGGGATCACGGCAGCCCAGCGCTTCAATCATCACCGCCGCCGCGCGTTCCGGCATCGTTTGATCGCCGCAAGTAAAGATGTCCGCCGCCGCGTAGCCGTGCTCCGGCCAGGTATGAATGGAAATGTGGGATTCGGCGATGGACAGAATGCCCGTTACGCCCTGAGGCGTAAATTGATGAAACGACTCCCCGACTACGTGAGCCTCGACTGCCGACGCCGCCCGCAACATCTCCTGCCGGATATGGGCCAGGTCATCGAGCAATTGGGGGTCGCAATCTCTAAGTTCCAGGAGCACGTGGGTACCTAGTACATCCAATCACCCTTTCCTCCGTGTGGATTGGCTGCCCGGCCGGGCTACGGGTCAGCACGGCGCCTTGGGAACAGCAGGCGACGATTCTACCCAATCCCGGCTGCTGATACAAGTGCGTGTATTCGCTCAGTGCATATGCGACGCAAAGGACACCCGGGGATGGCGGCTTGCCAGAAACACCCCGGCGCTGCTTTCGTCCCGCCCCCGCCAGGATCAGCCCGTCCATGTTGCCTCAAGGAAACGGGTTTAGCGCCCGGTCCTAATGTTTCATCCCTTCGTCAATGGCGACGACCCCTGGAGCTTGGGCGGCCCGTCGGTCGGGGTGACGCGGCGCGCGGCGCGCCAATCACCCGAGGACGCCGTCACCATCCGCGGCGTGATGCGCTAGAATGTCGGCGGTTTGACGGCCGGCTCGGATCCGCTCCGGCCAGTGTCGTCGGCCCGATTTCGAACCAGGAGGCACCTTCCATGGAATTTGTGCGCATCTACACTGGCGACGACGGCCAGACCCATTTCGAAGATTTGGACCTGCCCGGTGACCGCGCGATCCACAGCGGCATGCAGGTCACGCCGGGCGTGAACTTCCGGCGATTCGAGCCGGGATACTTCTCCGACTGGCACACCGCCCCGCGTCGCCAGTACGTCATCACGCTGGCCGGCGAAATGGAGGTTGGCATCGGCGACGGCACCAAGCGCCGCTTCGGAGCCGGTGACGTGCTGATGGCCGACGACCTCACCGGCCAGGGCCATACCACGGCCGTGGTGGGCGACCAGCCCCGCATCTCGGTGACCATTCCCATCACCCTTTGGTCGCCCTGGCTGCCTGAGGACCAATAAAGCGGCGGAGTCTCCCGGAAAGCTATGCCGGCGCGTTTTCGCGGATAATTTGCTTCGCGGCCGCGCCGGCGTTGGGGCCGGATACGCGGGGAGCGATGATCGGCAGTGTCAAGCCGGCTTCCCGGTATTCGGCCAACCTCTCCCGCCTGGCCCCCGAATCCGTGGGCAGCGCCATGCGCTCGATCAGCCCTTCCGGGACCAGTCGTTCGGCCAGCGCGATGTCGCCGGATCGCCAGGCCCGCCGCACCTCCTCAACCTCGTCCCCGAAACCCGCCTCGGCCATCAACCGACGGTACCGGGGGAACCGGCCGGCGTAGGTCGCGGCCACTCGCCGCATGCCGCCATCGTCGGCGCCCGGCGCGGACACGGAAACCAGGGTCGCCACCTCAACCGTTTCCGGCGCAACCCCGGCTCGCGCCGCGCCGGCGGCGATGTGCGCGCTGGCGGTTCGTGCGTGTTCCGGCGTGCACCAGGTAAGCAGGACCCCCTGGCTAATTTCTCCCGCGATCTCGAGCATCTTCGGGAAAACCGCCGCCAGGTAAATGGGCATTTCCGGCTTGAAGGCTGGGAAGTGCAGGTCGAAGGTGCCGATGTTGATTGCCTCGCCCCGATAGTCGGTCACCACTCCGTCGCGCAACAGCCGGCGGACGATGTCCACGGTGTCGCGAACCCGGGGGATGGGACCGGAGAACTCCAGGCCGTGCTCGGGCTCGACCTGCACCTTGTGGCTGCTGCCCAACCCGAGGATGAAGCGGCCGTTGGAGAAATGGTCCACGCACGCCGCAGCCATCGCAATTGTGGGTGCGCTGCGAACGTAAACGCTGCTGATGCTGGTCCCCAGTCCTATCCGCGACGTCGCAAGCGCGCACGCGGTGAGGATGGAAAACTGGTCGCCCCCGTGCCCCTCGGCGACCCAGGCTGACTCGTAGCCGAGTTCCTCGGCCAATTGAACGCATTCGACGATCTCGGGCGGCGTCATGCCGCCTCCGGCAAAGGCTACTCCGATACGGTCCATTGCGTGCTCCCGTTCAATCAAGAGCTCCCGTTCAATCGACAGCTCTGGTTCAATCCAGTTGCTTTCCGTGGGTCTCCCACGTGATCATCACCTCGCGCGCGTCGCTCAGCCACCGTGGGCTCAAGCCTGTGGAACCGCGTTCGAACAGCCGGTCAAAGTTGCTCTCGATGAGCGCACGGGTGGGCTCGTCGTCGCGCTCCAGTCTACCCATCGTCAATTCCACCGCCTGGCTCGCGGACAGGCCACCAGCTGCTTCGGGAATCCACCACGGTTGTTGTTGGATGACCTGTATGTCGGGCAGCAACCCCATCTCCCACAACACGGCCGCCAACTCGGGCAGACCCGGCCAGGGAGCGGGCCGTTCGTCGAAGAGCAGGCGTCGCAGTTCGTTGTCCATATCGCCGGGCGTGGGTCGCCAGATGCAAATGATCACCCGCCGGGACGCCGAATTATGCAGTTTGGCCAGAAAGGGTACGATGTCGCGCACGAAGTAGACCACGTCCGACGTGATGGCCACATCGCCGGTCTCGGCCGAGTCCAGCCACCAGTCGGGTGATACGCGTGCGTTGGTGATCCCCGCCCCGTCGCGCGACTGGATGAACTGGCCCCGCATGCTCTCGGATGGCTCCGCCAGCACGACCTGTCGTACCTGTCCGGCCAGCGGGAGGGATACGCGGCCGGCCCCGCCCCCGACGTCGAGCAGCACATCCGTCGGCTGCAGGTATCGCGCAATGGCCTGCAGGTTTTTGTCCCACGGACGGTGGGGGTCCAGGCGGAACTGATCTGCCAGGTCGGCCCAGTGGTCGGTTCGGCGACGGTGGTCGGCGAACCGACGCGCCGCCAGGGCCGCGTCGTGGACGGCGGCGTAGCGCTCGGCGGCAGAGCTCACGGGGTCAGGATCACCTTGCCGCGGGTGCCCCGCGAGGCCAGGTGCAGATGGGCATTTCCCGCCTCCGACATCGGTATGACGCGGTCGACGATCAGCTTGAGCCGGCCGTCAATGATCATGGGGATCAGATCGTTCATCGCCCCCTGATGGTCCAGGGAGCCGATGGGCGATCGCCCCATGCTGAACCCGATGACGGTGCGATTGACGGTGGTGATGTCGGCGGCCGCCAGGTTGGCCGGTTGGCCACTGGCGTTGCCGTAGCTGACCACCCGGCCGTAGGAGGCAACGCAGCGCACCGACTTTTCCAGCACCGGACCGCCCACGCATTCCAGCACCAGCGCGACGCCGCGACCGTCGGTCAGGTCCTTCACCTCATCCTCGAAGTCCGACTCCGTATAGTTGATGGTGACATCGGCGCCCAGGGAACGGCAGAGGTCCAGCTTGTCCTGGGTCGAGGCGGTCGCAACCACGCGCGCGCCCCACTCTTTCGCCAGCTGGATGGCCACAGTGCCTACGCCGGACGCGCCGGCCTGGATCAGAACAGTGTCTCCAGGCTGCATCTGGCCGCGCGACTTCAGCAGATGGTACGAGGTCAGGAAGGTAATGGGCATGCCGCCGGCGTGGATCGGGTCGATGCCGTCCGGATAAGGGAAAACGAAATTGTGATTGACGGCCACGGATTCCGCCTGGCCTTGGGGGCCCATGGCCATAACCCGTTGCCCCACCGCCAAGCGGCCGTCGGTTACGTCCGAGCCCAGCGCGGTGATGGTTCCCGCCGCTTCCAGTCCCAGGGTGGCCGGCAGGTCGGGACCCGGGTAATTCCCCTGGCGGCGCATGATGTCGGCGTAGTTGACGCCGGCCGCGTCGACCTTGATCAGCACCTGGTGCGGACTGGGCGTGGGCTCAGGCGTGTCCTTCCACTCCAAGACCTCGACACTGCCGTATTCTTCGATGCGCAGGGCTTTCATTGGGGTAGTCTCCTGATGGGCGGCCGGTGTCAGGCCGGGCCGCGCAGATTGGGCGATTGGAGTACATCGGAGTTGATCACCCGAATCGCCTCCCCGGAGGCGAAGGCGCGGATGTTCTCGACGACGCCGGAGTAGAAAGCGCGATACCCTTCCTGGGTGACATATCCGACGTGGGGAGTGATCAGCGTGTTGTCCAGGGTAAGGAAGGGATGGCCAACGGGCAGAGGTTCCACGTCGAAGGTGTCCAGCGCGGCGCCGCCGATGGCATTTCGCTGCAACGCGTCCACCAGCGCCGCCTCATCGACGATGGGACCCCGGGAGATGTTGACCAGGATCGCCGACGATTTCATCAGGTCGATTTCGTGTGCCCCCACCAGTCCGCGGGTGCGGTCGCTCAGGCGGACGTGGACCGACACCACGTCGCCCTCGGCGAACAGGGTGTCTTTGTCCACCAGAGTCGCGTGGCACTCCGCGGCCCGTTCCGCCGTGAGGTTCTGGCTCCACGCGATGACCCGCATGTCGAAGGCGTTGCCGACGCGGGCGACCAGCGAGCCGATGTGCCCCAGCCCCAGCAGCGCCAGCGTCTTGCCCTGAAGGCTCGAGCCAACGTGGATGCCCCACTTTCCCTGGTCGCGGGTGGCCCGGTCCTCCTCGGCGATGCGGCGCATCAGTCCGATGATCAGGCCCCAGGTCAGTTCGGTGGGACCCTCTCCCTGGCCGGGGGTGCCGCAAACGGTGATCCCCAGGTCGGTGGCCGCGTCAGTGTCAAACGAGGCGTTGCGCGCTCCGGTGGTGATCAGGCAGCGCAGATTGGGCAGCCGTTCCAGCAGAGATCGCGGAAATGCGGTGCGTTCCCGCATGCCCATCACAATGTCGAAGTCGGCCAGCCGCGTCGCCAACGCATCGTCGTCGGCCAGATGATCACTGAAAAAGGTGACCTCTATCCCCTCGGGGAGGCTCGACCAATCGGCCATGCCGGAGGCAACGCTCTGATAGTCATCGAGGATAGCGACTTTCATGGTTTGGTCACCTCTTCAAATCGAATGCGCCGGCGCGGTTCACTTGAACGCCGGCATAACTTTCTCGGTCAACAGGCGGATGTTACGCACAACAACGTCGTGGGGGATCATGCCGCCGGCGTTGAGTTCCGCCACTACGCCATCCAGGCCGAGTTCTTCCCGCAACTCGGTGAAGCGGTCAACCAACCCGGCGGGAGTGCCGAAGGCCACCTTGGTCGCAAGGATGTCATCGTAGGATAGAGCGGAGAGACGGGCGCCCCGTTGGTCACGCAGCTCCGTCGCCTGGATGCCGGCCGAACCGGAATCGGCGGCGTAGAGGCGGCCCATGCGGCCAAAATAGGCCTGGATGCTTTCGAAGGGTTCCTCGATCGCGTCAGTTTCGGTCAGGCCGACATAGACCGGCACGCGCAGGGATACGTCGCCTTCCCCGGGATGTCCTACCGCCTTCCACGCGGCCCGATATGTTTTGAGGTTCTCCCGTAGTTCCGGTACGTCCATGCCGCGCAGGCCGACGAAAATCGGGTAGCCATCGGCGCCGGCGCGGGGGAACGTCTCGGCCGTGGTGGCCGCCATCCGGAACGGCGGGTGCGGACGCTGGTAAGGCAGGGGCGCGACGGTGGCGTTGGCCACCTGGTAATAATCCCCATCGTAGGAGAAGGGCTCGCCCTCCCAGGCCTGAAGGATGATTTCCAGCGCTTCGCGAAAACGGTCTCGGCTCTCGTTGTAGGGCACGCCGTAGATATCGTAGGACCGGGCAAACCCGCTGCGTCCAATGCCGAAATCGAACCTGCCCTCGCTGATCTGGTCGACGGTGGCGACTTCCTCGGCGATCCGAAGTGGGTTGTTCAGCGGCAGGACATACACCGCCATACCGATTCGCAGCCGGCGTGTCCGCGTCGCGATGCTGCTGGCGATGGTGATGGGAGAAGAGAGCACCGACCGGTCCGGGGTGAAATGCATCTCGGCCAGCCAGGCGCCGTCCAGTCCGCATTCTTCGGCGGTATCGACCAGTTCGAACCCTTCGGAGAACGCTCCGGATTGGCTTCCTCCCGGGCGGGTTTCAAACTGCATGAACATGCCGAAATGCATGGGCAATCCTCTGGGAACGGTGGCAGCCTTCCGGCTCGAATACGACGCGACCGTTGGGCAAGTAAAGCACAGGGCAAATGGGGGGTCAAGTTGGCCTGCGCAGGGGGCGCACACGGTTTCATCAGGTACATTTGACCGATGCCGCTCGGCTCGTTTCGCACTGGATTTCTTTACGTGCAATTCTGAGATATGATAAGATCAGAATAGGCACAGTCGGTCCAGCGGAAGTGGCTCAGTGGTAGAGCGTCTCCTTGCCAAGGAGAAGGTCGCGGGTTCGAATCCCGTCTTCCGCTCCATTCAATAACACGATACGACGGCCCCCTACGGGGGGCCGTTTTGTGTTGGGTCAGAAACTGGCAAGTTACGATCCGCGTAGGCCGGCACGAACTCTCCGACTCCGGCGAGTAACGGCGCCCAGAACCACGGCGTCGGCGCACCCCAGACCCCACGGCCTGACCCGGCCGACGACCTCCTGGCCGCGCTGGTCACCGTGGAGACCGCGCCCGCCAGCGGCATGACCGCGCGCGCGATAGCGCGGATTGTGGCCGAACGGATCACCGAGATCGCAGACCCCGTCTACATCGGCCCCTTTCACCATGTGGCGCGTGACAACGAGGCAAAGCCCAGGCACCGAGAGGCGAAAGGCGTGCAATCCCAACCGGTGGCACACGCCGCCGCCATCGTTCGCTATCTGCATGCGGTCGAGAACGTCCCGGGGGCGTGGAAGACGTCATGTACGAGCCCGAAGAACTGCCCGAGGGGATGATCGACCTGCCCAACACCGCGAAGAAGTTCGGGGTACCGGCGCAGGCGCTCGGGTCGTGGGTCCATATCGGCAAGCTACCCAGGCGGCGGCCCGGGGGCCCGCGGCGCGGGAAGCGGCTATTTCGCGATCGAACAAGTTGCAACCGAGTGCTGTCGCGATAACCCGCAACATGGCGGCAGGCACAAACACGCAATCACTCGATAAACCTGCAATCACTATCCTGCCGTCAACTCCGCATGTGGTACGCGGGGTTTTGTTTGGTCCCTGGCACAATGGCTCGACCACATCCATCAGGGCGATGGTCAGGAGTTGACGCGCCATCACCCTGACGGGTGCGTCGACCTGGTGGTCGCATCGCCGCCCCGCAACCTGCTGAACGGGGAAGGCCACGGCATGATGAGTTCGCCTTCCGGAAAGCGGCGGTCCGCAAAGCTTCGCAACGGCTACGACGGCCACAGCGAAGTTATGGCCCATGTCGAGTACTTCGCGTGGCAGCGGGCGGGAGTGTTTTACCGAGATACTGCCTGTCCTGCGCCCCATCGGCCCGATTTTCTGCAACCACAACCCACGCCCGCAAAACGGACGGCGCCAGTCCCGAATTGACACCCTCGATGAATTACCGCTGCGACAGGTCATCATCTGGTATCGGTCAGGCGGGTTCAATCACATTTCGTAGCGTTGAGATACCCGATCAAAAATGCGGCCCGTTTGTGCACGGGGCTAACGGCATTTACCAGTGTCTGGAAAAACGCTTCGCCGCGTGTTATATTATTTTCATATACGTTTTCTGCATCAGATAAGCCTTCGTACAATGCTTCCATACAGCGTTGGCGATATAACTTCTTCCCAACCGCCCGGTTCGTCTATCGCGGCCAGGCGCCATACACGGTACACACATAACTCATGCAAACCGGCATTGCCCGATACCAACTGCGGCTGACTGAAAATCCACCCGGCGCCACGGACCCGACATATGTCGTCGGGGTTTCACCGGCCGGGACGCTGACCTTCACGGCAATCCGACCAGTACCGGGATTAGCCGGCCGTGCCCAGGTCACCCACCGATCCGCTAGCCCGTCAGCGCTGACCGTCAGCGTCACGCAAGGCCGCGCTGCGGCGCAAGCCGACGCCTCGCGAACCTCCGCCTTCGAACCCGGCCGCGCATCCGGGCGATCTGCGGGTCGCGGTGCAACGGGTCCGGGCGCCCGCAATGCGGAGCCGCGCCCCGCATCAATCTACCGGCATCAACGGGGAACTCCTCCAGCCTGCCGGGGAGGTGCGCGGCGGTTGGCCGGATTGCCGGCAAGTGTCGAAAGTGCTGGGACAGGCCGGTGATCGATCTATGGCTGTTCCCTCAATTTACATTCCCGGCTACCAACGGGCCCGCGCTGCAAATCCGGCGATGGCTGATCTGTACCTGAAACATGTGCTTATCGGGGATCCCATGGCCGACGCGGTTGCGGCATCCCTCAGCGACCTCGACCCGGTCCAGTCACGTAGTTTCATCGAAGCCGGAATGGACCAGCAATATCACGCGATGCGAGAGGCTCCACAGGCTCTCCGGGACTTCTTTCAAGAGATTTCCACGCCACCCGATTGGTACAGGTCTGACCGTGTTTTGCCCGGTCGCAAACTGTTTCACCGGTATTCCGACCTCTTCATGCCCGCATTCTTCGTGGTGACGCTCCTGAACGCCACCACATTGATCAGCAAGGGTTTCTATACCACCGGCCGGGTCCTGGGCGGACACGCTCCACAGCGGATACGGGAAAACACGCGACACTTCATCGAGATCATGCTCCCGGGATCCCTGGACCGGCAGGGCGACGGATGGAAAGCGTCGGTCCGCATCAGGCTCATGCACGCCCACGTCCGGCGCCTGATTCGAGAATCGGGCCATTGGGACGAATCGGCGTACGGCACGCCGCTCAGCTCCGCGCACATGGGCCTGGCGTCATCCAATTTTTCGGCCACGATGTTGCGCCATGCTGAACTGTTGGGCGCGAGGATGCCCCCCGAAGAGCGTGCAGGCTTCATGCAGATCTGGCGCTACGTTTCGCTTTTGATTGGCACCCCGGAGGAGCTTCTTTTCGAAGGCAACGAAGTGGACACGCGCGAATTCAATCGGACCGCAATGATGTGCGAACCACCCCCTTCCGAGGAGTCGGTGGCTGTTGCCGGCTCCCTGGTTCACGGTCTCCCCGACATCGCGGGCGCGACTGACCCGAAGGCGGCCCGCAGGTTTTCGCGCAACATCTACCGGGTTGCCCGGGCGCTCCTGGGCCACGAGACCGCTGACCGGTTGCAATTTCCCAGGATGTACACGCTCGGCCTGTTGCCGGCCATGAGGTTGCACCGCATGATTTTTGGACCGTCCGGGCAGCTGGTCCCGGAAAAGTCCTACAGCCGTTTCGGCAACAACTTCGCGTTTCTGCTGGAAGTTTCCCGCAGCCTAGACCTCAATTACAGCCTGCCCGAGCGGTTGCACGCTGAGTAGGTGGAACTGTGGCGAGCGTCTCCCCATCAAGCCGTCCCATTCCATCGGTTATCGCGCTCAGCTCCGGACGGACGGCGTTCGCCGATTGGCCCCGAGCGCCGGCGAGCACGACGAGCCTGATCCGCAATAACACAATCACAACGTGCCCGAACCGTCCATGCAGTCGGGCAATCAAACACTCACCCTCAATATGGGCTAACTGGGAGCATTTCAATGGCTGATATATCCGCAATGGTTAAGAAGGCGATCTTGCCGGCTACCGTGCGAACGCTGCTGACCTGGGAGCATTTGGAGTCCGGTGTCAGTTACAACCCCATTGCGCGCAAAACTCTGCGGGATCCCTATCCCCTGTACGACAAACTGCGGGAGAAGGACCCGGTGCACCGGATGCGCTTGGCCAACGCCTGGGTACTGACCAGGTACGGGGACGTTGACCAGGTGATGCGCGATCACCGGCAATTTGCCCGGGGCACCCGCAGCGAGGCGCCCTTTGCCCGGGGGGAAGCGTACCGGAGCATGCTCCGCATGGACCCTCCCGACCACACGAGGATCAGGTCACTGGTGTCCAAGGCGTTCACGCGCCGGGCACTCGCGGAACTGGCTCCCAGGATCCAGGCTATTGTCGATGAACAACTGGACCGGGTCCAGGGCCAGGACCGTTTCGACCTGATCCAGGTTCTGGCCTACCCGCTGCCGTCGCTGACCATTGCCGCCTTGCTGGGTCTGCCAACCGAAGATGCGGAACTGTTGGGGAGATGGACCGACGAACAGGCCAACGTCTTTTTTCCTAATCTCAGCCGGGAAGAAAAGCAGCGGATGGTTGATCTGTCAGAGGAAATTTTCCAATACGTCGAGCGGCAGTTGGAATTGCGGCAGCGCGAACCGCGAGCCGACATGATCACCGCCCTCATTGATGCCGAAGAAGAAGGTGATCGCCTCACTCGGGAGGAAGTTATCGCTACTTTGTCTCTGCTGATGGTCGCGGGCAACGAAACAACCAGGAACCTCATCGGCAACGGGATGCATGCCCTGCTGAAGAATCCCGAACAATTCGAAATGCTCCGCAAGAATCCGGAGATGATCGATTCGGCCATTGCCGAGTTGTTGAGATACGACGGTCCGATCCAGCTGGGGGCGCGCTATGCGCCTGCTGATACGGAGATTGGCGGGCGTCGGATACGCGCCGGCCAGGTGCTGGTTTGCGCCATCGGCGCGGCGAACCGGGACCCGTCGGTATTCACCGACCCCGACGTGCTGGACATATCCCGCGACGAAAGGAGCCATATTTCCTTCGGCCGGGGTGTGCATCATTGCCTCGGTGCGCCGCTGGCCCTGCTGAAAACCCGGATAGCGGTCCTGACGCTGCTGGACCGTTATCCCCACATGACGCTGGCAGCCGAACCTTCATACAACCAAAGTTACACCATACAGCGAGGTCTGGAGGAACTGTGGGTTGACGTGAGCCGATGATCGCCTCGTCGCGCCCAACTTTCCCGTCGGTTCATAACTCCTCAAGCCGTGGCCAATCGTGCCCCGAAACCCGAACCATGCCCTCGACAGCGCGCGGCGCACACTGCCGTGGCGAGGCACAACCCCCAGGGTTGATTCAGATCCCGAGGGCGCAGGTTCCCGCAGCATAACTCTCGATCAAGGACCATACGAAGATGATCAATTCCACCAACGTATTTTGGCAAGACTGTACCGTCGCCCGAGCCGACCGCACGGCTCTGATGCACCAGGAACCACTCGTCCTATGGCTGACCGGCCTTTCCGGCGCCGGCAAATCCACGCTGGCCAATTCACTGGCCCAACGTCTCTTTGACGATGGTCACTTCGTTTACGTCCTCGATGGGGACAACCTCCGGCACGGGTTGAACCGGGACCTTGGTTTCGATGAAGCGGACCGGCACGAGAACATCCGGCGCATGGCGGATGTCGCGGGGCTGATGTACGACGCCGGTCTGGTGACACTGGCCGCCTGCATCTCGCCCTTCAAGTCCGATCGCGATTTTGCCCGCAGCCTGATCCCGGCCGGAAAGTTTGTCGAGGTTTTCGTGGACACCCCGCTGGAAGTGTGCGAGCAGCGCGACTCCAAGGGTCTTTACCGCCGCGCCCGCGCCGGCGAGATTCGCGATTTCACCGGCATCGATTCCCCATTCGAAAGGCCGACGCACGCGGAGGTTACGGTGGACACCAGCTGTTCATCGCCGACGGATTGCGCGGATACCGTCATGCGCTACCTGGCCGAGCATCGACTGCTTTCGAGCCGCCTCGCCTCCAGCCCCGATAAAGCCGCTCAGACGAGATAACCAGCCAACCGGTAAGGATGCCATCGGCTGGCGTCGCGCCGTGACTGACCAGCGCGAGCCCCCCACGCCTCCAGGGCAATGGCTCCGCGGCGTGGAGCCGGTCTGGCCACTGACCTCCCATTATGCCCTCAGCCTGCGTGCTGTCTGGAACGTAAACCCCATGACTACCCCGGAAATGACAGCAAGCCATGGAGAGGCGCTGGCGCGGCTCCCCAGGCGGCGCGTGGCCTTTGCCCTGGTCGGCGTGCTGCTGGCGATATTCCTGTCGGCGGTCAGCCAGACCAGCATCGCCACCGCGATGCCGCAAATAATCGCTGACCTGGCAGGGTTTGACCAATACACCTGGGCGGCAACGGCATACCTGGTCGCCGCTGCGATAGCCGCTCCCGTCGGGGGCAGGCTCAGTGATCTCTACGGGCGCAGGTCGTTCTTCATCGTAGGCCTGTCGATCTTCATGGCGGGTTCGATCCTGGCCGGGTTCAGCCAGTCAATGACGCACCTCGTCGTCGCCCGCGCCGTCCAGGGAGTAGGCGGCGGCATCCTAATGGCGAACTCCGTCGCCGCCATCGCGAACCTGTTCGCGCCTCAGCGGCGCGGGAAATTCATGGGCCTCGTGGGAGCAGTCTATGGATTGGGTTCGGTGGTGGGGCCCGTGCTGGGCGGCTACATCACCGACCACTTCGACTGGACCTGGGTGTTCCTGGTCAACGTTCCGGCGGGGATTGTGGTGCTTCTGATCCTGCTCCGTTTCCCGGGAAGCGGCTCGCCCACCAGGAACCTGAAGGTAGATTACCCTGGTATCGCGACTCTCGCGCTGACGCTGACTCCCATCATGCTGGCCCTGTCGTGGGCGGGGGCGCATCACCCCTGGGCGTCGCCGCAGGTCTTGGGGTTGCTGATACTGGGCCTGGCGATGGGTGGGGCGCTCGTATGGGTCGAATCCAGAGCCGAATATCCCATCGTGCCCCTGTCGATATACCGGAACCGTACGGCCGTCACTTGTATCGCCATCACCAGTCTCGCCGGGTTCGGCTTTTACTCCTGTATCGTTCTGATGCCCCTGTTCCTCCAGGGAGCATTGGGTTCATCGGCCATCGGCAGCGGACAGTTTCTCACCGCCCTGATGCTCGGACTGGTAGCAGGGACCATCGTGTCAGGGCAATTGCTTTCCAGAGCCGGCGGACACTATCGCATCCAGGCCGTCGCGGCGACTGCGCTGATGGCCTTCGGCGTTTACCTGCTGTCCACGATGTCCCAGCAGACCGGTCCGGCACAGGTCTTCATCTATCTCGGCATGGTCGGGTTGGGTTTCGGCGGCGTGCTGTCGGTCATGAACGTCGCCGTGCAGAACTCGCTGCCATCGGGCAATGCGGGGGTCGGCGCCTCCACGCTGCAGTTTTACCGGATCGCGGGCGGCAGTCTGGGATTGGCGGTGCTGGGCGCGGTGATGACGGGTCGCTTTGCCTCGCGGCTGGAAAACGCTCTGCCCGCGAGCGCTGGACCAACCGTGCTTGCCGCGGAAATCGATGCCCTGAAGCACGACCCCGGATCTCTGAACGACCCGGGCACGATTGAACGCCTACGGGCCGGTTTCACCCAACTTGGCCCGGAAAGCGGGCAGTTGGCGGACACGCTGACTGTCTCCATGAAAGCCTCCCTCGCCAGCGCAGTTGGAGATGCGTTCTTTACCGGCGCCGTCATAGTGGCGCTGGCAATACTCGCGGCGCTGTTCCTGCCGGGCCGCGCGTCGGGAGCCGATGGCAAGTGATGCGGCAGCAGGAGCCAATAACCAATCGCAGGCCCCGGATCGATACAGGACGCGTCGGCATGGCTGGCCCGTGAGCCACGCTTCCCGACTGGAGGAATACACAAACATGAGCAATTTCAGGACGGAACAGACGATCCCCCGGTGTTCGTGCTGAGCACCGGACGGTGCGGTTCAACGATGGTCTCGAACCTGTTGAACCTGCACCCTCGCGTCCTCAGCCTCTCTGAACTCAATGCGTTCACGGGCCTGACGGCTTTCGCCGCCAAGCGACGGTCCGGAGAGTGGATGTGGAATCTCCTCAGCAAACAGCGAAACCACACGCGCCTGATGCTGCAGGGTAACTATGAGGAACTGCTGTACCCCTTTGACACACCCGGCGCCCGGTTTACGCGCGCCGACGTGCCGCCCATCATGTGTGCCACCATCCCGCACCTGACGCATGAGCACGACGCATTCTTCGACGAGATGGAGCCGGCCGTGCGCTCGCTGCCAACTCAGAGTCCATCACAGCAGTACCGGGACATCTTCGACTGGCTGTGCTCCCGGTTCGGCCGCGTCGCCTGGGTGGAGCGTTCCGGAGCATCGCTGCTGTCAGCGGCAATCCTGGTGAAATATTTCCCCGACGCGCGGGTGATCCACATATACCGCGACGGCCGTGACGTTGCGCTGTCGATGAGCCGGCACGACCTGTTTCGCATGGTCGTCGCAACCCTCACGCAAATGCGCGTGGGGTCGGTGGATCTGCTCAACCTGGCGCGGCACGACTGGATCTGGGAACAGATCGTGACCCGCGCGACACCCACGTTGAGCCGGTTCGCCCTGCACCGGAACCCTCCGTACGACAATTTGGACCTGGCGCATTTCGGCGAGTATTGGAGCCGGATGATCGAACACGGGGCGCGGGTCTTGGAGCGTTTGCCTCACGGCCAACTCCTGAACGTCAGGTTTGAGGACGTGCAGGCAGATCCGGAAGGCCAAGTCCGCCGCCTCATCAGGTTCATATCTCCGGAACTCGAGGATGATGACTGGGTGCGCCGGGCATCCGCGATCCCCCGTCCGACCCGGTCCCGGTTCTACGACTTGGACCCACAGGTGCAGGACCGGCTCACGGCGGCCTGCCGTCCGGGGTTGGAACTTATGGGTTACGAGCTGCAACGGAAAACGGGATACGCGGATATTCAACACCCGCCGCCCGCGGTCCCCGCATTTTACGACAGGCACGTTGAGGAGGAATGAATGGCTGCCATGCCCACGATTGTCAGGAACGCGGTCTTTCCGGTGGCGATGAAGACGCTGCTGACCTGGGAACATCTCGAATCGGGAGTCAGCTATAACCCGATCTCGCGTGAGACCATCCAGGATCCCTACCCGGTTTATGACCGGCTGCGTGAGAAAGATCCGGTCCACCGGTTGCGCCTGAGCAACGCATGGATTTTGACCAGATACGAAGATGTGGACCGCGTCATGCGCGATCACAGCCAGTTTTCCAGGGATGACCCCAATGAGGTCCCGTTCGCCCGCGGCGACGAATACCGGAGTATGCTCCGCATGGACCCGCCCGACCACACCAGGATCAGATCGCTGGTCTCGAAGGCTTTCACGCCCCGGGCCGTCGCCGACCTGGCCCAGACGATCAAGGCAATCGTGGACGATCACCTCGACCGGGTCGCTGGCAAGCGCCAGTTCGACCTGGTGAAAGAACTGGCTCGTCCTCTGCCGCTTTTCAGCACCGGCGCGCTGCTGGGACTTCCCGCCGGGGACGTGGACCGGTTCGGGCACTGGTCCACCGAAGGGGCCAACGCGTTCATACCCCATCTCAGCGAGGAGGAGAAACGCCGCATCCGGAACGCCTCCGAGGAGGCCTTTCAATACACCGAGCGCCAGATTGAACTGCGCCAGCGGGAACCGCAGGACGACATCATCACCGCGCTGATCGAAGCGGAGGAGGCCGGCGACCGGCTGACCCGCGAGGAGTTGGTAACCACGCTATCCCTGCTGATGGTCGTGGGCAACGATATGTCCAAGAACCTGATCGGCAACGGCATGCTTGCCCTGCTGAAAAATCCCGATCAGCTCGAAACCCTCCGCCGCAATCCCGAAATGACAGACTCGGCCATCCATGAACTGTTGAGATACGACAGCCCGATCCAGTTGGGCGCCCGCTTTGCGCCGGCGGATACGGAAATCGATGGGCGCCGGATACGTGCCGGCCAAACGGTCATCTGCGGTATCGGCGCCGCCAACCGTGACCCTTCCGTTTTCGCCGACCCCCAAGTTCTGGACATATCCCGCGAGCAACGGAGCCACATCTCCTTCGGTCGGGGAGTGCATCACTGCCTCGGAGCGCCGCTGGTCATGCTGCAGGCACGCATCGCGTTCACGTCGTTGATCGAAAGGTTTCCTGATATCACCCTGGCGCGCGAACCCAAATACCGGGAAAGGCACGTCATCCAAAGAGGGCTGGAGGAGTTGTGGGTTGACGTCGGCCACCGATCGCGGCGCGGCGCTTAATCCCGAATCCATCTAAAGGATGAGTGTGGCGGCGTGATGAGACAAATAAAAACGGCTCCGGTCGGAGCCGTTTTTTGCGTTTCGGATCGTGTACGGCGCCCGTGTGTCCGGACCAACGAGCGCGCCAATTTTCCACGCCGACCTGCCCGGTTGGCCGGACCGACACGGGATGCCGCGCGAATCCAGTCAGCCGAAGAAGCCCTGTCCACCGTTCACGTGGATGGTCTGGCCCGTAATGAAACCGCCGTCGTCCGTGCACAGGAAAGTCACCGTCGACGCGATTTCGTCGGGCTTACCCTGGCGGCCCAGGGGAATACCGGAAGAATCAGGAACCCGTCCGGCGTACCATTCGGGGTTGGCGCGGCTGGTATCGATGCTGCCCGGCGACACCACGTTGACGCGAATGTCGTTCCCGGCGAATTCTGAGGCGAGGCTGCGGGCCATGCCCACTATGCCCATCTTCGCAGCGGACACATGGGCGCGCAGCGGGCTTCCCCGGAACGCACCGTCGCCGGTGAGGAATACGATCCGCCCAAAGTTGTTGTCCACCATCTGCTGGATGACGCCACGGGTAGTGTAGAAGGCGCCATCAAGGACTACGCCGCGCACATACTCCCAGTCTTCGACCGTCACCTCGGTGAAGGGCTGGTGCGGCCGGATGGCGGCGTTGTTCACCAGGATGTCGATGCGCCCGAAAGTCGACATGGCGGCATCGATCATGGCGTCTACCTGGTCCTTCTGGGAAACGTCGGCGAGGACGGGCAGAGCCTTCACGCCGAGTTCCTCAACGGCCGCCGCGGTCGCCTCCGCCTCATCGCGGTTGCTCCGCGCGTTGACCACAATGTTGGCTCCTTCCCCGGCCATCATCAACGCCGTGGCCCGACCGATGTTGCGGCCCGATCCGGTGATCAATGCTACCCTGCCGTCCAGTTTGCCCATGTCTGCAACTCTCCTGGTGAAGTTTCCGTTACGCTATGAACCCAATGGCGGCGATTATAGCGTACCTGATAGCATACGGCCTCCCGTAACTCTATACTCTCGATCATGCGCCACGCATCAGTATGGTTCTTTCTTGCTTTGGTGGGGGTGATCGCCTCTTTCGCCTGCTTCTTTGGCGGCGATCCCGCGCCCGAGTCGCCCGGGGTCAACTTCCAGGCGACTATCGACGCGGCGCTAGCCAGCGTCGCCGCATCGCAGGACGCCGAGGCTACACCCACTGCGAGTTCGCCCAATGCCAACGCCGTGCCCACCGCGCCACCGACCAACGCCCCATCGCCGCAGGTCATCCCGTCCACCTCGACCGCGGTGATACCCCACCAACCTCCCACCACGGCTCTCGAGCCGGCAGAGTTCAACCTGTCCGAGGTGCGCAACTGGGAATTCGCGGAGCAGTCTGATCCGGCGGTGGTGGCGCAGATACGCAGCATCGGCTGGATCGCCGACGGCTTGCAGACCGCCGACGAATTCAACGCCGCCGAGCGTCTGGTCAACCTGGGCATCGACGCGCCGGAGGCCTTAACTGCTGTGTTGGCGTCGGACGAGTTCCAGGCCGCCCTGCGGCCGATGGATCTGCCGGCGCTGCTCTCGCTGCAGCGAATGGCCCAGGACCGGCCGGAGCGGTTGGCGCAACTGGCCAGCGCGGGCTGGTTCCGCGACGGTATGACCACCGCCGAGGCCGCGATAGTGGCGGTGCTCTACGAACGCTCCCGGTTCCAGTCGCCCGAGTTCGACGCGATCGTGGCCAACCCCGGTACCCTCAACGTGGAACTTGGAGCCACCACCAACCGGAGCGGAACGGTTATCCCGATCGCGATAGTGCGCTCCGGGCCGGCGCCGGCCGGCACGCCGGTGATGGCTGTCGCCGAGACGGCGGTACCGGTTTTCGAGGCCATGTTCGGCGCCGAATTCCCCACACCTGCCATCGTGTTTCACGTAACCGATTACGTCGCCGGGGTAGCCGCCGGCACGAACTATCAGACGCACGTCACACTGTTGCCCAAGATCGATCAGAACGCCCAGCCTGGATTCGCCCCCCACGCCGTTTACCACGAGATTGCGCACTATTTCCTGTATGCGGAACCCTACTGGCTCGCCGAAGGCGGCGCCGATTTCGCCGCGACCTACGCCCGTCACCTCACCACCGGTGCTCCCCTGGAATCGACCAACTATCCCTGTGACGGCGCAACGTCCCTGAGCGAACTCGAACTGCGGGCGCCGGACGATCCCGAGGAAGCTCAAGCCGACCCCGGATTGTGGCGGTGCAATTACTACCTGGGCGAACGGTTGTTGCTGTCGCTGTACCAGCAACTGGGCGAGGAAAGGTTTCTCCAGGCCTGGCGCGCGCTGTACGCCAGGCTGGCCGAAGACCCCTCCTATCCCTCGCAGCGCGAGTTCACCGAGACCGATATCCGCGTCGAGTGGCTCCGTGCCGGAGGCATGCAGATGCAGCCCGAACTGGAACACATCTGGGACCAATGGTACCGGGGGCGAACCGCCACCGTGGTGGAAGGAACGCCCGATCCAACCCCGGTAGATCCAACCCTGCCGTCAGTCAACGGGCGGGTTGACCAGGCATACGTGGCGTTGAGCGTGGAGGGTGAGCCGGTAGACACGTTCTCAGCGTCGGACGTGGAGGGTTGGCTGTACCTGACGCTCAAATACTCACACTCCGTCTCCGGCGATCCCACCCAACTGCAATTCGAGGCGGTCGAGTATTTTCAGGATGGGTTCACGAATAGCCGGCGGCGAGTAACGGTGCAGTTCGACTCACGTTTCGCCGGTGGCACCCAGTGGCTTTCGTTGGGTCCGACCCCCCCGCTGCGATTCGCGCCAGGACGCTACTGGACTTACGTGTACGAGTCCGGCCGGAAGATCGCCGAGGTGCAATTTGACGTTACCCCGTAGGGCCGTCCGCGATCCCCACGCAGCTCCCAATCGAATAAGGAAGCAGTCGGCATGAACTACGAACGGTTGGGATCGTCGAGCCTGATGATCCCGGAGATTGGATTGGGCACGTGGCGTTACACCGGTGGACCGGAACCATTACGGCGCGGCGTCGAGCTGGGCGCAAACCTGATCGACACCGCCGAGATGTACCGCACCGAAGCCGCGGTGGGCGAGGCAATCGACGGAATCCGCGACCGGGTCATCGTGGCGACCAAGGTGCTGGGCAGCCATCTGCGCTACGACGAGGTGCTCAAGGCTGCGGAGCAAAGCCTGCGCCTGCTGGCTGTGGACCGCATCGACCTGTACCAAATCCACTGGCCCAACCCCAGGGTGCCCATTGCCGAAACGATGCGCGCCATGGACCGTTTGGTGTCCGACGGTGCGGTGACGCACGTGGGTGTCAGTAATTTTTCCGTGGAAGAGATGCGGGAAGCCCAGGCGGCCATGCCCAACGTGCCCATCGTCGCCAACCAGATACTGTACAACCTGCGCCGTCGCAGCGCGGAGCGCGACGTTATCCCCTATTGCCGGCGTAACGACATCACGGTGATCGCGTATTCGCCTTTGCACGAAGGGGCGCTGGTGGGCAATCGCGGCGGCCGCCTCCGCCGGGCGTTGGGCCGCAATCGTGACAACGACATACTGGAAGACGTCGCCGGCGAGGTCGGAAAAACGGCGGCCCAGGTCGCGCTGAACTGGGTTGCCGACCAGCAGGGCATCATCGCTATCCCCAAGTCCAACAGCGTGGATCGGACGGAGGCCAACTGCGATGCCTCCGGTTGGAGCCTCACCGCGGAGCAGCGCCGGGTCCTGGAACGGACTTTTCCCGTCTAGCCCGGAGCGGGCTCTCCGGTGGTCGCCCGCCTACCCTGACCATGCGTCGGGCCCCGGTATGGTACGCTGGCCCATGCGAACCTGACCACCATCCCTGCCTGTCCGGAGGTGTACTCAAATGTCTATGCGTTCCGAACTGAAAAACCGATTGACCGCCGGTGAAACGATACTCGCGCCGGGCGCCTACGACCCAATGTCGGCGCGCGTGGTGCAGTCCCTGGGGTTCGACACCGTATACGTCGGCGGCTACATGAGCGGGGCCCACCTGGCCGTGACCGAGCCGCTGATGACCCTCACCGAGCAGGTCGACGTTGCCCAGCGCGTGGCGAAATCGGTGCCGCTGCCGGTGATCTGCGACGCCGGCGCCGGTTTCGGCGACCCGGTTCACACCATGCACACGGTCCGCACCTTCGAGCGGGCTGGCATCTGCGGCATCCACATCGAGGACCAGGTGTTCCCCAAGCGGGCGTCGTACCACGCCGGCCTGGAGCACGTGATCCCCATGGACGAGTTCCTGGAAAAGATGCGTTACGCCCTGGAAGCCCGCAGCGACCCCGATTTCCTGATCATCGGCCGCACCGACTCCTTCACCGCCGTTGAGGGCGACATGGAAGACGCCATACGGCGGGGCAACGCCCTGCGCGACCTGGGCGTGGACGTGGTGATGCCTCGCGGCGTGCGCCAGCGGGAAGATCTGGCAACCTTCCGCGCCGGCGTCCCCGACGTCCCGTTGCTGGTCATCGCCGGCACCGACGACATCACCGTGCAGGAATACGAGGAACTGGGCTACAAGGTCATCATCTATGCCACCACGCCGGCCATTGCCGCTGTGCAGGGGATCCAGCAGGCGTACACCAGTCTGCGCGACACCGGCCACATCGGCATCGGAGCCGCCGAGGTCGCCCAACGGCGCGCCGAGGTGGAGGCGCTGATCAGCCTGCCCGAGTACCAGGCAGTGGAGGCCGCCACGACGGAGCGGGAGTTCCAGGACCGCGCGCACCACTAATCGATCACCGCAGACCTTGGGATGGCCGGCTTCGGCGTCGCCGTTGCGTCTGGCAATCCCTCGCCGCCATGCTTATGGATCAGGAGACGACCATGGCAATCGGGAAACACCAGCGCAGCGAGCTTGCGACGCGCGCCCACGCCGTCTATGACGCGGAACTGCGGCACCAGGTGGAACCGAACGAAAACGGCCGCTATCTAGCGTTGGAAGTCGAAACCGGCGACTATGAGATTGCGGACCGGTTCCGAGACGCCAACAAAAAACTACGGGAGCGGCATCCACTGCCGACCTTGTTTTTCACGTTCCGCATCGGGTATCCAGCAGCCATCAAATTCGGTGGCCGCTTCATGGGTCGGCTGTGATTACCGGATACGTCAACCGACACATGGAAGCGATCGTTTCGGTCGACCTCATCGACGACAACGGATTTCGGTGGCGTCGAGAGGTAATTATTGATACTGGTTTCAGCGGTGACCTGACGCTTCCTGCCGAGTTTATTCACCAATTGGGTCTCACTCTAGCGGGTCAAGTGGATGCTACGCTGGCTGACGGCCAAACGGTCGAGACCAATCAATATCAGGCGACGGCAGTTTGGGATGGCGAACACTTGACTGTTGATGTGATGGAGTCGAGGAATCAGTTTCTGCTAGGCACAAATCTGGTCGAGGGCAGAACGTTGACCGTGCAAATGTGGGCAGGTGGTGACGTGTTGATTGACTAGGCTACCCATCGCGCCAGGCAAGCTGGCCGGCTAGGATGGTCGCTACCGCATGCACGGCAGGCAGCTCGGCCGCCGAAATCGCCAGCGGGTCAGGTTCTACCACCGCCAGGTCCGCCGGCACACCCGGGGCGATGCGCCACCCACCGGAGTGCAGGCTCAGCGCCTCGGCCACCGACCTCACTCCCACGCCACCGAGATCAACGCCGCCGAGCGATTTGCGAGATACCGCTGCCGCCATCGACGCCCACGGGTTCGGTTCCACAACCGGCGCGTCGGAGCCCAGGACGGTAGGTATCCCTCGCGCGACCAGCGCGCCCACCGGGTAGAGGTGCGGCACGAGATCGGGTGCGACGGTATGGACGTACCGCTCGCCATCGTAGTGCAGGAACCCTGGATTGGGGACCACTATCGCGCCGCTTTGCGCCACCAGTTCGAGAACGTCGGGCGGGCACTCCGCGCAGTGCTCGATGCGATCCAGTGGCCGTCCGAACTCGCCTGCCTTGACCGCCCTGGCGTCGCCAATCGCCAGCGCCGCCGCCACGATGACGTCGCGCTCCACCGCGTGGATCGCCACCGGAAATCCCAGTTCGTGAGCGTGCGCCACCATTTCGGATAAATGGGACGGGTCCGGGCGCAGCTGCCCGGTTGACGCCGTGAGCATGACCTTCGCGTGGCCCACCGACAACATACCCGCGCTTGCGGTAGCCCCATAACCCAGGCCAGCCGCCCGCATCTCTTCCACACGGTTCCAACCGACCATCATGGTCACCCGCAGGGGCAGCGTGCCGTCGCCGGTCGCTTCCTGGAAGTAGCGCCAGCGATCCAGACCATTGCTAGGCCCGGCGTCGGTGACCGCCGTGACGCCGTACGCAAGCATCCGCCCACCGTAATTGCTCAGGGATTCTTTAATGGCCTTGCGGCATGCGCCTTCGGATCCCGCCGTCCGGTCACGCAGCCGGTCGGACATTTCCAGCAACAGTCCCGTTGGTTCTCCGTCGGCGTCGCGGACAATCACACCTCCGGACGGGTCCGAAGTCTCGCGATCGATACCTACAGTCGCCAGAGCGCGGCTGTTGAGCGCGCACGCGTGACCGGAGCGATGATCCACCCGGACCGGTCGCGTGGTGGAAACGCGGTCCAGGTCTTTCCGGTGCAGATGCCGGCCCAATCCTGTCGGCGAGTCGTCGTAGCCGTAACCGCGTATCCAACCATTTTGGGAAGTTGCGTCCTCTCGTAGGGCGGCAATGATCGACTCGATGTCGGGCGTAGCTGCGGGTCGGCAATCCACTCGCAGACTGGTTGTTGCGGCGGCCAACACGTGGCAATGGGCGTCCACGATGCCGGGTATGACCCTGTGTCCGCTGCAGTCCAGAACGGTGGTATCTGGCACCACCAGCCGCATGATTTCGCGGTCGCCGCCAGTTGCCACGACAGTTCCGCCGGCAACGGCCAGCGCGGTGTGATGGCCGTCGGCAGCAGGGACTTTACCGTTGAGCAAGACGATTTCGGCGGAGGGCGTCATCTGAACGTAGCAAAGCAGCGGCTTCGCTGAGTCGCACCTGGCGCGGTGCTATAATCGCGCCGATTGTGCTATTCAGCAGCGAGTTGTGACTTCTGGCGGAGGGATATTATGCCGGAACTGGAAATCATAATGGGCGGATACTCGATGAACACGGACCAGACTCGGTTGGGGCTGTGCACCGTGACGCTGATCCGCGGCGAGGTACTGTCCATTGTGGACGTGGCGCATTTTGGTCGCCGCAACATGCTGGTCGACGAATTGGCCGCCCACGGTAGTTCCACCGACGACATCGGGCGGGTGATTTTGACCCACGCCCACTGGGATCACTCCCAGAATACCGATCTTTTCCCCAACGCGGAAATCGTGATCCACGCCGACGAGCTGGAATACAGCCGCAACCCCAGGGTCGGAGACCTGGCTACCGCGAGGTACTTCGCCGACACCCTGCTGAATCAAAACGTGAACGCGGTCAGCGGTGAAACCGAGCTGGAGCCCGGCGTCAGGATAATCGAGACCCCGGGCCATACGCGCGGGCACATCAGCGTGGTGGTCGAAACGGAAGCTGGCTCGGTGTGCATCGGCGGCGACGCCATGTCAGACGCCGGCGCCATCGGGAGAGGCACGCCGGCCATCATCTTCTGGAGCGAGGCCGACGCCCGTGCCAGCATCCAGAAGATCGTCGCGGCGGCCAACACCATTTATCCCGGCCACGACCGGCCGTTCCGGGTGGAAGCCGGCGGCGACATCACCTACCTCGCCGACTCGCCCACGCTCGAGGTCAGCGGCGTGCTGCACTACGCCAGCGGAGCAGTCACCGTCAAACTCGGGCGGTCCGAGCACCCCGGCACCACCGTGATGCCCAGCGCCATCGACTACCAGGGCGGGGGACAGAGTCACCCCGGCCACTGCTGAAACACTCCTCGGCAATCGCGTTTCAGCCAGACACCGCTTGGTCGAGAGGCGTCAGACGGTGATGCAAGCGGTCATTTTCGACTGGGATTTGACCCTGTGGAACAGTTGGGGCATCCATCTGGGCCTGATGGAAAGCACCGCGGCGGAGTTGGGAATTGCTCCGCCCACCGCCGAAGCAGTGGCCGCCGAGTTCCATCGCCCGTTTCACCAGCATCTCCTGTGGTTCTTTGGGAGCCATCCGGACGCCGAGAACGAGTTGGACGGCATCCTTCCCATCTACCTGAGCCACTACCACGCGATTGACGGGCATCGCCGTTACCTGTACCCGGGAGTTGCCACGTTGCTGAACGCCTTCCGGCGGCGCGGGATACGCGTGGGCATCCTTTCCGACAAGATCCCGTACTTCGGTGAGATCGAACTGCGGGAGTCCGGGATGGCCCCGCTGGTCGAGTACGCAAACTTCAAAACCGACGACCGGCCCTACAAACCGGCGCCCGACGGCTTGGTGGATGTCCTCGAGAATATGGCCATCGAGCCGGCAGACGCCATGTACGTGGGCGACGGGCCCCAGGACATCGCCTGTGCCCGCAGGGTTGGAGCGACGTCCGTCGCCGCCCTGTGGGCCACCATCGACCAGGGAGCCATCCTGGCCGAGCAACCGACCCACCGTGTGTATCGGCCCCACCAGGTGATGGCCGTGGTCGCCGAGGCCAACGGGTACGGCGGCTCGGATCCCTGGCGGCGGCATCTTCCGTGGCCCTGGCATCCGGACGCCGACAATCCGGAAGACGACCATGACGCCGGGAATGCCAACCTTGCCGACGCCGGAGGCGACGCGGGTCAGTCGCCATTGCTGTCCTGGCCCCTGGCGGACCGCTGGCGTGGTCGGACCCGGGACCTGGCGCTGCCGCCGCAAGATGCCAACCCCATAGCTCCGCTCAGGCTGCAAACCGGAGTGGACGACGGTCGATGACCGCTTGCAATCGTGTCCGAGTACGTTTCATCGCAATCAGTCAGTGGCGTCAGGCGCGTTGCGAGTGGTTATGTTGCTTGTATAATGGCCGCACCCGCCGCGCCGCTGGCGACGACGGCATCGCCGCAGGCTAATAGCGGCGACACCAGGAGGGAGCCCACCCCGATGAAGAACAAGGTTTTCCCCGATTTCGACTCCGCAGTAGCCGACATGACCGACGGCATGACGTTCATGTCGCCCGGTTTCGGCAACGTAGGCCTCGCCCGCAATCTCCTGGCCGCGGTGCATCGGCTGGGCGTCAAGGACCTCACGGGCATTTCCAACAACGCCGGCTCAATGGACGACCGGGTGGACGTCGGTACGTTGATCGAAGCCCGCCAGGTCAAGAAGATGATCTGCGCGTTCACCGCGCCGACGCATCCGTCGCAGATCACCCCCTTCGTCCAGATGTACAACGACGACGAATTGGACGCGGAACTGGTACCCCAGGGGACCTTGGCTGAGCGCATGCGGGCCGCGGCGGCCGGCATCGGGGCCTTCTACACCCCGGCCAGCGTAGGCACTGAGCTGGCGGAAGGCAAGGAACACCGCGAAATCAACGGCCGCACCTACGTGCTCGAGTATCCGTTGCCGGCCGATTTCGCGCTGATCCGCGCATATCGCGCCGACACCTTTGGCAACCTGCAGTTCCGCCTCACCCAGCGCAACTTCAACCCCGTAATGGCCATGGCCGCCGACATCACCGTGGTCGAGGTCGAGGACAGCATCGTTGAACCCGGGGAAATTGACCCGGACTGCGTGCACGTACCGGGAATCTATGTTGATCGACTGGTAAAGATCCCGGAAGACGGGCTTTGGGACTGAAGACGCCGGTTCAAATCGGCATCGGCGCCGTTTCGGGTACGCGATTAGGAACACAAGGAGTACTACGATGACTACCGCGGACAAGCCCCGCCTCTCCCGGCAAACCATGTGCGACCGCCTCGCCATGGAGTTCCAGGACGGTTGGATCGTGAACCTGGGCGTGGGTATGCCAACTCTTTGCTCCAACTACCTGGAGTCCGAACCGGACCTGGAGATCATTTTTCACTCCGAAAACGGAGTGATCGGGTTCGGCCCGTTGGCGCCGGCCGGGGAAGAAGACCGGCACCTGGTCAACGCGGGCGGCCAGAACGTGGTTGCCCTGCCCGGCATGGCCATAGTGCACCACGCCGACTCCTTCGGGATCATCCGGAAGGGCATGGTCGACGTGACGGTGATGGGAGCGTACGAGGTAGCGCAGAACGGCGATTTCGCCAACTGGCGCATACCAGTGCGCAAGGGCGGCGGCATCGGCGGCGCCATGGACCTGGCCGCATGCGCCAAGCGCGTGTTCATCGCCATGGAGCACAACCAGCGCAACGGCGCGCCGCGTGTCCTCAAGCAGTGCAGCCTGCCCATCACCGCGCCGGGAGTGGTAAAGCTGCTGGCGACGGATCTCGGGCTGTTCGAAATCACCGAGGACGGCTTCGTGCTGCGCGAACACGCCCCCGGCTGGTCCCCCGAGGACATCCAGGAGCAAACCGAGGCGGAGCTCATCATCGCCGACGACCTGCGGGAGATACGGGTGCGGCCGGCGTAGCCGCGCGGTCGACCATGTACACGTCATTCAGCATCGAAAACTTCCGCCTGTTTGACCAACTGACGGTGGAACCCTTGGCCCGCGTCAACCTGATCGCGGGCCAAAACAACGCCGGCAAGACGGCTTTGCTAGAGGCGATTTGGTTGCACAGCGGGCAAAATACCCCCGATTTGGCGCAGAGGATCAACATTTGGCGAGGCCTGCCTGCTAGCGAACCAGGAGAGCTGTTTTCGGAGTTGTTCAGGGATTACCAAACCGATCTACCCATCCAACTCGCTGCATCACACGACGGTGGTTCTACCGCCGGGGTTTTGAACATTGTCCGCCGCCGTATCGCAGACAGAACTACTACTCTGGCTCCAGGCGTTTCGGCGGCAGGGGAGAACCGAAGGTCTCCCTCCGACAACATGTCCGACCATGAAGTCCTATTCGATTATGAGGACGATTCCGGGCAGACATTTGCCTCGCGGGCTTGGGTCGAACTTACTTCCTTGCCTTTCGATTTACCAGTTCCCCCTGGTATGCAATTTGATGGCAACGTCCCTACCGTGCGCGCAGAGCGTGGAATCAGCAGCTCAGATCGAAAAAGCAGCGTGTTCATGCAATCACTCGGACGCATCGCACCACCTGAACTCGCAGCTCGGTTCGGGCGAGCGGAAATCGCCGGATACATCAGCGATGTAGAAGGCGTGATGCGCTTGATCGAACCTCGGTTGCGTCGTCTCACAGCCGTACCTAGTGCTGATGGCCCGGCATTGATTTACGGAGACGTAGGAGCCGGCCGCATTATTCCGATTGCGCTGATGGGCAGTGGATTTTCTCGGCTTCTTGAGTTGACACTGGCGTTTGCGGAGGTGAGTAATGGCTCCATCATGGTGGATGAGATTGAAAACGGATTACATCACTCAGTGCTGACCGACGTGTGGCAAGCAGTAAACCGACTGTCCCACACGTTTAACGTCCAAGTCTTTGCCACCACACACAGTTACGAGTGCATTGTTGCCGCGAATGCAGCCTTTTCCGAACTGGGATCAAACCACCTGCACCTGCATCGGCTGTATCGCCGCAGTCCTTCCGAGTCCGTAAAAGCGATTACTTACACCAAGGAAGCTTTGGATACCAACATCGAGTACCTTTGGGAACTGCGGTAGGGGTCGCGCTTTCTATGACGCCAGCGCGTTTCCAAATCGAACAATCTCGCCTGCTGTTGGTTGAAGGCAACGACGATGTTCAGTTTTTTCGCCGGCTCGCCGCACGTCGTCAGGAGACAAGGGTTCAAGTCATCGCATTTGGTGGGAAGGACAGGCTGAGTGCGTTTTTGACGGATGTCCTAGTCCCACGTGTCAGGGCTACGAATTTGGTCCGAATGATCGGAGTGGTGAGAGACGCCGATGATGCTTACGACCGAGCATTCCAAAGCGTCAGAGACTCTCTCCGACGCTCCGGCTTGCCTGTCCCGGACGCTCCAGCCACACCGGCACATGGGCTGCTTGATGGTGATGAAATCTCCGTTGCCGCCTACATCCTCCCCGACAATGCATCGAGCGGCGATCTCGAAACCCTGATCCTTCGGGCCGTCGAAGGCAGACCTGCCTTGGAATGCGTTGAGAATTACGTCGAGTGTCTCAAGGCGCAGGGCCAAAACGTTCAATACGAACGCAAAGCGAAGCTCCATGCTTTTCTAGCTTCCGACCCGGGCGACCCGACCCGGCAACCCGGCCAAGCGATTGATGCCGGAATCATTCCTTGGAACAGCCCGGCATTCGACGACGTCCACAGGTTTTTGGACACTCTGGACGCCGCCTGACCATTCCGGGACTCACGGCCAGGGTTTTAGTCATCGCATCACGTTGTTTAAGCCAGCGTGCCTTCCCGGGTCCAGGTCCTTGCCGGCCAGCGCGGGGTGGTCGGGGGTGTAGCGGTGGCAGCGGAAGGTGGCATTGGTGTATTCGGTGCCGCCGCCTCCACCGGCCGCGTCGCTGTACATGAAGAACGGGTTGATGTACTCCCAGACGACCTCACCACGTGGGGTGACCTCGAACATGCGGCCCGGCGCGCCTTCGCATATCAGCGTGTTGCCGTTGGGCTGCCGCTCGGCGCTGCTGATGTTGTAGCTGTAGAAGGAGATGGCCGGCATGCCCTGGTATTCCCAGTGGATGTCGTTGGTAGCCGGGTCGACCTCCACGATGCGGGAGAAGCTGGCGCCCCGCCGGTGACCGCCGTTATCGAAGATCAGCACGCGTCCGTTGTCCAGCCAAGTGGGATGGTGCTGGTGATAAATCTCGCCTGGGCCCCACTTCCATTTGAAGGCGCCGGTGGCTCGGTCGACGATGCCCACGGTGCTGGTGAGACGGTAGCTCACCAGCAGGTCTCCGTCCGGCGTGACATTCAGGCAGTTGCCGTGGGTCCATTCCCGACGGGCCTCCAGCGGACAGATGACGTCCTCGGCCGGGTCGAGATGCTCCCACGACCGCCATTCCCACACGGTGGCGCCTTCCGGCGTGACTTCCCGAACCACGTCGCCGAGCATGCCCGGTGCGAAATCCACATCGAATCCACCCTGAACCCGGGGCACCAGATCCGCGGGAACGGGGTCCCACATGAGCAGCAGGGTGTTGCCGTTGGGCAGTCGCTCGTAGTCATGGTGGAGCGTGTTGTCCCGGTAAGCCCAGACCAGATTGCTGTCCCAGTCCAGTTCGATGATGCTGGCCGACGAGCCGCCGACCGTTTCGACGCCACCGGCGTCCACCGGGGGCATGGTCCGGCAGAGCAGGTTGCCGTTATCCAGCAGATAGGAGTAGTGAATGCCCTCAGGGGAATTCCAGCGGTGAACTACGTTGCCCTCCATGTCGATGAGGTATGCGTCCTTGCCGCCGCGAGTGGTGGAGAATAGCGTGTAACCCCGCTGGCACGCCGCCGGCGTGTGGTGGATCAGCCCGACCGGATGGTGAATTGACCAGCCCATTAGTTTCCCTCCGCTATTTCAATTCCGGCGCGATTATAGCAGGGGCGCACGAGCCGACCCTTCTTGCGTACACGCTATACTGCGCCGGCCGCTGGCGTCCGCGAGCACGGAGTTCGCGAGTGGCGGCGTGGTCACACTCCTGAGGCAACTGCACTCCCAATGTGGATCTTCCTCGCCATCTGCAGCGCCGCTTCGCTCGGCCTCGCGAACATCGCCCACAAGCGGTTGCTGGACAACTACCTTGAAGGCGTGGGGGCACTGGGCGCCGGGTCGATTCTGACCCGTTCAATATGCGCGGCAATCATCCTGATCGCTGTGGGATGGCCGGTGGGAGCGCCGGCCCAATCGGTTGTCATCGCCCTGCTGTCGGGTGTAAGCCTCGGGTCGGGGCTCCTGCTGCTGTTCCTTGGCCTGAAACTGGGCGAGGCTTCGCGAGCGGTGGCGGTTAGTCAGACCAACCCGATACTCGTGGCGCTGCTGGCGATGGCGGTACTGGGTGAGACGATCACGGGACCGCAGTGGGCGGCGATTGCGCTGGTGATTGCGGGCGTTGGGCTCGTTTCCATCGAAGGGTTCGGCCGGGGGCTGCTGAAACTGACCCCTGGGCTGACCGTGCTGGTGGGCAGTTCCATCACCCTGGGTCTGTCGTTCTTCCTGGCCAAGCTGGTCCTGACCGACCTGACGCCCTGGGAGGTTTTCGGGTTGCAGGAGTTGGGCATGGTGCCTGCGTTCGCGGTTTTCGGACGGCCACAGAACTGGCGCCGGTTGTTCAACGGATTGCGTTCCGGCCCGGGCCTCGCAACTTTCGTGATCGGGGAGGGCCTGCTGCCCCAGTTGGCCATCATGCTGTTTGTCTGGTCCTTCAGCCTCGGACCAGTGTCGTTGGCGTCGGCGATCCTGGCCACACGGCCGCTGTTCGTGTTCGTGGTGGGAACCCTGCTGAGCTGGCGGACGTTTGGGATGATGCAGGAATCGCTGAGCCCCGGGGCGCTCGCGGCCAAGGGCATCGCCATCGTGATGATCGTTGGCGGGACGATAATCCTCGCCGCCTGGTAGCCCGCATTTGGCGCAGGCGCGGATCACGCCAGGCTGCCAGCCCGGCGTGTATGTGAATCCCGCGCGCCACCAGTTTCGGCTGAGTTCTCATTGAGAACGCAGCGAAGCAATCTCGCTGCGGGTACAGCGGCCGCGGTGGCTACCAGATCGCCGCGTCGATCCACTCCTCGCGATGACGAACTGGGTACGCGAGAGGAACGGGAACGGTTAGGCGGCCGGCGCCGATTCCGCCGACGGACTGGCCCGGTATTTCAGCGTCCAGAAATGCACGACTCCAACGGAGACAAAGATCCCCACGCAATACCAGACGGGCAACCAGGAAATATCGAAAATCGCCTTGGCGATGATTATGGACGAGACGTAGACAAACGCCAGCGTAATCGTCGTGCTGCGGGACGTCCACAGGATCACCAGGGCCGGCAGGGCCATGAGCAGCACCGGGCCGGTTAGCACAGCCCCGGTCACGCCCAGCGCGGTTGCCGCGCCGCGTCCACCACGGAAACGCAGCCAGACGGGCCAGATGTGCCCCGCCATGGCGGAGACGCCGGCCAGCATCCCCGATCCCGACAGTTCCGGCAGAGCGTCTGCTGAATCCGGCGCGTCGGTGGATATCAGGTTCGCCAGGATGTTCAGCGCGAAGACGGGAGCCGCCCCCTTGGCAATATCGACCGCCCCGACGGCAACGCCCCAGCGGCGTCCATAGAGGCGACCCACGTTGCCGGCGCCGGCATTACCGTCGCCAAGTTCGCGAATGTCGTTGACCCTGCGGGCAGCGCGGCGGGCAGCCCAATACGCAGTAGGCAGGCTGCCCACCAGATAGCCGATTACGAGTGCTGCGCCGGTCAGCCATATCATGGCACGACCTCCAACCTCGCGATGCCCCCGCGGGTTACATGGTCAGGTGGCTACTACAGGCTGCCTTACCTGGGTGCACCAATGCCGGTACTTGGGATTGTTGCCAACCACAATATCGAAGTACATGCGCTGCAACTGCGTCGTGATCGGCCCGGGTTGGCCGTCAGCGATGGGCCGGAAATCCAACTCGATGACCGGTGTCAGATGAGCCGCGGTGCCACTGAGGAACACCTCGTCGGCAAGGTACAACTCGCTGCGGTCGATGGTGCGCATCTGCACTTCCATCCCCATCTCGGCGGAGGCCAGCTGCATGATGGTGTCGCGCGTGATGCCGCCGAGAACGTTGTCTTCCAGCGGGGGCGTGTAGATCACCCCTTTCTTCACCATGAAGATGTTCTCGCCAGACCCTTCCGACACATGGCCATCGTGGTTGAGCAGGATGGCCTCGTCGAAGCCGGCGATGGTGGCTTCGGTCTTGGCGAGGATGCTGTTGATGTAGATGCCGCAGGCCTTGATGCGCGCCGGGATCATGGGATCGTCGACACGGCGCCAGGACGAAGTGCAACAGCGCAGCCGGTCGCTGCCGAGATAGTTGCCGAACGGGACGGTGATCAGGGTGAAGTCCGAGGACAACTCCTGCAGCTTCAGGTTTGCCACCAACTCCTCGCTCTTGTAGGCGAGGGGCCGGATGTATATGTCGGAATCGTGGCGGTTGCGCTCGACCAGCTCGACGGTAATGTCGCAGAGTTGGTCAGCGGAGTAGGGGATGTCCAGCATGAGAATGCGACATCCGTCAAGAAGGCGCTCGTAGTGCTCCCGCATGCGGAAGATGTTGATCGCCTCCTGTCCTTCGTTCCAGTTGCCGCGGATACCCTCGAATACACCTGTCCCGTAGTGGAGGGCGTGGGTCATTACGCTTACCCTGGCCTCGCTGGCTGGTACGAACTGCCCGCGGAAAAACACCTGCAGTTCATCGGCGTTGAAGGAAGCCTGGCCATTGGTAGTCACGTAATGCCCCCTTTGAGCAAAGAATTCGAGGCATTATACCGTTGCGCGGTGAGTGTTGCCAATCGAGCCGGGACGCGCGGAGGCGAAAAATCGGGCATCGTGAACCCGAATCGCGCCCGGTCAATTCTACGCTTGTCTCCTTGCTGCGCCATGCGCCTCCGTCCCGGCCGGCGATATGAGCCGTCGGGCGATCAGGTAATCCAGGATGGTATCGACGCACTGACCGGGCGAGCGCCCACTGGTGTTGATCGCGATCTCCGGTTCCTCCGGGCGTTCGAAAGGCGAGTCGATGCCCGTGAAATCGCTGATCTCGCCGGCCCGTGCACGACGATACAGGCCCTTGTTGTCCCGTTCCTCGCAGAGCGCCAGCGGCGTGTCGACAAACACCTCGACGAACCTGCCGGCCGGCGCCAAACTCCGGGCAAAGTCTCGTTCCGCTTTGAAGGGAGAGATGCACGCCGCCAGCGTGATCAGGCCGGCGTCGTACATGAGGCCTACGACTTCCGCCATGCGCCGCACGTTCTCGTGGCGCGCCTTCACGCTGAAATCCAAATCACGATTCAGACCGTGGCGCAGGTTGTCGCCGTCCAGCACATACGTCGCATAGCCGCAGTCGTACAGCCGCTTGGCCAAGCCGTTGGCCAGCGTCGTCTTTCCCGCGCCCGACAACCCGGTGAACCAGAGCACCAACGGCTCCTGGTCGAGCAGCGCGGCCCGGTCGCGCCGGGATATGGCGTAGTCCTGCCAATAAACTTCTGAGTGCTCGCTCATATCGCACCCCAAGGATCAGTTATCGCGGGCGATTATATCGCAGACGGGCCGCCAACAACCCAACTCAAACGATGGCTCGGGTCGACTTTTCGGCGAGGCGACGTCAAGGCCGAAGAGCTTCAATCCCCTGCGCACCATCATCGCGAAGGCGCCCGTGATTCGGCGTTGGTCGCCGATCGGAATCACAAACCGGGCTGCCATAGGCGCCATTGTGAAGATGTACCCCAACGATGCTCGAAGGCGTCGCCATCGCGATCCGTGATACTAGCGGGGTTGTTGGAACCTCTTTCCATTTGTGATAAAATTCGCAAGGCAGGCGCCAAAATACACGCTCCATTCGGAGGAGAAATATGGAAGGCAAAGTCCAGATCGAGATTACCTACTGCGTGCCTTGACAGCACCACGCTACCGCCACGTGGATGGCGAACGAGTTTTTCCGGGCCTACGGCGGCGACGCCGCCATCACGATCTCCCCGCGCGGCCAGGGCATCATGGAAGTGTTCGTGGACGGCGAGAAGATCTTTGACAAGAAGGCCGAGGGGAACATCTATCCGGAGTTGGGCCGCGTCCGCAAGATGAAGGAAGTCATCTCCGCGAAGATCGCGAACGCCGACCTGGCCGTTGCTGCCGACAACTAGTCGAGCACACCAGACGGAATTGCAAGCCGCCGCCCGTAACCGGGCGGCGGCTCTTTTTGTGCCTGCAGCGGGCTAACCCTTCTCAGCCTCCGCGAGTTTTGCGATGACCCGATCAGCGAGCAGCGGACAAACCCGCGACCAAACCGCGGCGGCCACATCATCGATTGAGTGGTTCCCTTCCACCGAACACCAAGTGGCTGATCTGACTTCCTGGTCGCGGAACCCTTGGCGAACCGCATTGTGGAAGGCTATCTCTTCATCTTCAAAACGATCGCCGGTATCCGCGATGAGCAGCGGGAGTTGCAGTTGCCGGCTGTTGACACGGCCCAATCCCACCTGCGGATCAACATCCAGCAGAATAGTCAGGTCCGGATAGCGTCCGCCGGTTGCATAATCATTCAGCCATTGGATCCGCTCCAAATCGATTTTGCGACCGTATCCCTGATAGGCGACGGTTGAACCGGCGAAACGGTCGGCTATAACCACCGCACCGTCGTTAAGCAACGGCTCAATCCGCTCGGTCATCAACTGGGCGCGGGAAGCCTCGAACAGCAGCAATTCCGCGAGCGACGTAACGGGCTGCTCTCCAATTAGATACTCTCGTAAATAGTCCCCCAGATTTGTGGAACCCGGCTCCCGCAGGAGCGTCGTGCAATAGCCTTCCCGCTGTAGCGCGTCGTGCAGGATGCTGGCCTGCGTGGATTTGCCGGCGCCCTCGCCGCCCTCGAACGCTATGAACAAGCCGGATGCGGACATGGATCGCCAGTTGTCTTTCGGTTCGCCGAGGCGACGGTGCGACCCGCGCGGCCCACGGCCCGTCACCGGGCCGCACGCCGCTACGGGCGGTATATCAACACGCCGCGCTGGGGGTCACGCCCGCGGCTGGTGGAGGCCAGGTTGAACTCTTCGACCAGCAGGTGCTGCAGGCGGCGAATGTAGGGCCGTTGCGGTTCGAGTTGGACGCTAAATTCGCCGTCCAGCACCCGCCGGGCGGCATCTTCAACCTCGGCGCGGGCCGCGGCCATGGCATCAGCGTCGGCTTCCTCTCGCGCCTCAGACCGGCTGCGCGGCGGAGCCAGGTCGATGCCCTGGTCGCGGGCCAGCGACGTCAGGAACTCCGACACCTGGGGCACGGTGTTCTTCCGCAGAACATACACCGGCACGTTGTTGCTCTCGGCGATCCGCACCAACTGGCTCCCTCGCCGGTAATGGTTCTTGGTCGTGAGCAGCAGGCTGGCGCGGCGGAGCTCGCTGACGATCTCGGCGGTGGCTTCGCGCTCGGCCAGCGCTGCCTCCACCTTGTCCCGGCTGACGCCGAAGAGGAACAAACGGGCGTCCAGGCGACGGCCGGCGGTGCCGCTGGCGTCCGGTTCGTCGCGGAAGGTCTCAGGCGGGTACCGGTCGTATTCGGTGTCGCCGTTGTTGGACCGCTTGCGTCCGCGTCGACCTCGGATGTCGTTGGCTGACCATGGTGTCTGACCAACCTCGCTGGGGCGCGAAGCAGCAGTGCGCGACACGTTGCCGTCGGTGTCCATGCGGCGCACCTCAGGCTCGACGGGATAGCCGCGCAGCCACTGGTCGACCACCTGGGCGACGTCCTCGTGGACCAGGACCTCGTCCCAATCGCGGATTTCGACCACCACGTCGAAGGTGGGAGGGGCCTTGCGCTCCAGCACGGTCTTCTGCGTGCCGCGGAAACGGGCCTCCTGATCGCCGAGGGTGACGGTCTGAACGCCACCCACCAGGTCGGACAGCGTGGGGTTCATGATGAGGTTGTCCAGGGTGTTGCCGTGGGCAGTGGCGACCAACTGGACGCCGCGCTCGGCAATGGTGCGCGCGGCCGCCGCTTCCTGGGTGGTGCCCATCTCATCGATGATGATCACCTGGGGCATGTGGTTTTCCACGGCTTCGATCATCACGCCGTGCTGTTCAGTCGGCGTCGGAACCTGCATGCGGCGGGAATGTCCGATGGCCGGGTGCGGGATGTCCCCGTCGCCAGCGATTTCGTTGGATGTGTCGACGATTATCACGCGCTTGTGGGCTTCGTCGGCGAGGACGCGGGCAACCTCGCGGAGCATGGTGGTCTTGCCCACGCCGGGGCGGCCCAGCAGGAGGATGTTCTGGCCACCGTAGGCCAGGTCCTCAATGATCTTGATGGTGCCGAATACGGCGCGCCCAACACGGCAGGTGATGCCCACCACGTTGCCGCTGCGGTTGCGGATCGCCGAGATCCGGTGCAGGGTCCGCTCCATGCCGGCGCGGTTGTCACCGCCGAAACTGCCGATGCCGGAGACGACGTACTCTAGGTCCTCCCGGCCAACCGGCTCCTCTCCCAGCATCACATCGCCGTGGGAGAAGCGGGCCTCCGGCAGGCGGCCCAAGTCAAGGATAACTTCTAACAGGTCATCAAGCTCTTCCTGTTCCCGGAGTAGCTGAGTGATGCGTTCCGGGAGCACGGCCAGCAGTTGCTGCAATTCATCCTGGGCCAGCTGTTCGACCGTTACCAACTATGCCTCCTGGTGGAGCTGTTTGTCGTCGAGGTATGGTTGCGGGCGTCTTTCGAACAATACGTTATGGGCGGAGCCGACGGCTAACGGACGCGAGGCGTATCGATGAGGGGCGCTTCGGGATCGTAGGCGGGTCCGCCGGCCAACGACACAAAATAGCGGTGAATGCGGGCGTCGGCAGTCAATTCGGGATGGAACGATGTGGCCATCATGTTGCCCTGTTGCACCGCGACCGGGCGACCATCCGGTAGCGCGGCCAGGACGTCGACCGTGTCGCCGATACGAATGATGACCGGGGCGCGGATGAATATGGCGTGGTATTCCTGGTCGCCCAACCCCTTGATTACCAGGTCCTGTTCGAAGGAATCGACCTGGCGTCCGAAGGCGTTGCGTTGGACGCCCACGTCCATGAGCTTCATGGGTACCGGGTCTTCCTCGGTGATTTCATTCGCGAGCATGATCATGCCAGCGCATGTTCCCCACACGGCCTTACCGCGTTTGACCATCTCCGCGACCGGTTCGCGGAGCTCGTACAGCGACATCAGGCGGCTGAGCGTGGTGCTCTCGCCTCCGGGGATGATGAGCCCGTCCAGGCCCTCGAGGTGCTTCGGCAAACGGACCTCGGTGGCCGCGACGCCGACGCTGCGGAGCACGTGGCAGTGCTCCGCGAAATCGCCCTGAACTGCTAAGACGCCGATGTTCAACTAACCGAACAGCCTCTCTGACTCGAGCTCGATAAGTTGCTACTGATGGGAAGGCCGGTCAGACGCTGCGGGTGGCGAGCAGTTCCGCTTCAGAAAGCTCGCGGACGCTGCGCCCCACCATGGGCTCGCCCAAGTCCTTGGACACGTCGGCCAGAATGTGCGGGTCGTTGTAGTGCGTAACCGCCTGAACGATGGCATGACCCCGACTCACCGGGTCGCCGGACTTGAAGATGCCGGAACCCACGAAGACGCCATCGGCTCCCAGCTGCATCATGAGCGCAGCATCGGCCGGGGTGGCCACGCCGCCGGCAGCGAAGTTAACCACGGGCATGCGACCTTCCTCTCGGGTCTGCATCAGGAGGTCGAGGCTCACGCGCATATCGCGCGCTTCGACCACCAACTCGTCGTCGGGCAAGTTACGAAGCTTGCGGATGGCGTCCTGCACCGCCCGCATGTGGCGCACGGCTTCGACCACATCACCGGTGCCAGCCTCGCCCTTGGTGCGAATCATGGCGGCGCCTTCCGAGACACGGCGCAGGGCCTCCCCAAGGTCGCGGCACCCGCAGACGAAGGGGACGGTGAAGTCGTGCTTCCAGACGTGGTGCTGTTCGTCGGCAGGGGTCAAGACCTCGGACTCGTCCACGTAGTCCACACCCATGGCCTGGAGGATCTGCGCCTCTACGAAATGACCGATACGGCACTTGGCCATCACCGGAATGGAAACGGAATCGATGATCGCGGCGATCATGGAAGGATCGCTCATGCGCGCAACACCGCCATCCGCCCGAATATCCGCGGGCACCCTTTCCAAAGCCATTACGGCGACCGCGCCGGCTTCCTGGGCGATACGGGCCTGCTCGGCGTTCACGACGTCCATAATGACGCCGCCCTTGAGCATCTGAGCGTGGCCGGATTTGACGGTAAAGGTACCGGTCAGGACGTCAGCAACCATGTGCGCGCCTCCTCAAAGACAAAACGAATAGTGCAGACATTATATCCGTCGCCGCCGGGCCAATCAATCGGCGCGCTACGCGTCCTCGTGAGCAGTTTGCCGTAGGCCGTCCGCGATCCGGCGCGGTGAATTGATATCAACCCTCAGACAGCGCTGCCAGGGCGGCCCGGGCGGCGGCGACTTCGGCCGCGCTCTTGCTGGAGCCGGCTCCAGAACCGAGAACCTGCTCTCCGGTCGCAACCTCGACTTCGAAGCTGGGCTGATGCGATGGCCCGGAAGATGCCACGACGCGGTAGCCGGGGGTGGGCTTGCCCTGGCCTTGCAGCAGTTCCTGGAGTTCCGCCTTGGGGTTGTCGGGGCGCCAGTCGGGCCGACAGGCCGCGTCGAGGGACGCTTCGAGAGCCCTCAGGACGAAATCGCAAGCCGCCGTGTTTCCCTGGTCCAGGTAGATCGCGGCGATCACGGATTCCATCACGTCGCCCAGTACAGCGTCGCCGCTTCGTCCCCCGGATGCTTCGAAACCTCGGCCCAGGAGGATGTACTCAGCCAGGCCCAGATCCCTGGCGGCGGCGGCGAGCGCGCGCTGGCTGAGCAGAGTGGTCCAGCGTCGGGTCAGACCGCCCTCGTCACATTCGGGCAGACGGCGAAACAGTTCCTCGCTGACGATGAGGCGAACGACGACATCGCCAAGGAACTCGAGCCTTTCATAGGAATCGGTGTCGGAGCCACCGGTCTCGTTGACGTACGAACGGTGCGTCAGCGCCTGAATGAGCAAGCCCCGGTCCCGAAAGCTCAGGCCCAGGGCTTGTTCCAGTTCGGCAGCCGGGCGATGTGCGCCGGGCGAACTCATTTGGTGTCGAGCGGCGTTATCCGCGCACACCCTCATAGGGCCATGGCGGTGACGGCCGCTTGACCTCGCCGACGTGCCTGTGGTCCGCCATCATCTCGACCAGGTTGTCGTAGATGGGGCCGGATTCGTCATCCGACGGGATAAACATCTTGACGAAGGCGGAGTTCCCGTTGGGGAAGACGTAGAGCGGCACACCGAAAGCGCCATGGACTTCCACGGCCTCGGTGTGGCTCTCGCCGATCTCGCGCATCACATCGGGATCGGCCAGATCCTCGGCGAACTGGCCCATGTCAACCCCGGAGGCCTCGGCCACGGCGTTGATGGCGTCCGCGTCGGTCAGGTCGATGCGATCTTCGTGCCGGGCCCTCAGCAGGTTGATGAAGAAGCGATCGAAGATCTCTTGGCCCTGGCGCTGGGCAGCGATACCGGCGCGCAACTCGAGCAGCGCGTTGTCCGAATCGTCCTGCTCCCAGAACTTGAACCCGTCGTCATTGTTGTTGTCGTGATTTACCTGAACCAGCGAGAACGGCTTCAGATCCACGTCGATTGCGTGGTCGGTATTCTCGCGTACTTTCGCCCACCACATGGCAGCGTTGTACACGAAGGGTCAACGAAAGTCGTAATAAACGGTGAAATCGGATTCGGCCATTGTGGCACCTCCCAATCATGGGTTTGCCGACGGGCCCAGGCAGTTGGCCGGGGATCGCCGGATGTTTTGGCGGATTGTAGCACAGACAGGCTGAAGCTGGGCAAGCGGAACGTCGATCGCGAAGATACGGCCCGACAGTCACTGCCCGACGACCTCGGCGTCTCATCGGTTACCGCGGCTGCCGGTGTTCGTCCATGTCGACCCGGGCAGCCCCACGCCGGCGTGAATCTGCTGCATTCACTGCGGCGGCATTCGTTACGGCGATGCTAACGCAGCGGTACTATGCGCGAATCGTAATTGACCCCAAATATGCCGATTGTTACAATTGCGGAAACGCGGCGACTATTGCCGCTGGTCATTCCATGCCCGGCGGCGAGTTTGACCATGGAAAGTCAACGGGAGGGACTTTATGGTTACCACCTTTAACGAAAACCTGTTTTCCCCTGAGGTGATCCAGGACCCGTATACGTACTTTGGACGGATGCGCGAGGAAGACCCGGTTCACTGGAACGACCCCTACAAGCTGTGGGTCATCACCAAGTACAAGGACTTGGTCTGGGTTACCCGGCGGCCCGAGGCGTTCTCGTCCGAGGTGTTCACCCGCGACCCGCTGCCTCCGTATCCCTCGATCGACGAGTCCGACATGGGCCTCTATGAGGACGTGCGGAATTTCTTCAGCCAATGGTTCATCCAGACCGACCGGCGCGCGGTGAGCACGCATGAAGAAATCCGCGAGCACGGCGGGCCGGACCATACCGACATGCGCAAAGTCATCCACGGCTACTTCACGCCGAAGGCCATGGAACTCTGGCGCCCGCTGGTTCAGTCGGCCATCAAGCAGTTGCTGGACGAGGCGGAAGAGCGCGGCAGCATGGACGTGATGCGCGACTACGCCACCCCGCTGCCTCTGCTGGTCATCGCGGCCATGATGGGCATCGAGACCTACGACCGGCAGTTCATTCGCTCGCTGGCCGAGAAGCTGCTGTTCATCGGCCGGGGCAACGCCGACCGCATGCAGCCTCTGTCCGAGGGCATCACCGAGTTGCAGGACTACCTGCGGCCCATGGTCAAGGCCCGCCTGGACAACCCCAACGGCGACCTGCTGGACAAGATGACCGATGCCGCCCGCACCACCAACGCGGCCGGCAAGCGGATCATGGATGAGGAGCAGGTGGTGGCCAACGCCATCCTGCTGCTGCTGGCCGGTCACGAGACCACCATCAACCTGATCTGCAACGGCACCCGGGCGTTCATGGAACACCCGGATCAGTGGGAACTGTTCAAGACCGACCCGGCTGGCAAGATGATCCGCGCCACCGAAGAGTGTCTGCGGTACGACCCGCCGGTCAAGTCCATCACCCGCATCGCCGGTGAGGACGTCGAGCTGGGCGGCAAGCTCATCCAGAAGGACGAGCGGATGCGCTGGTTCGTCACCTCCGCCAACCGCGACCCTGAGGTGTTCGACCGCCCCGACGACTTCGACGTCGAGCGGTACCCGAACCCCCACGTGGCCTTCGGCTCCGGCATCCACCACTGCCTGGGCGCCACCCTGGCGCGGCTGGAAGGGCAGGAAGCGTTCAAGGCACTGGCCGATAGGTTCCCGAACCTGAACATGAACTGCAGCCCCGACGACCTGAGCTACACCTCCAGCATCACGTTCCGGACGCTGGAGACCCTCCCGGTGAGCCTGTCGTAACCGGTTCGCAAAATACCCCGAGGGTTACGAGGCCCGGCGAACATTCGCCGGGCCTCGTCGTTTATCGCTTGCGCGTACAACGCGCCAAGAATATAATCGGTGCATCATTGCAGCATATGCTGCGCATTTCGTCGTCAAATTGCGTGTCGCACACCGGAGGTCGCAGAAAATGGTTAGCACGATCAACGACAACCCATTCTCTCTGGAAGCGATGTACCAACCCTACGAATTCTTCGCGCGGCTGCGCGAGTGGGAGCCGGTACACTACAACGAGGAGTACGAAGTCTGGATGGTAACCGACTGGGAGCACCTGGTATGGGTGACCCGGCATCCGGAGGTCTTCTCGTCCAGTGTGTTCGCCCGGGATGTCCGACCGCCAAACCCGCCGATTGACGAAGACGACATGGAGATCTACAACTACATCAAGAAGTGGCAGGTCTCCCGGTTCATTCAGCACGATCAGCGCCGTTACAATACTGAGATCAGCGGACCCGACCATGTGGACATGCGCAGGGTGATGCACGGCTACTTCACCCCCAAGTCCATGGAGATGTGGCGGCCGCTGGTGCAGTCGGCTATCGACGAACTGCTGGACGTGGTGCAGGAAAAGGGCCGCATGGATGTAATGGCGGACCTGGCGACGCCGCTGCCCCTGCTCGTCATCGCCCGGATGCTGGGCATCCCGGACAGCGACCGGCCCATCATGCGCCGGCTGGCCAAGGACCTCCGCCACCTGAACCGGACCGGGCCGGACCGGATGGGTCCGCTGTCCGAATCGGTCCAGAATCTGCAGGACTACCTGGGCCCGTTGGTCGACGAGCGCATCGACAACCCCAGGGACGACCTGATCTCGGTCGTCGCGGAGGGTGCGCGCCGGGGCATCTTCGACCGCGACATGGTGGTGAACAACGTGATGCTCCTGCTGTCGGCGGGGCACGAGACCACCATCAACCTGATCTGCAATGGCACGCTGGCGTTCACGCAGCACCCGGACCAGTGGGCTACCCTGAAGTCGGACCCCGAGGGCAAGACCGTGCGCGCGACGGAAGAGGCGCTGCGCTACGACTCGCCGGTGAAATCCATCCAACGCATCGCCATGGAGGACATCGATCTGAACGGTCAGCAGATCAGGAAGAACGACCGGGTACGCTGGTTCATTTCCGGAGCCAACCGCGACCCCAAGGTGTTCGACCGGGCGGACGATTTCGACGTGGAACGCTATCCCAATATGCACGTCGCCTTCGGCAGCGGCATCCACCACTGCCTCGGGGCCACCCTGGCGCGCCTGGAAGGGCAGGAGATCTTCCGGAACCTGGCCAACCGGTTCGAAAGCCTGGAGCTTGAGGTGCCGACTGAAACGCTGGAATACGACCAGTTGATCGGTCTGCGGGCTCTGGAGAGCCTGCCGGTCAAAGTGACCAACGCCTGATAGGGCAACACCGCCCCGGGGCGATGTAGTGCGCCGGGGTGGGTTAAACCCACCCCGGCGCACTCACATTAGTGGGGACACGCCGACTGCCAGAAGACGAAACGATGCGCGCGCGACTGCAATCGGTGCGAATATCGGTTATAATCGGGCAATCAAGCGGGGTTGCGGTCTTTCCGGTCCGTGGCCGTTTCAACGTACCACCGGAGGTACACCAATGGTAACCACCTTTAACGATAATCCGTTTTCGCCGGAAGCGATCTACAAGCCGTATGACTTCTACAACCGGCTGCGAGACCACCAACCGGTGTATTACAACGAGCAGTTCGAGGTGTGGATGATCACCTCGTGGGAACATCTGGTATGGGTTACCCGGCATCCCGAGGCGTTCTCGTCCAGCGTGTACGCGCGGGACACGCGCGCGCCCAACCCGCCCATTGATGAAGACGACCTCGAGCTCTACAACTTCATCAAGAAGTGGCAGGTCTCCCGGTTCATCCAGCACGACCAGCGCCGGTACAACCCCGACGTAACCGGCTCCGACCATGTTGACATGCGTCGGGTGATGCATGGCTACTTCACGCCCAAGTCCATCGAAATGTGGCGGCCCCTGGTGCAGTCAGCCATTGACGAGCTGCTGGACGCCGTGGAAGAAAAGGGGCGCATGGACGTGATGGCCGATCTGGCCACGCCGCTGCCCCTGCTGGTCATCGCCCGTATGCTCGGCATTCCGGACAGCGAGCGGGAACGCCTTCGCGAGCTGGCCAAGGACCTGCGCTTCCTCAATCGCGAAGGCCCGGACCGGATGAAGCCGCTCACCCAGGCGGTGCAGAATCTGCAGGACTTCATCGCGCCGATGGTCGAGGATCGTATCTCCAGCCCCGAGAATTTCGACGCCACCGACCTGATGTCCGTGGTCTGCGAGGGTGAGCGTCAGGGTGTGTTCAGCCGTGACATGACTATCAACAACATCATGCTGTTGCTGTCGGCCGGCCACGAGACCACCATCAACCTGATCTGCAACGGGACGCTGGCATTCACGCAGCACCCGGAACAGTGGGCCATTCTGAAGTCCGATCCCGAAGGGAAGACCGTCCGAGCCACCGAGGAAGCCCTCCGGTACGACTCGCCGGTGCGGTCCATCCAGCGCATCGCCACGGATGACATCGAGATGAACGGCCAGCTGATCAAGAAGAACGACCGGGTCCGCTGGTTCATTCCTGGCGCCAACCGCGACCCCAAGGTGTTCGACCGCGCCGATGACTTCGACATCGAACGCTACCCGAACCAGCACGTCGCCTTCGGCAGCGGTGTCCATCACTGCCTGGGTGCCACGCTGGCCCGCCTCGAAGGACAGGAAATCTTCCGCAACCTGGCCAACCGGTTCGAAAACGTCGAACTGGAAATCCCGGTGGAGCAGGTCGAGTACGACCACGTGCTCACCTTCCGTGCGGTGGAGAGCCTGCCAGTGAAGGTAACCAGCGCATAACCAACGCGCCGGCAAGTCCCTCTCCAACAATGAGCCGACGGTCGCATCAGTGGCCGTCGGCAATGTTTTTGAGCACGGACTCAGTTTGAATTGTCGAACCGCTTGTGATAATTTTGACGCCAGCCAGGCCCGACGAATGAGGGGTTCACCATGCCCGCCAACATCCACGACGACCTGTTCTCCCCCGAAGCCATCCGAGATCCCTACGGTTATTTCGGAGCATTGCGGTCCGAGAAGCCGGTCCACTGGAACGACCAGTACCAGATGTGGGTGGTGACCAGCTACGAGCGCCTCGTGTGGACGGCCCGCCACCCGGAGTACTTCTCTTCTGAGGTGGCTCTGCGGGACATTAACCCGCCTTCGCCCTCGATCCCGGAAGAGGACATGGAACTCTTTGGCGCCGTGCGGAACTGGATGGCCGCCCGGTTCACCCAGAACGACGGCGCCAAGCATAAGGAGAAGCGCAAGGTTGTCCACGGATACTTCACTCCCAAAGCCATGGAAACCTGGCGGCCCCTGGTTCGTGAGACGGTGAACGACCTGTTGGACGATCTGCAGGGCGCGGGCCGAATGGACGTCATGCATGATTTCGCCACCCCGCTCACCTACAGCATCATCGCCGGCCTGATGGACATACCTCCCAGCGACCGCGCGTTTGTCAAAAAACTGTGCAGTAGCATGTGCGGTTTCGACGGGAACCAGCCTGACCGGATCCGGATGTATGCCGAAGGCGTGCAGGCGGTTACCGACTACCTCGCGCCCATTGTCGCCGAACGGGTCCGCGACCCCGGCGAAGACCTCCTGTCGGTCATCTGCCAGGGCGAGATCATGGGCGCCTACACCCGCGACGAGGTCCTGGCCAACGCCCTCTTGCTGCTGGTCGCCGGCCACGAAACGACCAACGACCTGATATCCAACGGCGTGCTGGCGTTCGCCCAACACTCCAACCAGTTCGAGTTGCTGAGAACCGACCCGGACTCCCACATCGTAAACGCCGTCGAGGAAGTGCTGCGATACGATTCGCCCCTGAAATCCATCCAGAGGATCGCGACGCACGATGTGGACATGGGCGGCGGGCAGACAGTCGGCAAGGACGATCGCGTGCGCTGGGTTATTTCTTCGGCTAATCGCGACCCCGAGGTTTTCGAGGACCCCAACGAACTGGATATCACGCGCAACCCGAACCCCCACGTTTCCTTCGGGAGCGGCGTGCACCACTGCCTCGGGGCGACCCTGGCGAGACTGGAAGGGCAGGAGGCTTTTGCAGAACTCGCCCGCCGGTTCGAGGGGTTTGAACTGGAAACCGACCCGAACAATCTGGAATATCTGCCCAGCGTTGGGCAGCGCACTCTGCTGAACCTGCCGGTTGCAACTCGCTAGCAACCGGTCGCCGCTATCAAATTGGCAAATACTCCCGATTAGCCTGACCATCATGAGGAGGTTACCCCGATGGCCCGACAGTTGAAAATCACCGTGGACTACAACGTGTGCGTGGGCAACGCCATGTGCGAGACCTTTGCGGAAAACACGTTTGGCCTGAATGAGGACCGGCAATCTTACGTAAAGGACGCGGCCGGCGACCCCGAGGAGACCATCATCGAAGCGGCTGAGAACTGCCCGGTGACAGCGATTACTGTGGAGGACGCGGAGACCGGAGAGATCCTGTTCCCGTAGAGCGTCGACACAGCGGCAAGCAGTAGGGGCGAATGATCATTCGCCCCTACGTCTTTGTCGTTTCACGTCGCTGCTATGACCGGTAAGCGATGACTTCCTCTCCAAAGCGGCGGATGATGTCGCCCGGATCATGGCTGATAGCAGTGATCTGCAGGACGTCCGCGCCGGACTCGTCGATCTGGGAAACCTTGGCGCGACACTCGTCAGGCGTACCGACCACCGCGAACCGGTCCGCCAGATAATCCGTCACGCCGAGTTCGTCGGACAATGCGGCGTTGCGGGTTTCGCCCACCTGCTCGTGCTCGGCAGGAACGTACTCCCCCTGGATGATCTGCATCGCCTCGTGAAGCTCGGGCGGGACGTGCTTCCCCTCGAGCGTGAAACGGAAGGCGTGGTGCGCGCTGGCGGCCAGGGCCATGCGAATTTCGTCGATGGCGTCGGCGTGGTCGTCGGCAATGTTGCACTTGGCGAATGCCCAGATCTCCGTGGACCCGGCCGGCTTGCCAGCGCCCGCCTCGCCTTCCCGAATGCGTGCCACGGTATCGGCCAGTATTTCCGGCGTAAGCCCGGTGTGGATCATGGTCCGGTCAGCGATTTCGCCGGCCATGCGCAGGGTACGGGGACCTTCCGCGGACATCATTATCGGTACGTGGTCTCGGCTCCAACGAACATGCGCGTCCCTACCCAGATACTCCGCGTTGTCGCCGGCCAAGAAGGCACGAACTGCGGTGACGTAATCGCCCAGCGCACGCATCCGTGCCGGCCGGAGCCCCAGGTTCAGGATGGCGCTGTCACCGGTGCCAATGCCGAGGAAGGCCCGTCCCTCCGACAGTTCCTGCAGCGAGGCGATCGCCGACGCCGTCACCGCGGGGTGCCGGGTCAGCGGGTTGGTAACCGACGGGCCGAGATGCACTCGCGTGGTGTCGGTGGCGGCCACCGCCAGCGAAACGAACAACTCGCGAAAGAGCGACTGGGAATCCGCCACGCCGATGTAGTCGAAACCGACCTCCTCCGCCAGCCGAACATGACGACGGAAGGATTCGTAAGAATTGGGCAAAAGGGTTACGCCGTACTTCATAATCCGTTGGGGTTGCGTCCTGTATCCAAGGATTGAGATCGGTTGGACGACCGCTTGCCTGAAACTGGGCCCGGCAGACAGCCGATTCAGATTGGCTGGTGACTATGCGCCACCGGTCCAGGTTTGGGTGCGGGCCATGTCAATGGTGGTTTGCACGGTCAGGTTATGGCCGGCCTGATTCTCCGAACGGGCCAACTCCCGCCGGCGGCGGGCACGCTCCGTGTCCACGGCCCGTGTGCCGCCCACACGGCGGGCTACGCTGCGGAGCCACCCGGCGCATTTCCCATCAACCCAGCGCACGTCCCAACCGACCACCGTCAGCTATAGCGTAGGCGTGGGCCAACAGTGGCCTGGTAGCCCTCGAAGTTGCGGCGGGTTTCGGAGATGCTGTCGCCGCCGAACTTTTCCATGAAGGCGTCGGCCAGGACCAGCGCAACCATGGCCTCGCCAATGACGCCCGCCGGCGGGGCCTGACACACGTCGCTGCGTTCGAAATGGGCCTGCACAGGCTCGCCGGTATCCAGATCGACCGAGGGCAGCGGATTGTGCAGGGTGGCAATGGGCTTGATGCCGAAACGGGCCACCAGGGGCGGACCGCTGGTCATACCGCCTTCGGTACCGCCGGCGCGATTGGTCTTGCGCTGCCAGGGGTTGTCCGGGTCGGTGACGGGCTCGATGACGTCCTGGAATTCGGAACCCCAGGCGTCCATCAACTCCCAGCCGGGGCCGATGCTCACCGCCTTGACGGCGTTGATGCTCATCAGGGCCTGGGCGATCTTGGCGTCAATCTTGCGGTCCCAGTGAACATGGGATCCGAGACCGATGGGCACATTTTCCGCGATCACTTCCACCGTACCGCCCACGGTGTCGCCGGCGTCACGCGCGGCGTCCACCTCGGCCATCATCTTCTCTGCGGCGACGTTGTCGGCGCAGTGGACCGGGGATTCTTCCACGGCCTCCCAATCGATGGCTTCGTGCTCCGGAGGGTCGGCGTGAACGCGGCCGATGGAGATGACATGGCTGTGCAGCTTGATGCCGAACTCCTCCAGCAGGCGCATGGCCACGGCTCCGGCAGCCACCCGCCCGGCGGTCTCGCGGGCGGAGGCGCGCTCCAGGGAGTTGCGCACATCATGAAAACCGTATTTCATCGCCCCCGGGAGATCCGCGTGACCGGGACGGATGCGAGTGACACGGCGGTTGCGGCCTTCCTGGGACGGGTTTTCAATGTACTCGACCGCCATGGCGTCCTGCCAGTTGACCCAGTCCCGGTTCTCCAAAAGCATCCCAATGGGGCTGCCCAGCGTGTAGCCGTGACGGACGCCGGTCTGGATGTGGGCGTGGTCGCGCTCGATCTGCTGACGCCCGCCACGACCGTAACCGCGCTGACGGCGTCCCAGGTGGTGGGCAATGTAGTCTTCATCCAACGGCAGGTAGGCCGGCACGCCTTCGACGATAATCATCAGGCCCTGACCGTGGGATTCGCCCGCCGTAAACCAACGTATCATCGAGTCTTGCCCTCCGGAAGTGGGATTATCGTGCCTGGGCTTCGCGTTCTCGCATCGCCGCCATCGCCGCGTCCATCATCACGGCAACGGGCGCGGGCCGTTCCAGCCACAGCTCAAAGGATGCGGCGCCCTGGTACACCAGCATGGAAATGCCGCCCAGAGTCGGTGCCCCGATTGAGTGGGCCTCCCTGATCAGCGGCGTCAGCATCGGATTATACACGAGGTCATAGACCAGGGCTGACTGAGGTATTTGCGACGCTCGCAGTGGCGAAGCGTCTTCGTCGGGTCCGTGGTGCATCCCCAGCGACGTGCAGTTGACGATCAGGTCGACCTCACCGGTGACGCCGTTTGACCGGAGCGCGCTTAACTCGATTGCCCGCGCCGGCACGCCGCGGTTGGCGGCCAGTTCGGCCAACGCTTGGGCCCGCTCCAGGGTCCGGTTCGCGATGACGAGCTCGGCGACGCCGGCCCGGAGCAGCGCTTGCGCCACGCCGCGCGCGGACCCTCCGGCTCCCAGGATTACAGCCCGCTTGCCGGCGGGATCGAGCCCTGCCGACTCACGGAGCGCTCGGAGAAAACCGTAGCCGTCGGTGTTGTAGCCCACCAACCGCTCCTCGCGATTGACTATGGTATTGACCGCTCCCGCTTCCGCTGCCCACTCGTCGATCTCGTCCAGGAACGGTATGACCGCCTCTTTGTGAGGCACGGTAACGTTGATGCCGCGCACCGCATCGGAACGCAGGGACGCGACGAAATCCGCCACCAAGCCGGGATGCACCTCGTAGGCCAGGTATCGGTGATCGACAGACAGATGATCCAGCCCGGCCTGCTGGAACCGGGGGGATATGGAGTGGCCAATGGGGTGGCCGATGATGCCGAGGGCTGAGTTGATCTTCATGCCGAGCGACGGAAACCAAACGGTGTGAACGGTCGAGGGACGCGCGTCATTCTACCAGACAGTAGAAAGCCCCGGAGGCGGATGACCTCCGGGGCTTGCTGAGCATCGCTACACGCTAGTTCGGCACTCTCAGGTCGCGGATTTCGCGGCAACCGGTGGAGGTTCTCGGCGTATCCACTCCGGTGTCGTCAGCTCCGATGAAAATGTCGAAGAATTGATCGAACTCGGTGATCGACAGCTGGTACCGGCCCTCCCGGTCGGATCTGGCGTCCGCCACGATCCGGTTGTTGCCATCTCTGCTCATGGCCAACACCGGCGCATTGAAGACCGGCTCGCCGGCGTCAGTGACGACACCAACCACGATGCACGGTATCTGGCTGGCCGGGTTTCCAATGGGCGTGGGGGTGGGAACCGCGGTCGGAGCGGGTGTGGCCGTCGGCGCGGGAGTATTGGTCGGCGCGGGGGTCGGAGTGGGCACCGGAGTAGCAGTGGGACGTGCCGCTTCTGCAGCCGCGAGCATGGCAATCACGGTGGCCTGCAGATCAGGCGTTGGTTCAGGAGTCGGGGGTTCGGGCGTATCTGTAGGGGGTATGGGGGTTGCGGTGGGCACCGCGGCTGCAACGGCAGCGGCTATGGTGGCCGCGAGGTCGGGTGTGGGAGTGGGTTCGGGTTCCTCTCCGCCTCCAAAGAAACAGCCGGTGGTGGCGGCGACGACAAGTACGGCGATTACACCTAAAATCGAAACACGAGCGACTTTGCGCGACATCTAGGGTCTCCTGCTCACGGGCGATATAGATCAACGAGAGATATTCTGCCAGTTTGGGACCCTCATTGCTCCAAGCGCCGCGTGCAGATTATGGCAATCTTGGGCTACACGCCAAGCTGAGCGATGATGTCCTCGATACGCTGACGCTCCTCGGTCAGTGAGCGCAGGCGTTGGCGTTCATTTTCAACCACCTCAGGGCGGGCTTTGGCAACGAAGTTGGGATTTGCCAGCAGCTGTTCCTTGCGTGCTGCGTCCTGACGCTTGGATTCCAGCTCGCGGAGCAACCGATCGGACTCGGCGTGCAGGTCCACTCCTTCAAGGGGCAGACGCACAACCAGCGGATTGATCACCAGGCTGACACCGGACATGGCATCCGCTTCGCCGGCGTCCAATACCCGCAACGGTTCCACACGGGCCAGGGCACAGATCACCTCCTGCTCCTCCTCTACGACCGACCGCATGCCGTTGGTTTCAATCGCGGCCTCCAATTTTTGGGCCGCGGGGATGCGCAATTGGGCGCGCATATTGCGCACCGCCCGCACCGTCTGCATCACGATGTCCACGTCAGCCTCGGCGTCCGGAGCCGAGCGCGGCGCATCGACCTCAGGATATGGCGACACCATGATGGACGCGGGGAGTCCGACCTCCGGCGCCGGTATCCGGGCCGTGAGGTTCTGCCAGATCTCCTCGGTGACGAAGGGCATGAACGGGTGCAGCAGGCGGAGCAAACGCTCCAGGACATGAACCAAAGTCGTCGCTGCCGGGGTGGAATGGACGGAATCGGCGTCGCGGAGCCGCACCTTGGCCATCTCGATATACCAGTCGCAGAAATCGTTCCACGCGAAGTCGTAGATCTTCTGCTGGGCCTCGCCCAGTTCAAACGTGGCCAGCGCCTGGTTCACGGTGACGGTGAGATCATCCAGGCGGCTGACAATCCAACGGTCCTCGCGGTGCGCCGGATCGGGGAGGTGGTACCAGTCGCCCAGTTCACCCTGGCCGGCAGCCGCCCGGGCGTCGATGACGCTGATCACGTAACGCGCGGCATTCCAGATCTTGTTGGCGAAATTGCGCGCCGATTCCAGCTTCTCGTCCCCGAGCCGCAGGTTGTTGCCGGGCGCGGTGCCGGTGGTCAGCGCGAACCGCAGCGCGTCGGTGCCGTACTGATCCAGCAGGTCCAGCGGGTCCAGGGTGTTGCCACGGGTCTTGCTCATCTTCTGGCCCTCGGCATCCAGGACCATGCCGTGCAGGTACACCGAACGGAACGGGACGTCGCCCGTGTTTTCGATGCCCAGCATGATCATGCGGGCAACCCAGAAGAACAGGATGTCGTAACCCGTTTCCAGCACCGAGTTGGGGTAGAAGTACTCGAGGTCCGCCGATTCAGCATCCGGCCATCCCAGGGTCGAATGAGGCCACAGGCCGCTGCTGAACCAGGTATCCAGGACGTCGCTTTCCTGCTCGATATCCGAGCTGCCGCACTTTGGACACGCCTCCGGATCGTCGACCTGGGCGGAGTAATCGCCACACGCAGCGCAGTACCAGACCGGTATGCGATGCCCCCACCACAGCTGCCGACTGATGCACCAGTCGCGGATGTTCTCCAGCCAGTTCAGATAAACGCGCGAGAACCGGTCGGGCACGATTTCGATATCCTGATTGACCACGGCGGCGTAGGCGTTGCCCGCGATGGTGCCCGGTTGGTCGTGCTTGCCCACGTTCAGGAACCACTGCAGGCTGATGAGCGGTTCCACCACCTCGTTGCAGCGTTGGCAGTGGCCCACCGAGTGGTGGTAGTCTTCCACGCCTTGCAGCGCCCCGATGGCTTCCAGATCAGCGACCACGGCGGCACGAGCGGCAAAACGCTCCATGCCGGCGTACTTGGGGCCGGCCTCATCGGTCATACACCCATCAAATCCGATCACGGTCATTATGGGCAGGTTATGTCGTTCTCCGATTTCGAAGTCGACGATGTCGTGGCCGGGCGTGACCTTCAGCGCGCCGGTCCCGAACTCCATCTCGATGGCGGTGTCGCCAACCACCGGGATCTGCCGACCCACGATGGGCAAGGTGACCATGCCGCCGATCTTGTCGCCGTACCGCTCGTCATCGGGATGAACCGCGACCCCGGTGTCGCCCAGCATGGACTCGGGACGCGTGGTCGCCACGGTGACGCCGTCGTCCGGATTGCCGGCCGAGGGGTAGCGAATGTGGTACAGCTTGCCGTCCTGTTCCTCATAATCGACTTCGAGATCGGAAAGCGCGGTCGCGCAACGAGGGCACCAGTTGATGATGCGTTCATGGCGATAGATGAGGCCCTTGTTGAACAGGTTCACAAAGGTCGTGCGCACGGCACGCATCGGGCCCGAATCCAGCGTGAACCGCAGGCGGGACCAGTCGCAGGAGGCACCCAACCGGCGGTGCTGCTCGTCGATGGTGTTCCCGTAGAGACGCACCCACTCCCAGACACGTTCCTCGAACTTCTCGCGGCCAAGGTCGTGGCGGCTGGTCCCTTCGGCGGCCAGGGCGCGTTCCACCACCCACTGGGTGGCAATGCCGGCGTGATCCTTGCCGGGCAGCCATAGGGTGGGGTCGCCGCACATCCGGTGCCAGCGAGCCAGCGAGTCCTGGAGGCTGGCGGTGAGCGCATGGCCCAGGTGCAGTTCCCCGGTTACGTTGGGCGGGGGCATCACCACGCAGAAAGGCTGTCGCTCAGGGTCGATTTTCGGTACGAAGTATCCGGCGTCCCACCAGGTCTGATAGATGCGCTGTTCGACCGAGGCAGCATCATAGGCGCGGGGCATGGCGGAAGCAGAAGCAGTCATCGTACCGTCCCACAGATGAGCGCCAGCGAGGAGGGATACCCTACCTCATCCGGCGACACGTCGACTATTGAAAATCTTTCAAAAAATGGTAGCACCGGGCAATCGGCATTGTCCACACGCAGATACCTGCTTACGGCATTACCCGACTGATTGCCGTGCCTCTCAATCGAACGGGACCGGTTGCCCGCGCCGTGTGGATGCTGGGGCCAGTCGGGCCGGTCCCTTCCGCCAGGCGCGCCACAATCGAAGACAGGCGGAGTCGAGACCACCGCCTGCCCATGGGTAGATCGTTTAGCCGGCCCGCCGGAGGCGCGGATCCAGGTAGTCCCGCAGCCAGTCGCCGAAGAAGTTGAACGCCATCACGACGACCGTGATCACCAGGCCGGGGAACAATGCGATCCACCACGCCTGGGTCAGGAACTCGCGTCCTTCCGCCACCAGGATGCCCCACGCCGGATCACCGGGGGCGAGGCCCAGGCCGAGGAAGCTCAGCGATGCCTCCAGCAGAATGACCTGGCCGACGCTGACGCTGGTAAGCACCATCAGGGTGTTGATGACGTTGGGGAACAGGTGGCGGTACACGATCATGCCGGGCGAAACCCCGTAGATCTGCGCCAACACCACGAAGTCCCGGTCGCGTATGGCGAGTACTTCACCTCGAATCATGCGCGCGAACCGGGCCCACTGGGTGGCCGCGATGGCGATCATTACGTTCCACACGCCGGTTCCCAAGTAGGTGACGATCAACAACGCCACCAGAATCGATGGAAATCCTAATACCGCGTCGGTTATGCGCATCAGCACCGAGTCGGCCCACCGGCCTGAGTAGCCCGATACCAACCCGACTATGGTTCCGGCCAGGATGGCGACGATTATCGACGGCGCCGTCACCTGCAGCATGGTGCGGGCCCCGAATATCAGGCGGCTGAGCATGTCCTTGCCCAGTCGGTCAGTGCCGAGGACGTGCTCGGAACTGGCGAACGGCGGCTGCAACTTGTTGCGCACGTCGTTGGCGCGGGGATCGTGGGGAGCAACCAGGTTCGCGAAGGCGGCGCAGAAGACGATGATCAGCAGGATCGTGATTGGAACCCAGGGCAGCCGTGCGTCCTTGACGCGCTGCGCCAGAGAGACGGGAGCGCGCTCTTCAAGAACCAGCGCTGGAGTTTCTGCAGCCAAGTTTACCCTCCCGGTGGGGATCGCTAGTTCATCCGGACCCGAGGGTCGGCGTAACCGTAGAGAATATCAACGACCAGCGCGGTCAGGATGTAGGCCGCGCCCGAAACCATGATTGCCCCCTCAACCTGAGGGAAGTTATTCGAAAGCACGCCCTCAAGGAGCATGAGGCCAACGCCAGGCCAGGCAAACACCACCTCAACGACGACCGATCCGTTAAGCAGGCCGGCGAGGCTGATCCCGCCAAAGGTGATGACCGGTATGAGCGCGTTGCGCGCGGCGTGTTTCCAGATGACCACCCGGTCGCTCATTCCTTTGACCTGGGCGAACTTGACGTAGTCGCTGTCCAGGACTTCCAGCATCGCCGACCGGGCCAGCCGCATGATCGCGGCGATGATGGCCAGGGCGAGAACAAATGCCGGCAAAACCAGATGAGCCAGCATATTCGGAATTTGTGACCATGACGGGAACCATCCCGTCATATCGCCTCTCCCGAATGCCGGGAGCCACCCCCAATAGCCGGCAAAAACAATGATCAGCATGATCGCTACCCAAAATTGGGGCGCGGCCATGCCGAAGACGGCAAAGATCTTGCACACCCTGTCCAGTACGGTGTCGCGCTTTACCGCCGAGATAATCCCTAACGGAACTCCGATGCCAATGGCCAGAATGGTTCCGGCGATGGCCAGATGCACCGTGGCCGGAATTCGCTCCAGCAGTATTTCCTGCACCGGCCGGCGGGCCGTAAACGACTGGCCGAAGTCCAGGCGCACCGCCTTGATCAGAAAGTTCCAGTACTGGACGATGAACGGCTTATCCAGGCCATAAGCGGCCTTCTGAGCCTCGTATACCGACTCATCGTGCTCCGCGGAGATGGGCAGCAGGAACCGGGCCGGATCCCCAGTCAGATGCACACTGCCGAAAACGACAAAGCTGAGGGCGATCAGGATGATCACCCCCTCGCCAATGCGTCGCACGATGTATGTGGTCATAAACCTAACCTAACAGATGATTTACTAGTCTGGGAGCGGTCGACGTCTATCCGTGTTTCGGGATGACGCCGACCGCTCGGGTACAACGGATATTGCCTACTTCAGTTTCAGCGTCCAGATCGCGGTGACGTAGGGAACCAGGCTCCAGGGCTCGTATGAGGCCACGTCGGCCCCCAGGCCCCACGGAACGTTGGTGTTGAACCCGTCGCCCCAGTAGGTCTGTTCCTTCAGGTATGCGTACATTTCTGCATACGAGGCGGCGCGCGTGTCGGGATTGAGGTCCGACAGGCCTTTTTGCACGACCGGAGTGGTGGTGCTGGCCCAGGGCTCGTTTTCGAAGTTGTCCACCGCACGCCAGGCGATATCGGGGTTGAGGTAGCCACCCTGAGTGATGGAGGTGCCATCGAAGCGACCTTCGTTGGTGCGCACCAGCAAGTCACCGGGATACTCACGGTTGTTCCAGGCCTGGCGGGTGGCGGCGGCGTCGCCAACCACCACGTCTACGTCCCAGCCCAGGCCCTGGGTCCAGAAGTCCTTGTAGAGCTGAGCCAGGTCGGGCAGCAGGGGAAGGTCCCCGGCTTCCCAGGTGTAGATGGTGAAGGATATCTGCTCGCCGTTGGCGTCGGTGCCGTCGCTGCCGTCGGCTCCGCCATACCCGATGGACATGAGCAGTTCGCGGGCACGGTCAACATCGTAGGCTCGCGGCCGCAGGTCTTCGCTCCAACCCAGAGAGTTGGGGGTGACGTGGGCCCAGCTGTCGGCGTTCACCGACTCCGGCGAGTACAGGCCGTTGACGATGGCGTCCTTGTCAATGGCGTGTTCGGCGGCCTGGCGGGCTTCAACCGGGAAGCACCACAGTTCCTCGACCCAACAGTCCACGTAGACCACCCAGTTGTAGGACGACTCCTTCTGCCAGGCAATGGACGCTCCATCGATGCTCTGGAGGTCGGGGATCATGTTGATGTTCGATTCGATCAACTGGGCCTGCCCATTGCGGAGAGCGGCCAACCGACCGGCAGGCTCGGGAACGACCTCGATTGTCAGGGTGTCGAAGGTGACGCTGCGGTCTTCGGAGAAGCCGTTCGCGGTGGTCCAGAAGAAGTCGTCAAACTTCTCGAAGGAGTACTTCTGCTCCAGCACGAAATCGGTCACGCTCATGGGCCCGATCCCTATGGGGTCGCTTTCGTAGCCTTCGAAGCCGGTGTCGCCGGCGCGTTCACGCATGGTGGCTTCGGGAACGATCATCGGGCTGGCGCCCTGGGAGTTCTCGGACCAGTTGAAGGCGAAGTCCAGGCGCACGGTCTTGAAGGTGACCTGTACCTGGTCGTCGGCCGGGCCTTTGCTGACGCCCTCGATGAGGTTTGCCAGGGCCACGTCGCGTGGTTCGTAGTACCCTGCATCCAGCAGTTGAAAGGCTTCCGCGCCGAGCCGGCTGTTCAGGTTGAAATACACATCGTCGCGGGTGATAACGTTGCCATCGTGGGAAGTAATGAACCCGTCGTTGACGGAGAATGTCCAGACCTTCCCGTCGTCGCTGACCGACCAGTCCTTGGCGACGGCCGGGGTGAGTTCGCTGCCGCCGGCTCCGCCAACGAGCGCGGTCTGAAAGATGCGCTGGAACTTCAGGTCTTCGCCTTCAGTCAGCAGCGGGTCGAATTTGCCGTTACCGATGTTGGTGACCAGCAAAGTTACGTGGCCGCCGGTTTCCTCGGCCATCATGGCCGCGGTGGCCTCAGGCATGGCGGTCGGCGCCGCCGAATCCGAACTGGCCGGGGCGGCAGTGGGGGCCGCAGCCGGAGCGGCGGGAGCCTCAGACGCGCCCCCGCAGGCGACTGCGGCGATCAGGCCTGCTCCCAGACCCAGCGCGGCCAGCAGCCGAACGTTAAAATATCGTCTCAATCCCATTGTTTGGTTTCTCCTCCTGCTTTACTGAAATAGCAGACGGCAAATGATGCCGTCGCGTTACGGATGTCGAACGATTAAACGGGGATAACGCTTGGTTGTCAAGATTGGGTTACGAATTCATGCCAACTCGCAAGCCAATTCCACTAACCAATGTGCTAGCATTGTTGGTGTCGAATCCTACCCTCAAAACATGAAGGCAATCGGAAAAGCAATCATGTTCACACCCACGAAACTGTTTTACATCATCAGCGCGGCCGTGGTCGGCAGCGCGGCCGCCGGCTACGTGGCCTGGGCCATCGCCTCGCGGTTCGCCAGGATCGCCGAGCTGAACGACCGGGCCATCGTGGAGCCTCACGTGCTGGTCGTGCTGTGTGTGACCGGTGGAATCCTGGCCTTCCCCTTGGGAGCCGCGGCCGGTCTGTTTGGCGCGGTGTTGATCAACCGGGCGGTGGAATCCCTGCGCCGAACCCAGGGCAAGGGAGGCAAAGCCGACAAAGTATCCTGGGTAACTCAGCGCCCTACAACGGATGACCGCCCCGGCGAATAGCGCGGGTATAATTGGCGGCAATCCGTATCATCCAGGAGTTGTCTTATGCCTCAGTTCGTGCGCGTTTTCACCGGCCCGGACGGTCAGTCCCGTCTGGAGCACTACGAACCGCCCTTCGAGGATTTCCTGGACACTGAAGGCTCGTACGGGCGCGGAACGCCCATGCAGGCCACCAGCGGCCTGACGATCCGCATTTCGCCGCCCGACTACTTTCTCGACTTTCACTGCGCGCCCCGGCGGCAGTACACCGTGACCCTCGCCGGGCAGGCCGAAATCGGGCTGAGCGATGGCACCACGTACCGGGTAGGGCCCGGCGACGTCCTCCTGGCCGAAGATTTGACAGGCGCGGGCCACACGACCCGCGTGGTCGGCGACGAGCAAAGAGTGTACCTGGTTATCCCGCTGGCGGACTAAGCAACCGAATCACAATCCAACCGGGTAGCAAAGCCGAACCTGTCCCGCGCTCCGTGCGGCCGACCCCTGGCCTGGCACAGCCACCACGCATACCCCGCCTGTCATCGCGAGGAACACAGCGACGCCGCGATCTCGTAGCCGCAGCGATCGGTACACCTGCAACGGGATTGCCACGCTTCGCTCGCAATGACGATTCCAGCGAAACCGGGTACGCGTGAGGACGTGGCTGCCATGACCTCGGAATAACGCCGTGCGCGGCCTGTATCACCGCCTGATCTCCGCCCGGGACCCAGACGCCCCGGGCGGTGTCTTCTACGGTTGGTGGGTACTGGCCGCCGCAGTTGTCCTGGGCTTCTTCGCCTTTGGAGTGGTGATCCCGGGATATCTCGCTTTTTCGGTTCACATTCGTGATGAACTCGGCCTGACCTCTGGTCAATCCGCCTTTGTGGTCGGGGCCGCGTGGGGAGTGGGCGACGTCACGTCGCTGGTGGCGGGGTGGTTGGCCGATCGCTACGGCGCCCGCCGATTGATCCTGGCTGGGGGCCTGCTCTCCGGGCTCGGTTTCGCCGCCCTGGGTTTCGCCGACTCGTTCTGGTCCATCGTGGCAGTGTACTCGGTGGCCGCTTCTTTGGGACGCGGCCTCGGGATTTTCCCGACCCTGATGACGGTCGTCAACCAGTGGTTCGAGCAGCGCAAGGCCCTCGCCCTGGCGGTGATCAATACTGCCGTGGTGGCCGGCGCGGCGGCCATACTCCCGGCGTTGAGCATCGCCTCGGAGCAGATTGGCTGGAGGCCCACGGCGATCTTCGCCGGCCTCATGGTATGCGCATTGACGATCCCCGCCGCCGCCATTATCCGAAGTCGACCGGAGGACCTGGGCCTGCAACCTTACGGCTTGGGCGTGATCGAACCCGCCACGTCCCGGAGAGGCTCAAGGCTCGCCGGCACCGCCGGATCCCGGCGGCTGGAATACTCCGCGACCCAGGCGCTGGTGACGCTTTCCTTTTGGGCGCTGACCGTGGGCGCAGCCCTGCGCACGGTTCCGTCCGACGTGCTGGTCATCAACCAGATTCCCATCCTGATCTGGAAAGGCGTGGCCGAAGAACGGACCTCCATCTACCTCTCAATCACCTATTTCGCCACCATCCCGGCCCGGTTCGGCATGGGGCTCGCCGCCACGTGGGCGTCACCGCGCTGGCTGCTCAGCGGAGCCATGGCCCTGGTCGCCCTTTGCTCGGTCGCCGCTCTGCTACTGGACGGGGACGAGGTGGCCTGGTTCCTGATCGTCTCATCGGCCACCGGACAGGGCGTGAGCGCTCTGGCCTGGATCACCGTAGGCGAATACTTCGGACGGCGCAGCTTCGGGACTCTGGTGGGTGTCATGACGCTGTTCTACGGCGTCAGTGGTCCGATCGTCCCGGCGGCTGCGGGATGGGTGTTTGACCGCACGGGCAGCTTCGTCCCGGTCCTGGTGGCCGTAGGCGTGTTGCAGATGATATCTGCAGCCGCGTTCCTGCTGGCAAAGCGGCCGGTTGTCGACGGTTCGCCCACGCCTTCCTGACGGCCAGCGAGACCATGGCAATGCGGCCGGCGCGCCGGGCTCCGTTCCGGCCGAGGAGCGTTTACTACGGCTGGTGGGTGCTGCTTGCCGGGGGCGTTACGGGTTTTCTGGGTTTCGGCGCCATGATCCCCGGGTTCCTGGTATTTGCGGCGCCAATCGGCGAGCAACTGGGCATCGATTCGGCCCGTTTCGCCTTCGTCGTGGGCGCAGCCTGGGCCGTGGGCAACGTGGCGGCGCTGGGAGCGGGATGGTTGGCCGACCGGTATGGCGGGCGACGGTTGGTCCTGATCGGCGGGCTGCTGAGTTGCGCCGGGTTTGCGGCGGTGGCCGGCGCGAACTCCTACTGGCAACTGGTGCTGGCTTACTCCGGACTCGCCGCCATCGGCCGCGGCATCGGAATCGTGCCCAACCTGATGACGATAGCCAACCAGTGGTTCGTACGTCGGAAAGCGCTGACCATGACCCTGTTGAACACCGCCTTCGCGGGTGGAGCGGCGGTGATGGTCCCGTTGCTTGCCTGGTGCGAGGGCGAGTTCGGATGGCGGGTAACCATCCTTTGTGTGGGAGGCCTGTCCGGGCTGCTGGTCGTCGGCGCGGCCGTGGTGATCAGGAGCCGGCCGGAGGACATCGGGTTGCTGCCCGACGGCGCGCGCCCGCCGGCGGCCACCGCGCCGGCGACACGCATTCGACGCATCGAACCCGTCTATTCCGACTCCGACTTTACGCTGCGACAAGCAGTATCTACTCCCGCGTTCTGGCTGATGACGGCGGCGGTCACGCTGCGCATCGCATCAGCGGACGCCCTGGTGATCAACCAGATACCGATGCTGGTGTGGAAGGGCATCCCCCAGGACCAGGCGGCCTTCTATCTTTCGTCGACCTTCCTGGCGATCATACCCATACGGATCGCGATGGGGTTGGCGGCAACCTGGGTCCCGTCCCGATGGCTCCTGATCGGCGGCATGTCGGTGGGAGCGATCGGAACGGTGGCGTTCATGGCCGGCTCCGGCTACGGGGCCGCCGTGATGTTCGTGCTGTCCATCGCCGCCACCGAGGGAATCGCCACCCTGGGATGGCTGGCGGTGGGCGAGTACTTCGGCCGGCGCAGCTTCGGATCCCTGGTCGGTATCATGACCGTGAGCTTCGGCCTCGGGTCGTTGGTGGCTCCGGCGGCGGCGGGATGGATCTTTGCGCAGACTGGCACGTACGGCGCCGCGCTACTGGCAGCCGCCGGGATGCAACTGGCATCGGGCCTGTGCTACGTGCTGGCGCGAAGACCCGCAATCCGGTGAACGCTCCGATCGACTGCCTTGCCACCGACTTCTCAGGCCCGCAGTCCCGGGAGCTCAACGTCGCGGGACTGAGACGGCGACAGGCGCGGGTTGCCCAGCAGGGCAAAGCAAAGACACCCAACGGCGCCAACGACCATCGTAGCCGCTGAAAACATGAACCACGATTGTTGGAACTCGATGATCAAGCCAGCCGCTACTGGCGCGAACAGTTGGATCAAATGGGATGGCACGACGGATATCCCTGTGATCGTCGCAAAGTTCCTCCTCCCGAAATAAACGCCGCGCCCCGCCAGCGCCAACGTGATTAAGCCCCCGGAACCAACGCCCATAAGCACCGCGAATGGGAACACTGTCGGATATGTACCAGCGAATAGCTGCAAGCCGGTCGCCACAACCTGCAGCGCAGCGCAGCCGAACATCGCCCACCGTATGGGCACACGATCGCCAATCATCCCCGCCACTCCGGTTCCTACCAATGAACTCACCGTCATTACCAAAAATACTGTGCCGCTTCCCAACGATGAAAATCCGCGTTCTTCCAGTAACAGCGGAATAACGAAGATAACCGCAACCGACATGGACGAGCTGAGGCCGATACCCAGGATCATCAGCCAGAATTGCCTTGTCCTGATCGCCTCGCGCCACGTGTACTCGGAAAATTCGACGCCGTTGTCGGATCGTTCCGACGCAGCCTCCACGTTGCTGACAGGAGCGATGCCATCAGGACGCTGGCCGTGGTCCTCCGGTCGATTTCTCACAAATCTTGACAGGGGCCAGATGAGCGCCAGAACAACCGCAGCCACGACCAACCATGCCGCCGGAGAATTGACAGACCCCAGCAACCCGGCCGCAGCGCTGAGCAACGGAACGAAAAAGACCGACGCCACCGAGGGCAACAGCATCACGCCCATAGCAGTAGCTCGACGTCGCCGGAACCAGTTGTTCACCGCCGCCGCCATCGGCAACTGCGAACCAGCAGTCGAGCCGCCGACCAGCGCCAGTAGAGACAGGTAGTAGATAGGCGTGAAGCCCGACGCCGCCAGGAGCGCAAACCCGCCGCCCATGGACGCAAATCCCCATACGACCATGCGGCGGGCTCCCCACCGGTCAACCGCCCACCCCACGAATGGTAAAAGCACCGCGGGGAACACGGACCGCAGCAGCGCTAGCCCGACCACGAACCCGTTACCGCCCGAACCGTAAGACGGTTGATCGCCCAGCAATTCACCGGCGATTTTCGGCACGCCGAAACCATCGCCGGTCAGCGCCAGTACAAAGGCTCCGACCAGAACCAGGCGCCACCCGTAGAACCGTCTCCGGGGCGACGGCGGAGACTCACCTGCGGTTACCGGATTATCCATCTCGTAGCCCAGCGTTCAGGTCGAACTATTATCGACGCACTGCACCAGCCCGAAACGCAAACAGGGGCAGGATTTTTAACCCGCCCCTGCATTTTGTGCCAAGCCTCCAAAACTTCGTGGCCCGCGAGATTGCTCCAGCCTAATCCAAGGTGAAGCCATCGTAGCCGTTGGCCGCCACCTCGGCGCGCTTGGCGCGCATGACCGGCGCGGTGTCCGGAGCCGTGAGGAGCACCCGGGCCTTGCCGGGGATGTTGGCGCCCACGAACCAGGAGTCGGCCTGCGTCCGCAGGATGTTCTCGCTGTCATCCTTCATGTGCTGCACCCATGCTTCCTCGGCGTCAGGTGTGGCCATGATCCGCGTGTGCCCGGTGTCACGCACGTGGGCGATGGCGTCGGTCACCCACTCTACCAGCGGCTCCGCGGACCGTGGGAAGTTGCCCACGGAGGCGGCGTTGATGGTGAAAAGGTTGGGGAAGCCGTAGCTGGACATTCCCATGTAGGTGCGGGGGCCGTTGGCGAACTTCTCCTTGAGAACCTCGCCGCCAATACCCTCGATTTGAATCAGGTTGAGAGGGCCGGTGACGGCGTCGTAACCGGTGGCGAAGATGATGACGTCGAACTCGTAATCGCTGCCGCTTTCCAGCTGGATGCCCCGGGGGGTCAGCCGCGCAATCGGGTCTTCGCGGACGTCAACCAGCAGGACGTTGTCGCGGTTGTAGACCTCATAGTAGCCGCTTTCACAGGGCAGGCGCTTGGAGCCGAACATGTGGTTCTTGGGCACCAGCTTCTCGGCTACTTCGGGGTCGTGGACGCGCTCACGGATCTTGTTGCGCACGAACTCGGCGTAGTCTTCGTTGGCCTCGCCGGGCATCATGATGTCGTAGAAATTGGACAGCCACTTCTTGAAACCCGGCTCGGCCCAGAGGCGCTCGTACTGTTCCAGCTTCTCCTCTTCGGAAACCGCCAGCGCAGAACGGGGATCAAACTCGTGCATGAAGGAGCCGGGGGTGGACAAGCACTGTTCAATAATCTCCGGGTAGTGACTCTTGATGTAGTCCTGCGTCTCACGGTCGATCACAGCATTGCGCAGAGGTACGCAGTAGTTGGCGGTCCGCTGGAAGACCGTCAGATGGGCGACTTCGCCCACGATCTCCGGGATCAACTGAACAGCGGTTGCGCCGGTTCCGATGACGCCAACACGCTTGCCGGCGAGGTCCATGCCCTCCTTGGGCCACCGGTTGGTATGGCACCACGACCCTTCATAACTCTCCAGGCCTTCGAACTCCGGGATGTAGCGGGCCGACAGGATGCCGATCGCAGTGATCACGAACTGCGCCCGGGCCCGGTAGCCATCGTCGGTCGTGACGTTCCAGCGGTTGGCGGATTCGTCATAAACCAGGGATGCGACCCTGGAGTTGAACCGGATGTTGCGGCGCAGGTCGAACTTGTCGGCCACGTAGTTCAGGTACTGCTCGTTCTCGGGCTGGGCGGAGTAGTGTTCCTTCCACTCCCACTCCTGGAGCAGCTCCTCTGAGAAGGAATACCCGTAGGTGTAGCTCTCGGAGTCGAAGCGAGCCCCGGGGTACCGGTTCCAGTACCACGTGCCTCCCACGCCGTCGCCTTCCTCCAGGGACATCACCGAGAACCCCAACCGGCGCAGCCGGTAAAGGGAATACAACCCGGTGACGCCGGCGCCGATGACGACAACGTCAAATTCCTCCACGCCTCCGCCGGAATGACCATTGGTAGACGATTGCTGCAACGACGTAGCCATAAATCCCTCCTGTTATCTGGTGACACGCGTCGGCCAAAAAGTTGTTACGGTGGGCCGATTATACACCGGAAACCAGACATCGGCGGCGGCCAAATCGCTCTCTCTGGCTATCGCTTGTACGACGGCCATAATCTGACATCGATGCACAGGATGGACAGGATATTGACGGGCGCGATAAAGGTTCAAACTACGCCATTATCCAAAGTGCAGAGACAATCAATTTATCCACCCCAATCCTGTCCATCGTGTATATCGATGTAAGAACAAACCGATGGCCAGCCGGCGGCGGTGTCCCACCCCGGTGCTATACTGCGGCCCAGATTGACAACGCGGTGGCGCCCGCAGCGCACCGACAGACGGAGTAGAAACATGGCGACGAAGCGAAAGGGCGACGGCTTGTTGCTGGTTTACAGCGACGTGGCGCCGGAGAACGACGAGGAGTACAACCGCTGGTACAACGAGGAGCACATCCCGGAGCGTCTGTCGATTCCGGGCGTGCTCGATGCTGCCCGCTACCAGGCGGTACAGGGAGGGCCCAAGTACCTGGCGGCCTACGAGCTGGACAGCCACGAAGCGTGGTATTCGGACGAGTGGCAGAAGTGGCTGAAAGAGCCCACCGAGTGGTCGCGGCGCATGTCTCCCAGCGTGATCGGCACGGAGTACATCCGCAACCTGTACAAGCGGGTGCATCCCCAGGATCTATCCGAGGAGACGGCGCAGGCCGGCATGTCTCCCCTGATCCTGGTGGGCCGGATGTCGATCCCAGACCACCTTGAGGCCAAGTGGAACGACGCCTACAACAACGAACGGCTGCCCATGGCCGTCGACATTCCCGGCTACATCCGCGCCCGCCGGTTCCAGGCGGTGATGGGCGAGCCCAAGTACGCCACGGTCCACGAGATGGAATCGCTGCAGATCGCCGAAAGCGATGCCTGGAAGAACTGGAGCACCATCGTGACCCCGGTCTGGACCCACGAGGTGCGCCCCCACATGGTCCACGGCGAAGGTTCGCCCGGGGTATACCAGCGTATCTTCCCCGAATAGGAACCGCCACGCCTGGCGATCTGCGGGGGGCGGCCAGCTGGCCGCCCCCTGGTTTTCAACGGATATCGGTCAGGTGTACAGCGATGCGGTGGTCTCGGCGCCCATCAGCACCTGCCCACCGTGCTCGAAGTTGTTGGGCAGCCCGGATATGTGCTGTCCGCTCACATGCAGGTCACGGAAGAACCGTTCCAGCCCCACCGAGCGGTGGATGGCGTTGGTGCCGGCCACGTTGAACAGCCGGTCCACCACGTCCACGGAGCGACGGATGCCATGGGTTATGGCCAGCCGAGCCCGCACGGCCCGATCCATCAGGTCGTCCTTCTGGTGTACCTGGGCGTCCCACATGCTGCCCACGGCGTCCAACACGTAGGTGCGCGCCCCGTCCAGGATCGCCTCGCATTCGCCGTATGTGATCTGAACGTAGTTACGGTCGCGCAGCAGCATGGGCGAGTTGGTGGTGCCAGCTCCGGTGGCCAGATCGCGGAACGCGTTCATCGCGCCGCGGGCCATGCCCAGCGCGTTGGCCGCCGCCAGGGTCCAGCTGATCAGGATGGAAGTTTGGGCCGGGTTGTACAGCGGGCCGGGATGATACGACGGGTCACCGCGTCGGTAGGAGTGGCGCGACGGCACGAACACGTCGGAGTACTCGCAGTCGTTGCTGGCGGTGCCTCGCATCCCCAGGGTGGTCCAGTTGTCGATCACCGTCCCCGATGCGACGGGCGCCACGACTACCTGCGTGGCTGGACTGCCGTCGTCGTTGCGCGCCGGAGACCCGTCGTGCTTGAGCAGCCGGCAGTTGAGGAACAGTGCGGTGGAGTGGTCGATGCCGCTGAGGTAGTTCCAGCATCCGTTGATGACATACCCACCCTCGGTGATGGTCGCGGTGCCTTCCGGCCTGGCCGACCCGGAACCCAACATGGCCGGCGGGTCGCCGAAGATCTCCTTGACGGCGTCGACGGTGAGGCGTGACAGCGCTGCGGTAATCGCACTGCCGTTGAACACGCACCATCCGGCGGACCCGTCGGCCCGCGATATGGTCTCCACCACCCGAAACGCGGTCAGCGGATCGAGCTCGGGGCCGCCCAATTCCTGCGGCGCATACAGGCAAAAGAGGTTATGGTTCGCCATGCGGTCGGCGAGATCGGGCGGAAGTTGACACTCCGCGTCGATTCGGTCGCGGTTCGCCAGGATTTCCGGCACAAGGCTTTCGGCAACGCGGACCAGGTCTTCGGGCATTTGGCGGCTCCGTGGGTGATGCTGTGCCGGACATTATAGCCGGGGTATAGGCACGCCCCATCAGTGGATAACCCAAGCCCGAACCGGACAGGGTCTTTCGATTGTGGGCATCTGTCATTTCGAGCGAAGCGCGCTAATCTCGTGCAGAATGGAGCAATCCTCGCGAGATGCGGCCCTGGACCCAACGAGATTGCCACGGCGCAAGCGCCTCGCAATGACATAGGGATTACGCACTTGAAATTACAAACCCGTCATTCCTGCTTTCGCAGGAATCCATAGTCTTTCCAGTGAACGAATCTGGAACACTGTTAACGAATTCGGCCACTGGATTCCCGCTTTCGCGGGAATGACGGTTGTTAGGCTGCCCAACTGCGTAAGTCCTATGGCAATCGGAAGGCCCTCACAACCGGACGCCCGGCCTGTACGCCTGCGGGCCGGCGGCTTTACAATGGATGTCCGCTGTCGCGGAGGGATGGCAGAGTGGACGATTGCGACGGTCTTGAAAACCGTTAACCCTCACGGGTTCGTGGGTTCGAATCCCACTCCCTCCGCCAATCGGGCAATGGCCCGATCACCACTGCAAACCGGGCTCCCGCTCCTGCAACAGTTCTCCGAACAGCGTGAGCACCTGGTCGATGCGCAGCACGACGATGGCGCCGACGCTGCCCTGCAGGTAGCGTTCCTTTACCAGACCCGATTCCAGCAGCCGGTCGGTCATGTCCTCGAACACCTGCCCATCGCGGTGCACGGTGGCGGTGCAGCGGAACTTCCAGCCGGCGTCTTTGTCGGTGTTGCGGAACAGTACGATGACCTTCGGGTTCTCCTCGATGTGGTCCAGCGGGTCCCGGCCGGTGCGGTCGCGGTAGATCAGCGTATCGTCACCCACCGTGAGCACGGTGCCGATGTAGCCGCAGTTAGGCGTCCCGTCATCGGAGGCGGTCGCCACGATACAGGGGTAGCCGTCGTCTCGGGCCCGGTTGATCAGGCTCGACATTTCCTCGGTCAACTGGATCATCTCAACCCCCTCCGGTTGCCGGTGGTCATCCGGCGTTGATGTACTCCACCGCCCGACGGTGGCTATCGAGCAGGCCGGGGACCCGCGCCGGGTCAGTTCGGCCCCAACCGCATTCGCTGGCCACGCCGAAGGAGCCCACGAAGGTGCGCGCGGCATCGATGCGGGCGCGGTCGCCGGCTGTGTCGTCATGGTGGACCAGCCCCAGGATCAGCTCAGTTTCACCGGGCAGACGCAGACCATCAAGCTGCGCGAAATATTCGCGGTCCGTCCGGTCCTGGGGCACTGGCATGTGAACGAAGTCCAGACGCCGGTCCAGCCGGTCGCCGATCCCGTTGGCAATCTCGACCAGGATGCCCATGTCCCTCGGCATCACCAGGTGTTCGTCGCGCGGCGATCCGTAGCACAGGTGATAGCCCAGGTCCACCGCCTCGGGTATGGCGTCACCCAGGCGACCCAACTCCGCGAAGACCTGCGCCCGGTAGTCTGCGGGCCGGTGCGGGAAGTAGTCCTCGAACAGCAGCACCTCCTGACAAACGTCCCACTGGATCGACAGGCGGTCATTCGGGGCGGACGCGAGAATTTCGTCCACCGCCGACAGCAATGACCGTTCGTAGGCGGGTAGGTAGGCGTCGCGAGCCGACGGGCTCACGTACATGTACGCCGTGGCCATGGGCGTGGGCAGGGACACCTGGAAACGAGCATCCCCCGGTATCACGCCTGCGTCCTGCAGGCCCGCGTACAGGTCAAACGACTCCAGCGCCGCCTCGGCGTAACCGGTAGGAAAGTCAACCTTGGCCGGATCAACGCCCGGCCTGAAGCGCATGTACGGCGTCTCCCGCAGCAACTGGCCGTCCCACTGATACAGGGCATATGGCGGCTCGTCCGGGTCGGGTTCCATAGCCGGATGCCGCTCCAGCATCTCCCGCTGGAACCATATCCAACGGCCTCGGCGTCCGGTCTCGCCGTCGGAGATCCGGCGCAGGTGCGGCCCCCAGGCGCCGCTCACCGTGCGGAAGACGGTTTCCGCATCCGGTAGCGGAACACTGCCCACCAGGTGCGCCCAGCTCTTGGCGTCAGGCATGTGGCCTCCGCGTGCGCCGCTTCGAGTCCGAGCCTAGCCGATCACGCGGCGGAAGTAGTCCAGGGCGTTGCCGCCCACGATCTTGAGCACGTCCTCGTCGCAGTGGCCGCGCCGGATCAACCCGCGCACGATGTTCTTGCCGTCGGCGGGTGACTCGAGGCCGTTCAGATACGGCGCCGGCAATTGGTCCGGGCCTCGTCCCAGCAGGACCCGGTGGAACGCCACGTGGTCGCCCACGGTGGTGTCGGTGCCGATGCCCACGTGATCGACGCCCACCAGGTTCACCATGTAGTCGTAGTGGTCCAACACACACTCGATGTCCTGCTCGGGGTCGTCGCTCAGCGAGTTGGGCACTGCGGTGATGCATACCAGGCCGCCGTTGCGTGCGCAGGCGACCAGTTCCTCGTCCCGGCGCGTGCGGCCGTTGGGGCGCAGCGTATAGGAGGCGTTGTGGCTGAACACCGTAGGTGCACGGGAGACTTCGATGGCGTCCATCGCCGTGGGGGTCGAGGCGTGGGACAGGTCCACAGCCATGCCAAGGTCGTTCATGCGGTGGACGACCTCCACGCCGAAGTTGCTAAGCCCACCCGGGTTGCGCTCCGTCTGGCCGTCGCCGATGAAGTTGCGGCGGTTGTAGGTGATGCCGGCCAGGCGCACGCCCATGCCAAACAGGGCGTCCACCCGCTCGATGCGATTTCCGATGGCCAGGTGTTCCAGCGTGGGCAGGAAACCGATCTTGCCCTGCTGGCGCGCCGCCAGGATCTCGTCGGCGTTGCCCACCCGCACGATGTTGTCCTGCGTGGCCACGTCGGCCAGCATCCCGCCAACCTCCGCGGCGATGTCCTCATACTCCATAAAGGACATGTCGGTGGTGCTCTTGAACCCGCTGAACGCGCTGGCCGTGGTCACCGCCGACCAGCCTCCGGCCTCCACCGCCTGGTAGCCATACTGGTAGCGGCTGGTCCGCAGGAACTCGATGAACCGGTCCATGTCCTCAGGCAACAGGAAGGGGTGCTGGTGAACGTCGATCATCACCGCCTGGTCCATGATCCGCTCGAAGCGGGTCTGCTCGGCGGCGCTGAGCGGAACCTCCGACGACGGCACCCGGCCCACCTCGCGGACCATTTCGAAAATCTGAGTGACCATGGACAACCCTCCTTTTATCTACGGTCAAGCGCCGATCCGGCACGGGCCGGCGTTCACATCGTGCGCCAGGCGGCTCCTTCCGTCAGGGCCAGGAACTGCTCCACCAGCGCCGGGTTCGACACGATGAGGCCCGGCGAAAACAGGGTGGCGTCCTTCAGCGTCGCCCGGTCCAGCACCTGGCCGCCGGCTTCCCTCGCCAGCAGCACGCCCGACGCGATGTCCCAGGCCGACAGGCTGTGGTGAAAGTAGAGGTCGATGCGGCCGCATGCGGCGTAGGCCAGGCTGAGGGCGCTGGAGCCCATCAGCCGGTATCCCTGGACCCGCGGCCAGACGCCCGCCGCCAGTTCCAGCAGCAGTTTGGCCTGGTCAAAGTTGTAGCCCAGGTCGAAGCCCAGCACCGCTTCGTCGATGTCATCGCGGTCGGACACGGTGACGGACTGCCCGTTCAGCGTGGACCCGCGTCCCTTCTGCGCCGAAAACATCTCGTCGCGCACCGGGTCGTAGGTGACGCCGCACACCACCTGATCGCCGTCCGCGATTGCAACAACCACGCAGAAATGCGGGATGCCCTCAGCGAAATTGCGCGTGCCGTCGATGGGATCCACCACCCAGGTATACGGCGATGTGCCGGGAACCGGAGCGGATTCCTCCGAGAGAATGCCGAAATCGGGGAATTCGCCGGCTACATATTCCAGGATCAGCTTTTCGGACGCCAGGTCGGCGTCGGTAACCACGTTGGCCCGGCCCTTGAGACTGACCTCTACGTCAGTCCGAAAACGCCCCAGAACCAACTCGCCGGCTCGCCTCGCGGCGGTTTCGCACACCGCCAGCGCCGACTGGCCGGAACGGGAAATGGGCAATTCGCGGACGGTTTCGGTTGGCATCAGGGCAAACTCATTCGGACTATCAGGATGCGGGCAGTCTAGCACTCGCCGTTCCCGGCATACAACCGAACCCGGGCGTACCCGCCGGGTCTTTTGGACCTCCCCGATGTTCATTGAGACGGAAGCGCGGCAATCTCGTCGCCAGGACATTCTGCGTGCGGTGGCGCAACCGGCCCGGCCTCGCAATCACAAACGAACTACCCTGCGTGTACCCCACGCCAGGCGCCTCGGACCGCGTGCTATACTTCGGCCGTGAGTACGCAGGCAGACAGGCCGCTGGTGGGTGTGGGAGTGGTATTCGTGCGGGGCGGCAAGGTCTTCCTGGCCCAGCGGAAGGGAGCCCACGGTGAGGCAACCTGGGGTTCAGCGGGAGGACACCTCGAGTTCGGAGAAACTTTGGAGCAGTGTGCCCGCAGGGAGGCGCTGGAGGAATTGGGAGTGGAGGTGGGTGAACTCCGCGTGCTGTGTATGAGCAACATTGTTGCTTATGACCGCCACTATATGGATGTAGAGTTCCTGGGCGATATCGGCGACCAGGATCCCGCTCCCCAGGCCAGCGACGGATCATTCTGCGATTACGGCTGGTTTCCCCTGCGCGAGCCGCCCCAGCCGCTGTTCGAACCGATGCGGCTGGCGATCGCGAGCCTGCTCTCTGGCGATTGGTACCACCCGCCCGCGGGAGAAGGGACGCGCGCGCCCCGTTCCGACTAGCGCGAACTCGCTCCCAAAGCGCCCGATATGACCGGGAGATTTGGCAAATTTACTAAAATCGGTAAATTGCTGACATCTGTCGCGTAGCAAAGGAACGGCAGATTTGGTATAATGCTACTTGCGCCTATACTGGATATTGTTGTACTGCGTTACAGTAATGGCTTCGACATATTCGCAGTTGCAGAGGCTCAGGATCGGAGAAATCATTCAGAATGACTCAACCAGTAGTGTTACCTGCAGCAGAACAATCCGCCGAATATACGTCGGACAATATTCAAGTATTGAAAGGGCTGGAAGCTGTTCGTGTCCGCCCGGGAATGTACATCGGCAGTACCGGTGTGGACGGTCTCCATCATCTAATCAAGGAGTTGTTGGATAACTCAGTGGACGAGGCTTTGGCCGGCCACTGTGACCGTATCGACGTGCGCATCGCATCTGACGGTGCCGTCAGTGTCTCCGATAACGGACGTGGCATCCCCATCGACATTCATCCCGAAACCGGGGTGTCCGGCCTGGAAACGGTCATGACCACCCTGCACGCCGGCGGCAAGTTCGACGGCGCCGCCTACAAGGTTTCCGGTGGCCTCCACGGCGTGGGAGCGTCCGTCGTTAACGCCCTGGCTTCCCGGCTCCACGCCGAAGTGTGCCGAGGCGGATTGCGCTACACCCAGGACTACGCCAAGGGCATCCCCACCGGCGAACTCCAGCAGCAGCAGAAGGTGCGCAGGCAGGGTACCACCGTAACCTACTACGCCGACCCGGAAATCTTCCCCGAAATCACCTACGACTTTGGCCGGCTCGTAGCCCAACTGCGCCAGACTGCATACCTCAACAAAGGCCTGGAGATCTGCCTGGTCAGCGAATTCCACGCGGCGGAACGCAACGGCGACATCGAACGCTGCTTCTTCTTTGACACCGGCGTGGCCAGCATGGTGCGCAACATCAACCGCAAGCGCAACGTCGTGATGCCGGAACCGTTCTACTACCAGCGTATCGCCGATGACGCCGACGTCGAGGTTGCCTTCCAGTACCACCATACCGACGGCCACGACAATCTGGCGGCGGACGAACGCACCTTCGCCAACTGCATCCTGACGCCCGAAGGCGGCACCCACCTGGCCGGCTTCCGCTCGGCTCTGACCCGCGTGCTGAACGACTACGCGCGCAAGCAGAACTACCTCAAGGACCCCAAGGACTCCTTCAGCGGCGAGGACACACGCGGCGGCCTGGTCGCCATAATCAGCGTGAAGCTGGGCGACCCGCAGTTCGAGGGCCAGACCAAGAACAAGCTCAGCAACCCCGAAGTGCGCGGCCGCGTCGAAACCGCAACGGCCGAGGGATTGACCCGCTTCCTTGAAGAGAATCCCACCGCCGCCAAGGGCATGATCGAAAAGGTCCAGACCAACCACGCCGCCCGCGAAGCGGCGCGGCGAGCCCGCGACCTGGTGCTCCGCAAGAACGCATTGGACGGCACGTCGCTGCCCGGTAAGCTCGCCGACTGCGCCGAGCGCGATCCGGCCAAGTCTGAACTCTACATCGTGGAGGGCGAATCTGCGGGCGGCTCGGCCAAGATGGGGCGAGACCGGCAATTCCAGGCGATCCTGCCACTCAAGGGCAAGATCCTCAACGTGGAGCGTTTCCTGGACAAGGTGGAGCGCATCCTGGGCCACGAGGAAATCCGGGCCATGATCTCGGCCGTGGGCACCGGTGAGGGCGAGGCCTTCGACATCTCCAAGCTCCGCTACCACCACATCATCATCATGACCGACGCCGATGTTGACGGCTCCCACATCCGCACCCTCATCCTCACCTATTTCTACCGGCGCATGCGCGAGCTCATCGAGGGTGGGTTCCTCTACATCGCTCAGCCGCCCCTGTACCGCGTGCAGCGTGGACGGAACATCGCCTACGCCTACTCCGAGGATGAAAAGGACGCGCTGATGAAGCGCATGTCCACCGCGCGGTCCGAGCCGTCGATCCAGAGGTACAAGGGTCTCGGCGAAATGAACGCCGACCAGCTCTGGGAAACCACCATGGACCCGGCGGCGCGCAAGATGCTCAAGGTGACCATCAACGACATCGATGACGTGGACAGCATTTCCGACACCGACGGCGTGTTCGCCATGCTCATGGGCGAACAGGTCGGCCCTCGCAAGAGCTTCATCCAGAGTCACGCGACCGAAGTCCAGAACCTGGACGTTTAGGCAATCGGTGGTATTGGGTCATGGCCGCGATGCCGAGTGACGGTTTGACCCTTTTGATCCCTGAGGATGAACTGCGGGCCGGCGTTGCAACGCTGGCCCGTGAAATTGACCGGGACTACACGACGACAGGCGTGGTGATCGTCAGCGTCCTCAAGGGAGCAACGATATTCACCGCCGACCTGCTGCGTGTTCTGCAGGCCGAGGTGCATCGCCTCGAATTCGTGAGGGCCGGCAGCTACGGGGGCGGCACGGAATCCTCAGGTGACGTGCGGCTGGCCGGCACTCTGGACCCTCGCCATGTCAACGGCCAGCATGTGCTCATCGTCGACGACATTGCCGACACCGGCTACACGTGCGTCGCCGTCAAAAACTACATCAACGGGCTGGGCCCGGCTTCATTGCGCTATTGCACCCTGTTGGATAAGCCGGAACGCCGTGAGGTTGAAGTGCAGTACGACTACGTCGGGTTCACCATCCCCAACCATTTCGTGGTCGGCTATGGGATGGACTTCGACGAACGATACCGCGGGCTACCGGCGGTTTACTACTTTCCCGACGCCTGAACCACCGCTATTTTCCGCGTCCTGGCGCCGGGTTTCACTGCCCGGCGAACGGGTTGTGTTCGGGAAGAACCTCGATGCAGGCACGAAGCGCGCGCAGCGCTGCATCTCTGGACTCTACCAATTGCGCCGGACCGGTCGCCGTTGCGATTTCCGGTATGCTCGCCGCGAAGTCCGGCCAGCACTCTCCGTAGGGCCGTTGCATTGAGATGGCGACCAGGTGACCGCCCACGGTTGCTTGCAGCGCTATCAGGGTGTATCGGTCGTTGAGTTCAAACGCGAACAGTTGCGAGTTTCCTAGGTAGACAAACGGGAGTTCCTCGCGCAGGGCCTCTTGCCGGCACGCCGAAAATTCGACCATGGCCGCGCTCCAGGCTCCTTCGAGTCCGTGCGGATCGCTGGCTGCTATCGCCACCGGAAGATGCGTGTAGAACCCTTCCCGACACTGTTCCAGGCTCACCAGGGAGTCGCCGACGGATAGATCCCAAATGCTGTCGAACCAGATTGTGACGCGGTCGACGCGGACGCTTTCGGGATTGGAGAAGAACCGCTCGGCCTCGACCTCCGGCCAACGTTCCTCCAGGCAGGGCGACAACTGGTCCCCAACATGGGCGACAAAGGCGTTGAAGTCCACCGGTGTCAGGTGGTTGTCTGATCCCAGACGCTCTACGTCCCCCTCAACCATCGCGAAGCACGCGTTCTCCGGGTCCCACATCTCCAGCATCTTGGCCGGCGCTTCGATGTCGGGCGCCCAGTCGGTCCCAATGCCGAACGCCCGGTTCATGACGAACACCGCCCACAGCACGTCGACGTCCACCCTTCGAGCCCGCAGCATCCGGCTGGTGAGTTCCACCATCTTTGTTTCCGTTGCCGCCACGACCTCCGGCGGTACCGTCGGCGACACTGCGGCTGCCAATGCTGCAGCCGGTGGAACCGTCGCACCCTCTCCTGGTAGAAGCGTTGCGTCCGGTAACGACACTTGCGTTGGCGCCGTGTCCGTCGTGCTCGGCGCGGAAACCGCCGGCGGCGTCAACGGTGGAACGCTCGAAGCTGCCGGCGCATCCGGCTCGCAGGCGATGGCGGCCAGAGCCAGAGCGCCGGCCGCCGCCAGTATCCAGGTAAATTTGCGGACGACGCCAATCGCGACCGCCAACCCTGGGAGCATCAATAGGACACGGCCTGCCCGTCGCCGCGTGGGTCGGAGGCTCCCGCCAGCACGCCGCGACGCCGGTCGCGCACGATGAGCTGCACCACGCCGTGGTAGGAACCCAGCGGGTTCTGCACCACGTTGTGACCCATCCTGCCCAGGTCTCGGATCGCGTCGTCAGGCATGCCTATTTCCACTCGCAGCTCTCCGGCGCGGTTGATCGTCGCCGGGTCGGTGCCGGGGAAGCTGTGCCAGCGCGGCGATTCCACCGCGTCCTGGGGTTGCAGTCCCCCGTCAATCAATTTGGTCAACATCTGGAGGCCAACCTGCGGCTGGACGTCCCCGCCCGGCGTGCCGCCGACAATGGACACTTCTCCGCCCACCGTGGTCAGGTAGCAGTTCAGCGTGTGCATGGTGCGCTTGCCCGGCGCGATGACGTTGGGGTGGTCCGGCTCGAGGCTGAAACCGCGGCCGGCCCGGTTGTTGAACAGCACCCCGGTGCCCGGGGCTACGACGCCGGAACCGAACCCGTTGGACAGGCTGTGGATCCAGCTGACCGCGTTGCCCTCGCCATCGGCGACGCAGAAATAGGTGGTGTCGCCGCGACCGTCCACGGGCGTCAGAGGGCGCACCTCCCCGCCGGCCTGGAAGGGATGAATCTGGTCGCGCCGCATGTCGGCGTACTCGCTCGACAGCAGTCCGTCCAGCGGCCAGTCGACGAAATTGGGGTCGCCGGCCAGGCGGTTGCGGTCCGAATACGCGATCTTCTTCGCCTCTACCAGCAGGTGTATCGAATCCGCCGAGTTGGGCGTCATCGACGACAGGTCGTGGCCGCTGACTATGTTCAGCATCTCGAGCAACAGGAAACCCTGCGACGGCGGCCGGGTTTGATACACCGTGTGCTCGCGGTACGTGGTGCTGATGGCATCACCCACGTCGGCGTAATGCCCGGCGAAATCCGCCTCGGTGAATAACCCTCCGGCATTGTTGATGCCCTCCACCATTTTCGCCGCGATGTCGCTGCGGTAGAACGCGTCCGCGCCGCCCTCGGCCACGGAGCGGATCGTGTTCGCCAGGTCGCCGTTCACCAGCACCTCACCGACGCGCGGGGGACGGCCGCCGTTCGCCAGGTAGATGTCCGCAGTGGCCGCAAAACGCGCCAGAAGCTCCGCGTTGCCGGCGAAGGACCGCGCGATGCGGGGCGAAACGGGGAACCCACGCTCCGCGTACTGGACGGCCGGAGCCAGCAGATCGGCGAACGGCATGGTGCAGAAACGTTGATGCATGGTCTCCCACGCCGCGGCTTCTCCTGGCACGGAGATCGAGTGCGGGCCCTGGATGGGCATCAGGGCGAGCCCCTGGCTCCGGTAGTATTCGGCTTCCGCGCCCGATGCCGCGACCCCGCTGCTGTTGATGTTGGTAACCTGGCCGCTCTTGGCGTCGAAGGCGAGGATGAAAGAGTCGCCGCCGAGGCCGCAAACGGGCACCAGGGTCACGCTTTCCACCGCGGCCACGGCCAGGGCGGCGTCAAACGCGCTCCCGCCCTCCTGCAGGACGCGGAGACCGGCTGCCGCCGCGAGCGGAGAATTGGAGCAGACCATGCCATTCTGACCGTAAACGGCGCTGCGGGTGAGTTGGGTGATGGACATGGCACAGCCTCCTGGGACGGTGGGGTGAGCAAACGGACGCTCAGTCCGGGCTTTCTGGTGGGACAGTTGACGGTGTGATTATAATCGACTGCGAATAGAGCCATGCCCTTCAAAATGCAGATTTCAGATATGCCCGTCGCGTGGAACTGGCACAAACGCCTTGGATCGGGGGACACGATGCCGTTGAAGTCTATGCCGACGATCTGGATTGCAATCGCCGGCCTGGTCTGCGCCATTGGCGCGCTTCTGATTGTCCCGTCCAGAGTTGGAGCGGCGAGCCCGGAATGCCCCAGCACCTGGCCTCAGGGACAAGACTCCGCATCTTTTCCCGGTCAAGGACTCGGACACATAGAATTCGAAGACTTTTTCGACGACTCCGACGATGACAAGTGGTTTGTCGTCCGCAGCACCGACAGCAACGGCTACACAACAGTCCGCGCCTACCCGGCCGCGCAAGGCGACGGCGGATACATAACCGACTCGCCGGATGAGGTCTGCTACCTGATCGTCCGCCGCCCCGGCGACACCGCGGACGCCGCCGAGCCCACCCAGATCGTCTTCCCCAAGGAGCAGGAAGAACCGGTACTACCCCAATGCCCCGCCGCGCCGGGTCCCGGCAACAACGCGGGCGCGCCCGGCTCCGATACTTCCGCAGGGCAAGATGTTGACCGGGTCATCGCGGAACTACAGCGAAATGCCGAGGATTTTGAATACGCTATAGGAACTCCCGGCGGGACTTATACGGTCGCGACCCTCGGCGAACCCCTCACTTTCAATTTGGCTCTTGCACGCGACACCGGGTCCACGGCCGTGCTCGGCTACCTGTTTGAAGGTTTGACCGAGATCTCGTGGCTCACGGACCGTGCGGAACCGCTTTTGGCCGAGAGTTGGGTCAGTTCGGGGGACGGCCTGACCTGGACGTTCCACCTGCGCGAGGACGTTCAATGGCACGACGGCCAGCCCTTTACCGCACACGACGTGGAGTTCACCTTCAACCGGATCATTTACAACGATGAACTCGAGGTTGACAGCGTGTGGGATGCGGTTGACATGACCGTCACCGTCATCGACGACCACACCATCGAGTTTGTGACCGCCGCGCCCGTCGCCACTTTCCTGCGCTCCATGGGGACCGCGATATATCCCAAGCACATCCTGGAAGAGCACGTTGATGGTGGCACCTTCCAAGAGGTGTGGGACAAGGACGCCGACCCGGCCGAGGTCATCGGAACCGGGCCGTTCACCATCACGAGCTACGAGCCCGGCGTTCGCCTGGTGCTGAGCCGGAACCACAACTACTGGCTCAGGGATGAGCAGGGCAACAGCCTGCCCTACCTGGACGAAATCGTCCGCATCACCGTTCCGGACGTTGACGACATGCGCGCCAAATTCCGGGAAGGCGCCGTCGACATCTACGGTGTTCCGGGGCGGGAAGCCGACATGCTGGAACAGTTCCAGGCCACGGAAAACTTCACCATCCACAAGCGGGGCCCGGGCTTTGGGGAAGAGTTCGTGGCGTTCAACATGAACCCTGGGACCAGCGCCGATTCCGGCGAACCCTACGTGTCGCCCGAAAAGCTGGGTTGGTTCCGCACCAGGGAGTTCCGCCAGGCAGTTTCCCATGTCATTGACAAAAACCGCATTGTCGACGAAGTGCAGCACGGCCACGGATTTCCGCAGTGGTCTCCCATCAGCCCGGCGGCCGGTGACTTTTACAACCCGAACGTTCGCCGGTACCTGTACGACCTCGCGCGGGCCAACGCGTTCCTGGACTGCAAGGGTTTGCTCGACACCGACGGCGACGGTATCCGGGAAGATCGGGCCGGCAACCCCATGAGCTTCACCATGGTAACCAACGCGGAGACCCCGGTTCGTGAGGCGATCGGTCGGCTGGTGTCCCAGGAAATGCGACGGATAGGGCTCGACGTGGACTTCCAGCTTATCCCGTTTGGCGAGCTCGTGTTCCGGTTGACCCAGTCCTATGAGTGGGAGGCGGTATTGATCGGATTAACCGGCGGCAGTGATCCCGGAGGCGGCTTCAGCGTTTGGCACAGCAGCGGAGACCTGCACCTCTGGCATCCCAATCAGTCACAGCCAGCGACCACGTGGGAGGCCAGAATCGACGAGCTGTACGTGCTGGCCAGCGCCGAAGTTGACCACGAGCAGCGGTTGGCGTATTACCACGAAGCCCAGGAGATCGCCGCTGAAAACGTCCCGCTCATCTATACCACGCTGGGCGAACGCATCGTCGCGGTCCGAAATGTCTTCGGCAACACGACGCCCACCTTCTTCGGCCTCTGGGACATTCGCTACCTGTATCGCACCGACCAGTAGCGCCGTGCCGGCGCTGGCGCGAACGCGCTACATTGGTGGCGCGTTCCCCCACAGCACAACGCCGGCCCGGTCGTCCACGCGCTCCAGCAACTGCCGCACGGCCGGGCCATCCGGCGGGACTGACACATCAGGGATTACCTCAGCCAGCGGCACCAGCACGAATGCCCGTTGCGTCATCCGCGGGTGCGGTATCTGCAGGTCCGGTTCGGCCAAGTCCACCACCTGATCGCCGTACAGCAGGATGTCCACGTCGATGAGACGGGGGCCCCACCGGTAGGAGGCAACGCGGCCGACCTCCGCCTCCACGGTCTTGCACGCCGCGAGCAGATCCTCCGGCGACAGGGTGGTCTCGTAGGCGGCGACCACGTTGAGAAAGTTCGGTTGGTCCGCAACGGCCCAAGGCTCCGTTTCGTAAACCGACGAGCAGGCGGTCCGGCGCATTCCTGCCGTCGAGTCCAGTAGCCGCAGGGCCTCGGTGAGCGCCGCCATGCGGTCGTCCAGGTTTCCGCCCAGGCACAGGTAGGTTGTTACCGGTTCGACCATCCGTCGGGCCTCCAATCGCGCACAATAGCGTCGGTCATGCGGGCCACCCGCACCATCTGTTTCACGTCGTGCACCCGCACGATGTCGGCCCCGCCCGCGATACTCATAGCCACCGCCGCGGCGGTTCCTTCCACACGGTCGTCTGCGGGCAGCCTCAGCACGCGCCCGATGGTTGACTTGCGCGACACCCCCAGCAGCAACGGGTAGCCCAGCTCCTGCAACTCAGGCATCCGCCGCAGCAGTTCGAGGTTGTGGTCGGCGGTCTTTCCGAAACCGATGCCGGGGTCGAGGATCACGTTGTGTTCGGCGACCCCGGCCGCACGAGCGATTTCGGCGATACGACGCAGACCGGTGATCACATCAGGCACCAGGTCTTCGTATTGCGCTTCCCGCTGGTTGTGCATCAGGATGGCCGGCACGCCGGCGGCGGCGATAACTCGCGCCATGTTGCCGTCGGCCAGCAGGCCCCAAACATCGTTGACCAGCGATGCACCGGCCACAATCGCCTGGCGGGCCACCGGAGCCTTGTAGGTGTCCACACTCACCGGAATCGCCACGGCGCGGCAAATGGCTTCCAGCGCCGGCAGTAACCGGGCCGCCTCTGCCGACGCGGACACCGGCGTGCTGCCCGGTCGCGTCGATTCCGCGCCCACGTCCAGCATATCCGCCCCGTCTGCTTCCATGCGCCGGGCCTGCTCAACGGCAGCCGACACGTCACCCTCCAGCCCGTCTCCGGAGAACGAGTCGGGGGCCAGGTTGATCACGCCCATCACGTACGTGCGCCGGCCCCACACCAGGGGCTCGCCGCCGGCCACGTGCAAGGGCGGGGCGTCGTGTTGGGCCTGTGGCCGGTATGCCGTCAATTTGCTCTCCAGTGCCGCGAGGCGAGGGAATTCCGAAACCATTATACTTAGCCGCCTAAGACGCCACGAACCGCCGTTTGGGTTTGCCGCCGTGCGGATCGTGTCGCTAGCATCGCCCACGGAGGCCGGAATTGTCCACACCAGAAGAAGCGTTCACTGACCCAGGTTTGGAAAACCTGCTGCAGCTGCAGGACCAGGCGGCTTTGGGAGGCGGCCAGCGTCGCATCGACCAGCAGCACCAGCGCGGCAAGATGACCGCCCGCGAACGGCTGAACGCCCTGATGGACGACGGCACGTTCACCGAGATTGACCGTTTCGTGACCCACCGCACCACCGATTTCGGCCTGGCGGACCGCACCTTCCTCGGCGACGCGGTGGTCACCGGCTACGGCAACGTCGACGGCCGCCAGGTCTTCGCCTACGCCCAGGACTTCACGGTGTTCGGAGGGTCGCTTTCCGAGGTGGTCGGACAGAAGATCTGCAAGGTCATGGACCTGGCCGCGAAAACCGGCTGCCCCATGATCGGCATCTGCGACTCCGGCGGAGCCCGCATCCAGGAAGGGGCATTGAGCCTGGCCGCCTACGGCGATATCTTCCTGCGCAACACCATGTACTCGGGGGTAGTTCCCCAGATTTCGGTCATCATGGGGCCCTCGGCCGGAGGCGCGGTCTACTCTCCGGCCATCACCGACTTCATCTTCATGGTGCGGGGAACCGGCCAGATGTACATCACCGGGCCGGACGTGGTCCGCGCGGTCACCGGCGAAGACGTGACCCACGAACAGCTCGGCGGCGCTGACGCCCACGCGGCCCGCAGCGGCGTGGCCCACTTCGTGCATGACTCCGAGGAAGAGTGCCTGGAGGAACTGCGCCGTCTGATCTCCTTCCTGCCGCTGAACAACCTCGACGACCCTCCAGGCTACCGCTCCGGAGACCCCATCGACCGCGCCGACGAGGCTCTCCGCAGCATCGTGCCGGCGGAACCCAATCGGCCCTACGACATTCGCGAGATCATCTACCACATCGTCGACGACGAGGACTTCATGGAAGTCCAGGCCGGATACGCGCCCAACGTCGTGGTGGGCTTCGCCAGGATGGCCGGCCGTACCGTGGGCCTGGTCGGCAATCAGCCGGCGTACCTGGCCGGCGTCCTGGACATCAACGCCTCGGCCAAGGCGGCCCGGTTCGTGCGGTTCTGCGACTGCTTCAACGTTCCGCTGGTAACGCTGGTGGACGTGCCGGGGTTCATGCCGGGCACCGAGCAGGAGTACGGTGGCATCATCCGCCACGGCGCCAAGCTCATCTACGCCTACGCGGAGGCCACGGTGCCCAAGGTGGCGCTCATCACCCGCAAGGCCTACGGCGGGGCGTATATCGTCATGAGCAGCAAGCACCTGCGCTCCGACGTGAACCTCGCCTGGCCCAGCGCCGAGATAGCCGTCATGGGTCCGGACGGCGCGGTGAACATCATCTACCGCGAGGAGATCAGCAACGCAGAGGATCCCAACGCTCGCCGCGCCGAACTCATCGCCGACTACCAGGATCGGTTCACCAACCCCTACGTGGCAGCGAACCGCGGCTACCTGGACGACGTAATCGACCCGGGGTCCACGCGCGCCACCATCATCCGAGCCCTGGAAATGCTGCAAAACAAGCGGGACACCCTGCCGGCCAAGAAACACGGCAACATCCCGCTATAATTGGATCACAGTGAGTGGACAGAAAAACACCACGACACCTTGGATTGGTATCCCGAGCGTCCCGCCGCAACGCATTGGACAGGCGCTAATTTCTTTCTATCTGGCGATAACCGCAGCGACGGCCATCGAGGCGTTGCTGAGCTATCATCTGCACACTGTCACAACATGGCAACACCTAGCGCGAGGCGTATTCGATAACGGTAGCTCAATTGTAGCTTGGGCGCTCGTGATGACATGGCCCATCATGGAGGCAATTAGAATGGTACTGGCAGGACTTTGGGAAAAGCGTACGTTTCGTCGAGGCCGGGAACAAGGCAGAGAAGAAACCCAACGTCTGTGGGAGGCCTGGTTGAAACGCCGCCAACAGGCGGAGGACCGCGGCGAAACGTTCACCGAGCCGCCGCCAAGAGCGGAAACTACCGAAAACGCCTAACAGTTACTACCGGCGCGACTGGAGTGAACAAATGGAGTTTGGAGTCTTTTATCAAATCCCCTGCAGCGAGGGCCAAACTCCCGCCGACCGTTACGCAGACGTGATGGCGCAGGTGCAACTGGCCGACCGATTGGGCTACGACATGGCCTGGCTGGCGGAGTTGCATTTCGCCCGCCGCTTCTCGGTGATGCCAGCGCCACTGCTCATGGCGTCGGCTTTGTCCCAGACCACTGAGCGCATCATGCTTGGCACTGCGGTCAACCTGCTTCCGCTGCACCACCCGCTGCGCATCGCGGAAGAAGTGGCGACTCTGGACGTCCTGTCCGGTGGACGGGCCGTGTTCGGTGTCGGGCGCGGATCCAACCCGAACCACTACCGCGGCTACGGCATCCCCATCGAGGAGCGCAACGACCGCTTCGTTGAAGGCCTGGACCTGGCCCTCCGAGCCTGGAAGGAAGACGTGCTGGACTACGACGGCCAGTACTACCATGCCGAAGGCATACGGCTGGAACCCAAGCCCATCCAGCGTCCCCATCCGCCGGTATACATCGCGTCCAACGGCGCCGACACTTTCCCGCTGGTGGGCAGCCTGGGTCACAGCATCCTGGTAACTCCGCTGATCATCACCGTGCAGGGCGTCAGCGACGGGCTGGCCCATTACCGCAACACCCTGGCTGAACACGGCCACGACCAATCGGGGGTGAAGGTGGTGGTCAACGTTCCAGTGTACGTCGGCGAGACTTCCGAAGCCGCCAAGGCCGATTTCGCCCCTACGGTGAACAACTACCTCGACACCCTGCGGAGCATGCAGAATAATTCGCGGGGCTCCAGCCGGGCCAGCCAGCTCACCTACGACGGAATCTATAACGAGTTGGGAGCCATCGGAGAACCGCAACGGGTGACCGAGCGGCTGAAGCAGTTCCAGGAGCTGTACCAACCCCAGGAATTCATGTGCTGGTTCAACATAGGCGGCATGCTGAGCAACGAGGAGGTCGGCCGGTCGATGCGGCTGTTCGCCGACGAGGTCATACCGCACTTCCAGGACTGATGATGACTGGCCGGCGAAACTCCGGCGGGCTTTTCGAGCACGGACGCGAGCAGCAAGTCCGGGAAATGGCCCCGCTGGCAGAACGGATGCGGCCTGCCACCTTCGACGAGTTCGTGGGGCAGGCGCACATCCTTGCCGAAGATCGTGTCCTGCGCCGCGCCATCGAAATCGACCGCGTGCCGTCCATCCTGTTTTGGGGACCGCCGGGATCCGGCAAGACCACGCTAGCCCGGCTCATCGCCACCGTCACGCGCTCCTACTTCGAGCCGGTCAGCGCGGTGTCCGCCGGGGTGGCCGACCTGCGCAAAGCGGTGGCCGGAGCCCAGGAACGCCAGGCCCTCTATCAGCAGTCCACAATTCTGTTCGTCGACGAGATCCACCGCTTCAACAAAGCGCAGCAGGACGTGATCCTCCCCCACGTCGAAGACGGCACCGTCACCTTCATCGGCGCCACCACGGAAAATCCCTCCTTCGAGGTCAACGCGCCGCTCCTCTCCCGATGCCGGGTGTTCACGCTGAACGCGCTTGATGAAGACGCGGTCACGGTGATCATTCAACGGGCGCTGTCCGATGACCGCCGCGGCCTGGCGGCGCTGGAGCCGCAGCTGGAACCGGACGCGATGGCTCACCTGGTCAACATCGCCAACGGCGACGCGCGGGTCGCGTTGAACGCGCTGGAAATGGCGGTGGTGGCCGCCGAGCCGGACACAGCCGGCCAGCGCCGCGTCACCATGGACGGCATCGCCGACGCCCTGCAACGCGGTACCCCGCAGTACGACAAGGCCGGTGACAGCCACTACGACACGATTTCCGCCTTCATCAAGTCGGTTCGCGGCTCGTCGCCCGACGGCGCGCTCTACTGGCTCGCTCGTATGCTGGAAGCCGGCGAAGACCCCATGTTCATCGCCCGTCGGCTGGTGATCCTGGCGGCGGAGGACATCGGCCTCGCCAACCCCGGCGCGCTGCCAGTGGCGGTGGCGGCCCAACAGGCGGTGCACTTCATCGGTCTGCCCGAGGGGCGCATCCCATTGGCCGAAGCAACCGTTTACCTGGCCACCTCACCCAAGAGCAACGCGGCGTACATGGGCCTGGAGCGCGCGCTGGAAGACGTACGCGGGCGTCCCCACGAACCCGTCCCGCTGCACCTGCGCAACGCGGTCACCGGCCTCATGCGCGGCATGGGATACGGCGGGGGCTACAAGTACAGCCACGATTACGAAGGGCACTTTGAAGCCCAGGAATACCTGCCGCCCGAGTTATCTGATCGCAGGTACTACGAGCCCTCGGACCAGGGCTCCGAAGCCGCCATCGCCGAACGCCTGCGGCGGTGGTGGGGCAATGCCAGCTAGACCAGGCTGGCCAAACCAAATATGAAACGATCCAATCGGTATGCTGGGAAGTGCGTGACTAGGGTCTGTTCACACTATGACTGCTGAACTGTTATGATGCCCGTATGGAGATTACACAAACGCAGTACGAACGTATCGCTCCGGTGCTGCCAGTGCAGCGTGGCAACGTCAAAGTTTCCAATTTGCAGGTACTCAACGCCATCCTCTACGTGGCCGAGCATGGCTGCAAGTGGCGGGGATTGCCGGCCCGATTTGGCAACTGGCATACCATCTACGTGCGGATGAACCGCTGGTCGAAGAATGGAGTGCTGGACCGGGTGTTTGAACACCTGCAGCGGGAACAGATCGTGCGCATCAAACTGGAAGCGGTAGCGCTGGACAGCACTATCGTCAAGGTGCATCCCGACGGTACGGGCGCGCCCAAAAAGGGGGGCCTCAATCCATCGGCAAGTCCCGAGGAGGCTGGACCACCAAGATTCATATGGTTGCCGCGAATGCTCGA
>MPNC01000035.1 GCA_002238825.1 SAR202 cluster bacterium bin87 | reverse complement strand
CGTAGGCGTCGACGTCTCCGTTGACCTTGGGATAATCGTCGGATGCGGTGAACGGGACCGCCCGGGTGTAGTGGTCGATCGTCTCCGGGTCCGGCGCGACCAGGATGGTGTTGTCGGGCTTCCACACCTCGGCCAGGGTTTCCATGGCGTCTCTGGGATGCTCCAGGTCGTGGATCAGCCGGTTGACGTCGTCGTTATCCCATTCGGGCAGGAGGGCTTTCGTGTCGCGAAGCAGGTCTGCCCACATGTCGCGCTCCTTCTGGCGCTGTTCCAGGTGACGGTCCAGGTAGTGTTGCAGCAGTGCGCCGGCGCGGCCCAGGATGGTGTCGATGGCGCGGGCCTGGGTCATGGAATAAAGACCGGAAGCCTGGCGCAGCTCCATGTCAGCGATTGTTGAACCGCGTATGCCGGTGATGACGTCGGCGAGGTGGTGAATGTCGTCGGGTTCCTGTTGTGGGTATCCCGAGGCCAGACGATGCAAGGATGCCCGGGCGGCTTCGCCGATCGCGGTGTCGTCGAACGAATAGTCTCCGGCGTCTGCGGTGTAGTTGCGACCCCGTTCCTGGGGCATGACGTGACCTCCCGCTGCTGTCTGTTGTCGCCCGGGAGGTCGGTTGCGGAGTTTATCCAGAGCCCGGGGTCCGGTGTTATTCCAGGTATCCGCGCAGCGCTCCGGACCTGGACGGTTCCCGCATTTTGCGCAGGGCCTTGGCCTCGATCTGGCGGATGCGTTCCCGGGTTACTCCGAACTGATTGCCGATCTCTTCAAGGGTCTGGCTCCGGCCGTCGTCGAGACCGAAGCGCATCCTGAGGACCCGGTGCTCGCGATCGGTGAGTGTGGACAGCGCCTGGTTGATCTGGTCGCTCATCATGCGATGGGCCGCGGCCTGGTCGGGTGTGACGGAAGTGCGGTCCTCGATGAAGTCGCCCAGGACGGCGTCCTCTTCCTCGCCTACGGGGGTTTCCAGGGATACGGGCTCCAGGGCGAGTTTCCGGATTTCCAGGATCCGTTCCGGTGTTAACTCCATGGCCGCAGCGAGCTCCTCGGTGGTGGGCTCACGCTGCAGGTCCTGCAGGAGACCGCGCTGGTGTCGCATCAGCTTGTTGATGGTCTCGATCATGTGGACCGGCACCCGAATGGTGCGGGCCTGGTCCGCGATGCCTCGGGTGATCGCCTGCCGGATCCACCAGGTGGCGTAGGTGCTGAACTTGTAGCCGCGGCGGTAGTCAAACTTGTCCACGGAGCGCATCAGCCCCATGTTGCCTTCCTGGACCATGTCCAGCATGCTCAGGCCCCGGCCCAGGTATTTCTTGGCCACGCTCACCACCAGGCGCAAGTTGGCCTGGCTGAGATCATCATGGGCGGTCTCGCCGTCCGTGAGGATCCGGTGGTAGTGCGCCGCGTCGCGGAACCGGTCCTCGCCGATGCGCTCGATGAAGCGAGGGTCGTGGAGCATCATCGACAGGATGGGAATCTGGCAGTCGTCCTCATCGATGGCTTCTGGCGCGGGGATGGTTCCTGGCGCGGGCAGCCGTTCCGGTTCCTGGTGGGTTTCCAGCCAGGCGTGCAGGTACTGGTTGATGGTCTCCCTGGTGTGGCCGGGCAGGGTGGTGGTGTCCAAAGATAGTTGGATGATGGCCTTGGCGATATCGTCCGGGTTCGAGCTGAGGTCATGCGCAACCAGTTCGACCAGCGCAGGGTCGACGGTCTGGTCGATGACGCCACGGAAGGTCTGGTTAAACACTATCTCGGTGATGGTGAGCTGCCGGCCGATCTGCGCGTGGTTCGAAATGGACTGGATGATGGGCCATGCACTGGTGATGCGCGCCAGGAGCAGCATGGTGGCGTCCCAGCAGGACACGCCCAGGTCATCGCCGTGGATCTGCGGGAGCTGATCGGGTATGCGTCGGTCTTTCATCAGGTGAGCGGCCCGGGTATAAGCGCGGTGCGGCATGGGCAGCGGCCCCTGGCCGAGTTCGTCTTCCAGACGTCGCGGGTCGCCGAGCATGCCGAGGTGTTTTAGTCCGGGGATCGGGTGCAGGTGCGCCATCTCGTCGATACGGCGGGCCAGGTATTTCTCCCGCCTGGCGTCGATGAGCGGGATGCGTCCGATCTCGCGGAGGTACACCCGTACCGGGTCGTCCGGCGACGCCAGCTCGTCCTCGGGTTCGTCCCAGATCTGTTCCTCGCGCTGCAGGTCGCGCCTGGTGGGCTCGGGGAGCGCCTCGAGCTGGTCGCGTCGTGAACTGGCGAAGTAGGCGCGGACCGCGGCCTCGTCGGGGTCAATCTCGACTGCTTCCGTCTCGGGGTCGTGCTGGATATCGGTTTCGTCTGGTGCGACGGGATCGTCGGCATCCGGGCCGAGGACCTGGTCGTCGGGGTCGTGGAACTGCGGCATGTCGGTGTCGGCGGAGCCCTTTCGGCGCTGGGTGGTGCGATTGGTCATGCACTCTCCCGGGTGAGGATTCCCGGTGGTTGGAAACCGGGTTGATCAATCAATGTTACCAACGTTTACGTCGCGGGGGGCCGGAAGTGGATGACGTTGGCCACGCAGCGCTCCCGCACGGGCGATTTGGGGCCGGCTTCGCCCAGACCGGTGTCGGCGACGTGACGGTCATCGACGTCCGCCTCCGCGGGACCCGTCGCCAGCCCAGCTCGACCAGCCCACCGATAAATCGCCCCTATCGGACTTTTATGAGGGGCCAATGTTCTCGCTCCAGGCGGCACCTCTTCTGCAACGCTTAGCATGGCTGGCCGAAGCAACCGTGACCAGCGGCACATCAGTTCATCCAGATGTGGGCGGTATTAGAACGCTGGATGACAGGTCGTTCGGTGCCATGGCCTGCGAGATCCCAAGTGGGTCAGATCATTGGGCACCCGTCAGGACAGGATAAGTTGGACCACTGGGATCAATCAATTGGGCGATTTCTTCGAGTTGAGCAACCACGGAGGCGATCCTTGCCTCGTCGTCGGCACCCGGCGGCGGCATCTCCAGAGGCACACAGTAGTCATCAGCCCGATACAGAGGCCATTCCGAATTGCCTCGACCACCCAGTTTCACGCGGACCTCTGCGGTCGGGACGCGTTCACGGCTGCCGCCGTACCTGTTGAATACCAGCCACAAGGGGCGATCTGTCGCTCGCCAAGCTTTGCGGTTCACGCCGAGGAAGGCGTAGGTTCCAGCAAGCAGCAAATATCTGCCAGCGAACTCACCATGTCCACCGCTGCTCAAGTTCTCGGTGTTGGCCCATCCGCGTCGCGCTGCCCGATTGAGAGCCTCCCGGATGAGATCCTGTAAAACCCGGTCCCTACGGAGATCGGTTTCATCGTATTCACGCCTGGTGACACCGCGGAGTTGTTCGATTTCAAACTGGGTTTTTAGATCCTGAGCCGATCTCGCTTGTTCTGTCAACCGGTCCAGCAACTCATCCCAACTGATCAGTATCAGGTGTCTTGGGCTCGCCGTGTCCCGAACCGTGATGAGGTTAGTTGCACCGTGCTGATCGCCCATCCGGAAGCCGACTGCTTTGAGACGTTCGGTCAAATCGCCGAGCAGATGATCCAACCGGTCAGCTGGAGCTAGGAAAACCAGGGCCGTTGGCCTGTCGGACGGCAGACGCTGCCAGTAGGTGTTCGGTTGATGATGTGTCAAAGGCGCCGAAAATTTGGCCTCTATGAGAGCTTGGACTTGACCGGCCACGTCGAAACACGCCACATCAGGAATGCCTCCGTCAGCGTCGGAGAGTTGGTTTTCGACCCTGGCAACCGGCAATATGTTGGGCACCTGCTCGTGCAAGATGTCCGTGAGTGCTTTTCTGGCGACCTCCGACCGGTTCAATATGAACCCGAGCGCATCGGTGGCAGCGTCCTCTCGGGCGGTGATGTACCGCCTGGCGATGAAACTCAACAGCGTGTGTTCGTTGGTCATTTCCAATGGGCTCCAGTAGTGTTGGTCATCGGCTCAGCTCTTCTCCAGCGCCGCGGCCGTGGTGAGCGAACGGATCGAGCGTCGCCGCGCCCAACTGCTCGAAGTCTCGAACGTTGCGCTTGACCACGATGAGCCGGCGCACGACAGCCACTGCGGCAACCAGGCGTCCCGCGGCAAGGCGTCCGATCGCCGGTGCATCAGCCTAGCCCATTCCCGAAAGGCCGCTGCGTTCACCGCCAGCACCTGATACGTATCCAGTACCCGTCCCAACTACTCGTCCAGTTCTGCCGCTTTCGTGGCGTCCTGCTCTCGCGTTATCTCGATGCGAGACTGGATCTCTCCGATGCTCTCGGCGCATCGGAGGTAAACCCAAGGGACCGCACCCCCTGAAGGGGCGGTTCAGAACCAGCGGAACCGACGCGGCGGCCGCGTGGCCTGCCCCAGGAAACTGTCCAGTGTTTCCTTCTTGAGCACGATCTGCCCCGAGATGCTCGCCGGTCGGTTCAGTATCCAGTTGGGAATCTCGTCCCTGATCCGCCGGGCGCCCAATGGCTCTATGCCGATGATCACCTGGTCTCCCGCGATGGTCCAGTCCCCGATCCCCGGCCGCCGCGCCCGGGTGTACTTGTCGGGATGGATCAAACCCTCCAGCACCGAGCGGGGTTGCTCGAAGGCCCGGTTCTGATATTGGTGCAGCGTCATGGGCGCGCACCACTCCGGCAACTCCACTCCCGGCGGCAGGTGCTCCTCGAACAACCGGCACAGTGCCGTTGACGACACCTCCAGCACGTCGGCATCCTGGATGTCCTGCTCGTCCATCTCATCCAACAACTCTCGGGTCTCTGCCAGATAGCGCCGGTACAGCGCCGTGCTCATCCGGTTGGTGATCCCCGTTACCGAACGCCGCAACTGCCTGATCGACGCGATGGCGTCCCCGGGCAGCGACGTGGTCGTCCAGATCATCAGCGACCGCTTCACGATCTCCGGCTGGAAGTTCCTCGCGTCGGCGTTCATCGACAGCGCGATGCACGGGTACTCCGCATAGGGTATGTGCTCGTCCTTGATCACCTCCGGCGCGTGCCGCCGGAACCGGTCGTCATGGATATCGTCGAACACCACCGGAAACCTTTGGTACGCCGCCTGCAGCGCCCGCAGGTTACGACGGGTGAAGTACGGCGTCTCCACGATCCGCGGATAGTCGAACATGGACGTCATCAGCGTCTCGATCAGGCTACTCTTGCCGCAGTTGCTCTCCCCATACACGATGGCGAACATCGGCCGGTCAAAGCTGAAGGTGTTCGCCCTCAGCGCCGCGTTGCGCAGGTCGCACATCCACGGACTGAAGTAGAACCAGCACATGAAGGTGAAGTAGTCCCGCTGCATCCGGGGCACGTCTCCCACGAAGCCGTTCTCGTAGTTGCCGAAGAACTCCAGCCATGCCGCCACGTCGCTGGCCACCTGGTCGGCGTCGGCATCCAGGGACATCGCCCGGCCCGACAGCCAAAGCGTCCGCCCGTCGTAGGACAGCGAAGTGGCCGGCTTCGCCTCGTCATGGCGCGAGGTGGCGATGCGGGTCATCTGCTTGACCACCTGGGGCACTATCTTCAGCATTCCCTTGCGGTCGGGCCGCAGGTCGGCCAGCACCTGGCGGTGCACTGGAGCGATGCGCTCCACCTCCCGGAGCACATAAGGAGCGTTGAACTGGACCTCGTCCTCGGTCTGGGCCGGCAGGAAGATGGTCACCCCATCGGGACGCTCCTCGGCATCCCTGAGAGCCGGCGTGTTTTCCACCAGATCGCCCGGCAGCGGTTCCTCCCTCAAGGGCACGTTGCTGGTGGCCACGCTGCGCACGTCCTCGTACTGGCGGCTGAAGTGCTCCCACGCCACCGCATCATCGTCAAACACCGTTAGCGTCTCCGCTTGGCGGCCGGAGAAGGCGTTCTCTGACAGGTTCGCCGAGCCGACGATCACCCGCCGCTTGTCCTCCCGCTCCAGCAGGTAGATCTTGGCGTGGGCCACCGCGTCCTTCACCACCAGGAACCGGGCGCTGCCCTCGGCCGCCCGTCGGTAGATCACCTCCCTACGCTCCGGCGAAATGCCGCGGGCGCCCACAAAACCTTGATTCAGCTTACTCTGCACCACGCTCTGGAACGCCAACAGGTCCGCCGCGTCCCGGCTCAGCACCCCACCGTGGCCGAAGACGCACTCGAAGTCGTCGTAGTCGTAATCCCTGAGCAGACGGAGCACCATGGGAATGCTCGAGGTATAGGTGAGCGCCCGCATCCTGGTGAATCCGGCGAACAGGTCCATATTGAACGGTTCCACGCGCTGGGCCTCGGCGTACACCACCTGGAGCTGCGGTGACCGGGTGCGGGAGTCGGGGTCGTCAAGGGCGAACCCAAACTGCGGCATGGCCTCCTGATCGGCGACGTTGCGTACGTTACGGCTGGTCATGATTGAGGAACCGTCCTCCCGGCAGACTGTCGGACAAATGAATTGCGGTGTAGTGCCCACCTGGCCGGGCCATGCTAACACGGTGGCTTTCTCCCATCGGTCTGGTATCAGCGGGTGTCAGGCATTATCATGGATTTCTGACAATCTTGCGCAGGATACCGCCATGGCCAGTTTGCCCCAACTGATCACCCAACTAGCTGAAGCATCGCCCGAAGGCACTCCCTTGTGTTCCAACGCTCTGCTGGGCCTGGGCAAAAGATCCGCCGTGGATCAGGCGCTTTCTCGACTCGCCCGCAGCGGACAGTTGCTCCGAGTTGGCCAGGGCGTCTACATGAAACCGGTGGCCACGAAATTCGGCCCGCGCCCGCCCGCGGTGGAGAAGGCCCTCCCGGCCCTCTCGGAGTTATGGAACGAGACCATAGTTCCCAGCGGCGGCCACGCGGCCAACACCCTGGGCCTGACCACGCAGGTGCCGGTGCAGCCCGTGTACCTAACGTCGGGGCGCAATCGCAATCTGAAACTCGGCGAACAGACCATCGTCCTGCGCCATGCTCCGGCATGGCAGCTGGTTGCGCCGCACCGGCCGGCCGGAGACGCCGTCCGAGCCCTGGCCTGGCTGGGACCGCGGGAAGTTGCAGAGAACATCGGCGTGGTCAAGCACCGGCTCTCCGCTGATGACATCAGGGAGTTGGCGGCGTCCCTCGCCCGGATGCCAGCATGGCTGGCCGAGCCCGTCAGCCAACTGGTGGCCTATGCCTGACGAGCCGTTTCAGATGCTCACCCACGACGATCAACGGGAGGCCCTGCAGGTTGCGGCCGGCCGGAGCGGACGACCGGCTTACCTGCTCGAGAAGGACATCTGGGTGGTCTGGGCTCTGCGCGCCCTGGTCAGAGCTCCCTTCGGCGAAAACCTCACCTTCAAAGGCGGTACGTCGTTGTCCAAGGCCTACCACGTCATTCATCGGTTCTCCGAAGACCTGGACATCACCTACGACATACGGGCCATTGCTCCGGACCTCGTTGCCGGCAACGACGGGAACGACGTACCGCCGTCACGTAACCAAGCGCAGCGCTGGTCGCGGGAAATCAGGACGCGCCTGGCGCAGTGGGCAAATGATCAGGCGCTGCCAGCACTCCAGGCGGGCTTCGGTGAGGCGAACTTGAATGCCAGGCTGCGGGTCGACGGCGACCGGGTGTTCATCGCCTATGACCCACTGTTCCAGGACTATGGCTTCGTGAAGCCGGAGGTCATGGTGGAGTTGGGGGCCCGCGCCTCCGGAGAGCCTCGCGAGGAGTTGCCGATTGAGTGCGACGCGGCCGATCATCTGCCCGGGATCGTCTTTCCATCAGCACAGCCTCACGTCATGCTGGCCGAGCGCACCTTCTGGGAGAAGGCCACGGCTGCCCACGTCTATTGTCGCCAGCAACAGGCACGCGGAGAGCGTCTTTCCAGGCACTGGCACGACCTCGTTCGGCTGGACGAGACCGAATATGGGCGGCAGGCGCTGGCTGACCGGGACCTTGCGCTTTCCGTAGCCCGCCATAAGGCAATGTTCTTCCGGGAGAACGACGCCGACCGTAACCCCATCGACTACACCGCGGCCGTGTCGGGCGACCTACAACTGGTTCCGAACGGGCCGTTCCGGGACATTCTGGCTGACGATTACGCGCGGATGCTGCAGGGTGGAATGCTTCTTCTTGACAACGTTGAGGAATTCGATGAGCTAATGGGCCGTTGTGCTCACATCCAAGAAAGGGCCAACACGAGGCCTTGAACACGTCGCCGATACGGCTTTTTCCTTCCCGCAGGAGTTCGAGTAGCGGTCTCACAGTGTCTCCATTAACTCTTGCTGACGCCTTCACCCGCGTGGTCCCGCAGCATTTTATTTGAGGCAACCACTCGCGTTGGGGAACGTTTAGGGTGGGGCAATGTGCACCACGAGTGCATTCCGACGCTCGCGTACATAAACGCGCAAACGCGTTGACGTATTGTCATAAAGACGTGGCGATACACCAACGTGCACACTGAGCAACGCAGTACCGACGGCGGAGATCGATGGAATGGCGCGCCCTGGGCTTCTTCCCGGAACGACCGATCAGGCTCGTGATGATCGCCACGGCGCAAACGCGCGATGATGATCACAGACGCATATGCGTTGACGCATCTACACGTAGCTGTGTCGATTCATTCGAGAATCAACGTGTGATCTCGTCTATTAGTCACGATATCGATCCGTCGAAAAACGGACGTGAGGATAATGCCTCGCAACATTGTCGCCCGGCAGCAGGTCCCACGTCCGGGGCACGTTGCTGGTGGCCACGCTGCGCACGTCCTCGTACTGGCGGCCGAAGTGTTTCCAAGCCACCGGATCATTGTCGAACACCGTCAGCGTCTCCGCCTGACGGCCGGAGAAGGCGTTCTCCGACAGGTTCGCCGAGCCGACGATCACCCGTCGCTTGTCCTCCCGCTCCAGGAGGTAGATCTTGGCCTGGGCGATGGCATCCTTCACTACCAGGAACCGGGCGGCGCCTTCAGCGGCTCTCCAGTAGATCACCTCCCGCCGTTCCGGCGAGATGCCGCGGGCGCCCACGAACTCCTGGTTCAGCCGGGCCTGCACCACGCTCTGGGCCGCAGTAGGTTCGCCGCGTCCCGGTTCAGCATCCCGCCGTGGCCGAAGACGCACTTGAAGTAATAGTAGTCCCGAATCAGACGCAGGACCGTGGGGACCCAACACCCAGGTGCATCATCGCATCGACGATGAACCATGACATGACGCGCCTACGACTACGCGCATGCGCGTTAATTCAGCGATACGCTGACGCATTGGCGCAACTATGTAGAAACCGATCAGCGCGAGCACCAGGAAACGCGGCGTCTGCAACAGAGGCCAATGGAGCGGCGGGATCTGGACTTCGTCACGGAACGACCGGTCATGCTCTCGATGATCGCCAAGACACGTTCCCGCGACAACGACCAGGCGCGTATTCGCGTCAACGCATCAATGCACACGCGCGATGATGCGTTAGCTTTTCGGCGTATAATCACGCCTATAACGCGGCGCAATAACGCGACGAGCAGTCGACGTGATGATGATTCCTCGCAACGTTGCGTTGAAATGTTGCTCAATCAGCGCGTAGGGATATCACCGCACTTATTGGTCTTTCTGCTAACTTCTGTCGATCACAACGATGCTGACGTTTGGGAGTTGCAAATGGCGCACATCATTGGTTTCGCGTCCTTCAAGGGAGGCACTGGGAAAACGACCTTGGCTTACGCAATGGCAGAACGCGGACACGCCAGCGGGATGCGTACGCTGCTGCTGGACTTTGATCCCCAGGAAACGGCTATTGGGGTTGCCTACCTGCGGCAGGAGCCAGGATGGGAGATCCGCCGTTGTCAGGTCAGTGTCGCCGGCGCCGAGGAACTGAACGATGTTGCCGGTTCGGGAGATTACGACGTCGTCGTCTGCGATCTGCCAGGCAGCGAGGGAGCCACTCTGCAGCGCGTATTGGCCAGCATGGACCTGGTGCTGTGCCCGGTTGGACTGGGCGCGCCGGACCTGCTGGTCGCCAGCAACTTCGCGTGGATCGCCCGGCGGATGTCACTACCAGTAGTTTTCGTGGGCAACAACCTATCCCCGGGACGGCGGCGGCGCGAGGAGTTGATACAAGAGCTGGAGGCAATGGAACTGCCCGTGTGCCCGGCGCTGGTGCAATCTCGCGTTGCGCACCTCGACGCCATGAACCGGGGTCAGAGTGCTTCGGAATGGGCCCCTGACAGTCCGGCCTCCCGGGAGCTGCAGGAACTATGGCGGTGGATCGCAGAGGAACTGGGGATAGCCGCCGGAGGAACGGCGCAGGAGATTGAGGCTGTATGACTACGCAAAGACAAAACCGCTATCCATCCCGTGAAGAACGCCGGGCTGCCGAACAGGCGTCCGCCCCAGAGCCGGCTGCGGACGAGGTCACCCTGGGCGCTGCTGCGAGCACAAGGTCCCGAGTCGCCGAGGGTAAAACGCCGACGACTTTTCACCTGTGGGACGAGACCCGTTTTGCCCTGCATAACGCCCAGTGGGAATTGGGAATGAACCTCTCCGAGATTGGAGAAGCGGCCATCAGGCAATACCTCGAGGGAGAGGGCATAACGGTCGCAGAGCCCGGGACCGGCGCGGTGCGCAGGCGCCGTCGCAAGAAAGTCAATGGCGTGGTGCGAGGCTGACAACGGAGTTATCGCTCACCAGATCGATGAGGCCACCCTGGCACGCACGTCGATCAACGCAGCCATGAACGGCATGGTCGGATGCGGTGAAAAAGCGCTATAATATCCGCATATGATGCGGAGAATATACATACACGACCTTCCCGGTTGGCCTGAGTTGCGATGGAGCGCTGATGCTCTGGCCGCGCTACTGGCTGAGTGTCGCTACCGGCAAGGATGGTTCCTGGGAAGCCTGGTCGATCTCGGATTTCCGGCATTGGAGGCCCCGGCAATGCAGACCCTGGTTGACGAGGTGATGAAGACCAGCGAAATCGAAGGCGAAATCCTTAACGCAGCCGAGGTGCGCTCGTCATTGGCCAGCCATCTTGGCATACCTCATGGCGGAGTCCCTGTCGTTGACCGCAGGGTCGACGGAGTCGTGGCCATGATGCTGGATGCCACCACAGGATTCGCAGCACCTCTCACAGATGAGAGGCTCTTCGGGTGGCATGCCGGTCTGTTTCCGACAGGATGGAGCGGTCATTCTCGACTCTCAGTCGGGCAGTGGAGACCCTCCGGCTCGGGCCCTATGCGGGTAGTGTCGGCAGGCCGTTTTGGCCGCGAGATAATTCACTTCGAAGCTCCAGCAGCCGAGCGTTTACCGGAAGAGATGGCGGCGTTCCTTGATTGGTTCAACGGTCCATCGCCTGATGATCCGGTCATACGCGCCGGTATTGCACACCTCTGGTTCGTGACGATCCACCCGTTCGATGACGGCAACGGACGGATTGCTCGCGCTGTCGCGGAGATGGCGCTGGCGCGCGCCGACCAGTCCGCCCAACGGTTCTACAGCATGTCCAGTCAGATCATGCATGATCGCAACTCCTACTATTCCATACTGGAATCAACGCAACAGGGCAGCCTTGATGTCACGGAATGGCTGGAATGGTTTCTCAGGTGCCTCATGGCAGCGTTGGAACGCGCCGAGGGCCAACTTGCTTCGGTAAAGCGCAAGGCTCTATGGTGGTCTCGCGCGGGCGACCTCGGAATTAACGCCCGGCAGCGTGAGATCGTCAATCGTCTGCTGGACGGCTTCAACGGCAACTTCACGACTGCGAAGTGGGCCAGGATCGCCAAGTGCTCCCCGGATACGGCATTGCGGGATATCAACGGATTAGTAGAGTTGGGTGTCCTGGCACGCAGTCCGGCCGGTGGACGGAGCACGAAATACGATCTGGCAGCCGGCTGAACATTATCGTGCATCGGCTCTGCCGCCGGCGGATCGTCGATAATCCGGTCCCTCCAGCACCAGCATGGTGACCACCATGCTGTCCAACAGTCGCGACGCGATCCTCGGGCGCATATTGTCCAAATCTCCTGGGAATGCCGACGTCGTTACGATGGTCGGCAGTCGCTCCTCATACCGGTAGTTGACGATCTGGAAAAGCTTGTCTTCCGCGAAGGGTGTGTGGCGCTCGGATCCCAAGTCGTCGAGCACCAGGAGATGGGAGGACCTGATACGCCGCATCAGGTCGTCGTGAGCAATGGGGCTATCTTCACTGAAGGTGCCACGCAGTTGGTCCAGCAAGTCGGCGACGGTGGCGAAGAAAACGTCATCACCTCGATTTTCACGTTCCACGGCCGCCGCCACTGCCAGATGCGTCTTGCCGATTCCACAGGGCCCCAGCAGCAGCCATCCGTCCGGACAGCCTCGCTGCGCCCACCGCTGGACGTACGTATGAGTTCCGGCGACGGCGCGACGTTCCTCATCAGTCAGCGACCCATTGGCATCGGTACGGAACGATTCGAAGGTCATCCGCCCTCGCATGTTGGCAGGTACACCGCCCAGGCTTCGAGCTGCGAGGTTCACCACCCTGCCCAGGGCGTGCATGCGGGCGAAGCCGTCGGAGGTCTCGAGCCTCGTTCTCAGAAAATCATCGACCTGTTCCGGATCGCCGCGCAGCGTGATCACGGTGGCCAGGCGTTCGGAGTGGCGGTGGGCCAGGAGTTGGAAGAGCCGGTCCTGCCCCCACAGCGTCGTGGGCCTGGTCGGAAGGTCATCCAGGATCAGCAGCGGAGTGTTGCGCAGTTGATCGAACGTATCCCCGAAGTTCGCTTCGGCACCTTCTGAAAAGCCGATCCTGAGTTGATCCAGAAGGTCCGAGGCGGTGATCATCAACGCCGGACGACCCAGGTCAATCTGATGATTGGCGATGGCAGCGGCCAGGTAAGTTTTGCCGCTGCCGCTGGGACCGGCAAAAGTGATCCATCCTACCGGATCCTCGGCAAAACGGGTCGCCGCAGTTTCGACCGCGGCGTATGTCCGATGGGACGCAGCATCAGCACTTGGGCCCGATCGATTGGCATTCGAGAAAGTGGCCTGCCGTAGCGCTCTGAGATTGCTATGCCGTTCCAGCGCCATGGAACGGCGCAACTGGTTGGGGCGAGACTCCTGGCACGAACACGGCCTCACCTGACCGAACTCAGGATGCGTTAGGGGCACCTTGGGTGAGAGCCACCCAGCATCGCCGCAGATGACACAGTTGGGGGTGGCGGGAAAACTGTCTTCTGGGATCGCAGCATCAGCCTGTCGATTAGATAGGCTGCGTTGGGATATCCGAAGCAATATTTGACTGAGTGATTCCATTTTGTTCGTTTTGCCCGGCCGGGCCGGGTAAAATTTTCTTTCTCATAGTATTAAATATTAAATCCGGGCCGGGACCCGGCCGGCGCGCACGCGCGCGTGAGACGCCCAACGCCGCTCAATGGTGGGAACGAGGCCTGTTCTGCAAGACTCGGCTCAACAGGTTCCTGGCGGCCTCCGGGTCCAGTTGTTCCTCGCCGGGAGGATGGAACTCACCAACGACGCTGCTCCAGAGCCTGGAGCAGGCACCGGCTCCGCGGCAGTAGTAGGTCTGACCGGATAGCCGCCTTAGGCTGGGCCACGTGGTGAGCGTCATGGTATCGGGACCGCATCGGGGGCACGGGGAGAGGGCCAGAGGCTCTGCTGACATTTTGCGCGAAGGTTCGTCAGCATGATGCTGAAGCTCTCTGGAGATCGTTGGATCCTCCAGGTATTGGACCCTCATTTCTCGGCCGGTAACTCGCTCCAGGGCGGTCTGCGCAATCTCTTGATGGATCGGCCGCTCCAGCCATTCGACCGCTCGTGCGCTCGGGACGGCAACAACGAGAGAATTACCGTCGAACTCGATGCCTACCGTAGCTGCGAAAAAGATCCGGAAAGAACCGGGCGGCAGCTGTTTGCTGATGTCGGCCAGGGCTCGCTTCCAGACGATGACCGCTTGGTTTCCGTCTGGGCTGTCCAAAGGCTGACCATCGTACATCGCAAGGTTGTCTACCCGCTGACTATCCGGTTTCTCAGGGTCATCTACTGGTGATCCATCGCCTGTCCCTTGGTTGTCTATCGGTTGTCTATCGCCTGTCCATTGGCAGTCTATCGCCTGTCCATTGGCGGTCGTATCTGAGTCCACTGGCTGGCTATCGGTCGTCGCATGACCATCCATCTGAGGCCTGTCAGGTGTTGCCGGCTGAGTTGGTGACGCGGGTTTAGTGGTACTGGAGCGGGACCGCGGCGAAGGTGATGCGGCGACCGCTGATACCATCGGGAGCTGGGCAGGTTCCCGGGCGGTGAGATAAGACATATCGGACCCGGTTTTCGTAACGACGAGTCGTCCGGATTGCTTCAACCGCGAGATGACTCGGTTGATGGTTCGTGGTGTGACCTCCAGGGTCTGTGCCAGCTCCTTTTGCGAAAGCCAAACTGGGCCGGAGGCTTTGAGACAGAGGTCGTCTATGATGCTATAGACGCGCTCTACCAGGTTGGATTGGGGTGGAGATGCTGACGCCGTGAACGATTTGCCGGCGACCGTGGTGGAAACGGTGGATGGATGGGACGTCAACATGACGGGCTCTTCAGCAGTCCGGCGACAGGCGGACCGAGGCCTTGGAATTATCGGAGCAGACGGCAGTTCATCTGATCAGAAGCTGCCGTTGACGGCGGTATGGACAAACTTGGTTCATACCGGAACAGAGGCGTTACGGAGGGGTGATGACGCACATGTCCGTAACGGTATTCAGCGTTTGCTGGTGGCTTACCCTGCTTGTTACAGGGCAGCGGTTGTGTTATATTCAGCATAACCCCCAATTCCCCCAATAGTCTGCTTGGACGACTTGGACGTACCCCTTTTCGGGGGTGCTTGCTTCGCGGGTAGGGCGGGTAGGCCAATCAGTCTTTACAGGGAAGGATTGGCCTTTTTCTATGCGCCTATGGTGGGTGGGTATCCACAGCTATGGCTCCGTTTCCGTTGGGCATCTGGTGGTGGTCGTCGGCGGCGATGGCCTGCTCCTCCCTGCTGACGCAGTCTGCGACCAGCAGACGCAGCATCTCCGCGGCGTTTAGACCTTTGCGGGTCAGTATCCGATCGAAACGTTCCCAAGTCTCCGGATCCAATGCCACGGTTTTGCGCACCGTCCTCGCACGATGTGAAGTAGCGGGCATGGCGTAGCTCCAGTGGACGGAAGGAAGAGAGATTCAAAGCGTGACGGTTGGTGATGATGGGCAACGGTTGTCAACCGTTGCTGATATGCAGAAAAGGTAGTCGTTGTCGAATAATCTGTCAAGTAAAAAGCGGAAGAAAATGGGGTTCGAATCCTCCGGGCAGGAATATCTGGTGCATCTGACAGCTGTGCAGGGTGGCAACGCTTGAGTTTATGACCCGCAACCCGGCCTGTCGTACTGCTCCGGAACGGACGGTGTTTATAATCACGTTGCGATAGAGGAGCGTTCTACGAACGCCGTGATGGAGGTTGGCATTTGACTAAATCAGCGAGCAGTCTACGCCCCCACATCGTGCAGGTGATGGCGGCGAACCAGGGGCGTCCGTTGAGCACCGAGGAGATTTACCGGTTGGTTGCCGCCTCGGGGATGGTGGCCGACTTTGACCCTCACGCGAAGCGGGATCGCAACCTGGTGAATAGGGAACTCTCCGACCTGGCGGGCTGCACAACGCAAGCCCACAGCAAGCCTTCGCCCCAGCTGATCACTAGGGTGGGCCGGGGCCGCTATCTGTACCGGGAGCCGGACCGCCCCATGGACGTGGCGCTGCTGTGGGAATATCTGGAGCCGGTGGAGGTTTACGAGAAACGTCCGGCCCGGCGGCGACGCGACGGGTCGGGTCACCGCAACGTTCCCGAAGCGGTCCGGATGGGCCTGTATGCGGTGCAGCGGGGGATCGCCCGGGCTGTGGGTTTCACCAGCCCCACCACCTGCGGTTTGAAATCGACCACATCCTGGCGTTGAGCGACGACGGTGACCATCAGGCGCGTAACTGGCAGCTGCTGTGCTCGTACTGCAACCGTGTGAAGGCGACCCAGGGCCCCGAGGGGTTCCGCATGAAGATGGCGGAGTTGCGAACTCACAACATCAGTACGGGGGTCATGGCGGATGCGCAGCAGGCGGAGCTCACCGGCCGCCGGCTGGCACGTTATCACCTGGAGATTGGCGATGGGACGTTCTGACATCCGGCGGCGTACACCCGAGGGAAGGACGTGTTTTGGTGTCCCGTTTCAGAGGAAATCGACCGGATGGGCCAAGTTCAAGCAGGGATTGCCAAGGACGGCGGCCATCGACAGCGGCGTGGGAGGAGGTGCGGATAGGGATCCGCGGCCGTCGCAGTACGCCGAGAAATCCCCTGGAGATGATGCCGGATGATTTACGGTAGCACCGATCACGAGGTGGCGGTTACCCAGGAAGACGTAGCCGATGTCGCCAAGGACGGCCATCCGGCTGGCGAGGCGGCAGCGATAACGGATGTCCACGCCGCGGGGCGAAGCGGCGCCGTGGAGGACTGGGACCGGTTCGAGGAGGAGGCCGGCGCCGTGGACGTCGAGACTGCCGACGACCCGGTGGGCTTGTATATGCGGGAGATCAGCCGGGTGGAGCTGCTGACCGCGGGGGAGGAAAGCGCGCTGGCGGCAGAGATTGAACTGACCAGCCACCTGGAGGAGCTGGAGCGGGAACTGGCCCGGGGGCTGGGCGACGACTGCGGAGAGGATGCTGGCGCCGATGGCGCGCCTGCGGCTGCGCCCTGGGAGAAGGCCATGCTGCTCCTGGCCCGCGTTGCCAGGGCCGGACCGGTGGCCCGGACCGTGGCCCGCCACCTGGAGTTGGGCGACGCACCGACGCTGGAGGACGTGTGTGAGCATCCGCGGTTCAGGGCCGCCATCGACGGAGTGATCAGCCCCGAGCTGGTGGAACGGGCGGCCAGGGATCTGGGCATGACCGAGGAGGATGCCCGCGAGCGCATCGTGAGGCTGTCCCGGGACACGCGGGCGCTGCCGCGGGCGGTGATCACCGTCGTTGTCTCCCACGTGCCGGTGTGGACGGAGCTGCATCCCGACAACTCCGAGGACTCGGACCGCTGCACCCTGGCCCTGCTGTCCATGATGCTGGGAGATCCGGAGCTGAGCCAGCGGGTGGAGGCAGCGGATGACGAGATTGCCGGGCACTTCGAGGGGGCCGGTGAGGCTGGGAGGCGGGCCCACGACCACCTGGCGGAGGCCAACCTGCGGCTGGTGGTCAGCGTGGCGGGAAAGTACCAGAACCGTGGGGTGGCGTTTCTGGACCTGGTCCAGGAGGGCAACCTGGGGCTGATCCGCGGAGTGGAGAAGTTTGACCACCGGCGGGGCTACAAGTTCAGCACCTACGCCACCTGGTGGATCCGGCAGTCGGTGACCCGGGCCGTGGCCAACCAGGGCCGGACGATACGGGTACCGGTGCACCTGGTGGAGACCATCAACAAGCTGGTGCGGCAGGAACGGGCCATGGCGCAGGAGCTGGGACGGGACGCCACGGACGGTGAGTTGGCCGAGGCGCTGGGAATGAGCCTGGAGAGGGTGATGCAGGCGCGCAAGGCGGCCCGTGAGGCGGTATCGCTGGATCTTCCGGTGGGAGAGGATGGGGATGCGTTCCTGGGTGATCTGATCGAGGACCGGAGCAGTCCGCCACTGGAGGATGCGGTGTCGGAGAGCCTGCTGCGGGAACAGCTGCGGGAGGCGCTGGATGCGTTGGGGGACCGGGAGAGCCGGGTGCTGCGGCTGCGCTACGGGCTGGACGGCGGCGACCCGCAGACGCTGGAGGAGGTGGGGAAGGTGTTCGGGGTGACCCGGGAACGGGTCCGGCAGATCGAGGCGAGAGCGATCCGGAAGCTGCGCCAGCCGGCCCGGTCGAGCCAGCTGCGGGACTACCTGGATTGAACGGTTCACGGGATTGACCGGATCGTCTGGCCCCGGATCATAGGATCAACAAGCTCCGCCGGGACGGTGGATGGTCTCGGAACCGCGGCAGCGTGGCATTTGGGTAATATTCACCCGCCAGCGTTACGGGTCGCTGAGCAAATCCAGGCATCGGGACTGAGATTCATGAGGGAATTTTTCCGCGATTGGTGGCGGGCCCTGTCCCACTGGGCCGCCGGGTCCGGCACGACCTGGGTTGACCTGCTGATCAGCGGCGTGATCGTGGCGGTGTCCATCGTCATCGCCATAGTGTTCAGCACGCTGGTCTTCAGACGGCTGCTGCGTCTTTCGATCATGTCCAGCGTCGATTTCGACGTGAAGACGGCGGCGGCGATCCGGCTGCCCTTTGCGGCCTTCATCGTGCTGTCGGGCATCTACGTGGCGCTGACGGTGCTGTCGCCGCCGGCGGCGGTGCAGGTGGCGGTGAACAAGACCAGCGGGGTGATCGCAGTGCTGATCGGAGCTTCTCTGGTCAACGGCATTGCCTCGGCGACGCTGCTGTGGCTGTAGATCTATCTGCATCGTTCCCATCCGGGCCGTGGCGAGGGGTGGATGTTCCCGTTGGTCCGCCGCGGAGTGCTGGGGTTTGTGATCGCGGTGGCGGGCATGGTGTGCCTGGACATCTTGGGGATCAACATCAGCCCCCTGGTGGCGGGACTGGGCATCGCGGGACTGGCGGTCGCGCTGGCGCTGCAGCCCACGCTGGCCAACGTCTTCGCCGGCACCTACGTGGTTACGGAGGGCCTGATCAGCGTGGGCGACTACGTCGAGATGTCCAACGGCATCGACGGCTACGTGGTGGACGTGA
>MPNC01000034.1 GCA_002238825.1 SAR202 cluster bacterium bin87 | reverse complement strand
AGGTCCGGATTGTAGATGGATGTGGGCGTAAACCTTTCGGCAAAGCAATGCCACTGCGCCTGGGAGGAGTTGCGCGACCACTATGACGTCGATGAAATAGCGGCGTGGATGAATGGCCGAAGCAATGATCAAGGCGTCACCAGGCAGTTCGTGCGTGCGATGCTCTCATGCAGCAGGGACATGGCCGGGGTCACCGGCCATGTCCCTGGACCATATCTGCCTGGGCTGCTGTGATGCTGGTTTTTCTGGGGCCACTGGTCCGCACTCCACGAAGTTCGGGACGTGGTGGGGGAAATCGCCAAGGGCGCCAGCGGGAAATATCACGGCTGGCTGCGCTAACGGCAAACCTCCGCTGGGCGTTGCTGTCCATTTGCAACTTGGGGTTGGTGAAGACGGGCAGCGGCGCCAAAGGCGGTACGAATGCTTGAAGACAACAGCCCGCTGCCGGAACCGGAGCCTGTTGATCGATCCCCGGCGCGCCGCCGTTCCAGGATTCACTACGGCTGGCGCCTCCTGGCGGCCGCCATGTTCATATCGGTCGTCCCGGCGGGTGTTCGTGGCAGTTTCACGCTCTTCGCACTGCCCGTGTCCGAGGATCTTGGGTGGAGCTATACCGCCTTGGGCGGCGCCTGGATCCTCGGGCTGGTCATGAATGGCGTCACCCAGCCCTTCATCGGCCACCTGTTTGACCGGTTCGGCGCTCGCAAAGTCATACTGATCTGCGTCGTGGCGACCGGTCTCGCCACCGCCGGAATGTACTGGACATCCCATTACTGGCACGTGATCTTCCTGTTCAGTTTCGTGTTTTCCATCGCGATGGGGGGCGTCTCATTGGCCATCTTGTGGCCGCTGGCGGCGCGCTGGTTCGTGAAGCGGCTGGGATTGGCGCTCGGTCTGTTGACCGCCGGCAACTCCATCGCAAGCGCGGTCCTGGTTCCCGCCGTCACAGGCCTCTTCATATTTCAGTACGGTTGGCGGGTCACCTGGATTGCGCTGGGCGTGGTCCCTTTGCTCCTGGCCCTGCCTGTTGGGCTGAAGTTTCTGCGCAACTGGCCTTCGGACATCGGGCTCAAGCCCGACGGAGACCCGGAGACACCGATGGAGGCGCAGCGAAGGGGGAGCGCGCCCGCGCTTCAACGAGGCCGGTTTGAGGTGGATCGATGGTGGCGAGCGTTCCGCGCTCCGGCCATCTGGGCCCTGTTGCCGGGTTTGGCGGCCGGCGGATTGACCGCTTCGTTCATCTCTCGTGCTTTTGTGTCGTTCGCCACTGACCAGGGTATTGGGCTGTCCACGGCGTCAAACATTCATGGGGTGACGGTCGTGCTGGGCGCAGCGGGCGCGATGGGCGGAGGCTGGCTGTCCGACCGATTCCCTCGCAAGAAAGTGTTGGGTGCAATCTACCTGGCGCAGGGCATCGCATTTCTGGCGCTGGCGATGGGTCCGGGGACATTGACCGGCCTCTGGGTGTTCGCGGTCGTGGGCGGCTTGTGCTCGGCGGCCTGGATGCCCATTGCGTTTGGGTTGGTGGTCGACGTTTACGGGCTGCGGGCGCTGGGGGCGATATGGGGGATGGCATTCCTGTCCCACCATTTGGCCAGCCTGGCGTTCCCCGTTCTGAGCGCGTTGGCGCATGGACTTGCCGGCTTTTACGCATCGCCCTTCGTCGTCTGGGTTTTGATGCTGGTTATGGCGTCCATCCCGGTATTCGCGATCAACGAGAAGAAATACTAATCACGATACGCGGCGGCCGTAGCGGGAGGGGTGTCGGGGAATTAGCCCGCAACCGCAGCAGGGAAGCGGACGTGTTGGTCAGCCGGGGATGAGAGACATGTAGGGATGGTGAACGGTTAGATCCCGTCAGATGTGACCGGCGACGGGGCGTGGCCGCGGCGCCACGGAGCAGCTGCCATCCGTGACGGCGGCGGCCCGGGAGTTCGCCGACCCGGACTGGGGCGAGCGCTGGGTGGAGGTGGGCAAGGCGCTGCAGGGAATCGAGGCCGGCGGGTCCGGGTGGTGGCCGCCCGAACCGCCGGCCATCCCACGCGGGCGTCCGGCTTCGGCTGGGCGCCCGCGTTCTGGTTGTGATGGGGTTGTCGGCGCGGCCGCCGCCAGGCCCGCCGGTCGCCCACAGCCCGAGGGCCAGGACGACGATGCGCCGGCCAGGAAAGGCCGTCGCGTCGCGTCCACCCTCCTGCAGGAACCACGCCGCCAGCGTCACGGCCATCAGGCCCGCGTATAGGGCGGCGCAGCCCATGGACACCGGATGGCCGGCTCCGGTCAGGCGGCCGGTCCATCCGACGTGCGGACGCCGGAGCGGGGCCAGGCCCCGACCGGTGTACGGCCCCACGCCGGCCGGGGCCTGGATGTTGCCGTTGCCACTGCCACCCGGTGGGTCAGTTCCAGGTTGCCACTCTTGCGCATTTTGAAGTTGCCGGTGACAACCTCCGGGTCCGGCGACGGGCGGCGCGGCCGGGGGCGATGGTCCGGTCAGTGAAGGGAATGCGCGCGGGGGCGGGCGGTTGCCAGGCGGGCCCGCCACCCCCGCGATGGCGGCGAAGCGGAAGCGCTCGGGCCATCTGACGGCGCGGGCGCCTCCCGCGTCGACCGGCCTGATCCGATCCACTGGGACGGAGGCCTGGAGCGGACCGCTGGGAGCGGGCCGGGGGAGCGGGCCGGGGGAGCGGAACAGGGACGTGCGCGCCAGCAGCGCCGGTCCCGTGAGATTCAGCAGCGAGATTGATCAGAAGGAACGCCCGGGCCCGGTTCACGCCGGTGTCCGGGCGTTTTGCGTTGGGCATGGGCGCCCAATGCGCGAGGAGTGAGACATGAACCATCTGGAGGCGGTGGACGCCAAGCTGGAGCGCGCCCGGGGGCAGTTGCGCCGGCTCAGGGACGACGCCGGGGAGTTCTGCCGGGAGCGCAGTCGGCTGATCCTTCCGGAGGAGTGCGGGCCGGAGGAGTGCGGGGAGGGCCGGCGGTGGGTGTACCGGGGCGGAGAGAGCGTCCTTCCGCTGGGGTGGTCGATACGGGTTGGGGAGTGGGCCTACAACCTGCGATCGGCGTTGGACCAGCTGGTGTGGCAGTTGGCTGCAGCCTACGGGAGGTGCGCTGGTGGGCACGGTGACGGGGAGTGCCCGGGCCGGCACAGCGAGTTTCCGATCCGGGTCCGCCGGGACCCGGGCCGGCTGGACGTGCGGCTCTGCGGGGTGGGTCCGGCGGCCCGGGCGTACATCGAGAGCGTGCAGCCGCCCCGCCGGCCCGGTCGCCCGAGTGCCTCCGGCGGTAACCGGGTGGGCTTGGGACTGGGCATGCTCCGGGACATCTGCAACCGGGACAAGCACCAGACGCCGCTGAGGGCCAGCGTCGGGTGGACCGGCGAGTGGCCGCGGGTGCCGGGGGGTGAGGCATTGCCGCGGGCGCCGCGGGCCGGAGGGCAAATCGGTCCGGGTCCGAGGACCGGCGGAGCGGTGCGGAGCGTGGGTCGGGAGTTGTCAATGACAGAGTTGCGCTATGGCCAGGCGCTGCTGATCACGTGGGGCGGGAGCGATGGGCGCGGGCTGGAGTTCCCGCTGGAGTTCCCGGTGGAAGCTTGGTTCGACGACCTGCCGCATTGGCGGTCCGGCGGGAGGCAGGGCGCGCCGGTGGGGGAGACGCTGGATGCCTGCATGGACAGCGTGGAACTGGTGGTCAGCCGCCTGCGGCGGGAGCTGTGAGTGTTCAGGGGCGACGGGGGTGACGGTCCCCCGCCGGTCGCCGGGCGTTGATCGTCGGCTCATCCCATCCCATCAACACAAGCCCCCATCAACACAGGGCCCTCGCCCACCCCTGCGGTGGGTTGGAGGTAAAGGAGAGGAATAGCCATTTTTTGGCCACCACTGCCGGAACCCCCGGGTTCAGAGCGGGAGAACGAGACCGGGCCGACGCGCCGCCACCGGTGGGCGCGCCGGCCGATGCAGGACAGAGGAGAGATGTCATGGCGAAGAACAGCAAACCCAGGACCAGCCAGCCCAGGACCAGCAGTCCGAAGAACAGCAAGCCGCAGACCAGCCAGGCGAAGACCGGCAGGAGGGATACGGCGGTGTACACGCTGCGGGGGTCCCGGGGAGAGATCACGTACATCGGGAGCAGCAACGACTTGGGGCGTCGGGCGGGCGAGCACGAACGGTCGGGCAAGCGGGGAACCATGCGGAAGGAGACGACCCGGATGACGCAGCCGGGGGCCCGGCGTCGGGAGGCCGAGAGGCTGGCGACGTACCGGAGGAACCACGGCGGGAAGAACCCGCCTCAGAACAAGACCCGGCACGGGTAGAACGGGACCAGGCACGGACAGGAGGAAGAGAGATGACCATGTTTGCACAGGGAGCGATGGTGGTGGCCGCGGTGGTGATCGGTCTGACGGCGGCGCCGTCCGTGGCCGGGCAGATTGCCGGCGGTGAACGGGACGCGGGGGCCGACCTGGCGGCGGCCACCGGCGCGGCCATGCGCCAGGCCAACGCTGTGGGCCATTCCTTCGGGGGGCTGGTCCCGGCCGGCGCCGCGTCGGCGCGGGAGGGGGACGGCGATGACCTGCGGCATGAGGTTGCGGCGGCCCTGGAGGCGCTGGCCGCCGTGGACGGGGGCCGGAGCGGCCTCGGCGCCAACGAACACATCGGCGCCAAACACATCGACGCCAAAGAACACATCGACGCCAAGGAACGGATCGACGCCATCGGGGCGCTGCGGGACGTGTGGAGCGCCCGGTACCGGCGGGCGGAGGCGGATCACCGCCGGCTGGGCTACCGCATCGAGCACGCCGAGGGGGCGGCGCGGCGCTACTTCCGGGCGCAGAGCGAGCTCACCGGGCGGATCAGGGACCCCGGGGAACGTTCCCGCGCCGAGGCTGGCGACCGGTCGGAGATGCGGGTGTATGCCCACTGGCGGGATCAGGCCCACCGGACCCAGGCCCAGGCCAGCACGATAATGAACCACCTTCACGACCTGGACGTGAGGATCAGCAAGCAGCTGCTCAGCGCCAACTTCGCCGCGGTGCGCCGCGACCTCCTGGAACTGCCCCGGGCCATCCGGGACCTGCACCGGGACCTGGAGCGGTTTCGGGTCCGCTCGGAGGAGATCGGCGCGGCCTTTGGCGGGAACTGATCGCGGGAACTGATCCCCGTCGCACGTCCACACATCCCAAAGGGAGAGAACCGATGATGAGGAACACCATCCACCGTGAAATCCATCGTGAAACACGCCGTGAAACCAATCGTGAACTGCCCGGCTCGCCCGGCCGGTTGGGGCCGGCCGGGCGCCGGGGCGGACGTGCGTCCGGTCCGGGCGTCATGCGCCGGCTGGCCGGGACCATGGACGCTCGGGTCGGCATCGTGGTCGCCGCCCTGGGGTGCCCGGCTGCGCTCTTCATCCCCTGGCTGACGCTGGACGCCCACGCCGGGCCGCTGTCGGGGGTGGGCCTGATGTCCTACGCCCTCCAGGGGAACGACCGGATCGTGATGTGGCAAATATCTCCGGTGGCGACCGCGCTGCTGCTGTCGCTTCCCTTCAGCATCGCCTTGGGAGCGCTGGACACGGCCTGGAGCGCGCTGCGGCGCCGGCACCGGGCGGGGGCGCCGCTGCTGACGATCGCCGGCGTGCTGGCGCTGCTGAGGTTCACGCCGCCGGTGCTGGACGGGGGCATGCACACCCTGGGCGGATTCGCGGCGCCCGGTCCGGGACTGGGCATCTTGCTGGCGTCGAGCGTGGCGGTGATCGCCCTGGGCTACGTGCGGCGGCGGCGGTCGGTGACACGGGCGCGACACCAGGGCCTGTGAGATTGACTGCGATGTGCAGCACGGCCGCCGGGGCCGGCGGTCGCAAAAACCCTCGGCCCCGCGCCTCCGCGCCTCCGCAGCCTCGCCGCCCATCGGATCACAGCAACCGAGGTCTCCATGCCGCTACGGGCCGGATGGAGACGGCGTGGCCTTGAGCGGCTCCGGTCCGACGAGGCTCCGGTCCGACGAGGCTCCGGTCCGACGAGGCTCCGGTCCGACGAGGCTCCGGTCCGACGAGGCTCCGGTCCGACGAGGCTCCGGTCATGGTGGCCAGGCCGATGGTCTGTTGACCTTGGGCGCTGACGTCGGCGGGCGGGCCCAGCGTGCAGATTGCAGCGGGAGACACGCGGAGGGTCAGCCTGGCGGCGTTGGCGGGAAACGGCTTTCCCGGCCTCGGCACGGCGGCGACGGTCGGCCTCGAGGTCCAGCGTGTCACCCTCGGGGTTGGTGATGCCGGTTCCGTTTGATTTCGGGTGACGGCGCCGTGGTCGCATTATGGGGGCCTGCGCGGCTGCGCAACACGTGTTGCAACGATGCGTGTTCTGGCGTTCCGCGCCTGCGCCGGTTGAGGGTCTGGCCTTTTGGAGCCGGTGGCCGGCGGCGGTCCAGGGGCTCGATTACCAGAGGCTCGATTACCAGAGGCTCGATCACCAGGGGCCAGGTCATCGGCATCCTCGGGGGCGGCGGGCTGCACCGGCATTGCTGCCGAACTCGTTGCGGAACTCTGCGATGGGGTCGACCTTTTCAACCGGTCCGACCCGAGTTGCTATTGACAGAAGATGACCGGGGAGCAACGAAAAATACGACGGACGTCGTCTGCCGCCGGCAACCCGGCCTGGAGTTTACGAAACGTTCAGGAAAGGCATGAGGACCGGGCGGGCTGGCCCGACCCGGTGGTTGCCAAAGGTCGGGCCCGGCCAGCCTGACGCCATTTGCAGCCGTTCCTCTCCCCTTCGCAACGCGGTTCCCGCCGGTGTGACCCGGCGGAAGCCCTGCTGCTGCTGGCGGGGTCCCGACCCCGGCGGGGCTTTCCGCCTGACGGCGCCGGCGCGTCAGGTCAGATCAACGGCGCTGGGCGGTGCAAAACCACAGGTGCCAGCCACCGGCGGCGGCGTCCGGGGTGATCACATCCCTCGCTTCCGCCGGCTTTTGCGCGAGGTCGGGGCAGGAGCTGCTGCGGCCGCTGCCGTTGCCTGAAAACCGGCGTCGTTCCCAACCGAAAGGCAGCGGACCGGGAGGCGACGTGCGTCGCCTGATCACCCGCTCCTCCGCGCCGAGGCGACGGACGTCGTCTTGGCCGTTGCCTCGGACCGTAAACTGGTCAGGGCGCATTTCCCCTCTCCGCCCTCCGCATCCGCGCTACCGAGCCTCCCGACCGCGTCGGAATCGGGTCTCCGCGGCCGCGGGTTCGATGGCCGGAACACCGGCGCGCAAAGTGATGCCGGGCAGCGCATCAAGTCTCAATGAGGAGGTTTTCCTATCGGAAAAGGAGCGTAAATACCTGCGATAGCCAGGATCCCATAATTTCCGAAGGCACGTTGTGGCAGGAGGCACGACGTTTACACACCCGTTTCACGCACAAAACGCCGTTTGACGGCAGCACCAATGACCGGACATCCGTTCGTGCATTGTCTGCTCCCACAATTGACACCAGGAGTGAAATCATGGCAGAGCAACGACCCCCACGTCTGACCCCAACATTCATCAACAATCTCGAGGAACCGGGACGCTACGGCGATGGTCCCGGCGCCCACGGACTCAGTCTCATTGTCAGGCGGACCAGGGACGGCCGGCTGGTCAAGAGCTGGCGCCAGCGGATCAGGGTCGCGGGTCGATACACCAATGTTGGCATCGGCCGGTACCCCGACGTTTCCCTGTCCATGGCCCGGGAGCAGGCCTTCAAGAATGTCCGTATAGTCGCCGAAGGCAAGGACATGCGAACCGCACCGGCCAAAACTCCGACCGTCGACGAAGTCGCTGACCGGATGCGCGCCGCGCGCTTTCCTGAAGGGGAAAATGGCGAGGAGGAAAAAGCGTGGGTGCGGCTCCACAGCTATTGCGCGGCAATAGGCTCAAAACCGGTCTCGGAGGTGACCGCGGACGACGTCATCAGCGTCATCAAACCCATTTGGCATGAAAAAACACGGACCGCCCATGAGGTGCGGGCCCACCTGTCGCGGATCATGCGCCGGGCGATCAGAGACGGGTACCGCACCGACGATCCTGCGGAAGCGGAAATCACCCGCGACCCGGGCAAACCGGAACCGGCGAAACATCACCGATCCCTGAATCATCGCGACGGGTGATCGCCCCGCTGGCCGGCGTAGTCGTGGCGCCGCGCGCCTTCCTTGGTTGGCCCGCAGGCATCGCAAAGGGTGGCGTCCCGGGCGATGGTCAACGGATCATCGCCCGGTCCGGCCCCAGCGGCCCCGGCCAGCGGCCAGCGGCTCTCGGCTCGCCCGATCCGGCTGGCGCCGCCGTGCCCACGCTCACCCGATTGCTCCCACTCCTCAAGCCGAGAAAGGGGTCGATGACGCCGCTGGAGCCGTCGAGCCGGACCCGAACCACCGCGTGGGTTATGGCCACCGCGCAATTGCGCTCACCCGACTGCGGACGCCGGATTGGCGGAACGCCCTGGCCGACCCGAACCGGCGCATCGAACTGTTCCCAGGCCGCGACGCCGCAGGGTACCGGTGCCGCCCTCCTGGTTCACGACAACCTCGGGACGCACGCCGGGCGCGAAGGGGACCGACACCGGCGCGCGGAGCAACGGCAATCCGCGCCGCGAAACGGGTGTCTCGCTTCTCCAGATTGGTGACGCTCAACTTGATGACACTCAACCATGGCTCAGACGCAATGCCCATCGGCACAATGAAGTGGTCGCCGACCAACGGCGACGCCGGCCGCCCTGACGACGGGGCGGTCGGTTTTGTTGCCAGCGCCAGATGCCCGACTTTCCGCCGCGGGTCCGCCGTTACGGCCGCCGGCGCCGGCAGTCCCCGGGCAAGCCGGTCCACGCATCTGGGGTTGGGCGAGGCGAACCGGGCATCAATATGGCTGCTGCGTCAACCGCAGGCGCTCGAAGAACAGAAAGGCTGCATTGTCCTCAAATCCGCCGAGGCCCTTATGTCCAGCGACCTCAGCATGTCGGGGTGCGACAAGTCCAGCTCGCTCATACGCCTGACAGGTCTCTCTGCAGGCTCACCGGCATGGCGGCGTCCGCTGCCTCGCGAAGCGTGGCGGTCAGCCGTTGTCCAACCTCCGGGAACCGCTGCAGTTCGATCGTGGCCCTATCCTCCGGGGGGTTGCGTCGCAAGCCGGCGGCAACAAGGGCTCGACGAAAACCGGCATGACGTCCGGTACCTGGCGAGGGACGGCATACGGGAGATGGTCGCCGCGGCCTTCGAGCGCGGCGACGGCGACTCTGTTCAGCCCCACGCCCAAGGTCACTGCACGAACCGCAACCGCCCGATCATCGGCTGGCCGGCCCAATGGTGGTCCATCCTCGTGCGCGAGCCAGGCCGCAATTGCGGCAAACCCGGGCGGTTTCGAAGGATCATCCACCTGCTCCAGGACGTCACCGACCGGCTCCGATCCACAAATATGCTAGGATATTAACTGAGACTGGCTCCCCGCGTCAGCGGGGTATTTTGCCAACCGGCCTACATGGTCGGGAGATCCCATCGCCCCGCCGCTGTGGGGATTTAAAGCACGAGCTTTGTCAGGGCACTGACAGAGCCCCTAGGCAGGTGTTTTATGTCCTCACAGCTTTTTGCTGTCGGTCCAGGTCAGGATACGACCGCGACCGCACACTCCCCGGCCGTTCGGCGCATCGGTCAGCACGCTCGTATCGCGTCTCCGCGGCGCCGGCGTCACCATCCCACGATCGTCCCTCAAAGCGGTCAGAAAAGCGGTCATAGCGCCCGTCGAGGCGCCGATTCCTACTTGGAAGTGCCTCTAAGTACGTCCGGATGTTGGACGTACTCAATGGCTCCATTCAGTAACCTCGCCCACCATTTCCGTCGGCTTTTTGCTGAGAACCACGCCCGTTGCATGCTCATTTCAGTACGTGTGTGCGGTTATGACAGTGCCTATCCCAACATTTGTTCTTGGGTTGGCGATTTCTCAAACCGGTCAGAGACCCGGTCGGAGAATCGCCCCCGACTGGGATGACGGGGGGTGCTCGCATGGACCAGAAACCACCCCGGCTCACCGCCGCATTCATCAAGTCCATCGACCGGCCGGGTCGATGGGGCGACGGACGCGGCGGCAACGGCCTGAGCATCATCGGCTACACCACCGCCGACGGCGGCATCAACCTGGCCTGGTCGCAACGCATCCTCGTCGACGGTACACAGCGAACCTTCGGGTTGGGCCGGTGGCCAAACATATCCCTGACCGTTGCCAGGAAACGTGCTTTCGAGAACATCAGGAAACGGGACCTGGGCGAGAACATCCGGGAACCGAAACGCCATATACCCACCCTGGGCGAGGCCTTCGACCGGTACATCGCCAACCATACCCCCGAATGGACACGCAAAGGCGAGCGCAGGGCGAAAGAGATCGCATACAGATGGAGCCGCTCCAGGCAGTACTGGCACTCCATGCTCTCCAAAAAGGTCCCAGCCGTCACCCACGATGACGTGATCGACATACTCCGCGACGACTGGCACAACCGTCCTGCAATGGCCGCGCGCGTGCAGAACCATCTCTCCCAGGTGTTAGACCAAGCCGTTCAGATGGAGATCCGCGCCAGCAACCCAGCAGCTCGACGATTTGTTGTCAGAACCCTGGGCCAACAGCCGGAAGGTAAAAACCATCCGGCCGCTCCATATCAGAATCTCGGCGGTTACCTCGCCAAGATTCGGGACTCCGATTTTTGGTGGGCAGAGAAGTATTGCGTGATTCTCCTGGCCTTAACCGAGGACCGGAGCGGCGAGCTCCGAGAGGCAGTGTGGGACGACGTCGACTGGGACAAAGAGACTCTGACCATTCCAGCGGAACGGATGAAAGCCGGCCAGCAGCATGTGATCCCGTTGTCCAGACAGGCGCTGGAGATCCTCCGATTTGCCGCTAGCAAACCGAGACATTCCAAAGGAACGATCTTTCCACCCCAACGAGGCGGCGTTTTCATGGCCAGGGGCCGGCTGTCAATTATCACAAAGAGACTCGGCCTCCCTTTCGTGCCCCACGGCCTACGAGGATCTTTCGCCAACTGGGCCGCTGAACACGAAAACGAGGAATACCGACTCCTCGCCAAGATTTCCATCGCCCACACCGTAGACAGCAAATCGGACCGGTCGTACATCACAACCGACGTCCTCGAAAAACGCAGGCGGATGCTCCAGGAGTACGCCGATTTCCTCGGACAGACCTGCGGGTCTTTCATCGCACCAAAGGACCAGGACCGCGATGCCACTGACCCGGACGGCCGGCAGTCTTCTTTCGACCAGCAGCCTTCGTTCGGCCGGCAGCCTTCTTTCGACCAGCTGTTCGCCTTCGAAAAAACCGCGTGAGACCTATCGCATGACCGAACTGCGCCAACGCGTGACCCCAGTTGTCACGACGAACATCAAACCGCACACCGATCCAGATACTCGGACCGAGGCGCTTGCCGCGGGAAATCAGCCAGCTACGGCACGTTCCCCGCCGTGGTCGCTGCCAGCGACCGACCAACATGGTCGTATGGACCACCCGCCACCATCACAACGTACAGAACAAGCGAGGACATCAAAATGTCACACCAACCCACTAACCATCACCCGCACCTGATTCCCAGCGAACTGGGCGCCGCCCTCAAGCTGATACGAGATTCCGACGCTTGGTGGGCGGAGGTCTGCTGCTTACTTTTCATGGCGTTCACGGTCACCCGCTCCAGCGAGGCTGGATCAGCGACCTGGGACGAGATCGACTGGGAAACCAACACCTGGCACATCCCCGCCGCCCGCATGAAAGGAGGACGCCCCCACGCTGTCCCCCTGTCCTCCCAGGCCATGGAGATTTTGACCTACGCCAAAGCACGCACGAACGGCGATGGGCCGATCTTCCCTGCCAAACGCAGCGGCAAATGCCTGGCTTCCGCCAGGCTTTCCGCTCTCATGCGCCGGCTGGGAATACCCGCCACACCCCACGGGATCAGGTCCAGCTTCATAAACTGGGCCATGGAACGCCCCGAGATCGTGGCCACCACCGCATACCAAGTGCTGGCCTTCAAGCTCCATCCCCCCGACTTGGCAGCGTTTCTGGACGGCGAAAGCTTCCGAGAACGGAGACGCGTCATGCAGATGTGGGCCGATTATCTCACCGCGACCATGGGACCCGTGGCGCCGCAGTAACGCCGGGCTCACGACCCAACACAAGATTTCGATGCGCGATATGCCGAATATCGCGCATCCACCAGTTGTAGCAATCGCCCGGCCAGGTCAGGCTACGGCACGTTCTCCATGCCGTGGTCGCTGCCCACGATGGGCAGGTAGATGCGCAGCGTCACCTGGACGTTGGCGTGGCCCAGCCAGGCCGAGACCACGTTGAGCGGGATCCGGCCGACCATCAGCCAGTGCCGGGCGGCGCTGTGGCGCAGGCTGTGAGCGCCCGGGCGCCGTTTCCCGGTCCCGGGCGACTCCTCGTCGAGGTCCGCCCACCGGATGCCGTCGGAGATGTGGCGCAGCGCCGTCCGCATGCCGATGGCCACCACCTTGTCCCGCGGCGACCGGTTGGCCGGCCAGTTGGTGAAGAGCTGCACCAGCTCCGGGTGCAGCCGCACCGTCCGCGCCCGGCGGGTCTTTGAGCGCCGGACCAGCAGCGTCGCCGGCTCGCCGGCGTAATCGAGGTCCCGCCACTCGAGCTCGAGGACCTCGGAGACCCGCAGACCGGTGCGCCACATGATGAGGGCGGCGGTGCGGGCCTGGTGGCGGTTGTGGGACGCCAGCGCGTCGAGGAGGCGCTGGACTTGGTCGGCGGTCCAGTAATGGGGTACATCCATGCCGGCATAGTAGACCGGAAGAACTCTGCCAGAAAGGGGCGCAGTGTCAGCAATCGCCCCGAGCGGAACCAACGGCCAGGCGGCCGAAAGTGGCAGAGTTCGGCCCAAACTCTGCCACCACCAAGTGAGCACAGCTGCGTGTCCAGCTCAGGAACAGGATCTTGGCCCGAGTCGGAAAGGGTTCGGGCGTGCATCCTGCAGGGTAGCTCTGGCAGAGGCGCAGACGCGACAGCAGCCGGCCCCCTCCAGTAGCGTCACGTTGGAAAACGCCCCTCTGTTACCGTCGCACAATCTCAACCTGCTGGATTGCACCGGACTATTGCGGCGCCATCGCGCTGTGATAGTGTTGCGGCAAATACAACCGGAGATACAGCATGGTTGAGTTCCTCACCACCACTGGGATTTCTGATCGATTAGAAAAACTCATCAAGTCCGCCCGAGAAGAAATTACCCTCATCAGCCCTTACTTGAAGGTTAATGAACGGTTGCTGGGTTTCATAAGAGATGCGGACCTGCGACGGGTACGGCTTACCGTAATTTACGGCAAGCGCGACATGACATATGCAGAACGAGAATGGATAAGCGGGTTGACCACTCCGGCCGAAACCTGGTTCGTTACCAACCTGCACGCGAAATGCTACCTGAGCGAAGACGCGGCCATCATCACATCAATGAACCTGTATGCGTTCTCAGAACAGCACAATGACGAGATGGGCATCTATGTGAGCCGTAGCCAAGAGCCGGAACTCTACCAAGAGATCAGGGAAGAAGCTCTACGGCTACGTCGTACGGCCGCTCCAGGACAAGGCGCTCCAACTGAAACCTCGCCTCCAACCTCCCCAGACCAACCGCCTGCTGCCAAACTTGACCAACGGGATAATCCCACTGGCTACTGTATTCGTTGCCGGGATCCCGTGCCGCTAGATCCCGAGAAACCTTATTGCAACCAACATTACCGAATTTGGGCACGGTACGGGGACAAAACCTACGAGGAAAAATTCTGCCACAAATGCGGGGAAGAGCGCACTACAAGCATGGCAAAGCCTTTGTGCCTTGCGTGCTTCAGACGTGGATAACACGGATGCCGCTGTAGCCTAACAGCCACAGGCAAACGCAACCGCCTTAGCAGGCTGGTTCCGAATACGGCAGCCGGACATTCCGCAAAGGACCACCGGGATACCTCAGGCAAATGGTGAAAAGAGCGGGTGTCAATGGCGGCGGCAAAACGTACCGCTGTAGCTGTGCGAAGTAAAGCCGTACCACCGATATGATGCCTAGGCCAACCCCGCCTACCGACACCTGAACGGCACCATGTGAAACGCCGCGGACATTAAGCCAGTGATCGCCAGCGTGTGGGGGCCACGGCGGCCGCCCACCGGTGCAGCAGCGCCGCGGTGTCCTCCAGCGGCCCCACCTGGGAACGGCAACCTTAGTCTGGCCACACCGTCACCAAGATCATTGCTTAACCCGATTCCCGACTCACCCAAGCTGGCACTCAGAACTGGGCCGGCGGCGATGATCCGCCACCTCCAACCTTGACCGTCCAAACTGTCGTAAATGACGCAACCGTCACCAACGGGCCTACAGCTCTGGAACACCTCCGCGAGGGGACCCACCTCCGGGGAACGCGGCACATAGAGCCACTGTGTACTGCAACTACAGGCCACACGACTTCGCCAGCATCGCCGTGCGCTCCGATGATACGACCCACCGAAACCGAGGGAACCCTACCCGTCAGGCGGCTATAATCGCATCCCTGAGCGCTCACCCGAGCGAACCGGCGGTGAATATGCAAACGATAAACGACGACCCCGCCCGACGACTCCAGGAGATACAAAGGCTCGAGCAGGATCTGGAGAAACTCCAGCAGCAGCTCGCGGATGACGCCGCCACAACGCGTCAGGCCCTGAACAACTTTGCCCACCTTCCCGACCTGGGGCGCCTGCGTGAACTGATAAAAGAACAGGAACTGGAGAAACTGCCCAACTTCGACCTCATGCAGGTCATACAGCACAACCTCTGGCAGTACGAGCATATCCACTCCAACATCGTCAGCTGGCTGCTGGACCCCCAAGAAAGCCACGGAGCGGGTTCGCACTTCCTCAAAAACTTCCTCTTCCGAACCTGTCAGTCCGCCGGGCGGCTGGGCATATCTGCAATCACTCCCGCCGCCATCCATGCCGTCGACTGGTGTACCACAACCGTCATCGCCGAGTGGCGCAACATCGACATCCTCATCCTGAACCGAGAGGCCCGTTTCGTCTGCGCCATCGAGAACAAAATCTCCGCCCCAGAGGGAATCGACCAAAACTACCTGAGCCAACTCACCCGGTACCGCCAGCTCCTGAACGAGGAATTCCCCGATTACACGAAGCACCTCGTTTTCCTGGACTTCAAGGCCGGACTTCCTTCCGAGCCGGAACGAGCCTACTGGACGCCCGAGAACTACGCCACCATCCTCCAACTCGTGGAACAGACCGTCGAGCAGAACCACGCCGCCCTACACGAGCACGTCCGCGCTTTCATGCAACAATACGCCTTCACACTGAGGAAGAGAGGAAACGCCGTGCCCGAATCAGACCAACTCGCCCAGCAAGCTCGCAACACTTACCTCAAAAACCGAGACATGGTCGAGTTCCTTTACCGCCACAAGCCAGATTACCTCAGCGAAGGCAAACGCCTCATCCGACAGATTATCGCAAAGCACCAGGATTGGATCCCGGAACGCGAGACCACTACTCTCATTCGCTTTCGCCCCCGCGAGTGGAGCACCTTCCCTGCCATGAACACCGGAACCGGGTGGCCCCCGTCCGAAGCGCTGATGCTGTTTGAATTCCGGTTCTACAACGACTTCATCGCGCTCCAACTCACCACAGGACTGGGATCGAACGAAGACATCCGAAACAGGCTCATCAACACCGCCGCCCGGAACCCCCAGACGTTCAACCGCGCCGGCGCCGACACCGGCAATTGGATAGCCCTGGACGTCAGGGAAGACATACTGGACGACCACGACCTAGCCAATTGGGACGACCCCTGTGTACCCGCCAAGCTGGAAGCGTGGGTGAAGGACTTTGCCGAAAACCACCTCCTGGACTTGAATGAGGCCATCGTCAACTGCCTGCGTGAGTATCACGCCGAGCATACGAACCCGTAGCGCCAGCGACACCGCTGCTCCACGATCATTCCACTTCAGGACCTGCTGATTTTCACTCCGGCGCCGTGACTCCAGTACCAAACACTGGCCGCAGACACTTCAGGGACATCGACATAACCTGTAAGAGGATCTCACGACGGTCACGGCCGTTGCGTCTCCGTGCGCGCGCCAGCGTCTAGTTCAGGTCGACGCATGCTACACCAAGACTGAGGTCAAGGACGTTGGCCCAGCCCCAGGGCACGGCTTACCCGGGCGACCTTTGCCGGCGGCCAGTGGCAGGGACACTGCACCAGACCCCGGTCGGAGTAAAGCCGATGGCCACACCCCTGGCTGCACTCAACCAGCTCCACCAGGTCCAGGTCCATCGACGAGGCCAAGATAGCCGCCGGCGACGTACACCGGACCTGTTCTAAAAACCCCAAACGCGCGTAGGGAGCATCCCAGGACGCACGCTGGGACTGTTGAGGTCCCTTTTTTCTTGGTCGCTGGGCGGCCGTCCTGGGCCTTATGGGAGCGGATCTCGGCCAAAATCCTTGACAAGTGTAGGTGGATTGCCTACACTGACATCAGTGCCAGGCAGTGATGCTCCGGAAGCGTCACGCACTTGGCACTCTGGTTTTTAAGGCCGATCCTCGCCGTTCCCTTCATCCTCAGGCTCTATATAGTGGAGCCTTTCCGGCATACGATGAAGGCCATGCCAGGGGAAGGTTCCCGTTGGATCAGTAAGTTCCTGAGTCTTGCTCCTCACGATGTTATAGTACCGAGCGATCGCCCTGAGATAGAAATCATCGGGGTAGGGATCGCTAAATAACTCGGCCTGCTCGTACTGCCGGATCACGCCGGCCACCATGTCAGCGAGCTGGATCCCCATCGTGTATTTGGAGTCGACGAAGTAAGGCGTATCCACCACATTGGCCATGAACTGCCCTTCACGGTGCCTGTTCAGGTATCCCTCGAACTTCGCCGATAAGCCTCCATATTGGCTGCCGTCGCCATCGACCAGAACTACGGCCATGGATTGTGAGCCAGCTATCAAAGCGTTAACACGCTGTAGGATATAGCGGTATTGACGCGGCAGATGGATGGTGCTGCGCGGGATCTCCCTCTCGGGCTTTTCCATGATCACAGCAAAAACGGTCAAGGGAAGGTTTCGCATCTGGTCGAAGATGCTCTCCACCAACTCGCGGAGCTCCGGCTTTCTGTTGAAGGTCCCTCTGTTCAGAAGGGAATTCGCTTTCAACTCCACGCCGGCGCGCTCGTCGCCCAGCAAAGAGCGCTTGATGTTGAATATCTGACGACTGATGTTCCGAGACTCGCTCTGCGGGAAACAGACGGCCGCCAAGACCGGGCGCGTAGTCGGGTCATTGGGATGCGGGTGGCCACTCTCATCGATGAACACGAGCATGACAGGCTCCTGGGCAAAATGAGGGCCGCGTCTGCGAGGAATGCTTACGCGGCTCATCGGAATGCAATTGGACAGGCCTGTTAATTATACTGTGTTGGACACCGGCAGCCGGCCCAAGGCCGTAACAACGTCCTGGTAGCCTCATTTCAGCGTATGTACGCCGCCCGGAGGAGCGTTAACGCGGGGTGCCACCTCAGCCCTGCTCCTCAGCAAGTTCCGCCGCACGGCGCGCCGCGCGTTCCTCGTAGGAAATAACCTCCGGCGGTTCAGGTGGCTCAGCGAAAACCTCGCGGCCGAGGACCTCATGGCGGTACATCCGGTCGTAGTACACAATCCTGTCGACCCGCCTCAACAGGAATATCGCGCCGAGATCGCCTGGGAATGTTGGCACGTCCGGAATGTCGGAGGCCGCAACCACCTTGGGTTGGATTAGCAGGCGCTCCATGTTCGCCCCGTCCACCCGCCACATCGCCAGCTCTCCGAACTCCGATACCGGCGGTTGGATCAGGTTGGCCAGGGACACAGCGACAGCGTCCGACGTGGTGCACTGGATGAACATCTTGTGGACCGGCTGATTGAACGAGGCGGCCGAGACGTCGACAGCGACGTCGCTCTCGGCGGTGATGCAATCGGTGAGAAACCCTGTCGAGCGAGTGTTCGGCCCTCACGCAGCCGCGTCATCCGAAGGTCGTGGAGACCGAAGTTCCAGGAGAATCCTGATGACGCCGAAGCCAGCCGTCGTCATGGTCGCCGCGCGGCTCGGCTTCGTCCAGCCAAGGCTGGAGCCGGCCACCGACCCCGACTACCTCAGGGAACTCACCAGCCAGTTGCCGGAACTCCTGCTCTTCGACGAGACCTGACGGCAGGAAATCGACGATGGCGCAAACCCGCCGTCCCAAAAGTCGGGGCGGCCGGTCGCCTTGCGGGACTCCAGCGCCCCGAATTCCCGCGCCACGCAGCCCCTGTAGCCCTGCAAGCCGCGGACAGGGAAATGGTCCACCGACTGTGCCGGAGCGCCTCTCCGCAGCCCCAGCGCAAGATTTGGGCTGCTCCTGAACAGCCGCTACAATGTCCCCGCACGATGCCGTTCACCAACAGCAGCCAAGGGCACGATGACCAGCAACACTGAACAGGAAGCTTTCAGCCTCGTCATAGAGCGCCAGAAGGGCGGCGCATCTGAGAACGACATCAGGTTCGCGTTCCAAACCTTCATGGTCACCGCCGGATTGGCGAAAGCCGACGACATGTCCACCGAAGGGCCGCCAGGCCTCGGCAATCCAGGCCGTATGGACCTGTACGTCCACAACACCTGCATCGAGTTCAAGACCAACATCCTACAAGGAGGACAACCCCATGGTGGGTACGTCTCCCAACTGGATGGGTACATTGAAAACCTGCTCAAAGCCGGCACCGGCGTGCGGAACGGCATCCTCACTGACGGCGTCCACTTCTTCCTGCGCCGTATCGGCGAGGAAAAACTGCCCCTGCGGCCCTACGGGGCGTTGCAGACATTCGACCGGCCTCAACAGTCGGTCAACGTACGCGAGTACCTGCACAGCATCATCTCGGCCCCAGCCGAAAGCATCAGCCCCACGGCAGAGAGCCTCGAAAGGTTCTTCGGCACCAACTCCGACGCGTTCCGAGCAAGCAACCTTCTGCTGAAGGAAGCCTACGATGCTCACCACGATGACCCCACCGTCGCGGTAAAGCGCCGCCTCTGGCAGGACCTCCTGCAGGTGGCGCTGGGCAAGGACGCCGCCACGGCCGGTGACGAAAGCGACTGGCTGTTCATTCGGCACACCTACATCACCAGCCTGATCGCTGTCATCATGCAGCAGCAACTGCTGGGCGACGTGGCCCACCTCGCGGCCGAACGTCCCGACGATTTGCTAAAGGGGCGCATCCTGGCTGAACAGTCCGACCTGCACGGCATCATCGACGCCGACCTGTTCACCTGGCCAACCGAGGTCGGCGAAAGCACCTACCTCCGTGAAATCGCCCAAGTCGTGGAGCAGTTCGACTGGAAACAGGACGCCA
>MPNC01000033.1 GCA_002238825.1 SAR202 cluster bacterium bin87 | reverse complement strand
GGCCCAGGCTTAATTTGCTGCCCGGCATCAAACTGATGCCGCCCCGTCCCACATGACCACTACCGCTCCGACCAACGGTAATGGCCCATCCCGGTGACTACTGCCAACGCCCGGTAGACCTCGGGCAACTTCATCTTCCGTCGCAAGGCGACCTGGAGGCGTATTGCGGCCTGATGCAGAGTGAGCAGCGCCGAAACCGCCATCACGATCACCATCCCGGGTTCGATGACGGTGACCAGATCACCGGCTCCGTAGGCAATTGCACCGGCCACGATCAGCATCAGCGGCGGCGCCCAGTAAACCGATTTGCGTCGCCGGTAGTTGTAGCTGATGATTATCGCCAACAATGCCACCAAGATCGGGCCTACCATCAGGGCCGACGCCTGCAATGGAGACACCGCATAGAGATATTCACTCGTGGGCGGCACCAGCAGCGCGATGGCACCGACGCCAGTCACCGCTTCCCCGGTGCCGTCCAGCACCACCCACGGTAGCGCCATCGCCGCCAGGGGAATCAAGGTGGCCATGAAGGCAGTGATCCTCATGATCAGGGTGATCAGTTCACGGTTCCTGGTCTGATCACGATTCCCCGACTGCATGGTGCGGCTCCGCTCTCTCATTGTCATCTGGCCTCAAATGGAGATCCCGTCGCCGCCCTGATGGTCTCGCTGGCGGCTCTGAATTCGCTCAACTGGGCGTCCAGTTCCAGTATCGCCGTCGGGACGTCCTGGAACGACGAGGTGTCAAAAACAAAATCGGTCCGCAGTTCCAGCTTGCGCAGACTCGCATCCATATCGTCCAGTTGCTTTCCGATCGCCAGCGCCTTGGCCAGCGCCGAGTTCGCCTGGGCTTCCCACTGCCGATACAGCGAGAGGTCCCGCTCGTCGTCCTGGCGGGCTTTGGCTTTGGTTGCCGGGTCATTGATCCTCTCGGTAAGCGCCTGTTGTGTCGCGAAGTAACCGGTGGCGCTGGCCTTGGCATTGTCGATCGCCGCCTCGAACTTGACGTAGGCCAGCTTGGCATCGTCGTAACGCGGCTCCCACCGGTCAATGAGCGCGTCAATGCTGGTGATCTTGGCGATCTCGGCAGTGGTGGGCTGGGAACCGACCTCCGAGGCGTTGCCACCCGAGGTACCACCGGCAAAGACACTCACGTCCCCCAACGCGCGGTTCATATTCTCGGCCTGGTTTTCGGCCAGCTGTACAGAGTCAGACATCCTGGCCGCCTCGGTCTGGGTCACCTCCCCGTATACCGTGAGGCCCGTGTAGGCAATGACCGCAACCACCACTGCGATCAGAGCGTATTTCAGCGTTCGTCTGATCATTGGCCTTTCCCTTCTGATATTGCGGACAATGCGCGAGCGGATGTGAAAACTCTCAACGGAACCACCGGCGCGTGATGGTTACCAAGAACAGCGCGGCAAAGAACGTGCCCAGGATCGACTGTATCACCCCCAGATATTTGGGCCACCCCAACTCGTCTCCTATCCACGAACCATATCCCAGACCGGAAGTTGATGCACCGGAAAAGTACAGAGCGTAGCCGACGCGCTTTAGCAGTTCCGCGATGCCGGATAGAGAGGGATCGAACTGCGCGTACTCGACATAAAACGGGATCATGACAGTGAATACAACTAGGAACGCCCCGGCTGCTCGCCACGGCCGCTCTCCAAATCCGCACGTCCAGTCTGACACCAGCCGACCGGTGTAGCGTATCAAGCGCAATGAACTTTTAACGGCACCCGCTTTTGACGACCCACGCAAGCTCAGGGCCTGATGCAAGATTATTTTGGATTGCGTAAGCTCTCGACGGTACCGGAACGCACCGGCTACGTCGCTCAGACCAACCATTTCATGTGCTCTGGTCAACATACGATATACATGCGCTGCATCTTCCCAGTTCTTCTCCGTCTCTTGTTGGACGATCCACTTTTCTCCCCAACTCACATCGTCAATAAGACACCGGTCCAAATCAGCGCCGTACAAATCAGCGCCATCCAGATGAGCGCCCCGAACGTCTGTACGAGTAAAATGGGCAAAGCGGATACTTGCACCGCAGAGCCCGGCACGGTAGAACCGAGCACCCTCGACATGTGTTCCGGTTAAGTAAACGCCCTCCATGCGGACGAAGTTAAAGTCCCCATCGTCCAGCGTGGCATCCGTCAGGTTTGCGTTTTCCAAGCAGGTTGGCCGTACTTCGATGCCTTCCTGTTCAAACTGCTCATCCTCACCTCGTACCCAACGATTGATTGCCGCGTTGATGCCGGGATCACCAACCGGCAATTCTCTGCCGCGGATTATCACTAAGGGATGCGCGACCACGCGAGAGAGATCGCAGCCTTCGAACGAACACCCCTTCAGGTCGAGGCCTCTGAGGTCTGCGCCACTGAGGTCGAGGCCATCAAAGTGGATTAGACCGGAAGCGTTAATGGTCTCCATAAACCGCAAAACGGCCTCTACATCGGCCCGGACGACCGGTCGACACTGAGTGCCATCAACGTGAATGACCTCTCTTTTGCGTAGCAACGCCCTGGTGAATTCTATTGCCACATACACACCCGAACCGGCTTGGTATTCACCTACGCATCGTCAGCGGGCGACGATAAATTGACGCCGCTAACCCTACGCGCCTTAATTCGTTCACGAACGGGGCTTCGGATAGGAGCCAGTAACCGCTTTCGCCGAGGCGTCGAGGCCGGGGTAGAGGGTTTCACGCGTGATGTTCAGAAATATCAGGTCGTTGATGACGTCTCGTTTACTTTCCCAGGGTATAGTCAACGCATAGTGACCATATACCGGGATCCCATCATTGCATCCCTCAACCTGGACGCGCTCGAACCGTTCGTGAAACGCCGATAAAAGGAAGGCCCCTGACTGAGCCCGGACGCGTTCAGAGGACTGTTGCGGCTCCACTACAAAAACGCGATACCAGTCTCTCGGATCAATGCGTTCGTCGAAATAGGGCTTCTCCTGTCGTATCAACTGGTAGAGACGACGGGTAGCTTCTCGATATTGGTGGGTTTCGATCTCGGCGCCGTCCACGGAGCAGACACGCTTGCCCAACAGCGCCTCCTGCTCGCACCGCGACAGCTTCGCGAAATTGGCGATGACGCTGATTGTGTCGCTGTTGAATGGTTTGACCATCTCCCTCGGAACAGCGAAAACATGGATGCGGTGGTCGGTTTGCGCATCATTCTTCTGGTCGGTTTGTTCGCAGGCGTGGAACAACGCTACCAGCGGGTTTTTCGTGATATCCAAAAAGCGGGTCCTCAAGCCATGATGTTGCCCGAGAACCCATTGAGCCAACGCAGCTGTTCTGCCGTCGAATTCCTCAGGCCGACGCGACATGAGGTCAACCAGCATCTCTCGTTCAAAATCAATATAGCCATCCCGCATCACGGAAGGAAGCAAGTCCCAACCACATTGGGATTCTCCGCGGAAGTACAAGGAAGTGTCGGGATGGTGCTCCTGGAAGCTTCGGATTTCGCGCAACAGATCTTCGATTGTCGCGACCGTCTCTCTCCCGTCCCTGCTTATCTCCAATACTCTTTTACGCGGCGGGTACAGGATCGCCTTCCAGGGTTCGGCTCCGGTGAATACCGCGTTGGTAAGGGTTGCGTCCCGAAGATTCGCGTTCGCAAGATCGGTTTTTGCCAGGTGGGCGTGCTCCAGATTGGCGTTGGTCAGATCGGCATTGGCGAGGTTAGCTCCGTTAAGGTCAGCCCCGGCGAGGTTGGCCTGCTGGAGATCAGCATTGGTCAGATCGACCCCCCTGAGATCAGCACTGGCCAAATTTGCGCCGTAGAACTTGGCGTTTGTGAGCACTGCACCCCACAGGTCCACTCTGGTCAGATCGGCTCTCGTGAAATCGGCGCCGGTCAGATCGGCCCTCATCAGAACCGCTTCAGTGAAATCCCCGTGGCTGAAGTCGATCCCCTTCAGAGAGATACGCTCCCCAGGATCGAACTTGCCGGCCTTGTCGAAACCTTCGAGAAAGTCGGCGTTCGCGAAGGCGGGCCTGAATTGTTCGCTTTGACGCCGCAAATTCCACATCTCAACCCAAAACGCGGGAGGCTCGACGAGCCATTGCATATGATCTCTATCGTCCAAGGTGCGCAATCTCCAATTCAATTCTCTGCCGCTCAAGGCTGCCGGGTCTTCGCTTTCCTTGCACTGCGCACTGCCAACGTGATCATAATCAAGAACACCGCGACGCCGACTGTCACGGAGGGCACGGCCGCCAATTCTATCAATACCAAGGTGAGATTTTCTCCGGCGTTGCACCTGACGGATACGAGGATTGCGAGAATACCGGCTGACAGGAGCGTTGCACAGGTAGCCAGTCCAGCCACTAACATGGGCGCAATCAGAATACGCGCCACCTGACCCGAGCGAAGCCCCAATCCGGTGAGAGGGAACCAGATTATTACGCCTGCTCCCAACATCACGATGGCAGCATCTATTTCACTACCGCTCGCGGTTGCCGCGCGGTCCATTTCGACGTACGCCCCTAATATGGATATACCTGTAAAACGCCACGAACTCCCGACTAACGGTGTAGTCAAGCGGCAATTGGCGCGCCAGGAGGTGAGTGCGTGGCGTGTTCCGGAGGATCGGGCATTGGCACCAACTGATAGCCCAGTTGCGCCGCCCGGCGCTTGGCGGCGCGCAGCGCCCGATCCTGATACTGCCTCTCGTAGTATTCCGCGCCGGCATCCACGTACTCCTGGCCGTCGCGCAGCATGGTGTAGATGAGCCTGGCCAGCTTGTGGGCCGTAGCCGTGATGGCCTTGGGCGCGCCTAGCTGGGCTTTCTTTCGGCGCAGAAATGCGCCCAGGGCGCTGTCGGAGCGGTGCAGCGCGTTGGCGGCCAGACGCAATGCCGCGGCGGCACGGTTGGCATTGGGCTTGGTTTTTGAGCTCATGACCCGGCCACCTGTGATGCGGTGGTCAGGGCTCAGCCCCAGCCAGGAGGCGAAGTGCTTGGCGCTGGGCCATTTCGTCATGTCGGTGCCGATCTCGCTGATCACCTTCAAGGCGGTGAAGCCGTCAACGCCGTCGATGCGAGTCAGGTCCACTCCCGTCATCCGGTACAGGTGTGTCCTGATGTCGAAGCGGGGCGCGTTGCCCTGACCACGCCGGCCGTTCCCAGCCGGAGACCCACCGTCGCTGCGGTCCTCAAAACGCTCCATCTGGGCTTCGATCTCCCGGTCGCACTCGGCAATCTTGCCCTGGTAGAACCGGTACAGTTCCAGGGCTTGGGTCAGCTCAAAGATGTGCTCGTCGCGCCAGTGCCCCTGTAGCGACTTAGCGATGGTTTCCTCGTCGGCTCTGATCCGACCGTCGCGGAGTTTGGCCAACTGGCGCGGGTCCCGCTCGCCCCCCACCATGGCCTCGATTATCGCCATCCCCGTCTTGCCGGTGATGTTGCTGATGACGTGCTGGAGCTTCACGTTCATCTGGGTCAGCGCCTTCTGCATGTGCTGGATGTGGTGGGAGGCATACTCCACCAGCATGGCCCGCTGGCGCAGGTAGCTGCGCAGGCGTCGGATGTCTGCCTCGGGGCGGAAGGCTCCAGACAACAAGCCGTAGGTGTGCAGTTGCTGCAGCCACTGACAGTCCAGCACGTCGGTCTTGCGACCGGACACGTTCTTGATGCGCCGTGGGTCGACCAGCATCACCTCAAACCCGCGCTCTTCCAGCACTCCGAACAATGGTATCCAGTACACGCCGGTGGACTCCATGACCGCCGTCTCCACGCCGCACTCCTCCAGCCAGGCGGCCAGGCGGTACAGATCCGCCGTGAAGGCGGCGAACTCCCGCACCGGCGGCTCGGCACGGTCGAGGGACACCGCCACGAAATGGCTGCTGGCCCCCACGTCAATGCCCGCCGCGTTCAGGTTCATTCGGGACAGTTCCGCCGGCAGACGCTCCCGCTCCGGTGTGGCCTTTTCCACCGGTTTCCCGCTCCTCTGATTCGCTGTCATCGTACCCCTCCAGCATCGCAGCGTAGGCGTGTCTCCGGAGGGAGCCACGGACTGTAGCAATTCTCCCGAACGGGATCGCCCCCGTGGGGCGTCACCAATGATGCCGCCGTAGGACCCCCGGACCATGCTATGTACCGGGCAATATGCGCCAATGTCTTCTCGGTCTTGGTCCGGACGACGCGCCTCGCCCACAGCCTACGCGTGCGTCCTCCGCCTTGTCAGTTAGTCTCCCTTTGCACGGCCCGAAACGCGGGCATAATGTTGCTCCCGACTAACGATGTAGTCAAGCGGCAATTGGCGCGCCAGGAGGGGGGATTGAGCCGGAGCGTGTCCACCACCGGCAGGTCCAGCAGCCGCAGGCCCGGGTCGGCGACCCGCAGGTGGGGCAGGTCGAAGTCAATCAGGTTGTGCCCCAGCACGAAGTCCGCGCCGTCAGACAGCTCGTCCAGCCTGGCCAACGCCCGGGCCAGGTTGCGGCCGACCCGAGGGATGGCCAACTTCTGACCCGTATCCGGCCTCACGCCGGCCAGGGCATGGATCCGGTTGTCCGCCCTGCCGACCTCCAGGTCCAGCGACAGGCAGCGCATAAGGGCGCCTTCAGCGCCGCTCCACGCGGGAGCTGCATCGTTCCGCCGAGGTTTCACGCGCCCGGTGGCCATGTCGCCCCGCTGGTCCCGCGGTTCGGCGCCGTCGTCTTCAGCCCTGGTTGCCCAGCCGCAACCAGGCGATGCCGTCCACGGCTTCGAAGTGCCGGTCCGCCGATACCAGGTCGGCCCCCGTCTCCATGGCGTGGGCCGCGATCCACACGTCGTTGGTGGGGATGGGATTGCCCCTGGCCCGGAGGGTCGCCGCAATCCGGGAATACCGGTCGGCAGTTACGGGGCCCACCGGCACGAAGGACACGTAGGGGTTGTCCAGGAACGACCGCAGGTCGGCGGCGTTGCGATCAAAACGCGAGCCGTGCCGGAAACCGTAGAGCAGCTCGCCGACGACCACGGCCGACATCAGGACCTCGGTGGCGTCCCGCACCACCGCCGCGGTCTGTTCATCGCCTCGCATCAACCCTGAGTAGACGTTGGAGTCCAGCAGAACCCTCATCGCCAGGCGGCCTCGTCGATGACCTCAAACTCCTCAAGTACGGCGTCCAGCTCGGCCGCTTCGTCTTCGCTCCACGTCCCGATCAGGTGATCCAGCGCCGAGCCCACTGTATCGGGTCCTTGGCCCGGATCAGCCAGGCCGGCTCCCTTGCGCAGCAGTTTCAGCGCGGCCCGGTTCAGTGACGTGCCGTCCCGTTTCGCCAGGCGCTGGATCCGCTCTGCCAGTTCGTCATCAAACCCTCTGACCGTCAGCTGGTTCACGTCGCCTCCTCCAGTGATGCACTCAGCGCATCAATATGAGGCATCATCCTTGACATCCATCATCGGGTCAAGGGCCCGAGTCATCGGCACCAGAACTGCACTCAGCGCCAGGCCCCGTTCGAGCGCCTCCACACCGTACGGTTCATCCTCCCACGTCATGGTGGTCAGATAATTCAGGAGGCCTCGGTCCCCCGGGTAAACTCCCAGACCGTAGGCCACACCCACTTGCCATCGGGCCGTTTTCCCGCTAACGCCGCCTGGATGGCCGTCCAAGTCGTCGCCCACAACTTGGCGCGCTGGACGACGCGCATCGGTTGGGGTGAGCCGGTGATCACCACCAAGACCCTCCGACTGGGCTTCCACTTCAATCCGGGCCGGACGACTCACTCGCAAGGCCCGCCGCCTCGCCCTGCATCTCCCCCAGGACTGGCCCTGGCAAAATCAGTTCGGTAGCGCCCTGGCAAGATTGCGCGCACTGCCACTCCCATCCTGACACCGCCCTTGGCGTTTGACTCGTCCACGATGACACCCTACACCTGGACCATCAGCGCCCGAGCTGGGCTCCGGACGGTCTCCGCCGGCGATTAGCGCTGAAAATCGCTCCCAGTACCGCTACCACGGGCCGTCAACATCCCCCTGGCGTTGGGGACACCCCCCGCATCGACCATCTCACCGACAGCAGGCCCCCACCAGCCCGTTCCTTGACACCTCATCTCTCGTCTGACCGCCGCCGCGGTATCCCTTCGGTGAATTCCGGGTAAGGATTACCAGCGCTCCGTGCTCGGAACGCTAACTTATCCCGGCAAGTTTCCTCACCCCGTCACGAAATACTTGGAAACTCCTTGATTTGTTGCTCTCTATGTCCATGTGGGGCGCAATGTTTCGGGCCCAGCCGCATTTCGCTTCTCCTGCCGCTGGATAACCCAACTTCTTGAGCAGTTGAGACCCACCAGTATGCACCGCGTCTGCCAAGACTTCCCAAGTGCCGCAAATGCTGTCCTGAACATAGCCGTTCAGAACCGCATCTTTAGCGTTGGGATAGGCCAGCTTCACCGCGGAGCGGTCGCCCAGTAGCCACGCTTCGCCTTCCTCGATGGCAATCCGGAACAGCGTTTGGGGACGTGGATTGCAGGCGTTCAGCACGTCCAGCAACTCCTGCTTTAACATAACGCAATCATTATCGTCCGCGTCCATTACCACGACGACCGCCGAGGGATCGGCAAGGCTTCTTCCGTAGCCCTTCAACACACTTGGCAACTTGTCAAGAAGGAGACGATTGGCCGGGTTCGGTACTCCACGCAAGTCCCTCGGCAGGCGGCCAATGCCTTTGTAAGGATGTATTCTCCAAGTATGAACCGCACCGTTTGCGCCAAGGATCTTTTCCAGGATAGATTCAAGGGCAATGCTACCGGATTGGTCTTCAACGAGCACCTCAAAGTGCATCTGTTTGCCTACCTCATGTCCAGGTAATCGCTGTACCAGAGGCTACCGAGTGGTAGTCCTTCCTCCACCATCGCCTTGACCATTTTATCGTCGCTGGCCCGGCGGATGGTGGCAAAGCCGTCGTATTGCTTTTCCAAGACCCACGTTTCTTCGGGCATGAGCGCGTCAACCAAATAGGGTTGATGGGTGGTGACGAAAATTTGGGGCGCATTTTTCTTTCCGGTAGCGTGGGAACGGAACTCGGCGGCCAAAACCTCCAGCAACTTGTGGTAAAGGCCATTCTCCGGTTCCTCAATGCAGATGAAGGGTGGTGGACTTGGGTCTTCCAGCATCAGCAGGTATGCAAAGACTTTCAACGTGCCGTCGGACATTTGATGCGCGTAAAAGGGATCTTGAAAACCCCGGTCGTTGAAGCGGAGCAGCAGCCGGCCATCAGGACTTTGCTGGGTATCAATGCGGTCAATCCCCGGAATCCTGTCGGCAATCTTGGCCAAGATGTTCTTGAATGTGTCGGGGTGGTCCCGCTGCATGTGCTGGACGACGTTGCCCAAGTTGTCCCCGTGGCTGTTCAAACGCCTTTGGGGGCCAGCCATCGGTAGGCTACGGGCAGCATCGGGCGTAAAGTAGCTCAAGTACCAGCCTTCGATAAACTCTCGGAACGTTGATATTCGGGGATGCTGCTTCAAGGCGCCCAGGGTGGATATCCCCAACCTGCGGTTGTCTTGGAGCTGGACAGATTGTGTTTCGTCGTTTTCTGCGGCGGCCTGTTCTCTACGATTAAACAGGTCGTGCAACCTCTTGAAATCAACCCCCTCACCCATGCTCTCGTCGATCTGTTGCCCTTGTGAGTCCCCTTTCCACACCACCCCAGATCCATTGTGCAGCATCAAGAAAGCGCGGGGTGACCCGCCGCGCTGTCCATCGCGCTGATGGAGAAGGTATTCGGAGAATACATAAGGCCGTCCAGAACGGTCTTTGTCTATTAAGACTATGTAGGTAATAAGCTGCGCCCCGGGCTCTTCCCGGTAGCAAACCTCAAACTCGATGGGGGCATTGCTTCCCTGAGAGCGAATACGGTCGAATCCCCCACGTCCCCGCTGGTCACAAGCCTCCTCTACACCCAGTTTCAGGCAGTCGGCGAGAAACCCGAAAGCATCAAACAAGGAACTCTTGCCGACTCCGTTTTTGCCGATTACCGCGGTCACCGGGGTCAATTCTACAGAGCTCGGCAAGTACCACATCCTGCCGAGGGTCACATGACGCAGGACGCGGTAATTCTCGATTTTGATTCCCTCAATTCTCGCCATAAGCCAATTCCTAAAGAGCTGGTTCCGTCAAGAGCAGAATACCAACCGGGGCAACACTAAGACTTCGCACTCATTCGTGCCTATTCGTGTCCCTTCGTAGGTAAACCGTCCCTAGCACGGCGCGGTCAGCAGCGTTCCGTCCCAGCAGGCACTTTTCTTGGCTGACCGTGTGGGGTTGAGGGGAGAGAGGGGGTAAGGCACCGGAAGTCGGAGCCGCCTCCGATAGACGGCCTCGTTGCTGCGACCTACGCCGTACGACGAGAGACCCATCGAGGAACAGACTTAGATGGACCGATGCCACGCTGTTGGGCTCGATTTCGTTAGCCAAAGTGTCGGCACCAGGTTCCCAGAACAGTTCCCTGCTTCGTTGAATAACTAGCCTCAGCCACCCCACTCCCTTCTCTGTCTCGATTATACGCGATTCCCATTCGTCTAGGTGGATGCCCAAGCTGGATTCCTCCTCACTAATCCCCAATCCACCAAAAGGATGAGTGTGGCGTCGTGGTGAGGGATGAGAAAGTGCGCCCGGCTTCGGGGATAATGGTTTTTCAATCAGAAAACCACCCTGAAACGAGAAGCACCCAATAGATGCTACCGCTTGAGCCGACCGACCGCATCTACGCCGCCTTCGATGACCACCGCCTGGTGGCCAATGCTGGACTGCTTTCACCCATCATCTGGGACTGGGCGAGTTGGTGGATTGCCACGTTGATCTGGGAGATGTGCCGGGTCGGGCCAATGGTGGAGACAAGTGGATGACCCTGGTGGCGTCGACGCTGGCCGGTGGAGACTGCATTGACGACGCCGACACGCTGCGCGCTGGCCGGTACCAAGCAAGTGTTGGGCTGCACGGTCAAGCCGCCATCCACCCTGGGGAACTTTCTGCGCAGTTTCCGGTGGGGCGACTTGAGCCAGTTGGATCGGATGTGCCGGGAGTTGCTGGCCCGGGCATGTACGGTTGGGGCCGGACCGGGCGAGGAACCGCTGACCATCGACCTGGATTCCACGGTCTGCGAGACCTACGGACTGAGCAAGGAGGGCGCCCGCTGGCACAACTATCCGCCACAGGCGGATCAGCGGGGCTATCACCCGCCGTTGGCCATCGCCGCTGGAACTGGTCCGCCTGCGTCAGGGCCGAGCCAACACGGCGCGTGGCGCCGTCCACTCCCTCCTTGACACTATCAGCCGAGTGCGCTGCGCCGGAGCCGCCGGACCACTCACCCGGCTCAGGCGGACGGGCCCACAGCGGCTTCTACACCCACGGTATCGTGACTGCCTGCCGCAAGATGAAGGTCCCCTACTCCATCACCGTCCGCCAGCACCCCCAACTGCGCAATCTCATCAAGGCCTTTCCCGAGGCGGAGTGGACGCCCCCGACTTCAGGCGAATCCGGCAGTTGAACCGGTCGAGTTCCGCGAAGATTCGCCTCCTGACCCGGGGAGACAACTCGTCGATTCCCGCGGTGGCGCCAAGCGTCGCCCAGTCCGTGATCAGGGACAATCTGTTGGCCAGCTCGATCAGCGGATCCGGCGATCCGGCCGCCTCCGTTGGTATCAACCGGCCGGTGGGTGCGTGGGACAGACTATAGACGCTCGGGTCGTCACCGTTCCGGTGCACCACCAAGCTTGCATCGTCGGTCACGTAGCAACTCACGTCCCGCCACTCGAGGCCGCCTTCGTCATCGCGCGGTGCGTCCGCCTCCGCCGGGACCGCAAACGCCAGACGACAGGTTCTCGTCGGTCGGTCGCCCATCGCTTCACCTCCCTACGCATGTCACTTGGTATGCAGTTTCGCATTCCGAATGTTCCGCACCTGTTTACAGATCCGATTGTAAATTGGCTTCCGTTCCCGCAGCGCTCGGACTAGCATCTCTCGAAGCCGACCAGCCCAGGATGCCGCAGACATCAACCTCGGCGCGCAACCATACCAGCGTCAACCTGGCCGGTTCACTACTCCTCCACATCGAATATCCCCGGCGGCCACGTGGTCCTACAACGGCGAAACGTTGCGCATCGGGCGGGAGCGATTTGAGGCATACCATTGCAAGTAATGGATGAGGATAACCCAAAAACGTATCGTGACGTTGAGACCGATGCCGGGAGGCAAACGTTGCTACGCAAGATCAAGTCAAAGGCATGGGTATTCAGTTTGACGCGGCGCAAGAGCGTGGGGTAAAATTGCCTGCATCCAGGACACGTCTATCACTCTCACAGGGCCGTGCCCTGTGAGAGTTCTTCAGAGGCGTCCGCCGAATTGGGGACCTCACCGAGGGTAGCAACACCCACCGGGTATTCTGCCCGGTGGTTCCTGGTGTGGTCAAGAACGGCGAAGGTCAATCGCTACCCAATTCGGCGAATCCCAAACCTGAAAGGATTCGGCGATGTCGAAAACGAAACGGGGTACCAAAACGGTGCACGTGCCAGGGTACCGCAAACGCGACGGCACGTATGTCCGTACCCACAAACGGTCAACGCCGTCAAAAGGTGGTCGGTAAGGATCAACCCCGATGGTGGGAACACCATCGGGAACCTCATGCGATTCAGGAGAAGAGACATGCCAGCGACATGGAGTGCAACGAAATCCGCTGTGTTCGGCGCATATCTGATGGAAGACGGGTGGCAGCTCAAAGATGTTGCCGAACTTGTGGACTGTAGCGACCGCGCCATCAAACACGCGAACCGCGTTCGTAATTCCTGCGATCATAACCGCAAGTTGTGGAGGCTACTGGTTTCGGAGCAAGTGCGGGTAGGGGACGCGGAGAGACTGGTCGCGCAGGTGGAGCAACGATTTCACGACAATCCCGAGACGCAATGTCGGTTTATCGAAGCGGCCGTGCAAAGTTTCGAGGCCGGGGAGATAAAACATCTGCGTGATTACAAGGGTTACGTGCACGCTGTCTAAACTAACAGCAGGGATACGACCAGCGGTTCGGATCCACAAATGATCAAAGAGGGTCCTGCGATGGTCGAACAATGAGGTGAGACCACCGCACCCATGGGAGTGAGCCGGCAAAACTAATCGATGACAATCCGGTTGGAATAGTTGACGCGGGACAGCACTGCTTCGCCAAACAGCCGTTACGTGAAATCGTTTGTCGCGGCTATCGGTGCGACATTACTGCGGGCCGATCTTCCTGCCTCAAGTTGCGAATGCTATCGGCGGAGACCCACGGACGGCTCCCAGCTGGCCTCCTGCGCCGCCTACCGCTACCAGAGCAGCATCACCGACAGAGACGGGGACACCTTGGAACTGGAGGCGGACCATCGCCGCTAGGTCGAGATCGAGAACGCTAGCCGAAACCTCAGGTACGGCGTGGGCTCAACTACCCTCTCTTCGGGCCGCTTCCCCGCCAACGCCACCTGGCTGGCGCTGCCCCTGGGAAATCCAGTTCAGTCGTGCCCTGGCCCGATTGCGCGCCTTGCCTCTCCCAGCCTGACGGCGGCAATCATCCCGCCATCTGGCCCACGGAACCATCCTCGCAACTCGGTCCGCGAAGGACGCTCCTTGCCCACCACCTGCCGAATACGCCCGCCATGGCCACTGCGGGCCACCAGAATCATGTCAGTGCGGTTACCTCACACCCCGCATCTTCGCCTGTAGGATCGAACCTGCTTCGTTCGCCTTCCCTTGCCAATCATCCCTGGCGTCAACGCCAGTACCCATCGCTTCGGCGGATTACGGGTAACACGTCATATTAAACTGAGGCACCACCAAACGTCTCAGAGGTTGGGTGCCATTACAAAGCTGTGGTAAGTTTGAGAGCCGTATGATTTTAGCCGAGCCGGCAACTCTGCTCAGTGGCTAACGTTACGAAATCAGGCCGCCAGGGAAGGGACATGATTGCAGAACGATACATACTTCAGGAGGAGGTCGGGAGCGGACGAATGAGTTCCGTGCACCTCGCTCTAGACAGCGCATCCGGCGACTCACAGGTTGCAGTCAAAGTTTTGAATACGTCTCACGGAGACGATATCAAGAGAGAGCTGTTCAAGCGCGAAACCAGTGCCCTGAGAAAGCTCAGGCACCCCAATATCGTTCGTCTATTGAACAGCAGTTGGCCGGACGACGGCAGTTCGCCTTATCTGGTTTTGGAATATCAGCCGTATTCGCTGGACCGATACTTGAAGGGAGAATTGCAGTCGCAGCAGGTCGTCCAACCATACCGTGTCATGCGCGAACTGGCCGAAGCCTTGGCTCACGCCCACTCAGAGGATGTGGTTCACCGAGACATCAAACCTTCCAACATCCTGCTTGATGTGAATGGAAGGCCGATGCTCACGGACTTCGGCATCAGCAAACTCCTGACGCAATTGACCGTCGGGGAAACGCTGGCCGGGTTTTGGAGCAGTGGCTACGCCTCGCCTGAGCAGCGAGCTGGCTTGCCGACCGGGCCTGAGTCCGATCTGTTTTCGTTGGGCGCGGTGTTTTTCCAACTACTATCTGGCCGCGAACCACCGCCGGAAGGACCATCCCCTGATATGGTGGATGAGTTTGTGGATCAACCCGTCGCCGTCAGCAACCTATTGAAGAGGATGCTGGCACCAGACCCGGAGCGGCGTTTCTCCAGGGGATCGGACGTATTGTCTGCTCTGGATGTTACCCGACGCCATGAAGCCCTGCCCGCCCATTTCCTTGTGCTGACCAGAACAGCAATCAGGGACATCGTGGCGGCCGGCCTGAGCTTCACGGAAGATTTCCAGTCGGTGGCAGACGTGATTATCGAAGACCTCGGGGGAATGGAGCTGGAAGACGTCCATATCCTGCGCGACCGGAGGGACAGTCGGGACGTCATTGTCCTCGGTGATTCCCTCAGACTCATTTGCGCCCTTGATGAGCATGGAGACGCTCTGGCCGTAAAGGCGGTTCAAACCCCTTATTCGCCCAATTTGGATAGCGAAAAGAGTAGGGCGATGACCTACCGCGCAATGTGGGACCCGGTGAACCCGAGTTTTAGATCCACGGCGGACGCCGCTGCACTTTCAAGCGCAGCGGAGGAACTGACCCATTTGCTGTCTCAGCTCGACACCTACGAAACGGTGGGGACGGTGTCCAACGAACGGCGTCGGTCTCGGCGCGACTTCATCGAACATTGGAACGTCGCGCTCAGCAGAAACCGCACCCGCATCGAGCGAGAGGCCACTGCCCTGAGGTACTCCGATGTCTCAGAGGAATCCGACCACTGGCGTTTTTCGCTTGTTGACCTCCCTCCAGACGACCTGGATTGGGAAGATGATGCCCCTCTGGCGTGCCGGGAGAACGCAAATGCTCCGAGGTTATCAATCGGCAACCTGATGAACATTCGCGGCCGAACCGTAGAGGTGGCCAAGCAAAATAACCGGCTCCACAGGAGCGATGCACCGATTCCCAAGACGGGCCTATTGACTTCCAACCTGATTGAGGCCTTGGTTGCCAACAGCAGAAAGTCGAACGCGGTAAACGCTTTTTTGTACGAGCAAATGGTCAATCCCAATCTGGCACGGGTTATCGTCGATCCGTCAACCGCGACCCGCTTCTCGGAAGGCGATCATGACTATTTTCAGGACTGGCTATCCCACGACCAGAGGGAGGCGGTACGTAAAGCTGTTTCCAGCAATGAACTGTTCCTGATCCAGGGACCTCCTGGAACCGGAAAGACCTCCGTTATCAGCGAGATCGTCCTTCAGATTCTCAAGAGAGAACCGGAAGCTCGAATTCTTCTCACCTCTCAGTCCAACGTTGCCGTCGACCATGCCCTGACGCAGATAGCCAGTGCGGCCGGGGACTCTCCGCCGGAGATGGTCCGGCTAGGGCGCACCGAAAAAATCAGCCACGGCGGAGAAACTTGGACTTTGGTTGAGCGCGCTCGCACATGGCGGGAAGAGGTATTGGACAGATGCCAACCTGAGCTGGCCAAACTTCGTTCGGATGAACGTCAAGCGAGAGATGCCATTAAAGCCAACGAACCGGATAACGACCCGGACCTGGAAACCGCAGGAACACTCGAAGAATGGATCACCGAGGCGAAGGAAATAGCGGAGCAACTCCAGGAATATGAGCAGGAGTATTCTTCCCTCGGACTCGAAGCAACTGCTGTCGCCAGAGAGGCGATATCGGAAACGGTAGAGAGGACACGCAACGAGCTAAGAGAACAACTGGATGCGTTGAATGAACTGCTGCCGGCGCCAATAGAAACAGGCGGAATGAACGAACAGGAGATGTTGGCCCAGATTATCACTGCTGCGGCATCTCCCAATCAGCGCGAGCCTGGGAACGATGACCCCGCAAGTCAAGAACTCCAACGGATTCAGGAGCTAAGGAGGACTCTCACGGATTGGACCCGGGTCGTCGGTCTCACGCAAGATTTCCAAGAGTTGATTGGCAAATCATCCCGGGTAGTCGCCGCCACCTGTCTTTTCAGCGGGAAACGGACCCGCGGTGCACAGCTGGGAGAAGCTGGATTCGACTGGGCGATCATTGACGAAGCGGGCAGAGCCACCGTTCCGGAAGTGCTGATTCCCATCGTCCAATCTGAGCGGGCAATCTTGGTGGGCGACGAACGCCAATTGCCTCCCATGGTTGAGGACATGATCGGCGACGAGACCAACCCTTCGCCCGAGGAGCATAGTTTGGATACCAGTCTGTTTCAAACTTTGGTGGAACAGGCGGAAGAATCGGGCTGGGACTTCCTGTCCACCTTGAGCACTCAAAACCGGATGCGTCCTGCCATCGGAAACCTCATTAGTTCCGTGTTTTACGACGGCCGGCTCGAAAACGGTGACCGGACCCGTTCCCGGCAATCCCTCTTCGATTGGATACCTGCTCCTGTTACCTGGCTGTCCACCTCGATGACCCCGAGCAAGGCGGAGAGCCGGGTTGGCGAATCATTTGCGAACTCAGCCGAGGCGGATGTTATCCTTGAATTGCTCACTAAAATGGAAGAGAAATCCAGGGAGAGGCGCAGAAGGCCATCCGTGGCCGTGATCAGCGGATATTCGGCTCAAGTTGAATTGCTGACCACCCGGATTGACGTCGAAGACCAGGACCGCTGGCGCAACCTCCAGATAGAGATGGCCACAGTGGACTCCTTCCAGGGGCGTGAATGCGACGTCGTGATCTACTCTACTGTGCGGTCAAACGGCGAACAGCGCATCGGATTCTTGAGGGACAAACGTAGAATCAACGTGGCCCTTTCACGAGCCCGCGACCTCCTCGTGATCGTCGGGGACAGCTACATGATGGAATCTGCCACCATCGGTGGCGAGTTGAATCCGTTCGCGTCGGTTCTCAACCACATCCGGTCACACCCCCAAGAGTGCCGGATCATCCAGCCAAACTTGGTGAGTTCCCTATGATGATTACCCGCAACGAATTGGACGATGTTGCTGCACGCGCAAAGCGCCGGTTCCCGGATCACAAAGTCGACATACCATTTCGGGTGTGCCTGCCGGTCTACGAGTTGCGCCTCAAAGTGACTGAAGTCGCGGAGGACGAACTATCGACTCCCGCAAGATTTGTCCTCCACTTGTCGAGCTTGAAGGTAACCCAGCCGGCGGATATCGGAAGAATGCTGGGTATGTCGCAGAACTATGTCGCCAGCGCGGCGGCCGAACTTCTCGCCGAGAACCTGGTGACCCAGTCGCCGGACCTCAGCATTGGAATTACCGAGTTGGGGAGCCAGGTACTCAGGGACAGAGGCAGGACCAGACGTCCCAGGAACAAGCATATCAGGATCCCATATGACCCTCTAACGCGGAGAATGCTTGATACGGACGTTGAAAAACTTCTGGATAGGGACCACGTCAAGAAGAACGGGTTTTTCATCCCACCCACGAATCCTCGACGCCCCCGCCTTAGCAGCATCCGAATCGACGAAGTGAGGGACTACGAACGATTTTACGGACGGCAGCGGGATAAGGTCGAGATTCTGGAAGTCTCTGACATCAAGGACGTCAGGCTCAAGTATCGGAATGACGTCATACTGGTCAAATTGGATGCGGTGAACACCGACAAGTCACTGTTCGCCGCATACCAGGCTCAGCAATACCTCGAAGATGAGACTGCCTCGATACAAAGGCTGGCAGACCGCGGGGCGGACCTGGTCCCCGACGAGCTAAAGTCACAGCAGTTCTCTAACTGGATCCAGCCACAGGCCGTTTCTCGAGAAGAGACCAACCTCCTTAAAGAGATCGACGACCTGGACCAGGAGGTTGCACAGACCGAGCGTGACGTCGCGGAGGCAAGAGCAACACAGGGAACTACGCAAGACAGCCACGAACGCTCTAACCTCGAAGCTCGCATTAAGGCTCTCGAGTCGGACAAACTCGAACTGAAACAAATGCTGGAGGAAAAAGAGAGCAGGCTGGTATCAATCACGGAAGGACAAATCCGCCTGATCAAGACCGAAGAACACCATGGCGTGTTACTTACCGCAATCGGGAATGCCGGATCAGAGCTTACGTTGGTTTCAGCCTGGATAGACCCATACGCCTTCGACGACGAAGTGTGCCGGATGTTGGCAGCCGCGATTGGCAGGGGTACGCATGTGCGAATTGCCTGGGGGTTCGGGGTCAATAAACGTGGAGCTGAAGCGTCTCGCAACAGGGAAAAAGGCAACTCGGTCCTGTCCAAACTCCGCGACCTGGTTCCCAGGAACCTACAGGAAAAATTGACGGTTAAACTTGCCGAAACTCACGAGAAATTCATTATCTGCGATGATCGATTTTGTGCTTGGGGGAGCTTCAACTGGCTCTCGTACCGCGGCGATGTCGATTCTGGATATCGTAGGGAGACAAGCTCATACTCGGAGAGACACGATGATATCGCGTTATGGAAGGCTCGGGCTGATGAACTATTCAGGTAGGGTTGGACGACTCAGTCAAGGGCTTGTCCGACCCTACCTGCCGGAGAATCCTTAATCGCCTGGAGGAATGTCGGCTTTCGCCCGGACGCTGCTGCAGGCTTCCTGGCTGGGGCCACATCGTCAATCATCAAACTGCGACCATTGCCATCCTCTGCCCGTGAGTGCAGCGGTTCGAGAGTCTCCACCCAGCGTTCGTCCAAGCCATGGGTGCTGGAGGTCAAGATAGGAACAGCTGAGGAGCGCCCGTGGCCATTGCGGAGGAATACGGGACGTGCTGGACGTGCTGGGCGCGCTGGGCGCGCTGGGCGCATTGCCTCGAATTAGACGTTACTGAACTCCGGTCGCTTAAGGTCTCATGCGAATCCAACCACGAAATGGGAATAGCTGACCGTCGTCGTAGGAAAAACCCGCGCAGCGCCTCGACGAACCCAATGTGGGTATCCATATTTTCGGCATCCTCCGCCTTATTAACACCCTCAGTGGTTCGCCAAAGGGTCATTACGTAAACCGCTCCTTTCGGTAGCGTCCTATTTGAGGCAATGCGCCCTGCGCTTCCGGCTGGCCTACGATGCGCTCAGGCAGTGGCGCGGTGAGCGCGCCGATGTGGAGTACGTCCGGATCCTGCACCTGGCGGCCACCACCATGGAGGTCATGGTGGACAGCGCCCTGTCGCTGCTGCTGGAGGCCGGTCAGCCCTTCGACTACGCCGAGGTGCGGGAACTGGCCGAGCCCAGGGTGCCCCAGGCTCCGGCGCTGGTCCTCTCTGGGAAGCCGGACCTGAAGATCTACGACGGTCTGCTCACGAGCAGTACGGCCATGGTGGGGGTGTGCGCATGATGGACACCGACACCAGCGTGATCCCGGAGCGCATCGGCGAGCTATGCCGCGAATTCAAGCTGCCGACCATGGGCGCCCAGTCGGTGGCCCGTTTCACCGAGGCTGGCCACGGCCACGCCCTGTCCACCTTCCTGGAGGTGCTGGAGCAGGAAGCCGAGGATCGCCGCCACCGGCGCATCAACCGGCTGCGTCAGGCGTCCCGGCTACCCTCGGGCAAGACCTGGGAGACCTTCGAGCACCACCGGATGCCGCTCGCTCTACGGCAGCAACTGG
>MPNC01000005.1 GCA_002238825.1 SAR202 cluster bacterium bin87 | reverse complement strand
GGCGCCCAAAGGTCCTCTCAGGACGGATGGAAATCGTCCACAGAACGCATTGGCATAAGAGGGCTTGACTGCGAGACCTACAAGTCGAGCAGGGACGAAAGTCGGGCAAAGTGATCCTACGGCACCGAGTGGAAGGGCCGTGGCTTATCGGATAAAAGCTACCCCGGGGATAACAGGCTTATCTCGCCCAAGAGTTCACATCGACGGCGAGGTTTGGCACCTCGATGTCGCCTCGTCCCATCCTGGGGCTGAAGGAGGTCCCAAGGGTTCGGCTGTTCGCCGATTAAAGGGGTACGTGAGTTGGGTTCAGAACGTCGTGAGACAGTTCGGTCTCTATCCGCCGTGGGCGCAGGAGGCTTGAGGGAACCTTTCCCTAGTACGAGAGGACCGGGAAGGACAAACCTATGGTGTTCCAGTTGTTCCGCCAGGAGCAGCGCTGGGTAGCCATGTTTGGCAGCGATAAGCGCTGAAGGCATCTAAGCGCGAAGCATCCCCCAAGATTAGGCCTCCCTCCCCGATTAACTTCGGGGGTAAGACTGCAGCGAGACTAGCTGCTTGATAGGCCGGATGTGTAAGGCTGGTAACAGCTTCAGCAAACCGGTACTAACCAGTCGAGTGATTTGACCCACGCTAAGAGCTTCTAATTCTCTTGGCTCGGTTCAGCGCTCATCATCAAAAATCGATCGCTAAGTTCAGATTTCCTGTTCAGTTGCCGGCGCGCAAGCGCCACGGCGCGGGGTGGAGCAGTGGCAGCTCGTCGGGCTCATAACCCGAAGGTCGTTGGTTCGAGTCCAACCCCCGCTACCAAGTCAGGCAAAAACTAACCCCCGGTTACCGGGGGTTTTGTTTTTTGTGCAACTGTGTCGGTCCTCAAATCACTTTGCGGCTGGCCAGTTCATGGAGCGTCTGTGGCGTCATCCCCAGCAAATCGCCATACACCAGGTCGTTGTCGTAGCCCACTGGCACCGAGCCACGCCAGATCTTCCCGGGCGACGCGGAAAACCTGGGGACCACTCCAACGCCCTTTACCGTCTTGCGCAGTTGATCATCGTGCCATTCAGCGTGCACTCCCCGGCTGCGGTAGTGGGGGTTCTCTGCCATCTCGCGGGCGTCCATGATCCGGCTGCATCCCACCTGCGCTTCATTGAAAACCCGGACCACCTCGTCCACCGTGCGCCCTTCTACCCAACCGCGCAGGATAGCGTCGAACTCGATGCCGGCGGGCGAATGAATCTCTCGTCGGGCTCTGATCCATTTCTCGTGATCCGGATCCAGTCCCAGGACATGGCAGACCCTGGCGTAGACCGCCGGGCCAACTGCTGCGATGACCACCCAGCCGTCCCTGGCCTGGAAGGTGTCCCAGGGCTGGGCGTTTCCGGCTTTGTTGCCGGCTCGTTCCCGCACCAATCCCAGCTCGTTGTAGGCGACCATGGTGCCGGACAGTATCCGGTGTACCGCTTCGAACTGCGCCAGGTCAATAACCTGGCCCTGGCCGGTGCGCTGTGCGTGGATGTATGCCGCCAATGACGACCATAGGCAAAACAGCGCAGTGATGTAGTCGGCCGTCCAGGGCACTGCCCGCGTCGGTGGTTCGGGCTCCGGGTTCCCCATGAGGTTCATCATGCCGCCGAACGCTTGCGCCGTGAAGTCGTAGGAAGCGCGTCCGACGTAATCCGGGTCGCCGTCCTGCCCGTATCCCGATACGTGGCAGATCACCAATTTCGGATTGGCGTCCAACACCGTCACGTCGTCCAGGCCCCACTTGTCGTAGGTGCGGGCCTTGGAACTCTCCATCCAGATGTCGGCCCGCTGCAGCAGCTTCAGGAATATATCTCGGCCCTCCGGCGTGCTGAAATCCAGGGTGGTATGGAACATGTTCCGGTGGTCTTGAATCCAGGAACTGGCCACTTGAACGCCGCTCGGGGACTCGATGGGGAACTCCGCGTGCCTCCAGTCCTCACCCCCACCGGGCCGCTCGATGTGGATTACCTCGGCGCCCATGTCCGCCGCCATCCCAGCGGCCACCGGCTCGGCCACAATGGTGCCAGTGGAAAGTATGCGCACGCCCTGCAGCGTGCCAAACTGTTCAGGCAGCAATGTGGGTTCGGGCGGCTTCATCGACGAACTCCTTGACCGGATATGGGAGCTATCTGGTTCAATATATCAGGTTGTTGCCGTGGTAATTTCGCCGAGGGGCACTGCATGCATGGCCCCCGGTTGCAACCGGGGGCTATGGCGCTGCACGTGACAAGGCGCCATTCTCGGCGACTATCAGCGGGAGAATTCTGGTCCACCATTTCGGGCGAGTTAGGTCAACGCACGAACCCAAGCGGTTCCTCACCGGGATAATCAATTTCTCCGCGCTGCCGCTGATTTTTATTGCGGCGTTGCGATTGGATCGGCGCTCCGAAGATGTTCCTCAGTCCGCTGCAGCAGCAGCCCCGGAGGCTTCCAGCCGGTGCACCACGTCGTAGGTATGGAATTCACCGGGGCCGAGCAGGAAATCCGGGGGCCCGCCGGCGTGGGCGGAACGAAACGCATCGCTACGGGTCCAGGTGTGGTGATCCTCTTCGGTCTCCCAATGGGTGACCACCAGGAAATCCTCGTGTTCGGGCGTCTTGTGCATCTTCCATAGCTCGAAGCTGATGAACCCTGAATGGTCCTGGACGGCGCCCCGGGCTTTGAACATCTCGGCCAGGGTGTCGCCGTAGCCGGTCTTGACCTTGATGCGGTTGGTGGCGATGAACATTTTGCCTCCTTGTGGCGGCGGCGATGGTCGCGCCGTCCTAGTCGTCGGAAATCAGGTCCGCCAATTGCGGCAAGGTTTCGGTTGCCAGGAGTTCCAGGGAACGCAGTCCCTTCGCCCGATCCTGGCCCCAGTCGTGGCAGAGCATCAGCAGCGTGCCGAACCCGCCCGTTTCACCGTGCAGTTCGCGTATTTGCCGCGCGCACTCGTCTGGATCGCCCACGATCCAGAAGTTGTCCAGCATGTACTCCGGCGTTAGCGCGGAGTTGGGCAGGTTTGGGTCGGTCTTGATACCGTCGAGACCGCGCTGCCCCTGGCCGAGGAGCGGTATGAAGTACTTGTCAAAGGTCCGTGCCGGCGGGCCGTTCATCACATCTGCCACCGCCTGCTCGGTGGTCTCGCCGACGTAGACCTCGCGGGCGATGCGCCACTGGTTGCGCGACACCTTCCTTCCTGCTGACTGGGCCCCTTTGGAATAGGCGTCCCAGTGTCTGGGGAGATGCGAGGTGTGCAGGAACAGTGTGCTCATTGGCCACCAGCCCATTTCGCCCGCAACCTCCAGGGTCGGAGACGACGGGCTGCTGCCGGCCACCGCGATTGGAGGGTGCGGTTTCTGGTAGGGCCGCATGTGGTAGGCCAGCCCCATTTCCGGACGGGATTCCGGCACGCTGACGGTGTAGTACTCGCCCTGGTGGGTGAACCCTTTCGGGTCTTCTGAGGTCCACATCTTGAGAATTACGTTCGCTGCCTCCCGCATCCGGTCCCGCTGCTGACCGGACTCCCGGTTCATGCCGAACATCTCGGAGTCGGTGGGGACGCCACCGGATCCGATGCCAAAGAAGAACCGGCCTCGCGCCAAGTGGTCCAGCATTGCCATGCGGTGTGCGATCATGATGGGGTCGTGGAAGGCCAGCAGGGAAACGCCGGTGCCCATCACCAGGTTCCTGGTCACTCCCAATGCCCGGGCGATGAAGAGGTCGGGAGCCGGCATGTTCTCCCACTCAGTGGTGAAGTGCTCGCCGATCCACGCCTCGGAGTATCCCAGATCGTCGGCGCGCGCCATCAACTCCAGGTCCTCGTCGTAGGTGTCCGCGTGCAAACGACCCGGCGGGTGCAGGGGCATGTTGAACAGGCCCAATTTCATGGCGCTACTCCGGTCAGATGGATTGTGCGACTTTGCCGAGCAGGCTGATGGTCTGCTCCATGTCCGCAGCGGGGTCGTCGCTGGCCGTCACCGGTGTGATCAGTAACTCGGAGATGCCCATGTCGAGCATCGCGACCATGCGCTCCCCGACGGTGTCGGCGTCCCCGGTGAGCACCGTGGCCTCGATCATCCCGTCGCTCCAGGTCTCTTCGGCCGCCTCCGGGTAGCCCGCCGCTGCCCACATGCGTTGGTAGAAGGGCAGGCGCGGGTAGTTTGATAGCTGCTGCTGCACCGCCAGGCGGGTTGCGTCGGGGTTGTCGCTGATGCAAACGGGCGCGTGCGCGATCAGTGGGGGAGCGTCTCGCCCCGCGCCGTCGGAACCCCGGCGCAAGGCCGGCAACGCCTTGTCCCGCAGGTACACCGCCGGGCTGACCCAGCTGATGGCGCCGTCGGCCAGCTCGCCGCACAATTCGTAAGAGCCCTCCTGCAGCGCCGACGCCATAACCGGAACGTCCACCGGCCTCGGTATGCTGGCGTGCGCTGTGTACTCCTGGCCGTCGAAGTCCACTGACCCCTCGTGCAGCAGGGCCCGCAGTATCTGCAGGTATTCGCGCAGGTTGGTCAGTGGCGCGCGGAGGTTGTAGCCGAACATCGAGCGCATGGTCGGCCGGTGGCTCGGGCCCACGCCCAACCGGAGCCGACCGGGAGCCAGTTGATCCAGCACCTGCACCTGCTGTGCCGCCACGATGGGATGCCGGGGGTAGGTCGGGACGATGGATGTCCCGAACACGATGCTGTCCGTCTGCACTGCGGCCGCCGCAAATAGTGTCAGGGCATCGAGTCCGGTGCCGCCGGTGGTGAGCCAGGCGGCGTGCACGCCGGCCGCTTCGGCGCGCCGCATTAGATCCAGGGAAGCCTCGGCGTTCGGCGCTCCCGCATGGATGCCGATCCGTTTGGTGGGCATGGCAAATACCTCGTTCCGGGGATGTACGGGTTTCGCATTATCCTAACACCGGCCATGGAATTTGTAGAGGACGGGATCGCACTCCCGTCCTCCGTCAAGAGACAGGCGCGCTGCCAACGGGATCAGCCAACCCCGGGCGCGTAGTCCGTGTCGACGTGCCCCGCGGCTTTGAACCCTTCGTACTCTTCCTCGGAGTAGCCCAATAGGTCGCGATACACGTACCCGTTATCCTGCCCGAACATGACCGGGCCACGGTGGATGCCCAACGGCGTCTCCGACATTTTGTACAGTGGGCCCGGGTACAGATGGGTCCCGCAGTCCTCCTGGAATGCCTCCTCGAAGAACCTACGCGATTGAACGTGGGGGTCAGCAAAAACGTCGGCCTGGGTCATCACCATCCCCGACGGGATGCTGCGTTCCTGCAGGGCGTTCATGGCGGCTTCAGGCGAGCGCTCGCGCGTCCACATCTCAATTGCCGGATCGATGTCGGCCTGCCGCGCGTGACGCCCTTCGGCGTTTCCCAACCCAGGGTCCTGCTTCAGATCCGATGCACCGATCACCTCGCAGAGAGCGTGCCATTGCTCGTCGTCGTAGACCGTGATCACAACCCACCGGTTCTCGCCGGCGCATGGGTAGCAGTTCTGCAATGCTCGCGGATGGCGGTTGCCCAGGGTCCCATGGATCCGTCCGTTCATCGCGTAATCCAGGTAATACTCTCCCAGGAACGAGAAAACATTCTCGGCCTGCCCCAGCTCCACCAACTGGCCCTCACCGGTCCGTTTGCGGTGCCTGAGCGCGGCCAACACGGCGAACGCTCCCTGGGCGCCGCCGGCCGCGTCGGACATCAGGACGGTGGTGTTGTAGGACGGGTCAGTGTCCTCGTACCCCCGCAGCATGGTGTGCCCGACGACCCCTTCGATGTGCACGCCGTGGGCCCGGTAGTCGCGATACGGCCCGTTACTGCCGTACGCGGGCATCCGGAGCATGATGATGTCGTCCTTGACCGCACGCAGCGACTCGTAGGAGATATCGAGCTTTTCCATGGTCTCGGTAGGGTTGTTCTCGATCAGCACGTCGCTGATCGCCACCAGCCGGTCGAAGATCTCGCGACCGCCGGGATCCAACAGGTTCACGGTCATGCTCTTCTTGTTTCGGGCATGTGAGTTGAACATCGGCGAACGGTTGAAGGGCCGATCGCCCGGCACTCGTCCCGGCGTGCCGCCCGAATACAGCGGCAGGTTGTCGATAACCGCCTGGGACAGATGGGGCGCGGCTCCCCGGGTCAGGGGCACGAAGGTCTTGGTGGACTCGACGCGGATCACCTCCGCGCCCAGGTCGGCCAGGAAGGAACCGCAGTAGGGACCCGCCCACACCACAGTGATTTCGAGGACGCGCAGACCTTCCAGCGGTCGCCGGGGGCGAGGCATGCTAGTTCCCCTCGGTGTTGCCCAGTATTACACCGGCGTCGCCGAGCCTTCCGATTTCCGCGTGCGAATAGCCCAGTTCGGTCAGCACCTCCGCCGTGTGCTGCCCCAGCAACGGCGCCGTGCGCCGCAACCGCCACGGAGAGCCGTTCATTATGAATGGGCGGCCCGGATACCTCATGTGCCCCGCGACCGGGTGGTCACCTTCCGCAAACACCCCTCTGGAGTTAAATGATGGGTCCACATCCAGGTCCGCCATCGTGTTGATCGGACCGGAGAGCACCCGGTTTTGTTGGGCGGAGCGCCAGGCTTCGGCTCTCGTCTTCTCCAGTATCCATGGCAGGAAGTGTTCTCCTTCGAATTCCTCCTGCATCGCTCCATCACCCTGCGACGACGGATCTTTCCACCGCTCCTCGGTCAATTCGGGCGGATTGCCCAGCATCGCCACGGCCCGTGGGAAGTACATGCGGCTGCCGTTGATTTGGAGGTAACCGTCCGAACACGGATACACCGCGTTCGGGTAGCCACCGGACCCACCCGAAGCCGGCCGGTGGCTGAGTTCGCCGGTGTACTGGTACGCCAGCAACGCGCTTTGCCGGCGGTCGACTGATCCCAGCTGCGTTTCCAGGATGGACACGTCGACGTGCTGCCCGGTCGCAACGTCCGTTTCGTCATCCGTCCAGAAGGAGCCGGCCAGCACCGCGCCCATTGTCGCCACCGCTGCCACCGCCCCCGCTTGATACAGGCCCACGTTGCCGCCCAGTTTCAGCGGCTCCCGGTCGGCCAGACCCGTGGAGTGCATCTCGCCGCCCATGCCGTAGAAAACGATCTCGGAGCCTCGGTAATCCCGATACGGCCCCGTTTGGCCGAAATTGGAAATGCTGGTATAGACCACTGTAGGGTTGATGCTGCTCAGGCGCTCATAGCCGATCCCCAGGCGATCGGCCACCCCGGGCCGGTAGCTTTCCACCACAACGTCGGCCCATGATGCGATCCGTTCCACGACAGCCGCGGCTTCGGTCTGCTTCAGGTCCACCGCGATGCCGCGTTTGTTGGTGTTCAGGTGCAGGAATTGGGCGCTCTTTTCCGGATGCGGTTCATCGCCCGGATACGGTCCCATGCGGCGCGCCCCGTCGCCGTGCGGCGGTCGTTCCACCTTGATAACTTCCGCGCCGTAGTCAGCCAACAGCTTGGTGCAGTACGGCCCCGCCACATAGTGGGTGAAATCCAACACTTTCAGGCCGGTCAGGGCGCCTTCAGGCATATTCATAGCAGGTGGGTCCGTCGCGCCGGATGCGCTACCATTGCACAATTCGCGGTACCGGTCAACTTGAAAAGTGGTTGCGAGCCGCGTGTCTTGTGTACACTTTGGTTACCGATTCTGACGGCGAGCTTAAGAACTTGCAACGCCATTGGCGGACTGACTGCGCGATCCCATTCCGGGTCGCGGCGCTCCTCAGCAAGGGAACAAATGCAGACTTTTGAACTTGGGAAAATAATACCCTGCACTCCTGACGAAGCCTGGCACGCAGTGATCGATTTTCCGTCTCGCACTATCCACGGGCCGGCCTATCGGCGCTCCGATCTGCCCGACGGACCGGAACCCAGGCCGGGAAATCGCATCGAATTGCAAATCGGCCGGGACAAGTTCACCAGCCTGATGACCGTTGTCCAGGAACCGGAGATGTTCGGCCACCGTACCGTCGGACCCGGCTTTTCCGTGGAGTTTTCTTATCGGGTTCGCCCCTGCTCGGACGCGGATTCCGGCTTTACCTCCGATGATGACGGGCACGCCCATCTTACTGTGGAGGCCGAATACGGCGGTTGGTTGGGATCGTTGATTGCCCGATTTCGACCCGGGGCTTGCCGTCGCTACGTGGCCGGCGAACTGGCCGCAATTGAATCCGCCTCGAAATCCGTGTCTGCCGAACCCGTCACCGAATGACGCCCGTTCGGCGCCGCCCCTCTCCGGAGTGATCAAATGACCATCGCCAACGGGTTGCCCAACCCACCTTCCGCGCCCCGGCGCGCCCACACCGATACCATCCATGGGGACGCGCGCGTCGACCCCTGGCATTGGCTCCGGGATCAGGACGATCCGGAAACCATGCAGTACCTCCGCGCTGAGAACGAGTACACCGAGGCGTTCCTTGCTCCGTTGTCTGCCTTGCAGGAACAGATCTACGCGGAGATCCGCGGGCGCATCAAGGAGGACGACAACTCCGTCCCAGAAAAAGAAGGCGATTTCTACTACTATGTCCGTTACGAGGAGGGCGGCCAGTACCCCATTTACTGCCGCCGCGTTGGGAGCCCGGACGGCCCGGAAGAAGTCCTGCTCGACGTGAACCGGTTGGCCGAAGGCCGCGACTATACGCAGGTGGGCTCTTTCGAAAACAGTCCCGATCATCGCATGGTCGCCTACGGCGTGGACTTCGACGGTTCGGAGCAGTTCACCATCCGGGTCCTGGACCTGGAAACGGGGCAAATGCTCCCCGACGAGATCCCCAACACCTACTACAGCCTGGAATGGGCCAACGATAACCGGACCCTGTATTACTCGGTTCTCGACGAGCACCATCGGCCCGTGTACGTCTATCGCCACACCCTGGGAGCTGATCCAGCCTCCGATGAATTGGTGTACCAGGAGGAGGACCCGCGATTTTTTGTCGGCGTGGGCAAGTCCAACAGCGGCCGGTTCATCTACGTGGCCGCCGGCGGCAACAACATGTCCGAATGGCGGTTCCTGGACGCCGATGATCCGGCTGCCGGGCTGGTGTTGATCGAGCCGCGGGCCACCGATTTCGAGTACGACGTTGTCGACCACGGAGATCGCTTTTTCGTCCGGCACAACGGCAATGGCGCCAGGGACTTCATGCTGTCCACCGCCCCCATCGGCAACCCGGGATGGGCCAACTGGTCCGACTTCATGGCGCACCAGCCGGGCCGTCCCCTACGAGGTATTGAGGCTTACCGAGACCACCTGGTCGTGTCCTGCCGGCAGGACGGTCTCCCCCAGGTCATGGTGCTCCGCCTCGCCGACGGCGATACCCACTTTATCTCCGGAGTGGATGAGGAGGATTTCGCCATGTCCGCCCGGGGCGGACGGGAGTTCGATACCACTACCCTGCGGTTCGGCTATACGTCCCTGAAAACCCCGGCAGCCGTGTACGACTACGACATGGCGACGCGAGAGCGCGTCCTGCGCAAACAGCAGGAAATCCCCTCCGGGTACGATGGCGGGCAGTATGAGACCAGCCGCGTGTGGGCCACCGCGCGAGATGGCGTCCGGGTCCCGATCAGTCTGCTGATGCGCCGCGACACCCCGGTCGACGGCAGCGCGCCGCTCTATCTCTACGGGTACGGCAGCTACGGCCTGAACATGGACGCGAACTTCAGCGTGTCCGCGTTGAGCCTGGTAGACCGCGGGTTCATCTTCGCCATTGCCCACATCCGGGGTGGCATGGAAATGGGCTGGGACTGGTACGAAACCGGCAAGCTCCTGAACAAGCGCAACACGTTCAACGACTTCATCGACTGCGCCGAGTACCTGGTCGCCGATGGCTACACCGCCGGCGGCCGCATCGCCGCCGCCGGGGGCAGCGCCGGCGGCATGTTGATGGGTGCGGTCATCAACGAACGTCCCGACCTCTTTGGCTGTGTGGCGGCCCATGTCCCGTTCGTCGACGTGCTGAACACCATGCTGGACGACACATTGCCCCTGACCACCATGGAATACAACGAATGGGGCAATCCCAATGACGCAGAGTCCTACCGCTACATGCGCACCTACTCGCCTTACGACAACGTGCGGGAGCAGGACTACCCGCCCATGCTGGTCACCGCGGGTATCAGCGATCCCCGCGTAACCTATTGGGAGCCGGCCAAGTGGGTCGCCAAGCTGCGCACCATGCGCACCGACGACCGGCCGCTCCTCCTCAAGACCCACATGGACTCGGGCCACGCGGGCGCCTCCGGCCGTTTCGAGCGCATCAAGGAGGTTGCGGAGGAATACGCTTTCGTACTGCACGCCCTCGGCATGACCGACGCCGCCGACTGAAGCCGCTACAGCCCGATGAACCTGCGGGCGTTCTCGCCCAATATGCCTTCCACCTGACCCGATGTGAGCGGCAGCGACGCCAGGAATTCCGACTCGCTGCCCATATCGACCAGGGGATAATCGGTTCCAAAGCAGACCTTGTGCGCCCCGTGCTTGCCGATGATGGTGGTCAGCGTGTCGGCGGTGAGTTCCCGGATCGATGGCGGCCAGGTCGTGTCCACCAGGACGTTCGGGTGGCCCATCAGCTCGCGTTCCGCCTCGTCCAGCATGTAGAACCCGCCCAGGTGCAATGCGATGACCTTCAACCTGGGGAACCGCCGGACGATGTTGGCAATCCGCTCCGGGGCGGCGTAAAGCGGCGCATCCGCTCCCTGGTGCGGCAGCCGTCCGGCGTGGATGGCCAGCGTCATGTCCTCGCCCAGTTCCTCGTAAACCGGGAACCACTGGGGATCGTCGGGGTAGAACCCGTTGATCACCGGGTGCATCTTGATGCCCTGCACGCCGTTTTCGCGCAGGTACCGAATCTCGCCGGCCTTGTCGGGAAGGTCCGGGTGTACCGCGCCAAAGGGAACCAGCATGTCGTCCGCTATGGAAATGAGCCAGTCGTTGGCGCGTCTCACCTGGTCCGCCCGCGCCGCCACGCCGAGCACGACCGATTTGTCCACCCCGGACGCCTCCATGTGCGCTTTGATCCCGTCTACGGTGTTGGCCGCGATGGGTTCGAAACCCAACTCCGACTCCATGTTTTCGGCCACTGCGCCGGCGATCCGATCGGGCCATATGTGGGTGTGAACATCAACGCGCATGATTGCCTCCGCGACGGGGGTGAACTCTGATCGTGCTATTATAATTGCGCGCCTATTTTCTCCATTCAGTGGTGAGCGATGATCCGAGAAGCCATATTGGCGGCAACCGCCGGCCAATCCCTGTCCATGGATGACGCCGTAGTGGTCATGCGCGAGGTAATGGAGGGCGAGGTCACCCCCGCGCAGTTGGGATCCTACCTGACCGCCCTCTCGCTCAAGGGTGAGACCCCGGAGGAACTCGCCGGCTTCGCCACTGTCATGCGTGACAAGTCCCTGCGCGTCAGCGTGGAGGGCACCGCCATCGACACCTGCGGCACTGGCGGTGACCGCAAGGGCACCTTCAACATCTCCACCGCCGCTGCCTTCGTAGTTGCCGGCGCCGGGCTGACCGTGGCGAAACACGGGAACCGCGCCGCTTCCGGAGATTGCGGCAGCGCGGATGTGCTGGAAGCCCTGGGCGTCCGCATCGAGCTGCCGCCGGAAGCGGTGGAACGTTGCCTGCGCGAGATCGGCATCGGCTTCATGTTCGCTCCAGCGTACCATCCGGCCATGCGCTACGCCGCTCCCGTCCGGCGCGAGATCGGTATCCGGACGGTGTTCAATGTCCTTGGACCTATGACCAACCCGGCTGGCGTGTCCTGCCAGCTTATCGGAGTTGGCTATCCCGAGGCTGCCAACAAGATGGCCGAGGCCCTGCGGCTTTTCGGTACCCACCACGCCATCATCGTCCATAGCGATGACGGAATGGACGAACTTTCCCTCGGCAGCGATACCGCCGGATGGGAGGTGCTGGATGGGGAAATTCGTCCCTACGTGGTTCGTCCCCGGGACCTGGGCCTCCCTCACGCCACGCCTGACGACCTGCGTGGCGGCGACCCGGCGGCCAATGCCGCGACCATGCGCGCCATCCTGTCCGGTTCCGGCGGACCCGTTCGCGACGCCGTGATGCTGAACAGCGGCGCCGCTCTCGTCGCCGGAGACGTCGCCAACACCCTCCCCGATGGTATCGAAATGGCCGCGGCCTCCATCTCCGACGGCAGGGCCGCCGAGAAGCTGGATGCCATGGTCTCATTGACCCGCGAACTTGGCCCAGTGGAGCAATAGAGGAGACGGTACATGCCCAGCATCCTGGACCAGATCGTCGCCAAGAAACGAGAGGAACTCGCCGTTTCCCAGGCGGAAGTTCCGCTTTCAGCCTTGCAGGACGCCATCGCTTCGCGCCCTCTGGCGTTGGACTTCCCCGCCTCCCTGCGCGGCGAACGCATCAGCCTCATCGCCGAGGTAAAGAAGGCGTCTCCATCCAAGGGCCTGCTCCGTGAGGACTTCCGACCCACGGAGCTTGCGGCAACTTACTCCGGCAACGGAGCCGCCGCGATTTCCGTAATTACGGACGGGCACTTCCTTGGCGAGCCGGCGCACCTCACCGCGGTTAAGGAAAGCGGCGCATCAGGATCCGCGCCGGTGCTCCGAAAGGACTTCCTGTTTGACCCCTACCAGGTGTACGAGGCCCGGGCCATCGGCGCGGATACCTATCTGTTGATCGTCGACATACTGTCCCCGGCGCAGCTTGCCGAACTCATCCGTCTCGGCTCCGAGCTGGGAATGACGCCGTTGGTCGAGACCCACGACGCTCAGGAGATCGAGACTGCGGTAGCGGCCGGGGCCGAGGTCATCGGCATCAACAACCGCGACTTGCACACCTTCGTCACCGATCTGGCCACTACGGAATCGCTCGCACCACTGATTCCCCACGGCAAAGTCGTCGTCAGCGAAAGCGGTATCAGCAGGCCCGAAGACCTGGCCCGGCTGGAACCCTTTGGCATCAACGCGGTGTTGGTTGGTGAGGCGTTGGTCACCGCCACAGATACTGCCGCCAAGGTGCGTTCCCTCACCGGCGCACCCGTCTCTGCTTAGGGCGCTGGCAGTGGAACCCACCACCGTCAAGATTTGCGGCGTGCGCAGGTTCGAGGATGCGCTGGTAGCCGCACAGGCCGGCGCCGACTACTTCGGCATGGTGTTCGTCCCGGGTCGCCGCCGGCGAGTGGAACCCGAGGCGGCCCGAGCCATCACCGACGGGATGCGAGCCATTGGCCCTGATGCTCCGAAATCGGTAGGCCTTTTCGGCGACCAACCTTTGGACGAGGTGCTCGATAAGATAGCCACCGCCGGCCTGGACTATGTCCAATTGTGCGGTGAGGAATCGCTGGATTTCTGCCGCGTCGTTCTCGATCAGGCCGGCGTGATCAAGGTGCTCCATGTGTCCGACGAAGACCATACCGGCGCCGTTACTGAGTTAGCTGACCGGATCGACATATTCATTTCCGCCGGCTGCACCGTTACGCTGGACAGCCAGGTTGTCGGGCTGCACGGCGGCACCGGCCAGTCCTTTGATTGGCGCATCGCCGCCCAGCTGGCGGCTGAAGGCCGTCGCTTCCTGCTCGCCGGCGGGTTGACGCCGGACAACGTCGCCGAGGCTGTGGCTGTCGTTCACCCCTGGGGCGTCGACGTTTCCAGCGGCGTGGAAACGGATGGCGTCAAAGACCCCGCAAAAATCAGGCAATTCGTGGCCAACGCCCGGCAAGCCGGCTCGTCGGCCGGAGGCTGAAACGACATGGTAGTCACCACCCAGACCAATCTTCCCGACGAGCGCGGCCGGTTCGGCGATTTCGGCGGGAAGTTCGTGCCCGAAACGGTCATGGCCGCCCTCACGGAGCTGGAAGACTCCTACCGCGCTGTCCAGGATGACGCCGGTTTCGCCGAGCAGCTCAACCACCTGATGACCAACTATGCCGGACGTCCCACAGCCCTGTACTACGCTGAAAACCTGAGCCGCCACTGCGGCGGCGCGCGCATCTACCTCAAGCGTGAGGATCTGGCTCACACTGGAGCACACAAGATCAACAACGCCCTTGGCCAATGCCTGCTGGCGCAGCGCATGGGCAAGCAGCGGATCATCGCGGAAACCGGCGCCGGTCAGCACGGCGTGGCCACCGCCACCGTCTGCGCCATGCTCGGCCTCCAGTGCATCGTCTACATGGGCGCTGAGGACACGGTGCGCCAGGCCCTCAACGTCTATCGTATGCGTCTCCTTGGCGCCGAGGTAATCGCCGTCGAATCCGGCACCCGAACGTTGAAGGACGCCATCAACGAGGCAATCCGCGACTGGGTCACCAACGTCGAGACTACTCATTACCTCATCGGCAGCGTGGTCGGACCGCACCCGTACCCGATGCTGGTGCGCGATTTCCAGTCCGTCATCGGACGCGAGGCGCGCCAGCAGATCCTCGACGTTGAAGGGCGCCTGCCCAACGCGGTGGTCGCCTGCGTGGGCGGTGGCAGCAATGCCATCGGCACTTTCTACGAGTTCATCGGAGACGAGGACGTGCGGCTGGTCGGCGTGGAAGCGGCTGGAGAGGGCGTCGAAACCGGCCGGCACTCGGCGACCCTGTCCGCTGGGCGCCCCGGCGTGCTCCACGGCTCGCTGTCCTACCTCCTGCAGGACGAAAACGGCCAGATCCAGGAGGCGCACAGCATCTCCGCCGGCCTCGACTATCCCGGCGTTGGTCCGGAGCACAGCTGGCTGAAAGCCACCGGCCGCGGCGAGTACCTGGCCGTAACCGACGACGAGGCTCTCGAGGGTTTCCGCCTCCTCTGCCGGACCGAGGGCATCATTCCCGCCCTGGAATCGGCTCACGCCCTGTATCACGTCGGTCGCATGGCCGCCGATATGCCCGCCGATGACATAGTCCTGGTCTGCCTCAGTGGACGCGGCGACAAAGACGTCCCCTCGATCGCGGAGCGAGAAGGACTGGGCACCTGACGGTTACCGCGGGGTGACACCTTTGCAGGCGCCCGCAGTCGCCGTCCTCGCGGCTCTGCTGTTGGCCGCATTGTTGGTTGCCGCTTGCGGCGCCGAAGTCACCAGGACTATCGAATCTGCGCGGCAGTTTGCCGACGGCGTCGCGAGTAATGCGGACCCGCCGGTACCGACTCCCGATCAACCCGCTACGGTCGGCGCTTCGCTGGAGTCTCCGGAAGCGCAAACGCTGATGGTGAGCCTGCGCGAACTCCGCGTCGCTGCACGTCGCAGCGACGTCGAGTATGATCGGCGGGACTGGCGTCATTGGATTGACGCCGACCGGGATTGCCAGGACACCCGCGCCGAAGTCCTGATCGCCGAGAGCATGGCGCCCGTGTCCTTTGCCCCCGATGATGACGGCGACAAGTGCCGCGTGATCGCCGGCCAGTGGGTTGGCCCGTGGACCGGCGAGGTGTTCACCGATGCGTCCGATGTCGATATCGACCACCACGTTCCTCTGGGCCACGCCCACCTGTCCGGAGGCTGGCGGTGGTCACCGGAACGCAAACGCGCCTACGCCAACGATCTGGCCGAGCCGGTGAGCCTCCAGGCCACCAGCGCTCCGGTCAATCGCTCCAAGGGTAAGAACCCGCCCGACGAATGGCGACCCGACGAATTCGCCAGTTGGTGCCGTTACGCTGCCGACTGGATCACCGTCAAGGAGCAGTGGGACATGACGGTGATATCGGTCGAAGTCAGCGCCCTGGAAGAGATGCTTTCCACCTGCGATGACGCCCGCTCGTGGGGCCTGTCCGGACCGCCGGCGCGGTAAAGATTCGGGCCCGCTATGCTATAATTCCGGTTGCCCATAGACATAATTTACCGCCCGAACTATTCACTTTGTTCGGGCCGACAGCGCTAAGGAGGCGAGCCATGGAGATGGGATTGGACGGTAAGGTGGCCATTGTCACCGGCGGTAGCGAAGGCATTGGGAAAGCAGCAGCCGAACGAATGGCCGGCGAAGGAGCCAACGTAATTATCGTGGCGCGCCGACAGGACGTTCTGGATGCGGCGGCCGACGAGATCCGCACCGCCACTGAGGGAGAGGTGCTTCCCCTGTCCGCGGACGTCACCGACAAGGGGACCGCCGCGCGTGTGGTGAACACCGCCGTCGAACGGTACGGTCGCGTCGACATACTTGTTAACAACGCCGGCACCTCAATGGCCAAAGGCTTCGAAGACGTCAGCGACGACGATTGGGAAATCGACTTCGAGCTCAAGGTTTGGGGCGCGGTTCGCCTCATCCGGGCATCCATTCCCGAAATGCGCAAAGTCGGTGGTGGCCGGATCATCAACGTCACCAACCTGGGCGGCCGGACCCCCGGCGCCAACTCCATGCCCACCTCCATATCTCGCGCCGCTGGCATCGCCATCACCAAGGGCCTGTCCAAGGACCTGGCCAGCGACAATATCCTGGTCAACACCGTGTGCATCGGCCTCATCAAGAGCGGTCAGCACCAACGTCGTTACGATGCCCGCATTCTGAATGAGCCCGATCTGGACCCTGACGACTTCTACGCGCAGTTGGCCGCCGGTCGCGGCGTGCCTCTGGGCCGCGTCGGCGAGGGTTCCGAGGCTGGCGACGTTATCGCCTTCCTGGCTTCCGACCGGGCCAGCTACCTCACCGGTGTTGCGATCAACATCGACGGCGGCGCGTCGGCCGTAGTGTAGAGGCGACCCGTCGTATTCCGGCCTGTTTATTCGAAGGGGAGACCATCGTGACCGAATCATATCGAGACGAATTCGAAGCGCCGAACCGACTGCTTTTGGGCGCGGGACCCTGCACCGTCCATCCACGCGTGCTTCGGGCCATGACTCAGCCCGTGGTGGGGCACCTGGATCCCGTGTTCTTTCAGGTTATGGACGAAGTCTGCGAGATGCTGCGTCAGGTGTTCCACACGCGCAACCAGGTGACCATGCCCATATCCGCCACCGGCACCGGGGCTATGGAAACCGCGTGCGTCAACGTGATCGAACGCGGCGACACGGCTATCGTCTGCCGCAATGGATACTTCGGTGTGCGGCTCGCCGACATCGCCCAACGGTGCGGCGCAAACACGATCATGGTTGACTCTCCCTGGGGCAAGCCGGCCGACCTCAACGCTCTCGAGGACGCCCTTAACGCCAACCCAGGGACCAAGATGGTCGGTCTGGTTCACGCGGAAACCTCGACGGGCGCGATTACGCCCCTGCAAGACGCCATCGACCTGACTCACCGCCACGGTGCACTGGTCGTCGCCGACGCGGTGACTTCCCTGGGAAGCCACAACGTCCAGGTCGACGATTGGGATATCGATGTCTGCTACAGCGCCAGTCAGAAATGCCTGGGCGCCCCTCCGGGCCTGGCGCCCATCAGCTTCGGCGAGCGAGCGATGAGTGTGATCGACAAGCGCGCTAGCACCGTGGAGAGCTTCTACTTCAACCTGCAGGGTGTCGCAGAGTATTGGAACGAAACCCAGCGCGTCTACCATCACACCAGCCCCATCACCATGATCTACGCCATGCGTGAGTCCCTCCGAATGATGATGGAAGAAGGCCTCGACGAACAGCATGACCGCCACGCCCGTGTTGCCGGCGGTTTGCGCGCTGGCCTGACCGCCATGGGCCTGGACCTGGCCACCGATCCCGACTATCAGCTGAATCCCATTACCGTGGTCAACGCGCCCGAGGGTGTCAACGAGGCCGAGGTGCGCGCCCGGCTGCTGAACGAGTTCGACATCGAGGTCAGTGGCGGTCTGGGCGAGTTTCGCGGCCGCGTCTGGCGCGTCGGCATGATGGGCAACGGCGCCCGGGAAGGCAGCGTTCTGTCGCTCCTGTCCGCCCTTGAGGTCATCCTCGGCGACATGGATTATGAGGTTGCGTACGGAGCCAGCGTGGCGGCAGCCCAACGCAGTTTCGCCAGCCACGGAGACTGAATGGGGTAGTTTGGAATCTCCCGCGGACGATCAACCAGGGGGCGCTTATTGCGCCCCTGTTGTGTTTTCGGGGTACCGCGAAAGGGAGATTCAGGCCATGAGGGTCCAGTAAGTTTCGGACACTAGTACTCTGTTTATCAAACCCTACGTTGCTGCAGTCGACGCGTCGCGGGACTTGGACGAACGTACGCCGTCGGATCCCGATTACTCTGGCGGCCGGTGCGCGATCACCATCAAAAACGCCAGCGCCCGCATGGATGTCCCCGCGTTTTCGTTCGAGCAGGTTCCTTCTGCTCAGCCCTCAGCCTGATACGCCGCGTCCAGTATCTCCACCACGTGCATCACTTGTGCTTCGGCGCCGGCATTCTGCAATCCCTGCTCCAGCTGGCTGATGCACCCCGGGTTGGCGGACGCGATGACTTCTGCTCCCGTGGCCGTGGCGTTGCCGATCTTGCGCCTCTGCAGTCTCCGGGACATGTCCCGCTGTATCAGGGAGTAGAACCCGGCTGAGCCACAGCAGAGCGAAGACTCCGCCATCTCCACCAACTCCAAACCGGGTATGCTCCTGAGAACCTGGCGAGGCGCCTCGGTAATCCGCTGCGCGTGGGCGAGGTGGCATGGGTCCTGCATGGTGACGCGCCAGGGCAACTGTGCGCTTGGAGGATCCAGAGGCAATCCGGCCAGAAACTCGGTGATGTCCCGCGTGTTGCGAGCGAACTCGTGCGCCGCTTCGGCGTATTCCGGATCGTCGCGAAGCAGGTCGCCGTACTCCTTCATCGACGAACCGCACCCGGCCGACGCCGTGACGACCACATCCACACCGGCCTGCTTGAACGCGTCGATGTTCCTTTTAGCCAGCTGCCGGCCCAGCTCCAGATCGCCGGCGTGCAGGTTCAGCGCGCCGCAACATCCCTGGCCCGCAGGAACCGCGACGTCGCACCCGTTCCGTTGCAGCACCCGCACCGCAGCGCGCATCGCGTCGCCCTGCATCAGCGGCATGACGCATCCGGATAACAGGCCCACGGTCATCTGTTTTTCGCCGCGCGCCGGGAACACCTGACTACCAGGTTCGAAGAATTGCCGCCCCATCACCGGCATTTGCGCTTCCATTGCGGCGAGATCACCCGGCATTAATCCGAGCAGTCGGGACTTGCGGACCAGACCTTGGACTCCGGATCGCTGGTATAGACGCATCAGGTGTCCGGCCAGGCGCAGTCTTCGATTGTGGGGCAGCGCGGCTTTCAGAAACAGTCGCGATAGCCGGCCCAATTCGGGACTCTGCAGGCCGTTGTCCTGGACCTGCGCTCGCGTATGTTCCATGAGTCGCCCGTAGGGCACTCCCGATGGACAGACCGCCTCGCACGCCCGGCATTGCAGGCACAGTTCCCAATGCGAAACCAGGCGGTCGCTGATCCCGGTGCGACCCTCATGCACCGCCTTCATCAGCGCGATCCGTCCCCGCGGCGACTCGGTTTCCAATCGGGTTTCCACGTATGTGGGACAGGCGCTCAGGCACAGGCCGCAGTGCACGCAACGGTACAGGTCCGCCTCGGCCGGCGCGTCGGAACCGGCAAACCCGGGCCCATCGTTCAGTGACCCCTCGAAGGGCAATCCGTACGGAAAACCGTGCCCGGCGTCGATCCCGCCACCCATGTGCTGACCCGCGTCCGAATGCCGGTCTGGTGCGCTGACCATCACAGTCCTCCAACGAAGCGGCCGGGGTTCAATATGTTTTGGGGATCAAATTGCCGCTTCAATCGGCGCATGATTTCCATGCCCGAGGGCTGCTCCCCCCAGACATCGAGCGTCCCCTTGACGGCATCGGGACACCGTTCCACTATGGCTCCCCCACCCACTGATAAAGCCGCGGCTTGAATGTCCTTGAGTCCGTTGGCCACCCGCGCCGGTTCTGCGTCCGCGAATTCATCCCACCAGAGCAGGCGGCCACCGCCGAATCCGACGTCCGCGACCACCGACGGCGGCTCCAGGTTTACCAGCCGCGTGCCGCGGAAGTCCAGAACATCCCGCAGGGCCGAGGGTTGGGCGTTGATCCGGACGCATATCGAGGGCGGCGCTTCGGAGTCGGCCGGAAGGTCGGTAAGGGCTCGGATCAGGTCGTCAGCTTCGTCCCCTCTGGCGACGTGGACCGTTTCGGCAACCGAAGTCCATAGCCCGACGGTGTCCTCAACCCGGCGCCTCATGGACGTTGGGCGCCCGCCTGAGATCGCGATGGCCAGCGCATCGCCGGCTAAAGATGGCGCAAGCCGTTGCGCCGCCGGTCCGGTGAGGATGTGCAACCCCAACGGAGCGTAGTATTGCGCCTCGAGATTCTGGGCGGCGCTGGCGGCAGTGTCGGCTCCGCCGAACGAGGCCAGAATAACTGCCCATTCCGTCGGCGCCGGAGCCAACTTGAACGTGGCTTCGGTAATCACTGCCAGGGTCCCCAGGGACCCGGTATACAGGCGGTTGAGATCGTATCCGGTGACGTTTTTCACCACCTTGCCGCCCGCCTTGGTCTGAGATCCGTCCGCTCCAACCACGCTGACCCCGATCAGCCAATCCCTGGGCAACCCGTATGCCGAACGCACCGGCCCGCTGATCCCAGTCGCGAGGGTACCGCCCACAGTCGCTCGTTCAGCCAGCGGCGCCGAGATGGGCACGTGTTTGCCGTCTTGTGTCAGTGCCGCATCCAGTTGCGCGACCGTCGCGCCGGCTTCAACGATCACGGTCAGGTCGGCCGGCTGGAAGTCCACCAATCGGTTCATTCCGGTCAGGTCTAATGCAATCCCCGGGCGCGCCGGCGTATTGCCGAGTTGCGTAAGTGTGCGCCCGCCCGACGGATACACGGCTATGCCGGTGCGATGCGCCCAAGCCATCACCGCAGCCACTTCAGCGGCGTTGGTCGGTTTAACCGCAGCCACCGGCACCAGCGGGCCGATGGCATAGTCACTGAGGTTGGCCGGGTTATCGACCGCCTCCCGACCAATCAACTCCGCGAGTTGTTGAGCGATGGGCGGTGTAGTTGTCATGCCGAACCGGGCAGTGGAGCGGATACCCGCAACCACCGCGACAGGCTTCAGATATACATCCCGGCGGTATAAGCCGCCGGGTGTGCTGACGGCCGCCAGTAGCTCCCATCGGGGAAAATCTTGCCGGGGTTCAGCCGGTTTTTCGGAGCGAATGCCTCACGTACGCGCTGCATGGCTTCCATGTCCGCATCCGTGTAGACCAGGGGCATGAACTCTTTCTTTTCGAGGCCGATTCCGTGCTCGCCGCTCAGAGTGCCGCCCAGCAACGCGCATTCCTCCATGAGTTCCGCGGCGGCAGCCATCGCGCTTTCCATAACACCCGGCTCGCGGGCGTCGAACAACATGCACGGATGCAGGTTCCCGTCGCCGGCGTGGAACACGTTGGCAATGGTGATGCCGTAGCGCTCGCTCACCTCGGTGACTTTTCGCAGCATCTGGGTCAGTCGGGTCCGCGGTACCACCCCATCGACCAGGTAGTAGTTTGGTGCGATGGTTCCGAAAGCGCCGAACGCCGTCTTCCGACCCACCCAGAGACGCTCACGCTCGGCGTCGTCTTCAGCCACCCGCACATCGGCTGCGCCCGTATCCCACAAGGCGGCTTCCACCTCCCCGCTGACCTCGTCCACCTCTTCGTTCAAGCCTTCCAGTTCGATCAGGAGCACCGCCCCGGCGTCGTTCGGATACCCAGCGTCGGTCACGTTCTGCACTGCCTTGATGCTCAGCGCGTCGATCATCTCCAGGGCGGCTGGCACGATGCCGTGGCCGATCACCGCCGACACCGCAGTGCACGCCGAATCGATGTCAGGGAAAATGCCGAGGAAGGTGCGCACCGTCTCCGGCAAGGGCAGCAGTCTGACCAGGATCTTCGTCGTGATGCCAAAGGTGCCCTCGGAGCCAACGAATGCGCCCCGCAGGTCGTATCCGGCCGCCTCCCGCGCCATGCTTCCAAGATGCACGATCTCGCCGTCTTCCAGCACCACCTCCATCCCAATGACATGGTTGGTGGTCGCGCCGTATGCGAGGCAGTGTGGGCCGCCGGCGTTCTCAGCGATGTTCCCGCCCAGGCTGCACGCCCGCTGGCTCGACGGATCCGGAGCGTAACGCATCCCGAACCGTCGCACGTGGTTGTCCAGGTCCAGGTTGATCACTCCAGGTTCCACCAGGGCCGTGCGGTTCACCGTATCGACGTCGAGGATACGGTCCATGCGCGGGAACGCGATCTGCAGCCCTTCCGGCGGTGTGATCGCTCCGCCGCTCAGTCCGGTCCCGCTGCCGCGGCCGACCACGGTTACGCCGGCCTCGTAGGCCAGCGCCATGACCCGGCTGACCTGGTCGGTGTCGGCCGGCAGAACGACCGCCCGGGGCATCGAGCGGTCGACAGAACCGTCGTATTCGTAGACCAGCAGGTCTTCGCGGTGCGCGATTACATAATCGTCACCGACGACGGCACGAATGCTTGCAAGAAGTTCGTTGCCGTTCAAGGTCCGGTCAGTCCTTCCGGCGCTGGTATATCTGGATACGGTGCCGATTCGCCTCGACCACGAACAGCCTTTCCTCGTGGTCCAGCCGGAGGGCAACCGGCCCCCAGAAGTACGGTTCGGTTTGCGCGGAAACCAGGTAGGGCGTGTCCAGGTGGTCAGGCAGGTCCGGCACCAGGTTGGCGATCTGGCGAGTGTTGTACTCGTCGGGGTTCACCGACATGAAGTCCTGCGCCCATTTTGACAGCGTGGCTTGACCCCGCAGCGACTGGATGAACTTGCCGTCGCGATCCAGCAACTGGATCCGTTCGTTGCCCCAGTCGGCCACGTATATGTAACCCTCGGAGTCGACGGCGACGGCGGAAGGCCGACTGAACTGCTCGTCGCCCGTCCCGGAAGAGCCATAAGTGGCCAGGTGCTGCCCGTCGCCGGTGAATTTCTGGACTCGGTCGTTGCGCCAGTCCGCCACGTACACGTTTCCGGCGCCGTCCAAAGCCAAACCCCAGGGCATGTTGAATTGGCCGGTCCCGTCGCCGTACTCGCCCCAGGTGGTAACCGCATCGCCTTCGGAGGTGAATACCTGCACCCGATGGTTGTACTGCTCGGCCACGTACACGGTTCCGTCAGCGGCTACGGCTATGCCCGCTGGGCCGTTCAACTGTCCCGCAGCGTCACCCTTTTCTCCCCACATCCTGACGAAATCGCCGTCGGTATCGAACACGGTTACGCGGTGCAGGTGCTCGTCGGTGACGTGGATGCGTTGGTCGGCGCTGATCGTCATGCCAATGGGCAGCGTCCACTGCCCCTCGCCTCGCCCGGTGCCCTTGCTGTATTCGCCCAGGTAATCCTCGTCCCAGTTGAGGATGCCAATGCGGATCAGCGCCTGTCGGGCCGCGTCGGCATGGTTCAGCACCATGATCCGCCCGTCGTTGGTGAAGGCGCAGTCGTACGGGTTGATGAACCCTCGACCACTCTGATTGGTAGTCACGCCGATGGTTTTCAAATATTCCATCGGGCCGGCGCTAACCGCGGTTGCGGTAGTCATTGCACCCACTCCTCTTTTGATCAGGGGCGAATAAACATTCGCCCCTGCAATCGTCCGCTAGGTGTTGTAGCCGACGCTACGCCAGTTGGTATTCTCGCGTGGCAGTCAGCAGACGCAACAGGTTGGCGATGCGCTGCTCGTCAGCCTCGGTGCGCGAGCCATCCCGGAGGTCGGCAGGTCCCTGCTCGCTGGCGAACTCCCGGATCGACGTGGCGGTGGATTCGGACAGTTCCAGTGGTCCGAGCAGGTCCGCGCACGCGGCGACCTGCTCCTCAGGCGACAGGATGCCCTGGCCCTGTCGGGCCATCCGGTCAATGATCGCTTTGACGCCCGGGTTGCCCGGATCGCCGAGTTCCTTGCCCACGAAGTTCACGCGTTCCACCAGCGCGCCGCTGTCGATCCACTCGGCGCCCTCGTGCCAGCCCTCCACGCTGGGCGGCTGGAAGATGCCCTGGCCCATGTACATGGTCTGGCGGGCCAGTTGGTCTGCCCCGAAGGTGGGTTCCTGGTAGGTGCCGGCCATGCGGACCGCGCCCACCACCAATTCCACCGGTCCCTTGACACGGGCGAATCGCGCCTCCTCCGACCTGAAGTAGTCCGAGTTGAACATCGTCCGCATGACGGAGCGAATTTCGTACTCGGAGTCGAAGTAGGAGGCCATCATGTCATTGATGACCGATTCCCCGGCTTCGTCCACCTCGTCGGCGGCGAAGAACTGGAACAGGCGGGTGCAGATGAACCGTGCCGTGGCTTCCTGCTGCACGATGATGTCGATGATGTCCTCACCGTTGAAGTTGCCCGTGTGCCCCAGGAAGGTCTTCTCTCCGTCGTCATGGTCGTAGTCGCGGTAGTTAAAGTGCCAGTTGATGCGGCTGTACGGCCAGATGGAGTCGCGGCTGGCGCGGGTGGACATGTACTCGACGTTCCCCAGCGTCCAGCCGGTGAACGCGCGCGCGCACTCCTTGATATCGTCTTCCGTGTAGTTGCCGACGCCCATGGAGAAGAGCTCGAGCAACTCCCGCCCGTAGTTCTCGTTGATGTTGTCGTGGTGGTTGTCGTGGTTGTCCAGCCAGATGATCATGGCCGGGTCCTTGGACAGTTCCACCAGCATCGTCTTGTAGGAACCCAGGGAGTGGCGACGGAAGGTGTTGATCTGGTTGACCAGCGCGCTGGCCTGGTTCAACTTGGAGTAGCCGGTGGCGAAGAGGCCATGCCAGAACAGGGCCAGCTTCTCTTCCAACTGGTTTCGGGTCGTGACCATCCGGTACATCCAGTATGCGCCGGCGCTGTTCAGCTCGCGCATCTCGGCCATTTCCGAGTGGTACCTTCGGATCACGTCGTCGGGCATCACGCCAGGATCTCCCGGATTGATCAGGTTCTCAACGACGTTTTCGTAACCCTGTTCGACCAGCTGCTCCAGCTCATCGCGGGTTGCGCCGAAGCCGGCCCGACGCATCAGGTGAGCCATCAGGGCAATATCGGCATTGCTCATAATTGCCTCCGCAAGTTCTGTTCCAAATTATTGGGGCGACCGGTTGGGTTAGTTGCCGACGAAGTCCCACTGCTCGAACTGGCCGTTGACAATCGGGACCGGGTCCAGGCCCAGCCACTTGTCGGCGATGGTCGAGTAGGTGGAACGGAAATCGTTGTTCCAGTGCAGGTCGCCGTCCAGGTGGTCGCGCTCGGCCAGGGACGGGTACTGCCCGTAGAAGCCGCCGTTGACCGGGTTGCCGATGATGAAGGCGGTTCCGCCGGAGCCGTGGTCGGTGCCGGTGCCGTTGTCGCGGATGCGGCGCCCGAATTCGGTCCACACCAGCACGATTGCGTCGTCACCGCGGCCGTGCTCGTCGAGATCGGCCAGGAAGTCGCTGATGGCGCCGGAAACCTGGGTCCACAGCCCGCCATGCACCTTGACCTCGTCGCCGTGGGTGTCAAAACTGCCGTGCTGGGTGTAATAGATGCGGGTGCCCAGATCGGCGGTCATCACCTGCGCCACGTTCTTGAGGGACTGGGCGATGGGGTTTTCCGCGTACTCCACCGCGGAGGAATACTGCTCCGGAGCGGTGCGCAGGATATCCGCGCCCTTCAGCGCGTCGCGGCCGGTCTGTCCCAGGTAGTCCATCACCGCGTCCTGGATAGACCCGCCGTACATCTTGCCGAAGGCGTCCAGGCACAGCCCGCGGATGCGCTCCTCTTCCACATCGGGGAACAGACCATAGGTCTCGAGGTTGCCCACGGAGGCTACGGGGACACCGGAGGCGCCCATGGAGCGGGGAAGGCCGCGCCCGAAGTTCACGCCGGTGATCACGTTCTGTCCGGCGGGGTCGAGGTCGCGAATCACGCGGCCCAGCCAGCCCTCGGTGGCGATCTTTTCCGGCTCGCAGGTATGCCAGATGTCCATGCTGCGGAAGTGCGACCGGGTGGGATTGGGGTATCCGATGCCGTTGACGATCGCAACCTTGCCCTCGTCCCACAGGGCCTTGATCGGCGCCATGTTGGGATTGAGGCCAAGCTGTCCGTCCAGCGGGATCACCTGGTCGGTGGGAATACCGACGTTTGGCCGAAAGTCGTAGTAGTGTCCGTCGGCGTAGGGGATGACGGTATTCAACGGGTCATTGGCGCCGGCCAACTGGATTACGACCAAAGACCGTTGTTTATTAGTGGTGGTCATCGCGGATGGGCCTCCATATTCAGGCGCGACAAAACGCGCCAGCGCAGGTTTGGCTGATGCTCGCAGTTTAAAGTGTGCACCCCGGCGTGTCAACGCGATGCGCGCGAAATCCTCGCCCACCTCACGACTTCCGAGCATCGCAATGTCCACGCACGGCGCACCGGCCAGATGCTGACGGGGTCCTCATCAAACCGAGGTCAACTGGGGGCCGGGTCCGCTCACTCGGCGCCTCTCGTTTCTACGCTCCGATTTGATGACCGATTACCCATAGGCTATACTACCGGTCGCCCCGCGCTTGCCTGGATTTCAGGCCCGGCTGACGGGGACGTATTATCGACGGGAGCCGTTGGCAGAATGGATTTCAATATCGCGGTGCTCGGCGGCGACGGTATCGGACCCGAGGTCACCGCTGAGGGCGTCAAGACCATGCAGGCCGTGGGCCGCGCCTTCGGGCACAACTTCATCCTCGAGTATGGTGACGTCGGCGGCATATCCATCGACAAACACGGCACGCCGTTGACCGATGGCGTTCGCGATCTGGCCACGTCCGCCGATGCAGTCCTGTTCGGCGCGGTGGGCGGACCAAAATGGGACGACCCTTCCGCTCCCACGCGGCCGGAGGATGGCCTGCTCGCACTGCGCGCGCACCTCAACGTTTTCGCCAACATCCGCCCCGTCAAAGTCTATCCACAACTCACCGACTCCAGCGTGCTGAAACCCCACGTGCTGGAGGGGGTGGACATGGTGGTGGTCCGCGAACTGACCGGCGGCCTCTACTACGCTCAGCCAAAGGGTCGTACCGAAACGCCTCAGGGCATCGTCGGCGTAGACACCATGCGCTACTCGGAATCGGAAATCGAGCGGGTGCTTCGGGTTGGGTTCGAGTTGGCTCGTGGGCGTCGCGGCAAGCTGACCTCGGTGGACAAGGCCAACGTGCTGGAGACTTCGCGCCTCTGGCGGGCCACCGCCACGCGTCTGGCCGGTGAATATCCGGAAGTCGAGCTCGAGCATGCTCTCGTCGACGCCTGCGCCATGCAGATCGTCCTGCGGCCGGCCAGCTACGACGTGATCGTCGCTGAAAATACGTTTGGTGACATCCTCACCGACGAAGCTGCGATCCTGGCCGCCTCCATGGGACTGCTGCCCTCGGCCAGCCTGTCGGGCGTCCCTCAGGCCGGCGCGCGCACGCCAGGCTTCTACGAGCCCATTCACGGCACCGCTCCAGACATCGCCGGTCAGGGTATCGCCAACCCCTGCGGGTCCATCCTCAGCGCGGCCATGATGCTTCGCTACTCGTTAGGCCTCACCGAGGAAGCCGCAGCCATCGAGCGAGCCGTGCAGACCGTGCTGGAGCAGGGTTACCGCACAGCCGATATCGCCACTCCAGGCGACACGGCAACGGCGACCACTCGGATGGGCGACCTGATCGTCAACGCGATCGCCTAGGGCATCCAGCGCATCAACCGTGCTGAATGTTCTTTCCGGCGTCGGCCTTACCGTCGCCGTTGCCATATTTTTGGCCAGCGCGGTTGCGGTGGTTTTTCTTGGCGGCTACCTCGCCAAGTATGGAGACGCGCTGGCGTCGCTGACGGGTTGGGGCCGTCTGTTCGTTGGGAGCATCCTGGTGGCGTTGGCAACCTCCCTGCCGGAGGTGTCGAACAATATCACTGCGGTGCGCATCGATAACCCACAGCTGGCCCTGGGCGACGTGCTCGGCTCCAACATGTTCAATATACTCACGCTGGGTATGGTGGCACTGCTTTTTGGCGGCAAGCGATTTTTGCAACGGGTGGCGCCCGAGCAGGGTTATCTCATATTGCTTGCCGCCGTCCTCACGGGACTCGCGGTGGTCGCCATGTTCGCTAACTCAGGCGTGCATGTTTGGCAGGTCGGGCTGTCTTCCATCATCATCCTGGTTGCCTACCTGGTCGGCATGTGGATCGTGTACAACAGGCGCCCATCCGCCGCTAATGACGAGGGCGGCGGCGAAAGCGGCATCACGCTACGACGCGCCTGGATCATGTTCATCCTGGTGTCGTTGGGCGTCATCGTTTCAGGAGTGCTGCTGGCCCAGAGCGTTGACCGCATCGCCCACGTGACCGGTGTATCCTCCGGCGTACTCGGCATATTGGCCGTGGCCCTGGTTACCAGCATGCCCGAAATATCGGCTACATTCGCCGCTGCGCGCCTTGGGGCGGCCGACTTGGGGTTCGCCGGAGTCTACGGCAGTTGCGTCTTTAACATCACGATTTTGGCGTACGCTGATTTCTTCTACCGCAAGGGCGTGGTGGTGAACACTGCTGATCCCGAACACTACATCGCCGGAGTGATCGCTCTTGGGTTGATCATTTGGGGTGGCGTGCTGCTTTGGGGTCGAAATTTACCCCAACCGCTGATAATGGGCGGCCTGGCGCTCATGCTGTTGGTCACCATCGGCGGGGCGGTTTGGGTCGCCCTGCTGGGCGCACCGTCGCACTAGATATCAGCTCCGGCAAGCCGCAGAAGTTCCACGAACTCCCCGGCGTCGTAATCCCAGTCGAACAGCGCGGCTTCGACCACGCGCTCCGCATCGATTCCCACCACCAGTTGCTGTACAGGATAGGCGGGTCCGTCCCCCCACGGGCTGGTCGCCACCGTCCGGTCCGTTTCCGACAGATAGGCCCGGCCGTTGGGATGGGAGTGGTAGATGATGCGGGCCGGGTTGTCCGAATCCAGGCTGTTGTTCAGGTCCAGGAGGTCGGCGGTGCTGAAAACGTACGCTGATTCGGCAGTGCGCTCCGCCGCGGTGGGATGGTTGCCCGACGCCTGGTCGTTGAGGACTGGCCTGATGGCACTGACCGAGAATCCGCTGGCCGGGCCGCTGAGCCATCCGCAACATTCCGCCGGGTATGAATCCCGCGCCTGTCGGAAAACAGCATCCATGATTTCCGGCGGAATCTCCAACGGTTCGCCAAAATTGGCCATAAAACCCCCTTGTTACGAAAACCGTAACCTGATATTCTAATTCAGCCGCTAATGACTGGTTTACCGTAACACTCCGGTAATACAGTAGCGGTAAACTGAAATCGCAAACTGACAACCCGCCGCAACGACAACGGCGAAAATCGCGAACAGGATGGAGAAATGCAGACCCTAACCCGCAATTCTTTGAAGCTCAAGGCATGCCCTCGCTGTGGCGGCGACATTTGCCGTATGAGGGATACCTTCGGAGTCTACCACCAGTGCGCCCAGTGCGGCCGCGAAATCCGACGCGTGGCCACCAGCCCGGCGCCAGCCACCACCATGGCAACCATGGACATGCCGTCGAATCCGAACCACCATCGCGAGAAGATCACGGTCTGATCCAAACCCTGAGCACAAGCAACCGTTGGCAGCGGCCTCGGACTTGGCTCCGAGGCCGCAACCTTTTAAAACCGCATCTCGACCGTAGCGACAACCGGGCACCGAACCACCTGCAAACGAGTACGCATACCTGCGACCGCTGGCCACCACGGGCCGTTGAGTCAAGGAGATGAGATGATGGAGACCACACTGAACCGGGAAGGCTCTGTTCTGGGCGTACGCCGGCGGCGCATGGACCTGGGCTGCTGCCCCCATTGCGGCGGCGACGTACGCCAGGTCCGCGACATCTACGGCGATTACCGCCAGTGCCTGCAGTGCAGCCGGGAAATCCCCGCGGATCCCGCCCCGATGACTCAGGCCGGCCCGGGTAATCTACCCACTGCGCCGGAATCCGACGAGTTGCTGGCGGCGTAATCCGTGGCCGTAGCGGTTGACTTGAATGGGGTCCGCGTTCAGAACGCGGACCCCGTTTTTTATGCGTAAGCCGGCAGCCGCCTGGAGGGTCACCGGTACCGGCGGGGCATGTTGTCGTTGCGGTCCTTCACAAACACCGCGTACTGTCGTACCGCCTCTTCCTGGGATGCGGTCTGGATCGATCCCGGGCGCAGTTGCCGAATGTAGTCGATCGCCTCATCGGGTTCCCAACCGGTGTTGACCAGGTAGGACGCGAGGATCGTTCCCGTCCGGCCGATACCGGCGGCGCATGTCACCACGGTGGGCCGTTCCCAGGTCTCTATCTGCTGCTCCGCAAAGGTGACGATGCGGTCGATCTGCTCCACTGACGGAGCTTCGAAATCTGGCACCGGTTCGAACAATTCGTAGAAGCCCCACGGCTCGCCCGAAATGGTCTGCTCTTCCATCCGCACGATGGCGGTGACGTCGTTGAGCTCAAGATAGATGAGGTGGCGGCGTTCCGTCGGCCCCATGGCTCCCGCCAGCGCGCCGGGCAAAATCCAGCTGAAGTTCCGAAAGTTGTCTTGCATGGGTCGCTCCGTGTTCTGGCAAACCTGTCTGTTGTCAGCAGGGCGCCGCCGCCCGTTTATGGTATGCCATCGACTCATCCAGGCGGCGCAGCATTTCCGAATCGTCGATACCGACTATTTCCATAATCTTTTCCCGGGCGCCGCGGCCCCGCACCACGCTAACACCGGACTGGGGGATGCCCATGGCACGCGCCAGCATCTCCGCCACTGCCCGATTGGCTTGGCCCCTAACCGGGGAAGCGGTGGTCCGCACCCGCAGCGCGCCGTCATACCAGCCTGCGATCTCCGCCCGGGAGGCATTGGGTTGCACCCTTACCCGCAAGTGGGCTGTGGCCGGCTGGGTCATCAATGACGTGATAATAGGTCTGGTATAGTATGGGCACTGATGGTTCTGGGAACCGGAACGCTGAGGCAGGAGATCGAATGGAGTATAGCAATATTACGCTTTCGGTGGGAGACCGCGTCGCCACGCTCTGCCTCAACCGCCCGGACGCACTCAATGCGCTCAACCCGGATCTGATCGCCGAGTTTTCCGACGCTGTCGCCGCCGTCAGCGATGATCCTTCCGTCAAGGTAATGGTCGTTCGCGGCGAGGGTCGCGGCTTTTGCGCCGGCGCCGACCTGCTGTACTTCGACCAGGTATTCGACGACCTGTCCCTGTTGCCAGACTACGTGACCGCCCTCAACGACGCGTTCTTCGCCCTGGAGGCAATGCCCGTCCCGACCGTCGCCGTGGTGCATGGCTACGCTCTGGCCGGCGGGATGGAGTTGATGATGGCCTGTGACATGGCCGTCGTCGCCGAGGACGCGCGTATCGGTGACCAGCACGCCAACTTCGGGTTGATCCCGGGTGGCGGCTCCACCCAGCGCCTGCCGCGACGAGTCGGCATGCCCCGCGCCATGGAGCTGCTGACCACCGGTCGGTGGCTGTCCGGCAGAGAAGCCGTCGAGTGGGGCCTGGCGCTCCGCTCCGCTCCTCCGGAATACCTCGAGGATGAGCTGGAATCCATTCTCGAAGGCCTGCGCGCCAAGAGCCGCGTGGGTTTGAGTCTGATGAAATCCCTGGCCCGGCGGAGCCAGGACCTCCCCCTCAAGGATGGCGTCGCCTTGGAAGGCGCGACCTTTACCCATGTGTTCGCCACGTCGAGCCATCCGCGTGAGGGGATCCAGGCGTTCAAGGAAAAGCGAAATCCCGAATTCTGATGCTTCGCCGCCGTAGCGTTTCCCATCACTGCACTATCGCTGCCTATGTCATTGCTGCCTATGTCTAGGTTGGCCGTTTTGGATTTATTGGATTGAAAATCAAAGACATCCTCTGCAACCGGAGAACCATTTCCTTCGAATTCTTCCCGCCGCGGGAAGCCGATGGCGTCCCCGGCGTCGTCGACGTCGCCAATCGCCTCCAGCGATTCTCCCCTGACTTTGTGTCCGTCACCTACGGGGCCGGAGGGGGCACGAGGGCCTTTACGGAAGAGATCACCATGAGCCTCAAGCAGCGCGGTGACATGGAAGTAATGGCCCACCTGACCTGCGTTGCCCAGGGACGGGAAGAAGTTCACGGTGTGCTCCAGCGCCTCCAGGCGGCCGGCATCGATAATGTCATCGCCCTCCGTGGCGATCGTCCCCCGGGATCCGAAGATGAACCGCCCAGCGGGGACGAATTCGCCCATGCTACCGAACTGATCGAGCACATACGCGCCAATTTCGACTTCGGCATCGCCGGGGCCTGTTACCCGGAAGGTCACACCGAATCGAGCAGCCTGGATTCGGACATCGCGTACGCCCGCCTCAAGCAGGACCTCGGCGCGGATTTTCTCATCACCCAGCTCTTTTACGACAACAGTTACTTCTACGAGCTGCTGGACCGCGCCGCGGCCGCCGGGATTACCATCCCCATCATCCCCGGCGTGCTGCCCATCTTGAGCACTCCGCAGATCCGGCGCTTCACCTCGCTCTGCGGGGCAACGATCCCGTCGCAACTGGACGCTCGGCTGGAGCGCTTCTCCGAAGACAATCGAGCCGTGCGCGAAATCGGCATCGAACATGCCACCCGCCAGGCCGATGACCTATGGGCCAATGGCGTGCCGGGCATCCATTTTTACGTCCTCAATCGGACCTACTCGGTTTCCCACATCCTCGGCGACCTGCACATCGGGGGCCACGACGGAGATTGATCCAGCCGGGTCGCTGATCGCCCATGCTCTCCACCGGTGTTGACTTCATAGAGATCGATCGCGTGGCCAGTGTCCTGGAGCGCTATGGAGACCGGTTCCTGCGTCGCGTTTTCACCCCTGGGGAAATCGCCTATTGCCGCGGTCGCGCGCCCAACCTGGCGGCGCGTTTCGCGGCGAAAGAGGCCGTGATGAAGTCCCTGGGCACCGGTTTTCGTGGCGTCGGCTGGCGCGATGTCGAGGTAGTCCGGGCTCCCAGCGGCGCCCCGAGCGCGCGGCTCCACGGTCGGGCCCGCCGTCGCGCCGAGCGGTTGGGCGTCACTGAAATTGCCATCAGCCTGTCCCATTCCCGCGGGTTTGCCATGGTCGTTGCGGTCGCGTTGCGCCCTGACACCCCGGAATCCGTGGAAGCCGCTAGAGCAACGCTCTGGGGCGACGATCTTGCTCCCCTTGCCGGTTGACACGCCATGACCGTCAAGGTCGTCACCGTCGCCGAGATGCAGGCTCTCGAGGGCGCCTCAGAATCTGCCGGCGTGAGCACCGACACGCTGATGGAAAACGCCGGTTTGGCCTGCGCCCACAGCACACGGCAGCGCATGGGCGGAGCCGCCGGCCGCCGAATCGTCGTCCTGGTCGGACCCGGCAACAATGGCGCGGATGGCCTCGTCCTCGCCCGGCACCTGGCCCGCTGGGGCGCCGATGTGTTCTGCTACATCGTGCGCGGACGCCCGGCGGATGATCCGAAGATGACCGATGCCCTCGCCTACGGTATCGCGGTGCACGATGCGGCCGACGATGACGGACTGTCCAACCTGGGCGATTTGCTGCGCCGTTGCGACTCGGTCGTCGACGCAATCCTTGGGGCCGGCCGCTATCGTCCCCTGGACGGCCTCGTTGGAGATGTGACGTCTCTGGTCAACGAAATCCGTTCGGGTCGGCCGGCTCTCCCCGTCATCGCCGTGGATCTACCCACCGGCGTCAACCCCGACACCGGAGACGCTGACCCGCGCACAATCATCGCCGACGAAACCCTCGCTCTCTGCCACCCCAAGTACGGCATCGCGAATTTCCCGGGGGCTGGCTTCGCCGGACGCATAACCGTGCTTGGCATCGGCCTGCCGGCCGAGGTTTCCGCCGCGGCCAACGCTGATCTGCCCACCGAGTGGATGAACTCAGAGTCGGCCCGCGCCCTGCTTCCCGCCCGGCCCCTGACCGCGCACAAGGGAACCTTCGGCCATCTGTTGATCGTCGCGGGTTCTCGCAATTTTGTCGGCGCCGCTGTGCTGGCCGCCCGGGGCGCTCACCGCGCCGGCGCCGGCCTCGTGACCCTCGCGGCCCCCGAATCGGTGTATCGCGTCGCCGCCTCCCGACTCACGGAAACCATCCACCTACCCCTCCCTGAAGACGCCGACGGACGCATCGATCCTTCCGCCGCCGACGTGATACGGCAGCGGATCGACAACTTCTCGGCGCTGGCCGTGGGCTGTGGTATGGGTTGGTCGACCGGTACCACAACCCTGATGGCTCGTCTCCTGTTGAGAGGCGGAGATGCGCCGTTGCTGCCGGTGGTCATTGACGCTGACGGATTGAACAACCTTTCCCGCTGCCTCAACTGGGAGTACCGCTTGCGCGCTTCCGCCGTGCTCACGCCACATCCGGGTGAGATGGCAACCCTTACCGGGATGTCGACCCCGCAGGTGCAGACTGATCGCATCGGCGCCGCCAGCAAATCGGCGGCGGACTGGCGCCAGACGGTGCTGCTCAAGGGAGCCCACAGCATAGTCGCTTCACCGGAAGGACCAGGCTGCATCCTTCCCTTCGCCAATCCGGCGCTGGCGGCCGGCGGTACCGGTGACGTGCTAACCGGCATCATCGGCGGGCTGATGGCCCAGGGTCTCGCTCCATATGACGCCGCGCGTCTGGGCGGGTTCCTCCACGGCACGGCAGCAGAGCAGGTGCGCTCCGAATCCGGCAGCGCCGGAGTCATCGCCAGCGACCTGCTGGATCGCATCCCCCGCATCATCGCGGGCCTGCGCAACCCGGAGGCAACTGGTGGTTAGCCTGACCCCGCAGCAGGCGGCGCGCCTGTCCGAAACCCCGGTGGGGCACCTGGCCACCGCCGACGGCAATGGCCGGCCTCACGTCATCCCGGTCTGCTTCGCTTATGACGGCCGGCACATCTACTCGGTTCTCGACGCCAAACCCAAGCGCGGGAGCCTCACTGGCCTGCGCCGCGTGCGCAACATACTGTCCAATCCGCAGGTCTCGCTGGTCATCGACCATTACGACGAGGACTGGACCCGGCTCTGGTATCTGCTGGTCCAGGGGAAGGCGGAACTGGTCGAACACGGGCCCGAACCGCCGGCGGCCATCGCCAAACTGCGCGAAAAGTATCCTCAATATCGAAACATGCCTCTCGACGGCAACCCGGTGATCCGCATCATCCCCGAGCGTGTCACCGGTTGGTCCGGCAGCTGACCCATCGCCAGGGCCTGTGCAAAGTCCGTCCTCCCGCTCATGGTGAGCTTGTCGAACCACGACTCCTGCAAGGGCAGCATCCTTCGACAGGCTCAGGATGAGCGGAAACCAAAGAAGCCCATTACTTTCCACGGGCCCTGACCCATCGCCCATCGCCCGTTGCCTTGACCCCATAGCCGCCGCACCCTAGAATGCCGGCACCCGGCCCGCAGGGCCGTCTTTCGCAGGTTTCCATGACCCAGATTGTTTTCATCCACGGCCCCGGCGCCGGCGGTTGCGCAGACTCCTACATCAACCAGCTCTACCATTATCCGAACAGCCTGGCTCCGAACCTGCCCGGCCACCTGGATGGCGCCCCGTGCAGCAGCGTCGAACGCTACACCGAATGGCTGCGCGGCTGGCTGCATGCTCGCGGACACCACCGCGACCTGGTTTTGAGCGGGTTCACCCTGGGCGCCTGCGTCGCCTTGCAATATGCCCTGGATTACCCTGAAGAGGTCAAAGGCCTGGCCCTCATGACCATCGCCATGCGCCCCAAGGTGCGACGTCCCCAGGACTTGCAGTTTCGCCTTGACGCCGCCGAGGACGAGGCGACCTACGAGAAGTGGCTGGGCATGATGGACGGCATCATGCACTTCGTGGAGCCCGACCTTCGCGCCCACCTGTTGCAGCGACACCGCGAGGTGGGACCCGTGGCCCAGCACAGTGACCTCGTGGTCATCGACCGTTTCGACGTGCGGGACCGGATCCACACCCTTGAATCTCCCCTGATGCTGATCCGGGGCGTCGACGATCCCCTGTCCACCGGCGACTACGAGGAGGAGATCCACCGCGCTGTCCCCGGATCAAAGCTCATCAAGATGAAAGACGCCGGCCATTTCCCGATGGTGGAAAAGCCGGACGAATTCAACGCTGCCCTGGACGATTTCCTGAACGAAATCGGCTGAATCACTATCCTGAAATCCTGCACATTCGTGCAAGCGCCAATATTGGAGGAACCCCACTGTGGACGGAGTCACCGCTGTAGCTAACGTATTGAAGATGGAAGGCGTGGACTGGATCGCTGTCATGCCCTCTAACCCGCTCATCGAGGCGGCGGCCATCGCCGGAATTCGCCCGGTTGTCTGTCGGCAGGAACGCACCGGCGTGCACATGGCCGACGGCTTTTCCCGGATTACCAACGGCAACAAAATCGGCATCTTCCTCGCCCAGAATGGTCCCGGCGCCGAGAACTCCTTCGGCGGCGTCGCTCAGGCCTATGCCGACTCCGTGCCGATTCTCGTGCTGCCAGCCGGCGTCGCGAGGAATCGCCTGGGCGTGGAACCGAACTTCCATCCCGTGCAAGCCTACTCGACAATCACCAAGTGGGCCGCCCACGTCAACTTCGCGGATCGGGTTCCGGAGCTCTTCCGTCAGGCGTACACCAAGCTCCGGTCCGGCAAGCCCGGTCCCGTTCTTCTGGAAATCCCCTCCGATCTGGTGTCCGATCAGATCAGCGAGGAGGACTTCGATTACGTCCCGCCGACCAAAATGCGCGTCGCCGCCGATCCCGCGGCCATCACTCGTGGCGTTCGTGCCCTGCTCACGGCCCATCGCCCGGTCATCCACGCGGGCCAGGGCGTCCTCTACGCCGAGGCCACCGATGAGCTGATGGAGTTGGCCGAGTTCCTGCAGATTCCGGTGATGACCACCCTCGAGGGCAAGAGCGCCTTCCCGGAGAACCACCCTCTGTCCCTGGGCGTGGGTGGTTCCAGTCAGACCGGCCCCGTGCATCGTTTCCTGACCAACGCCGACGTGGTCTTTGGCGTGGGCGTCAGCTTCACCAAGAGCGGATTTACGGTTCCCATGCCGGCCGGCAAGACCCTTATCCACCTCACCAACGGTGACGCGGACATCAACAAGGACCACCGAACCGATTACCCCATCCTTGGAGACGCCAAGCTGGCCCTGCGGCAATTCATCGATGAACTAAAGGCACAGGGTGCGCAGCAGCAGGCGCCGAACCAGGACCTGACCGATGAGATCACCGCCAGCCGCGAAGCGTGGATGGCCGAGTGGCTGCCTCGCCTCACCAGCGACGAGGTCCCGTTGAACCCCTACCGCGTGGTCTGGGACATCATGCACACCGTCGACCTGGACAACACCATTGTCACGCACGAGTCGGGCAGTCCCCGCGAGCAGGTGTCTCCCTTCTGGGAAGCCCGCGCTCCTCGCAGCTTCATCGGTTGGGGCAAGTCCACCCAGCTGGGTTACAGTCTGGGCCTGGCCATGGGCGCCAAGATGGCCGCTCCCGAGAAGATGGTCATCAACTTCATGGGTGATGCCGCTTTCGGTATGGTGGGTCTGGACGTTGAGACCGCCGTCCGCGCCAACATTCCCATCACGACGGTGGTGATGAACAACTCCACCATGGCAATTTACCCCGACAGCCGGATTCCAACGGCCGTCGAGCGCTACGGTTTGAAGGACCTCAGCGGCGACTTCTATCGGGTCGCTCTGGCGCTGGGGGCCTACGCCGAGCAGATCACTGAGCCGGACGAGATCAAGCCGGCCATGGAGCGCGCCATGCAGGCCAACGCCGACGGCCGCCCGGCCCTGCTTGAGTTCATCACCAAGGAGGAGGGCACCTTCTCCAAGTTCCGCTTTGACTAGGTCGCAGGCGACTGGTCTTCCGGCGGCGATTCCCGTAGGGGCGAATGATCATTCGCCCCTGCAGTTTTGTTCGGCGTAAGCCAACCAAATCGGTTGCGCCATCCGCGGCCCTGTCGTCCCCGTCCCGTACAATAGGACCATGGAATCGCGTCCCGCAATACCTGCAACCGCAGAGGACATAACCGCTGCCTGGATGCAGCAGGCGTTGGCCGCCGGCGGTCTGGCCGGTGCGGAGGGCATCGAGGCCGTGTCCGTGGAAAACATCGGCGCCGGCGTGGGGTTCGTCGGAACCATACTCCGCTGTCATTTGTCCTTTCACGGTGATGCCGGCGTCTTGCCGGAATCGGTAATAGTCAAGCTGCACAGCTCACACCCGGAAACCGTTCAGACTGCCCGTCGGCTGCGGTTGTATGAACGTGAATACGCCTTCTACGGAAAGATGGCGCGTCAGGCGCAGATACGTTCGCCCGCGTTGATCCACGGTGATTTCGACGACCGGGACCATCGGTTCGTCCTGGTTCTGGAGGACCTTCGCGGCATGACGACCGCGGACCAGGTTGCAGGGGCCAGCGCCGCGCAGGCGAAAACGGCCTTGCGCGCCATCGCCCGTATGCACGGCGCCTATTGGAACCGGGTAGATCGGCCGCCGATTTCCCACTTCCACGACTCTGCGAACCCGGATCGTCGGCGTCTCGTTCAGCGTGTTTACCAGGCCAGCCTGGCGGTCGTTTTCGAACGTTTTGGAAGTTTGTTCTCCCCCCGGATGGAGGGGCTGGCCCGGGAGTATGGAGAGCATCTCATCGAGCACACGGACGCGCTTGCCGCCGGCCCGCTGACTTTCAGCCACGGCGATTTCAGGCTGGGGAATATGTTCTTCAGCGCCGACGGAAGTGATGATTTCGCCGTCGTTGATTGGCAGGTGTGCGGGGTGCGTAGCGGGCTGTACGACGTGGCCTACTTCCTCTCCTCCAGCGTCCCCGTCGAGGTTCGCCGGGCGGTCGAGGCCGAGGCGGTGGCCGAGTATCACGACATCGTACGGAGCGTCGGGGCGACGGATCTTTCGCCCGAAGAATGCTGGCGCAGCTACCGTCAGAATATCCTCAGCTGCTTTCAGACCCCGATAATCGCCGGAGGGCAACTCGATTTCAGCGATGCCCAGGGCCGGAAATTGGCCGACGCAATGCTGACGCGTACCCTGACGGCCATCGAGGACCTGGACGCTGTGGAGTTTTTGGCCGGCGGCGCCTCTCCATAAGAAAAGGAGCGGCCCCGCGTATCGCCAGTGTGCCTATCGGTCCTGCCATACCGTCCGGCCCACACGACATAACGGTCGACTGGCTCCGGCAGGCGTTGGCACGCGCACGCGGTTTCGAACCTTCGCAGTTGCAATCCGTTCGCATCGAACCCGTCGGTTCCGGCCGCGGTTTGTTCAGCACAGTTGTACGTTGCCGCCTGGCCTGGGCTTCAGTAGCTCCAGAGCCGCCGTGCAGCGTGATCGTCAAACTTCACAGCCAGGATCGCAAAACGTTCCGGGTCGCGCGGATCCTCAAACTGTATCGCCGGGAGTACGACTTCTACCAGCGAATCGCTCCATTGGCGGGTATCCGGTCCCCTGAGGTGTTTTACCTGGATGTCGCTCCCATCAGCCATCGGTTCGCGATGGTGTTCGAAGACCTGACGGATTTGCAGTCGGTTTCGCAGCTGGACGGGGCCAACTCGGCACAGGCAATCTCCGCCGTTCGCGCGGTCGCCAGGATGCACGGCCGCTACTGGAACAACCTCAACCAGCCCGTTTTGTCAGGCATCCCGGACTACACGGAAAAATACCGACGCCTGACCCAGCTCGGCTATATGTTCAACCTGGCGCCCGCCCTCGGCCGATTCGGAGGCCTGTTCACTCCCGAAACCCGTCGTCTCGCTGAGATGTATGGCGCCCGGATTGCCGATCACCTCGTCCAAATGTCCCGCGGACCCAGGAGCTTCACGCATGGCGATTTCAGACTGGACAATCTCTTTTTCGATGCGCAGGGTTCGGGTGACGTCGTGGCGATCGACTGGCAAAACTGCGGCTTGCATTCCGGTCTGCGAGACATAACATATTTCCTGTCCACCAGCGTCACGCGCGAAACCCGTCGCGTGATTGAACGCGATGCCATCGGCGAATACCACGATGCCATCGTTGCTGCGGGGGTCCACGGTTACTCGTTTGAGGACTGCTGGCGCGAATATCGCAGTGTCATGTTGAGCTGCCTGATCGGTCCGATTTTCACGTGCGGGAGCCTGGATCTCAGCGATGAGGCCAGCCGACGCACCATCGAAGTTGGCCTCGGCCGCACGCTCGCGGCGGTCGAAGAACTGGGCGCGGCCGAGTTCCTCCCCGATCGGCCTCGCGCGTTCAGTACGAGCAGGGTCGCATCCACGTTGTCGGCGAACGCGGTACGCGTGTACCGCAAGATTAGCAGCTCACAGGTCGATTAGGCCGGGTCCCGCGTCCCGTCTGCGGGCGATCCGTCCCGTCAATTGCTGACACCGAGCGATGGCGCGCCCGCGTGGCTTCCATTTAGACTGGCCGCGGCCAATCTCGTATGACGGAGACGACGATGACTGTTGCCGGACCACCGGCCGAACCTGCCGACCTCGATGCCTTCCGCTCCGAACTCGAGCGCATCATCGCCGGCGCGCCCGTCAGCCACCCTGCATCGGACCTGGATCGGGTTGATACTGCGGTGGAACCCGACGCAGATCACGCGGATGAACGCGTCTCCCCTCGGCGCGACGCTACGGTTTCTTACCAACCGACCATACTGGACCTTCCGCCATGCGAGCGTCCCCGGGAACGCCTGCGGGAGCACGGTGCGCGTTACCTGAACAACGCTGAACTGGTCGCGATATTGTTGCGTTCCGGCGTCGCCGGCGAGAACGCGATCAGCGTCGCCATGCGCGTTCTCGCCGAGTTCGACGGCCTTGCCGGGTTGGCCCGCGCCGGATACTCGGAGCTGTGTGAACAGCGTGGCCTCAACCACGCCAAGGCCAGCGAGATCATGGCCGCGCTGGAACTCGGCCGCCGTATCGCTTCGCTTGCCCCGGAGGAACGTGCCCGGATATCCTGTCCTCAGGACGCGGCCAGCCTGCTAATAGCGGAGATGGAGCAACTGGTTCAGGAGAACCTGGTCGTGTTGCTGCTCAACACCAGGAATCAGGTGGTTGCTCGCCGTACAATCTATATCGGAACGGTGAACAGCAGCGCCGTACGCCCCGCCGAGGTCCTGCGACCGGCCATCCGGGAGAACGCCCCTTCCATCATCGTGGCCCACAACCACCCGTCCGGTGACCCGACGCCCAGCCCGGAGGACATCAGCGTAACCCGCGACCTGGCCGCCGCCGGGAAACTCATGGACATCGAACTCCTGGATCATCTGGTCATCGGACACGGCGGACGGTTCACCAGCCTCAAGGAAAAACGACAGGGGTTCGACTGACCCCGCTTGTTGCAACGTCATTCCGGCGCACGCCGGAATCCAGTCCCTATGGACCCGCCCAACAAGGAGACCACACCATGAGCGACTACTTCCTCAGCCCCGAGGGCCGTGGCTACAAAGAACTGGCGGAAGGCGCCCGCACCCGCACCTTCTGGGGCGCCCAGATGCTCTTTTCCCTGGTGGAGGTAGAGGCCGGCGCCCTGGTGCCGCTGCACACCCATCCCCACGAGCAGGGCGGCATCATCGTCGAGGGCGAGCTTGAGATGGGCATCGGAGGCGAGGTGCGTGTCCTCAAGCCGGGCGACATGTACATCATCCCCGGCGACGTTGAGCACTATGCCAAGGGGCAGGGAACCAAAGCCGTCGCGCTGGACATATTCAGTCCGGTCCGCGAGGAGTTCAAATACTAGGCGGGTTCCCCTGCAATCGGAGGAAATTCAATGAAAGCAGACCGGTTTTCAATGGTGTTAATTGTCCTCGCAGTTTCAGTGGCTTGCGGCTCGGTCGCGACAGTTCCCCCCACCGAAACACCACCTCCTACCAACACGCCCATTCCACCAACGCCCACTCCGGTATATCGCGTAGCGGATTGCCTGGACGCTCCTCCGCGACGGGAATTGTTGCGCAACCCGGACAAGTACGCGCTTGAATGCCTACGGTTTCAAGGAACCGTTGCTGACGTCAACACTGATTCTAGCGGCTTCATAGACGTGTGGATTATTCCAAGCGGTGGTTACGAACATCACGTCGTGATCGGGTCCGACACTTGGAAATGCTTCAGGGACGAAGGTAGAGTGCTAGTGGACGATATAGTAACCGTCTACGCCGCGATGGCACCAAATCCTTACCAATACGAAAGCGTAGGAGCAGGGATCCTCGAAGTGCCGCTGGGATTCTGCGTGAAGCCTGCTAAGTAGCGGACAGGAAGCCGGTGACTAACTTCATAGGCAGATGGTTTTCTCATCCGTTCGCTCAAATGGTTTCAATGAGCCCCTTCGCCGAAATACTCCGCCACCGCCATCACCAGGTTGCCCATGTGAGGGTGCTCCGGCTCCACGTCCACCCCGATGCCGAGCTCCTGCAACTTGCGGGTGCATACCGGGCCCACCGAGGCCACTGTCACGGTTCCGCCGAGGCTTCCCCGCAGGGACTCTTCGCGCCCCGAGTCGGCGGCGATGGTCATCAGGTTCGGCACCTGCGGCCGGCTGGTAAAAGCCAGGGCGTCGATTTCACCTTCCGCCATGCGGTCGATCAGGTCCACCACCGGCGCGGTGTCGTCGGGCAAACCCCAGTCATATAGCGTCAGCTCTTCGTAATCGGCGCGTTGCTCCCTCAGGTAGGTGGGAAGCTCGGAGTCCGGGCCGCCGTAGCGCTGGAAAATCACCCGCTTGCTTTCGAGCTCGAGGTCCCGCATCGCGGCGATGAGGTCGCGGGAGGTGTACGGCTCCGGAGGCATGATGTCGATGGGTATCTTGTGGCGGCGCAGAATTCGTCCCGGTTTCGGGCTGCGAGCCACCACCGTGATCTTGCGCAGGGCCTCTTCGAATTCCGCCAGCCGGCCCATGCCATCCGCGATGCCCATCATCGCGCTGGCGCCAACTCCGGTCAGGAAGATGGCGGTGTCCACGCGCTCCTCGCAGACGTCCAGGATAGCCCGCTGCACTTGCGGGCTATCCTGCAGGTAATGTTCCTGCATAACCGGCGCACCGACGGGCACGCCTCCGTGCCGCCGGATGAGGCTGGCCATTTCGTCGGGCATCCGGGCCTCGACGAAGGCCAGCACTCTGCCGTTCAGAGATGCTTTCGCCATTGGGACGTCGCAAAGCCGCTAAACGGCGCACTCCCCTTCGCCGCGCTCCAGCACGTACTGGTTGGTGCGCTCCCAGTCGAAGTACATCTCGCCGCCGCCTTCGGCCTCGTGCCCGATCTCCTGGGCCTTGGCCGCCACCGCGGTCATATCTTCAAGACCAACCCGGTCCAGGAAGTCGTTGAACCGCTCGGCATCGTTGGCGCGGTTGTCTTTGTAATAACTAACGATGTCTTTTAACACCGACGGAACCAGTTTGGCCGGCACCTTGACCCGTGGCACCCGGGTGCCGATGCGGGAGTCTTCCACCTGGTTGTCGCCGTAGTTGCCGCCCAGGAACAGTTCATAAGCCGGAATCTGCTGCCCTTCCGCTCCCTTGACCGCCGCTCCGTGGAAGCCGATGTTGGCGATGTGGTGCAGGCCGCAGCCGTTGGGGCAACCGCTCATCTTGATGCGGATGTCGCCCACGCCCTTGTCCTCGGACAGGCCGTTCCAGCCCGCCATCTCGGTGCGCAGCGCCTGCGCCAGGCCCATGGAGGCGGTGATGCCCAACTTGCAGCTGTCGGTTCCCGGGCAGGAAACCACATTGCTGATGTGGCTATGGCCAGCCTCCCCAAGGTCCAGGGACTTCAACGCTGTCCAGACGTCGTGCAGGTGGCCCGTGGGAACCCACCGCAGCACCAGGTTCTGCTCCTGGGTGGTGCGCGCCTTGCCGCCGGTGTACTTCCGTACGATGTCGGCCAGCCCGTGGAATTGTTCCGGCGTGAGGTCGCCGCGCACTATTTTGATGTGGGCTACGTGGTAGCCATCCTGTCGCTGCGCCTCCACGTTGGACTGTATCCAGGCCTGGTATTCAGGTTCGCTGTGGTCGCCGTTCCCGGTGGACGGTTGTGCCGGCGGCTCTTCGTGCTGGATATCCTCGGCGGTCATCAGCGGCCGGAAATCGATCGGCCCGATGTTGGCCAGTTCGGCGTCCACCATGTCCCGAAATTCGTCCAGGCCGATCTTGTCGATCAGGACCTTCAGGCGTGCCATCATGCGGTTCTTGCGCAGAATGTCGGCGTTGTTGAATACCGTCCAGACCGCCAGGGCCACTCGCAGGTAGTCGTCTTCCGACACCCACTCGTACAGCGGCTTGGCCAGCCGCGGCATGATCGACGTGCCGCCGCCGCAGTAGACCTTGAAACCCTTGCGCTGCTCGCCGTCCACTTCCTTGAACTGCGACACGAATGTCAGGTCCTGGATCGCCGCGGCTACTTCGTCGCGCTGGTCGTTGCCGGTGAACGCGGACTTGAACTTGCGCGGGAAGTTCTGCGTGATGGGATGGCGCACGCCGAAACGGACGTAGGCGGTCAGATAGGGCGTGGGGTCAAACACCTCTTCAGGGCTTACGCCGGCCGTGGGAGGGCCAACGACGTTGCGGACCGTGTTCCCGCACGCCTCGCGGGTCGACAGGCCCACGCTACCGAGGATGCGCAGCACTTCGGAGGTTTGCTCCAGCGGGATGTGGTGTATCTGGATGTTCTCCCGCGTGGTGATGTGCCCCTTCTGCAACGGCGCGTATTTCTCAGTGATGTCGCCGAAGCTGTCCAGCATGTCCGCCGATATTATTCCGCCGGGCAGTTTGACCCGGATCATCTGCACGTCCGCCTGACGCTGCCCGTACACGCCCTGGCGCAGGCGGAAGGGTGTGAACACGGTGTTGTCCAATTCTCCCGTACGGAATCGGTCGACCTCCGCGTCGAACCGCTGTATCTCGTCCTCCATGAACGGGATGATCGCTGGCGCATCGGCAGCCAGCCGCATACTCGATTCGTGGATGTCTTCCTGGTTGGGAATTTGCGCTGGGCTGGTCAAGGTGTCCTCCTCCGAGCTCTGGCAATAAAAAACCCACCGTTGCCGCGCGGCAAAATCGGTGGGCGCAGGTGCGGACCTGTAGTTGTTAATCAGGTTTTGCCTGCCCCCGCTGTCGGGGGACAGGTACATGTGCAGATGCAAATGGTTTTGCAAGTACTATGCATTTGCGAAAACTATACTGTCGAGGTCGGGAATTGTCAACGAGGGAATTTTTGCCGGATTCGGCGGATTTCGGGCTTTGCCGACTCGGGCGGATCAGCGCAGGGACCGGTCGGATTTCATGCTTCCGGTTCCCACCGTGTGCCCGGAAACCAGCCACATGACCCGTTCCGCAATGTTGGTGGCCCGGTCGGCGATCCGTTCCAGGTCGTGGGCTACCCAAAGCAGGTAGGTGGCCCGCTCGATATTGCGCGGGTCCTGCAGCATGTACGTCAGCAGTTCCCTGTAGATCTGGTCGTACAAATCATCGACCGCATCGTCATCCTGGCACACTTTGCGCGCCAGCCATTCATCCCGGTTGGCGTGCGACTGGAGGCTCTCGTCGAGCATGGTCAGCGCCCGGTCCGCCATCCGGGGGATGTCTATCAGCGGCTTGAGCAGCGGCTGGTCGCCGATCCTAAGGCAGATCTTGGCAATGCCCTCGGCGTAGTCCCCCATCCGCTCCAGCTCCACCCCGATGTGGACCGCCGACATCAATGCCCGCAGGTCGATGGCCATCGGCTGCTGCGTCGCCATCAGCGTAACGCACTTGTCTTCCAGGGCGTCCTGCAGCCGGTCGATATGGTCATCCTCGTCGATGATCTGCTGCGCCAGCTCGAGGTCCTGGTTTTCCAGCGCGTTGAGGGCGCGGCGGGTCGCCTGCTCGACGTGCGTTGCCATTTCCCTCAGGTCGGCCTGCAAGCTCGACAGATCGCGTTCGTAATCTGATCTCAGCATTTGACACCCCCTTTGGGTGAACCTCAAAACGCCGGGCTTTCGCCCGGGTGGTTAGCCAAAACGGCCGGTGATATATGCCTCGGTACGCTCGTCGCTGGGGTTGGTGAACATGGTACGCGTGTCGTCGAATTCGATGAGATGCGCCACGCGGTTTTCGTCCGGCATCAGGAAGGCGGTTTTGTCGGACACCCGGCCGGCCTGCTGCATGTTGTGCGTCACGATCACGATGCTATAGGTTTTTTTGAGTTCCTGCATCAGTTCTTCGATGGCCAACGTGGCGATCGGGTCCAGGGCCGAACAGGGTTCGTCCATGAGGATCACGCTGGGTTCCACCGCCAGCGCCCGGGCAATGCACAGCCTCTGCTGCTGACCGCCGGACAGCGAAAGCGCCGACTCCTTCAGCCGATCCTTCACTTCGTCCCACAACGCAGCGCCCTGCAGGGACTGCTCCACCAAATCATCCATTTTGCCTTTGAATCCGTTGATCCGTGGACCAAAGGCGATGTTGTCGTAGATCGACTTCGGAAATGGGTTCGGCCGTTGGAACACCATACCAATGCGATACCGGATTTGCGTTGGATCCGAATCCGGAGCGTACAGGTTGAAATCCCCGAACCACATCTCGCCTTCCATGCGGAAGATTTCGATCAGGTCGTTCAACCGGTTGATGCAGCGCAACAGGGTGCTCTTGCCCGCCCCGCTGGGCCCGATTATGGCCGTGATCTCGTGCTCCGGCATGTCCATGGTCACGCCCTCAATCACCTTGTTTGAGCCGTAATAGACCCCGACGTTGATGGCGCGGACGGCGGGACGGGTTGCCATTGAGGTTGTAGCCATTCCGTTTTACCCCCGTAGATTCTTCTGTAACCGGTTTCGCAGGATGATTGCGAACGCGTTCATCCCCAAAAGCATGATCAACAGCACCACGATACCGGCGGCCGCCAGGTGGTGGAACTCTTCCTGCGGCTTGGATATCCAGACGTAGATCTGGATTGGCAGCACGGTGAAACGGTCCAGCGGGCTGGCCGGCGCGAACGGCACGAAGGACAGCGCGCCCATGATCACCAGCGGCGCCGCCTCTCCCATCGCGCGGCTCACCGCCAGGATGATTCCCGTCAGGATACCTGGCATGGCCTGCGGCAGCACCAGGCGCTGGATCACCTGCCATCGGGTTCCGCCCAGCGCGAACCCGCCCTCCCGTATTGATGACGGCACTGCCTTGATCGCTTCCTGCGAAGACACGATCACGACGGGCATGATGAGCAACGCCAGCGTGAGCCCGGCAGCCAAAGTGCTTTTCCCCATCGAAAACAGCACAACGAAAATACTCAGGCCCAGGATGCCGTACACGATGGACGGTACTGCGGCCAGGTTCTGTATGTTTATCTGGATCAATTCAGCGAGGCGACTGCCGCCGGAGTATTCCTCAAGGTATATGGCTGCGGACACGCCTACGGTGAAGGATACAAACACGCAGATTCCCATGACCCACAGGGTGCCCACGATCGCCGGGAACAGCCCGGAATTCACCGCCTTGCTGGACGGTATTTCCGTCAGCAGTGTTTTGATCGATGTACCGTCGAGGTTGAGCCACGCCACGGCCTCTGAGATCACGCTGTAAAGCAGCGCGACCAGCATCAACAGCGCGAGGATCACCGCCGCCACGCAAACGCCGTAGAAAAGCGAGGCGCGTCGTTTGCGGTGGGCCAGCCGCTGGTTGTAATTGCCGTCAATTCCTGCTGCCATTATTCGTACACCTCGCGGAACTTGGACACGACGAACTGGCTGATCAGATTCATGCCGAGGGTGATGATGAACAGCGTTATGCCCACGGCGAACAGCGCCTGAAATTGTGCAGTCCCCGGGATTGCGTTGTCGCTGAAGTTTGTGGTCGCCATGAAGCCGGTCATGGTGTTCACCGGATCCAGCGGGTTGAAGGTCAGGCTGTCGTTTTGTCCCGCAGCGATGAAAACGATCATCGTTTCGCCAATCGCCCGGGACATCGCCAGGATGAACGCGGCCACGATGCCCGACAGGGCGGCGGGCAGCACCACCTTGGTGGCCACTTCAACCTTGGTTGCTCCCAGGGCGTAGGCGCCTTCACGCAGCGCGTTAGGCACCGCCCGCATCGCGTCCTCGCTGAGGCTGGAGACCATCGGGATGATCATCACGCCCATCACGATGGCGGCCGACAGCGCGTTGAAGATGCCAACGTCGTCGCTGAATGAGCGCAGGATCGGAGTGATGAAGAACAGCGCGAAGAACCCGTACACCACCGTTGGGACACCGGCCAGCACCTCCAATATCGGCTTGGTGATCGCCCGAACTTGCGGGTGTGCGTACTCGCTCAGGAAGATCGCGCTCAGCAGTCCCAGGGGCACTGCCACCACCATCGCCAGCACGGCGATCATGGTGGTGCCCACCAGAAGCGGCCAGATGCCGTAGGACCGCGGAACCAACAGCGTCCGCCATTTGGTGTCCGTCAGGAACCGGTGCCATTTCACCTCTTCGGGCACGCTGAAGGATTCGGTTTGCAGGCCCACTCCCTCGCCGGGACCGGCCAGCGCGGCCACCGTCACCTTGTGCGAGCGGCCCGGCGCCGCGTTGGCGATCACGCAGGAGGTCTGATCTGCCGCCAGATTGGCGCAGTCCGAAAGGTCGGTATTGAGGCTGGGCAGGACGGACACCTCGTATCCGGTGACTTCTCGTCCCGGGGTGGGTTTTTCCCAGTTCACGTAGATCAGCGAGTCGGTGGTAGCCCGGACCTCCACCCGGGGAATGATCCCGGGGGCCAACGTGCCGGGCGCCGCGCCGTTCTGGCCCTCGGCTTCGCTGGTAGCCACCCGTTCCGTCGGCCGCTGCTCGTAAAAGTCCGAAGTGAAGAACCGCACGCCCTCGAACAGCAGCACCGACACGATTCCAACGGTAGTCAGCACCGAAACGGACGCCAAAAGAAAAAGTACCCACTTGACGATGCGTTCAAGTAGGTACTTTGTGCCGCTGCCCTTGAGCGGTATCCCGGCTGTCGGAGTATCTCCCACCCCCGGTTTTGCTTTAATTATTTTATCGAAAAGCAAAGCGGTTCACCTGTCTGGTCGGCAACCGGCGCCTTTTGCCCGGCACCGCGTGGCTGGAGTTCTAGGCCGCTACTTTCTCCGTTGGGCGTTATTATAATATGCCAGCCGGCCCCTGCCGACAAGACGAGCTTTCTTGATACTAAAAATACCGGCGTCGGATACCGCGCTGCTGGGCAGCATCTGACGCACCTACAACCCAGGGGGATCACTTGAGCCAAAAACTGCAACTGAGCGTGGTCGACCAATCGCCAATGCGGGAGGGTAGCAACGCCGGTGTCGCTCTTCGAGAAACCATCCAACTGGCGGTCGCCACCGAACAAATGGGTTACCAGCGTTATTGGGTGGCCGAGCACCACAACCTGCCCAACTTCGCGGGCACCGCTCCCGAGGTCATGGTGGGCCAGATCGCGGCGCACACCAAGAGCATCCGCGTCGGTTCCGGCGGCGTGATGCTGCCTCACTACAGCTCCCTCAAAGTGGCCGAAACCTTTCGGATCCTGGACTCGCTGTACCCGGACCGAATTGACCTGGGCATTGGCCGCGCCCCCGGCAGCGACCAGATTACTGCGGCGGCCCTGGCCTATCCCAGTATGCCGAAGGACGTCCGTCACTTCCCTCAGCAGGTGCGGGACGTAATCAACTACCTGAATCACACCCAACCCGATGACCATCCGTTCAACGAGGTCCTCGCGGCGCCGGAAGAGTCGGAAACGGTGCCCCAGGTCTGGCTCCTGGGTTCCCGATACGAATCCGCCTTCATGGCCGCGAAAATGGGCCTGCCCTTCGCCTACGCTCACTTTTTCGGCATGGGAGCCACCGACGGCCCGCAGATCGTCGAGTCATACCGCCAGAATTTTGAGGCTTCAGAGTACCTTTCAGCGCCGTTGGTCAACGTCGGTGTCCAGGTACTGTGCGCCGACACCGAGGAAGAGGCTCGCCGCATCGCGGCCAGCCGCAACTTGGGCCGCCTCCGCTCGGTGACCGGTCGGGCCAAGGGTGTCCCTCACCCCGATTTGGCCGCCAGTTACAAGTACCTCGCCAACGAATGGCAGTTCATCGAGCAGTACAGCCGCAACTGCGTCGACGGCGATCCCCAGCAGGTCAAGGAAGGCTTGGAGAAAGTGGCTGAGGATTACCAGACCCCCGATCTCAGCGTAGTAACCATTTGCTACCACTATGAAGACCGCGTTCGATCCTATGAATTGGTTGCCGAAGTCTGCGGACTGGAACCCTTAACGACGTAGGGGCGAATGATTATTCGCCCCCAGCATCCTGATCAACCCCACCGGTTGAGGATTACGCTCCCAGCTTGGCCGCCAGGTCCACGAAACTGTTCGCGACCACGTTGAACGACGGGTCCGGAGTGGGGTCCGGCGTGCGATCCGGCCCGTGCTCGCGCGGGCGAGGCACGAATCCCGTGCGGAGGCCCACCTTGGACGACGCCAGCAGATCACCCTGGTGCGCCGCCACCATCATCACCTGCTCGGGCTTCAGACCCAGCAGTTTGACCGCGGTGCCGTAGCTCTCCGGGTCCGGCTTGTAGTGCTGCGCCACCTCGGCGCCCAGGATGCAGTCCCAGGGCATGCCGCCGTTCTTGGCCATGTTGGTCATCAGCGCAATGTTGCCGTTGGACATGGGGGCGATGACGAACCTGTTCTTGAGCCGGTAGAGGCCGGGAACGCTGTCGGACCAGGGGCGGAGGTTGTGCCAGAAATGGGTGACCTCCATCTTCTCATCGTCATCCAACCCGCTGATCTCATATTCGTCCAGCACCTCGTCCAGGGACATCCGGTGCAGCGCGTCCAGGTTGGTCCAGGGTAGTTCTCCGGTGCGCACTTTGTTCATGTAAGGCCCGTACTTGCCGCGCCACGCGTCGGCGAAGGCGCCCCAATCCCTTTCGATCCCCTTGATCCGACCCATGTTCGCGCACTGCTCGGTGATGCTCGACCGCCAGTCGACCACCGTGCCGAAAACGTCAAAGATGCAGGCTCTGATATCCAGCCCCAACGGGGTATTCGCCATGATGTGTGTCTCCTTTGCCGGCAGGTCCGCCCTGCCGTTGCCGCCGATATCCTAGCATATCCCGCTGACGCTACTTCCCGACCGGGGTTGTCCGTCATTGCGCTGGTCGAATACGGGGCCAATAAAATCCTCCGGCGATGCTCGCTTACTTCCGCGGCGAGTACACGCTATAATCCGAGCCGGATCTACAGTTCCGCTGCAGTCAGGGGTAGGTGCGAAGATGAAAGATCGTTACGAACAGGAAATCGAACAACTGCTCAACGAGCTGGATTCCGACGCGCCCGAACCCACTCCCGCGCCGGCTGACGCTCCACCGCCCCTGGATGACCAACCGTCTCCGTTCACGCCGCGGCCGCGTCAACCCCGGGCCTTCATTTCACCCACAAAGCTGGCCATCGCCGGCGGGGTGCTGGCCCTCATTGGCCTGTTCCTGGCCAGGATGATGTGGCTTTCCCTGGCCGGCCTGGTCCTGATGGCGGCGGCAATCGCGTGGATGTTCTTCCGACGCATGGGCAACCGGAGCCAGCAGTATTGGCGCGGGCGTCCCATCGAGCCCGAGCCCCAGGGAACCTGGCAGCGTTTCCGCAGGTGGCTGTCCCAGTAATTACCAGCCGACGGCGGCTCCGTCTTTGCGCGGTTCGCTGCCGCCGCTGAGCACTCCGGAGTCGGGGTCCCGGCTGATCACCTGGCCACCGCCCATCCCGCCGGCGCCGCCCCGCTGCGGGCCGTGCATCACGTTCACGCGATGGCCCCGCTGGTGCAGTCCGGTCACCACCGCGTCGTCCACGTCGCCTTCCAGCCACACCGAATCGCCCGCCACCTGGAACCGCAGGGCGTCCATGGCTCCCTGGGAATCCATGCCGAAGTCCACCATATTGCTGATTACCTGCAGGTGCCCCTGTGGCTGCATGAACCCGCCCATGACGCCGTAGCTCAGCCACAGCTCGTTATCGCGGGTCACCATCGCGGGAATGATGGTGTGGAACGGCCGCTTGCCGCCTTCCAGCGAGTTCGGATGTCCGGGCCTGACGTTGAACAGGGATGCCCGGTTGTGCATCACGATGCCCGTTCCGGGAACCACCAGGCCCGAGCCGAAATTGGCGAAAACGCTGTTGATCAGCGAGCAGGCGTTCCCCGCGCCGTCGACCACGCTGATGTATACGGTGTCGCTGCCTGGAACCATCTTGCCGTAGGGTGCGGTGTCCAACGCCCGCTCGGGGTTGATCAGGGCGCGCCGGCCCTTGGCGTACTCCTTGGATGTCCACATTTCAGTGGGCACGTCGGCGCAGCGTGGGTCGGCCAGGTATTCAAACGCGTCGGCAAATCCCAGCCGGGTCGCCTCGATCAGGTGATGGTACCGTTCCGCGCTCTGGGGGCCCATGCCCGCAATGTCGAACCCTTCGACAATGTTGAGCGCCTCCAGCGCGACGATTCCCTGGCCATTCGGAGGGCACTCCCAGCAGGTCACGCCCCGGTAGTCCGTCTTGATGGGCTCGTCCCAATCCGAGTGGTGCGACTCCAGATCTTCTTCCGCCAGCCAGCCGCCCTGTTCCTGGACGAACTGTGCCATCACGGCGGCGATGGGGCCGGTGTAAAACGCCTCGCTGCCGCCCTCCGCCACTGCCCGCAGCGTGCCCGCCAGAGTGGGCAGCCGCATGACTTCCCCCTCACGCGGGGCGCGCCCGTTCACCAGCAACTCCTGGCCCGACGGCAACGCCGCCAGCTTGTCTTCCTGCTGCTTCCATTGGAAACCGATGATGTCGCTTACGGGAAACCCGTTCTCCGCGTAATCGATGGCTGGCGCCAGCGCGTCGGCCAGGCTCATTGACCCTTCGCTCTCCAGCAGCACCTCCCATCCGTGCACAGTTCCGGGAACCGATATGGACAGTGGTCCGAATGCCGGCATCCGGCTGCGTCCCTTGGCGTGCAGGTCCTCGATCGAAGCGGCTTTCGGGGCGCGGCCGCTGCCATTCAGCGCCAGAACGTTCTTGTCCGCCGCTTTCCAGATCAGCGCGAACACGTCGCCGCCAACCCCGGTGGACATGGGCTCCACCACGTTCAGCGTTGCCGCCGTTGCCACTGCCGCGTCGACGGCGTTGCCGCCATCCATCAGTACCCTGAGTCCGGCCATGGCCGCCAGCGGTTGGCTGGTCGCGACCATCCCGCGGGTGGCATGAATGGTGGAACGGCGTGAGTTGAAGAACATGACAATTGCTCCGGATTGAGGTGCCCGCCAGTTTAGCATGCCCCCGGAAACGTGAGGGTTCCGGTCGTTATGATAAGATGCTCGCGTCGTTTCCTCAGCCCTGCCTGTTCGGCTGCCAGGGACACGCTCATTACCCCGCAATTCCACCACCCCAGGAGGTTCCTCGATGGCTATCACCGTAGGGCAGCCAGCTCCCGATTTCACCCTGCACGAAAACCCGGCCACGCGCCACAGTCTCAGCGACTACCGCGGCAAAAACGTGGTGCTTGCCTTCTTCCCCGGCGCTTTCACAGGCGTTTGCACCACTGAAATGTGCACCCTGCGGGACAGCATCGGCGAGTTCGAAAACATGAACGCGGAGGTCATCGGCATCACCGTGGACCCGCCCTTCGCCCAGGCCGCCTGGAAGGCCGCCAATAACGTCAACTACACCTTCCTGAGCGATTACAACCGGGAGGTGGTCAACTCCTACGACGTTGCGCTGCCCGGTCTCGCCGGCATGGAAGGCTACGTCGCCGCCAAGCGCGCCGTGACCATCGTAGACGCCGAGGGCGTTGTCCGCTACCACTGGGTCGCCGACGCGCCGGTCAACGAGCCCGACTACGCCGAGGTCAAGGCCGCCGTCGCCGCGCTGGGCTGACACTCCGAACGCACGGAAAACTCAGGGGCGGCCCTTGCGGTCGCCCTTTCTTTTTGTCAGCTTGGGTGTTCGCCTATCCGGTGTTCCAGGGGTGGTTCAGTAGCCTCTGCACCACCATCTCCGTCAGTCGTTGGGCGTCGACTTCCAGGCACACGTCGACGTTGGCGGCCCGGCCGGTCAGACCATACCAGTCCGTCACCGTTTGCCCGCGGGTCAGGTCGCTTCCCGTGTCGACGGCTACCGGCAACCGCTGCATGGTCATCAGGCTCGGATCGACCGCGGCGGCCACGGCCGGCACGTCGTTGTAACGCACCGCTTCACCGTCCGCCAAACGACCCAACCGTCGGTACGCCGCCCGCGTGTAAGCCGAAGCCGACACCAGCAGTTGCACCGCCGGGGAGGCACTGGCGTGCAGCCGCTCAAACTGTTCGTCCGAAAACCCGCACCGGTCGCATACGTCCAACCCCACTTGTACGATGGGCACGCCGGAGTCGTAAAGAACCGCCGCCGCTTCCGGGTCCTCGTGGATGTTCGCCGTGGCCACGGGCGAAACGTTGCCGGGAACCCTGACCGCACCGCCCATGACCACCACGCCCGCCAGCGCACCTGTAATTTCCGGCGCCAACCGCAGGGCCAGCGCCACGTTGGTCATCCGGCCCAACGCGAGCACCGTTATTTCTCCCGGAGCGTTGAGCGCCCGGTCGGCTATCTGCACCGCAGCGCGCTGCCCGGGCATGCTCTCGCCGGCTGCAATATCCCGGCTGGCGCCGGTCACCTCTCCCAACGCATCGCCGCCGTGGATGTGCGACGCCCAACCCGCGACCGGAGGCCGGATCAGTGGCCCCTCCGCTCCCGGGTACACCGGTATGTCCTCGCGCCCCGCCGCCTCCAGGATTTTCCGGGCGTTTTCCGCGCATCGCGCCATCGACCCGTTGCCGTAGCTGATGGTCAGCGCGTCGACCTGCAACTCAGGGCTCGCCAACGCCAACAGGATCGCGGCGCAATCGTCGACCCCCGGATCCGTGTCGATTATTACCCGTTTGGGCATCCTGGTCCTCCGTCCCGAGCCTTGCCAAAAGTTCGGCCCCGGTGATCTGTCCTCGCGCTATGCCGTCCGCACGCCCGCACCGGAATTCGGGGATGACGCCGGTTCGTCACACATTTCCCACCCAACGCCAGGAGAGCCGAGCTCGCGGAGATTCCCAGGCGGGTGCCGAGGGCGCTCGGCAGATACAGATCCCTGCTTCCGGTTCACTGCTTTGACGCCGGCACCGGGTTGAGGCATTATACCTGCCGCTATGCGGGCTGCTCGGTGTGGCCCACTCGGAGGGAAAACTGATGCCGGTCAACGAAGTTCAGGCGGTCGTTTCGCGGGCCAAAGGTTCGCCGGTTGAGCTGGTTCCGATCCTGGTGCCGGACCCGGGCGAGGGCGAGGCCCTGGTGCGCGTGCAGGCCTGCGGTGTCTGCCATACCGACCTCCACTACCGGGAAGGCGCCATCAATGATGAGTTCCCCTTCCTGCTGGGCCATGAAGCGGCAGGGGTGGTTGAAAAGGTCGGCCCGGACGTGTCCAACGTCCAACCCGGCGATTTCGTCATCCTGGCCTGGCGGGCTCCTTGCGGCAACTGCCGGTCATGTCTGCGCGGTCGACCCTGGTATTGCTTCGCCAGCCGCAACGCCCAGCAGAAAATGACGCTCGCTGATGGGTCTCCACTATCGCCGGCGCTGGGCATTGGCGCCTTCTGCGAACTGACCCTGGTGGACGCCCTCCAGGCGGTCAAGGTCGATCCATCGGCGAGCGCGTTGGCGGCCGGACTCATCGGCTGCGGCGTTATGGCCGGTCTGGGCGCCGCCATGAACACCGGCAACGTTGGCCGGGGGGACTCGGTTGCCGTCATCGGCTGCGGCGGCGTGGGCAACGCGGCCATTGCCGGTTCCCGTTTGGCTGGCGCCCATACCATCATCGGCGTCGACATCGACGAACGCAAGCTGGAATGGGCCCGCCAATTGGGCGCCACTCACACCGTCAACTCAACCGACACCGATCCGGTCGAGACGATCCGGGAACTCACGGGCGGCAACGGCGCCGACGTGGTCATCGAGGCCGTCGGGAATCCCGCCACCTACGAGCAGGCCTTCTACGCTCGCGATCTGGCCGGCACCGTGGTCCTGGTCGGGGTCCCGGATCCCACCATGAAAATCGAACTTCCTCTCATCGAGGTGTTCGGTCGCGGCGGCTCGCTGAAGTCCTCGTGGTACGGTGATTGCCTGCCCAGCCGCGATTTCCCGATGCTCATCGACCTGTACCTCCAGGGCCGGCTGGATCTGGATGCCTTTGTCAGCGAGAGCATCGGCATCGGCGACGTGGAAACGGCCTTCGCCAGCATGGAGCGCGGCGAGGTGCTGCGTTCCGTCGTCGTAATGTAGCCCCGCGTCATGGCGACCTTTGTACTTGTCCACGGAGCCTGGCACGGCGGATGGTCCTGGTGGAAGACCGCTCCGCTGTTGCGGGAGGCCGGCCATCGCGTGCTGGCCCCCAGCCTCACCGGGCTGGGAGAGCGGCAGCACCTGGCGGGGCTCATGCCTCCCGCCGTGATCAATCTCGACCTGCACATCCGCGACGTCGTTTCCCTGCTCCACGCCGAAGACCTCGAAGAAGTTGTCCTGGTCGGTCACGCTTACGCCGGAATGGTGATCACGGGAGCCGCGGAACTGGCTCCTGAGCGCATCGCATCCCTGGTCTACGTCAACGGCGTCGCCCCGTCCGATGGCGAGGCCATGGTTGATCAGCTTGAAGCCGTACGTGGCCCTGAGTTCGTGTCCCGCATCCGGGGATTCATCGCCGAGAGCGCTCCGTTCATGCCCGCGCCGACCAGCGCCGAGGAAATCGCTCTCCGTTGGTCGATAACCGAAACGTCGGACCAGGATTTCATGCTGCCCCGTTTGTCCCCCCAGCCTACCCTCACCTTCTCGCAGCCCGTCCGAATGGGCAATCCTGATGCCGTTGGCGTGCGGCGGGAGTTCATCCTCTGCACCGAGTCCGGTTTCGAGCCCGTGGCGGAGCGAGCCTCCGCCTCCGGGTGGGGCGTCCACCACATTGACACCGGCCATGATCCCATGGTCACCACGCCACGGGAGTTAGCTGACATCTTGCTCGCTTTCGCGCCTTCTTGACCGATCCATATTGCCACTGAAAAACGCGTCAACCCCGTTCCGCCCGTGACCACCCATATTCGCCGGACGGTTGCATTTTCTTGACGCATTTCAGGTTACGCAGTACCATAATCCGCCGTCGGAGTACTACCTATGCCCAAACGAACCTACCAACCCAAAAAGCGACGTCGTGCCCGTGTGCATGGCTTCCGCTCACGTTCACGCACTTCTGACGGCCGCGCCGTCCTGCGCCGCCGGCGTTTCAAGGGCCGGCACCGGCTCTCCGTATAGCCAACGGTCTGTTGGCCGCTTTGATTGCCGCCGGTTTCCTTCAGTCGATGCAACGGCAACATAGGCTGACCGGCGCCGGGCGGATTACTGAAATCCATGGGCGGGGACGAAGCGTGGCCAACGGTTTGCTTGTAATGCGCGTCCTGCCCAACGGCCTGGATCGCAGTCGATTCTGTTTCGTCACCGGAAAACGCGTGGGCAATGCCGTGGCGCGAAACCGCGTCAAACGACGCCTGCGCGAGGTTGTGCGCAACTCCGCTGCCGCTCCCGGCTGGGACACCGTCCTCATCGCCCGTAAGGGGTCCGCGGACGCCGATTTCAAGCAGTTGGAACGAGCTGTACATAACCTGATCCGCCGCACCAGGTTGAATGCTCCCCCGGCCCCGGCTGAAAATCCGGACCACCAGCGGGAGTCTGCAAAATGAAAACCGTTGCTGTGGCCGCCATACGGGTATACCAGCAGGCGCTGTCGCCGTACCTGCCCGGGGTTTGCCGCTACCAACCCAGTTGCTCCCAATACACCGCCGACGCCATCGCCCGTTACGGTGTGCTCCAGGGGACGTGGCTCGGCTTGCGCCGCATTTTACGCTGTACTCCCGTGGGCGGCCATGGGTATGACCCTGTCGTTTGATCGTTGACAATGACCCATTATTTCCTGCCCTCCCGCAATCCCCCGACCCGCTGGGCGTTCACCGCTACACTCCGACCCAAGAGGTTGTTTCTGGCTTTGGCCGCCCTGGCCATTCTGTGCCTAGCGCTTACCGGTTGCGGCCGTGATTTGGGGGCGTCAACCAAGGGATGGGGTTCCGTCTCAGTCGCCAACGGGATCGTCTACGCGACGGCTTTGTCCGGCCAGCTGTATGCCCTGGACGACTTCGGAGTGGATGGCGTCAGCACCAGATGGGTGTCCGCCCTGGGAAGCGAAAACGGTTTTGGCGGCGCCTACGGCTCCCCGGCCGTGGGGCGCTATGTTTACGTTTCGGGCATCGACGGTTTCCTGTACGCCTTTGATGGTTCCGCCGGCGCGGGTTCGGTTCAGGTGGCATGGCGTCAACCCCAATTTGAAGCGGAAGATATGCCGCCGCTGGTCAGCAGCCCGGCTCTGGACGAAGCCGGCGGCATCATCGCGGTGGGTTCCGAAGACGGTGGCCTGTACGCTTACAACGCGTTGACCGGGGAGAACCTGCATTGGTCGCCGTTCCGCACCGATGGGAAGGTCTGGTCGACGCCAGTTCTGCGCAACGGTGTCGCCTATTTCGGATCGCAGGACGGCAGCGTGTACGCCGTCAGCCTCGAAACCGGCGCATTGGTCTGGCGGTTTGACGCTGGTGGCGCGGTGGTGGCCAGGCCGCTCATCCACAAAAATCTGCTGATAGTCGGTTCCTTCGACCGCCAGTTGTATGCCCTGGGCCTGAATGATGGCCAGCCCCGTTGGCAGTTCACTGCCGAAAACTGGTGGTGGGCAACCCCCGTTTCCTCCGGCCGCGCGGTATACGCTGCCTCCATGGACGGCAACGTATACGCCATTGACGACAATGGAGTGCTGCTCTGGACCTACGACATGGGCGCGCCCATAGTCGCCGATCCCGTCCTCGTGGAACGTGGCATCGTAATCGCTTCTCGCGAGGGCAGGGTGGTATTGCTGCGCGCTTCGGCATCGGCCCAGGAACCGCCCCAGGAAATTGCCTCCTATAGCGTTCGCGACGGTGAGATCAAGGCGCCCCTGGTCAAATCCGGCGCCATCGGCTTCGGCGGTACCACCGAGCAGGAGGTCGTGTACGTGGGTACTGACGATGGCAAGGTGCTCCGGCTGCAGGTGCTTTCCGGCTTCATGCCCCATTGGTGCTACGACACGGAAAACAATGTCCAATGTCCCCGGAACTAGAAACCCGGGGCTGCTGACCCGGCGGCGACAGGCAGGAATAAGTGGAATTTTTCTCCATATTCATCCTCATCTGGAATGAGGTGATCATCCGGCCCATGCTCAACACCCTGTTGGTGTTGTATGTGCTGTGCTTCACCCAGATGGGCGTCGCCATCATCGTGTTCACCGCGCTGGTGCGCGTGGTGACCATTCCCCTGACCGTGCGCCAATTGCGGCAGATGCGCGCCATGACCGGGATGCAGCCCAGGGTCCGCGAGATCCAGCAGCGCTACGAGGGCGACCGCCAGCGGATCTCCCAGGAAACCATGCGGTTGTACCGCGAGAGCGGCGTGAACCCCATCGGCTGCCTGGGCCCGTTGATCGTTCAAATGCCCATCCTGATCGGCCTGTTCCGGGTCCTCATTCTCACCCTGTTCAACAACCCGGAAGACTTGGTCAATCTTTCCGACAAGCTGTACCCGTGGATCACTTTCGTGCCGATCCATTCCGCGGCGCCGGTCAACAACACCTTCCTGTGGCTCGACCTCAGCCAGCCGGACCCGTCGCCCATAGTCATGCCGATCCTGGTGGCGGTCACCACCTGGGTGCAGCAGAAGATGACGCAGATGCCTTCCCCGGATCCGCGTCAGCAATCGAGCCAAACGATGATGTTGTGGATGATGCCCATCTTCCTTGGAGCATTCTCCCTGGGCTGGCCCAGCGGACTGCCCCTCTATTGGGTGGTTTCCAACCTCATCGGCATCACGATCCAGTATTTCATCACCGGTTGGGGGCCATTGTTCCCGCTGTTCCCACGGCGCGGGCAGGACGACGACGGAGCGACTCTGGAAGTCCAGTCTCCCGACCCTCAGGAGAGTAAACCCGATGGATCAGATAGTGCAGACCGGGAGAACCGTAGAAGAAGCCGAAGAGCAGGCGCTCGCAGCTCTCGGCGCCGACCGCAGCGAGGTAGAGGTCGAAATACTAAATAGGGGCCGCCAGGGCTTCCTGGGCATCGGTGGCGAACTGGCCGAGGTTCGCGTCACGCGCATTGGAGCCGCGCCATCCGCGGCGGCGGAGATCGCCGAATTCGATGTGGATGAGCCTCCCCGGGATGAACCTCCCCGGTATGAATCTCCGGGCGATGAGCCTTCCGGGGATGACCCGGAAGAGTTTGACGAATCCGACCCGGAAGATGCACCGACGCCGATCCCGGCCATGACCGCGGACACCCCCGCTGGAACGGCAGTCCAGGCTATCCAGCGCATCCTCACGGCGGTCGGCGCCGAAGTCGACGTGACCCTGCGCTCGGAGCACGATGAGTTGGCCGGCGGCCCCGTGATCGACATCAACGGCCCCGATTCCGGCTTGTTGATCGGTCGGCGCGGGAACACTCTGCATTCCCTGCAGTTCATCGTGCAGAGCATCGTCCGGCAGCAGTACGATGAAGAAGTCCGGGTTTCGCTGGATGTTGAGCAGTACCGGCAGCGACGGGAGGACTCTCTGCGTGAGATGGCCGACCGCGTTGCCGATAGGGTCGCGCAGACCGGCCGCAGCATCACTTTGGAGCCCATGGCGCCGTCCGACCGCCGGGTGATTCACCTCTATCTCGGCGAGCGTGAGGGCATCCGTACCGAAAGCGTCGGCTTCGGCGACGCCCGAAAGGTGCAGATCATCCCCGATCGGGACTGAACCCGCGGTTTACCCGATGTCCGGGCATTGGCTGCTATTGTCGGCGGCGTTTTCGTTGACCCGCCGCCGGCTGCCACATAGAATGCAACCATGACGTCGCAACCGGCATTCTATACGGAAAGCTCCGCTCTCGATCACCCGCGCGAGGAGTGCGGCGTGGTGGGCGTATACGCGCCCGGGTCACACAGCGCCACGCTGACCTCCATCGGCCTTTTCGCATTGCAGCACCGGGGGCAGGAGTCCGCCGGCGTCGCAGCGGCCGACCAGGGCCGGATCCGACTGCACACGGGCATGGGCCTGGTTTCGGAGGCTTTCCGGGACGGCGACATCGACGGGATCACGGGAGGCTTGGCCATCGGTCACACCCGGTATTCGACCACCGGAGCCAGTCGCAGCGACAACGCTCAACCCCTCCTGGTCAACGGATTGAACGGACCCCTGGCGGTGGCGCACAATGGCAACGTCATCAACTCGAGGCAATTGCGGGAACAGGCACAGACCCAGTGGAATTGCGTGTTCCAGACCAGCACCGACAGCGAAGTAATTGCTCAGCTTCTGGCCAACGCCCCCGGGAATACCTGGCCCGAGAGGATTTTCTACGCCATGGCGCGCATGCAGGGGGCATTCTCCCTGGCGTTGTTGACGCCGGATGCCATCATCGCGGTGCGCGATCCGTTGGGCATCCGGCCCCTGTGCCTGGGTCGCCTGGACAACGGATGGGTGGTCGCTTCCGAGACCTGCGCCCTTGACCACATGCAGGCGGAATTCGTGCGCGAGCTCGACCCCGGAGAGGTGGCAGTCATCAGCGGCGACGGCGTGCAGAGCGCAGTTTACGGCGATGCCGCCCGCCGGGGCCGCGCACTGTGCGTGTTCGAGTGGATCTACTTCGCCCGACCGGATAGCGTCATGGACGGCCGGCTCATGCACACCGCCCGCGAGGACATGGGCGCCCAGCTGGCGCGGGAACACCCCGTGGACGCTGATCTGGTGATCGGCATTCCCGACTCTTCCACCTCAGCCGCGGTGGGCTTCGCCCGCGAATCCGGTATCCCCTTCGCCAACGGCCTGGTGCGCAACCGTTACGTCGGTCGCACCTTCATCGAGCCTGAGCAGCAGCGCCGGGACCGCGGGGTCCGGCAGAAGTTCAACCCCATGCCGGCTGTGATTGGTGGCAAGCGGCTGGTCGTGGTGGACGACAGCATCGTCCGGGGAACCACCACGCCCCACGTGGTGGACCTGCTGCGCCGCGCCGGCGCGACCGAAGTGCATCTGCGGGTGTGCGCGCCGCCCATCAAGCATCCCTGCTACTTGGGGGTGGATATGGCGACGCGCGGGGAACTGATCGCCGCCAACAAGACCATAGCCGAGATTTGCGAGTTGACCGGATCGGATTCGTTGGGTTACCTCAGCGTGCGCGGCTTGATGAACCTGGTGCACGGCCAGCAGGGCGGTTTCTGCGACGCCTGCTTCACGGGTAACTATCCGGTGCCGGTGCAGTTGGAACTGACCAAGCAGTCCCTGGAACGGGCCACCGCCTGATGACGGCCGGCGAGGTTGGCGCGGCTGCTCGCGCATCGGCCGAATACGAGGCCGCCGGCGTCGCCCTGGACGCCATGGACGGTTTGAAGGACCGGATCAAGGCATTTGCCGCCATGACCCACGGCCCGGAGGTTCTGGACGGCAGCGGAGGATTCGCCGGTCTGTTCGCCCTGGGCAGTTATCGGGATCCCGTGCTGGTTGCCAGCACCGACGGCGTGGGCACCAAGCTCAAGATCGCGGCCCAGCTTGGCCATTTCGAAGGCGTCGGCCAGGATCTGGTCACCCTCAATGTCAACGACATCCTCACCAAGGGCGCGCGTCCCCTTTTCTTTCTGGACTACATGTCGTTCAGCGCCTACGACGAACATCGCATGGAGATGCTGATGCGTGGCATGGTCTGGGGTTGTCGAGAGGCCGGGTGCGCCCTGATCGGCGGTGAGACCGCCCAGCTTCCCGGCGTCTATGCAGATGCCGATTTCGATCTGGCGGGCTTCGTGGTGGGCGTGGCCGAGCGGGACAGTCTGCTCGACGGCAGCAGCGTCATCGCCGGCGACCGCCTCATCGGCATACCATCCAGCGGCGTGCACACCAACGGGTTCTCTCTGGTCCGGCGGGTGTTCAACACCGACGATGATCCTGAAGCGCTGTTCCGCCCCGGCCCCGGCCTCGATCGCAACCTCGGTGACGAGTTGATGGTGCGGCACCGCGCCTACCATCCCATGTTGGAGCCTTACCTGGGCAGCATCAAGGCTCTCAGTCATATAACCGGCGGAGGCCTGCCCGGTAAGATGCCGGCCTCACTGCCCAATGGCGTGACCGCTGAGTTTCAACTCGGCGCCTGGCCCATTCCTCCCATATTCGGCGCGATTCAGAGCGCCGGCGGCATCAGCGACGAAGAGATGTACCGCGTGTTCAACATGGGGCTCGGCATGGTCGCCGTATGCGATCCTGACCGCGCTCCGGAGTTGCTCTCCGGCTTGCCGGACGCGTTGGAAGTCGGTCAAATCGTAGAGGGCACGGGTCCCGGCCGGACTGCATTCCGGTCTGGGTGATCCAAACCGGATCGCTGAACCCTGACCCCTCAACCCGGACCGCACAAGATGGAAGAAGGTGGAGGCTGTCATGAATCTGAAAAACCCATTCCGCCGTAACGTTCGCAACAACGCCGACGACAAATCCGAACCCGTCTTCGATGTCATGCGCCCCTGGTGGGCCTGGGGCCCGCTGGGCCTGATGTGGTACGGGGGCCACCACTCCGACACGCCGGTTGACCCTGGACAAATTCACCATTCCGGAGACGCGGCCAATTTTCACCAACCCGGCGACATGGGCGGTGGATTTGGCGGCTTCGACGGCGGCGGCGGCGCAATCTAGATCCGACTTTTATTCGACGAGGAGCATCCAGGCAAGTTGAAAGCACTACTGAGCGTATTCGACAAGACCGGCATCGAGGATTTCGGCAAATCCCTGGTCGGCGCCGGCTATGAACTGATCAGCACCGGCGGCACCCACCGAAGTTTGGCAGACGCCAGCGTTCCGGTCACGCAGGTGTCCGACGTTACCGGCTCGCCGGAAATCCTTGAGGGCCGCGTCAAGACTCTGCATCCGGTGATACACGGCGGCCTGCTGGCCCGCCGTGATTCGCCCGCTCACATGGCGGAGTTGGAGCAGCACGGCATCGGCCCGATTGATGTGGTTGTCGTCAACCTCTATCCCTTCGTGGAAACCGTCAGTAAAGCCGGCGTCACGCTGGACGATGCCCTCGAAAACATCGACATCGGCGGCCCGACGATGCTGCGCGCCGCGGCCAAGAACTTCCCGTCCGTCGCCGTCGTCGTGGACCCGTCCGACTACCGATGGGTCGCCGACGCTTTGGCTGGCCCGGGACTGGACGCGCAACAGCGCCGTGCGCTCGCCGCCAAGGCCTTTCAGCACGTCGCCGTCTACGATGCGGCCGTGGCGGACTACCTCTCCACCGACCCCACCGCAGAGGAGGAGATGCCCCAGCAGGTGACCATCGGGCTCACCCGCGTCTCCAGCCTGCGCTACGGCGAGAACCCCCACCAACGCGGCGCGCTGTATGTTCCCGCCAGCGGCGGCGAGGGAGGCCTGGCGCGCGCCACTCAACTGCACGGCCGGGAACTTTCTTTCAACAACCTGATGGATGCCGATGCCGCGTGGCGCACGGTCAGCGATTATCCGTACCCGTCGGTCTGCGTGATCAAGCACGCCAATCCGTGCGGCCTGGCGTCACGCGACGACATCGCGCAGGCTTACGAGCTGGCGTATGCCGGGGACCCCGTGTCGGCCTTTGGTGGCATCGTCGGTTTCAATCGCAGCGTCACCGCCACCGCTGCGGAGGCCATGGACCCCGTGTTCTACGAAGTGGTCGTCGCGCCCGGGTACGATGACGATGCTCTGGAGATCCTGCGGCGCAAGCGCAACCTGCGTATCCTCACCGTGGATCCGGTTGCCGCTTCCCCGGCATCTCCCGCTTATGATGTCCGCCCTCTCAGCGGCGGCGTCCTGGTGCAGACCCCCGACGTCATCGACGAAAATCCCGAGGCGTGGGCCACCGCTACTGAACGCCCGCCGACTCCCGCAGAATTGGCGGATTTGGCATTCGCCTGGAAGGCAGTCAAGCACATCAAGTCCAACGCCATCGCTTTCGTCAAGGATCGCACTTTGGTCGGAATGGGCGCCGGCCAGCCCAACCGCGTGGTCAGCGTTCACCTGTCTGAGCGCGCTGCGGGCGATAAAGCCGCTGGGTGCGTGCTGGCATCCGACGCTTTCTTCCCCTTCCCCGACAACATCGAACTCGCTGCCGCGGCCGGCATCACCGCCATTGTCCAGCCCGGCGGCTCCATTCGCGACGACGAGGTGATAGCCGCCGCCAACCAGGCCGGCATCGCCATGGTGTTCACCGGCGTCCGCCACTTCCGGCACTGACCGTCCCCGTTGGACGCCTACCTGGACATTGAGACCACTGGTTTCATCGGTGGTGGCGCCTACCCGACTGTTGTCGGCATCGCCGTGGATTTCCCCGGCGACTGGTCGACCACCCAGTTGGTGGGAAACGGCATCACTGCTGACGCCGTCCTCCATGTCCTTGAAGGCGTTACCACCATCCACACGTTCAACGGCGGCAGCTTTGACCTGCCGTTCCTGGCCTGGAAGCCCGGTGTTGACCTTCGCCGTCGCTTTGTGCATCGGGATCTCATGCGGGAGTCCCGTCGTGCCGGCCTGAAGGGCGGACTGAAAGCCATCGAGAAGTCTTTGGGCATAGCTCGGAACCTGCCGGATATGGCTGGCTACGACGCTGTTTTGCTTTGGGACAAATATTGTCGTGAACATAACCACGACGCCCTGGATATGCTGCTTGAATACAACCGCGAGGACGTCGAAAACCTGCGCGTTCTGCGGAATATGTTGGAGGATGAAAATTGGAACTTGGACTGAAAGGCAAGAACGTGCTCGTGACCGGAGGAGGGAACAATATTGGCCGGGCCATTGTGCTCGCGTTTGCCGCCGAGGGTAGCAACGTCGCCATTGCCGAGTTGAATCACGCCGCTGGCAAGCGCGTCGCCGCCGAGGTTGCCGCCTTGGAATCGGGTGCGTCTGCCATCGTGGTCGACGCCGACGTGACGGATCAGACCCGTACCGACGCCATGATGACCGAAGCTATCGCCCGCCTGGGGAGCCTGGACGTCCTGGTCAACAACGTTGGCTGGACCATCGACCGCCTGTTCATGGAAAAGTCGCACGACGAGCACGTCAAGGAGGTGGACGTCAACCTCTGGGGCGCGATCAACTGCATCCACGCAGCGCTCCCGCACATGATCGAACGGCAGTCCGGCGCCATCGTCAGCATCAGCAGCGATGCCGGCAGGATGGGCGAATACCGCGAAGCCGTCTACTCGGCCTGCAAGGCCGGCGTTATCGCTCTGAGCAAGTCCCTGGCGCGCGAGACCGGCCGTTATGGTCTCCGGCTGAACATGGTTTGCCCCGGGCTGGTTGTGCCGGAGCAGTCCGAGGTGGCCGGCACCGAGAGCATGTGGAGCCAGGGAATGCAGGACCTGTTCACTGACGAAGTCCTGGAACGCGTGAAGCGCGCCTACCCGCTCCGTCGCATGGGCTCTGCCAACGAGGTGGCCAACGCGGTGGTGTTCCTCGCCTCCGATGCGGCCAGTTTCATCACCGGTCAGACCCTCAGCGTGTCCGGCGGCTACACCATGATGTAGGGCGTTCGATGATGTAGGCCGTTCGACGCACGCGCAGACGAAATCAGGGGCGGGTCAACGACCCGCCCCTGGCGTCTCACCTGCAGGGGCGGATGATCGTCCGCCCCTGTTGTACCGGCATGATTACTGCTGGTTGGTGCCAACCAGGGCCCAGGCCTTCTCTTCCATCGACGGAAGGACTGCCTGCACCAGGTCGTTGTCGACATTGGAGGCCACGGTGGGGTAGCCGGCGCGGTCGATCATGGTGGCCAGGTTGCCGGACTTGAACTGTTCGAGGGTCCAGGCCAGGGTGTTCCCGCTGGTGGTCACGTCCCAGTAGATCCGTACGTCCTGGTTGCGCGGGCCATAGTGGTAGTGCGGCGCGATCTCGAAGCAGTCGAAAGCCAACAGCTCGAACTCCTGCCCCAGATGGTCGGTCAGCACGTGGATGGCCACGCCGCGGTCGTTGGCGGCGCCGATGTTGCTGCGGAACTCCACGCCGAACCGGATGTTGCCGGCCTCGTAGATGTGGTCGCCGCGGAAGTGGGTGACCGTGCGGCGCTCGTCGCGGGCCTTGCCCAACGCGCAGGCCTCAACCTCATCCATCTTGTTCTCGTCGATGCCCTGGGACTCGACGGCGGATGCCAGGTCGTCGTAGCCGGCTCGGCGCACCATGGCGGGCAGGTTGGTCCGGATGTTCTTCAAGGTCCAGCCCAACGGCGTGCCAACGGTGGTCTTGTCCATGTGCAGCCGGATGTTCATGTTCTCCGGCCCGTAGTGGTAGTGCGGGTCCTGGTCGAAGCAATCGAACCGCAGAATCTCCGTCTCGTTGCCGTCGATATCGCCGAACACCTGGACCATCAGGCCCTGGTCGGGCATGATTTCCTTGCGGTAGGACAGCGCGACGTCCACCGGCCCGATATTGACAATGGTGTCTCCCTTTTCCATGAAGCTCGCCTCCTCGTGGAATGTGCGTGTTTCCGACGGTCACAGTTGCCGTGACCGTCTCTTTTGCGCGGATTATAGCACCGACGGGAATTAGCGCAAGAACACTTTACAAAAGTTTGCCCAAATCCGTCGAAACGGCTCCGGGCCGGCCGTATAATTGTGGCCCCCCGTCACTCCGATGAACCAGCGACGAAACACCTCCATCACCGCTGACTTTCCGGGCGCAGCGTGCCCGCCCCGCAGCGTCATACGCTTTGTTGGAACCGGTGGCCATGAGCATCGCGCCACCGTCACTTCCATACGCGCGCGCGGCGCCCACGCCGTCGACGACGCTGGCGTCGAATGGAATGTTCCGTACGCAGGAATCCTGTCGGTCGACGATGCGCCCGCATCCGAATGCACGCTGGGCGAAATCGAGAGCCTGGGGAATCGCGTTGTTTCCTCCTTCCAGGCCAGTGGGATGCTGCCCTCGGAGTGGGTGTTCGGGTTCGATCTTGCCACTTCCCGCGCCGGCGTCTGCCGGTACGCGGAGCGGCGCATCGACCTGTCGGTCAGCTATTGTCTCGCTGCCACGCGGGCCGAGATTGAAGACACCGTGCTTCACGAAATCGCCCATGCGATTGTCGGGCCTCGACATAATCACGACGCCGTCTGGAAGGCGAAGGCCCGCGAAATCGGCTGCGCCGGCGAGCGCTGTCACCGTGTACAGCACTCCACGCCCAAGTGGGTCGGGGAGTGTGGTTGCGGCCAGCAGTGGTTCCGGCAAACCCTCCAGCGGCGCATCATGCGGAACCGCGCCTGCGCAAAGTGCGGGGGCACGATAACCTGGCGCAGGAATACCGACGCCGTCGCATAGCCGATCACCGCGGGCTCATGGCCAATCCGGTCAAAGGCGTGCGAATCGCGGTGCTATAATGCCGCCGCCACCGGGTCTGCCGAAATATCCCGTTAAACCGGCCTGCGGCCAGGAGATTTCCACATGAAAATAGGTGTCAGTATTCCGCGTCTTCCGGACGCCGACGGTATCCGCGAGTTCTGCGAGCGCGCCGAGCGGTTGGGCTTCGAATCGGTGATGGCTGGCGATCACATTGTGCTTCCCGTGGGCGGCACCAACCAATACCCATACACACCCACCGGCGCGTTCCAGCGTCCGTCCGATGAACCTTTCCTGGAGACCATGACCATGCTCGGGTTCATGGCCGCCTGCACCAGCGAGATTCGCCTGGGCAGTACGGTCCTGATCCTCCCCTACCGCAATCCCGTGGTTCAGGCCAAGATGTTTGCTTCGCTGGACGTGCTGTCCGGCGGCAGGATGATCTGCGGCGTGGGTGTCGGCTGGCTGGAAAAGGAGTTCGACATCCTCGGCGTCCCCTATGCCGACCGGGGGCCCATGACCGACGAATTCCTCGCCATATTCAACGCCCTTTGGACCGAGGAGGTCCCCGAATTACAGGGTAAGTACTACCAGATCGATGGTATCTACTTCGAGCCGAAACCCATCCAGCAGCCGCGCATCCCGATCTGGGTCGGCGGTCACACGCGACGCGCCCTGCGCCGCACCGCCAAATACGGGGACTGCTGGCACACCACCCGCCAGACCCCCGACTTCGTCGCCGAGAACCTGCCGTACCTGCGCGAGCAGACGGAACTGGCCGGCCGCGACCCGGCGGACATAACGATCTCCCTGAAGCGCAGCCTGCACTTCACGGACATGGACGGCTCCGAGGAGGGCGTGGGTGTCCGTTCCGGCGGCGCGCTCATCAATACCACCCAGGCCGTCGTCGACGATGTCCACTACTGCAACGAACTGGGGATCGACCAGCTGACCTTCGACTTCCGCGTCGACGGCATTGGTCCGTGCATTCAGGTAATGGAACACCTGGCGGAGCACATCCTGCCCGTGGCGGAACGGCTGGGCTGAGCCATTACACACCGGCGCCAAATGACAAGGGGCGAATGACCATTCGCCCCTTTTTGCTGTCACGGCGACGGCCGGCTTACAACCCGCTCTCCTTGAACCATTCCGCGCGTTCCACCAGGTGCTCGGCGGTCATCCGCATCTGCTCGATCTGCTCATCGGACACCGGCCGTTTCACCGAGCCTGGCACGCCCGCCACAAAGCTGCGGTCGGGCACGTCCACGTTGGACAACACCACCGCGTTGGAGGCGATCAGGCACTCCTTTCCGATGGTCGATTCGGTCAGGAAAGTGCAGTTGTTGCCCAGCAGGCTGCCCGTCCCAATCCGGTCGCCGTGGACCACCACGCAATGACCGATGGACACATAGTCCTCAATCACCAACCCGTCGCCATGCACCACTGAACCCTCCTGGATGTTCACGTGGTTGCCGATGGTGATCAAATCGCCGTCTCCCCGTATCGTAACGCCCGGCCAGACGCTGCTGTACTCGCCGATCACCACGTTGCCCACCACGTAGGCGGCCTCGCTCACCCAGGCGGTGGGCGCGACCTTCGGTTCAATGCCACGCAAGCTACGTATCAAGATGCTTACCTCACAATAGAACGTCCCGGCCCCTGCGAGCCGGGACGCCGTTTTCCTGGGAAATTATAACGCGGTGCGAGGGCGGCAAACAGTGGCCTGAATTACTCCCCAGGGCCTTTCCACGGTCATTGCGAAGAGCGGAGCGACGTGGCAACCCCGTCGATGCAACCAGGCTTTGCCGTATGAGTCATGTTCCCGGAGCGAGATTGCCGCGCTTTGCTCGCAATGACAAAAGCTACATTAGAAAGGGCCTGATTACTCCCGCCACTCCTTGATCGCTTGTCTCGCCTGCCGCTCCCGTTCCCGTTCGATGATGGTGCGCCGCTTGTCGTATTGGCGCTTTCCCCGCGCCACTCCCAGTTCGACCTTCGCGTTGTGGTTCTTCAGGTACAGGCGGAGCGCGGCCAGGGTCAGTCCCTTTTCCGCAATCTGCGACGCCAGGTCGCTCATCTCGCTGCGATGCACCAGGAGCTTGCGCGCGCGCCGTGGCTCGTGGTTCATGTAGCTCCCCGCGTCGTATGGAGCGATGTGGGCCCCGTGAAGCCACAGCTCGCCGTCCTGCACCCGGGCGTAGGCGTCCCGCAGGTCGACCTTCCCGGCGCGTATCGACTTGATCTCCGTGCCGGTCAGCACCAGGCCCGCTTCTACCCGGTCCAGGATTTCGTAGTCGTACAGGGCCTTGCGGTTCACCGCAATCTGGCGGTTGTCGCCGCTGCCCGTCGCCTGGTTTTTCTTTTTACTGTTTCTGTTCTTTCGCGGCATGATCGGCGCCGTCTCTTTTCTGTGAAGGCTGCGGCCACCCAGGAGTGGTCGGCCTTGGGCATTTCCTGAAAACCCGGAGGCTATTGCTGGGTGATTTGTTCCTCGAGCAGGTCGAAAGCGCGCTTCAGCGCTGCGTCTTGCTCGGGGTCAGTGGGTAGAGGGTGCGCTTCGGATTCGATTTCGATGTCTGGGGTTACCCCCTCACCTTCGATCTGGGTTCCGTCCGACAGGTACCACCGCCGGATGGTGAAGTAGATAGCAGACCCGTCCGACAATTCTCGGGCGATGTTGACGCTGCCCTTGCCGAAGGTGCTCGTTCCCACCACGGTGGCGCGACCGCTGGTCTGGATGGCCCCGGCCATGATTTCGCTGGCGCTGGCCGAGAATTGGTTGACGATCACGACCAGCGGCACGTCGGTGCCCGGCCCTCTGCGAGCAGCCTCATAGTCGCTGCGGCCGCCTTCGGCGTCAATTTCGTAGAGTATCGTGCCGCTGTCCAGGAACAGATCTGTGACGCTGATGACCGATGCCAGCAGGCCGCCGGGATTGTTGCGCAGATCCAGAATCAGGCCGCGCCCGTCTACGGCTTCCAACTCATCCAATGCCCGCCGGACCTCTTCCTCGGTGGTGTTGGAGAAGCTGTACACCCACAGGTGACCGATTCCGTCGTCGAGCATCCGGAATGCGGTGCTTTCGATGGGTATCCGCCCGCGCGTGACCGTGATGTTCACATCCTCGAACTCTCCGACGTGCCGGACCAACAGCGTGACCTCGGTGCCGCCCGGTCCTCGAATCAGGTTCACCGACTCGATCAGCGTCAGCCCCTTGATGTCTTCGCCATCCACCTCCAGGATCAGGTCGCCCGCGCGAATGCCGGCCTCCTCGGCCGGGGCGCCGGGGATCGGCGCGATGACGGTCAGGCCGGCTTCCGTCAGCGTGACCTGAGCTCCAATGCCTTCGAAGTAACCTCGATAGCCTTCCTGTTCCCGGGAGTGCTGCTCTGCGCTGAGGTACGAGGCGTGCGGATCTTCCAGCGCCTCCAGCATCCCGCGAATGGCGCCTTCCGACAGTGCTTGCGGCTCCAGCACTTGATGGTCGACGTGTTCGTCCAGCAGGATTCGGTAAGCCTCTCCCACGGTTCCGAGTTCAGCCGGCAGGCGGTCGCCCGGGGGAATCGGCTCCGTAGCGCCGGCGCTCACGCGGTTGCAACCGGTCAAAAACACGAGCAGTGACAGGGCAACCAAAAGCAGCGGCAACCTCGCGGCTGTCAAGCGATCAGTCATTGATTGCATTGTAGCATGCGCCCTTTCGTTGACACTCCGTCACGCACGCTGATAGCATCGCCGGCACGTCTTTTCACGGGTTTGGAGTAGCAATTTGGTCGGCATCGCAGCCTATGGCGCGTATATCCCCCGCTACCGCTTGGGCGCGGAAACCGTTGGCTGGAACTCTCGCCAGGAACGCGCGGTGGCCAACTTTGATGAGGACAGTGTGACCATGGCGGTCGCCGCCGGATCTGACTGTCTCGCCGGGCGGGACCGCGCTTTAATCGATGGCATCGTGTTTGCCAGCACCACTCCGCCCTATGCCGAAAAGCAGTGCGCCGCCATCGTCGCTGCGGCCCTGGACCTCCGGACCGACATCTTCGCGGTAGACGTAGCCAATGTGCTCCGGGCCGGCACGAACGCTTTGCAAGCCGCGCTGGACGCGGTGGCCTCGGGAAGGGGCGGACAGGTGCTCGTGGTCGTCGCCGACAGCCGCCAGGGTCCGCCCCGCGGCGAGACCGAACGGGCATCCGGAGACGGAGCCGCCGCTTTTGTTGTTGCCGACCGGGAAGTGATCGCCGAACACGTCGGCAGCCACGCCGTGACCGATAACATGCTCGATTCGTGGCGCGCTCCCGGCGACCCCTTCGTCCGCACGTGGGAGGACCGCTTTGCCACCGAAGAAGGCATCGAGCGGATCGTCCCTGACGCCGTGACCGGATATTGCCAGCGAACCGATGCAACTCCGGCGGACGTCGCGAAAATCGCCCTGTACGCTCCCGATGCGCGCCGCCATGCGCGACTGGCCCGCCAGTTGGGGTTCGCGGACAACCAGGTCCAGGAACCGCTTTTCGGCGCAATGGGCAACACCGGCGCCGCCTTCGCACCGATGCTCCTGGCGTCGGCGCTGGAGACCGCCAAGCCCGACGATCTGTTGCTGACCGTGTCCTATGGCGACGGCAGCGACGTCATCGGCTTCCGCGCTACTGGGGCTGTCGCGCAGAGTACCCCGCAGTCCATGGGAGTATCCGGCTGGCTGGAGGCCAAGCGCACGCTCAGTGACTACGAGACCTACGCTCGCTGGCGCGAGGTCTGGACCCTGGACGACGCCTCTCGCCGTCCTGCCGCCGCGTCGCCGTCCGTGTCCGCGCTGTGGCGCGAGGGGGACAAGAACGTGCGGCTGTACGGGGCCCGATGCCTTCGTTGCGGCTACGTCCAATATCCGGCGCAGCGGGTCTGCGTTGAGTGCCGAACGGTGGACGAGAGCGAACCGGTGCGGCTGAGCGAGACGCCGGCCGAGGTCTTCACTTATTCCATGGACTACATCGCCGGCGCGGTCGATACCCCGCTGGTGGTTGCCGTCGTGGATTTCCGGGGCGGCGGTCGTGTCCTTTGCATGATCACCGACCGCGAACTGGACGAGATTCGGGTCGGCATGCCGGTTGAGATGAGTTTCCGCAAGCTGCGCGTCGTCAACGGGATCCACAACTACTATTGGAAAGCCATGCCCAGGCGAACACCCGAGCCGGCGGCGGTAGCCGCGTAATTGGAGGAAAGAACGATGAGTGGAATCAGGGATCGGGTCGCCGTAGTCGGCATGGGGTGCACCCGTTTCGGCGAGCGTTGGGACGCGTCGTCGGCGGACCTCATGGTCGAAGCCGCGTATGAAGCCTATGAAGATGCGGGGTTGGAATCCGGTGACATCCAGGCCGCCTGGCTCGGCACCGTCAGCAGCTTCCGCACCGGCCAACCTCTGGCCGAAGCCCTCAAGCTGGACTACATCCCCATCACCCGGGTGGAAAACGCCTGCGCCACCGCCACCGACGCCTTCCGCAACGCCTGTTATGCCGTCGCCGCCGGCGTGTACGACATCGTCCTGGCCATGGGCGTCGAGAAACTCAAGGACAGCGGATTCTCCGGCCTGGCCATCGCCGGCGGTCCCGGCTCCGATGTGGAGCCTCCCACCCCGCCGCCTTCCCAATTTGCCATGGCGGCCACCCGTTACTTCCACCACTATGGCATCGACTACGACGACGGCAAGCGCACGCTGGCGCAGATCGCTTCGAAGAACCATCACAACGGCACGCTGAACTCCAAGGCCCACTTCCAGCGCGAGGTCAGCGAGGACCAGATAATCAATGCCCCGATGATCGCCTGGCCCCTGGGGCTCTACGATTGCTGCGGGGTTAGCGACGGCGCCGCGGCCGCCATCATCACCACTCCTGAGATCGCGCGCACCCTCCGCGACGACTACATCCTGGTCAAGGGCCTTGGCCTCGCGGTTGGCGCATTTGGCGTCCTGCGCAACGACTGGGACTTTACATATTTCCCGGAGACGGTTCGCGCCAGCCGGGCCGCTTACGAGGAGGCTGGCATCGCCGATCCTCGCGCCGAAATCGACATGGCGATGGTGCACGATTGCTTCACCATCACCGAGCTGATCATCATGGAGGACCTGGGGTTCAGCCCCCGGGGTCAGGCCAGCGCCGACGTCGCCGACGGGGCGTTCTCGCTGGAGGGCGATCTGCCGGTCAACACCGATGGCGGTCTCAAGTGCTTCGGCCATCCCATCGGAGCCAGCGGCATCCGCATGATCTACGAGGTCTACAAGCAGATGCAGGGCAAGGCCGGCGGTCGGCAGTTGCAGAAGGCCGATCTGGGCATCACCCACAACCTAGGCGGCCGTCCGGGTTCGTTCACCTGTTCCGTGGCCATTTTCGGGCGACCTGATTAGCGGCAATCGATATCGGCGGCAGTCGATACGTACCAATCGCAAAAGCAGCGATTGACCAACGATCTGGCCGGAGCCGTGTAAGCGGTCTCCGGCCGATTTGATGAGGGAACGTCTTCATGCTTGGGCCGGTCAAAACCGTCGGGCTCTATGTTTCCGACCAGGCGACATCCGTCGATTTCTACGTGAACGTCCTGGGCTTTGAGGTCCGCCGACGCATGCTAATGGGGGCCGACGCCGAGTGGGTGGAAGTCGCTCCGCCCGGCGCGGAAACGTGTCTGGTAATTTATCCGCGAGACCTGATGTCTGACTGGGCGGAGCGCAAGCCGTCGTTGGTTTTCCATTGCGCCGACGTTGCCGGCACGGTCGCCAGTCTGGAGACGCGGGGCGTCAGAATCGCCATGCCGCCTGCGGAGTTGCCGTGGGGAACCTTCGCCGCGATTGAGGATCCGGACGCCAACTGGCTGGGTTTGACCGACCAATCCATTGCTCGCCTGCCTGAACCGCACGACGCCGGTCCGTAGCCCGCGGCCAGGACGCCGACCCGACGCGAGAGCGGCCGTTCTTGAATTCGACCAAACTCGCACATCTGCCCCAAGGCTTCCGCCGGCCGCCAATTGCTATAACTGGTGGCGATGTTGACCGATTTCACAGAAACCCATGATTTGGTCAGGGTGTCCGGCCGGGGCGCGTTGGTCAACTTCGAAATCGACGACCACGCGCCGCTGAACGACGCCTGCCGGGCTCTGCGTGAGCACTTGGGCCGGAACCGGCACCTCTATTCCGGCGGCGAAGTAATCGCCAATATTGGCGCCCGCCTCCTGAGCGACCGCGATCAGGACCGCATCCGCAAGGTCATCGAGTCTGAATCCGGATTGTCCGTCAAGCAATTCTGGTGCCGATCCGAAATCCTGGAACAGGAGCGCCTCCGCATCACCCGGTTGATGGAACAGCAGGCGGCCATCGTGGGTTCCCACGTCCCGGGCAGTGACCGTGACGAACTGCCGCCTGTTGAGCTCGATGGAGCAGAGGAGCCCCAAGGATTGGGTTCCGGTCCTGCTGCTGACCAAATCGAAGAGACTTATCGAATGGCCGTAGAGATCTCGCGCGGAAACCTGCGTGCCGGTGAAACGCGTCGGTTCCCGGGTCATGCCGTCATTCTGGGCAACGTGAATCCGGGAGCTCAGGTTATCGCCGAAGGAGACATCATCGTCTTTGGCGGTTTGCGCGGCCAGGCCCACGCCGGCGCCGGCGGCGACATCACCGCCACCATACTGGCCATGTCCATCGCGTATCCGGTGCTACGGATCTCCGATTACTCCTGGCATCGCGACGGGCCCACGGACGCGTTCGCGCGCCAAAGCAACGATGGCAACGGTCCCACCCTGGCCCGGGTGTCCAACGGAGCCATTCAGGTCGCCCCTTATCTGAAAAACAACTCGATCAACCAGGGAGGCAATCCCAATGAGCGGTAAGACTATCGTCATGACTTCCGGCAAGGGAGGCGTGGGAAAAACTACCGCAACCGCCAACGTGGGGACCGCCCTGGCCCTCCGCTCCAACCGGGTCGCCGTTATCGACACCGACATCGGGTTGCGCAATCTCGATGTGGTGATGGGCCTCGAAAACCGCATCGTGTACGATCTGGTCGACATCGTTGAAGGGCGCTGCCGTCTTGAACAGGCGCTGATCCGCGACAAGCATGCCGGCGACCTGTATCTCATCGCGGCCGCGCAAACGCGGGACAAGGACTGCATCACCACTCAGCAGCTCGTGGGCCTGTGCAAGCGTTTGGAGGACGATTTCGATTACGTCATCGTCGACTGCCCCGCGGGTATCGAGCAGGGTTTCCGCAACGCCATCGCTGCGGCCAGCGAGGCCCTCGTGGTCACCACGCCCGAGGTCTCGGCCATCCGCGACGCCGATCGCGTCATTGGGCTGCTTCAGGCGGCAGATATTCACCAGATCAGGCTCATTATCAATCGCATCAACCCCGAGTTGGTCCGGCGGGGCGACATGATGGACGCCTCGGACGTGTTGGAGATGCTGGCCGTGGACGCCATAGGTCTGGTTCCGTCCGATGACCGGGTAATCACCTCTACCAACAACGGAACGCCGGTAGTGTATGACGGCCAGTCGGCTTCCGGTCGCGAGTTCGTCCGTATCGCCGCCCGGATCGACGGCGAGCACCTTCCGTTGATCGACCCCCTGGACGAGGCGCCCACCTCCATCATGGAGAAAGTGCGCAACATCATGGGCATCAATCGCAGGGCTTCCGCCCATGTTTGATCTCTTTCGCAATAACCGGGGTCACAGGCGCGGCAATCCGCGGCAGGTCGCCCGGGAACGAGTTCAGACGGCTATCCGTCGGGACCGCGTCGAGGTGTCGGCGCCACAACTGACCGCCCTCCGAGACAGCATGCTTTTCACGATACGGGAACACCTCCCGGTCGCCCCCGAGTTCGCTGAGTTCGGAATACAGCGTGACGGCGACGACCTGTTCCTGATCTCTCGCGTGCGCCTTCATCAGGGCCATTGACGACCTGACCGTCGTCGTCCGCTCGGTTGCCTCGGGGCCGTCCGTCCCACGTTGGCCGCGGCCCTGGTCGGCAACGCCTGCAGACCGCTGGCAACCGGCGCAGGCGTATCACGCGCCACCGTCCTCCGAGGGCTCTCAGTTAGTCTCGCGTGCCGCACCGGGAACTTTGCGGGAGGGCCCCCGCCATGCGCCCGCGCGGATGGCCGCGATTTGACCCCCGGTAAGCGTGGGTTATAATGCGCCAACTGTCACTAGTTGACCACTGGCAAAGACGACATCAGCGCATTTGGCAGCGGATGTCAGTCGGTCTCTGACCTGCGCACGTAGCCGGATCACGTGGGTCGTCAGTCCCGGTCTTGGTCGCAAGCAGGAGTGTCGAAATGGCCACGACTCCCGCCCCGCAGCGCAACTTCTTCCAGCAAAAAGCCTACCGGTTCCTTGCCGCGCTGGTGTTCCGCGACTTCCGGTTCCTCGCCGTAGCCTCCCTTTCCAGCGGCAGTGGCGCCTGGGCTCTCATTGTCGCCCGCGGCGCGTGGGTCTACAGCATCCCGGAGTTGCAGGGAACCTGGGGCCTGTGGGTCGGCCTGATCACCTTCGCCGCCATGTCTCCGCGCTTCTTCGCCACTCCCTTCATCGGGTACCTTGCCGACAAAATGACCCGCAAGACACTGCTGCAGTGGGTCTACGCCCTGCAGCTCACTCAAGCGGCGATCATGGCGCTACTGGTGATGACGGGGGTAGATAACCCCTGGTACGTGTTGCTGCTGGCAATCGTGAACGGTACGCTGCGCGCCACCCAGCAGACCGCCGCCCAGGCGCTGACGCCCAACCTGGTGGACCGGGAACGGCTGCCCAACGCCGTGGCGCTCAACGAGGCCATGCAGCAGGGTTCGCGGGCGGTAGGTCCGGCGATCCTGTTGGCCGTCTCCGCCACTGTGGGCAGCAGCGTGCTGTTCGGCGAGGGAGGCGTGGGGTTCTCCATTCAAAACCTGGCGTTGACCATAGGTACTTCGGCGATCGTGTTCTGGGCCTGCGCGGTCTTCTACCTGGTTGCCCTGGGGGCCGCCCTGAGCATTCGCACCGTTTCCTCTGGTGTCATCGACCGCAGGCGCAGTTTCTGGGCGAACACGGCGGCCGGGTTCGTTTACACGTACAGCACGCCACTGGTTTTCGGCATCATTCTCATGACCCTGGCCCACTGTGTGCTGGTCATGTCCTTCGAGTCGATGCTGCCGCCCCTGGCGCTGGAGAAGTTGTCCCCGGACGGGATCACGTTCAGCGAGAACGACGTTTACGCGCTGATGGCTGCCCTGGGCATCGGGGCGCTGCTCTCTTCGATTTTTGTGGGCGGCATCGTCAGCCACATGACGCGGGGCCGCGTGTTCCTGTTCCTGGGCTTTACCAGCAGCCTGACCCCCATCGGGCTGGGTCTCTCCGCCCAGACCGGTATTTCCATGATCGCCGCTATCCTCATGGGGCTGGGGACTTCCGGGTTCATGACCATTACCCACACCATCATCCAGTCGGTCGTCCCCGACGACATTCGCGGCCGCGTGTCGTCCGTGTATTCCATGCACGTGGGCGGCAGCATGGCGTTCGCCAACCTGTTGTACGGACGGCTGGCGGACTTCTGGTCGCCCGGACTTGTCATGGCGGTTGCGGGCGCGGCGTTCACCCTGGTGGTTGTCGGAACGGTGGTCGGCAGCGGCTTCTGGCGCGGCATCTACTTCCGCGGCGAAGCCCGCCCGGTTGCCGCAGCGGCCAGTCCCGCCGGCGCGGACGATTAGCGCGCTTGGGTTCCGCCGTAGCCGCCCGGACCACGCCGCAACGACCGCTCCGCGAACTGAACTTGCGCGCATTTGGTCGCGCGTTGACCGGGCCGTGTTCACCGCACGTTCCCCTGTTTTGCTATCCTTGGCACAGGACATCGAATTTATTCGGAGTTGTACCGTGGCTTACGATGAAATAACCCGTTACGTTGAAACTACGCCCAAGTCCCAGGCCATCTGGGAGGAGGCCTGCCGGTACCTGCCCGACGGCGATAGCCGGCATTCCATTTTCTGGAACCCGTACCCGATCTTCACCGAATCGGCGCAGGGAGCGGTGGTCACTGACGCCGACGGTGTTGAGCGCCTCGACTTCATCAACACGATGACCACCATGATCCTCGGCCACGGCCCCGCTCCCGTGCTCGACGCTGCGCGCCAGCAGATGGAGTTGGGTCTGGCTTACAACTCGCCCAACCGCCACCAGGTGGAACTCGCCAAACTGCTGTGCGAACGCATCCCCTCGTTTGACCAGGTTCGCTTCACCAACTCTGGCACCGAGGCAACTCTCAACACCATTCGCGCCGCTCGCGCGTTCACCGGTCGCAGCAAGTTCGCCAAGGTCGAGGGTGGTTATCACGGGACCCACGATGCAGTCCTGGTCAGCTTGAGGATCGACCCCGCCAGCGGCGGAGCCTACGATCATCCCGAACCCGTGGCATCCAGCGCCGGCTTGGCTGACGGCGTTCTGGATCAGGCCGTGATAGTTCCCTACAACGACGTGGAGGTTGCGCGGAACATCCTGGAGGAAAATCGCGACGATCTGGCTGCAGTAATCGTCGAGCCGGTGATGGGCTCCGTGGGCATGTTGCCGGCGGAGCCCGCCTACCTGTCCATGCTGCGCGATTTCGCCGACGACAGCGGCGCGCTGCTCATATTCGACGAGGTGATCAGCTTCCGCGTCGCGCCCGGCGGCGCCCAGGAGTATTACGGCGTCACCCCGGACATGACCGCCCTGGGCAAGATCATCGGCGGCGGGTTCGCGGTGGGCGCCTTCGGTGGCCGGTCCGACGTCATGGCGCAATACAGCCCGGTCAATGGCGCTGCCATTGCGCACGGCGGTACCTTCAACGCCAACCCCATCAGCATGGCCGCCGGCGTCGCGACGCTGAACGAGCTGACGCCGACCGTGTACCGCCGCCTCGCCGAGCTGACGGAGATGCTGAAACAGGGCATCCGCCAGGTCTGCGCCGAGTTGGAGCAGCCCGTCGTGGTCACGGGAGCCGGTTCCCTGTTCGGCATTCACTTCGGCAGCGGACCGCTCCATAACTACCGTGACATCGCCGCCACGGACAAGGCGCTGGCGGGACGGGTGTTCATCGGAATGTTGAACGAAGGCTTCCTGCTGGCCCCCAACCTGGTCGGCGCGGTTTCAACCGAATTGGGCGAGGTCGAGGTCGACGCTTTCGTGCGCGGATTCAAGCGGGTCCTCCAGCGCCAGATCGATTAGTTCATAGGCATAGAATCCAAACGGGGCAGGTGATGAGCCTGCCCCGTTTCATTTGCCTGGATGCTCCAGCTCAGTCCACCGGAGGCCGCTTTTCCCACTTTTCGGGTACCGGATACACCGGCGTGGCAATCTTGCGGATGTTCTCCGTGGCGAACCAGTCCGCGCATTCCTCCCGCCACTTGATGAAGTGCGGAGCGTTGCGATGGGCATCTACCGCCGCATCGTCCTCATATACTTCGAACAGGTGGATTTTGTTCTCGTCTTCGTTGTCCTGCAGGACGTCGAAGCGCAGGCACCCGGGCTCATCGTTGTTCGAACCCCGGGCGTCCCCCAGCATGGAAGCCATGAACTGGTCCTTGAAGCCGGGTTTGATGTTGATTTCCACAATCAGCGCGATCATTTTCGTCTCCTTCGATGGCAGCGAATCGCCGGGGATTATAGCAGCGACCGACGCAAAGTTGTAGAATGCCGCCATAGTCGGCTCGCCACCCGGGAGGCAATCATGGCAGATATCCCCATCGTGTATACCCTGACGGTGTGTCCCGCATGCGACTCCCTGCGCGCCGCCTGGCGCCGTGAAGGCGTTGCATACGAGGAGCGACGCGTCGACCAGAGCCAGGACACATTGGACGAAGCTCTGGACTTTGGGGATGCCGTTCCTATCATCGTGTGGCCCGATGGCAAGGTTGAGACAGGGTTTCGCGGGCAGCGCGGTTGAGAAATCGGCTGACCGGCCGGTGGCCCGTCCCCAATCCTTCCCTCGGCAACAGCCATAACGACATCGCGCAACTTGAGAGGTGCAATCATGGTGCAGGAAGCCAGCGTCGTGACCCAGGAGCGCTACGCCCAGGGTATGACCTACGATCAATACATGGACACGGTCAAGGTCAACAAGGCCCGGATCGAAGAGTATTACTCCAACGTGGAGCTGAGCGCCGAGCAGGCCAACCGGCTGCAGGAGTTGGCATCACACGAAAACGGCCCGGCTCGCATGATGGTGATCGGCGAAGACTGGTGCGGCGACGTGGTTCGCGAGCTGCCGGTGCTCGCCCGTGTAGCAGAAGCCGCCGGCGTTGAGCTGCGCATCTTCCCCCGCGACGAAAATCACGACATCATGAACGAGTTCCTCAAAGAGGGCCTGTACATGTCGATCCCGGTCGCTGTGTTCTACGACCAGGGCCACGAGTACATCTGCCACTGGATCGAGCGCTCGGAGACCGCTAGCCGGGAGCAGGGCGAGATCGAGGCGGCCATCCGCTCCGAACAGCCGGATATCTCGGACCAGGACTTTGGCCGCCAGCGGCGCGCCCGCACGGCGGCCCGGGCCGGCGACTGGCAGAAAGCCACAGTTGACGAGTTGGTGGGACTCCTGCAGGACCACCTGCACTGACGTCCGGCTCGGTCCTCAGGCCTGCCCAATGCCATCGGGGCGGACACGCGTTCGCCCCGATGTTTATTCGACTGGTTCCAGCGTGAACCGGTAATTCTCGATGACCGGGTTTGCCAGCAACCGGTCGCACATTCCCGCTACGTCGCTCTCGGCCCGGGCTTGGTCTTCGGCGTCCACCCTGATTTCCAGATACTTGCCGATGCGCACGTCCGCCACGGCTTCGTAGCCCAGACTGTGCAGACCGCCCATGACCGTCAGGCCCTGGGGGTCGTTCACCGCGGGTTTCAGGGTCACATAGACTCGTGCCAAAAACATGCTGGTGCCCTGCCTCTCCGGTCGCCTTGGCGGTCAACCGCCCGACGACTGCGTCATATCAATGCCGGTGGTGCACGGCAGCCCGTTGGCGAATTCCGGTCCGGTGTTCGCGGGATAGTCCTCAAAGAACCTGGCGATGCGCGCCGGGTCCACGCCCTCCATCCGGTCGAGGACGCCCCAAGTTGTTATTGCCACCATCCCTTCCGGGATTGCCAGGTAGCGGCGGACGATGGCGAATTCGCGGGCCAGCGGAATTGCCTCCACCGCCGCGCGCAAAGCCGCAACCTCGGCTTCGCTGGCCAGGTTATAGCTCACGATGATGTTGCCGTGTTCGAGGTTATGCACCAGCAACTCGTCCGGCAACGGGTGGTTGTAAAACCCGCAGTCGCTCCACGCTCCCCAGTGGCGTCCGGAAGTCGGGGGTACCGTGCTGTAACCGCCGGGGATCACGTCGGTGATTTTCAGTTGAGGCGGGAAGTGGTCCCTACTGGGCATGGCCTCCACCCGGATCGGCCCGTCGGTGGGCTGCACCATCGCTGCTGCGACCTCCGTAGGAGTAGGCGCGGCGGTCGCGGTGGGCGCGGGCGTTGCCGTTGGTTGGGAGGGCGCCAGCGTGGGGATGAATGATCTCCCCACCGATGTGATGGTGTTCGTGGGTGTGGGCAAAGGCGTGGGTGTGGGCAGAGGCGTGACCGTGGCAATTGCCAACGGCGTCGCTTGCGGCGCGGGCATCGGTTCCATGGTCGACTGGCACCCCAGCAGCGCCAGGAACAATCCCAGGATACAGGCGGTTCCCAGCGCGCTCCGCGCGTTCATAACCGCGGGACACCTACGGGTTCATCACGCCGCCGGTCGTGCACGGGGCTCCGTTGGGGAACTCCGGTCCCAACTTGCCGGAGTAGGCTTCGAAGAACCGTTCGATCCGGTCTTTATCGACCACGTCCATCGGCCCGTCGATTACGCCCCACGTTGTCAGATAGATAGTGCCTTCGGGGATCTGGTCGTAAGGTCGCGCCACTCCCCATGCGTTGGTCAGGCCGATACCGTCGAAGACGTCTTGCAACTCGTCGATCTGCGCCTGGTCGGTCAGGTTGTAGCTAACGATGATGTTCCCGTGCTCCATGTTGTGAACGATGCGCTCGTCAGGCACGGGGCTGGTATAGAAACCGCATTGCACCCAGCCGTTCCAGTGCCGGCCGGATGTTGGCGGTGTCGTCAGGTAACCGTTCGGCACCACTTCGCCGATGGTCAGATTGTCCGGGAAGTGGGCCGCGCTCGGGGCGAGTTCCGCCTCAATGCCGATTCCTTCCACGTACTCGCTGGCCTCGCCCTGGCCGGCGCCGCCGAAATTGACCGGCAGCACCACGGGCACCAGCAGCGCGATGATGAAAAGACCCGCGATAGCGGCGAAGGCAAACAGCAGCCAGCGGCTGCGAAACCCGCCTCCGGTTGCTATTGGCGGAGTCCGCCGTTGGGAACGCCGGGCGGCACTCCGCCGGCGATGTCGAGAAGGGGGCAAAGCGATTCCTTACGTGCCGGCTGGCTAATTTCGACGCTTACAACGTTTCGCCGGTGAGCCGCTGGTAGGCCTGGCGATAGAGCTCGGCGGTTTGTTGCACGATATCGTCGGGCAACTCCGGAGCCGGCGGCTCCTGGTTCCACCCCTGAGCCGTCAGCCAGTCGCGCACGAACTGCTTGTCATAGCTCGGCTGGGACTTGCCCGGCGCATATCCCTCCGCGTCCCAGAAACGGCTGGAGTCCGGCGTCAGCAACTCGTCAATTAGGATCAGCTCGCCGTTGAGGAAGCCGAATTCCATCTTGGTGTCCGCCAGCACGATGCCACGGTTCTTCGCGTAGTCGTGGGCGTGGAGATAGACCGCCTTGCTGACGTCGGCCAGTCGCTGCGCTGTGTCAGCGCCGACCATGTCGACCACCTGCTCGTCGGTCATGTTCTCGTCGTGGCCCTCTTCCGCCTTTGTCGTCGGCGTGAAAAGGGGCTCCGGGAACATGTCGCCTTCGACCAGACCGGTTGGCATGGGCTTGCCGGAAACGGTGCCCTGCCGGCGGTACTCGCCCCAGGCCGAGCCGGTGATGTATCCGCGCACGATGCACTCAATGTCGATGCGGTCTGCCTTTTTGACGATCATCGCCTGCCGGCCAACCCGGTCCTCCGCGTAGGCGGGGTGGGAAACAACCGGGTTGCCCGCGTAGGGGGTGGCGTCCGGGCCGTCGGCAAGGGCCACCAGGTGGTTCGGCACGATGTGGTCCGTCAGTCCGAACCAGAAGGCGGACATGCGGTTCAGCGCCGCTCCCTTGTCGGGAATACCGTTGGGGAGTACCACGTCGAAGGCCGATATTCGGTCGGTGGCGACCATCAGCAACAGGTCATCGGTGAGCTGGTAGGTATCGCGGACTTTTCCGCGGTGCATGCGGTCGGGTATTCGGGTTTCAATAATCATGGCAGCCATTCAGGGCCCGGATTGGGCCGGTCGTAATTTGTGTGTCAGGCCAGCGCGGGTACGGGCAGCAGCCCGATGCGCTTGAAATTGTCGTCGATGTACCGCGTGTAGTAGCCGTAGTCGAAAAGCTGGTCCATCTCCGCGGCGCTCAGATGCTGGGCGGCCTCGGCGTCCGATTTCAGCAACTGCCGGAAGTCCTGGGCGTCGTCCCACGCGCGCATGGCGTTTCGCTGGACAATGTCGTAGGCGGCTTCCCGGGACAGCCCTTTATCCTCGACCAGGCTCAGCAGCACCCGTTGGCTGAAGATCAGCCCCCGGCTGCTTTCCAGGTTCTGCCACATCCGGTCGGTGTCCACGCGCCAGCCGCTCACCACGTGGGTGAAGATGCTCAGGATGTAGTCCAGCATCAGGCAGGTGTCGGGCAGGATGATTCGCTCCGAGGAAGAATGGCTGATGTCCCGTTCGCCCCAAAGGGCGACATTTTCCAGGGCGGGCACCGCGTTACCGCGAATGGTGCGCGCCAGCCCGCAGATCCGCTCCGTCAGTTCCGGGTTGCGCTTGTGGGGCATGGACGACGATCCGGTCTGCCCGGCGCCGAAGGGTTCTTCAACTTCGTGGATCTCGGTGCGCTGCATCCCCCGTATCTCGGTGGCGAACTTCTCCAGCGACGCGGCCACCAGGGCGGCGGTCGTAACGAAGTGGGCGTGGCGATCACGCTGCACCACCTGGTTCGATACCGGAGCCACGTCCAGGCCCAGGTGATGACACACACGGTCCTCAATGTGCGGAGGTATCGTGGCGTGGGTTCCCACCGCCCCGGAGATCTTGCCGACGCGTACCGATTCGCGGGCCGCTGTCATCCGTTCCCGTTGCCGGCGCAGTTCGTCCCACCACAGCGCCAGTTTGAGCCCGAAGGTCATCGGCTCGGCATGCACGCCGTGCGTTCGCCCCATCATTAGCGTGTCCTTGTGCAGGACCGCCTGTTCGGCCACGGCTTCGATGGCGGCGTCGATTTCCTTCAGCAGCAGGTCGGCCGCGGCCAGCAACTGCAAAGCCTGGCCGGTGTCCAGCATGTCGGAGGATGTCATGCCCAGATGGAGCCAACGTCCTTCGGGGCCCAGGGTTTCCGTGATTGAGCGGAGGAATGCCGTGACGTCGTGCCGGGTAGTCTCGAAAATCTCCATCATCCGCTGGTGGTTGTACGCTGCTCCCCGCAGCGACTCCATATCTTCCAGCGGGATTACCCCGGCCTCGGTCCAAGCCTCGCACACGGCCAACTCAACGTCCAGCCACATGCGGTACTTGTTCTCATCAGACCAGACCTGTTTCATCGCCGGCCTGGAGTAGCGGTCAATCACAGCGTCGCCTCCGCGCGAGTCCCATAACGGCTAGATATTTTATCACAGGGGTATTCAATACCGGCCGCTCTCGACCTGCGGCGCCCGGCAACGGTTGCCCGTGCCCATTGCCGGAAATCAGCCGCTCTACAGGGCGTTCGTGTATTCTCGTATGGCTTCCAGCACCGGCCCGAAATCGGTGAACGGTGCGAACTCGATGCCGGCCTCGTCGCACATCGCCGCCATCTGTCGATGTGCGAACACCGTGTCCGCGACCTCGCCAGCCTCGAAGTCCGAACGCCCGTCCCCCATGAAAAATACATGGTGCCCCTGTTCCTGGAAACGGCGCACGATCAGAGCCTTGCTGTTGCCCAGGTGCGGCGCGTCCGGATACGCGAAATCGTACCGGTAACCGGCAACCCGTCCCTGCCCGTCGAATTCAGTAACTACCGCGTACACCGGCATTTCCGATTGCCCGTACCCGCCTAGCAGTGCCTGAATGTAGAAGTCCAGTCCCTGGCTGATGATGCACATGGGGATCGAATTGTCCTGGCAGAACGCCGACAACTCGGCGAAGTGCGGGCGGAAGTTTGCATGGGTCCGCACGTAGGACTGCATGGCGTCTTTGTCCGCCTGCATCCGCAGGAAGGCAGCTTCCTGGTAGTCCTTCAGTGACAGTTCGCCCGCCCGGAATCGCTCTCGCACCTCGGTCCAGGTCGGATGGCCGAATTCTTGCAACAACAGTTCCGCCACGTTCTGGGCCGCGGCGGTGTCGTCGAAATCCGTCAGGACCGCCGGTATCCGACGGTCCGTCCCAGTGGGTTTAGCGTTCACGAAGGGACTGCCGGTATCGGTCGACGGCATCGCGAATATCGTCGTGTTTGATGCCCAGGATCTGCGCGGCGTAGTACGCGGCGTTCCGGGCTCCCCATCCTCCGACCGCCATCGCCGCCACCGGTATGCCGGGCGGCATCTGGGCCGTGGACAACAGGGCATCCCAGCCGTTGAGCTCACTCGAGGTCAAGGGAATGCCAATGACTGGCAACGTGGTTTGGGCTGCCAGTGCCCCTCCCAGCGCTGCGGACCCTCCGGCCGCGGCGATGATCACCTCGATGCCGCGCTCCCGTGCTGTCGATGCGTATTCGTGGACGCGCTCGGGGGTGCGGTGCGCCGACATTACGCGTACCTCGTAGTCCACTCCCAGCGATTCCAGCGTGTTGATGGTCGGTTGGACCGCCTCCTCGTCGGAGGCGCTGCCCATGATGACTCCTACCAGTGGCAAGATACTTCTCCTTTTTGGTTCGTTTTCAGGTTGAGATCCACGGCGGCGATCAGTCCATGTCGGCGATGTCCCGGAATGCCTCCAGCAGCGCTTTCTGGATCGCCTCGCTGTCGTCGTCCACCTCCTCATCCTCCACGATCACGTACCCTGCGTCATCGTCGTCGATCCCGACCCGCACCTCTATCTCCACCGGCTCTCCGTCGTGCCAGTAGAGCGTGTAGACAATCTCGTCCGCCAGCTCGTCGTCGCTGGGCTCGTCCACGTCGCCATCGAAATCGTACTGCCAGGACCGGTCCACCAACAGGCGGGCGCCGCCATCCAGGAGGATGTCGTTCATTTCCCCCATCATGCCTTCCACCGCCAACTCCGTCGCGAACCGCTCGAGGAGCGTGCGCCGCTCGGCAGCGTCCGCCATCTGCTTTCCGTAACCTTCGTGGTCCACGCGGACGCGCAGTCGTTTCAGGTCATCCAGCCAGGGCATGAATCAGTCCTCCGTGGTGAGCTTGGGTTCGGGGTTTGCCTGGGATTGTCCGCTGCCGGCTCTTTTTTGCCGCCCGTTAAGGTAACAGAACTCGTCGAGACTGCGAAAGTCAGGGAGTCGCAGCCGGCGCGCCAATATTCCCAGGATGTCCAGGAGATCGATGTAGCACAACCCGGGATGCCCGTTGCGGAACCCTGAGGGCAGCATGCCCAGCCGCCGCAGCGTCCGCTCCGTGTGCGGACTCCACGGCGCGAAGAGGGTCGGTTCCCGCAGCGTCAGCAGATACGACGGCCACTCCCGGCCGGCGCCGGCGAGCCCGAACCCGCCCGATTCCGTGGCGCACTCTTCGAAACGATTTTCGAGCTTGATGGTGTCATACAGCAAAAAGTCCACCGCGTCGCGCACGTCCGCTATGGAGTTTTCCCCGAAACGCCTGGCCTGCCTGCCCCCCGCGCCCCGGTACAGGACCTTCCCCTCGGCCTCCGTAAGTGTCGGCAGATAGTCCTGGGCGAGCCAATCGGCGCGTCCGTCGTTCCCCCAGCGGCGCCGACGAAATGCGTCCAATTCACCGGCCTGGTCCGCGAGGCGGAAACCGTCTGCGAGTGCCGGCCAATCATGCCCAATTGACGAGTTGCTGGTCATGGTGGGGATCGGAACGCGCCCCTATGGGATGCGGGCCGTCTGACCCGAAGCGAGCATGGCGATGTCCGGCCGATAGTACGCGCCGTCGAATCTGATTTCCGCAGCACGCCCATACGCGTGGTGGCGAGCCTGGTCGATGTTGTCGCCCATGCCGACGCAAGTCAGCACGCGGCCCCCGGAGGTCACCAGGTGCCCGCTGCCGTCCGCGGCGTGGCTGACCCCGGCGTGGAAGACCATAGAGTCATTGTCGTCAAAAGCCGACTCTTCCAGCCCGTGTATTTCCAGCCCCGTCTCGTAGGATCCCGGATATCCTCCGGATACCATCACCACCGCGACAACCGGGCTATCCGACCATTCCACCGGCGCAACGTCATCCAAGCTGCCGGTCGCGCATGCCATCATCACCTCGGCGGGGTCGCTTACCAGCCGGGGCATGATCGCTTGTGTTTCGGGGTCTCCGAAACGGCAATTGAACTCCAGCACGCGCGGCCCATCGTCGGTGAGCATCAGCCCGCAGTAGAGCGCGCCCCGGTACGGCGACCCCCGCGCGGCCAGTTCCCGGATCACTGGAAGCATGATTTCGGAACGAACTTGCTTGGCCAGGGTTTCGTCCCAGGGGGTTGGCGGTCCGTAGCTGCCCATCCCGCCCGTGTTCGGGCCGGTGTCGCCTTCGCCCACTCGCTTGTAGTCCGTTGCGGCAACTACCTCCGACAGGTTTTCTCCGTCGGCGAACGCGAACACGCTGATTTCCGGACCGTGCAGCCATTCCTCGATCACCACCGTTTCCCCGGCCTCGCCAAACATCCGGTCCTGCATGCACATCATGATGGCGGATTTGGCCTCTTCGAGGTTGGCGCACATGGCGACGCCTTTGCCCGCTGCCAGCCCGTCCGCCTTTACCACCAGTGGCCGGTCGCGGTACTCGGCGTAGGCCAGAGCCGCGGATGCGTTGTGGAAAACCCGGTACTCCGGGCCGGATATTCCGGCCGCGTCCTGCACGTCACGGGCGAAGCTCTTGCTTGACTCCAGCCGGGCTGCCCTTCGGCTCGGGCCGAAACATGGGATGCCGGCCTCGGCCACACGGTCGGCCAGGCCCAGGGCCAGGGGAACTTCCGGGCCGATCACCACCAGGTTAATCGACCGGTCCGTGGCGGCCTTGACCATTCCATCAATGTCAGTGTCGGAAACGGGTAGGTTGGTTCCCACCAGGGCGGTGCCTGAGTTTCCTGGGGCGGAGAATATCTCCGTTACCGCCGTCGAGCCGGCCAACCGCCACGCCAGAGCGTGCTCCCTACCGCCGGAACCAACAACGAGAACGCGCACCGCGAGTCACTCCCACTCGATGGTCCCGGGCGGTTTGCTGGTAATGTCGTAGACCACGCGGTTCACACCGTCGACCTCGTTCACAATGCGGTTGCTGATCCGGGCCAGCACGTCGTAGGGCAGCCGCACCCAGTCGGCAGTCATCGCGTCTTCAGAGTTCACCGCCCGGATGGCGCAGGCGTATCCGTAGGTCCGGTAGTCGCCCATCACGCCCACGGTCCGGTTGTCGGTCAGCACCGCGAAACTCTGCCAGATGTCGCGGTAGAGATCCGCGCCGTGGATCTCCTCCAGCACGATGCGGTCGCAGTCGCGCAGCAGTTCGACCCGCTCCGGGGTTACTTCGCCGATGATGCGTATCGCCAGTCCCGGACCGGGGAAGGGTTGCCGGTAGATGATGTCATCGGGCAGTCCCAGTTCCAATCCCACGGACCGCACCTCGTCCTTGAACAGGTAACGCAGCGGCTCCACCAGCCCGAAGTTCATCCGCTCCGGCAGGCCGCCGACGTTGTGGTGGGTTTTGATGCGCGCCGAGGCCCGGTTCTCGGGTGTTTCGCTTTCGATGACGTCGGGATACAGCGTGCCCTGGGCCAGCCAGCGCACGTTTTCGATCTCTGCCGCCGCATCCTCGAACACCCGGATGAATTCGTTGCCGATGGTCTTGCGCTTGGTTTCCGGGTCGGTGACGCCCCGCAACCCGTGCAAAAAACGGTCCGATGCGTCGATGTACCGCAGGTCCATGCCCATGTTTTGGTGGAAAGTTTCCTGCACCTGTTCCGCCTCTCCGTGCCGGAGCAGGCCGTTGTTCACGAAAATGCAGGTCAACTGCGGCCCCACTGCCTGATGCAGCAACGCCGCCGCCACCGAGGAGTCCACGCCCCCGCTGAGCCCGCAGATCACTCGGTCGCTGCCCACCTGCTCCCGAACCCGGGCCACCGTGTCGGCCACGAAGTTGCCCGCCGTCCAGGACCCGGAGCATCCGCAGATTTCGCGCACGAAGTTGCGCAGGATGGTCATGCCGTCCGGGGTGTGCTGCACTTCCGGGTGAAACTGTAACCCGAACCACTGCCGGCCGTCCGACACCGCGGCGCAATCGCTGTTCTCGGTTCGCGCCAGGGTCGCCATGCCCTCGGGCAGTCGCTCCACCCGGTCGCCGTGGCTCATCCACACCGGCGCCGATTCGCCGACCCCGGCGAGGAGTCGGTTGGCTGAACCGGCTACGCGCAAATCCGCGTGGCCGTACTCCCGGGCGTCCCCCGGCGTGACCTTGCCGCCCAGTTGATGGACCAGAGCCTGCATGCCGTAGCAGATCCCCAGCACGGGGGTGTCGGATTCCAGGACCCAGTCCGCAATGGTCGGCGCGCCCTCGTCGTACACGCTGGCTGGCCCGCCTGACAGTATGATCCCCTTGACGTTCAGGTGCGCGACCCGTTCACGGCCTGCGCTGGCCGGTATGATCTCCGAGTAAACTTCCAGTTCTCGGATGCGCCGGGCGATCAGATGCGTATATTGGGAGCCAAAATCGATAACCGCGATGGCGTCGGGCTGCGCTGTGCTGCTCATATACTCCCTGCCGGCCTCTGGGGAATCGCGGATTATATTAGCATAGTGACCGACTAGCCCGGCCTGATGAGCACTGTCCTGCTAGAATGATGCCATCAGATCCGGGATTATCCTGGGGACATTATGACCGTATTCGCGACAACCCGAACGCCCCGCTTGGGCGGGCCCCAAACCGTCCATTGGCCGCTGCCGTTGAACCGGCGCAATCAATTCGACGGTTTGGATTTGCTCGCCGCCTTGGACGCCGAAACTGTCCCGCTGTGCATCTTCGACCCTCAATACCGAGGGATCCTGGACAAAATGCAATACGGCAACGAGGGAGTCAGTCGCGGCCAGCGACGCTCGGGGCTGCTCCAGATGAGCGAGGAGACCATAGGCGAATTTATCGCCGGGATTGCCAGCGCGTTGATCCCTTCCGGCCACCTGTTCCTTTGGATCGACAAGTTCCACCTTTGCACCGGGGTAGGGTCCTGGGTGGAAGAATGGGGGCTAGAGGTCGTGGATCTCGTTACCTGGAACAAGGACCGGATCGGCATGGGTTACCGCACCCGGCGAGTTGGGGAATACCTGCTGATCCTGCAGAAGCCGCCCAAACGCGCCAAGGGGGTCTGGCAGCGGCACGACATCCCCGACGTGGTCACGGAAAAGGTCGAGCGTGTTGGCAACGTTCATCCGAAACCTGTGAACCTTCAGGCTCGCCTCATCGAAGCGGTCACCGACCCCGGAGACGTAGTGCTCGACCCGGCGGCTGGCAGCTATTCCGTGATGACCGCCGCCCACCAGGCGGGGCGCCAATTCCTCGGTTGCGACATCGCCACCGAGGCGTGATCGGGTAGATGGTCAGGATCGAGGAGAGCAACCCGGGTCGTCGCGACGGCGGATACGCCCGGCTCTTCAATGACCCGGATATTGGCGCCCTGGTATCCCGGGTTCACGCCACCAGCATCCGGGCCGGGACCGAGCTTGAGCACATAATCCGCCGCGAGTCCTTGACCAACGGCACCGCGATCAGCGATTTGGACGAATTCCTGGCCAACGGGAGTGACGGCGTTTTCCTGGCGGACAAGTCCGTTATCAAGGCGTCAACCCGGATCCGGTTCCCCAGCGCCGAACCCGATTACCTGGTGTTCGTAAGGGACAGCGCCAGACGCGAATGCTACGTGCTCGAACTCAAGGACGGCGACCAGTTCGACACCAAGAAATCCAGCGGCGAAGTGAACAACCTGTCCGCCTTCAGCACCAACGTCGGGTCGACGCTGCCGTATTCGACCACAATCAGAATTTGTTCCTTCAACCAGGATGACCGGCAGGCGATCGTCGCCGGGTTCAAGCAAACGGTCGACGAGAGCATGGTCTGGACCGGGCGTGAGTTTTGCGCGCTGCTCGGCTTCGATTACGATGCCATCCTCGACGAACGCACGGCCGACGCCTGCGACAACCGGCGTTTCCTGGTTGAGCAATTGCTCCGGATCCCAGAGCTCAGGTCAATCGCCGCCCGCGAGTTGCAGGGCTGACCGATTGCCCAAAACGAACCTGGCTAGCAAACGGTGACCGCCAAATCGACCACTGCACTCCAGGCAACAGTCGTATTCACCAACGACCGGTTCTGTAATGACACCACGCCCTACTCCATTGGACTTCCAAACCGAAATTCGCCGCGCCGCTGAAGCCCTTTCCAAAGGCGGCGTCTTCGCTATTCCCACCGACACGCTCTACGGTCTGGCGGCGGACGCCCTTAACCCCGACGCCCTGGATCGCGTGTACGCCGCCAAGGGCCGCCCCGCCGATATGCCGTTGCCTGTGTTGGTGTCCGGCTGGGAGCAATCCCTGCAGGTCGCGACAGTGTCGTCGGAAATCGAGGTACTGGCCCGCCGCCTGGCCGAAGCTTACTGGCCGGGTTCGTTGACGATGGTGCTGCCCGCCGCGCCAGGATTGCCCCAGCGCCTCACCGCCGGCCGCGACACCGTCGCTGTGCGCATGCCCAACCATCCGGTCCCCTGGGCTCTTGCCGACGCCCTGGGTCGCCCCATCACCGGCACCAGCGCCAATCGCAGCGGTGAACCTGACATCACTGACCCGGACGAACTTCGCCGCGTCCTGGCTCCTCGCGTTGATGGTATCATTGTGTCCGGCCCAAAACCCGTCGGCGGCGCCAGCACGATCGTGGCGGTCTCAGGCGACGGTATCCGCCTGCTCCGCGAGGGAGTACTGCCCTACGAGCGCGTGCGCGCAACCCTCGAAACGCTCGGGCTGGTCGAATAGCGAGGTCGGTCATCACATCGATGGAAACATACGATAGTTACCGGGCCGGCGTGCACGCCGAACTGCGATCCGCGTTCGACGGCCGGCAGGGCATGTTGTATGACCTGCTCCGTTACCATCTCGGGTGGGTGGACGAGCGCGGCAACCCTGCCGAAGACGCGCTGACCCCGCTGCATCACTGCGGCGTTCTGACCATGGCGTCGGCCGACGCCGTATCCGGCGAGCACCGGGAGGCGGTCTCCGCTGCTGCCGCGGTTGAGTTGGCGTACAATTTCGTGCTTGTGCACAACGACGTGCAGGCCGGCCGCATCGACCAGGACAACGTTCGGCCCAGCATCTGGTGGGTGTGGGGTCCCTCCCAGGCCATCAACGCCGGCGACGGATTGCACGCCCTGGCCCGTTCCGTGTTGATGCGCCTTTCCGATGCGGGGACTGACGCGGAAACCGTCCTGTCCGCCCTCCGGGGTTTGGATCAGGCGTGTCTGACCCTGTGTGAAGGGCAGTACATGGACCTCACCTATCAGGACCAGATCATGGTGTCCGAAGCCGACTACATGGACATGGTGGGTCGGAAATCGGGAGCCCTGGCCGGATGCTCAGCGCTTTTGGGGGCGCTGGCCAGCGGGGCGCAATCGGCCACCGCCGATGCCCTGGAGCAGTGGGGAAGAAAACTCGGCATGGCCCGCCAGGTCCGGGATGATATTTCCGACCTGTGGGGACGCTCCGGAGACGGATTTACCCCGGCCAACATCCTCAACAAGAAAAAAAGCCTTCCCCTGATCCACGCTCTGCAAACCTCCGACACCGCTGCCAAACGTGAATTGGGCGCCATATACATGAAACGCGTGCTGGAACCCGGCGATACTCCCCGGATAGTATCTATCCTGGAGGAGGCCGGGTCTCGGGAATACTCAGATGGCAAAATGGATGAGTTGCTTCAGGACGCCCGCGAAGCCTTGTCGGGCGACGAAGTCGAACTGAGCCATCCTGAGGCGTTGGATTGGGCGATCCAATGGGTCGTCGGACGCCAGGCGGAATGAATTTACGGACCACTCAGGAATGACCAAGCGTTCCCTCAGTCAATTGGACGTGAACGGCAAGACCGTTCTGGTTCGCGTGGACTTCAACGTGCCTATCGAGCAGGGCGCAGAATTCATCGCCAACTACGATCATCGCTTGCGCGCCACCCTGCCGACCATCGAATACCTGCTCGAACGTCGGTGCAAGGTCGTGCTGTGTTCACACCTCGGTCGACCCGGCGGCAAGGTGGATGAGACCCTTCGGCTGGCTCCCGTGGGAGAGCGGCTGGCTACGCTACTGGGCCGGCCGGTGACCCCTCTGGACGATTGCGTTGGCCCGGCCGTTGCCGGAGCGGTCGCCCGGATGTCGTCCGGCGACGTCTGCCTTCTCGAAAATCTGCGTTTTCACGGCGGCGAAGAAAGCAATGATGCAGGATTTTCGGCCCAGTTGGCCGGTCTGGCCGACTGCTTCATCATGGACGCGTTCGCGGTGGCCCACCGCGCCCACGCCTCCACGGTCGGAGTTCCCAGGCATCTCCCAACCGCCATGGGCCTGCTGACCCAGCGTGAGGTCGAGTCCCTGGGCGTGGCCCTGGAAAACCCGGTTCGCCCGCTGGCGGCGCTCATGGGCGGCGCCAAGGTCAGCGACAAAATCCTCATCCTTGAAAACCTGCTGACCCGGCTGGACCACTTGTTTATCGGCGGCGGCATGGCCGTGACTTTCCTGGCCGCCCAGGGCAAATCCGTCGGCGCATCGTCCGTCGAAACCGACCGGTTGGATTTCGCCCGCGAAGCGATGCAACGAGCCGAGGCCGCCGGCGTCGCCGTGCATCTGCCGGCGGATCTGGTAGTCGCCAGTGAGTTTGATCCCAAACCCGGGGCGGTGGACACCGTGCCCGTCGATGGCGTACCCGACGGCTGGTACATCATGGACATTGGCCAAACCGCTGCCGCGGCATACGCCGCGTCCCTGGCCGACTGCAGGACCATCTTGTGGAACGGACCTATGGGTGTGTTTGAAATGGAACAATTCAGCGCCGGCACCCGGCAGGTGGCCAACGGCATCGCGGGTTCGCCCGGCGCAACCACTGTGGTGGGCGGCGGGTCCACCGCAGAAGCTGTTGAATCGCTGGGACTCATGGACAGCATGACCCATGTATCCACCGGCGGTGGCGCGTCCCTAGAGTTTCTCGAAGGCCGAGCGCTTCCCGGGATCGACGCCATCCCTAACGCCTGACACCTCGCGGCTACCGGAGCTAATCATGATTGATCTGGAACAGATCCACGACAGTATAGCCAGCACCCCGTCCAAGATCGTCCTCCTGGTGGCCGATGGGTTGGGCGGATTGCCCCACCCTGATACCCGAAAATCGGAGCTGGAGACCGCCCACACGCCAAACCTGGACGCGTTGGCCCAGCGCAGCGCCTGCGGTCTGACCACACCCGTGGAGGTCGGAGTTGCCCCGGGGAGCGGGCCTGGCCACCTGGCGCTTTTCGGGTACAACCCGTTGAAGTACGTGATCGGTCGCGGCGCGCTGGAGGCGCTCGGCAGCGGAGTCGAACTGCTGCCCGGTGACCTGGCCGCACGCGGTAATTTCTGCACAGTGGACGATGATGGTCTGCTGACCGACCGTCGGGCCGGCCGAATTCGAACCGAGCTGAGCGCTCCTCTGTGTCAGCGCCTGGATGAAATAGAGATCCCCGGGGTGCAGGTGGACGTGCTGCCGGTACAGGACTACCGGTTCGTGCTGCGCCTGCGTGGCGAGGGTCTGTCCGAGGCGGTGGAAGAGACCGATCCCCAGCGTGAAGGCCTGCCCCCACGGATGGCTCGCGCCCTGGACCCTCAGGGACAGCGCACCGCCGATGTCGTGCAGGAGTTTGTATCCCAGGCCGGGCGCGTCCTGTCGGAGGAAGAACCCGCCAACATGGTGCTGCTGCGTGGGTGGGCGCAACTGCCCAACCTGCCGGATTTCGGCCAGGTCTACCATCTGAACCCGGCTGCCATCGCCGCCTATCCCATGTATCGGGGTCTGGCTTCCGTTGCCAACATGCGGATCATTCCCACGGGTATGACCTTTGGCGACGAGGTCGAAACGCTCCACGCCAATTGGGACAATCACGACTTCTTCTTCATCCATTACAAGCCCGCAGACACCGCCGGCGAGGATGGGGATTTCGACGGCAAGGTGAAGTGCCTCGAGGAGTTGGATATCCACATCCCCCGAATCTTGGACCTGGAACCCGATGTGCTGATGGTTGCCGGCGACCACGCTACCCCCGCCATCATGGCATCGCACAGCTGGCACCCGGTTCCCTTCATGCTCCATTCCAGGCTGACCCTCGGGGAAGGGGTTGACGGTTTCAACGAACGGGCTTGCGCCCACGGTTCCATCGGCCGCATCCCGGCGGAAACCATCATGCTCCTCGCGCTGTCTCACTCCGGCAAACTCGGCAAATACGGACCGTAGCCGGCGTAACGCCCACAGGGAACTATTATGGCCTCTCCCACCAACATCGTCGCCGGCAACTGGAAGATGAACACGGATGTGGCCTCCGGTGTTCATCTGGCCTCCGCCGTGGCCGCCGGCGCGTCGGCATTGTCCGGCGCCCAAATCATTGTCGCGCCGCCCTTCGTGTCGTTGGCGGCGGTTCGAGATGCGGTGGCCGGCAGCGGCGTCGCAGTGGCCGCTCAGAACATGCACGCCGATGATAGCGGCGCCTTCACCGGTGAGATCGCGCCGCCCATGCTGGTCGGACTATGCGACTACGTGATCATCGGGCACTCCGAGCGCCGCCAGTTCTTCGGCGAGACCGACGAGTCCGTTGGCCGGAAGGCCGCAGCCGCCCTGCAACACGGATTGCGGCCCATCCTTTGCGTGGGGGAAACCCTTGACGAGCGCGAGTCGGGTCGAGCCGCGGAGGTCATCCGGAGACAGGTCATCGCTGCGCTTGCAGATATTGAGCCGGAGTCCGTCACCGGCGCCCTGGCGATTGCATACGAGCCGGTGTGGGCCATCGGCACGGGTCGGGCTGCCACTCCGGAAATAGCAGACCAGATAATGGGAGGCGCCATCGCCCCCACCATCGCCGCCGCGCTGGGCGCTGACGCCGCTTCAGCGATCCCGCTGCTGTATGGCGGCAGCGTGAACCCGGCGAACGCTGGCGACTTCGCCGCCGTACCCAGCATCAGCGGCGCTCTCGTCGGCGGGGCAAGCCTGGACGCCAGCGCGTTCCTGGAAGTCGCCGCTGCCTTCTCCAACTGAGAGCGATAGCCGTTGACTGGCCGGTTCATGTCGGCCCCGCCCAATCTGATCGCCGTCGTCGGGCCCACCGCCGTGGGCAAGACCGCCCTCGCAATCGCCCTTGCGCAGCGCTTCAATGGCGAGATCGTTAACGCCGATAGCCGGCAGGTCTATACCGGCATGGATATCGGGACTGCCAAAGCCACTGCGGCCGAGCGGAATAGCGCCCGTCACCACCTGATCGACATCCGTACGCCCGATGAGCCCATCAGCCTCGGCGAGTACCTGCCGCTGGCGCGGGAATGTATCGAGTCCGTTTCGGCCCGGGGCGCGTTGCCCATATTGTGTGGTGGCACCGGGCAGTACGTCTGGGCTCTTCTCGAAGGTTGGGCCGTCCCGCAGGTGCCGCCCGATCCGGAACTGCGCACCCGGCTGGAGCGTCGTCTGGCCGCGGAAGGCCCGTCTCCTCTGTGGCAGGAGCTGCGGGAACTGGACCCGCCGCGGGCGAGGTCAATAGATCCCAACAATTCGCGGCGCATCATCCGCGCCCTGGAGATATTGCGGAAGGTCGGGCGTCCGCTTGAAACCACCGGGAAGAGCGCCGAGGCGCCGTACCGTTCCCTCGTTCTCGGTCTCACTGCCGACCGAGCTGCCCTGTACGACCGGATCGACACCCGTTTCGACTCCATGATGTCGGACGGTCTGCTGGAGGAGGCCCTTCGCCTTCGGGCGGACGGCTATACGCTGGGTAGCGGCGCCTTGTCTGGGGTCGGTTACACCGAACTTGGCATGCATCTGGCCGGCGAGATGACGCTGGACGAAGCGGTCGCTCGCGCCAAGACCCGCACCCACCGCCTGGTCCGCCGGCAGTACACCTGGTTCAAACGCGGAGACCACCGCATCGATTGGCTGGACGCCACGCACAGTCTGCCGGTCGCCGAAGCCGTCGCTCTCGTCCGGCGTTTCCTGGAATCGCCGACCCCTTGTGATACAATTGGCGCTTGACGAAAAGGCCGGTTTCGGCGCAGGAGTCGCGACGATGGAATTCACCAAAATGCACGGGGCTGGCAACGATTACGTGTATGTCGACGCCCGTGCGATGCCCGAACGGGATTGGAACAGTCTGTCGCGCGCCATCAGCGACCGTCACTTCGGAGTCGGCGGCGACGGGTTGATTCTGGTGATGGATTCCGACGTCGCAGATCTGAAAATGCGCATGTTCAACTCGGACGGGTCCGAAGGGGCCATGTGCGGCAACGGTATTCGTTGCTTCGCCAAGTACGCCATTGAACGCGGCATTGTGCCCAATTCGTCCCGGGAGGTCACCGTCGACACGCTCGCTGGCGTTCGCACCATCGTGCCCCATTACGCCGGGGCCGCCGTGGACTCCGCGCGCGTGAGCATGGGCCCGCCGCGGCTTGCCCCTTCGGAAATCCCCGTGGACATCGACCCCGCCATTGCCGGTCAGGAAGGCCCCATCATCAACTACGCCATCCACCCTGGCGATTTCCGGCTGGCCCTTACCTTCGTGTCAATGGGCAACCCCCATGCGGTGACTTTCATCGACCAGCCCATCGAGGAATTTCCCCTGCATAACATCGGCCCCCTGGTCGAGCGTCACCCCATCTTTCCCGATCGGGTAAATTTCGAAATCGTCAATATCCGGGACGACGGCAACCTGGACGCCAGGGTCTGGGAGCGGGGTTCCGGCGAGACCATGGCCTGTGGCACCGGAGCCTGCGCCATCGGCGTCGCTTCCCGGCTTTTGGGTCATACCGGCGACCGGGTGGCGGTAAACCTGCCCGGAGGCACCCTCAACATCGAGTGGAACGGCGCCGGCGAAGTTTATTTGGAAGGCCCCGCGGCCGAAGTTTTCAGCGGAGTGTGGACAGAATGAGCAATTACGTAACCGGCCCCACCACCTTTGACCAGCTTCGCTGGTCCGCCCAGGTTTTCCGCAGCCTTTCAGAGGATGCGACCTGCATCGCCGCCCGAGCGCACTCGTTTCGTGAGCCCATCCTGGCCGGTCGGGAAGATGCTGACTGGGCCACCCTGGTAGCCTACGTGAACCAGTGGGGTTGTCGCATTCCCCAGCACAAGTCTGGCGGCATCGCCGACGCGTTGACCGACGCGGCGCGGTTGCTTGAGCCCATGGCGGTCTCCGCCCTGGAATTCGACGACCTGCGTTGCTCGACCCTGGATGTCGTGGAGCGCGCCTTCGACCGCCTGACCGAGGCCAACGGGATTGGGCCGACCGGCGCGTCTGCCCTCCTTACCGTCATTAATCCCCAGTTGTTCGTGTCCTGGGGCGAAGGAATCCGAAAAGCGTATTTCCCGCAGGACCGCCCCAACGGCGCGACTTACTCGCAGTTCCTTACCGTCATGCGCATGGCCGCCCTGGCCATTGTCGCCGACGCGCGCGGCCAGCACGGCATGGAAGATCCGGCGGGCGCGTTGTCTGCCCAGCTCGGCATCGACCCGCCCTTCAGCCTCGCCAAGTTCGTCGACGAATACAACTGGGTGACGCTGGAGCGCGAAATGGTCTTCCAGCCCAATGCAGCGGTCGCGGTGTAGGCCAAAGCATCTTCGCGAAACCTCCGTAGGCCAGCAGCGGGACGGCCGCAGATACGGTCGGACCGGGGCCTATCAAACAAGCCTGAAAATTTCCCAGGAGCATCATGCCAAACCTCTCGCAACGCCTCGGTAAACTTGCCCCGTATCCCTTCGTGGAGATCTCCCGGATCATCGCGGAGAAGCGCGCCGCCGGCGCCGACGTGGTTACCTTTGGCATTGGTGATCCTGATATCCCCACACCTCAGCCCATAGTTGACCGCCTGCTCACCGCCTCCCAGGATCCGCCGAACCACCGGTATCCCGAAACCGACGGCCTGCCGCAGATGCGGCGCGCCGTCGCTCACTGGTACAAGCAGCGCTTCGACGTCGACCTCAACCCCGACACCGAGGTGTTGCCCCTCATCGGCGCGAAAGAGGGCATCGGACACGCCGCCTTCGCGTTCCTGGATCCAGGAGACATAGCGCTGGTTCCTGACCCTGCGTATCCGGTCTACGCGGTGGGCACCATGTTCGCCGGCGCCGAGAGCTACGTGATGCCCCTGTACCAGCGCAACGGGTGGCTGCCCGAACTCGACGCCATTCCGGAAGACGTGGCCCGACAGGCCAAGGTCATGTGGCTCAATTACCCCAACAACCCCACCAGCGCGGTGGCGTCCCAGGAGGATCTCGAGTCCGCCCTGCGCTATTGCCGCGAGCACGACATCGCCATGCTCCACGACGCTGCCTATTCCGAGGTCGGTTACGATGGGTACCGCGCCGGCAGCATGATGCAGCTTGACGGGGCCAAAGAGGTGGGTCTGGAATTCCATTCCCTCTCCAAGACCTACAATATGACGGGTTGGCGTATGGGCATGGCCGTGGGCAACGCCGACATGATCAAGGCCCTTTTCCAGATCAAGGCCAACCTCGACTCCGGCATCCCCCAGGCCATCCAGGAAATGTCCATGGAGGCGCTCACCGGTCCCCAGGACTGCATCGATGACAACATCGACACCTACCAGTGGCGCCGGGACCGCGTGCTCCAGGCCCTGAGTCGGATGGGATTGGACGTCGAGACTCCCCGCGCCAGCCTCTACATCTGGGCGCCCGTGCCGGAAGGTTTCACCTCCGCCGACTTCGCGGCCCGCCTGCTGGAAGATATCGACATCGTTGTGACCCCCGGTTCGTCCTACGGACAGTACGGCGAAGGCTACATCCGCCTCTCCCTGACCACCCCCGACGAACGCGTCGAGACCGGTTGCCAACGCCTCGAAAACTGGACCATTCCCGCGCCGCGAGGCTAGCCATGACTACCGCCAAAACACCGTCGCGCTTGATGACCGCCGATGAGCTTTTGGTCATGGAGCGTGTTCCAGGCAAGCGGTACGAACTCATCCGCGGCGTCCTCACGGAGAAAGAAGTGCCTACCGGACACCCGCACGGAGAAACCGTGTCGTGCAGTCACGGGATGCTTTTCATCTATACGTTGGAAACCGATTACGGGGTGGCCATAACAGGCGAGCCGGGGTACAAGTTGGAAAGCAACCCTGATACCGTCCGCGCCCCCGATGTCGCCTGGTTCGCTCCGGGACGCATCCCGCCCGGTATCACCGGCTTTCCCGAACTTGCCCCGGACCTGTGCATTGAGGTAGCCTCACCCAGCAATTCCCGCAACGACCGCCTCCTGTCGGACAAGGCCCAGATGTGGCTGGACTTCGGCACCCTCGAAGTCTGGGTGCTCAACCCTGAGAACACCAGCGTAGCCCGTTATCGCCCTGGTCAGCCCACCGTGACGCTCCAAGAGGACGACGTTCTGGATGGCGAAGAACTGTTGCCCGGGTTCAGCATCCCCGTCTGGCAACTCTTTCGTCGGCATCGATAAACGCCGACTATGCCCAAGTCTCGTCGACCCAAACCAACCGGCCCGCATACCGAACGGGCAGTATTGGTTGCCGTGGAGGCCAAGAAGCGCGGCGAGAGCCTATGGGGGCTGGACGATACCCTCGTGGAGCTGGATTACCTTACCCGGTCCGCCGGAGCCGAGGTGGTCGCGACCGTGTCCCAGCGGGCCGAACGCATCACCCCAACCTACCTCGGCAAGGGCAAGCTCCAGGAGTTGCGGGAATTGTTGGAGGACGAACGGCCCGACGTTGTGATCTGCGACGACGAACTGACCCCCACTCAGCAGCGCAACCTCGAAGCGGCTCTGCAGATCAAGGTGATCGATCGTACGGCGCTGATCCTCGATGTATTCGGACGCCACGCTCGCACGCGCGAGGGCCAGATCCAGGTGGAACTGGCCCAGCACCAGTACCTGCTGCCCCGATTGGTCGGTCAGTGGTCCCACCTGGAACGCCTCGGCGGAGGTATCGGCACGCGGGGCCCGGGTGAGACCCAGCTCGAGACCGACCGCCGCCTGATCCGCCGTCGTATCCAGAAAATCGAGTCCGAGTTGGACAACGTGCGCAAACGTCGCAGCCAGTACCTCGAGCGAAGGCGGCGCTCGTCGACGCCCATGGCGACTCTCGTGGGATACACCAACGCGGGTAAGAGCACGCTGTTCAACGCCCTCTGCGACGCCGGCGTGCCCGCCGAGGACCAGCTGTTCAACACCCTGGATCCGGTGACCCGGCGTCTGCGCCTGCCCGACGGCAACGAGTTGCTGCTCAGTGACACTGTGGGATTCATTCAAAAACTTTCGCCCACCGTCGTTGCCGCCTTCCGCGCCACCCTGGAAGAGCTCAGCGAGGCCGACCTGCTTCTGCACGTCATTGACATAACCCACCCCAAGGCTCCAGAGCAGGCGGAGGTGGTGGAACAGACCCTCGCCGACCTGGACCTCGGCGGCAAACCGCGCCTGTTGGTTATCAACAAGCTGGACCTGCTCACGGACGACCCTGCCGACGTGGAAGTGCTCGACCGCATCGACCTGTCCGCCATCTCCGGAGCCGATTCGCCCGCGGTGAATGGCCGAGTCTTCGTGTCCGCCGCTCGCGGCTGGAATTTGCCGGCGCTGCTGGAATCCATCCTGGACCAAGTAGGAGCCGCCGCATCAGTCCCTGCTCCCGCCACCGCGTGACCTATTCCGGGCGACCTTTCTTGATGACTACTCGACGGCAGATCCGCATCATCCATACCTCGGATACGCACCTGGGAGACGACTGGGACCCCGAATCCGCACAGCGCGCTCTGTCCGCTGTGGTGGACGGAGTGCACGATCAGCGGGGCGACGCGCTGCTGATTGCCGGCGACGTCTTCGACAACGCCCGTATTTCCGATGCCGTTCTGGAGTTTTTCGTAAGTGAGATCCGTCGCGCCGCCGTCCCGACGGTGATACTGCCCGGCAACCATGATCTCTACGACTCCGCGTCGCTTTATCATCGGTCTCCGTTCGGCAATGCTCCGGAGAACCTGCACATCATACGCGGCACCCGCGGGCAGACGCTGACCTTCCCAGAGCTTTCGCTGGAGGTGTGGGGCCGGGCCATGGACGGCCACACGCCGGCTTTTAGACCTCTGGCCGGCATGCCGAGTCACCGGAACCGCCGCTGGCGCGTTGCCATGGCCCACGGCCACTTTCACTACCCGGACGATACCGAGGAACGCTCATCGCCCATACGCCCCCATGAAATCGCCGATGCCTCCTGCGACTACATCGCCCTCGGGCATTGGGAACGTTTCGAGGAAGTGTCCCAAAGCGGTGTAACGGCGTTCTATTCCGGTTCTCCCATGGGCGCGGCGACGGAGCGCGGACGGGTCGCGGTGAACGTCGTCGATCTGTTCCCGCATGCGTCACCGGTAGTCGTGGTTTCGCAAGTCGAAATGCAGATGTCCCACGCATTCTCCGCAAACCTGCCAATTGCTGCTGATAACTGACCAGGAGTCCCCGCCATGAAATCCATCTCCCGCGACCATCGCATCTACGTCCTCCACCCGGAGAACGAGCCGGCCGTCACCATCGACTCCGGCGATGACCTGATGGTGGAAACCTGGGACGCCTTCGAGGGCATCCGTGAGCCCGGCGTCCTCCAGGAGAAGTCCCTGAAAGGCCCGGCCACCGGGCCGATCTACGTCAATGGAGCCGAACCCGGCGACGCCCTGCGCGTTGAGTTCGTCAGCATCAAGCCCAAGGAAAACCCGGCCCACATGGTCATGCCCGGCCGCGGTTTCCTGGAAGCCGAGTTCACCGAGGGATACCCAACCGTTATGAGCATTGACGGTGACAATCTGGTGTTGCCCAGCGGCATGCGCCTGCCCTTGAATCCCTCCATGGGGCTCGTCGCCACCACGCCGACCTACCCGCAGGAAACGGCCAGCGACAGCGGGCCCTACGGCGGCGACATCGACATGAAAGAGTTGGTAGAGGGGAGCGTCCTCTTCCTGCCGGTGTTCGTCCCCGGCGCGCTCCTCGCCATGGGCGACTGCCACGCCGTGGTCGGCGATGGCGCGGTGGCCGGCACCGGCGCCGAGTGCTCCGCTGACACCCACGTTCGCGTCACGGTCGAAAAGGGCATGACCCTCACCGGACCTCGCGCCATCACACCTGAGCACTACGTCGTCCTGTCCCACGGCGATGATCTCGGTCCCGCCATGAAGCAGGCGGTGCGCGAGATGGTGGACTTCCTGATCACCGAAAAGGAAATGGCGCCCTACGATGCCTACACGCTGTGCAGCCTCGCCGGCGACGTTCGCGTCTCACGCACCTTCCGCCCCATCAGCCCGGTCAAGATGATGCTCTCCCGTCAGGCGCTGGAGCAATTGTAGGTTGTATTTCAAACCGCAGACAACCGAGCGCGGAGCCGTCGCAAGTCATCAGGATCGACACAGTTCTCGAATTTGCCGGGTACTCCGGCTCCGGGCAAAGGTAAGCGGGCGATGGCTCTATTTCGACCTGAGACAGGGACATCGAACTGTACCTTTCGTGAAGCATCAAGTTTCCATAGCTTGGTGGCAGCGTCTTGAGCTTCGGGTCCCATCAGGACCACAATCGACGCAGCCGCGTGTTCGAGAACGAGATTCATCCATGTCTCGGCACATTTGGTCAAAGCTTCCGGTACGCCTTCACCCTTCGGAGTCCTGCAATGTACCGCGCAAGTCAATGCAAAATCACGTCCCGCGAATGCGTTGCGTCCCAGGAGTTCCTTAGCGCGTTGCCTAAGGCTGCCAAAAAATGGCACGCCGCCCGTCGGGACTTTGTTGCCGGCGTTGTCAAACACATACCCCTTTACCACGCCATTCGAGCTTACCCGCGACCAATCCGCATCTTTGTCAAAGTGACGTTGGAAGAAACTGACGGTGTCATGTTCGCTCCAATCAAGCCGTGGACTGTAACTGTTCTCTCCCACGCGCGGGCTGCGCGAGATGAACAATATTGGCGCTTTGTCGATATGCCCCAACCATGGCTCGACCACTTGGTAGGTGTGCGCCGGCTGTGCTGCTGCTACCTTAGCGCAAGGATGGCCTCCATCCATTCCAGCCAATATCAACTCAGGGCAACGAGTGATTTGAAGTAGAAGCTCGTGCAGTTCCATGACGGCTCGCCTCGCTCATGAGTGGATGATGAGCGGAATATAGCACTGCGGCACCCAATTGTAACCGAGTCAATTAACTGAACGTCTGCCATGGCTTACGCTATTGAGTGCCCCGGTCCGCAGCGAACAACGCCTCGAATGCGATCCCGCCCTGTTCGGCCGCTTCAGCACGGGCTGCACCGATCTCTCGCCGCTCGGCATCGTCCATCGCGTCGTTGATCAACCAGGCCTCGATAGCGTCGGACAGTAAATCCGACACCGGTCTACCGCTGCGATTAGCCGCCTCTTCAAGCGCAAAATACAGGCTATCGGTTACGGTTAGCGCTTTCATGGCTCACTCCCGTTGTATTGTTGCCCTGACCGATTACGCCACCGAGAACCCTCCGTCCACCGTGATCACCGCCCCTGTCACGTAGTCGGACGCCCGGCTGGACAGGAAAACCGCTGCCCCCTGCAACTCGCTGGCGTCGCCCCAGCGTCCCATGGGTATGCGCTTGTTGATCAGGTCGTACCGTTCCGGCTGGGTTTCCGGTATGGCCTGCGTCAGTTCGGTCATAAACCAGCCCGGCAGAATCGCGTTGGATTGGATGTTGTCGCCGGCCCAAGCCACGGCGAAGCTCTTCGCCAGTTGCACTATGCCGCCCTTGCTTGACGAGTAGGGCACCCCGCTGCCCCCGCCGCCGAAGATGCTGTACATGCTGCCGATGCTGATGATCTTGCCCCCGCCGTGCGCCTTGAAATGCGGGTATATCGCCTTGCACGACAGGAACGCCGCCCGCAGGTTCACGTCCAGCACGTTGTCCCACTCGGCGGCGGTGATGTCCTCCGGGGCCTTGCGCACGGTGGCTCCGGCATTGTTGACCAGGATGTCAACGTGACCGAAATGCGTTATCGCCCGGGAAGCCATGTCATCGATGTCCGATTCGCTGGTGACGTCCGTGGGGATCGCAAACGCGCGACGGCCGGACGCTTCAATGGCCGCGACGGCCGCAGCATTCTTCTCCGCGTTGCGCGCGGCGATGGCGATGTCCGCCCCTGCGTTGGCCAGCCCCAACGCCATGCCCAAGCCCAGGCCGCCGTTCCCGCCGGTGATCAGGGCCACGCGCCCGGTGAGGTCAAACAGGTTGCCGTTGCTGCTGGTCATTGCCGTAGTCTCCGTTCGTTGCGTGATTAATCGGCGCCAAAGAGCGATGCGCTATTCTGCCATCCGCTGGCGTCGACCGCCACCGTCGTCTGTCAAAACATGGGGGCGACCAGTCGGCCGCCCCCGAATATCCTGAAGGTGCGCTGCGATTACAGGTTGATCAACGCCGGCGCCGCGACGAATGCCGGAGCAAACACCAGCGACACGATCGCCATCAGCTTGAGCAGGATGTTCAGGCTCGGTCCGGAGGTGTCCTTGAACGGGTCACCCACCACGTCGCCTTCCACCGCGGCTTTATGAGCGTCTGAGCCCTTGCCGCCAAAGTTGCCCAGCTCGACATACTTCTTCGCGTTGTCCCAGGACCCGCCGGCCGATGCCATCATGATCGCCAGCATGAAACCGGCCGACACGGACCCGATCAGCATCCCGCCCAGGGCGGCCTCGCCCAATATGAAACCGGCAGCAATCGGGGCCAGCACCGCCATCACGCCGGGCAGGATCATCTCCCGCAGCGCCCCGCGCGTGCTGATATCGACGCACCGTGCCGAATCGGGAGTGGCGGTGCCTTCCATCAGACCCGGTATTTCGCGGAACTGACGGCGCACTTCGTCCACGATGCCCTGCGCCGCCCGGCCAACCGCCTGCATGGTCAGAGCCGAGAAGATGAACGGCAGCATCGCGCCGATGACCAGACCCACCAGGATCTGCGGTTGCAGAATATTGATGCCGGTCCCGCCGGCGGCCAGCCTTCCATCAGGCCCCAGGGTGATTAACCCGGCGCTCACCGAATAGGCTGCCAGCAGCGCCAACGAGGTCAATGCCGCCGATCCGATGGCGAATCCCTTTCCCGTGGCCGCCGTGGTGTTGCCCAGGGCGTCCAGAGCGTCCGTGCGCTCCCGCACCTGCGGGTCCAGGTTGGCCTGCTCGGCGATGCCGCCAGCGTTGTCCGCGACCGGTCCGTAGGCGTCGGTTGCCAGGGTGATCCCCAACGTGGACAGGAGCCCCACGCCGGCCAGCGCGATGCCGTAGAAGCCGGCAAACCAGTACGCCAGCAGGATTGCTACCGATACGCAGATCACCGGGATCAGCGTGCTCAGCATGCCGGAGGCGATACCACTGATGATTACGGTGGCCGCGCCGGTCTGCGAGGATTCCGACACGCGCTGCGTCGGCTTGTAGCTGTAGGACGTGTAGTACTCCGTCGCCAGTCCGATGATGGTCCCTGCTACCAGGCCGGCTACCACGCAGCCGAACCACCACCAGTTCCCGGTCAGGGTGATGGTCAATATCGCGGCGAAGATTATCAGCAGCCCGCCCGCGGCGAAGATGCCGTAGCGCAGGGCCCAGAGCAGCCGCTCGAAGTCGGCCTGCTCCCCGCTGCGCACCACGAAAGTGCCCAGGATTGCGGCCACGATGCCCGCGCCGGCCAGCAGCATCGGGAACACCGCGTCGTTGCCGAACACCGCAAACGCGGTGGTGCTGGCAGCAGCCAGAGCGATCGCAGAGATGATGCTGCCCACGTAGGATTCAAACAGGTCGGCGCCCATGCCGGCCACGTCACCCACGTTGTCACCGACGTTGTCGGCGATCACGCCCGGGTTGCGCGGGTCATCCTCAGGGATGCCGGCTTCCACCTTGCCCACCAGGTCGGAACCAACGTCGGCCGCCTTGGTGAAGATGCCGCCGCCCACGCGGGCGAACAGCGCGATGGAGCTGGCGCCGAACCCGAAGCCGGCCACGGCCCCGATGTCCTGGAAAATCAGGTACAGGATGGTGACGCCCAGCAGGCCAATGCCCACTACGGTCACGCCCATCACGGTGCCGCTGGAGAACGCCACCCGCAGGGCCGGGTTCAACCCCCGCATGGCCGCGGCAGCAGTTCGGACGTTGGCGCGTACCGCCACGTTCATACCGACGAAACCGGCCAGTCCGGAACAAATCGTTCCCACCAGGTATGAAATCGCCGTGGCCGGAACGCCCAGGTTGTGCGTGAAGACCGTGTAGTCCAGTATGGCCAGGATCACGGCTACCACCACAACGAATGGCAGCAGCGACATGTACTCGCGCCGTAAGAAGGCGGAGGCGCCGGTGCGGATCGCGTCGCCGATCTCCCGCATGCGCTCATTCCCCTGGTCCGAGTCGATAACTCGGAAGGCCGTGAAGGCCGCAAAAGCCAGGGCGATTACCCCAGCCGCCAAGGCTACGATGATTGATACCATTCTCTCCTCTCCGTTTTTCGGCTATGAATCCCGACAAACGTTGCGAAATTAGCACAGGCCCTGTTGGGTGTCAATCAAAAGGGTTAGGCGGTTTCCGGCGCTAAATCGACTATGCGTGCCCTGATTTCGCCGTCGTCGATATCGTCGATATCGACGATGGCGACTGTACCCGGCGATCCCGGCGCGTGGCGACGACCGGGATACGTGGGGCTGCCCGGGTTCACGAACAATACCCCTTCTTTCCATTCCACCATTTCTTCATGCGTGTCTCCGAAGACGACCACGTCAACCTCGCCGCCAAATTTCTTTTCCAGCAACGCGCCCAGGCCGGTTGCCGGCCAAACCAGCCCCGTTCCATCGGGCGTGGTCGCAATCGACGGCGTAGGCCACTGAATGTCGTGCACCATCCCGATCCGTACCCCCGCCGCCTCGACAATGCGCGAAACGTTCGCCAGCCGCTCACCGGGCTCGACGGGATCCTCGTACCCCCGCACCGCCAATACCGGCGCCAGTTCTTCGAGGTAATCCAGCACGCCGATGCACTCGAGGTCGCCGCAGTGTAGCAACAGCTCGCATCCCTGTAGCGCATCGAAGACCGCCGTCGGCAGGTCCCGGCCACTGCCCGCGGAATGGGTGTCGGAGATCAGCCCGATCTTCACTGGATTGACTTATGCCGTTGCTGGCGACAGCGCTTCCAGGGTGCCCAGCATCGTGTCGCGGTCGGACCCATGTGGGAACGCCACTATCGGCATATCCACCCCATTGCTTCGGAAACGGGACATCTTGTCCCGGCAGTCTTCCGGAGTACCGATCGCCGTGATGCTGTCCACCATTTCATCGGTTATGCAGGTTGCTGCCCCGGCCCGGTTTCCCTCTGCCCAAGCGGCGCGCAGCCGGTCGCACTCGTCCTGGTATCCATACCTGCAGAACAGGTCGTAGTAATACTGACCCATCCCGCCGATGTAGAAGGCCATGTGAGATCGCGCCTGTGCCACCGCGTCCGACACCGTGGCCTCATCCTGACTGGCGCAGCTGAGGATTTGGGGCGCGGTGGTTACGTCGGTAACCTGGCGTCCCGCCGATGCTGCCGCCTGCGCCAGAGGTTCCTTGATCACGGGAAGTTTCTCGCGGTGGGTCCAGATGGGGAGCCAGCCGTCCGCCTCGCGACCGGTCAACTCCAGGTTGCGCTTGCCCAACGACGCCACGTAGATTGGCACCCGCTCCTGCACCGGTAGGACGCCCATGCGAAAACGCTTCAGGCTGTAGAACCGGCCCTCGTAGTTGACCCGTTCCCCCGACAGCGCCAGCCGGATGATATCGATGTACTCGGCGGTTCGTCCCACGGGATGGTCAAATTTTACCCCGTGCCAGTCTTCGATTACGATGCGCCCGCTGCTTCCCAGCCCCAGCACAGCTCGTCCGTTGCTGATTCGGTCGAGGGATGCGATGCTCTGCGCCACCAATCCGGGTGTCCTGCTGTACACCGTGACGATGCCGGTTCCCAGCCCGATGCGTTCGGTGTGGCACGCCAGCATCGTCAGCACGGTGAAAGCGTCCCGGCCCCACGACTCTCCGGTCCAGAACGATTCGTAACCCAGCCGGTCCGCGGCCTGCGCCACGGCGATCAGGTCGTCGTCATCGTTGTTGTCACGGCTGCTGAAGGTCAGCGCGATGCGTTGGGTGGTCAAGATTCTTCCTCAATTCCGGTTTTGCCAGATGTAGTACGGGTCCAGGGATTCGTCGGTCATCGTCTCGCCCAGCGCATCGCCTGCGGCCGGAAACGCCTGGCTTTCCTGCTCGATCAGCCGGTTCAGTTCCCGGGACCACCGGTCGACGTCAGCGCTGTCCAGCTTGCCCGACAGCATTTCCGAAAACCCCGCGACCACCTGGTCGGTAGGGATCGCCAGCGTTGGCCCCGAAATGACGAAGACCACCACTTCCGGCATGTTGTTTTCGTCGTGATAGTCGACGCCCAGCCGCTCCAGGATGTAGTGCATCGCCACCCCACGCACGATATCGTCCACCTGACCGGGCAGGTGCATCAGGTGGAGGAACGGCCGGTCTCCCCCCTCACGCAAAGCGCTGGCGAACTCGCTCTCGACCGTACGATAATATTCGTCGTTGAACACGTCCTCGGTGGACAGCAGCTTCACCTCTGCCGCTGGGCCACGGGTGTCCACCACCACGAATTCCTTCAGGTGCGGAAAGATGGCCAGGATGATATCAGGATACCGCCCGTTGGGAAGCGGCCCCCCGCTGAGTTCCTGGAACAAGGTTATGCTCCCTGCGCCCGATAAGACTCGACCGCGCCATCCTGCCAACAGCCAATTGATAGTGGTGTCAGCCCGAAATCAGTTCCCGTATCGCCGACGCCACGCCTGAGAGGTCGTCGACCTCGGCATCGGCTTTGCTGTCGGGGTCGTCCGGATCCTCAGGTTCGTAGAAACCGCGTATCCAAACGGATTTCATGCCCACCCGGTTGGCGCCGACCACGTCGTTACTGACGTGATCGCCCACGTGGATAGCGTCTGCCGGGGTCGAATCCAAAGCGCCGATGGTCATCAGAAATATTTCATCCGAAGGCTTGGCCAACAGCACTTCGTCGGAAAAGGTCATCGTTTGGAAGTATGCCGCAAGGCCATGCTGCTCCAGGAATTGCCGGAAGGTATACCCGGGGGTCATTCCAGTATTGGATATCAGGCCGATCCGCAGCCCCATTTGGTGCACCGATTCCAGCGTTTCTTTTGTCGCTTCGTGGAATCGCGGCGGAAAGTCGAAGAAGGACTCGGCGTATATCCGCTCGATCTCCGCGACCGTTGGCTCCGGCAAACGCCCGACCAGGCCTTCGTCGATCAGGTTGATGAAGATCTCCACCTGCTCGCGGAAGCTCACGTCCGCGTTGTTGTTGCGGACGGCTCGGCACGCTCGGTAGCATCCCCGGTAGGCCTCTCGGATGTGGTCCGGGTCGTGGTGGATGCCCTGCTCGGCCAGCAGATCCCGCGCGCCATCCAGGCGAACCTGGGCTCGCTGGAGGCCCAGTTCCCGGTTGTCCAGGATCAGCGTCTGCCACAGATCGAAGGTTACGGCGTTTATTGTAGCCACTGTTTTCGCGGTTCCTGGCGATGGTGCGAGGGTCGTTGCGGCTCTGGGAAACCGGTCTACAGCGGGGGTCGCTGGGCGTGCCAGTTCGTCGCCTGCTGGTAGGCGTATGCGGCGCGCAGCACGGTCAGTTCGTCGAAGTTTCGGCCCGCCAGGTGCAGCCCCACGGGCAGCCCGTCCGGTCCAAATCCGCAGGGCACGGAGATTGCGGGTGACCCGGTGATGTTGTACACCCGCGTGTATTTCGTCAGCATGGGCACCGCCGGCAACGCTTGCCCGCCAATCTCGATGCGCCTTTCCAGGATTTTCGGAGCCGTCACCGGCTCAACCGGCCCGGCCAGGAGGTCCACGGATTCCAGCAGGCCGGCCACCTGCTGGCAGAAAACCTGCCTCGCCTGCTGGGCCCGCAGGTATTCCGCTGCGGAGATGAAGAGGCCTTCCTCCAAACGCTCGCGCACCTGCGGGTACATCTTGTCGCCGTCGCTGAGCAGAACGTCCCGGTGCGCCGCGGTCGCCTCGGCGCTGAGAATGGCGTTGCTGATGGGTTGGGCGTACTCGTACAGGGGCAGGGAAACGTCCACGATCTCCGCACCCAGCTCGCCGAGCATGGCGATCGCCTGTTGCGTCGCAGTCGCCACCGCCGGATCGATTTCCGTTTCGAAATATTCCTTCACAACGCCGATGCGCAGGCCGCGGATATCTCCGGTCAGCGCCGTTGTGTAGTCTGGGACCGGCGCGTCCGACGTCGCGTGGTCGCGAGGATCGTATCCGGCGATTACGTTCATGGCCAACGCTGCGTCTTCAACGGTTCTGACCATTGGCCCGGGATGGTCCAGGCACCACGACAACGGCGTCAACCCGGCGCGGCTCACCCTCCCGTAGGTCGGCTTCAGGCCGACGATCCCGCATAACGCCGCGGGTATCCGGACGCTGCCGCCGGTGTCGCTGCCCATGGTGATGGTGCACTGGCCGGCGGCGGCGGCGGATCCGCTGCCCCCGCTGGAACCGCCGGTGATTCGTTCCGGATTCCACGGGTTGTGCATGTGGCCATAGTCGCCGTTCTCCCCGGTGGGACCGAACGCGAAGGGGTGCATGTTGAGCTTGCCCAGCAGGATCGCGCCGGCCTGGCTGAATTTTGACGCCACCGTGCAGTCCTCTTCGGGCACGAAGTTGTCGTAGATCCGGGTCCCCGAGGTCGTCTTGACCCCTGCCGTGTTGAACAGGTCCTTCAATCCCACGGGGATGCCGTGCAGCGGCCCACGATAATTCCCCCGCCCAATCTCAGTCTCCGCGCGCCGCGCCGCGTCCCGTGCCTGCTCCGGCATCAGGGTGATGAAGGAATTGAGAGTCGGTTCAGTTTCCTCGATCCGTGCCAGGCACGCTTCCACGACTTCGACGGGAGATACCTCTCGGGTTCGGATGAGGCCGGACAGTTCCCAGGCTGACATGTAATGAAGTTCGTTGCCGGCCATGGTTCAGCCTCTCCCGGTTCCTGCGCTGGGTTCTTGATGCAACGATGGGACGAAGGCCGACGGGGATTCGGCGCCCGAGACGTCGATCTCGTACAGACGGGCCAAACCCTCTCGCATCAGTCCAACTCGGCGGGCCAGGTCTTGCGCGCGTTCTTCGTCGGACACGTCCAGGCCCAACGCCTGGGCCATGCGCAGAAACCCTTCTCCAACCCCTGGTGAATCGGAATCTGTGGACATTCGCTCTCCCCGCAACATCGCCGTGATCTGCTGTCCAGGCGGCGTTCGCAATTATGGCCCAATGCGCCCAAGTTGGCAAATGGGACCGGCGCCCCTGCGGGCATGCCGGCCCGCGCCAAACCGGCCCGCGGTCGCGCCTGTACTCTATACTGCATCGTCGAACTTTTGGGGTCCATCCACGAGGACGTTGTCATAATGCAATCGTTCTGCACCCATTGCGGCGCCGCCCTTTCGCCCGGCGCGCCAGAATGTCCGGGGTGCCACGCAGTCGTTGCGGCTGCTCCCGTGCAATCCGAGGCGCGCCCCTGGGATATCTGGCAGCCCGCTCTTGGGTTGATGGTGCTCGTGCCCTCCGCAGCGCTGGTCGCATCCCTGGCTCTGTTGATCCCCCTGGCGCTCGCCGCCGTGATTTCCGCCACCGTGCTGGGCATCCTTCAGGTGGCTCTCGTGTGGCTCCTCGCCATCCGCGCCTGGCCGCCTCCGTTGTACCTCGTGGGTTTCAACGGACCCCGAACTTCGCGCTTCATCACCACAGGGTTTGCCGTGGCCGCGTTGATTGGCAGCCTCGGGTTTGCCCAGGTGTACACCATGGCTGTGATGGCCTCGGGCTGGGACTTCCTCACGCCGCCCGAGCTTCCGGATGGACTGCTGCTGCCCGGAGGTTGGGTCGTATTCAGCGCCGTGGCCCTGGCGGTCTGGACACCAGTTGCCGAGGAGGTGTTCTTCCGTGGATTCATCCTGCGCGGGCTCGCCAACCGTTGGGGATTCGCGCCGGCCCTCATCGTGTCTGCGGCCGTGTTCTCCGCGCTCCACCTCGCACCCGCCTTGCTGCTGCCCGTTTTTGTCACCGGCCTGCTGTTGGGCTTCCTGTACCAACGTACCGGATCGCTGTGGCCGTGCATCGCCGTGCACGCCGCCCAGAACCTGGTGGCCGTGCTCAGCACATGGTTCGGCCTGTAGATCGGTGAGTGTCAACCGTCCCCAGGCGATTGATCCGGTATCGCTGCGACACTACGTTCGTCCGCGCTGTCTGGACACCCGCCGGCCCGTAGGATAGTCTAGTTGTAATCCGAACTTGCCCAGAGTGCCGCCCATGTCAATCTCGACCGCAACCCGTCCTGACCGTATCGCCGCCAAGTTCGCCGCCATCAAGGCTGAAGACCGGCCTGGCCTCGTGGTCTTCGTAACCGTCGGTCATCCGTACAAGGATGCGGCCCTGGACGTAGTTCCGCGACTGGTGGAAGCCGGCGCGGATGCCATCGAACTGGGTATACCGTTCAGCGATCCAATCGGCGAGGGGCCCGTGATCCAGGCTTCCAGCTACCTGGCCTTGCAAAACGGCGTCACCGCTCGGGACTGCCTGGACACTGCGGCTGCGCTCCGCCCTCGGGTCGGCGACACCCCGCTCATCCTGATGGGGTACTACAACCCGGTCATGTCCTTCGGACTAAAGGAATTTGCCGTGGCCTGTTCCGAGGCCACCGTCGACGGCCTGATCATCGTTGACCTGCCGAGCTCGGAGGCTGAGGCGTTTGTGTCCGAACTCGACCCCTGCGGCGTCCGTCTGATCCCGTTGCTCGCTCCCACCAGCACCGATGAGAGCATCGAGCGGTCGGTCGCGCTGGGCGGCGGTTTCGTCTACTGCACCAGCGTGGTGGGGATCACCGGCGCTCGTTCCGAAGTGTCCGGCCGCGGCCTGGACCTGGTCGACCGGGTCCGCCAGCGTACAGACCTCCCGATCGCGGTCGGCTTCGGCATCTCCAGCCGCGAGCACGTGCTGAACGTTGGCGAGAGGGCAGATGCGGCGGTGGTCGGCAGTTTGTTGGTGCGCGCCCTGTCCGATGGCCCAGATGAGCAAGCCGCTGATCGCGGGGCCGCCGTCGTGGCCGAACTCGCGGGACGGTCGCAATAATTCGAATCGTGGCGCACGGGTACCGTTTTACCAGCAATTTCCGAAATAGGGCCTTCCCGCCGTTGACAACGCAATATGACCGGAGTAGCATTTTCGTCGATATGAATACCGCCTGCCGCCAAATCGTCCCCGGGTATTATCGCCCATTCTACTTTTACGCTTACCGCAACACGGCCAGCGTAAACCCGGCATGGGAAGCCCGATAAAAACTTGGTGACAACCACTTTGGCAGGACTTCAGCCGGACGGAGGCTGAAGTCCTTTTTGTTGGTAACCTCAGCCCCTCGCATCCGGTACGGTCAGGAGGACAAAAAGATGGCAATCTCACCGGCAAAAGACGTGAACGTGATGAGTAACAACGCGCTGATCCGGCCTTCCGAACTGGAGGCCCGCATTCCCCTCACCGCTAAAGCGGAAGAGGTGGTGCTGGACAGCCGGCGCCAACTCGAAAACGTGCTCAACGGCGACGACGAGCGCTTTGCCGTCATCGTTGGCCCCTGCTCCATTCACGACCATTCGGGCGCGCTGGACTACGCGGCGCGTCTCAAGCCGTTAGCCGACCGGCTCAGCGACCGCATCATGATCGTCATGCGCGTGTACTTCGAGAAGCCGCGCACCACCGTCGGCTGGAAGGGCCTCATTTACGATCCCAACCTCAACGACACCTACCAGATTGAAGACGGCCTACACCGCGCTCGCAAACTCCTCATGGAGATCGCTGAAACCGGACTGAGTTCCGCCACCGAATTCCTCGACCCAATCGTGCCCCAGTACGTCGCCGACCTCGTCACCTGGGCAGCCATCGGCGCGCGTACCACCGAGAGCCAGATCCACCGCCAGATGGCTTCCGGCCTGTCCATGCCCGTCGGTTTCAAGAATGGCACCGACGGCGATCCTCAGACGGCAGTGGACGCCCTCGTCGCTGCCGGCACCCCTCAGGCTTTCCTGGGCATCGACCACGATGGCCAGGCCTCCATTGTCGAGACCCGGGGCAATCCCAACTGCCACCTGGTCATGCGCGGCGGGCGCAGCGGAACCAACTTCGATGCCCGTTCCATCTCCGCCGCCGCTGACGCTCTCCGCAAATCGGGCGCGCCTTCGCCAATAGTGGTGGATTGCAGCCACGGCAATTCCAACAAGGACCACACCCGCCAGCACATCGCTCTCCGCGATGTCCTGCAGCAGCGAATCGCCGGCAACTCCGATCTCATCGGCGTCATGCTCGAGAGCAATATCCATCCCGGCGCACAGAAGCTTGGCGTAGATCCGTCGGACCTGGAATACGGCATCTCCATTACCGATTCCTGCATCGGTTGGGATGAGACCGTCGACCTGCTCGAATGGGCCTACGAGGCCATAGGCAGCGAGGTCGCCGTACCCGCAGATTAGCTCCCAACCTGCATGTCCGCACGATCTGATGAGGGGCGAATTCCGGTTCGCCCCTCATCGATTCCTTGATGGTGTCGGACCCGTTTCGCACGCACCGCCGTGTTATAATCCGGGTAATCCCTTGTACTCAATTTGGCCCCCGGAAAGTCGGACAATCATTACCATTGCAAGTTCTAGGAGGCCGGTATATGTTCCCAGCAGTTAACCTTAACTCAGACGTTTCCCGAGACGATATTTCCCGCATCCGCGACTGGCTGCGTGATCCCGAAGTAAGCTCGCTGTGGTACGGCACCGATGACGCCGACGGCCACGCTCTCCACATCGGTTACGCCCCCGAGTCCATCCAGGACGCCGATGAAGACACGTGGCAGCACACGTTCAACCAGGACGAGCGGCGCATTTACTCCATTTACGCCACCGACGAAGCCCACATCGGCGAAGGCCAGTTGCTCGTCGAATGGCCCCTTGAAGAAGCGCAGCTCTTCATCCTGATCGGCCGCAAGGATCTTTGGCACCACCACTACGGGACTGCGGCTCTGGTTACCCTCCTTGACGAGGCTTTCGACAACCTCGAACTCCACCGCGTCTGGGTCGACGTTCCGGAGTACAACGAGCACGCGTTGCAGATGTTCCGACATCTGGGATTCGTGCTCGAAGGTCACCTGCGCCGTACTCACCGCAAAGACGGGAATTGGTACGACTCCTTCGCGATGGGCTTGCTCTCCGACGAGTACCACCGGCGCCGCGAACGGGTCCTGGCCCAATACACGGCGTAGTCAGCGTCCGTGATGGAGGAAACATCATGCCGGTCATAACCATCAACGGCGTAATCGGCAGCGGCACGCTGGAAATCGGCCATCTGGTGGCCCAGAACATGGGCCTGAATTACGTCGACCGGTACATATTCTCCGAGGCGGCCCGCCTGGTCGGCTCGCCGATCAGCCGTTTGATCGAGAAAGAACAGCGGGTGGTCCCGTTCCGCGAAAAAGTCGCCCGCTTCATGCAGACCGTTCTCGAGCGCTCGGCCGTCGCCGGCGCCGGCGCCGAACCCTACTTCGGCCGCGGCATCGAGATGCTGCCTGCCGAGGCATACACCGAGCTGGTTTCGGACGCCGCTTCCTCATCCAACGTTCACGACCGGGCGTTCATCGAGGCCACGACTTCCGTGATTAAGGAACTGGCAGCCGGGGGCGACGTCGTCATTATCGGCCGCGGCAGCAACATGATCCTGGCCGACGCGCCCGGCGTGATCCACGTCGGCCTCCTCGCCCCGATGGATGTTCGTATCGACACCATGGCCAAGCGCGAGTTGTTCTCCCCAGAGGAGGCTCGCTCCTATTCAGAAGAGCTGGAGAACGCTCGGGTAACCTTCTATCGCAAGTTCTTCCGGGCCGAAGCGAACGATCCCACCAAGTTCCACCTGATGCTTAACATCGGCCGCATCTCCCAGAGCACGGCCGCTGAAATCATCGCCCACGCCACCGAAGATATCGCGGCCGCAGTCCCCGCCTAGCCGTGCTCCCCATCTCCGACGCCGGGCGGCGTCACGGCTCGGTCCCGGTTGTCAACCTCGTCCTGATCGGGCTCAACTGTCTCGTATTCCTCTACGAGATCACCCTGGGAGGGTTCGGGTTCCTCTTTGGCGGCGGCGGTCTGCCGATCTTCGTGTTCTTCCTGGAGTTCGGCTTCATACCCGCCGAACTCTCGTCGGGCCGGGGCTTCGAATTGCTCCCGATAGGCTCCGGGGGAGTCGACATCACTTCCCCGATCCCGACCTGGGGCACGATGCTCACGTCCATGTTCATCCATGGCAGCCTGATGCACTTCATCGGCAACATGCTGTTCCTGTGGGTGTTCGGCGACAACATCGAAGATACCTTCGGTCACGTCAAGTACCTGCTGTTCTACATCGTGGCCGGCATCCTGGCGACCCTGTCCCACTACGCCATCGATCCGTCTTCCCAGACCCCTCTGGTCGGGGCCAGCGGCGCCATCTCCGGCGTAATGGGCGCCTACCTTCTCCTGTACCCCCGCAACCGCATCCGCACCCTGCTGATCTACTTCCTCATCACGGTCATCGAACTGCGCGCGGTGTGGCTCCTGGCGATCTGGTTCGCTCTGCAAGCCATCCAGGGGCTCATGTCGATCGGCGTGAGCCACGAGGTCTCCACCGCGTTCTTTGCTCACATCGGTGGATTCGTCGTGGGCGCCATCGTGGGCCTGGCTGTCCGGCCGTTCCGGCGCGGACCCGGCGGCATATCCCGATCCGACGGCGGTCGTCGCGGCCAGGACTACCAACGGCCGCCCCAGTACTGGCGCGGCCGACGAATTGACTGATTTCCGCTGGTTGGCTCTCCGCCTGATCCGGTGGTGTGCGCTGCGCTACGCCTCCGGATACGGGTTCAATCCCAGCATATCCCGCGCCTGCTGTGGCGTCGCCGGCTCGCGACCGTGCAGCCGCGCCATGGTGACCGCCCACTCGATGTACTCAGCGTTCGACCTGGGCTCAGGGTTATTGGGCAGGAACGGGCTGTCTTCCATGCCGACACGGATGTGCGCCCCGGTGGCAACTGCGATCGCGCACAGCGGGAAGGTTTGCTCCAGGCTGCTGTGTGCCAGCCAGGTGGCCTCCGGGTAGTGTTCCCGGATGGTGTCGGCGATGAGCATGTAGTTGCGCGGCGAGCCAACCATGTTCACCCGTCCGTCGCCCCAGTGGGCCCCCGGCTCCACCAGGAAGTAGCGGGAATCCCTGATGTAGCCCTCCCGCATCAGCGTGATGGCGGCGTTCACGTTGCCCACGTCGTGTACCGCTGGCTCCGGGAAAGTGCCGCGCTGGTAGCACGCGTCCAGGGTGGCCACGATGTCCTCAAAAGAGTTCGGGCTGGTCACCGTGCGCCGTTGGCCGGTTTCCGGATCGGGGACCCAGCGGGTGCCGGAACCCAGGTTCAGCGACACCATCTCCACCGGCTGCGGCGTCTCCAACAGGTACCGCGTCACCGCCTCCACCGGCACGTGAGCCTGCCGCGCCGTGGTGTGGTTTAGCACGAGATCGCATTGCGCCCGTATCATCGCGTCCGTCTGCGCATACCAGGCCGGATCGTAGCTGATGCCTCCGTCCGGCGTCCTGGCGTGGATATGCACAATCGACGCCCCGGCTTCGTAGCACCGGATGGCCTCCTGCGCCACTTCCTCCGGCGTGAACGGTACGTTGGGGTTGTGCTCGCGACCGCGACTGCCGTTGATGCATCCTTTGATGATGATGGTGTCCATGTTTCCCGCCTGTTTCGTGTTGGTCATTGGTAGTGCAGCGCGGAAATCTTGCCCTCGCGCCACTTTTCACTGCACATGAACACGGGACGGGAATCGGCCCGTCCCATCGGTTTGTTCGCTATGCTATCATACTGCCGGCACGGGATTTCGGGCTCCGCTCCGCCCGTGTCCAGCCCGTAATTTTCGTACCCGCCGGAGGATGAAGTAATGCCGGACTACACGCCCAACATGGTCCTGACTAGCGACAAGGAATACAAGGTTGTCGGGACTCGCCCGGTCCGCCACGACGGCGCCGACAAAGTCACTGGCATGGCTCGCTACAGCGCTGACCTGAACCTGCCCGGCATGCTCTATGGCAGGGTCCTGCGCAGCCCCCATGCCCATGCGCGCATCAAGTCCATCGACACCAGCCGTGCCGAGGCCATGCCTGGCGTCCGCGCGGTGATCACCGGCGCCGATATCGTTGAGCCCACGGGCCGCGCCTCCGACCTGGCCGAGGGGGCGATGGTCAACTTCAAGTTCCTGAGCAACAACATCATGGCCCAGGACAAAGCCCTGTACAAGGGCCACGCCATCGCTGCCGTCGCCGCGGTCAACGCGCATTTGGCGGAAGAAGCGTTGGACGCCATAGACATCGAGTACGAAGTACTGCCCCCGGTCATGTACGCCCGCGAGGCCATGGCCGATGACGCCACCCTGGTTCACGAGCGTCTCGCGGCGTTCCAGACTGCCGGCACCCGCGCCGGCGGCGTACTGGATGACGACGATAGCGCGCGCGGCACGAACACCGCCAACCACTTCGAGTTCCGCATGGGCGACCTCGACGCCGGTTTCGCCGATGCGGACATTGTCGCGGAACGCAGCGTCTCCACCTCCGCCGTTCACCAGGGGTACATCGAACCCCATAGCGGCACCGCCATGTGGCACGACGACGGCAGCCTGACCATCTACTCCAGCAGTCAGGGCCACTTCACCGTCCGTGACCACACGGCCCGGCTGGTGGGTATTCCCGTATCCAAGGTCAAGGCCGTGCCCATGGAAATCGGCGGCGGTTTCGGCGCCAAGCTCGCGGTCTACATGGAACCGCTGGCCGCTCTGCTGGCCCGCAAGGCCCATGCTCCCGTCAAGGTATCCATGAACCGCACCGAGGTCTTCGAGGCCACGGGCCCAACCTCCGGCACCGAGATCTCCTGCCGCATTGGCGCGACCAACGACGGGAAGATCACCGCCGCCGAGGTCCACCTCATCTTTGAGGCTGGCGCGTTCCCCGGTTCGCCGGTCGCCGGCGCAGCCAACTGCGTGCTCGCCGCATACGACATCCCCAACACCTGGATCGAGGGCTACGACATCGTGGTCAACCGGCCCAAGACCGCGGCCTATCGCGCCCCCGGCTCGCCGGCCGCTGCCTACTGCGTCGAAGTCGCCCTGGACGAACTCGCCGAGAAACTCGGCGTTGACCCCATCGACCTCCGCCTCATCAACAGCGCCAAGGAGGGAACCCGCCGCCCCACTGGTCCGTTGACCCCGACAGTCGGCTACATCGAAACCCTGGAAGCCACCAAGGCTCACCCCCACTACGCTGCGCCCAAAGGTGGGAAAAAGCGTGGCCGTGGCGTGGCCTCCGGTTTCTGGGGCAACAACACCGGCCCGTCCGCCGCGGTTGCGCTGGTCAACCCCGACGGAACCGTCACGCTGACCGAGGGCTCGCCCGACATCGGCGGCACCCGCGCCTCCGTGGCCCAGCAGTTGGCCGAGGTGCTCGGTATCGCCGCGGAGGACGTCAATCCACAGATCGGCGACACTGACAGCATTGGCTTTACGTCCAACACCGGCGGCAGCAGCGTCACCTTCAAGACCGGTTTCGCCGCGTACACCGCCGCGCAGGATGTCCGGCAGCAGATGATCGCCCGCGCCGCCCGTATCTGGGAAGTGGAGACCGACGACGTGCTCTACGAGGACGGCGTCCTCAAGCACCGCGCCGACGACCAGTTGCAGATGACCTTCCAGCAACTCGCCGCGCGCCAGGTTCCCACCGGCGGCCCCATCGTGGGACGCGGCGGCGTTAACCCCGGCGGCGCCGGCCCGTGCATCGGCGTCCACATCGTCGACGTGGAGGTTGACGAGGACACCGGCAAGGTGGAGATTGTCCGCTACACCGCCCTACAGGACGCCGGTAAGGCGATCCACCCCTCCTACGTGGAAGGCCAGATCCAGGGCGGCGCCGTCCAGGGCATCGGCTGGGCCCTCAACGAGGAGTACTACACCAACGACCAGGGGCACATGGTCAACTCCAGCTTTCTGGACTACCGCATGCCCACCAGCCTCGACCTGCCGATGATCGACACCTGCATCGTGGAGATCACCAATCCCAACCATCCCTACGGCGTGCGCGGCGTGGGCGAGGTGCCCATCGTTCCTCCCATGGCTGCAATCGCCAATGCCATCTACGACGCCATCGGCGTACGCTTGACCGTCCTTCCCATGAACCCGGGCAACGTCCTGGAAGCGCTTTGGGAAAAGAACGGCTCGTAGTTCACGTCCGGACCGGGCAGGGGCGAATGCTCATTCTCCCCTGCCTCATTTCGCCGAGACTGCTGCCAACTAACAGGAGGTCGGAATGCCTGACGTATGGATACCCGCGCCGATGCAGCGTATCACCGGCGCTCCCGACCGTGTTCAGGTGGCCGGCGCCACGGTGCGGCAGGTCATAAACAACCTTGAGCAACTTCATCCCGGCATCAAGGAACTCCTCTACGACGAAGAGTTGGACGACATAACGCCGGGCCTGGCCGTCATCGTCGATGGCGACGTCAGCCAACTCGGTTTGATGGAGCGTGTCACCGACGACAGCGAGATGCATTTCCTGCCCGCCATCGGCGGCGGATAGGCGCAGCGACATTCAAGATTGCAGGAGGGGTTGCCAACACGGCAACCCCTTCTCGCTTCGCAGTTGTGGATGATTCCTCTCAATCGCTCACCTCACGTGTACCCATTTTGGTCATCGCGAGGAGCGGAGCGACGTGGCGATCGCGTTACCGCAGTAGCGTCTTGCCCCAACGAGATTGCTGCGCTTCGCTCGCAATGACAGGTTTGCAGAAACTGCGTACGCGTGAGATCGCTCACGGATTGACGCCCGGCGCTATTGCCTATTCGGGGAACAGCGTCAGCACCGCGATGCTGCGGCTGTATTCTCCCCCGCGGCCCGACCCCAGGGTGAAGACACCCAGCGCGTCGCGCACCGCTTCGTATTCGTCCTCCTCCAGATGCAGATCTTCCCCGTCCAGTTGGTCGGCTACCCGGTGCGTGTCCACATACGCCAGGACTTGCCGGGCAGTCGGGAGATATTGCATCGCCCGGCGGTACTCCGCGTCCGCAGACAGGTTTTCGCCCTGGCCATTCTGCAGCGCCACCGTGCCGGCCAGAGCGTGTTGGGTTGTGCCCACTGTCAGGTATTGGTCGTGCAGCACGTACCCGGGTCGGTACCCGGTCGCGCCGCCTGTCAACATCCCCAGCGGGCCCAGGTCAAGTACCGTCGCCAGGGCATCTCCGCCGACGTCAACTGTTTCAACGTTCATCGCGGCGCGGGTTTGCGCCAACTCGGCCAAACTGTTCATGGTCTCGCGCAGATCGTCCCGGCCGCCTTCGTTGTAGGACAGCATGGCCACCGCGTCAACGGGATGCCCGGCGGGGTCGTCCCGAACTGCCGCGAAATCGAAATCTCGGATCGCCAGCACGACGGTACCCGCCAGGTGATCGACGAACTCTTCTTCCAGGTCAATCCCCGTCATCTCATGGGCCACTGCCAGGCCGAGGTCCAGCGCCTCCGCCAGGCTGGCGTCCGGTCCCAATTGCGAATTCTCTTCTCTGCCGATCCCGGGCACCAAACCGGGGATGGCTTCTACGCTATCGCCTCCGGGGAACACGTCCGACAAGTTCAGGTTTTCCAACGCCGCGCGCCAATGGTCCAGGCTTGGGTCAAAGCCGACCGCGGCAAACGCCAACGTATCCTCCGGCAGCAACGTCGCCGGATCGCCCAAGTTGACGACTTCCAGCCCCGGCGTCGCAACTGACGGCGTCACCCATTCGGTGACCAGCCCTCGGTCAACCCACTTCGCCGCGACCGCCAGCCATTCAGTGATCCCGCCGCGTCCGGTGAACGAGACGGGCAGGAGTGGCGCGATGGGGCCGAACCCCTCGCCCCATTCGGTCAGGATCGTCTCCCCACGCTCGTAGTCCAGGTATGCTGATGCGAATCGCGTTTCCGGTAGCGCCTCTCGTGCGGCTCGGAACCTGGCCGACCCGGACAGAGTTTCGTCGACGTTGCCATTGATGCCATCGATGGTCGCGTGCAGCGTTTCCTCATCCGTAGCGTAAATCAACCAGTCACCGGTCAGGGCGTAGGCCTGGTTGCCGGCGGCGGAGATCCAGGTCGGATGCTCCTCGTAAATTCCCGTGTCGAATTCCAGCGACGCCTGAGCAGAAAGGTAGTCGATCCACTTGTCGAGAAAATCCGACGCCGCATCTTGGTCGCGAACGCCAACCACCGCCGCGACTGTGGGACGGCTAGTATCCGGGTCCAGGCCCAGCAACCCGGACGACACGGTCGGGCCTATCCAGGTCGCAACTTCCTCGTCGAAACTGATACCTGTTTCCTCCGCCAACTCTGACTTCCAATCATCGACTTTGCTGACGAATCCGGGATACTCGTTGAATCTTCCCCAGATCTCTCCCATGTGCCTCATCTGTCTCCCGCGCGGCGCCAGTGTGACCCAGGTGTAGGCCACAGTGTCCGGAGGGTAATAATGTGCTGAAAACTCTGGTTGATTTGTTCGCGTAAACATGCTGAGCAGCGACATCGGCACGGGAATAACCCTGAAATAGATTCCCAACGCAATCCCCATCGCGGCCAATATGGTCAGGATCGCGGCCACGACAAATATTCTTATCCCCATTAGTATTTCTCCTCGCGTTATCGAACCTGGCTCTCGTCTCCATCGCGCCACATGAACAGTCATCTGAGTGACGACAATCTTCCCGGCTATATGCCTTTGTATATATTTACGTGCTTAGTGCGGCATCGGATCATGACTTCGCCATTTCGTCGGGGTGTGTCGGCGCACACCTGGGGCGTGCCCGGATGACACCGCGCCGGGCTAGCGGCGCAGCGTGGATCTCAATGCCGGATCCGGTAAAACGCCGCCCGTCGCGTGCGCTCGGCCACACTGGAAATGTCATCACGAACGCAACGGGGCAGTCACGTTCTTGAGTGATGGCTGTTTCGGTGACTACATCGCCATGTGGCGATGCGCCCCGTCACGGCACGGCGGGTGTGCGTGGTAACGCTTCCGCCGTTGACAACCCCCGGCATCCGGGCTAAATTGACTACGCGGTTCGTCCGCTGATTAAAATTCGAAATCTGGACACCCGGGCGCCATTCGATACCAACGGCTTAATTGGGAAGGCGGTGAGAATCCGCCGCGGTTGCGCCACTGTAAGCGGGGAGCCGTCCGACGATTTGCCACTGCGGTCTGCACCATGCGGATCGCGGGAAGGCGTCGCCACGGCTGCGAGCCGCAAGCCAGGAGACCTGCCCGGTGTTGCCTCGGAACTCTGCTCTGCGCTCAACAGGGTCGTTCTGGTGCACGCTGCGAGTCGGTCGATCATCCAATTGCGCCAACCGACATCCGCGACAACACTGAACCCTGGCGGAGCTAATTCCCAGGGTTCTCTTTTTTGCCGAAAATGCGATGACATCCTCAAATGCGGGAATCAAAATGACCGTCGTGGGCGTCGGCCCCGGCGACCCTGACATGCTCACCCTCAAGGGGCGTGATGCAATTCAGGGCGCCGACCTCGTGGTCGGGTTCAAGACCGTCCTCGACGTGGTGGCCGGCTGCACGGGCAACGCCGAGGTGCGCCCCATGGCGTACCGCGACCAGGAATCCGTTCTGGACTACGCGCAGGAGCAGGCCCGGCAGGGTATGCAGTGCGTGGTCTGCGTTTGGGGAGACCTGAACGTGTCCGCCAAGGAGTTGCTGAACCGCGTCCGCCGTCGCGCTGAGACCGTCGAGCTGGTGCCCGGCGTCAGCAGCATCCAATTGGCTTGTGCCCGTTCCGGAATATCCCTGGAAGAGTCGCTGTTCCTGACGCTGCACCAGCGCTGGGATCGAGGCTCCGAGTTGGGCGAATTGGTCGACACGCTGAACCAGGGTCGCCGCAATGTGATCCTGCTCCCCCGCCCCTTCGACTTCATGCCGCCGGCCATCGCCGCTAACGCCATCACCGACGGCGCCGAGACTGAACACCCCGTCATCGTGTTTCAGCGTCTCACTCTGCCCGACGAACAGCGTTGGGAGGGTACCCTGGCCGAACTCGCTCGCGTCACCGAAGAATTCAGCGATCTCTCCATCATGGTGTTTCCCCGACCTAGTCAGGAACCGGACTGATCCATGACCACCGAAACGCAGAACGCTGCCGGTTCCATCGTACTGGTTACCACCGCCGATACCGATATCCTCACGGCGGAGCGCGCGCTGGTGGGGATGCCGTGGGGCGACGCTGTGACTGTCCTCGCCTTCAACCCGGTGGCCCTGGAGGGTGACACGGATGACGCGGCGACTGCCCGTCGCGATTTGCTGGAAGCTGTGGATGCCGCCTCTGCCGTCGTGCTCCGCCTGCTGGGAGGCCGGCGCGCCCTGGGCGAGGTGTTCGATCCCCTGTGGGAGATCTGCCTGCGCAACCGCACGCCGCTGATCGCATGCCCCGGGCACCAGGAATGGGATGACGACCTGGTTGCAGCCTGCACCGCTCCGGTGGCAGAGGTCGAGACCGTCTTCTCCTATCTGATGCGCGGCGGCGTGCTCAATTTCCGCAACCTGTTCCTTTTCCTGGCCGATACTTACCTGGGCGGCGATTTCGGCCACGAGGCGCCGGCGCCCATGCCGTGGCAGGGCATCTATCATCCCGAGATGGCCGAAGGCATTTCCGTCGGCGACTACCGTCTCGCCCGATTCTCCCCGGACCGTCCTTCCGTGGGTGTCCTGTTCTATCGCGCGCACTGGATGAGCGGGAACCTGGCGTTCATCGACGACCTCATCGCAAACCTCGAGGCCCAGGACGTCAATGTCCTCCCCGTGTTCTCCTACAGCCTCAAGCACCAACCGGAAGACGGCGAAGCTGACGGCGGCCATACCTTGACAGAATACATGGTCGATCCCGACGGCATCCCCCGCGTGGACTGCATCGTGAACACCATGGGTCTGGCGATGAGCGACCTCGATCACCAGCAGGGCGGCACGGGCGCCACCGTCGCCACCGGCTGGTCCCAGGAGTTGCTCGACAACCTCGACGTGCCAATTCTCCAGGGCATCGTCAGCACCGGAACCCGCACGGAATGGGAGGAAAGTTCGCTCGGGCTGGGTCCCATCGACACCGCCATGAACGTCGCCTTCCCCGAGTTCGACGGCCGGATCATCACGGTTCCGGTGTCGTTCAAGGAGGACACCGCCGCCGCGCCCGACACTCTATCCGCCGGCCGCATGCAGCGCTACGTCGCCCAACCGGACCGCATGGACTACCTGGCCCGACTCGCCTCGCGTCACGCGGCTCTCCGCCGCAAGGCCAACGCCGACAAGCGCATCGCCATCATCCTCAGCAACTATCCCACCAAGGACGCTCGCATCGGCAACGCCGTCGGACTCGACACCCCGGCGTCGGCTATCAACCTGCTCCAGGCCCTGAAACGCGCCGGGTACATGGTCGAAGACATCCCTGCCGACGGCGATGAGCTGGTCCAGCGCATCATCGAGCGTTGCAGCAACGACACCGACAGCCTGACCGAACAGCAGCTTCGCCTCGCAGCCGGCCATGTCGAACGCCGCGACTACGCTCGTTGGTACGCGGGTTTCCCCGAATCGGTCCGCGCCGAATTGCTGGATGCCTGGGGCGACCCGCCCGGCCAGGTGTACCGCGCCGGCGACCGCCTGGCCATCGCCGGCGTGCCCATGGGCAACGTTTTCGTGGGCCTGCAACCCCCGCGCGGTTTCGGCGAGAACCCCATTTCGGTCTATCACAACCCGGATCTCACGCCGACACACCACTACATCGCCTACTACCGCTGGATCCGTGACGTCTTCAAGGCCGATGCCATGATACACATCGGCAAGCACGGCACCTTGGAATGGCTGCCGGGCAAGGGCGTCGGTCTCTCCCAGGCCTGCTATCCCGAGGTGGCCCTGGACGACATACCGCTCTTCTATCCGTTCATCGTCAACAACCCCGGTGAGGGCACCCAGGCCAAACGCCGTACCCACGCCACCATCATCGACCACCTCATCCCGCCCATGACCACCGCTGACTCCTACGGCGACATCGCCAAACTGGAGCAGCTCATGGACGAGCATTACCAGTGCCAGACCCTGGACCCGGCCAAGCTTCCCACGCTGGAGGCCCAGATCTGGGAGATGGTGCAGCAGGCTGAGCTCCACCGAGACCTGGGCGTGGAAGAACAGCCCGACGATTTCCCGGAATTCATGCTGGAAATCGACGGGTATCTGTGCGAGATCAAGGACGCTCAAATCAAGGACGGACTCCACACGCTCGGTCAGCCGCCCACCGACGAGCAGATGGTGGGCCTGCTCTGCGCCTTGACCCGTCTCGATAACGGGGCCGTTCCCAGTTTGCGCCGATCATTCGCCGAAGCCCTCGGCTACGAATATTACGCACTGCTCGAGGACCCGGCAGCGGCGGTCAATGGCAGCACGCCATCGGCTCTACGGAGCGTTGACGAGGATTCGCCCATCCGCAACGCCGGTGATGTCATCGAGGCCTTGGAATCCCTGTGCCGGCAGTCATACCAACGCCTCTGCGACGATGGCTTCGCCGCCCATCTGATCCCAGGCGTCGTCGCGGACGCGTTGGGCCGGGACGACCCCCGAGTTCAAGGCGTGCTTGATTACGTGGGCCAGCACATCTACCCGTCCCTCCTGCGCACCACTGACGAGATCGACAACCTGCTGCGCGGCCTCGAGGGCCGGTTCGTCCCGCCGGGTCCTTCCGGAGCGCCTACCCGGGGCATGGTCAACGTCCTGCCCACCGGCCGCAACTTCTACTCGGTGGACCCGCGCGCCCTGCCATCGCCCACCGCGTGGGACGTCGGCAAGTCCCTGGGCGACGCGCTGTTGCAGAAGTACCTCGACGAGGAAGGCGGTTACCCCGAAATGGTGGGCGTGGTTGTCTGGGGCACCTCAGCCATGCGCACCCACGGCGATGACATCGCGCAGATCCTGTACCTCCTTGGCGTGAAACCCGTCTGGCAGGCCGAGAGCCGGAGGGTCAGCAGCCTGGAAGTGATCCCCATCTCCGAGTTGGGCCGTCCCCGCATCGACGTCACGGTTCGCATCAGCGGCTTCTTCCGCGACGCCTTCCCCAACCTCATCTACCTGATCGACCAGGCCGTGGCCCTGGCCGCCGCCCAGGATGAATCCCCCGAGGACAACTACGTCGTCAAGCACGTCCGCGAGGATGCGGAACGCCGCGCCGCCGCTCCGGAACAGGAATCTACCGACAGCGCCGGAGATCCGACACTCTTCCGCATCTTTGGCAGCAAGCCGGGCGCCTACGGCGCTGGCATCCTCGGCGTGCTGGACGAGCGCAACTGGGAAACGGTCCACGACCTTGCGGAGGTATACACCTCCTGGGGCGGCTACGCGTACTCACGGCAGGACTTCGGTGTCACCGCCCGCAACGAGTTCCGCACCCGATTCGGTCAGATCGTCATCGCCGCCAAGAACCAGGATAACCGCGAGCACGACGTGTTCGACAGCGACGACTACATGCAGTACCACGGCGGGATGATCGCCACCGTCCGTTCGCTGACCGGCCGCAACCCCCGGCAGTTCTTCGGGGACAGCAGCGATCCGTCGCGCGCCCGGGTCCGGGACCTGCAGGACGAGGCCCGCCGCGTCTTCCGCAGCCGCGTCGTCAACCCCAAGTGGATGCAGTCCATGCAGCGCCACGGGTACAAGGGCGCCTTTGAATTGGCCGCCACCGTGGACTACATGTTCGGCTATGACGCCACCGCCCAGGTGATCGAGGACTGGATGTACGAGGACGTCACCGAGGAGTACGTTCTCAATCCTGACATGCAGGAGTTCTTCCGGCAGAGCAACCCCTGGGCCCTCCGGGGTATCGTCGAACGGTTGCTGGAGGCGGTCCAGCGCGGCATGTGGGAAAACCCACCGCCGGAAATGCTGGACGAGCTTCGACGCATGTACCTCGAACTTGAGACCGACATTGAGGCCCGGCAGGAAGCTGGCGCCCGTACCAATCCCGCAACCACTTCATGAGCAGGAGGACGCGGCCGATGAAAAATACGCTCGAATTGCTCAACGAACTCACCAGCGACCCCAAAATGATGTGGGTTGTGGGCGGTGGCTCCGTAGTCAGCGAGAACCATGCCCACGGCATCCAGCAACCGGAGGTGCACAACGGCTGGGCCACCATCGAGGCTGAAAACTGGCATTTCCACCTTCAACTGGAAAAGATCGACGGCATCCAGTTCGTGGAGGCGACCAGCCACGGCGACCTCAAGTCCTACTACGTCCGGTTCTCTCACGAATGGGACGAAACCCTGGTGCGCTGCTATTTCCCCAACCCGTATCTGGACGACGACGAAAAACGCACCGAGCTACAGCCCGACAAACTCCGGGCTTTTGAGGAATCCCGCGATCGTTGGGTCGGAAAGGAGGACGACCTCATTTTCGTGGAGCGCTAATCAGCGCATTCGCCAATATTATGCGACTGCCGGTATTGTGTTGCCAGCAGCAAGGTACTAAAATGCCACCCGTGATGAGACTCAAAACGTCCATCCCAGCAAGAGGAGTGAAAACATGGGTATGATCAACCGGTTCCTGTCCGCCACCGATACCGCTGCATGGGCCCCGTGGCTCGTCCTCGGCGCGATGGCCCTCTATGTCGTCGGTTACGTTGATGGTGGAGTGCACGCCGCTTCCGTGGGCGCCCCTGGCATCCTGAACACCGTTCACGAGTTCTTCCACCACGCCCGCCACGTCGCCTTCATGTGCCACTAGGCTCTACCCCGGCCCGGCGTTGACCTGACGCCGGGTCGCCTCTTTCTTCCGGCTGAAGCCGGAACGGATCGGCAAGTTTCGCCGCGCGAACGCTCCGCGGAGCGTCTGGAGGAGTGCGCCGTGAATCTGCCTGACCGGTTTGTCCGTTTCTATCGCGGTTGGCCGTCACGGCCGCAAGGCCCGTTCAGTCAGATAGTCATCGGAGGATCATGATGACGCGCATTCTCCCCACCGCCCTGGTAATGGGCGTAATTGCAGGTCTGCTCGTTGCAGCCTACATGAACATCCTCAACGTGCCCGTGATGGAATGGGCCATTGCCCTCGAGGGTTGCGACATTGATCGTGCCGGCTGCGCTGAACAGATGGCCGCCGCCGAAGACGAAGCGCCGCTACCCCTGTCCTTTTTGACTTCCCTCGGCGGACAGCGCATCGGCATGACGGTCGGCTTGGCCGTTGTCGGTATCCTTTACGCCGCCGTCTTCACTGCCCTGTACCACCTGATGCGGAATGCCACGCCGGGCTGGAACCCGTGGGCCTGGGCCGCCGTGGCCGGTCTGTTGGGGTTCTGGGGCGTGTCCATGTACACCCAGATCAAATTCCCCCTCAATCCGCCCGGCATCGGTGACGAGGGTACGCTGCTGGCCCGCCAGGGCTTCCAGTTCCTCTTCATCGCCGTGTCGACCATTTCCGTGTGCCTGGTCGTGTACGGCATTGGACTGATCAACCGCAGTTCGGCCGGGTCTGGACGCTGGCTCAGATACGCTGGGATCGGCATCGCCTACGCGGTGGTGGCGCTGATCCTCGCCTTCGCAGTGCCCGGCGTGCGCGACGCCGCGCCGGCCTGGCTCCCGCCGGAACTGACCATCATGTTCCGCACCTTCACCGCCGCCGGACACCTGCTTCTCTGGATGGGTATTGCCTTCGCTACCATCGGCTACCGCTACTACCGCGAGCGGAACGTCCACGCCTATCCCCAGGCGGGCGGCGCCGCTCGAGCGACCGCTGGCTGATCATTTCGGCCACTCTTTGGTGATCCCGTGACACAACCCGCCGCCGGCCGCGAGCCCCGGTTCCCCTTCACCGCCATCGTCGGCCAGACGCCGATGAAGCGGGCGCTACTGCTGAATGCCATCAACCCGCGCATCGGCGGCGTGTTGGTCCGGGGCAAGAAGGGAACCGCCAAGAGCACCGCCGTGCGCTCCCTGGCTGCGCTGCTGCCCCAGGTTCCGGTGGTTCCCGGCTGTCCCTACAGCTGCCAGCCGGGCGATCCGCAGGAAGTGTGTCAGCCGTGCCAGAAGGTCGGACGGTCCAGCAGCCCCTCCGCCCGCCAGGTCCGCATCGTTGACCTGCCGGTCGGGGCAACGGAAGACCGTCTCGTGGGTTCCCTTGACATCGAACAGGCCATCAAGTCCGGCGAGAAGAACTTCGAGCCGGGACTGATCGCCGCCGCACACCGCGGCATCCTCTACATTGACGAGGTTAATCTCCTGAACGACCACTTGGTGGACGTGCTGCTGGACGCCGCGGCCATGGGGCGCAACTACGTGGAACGCGAGGGTATTTCCGTCAGCCACGAAGCCGAGTTCATGCTGGTCGGCACCATGAACCCCGAGGAAGGCGACCTCCGGCCCCAGCTTCTCGACCGCTTCGGTCTGGCCGTGGAGGTCGACGGCGTGTTCGAGCCCGCCGCACGCCGCGAAGTGGTTCGCCGCCGCATGGCCTTCGAGTCCAACCCCTTCGAGTTCATGGACAACTGGGCCGACGCCGAGCAGGCGGAACGACAGCGCTTGTTGAGCAGCCAGCGGCTCCTTGCCGACGTAGTTGTCCCCGACGAGATCCTCGAGCTCATCACCGACATTTGCGCCGAGTACGAGGTGGATGGGCTACGCGGCGACATCGTGATGTACAAGACCGCCAGCACCATCGCTGCCTACGAGGGGCGCACCGTCGTTGATGTGGAAGACGTCCGCGAAGCGGCCCTCATGGCGCTGCTCCATCGCCAGCGTCGCCAGCCCTTCCAGCAGCCGCACCTGGTCACCGAGCAGCTGGACAACATGCTGGAGGACTTCCAGAACCAGCAGCGCGACCGGGAGCCGTCCGCCGACAACGACCCCGGCAACGATGACCCCGGCGACTCCGATAGCGATAGAGAACCCGACCCTCCTGACGACCGGCCCGAGGATCCTGCCGACGCCGCCCTGGGCGAAGAATGGTTTGAGATCGGCGACCCCTACGCCGTTCAGAACCTCCAGGTCCAGCCCCCAGACCGCCGGGCCCGTCGCTCCTCCGGACGCCGTGCCACCACCATAAGCGGCACCTCAGCGGGCCGCTACGTCGGTGCCCGCGTTCCGGAGGGCCCCGCATCCGATCTCGCGCTGGACGCCACCCTTCGCGCCGCCGCGCCCCACCAACAAACCCGCCGTCAGGTGTCCGAGGACGATGCGTCCGCCCTGCTCATCGAACCGTGGGACGTCCGCGAGAAGGTCCGCGAGACCCACACCGGTTCCCTGATCCTTTTCGTCGTCGACGCCAGCGGCTCCATGGGTGCCCAGCGTCGCATGGTAGCCGTCAAAGGCGCGGTCATGTCGCTGTTGCTCGATGCCTACCAGCGTCGCGACCGGGTCGGCCTGATCGCCTTCCGGGGAACCGGAGCGGAGGTCTTGCTCCCGCCCACGGGCAGCGTCGAAATGGCCCAGTGGCGCCTCCAGGAGATGCCCACTGGCGGCCGCACTCCGCTGGCCCGTGCCATCTATCTCGCCATGGAGACCCTCGAAACTGAGCGCATGAAGGATCGGGATGTCCTGCCCCTGCTGGTGCTGCTGTCTGACGGCCGCGCCAACATCACCCTCGCCGGCGACCAGTCATCCAACGTCCTGACACTGCCCGACGAGGTGCGCCAACTCGGCGAGACGGTCGCCGCCGCCAAAATCCCCGCCGTAGTCGTGGACACCGAGCAGGACTTCATCAAGCTGGAGCTGGCGAAAAACATCGCCGACGCCATGTCGGCCCGCTACATCAAGCTGGACGACCTGGCTGCCCAGAGCCTCGCCGACGCGGTCCGCCGCGAACTGCCCGGCGAGCGGCCCGTGGAAGATCTCGCCCCAGCCTGATTCCCTCGCACTTTCGCCCCCGCGCGGAAGAAGATGCCCGACGGGACCAGGAACCGCCATTCCTGCGGAAGCAGGAATCCAGCGCTTCGGAGATCGTTGGCCTCCGCAGTATCCGGCCGGTCAGTGATAACATAATTCCACCCTGATCCTGACAACGAGGTCCCAGTATGCCGCGCACCCTGCCCTACGCCGATATGGATAAAGTCCTGTCCCTCTCCAAGAGACGGGGTTTCGTGTTCCAGTCCAGCGAGGTGTACGGTGGGCTCGGATCCACTTGGGACTATGGCCCGTTGGGCGTCGAGCTGAAGCGCAACGTCAAGGAGGCCTGGTGGCGTTCCGTCGTCTCCGAACGCGACGACGTGGTCGGCCTGGACGCCGCCATCCTGATGCACCCGCGCGTTTGGGAAGCCAGCGGTCACGTGGAAAATTTCAGCGACCCACTGGTGGAGTGTCGCCAGTGCCACCGCCGCTTCCGCCAAGACCAGCTCGAATCCGACGTGTGCCCCGAGTGCGGCGGCGTCTTCACTGAGCCCCGCCGTTTCAATCTGATGTTCCGCACCTTCATGGGCCCCGTTGAGGATTCCAGCAACGAGGTGTTCCTGCGGCCCGAGACCGCCCAGGGCATCTTCGTCAACTTCCAGAACGTCCAGACGGCCACCCGCAAGAAGCTGCCCTTTGGCATCGCCCAGATTGGCAAGGCCTTCCGCAACGAGATCACCCCCGGCAACTTCACCTTCCGCACCCGCGAGTTCGAGCAGATGGAGATCGAGTTCTTCGTCAAGCCCGGCACCGACGACGAATGGCTGCAGCAATGGGTGCGGTCGCGTTTCGACTGGTACGTCAACTACGGCATCCGCCCGGGCAACCTGCGCCTCCGGGAGCACGCCGGCGACGAACTGGCCCACTACGCCAAGGCCACCTACGACATCGAGTACCGCTTCCCGTGGGGCTGGGGCGAGCTGGAAGGCATCGCCAACCGCGCCGACTTCGACCTGGGCCGCCACAAGGAATTCAGCGGCGAGGACCTCACCTACTTCGACGACGCGATCCACGAGCGCTACTTGCCCTACGTCATCGAGCCCTCCGGCGGCGTCGACCGCGCGACGTTGGCGTTCTGGTTGGACAGCTACGACGAGGAACCCGACGGCAACGACACCCGCACCGTGCTCCACTTCCACCAGGCACTGGCCCCGGTCACCGTCGCGGTGCTCCCGCTGAGCCGCAACGCTCGCCTGGCGCCCACCGCCCGCAGCGTCTACGACCTGGTCCGCCGCCGCTTCCGCTGCCAGTTCGACGACGCCCAGAGCATCGGCCGTCGCTACCGTCGCCAGGACGAGATCGGCACCCCCTACTGCGTCACCGTCGACTTCGACACCCTGGACGACCACGCCGTCACCATCCGCGACCGCGACACCATGACCCAACAGCGCATCCCCGTCGCCCGCCTCCTCGACGTCATCCAGGACCGCTACGACCACGGCTGGTGAATTGTGTCGAAAATGCCCATTGAATTCTCTCCCGGCCAGATTGAGCAGTTAGCACGGGTGCTTGGAGATTGCGGCACTGGCAGTGAAATAAGTGATGCCTTCTCTTACCTAGGCATCCGAGACTTGTCCGGAGAAAGCACGAAGTGGCGTAGGTTGCGTTGGGCGTTTACTCAAAGCCAGCAACGCGATCGCAGCATCAACGAAGTGCTCAAGTTCATGGAAGTGTTTCTGGATCCGGCAAGGTTTGCCGGTCGCGATGAGGTATTTCAAGGTAATAGAGAAGCGCTCAACACCATATTGGCCTTTGCGGGTCTCGAATTCCGGGCGGACGGCAAGACGTACACTCGCCCCATCGCACGGACCATTACCGAGGCTCAAACGAGGGCCGAGACCATCAGGGCGAAGCTTGGGGACAGCCGCATTCACCCCGAAGTTTTGAAGTATTGCGACGCCGAACTCATGACCGATAACTACTTTCATGCCGTGTTTGAAGCCACTAAAGGGCTGGCGCGACGCATACAGGATCTTTCAGGCGTTGAACTGGGAGGAGAAAAACTGGTTCAACGCGCTTTTTTGGGTTCATCTCCGAAACTAGCGTTCAACCCGCTGCGCACCCAAACCGAAAAGGATGAACAAAGAGGCTTGTCGATGCTAATTCAAGGCTGCTTTGTGGCAATACGTAACCCTTTAGCGCATGAGCCCAAAATACTATGGGATGACGAAGTGGACGCGGCAGATTGCCTCGCGTTGATATCGTTTTTGCATCGTAAATTGGACAACGCGCTGCCAACCGGCCTGGGATCGGTTTGAGTTGGTGGTGATGATCACGCTTAGCGTCGAGAAACAGCACACATTACCCCAGATCCAAAGCGTCACGTTGGCTCCAAAGCCGGTTAGATCCCTATGCCCCCTTCCATCGTCTCCCAAATGCTCCGCACCGGTCTGTACACCGCCGTAATCGGCCGGAGCGTGCGCTATTACCAGTCCACTGGCTCCACCATGGACGACGTTGCGGAGTGGGCCCGCGCTGGCGCCGATGAGGGCGCCGTGGTCGTCGCCGAAACCCAGACCGCCAGCCGTGGGCGCATGGGCCGGCGGTGGATCTCCGACGACGGCAACCTCTACTTCTCCGTTCTCTTCCGACCGGAACCGGACGCGCTGCCCTTGCTGAGTCCGCTGGCCGGCGTCGCCGTCGCCCGAGCGGTCCGCCAGGTGGCGGGCCTGTATCCCACCATCAAGTGGCCTAACGACATCATGATCGACGGACGCAAGGTAGCCGGTATCCTCGCCGAGAGCGCCCTGTCCGGCTCCCGGGTCCAGCACGCGGTAGTCGGCATTGGCGTGAACATTGCCCTGGATGTCGCCGCAGATCCCGAAATCTCCGCCACCGCAACCAGCCTGAACCACGCGTCCGAATCCGAAATCGACCGCTCGGAACTGCTGCGCCGCATCCTCCAGCACATGGACGCCCTGTATCTTGACCTCCGCCGCGGCTGCTCTCCCATCGCCGAGTGGCGCCGCTGGCTGGACACCCTCGGACAGCGCGTCACAGTGACGCACCACGGCGCAACCGACACCGGACTCGCTGAGGACATCGACGAGCACGGCAACCTGTTGCTCCGTGTCGACGCCGGGGAATTGTTGACCCTCACCGCCGGAGACATTACCCTCCGTGCAGCCCAAGGAGCGCCCGCAGCCAATGCTTGAAAACCTGTACCTCGACGGCAAAGTCGTCGTCATCACCGGCGGCGGCACCGGTCTCGGCCTCGAAATGGTGCGCGCCCTCACCCGCTCGGGCGCCAACCTGGTCATTGCCGGTCGGCGCGCCGGGCCCATTGAGGCTGCCCGTGACGAGGTGATCGCCGCCGGCCAGGACGCCATTGCCGTGCCCACCGATGTCTCCAAATCGTCCGACGCCAATGCCCTGGTCGACGCCGCCATGTCCCACTTCGGCCGCGTCGACGTGCTCATCAACAACGCAGCCATGGTCGCGGACAACGTCCTCAAACCCATCTGGGAGATCACCGACGACGACTGGGACGCGGCCATGTCCGTCAACCTCTCCGGCGCCTTCTACTGCGCGCGCGCCGCCGCCAAGCCCATGGCCGACGCCGGCAAGGGCAAGATAATCAACGTAGCGTCCGGCTTCGGGCTGCGCGGTGGCCGCGACATCTACATGTACTGCACCTCCAAGGGCGGCGTCATCCAGCTGACCCGCGTGCTGTCCTTCAGCCTCGCACGCTATGGCATCACGGCCAACAGCATTGTCCCCGGATTCATACCGACCATCGACCCCGGCGCGGAGATCAATCGAACCCTGCCCCAGTCCGGCGACTTTCTGCCCACCGGCAAGCTGGGCAAGCCCGAGGATCTGGGTCCTATCGCCGTCTTCCTGTCCTCCGGCGCCTCCGACTACATGACCGGCGAGATGTTCATTCTCGATGGCGCCGGCCTCGCAGCCGGCGTCACCCCCACCGGCCATGCGCCCGTTGCCGCCCTGGAACCGTAACCCCTCGTTTCCACTTGAAAGCCGTCACCCATCCGTCATTGCGAGGAGCATAGCGACGTGGCAATCCCGTCCCAGTCCCGCCTCCCGTCCGAGTTCAGCCTTTCCGGCCATACCGCCATCGTTGCGTCGGCCGGCGGCGACGAAGCGCCCTTCCTGGCCGCCGCTCTGGCCGAGGCCGGCGCTGTGGTGATCGCAGTGGCTCGCCACCAATCCACTGCCGATGTCATCGCCGACGCCGTGTCTGCGGTGTCCGGGGGCCGGACCGCTCGCCACGTGGGACGCTGGGACACGCCAGCCGGCGCCGCCGCCATCGTCGACGCTTGCGCCCCCACGCATCCCCGGGTCGACATCCTCGTGAACGACACTCGCAGCTTTTTCGCCAAACCCGCCGCTGAAATTTCCCTTGACGAGTGGGACGAACTCCACGCCCGCAACGTCCGCGCCACCTTCATGCTCAGCCAGGCTGTGGGTCGGCGCATGCTGGACCAGAAGTATGGCAGGATCGTGAACGTCATCTCCAACCTGGCCGAGCGCGCGGTCATCAACTGCTCCGCCTACAGCGCGACTCAGGCCGGAGTCCTGTCCCTCACGCGCTCGCTGGCAGTTGAATGGGGCCGTTCTGAGATCCGCGTCAACGCCGTCGGCTCCGGCTGGTCAACGGCCGAGGACATCCCCTTAGAGACCCAGCGTGAGGAACTCCTCGTCCGCTACACGCCCATGCGTCGCAAGGGCCATCCCCGCGACCTGGCCGCCATGCTCGTCTATCTCTGCTCACCCCATTGCGACTACCCCTCCGGCCAGCCCGTCTACATCGACGGCGGCCTGAACGCCCATCCATAATTGGCAGTGCCGTCATGCCTGCAGTAGACGAGATCACAATCCGGGGGTTCAAGAGCATCAAAGCACTTGAAGGGCTCAAGCTCAACCCTATCAACGTATTAGTCGGGGCCAACGGCTCCGGAAAGTCCAACTTCATCGAGGTGTTCTCGTTGCTACGGGATGTGGCTAGGGACCGCATCCATGAATTCGTCGCCAGATCCGGTGGCGCCGATCGAATTCTCCACTTCGGATCCCGCACCACCGACCAACTAGAGGTGACCATCATCTTTGACGACGGTGAAGCGTACGAGTTAGTCCTCACCGGTACAACGGGCGATTCGTTCTCGAGGAGAAGCGTTACTGGCAGATCCGCGCTATCCAACATGACCGGGAGACCCGCATATGACGACGAATCTACCAGCGGCGACGTCCGCATTACTGACCCTTGGGTTCCGTATCATTTTCACGACACTGGCCGGGCGTCACCAATGAAGAGGTTGGGCGATTTGTATGACAACCGCGCTCTACGGACCGATGGCTCCAACTTGGCCGCATTCCTATTTTTGCTTCAGTCCATTCATCCCGAATCGTATCGGACAATTAGGCGAACAGTTCAGATGGTGGCGCCGTTTTTCGATGATTTCGACTTAGCACCACAGGCGTTGAACCCAGAAAAGATAATTCTTGAATGGCGACATAAAGGTTCAGACTCTTATTTCAACGCCGCAGCACTGTCTGATGGCACGTTAAGATTTATCGCTCTGGCAACCGTCCTGCTACAGCCACAAAGGCTTAAACCTTCGGTATTTCTGTTGGACGAGCCGGAACTGGGCTTGCACCCCTATGCCATTACCCTGCTGGCGTCGTTGGTCAAGCAGGCCTCGATAGACAGTCAGGTGATCATGGCAACCCAATCGCCTATTCTGCTGGACCATTTCGAGCCGGATGATGTGATCGTCTCGAATCGAGTGCACGGTGAGGCGATTTTCGAACGATTAGACGCCGAAAGATTGGCTGCATGGCTCGAGGACTACAGCATGGGCGAATTGTGGGAAAAGAATGAAATCGGCGGCCGGCCGGCCCGTGAATGACGAAGATTGCGATCGATGACGCGGCTCCTGATCCTCGTTGAGGGACAAACCGAGGAGAATTTCGTTAACAGTCTGCTCGGACCTCACCTTTACTCGATGGGATATTTGGCGGTCGGCAGCCGGCTGATCGGCAAACAGCGAGTGAGACATCGCCGCGGAGGCATACGGTCTTGGCCTGAAGCCCGCCGCGACATCGTCAACCACCTTTGCCAGGACTCCGAGGTTTTAGTTACTACGTTGGTAGATTTTTATGGCTTGCCTGCAGATGGGCCGGGAGCTTGGCCGGGACGCTCAGCAGCTGGGCACCTCCAGCGATCCGCTAAGGGCGACTATGTTCAGCAATCCATGCTCGCCGATGTGGTCAAATAAATGGAGCCCGGTTTCAACCCCTGTCGATTCCTCCCGTACGTAATGATGCACGAGTTCGAGGCCATGCTGTTCAGCGATTGCGACGCGTTCGCTCAAGCGATTGACCGCCCGGACTTGGCCGGATCGTTCCAGCAAGTCAGGGCTTTATTTGATACTCCAGAAGACATCAATGATTTTCCCACAACCGCGCCGTCCAAAAGAATCGAGGCCTTGCTGCCCGGTTATCAAAAGCCGCTTATTGGCCCCGCGGCTGTCACCGAAATCGGATTGCACGCGATCCGCACAGAGTGCTTGCATTTTGCAGAGTGGTTATCGCGATTGGAACGCGCTGTAGTACGGTAGTCGGCCCGGTAATGATCAGTCCGTCCAACCCTGCTCTGGCCAATTCTGCCTGCGCAGGTGCTACAATATCCTCCGATGATTTCTGCCGTTTCGTCCGTTCGCCCCAATCCGGTGCGCCGCTTGCCCGGCATGCGTGATTTCGACGCCGGTGCGCGTCAGCGCAAGCAGGATGTCGAGCGCCGCCTCGCCGATTTCATCGGCCGCTTCGGCTATTCGGCGCTGGAAGTCCCGGTGCTGGAAACCACCGAGCTTTTCCTGCGCAAATCCGGCGGCGACCTGGCTTCGCAGATGTACTCCTTCGTTGACCCCGGCTCCAACGCCATCAGCCTGCGGCCGGAGTTCACTTCGGCGATAATGCGGCATTATCTGGAGATCCACGGGCACAGCGACGAGTCCCCGTTGGTTCGTTGGCAATACTGCGGTCCGGTCTTCCGCTACGACACTGGCAGCGCCGCCGACACGGGCCAGTTCACCCAGGTCGGCGCTGAGCTGGTCGGTTCCAACAGCATCCTCGCCGACGCCGAGCTACTGACCCTCGCTGCCGGAATCCCCGCGGAGTTGGGCATCCCCGATTATCGCATCCGCTTGGCCGATCTCGATGTGCTGGACAGCGTGCTGGACACCGTTGGCCTGTCCGACCGCGCCCGCGAGTTCATCGTCGCCAACATGAACCGTATCGGCGAAAGCGGCGACAGTCTCGCGGCGACTTTGCAGCGGGCTGCTGAGCTCCACGTCGTCTCCGGTATCGGCCTCCCCGACGAGGAGAAGCACCTCGCCGTAGCCGTAACGGGTCTTCCCGACGGCGCGGCACGCTCCGTCCTGGCCGGTTTCATGCGCTGGAACACGTCGGCAGACATGCCCCTGGGCCGCCGCACGCCCGATGAGATCGTCGACCGCCTGCTGCGCAAGTTGCGCGGCGGCGACGCCTCCGACGCGGTGAAACGCGGCCTCGCCCTGGCCGGTCAGCTCGCCTCCGTCAAGGGCGACCCAGCCCACGCACTGCCCCGGGCCCAGTCCATCGTTGCCGCTGCCGGCGCGGACACACAATCCATCGACCGGCTCATCGCATTGACTTCCCTCATTGGTGAAGACCCCGCGGTGTCCCGACGATTGGAGATAGACTTCTCCCTGGCCCGTGGTATCGCGTACTACAACGGCATTATCTTCGACATCGTTCGGGGCGACGCGGACGCTTCTCTGGGCGGCGGCGGACGGTACGATGCCCTGGCCCGCGCTCTCGGCGGTCCGGCTCCCGTGCCCGCCCTGGGTTTCGCCTGCACCGTGGAAGCATTGCTGTCCGCGATGCCGCCGGCCGACGAGCCCGAAACTGATCCCGACTCCGTCCTGATATCCCCAGACGACGAGGGGTCCAACGCCGCCGCTCTGCGCGCTGCCGCCGACATCAGGGCGCAGGGAGGTGTAGCCGTTTTGGACGTGGGTGGAAACGACGTGCGCTCCGATTTTCGTCGGACGGCAACAGTGTAAACACGGAGCATCGCCTTGAGACTGGTCATACCTAGCGACGGCGAACTGGGCGAACCCACCATGAGGTTCCTGGCCTCCTGTGGCGTCAAGGTGAATCGGCCCAACTCCCGCCGCTACACCGGTTCCATCCCGTCCCTGCCCGGCATCGACGTGCTCTTCCAGCGCACCGCCGACATCACCACCAAGGTGGAAGAGGGCAGCGCTGAGATGGGCATCACCGGCCTGGACCGGATGATGGAATACCGCCACGACGATGACGCGGTAATACCCGTCATGGAGGACCTCGGATTCGGCGGCTGCGACTACGTGCTGGCCGTGCCCGACTCCTGGCTTGACGTAACATCCGTCGACGACCTCGCCGACCTGGCCCTGGAGTTCCACGAGCGCGGTCGCCAGCTTCGCATCGCCACCAAGTATCCGCGTCTCCTGCGCCGCTACCTGTTCGAGCGGGGCATCAACTACTTCACCCTCGTGCCGGCCAGCGGTACCCTGGAAGCCGCGCCCATCGCCGGCTACGCCGATCTGATCGCAGATCTTTCCGCTACCGGCACAACCCTCAGGGAAAACCGCCTCAAGACCCTGGACGGCGGCACGATCCTCACCTCCCAGGCCTGTCTCATAGCCAATCCGTCCGCCCTCGCCAGTTGTCCCGACGACCTCGAACTGGCACGCTCGTTCACAGAGATGCTGGAAGCCCACCTCCGCGCCGACCCGTACTACCGCATCACCGCCAACGTCCAGGGCCGTACCGCCGAGGACGTCAGCGCCATGATATTGGCGCGCCCCGAAATCGCCGGCATCCAGGGACCCACCGTCGCCCGCGTGTTCAGCGTCGAGGAGGAGGACTGGTACGCCGTCTCCCTGCTGATCCGCAAGAACCGCCTGCTGGACGTCGTTTCGCACCTGCGTGAGTGCGGTGGCGTCGATATCGCCGCAGCCCAGTTATCGTACCTGTTCAAGGGCGAGTCCCAGGCCTTCGCCGGCTTTATGGACCGTGTCGACGCGCTGAAAGGGCAGGACGCCTACCATGCCTAACTTGCCCGTGCACATCTACCTGTGCCAGCAGGTAGCCATCGAGCTGGATTGGGGTTACGCCCACGACCACCCCGGCGCCGCGTACCTCGGGTCAACTACGCCCGACATTCGCGCCATGACCAAGTGGGACCGCGCTCGCACCCACTTCTCCGACCTGTCGGTGACCCATGTGGGCGCCAGCGTCCAGCGTATGTTCGAACTGCACCCGCAGTTGGCCGGCTCCGATAACGGCTTGTCGCCCGAGACACGGTCGTTCCTTCTCGGTTACGTGAGCCATCTGGTTGCGGACGAGATGTGGATCACCACCATGTTCCGCCCGCACTTTGCTCCCGAGAGCCGTGTCACCGACACGGAAATTGAATCGCACATCTGGGACCGAGCGCTGCAACTGGATATGGACCGCGTCGTTCTCGACGAAAATGCCCGTCTCGTGGTTGAGAACGACGCCATTGCGGCGGTGGACCAGATGCCGTCCCTGGAATTCCTCGAGGACGAACTGATCGACGAGTGGCGTGGTTGGGTGGCCCGGCTTCTCGGCTGGGATTTCACCTGGGAACGACTCAAGCGCGCCCTCAACCGCATGTACCGCGAAAACGACGATGTGCAGCAGGTCGTGGACGGATTCCTGGAGCATATGCCTCAGAGTCTGGAGCGTGTGTACGAACGGATCCCCCGCGAACATATCGAAACCTACCGCCAGCGGGTCATCGACGAAACCAAGGCCCAGGCCCGGGAGTATCTCAGTGCGACTTAAGATGGTGCGCGGGCTGTCCGCCGCCGAATCGGTTCTGACCCGCATCGACCCCCTGGACCTCTCGTCGTTGCCCGAGCCTGTTCTCCAACGCACCCGCGACCTCTTCGGCGCCGACGCGACGCCGGAGTCCTCAGTCCTGCAGATGCTTCGCGACGTTCGCGCCGGTGGTGATGATGCTGTCCGCCGTTACGCCAGTCTCCTCGACGGCGCCAATCTGGACAGCCTGCAAGTGCCCGCGGCTGAGCTCGATGCCGCCTGGGAATCCACCCCCGATGACCTCAAACGTGCCCTGGAGTTGGCCGCTCGCCGCATCACCGAATTCCACGAGGCCACGATGCCCCGGGATTGGGTCGACCTCGGCGGAGGTTTGGGCGAGCTGATTCGGCCCCTGGAACGTGTCGGTTTGTACGCCCCCGGCGGCACCGCTGCCTACCCTTCCACCGTCCTGATGACCGCCATCCCGGCTCGCGTCGCCGGCGTCAACGAGGTGGTCCTGGCCACCCCGCGCCGCGGCAATGAGCCGCTAAATGCCACCGTCCTTGCCGCCGCCCGGATCGCCGGCGTCGACGCGGTCTACCAGGTCGGCGGGGTACCCGCCATTGGCGCCCTTGCCTACGGAACCGAGTCCATCCGCAAGGTCGACAAGATCTGTGGCCCCGGCAACGTCTTCGTTGCCTACGCCAAACGGATGGTACAGGGCCAGGTGGACATCGACGGAGTATTCGGCCCCACCGAGACCATCCTCCTCGCCGACGACACCGCCAATCCTATTTTCTGCGCTGCCGATCTCATCGCCCAGGCCGAACACGATCCCATGGCCTCGGCCATCCTCGTGACCGACTCCCAATCCCTGATCGACACCGTCGAAGCCGAACTGGATGTACAGATCGCCGGCAATCCCCGCGCCGAGACCATCCGCCATTCCCTGGAACGACAGGGCTGCATCGTAGTTGTGGATGACTTCTACGAAGCCATCGCCGTCGCCAATCGCATTGCCCCCGAACACCTTTGCCTCATGGTCGCCGACCCGTGGGCCTGGGCCGGCCAGGTGCGAAACGCCGGCGGCCTCTTCCTCGGCGAGTTCTCGCCCGAGGTCATGGGCGACTACATCGCCGGCCCATCCCACGTGATGCCCACCGGCGGGACCGCGCGCTTCAGCTCCGCTCTCAGCGTCCACCACTTCCTGCGCACCATGCCGGTGGTTGGCCTCAGCCCCCAGAGTTTCACTGACCTCGGCGCCGCGGCCGTCCGCATCGCCGAGGCCGAGGGGCTGCCCGGCCACGCCGGTGCAGTGCAGGCCCGCCTCGACCATATTGCTGCCACGCAAACCCGCTAACGCATTTGGAACGTCCGCACATGTCTGAAATTGAAGAACTGTTGCTCCCCCACATCAGTCGCCTGAAAACCTACCAGGGCGTCTCTCCCAGCGAAACGCTCGCCGAGGAGGCAGGCATCCCGCTGGAACAGGTCATCCGCCTGAACGGCAATGAAAACCCCTACGGCCCTTCGCCCCAGGTCGCCGAGGCGCTGGGCAGTTTCCGCGACTACAACCACTATCCCGATCCCGCCCAACGCCGGCTGCGCGAAGCCCTGTCCGATTACCTTGGCGTCCCGGAAGACAACATCGTAGCCGGCAACGGCAGCGACGAGATAATCGACCTTTTGATGCGCATGTTCCTTGCGCCCGGCGACGAGATCATCATCCCGGTGCCGACCTTCGGCATGTATTCCTTCTCTGCCGATGTGGCGGGCGCCGAAGCCGTCTCCGTCCCGCGCGACGAGAACTTCGACATCGACATCGAAGCCATACAGGGGGCCATCACCCCGCGTACCAAGGCGATCTTCTTCCCGACGCCCAACAACCCCACCGGCAACGTCGTTACCGAAGCCCAGGCCCGGGCCCTGCTCGACACCGGCCTCCTGGTCGTTTCCGATGAGGCCTACTACGACTTCTGCGGCCAGACCCTGATGCCGCTGCTGTCCGAGTACCGCAACCTGGTGGTTCTGCGCACCTTCAGCAAGTGGGCCGGCCTGGCGGGGCTTCGTATTGGCGCCGGCGCCATGGACTCCGAGCTGGCCGCCACCATGATGGGCATGAAGCCCCCGTACAACGTCAACCTGGCCGCCGAAATCGCCCTCCTGGCTTCCCTGTCCGACACCGCCCACCTCCTGGATCGCGTCGACGCCATCGTCAAGGAGCGCGGCCGGATGTACCGGCTGTTGTGCGAGATTCCCGGAATAACCGTCTGGCCCTCCCAGGCGAACTTCATCCTCTGCAAGATGCCCGACGGGCGCGGCCTCGAAGTGTACGAGGCCATGTGTCGACGCGGCGTCTTCCTGCGCTATTTCGACAACGAACTCCTGCGCGACTACATCCGATCCAGCGTCGGCAAACCCGAGGAAACCGACGCGGTGGTCGCTGGTTTCCGCGCTGCTCTCGGGGTTGACTAGCATGACCATTCCGGATCCAACCGCGCGGACCGCGAGCTTGGAGCGTGCCACCGCCGAAACCAGCATTGCGATATCCGTGGACCTGGACGGCCAGGGTCGATATGACGTTGACACCGGCAACGGTTTTCTCGACCACATGGTCAGCCAGATCGCGCGTCATGGCCTGTTCGACATTGAGTTGAAAGCCGAGGGCGATACCCACGTCGGCTGGCACCACCTCGTTGAGGACACCGCCATCATGCTGGGCCGCGCCTTCGGTCAGGCCCTGGGCGAGCCGCGCGGCATTCGCCGCATGGGTCATGCAATCGTCCCCCTGGACGAGACACTGGTGATGGTGGCCGTTGACTGGAGCGGCCGGCCGTACGTTGCCGTCGACACCACCCTCAACGAAACCATGGTCGAGACGTTGTCCGGCGATTTGGTCGCCCACTTTCTCGAGTCCTTCGCCATCGAGGCGCGCATCAATCTGCACGCCCGGGTGCTGGCCGGCGTCAGTCCCCATCACAAGGCCGAAGCCCTCTGCAAGGCCCTGGCCCGCGCCCTCCGCGACGCAGTGGAACCCGACCCTCGCGCCGCCGGCCAGGTTCCCAGCACCAAGGGGACGCTGGACGCCTGACCCCGGCCCCTGCTCGCGGTCCAGACGACGTCTGTGGGGTTTCGCCCCGCAAGGTGCATGCGGACCTCCGCGACCGCTCAAGGGGACGATTGGCTGCTATGCGGCCCTCCGTTCGCGTATAATGAGGATTGTCAGAGCCCGATGATCCAGCTTTGACAGGAGGGCACCATGACCATCGTTCACAGCAGCGTCAATCAGTTCAACCGGGTCCTTGTGAATGTCCTGGACAAGCCTTTTGTGGCCCGCGTACTGTCACCGTTCCAACCGATCGCCAACACGCTGACCAGTCGCTACCTCAACTACGCCATGCCCGGTGACTGTCCTCCGGATTCTTCACCGGTCGCCTACACGATTATCGATTCCGAAGGCAAAACCCGGTGGAGCGGCGACACGGCTGAACTCAACGAAAATCCTGAGCACCGCCATCGCAACCCGCGCTGATGCCGTGAGGCTAACCGGCTGAAATCAAAAGCCCTCCCCGGTCCGGGGAGGGTCTTCGTATTGTCAATGTGGTCGCGGTTACGAGCCACGCACCGGTCGCCCCCGCCGGGCGAGGAAATCCGGGAACGCCTCTTCCGCCAAGGTGCCCCGCAGCACGTTGGTGGTGAAGTCCTTCTCATTCATCCACTGTTGCTCGAGGCTCTCCCCCTTGTGCTGCAACAGCAGACGCTTGATGCCGATCACCGACGGCGTGTCGTTGGTGGCAATCTCGGTGGCAATCTCCATGGTCTTCTGCCGCAAACGGTAGGATGGCACCAGGTGGTTGAGCAAACCGATCCGGTATGCCTCCTCCGCTTCCACAATCCTCGCCGTGAACAGCAACTCCTTGGCCTGTGGCCAGCCCACCTGGTTGGTCAGCGTCCACGTCGAGTTGATCCGCCCGTAGGCCGCCGCCAGGAACCGGAACCGCGCGGCGTCCGACCCGATACGGATGTCCAGCGACGACGACAGCACCGCGCCGCCGCCGTAGGCCAGGCCGTTGATCATCCCGATCACCGGCTTGTCCGACGCGCTGACTTCGTACCCGCCCCGCTGCCGGCGGATGGCTCGCTCGTCCATGCCGTCCCTGGTGAGCGTGCCAGCATTGAGCGCCGCCTGGTCCTCGCGCTGTTCGTGGATGTCGCCGCCGGCGGTAAACGCCGGGACTCGCGGGTGAGTGTCCGCGCCCGTGACAACGATGCACCCGATCTCCGGATCTTCGTTAGCGCACCTCACCGCATCGTGCAGCTCTTCCGTAAGCTGCCGGTTCATGGCGTTGAGCACTTCCGGCCGGTTCATGGTTAGAAACGCGACGTGTCCCACCACTTCGCGACGCCGGTCGCCGCTGCCTTCCCACTTGGAGACACGTTCTTTGTCGGACACAATGTACTGGTAAGCCATGGAAATCGTCGCTCCTGTTGCACGGTTCAAGTGGCCGCATTGTATGGGCAGCCGCCGGCCGTAGTCAAACCAGCCGATTGACATACCACCCCGCCGCCCTGATTATGAACTCAGGTACCTGCCGATGCTTTTCGCCGTGACCAATCGCCGCTCGGTCCGCCCCCACGTGAGGCGGTGGGCCGTGGTGGCAACCTGCGCTCTTTTCATCAGCCTCGGCATGTTCGGCCTGACCGCCCCCGACGCACGCGTCGGCGCCCAGGCGGATACCGTCTTCAATCTTCGCATCGAAAAGACCATCAGCCCGGTGAAGGTCCGTGTCATTCAGCGGGCCGTGACCCGCGCCAGCGAGAACGGCGCCCAGCTGCTGATCATCGGCCTGGATACACCCGGCGGCCTCTACGACAGCACGCGTGACATCGTCGAAATCCTCCTCGGCTCACCAGTGCCCGTCGCCGTGTTCGTGTCGCCGCGCGGAGCCCAGGCCGGCTCCGCCGGAACTTTCATCACCGCCGCGGCCCATGTCGCTGCAATGACCCCGGGTTCCAACATCGGCGCCGCCACGCCAGTATCCAGCACCGGCGAGGAGATCAGCGAGACCCTGGCGGACAAGGCCACCAATGACGCCGCCGCCCTCATCCGCGCCATCGCCGAGGAGCGCGGTCGCAACCCCGACGCCCTGGAGGAAACCGTCCGTACCGCCGCCTCCTTCAGCGCCACCGAAGCCCTGGACGCGGAAATCATCGACCTCATTGCCGATGACATCCCCGCGCTTCTGGTCGCCCTGGACGGACGCACCGTGGTCACCGTATCCGGAGAGCACACGCTGGACCTCGCCGGCGTTGAGGTCAGGGAACTCAAGATGCAGTGGCGCGAGCGCTTCGTCGATTTCATCTCCAATCCCAACATTGCCTTCCTGCTGTTGTCCCTGGGCAGCATCGGGCTGATCATCGAGATGCTCACCCCCGGCGCGATAGGTCCTGGCATCGCCGGCATCATCTGCCTGGGTTTGGGATTTCTGGCCCTGGGCAACCTGCCGTTCAATTGGGCCGGCGTGGCATTCATCCTTTTGGCAATCGTCCTGGCCGCCCTGGAGATCTTCGTGTCAGGGTTCGGCGCTTTAGGAATTGGCGCTGCGGTGAGCCTCGTGGTTGGCGGTTTCCTGCTGTTCGGTGATTTCGGTGGCGGCCGGATTACTCCCCCAAGCTTTCCCACCGTTTCGGTGAACCGCTGGGTGCTGGTCGGAGTCGGTGGTGCGGTGCTGTCCATCGCCGGATATCTCGCCTACGAGGTCATCATGTCCCGTACGGGCCGACGGCGCGGCGCCGGCCGAGGCGGGGGCAGCGGCAGTGACGGGCGGAGTTCGCCCGGAAGTCTCGTCGGGCAGACCGGCGTGGTCACATCTGCTCTCCAACCTCGGGGCGTCGTGGCTCTCGCCGACGAGACTTGGTCCGGCGTCAGCAACGACGGCCTCACGATCCCAGAAGGGCGTCGCGTGCGGGTGGTCGCCGTGCAGGGCCTGTTGCTCACCGTGGAGGCTGATGCGGGCCCCGCGGCCGTTGAGGGTCAGGAATGATGCTAGAATGGCACCAACACTTCGCCCACGCCGAGCCCCATAAGGAGGCACCAACATGGCCGCAGGGATTGTAGTCGTCCAGCAATACCAGCGCATGGTAGTTCAGCGTTTCGGTTCGTATGTGGGCACCCGAGGGCCCGGACTGCGCTTGCTTATCCCCATCCTCTACCACGGCACCAAAGTTGACCTTCGCGAACGCGTCACCCGCGTTCCCACCCAGAAGTACATTACCGCCGACAACGTCGTGGTGGACATGGACTTCGTGATCTACTACCGCGTGATGGAAGACCTCGCTGACCGTGCCGTGCTGGAGGTCCAGAACTTCGAGGCAGCGGTCATCAACCTCGCGTTCGCGACCCTCCGCTCCGTGATCGGTTCCCTCGACTTGTCCACCACCCTTTCCGAACGCGAGCGTATCCGTGACGATGTCCAGGTCCGCATGGACGAGGTCACCACCCGATGGGGGGTTAAGGTATCCCAGGTGGAAATCAACGAGGTCGACCCTCCTGTCGGGGTCAAGGCCGCCATGGAACGTCAGAAATCCGCCGATGCCATCCGCACCGCAGAGATCACCGAATCCGAAGGGCAGCGTCAGGCTGCCATCAACCTGGCCGAGGGCCAGCGTCAGGCTGCCATCCTCAATGCGCAGGGTGAGCGTGAGTCGGAAATTCTCCAGGCCGAGGGCGACCAGCAGGCCGCCATCCTCCGCGCCGAGGGTTTCAGCACCGCCCTGGAGCGCATCTACAGCGTGGCCAGCACCATCGACGGGCGCACCATGAGCCTCCAATACTTCGAAACGCTCAAGTCCCTCGGCTCCAGCCCGTCCACCAAGTTCATCTTCCCCATGGAATTCACTTCCATGCTTTCCCCGTTCCTCGGCATGGGCGGCATGAGCCAGCCGGACGGCAACGGCAATAACAACCGTGGAGGCACGGGCAACGGCGCTTCCGCGGACGGCGAAAACCGCAACTCAACTACATAACCGACACGCTAGTTACCGCAAACGGGGCGGCCAATTCGGCCGCCCCGTTTCCATTTCGAGCGGGTGTGTTTCGCGACCAGCTAGTCGACGGCCCTGCCACCCGCAAGATGGACCAGTCCCTCTCCATTGGCCAGCAACCCCATCGCCGCGCCGTATGGTTCCGCCGCCTTCCCATCTATCTGCCTGAGCAGCTCAACCAGCTCCGCGTCGTCTTGCAGCCGCTCCGTGATGCGCCGGTACAACTCCTCCTGCACCGTCTCCAGGAACTCCGCCCGGCGCCGCTCGGCCCGCCGTTTTTCGAGACCGCCGGTGTCAGCCAGGTAATCGCGATGCTGGGCCACACTGTCCCACAGTTCGCCGATCCCGACGTTTGCGTACGCCTGGGTCAGCAGAACCGGCGGGTTCCAGCCGTCGCTCAGGTCCGACAATTGCAGCATCGCCGTCACCGCCGCCGATAGCCGATTGGCCCCGTCGCGGTCGGCCTTGTTGATTACATAAAGATCGGCGATCTCCATGACGCCGGCCTTCAGAGTCTGGATAGAATCCCCCGACTCCGGCGTCATTGCGACCACCACGGTGTCCGCCACGCCCATGATGCCCAACTCGGTTTGCCCGACGCCGACCGTCTCCACCAGGGTCACGTCCTTCCCGGCCGCGTCCAGCGCTCGTACCATGCTCTTGACGATGCGCGGCAGCCCGCCGGACTGACCTCGCGTCGCCACGCTCCGGATGAACACCCCGTCGTCTAGGTAGTGCCGCTGCATTCGGATGCGATCTCCCAGCAGCGCTCCGCCGGTGAAAGGACTCGTTGGGTCCACCGCCAGGATTCCCACCGTCAGGCCCATCCCGCGCAGATGCTCGGCCAGCCGGTCCACCAGTGTGCTCTTGCCGACCCCCGGAGGGCCGGTGATGCCCACCGCGTATCCCGCGCCCGTATGCGGGTCCAGCGCGGCCATCGCCTCGGCAGCCGCCGGATCGCCACGTTCCAGCAGTGTCAGCACGCGCGATAGCGCCCGCAATTCGCCGTTCAGCACCCGTTCGGCCAGTTCGCTCATTCCACATCCAGGCGACGAAAATCGTAATGTTGGTAACGAAACACGACGGCCAATTTAGCATCGGGCCGTTCGTGGGTCAAGGATGGTGGAATGTCGCGCCCTTAACAAGTCCTGCCCCAGCGGTTATCATCTTTGCGCTCCCGAACCTACACCTAAACCCAGAGGTGATCTCCATGACTACCCGCTCCGAAACCCTCCAGGGCCGAGTTGCCATTGTGACCGGCGCCGCCAGTCCCATCGGCATGGGCCGTTCCATCACTACCGGCCTGGTCCGCGCCGGCGCCCGTGTCGCCATGCTCGACATCAACGAGGACTGGCTCGACCAGACCGCCAACGACATGCGCGAACTGGGCGGAGACGATTGCGTCATGCCCATCATCGCCGACGTCACCGACCCCGAATCCGTGCAGAACGCCGTGCAACGCACGATCGGCGAAATGGGCGGCCTCCACATCCTGGTCAACAACGCTGGCATCAATCCCCGCACCGCCGGCTTTGGCGGCAGCACTGCCGGCAGTCGCACCGGGTTCTTCGATATTGTCCCGGACGCCTGGCTGCGCGTAATTTCCGTCAACCTCAGCGGCCCGTTCCTCATGGCCAACGCCGTGGCCAGCCACATGATGGAACAGGGCTTTGGCCGCATCATCGGCGTCACCACCAGCATGGACACCATGTGGCGCAAGGGCGGGGCGCCTTACGGGCCCTCCAAGGCCGGACACGAAGCCCTGGTTGCCATCATGGCCCAGGACCTTGAGGGCACCGGCGTCACCGCCAATGTGCTCACTCCCGGCGGCGCCACCGCCACCAACATGGTCCTCCCGCCGGAGGGCGCCACAGCCGACGCCCTCATCCAGCCCGAGGTCATGCAGGCGCCGGTGGTCTGGATCGCCTCTGATGATGCCAGCGAATGGAACGGTCGCCGCATCATCGCCTACCATTGGGACGAGTCCTTGCCTCTGGAAGCTAGGCTCGAAAAGTGCGGCGCACCCGCCGCCTGGCCACAGCTTGGCCTCCAAGCCGTCCACCCGGACTGGTTTGGCCGCGGCTGACCGACGACGCCAGTCCGCCAAAACGGCGGGGCGGGTGTCGAGCCCGCCCCGTTTTTGCTGATCCGCTCGGCTCCGCGAGATCTATCCGGCGGAAAGAGCCACGGCATCAGCAATGTAGGCGTCGGTTTCTCTGATACGCCGCTCGGTGTGCCGATTGCAGGCTCCAGTGTAGAAACACGCGCCGTGCAACTGGCTGAGACGGCTATAGTAGCGTCTTTGCAGGGAATTGGTTGCACGGCCTGATTCGACCAGGTCGTCGAGGCAATTGCTGGTAAAACCCGTTGGTCCCGGCTCTTCGCCCATAAGGGCAAGGACAAGCGCGTCGGTGGCGCGCTTGGTCGCGCACCATGCCTTTTCCGCGGCGTCTCGGATGTCGCCGCATTCAAGGCGTTCGATAGCCTGCGCGTGAATCTGACGGGCGTCTGCGAAGATTTCGTCTACGCCGTCCTGAATTGAAGTGGTGGTCATGTATAGGCCGCACTGATGGGTCAGGGTATCTTGCTGGTTTGGAGAGATGACGGCGTTGCCCATCCAGCGCCTTTTTCGGTTAGTGCCGGAACCCCGTATCGAACCCGCGCGCGTCGGGGTTGATGAGGAGGTCGGGCCGGCCGCCCCACCGCTTCAGGAATCGCCCGAAGTTCTTGCGGCTCAACTCGTCGCGTTGGTTCTCCTCGAGTTCCTCCCATTGGCGGTGCTCGTGACGCACCAGCGGCAGGCTGCTGTCGCACACCACCCGGTAGCCGGCGTTCTTGAACTGGAAGCAATAGTCGATGTCCAGGTTTCGGTAGAACCGGAAGGACTCGTGCATCAACCCCACAGACGGCAGGTCCGCGCGCCGGAACGCCATGCAGTAGGCCTGCATCGCGTCGGCGTCGCCCCGGTCCACCTCCTCGTGGAAATGCTGCATGTCATCCGTGGTCAACCCGTATGGGCCGAACACGCCGATGCTGCTATCCGCCAGGTGTTCCGCCACTGGGGACAGGATGTCTCCAACCACTTCCGTCGAGGCGTCCAGAAGCACGATGTACCGTCCCCGGGCCTGCTTGAGTCCGATGTTCTTGCCCGCGGCGTCGCCTAACACATGGTCGCAGTGGATGACACACACGTTGGAGTGCTCGGCCTGGGCCTCTTCCAGGTACTCTGCCGTGCCGTCCGTGGACCCGTTGTCGACCACGATGATCTCCACCGACTCTCCGCCGGTGTGTCGCAGGACCGCCTCCACGCACCGCCGCACGTCGTCTACGTAGTCATAGGCGTTGACGAGGAACGTGAAGTCGTACAGGTCGGGTTCTCCCAGCAAGGAAGGCACTTCCCGCGAAGCGGATATCGAAGGCCACCGCGCCTCCTGCAGTTCCAGGGGCGTTTGCGGACGCACCAGCGTCGCCACTCCCGTGTCCTGCACCACCATGCCGCCTTCCACCACCTGGGACCGCAGCGCGTCGGCGTCGCGATAGGCTGCCTGCTGACGCAGCTCGGACCGGCGCTCCAGCACATCGCTGTTCTGACTGTCGATCTCGTACCGCTCCGGCACCTCGTCCAGGTCCAGCCCGAATACTCGGTCAAAGTCGAGAATCAGTGCCAGCTTGTCCGCCGCCGGAAGTTCCGACCGCACCATCGCCCACGTAATCGCCAGCGCGGTGGGCAGGTCCAGGTCGTTGTGAACCGCGTCCCAGAATCTGCCGCTCCACTCCTGGCCTTCGGCGCTCAGGGCATGCTGGCCCGAGCCGTTGCCCGCCATGTTGCGCCATACCCAGATGCGGTTGCGCAATCCGGTCAGGGCTTTTTCAGCCGCCCGCAGCGACGTGAAGGTGAAGTTCATCCGGTGCCGGTATCGCACTGTCATGCACAGGTACCGGAACGCCAGCGGGTCAAATCCCCGCGACGACAGGTCTTCGATCAGGAACACGTTCCCGGCTGACTTCGCCATCTTGGCCCCATCCGCCAGGAGGTGCTGTCCGTGCACCCAGTAGTTCACGTGCCGCTCTCCGAAGGCCCCCTCACTCTGTGCGATCTCGTCCTCGTGGTGCGGGAACACGTTGTCGACCCCGCCCGTGTGGATGTCGAACTTCTCGCCCAGGTACTTATGCGCCATTGCTGAGCATTCGATATGCCAGCCGGGGAACCCTTCGCCCCACGGGCTGTCCCACTTCACGTCCCGTCCCGGTTCTGCCGCCTTCCACAGGGTGAAGTCCCTCGGATCATGCTTCAGCGGGTCCGCTTCCGCCCGGACACCCTCGAGCAGGTCGCCGCCGAAGTTGCGCGACAGCTTCCCGTACTCCGGGTAGCTGTTCACGTCAAAGTAGATATTCCCACCGGCTTCATACGCCGCCCCGTTGTTCATCAGCGTGCCCACCATCTCCAGCATCTCGGGAATATGGTGCGACGCCCAGGGGAACACGTGCGCCGGCAGGATGTTGATCCGCTCCTCGTCCTGCCAGAAAACGTCCGCGTAGAATTCGCCAATTTCCTGTAGGGACTTGCCTTCGGCCAGGGCCGCCATGATCATCTTGTCGCCGCCGGCCTCAGCCAGTTCCTGGCGCATGTGTCCCACATCGGTGATGTTCTTGATGTGGTAGACCTCGTTGCCGTCGGCCACCAGAATGCGGCGGATCCAGTCCGCCATCAAGTAGGTGCGCAGATTGCCGATGTGCGCATACCGGTACACTGTGGGCCCGCAGGTGTACATCGACACCTTGCCGGGCGTCATTGGCCGGATCTCCTCGACGTTCTTCGTCAGGGTGTTGTAGATGCGTAACATACCTCTACCTCCGGCGGGCGCAGTTGGCCCAAGTTTAGCACGCACATCGCCCGGTTTGCACTCACGCCGCCCGAACATGCTCACCGGCTTTCCGCGCTGGTGGCGCCAATCCTTTTGCGATGGGAACGCGCCAATATTGCCACACCCCCAATCGCCGCCAATCCAACGCACCACACCATCACCTGGCGTTGGGAGGCCATCCCGTTCAGCGGATTTCCCCGTCTGACGGGAGCCAACGGCTCCATGTGCGAGTGGGTGGGGGCATCCAGCAGGACGTGACCCCACGCTCCGCCGAAGGCTGACAGCACTGCCGCCACCGGAGACAATCTCGGCTCCATGTGCCATTTGCTGCCGGGTGCGGCGCGCACGGACCGGTTCCACCATCTCATCAACGGCAAGATTGCCGGACGCGAAAGAAACAGCGTGAGAGTGGCTACCGCGGTAGCCCCCGCAAACGTGTGCATTATCTTGTGAAACGACAAATCTCGGCGAAACGGATATCCAGCCAGAACTTCGCTATCTATCGCCACCTGCGTGAAACCGTATATTGGGATGCTGAAGTGACGTCCCAAAACCGCTTTGGCTGCCAGCCCGGGTCCCATGTGAAACGGTGTGAACGGCATCCGGAGGTACTCCTGGCCAAAATCATGCGTAGGGGCGAACAGTCATTCGCCCCTATCGTCCTTCGGCGTATGTAATCGGCCCTTATGGACTGCGTGTCACGGCCGCTCCCGAGGCTTTCAGCACCTCAATCTCGGCTGCGGAGTAGCCCGCTTCCGCCAGGATCTCATCCGTATGCATCCCGAACCACGGAGCGGGCGGCCCCAGCCTCGGTGGCGTGGCGGACAGTCGCGCCGTCGTGCCCGAGTGGTCGACGCTGCCCCATACGGTGTGTTCCCGCGTCACAACGAAACCCGCGTTACGCACCACCGGGTCGTGGCGGTAGTCTTCCATCGTCAGGTTCGGGCTAACCGACACTCCCAGCGGACGTAACTCCTGCATCCAGTGCTCGATGGTGTTGCCCCTGATGACGTCCGCGATCGCGTCGCTGTCATAGTGGATGTCTCGGAAATTCAGCGCCGACAACAGCGACCCGTACGTCCCGCCGTCGGGGCAATGGATATACAGCCACCCGTCGGCGGCCTGGTACAACTGCGAACGGGCCGAGTAACCGCGAGCTTCGACTCCCTCGATTTCCTCGCGTTGGTATCCCTCGTAATCCAGGAAGTACGGCGACTGCAAAATTCCGGCAGTCAGCGCCAGCCCGCTGTCTACCGACTGGCCCTTACCGGTCCGGTTCCTTTCGTGCAAGGCCAGGGCCACTGCGTAGGCTCCCATGAGGCCGGTGCCGTAGTCGTTCACCGCGTAGGGAGCCAGCATCGGCTTGCCGTCCCGTCCGCCGCGCCGCACCTGCATCCCGCTGGTGCCCTGCGCCAACTGCTCCCATCCGGCCCGCTCCGACCAGGGCCCATCGTATCCGAACGCGTTCAGGGAAGCGTAGACGATGTCCGGCTTCACCTTCTTGACCTCTTCGTATCCGAGGCCCAGCCGCTGCACCGCCGACTTGCGGTTGTTCTCCACGATCACGTCGGCCGATTCGACCAATTTCCAGAAAACCTCGCGACCCTCGTCGGTCTTCAGGTTCAGCATTATGCTGCGCTTGCCCCGGTTGACGTCGATGTAGCCAATCGGGTCCAGGATGCGGGTCGGGTCGTCGATCTTGATCACGTCCGCCCCGAATTCGCCCAGGGTGCGTCCGCACGTCGGTCCCGCCAGGATGATGCACAGGTCCAGGACCCGTACCCCCTGAAGCGCGGACATCACGTCACCGTGTCCGTTGCTGGGGGCCGGCCGTGCTGGCGTGCTCTCCAACTCCGCCAAAACCTCGTCGGTATGCTCGCCCAGCTTGGGCGCGCGACCCTGTATCGCGCCAGGGGTTCCGCGGAGCCGCACCTGCACGCCCGGCTGCTTCATCATGCCCTGCTCGGCATCCTCGACCTCCGCCACCATCTTCGCGTCAACGGCGTGCTCGTGAACCAGCCACTCGTCCACGGTCTTGCACACTGTGCAGGCCCCACCTTGCGCGTTGATGTCGGCCTCCCACTGCCACGCCGTCCGCTCCTTGAACATTTCCGCGAACCGGTCCTGCCAGAACGCCAGCGTGTCCGCGTCCACCGGCCGGCCGAACAGCGACGTGGCCTCTTCGATCCATTCCGTCTTGCCCGCCGCCGTCAGCGTCTGCCGCGCGAACCGCTCGAACATGCCGTGGTGGTACACCCACCGGCCGTCGGCGCACTGATAGGGATGGGACATCACCGTGCGCGGAAAGTCGAACAGGTCAACGTACTCGTAGCTGTTGAACTTGATGATCCGGCTGCCCATCGCCGTAAACATCGCGGAGTGCAGCGGAACCTCAATCCGCTGCCCCTTGCCCGACTTGTCCCGCGCGTTGATTGCCATGGCGACGGACACCGACCCCAGCAACGCGGAAAAGGTGCTGGCAATGGGCAGTGGCGTGAACAGCGGCTCCCCGTCGCTTTCCGTAGTTTCGGGGTAGAAGCCGGTCTCCGCGCTGATGACGGGATCCCAGCCCGGCTCGTTGCGGCTGGGATGTTCCTCGCCGTATCCCGGCAGCGAACAGTAGATCAGCCGCTGGTTGTTTGCCGACAGCTCTTCGTACCCGACGCCCAACCGGTCGGCGACTCCCGGTCGGAAATTTTCGATGACCACGTCGGCATTGGCGACCAGCCGTCGCGCGTTTTGCCGCCCGGTGTCGGTCTTCAGATCCAGCGTTACCGATCGCTTGCCACGGTTCCACGTGGCGAATGCCGGCTCCGACCGCGCGGGATCTCCGCCCGGCCGCTCGATCTTGATCACGTGCGCGCCCTGATCGGCCAGCAGCATCCCCAGCATCGGCCCGGGCACGTACTGCCCGAATTCCACCACGTGGATGTCTCGCAAAGCGCCTGCAGTGCCGTTGGTAGTCATCTATCTACTCCTCGGTTGGGTGTTCACCATTCAGTCCTGGTGGTGGCTCGTCGAATGGCAGACCGTTTTCTTCCGCCTGCCGCCGCCGATCAAGCCATTGAATCCAGCGTTCGTGCTGCTCGTGCATCCCCGCTTTCTTGCCTGCTTCCAGGCCCGCCTCCCTGCCCTGTTCCACCCCTGCTTTCCGCCCCTCTTCGAGGCCTTCCGCACGGGCCCTTGCGCGGGTCCGTTGCCGGTACCACGTCCCGAATACCATGTCGATGACCTCCGTCAGCACGTACGCCACGGGAAGCGCGAAGCCGATGTTGGTAGCGCCGGCTGTGATGATGCCAACGGCCTGTGCGTCCCAACTTTCGCCGCGCAGGGTCGTGACACTGTTGTAGCTGCTTATGCCAATCAGTATAAGCCAAACCGTCGTGAAGGTACCCGAAAACCACCGGATCAGCCTGGTCGGTATGTTGAGAATGCCGGTGCGTTCTTCCCATTGGTCCCATTCAATCTCGGCCCGCCTCATGGCACTGGTCGATGCCGCACGGGCACTTATCTGGAGCCGGCGAATCGCCCCGGGTCACACCCCTGTAGGCTGATCTCGGTGCCGCCGGACGCCATGATCTCCGCTATCCCCTTGCCCATGGCCGGACCCAGCAGGATGCCCTTCTTCTGGCCGCCGGCGCAGATGTAGACGTTGTCCCAGCCCGGGGCCTGTCCCACGATGGGCAGCCAGTCCGGCGTAACCGGCCGCAGGCACGCCGTGTGCAGAACCTGCTCCGCACTGCTCAGCGCCGGCATCAACCGCGTCGCCCGGCGCATGATGTCGTTCCGCGCCTCGTCGGTCAGTGACAGATCGAAACCCACTTCCTCTTCGGTCGCCCCGCACCAGATCAGTCCGTCGGGCTTCGCGTACATCGAACTGCCGCCACCGATCAACTCATAGTCCAGGCCGGGGCCGTCCGGCCGTACGCGGATGATCTGCCCTTTCAGCGGATCCACCGGTATCGCGATGTCCAGCCATTGCTCGGCCGTCCGGCACCACGGTCCTGCCGCGATCAGCACCGCACCGCAGGCGATTTCGCCGTCGTTGGTTACCACGGCCTCCACCTTTCCGTTGCCCAATCGGAACCCAACGGCGCTACCGGCGACCACCGTCGCGCCCAGTTTCTCCGCCCCGGCGGCCAGCGCCTGCGTGAATTCCAGCCCATCCAATGCCCCATTGCCCACCGCCCGGATTCCGGCGATGACCTCCGGAGTGATGCGCGGTTCCAGGGCGAGCACGTCCTCGCGCTCCAGCCATTCCGCGGAGAATCCCGGCTCCGGCGCGCTGTTGAAGGTTTCCAATGTAGCGCGCAGGTCGTCCAGGTCCTCGGGGTCCAGGGCGACCTTGAGGATCGACATGATCCGGCCGTTGTAGTCGATGCCCGTCTCCGCCGGCAGCGCGTCCCACAACTCCTTGTGCAGAGCAAAGGATTGCAGCGCCATCGGCATTAGAGGATCCGGCCAACCGTGTCCTTCCAAAGGATTGAGCCCACCGGCGTTGTATCCCGAGGCGTGGCTGGCTACACCCTCCCGTTCAATGATGGTGGCTTTCACCCCGTTGGACGCCAGGTAATAGGCGGCCGCGCATCCTGCCGCTCCTCCGCCGATGATGACTACGTCCGCTGTTTGGTCGCTCATGCTTTCGTCCTCAATTGCTGCCGTAAAATTGCGTTAGGATATAATCCTGGTTGGGAGGTGTCTATGCCAATCTACGAGTACCGGTGCTCCGACTGCGGCGCCGAGTTCGAATCCATTCGCCCGGTTTCCCGCGCCGACGACCCCATGAATTGCAAAGTGTGTGGCAAGCCTGCTACGCGGCAGATCTCAAATTTCTCGTTCAAGTCCGACACGTTCACCGCGCCCAAACTGAAGAACCGTCCCGGACAGACCTTCCGCGGCAATCGCTCCGAAACAGTTGGGGAAACGCAGCAACCCGACGCTGGGCAGCCGGCTGGTTAGGGTTGCCTGGCCCTGGCCTCGTTGCACGGAATGCACGTGCAGGCTGCCCTGAGGGAACGGTAGGTGTATATCCCGGTGTAGTGGGCGTCGCTCCACAGAAACTGGAGCGCATATTGTCCCACCGCCATTTGGTCCAGCGCCCGCACGTCCTGGGGCACCGTGTCCGGATTCAACAGCGCCCGGCCCGTCATCTCTTCCACACATGAGGCGCACGGACACCGCAGCCGCAGCATGCGGTGCGGGTAGATCCCGCGGTGCCCGTCGTCCCAGTTGATGATGATCGAGCTGCCGGTGATGTCAACGTCCGTCGGCTTGATGATTTCGTTGGTGGCCATAACCGCTATCCGCCGGAGCTCGGCGACTGGACTTCCGCCAGCCGCGCCGGCCTGGGCATCTCGTCCGGGTCGGTGGGTATCTCGATGATGCTCGGCCCGTCCACCGCCAGCGCCTGCGCGAAGGCGTCCGCGATGTCCTCCGGCCGGTCGACATAAAATCCAGTCCCGCCGAACAACTCCGCGTACTTGTCGAACCGCGGGTTCACCGTGTCCGCGCCCACGTACCGTTCGTTGAACGCGTACTTCTGGTAGGCCTTCTCGGATCCCCAACAGTCGTTGTTCATCACCACCGATATGTTCTTCAACCCGTATCGCACCGCCGTCTCGAACTCTTGGGCGTTAAAGAGGAAGCCGCCGTCGCCGTTGAAGTTCACCACGGGCCGCTCCGGCGCCGCGAAGTTCGCGCCTATCGACGCAGGGAAGCTGAACCCCAACCCGCCCAGGTCCAGTGCCATAATCAGGCTGCGCGGCTGGTAGTAGTTCAACCGGTCCTGACCGAAGTTCGGCGCCAGCCCAGCGTCCAGCGCGACGATGGCGTCCCGAGGCATCACCTTGCGCAACTCGGCGTACACCCGCTGGGGTTTGATGTAGTCTCCGGTCAACTCGCCCTCTGCTGCGAGGCGTGCCGCTCGCGCCGCGTTCCAGCCGGCCACCCGCCGGGTCCACTCGGGGTCAGGCCGCAGTTCGGCCGCCGCCACGATGCCGTTGATCTCGTCCACAACCGCGCCCACGTCGCCTTCGACGCCCACCGCAATCGGGTAGATCCGCCCAATCTCCTTGGGGTCGATCTCGATATGCACGATCCGGGCGTCGGCAGGTAGGAACCTATGGTCGAAGAACGTTGTGGACTGACCCAGCCGGGTTCCCGCTGCAACGACCACGTCAGCGTTCCGCACGGCGTCGATGGCTTCCTGGGCTCCCAGCCGGCCCAGATGACCCAGGTAGTTGGGATGGTCGTTGGGCACCGCGTCGGCGCGGCCGTAGGAGGTCACGATGGGCGCGCCCGTCAACTCGGAGAGCCGTGCGACGGCCGCGTCAGCCAGGCTCCATTCCACGCCGCCGCCGGCCACGATCACCGGCCGCTTCGCTCCCAGTATCTCCTGTGCCGCCGCCTCGACTTGCGCGCGGTCTCCCCGTGAATGACCCTGCCCGGTCCGGTACGCCGTTGGCGCCATCAGGTCGATGTCCACTTCGGCCCCCGGCAGCAGGTCCCGCGGAATGTCCACCAGCACCGGGCCCATCTTGCCCGAAGTGGCGATCCGGAACGCCTGTCGTAGCGCGTCCGGCAGCCGTTCGATCTTGTTGATGGAGAAACTCGCCTTGGTGATTGGCTCGAACAGCGCTACCTGGTCGAATTCCTGAGTCGAGTCCAGGTGCTGATGGTCCCGCGACGCTGACGGCGCCAGCACCACCACCGGCGAGTGGGCCACGTACGCCGATCCGATGCCATAGGTAAGGTTCAGCACACCAGGACCGTTGGTGACCAGGCACACCGACGGCGCGCCGGCAATGCGGCTGTAGCCGTCCGCCATCAACGCTGCTCCCTGCTCGTGCCGCACCCCTACGAACTCGATGTCGTCGCGGTCGTAAAGCGGATCCAGCACGTCGAGGAAGGACGAGCCCACGATCCCGAAGATCTTGCTCACCCCTTCCTGCCGCAGCAGTTCAATGACTGCCTCACCTGCGTTCATCCGTTGGGCCATGGCCAAACGCTCCTTTTGTGCGTAAATCGACCGGAAGTGTAACATAGGGGTGAACCGCAAAAGGACCGCGGCGCTAGGGTAGGTGGCGAACAGCAATGGTTTCCAGGAACTCGAACAACCGACACGTAATTGACGAGGCGCTCAATATATTCGCCATCGGTTTACGACCCTTCGTAGCAGAAAAAACGAACCAGAAAGTCGATGCAGACCCATCCGCTCTGATAAGGTTGATGCTGGAAAGGTGGGAGGACGCCTTCCACCGACCTCTCGGCTACCGGGTCAAAAATCTGCTTTATGAAATCAGGGATATTCGTAACGGCTGGGCGCATAACAGCAGGCATTTCGACGACGACGAAACCGACCGGGCTCTGGACTCGATGGAGCGTCTGTTGGAGGCGATCGGAGCCGCTGAGCAGGCCGCTCAGTTGAAGTGGAGCAAAGAACAGTATCGCGTCGCCAGGTACGGAGGTGGCAAACTAAATGATCAAGTCTCCTCTGAGTCCGCTGATGAAGCTCGCAATCGACGTGAACGCTTGGTTGTCACCGAGACCAATGCACCGTCTGGTACGGCCTACAACGTTGTTCAGGCCAGCCGCGCACTCACGCAATACGGCTACACATGCATTACACCTTCTTACGGCACGCAAGACGCTCAAATTTTGGCTCGGGTTCCAGGCGAAAACATGTCGATAAAAGTGCGATGCCCGGGACGGGTTGCCATTCAAGCCAAGTTCTTGGAAAGGGATCTCTATGTTTGTTTCCCGGCTCACGGCAGTTGGTATCTTGTGCCGCACGACGGTTTGGTGGGCATCGCTGGTGAAACGACTCCGTGGCTCGACAGCCATTGTTGGCGTGATAGAGGGTGGTACAGTTCAGCAAACCCTTCCAAGAGAATGCTCGCCCGCTTGGCACCCTACTCACTGACTACTGCGTCCTGATCGTGTGGCGATGGTTCCCATGCTATAATGCGGCATCAATCACCGAGGAGGCCTCCCCAACATGAGCACAGTGGCAGTGGAGGTGGTGTACCGGGGGATTTTTCAGAAAACCCTGGCCCGGAACATCGTCCGCACCATCGTTTTTGCCGCCCGTAAAGAAGGCAAAATAGGCACAGCATTTGGTCGCTACGGCGACTCCCCCGAACGGAACGGCATCCCTGCCAAACAGTTTGCCATCGTGTCCGACAGCCCCGAGGAACTTGAGGAAAACCTGGCCGTCTACGAGGCCGGCGAGGTGGACGTCACCATCAACGTTGACGACACCATGTGCAAGGGCATCGAGTCCTGGGCCTGGTATGGCTTGCAGCCGATCAACGCCCTCACCAAGCCGGGCGGAACCCTGATCGTGACGTCTCGCCAGGAAGCCGATGCCCTCATCGAGGACATCCATCAGAAGGACAGCGCTTACAATCTGTCCATCGTCCCCGCCACCACCAGCTTCTCCGGCCTCTGGGTGTACAAGGACGACCACACTGACGTCCGCATCCTCGGCGCTCTCGCCAAGGTCTGCCCCGAGTTGGTCGGCCTCGACTCCATGCTGGCCGCTCTGGAGGATCAGGACTGGGGTGGTTTGAAACTCACATCCGCTCGCAATTCCTTTGATCGCACCACCCAGCGCCCGGTCGAGCCCGGTGAGGGTAACGACGACACCCCCTTTACCTTCGAACTGCTCGGCTGGCGCGCCATGGAAGATGGTCTGGTCATCAGGGGGATCGAAGGGGCCACCGGCTTCCGTGGCAGTGCCCTGGGTGATAGCTACGATCCCATCAACTCTCCGGCTGACGGGGGGGAGCAAGGCTACGAGCCCACGCGCAACTCGGTCTTCAAGAAGTTCAGCACCCGCTCGATGCGACCAGTGATCAACTTCGAGACCTGCATCAAGTGCACCCTGTGCTGGCTCCAGTGTCCGGATACCTGCTTCGACGTGACCCCCGACGGCCTGTATGACGCCAACATGGACGCTTGTTGCGGCTGCGCCGTCTGCGAAGCCGTCTGCCCCGTGCCCGACTGCATCACCATGGTCAACGAGGCCGAATTCAACGACAACAACAGCCAGTGGGAACACTGGACCCGCGACAAGGACGGCTACCAGAAGTGGATGACCGAGTTGATCGAGGTCCAGAAGGCCCACGACGCCGACTCCGAGCGCAGCCACGGCTACCACAGCCCCGGCAAGTACGAAGCTGAATCCGAATCCGAAGTTGCCCTGACCGGAGACGATGACTGATGGCCACCGAAACCCTTCCCCAGACCGAGCGTGAGGAGCTCATCAGCGGTAGCGAAGCCATTGCCATCGCCTGCTCCCTCGCCGACGTCGACGTGATTACCGCCTACCCCATTCGGCCTTACGACACGGTCATGCAGTACGTGTCGAAGCTCAAGGCCGATGGCGCTTTCGACTGCGACTTCATCGTTGCCGAAAGCGAGCATTCCCAGTTCGAAATCGTCAAGCATGCCTCCGCCGTCGGCGCCCGCACGTTCTGCGGCTCCAGCGGCGTGGGCTGGTTCTACGCCTTTGAGGCAATCACCGTAACCGCCGGTCTGCGCCTGCCTGTGGTCGCCATGGTGGGCAATCGCGCCCTTGACGATCCGGGGGCCTTCGGCGTCGAGCACAACGATGCCATGGCCGTTCGCGACCTCGGCTGGATGCTCTATTGGGTCGGCACCGCCCAGGAAGCCCTGGATATCGCGCTGCTTTCCTGGCGCATTGCTGAGGACCCTCGGGTCTTCCTGCCCATGGCCATCTCCTGCGACGGCTCCTTCCTGACCCACTCCCAGGCCATCGTAAATGTGCCGACACAGGAGATGGTCGACCAGTTCCTGCCGCAGTATGATCGGGGCCGCCTCCAGCTGCACCCCGACAACCCCATCACCGTCGCGCCACAGGTCAACGAAGACTGGCTCATGGAGATCCGCCGCCAGACCGACGACGCCATGCGTCGCAGCAGCGACGTGATCCGTGAAGCCTACGAAGAATTCAAGCAACTCTTTGGCCGTGGCGACGATAGCCCCTTCATCGAAGAGTACATGACCGAGGACGCCGATATCGTGCTGGTCGGCATGGGCACGCTGGCCATGCCCGTCCGCGTCGCCGTCCGCCGCATGCGGGAACAGGGCAAGAAGGTCGGATTCGTCCGCGTCAAGTTCTTCCGCCCCTTCGCCACCGATGAGATCCGTGAAGCCCTCAGCCACTGCAAGGCCGTCGGCGTGATCGACCGCGACTATTCTTACGGCTCGCCATCCTATGGCGGCGTGCTGTTCAACGAGATCCGGTCCGCCCTGTACACCCTGGACAATCGACCGCTCATGCAGAGCTTCATCGCCGGCCTCGGTGGCCGTGAAGTCTTGGTCCGTGACGTGGAAGAGATGACCGCCATGGTCCAGGACTCAATCGACTCCGGACAGGTCAAGGAAGAGAACACCTGGATTGGTGTCCGCGAATAGGAGTGCCGCAATGACTACTGTAACCCAAGAGCTCCCCCAGGTCAGGGGCGTCAAACAAATCCCAGTTTTCGAAGGTTTCACCTCCGGGCACCGTACTTGCCAGGGCTGCGAATCCGCCCTGGTGATGCGCCTGATGATCAAGGCCGCCGGCCCGCGCACTATTGTGGTCGGTAGCACCGGCTGCATGTACGTCGCCAACACCACCTACTACAGCACCCCTTGGGTTGTGCCGTGGATGCACACCCAGCTTGGCTCCAGCGGCTCCGCCGCCACCGGCACCGCCGCCGGACTGGCCTCGCTCATGCGCAAGGGCAAGATGCAGGAAGAGCCCATCAACGTCATCGCATTCTGCGGCGACGGCGGTGGCGTCGACATGGGATTGTCCGCCATCTCTGCGGCTCTGCAGCACGATGAGTACAACCTGCTCATTCTGTGCTACGACAACGAGTCCTACGCCAATACCGACATCCAGGTGTCTGGCTCCAGCCCTTGGGGCGCCAACTCCACCTTCTCCCCTCCGGGCAAGGTTCACCGCATCATGAACCGCCGGTGGAAGAAGAACACCGTCCCCATGCTCGCCGCCGGGCACCCCGACGTTCGTTACGTCGCCACGGCCTGCGGGTCCTACGGGCCGGACTTCACCAACAAGATCCGTCGCGCCCTCACCATCGGCGGCCCGACCTTCATCCACAGCATCGACCCGTGCCCCAAGGGTTGGGATTACGATCCCAAGTACTCCCACGAGTTGGGCATGCTCGCCGTGGAAACCGGTATCTGGGTGCAGTACGAAATCGTCGACGGCGAGTTGATCCTGAACGGACCCTCTCGTGCCATCTCCCGGGGCATCCGGCGGCGCAAGCCCGTCACGGATTACCTCCAGCGCCAGGGCCGCTTCGCCCACCTGACCGAAGAGGACCTCCAGTTCTTCCAGGATCGCATCGACGAGACTTGGGAGAAATGGTGGATTCCGGGCATCGTGCCCTTCGGTCCCCACGACGAAGGCGAGTAATCGCATACGCGGCATCCCAAGCCAACGTTGTTCAAGGGCGGGTTCAACACCCGCCCTTTTGGTTTGATACTTGTAATGTCGTCTATGCGTTCAACACCTAAAGCGTACGTTGACCTCTCGTAATAATGTGTTAGACTTGTCGCGGAACTGACTCCGCGAGGTAAAACAATGGTAAAGGTTGCCCTGACATTTGAAGGTGATGCCGATGATGTGATCCTTGCGATGCGACAACTCGCAGCCGGGGATGCTTCTGCCGCTTCACCTATTGTCAACAATACCGAAACATCCGTGGCGACTGCTCTCGCCAATGCGTCCGACGAAGCATCATCGATCGCATTGGCCGATGTCCCTGAAGGTCGGTGGACCATAGAACATGTCCGTGCCTTCTGGGGTTTCCTGGCAGATGATGCCAGGGAAATCTACCAAAGAGTTGCCCAGAGCGCAGGCTACGTGCTCTCTCGTCAGGCCTTGCTGGAAGAAATGCATCTCACCGTGCGCCAACTCTCGGGTCGCCTCTCCTCTCAAGGACACGCGGTGCGTCGCATCCGTCGCGTTCACAACGTCTCTCTTCCCCATCCGATGTCTTTCGACTCTCAGGCCGACGAATACAGAATGCTCCCGGACGTCGCCGACGCTATTGTCAGGCTAAACCTGTAATGCTACTCTGCGGCATCCCAACGGTTGACCTCTCGGACTAGTCAACACCGGAGTATCCCTATGAGAATGGACCCCATTAACCTCTACGATTATGAGGCTCGGGCGAAGCAGGTGTTACCCCACAACAACTGGGAATTCATCGAAGCCGGTTCGATGGATGAAATCACCACTGCCCGCAATCGTTCCGCTTTCGAAGCGCTCACACTGCGCCCGCGTTTCATGCGCGACACCACCGAGCGCAAAGTGTCCACCACTGTGCTTGGCGAGGACATCAGTTTCCCCGTAATGATCGCCCCCACCGGCGGCCACGGAAACGCCCATCCCGAAGCCGAGTGCGCAACCGCTCGCGGCGCCGGCATGTCCAACACGCTGATGATGTGCAGCACCTCTTCCAACTGCAGCCTGGAAGAGATCTCCGAAGCCGCCACCGGACCCCTGTGGTTCCAGCTCTACCACCGTGGCTACGACATCACCGAAAACCTGGTCAAGCGCGCCGAGGCCGCCGGCTACCGGGCCATCGTCCTCACCGTCGATACTCCGGCGCCCAGCCCCAAGGAACGGGATGTCCGCAATCGCTACGAGCGACCCGGTGAACTCGGCAACTTCCGCGACGAGCAGGATCAGTTGGCTGCGGTCAGCGGAACCGACGAGTCACCGCGTTGGGAAATGCCCCAGTCGCCTCCGCTGACCTGGGCGGAAATCGATTGGCTCCGCAGCCTGACCGATCTTCCCCTGGTGCTCAAGGGTGTTCGCGTGGCCGAGGACGCCCGCATGGCCGTCGACCACGGCGTCAACGGCGTGCTGGTCTCCACCCACGGTGGCCGCCAACTCGACAGCACGATGTCCAGCATCGAGATGGTGCCCGAAATCGTCGCCGCCTGTGGCAATCACGCTGAGGTGTACGTCGACTCCGGCGTGCGTCGCGGCAGCGATGTGCTCAAGGCCCTGGCGTTGGGCGCCCGCGCGGTCGCCGTCGGTCGCCCCCTCTATTGGGGCCTCGCCGTCAATGGCGCCGAGGGAGTCCACCACATGCTGGAGCTTCTTCGCGAGGAGTTCAACCGAGCCATGGCCTATTGCGGCCAGAACAGCGTTGACGACCTGGAAGACCGTCTGCTCAACGTGCCGCGCGAGTGGGGCCCCTTCCGCACCGAGAACGACATCGCGGAGCACCTGCCTTTCTAGTTGCGTTTCTCCGGACGATCCAAATTGTGTAGGGGCGGATTACCATACGCCCCTACTCTTTTCTGCCTTGTTGGCTGACTAATCGTCCGCCGCAACTCCCACTGCCCCGACGCCGATCTCCGCCAGGAACCCAGCCAGCAGCGCGTTGAAGATCGCCGCCTGCTCATAGTGCGTCGAGTGCGCTGCCCCGGCGACCACCTCCAGCCGGCTCCCCGGAATCAGTCGGTGCGCCGCCTCAATGACATTGGGCGGGAATATCCGGTCTTCCTCGCCCACGATCAACAGTGTCGGCACGGTGAACTCTGCCAGGTCTCCCGCGTGTGGTCCGGCGGGGTTGCGGAACAGTCCGGACACGACGCTCAACGGCATGGGCGGGTTCATCCTCCCGATCGAGCCGAAGAGAAAAGTCAGCTCCGGCTGGCTCTCGATGAACCCGTCACTCAGCGCGCGGCGCAGCGGGTGCTCCGGCGGATGCACGTCTTCCAGCAGTGACACTACGGACGGGTCTCCGATGCCCCCGGTTGTGTCTCCCAGCACCAGCCCGGTGACCCGCTCGGGATGCGCCAGCGCAAACCCCAGGCTCGTCACTCCGCCCATGGACTGCGCGACCAGCGTCGCCCGGTCGATTCCAAGGTGATCCAGCAGCGCTTCCAGGTCAGCCGCAAACGTCGTAGGCTCCGGTTGACCACCCTGGCCCGGCGTTAGTCCCCACCCCCGGTGGTCAAATGTCACACATCGGTATTCCTGCTGGAACGCGCTCACCTGCTGCCACCAGCTGAGGTGGCTTCCTCCCCGGCCGTGGGCAAACACCAGCGCCGGCCCCTCACCGTGGCTCTCATAAAACATCTGCGTCCCATTGATATCTGCGTATGGCATGTAACTCCTCCCCGAATGTTTACCGGTTTGCTCCGGGAGACACCGTGTCCGCGCCGCCGGCGAGATCTAAACTGGCCACGCCTCACGCCGGTAGGCGGCGTCCCAGAACATGTACTCGTACCGGCTGCTCGCCATGAACGCGTAGCGCATCGCCTCCCTCTCCTGTTCGCCGACCCGTTCCGCCATCTCGTCGACGAACCCCGTCCAGGCGTCCACGCTGGACTGCAGGAACCCTTCCACGTAAAACCGCGTCCATTGCCCGTACAGCGGGTGTTCCGACTGCCCTATTTCGTCCTTCAGCAGGTGATACGTCCATGGGCAGGGAAGCAGCGCCGCCGCCGTCGGACCCAACCCGTACATCTCCGCGGTCACCAGCATATGGTTTACGTAGGCCGTGTTCGTCGGCGATCTGGTCGCGCCCTCAACCTCCGGCATCGTCAGGCCCGCCGCTTCGATAAGCTGGTGATGCAGGGGCCGTTCCACGGGCGTCATCACCCGGTGCGCCAGATCCTGCAGCAGGTCGGCGTCCGGGGCTTTAGCCAGCGTCATGGCCACGGCCCGGCCGAACCCTTCCAGGTAGTGGTAGTCCTGCCCCAGGTAGTACTGGAATGTTTCCAGGGGCAGCGTTCCGTCCTTGATCTCGCGCAGGAAAGGATGCCCGAATATGGCCCGCCAAATCGGTTCCGCTTCCGCCCGCAATAGCTCGCTGAATCCGGTCATGTTTTCCCCTTTGTGTGAACTTGGTCTGAATGGGACCGTACCCCGACGGAGACCCGGCCGCAACCGGCGCTAGAAGGACTCGTTGATCATCACCAACTCCGCGTGCGCGGCGTACCGGCACCCAAAACCCGCTCCCGCTTCCCGGGCATGCGCGGTCAGAAACTCGAACGGGCTGTTTCCCACGTCGCCCAGATTCTCCAAGTATGCCTTGTGTTCCCGCAGCGACGCCAGTCCCGTCTCCCAATGTTCCGACACGTCCACCGCGTGCGACGGCGCGGTCGACCCGAACACGGTAACGAAGCGCACCTCGTTCCACGGCTCGAGCCCTTCTTCCAACAGTTCCGGAAATATCCAGCGGTTGCCCGCGTCTCGCGCCGCGTCGAACACCGCCAGTCCCACCCACCGGTGGTCCGCCATGTTCAGGTGCCCACTGAAAAATTGCAAATGGTGGTTGATGGTGATAACCACGTCCGGCTGGTGCTTGCGGATCATTCGGCTCAGATCCCGCCGCAGCGGCAAACCGTACTCTATCACTCCATCGGTGTGGTCCAGGAATTCCACAGTATCCACGCCGACAACCTGCGCCGCGTTGACCTCTTCTTTGGCCCGCAGCGGCCCCACTTCCGACGGATGCATGCCGTCGATCCCGGCCTCGCCCCGGCTCACCATGACGTACGTGATGCGCTTCCCTTGCGCGGTCCACTTGGCGATCGCCGCCGCCCCTCCGTATTCCAGGTCGTCCGGGTGGGCGACAATCGCCAGACCCCGCTGCCAGTTCTCCGGCATGGGCACGTTCGGCGCTTCGCGTTGCTGCATGAATCCCTCCGTAGTCCCCTCAACTATGAAAATGGCGCGGCTCGGCCGCACGATGGCGCCGGCCCTTGTGTCCTTGGAACCGCCGCCGGGATCAAACGAGTCTCGGACTGGGCGACTCTACCACCGCCTCCGCCGTCGCTGCCTGGTGGCCGGCGGCATCGCGAACCAACATGGCCACCCGCCACTTCTCCACGCCACGGACGTCCGTGTCACGGCCAAGTACCACGCCGTCGCAGTGCAGCGTCATGGCCGGTGTCAGCGCTCGGTGATGGACAATCGATAGTTCGCCGCCCCACCGGAAATCTTCACCGAAATTGGCGCCCATCAGGCCTTCCAGCCATCCGGCTATGATCGATGTCGGGCCATTTCCATCCCGGCTCAGGTCAGTTGCGGCCATCGCGTTCGCAACCTGCCGATACTCGTCCAGCTGCTCCTGCCCCGGCAGGCGCAGCTGGCCCAGGCGGCCGGCGTCGCCAACATGACTGGACGGCAGATTGAGCGCCTCCGGTTGCGCCTCGGCCAATCTCGCGATGTGCTCTGAGCGAGCCGTCGCGCAACCCACAACAAATGCGCCTTCGGAACGGAGAATCTCCGTACCGATTTCGTCGACGGCGAACGCTGCCGCCCTTATCCAGACCCGGTCGCGCGCGTGCCGCACTTCCCGTATCCATCCGCCCACCTGGATGCGCCGGCCCCGGATGGGAGGTCGCATGAACTCCAGTCGTTGCCAAACTGTGGTCAGCGTTTCCCCGGCCGCGCGGGTTGCCAGCATCGCCCTGCAGTCTTCCGCCATGAGATCGGGGAACGACCCGTTGGCGCCCACGATCTGCCGGTACCGCGCCAGCGCCGCGGCGTCAACCATGTATTCAAGATTGCCGACCTGATCGCCGGCGCGCAGTCCGTGCCAGGAGTCCGCAACCGTCATGCGCTATCGCTCGCCCGCCGCGCGAACTCCAGCAGGTCCGCCGCCGCCGCGTCTTCGTTGCCCAACGCGCGGTTGGCCAGACCCCGGCCCCGGTATGCCTCCGCCAGGCTGGAGTTGAGCTCCACCGCCTTGCCGAAAGCTTCCACGGCCGTCGCATAATCTCCCAGCGCTGCCTTGGAGTTGCCCATCGACAGCCAGACGCCGGCCAGATCGGCGTTCTTTTCGATGGCGATTTCATACTCGGCAATCGCCGCGCCGTGATCGCCCAGGTCCGCCCGCGCCACACCCCGGTTGTGGTGCAGCGTGGCCGTGTCCATACCGCAGCCCTGCGCCAGGTCAAAATCGGCAATGGCGTCAGTCGGTTCTCCGCGGTTGCGCTTGGCAATGCCCCGGTTGTACAGCGCGTTCGCGAACGTCGGCACCATCTCGATGGCTGCGTCATAATCTGCGATCGCCGCATCGTACTCCCTGCGGTCGCTGTACAGATTGCCCCGTGCGTATCGGTAGTCCGGTTCCCCGGGCCTCAGCTCTATGGCGCGGTTGTAGTAGGACAGGGCTGTTTCCCGGTCCCCCGAGTCCCGGTACGCGATCCCCAGGTTGTACTGGGCATTGGCGTGCTCGGGGTTGATGCGCGTGCAGACCAGGAAGTCTGCGATGGCGTCCTGATACCGCCCCAGCGAAATCCTCGCGACACCGCGCGCGTAGTAATAATCGGGATCGTCCGGTTCCAGCTCGATGGCCGCCGAGTAGTCGCTGATCGCGTCCTCGTAAAATCCCAGGTGCCTCCTGACCACGCCCCGCGCGTAGTAGGGCACCGGGTAATCGGGATCAGAGACTATCGCTCGCGTGTAGTCCGCGATCGCCTGGTTGAGGTCACCGACATTGCGGTATGCCAGTCCGCGATAGTAATAGGCCGGAGCGAATTCGTCGTTGAGTTCCAACGCGTGGTTGAAATCGTCAATGGCAGCGTGCAGTTGACCCGCCCTCAGAGCCAGTTGTCCCCGCGCTGTATAGTGAAATTCGGTGGGTAAGTCGCCGCCCGTGGTCATCTTGTTTGCCTGTTGACCGCCATTGTTTCGTCGTTTCTCTCAAGCTTGCCGGCCGAGTATCGGGCCCGCGCCGACCGGGTCAATGGGCGCACCTCTGCGGCGCCTCTTTCCCGGAGGCTCACAACTCCGTTTCGTACAAATCGTACTCGGAGTGGCTCATGCCCAGGGCTTCGTAGGTCCGCTTGGCCCCCCAGTTTTCCCGCATCACGTACAACCGCATGCCCCGTATGTCAGACCGCGCGTTTGCCATATCCGTCAACCGCTGGTACAGCCTCCGGTACACGCCTTGTCGCCGCGCTTCAGGCTTGACATAAACCGACTGGATCCACCAGATCCAACCGTTCCGCCAGTCACTCCATTCGGTCGTGACCATCAGCTGGCCCACCGGTTCTCCGCCGGCTTCAGCAATCAGGTAGAACGCCTTGGATTCGTCGGCCAACGCGGCGTCGACCCCTGCCCGCAGCGTCGCCCGGTCCAGTGATATCCCTTCCGATTCCAGCGCCATCGCCGCGTTGAACGTGGCGATGGTCTCGCCGTCGTCGACCCCGCCTTGGCGTATGTTGAACTCCCCTGGCATGGTCTCATAATTCTAGTTACCCACGATATAATAGGCAACCGGAAAGCAATACTCACGCCCGCCGGGTTTCACCGTCCCCAGCGCCGAACCGGCGTCCAGGCCCGCTTCGCGACCTTTGCCGTGGTCTCGGTGGACTTGCGCCCTCTCTCGCAATTACGGTTACGACAGCCGGAATACACACATATCGCATCGTTCGACCAACGAGGAGCCCCCATGCCTAACCAGGAACGATTGATCAACGACTTCTGCGACTTGGTCCGTATCGACAGCCCCTCCGGTGAGGAGTGGGACGTCGCTCTTCACGTTTCAGACCGGCTGGCCAACCTGGGTTTCCAGGTGGGCCGCGACGAACATGGCAACGTCATCGCCCGTGAGGACGGAGATCAGCCGCTCCTGCTATCGGCCCACATGGACACCGTGGACCCCGGCCGCAGCATTCGGCCCCAGGTCGTCGGCGACCGCGTCACCTCGGATGGCAACACCATTCTTGGAGGCGATTGCAAGGCCGGCGTCGCTGCGATTCTAGAAGCGCTCCAGGCGGTGCGTGAAGATGGCCGTCCCCGTCGCCCGGTGCAGGTCGTGTTCACCCGGGGCGAGGAAATCGGACTCGTCGGCGCATCGAACCTCGACTTCTCGATGATCAGCAGCACCGAGGCGGTCGTCTTCGACGGCAATGGTCCGGTCAACACCATCACCGGTGGCAGCCCCACCTACATGGCCTTCGACATCGATATCAAGGGCCGCGGCGCTCACGCCGGCGTCGAACCCGAAAAGGGCCTGTCCGCCATCCGGATCGCCAGCGACATCATCGCCGAGCTTCCCCAGGGCCGCATTGACCACGAAACGACGTTCAACGTGGGCACCATCACCGGCGGCACCGTGCGCAACGCCGTCCCCTCCGAGGCCACCGTGTCCGGCGAGTTCCGCAGCATGAGTATGGAGTCCCTGGAGATACTGCGCATACAGCTCGTCACGGCGGTCAACACCATCCGCGGCCGCTATACGGACGCTGAAATCAACGAGAACCTGGAAATGATGTTCCAGATGTACCGCCTGGATTCCAACGAGGCCACCGCTCAGCTGGTCACCAGAGTCATGCGCGACATGGGACTCCAACCCGACATCCGCCCCTCCGGCGGCGGCACCGACGGCAACGTGTTCCGCCTGCACGGCATCGAGAGCGTGGTGGTGGGCATGGCCACCAACCTGATGCACACCATCGACGAGTACGTCGTGGTCCCCGACCTCGTCAACACTGCCCGATTCTGTGAAGAACTGATGACCTTCGGAGCCTGACCCCAGGCGCCTGTCCCAACCGTCAGCTGCATCACGGAGCGCGGCGCGGCCAACCCGCCGGTGCGACCAAGGCTCTGCCACAACCCGAGGCCGTGTTGATCCCGCGGTCGCCCGGCATCGAAAACGCCCTCCGTTTCAGATGCCAGGCCAGCAAAAACCGGGCGTCCGCATCATGCGGACGCCCGGTTTCCGTTTACGCGCCGGTCACCACTCTCGACAACCCTTCCCCGAACTCATCCCGCTGCCACCCCCGGACTTCTCCGTACCCGCCGCCCAATTCATGGTCAAGCCGATCTGGCCGCAACGCGATCCTCTCCAGGCTGGGCGTGGGCCAGATGTGGCTCACCGCCAGCCCCAGCTCTTGGCTCAATCCCGTTCGCCATTGTTTCAGCGCCTTCAGCCGCTCCCGGCTTTCCGGTGTCCAGGGCTCGGGTCCCCGGTCCGTTCGGGGCGGTTTCGGCGTCTCCGGGCCGGTCATCCCCCGTTCGAGGGCCTCCAGCAGCTCACCGAAACAACGGGACGCCAACATGCCGCCGATCCCTCGCGGGGGGCTGCCGCTGGACTGCGCCAGTTCCAGCAGGTCGCCGTTGCTCGCCGCCTGTGTCGGAGGAACATCCCAGGCGCACGCCTTGCCGTCTCGAAACGCATACAGTTCCTGGAGCACCGCCGCCTCCCGGGGATTGAGCGTTTCCCAACCTTTCACCCGCCGGAACGCGGTCTCCAATGGTTCGTCAGATGGATGCCGCAGCGCTTCTAGCCGCGCGCACTCTTCCTTCACCCAATCCTCGCGGCCCAGTTTGTCCAATCGGTACGCCAGCTCGTCCGCCAGCGGCAGCAGGTGGTGCACGTCGCTGGCCGCGTAGTCCAGCGCCGGACCCGATAGCGGCCGCAGCCCCCAGTGCGAAACCTGCAACTTGGGATCCTTGGCGATCCCCACTCCGCAGAATTCTTCGAGTACTGCGCCCAGGTTTGGCCTCGAAACCCCCAGGAACCGAGCCGCCAGCCCGGTGTCGAACAGGTTGTTTACCGTGAACCCGAAGTCGCGGTCGAAGTAGCGCACGTCCTCTTCGCAACCGTGCATCACGATCGCCACCGCCTCATCCGCCAGCACGACGCCCAGGGTATCCAACTGCTTCACCGCCAACGGGTCCAGCAGGTATGTGTCCCGCCCGTCCGAAATCTGGATCAGGCAGATCCGCTCACGGTACGCGAATCGGCCATTTCGCTCAGTGTCCAGCGCCAATCGTGGCGCCTGCCGCAACTCCTCCGCCACCGCGTCCCAATCACCCTGTTCGCCGATATAACGATACTGATTCCGCAACAACTACCCCGGATTACGCAATCGATTCGATCCCTTTCATTTGGGGCAGTTTAGCACACCTGACCGCCACCCGCTCTGTGCCTCACGCGCACCCGGTTTGGCGTCGGAGAAACATGAGGATCAGAATTTTCAAGATTTAGGGACTCGCAGGATTTGTACGGTTCTGTGATGGAGATATCCCAATCCTGCCAAATCTTAAAATCGCGCAAATCTTGCTTCTGACGATTTACGAAAGCGGGTACGCATGAGGCTCTGAGCCGGCTTCATCATGCCGAGGCAATCACATTTTGATCGATCGCTTCCAGTTCCTCCAGCGCACGTAGAAACCTTGCATCCGTTGCATCAGCGCTCGTCCCACTCCCCGGCACGTGGCCCGACGGGATCATTCTAACCGCGCGCAACCTCCTCGGAGCAGACCAAATCTACCCGATTCCCTGCGTGCTATACTCGCACAACATCCCATCGCAAGGAGCAATCCACCCCATGAGCGGCGCAGACCTCAAGAATACCCTGAAACAGGGCGGCCGTATCTTCGGCACCATGATCAGCATCAACCGCAGCCCTCGCTGGATCCCCGTCCTCGACGGCGTGGGCCTCGACTACGTCATCATCGACACTGAACATAGCCCCCGTGGCCGTGGCGAGTTGGGCGACTACCTGACCATGTTCAATACCATCAGCGTGGTTCCCATCGTCCGCATCCCCATCCCCGACTCCCACTATGTCACCATGGCCATCGACGCCGGCGCCCAGGGCATCCTTGCTCCCTACTGCGAGACCGTCGACCAGGTGCGCGAGGTGGTCAAGGCGGCCAAGTTCCGCCCGCTGAAGGGCGCGGCCGCCGAAGAGGCCCTGGAATCCGGAAGTTTCCCCAGCGATGCCAGCCAGGATTACCTCGCCAACCGCAACCGCGACAACATCTGCATCATCGGCATCGAGAGCCAGGCGGCAGTCGACAACCTCGACGCCATGCTGGCCGTACCCCACATCGACGCCATCTTCGTCGGCCCCAACGACATGAGCATCTCCCTCGGCGTGCCCGATGACTACGCCCAGGAAGTTTACAAGACCACAGTAAAGGGGATCATCGACAAGTGCGAGGCCAAGGGGCTGCCCACTCTCGTCCATCACCAGACCCCCGAACTCTCTGAATACTGGATTGAGCAGGGCGCCCGTTTCGTGCTCCATGGCACTGACCGCCGTGCGCTCGCCGAGGGTTTCCGAACCGAGTTCACCCGCCTCCGGGACAAAGCTGCCTCCGTGTAACGGCCGACCGAAGGGCGCGTCCAACGCGCGAGGGCAAAAATTGTAGGGGCGAATGATCATTCGCCCCTACTTCGTTAGCGTCGCGGATTGCCGGACTCTGATAGCCAGCCCATTTGCCGGTGAAGGCCCCGATCACGAATATCCTGTCCGTCCATGCGATGGCTAATTCCGCGAACTTCCTTCCCACCGCTCTCGCAGAGACGCAATGTAGACCTTTTCGTATTCCCCGTGGTGCCCGTTCGCCGGATCGTCCGCCAGCCGTTCCGCCCACATGTACTCCACGTCCGCCCACACAATCGGAAATTTCGGTTGGTCGAAAAACGCCGCCACCGCGTCGAAGGTCGTTGCGCCTTCCATATATCCCAGCATCTGAAAATTGTCGTACAGGTTGCCCTGCTCCGACATGAACCGGCCCTTCATCGCCGCCATGATCATGAAATTTGCCATGATCCATTCAACCTGTTGGCCAGAAGCTATCGACGCAATCCGCCGCTGCATCCAATTCTGCTACCGGGAGCGGAGCGTGGCAGTCCTGGTCACGAAGCTAGCGCGTCAGTATATGCACCGTGGTGACGTCCCCGGCGCCGGAGCACTGCGCCACGCCGACCCGCGCGTTCTCCACCTGCCGCGGACCGGCCTCGCCCCGTAGTTGCGTCACCGTCTCATGCACCATGCGGATGCCGCTGGCTCCGAACGGATGACCCATCGCCAGCAGACCTCCATCGGTGTTCACCGGAATATCGCCACCCAGCGCCGTCCGCCCTTCTTCCGTCGCTCGCCAGGCCTCACCGAACGGCGTCAGGTGCAACGCCTCGATCTGCTGCAACTCTCCGATGGTCGCCGCGTCGTGGACCTGCGCGATGTCAACATCCTCAGGGCCGATGCCCGCCATCTCGTAGGCCTGCAGCGCGGCCGGCTCCGTGCGGTACGGACTGAACGCGGAGTGGTCGCTGCCTCGCCCGTTGTAGTTCCCCGAGGTCAATGCGGCAGCCGCCACGCGAATGGCCCGGCTCCGGTCCAGACCGTAGGTGTCCAGCGCGTCCGCCGCGCACAGCACCGCCGCCGCGCCGCCCTCGCTGGTGGGGCAGCATTGGTACAGGGTCAGTGGGTCGGCGATCAGGCGTGAGTTCAGCACATCCTCCACCGAGTAGGTTTCCTTGCGGTGGGCGTAGGGGTTCATCGAGGCCGCCTGTCGCGCCTTCACCGACACCTGCGCCAGCGCCGACGCAGGTGCTCCCGTCTCCTCCATGTATCGCTTCATGCGCAGCGCGTAGCCCGCCATCATGTGGTCGCCGCCGATGTATCGGGCGGGACTGTTCTCTGCGGTTACCGTCACCGGCCCGCTGGGCACCTTCTCCGCGCCGAACGCCAGGGCCATGTCGAACACCCCGGACGTGATCCCCCAGTATGCCTGCCAGAACGCCGTGGAGCCGCTGGAGCACGCGTTCTCCACGTTGATGATCGGCACGCCGGTCAGACCCAGCTGCGCCAGCGTCGTCTCGCCAATCGACATGCCGTGGTAATAGACGTGCCCGAAGTACGCCACCGGTATCGCCGACCACGGCACTCCGGAGTCTCGCAGGGCGTCAACCACGGCGTCCCGCGCCAGGTCCGACAGGCCCTGCTCGGGGAACCTGCCGAAGGCGTGCAATCCGACCCCCACTACCATCACTTCTCGCCCGGGACGAAACTGCGTCATTTGTTTACCACCTGATCGTGTCTGCGAGCTAAGGGCGACGAACTTGCGTTCGCCCCGGTGAGCCTGTCATTGTGAGCGAAAGGCGATGAACCTGCGTCCGCCCCGGTGAGCATGTCATTGCGGGCGGAGGGCGACGGACCTGTGTCCGTCCCGGCAAACCTGTCATTGCGAGCGAAGAGCGGCAATCTCGTCACTCTTAGGCGGGCCGCCACTTGTACACCGCCCGCTCCGAGCCTGCGACGCCATCCATGGCCACGGTCTGAATCGCGAGTGTGACCGCCATGCCCACCCGCAGGTCGTCGTGGGCGCAGTCGATCACTTCGGCCAGCACGTGCGGACCCTCCGGCAATTCGGCTTCCCCCAAAACGTACGGCACCGGGCCCGGCCAGCCCGACGGAGGCACCCTGACGATGGTGAAACTGTACAGAGTTCCCTCGGTGGACAGTTCGACCTCTTCCAGGTCGGCGGATGTGCACGACTGGCAAAACGTGGCCGGTCCGAACACGCAAACTCCGCAATTCGGGCACCGCATTCCCAGCAACACGCCACGCTCACCGCTCTCGTCGGTCAGGCGCAGGCATTTTTCATCGACGGAAACGACCATATGCAACCATCATTGTTTCAGGCGTCAGTCCCATTGGCCAACGCCCGCATCAATCGAGTGAAAGGCAGTCTAAATCCGCCCCATTTGGCTGTCAATTCACGCGGATTACCCCGGACTGGCCGGCAACATTTCAAGGGCTCCGGCCCCAGACCTCCAGGCGCCGGCGATGCTAACGACAATCGTTGCCATATCCTCAGAACGGTGCGAAACGCGTAAAGGTTCCAGCTCACACTCCAGGCATGCCGTTTTTCGTGCATTGACGGTATCGTGAAATATTCCGCGTGAATTGCGATTGCTCCGCTTTTAGCGGAAATAATTTGACCGATTTCGGTGATGCGGTGTATCGTGCGGCGAGAACATAACCGCAACACAGTATTCGCGTTTAGCGTCGGAGGTGCCGAATGTCGCTTAGGGCAGTCTGCCTGGGATCATTAACCTTGTCCCTCGCACTCGTCCTCGCCTGCGGAGGAGCCGCTACCCCTGCTGAACCTCAAATCGTCGAGGTCACGCGCGTCGTGACTGAACAAGTTGAGGTTGAAAAGGTCGTGACCGAGCAGGTCGAGGTCGAGAAAGAGGTAGAAAGAGAAGTCGAGGTCACCCGGGAAGTCCTGGTGGTGGCCACCCCGGTGCCCCCGGTTGAAGCTGTGGTCCGGCAGGGAGATCCCACCGGCACGCTGACCGTGAGCCTGCAAAATCTCGGTTCACAGAATACCGATCCGATTCTGCAAACCCGCGCTGGTCACGCGCAGTACCAGGCGCCCATTTACGACGCTCTTCTGGGCTTTAACCATGAGTCCCAGTACGGCGGCGTCGGGCCCGGAGTGGCGCAGGAATGGGGAATTGACCCCGATGGCACCAGCTGGACGTTCAACATCGCGCCGGGCCTGGTGTTCCACAACGGTGAGGTCCTGGACGCGCACGACGTGAAGTTCAGCCTCGAGCGCACCATGTACCACGACGAAAGTGTCGTGGGCGACGGCAACCGCCTCAACCGGCAGCTCAGGCAGCCGTCCGAGGAAGCCATCGAGGTCGTTGATGATCTCACCGTGCGGATGCACACCGAAGGAACCAAGCCTCACTTCTGGAGCCTGCTGACCCGGGCGGTGTTCCAGGGCGGCCAGATCATGCCCAAGGACTACATCGAGACCGTCGGCGATGACGGTTTCCGCGCCCAGCCAGTGGGCAGCGGTCCCTGGATGTACGCTGAGCACTCGGTGGGCGACTACTTCCGGTACGAGGCTTTCGACAAGTCGCACCGCGGTATCCCCCACTTCGCCAACATGAGCCTGCTGCTGGTCCCTGAAGAGAGCACCAAGCTGGCCATGGTCCGCACCGGCCAGGCCGACCTCATCGACCTGGTGCCGGAGTCCGCCCCCGAGGTGGAAGCCGCCGGCGCGCAGCTCACGGTCATCGAGGGCGTGGGCATGTTCATCTACCAGTTCTGGGGTCTCTACTTCGACGAGGCCCAGGCATTGCCCATCGGCGATATTCGCGTTCGGCAAGCCATGTCACTGGCCATCAACCGGCAGGACATCATCGACTTCACCCTGAACGGCTACGGGCGACCCTCCATGCCCTTTGCCACCTTCCCCACCAGCGTCGACGTCGACGTTCCCCGGTGGCAAGAGTGGGGCGAGACGGAACTGGTTTACGATCCGGATCGCGCTCGGGCGCTGCTGGCTGAAGCCGGATATGCCGACGGTTTCGAGATCACCTTCTGGAGCACCAACTTCTCGGGCACCCCGTACATGAACGACCTCAGCCAGGCCGTCACCGGGTTCTGGGACGAGATAGGCATCAAATCCGACCTCAAGGTCATTGAGATCGGTGTATTCAGCCCGATGACCCGCGCCCCCGGCCATGATGAGTGGGGTGAGGGGTTCAACGGTGCCGTGAGCATTTTCCGCAACGCGGGCCGTCCCCTTCCCGTGCCCCGCTATCAGACCACGTTCCATCCCGACAGCGGTCACTACGCGTTTGGCGATCGGGATCACATGAGCGCGCTGACGGAGGAATACCTCCGGCTCCACGAGATCGCGATCTCGGAGCGCGACGATGCCAAGCGGGCCGAGGCTACCAACGACATCATCCAGTTGGTGGCCGATCAGTGGATCGGTGTGCCGATTGTCCAGGGCGTTAGCCTGTACGCCTCCAATCCGGAAACCGTGGGCCGCTGGCAGGGCATCTACGGCCGTGGTGAGCTCGGTGACGTGTTCCATCGCATACCGCACGCCGAGGGCAACCCCTGGCAGCAATAAAGGTTGAGATCCGGATGGGTGAGCCCGCTCGGCGGCCTTACCCAACCCGTATTCAACAATCCAACGCTTGACACCACACGCGGGCCGCGCCGGGAACTTGCTGAACCTCCCGGCGCGTGCCATTCATTGAGGTCGGGCATTTGCAGAAATATATCCTCAACCGGCTTTTGCAGGGCATCGTCCTGCTCTTCATCGTCGCGCTGATCGTGTTTGCCCTGGCCAGGGCTACCGGCAATCCGGCAGACCTCATGGTGCCCGAAGATGCCACCGAGGAAGAGCGCCAATTCGTCGAGCGGAACCTTGGCCTCGACCGCCCGTATCACGTCCAGCTCTTCGTGTTTCTTACCGGCATCGTTCGCGGCGATTTTGGCGACTCCATCGTGTACAAAAAGCCGGCAGCGGAGCTTTTCTTCGAACGGCTGCCCAACACCCTGAAGCTGCTGCCGCTGTCGATGTTCATCGCAATTTCAGTCGCCATCCCGTTGGGGGTGGTCGCAGCGGTCAAGCGGGGCACATGGATCGACCAGGTGGCCGGGGCTATCGCGGTGTTCGGGGTGGCTACTCCAAATTTCTGGATCGCCATCGTCTGCATTTACATATTCAGCGTGTGGTTGGACGTGCTCCCGCCCGGGAGAATGGGCGGGCCCCTCCACTACATCTTGCCGGCGTTCACCCTGGGGACATTCTCCATCGCCGGTATCATGCGGCTGATCCGGTCAAGCATGCTGGAGGTGCTCGATACCGAGTACGTCAAGCTCGCCCGGATCAAGGGACTGCAGGAATGGAAGGTCTTCTGGAAGCACTGCCTGCGCAACGCGCTGATCCCGGTGCTGACGCTCTTCGGTGTCTTCGTCGGCGGGTTCGTCACCGGAGCCATCGTTACCGAGACCGTGTTTGCCTGGCCGGGTATCGGCCGCCTCACCATCGATGCCGTGGCGCAACGCGACTTTCCCCTGCTCCAGGCAGTGATCCTGCTGGACGCGGTGATAATCCTGGCCGTAAATTTGATGGTTGACATACTGTACGCCTACATAAATCCGAGGATCCGGTACGACTAGGAGCGATATGGCCAGCGACCGCGTAGATACCAGCGTGCAGGTGCTGGAGGTTTCCGGCGAGCGGCAGGAGCGATTGAGGTACGAACTCAAGCGGCTGCCCTGGATACCCGTGGTCATCATTTTCTTGATGGTGTTCGCCGCCATATTCGCGCCGCTCATCGCCCCCCATTCTCCGACCAAGCAGTCACTGCGAGACAAGCTCCAGCCGCCGGCCTGGCAGGAAGAGGGGTCAGCCAAACACCTGTTGGGCACCGATATTCTGGGCCGGGACATCCTCAGCCGTTTGATCTACGGAGCCCGGGTCAGCTTGATAGTGGCCTTCACCGCTCTCCTGGCCGGGGGCGCCATCGGCGGTGTCCTGGGCCTGCTGTCGGGCTACGCGGGTGGCAAGACGGACACGTTCATCATGAGGGCGGTGGACGCCACCCTTGCCTTCCCGACAATTCTGTTCGCCTTATTATTAGCGGTGACCATGGGGCAGGGGCTACAGACCGTGGTTCTTGCCGTGACCCTGATCCTGTGGGCGAGGTTCGCCCGGGTCACGCGAGGCGAGGTGCTGGGGCTCAAAGACAACGACTTTGTCGCGCTGGCCCACGTCCACGGTTGCTCCGGCACCCGGATCATGTTCGTCCACATAATGCCCAACGTTTTCAATTCCTTCATGGTCATGTTGACGTTGCACGTCGGCCTCGTCATCCTGACTGAAGCATCGCTCAGCTTTCTCGGCGCCGGAATCCCGCCGCCCACGCCATCGTGGGGACAGATGGTCGCCGACGGCCGGGCCAAGGTCGCCACCGCGTGGTGGATTTCCATTATCCCCGGCGTCGCGATAACCATGGTTGTGATCGCGTTCAACGTGTTCGGGGACTGGCTCAGAGACCGCCTGGATCCCAAACTGCGCCAGCTTTAGGCGCTCCTTTTTGCCGGAGAGGTTCGTCGGACAGCGACGAACCTTGAGCAACTCCGCCGGATTGCGGCTGGCGCGAATGCTTCCGCTGGTGACTATTTCTGTTGAGCGGTCAGGCTGGTCACCCGGTCAACGACCAGGCGCGCCAATTCTCTGGACCAGAGCAACGCTGCGGCGCTGACCAGGATGATGACCAGGCCTCCGCCCAGCATGAGGCCGTTGACATCGGCGCACAGGCATGGCGTACCAACCGCCACTACATAGCCGCCGCCAAGCATCGCGGCTATCGATGCCGCCCACAATATTGCGGAGGTCAAGGCGATCCAAATGCCTCTGCCGGTTATCTGCACTTCGCGCGTCCTTCGCGTACGATTCGATACAACTTGCTCAGGTGAAAGCGAGCCAATTCTAGCACGGGTGGTCATTGGACGGCTGATCGGTAAGCAATGATGCGGCGCCAAGCCTCCAACTCTAATCGCGGCCGTGTCTGCAGTTCACGTGAGTACCGGTATACCGCAAGAGTGCTCGTGCCCGCGGCGCATCCGTCTCTTGACCACCCCCAACTCGCGTGATAGCGTGAGCCCTGCGTAATCCGTCGCCGGCCGCTGTTTTGCGTCCGTTGGATCCCGAGCTTATTTATGAGTAGCATCCTCGGTCTGGAGCCCATCTCCAATCGCCATTCGTGGGAAAAATCCCTCGGCGAATTTCTGGAGATTGTGGCCAGCTCCAATCCGGACAAGATCTTCGTGGAGATCGCCGGGCAGCAGATCTCCTACTCTGACTTCTATCGCCGCTGCCGTTCGGCAGCCACGATGTTCCGCAATTTGGGTATCGGTCACGGCGATCGCGTCTGTCTCTTCCTCCCCAATGTTCCCGAGGTCCTGTACTCCTGGTTTGGCCTCGCGCTCATCGGCGGTATCACCGTCACCATCAACACGGCCTACCGTCGCGACGAAATGGCATTCATCCTCAACAATTCGGAAGCCTCCGCTCTCGTCGCCCACGAAGACCTGCTCGACGTCGCGACCCAGGCAGCCGACATCGCACCCTGTGTCCGCCATCGCCTGTACGTGGGTGGCGATGCTCCGCCGCCTGGGTGGGCCGCGTACTCCGACCTCCTTGCGGCGTCTCCTGAAATCGCTGAACTCCCGCGCGTGGCTCCCACCGACATCTCGATGCTCCAGTACACCTCTGGAACCACCGGCAACCCCAAGGGCGTTCAGGTGACCCATCAGATGTATGTGTCCGCCGGGCAGGGATTTGCCCTCTGGACGCAGGCCACGCCTGACGACCGCTTTTTCACCTGTCTTCCGTACTTCCACGCCAATGCCCAGTACTACAGCACCATGGGCACCCTGGCCGCCGGCGCAACCCTGATCGTGCAGGATCGTTTCAGCGCCTCGCGTTTCTGGGACCAGGTGCGGGACGCGCGCGCCACAGTGGTCAACTTCATCGGCATGATGATGCCCGTGCTGGCCAAGAACGACCCCCGGCCCGACGATGCGGATAACACCGTGCGGCTCTTCTACGGCTCTCCGGCCTTTTCGCCCGAATTTCTCGCCGACTTCGAGCAGCGCTTCGGCACCGATATCATCGTCGGCTTTGGCATGACCGAGACCTGCTACGGCACCATTGAGGCCATACGGGGCGATCGGCGGCCGAACTCGTCAGGTCAGCCCCGCCGTCACCCGGACGCCGCGTTCGAAAACACTGTTCGCATTGTTGACGACGGTGGCAATCCGGTAGCCAATGGCCAACCGGGCGAGATCACCATTCGCAACCCCGCCACCATGGCCGGCTACTGGCGCAACGAAACGGAGACCAGCGCGTCCCTGCGCGGCGGTTGGCTTTTCACCGGTGACCTCGGCTGGCTTGACGACGACGACTACCTGTACTTCGTCGACCGGAAGAAGGACGTCATCCGCCGGCGCGGCGAGAACATTTCGTCGCAAGAAGTCGAGGACGTGATCAAGAGCCACGAGCACGTCCTGGACTGCGCCATCATTGCGGTCCCCTCCGAACTGGGCGAGGATGAGGTAAAGGCCTACATCACCCCACGGCCCGGCGCGTCTCCGCAGCCCGAGGACGTCATCTACTGGTGCGCCGACCGCCTGGCCTACTTCAAGGTGCCCCGCTACATCGAAATCCGCGACGAACTGCCGCGGACCCCCAGCCTTCGAGTGCGAAAGGACGTGTTGCGCCAGGAGCGCGAGGACCTCATCTCAGGTTGCTTTGATCGCGAGGCGGCCGGCATCCAGATCCGGCGGTAGCCGGCGCTCCGGTGTAACCGCCGGCGGATCAGGCTTGTTTGTTCGCAGAGCAGCGCACTTTTTTGAGAGCCCGGCCGTAAAATCGTCAACCACATGCACGCAAGTCGACATAACGATTACAATTGAGTTCAGCGAGGTGCAAACCCAATGAATAAAATCGAAGCCATTTTCCGGCCCGAACGTCTCGATGTTGTCAAGGATGCTCTCAGCGAAGCCGGCGTCGTGGGCCTTACCGTGAGCCAGGTTTCAGGTCGGGGTAACCAGGGTGGTGTGGAAGTCACTGCGGCCCGCGGCCTCGGGACCTACCGCATCGACATGCTGCCCAAGGTCAAGGTGGAGGTCGTGGTCAACGACGAGGACACCGACCGGGCGGTGGACGTCATTCGCACTAACGCCATCACGGGCGCGCCCGGCGACGGCAAGATTTTCATCTACCCCGTGGGCGACGCTATCCGGATCCGAACCGGTGAGCACGGAACGGACGCCGTTTAGCGCCACTCGGCGCTCAATCAGTCGGCGGCCTGATCCAGGTCCGCTCGAGAATCCACGGCCCGGGAGAACGTCATTCCAGCGAAAGCAGGAATCCGCCTCCCGCCTATTCCGTTCGCCCTTCCTGGGGCTCTATCCCCGGAGTTGACCCGATGCCTGAACCCCGCTACTGGCTGTTCAAGTCCGAGCCCTCTTCTTTCTCCTACGACGACCTCGTGGCCGAAGACAACCAGACGGCCGAATGGGACGGCGTCCGCAATTACCAGGCGCGCAACTTCATGCGTGACGACATGCGCGTCGGCGACTACATCCTCTTCTACCACAGCAACGCCAAGCCGCCTGGGGTCATAGGTACCGCTCGTATCGTCGGTGAAGCCTACCCTGACGACACCGCCTGGGACCCCAACTCCCGCTACTACGACCCCAAGTCCGATCCGGGCAACCCCACCTGGCTGATGGTCGACATCAAGGCCGAGCAGCGCCTCCCGCGTTTTGTGAGTCTCAACGAGCTCAAGGCCAACCCGGCCCTGGCCGACATGCAGGTCATCAAGCGTGGTCAGCGCCTCTCCATCCAGCCCGTAACTGCCGACGAGTGGGCGGAGGTGCTGGCGATGGCCGAGCTGCCCGAGTCCTGAACTAGTCCGGCCAAGCTAACAGAGCGAAAAGAGCAGGGCGGGTTTGCGAACCCGCCCTGCTCTTCTCTTGTGATGCGCGGCGCCGGCTACAGCGCTCCGCTGATGGTGATGTCCAGCAGCGCCGGTTTGCCGCTCTCGAACGCCCGCTGGATCGCCGGTGCGATTTCCGCCGGATCGTCCACCCGCTCACCATGGACACCCATGGCCTGCGCCATCATCGCCAGGTCCAGCCGGTTCGCGAAGTCCATCCCCACATAGTCGCTGTCTCGCTCACGGTCGTCCAGCATGTCACGCAGGTAGACCTCCATGTTGACCTTCAGGATCCGGTACGCCTGGTTGTTGCAGATGGCATAGACCACCGGAATGTTGTACCGGCTCGCCGTCCAAAGCGCCTGCACCGTGTACATCGACGCCCCATCGCCCACCACTGCCAGCACCGGTCGGTCCGGATGCGCCAGCTTAACTCCCAGCGCTCCCGGCATGGCCCAGCCCAACGCGCCGCCCCTGATGCCGTAGATGTCGCCGGGCTTCTCGAAGTCAAAGGCCCGGTTCACCGCAGGACGCGAGGTCACCGCTTCGTCCGCTATGATGGTGTTGGGAGGAACCGCATCTGCCAGTTCGTGCATCATGCGCTCCACCGGCATCGGTGAGTTGTCCCACGTTGCCGCGATCCGCTCCTGGTATCGCTGGGCGTCCCGCTCCCGAGCCGCCGCCAGCGTGGCCGCCCGGGTAGCCGCGGCCTCCCGCTGCCCGCCGGTCAGGTTCGACTCCAGCGATACCGCCAGATCGGCCATTCCGGCCGCCGGGTCCGCCATGATCCCCACTTCGGTGGGATAGCTCTTTTCGATTTCCCAGTAGTTGCTGTCCAGGTGGATGAGTTTTGTGTCGGGGTTCAGGAAGGGCACATCAACGTACAGGAACGACGCGAACACGTCTGTGCCCACCGCCATCACCACGTCGGCGTTCTGGAACTGGCGCGCGGTTGCCGGACTGTTCGTGTTCAGCATCCCGCCCCACTGCGGGTGAGACGTCGGGAAGTTCACTTCCGAGTAAGAGGTGGCGACCACCCGGGCTCCAGTCTGCTCGGCGACCCGCACCACCTGCTCCACGGCGTTAGACTGCGCCACGCGGTCGCCCACCACGATCACGGGGTTCTCCGCGCCGGCCAGCAACTCCGTCGCCCGGTCTACCGCCGCGGCATCGGGCCGAATCCGGAAGTAACCGTCGGACGAGGCCACGGGCTCAAAATCAACCTCTTCGTCCAACGTGTCCCATGGGAACGACACGAACACGGGCCCGGTCGGTGGCGTCTTGGCTTCCTTGAACGCCCGCCGGATTGCCACCGGTATATCCGAGGCGTGGCGGATCTCGATGCTCCATTTGGTGTACTGCTGGGTCATCTCCACCAGGTCGCCGGACAGCACCGGCTCGCTGATCAGCATGCGCGTGTCCGAGTTACCGGCGGTCAGCACCAGCGGTGTCCCGCCCCGAAACGCGTTGTACAAACCGCTGATCCCGTTCGCCAGACCGCCGGCGATGTGAATGTTCGCGAACGCCGGCTTGCCGGTGGCCCGTGCGTAGCCGTCGGCCATCCCCACGGCGGTCCCTTCCTGCAACGCCTGTATGTACCGCAGTTGTGGAAAATCCTGCAGACCGTCCAGGAACGGAGTCTCGCTGGTGCCGGGGTTGCCGAATATGTACTCCACCCCTTCGGCCACCAGCATCTGCGCCAGGGCGTGCTTGCCAAGCATCCGCGTCATAATCTATCTCCTTCAGTCCGGCTTCCGCACCGAGTAAACCCTGGTCCGCCGGGGATCCGGGTTGGCATACGTAAGGGTGAATGCGACACTCGCCACGGTGCAATGGCATTGTGATCTACTGGTAGATCATCCACTCCAGCAGGTTGTTGTCGGGGTCGCGAGCGTAGAGGCTCACCGCCGGCAGCACGCCACGCTGCCGTGCGCCTTTGCGCGGCCCGGGCCCCCGTATGATATCGACGCCGGCATCCGCCAGCATTTTCTGGCACTCGTCAACGGTGCCGTCCCAAACGAAGCAGATGTCGGTGCACCCGGGCACCGCCGTGGGCCCCCGGTAGTCCGCAATATGCCCCTCGGGATGCACGTTGATCTTCGAGTCGCCGATCTGAATGGAGAAGATGTTCGCCGTGCCGGCGCGCCATTCTGCCTCGTCGTTGATGGCAAATCCCAGACTCTTGTAGAACGCCATCAGCTGTTCCGCATCGGCCGTGGGCATTGCTATGTGATCTATCCCAACCGTAGCCACGTTGCATTCCTCCTCAGTCAGTCCTGTTCGTAAATCATCCATTCCAGCAGGTTGCCGTCCGGGTCCCGGGCGTACAGGCTCAGCGATGGCGCCGCGCCTCGTTGCCGCGCCCCCTTTCGGGGCACCGGACCCTGCACGACTTCCACTCCAGCTCCGGCGAGCATTCGCTGGCACTCTTCAACCGTTCCGTCCCACACGAAGCACATATCCATGCAGCCGGGCACTGCGGTTGGCCCTCGCAGGCCTGCCATGTATCGCTCCGGGTGCACGTTGATCTTCGAATCGCCGATCTGGATCGAGAAAATATTCGCCGTCCCCGCCCGCCATTCCGCCTCGTCGTTGATCTCAAAGCCCAGGTTCTTGTAGTACCCGATCAGTCGATCCGCGTCCGCCGTGGGCATCGCCACGTGGTCAATGCTCACCGTTGTCATACGTTGTTCCTCCGGTTGATTGCGCTCAGGCCATGCCCGCGTTCATGTGGCGGGAGGCTGGTCCGTATTTTGCCAATGGCGCCAGTCAGTTCGCGGCCGCTTGAGCCTGGCCGGCGGAGGCTCGCCGCAGAAAGTCCAGGATGATTCGCTGCGTCTCGCCGGCCGCCTCGTTGGTCATCAGGCCGTGCTCCGCTCCGGAGATCACGTGCAGTTCGGCCCCGGCGATCCCCGCGGCCAGGCTCCGGCCGCATTCCACCGGTATCCGGCTGTCGGCGTCCCCGTGGACCACCAGCGTCGGCATCTTGAGTTCGGCCAACCGCGATTCCAGCGAATCACCGATGTCCAGGTACGCCTGCTGAGTGGCGGCGATTCCGTCGATGCGGGCCAGATTCTCCGCGGCAATTCGCGCAAACCGTTCCGGATCGTCGGATATCATCTGGGGGAACCGGTCTGACAATGCGTGTTCCACGGCTGCCGATCTGCCCACCGCCGCGACTCGCTCCTGGAGTCGGCGCAGTTCCTGACGTCGGATCTCCTGCTGCGCCTCCTCAGAATAGGTCATCGTATTGATGAGGATCAGTGAGTCCGTCAGTTCCGGATAGTCCAGCGCGAACTGCGTCGCGATGGGCCCGCCCGCTGACGATCCCAGGATGTGGGCTTTGCTGATGCCCAGGTGGCCCATCAATTCGCGCAGGTCGCGCGCGCAGTTGGCCATGCCGTACCCATCGGCCGGCGTGTCGGACCCACCGCACGCCCGCCGGTCGTAGAACACGCAGCGATACCCCGCTGACAGCGCATCTGCCTGACGGTTGATCGTATCCTTGCTTCCGTCTCCGCCTCCCAGTCCGCCGTGTATCAGCGCCAACGCCGGCGCCGTGTCATCCCCGAACACCTGGTAGTTCATGCGGTATCCGTTGATCTCTGCAATAGCCATCTTCATCCCTCGGGAGCTCTCTCGGTTGCGGCTCACTATAGCCGCCGACCTCGGGCGTCGCAAGGCAGGCTGTGCGGAGCCCGGTATAGCAACGCCGTATGGCTGCCGTTGAATTCGTGGCGCACTGGTTCGCACCGGCCGGCCGGATCGGCGGGCTGATGGGCGCCCGATTTTGTGAGTTCTGGCTAGGCGTCTCCGGGGTTCCGGTGGTCATCCTCTGTGTATCGCGTCCCGTGATGCCGTGAACCGCCGTTTCGAGCAGACCACTTCAATCGTAATCGGATTGCTGGTTACTATCGCGTGCGGCGCGTTGTTGTGGTACAAGTGGCTTCGCTGACCGCGTCTCGATGGTTTGGCGCCGTCTGGCAATCGCCGGGGGCCGCCGGTCCCTATGCTAAAATTCAATCTGGTACACCATCGTATGACCACCCAAAATCACATTTACTTCGACCACGCCGGCACCACGCCCATGGACGAGAGCGTCCTGGAGGCGATGCTGCCCTACTTCACACGGCTCTACGGCAACGCCTCCAGCGTTCATACCGTTGGACAGGAGGCGCGGTACGCACTGGACGCCGCCCGCGAACGCGTCGCCCGCGTGCTCAACTGTCGCAACCGTGAGGTGGTCTTTACCAGCGGCGGCACCGAATCCGACAACGCCGCCATTCGCGGCGGCGCCTACGCGCTGGAAGAAACCGGACGCCACGTCATCACCGCGGCCGCGGAACACCATGCCGTGCTGCACGCCTGCCAGATGCTGGAAAATCGTGGCTGGGAGGTGACCTACCTGCCCGTCGACGACTACGGCCGCGTGGATCCGCAGCAGGTCGCCAACGCCATCACGCCGGAGACCGCCCTCGTTTCCATAATGTATGCCAACAACGAGATCGGCACGATCAATCCCATCCCGGAGATTTCCGCCGCGGTCAAGGAACGCGCCCAGACTCTCAGCCGCACCATCGTCATGCATACGGACGCGGTGCAGGCCGCCGGCTTCCTGGACCTGGATGTTCGCCGCCTCGGCGTGGACATGATGAGCCTGTCGGGGCACAAATTCTACGGGCCCAAGGGCGTGGGCGTGCTCTTCTTGCGCCGGGGTGTCCCCTATCTTCCATTGATCACCGGAGGCGGCCAGGAGCGCGAGCGCCGGTCCGGCACCGAAAACGTGGCCGGCATCATCGGACTGTCCGTGGCTCTGGAACAGGCCGACAACCAGAAAGCAGAGGTCGGCGCCCAGTGCGCTGCCCTGCGCGACCGCATCGTCGCCGAGATCCGGCATCGCATTCCGGACGCCATCCTCAACGGCCATCCCACCGACCGGCTGCCTAACAATGTCAACTTTTCCTTCGATGGCGTCGAGGGCGAATCGATCCTGCTTGGGTTGGACCTCCAGGGCATCGCGGCCAGCAGCGGCAGCGCCTGCAGCAGCGGATCGTTGGAACCCTCCCACGTTCTCCTGGCCCTGGGCCAAACCGCCGATACCGCGCGGGGCTCCCTGCGCGTCACCCTCGGGAAGCACAACACCGACGCCGAGGTTGATCGCATGTTGACCGTGCTGATCGATCTCATTGGCGACCTGCGCCAGCTGCCCACTTTGACCGGAACCGGCGATGACTAGTCTGTACGGTCGTGTCCGCGTCCGGCGAATCGCGCCGGTTCTCCTGTTGGCGTTGCTGGTCCTGGCCGCCAGTTTGGCCTGTTCGTCCCAGTCGCCCAACATCGGCAGGTATTACAAGGGCCGGATCCTCCACGTCAGTGTCGCGGCTCTGGAGCGCACCGATGAGTTGCGCTGGACTACTTCGGCCCGCTATCCCGGCCAGGGCGCAAGCGGCGAACCCCTCTACAAGTTGTCCCCGCAAACGGACGAAAACGAGCTCGTCCTGCTACGCGTGAAAGTCGAAAATCACTCGGCCACCAGCGCCATTGTCAACATCGATCGAGATGCGGCGCAGTTGCGGGACTTCTTCCAGGGCAAATACGCGCCCATCAACGTCGGCGCTCTGGCGGAGGATGCCGAGGTGCCGGAAAAGCCATCGGACCGCTGCACCGTCCCGGTGAATCCCGAAACCCCCACGGAATGCGTGCGGTTCCTCTGGAATGCTACCTATGAGGAGCAACAGCCCGACGGCCAGATCAAGTTGGTCCAGCGTGCCCAGCAACTGCCTCGTGGGACCGGCCTGGACGGTTGGCTGGTGTTCGAGGTGCCCAGGGACACCGAGTTCCGTTCTTTCCGCTGGGGTGCCGGCGACACCGTCATCATTGATTTCTGATCGCTGTTGGCGTTTACCTTCGACGGGACACTGAGCGGATTTCGGGGATGAGCCGGCCGGCGCGAACCGCAGCGCCATTGCGCCTCTCCGCGCCCCTGATATGAACCAACCCGCCGGCGCGGTGCCCGTGGGTCGACGCGTATTCCATCTGGTTGCCGCCAGTTGTACGACCCTGTTGGCCCTCGTAATTCCGGAGCCTGCCTATATGACACTGGTCGGCGGTGGCGCGCTGCTTTCGCTGGCAGTGGACGTCGGTCGCCAGCGCGCCGGTATCTTCAACCGCGTCTATATGGGGGTTTTCGGATCCATCTTGAAGCCTGCTGAAGCCACCGACATAACCGGGGCCACCTACCTGTTGATCGCGGCGTTCTTCGCGTTCTACTTCTACGGAATAGAGGTGGCGTTGCCGGTGCTGATGTTCGTCGCCGTGGGTGACCCTGCCGCCGCGCTCATTGGGTCGCGCTGTCCGGGGCCGCGTGTTTGGGGCAAGTCGCCTTTGGGCACCCTGGCGTTCGTCGCCGCCTCTCTGGCCGTGTGGGCCCTTCTCGTGGCGGCGGGATACGGAGCGTGGTCGTGGGCCGTGGTGGTCACGGCGATCTTTGCCGCCGCCGTTGAATTCCTGCCGTTGCCGCTGGACGACAACCTGACGGTGCCGCTGATCGCCGGCGGCTTTATGGCGCTGGCGCGAACTGTTGGTTTGTGACCGCGCCGGCCTAGGTTGCTGCGCCGTCGAACTCGATCACTTCCGCGCGTTGGCGCTGGAAGTTGAGATACGACCCTTTCGACATCGCCGGGCGGAACGAGGTGGTGACCCGCCGCGCGCCTTCGGCGTTGTCCGACAACAGGTCGATAACCGACATCGCCATGATCTTGGCCGGGTTCACGACGGCCTGGTGGTAATCCGTGATCAGGTACTCCGAGCTGTGGCCCGGGCCTTCGGCGCCGGCGGTGTACGGGTGAATCGAGGGGATGATGTGGCTAAGGTCGCCCATGTCGGTGGACCCGCCCCGGTTGCGTGTGGGCGGCATCATCAGGACGCGGTTTTCCTGCAGCAGGCCCTTCGCGTTGACCCGGAACACGTCCAGGAGGTTCTGGTCGTGCCGCATGGGCAGGTAACCCGGTATGTTGGTGATCGACACCGACGCCCCCACGGCAAGAGCGCCCGAACGGAAGCAGCGGTCCACGATATCCGAGTAGCGCACCACCGCCTCCGGAGTGCCTGACCTGACCCTCCATTCCAAACGTACGTCGGAAGGCACCGAGTTCACCGCCTGCCCGCCGTACGTCATGATCCCGTGTATCCGCACCGTGTCCTGCTCCCGGTAAAGTTCCCGGTTGGCGTTGACCGCCTGCAGCGCGAAGTTGGCCGCGTTCAGCGCGTTGATGCCCAGATGCGGCGATGACCCCGCATGAGCCGCCCGCCCGATGAAACGCACGTACTTCACCACGTGTCCGTTGCTCGTGCCGCCCATGGCGAACGCGTGAGATCCCATGTCGCTGGCGGTATGGCACATCATCGCGATGTCGACATCGTCGAATTCGCCCAGCTTGATCAGTTCCTGCTTCCCGCCCAGGAATTCGATCTTGCCGGACTCACGCAGGTCCAGGCGGCGCGCCACCTCGATGAACTCCTCGGCCGGCACCGCGAACGGCACGATTTCCCCGCTAAGCTCGGGCAACACTTCCGACGAGGACAGTCCTATCACGGCCCCCAGCATCATGCCGATCTGGCAGTGGTGCCCGCAGGCATGCGCCGCCCTGGTGGCATCGGCGGCAAAGGGATGGCCGTCAACGATCAGGCTGTCGAGCTCGCCAATGATCGCCACGCGTGGACCGGCGCCGGCCCCACCCTTGATACTGCCCTTGAGTCCGGTCAACGCCAGATTGGCGCGGAATGGCACCCCGAGCTTGGCAAACTGTTCGGCCACGACCCGGGCCGTCCGGTATTCGCTGTACCCGGGTTCCGGGTTTGCGAGGATGTCTTTGGCCACCGCGATCAGGTCGTCGCTGTGCCGTTCGATCGCGGCACATGCCGCCTGCTTCAATTCTTCGCGCGTGGCCATGCAATTCCTTCCGTTTCCAGGAGGAGGGATTTGGGTGCTGGATCCAGGGGCTTCCGGACGTGGGTCCCGCCGGTATATCGGCAGCGATTATCGCTCGGTGTACGTTTCTTCGACCGCCAGGCTTCGCATGAATTTCAGGTATTCTCGTGAGGTCATGTCGGGCCGATGGTTGGCCACCACCTGGTTGGCTTCTTTTGCTCCGTCCGCCATCAGGTCGATCACCGTCGAAGCCATCGCCTTGGCTCCGGTCACCACAGCCATATGGTAGTCCTGGATCACGTAGTCGTCGCCGTGGCCGATGCCGGTCGCCCCGCCCACGTACGGGTGCAGCACGGGCATGATCGTGCCCACGTCTCCCATGTCGGTGCTGCCGGTCCGATGCTCAGTCCGGCCGATGTTCTCGGCGCCCACCAGGTTTTCGGCGTTCGCGCGGAAAATCGCCTGCATCCGGTCGTTCTGCAGCATCGGCATGTACCCGGGGATGGTCTGGATGTTCACCGTCGCGCCCATCGCCATGGCACCCGCCCGCAACGCGCGGTCAACCTTGCGATTGGCGTCCATGATGGCGTCCAGTGTCTTGGCCCTCACGAACGTTTCCATGCGAACGTCGGCCGGCACCGCGCTCACCGCTTCGCCGCCCTTGGTGATGATGGGATGCACGCGGACCGTGTCGGTGTCCACGAAGGTCTCGCGGTTGAAGTGTATCGCCGTCATCGCCAGCGTCGCCGCGTTCAGCGCGTTGATCCCCAGGTGTGGCGAACCGCCGGCGTGGGCGCCCTTGCCCACGAACTGGATCCTTTTGGCCACGGTGCCGTTGTTGGTGCCGGTGAGGCACAGTTGCTTTTCGCTCGGCGTGCTGGTGGTGTGCATCATCATCGCCAGGTGCACGTCGTCGAATTCACCCAACCGGATGAACTCCGGCTTGCCGCCCAGGAATTCGATCTTGCCGTCCCGGCGCAACTGGTCCCGGTATTCGATCTCGATGTATTCCTCGGCGGGGACCGCCATGGACAGGATGCGCCCGCTCAGGTGGGGCAGGACGTCGTCGCGCATCAGCGCCCGGGTTACTCCCAGCATCATGGCGATCTGGCAATGGTGCCCGCAGGCGTGGGCCGCGCCCGTTTCCGCGTTCGCGTGCGGATGCTCGTTGACGATCAGGCTGTCCAGTTCGCCCATGATCGCCATGCTGGGCCCTTCGCTGCCACCGATGATCTCCCCGCGCAGGCCGGTCATGCCCAAACCGGACCGGAACGGCACTCCCATGGCTGCGAATTGCTCGCCGACCAGCGCCGCCGTTTTGAATTCCCGGAATCCCGGCTCGGGGTTGGCCAGGATCTGCTTGGACACGCCGATCAATTCCTCAGCGCGGGAATCGATTTCGGCGAATGCCCGGTCCTTCAACTCTTCTTTGGTTGGCATCCGAAGCCCTCCTGGGCAATCTTGGGCCACGCTCTGCGACCGCGCCGCGAATGGTAACATAACCCGCCGTCCGTGCCTATTCGGGCCGGTCGCCAGCGCGAATTCCAGTCCTGCGCGGTTCGGTTAAACAGTGCCCGGTTGCGCCCGGTCCGGATCGTCGCCAAGTTATAATTCCAGCATGTCTTTGCGAATCGTCATCTCTCCCCAGGCCTTCAAGCACAGCATCGGCGCGCGTGAAGCTGCGTTGGCCATTCAGCGCGGCGTCCTTCGCGCCGTGCCCGACGCCGAGACCGTCCTGATACCGGTGGCCGACGGCGGCGATGGGACCCTGGCCGCGCTGATCGATACCACCGGCGGCAGCTATCGCGAGGCCACCGTGACCGGCCCGCTCGGAGACGCTATCCAGGCGCGTTGGGGTGTCATGGGCGACGGTGAAACCGCCGTCATCGAGATGGCCCTCGCCTCGGGTCTGGCCCTGATCCCCGACGACCGTCGCGACCCGCGCCGCGCTACCACCTACGGCACCGGAGAGTTGATCCGCGCCGCCCTTGAAGATGGCTACCGGCGCATCATCGTCGGCCTGGGCGGCAGCGCCACCAACGACGGCGGAACCGGCATGGCGTCAGCGCTGGGCGCGCGGTTCCGGGACGCCGCCGGCGATCCCTTGCCACCCGGCGGGGCCGCTCTGGCCAACCTGGCCCACGTCGACACTACCGCCCTGGACCCCGCGCTGTCCGAAACCACCATAATCGGTGCGACGGACGTGACCAACCCCCTGTGCGGCGAAACGGGTGCGTCCGCGATCTTCGGCCCGCAGAAGGGGGCCACTCCCGAAACGGTTGCCGAGTTGGATGGTTGCCTGTCGAAGTATGCCAGCGTGGTCCTTTCTGACCTGGGCATCGACGTCCTGCACACCCCTGGCTCGGGCGCGGCCGGCGGCCTGGGCGCGGGCCTGATCGCCTTCACCGGCGCGGAATTGCGCTCCGGTATCGACATGGTCTGCGACGTGCTCGATTTCGACCGTCACGCCCCGGGAACCGACTTCGTGATCACCGGCGAGGGTCGGGCCGATCGTTCCACGGCGTTCGACAAGGCTCCGGTGGGGATCGCCCGTCGCGCCCGACAATTCGGCGTCCCCACGGTCCTGATTGCCGGCAGCCTGGGCCCGGGCTACGACACCCTTTACGACCATGGGATCGACGCCATCCTGCCCATTGGAGAGGAGCCATCGGATCTCGATACCAGCCTGCAGCGGGGCGCCGAACTGCTCGAAAGGGCCGCCGAACGCGCCATCCGTCTGTACGGATTGGGACGCGATCGCTGATGCCGGCCTTCAACCTGGCCACCGAGCATTGGCTACCCCGGCAACCCGAGGACGTGTTCGATTTCTACGCCGATGCGTTCAACCTCGAGCAGCTGACTCCGCCCTGGCTGCGGTTCGAGGTTGTCACGCCGGCTCCCATCAACATGCGGACGGGCGTGGAAATCGACTACCGCCTGCGGTTGCACGGTCTGAATCTGAAATGGCGCAGCCGAATCACCCTATGGGATCCGCCGCACCGCTTTGTCGACGAGCAGGTCCGGGGGCCATATCGAACCTGGATCCACCAGCACACGTTCACGTCACACGAAGGCGGCACCCTGGTTGGCGACCACGTGGAATATGCAATGCTCGGGGGCTGGCTGGCCGACCGCCTGTTGGTCCGCCGCGACCTCAGTCGCATCTTCGCCTTTCGCCAGCAACGCCTCGCCGAAATCTTCGGCGGCTAGGGCTCAGCCCTGTTGTGCGCCGTTAGGACCGCGACCCGGATCAGGTGATGCGCGTGGACACGAACTGCACGACGATCCCCGCCAACTCCATCGCCCGCTCCGCGTCCACGTCGTCGAACGCTTCGGACGGTATCCCGCTGGGAAGGTATTCCGGATACCTGGTGATGTCGTAGTACTTGTCGAGCTGCCGAGCGTCCGCCTTGATCGTGTCGAAAAACATCTCGAAAATCTTGGCGTCTTCGCACAGATCGATCAGGGAGTTGCCCCAAACGTCCTCAGCCCCGCGCCGGTACAGGTAGGCCTTCACCGCCTTCTCTGCGGCCTGCTGGCTGAGGAAGCACGCGACGTTGTAACGGCCTCCGCCCCGGTTGAAACCCGCGTCCTCAAGGTCCTGCTCTGCCTGTCGAAACCAGCGTGCGCCTTCCGCCACGAAATCAGGCATCGAAAATCACCCTTCCTCGCTTGCAGGCCTGGTACAGCGCCGGCAACGTGTCTTGCAACTCTTTGAATTCAGACGGTGTGTACACCTGTGCCGTCATGCCCACCTGGGAACCGATATGGTAGGCGAAGAAGTCGGCGCGCCGCCCGAATGGCCGGTCGGTATCGTGCACAAACACCAGGTCAATGGTGCTGGCTGGCGAATAATCGCCGCTGACCATGTCCCCGGTCAAAATCGCCTTCTCGATCCCCAGCGTGGGGAGCACGCCCATGATCTCGTCCAGCTGCTGCTCCATCATCTGGCGCCTGAACTGGATGAACCCTACTCGCATCGGCATCGTCCTACTCCTCGTTCAGAAGCACCATGTGGACCTCACGGGGGCCGTGCACACCCACCACGATCGTCTGTTCAATATCGGCGGTTCGACTGGGCCCGGTGATGAAATTCAGGTAACTGCCCATGTCGCCCCCGTTCCTGACGTATTCCAGCCGACGCAGGGCAAACAGGTCGTCCAGGGTTCCAACGACGTCCGAAGGTCGCACGATCGCCACGTGCACCGGCGGGACCACCGACACCAGGCGACTGAGGCCCCGTCTGGGCAGCACCACGACGGACCCGGTTTCCGCAATCGCGTAGTCGGCCCCGGTGATCCCCATGCCCGATTCAGCCAACCGCTGCCGCACTCCCGTCCGACTGGCTGGACCCTCGTATACCGCCGGCCAGCACAGGCCGCCGGCTCCCGCGATGGCAGCGTCCACCGGCATGGAATCAAACACCGCCTGTTCCGACCTCGCCACCGACGACGCTCCGAGCGTCTGCACCAGCGACGTTACATAACCCAGCGCTTCCTCCGCTCCGTCACAACGGTGCACATTCCATCCTCGCAGCCCCGCCGTCGCTGCCAACCGGTCCAGCAATTCCGGCGTTTCCCGGGCGATGCGCTCCCGCACGGTTTGCGCCTGCGCTTCGATATCGGTGAGGTTGTGCGTGAGGGCGCTGTAAGGCTCGCTGGGCGGCCCGTCCTGCCGGCCCAGGGCCGCGCGGACCGTTTCACGGAACTGTTCCGATGGGATACCCAACGAGTCAACACCGCGCCCACTGTCACGATTGAATGGGATACCCATGCGCTAGTCCTGAAGACCGGTGGGGCCTTTGCCCGACAGCTCGTCCCGCCAGATTTCGGAGAACGACCGGGGCGCCGGCACGGGCAAGTCTCGCGAACGCGTCCAGCGGGATACCAGGGGAATTCGCGACTGACCCAACACACCGCCTTTCGCCATGGGCGCCAGCAACCGCCGGCCGATCTTGCGCCCCACGCCCAGCAAACGCGGACTCGACATAATGGCGGCGAATCCTCGGGCCAGCAAGCTCCCTGTATCCGACCCCGCGTCACGATACGATTCCGGACCTTCAGCGATATTGTGCCGCAGGTGCAGCAGCATCCGGGGAATGTTGATCTGCACCGGGCAGGCGTCCCGACACGCGCCGCATAGCGTCGACGCGTTGGGCAAGTCCTTGGCCTGTCCGAGTCCGACCAGGCCTGGCGTCACGATCGACCCTATCGGGCCGGGATACACCCAGCCGTAGGCGTGGCCGCCCACCCGCTGATAAACCGGACACACGTTGAGGCATGCCCCGCAGCGGATGCAGTACAACGACTCGCGGAGCGCCGGATCCGCCAACAAGCGGCTGCGCCCGTTGTCCACGATCACCAGGTGAAATTCCTCCGGCCCGTCCTCATCCTCGTCCCGCCGGGGCCCGGTGACCATGCTCATGTACGACGTGATGCGCTGCCCGGTGGCCGAGCGCGGCAACAGCCTCAGGAACACTGCCAGGTCCTGTAGCGACGGGATCACTTTCTCCATGCCCGCCAGGCCCACGTGAACCCGCGGCGCCGAGGTGCAGAGGCGGCCGTTGCCCTCGTTGGTGATGATCACCAACGAACCGGTTTCGGCTACCAGGAAGTTGGCCCCGCTGATGCCCATGTCGGCGTCCAGGAACTTCTGGCGCAGCGCCACACGCGCGATGCGGGCCATCTCCTCGATGTCCTCCGTGTACGGCACGCCGAGTTGGTCCGCGAACAGTTGGGCCACCTGCCCCCGCGTCTTGTGCAGCGCCGGCGCTACCAGGTGGGAAGGCGTCTCGTCCGCCAGTTGGATGATGTACTCACCCAGGTCGGTCTCGAAAACATCGATCTCTTGCGCCTCCAGGGTGTGGTTCAGGCCAAGCTCCTCGGACACCATCGACTTGCTCTTGGTGACCGTCTGAACGTTGTTGGCGCGGGCGATCTGCGAAACGATTGCGTTGGCCTGCTGCGCGTCGACCGCAAAATGGACCGTCCCGCCGGCCGCGGTCACGTTCCGTTCCAGCATCTCCAGGTAGTAGTCCAGATGCCCGATGGTGTGTTCCTTGATCCGCCGTGCCTCCTCCCGCCACTCTTCCCAGACCTCGGGACTGACCTCTTCGATGGCCTCCCGCCGCGTCCCGTCAAAACCGGTGCCGGCGCGGCGCAGCGCCTGGCGGAGTTGCGCATCCTTCACCGCCGCCTGGGAAGCGGGCACAAACTGCCGAGTAACGACTTCCGCCATGGCTAACCGGCCGACCCGTCGAGGACTTGCGCGATGTGCCGCACCTGGAACGGCAATTTTTGACGGCTGACTGCCCCGCCGATGTGCATCAGGCAGCCCATATCGCACGCGGTCAGGGTATCCGCGCCGCTGCTGGTCGCGGCAGCGACCTTGTCGGCCAGCATCTCTTCCGAGATGTGGGGATACTTCACGGCGAAGGTCCCGCCAAAGCCGCAGCACTGCTCGGCGTCCGGCAATTCGACCCGATCAACTCCGGGAGCCGCGTCCAACAGGCGTTGCGGCGCATTCGTTACCTCCATCTCTCTCAGCAGGTGACAGGACGGGTGGTACGCAACCGCAGAGCCGCGCTCGGGTCGATCATCCGTGGCCGGCTCGACTGGCGTCGACTCGTACCCCACGACGTCGACCAGGAATTCCGTGAACTCGTACACGCGTTGGCTCAGATCTTTGGCGCGGGCCAGCAGTTCCGGGTCGTTCGCGAACAGATCGAGATAGAACACCCGCATCATCGCGCCGCAGGAGCCCGACGGCACGACCACATACTCTTTGTCACTCAGGATATCCAGCGTGCGCTCCGCCAGCTTTCGCGCCTCGCTGACATATCCGGAGTTGTAGAGAGGCTGGCCGCAGCAAGTTTGGCCGTCCGGAAAGTCGACCGCAACGCCGGCTCTCCTCAGCACGCGCACCACGCTGACCCCAACCTCGGGATAAAGCTGGTCGACGATGCATGTTACGAAAAGAGACGCCCTGGTGGGCTGTGGTAACGTCAAATCAAATCCTCGTTTGCGGCTTGGCAAGGTTAGCAGAGTGGTATCCATCGGACAAGGATGGCTTCACGCTGGTCTTGGTCTTCGCCCCGCCTCTGGGTATCATATGGTGGCCTTCATCTTAGGGGCAAGGAGTGAAAACATGGTGGAGGAACTCGGCAGAATCACGCGGCCGGCGACCGCCAACTACCAGGGGAAACGCAAGTTGTTGCTGGCTCCGCTGGTTCATCTGGCCGTTCCGACTGACACGGCGCCGGCCGAAGGCGCCGATATCCTGGCGCGATACTGGGACCAGGTGGATGTCCAGGTCCGGGCCGTTCAGAACGCATTGGGGAGCGTCACCCACGTCTACCACGAAAATCTCCCGGAGGGTGGTGACGCGGGCCTGGGCTATCTGGAGGCCACGGGTCAGAGTAGCCATAAATTGTTATCCAGCCTGGTCGAAGCCGGGGCTATCCTGGAAACCACCGAATCCATGGAGGTTATGGCCGAGGCTCTGGACCTGCAGCGTTGCCTGATGCAGCCGTTAATGAGCCCTGCCGTGGCATCCCGGCTCCAGGAATGGTTTGGTGAAGCCAATCACCGGCGGTATGAGTTTGTCGCCGAAGCTATCGACACCACCCTGGGCGAAGATGAGACCGGCCTGCTCCTCATCAACGAAAGGCATCAGGTGCAGTTCCCCGTCGATATCGAGGTGATCTACATCGCCCCGCCCGCCCTGGACGAGTTCCGTCGCTGGTTCCAGAATTGGAGCGAACAGCTGCAACGGGAAATGGCCTCAGGGCCGTCGGATCCCGAAGATGCCGACCAGTCGGTCTGACCCGGACAACGCAACAGCCCCGAGGCGCTAGCCTCGGGGCCGTGTTCATCGGAGTGACGTCCGTTCGCCGGCGTTCACCTGGTATTCACCGCCGTCCGGTCCGGACTCGGTACAGGCCAGCGGTGTTTTTGCCGACCCTGCAGCCGCGCATTCCTGGCGAACGGCGATACGCAGCGAGGTTAGTCGTTGCTGATGCCCAACTCCGACTGCAAGTCCCGAATGGTCTCGGCGCGGTTGCGGGTGGGAACACGCACTCGCATGCCGATTGGCTCGTTCTCGACCTCGGGCACAACTTTGATCGCGACGAATACCGGGCCGGTATCCCGCATGATCTGCTCCACATTTGTGGCGAACTCTTCCAGGTCGTCAAAGCTGTAGGCGGTCGTATAACCGGATTCCTTGGCCATGCCGGCGTAGTTGATATCCTGCGCGTTGGGAACCGGCTGCCCGCCGGTGGTGGCGTAGCACTCGTTGTCCAGTAGGATGTGGCAGAAGTTTTCGGGCTTCTTGCCCGCGATGGTGGCCAGTATCCCCAGGTTCATCAGCAGCGCGCCTTCGGAATCGAACAGCACCACCTTTTCATCAGGCAGACCCAGGGCCAGTCCCAGGGCAGCCGAAGTGGTCTGGCCCATCGCGCCTCCCATGTTCAGGTCCCGGTTCTCGTTGGTGCTGAATTCCCGCCAGTGGCGACCGGACGTGCCAGTGGGAATCACGATGGCGTCGCCCCGGTGCTCCTGGAACACTCGGAATACGTCCTGGGATTGAATCATACTTTGCCTCCGTTGGGTGGGTCTTTCTTGCTCCGTGTCCCGCCTCAGTCCGAGACGATGTACTGCGGTTGTTGGGGCTCCAGCGGAGCAAGCAATTTTTGGCGTATGGTTATCCGTCTAGCGGTTGAACCCGTGGTATTCGTCGCCCACGAGGATGGCAACCGGCCGCTTGGTGGCCCGGGCCTCCTCGAAGGCCGTGCTGATGCGCGAACTGTCGGCATCATGTTCCACCAGGTAGTAGTTGATGCGGAAGGCGTTCAGGAAAGGCTCGGTATAAGTGGCTGCCGAGTCAGTTATGACGCCGTGGCGATTCCAGCCACGATAGCCCACCACCATTACCAGCGGGAACCCGGCATCAAGGACCATGCCCCGAATGGAGTCGCCAGATTCCATCATGCCCGTATTCTGGATCAGGACCACCGGAGTCTTGCCGGCGACCAACAGTCCCAGGGCCACACCGAAGGTTTCGCCTTCCCGGGATGCGGGAACGATGTCCATCCAGGGCTCTTCCTTCATCAACTCGTAAAGGTAGTTGGTCTCGCTGTCGGGAATGGTCACCACATGGGTGACACCGTTCTTCTCGAATTCTTCGATCAAAGCCTGGGGGCTCAGTACCGCTGCCTGCTGTTCAACCATGAAAGTCCTCCTCACGTAAGCAGTGAATGTGGCAGTCACGGTTTCCGTTGCGTGGGCAAAGTCCCGGTACTGCTGTGGGTGTTGGCGATTATAGTAACCCATATCGAGAGGGTCAATCTTGGGACGCGGGGTGAACAACGAAACGCCCTGACGCCACGGGCGTTGCGTCCGCACGCTTGAACGCCATCGGTTGACCGCGCATACCCGCGATGTTAGCGTGCGCCCAATCGATCAGGCTAATCTTTAGGCCAACAAGGTGGACGGTTCGAACATGGCTGGAGCACTGGAACACATTCGGGTAATCGACTTCGGGCAATATATAGCCGGCCCACTGGCGGGAATGTTGCTGGCCGATCAGGGCGCTGACGTCGTGCGGGTTGATCCTCCCGGCGGGCCCCGCTGGAACACCCCGGCCAATTCAACGTGGAACCGGGGCAAGCGGAGCATTACCCTGGACCTCAAAAATGCGGATGACGCGGCCACTGCCCGCTCCCTCATCCAGACTGCCGACGTGGTGGTCGAGAACTTCCGTCCCGGAACCATGGACCGGTTGGGATTGGGGCCCGAGGAGATGACCCGGGACACCCCGAGCCTGGTTTACTGCTCCATCCCCGGATTTGCGTCGGACGATCCCCGGGCGGCCATGCCGGCCTACGAAGGGATTGTGGGAGCGGCATCCGCCAGTTTCCGCCCGCCCAACGCCGATAGTGCGCGTCCGGTCTACACGGCCATTCCCATCGCTTCGGTCTACGGGGCCTTTCAGTCGGTGGTAGCCATCACCGTCGCCCTGAATGCCCGGGAGCGCGACGGCGTGGGGCAACGAATCGAAGTCCCCCTGTTTGACAGCATGTTCCAGTCCATCGGGCGTTTCGGCGTGCGAGTGCACAACGCCCCGCCTTCCGTACCGACGCTACAGGAATTGTGGGGCGGCATCTTCCAATGCAGCGACGGCGAGTACGTGCGATTCGGCGGACCCGGCAACCAGAATTTCCGGCAGTTCGTCGAAGCCGCCGGGATCACGTCCTGGGACGATGAGGGTCTTACTGACTTCGATCGACCCCTGGAAGTCCCCCAATTCCGCGCCGAGGCCCAGCAGCGAATTGAGGATCTTTTCCGGACTCGTACCGCTCAGGAATGGGAAGACCTGATCGCCGAGGCGGGCAGCGAAGGCGCCGTCTGCCGCACCAGCGCCGAATGGTTTGACCATCCCCATGCCCGCGCCTCCCAGATGGTGGTGGAGGTTGACGACCCCACCTACGGCAAAATGCTGCAGCCGGGGATCAACGCCCGGATGTCTTTGACGCCGGGCCGGGTGCGCGGTCCCGCTCCCGCTCCCGACCAGCATCGGGAGGAAATTCTGGCCGAGTTGAAGCCGCGCCCCGCCGCGAAGGCGCCGGATAACCAGGACGCCATGCGTGCCGCCCTCGACGGGGTGAAGGTGCTGGACCTGTGCATCATCCTCGCCGGCCCGACCATGGGCCGGACCCTCGCCGAGTACGGAGCCAATGTCATCAAGATAGACAACCCCAGGCGCGGCTCCACCGTTGCCCGGCATAACGACATCAACCGCGGCAAGCGCAGCATCCTGTTGGACCTGAGGTCTGAAGAGGGGCGCGATGTGTTCTGGACATTGCTGGAGGACGCCGACGTGGTTGCCCAGAACTACCGGGCGGGCAGCCTGGAGCGTCTGGGCGTTGGTTATGAAGAGGTGAAAAAGCGCAAGCCCGACATCATCTACGCTTCCCTGAATGCCTACGGGCACATCGGCCCCTGGGCGGAGCGGCCCGGCCATGAGGGGTTTGCCCAGGCCACGGCCGGAATGACCCGCCGCTTCGGCGGCGACGGTATGCCCGAGTCGCAGCCCAACCCGGTGAACGACTACGGCACCGGGTTCATGGGCGCCTACGGTGTGGCCCTGGCCCTGCTGCACCGGCAGCGCACCGGCCAGGGGCAGCACATCGACTCGGCCCTTGCCTACACCGCAATGACGCTGCAATCGCCCTTCATGCAGCTTTACGAGGGCAAGCAGTGGGACGAGACCAGCGGGCAGGACGCTCTGGGCACGGGTCCGTTGCATCGGGCCTACCAGGCCAGCGACGGCTGGTTCTTTATCGGAGCCCCAGAGTCCGCCCTTTCAGCGCTGTCCGGCCTGGAGGGTCTCTCCGGAATCGACTCCCTGCGGGGGGATGCCCTGGCCTCGTCGCTGGAAGAACGGTTCCAGGGGAACAGCGTGGCCTCCTGGGTGGAGCGACTGGCCGCCGCCGGTGTCGGCGCGCAGCGGGTCATCACCAATGTCAGGGATCTGATGACCGACCCCTGGGTCGAGTCCCATGGACTCAGTCTCACTCGGGAGCACGACGATTTGGGAATGGTGACGACCTGCGGCCCGGCGCCGCGACTGTCGCGCACGCCCGTGCGCCCGGGCATTCCTGCTCCCAAGCCTGGTATCCATGCCCAAGAAATTCTGGACGAACATGGTTTGGGGAGCCGCTACCAAACCCTGCTCGATTCGGGAGTCATACTGACCGACGGAGTGGCGGCTGGGTAGGATTCCCCACCAGGCGAAGATTTCGGGCCGCACGTGCACACGTGCGGCCCAAGTATTTCCCGCTGGCTGTGGCAACCTCGTGGGTCGGATTGCCCGTGGGCCGACCTTGCGCAATACGCCGAACGAATCTCACTTCCACCCATCGTTTTGCCCGGACGCTGTTTCTGGCGTGCTGGTCCACAAAGGCCAAACCGTCGCCGCCGGAATGGTCTCCCTGCGTTTTGAGCATGAGCGCCTTGGCGCATGAGCACAACAAAAAGCCCCGTTTCTCGCTCGAACGGAGCAGGAAACGGGGCGAGTTCCAAGGCGCGCTAGTTAGTATTTGGCGGGAGTGTGAGTGCTGGCATTGCCGGCAACTTCAGGCCGATTTGAGCCGAATTTGCCTGCTCATTTTGAGCAGGCTACGGTAAAACGATTCGCCAAAGAAAATCAAAGAACGGCCCGCATACCGCTGCCGACACTGTCGCGGCGGCTACCACAACCGCAAACCAATTTGCCTTTAGCCATGTTAGTACCGGGCTGGCAGTTTCCCTGCGGTAGTAGTCTATTCCTGCCAGCGTGATTCCTCCCTCGACGTTCAGATAGCCCGAATTTTTTAGCAGTTCACCGGCGGCAAATTCCTCAGACGGCATATCCGTGTGGTATTCCCACAGGAACCTTGGATCGTTCACCCGCTGCCGGAGCAATTCGAGCATGGCAATTCGCACTGCGGCATCGGAACGCACCCAGTCTCGCTTCCTCAACCTGCTCAACAAAACGTTCCGCGGTTTGGAGGCTTCGATAACACTATCAATGAAACTGAAGCGGTTAGTCATCCTTCACCCCTTTGCATTATCAAATTTCCAGCGGCCCGGCGTCCGGCAGATGGGCAATCGAAAAGCCCCGACGTTTGATCGTCGGGGCTCATAAATCGCGGCGGTGGTTCAGGTCGCCGAGGTTTTAGTTGGCGGGAGTGCGAGGGAGTCGAACCCACCTACCCCGCTCGTCACGAGGCATAACGGATTTGAAGTCCGCAAGAGCCACCGGGCCCCATCCACTCCCAAGCTGACCGGACTAGCTCTCCAGCACTGCGTCGATCTTGCGCTTCAGCGCCGGCTTGGGCTGCGCGCCAACCACCTGGTCGACCGGTTGTCCGTTCTTGAAGAAAATCAGGGCCGGAATGCTGCGGATGCCGTACTGCGCCGCGATTTCCCCCGCGTTGTCCACGTCCAGCTTGGCCACATTGAGCTTGCCTTCATACTCCAGCGCCAAGTCGTGCACAGCGGGAGCGATCATCTTGCAGGGCCCGCACCATTCTGCCCAGAAGTCCACCATCACCGGCAGATCCGAGTCCATCACGATGTTTTGCCAGTTCTCTCCGTTCACTTCGATTGGTTCGGGCATTCTAATTCCTCCAGACTGAATCGCTATGTAGCCGTAACCGCAAACAGCATCCGCCGTCACGTTAGCCGGCCGGGATGTTGGCAATATTATACCCCGCCTGTGGGGCGGTCAACCGAACTCGGTTCGCCCCAAGGCCTGCCCTGGCTCTGATTCCAATCCGTTCGGCGGGATGGAGATCTCCGTTTCGACGGAGCCGCGGTTGGGCGGGGGCGCGCGGCGGTACGATCACTCCCCACCGTCGACGCGCGGCCTGGACGGGCCCACGACCCCGATAAATGTTAGTATATTTCCCGTGACTTCGAACGCTCCCGTCAACGAATCGGTCCCAGTTCAACGCGGCGATGTGGTCGAGCTGGACCTTCACTCGTGGGGTCGGCTCGGCGAGGCCATGGCCTCCCACGCCGGGTACGACGTTTTCGTTTTCGGCGGCATTCCCGACGAGCGGGTCGAGGCCGAAATCGTCGCCGTTCGCCGGAAATATATTGCCGCCCAGGTGACTCGGGTAATCACTCCGTCGCAACTCCGGGTCGAACCGCCCTGCGAATACTTTGGCCAATGCACCGGCTGTCAGTGGCAGCACGTCGACTATGACGCGCAACTGGAGGTCAAAACGGACATCGTGCGCGATGCCTTGGAGCGGGTGGGGAATTTTCACTCCCCGGACGTCCGGCCCACCCTGGCGTCGCCGCGCCGGTTTAATTACCGCAACCACGCCCGGTTCAACATCTGGCGCGAGAGCGGCAGCCTCGGGTTCACCCATCGGGAGCGCCGCCGCTTCGTGCGCATCGATCGGTGCATGCTGATGGACGACGGCATCAACGACATTCTCGCCCAATTGCAGGGACGTTGCGCCGAAACATCGCAACTGGCGATCCGGCGTTCCCCCGACACCGGCGATTACCTCGTCCAGCCCACGCTCAAGAGTCCCGAGGTCCCCATCCCCACGGGACAGAAAACCTACCGCGAATCCGTCGCCGGTCAGGAGTTCCGGGTGGCGTCGCCGTCGTTTTTCCAGGTAAACGTGTGGCAGGCGGCGCAATTGGCCGAGTTGGTCAAGGACGCGCTGCAACTTACCGGTGAAGAGGTTGTTGTCGATGCCTACGCCGGCGTCGGAACCTTCGCGGTCCTGCTGGCCCCCTGGGCTCGTCTCGTCATTGCCGTTGAAGAATCTACGGCGGCCATCTCCGATGCCGAGGTGAACGCGTCCGGCCACGCCAATATTCAATTGGTCACCGGCAAAGTCGAAAAGGTGCTTCCGGACATGGAACTCGCGCCCGATGCGGTGATCCTCGACCCGTCCCGTTCCGGATGTCAGCCGGCGGTTCTCAACGCTCTGCTGACCCAGCGACCGCGCCGCATCGCGTATGTGTCCTGCAACCCCGAGTCTTTGGCCCGGGATTTGCGCACGCTGAGCCGGGGCTATCGAATTGAGGCGATTCAGCCCGTGGACATGTTTCCGCAAACCCATCACGTGGAATGCGTCGTGACCCTGGTGGCGAAACTGGCTACTGCGGAAATCGTGCTTGCATCCGCGTCTCCCCGGCGCCGAGAGTTACTGTCTGGACTGGGCATCGAATTCCGCGTCGCGCCCTCTGACATACCTGAAGACCCGGAGCCTGGCGAGACCCCTCAGCACATGGTGCGCCGGCTGTCGCGAGAGAAAGCGCTGGCGGTGGCCGACACCGAATCCCCGCAGTCCGGATACTACATAGCCGCCGACAGTACGGTGGTACTTGATGGCGAGTCCATCGCCAAACCCGCTGACGCCGCCGAGGCTCGCTCCATGCTCCGCCGGCTGCGCGGAACGACGCATCAGGTGATCACCGGGTTCACCGTTTACGATGCGGCCACCGGGCGCTGCATTACCGACTCCAACGCCGCCGACGTTCAGATGCGGGACTTCACGGACGCGGAGATGGAGGCGTCCATCGCCAGCGGAACCCCGATGGACAAGGCGGGCGCATACGCCATCCAGGATACGGACTTCCGGCCCGCCTCCCTGCTGTCGGGCTGCTACTCCAACGTGATGGGGTTGCCCGCCTGTCGAGTGGTGGACACCCTGGCCGAGATGGGCTGCGTGATGCCTGATCGCGCCTCGATGGTGGTACCCGCGGGATGCACCGTGCCTTGCTCCCTGCGCCCGGCCTGCTCTTGATCGCGGCGGACACGCTACCGTGAACTTCTTTGGTATCGGCACCCTGGAGCTCTTGGTCATTTTGACCGTGGCCCTCATCGCCCTCGGCCCCGGCAAAACCGTCGAAGTGGCCCGCACCATCGGACGCATGACCCGCGAGGCCCGTCGAACCTTCACCGACATCATGGATGCCGCCTCGCTTGATGAGCGCGGTGGACGCGCCGGTGATAGCGCAAGTCCATCGCCCCAACCGTCGCCGCCCACTGATCCGGTGCCTCCGCCGCCTCACCTGGCGGCCCAAAACGACGACGCTGACAACCCAACCGCTTCCCAGCCTTCGGACCAACGTTAGACCCGCTCCCGATGAGTCAGTCGATGCCGTTGCGGGAGCATTTCCGCGAACTGCGTTCCCGCGCGCTGGCCTGCGTGATCGCCCTGCTCGTCGGCACGGCGGTTTGCTTCTACTTCTACCAGGAAATTTACGGAGTTCTGTTGTGGCCCGCGCAGCATGCGGCGACCACCGACAGCGTCAACCCGCTCCGCTTTTACCAGGACTTCAACCTCGGTGTATTCAAGTCCGCCGCCTCAGCTGAACAGACGGCTGGGTTCAAACCCGTTCGCACCGAGGTCACCGAGTTTCTGAGCATCACCGTCCGGCTCTCGCTCGTGGGTGGCTTCGTTCTGGCCCTGCCCGTGATCCTGTACAACGCGATTCGCTTCGTTGCCCCGGGATTGACGCCCCGGGAGCGTAAAATCCTCTTTTCGTTCCTGCCCGCCGCGTTGCTGGCTTTTGTCGCCGGCATGGCGTTCGGCTACTTCGTGATGATACCGCCGGCCCTCAGCTTCCTCATCGGGTTCGGCAGCGAGGTTGCGGATCCTCTCATCCGCATCAGTAACCTCGTGAACATCATGATCCGGCTGCTCTTCTGGCTCGGATTGTCCTTTGAGACGCCCCTGATCATGTACGTGCTGGCCGTCCTGGGGGTGGTCAACGCCCGCACCTTCGCTCGCTTCCGGCGGTTTTGGCTGGTCATCGCCTTTGTGATCGCGGCGGCGATTACGCCCACCATCGACCCGTTGAACCAGGCCATCGTCGCCGGTCCGCTGATCGTGCTGTACGAGGTTGGCGTATTGCTCGCCCGTCTGGCCGGACGGCGCAACCGGGCGCACTCGGCTTTGAACGCCGAACCCGCCAGCGAGTAACGGACAACAAAATGGGCTCGCCTAAAGCGAGCCCGTTTTGTTCGGCTGGTGTTCTTGCGACGCTTACGGGCGTGGCTCCTCCGTGGGGCTACGGTCCGCCGTCGGCTTGTCGTCCTCCCCGGTCACCGAGGTCTTGAAGGATCGTATTCCTTTGCCCAGCGCGGAACCGACGCCCGGCAACCGGGAGGCGCCAAATATCAGCAGCACCACCAGTAGGATGATCAGTAGTTCGGTCAGGCCAAGTCCCGCAATGCGCATGTTGCTCAGTCTCCAGGGAGGTTCGACCATTCTAACAGAACGCCGGACACCCCACCATTTCGTCAAACCTCACACGTACCCATTTTGTCATCGCGAGGCGTGAAGCAACGTACCGATCTCCTTCCCGCAGCTGCGTCCCTCGTCCCAACGAGATTGCAGCGCTTGGTTCGCAAGAAAGTTCCAGCGAAACTGGGTACGCGTGAGTTCCCAAAAACTGGCGTTCCGGCCGAAGCGCCCCAATGTGGTCTAGTGCGGGCGAAGCTGCGCCCTCCGGGCCCGAGCGCCTGCGGCCTGCATTGCAGAAATTCGTAGATGCGAATACCATTGACCCAACAGCCATACCGCCAATCCCGAGATTGGCCGCCGCACCGACGCATAATTGAGGAGGATCCAATTGGCTGATCAGCCCAGCGAAAAATCAATCGAAAGGATGCGCCTGTTCGTAGAGCGATACTGCAACAAATCAGGCACATTCACGCATCCGGAAGAGGGTGTGGCCGAAGCCGTGATTCTGGGCTTGGCCCAGAACGTCGACGAGATCGGCCGCCCGCTCTGCCCCTGTCGTTTCTATCCGGACAAGACGGAGGAGGTCAAGCACCGCACTTGGATCTGTGCCTGCGACGATATGCAGATCTACAAGTACTGCCATTGACTGCTGTTCGTGAATGAGGCAGGTCTGCCCATCACCGAACATCTCCCCGAAGACCACGAAGGCCGCGCCATTTACGGCGAGGTGAAGGATCCCACACCGGACAAGGGTCGCCCGTTGCGCCACAAGGCTGAGGAACGCGAGATCGAGCGCAGGGAACGTCCTTCCTGAGCCCGTCAAACATCAGGCCTTGCCGGTGCGATCCGGCTGTGAACCTTCCGCCCCCGGTCCCGACCGGGGGCGGAGTTCGTTTCGGTTAGGGCCTGTGCAAAGTAATGGACTTCTTTGGTTTCCGCCCATCCTGAGGCTGTCGAATCATCCGGAGCCTGTCGATGGATGCCGCCGTTGCCGGGGTCGTGGTTCGACGAACTCACCACGAACGGGAGGAGGGACTTAGTACAAGCTCTGCGTTTCCGTCGTGTCGCCTTGCCGCACCTAACCGCCGCCGCTATAATGCCAAAGTCCGCGCGCAGCCCCGCGCTACCGGCGCCAGCCGTATGCAGGGGGCGTTACGCTCGAATAATCCACCTGTCCGGAAAGATCAATGACGACCGTCTCGGAGTATGACGTAGCAGTAATTGGCGGCGGGCCCGGCGGCTATGTTGCCGGCATCCGAGCCGGTCAATTGGGCCTCAAATGCTGCCTCATCGAGAAAGAAGCGCTGGGCGGTGTCTGCCTCAATTGGGGCTGCATCCCTTCAAAAGCCCTGCTCAAGAACGCCGAGATCGTCTCCTACGTCCACCGCGCCGACCAGTTCGGGCTGCAGTTCGACAACTTCCGCGCTGACTACAGCGTCGCGATGAAGCGCAGCCGCCAGGTCGTCGACCGCATGACCCGCGGTGTCGATTTCCTGCTCCGCAAGAACGGCGTCGACAGCATCTCGGGAACCGCCCGCATCGTTGCGCCCAACCAGGTCGAGATCACCGGACCGGACGGTCAGACCTCGCGGATCTCCGCCCGCAACATCATTATCGCCACCGGCGCGCGCCCTCGAAGCATTCCTCCGCTTCCGGTAGACGGCGAGCGCATCATCACCAGCCGTGAGAGCATAGTTGCCGAGGATGTGCCCGGTTCGATTGCCATCGTCGGCGGCGGAGCGATCGGCGTCGAGTTTGCGTACATCTACCGCATGTATGGAGCCGAGGTCACGGTCATCGAACTGCTGCCCCATATCGTGCCCAACGAGGACGAGGAAATCTGCCAGCAACTGGAGCGGGCGTTCAATCGCCACGGCATCAAGATGATCACCGGAGCCGGCGTGACCAATGCCCAGGCTGACGCCAGTGGCGTGACGCTGACCATTGACAAGGACGGCGTGGCCGAGACCGCCCGGTTTGACAAGGTGCTGGTCGCCATCGGCGTGTTGCCCAACACCGAGGACCTGGGACTTGAAACCGTTGGGGTTGCCACCGAACGGGGGTACGTCGTCATTGACGATAAGATGGCCACCAACGTTCCCGGCATCTACGCCGTGGGCGACGTCACCGGCAAGTTGGCCCTGGCCCACGTCGCGTCCGCCCAGGGCGTCACGGCTGTGGAATCAATCGCTGGCGAAGAGACCCAGCCGCTGGACTACACCTTCATGCCTCGCGCCACTTACTGCCATCCCCAGGTGGCCTCTTTCGGGCTCACCGAGGCCCAGGCCATTGAACAGGGCTACGAGGTTAAGATCGGGCGGTTCAACGTTCAGGCCAGCGGCAAAGCGGTCGCCATGGGCGAAAACGACGGCATGGTCAAACTGGTCATCGACGCCAACTATGGCGAGATCCTTGGAGGCCACATGTGCGGCCCCGAGGTCACCGAACTCCTGGCGGAGTTGCAGATGACCCACCTGTTGGAAGGCACCACCTTGGAATTGGGCTGGGCGGTTCATGCCCACCCCAGCGTCGCCGAAATGGTGCACGAAGCCGCCCTCGACGCTGAGGGCCGCGCCCTGCATATGTAGTCCGGCTCATGGACGTCGCCTTCGTTACGGCGGCGCCTCAAATCTGCCATTGAGGAAGGGATATGCTGAAAGCGGACGTCCCCGAACTTAACAAGTCCGACCTGCTCGGTTTCTACCGGCAAATGAAGCTCATACGAGAGTTTGAGCGGGAGTCGGAGCGGCAGTACACCCGAGGCAACATCAAGGGTTTCCTCCACGTCTACAACGGCGAGGAGGCTATCGCAGTCGGGGCCATCAACACCCTGCGTCCCGACGACTACATCGTCACCCACTATCGGGACCACGGCCAGGCCCTTGCCCGCGGCATGACCAGCAACGAGGTCATGGCCGAACTCATGGGCAAAGCCACCGGTTGCAGCAAGGGCAAGGGCGGTTCCATGCACCTGTTCAGCTCCGACCTGAACTTCATGGGCGGCTACGCCATCGTCGGTGGCCAACTCTGTATCGCCGCGGGACTGGCCCTCGCGGTGCAATACCGCGGCGACGACCAGGTGGTCCTGTGCTTCTTCGGTGACGGCGCCGTCAACGAGGGCGAGTTCCACGAGGCGATGAACCTCGCCGCCATCTGGAACCTCCCCGTCATCTTTTTCTGTGAACACAACCTCTACGGCATGGGCGCCTCGTCCAAGGAAACCCTCGTCATGTGGGACTCCCTGCACGAAATGGCCGCCGCCTACGGCATGTCCCGCTACGAGGTGGACGGCAACGACGTGCTGGAAGTGCGGACGCTGATGCAAAAGATCAACGCCGAGGTCCGCTCCGGCAGTGGCCCTGCTTTCGTCGTCGCCAGAACCTACCGTCTGCGTGGGCACTCGGTCGCCGACCCGGCGAACTACCGCCCTGAAGACGAGGTCGACTACTGGGCCGGCCAGGACCCGATCCCGCGTTTCCGTGAGTGGCTCACTGACGAAGGTATCGCCACCGTGGAGGATTTCGAGGAGATCGACGCCAGCGTTGACGAGGAAGTTGTCGTCGCCGCTGAGTTTGGCGAGTCATCCCCGTGGCCCGAAACCGCCGCCCTGTATGACGACGTGTACACCGACCGACCGACTGAAGGTATCCCCGCGTAACACCAACCACCCCAGGCGAGAGGAACCACCATGTCGGTCATCACATATCGCGACGCCGTTTCGTCGGTTCTCAGAGAAGCCCTGGATCAGGATGACCGCGTCTTCCTGATGGGCGAGGACATTGGCCCTTACGGAGGCGCTTTCGCTGTCACCAAGGGTTTCTGGGAACAGTATGGCAAGCGGCGTATCAAGGACTCCCCGCTGGCCGAATCGGTCATCGTCGGCGCCGGGGTGGGAGCGGCTATGGCCGGCCTGCGCCCTGTTGTCGAGTTGATGACCATCAACTTCAGCCTCCTGGCCATGGACCAAATCGTCAACCACGCCGCCAAGATCCGGTACATGTCCGGCGGCCAGTTCTCGATACCGCTCATCATCCGCACCGTGACCGGCGCCGGAGCGTCGGTCGGCGCGACCCACTCCCAGTCTTTCGAAGGCTGGTACGCCTCGGTGCCCGGCCTTACGGTCGTCACCCCCTCCACCCCCCGCGACGTCATCGGCCTGTTCCGCTCCTGCCGCGAGTTGAACGACCCGGTCATGTTCGTGGAGCACATTCTGCTCTACGGCACTCGCGGAGAGGCCCCCGACAGCGGCGATTTCCGTATCCCCATTGGCCAGGCCGACCTCCGGCGCACCGGCAGCGACATCACCCTTTGCGGCTACTCCCGCATGGCGTTGGTCGCTGCTCAGGCGGCTGATATCCTCGCCAAAGAAGGCATCGAAGCCGATGTGATCGACCTACGCTGCCTGCGTCCCCTGGACATGGACACGGTGGTGACCTCGGTCAAGAAGACACACCGGGCTCTCATGGTGGAGGAGACTACCCGCATGGGCGGTTTCGCCGGCGAGCTGGTGTCCCAGGTGCAGGAAGAAGCATTCGAGTACCTGGATGCCCCGGTGGGCCGCGTCGCTGCCGCGGAAGTGCCCATGCCCTATTCTTTCCCGCTCGAGCAGCAGGCCATTCCCAGCCCGGAAACCGTCGCGGCCGCCGCGCGAAAGTTGGTCAACGGCGCCTGAACCTGGCCGGCAGCGTCCGTCCGCCGATTCCCCCAAACCCGCAAACCCACAGGAGAACATCGTGGCTACCAACGTCGTCATGCCCCAGATGGGATACGATATGCGCGAAGGCACCGTCGTCCGCTGGTACAAGCAGGAAGGCGAGACCGTCGACCGCGGCGAGGTTATCGCCGACATCGAGACCGACAAGGCCACGGTCGAATTCGAGGCCTACACCGGCGGGGTGCTGGGCCGTATCGTCGCCGAAGCGGGCGTTGCCGTTCCGGTCGGTGAGTTGATCGCCATCATCACCGAGCCCGGAGAATCAGTGCCGGAAGCCGCTGCGCCAGCCCCCAGCCCGGCCGCTGTGCCGGCGCCGGCGCCGGTGGCTGCCGAACCCGAACCGGCTGCTGCGCCACCTCCGGCCTCAGACGGCGGCGTCCGCGCATCTCCCATCGCCAGGCGCCTTGCTCGCGAACGCGGCATCGATTTGGCGCTGGTCGCCGGTTCCGGTCCCAACGGCCGCATCACCGAACGGGATGTGGAAAACTACCAGGCTGCGGCTCCGGCGGCTGCCCCCGAAACGGCCCCCGCTCCGGCCTCAACACCCGAACCCGTGGCCGCGCCCTCAGACTCCCGCATCGAGCTCAGCCGCATGCGACAGACAATCGCCCGGGTGACCTCTGACAGCAAGTCCACCGCGCCGCATTTCTACGTCACCGCCGAGGTCGACATGGGCAGCGCCATGTCGCTGCGGCGCGACGTCAACGACGCTTCCGACCCCGAGAACCGGGTCAGCGTCAATGACCTGATGGTCAAAGCCTGCGCGTTGGCCCTGGCCAAGCATCCCAAGTTCAATTCGTTCTTCCGCGGCGATCATCTTGAGGTTCATGGCGCGATGAATATCGGCATCGCCATCGCCCTGGAGTCCGGCCTGATCCTGCCCGGCGTCAGCAACTGCGAGAGCAAGAGCCTGCTGCAGATCGCGTCCGCCACCAAGGACCTCATCGCCCGCGCCAACAGCGGCACCCTCCGCAACGAGGAGTACAGCAGCACGACGTTCAGCATCAGCAACATGGGCATGTTCGACGTCGAGAGCTTCACCGCCATCATCTACCCGCCCCACGCCGCCATCCTGGCCGTGGGCAGCGTCAAGCAGCAGCCCGTGGTCCGAGACGGCGAGCTCACCGTTGGCACCATGATGAAGGCCACCCTCTCCACCGACCATCGCGTCGCCGACGGCGCGGAAGCGGCGCAGTTCCTCATGGAGATCAAGCGGGTCCTCGAAAACCCGGTCAGCCTGCTGCTGTAAGTCCCAAGTCAACCCACGGAGTTCCCATCATGCCCCAGATGACCGGCGGCCAGGCTGTGGTCGCGTCCCTGCACGCCCAGGGTGTCGACACCGTGTTCGGCATCATATCCGTCCACACCCTCGACCTGTTCGACGCATTGTTTGACCGTCAGGACGATGTCCGGTTCATCGGGGGACGCCTCGAGCTGGGTTGCGGCTACATGGCCGACGGCTACTCCCGCGCCACCGGCAAACCCGGCGTGATCCTGACCAGCACCGGCCCCGGCGCTGCCGACTCCGTGGGGGCAATGGGCGAGGCGTACTTCTCCGCTTCCTCCATTTTGCAGGTCACCACCAACGTCGAGACCGAGTTTGTCGGCAGCGGCAAGATGGCGACCCACGAGACCAAGGACCAGTTGGGCATGTTCGCCGCCGTGACCGACTGGAACGCCCGCATCGACCAGATCGAATCCATTCCGGATCACTTTGTCGAGGCTTTCGTGCGGTTCGGTGAGCGTCGTCCCCGGCCCATCGAACTTGAGGTGCCTACCGACCTCCTCGGTCAGCAGGCCGAAGTCGAGGTGCTGCGGCCCCGTCAACCCGACGTGCCCCAGGGTGACCCGGTTCAGGTCGAAAGGGCCTGGAACCTGCTCCGCAACGCCAGGCGGCCCGTGATCTTTCTCGGTGAGGAGATCCATACCACCGGCGGCGCGGATGACATAATCCGCCTGGCCGAACGGATCGGCGCTCCAGTGGTCACCGGTGACGGCGCCAAAGGCACCTTCCCGGAGAGCCACCCTCTGTCCCTGGGTATGGCCCTGGGCAATCGCATCTGGGGCCAGAACCCGGTCCTGGACTGGATGGGCGATTGCGACGTCGCCCTGGTTCTGGGGAGCAATCTCCCCTATCGCTCGACATCGGGCGTGGGTGTGAATTTGCCGGAGAAAATCGTCCACGTCCTCCTGGATGAGGATTACATCGGCAAAAACTACGAAACCGAAGTTGGCATCGCTGCTAACAGCGGCGCCGTTGTCCGCCAGTTCCTCAGCGCCGCCGGGGACGCTGACCTGGGGACTTCAGATGACTACCGTAAGGAGATTGCCGAGCTGAAGTCCAGTATCTACTCCGGCTTGCAGGAGCAGTGGGGTCCGGAGCTCAAGGCTTGGGAGGCCGTCCGCTCCGTCATTCCTGACGACACCATCTTCTCCCTCGACGCCACGGTCCCGGCCAACCGCGCCGTGCGCTGCCTCCAGATGGACCGTCCTCGCAGTTATATGTACCCCCACGGCTGGGCTGGCCTCGGTTTCGGTTTCCCCGCCGCCATGGGGGCCAAGGTCGGCCGCCCCGAATGCCCCGTGATCTGCGTCACCGGCGACGGCGGGTTCCAGTACAATGCCCAGGAGCTGGGGACTGCGGTGCAGTACGGGATCAATCCCATAGTCATGGTGTTCAACGACTCCGCTTGGGGCGTCCTCAAGGGCTACCAGCAGGATCGGGGCAGCCGTCGGATGGCCACCGACCTCGTGAATCCCGATTTCATCAAGCTGTTCGACTCCTACGGCATCGGCGGCACCCGGGTGCACAACGTCGCCCAAATGTCCCGCGCCGTGCAGGACGCGGTTGCCGCGGACCGCATCCACCTCATCGAAGTCGTGATGCCCGACGGCTTCCCCGCCTTCTGCCGCCAATAGAAATACCCTCGTCATTCCGGCGAAAATCGGAATCCAGGCCCTAGCCTTTTCCGGGCCAGCTTTTTAGAATCGGGTTATCCCGCGCTTGCCCACATGGTGCGACGATACATTGTTAGCCCGATGAGCGAATCTGTGACGGCACGTTCGCGCCGCATCTACCCTTTGTCTCCCCGTGACCTGACCGAGGAGCAGATCGCCGTCACCTTCGCCATGACCTCCCGGCGGCCCGAACCCTTCGACGAAATCGCCCAGCAGGTCAGCGCCGAACGCGCCGCCGACTTCAACGAACGATGGGTCGTGGGATACGGTCATGCCTCCGTGGCCGAACACGCCATCGTTCACCTGGCCGTTGAGAACATCTCCCGCCTCGCCTGCGACTCCCTCGAGGACAACCGCCTCGCGTCGTACACGGAAAAGTCCTCGCGATACCAGGTGATCGACCCCGAGAGTTTCCACATCCCGTCGGAGCTGGACGCTCACCCCGGTCTCCGCGCCGAGTACGTATCCGTTTGTCGTGCCCTGTTCGTGGCCTATGCCCAGCTCATCGCCGGCGTCACCTCCCACCTGCTCTCCCGGCAACCTCGGCGCGACAACGAAAGCGAATCCGCTTACGCCCTCCGCCTGCGCCGACAGGCCACCGACGCGTGCCGTGCCTTGCTGCCGGCGTCCACCCTCACCAACGTGGGCGTCACCGCCAACGCCCGCACCCTCGAACATGCCATCAGCAAGTTGATGTCCTCTGACTTGGCCGAAGAGCGCGATGTGGGCTCAGAGTTGCGCGAACAGGGCCGGTCGATAACCCCTACCCTCGTCAAGTACGCGGACCATAACCCCTACCTCGCCGCCAACCGGCTGGCATCTCCTGTCACGAACGCAGCGGCCCCCGACACCGCGCCGGTATCTGTCAGGTTGCTCGATTACGACCGCGACGCCACGCGCAAGCTGACGGCGGCCTTGCTGTTTCGGCGGGGCGGCGACTATGGCCACGCCCTTGCCTTGTCCGAAGCGATGACCGAAACGCAGCGGATCGAGTTGATCGACGGCGCCATCCGGGAAATCGGCCCGCACGATGCCCCGCCCCGCGAGTTCGAACTGGCCGGGTACACCTTCGAGTTCGTCTTCGACTACGGCGCCATGCGGGAATTCCGTCGCCACCGCATGCAGACCTACCTCGGGCAGCCGTTAACCGTTGCTACGGGCTGTGATACGCCGCCCCTGGTAAATGAATCCGGCCTGACCGCTGTATTCGATCAGGCCGTTGCGCAGTCCGAGCGGCTGTATTGGGCGCTGGCAGCCGAGCATCCCCCTCTGGCTCAGTACGCGGTGACCCACGCCCACCGCCAGCGCGTTCTCTCGAAGATGAACCTGCGGGAGTGCTACCACCTGTTCAAGCTGCGGACCTCCCGCCAGGCTCATCCGGCGATTCGCCAACCGGTCCTGGAAGCCATGCACCTCGCCGTGGAGGCGCAGCCGGAACTTTTCCGGCATCTGCCCCTGCGTAACGCTCCGGACTGGTGGCCGTTCAGCAGCGATTAGCCCGGCCTGCGGCTAGGGATCCGAACAGTCGCGGGTGAACCCGCAGTTCCGGCAGATGATCTTGCAGCTGCGTTCGTGCATGCGGTTGCCGCAGATCTCGCAGTCCAACCCGTCGTCACGCTGTGGTGGGCGTGGAGTTTGAGGTAGGGTTCGTTGATTGGTCATGTTCCATCACCTCCCTCTCCAGATTGAAGGCGGCACCGGTGGCCCGCCGATGATGCGAGCGCTCAGGAACTTCTCGCCCGTGGGCGCCATCGGTCCGTGGCGCTCGTCCGGCAGCAACGCCACCTCGTGGAACCCGAACATCGATTGGTCCAGTTCCAGGTCTTTGACGCCGCTGCCGTCGTTCTCGTTCACCACAATGCGATCGATCAATTGTCGCGCGTCGTGGCGCAGCAGCCAAATCTGGTAGGAATCGGCCGGCATTCCGGTCACCATCAGGACTGCATGCGTGCCCGTCGGGTCGACCATCAACAGGCCACGAGCCTCGGTTTCGGTCCCCATCGGGGAGGTCATCGACAGTTTCTCCGTCTCCGGCTGCGCCGAGAGCACGGTGGCTTCGACCATGTCGGCCATTCCCTGCTTGACCAGGTCCACCGATTCCGATGCTTCCGCCGCGCGCGCCTCGCCATCGGCAAACTGGCCGACGTTCCGTGAGAGGTTCAGGGAGTCTCTGGTCCGGCTGACCGGTATGGCTTGCCCGATGCTGGCGTCGGCGTCGGCTTCGGCCACCACCTGCCGCGCGCTTGCCTCGCCTGTGGCCGGCTGTCCGGAGGACTCAACCGCAGATGCCATAACGGCTGACTGCTGCCCAGCCGTCAGGTTCCTGATTTCCCGGTGCTGGGAGATCATGAAACCCACTGAGGCGGCCAGGAGCAGGCTCAATGCGCCCACTGCCAACGGCGTTATCCACCGGCGCAGTCGTTTCACCGACCAGCGCGGGTCCGCATCGATGCGTCTCGCTGTGCCCGAGGGACCCCGCCGGCCCACCGAGTTGGCCAGCACGCGCTGCTTGAGGCCCGACGGCAGTTCGACTTCCGGCGCCGAGGCCGTGAGCCGTGCCGCGGTCTCCTGGAACCCCAGCAGGACCTCCTGGCAGTGCAGGCACCGGATCACGTGGTGGAACACGGACTGGAACTCGGCATCGTCCAGCGCATTCAGCGCGAAGGCTGCCAGCGCCCCTTCCGGATGCTCCGACCCGGCGTAAATTTCGCCCGCATCGTCAGACCACATGAGCTTCCAGCGCTGCCTTGAGTTTTTGCATGCCCAGTCGCATTCGTGTCTTCACGGTGCCCAGTGGTATCCCCAGCATCTTGGATATCTCGGATTGACTGTATCCGTGCCATGCCGAAAGGTACAGCGGTTGGCTCTGTTCCTCGGGAAGGGTCAACAATGCTTCACGTACCAGTCTGGCGTCAAAACCGCGCTCCACCTGGCGCTCCACGCTCATTTTGGCGTCGGGAATGCGGTGCAGCGCGTCCATCTCGGGATAAACCGTGTGATCCGTGGTGCGCCTCCGGGATCGGTACATGTCCACCACCTTGTGGTGCGCCACGGACATGATCCAGGTGCTCGGCGCGGCCATCTCCCGCCGGTAACTTCCGGCCTTCAGCCAGACGTTGGTGAACACCTCTTGCACGGCGTCTTCTGCGAGTGCTTCGTCTTTCAGGATCGAGACTGCCAGCGAGAAAACCCTCTGGGCGTAGCGGTCGTAAATCTCTTCCAGGGCTCTCTCGTCCCCGGAACCGACTGCTGCTATGCGCTGAGCGTCTTCGCTATGTGGATTATCTGACACCACCCCTCCAAAGTTATCAGGGGTTTCGCAATGCCTGGTTATCAGTATCTACGAACGGTCCGCCATTCTGGATTGCTGCGGTCAGTTATCTCCCCGCAATCTCGCGATAAGGCAACCTGCGGCGTTAGACCACCAGGCTGTCGAATATGCCCTGGATATTCGGAAGGTTTTCCAGCGACCATATCAGCTCCAGCGACTGCTCGCATTGCTGCTCGGTGATCGTCGGGCAGGCCAACCGGCGAAACTTCGCGTCGACGTCGGCGTCGCTCAGCGGATTTTTGCCATGCCCCTTGGGGAAACTGGTTTCCGCCACCTCGGTTTGACCGTTGTTCTTGATCACCTCAATGCGGCAGTTGTACTCGGCGGGATACTTGTCCGTGAACTCTGCGTTTTCGTCTATCCGCATCTTGTTGATGATCTCGCGGAGGCTCGGGTCAGCGATCCGATCCGGCGCAAACGTGGCCGGCGTCACTTCTCCGTCTCGCAGTCCCACCGCCGCCAGGAAGGGGATGCTGTGATCGGCCGTCTCCCGGGTCTGCGGGTCCCATTTCTCCGGCTCGGTGGACGCGCTGCTCACCGCTGACCGGTACGAATGAATCTTGATCGATGCGATGTTGGTGACGTCCACCCGGTCGTGCAACTGGATCGCCAGGTCGATGGGCGCCTGTGTGTGAATCTGTGACGGGTAGAACTTGAAGATGGTGTCCGTGATCCGGAATGGGGCGTCGTCGCCGCCCATGGCGTAGAGCTCAATCGGATACCCTATCGCCTGCTCCCACAACCCCTTGCGCCCCTCGAAGGGCTCACACGGCCCGGTCATGCCTTCCGCTGCCAGCTGCGCAGCGAAGATGCCGGCTCGCGTGGCCGCCGCAGCCGCGCAGCCCTTCCACATCGACAACTCGCCCATGCGGGTAACGCGCAATGGTACGTTCGGCACCACGGCCAGCGATATCGCGTGGCCCATCTGCTCCTCGTCGAGCCCCAGGATCTTTCCGGCGGCGCAGGCGGCGCCGATCACGCTCAGCACGCCCTGATCCCATTGGTTGTCCGGAACGTGGTCCGCGATGCGGCAGAACGCCTCGTAGGCCAGGGCAATCGCCGTTATCAGCGTCCGCCCGTCGGCCTCGACGCTGTCTCCCACCGCCAGCGCGGCGGGAATCATGTCGCTCGGATGGCCGCCGCCGGGCGAGAAATACGAGTCGTTGCAGTCCAGGTAGCGCACCATCACCCCGTTGGCAAAGCCGGCCATGTCCAGCGACGACCGGTCGTACGTGCCCAGGATCCTGGCCGATGTCTTGCTGGTCACGTCTCCAGCCAGCTTGCGGGCCACCTTGGCCGGCTCGCTCAGGTAGCCGCCGACGGCGCAACCCAGGGTGTCGGCAACGGTGCGCTTCACTTGATGCACCACCTCGGGCGGCAGGTCCTCGTAGGTGAGATTGCAAGCGTAGGAGCTCAACAGCTCGGTGGTGCGGTCCATATGCCCCGTTACCTCTCTTCTTCGCGTTTCCCGGTGAGCCCGACGCGAACCATTCTACAGTTCGCCGGCCCGTGATCTCGCTTGACCGTCGATCAGCGAATCACCGCTTCTGCGATGCGCTCCATTTGAGCGGACATTTCCTCTTCGGTCTCGCAGTGCTCCGGACGCACCACGACGCGGTCGGCGCCCGCGTTCAGGAAGTCCTGCACGAGCTGGCCGTCCGGCGCTTGACCGTAAACGGAGATGGTCAGTGACTTGGGATCACGGCCCCTGGCTTCCGCCAACTCATTCAGGCGGTTCCGGCTTTCCTCCACCTCAGCCGGCGTAATCCGGTTGGGCAGCCACCCGTCGCCCCAGGTGGCAACTCGCTGCAACACCCGGCGCGCCAGCCCCCCGAGTATCACCGGAGGGTGAGGCTGCTGGATGGGCTTGGGGTTGCACATGACCGGCGGAAAGTCGTAGTAGGTCCCGTGGAACTCGGCTTCTTCCTTGGTCCACAGCTCTTTCATAACGTCGACGGCTTCCCGGGTTTGCGTCCAGCGATGGTCGAAGTCGCCGCCGAATATCTCCGTCTCCTCCCGGTTCCATCCGGCACCGATGCCGAACAGGAACCTGCCACCGCTGATCCGGTCCAGCGTGGCGATCTCCTTGGCCAGCATCAGTGGGTTTCGTTCCGGCACCAACGTGATGCCGGTTCCCAGCTTGATCGTGCTCGTGGCGCCGGACGCTCGAGCCAGCGCTATGTACGGATCGGCGAAATGCGCGTAGGTCCACGGGATATCGCCTCCCGAAGGAAACTGGCTCCCGCTCTGCACCGGCAGGATGGGATGCTCGGCGTACCAGATCGATTCAAAGCCCAGCGACTCGGCGGTGCGGGCCATGAACGCCGGATCCAGCGTGTAAGCCGGCAAGGGTATGGAAGTTCCAACAGACATAACGTGTGCTCCTTTGGCGCAGATCTATAGGCCGCCGAACAGCTCTCGGCGGACTTGGGTGGGTGTCATGCTCAAATAGTCGGATACATCGGATATGATCCCACTCAGCGTCCCAACACTCAACTTTCTATGACGCGGGACCGTTGCGCGACGCTCATCCCCATGCAAGACGCTCGCCGACCGGATGTGGCTGCCTCGTTGTCTGATCACCCGGTACCCGTAATGGTGGCGCAACAACCCGACCAAGTCGTCGCCCGAGAGGTCGCGAGGCAGTGTCATACCGCCACGACTTCATCTTGCACCAAACGCAGGCGGATTGACGCTGCCAGTTCGTCATCGTCGAAATGACAATGCACCGCGTCTCTTACCATTTCCTTGAGGTCCGTCCAATTACTGCCCTGCCTGAAAATACTGTGTCCGACCGCCCGCGCATCGTAGCCGCCATCAGGTGTCCCGGTAATCTCAAAAACGATCTCATCCATTGGTAGATGCCTCTTCCGCAACTCAGCCCTCGGGCCCGTCCAGCGTACATCTTCACCGCCCAGATTAATGGATCATCAATCGTCGGCCGCCACGGCTTCCCGCACGCCCACAATGGCGTCGTACACCTCAGCGCCCTGACCCACCACCACGTCCACGTCCTCTTCCAGCAGGTAGCCCTGCTTAACCAGCGTTTCGGCGTACTCGCGGACCCGCGCCAGGTATTCGTCGCGTGATCCGTAGCGTTCCTCAATCGAAGCGCGCGGATCGCCGGACGCCATCCGTTCTGCGCGGCTCACCGCAAAGGGAATTGCTCCACCCACCACAGTGCCGCCCGGCGATAGGACCTGTCCCGGCCCGCCGATGTCAGCGTGGCGAACGTTCCATCCGGTGTAGGTTGCCAGTGGCACCGCAATTGCCGGCAGCCGGATGCCGCCCACCTCGTTGCCGTCAGCATCCACTGCGGACACCAGCGACGGGTACGCATCGCCAACCGCCGGCGGAATCACCGTAGGGACGGCCCGATCCGGCCCGAAGTCCAGATGGCGCATGACCTTATGGTGCTCGGGGAACTCCACTCCCGGGAGGGCGCGGAAGAGTTCCGCCAACTTCCCGGCCTCAACGATGGTATCGTCTGCATATTTGGGATACCCATCAGCCGGTGGGGGTTCGTTATGGGTAACCCAATTGTCCAGTTGCCCCAGTGCCGCCCGCATCAGCGGGCGATAGTCCACGTAGTTCAGCGCATGGGTGCCCCTTGCTCCCGAATCCGGGTTGGTGTCCGAGATCGGCAGGTTGGCCGGAGCGTGCTGCGTTCCGCAGAAAAGCCAGGACCGCACGTTTTCGGGCAGCGCGGCGTCCTTTTCGCAGTTCGCGGTGACATGGGCCAGGGCTCCGTGCCCGCCCCAGTATTCTGACGACGTGTTGGTGTAGATCACCTTGGGCGCCACGCCCCGACGCGTCACCTCCGCAAGTACGCCATCCGCGCCGCCGGGTTCCAGGTCCAGGAATGGCGGCAGGTTGTTCACGCTCCGGTTGGACAGGCTCGACGGCTGCCCGAACCGGACGTTGAACTCGCCCATTTTGCCGCCGGCCACGTTGGGCAGGATTCCCTCGAAGACGATCCTGCCCTCTTCGTCACGGTTCAGACCAAGGTGCAGCATCTGCCGCAGGAAACGCCCGCTTTGACTGCGTCCGTAGGCGTAGGCCCGACCCAGGGCGCCGGCCAACGGGTTGGCCGTGCCCGCGCCGTCCGTCTTTCCATGCCTCAGCCACCCTACAATGTCCCGCGTCGCCAGCAGCCCCAGTCCGATCACCGGCGCGTGGGAGGTCTCGTATACCACCCGATACACCTTGCCGGCCTCAAATCCCCCTTCCAGGGTGACGTGGGCCGCATCCGGCGCCTTGCGACCGTCCACCAGGCGCGCGAACGCCCATTTTTCGCGAGGGATGACCGTCTCCGGCCCATCCTCGTGCTCCTGCACCGTGAGGACGGAATCCCAACTTTCCAGGTGATTGGTGGGATACGGCCTGTGATCCCGGTCGGAGAGGAACTGCGTGTCGATCTGCGCCAGCGGTTGGAAAGAGACCACGATCTTGCCCGAGACTGGCGAACCGTCAGGATTGTGCGCGTTGGGTACGTTGCACCGGAACAGTCCCGGCGCGTCCGGCACGTCGTGTTGCCAGCCGCACCACACCATGCTGTAGCCCTGCCGCATCAGGAAGCCGTTGCCCGGATGCGGGTCGGCATCGGGGGGCCCGTCCGGCGCGCTGTTCAGGTTTTTCAGCGCCAGTTCCTTGCCTCGGTTCAGCACGTCCAGCAGCAGCCGGCCGTTGCCGTGATCGTTGTCAACCGGCTTGATAATCCGAAAATCGGAAGAGAACTCGACGAGCCCTTCGCCGTTTCGCGGCGCCAGCCCAATGTCGGCGATTGCGGTGTTGTCGGGATGCGACGGATCCACTGCGAAGTGCGCGACTCCGTCGATTCGCTCGTAACCGCCCGTGGCGCCGAAAGTTTGGCCTCCAGCGAACGGCTTCCTCGTAGTAACTTCCAGTCTGACTAGCGCCATGTCCTCGCACCTCGTTTCAGCCTCGGCAGATCCTCAACGTCACTTCCCAACACCCACCCGCGCATTTCGATCCCCTTATGCCGGTCATTGCATCCGAGAGTCTGTTTGCATTCCCGCGATGCCATTTCTATTGTCCCGGGCAACTGTCATCCTCGCGCCAGCGGGAAACCCGCCCTTCTTGGGTCATGGCCTCCGTGAATGCGCACCGGGCAAATTCGCCGATGTCAGTGAATCCCAGAATCCGGCGCACCATCCCGTTCATCGTGTCCATACCTGCCCATACCGGTCAGAAGACTGCGCTCGCGTCCACGTCGAGATCCGTCGGCGGTTCCACTCCGATGTTGTCCCGCCACCATTGCGCGAAGGGTTCTTCGCCCATCTGCTCCTTGAGCCGCGTCAGGTGCGCCTTGACCTGCACCATCATGGGCAGTTGGTGGTCCGCCGCCAGTTGATAGGTGCGCGCCACCCATTCCAGGGCGTCGGGAAGATTTCCGCGTTGTTCTTCAACCATGCCCAGCTGACCGTAGGTTCGCGCCGCCCGCAGCACGTCGCGCACGCTCTCAAAAGCGATCCGGGCCTGGTCGTACCAGTGATACGCCTGTTCCAAGTCCCCCTGCTCGTGGTGAACCACTCCCAGTTGCCGAGCCTCGACGCCGACGCCCCGCAGATCGCCCATCTCTTCGCGGTACTCCATCGCGACCCGCAGCCACTCGTCGGCCTCGTCCAGGATGCCACGCGCCTGCGCCAGCGTGCCCAGGTGATGAAACTCGACGATCATCTGCTCGGTCATGCCCAAGCGGTCGCTCAGGCCCAACGCCTGCTGGTACCAGGATTGGGCATCCTCGAACAGGTACTCCGAGTGGTCCACCGTTCCCAGGGAGTGGAAGATGTAAACCGCCGTTTCCTCGTCACGGTTCTCTTCAACCATTTCCCGCGCCCGGTGGTACCAGCTCCTCGCCTCGTCGTATTCGAACCGCAGGTGGCAAGCCGATCCCAGCGCGCGAAAGTCGTTGATCATCTCCTCGTAATCGGGCAGCCGCTGGTGAATGTCCAACGCCCGCGTGTACCACTCCTTGGCGGCGCCGTACTGGCGTTGGTGGTGTCGCACCTGTCCGATGGCAAAACACGCGTCGGCGATGGACTCCTGGTCCTCACCACCGTCGATGATTTCCAGTCCCCGCTCCAGCCACTCGGAAGCGGTGTCGTATTGACCCCTCCGCGTGGCGATCAGGCCGTTCTGGTGGTAGACGGCCGCAGTGCGCGGGTCCGTTTCGCCATCCGGCAGTTCCAGCAGGTAGTCCAAAAGCTGGCGGTTGAACAGGTCGGCCCGTTCCAGGTCCATCCGCTCCACCGATTCCATAGCGTCGGTTCCCAGCAGATACTGCCAGAACTCGATGGCCCCGTTGCCGTCCGCTTCGCCGGCGGTATGCCCGATGGTGTCCAGCAACTGCCCACGCAGCCGCCGCAATTCGGGGAACCGTTTCTGCATCCGGTAGACCTGCGCCAACGGTTGGAACAGCACCTGGGCGTTATCCCACTGCCGGTATTCCAGCGCCAGACCCAGCGCCTGCGTCAGGTTTCCTTCCTCCGCCAGCACCGCCGTGACACCGGTGTCCTGGTTCTCGTAGAGGCTTTCCATAAAGTAGTCCGCCGTGTCGGCGTACACGCGGACGAACTCCATTTCCAGCTGCTGTATTCCGTTGCCGGATACTTGCCGTCCCAGTTTCCGCCCCAGGAACCACGGCATGGACGGGTTGATCTGGTAAACGCTGGGCGAGATCGATTCCAGGAACCCGGCGGCTTGCGCCGCCCGCAACATGGTTCGGCACGCCGCGTACGAACGACCCGAGGATTGCATCCCGCCTTCCGGCGAGAGCAGGCTGCGCGTCGCCCCGGCGGTGAGATCGTCGCCCATGATCTGCCCGTACGCCCTCTCCTCTGTGATGTGTGACAGCACGTCCAGCATGACCCGGCGTTGGAATAGCGAAAGGAACGGCAGATGCGTCCGGTTGCGCCGCGACATCCGCGAGAACGAATACTCCATCGCTGCGGTCAGCGTCGATCCCCGGCCCGCCTCCGCGCCTTCCGGCCCGCTATCTATCAGCCGCGCTATCTCGCTCACTGCCGCCGCCGCCGGAACGTCCTTCACCGGCGGTATTGCGATCTGCATCGCCAACGGGTGCCCGTCCAGGAGGTCCAGCAGATCAACGAAATCCGCGGCGACGCGCGAGGCGGGCACCTCCGCCTGGTGCATGATCCGGGCGGTCAACGCCAACCGGTCGGCCCCGGCCAGTCCCTCCAGCGTCAGCGAGGCGTGCGGCGTCGAAACCCATTCCTCGTTGGCTCTTCTGCCCAACAGCAGCGCATTCGTCCCCACCGGCCCGCTGGTCACCTCACCGAGGAACGCCGCCAAGTCCGGCAACTCTTCGTCGCCCAACAGGCCGGGAACCCCGTCGGGAAAGCCGGCCACGTTTTCGACGTTGTCCCAAACCAGTAGCGAGGCGTTTTCGTGCAGGTACGCCGTTACCCACCGCCGTTGTTGCTCCGCCGGCATGTCGGCGAAATCCAGGCCCGACACCGCCGTGCCGATCTCGTGGATTACCCGCTCCAGGCCGGCCGGCTGCGACGTCTCGAACGCCGCGTAGAACACGCCGCCCGGATAGGCGATCCGAGCCGGCTTCAGGAACCAGCGGCACAGCGCCAGCGCCAGTTCCGTCTTGCCCACGCCGGTGTCGCCCGACAGGTGCACCACCGAGTGCGCTTTCAACGCCCTTTCCAGTTGCCGCAGTTCCGCTTGCCGGCCCACCAATCCAAACTGACCGGCCACCGGGATCTGCAGGTCATCCGTGGGCGCTTCCTCGGGATGGATCACCGGCGCCGCCAGCGGGTCCGGCTGAAGCTGTGTGATCACGGGCGGCTGGTGGTTGCGCGACTGGTAGACCCCGGGCAGGTGCCAGTCCCAGAACACGCGGCGGCCGTACATCGTGACCCGCTCCGGCGTGTCCATCAGCCCACGCCTGATCGCGGACACGGCTTCTGCCACCGTGTTTCCCTGCGCGATGCGGCGGTAGAACGTCGCGATCGCCCCTTCACCGGCATCAGGATGCATCGGAGCCGGCAGAACCGCCACCTGGGCCACGCCGGCGTCTGCGATCGCCAGCGCCGCCTCTGCCCATCCTGCCATCGCCGGAAACTCTTCCTGGACCCCAGCGGTGATCAGCGCCACGTTGACGCCTCCGGAAGCCAGAGCGCTCCCCAAGTCAGCCGCGGGGATGGAATCAGGGCTGCCGTCTTCCTGCTCGAGGATGATCGTCCCGCCGTCGCCCAGGGTGGCTCCATCAACGTGGGCTACGTGGTAATGATTTGGGCTGCGTTCCAGCAGGCCCTCCAGCGCGTTCAGCGTGGCCGGCCTCGGATGGTCCAGCGACACCTGGACGTTGAGTCCCTCCAGCGCGGCCACCGTCGCTTCGGCCAGGCTGGCTCCCGCTGCCGCCGGTTCCGCCATCAGTGGCCCCGAACCAGGCGCCCCGAGAGCCAACGGGCTCGGGGAAAGCATCAGCACTTGCAGCGTGTCTTCCTCAGCCACCTCCGCACCGTCGTCCGGCGCCCGGGTGGAGGATTGACGCACCACTCCCACCAGCCCGTTGATGAAATATCCCAGCGACGGGTCGTTCATCAGCTCCCAGGGCAGCGACATGAACTCCGGCCGCGTGGACACGATCGTAAGGACCCCACGTTCGTCGCGGCCCATCACTTCGTCCAGCAACGCGCGGCCTTCGCTTTCCGCGCCGAAGGCCGACTCGAACAGCAGTCGTCCCAGGTTGCGCATGGCCAGTTCGACCGCTTCAATCTGAGCGATTCCCCCTTGCGTCCCGCGTCGAAATTCGGTGTGGTACCGGTCCAGCGCTGCGCGTTCCTCGTCGGAGAGGTCGATGCCGAAGCCCACGGGTGGCGTTTCGCGCGCCTCGCCCGACGCTTCTACCAGTCGCACCTGTACCTGTCCCTCATCGAACAGATCGTGGATTTCCAAACTAGCGGCCATTTTGGAGATTGCTCCTGTCGATCCGGGAACGACTGATCGTTCGGATCGGGTGGACTGGGCGCGCCCGCCAGGATTAGCCGGCGCATCGTGGGTGGTAGAGATGTGCGCCTTCAGGCGCAGGGTCGGCAGTGGCAGTCGGCGTTCCGCGACAACTCTAATCCTGCCGGCGATGAGTCGCCTTTTAGCGAACCTTTTTGCAACCGCGCAACTTGGTTAAGGCCCGGGAGGCTGGAAGAGTCACGTCGGATTGGTCATTCGTTGGCGGCTCCGTAAACTTCACAACGCGGTCCAGTCATGTTGCCACACCGGGCCGACTCACATATAATTCACGGCACTTTTCCGGCAAACCTTCCGACCCTTATCGAATCGGCGGCATTATACAACATAATGCCGCCGTTCATTCCTCATTGACGCACGGGTATCCTCCATGACCGGCTCTCCCAAAGTTCGTCGCTCCTGGTTACTCTGCCCTGTCTCACACTCCGAGCGTGTCTCGGATGCCCCAGCGGCTGGCGGGGACGTCATCGTCCTGGACCTGGCCGAGTTCGTGGCCGAAGCCGGCAAACCCGCGGCTCGCGAGTCGTTGTCGGAGTTACTGGTTCCAGCCAAATCCACCGGCGCCGAGGTGTTTGTCCAGATCGACCCCGAGTTGATGCTCGCGGATCTCAGCGCCTCCGTGTGGCCCGGGCTTGACGGCATCGTGGTGAGCCGCGCCGAAACTCCGGAGCAGGTTGCCGCCATCGACGCCATCATCTCCGACCTGGAAAGTCGCCGCGGTATGCTGCCCGGCAGCGTTGAATTGGTCCTCTGCCTGGAAACTGCCCTGGGCAACCACAACGGGTATGAGGTCGCCACCGCCAGTTCGCGCACCTGGGGGCTTTCGCTGGGCCGCGCCGACTTGGTCATGGACCTGCGGCCGGAACCCTCGGGCGAGATCCATCTCATGCAGTACCTGATGCAGCGATTGGTCACTCTGGCATCGGCCACCGGAACCGTTCCGCTAGGCGCGTGGTGGCGTTTCCCCGACCGCGGCCTGCTCGCTACCCCCGCGAACACTCTCGCCGCTGCCCAGCGTGGACGCGCCATCGGCTTCCACGGCTCTTTCTGCGTGCAGCCCGATCAGGTGCCTCCCTTGAACGCGGGATTCACCCCACCCGAATCCGATGTCGCGGCAGCGCACGGTCTTTGCGAGGCCTATGCGTCGGCCACCGCCTCCGGCACTGGCGCCGTGGTCCTGGTGGATGATCGCGTCCTCACACCGGACATCGTTCGCCAGGCCGCCAATACGATTGCTTTGGCCGAAGCCTGTTCGACCCGCGACCGTTCGAAGGCCGCCGCTGTCGAAGGCATTCCCATGCCCGTTCCATAGGAGTTCCCCATGGCCAGCACACCACGGCGACTGAAGCGGTCCGGCCTGACCATGCCCGTTGTCACCCCGCGCTTTATCAACAACGCCTGGCATCGCGGCTGCGACTACATCAACATGGATTTGGAGGACTCGGTCCCTCCCCGTCTCAAGGACGTTGCCCGCAACCTGATCCGTGAATCCATCTCCGTCGTCAACAAGGGCGGCGCCGACGCCGTATGTCGCATCAACCACGACCTGATGGAGGCGGACCTCAACGCCGTCGTTTGGCCCGGGCTGATGATGGTCAACTATCCCAAGGCGGAGTACGCCCACGAAATTCAGCGGATGGACGGAATCATCACTCGCCTGGAAGCCGAACGTGGCATCCGGCCCGGCACCGTGGAAATCGGCGCCAACATCGAGACCGCAGTCGGCGTCGCCAACGCCTACGAGATCGTCACCGCGAGTTCCCGGGTGATGGACTTCGGCGGCGCCTCCGGCTACGACATGTCCCGTGACCTCGGCGTCGAGATGTTCGTGGGCTTCGACCAGTTCGTTTACGGTAAGGGCGAGGTCGAACTCGCGGCTCGCGCTGCGGGCCGCGAGCCCCATGCGGTCCCGTTCACGCCTAACATAACCGGCAGCGTCAGCGATCCTGACCGCGCTTTCGCCGAAGCCGACGCGGCGCGAAAATGTGGCTTCCGCATCGGCGGTGGCCTGCATCCGGCCGTTGTCGAACCGCAAATCCGTGGCTTCGCGGCCACCGACGATGAGATTTCGGACGCCATGTGGGTTCTCCAGGAGTACCGCAAGCTGGACCGTACCGGGGAGACTTGGGTGCAGGTCGACGTCGCTTCCGTGGATCGGGAGGGATCACCCCGCCCCATGGCGGCTGACTCGTACCTTGGCCGCCACCGCGTGATTGATCGCTACGAAGCCGCGCGGGCTGAAGAATTGCTACAATGGCGATCCCGGTGCCAGGAACGCGACCAGGAGAAAGCCGAGGCGGTTGCCCGCGTGAACGCCGCCGAGGCCGCGGAATCCCCCGGCTGACCGGGAGCTGTCCAATATGTCGATCCTCGTACGACGCTCCAACCTTGTCGTGCCGGCGGTCCAATCACGGATGGTCGTGCGCAGTTGGACGCGCCACGCTGACGCCGTCACCGTAGACCTGCAGGACGGCACTCCCGCCGCCGAACTCGCCCGGGTTCGCGAAACCCTCCGTCAGTCCGTGGCTCTCGCCGGCAAGGGCGGAGCGCAGGTATTCGTGCGCGTCAACGCCGACTTCGTTTACGCCGACAGCAATGCAGCCATTGGGCCGGCGTTGACCGGAATAGTGCTTCCCGGTGTCGAGGCCGCGGATCAGGTGGCGGAGGCCGATGCGATTTTGGCGGACCTGGAAAAAATACACGGCGTGACCCGTGGCTCCCTCGAAATTACGCCATCCATCGAGACCGCGGCCGGCATCTGGCATATTCGCGAAATCATCACCGCCTCCCCCCGCGTCAGGCAGGTCGGCATTGACGAGGCCGCCCTCGCTGCCTCTCTTGGTATCACCCAGTCCTCCGAGCACGACGCCTTCGTGTTCGCCCGCGGCCGCCTGTGTATCGAGGCCACGGCCGCCGGCGTGCAGCCCATCGCCGTTGCCGATCCGATGGGTGTGCAGACCGGCCAGATCTCCCACGAAACGATGACTCAGATTGCCACCGACTCGCGTAACCTGGGCTTCAAGGGCATGGTCTGCGGACACCCCAGTTGGATCGACCCCGTCAACGAGGCCTACACGCCAACGGAGTCGCTGGTCGACTACTACACGCAGGTGCGCGAAGTATTTGCTCAGGCGTTGGCCGCCGGTACTGCCGCCGCTCCCTTCGCGGGGCGCATGATCGACGTGCCCGTGGACGAGTGGGCCAAGGATGTGTTGGCGATGAGTGCTGCCTGCGCCGCCCGTGACGCCGAGAAGCAGGCTGCTCTGGCCGCCGCAGAGGCTTCTTTCGACTCCTCGATACCGGTGATAGGCTAGCTTTCGCCCCTTGTACACTCCGTTTGTGCTGGATGGGCTAGCGATAGCCCGTCAATCCGGGTCTGGCTCTCGCCCGCACTTGGTTTGTGGCGGGGCAACGTCAGAATCAGGCTTTCCAAGATTTGAGGATTATCAGGATTTGAACCGTACTGTGACGGAGATCTCCCAACCCTGCCCAATCATAAAATCCCGTAAATCCTGGTTCTGACGATTTATGGGAGCGGGTACGTACGAGAGATTACGCTCACCCTCCGGCGTTTCGTCGGGTATTCTATAGGGGCCATTCGACGGGCCGGGAGCAAGTTCCTCAAAACGGCTCCGCATCCCGCCGGATCCTTGAGGAGTTTTCCATGATCCACATCGACGATGAACTCCGTCGCCGTATCGACAACGCTTTGGCTGACCGCTGCCCCATGTTCATCGCCACCGTGTCCCCGGATGGCGAGCCGCAGATCAGCATGCGAGGCAGCGTCCTCGTGTTCGACCGTGAGACTCTGGCCTTCTGGGAGCGCGGTTGGCGGAATTCCGCTGCCAATATCGAGAACGGCTCCAAAGTCGTGCTCTTCTATCGTCATCCCACCGAACGGGTCAACCTGCGTTTCTACGGCACGGCCACCATGTACCGGGAAGGCGCCATCCGCGACAACGTCATGTCCCGCACGGTCCAGGGTGAACTGGACCGCGACCCCGACCGCACTGGCGCCGCTGTCCTCGTTCGCCTCTATCGAATCAACCAACTCTCAGGAGAAGTCCTCCAGGAACGATGAACCATATTCTTTCAGTTTCCATCGCGCGAATTACGGCCTCCGCCCTCCACACCGAGGAGGGCAGACCGTGGTACACCAACGTTTTGGCCACCTCAATTTTGGGTGGCCTCGTTGTGGGCGGATCTGCCGGCCTCGGGATCGCCGTCATGTCGCTTCTACCCGGATGGGACGCAGTGTCACTAGCGGCCACGCCCACCTTCTGCATCGCCTCACTGTTGTGCGCCACTGTGATCGCCGTAAAGACCTGGTCCCGTTGACCGGTTAGCGCGCTCCGCCATTCCGGCCGGGGGCGGGTCCTCGCCATTGAGCGGTGTCAAATTCGTGCCGCAGGCTATTTTCTACTCAGCGGATACCCTTATATCAGTATCCCATGCGATCCATTTGCCGTGTACCTGCCTGCGCGCTGTGAGCAGGGTCTCCGCGGTTCCCCCGACAATCTTCCGTAGCGAGACCCGTTCACCCTCCGACGGAATGTGATATACGACACGCTCCATCGACTCTGTCCGCAGGATGTCCGCGAACCGCTCCCGCGCCGCAGCGGGAAACTGGTTCAGCGTGTGGCAGTGAAACACGCACAGCGCGGAATCTTCCGGTATGTCCCGCAGCGTAGTTGGCAGCAGTTCCACGGTGTCGCCTTGCAATACCGTAGGCCGCGAATGTATCCAGACGTCCCTTGCGGAGGATAACGCGGCCGCGCGTTCCCGGTGTTCTGGCCAGACCAAAGCCTGCATCCACCGGTATTCTTCGTCGTCTCCCAAGTTCACCGGAGCCAGATCGATCCCGACCCTGAAACTCACCTCGGGGAAGGCCGTGGGCAATTCCGGCAACCCGTTCCTGGCGTCGCACTCGATCACGACTCTGGAATTGGCCGGCCCGAATTCATCGCCGGTCGAGTACCGATACCGGTATTGGTCCCAGTTCAGGTTAAGGCCGGCGCTGGCTCCTACGTCCAGCAACGCCAAGGGCAGGCCCGGGTTCTCTGCGGCAATGGTCAGGAAACCGGGCAACAGGTAAGCGCACCGACCAACCTCGTTGGTCTGCACCATGCGCGATTCCAGATACCCGACAATCTGGTCCCGATGCGCCCGCGCAAACTCCGTAAAAGCCTGTTCCAAGCCCGCCGTCGGCCCATCTCCTGCTGCAATCCGACGGTAATGTTCGGCCAGTCCGGAGCCGGGGAAGAACGCGGCCGTCCGCTTGACGGCCGCAAAGAACAGGTTGGGTATCGGCTGGCCAACGCGGCACCTGCGCGCCAGGCCTTTCAGAGCCGGGTCGACGGCCACCGCTTCGGATAGTATCTCGTAGGTCCGGGAGCCGGCCCCTTCGTCCGATGCCTCCGAACATTCCTCAGCGGCGAACCTCCGGAACCTTTCGGCCAGCGACCGGTCCGAACGCAGCGCTGGCGCGAGATGTTCGATTTCTTCGGCCGGATCCACCGTCGCTGCGCTATCCAGCGCCAACCACCAGCGCGTCTGCAGCTTTCACGCCTTCACCAGCCGGCAGAACCATCAGCGGGTTGATGTCCAGTTCACCCAGTGAACCTTCCAGCTGCGCCGCCATCTGCGAAACGCTCACCAGCACGTCCGCCAGCGCGTCCACGTCCGCCGCCGGCGCTCCCCGGAACCCACGCAGCAGTTGTGCCCCCTTGACCTCGTCGATCATATCCAGCGCATCCGCGCGCGTGATCGGGCACAGCCGCAGCGCCACGTCGTTGTACACCTCAACCATCACGCCGCCCGTCCCAAACAGCAGCACCGGCCCCAACTGCGCGTCGTAGGACACGCCCACTATGGTCTCCACACCGCCGGAAACCATCTCCTGGACCAACGCTCCGTCAACCCGCGCATTAGCGTCGTAAGCCGTCGCGTTGGCGGTGACTTCGCGGAAGGCCCGCCGAACCGCATCGGCGTCACCCAATCCCAGCCGTATCGCCCCCGCCTCCGTCTTGTGCAGAATGTCCGCCGAATTCACCTTCAGCGCCACCGGGTACCCGATTCGCTCCGCCGCCACCACCGCCGCCTCGGCATCGGCCGCGACCTCCTCCTGTGTGGTCGACACGCCGAACGCCCGGATCAGCCCCTTGCTGTCGTACTCGGACAATGCCCCGCCGCGACCCAATGCCCTGGCAGCTTCGGCCTGTTCGCTCGTCATTTCGCCGGCTGATCCGAACCCCCGCGCCAGCCGCTGTTCCCGCCAGTCGTGGTAGTCGTTCAGATATCGCACGCCGGCCGCCAGCTTGTCGGGCACGTAGAACACCGGAATCCCGGCCTGACGCAGCATCGGCAGACCCGACTGCGCGCCCCGCGTGCCCGTCCACAGGAACGCCACGGGCATCCCGCTGGCGTCCCGCTGGGCGATAACCTGCGTCGCCTGCGGATCCGCGCCCGCCGATGCCACCACCAGCGTGCCCACGTCCTCGTCCTCCGCCATGAACGACATGATCGCCGGGAAATCGTCGCTGTTGGCGAACCCGGTCACATCCGACGGGTTGGCTGCCCATCCGAACCCCTTCAGGATGTCGTTGATCCCGTCCTGCGCCCGGTCGGAAAGCGGCGGCAGATCCAGCCCGGCCTGCCCGAACATGTCCGCGGTCAGGCTGCTGATCCCGCCCGAGTGCGAAACCACGGCAACCCCCCGCTTCGAAGGGCGTGGGCACCTTGCCATCATGTTGGACACCTGCAGCAGGTCGTCGTAGTCCTGCACCCGTATCACGCCGTACTGCGCGAACGCCGCCTCGTAGGCCTCGTCCACTCCCGTCAGCGCCGCCGTGTGCGAACCCGCCGCCCGAGATCCCAGGTCGGAACGCCCGATCTTGATCAGCACGATGGGTTTCCCGCGCTCCGCCGCCATCCGCGCCACTTCCAGGAACTTGCGGCCGTCCTTGAAACCCTCCACGAAGCCGGCGATGACCCGTGTGTCGTCGTCGTCCAGCAGGTACCGCGCAAAGTCGCAGAAGTCCAGGTCTGCCTCGTTGCCCGTCGACACGATGTACGTGAACCCGATGCCTTCGTCCACCGCCCGCGTCAGGAACGGCCCGAACGCCGATGCCCCGCTCTGGCACACCAGCCCGATCGGCCCGCTCAGTCCTCCCGCTCCACGCGAGCCTGCGCTGGCCCAGATGTCGTCCTTCAGGTTCGCCAGCCCTAGGCAGTTGGGCCCGCTCACCCGCATACCCGACTCCCGCGCGAACTGCCCCAGTTCGGCCTGCAGGTCCCGCCGGTCATCGACGGCTCGTTCGGAGAACCCCGCCGAGATCACGATGGCGGACTTCGCGCCCTTCTCGTGGCTCTCGCGCAGCGTGTCCAGCACCGCGTGGTAGGGCACAACGACGCCGACCACGTCCGGCGCCTCCGGCAGCGCCGACACCGACGGATAGCACCGCAACCCCTGCACCTCTTCGTAGCGCGGGTTCACCGGATACACGCTGACCCCATTCTCCATCGCGCCCATCGCGGACGCCACGAACCGCCCGCCGTACTGCATCCGAGGCGTCGCCCCCACCACCGCAATCGATCGCGGGTTCAGCATCCGGTCAATCGAAGCCAGCTGCGTATCATTCCAGAAATCCATCGGTGTTCTCCCTCTTTGCTCGTGCGGCGAACGCCTAGCCTGCGTTCGCCCCTACGTACTCGCGTATCGCTTCCATATCCAGGCCGTATCCCAAACCCGGACCGATCCCATTCTCATCGGCAATCTTCATTGCGTCGCTTCTCACGTCGGCCACGTAACTGTCGTCATAGTCCTGTGGACCCTGAGGCAACATGGCCAACCTCAGCACCAGCGCAATGATGGTCAGATAACCCTCGAACGCGAACGATCCCATCCCACCGCCGGCTATCCGGTCAATGGCAAACGCCCGCATGGAAAGATAATGGTGCACCGGATTGTCCTTCCTACCCGACCTCAGTTGCCTGCCCTCAAGGCCAAACTCCATGCCGGCGATGGTGCTGCACGACCCGCATCCGCATCCTACGAGCCCCAGCCGCACATCCCGAAGCGCCTTGGCTTCTTCGGTGCTGAATGACCTCCAGCGATCCCCCAACGGCTCCCCCGATCAATCGCAGGGGCGAATATCCATTCGCCCCTTTCACCCAAAATCAGGATCGAAAAATCCCGTCCATCCTGTGCATCGACGCAAGTCCTATGTCTCCCCCGACCGCCGCGCGTCCGCCCGCCAGTCGTCCGGACTCGGCCCCCGGTCGATCAGCACGTCCACGACCGCCGGCAGGCCCGACGCCCGCGCGTCCCGCAGCGCGTCGGCCAGGTTACGCGAGTCCGCCACCTGCACGCCGAAGCACCCGAAACCGCGCGCCACCGCCGCATTGTCCGTCTCCGCGAACTCGGAGGCGATGTACTGCCCCGGCTCCTGGTGGTGGCGCACCATGCCCAGCGCTCCGTCGTTGAACACCACGCAGATGATCGGCAGGTTGTACTGCATCGCCGTCGACAGCGCGTTCACCGTCATCATGTACCCGCCGTCGCCGGTCACGCACACCACCGGCCGCCCGGGATACGCCACCTGCAGTCCCACCGACGCCGGCAATCCCCAGCCCATGCCGGCCGTGCCGCCCGGGCAGAAGAACGTGTGCGCCTGCTGCGACTGGAACAGGTGCGCCATCCACGTCCGGTTGTTCCCCGCATCCAGCGCGTACACCGTGTCCGCTGGCATCGTCTCCTGCAGGATCCGCACCACCCGCTGCGGCAGCACCGGCGACGAATCGGTGTGCAGTCCCGCGTCCTCATAGAACTCAGCGTCCCGCTTCCGTCCTGGCAGCGCGCCGGCCCACTCGCTCCGGTCGCCCGCCGTCGATGCCGATGCATCCGCCGACGCGTCCACCAGTTGCCCCAGGATGCTCCCCGCGTCGCCGATCAGCCCCAGTTCCACCGGGAAGGTCCAGCCGGCGTTCCGGTCGTCGATGTCGATCTGGATGATCCGCTGGCCCCGCGGGTTGAACGTGTTGGGCCGTTCCCGAACCGTGTCCTGCGGGCTCAGCTTCGCCCCCACGACCAGCACGGTGTCGGCGTCGCCCACCGCCCGATTCGCCGCCTCTTGTCCGTAGACCCCAACCATGCCCACCGACAGCGGGTGCGTCTCCGCGATGGCCGACTTCCCCTTGTAGCTGGTCGCCACCGGCGCGTTCCACTGCTCCGCCAACTGCTGCAGCACCCCGTGCGCCCGCGCCATGTGCACGCCGTTGCCCGCCACGATCACCGGCCGCCGCGACTGCGACAGAATTTCGACCGCCTTCTCGATGTCCGCCGGCGCCGCCTGCGGCTTGGCCGTGTTCAGGTATCCCGCCGTGTCGTGGATGAACGGCGGCGACTCCAGGTCAACCTCGCCTCCGATGGACGCCGAACGCATCAGCAGGCACGCGGGACCCGGCCGGCCGCTCATCGCGTGCTTGATCGCCAACTGCGCCCCCAGCGCCGCCTCCTTGGGCGACGTCGCCAGCGTCGTGTACTTGGTCATCGACCGGAAGATGTTGTGCAGGTCGATGCTCCCGTACTCGCCGGCCCCGGACTGGTTCGCTGGATGCTGCCCCACGCCGCCGTCCGACGTGTCCGTGAGCACCAGCATCGGGCTGCTGCTCAGCATTGCTTCCATGATCCCGAACGCGGCGTTCGACCCCATGAACAGCCCCTGGCCCATGATCACCGCCGGCTTCCCGGTGGCCCGCGCGTAGGCGTCGGCCATGATCGCTGCGGTCTGCTCGTGCCGCGCCAGGTACGTGTTGATGGCAGGTTCCTTCCCCACCAGGTTGGTGAAAATCTGCCCCGTCCCGCCGCCCGGTATCCCGAACACGGCGTCAATCCCCGCCTCCTCCAGAAACTGCACAATCAACTCATGAGCCTGCGGCATGGTGGTCTCCTGAAATGCGTTACATAAAATCGGCAAGCAACCCGCCCGCCAAGTAGCGCCGATGATACCCACAGCCCGCCGGCCGGTCAACAAACGTCCTTTCCATGTGACGACGGTCCGTTGACCAGCATCGGTATCCCGCCTACCATATGCGTCGCTCACAAAGAGCGAACAGAGATTTACCGGGCGATCCCCTACAGCGCACCCTGATCCCCAACACACGACAAAGGGATTCGGTCGGCCTCCCCGCTGCTGAGCTACGACGCGTCTGAAATTGATGGCGGGATCGTTTACTGTTAGAATCGGCACATCCGTCCTATATGCTAAATCACGCGCTATACGGTCACTTTGTATTGCGACGTGCTCAGGTAAGACAGCGCAATGTCATATGAAATTAACGACCTCCCTGGGGCTATAGCAGAACCACGAGGCGATTCGGGTTTCGCATACCAACATCGATTGGTGCCGAATCAGTCTTATCACTATCGTGCTGTCAGGGATGAGCAACTTTTGATCGTTTGCGAAGACACCCTTTCGTTTACTCGGAGCATCGCAGACGCGAGCATCAAGCTGGTGGTCACATCGCCGCCATATAATCTCGGAAAATCGTACGAATCTCGCCGAGCGATCGATGATTACTTGGCGGAGCAGGAACTAGTCATCGAGGAATGTGTGCGCGTACTGCACCCGAAGGGGTCAATTTGTTGGCAAGTTGGCAATTTTGTCGCCAACGGAGAGATCATCCCACTCGATACCGTTTTCTATCCAATTTTCAAGGACCTCGGCATGAGATTGCGTAACCGCATCATTTGGCACTTCGGGCATGGATTGCACAGCAGTAAGCGACTGTCTGGCCGTTACGAAACGATCAATTGGTGGACCAAATGTGACGACTATACCTGGGACCTGGATGCTATCAGGGTACCGTCGAAATATCCCAATAAACGCCATTTCAAAGGCCCGCATGTTGGCCAGTTATCGGGCAATCCGAAGGGTAAAAACCCCAGCGATGTTTGGGAGTTTCCAAACGTCAAGCATAACCACCCCGAAAAGACAATCCATCCGTGCCAATTTCCCGTTGAATTGGTGGAGCGATTAGTCTTGTCGATGACTGAGCCCGGGGATCGCGTCTATGATCCGTACATGGGAGTGGGTTCGTCTGTGGTTGCTGCGTTGATGCATGATCGTGTCGGTTACGGTTGTGACAATGTCATGGAATACGTGGATATCGCAGCCGAGCGCGTACGACAACTACGCCAAGGACGATTGCGCACCCGTCCAATGGGCAAACCGATTTACGATCCTAATCAGCGTAACGGTGGACAATGATGCAGATCAAATCCATCTATTCGCACCTGAACGGCGAAGAATTCTTGCTGGTTCATCATCGCGGGCTTTGGGACGAGGTCAAGAACGTCATCACCAAAGTGGATGCAGAGGAGTGTCGGACTAAGGTTTCTCGCGAACGGACGATGCCCGGCAAACTGTTGTACTCCCCGAAAGATATGAACGACGCTTTCAAGGCGGAGTTCAAATCCAGGGGTTGGGGAGAACGCCGGAATTCTTTCTATGTCGCTCCCGACGAGAAATTGCTTCGTGGTATCTACGGCCTTTCGGATGCTGAACAAAGGAACCGCATTGAAGCCGCCGGCTACGATCCTATCTTGTCCTACAATCAAACTGACTACCTAAAGGACCGCGTTGCCATCGAAATCCAATTCGGCAAGTATGCTTTCGTTGCGCATGACCTTTTTGTCAAACATTTGAGCTTTTACGTTGCGGAAATAATCGACGTGGGAATAGAGATCCTGCCGATGAAGGAATTAGAACGAGAGATGTCCTCGGGAGTACCGTACTTCGAGCGCGACCTCATGAACGTTGTTCGTCAGGGCCGGGGTGTTCCATCCGTTCCGCTCGTATTGGTTGGTGTCGCGCCATAGTCACGCCGCGCTGCCACCCGAAACGATACCGGGTTGATTGGCTCCGCCGCAGTGCGATTGCTGCGCCTGTGCTCTCCTACTTACAGCGATGTCCGTCCTAATCTGAGCAGGCGTCCTCACAGCCTCGACTGCCGAGTGGTCGCTTCGCCGTCATTCAATAGCCAGGAGGCAGCCCACCGCAACACCAACCTGAGTTCTCCCGTCGGCAGGGGTCTTTGCCTGTGCCCCGCCGGCGCCACATCATTCCCACGTACTTGCTTGACATAACTGATCCATCCGATCCCGTATATCCTGCCCATCCATGCCATGATCCCCGGTTGACCCATCTCCCGCGCTGCCCTATCATCCCGGCTATCCGGATGGCCCGACGGTCCATGCCATTCTGAGCGCAGCCACGTAACCCCGCGATCCAACGGGGGCGGCGGTCTCGGAACCTCAGGACTGCAGGCCTCCCTACAACCGAGTGAGGTACAGCCATGCGTGGATCCGAAGCCGTTGTCAGGGCCCTCGAACAGGAAGGAATACGTTACATATCCGGGTTCGCCGGCGGCGGACTCAATCCCCTCTGGGGCCCGTTGCGCGCCTCCTCGGTCCGGCCCTTCGCCGCCCGTAACGAGCGCCTCGGCGTCGAGATTGCCGACGGCTACGCCCGCGCCACCGGTGAGGTCGGCGTCGCCATGACCGGCACCGGACCCGGCGCCACCAACTGCCTCACCGGCATCGCCGGCTGCTACGCCGACAACGTCCCCGTGCTGCTTCTCATGGGCCAGCATCCCATGCGGAACCTTGGCCAGGAGTGGCAGCAGGAGGTCTCCGCCAGCATCTTCGATGGCCTCTGCAAGTGGCGCGGCTCGTTCACCCGCGTCCAGGACATACCGCAGGTCATGCGCCGCGCCTTCACCGCCCTGCGCTCCGGCTCGCCCGGCCCGGTGGTCCTGGAAATGCACCAGGATGTCCTCACCGCCGAGGCTGACGAGTCCGTCCTGGCCTACACGCCGGTGGGAACGCCCGGCAAGTCCGGCCCGTCCGACGCCGAGGTCCAGCGGGCCGCCGATATGCTGGTCGGCGCCAGCCTGCCCGTCCTCAACCCCGGCGGTGGCGCCATGAGCGCCGGCGCCGCCGACGAGGTCCGCGAGCTCGCCGAGATGCTCTCCATGCCGGTGGCGACCACCATCATGGGCAAGGGTGTCTTCCCCGAAAATCACCCGCTTTCCCTCGGTGGCGGCGTCTATCCCCGCAGCCGCTACGCCTCCGCGGCGGCCATTCAGATCAATCGCCGGGCCGACGTCATTCTTGCCGTCGGCAACTCCTTCCGCCAACCCAACGGCACCGACGGCCGGCCCATCCCGGCCGGCGTGAGCATCATCCACGTCAACGCCGACCCCGCCGACCTCAACAAGACCTACCAGGTCGACCTGCCCATGCTCGCTGACGCCAAGCTGGCATTGCGCGCCATCATCGACGCCGTCCGCCAGCGCATCGGCGCGAACGGCGGGGGAATGAAACAGGAGATCGTCGACGAGATCCGCGCCTGCCACGAGAAGTCCGAAGCCGAGTGGATGCCACGCTTCACTGACAGTGAAACCCCTACCAACGGCTACCGGGTTGTCCACGAGCTCCAGCAGCTAATCGACCCCGACCGCACCATCGCCCTCCACGACGCCGGCGGCAGCCGCGGCTACGTGGTCCCCTTCTGGCAGACCACCCGTCCGCGCAACTTTGTGGCGATGGGCGGCATGGCCGCCATGGGTTGGTCCGTCGGCGCCGCCATCGGCACCAAGCTGGGCCGCCCCGACCACCTGGTTGTCCACGTCCTCGGTGACGCCTCCTTCGGCATGACCGGCATGGACCTCGAGACCGCTTCCCGCATGGGCCTGCCCATCCTCACCGTCGTCATCAACAACGGCGGCACCGGCGGCGGCATGATGGGCATGGAAGACCCCAACGGCACGCCCCCGGAGATGGCCGTGCTCGGCGGTAATTTCAGCGTCGTCGCCGATGGCCTGGGCTGCTACTCAGAGCGCGTCGAGAACCCCGAGGACATCCGACCGGCTTTCCAGCGCGCCATCCGCGCCACCGAGGAAGGTCAGTCTGCCCTTGTCGAGGTCATGATCCGCCCGCTGCCCACTCCCGAAATCCCGGACGACTGGTCCCTGTAGTGGGACTCGTCCGGTAGTCCGGTGGGGGCGGACATGCTTCGCCCCTTGCCTTCTCAGAAACTGTTGCCGGGGCGGGTGCCAAACCCGCCCCGCCTGCTATTCTGACCTCAATCAAGCCAGGAGGGACCACCATGCAAACCGTAACTATCGACCGCGCCAAGCGCCTCAAGGAAGAACCGCAATTCGGCCATAACCGCTGGCACCCGGACATCCCGCCCATCGTCGAGGTTGATCCCGGCGAAGAGGTCGTCCTCGAGACCCGCGATGCCTCCGACTCGCAGATCCAACCCCACATGACGGAGGCGGATATGGCCGGCCTCGACGCCAAGGTTGGCCACCCTCTCACCGGCCCGGTCTACGTGAAAGGCGCTGAGCCCGGTGATCTCCTGGAAATCGAATACCTTGACATAACTGCTCAGCCACGTGGCTGGACCCGCAGTCGTCCCGGCTCCGGCTTTCTCCGCGACCTGTACGCCGAACCGTACCTGGTCCACTGGGACATCGCCGGTGGTTGGGCCACCTCCGCAAAGATTCCCGGCGTCCGCATTCCCGACGGATCCTTCATGGGCACCGCCGGCCTCGCTCCGTCCCATGCGCAGGTCGCGGCCTGGACCGCCCGCGAGGCCGATTGGGTCAACCGTGGCGGCACCGCCGCGCCGCCCGACCCGGAGGATGCCGTGCCTTACGGCGGTCAGATCGCCAACGAGGGCCTGCGCACTATCCCGCCCCGCGAGAACTGCGGCAACGTCGACGCCAAACAGCTCACCACCGGGTCCCGTCTCTTCATCCCGGTCGCTGTCCCCGGCGGTTTGTACTCCGCGGGTGATGGCCATTTCGCCCAGGGCGACGGCGAGGTCTGCATAACCGCCATCGAGATGGGCGCGACCGCGGCCGTCCGTTTCGCGATCCATAAGGGCGAGGCAGCGCGGCATAACATAATCTTCCCGCGCTACTCACACCCGGGGTACTTCCTCCCGCCGGAGTGGGCCGCGCCCCGCAATTTCACCGCCACCATCGGTTACCCCATACGCGCTGACGGCACCCAGGAGGGCGAAGATAGTCTGACCTTGGCTGCCCGCAATGCCCTCCTGAACATGATCGCGCTGTTGCAGGAGCGCGGCTGGACGGCTGAGCAGGCCTACATAATCTGCAGCGTTGCCGTGGATCTTCGCATCAGCAACATCGTGGACCTGCCCAACGTCACGGTGTCCGCCTTCCTTCCCGAGGGCATTTTCAACGGATAACTCTGCCACCCACCTGCGGCATGCTCGAGGCGCCCCAATCGGGGCGCCTTTTTGTGCTTAATCTTGCCAAACCCAACGTGGTCAGGGTCACCGCCGCATGTCTCTGACCCGGTCGGACAGCAAAACACCCCGACCATTTGCCACCGGCCGGGGAGTTCCGCTGTCCCTCGCTTGCGCGAGGAACCGGTGCGCCGTCCGACCCGCTCGCCTTTGGGTCGTCGACGTGTCACCTGCGTCGCGGGTGGCCTCGGGCGCACACCGCGACGTGGTTGCGATTAGTTGGTGCGCTTGACTTCCAGGACTTCACCCGGGGCCAATGCGACCCGCTTCACGTTGATGCCCATCTTGAGCATCCAGTAGCCCAGCGTGGCCTTGCTTACGCCCAGGGTGTCGGCCGTCGCCGTCAACCCTTGATCGTTGACCAGTTCGGGGAGCAACCGCTCCAACGGCTGGTCGAATTCCTTTTCTACGCGAAGCATCAATTTGGTTTTGCGTGCCATGATGCACCTCCGTCGGTGTACCAGTTTTTGTACATTCGCCAGTCGGCAGCGCAGGTACGCCGTTTTTCCGTTACCGAAGTCGATATCACGCTACACTACCGGTCGATTTGACGATTGTCAAGCGCAACTAAAGAACAATCCTAAAAGATTTTTATATTCTTTTAGAACGACCCTGGTTACGTGCCTATTGTGACACGCGGGAACCCTGGGCGCTAGGAACACGAAAACCGAATTCGGGCAATTTCGGCGATTTTTGGCTGGTCCAGTCGCCTGGTGCCCAGGGAGCTTCGTCGCCTCGGGTTGACCCGGACCGCGGAACTTCGGTCGGCTTTTACCTGGTAACCGATAGCCCGCGATCGGAGCGAATCATTCGTTCCAAGTCTGGTGTACTGCTGAGCGGTATCGTTTTCGACCCTGCGCCGACCGTATCCAATGGCATGTCGGTGTAATAACCGTCAGTACACTGCGGACGTGGGGCTGGTCCATCTATTGAGTGTAATCCGATCAACATCAGTGTAACGAGTAAACGTGAATGTACCGATGCGAAGCCCAGTACATCATCGCGCGAGCGTTGCACGAACAGCGAGTGCGAGTACACGCACTAATTGGTTGTCTGGTGTAATCGCTCATAAGTACATCCGCGTGCGTGTAATTGGCGAGAGGAGGCCAGCCTGATCGAAAGGCAAAAGGGGAATGCGGTGGTATTACACTCCGGACGATCCCCGTAAAAACGCGCGCAGTTCGCCGTCTGCACGGGCGGTCGGCAGGATCACCGGCCCGGGCTCCAGATCACAGTTGACACCCTGGAAGGTCATCCCTAGGCTTTCCGGCGAAGACGAAAAACCGCGTTGGCGGCCGTCAAGGAGACTAGCTGTGCAGATCCCAACTTTGCGCGATGTTTATCGCGCTCGCGCCACCATCAGCCCTCACTTCCCGCGCACGCCGCTTTCCTACTCGGCTGGACTGAGCCAGGCTTTGGATGCGGAGGTGTACTTGAAACACGAGGAGCACCTGCCCCTGGGCGCATTTAAGGCTAGAGGAGGAATCAATCTCCTCGCCAACATGGATGCCGCGGACCGGCAGCGCGGGGTGATCACCGCCAGCAGCGGCAATCATGGTCAGTCGATCGCAAGTGCATGCCGGGACTTCGGAGCCAGGGCCCTGATTGGTCTGCCTGTAGGCGCCAACCCGAACAAGGTCGCTTCAATGGAAGCTTTGGGCGCAGAGCTGATATTCCATGGCGAGACCTTTGATGAGGCTCGCCGTTACTGCGAGCGACTGGCGGCAGAAGAGGGCTACCGGTATGTACATCCGGTCAATGAGCCCGAAATAATCGCCGGTGTGGCCACCGCCAGCCTGGAAATCATCGAAGACCTGCCCGACATCGACGTGATGTTCCTGCCTATTGGTGGAGGCAGCGGAGTTTCCGGGGCCTGCATCGTTGCGCAGGCGCTGAACCCGGAGATACGGGTGGTCGCCGTCCAGTCCGAAGCCGCCCCGGCCGCCTACCTGTCCTGGGAACAGGGCCAACTGGTGCAGGCGCCCATGCGCACCTGGGTGGAGGGAACCGCGACGGCCGAAGGTTACGAACTGCCGCAGCAAATCATGCGGCACCGCTTGCACGATTTCGTGCTGGTGAGCGAGGACGAAATCCGCCGCGCCGTGGCGATGCTGATTGAAAAGGCGCATACCCTTGCCGAGGGCGCCGGGGCAACGGCGTTGGCCGGCGCGGCACGCCGTGGGGACCTGGTCCGCGGGCGGAAGATATCCATCACGGTGAGCGGCGGAAACATCACGTTGGCGCAACTCCGCGATTGCATCGACCTCTACTTGGGAGAATGACCGCGTTCTTCCAGGTAGCGCGCCAGCTCGTCCCGTCGGAATTCGGGTAACGTGCGTTCTCCGCTCCGGTCAATCAACCACAGGCCGTCCGACGGGTCCATCATTTGGCCGATTTCCCAGCCGCTGACCCCGATCCGGTCCAGCGCGCGGAGCGCCCGTGGAACGTCTCCTGCTGCCATGGTGGCGATCAGCGCGCCAGAGCCCAGCAGGCCGAGTGGGTCGAGTTCCAACGCCTCGCAGATGGCTGCACATTCCGGTAGCAACGGCACGCTTTCCGCTTCCGCAACCAGGCCGAGCTGCGACGCCGCGGCGATCTCCCGCAGGGCGGTTATCAGGCCACCCTCAGTAACGTCGTGCATGCTATGCACGGCGCCAGTCTGAAACAGGGCGCGCGCTGCCGACAATATGCTTATGCCTGGATCCTCCAGGTAGCGAGCAGCAGTGTCGAGCGTCTGGGTGTCCAGGCCGCGCGCCCGTAGGTCAGGCGCATGTTCCCGAGCCAGAATCGCCGCGCCCTCGATGGCCACGCCGGTGGTGATGATGATGCTGTCGCCGTCCTGGGCTCCACCCGTGGAAACCAATCGGGATCGATCATCGAGCTCGCCCAGCATGGTCCCCGCTACGATTGGCCGCGGAAGCCCGTCGGTTACCTCGGTGTGGCCCCCGATTATTGCAACTCCCATGTCCCGACATGCGTCCGAGATGTCCGCGAAAATGGCCCGCACGTCGTGGGTCGTTGCGCTGGCCGGCAGCAACACAGTAGGGAGGAACCAACGCGGCACGCCACCGGTGCAGGCAACGTCGTTGGCATTGATCTGGACTGCGTACCAACCGACCTTGTCGGCCGCGAACGTTATGGGGTCCGATTTCGCGATCAGTAGGCGATCGCCCATGTCGACCACCGCGCAATCCTCACCAACCCCGGGGCCGACCAAAACTCGCGGGTCGACGATGTCCAGATCGGACAGTAATTCCTGCAGTAGATCCGGAGGCAGTTTGCCAGTTTCCAATTCGTTTACCTATCTGAATAACGGATTGCCAGAACCCGCATCGTCCGATCGAAAAATTTGATCACCATGTTTTGGTTGGACCTTCTCGGCTACACTCGGCGCCGTTCACCGCCAGGAGGATTCGTGACCAACATGGACTGGTTTGATCCACGTGACATAACATGGTGCGCTGATCCCTCGGGTTTAGTTGATGGATCTCGATCCTCTTGGGGCCCCGTCCTGGTTGGGAAGATGGTCTGTCGTCGCGGGGTCGCGTCTCCGATAGTCCGATTGGTCATGGCGACGCACACCATACTGGCGCTCGCCGCCTGCAAGCATACAGCAGGATATCCGCAGACGGGGTTTTTGGGCGTCGCTGGCGCAATGTCCGGGCCGTTCGGTTGCAAGCCGAATCGTACGTGCTATAATCTTGGAACGTTCCGATTGGGCCGCCAATCGGGTCAAATTGGCGCATTCGTCTAGCGGCCCAGGACACCGCCCTCTCAAGGCGGAGATCAGGGGTTCGAATCCCCTATGCGCCACCATTTGTAAGTCACGCCGACGCCGTTATCGGGCTGTCGGCGATTTGATTTTGGCCCTGGTTGGGGTTCCCGCGATGGTGGATTCTGCGACGCTGCTGGCGCTGGTTCTCGTGCTGGCATCGGCCTTTGCTCACGCCACCTGGAACCTGCTGCTGAAACGAGCCCAACACCAGGAAGTTTTCGTCTGGTGGCTGTCGGCCGCAGGCGCGGTCGGAGGCGCCCCCGTCGCCGTCATACTTGCGCTCACCACCGAATTCGAGCCGGTCGGGCTTTGGTTCATCGTTGCGTCGGCCCTGGTTCACATCTTGTATTTTCTCAGCCTGGGACGGAGCCTTGCGCGCGCGGATTTGTCGGTGGCGTACCCGATTGCGCGGGGATTTGGCCCCGGGTTGGTCCCAGTCCTCGCGGTGTTCGCCCTCGGAGAAACGGTTACCGCCGCCGCCTGGGTGGGCATCGGCGTCATCGTATTGGGCATTTACACGATGGCATGGTGGGGTCAGGTGCGCCGCATTGCCGCCGGGCGACTCGCCGGAAGCGGCTCAGGGATCGCCTATGCTCTCATGACTGGCTTGTGTATCGCCTTGTACACGTTGGTCGACAAACAGGGGGTGTCCTACGTGAGCCCGTTCCTGTACCTCCACCTGACCACCTGCGGCGTGACCGCCGGCATGTTGCCGTACGTCCTGCGTGCCCACGGCGCCGCTGCGATCGGCCGGGAATGGCGATCCGGACCCTGGGCAATAGCTGTTGCCGCCGGTCTCGTTTTCCTGGCGTACGGCCTCGTGCTCACCGCGATGCGGTTGACCGACGTCAGCTACGTTGCGCCGGCTCGGGAAATCGGCCTCCTGTTCGCCTTGCTGCTCGGCGCAATCGTGCTGAGGGAAGTGATCACGGCGGGAAGGCTCGTGGGGGCGACGATGATTGTCGTCGGGTTGGTATTGATCACCGCGTTTCGGTGATTCGCTTCGGGCAGCGGCTATAATGCCCCCGACGCTATCCAACAACGACGCTGGAGGACTGCAATGGCTGATCAATTCGACCTGTTTGAGGCAATCTACAGTCAGCGCCAGATCACCCGCTACAAACCGGATCCGGTTCCGCAATCTGAGATCCAGAAGCTGATCGACGCCGCAGTGCGCGCGCCCAATGGCGGAAATACGCAGCCGTGGGAATTCGTCGTAGTGAACGACCCGGACACCGTGAAGGCCCTGGGGGATTTGTACAAGAACACGTGGCTGGACGCCATGGGCTGGGAGCCGTCACCTACCGAGTCGAGGGTTTACCGTCACGCCCGATACCTGGCGCATCACATGCCCGAAGTCCCGGCGATGATAGTAGTGTGCGCCGACCACTCACGCGGCGGCGGGTTCCAGCCGGACCAGCCCATCGAACGGGGACGGCATGCGGCCTCCGTTTGGCCGGCGATCCAGAACCTGTTCCTGGCCGGCCGGGCGTTGGGGATTGGCACGCGCATCACCACGGTTCTGAACCGCAAGGAAGATGAAGTGCGGGAGCTGCTGGGGCTTCCGGAGTATGCAGAAATGATCTGCTTGACCCCAGTCGGTTATCCGCGCGGGAGTTTTGGACCCACAACCCGTCGCCCGCCGTCGGAGGTCACCTCGTTCAACCGCTGGGGTTTCCGCGATTGGACCGATTAACCGCCTGGAGTGTTCCATGACCGAAGTCCCAACTCTCAAAATCGACGGTGCGCGCTACATCGTCACGATGGACTCGGATCGCCGCATCGTGGCCGATGGTTCGGTTGTCATAACCGGAACCCGGATCAGCCAGGTTGGCAAGTCTGCCGACCTGGCGTCAATCGCCGCTGACCGAACGATTGACGGAACCGGGATGGTTCTCACTCCGGGATTCGTGAACGGTCACATGCACATCAGCTACGCCCATGCGGCGCGCGGTCTGTTTCCGGATGACCTCGGAGCCGAGTACCTGCCCAACGTGTTTCGGCTGCAGGCGGCGATGACCGCCGATGACGAGTACGCTACGTCGATGCTTGCCATAACCGAGCTGTTGAAGTACGGCACCACCACCTTCATAGACCCGGGAACTACAACCCATCTCGGCCAATGCCTGGCGGCTTATGATCAGGCCGGTTGCCGCATAGTTGTTGGCCGCAACGTCCAGGACCGTCCCAACCCGCTGAACTTGCCGGTGTACGGGACTGATGAGGCGATCGAGGCGACAGAGGAGGCCATTGCCCTGGCCGAAAGCGCCAACAGCGATCTGGTATCCGGGTGGTCGATGCCGTTCGCCGCGGAATTCTGCACGCCGGAGCTGCTGGCCGCATGCGACCGGATTGCCTCAGACCATGAAACGAGATCAACGTTGCACTTCAACAACGGGCCGCGCTGGGTCGAAGAGTGCCGGCGAACGCATGGCTGTTCACCTACGGAGTATCTCGACAGATGCGGGGTGCTGAACCCGCGAATGACCTTGGCGCACTGCCTTGGCATCGACACCGATGAAGCGCGCCTGATCGCAGACCGCGGATCCGCGGTGGTGATGTGCCCCACCGCTGCAGTCAAAGGTGGCGCCGGAACATCCGCAAACGGTTTGCTCCCGGAACTGCTGGAATTCGGGGCGACCGTGGGATTGGGTACCGACGCCGGCAACAATTCCAACCTGCTGGAAACATTGCGGTCGGTTTACCTGGCCGCCGTGCTGTACAAGGACGGCCGTCGAGACGTCGGCATGATCCCTGCCGAAACGGCGCTGGAGCTGGGAACCATCGGCGGCGCTGCTGCCCTGGGGATGGACCACCTGACCGGTTCGATAGAGCCCGGCAAGGCGGCGGACCTGGTTTTGTTCGACACGCGCCGCGCCGAATGGGGCGCGCTGCACAATCCGGTCAACAGCCTGGTTTACAACGCCGATGGACGCAGTGTGCACACGGTCATCGTGGACGGCAAGGTTGTTGTGGCGGATCACCGCCCGCTGTTTGTGGACGAGGCGTCCCTGGTGGAAGAGGTGCAAGGACGGGGAGAGGCCCTGTTAAAAAGAACCAGCGTGGCGTTCCCACCACGCTGGCCAATTGTGTGAGCCGTCCGACCCGAGGATCAGGTTTCCTGCCCGGGTTCCCCGATGTCCCGGAGAATATTCTCCAGCGCCTGGTCCAGGGCTGGATCCAGATCCACCGGTTCGACATACGGCGTGTACTGGTAGTCGAGGCGCACCTGATCGATGATCTGCTTGGCTTCGCTATTGGTGCGACCCAGGCGCTCCAGGTTGTCCAGAAGCTCCTGCGATTCCCGATTGCCCATCTGCTCCAACTCGGACAGGTCCATCTCGATCTTGAAGATTGACCGGAGCCGCCGGAGTATGTCGTAGTATGCGCGGTGGTCCTGGGTGATGCCCAGCTGGTTGTTGTTGCTGGTCATGAAGGGGTACATGGGCGCCATGGCTCCCATGCGGAACATCTGAACGTCCGGATACTGGTAGTGGGCGACGGATACCAGGGCCATTCCGATGGTTGGCCCCTGCCGGCCGCGGCTGCCATAACTGCTGAACTGGACGCCGTGGCGTTCCAACTGTTCGCGCATTTCGGCGCGGGAATACACGCAAGTAATGCGGCGTTCCAGATCTGGGGGCGCCGGCCCATTGACACCTTCCACGGCGACGGTCTGTTGGACACCCAATTCCTTGATTGCCGAGAAAAAGGCCTCCGCGTAGATGTCAAGGCGATACCAGGGTTCCTCGCCGAGGAAAACAATCAAGCCGCTGCCGATCTCGTAGAAGGAGTTCTGTCGCGACATCGCAACGCTGGGCAACCCTTCATGGAATGCTGCCGAGGGTCGAAACGCGTCGTGCGTGCCGGCGACCTGGAACGGATAGCACATCCGGTTGACATATTCGCTGAATTGTCCGACCTGCCTTGCGCCGTTTTTCTCGATGAGGTAGCGGGGCAACCCGCTGGAGATCCGGCCGCCATTGGACCATTGGCGACGCCAACCGGCCAGCAAATAGCTGGCGTCCGGTTTGTCAGTAAAGGTGAAAAGATCCTCTGGCATAGTTGACCGCCTTCCTTCCCGGCTGCCGCGCTGAGGTTTGGCCCAATATATCACATCGCCCGCGAGCCACCCTTGGTCGGCAGGCTGAGGCGCTTCACGAAGGCGTGCCTGCGGCAAGGTTCAGTTACGCGAGAAACCGCCGCCGCCGCCGATACCGCGGGTTTGCTCGTTGACCAAAAAGGTGGCAGTGTCGCGGCCGTGGACGGTTTCCAGTTCGGCGTCAAACCGCTGCCCCCCGAACGCTCCGAGCATTTCGAAGCGCCGCTCGGTGTAGACGCGACCCTCGTATCCCTCGGATTGAACGTCGCGCTCCGGTTCTCCGGCAAGGTACATCTCAACCGCCGTGGTCATCAGGGCGTCCCGGTCCTCGCCGCTGAGAAAGTTCGGAGCGCGCAGGAAGACGTAGCCCCAGCGCATGCCCTGGTGCTCCATCATGGGGCTAGCATCCTGTTGACCGGGGCGAAACGAGGGTGCGGGGGACAGGCTTGTGGGCGCAAACTTTTGCTCCAGGATCGGACCGGCCGCCAGAATGTTGGGGTGGAATATCCATCGGGGAGGTGGTGGGCGGTGAGGGACTCGAACCCCCGGCCTTCTGCGTGTAAAGCAGACGCTCTAACCATCTGAGCTAACCGCCCGGGAGCAGCCGTGCATGGGCAAAGAAATGGCGCGCTTGGCGAGATTCGAACTCACGACCTCTGCCTCCGCAGGGCAGCGCTCTATCCACTGAGCTACAAGCGCGCGTCGGAAAATGGTGCCGAGGGAGGGATTTGAACCCACACGTCCTAAAGGACACTGCGCCCTGAACGCAGCGCGTCTGCCGTTTCGCCACCTCGGCAAGGTGGTTTCCGATTGTTGGTCCCGCTGCGGTCGGTATGGTGGGCGATGGAGGATTTGAACCTCCGACCTCCTCGGTGTGAACGAGGCGCTCTAACCGCTGAGCTAACCGCCCGAGCGTGACCAGGTGCGATTCATTATAGCCTTGGTATATCGACACGGCAACCGGGGGACATTTCGCGAGCAATCCGAAAACAAGAGACCCGGCGCGACACCGCGCCGGGTCTCTAGGGCGGACGTTATGTAAAAAAGGGGCTGGAATCGTGCTTGCTATCTACATAACGTGCGTTGTGCGAACCACGGCAGCCGGAGGAGGTGCAGGGGGCTTATGTCACTCGAGGCTGGGTATGTTGTGCGGATCGTAGTTGGTCCAGAGCATCTCGGTGCGCTGGTGGCGGTAGTGCGATCCGTCGCCGGTCGGCGTCAGCCTGGCCACGCCGTCTTTGACCGAGGTGTGCCAGTCGGGTAACAGGTCGCCCCAGGCGTCTCCCTCCTGACCGCTGATGGCCACCAGGCCCTGCTGTTGGCGTAGCAGCTCCGAGATGGCGGGTTGGTCGATATCCTGGTGCAGGTATAGGGACTGGTCCGCGCTGGGATAAGGCGGGTCGCAGTAGACGATTATGTTGGGTTCCAGGGCGGTCCGCTTGAGGACGTCGGCGGCGTCGCGGCAGTCGAACTGGACGTCTTTGATCCGGTCGATGAGGGAGTCCCACCTGCTCTCCGGCCAGCGCCCGACGCCCCGGGTAGAGGAGGGCTGGTAGCGTAGGAAGAATCCCGACTTGAGGTCGTTCCGCATGATGCTCATATCGATCAGGATATGGTAGAGCACGGCGCGCTCCAGGTCCGTGTGCGCTGGGTCGTCGATGTGTCGCTTGGCGTAGTCGTAGACCAGCTTATGCCAGATGGTGTTGCGGATGATGTGCTTGAGCTCCTCGCCTTGTTTCTGGAGGACGGTCCACCAGTTGAATAATCGGGCGTTGAGGTCGTTGGCGATTTCGGTGTTGGCCTTCGGGCGGTTTAGGAGGATGGACCCCATGCCGAAGTAGGGCTCGCAGTAGGTCCATCGCGGGTGGTAGGGGAGCAGGCTGCGAATCCAGGGGCCCGTCATTTGGGAGCCGTTCTTGCCGCCGATGTACTGCAGGGCTCTCAGGCGCGTGGCGTCGGGGGCCTTGGCCTGCAGGCGGCGTTGTTGGGCGATGGCGGCTAGATGCTTGCGGGTCAGGGGCTCCAGGCGTCGTATGGCCTCGGCCTCGATGGCCTCGTACTCGTCGGGTTGTATGTCCAGGTGAGCGGCTCTCATGCGGGACAGGCTGGAGGTGGAGATCACGGGTTTGTCCGGATTCTCAAAATAGGTATTGCCCTTGGAAGCAGACCTCATGGCGCCGCTGGCGTGGGGAGGGATGGCCGCATTCTCCTCGGCGATGGCGCGCTCGGCGCGGCAGATCAGGAGGCTGGCGTTGACGACGACCTCCTGCAGACCGAGCACGCGAGCCGCGGCCATCGCCGCCTTTGCGCCGTCTCGGATGTGCAGCCTGGTGTAGTCGTCTCTGGCTTCCGCCAGCAGCTGGGAGCCTCGCTCGAGGTTGTCAACTATGGTAGTGGCTTCCGGCGGTATCGTTGCCGGCGGCGTGGTGGTCGCGGGAAGTACTTCAAGCATTGGGGCCTCCCTGGTTAGGTTATGGCCCAATTCTACGCCGGGGGTGCGCCGCCATACCAGCAATCCATCACCTCCATCACCTGTTAGGGTGGCAGGCGGTCGCGCGGGTGGTCAGGGAGGGCTCACGGCGTGCGCTGGAGGGCCCTGGCTCGCGTTTCGCGGGCCGGAAGGGGACTTGTGCGTCCGAGGCGCAAACGGGTCCTGTGTGGGCGCCAGAAACCTAAAACGGAGCCCCGTGAGGAGCTCCGTGACGGCGGCTGGTGGCGTCAGCCGGGTTTGGCTACCATTTGCTGATGTCCCGTATGTCATGCAGGGTCAAGGGGCTGCGGATAGCGCCCATGAGTACGGTGGTGGCCACGACCTTACGGGCGTGCAGGTCTCCCTGGCGGGCTCGGTCGGCTACGAGGCCCAGGTGCGGCCACGCGGCGATGATCCGGTCGTGGATGCCGGTGGTCGTTTCTTCGTCACGCAGGTATCTTTCTATGTCTATGGGCGGCGGCCGCATTCCGAACTTGCGGATGTCCTCTCTCAGCTCCTGAAGGTTCTGCTCGTCTACCTCGCCGCGCGGCTGCCAGGGGGTTTTGTCATGTGGGTTGCTGTCGGTCGTCACGCTTCTACTCCTTTGGTTGTCGCGGGCTGTTTGCGCTCGGCGTCGCGGTGGGCCTGGCAGCGCGAGTCGTCTGGGAGCCTGGGGGTGTTGCATCGGCTGCAGAGCCCCGCTGCTCTCCGTTTGGCTGCGGTCTTGCGTTTCGCGGCCAGTTCCTGGGCTTTATCTTTGTAGGGCATGGCGCTTATTTTCGTTCGGGTGGGCAGCAGTGTCTAAGCAGGAGTATTGCAATTGATGATGCTGTTAGCAGTCCGAAGGTAGCGAACATGGCGGCAATGGCCAGGACCCTCGATTCAGTTGCGGTGCCGGCCTCCACGGCGGCGATGCCTCCCAACGGTACCGCTGATAGCAAACATACTGCCGCGACGTCCTCTGATCTGATGATGGACCTGGCCCATCGCGCTATCGTCTTCATGGGTTACGCCTCCTGTGGGCTCCTGGTCCTTCGGCGCCATTGGCTTTCGTCGTGGTCGTAGGTCCACCAGACCCCGTTCTCATCCTCCCAGTCGGCCACCAACGCTGCGGCGCGGTCCTGGTAGGCTAAGCAGTTCTTCAGGTGCCGGCCTCCGTCATTCATCCTGAATGTCTCGCCACAGGCGGGGCATTCTTGCTCTCGGACCGGGATCCGTGTGATTGAGATTCTAGGCATATCGGTGTTCTCCTGCGTAGGTGAGCGGCCTGGGTATGGAGGTCGACTTCTCAGTCCATGTGCAGGCCCACCATCACGAGGGTGGCGTATAGGTACACGGCTCCAGCTGTGCACACAAAGAGATATGCTGCGATGGTAATGATCCGGTCTTTCATGGAGTGTCTACCTCCGTCTAGCGGCGGGTCGTGCGGTTGGTTTCTGGTCTCCTGCCGGTGGCGCGTTTCTTTATTGTCGCCGACCGGCCAGCGCATCGGCCAAGCTTTGGCCGGCCATCAGGCGGTCGATGACCAGGTCGGCGTAGTGTCTCCCCAGCTTCGAGTCCAGTTGATCGCGAGCCCTCTCCGGGCTGGCGTTTGACCACCCCATGTGGGCCTGTACGGCTGCCATCCAGGCCTCCTCAGTGGAGATGCCGATGGTCTGCTCCCATGCTTGCCAGGTTCCCCAAAATCCGAAGTCGTAATTTTGGGGCTCGATGTAGGTCGGGCAGGTCGTCAGGTGCAGACCCGCGTCGCTGAATGTCTCCCCGCAACCAGGGCATTCCTGCTCTGCGACTTGGGACCGTGGTGTTGGTATGCTCGTCATATCGGAGCCTCCGTATGGCAGCGTCGGTATGGGTGCGCTGCTCTGATAGACCCCATAATAGCGAGTCTGATAGAACCCGTCAAGCGTCTGCTCGTGGCGACTTTTCCCGGGAAAAGTCGGGCGCCCCAGGGTCGAACAATATATGTTACGTAAACCGGTTTGTTCGGGGGCGCTGGCCGGCGGCCCCGTGGCGGTTTTCGTCGCTGGGTTTCGGCGGGTGTTCTATTCCGAATTCCGTCGCCAACCGGGATCCGCGTCAGCTGGTTTATGGCCGGGTTTCGTCGCTTGGGGGCGGCGGTTTTCGTAATCCTGGAGACTATGGTAGATCAGTGCAGTCATCTTGGCTGTCAGCCAGCTCGTGACCGCCGTCGCGGTGTATACGCAGGCCAGGAGCGCCAGGTCCATGCGCAGGGCCGCGGCTTTGAGGTATGTCTCCCACCAGGGTATGTGGTCGGGAGGGTAAGCGATGGCGTGGAGCAGGCATTGCGCTCGCTGGGGGTGGTGAGGATTGGTCTCTGTGACGCAGGATGATATTCCGTCCGCCTGGACCAGGGCTGCGTATTCCACTATCGGGGCGCTGGCCCAAGCCAGAGCGATGATGGCGGTAGTGCATGCCGCAATCGAAAGCAATCGAACCATGATCAGCTCCCTGAAATGACGTTGGGCAAGTCCCGTCCTCCTCATCGCTTGCGCGGTCCCTGGAGCGGGTGCTCGCCCATGACAATTATAGCGCGGTCGGGGTGATGTAAACTTGGGGCATGGACCGGCGTGTCATATGGCTATTTGCTTGTATTTATCTGGCTATCGCGGTCGCGGCTGTGGTGATGGTGCTGGTGTTCGGGTGGCGTGCCCCGCGGCCCGTGTTCGCGGACTGCCCGTGCGCGGTGGTGATCAAGCCTGCCTGGATCGAGGTGGCCGAGGGGCAATCCGTAACGGTGCGCCTGGTGGCCAGCGAATATGTCGCGGAGGGCGCCTGGGTCGATTACGTCCTCTATGAAAATCCCGATGATTCCGCCACGTTGGGCCTCGACTTTGACGGGGTCGATGTGGCCAGTCGGGTGGCGTTTAATCTGACCGGGGTGATCGAGGTGTCGGCGCTCGCCGATGCTGAGGCCGAGCCGGCGGAGACCTATACGCTCGAGATCGTGGGCTGGTCGGAGAACCTGTCGTTCCCAACGCGTGCCAGTCGGCTGACCACGGTGTGGATCGTGGACGTGCCTGCGGAGCCCACTCCGACTGTGGGGCCGTCGGCTGATGCTGCTCCGGTCGCGGAGGGCGCCGGTACTCCGGTCCCTGAGCTGGAGGTGTTGCCCACGGCCACGCTGGAGCCCACGGCCACGGTGGAGCCGACTGCGACTGTGGACGCGGAGCCTACGCTGGAGGCGGAGCCCACGGTGGAGCCGTCGCCGACGCCGGAGGCTGCGGACGACGTGGCCCCGACTCCTCCTGACCAGGAGGCCAGAGGCGGAGCCGACTATTTCCTGTGGGTCGGTGGCGTTTTGGTGCTCGGCGTGGCGGCGTGGCAGATCATGCGGCGCGGGCTGGTCAAGCGGGCGGTGGGAAAGCTCCAGGGCAAGGTAGGGAAAGCGCCCGCGGAGGAGCCACCGCCCGCGGAGCACCCGTACCATTAGCGGCCGCGATATCCGCCCCAGCGAGGCTTGCGGGGAGCTGCTGACTTCTTTCGTGGCGGCCCTGGTAGGTTGCTCACCCGGTTTTCCTGTTGGCGTCGGTCGAGGCCGGGATTGCCCTTGAAGTATCGGCCGGCCTCGGCCTCGGCCCCGGTCTGGGCGCGGGAGCTGGCGAAGTCGTACTGCGGGATTTCGAGGATGGCGTCCTCGCGGTCGATGACGGGGCGGGCGGTGAAGTTGATTATGCCGTCGGACGTCACGTCGTATTGGGCGTGGCCGCTGATCCGCGTGCCCTCGATGGGGCTGGTGAAGTCGTAGAGCACCACCTCGGCCCCGGGCATGGGCTCCAGGAGTTCGGCCGTGACCTGGTGTGTATCCACGTCGGTCCGGACTTTGGCTATCTCCAGGTGCTCCACCACCCGGGGATAAGCGCCCTCCCTGGGGACGGTCGTAAATTGCTCGGGGTTTTTGTCGGGATCACCGGGTGGGCGTTGCGGAGGGCGCCGCGGAGGGCGCCTGGGAGGCGTAGTTGGCGGAGGCGTGGTTGGCGGTGTAGTTGGCGGAGGCGTGGTTGGCGGGACTTCGCCCGGGACCTCTCCTGGGACTTCGCCCGGGACCTCTCCTGGGACTTCGCCCGGGACGCGGGCGGGCAGCTCGCTCGGGACTTCGCCCGGGACCTCTCCTGGGACTTCGCCCGGGACCTCTCCTGGGACTTCGCCCGGGACCTCTCCTGGGACTTCGCCCGGGACGCGGGCGGGCAGCTCGCTCGGGACTTCGCCCGGGACCTCTCCTGGGACTTCGCCCGGGACGCGGGCGGGCAGCTCGCTCGGGGCCGGCGTTACGACTTCGGCGGGCGCGAGCTCCGGGCTGCGTACACCATCATGACGAGCCATAGCCCCACGGTACACAACCCCATCGGGCCCGCTGACCAGTAGTTCCCCGCGAAGAGGTGGGTCAAGCTCGCCCAAAGGCCGAGCAACACCAAAATCGTCCCTATTCCGATCAATATTACGGCTATCGGCATCTGCCTCGTCTTCGATGCGTTTTGGTTCATCTGCCCTCCATGCCCGAGCAAACAGGTTGCTGCCGTAGTTCAGATCCACGGGTATCTCGAATGACACATCACGCGCCAGCCGGTTCCCGTCCGCGCGGCGGCTCGCCCTATCCGCCAGCGCATCGCCCAGCTCGTCCAGGGCCTTGGAACTGCCGGCCACTGGTCTGGGTCCGAAATGCCGCAACGGTGGCGTCGTCGCGCCCGCGGCGAGACGTTGAGTGTATGTCACCGGGTCGGTTTCCACAACTGCGAAGTTGCTGCGCAGGGTCTGGCGCCAGGCGTCCTCGCCTTTCGCGTCGGCCCCGGGCACCCGGTATCGGCCGAACGGGTCCCGAATCCAGTTGCGCAAACCCATGCGGTTGATCCGGCGGATGTCCGCGCGGGTAAGCTTCTCTGGGGACGTGTGGTAGTAGACGGGTGAGACGATCTCGCCATCGTCGGCGCGAAACCGCGTCCCGATGCCGACTGGGATTTCCTGGGCCACCGGCACCGAGTGCGGCAGGATGTCGCCATAGGGGTTGGCCTGCTGTTGGCCGGTAAGGTCGGCCTTCACCCGCAGCGGCTCGGTGTGCGGCAGCCTGGGCTGCTGGCCGGTGCGCTGGTACTCCCGCAGCCGCCTCAGCGCCTCGATCTCCGCCTCCGGGAACGACATGTTGATCCGCTTGTTGAGCACGTCATCGTAGGGCACCCATTTGATGGCCAGCGCCTCGCCTGGCTGCGCCTTGGGCGTTCCCGACCGGTATTCCACGCCGAAGACGTGATGGTTGATGGCATTGTCCTCTGCAGCCTTCATCCGGATGCGGCCGGTGACGCCGGTCTCCTCCAGCGCCTCGCGGACCGCGGCCTGCGCCGCATCTTCGCCCGGGTCGATCAGACCGCCTGGCGACTGCCACTTGCCGCGCCGTCCCTTGCCGTAAGCGCCCTGTACCATGAGCACGGCGTCCTGCTTCGGGTCGTAGATCATGGCCACGGCGCTTGGCCGCAGGTCTCCGGCCGGTCCCTGGGCGTTCGCCGGCAGATAGGTCGGTGTGTCGGTCCTGCTTCCGAACACGCGCCGTTCGAGCTCCTGGCGAGCCGATGCCTCAGCGCGGGCCCGGTTGCCGGGATACAGCTGATCGGCGCGCTGCAATATCGCCAGTTCTTCGGTGACTGGTATTTCACGCCCGGCCCGCCACTGGTCGCCCAACGGCGTGATGCTCTCGACTTCGGAGCGGACCAGGTTTGGACGCGACGCGCTGGCCAGCAGCTGGTTGCCGCGCGGGTCCACGTTGAGAATGCCCAGCCCGGACTTGATCCCGCCGGGAGTGCCCACCGCCGCTCCCAGCTGGTAACCCTGCACCGGGGTCCCCGGAGCGACGAAACCCGCCTGCTCCTGCATGGGCATCGGCCGGCCGCCCTGCATCTTGATCGGCACATCGGCGCGGTAGATCTCGCCGGTGCGCCCCACCACGTCGGCCCGCACGTTGGAGGGCAGGAGCGCATTGGGCGCGCCGATGTCGCCCAGCATGGTCAGATCGCTGGTGGGGCTGCCCACCACCTCTCGCGCAAAGGGCGAGGCGTGGAACGCCTGCCCCACGCCGGTCTTCTCCGCCAGGACCAGTCCCAGCGGGGACGGGCGATAGTCCACCTCCAGCACCTGCATCCGGCCCGCGTCGTCAACCGTCGTGAACGTGCGCGGCCCGGGCTGGCCGGTGGCCATCCAGTCCGCCGTCACCGTGTCCAGCACCTGGCGGGTGGAATCACCCCGGGCCATGATTGGCACTGCGGCGGGATCGCGGAGCGTGCGTGCGTAAAAGTCCGCGTGCTCCGGACTCGGGGCGAACCTGGGATCGATGTCCCGCACGAATCGCCAGGGGCCTCCGGGCTGCACCAGCTGGCCGTGCATGCTCGTCGGCATCTTCAACGCGCCGCCGAGCGGGATGCGCCCCACGCCGGTTTCAATCTCCTGGAACATCCGGAAACCGGGCATGAGGTTGATGGACGGCTTGGGCGGCACGTAGTTGCGCCAGTTCATTGGGATCGGTTGGTCTCCGAAGTAGGTTGCGACGCCGGACAAGCGTGTGCCGCGCAGGGCGTTGATGGCGTCCAGGGACTTGATGCCGGTCCGCGTGCCGGCCCGGATGACGGTGCCCGGACCGGGCAGCGGCAGCACGTCCAGGGCGCCACCGGCGGCGATCCAGGCCAGGTCGCCACGGCTGTAACCGTCGCGGCCGCGCGACAGGGCGTCTATGGCGGTCCCATATACCGGCACGAAGTCGATGGCGGACAGGTTGATCGGCTGATCCCGAACATCGGTCTCGCCCTCGCCGATCCGGTGGTATTGATTGCTCAGGCCGTACCACGCGTCCCGCAGCATCCCCTGGGTGATGGGCATGTCGACGGACACTGAGGCGCGCATCCGGTCTGCATCATCGGCTGCCAATACCCGTCGCCAATTCCAGCCTCCAGCATCCATTGCCGCTTGAATCTGCTGTGCTCGATTATGGATGAGAGTGTCGGACGGGCCCCCGTATCTTGCGGCCGCAGAATAACCCATAGCCGCGGGATTATTGGCCACCTCCATGCGGGCCTGGGCCATGGCGGCGGCCGAGGGCACCACGCTGTCCGCATAGCCGGCTGCCAAAGTCCTCACTGGCGGTTGGCTCTGGCGCAGCAAGTCCATTGCATAATCGTAGGCCGAATTGGTCGAGTCCCAGGGAGCGGTCGCATCCGGGCGTTGCGCGGCGATGGCCTGCGCCTGGTTCAGGCTGGCTTGGGCGGCGCTGAGAGCGCGCTGCGCGTTGATCACCTCCTGACGACCGCGATTGCCGCGTCGGTTGATGATCGCCTGCTGCAGACGCTGTTGGGCCGCGCGTTCCACCGCGGCGGCCATTGCCACAGTCTCCTGAGCCTGCCGGGCGATCTCTTCCGGTAATCCCCGCCTAGCATTGGCCAGGTCGATCTCCAGCTGGGCAATGTCAGGGCGTCCCGCAAGGGCGGCAAAAGCTTCTTCGCCGTACTGATCGGGATCGTACAGTGGCCCGCGTGCGTGGGCCTTTTCCAGCATCAGCTCCAGGTCGCGCACCCGCTGGCGTTGGCTGCCGTAGGGCAGGGTCAGTTCCAGGGCCGCCATCTCATGCGCCAGGCGCCGTTCTGCCCGCGCGAGATCGGCGCGGGCCTGCTGCAGGTCGGGACGGTCGTAAACCGTCGACAGCTCCCCGCTGTTGGCCAGGTCGGCATTGAACAGGTCCGCGCGTTCCTCCGCCTTTTGCACCACGATCCTGGCGTCAGCAACGGCCTGCTGCGCATCCTGAACGCGCTGGACCATTGAGGGCAGCGCCGTGGCCTCGTCGGACAGCGGATTGTTCTGGGCGTAGTAGTCTCGCAAGGCGTTGTCGCGGGCCATCTGCTGGACCTGCTGTGCGGCGGCGACCTTTTGCTGGTCGCTCATCCCCGAGGTGTCGACTCCGCCGTCGGTCAACACTCGCTCGGCGCTCCATACGGCGTTTTGGTAGGCCATCTGCTGGACCTGCTGTGCGGCGGCGACCTTTTGCTGGGGAGTCATCCCCGAGGTGTCGATCCCGCCGTCGGTCAACACGCGCTCGGCGGTGGCTGCGAGGTCGGCGGCCGCGCGGGCCTGCGATGGCGCGGAGGTGCGCTGCAGGGAGGCGATATCGGCGGCCACCGCGGACGCCTGGTTGATCTGCTCCTGGGTCGGTGCCTGGCCAGCGGGGACGGTGTCGGGCAGGTAGAAGTTCACGAAGTCGCGGTTGCGGGCTGCGAGGTCGGCGGCCGCACGGGCCCGGGACGGCGCGGAGGCGCGCTCCAGGGCTGCGATGTCGTTCGCCACCGCCTGGGCCGCCTCGACCTGCTCCTGGGTCGGTGCCTGGCCAGCGGGGACGGTGTCGGGCAGGTAATGGTTCACGAAGTCGCGGTTCTGGTTGTCGACGGCGGTGTTCACGTCGGCTAGGACCTGGGCGAAGTCGGGGCGTTCGGGGTGATATCCGACGCCCAGCTGGTCGGCCCGGGCCAGGAGGTCGGCGCGCTGCTGGGCGAGGGCCTGCGGAGTTGCTGCCTGCGTATCGGCCGGTTGGGGTGTGAAGTTGTCGGTGATTTTGTTGCCGGCGGCGTCGGACACCGTGACCCGCTGGTTGGTTCCGGTGAGGCCGCTGGCGTCGCCGGTGGCGGCGGCCGCGCGGACGGCGTCGGCCAGGTTATCGTCACTGACGGTGTAGGTCTTGCCATTCTCGGTGAACTTTACGGTGCCGTCGTCGGCCACGGTGTAGCGGCGCCCGCCGCCGCCGCCGCCGCCGCCAGCGCCATCACCCGGGTCAGTCTTATCCTGGGACTCGACGTGAAATTGCTCGGTATCGCTCAGCGTGGACCGGCGCGCGTGGTATTGGACGTCGTCCGCTTCGTCCAGGTTGTACAGCGGATCATCCGGCCCGACGGAATATATGCGTCCGGTCTGAGTGACGGCGAACTTCCGCCCGGGGTATCGCTCCCGCAGCGCGGCCAGCTCATCTACCAGGGTGGGCGGTGGGGTGTCGGTCGCGGCGGGCGGCGCGGTCTCCGGCGGGCTGCCCTGCGGCGGATCGGTGGCGCGGGCCGCCAGGCGCTGCTGGGTGTTGGGGATCAGGGTGCGGTTGATGTATTCGGCCAGCGTCATCTCCTGGGGCGGGTCGCCGCCGTCGCCGTCGGGGTCGACGGTGACGGTGGCGCTGCCGGCGGGGCTGTTGGCCAGGGCCTGCAGGGCGGCGATATCCTCGGGCTCGGCGGTCTCGAGGATTTGGTCCAGTTCGGCGGATGCGCCCTGGTAGGCCAGGCGCTGCTGGGTGTTGGGGATCAGGGTCTGGTTGATGTATTCGGCCAGCGTCATTTCCTGGGGCGGGTTGCCGCCGTCGCCGTCGGGGTCGACGGTGACGGTGGTCTGTCCGGCGGGGCTGTTGGCCAGGTCCTGCAGGGCGGCCACGTCCTCGGGCTCGGCGGTCTCGAGGATGGTGTTGAGCTCGGCGGATGCGGCCTGGAAGGCCAGGCGCTGCTGGGCGCCGTCGGGGGCGGTTGGCGCGGTGGGCGTGGCTGTGTTCGCCACCAGCCGGTCCACGGTGGGGTGTCGGGCGAGGAGGGCGTCGGTGCCGAGCAGCTCGCCGTCGGCGGTGCGGTAGGTCGGTACGCCCTTCCCGCGGACCCAGAAGAACCGCTGGGCCGGCGTCAGGTCCGCATAGGGCGTGCTGTTATCCCAGCTCTCCAGGGTGGCCCCGATGCGCTCGAGGTATTGGGCGTGGGTCTCGGCCTGGCGCGCGTAGTTTCCGAGCAGCGCGATGTACTCGGCCATGGTGACGGTGCGGGTGTGGTAGACGACCTTGCCGTCGGCGTCCCGCTGGGGCTGGCCGGTCTCCGGGTCGACCTTGGGGATGCGGTT
>MPNC01000013.1 GCA_002238825.1 SAR202 cluster bacterium bin87 | reverse complement strand
AGCAGGCGGTGGTGATGATCGAGGAGGCCATTGCCAACACCGGCGCGGTGCCCCGGGAGGTGTCCGCCGATGCCGGTTACTACTCGGCCCCGGCCGTGGCCGATTTGCAGGCCTTGGGCACCGACCCCTTCGTCGCGCCGGAAAAGACCCGCCACGGCCACCAACCGCCGCCCGCGCCACGAGGACGCATCCCCAAGGATCTCTCGCCCAGAGACCGGATGCGCCGCAAGTTGCAGACCAAGCGGGGTCGGCAACGTTACGCGTTACGCATGGGAACGGTGGAGCCGGTGTTCGGCCAGATCAAGCAGGGCCGAGGGTTCCGGCAGTTCCTGCTGCGGGGTTTGGAGAAGGTCCAGGGCGAGTGGTCGCTGATCTGCACCGGCCACAACCTGCTCAAGCTGTTCCACTTCGGCGGGCGGGCTCGCGGCAAAGGTCGGCCACCTCACATCCCCACCCCTGGGTTTTTGCCGGGGCAACTTTCATTCAGGGGGACGGCGTGATCAGTCCTTTATCCCCGTCGGTATCAGGCCCCGTCAGTAATCCTCAGACGGGCTGCTAGGTTGCAGTCTAGGAGCCTTCAGAAACCCCATGACAGTTTTTACCTCTCGGGCTGTCAAATAGAAACGAGGATCCGACAAAACCTTTTCGACCTGGTCATGGCAAATCGACGAAAAAAAGTCCCTGAAATCGTACTCTGCCACATATATTCGGTCGGTGCCTTTTATGTCGCGTGCAAGGTTCAGTACCGCGTCATGTATCGTTTTGTCCTTCCGGTACGCGTAACATTTAGGGTTTAATCTGCTTGCATTCTTCGCCATCAAACGGTCGAATATCAACCTTGAAATCGCTTGGTCTGCGACTTGAAAAACTGATATTTGGCGCGTGCCGCCGCCTTTCTTAGGTATGCGGTGAATCACCGCTGGTCTAGGCAAATATGAGCCGGTTGCCGACGATTTCTTTATTGCTCGCGCGATGGACTCATGCTGTTTTCGGACGTGATAGGGATTGAACCCCTTGTCGCACGCCCAATATTGAGGGCACTTTATCTCCTTATTCGTCGGCAAGGGAGTTCCAGATCGCAATTCTCGGCGCTTACGGCTTTCAGACAAGTGATGAGCATATGACTGATGGCGGACCACCAGTTTTTGTGCTTCTTCGTATACCGCGCGGGTGATCTTATCAGGCATCGTTATTACCTCGCAGGTTCTGCTGCATGACCTGAGGCTACGCGAAAAGAAACGGCGCTCCGACGGCAAAGTATGCTTGACTTCGAAGAGACAAGCGTCCTAGGGAGCGAACTCCTCAGGACCATCTGCCTTTGCGGGGCAGTGGAAAAGTCGAAGCGCCTAGCCTCCTTGAGGCCTAATCGCACTTTACACCAGCATAAGCCCATGAAACAATCCGCCACCAGCCCGCCTACTACACTCTGGCCTACCCCGCCACCAGCATCTCGTCCGTGCTCATCAGCGGCGACAGCAACCTTGGCGCGCCGGCGGTGACCAGGACCATGTCCTGCAGGTGCCAGCAGGGGCCGATGTGCGGCTCCAGGGCCACCACCATACCCTCCTCCAGGACCCGCTCGCTGGACGGCACCATGTACGGCTCCTGCTGGTGCCACCACGCGCCGACGCCGTGGCCGGCCAGCGCCACGTTGCCCTCGAAGCCGGCCTCATGGAAGGCGTCGTTGGCGAAGTGGTAGATGTCCGCCGTGCGCGCGCCGGGGACGCACCGGGCGATGGTGCCGCGGTAGATGTCCAGCACGGTTTCGTAGGTCCGCTTCTGCTCGTCTGAGGGCCGGCCCACGCAGACGGTTCGCGATTGGCGGCCGGGGTAGCCGTTCAGGTAGGCGACATAGTCGTTGCGGATGATGTCGCCGGCCTCGAAGGCCAGGTCGCTCTCGCCGCCGTAGCCCACGGTGTTGCGGCTGGAGTTCAGGATGCCGTGGACCCAATTGGCGCCCCGCCGCAGGCAGCTCTCGACGATGCGGCTGTGCACCAGCCGCTCGGTGTCGCCGGGCCGCACCGTTGGCAACACCTCCAGGTAGGCCTCGTCCAGCAGCTTTGCGCCGGCCTCCAGGGCCGCCACCTCCTCGGGGGTCTTGATCCAGCGCACCCGGTCCATCAGCTCGGTGCTGTCCACGGTGCGCGCCCGGGGCAGCAGCCGGCCGATTTCCTCCCAGCGGTTCGCGCTGACGTAGCTCTGCTCGAACCCGATGGTCTCTTCGGCGAGACCCATTTGCCGCAGCACGGCGGCTGCCCGCTCGTAGGGCGACTCGGCGTAGTCGTCGACAACCTCGATGCGCTCCAGCCACGAGTCCCGGCGGGCCAGCGGCGCGGCGTAGGAGTTGAGCACCAGCGCCGGCTCGCCCGTGCGCGGCCACACCAGCAGCACCTCCCGTGGCGAATCGGGAAACTCCAAGTGACGCGCCAGTGTGCCCGGATAGGCGAAGCCGGCCAGGTAGGTGAAGTTCTTGCCCGAGCGGGCGACCACGGCCGAGACGCCCGCTTCGTCCATCAGCCGGTGCAGCCGCTCCACGTTGGCGATTATCTTGCCGAAGGCGTTGGCCATGGATTTCACGCTCCTTGGGTCTGGTGATCTTTGTTTCGTGACGCTCCGGATCGCAGGACGGAACTGGTTGTCTCACGCGTGCTCAGTTTTACTGGAACTGTCATTGTGAGCCGAGCGCGGCAATCTCGCGATGGCAACGAGGTCTCCTCCGGCAACAAGATCGCCGCGTCGCTGCGCTCCTCGCGATGACAAACTGGGTACGGGTCAGGACTGCTCGTCTATTGCTCCGAGGCGGGCAGGAACACGGGCAGCACGACATCGGGATCGTCAACAGCGGGCATGAAGGCAACCCGCACCGGCATGCCGATGCCGATGTCCTCCGGCGCAACCTGGAGGACGTTGCTGCAGACCCGCAGACCTTCCTGCTCCTCCAGTTCGATCATGCAGATGTTGTAGGGCGTCTGCTCCCTTTCGCGGATCGCCGGATGCACCGGATGACGCACGATGACGAAGGAGTACACGAACCCGCGCCCGCTCACCTGGGTCCAATCGTATTGCAGCGACGAGCATTCGGGACACATGGGCGTGGGCAGGTGCCGGAACCGCCCGCAGTTCGCGCACCGCTGGATGCGCAGCTCGCCAGCCCGAGTGCCTTCCCAGAACCCGCACTCGTAGTCGGGCACCCGCTCCAGGTCGGGCAGCGGCACGCCCTCCAGGGGCGCGGTCATGGGCCGCGATTTGGCTGCGGTTTCGCTTTGCTGGGTCATTCCAGTTCCTCGCTATCCCCGGCGGATGATCACCGCGCCGCTGAGTTGGGCCACGCTGCTGCAGGACAGCACCCGGTTGATGGTCTTTTGCGGCGGTTGCGCGGTGGAGTCGCCTCGTATCAGCCGCACCGCCTCCTGCACGTGGGTCAGGCCGTGGATATACGCCTCGGAGTGGTTGCCGCCGTGGGTGTTGACGGGCAGCATCCCGTCGAACCGGATGTTGGCGCCCCCATCGACGAAATCCTTGGCCTCACCCCGGGGTACGAACCCGTAGGTTTCCAGGTTGATCAGGCCGAACGGCGTGAAGTGGTCGTAGAACATCATCGCGTCGATGTCCGCCGCGCTCAGCCGGGCCCGAGCCCACAGGTCGCGGGCGGTGTGCTCCGACTCCGCCACGGCCAGGTCCGGGCGGTAGACGATGCCGTCGTTGCGCGGGCCGGAGCCCTGGGCCGCTGCCTCCACCAGCGTCAGGATGCCGGAGTGACGCAGTTCCCGGGCGCGCTCCGGCGTGGTCATTACCACGGCGGCGGCCCCGTCGTTCTCCTGGCAGAAGTCCAGCACGTGCAGCGGGTCCACCACCATGCGGGAGTTCTGGTGGTCGTCGATGGTGATAGGCTCCCGGCGCAGGGCGCGGGGGTTCCGCGAGGCGTGCTCACGCAGGGTCACCGCGACCCAGCCGAAGTGGCGGCTGGTGGCTCCGTACTCGTGCATGTACCGCCGCACGAACATGCCGAAACGGTGCGCCGGTGCCATGCTGCCCCACGGCACGGCGAAACTGTCCGCCCCGCCGGCGATGCGCTCCGGCCCCCGGGCGCGACCCAGGCGCACACCGGAGCGCAGGTTGGCGGCGCGGAAGCACACCACGTAGTTGGCATAGCCGGCGGCGATGGCGGCGGCGGCATGGCCCACCACGGCGTTGCCCGCGCCCCCGCCGTAGGAGACCGACTCCCAGTGACGCAGGTTCTTGATGCCCAGGGACTGCGTCAGCAGGGTCTCGTGGTTCGACTCCATATCGTAGCGGATGAGGCCGTCGATATCCTGCGGCGCGATGCCAGCGTCGTCGCAGGCCGCCTTGATCGCCTCCGAGGCCAGCTGAAGCTCGCTGCGGCCTGAATCCCACGAGAATTCGGTCTCGCCGATGCCAACGATGGCGGCCTTGTCCCGGATGCCGTTGGCGTCGGCGGGCATGATGTTTGGCGGCATAGCCGGCTATTCCTCCTCCCAGTCCACCACTTTCCGCTGTTTGAAGTCGTGGATCTGCTCGTCGGTGTACCCCAGCTCCCGCAGGATGGGCCGGGTGTGCTGGCCCTTGAGCGGCCCCGGCCCGACGCTGCCCGGGGTCTCGGAGAACTCGACCACCGGAGCGTACCGCCAGAACTCGCCGTAGCGCGGCGCATCCACCTGGGTGAGCATCCCGTTCTCCCGCACGTGGGCGTCTTCGTTGAAGAAGAAATACATCCCCCGGTCTTCGGCCTTGACGCAGGCCACGTCGGCGGCGGTGAGCAGCTTCTCCCAGTGCATCGGTTCTGCAGTGGCGAACACCAGGGCCAGCTCATCGGCCAGCGCGGCGTCGTGCTCCTCCCGCGTTTCCGGCGTGGCAAAGCGCGGATCAGATAGCAGTTCAGTCCGCTCGATGGCGCAGCAAAGCGCCTGCCACTCGTCCTCGAAGGGGCAGGCCAGGAAAACCCACCCGGTCTTCGCCCGGTACAGGCGGTAGAGGGCGTGAAGTCCGTATCCTTCCCCGTCAGGCAGCGGGCGCGGCTGCTTGCCCTCGTGCCAGTAGAAGTCGTCGATGTTGGCGTAGGCGTTGGCAGCGATCATGGTGGACTCGACGTACTGCGCCTTGCCGGTGCGCTCGCGGGCGTAGAGGCCCAGCACCAGCCCCACGGCGTTGACCATGCCGGTGGTGTGGTCGGCGGTGCCGTCGTTGGCGCGCTTGAGCCGCTTGGATACCGCCGCAATGTCGTCGATGGACATTGCCTGGTCCGCCGGCGGGAAGGCATCCCTCCCCATCTGCGCCACGCCGCCGCCGGACACCGCGCCGGCGATGGGCGCCATGGACGGCCGGTGCGAGTACGGGCCCGTCGATCCGTACCCGCCGGCGTAGAGGTACACCAGGTTGGGGTTGATCTTGGCCAACTGCTCGTAGCCGATGCCCGTTCGTTCCGGCGCGCCGGGGCGCATGCTGTGCAGCAGCAGGTCGGCCCTGGCCGCCAGCTTGCCCATGATCTCCTGACCCTCCGGCGTCTTGAGGTCCACGCAGATGTCCTCGGAACCGGCCATGGTGCGGTGTACCGACATCGGCATACCCTGGCGGCCCCAGTCGCCTCCGGGCGCCTCGATGCGAATTACCCGCGCCCCCAACTCGGCCACCAGCGCGCAGCCCAATGGGCCGTTGATCACCGTGCCCAGGTCCAGCAGGGTTATTCCTTCCAGGGCATGTTTCGGCATCGGTGCCTTTTCGCCGTTGGAACGACTCCCGCCGTCGCTGCCCAGCCGCGCCAGCGTCTCCGCCGTGTGCTGGCCCAGCGCTGGAGCCGGCCCCTGAGTCTGGCCCGGCGTACCGCTCATGTTCACCATGGTGCCAAGCTGCCGCGTCGCTCCCACGCCGGGCGCGTGCACGTCCTGCACATTGCCGTTGTGCATGATCTGCGGATGGTCCAGGGCCCGCTCGGAGGTGTAGTAGGGCTCGGCGGCAACGTTGCCGGCCTCGCCGAGGAATATATCCATCCACTCGGCCAGCGTCTTCTCCTGGACCTTTTCCAACATGATCCGTTCCAGCGCCGCCACGGCCTCCTGGTCCAGGAAGGGCGCGTTCTTGAACCTGGGGTCCTCGTAGATGAAGTCCATGTCCAGCCAGTGCATCATGGACCGGAACAGCCGCTCCACCACGTTTCCCAGCTGAATCCACTGGCCGTCCTTGGTGCGGGCGGGCAGGTAGCCTGTGGGATTGGGCCGGCCGATGCCCACCCGAGGGTCTTGCGGGTAGGTGTCGGGGAGGTTCGCGATCATCTGGCCGTACACCCACGAAACGTGGTCGTAGGTGGTCACGGCCTTGAGCATGCTGGTCTCCACCCGCTGGCCCAGGCCGGTCTTTTCGCGCACGTACAGGGCCGAGGTGATACCGCGGATCAGCGCCGTGGCGGCGGCATGGCAGACTCCCTGAACGACCACGTAGTTCGGGCCTTCCCTCGGATTCTGCTCGGCGAACATCATCATCCGCCCGCTCTTGGCGGCCACCACCCCGTCGTAGCCCTTGTAGTGAGCGTAGGGCCCGTCGGATCCGAAGCCGGTCAGCGTGGCATACACCAGCCCGGGATGGCCGTCCCGCAGGCTGTTGTAATCGACGCCCAGCCGCTCGGCGACGCCCGGCCGGAAGTTTTCGACCACCACGTCGGAGAGCTGCGCCAACTCCCGGGCGTTCTCCCGGCCTTCCGCAGTCTTCAGGTCCAGGACGACGCTCTTCTTGCCCCGGTTCCACTGGATTGATCCCGGCGCGTTACGGAACTTTTCGCCGCCCGGCGGCTCAACCTTGATGACCTCGGCGCCGAAGTCGGACAGCACCATGGTGGCCACGCCGCCGGCCCGGCCGCTGGTGAAATCCAGCACGGTGATTCCATCAAAGACCTGCGCCATCGCGCCCCCTTTCACAGTTCGTGGGTCTGTCGCGCCATGGTACGGCGTTTTCGCCGCCGGCGCCATCGGCTGCCGCCTGACGCGCACCCATTGCGTCATCGCGAGGAGCGAAGCGACGAGGCGATCTCGTTCCCGCAGCAGCGTTCCTCGCCCCAACGAGATTACCGAGCTTCGCTCGCAATGACGGTTCCGGTGAGACTGGGTACGCGGGAGCAGCCGTTGCAAGTCCGTGAGGCTTTGCAATCGTCATACAACCGGTCTCGTCGGTCGTTAACGGTCGCCCGTGTACCCGGTTTGCATCGGGGGAATGTCAGAATCAGGATTATCAAGATTTGCGGATTATCAGGATTGGAACCGTTCTGCGGTGGAGCTCGCCCAATCCTGTCCAATCATAAAATCCCGTAAATCCTGCTTCTGACGATATGCGAAAGTGTGCACGCACGAGCCCCCATGTTTCGTTGACGCCTCAAACCCTGCGGACTACACTGCCGGCCACCGCATCGAATGACTCGCGTGGGTTCCAAAAGGCCCACGGCACAGGGAGGCGCTCATCATGCCTTTGCCGCCGAACCGCGTAGACTACAGCCCCATCATCGACCGCCCGGTCATCAAGTGGCCCAACGACGCCCGAGTGGCGTTGTGGATCGCGCCCAACGTCGAACACTACGAGTACGAGCCGGAGTTCGACGGGCACCGCGACCCCTGGCCGCGCATGCCCTATCCCGACGTCCAGCAGTACGCCTACCGTGACTACGGCAACCGGGTGGGCTTCTGGCGCATGGCCGACGTGCTGGACAAGCATGACATCCGCTGCTGCGTGTCCCTGAACGTGGCCGTCCTGGAGCACTTCCCCGAGATCGGCGAGGCAATGGTGCAGCGCAACTGGGACTTCATGAGCCACGGCATCTACAACACCCGCTACCTGAACCACTACACCGAGGAGCAGGAGCGGGAGTTCTACCGCGACACCATCGACACCCTGAAACGGCACACCGGCAAGCAGCTCAAGGGCATGCTGGGGCCGGCCATTTCCGGCACCGAGCGCACTCCCGACCTGATGGCCGAAGCGGGCCTCATCTACCACACCGACTGGATGCACGACGACCAGCCCGTGCCCATCCGGGTCAACAGCGGCAAGCTGGTGTCCGTGCCCTACTCCATCGAGCTGAACGACGCGCCGCTGTTCCGGCAGCACTACGAGGGCGACTACTTCGCCGAGATCTGCAAGGCCCAGTTCGACCAGCTCTACCAGGAAGGCGCGCACAGCGGGCGCGTGATGTGCATCGCCTTGCACCCGTATCTGATCGGACAGCCCCACCGCGCCCGGTACCTGGACGACGTGCTGGGCTACATCATGTCCCACGACGGCGTCTGGCAGACCACTGCCGACGACATCGCCGAGTACTACATCGCGAACTACTACGACGAGGCGATGGCCCACGCGGCGAAGCTGAACGGGTGAGCCCGACCGCGCCGTCTCACGAGCGCTCGCTTCAGTTTGTCATTGCGAGCGCAGCGCGGCAATCTCGGCGGTGTAACGGCGGGCCACACTCCAACGAGATTGCCACGTCGCTGCGCTCCTCGCAATGACATCAGCACCAAAGAGGAGATAAAACATGCCCGCAGAACGGCGTTTCGGGATGGACCACCCGCACTACGACTGGTCGCCCCTCAACACGCGGGGGATCCTGCGCTGGCCGGATAACGCGCGGGTTGCCCTGTGCGTGATCGTCAATCTGGAGCACCCGGAATGGGACCCGCCGGCCGACAGCTTCACCACGCCCTTCTCCGGCGGATTGGGCGCGCGCGGGTTCCCTGACTACGCTCGTCTGTCCCACCGGGAATACGGGCACCGGGTGGGCATATTCCGCGTGCTCGACACCCTGCGGAAGCACGGCATCCCGGCCACCGTGGCCATGGACGCCATGACTGCCGAGAACTATCCCTACCTCGTGCGGCACTGCCAGGAGGCCGGCGCGGAGATCATCGGCCACGGCGTATCGCTGTCGCAAATGATATCCAGCAACATGTCCGAGGATGCGGAGCGGGAGTACATCAGCCACTCGGTTGCCGCCCTCACCCGCGCCACTGGCAGCGCGCCCGCCGGCTGGCTGGGGCCGGAGTACGGCGAGTCCAACCGCACCCCGCAGCTGCTGTCTGAGGCCGGCCTGCGCTACGTCTGCGACTGGGTCAACGACGAGCAGCCCTACCCGCTGCACAGCCCTCACGGTGAGATGTTCACCCTGCCCGTGATGTGGGAACTGGACGACGTGTCAGCTCTCTGGGAGCGCCGGGTGGTCGTCGGCCGGTACCAGCAGTTGCTGGAAGAGAGCTTCGAAACCCTGTACGAGGACGGCCAACAGAACGGGCGGGTGATGGCGCTGAACCTGCACCCCTGGCTCATCGGCCAGCCCTTCCGCATCGGTTACCTCGACCGGGCGCTGGGGCTAATGATGCGCCGGGGCGGCGTGTGGGCCGCCACCGGCTCCGAGATCGTGGACTGGTACCGGGACAACCCACCGACGGCATAGGCGTTGCCGCCACGGATACCCACTTTCGTAAATGGTCAGAAGCAGGATTTGCAAGATTTGAGGATTATCAGGATTGCAGCCGTTCCGAGATGGAGATATTCCAATCCTGCCAAATCATAAAATCCCGCAAATCCTGATTCTGACGTTCCTCCGCCGCAAACCGGGCTGCGCCCGAGCAGCATCGCCCCCCGCTGGCGCCTTGGCTCAGCGAGTAATCGCGTAGAGAAACTGGTCGATGACCTGCCCGTCCTTGGTGACGCTCTTCTTCAAGCGCCCCTCGCACTGGTAGCCGACCTTTTCCATCACTCTGGCCGAGGCGGGGTTCCACTCGTAGACGTACCCGTACACGCGCACCAGGTTGAACTGCTCGAACGCGTACTCGGTGAACGCCCGCAGCGAAGCGGTGGCGATGCCACGCCCCCAGAACGGCTCTCCCAGCCAGTACCCGATCTCACCGGACCGCCGATGGACGTCCCGCTGGGTCTGGAGCCCGATTCCGCCTATCAACTCGGTCTCCGAGGCGATGGCGAAGTCGCTTTCCCTGGCCTCCTGCGCCACCAGGTCGAGCCAGGTTTCGGCATGGGCCAGGGTGTAGGGATGGGGAAAGGCGTCGCGCAGGTTCCTCGACACGTTACGGTTGTCGGCGTAACGGGCCAACGCCTCGGCGTCCTCGCTGCGGAAGCTCCGGATCTGCCATTCACCCAAGTCTATGCGCATCGTTCACGACCCTTATGCAGGACTGGTTCCACCACCTTCCGTGACGGGAAGACGGGGCCAGAGTGTGCGCCCGCGGCATGAGTATGGTCAACAGTCCCAACAACCGGATAGTGCCGGAGTTCCTGCACGCGCACTCTCCCTCACACGTACCTAGTTTGTCATCGCGAGGAGCGAAGCGACGTGGCGATCCCGTTCTCGCGGTAGCGTTCTTTGCCCCGACGAGATTGCCACGCTTCGCTCGCAATGACAGTTCCAGTGAAACTAGGTACGCGTGAGGCACTCTCCCGGCACCGTCCGTTACGAGTTTCTGGTTGCGGTCGGATGCCCGATCGTCAGGAACCGAGGGTGCCCTTCGGCCCGCGTTATACTGGCATGCCCAATTGCATGGACCCGGAGCGAGCATGACGGCTGAACTCACCAAGAAACTGGACCCGCAACCGGTGACCCTGACCGGCAAACTCGTGCGCATGGAACCCCTGGGTTTGGAGCATGCCCAAGACCTTTACGAAGTGGGCATGGATGACTCGATCTGGCGGTACCTGCCGCGGCCGGCCTTCGCCGACTTCGCGGACACGGAGGCGTGGGTCAGCGAGTGCGTGACTGAAATGGGCCGGGGCGAACGGGTCGCCTTCGCCGTGGTCCACCAGGCGAGCGGCAAGGCCATCGGCTCCACGGCATACCTGGACATTGACCGGCCGCACCGCACGCTGGAGATCGGCATGACGTGGTACGGCACCGCGTGGCAACGCACCGGGGTCAACACCGAGTGCAAGTACCTGCTGATGAGTCACGCCTTCGAAGAGCTGTCCGCACGGCGGGTCAGCCTCAAAACGGACAGCCGGAACGAGCGGTCGCAGCGTGCGATCCTCAGGATCGGCGCGGTGGAAGAGGGCACCTGGCGCAACCACCGCATCGCGTGGGATGGCGTCGACCGCCATTCGGTGTACTTCAGCGTCATCGACAGCGAGTGGCCCGAGGTGAAGCGCCGCCTGGAAGGTTTCATGCGGCGGTGAGCCGCGCGCGTCGCCGAGCCCACGCCGACCCGTTGCCCCGGCACGGGACCCATTTCCCTCACGCGCACCCGGTTTGCGGTGGGGGAACGTCAGAATCAGGATTCCCAGGATTTTGTGATTTGACAGGATTGGGGGATCTCCATTACAGAACGGTCCCAATCCTGATAATCCGAAAATCTTGAAAATCCTGATTCTGACGATTCACGAAAGCGGGCACTCACCGGCCCCATTCCCCGGTGTCGGTCGACGCGAACGGTTATACTGGCATCGCAAATCGCCTGATCGCAGGGCGCATCGCGCTTGGAATAGCCCTGCGAAACCGACGGAGGAACAAACCAAATGCACTGTGGAGTGATGGTAACCGGTTACAACCAGGGCGACTGGCCGCGCCTGATGGCAGAGGACTACGACCGGCCGCCGGAAAGAACCGACGCCAGCAACATGGACGACACCCTCTACATGGGGGAACTGGTCGAGCCGCTGGGCTTCGACTCCATCTGGGCCACCGAGCACTACGGTTCCGCCTACTCCATGCAGCCCAACCCGCTGCAGTACCTGGCCTACTGGGCGGGGCGCACCAGCCGGGTGGACGTGGGCACCGCGGTGGTCGTCGCGCCCTGGTGGAACCCGGTGCGCCTGGCGTCCGAGCTCTCCATGCTGGATATCCTGCTGAAGGGACGGCGGCTGCACCTGGGAATCGGCCGCGGCATCGCTCCTCACGAGTACGCGTCGCTGGGCTACCCGATCGGCGAGTCGCACAAGTACTTCTACGACGTGATCAACGCCATCAAGGCGGCTGACGGCGCCGAGCGTTTCGAGTTCCAGGGCGAGGTCTATGACATCCCACCGACTACCATCCGGCCCCAGGCGCGGCACAAGGGCGAACTGACCCGGGACATCAAGGTGGCGTTCACCACCGAGGCGTCGGCGCGCATGGCCGCCGAAAACGGTCTGGGCCAGATGTTCGTCGCCGGCGACGACGTCGACGAGATGATCGCCAAGGTGCGCCGGTTCAACCGGATCCGCAAGGAGCTGAGCCTGCCGCCCGACCAGCCCACCACCCTGCTGTGGATGTATTGCGCCGAGTCCACGGAGGAAGCCGAGGAAGGTTGGGTCTATTTCCACAACCAGCTGATGGCTGCACAGCACCACTACTTCGAGTGGAACAACCCGGGCTATGAGGGCATCAACGGCTACGAGGAATACCTGACGCGCCAGCAAGCCGATGTTGGCACTGCGGACGCCGGCTTCGCCGCTCGCCGCGCCACCCAGCCCATCGGCACCCCGGACGAGATCATAGAGAAGATCAGGCAGCTGCAGTGGACCATCAGCCTCGAAAAGGTCGTCATCCACATGTTCTACGGTGGCATGCCCCGGGACAAGGCGGAAAAGAGCCTCCGCCTCTTCGCCGAAAAGGTCCTTCCGGCGGTCCAATCCATGCCCACTCCAATCAACCCCGACTCCCTGGAGTAGGCCAGTCCCCCGCGCTTACCCATTTTGTCATCGCGAGGAGCGAAGCGACGTGGCGATCCCGTTCTCGCGGTAGCGTTCTTTGCCCCGACGAGATTGCCACGCTTCGCTCGCAATGACGGCATGAGGTTTCAAAACGTCAACCCAACCTGGCGCCGCAGCGAGATTCATCCGCCCATCACAACGCAGGAGCCCGCATCATGACAGACAAGATCCGCCTCGGTTTCGTCGGAGCCAACGTTAACTCGAGCTGGGCTGGGCAGTCGCACTTCCCCGCGCTGCTTGCCAGCCCGGACGTCGAGTTCACCGCGGTCTGCACCACGCGGCCCGAGAGCGCGGAAGAGGCCCGGCAGGCCTTCGGGGCCAAGCTGGCCTTCCACGACTTCCGTGAGATGGCCGCGTCGCCCGAGATCGACGCCGTGGCCGTGGTGGTGCGGGTCCCGTCCCATTACGAGCCAACCAGGGCTGCCATCGAAGCCGGCAAGCACGTGCTCACCGAGTGGCCCCTGGGTCGCACCACTGCCGAGGCTGAGGAGTTGACCGAACTGGCCCGGGCGAAGGGCGTGCAGACGGCGGTCGGGCTTCAGTCCCGCGTCAGCCCGGCCCTGATGTACGTCAAAGACCTCATCGATACCGGCTACGTGGGCGAGGTGATGACCTGCACCGTAACCACGTTCCGGGACGGGCCGGTGAACCGCCAGTCCAGCGGCACCTGGCAGCGGGACCCCAGCGCGGGCGCCAACACCCTGACCATTGCCACCGGGCACGTGATCGACGCCCTGCGCTTCGTGCTGGGCGACTTCAACCGCGTCGCCTGCATGGTCACCAACCAGGTGCGCCAGTGGTACGAGACCGACACCCAGCAATACGTCGACGTCTTGTCGCCGGACAACGTTCGGGTATCCGGAGAGTTGGCGCGCGGCGCGGCGGCGTCGGTACACGTCGGGGCCGTGCCCTGGGCCGGCAGCGGCTACCGCATGGAGATCTACGGCCGCGAAGGCACGCTGATCGTCACCGGCAGCGTGTCATCCCAGCGCGGCGAGATGCTGCGGGTGCAGGGCGCCCAAGGCAATCACGGTCTGCAGGACCTGACCATACCGCAGCAGTTCGAGTATGTTCCCGACGATTTTCCCCGCGGCGACCCGTACAACGTCGGGCAGCTATACGCCCTGTTCGCCGAGGCGATCAGGACGGGCGAGACCAGTCGTCTGCCAACGTTCGATACTGCAGTCGGCCTCCATCGCTTCCTCGATACCGTCAAGCAGGCGTCCGATAGCGGCCGGGAACTACCGGTGGGGTGAGGTGGCAAGCTCGCGCCGCTGCGCTTCGGGCCGTCGGGCCGTCGGCACTTTTGGAGCGGCGTCAGCCATCATTGACTCCCCACTCCGGGCACCGCAGGCTCCGACTATCGTCGTGACTTTTCACAACTTGCAGGTTGGCGTTCGGACAATCGGATCATATCGTATTACACGCAAGCCGGACGGCCCGGACGGGTTGGCCGGGCATACCGGCAACCGCATCGCTCCGAACCTATCCTGACTGAGCGTTCGCCCGACGAGGGCTGATTTCGCCCTCGGATCTACCTTATTGAAGGCATTCAATGACCCTGCGAGGCGTCGTTGCAATAGCTGGGCTTCGCGGGACAGTTTCCCCATCGCAGTGCGCTGGAACTAAACCCGCCAGCGCCTTCAACTCACGCCCCGGGGCTTCACCTGACAGCCCGTCCAGACCCGCACCGTCGGCCCGTTTGTTCGCGGCACGAAACCAAACCAACAGGCGCCGGCAATTTGCGGGCCAGACCCGAGTTCCGCGGCATATCCCCGCCGGCCGAGAACGGCCGGCGGGGTATTAAAACTGCCAGCCTATCGACCGGCGCGCGGCATGATAATGCGGCAATGGAGATTGCGCCAGTCGCAATGCCGATATGCAACGCGGACATCGCTCCGCCAGCCTCTTGAGGTTGAACCGCTTGCACACATCACCTACAGACGGATTTCAACGTCATGCCCGCCTGCGATCCGAATTCCATACATTACACCCGTTGATTGACCGTTTTGCCGGAAATCTCCGCGCGCATCGAACTCCGTTGTCAGATGCCCAGGAGCGTTTCCAGGTTGCGCCAGGAAATCTTTTCCTTCTCCTCTTGCGACAGGCTCTCCAGGCTTTCCAGCCACCCGCCGGGCGAGGGGTCCCAACCCACGAAGGGCCAGTCGCTGCCGATGACGACGCGGTCGATGCCGACGCTGTCAATGAGAAAGCGCAGCCCGGCCTCGCTGCTGGTCAGGAAGTCGTAGTAGATCTGCTTCTGGTAGGAGCTGGGCGGCTTCTGGATGTTCACCCGCGCCTCCGAGCGCACCTGCCACCCGTGATCCAGGCGTCCCATGCCGAAGCAGGCCCCGCCGCCTCCGTGGGCGACGCACACCCGCAGGTTGGGGCACTCGTCCAGCACGCCGCTAAAGATCAGGGTCGCCACCAGCAGGGCATCCTCCAGCACGACGCCCACGCTGTTGGGGATGCCGTAACGCAGCGTCCGCTCCAGCGCCATGATGTTGTCCTGGGGCTGCGGGTGGAAGAACAGCAGGGCGTCGAGTTCCTCGGCCGCCTTGAACAGCGGCAGGAAGTGCGGTTCGTCCCAGTTCTGGCCGTTGACCACCATGTCGAGTTCGGCCCCCTTGAGGCCCAGGACCTTGACGGCTCGTTCCAGCTCGGCGATGGCGGCGTCGACATCCTGCACCGGCAGCGTGGCCAGGCCGGCGAAACGATCAGGCCACTTCCGGGTCATGCCGGCGATTTCGTCGTTGACCTCCTGGGACGCCTTGATCGCTGCGGCGGTCTCCCAGTGGTACGGGAACAGCGGCGTGTGGATTGACACCACCTGCACATCCGTCCCCTCGGCGTCCATATCCGCCAGCCGTTCCTCCGGCGTGTACCGTATCTTGGGCGAGTTGATCAGGATGCGCTTGCCGTTTCCCACGATGAACTCGAGGTCGTCCTGGACCTCGTGCCGCATCCCGTGCCAGTTCTCGCCGTTTGCAAAGGCCTTCCACAGGATCTGCGGCGCCAGGTGGGTGTGTACGTCGATGTGTCTCACGAGTGAACCTCCGGAACACGGGCTTGGGAAACGTGCGGCTGGAAGTTGGTGGTCAGATGCCCAGCAGGGTCTCGAGGTTCTTCCACAGGATGGCGTCCTTCTCGTCCTGGGTCAGGCTGTCCATGGCCAAAATCCACGAAACCGGCCAGTCCTGCGCCATGTCGTAGGGCCAGTCGGTCCCGAAAACCACCCGGTCGATGCCCACCGAGTCGATCAGGAACCGCAGGGACTCCTCGGTGTACACGATGCAATCGTAGTAGAACCGGCTCAGGTACTGGCTGGGCGGGTCGGCCGCCACACGCTGGGACTCCGGGGTCCGCTCCCAGCCTCGATCCATGCGGCCCGCGCCGTAGCAGGCGTAACCGCCGCCGTGGGACAGGCAGATGCGCAGGTCGGGGCAGGCGTCCATCACGCCGCCCATCACCAGGGATGCGAAGGTCAGTGTGCGGTCGGCCAGGTTGCCCACCGAGTTGGGCAGGTGGTAGCGCTTGATGCGCGCGTCGACGATGGTGTCGCCGGACTGGTGGAACAGGATGACCGCGCCCAGCTGCTCGGCGGCCTTCCAGAAGGGCAGGAACTCCGGCTCGTCCAGCAGCTTGCCGTTGATCTTGTCGTCGATCATCGCGCCCTTGAACCCCAGGTTCACCATGACCCGCTCCAGCTCGGCGATGGCGGCGGGCACATCCTGCATGGGCAGCGTCGCCAAGCCGGAGAACCGTTCGGGCCAGGATTGCATCATCTGGCTGATCTCGTCGTTGCATTCTCGAGACGTGGCAACGGTCACGTCGGTGTCCATGTCGTAGTTGTAGAACCCGCCGAAGGGCGAGACCACGTGCACGTCCACCCCCAGGGAGTCCATGTCGGCCATGCGCTGCTCCGGCGTCCAGCTGGCCTTGGGCGGAAGCTGCCCCCGGCCGGTTCCCGACACCAGGACAGGGCGTCCGTTGGCGTCCTGTTCCCGCCGGAGAGTGTGCCAGTCGCCTCCGTCCTCGGTGGCGCGCCAGAAACACTGCGGGGTCAGGTGGGCGTGAATGTCGATGCTGCGCATGTTCGTCTCCTGTGGGGAGGATGCCAGGTGCGGCTGGACGATTGAGGCGTGCGTCGCGAGCGAGCGATCATCGAACTTGGCGGTCGTCGCTGTGGTCAGGACCACCGACCGGTCAGGACCTCGCTGCGACTGGACCACGCCAGGTCCAGGATGTGTTCCATCGTGTCGTCGGGCAGCCGGTGGTGTTCGCCAACCCAGGCAACCTCGTCGGCCAGGGTGATCCCGAATATCCCGGGATCATCGCTGGCGATGACAAACGGAGCGTTGCTGGCGATGAACCGCTTCACGGGGTGATGTTCGGGGTTCGTTATTCCGCCGATGCGGCGGTTAGACGTCGGACACACTTCGATCACCGCGCCCAAATCCCGAACGCAACCGATGGCAAACTCCTGGCGTTGCCGCAACTCGTCGAGGTTCCCTTCGTCGTATTCCATCGTGATTCGGTGGTCCATCGGCAGAGCGCTGATTCGTTCCAACTCCTCGGTGGCGGTGGCCACGTCTACTTGGACGCCAAATTCGTCCAGCCCTTCCCGGTGTCTCAAATCATACCGCAATTGATCCACACGCTCGGCCACGCTTTCGGTCCGGGTGTGCCTGCCGTACCGCTCCGGGTCGACGCCCAGCGCGATGGCGTGACCCAGGCGGTGGGCGCCGAGCTCAGCGGCTTCGTGCACCCAGCGCACGGCGCTCTCCAGCGACTTGTCGTTGAAACTCTCGCCAACGTGATACAGGACGGCCAACGCCCGTTCGGGGTGTCGGCGGTTGAAATCTTTCACCTCGTTGAACAGCTCGCGCTGATCCCTGGGCGGATAGCCCTCCTCCAGGTAGCAGAAGTCGATCCCGGTCAGCAGGTGTCCCAGCGGACCCAGCGCGACCTCCCGGACCAACTCCCAATTCGGCCATGGGTTGTCCCTGGGCAGGCTTATGGCGAGCCTGGCCAGGATGTCGGCGTCCTCGTAGGCTGCGTAGGCGCTCAACATCGCGAGCAACATTTCTCTCGATTGGGCGTGCGCACCATCGGGACCGAGCGCCATCCGGTGCTCCACGTAGCCGACATTTTGCTGTTGTTGCCGGGCGATGATCTTATGGATGAACATGCACGTTTCGGCGATGACCACCGAAGCTGGCAATTCACCTCGCCAGAACCCGGACATAACACCGCCGTGATTCAGCATGTTGTATTTGGCCTGGAACCTGTCGAAGTTGCCGGCATCGTCGTCACCGAACACGAACAGCCGGTCAAATTCGGCTCCAGCGCCAGCGACCCCCCGGCGGCATCTCTCCAGGACGTCCGTGATGAGCGGGGAAACCCCGTAGACCCGGTGGTAATTGCTCTCGTATCTGGTCCAATCCACCTCGCGATCCCTGAGGAACTCCAGAAAGTCCGCAGAGTGGATGCACCCGTACAGATGCGTATGGAGGTCCGCCAGTTTTCTGGGGTGTCTGTTCATCTGCGAGATACCGGCGCGGTTGGACACGCGCCCGGGCTGCCCGGCCGATCAGCCCCGCGGATGGCGCGCCAGGAAGTCGTCGGCGATCTCCTCGAAGGTCGCGAACCGCACGCCGTCGTGGGAGCGGATGTACTCGATGATGCGCTCCAGCATCAGCAGCACCTGGGGCCGGCCGCTGACGTCGGGGTGGATGGTGATGGGGAAGACCGCGTCGTCGTACTCCCGGTAGACCCAGTCGAACTGGTCCCGCCACATCTGCTCGATGTCCCTGGGGTTGACGAAGCCGTGGCTGTTGGGCGACTTCTTGATGAACATCATCGGCGGCAGGTCGTCCAGGTACCAGTTGGCCGGTATCTCCACCAGGTCGGTCTCCTGGCCGCGCTCCAGAGCGTGCATCCAGTAGTCGGCGGGCATGGCGTAGTCGATCTTGGTCCACCGGTCTCCGACGCGGACGTAGTAGCACTCGAAGTCCCGGTGCATCAGGCTGTGGTCGTACTTGATGCCGTGCTTCAGCAGCAGCTCGTTGGTGACGTGGCTGAACTCCCACCACGGCGCCACGTAGCCCCGGGGCCGCTTGCCCGAAACCTCGGTGATCAGGTCGATGCAGCGGAGCAGCACCGCCTCCTCCTGCTCCGGGGACATGGAGATGGGGTTCTCGTGGGAGTACCCGTGCATGCCCACCTCGTGGCCCTGCTCCACGATCATGCGGCACTCGTCCGGGAAGGTCTCGATGGAGTGACCCGGGATGAACCAGCTGGTCCTGATCCCCAGGCGCTCGAAGAGCTTCAGCAGGCGGGGTGTGCCCACCTCACCGGCAAACAGGCCCCGGGAGATGTCATCGGGCGAGTCCTCGCCGCCGTAGGAACCCAGCCAGCCGCCCACGGCGTCCAGGTCGACGCCGATGGCGCACAGAATTTGTTTATCGGCCATGGTGTTCATCTCCTCGGTAGGGTTCGCTCAAGGCTCGAAGCGCGTGGGGCGTATAGTACCCGAAACCGCGAGACCACATACAACCGAATCTGGCTCGCACCCTATTTGTCATCGCGAGGAGTGCAGCGACGTGGCGATCTCGTTGCTACAGGAAATCCCGGTTTCCATCAGGAGATTGCCACGCATTGCTCGCAATGACGGTTCAAGTGAAACTGGGTACTCCTGAGACAATCAAATCGGGGGCGACCACCAGTCGCCCCCAAAGCATTTCGTCGGCTCGGAAGCCGGTCAGTCACCGGCAGGTTCCGCGTTCTCCTGGGTGACCGGAACGGCCGGCTCGGACATCTGCGGTGGTGGCGCCGCCGGTCGGCGCGCTGCCGGAGACGGCCCCCGGCTGGCCTCGGCTTCTGCGGCGAGCTTGGCCATGATGAGCGTGGTGAGCTCACCGCGCATCGGATCAGCGTTGAGGTTGCAGCCGGCGAAGACCTCGAAGCCCGGCGACAACTCGTCGATCATGCGGCGCACGCGGGTGCTGCCGTGGCGGGAGGCGACCAGCATCCGGATGGACTGGGCGTCGCGCTGGATGGGGGCGTTTTCCTCTTCCTCTTCGTGCTCCTCCATCGCGCGGTCCAGCTCGTCCTCGTAGTCCATGCGGTCAACCACGCTGAGGGCGGCGGTGGCCTCGCGGCGGAAGGTGTCCACATCGCGCAGGGAGCGGGCCAACTGGTTCACCAGGTTGGCGGCATTTGCGATCAGGTCGGGCAACTCGCGCTGGGCTTCCGCGGCGGCGGACAGGGCGTAGCGGGCGTTTTCGATGGCGTCCTTGCGATGGCTCTCCCGCTCTTCCATGCGCTGAAGCAGGCTGACCTGTTCCCGCAGGGTGGGCGCCTCGGATGCCAGCGTCTCCAGACGTTCCATGTAGCTGGCGGCCTCTTCGGCCTTGCGCAGGCGCTGGGCCAATTCGTGTGCGCGTTCATCTGGCATGGTTGGTTCCTACCTCTACCCATGGGCTCCGAATGTCGAGCCGGTGATATTAGATACACCCGGGGCGGCAGCGAGTTGTGCGAAACAACGGGCGAGAGGCTGCCGTTCCCGGTAACCAGTCCCTTATAGCAAACGGCAAGCCGATGGTGAGACGTGAGATGTTGACGTATTTGCGTGAATTTTGAAAACTTGGATCGTGTCGTGTGTTTGGATTGTGTCGTGTGTTCACAGCGGTTTGCCACGTATCGCCGGACATCACCCATGCCCTTGTTGAGCGACTGTCATTCTTCGTTGACTGTCCGTCATTGCGAGCGCAGCGCGGCAATCTTGCTCCCGGAGGCGCCACGCCCCTTGCGGTGGCGGCACGGAAAAGCGGCAAATCGAGTACCAAGGCGATTTCGCTACTTGCACCCGAACCATCATGGGGCGCCGCGTCCGCAGCATTGCCCAAGCAGGTTGAAGTTGCTAACCTGTAAAACCAGCAGGAGGAACCCAGAGTGACTACTCAGCAGTATCAACAGGCCAGTGAGCGTTTCCTGGCGCAGGCCAGACAGGAACTCGCCGCGGGCGACCTGCCACAGGCATCTGAAAAGGGCTGGGGTGCTACCGCCCAAATCCTCAAGGCTGTCGCCGAACAGCGCGGCTGGGAACACAGCCGTCACCGACACCATCTGGTGACCATCACCCGACTGAGGGCTGAGACCGGCGACGGGGATATACGCCGTTGGTTCAACACGGCCAGCGCCCTTCACGAGAACTTCTACGAGGACACGATGCAGGCTTTCGAAGTCGCGGAAAGCCTCCACGACGTAGAGGCACTACGGAACAAAATCCTACCCCTTCTGGACCAGACATAGTCTCGGCCACCCTGACCCATCGAATAGCGAAATCGCCTGATTGAGCTCCCGCCAGGGGTTGACAAGTATCGCGGTATCATATAATCTGTATTCAAGATGCCGGGGTTGGAGTCGGAAACCCCGCTCATCACAACCCGACGGAAAAACCGTCGTCATCACAGGAGGTAGGAAGTGGTTTCTCTGATCGCGAGGCACCACAAGTGGCATTTCCCGTGTCAGGTCCCTGTCGGTGGCGTAGCGGCGATCCGATAGTCGCACCGACTGACAGGGACGAGATACCGGGTCGGGGGCATTGTGGCCCCTGGCGCGTGGAGGCCAGGATCGGCGACGGTCCTGGCCTCGCCTTTGCGTGGTGACGACTGCTGCCTCAGTGAGACGAACCCGGGCACGGCATCCGCCGGGTCCGATGCGGCCAGTGGTAAAATGCCGACAGGTTCGGCCTCCGGCAAGTTTGATGGAGATCCCACGATAATGTACTCGCGAATTATCGTCCCCATGGACGGATCCCCGTTCTCCGAGACGGCGTTGCCCTACGCCCGTGCTATCGCGGCGGCGTTGGCAATTCCCGTCGAGTTGGTGGAGGCCTTCGACGTCCTTCCGCCGGCGGCGCACCATCGTCACTGGGCCGAAGCGGCCCGACGAATGCTGGCGGACGCCGAGCGCAACTCACGCAGATACCTCGGCCAAATCCAGGAGGGACTAAGGTCAGCGGGACTGGTCGCCACCGCGACCACCCTGCCGGGCGCGCCGGCGCGAGCCCTGGTCGACTGGCTGGTGCGCGAGCCGGAGGCGCTGGTCGTGATGTCAACCCACGGTCGGGGCGGCATTGCCCGCTGGGCGCTGGGCAGCGTCGCCGACAAGGTCCTGCACTCCATTCCCAACCCGGTGCTTCTCATCCGCAGCGATGCCGAATCTGCGCCGGCAAACGGGGTTGAGGTGCAAACGGTGTTGGTGCCCCTGGATGGGTCGGACTTGTCCGAGGAATCGCTGTCGCACGCCGCCGCCGTCGCCACCGGGCTGGGCGCGCGCATCAATCTGATGCGGGTCACGGGCACAACGGATTTCTATCGCCGGTACCTGGACCGCGTTTCCACGGACGAGGGCCTGATTTCAGCCGAGGAACTGGTGCAGGCCGACGCCGAAGACGCCCGGACGTCGCTGGCTGCCGCGTCACGACGGCTGGCCCAGGAGTTTGGCTTCGGCGGCCAGGTGACCATCACCCATGTGCAGGGCCAGAATCCCGCTGAAGCCATCGTGGAGGTGGCGGTCGCCGAGCCGACCCTGGTCGTGATGACAACCCACGGACGGAGCGGGATCAATCGGCTGGTGCTGGGCAGCGTGACGGACCGCGTGGTGCGCCATGCCAACGCGCCGGTGCTGGTGGTGCGCCGGCACAACGAACCCGGAGCCATCGGCATGGAAGCGCCGGTATCCGAAGGCTATTCGGTCGGCTTCGGCGACGCGGCGGCCCAGCCGGCGTGACCGGGGATTGCCCGGTCGTCAGCGATAAAGCATCTGCCCAGCGGATTCAGTTACGCCGTTCCAGGGAAAGGGGCATCCCTCCCCTGGGACGCAGGGATATGAGCGGGTGCAATTCCACCGTGTGCCTCGGGTCGTGGCGCACCGTCCAGCGTTGGCCCATGGTTGCCAGCACCAGCATGGCTTCCATCCATGCGAACCCCTCGCCGATGCACAGGCGGGGCCCGCCGCCGAAGGGGTAGTAGGCGAACCGGTGCAGGCCGGCCCGAAACTCCGGCGTCCAGCGGTCGGGCCGGAACTCCAGCGGGTCGTCGAACCAGCGCGGGTCACGGTGGATGATCAGTTGCGGAGCCGACAGGGCGGCGCCGGCCGGAATGTCCCGGCCGCCCAGCGTGATGGGCTGGAAGGTCATGCGCCCGGTGGACCAGATGGGCGGGTACAGCCGCATGGACTCGGTCAGTATCCGCTCCGTGAAGGGCAGGTTGCTGAGGTCCTCAAGGGTCGGGTCGCGGCGGCCGAGTACGTCGTCCAGCTCGGCGTGGAAGCGGGCCTGGATGTCCGGATGGGTGGCCAGCAGGTACCAGGTCCAGGTCAGTGCAACGGCGGTGGTCTCGTGGCCGGCGGCGAACAGGGTGATTACCTCGTCGCGCAGCTGGACGTCGGTCATCACGGCGTCCTCGGGATTGGCGGCCTCCTCGTCCCGCACGTTCAGCAGCAGGGACAGCAGATCGTCGCCCTCCAGACCGGACCGGCGGCGCTGGTCGATGAGGCCGTAGACGGTCTCATCCAGGAACGCCCGCCCGCGCCGGAAGCGCACCGTGAAGGGTAGGGGCAGGCCGTTCGCCAGCCGTCGCAGGCGCGGGGGAAAGTTGCCCCGTTTGGTGAGGTACTCGTTGCCGATCTCGAAGGCCGCCCCGATCCGGCGCACGGCGTCGGGCAGATCGAGGCCCATCAGCGTCCGGACCACGATGTGCAGGGTGAGCTCGCCCATCTCGCGGGCCATGTCGACGCGGGCGCCGTCCTGCCACCGGTTCTCATGGCTCCGGGCGAAATCGGTCATGACCTCGGCGTAGCCCGCGATGCGACGGTGGTTGAACTGCGGCTGCATCAGGCGGCGTTGACGCAGATGCAGCGGATCATCGGAGGTGACCAGGCCCAGGCCCAGCAGGTCCTGCCAGGCGGCGGTGGTCCAGCCCCGGCCCACTGACCGGTGGTTGGTGACGAAGAGTTCCTCGATCAGGTCCGGATGATTGACCAGGTACGCCAGGATCGGCTTGGTCGACATGGTCACCAAATCGCCGTATCCGGCCGACTCCCGCGCCAGCCCCAGGAAGTCGGTCATGTAGCGGAAGGACTGGCCGACGATGGGCCACTCGGGCGGGCCGGGCGGCAGGGTGGAACGATCCACCACCGGATTGGGCGGGTATGCAACGGTGGGGGTGGTCATGGCCGCCTCCAACGCGAGGATGTGTTCATTCTGCCAGCCCAAGATACGCCTGGCAATCGGGCGCCTTTTCGACGCGGACGACCGGCATCGCTGCGAATTACTCCGCTACAGGAGACGTTCACGTCTCCACTGCGTTATCCGCCCCCAACCGCGCCCAGGGTCAGGATCCGCAATGCGCCCACTCGGGGCGCGAGGTTCAGGCGGAGACGGTGCGCCGGCGCAGGAGGGTCTCAAACAGCGCCGTGGCGAGGGTCGCGACCGACACCAGGCCGATTGGTGAACGGCGCCGTCATCATGGCCGTCAACACCCAGGCCTCCGGATAGATGCCGGCGATCATCACGTTAAAGGCCCGCACGACGGCAACGAACACGGCAATCACGGCCAGCAACGCCACGCCGCCGATAGCCACCCGCAGCGTCCAACGATAGCGGTCCATCATTCCTCCAAGCCCTCAGGGCAAGCGTCCAACAATCCCGACGGGTGGGAAGTATACCCGTTGTTAGAACCCATATACGCTGCGTCGGCAGGGGCGGATTTGGGAGCGTTTGGCGTGGCGTGCAGCGCGCCTTGATTGGGCGTCGGCTGATGCGCGAACCTGCGGAGAATGGCGGATTTCCGTTCAAAGTCTGCCCATCAGTGCTCATGCGAACTACAGGTTAGTGCTTTTCCGGAGCGCATCGACTGCGGGATGTGTAGCTGATGGTCAAAAAGGAAGGTCGTCAACGGTGGTTGAATGGTACACATCGTTTGCGGCTACGAGACTTTCGAACATTGTTCTTAATTCGGGAACCGTCCCGGTGATGAGAGGGGACGCAGACCCGAATCGGTGTTCCATCAGTCGAACCATTGCATCGAACACACGCGTTCCTGCGTCGACATCTCCCGCTAGGACCCTTGTATATGCAGCAACACCCATTTCATGCATCCATGGAAACGCGGTGCGCATACTGCCGATGGACGCGATAAAGCCGTACGGGGTTTGGTCCTCGAGCACCATCCGGTGGATATCGACGGTCCATGTGATTCGCTGAGGAACTCGCGTTTGAAGTTCGGCCTCCCGCAAACGCGCGATCTCGTTGTTGTTGTTGTGGACGGCGCTGTTGATGTCCTCCAGTAATGGCAACACTTGATGCAGGCCGCTGGACTGCTGATCCGTAACAGTGCGTAGACTTTGCAAGTCCAACGACATCGATATTGGGGTTTCGATATCGGTCGGATCGGATTCCAAGGATTCAATCTGCCGGGTTATGTCGTCGATCGCGTCTTGTGCGCTGTCTACGTCAAAGTCGTAACGAACGGTTCTCGCAGTGGCGACATCAAACGGTATGGTCTCGTTCTTCCTGATCATCTGCACAAACGGTTTTCTGATAGCGTGCCGAATCGCCAGCTCATAAAACACGTTAGGATTGTGTCCAGTCAGATCCGCTATTACCAATGGGCTTTCTACCACCATCTCCAGTACTTGGCTGGTGATTATTCCTGGAGCAGAGATGTCGTCCGCGCGGATAGCGGTGAATCCATTAGGATTCACCGCGACCCGCACTATGCGCCTAAGTACCCGATCTGAATCTTCTCGGGTTTGCGTACCGGCCTCCCCAATGGGAGCAATGAAAAAGCAGGTCTTTTCGTTGTCGCTGCTCATGGGTGTCCTAACGGTTCTAGTGTTTCTTACCGTTTAGTCGGCGGGTCGGACGTGTTGGATTCGCACGTTGTGAGGACCGTTCGGCTAAACGCCGGCCCAACCGACTATCATGGCGGAGTTTATCGCAAAGTCTGCCATTTTTCGCGACACCAGCCTGACCATCGTTCCTACCCATAAGGACGACGCAGGATAGGTTTGGACCGGAATTGGCGGCGTAGCTAATGAAATCCGCCGCAACAGAACGAGAGCCAGCACAGTCAGGCTACTGCGCTACGCGAATTATCTGGTACATGTGCCGGCAAACCCGCCACGCGCCTTTCAGCAGTGGCCCCGAGGCGGTGTCGGCGTCGGGGACCACGTGCCGGACGAGGTAGGTCTCGGTGTAATGGACTCGCGCGTCGGGGCGCCGCACTGGCCCTGCAGCGCCCCGACGCGCGGGGTTAGCGCACCAAAAAGGCCGGCGCCGCCCTTACTCGAAGGCCACCTCCCTCCCGGTGTCCGACGCTGCCTGGATGCCGTCGATGAGGCGGTGCAGCCGTACCGCTTCGTCGAAATCGGGCTGGCTGTCGGTTCCGTTGCGGATGGCATCGCCGAACTGGTAGTACATCTGGCCGACGCAGTACGGCGCGCCGTGGGGCATGCCCTCCAGCACAAAGGTGTATTGCGGCGGCACCACGAGGTCTTCCAGCGGGTTGCTGCCCTGCGAGCCCTGAAGCGTCACGCCCTCGTGGTTGGGCGTATCGTCTGAGCTAGCCACCAGGGTGCCCTCCCGGCCGTGGATCTCCATCAGGTAGCCGCTGTCCACCCAGGGGTTGCTGGCGACGTGGGCGGATGCCACCGCGCCGTTGACCAGGCGGCCGCTGACCAGCACGTTGTCCGGCGAGGTCACGTCCACCATCTGGTTGGTATCCGACTCGAACCACTGGTTGGCCTGGGTGCTCACCACCGTGGACACGTGGCTGAAATCGCCCACCACCATGCGCAGGACGTCGATGGTGTGCCCAAAGGTGATCGTCAGCGTGTGGGCGCCCAACTCCCGTTCGCGCTGCCACGTCCGGTCCGACTGGCGCGTCAGGGAGCCGCCGGAGATGCGGCGGACGTGGCAGGACATCACCTCGCCCACGTAGCCCTCGGCGACCAGGTCCCGCAGGTACAGCAGCGCCGGGTTGGCCCGGGCCTGCAGGCCCACCATGTTGCGCACGCCCGCGGCCCGCGCCAGATCGGCCATCTCCTGGGCCTCCTCCGTGGTCCGGCCCAGCGGCCATTCGACATAAACGTGCTTGCCCGCGTTGATGGCCGCCACGGTGGGGTCGTAGTGATTGGGCACCCGCAGGCTGACGGCCACGGCGTCGATTTCGGGGTGGGCCAGCATGGTGTGATAATCGTCGAAGGCCAGCCGCGCGCCGAACATCTGGCGCGACTCCTCGGCGCTCTCCATGCGGGTGGTGCAGACGGCGGTGAGCTCGAGCTCGGGGCTGGCGACTACGGCGGGCAGGTGCGAGCGCACTGCCCACCCTCGGTGGATGTTGGCGCCGATGATGCCCAGGCGAATCTTGTCGGCCATGATGGTACTCCTGCAGCGGATTTTCGCGCATCGTAACATAGCCGGCTCACCGTCTCCGACGGCTCCGGCACGCATGAGAACGCGCCATCTCATGCGTCTCCAGTTTCGCGAATCGTCAGAAGCAGCAACTGTCTGGAAGGTCAAGGGGTTAGGGGGCTCACGCGTACCCAGTCTGTCATCGCGACGAGCGCAGCGACATGGCGATCTCGTTACTGCAAGAGACCCCGGCTGCGATCGCGAGATTGCCACGCTTCGCTCGCAATGACAGTTCGAGTGAAACTGGGCACGCATGGTGACGCGCTATGCCTTGCCACGGGCGCCGCCGAACCTATACCATCCCGCCACAATGAAAGCCGACCCCTACGCGCATCCGTTTTCCCCCGTCGGTCATTGCGAGCGTAGCGTGGCAATCTCGTTGGGGTAACGGACACCGCTTCGGCAACGAGATCGCCACGTCGCTGCACTCCTCGCGATGACAAACTGGGTGCGCGTGAGGGGCCGACCCGCCCTGGACAGACCGGGAGGTATGGGCCATGACCGTTACCAACGACGCCGAGCTGCGAGAGGTCTACCGGCCGCCGGCGGCCCGGGCGGCGCAGAAGGTGCTGGACCGCCTCGACGTCCACTGCCGGAACTTCATCGAGCTGTCGCCCTTCTGCGTGCTCAGCTCCAGCAACGCCGACGGCCAGGCCGACGCCTCGCCTCGCGGCGACCCGCCGGGCTTCGTCAAGGTTCTGGACGAGAAGACGCTGCTGCTGCCCGATCGCCCCGGCAACAACCAGGTGGACTCGCTGCAGAACATCGTGCAGAACCCGGGCGTCGGCCTGCTGTTCTTCGTCCCGGGCATGAACGAGACGCTGCGGGTCAAGGGCAAGGCGGAGATCACCACCGACCCCACCCTGCTGGAGCCCTTGACGGTGGGAAGCAGGGCCCCGCTCTCCGGGCTGAAGGTGTCGGTGGAGGAGGCGTTCCTGCACTGCGGGCGCGCGCTGATCCGCAGCCGCATCTGGGACACCGACGCGCAAATCGACCGGTCGTCGTATCCCACCTACGGGCAGGTGCTCGCTGACCAGATCGCCGGTGCCGACGCCCGGGAGATCGACGCCGACGAGGACGAGGCCAACCGCGAGCGGCTGTACTGACCCCGACAGGAGGCAAAACGAAAATGGCCGAAGTTGAAGCGAAGCTAGCCGAGTTGGGCTACGAACTGCCGCCCCCGCCTGATCCGGTGGGCAACTACCTGCCACTGGCGCGCAGCGGCAACATCATGTGGCTGGCCGGCGTCGGCTCGCGCATGGCCACCGGCGAGGGCATCGCCGGCAAGCTGGGCGCCGACCTGACCGTGGATCAGGGCTACGAGGCGGCGCGTTGGGCCGCCCTGAACCTGCTGTCCCGGATGAAGGCGGAGCTGGGCGACCTGGACCGGGTCACCCGCATCCTCAAGGTGGTGGGCATGGTCAACAGCGCGCCGACCTTCACCCAGCAGGCCCGGGTGGTTGACGGCGCATCCGATCTGTTCGTCGCCTTGTACGGCGACCGCGGCCGCCACGCCCGCTCCGCCCCCGGCATGGGAGCCCTCCCCGGCAACACCGCCGTCATCTGCGACTGCGTGGTAGAGGTGGATGGCGGGTAGCGCGGATGGCTAGGGACCCTATAGGTTCGTTGCAAGAGTGTGTGACAACTCACCACTGGTAATCTAAGCCAAACGCGCAGGGGAGTCAGAGGACACCACAACTTTTATTCGAGACCGCGTTGCCGAGCTTTTCGCCGACGCCCGACAGGTCCAATCTCAAGCCATCGAGCGCCTTGAAGCCGGCGATCTTCGGGACGCAGCCGAGAAAGCCTGGTGCGCCACCAAGCGCGCCACCGACGCGCTGATTCTCGCCCATACCGGTGAGGAACCACCCACGACCGCAGCCACCACCGATCTCCTGGACGACCTGTGCCGCATCACGCCGCAGGCTGAAACGCTCCAGGGCCGTTATTACAGCCGCATATACCACCTGCACGGCATGTGTTTCTATTCCGGCTACTGCAACAGCCAGACTGAACGCCGCATCCGGGAAACTACCGCCTACATTGACGACGCCGAGAACCTGGCCGCAGGCTAGGCAGGGCTTGTGCAAAGTGATGGGCTTCTTTGGTTTCCGCTCATCCTGAGCTTGTCGAAGGATGCCGCCGTTGCCGGAGTCGTGGTTCGACAAGCTCACCATGAGCGGGAGGAGGGACATTGAACAAGCTCTGCAACCCAGGCGCGCCAGTTGCCTCTGACTCATACAGGCTGTCGACCGCCAGCTAGAAAAGGCTGGATACCACCGCGGCATCCAGCCTTCGATATAGATCGGGCGCGCCCGAGCGATCAGTCGTCGGCAGCCACCGCAGGTTCGCGGAGCTTCAGCGGGAAGGTACCGCCGAACAGGCCCTTCTCCGGATGGCGCTCCCACTGCGAGGCGGGCATCTCGTAGTAGACCTCGATCTCGTTGTCGTCGGGATCCAGCAGGTAGACGCCCAGCGAGACGCCGTGGTCGCTGATGCGATTGATCCGGACGCTGTTCTCCAGGAGCCGGTCATAAAGCTCCTGCAGGTCCTCGAAGGTCTCCATCTGCCACGCCATGTGCGCCTGCCCGACGATGCTGTGGTCCGGCCCGCCGGCGTCCATGCCGATGGCGCGGATGGCCAGCTCGTGGGACTTCTCGGTGTTGGCCGACATGAACACCGTCCCGCTGGGCGACCGCTCCATGATGGTCAGTCCCATCACGCGGGTGTAGAAGTCCAGCGAGCGTTCCATGTCCCGCACCCGCATTACCAGGTGCCCCAGATGCTTCGGTGTGTACGACATCTTCATTCCCTCCTCTTTTGGGTTCTCCGCTCTGACTGCCTGTCATCGCGAGAATACCGCCGGACATTCGTGGCAATCTCGCTGCCGCGGCAACTGCCGTTACCCTGCCGGGATTGCCGCGCTACGCTCGCAATGACCTTTGAGTACGGATGAAATCCGCCATTACTCTTGATCCAGGAACGCCTGCACTTTCTGGCGGAAGGGTTCCTTGTCGTAGTTGTTGAACAGCATCATGGCGTTGCGTACCGGGTTGCCGCCAAACATGCGCTCGTACAGCACCTGCCGCCCGCTGAACGAACTGCAGGACGCATCCCAGGCCAGGTGGAAGAGCTTGGAGCGGTCCCACGCGCTGGTGGAGTCGGTGGCCAGGTAGTGGTTGACCTCCGGCGCGATGCCGGCGCTGAAGTCCGCCTCGGCCGGCAGAGCCATCAGGCTGCTGGTGCCCAGCAATTGGGCGATCTCGATCATGCGGGGATACAGCGTCCTGCCGAACAGGGCGCGGCCGGCCTGGATTGGGCCCATCGCCGGAGACATCATCCCATACTGGTTGGGCTTGGCGTCGGCTTCGGCGGCGCGCAGGCAGGCCCGCAGCATGTCCCGATAGGTGATGATCTCGGCCACCTGCTCCTGCACCTGGGGAATGGAACCGGAACCCAGCGTTTCCACCATCAGATCGGCCAGGCCCAGCATGAACTCGGACTTGACCACGCAGCGGTTGAGAATCTGGTAGCCGGTGTGGGCGTTGGACATGGTGCCGGTGCCGTAGTTGTTGCACAGCTCCACGTCGCCCAGCAGGAAGACCCGCTCCCAGGGCACCAGCACATCGTCGAAGAACACCACGGTGTCCATTTCCTCGAAGCGCGAGCCCAGTGGGTGGTCGAAATGGGAGCGGCCCTGGTCCAGGCTCTGCCGGCACAGGAACTTGACGCCCGGGGTGTCGCACGGGATGGAGAAGGAGAAGGAGTGCTTCCAGTCGTCGTCGGCCAACCGGTGGCTGGCCACGGGATAGATGGCGATTTCATCGGAGATCGGGCCGAGGGTCGCCAGCACCCGGCTACCCCGCACCACCAGGCCGGCGTCGGTCTGCTTGATGGCGGTCAGCGCCACCTCCTCGGTCAGGTTGTCCGCGGCGGCCGGCGTGCGGCTGCGCTGGAGGTTGACCAGGGCGTGGGTGAGCGTGACGTCGTTCTCCCGCAGGAACTCGTGGTAGTTGAGGACGTTCTTCTTGAACTCGGGCCGGTCCTGGGCGAAGTAGTCGGCGGAGCCGGCCCAGGCGGTGAAGATCGAATTCATGAAGTCCGGCGAGCGGCCCATCATGCCGCAGCTGGCCCAGGCCCAGTGGGACATCATCTCCCGCTTGCGGATCAGGTCCTCCTCGGTGCGCGGGATCTGGAATGACAGGCCCACCGGATCGCCCGTGCTGGGCGAGGCAAAGGTCATTTCCTCGCGCAGCGTGGCGTCGTGCTGCATGTCGTACAGCGCGGCCACCCCCTTCACTCCGTTGCGCAGGCCGGGATGGGTGGTGACGTCCTTGACCCGCTCGCCGTCGATCCACACCTCCCGCGGACGGTCTTTGAGGCCGGCGATGTATTCCTGTCCGGTGCGCGCTGGCATGATCCTTCACCTCCTCTCAAAACCCGGGCGATCAGCACTGCGCACTGCTGATGTCATTGCGAGCGCAGGCGTGCCAATCCCTTCCTCAATAGCCTGAACGACGACGTTCCACACTGTTGGTGTCATTGCGAGCGCAGCGTGGCAATCTCGTCGGGGACAGTGTGGTTGCTTTGGCTGCGGGATTGCCGCGTCGCTTCGCTCCTGGCAATGACAGGGCCGCAGGTTACTTGAACTCCGGCATGACCTCCTGGGTCAGCAGCGCCAGGCTGCGGTGAACCGCTTCCTTGGGCAGGAAACCGCCGGGGTTCAGTTCGGCGGTGATGCCGGAGATGCCCAGCATGTCCTTGAACTCGTGCAGGCGGTCAACGACCTGCTCCGGACTGCCGAATACGACCCGTGTCTCCAGCAGGTCTTCGTAGGTCGAGTTGGCCAGCTTCTCGTAGCGTGCCTGGCGCTTCTCCGAGGCCTCCACGCCGGCCCGGCCCAGGGAGTACTCGAACAGCTCACGCTGGCGCCGGAAGAAGGCTTCGATGCTGTCCCGGGGTTCCTCAATCGCCTCGGCCTCGCTGGGCGCAATGTACATGGGAACGCGCACGTTGATGTCCCCGCCGTCGCCCGGGTGACCGGCGGCGCGCCATTCGTCCTTGTACTCCTGCAGGTTGGTCTTCACCTCCTCAACGTCCATGGTGCGCAGACCCAGGAAGATGGGTTGCCCCAGCCGGCCGATGCGCCCGAAACTGTCCTCGCTGCTGGCCGCGATACGCACCTTCGGATGCGGTTTCTGGTACGGGACCGGCGACAGGGTGGCGTTGGTGATCGTGTTGTACTTGCCTTCGTAGGAGAAGGTCTCCCCGGACCACGCCTGCAGGATGATGTCCAGCGCCTCCTGGAACCGCTCCTTGCTCTCGCCGTAGTCGATGCCCATGATGTCGTAGGCGCGCACGTTGCCGCTGCGTCCCACGCCCAGCTCGAAGCGTCCCTCGCTGAGCTGGTCCACGGTGGCGGTTTCCTCGGCGATGCGCAGGGGGTGGATCAGTGGCAACACCTGGACCGCCATGCCCGTCCGCAGCCGCTTGGTTCGGGTCGCAATCGAAGTGGCGACGATGATGGGCGCGGACAGCACGGAGCGGTTGGGGTTGAAGTGCATCTCGCCCAACCAGACGGTATCCAGCCCCAACTCTTCGGCCAGGTCGATTTCCTCGAAGGCTTCCTGGAATGCGTCCGCGTGGGTGGGGTGCCCGCCGATGTTGAAGTTGGCGTTGATTCCGAAGTCCATGTGTCTACCTCATGCGTGTTGGCAGGCGTATGGGCCGGAAAAATTCGCCCGACACCAGCGCCATGTCTGATAGCGGCAAAGTACAGCACACGCCAACCGGCGGTCAAGGCGGGATGTACCCGGCCGCACGGTCAGCGCGTCGTGTCGAGTAACGCGGCGGCGCGGAGACGAGAGCGTTAGAAAAATACGCTCAGGTTCTTGGCCAGGATGACGTTGCTGTCCAGGACGATGGTGCGGCGGGCGATCTGCCAGCTACCGTCCACGGGACGCAGCAGGTCCTCGCGGTAGCCGGAGAACAGGTTTTCCTCGGTCTCGTGGTGGGAGCGGTACAGCAGGAACGCCGTTTTGGCCTGTACCTCGCCGTCGGGCTGAGGATCGACAACCAGGTTGCCCACGATGTGCCGGGTGCGCGACGGCGGGTCCTCTCCCCATGCCATGCCCGTCTCCAGCCGTTCCACGCGCATGGTCAGGTAGGTCTTGTCGTCCTCGAAGATGGCCAGGTCACCCACGGGCGTAAGTTCCCGGTCGGTCTCGTGGCGATGCACATTCAGCCGCCGGGGCATGAAATAAAACACGTCCTCGGTGAACAGGTCCAGCCACTCCCGGAACCGCCGCTCGTCCAGCAGCCACGCCTCCCGGATGTAGAACTCCATCAACTCGTGCCAGAGTTCCATCCGCTCAGAGGCGGTGGATCGTGTCTAGGTAGCCATGACCGGTCTACCCGCGCAGCGTGGCCGTGCCCTCGTAGTCCATCGCCTTTGGCTCCAGGGGGATGTCCTCCCAGTTGTCGGCGTTCATGAACTGCTCCCAGCGGCGGTAAAAGAGGCGCTGGTTGCTTTCCGAGGTGTAGCGGCCGGCCACCACTCCCGGGTAATCGGGATGGCGGCGATCATGCCCCACGCCCATGGAGAGGTCCTGAGTGTACTTGCGTCCCATTCGCGTCAGGCCTGATTCGGTGACGCCGCGCCAGTTGTCCATGTCGTCCTGCTCGAAGATGCCGTTGACGCCGTTGTAGTTGGCGCTGCCCCGACGCAAAGCCGTTTTCAGCTCGTCCGGCATGTCCTTTTCCAGCACGACGAAGTGCCAGAACTCGGTTTCCAGCGGCCCTCGCGGGTGGGCCAGCCGCAGCCCCAACACGCCGTTGGGGAACAGGCTATGGTTGCCCAGATTCAGCCGGGTGCGCAGGCTACCCAGCCGTCGCTCCGCCTCGGGCAAGGTGGCGCGATAGTATTCCTCGAAGGCCGCCAGGTTCTCGGGGGTGACGCCGTGGGTCTGGCGGACCTGGTCGGCGCGCTCCAGGAACCGCATGGTGAGGGAGTGGCCGTTGACGAACAGGTGCTTGTTCTCCGACTGGAACTGCTGCTCGTGGGTCAGGCGGGGGATGCCGCGATGCCGCCCCTGCACGATGATGGTGGACAGGTGCGTGGTGGGCACGTGGTAGTTGTCGGAGCAGTTGTCCACCGCCGTCTTCCAGTTCAGCGGCTCGATCCACTTGATGGGGCCAATGGCCTCGGTGCCGTTGTCCAGCCGGTTGAAGCTGACGTCCAGCAGCCAGCGGGCGTCGCCCAGGTAGTCGTCCAGGCTGGGCGCGCCGTGGTCCCAGGTGGCGAACACGATGCCGGCGTAGGTGTCGACCCGCGCCTCCACCAGGCCCAGGCAGTCGCGGTCCAGCGCGCCGTAGTAGGCCTCCTCGTCGCCGGGCACGTACTCCAGCGCGCCCTCGTTGGAAAAGGTCCAGCCGTGGTAGGCGCAGGCGAAGTTGCGGGAGTTGCCTACGTCAGTGCGCACGATGCGGTTGCCCCGGTGGCGGCACATGTTCAGGTAGGCCCGCAGGTTGCCCCGCCCGTCGCGACACAGGATCACCGGCTCCTCGCCCATGTAGGTGTGGAAGAAATCATTGGTGTTGGGCACCAGCGACTCGTGGCCAATCATGAGCCAGGCCCGCCCGAACACCTTCTCCTGCTCCTCGGCGTAGATGTCCGGGTCGACAAATATGCGCCGGTCCAACTGTCCGGTTTCGAGGTCGATTATCTGGTGCTTGCGGTCCACGGCAACCATCGCACACCCCCGGTGATGTCAAATCAGGGCTTCGGCGACAGTATCAATCATCCCGTGCGCCATGTCCATCCATACGCTAGAGTACGGAAGACCTTTAAATCACTTGCGTCCAGCAACGTGGGCAGTGGATCATAAGACCATCCGAACACACCCGGGATCTGCTGATGCGGATCTGAAAAGTACGATTTGCGTATCGTTGTGCGTACGCCCGTAGGTTCGGCGATGAAGTCAATTGCCCAGGTTGCGATTACCGAGTGTCACGGAACTAATGCGCATCGGAAAGGTGGAATAAATGGGACGATTCAGCGGGGCTGGCCCCGAGTGGGAAGAGGTTTTCAATGCCTTGTTTCAGGAGGAACACCCGAGACGGGAAGTACTCGGGTTTTTTGTGCTCTCTCTGCTGTTCGCATTCACTGTCAGCACGGTGATCGAGTTCCTGCTCATTTGGCAAGGGATTAACATGGCAGGATTGGGGGTCTTCGTCATGGGGGGTCTGGTCGCTCTGCTACTCCATACGGTCGTCAAGTTGCATATAATCCTGGGTTGGATCGCGTCGATACCTACCGAGGTCCCCACTACGTCAAAGAGAGTGTCCGCTCTGGCATATCTAACCACTTTGGAGGCTGCTAGTAATAGTTCAAATAAGACGTTCGAACCCCACATCAAGGTACTGGGGACTATCTTGCTTGCCGGCACGTATATTGCAAACGCCAATGAACCCGAATTAGCTAAAGCACTAACGCTCCCCTTCGTTGAAGAACATCCTTTGGTCGTGGCCGCCGTGGCAGTCGCCATCGGGACGTTTTTCACCAACCACAGAAACGTCTGGTATCTGCTAGGAGACGGAGGACGCTTACGCCAGATCGTCCTGTCGTTTGGCAAGTTTAGGTTAGGCATAGCCTTGGGGTTTATCGCATCTTCACTTACGACCGTAGCAAGCGTCATTTGGGCTTCTTGGCTTTTCGATTAGCGGTGATGTCCGTGGAAGTACGAACCCTGACCGTCAAACCTAGGGGCTCAAAATTTGCAAGAGAAGAAGACTATGCAGGAATTCACAGAAGTGGGTGCGCATAGGAGCAGCACCACGCCGAAATACGGAACGCTCGCGCCGATGCCACTTTGGGCTTTAGGAGCCAAGGTTCCGACGATCGCCGCCGTGATTGGAATCCTTTGGTCCGCGGACTATCCGCAGGGAGAATGGGCGTTTTTGGCTTTGTTACTTGGTTGCTGCGTAGCATTAACCCGAGGGCTAATGCTGCTGCCGTTGTTAATAGTCGGTGGCTTGATGGCCCGTGCAAACAGGCCAAGAATGCCGTTCGGACCACAGACGGTATTCCGACCGACGGTTGATCCTGGAACGTCTCCCGTCAGTATGGAGGAGGCCGTGCAGGCTCGAAAAGTAGGGGCAGTGCTCGGTGGGTTTGGGTCCAGAGTGGTAACGTGGAGCATTGCTATCTTTAGCGTAACCTATATTGCACCTCTCCTCACTCTACCCCGTCTCGATCTGTCTGTCGCGGTTTTCACCATCGCAGCGTTTTGTCTGGTCCTGTCCGCTGTGCTAGTGTCGTTAGGGACCTCAACTCTCGCGCTGTTCTTGGACAAATCCCGAGGTCAGCGATTGTGGCGACAACTTTTTGCGACCCACATCTTACAGTTCATGGGAATGGTTGATTGGCCTATAGACATGGAACACCGCTCAGCAAGAAAGCAGAATGCCTGACACTCTCTCGGCACACCGGGTCATTGTTGCCTTGGAAAGCTTGACCGTCTCCCCGGGGACGTCAACATCAGTGGCGGAATGCGGTGCCATGCGGCTGGACCGTCCCTAAGCCCGGAGCCGGTCGGCGTCTCATCACAATCCTCGAGACATTCCAAGGATGTACAAAACCAACAACAACCTCCGTGAGGGACAACAGACATGACCGCCGCCGCGTTCACCGAAGCATCCACCAGCCGGACCGTCATGGTCGGTGACATGCCAGTGCACTACCACGACGTCGGCGACGGCGAACCGGTGGTCATGCTGCACTCCTACGGAATCGGGACCACCGGATGGATCACCTTCCACAAGGTGCTGCCCGCCTTCGCCGAGCGCTACCGCTGCATCGTCATGGACCTGCCCAACTTCGGGCGCACCGGGCCGGTGGTGTACAACGAGCCGCTGCACAACCTGCAGGCCCGCACCGCGCTGGGACTGATGGACGCGCTGGGCATTGACAAGGCCCACCTGCTCGGCAACTCCCAGGGCGGGCAGTCCGCGATGGTGCTGGCGATGAAGGAGCCAGAGCGGGTCAACAAGCTGGTGTTCGGCGCCTGCCACATCCGCACCGGCGGCGACCTGTACCTCATGGGGAACCGCCCCTCCGAGGGCAGCATCATCACGCGGGAGACGCGTGACAGCCCCACCCGCGACAACGTCCGCCGCTACCTGCAAACGCATATCGACGACAACGCGCTGGTGACCGACGAGCTGGTGGACTACATCCACGGCCACTACACCGGCAACCCCGACCACATCGAGGCCGACGCGAAGTCGGTCAGCGTGCCCTACGACCACGGCGTCGACCTGCCCAACATCACCGCGCCCAGCCTCATCATCTGGGGGCGCTACGACCGCATGTGCGTCTTTGAAATAGGCATCGCCGCCCTGAACAACCTGGAGGACTCGCGGCTGGTGGTGCTCAACAACTGCGGCCACTGGGTGCCCTTCGAGAAGCCCGAGGAGTACACCGCCCACGTGCTCAACTTCCTGCAGGGTTGGTGAGGCGGCGTGCTAGGCGAGCCCTCACGCGTACCCGTCCTGTAATCGCGAGGCTCGAAGCCACGTAGCGATCTAGTGCCCGCAGTAGCGTTCCCTGCCCCGACGAGATTGCCGCGCTGCGCTCGCAATGACCTTGGAAAGGCCCTAGCCAATTTCGCATGGATATTCAGGATGCACTGGATACGATTAGATCCTGATTCAAGTAGAAAAGGCGTCGGAGATGTGGGCGCTCACGCGTACCCAGTTTGTCATCGCGAGGAGCGCAGGGACGTGGCGATCTCGTTGCTGAAAGAGACCGCCGTTGCCCCAATGAGATTGCCGGGCTTCGCTCGCACTGGACTTTGTTCAAAATTGGGGGGTCATGGACGAACTCACGCCTACTGGGTTGCGTTTGCAGAGCAGGATTTTCCAATGTCCCGGGTAGAAACCCAACATCCATGAAATCCTTGCCTCACTTTACGTTCAACTCAGGGACATCCTCCCAGGCATCAGTCAAATGTACAAAGTCCAGTCGCAATGACATTTCGAATGAAACTCGTACGTGCAAGGAGACAGGTGGGCTTGCGGTTGCAAACGCGCCGCTGATGGACCCGTTCGATCCGATTTATCCATGTCTATCCATGCAAATCTCCCTGGCCGCCCCTAGGGACGGACGCTCCGGGTTGGGGGCCCATGAACCTGGCGGAGGCGCGACGAAATTCGCCGTCGCCTTGACATTTACCACCCCGGCAGGTAGTATTGATGGCAGTTAAAAACTGTATACGCTGCTGGAACCCTTATTCAGACAGGCGGAGGGAACGGCCCTGTGAAGCCTGGCAACCTGTCCCGCCCACCCCGTGGGATGAGGTGCTAAATCCGGCGTCCCGGTATTCGGCGCACGATGCGTCCGGATACCAAGGCGGGACGAAAGATGAGGGGCGGACTGTGTAAGGTGGCTCTCCCAAGTGCGGGTGGGCCTTTATTTTTGCCTGTCGAAAACGCAGATTCCACCAGTATTATCGCAGCGTAACACAGTGCGCCAAATACGCACTCCACATTGTCTACCCACTTATGAACGAAATTCGCCCCATCAACTGGACGGGCAGCCGGCTGGAGCTCCTGGATCAGACGCTCCTGCCCCACGAGCACGTTACCGTCCGCATCACCGACTACCGCGCGGCCGCGTCTGCCATCACCGAAATGCGCGTGCGCGGGGCACCCGCCATCGGCGTGACCGCCGGCTACGCCATGGTACTGGCCGCCGCCGAGTTGCAGTCCCGGGAGCGGGACCACTTCATCGGCGCGCTGCGACAAGCCGGGGCCCACATCGCCGCCGCCAGGCCCACCGCCGTCAACCTTGGTTGGGCCGTCCGCCGGATGATGCGCGTGGCCGAGGTCGAACCCGACCCCGGCAGCATCCTGCCCCGCCTGGAAGAGGAAGCCCGTCGCATCCAGGAAGAGGACGAGGCCATCAACCGTCGTATCGGCGAACACGGACGGGCTCTGATGCCCGCCGACGGCCAGGGCGTGCTGACCCACTGCAACACCGGCGCCCTGGCGACGTCAGCCTTCGGCACCGCGCTGGGCGTGATCCGAGCGGGCTGGGAAGCCGGCGGACGGTTCAACGTGTACAACACCGAGACCCGGCCCTGGCTGCAGGGCGCTCGTCTCACCTCCTGGGAGTTCCAGCAGTTGGGCATCCCGGCCACGCTCATCGCCGACTCGGCGGCGGGTGTGCTGATGCAGAAGGGCGAGGTGTCCTGCGTCATCACCGGCGCGGACCGGATCGCCGCCAACGGCGACACCGCCAACAAGGTGGGCACGTACATGCTGGCGGTGCTGGCGCACGAGAACGACATCCCGTTCTATATCGCTGCGCCCACGAGCACGGTGGACTTGGCCATTGCCCACGGCGACGACATCGCCATTGAGGAACGGCCGCAGCATGAGGTGACCGGCTACGGCGGCGCGCCCACCGCGCCCGAGGGCACGCCGGCGTACAACCCGGCCTTCGACGTGACGCCCCATCGCTACATCGCTGGCATCGTCACCGAGACCATGGTGTGCCGGCCGCCGTACACGGAGTCGCTGCGGCGAGCGGTGGACGCGACCTGAGGCTTTCGGAGTCCGTGGATTCCTGCTTTCGCAAGAACGACGAGATGAACACGCGGGAACGGCGAGGAAGATCGGGGAACGACGAGACACACGGGACCCTCGACGAGATACACGGGACGCTCAAGGAAAACAAATGACGATTGACCAACAGACCCGCCGCCGCATGGCCCGCACCGGCCTCACCGCCTGCGACCCGGAGCGCGCCTGCCCCGGCTACACGCTGTATGCGCCCATGTCCGGCGCCGGCGAGGTCTACCTGCTGGACATCAACGGCGACGTGGCCCACCGGTGGCAGATGCCCTACCCGCCAGGCCTGTATGGCTACCTGCTGCCCAACGGCAACCTGTTCTACGGGGGCAAGGTGCGCGAGGACGGCGGCTGGGAAACCTTCGAGGCGATGAAGCGGTTCAAGGGCGGCATCATGCTGGAGGCCGACTGGGACGGCAACATCCTGTGGGAGCACCGGGACCCGGTCCACCACCACGACGCGCGGCGCACCGAATCGGGCGGTTGCATCTACATGACGGTGGAGCGGATGGACGACGCGCAGGCGGCCACCATCAAGGGAGGCCAGCCCGGCACGGAGTCGCGGGAAGACTATACCGGGATGTGGGCCGACGTGCTGGTCGAGGTTGATGCCAACGGCAACCGCATCTGGGAATGGCACGCCGCCGAGCACCTGGACCCCGAGCGCCACGTCGTCACCTTCAACGACCTGCGGGACGAATGGAGCCACGGCAACACGGTGGCGCCGCTGGGCAATGACCGGGTGATGTTCAGCTTCCGCAACATTTCCACCGTGGGGATCATCGACAAGGCCAGCGGCAACATTGTGTGGCAGATCGGCGATGAGGTGCTGTCACAGCAGCATGACCCGTCCATGCTGGACAACGGCAACGTGCTGATCTACGACAACGGGTCGCACAACCGCTACAACCCGCTGCCGGCGTCCCGGGTCATCGAGGTGGACACGTCCACCAACGAGATCGTGTGGCAGTACCGGGACAACCCGCCGTTCAACTTCTTCAGCGCGTACATTTCCGGCGCGCGGCGGCTGCCCAACGGCAATACCCTGATCACCGAGGGCCAACCGGGGCGCATCTTCCAGGTCACCCCTGACGGCCAGGTGGTTTGGGAGTACATCAACCCGCACTTCGGGCCCAACGAGCAGGGCTTCGAGGTCAACAGCGTCTTCAGGTCCACTCACTACCTGCCGGAGCAGGTGCCGCAATTGCGGTGAGAGGCGTACCCGATGGCGGCCCGACAATCCGACGACTCGGTGACTGGTATGGCAGCTATTGCCGCCTGGACGTACGGATACCATCTCTCTACGCCGCGCATCTTCGCGTTGTCCGTCGTCAGCTTCGGCCTGTACCTGTTCTACTGGGCCTACCGGACGTGGGACCAGTACCGGGAACACACGGGCGCGAATGTCTATCCCGTGTGGCATGCCCTGGCCATGCTGGTGCCGATCTACGGGTGGTTCCGGTTCTACGCCCACTGCAAGGCGTACCGCGACCTTATGGAGGAACGTGGCGTCCCGCACAACCTCAGGATGGCGCCCATCCTGGTGGTCCTGATCATTGCGACGGCGGCGTGGAGCCCGGTGCCCACCCAATGGCTGAACCGCTACCTGGGCGAGAGCGCCATCGCGGTCATGATCGACCTGATCCTGGACGTAGTTAGCCTGGTCGGGATGCTGGTGGCAACTGCCATGGTTTGCCGGATCCAGGCGAACTTCAACCGGTACTGGGCCTCGGTGGACGGTGAGCTGGCCAACCGCGCCAGAGTGGGCCGGGGAGCGATGGTACTGGCGGCCCTGGGATTGATCCTGTGGTTCACCATCGCCGGTTACTACGTCCAATACTATCTGTCCAACTGACAGATCATCCTGGCAAAACAAACGCAAGCAGTTCGATGACAACCTGGCAGCCTGACATTTACGGAAACGACGAACCCCTGGCCGGGGATCTGGCCGGAGGGGCGCATATATCCACGACGCGCATCATCCTGCTGTCGGTCATCAGCATGGGCCTCTACTGGTTCTATTGGATGTACCGCACCTGGAAGCAATACCGCGACTACACCTTCGAGATGGCGACCGCAAATGGGCAAACCCACTACCCGGTGTGGCATGGGTTGACGCAGTTCCTGCCCGTGTACGGCTTTTTCCGTTACCACGCCCACATCCGGCAGTACAAGGATCTGATGGTGGAACGGGGCGTGCCCGACACGCTGAATTTGGGCCTGCTCACCACCTTCGTCGTGATCAACGGGATTGTCAGCATCGCCGGCGGAATCATGCGGAGCCCTGACATGTACAGCGGCGCCGTGCTCGTGACCGGCCTCATCCTCAGCATCGTTGCGCTGGTCTTGAGCATCGTCCTCCTGTGCGTCATGCAGTCCAACCTCAACCGGTACTGGGCCAGTGTGGACGGTCGTTTGCTGCAGTCCGCGCGTTTCGGCAAGGGCGAGGTGGTGTGCATCGTTTTGGGCATCATTTTCTGGGCGGGCGTTGTTGCGGCCGTAATCTGGCCCTAGCCGTGATCGAGCGGTTCAATCAATTTTTCAGACCATTGGGGAAATCAATTTAATGCCTAGCCAACCACAAGCGGAAATCGCCATCATCGGCGGCAGCGGCCTGTACGAGATACAGGGCTTTGCCGAAACGGCCGTGGTGGACATCGACACGCCCTACGGCAAGCCCAGTGACCTGATTACGGTGGGCGAGTTGCTGGACGTGCCCGTGGCTTTCCTGCCGCGGCACGGCCGGGGGCATCGGGTGAACCCGACCGAGTTGCCCTTCCGGGCCAACATCTACGCGCTGAAGACCCTGGGGGTGAAGCAAGTCGTGTCGGTCAGCGCGGTGGGCAGCCTGCAGGCCGAGTACGAACCGCAGCATGTGGTGGTGCCCGACCAGCTCATCGACCGCACGCGCCGCCGGGACAGCACCTTTTTTGAGGAAGGCGTCGTGGCGCACATCTCCTTCGCCGATCCCTTCTGCCTCGGCATCAGCACGGTTATCGCCGATGGCGCGGCCGGGCAGGGCATACCCACGCACCAGGGCGGTACCCTGGTGGTGATGGAGGGCCCGGCCTTCTCGACCCGCGCCGAGTCGAACATGTACCGGTCGTGGGGCGGCGACATCATCGGCATGACCACGCTGCCAGAGGCCAAGTTGGCCCGCGAAGCCGAGATGTGCTACGCGGTGATGGCGTGGGTCACCGACTACGACTGCTGGCATCCCGACCACGACGACGTGACGGTGGAGATGGTGGTGGAGAACCTGGTGGCCAACGTGGCCAACAGCCGCATAATCCTGCGCCACATCATGCCGGAGCTGGCGGCGCTGGGTCCGTGCGACTGCCAGACGGCGCTGACCAACGCCATCATCACCGACCGACGCCGCATATCCGAAGCGGCCTACCGCCGGCTGCACCCCATCGCCGGCACCCATCTTGATCTGCCACCAAACTGACGTAAAGGTCCGATTGCATGGATGAACAGGATAGACGAGATTTTGGATCTTTCTGAAAGGATGCTTCCATCCCCAACATCCTGTGTATCCATGCCGACGATGCAAGGAGGTAATTGATATGCCACGACAGAACCCAGGCGAACCGTACTACCGGGTTGATTCGCCCGAGGCTTTGCAGATCCTGCAGGCCGACCCGGAAGGCACCGTCGTTGTCGACGTGCGCCGGGACGACGAATGGGTCACCGGCCACGCCAGCGGCGCGATCCACATCAACGTGGACGACCTGCCGGGTCGCATGGACGAAGTGCCCGAGGACAAGAAGCTGCTGTTCATCTGCGCGGCCGGCGTCCGCAGCGGACTGGCTTGCGAGCTGGCCGCCGCCATGGGCTACGACTCGGAGATGCTCTACAACGTGGACGACGGCACCCCCTCGTGGATCGCCGCCGGCAATCCCACGTCCTACGGGGACAATCCGTAACTGACCAGGCAGCCGCAGGAGTTCAAGGCCGCCGTTTTCAACGGCACGGGCAACCGAGGAACTTTCATCGAGCGATTGCTGGAAGTCCTCGCGGTCTCCCGAATGGCGCACTAGAGATTGCCTGCCGCTGCCGTCATTCCCATCACTCTCGTCATTCCCGCAAAAGCGGGAATCCAGTGGAGGCATCATGCAGCCGATGTGCCCATCGCAGCGGCCTTGCTGGGTTCCTGCGGAAGCAGGAACGACGGTACGCCCTTCAGATAGTCAACAGACTTAAACACAATCACAAAATGAGAGGTACGACGATTTGACTGTTCAGAAAACCCAAGGCGACGTGAAAGACCTTTCCCTGGCCGCGGCCGGCGTTGACCGGATCCGCTGGGCCGGGCGAGAGATGCCCGTCGTCAACATGATCACGGAGCGGTTCCGCCAGGAGAAGCCCCTGGACGGCGTGCGGATGGCGGCGTGTCTCCACGTCACCACCGAGACGGCCAACCTGGCCATCGCCCTGAAGGAAGGCGGGGCCGACCTGGTGATCTGCGCCAGCAACCCGCTGAGCACGCAGGACGAGACCGCCGCCGCGCTGGTGCAGGAGTTCGGGATCCCGACCTACGCCATCAAGGGCGAGGACAACGAGACCTACTACCAGCACATCAACGCGGTGCTGGACCATGCCCCCAATGTCACCATGGACGACGGCGCCGACCTGGTGGGCATCCTGCACAAGGAACGCAGCGACCTGCTGTCCAACGTGATCGCCGGCACCGAGGAGACCACCACCGGTGTGGTGCGCCTCACCGCCATGGCGGCCGACGGCCAGCTGAAGTACCCGATCATCGCCGTGAACGAGGCCGAGACGAAGCACTTCTTTGACAACCGCTACGGCACCGGACAGAGCACGCTGGACGGTATCACCCGCGCCACCAACATCCTGTGGGCCGGCCGCCGCGTCGTGGTCGGCGGGTACGGCTGGTGCGGACGCGGCGTGGCTTCCCGCGCTCGGGGCATGGGCGCCCAGGTCATCGTGACCGAGATTAACCCCGTGCGCGCCCTGGAGGCCGTGATGGACGGGTTCCAGGTCATGACCGGCCTCCAAGCCGCGCAGCAGGGCGAGGTGTTCATCACCGTGTCCGGCGGCTGGCACGTCATCGGCAAGGAACACTTCGAGGTCATGGGCGACGGCGCCATCGTCGCCAACAGCGGCCACTTCAACGTGGAGATCGACATTCCGGCCCTGGAGGCCATGTCGGTCAGCCACCGGGAAGTCCGCCCCTTCGTCGAGGAGTTCCAGATCGCCGACGGGCGGCGCATCTACCTGCTGGGCGAGGGCCGGCTGATCAACCTGGCCGCCGCCGAGGGGCATCCGTCCGCCGTCATGGACATGAGCTTCGCCAACCAGGCGTTGAGCGCCGAATACCTGGTGAAGAACCACTCCAGCCTGGGCACCGGCGTGCACGTGGTGCCGCGGGAGATCGACGCCGAGGTGGGCCGTCTCAAGCTGGAGTCCATGGGCATCAGCATCGACACCCTGACCGCGGAACAGACCGCGTACAACGAAAGCTGGGAAGAGGGCACCTAACCGTAACGGTTCAGACCTGAGGCATCCTGCCGCAATCAGAACCGCCCGCAACCAGAACCGTCATTCCTGCTTCTGCAGGAATCCAGAGCCTCCGCGAACCGACAACGCTGAGCGAGGCAAAGACATCCTGGATACCGGCGAAAGCCGGTATGACGGTGTGTAAAACAACATCATTCGGAGGAACCGAACAATGCCAATTCAGTTTATGACCTCGCCCAAGTACCTGCTCACGTCCGAGTCAGTGACCGAAGGGCACCCCGACAAGGTGTGTGACCAGATTTCCGACGCCGTGCTGGACGCCGCCCTGAGCGTCGATCCCATGAGCCGCGTGGCCTGCGAGACCGTGGCCGGCAAGAACCTGGTCATGGTCACCGGCGAAATCACGACCAAGGCTGACCTGGACTTCGACGCCATCACGCGCCAGACCCTGCTGGAGATCGGCTACACCGAGCTCAAATACGGGATCGATGGCTATTCCTGCGGCATCATCCGCAACGCCAGTCAGCAGTCGCCGGACATCAACGCCGGCGTCAGCACCGCGCTGGAGGCCCGCAACAATGGCTCCGAGGCCGACGCCCGCCGCGCCACCGGCGCCGGCGACCAGGGCATGATGGTCGGGTTCGCCTGCAATGAGACCGACGGCCTGATGCCGCTGACCGTTGACCTGTCCCACCGCCTGGTGGAGCGCCTGGCCGCCGTGCGCAAGAACGGCACGCTGCCCTACCTGGGCCCCGACGGCAAGAGCCAGGTAACCGTGGAATACCGCTACGGCAAGCCGCATCGCGTGGACGCCGTTGTCATCAGCTCGCAGCATGACGACACCGACGACCGCGAGGCCTTCAGCAAGAAGATCTATGATGATGTTCGCAAGCACGTCATCGAGCCCATCGTCCCGGCCAACCTGCTGGACGCCGACACCAAGATCTTCGTCAATCCCAGCGGCTGGTTCGTGGTCGGCGGCCCCCAGGGTGACACCGGCCTCACCGGCCGGAAGATCCTGGTGGACACCTACGGCGGAATCGCCCGCCACGGCGGCGGCGCCTTCTCCGGCAAGGACCCGACCAAGGTTGACCGCTCCGGCGCCTACGCAGCCCGCTACGTGGCCAAGAACCTGGTGGCCGCCGGCTTCGCCGACCGGCTGGAGGTGCTCGTCTCCTACGCCATCGGCGTCGCTGAGCCGACGTCCGTGGCCATCGAGACCTTCGACACCAACCACATTCCCAACGAGAAGATCGAGGAACTGGTGCGCGAGTACTTCGACCTGCGCCCCGGCGCGATCATCGAGGACCTGGGACTGCGGCAGCCCATCTACCGGAAGACCGCGGCCTATGGCCACTTCGGTCGCACCGACCTGGACCTGCCTTGGGAGCGCACCGACAAGGCCGAGGCCCTGAAGCAGGCCGCGGCCTCCGTCGCCACCGCCGGCGACTAATTCACCGATATCGGTCAACCCGCTGATTTGCGCCCCGCTCTGCTTCCAGGGCGGGGCGTATTGCTGTTCCAATTCTGGGGAAGTCCTTGCGCGTACCCAGTCGGGGAAGGCAGGGGCAATTCGCATGGATAAACATGGATGAGCAAGATTGAAGCGGTCTCATGAGTACCCGATTGTCATCGCGGGAAGCATAGCGACGTGGCGATCTGATTGTCAGGAGAACCATTCCCATGGCGACGAGATTGCCGCGCTTCGCTCGCAATGACGGCTCGGGCGAAACTGGTTGTGCGCGGTCGGGGAAACCCTGGCATCCAGAGTATTGGTATCTTGAATGGTTCAAACGCGCACCGCAATATATCCGTCCAGTCGATTGATTGACGCTAGAATTGTGGTGCTCTGGTGCAGTAGTGCGTTTCACTTGTTCAAGTAGTGGTAATCCATGGATAGCATAGTTCCCCTGCGCAGGTTCGCCTCCTGGCTCATTGATCGCCTGCTGTTCCTGGCCGGCGCCATTGCGGTCGTGTTCATCATCCAGAAGCTGGGGTCGCCCGGTCCCGACGCCATCGATTTCGACGTCTACGATTTCCTGGCGATACAGGTGCCGCTGGCGCTGCTGATCACCTACGTCCTGTGGTTCGGCATAATCGTCAAGTTTGGGCCGCCCGGGCGTCGCCTGACGGGCACGGACGTGAAGCGGCGGCGCGGCGGGAACGCGAGTTGGTGGATGAAGGCGATTCGCGCGGGGGTGAAGTTCCTGCTGCACCTGACGCTGATCGGCTTCTTCGTCGACGCCGCCTTCATACTGAGAGACCGTAACGAACGGCGGTCCATTCCGGACCGCGTTGCCGGCACGGTGATCGCCCGCCGCCGTTGGCGCTGACCCCCGGTGCTATAATCCCGGCATGACCTCTCCCATCAAGTTCGGAACCGACGGTTGGCGCGGAATCATCGCCGACGATTTCACCTTCGCCAACGTGGCGCGCTGCTCGCAGGGGCTGGCCGACTACCTGCGGATTGAAGGATCGGCCGGCGATGGGTTGGTGGTGGGTTACGACACCCGTTTCGCGTCGCGCGAATTCGCGGAGACGGTGGCCTCGGTGATTGCGGGCAACGGCATTGCGGTCAGGCTGTGCAAGGAACCGGCGCCGACGCCGGTGGTCAGCCACCAGGTGGTTCATAGTGGCGCGGCCGGCGGGGTGGTGATCACATCGAGCCATAACCCGGCGGCGTGGAGTGGTTTCAAGTTCAAATCGGCGCAGGGCGGCAGCGCCAGCCAGGCCATGACGGACACGCTGGAGCTGTGCATCGAATCGGCGCGACCGCCGCGAACGCTGGCGCTGGATGCCGCTCGCGACGCCGGTCTGCTTGAGGATATCGACCCCGTTCCGGCGTACCGTGAGTCCATCGCCGGGCTGGTGAACCTGGACGCGATTCGCGCCGCCGGGTTGAACGTGCTGGTGGATGCCATGCACGGCGCCGGCGCGGGTTTCATTTCGGCGACGCTGAAAGGCGGGACGACCACGGTCACTGAGCTGCGGGCAGAAGTGAACCCGTCGTTTCCCGGCATGGCCCAGCCGGAACCCATCGCGCACAACCTGGCCGAACTATGCCGCCGTGTGCCGCAGGACGGCGCATCGGCTGGCCTGGCGTTGGATGGCGACGCGGACCGCATTGGCCTGGTGGACGAGAACGGCCGCTTCGTCAGCACGCTGGAGGTGTTCTCGCTGCTGGCCCTGTACCTGCTGGAGCGGGGCGATCGCGGCGCGCTGGTGAAAGGGGTCACCGCGTCGGTGATGCTGAACAAACTGGCGCAGCGGTACAGCGTGGACATCGCCGAGATGCCGGTGGGTTTCAAGAACATCGGCCCGCGCTTCCAGACGGACGACGCGTTGCTGGGCGGCGAGGAGAGCGGCGGGTACGCCTTCCGCGGCCACATACCGGAGCGCGACGGCATCCTCAGCGGGTTGCTGCTGCTGGAGTACATGGCCATCGCCGGGCTGACTGCCTCGGGCATGGTCAGTCATCTGTTTGACCTGGTGGGCGAGCATCACTACCAGCGGCGGGACGTCGGTTTCGATCCAGCGCAGCGAACGGTGATCATGGGCCGCCTCGGCGGCGAGCCGCTTGCGGAGCTTGCGGGCATGGCCGTGCACGGCATGGATGAGATCGACGGGCGACGCTGGATGCTGGACGCCGGCTGGGTCGCGGCCCGGTTCTCAGGAACGGAGCCGCTGCTGCGCATCTACTGTGAGGCGGACACGACGGCCAACGTGACCCGTCTGCTGGACGCGATGCAGGCCCACCTGGGCGTCTGAACGGACTGGCCGTGCTGCGTACCCGCTTCACTGACCTGCTGGGGCTGTCGCTCCCGGCTATGAATGCGCCGATGAGCAACCACAGCGGCGGTACGCTCGCGGCGGTGGTGTCGGAGGCCGGCGGCTTGGGCACCTTCGGGGCCAGCAATGGCTTGGGTTCGGACTGGCTTCGGGAGCAGATTGCGTACATCAGGGCGACGACTGACCGGCCGTTCGGTGTGGGCTTTATCACCCAGCTCATCGAACCGGACCCGGAGAACTTCGAGATCGTGATGGATGAGGGTGTCCCCGTGGTGATATTCTCGTTCACGGACCCGCAGCCCTGGCTGGGCCGGGCGCGGGACGCGGGAGCCGTCGCCGTCTGCCAGGTGCAGTCCCTGGAGCTGGCGAGGGTGGCCGTCGATGGCGGCGCGGACGTGCTGATGGTTCAGGGCAACGAGGCCGGTGGGCACACCGGGGGCATGAACCTGCTGCCGCTGCTGGTGGCAGTGGTCGAGGAATATCCGCACGTTCCCGTGCTGGCGGCGGGAGGCATCACCACGGGGCGGGCCCTGGCGGCGGTGCTGGCCGCCGGCGCCGAGGGAGCGTCGCTGGGAACCGCCCTGCTGGCCACGCCGGAGGCGGTGGAAGTGCCCGAGGCATTCAAGGAGCAGGTTGTTCTATCCGATGGCCAGGACACGGTGTTTACGCGGCTGTACGACCTGCTGGGGGACACACCCTGGCCCACTGGAATCGCGGGGCGGGTATACCGCAACCGCCTGGTGCGGGAGTGGGACGGTCGGGATGAGGCCGTGATGCATCATCGGGAAGAGTTGGCCTCGGACGTTGCTGCTGCCCGCGCTCGGCATGATCCCGAAGTATCGTCGGTCTACATGGGGCAAGGAGCGGGCGCGGTGAACGCCATTCGCCCGGCGGCCGAAGTGATGGGCGACATTTGCCGGGAAGCGGAGCGGTTGTTGCTGAGCCTGAGGGAATGATCACTCGGCGAGTTCCGCCAGTGCTGGCCGGAGTTCGTTCCGTGCCATCACGCACAAGCGTTGAACCGATGTCTACCAGGCGACGTATTAATTAGCGAGGCTCCGTCATGGAATATGCAACGCCATTACGGCGGATGTTCGCCTTCCTACTCGATGGTATTCTCTTTTTTCTAACGCTGATCATCGGTTATCTAATCTGGTGGCTGATTGTCCTGGGACGCGGCCAGACTCCCGGCAAGCAGTTGCTGGGCATACGCGCCGTAAAACGCCACGGCGATCCAGCGGGGTGGGGCGCCACATTCGTGCGCGAGATAGTCAAGACCGTTGCCCATTGGTTCGTCATAGGATTTTTCGCCGACATTGTTCTGATGCTCATCGACGAGGAAGAGCACCGCTCGCTGGCGGACCGGGTAGCCAACACGGTAATCATCAGAAACGAGTAGCAGGTCGTGTGTTCAGACGCGCTCGACCACAGATCACCACAAATAATTGGACGCCGCGCTCATCGGGTGAATGCCATGACTACACCAGCGGAAACTCCGACCACTGCAACCTCTCTGTGGGACCGCCTTCCCATCAGCCGTAGCGTCATGCTTGGGGCCCTCATTGCCGCCGTGGCGTACGCTATTGCCGTGGTGGGGGCTCTGTTACTGCGGAGCACGGAAGGCATCGACGGGGTGAACCGGTTTGTTGAGTTGCTGTCCGGCTCATCGGGCACCGGCCTGAGCAACGTCGGCCTCAAGCTGGGGTTTGCCTACGCGGTCGGGGCAGCCTCCGCCGTGAATCCGTGTGGTTTCGCCATGCTGCCCGCATACCTGGGCCTCTACGTAAGCGGCGGAACCGGGGAGCAGGAGCGGCGCAGTCCCATCGTATTGGTGTTGCGAGCGATAATGGTGGGTCTGACGGTTTCAGCGGGCTTCGTCGTGCTGTTCGGGCTGGTGGGGCTGGTCCTGGGGTTCGGCTCGCAGGCCATCGTGGTGGCGGCGCTGCCCTACGTGGGCCTGGCGATCGGCGTCCTGCTGATCGGGGCCGGGGCGTTCATGGCCAGTGGCGGCAAGATCTACACCAGCCTGGCGCAGCGGGCGGCGGCGCGCATCGGTGATCCGGGTCAGACCAACCTGCCCGGCTATCTGCTGTTCGGGGTCAGCTACGGGCTGGCATCGCTGAGTTGCACGCTACCGCTGTTTCTGGCGGTGTTGGGCGTGGGCGCCGGCCTGTCGTCGGGATGGCTGGACACGCTGGGTCAGTTCGTGCTGTACGCGGCCGGCATGGGTAGCGTCATCATGGCGCTGACGCTGGGGATGGCGCTGGCCCGCTCGGTGATGGTGCGGTGGATGCGGGCGATCCTGCCGTACGTGGGTGTGGTGGGAGCCTGGCTGATGGTGGTGGCCGGCGTGTACATAATGTTCTACTGGCTGACCATCGGGCGCGACCTGTTCTGAAATGACAAACCCCTCGGCTGACTACCGAGGGGTTTTAGCTTCCGCAGTGTCCGTTCAAGTCAGGACGGGATGGTGAACACGGTCCTGCCGTCGGCGTCGCGGGTGTGGTTGGCCAGGCCCACCAGGATCCGGTTGATCTGCTGCACTTCGTCGCGCAACTCGTTGATGGCCGCAGTCAAGATTTCCATCTTACCGTTCAGGCTGTTGATGCTGGCTTCCTGATTATCGACCTTGTTTACCAGCCTGCCCAGTTGGTAACTGCCCCTGACCAACAGCACGACCACGGTCAGCGCAAACGTTGCCCCGGCGATAAACACGGCGATTTCGGGAACGTCCATCAGCGTCTTCCGTCTAACACCGGATCTGTGTTTACCGCTTGGTGTACTGCGGGGCGCGGCGGGCGCGCTTGAGGCCGTACTTCTTGCTTTCCTTGACCCGGGCGTCGCGGGTGATGAAGCCGGCGCGGCGCAGGCTGGACTTCAGGTTGGGGTCGAAGACAACCAGCGCGCGGGAAATGCCGTGACGGATGGCCTCGGCCTGGGCGTTGACGCCGCCGCCGGTGACCTTGGCCATGACGCGGAAGCGTCCGACGGTTCCCGATGTCGCGAAGGGTTCCCGCACCGTGGACTGCCAGGGCAGCCAGTTGAAGTACTCCTCCATGGGCTTGTCGTTGACGATGATGGCGGTGCCATCGTCGGGATAGATGCGCACCTTGGCGATGGCGCTCTTGCGCCGGCCGGTCCCGTAGAAGTACTGCGCTTGCGGTTCTGCTTGCGTCACCATGTTGGTTATTTACCTGCCTTGCGTTGGCGATTGGGTGAAAGCGGTTGCGATTCTACTCGGCGCTGCCGACCTGGGCTTCGTGCGGGTGCTGGTCGCCGGCATAGACGCGCAGGCGGCGCAGCATCTGGCGGCCCTGCTTGTTGGAGGGCAGCATGCCCTTGACGGCCAGGCGAACCACCCGCTCCGGTCGCTCTTCCATCATGTCGCGCATGAGGAATGACTTGAGGTTGCCCACGTAGCCGCTGTGCCGGTAGTACATCTTCTGCATCAACTTGCGCCCGGTGACGCGAACCTTGTCGGCGTTGATGACCACGACGTGACACCCGGTGATGACGTGGGGCGTGTAGGTGGGCAAGTCCTTGCCCTGAAGCGCCACGGCCACCTGACGGGCCACGCGGCCCAGGCTGATGCCGGTGGCGTCGATGACGCGCCAGGTATCCGGCACGTCACCGGCTTTGGCGAAGTAAGTGCTAGTTCGTTTCATGGTAACTGGCTACCTTCAGCAAGTGATTGAATTCTGGGTAGTGGACCGACCGCAGGCACAGGCCTTTTGCGGGCAGGGTCGGGATGTTGTGCAGTTGTTGGGTTCGTCCGGCCAGGGTGTCGGCAACGGCGTGGATCGGCAGTCTTCCTTTTCCTATCTCCACCAGTACCGCGTTGGCTCGTCTGATCTGATGCCTCAAAAACCCGTTGGCCGCGCAATCGATTGCTATGACATCCGGGTCGTCGCTCTGGCGTTTCACGTCCCACCGGAACACCTGCCGTACCGCGCTCTGGTCTGCGGGATGCGCCGTGGCGATTTGCCGGAAATCCCGGATGCCCAGGAGACTGTGAGTGGCCATTCGCATTGCGTCGAGATCCAGTGGCGTCGGCTCCTCGTGGTGGGTGCGCCGGAGGAGAGGGGAGGGTACGGGTCGGTTGGCGATGCTGTACCGGTAGTCTCGCCTGGTGGCGCTGCGCCTGGCGTGGAATGCTTCGGGCACGTCGCTGGCCATTAGTACGCGGATATCACTCGGCAGGTAGTGGTTCATGGCCGCGGCGACCACGTTGGTTCCGTGCGTGGCGCCGGTCGTCAGGTCGACCACCTGGCAGATGGCATGGGCGCCGGAGTCGGTGCGACTGGCTCCCCTTACGCGGGCCCGTTCGCCGGTGAGACGATTGAAGGCCCTTTCCAACTCTCCCTGGATGGTCGGGACGTCGGCCTGAAGTTGAAAGCCGGCGTATTGGGTGCCTTCGTATGCCACCACCAGGGCGATGCGGCGTTGCGCTGCCTCGACGGTGCGTTGGGATGTCATGGGGTTATTGGGGCAATGGCAATTCCTCGAAAGGTGTCGTCGCGCTGGCGTTACACGAGCTCGATAACGGCCATCGAGGCGCCGTCGCCCTGGCGGGGTCCCAGCTTGATGATGCGGGTGTAACCGCCAGGTCGTTCGGCGTACCGGGGGCCGAGCTCGTCAAAAATCTTGGCCACCACGTCCTTTTGGGGCAATCGGCTCAGGGCGGTTCGCCGATTGTGCAGCGATCCCTTCTTGCCGTGGGTGATCAGCTTTTCGGTCATCACCCGGGTTTCCTTGGCTTTGGCCAGGGTGGTGGTGATACGTTCGTGCCGTATCAGATCCGCGGTGAGGCCCCGCAACAGGGCCTTGCGCTGGTCCTTGTACCGGCTGAGCTTGCGGCCGGTTACGCGATGGGAAGGCATGACTAATCACCGTCGTCGTAGTCGTATTCGTCGTCTGTGGGATCAAACACCAGGGGGGTGTCGTCCATATCTTCGTCGTCGAGGTCGGGGCCCGCTTCACTGGCGGCCTGACTGACCCGCGAGGAAGTGACACCCAGCTCGGCAAGTTTGCCCTGAAGTTCTTCCAGGGACTTCTGACCGAAGTTGCGTATGTTCAGCAGTTCGTCCGAGCTGAGGTCGAGCACCTGTCCGACGCGGTCCAGCTTGGCCCGCTTCAGGCAGTTGAGGGTGCGTGACGACAGGTCCAGGCGTTCAATGGGCATCAGGTAGACTTCAGAAGCCACGGTGAGGCTGCTCGTGTCCAACGGATCGTCGGCGGGCCGACTCAGCTGGTTGAACATGAAGAAGTGCTGGACGAGATTTTCGGAGGCTTCCTGGATGGCGGCCAGCGGGCTCACGGCGCCGTCGGTCCACACCTGGAGGATCAGTCGCTCCCAGTCGGTCTGCTGACCAACCATCATCCGTTCGACGGAATATTCCACCTTGCGGACGGGGTTGTAGATGGCGTCCACGGGCAATACGCCCACCGGCAGCCCGGCCATGCTGTCACCCTGGGCCACTTGTTGGTAGCCCTTGCCCGGCTCCACGTTGAATTCGATGGACAGGGAAACGTCGGGGTTGTCCAAGGTGGCCAGGTGGAGTTCCGGGTTGACGATCTGGTAGTCGCTGGCGGTGGCGATGTCGCCGGCGCAGACGCGTCCCTCGCCGGTAACATCGAGACGCATCTTGCCGGTGCGCTTGGAAAGGGCGTTGATACGGATGCGTTTGACGCTGAGAAGGAGGTCCATGACCTCTTCCTTGACGCCCGGAATGACCGAATACTCGTGGGGCACGCCTTCAATCTTCACCCAGGTCACCGCGGTTCCCTGGATGGAGCTGAGCAGCAACCGCCGCAGCGGGTTGCCCACGGTGGTGGCATATCCCCGTTCCAGCGGTTCCAGGGCCACGCACGCGTAAGTATCGTTGCTGTCGATAACCCGGATGGACGGGGACGGTATCTCGGGTTCGGGATCCCGCAATGGCGGGAGGATCTGAGGATCTAACATGCCGCAGGTTACCTTGAGTAGTACTCGACGATCAGGCGGGAGTTGATGGTTTCGGGTAGTTCGTTGTCGGGCGGCATTGAGATCACCTGACCTTCCATTTGGGTCAGGTCGAGGGTCAGCCAACTGGGGAGGGTACGCTTGGGCAGGCCATCGGTGCGGTCGGCGAAGAACTCGCGCTTGCGAGAGGTTTCCGTCCAGGCGATGGTCTGTCCCGGCCTGACCAGGAAGGAAGGTATGTCGGTCTTCCTGCCATTGACGTTGAAGTGGCCGTGCTGGACCATCTGGCGGGCCTGCTTGCGGGAGTCAGCAAACCCCAGCAGAAAGACCACGTTGTCCAGCCGCCGCTCCAGAGTGCGGAGCAGGTTGTTGCCGGAGATGCCGGGCGTGTTGAACGCGTCGGTCATATACTTCCGGAACTGGCTTTCCATGATGCCGTACATCTGCCGGGCCTTCTGTTTCTCCCGCAGGTGAACGCCGTAATCGGAGACGCGCCGGCGACGGTTTCCGCCGCCTCCGGGCGGGATGTGGCGGCGCTCGATGGCGCAGCGTGGTGAAAAGCAGCGGTCGCCTTTCAGGAAGAGCTTTTCGCCGGCGCGGCGGCACAGGCGGCACGAAGGTCCGGTATATCTGCCCATGTTGGTCTTTCCGTTGGTGGTGTGGTGAGGAATCGTGAAATTAGACGCGACGCCGCTTGGGAGGGCGCACGCCGTTGTGCGGGATGGGAGTAACGTCGCGAATGCTGTTGACGTTCAGGCCGGCGGCCTGCAGAGCGCGGATCGCCGGTTCACGGCCGGAGCCGGGGCCCTTGATGTAGACGTCGATATTGCGCATGCCCATGTCCACGCCACGGCGGGCAGCCTGCTCGGCGGCGCGCTGGGCGGCAAAGGCCGTGCCCTTGCGGGAGCCGCGGAAGCCGGCGGTTCCGGCGCTGGTCGAGGCCACGACGTTTCCATCGGGGTCGGTCAGGCTGACCAGCGTGTTGTTGAACGTAGAGTAAATGTAAGCGCGCCCCTGTGGGATGGAGCGCCGCTCGCGACGACGTGCGCGTGGTCGGGGCATTGGTTGTTACCTCGTTGGAATTGCTGGTTCGGCAGGGTGGGGTCTGACGCCGACGGGCAGAATTACTTCTTGCCGCCGGTGCGCCGACCGCGGCCGGCCACGGTGCGCCGGGCGCCCTTGCGGGAGCGGGCGTTGGTTCGGGTGCGCTGGCCGTGCACGGGCAGGTTGCGCCGGTGGCGCAGGCCACGGTAACTGCCGATGTCGATGAGCCGGCGAATGTTTTCGTTGTGTTCCCGACGCAGGTCACCCTCGGTGATGTAATCCTGGTCGACGATCACGCGGATGCGGTCAACCTCGACCTCGGAGAGCTCGTTCATGCGCGGGGGCATGTCGGTGTCCAGGTTGGCTTTGCCCACGATTTCGATGGCCTTGGAGGGGCCAATACCGTAGATGCTGCGCAGCGCGATGTGGGCGCGCTTGCGGTCGGGTACGTCGACTCCGGCTATTCGGACCATGGTTACGCTCCTGAATTCGGGTTGCGGTCGGGGAATGGGCTGACCAGTCTACGCCTGGCCGAGCTATCCCTGCCGTTGGGCGTGCTTGCTGTTTACGCAGATGATGCGTACCACGCCCTTGCGCCGGATGACCCGGCAGCGGTCGCAGCGTGGCTTCACCGATGCGGACACTTTCATGGGTATTCTCCGCGGTTCTGGCTACTTGAAGCGATAGGTGATGCGTCCTCGGGTCAGGTCGTAGGGAGACAACTCCACCAGTACCCGATCGCCCGGCAGCACCCGGATGAAGTGCATGCGGATCTTGCCGGATATGTGTGCGAGGACCTGGTGCTCGTTGGGCAGTTCCACCCGGAACATGCCGTTGGGCAGGGCTTCCGTTACCTGCGCCTCAACTTCAATCGCTTCTTTCTTCGCCATAAACCTTCCTTCTTTTTGTGTCTCGACGTACCGGCAGTGGGCTGTCGGCAGCGCGGGTGTTCTCAGTCGTGCATTGTCAGGATCTTGGGGCCGTCGGCGGTGATCGCCAGGGTATGCTCAAAGTGAGAGGACATCGCGCCGTCGGCGGTGACCACGGTCCAATCGTCGTCCAGTATGGTGGTGTCTTCGGTGCCCATGTTCAGCATGGGCTCGATGCAGATGCACATGCCGGGTCGCAGCAGGACGCCCTTGCCCGGCTCGCCGTAATTCGGAACCTGCGGGTCCTCGTGCAGATAGCGCCCCACGCCGTGTCCGACAAACTGGCGGACCACTCCGTAGCCACGGGGTATGGCGTATCCGGATACGGCGGCGCCGATGTCGCCGATGCGGTTGCCCGGCTGGGCGGCTTCGATACCAGCGAACAGGCTGGCCTCGGTATCATCCATCAGCTTTTGAACGTCGTCGCTGATTTTGCCGACGGCAACCGAAATGGCGGCGTCGCCGATGAAACCGTCGATGGTTGCACCGCAGTCCATCTTGATAATGTCGCCCTCTTTGAGCACCCGCTTGCCGGGGATGCCGTGGACGATCTCCTCGTTGACCGAGGCGCAGATGGATCCGGGGAACCCGTGGTAACCGAGGAACGTGGGTACTGCGCCCATGCTGCGGATATTCTTGTCCGCAATCCGGTTGAGATCGGCGGTGGTGATGCCTGGCTCAACCGATTTTTTAAGGAGCGTCAGAGTGGCGCCAACGATGGCGCCGGCGCGCTCCATGGCCTCCATTTCACGACGGGACTTGATCGTGATTCCGCCCGTGTAAGATGAAGGGGAATTGGACGCGGTTTTACGTTTGGGCTTATTTTCCACCATCATGATTATACCTCAATCGCTAAGATTTTGAAACCGCGCCCGCGTGGGCCGCGTCCAGAATCCGCAACACGGCGTGGTGTACCGCGTCAATGGGTTGCTCGCCGGGGATGTCCGCGAGCAGGCCGCGTTGGCGGTAGAACTCCAGAACCGGAGCGGTCTCCTGGTGGTAAACAGACAGGCGGTTGGCCACCGCCGCTTCGGTGTCGTCGTCTCTCTGGTAGATTTCACCGCCATCGGGGCAGTAGGCGCATTTCTGGGGCGGGGCTCCGGTTTTGGCGTCGCGCGCATAGGGTCGCTGGCAGGCCCGGCAGACGTAGCGGTTGCTCAGGCGACGGATCAGTTCACCGTCCTCCACCTGAATGTGAACCACGCGGTCTAGGCGTTGGCCCCGTTCTCGCAGCGCCGCTTCAAGCGCTCCGGCCTGGTTCGTGTTGCGGGGAAAGCCGTCCAGCATGAACCCGTCGGCGTCGCTGATCTGGTCGATGCGGTCGATGACCATGTCGATCGTGACCTCATCGGGCACCAGTTCGCCGCGGTTCATATAGCCTTGGGCCAGTTCGCCCAGTGGCGTTCCGTTGGACAGGTGGTGCCGGAAGAGGTCGCCTGAGCTGACGTGTTCAATGCCCAGGCTCTCCTTGAGCAACTGGGCCTGGGTGCCCTTGCCCGCGCCCGGGGGGCCGAACAGGACCAGCCTGATTCCGTTGGCCGTGGTCATCTCAGGAATCCCTCGTAGTTGCGCATCATGAGCTGGGCTTCCAGTTGCCGCAGGGTGTCCAGACCCACGCCGACCATGATCAGCAGGCTGGTGCTGCTCAGGGCGATGGCCTCCACGTTAGTGACCAGGGACGCGATGTAGGGCACGATTGCGATGAAGCCCAGGAACAGCGCGCCTCCCAGGGTGAGGCGCAGGATCACGCGGTTCAGGTATTCCTGGGTGGGCCGGCCCGGCCGGATACCCAGAACGAAGCCGCCATTGCGCTGGAGGTTCTCGGCGATGTTCTGCTGTTGGAACACGACCAGCGTGTAGAAGAAGGTGAAGGCCACCACCAGGAAGAACGCCAGTATCCAGTAGATGGGGCCGGTGGGGCTCAGGGCCACCTGGAGGTCGGCGGCGAGGTTGCCGACGAAACCGCCGGCGGAGCTCAGGTACTGGGCGACGGTTCCGGGCAGGATCACGATGGAGAAGGCGAAGATCAGCGGGATCATGCCGGCCGAGTTGATCCGCAGCGGTATGTACGTGGAGCCCGATTGACGGTACATCTGACCGCCTCTGAAGATGCTGCGGCCGTATTGCACCGGAATGCGGCGGTGGGCCTCGTTGAACACGACGATCAGCGCGATGATCAGCAGGCCGATGAGCGCGAAGAAGAACACGCCGATGATGTTGTCGCGGTCCAGGAAGCCGGTGGCCAGGAGGCCGGGGAAGCCGACCACGATGCCGGCGAAGATGATCAGCGAGATGCCGTTGCCGATGCCGCGCTCGGTGATCAGCTCACCCAGCCAGACCAGGAACATGGTGCCGGCGGTCAGTGACAGGACGGCGGCCAGGGTGGGCAGGAACGAGTCCGGACCAAACCCGACGTTGGTGAGCACGCCGGCCTGCTGCAGCAACACCATTTGCGCGAATGCCTGGGCGACGGCGATGGGCACCGTTCCCCAGTGGGTGATGCGGTTCATCTTGATGCGGCCGGCTTCACCCTCACGCGACAGGTTCTGCAATTGGGGGATCACCGGCGTCAGCAACTGCATGATGATGGACGCCGTGATATACGGGAACACTCCCAGCGCCACGATGCTCATGCGGCTCAACGCGCCACCGGAAAAGAGGTCCAGGAACCCCAGGAGCTGGTTGTTGGTGAACAACTGCTCCAGCGCGGCTGTGTCGAGCCCCGGTATCGGAATATGGGCGACCAGCCGGTAGAGCGCCAGCATCGCCAGGGTGAAAAGGATCTTGGTCCGAAGGTCGGGCAGGCTGAACGCGTCGATCGCCGCCTGCACCAGGCGTGGCCATCGACCCCCTGCTTGTGCCTCAGTCTGAATCATGGAGCGTCCTGCCCCGTCCGTCCCAACCGCGTCCCGAGGCTAGAGCTCGGTTACGGATCCGCCGGCCGCTTCGATCTTGGCCCGGGCCGAGGCGGTGAACTTGTGCGCGGCCACGGTCAGCGGCTGCTGCAGTTCTCCATCTCCCACCACCTTCACCGGCAGTTGGGTGCGCCGGATGATGCCCAGCTGATGCAGCAACTCCGGCGTGACCTGGGTGTTGGCCTCAAACCGTTCCTGTAGCGTATCCAGGTCCACCAGCGCGTAGTAGGTCTTGTAGCGGTTGTTGAACCCGCGCTTCATGGGCAGACCCTTGATCAAGGGCATCTGGCCGCCTTCAAAACCGGGTCGCAGACCGGGACCGGAGCGGGATTTCTGACCCTTCATGCCGCGCCCTGCGTAGCTGCCGCCGCCGGCGGAATCGCCTCGGCCAACCCGCTTGCGGGCTCGCCGCGCCCCCCTGGGCGGCGTAATTTCATGTTCCATCATGGTGGCAATCGCTCCCTAAACTATCCGGCCGTAATCTATTTGGGTCGACCAGTTATTCGACCGGCTCGACGGTGATCAGGTGCTGGACCTTGTTGACCATGCCCCGAATGGTGGGGCTGTCTTCATGTACGACTGAGTGGTTCAGCCGCTTGAGGCCCAGCGATTGCACGATCCGGCCCTGATAGGACGGACGCCCGATGCAACTTTTCTTCCAGGTGATTTTGATTTGAGCCATTTGTCTATTTCCTGCCGTCTGCCGCGAAAGGGCGACGGGGAGAACTTGTGTGGTCAGGACTGTGGATCGGCCGATTCAGCGGAAGGAGCCTCGGCTGCGGGAGGTTCCTCAGCAGCCGGCGGTTCTTCGACGGCGGGGGCCTCCGCGGGCGGGTCGGCTTCAGCGACGGCGGCCGTTGCCGGTGCCGCTTCGGCGGTTGCAGCGGGGGCCGCTTCGCCAGCGGGCGCTTCGGCAGCCGGAGCCGGTGCTTCGGGCGCGGGCGAGGCCGGCGCCTCCGCGGGCGCGGTTTCGGTGGCGCCGTTCGTGCCCGCCGGGGTCAGTCCCAGCCGGTTGGCGCGCTCGGTCTCCGGGTCGCGCAGGAGGCTCAGGGCCTCCAGGGTCGCCTGGACGATGTTGATGGGGTTGCGCGATCCCAGCGACTTGCCCACCACGTCCTGCACGCCGCCCAGCTCGAGCATGGCGCGCATGGCTCCCGCCGCGATGATGCCCGTTCCCAGGGGAGCCGGCTTGATGATCACGATGGATGCGCCCTTGCGAACGGAAATCTCGTGGGGAATGGTGCTCCCCTTGATGGGGATGTTGATGGTGCTGCGCCGGGCTACGGCGGTTCCCTTGCGGACCGCGTCGGGGATGGCCAGCGCCTTGCCCATGCCGACGCCCACGCGTCCCTGGCCGTCACCAACTACCACCAGGGCGTTGAACCGGAGACGGCGACCGCCCTTGACCACCTTGGCGATGCGACGGGTGTGGACCACCCGCTCGTTCATGCCGCCGCTGTCGTCGTCGCGTTGTCGCTGGTCACGGTCGCGGCCACGACCGCCACGGCCTCCGCGACGATCCGGGCCGCCTTCGCCGCCCCTGCCGCCGGTGTTGCTTCTTGGGCCTCTACGGGATGCGGGAGAAACCATTAGAATACAAGCCCTCCTTCGCGGGCGGCATCGGCCAGGGCCTTGACCCGGCCGTGGAACTGGTAACCGCCCCGGTCGAACACCACGGAGGACACGCCGGCTGCCCGGGCGCGCTCGGCGACCAGCTTGCCCACGGCGGCAGATGCCGCCGTCTTGGGCGTTGCCTCTTCGCCGCCAACCTCGTGGCTGGACGCGTAGGCCAGGGTGTGGCCTTCCACGTCGTCAATCACCTGCGCGTAGATGCCCTTCAGGCTGCGGAAGACGCAGAGGCGCGGACGCTGAGGCGTACCATGTACCTTGTTGCGGACCCGGCGATGCCGGACGATACGCAATTTTCGGGAGTCTTTGTCGCGTGGCATTTACAGTTTGCTCTCGGTTGCTGTGTCCTGGACGCGGGTTCACGCCAAAGCGGGAATCCCGTGTCTTTCAAGTTAGATCAAATTTACCCGGGGCCGGGGAACAGGGAAACCGGATCGCCTATACGGCGCGGCGCGCTGCGGCCTTGCCGGGCTTGAGGCGAAGAACCTCGCCCTGGTACCGGATGCCCTTTTCCTTGTAGCGGTTCGGCGGCCTGACCTTGCGTACCTTGGCGGCAAGCTGGCCGACCTTTTGCTTGTCGACGCCAGTGATGTGCACCCGGTTGTTGCCTTCGACCTCCATGTTCAAACCCTCTTCGGGGAACACGTCGACCGTGTGGCTGTAACCGACGCTGAGCGTGATGCCGTCGCCGTTCTGCTGGACGCGGTATCCCACGCCCATGAGTTCCAGGGTCCGGCTGTAGCCTTCGGTCACGCCCACGATTGCGTTGGTGATCAGGGACCGGGTCAGGCCGTGGAGCGAGTGGTGGAACTTGCGCTCGGTCAGCCTTTCGACGATGACCGCGCCGTCCTCCACCTTCACGATGACTTCAGGATGGTACCTCTGGATCACTTCGCCGCGTGGGCCGGTGACCTTCACGCCACCGTAGAGCACCTCAACCTGGACTCCGGGAGGCAGCGGTATGGGCTGTCGTCCGATGCGCGACAGCGGCCGCTCGGCGGGGGGAATGCGTTCGGCGACGCCGGTGCTGACGGGAATTTCGTTACCAGACATAACAGACCAACTCTCCTCCGATGCCTTTGCGCCAGGCTTCGTATCCGGTCATCATCCCCTGGGAGGTGGAAACTATGGCGATGCCCAATCCACCATAGACCCGTGGGATTTCGCCCCTACCGACGTGCACGCGCAATCCGGGCTTGCTGATCCGGCGCAGGCCGCGAATGGCATTGGTGTCATCGTCCTTGTAGGTGAGGTGGATCCGCATGGTGGGGAATTTCTGGTTGCGCGCCTGGTCCCAGTCTCGGATGTAGCCCTGTCTCTTCAGGATGTCGGCGATGGCGACCTTCATCTTGGACTGGGGCACCAGTACCGTTTGGTGCCTGGCCTGGATGGCGTTGCGAATGCGAGTCAGCATATCGGCAACCGGATCGTTTATGGGCATCGCGGAGTGGCTCCTTCTTTTGCAGTTCGTTCGCTGGGGCAGCTGAGGGTAAACCTGCGATTACAGGCTGGCCTTGCGTACCCCGGGGAGCAGGCCGTCCAACGCCATTTCCCGGAAGGAGATACGCGAGAGGCCGAAGTAGCGAATGTAGGCACGGGGTCGCCCGGTGGCGCCATCCCGGTTGCGGATGCGGTTGGGGTTAGCGTCATGGGGCAGCAGGGCCAGCTTCTGGCGGGCCTCGAACCGCTCCCGGGCGGAACGGGACAGGTCGCGCGCCTCGGCCAGCAATTCGGCACGTTGCGCCGCGTATTTGGCGACGGTTTGCTTGCGTCGGTCGTTCTTGACGATTGAAGATTTCTTGGCCAAAGTTGTTTCTCCCGCTGCTCAGCTTTCAGGCTGCTCAGCTTTCAGGACGGGTCGGGCGGACAGTCTATTGCCGCACGAAGGGCATTTCGAAGTGTTCGAGCAGCCGCGCCGCCTCGGTGTCGTTGATCGCGCTGGTGGTGATGGTCACCTGGAGCCCACGCAGCCGGTCGATGCTGTTGTAGTCGATTTCCGGGAACACGATCTGTTCGCGAAGGCCCAGGGAGAAATTGCCCCGGCCGTCGAAACCGCTGCGCGCGATGCCCCGGAAGTCCCGGATACGCGGAAGGGCCGTGATGATCAGGCGCTCCAGGAAGTAGTACATGCGGTCACCACGCAGGGTCACTGCGGTGCCGATGGGGTTGCCCTGGCGCACCTTGAACCCGGCGATGGACCGGCGGGCGCGGGTGATGACCGGCTTCTGACCCGAGATGGTGGTCAGGTCCCGGACGGCGCTCTCCATGGCGCGGCCATTGGTCAAAGCCTCGCCGAGGCCGATGTTCAGGTTGATCTTGGTGACCCGGGGCACCTGCATGGGGCTGGTGTATCCGAATTCGGACACCATGGCCGGGACGATCTCATCCCGGAAGCGGATCTTGAAGGCGGGAGGCGGCAACTCCATCGGCTCAGCGCCGTTGGATTCGGCCTCTTCCTGCTGGCGCCGCTGGCGACGGCCTCCGCCCTGTTCTGTTCTTTCCTGCTGGTCAGTAGCCATGGGGGTCACTCCCGAGAGAGCTATTCGTCCCGGTTCCGGAACTGGGCGCTCGGTTCGGTGTAATTGCTCTGGATGAGCTTGATGTTGGAGATGTGGATCGAGGCTTCCTGTTGCACTCGGCCGCCCTGGCGGATGCCGGGGCGCGGCTTGTAGTGCTTGGTCACCATGTTGACGCCTTCGACGATGACCCGGTTCTTTTCGGGCACCATGTTGAGGACGCGGCCGGTCCTGCCCTTGTCCTTGCCGGCAATGACCAGCACATCGTCGCCACGCCGGATTTTGGTCCTGGCCATCACACCACCTCCGGCGCGAGGGACACGATCCGCATGAACCCTTTGTCACGCAGTTCGCGGGCGACGGGGCCGAAGATGCGGGTGCCGCGCGGCAGCTGGTTGTCGTTGATCAGAACGGCGGCATTGTCGTCGAACTTGATGTAGGTGCCGTCGGGACGGAGCAGCGGGGCGGCCTGTCGCACGACGACGGCCTTCACCACTGAGCCCTTCCGCACCGGGGAGTTGGGGATTGCTTCACGCACGGTGCAGACGATGATGTCGCCCACCGAGGCGTACTTGCGCCGGCTGGAGCCGGGGATGTTGATGAGCCGGATGCGTCGCGCGCCGCTGTTGTCGGCTACGTGCAGCCTGGTGTAACTCTGGATCATTTACGCATCCTCGTCGTCATCGGTATCGGTTTCGGCGATGTCGTCAACCGGCGTCGCGTCGTCGTTCTCGTCAGCAGCAGCGGGCTCGATGACCGCGTCGCCTTCGAGGTCGATGGCGCGAACCTCGGCCACCGCCCGCCGGGCCAGGATATCCAGGAGCCGCCAGTGCTTGGTGCGCGAGATGGGACGGGTTTCCTGGATGCGGACCGTATCGCCGATCCGGCACTGCCCCTCGGGGTCATGGACATAGAAGCGGGTAACCCGACGCATCTGCTTGCGGTAGACGCGATGGCGCTGCTTCCACACCAATTCCACCACGGCGGTTTTGTCCATCCGGGTGCTCACCACTGAGCCCACCCGAACCTTTCGCATTGTTTTGGCCATTCGTATAGTCCTGAAAGTTCTGTCACTGCCCGGAGAGTGTCGCGGTAACGACGGGCCGCGGGACTTTTACTGGAGCTGCCGCTCTTTCAAGCAGGTGAGCATTCGCGCAATGTCCTTGCGGGTCTTGCGGGGCTGGTTGGTGTCGGTGAGCTGGTTTACGGCGTCCCGGAAGCGGAGGTTCATCAGTTCCCGATAGGACTTCTGCAGCTCTTCCTCGATCTGCTGGTCGGTCAGCGCCCTAATTTCGTACATCTTCATAGCGGCTATTACCTGGCTGAACTGGTCAGCAGTGTGTTCACGCGGTCCCGGTAGACGACCTTGGTGGGAATGGGAAGCTTGTGCGCAGCCCTCTGCAGGGCTTCCGCGGCCTGGTCCAGGGGCACGCCGCCGACCTCGAACATGATGCGGCCCGGCCTGACCACGGCGACCCAGTGATCGTTGGCCGCCTTGCCGCCGCCCATGCGGACTTCAGCCGGCTTCTTGGAGACCGGCTTGTCCGGGAAGATGCGGATATAGGTGCGTCCGCCGCGCTGCAGGTGACGGGTAATCGCGATACGGGCCGACTCGATCTGCCGGGAGGTGATCCATTCGGCTCTCAAGGCTTTGAGACCGATTTCGCCGAACTCCACGGTGCTGCCGGTGGTGGCCATGCCCCGCCGCTTGCCGCGACCCATCTTGCGGTATTTCGTCCTCTTAGGCTGCAGCATGGTTCCAAACTCCCAATCTATTCGTCACAAAGGAAAGACGCGATCCGTTGCGGACCCTAGTTCTCGAACTCCGCGGCCTGCAGTTCGGCCTCGGTGTCCTGGCTGGTGACCCGGAACTCGATACTGTCCAGTTCGCCGTCTTCCTCCGCGGCCGGGGGCATGATCTGGCCCTTGTAAATCCAGACCTTGATCCCCACGCGTCCCATGGCGGTATGGGCTTCGGCCAGGGCGTAATCGATGTCGGCGCGCAGCGTGTGCAGCGGCACCTGGCCCATCATCAGTTTCTCGGTGCGGGCGATTTCCGCGCCGGAGATGCGTCCCTTGGTGATGATCTTGATGCCCTCGGCGCCGGCCTGCATGGTGCGCAGGGCGGCCTGGCGCATGGCGCGCCGGTAGGCCACGCGACGGCTCAACTGGTCAGCGATGTTGCGGCCCACTAGGAACGGATCCATTTCCGGTTGCTCGATCTCGATGATGTTGAGCCGCAGCATCCCGGAGTTCATGCCTTCCAGGCGGGCGCGGAGGCCTTTGACCCGGTCGCCGTCGCGACCGATCAGGATGCCGGGCCGGGCCGAATGGATGTTGACGATGGTTTCCTGGGCCGTGCGGTCGATCTCGATCTTGGCGATGCCGGCGTCCGAGAAAGCGGCGTATTCATCGTGGATCGTGCGGCGCAGGGTAAGGTCCTGCTGGACGCCGGTGCGATACTGCGCGCCGTTGTTGGCGTACCAGTGGGTTCGCCAGTCCTTGATGATCCCCAGACGGAAGCCGAAGGGATGGGTTTTGTGTCCCATAAGTTAGCGCTCCTGTATCTCGTCCACTTCGATGATGATGTGGCTGGAGCGGCGGGTAACCCGTCCAATCCGGCCTCTGGCGCGGGGCCTGAAACGCTTGAGCGGGCGCGCCTGGTCTGCCGAAATGCGCGTGATGCGCAGTTCGTTGCGGTTCATGAAATCGTTGTTCTCGGCGTTGGATGCGGCTGACTGGACCACCTTGGCCACCGATTTCGCCCATGGCGACGTCATCAGGCTCAGGTGGTCGAGGGCATCGTTGACCCTCATGCCACGCACCGCGTCCATGATGGGCTTGAGACGCTTGGGGGAGGCGCCCACCTGCTTGGCCATTGCTCGCACGGCTGGCATGTCTTCACCTCACCCTGCTGGAGCGTTCCGACCGGGCGATGTGGCCGCGATAGGTGCGCGTAGGCGCGAACTCGCCCAGGCGGTGGCCCACCATGTTCTCGGTGATGAACACCGGCACATGACGCCGGCCATCGTGGACGCCGAAGTTCAGCCCGACCATTTCGGGCATGATCATCGAATCCCGCGACCAGGTGCGGATGACGGTGGCCTCGCCGGATTCGCGAACCCGGTTGACCTTCTTGAGGAGTTTGGGGTGGACGTACGGTCCCTTTTTTATTGACCTTGACATGATGACAAACGCTGCCTGTCGGGCCGCTGGGCGGCACGAGGGTTGGGTTCTTACCTCCGCCAGCGGCGTCCGCGGACGATGAAGCGGCTGGAGGTCTTCTTCTTGTTGCGGGTCTTGTGTCCCAGGGTCGGCTTGCCGGTGGGAGACTTGGGGCCGGGCATGCCGATGGGAGATCGGCCTTCGCCGCCGCCGTGGGGGTGGTCCACCGGGTTCTTGGCGACGCCGCGCACGTGGGGACGGCGTCCCAGGTGGCGCTTGGCGCCGGCCTTGCCCAGGCTTTCGTTCTTGTGGTCAGGGTTGGACAGCTGTCCCACGCTGGCCCGGCAATTGAGCAGGATTCGGCGCATCTCGCCCGACGGGAGGCGGATCAGCACGTAGTCGCCCTCTCGGGACAGCACCTGGGCTCCCGTACCGGCGCCCCGCACCAACTGTCCGCCCCGGCCGGGGGTCAACTCGAGGTTGTGCACCACGGTACCGGTGGGGATGTTGCGGAGCGGAAGGGTGTTGCCGGGGCTGATTTCCGCGTCGGGGCCGGACTGGACCTTGTCACCTACGGTCAGGTTCACCGGCGCCAGGATGTACGACTTCTCGCCGTCGGCGTAGTGGAGGAGGGCGATGCGTGTCGTCCGGTTCGGATCGTACTCGATGGTCTTGACGGTTGCCGGCACGCCGTCCTTGCGTCGCTTGAAGTCGACGCGCCGGTACATGCGCCGGGAGCCGCCGCCTCGGTGATATGCGGTGATGCGGCCCTTGTTGTTCCGGCCGCCGCGCTTCTGCAGCGGTTCCAGCAGGGACTTCTCCGGCTTCTTGGTGGTGATCTCCTCGAAAGAGGGACGCACCGCGTTCCGCGTGCCGGGGGTTATGGGTCGAAGGTTTTTCAGAGGCATGGTTTCAGCTCACGATGCCGACGCTCGGCGGGTTGGCTACAGGCCATCGAATGGCAGGCGGCCGTCGATTGGCAAGAGATCCTCGATTGGCTACAGGCCCTCAATGAGTTCGATGCGGTCGCCGGCCTGCAGCGTGACCACTGCCTTTTTCACGTCGGGCTGTTTCTTGTAACGGGGGCCGTACCGCTTGCGCTTGCCGTGATTGCGCGTGATGTTGACGCTGATGACCGTAACGTTGAAGTTTTCTTCCACTGCCTGCTTGACCAGCGTCTTGTTGGCCTTGGGAGCGATGGCGAAGGTGTACTGCCCTTCTTCCTGCAGCAGGGTGCTCTTTTCGGTGATGGTGGGGCGCAGGAGGACTTCGCTGATATGCATTATTCCGCCACCTCGCTTGCTGCCCGACGGGCCCGGTACCGGGGCGCCTGGCACAATTCCGCGATCCGGCGAATGGCGCCGACGGTGATCAGGATGGTCTGGCGCTTGAGTACGTCGTTGGCGTTCACCAGGTCTGAGGGAAGCGTCCACACCTGCTTGAGGTTGCCGCCGGCCCTCGCCACGCCCTGCTGGGCTTCTTCCGTGACCACCAGCACCGACCCTGAGATGTTCAAGTTCTCCAGGACCTGCTTCATGGACTTGGTCTTCCCGTCCAGGCTGTCCAGAGAGTCGACGCAGATCAGGCGGTCGCCCCGAATTTTCTCGGAGAGCACACACTGCAAAGCCTTGCGACGCATCGCGCGTGGCAAGGCTTTACGGTAGTCTCGGGGCTTCGGGCCGAAGGCGATTCCGCCATGTCGCCACTGTGGGGAGCGGATGCTGCCCTGACGGGCCCGGCCCGTGTGCTTCTGTATCCAGGGCTTCCGGCCGCCGCCCGACACTTCGGCGCGGGTGCGTGTGGAATGAGTGCCCTGTCGCTGGTTCAGCTGGTAGATGACCATCGCCTGGTGAACCAGGGTCTGGTTCATCGGCACGTCAAATACGGCCTCGTCCACCTCGATGGTGTCCACGGCGTTGCCGCTGGTGTTCAATACGGGGAGTTCCATTTCGGATCAGTTCCTTGCCGATGGGCGCCATGCGGAGCAGGCGTATCGGTGCGTTCTATGCCCTGGCCTTGCTCTTGCCGGTCTTGCGGATGGTAACGGCGCTGTTGGGGGCGCCGGGAATGCCGCCTTTGACCATGAGGAGGTTCCGTTCGGCGTCCACGCGAATTACTTCCAGGCCCTTGCTGGTCACCCGGCGGTTGCCCATGTGCCCAGACATTTTCAGTCCCTTGAAGACCTTGCCCGGCGTGGTGCCTCCGCCGATGGAGCCGGGGGCCCGCGCGCGGTCCGACTGACCGTGAGTGCGGGGACCGCCGCCGAAGCCGTGTCGCTTCATGGTTCCGGCGAAACCCTTGCCCTTGGATTTGCCAATAACGTCAACGATCTCGCCCGGTTCGAAGATGTCCACCGAAACCAACTGACCGACTTCGTATGCAGCGGTGTCGTCGGCGCGCACTTCCTCGAGGCGGCGGCCGATCTGGCTGCCGCGCAGGTGCCCGGCCTCGGGCTTGGTGGGCTTGCGGACCCGCCCGAACCCCAGCTGGACCGACTGGTAGCCGTCCTTCTCCGCGGTGCGGATCTGAGTGACGGCGCATGGGCCGGCCTCGATGATGGTTACGGGCACGACCTGTCCGGCGTCGTTGAACACCTGGGTCATACCGATCTTCTTGCCGAGGAACGCCTTGAGCATTTTCTTTGCCTGCGAGTGTTGGCCGATTGTTGGAATTCGTTAGATGAAATGGCGGCGGTGGCCTTTATGCCAGCCGCCAGCCGGAACTGCAATTTTACGACGGGATTACTATTCTTTCAAGCCTGATTGTCCCGTCCGTACACTGTTTTACCCGCCTCACCCGCAATTCCGACAGGCGCCGGCTGCGGGATCGGCCGGTTTAGAGTTTGATGGAAATGTCCACTCCCGCCGGCATGTTGAGCCGGGTCAGCGCATCGATGGTCTTGCTGGTGGGTTCCATGATGTCCAGGAGCCGCTTGTGAGTTCGGATCTCGAAGTGCTCGCGGGAGTCCTTGTCGACGTGTGGTCCCCTGATGACGCAGAACCGGCGGATCTGCGTGGGCAGTGGCACCGGGCCCGCGACCCGGGCGCCGGTCAGTTCGGCGGTGTCCACGATTTGCGCGCTGGACTGGTCCAGAATCTTGTGGTCAAACGCCTTGAGGATGATCCGCATTTGTTGCCTTGCGACCATAATGTAATCCGATAATGCTCCAGTGGTGTGTTTTGTCCGGAGGACCCGTTGGCTAACGGTTGGTCACCAGGGCACGGGCCACGCTCTCCGGGACCGGCTCGTAGTGCCGGAACTCCATGGTGTACGAGGCGCGTCCACGGGTGAGGGACCGCAGCGCCGTCGTGTACGCGAAAGTCTCCCCGAGGGGAATCATCGCGCTCACGGTCTGCAGGTCCTCCTGCCCTTCGATGCTTCGAATCTGGGCGCGGCGCCCTCCCAGGTCGCTCAGCACTTCGCTGAGATACTCGCCGGGCGTCACGATCTCCATCTCGAAGAAAGGTTCCTGCAGCACGGGGGCCGCCCGGCGCGTACCGTCCCGCATGGCAATCATTGCCGCGGAACGGAAGGCCATTTCGGACGAGTCCACCGTGTGGTAGCTGCCGTCGACCAGGGTGACCTTCAAGTCCACCAGAGGATAGCCAGCCAACGGGCCGTTGTCCAGAGCCTGCTTGACGCCGGCCTGGACGGCCGGGATGAAGTTGCGGGGGATGGTGCCGCCGGTGATGCCGTCGACGAAATCGGCGCCGGCGCCGCGCTCCTGCGGCTCCAGTTCCAGCCACACGTGTCCGTATTGGCCGTGGCCGCCGGTCTGGCGCACAAAGCGTCCTTCAACCCGGATCGGCTTGGTGATGGCTTCGCGGTAGGCGACCCTGGGCTGGCCGACGCGGGCTTCCACGTCGAACTCGCGCCGCATGCGGTCAACGAGGACTTCCAGGTGCAGTTCGCCCATGCCGGAGATGACGGTCTGGCCGGTTTCGTCGTTGAACCGCACCACGAAGGTGGGGTCTTCTTCGGAGAGCTTGCGCATGGCCTCGCCGAGCTTGTCCTGGTCGGCGCGGGTGGCGGGTTCGATGGCGACCGACACGACGGGCTCGGGGAAGTGAGGAGGTTCGAGGATCACCGGCCTGTGGTCGGTGCAAATGGTGTCGCCGGTGAAGGTGTCTTTCAGGCCCACGGCCGCGCAGATGTTGCCGGCGGTGATCTCCGGGAGCTCTTCCCGGTGATTGGCGTGCATCCGCAGCAGCCGGCCCATGCGCTCCCGGTTCCCTCGGGTCACGTTGCGCACGGCGGCGCCGGCCTCGATTTTGCCGGAGTAAATTCGCAGGAACACCAGCCGTCCAACGTAGGGATCGACCACGACCTTGAAGGCCAGCGCGGACAGGGGTTCGCTGTTCACCGGCTCGCGGATCTCAATGGTGTCGGTGTCGGGCACGGTGCCTTCCACCGCAGGGACGTCCAGGGGCGACGGCAGGTAGCAGATGATGGCGTCGAGAAGCGGGTGGACGCCCTTGCCGCGCATCGCGCTGCCACACAACACCGGAACCAACTGGCGGTTGATGGTGGCATTCCGCAGGGCGGACCGGAGGTCGTCGGCGCAGATATCCTCGCCCTCAAGGTACTTGATGAGCAGGGCCTCGTCCGTCTCGACGATCTTCTCGATCATCTCCTGGCGGTAGTCGTTGTAGGCCTGTTCGTATTCGGACGGGACCGGCATCAGTTCCGGTGGGTCGGCCACGTCGTCGCGCCCGTCAGAATACATAACGGCCTGGCCTTCAATCAGATCGACCACGCCGCGAAAATCGTCCTCTGCCCCGATCGGTACCTGTACCGCAACGGGGTTTCCTTTCAGCCGGCGTCGGATGGACTCGATGGTGCGCTCGTAGGATGCGCCGACCCGGTCCATCTTGTTCACGAAGCAGATGCGGGGAACGTTGTAGGTGTCGGCCTGGCGCCAGACGGTTTCCGACTGGGGCTGCACGCCGGCGACGGCGTCCAGAACCACGATGCCGCCGTCGAGGACGCGCAGGCTGCGTTCCACCTCGGCGGTGAAGTCCACGTGGCCGGGGGTGTCGATGATGTTGACCTGGTGGTCGCGCCAGTAGGCGGTGGTAGCGGCCGCGGTGATGGTGATGCCCCGTTCTTTCTCCTGCGGCATCCAGTCCATGGCCGTGGTGCCCTCATCCACGCCGCCGACCTTGCGGATGCGACCGGTGAGGTAGAGCACGCGCTCGGTGACCGTGGTCTTGCCGGCGTCGATGTGTGCGATAAAGCCGATGTTGCGTATCAGATCGGCGTTGGTTGTAACGGCAGTCATACCTGTACCTGGGGAGAGTTGAGGGAAGGAGGGAGAGACAGAAACGTAGGGGCGAATGTTCATTCGCCCCTACGAAGGTTAACGGGGCTAGCGGCGGTAATGGACGAAGGCGCGGTTGGCCTCGGCCATGCGGTGCAGTTCGTCCTTGCGGCGCACGGCGGAGCCTTCGCCACGGGCGGCATCCATGAATTCGTTGGCGAGCCCGCGGGCCATGCGCATGCCGTTGCGCCCTCGGGCGCCGCGAATGATCCAACGCATGGCGAGAGCCTCGCTGCGGCTGGTGCGCAGTTCGACCGGGACCTGGTAGGTGGCGCCACCGACACGGCGGGGCCGCACCTCGACCAGAGGGGTGGCGTTGCGCAGGGCCGTGGAGAACACGCCGATGGGGTCTTGGTTCGTGTCCTGGCGCACCAACTCCAAGGCGTCGTAGACCACGCGCTGGGCGGTGGACTTTTTGCCCTTCAGCATGACCCGGTTGATGAACTTGGACAACTCCGCGTTGTTGTAGCGCGGGTCGGGTTTGACAATCCTGGGTTCGGCGCGACGTCTGCGTGACATGGCTACTCTACCTTGCTTTCCAAAATGAGCCACCCCCGACGGTGGGGGTGACGGTGGCCTTATTTCTCAGTTCCGGTGGCGGTTAGCCTCTACGAGTACCGTACTTGCTGCGACCCTGGCGGCGTCCGTCGACGCCCTCGGTGTCCAGGTTGCTGCGTACCACGTGGTACCGCACGCCGGGCAGGTCCTTGACGCGGCCGCCGCGGATCAGCACCACCGAGTGCTCCTGCAGGTTGTGCCCTTCGCCGCCGATGTACGCGGTCACTTCCACCCCGTTGGTCAGCCGTACCCGGCAGATCTTGCGGAGCGCGGAGTTGGGCTTCTTGGGGGTCATGGTGCGCACCTGGATGCAAACGCCGCGACGCTGCGGACACCCGGGGCCCCAGCGCGTGCGGTTGCGCAGGGAATTCTGCACCCAGTGCAGGGCCGGCGCCTTGGTCTTCTTGCGCATCGGCTTGCGGCCCTTGCGTACCAGTTGATTGACAGTAGGCATAAAAATTCCTTCGCTGCCGGTGGGATTTCCGGCGTAACGTTGAAAGATGTTACTGCCACGGCCCTGAATGTGTCAACTAAATGCCGGCGCGGCAAGCGTCAATACTTGAGGAGTCTGCCCGGCGACAGGATGGGGATGCGCCCCGCGTTCCACGCGCGGGTCGCCGGTTGCGCCGCCTCCGCCCGGTGAGGCGCTATGTTTGGGTCAGCAGGGGGCGGAGCTTATCCAGGAGGGCCTCCACATCGTCGAGGCTTTCGGCCACCAGCGCGGCCTCCATGTCGTTCTCGTAGAAATTCTCGTGGAGCGCGCCCGCCGAGTTGAAAAAGCGTCGGATATCGCCGTCACCGGTCTCGGCGCGCAGCCTGTTGGCCGTTCGGTGGTAGTGGCGGTGGCGGTTGTGCTCCCAGCCGCGTTGCTCGGCGATGGCCTTGAGCATCTGGGTGGCGGCGCCCCAACCCTTTTCGGAGGCCTGGGGCAGGTCGCCGGCGGCCAGTTCTCGTCTGGCCTGGGTCAGAAAATGCTCACTGGCCTGTTGATATTGCTGCGTGGTCACGGGTTAGCTCCTGCTCCATGTCAGGTTATCAGCGGTACGCCACCAAGGGCAAATGCCAGGGTATCAGGTAATTGTTCTGAATTCAGGAGGTTGTCATTGCGAGGCGCTTGCGCCGTGGCAATCTCGACGCCGTAGCAGCCACGCTTGTCCCGAAGGAATCTCTTGCCCCAACGGGATTGCCGCGCTGCGCTCGCAATGACACTTCCCCCGCAACCCTGAACAGTTACGGCATCAGGCGCGGAGGCATTTTCAAAGTTAATCCATCGTTCCCGCGGATGCGTGAATCCAGCAGGTCGTTGTATTCGGAATGTTCTGGATTCCGGCGAAAGCCGGAATGACGGTTTGGGGCGAAACACCACTATCCGCGACTTTGGAAACGCCCTGATCAGGTGTCCGACCGGCGCCAGGCCAGTCCCGACAATTGGCAAAACCGCGCCAGGGGCGGCCGGCTACATGAACAGCCCGCCGTTGACTTCCAGCTCCGCGCCGGTCACGTAGTCGCCCTCGGGGGAGCAGAGGAACACCACCATCTGGGCGACCTCTTCGGCCTTGCCGAAACGGCGCAGGGGGATCTGGCTCAGCAGGCGGTCCTGAATGTTCTCGGGTATGGAGGAGACCATTTCGGTCTCGATGAAGCCGGGGGCCACCGCGTTGACGGTGATGCCCTTGCTGGCAAGCTCTTTCGCCAGGGTCTTGGTCATAGCGGCGACGCCGGCCTTGGATGCGGCGTAGTTGGCCTGGCCGAAGTTGCCGATCTGGCCGATGACCGAGGTGATGTTCACCACGCGGCCGTAGTTCTGCTCCACCATCTGGTCGATGCAGACCTTGGTGCAGTTGAAGACGCCGTCGAGGTTGATGGCCAGCACCTTGCGCCAGGTGGAATGGTCCATGTTGACGAAGGTCTTGTCGGAGGTCACGCCGGCGTTGTTGACCAGGATGTCGATGTGGCCGAAGTCCCTGAGGACGGAGTGGGCCATGGCATAGGTGTCGGGGAAGTCGCCGACGTCGGCCCGGGCCAGGACGCCCTTGCGTCCCAGCGCCTGGATCTCCTCGACTACGGCTGCCGCAGCCGCTTCGTTGGAGACATAGTTGATGGCCACATCGGCGCCCTCCGCCGCCAGGGCGAGGGCGATAGCGCGGCCGATTCCGCGGGAGGCTCCGGTGACGAGGGCAGTGCGTCCTTCGAGTTTCATGTGTGCCTCCTGTTGCTTCGATCGGGTATTTCGTTGCGGGACTTGGGTCAGGCCGGCTCTCCTTCTTCGGCGGCGGCGCCGGTTGCCGTGGCGGATGACCGGGCGGTACGGGAGCGGGACGACTGCGGACGCCGGGACGCGCTCAGCTCGCTGCGGAGTTTGCGGATCTCATCCTCGAGGTCGTCCAGCTTTTCCTCCATGCCGATGATCCGGGCAAACATGCGGTCCATCTGGCTGCGTGAGGGCAGGTTGTAGGCGCGCAGCATGGAGTTGATCTGTGGGTTGACCTGCTTTGCGGTGCGCTCCTGAAACGCCAGGCCCTGCTCCATGTACTTGCCCAACGCCTGGGAGAACTCCTCGGTGGTCATCACCTCCGAGAAGGTGGCGGCCATGGTTTCCAGGTAGCGGGCCCACTGGCGTTGCGCTTCCTCGATGGACGGCGGCTGGGTTTCGCCGGACTGGCTGTTCATCCACTGCGACTGCCAGGTTTCGAACATCCGCTGCCACATCTGCATGAAATCGGCCGGGTTGAACGACGGCGTGAAGGGGACGGATCCCGGCGCGCCGGCGCCCGGCGGGAAGCCGAACGGAAATGCGCCAAAGGGGAACCCGGCAAATGAGGACGCCCCGAAGGGGGACGCGCCCGGGTTTGGCGGAGCGAACCCGCCGAAGCCGGTGGCGGCCTGCGACCAGGCCTCGGTGGATTTGCGGATCATGTCCTGCCACGCTTCAAAGAAAGCGGTGGCGCTGTTTTCGGTGGTGCCATTGTCGGCGGTGGTCATCAGTGGGCGCTCCCGGTGTTCTGGTAGCTTGTGGGTGGGTAGGTTCAGTTGGACCGGGCCGAAACCCACTCGTTGATCTTGGGCCACAGGGTCTGGTGGGCCTGCCGGCCGGAGAAGACGGAGATGTGTCCGCCGGGGAGTTCCACGAACTCCTTGTCCTCGCTGGATACCACGTCCATCAGGCTCCGGGCTGCGGGCGCCGGAACAATGTAGTCCTGGCTGGCGGCCGCCACCAGCAGGGGCTGGCTGATCCGCGACAGGTTGACGGCGCGGCCATTGACGAGGAACTCGCCGCGTATCATCTCGTTTTTGCCGTACAGATTCTTCGAGAGTTGGCGGAAGAAACGCCCGGGCATGGCGACGAAGTCGTTGGCCCAGCGGCTCATGGCCTTGTAGCTCTCGATATAGCCGGGACGGGTGGCGTTGGACCACAGGCCGGCCATGGCCTGGGCCTCCAGGGTGGGCCGCAGCATCTTGAACCCGGTGTTCATCAGGACCGACGGCAGGCTGCCGTAGTGCTCGACGATGAGGTCGGCCGGGAAGTACCGCTCGTCCAGCCAGGTGCGGAACATGCCGCCGTGCTCGAAGTCGATGGGCGCCACCACGGCGACGAAGTTGCGGACCGGAGCGTCAGGGTGCAGGGCCAGGTACGCGGCGCTGAGGGTCCCGCCCAGGCATATGCCGTTGAGCGTGATCTCGCTGGCGCCGGAGGCTTCCAGCGCCCGTTCGATGGCGCGGGGGATGATCTTGTAGACACCCTCCTCGAAGCCCAACTCCCGGTCCTCTTCGCCGACCACGCCCCAGTCCAGCAGGAACACGTCGTGGCCCTGATTGACCAGGTACTCGATCATGCTGTTGCCGGGAAGCAGGTCCAGGACGTAGGTCCGGCTGATGCCCAGCCAGGGCACGATGAGATACGGCATGCCCAGGGTTTCCCGATCCCGGGAGCCGTAGCGGAGCAGCCGGGTGTTGCCGCGCTTCCAGATGACCTCGTAGGGCGTCACTTCGGCGGGCGGGTCGGCCGGGTTGACGACAAAGGCGTCGAACATGGCCTGGAAACGCTGCCATTGCTGCTGCGCTTCCTGCTGGAATTGGGAGGCGTATTCGGTCGAGTTGACCACTGGTGTGTCTCCTGTCGGTTGACGCTAGAGGACTGCGTTTAGAAGGGGGCGGTGGGAGCCGCGCCCCGGTTCGCGGCGAAAGACCAATCCATGAAGGTCCGGCCATATTCCATGGCGCTCTCGACCATCTCCTGGCCGGCGGACGCGAGGTCGGTGTTGGCCTTGAGCATGTTGGCGGTGAGCTCGGCGCGGCGCTTTTCGATCCCCTGGGCGTACTCGGCGCAGGCTCGGAAATACTCCTGGTCGCCGGCGACGATGGCGTCGACCATTTCCTTGGCCTCAGGGCTGACGCCGGCGTTGGGAGCGGCGGCAAAGGCCCGGGTGAGTTCTGCCATCTTCTCGCTGCGGTCCCGGGCGCGGCCGATGGACGCTTCCCAGATCTTGCCGGAAGCTTCCTGCTCGGCCTGGAAGGCCTCGGTCATCAGCCTGGTGGTTGCGGCGGATTGTTCCCAACCCATCCGTGCGGCGGTGAAACCCTGGGACACCATCTGGTTGTAGGCCTTGACCATCTCTTGCGCGCATTCGGTTACGGTGGCTGCCACTTTTTGATCCTCCTGAAGATACTGGCCCATAGGGTAGAGCCGGTTGATTACGGTTTGGTTTCGATCAGGTTACGTTGTCGTTGAATCTCGTTCGGTTGGGGCGTCGGGACCGGCTGCGGGCGGAGACATGCCGAACGCCTGGGCGTACATGTCGAAGAAACCGGCGATCATGCGCTGGTACCCGGACACCACTTCCGTCCAGCCCAGCAGCATCTGCTCGCCGGCCTCGGTGATGCTGTACACGCGCTTGGCGGGGCCGCTGCCGTCGGTCTGCCACTCGGAGACGACGTGCCCCTCTTTTTCCAGGCGGCGGAGCTCGCGGTACAGCGTCGGGTGGTCAACCTCGGCGAAGCCCATGTTGTTGAGCTGCTGCATGATGAGGTAGCCGTGGAGGCTCCATTGCTTGAGCACCAGCAACACCCACGGGGTGAGAAAGTTCTTAGGCAGCTTGCGGCTGCCGAGTGGATCAGGGCTGACCATATATGTACATTTTACACATAAGGCCAGATTGTGCAAGTCCGACCCGTCTCATGCGCGCCCGGTTTGTCATCGCGAGGAGCCAGGCGACGTGGCGATCCCGTTGCTCAAAGCGACCCCGCGACCATCACGAGATTGCCGCGCTGCGCTCGCAATGACCGCCCAGGCGAAGTGGGCACGTGTGCGCGACGGGCGCTGCTCCAGCATTCTGGGTCGGCGCTTTGGCGCTGGCGGCGCCCGGTTCCGCGGTCAGGGCTATTGAGCCCGGGGACCTTTGGTGATCGGGACTTGCTCCACGGACCCGTCGGGCTTGATCATCAGGCCCGTGTACGGCGCGGACTTCTCGTTGTAAATGGCGACAGCGTCTGCCCCGCTGCCGGGGTAACCCAGACGACGCAGCCAGCCGGGGATGACGTGCTCGGGCAGCACCACGGTCTGGATATGCTCCTGTGTTGCGTCGGAAAACGGCGCGGCCTCCAGGCCCAGGTCCTGGGCGGCTTTCAGGGCGATGAAGTTCTGGAAGGGGGCCAGGCGCAGGGCTTCCAGCTCGGCTTTCGCGCCTTCCTCGATGATGATCTGCTGCAGGTCGGCCGGTATGCCATCCCAAACGTCCTGGTTGATCACGTTGTTGGTGTAGCCGAAGGCGATCACCGGGCCGGCGATGTGGTCGGCGACCTCGTACAGGCTGCCGGTGACGCCCAGCAGCAGGGTGGTCACCGCCGCGTCCACGGTGCCGATCTGCAGGGCGGTGTACAGTTCGCCGACGCTGAGCTCGACGGGCTCGCCGCCCATGCCGCGGATGAAGTCGGACATGGACGCCGAATGGGTGCGGATCTGTTGACCTTCGAAGTCGTTTATCGAGCGCATGGGCTCGTCGCTGAAGAACCACTGGTCGGAACCGGCGAACCAGTTGCGGTTGAGCACGGGGCTGCCGCCGGTGATGTCCAGCAGCATGCGGTCGATGTCGGGAGCCATGTCCGCCAGCGTGGAGTAGGAGGTCTCCCAGTCGCTGGCGGTTCCCCACAGCGACTGCACCTCCAGGGACGGGTGGGCTCCGGCAACGTAGCCGGTGAAGATGTTGACCATGTCCAGCGACCCGTCGGCGACCTGGCTGAGGGTGTCTGGGCCGGCGAGACCCAGCTCGACGAAGGACGTCACCGACAGCTCAACCTGGCCGTCGGTGCGTTCCCACAGGTTGGGAGCCCAGTAGGTCTGGATCAGCGCGCAGGTGGGCAGATTGCGGTCGATGCACACGTGCTGGATCTTGATGCTCTCGCCGGCGGAGGTGAGATCGGTAGGATCCGTCAGGTTGGCCTTGTCGACCAGATCCGCATAGTAGTCGCTGTTGTAGATGAACAGGTGGTCGGGAATGCCGGCCGGCTCGAAGCCAAGCACTGCGGCCGCCGAAGCCTGGCGATAGATGGCTTCGGGCACCCCGAACATCAGGCTCTGGTGGGGCGGCGGGCCGAGCAATTGGGTGGGATCGCCGACGTAGATTGCGCCGGGCCCGTGGGCGTGCTCATCGGCGTAGGCCCGCAGGTCGGGGCTCACCACCATTTGAGGAGTTGGCGCTGGCGTCGGCGCCGGTTGGGTGGGGGCCGGTTCCGTGGGAACCACGGTTGGAGCGACCGCGGTGGCGGAGGGCACGGGCTGCGTCGGCTGGGCGGCCGCCGCGGGAGTCGGGTCGGGTTGGGCAGCGGCCCGGGTTGGAGTTGCCGTGGTTGGCGCCGCTTGGGCGGGCGGAGCCGTGCTTGCCGGAACAGCGGCGGGGGCTGTTGCCTCGGCGCGGGGCTCCGCGCTTTGGCCGGTCCCGGGCTCTTCCTGGCCGCAGGCTGTCGCTGCAAGGGCCACTGCCATTGCCATCGCCGCCGCAAGCAAAATCACCATGCGCCTCAGCCTCATCACCATTCTCCTTTGGTCGTCGCGGTGTGCCTCATCCCGGTTTCGTGGGAGAGCTATGCTAGTGTACGACGATTGGGCGTTTTTGGTTGTGACCAGCCTGATGACGAAACTCGAACGCACGTGTGGCTTAATCGTAATCGTCGTTTGTAACGCGCTTCACAATGGGCTATAATGGGCAACACCCAGCGGGGCAGGGAGGGATCGCATAGTGGTCTAGTGCGGGCGCCTGCTAAGCGCTTATCCTGGGAAACTGGGATCGTGGGTTCGAATCCCACTCCCTCCGCCATTTCCAACCCGGATACCCCCGCCAACACGGGATTAAACTCGAATGCAGACCTACCACATCTGGACCATAGGTTGCCAGATGAACACCGCCGACTCCGAAAGACTGGGGTCGGCGTTAGAGCAAATGGGCCTGACGCCCGTTCCACGCCCCGCCGACGCGGACGTGGTGGTGCTCAACTCGTGCGTGGTTCGCCAGTCCGCCGAGGACAAGGTGACCGGCACGTTGAACCTGAACCAACCCCTGCGCAAGAAGCGGCCCGACGCGGTGCTGGCGCTCACCGGCTGCATGGTCGGCCCCCGCACCGAGGAGTTGCAGCGGCGCTTCCCCCACGTCGACCTGTTCCTCCGCCCCCAGGAGTTCGAGCCGCTGCTGGAATTGGTGGGCGAACGTCTGGGACTGGACTGGGAGGGATGTGTCGGCACCCTGGCGCCCCAGCGCCCGGACGTGGCAACCTACGTGCCCATCATCCACGGCTGCGACCTGATGTGCACCTTCTGCATCATCCCGTATCGCCGGGGAAGGCAGGTCAGCCGCTCGGTGGACGACATCGCCCGCGAGGTGGAACTGCTGGCAACTCGCGGAGTGCGCGAGGTCACCGTGCTCGGGCAGACCGTGGACGCTTACGGCCATGACCGGGACGAAGGCGACGACCTGGCCGACCTGTTCACCAGGCTGAGCGACGTGGACGGGCTGGACCGGATCCGGTTCCTGACTTCCCACCCGTCGTACATGAGCAGCCGGATAATCCGGTCCGTAGCCGATCTGCCCAAGGTGTGCGAGCACATCAACCTGCCGGTGCAGGCCGGCGACGATGAAGTGCTGCAGCGCATGCGTCGGCCCTATACGACCGCCGAGTACCGGGACATCATCAGCGAAATCCGCGACACCATCCCCGACGTCACCGTCAGCACCGACATCATCGTCGGCTTCCCGGGTGAGACCGAGGCGCAGTACGAGAACACGCTGCGGCTGGTGGACGACCTGCGGTTCGACAAGGTTCACGGGGCGGCCTATTCCACAAGGCCCGGCACCATCGCCGCCCGCACCATGGAAGACGATGTCGCGCAGGAAGAAAAGCAGCGGCGGCTGAAGGGTCTTGAAACGCTCCAGGAAAGCATACTCACCGGCATCAACTCCGCCTATCTTCACGATACCGTGCAGGTGCTGGCGGAGAACCGCAAGCGGGGCAGTTGGACCGGACGAACGCGGGGCAACAAGCTCGTTTATTTCGACCTTCCCGAAAACGCCGAGTGCGTCGCCGAACCGGACTTGACCGGTCATTTGGTAGACGTTCGGGTTACACGCACCGGGCCATGGTCCCTGGCCGGTGTGCTGGCGTAGTACGGGTTTTTAGTTCAAGGAGGCGGCTTTTATGGTTACGCAAACCAGGCAACCAACAATTCCCCTCACCGAAATCGAGCACGCCGCCTTCTGCAAACCGGAAGACGAACTGCCGGCCAAGTCCCTGGCGGAGGAGCTGGCGATCAACGTCCGCTGGCAGAAGATCCCCGGTGAGTACCTGGCCTGCTCTCCCGCCGAGTTGGACGAGCGCATCGGGGTTGCCCGCCGCGCCCTGGGCGACCGCGTGACCATCCTGGGCCACCACTACCAGCGCGAGGAGATCATCAAGTACGCCGACTTCCAGGGCGACTCCTTCCTGCTCAGCCAGGAAGCCGCCTCCCGCCCGGAGGCCGACTACATCATCTTCTGCGGCGTCCACTTCATGGCGGAGACGGCCTGCATCCTGGCCGGCAACCACCAGCAGGTGATCCTGCCCAACATTACGGCCGGCTGCTCCATGGCGGACATGGCGCCCATCCAGGACGTTGAGGACGGTTGGGAAGACCTGCAGGACGTTCTCGGCGACCACGGCGGCATCGTGCCCGTCACCTACATGAACTCGGTGGCCGCCATCAAGGCGCTGTGCGGTCGCAACGGCGGCGCGGTCTGCACCTCGTCCAACGCCACCGCCGTGCTGGAATGGGCGTTTCGCGATGCCGAACGGGTCCTCTTCCTGCCCGACCAGCACCTGGGCCGCAACACCGCGCTCAAGCTGGGCATACCGCTGGACGAGATGGTGGTCTGGAACCCCTTCAAGGCCATGGGCGGCAACACGCCGGAGCAACTGCGGAAGGCCAAGATGGTGCTGTGGCAGGGCCACTGCTCGGTGCACACCCGCTTCACCCCGAAGCAGATCGAGTCCGCCCGGCAGCGCTACCCCGACGTGACCGTGCTGGTGCACCCGGAGTGCCCCATGGAGACGGTGGAAGCCGCGGATATGAACGGCTCGACCGAGTTCATTCGCAAAGCCATCAACGAGGCGCCGGCCGGTTCGGTCTGGGCGGTGGGCACCGAGATCAGCCTGGTGAACCGGCTGGCCATGAACAACCCCGACAAAACGGTCTTCTGCCTGGACCCGGTGAGTTGCCCTTGCTCCACCATGTACCGCATCCACCCGGCCTACCTGCTGTGGACGCTGGAAAGCCTGGTGGCCGGCGAGGTGGTCAACCGCATCGCCGTGCCCGACCAGATTCAGCAGGAATCCATCGTGGCGCTGGAACGGATGCTGGCGCTGCGTTAGCGACAGATTGTAACCCAGCAAAAGCAAGCGCTCCGGTTTTCCTCGGAGCGCTTTTATGTTTAATGCCGCTGATTTGTGGACGCGGTCATTCCAAATCGAATATACGGCTGCGGACGTTGAATACGAAGCCGGTCAACTCGGGCTCGCCGCTGACCGTTTCCGGATCTTCGAGTACCACCGGGTCGGCGTTGGGGCGATAGACGTGGACCTGGCGCAGGAATGGGTCGATAAGCCATCCCAGCGACACACCGTGGGCGATCCATTCCTCCATCTTGGCCTGCTGCTCTTCTACCGAGTTGGAACGGGAGCGAATCTCCGCCACGAAATGAGGCGCGAAGGGAACGCCATGCGGTCGTTGCCCTGCCGGCGCCAAGGGCGACAATTGCTCAGGGGCAACCCAGCCGGCATCAGGACCGCGGCGACCCGGCCAGGGCATACGAACCAAGCCGTTGCCGGTAATCACGTGCCCACCGGGTCCTTCATCCGACCAAAACCGCAAATCAATGTACAAGTTACCCGAACGCAACTGCCCGTCCATGCCTTCTGACGCCATTGCCCGCAATCTCCCGTGTTCGTCAATCTCAAACTGGTACCCCAAATCCGCATTGTCGGCGGTGAAACGCAGGAACCAGTCATCCAGAGAGTCATCATCCGGCAGCAGGGCGAGTATGGAGCTGATGTCCAGCGAGAAGGGCGCCGGCATATCGGCGTCTGGCGAGTTGGCCGCAACGTCGGGTTGCGGTTTGGCGACAGCTTGCGAAGTCATGCGGTATCTCCTTACGCCGCGTCGTCCAGGCAGTCGCGCAGCGGGCGGTTGATGCAGGAGAAGATGGGGGTGTCCTTCAGGGTGTAGGGGCGGGCCTTGGACTCGCGGAGATCCATCACCAGGTCCAGGAAGGTGCCCGGCTCGTCGGTCTCGAAGCCGAGGATGAACTCGGGGTCGTCCAGGCCGAATGAGTAGGCCGTCGAGATCTTGACCTGGGGGTACTTGTGGCCGATGACGAAGTGCTCGTTCATCATTTCCTGGCGCGTGTCCTTGGGCAGTTGATACCAGTCGTGGGTCTTCCAGAAGGGGTACATGAAGAGGTAGCGACGGCCAATCATTCGCATGGAAGCCGCGTCGCCGGTTCCTTCCTGCCCCTCGTGCTGGTGGTCGTCGATGTACGGAGAGCGGCGGGTCATGCCGAGGTAGGAATGCGGGGTCTCCAGGTAGCCGCCGAGGCGGGTTCCGTTGAGCCGCGCCGCCATCTCGTTGATGGGCTCAAGCTCGGGACACACGCCCCACAGCATGAAATCGGTGTCGCCGCGCGCGCCCACCAGGGTGTAGGTGTTCAGGGCGACCCGGTCGGAGTGCTCGGCGGCCACCGCGGCGAACTCATCCTTGCCGGTCTCGCGTTCGGCGGCGGGCAGGCGTCGCCACTCGGGCTGAACCTTGAAGAACGTGTACTTGACGAAATCGCGTCGCGGGTCGGCCATCGGGGGTCTCCTTGCGTTGGACTGGGATCGTGATGGCCCATTGTAGCATCGGCTCCCCCAGGGCTTGTGCAAAGTCCCTTCTCCCGTTCATTAAGTTCCTCCTCCCGTTCATAAAGTCCCTCCTCCCGTTCATGGTGAGCTTGTCGAACCACGGCCCGGGCAACGACGACATCCTTCGACAGGCTCAGGATGATGTGACCGGCTCGGGATGATGCGACCGGCTCGGGATGAGCGGAAACCAAAGAAGCCCATCACTTTGCACAGGCCTTGATCGGCCCCCAACGGTCGGGTTGAGGGCGCACCGGATGGGTTACAATCACCGCCGTGCGCGACGCCCGCGAGCGCCGCCGCCATCACAGGAGGGACACCGATGGTAACTATCGGAGAGGGCCAGTTCACTTACGAAGTCCAGGAAGGTTGGGGTCAGCTGCCGGCCGGCTACACGTTCAGGGAAGTGGCTGCCGTGGGCTGCGACGCCGACGACAACGTGTACGCCTTCAATCGCGGCGAGCATCCCATGATCGTGTTCGACAAGGACGGCAACTTCATGCAGTCCTGGGGCGAGGGCGTGTTCCCCCGCGCCCACGGCGTCACCATGGCGCCCGACGGGACCATGTTCCTGACCGACGACGGCGACCACACCGTGCGCAAGTGCACCCTGGAGGGCGAGGTCCTGCTGACCCTGGGCACCAGCGGACACCCTGCGGCCTTCATGTCCGGCGATCCCTTCAACCGCTGCACGCACGTGGCCATAGATCCCCGCAACGGCGATTTCTACGTGTCGGACGGCTACGGCAACGCCCGCATTCACAAGTACAGCCCGGACGGCCGGCTGATCTTCTCCTGGGGCAAGTCCGGGAACGGCCCGGGTCAGTTCAACATCGCCCACAACATCGGCACCGACCGCGACGGCCTGGTGTACCTGGCCGATCGGGAGAACCATCGGGTCCAGGTATTCAATCCCGATGGCAGGTTCATGGGACAGTGGAACGACATGTCCCGTCCGTGCGGCCTGTACATCGACCAGCACGCCGGCCTGGTGTACATCGGCGAACTGGGCTCGGCCATTGGCCCCAACTCCCAGGCCACGGGCCTTGGCCCAAGGGTCAGCGTTTACGACACCGAAGGCCGGCAGCAGGCCCGAGTGGGCGACGGGCCCGAGGGTGAAGCGCCTGGCCAGTTCATCGCGCCGCACGGGGTCTGCCTGGACTCTGTGGGCAACATTTACGTGGGCGAGGTTTCGTGGACCCACACCGGGCAGCACCTGGACCCGCCTCGCGAAGTCCGGTCATTGCAGAAGCTGGTGAAAACCGCCTGATCCAATACGGCATGGATTTACAGGATGCGCAGGATTGACATGGATTTCGTTGCGGCTGCAGTCAAAATCCTGAACATCCTGTCTATCCATGCGAGATGAAGAGATAGAAACATGGAAATTCGCATCGGCAGTTTGTCCCGAGACGCCAACGAAGCCACCGGCGCGGCGTTGGTGATCGACGTGTTCCGCGCCTTCACCACAGCGGCCATCGCCTTCAATCGGGGCGCGGAGCGCATCACCCTGGTGGCCGAGGTTGAGGAGGCGTTGGAGATCCGGCGAAACAATCCGGCCATCGCCGACATCCTGATGGGTGAGGTGGAGGGCCGCCGGCCCGACGGGTTCGACCATGGCAACTCTCCTTATGAAGCATCCTCGGTTGATTTCGCCGGCAAGAGCATTGTGCAGTCCACCCGCGCTGGCACGGTGGGCACGGCGGCGGCCGGCGCGGCCGGCTGCGACCCGATCTATGTGACCTCGTTCGTGGTGGCCGGCGCTACCGCGCAGGCGCTGCTGGCGGAGGACCCGCTGCCGGATCGGGTCACCATCCTGGCCATGGGAGACCAGGGAGTGAACCGGGCCGATGAGGACGAGCACTGCGCCATGTATCTGCGCAACCGGCTGGAGGGACGGAACCCCGACCCCGAAGCCCTGCGCAAGCTGATCATGGCCGGGGGCGCAACCCAGAAGTTCTTCGACGACGCCCAGCCGCAGTTCCACCCGCGGGACGTGGGTCTGGCGCTGGAGGTGGACCGCTACCCCTTCGCCATGCGGGTGACCCGCGAGGACGGATTGCTGGTGGCCCGACGCACCGGTTGATCCTGGGGAAACGGCCGGCGGAGAACAGGCTGGCGGCATCCGCAAACTGGGGCGGCTTCATCACCGCCCTTTTTGTTGCCCGAGAATCCGTGGGACGGGCAGGTTGTGGCGTATTGCGTTCCTGGCCGGCGGTCAGAAACGCCGAAACCCGCCGGGGTCTCTCTATGCGCCAATTCCCCTGGTTGGGGTTCAATAAGCGTGTCTTATACGCTTTCTATGAATCCCGCCAATATAGAACCCTGGCTCAATCAAATTCACTGCGACGATTGCCTTTCGGCCATGGGCCGGATGCCGTCGGCGTCGGTGAACCTTGTGGTCACCTCGCCGCCCTACAACCTGCTCAACAGCAGCGGCAACGGGATGAAGAACGGCAACGGCGGCAAGTGGTCGCGCGCCACCCTGATGCTGCAGCGGGGCTACGCCGAGCACGGCGACAGCATGCCCCACGACGATTACGTGGAATGGCAGCGGGAGTGTCTGCGGGAGATGCTGCGGGTGCTCACTCCCGACGGGGCGATCTTCTACAACCACAAGTGGCGGGTGCAGCGCGGCCTGCTGCAGGACCGGGCCGACATCATGGACGGCTTCCCCGTCCGCCAGATCATCATCTGGCAACGCTCCGGTGGGTTCAACCACAACCCCGGGTACTTCCTGCCCACCTACGAGGTGATCTACCTCGTGGCCAACCCGGAGTTCCGGCTGGCGCCCAAGGCCGGCGGCATCGGCGACGTCTGGCAGATTCGCCAGGACCGGGGGAACCCCCATCCCGCGTCCTTCCCGGTGGAGTTGGCACGCCGGGCCATCGCCGCCACCACCGCCGAGGTGGTGCTGGACCCGTTCATCGGCAGCGGAACCACGGCCATCGCCTCGCTCATGGAAGGGCGGCAGTACGTGGGCATCGACCTGTCCGACGAATACTGCCGTCTGGCCCGCGAGCGCATCGCGGACGCTGCGGATGAGTTGGCCCAGCCCGACGCTGAACCGACGCCGGAAACGCCGTCGGCTCTTGAGGTGCGCGAGATGCTGCAGCGGACGCGCGCTGAGCAGAGGTCAATGCGCCGCTGACTCCCCCGACCGCGACGACATCAGTGGATTGGCGAGGGCCTCACGGGTACCCAGTTTCACTGGAACCGTCATTGCGAGCGAAGCGTGTCAAGCTCGTTGGGTCAAGAACGCTAGTGTGGGAACGAGATCGCCACGTCGCATTGCTCCTCGCGATGACAAACTGAGTGCGAGTAAGGATCGGATTGGCGAAAGGGCCTCACGGGTACCCAGTTTCACTGGAATCTTCATTGCGAGCGAAGCGTGTCAATCTCGTTGGGTCGAGGAACGCTAGTGCGGGAACGAGATCGCCACGTCGCATTGCTCCTCGCGATGACAAACTGGGTGCGCGTCAGGTGAAAGGGCAACTCCCCCGACGGCCTGTCGTGCGGTAATATGGCTCTAGCCAATACTGGAGTTGACCGCCATGACCATCACCGCCGCCAACCCCGCCGCCGTAACCTCCCACGATCTGAAGAGCGCGATCCCTCCCCTGGACGGCGAGCTGAACCTGCCGGGCCTGAAAGCCGACGTGCGCGTATGGCGCGACCAGTGGGGCATCCCCCATGTGCGCGCGGCCAACGAGCAAGACGCCTGGTTCGCCCAGGGCTTCGTCACCGCGCAGGACCGGCTCTGGGCCATGGAGTTTGATCGTCTGCGGGCCGTGGGCCGCTGGGCCGAGGCGGCCGGCAAATCCGCGGTGGGCCAGGACATGCAGATGCGCCGGCACCGGCTGGAGGATGCGGCCCGAGCCGATTGCGAGGCGGCCGGTCCCCGGGCGACGGCCATGCTGGAAGCCTACGCCGCCGGCGTCAACGCCTTCATCAACAGCGACGCGCCGCTGCCGGCGGAGTACGCCATCGCCGGCATCCAGCCGGAGCCATGGGAGCCGTGGCACAGCCTGGCCATCTATAAGGTGCGGCACGTCTTAATGGGCGTGTTCGAGACCAAGGCGTGGCGGGCACGGCTCGTGAAGGCATTGGGCTCGGAGCGAGCCGCCGCGCTGTTCCCGTCCTACCCGCCGGGCCAACCGGTCATCATTCCCACCGGCGCCGATTACGACGGCGCGGTGGATATCGGCCTGGAGCAGTTGCTGGAACACGCCGCGAACCTGAATCTCATCGGTGAGTTGGACAGTGGGTCCAACTCGTGGGCCATCGGTCCGGACCGTACCGCCACCGGCAAGGGGCTGCTGGCCGGCGACAGCCACCGGGGCCTGGATACGCCCAGCGTCTATTACCAGAACCACCTGGCCTGCGACACCTTCGACGTGGTCGGCAACTCCTTCGTCGGCGTGCCCGGCTTTCCGCACTTCGGGCACAATCAGTGGGTGGCCTGGAGCGTGACCCATACCGCCGCCGACTACCAGGACCTGTACATCGAGCTGTTCAACGACGCCGATCCGTCCCTCTACCAACACCAGGAGGACTGGTACAACGCCGACGTTCGCGACGAGGTTATCCGGGTCAAGGACGGCGCCGACGTGCACCTGCGCACCTGGGCGACCCATCACGGCCCGGTGGTGGGCGGCGACCCATTGTCCGGATACGGCCTCGCCCTGCGATACACCGCCGGCGACGGCGGCGATCCGTGGACGGACATCCTGCCCGCCATGCTTGAGGCTACCAGCGTGAACGAGCTGGCCGACGCCATGGAGGGCTGGGTTGACCCGGTGAACAACTTCGTTATGGCCGACGTCCACGGCAACATCGGTTACCAGTGCCGGGGCGAGATTCCCCGCCGGCCGGGCGACGTGCCGGCTCCCCTGCCGGTTCCCGGATGGGACGGGGAGCACGAGTGGCAGGGCAGCATCCCCTTCGCCGATATGCCGCGCTACATCAATCCGGCGCCGGGCTACATCGTGACGGCCAACAACCGGCCGGTGGGCGCGGACTATCCGTACTACATCTCGATGGACTTTGCGCCCGGCTACCGTGCCATGCGCGTGACCCACGGCGTCGAGAGCATCCCCAACGCTGCGGCTGCCGACATGGGCCGCATCCATGCCGAGCGGGTATCCATCCCGGCGAAAACCTACGTGGCCGCGCTTGCCGCCGTTCCTCCACCGGCAGATCCCGCTACGGCAGCGGCGCTGGCGAAGCTGCAGGACTGGTCGGGCAGCGTTGATCCCAGCGCGGTTGAGCCGACCATCTACAGCGCGATGCGCGATGCCCTGCTGTGGCGTCTGCTGAAGCACAACATCGGGGAAGACCTTGCCGCCATGGGCTGGCAGCCGGCCGACCGGGGACGTGGCGTCTTCCTCAACCGGTTCAAAAACCTGATGACCGACGCCATCGCTAGCGGAGACACCGACCTGCTGCCCGACGGCCAGGACTGGAACGGTGCGCTGTCCACGGCCTTGCAGGAGGCGGTCCGCACACTTACGGCAAAACTGGGCTCCGACATCGCCGGCTGGCGGTGGGACCGGGTACACCGGGCGCGGCCGCAGCATCCGCTGTCGATGGCTACGCCGGAGTTGGGCGGCCTGCTGGACCCGCCGGAAATCCTCACCGGAGGCGACGGCGACACGCCTTGGGCCGGCTCCTACGCGCCGGGCGACCTGGCCACGGTGGGTGGGCTATCGGTGTTCCGCTATGCCTACGACCCGGCCGACTGGAACCGCTCGCTGTGGGCGGTGCCGCTGGGATCCTCGGGTCACCCCGCCAGCCCGCACTACTCCGATCAGTCGCAGATGTGGAGCAAGGTGCGCATGGCGCCCATGCTGTACGACTGGGAGCGGATCAAGGCCGGCGCGGAGACGGAGCAGACGCTGCGAGCGGGGTAGCTCCGCAGTGCCGAAAATGTCGGAAGTTAGTCCTCCCGCAGGTGTGGCGCCACGCGGTCGGCGAAGAGTTCGAGGTTGGCGATGCCGTCGTCGAGAGGCATGCCGGGCCACATCATGCGGAAGCAGCCGTGGGACATCCCCAGCGCGCGATAGCGGGATAGCTCCTCGACCACCTCGTCGGGGTTGCCGATGACGAAGCGGTCGCGGGCCAGGTCCTCGAAGGGTTCTCGGAAGTTCTCGTCGCCGGGCAGGGCCTTGTCCTGTCCCCACTGGGCGTAGGCCTCGTACTTGCCGCCCAGGTAGGGCGCGGCGTTGGCGAAGGCCTCCTCGTGGGTGCGCCCCACGAAGACCTCGCGACCCAGGGGCAGGCGCTCGGGCGCGCCCGAGTTGGCGGCGCCGGCGGCCTCGTGGTACATCTCAACCTGCTGGCTGATGGTGTCGAACTTGGCGTGGGGGTTCACGTACCAGGTGTAGCCCATGCGCGCGGCCCGGGTGATGGCGGCGTCGCTGTTGGCGGCCACCCACACCGGCGGATGGGGCTGCTGCACGGGGCGCAGCATCAGTTGAGCATCCTGGAGCCGGAAGTACTGCCCCTCGTAGTTGACCTTCTCGCCGGACCACAACAGGCGCATGGCCTCCAGACATTCGAGGTAGCGGCTGACCCGGGTGCGGCGGGGCACGCCGAAGTTGTCGTACTCCTCGTCGCGGTAGCCGAGGGCGGCGCTGAGGGTGAAGTTTCCGCCGGTGATCACGTCCATGGTGGCGACGCGCTCCGCCAGGTCAACCGGGTGATGCAGGGGCACCAGCATGGTGGCCACCAGGCCCATGCCCCGGGCCTCCGCCGAAATCCGGGCCAACAACGGCATCGTTTGCAGCTGTTGGTAGGGGTCGGTCAGGTAGTGCTGGCCCTGGTAGACCATGTCGAACCCCAGGTCGCGCGCCGCGCCCACGTAGGAGCAGATGTCGGCGAAGGCCTGCTGCATGTCGGCGCCGGCCGGCTGCTGAGCGATGGCGGAAAGGGAAACTCCGAATTTCATTGCGGTACCTCGGTTGGTGTCGGATGGCTGACGTGGAAAGAGCGGCAGCCGGTTGTCGTCAGGTTGGTCCGGTGGATGCAGCTGCCAGCGTGCGTAGGGGCGAATGATCATTCGCCCCTACATTGAATACTCAGACTGCAGTGGAGAAACTGCGCGATCTAACCAGTCAGCTCCCGTCCCAGCAGGTCGATGGCGGCCTGCACCGCGCCGTGCTTGGTGGCGTCGCGGTCGCCGCCGACGCGGATCTCGATGGCGGCGTCCTCGCCATCCTTGACCGCCAGGCCGATCCAGAAGGTGCCGATGGGCAACCCGCTGCGGCCGGCTGCCGGTCCGGTGACGCCGGTGGTCGAGAGGGCATAGTTGGTGCCGGTGAGTTCCAGTGCGCCGCGGGCCATGGCGATGGCCATCTCCCGGCTCACGCTGCCGGCGGTCTCATAGAGCTCATCGGGCACGCCGAGGATCTTCTCCTTCAGCCCGCCGGTGTAGGCGACGACGCCGCCCGGGAAGAACCGGGACGCCCCCGGTATGGTGCCCAGCGTGTAGCCGAGCAGGCCGTTGGTGCAGGCCTCGGCCACGGACACGGTCTGTTCGCGCTCCAGCAGTATTTCTGCCACCTTTGCTACTTCCACGATGCTGCCTCCTGAAGGTGCGAGCGATTAGACGTCCATCATCTTGTCGGGCGACATCATCTCCCAGAATTCGATGCGGTTGCTCTCCACCAGCTGCCTGACCTGTCCGCCCACTTCCAGCGCCGCCGCGGGCAGTTGATTGCCAGCACGCATGGGCGACATCAGGGACTCATCGGTCCACTCAAGGATCACAACGTCCTGCTCCGCCGGAGTGGTGGCGCCATTGAAATAAACCCGGAACTCGCTGCGCTGGCCGGCGTCGTGGTAGATCTGCGCTTGCTTCTGGAGCAGGCTGGCCACGCGCCGGGCCTCGCCAGGCTTGGTCTTGAAAATTCTTCGCAGTACGTACATGTGCTTCTCCTTTTGGGAACTTACAATTTGCATTGAGCTCTTCGCGTTGCATCAGGCGTCCGGCGCATAGTCGTTGACCAGTGTCACCAGGCGGTTCACAAAGCGGTGAACGATGGGCCGGTCGGCTACGATTTCGTAGTCTTCCATCTCATCGTGAAAGAAGTTCTTGTGGAACTTTTCGGCAGCGAGGAATCCGGCAATCAGCAATGGATCCTGGTATTCCGATTCCAGCTGGATTACCGCGTTTTTGGTGGCGCGGTGGCTCCGGTATTGCCAGCCACGCTGCTGGGCCGCAGCGATGACGGCTTGCGTGGCCGCGCCGTAGAGCTTCTCCGAGCCTTGTCGACGGTCTCCCGCGTCGAATTCGCGGTCCGATTGCGCCAGGAAGGCAACGGCCTGTTCGACGCATTGGGCGATGGTGTCCGGTCCGGCGGTAGCCATCACCGCCTCCTTGTGAAATGGATGGTTGGCGTGCGAGCACGATTATGATACCCGAATTTCGCCATGCTGCGCGGCGTGCGGCCATCGTGCAGTGGGACGGCCGCACCCAGATGTAACGGATACGAGAAGCGATCAGTCAGAAGCCGGTGATCCGCCCGGTTCGGGGTTGGCTTCGATGTCGGTCGCGGCGAACGTGCGCGCCTGATCCGGCTCGGATTGCGGGCGAGCTTGGGACACTCCAAGTAACCGGAGCACGCGCCGGTACGCGTTGGGGATTGATTCCTCGAACAGCATGTAAATCACCGGGACCGCCACCAGGGTTAGGAAGGTGGAACTGATCAGGCCTCCAATGACCACCGTGGCCAGTTCCGCGCCGACCAGTCCCGCCGATTCGCTGAGCGAAAGCGGGATCAACGCCAGGATGGTGGTGAAGGCGGTCATCAGGATGGGGCGCACGCGGGTTCGGCCGGCGGACATCACTGCGTCCAGCGGTTCCAGACCGGCCCGCCGCTGCTGGTGAACAAACGTCAGCAGCACGATGGCGTTGGTCACCACGATGCCCACCAGGAGCAGGAACCCCATCAGGGCGGGCAGGCTCAGCGATCGGTCGGTGATGACCAGCGCGACCAGGGCGCCCACCACGGCCAGCGGCATGCTGAGCACCACGATGAATGGGATCTTCAGCGAGCCCAGGGTGGCCACCATGACCAGGTACACCAGGGAGACCCCGATGATCATGGCGACATAAACGTTGTTGAACTCCTCGCGGATGTCGCTGAAGGTGCCTCCGGATCGCACCGTGACGCCCGGGGGAAGCGGCGTGGAGGCGACAATGGCGTCGATGCGGTCACCGATGGCGCCGGCGTCCCGTCCGGCCAGCCCGCCGGAAACGGTGGCGGAACGGTGGCCGTTGTAGTGAGTGACCACGCTGGGGCCGACGGTATTCATGGTGTCTGCAATGCTACCCAACGGAATGGCTCCGGCGTTGCTGCCGATGGGCAGGAGCGGGAGATCCGACGGGTCGTCCACGGCTTCGGCAACCGCCCGCACCACCACGTCCAGGGTTTCTCCACCCACGTCGATCTCGGCGACGTCGCTGCCGCGCATCCAGGTGCGGATCTGGTTGGCGACGCTCATCGTGGACAGGCCGTAGCGACCGGCTGCGTCAGGGTCGATGGCGATGGTCAGCTCCTCTCGGCCGTCCACGATGTTGGTCTGCACGTTGCGCACGCCAGGTTCGTTTTCGACGGCGGCCTGCAGCCGGTCGGTGGCGATGCGCACGTCTTCGTAGTTGGCGCCGGTGAGGGTGAGTCGCAAACCGCTGCCACGTCCCGGGCCACCGGAGTCCGCGAAGACGCGGGTGGTGACGCCGCGCTTTTCCGGCAGGGCGTTCCGGATCCGCTCGTCGAGGTCGTCCGGAGCGTTCTCCCCCAGCAGAATGTTGAACCCGGCCCGGTCGAAGGCTGCGTCAGCGGTGGACCCAAAGCTTCGGCTGCTGGCGCCCAGGGTGACCTGGTGGCTTGCGACGTCCCCTGTCGAGACAAACTCATCCAATATGCCTTCGACGACGCTGACTTCTTCCACCAGTTGGATGGTAGAGGGATTGCCGCTAAGGTTCAGGTCGATGCGAATGCCCTCGGTTCGCCCCTGTGAAAACAGTTCGACGGGCAGCGTCCGGATGAGCGTCAGGCTGGCCAGCACCACCAGGACGCTGGCGACGGCGGTGATCAGCCGGAAGCGCAGGGCAAACCGGAGCACCGGGGTGTACAACTTCTGCAGGTAGGTGTCGCCCCGGGGGTTCGCGGGATCGTCAACCATGTCGCCCGTGCGCAGGAACCAGGACGCCAGCACCGGAACGGCGGTGAGGGCCACCAGGGTGGACGCCAGCAGGGAAACGCACACTGTCTGGGCGAAGGGGGAGAAGAACTGCCCCACCACTCCGGGGAGGAACCCCAGGGGAACGAATACCGCCACCGTGGTCAGGGTGGATGCGACGACGGGCGGGCTGACCTCCTGGGTGGCGGCGATCACCGCCACGGCGCGGGGGCTGCCCTCCTGGATGTGCCGGTAGATGTTCTCCAGCACGACGATGCTGTCATCCACGATCCGGCCCACGGCGATGGCCAGGCCGGCCAGGCTCATGAAGTTCAGCGTCCAGTCGAACAGGGCCATGACCAGCATCGTTATCATCACGCTGAGGGGGATGGACAGCGCGATGATGATGGTGGGCCGGATGGCGTTGGCGATGCCGGCAAAAGGCCGAGGCCGCAGTTGCAGTAGGAAGAGGAATACTGCAGCCACAGCGAAGAAAAACCCTTGAAGACCCTGCCCGAGAACTTTGCCCAGTTCCTCTTCCAGACGAGGGGCCTGGCTTTCGATCACCGCGATTTCCAGGTCCGGCGGAAGCTGGTCGTGCAGGTCCGCCATTAGCTGGTCGATGGCGTGGGTAATATCGATGGTGTTGCCGTCGCCGGTTTTATGAACGCTCAGGCTGACGCTGGGCTGGCCGTTGGTGCGGGAGATGGTGGTGGCTTCAGGGGTGGCAACCCGCACATCGGCAACTTCCGACATCCGGATCGGGGTGGCGTTATTCCCGGAGGGGCGAGGAGATGCCGGCGACCCGGCGGGACGGGAGAAACCGACCGGCAGGTTTCGCAAGGCATCCAGATCGGAATAGCCATGAAAGGCGCGGACCGTCACGGTGCCGTCAGCGGACTCCACGCTGCCGGCGTTCACGTCCACCGAGTTGCTCTGCAGTGCGCCGATGACGTTCTGCATGGACAGCCCGTAGGTGTTCAACAATGTCGGGTCCACGGTGACGACGACCTGCTCATTGACCCCTCCCTCAATGTCCACCTCAAACACGCCCGGCACCGCCTGGATCGGTGGCGCTATCTGACGCTCCACGATCCTGAGCAACTCAGGAATATCCCGCTGACCGGATACGCTCAACTCGGTGACCGGTCGCCGGTTAGGGGTCAACTCGAACACGCGGGGCTCGCCCGCGTTGTCCGGAAGCCGCAGGCCGGATACCCGACTGACGATTTCTGCCTCAGCCTCCTCGATATCTACATTGTTTTCGAAACTGGCCCTCACCTGGGAACGGTTTGACCGCGACGTGGACGTGACTTCCTTGAGGCCTTCCATGCCGATGATCAGGTCCTCAATGGGCTTAGTGACCTCCTGGGACACCTGGTACGGCGTGCCCTGCTGGTATGAAGTCGAAACGTTGATCACTCGCAAACTGATCTCGGGGAAAAGCTCCTGCTGCAACTGCTGGTAGGCGTAAATCCCGCCCGCCAGCACGAGGATCAGGATCATCACGGTGACCGTCCGACTTTGCAGAGCCAACTTGGTCAGAATTATCATCTCGGTCTCCCGACGGCAATCTGAAAGTACATTAAAATCGCTGGATATCTAAAGCGCAGTATACGTTGGCGGTTTAGATTCGGATCTGTGCGCGCGGGCTGCGGATTACGCAGGTGTTCAATGCTTGCGCAACAGGGTCAGGAACTCACGGTTGCCGGCATCGCCGGTAATCGGCGACGGGATCGTGTCCAGCAGGGCGACATCGTCCCGAGACGCTAACCACGCCTGGACCCTGGCGAGGATGTCGGCGCGCAGGGCGTCGCTCCTGACGATACCGCCCTTGCCGACCTCACCACGTCGGGCCTCGAACTGCGGCTTGATGAGCGCGATGGCATATCCGCCGGGCTTCAGATGCGTCAAGGGCTCGGGCAACGCCATGGTCAGGGATATGAAGGACACGTCGGCGACCAGCAGATCGACCGCCTCGGGCAGTTCGAACGGATACCGGGCGTTGACCTTTTCCATGCAGGCCACCCGCGGGTCCTGGCGCAAACGGTAGTGCAGCTGGCCGTGTCCCACGTCGACGGCGTAGACGCGGGCCGCGCCGCGCTGGAGCAGGCAGTCGGTGAACCCGCCGGTGGATGCTCCAACGTCCAGCGCGGTGATCCCGTCCAGTGGTATGGCGTGGGATTCCGTCCAGGTGTCCAGGGCATGGGCCAGCTTGACGCCGCCCCGACTGACGTAGGGCAGACGCTCGCGCAGTTCCAGGGGCGTGTCCGGATCCAGAAACGCGCCAGCCTTCTGCACCGGTCCCGCCGGCGCGAGCACCGCGCCGGCCATGATCAGAGCCTGCGCCTGCTCGCGGCTCTCCACCAGCCCCCGCTCCACCAGCAGCAGGTCGGCGCGTTGACGGGTCTGCTTGCGCGGTTTCCGCTGCGGCGAGTCTGGCATGAAGTCGACTGCTACTCGCCGATGAACTGGGGACGGCGCTTTTCCAGGAAGGCGCGGAAACCCTCGTGGTAGTCGCGGGTGTCGAACTGGCCCAGGGGAAGTTCCGCCTCCTCCGGCGTTAGATCGAGAGAAGGCTTGGCCAGCACCTGGTTCATGGTCTTCTTGTTGACCGCATGGGACAGGGGGGCCAGCGCCGCGATGTCGTTGGCCAGCTTGTAGGTCACCGCTTCCAACTGGTCCACAGGCGCCACCTGGTTCACCAGGCCGATGCGGAGGGCTTCGTCGGCGTCCAGCAACCGTCCCGACAGAAGGATGTACAGGGCGTTGCCCTTGCCGACCAGGTTCACCAGGCCGTACATCTCGCGGTGGCCGATGGTGATGCCCAGGCGGGCCACCGGTATGCCCAGGCGGCTGCCCTCGGCGACGATGCGGAGGTCGGTGGCGACGGCGAGCTCGCAGCCGCCGCCGGCGGCGAACCCGCGGATCATGGATATGACGGGCGTGCCGATCTCCGCCACCGTCTCCAGCAATCCGTCGACGGCGGCGTTGTAAACGCGCCCCTTGGTCGAGTCGCTGCGGTGCTGTTCGAAATCGCTGATATCGGCACCGGCGGAAAAGGCCTCGTCGCCCGCGCCGGTGATCACGACGCAACGGACGTCCCGATCAGCGTCCAGGTCGCGCAGCAGCGAGGTCAGCTGCACCCACATATCCAGGGAGATCGCGTTGCGCTGGGCCGGCCGGTTGATGGTCACGGTGGCCACGGGCGGGTCCCGCCGCACGAGGAGGTATCCGTTGGCGTCAACCGGCATGGCGTCGGTTGGGGTTCGTGCGGCGGCGGTATCGGTCATTGGTAGACGCTCCTGGAGATGTTCGGGGTGTGACAGCGCAAAAAGCCTATCGGCGCAGTGACGAGTAGTCAACAAGGGGCGGCGCCATTACCGATCATGTTGAGATGCGTCCAGCCTCCCGGGGTCGGTTTCCGGAGACGTTCATTCGATAGCATGATGTTGACGATATACCGCTATTATCATCTATAATTTATCGAAATACGATTTCATTGGTTGACTTAGTGAATGATTGCTATTACATTTGGGCGGGCGATAAACCGTTCCGGCCAAATCGGTACGCACGTGGGCTTTTGCAGACTTCCACCGGGCCAGGCGCCCTTGCGCGTGAAGAGGAGCTACGATGTCGAGATACCTGAAACTGAGCCTGATTGCCAGCGCCGTCTGCGGCCTCCTGTTGCTGGGGAGTTTCGCGTGCGGCGGCGCCGAGACCCCGGCCCCCACTGCGGAGCCGGCAGCGGCGCCGGCGGCAAGCGAGGCCACCACTGCTCCCGCCGCTCCCGCTGCCGCGGCCGCCGTGGCGCCCACCGCCACGGCCACTCCGCCGCCGCAGGCAACGCTGCGGCCGACCAACACCCCGGTTCCAACCGCGGTGGCCCGGGTTGTCGCTACACCGACCCCCAGCGCGGCTGCTCCCAAGTATGGCGGCACGGTGCGCATGTCCGCGTATGCGGATACCAAGGACTGGGACCCCCTGGGCTCGGCGTCACTGTCCAGCGTGATCTCCTACTCCCAGCTGTACAACCAGATCGTCCAGTTCGACACCACCAACACCCAGGAGGTGGTGGGGGACCTGGCGGAAAGCTGGGAGTTGAGCGCCGACGGCCAGCAGTACACTTTCCACATCCGGGAAGGCGTCAAGTGGCACGATGGGACGGACCTCACCGTGGATGACATCATCTACACCATGCACCGGTACGGGAACCCGTGCAATGCCACCGGACGCTCGGGCCTGTGGCGCAACTATGCAGTGCGGATGGAGGTGGTGGACGTTGTGGACAAAGCCGACTGCACGCCAACCAACGCCGATGACGTGGTCAAGGCGGTGGACGACCGCACCATCCAGTACAACCTGGCCTTTGCCTCCGGCGCGTTCATCAAGTTCCTGGCGGTGGACTACGTCAAGATCCTGCCACGCCATCTGCTGGAGGACGAGTCGGTCGACCTGAACCAGGGCGAGCACGTCGTCGCCAGCAACTCCGGTTCCGGCCCATTCATCCTGGAGGAATACCGCTCCGGCAATTCCTACTTCGTGAACAAGAACCCCAACTACTTCAAGGAGGGGCGTCCCTACTTCGACCGCATCGAGCACTACATAATCACGCAGCCGGCCACGCTGATGGCCCAGGTTGAGGCGCGGCAGATCGACATGGCCAACGCCGGCTCCAGCAACCTGGAGGCTCCCGAGTATTACGAACTGGAGCGCATCACCAACGGCGACTATGTGGCCCACGACATCAAGGCCGGCGGCAACTTTGGCCTGATGCTCAACGTCAAGCGGGAGCCCTTTGACAATCACCTGGTGCGTCAGGCCATCTACCTCGCCGTCGACCGCCAGAAAGTGGACGAGCGGGCCTTCGGCGGCGCCGGTGTGACCCACTGCCCGCTGATGGACCTGGCCCACACCAACGACGAGTGCACCACGTGGCCCGGCCTGCGGCCCAAGGACACCCCGGGCGGGCAGGAAGACATCGCCGAGGCCCAGCGCCTGATGGCCGAAGCCGGGTACCCGGACGGGTTCGAGGTTCAGTACACCACGCGGCAGGTGGGCTCGTATCCGGCCCAATGCTCGGTGATCAAGCAGGACCTGGAGGAATTCCTGGGCATCACCGGCGCCATCGAGACGCTGCCCAGCGCGGCCGGCTACGCCAAGTACGGCACGTCTCGTCCCGCCGATGCCAAGGGAGACTGGGAATTGAGCTGCCAGGGTGAGGGCATGGTGGTGTTCGACCCGGACGCCATATACGGCGGGGTCTACCTGCCCGGCGCCACGCGCAACTACACCGACTGGTCACACCCGAAAGTCACCGAATGGTTCGAGGCCCAAAAAGTGGAACTCGATCCCGACAAGCGGCGGGAAATCAACAAGGAGGCTGAGTTGTGGCTGGCCAGCTTCGAGGACAACCACTGGGTCAACCTGCTGCTGGGGCAACTGTTCTGGCTGGTCCACAAGGACGTCAAGGGTTTCAACGCGCCCATCACGGTGCAGTACGGATTTAAACACGAGGACCTGTGGCTGGACCGCTAGGCGCAACGGCGTTGGCCCGAGCCGGGCCGTGCTGACGGATATCGTCGATATATTGGGGACAGTCATAATGATTGTCCCCAATAATTTACGAAACCGATAAGTGATTATTATATATGCTGATATTGACGTATATCGTAGATTATGAATTCGTACATGCATGAAACTGAAATGTTTTCTTGACAGGCGATTTGCACACGACTAGGATAGGCCGCGCTGTGCAAAGTGCGTCAAAGTGCGCTCCCGAGCATGGCCGAACCGTCTCATATGGAGAAGGTTTCGATCCAGGTAGGAGGATTTCGCGCCAATGTTGTCCAATTTCAGACCATTCATAGTTGCTACCGTGATAGCTACGGTTTTCGTCATCTCAACGGCCTGCGGTGGCGCAGAAGCGCCGGCGCCGGTAGCTCCTGCAGACACGGGAGCAGGATCCGCCGCTCCCGCCGCCCCCACCGCGGCCAGCCCGATCACCGGCGCCAACGTACCCGGCCCGGGTTCGACGGTTGCGGCGCCTGCGGCTTCCGAGGCAACCCAGCCGGCGGCGGATGCTACAGCCGCGCCTACGTTGCCGCCTGCGGCTACGCAGCGACCGACCAACACGCCGGCGCCCACCGCCGTCGCGCGGACTGCTCCGACCCCTCTCCCCAGCGGCCCGCCCCAGGCTGGCGGCCTGATCCGCATGGCGGCCTACGCGGACACCAAGGACTGGGACCCGTTGGGTTCGGCCTCCACGTCCAGCGTGATTTCCTATTCCCAGCTGTACAACCAGTTGGTGCAGTTTGACACCACCAACACCAACGAGGTGGTGCCGGACCTGGTGGAAAACTGGAGCCTGAACGAAGACGGCACGATCTACACCTTCCGCATTCGTGATGACGTGACCTGGAATGACGGGACGCCATTCACCATTGACGACGTGCACTACACGTTCCTGCGCTACGGCAACCCCTGCAACAGCCGGGGACGTTCCGGGCTGTGGCGCACGTATACCAACCCGCTGGAAGTCGCTGACCGCGACGCCGGGGACTGCACCCTCACCAATCCGGAAGACGCGCTCCGCGTGGTGGACGACCAGACCATCGAGTTCCACCTGGCGTTCGCCTCCGGCGCGTTCATCAAGTTCCTGGCCATTGACTACGTGAAGATCCTGCCCAAGCACCTGCTGGAACAGGAGATCGACCTGAACCTGGCCGAGAACATCATCAAGCACAACTCTGGCACCGGCCCCTTCATCCTGGAGTCGTACCAGTCGGGTAACTCCTACTTTGCCAACAAGAACCCCAACTACTTCAAGGAAGGGCGACCGTACCTCGACCGCATCGAGCATTACATCATCACCACGCCGGCGACGGCGCAGGCCCAGGTGGAAGCGCGCCAGATCGACATGGCCAACGCCGCCACGATGAACCTGACCGCACCGGAGTACTATGCGCTGGAGACGCGCACCAACAGCGAGTACGTTGCCCACGACGTGTTCGGCGGCGCGACGCGCGGGTTGATGCTCAACGTCAAGCGCGAGCCCTTCAGCGACCACCGGGTCCGGCAGGCCATCAACCTGGCCGTTGACCGGCAGAAGCACAACGCTCGCGGGCTGCATCACGCCGGCCGCGGCCACTGCCCGATGGTGGGCATGGCCAACAGCCTGGAAGAGTGCGCCACCTGGCCCGGAATGCGCCCGAAGGACTCCCCTGAAGGGCAGCAGGACATCGCCCGCGCCCGGGAGTTGATGGCCGAGGCCGGCTATCCCGACGGGTTCGAAATCCAGTACACGGTTCGCCAGGTGGGAACCTACGTGGACGAGTGTTCCGTGATCAAGCAGGACCTGGAGGACTATCTAAACATTCGTGGCGCGATTGAAGTGCTGCCCAGCGCTGCCGGTTACGCCAAGTACGGCACGGCACGCCCCGCTGACGCCAAGGGCGACTGGGAAATGAGCTGCCAGGCGGACGGCATGACCGTGCTGGACCCGGACGCCATCTGGGGCGGCATATTCCTCAAGGGCGGCACCCGCAACTACACCGACTGGGAAGCTCCGGAGACCAACGACTGGTTCGAGGCCCAGAAGGTCGAACTCGATCCCGAGAAGCGCCGCGAGATCAACAAGGAGGCGGAGCGGTGGTTGCACGAATTCAGCAATAACCACTGGGTCAGCCTCACCCTCGGGCAAAACTTCTGGGTCGTCCACCAGGACGTCAAGGGCTTCGTGGCTCCGCAGACGGTGCAGTACGGGTTCAAGCACGAGGACCTCTGGCTGGACCGGTAGACGCTCTTGCTACACCCATCCCGTTGCCACTATTGGAGACGGAAAGACGTATGAGCCTGAAAATCAAGCCAACACTACTGGTCAGCATTGCCGCGAGTGCGGCAATGCTCGCCGCGGTGGCCTGCGGCGGCGCTGAGGAAACGGCAGCGCCGGCAGGCCCGGCGGCGGCCGCCACCACGGCCCCTGCTGCTCAGGCACAGGCTCCGGCGGCTGCCGCCACCACTGCGCCGGCCGCGCCGG
>MPNC01000032.1 GCA_002238825.1 SAR202 cluster bacterium bin87 | reverse complement strand
ATCCCCTGGGACATTTCAAGGGATACTGCGTGGCGCTGGGCGACGGTGGCATCGCGTACGGCCTGGGCGTTTATCTGGGAGACCGGGGCCTCCTCAATTACCTGGCCACCATGACGTCAGAGGATGAGCCATGCGGCGTGGAGGCGCTGGAATGGGGTGTGGCGCTGTCTGCGGTGCTGGGGGACCGTGAAGAACTGGGCAACGGGGAACGGAAGGGCATGCGCGAGTTGGGGTTCAGGTATCGTGGTCGTGGCAGATGGCCGGTTTTCCGCAGTGTAATTCCGGGGCACTGGCCCTGGTACCTCAATGGTGACGAGGCCCGATTTCTGACCGTCGCGCTGGACAACGTCCGGGACGTTGCGGAACGGATTGGACAGGGCGTGCTCGACCTCTACGCAGATCGGGACCCCAGCGAGGCGCTGACCCGGTCGCTGCGGGACGGCGTCTGGCGGGACGAGTGGTCAGTGCTGCGGCCGCCGGCGCTGCCCGCTGAGGATCATCGGGTAGACACGGACCGGCTGCAATCGATCAGTGGGTCGACGCCCGTGGGCACGGCGGTATGGGAGGTGACGGCGTCGTACATTCCCACGGGAGTGCAGGACGGGAGAGACACCAGACCCTACCTGCCCACGCTGGTGATGGTGATCGAGAGCGGCTCTGGGTTGATCCTCACCGTGCGTATGCTGGGCCGGGTGCCGTCGGCGGCGGAGCGGCAGGAGCCGGTGCTGGAGTTGCTGGAGCAGGTGGACCGGTTGCCGGGCGCAGTCGTATGCGACCGGGAGGATACGGCCGCCGTGCTGGCGCCCATAACCCGCGCGTTGGACATCGGGCTGTACGTTGGACCGACGCCGGCGCTGGATAGCATCAAGAATGACCTGCTGGCGACCATTCTGAACTGAATGGTGTGTGATGCAATGCGACCCCGCGCGCGATAACCTTTACCACTCGCGGGGTTGATGAAACAGGGCCTTGACTAGGTGATTGATGTCAAGGATGATGCCTCATATTGATGCGTTCGGTGCATCATTGGGGGAGGCAACGTGAACCAGTTAACAGTCAGAGGGTTTGATGACGAACTGGCAGAGCGCATCCAGCGTCTGGCGAAACGGGACGGCACGTCGCTGAACCAGGCCGCGCTGAAGCTGTTGCGCAAGGGAGCCGGCCTGGCGGATCCAGGGCAAGGACCCGACACGATAGGCTCCTCGCTGGATCACCTGATCGGGACGTGGGGTGAATATGAAGCGGCAGAGCTGGATGCGGCCCTCGAGGAGTTTGAGGTCATCGACGAGGCTGCCTGGCAATGAGGGTCCTGCTGGACTCCAACGCCTACTCGCGGCTGATGCGAGGCGATGAACAGACCGCGACAGTGGTGCGGGACGCCACCGAGGTCCTGATGTCGGCCGTGGTCATCGGCGAGCTGCTCTACGGCTTCCGAAACGGCTCGCGTTTCGATCGCAACGCCACCGACCTGCGGTCGTTTCTGGACAACCCCTACGTGTCCTTCGTGCCGGTGGGCCCCGTAACCGCCGACCGGTATTCCCGGATCGCGGCGGCGCTCAGGGCCAGGGGTAATCCCATCCCCACCAACGACGTGTGGATTGCGGCTCACGTCATGGAAACGGGGGCTGACCTGGTGTCGGCGGACCGGCACTTCGAAGCCGTGGACGGCATCGCCTGGCTGCGGCTGGGCAACCAGGGCTGAAGATGACGGAGCCAAACCACGGGACCAGCCGGGCGACATGGCCACCGGGAGCGTGAAACCTCGGCAGAGCGATGCGGCTCCCGCGTCGGGGGCCGTTGAAAGCGCCCTTACGCGCTGCCTGTCGCTGGACCTGGAGGTCGGCAGGTCGGATGAGCGGATCCACGCCCTGGCCGGCGTGCGGCCGGATACGGGCCAGAAGTTGGCCATCCATCGCGTCGGCCGCAACCTGGCCCAGGCGTTGGCCAGGCTGGACGAGTTAGCCGAGGGCGCGGACTTCGTGCTGGGCCACAACCTGATCGACTTCGACCTGCCCCACCTGCGGGCCGCCGACCCGGGTCTCAAGCTATTGGACCTGCCGGCGGTGGACACGCTCCGGCTCAATCCCCTGGCCTTCCCTCGCAATCCGTACCACTATCTGGTGAAGCACTATCAGGGCGGTTCGCTGCAGCGGGGACGCCGGAACGATCCCGAGCTGGACGCCCGGCTGGCGCTGGAGGTGTTCGACAACCAGCAGAGGGCATTCCAAGAAGCGGATCCGGATCTGCTCGCGGCCTGGCACTGGTTGACCAGTGCGAACGATAACGTCGGGTTCGACCGGTGCTTTGCCCAGCTGCGGCGCGCGCCGCGACCATCCGACGGGGAGGCGCGTGGGGCCATTGAACGCCGTCTCGCCGGGGCGTCGTGCCGGACGCAAGCCCTGGCGGCGATGGAGGACGGCGGGCAGTATCCGTGGGAGTTGGCCTACGCGCTGGCGTGGCTGTCGGTGGCCGGGAGCAATTCCGTCCTGCCGCCCTGGGTGCGCCACCAGTTTCCCGAGGCGGGGTGGCTGGTGCGTCGGCTGCGGGATAACGCCTGCAGTGACATAGAATGCGAATGGTGCCGGGAGCGGCACGACCCCCGCCGGGAACTTTCTCGCTGGTTTGGCTTTGACGATTTCCGACCCAGGCCCGCGGGTGAGGACGGACGGCCGTTGCAGCAGGGCATCGTCGAGGCGGCCATGGCCGGCGAGCATTTGCTGGGCATCCTGCCCACCGGCGCCGGCAAGTCGCTGTGCTACCAGCTGCCGGCCCTGTCTCGCTACGACAAGACCGGCGCCCTCACGGTGGTGATCTCGCCGCTGGTGGCCCTCATGGCCGACCAGGTGGCGGGCCTGGAATCCTGCGGCATCGGTTCCTGCGTCACCGTCAACGGCCTTCTGTCCATGCTGGAACGCGCCAAAGCGCTGGAGCGGGTGCGCCTGGGCGACGCCGGCATCCTCATCATCTCGCCGGAGCAGCTGCGCAGCGTGTCCCTGCGGCGGGTGCTGGACCAGCGGGAGATCGGCTGCTGGGTGCTGGACGAGGCCCACTGTCTGTCCAAGTGGGGACACGACTTCCGGCCCGACTACCGCTACGTGGGACGCTTCATCCGGGAGAGGGCTGGCGATGATCCGGCGCCGCCGGTGCTGTGCCTCACCGCCACCGCCAAGCCCGACGTCAAGGCCGAGATCATAGAGTATTTTGGGGAGGAGCTGGGCATCGAGCTCAAGGTCTTCGACGGCGGGGCCAGGCGCACCAACCTGGAGTTTGTGGTGGTGCCCACCCGCGGCTCGGCCAAGTTCGACGACATCTACGGACTGCTGCGGGAGGACCTGCCCGACCACGTGCCGGGCGGCGCCATCATCTACTGCGCCACCCGCCGGCACGCCGAGGAGGTGGCCCAGTTCCTGCAGGAGAAGCGCGTGGCGGCGGACTACTTCCACGCCGGCCTGCCGCCGGAGACCAAGAAGAACGTCCAGGAGAGCTTCATCAACGGTGACCTGCGGGCCATCTGTGCCACCAACGCCTTCGGCATGGGCATCGACAAGCCCGACGTGCGGCTCGTGATTCACGCCGACATTCCCGGTTCGCTGGAGAATTACCTGCAGGAGGCGGGAAGGGCGGGCCGGGACCAGCAGGCGGCCCGGTGCGTGCTGCTCTACGCCCAGGACGACGTGGAGCGGCAATTCGGGATGTCCGCCCGCTCGCGACTGAGCCGACGGGAGATCCACGGCGTGCTGCGGGCGCTGCGCAACTTGGACCGGAAGAAGCGCCTGAACGGAGAGGTGGTGGCCACCGCCGGCGAGATCCTGCGGGAGGACGATGAGGGCGTGTTTGAACGTGATTCCGGCACCGACGACACGCGAGTGCGCACCGCGGTGGCGTGGCTGGAGGAGGCGGTGCTGCTCACTCGCGAAGAGAACCGGGTGCAGGTGTTCCCGTCCTCCCTGCGGGTGGCCACGTTGGAGGATGCCCGGGCGCGGCTGGAAAAAGCGGATATCACGAATGCGTACCGTGCAGGGCTGCTGACCATCTGCCAGGCGCTATTCGAAGCCGATGCCGACGAGGGCATATCCACCGACGAGCTGATGACGGCGGCGGGCCTCACTCCCGAGGGGGTGCGGAAGGCGCTCCACGACCTGGAGGGGTTGGGGATCGCCAGCAACGACACGGCGATCACCGCCTTCGTCCACTATGGGGTGGAGCGTGCGTCACGGCGGCGTTTCCAGCAGGCGGCGGACCTGGAGCAGGGCGTGATCAACCTCATGCGGGAAAGGGCGCCCGATCAGGAGAAGGGGGAGATGTTCCCGCTGCATCTCCGCAACGCGACCCAGGAGCTCAAAAACGACGGGCATTCCCACGCGCTGCCGGAGCTGGTGCGGGGCATCGTGCGCAGCATCTCCGCCGACGGACGCGGCGAGGGCGGCGGTGGGGGCAGCCTGGGTCTGCGCGGGCGGGACCGGGAGATGGTGCAGGTGACGCTGCAGCGGGACTGGGGATCGTTGGCGAAGACGGCCGAACTGCGCCGCACCGCCGCGGGACTGCTGCTGGACCACCTGCTTTCCACGCTGCCCCGGGGAACGCGGGGCACCGACCTGCTGGCCGAGACCACCATGGGCAATCTGCTTGCGGCGGTGAAGTCGGACCGGGCGCTGAACGGCCAGATCAGGCATCCCGATCGGTTGATGGACTGGGCGCTGCTGTGGCTGCACGAGCAGGAGGTCATACGGTTGAACAAGGGTTTGGCGGTGTTCCGGCCGGCCATGACCATCCTGCTGAAGCCGGAACGCCGCGGCTTCGCCCAGGCGGACTTCGCGTCGCTGCAGCTCCACTACGACGAGCAGGTGCGGCAGATCCACGTGATGGCGGAATACGCCCAGCATGGCCTGCGGCCCACGGCAGACCATCTGAACCTCGCCATGGACTACTTCAGCCTGTCCGAGGACGAGTTCCTGGAACGCTGGTTGCCCGACCGCGACCGCGAACTGGCCCGGCAGACCACGCCCGAGTCGTGGCGGACCATCGTGGAGAGCCTGAACAACCCGATCCAGCGGCGCATCGTGGCCGACGATCGGGAGCAGACCAACGTGCTGGTGCTGGCGGGACCAGGATCGGGCAAGACCCGGGTGCTGGTGCACCGCATCGCCTACTTGGTCAGGGTGAGGCGGGAGAACCCCCGGGGCATCCTGGCCCTGGCCTACAATCGGCACGCCGCCGTGGAGATCAGGCGCCGCCTGGCCGACCTCATTGGCGACGATGCCCGCGGGGTCACGGTGCTCACCTGCCACGCGCTGGCCATGCGGCTGGTGGGCGCCAGTTTCGCCGGACGGGCCAATCGCCTGGAGCAGGATGATTTCCACGAGGTGATGCGCCAGGCGGTGGCGCTCTTGCGGGGACAGGGATTGCCGCCCGAAGAGGCGGACGAGCATCGGGAACGGCTGCTGGCCGGTTTTCGCTGGATACTGGTGGACGAGTACCAGGACGTGGGACCCGAGCAGTACGAGCTGATCTCCGCCCTGGCCGGCCGGACCAAGCCTGAAGCCGACGACCGGCTCAGCCTCTTCGCCTTGGGCGACGACGACCAGAACATCTACGCCTTCAACGGATCGTCCACGGAGTTCATCCGCCGCTTCGAGGCGGACTACGGGGCCAGGCCGTCCTATCTGACCGACAACTACCGGTCCACCGCCAACATCATCACGTCGGCCAACGCGGTGATCGAGCCGGCGAAGCTGCGGATGAAAGAGGGTCATCCCATCGTCATCAATCGCGCCCGGGCGCAGGACTCGTCTGGCGGCGACTGGACCCTGATCGACTCGGTGGCCCAGGGGCGGGTGCGGATACTGCCGGCTGGCGACACTCCCATAACCCAGGCGCAGGCGGCCGTGGCCGAGTTGAAACGACTGTCTGAGCGTGTGAGAGACTGGGACTGGTCGACCTGCGCCGTGGTGGCGCGAGATTGGAGCCATCTGGATCCGGTGCGCAGCCTCTGCGAACTGGAGGGCATGCCGGTGCAGATGGCCAACGAGGAGTTCACCGGCGTGTGGCACCTGCGGGAAACGCGGGCGCTGGTGAACTGGTTGCGAGGACGGGCTTCCCGCCTGGTGGCCAGCGGCGAGATCGAGACGTGGCTGGCCAGTCAGCTCGCCAATCCCTGGATCGAACTCCTTCAGGAAGCCGCCGCCGAGTATGCGCTGGAAACAAGTGGTTCGGAGACGCCGGTGGACGGCTTTATCGAATGGCTGGCCGAGTGGGGCCGGGAGGTTCGACGACGCCAGCGTGGACTGCTGTTGCTGACCGCCCACCGGGCCAAGGGGCTGGAGTTTAACCATGTGGTGGTTCTCGACGGCCGCTGGGATCGCATCGGAAGGGGCGAGGATGCGGACGCGGCGCGTCGGCTCTACTACGTGGCCATGACCCGCGCCAAACAGACCCTTACGCTCATGCGCCTGCCCGGGCTGCACCCCTTCCAGGATGCACCGTCGGGCATGCCCGCGACGTTGCTCCGGGGTGATACCGTAGCCATCCCGCCAGAGGTGCCAGCACTGGCGCGACGCTACCAGCGGCTCAGTCTGCGCGACGTCTTCCTTGGCTTCGCGGGGTACCGGGACCTTGACCATCCCGTGCACCAAGCCATCGCCGTGCTCGCGTCCGGTGACCCCTTGCGGGTGGATCCTGGCGGTGACCGGTGGGACCTGTTGGACCGCAACGGCGTGGTTGTCGGGCAATTAGCTCGAGGCTTCAAGGCTCCCTCTGGAATGCGGTGCGTTTCCGCGACCGTTTTGGCGGTCGTCAGCTGGAACCGGGAAAAGTCGGAGCCGCAGTACCGGGACGGTCTTCGCACTGAAGCCTGGGAGGTGGTGGTGCCGGAGCCAGTGTTCGAGCCGGATGACTGACTCCGCGAATGTTGAATTACGGAATGACACTTGCGCGAACCACCGCGGTTATCAATGAGGCGTGGACGCCGGAAGGAAGGATGCCGAAATCGAGTTCGCCGATGTGTTGCAGCTGGTCCTTCCGGCGGCGGTGTCTAGCTATATCCAATGTTGTGTCTAGATTTGCCTGGAGACCTTGTGCGATCGAAGTTCGGTAGCATCTAATTCGAGGCAATGCGCCCAGCGCGCCACCCGCGTCCTGGTGCTGGCCCGCCAGACCGACGAGGAGCCGGATCTCCCAATGGGGGACAGCCCCAGGTTTCAAGATGCTGTTCCCACCGGACGATCTTCACACGCGGTTGGAGTATACTGGGCGCACTTTGTACCGAACAGGTACGAGTCTCTTAATTACTCTGTAAGACAAGGGAAGCGCCGATATGATCGCCCAAGCCGTTGAGCACATCAGAAACACCGTATCCCTGAATGTTCTGGACGAATCTTCCACCAAGCAGGGAGTAGTGCTCAATCTGCTTAGGCTTGCCGGATGGGACACTTTCGACGTTTCGCAGGTTGTACCGGAATATAGAGTTGGGAACCGCCGCGTCGACTACGTGCTCCTACCAAGCTCGCCCAACGCCGTATTCATCGAGGTCAAGCGCCCCGGCGAAAATCTGGAAAGGCATCAACAGCAGCTGCTGGAGTACTGCTTTCAGGAAGGGGTGAAGATGGCCGTGTTGACGAACGGGTGGACCTGGTGGCTCTATCTGCCCCTGCAGGCGGGGAGTTGGGAACAGAGGCGCTTCCTGACCATCGACCTTGAGGTGCAGGAACCCAGCGTCGTGGAACAGCGGTTCATGGAGTACCTATGCCCGGAACGGGTGGGCAGCGGTCAGGCGGTTATCGATGCCGAAGACCTGGTCGCATCGCGGCAACGGGCCGAGATTATTGGTAAAACCATCGCCGCAGCCTGGACCCAGATCGTTGAGACTCCCGATGAACTCCTGGTTGACCTGATCTCGGAAACCACCGAGCGAATCTGTGGGTTCAAACCGGAGCCGGATTTGGTTAAGCAATTTCTGGCGGGCCACGCCCATACCCCAAACGCCGTACTTGATGTGAGTCCTTCGTTGGTGCTATCTCGGGAAACCAACCCGTCTTCAGCGAAGCGAACGCGCAGGGAAGGGCGGGGCCCCACCCTTCCGATCACCCTCGATCCGCTGGACCCCTCAGACTTCCTGGAGGCCTTGTTACGCACCAAGGAAGCGTGGATTGAAGTGTCGTACAGCGATGGCCGCAAAGAGCTTCGTCGCTGGGACGCCTCACTCATGAGTACGTCATCGAATGTGATCGGCAACTTGAGAAGCAGGCCGGAATTTCGAAACGGAGTTTGGCAGGAAAATGGGATCGGCAGCATACGGGTAAGCGTTGAACATCCGAGAAGCAAAGACGCATGACCCGGTCATCATGGGGCCCAAAGATCCAAGCCAAAGGGCAGACAGCTCCGCGATGTCACATCACACCCAGGGCTGGCGCTTGGAGGATGCCTTGGCGGATTCGGGCGTGGGCAGTCGCGCTGCTCCAGGAGCCTGAGGGTCGTGTGCCGAAACTTCTCCCAGTTGCGGCTGGTGATCACGGCCTGCTCGCGAGCCTCGGAGATGGCCACCGGATAGTCAAGGCGATTCCATTTGAAATCGCGTGACGGTTGTGGGGCCGAATTATATACCTGAGGATTCCTGACGTCAGACCCGTCAGAATTTTAGCGACGGGTTGACCCTGGCGGGCAAACATCATTGGAGTTGAAATGCAAGACCGAGCCGTCAGTGCGTTGCATCTCGCATCTAACCGGGGTAGGCCCTTCGAGCGAATCAACAAAAGTCATTACACATTGTCCCAATACTCCGCCTAGCAGCAACAGCAAAGCGATGACTAAGGCGCGGTGCCATGTTCGCCACGGGGAATATCTCTGCGGTTCCGTACACCCTGGCAGGTGGCGACCTGTGGGCGTACCGCAAGTGCACGAAGACATGTCGATTACCACTCGCCACGCGACACGAGATGCTGAAAGTGCCCCAGAATGAGGCCGTCACACAAGGTCGAACGGAACCTTTCAGCCTGCTGGTCCACTTCTGCCGGTTCGCCATTGCCTAGCTTTGCACTTACTCCAGCCGACCTTCGTGCGGGGTCGGAGGGGTGGGTCTGCTTGGCCCGGGGGTCTGCGGTTTGGGAGGCGCGGATACTTTGAACATCGGATGCTCCTTGTGGCAATATTGCCCCTGCATTGTACCGCCGTCCGGCGTCACCTCCGATACCTCCGCTGCTGACGAGAATGATAGCATCTCAACACTCATTTCTAACGACCGGTTTTCAGCCATTCCCGCCGCCGGCCGCTCCATATTGGCGTGTAGAGTGGTGCCGTGGCGCTTGTCCCATTTGGACGCCAGAACGCGGTTCATCGTCGCAAATAGCAAAGGCGTTACGCACTTGAGCATGAAATTCCGCCTGTGGCCGGACGATCCAAGTACGAAATTGCTCTCAACTGCGTAACTCCTATAGCATTGGCAACTTAAGGCAGGAAGATCGAGCCATAGTAATGCCGCACCAGAATCCTCAACAAACGACTTCACGTAACGTCAGCTTTGGGCGAACCGCAGCGGTATCAAGAGGGTTGATCCTTGCCGTGAATCTGAGCAAGGGGTGCGCCATGCCTGATAACTTGCACGTGTTGCTTGACGACTTACGTCAGCCGTACCTACACTGGTCCGGGCATGATACAAGGTTACCGGGACCGACGGACCGAGGCGTTTGCCGCCGGAGAGTTCGTCCCAGCGTTTCAGAGCTTTGAACAGCAAGCGGCACGTCGGCTCTCAATACTGAACGCGGCCCGGTCCTTGGAGACGCTGAGAGCGCTGCGTGGCAATCGGCTGGAAGCACTGAGGGGAGACCGGGCAGGGCAGTACTCCATCAGGATCAACCGACAGTGGCGGATCTGTTTCGGTTGGCCGGAAGGTCAAGCAGGGCCGTCCGCCGTTGAGATTGTGGACTATCACTGATGGGGGGATTGGCGATCATGTTGAAACGAGCCGTACATCCTGGGGAGATCCTGAAAGATGAGTTGGAGGAAAGAGGCGTGTCGCCGGCGAGTTTCGCCAGGCAGATTGACGTGCCGGCCAATCGCATCAGCCAGATACTGGCAGGGAAGCGCGCGGTGACCGGGGACAGCGCTCTCAGGTTTGGGCACTGGTTTGGCATGGATCCCCAGTTTTGGCTGAACCTGCAGGCGCAGTACGAACTGGCGTTGGCGGAGCAGTCGGTCGGTGCGAGAATACGTGCCCTGCCCACCGCGGCAAGCGGTCGGTAAAGCTGCGTTCGGCGCTGTGACCAAGATATGCTCGAGCAGAAAAAGGCATACACCCACCACTTCTGGGGGAAATCGGACCGTCAAAACCCGGAACGCATCCATCTGCTGGAGCATCACCTGGCAGACGTGGGCTCGTGTTTCGAAGCTCTGCTGCGTCAGCCGCTGATCCGTCAAAGTCTGGCCCACACCGCCGGCTGGGACGACATTGACGATGTCACGGTGGCGCGGCTCTGCGTGTTCGCGGCCCTGCACGACATCGGCAAGGTCAACATCGGGTTCCAGACGCAAATCTGGCGGCGGGAAGACCACCCCAATGGTGCCCGTCCGCCCGGGCGCGCCGGGCATACGGTGGACCTGATGCCGGTGCTCAATGGGAATGACGCCACGACTTCCGAGTGGTTCTGCGACTCGCTTGGTTGGTGGTGGGATGCCACCGAGACCTGGGATGACCGTGGGGGCGAAACCGTCTGCGGCCTGCTGGTGGCCACGCTGTTGCATCACGGGCGACCCTTGCAACTGGACGACGGGCGGTCCGAATTTCCGCAGTTGTGGCGCCGCTTCGGTGAGCTGGATCCACGGGAGCATGTGAGTCGCATCGGCCGTCTGGTGCAGGAGTGGTTCCCGAGCGCATTTGTTGCGGGTGGACCAGCTTTGCCATCAGCGTCGGTGTTCCAGCATCATTTTCTGGGGCTGTGCAACCTGGCGGACTGGATTGGCTCCAATGAACTCTGGTTCCCGTACGTTGATGAACCCAGGGACGATTACATTGACATCGCCCGGCGGCGCGCTCATCAAGCTATTGACAGCATCGGCGTCGATGTGGCGAGCCAGCGGCAGATCGTGACCTCAGCCGATGTTCCAGACCTCGCGGGTCTATTCCCTCACATCATTGAGCCAAACGCTATCCAGGAAGCGGCGTACTGCACGCTGCTGGACGAGCGGCTGGTCATCATCGAATCGGAGACGGGCTCCGGCAAGACGGAGGCTGCGCTGTGGCGGTTCGCGAGGCTGTACGAGGCGGGCCTGGTGGATGGCCTCTACTTCGCTCTGCCCACCCGAGCGGCGGCAAAGCAGATCTTTGACCGGGTGAACCGCTTCGTAGCCAATATGTTTCCGGCGGACGGGCGACCCGAGCCGGTGCTGGCGGTGCCCGGCTACCTGCGGTCCGGCGATGTCCACGGCCAGCGACTGCATGATTATGAAGTGTGGTGGGATGACCATGCCGCCGACGGTCGCCGCTGGGCTGCGGAAAGTCCCAAGCGGTTCTTGACCGCCCAGATCGCCGTGGGCACCGTGGACCAGGTGATGCTCGGATCGCTGAAGGTGAAGAACGCCCACATGCGGGCCTCTGGCCTGGCCCGGAACCTGCTGGTGGTGGACGAGGTCCACGCGTCGGACGCCTACATGAGCGAGGTGCTGGCCGCGGTGCTGGATGCCCACCTGGGCGCGGGTGGTCACGCGCTGCTGATGTCGGCCACGCTGGGCTCGACGGCCCGGCACCGCTGGCTGGGCCGATATGCCGCAGACGCGCCGACCCTGGCGGAGGCGATCGATGCGCCCTACCCCGCGGTGAGCACGGCGTCGCAGATGATTGACGCTGGGGAGAACGACCAGCGCAAGGATGTGAGCATCCGGGCCGAGCCGGAGATGCGGGATTTTGGGGCCGTAGCAGCCCGAGTGCTAGAGGCGGCGCGAGGCGGCGCCAAGGTGCTGGTGATCCGTAACACGGTGGATCACGCCATCCGCACGCAGGAGACGCTGCTGGAGGCGGTCGGGCCCGAGGATATCAATCTGCTGTTCTCGGTGTACGGCATCCCCACGCTGCACCACGGGCGGTTCGCCGCCGTTGACCGTGAGTTGCTGGACGGGGAGATCGAAAGACGCCTGGGCCGGGGGCGTCCCGCCGGTGGTCTGGTCGTCGTGGGCACGCAGACGTTGGAGCAGTCCCTGGACATCGACGCCGACCTGCTCATCACCGATCTGTGTCCCGCCGACGTTCTGCTCCAGCGCATCGGACGGCTGCACCGGCATAGACAGAATGACGAGACCCGACCCCACGGCTACGCCGAGGCCCGCTGCATCGTGCTCACGCCGGGGGATGACCTATCGCCGCTGCTCTCCTCCAGAGGCAACGCCAACGGGCTGGGGCCCCACGGCGGAGTGTACCGCAACCTGCACATCCTTGAGGCAACCCGTCGGCTGGTTGATCAGCATCCCCAATGGCGCATACCGGAGATGAGCCGGGAACTGGTGGAGATGGCGACCCATCCCGAGGTTCTGGAGCGGGTCACTGAGGAATTGGGAGAGGAGTGGAAGGAACACGCCATCGGCACCGCCGGCGGGCACATCGCCGATGTGCAGACCGCGCGCGGACACACCATCAGGCGGGACAAATCATTCTTCACCGACAACCGCGAGGTCTGCTTCCCCAGCGACGACCAAAGCATCCGCACGCGCCTCGGCGACGACCGGGTGGAGATATCTTTCGACCCGCCACCGGCCAGCCCCTTCGACGCATCACGCTCCATCGACCGGTTGGCGGTGTCTTCACGCTGGCTGCCGGGAGCCGCGCCGCCAGAGACGGCGGAACCGATGCCATCCGATGACGGCGGTTTCGAGTTTCGCGTCGGCGACCGGCGCTTTCGCTACGACCGGCTGGGCCTGCGGCGGGGATGAGTTGACGGGCGGTGCAAGTGACATTACGATGATGTAAATAGATGTCAATTGCATCGCACGGGTCGCACAATCTTCAGAGAGGACGTCAAATGACAACCCAGATCACTGCACGCTTGCCCAAAGAGCTGGCGGAAAGTTTGGACGCAGCGGCCGCCGCGCTCAGGCGCAGCCGGGCGGACGTGATACGGCAGGCCGTGGAGCAATACCTGGAAGACTTTGATGATCTTTCCGTAGCCGTGGAGCGGCTGCGGGACCCTGCCGACCCGGTTCTCGATTGGGATGACGTTCGGCGTGATCTACTCGGTTCGAGTTAAAGGCAGCGCGGCAAAGGAACTGGAGCGTCTGCCGAGAGATGCCAGGGAACGCCTGATCGAGGCCATCGACCGGCTGGGCGCAGCGCCGCTGGCCGGAAGCCTGCTCAAAGGGGGCCTGAGGGGTCTGCGTCGCTTGCGGGTGGGCGACTACCGGATCGTGTACGAGGCGCTGGACGAGGAATTGGTGGTGCTGGTAGTGCGGGCAGTCCACTGGCGGCAAGCATATCGTTGACGGGGGCGGAATGCGTTTCCGCCCCCGGAGTCTATCCCCGCGCATGCTGGGGGAACCGCTGTGGTAGTGATCCTGGTCGCGGTGCAGATTGGTCTATCCCCGCGCGTGCGGGGGAACTTGCATCGGGAACCTCATTAGGTTGATGCAGAACGGTCTATCCCCGCTTTGCGAGGTACGTCAAAGCGCAATATGATGCGCTTTGACGGCTAGTCTTTCGGTTCTTTGTCACGGCTTTCTGAAGAGGCGTTCCCGGGACCAATAGTCTGCAACACAATAGCTATTGCGTTGCGCTTGATACGGAGCTGTTTGCATCGCTCCTCTGCCTTGTCCAGTTGCGCGCTTACCTCCTCCAAGGCGGCTTCGAGTTTTGGGGATGATCGATTTTTCATAAAAAGTCCCCCCATTAGGTTAATTCAGAAATTATCAGATTTGTCCATCATACGCAAGCCCTGAGCGGAAATCCACTACCCGCATTGACGGGCAATCCGCATCGTTCGAGCGAAATGAGGTTGACTACATTCGGCCCATTTGATACAGAACATTAGTGCAAAGTATTTGTGGCGCTGGAGGGCAAAAACCATGCTCAATATCCTAACTGAATCCCTGATTGGGATAGCCACCGCCAACGACACGCATCTGGCATCTTTGCCGGAAGTGTACGCTGAGCTGATGGCGGACGAGGTGGAGGCGTTCTCGGCTCTGCGCTCACACCAGCGGCACGCCTGGCACGCTTTCCTGGTGCAACTGGCCGCCATGGCGATGCACCGAGCCGGTGTTAGCGAGCCGCCGGCGGATGCGGCGGAATGGGCGGCGCTGATGCGCGGGCTGACGCCAGACTGGCCGGATGACGAACCGTGGCAACTGGTGATGGATGACATCATCAATCCGGCTTTCATGCAGACGCGAGCCCGCTCCGGTGACAAACTGGCCGACTACAAAAGCCATGTGGTAACTGCCGACGAGCTGGATATGCTAGTCACCTCCAAGAACCACGACCTGAAAGCGTCCGTCGCGTTACAGTCCCGCGTGGACGATTGGATTTTCGCGCTGATTTCGTTGCAGACGATGGAGGGATATGGGGGCCGTTTTAACTATGGCGTATCCCGGATGCCCAGCGGATACGGGAACCGTCCTGCGTTCAGCATCACGCCTTCCGCTCGACCCGGCGGTCATGTGCGGCGTGACATTGATGCGCTCCTGCAACATCGGCAAGCCATTCTGGAAGAATATCCGGTCGTCGATAACGGCATAGGGTTGCTGTGGGTTAAGCCTTGGGACGGTACGAAGGCGGAGACATTGCTGATAAATCAGATGGAGCCTTTTTACATTGAGGTTTGCCGGCGAGTCAGGTTGCGGCAAACGGCTGGCAGGCTGGAGGCTATCCGCGCCAACTCGCTGGACCGAAGAATTGCGGACATCAAGGGGCTAACCGCAGACCCTTGGGCTCCCACCGGCAAGAGCTCCAACCAGCGTGACACCCCGCCGGCTTTTCTCGGGCCACGCAAGTTTGGTTACGAAAGGATAGTTGACGGACTGTTCTCGCCTGACTGGACAGAACCGCGCCTGCTACGGTTGACGCAGCATGACCAGCAGGCCGGCGGACAGATGCAACTGGTCGCTCGTGGCATGGTAAGGGGCGAAGGCGGAACTTCCGGCTACCACGAACGCGTTATCCCATTGAACCCCAAAATGGCGCAGATTTTTGGAAGGAGTGGTAACAGAGAGGAAATAGGCGACATCGCGCGCGAGCGCATCGCCGACATAGGCAAAGTCAAAACCATCTTACGCCACGCAATTGCAACATTCGCTGCACACGGCGAGTCAAGCGACACCAGTCCAGAGCAACGTTCCCGCGCCAACCCATGGTCGGACAAGCTCGACGAAATAATCGACGCCGGCTTTTTCGACGCCTTGCAGGAAGAGGTGGAAGAGGACGACCGCGACGAACGCCGGCGCATCCGGAACAGGTGGCTGCACAATAGGAAGGACGGCGTAGTTGACCATGCCGAACAAATCTTGCACGCCGCTGGGGATGCTTTGCCTTGTCTGTCTATCCATCGCTACAAGGCGAAGGTTCAGGCCAACGGTGTGTTTTGGGGGCGATTGCGCGGAGCTAATGGGCTGCCTGGATTGTTTGGTAGCGCAAGCGATGAAGCTTCGGAGGGTCCGAACAACAGCCAGTCGCGAGCGGCGCAGAATCCAACGGAACCGTAGATGCCTCTGTTCGATCAAGCATCGGTTGTGGAGGGCAAAGATGACAACCCCCACTTTTCACAATGAGCGCGAATTCACCCGCGCAGTCATCCACCTGGCAGAGACATACCAGTGGGAACCGTTTCGCATCCGGGACAGTGCGTATCAAACCGGCGGTGTTCCAGCGGGTTTCCCAGACTTGATCTTCAGATACAGAGACGACCAGGGAAACTTCACACTCGTAGCGGCGGAGTTGAAAACCGACAACGATGAAACCAGCCAACCCAGCCCTGCGCAATTGAGATTTCTGGAAGAACTCGCCACCCATATGCCCACGTACATCTTCCGCTACCGGGATTGGGACTACATTGAGGATATGCTTCGCAATGGTCCGCCTCAGACAATCGGCGAGATTATCCGCCCCTCCTTACCTATCAATAGGGATAGTGCGCTGCTGCCACCGCAACCGCTGGATAAGGACGCCGTTGTGCAGCGAATAGCAGAGAAATTTGCCAATCCAGACTTTTCTCGTGGAAATTTAGCCGAATTACGGCGAATGAATCCTGACGACCCGGCTGCGCTGATTTTTTGGCGGCTGATGGCTAATTACAACCTGCCGGACACCGCAGCGTCAGTTCCGCAATGGGCACTTATCATGCACGGTATAGCCTTGATGACACCAACTGCCAACGCAAACATTCCGGTGGGACGAGCTCTGTTCCTCGTGGGGTCTTACAGTGAGGCTCGGCTCAATCGTTTGCTAGTGTCGCGTGGGCCAATGTTCCGCGACCTGCTGCGACGACTGTTCAGAATACTGGCCTCCGCAAAGCAACCGCTGGATTGGGGAGAAATGGCAAATCTCATCCTCGACGACAATGACAATGCCCGCCTAAAAATCGCCAGCGAGTATTACCGTGCGGCTCGATGAAGCTCACCACAATCGGAAAGACAAGGAGACTAATGATGACTATCCCCAGATTTTTGCAAATTCATACCCTCCATTCCTACCCCGCCGCGCTGCTGAACCGCGACGACTCTGGCTTGGCTAAGCGGATGCCTTTTGGCGGGGCGACTCGGACGCGCATCTCTTCGCAATGCCTCAAGCGGCACTGGCGGGTGGCGCAGGACGAGTTCTCCATCCATAATATCGTCGGAGCGACCTCCGCCCTGCGCTCCCGTAACATCGTCGAGCGCAAGGTTATGGAGCCGGTACGGGCGGCCAACAACGCCAGCCCTGAAGTCCTCCAAGCGGTGGAGGATGCCTTCAACATCGGCGTGTACGGGCGCAGCGGCACTACGGAGAGCGGGCGCCAGCCGCTGCTGCTGGGCCTGCCGGAAGTGGAACACCTGCGGGAACGCGCCGCCGCCATCTGCGCCGAGTACCCTGCCGACGCCGAGGCGGCCAAGAAGACGGCCACCGACCTGTTCAACGCCCGCCGGGGCGAGGGCAACAACTTCCGCGCCTTGCTGGACTCGGCGAAACTTCCAGCCGGCCTGGAGGGAGCACTGTTCGGTCGCATGGTCACCTCGGACCCAGGCGCCAACATCGAGGCGGCCATCCACGTGGCCCACGCTTTCACCGTCCACGCCGAGGAGAGCGAGAGCGACTACTTCTCGGTGGTGGACGACCTGCAGCGCGAGGACGAGGATGCTGGCGCGGCGCACATCGGCGATATGGAGCTCACCGCCGGCCTGTTCTATGGCTACGTGGTGGTGGACGTGCCCGGCCTGGTGTCCAACCTGGAGGGCTGCGACGCTGGCGAGTGGGAGAACGCCGACCGGGATCTGCCCGCCAAAGTGGTGGAGCACCTGACCCACCTGATCGCCACCGTGTCGCCGGGGGCCAAGCTGGGGTCCACCGCTCCCTACGGCTTTGCCGACCTCATGCTGATCGAGGCCGGCAGCCGCCAGCCCCGCAGCCTGGCCAACGCCTACCGTGAGCCGGCTCGGGCGCGCATCGAGGCGGCCACCGAAAAGCTGTCCGGTCACCTGAGCAAGCTGGACGCAGCCTACGGCGGGAAGGAAGTACGGCGGGTGATGTCGGTGGAGGACTGTGACATACCCAACGCCGAGCGCCTGTGTCTGGACGACCTGGCGATGTGGGCGGCGGACGCGGTGCGGTCCGGCGCGGCGGTGTAGCCATGCGCCACCTGATCATCAACCTGGAAGCGCCGCTGATGGCCTTCGGCGGCGAGACGATTGACAACCTGGGCGTGATCCGGCCCTTCCCGGCCGTGTCCATGCTCACCGGGCTGTTGGCCAACGCGCTGGGCTGGCGGCGGGTGGAGCGTCAGCGCCACCAGGACCTGCAGGACCGAATGGTGTTCGCGGCCCGCATCGACCGGGAGCCGGCCAGCGGTGTCCGCATGACGGACTTCCAGACGGCCCAGCTTGGTGGCAGTGACCGTGGCTGGACCACCCGGGGAAGACCGGAAGGACGGGCCGGAGGCGCCAGCACCTATCTTGCTCCGCACCTGCGCTACCGCGACTACTACGCCGATATGCGCGTCACCGTGGCGTTGCGGCTGGAACCGCCGGAGGATGAGCCCACCCTGGACAAGCTGGCGCAAGCGTTGCGGGAACCCGCCCGCCCCCTGTTTATCGGGCGCAAACCGTGCCTGCCATCGGCCCCCCTGTACGGCGACTTCGCCGAGGGCGATACCGCCTTGGCCGCCCTGCTCGGCGTTGCTCCGGCGGACGACCCTCGCGGCGAGCCCTGCCGGCTCCAGTGGCCTCGGGACCAGGGAGTGGACGAGATTGACGCCAGCCGGACGCACATGATCACCGACCAGCGCAACTGGGTGTCTGGCCTACACGGCGGCGGCCGCTGGGTGTGCGAAGGAACCGTTGATCGCAGTCGGTGGATGGAGGTGGCATCGTCGTGACACATCCGTTGCAGATGGTGCGGGCGGAGATCAATGCCCGGGACTTCCAGCGCTGGATGGGGATGCGCCGCCTGCAGGACCCCGACCACGGGATGCACTGCCTGCTGACCGAGTGCTTCGGCCGGGACCTGGCGCCCAGACCCTTCCGCGCCATCTTCCCAAGAGGAGGCTCGCGCGGGTGCCTGTACGGGTACGGTACCGCCGGTGCGGACGACCTGCGCGAGGCGGCCGGCGCCTACGCCGACCCGCTGCAGTGCCGGATCATTCCACCCCACAACATCAACAGCAAACCCATGCCCGAGGAGTGGACAGCAGGCAAGCGCCTGGGCTTCGAGGTGCGGGTTCGGCCCATCGTGCGGCGCACCGATAAGGCCGACACCCGGCCGGGCAAGGAGTGGGACGCCTTCCAACTGGAGGCGGAACAGCATCCCAAGGGCGAGATGGCCCGCAGCCGCGAGGAGGTCTACACCGACTGGCTGCGAAAACAGCTGGAGAGTCGCGGCGGCGCCACGCTGGAATCGGCGATCCTGGTTTCGTTCCAGCGCACCCGTGCCGTCCGCCGGCTGCGGGGCACGTACAGCGAAGGGCCGGACGCGCTGATGCGCGGGACGCTTGAGATCACCGACGGCCCGGCCTTCGCCAAACTGCTGGCCGGTGGCGTCGGGCGGCACCGGGCTTACGGCTACGGGATGCTGCTGCTGCGCCCCGCAAGCGGTAAGCCGGCATCCTGACCCAATTGGTCACAGCACCTTAACAACTGAATATCTATCCCCTTCTCGGAGGAACGGAGACGACGCGAATGTTGAGAGGAAGATTGGGACTGGAGACGGCGCGCATCCCCCACGCCGACCGCCACGGCCTGCTGTGGCTGTCCCGCGGTGCGCTCACCGTCCGCGACGGCACGCTGCGCTTCGAGCGGCAGGCCGGGCCCGACGCCGACAGTTCGCTGGATGCCGGGGATTATGGGATCCCCTTCCAGAGCCTGTCCATGATTCTGCTGGGGCCAGGCTCCACGGTGAGCCACGACGCGCTGCGCCTGATGGCGCGACACGGAACCGGCCTGGTAGCCGTGGGCGAGGACGGCGTGCGGTGCTACACCGCGCCGCCGCTGATGCCCGACACTTCAGACATCGCCCGTCGACAGATGCGGGCCTGGGGCGATGCCGGGGGCAGCCGCATCACCATCGCCCGCAAGATGTACGCCCTGCGGCTGGGCGAGGTGCTGCCACACACGGATCTCAATACATTGCGGGGCATCGAAGGCGCGCGCATGAAGCGCACCTACCAGAACCTGTCGCGCCAGTACGGCATCCAGTGGCGCGGGCGACGCTACGATCGGGCCAACCCAACGGCGGCGGACATTCCCAACCAGGCCATCAACCACGCCTCGGTGGCGGTCACGGCGGCAGCGGTGATCGCGGTGACCTCGCTGGGCGCCATCCCGCAGCTGGGGTTCATCCACGAGCACAGCGGCGAGGCCTTCGCTCTGGACGTCGCGGACCTGTTCCGCGACACGGTGCTGCTGCCGGCTGCGTTCAAATCCGCCGCCGAAGTTGCCAAGAATCCCCGCCTGGACGTGGAACGGCATACCAGGCGAACGACCGGCGATCTGATGCGGACGGAACGGGTCATCCCCAAGATGATCGACCGCATCAAGACGCTGTTCCAGGATGTGACGCCGCTGGTATCCGAAACCGGCGGCGGACCGGCTTCGGATACCACGCTGATGGACGGCTGGCCGGACGGGGAAGATGGGGAGGAGGAGATCCGATGACGGTGGTGGTGACCGTTAACGTGGAGAGCCGTTACCGGGGGTTCCTGGCGTCGGTGATGCTGGAGATAGCGCCCGGGGTGTACACGTCGCCGGACATGACCAGCGGCATCCGGGACCGGATCTGGGACGTGCTGGTGCGGTGGTATGACCAGCTGGGCAACGGGTCCATCGTGATGACGTGGCGGGATCCGTCGGCGGTGGGCCAGCAGAGCATACGCAGCCTGGGCGACCCGCCCAAGGAAATCGTGGATGCCGACGGCGTGTATTTGGTAAGATACGGCACAGCCCGCTCCCTTGGTGAATAATGGTGAATAGTGACTATCAATTTGCCAAGGGTTCCCCCGCACGCGCGGGGATAGACCCTGGCAGGGCTTCTGCTCCCTACCCCTACGGAGGGTTCCCCCGCACGCGCGGGGATAGACCCTGGACTCCCGCGCCAAGGAGTACCGCGCCCACGGTTCCCCCGCACGCGCGGGGATAGACCCATCCCCCAGCCGAGTTCCTCGACCGACATTTCGGTTCCCCCGCACGCGCGGGGATAGACCGTGGCGCAGCACGTTCTGGCGCACGTCGGTGCCGGTTCCCCCGCACGCGCGGGGATAGACCCGAAGGAAACCTCGGCCACCGCCAGCATCTTGAGGTTCCCCCGCACGCGCGGGGATAGACCCCTCCAGACGGTGTACGTCGCCGACGCCGACGGGGTTCCCCCGCACGCGCGGGGATAGACCCGATGGCGGGACCTGGCTCAACAGGGTCTGGCCGGTTCCCCCGCACGCGCGGGGGTAAACAACACTAAACCACAACTATTCCTTGACATCGTATTCATTCCCAAGCGGAAACCCAAAGCCGAACGGTCAAAGCCTTCCCCACGCCGGCAACCCAAACCTCCCTCCGCAAAACGCCGACAGTCGAAGCCCAGAAAGCCAGCCCTGACCCGCCAAGAGCGCAAGAAACAGGGCCTCTGCCGTTGCAAACAACCAGCCATACAGGGGCAAACTCGTTGCGCCAACTGCGCCGAGAAACACCGCGAATGGTGCCGCCAATACTCGGAGAACCGCCGCAGGGCCAAAGGCATGAAACCCCGCCCTCGGATCAGCCCAGAATTGATCGAGCAGATCCAACAAGACATCGCAACTAAAGAAGCAAGCCCAGTACCGAAAAGGGTCCGCAGCGAAGCGCACAAGAAGTACCAGCGCGAAAAACAAGCGCGGCTGAGAGCAGAGCGAGATGAACTCGGCCTATGCCGCGACTGCGGCAATCCCAAGCCCGATGGTCAAACCCGCTGCGTCGACTGCATACAGAAACACAGACAGTATTGGCAACGGTACGTAGCCAAGTCCACGAGGCAAAAGGCGACCGAATAAGCGCGTCCCAACACTAACCACCGGTAAGAGCCCAGTGCAAGAATTCGGGCGCCTGCCGACCGATCACGGAATTCAGCGGCCAGCCGACGCCGGCGGCACGGCGCAACATGCCGTGGTCTCCCGCAGCGCCGGTCGGTAGATGTCCCACGTCAACCTCCCGGTGGGCGCCGGCGTTGGCGATGACCAGCGCCGCCTGGGCGGCGAACATCACCAGGGTCTCCTGGTCCTCATCGGTGAACTCCTCCCCGCCCTCCCGGTCGCCCACGAAGACGTGGCCCACCCGGACGCCCCGGTGGAACATGGGCGCGGCCATGAAGCGGAACACCTCCACCGGCAGGGGGATGGTGAAGTCGGTGAAGCCCAAGGCGTGGACGTGCGCCGTCAGGTCCGGGAGCCGCAGGGGCTCGTCGATGTTGGTCAGGGCCTCGAAGAGCCGCCACCGGTCCGGGGTGAGCAGGAGCCGCTCGGCCTCGCCGGAAGTCAGGCCCGAGGTCAGGAACTCCCGCACGCCGCCCCCGCCGTCCAGCAGGGTCATCACGCCGTAGCGGGCGGAGGTCAGGGAGCGGGCGGAATCGAGGACTCCCTGGAGCACGGTGTCGAAGTCCAAGCTCTCGTTGATGCGCAGGCTGGCCTGGCTCAGGCACGACAGGCGTTCCCTGAGGGCCGCCATCTCCCGGTCCCTCCAGTCTGGGCTCTCCACCATTTTCTACCTCGCGTTCTCCCTGGCGACAGCGGCCGGCGCGGGGCCCGGCCGTTGCGCCGCGCGTTGACCCTGCCCTGGGCCAGGAAGGTGATACAACAAAAGACACATAAAAAGAGCCCAATAGCGACGCACATGATACTGACGATGCTGTAAGGTATTGGCAACGTCCGGCCCGCAGAGTTCCTGCTGTCCGGGGCAGCCGAGTCTGCCAGTTGGGGAGCGCATTCCGCCGCCGGGGTTGGCGCCGTCGCGCTGACCCACCGGGACCGGGGAGATACCACAAGGAGACAGCGTAGCCATGTTCAACGCAAGCAGCAAGATGGGCCGCCTGCTGAGGGCGGCCATGTCCGTTACCCCCTGGCAACCCCCCCC
>MPNC01000031.1 GCA_002238825.1 SAR202 cluster bacterium bin87 | reverse complement strand
AATCTCGGTCAATGACGGTGAAAATTCACAGGTGAAGGTGATCGCCAAAGCCGCGGGGCTGGCGGACTGGGAGTTCTTCAGCGGCCACAGCGGCCGCGTCGGCATGGCCCGGCGCATGGCCCAGAACGGCGCCCCCACCCACGAGATCGAGCGCCAGGGCCGCTGGAAGCAGGGCGGCGGCATGGTCGGCCGCTATACCCGCGGAGAATCTGCCGGGTCGGCGCTCAAGTACCTATGAGATAGGGCCGCGCGTGGAGGAATCAGTTTGGTGATTTTGGACTAACTGCGGCTGTAATCGGCAGCCGTAGAGTGTGGCATGTGGATGGCTTTGATCGCTAACTGATCACGATCGAAAACCGTACCATGCACCGCCACCCCTACAGATTAGCGCATATTGTCCCGCTTCGCATGGGTTCAGCCAGCAGTCAATCCTAGCTCCCCGATGTAAGGCGAGATCACCGATTTGTCGCCTCCCGTACGATCGCTGACAATCATCACGACGCGTTCGCGCGCTCGGGTGAACGCTACATAGAATACACGCCGCTCAGCTTCGAGTTGTTCTGCCGTTTTTGCGTTTTTGTTGGGCCAGATGCCATCAACCACATCCAGCAAGACAACGGTATCGAATTCTTTACCCTTCGCGCGTAGGGCAGTCATCAGATGAACAGGCCGTTTCCACAATTCATCCGTTGGCCCCTCCGCCGTATCGCTGAATGGCGGGGTATAGACCAGTTGGTCTTTGGCTCTCTCAATATCATCGACAAATTGTTCGTAGTCGTCACCATAGGAAGACGCGAATTCGGCTAACTGCAAAAATGGTGGGTCAGTGTAGAAGATATCGTCTTCAGCTTTGCCCATATCAAACTGTAGCCCTTCGAAGTTCAAGCTCAGCGTCAGTAGGGTGTCAGTCACTGTTTTTGCGTCTATGAAATTCCTGATAGCATCAGCCATGGCGATGCTCGTCTTGCCATCAGCGTTCTTCCCTTTCAGATCGCCGCGGTAGTCTGCGAGTGCATCTATCCCGGCTTCAATCGAGGCCGGACGTAAGTCTTGGATGTGCTTTCGCACGCTCGCTTTGTCTTTTTTGTTCAACGGGTATCTTTTGGCTAAATCGCATAGTTGGACAATATCCCCGACGATCTGTGATCTAGTCTGCCGTGTGGCCGCACGGTTTTTGATGTCGATAAGATTGAGAAGGCGGTCGAACGTTTCACTGAGGAACACTGACAGATCCTCAGCGGCGCAGAAGGAAACTTCTCTTGACGCGAAATACACTTGGTAGGGGATGATCTGGCTTCGCTTCCGACCGATGATGGCCACTTGAGCTGGGCTTATCCCGTTGGAGATGGAATCTCTGACTACGTCGTACACGTAGTCTAGGGTGTGCGAAAGGTCGGTGGTCCGCTTCACCTCTATGTATGCATCGTCTTTCGAGAACGCGAGCATTTGCTTTTCAACCCTGCGCTTGTTGTGTTCGATCAAGCACTTCGAATGGGTCACGATGTTGGCCGGTGAGCGATAGTTCATGTCAAGTATATGGGTCGCAAACTCGGCATCGAAAAACTTGCCGGGGTCCAAGACGTACTCGGGGGTTGCCCCACGCCATTCGAAAATGGCTTGGTCATCATCTCCAGCTACCGTTATGGTCGCCCGATTACGCTGCGCGATAGCCTTGATGAGGCTCAAGTCTAACGGATTGATGTCCTGAAACTCATCCACGAATACGTGTGAGTAGCGAGCTGCGCCAGACAAGAAGCTTCCCTCTTCGAGCTTTTGACGTTCATCCAAATATGCAAAGTACTTTTGGTCCTCCAGCGTAAAAGTGGCGTTACTGATGAGGTGTTCAGTAGCGTCACGCCAGAATCTGAAAAACGCCTGATAAATCTCCTGCCTGCCAGCTTTCGGAACCTCCGAACCGCCCTTTGCGGTTTTGGTTTCCAGTACTCCGAGCTTGGTCAGTTCGTCGAATTGTTCCTCCAAGCGCCAATGCAGATTCTGGTCTTGCAGGTAGTCTATATGCTGTCCGAATAGCTCGTAATTTACATGCCGTTGATGGTCGAACCCCAAAGATTTGAACGCGTCGATAACGCTCAGCAGCACCCGAGGAGCCAAGTTCCTGCGATTCTCGATGGCACTTTTGATGCGGTCATATTGTTGCCAGACCGGCTGGAGCTGGTTCAGCACTGTGAAATGGAATTGGGTCTTCCCAGTGATGAGAGTAGGAGCAAACGCCGCTGTCTTGACGCGACGGAACCCCCAGGAATTCAGGGTTGCGACGTCTGTCGTGTCTCGGAGCACCGAGAACTCGCTATCGTCGTTGAGACGGGACTGGACCTCGTCCCTTGCCGCGCGGGTAAAAGCGACGATGAGGAACCTTGGGCGGCTCTGACCACCTTGCTTCGCCAAGTGTAAGCAACGGTACAATATCGAAAGGGTTTTGCCGCATCCTGCTGGGGCAAGTAGGCGGATATTTCCAGCTGGTGCTGAGGAAAAAGCTGTCTGCGCCTCATTAAGTTGTGCGGTCATAAGAGCCTCTCATCCCAGGGTATAAGCATCGTACCGGGGTTGCCGGGGCTCCGTCAAACGACCGTTCCACATTTAGGTTATGCCCACGGCCGAAGTCGTGAAACAGGTTATTTTGTTAGCCCTGAACTCGTTGGTATCTTTGGCTATCAAGGCAGACCAACTCTCCGGTGCATTCTGATATACCGACCGTCAGTTCATCAGCAATTTGGGAGCTCGACAGTGATGGCCAGTTCCTGGTAGCGGCAGAAAGCGTTTGCGAGTTGCATCTGTCGAGGGGAATGACACTCCGGACTGAACAATTCGAGAGAGCCCACCAGAATGCAGATGCAACGCGCCCGGGAGGTGGCCACGTTCAAGCGGTTCAGGCTGTAGAGAAACTCCATGCCGTGGGGAGCCTCTTCAGGAGTCGAGGTAGCCATGGAATAGATGACGACCGGAGCTTCCTGCCCCTGAAACTTGTCGACCGTGCCAACGCTGGCTCCGGGCAATCGTTCCTGTATTTTGAACACCTGGGCGTTGTAGGGAGCGATGATGAGCACATCCGATAGTTTGATTGGGCGCTCATTCCCCTCGTGATCGACCCAGCGTGAATGTCCATCGGTCAAACCACAGACCAGCGAGGCCACCGCCTCAACCTCTTCCGCTGATGAACTCTGATTGCCGCGGTGCGATACCGGAACGAAGCGCAATCCGGTCCCCGAGATGGTTCCGGACGATATGACCCGCTGACTGTCCAGCCCGGGATGCACCACCAGCTTGTCCTCGTAGAATACTTCGGACGTAAAGGTGCAGATGTCGGGGTGAAGCCGCCAGGTTTCTTCCAGGAACAGCCCCTGATCCCCGGTGATAGTCTGCTGGCCCCCGAGCAGGTGGCCGAGGGCGGATACCTCGGTGCCCTCCGGATGGGTGCCCTGCTTGGGCTGCTCCAACTGCTGGGGGTCGCCCACGAGAACCAGATTCGGGCCGGCGTGGGATATGGCCAGAACATTGGCCAGTGACATTTGCGCCGCTTCGTCCACGAACAATACGTCGACAGCATCCTGAGCCTCAGGCCGGGCCCACAGCCAGGCGGTTCCGGCGGCAACCTGACAGGCGCCGCGGAGTTCCTGGAACACCTGCCCGTTGTCTTTCGTCAGTGTCACTCCTGGTGGCGGTTTTTCGTCGGGCTCATCAGTGATTTTGCGTACGGCACGCAGGTCGACGCCGCGTTCCCCGGCCGCGAGCATCACCTCGTCCAACAGATTGGTGATGACCTTGTGGCTGTTGGCGGTGATTCCGACTCGGTTGCCCTTTTGGACCAATTCGCAGATCATCCGGGCGGCGGTGTACGTCTTTCCGGTACCGGGCGGTCCCTGTATGGGCAGGACGCCAAAGTCCGCCGTGCCCGCGATGCGTAGAGCCGCATCCAGCGCGCTATCGCCGTGCCCGCGAATGGGTTCATTCCCGAGGTGCGGAGCCTCACGCTGTAGCAGATCGCGGGCCGCCCGGTACGGCCCATCCCCTGCGATGCCGTGGTCCGCCACGTACTCGCCCAAGCGCAACAGAGCGTCCTGTATGACTTTTGTGTTTACGAGGTCATGGGCAAACACCGCTGCCGGGTGGACATCAGCGGTGTTGCGCCGCTTCTTGATGTCGACCGTAAGATTCTCCGCGTCAATCGACACCAATGTACCGAGGTCATCGCCCCCAGCGGCCCGCAAGCCCAGGTTGCTCCGCAGGTTGGTCTCCTGCACCGGGAATCGGTAACGATGAACCGGCGTTCGCCCAGCGGCGTCCACCTTGCCGATGAACTCCAGACCGGATAGCGCGGCGCGCTCATCCGTCAGTTCCTCCGCCGGAAGTTCACTCAGCCGGAAGTACTCCCACCAGGTGGCTTTTTCTTCCCGCCGGTGCCAGTCCAGCACGTTGGCCAGTACCCATCGCCCATATCCCCCAGGATCCAGATCAGTTCCAAAGGGGTCCACGTCTCCGGCGATGCGCTCGGCAAGGGCCTGGATCATCAACTGCCGCTCGCTGATTGCTTCCGACGGCTGGCCGTCCCCCGGTACAGGCCTTTCGATCACAGCCCCTTTATGCACCAATTGGCTCCGTATGTCCTCCAGCCAGTGGCGTAGATGACGAGCCGAGGCGCAATCATCCCGGTTGTAGCCGGCAACGGCCTCTTGGTGTGCGTCGGCAATGGCGTCTCCGTCCCCGAATTCCAGAAGACGGGACAAGGTGAACAGCGCCGAGTTGGCCTCGCTGAGCGATACCTGCCGGGTGAAATCATAGAACTGTTCCAATTGTTTGATGGAGTAGGTCTCGACACCGGCCCGCAGCCCGCCGCGCACCACCCGGTAGAGGTCAACGAACAACCCGGCGCGAAGCATTTGGTCCACTTCATCTTCGCGCGTGGCGTAGCGGCCCATCAGCCGTTTCAGCGCGCTGGGTTCGTAGGGCGCGTAATGATAGATGTGCAGGTCAGGGTATTGCTCCCAGCGGGCCATCACCCAGTCGACGAAACCCTCGAAGTTGCGCTTCTCCTCCGCTGCAGTGAATCCCCACAGCGCGCCGTATTCCTCCTGCCCCGCCTCGTCAATGGTCAAGTAGCCGAACAGGTATTCCAGACCGGAGCGCCCGACGAAGGGATCGCCCTCCAGGTCCAGGAAAATATCTCCCAGCGACGGTTCGGGCAGCAGAGCCAGGCCGCTTTCCGCCTCAGGGACCAGAGTCTCATAAACCGGTATCGTCTTATCCCGGCTGTCCACCTGAACTCTCGCCTGTTCACGGACCCTCACGTAACTCGATTCAGCGCCGCGGTTCGGCTTCCAGGAAATGGGCAGGGGCTCAACCGCGAGACTGCTGGTGGTCGCAACGTTTTGCTCGACCAACTCGGAGATTTGCAGGGAAGATATTCCGGCCACCAGGCACAGGTGATCGTCCGCCCGTCGCCGCGCCGCGCATTGATCGCGCCAACGGCAAATGTCGCAGTGTCCTTTTGGATCGGGGTAAACGCCGGGGAGGTCGACTTGGTCAACAGACGACTCCAGCATCATCCTGATCAGCCGATAGTAGGCGGCATAATCATCGACGCGGTACTGCTGAGGCTCGAACTCGGTCCAGGGCGCCACCACGTGCATATATTCAGGCTGCATCCCTTGCAAAGCGCCGACCAGGTCCGAATACAACGACAACTGCAGGATCGTGCCGCCGCGGGTTTCACGGGCCAGCTTGGTGTCAATCACCTCGTAGGACCATTCACCCAACGCGCTGGGAACATCCACCCGGCGCAGGATGTCGGCACGGCCGGCGAAACGGTCGTGCCGGAGGGCCGCCTGGTAAATGAACTGGTCTCCGGACCGCATGGCGCCGACGGTGGCAGCAAGCGGGCCATCTTCCACCGCCACGCCTTCAATGGTTGTCACCTGACAACCCTGTTCCTGCAGATGCCCGATATACGCCTGCTCATGGGCCAGGCCCCGGTCGCGCAGCAGCTCCAACTCAGGATCCCAACCGTTCGGCTTGGCCAGGAGGCCGGCCTCGACCTTCAGATTTAGTTCCGTCAGGCGCCGGCAGGCCAGGTGGTTCACCAGGTCGTTGGCGCTGAGCTGAGTGTTACCGTCAACCGTGTACACTATGGTTTGCTCCTCGTGGCGATTTTGTGCCGCAGAATATTGCGGGCGGAGTCCAGCGATTTCATGGTCACTCCCTACCGGCTACGAACCGTAAGCAGCGGCAGGGGGTGTTGAGGCTGAGGCTGCGCGATGGATGAGCATCCAATCCTCCGTGTTGCCCGCAATAGAAGGTCAGGCAACGACGGTCGCAAGCAACCCTCTGCCCCTGTTTCGTCACGTATTGAGCGCACAGTCTCATCTCGTCATATCTCCTTGTCATGAAACACGCGCCATCTGTTGCCAGTGAGGAATGCGGCGTGCCCACCGGTCTGCGTCGCTTCACTTTCGGTCAGAAAGCCAACCGCATTTGGCCCTCATACTCCTGGCGTGATGGAAACAACTGCTTGTCATCGGCCACGTACAGCAGGTTGAGCCTGGTCAACCTCACCGTAAGCGCCGTGATGGTTACCTGGAACAGATCTCGCAACCGGTAGAGGTTGGACCAATTGAGCAGATCAATGCCCTGAATGGTTTCCAGTAGCAAGGAGGTAGGCATGAGCAAAAAGGCCATGAACTTGTGCGCCTGCCTTTCCCGGGGATGCTGGCCAGGACCAGACCCTCGAAACAGGCAACCGAATTGCCGTTCAAAGTGCGGCAGCGGGGTCTGGTCCAGAAGCGCCGGATCCACGTGGGCTTCCCAATGCCCCGCTTCGTGGCCCAGCACCGTGTTGTACAAACCCGGCGTCTCCTCGATCAGCGCCAGCCTCGACTCGTTGAACACCACGGTTTTGTTGTTGGGGTCGAGACCGGCCAGGATGGACTGGCCCGGTTCTTCCGGTATGGCGTCCCACAGGATGCTCAGGTCGAGGACATCCTCCAGGATGCGTTCCACCGGTATCGGGGCACTGCTGATTGGCCCGTATCCAACTTCGTACCGGCCCAACAGACGGTTTGCCCGCCGCTCGATTTCGGCGTCCGCCAAGAACTTGCTCGTCATCATTGTTCTGTTTCCTGCTCATGTATCAGGCTTTGCCATTCTTCTGCCGACCGCACATCCTGGCCCAGGGAACGGAGAAAACGAACCGCTCCCGGATTACGGGCCAATGTCTCCGCCAGGTCCGACGGTATCTTGCCGGCCAGGGTGATCAATTCGTCGGCCAACTCCGTTTCGTCCAATTCCAGCTCTCTGGCCAATTCGCGCGCGATGCTCTTCAGAACGGTCTCGCTGGGCGGTTCCACCCGTGCGTTTTCGATCTTGCTGAGGTAGGTGAAATCGACGCTCACCCGCTCGGCCAGCTCGCGCTGGCTCAGCCGAGCTTCCCGGCGCAGCGTTCGCAGGCGCTCTGGGAATTCCATCTTTCGCCTCCTCCAGTCGATTCTATTGTACGTTGAGTTGATAGTCAACATCAAGTGCGGTACGATGTTGAGCATCCAGTTGACGGGAATAATACATGGCCTCGTTGGAAAGCCTGACGGCCGGCGCGTTGGTCCGAGGCGTGATCGCGGACGGCGACGTCGAAGTGATCACCGCCAAATGGTTCGGTGATTCCGCCGTCGAACTCACCTACAAAGTTCCCGACACCGGCCTGGCGGGAATCCGGCTGCTGTACCGCGACGATGAGGTTGGACTGCACGTCGTAGAGCAGGGACTGCCCTGGTCATTTGACGCCGACGGTGATTTGTTCCGCCTCATTTCCGAGGCGCAGCGTATTGGTCTGGCGCATCTCTTTGACCCCGTCCTGGCGGTGCACACTTCTATTGTAGATCCGCTCCCCCACCAGATCACGGCGGTTTACGAGGCGCTGCTGCCGCGCCAGCCCCTCCGCTTCCTACTGGCGGACGACCCAGGAGCCGGCAAGACCATCATGGCTGGCCTGTTGATCAAAGAGCTCATCGTCCGGGGAGACCTGGAGCGTTGTCTGGTGGTGTGTCCGGGCAGTCTGGCCGAGCAGTGGCAGGATGAACTCTACCGTAGGTTCCAGTTGCCCTTCGAAATCATGACCAATGACAAACTGGAAGCCGCCCGCACCGGCAACTGGTTTGTGGAAACGCCCCTGGCCATCGCGCGCCTGGACAAGCTGGCGCGCGACGAGGCGGTCCAGGACCTGCTCAATGCCGGTGACAGCGCCTGGGACCTGGTGATCTGTGACGAAGCCCACAAGATGTCGGCCTCCTTCTTCGGAGGCGAGGTCAGATATACCAAGCGGTACCATCTGGGGCAGCTCCTATCGACGCGCACCCGCAACTTCCTGCTGTTGACCGCCACGCCGCACAACGGCAAGGAAGAGGATTTCCAGTTGTTCATGGCCCTCCTGGACCCCGACCGGTTCGAAGGCCGCTTCCGCGACGGCGTCCACACGGCGGACGTCTCGGACCTGATGCGCCGGATGGTCAAGGAAAACCTGTACAAGTTCGACGCGACACCCCTGTTTCCCGAGCGGAAAGCATACGCCGTACCGTACCGGCTATCCGACGGTGAGGCGCAACTCTATAGCGAAGTTACGGACTACGTGAAGGAAGGTTTCAACCGGGCCGAAGCCTTGCAGAATGACCGTCGGGCAGGGACGGTTGGCTTCGCACTGACCATTCTCCAACGCAGGTTGGCGTCTTCGCCGGACGCCATTTACCAATCCCTGCGCCGACGCAAGGAGCGTCTGGAGAACCGCCTGGAAGAATTGAGGCAACCGCAACGCGGATCGTCGGTGTCGGCCGTCCTCAGCCGTGGTTTCGCTCTACTGGATCCGGACGATATTGAGGATCTGGAAGACGCTCCCCCAGAAGAGCTCCTGGTCGTGGAGGATGAGGTGCTCGACCAGGCCACCACGGCCCGCACGGTGGAAGAGCTCGAAACTGAGATCAATACCCTGCGCCGGCTGGAATCATTGGCCCACACGGTGCGCCAGAGCGGCGAGGACCGCAAGTGGCGGGAGTTGGCTGACCTACTGCAAAGACTCTTCGCCTCAGTGGAGGATGGGGTTCCGCCCCTGGTAAACGGGACACATGAAGGAGGGACGCCGGCGGTCAGCTTTCCCATACCCTCACCACAGCAGAAGCTGGTTATCTTCACCGAACATCGCGATACGCTGAATTATCTGCACCGCAAGATAACCACCCTGCTGGGCCGCGAAGACTCCGTGGTGATGATACACGGGGGCGTCGGGCGACAGGGCCGGCGACAGATCCAGGAGTCCTTCCTGAACGACCCCGGTATACGGATACTGCTGGCCAACGACGCAGCATCAGAGGGCATCAACCTGCAGCGCGCCCACCTGATGGTCAACTACGACCTTCCGTGGAATCCAAACCGCATTGAACAGCGCTTCGGTCGCATTCACCGCATCGGCCAGACCGAAGTCTGCCACCTGTGGAACCTCATTGCAGAGGGCACCCGGGAAGGCGACGTTTACCAGACACTGCTGACCAAACTGGATGAAGCCAGGCAGGCGCTGGGCGGCCAGGTGTTCGACGTGCTGGGACGGCTGCAATACGGAGGCAAACCCCTGCGCGAGCTGTTGTTGGAAGCCATCCGGTACGGCGAGCAGACGGACGTTCGGGAGCGCCTGACGCGAGAGGTGAGCGAGGCTTTCGACCGGGGGCAGGTCCAGGATCTCATTGAAGAATCGGCTCTGGCTCGCGATGTCATGGATACCAGCCAGGTTCTCCGGATCCATGAGGATATGGAACGGGCCGAGGCCAGGAGAATGCAGCCGCATTACGTGGAATCGTTTTTCATCGAGGCCTTCAACAATCTGGGCGGGAGAATCCGGGAGCGGGAGCACCGGCGCTACCAGATCAGCCACGTGCCGGCTCAGGTACGCGAACGGGGCCGCCAGATGGGCCTGGGGGATCCGGTGGTGTCCAGATACGAACGCGTCACCTTCGAAAAGTCTCTAATGGCGCCGCCAAACGGTACCCCGGCTGTGTTCCTGTGCCCGGGGCATCCCCTCCTGGACGCAACCATAGACCTGATCCTGGAGCGGCACCGCGGATTGCTCCGGCAGGGCTCCGTACTGGTGGACGATGCCGATGCCGGTGACCAGCCGCACATCCTCATCTACCTGGAGCACAGTATCCAGGACGGCAGCAGAACCCGTTCCGGGGAGCAGCACACCATCTCCAAGAAGGCGCTCTATATAGGAATGGACAGCGACGGCAACTCCGTTAGCCAGGACTACGCCCCTTATCTCGATTACCGCCCTCTGCAGGACGGCGAGCCGAACGCGGCCGCGGTGCTCGCCCGACCCGAGTGCGGCTGGATCACAGCCGACGTTGAGACGGAGGCGGTCGGCTTCGCCATCTCCCATGCGGTTCCCCAGCATCTTGAAGAGGTCCGGTCCCGGAAGCTTGAGTTGCTGGCCAAAACCGAAGCCCAGGTCAAGGATCGCCTGACCAAAGAAATCGCCTACTGGGATCACCGGGCGACCGAACTGCAGGAGCAGGAGCGTGCCGGCAAAACCAACGCCCGCCTCAACTCTGATGAAACCCGCCGGCGCGCCGACCAACTCCAGCAACGTCTGCAACGGCGCATGGATGAGATCCAGCGCGAGCGGCAGTTGGCAGCGTTGCCTCCGGTGGTTCTGGGCGGAGCGCTGATCGTACCGGCCGGACTGCTTCGGAAGATGTCGGGCTCGGCCGCAACCGCGCCAGCCCGGGACACGCAGGCTGCCGCGGCCCGCGCCAGAGCAGCAGTAATACAGGTCGAGAAGGGATTGGGGTTCGACCCCGTGGACCGAGAATTCGACAAGCTCGGCTACGACATCGAGAGCCGAGTTCCAGGGACCGGCAAACTTCGCTTTATCGAGGTGAAGGGGAGAGCGCCAGGAGCCGCAACTGTCACGGTCACGAAGAACGAGATCCTCACCTCGTTGAACAAGCCGGATGACTATATCCTCGCCATCGTGGAATTCCAGGATGCCGGAGCCGACCGGGTCAACTATATTCGGCAGCCTTTCCGGCGTGAGCCGGACTTCGGCGTTACCAGCGTCAATTACGACCTGCCGGAACTGCTGGCCAAAGCCGAGACGCCGTCATGAGCCTGGCGAGGGCACAAAAAAGAGACGTCCTTTGCAGGACGTCGGCCCAGCGATGCTATCGCTGGGGTGGTAGATATTACGTTACCATCATCGCAAGCAGAGCGTCAACTCCAAACGGGCCAATCGTCTTGGACGTATACCCTGCCCGCGAGAGTAAGCCATGACAAGGCGCGTGGCAGTTTATGTGGACGGGTTCAACCTGTACTACGGCCTCCGATCAAAGCGTTGGCGGCGTTACTACTGGCTGGACCTGCGCCGCCTGTCCGAGCAATTCCTGAGGACGGGACAGCGATTGGTCCTGGTTCGCTATTTCACCGCGGGGATTTTCGCGGAACCCCACGATCCGGACAAGCCGTTGCGGCAGAACACCTACCTGGAAGCTCTGGAAACTCTCCCGGACCTCCATATCCACAAGGGATATTTTGTAGCGAAACAGCAACATTGCGCAGCTTGCGGTACCATCTGGCAAATCTATGAAGAGAAGACCACCGACGTGAACATCGCGGTTGAACTACTGGGCGACGCACAGGACGACGTGTTTGACACCGCCATCGTCGTCTCCGGCGACGGCGACCTGGCCGGTCCCATACGCGAGGTGCGACGGCGCTATCCCCAGAAACGGATCGTTGTCGCATTCCCACCGGGCCGTCATTCCGCCGGTCTCCGCAACGCAGCATCGGCTTTCTTCACCATTGGCCGCGACGCGCTGCGAGACAGCCAATTCCCGCCGCAGGTTACCAAGGCCGACGGCTACGTGCTCACGCGGCCGCAGAAATGGAATTGAATCAGGGCGGGGATCCGTGATAACGACTAACGCAATTCAACGAACGTTCCACATCAAGCGCGGCGATGCAACAGGAACGGCTTTCGCCATCGACCGAGCGAGCAGACAGTACCTGGTAACGGCTCGTCATGTGGTGGATGGCGTCGCTTCCGGTGACACGATCGCAGTTTTCCACGAAAATCAGTGGAAGAACGTTACCGTAGATGTTGTCGGCATTGGTAATAGCGATGTGGATGTGGCTGTCCTATCGTGTCCGATCCAACTGGCCCCGATGTATCCACTGGAAGCGTCTGCCGCTGGATTAGCCTATGGGCAGACGGTCTATTTTCTCGGCTTTCCGTTCGGCTGGGATGGCGGAGCAGAGAACATGAACCGAGATTTCCCCATGCCGTTCGTGAAAACAGGGATTATCAGCGCTTTGATTTTCGGGAACCCCACGCGTTTCTTTATTGACGGTCACGGGAACAGGGGATTCAGCGGTGGCCCGGTTGTCTTTGTACCAAATGGTCAACCTCAGACTGAGCTCCGAGTCGCAGGCATCGTCGCAAACTACCCAACGCCCTTACGGGAACCTATCGTAGATAGGAGAGGGAATCCTATCGTAGACGACCACGGTAAACCCGCTGCCTTTTTCAGCGAGAATCCCGGCTTTGTAGTAGCCATGGCTATTGGCCACGCTACCGATCTGATCGACGCGAACCCCGTTGGCTTCCAACTACCCCCCAGATAGGTCTGCTAATGACTATGATTACAACCCGCAAAAAACTTATCGAAGTCGCTCTGCCACTGGTAGCCATAAACGCAGCGGCGGCGCATGAAAAAATGCCTGGCATAGGGTCTCATCCACGCGGCCTGCACTTATGGTGGGCACGGCGCCCGTTGGCGTCAGCTCGGGCGGTGATCTTTGCCCAAATGGTGGATGACCCGTCGTCGTGTCCTGAGCTTTTTTGTACTGAGGAAGCCCAGTCGATCGAGCGTCAACGCCTGTTCGGAATAATTGAGGAGTTGGTCAAGTGGGGAAATACCACCAACGAGGCGGTCCTCGAAACAGCACGCGAAGAGATTCGCAAGAGCTGGCGACGCGCCTGCGAAGACAACCAAGATCACCCCACAGCGTCGGAGTTATTCAACCCTGACCGTCTCCCCGCCTTCCATGATCCCTTCGCCGGCGGCGGAAGCATACCAATGGAGGCACAGCGGTTGGGCCTCGAAGCCTACGCCAGTGACCTGAACCCGGTGGCCGTACTCATCAACAAGGCCATGATCGAAATACCGCCCAAGTTCGAAGGGAGGTCACCGGTCAACCCTGATACCCTACAGGGCAAAGGCTCGACTGACGCTGCGTGGAAGGGTGCGGCAGGACTCGCCGAGGATGTGCGGTTCTACGGACAATGGATGCGGGACGAGGCCGAAAAGCGCATTGGGCATCTGTACCCAAAGGTGGACGTTTCCGAGGAGATGGTCCGCGAGCGTCCGGATTTAGAACAGTATAAAGGCCGCAAATTAACCGTCATCGCCTGGCTGTGGGCGCGCACCGTGAAGAGCCCCAATCCGGCCTTCGCTACCGTGGACGTGCCGCTAGTGTCAACTTTTGTGCTCTCCAACAGGAAGGGCAAGGAGTCTTATGTAGAACCGGTGATCGACGATAGTGCCTTCTGGTTCACAGTCAAGACAGGCATGCCACCAGCATCAGCGAAGCTGGGGACGACGGCAGGTAAACGTAGCGCTTTTCTATGTTTGATGTCAGGCGTACCAGTGCCATACGACCACATCCGTACCGAAGGCAAGGCAGGACGCATGGGTACACGTTTGATGGCGATCGTAGCCGAAGGTGACCGCGGTCGACTCTATCTCCCTCCCACCTCCGAACATGCAGAAATCGTACAAGAAGCGCGTCCCGAATGGATGCCGGATATCGCATTGCCCGACAATCCGCGTGATTTCAAAACGCCGAACTATGGGCTGAATACCTTCGGAGATCTCTTCACCCAGCGCCAAGCAATGGCGCTGACCACCTTCTCTGACCTGGTGACGGAAGCGCGGGACCTTGTCCGACAACATGCCGTGGCGGCGGGCGTACCAGACGACGGTGCAGCCTTGCAGGATGGCGGGATAGGTGCAACGGCCTACGCGGATGCGGTTGGAGTGTATCTGGCATTTGCTGTTGACCGGTGTGCCGATTTTTCGAACTCCTGCACTCGATGGGTCCCCAGTAATGAAAAGGGTATGAATCTATTCGGAAAACAAGCAATCGCCATGACATGGGATTTCCCAGAAGCAGCGATTTTGAATCACGTGGTGGGCGGTTTCGGTCCCGCGACAGAGTTCATTGCCAAATGCGTTGCGACACTACCTCAGCGTGGCGTCGGCCATGCTTCGGCGCAAAATGCCACAGCTAGTCAGCTGGCCACTGGGAAGATCATTTCAACCGACCCTCCTTATTATGACAACATCGGGTACGCTGATCTATCGGACTTCTTCTATGTGTGGCTGAGGCGTTCCTTGCAAAAGGTATTCCCGGATGTGTTTGCCACCATGACAGTGCCCAAGGCGGAAGAGTTGGTAGCGACACCTTACCGTCATGGAAGCAAAGAGCAGGCGGAAGCGTTCTTTCTATATGGTATGACCTCGGCAATGCAGCGGCTTGCCGAACAATCGCATCCGACTTGCCCTGTTACGATCTACTACGCCTTTAAACAGTCCGAAAGGAAGGGTGAATCGGGCGTCGTCAATACTGGTTGGGCAACATTCTTGGATGCGGTAATCCAAGCGGGCTTCGGTATCAGCGGCACTTGGCCTATACGTAGCGAACAGCAGTACCGGATGGTTGGAATGGGCACCAATGCCCTGGCTTCAAGCATCATTCTGGTCTGTCGCCCGCTTTCCGCCGATGCGCCTGTCGCAACACGTCGGGAATTTATTGAAGCCCTCAAATCAGAATTGCCCGATGCCCTTCACAAGATGCAGCAGGGCAGTATCGCTCCGGTGGACCTAGCGCAGGCCTCCATTGGACCCGGCATGGCGATTTTCACTCGTTATGCGCGGGTGCTGGACTCTAGCGGCGAGGCCGTAACGGTGCGGGAGGCCTTATCCCTCATCAACCAAACCCTTGATGAAGTGCTTGCTGAACAAGCGGGAGACTTCGACGCCGAAACTCGCTGGGCTCTGGCCTGGTTCGAGCAATCAGGTTTTGACCAGGGCGAATACGGTGCCGCTGAGACGCTATCAACAGCCAAGAACACCAGCGTTTCTGGAATGGTGGAAGCAGGCATCCTTGATGCAGCCGCAGGCAGGGTTCGCCTCCTCAAATCAGATGAGTTACCGGATGATTGGGACCCCGAAAAGGAGCAAAGGCTCACCATTTGGGAATCGGTCCATCATCTGGTACGCGTTCTGGACCAAGGGGAAGAAACCGCCGCCGAGCTAATGGCCGCGTTGGGACCCAACGCGGAAGCCGCCCGGGAATTGGCTTATCGTCTCTACCGCATCTGTGAGCAGAAGAACCGCGCCCAGGAAGCGCTGGGCTACAACGCGCTGGTGCAGAGTTGGCCGGAGATGGTCAGGCTGACGCGGCAGGTTACCCGGGTCCAGCAAGGCACCATGTTCAGCCAGGAGTAAGACGATGGCCATCACCAATCAAGAGCGGGTGGGCAAAGCGATGGAATCGCTCAAGGACGGGCTGGCTCCGTTCGCTGCGCGTGAGTTCGGCAATCGCTATAAGGACGAAGCTATTCGGGAACTGCAGCATATCCTGGGTGAGCCGATCAGGGACCGGGAACACTCCTTCCACCACATGGACGCCGCGGCGCTGCTGAAAGTCATGTGGGATTCGTGGAATGACGTCTACCGCGACACCCTTGGACATGCGGAACGCAGCCTGGTGAGCGAGCTGCGGGACGTCCGCAACCGCTGGGCCCATCAGGAACAATTCTCCAGCGACGACACCTACCGAGCGCTCGACTCCACACACCGGCTGTTGACCGCTGTTTCCGCGCCGGAGGCCGTAGAGGTCGAGGCTTCCAAGATGGAGCTGCTCCGGATACGCTTCGATGAGCAGGCCCGGGCGCAACGGCGCCGGACCTCCGGCACCACCATCGAGAGCGCGGCCACGGGAACCCTTCCTCCATGGCGCGAGGTGGTCAACCCTCACCAGGACGTGGCCACGGGACATTACCAACAGGCAGAGTTCGCTGCGGACCTGTGGCAGGTTCATCTGGGCGAGGGATCTCCCGAATACCTGGACCCAGCTGAATTCTTCCGCCGCACCTATGTAACGGAAAGCCTGAAACGACTCCTGACCGGAGCAATGCTGAGGTTGGTCGGCAATGGCGGTGACCCGGTGGTCCAGTTGCAGACGAACTTCGGCGGTGGCAAGACGCACTCAATGCTGGCCCTCTATCATCTCTTTTCCGGAGCGCCAGTGGGCGATCTGTCAGGCATGGATACGTTGGCGCAGGAGACCAGCGTTTCCGAGCTGCCAGCGGTGAACCGGGTAGTCCTGGTCGGCAACCGGATCTCCCCGGGCAATCCGGTGGTCAAGGCTGACGGCACTGAAGTGCGTACCCTTTGGGGAGAACTGGCCTGGCAATTGGGATATGCCACCGGTGGATTGTCCGAGGCTCGCAAAGCTTACCAGCGGATACAAGCCGACGATGAGCGAGCTACGAACCCTGGCGACGCCCTGCGAGTACTGCTGAACGAATATGGTCCCTCGCTCATCCTGATTGACGAATGGGTCGCCTATGCTCGTCAACTTCATGACGAGGGAGATCTTCCAGCGGGAAGTTTCGAGACCCAGTTCACCTTTGCTCAGGCGCTGTCGGAATCGGCCAAGCTGGCCAACAACTGCCTGTTGGTGATCAGCCTGCCGGCATCAGATACCAACGATTCTCAACAACCACAGACCGACGACGTCGAGGTAGGGGGACTTAGAGGCAGAGCGGCACTGAGTCGCCTTCGTAACGTGATAGGACGGGTGGACTCTTCCTGGCGACCGGCGAACGCCGAGGAGAGTTTCGAGATCGTGCGCCGTCGCCTGTTCCAGCCGATCATGGCTCAGGCCAACTTTGTAACCCGGGACAACGTGGCCCGCGCTTTTGGCGACCTTTACCGCGGCAACCAGCAGGAGTTCCCTCCTGATTGCGCAGAGCCGGACTACGAAAAGCGGATCCGAGATGCTTACCCCATCCACCCGGAGGTCTTCGAGCGACTGTATTCTGACTGGTCCACGTTGCAAAGTTTCCAGCGAACCCGCGGCGTCCTGCGGCTGATGGCATCGGTGATTCACAGCCTGTGGGAGAAGGGGGACCGGAATCCGCTGATTTTGCCCGCCAATGTACCCTTGGATGATCCACGGGTGCAGTTCGAGCTAACACGGTACCTGCCCGACAACTGGATCCCAGTGATAGAGCGCGACATCGATGGCGCGAATGCGTTGCCCCTCCGCATTGACGGGGAAGTGCCCAACCTGGGCCGATACGGAGCCTGCCGTAGGGTGGCCCGATCAATCTATCTGGGATCAGCGCCCATACCTGCGGCAGCCAACCAGGGGTTGGAGGATCGACGCATCAAACTCGGCTGCGTTATCCCTGGTGAGCCGGCAGCAGTGTTCGGGGATGCGATGCGGCGACTGGGCGCCTCCGCCACCTACTTGTACCAGGATGGCTCTCGGTACTGGTACTCCACCCAACCGACGGTTGCCACGCTGGCTGAAGCCCGCGCGGAAGAGTACCGGCGAAATCGGGACGAGGTCGACCAAGAGATCAAAAGGCGACTGGATGCGGACCTTCGCAGCCGTGGAGATTTCAATCGCATCCATGTCTTTCCCTCGTCTGGCCATGAAGTCCAGGACAATCTTGATGCGAGTCTAGTGGTGCTTGGTCCCAGTCACCCCCATACACGGGAAGGAACATCCGACAGTCGTGCAATCGCCGCCGCCCAATCCATACTGGAATCTAGAGGCAATACTCCGCGTCTGTTCAGGAACGCCCTTGCCTTCCTGGCGGCTGACGACACCCGATTGCAGGACTTGGAGGAGGCCATCAGACGATACCTGGCCTGGAAATCCATAATCGCCGACAAAGAAACTCTCGACCTTCCGCCTCACCAAGTGCGCCAGGCCGAGGTCCAGCAGACTGCTGCGGAAGACGCCGTGGTCGCCCGCATTGGGGAGACGTACCAGTGGCTGGTGGTTCCGACACAATCCACCCCACAGTCGGAAGTTCAGTTGAGCGCCATCAGATTGACCGGGCACGGAGCGCTGGCCGAACGAGCCGGTCGGCGGATGCTCAACGACGAACTGCTGGTCAACAGTTTCGCCGGCACACGCCTGCGTATGGAGCTGGACCGAATACCGCTATGGCGTGGCAACCACGTTGCGATACGGCAATTGTTGGATGACTTTGCGCGCTACATCTACCTGCCCCGGCTCAAGGAACCGGCGGTGTTGCTCCAAGCCATCGGAAACGGATTGTCCCTGATGACGTGGGAGCAGGATTCTTTCGCATACGCCGACGACTACGATGATCGTTCGAAGAGGTATCAGGGTCTGCACCACGGAGCACGAGCCGTACTGTTGGAGCACGATTCCGGCCTCCTGGTCCGCCCTGACGTTACGCGCCGTCAACTCGACTCCGAGGCCCAGGCCTCCGAAGCTACGCCCAAGCCGTCTGAGAGCGCCAGTTATCAACGGACCGACCACTCAGGGGAAATGCGTGAGCTTTCAAATGAGCAGGCGGAGTCGCCTCCGGAACAACCCAAAGCGAGACGCTACCATGGGTCGGTCAAGCTGGATCCTACCCGTGTCGGAAGAGACGCCGGCCTGATAGCCGATGAGGTGGTCGCTCATCTTTCCGGCCTGATGGGGGCAGATGTAAACCTAACTTTGGAAATCGAAGCCAATATTCCGGACGGCACTCCCGAGCACGTTGTACGGATCGTTATAGAAAACAGCCGAAGCCTAAAATTCGAGGACAGCGGCTTCGAAAACGCATAACCGGAATGAAAGCCTATTTGTCGGAGTGACCAGATCCTTTCGGTGGATTTGGGCTAAACGTACGATTGTGATGGGTGAACTATATGGGGATGGCCATGCTACCCTAAATTGACCTGCGCCGTGAGACCCGCTGAAATTTCCCCGCTACTAGTGAATCCTTAACCGAGCACAACGATGACTTTGGGAGCTGGCATGCCTGAAGAAGAAAAAGGATCCAGTCTGGTTGATCAGATCTTGGCAAAAGCGATTGAAGGATTATCACAAGATCCTGCGTTCGACGCCGATGTATTGGCACGACTAAAATCCTTGGTGGACGCCAATCGCTTGGTGGACGCCGAAAAGGTAGCAAGCACGCTGCAAACCGGAGCGGACCAATAGATGCAATTGCTAAATTTGACGATAAAGAACGTCCGCGGTCTTCGAGATACTATCCTCACGTTTGACGGGGCCAACTCGGTGATATGGGGCCCGAACGGTGCGGGGAAAAGCTGTGTAGTAGACGCCATCGATTTCCTATTTACGGGTCGGATTTCGCGTTTGACGGGTCCGGGCACGCAAGGCATCACTTTGAACAGGCATGGCCCTCATATTGATCATGCACCTGAAAATGCCAGCGTGTCGGCGGTTGTACGTTTGGACGGTGTGGCTGATCCAGTGGCGATCGAACGACGCATGAGCCAGCCAGATAAGTTGATGTGCCCCGATGGCGTTAAACCGGTGTTGGTCACAATAGGTGACTCCATCAACAAGGGTGGGGTCATATTGACTCGGAGAGATATCCTACGTTACATCACTGCAGAGGCCGGGACACGAGCGGATGAGATCCAGGCGTTGTTGCGACTCGACGATGTGGAAAAAGTAAGGTCAAGCTTGCGCAGTGCCAAAACGACGCTGACTCGAAATGCAACGGCATCCCGAAAGGCAATCGAAACGGCCAAGCAAGAGGTCAACGCAACCCTTACACTTCCCAATTACAGCGATCCTGGCTTACTGGATGCCGTGAATGAAGCCCGGGCACATTTAGGTGGAGAACCACTGAGCATCATCAGATCGTCTGATTTCAAACAGGCTCTTTCCCCTCCCGCTGCCAACGCAACGGATGGGGAACAGGTCAACAAAGATTTATTACGGCGATACGTGGCAAACCTACGTCAGCGCACGGAAATGATCCACAGCGGGCCACAAGCGACCCATGACATGACATTGAGAACGACAATTACTGAACTCCGTGATAATCCTGAGTTGCTTGCCGAGATCGAGCGCCTGGAGTTGACCCAATGCGCAAGCCAGTTTGTTGACGAGTCAACTTTGGAATGCCCCGTCTGCGGAGCCACGTGGCCCCAGGGAGATCTGAGGTCTCACCTAGACGCTAGGATTGCGGCTGCCCACGAAGCTCAAGCAAAGAAAACCAGCATAGACACATCTGCTGAATCCTTGGCGGGGTTGGCAAGACCGCTAGTTGCTCAGATTAATGCGTTGCTTAGTGGCGTGAACGCTGCTCAGATAGAGGGTCTCGACGCAGAAAAGGCAGCGTTAGAAAGTTGGAATGCGCAGTTCACGAACTTTATCACCGCTCTAAATGAACCGGTGGGACTTTACCTTGGTGGAGATTTCACGGCCGATATGGTGAGCACATTGTTCGCACCAGACAGCATGAGTGATCTGCTCAATCAAGTAGAGTTACTCGTAGAGGACTCGGTGCCGGAGTCCACGGTAGAGCAGACGGCGTGGGACACTTTGACGAAGTTGCAAGAGAGCTACAGGGTCGTCGAAAATAGGATAATCGACCACAACGAAGCTCGGCTATTTGCCCAACGCTCCAATATTCTTTTGTCAGAATATGAGAAAGCACGTGACACTCTTCTGGAAGGCTTGTACACTCGCGTTTCTGACCGGTTCGTAGGCTTGTACAACGCTCTGCACGACCATGAAAGCCAATATTTCAACGCAGGGTTGCGTCCGAACGGCGCATCGCTAAATTTTGAGGTTGATTTTATGGGCCGCGGGACCCATCCGCCTCACGCGCTGCACAGCGAGGGTCATCAGGATAGCATGGGTGTGTGTTTATTCCTGGCCCTCAATGAAGAGGTTACTAACCCTAATCTGAATGTGATTGTACTAGACGACGTGATGATGTCGGTTGACGCTGGCCATCGGCGAGAATTGTGCAGCTTGATCAACGACCAGTTCGGTCATTGTCAATTTATTATCACTACTCACGACAAAACATGGGCGTCTCAATTGAAACAAGAACGGGTGGTCCGACCTAATCAAATAATCGAATTCACGTCCTGGACCGTCGATGATGGGCCTAGTACGCGCGGCCAGACGGAGTTGTGGGACCAAATTCAGGTTGATTTGGACAAAGGCGACGTGAAGGAAGCGGCCTTCAAACTTCGTAGGAGTACCGAGGACGTTTTTGAAAGTGTCTGCGATGCATTGGGTGCCAAAATCCCTTATAACTCCCGGATGGTGTGGCAATTAGACGATTGGCTGTTCCCCGCGATGTCAGAGTACAAAGATGTACTCAATCTGGCTGGGCGAGCCGCTCGTTCGTGGGACCAAAAAGAACTAGTCGCAGAGTTCACCGAAAAAGAAACGGTTAGAAAGCAAGTGTACAGTCGGATTGCCGATGATCAATGGGCGATCAACGCGGCAGTGCACTACAACAATTGGGAGAACATGGAGAAGGAAGACTTCCTGCCAGTGGTAGAGGCCTTCAGAGATCTATATGGACTGTTCGTATGTTCTTCCTGCCGAAGGCTACTAGAGAAAACCCCTAGGAAAGGTAATCCTGAAGCAGTAAAGTGTCCATGCGGGACAGTTTCTTGGAATCTGCGACGGCGTCCCGGCAATGGCTGATCAAAGGAACGTCGATTAGCAACCGATCCGCATTGCCTCAATGCAAATGTTACTGAACTTCGGTCACACCAGGTCTACCGTCAAATCTCAGCCACGAAATGGGAGACGGCCGGCCACCGTCCCCAAAAGACCCGTTGCATCGCCTTGGTGAAACCTGATTTGCCATGCGCCGTGCGTATCTCCCCTGCCTTATTGATACCAGCGGTGGTTCGCGCAATATAGTCATTACGTTAAATTTGCATCCACCAAGCCAGGTATCCAGGGCGAAAACGCGTCGGTCATTTCAGAATGGTCGCCAGCAGAGCGGCCGTATCCTCCCGGTCGCATACCACTGCGCTCGGCAACCGGTCCACCTGCTCCAGCAACTCCAGCACCGGCTCCTGCCGCTCCGCCGACGACGGCACCCGGCCCAGCATACGCACGGTGAGGATCAACCCAGAGCCGCTCTCGACCACCATCACCAGCGTGGGCAGGTAGGGTCTGGTGTCTTTACTGTCCTGCACTCCCGTGGGAATGTACGACGCCGTAACCTCCCACACCGCCGTGCCCATGGGCGTCGACCCACTGATCGACTGCAGCCGGTCCGTGTCTACCCGATGATCCTCAGCGGGCAGCGCCGGCGGCCGCAGCGCTTCCCATTCGTCCCGCCAGACGCCGTCCCGCAGCGACCGGGTCAGCACCTCGCTGGGGTCCCGTCCGGCGTAGAGGTCGAGCACGCCCTGCTCGATCCGTTCCGCAACGTCCCGGACGTTGTCCAGCGCGGCGGTCAGAAATCGGGCCTCGTCGCCGCTCAGGTACCAGGGCCAGTGCCCCGGAATTACACTGCGGAAAACCGGCCATCTGCCACGGCCACGATACCTGAGACCCAGGTCGCGCATTCCCTTTCGTTCCCCGTTGCCCAGTTCTTCACGATCCCCCAGCACCGCAGACAGCGCCACACCCCGTTCCAGCGCCTCCACGCCGCACGGTTCATCCTCTGACGTCATGGTGGCCAGGTAATTGAGGAGGCCCCGGTCTCCCAGATAAACGCCCAGGCCGTACGCGATGCCACCGTCGCCCAGCGCCACGCAGTATCCCTTGAAATGTCCCAGGGGAT
>MPNC01000030.1 GCA_002238825.1 SAR202 cluster bacterium bin87 | reverse complement strand
TGCAGCACCGAGCCCAACTCCAGACTCTCGTTGATGCGCAGGCTCGCTTCGCTCAACCGCGTCAGGCGTTCACGCAGCGCCTCATTCTCTAGTTTCAGCTGCTCAGACTCAGACTGGCTCATGGCTGGTTTAGAACTCCAAATACGCTTCGAGTGATTTTTGTAGATGCGGTAAGACAGTATACAACCGTTCATTCTGAGTATGACCAAATTGTTATGTTTGTCATATGCAACCCGATATATCCCGCAGCGGCATCGGCCCAAAGGGAGTTGGTCCACTAAATATCCACTTGCGTGCGTTGAGGATGCGTTTCGCTCTACTGACCGTAAGCTCGCCCCAACCGTTGGCCCACGGGACACGTTCGAACGCTGGCGCGCTGACCGATTCCCGGCGCCTATTTGAAACTGGCCCACGGGCAGGATGAGTTGTCGGACTTTGTCCCCGAACTGCTGTTGGAAGCGCCAAAGGAGAGGTTTCTCAATCGGTGGGTCGCTCGGCGCTGCGAGATTCAGCTGACGGCGGCTGTTGATTATCGAGGTTGGCCGAGGCCACTCCACGACAACGCACCCCACTCAGGTTCCCACATCCCGTCGCGGCGGACGCTTACTGCCAGTTGATGATTCCATATCCCCCAAACGGACTCGAACCCAGGTTGCATGCTACATGAGACGGCCAACCGGGTGTCCGCGCGGCATCGGGTCGGCGTTGTCACAAGCGGGACACAATGTCGCTCCTCAGCCGGACACGGGCTACGAAGATCACACGTTCTCGCCCTTCTGCCCTCCTTGATTGATCTACCGACAGCATGGGCCGCAGCGCCGCAGGCGCAACCGAAAACCGTCAGCGTTTCACCCTGCCGGTCGGCCCGGCGGAATGATGCCGCTGCGACCCTGAATATACAGTGATTCATATGTAACTCAGGATATTTATTACATATATCTAATGACTCGGCGTTCATACTGACTGCCCTGCCGGCTGAGCAAATGGGTAGCGGGGCTCACCACCGGCCGTTCGCCCGGGCCTGGAACCTCCAGCCGCCCGGTAATCCAGTTAATCCGCACGCGACGCACGGAATAAGTAGAACGAGGATGTCCATGGCCCACCTGCGTATCCCCCATCGACTTTCGGGATGGAGAAACACAATGCCAAGCCCCAAGCTCTTGCCGCGGACGTTGTTTCTGGGCGGCGCTCTGGCTATTGTCGTCGCTGCCGTGGTCATGACAGCCCTGCTGCGGGCCGGCAACAGTCCGGCCAGCGCGCAGGACGACGGCCAAACCAAAGTCCCCGCCAAGCCCACCGGGTTGAGCGTTGCCACCGAGCAGGGCTCGCTGGACGTGTCGGCGGATTGGCATGACGTTGAAGGAGCCGACGATTATCTCGTGCGCTGGCGGCCCAAGGGCGGGCAGTTGAACGACGGAACGAGGGTCGCATCTCCCGGCGCCGCCATCACAGTTGACGACTACGGCAACTGGGTGGTGCGGGTGCAGGCGTGCAACGATGCGGGCTGCGGAAAACCCCTGTCGCAGCAGTTCCAGGTGGAACCGGCCCGCGAACCAACTCCCACGCCTACCCCAGAGGCGACACCAGAACCGACGGCCACGCCCGAACCCACGCCGGAGCCTGCGCCCGGGTTCAGGGTCTCGATCGCGGCCGACGCCACTGAACTCAAGGTCAACGAGGAAGTCACCCTGACGGCGGTCATCACCAATGCGCCTTCGGACCAGGATCCCGGGTATCAGTGGCAGCTGGACCTGGGTAGCGGCAGTTGGTATCTCGCCGGGACGGAGGCTACATTCCTGTATCTCCAGAGCAACGCCGGGTCCAGCGCGGTCCGGGTTACGGTGACCTACGGCTCGGCAGACTCGGCCACCTCCGACCCGGTCACCATCACCTGGGTCCCGCCCAACCGGGTGCCGGGTGCCGATGACCAGGCAGAACCGTACGCCGCTTTCGTCGGGACGGGTATCGCCCCGCGCGGCACGCTGGTGAGCAAGGTCTACGACGGCATCTTTTCCGATCCGGACGGCGACGAGCTGACCTACACCGTCTCGGTCCCCGATTACCACAGCGAACTGGTGGAAAGCGTCTACGTCCAGGAGAGCACCCAGCGGGTGTTCATACGGCTCGACGCCTATGACGACTGGGGCGAGGTCGAACCGGCACTGCCGGATCCGCTGGTCACCACGGTCACGCTCACCGCCACCGACCCCGACGGCCTTTCCGCGTCCGTGACGGGCGATTTTCAGACCGATTGGGAGAGCGGAACCACATTCCAGTCCGTCTGCGACCGGACGCCACAGGTGCGGGACACCCTGGTGGCGCTCCTGGGCAAGGGCTGCAAGGACATTGGCTCCGGGGACCTGGCCTGGGTGGTCAGGCTGGACCTGTCGAACACCGGTATGAGCTCCCTGAAGTCTGGAGACTTCTCCGGCATGACCAGCCTGAGGGCCGTGGACGTGTCCAGCAACGGTGCCATGGAGTGGTCTGATGCGTGCGGCGCCGACAAATGGGGCGACAGTGTGTACTCCATCAACCTGGCCGACAATATGCTCGGCGGCGACACCGGCGAGGCAATGCCGGGAAACTGCTTTGTCGGTGCGCCCAACGTCCAGTCCCTGCACCTGGCTGGCAACCGCATCACCGAGGTGCCCAACAATGCGTTCGGCAATCCGGTCGATATGCCAAACTTGGGAGATCCAGAAACCAGACTGACAGACCTGCAATGGATTGACCTCAGCCGGAACGGATTCACTACGTTACCGACGGATGTGTTCGACGGGTTGAGCAATCTCCTCTATCTGGATCTGGGGAGACAGAAATGGACCAACGGCACCCTGACCTTCACTGGGATCTCATCATTGAACTCGGCCTTGTTCGGTGGGTTGAGCAGTCTGGAGGAGCTTCGCCTGAATGATAACGCTCTCACGAGTTTGCCTAGCGGCATATTCTCCGGTCTGACCAGCCTGAAGGACCTGGACCTGGCGAACAACGCGATCACGACGGCCGGGCTGCCAAACGGTGCGTTCTCGCCGCTCACCAGCCTGGAAGGGCTGGCCCTGTTCGGCAACGACGGCGCCCCGTTCGACCTCTCCAGCCACACCATCGCCACCGGCGCAATCGTCCACCAAATTCAAACCCCTCCCGCCAATTTCAAGGTTGAGCCGGGCGAAGGGAAAGTCACGCTACGCTGGGATGAGCCCAGCGGAACCGGCACAACCCACCAGTACCGGTACTTCGCCGACGGCGGAACGGAATCCGACTGGACGGACATCAGCAGTCCAACTGATCTGGGGACCAGGCTGGAAGTTGACGTCACCGGGCTGACCGCCGGCGACAACTACCTCTTCCAGCTCCGTTCGGTGGAGAGCGGCGCCCACAGCTGGCACGCCAACGCCGATTACCACGCGACATACGGCGCGTCGGGGGACGACCGGCTCGTCGTCTACTCCAGTCCGGCCTACATGGTTGGTCTGGCCGGCGACGACTTTCTCATCGGAGCAGGCCGAACCAACAGGCTGGAGGGCGGGGACGGCAACGACACGCTCGACGTCAGCGAGTCCTATGGCAGCTCGCTGAGCGGCGGGGCCGGCAATGACGTGTTGATCAGCGGCGGCGGCAGCACAGCCCTGGACGGCGGCGACGGGACCGACATCGCGTCCTACGCCAAGGCGGACGTCGGCGTGACTCTCAACCTGGCCGATCCCACCGAGAACAGTGACGAGGCCGAGGACGACACCTTCACCGGCATCGAGCGGTACGAAGGGTCCAGCACGGGCGACGACACCCTCATTGGGGACTCAAATGCCAATTACCTGAGAGGCGGCGGGGGCGACGACACCCTGAAGGGCCAGGGCGACGCCGACACCCTGCTCGGCGGTCCCGGCGACGACACGCTGGAGGGCGGCGCCGGCGCCGACACGCTGAACGGCGGCCCCGGCGATGACACGCTGAAGGGGGGCGCCGGTTCCGACACCCTGGTCGGAGAGACCGGCAACGACACCGCGTCCTACACCGACTCCAGCGCCGCTGTGACTATAAACCTGACAACCGGCGCCATCAGCGGCGGCGACGCCGCGGGCGACACCTTCAGCAGCATCGAGAGCCTTATCGGCACGTCCCAAGTCGACACCCTTACGGGCGATGCGAACGACAATATCCTGGAGGGCGGCGCCGGCGGCGACACCCTGAATGGCGCAGGAGGCAACGACACCGTGTCCTACGCCTCCTCCGACGCCGCAGTTACGGTGGGGCTCTGGAACAACTCCGTCAGCGGCGGCCACGCCGCCAGTGACACCATCTCCAACTTCGAGAACCTCATCGGCTCGGCCCACGACGACACCCTCCAGGGCACCGCCAACGACGACGTCATCGAGGGACTCGCCGGCGGGGACTCAATTAACGGACGCAACGGCTCCGACGCGGCCTCATACCGCTCCTCCAACGCCGCGGTGACCGTCACCCTGAACGCCGGAGGCAAAGAAAGCGGAGGCCACGCCCAGGGCGACCAGCTCCAGAACATCGAGAACGTCATCGGCTCGGCCTACGACGACAGCATCACCGGCCACACCGACGACAACGTCATCGAGGGGCTCGACGGGGCCGACACGCTGGACGGCAACACCGGCACCGACACCCTGTCCTATGTCTCCTCCGACACCGGGGTCACCGTCGACATCGGCGACAATACTGCCAGCGGCGGCCACGCCCAAGGCGATTCCATCTCCAACTTCGAGAGCCTGACCGGCTCGGCCTACGCCGACACCCTCACCGGCAACTCAAGCGCCAACGTCCTCACCGGCGGAGCCGGTCCCGACGTGCTGGAGGGCCTCGGCGGCTCAGACACCCTGAAAGGAGGCGACGGCTCAGACACCGCGTCCTATGCCTCGTCCCCCTCTGCCGTGACAGTCAACCTCACCGATGGCAACGTCAGCGGCGGACACGCTGCCGGCGATACCCTGAGCGGAATCGAGATCCTGGTCGGCTCGGACCACGACGACACCCTCACCGGCTCCCTCGCGGTCCTCGAAGGCGGCGCCGGCAGCGACACGCTGAACGGCGACACCAACACAACTGTGTCCTACGCCTCGTCCCCTTCCGGGGTGACGGTCAATCTCGGCGGCAGCACCGCCAGTGGCGGCCACGCCCAGGGCGACACGCTGTCCAATATCCGGCATCTGACCGGATCCGCCCACGACGACGCCCTGACCGGGGACGGTAATAAAAATTATATCGAGGGCGGTCCCGGCGACGACACGCTGAGCCCCGGGGCTACCGGCGGAGTCACCACCGACCAGTTTGTTTTCTTCTCCGGCTTCGGAGACGACACCGTCACACGCTTGGATAAGGACACTAAGCTAAACCTGTGCGTCGAGAACGCTCGCGTGGTCAGAAACAGCACGAGCAAGATTACCGTTTACGAGTCAAACGATGACATCTCGGGAACCATAACCAACTCCGGGGGCAACATAGCCGACGCACATTATCAGGTGCTGAGTCCATACGACTCCGAATGCGTTTATTCCCCCAGACAGGTCAATCCCGACGATGAGAACTTGCGGACATGGTGGATAAATAACACCCCCTTTATCACAGATGTTGGTGGAGCAACCCGCGTTTTCGTAGCGGTCGGAACGAATCAACCCGGCTCTGCCAAGTGCAGGGTCAGCGCAACCGAGACAATCAATTGCCCTCCGGGCACTTTTGTCTCGATAACCCCGTTCGACGCGCCCAGTGATGAGAACACGCGTCTGAAAATGACGGCAACGGTCACCGCAGGCCCACAGACAGCCTCCCCAATGGAGCAAAGCTTCCACTACTACGGACATTCCAATCCCGAGACGGAGCCAATATCGGCCGGCGACGGCACAATAGGAGTGGCCTGGAGGGCGGGCGCCACCACCCATTCCAGCGCGTCAATCAACGGCTACGAGGTGCAGCATCGTGTCCTGCGAGAAGGCGGCGCCTGGATCAGCAGCGGCGTGCTGGCGGAGGACGCCTTCACGTACACCATCAAGGGACTCACCAACGGCACCACCTACGGGGTGCGGGTCGCCACCCGCAACAACGCCGGCGACACCGACTCCAGCACCCACTGGTGGGGCCCCTGGAGCTACGACACGGCCACGCCGCAGGCGACCAACTTCGGCGCAGCCGAGCTTTCCGGCTTTGGCACCGCCGCTTTGAGCATCACCGGAGCAGTGCAGTTGAACTTGGTGTTTCCCACCGAAGAGGTCCCCCGCTCCCTCTACTACACCCTCCGCTACAAGCAGACGAGCCAAGACGACGACGCCTGGGTTGAGCACAACAGCCTTATAAACAGATCCGCCTCTTTTCACGTTTATATTATTAATGGACTGACCAGCGACGTCGAGTACACGTTCAGGATCCGAGCGCACAACGCCAACGGCGCCGGCCCGTGGAAAGAGACAACCCAAACGCCCCCCTAGCTGAGCAGTCCGGCCGCCCCAACATCGCAAGGAGCGGCCGGGGACCAACACCGCTCTCTGTCAAGACAGGGACGCCGTTGACGGAAGCCCAGTGTGTGCAGTTCACCCGGCAACGGCGTGGCAGCCGGCCCGGACGGCGCTCCTGGGTTAGGCTCGCGCAAACCGCCTACCGGCCGAAACGCGGCATTCACGCTCGTATGGACACCGCTTGCCACCAGGTAGCCGTCAATGCTCCCGTGTCGTCCAGGGTGGTGGTGATATGGCGTAGCGGATAACGGTCAGCGCCCGGGCGCTGTCCAGCACGCCCGGCAGCACCTCGTCTGGGGTATCGGTGGGAGCGTCCCGGTCTGCCGGGTGGCGGTTCGGTTGGCAGGACCCTGAGCCGACATCATCACCTCAGGATCGTCCGGCGGAAAGGCGGCTCCGGCGGAAAGGCGGGCTCCGGAACAATGATGGTCGTGCACAAATTTTTCACAAAAACATCACACAAAATACACCCCCCGGCGGGCAATTGCCTTGTTGCAGCAATTTTGGCGGTGTACGCTTAACGGCGTAATTTCAACCAACTGAGGATCGAAACGGTCGTCTGAGAATATAAAGAGCAATAGATGCATACACACAACGTGATATTCACCCTCGGGGGCACTCGCCCCGTTCCGAAGGGCTCATACCCGTCCGCCGGTCGTCGTGCCGGGCTGCCTCGTCAGGGCATCGGGGCCGGAAGATGCGGGACCGACCCGGGTTGAACCCGCGCCGTCGCTCCCGGCGCGAATAACCGTTCCGACCGGTCGGCGGGGTATTTGAGGCAGCGGTCTGCCCCCAAAGTTCACGGCTGCCCGGAGCGGGTGGCCCTGCGGCCCTGCTTTCGCGCCTGCCTACATCGGCGCAAACCCACCCCGTTGGTTCGCCATTGCCTGGCGTCGTGATGCGGAACGTACCCGTCTCCGCGAACGGTTGTCATTCCCCGGCTTGCAGCAGAGCGACACGCCTGTGCCGCTATCGCCGGAGAGGGTCGAAATGAAGAGGTGATACCCGGCAATTGTTTGGCTCCGCTATTGTGAACCGGCCAAGCACATCCATAACGATAGGCACAAACGTGGATTGAAAGTTGTCCAAGCCGCCGCATAAGGCGAGACGGGCTTTACCTCCTCGGTGATTTCCGGGGAATTCAATCCGTCATCCATAGAACAACGTCCAATGCGGCCCAATTTAGGCCGCATCCAACCCGAACCCGTGTGCCCTCGCTCCTGCCTGCGACCAGCGTCCAGGCGAGGGCATACCTAGAACCTGCCGCGATATGCGGCCGGTCGCGACGGTTGGTCAACCGCTCGATAAATCAAAAAGGACATTCATGATGTCAGTTCTGCCCACCCCGATCCGCTGCGTATTCCGGCCCCACCGGCCGGGCGGCGCAGCGACAGCGCGTGTCTTGATCATCTGGCTGCTTGCTCCGGCCGTGCTGGCCCTGCTCCTGTTCAGCTTCCTGGGCACGACCCAGGCACAGTCGCCGCAGACGTTGGTCAGCAACATCGGGAGGTCCAACCAATTCGGACAGGACCTGGGGGCTCTGGACGTCGCCCAGGAATTCACCACCGGGAACAACCCCACCGGTTACACGCTCAACAGCGTTGATCTCAAGCTGCAGACGTTGGGGGCAACGACCGTCCCTTTGGTGAGGGTGGTCAGGTACAACCCCAACCATTCGTCGAGAGCGACACTGACCGGCCCGGGCAGTCTCCGAACCGGCTTTGCCAGGGACTACACGTTCACGACCCCGGCGGGTTTCCACCTGGAACCGGCCACGAAGTATTGGGTGGTAGTTGAGGGCGTATCCAACGTGTTCGTGCGGGGCACCTTGGTCGACACCGAAGACGCCGACCCGGCGCCCGACTGGTCCATCGGCGACCGGTTCCATAGGCGCGGGCACGATAGCACCGGCAGTTTCCAGTACGACACCACGGGACCGGCGTTGATGATAAAGGTCCAGGGCTCCATCAATTCGGTCCCGGTGATGGTAAGCAACATCGCGCAATCGGGGACGGACACCGGTTCCCTGGCATCCTACGATTTCGCCCAGTCGTTCACCACGGGCGACAATGACGCCGGCTACACGGTGGGCGCCATGGAAATTCGCCTGCAGACCGGATCCAACGCCACCTCTCCTCCCCGGCTGACGGTGCATAGTGGGTCCGCGACCGGGGTCGGGGTGGTCGACACCTTCGTCCCGGACTCCCTCGCCGCCGACACAACCAGGGACTACATATATCGGGCGACCTCGTCAACCGCGGTGCTTGAGGGGTCCACCGAGTACTGGCTGAGGGTGGATAACGGTGGGGCTGGCGTTTCCGTGCAGTTCGCCGGCACCGACGACGAGGACGGCACGCCGCTGGACGGAGCATCCATCGGCAATACGGCGCAGACCCGCGCCGCCAGCAGCGAAGGGGCGTTCTCCGACGAGACCGGGAATCGGTCCCTGAAAATCAAGGTGCGGGCCGCTCCCAGGAACTCGACGCCCAAAGGCGCGCCGACGATCACCGCGCCCAACGTGTTCCGCGTGCCGGCGGTGTTGACGGCCGGCCTCTCCGGCATCACGGACACCAACGGCATGGACGGGATTTACGACACCGACGACGACGGCGAACTCATCAACCTCGCTTACCGGTGGCAGCGGTTCGACTCGGCCGGTACCACCATGGAAGCGGACTACATCGGCACCGCCGCCAACTACCGGCTCACGGACGACGACGCGGGCAAGACCATCAAGGTGCTGGTCAGCTACACCGACGACGACGGATACGCCAATGGCCCCCTGACCAGCCCGGCCACGGAGGTCATCACCGCCGCCGCCGAGTGCGCCGCGCCCACCTACACCGGCGGAGCATCGCAGGTCTGGACCGGCAACGTTGCCGTTGAGAAGTGGACCGTGTCCCAGGATACCTTCTACGGTTTCCGGGAAAGCGGAGGCAACGGTGGCCTGGACGATGTCACATTCACCACGGCCAGCAGCGACGCCCACGAGATCAACGCCCTGACGACGTCCAACGACACTTTGGCCTTCCAGCTCGATTCTGCGCTCGCCTCAGCAGACCAGAAGAACCTGGTGCTGCACGTTTGCGACGCGGCGGAGTATGGCTTTGGTTCCGCCATTGTGGGCGGAACATCCTCCTATCTGTTCACCAGCGCCGGGCAGGACTGGAGCGGCCATGCCGAGCGCACGCTGTACCTGAGCCAGGACGCGGCGGCTCCCACGCTGGCCTCGGCCACGGTGGACGGCACGACGCTAACGCTGAACTTCAACGAACCACTGGGGACGGCAGCATCCCTCGGTAATGGCGCGTTCATGGCGAAGAAAAACGACCCAGCGCAGACCCTGACGCTGACAGGCAGCCCGTCAATCTCCGGCAACAGCGTGACGCTGACCCTGAATGCGGCGTCCTCGGTCACGTCGGCCGACAGCAATGTGAAGGTGACCTACACCAAGCCGGACTCGGGCACCGACAACAAGATTGCCGACAAGTTCGGCAACGAGACGGCCACGTTTGAAGATCAGGACGTGGGCAACCTGAAGGTGGACGTGACCCCGCCTGCTCTGGCCGCGAACTCGACGGCGGTGTTGGCTGCCGACGGTCTGACCCTGACCATCACCTACAACGAGGCGCTCAACGATTCATCAGTGCCGCCAACGACGGCCTTCACCGTGGAGGCGACGCCGGCGGGGGCCAGCGAGGCCACGGTGGATCTGGCGTCCGGCGACGCAGTGTCCGTCAGCGGCAGCGCGGTAACGCTCAAGCTGGCCAGGCCCATCGCCCACAACGACGGCTCGGTCAAGGTCAGCTACGCCAAGCCCAGCAGCGGACCGGTCATCAAGGACGCCACCGGCAACGACGCGCCCGGCTTCACAGACCAGACGGTGACCAACAACAGCACGGTGCCCCGGGTTTCCATCGAGGCGGTGTATGCCACCGCAACGCCCATCATATCCGATGCGGTATTCCGGGTAACGCGATCCAACACCTCGAACGCGGAGTTGACCGTGGAGCTGGAGATCGCGCAGGACGTGGAATACCTGGATGTGTTCCCGAACCAGCCGCAGACCATCGCCATCCCGGCAAACCAGACCACGGCGACGAAATACCTTCGCAGCAGCTACGCTGGTCATACATCGGGAAACCTGACGGCAACTGTGGCGTGGCACGACGACCACGCTCCGGCGGTGGGGGCGAACCGGTCTGCGACGGTGTTTATGAAGATGCCCGTTACTGGAGACCTTTACACTTTGGCCCCCAAGCACTACTCGTACATCGTTGAGGAGGGAGACAGCGTGGACGTGCTGGTGTCGTTCATCACGGGCGCGGGCGTGGCGGAGCCGAGGGGTAAGTATTCTGATGCCGTTGAGCTGGATTCCGAGCCCGATACGGCGACGGACGACGATTACGTTCCGTTGTTACCGGGCATCGTTCGTGTGAACATGAGCGACTTTGTCGCCTCGGGCGACGCCTACGTGGCTGACAAACCGTTGACCGTGCAAACGACCGAGGACACCGTCTACGAGGGCAGTGAGCAGTTCTACATCGACATGCAGCATGAGTCCTGGTCGGTCTTCTTCACGGCCTGCCCGGACGAACACCTGTCGCCCTATGGCGATTGTCGGATCACGGTCACCATATTGGACGACGATACCCTGCAGGTATCCGGCATAGCGTTGACGTCGGCGCCAACCAACGGATACTACGATGTCGGGGATGACATCGAGTTAACGGTCACTTTCACCGGCCCGGTTGCGGTGGATACCACCCACGGGACGCCGGAGTTCACATTCAACCTGGGCGACTCCACCCGCGAAGCCGCCTACGACAGCGGTTCCGACTCCGAGTCCCTGGTCTTCTCCTACACCGTGGTGTCCGGCGACGACGATTACGACGGCATCTCGTGGGACGACAACTCTCTGGACCTCAATGGCGGCACGATCAAGTTCATGCACACGGAGGCTGACCAACAGGTGTCCGCCGGCCTGGAGCACCTTGCGCAAACGGCGCTGTCGGACCACCGGGTGGATACCACCAAACCCAGCCTGGTGTCGGCCGAGGTGGAGGATTCCAGCCTCTACCTGAACTACAGCGAGGATCTGAGCACCACCGCCCCGGCCAACAGCGCGTTCACCGTAAAGGTGGACGCCGGCGCGGGCGCCAACCCAACCGGAGTATCGATCGCCGGCAGCGTGATCACGCTGACCCTGGCCGCCCCGGTAACCCGGGATCAGACGGCCACGGTGAGATATAGCAAGCCGAGCACCAACCCCATCAAAGACCCGAGCGGAAAGGAGGCGGACGGGTTCGGCGATGAGAATGTCGACTACGTTGCCGACGTCCGGAACCTTCGCGCCGTCCCAGGCGACCAGCAGGTGGAGCTGAAATGGGACGATCCCGGAGACGACACGATACAGCATTACGAATACCGGAAACGGAACAGCGCGGACACTGACTGGAACCCGAACTGGGAGGATGTCTCCGGCAGTAACGACGATACCACGGAGCACATGGTTGGCGGCTTGACCAACGGCATGGAGTACACCTTCCAGGTGCGTCCGGTGTACCGTCGCAATAGTGTGGACACGCCCGGCAAAGAGGGTCAGGTGAAGTCAATTCCAAGGGGTGCGCTGGCAGCGCCGGGCAACTTGACCGCAACCTCCGCCGGCGACGGCGAGATCGCGCTGAGTTGGGACGATCCCAGCGACGCGACCTTGACCGGGTACCAGTACCGATACATGAACACATCGGACTCCGACTGGAACCCCGACTGGACGCGCATGTCGGGCAGCGGCGCGACGACCACCGACCGCACGCTTTCGGGGTTGACCAACAATCTGCTCTACACCATCGAGTTGCGCGCGGTCCGCGGCAACACTCCGGGTCCCGCGGCGCGCGCCTCCACCAAGCCCCGGGGCCCGCTGACCGCGCCGGTGAACTTCACCGCCACACCCAGCGACCGTCGGGTCACTCTGAACTGGAATCATCCCGGCGACGATTCCATCACGGGTTACCAGTACCGCCACCGGCTCAGCTCCGTGGCCGAGTGGGACCCCGATTGGGCGGCGATATCCGGCAGCCGCTGGGACACCACGTCCCACCCGGTGACCAACCTGACCAACCGGGTCGGCTACACCTTCGAGGTGAGAGCGATGCGCGGTACGTTGGAGGGTCCCGCTGCGACCGTTACCGCCACGCCGGAGGGCCCGGCCACCGTGCCGCTGGCGCCCGCCGACCTGAATGTACGGAGTGGGGACCAAAGCCTCTTTCTGAGCTGGAACGTGCCGCCGGATGAAGACCCGCGGGCGCCCGTTACCTCGTACCTGGTCCGTTACCGCCAGCAAGGAAGCTCATCATGGAACTACCTGTCCCGCTCCAACGATGACCTGAGTGAAAACGACAGCATCACCGGCCTCACCAATCGGACCCACTATGAATTACAGGTGGCGGCGGTGAACCGGGTGGGCACCGGCGCGTGGGTATCCGGCAGGGGCACTCCCCAGGCGCCGCGGGCGCCCGAGCCTAACCCTCCAGGCGTGGAGGCTTTCGATGTGGGTACGCTCGGCGTCTTCTGGTTGGACAGCACTGGTCAGTACGACCACCCCGACGCCCAAAGCGGCAACTTCCTGGAGATGGAGTCCTGCGACGGCGACCTGCACTTCCTGGTCATCTGGTCCGGACCCACGGGCGATCGACGCGCCGACGAATGGGCCGCCCACATCAATACCGATTACGGAGCGGGAACGGTCCGCCACAGCTTCAGGGAGAGCGACACCAGTGGCTACTTCGAGATGAACGGGACGGTGAGTGTACACGGCGACAGCTACCTCACTATTCAGGTTCGAGGCCGGTGGGGCGCAAGCTGGGGCGAGTGGTCGCCCAAGTCGAGTCTGATCTGCGCTGAAAGTAGGAATTGAGAACTGCTACGCTGAACGTAGGAAAACGATGGGGAAGGAGGCGAGATCATGAACATTGGGCTGATCGCCGGGACCGGCGTGCGCGTATGCACCCAATATTACAACGGCAGTTAGCATGGCAGGATGGTTGACGCATGAGCGCGGTCGGGACTATCTCCGGGACCTGTTGGTGCAGGGACCGGACCGGCGCAACGCCGGGAACCTTTCGGAGGCGGTGGGGGTGTCGGCCCGGTCGATGCAGCGGTTCCTCGCCGAGGCTCCCTGGGACGATGACTTGGTGATGGGCCGGATCCAGGAATACCTGGGGTCCCGGCTGGAGCATCCGGAGACGGTGGTGAAATAGTGCCCGATACCTTGATCGGCCGTCTTCAACGAGCCGAAGTCCAACGAGCCAGCACTTTGACCCGAATTTATCCCCCTGTAGGATCCGAAACTTTTCGCAAAAGGACTGCGTACGCCGGGATCTGATTGGGTCGGTTTTGGCCCGAAAAACGGCTTTGCCGCCATTAAGGGCGGCAAAATGGCGGCATTTCTGCCGCCGCGATGATTATTGATACCCCTTTCAAACGGGGATTCGGGACTATCGAAAAATGGTGCCGAGGGGCGGATTAGAAGGTATCAATGATTTGGCGTATTGTGAAGTGCTGTGGAGCGAGATTTTCTACTCAAATCTCTATTGGTCAAGACGCGTGGTGTTGTACGGTACTGGGAATTTGTCCAGCAATTGTCCATCATTTTACGCGGATGGTTGCATAGCGTCCGCGAAGGCCTCCGCCGCGTCCTGCTGCCACCCAGGGAGTACGTGGGCGTACACTTCCATCGTGATTTTGGGGTTGGAGTGGCCTATCCGCTTTGATACCACGACGGGGCTTTGGCCAGCCTGCAACGTCACTGTCGCGTGGAAATGTCGCAGACTCCTCAAGGTGATATCAGGACAACCGGCCTTTTTCCCCAGTGACCTCACCGCGTTCATGACGTTGTTGGGGTGCGTCCAGCTCGCCTGGTCGGCGCGGGAGAAGAGCTTCTCCGGGGCTTGGGTCCCGAGCTTGGCGGCCAGCGCACGCTGTTGACTCCTGTGGGTTTTGAGGATTTCGGCGGTTCGGATGTCAATGTCGACGACGCGCCAGCTACTCTCCGTCTTGGGCGTCTCGAGCAACACGCCGCCTTTGGAGACGACCAGCGACTGACACACCAAAATCTGTCGTTTTTCCAGGTCCACATGCTTCCATTCGAGTGCCAGGGCTTCTCCCCGGCGCATACCGGTGTAGGCGATTAGGTGGATGCACACCCAGAGCGGGTGCTCCAGTTCCTCTGCCAGTATCAGCAAAGCCCGCACCTGTTCCACTTGGGGACTGTAGGCTTCGGTTTTAGGAGCCGTCGGAGGCGACACCAAAGACACGGGGTTCCTCGCGACCAGCTCGAGGCGCTGGGCGTGCTTCATGGCACCGCTCAACACGCAGTGGACCAATTGCACACCTTTGGCTGCTTTGCCGCTCTTGAGCAGATTGGTTTCGAATTCCTGGACTTGGACCGGAGACAGTTTGGTCAGTTCTATGTGCCCCAGTGCCGGCTTGATATGAAGCCTGATGTCGTCACCGTAACGGTCGATGGTTTTCTGTTTGCCCTTGGGTACGATTTTCTCCTCCATCCACTTGTCCAGCCATTCGCTCAGCTTGTAGCGCGTTTTCGTGGGGGTAATGCCACGGTCCAATTCGGACAGTATTTCGCGCAGTCGACGTTGGGCGTCCGCCCTTTTCCCGCGGACCGTTTCGGTCTTCCGCATGCGTTTGCCGTTGACGTCGCGGCCCAGAAACACCTGGATTTCACAGGATCCCGCGCTGCGTTGCCTGATAGTGCCTTCCATGTCGATGTACCTCCTGTTTTGGGATTGTTGAGTCGGCCGATTTCACTGAGACGGTCAACCGAGGTCCACGCTATATCGGACCAGTCAACAGGCAGCGCCGTGTGCCTTGTTCATTAGCGAACGTCTAAACGACGGGGCTCGCAACAACCCGTGCGTGTCGTCGCCGGCGATAAGGCCAAGGGTTGCCCACGGCGCAAGTGTAGCTCTAGAGCGGAATCTGGAAGGGTTTTTCAGATGCTTCCCGATCTTCTGGACACGCGATTACGGCGTTGCGGTGGGCGCCTCACCCTCGGGAGACTTCCCCAATCTCTCTTCCAGGGCCCAACGGGGAATGAGTAGGCGGGCGCCCATCTTGATCGAGTAGATGCGTTTTTGATTGATCTCCTCCCTGACCATCCACTCGCTGACCCCAAGGGCGGTGGCAGCTTCCCTGACCGTGTACGCCATTCGTTCTGTCATGCTAAATCTCCGATGTCGCGGCTAGTCAACGGATCTCAACTGAGCCGTAGCGCCGCATTAGACATGGGCTCGACCAATCGAGGAAACGCAGCAACGAGTTGCTTTTCGATGGTCTGTCCACAACATGGAGGGACTGTAAATCAGGCTGGCAGAACGCCGTTTTGCGAATTTTACCCAACGCGAGAATCAGCCATCAGATGGCCGTTCAGGTGGACACGCGTTGTGGTTCTACCCGAGTTAGCCGGGTAACAAGGGCTCTCAAAGTTGCTGAAATAACTCAGACGGTAGGATGCCCTTTACTCAATTATCCAAGTCTGGCCGGACCGCGTCGGTCCACGGCATTCGAGTGGAGCGGCCCCTTTGCCACGGGCCACGTAGATCCCCTGATTTCCGGGGGAGCCGAGCTGATTAAGGGAACGCCCGTGCTCGAACCGGGTCGATCCCCGCGCGTGCGTGGTGGTCCGCGCTATATTCTCTGGACGGGGGTGTATGGGACGAAGGTAACGTCTCGATCTTGTTTGCTGGACGGAGCTTCTTGTTGTCCCACTGTGTACGCCAGCGTGCGTAGACCGGTTGCTAGATTGAGGATGTGGGCCCGTTCCGACGCTCTCGCACGGTCGTGGTTCTGGACGGTCATTGAAATTTCCGCTACGGCGTAGACCAAGGACCCGTCAGGGTCTTCGCATCGAATAATTACGTCGGCGTCTTCGAGCTGGTCGGCCTGTTGGCGGGAGATCCGTCCCTGGCGTATGGCGGGAAGTAGCACTTCGTTCTCGAAGTCGTCCGACGGTCTGCGGCTGGCGTGTACGACTGTGGCTTTCTCCATGCCCAGCAGTCGTCTGATCCGTCGGCGCGACTGTTCGATGGCGCTGGTCTCATAGGCGTTGCCCATGAGGTGGCTGGTCTGGCCGGATATGCGGGCTTGTCCATCTTTGATCTCGGTCACATCGTTGTCGAGTTTGTCTAAACGTTCGCCAACGGCCTGCTGAAATTGGGTCAGACGGATGGGCAACTGGAGGAGTTCCTCGGTGAGGATTTCCTTGCGCAACTCCTGGCGCAGGTCATCGTCTTTGCGTATGAACTGGAGCATCCACTGCCGCATCTCGCTTTGGAGGGCGGGATCTTGGTTGATTGCGTCCAGCATCGTGCGCAGGGTTTCAACGTTCTGTTGAGTCATGGTTGCCTCTTGGTCACCATTATATGAGGGGGAGAGATGGTTTGCCCACTGGCTCTACTTCGCGCCCGCGTGGTTCGCTAGCGATCGTCGTGGACGTCGGTCTAGACGGACTTGGCGGCGCCGTGCCACGGCAGGGCTTCACGCAGGTCCTGTGCTGGCCCGGTTGGAAATCGGTTGTGCTCGTATCGGCTGAGGTCCGTATCCTGGGCTGGGTAGCCGGGTAGCGCTGGGGACGGTTCGCTGTGGTAGACCATGAACGCGACCTGCTGGAGGTTCCGGAGCAGTGGATTGAAACCCATCCAGCCGGGCTGTCGGGACAGTTTGGTCATGACGAATTCGGACTGCTGGTCGGTGTCGGTCAGCCAGCGTTGTGATGCGACGCCGATGGTGTTCTCGTTCTCGGCGTGCTGGGCCATGGCGTGCCGGATCAGGGCGATGGAACCGGAGTACTACTGCCGTTCCGTGAGGTCGCTGGTGTCGGGCTGGTCGGGCCGCTGGTGGAAGTCGATGCGGCGGAAAAGGTCTGCTGCGTCATGGTACAGGTGCTGGGCCTGTAGGCAGTCGTTGAGGTCGTGTAGGTCGGCTCCGTAGGCTGTGTGTGGCGTCACGTTGATGGGCTCGTCGTGGGCTACGTCGAATGGGCACTGGAGGCCGTTGTGTGCCGCCATGTTCACGATCTCGGCTTTGGTGGGGGCGGCGCCAATCATGCTGTCGCGCATGTCGTTCCAGATCGTGACCGTCTGGAGTAGTTGTTCGCTGGAGGGCGTGTGGGGCCATCCCGACATAGTTTCGGAACACCCAAGCGCGTGTGCAGCTTCCGGACGGGGCTGGTGCGGTGTCCTCTTTGGTTTCTCCTCACTCTCGCAGGTGTCGGCGCTGCTGATCGGCGATTTGCTTCTGGCGCAGAAAAACTGTACGCCTCTTGCATAGTTGTCCGTCTTCGTATGCTTGTACAGCCAGCCAGGCAGCGTTGGCGGGGAAGCGTCCCGAGGGCAGGTGATTGAGCCCCACGCCGTACTTGAGATCGCGGATGGTGTTCTCGATCTCGGCGTGGTGACGATGGTCGGCCTCCAGGTACAGGGTGTCGCCGTCCCGGTCGGTGATGAAGGCGTGGTAACTGTAGGTGGCAAACAGTGCCAGTTGAGATCCGGAAGTGGGCTTTACCCGGCGGACGATGAGCCGCACCGGCACGGCGTCGGGCTCACTCTGGAAGGGCGTGTATTTCGTCTCGGCCACGTCGGCGGCGCCCTCCATCCAGTAGCAACTGATGCTCCTATAGTTGTCAAGCCGGGCTGCTGGCCAATTCTCTGGAAGTTTGCAGGTTGGAGAAGATCTCGCGGGCGACGTATCGTTTGAGGCAACGCATGACTTCGAGTTTGCTCATTCCCTCTCCGGTTCTGCGGCGCATGTATTCTTTGGTTCGATGGTCGCGACGAAGTCTGACTACCACGATGCGGTGTAGCGCCGCATTGGCCTGGCGGTCGCCACCCCGGTTGAGCCGATGCCGGTTGGTCTTGCCCGAGGAAGCTGGTATCGGACTCACCCCGCACAGCGCGGCGAATGCAGCCTCGGATCGCAGGCGTTCCGGGTTGCTGCCAGCGGTAATCAGAAGGGTCGCCGCGGTGTCGGGTCCCACGCCGAGGATGTTGATCAGGGTTGGCGATGCGATCCCGATGAGTCGCGCCAGTTCGGCTTTCAGGTTGCGGATCTCCTCGCTGAGTTGATCGTAACGGCAGGCCAGGGAACGTAGAGCGTACTTCGCCGCCGACACTGGATCGCTCAAGCGATGTATGCGGAAGCTCCTGCACCGGGTGGAGAGGGCACTGACGGAGAGACCATCAAGGGTTTCGCGGAGCCTGGCTGGTGCCGTGACGATCAGGGCTTTCATCTGGTTGATTGCCTGGGTACGGGCTTTGACGGCTGAGTCCTTGGCGCTCTTGAGCATGCGGATCATCTCGACTTCGCCCTGGCCCGACTTGGGAATAGCATCGGCTACGCCGGCCAAGACTGCCCGGGCTGCCATCTCCGCATCGGTGGGGTCGCTCTTCCCCTTCCGGTATCGAGTTGACCGGTCCGGCCGGTTGACCTCGACAACGGTGAAGCCGCGACTGCTCAGGAATCGGGCAAGTCCGGCGCCGTATGAACCAGTGCCCTCGACCCCGAATGCGCATACCTCACCCAATTTTTGGGACCACCGTTCGAGTTCCCTATACCCGTAACTGCTGGCTGGGGCGTGGCGCTCAGCAAGACGCACGCCCCGCTGGTCGATGGCAACGGCCACGTGCTCGTCCTGGTGAGTATCAACTCCGACGACCACCTGGACAGCGCCGATAGCTTCGAGACCGACGACTGCTGTCATTTCTGCCTCCTGTAAGGAGTCGCGCGTCGGCCGGTCGAACGGACAAGACTGCGAAGGGACTTGAAGTCAGGCTCCTATAAGGTCACTGCTCCAGCGGCCGATGGCGACCAATAGGCCATCTCCAGGTCGAGCCGACAGATCAGTTGAAAGGCATGAGAGCCAGTCTTGAATAGGGTCAGACTCGAGCCGGGATGGCACACAAATATAATCGCAGTCTTTAATGTCAATAGGAATGAGCGACTTCTGGCTGAGCCATATGGCGAAGGGGTGAGCGCTGGCGCCGCAATTGGCCGGCGCGGTTTGATCAGATTGAGATTGTGCCTTGGCCGCGAGGCTGGACTCGTCTCCATGGTCTGCGGGGACCACTGCGACGGGGAGGTCCGGCGCGTCCTCGACGAATTGCACCCGTATCCCGCCTCGGTGCGTTCCGCCGTCCCCGGTTTAAAGGACGGAGAGAAAATGTACCGCGCGGGCGGCCCGCACACGGCGTTTTTCGGCGACCGACAGCGTGCTAGGACACCGGCGCGCCTGGTGGTTGCGTTGCCGGGAATTGCCGCCCCTCGGACCGGCAAGAGGACGTCAGGACGGGCCACGCCACCGGGGAAATGGAGCGTGTCCAGCGGCCCTAATTCGGCCCCTTAACAAATCACAATATGCCTCACCCTGTGTGTGCACTGGGGGACATGGCAGACTGGGCACATCTGACGTAGATTATCCGTGTTTACGTTACCGTGACGCAGACATCGGTGGACCATTTCGACCTGCCGGGGCCCGTCGTCATCGGTCAGCGATCACGTCCCCAGCCGGCGACGTTAGATCCGCAGGACGTCGTGGCGGGCGGCGTTCCCGGGGCGATGCTGCGGCCGCGCCGCGGTCCGGCTAAGGGTGGTGGAGATTGGGGGCTCGTGCAGGGCTTGCGCCCCCTTTGCGTACGCCCGTTCGCTGCGCGATAATTACCTTTATCGCGCATCTTTCGCCCGCCGAAATCACGCCCGCAATCCCGCCGGTGCGCAACACGTCGGCGTCGTCAATGCAGTCGCCCCTAGCTAGCGTGGAGGCCGCCATGGTCAGCATCTTGTCTTCTGGGTTCGCCCCCCCGGTGCATCTCCGAGGTCAACGTGGTTGTCGACGAGTTCGCGCAGACCCAAGTGCTGGGCGAAGGTGACCGGAAGGAGCAGCCCAGCATTGGCCACCAGCCGGTGGTCGTCGAAGGAGATTTGGATGCGGTCGGGGTGCTCTTGGCCTGGGGTCGGTCTTGTGTTTCTGAAACCAATATCCCAGAAGCACAGGAGCACTTTCTTACCCCTTCAGCACACCACGACACCCATCTTTCCGGTGGATTGGGGCTTAATCATGCAGGTAGATTTGTAGGTGGAAGATGCCGTAGCCTTGTACATGGCCGGAATCTGGCACTTGGTCGGCGACCGCCTCGACGACGTAGTGTCCTGCGTCCAAGTTGAGACTGATTTGTGAAAAGGCTGCTTCGCCGAAATCTGCTTCGTCTTGTTCCATTGCAATGGCATTTCCGCCGGGGCCTTCGCTTTGGATCAGGTACAGGTAGTGGTCGACGTCGCTGGTCAGTTCGATCGCAACGTTCCCAGTCTGATCGAGGCTGAAGCGGTAGTGTCCGGCGAGGCTTCCGCCGCCGCGCGTTGAACGGAACCCTTCATCCCAGGTAGCGACGTGGGCAACCGTCCGGTCGGTGAGCCTTCCCAGGTCCACCAACGAAGCCTTTTCGATGAGGTCGTATGCATCGAGATTTTCGACAACCATTGACATCAAATCATTGAATCGTATGTCGTCACCACACGCTTTGGTCAAAGCGCTACGGAAGTTGTCTGGGTCGTTGAAGTCGTTTTTCCAGACTCCGAGTACATACTCCCAGTCCTCCTCTGTGCCGCTATTAATTACTCGCATACAGGAGACAGCTTCGTCGTAGTTTTGGAAGTCGTTCTTCCATTTCAACGCGATCCACACCCAGTCGCTCGGCGTGTCGACGGCCTCCTCCGCCCTGACAATTGTTTTTTCAAACTCCTCCAATTCTGGGAACCGTTGTCGCCACCTGTCCGCTATTCGGACGTAATCCCTAGTACTCTCAGCCATGCTTTCCGCGTCAATCAGGTACCTGATTGTTTCCACGGCGCCTCCGTTTTCCATCGCTGAATCGGCCGACTCTACTGCTTGACGTGATGCTAATGCGGATTCTCCAGGTTCAATCCAGTCGAGGACCGATGTGCCCAGCGGTAACGGTCCTTCTCTTTCTAACTCGTGCAGTCGTGGCCAGGGTCGCGGTGGGAGAACGTCCCTGAAGATTTCCACCACTCTGCCAAGGTTGTCCATGTTTGCCCACGCGTTTGCTATGTCTTCCCATCCCTCCCCCGTTTCTTCGGCTACGAGTTCTGCTTTTCCCAAGCATTCACGGGCTATATCGGGATCGCCGAAGTCGGCTTCCCAGGCTGCTGCCGTAACGATCCAGTCCTGCACACTTGTGGCGCGTAAACCCGCACGGGCCATGCAGCGGAGCGCTTGTTGGTGGTCGCTGGTGGCTCGCGCAAGGCTTCTGGCTACGAAGATCCATTCCATCGCGGTTTGCGCGGTGTTATCTGACGTTGACATTGCCCAGGCTCCTTTTACGATCAGCGGAATAAAACGCTGATATTGGCTTCGACAAGGTTATCAATCTCTTCCGACATACGCTGAGCCTAGACCGATGAGCTGGGTGCTCTATTTCATGGTTCGTCGGTCCAGCGGGTGTGCGTAGTATTCGAGTTCGAACAAATTGGGCGGTGGCACTGAGCAGTCCGGAAGTGTCTAGCAAACCGGCCGGCCTCTCAACTCATGAATGACCAGCGACCCATTTCACGGCAGCGTCCGCACTCTCCGCTTCTTTCTTCTTGGATTCAAATGCCGGCGGTTGCAAAAACGAGTCGTTCCGCAGAAACCGTTGTGGTGCTGACAGATTCAGGTTAGCCGGTAATCGTTCAGGCAGTCAACGATATTCACTCTTATCGCGCATCTTTCACCCGTCCAATTCGCCCCATAGTCCCACCTCCGGAGACCCGCCCGTGACCCGCCTCCGACCACCACGTCGTCCCCAATCAGGCCGCGCCCCTGCCGGAACTCAGGGCCGCCGACCAGGGGGGTCGCCGCATCCCTGGAGTCGGTCCTCTCCGGCAACACCCGCCGCACCTACGATACCCAGTGGCGCGTCTTCACCGGCTGGTGCGACGAGGTCGGGCTTACCTCGCTTCCAGCCGAGCCTCTCACCGTGGCCCGCTACCTGGCCGCCCGCGCGAACACCCGCGCCTCCATCGCCACTCTGCGGCTGGCCACCTCCGCCATCTCGAAGGCCCACGAGTGGGCCAAGCTGGAGTCACCCTGTCGGGACCCGGGCGTGCGCGCCTCCTTGAAAGGATGGGGCAGGCGCCTCTCGAGGCCCCAGCGCCAGTCCGGCGCCCTCACGTCCGATGTGCTCGCCGTCATCCGTCTCACCGCCGTCCAGCCGCGCCGGCGCGGCCGTGGCATCGAGACGCCCGAGCAGGCCGCCGAGCGAGCCAAGTTTGACCTGGCCCTGGTGGCTGTGTTGTCCGACGCCGGATTGCGGCGCTCCGAGGCTTCGTCTCTGACCTGGGGCGACGTGCAGCGCTGGGATGACGGCTCCGGCCGCATCACCGTGGTTCGTTCGAAGACCGACGCCGAGGCCCAGGGCGCGGTGGTCGCCATCAACCCCGCCGCCATGCAGGCGCTTGCCGCCATCCGGCCGGCGGGCGCTGGCGGCGAGGTGAAGGTCTTCGGGCTGTCGGAGTCCCAGATCGCCCGGCGGGTGAAGGCCATCGCCAAAGCCGCGGGGCTGGAGAACTAGGAGTTCTTCAGCGGCCACAGCGGGCGCGTCGGCATGGCTCGGCGCATGGCCCAGAACGGCGCCCCCACCCACGAGATCGAGCGCCAGGGCCGCTGGAAGCAGGGCGGCGGGATGGTCGGCCGATACACCCGCGGCGAGACCGCCGGGTCAGCGCTGCGGTATCTGTAGATCACATCACACTAGGGTGTGTTCACACTAGCGCAGTGCGTCAACGATGAGTGCGAATGAGATGAACCCGAGGAAGAGAACGTCGAGTTTCTCAAAGCGGGAGAAGATGCGGCGAAATCCCTTCATCCTCCGGAACAACCGCTCGATCTCGTTGCGCTTTTTGTACATTTCTCGGTCATATTCCCAGGGGTCAACACGGCTGCTCAGAGGCGGAACCACCGGGGTGAAGCCCAAATCCAACGCCAACTGGCGGGTCTCGTCGCCCTGGTACGCCCGGTCCATGAGCAGGAAGGGTCCTGGACTTTGCGGGCCGAGACTGGTCAGTAGCTTGCGGCCTTCCGGTGCATCGTGAGACTGACCCG
>MPNC01000029.1 GCA_002238825.1 SAR202 cluster bacterium bin87 | reverse complement strand
GAGGATGTCGAGGTTTCACCGGATGGCGATCGCATCGCTTACCGTCAATGGCATAAGGAAGGGGACAATTGGAAAGCACGGGTGGCGATCATCCGTATGGACGGGACGGGAGTCCCGATTTATTCGTCGTCCACGCCGAAACATTCCAACATATCCAACATCGCCTGGACGCCCGACAACTCCAGGGTGATTTTCGCCACGTGGGAAGGAAAGTCTTGCATCGCCGGTGGCACCTCCGATATTGTTGACGCACAAATTTGGAGCATGAATGCGGACGGTTCGGGCGTCGAACTGGTGGCCGGCCTTCTGCCTCCCTTTCCAATAGAGTCGATCAAACCGTCACCGACTGGGGACGAGTTCGCGATGGTGGTCGTCCCGCGCTGTGGGGAAGCTGACAATGCATTCAAAATTTGGTCTTCAGGAAGGCTTCGCGATTTGATAATCGGGTGTTGCAAACCTACAGAAGCAAGGGGAATTTCGTGGTCGCCGGATGGTTCGCGAATTGCCGTATTGTATGACACCAATACCCCCGGCGATGTGTTGCGCACCGTCAAGCCGGACGGGTCAGGAGTGACGACTCTCATCCGGAGAGAAGCGGACGGATCATTGGTTCGCGGGCGATAACGACTGCCCACAATCAAAGCGGTGCCGCACGAAAGCAGACACGCTTATGGCATGTCCGGAGCGTCCATTCCCAAGAGCATCCTGTCAATATTCCCCTCGCATTTGGCAAAGCTGCCGGCGTACAAGGAAGCGCATCCGGTGGTGCGTGAGGCAATCATGGACTACGACGGGCACGTGTACGCCGTTGACGCCGTCAATGAGCGGGATTGCTCGCCGCATCCGCTGGACGTCATGGCCGTCGGGGCCCTCTAACAGCAAATCGCGCCGTACTACGGTCAGCGGAGCCAAAGGCAGTACGAATGCTTCAACACAACAACCCGCTGCCGGAACCGGAGCCTGTTGATCGATCCCCGGCGCGCCGCCGTTCCAGGATTCACTACGGCTGGCGCCTCCTGGCGGCCGCCATGTTCATATCGGTCGTCCCTGCGGGCGTTCGTGGCAGTTTCACGCTCTTCGCGCTGCCCGTGTCCGAGGATCTTGGGTGGAGCCGTACCGCCTTGGGCGGCGCCTGGATCCTCGGGCTGGTCATGAATGGCGTCACCCAGCCCATCATCGGCCACCTGTTTGACCGGTTCGGCGCTCGCAAAGTCATACCGATCTGCGTCGTGACGACCGGTCTCGCCACCTCCGGAATGTACTGGACATCCCATTACTGGCACGTGATCTTCCTGTTCAGTTTCGTGTTTTCCGTCGCGATGGGCGGCGTCTCATTGGCCATCTTGTGGCCGCTGGCGGCACGCTGGTTCGTGAAGCGGCTGGGATTGGCGCTCGGTCTTTTGACCGCCGGCAACTCCATCGCAAGCGCAGTCCTGGTTCCGGTCGTCACGGGCCTCCTCATATCTCAGTACAGTTGGCGTGTCGCTTGGCTTGCGCTGGGCGTCGTCCCTTTGCTCCTGGCCCTGCCGGTGGGGCTGAAGTTTCTGCACAACTGGCCTTCGGACATGGGGCTCAAGCCCGACGGAGACCCGGAGACACCGATGGAGGCGCAGCGAAGGGGGAGCGCGCCCTCGCTCCAGCGAGGTGGGTTCGAGGTGGATCGATGGTGGCGGGCGTTCCGCGCTCCGACCATCTGGGCCCTGTTGCCGGGTTTGGCGGCCGGCGGATTGACGGCTTCGTTCATCTCTCGTGGTTTTGTGTCGTTCGCCACTGACCAGGGTATTGGGCTGTCCACGGCGTCAAACATTCATGGGGTGACGGTCGTGCTGGGCGCGGCGGGCGCGATGGGCGGAGGCTGGCTGTCCGACCGATTCCCTCGCAAGAAAGTATTGGGTGCAATCTACCTGGCGCAGGGCATCGCATTTCTGGTCCTGGCGGTGGGTCCGGAGACATTGACCGGCCTCTGGGTGTTCGCGGTCGTGGGCGGCTTGTGCTCGGCGGCCTGGATGCCCATTGCGTTTGGGTTGGTGGTCGACGTTTACGGGCTGCGGGCGCTGGGGACGATATGGGGGATCGCGTTCCTGTCCCACCATTTGGCCAGCCTGGCGGTCCCCGTTCTGAGCGTGTTGGTGCATGGACTTGCCGGCTTTTACGCATCGCCCTTCGTCGTCTGGGTTGCGATGCTGGTTATGGCGTCCATCCCGGTATTCGCAATCAACGAGAAGAAATACTCATCACGATACGGGGCCGCCGTAGGAGTAGAGGTGGCGAGGAATTAGCCCGAAATCCGCAACAGGGAAGCAGACGTGTTGGACAGTCCAGGGATGAGAGACATGGAGAGACGGTGAACAGTCAGATCCCGTCAGATGTGACCGGCGACGGGGCGTGGCCGCGGCGCCATGGAGCAGCTGCCATCCGTGACGGCGGCGGAGACCCATGCTTTCGCTGAGCGGGGCTGGGAGCGATCGGCGCCGGTGACGGTAGCCTTGCGGGAAATCGAGGCCGGCGAGTCCGGGTGGTGGGCCGCCCGAACCGCTGGTTTTTTCACGCGCCCGTCCGGCTGAGGTCGGGTGCCCCATCCGGTTGCTCCGGTCTCGGCAGGGCAGCCGTGATCCTGCTCGTGTGAGATTCCTGCCGAACAGTGTGTGGGGCGTCCAAGAAACAACAACGACCCGCCACGGCGACGCCAGAGCCACGGAGAGCCGGCTGAAGCGCATCCGACGACAAAAGGGACGGCGCAAGGCCCTGCGCCCGAATCCAGAGGCTGTGGGAGCGTCCACTGACCGTGTGGCAGGAGCCCCCGCCGCTTGCCGTCCCGTCGTTCAGTCGTGGCTGTGCCGCCGGCGCAGCCACCGCCAGGCCCCCCAGGTCGCCCACAACCCGATCACCAGGACGACGATGCGCCAGACCATGAACGGCCCCCAGCTGTCGTCAACGCCCTCCTGCAGGAACCACACCGCCAGCATCACAACCATCAGGCCTGAGTACAGGAAGGCGAAACCCATCGACACCAAGCAGCCGGCTCGGGTCAGCCGGCCCGCCCACCCTGCGGGCGGACGCCGGAGCGAGGCGTAGATCGTTCCGGCCGGCATGACCAACAGCAGCAGGACGCCCAAGAGCGCGGCCAGAACCAGCAGCGGGGTCACCAGCAACTCCGCCAGCAGAGGGATCGACAGCCACTCCGCCAGCAGCATGGCGGCCACCAGGATGTAGAAGTACAGTTCGTAGGTCCCCGAGAAGTAGGTACCCGAGAACACGGCGAACCAGGGCAGGGCGGCGGCAGTCAACAGGGCGGCCCGGGTGAGCGCGCCGGGTGAATGGTCCTTCTCCCTCACTGTCTGAGGCGGGTTTGCTGCGGTCTTGCGTTTGCTCATGGTCTGCGGCGTATGGAGGTTTCTTCCGTGGCTGAGCGCATCTCCCGGAGAGTCGGGTCCGCCCAGCGGCGGCGATGCGGCCACGGTGTCTCCGGAGTTGTACACCCTCACGCCATGGGACTGGGACACTCCCTTGACCTTCACGGTCAGTGGGTTGCTGACCACGATTTGGTGGACCAGAGGGCGACCATAGGCCACAGGGTCGTCAGCGCCGGGGGAGTTGAGCCGTCGGCGTGGCGAATGAAGAGCCGGCCGCTTCGCCCCGACGACAGGAACTCCCGCACGCTGCCCCCGCCGTCCGGCAGGGTCATCACGTCGTAGCGGGCGGGGGTTGTCAGGGAACGGGCGGAGTACAGCGCGCCCTGGAGCACCGCGTCAAAGTCCAGGTGCTCATCAAAGTCCAGGCTCTCATCAAAGTCCAGGCTCTCGTTGCTGCGCAGGCTGGCCTGGCTCAGGCGCGACAGGCGTTCCCTGAGGGCCGCCATTTCCCGGTCCCTCCAGTCTGGGCTCTCCACCATTTTCTACCTCGCGTTCTTCCTGGCGACATCGGCCGGGCGTTGATCCTGCCCTGGGACGCAGGGAATTATACATCAAAAGACACATCAATTGACCCCAATGGCGACGTGCATGATACGCACTATGCTGTAACGTATGGTTAGCGCCGGGCCCGCACAGTCCCTGCTGTGCGGTGGCAGCTAGGTTTCAGTTGGAGAGAGCGTTCCGGCGCCGCCAACGGCGGCGCAGCACTGGTCTCCCAAGACGGGCAGAACACCACCAGGAGACAGCGTAGCCATGTTCAACGCAAGCAGCAAGTTCGACAAGATGCGCCGCCGGCTGAGGGTGGCCATGCCCGTTAGCCCCTCCCCGGATAAACGTTCCAGCGCCTCCTCCCGGCCCTTTCCCGCTGAGCCTGGCGGGAGGCTCCCGATGATGCGGGCCGCCTCCCGCCGCCGCCTTTCCCCGCTCCTGCTGCTGGCCGTCGCGCTGATCGCGCTGACGGCCGCTCACATTCTGGTCCCCCGCCCGGCCAGCGCCGATCATAGGCCCGGTCATCATGGTCCGGGGGATGGCTGTGGCATCTATGAACTCAGTGTGGCCGTCGGTGACGGCACGCGGCATCAGGTTGACAAAATTTCCAGGGACTCGACCAACCCTACGGAGGTGAAGGTCAGTTCGGGCAATCCCGAGATCACGGTGAAACGCCAGCCCATGGATCGATTTGTGTGGGTCTATCGCCTTCACTATGACAACGACCGACCTGAGCAATACCGACTCGCTCGACTCGCCAGGTTTCCCAATCGGGCGCAGGGCCCGGATTTCTATTTCCGCTTCTATCTCACCGACGAGGAGGGGTCGGCTCCGCTGGAGGTGGGAGAATCCCGGATGGTGCGGATCTTCCTCTGGGTGAAGCGCGACCGGCTGGAGGATTGTGATTACAAGGCCCTGCTTTCCTATCACCTCAAGGTCACGAGGGTCGCAGATGGCGAGACGCTCGGGTTTGTCGAGCAGAGTGGACAACAACCTTCGGGCATGAGCGGCGACGCGCCGCCGCCGCCGGACAACCAACCGCCGGCCGTCTCCTCCGCGATCTCGGACACGACCATCACGAACGAGTCTGGCTGGCAGGTGATCCCACTGGCGGGCGTGTTCGCGGACGCCGACGGCGATCTGCTGACGCTCGAGGCGACGTCCTCGAATTACGCAGTCGCGTTCGGCTATGTCCAGTACCTCCAGGGCCCCGAGTTGGTGGTCCTGGCGGGCCGGCGCGGCACGGCGCAGATCACGGTGACGGCCAACGACGAAAGGGGCGGCACAGTCTCGGACACGTTCACCGTGAAGGTCAAGGCCGCGCCAGCGGTGGCCTCGGCGCTCGCCGACGTCGACAGCCTTGATGCGGCCGCGAGCAAGCGGATTTCGTTGTCCGGCGTTTTCAGCGACGCCGACGGGGACAGCCTGACCGTCACGGCAAGTTCGTCAAAGGACGCCGTGACCATGGTAGCGGTGGCCGCCGACTACTCCGGTCTGACCGTCAGCGGTAAGGGAGAAGGCACGGCCACCATCACCGTCACGGCCTGGGACTCCGACGACAACACCGTCAGCGACGCCTTCGACGTAACGGTGGTCAAGGCCAACAACCCGCCCACGGTAGCCAGCGCCATCGCCGACGCCACCATCACCAACGAAAGCGGGACGCATGGGCTCTCCCTGTTCGGCGTGTTCGACGACGCCGACGGGGACAGCCTGACCATCACGGCCAGTTCGTCGAACGAGAGCGTGGCCACCGCTTCGGTGTCCGCTGACTACTCAACGCTGCTGGTTACGGCAAAGGCCAGAGGAACGGCGACCGTCACGGTCACCGCCGCCGACGGCAGAGGCGGCTCCGTCGAGGACAGTTTCACTGTCACGGTCAAGGCCGCGCCCACCGTGGCGTCGGCCATCGCTGACATCAGCGGACTGGAGGCCGAGGACAGCCGGAACGTGTCTCTGTCGGGCGTGTTCAGCGATGCTGACGGCGACGCGGTGACGGTAACCAACGTCGTATCGTCGGACAGCGCCATCGCGGCGGTATCGGTCAGCATTGACGGCGCAACGTCGGCCATCACGGGCCTGACGGTGTTGGCCAAGTCCGAGGGCACGGCCACCGTCACGGTCACGGCCCAGGACGCCGACGGCAACACCGTGCAGGACGCGTTCGACGTCACCGTGAATGCGGCGGCGGAGCAGCTTCAGAAGGCCAACAACCCGCCCACGGTCGCGAACGCGATTGCGGACGCCACCATCGTGAACGAGAGCGGCTCCCACCAGGTCTCGCTTTCGAGCGTCTTCAGCGACGCCGACGGCGACGCTCTGACCGTCAAGGCAGCGTCGTCTGCCGAGACCGTGGCGACGGTCGCCGTTGCCAACGACAACGCCTCGCTGACCGTGAGCGCCCAGGCCCGCGGCTCCGCGACCATCACGGTCACGGCTTCCGACGGTTACGGCGGCTCGGTCACGGACACGTTCACCGTGAAGGTCAAGGCCGCGCCGGTGGTGGCCGCAGCCATCCCGGACGCCACGATGGTCGAAGTTTCGAGCCAGGAAGTGGACCTCTCGAAGGTGTTCAACGACGCCGACGGCGATACGCTCACCTACACTGTCTCGTCCACCGACCTGGATGCGGTCGCGGTTTTCGAGTTCCACAGCGCGATGACGGTGTTGGCGATTACCGAGGGCAAGGAGACCGTCACGGTCACGGCGCAGGACGCCGACGGCAACCAGGTCAGCGACGCCTTCACCGTCACGGTGACGGCGCCGGTGGAACTGCCCGGCCCGGTGTTGGACCTGGAGCTGACGGCGACGCACGACAGCGTGAGCGTCAGCTGGAGCGCCCCGGAGAGCGGAGACGCGCCGGACGGCTACATCGTGCATATCAAGCGCCAGGGAGGCGGCGACGGCGAGACCCGTCGCCCCGGGGCCGACAAGACTGCCCTCACCTTCGGGGGTCTGAACAGCGGCCGGACTTACGAAGTGTGGGTTCGGGCGCAGAACGAAGCGGGCAAGGGCGAACGCACCCGCGCCACCGTCACCCTGCCGGCGGTGCTGCCCGGCCCGGTAACGGGTCTTGAGGTGGCCGCAACCGAGGACGGCGTGACGGTTAGCTGGCGGGCTCCGGAGACGGGCGGCGCGCCGGACGGGTACATCGTGCATCTGAAACCGGAGGACGGCGGCAGCGGCCGGACCAAGACGCCCAGGGCCAAAAAGACCAAGGTCAGCTTCGACAACCTGGAGGCGGGCCAAACGTACGAAGTATGGGTGCGGGCGCAGAACGAGGCGGGCAAGGGCGAGCGGGTGCACGCCAGCGTCACCCTGCCGGAGGCGGATCCCACGCCGGAGGAAGGAGACGATCAGACGGGTCAATGATCCCCTGGCGGGTCCAGCGGAAGGGGGCGTCCGGTTTCGGCTGGGCGCACCTTGGCGTGCCGGCGCCGGCCTGGGGCGCCAAGGGGCTCAGGCAGCCGCTGCGCCGCGCGTTGATACTGCCCTGGGCCGGAGGAATTATACAACGAAAGACACATAAAAATACCCCAATGGCGACGTATATGATACGGGTGGTGGTGTACAATTTTTGACCGTGCCGGGCCCGCGAAGTTCCAGCCCCACGGAGCCTTGGCAATACCAGTGGAGCAGCGCAAGGAGACAGCGTAGACATGTTCGATGTCGGCAACAATAGCAGCAGCGCGGGCCGCCGGCTGAGGGCGGCCACACCCGTTGCTTCCCGGCCGGTTACCGGTCCGGGCGTTTCCGCCAGCGCCAACCGTTAGGGGCCACTCTGTTTTTTTGAGCATTATTGATACTTGCTATCGATAAGTAAACAATTATGAGACTTTATATCAACACGGCAGTTGCCGGTACCCGGTATGGCCAGGGACCGCCGCCTGACGGAGCCTTTGCGTCCGTCGGCGGCAACCAATCCATCAACGGAGATGAACCAGTGTAGGAGTACCCAGCACGCCCACGGCGCGATATCAAAAAGGCCACATGACCAAGAAAAAAAGATACCAAGGAGAACCAGCGAATCCATGATTGACACCATTATCCAGGCGCCCAGGCGCTTCACCCTTTACGCGGCGGTTCTGGCCATGGCCGCCTTGGTCATCACCATGCTGACGGTGACGCTGACCACCGGCCCGGCCCAGGCCCAGAACGCCGGCACCGACGGCATGACCAACACCTACCCCGCTCCCCAACCCTGCGGCCCAGGCGCCGCCACCGCCTCCATGGAGGAGCCTCACGAGGTCACCGAAGGCCACTTCGCTCTTTTCGATGCCTACTGGCAAGCGACAGCGCCAACCGTCACGGTGGGCGACTTGATCAATAACGGCGTTCTCCATACCAACGAGTGCCCGCCCGAGATGATCAAGACGACCAAAAAGCAGCGCGGCGAACCCCCAGTAACGGTGAACACCCGTTCCGCTCGCGAGAACGGAATGGACACCGATGAAGTCATCATTCACGTGCTGAACAAGCACCAGGTGGACGTGGTGGCCACCAACGCCGAGGCCACCGAAGGCAAGTTGTCGCTGGAAGAGTACCCGGACGTCCGCAAGGCATTGGGTCTTGATTATGGAGACTCTGTACCCGCCGGAACCAAGGTTTGGTGGCTCCGGTTGGACGACCCGAACACCACCGACAAAGACGAGACCTCGGACCTGAGCGTGGGCTTCTCCACCGCCCTGCTCGATGCTGACTACTGGCTCACCGACGGCGACGGGTACTCCATGCGATACATGCTCGAGACGGCGCGCTACCCGGGAATCGACCCCGCTGAGGCTCCCCACTTCTTCGCTTACGAGGCGCCCCTGCCAGACAACGCGGTACAAGATGACGCCGTCTTGGATAGCACCAAAGTCGACATTGAGACGCACGACATGACGCTGGACCCCGGCGAGTACCGCTCCCTGCAGTGGATTTTCACCAAGCCGGGCACCTACGAGCTTCAGGCCCACCTCCAGGGTTTCGTCCGCGTAATCAACCCTTACGATGCGGAAGCCCCCGGGCACGGCGACTGGAAGCGCATCAGCGACAATGTTGACGAGACCAGCGAAATAAAGACCTACACCTTACAGGTGGGAGACAATCTCGCTGAGTCGGAGCCTCCCACGTTCGGCGTCAGCCTTCAGGTTCCCGAGAACTCCCCGGGCGGCGTCAAGGTTGGCGACCCGATACCGGTCTACAACACCGAGGCGGAGACCCTGACCTACGGACTGACCGGGGCTGATAGTGACCACTTCGAACTGGTTGCGGCCACCGACCCCCACACCGTCCAGGTAGTGGTGGCCGACGGGGGCAGCCTGGACTACGAGACCAAGGCCTCCTACAACCTCTCCCTCAGCGTTACCGACGGGGTGGACCACGAAGGCAACCCGAACGCCAAGGCTGACGACACCCTGGCCATGGTGATCGACCTGAAGGACCAGGAGCCGGGATTGGAACTCCGGGTTGACAATATATTCCCGGCAATCAACGAAACTGTGAATTTCATCGCCAGATATGAGCCGGCGAAGGGACTTGAGGACCAACGGGTCAACTACATTTGGTCTGAGCAATTCCAGCCGGAACCTGGTGTCATTAGGTGGCGTGCTGTTGACTTTTACAACAACACTCCCACTTGGTCCGTTCGGCAATCTGACGTGATGAGCAAGACGTACCGGGTGTCCGTGGAGTGGGATGACGGCAGCGACCCGGCAATGCCCACGAAATTCGTAGTCTCCCCCGAGATCCAGATCAACTGGGGGAAATAACCGGACCTAGCGGTAATCCCATACCGAGTCTAAAGGAGTACAAAGCCCACGCCATTGCTGCGTAGCGGCAATGGCGTGGGCTCGCTGTAGGCATTACCCCCACTTTCGCGGGAGTGATGATGAGTGGGGTTTTGGACCATGACCAAAGGTATACCGGTTTCCCATATTATGAAGACGACGTTGGTTGCCCGTACCCTTTTCCTGGGGGCGATGCTTGCTGTCCTGCTGGCGACCGCCGCCGCCTGCTTGGGTACGGCCCACGCCCAGGGCGTGGATGATTCCTTCCCTCCCTCTTTCGATTTGTCAATTGATTCCGAGCCCACGACTTCAGGGAGAGGTTGGGATATTACCGTGGGGAATAACCTCGTAGGGGACCATCCGGGATTGTCTGTAGACCGTGCTCAGGTGGAAATTGTCGTAACCAATTACGCCGGCGATGCCAGCACGACCATGTGGACCATCTATGACCTGCGGCCCGGGGACAGTGTGAGCAGGGAGATAGACCGCCCGCAGTCAGAGGCTCGTACGCCGGTGCGGGTTGATGCCAAAATCATCAAAACAGATCCGATGGAACTACCGGGCTTCCAGTCCAACAATGTGACGGAGAACTGGTTGTTATACAGTACTGACCCGTTCACCAACGGAGATACCGCGGTTGGTGTCGGCGTATCCGACCGGTCTCCGCAGCCTGGGGGGGGCGACGACCTTCACTGTGTATGCCGCGAACATCCCGGGCCCCCACATCTCCAGACTTGGAGAGGAAGATACACATACTCAGTTTGACGTAGAGGTCAAAATCAGCCTTTCGAATGGCCTGGACTTCGCCGGGACCCCGCAGGCGCCGTCCGGCACGACGTTCGATACGTCCACCAGTATTTGGGACGTGGGTACTTTGCCCCATGTAACTACGGGAGGCTCACGCATTACCCGGTCGCTCCCGGTGGCGGCCACTCTCACCAATGACAGCCTGGCGACTATACCCCCAGGCGAGCGGTGCCTGACGGCGGAGGTGGTCAGCGCCGTGCCCTGGCCTTCGAGGCGGAAGAATGACACCGCCACCGTGTGTCTGGGGGATACTCAGGCGCTGTTGACCGAGGGCAAGATGACCCTGGTCGAGTTCTATCCCTGCATCGGCGTCACATCCTCCCCCTGTACCAGCGCGGACACGCTAGAACTGGTGGCGCCAGCAAGCCGGAGCGAAATCGCCCTGCCGGGATTAGACCGGGTTGATACATTTAGTAGTGGAACCCTTGGCCGCACATGGTTGCAGCCCGAAGAGGTGCTCATCCATGTCCCTGATCCCCGTGGGCGTGGCATGAAAGCCGAGAGCGTAATCTGGTCCACTGTTGACCTGTTGGATTTGAGAGACAGCCAGACCCGTCTCACCTCCGATTGGTCAATCAAGGAATCCGTAACGGTAACCGCGCCCGGCGGCGGAGACGCGCCGGGCCGCTGGCTGCTGGTCACCACCAATGAGACTCTTGAACTTCTAGACGCTCCGGATAGCTCGAAGGTCTCGTATGATTTTATTAGCCTGCTTGATGAGGTAGGAAACGATCCGAACGACTATTTTTTGCCCGTCAAAATAGATTTCTGGGCCATGGGCACCTACAAGGCGTTGTTTGAAATATCGGGTCGCCTTTCCGGCACCACCTACACCGACAGCGGCACCTACACCTTCCACGTCGGTCCCATATCCGAGCTGGAGGTGCGGGACGGCGGGGCCAGCCCGGAAGTCGGCGCCGGCGACAACGCCTACACCGTAATGGCCGCGAACAACGGGCCGGACATCGCGCCCGCCGTCCAGGTGACCGGCATGCCCACCGGCGTAACGGAGTTTTTCGCCAGCGATGGCAGTTATGACTCTACCAGCGGCGTCTGGACCATCGGCGAACTGGATACCGGCCCCAGGCGCCGTGCCTCCGGCAAGACCCCATTCCCGACCCTGGCCCTGATAACCGACGACACCGACCCGATAACCGCCGCCATCGAGAACACGCAGGACTACGCGGTCTGCATCGGCAGCGACGGCAACGACATAGCGGCCACCAGCGAATCGGCCTGCACCGGCAACACCGGCGCAAGCTGGCACACCGCCGCCTACCTCGACCACATCCCCGGCAACAACACGGCGACCATCATGGCTCACGCGGGAACGGGGGAAGGCCACCCCGGCGCGCCGGTTGGCGTGAAGGCGATGGCGACTCCGGCGGCGAACATCTTGACGTGGCAGCCGGTGGAGAGGTTGAACGGGTTTGAGGTGACCCACTACCAGGTGCAGCGGTCGGCCAGCCCCTGGACGACACTGGATTCGGACGTGAAGGGAACGGCGTACGTGGACACGGCTTCCGAGACCGGTCATCCGACCTACCGGGTGCGGGCGGTGAACCAGTTTGACGTGCCTGGGCCGTGGTCCGAGCCATCGGCGCGGCGCCCCGGCGCGCCCGGGGACTTCACCGCCAGCGGGTCCAGCGACGCCCAGGCAACCCTGTCATGGAGCGCCCCCGCCGCCGTGTCCGGTGTGACCGTGACCGGCTACGACGTGGAGTTTTCTCAGGACGGCGGGAACGCCTGGTCATCGCTGGAGACGGGGCTGACCGCATTCACCTACACCCACACCGACAGCTCGCTGGCGACGGATACCGTCCGGCAGTACCGGGTGCGGGCGGTGAGCACGGTGGGCAGCGGCAGCGAGCAGGTGGTTTTGAAGAGTGACTGGGTCTTCGCCGCGGCCACCAGGGACTACCTGACGCCGGGCGCGCCCCGGAACTTCACCGCGCGGGCCATCAACCAGTCACGGGTGGACCTGTCGTGGAGCGTGCCCGCCGCCGTGGACGGCGTGACCCTCACCGGCTACCACCTAGAATTTTCGACGGACGGCAACTCCTGGAACTGGCTGCCGGCGGGGCCGGCCCGGACCGCGCTTTCCGCAACGACAACGTCCCACACCCACACCGACAACACGCTGGCGCCGGGCGCCCTCCGGCAGTACCGGGTGCGGGCGGTGGGCACCGGCGCGGGCAACGCCGTCTTCGAGAGCGTCTGGGTGTTCGCCAACGCCGCCACCGAGGCGGTGGGCGCACCGCAGAACCTGGCGGCCACCGCCGACGGCCGGGGCCGCATCGACCTGCGCTGGGACCAGCCGGGGTTCGGCGCGGACCGGGTCACCGGCTACCGCATCGACTACACCCCTGCCTCCCCCGAGTCGTGGCAGACGGTGGAGCACGGCTACCGCACCAGCCCCAGGCGCTACGAGCACGACGGGCTGAAACCAGGGCAGGAATACTGCTACCGGGTGGCGGCGACCTACGCCGGGGGCACCGGTCCCTTCGCCGCGCGCGCCTGCGCGACCACGGAGGGCGCGCCCACGGACCTGCCGGGCGAGCCGGAGAACCTGCGCGTCACCCACATGGGCAGCGACAACGTGACGCTGGCATGGGACGCGCCCAGCGTCGGCGGAGCAGTGGAATACTACGAATGGGGGTCCAACTACGGGGACCCGGTGAGGGTATCGCCCCGGACGGCCACCAGCGTGAGGGTCGGCGGTCTGACGCCCGGCTCGAATTACGATTTCCAGGTGCGGGCCGGCAACTCCCACGGAGTCGGCAAGTGGTCCAAGGGGATCCGGGTGACGCTGGACCGGGCCGGGAGCGCGATGGTGATAACCCCGCAGGAGTTGGATGTGGAGAAGGGCGGCTCAGGCAGCTTCAACGTGAGGTTGAGGAGCTCTCCCCAGTGGCCCGTGATGGTGTACTTCCATTCCATCGGGCCGGAGTGCCTGACCGAAGGGCTGGTCTACCAGCAGTTCAAGATACTGTTGCCCAGCAACCCGCAGCCCAGCAAGGAGTTCTGGGAGAGTGACTGGTGGGGTCCGTCGGAGGATCGGTCTGCGGTGCCGTGGAACAAGGGGGTGGACCTCCATATGGACGCCTCATCGTGCCAGGGCGGGGAGACGACGGTGATCGAACCCCATATCTCCAGCCTGCCGTTCAGCTTCTACCTGGAGGGAGTGCCCATGTGGGACGACCTGGGCCTGAACGAGGAGGAGTGGCGGGAGAAGTGGGGCGTTGACCGGCTGGACGGTGTCATCGGCCCCAGCGTGAAGGTGACGGTGGTGGACGACGGCACGGGTACGCAGCAGAGCAGCGAGACCGGGGCGGGCCGGCCCACTACCGTGACCGTGGCCCTGGGCGCGGCTGCGGTGAGCGAAAGCGCCGGGCAGGTGACCGTCACGGCCACCCGGGACGCCGCCTACACCATGCCCAACAGCATGGCAATACACGCCGGGGAACGGTTGGGCACGGGGTTGATCTCATCGTGGACGACGCCCTGGACGAGGGTGACGAGATGGTGAACGTCGCGGTGTTCGCCGACGCGGGCTTAGCCGTCCTGGCCGCCGACGCGACTTTGACCATCGTGGACGACGACACCGCCGGGGTGACGGTGAATGCCGCCAGCCCGCTGGAGGTGGCCGAGGGTGGCAACGCCACCTACACCGTGGTCCTGGACAGCCGGCCCACGGCGGACGTTACCATCACCCCGGTCAGCGGTGACGGCGCCAAGGTCTCCGTATCCCCGTGGACCCACACCTTCACGCCGTCGGCCTGGAACACGGCCTTGACCTTCACGGTCAGGGGCGCTGCCCACGACGACTCGGTGGACGAGTTGGGACCATCGGCCATGGGGAGGACAGCGACGACACCCAGTACGCCGCCGTCCTGGTGAACTCGGTGAAGGTAGCGGTGGCGGACACGACGGAGGCACAGCAACAGGCCAACCAGGCCCCTACGGTGGCAAGTTCCATCGCGGACGCCACCATCGTCAACGAGAGCGGGACGCGGGAGGTCTCCCTGTCCAGCGTGTTCAGCGATGCCGACGGCGACGTGGTGACCGTAGCCCAGGCATCATCGTCCGACCGCGACGGCGCAACGGCGGCAATCGCCGCCGTCACGGTGACCGCCAACTCCGAGGGAACGGCGAACATCACGGTCACCGCCGAGGACGCCGACGGCAGCTCGGTCAGCGAGACCTTCGAGGTTGTGGTGGTCAGGAAGTACGCGGCACTCATCGCGCAGGTGTACGAATGGCGCAACGACCCCAACGGAGTGAATGACAAGAGCCACACCGACCGCTGGGACCGTGCGCTGCTGGCCTTCGGGGAGACGGCGGCGGCGGCCAGGCAGATGGCTGGGAGGTACCAGGCATCCCGCTGGAACCCCGTGGCCGAGGCGCTGGCGGAGATCGAGGCCGGCGGGTCCGGGTAGTGGCCGCCCGAACCGCCGGCCATCCCAAGGGGGCGTCCGGCTGCGGCTGGCCGCCCGCATCTCGTTGCGCCAGTCTCGGCAGGAGAACCGGAAATCCGCTCGTGTGAGATTCCCGCCGAGCAGTGTGTGGCGTCTCCAAGCCTCCCAACAACCACCCGCCACGGCGACGCCAGAGCCACGGAGAGTCGTCTGAAGCGCATCCGACGAGAAAAGGGGGCGGGGCAATGCCCTGCGCACGAACCAGAGGCTGTGGGAGCGTCCACTGACCGTGTGGTAGGAGCCCCCACTGGTCGCCGTGGCGTCTCGTCGTTCAGTGGTGGCTGTGCCGCCGGCGCAGCCACCGCCAGGCCCGCCAGGTCGCCCACAACCCGATCACGAGGACCACTATGTGCCAGGCCATGAACGGCCCCCAGCTGTCGTCAGCGCCCTCCTGCAGGAACCAGACCGTCAGCATCACAACCATCAGGCTTGAGTACAGGAGGGCGAAGCCCATCGACACCAGGCAGCCGGCTCGAGTCAGCCGGCCGCCCACCCTGCGGGCGGACGCCGGAGCGCAGCGTAAATCGTTCCGGCCGGCATGACGAACAGCAGCAGAACTCCCAGGGACGCGGCCAGAACCAGCAGAGGGATCAACATCCACTCCGCCAGCAGCATGGCGGCCGCCAAGATGTAGAAGTACAGGCCGTAGGTTCCCGAGAACACGGCGAACCAGGGCAGGGCGGCGGCAGTCAACAGGGCGGCCCGAGTGAGCGCGCCGGTTGAATGGTCCTTCCGCCCGCCGTCTGCGGTGGCCTGAGTTTCTTCCGTGGATGGGCCCATCTCCTTGAACTCCGGATAACGGATGGGTGATGCAGCCTTCTCGCTGCATCGCCCCACTTTACGGATGACGGCTGACAGGACGCCAACTATAGCATCGTGGTGCAGTCAGCGATTGCCGAACCCTCTTGCGACGAGTGTCGCAACGGTGACCCTCAACGGTCAATGTGAGGCTGTCCGCCGAAGGCCACGCCCAGACGACGCCTAGGTCCGACATCTCGACCTGAGAGACCCACCAGTCGTCACCATCAGGGTCCTTGAACGCCCCCGACAGAGAGATGCCCCGCATCTCCCCTGCGGCCAGGTTCGTAACGTCGCTGATCGCCGTCACCACCACCGGACTGCCTTCGACGGTCACGGTGAAGGCGTCGGAGACCCTGCCGCCATTGCCGTCGTCCGCCGTTACCGTGATGACCACATAGCGGCAGGCTCGGGCGGATACCGTGAGCATCGCCTGATCCGACGGCACCGACACCGCGGCTTTGCTCGTATTGGAAGACTGCGCCGTGGCTGCGTTCTGTTTCTTCCTGCTCAGGTTCATGTTCGACCTCGTTTCGACCTTTGCAAATTGGCAATGAAATTGCCCGCCGGCGTACTCAAAAACGCGCCCCGTCCACCCCGGGAGAGGGCGCTAACCGACATGGTTATCCCAGGGGTTTCACTAACATCAACTCATCAACCCACCGACGGCGGGTGTCCGGCGTTGTGCCGGCCGTTGCCGGCAGCGGCAGGACATCCCGCCGGACCTGCAAGGAGAAACCGAGATCATGAGCATGATGACGAAGAGAACGATCCGGCCGTTGCTGCTGGTGTTGCCGCTGCTAGCGGTTCTGGCCTACGGATCATCCGCGCCAGCGGCGGCCCAGGGCGGCGAGACGCTGGCGGCGCCCACGGTGGCGCTGACGGCAGCCACGGCCTGCAACCCCGAGAACCCGCGCACCTACTTGGTTGCATCCTACACGGCGGTCGCCGGCGCCGACTCCTACCAGTACCGCGTCAAGTGGGGCCGCAGCGGCTCGTTGGGAAGATGGAACAAACTGTCGCGGCAACCAGGGCAACACTGGCCGGTGTATCTATCTCGCTACGTCGAGCCTGGCGAGGCCTACGTCGTCCAGATACGGGCCGTTGCCGAGGACGGCAGCTCCGGCGCCGCCGGCGTGAAACGCTACTCGTACAGCATCGGGGAGTTCCCGTCTGCGACCGCTGTGACGGTTTCCTATGCGACCGACGACGAGGGTCAGACCGACTACAGCCGGGCTCGGTTGACCTGGCAGGGCGACGCCCGCAGCGGCGGTTGGTTCGCCGTCCAGCAGCGCGCCATCGGGAAGAAGTGGCAGTCGGGTCCCTGGCTTCGAGCATCGACCATCGGCGACGCGGCCGGCTCGCCTTACTACCGTGACGTGACCGAGCTCGATGCTGGCCGTGGCTACGAGTTCCGCGTGACGGGCCACACTCCGCAGTGTGAGGCCAGCCCGTGGTCGGAGGTGGCCACCCTGTGGCCAGCGCCGGACCCGCCCACGTTCGAGGCCACCGTCGGTCGCGGCAACGGCAAGAACGGCGCCATGCTGGGTGTCTGGATCACCGACCCGCAGGAAGGCGCCGACCACCACACCTTCCGCGTGGGCGACGCTGACCCGGTGAAAATGGCGGCTCCCAAGATGCAGCACCGCTTCCCCGCCCAGATGGGCAGTGAAATCGAGCTCTGCGTCACGGCCGGCAACGAGCGCGGCGAGAGCGCGGAGGAGTGCAGGCAAATCGTCATCAGGCCGGACTCGCCCTTCTCCGACCTGTACATGGAGCCCAGCGACCAGATACCGGGCTCGCTCGACGTCTACTGGAAGCTGAAGCCCGTCGTCAATCCGACGTGGTTCGCCGACGACGAGGGCAGCACGCACTCTCCGCCCAGCTACCGCGTGGCGCTGCGCCGCGTGGGCGTTGGCCCTGACCGCTGGCCGAACGAGGACACGACCTTCCGCACCGTGTACCGGGAGGGTCAGGAAAACGGCGTCGATTTCGACGGCCTCGAAGGCAACAGGGACTACGAGGTTGCCGTGCAGAGCAACTACTACGGTGAGACCACCTTCCGGTACGCGCAGGCGACGACGCACATGTACCCGCCCCGCAACCTGGCCGTCGGCTTTGACGACGAGGACGGCGGTCGCGCCCTCGTGACCTGGAACCCACCGACCGGCGGGGAGCAGACCGGCTACACGGCGGTGCTGCGTGAGACCTATGGCGGCAAGCGCGTCGGTATCAAGCGCCCAGGACGCGAAGCGGTCAGCGCCGCGTTTGATGGGCTGAAGCCTGGCCGTTGGTATCACGTGACCATGCGCGCCGTTGGCCTGGGGAACGTCCGCAGCACGACCACCGTGTGCTACTTCCAGCACGGCGTCGCGGGCTCGCAGAACCACGCCGGAGCGAACACGAACGTGTCGGGTTCCAGTTGCGCGGCAAATTAGTCCGCCGGGCTGCTCCGGAGCCGGAATGCCGGTCAGCCGGAAATCAGAAATACACCCGTTGTTGGCGGCAGCTCCCACTCGGGGGCTGCCGCTATTTGACGAATCGAATCATTCACGAATCCCAGGAGGTTGAATCGTGGAACAAAACACAGAAATGGCGGTGTCGCCAGGCGGCGCCGCTACCTGCGGTAGACGCCGCAGTTTCCCTGGTCGGCCGGCGTTCCTGCTGGCTCTGATGGCCCTGGCGGTTTTGGCGATACTGCTGACCGGCGGTGTCGCGCAGGCGCAGGAACCCAAGAAGCCGGCGCCGCCGGTGGTGCATCTGTCGTCGTGCGACGATGGCTGCATAACCGTCGGGTTTGAACCATTCAAATACAAGGACGGCACTGCCTTCAGCCTCGACAGCCAGATGTTTTCAACAACGTCGGCAATCACGGTAACGGACGAGGACGGCGCTTCCCACACTCGGCAGGGCACGCTCCACACCCGCCTCGAAACCCACTGGAAGTACACCGACGACCCCGACAGCAGCTGGCAGGAATGGACCAGACAGGAGACCCCAACCAGTACCGGCATCAGGTTCCAGTCACGGACCGGCAGGGGCCTGTTTGAGGTGCGCAATCTTCAGAACGGCCGGTCCTACGACGTTCGCGTACGGGTCTGGAACATCACGTCCGACTACGTTTGCAGCAACAACGCCTGCAGCCGGCCCTACGACGCCAACGCCGACACCTACTCCGACTGGTCCGCCACCGCAACCTTCACCACCGCCGCGCTTCCAGGCGTGAAGTGGTTCCGCGCCACTCCGGGACCGGAAGGCGTCACGCTCGAATGGGATATTCCCGATGGCGTCGAATTCGACGGCTTCCACCTCGGCGTGAACGCCAACGGCGTCTGTTACTGCGGCGGTCTCGAGGGTTTGGCAGCACGCGGCTCCGACACCCAGTGGACCGACTTCATCCGGGACGGCGCCGCCCGTTCCGTGAAGGTCATCGGTTTCCGGGAAGGGCAGACCGTGCAGGCCTGTATCCGCCCGACGGTGGGTGGCCTCACCGTTCAGGACACGGTCCGGTCCAAGTACGTGACGATTGGTTGGCCGGACGGCACGGTGGCCAGGGCCCCCGGCGCCCCACGAATCACCAGCCTGGACAACGGGCGCATTGACGGCAAGGTCAAGGCCCCGCACGTCGAGCCCTACGTCGGCGACTTTTGGGAGTTCAACACCACCGGCGTCGACCTCTGGCCGACCTGGACTCCCAACACCCACAACTTCGACCGCGGCCCGCTCGATTGGGACAAGGTCTACCTGGTGTGGGACCGAGCTCCCATGAATGGAGCCTACATCACAGGCAGCGAATGGCAGTACCGTGAGAAGGACACCACCGAGTGGAGCAACGGCGGCGCCGCGCTCGGCGGCCGGGTCCGGTGGGGATTCCAGGCCGACAGTGCGCTGGAGTCGGGTTCAGTCTACGAATTCCGAGTTCGTTCGAAGAGCAGCGCCGGCTGGGGCCCATGGTCCGAAACCGCCGAGTTCCTGTTTGAGAGGAAGACCGACCTGCCGGCCAAGCTGGACAGCATAGGCGTTCGTCAGCCCCTGTCCTGGCAGCCCCACGAGGATTGGGTGTTCACATGGAAACACCCCGAATGGCGTGGCGCCTACATCCATGACGGCATCGAATGGCGCGAGGCGTCCATCAAGTCCTACCATGTTCGGATCACCCAGCCCGGACGGGCGGGGGTGGTTCATGAAGAGACGATGAACTTCAGCATGGACCGCTCCTGCCGCTCCCACGAGTGGAAGCAGCGGCCCCACAACCAACTGGCCGGCAGCGACCCCCACAACAGGGAAGATTATCTGCGCATTCCGTGCTCGGACCGGCGCGGCGGGTTCGCGATCTGGTTGAACCACAGTGCGGTCGACGTGAGTCTGCCGTTGCACATCAACATCCGTGCGATTAACAACTCCCGCAACAAGTGGGTGGACAACGAACTGATCTACGAGACCGTCAGCCTGCCGTCCACGCCCACGGACGTGACCGGCGACTGGGACGCAACCTACGACAACCTTCACCTGTCTTGGACGGCTTCTGCCGACGACGGCGGGGCTCCCATCGACTATGTGGTCCGGACGGACTGCAGCGGCGTTCGGGAAAGCATCTACTACAACGGCGGGTTGGCGCACGAGAGGTGGTGGATCAACCTGGGCGTCGAGGAAACGCGCGCCACCATTGCGGGCCCGTCTCCGGGCAATAGCTTCAGCTGCGACCCCATCGAGGTGTTTGCCCGCAACTGGTACGGCATGAGCGCGCCCGTCGTGTGGAACGCGCCGCCGAACTACGAACCGGCGCCCCACGTGGTCTCCGGCATTGCAAACCTGGGGGAACTCCAGATCGGAGAATCTCACGACCTATCCCTGCGGGGATTGTTTGAGGACCCCGAGGGCGACCCGCTCACTATCACCGCGCAATCGTCCAACACGGACGCAGCGACCGTGCTGGTGTCGGACGATTACATCGTTCTGACCGTGACTGCCGTGGGCTGCCCAGACTGCTGGACCGACATCACCGTGAAGGCCAGCGACGGCAAGGGCGGAGAGGCCTCGATAGTCTTTGCGGTCATACCTGTGGGACCTCCCGAAGCGGAGTTCGATCCATGGGTCTACGATGAGGACGGCAACGGCCGCATCAGCCGAAGCGAATACAACGTGGCCAAGATGGAATTCAACCGATGCTCGTCCTATGCGATTGAGTATGCGGAGAGCAAAAAGGAAAATCCGTCGGCGCCCAAGAACATTCCGCCTGAACCCCCCGACCTCATCGAGTGCTGGCGGACCCACGAAGGCCCGCCCGTGCCGTCCACGACCTTTGCCTACAGCAACATCATGGAGGTGGTGAAGCTGTTCAACGGTTCTCACATCAGGGTCGCCCTGGAGAACACCGTGGTCAATGAGGCCGACGCGACCGTGAGGGCCACGGTGGAACTGTACCAGCCTGCTCCTTCCCCGGACGGTGTGTCCTATTCGGTCTACATGACCGGAAACATGGCGGGAGCGACCGACTCGGATGCGAAACTGCTGGACGACACGGTCAAAATCCCCGCAGGCGGACGTGAGGGCGAAATACGCATTCGGATCTATGACGATCAAGCGGACGAAACGGTCCGCCGTCGTGGAGACCAGGATGTGCATGAGTCATTCACGATCACTGTGATCTCGCCCAATGGCGTTCAGTTGGGCAAGTCCATACTGTCCATACGGGACAACGACGGAGCCCACCCGGTCAAGATCTGCAGGGATGCACAGAACTCGGTTGTCGACTGTAATGCCCGACCCACTGTGGTTGACGCGCCTTCGGGCGTCGTTCTGGTCAATGAGAGCGCCGTCCATACGGTATCGCTGGGCGGCGTGTTCAGCGATGATGGACGGCTGAGTCTCACCGCGAGTTCAACCGACAAAAACGTCGCGACGGTTGCGTTGTCTGCCGACCAATCCGTACTGACGGTCACGGCGGTAAATCGGGGCACTACCCTTGTGTCAGTGACCGCAGAGGACACTGACAGGGAAGCCGCCACGACTACGTTCATCGTGAGGGTCAAGGCGGCTCCTACGATCAAGACCCAGTTTGCCGATGTGGACGACCTGATCCTTGGACAAACGCGGAATATCGTTCTGTCGGTCCTGGATGCCGACCAGGACGATCTGGCCGTAAGCGCCTCCTCGTCCAACAGGGACGCCGTTTGGGCCTCAGTGGACCCGTCGGGAGACGCTTACAACCTCTCCCTGTATGGAGTGCGTGAGGGATCGTCCACCATCACGGTCAGTGTTGAGGACAGCGACGGCAACCGGGATGAGTCTACCTTCAAGGTGACGGCTCTAACGTCTGACCAACACCGTCGCAACATCAACCAGGCTCCGGTCATGGGCTCGCCCATAGCCGATATTGAGTTCATCACCGAAAGCGGTGACAGGGTAGTGTCGTTGGACGGCATGTTCACCGACGCTGACGACGATCCCCTGGTCATCATGGTCAGGTCGTCCGACACCTCAAAGGTGCGGGCATCCCGCAACGGTCAGACCCTCACTGTCGCGGCCGTATCCAGGGGATCTGCGACAGTGACCGTCACTGCCAGCGACGGTTACGGAGGAGTCGACTCGGAAGAGTTCACGGTGACGGTCAAGTCCGCTCCCGTGTTGGCGTCTCCCATTGCCGACATCACCTCACTCACCGTTGGCAACTCGAAGTTGATCCCTCTGGCGGGCGTTTTCACCGACGCCGACAACGAGGGGCTGACCATCGAAGCGGTCTCGTCGTACATCTACGCGGCGACCGTGACGCAGAACCCCGGCAGCCTCACCGTGACGGCCGTTGCCCCTGGAACTGCAACCATCGGAGTGTATGCGACCGACCCGGATGGCAATCGGGCCGATGCGGTATTTGACGTGACGGTGGTGGCTGAGCCGCAACCGGCCCAGCCCGTGCAGCCGGCACAGCCGCAGAAGGCCAACCAGGCGCCCACGTTCAACGGGTATCTACCCGACTGGACCTTCGTCAACGAGAGAGGCGCGGAGAACTTTTACATCGCTGGGTCGTTTGACGACCCCGACGGAGACGCCCTGACCATCACGGCGCAGTCCTCCAGCACGAGCAAGGTCACGGCGTCGGTGTCGTCGGATCAATCGATGGTCACGGTATCCGCCCGAGCTCGCGGCAAGGCGACCATCACGGTTACAGCCAGTGACGGCAACGGCGGCTCGGTTGCAGACACGTTCACGGTGACCGTGAAGGCCCCGCCGGTGGTGGCATCGCCCATCAGCGACATACCAAGCTGGGCTTTACGCAATTCAAGCGGCGTAAGCGAGGGAATCCACAAGTCGGTGGTATAGAGCGACGGGGAGTTCCTGCGTGTCGGAGTTGCCGGCCGACAGTGAGAAACCTTCTGACGCCAGCCACAGGTGGCGCCGCACCAGAGCGATGGCGTCCACGAAAGTCGGCGACGGTTTGTCGTACCAGGCGGCTCTGCGGTGGGTCATGGAGTGTTGTTTTTGCAAGGCGTGGGCGGCCAGTGTGGTCCAGGAGAAAAGGCCCAGCAGGGCGGGCGTGGTGCGGGCGATGGCCAGGTCCGACCACTGGCGTTGGGTCTCGACGCCCAGGTGGGTCCTGACCTCCTGAAAGGTGACTTCCAGTTGCCAGCGCAGGACAAACCATTCCAGGATTTGGGTCGGGTCCGCCGCCGGGTCGGTGCACAGCAAGGCCTGGGGGTCGAAGATGCCCTGGGGGTCTCGGATCAGCACCCAGCGCAGGAGTACCGGCGGCTTGCCGGAGCGGTACCACACCGCCGTCTGGGACGTGAGTTCCAGCGTGCGGATGGTGCCGTCGTACCAGGCTACCTCGGCGCTGGACCAAGTTACGTCGGCCTGGTCGAGGAGCGTTTTCAGCGCGGGTCGCCGCGGGCCTTTCAGGGCTGGCCGACCATCCTGACCCGGCTGACGAGGGGGCGCTGGCGCGTACAGGGCGGCGTCCAGGCGCAGTCTCGCGATCAGGGTAACGGGTTCACGGAGGGACTGGCAGCAGTGGAGCAAATCCAGCACGGCGTAGCTGTTGTCCCCCACCAACACCAGGGGACGTTCGGGCA
>MPNC01000028.1 GCA_002238825.1 SAR202 cluster bacterium bin87 | reverse complement strand
CCGTGTTCATGCGCCGCGCCGAAATGTGGAACTCTAGGCAGTAGCCGACTACCGACGGGTCGGTGTCAGATGAAATTCTTGGCGAACCATGAAAAGCTTTCGCCGTAGACCGCGGCTTGCGTTGGGCAGCGTCGATGGTCGTGGGGCCGTCTGGCGGCGGCGCCGGCGGTCGTCAGAAACTCGGGGTATTTGGCGCGGGAAACCAAACCTGCTGCCGCGTCGTCGGCCGAGGTAAGGGCTGCCGGACCTCCACCCCGCCGACCACCGGACGCGCCCTGTTGGTCAAAGGCATTGATAAACACGACGCTTGACGAAATCAGAGTTGTTCTGCGTTGTTCCCCAAACTATTGACAGGACTAAGCCGATGCTGTAACTTGCTCCAGAACAACTGCGAACAACGCGCTTATCGGCGTTCGACGAACGCGAAACTTAGCGCCGTCTCCGGGAGGAACCATGACGACCAGAAACTACCGAGCAACCAAAACCCAGTCCAATGGCAGGCCCGGCTGGAGTGTGACGTTCAGTCATCCACTCCGCACCGATGCTCGCGGCAAACTGGGACTGAAGGTGCGACGAGGGCTCGGCACGACGGACCCTGGCGAAGCGCAACGACTGGTGGACCAACTGAATGAGTTGCTGGCAGATCAATCATGGTGGAGCCTGGACCGCCTCGGCGACGCGGGTCGGCATTTCAACAGTAACGTCGTTGCCGCTTTCTTTGACGGAATAGAGGTTGGGAAAATCGACCCTCGCCACCTACGCGAGGAGGTCATGCCGCTACCAACCCCTGACCTGGGATACGCCAGGATAATGCTGGTCGGTTCGACCGGTGCAGGCAAAACCACACTGCTGCGGCAGTTAATCGGTTCTGACCACAGCCGGGATCGATTCCCCTCTACTTCTACCGCCAAAACGACAACCTCTGACATCGAGATCGTGTCCGATCCCGGCGCAGAATACTACGACGCGGTGATCACATTTAAACCCGAGCACGAAGTACGATGCGCTGTAGACGAATGCTTGGAGGACGCCTGCGTCGCCGTGATTCGGGGACAATATGACGCAGGAGTGGCTGGCGCCTTGCTTGAACACCGTGAACAGAGATTCAGGCTTTCCTACGTCCTGGGAGGCTGGCAGCAAACGGGTGCGGAGGAAGTCTCAGCCAGCCTGTTTGGTGATGATGAGACCGATGACGACGCCTTGCCGGAGGAAGAAACGGTCGCAAGAGACGAGTTGGACATCAACAACCGCCGCCTGGTCGAGTACGTGGCCCAGATCAGGCAGGTTGCTGAGGCGACAAAGGGGGAATTGGCACCGGATCATGGAACCTACGAAGAGAATACGAACACGTACCGGCGACAGGAGTGGCTGGACATTTTCACGGATCGCCTTTACGAGAACGAAGATTTTACGGAGTTGTCGTTCAGCATCATGGATGTCATCCAAAGCCGTTCTGAGACCATCGCTGCCGGAAACTTTGAGTACACCGCAACCGGGTGGCCGACGCGATGGCAATTCCGGAAACCCCAGTCTGAACGTGGCGCCTTCCTGCAACAGGTTCGGTGGTTCACGGGCAATCATGGTGACCAGTTCGGCAAGTTGCTCACCCCTCTGGTTGACGGAATCCGCACCAAAGGTCCGTTTATGCCCTCCTCCGAACAGTTGCAGGACCCGGAACGCCAGTTGGTTTTCCTCGATGGCGAGGGGCTGGGGCACTCGGCAAGAGAAGCAACCAGCGTATCCACCAAAGTGACTGAGAGGTTTCGGGACGTGGAAATGATCTTGTTGGTGGACAACGCGGAGTCCCCGATGCAAGCCGCACCGCTGGAGTTGCTCCGGTCCGCCGGAAGCGGTGGGCACGGTCGTAAGGTTGCGGTCGCTTTCACCCATTTCGACCAAGTCAAAGGGGACAACCTCCGTACCGACGAACAGAAGGTGAACCACGTTCGAGCTTCAATCGGCAACGCAGTGCTGAGCCTACGTGACTCGCTGGGAGCGCCTGTGGCAGGGGTGTTGGAGCGTCAACTGGATAGTGGGAATTTCTACCTAGGCGGACTGGACAGGCCCACCGACAGAATTCCACGCGGTTTCGTGGATCAGCTTCGAGGGTTGCTGGACCGGATGCAAGCGTCCGCTGAATCGATGGAACCAGTGACCGCTGCGCCTATATACAGCATCTCCCGGTTGGAACTCGTCCTGCGGGATGCCACTGATGGGTTCAAAAATCCCTGGAAAGGCAGACTGGGCCTGAGCTACTACGAAGGCCCCCGAGAGCACTGGGCCCGTGTGAAGGCGCTTTGCCGGCGCATCGCCAACTGGTGGGACAACGAATACAACGGCCTGCGCCCAGTGGCCGACCTGGTCAGGGAATTACAGGTCTGCATATCTCTGTGGCTCAATAATCCTGCCGGCTGGACCAGTTATCCCCAGGATGAAGATGAGCGTGAAGCGGCGATCAGCAAAATCAGCCAGCAGGTATTCGATGAGATTCACAAGCTGGCGGAACAGCGTCTGATTACGGGCCAGCGGACCGGATGGCAGACCGCCTTCGGGTTCAGCGGAAAAGGATCCAGCCGCGACCGAGCGGTCCGCATGGTACAAATTTACGACGAAGCAGCCCCGTCCATATCATCTGCCATGGATGTGCGCAATCAGGAGTTCCTGGACGAAGTAATCCAAATCGTCCAAGTCGCGGTTGAGAAGAATGACGGTGCCTTAGAAGGAGTGAAAGACCGTGAAGCAATCGGTGTGGCCTGATCACGACAAATGTTGGCGTGCTGTTCCAGGTCAAAGCGACCCGGAGCGAACGGATCCGCAAGGCACCTCAGATCATCGACGTCTTCACGGTGTGGGGACGGCAGACGGTCAACCCCCGCAGCGGTTGGGCCGGTTCGCGGCATTCCAAGGAAGCGGAGCGAACCATAACGCCACGCTGCACCCCATGATCACGTACAAAGGAGTTGCTCAATGCCTCTCGGTACTCTTACAAACTTGTTTGCCGAAGTCGATTTGCAGCACTCAATTGCACAAATCGGTCAACAGCTCATTCACGACTTGGACGCACTGACCGAAGAGATGGTTTTGGGCACGTCGCAAGAGGACCTGGCCAAGCACTTTGTTGCGAAATACCACATCGAGCCACCGGTTTTCCTGGAGGAAGGCGTCTCGATGAACTACCAAGACACCCCAGTAGACGTAAGTCGTGACCCACTTCGGTTTGTCGACGACCGAAGCCAGCCGTTCTACATCGACGGCACAAGAATTACGTTCCATCTGCCTTTCACCGGCGACGCGTCATGGCTGCTGTGTCGGCCGGCGCGGGTCAATCTACGCACGGTAAAAACCGCCCTCATACATTCCGAGGTCGTCTTCATATACGAGAAACCCGGCGAGATCATGCCGGATATTCGCAGTGCATTCGATGAGGATTTCGCGCACATCAAAAACAACCTGGTGTTGGTATCAGAGGAATTGGAACAGTTCAACGCAGCCCTGCCGAACGCTGTAATCGAGCGGTTGCGTGCAAGACGCACCAAAATGCTGCGAGAAAGGGATGTTGCGACGTCAATCGGGTTCCCACTCCGACGCACCCAGCCTCCACCGGCCACGTTCGTCACCCCGGAGGTCCGACGCCGGTCGATCCCAGCGATGCCCAGACCATCGACAGAGCCATTCCGGCCAGAACCAACTCTTGACATGGATGAATACGAGCACATCCTGTCTCTTCTCTCGAATATGGTCGGTGTTATGGAACGGAGCCCCGGCGCGTTCACGAACATTGGCGAGGAGAGTTTGCGATCCCATTTCCTCATGCAACTGAATGGTCTATACGAACTGCAGGCGACGGGCGAGACTTTCAATTACGAGGGCAAGACGGACATCTTCGTGAGGACAGCAGGAAAGAACGTCTTTGTGGCCGAATGCAAGTTCTGGTCCGGCCCGGCGGGATTGAGCGCCACATTGGATCAACTGCTGAGGTACGCGTCCTGGCGAGACAACAAGACGGCTATCCTGATATTCAATCGGGGCCGGAACACCTCGACGATCCTGAACAGCGTGCCCGTGACCGTCCGCAATCACGCCTACTACAAGGCAGACCGCGAGACCGATTCCGAAACGACCTTTCGTTACATTTTCGGGCACCCTGATGATCCGAACCGGGAAATCATCATCACCATCCTCGTGTTCGATGTTCCTGCATGAGTGCTCCGTCCTCCGTTGGCTGACTTTGGCTTGTGTTCGGCTTCATACGGTTCGTCATGATCGCGTTGTCCGAGGAGACGATACTCCATGACTCTGAGACTGCTGAACTGGAACGTCGAATGGGCCGCGCCGAAATGGAAAGCGGCTGAACTGCAGCGCCGCATCAGCCAGCAAGTCGCGGACGTCATCTGTCTCACCGAGACGGACACCGAGCACTTGAAGCTGCCTCAGAATGGTCACTCCATCTGCGCTCAGGGCGACTGGGGACAGACACGCCGCAAGGGCCAGGAGGCCAGACGGAAGGTGATGCTGTGGTCCAGAGAACCCTGGGATGCGGTGGACGACGTTGGTCACGCGTCGCTCCCTCACGGGCGGTTCGTGTCGGGCGTTACCCAGACCGACGTCGGCGCGGTGACGGTCATCGGCGTGTGCATTCCCTACTCCCGCTCGCGGGTGGGACCACGCTGGGATCGAAGGATGTGGCAGGACCACGAGGAGTACCTGGAGGGCCTCGCCGGACTGCTGAAGAGGGCCGCCAAATCGCGCCTCGTCGTGGTGGGAGATTTCAACCAACGGATCGGGCAGCGCAGTTCGACTCCAGTCCGCCTTCGTGCCGCGCTCCAGTCCGCCCTGGGAAACCTGTCCATCGTCACCGCAGGCCTGGGCTTCCAGGGACGGCGAACCATAGACCACATCGCCCTGAGCGGGGACCTGGCCGCAGAATCCCTGGGCGTCGTCAGCAATGTCCATGAGGACGGCAATCTGTCGGACCATTTTGGCGTTGTCGCCGACCTTACCGTTGGGGATACCTGACGTGAGACCTCATACGAGGACGCATGGACAGCGCTCACGTGGCCACCGACACGACCAATCCGGGGGCTTGCGCTCCTCAACCGTGGCCAGACCGGTGCATCGCCCGGGTTCGGGATAAAGAGCCCGATTGAAACGGTATGGCATAATCGCCGTCGCCGCCGGCAGGCGGGCATCACTGTGGGCAGTGCAGGCGCCGCTTGCCCGATCGAATCTCAAAGTGGCGACCCGACAACGAGGAAAACTATGGGCACCCGAAGAACCGGAGCGGGCGTTGAGCGGGTCTATGCGGCGGCCCAAGCATGGGTTGACGCCGCGTTGCGCGACGATTCCTCGCTGTTCACGCCGGGCGAGGCCATATGGACCAAGCGGCGGCTCGAAGAACTCCGGCGCCGCTTCCTGGATCGACCTGACGAATCAAAGATGAAGTTCCTGGAGAAGCTCCGGGGACAGCTGGACGGCAGCCCGCCCGAAGTTCACCAGCTGATGGCCGAGGCCCTCTACCTCCACCTGCTGATCGTGTCCACCAGGAACGGGAACAACAAACGCCGCACCGTCGACACGGTACTGGGCTGGTCATCATCCCCGGCGACGATCCAGGAAGAGCTGGTTGCCGCCCTGGCGCCCGGCATCGCCACCCCTGGCCAGTACTTCCATGTGAAACGGCCCAACCAGGTCGGGTTCCTGATCGAATTGGTGGAGCAATGGAAGGAGCTCGGGGCAGATGAGCGGACACGGCTGCTGGCCAACCCCTGGGAGTTCAAGGACTTCGCAACCGGGCTTGAACCTCGCAGCGCGCTACTAAAGGACGAGCCCAACAGCTACCGCACCCAGCGGGAAGCCCTCCTCCACCTGGTGTTTCCCGACACCTTCGAGGCCATCGTCTCCAGCGCCCACAAGCAGTGGATCGCCGGCGCCTTCGCCAAATCCCTCCAGGAACCGGCAGAGGACGTGGACCGGCGCCTGGCACAGATACGCCCGGAGGTCGAGGCCAGGTTCGGCGCTGTCGACTCCGTCTACTACCAGCCCGAAATTCGAGCGCTCTGGGACGCTAAATATGCGCCCGACCTCTGGGGGGAGTTCGTCAGGCGGGCCCGCGAATATCACGATACCGGGAAATTGGAGGCGGACGAGATCGGCTACAAGCGCGACATCGGCGGCAGACTGGCAGCGGCGCGGCAGGCGGTGACGCAGGGAGGCGATGACTGGATCGATCTGGTGAAGAGGGGCATCGGCGGAAACCTGGTCCACAGGATCGAGCAGGCAAAATTCAGGGACTGGATGGACGAGGCCCCCGACGACGCCCGTTTTGCGTTGCAGATGTTGTGGGAAGGAGACGAAGACGAGCCGGGCGAACGCATAGCTTCATTCTGCGAACTGCTCCCCGACCAGGCCAGCAGCGGTCCGGGAACCCGTACGACGCTCGCGTCCGTCCTGCTGATGGGGTTGGATGTGGAACTGTACCCTCCTTTTCGGACGACCCCTTTCGACAGGGCGTACCAGCAGATCGCCTACGGAGAGCCTGAACAAGGCGCCAGCGAGGCCGATATCTATGGCCATGCCCTGGAATTCCTGGACCGGTTCATCGAGGAAGCTTCGGAACGAGACCTGGCGATAGGCAATCGCCTCGAGGCGCAATCGCTGGTGTGGGCCATCCAGGACGAGGAGCGCCCTCCCCCACCGCCGCCTGAAGAGAATCTGGAAGAATTGGCTGCCGAGATGATGTGGGAGCCAGAGCGCCTCAGGATGGTCATCCACGGCCTCGAGGACAAGGGACAGGTGATCTTCTACGGCCCGCCCGGCACCGGCAAGACCTTCATGGCGCGGCGCATCGCCCAGTGGTACCGGCAGCGGGGCGGCGATTATCGGATCATTCAGTTCCACCCCTCCTACACGTACGAGGACTTCGTGGAAGGCTTCCGCCCCACCCTCACCGAGACCGGCCAGGCCGGCTTTGAGTTGGCGCCCGGCCCCCTGCGCCGCATCGCCGAGCAGGCCGAGGCCAACCCTGAGGGCAAGTTCATCCTGGTGATCGACGAGATCAACCGGGGCAACCTGGCCAAGATCCTGGGCGAACTCTATTTCCTGCTGGAGTACCGGGGCGAGGAGATGCTTCTCCAGTACAGCCACCAGCCGTTCCGGTTGCCGCAGAACCTCTGGTTCATCGGCACCATGAACACCACCGACCGCTCCATCGCGCTGGTGGACGCGGCCCTGCGCAGGAGGTTCTACTTCTTCGGTTTCTACCCAGACGAGTCCCCGATCCGCGGCCTGCTGCGCCGCTGGCTGTCCAGGAACGAACCCGAGGCCATGTGGGTGGCCGACCTGGTGGACGCGGCCAATCGAAAGCTGGACGACCGCCATCTGGGCATCGGTCCCAGTCACTTCATGAAGCAGGACCCGCCCCTTGACGAACCTCGGGTGCGGTTCATCTGGGAACAGGCGGTGCTCCCCTACATCGAGGAGCAGTTCTTCGGCGACGAGGCCCGGCTGAAGGAGTTCGACTACGGCCGCCTGCTGTCCGAGATCAACAGCAGCGCCATGTCAATCGACGCTGGTGACGATCCGCCGCAGAGTACGTCTGCCAGCGGCGATGGTCAGGCTAACGACGACGGGCACGATGCAGCGCCTTGAGCTCAGGGAGTATGAGGATCGGATCTGGCCCGGTCCTCTGAGCCGGGACCAGATGGAGGCGCTAAACAAGGCCCGCGTCGACGTTTCTCCAACAATCGATCCTGCCGGCGGCTACCGACTCAGACCGTCCTCCTACGTCGGCGCCGTGAACGTCGGCGACCTGTCCGTCATCGTCCGGCCCAAGATACCGGTGGACCGGGTCATGTTCCTCATGACCTACGCCATGGACCCCAGGCACTGGCGGGACGAATCCATCGACCTTGCTCCCGATGACGACATTCTGGAGGCCGTGGCCCTGGCCTTCGTCCACCGCACCCAGCGGGCCGTCCGCCGCGGTCTGCTGCGGGGCTACCGCCGGGAGGAGGACGCCCTCAACACCGTGCGCGGCCAGATCAGGTTCGCCGACCAGATCGGCCGCCGGTACGGATTGCCCCTGCCCATCGAGGTGGCCTACGACGAGTACACCGAGGACATCGAGCAGAACCGGCTGCTCAAGACGGCCGTCCACCGGTTGTCCCACACGCGCATGCGCTCCGCGGCCGTGCGGCAGGAGGTCAGACGCCTGCGACCCGTCTTCGGCATGGTGCAGCTGGGCTCGTACGCCCCCGGAGCCGCGCCGGAGATCCGGTACACCCGCCTTGACGAGCACTACCGGCCAGCGGTGGAGCTGGCCCGCCTCATCATCGAGAACTCCAGCCTGGAGCTGTTCGGCGGCAATGTGACCGGCGCCTCCTTTCTCATCGACATGAACGTCGTGTTCGAGCGGTTCCTCTACGTCGCCCTGGGGGAAACCCTGGGCCTTAGTTCAGACCAGTGGCAACACCAAGCACGCCTCGAGCTGGACGAAGGCGGATCCATCAACATGGAACCCGACCTTTCCTGGTGGGCGGCCGGTTACGCTGGCAGCGGGCCTCGCCCCCGGTTTGTCGGCGACGCCAAGTACAAGAAACTGGACGCGCCCGGCTTCAGGCACGCCAACATCTACCAGATGCTGGCCTACTGCATCGCCGCCGATCTGCCCTCAGGACTTCTCATCTACGCCGCCGGCGAGGACGAACACGCCACATACCGGATCAACCACGCTGACAAGGTCATAGAAGTGGCCACCCTCAATCTCACCGGCACTCCCGAAGACATCCTGGGTGAAGTCGACCGTCTGGCAGAGCACGTACGCGCCCATGCTCACCTGGCTGCACTCGGTGAGGAATCCCACCGGAAAATCGGATCTGAGGGTCGTTGGCCTGAGCGGGGCAAGCGACACATTTTGGATATAAGCCTACAAACCTAAGAACCTATTGACCTATTGCCCCTACCGATCAGAAACAGCGAGTGGGTGTGGGTTTCAAACGACCGGAAGTCAGAGGACTACGATCTGGACGCGGCGATGGGCGCTGGCCCCCACTCCTCGGGACGATTGACCGCTCACGCTTGGATGGATCCTCCGATGCTTGCGCAGGCGGCCACTATATCCAGCTGCCGCGTGGCGGTCTCCGAGGTCAGAACCACCGAAACCGCCTGGGCGACCGCGTAGTCTGACCGAGGAAACTGTCCAGTGTTTCCTTTTTGAGCACGATCTGCCCCGAGATGCTCGCCGGTCGGTTCAGTATCCAGTTGGGGATCTCGTCCCGGATCCGCCGGGCGCCCAATGGCTCGATGCCGATGATCACCTGGTCCCCCACGATGGTCCAGTCCCCGATCCCAGGCCGCCGCGCCCGGGTGTACTTGTCCGGATGGATTAACCCCTCCAGCACCGACCGCGGCTGCTCGAAGGCGCGGTTCTGGTACTGGTGCAGCGTCATGGGCGCGCACCATTCCGGCAGCTCGGCTCCCGGCGGCAGGTGCTCCTCAAACAGCCGGCACAGCACGCTTGACGACACCTCCAGCACGTCGGCATCCTGGATGTCCTGCTCGTTCATCCCATCCAGCAACTCTCGGGTCTCTGACAGATAACGCCGGTACAGCGCCGTGCTCATCCGGTTGGTGATCCCCGTTACCGAACGCCGCAGCTGCCGGATCGACGTGATCGCGTCCCCGGGCAGCGATGTCGTCGTCCAGATCATCAGCGACCGCTTCACGATCTCCGGCTGGAAGTTCCTGGCGTCCGCGTTCATCGACAACGCGATGCACGGGTACTCCGCATACGGGATGTGCTCGTCCTTGATCACCTCAGGCGCGTGCCGCCGGAACCGGTCGTCGTGGATGTCGTCGAACACCACCGAAAACCGCTGGTACGCTGCCTGCAGCGCCCGCAGGTTCCGACGGGTGAAGTAAGGCGTCTCCACGATCCGCGGATAGTCGAACATCGACGTCATCAGCGTCTCGGTCAGGCTGCTCTTCCCGCAGTTGCTCTCCCCGTACACGATGGCGAACATCGGCCGGTCGAAGCTGAAGGTGTTCGCCCTCAGCGCCGCGTTGCGCAGGTCGCACATCCACGGGCTGAAGTAGAACCAGCACATGAAGGTGAAGTAGTCCCGCTGCATCCGGGGCACGTCGCCCACGAAGCCGTTCTCGTAGTTGCCGAAGAACTCCAGCCACGCCGCCACGTCGCTGGCCACCTGGTCGGCGTCGGTTTCCAGCGACATCGCCTGGCCCGACAGCCAAAGCGTCCGCCCGTCGTAGGACAGCGACGTGGCCGGCTTCGCCTCGTCATGGCGCGAGGTGGCGATGCGGGTCATCTGCTTGACCACCTGGGGCACGATCTTGAGCATTCCCTTGCGGTCGGGACGCAGGTCGGCCAGCACCTGGCAGTGCACCGGCGCGATGCGCTCCACCTCCCGGAGCACGTAGGGGGCGTTGAACTGGACCTCCTCCTCGGTCTGGGCCGGCAGGAAGATGGTCACGCCGTCGGGCCGCTCTTCGGCATCTTTGAGGGCGGGCGTGTTTTCCACCAGATCACCCGGCAGCGGTTCCGCCCTCAGGGGCACGTTGCTGGTGGCCACGCTGCGCACGTCCTCGTACTGGCGACTGAAGTGCTCCCACGCCACCGGATCATCGTCGAACACCGTCAGCGTCTCCGCCTGGCGGCCGGAGAAAGCGTTCTCTGACAGGTTCGCCGAGCCGACGATCACCCGCCGCTTGTCCTCCCGCTCCAGCAGGTAGATCTTGGCGTGGGCCACCGCGTCCTTCACCACCAGGAACCGGGCGCTGCCCTCAGCCGCCCGCCGGTAGATCACCTCCCTCCGCTCCGGCGAAATGCCGCGGGCGCCCACAAAACCCTGGTTCAGCTTGCTCTGCACCACGCTCTGGAACGCCAACAAGTCCGCCGCGTCCCGGCTCAGCACCCCGCCGTGGCCGAAGACGCACTCGAAGTCGTCATAGTCGCAATCCCTGAGCAGACGGAGCACCATGGGGATGCTGGAGGTGTAGGTGAGCGCCCGCATCGTGGTGAAGCCGGCGAACAGGTCCATGTCGAACGGTTCCACCCGCAGCGCCTGGGCATAGACCGCCTGAAGCTGCGGTGACCGGGTGCGGGAGTCGGGATCTTCCAGGGTAAACCCGAACTGGGGCATGAGTTCGCCGTCAGCAATGGTACGTCCGTTGCGGCTGGTCATGGTTGTAGCCCCACCCTCCAGGCAAACTGACCGGTGGACAGATCACAGAGCGATGCCGCCCGGCGGCATAATCCTAGCACAGGGTTTTTCACACCAGAATGCGGCACCGAATTCAGTCAGTACATATGCTATATTTCTGACAATCGTCAATGGTGTGGAAAATATCGAACCATGGCCAGCTTGTCGCAACAGATCATGCAACTCGCCGAGGAGGCCCCGGAAGGCGCTCCCCTGTGTTCCAACGCCCTTCTCGATCTTGGGAAAAGACCGGCTGTCGACCAAGCGCTTTCACGCCTTGCTCGCAATGGCAGCCTGCTCAGAATCGGCCAGGGCGTCTACGTGAGACCGGTGACGACACGCTTCGGCCCGCGGCCGCCAGCAATCGAAAAGGTAATCCCAGCACTCTCGAAGCTGTGGAACGAGACCATCGTTCCCAGCGGCAGTCACTCAGCCAACGTCCTCGGGCTGACCACCCAGGTGCCCGTTCAACCGGTTTATCTTACCTCCGGGCGCGACCGTAAACTGAAGCTGGGCGAACAGACCGTCCTCCTGCGCCACGCTCCGGCGTGGCAGCTGGTGACGCCAGGTCGCCCATCCGGAGAAGCCATCCGCGCTCTGGCGTGGCTGGGACCGACGGCAGTTGCGGAGCATATCGGTGCGGTGAAGCAGAAACTCACCAACGAGGACCTGCAGGAAATGGCCGCTTCCCGCGCCCGTATGCCGGCATGGCTGACGGAATCCGTGAGCGAACTCGTTGCCGATGCCTGAACAGTCATTTCAAGGCCTCCCCGAGGATGATCGCAGAGAGGCCCTCCTAGTTGCGGCTGGCCGGAGCGGACGGCCAGCGTATCTCCTGGAGAAGGATCTCTGGGTAGTGTGGACACTGTCCGCTTTGGTTGGCGCCTCCTTCAACCATGCCCTGACCTTCAAGGGAGGCACTTCATTGTCCAAGGCCTATCGCGCCATCCGCCGGTTCTCCGAAGACCTGGATATCACCTACGATATCCGGACCATCGCCGCGGACCTCGTGGCGGACAATGGTGGCGAGGTTATCCCATCAACGCGAAACCAGGAACGACGCTGGTCTCGGATAATCCGGGAGCGCCTGGCCCAGTGGGTCATTGAACAAGCATTGCCAGCCATCGGCGCCCACTTCGACGACGCTGGCCTCGATGCCCAGGCACGGGCCGACGGAGACCGGGTATTCGTCACCTACCAGCCACTGTTCCAAGATTACGGGTTCGTGAGACCGAAGGTCATGGTGGAGTTCGGAGCGCGCTCGACCGGTGACCCTCGGGAAAAGCGCCTTATCGAGTGCGACGCTGCCATCCATCTGGCGGAGATCGCCTTCCCATCAGCCCGTCCGCACGTCATGTTGGCCGAGCGCACTTTCTGGGAGAAGGCAACGGCTGCCCATGTCTTCTGCCGTCAGCAAAGGATACGCGGAGATCGCCTTTCACGGCATTGGTACGATCTGATCCGGTTGGACGAGATCGAGTACGGCACACGCGCTCTGGCCGATCGCGACCTTGCGCTCGACGTTGCCCGTCACAAGGCAGTGTTCTTCCGGGAGAACGATGCTAACGGCAACGTCATCGACTACACGGCAGCCGTATCGGGCGACCTGCAGTTGGTTCCGGAAGCGCCCGCCTTGGGTGAATTGGCCGACGACTACGCCAGGATGGCGGCAGGGGGGATGCTTCTGGACGACGCCGAAGAGTTTGAGGCAGTCATGGAACGCTGTGCAGACATCCAGGCCAGGGTAAACCGTTGATGTCCAAATGGATGACACGGTGTCCATGCGGCCTCATCGAGAGTAGTTTATCGTATCTATCATCATAGGTCAGTATTTACCTGCATTCCTAGGTTCATAAATAGCTATACTATTGGCCGTCGCTGCGCTGTCACCCAGAAATTGCCGCCCATGATAAAATCGCGCCGTCCGGCTGCCGGGCCGGACGGCTTTCAGAGGCCACTTGCACGGAGGTTGCCCCTGTTATGACGTATTCTAGCACTACCGAGCGGGCCGCCGCATCGGAACATCTGATTGTCAACGCCATTCTTCCCAGCCTGCGCGGCGTCAGGCCAAACCGCTCCCAGAGTGGCTGGAGTTTCTTCTGTCCGCTGGAACATCGCAAGAAGAGTGCGCCAGCGGTGATCTGGGTGAACGAAGATGGCTGGATCAGCGTCCACTGCTTCGACTGCCGTCGCAACGACGAACTGCGGGAAGTCCTGGTGGCACCGCACCTACGCGATCGTTCTCTGCCACCGCTAGCACCACGCCAATCAGCTGCACCACCACGTCCACAGCGCAGTAGCGACTATCCGGTCCGGATTTGGGCAGAGACAACGACCATTCCCGCTAACGCCGACCATCCAGCCCGTCGCTGGTTTGCACACCGCAACCTATGGCGCCCAGAGGTTAACGCTCCCGACCCACTGCGGTGGCTACCGGCGTCCATGACTAGACCCGGTCCACACACCGGAGCCGGTTCCCTGGTGGCGCTGTTGGCCAAGCCCGCAGATTGGGTGGCCGCCTGGCCGCACTTACCTGATCCGCAAGCAGTGGAGATCATCGCCGTGGACTCGGAAGGCAATCCAGCCCTGGACCGTCCGCCATCCGAAAACGGTCTAAGCAAGCGAACCTTGGGAGCAAAGACGGGAGCGGTCCTGGTTCTCGGCAATCCCCAGGTGGACGTTGTCGACTCTCCGGTGCGGGTCGCCGAGGGGGTAGCCGACGCACTGGCACTGGCAGCGCGATTTTCAGGCCCGACGATCGCTAGTATGGGAGACGCCGGGATGACCGCGGAAGGGTTTTCGGTATGGCTGGCCCAGGCCGGAGCAGGTGTGGTAATCCACTCCGACAATGACGAAGCGGGTCAGGCCGCGGCCAGCCGGCTCTGTGGAGCCGTGCTCGTCCATGGTGGGACGGCCAGGGCGGTGCTGCCGCCCCAGGGCAAGGATGCCGGCGTGGTCGCGGGAGACAACCCATTTGCATCGTTGACTGAACACTGGCCCGGCTACACCGATACCCTCGCCGAGGTGAACGGCTGGCCCCGATGGGAGGCGCAACGCCAAGCTGCCCTGCTGATGGGGGAGGCTTCAGAATGACTACCCAGAACGGACACCACCAAGTCGCTGCCTTCGAGGGGACTGAACTGTCACCGGACGCCCAGTCGCAGGCACTGCTGAAGTTGATGGCCCTGGCCGACGATGTTGAGGCCGGTAGTTTGACCGAAGAAGGTCACCGGCAAGCACTTGAGGCGTTGGCGATGCTGCGCCGGGACGTGGAACGGGGGCCATCAGGCTTCCGCCAAGCCGTGGCCATGGCGCAGACTGACCTCAGGGGCTCTCTCGACACGCTGACCCGGGCGATAGAGACAGCAACGCCGCTGCGAGTGACGACATGGGGTAGCACGCATCCTCAGCCCAGGCAGTGGCTGATCGACGAAAGGCTGCCGGCTGGGCGCGTGGCGCTCTTGACCGGTGAGGGCGGAGCGGGCAAGTCCCGCTTGGCCCTGCAACTGGCAGCCGGCGTAGCCTCAGGGGGAGACAACCGGGAGTGGATCTCCAGTCCCCATAGCATGATGCGACTGGGCAACGCCGTACCCGAAGATGGAGCCAACGTGGTCTTCGCATCATGGGAGGACGAGCCGGAGGAGTTCTACCGGCGGCTGCACCAGATTTCGGGCCAGGCGGCCCCGTGGATCAAGCCGGAACGGCTGGAGAATCTGCACATCGTCAACCTGGTGGGCGAGGGACCGGTGTGGGCGCCGGCCCAGGGCCGACACATATCCACCATGGCGGAGATTACCGTCACCGGCGAGAGGTTGAGGAGGCTATGCGAGCTGGAAGATGCTCGGCTCCTGGTGCTGGATCCGCTGGCCGCGGCCTACGCGGCGGATGAGAACGCCCGAGGGCTGGTCCGGGCGTTCGTGTCTCACTGGGACGCCTGGGGGCAGGCCAACAACTGCACGGTGCTGATACTGGCGCACCCGCCGAAGTCGGCGGGGATGAGCTACGCGGGATCCACCGATTGGCAGGGCGCCGCGCGAGCCCTGTGGACGCTGCAGGCAGAGATCAGCAAGGCTCCAGACGACCGTCCCAGGATCTGGAAACTGGATTTCATCAAGGGCAACTACGGACCGCGTCCAGAGCCACTCCAGCTGCGTTGGGACACCATGGGGGCCGGTCTGAGATGGAAAGTGGCCGGCTCGACCTACAACAGCGATGTCGAAGGGGAGTATGAAGTTGACGACTGAAAGCACCTTGGAAGAGATGGCGGCTGCCTTCATGGAGGACCTTGCGGATGACGATGCCATGCTCTCAGCGGTAACTCGCTCATTCCCAGACGCCTCACAAAAGGCCGACGCCGTGCTGTCGCGAGGGAATGGAACTCGTCCGACAGAAAAAGAGCTATCAGAATGGGTCCACAGCGGCGATTGTCCATCGGATGCGATCAACGCGGCCTGCGGACGAATGACCGCACTGCTGGGCAACGACATTCTGTCGCCTCTGAAGTTGCTCGGCGGGGTCATATTCACCAAGGGAACAATAGTTTCCGTTGACGCCCTCTGGGATACCTACCGCACCGCTGTGGACGGCGGCGAAAAGGTACGCTGGCCACTGGCACCCTTGGTCAATGCGTGGCAGAACCCACCCCGTCCTGTCGAACCCAGCAGGCGCACCACTTCCCGGGTGATACCGGCGCGTCTGGCAATGGCTGATGCTACGAGTCCGCGGAACGGACGCCTATTGTTCAGCCCGGCGGCACACGCGAGTTACGGGCCAGACGGTCAGCAACTGGTTATGCCAGGCTTCGCCAAACCCGACTCTCCTTCCCCAGCTTTACCGCTAGCGCTGTACGACTTGGGCGCCGGTCCTGCCATAAGCCCCGGCAAAGGTGCACCATTAGCATTGCGGATGTTCGTTGAATCGGTTCTAAGCGTCCCCATGGATGAGCGGGAACGTGGCTTGCCGGTGGCAATGTCAATCTCGCTCCGTAATTTTCTCAAATGGTTGTATCCGACACGTACCCCGAGCCCCGCTGAGTACTGGCCAAGGTTGATGGCCGCGGTCGACGCTCTGGACAGTTGGGACGCGAGGATTCCACTGTACGATCCTCAGACCAAGCGTAACGAACTTCGCCGGGTGGTATCAGTCGGCGGAATACCTCGCGGTCCAGGAGCCCTGGACGAGTCGGTACGCGTCATCGTTGACCTTCCACCGGGTTCGGGCAACGGCCCTCAAGTGTCTGACAACCTGCGATTATGGGGAGTGAAGTCAGCGCCTGCTTACCGGCTACTGATCAACCTCGCCTACCAATGGCACAATCCCGGCGTTACAAAAATACCGGTTGGCAAAGGCAAAGGCCGGCATTGGGTGCAGGTCGACGATCCGGACCGATACCCGGCCATCAACGACGCGGAACTGGTGGCACTGACCTTTCCGACCACACGCAGGCACCGTGGCCGTCGGTCCGTCGAAGCCCTGGCAGTGGCCAAACAGTTAGAGCAGGCTGGAGAGCTCAGGTTTGTGGAAGGAAAAATCCTGCCGCCGTTGGCTAAGGCCGATCGTTGTTAGTCTGACCAATAGTGCAGGGCGGCGAACTCGGGCTGGTGGAAGATTGGATCCTTTCCCCCGCCTGCGGTGAGCCACCATCGTTAGTCTGACCAACGGCGCGATCCGACGAACCGCAGTCTGCACAAAGAAAGCCCTTGCCACCGAACGGCTGTAACCTACCGTCGTTAGCCTGACCAACGAACGTCGTTTGTCTGACCAAATACCATCGTTAGCCTGACCAAAAGCCCGGTTAGCCTGACCAAAAGCCCGGTTAGCCTGACCAAAAGCCCGGTTAGCCTGACCAAAAAGGTGAGATTTTATACTCAAAACTCGGCGAAAATAGGGCCTACTACCCCTACCTCTACAGAGGAGGGGGAGTAGGGAAGACCGGTGGGGCCCCTTCATCCCCACAGTTCTTCTCTACTGCGCACGACTAAAATCATCAACTTGACACCACCGTCGTTAGTCTGACCATCGGTCGCGCCTGCATCCTTGATCCATTCCCGACAGGGAAGGCGGGTAGCAATCAGCAACGATTGATGCCGGAGACGGTCGCAGTTGAGTATCCAGTCTTCGAGCTATTATCCATGAGATCCTCCTTGATTCTGGCAGAGTCGGTTCCAGCGCCAACTCCGTAGTCGTCGCCTACGTGTTGAACCGGAATGCCGACGCTGACGCGATATTCCTTGTGGGTAACGCTAGCGACGGTCAGAATCAGTAAACTAGGGTCTGGCGATTATGGAAGGTTGCTATAGCGACCTGCTACCCTAGCTTTGCAGGTTAGTAGATACCTAAATGCATAGGCAGCCCGACATGGCGATTATCGCGGTTTGCAATCAAAAGGGTGGTTGCGGGAAGACCACCATTGCCATCAACTTGGCCGATGCTTTCGTGGCCGAAGGATGTGATGTGTTGCTTCTGGACATGGACCCACAGGGGAGTGCCTCTGATTGGCGATCGATAGCGCCGGGCATGGTGCCGGCGTTCCAAGTTCAGGAGATTGACCGTGCCGAATTGCTGCGCCAAGCCCGGGGACTGAGGCAACGGTATGACGTCATCATCATCGACTGCCCCCCGCAATATGCCCAGCCGAGTTCTGCAGCCATAAGGGTGGCCGACTTGGTGCTGGTGCCGGTGCAACCCAGTCCGTTTGACGTCTGGTCTACGGCGGCTATCGTGGACCTCATCAAAGCTCGCCAAGAAGCGACGAAAGGAAAGCCGCGGGCGGCGTACTTGGTGTCCAGGGCGATTTCCAACACCGCTCTGCAGCGTTCTTTGGCGGAAGCCCTTTCTCAACAAGACCTCCCGGTGCTATCGGCAGGTACAACCCAACGGGTGGCCTATGCAACCACAGCCGCGCAAGGCAAGTCGGTGTTCGACGGCCGCACTACTGTCGCTCGGCGGGAGGTCGAGGCAATCCGCGATGAGGTTAAGGAGATCCTGAATGGCGACGAATAATCCCAATCTTGGCATGCCTCCCAACAGGTCAAACCGACGGGGTCTCAACTCGGCTGCAACGGACTCGGTACGTGAAGATGTGCAGCAGGAAGAGGTCCGTCAGTTGAACGTGGCTGTGCCGGTTGAATTGCACCGGCAGATCCGAGTACTTGCCGCCCAGGAAGACATACCAGTGCGTGAGTGGTGCATCCGGGCCTTGACAGCTTACATAGATCGATAGGAACCTATATTTGCAGGTTTGCAAAGAGCTATGCCGGCAGGCGAGCGGTTCGCCAACCATTCGCCACATCCTTGGTCAGGCTAACGATGGTCCGCGGAAGGAATGAGCGACGCCACGCCCTAATAGCGTAAGGACAACCCAGTGACCGTGCGTGTTTTGGTGTCCCGTTTTTTGGTCGTGCCTGTGGGGGAGTAGATCTTTACCTAGCGTGAAATCCGCCTTAAGTTACCGTAAGAGTCTGTTGAGTGGTTGAACCGAAGGATCGCGGCACTATCTGGTCAGGCTAACGACGGTAGGTGTGTCTAGAACTCGGCGGCGTGGAATCCACTGGAGGTAGACAGATTTTCAAGGCAGCAACCAGTATGAGGCCCCACATCGTGCAGGTGATGGCGGCGAACCAGGGGCGCCCGTTGAGCACCGAGGAAATTTACCGGTTGGTTGCCTCCTCGGGGATGGTGGCCGACTTTGACCCTCAGGCGAAACGGGACCGGAATCTCGTGAACCGAGAGTTGTCGGATCTGGCGGGTTGCACCACCCAAGGCCACAGCAAGCCTTCACCCCGGTTGATCACCCGCGTTAGCCGGGGACGCTATCTGTACCGTGAGCCCGACCGCCCCATGGACGTGGCGCTGCTGCAGGAGTACCTGGAGCCGACAGAGGTGTACGAAAAGCGACCGGCCCGGCGGCGCGCCGAGTCTGATCGCCGCAACGTTCCCGAAGAGGTCCGGATGGGTCTGTACGCGGTGCAGCGGGGCGTGTGCCCGGGGTGCGGGTTTCACCAGCCCCATCACCGGCGGTTCGATGTTGACCACATCGTGGCGCTGAGCGATGACGGGGTGGACGAGGTCCACAATCTGCAACTGCTGTGCACCTACTGCAACCGGGCGAAGGCGACCAAGGGCCCCGAGAGGTTCCGCATGAAGATGGCGGAGCTGCGGGTCCACAACATGGCCGAGAGCATGATGGTGGATGAGCGTCTGGCCGAACTCACGGGCCGTCGGCTGGCCCAGTACCACCGGGAGACGAGCGGACTCGTGGCTTGAAGAGGAAGGGACGATGAGAGCATGGATCCGCGGCCGATGCAGTGCGCCGAAAAATCCCATGGAGGCGAAACCGTATGGATAGGGTTGGCGTCGACGACGTGGTGGTCGTCCAGGAAGATGCTGCCGATGACGACCATCCGGCTGGTGAGGCGGTGGTGATAACGGACGTCCCTGGTGCGGGGCGAAGCGGCGGCGCGGAGGACTGGGGCTGGCCAGAGGCGGGAGCCGGCGTCGTGGACGACGAGACTGCCGACGACCCGGTGAGGCTGTATATGCGGGAGATCAGCCGGGTGGAGCTGCTGACCGCGGCGGAGGAACAGGCTCTGGCGTCGGAGATTGAGCTGGCTGGCCACCTGGAGGAGATGGAGCGGGAACTGGCCGGGGGACTGGACGATGACTACGGAGATGATGCTGGCGCCGATGGCGCGCCGGTGGCTGCGCCCTGGGAGAAGGCCATGGCGCTCCTGGCCCGCATCGCCAGCGCCGACCCGGTGGCCCGGGCCGTGGCCCGTCACCTGGATCTGGGCGACGCACCTACGCTGGAGGAAGTGTGTGAGCATCCGGGGTTCAGGGCCGCCGTCGACGGGGTGATCAGCCCCGAGCTGACGGAACGGGCGGCCAGGGATCTGGACATGACCGAGGAGGACGCCCTCGGGCGCATCGTGGCGTTGTCCCGGGACACCCGGGCGCTGCCGGCGGCGGCGATCACCGTCGTTGTCTCCCACGTGCCGGTGTGGACGGAGCTGCATCCCGACAGTTCCGAGGACGGGGACCGGTGCACGCCGGCCCTGCTGAGCCGGATGCTGGGGGATCCGTCGCTGAGCCAGCGGGTGGAGGTAGTGAACGGGGAAAGCGCCCGGCACTTCCAGCGGACCCGTGAGGCGGGTAAACGGGCCCATGACCATCTGGCGGAGGCCAACCTGCGGCTGGTGGTCAGCGTGGCGGGGAAATACCAGAACCGCGGGGTGGCGTTTCTGGACTTGGTCCAGGAGGGCAACCTGGGGCTGATCCGCGGGGTGGAGAAGTTCGACCACCGGCGGGGGTACAAGTTCAGCACCTACGCCACGTGGTGGATCCGGCAGGCGGTGACCCGAGCCGTGGCCAACCAGGGTCGGACGATACGGGTGCCGGTGCACCTAGTGGAGACCATCAACAAGCTGGTGCGCCAGGAGCGGGCCATGGCGCAGGAGCTGGGACGGGACGCCACGGATGGTGAGCTGGCCGAGGCCCTGGGGGTGAGCCTGGAGAGGATCATGCAGGCGCGCCGGGCGGCGCGGGAGGCGGTATCGCTGGATCTGCCGGTGGGAGAGGACGGGGATGCGTTCCTGGGGGACTTCGTGGAGGACCGGGACGCGCCGGGGCTGGAGGATGCGGTGTCGGAGAGCCTGCTGCGGGAGCAGCTGTGGGATGTGCTGGAGGCGCTGGGGGAACGGGAGAGACGGGTGCTGCGGCTGCGCTATGGGTTGGGCGGCGGCCAACCGCAGACGCTGGAGGAGGTGGGTAAGGTGTTCGGGGTGACCCGGGAGCGGGTCCGGCAGATCGAGGCGAGGGCGATCCGGAAGCTGCGCCAACCGGCCCGGTCGGCCAGGCTGCGGGACTACCTGGATTGATCGGGGCCGCGGTATCAGCGAGCGCGGCTGTGTTGGTGGGCCGCCTGGTAGTGGCGCCGGTCCTCGTTCCAGACGCGGCGAAAGATCTTTCCTGGGATGTCGCGCACCTCGCGCCGCAAGGCGGAGCCCACGTGAGGAGTGCCGGAGAAGGCGATTTTCACCAGGTAGGTCTCGTCGGTGGTGATCTCCACGCGCAGTTCCTCGATGAGGCCCACCAACTGATCAAGCGCGTCGGCCGGGTCCGGCTCGGCTACGCTGGGTTGGTGTCGTGCCGCCATCGGGTCCTCCCCGGCGGAAGGTCAGCGGTGAAGTTGCGATCCGGTCCACGGGCGACGACCGGCCCGCCGGGGCAATTGTCGCATCGGGGGATTGCTGTTCCAACCGCGGGCCGGTCACCGCGGTCATCGCCGGAGCGGACGATCAGGCGGGCGTCAGCGGGATGGGCTGACCGGGCCAGAGTCCGGAGCGCTCGATGGCGTCATTGACAGTGGCGGGGACGTATCCCGCCCTGCGGGAATCGTGGTTGGAGCGCTGAGCGTGGCCTAAGCGCTGAATGACGCTACCCCGTGCAGAGCCGGGCAAGCCCCCAGGATCATCCGGAGTAGAGTATCGGGAGGGCGGATGGGTGTGGGCGCCGGGGGGTTGATGTTGACGCAAACGGGATTGACTGGCGAGAATATCACCGGAATGGGAGACCTACGGAGCGCGGAGGAAGTCGCGGAGGAAGTCGATGAGCACTGCCAGCATACCTGAGCTGCGGAGAGCGCAAACTCGCGCCCGGGCGCGATTGTCCCGGGCGGCGGCGCGGTACGGCAAGCGTGCGCTGGCCCGTCGCGGTTCCGGAGAGGGGGATGGCGCCTGCAGTGGTGCGCCTTCGGAGCAGGAAGCGGCGCGGCTGCGGGAGTTGTTGGCTGCGGCGGAGGCGATGACGGCGGCGGTCCGGGAACACCGGGCCGCGGTCAACTGGCAGCCCCGTGAACAACCCTGGGCGGGCGTCGCGGGAGCGAACCCTGATCCGCTGTCGGTACTGTGGTGGGCGGCGTTCCGGCTGGATGGGGCCCGGGCCGCCGGGGATCCGGCGATGACCGTGGAGGCGGGCCGGGCATTGCGGGAGGCGGCGATTGCGGTGTGGGAACGTGGGCTGAACCGGGCGAGCGGGGCGAGCCGGGTGGCTGACGATGGCGGCAACTCGGCTGCTGGTTCCGGCTGATTGTGGAACTGGGGGAGAGGCTGACGCCGCCGGGGGTCAGGCTGACTGGGGTGACCCGGACGCCTTTGTTGGGGAGTACTGGAAGGGGAGTGCTGGAATCCGGGTGGGTTCGATGACGTTACCGGGTAGATTTGAGGCGCCATGGACATGGCCGGCGAGGGTGTGTGGTTGCGCCGGAGCGCTGGGGTGGTGACGGTCTCGCCGGCCGTCGTTGGGTGTTACACACTGCTACGGCGGCTGGGGCTGCGCATTGCTCCAGCGGGTCGCGCGCGCCGGTGGTCTCAGACGGTGTCGCCGGAGGGATACGCGATGTCGTAGTCGCGCAGGCCCTCGTTCCAGATGCGGCGCACCACCTCGCCGGGAATGTCGCGCACCTCGCGCTGCAGGGGATAGCCGACGCCGGGCGTGGCGGAGAAGGTCAGCTTCACCAGGTCGGTCTCGTCGGTGGTGACCTCAACGTGGAGGTCCGCGTCGGCCCGGAGTTCCTCGATCTGGTTCACCAGCCGGTCCAGGGCGTCGGCCAGGGCCAGTTCGGTGACGATGGGTTTACGCGGTTCCGGCATGGGCTCCTCCCGGGCGGCGGGTCTGCGGCAGGGTCGCCCTTTTATGCACGGGCGTAAACCATCCCGCCAGGGCCATTTTGCCACAGCGGAACGCCGGTTCCAACGGGCGGTGGGCGCTCAGGCCGGAGGCAGGGCAATGGGGCCGGAGGACCGGGGATCAGAGTTCCCGGCGGCCGGCAGCAGGGGCGGCATGTCGCCGGTGCGATAGGCCCGGTCGATCTGGGGGAGCATCCACTCGCCGGCGGTGGTGTTGTCGGGGAGCACGATGTTGGCCAGGAACTCGGTCTCGATGGTGGAGATGCCGGCGGTGACGGCCTCCAGCTTGGCCTTGATCACCAGCAGCAGAGCGCGCCACCTCTGGCGACAGGCCTGGTCGTGGGCTTCCCGCTGGGCCCGGTCGCTGCGTTCCCGGGGCGGGCTGTGGTTGGTATGGCGGAAGTCCCCGGGATCGGGCAGCTCCAGGACGAAGCGGATGCGGCGGTTCTCCATGGCGAAGATGACGGTGGCCAGGTTGCCCTGGGTGGCGTAGGCGAAGCCGTCGGCGCCGTAGCGCTCGAGGGTCTCCTCGATCTCGTTGCGGGTGCGCATCGCGCTGACGGTGGTGTTGCGGGCGTAGGTCATGGCGTTCACCTGGCGATGCGGCGGTCCCGCGCGGAATGGCCGCGGACGATGGCAATTATAATGGCCCTGGAAACGGCGGGTTCGCTTCCAGGCGTGCGCTTCCGGGCGTGCGCTTCCGGGCGTCCGGACGGAGCCGGATGCGCCGATATTGACGCGGAGGTACGGTTGGTCATGATCGCCGATGCCGGGGAAACGACGGCGCTGATGACGGAGCTGGAGGAACTGGACCTGGCTCTGGACGAGCTGGGGCAGCGGTTCGCCGTCGAGAATGACCGGGCGAGGCTGGCTTTGGAGTGTCTCGAGGAAGACGGCGCCGACCTCCACCGGTTGGATGGGATGCTGGCTCAGTGGCAGGACGAGGTTGACGTGTTCGACGCGCTCCGGCTGCATGGCGACGAGCAGTTCCACTCCAACCTCCTGGCCTGGCTGCTGGACCCGCGGGGAAGTCACGGGCTGGGAGACCATTTCCTGCAGCGGTTTCTGGCGGCGAGCGGCGCGCCGCGGGCCATACTCGCCG
>MPNC01000012.1 GCA_002238825.1 SAR202 cluster bacterium bin87 | reverse complement strand
GCGCGCCAGGACAGCGCCTGGCGTGACCGTGTTTATCTTGTACACCACGTACTCCCGACTCAGCACCGGTCAAGTTTTCCCTCGAACAGCAATCCGACAGTGCTGACAACCCCACTTCATGACATCATGGCTCGGAGATTTACGAACATCGGAGAGGTGACAGGATGTCAACTGATCAAGCAAATGAATTGTTAGCGTTGGTGGAGGAGCTGCGGGGCCGGGTTCGTCACCTGGAGGATATTGAGGCGCTGCGCAACCTCAAGGCAGAATACGCCGCCGCTTGTGACGACAACTATGATCCGGACCGGCTGGCCGCTTTGTTTGTTGAGGACGCCACCTGGGAAAGTCAGGGGTTGGGGAGATATGAGGGAAGGGAGGCGATCCGCGAGTTTTTTCGCGGAATTTCCGGCCACTTCGTCTTTGCCTTGCATTACGGGCTAAACCCGCAGATCGAAGTCGCCGGCGATACGGCCCGCGCTCGCTGGTACCTGTTCATGCCGTGCACTGTGGGAGACCCTGGCAGGGCGATGTGGCGGGCCGGTCTCGACGAAGAGGAATACGTGCGAGTCCAAGGCAGGTGGATGTACAAGAGCAAGAAGTCGGCCCCGTTTTTCAGCACGACCTTCGAGGAGGGTTGGGCAAAGCAGCAGTTCATCTAGGCGGGCGGAACGCCTGGATGGTGGGCGAATCGTTCGGAGATAACTCCATTTCCGAGATAGGGACTTGGACGTTGCCTCTCCCTGCTCGCGCAACAAAGCGCCGAAGGGGACGCACTTCCGCCCTATTCTGCAGTTTGCGATGCCCGCGTGCCTCCCTGCCGGTTCCAACCAGTGCGTTCCAGCGTTGCGACTGCGGTGTCCCTCAATGATTCAGGGGAAGGCGGATTGTTGCGGTGGCGCCCTGCCCGGGCCCGTCGCTGGCCACGGCGATGGTGCCCCCATGGGCTTCGACTATGGCTCGGGTGATGGCCAAGCCCAGACCGCTTCCGCCTATCCCGCGAGTGCGTGACTGGTCTGTGCGATAAAAACGCTCGAAGACATGGGGCAGGTCTGCGGCGTCAATGCCGATCCCGTCATCGGTGACCGAGATGACCAGAGCTTGGTCGCCGCCCTGCTCCGCGTGGAGCACGATGTTGCCCCCGGCGTCGGTGCAACGAAGGGCGTTGCTGATGATGTTGCCCAGCGTCTGGCTCATCCGCATACGGTCCAGGTTGAGGTCGGGGAGTTCACCGGTTACCTGCAGCGATAGTTCAATCTGTCCGGCTTGCGATTGCGGCTGCCAGCGCGCCACCTCCGTCGCGAGCAACTCGTGAACGGAACCCGGTTCGAGGGCGAGTCTCAACTCCCCGCGGTCCGTCTCGGCCAGCCAGTTCAGGTCGGTTACGAGACCCCGCAGCCGGTCCACCTCCTGGATGATGTGGTCGGAGGCGTCATCCGGCGTCTGCAAGCCGTCGCGCAACCCCCGTGCCTCCAGCTGTATGACGCTCAGGGGCGTGTTCAGCTCGTGGGCGACGTCGTTGATCAGCCGGCTACGGAGCTCACGTTGGGTCTCAAGAGCGATGGCCATCCGGTTGAAGGCCTCGCTCATCGTGCCCAACTCGTCCGAGGACGTAACCGGAAGCGTGGCGGATTCCCCCTGGGCAATTGCCCGGGTTGCCTGCGTCAGGGCCGTTACGGGCGCGGTGATCCGTTTCGACAGCCAGACGGCCAGCACGATGGCGACGGCAACCGTCAGCGCGCCCCCGATCAGCGTGATGAACAGGAGCGCATTCAGAAACCCGTGGGACTCGGTGGACAGGAACTCGCGGTTCACGTCCAGATAGACGTGGCCTACCACCCGATTGGATGCCAGATCGAGCACATCCTCGCGGTGCCCATCCAGAGGCGGCGGCATTGACCCGGGCGGCAGCTGAGACAGATTGTCCTTTACCACCAGACCATCGACGCCAATGATGACCACCCGCACCTGGTCGTGTTGACCACCCTCGGAGTGTTCTCCCTCTGCCTCCTCCGAACGTTCCCCTCGGGGAATTCCGTCGTAGGCGTATCCCGCCTCCGACAGCGCCGCGTCGACGGTCGCCCAGCTGCCGGCATCCGTGTAGCGCCGGCTCAGGTTGCGGCCCAGCTGGGTCGCCCGGTCTCCGCCCACCTCTTCCACAAACACCCCGAGGCGGGCCTGCGTCGCGTAGTAGCCCACACCCACGCTGGTCAATACGGTGAGCAGGACGACGAAGACGATCGCCGCCATGATTCTCCAGCGCAGCGACATCATGCATCCTCCGCGACGAGCCTGTAACCCGCGCCATATACGGTTTGAATGGGCTGCCTGCCGCCCCGGTTGATCTGCCGGCGCAGGCGGGCCACCTGGTTGTCGATGGCGCGGTCAAACCCCTCGAACTCGTCGTTGAAGGTCAGCGAGATCAACTGGTCGCGGGTGAGCACCTGGTTGGGGTGACGCATGAAGGTTGCCAGCAGGGCAATCTGCGCCTGGCTCAGGGGCACGGATTCTGCATCGACCGTCACCGTCCTGGTGGTCTCGTCCAGGGTGATGTTGCCGCAGGTCAGGACCTGCTGGACCTTGCCCTTGACCCGGCGCAGCACGGCGTGAGCGCGGGCGATGACCTCGTCCGGGTCGAAGGGCTTGACGATGTAGTCGTCGGCTCCGCTGTCCAGACCGCTGATCCGCTCGGCGTGGGCTTCCCTGGCCGTCAGCATGATGATGGGAACATCCGACTCCCGCCGCAGGATCCGGCACAGCTCCACCCCGTCGAGACGGGGCAGCATCAGGTCCAGGATCAACAGGTCCGGCTCCAGCTCCCGAGCCAGGTTGAGGCCGGTTTCGCCGTCGTGGGCGACCTCGGCCGAGAATCCGGCGCGCTCGAAGTAAACCTTGACCCAGTTGGCTATCCTGGTGTCGTCTTCGACTATCAGCACAGTGCCGCTCATCAGCAGTCCTCCGAGTGAGGCTTGACAGGGGACGCGGCGTCTCCGGGGAGACACCGCGTCAATGGTCTGGTTACATCCGGGGTGGCTTATCTTACTGCGTGGCGCAGGATGAAATCTCCCCCGGAGGTATCCGGCGGTTCTACCCGCCGCCCCGCCGCTCGCCGCCCGAGCCGTGCTCACCGCTGGAGCCATGCTCGCCACCGGACTGGCTGTTGCCGCCGTGCTCTCCGCCGGCCTCGCCGCCGCCCACCTCGGCGTGAGCCACCCATCCGGTGAACGACGCCTGGGTCGCGGGCAGGTTGATGCCGATAACCTCTCCCGGAGCCAGGTCCACGGGAGTCGTGGGCCCGAGCTCGGCGCCGTTGGAGAGATGCACCTCGATCCTGACCCGGTTCAAGTCATTGCTGGTGGTGTTTTCAACAGTGCCAATGAACGCGTTGCTGGGAGCGTCGTAGTTCAGGACCAACCGAGCCCCGCTCCGAACGGCATCGAAGGTCTCGTCCAGCGCCAGTTGCGCCCCACTGCCTTCTTCGCTGCCCGATGCTCCGCTCTCGCTGCCTGAGCCTTCGCCGCCGGGGCCGTGCCCCTCGCCACCGGCCCCTTCGCTGCCGCTGCCTTCACCGCCCGGCCCACCGGCGTGGGGAACCGGACCCGGCCCGCCGCAGTCGAACACTTCCATGTGGACCACGTAGCCGTCGAATGAAACGCCAGCCAGGTTAGGTTCGCTAGAGACTGAGATGCTGGATGTAGCCTGCTGTCCCGGGTTCAGGTTGCCCAACTGGTCAGGGCCCAATTCCCCGACCGTCTGGGTTCCGGACTTCAGGTGAGGCTCGGCCTGCACATAGCACAGCGTCTGGGACACCGTATTCTGCACCGTCGAGTGGACGGTCTGGGTCGCTGCATCGTAGCTGGCGGAAACCGCCAGCCCGCCGAGGACGCCGTTCCAGGTCTGGTCGAGCGGAGTGATGGGGCTGGACATGGCAGCTTCCATGGCTGCCTCGTTGCCGCCGCCGCTTTCCGGACCCTCGGGGCCGTCGGGGCCACTTTCGCTGCTGGCCTGACCGCCCTCGGTTCCACTGCCCACCTCGGCGTGGGCGATCCAACCCGTGAAGGACGCCGCCGTCGACGGCAGGTTCACCGACGCCACCTCGCCCGGAGCGAGATCTATCGGCGTGGTTGGTCCAAGCTCGGTACCGTTGGACAGGTGGACTTCAATCCTGACCTGCCCCAGGGCGTTGCCGGTGGTGTTCTCCACCGTGCCCTGGAAGGCATTGCTGGCCGCGTCGTAATTCAGGACCAAACGTGCGCCGCCGCGGACCGCGTCAAAGGTCGCGTCGGGAGCCAAGGTGGCGCCGCTGCCCTCTTCGCTGCCGGAGCCGCCGCTTTCACCGGCGCTTTCGCCGCCGGCGCCGTGTTCACCGGGATTTTCTCCACGCGAGACCTCCTGCGTCGCGTTGGCACCGCCGGCATCGCGGCCTTCACCGGTGCCGGTGTCGTTGCCGCATGCGACCAGGACCGCCCCTGACAGCATGACCGCCAGGAGCGAACCGAGCAGGAACGTCCTCGACGTCAACTTCTTGATCTTCATCATTTCGCCTCCTCGTGTGGGTAACCCACTCTTGATACAAACCAAGATAGGAGCGAAATGTCGCAGAATTATGTCGCGCCGCCGCCGCGGTCGGCGATATTGGAAACGCGACGGATCGAAACAGGGTGCGGTCGCAAAGTCTCTCGTCTGGGCGGCGTGCGTACCAGGAGCACGATGGAGGAACTCGGTTGACGAAGGAATGGTCGTATGATGATGCGCGCCGCGCGGGCGGCCGCCTATCAGGAAGGCTCACCCTTCCCTGGACAGCGGCGGCGGTTGCGGTTTCGGGCGGCGTTGCAGCAATTGCCGCCCGACGATCATCCGGGCTTCTTCGTCTCCGACGAAGTGGGCCACGCTGAAATCCAAGGCTGGTGGCGCCCTGCAATACCTCTACCGTTCGCCGGCGAATGATCTCGCCCGTACGGCGAGTTGATCAGCGTTCGCCAGGAATTGCCTGCGCGGTTGAATGCGCCAAAGCACGCCGACATGCTGGCTCGTTCAACGCGAGGTTCGGTCGCGTAGGTGTGGGTCGCGTATTGTTGCCCTGCGCTGAGGCGCTGGATTGAGCATCTCCCAACGCGCAGACGGGGCAACAACAACCGAAAGTCGGCTCCATTTGGCGCCCCACTGCGATCGCCAACCCGCCCCGGTATTTCTCCTCCGGGTTGCCAACTTCTGCTGATGTTCGGACATTGCGCCGTCGTTGATGAATATGAGCGTGTAGGTGCCGTCTTCCTGAAGCAAAACGCATGGTACACGCCGACCAGTAGGAGTACGATCAGCGTGGGTATCTGAATTCGGGTAGTGGGCCATTTCGTCCGCGTCGGACCAACCGGGTATGGTGACTGCGGTCTGCAAATCTTCTTCCCGCCCGAGTTCGTATTTGCGCGCCTTCTCCTTACGAGGTGTCTCCAGACATCCCTCGCACTCACGGCGCGGGAGTCTGCGCTGCGCGGTTTGGCCGTAGCGCAGCCGAACACGGAGTATCTTCCATGCACAGTCTGGGGGAGTGCAAGCATAAGGTCCAGGCGTTCCCACGTCGTCACGAGACAGCCGGACTTCTCTTCGCCCGTCCACGAAAGTCCAAACCCGGTACGCAGGACGGGAGGACCACTACATGCTGACGGCGAGCGGGCATAGATAAATCGTTCTCAAACCAGAGGGAAGAGACGGGGAGGCCGCTTGTTACGCGGGGCCTCCCTGCTTGTTGTCCGGTTTGCGCTGGCCTGGTATGGATGCCAAGTTAATCACCCAAGGCACGCACCTTCGAAAGTTCGTGAACCTGCTGACATGCGCCGGCCGCAGAAGCTGCTTGGTGAAGATTTCGAACATTTTCTGCTGGAGAGGTCATGACCATTTGGAGGACCGGATCCCGCGTTCTTAGGCAGACGTTCGATTACTCTGGTCGCGCGAGTCGAGCGGATTTCTGGTGGTGGATGCGGCTGCTGTTTCGCGTTCTACTAGTTTCGTTCGTCGCGATGGTTGCCATCGACGTCTTGATAGCACGGGTTGTACTGGATCTTGGCACGTTGCTGTCAGAACTCGTGACGTCGGGCGTCCTCATCATTGTTGTAGGGTTTTTCCCCACCGTGGCCCTAGCCGTACGGCGTCTGCATGACATTGGCAGGAGTGGCGCGTCGGTGCTGGCTTGGTTCGTGTTTCCGCTGTTGGCATGGATTGTCTGCCTTGGCATCGGTTACGTGACCTTCTCCATAGGATTTGTGGGAGGTGACCCGTCGGTCATCCCCACTTACGCCTCTCTGGGTGTGGCCTTAGTCATTACTCTTGGCGTTGCTTGCCGGGCCATCTGGTTGCTTAGTAGGAACGGGGAGGACGGTCCCAACCGCTTCGGAGACGCGCGACGATAGGGCGATGGTGGGGCTGCCTTGCCTTGAACGGGAGAGGCCGACAGGTTTGAAATGAACCTGGACGGCCTTTATGTGCTCATGTTTGTGATCATGGTTTATCCAGCGATCGTGCTGACAGCGTGGGCGGTGACCCGGGGAGCCCGTAGGTGGCGCGAGTGTGGCGTGGGATCGCAGTGCGTCTGTTGGAATCGGCTGAGACGGTGGGTGCGGTCGTAGCGTGGTGGTATTTGGTGGGTGGCTTGGCGCCCCTGTCGTTTGCTGAAGACCTTTCGATAACGGTCTGGGTTTTGGGATTGTTCATCATCTCTACTGGACGCGGTAGGATGCGGGCGGTCGCCTCCCTGCTTGATTGACGAGGATCCGCAACGCGATGAATGCCTGGATGTTACGACGGGCCGCCTCAGGGAACAATCGGCTTTCTGCGCTTGCTCCGCAGCCGCGAAGTTGTGGCCTTGCCTGCCGAAACACAACACAGCCGGTCCAGCATCTGGGTCAGTCTGCCTCTGGGACCGTGATGAGCGGCGTATGTTTGCAGCCAATCCTGCCTGAATACCGCGCTGACCACGACGCGTCCGGCGACGGCCTCTCGTACCCGGGTCTGGTCTGTGTTCTCTCCCTCGATCCGGGTGGACGCTACCGCCGAGTCGGTAATGTTCCGGATCGTCAGTTAATGCACGCATTACAAGCCGGCGGCAAACGAATCGCTCGCATTCATGCCCAGCCCGAAACAAAACCGCGCCCCGATTTGCCAGGGCGCGGGCGCCGTCTAGTGGTGTGTAGTTAAGCGTGACGCTGGACGATGCCTTGGATCGGTCCGGCAAAACGGCCGGATACGTCGGGATCCGTCCTTATTGCTACCTGTCCAAGGAGGCCGGCTGCTCGTATTGAAAGAATGGAGCCGATGAAGGGACTCGAACCCTTGACCTGCGGTTTACGAAACCGCTGCTCTTCCGGCTGAGCTACATCGGCGTGAGATTCATTGTACCCCCAACGAAATCCCATTCCAACCGCCCCCGCATCCCGGTTGGTGCTGGTCTGGCGTGGTTAAACCGTTGTCCAGCGATAGAACACGCCGGCGAATTCGATGCTCGCCGAGTCCAGACGACGTGCGCCATAGGAGCTGAGCAGTTGACGATGGGTATGTCCCACGCATAGCATTCGGCCACCGGTGGCGGCGCCGACCGCCCCCCAAGCAGGAGTAAACCAGCATGCGCGAAAACACCATGAAAAAGAAGCTTCAGGCCGGCCAACCTGTGTTCGGCTCAATGATCACCTTTCCCTCTCCGGTGGTGGTCGAGATGCTCGGATACCTAGGGTACGACTGGGTGCTCATCGACAACGAACACGGGAACATCACCGTCGATCTGGCGGAGGACATGATCCGAGCCGCCGAATACTCGGGCACCGCTCCAATCGTCAGGCCCGTCGGAAACCGGCCGGAAATAATCTCGCCGTTCCTGGACCGGGGCGCGTGGGGTGTCCAGGTCCCGCACGTGAATACCGCCGAGGAGGCTCGCGCCGCCGTGGCCGCTGTAAAGTACTATCCGGATGGCGATCGTGGCCTGTTCAGCGGAGGGCGATCCGCCGAGTACGGTTTCAGCGGCGCTACGCCGGACTACGTGGCGGACGCGAACCGAAACACCCTGGTATGCCTCATGCTGGAGGAGGTGGAGGCCATCGAGAACATTCCGGACCTGGTGAAAGTGCCGGGGGTCGACGTGTATTTCATCGGCGCCGGTGACCTGTCCCAGAGTATGGGATACCCAGGCCAGCAGACCCATCCGGAAGTTCAGGCTCTGGTCGAGAAGGGCGTGCAGCAGATCGCGGCATCCGGCATTACCGCCGGTTGCAGTTGCCCGGACGCCCTGGTGCCACACTACCTCGAACTGGGCGTGCGATACTTCCACAACACCGTGGGCCGCCTTTTGCAATCGGCCAGCGCCGAGTACCTGAACGACATGCGGGCCGCGGCCGACGGTCTGTAGCCTGAATCTGAACAACGTGGCTCACTGACCAGAAAGGAGCAAGCAATGACCAGCCCCATCGATCCCAACCAGATTTGCCTTACCGGCGAAAACTCGTTCATCCGTCTGTCGCCAGAAGCCGGAGGTGAGCAGACCAGCCGCACCAGCCACTGGCGTGTCCTCTGGTCGCCGGGTGGCGCCGGCCACGTGCTGTTCCTCAAGAGCGCGGATTTGGAGCGCGATCCGGTGCGGATCTATTCCGACAATATCGCCATGACCCGCTACCTCCAGGAGGAGATCGAAAGCATCCTGTTTCCGGAATTTGCCGACCCGAGCCTGACAGTGATCCCGGCCCAATTCAGCAAGTCCGGCGGGATCGAGAGCGCCTACAACGAGATCGTCGTCGCATCCACTGAGACCGTTGTGCTCAGTTGGCACGATTTCCTGACGCCTTACATGCTGAACAATCCGGCAGGCAGCACTCCCGGCCGGCCGCACGGGGTGTACAGCTGCTTCTTCCCGGCCCGCAGTGCCCAGATCACTGTGGGTGACCGGGCACTGGGCGGGGTGGTATCGCTGGAGGCGCGCGGCTCGGCCCAGAGCAGCACGGCGTGTTGCGCCTGGTCGGAGACCTGGGTGAAGCCGTAGCGCTGCGCCCAAGCCTCAGGGTGATGCGCAGATTGCGCCGTCGACGTACAGGATTTGCAGGGCTTCCATGGCCGCCGGCTTGACCTGCTGCGCCGCGGCGGGTTCCAGCCCGCGGCACAGGCTCGCGATTGCTTCCGCGACGGTAGTCCTGCCGTCCAGCCCGTGCAGCAGTTGCGCCACGAGTCCGCTGCACGGGAGCCCTTCCGGATGACCGTCGGTCACCAACCCGTAACCCCAGACGAAATCGCCATCGGCTAGCACCGGCTGGCGCTGCAATATGACGCCTTCCGCCAGCCGTGGCCGCGACTCGGGGAGCAGCGGTTGTTCCCGTCGTCGCTGCCGTTCGGCCTCCACCCCGGCCACGCTATTGCCAAAAGCGGCTGGCGCCAGTCCGTGGGACAACACGGCCCGTTCGTATCCTCTCGGAGGTTGACCGGCCACTGCCTGAACGAATGACTGGCGTGGGGTGAGGGATGGATCGTCGTCGAGCAGGCGGCGCGCCTCCCAAAAATACGAATCTGCGGTGCGGTTGCTCGAATAGAACAGCCGCGCCAACTCCCGGAAATGCCCGTACTCCTTGTAGTACAACTGCTGGTACACCTGCCCGACGGGGCCTGCCATTGCCGGGTCGGCCAACGCGGAAGCAACCGCTGCCGCTGCCAGGGTCGCCGATGTCAACGCCAGGTGCACCCCGGATGAAAACAGCGGGTCGATGAAGCAGCCGGCGTCGCCCACCAGGATGTACCCCGGGCCGTGGAGAGACCGGCACCGGTAGGACCAGTCGCGGACGATTTCCGGGCCGGAGACCATGCTGGCGTCCTGCAGCATCTTCGCGGTTTGAGGCGCTGCCGCGACCTGCGCTTCCAAAAAGCCGCGCGCGCCCAGACGCCGGATCCCTTCCTGGCCGGTCTCGGAGTCCACCACGGCGCCGACGCTTGACCATCCGTCGCGCAGGGGGATGTTCCACATCCAGCCGTTGGCTTGAGACTCGATCAGGATGTTGCCGTCGTCTGGCGTTTCGAGCCGGTCGCCGCCCTGGTAGTAGGCGTACACCGCCAGGTTGCGGAAGAAATCGTCCCATTGCCGTAGACCCAGTTGGCGCGCCAACAGGCCGCCCTGCCCGCTGGCGTCGACGACGTACCGCGCCGGCAGGGTTTCGTCGCCGCAACGCACGCCGACCGCCTTCTGCGCATAGTCGAATTCCACCGCAGTTGCGGAGCATCCTTCCCGCACGTCGACGCCGGTCTTGCGCGCGTTGTCCAGCAGAATGGCGTCAAATTCAGGGCGCCAAACTTGGTACGAATGCGGATTGGAGGTGTTGGTCTCGCTGAAGTACCAGCTCCACGGTTTCCGATCCACCCCCCATATCATCGTGGCGCCCCGTTTCAGCACGAAACCGGCCTGCCGGACGCGGTCCAGGACGCCAAGGTCCTGCAGGATTGGGATGCTGGCCGGAAGAAGTGATTCGCCTACGTGGTCTCTGGGAAAGATCTCCCGTTCCAGTAGGGTAACCGGGTATCCGCGGCGAGCGAGCAGGGTACTGACGCACGCGCCGGCCGGACCTCCTCCGATGACAACGATGGCAGCTTCAGGCATGCGGTGGTGCTGGGCGGGCTGGGCGCGCTATCGACACCAGGCGGCGCCGAATAGCCCGCTACGGCGTCTTCTGACCGGGGAGACTAGCGATAATACTGCGAGAACACCGGCTCTTCGCGGGTGATGATTTCCAGCACGCAGGGTTGTCCGGACGAGGAGATTTCCTTCGCCCGCTCGATGGCCGGCCCGACTTCGTCCGGGTCGGTTACATACTCGGAATACGCGCCCAGAGCCTCGGCCATGCGAGCGTACTCGCCAGTGACGTACTTGGTGCCGTACCGCTCCGTCGCGATTGGGATGTTCTTCTCGTAGCCGCCCATGGCGCCGTTGTTCACAATCACGGTGATGATGCCGAGCTTTTCGCGCGCCGCCGTTTCGAAGTCCGTTCCGGCCATTCCGACCGCAACGTCGCCCATCAGGTTGACGCAGGTCTTCTCCGGGAAGGCCACCTTGGCGCCCATGGCGTAACCCAGCCCGCTGCCCAACTGGGTAGAATTGCCCCACCCGATGTATCCCCGGGGAGTGGTGGCCGCGTAGAACGGCACGATCTGGTCGCGCGGGTTGCCGGAGTCGTGGGTGACGACGCTGTTGGCCTTGTCCAGCCGGGCGTTGAGCTCGTAGACCACACGATACGGGCTGATGGGAGTATCGTTGCTGGAGAGCCGGGGCATCCATTCGGCCAGCCATTCCTGCCGTACCTGCCGGATCTCGGCCGCTACGGACTCGTCGCCGCGCCGGCCGTTTTCGCCCAGTCGATCCTTGACTTCCTCAATCAGTTGACCGAGGACCAGCTTCGCGTCACCGACGATGATCTCATCCAGCGGATACTCGCCGTTGAGGTCCTTTTCGTCGATGGTGGACTGGATGACCGTCTTGCCGGGCGGAACCGGGGCGGAAGCGAGGGTCTTCTGGAAACTGGTGCCGATGCCAAAGACAACGTCGCTCTTCGCCAGGAACTCGCCAACCATCTTTGTGCCCGTGTTGCCGCCGGACCCCAGAGCCAGGGGGTGGTTTTCCGGGAATCCGCTCTTGCCCAGTGTGGTGGTCATGGTGGGCGCGTTCAACAGCTCCGCCAATTCCACCAATTCCGGGGTGGCCTCGGCGTAGAGCACTCCCTGGCCGGCGTAGATGACAGGGCGGCGCGCGTTTACCAGCGCCTCCGCGACCCGTGAAACGTCTCGGGGATCGCCTGCCGAGCGATGCTTTTGTTGCGGGAGATAGTGGAACTGCTCCTCGGAGATCTCTCCGGCCAGGACGTCGTTCGGCATCTCCACCAGCACCGGGTAGGGTCGACCGGTGCGGAGCTGAGTGTAGGCGCGACGCATCAATTCCGGTATGCGTTCGGTGTGATTCGCGGAGTCGGCCCACTTGGTGACTCCCTCGTAATTCCTGGCGGCGTTGAAGTCGGAGGAGGTTCCTTGTCGCCGCGTCCCCGGATGGTTGGGCACCATCAGCAGCGGGGATGAGTCGGCATAGGCCTGGGCGACCCCGGAAAAGGCGTTTTCAATTCCTGGCCCGCCCTGGACGATAACCACGCCGTTCTTGTTGCCGTTGTTGACCCGGCTGTACGCGTCGGCCATGTTGACCGCAGTGCGTTCCATGCGGGAGATGATCGGGCGAATCCCGGCTGCTGCGCAGGCGTCGATCAGGATGTTGTTGGGAAAGCAGAAAACGACGTCGACGCCCTCCCTGGCCAGGATGTTGGCGAACGCGGTCTTACCGTCCATGCAATTGTCCTCCGTTGGATTTCGATAGCCTGAGCATTATACCCGCGAGGCGATGGTCTTTGACGCGGCACGTTGCGCCAGAACCGTCAGTTCGCCTCGGTCAATGCGCCCGTGCCCGTGCTGTTGTCGAGCGGGCTGCCGTAATTGCGGCCAACCAGCAGGCCGATCTGTCGCCGGCCAGTCACGTCGCCGCTGGCCGCGCAGTTGCGGATGTCGCCGCCGTTGTCCCCGATCAGTCCGCCCACGAACTCGTTGCCCGAAGCGGCACCGGAGGCGACGCTGGCGTCAACCACGCCCACGGTGTTCTGGCCGATGAGTCCTCCGACGAAATCAGTGCCGGTGGCGTTTCCTTCCGCCATGCTCCCGCGGATTGATCCCTCGTCATTGGAACCGATCAGCCCGCCGACGTAGTTGTTTCCCGAAGCGGGGCCGCTGGCATCGCAACGGGTTACGTCGCCCCGGTAGTTGTGCCCGATAAGCCCGCCGACAAAGTCCTGGACACCGGTGGCGTCGCCGCTGGCGCTGCAATCGCTGATGTCGGCGTCGTTGTAACCCATCAGACCGCCAACGTTCGCGTCGCCGGCCGCGTCGCCGCTCGCGATCCCTTCCTGGACTACGCCGTCGTTGTGCCCGACCAGTCCGCCCACGTTTTCGCGGCCAGTTGCCGAACCGTTGGCGGTGCCGGCGGTTATGGTACCACCGTTGTTGCGCCCGACCAGTCCGCCCACATTGTCGTTGCCCGTGACGCCGCCGTCGGCCGAACTCGCGGCGATGTGACCCTCGCTGTCTCCGACCAGGCCGCCGATGTCGTCTTCGCCGTCTACGGCGCCGGAGGCCGAGCTTGCCGCGATTGTTCCGCCCTCCTCGTGGTATCCCACCAGGCCTCCGACGTTGTCGTTGCCTGACACCTCGCCGGCGGCGGTGCAGGACGTCAGGGTTCCGCCGTTGTTGCGGCCGACCAGTCCCCCAATATCGTCAACGCCCTGTACGGTTCCGGACGCGGCGCAGTCGCTGAGGTCCCCGTCGTTGTAGCCCACGAGTCCGCCGACCTTGTTGTTGCCCGTGGCCGTGCCTTCCGCAGCGCCATCGACCACCGCGCCTTCTCCGTTGCGTCCGACCAGGCCGCCAACGTTGTCCTGTCCAGTTGCGGTCCCTGAGGCCCGGCTATTGCTGACCGTGCCCTGACCGTTGTACCCGGCCAGGCCACCCACGTTGTCCTGTCCGGTTACGGCCCCTTGCGCTTTGCTATCGCTGATTTCGCCATCGTTGCGTCCGATCAGACCTCCAATGTCGGTCCTGCCGGTGACGTCGCCGCTGGCCATGCTGTCGCTGACCTTGCCGCCGTTCCCTCTTCCCACCAGTCCTCCGACATTGACGTTTCCGGACACGCGCCCGGTGGCTGACCCGCCTTCGATGCTGCCGTCGTTGAACCCGACCAGACCGCCCACGAAGTCGTTGCCGGCCACGTCGCCGTCGGCGGAACTGTTACGGGTCGAGCTGCCAAAGTTCCCGTCAACCCGGCCGACCAAACCCCCGACGTATCGCAGGCCCGTGACCGAGCCGCTGGCTGCGCTGTCGGAAATTCGTCCGCCATCCTTGTCGTCGCCGACCAGGCCACCCACAAAATCGTTTCCGGTGACGGCTCCGTGGGATACGCAGTCGATCACTCGACCCCCTTCTTCGTTGTTGCCCACCAGCGCACCGACGTAGTCGTGGCCCGTCACGTCGGCTGCGGTCACCGCGATGTTCCGGATCTCCCCACCGCTGCTGAAGCCAAAGAGACCGACGTAATCCTCGTGCGGCCGGGAAATGTACAAATTGGCGATGGTGTAGCCGTTGCCTTCCAGTGCGGTCTGGAAAGCCTGCTGGTCATCGGACCCCCGGTAATAGCCGATGGGTTCCCACCCTGAGCCAGAGTTCCAGTAACGGTCCTCCGGGTCTGCCATTCCGTTGCCGTTGGTGTCCAGACTAAGGTCGGCCAATAATTCATAGCCTTCGCATCCGCCCACGCGGCAACCCATTTCGTCTGCGGGGTCTGGGAAAGCTTCCAAATACGGGACGAGGCCGGCGTCATCGTCAGCTGCGCCGTCGCCGTCCATGTCGTAACGGATCGCGTCCAGTTGCGCCAGGTCGCGGATCTCGATCAGGCCGTTGTCATTCGCGTCGTAGTCCCCGTCGATGACGGCCGCCGGCGCAGGAACCGGGACAGGGGTTGCGCCCGGCTCACTTGTGGCGGTGGGTGCAATCTCCGGAACGGCGGTCGGCGGCGCTTCAGCCGCCCCCGATGGTGTCGGCGAGGACGGCGCACGAGTTGCGGGCGCCTGGTTGGACTGGCCTTGCCCGAATCCGGATACGGTTGGACGCGCCGTCGGCGGGCTCCCGGTGGGGGACGGTTCGTCTGTCGCCGCCCGCTCGGAGCGACCGTTCTCCGGTTCCCGGTCCGGCGCCGGGTCGGACCCGCAGGCCGCCAGCAGGACCGATATCGCGAGAGCCCCGAACACAGCCAATCCGATCCGTCGCCAGGACCAACCGGCGCGAATGGCCACCGGATGTTCCGACCAATTCATCACCATGCGCACCTTCCTGGGAGGTAGAACCACGCGGCGTGCCAGCGCCCCGAAACAACGGGAGCGCCCCGTCTCTCCAGCATCGCGCTATCTAATCCACCACGGCATTATAGCGAGGTTTCGCCATTCGGCATTACTGCCCGCGGGGATTCGGGTTATCATGATGACCACTGTAACCAGGAGGAACTGAAATGCCGGAATACATTCCGTCGACCAGGGATTGGGTGCGCGAGCAGGTGGAGGCATACGAAAGCAGCGGCGGGACCGAGGGGACTACGCTGCGCGACACCGGTTTGCCGGTAATCATCGTAACCAACCGGGGAAACAAGACCGGAGCCATTCGGAAGACCCCGCTCATGCGCGTAAAAGTTGGCGACGCCTACGTTTTGGTCGGCTCGCAGGGCGGCGCGCCACGGAACCCGGTGTGGGTGTACAACCTGCGTGCCGACGCCGACGTCGAAATCAGGGACGAGGCAGAGGTTTACGCCATGCGTGTTCGCGAAGCGTCCGACCCCGACGAGCGCGCTCGGCTCTGGGCTGCCTCCGTCGAGGCGTTTCCTCCGTATGAGGAGTACCAGGGGCGTACCTCGCGGAAGATACCGGTCTTCGTCGCTGAATCCGTGTGACCAGGGCCCGGTGATGCGGAACCCAGATGGTGTCCGGCGCCCGAGACGGCGCCGAGACCTGTGATTTTCCGATTCAGGCGGTGAAAATCGTTGTTTGCCCTTGACGATGCAAGTATAGTAGTGGAAGCGAAATTGCGCCGGTCCTCGATCCTTGGGTATTGTAATCGCTGTGCCCGACGAAACAGACCTAGCGTGTGCACCGTGATTACCAACCAGGCCGGAGGATGAACCGTGGCCCTTTCCGATATGACCCTTGAATGCAGCGACTGTGGAGCAGAGTTTCTCTTCACCGTAGGCGAGCAGGAATTTTACGCCTCACGAGGCTTCACCAACTATCCGAAACGATGTGTTTCGTGCAGGAACGCTCGGCGAGGCCAGCCTCGTGACAACTTTGGCGGCGGCGGAGGCGGCGGCGGCGGATTCGGCGGAGGCCAGCGCGAAAGCTTCCCCATCGTCTGCAGCAATTGCGGAGCCGACGCAACCGTACCGTTCCGCCCCCGCGGCGATCGCCCGGTCTATTGCAGCGACTGCTTTAGCCAAATGCGAAACTCCTAAGGTCGGCGTACTGGCCTCGGGTCTGAAACAAACCTGAGGCCAACAAGACCGTATGCCATACCGGGATCTTCGTGAGTTCATCGCCTTCCTCGAAAGCAAAGGCGACCTGAAACGCATCTCCGCTCCCGTAGAAACGGAGTTGGAGATGACTGAAATCGCCTATCGGTTGATGCGGGCCGATGGACCGGCGCTCCTGTTTGAGAACGTTCATGGCCACGACATGCCCGTGGCCATGAACCTTTTCTGCTCCGAGCGGCGCATGAATTGGGCGCTTGAGGTCGAGGATGCCGACAGCCTGGCCGCGCGCCTGGAATCCATGATCGAAATGGTCCAGGGCGGGCCTCCGCAGGGTGTCCTGAACAAGCTTCGCACCCTGGGCCAGCTGGTTCACGTGGGCGCTTTCCAGCCCCGTACTGTCAGTAATCCCCCGTGTCAGCAGGTAGTCCTGACAGGGGAAGACGTCGATCTGTACAGTCTGCCGATCATCAAGTGCTGGCCGGAGGACGCCGGCCCGTACATCACTCTGCCGCTGGTGATCACCCGCGACCCCGAAACCGGCACGCAGAACTACGGGATCTACCGGATGCAGGTGTTCGACCGGAACACCACCGGCATGCACTGGCAGACCCACAAGGTAGGAGCTCGCCACTACCGGGCGAGCGCGGAGAAACTGGAGGTTGCGGTCGCGCTGGGAGGAGATCCGGCGTCTATCTGGACCGGGTCCGCTCCGCTGCCGCCGGATATCGATGAGATGGTACTGGCCGGTTTCATCCGCGATGAGGGCGTCGAGTTGACCCAGGCAGTGTCGGTGGATCTCAAGGTGCCGGCTCATGCAGAGATCGTTCTCGAAGGGTACGTTATTCCCGGTGAAGAAAGGACGGAGGGCCCCTTTGGGGACCACACCGGTTACTACTCTCTTGCTGAGCCCTATCCGGTTTTCCACGTGACCACCATCACCCGCCGCCACAATCCCATTTACCCCACCACATTCGTGGGTAGGCCTCCCACCGAGGACTATTGGATGGGCAAGGTCACTGAGCGTGTCTTCATGCCTCTGATCCGCCTCATCCTCCCCGAAGTGGTTGACATCAACATGCCCGCGGAAGGTATTTTCCATAACCTGGTACTGGTGTCGATGAAGAAAGAGTACCCGGGACACGCCCGCAAGGTGATGTACGGCCTGTGGGGATTGGGACTGCTCAGCCTGACCAAGGTGATCGTGGTGGTGGACGACTTCGTGGACGTGCAGAACCCTTCGGAAGTGGCGTGGCGAGTGGCCAACAACATCAACCCGGCCACCGATCTCGTCCTGGTTGACGGCCCCATCGACGACCTGGACGTGGCATCTCCCACCCCCCGCTTTGGCAGTAAGGTCGGCATAGACGCCACCCGAAAAGGACCGCAAGAAGGCTACCATCGCGAATGGCCGCCGGACATCGAAATGAGCCAGGAAGTTAGGGACCGGGTTTCGGCGAGGTGGGCAGAGCTGGGACTGGACGGCATAAGCTCCTTCGCAGGCCCCGGCGGCTGAAATACCCCGCTGATAGTTTCGGCCAGCGCATTGGCGTGGGGTTACCGGGCGCGGGAAGGGTCGTGTGCTACCATGAACGGGTATGCAAAACGCACCCGTACATCCCGGCCCTTTTCGTGTGGTGGCGGGGAAGGTCCCGCACTACCTGAACGCGATCAACATATCGGAATCGCTGTTCGCCATGCCGTTCGGTTACATCGGCATGGTGCTGGCGTCGCACTTTGCGGGCGGGAGCGGATGGCCTGGTTGGCACACCTTCGTCTGGATTACGTTGGCGTTTGTGGGAGTCCGTACCCTCGGCATGTCCGCCAACCGCATAATCAACGCCCGGGAAGACGCTCGCAATCCACGCACTGCAGGTCGGCACATACCCGCTGGCATCCTGAGACCCCTGGAAGTCGGCGGCATGGCGGCTGGCGGGGCCGGCATATTTTTCATCGCCGCCTGGCAACTCAACCCTCTGGCGCTGATGCTGGCGCCCGTGGCGGCGACGTACGTCGTGCTCTACTCCTTCGCCAAGTACGTTACCTGGCTGTGCAGCCTGATGCTGGGCCTGGCGCTCGCAATCGCCCCGTCCGGCGCCTGGATCGGGGTCACCGGTCAACTCACCTGGCAGCCGGTGCTGCTGACCTTTGCGGTGATGATGTGGGCCGGAGGGTTCGAAACAATCTATGGCAGCATGGACTTCGATTTCGACCGCGCCAACCGGATCAAGTCCATCGCGGCCCGGTTTGGCGTGCGCAACGCCATCCGCACCACCCGGGTGTTGCACAGTCTGGCCGCGGCCGCGCTTTTGGCGCTGGGCATCTGGATGGAGTTGAACGTGTTCTACTTCATTGGCTGGGTGGTCGCTGCAATCCTGCTCATTTACGAAAACAACATGGTCAAGTCCGGGCAGCCGGCCATGGTGGGCAAGGCGTTCGCGTTCAACAAGTACATTTCCACACAGCTGTTGGCCTTTACGATCCTTGCCGTAGCGCTGCCGTTCGACGGCTTTTTCCCGTGGTAGCCTGCGCTCGAACCGATGCAACGATCGGGCTTGCCGGTGAATGACTCGGATGCCAATCGGTTGCGTATCGACGGCGGCATGACCTCTCGCCCATCTCGTCCGCTGGTTGTAGGGATTACGGGAGCCAGCGGGTCTATCATCGCCCGTGATCTGATCGACACGCTGCTGGAGCGGGAAACACCGGTGATCGTTGTCGCCTCCAATGCTGCGCGCATGGTATGGCAGGAAGAGCTCGACGAAGCGTACAACGCGGCGGTTGCGCGGTGGACGGAGCATCCCCATTTCGCCACCTACGCCATCTCCGATCTGTTCGCTCCCATTGCCAGCGGAACCTTCCCCACGGCGGGAATGATCATCGCCCCGGCCAGCATGAACACGGTGGCTTCATTAGCCCACGGTCTGACGCCCAACCTCCTGTTGCGTGCGGCTGATGTCACCGTCAAAGAGAACCGACGGCTCACCCTGATACCCAGGGAAACGCCACTCCATGCCATCCACCTGGAAAATCTCCTAACGCTGTCGCGTCTGGGCGCCACCATTCTGCCGCCCGAGCCCCCGTTTTATCTGAAGCCGCTGGACATCGACGGCGTGGTTCGCTTTGTAGTCCAGCGCGCCCTCGTCGCCTCCGGCGTCACCGATGGCCTTCCGGACGACATGCAGTACCGTGATCGCGAACGATAGCGGAAGAGCTCAACCATGGCACGAATAGTCTATTACGTCGCTTCCAGCCTGGATGGCTTCATCGCTGACTCCGCCGGCGGTGTTGACTGGTTGCCCGCCGGCGAACCCAACGACTATGGTTACGCTGAATTTTACGCCGGGGTCGAAGCCTTGGTGATGGGCCGGCGCACCTACGACCAGGTAGTGAGTTTCGGAGAGTGGCCGTACCCGGGCAAACCGGCTTACGTGTTCACCCATTCTCCACCGAGCGACGGACCACCGGAGGCCAGTTTCGTACGGACCAACGCTCCAGATTTCGCCCGGGAAATCGCGGAACGGCACTCCGGAACCGTTTGGCTGGTGGGAGGGGCCGATCTGGCGGACCAGTTCCGGCAGGCCGGACTCGTCGACGAGTACCTGGTCTTCTTGATACCGACTATCCTTGGTCAGGGTGTCCCTTTGTTCGGCGGGCCCGGATCGCCGACAGCGCTGGAGTTGGATTCGGCGCAATCTCACGCCGATGGCGTGGTGGCTCTCAGATACCGCGCTCGCAAAACGCGTTAGCACAATGGCCAACTTGAGCGGCGACGAGAAGCGACGCTACGTGGCGGAGATGTTCGCGCGCATCTCGCCACGCTACGACCTGATGAACTCGCTCATGACGGGTGGGTTGCACCACCGTTGGAAACGCGCGACCGCCCGACTGACTGCTGGAACCGCCGTTGGGCCGGCTCTGGATGTCGCCACGGGAACCGGTGACCTGGCTTTTGCCCTGGCCGATTGCCGCAACACCACGGAAATCGTAGGTGTTGACCTGCTGCCCGAAATGCTGACTATCGCCAATCGGCGGCGGGTTGGAGGTTCCGGCCCTGGGCAGAGAGTACATTTCGTCCAGGGAGATGCCCTGCGACTGCCCTTCCCGGACGCTTCGTTCATCGGCGCCACCGCGGGATTCAGCCTCCGCAACATGCCGGATGTGCCTTCCGCAGTCCGGGAAATGGCCCGGGTCGTCGCGCCCGGCGGCCGGGTTACCACCCTCGAGCTGACACCCATGCCCGCGGGTATCGCGTCCACCATGGGACGTTTCTATTTCCATCGGCTGGTTCCGCTGATGGGGCAAATTGTTGCCGGTGATCGAACCGCTTATACCTACTTGCCCGACAGCGTCGATTACTTCCTTACCGCAGACGGGCTGGCTAATGTATTCCGCCAGGCCGGACTGGTAGACGTGGGTTACCGCCGTTTGGGCTTTGGAGGCGTGGCGTTGCATTTCGGCAATCGACCGGCATAAGGCGGGACGACGAAGCAAACCGCCGCATTTAAGCATTCTAGACTCATTGAATTACGCTGAAAGTTACAGCATACTGCTGAAATAGATGCCTTTGGGCGCGGGGATCTGAAGCGCCGGGCACGAGGGAGGCGGCTTTGGGTTCTAAAGACCAGCAGCCGCTGGGTCGGGCGGAGCGTGAGGAACCGACCTGGGGTCAACGTATTGAGGGCCATTTTCAGGGCAAGATTCTCGCCGGCCTGATGCAGCTGGTACCTATCCTGGTGACAGTTTTTGTCCTGGCGTTCATCATTGGTCGCACGGACAGCTTCATCAGACCAATGCCTTTCATACAGGGCCAGCCTTGGGACTTCCCTGGTATAGGCTTGATTGGCATCATTGTCATCTTTTACCTGATAGGTCTTTTCGTTTCTCTGGCAGCGGGCCGAAAGATCATGGGCAGCATGGGATTCGTCCTGCACAAGGTACCGGTGGTCAAGACCATCTTCGGAGTGACGGAACAGGCTACGACGCTCCTGGCGTCCGACTACAATTTCAGCCGCGTGGTTTTTCTCGAGTGGCCCCGGGAAGGTATGGTAGCGGTCGGGTTTGTGACCGGCCGAGCGTTCTCCCAAAGCGGAGGCCATTCCATGGCAATCGTTTACATACCCACTGTGCCCAATCCGACTTCCGGCAATATGGCCTTCGTCAATGAAGACGATCTCTTCGAAACCGACCTCACCGTGGAAGACGCGATGAAATTGATCTTCTCCGGCGGTATAGTATTACCGGAGCGGTTGGCGCTGGCGCGCCTTCCGCGGCAAGTCGAGGCCAAGGAGCGCGAGTTCATCGGCCGCTTCGAGACCCGATCTGAGTAGACGCCAACCCGCAGGTCAGCGGCGGATAGCTGCCGATCGACAGAGGTCATACAGCAGTGGAATACGAAACCGTCATCGGGCTTGAGGTACACGTCCAGTTGGACACTCGCAGCAAGATGTTCTGCGGGTGTCCCGCCGATTACCAGGCCGCCGAACCCAACACCCGCACCTGCCCGGTGTGCTTGGGCCTGCCCGGCGCGTTGCCCGTAATCAACCGGCGGGCGGTGGAATACACCGTAATGACCGGACTGGCGCTCCAGTGTCGCATCCCCGAGTTCACCAAGTTCGACCGGAAGAACTACCCCTATCCGGACCTGATGAAGGGATACCAGATTTCCCAATACGACCTGCCGCTGGCCTTGGACGGTCATCTGGAGATCGAGGGCGATTCCGACTTGGAGTACGGCCGGCGACCCATTGGCGTGGAACGTGTGCATCTGGAAGAGGACGTCGCCAAGATGCAGCACTTCCCGGACGACGCCGAGGGCTATTCGCTGGTCGACGTGAACCGGTCCGGCGTGCCGCTCATGGAGATTGTCAGCAAACCCGATCTGCGATCTCCCGAAGAGGCCCGCCAGTATCTTACCTCGCTCCATTCCATGGTCCAGTATCTTGGCGTCTCCACCGCCAATATGCAGGACGGCAATTTCCGCTGCGACGCCAACGTGAGTATCCGGCCCGCCGGCGCCGATACCTTCGGGACCCGCACCGAAGTCAAGAACATGAACAGTTTCCGGTCCGTTTACCTTGCCCTGGTGTACGAGGTGGAGCGGCAACAGCGTGTCGTCGAGGACGGCGGGACCGTGGTGCAGGAAACCCGCGGCTGGGTAGATGAGCGGGGCGTGACCGTCTCCCAGCGCAGCAAGGAGTACGCGCACGACTATCGTTACTTTCCGGAGCCCGACCTCCCGCCACTGAACATCGGCTCCGAATGGGTGGAGCGTTTGCAGTCGGCGCTGCCCGAATTGGCCCCGCAGCGCAAGGCACGATTCCGGCAGGATTACGAACTTTCGGAGTACGACGCTGACCAGTTGACTAGCTCCCGAGTCACGGCCGATTACTTCGAAGATACGGTGGCGCTGGCCAGTACAGGAGACAACCGGGCCGCCGCTAAAGAGATCGCGAATTGGATGATCGGCGATCTTTCATACCTGTTGAATCAGGACCATCGGGACATTTCTGATTGCCCCGTAAGTCCGGGCGCATTGTCGGAGCTGTTGGGCCTGATCGCTGATGGGACCTTGTCCACCTCCCTAGCCAAACAGGTGCTCGAGGATACGTACCGAAGGAACGCACCAGTCGTCGGTACTGCCATCCATATCGGATTTTCGGGAAGCCTCTCCCAGCCAATCGGAACCTCGGTCTCGCCGGCGGACATAGTGCAGGAGCAGGGATTGGCGCAGATCAGTGACACCGACGCGATTGAGGCCGCCGTCGCTGAGGCGATTGCCGCCAACCCGAAAGCCGTCGCCGACTACCTTAGCGGCAAGGAAACCGCGGCACGTTTCCTGATGGGACAGGTCATGCGCATCACCAAAGGACAGGCGCAACCCGAGCTTGCCCTGCAGCTGGTCCAGGCCGGTCTGGAGGCCCAGCGGCCTTAGCGTGGTAGAATGGTGGCCGGAGTTTCGAAATGAGCCTGCTCAACATTGCCCAGATCGTCACATCTATCGTGCTTGTCCTGATCATCCTTTCCCAGGTACGGGAAGCCGGCAGCGGGATGTTCGGGAGCGCCCAGAACACCGTCCGTACGCGACGTGGGCTGGAGCGCACCATGTTCCAGTTGACCGTGGCGTTGATCGTGGTGTTTTTGCTGGTATCGGTTCTCAGCGCTCGTTTCACCTGATCCCGGACACTCAATCGCATTGGCCTCGGAACTGAGTGTCTGCTCCGCCCCTGGTTCTCGCCACCGATTTTGGCCTCGCCGATGCCTACGTGGGCATGGTGCGCGGGGTCGTTTTTTCGATTAATCCGCACGCTCACGTCATCGATTTGACCCATGGCGTCGGCCCGCAGGATGTGCGCCACGGAGCCGTGGTCCTGGCCGACGCGCACGCCTACTTCCCTGACGGCAGTATTTTCGTTGCCGTGGTCGACCCCGGGGTCGGCACCGACCGGCCTGCCATCTTGCTGGAAACCCCTCAGCATCGTTTTGTCGCGCCGGACAACGGTCTCCTGACCCTGGTGTGTCGACGATACGATCCCGAAATCGGCGGGTCTGACACCTCGGGCCCAGCGGAAGTGCCGAACGGCTGCACAGCCTGGCGATTGACCAACCCCGAATATTGGCGCCATCCCGTCAGCGCCACGTTCCACGGGCGCGACGTTTTCGCCCCGGTGGCAGCCCACCTGTCCACCGGAGTGTCTCCCAATGCGCTCGGCGATCCGACGACCCGGATCACCGCCCTGTCGTTGCCGACGCCGCGACCGGAAGGCAACGTCATTCGAGGCCGGATTATTTTTGCAGATGCCTTTGGAAACCTGGTCAGTGACATCACCGCGGACATATTGAATGATATGCGCGTGCTCGGCAGGGAGTCGGAAACGGTGGTCTCAATCGCGGGTCAGGAAATTGCGGGCTTGTCCCGTACCTTCCACGACCCGCCGGGGGACGGATTGAAAGCGCTGTTGGGCAGCCATGGGCGATTGGAGGTTGCTCTGGTGGACGGCGACGCCTCGTCAGCCCTGGGCGCCAGCAGCGGAACGGAGATCGTCTTTCGTATCGGTTGAACTGGCGGTGAGGATCGCTCTGCGTCTTTCCGTATGGGGCCCGGGGAATGTGATAACGCGGGCGCACAGCCCTTGTTGACACCGCCCGGCCCCATGCTACTATGGGGCCATCCCAAAGCCGGCGTTGCATCCGTCGGCTTTTGTTACACCGGGCGTCAGCCCGATCAGAAAACCGCTGCGTCACGAGGAGCGTGTTGCCATGGAACTCGACCGCGACACCTTACTGAAACTCTACCGAACGATGACCACCATCCGTCACTTCGAGGAACGTGGCGTGCCTGAGACGGGGCAGCGGGGTATGTCCGCGTCGGTCCACTCTTCAGTCGGACAGGAAGCTGTCCCGACCGGCGTGTGTGCCCACCTGTCCGATGACGACTACATCGGCAGCACCCACCGCGGTCACGGCCACTGCATTGCAAAGGGCGTGGATCCCAAGTTGATGATGGCGGAGCTCTTTGGCCGCAGCCACGGCCCCAACAAGGGCAAGGGTGGCTCCATGCACATTGCCGATATGAGCAAGGGCATGCTGGGGACCAACGGCATCGTGGCGGGCAGCGTCCCGTTGGCCGTTGGAGCGGCGCTGACTTCCAAGATCCGCAAACTGGGCCGCGTCGCCGTGGCGTTCTTCGGCGATGGAGGCGCGAACCAGGGAGTGCTCCACGAGTGCATGAACCTGGCGTCCGTTTGGAAACTGCCGGTGATCTTCTGCTGCGAAAACAACGGTTACGCCGAATCCACGCCGGTGGAGTACGGCCTGTCGGTGGCCAACGTCTCTGATCGGGCCGCGTCCTACGACATGCCCGGGTTCCACGTTGACGGCATGGACGTGTTGGCGGTGTTTGAAGCGGCCGGAGAAGCCGTTTCACGCGCCCGCGCCGGCGATGGCCCGGCTCTGCTTGAGGCCCGCACCTATCGCTACTACGGCCACACCGTGTTCGACAATCCGCTGACCTACCGGACCAAAGAAGAAGAGGACCACTGGCGGGCGCGCGACCCGCTGCTCACCTTCCGCAACCACATGGTCGCCCAGGGCAACGTTATCACCGCCGAGGAGCTGGACCAGATGGACGAGGAAGCTCGGGTGTTGATGGAGGAGGCGGTGACATTCGCTGACGCCAGCCCGCTGCCAGAACCGCACGAAATCTACGAGGATGTGTACGCCGATTACCCGGTCGAAATGATGCGCCGCGGCGCCAACATGCCTGTGTAGCTCGGGATTGGCACTCAGGTGCGTACACCGCGAAACCCTGCTGCCGATTCCAATTACGCCAATTGCTGGGAGGCTGAGTATGACAACTCTCACCGAAACCCCGATGCTCCCACCGCCTGGAGAAACCCGCGAGTTGCAAACTCGGGAAGCCATCAACGAGGCACTGATCCAGGAGATGCGCCGCGACGAAACGGTTATCATCATGGGCGAGGAAATCGCCGGTGGCGCCGGCCGCGAGCATCTGGGCATTGTCGACGCCTGGGGCGGCGCCTTCCGCACCACGCGGGGCCTGATCCAGGAGTTCGGAAACGAGCGGGTTCTGGATACCCCGCTTTCGGAAGCGGCCTTCGTTGGAACCGCCATCGGAGCGGCCTCAACCGGCATGCGCGCCGTTGCTGAGCTCATGTTTGTCGACTTCATTGGCGTGTGCATGGACCAATTGCTGAACAACGCTGCCAAGATGCGCTACATGTTCGGCGGTCAGGTCAAGGTGCCCTTCGTCATGTTGACCCGCATCGGCGCGGGATTCGGCAGCGCGGCGCAGCACTCGGAATCTTTCTACTCGCTCTTCAGCCACATCCCCGGGCTCAAGGGCGTTTGCCCGTCCGACGCCTACACGGCCAAAGGGCTGCTGCTCGCGGCTATCCGCGACGACGATCCGGTGATCTTCTTCGAACACAAAGGGCTGTACGGCGACACCTGTCCGGTGCCCGAGGAAATGTACACCCTGCCGCTGGGGAAGGCCCGCACGGTACGTCCCGGCGCCGACCTCACCATAGTGGGCATCAGCAAGATGACCTGGGTTGCCGTGGAGGCGGCCGAGGAGCTGGCCAAGGAGGGTATCAACGCCGAGGTCATAGACCTTCTCAGCGTGTCGCCCATCGATTACGACCACGTGCTCGATTCGGTGCGGCGCACCCACCGGCTGCTGGTCGTGGATGAGGACACTCCGGTGTGCAGCATATCGTCGGACATTTGCGCTCGGGTGGCCGAGGAAGCCTTTGATTATCTGGACGCGCCGCCTTCCCGCGTGACGCCTCCCCATACTCCGGTACCGTACAGCCGCGCCCTGGAAAACATCTACCTGCCCAATGCGGAGCGAGTTGTCAACACCGCTCGCAGATTGATGGCATAGCCGGAAACCACCGGGGCGGGCCGCGAACCCGCCCCGACTTTTTTGCTACGTGCGACTCAACCAGTTTTGGAGGCCAAACCATGACCACCGTAGGAAGCGGAAAGCATACGTACACGCTGACTTCCGACTGGGCAAAGATGCCCGATGCTCACCCGCTGGGCGCGGTCAGCGCGCTGGCCAGCGACTCGGCCGGGGACATCTACGCCTTCCACCGCGCCGATCCGCCGATTGCCATTTTCGACCGCAACGACGGCTCATTCAAGAGTGGTTGGGGCAACGGCGGGTTCGTCTACGCCCACGGTTTTTACATCGAGGACGACATCGTGTACCTGACCGACCGGGACACGTCGACCTGCATCATGTACACGATCGATGGAAAACCCATACAGATGCTAGGGCGAAATGGGGTGCATTCCGACACCGGCTGCGAAGTCGCCGGCGCGTTGGTGCCCCGGGCTGCCGGGCCGTTCAACTATCCCGCGGAACTCGTCCCCTCGCCCAGTGGCGACCTGTATGTGGCCGACGGTTATCGCAACGCACGCATTCACCGGTTCGACAACGACGGGCGCCTCAAGTATTCCTGGGGTAAGCCGGGCAAGGAGCATCCGTACGAGTTCCACCTGCCGCACAGCCTGCTGGTCACACGCGACGACCGGGTGTACGTCTGCGACCGGGAGAACAGCAGGATCCAGGTCTTCAACACATCGGGCGACTTCCTGACCATGTGGACCGACACCTGCCGACCTACAGACATCGCCGAGACCCCCGAGGGTGATTTCGTCGTCAGCCAGCTGGCTCCCCTGGACGATTCTCACCTGCCTCGGGTCGCGATTTTCGACCGGGACGGCAACGTCCTTGCCCGTTGGGACAGCCGCTCGGCCCATGGCATCTGGTGCGACGCCCGTGGGGATATTTTCCTGGCGTTGACCGGCGATAAAGCGGTGGACAAATACGGCCGCGGCTGAGCTTTCTTAGATTTCATCCAAACAATGTCTGGGGCGGATCATACCTGCCCCTTTTGGTTGATATCGATTTGCTACAATCGGCCAAACTCAGTTACTGATGTCCATCCGAGGGAGAACAACGACATGGATCTTGGTCTTTTCTATCAAATTCAGGTTCCCAAGCCTTGGGACGACAAGAGCGAAACTCGAAAGTTCCAGGAAATGATGGAGCAGGTGTGCTTCGCGGAAGAAATCGGCATGACTTCCGTGTGGTTCGTCGAGCACCATTTTCGCTCGGAATGGTCCCATTCCAGCGCACCGGACATCACCCTGGCGGCGCTGAGCCAGCGCACCACCAACATGCGCCTGGGCATAGCCGTGGTGTTGGCGCCGTTGCATCATCCGTTGAACGTCGCCGCTCGCATGGCAACTTTGGATGTGATTTCCGGCGGACGTGTGGACCTGGGCATCGGACGGTCGGGGTATCCTTACCAAATGCTACCCTACGGCTCCGACCTGGCGGACGTGTCGGAGATGGTCGAGGAATACCTTCAGATCATCCCGGGCGCGTGGACTGAGGAGACGTTCGGGTTTGAAGGCAAGCACTACCAGATACCGCCTCGCGAGGTAATCCCCAAGCCCGTACAGAAGCCGCACCCGCCCATTTGGCAGGCGGTCAGCCAGGAGTTCACGGCCGAGAAAGTGGGTCGTCAGGGTCTGGGGTGTCTGGCGCAAACCAGCGTTGGGCTGGACCGGGCTGAGGGTTTGATTCAGATTTACCGTGATGCCATCGCGAATCCTGAGCCGGCTACCAAGCTGGTTCATCCACGAGTTGCCGGAAACACCGTGGGCCTGTGCATGGAGAACCGACAAAAGGCTTTCGAGCGTGCCGAAACCGTGATCGACTGGTATCGTGAGCAACAGCGCATTCGCGATTCATACGTATGGCAGGGATATGATCCCGCCAGGGTTCCCGAAGACTACCAATGGCATTACCAGCGTGCGGTCAATGCCGATACCGCCCGAGCTGACGCGGTAAGTTCGCGATCATTGATCGAAGAAGGCGGGCGTTTCTGTATCGGCGATCCCGACGATTGCATCAAATATATTGAAGACTACGAGCGGATGGGAGTAGACGAGATAATGCCGCTGTTTCAGGTAGGGCCCGTGACCCACGCCGAAGTCATGGAGACCTTGCGCCTGTTTGGCAAACACGTCATCCCTCACTTCAAGGAGAAAGCCCGTCGTGAAGCGCTGGCGGCCGACAACTGATCGATCAGCCGGAGGAGCATGCGGCCAGTTGCCGGAGGGTCGCCAATCTTGAAACGTAAGGGGCGGGTCATCGACCCGCCCCTTTTGCGTGTTTGATGTTAGGGCGTCCGACTAACGCCCGTACTCGCTGCCCGCGCCGTTGCCATAACCGTTACCATAGCCGTAAGGCTGTCGTTCTTCGGTGGGCACACGGGTCCGCTCGCGTTCAATGCGCACCTGCTGGCCTCGCGAGACGTATCCGTACTGGGACTCGGGCTCGTGGCCATTGGGCGGCGGCATGAAGTGGCGGGAACCAAAACCGGCGTATTCCAGCGTGCCGGCCAACTGCATCGGCGTGTTGTCCTCGCCCATGATGTCGCTGATGGTCGGAATGTTATCGTTCTGCAGCGGGAAGAACAGGGAGACGTGCATATGGCGATCGTCCGGAGACTGCTGGAAGTTGGACGACGCGAATGACCACATGATGTTCGGGTAAGCGACGTCGAAGTCTTCGCGGTGCATCTGGTCCTGGACGTCTGCGGCGATTTCGGCCAAACCCGAAGGCTCAACCGGCAAAGTGATCACCATGCGCATCACAGTGTCGCCCTCGGGGAATGCATGCTTCGCCAACTGGAGATCGGTGCGCTTGGGATCCATGATGTCCCACATCGCCGACTTGATTGAGAACGGCAACTGCTTGGCATTGTCGTTCACCACCACGATCTCCCGACCCCGGAAAGGCCCAAACAGCCGGGACCCGTTGCGAGTATCGGCTATGTCAACGCGGCGGTTCAGCACGCGCACCCCAAACCAACCGTTGGAGTAGTCGCCGAAACTGTTGACGGTTTCCGCCATGGAACCCGCGTCAACCTGGTACCGCATGCCCGCTTCCATCGAGGCGAGAGCGATCGCGAGTTTGTCGTCCAGGCGTTCGAAGTTGGGAGACAGGCCGTTGTCGGTGATCAGCGCCGGATGACGCTGCAATTCCTGGACACCGCGGCTGTTGCGGACCAATCGCGTGCCGATGGTTTCCTCGTATGCGCCCCACGTTTCGCGGCGCATATTCTCCTTGAGGACGGCTTCGCTGGGCACCAGCACGATGGGGAGGAAAGTGGCTTCCGGGAAGCGCTCGCGCATCATGCCGTGCAGCACACCGCCCAGCTTGGCGTGGCCACCGAATCCCAGCCATTCGAGGATCAATTGGGGAGGCGAACCCACCTCTTCGGACCGGCGCGCAACGGTGTCTACCATGCGCTCCATGTCGCGATGGATCAGGCCGTAAAAGTCCTTGTACGCGTTGGGGTCGCGCAGGAACCCGTCGACTTTCGGAAGGAAGCCGGGAATTATGACCGGTAACTGGCCACCACGGACGCGGCGCATCGAACGAGTTTCAGTGTCGATGGAATCGATCGTGCCCTGGTTGCAGTCGTACATCAGCAGACTCTGCACACGGTCCAGGACCCCGGCTTCTCCCATGCGCCTGGCCCAACGCCAGCTCCGCTTGTATCCGGCGGTGCCGACCGCTATCGAAACAATCGGAGGCGGAGTGCCATCGCGGGTGAGGTCGCTCTGTGCGCCCAATCTATGTGGGGCATTGCGGCGAATGTGGAAAGTGCGATTTTGATTCTTTGGCGGCATAGTTATGTTTACCCCCTTTCTGACTTGGGAGGAACTGGCCCAGTAGCAAAGCAAAGGGATTTCAGCTTAGACTAACTACCGTAGACCTACTATGCGTGCAGGTTGGCCCCGCCCTCACGGGTGAGGAGTCACACCAATCCGCACGGCATACTTGAATACCTTTACAGTAACAAGAGCGACTATACCAGATGAAAACAAATACGTCAAACGGAATGCATTGCGGACAATTCAAAAAAAACGCTTGTCTTGCTAGACATATCGAACATGCTCCTGCCCTTCATCTTCGATTTCCGTCCTGGTATCTGGCGGCGGCAGTAGCGGATTTGGCGCCGGATCCCGCAGATGGAAATATGAACCGAAGCCCGTCTCCGCATTTGCCCTCCCGCCGTAGGAAGGCGTAGCCGGCTCCCCCCGGAGTATCTCGGCGACGGCCTGCAATTCGCCGCTCACGGGATAGATCCTGGTGACGTGCATAAAGGGATCAGGCTCTATGCCGTCGGTGAATCGTGCGGTATTGAAAGCGATGTCCAGGTTGGTAAACCGGTCGAAGATATTGCTGTGGTCGAGCGCCTCTGCTGCTTGGGTCGCCACCGGCTCCAGTTCGTCTCCGTGCAGGGGCAACGAGACGACTATTTCCTGCGGCGCATTGGGGGGCTGATTGATCCCCTCCGCCAACTGGGCAGCCGGATCCAGAGTCGACCAAATCGCGTTGCCCAGTAGCGTGGACAAATCGTCGTCCCCGCCCACGGCCGCGTACTGACGCCACCAGGGAGGGAAGTTAAACCATTCGAACTTCCGTGTGATGGGCACCTTGCGCTTGACCGCGGCCATGCCCAGCCACCCGCCCGAGGCGGGCATAAGGCGTCGCAGGGTTACCCCCAACTGGCTGATGGACGGATCGTTGTCTTCTCCGAATTCTGCGACTTCAAACCCGGCCAGCCCGGTAGCCAGGCGGGCGTCGTCTTCACGGGCGTTGACATCCGACTGCGTGGTTACCAGGCAGTTGGCGCCGGACAGCAGGTTTTCGTATTGCTCCCATATATATCGCCTGGTCCACTCTTCGGAAATGTGGTCCTTGGGCAGCATCATGACCGGCAGGATGGTGGCGTTGGGGAAGGCGTTCTGTATCTTCTGATGCAGGAGGCCGCCCAGTACGGCGTGCCCCGAAAATCCCATGAACTCAATTATGGTCTCGGGTACCCGACCGCAGCGATCCGAGTGCAGCAGCACCTGGCTGATGATGTTGTCCATATCCCGTTCCAGCGGCCCGCGGAAGTCTCGAAATTGGGTCGGGTCTCGCATGAAACCGTTGGGAACCGGAACGTAGTTTGGGAACAGTACCTGAGTGCCGGCGCCGTTGCGGGCGACGCCAAACGACTTTTGCAGCGTCTTCTGCACGTTGGACACCGTGACCTCGTTGCAGTCGTAGTAGACTGAGGTCTGGATACGACCGGCGGCGGAAAGCTCGGACATGCGCTCTGAAAACAGCAACGCCCGGCGCACCCCGGCCGTGCCCACGCCCACGACTACCAGCGTTGGCGGAATATGCTCGACCGCACCGCGTTTTGCGGTGTGAAGAAGGCGATGGGTGCGGCTACGCGCTCTGATAAAAGTCGATGGCATGCTTACAGATGAACCACAGTAATCAGCCGACGGCGACCCACCAACGGGCCCACCATCGGCCGTATTCTAACGCGAATGCCCTCGCGACGCCAAGCCAAAACCAGGGCCGGCTCCGCGGTGTTTAACGGTCACGTTCCCGGCTTGAGGAACTCCAGCACCGCATCGACAAACCCTTCCGGATCTTCGATCTGGGGGATATGTCCGACGCCAGGCATGATGTGCTTGCGTGCGCGAACGATGTTGTTGTGAAGTAGTTCCTCTCCGTCGCGCAATCGGTCCACTTCGCCGTACAGTACGAGGGTCTCGCGGGCGCTAACCTGGGGCAACCTGGTCATAATGTCGTACCAGGCCAGCGATTCGTGCAGCTTCTTGACCCAGGCGCCGGCCTGGGCTCTCGTACCGTTGTTGGCGTCCACCCATTCCTGACGGGGTTCGGCGAACGTCGTGGATTCCTTGGCCGATTCCATGGTTCGAGGCACGGGCATGCCGTCGGCGTCGTAGCCGGCCGCCGCCTCGGCGATCCGCTCCGGAGCAGTACGGGCATCCCAAACCGGTGCGCCGACCAGGACCAACTTGTCCAGCCGTTCCGGGAACGAGGCGGCCATTTCAGTCGCCAGCACCGCGCCGACCGAATTGCCAACGTAGTGACCGCGGTGGATGTTGAGGATCTGGCAGGCGTCATCGAGCGCCTGGGCGTAATCCGGGATATTGAAATGTCGGGTGGGTTTGTCCGACTCGCCGTGCCCGAGCATATCGAACGCGTAGCAGGTGTAGTGCTGGCTGAACGAATCTATCACTGAACTCCACGCCCAGGTGGATGTGCCCAGGGGATGCAGCATTACCAGCGGGTAGCCGGCGCCCTGCTTGACAAAGTGCATGTTGCCTTCACGAGTGGGGACGGTGTCGGTAAGGTCGCGCCGCACGAACATGATCGTGGCCTCCTGAGGGTCTGTGGCCGAGCTGAACTGGGAGTCGCGCCGGGGTCGGCCGGGCGATTGTCGCAATGCTAGCGACGGCCCCGGACAAAGTCAATCGCGCGAGAAAGCGCGGCGCGGTCAACCGGATGGCGCGATCAGGTGGGATCTCGGGAGCCCAAAAAGCCGGGGGACATCGCCCCCCGGCTGAGTTGCCTGGATCTGGCCCGCGGGTCTGTGAAGCCTAATCGGCTGCCTGGGGAGCAAAGTCCTCGCGCACCATTGGGGTCGCGTTCTGCGTGCTCTTCTCGTGCCGACGGAGGATGAAACGGGGCACGATAACCCAGAGGGCGAAAAGTCCTACAAAAGCGGCTCCGGCGGCGATGGCAATCATTTTTCTGTCTCCAATCTGAGTTGGGGCGCTGCCCGTTTCGTTAGAGACAGTATCGCGGTCGGTTGTTACGCGGATTTTGCGCCGATGTAACGACTGTGTTACCGATCAATTCAAACGCCGGCGAACCCGCGAGAGTCCGGCTAGACCTGAGGAGCCATCACTCCCACCCACCAGTGCTTTCCCTTTCCGCGGCGCTTACGCTCGTATCCATGCGCCCGGAGTTCGAGGCCGAACTTGCGCTGGCTGTGGGCCAGATATCCCTGATCCAGGCACCATTGCGCGTATGAGGCATACAGGTCTCCGGCCGGCGACATTGCTGCCTCCCCGGTGAAGCATACTTCGGCGACGAAATCGTCGATGGGACCGCATTCGCTGGCCTGCGAGGCAATCGTTATTGGCGGTTCGGGGGGTCCATCGGGCGCAACCCAACCGGATCCCGGCGCAGGTCCGGAGGCCGCCGGACCGGGTTGTCGCAGGCGTCCGGTTCCTCCGCCATAGCCCGGGATCACTGGACTCACAGCGTCCGGCCCTGGCGCTGACAATTCCTCGAACGCCGTGTAATCACCCTTCGCGATCGCCGCTGCGTCCGGAACCGGCATACCGTCCACGCAATAGGACGCAAACAGTACCAGATCGAGATAGGCTGGGAGCCCGCCCAGGTGTTCCCACCTGACTTCGCGCCCATTCCAGGTAGAAGCGTCCAGGGTGAGATTCATCGCGGGGCATTCAAAGCGCTGGCGGTATTCCATCGGAACGACCCAGGTCGGGTTCAGCAACTCCCGGTCAAGGCTTTGTGAGGTGACATAACACACGGCACGCACGGCTCTCGCACTGGGGTCGGGTTCTTCCAGCGGGTCGTCTGCGGAAACGCCGTCCAGTTCGCGTTGGGTCTGCAGGGCGCAGAGGGCAAACGCGGCACGCACCTGGTTGCCGGCGCACCGGAGCAGGCTGCTTTGGTCGGACATCTCCAACGGGACGCTGGCGTCCACCGCCTGTCCGTCCCGCGTGTAGACGTCCGTGGTGGCCGGTACAAACGCGGGGGTGATCAATCCGCGGTGCGCCGCCGCGTAAAACGCCATGGCAACGCACAGGTTTTCCCGGGCCAGGCGGATACGTTGGCCGGGAGTGAGAGCGGAAGTCGACGGAGAGTTGGTCAATGGGCCAATCGGGAAAGGGGCGGATGTGCATCCGCCCCTGGAGCGCCGGGCAATTTGGCCGCGATGATTGCGGCTACTTGTTGATGTCCATCACCACCTTGATGATGCCATCCTCGCGCTGCTCGTACATGTCGTAGGCGGTCTGGATGTCCGAGAAACCGACACGATGGGTGATCATCTCGGCGGGGTCTGCCCATCCCCGTGAGCGCAGGTCCACCATGTCCTGGATCTGGCTGATGGGATCGCCACTGCGGGCGCCGGTGGTTGGGATGATGCGTGGTTGCTTGTCCATCCACAGGTTGTGCTCGATGGGCACCATGTGGTCGCTCTGGATGCCGAAGATGATGACCTGCCCGAACTGGCGCACGTGGCGGAAACACTCGTTCAGCGGTTCCGGGTAACCCGCGGCTTCGACGCACACGTCCGGGCCACGGCCCTTGGTGATTTCCATAACCGCTTCCGCTACGTCCTGCTTCTCGGGGTTGATCCGGTGAGTGGAGCCCATCTGCTTGGACTTTTCGAGACGATAGTCCAACGGATCGACCACTATGACGTTGCGGGCGCCCATGCGGGACAGAATCATGGTGAAGCTGAGACCGATGCTGCCCTGGCCGAATATCAGGATATTCTGCTGCAGCGGGCTACCCATCTGCCGGCAGGAGTAAAGCACGGTTCCCGGCGGTTGGCACATGACCCATTCATCCAGGCCGCCCTCATCGGGCAACAGAGCCAGACGGCCCGGCTCGGACAGCACATATTCGCAGAGCCCGCCGGTACCGGGGTACGGGATCGTGATGACGCGCTGTCCCTCGTGGAACTCGTCGGTCTTGCTCTCGATGATGACGCCGGCCAGCTCGTGAGCGCCCTTGCAGGGGGCCATCGGGTACTCCGATTCGTCCAGCACCGGCCCGTAGGTGTGACGGATGTCTGAGCCGCAGACGCTGACGCATTCCATCTTGACCAGGACCTGTCCGTCGGCCGGAGCGGGAGTATCGACGTCGGTGAATTCCCACCGCTTGGGGGCTACCAGTTGGGCTGCTTTCATTTGGGGTTTGCTCCTTTGAAATAACGCGAAGGGTCGTGCGACGGACGCACTACCTGGCAATCATAGTATGCGGGCGGATTTGGCGACAAGGGCGGCGGGATCGGAGACTACCCAATCGGCCGGTTGGTCACCTCGCGGTCCACCTTGCGGGAAATCCACTGGCCGTGGCCCGCCGGGGCGCTCAACTGTCCGTTCTCGACGGCGACCGTGCCGCGCATGATGGTCATCACCGGCCAGCCTTCGATCTCGAAATCCTCCCAGATGCTGTAATCGCTGATATGGAGGTCGTCCATGGTCAGGCGTTTCTTGATCGACGGGTCGATGAGCGTGATGTCGGCGTCGCTGCCCGGCGCGAGGACTCCCTTGCGCGGGTAAAGCCCGAAGATGCGGGCGGCGTTGGCGGAGGTGACGTCCACGAACCGCTGGAGCGACATTCCCCGCTTGGATACGCCTTCGCTGTAGGTGATGCCGACGCGGGTTTCGGCGCCGTTGTGGCCGCCGGTGACATCGCGCACGGTCTTGCCGGCGATCTTGAGGTTCCAGTCGGTACAGTACTCGTCCGTGGCCATGGTGTGCAGGCCGCCCCAGGCGATGCCCTTCCAGAGCATGGCCGCATCTTCGGGTGATTTCAGAGACGGGTAAGTGTGGTACTTCATCCCGTTCTCTTCCTTGTAATTGTTGGCGTTGAAGCAGGCGTAGTTGTGGAGCGTTTCGCCATAGATCGCCATGCCCTTGTTGCGGGCCTCGCCGATGGCGTTGATGCCTTCTCGAGCGCTAACGTGGACGAAGTAGACTGGGGAACCGGTCCACTCCGCGACGCGCAGCACTCGGCGGAAGGATACGTCCTCCGATTCGTTACTGTGGACCTGGGGCATGTTCCACCATTCGTTCCGCTCCTCGCGCTGGAGCTTCTCGTACATGTACTGCACCATGTCATCGTCTTCCGAGTGGACGAGGAGCATGGCGTCATTGCGCTGGATAACCTCCATCAGATCGTGGAGGTGTCCCATGCCGACCTTGCGGGGCTCGCCGGACATTTCGGGCGGGCGGATGTTGGTGGTGAAGATCTTGACGCTGGACCAGCCGCCCTCGATGTACTCATGGAGCGATTCCAGCGTGCGCTGGGGAATCTCGCCGAGCAGCATCAGGTGGTGGGCATAGTCGGCGTAGGAGTTGCCGCGCCAGGAGGTGTTCCGCTCCTGGATGGCTTCCTCGATGGTGTTGCCCGGGTGGTGGATGGCGAAGTCCAAAAGGGTGGTCGTGCCCCCGAACAGGGCCGCCCGGCTTACCTGCTCCGGCGGCGCCGTGCGAAGGTTGCCGGGGCCCATGATGGGGGCGTCGATGTGGGCATGGGGCTCGATACCACCCGGAACCACGATCTTTCCGGTGGCGTCGATGACCCGGCCAACGTCGTCGGTCATGGTGTTGGGCGCGGTGATGGCGACGATCTTTTCGCCCTGGATGCATACGTCCCAGTCGCCCACGCCCCAGGGCGTGACGACCTGGCCGCCGCGGATGATCAAGTCGAGCATAATGTCCCTCCGTGGAAGCCGTAGGCCGGCGAAAAGTGTTTGGTCGGACCGGCCAAGCGTCGCCAGTATAGCGCAAAACCCTCATAATTCGACCGGTGTGATCCCGGCCGGCGCGGTGGGGTTCCACGTTGCCGTGATGCCCGTCGCCGGGCCCGGGCGCATTGCCGTGACCTGGTTGATTTGACGGAAACATCGGAACCCGGCGCGAATGGTCCCGCGCCGGATTGCCGCGGCGCGTCAGTGGTCTAACGAAGGCTGCATGGCAGGCGCCCTGCCTTCGCGAACGGTGACCACCGACGACCGGTCGCCGTTTGCGCTCGTGAGATGAGTTGCAACGTCCCAAGTCGGGCGGTCAAATTGGCGGGCGTACAATGACCTCGCTATAATGGGCGCGCCGCAATCAGGCCGGCGCCTAAATTCCCCCGTACGGCGAGGATTTCACCATGGTCACTACCTATTCGTGCATCAATACCGAAACCGTTACGCGTCCCGCGATGATGGGTCGGAATGAAGTGGAAACCCATATCGGCGTGGTCACGCTGAACCGCCCTGAGGTTCTGAACGCCCTGAATCTGCAACTGGTGCGCGAGCTGGACCAGGCAATCACCGACTACGAAGCGGACGACAGCGTCGGCGCGGTCATCATAACCGGCGCCGGAGAACGGGCATTTTCCGCCGGCGCGGACATCCACGAGAACCGTGAATTTTCACCGGAACAGCGCGACGCCGGGCAGGCGGAGCGCGCCCAATACACCTGGCATCTGCACACCAGCAGCAAGCCGGTAATTGGAGCGGTGAACGGCCTTTGCTACGGTGGAGGCACGGTGCTGGCGACCAGTCTGGATTTCCTTGTCGGTTGCGAGAAATCCAGCTTCCGGTTCCTCGCGGTGAACTACGGCCAGATGAACGCCACCTGGAGCCTTCCGCAACTGGTGGGCATCCACCGGGCCAAGGAACTGTTGCTCAGCGGTCGCGAGGTTTTCGCCGAAGAGGCGTACCACATGGGGTTGATCAATCATCTGGTGCCATCTGAAGAGCTCATGGACCGGACACTGGATATCGCGGCAGGCATCGCGCGCAACCGGGTCGAGGGGCTGGCGAACATCAAGCAGTTGCTGCTGGAGCATTCCGGGCTCCCCATCGAACAGCAGTACCGCAACGAGATAGAGGGCCGCACCGACCGCTTCAAGGGCCTTTCGGTGGAAGAGGGGTTCTCGGACTTCCTGGCTCGGAAAGGACGCAAACCTCAGTCAGCCTGATACGACGCCCATCTCCTGGTCGGAAACATGACCGAAGTAACCGATCCGGTGGACGCCCCGCCGGTGGGACGAAGTTCGGGCGATGTGATCGTCGCCCCGGATGGGTCGGAGGTCCGGCTTGTGCTAACGGACGCGCATGGGGCGACGCGTTGCAGTGTGGTGGAGGTCACCATTGCCGCCGGGGAAACCAGCCGGCCGGTGCGTCATCGGACTGTTGAGGAAGTTTGGTACGTACTGTCCGGAGCCGGGGACATCTGGCGATGTCCTCCTGGGGCGTCGGCTTCCGAAATCCCGCTCGTGCGGGTAGCGGTGGGCGACTGCCTCGTGATCCCGACTGGCTGGGATTTTCAGTTTCGAGCGGATGCGAACTCAGATATGCGCTTCCTGTGCGTCACGATGCCGGCGTGGCCGGGCATGGACGAGGCGGTGGAGGTGGCGGAAGGCGGGCTGGGCCTGCCTACCCTGGCTCCTCCGCTGACTTAGCCCTGTCGCCGGACCTCGATAGTCTCGCCGTCCGCCAGCGCGACGCGGCGGTATTGGATCCCCATTTTCAACATCCAGTATCCGAGGGTAGCCGGGCTGACACCCAGATGGGAGGCCGCGCGGCTCATGCCCATCTCGTTGACCAAGTCGGGGACCAGACTCTCGAGCTGTCTCCCGTGTTTTTCTTCCACGCTGCGCATTAACTTGGTCTTTCTGATTCGCTGCGTTGCCATATCCTCTCTTCACTTCCCGTTGTTATTCGCCAGCGTCGCTGCGAAACAAGGCTGGCGGGTGATGCGATGGCGCAATGATACACGAATGTCTTATAGGCGCACACTGCGCCCGTGCCACATCTTGCCCAATTTTTATGAATAGTCATAAAAGTCGCCATAATTTTGCCCCCCTTCCGCATCCACCAAGCAAATGGGGCAGCAAAGCCCCAACCAGCACGCGCCGCGCGTCCACCGCTTTGGGGCTTTTGCCCGGCGTAAGCGGGGTTGTTCCGGCCTGATGTCTGCTGATGCACGCCTGACCCGGCACATGGGCTCATGGGGTAAAATCTCACCATGTCTACAGCGGTTGGCGGCGGACGCCTGACCCCGGTACGTCGGCAGTACCTGACCATAAAACACTCGTACCCGGACGCCGTGGTGCTGTTCAGGATGGGCGACTTTTACGAGTGCTTCGACGAAGACGCCCGTACGCTCTCTTCGGCCCTGGAAATTGCCCTGACCTCCCGGACCATGGGTAAAGATACTCGGGTGCCCATGGCCGGGGTTCCCGCCGTCTCCCTGGAATCCAACCTGGCCAGGCTCATCAAACAGGGGCACAAGGTCGCCATCTGTGAGCAATTGAGTGACCCGGCGACGTCCAAGGGCCTCGTCGAGCGTGGCGTCGTTCGTGTGGTGACTCCGGGTACGGTGCTCGAGGCGGCGTTGTTGGACAATCAGGCCAACAACTACCTGGCGGCGGTCTGCGGCAGTGACGAGCAAGCCGGCCTGGCCTACGTCGACGTCACCACCGGAGAGTTCGGCGTCTGTCAATTGCCGAAGGATCAACTGGTCCTCGAATTGGCCCGGCTGCAGCCGTCCGAAGTCCTGGTCCCCGACCGGGACGGATTTCAGGACCTGGTCGCCGGCGATAGCGGGCTCGGAGAATCCGTTGCCGTCAACCCGTTGAATGACGCAGCTTTCAGCCTTGACTCAGCCCGTCGCACCCTCCTGGACTACTACAGCGTGCTGTCGCTGGAGGCTTACGGGCTGGAGTCCAGCGGTGTGACGGTCGAGCCTCTGGCAGTTCGTGCAGCCGGCGCGATCCTGGAGTACCTGCAGTACGCCTGGCAGGGTGAACGGCCGGAATTGTCGCCGCCCTACGTGTACAGCACGGCTTCGCATATGACCCTGGACCCTCAAACCCGGCGGAACCTGGAGCTGTTCGCTGCCGGGAGATGGGACAGCCATGAGATGTCGCTGCTGAAGACGCTGGACGGCACCCGTACCCCGATGGGCGCACGCCTGCTCCGCAAATGGCTGGGACAGCCGTTGCTGGATCTGGAGCGACTGCAGCGTCGGCTCGATGCGGTGCAGTTCTTTTTTGACGACGCTTTTCGGCGCGACGAAGCGGCGACCTCGCTGGCGCAAATTTCCGATCTGGAGCGGATCCTCAGCCGGATACAGACGCACACGGCGACGCCTCGGGATCTGTTGGCATTGAAGAGGAGCGTGGAGGCCGCCGGGGAGCTCGAGTCTGTCCTCACGCGGGATCAGGAGGAACCGGTTGCCTGGCTCGCGGGAAACCTGCGTCCCATCCCCGACGTGACGGCGCTGATTGAGCAGGCCATCGAGCCGGAACCATCAGGCTCCGTGGGCGAGGGCGGAGTAATCCGCCCCGGGTTCTCACCGGAACTGGACCGAACTCGCGGCCTGTCCCGGGACGCGCGGGGGTTCATCGCCGGGTTGGAATCCGAGGAAAAGGAACGGACCGGCATTCGCAACCTGAAGGTCGGCTTCAACCAGGTTTTCGGTTACTACATCGAGATCAGCAACTCCAACCTGGATGCGGTGCCTGACCACTATCAGCGGCGACAGACCCTCACCAGTGGTGAGCGATACATCACGCCCGAGCTCAAGGAATTTGAAAGCCAGGCGTTGGACGCGCGCGAGAAACTTGGGGAACTGGAGCGCAGCCTCTACCGCCAGGTTTGCCGCCAGATCGCCGACCACGGCCGGGCCATATCCAGGCTGGCGGCGGCGATCGCCCGCGCCGACGTGTTCGTTGGTCTAGCTGACGTCGCCGTGCGCCACGCATACGTGCGGCCTGAACTCAACGATGGCGTCGCCATTCGCATTGCGGACGGCCGTCACCCGGTCGTGGAACGGGTACTGGGATCCGGAGGGTTCGTGCCGAACGACGCGGCGCTGGATTCTGACGACGCCCAGATTGTGCTTATCACCGGTCCGAACATGGCCGGCAAGTCCACCTACATCCGGCAGGTGGCGATTATCGTCCTGATGGCCCAGGTGGGCAGCTTCGTACCGGCGTCATCCGCGACCATCGGCCTGGTGGACCGCATCTTCACCCGTGTTGGCCTCCAGGACGACCTGGCCACCGGGCAATCAACCTTCATGGTTGAGATGGTCGAAACCGCGGCCATTCTCAACCAGGCTTCCTGGCGTTCTTTGGTCATTCTTGACGAGATCGGCCGCGGCACCAGCACCTATGACGGGCTGTCCATCGCCCGGGCGGTGGTCGAACATCTACACAACAATCCCCGGCTCGGGTGCAAAACGCTGTTCGCAACCCACTACCATGAGCTGACCGAACTGGCATCCACGCTGCCCGGCGTACGCAACTACAGCGTTGCCGTATCCGAGGAGGATGGACGTGTCGCGTTTCTGCGCCGCATCGTACCGGGCGGGGCGGACCGGTCATACGGAGTGCACGTGGCGATGCTGGCGGGTATGCCGGCCTCGGTGGTGAGCCGGGCGCAGGAATTGCTCACTTCCCTGGAGCAGGATCACGGATCAAGCGTCGGTCCGGGCCGGGGTGAAAGAGGCCAATCTGCCCCGTCTCCTCAGTTGCCGTTGCCCCTGTTCGCCTCCGAGCATGAACGCCTCGCCGCGACTCTGTTGGGCATGGACGTATCGAACCTGACGCCGCTCGAAGCCATCAACAAGCTGTACGAACTACAGGAGCAGGCGAGCCGTTCGGAGGATTGACCGGGTCGCGATTAGGCCGGAACCATAATCTCGGCCAGCGCGGCCAGGTCCGGCACGATCAGATCGGGTTGCGCGTCGGTTGGCCGGGTGCCGCCACCCCGGTCGGCACGGCTGACCCAAATCGACCTGATACCCAACCGGTTGGCTGGCTCGATGTCATGGTACAGGCTTTCTCCGATGTGGAGCCACCGTCCCTTGTCGACGCCCATTACAGTCTCCGCGAGTTCAAAGCTATGCAGGTTCGGCTTGTACGCTCGGGCTTGCTGGGAGGTGATCACGGCATCAAATTCCACGCCTAGCGCTCGGGCAGATCCAGCAAACAGGTCGTCGTCCACATTGGAGATGATTGCCAGCTTGTACCGCTGCTTGAGATTGTGAAGCGCCTCGCGGGCGTCCGGGAAAACCGGCCAGTGCGGCAGCGAATCGGAAAGGCAGTTGCTCTCAGCCTCGGTCAGCGGCAGGCTGAGCCTGTCGCCGATCATCCTCATTACTTCGCGCAGGGCGACGCGGTACTCTTTGAAGGCTCCCGAGCTTTGAACCACCGGCTCCACGTCGGAAAACAACTCCAGTATTTCGGCGCTGGTTTTTCGTAGACCGTGGATCTCCAGGATGCTTGAGACCGCGGAAGATATGCCCGTCTCCCAATCGACCAGGGTGCCGTAGCAGTCGAAACTCATCCATTCGATGTCGGTGAAATTAATCATGGTCAGTACCTGGAAGCTGAAAGAATGCCGGTTGAGAGCATTTCCAGTCATTCGATTGGCCGCTTTCGACGTGACGGGCTTGAAAGGTCCCAAGCCGGGCGCGTTGGGACGGTCTGCTGGGAGGAAGCGCAACACCCGCGCCGGATTGAAAAACCAATGACGCCGGGTAAGCGGCGCCATGTGCGGTTGGCGGTGAATGGTGGGCCTGGATGGACTCGAACCAACGACCTCAGTCTTATCAGGACTGCGCTCTAACCGCCTGAGCTACAGGCCCACGGGGTAACCATTATACCAATCCGTTCGCCCTGCGCAATACGGCGCTGTGGCTGCAATTATTAATGGAGTGGAGGCTATTCAACGCCGGCCACGCGGCTTCGCCGTTCTACCAGCACCGCGTCACGCCAAATGCCGTGGAGCCTGGCCACCGCCTTGCGCCGACCGAGCACCCGAAAACCGCACGACAGATGGATCGCGATGCTTGCCTCGTTTTCCGGCAAAATGCTGCTTTGCAGCGTCCAGAAGCCGGAACGCTCCGCCTGCCTGACCAGCTCCTGGAGCAATGTCTTGCCGATTCCTTGCCCGCGATGGCTCTCGTCAACGTAGATGCTGTGCTCGGCAACTCCCGCGTAACAGGCACGCGTCGAAACCGGCGCCAATGCCGCCCAGGCGATGACCCTGTGGTCCAGTCGGGCCACCAGCCGGCATTCCGACAAATGCCCGCTATCCCACGCTTTCCAGCCGGGCGGTTCCGTTTCGAAAGTCGCGTTGCCCGTGGCGATGCCATCGGCATATATGCGGCAAACCGCGCCCCAGTCATCGGGAGCCATAGGCTCGATGGTGAGGACGTTGTGTAAGGTAGTCATGTTGTGTGAGGTAGTCATCCGGAGGGCCTGCGGTGTAATCTGTCCGAGAGGAACGGTCGCTGGGTAAACATCGGTTGTTGGATGTGGGTCGGGTCTGCTGTCTGCATGCGTGAAGTGGTGGACGCCGTTGGCGTTCCGGGCACGCCCGTGTCTCCAGCCTCGGCACTAGCCCAGCCGACGCAAAAATGATATCGTTGCGCTAACCTGTAATGGCGGAAAAACCGTCATACTTACCGACGGAAATCCAACGTGGAGGGATGAAATGCCTCAGATCAAGCACATCGCAATCGCCACCAACGACGCGGCAAAGACCGCCAAATTCTACCAGGAAGTGTTTGGCCTTCGCGAAGTCGCCAAACTGGAAAGCGCCAACGCCAACGGCTACATGCTTAGCGACGGCAACGTCAACATGGCCATCCTGGACTTCCAGAACGACACCGTAGCCGGAGAGCGCGGCAAGGACTGGGAGGGCATCCACCACATTGGTTTCGAAGTGGAAAGCCTTGAAGAGACGGAGGCCCGCCTGTCCGCCGCCAACTCCAAGCCCATGGACGAGGTCAACCACGCCCTTCATGCTGCCATGTCGGGTCCGCGCACGCAGAACGTGGAGACCAAATACGAAGGCCCCAACGGCGAAATGATTGACGTTTCGGAAACCGGCTGGGTGGGCACGCGCGGTCTTGACTAAGCCGGGGGCGCAATAACGCTTCCTGCTCCGAATATCAGATGAGGAGGGCGATGCGCTGCCGCATCGCCCTGGAGTAACGTGAACACTACACCGCGACAGCTGACTTGCTACATTAAGAAAACCCAGGCCAACCCCGAGACGTGGGAAGGGTTCTGTGTCGAAGTGGATATTCCTGCCATCGGGGATACTTACGAAGAAGTCGTCGGCAAGATGCACGAGCGCCTGGGAAACTATATTGATTTCATCCATGAGCGCCAACCCGATGACGAGCAGATGTTGATGTTCCGCCCAATGCCCGGCGGCCAGGTGTGGAAGCTGAAATTTGAAGAGCGCTTCCTGCAGCGTCTGCCATTTTCCAATCGTCAGATCCGCAAAACCTTTGTCAGCACCGAGAAAGGCATCCCGCCGCAGTTGGATCCCACGCACACGGAATTGTGCTTCAGTTGCCGAAAATATCGCAGCGTGAACCAGTTCGAGGTATTCCACGAACCCAATTCCGCCTACGTGTGGTACGACAAGACTTGCAACTTCTGCAAGGAAGCCGGAGTCGCCTGAACGGAGCCACCGGATACACGAAAAAATGCCGCCCCACGGATGTGGGGCGGCATTTTTTTCACGCTTGTTCCGCCCAGCTGCCGGGCGTGCGACGAGAGCTCTACGCCGGCCGGAAAACCAGCCCCGGTTCGTCAGGGTCGATTTCGGTCAAGTCGATGGCGAGGGCCATGCCGGTGCGAATGTTCTGCGGGTTGGATGCGTCCACGCCCGCGATCCGAGCCGAAATGCGCGGCCCCTCTTCCAACGTGACGATACCGGTGCAGTAAGGATTGTTCCGGCCAAATCCCTTGGCTTCCAGGGAGGCCGGCGCGACGGATATGCAGGTGAACGTGCTCAAAGTCGCGCGGCCGCTGAATTCGTGCCACTCCATGTCGCGACTGTGGCTAATGGGGTCAATGGGACGCGCCTCCGCATAGATGTTGCCATTTTCACGGCAACGGACGCCCATGAACCGGCCTTCCTGCAGAAAAGCATAGAACGATGCCGCGTTGAACGGCCGGGATTCCGCTTCCGACGTCATTACGGATCCTCCTAGCCGCGCTGCAACACATTGACGACACAGGTGCCGCCGGTGCCGCCCACGTTGTGCGTCAGCCCGAACTCGAGGCTGGCATTGTCCAACTGCCGTTCCCCGGCCTCGCCGCGCAGTTGCTTGTAGACCTCAATCACCTGCGCCACTCCGCTGGCTCCCACCGGATGGCCCTTTGCCTTGAGGCCGCCGCTGGTGTTGATGGGGCGATCACCGGTGCGGGCGGTGCGTCCTTCGTCTACGGCATGGGGGCCCTCGCCGGGAGCGAAAAATCCCAGGTCCTCGCTGGCGACGATCTCGGCGATGGTGAAGCAGTCGTGGACCTCGGCGACCCCAACCTGCTCGGGCCCGATGCCGGCCATCTCGTAGGCCTGCGCCGACGCAATCTTCGCCGCCGACAGGGAGGTCAACTCCTCAGCGTCGTGGAGCGGCCGGCCGGTGGCCTGGCCGATCCCCGCGATGTGGATCGGTTTGTCGGTGAACTGGTTGGCCAACTCGCTGGCGACCAGCAGCACGCAGGACGCGCCGTCGGTAATGGGCGCGCAGTCATACAGGCGCAGCGGCCAGGCGATCCATGGGTTGGCGCGGGCGTCGTTCAAAAAGTCCAGCTCATCTTCCCAGTCCGGGATGGACTCGCCGCGCTGTTCGGCCCTGGCCTTGCGCCGGTCCATCATGTCCCTGACGGTGACCTGGAACTGAGCCTTGGGGTTCAGCTTGCCGTTCTCGTGGTTCTTGACCCCCACCTTGAGCAGGTGGTTCAGGTTGGTCTCGTAGCGGTCCATGTGCGCCTTGGCAATTGCGCCGAAGATGCCGGGAAAAGTCAGCCCGGCGGGCACCTCGTAAAGCCCGTCGGCGGCGGAGGCCAGCACGTCGGTGACCCCTTCCGTCGGCAGCGACGTCATCTTTTCCACGCCACCTACCAGAACCACGTCGTACATACCGCTGGCGATGGCCATCACACCCTCCCGAAGAGCGCTGCCGCTGCTGGCGCACGCGTTCTCGACGCGGGTAATCGGCGTGGGCGTCATACCCAGCCAGTCGGCCATGATGGGGGCCGTGTGTCCCTGGTGCTCAAACAGGTCGGCCGAGTAATTGCCCAGGTAACCGGCCTCGATGTCCTGCGCGGAAATGCCCGTGTCGATATTTTCCTGCATGTCATGGAAAGCTTCGACGAACAGGTCGCGGCTGGTCTTGTCGGGATAGGCCCCGAACTGGGAAAGGCCGGCGCCAACTATGGACACCGAGCGCGCCAGGCGACGGGAACGGGTGGTAGCCATTAGATATTGCTCCTCACTTGCGGTTGCGGTGGCCCATCCTACACCAAATATCGCGGCCACTGCCATAGTGCATTGCTGAGGCGAGATTCGGGTGGTCAGGCTCGGGCGCGTCGAGAACATGCCTTACGTGGCAGGGCCTTTTCAAAGTCATTGCGAAGAGCGCAGCGACGTGGCAATCCCGTCGATGCAACAAGGCTTTCGCGTATGAGTCATGCTCCCGGAGCGCGATTGCCGCGCTGCGCTCGCAATGACGCAAGCTACTTTGGAAATGCCCTGCTTGCCTGGGCGGCCCGTTTGCGGGTCGCAAATACCCGATGCTATACTCCCAGGACGGGATGCTGCCGAAGCGGTTTTTGCGGAAGGCGACGGGCGCAGTATCGGGAGGGGCCGATGATACAAAGCGCCGTTGTGCAGCAACTTCGTCAGGGAGGCGTGCGCGTCACGCCCCAGCGTCTGGCCATTGCCGAGGCGGTGCTCAACTCCACCGACCACCCCACGGTGCAGCAGATCCACGAGCGGGTGCAGCAGCACTTCCCATCCATGACCTTGGCCACGGTTTACTCGACCCTGGGCGTGCTTTCGAAGAGTGGTTTGATCCAGGAACTGCCTTTCGCCAAGCAGTCCCGGTACGAGAGCAACGTCTCGCCCCACGTGAACCTGGTGTGCATCGGATGCGGGAACATCGCCGACGCCGACGACAGCAGCGACATCATCATCCGGCTGCGTGACCAGGTGTCCAACGAAACTCGGTTCCAAGTCATGTGGCAACGCGTCGATTTCCACGGCTGGTGCCGCTCGTGCCTGCCGTCGGAAGAGACGGCGAACTCTGTCTCCTGCTAGTCGGCGCTCTCTGTGATCACCGGCGTTGTCGGCATAACCCTGTGGACCGACGACCTGGATCGGATGTTGCGGTTCTACCGTGACGTCCTGAGATTACCGCTACATTCGTTCCACGAGGATGAGGGATTCGCCGCGTTCGAGTTGGGCGACGTACGTTTCAACGTCGGCCGGCACGGCGCCATAAGCGGCGAGTCCAGGGATCCGCTGCGGGTAATGCCCCACCTGGGCGTCGACGACATCCACGCCGAGCACGAACGCCTTGCCGCAGCCGGCGTGCCTTTCATCCGCGTTCCCGAACGGGAGCACTGGGGAGGCTGGGTGGCCACATGCAGCGATCCCGACGGGAACGTGCTCCAGTTGCTGCAGTTCCCCGATTAACGGTCCAACGATTCCGGCGGTCAGTCTCTGAGCTTGCGGGCCAGTTCGGCGTTGGACGGCTCCACCAGGACGGACCCATCCGGAAAAACGATCGTCGGGATGATCAGCCGGTTGTCGTTGACCTGCTTCACGTAGGACTGGGCTTCGTCGTCGCCGTCTACGTTGATGTACTCGTAGGCCACGGACTGGCTGTCCAGGTAGTTGCGGGAGCGGTGGCAGTCGGGACACCACTCGGCGCCATAGAGTTTGATTTCAGGTTCTGCGGTGGTCATGAGAAACCTCCATACGTTCGTCGCGGCTAGTCCGCGGCCCGTCCGGCACCCTCGCCCTGCTCCGTATAGGTGGGGCGAACGAGTTCGAAAACGTCGTCGGTGTGGCAGTACATGTTGCCGGCCAGGCGGCCGGTGGGCTTGAGCGCGGCGTGATCGATCCGAAGGCCGTTGGGGCCGTCGTACAGCACCTCGTCGCTGACATGCATGCGGACGATTTCACCGATAACGATGCCGTGGGCGTGAGGCTGCTCCCCGATGTTCACAACCTGCACCAGGCGGCACTCCATGTTCACCGGAGACTCCAACACGCGAGGCGGTTTTATGAGTTCGCTGGGAGCCTCGGTCAGGCCGGCGATGTCAAACTCGGAAACGTCGGAGGGGTACTCCGCAGCGGTGGCGTTCATGGCGGCCGCGATATCGTCCACAACGATGTTGACCACGTATTCGCCGGTCTCCTCGATGTTGGTCAGAGTGTCCTTGCGCTTGTCCTGCCAGCCGGGGGCGCGCCGCGACGACGAGAAAATCAGCGTGGGTGGGTTGTAGGCCATGGCGTTGAAGAAGCTGAAGGGGGCCAGGTTCACCACGCCGTCGGTGGACATTGTGGACACAAACGCGATCGGTCGCGGCACCACAACGCCGGTGAGGATCATGTTGAACCGTTCGAAGGTCTTGGGGTCGATGAGCATCGGGGAAACTCCTGCCAGTTCGCGTAGTCTGCGGTATCTGCTGACGAATGAAAGCGCCACAAGTATACCCTGCGGTGCAGAGCTTATCGTAATTGTTCAGAGTTCAGGAGGTGGTCATTGCGAGGCGCTTGCGCCGTGGCAATCTCGACGCCGTAGCGGCCACGCCTGTCCCGAAGGAATCTATCGCCCCAACGGGATTGCCGCGCTGCGCTCGCAATGACACGTCCCCCGCAACTTCGAACAGTTACAGCTTATCGCGCAAATTGCCGCATCCGCCGGCTTGGGATAAAATCCCCGCCATGTTTGACGGGCCATTGAGCGGGATCAAGGTGCTGGACCTGAGCGAGGACATCGCCGGGTCTTTTTGTGGGCGGCTGCTGGCGGACTACGGGGCGGATGTCCTGAAGGTCGAACCGCCCGGCGGATCGGCGATGCGGCGGGTCGGCCCCTATTACCACGACGAACCGCACCCGGAAAAGAGCCTGTTCTTCCTGATCCTCAACCTGAACAAGAAGGGCATCACCCTGAGCCTGGAGTCGGCTGCGGGCCGGCGCATCCTGAAAGAACTGGTCCTGCACGTGGACCTGGTCATTGAGAGCTACCGGCCCGGGCATTTGGACGACCTGGGCATCGGATACGACGCGCTGTCGGCGATCAATCCCAACCTGGTGATGACCTCCATCACGCCCTTCGGGCAGACTGGCCCCTACAGCCAGTATGCCGGCGAGGAGATCGTCTCCTATGCCATGGGCATGGTGATGGGAATCAGCGGCGTGCAGGGACGCCCGCCCCTCAAGCACGGTGGGTTCCAGGCGCAGTACCAGGGTGGCCTGTTCGGGGCCGGCGCAACGGCCATGGCGCTGTTTGCCCAGGACCGTCACGGCGTCGGCCAGCACGTGGACGTGTCCATCACCGAGTGCGTGGCCTCCACCATGATGGCGACGCAGACCATCTACCCGTTCATCGGCGGCGTGCAGGTCCGACGCGCCCCGGGAACCATGTGGGAAAACCCGATGCCCTGCAAGGACGGCTGGATCATTGTCCAAGCCGGCGGCGGCGCGACCTGGGACGACATCGCCGACTTCTTCCGCGCTCCTGAATTGCTGGAGCCCAGGTTTGCCGACCGCGCCCAGCGGGTCCGCAACGGCCCGGCCATGGACGAGGTGGTGTTGGACGCCATCAAGGACCGGGAGAAGTGGGAGTTGTTCCCGGCGGCGGCGGAGAAGCGCATGCTCTTCGGCCTGGTGCAGACGCCCACGGAATTGGCCGACTGCCCTCAGCTCGAATCCCGCGAGTTCTATCGGCAGACGGAGCACCCGGTGATCGGGCGGATCAAGGTGCCGGCCGAGTTGTTCCGCATGACGCCGGCCGGGTATCAGCTGCGGATGGCCGCGCCAACGCTGGGTCAGCACAACGAGGAGATCTTCGTCGACGGGCTTGGCTACGACCGCGAGACGCTGTCGGTCATGCGCCAGCTGGAAGTCATCTGAGCGCCGAAACCGATGTGGGGAGCAACTGACCGATGACCGCTTTGCCCCTGGAAGGAATTCGGGTTCTCGATTCCACCTACGTTTTTGCGCTGCCCTACACCGGCGGGCAACTGGTCGATCTGGGCGCGGAGGTCATCAAGATCGAAGGACCGGGCCGACCGGACATAACGCGCGGCGGCGGGCTCTACGGCACCTTCCCCGACAACGACCCAGGCGAGGACTGGTGGAACCGCCCTAGCACATACCAGTTGCTCAATCGCGGCAAGCGGTCCATGGTGCTGGACATGGCGCAGGAGGAGGGCCGGCAGATCTTCAGCGAACTGGTGATGGTCAGCGACGTCGTGATGGAGAACTTCACGCCCCGCGTGATGCGCCGCTGGAACCTGGACTACCCCAACCTGCGCAAGCTGCGGCCCGACATCATCATGGTGTCCAACACCGGCTACGGCCACGGCGACGGCCCCTACTCCTCCTACCCGGCCCAGGCAACCACCCAGGAGGGCACCCACGGGCATTGCTGGATCACCGGCTACCCCGGCGACGAACCGTCGAAGGCCGGCCGCTCCTTCGTCGATTTCCTGTCCACCTGGAGCGCGATGCTGGCCATCGGCTCGGCGCTGCGCTACCGGAACCGCACAGGCAAAGGCCTGTGGGTGGACATCGGCATGTACCAGGCCGGCGTGATGTTCCTGTCCGAGTACCTCATGGACGCCATCGCTAACGACCGCGAGGGCGAGCGCATCGGCAACCGCCATCCCAACCGCGCGCCCCAGGGAGCCTATCCCGCCGCCGGCGACGACGAGTGGATCACCCTGTCCGTTGCCGACAACCAGCAGTGGCATGCCCTGTGTCGCCTGATGGAACGGGACGACCTGGCATCAGATAAAAGGTTCGCCACCCTGGCCGGCCGTCAGCGGGACCACGACGAGATCGACGAGGCCATCGGCCAGTGGACCAAGCATCACGACAAGTACGAGATGATGCACGCGCTGCAAGCCCAGGGCATCGCCTCCGGCCCGGTGCTCAGCGGCAAGGACGTCCACTTCGACCCCCATTACCGCAGCCGCAATTTCCTGGAGCGCGTGGAGTACCCGCCGGAGCGGGACATGGGCACGCGCATTATCATGGGTCGCCCCTACAAGTTGTCGAAGACGCCGTTGGAAATACGAGGCCCGGCGCCGAACTTTGGTCAGGACAACGTGCCGCTGCTGGAGGGCCTGCTGGGCAAGCCGGCCGAGCAGGTTGCCGCCTGGGCCGACGCCACGGTAATCACCGAGGTTCCGACCACCGGCGAGCCGTCGCCAACGCTGGACCCGGAGGAGCTGGTCGAGCGCCGTCAGCTTGCCGAGTGGGACCCGGAATACCGCCAGCGCCTGGGCATTTGACGATTGCGCAGTCGGGGTCTAACCTGAATCGTGGCGCGGGATCGCTGCTCGCGTCGCGCGTTCGGGGCCCGTAGCTCAGTGGAAGAGCATCCGACTCATAATCGGCAGGTCACAGGTTCGAACCCTGTCGGGCCCACCATAGCCTGCATGTTACCAATCCCCTGCCTTGGTGTCGCACGAAACCAACTGACGCAGGCATTGAGAGTTGCCCGATGATAGCGAGAATACCGTTGGTTCTGGACCCGCAGCCCGAAGGGGGCTACACGGTCACCTCTCCGCTGTTGCCTGAGCTGATTACCGAGGGCGACACGATCGCGGAGTGCCTGACCAACGCCGAGGACGCCTTTGCGGTGGTGATGGGGGTTTATGAGGACGAGGGGCGTGCTTTGCCAGCAGGGATCCGTGTGGACGATGCGGAAGGGCCAGTGACCGTTGAAGCAGTGCTCACGGTGCAAGCTTCGTGAGGTACCGCGAGGCGGCGCGTAAGTTGACGAGATTGGGATGTTGCGAAGTTCAGACGCGAAGCGGTGGATCGCACAGAAGATGGTTCAATCCGACGACACGAAAAAGCGCGACATTGCCCGATTGGGGTGGCCGGGATTTGAAAATCGGAACGTTGCGTTCGGCAGTTGGGCAGCTGGGGTTAGACTGGACGGAGTTTCGGGAGGCGTAGAGCAGGTTCCTTGTAGGATATTCGAACGCCAAACAACTCCATAGCATCCAACGTGGCATCTGCGGGCTACAGGGTAGAACGATGTGGACCCCGTATTGTCCAATGGACCCAGTTGATTCTGGACCTTGGAGCGACGCGTCTTGACACAGATAGATAAGCACCCGTAGTGCGCATGGAGTAATGCAATTGAATACCTCTCCAAGTGATACGGACATAATGGCCGCCCTCCGCCAGTCTGGGTATTTGATGGAGCAAAGAGTCGCGACGCAACTTGAAGCCTTAGACCTGCACGTATGGACCAATTGGGCGTTCCAAGATCCAGACGAAGGCAAGTCCCGCGAAATGGACGTGAGAGCAATCAAACAGGTGGCCAAAAATGAGCAAACGCGACAATCAGCGTTTCTTGAGTTGATCGTCGAGTGCAAAAACAGCGCTAATCCGATGGTCTTCATTGGGAGACCCAAGAACGCGATTGATCGTCGGAACTGCCCCGAAGAGCTACTCCTCCCTGGAAAAAAAGCCAGCAGTAAAGATTTCTTCGGTTTGGGGTTTGATCGCGTGCATTACGATTTCCTGTCCGATACGAAAGCAGTACAGTTCTGTCAGATTAACCGGGCCAAAAATAACAAATGGCAGGCAGTTCACGACCGCCTCTATGACTCGCTCTTTTATCCCATGGCAAAGGCCCTGACGGCCAGAAAACGCGAATTATTCGCACCTGTGGGTCGTCGAAACTGGAATAATTTTTGGCTCTTTGTGCCGATGATAGTAACGAGTGCAGACATCTATTACGTTGATTCAACCCTTCCCGAGCCCGAGCCTGAAGGGAGGGATTACGTCACGTTCAAGAGGGAGATTCGGTCAGGCAGCTTAGATGGGACGTTCTCGGTAAACTTCGTTCGTCAGGATCGAATTGACCAGTTTTTTGCGGATTGCCTTGTGCCTCTGACCGCTCTGATGATCGATTTGACAATGAAACAGGGGGATATGGTGTCAGGCGGATAGGCTGCCACCTATCGGTGGGCGGCCAGAATTTTCATCTATCCTGCGTGCTCGACATTGCCTATGCCGAAATATAACCCAATGCCTGAATTGAGAAACATAACCCCCGACGAGTTTGAGCGGTGGATGAGCACGGTGTCGCGTGCGCATGGCAACCGCCTGAACCACGACCCGGAGCATCCGCGGCCTCGCTTCGACCTCGGGCGATCCATCGCTGTGTTCGAGGATGGGCAGATTGTGGGCGGATGCCACTCGCACCTGCTGGAGATGTCGATACCCTGCGGCGCTTCGGCGGTGATAATCCCTACGCTGCCAGCGGAGCCCCAGTAGGTCTCTCGCGGAGGCTGACCTGCCGTGGTCATCATTTGGGCGGAGTAATACGACAGACTGGGTCGCATGGGCAGGTCTCTCACTGATACCTTGGGTGCGTTGTTGCTTGAAACCCCGCAGGACGACCAGGAATTCGAGCGCTTATTTGTTTCCAACCGGACGCCGATTCGTTCACACCGTGGCCCGATCCCCAAAGCAGCAGAGTTTAATGGCAATTTACGCTAATAGCATAATGCGCTATTATTAACGCGTGGTCAAGGACTACCGCGACAGTGATACGCAGGCCGTAGCCGAACGTCGCCGTGTCCGCAAGTTTCCGGAGCACGTCCAGCGTCGTGCTCAGAGCAAGTTGATGATGCTCCATAATGCCATGGACCTGACTGACCTGCGGGTTCCTCCTGGCAACCGACTTGAGGCCCTATCGGGCAACCGCAACGGGCAGCACAGCATTCGGATCAACGATCAGTGGCGCATCTGCTTCATCTGGGATGGCGGCGATGCCTACCACGTGGAGATCGTGGACTATCACTAGAAATGCGGAGACTGTAAGAGGATCGATCATGTCCAGTCCGGACGTGCCCAACTTTGAAAAACTGCCGCCCATCCACCCGGGGGAAATTCTCGACGAAGACTTTCTCCGGCCGATGAATATCACGCAGTACCGGTTGGCCAAGGCCATCGGGGTCGATGCGAGGCGCATCCATGCCATCGTTCATGGAGAGCGTGCCATCACGGCGGAGACCGCGCTGCTGTTCTCGCGTTTTTTCGGGAATTCCGCTGGGTTCTGGATGGGGCTCCAAAGTCAATACGACCTGGAGACCGCCCAGGACCGTCTTTCTGATAAATTGGACGCCGTAGTAGCTTTGTCCCCAACCGGGTCGGAAGAATAACTGAATGCCAGAACTGAGAAACATAACCCCCGACGAGTTTGAGCGGTGGATGAGCACGGAGTCGCGTGCGCACGGCAACCGCTTGAACCACGACCCGGAGCACCTGCGGCCCCGCTTCGACCTCGGGCGATCCATCGCCGTGTTCGAGGACGGGCAGATCGTGGGCGGGTGCCACTCGCACCTGCTCGAGATGTCGATACCGGGCGGCACGTCCGCCGTGGCCGGCGTTTCCAACGTGGAGGTGCAGCCCACCCACACCCGGCGGGGCATCATGACCCAGATGATGCGCCACCAGATCGATGGCATCCACGAGCGCGGCGAACCCCTGGCGGCCCTGTTCGCCACCGAGAGCGGCATCTACGGGCGTTTCGGCTACGGCATCGGCGCCGTGCACGAGCAGTGGTCCATCGAGAAGCGGCACAGCGCCTACGACCGCCGCCGCGACAGCCCAGGCCACTTGGAATTCGTGGACCCGGCAGACATCCTGGAGAAGCTGCCCGAGGTGTCCCGAACCGGCACCCAGGGCCGGCCCGCCGTGTTCCAGCGCGCGATGCACCACTGGGAGGACGCGGCCAACGACCCCATCCACTCCCAGGGAGGCTCCGGCGGCGTGTTCTACGTGGCCTACGTGGAGGATGGGCGCATCGACGGATATGCCATCTACCGCACCCAGCGGCCCACGGTGACGGTCAATGAGCTGGTGGCGACAACGCGGGAGGCGTCCACCGCGCTATGGCGGTTCTGCTTCGACCTAGACCTCTACGAGCGCACCGAGGCCACGAGGCGCCCTGTGGACGATCCGCTCCCCTGGATGCTGGCTGATCCCCGCCGGTTGCAGCGATCGGCCCGCGACGGCCTGTGGGTCCGTGTGGTCGACGTCCGCGCCGCGTTGGAGCAGCGGACCTACGCCTCCAGCGACCGCCTGGTGCTGGAAATCCGCGACGGCTTCTGCGACTGGAACCAGGGTTGCTGGAGCCTCGAGATGTCGCCGGAGGGCGGCGCATGCCGGCCCGTCACCGGCGGCGCGGATCTGTCAATCGACATATCCGCCCTGGCGTCGGCGTACCTGGGCGCCGCCAGTTTCGGCACGTTGCAGCAGGCGGAGTTGGTGGACGAGGTGACCTCGGGTGCCGTCCAGCGCGCCGACCGGGCGTTCGCGGTGCCCCTGATGCCGTGGACGCCATACAACTTCTGACGAGGTGACAGCATGGGCAGGATGGATGGCAAGGTCGCGTTGATCAGCGGCGGTGCGCGCGGGATGGGCGCGACCGAGGCCCGATTGTTCGCCCGGGAAGGCGCGGCGGTGGTGGTCGGCGACATCCTGGACGGGGATGGCGAAGCGACGGCAGCGTCGATTGCGGCGGATGGCGGGCGTTGTCGCTACGTGCATCTGGACGTCACGCAGGAAGCCAATTGGCAGGCGGCGGTGGCCCAGGCGGTGTCGCAGTTCGGCAGCCTCGACGTGCTGGTGAACAATGCCGGCATCGGCAGCAACTCGTTCGAGATCCACGAGGAACCGGTGGAAATGTGGGATCGGACCATCGACGTGAACCTCAAAGGCGTGTTCCTGGGCACTCGCACCGCCGTCCCGGCGATGCTCGAGGCCGGTGGCGGTTCCATCATCAACATCTCGTCGCAGCTGGGCATCGTCGGCGTGCCCTACAACGGGTCGGCGTACCAGACCTCCAAGGGCGGCGTCCGCATCTTCACCAAGGCCGCCGCGCTGCAGTACGCGAACCGGGGCATACGGGTCAACTCGGTGCATCCCGGCCCCATCGTCACGGATATGACACGCGCCGGCCGCGACGATCCGGATCGATTATCAATGATGCTGGCCCGCATCCCCATGGGTCGCTACGGAGAGCCCGAGGAGGTCGCCAACGCCGTGCTCTACCTGGCCTCCGACGAATCCTCCTTCGTAACCGGTAGCGAGGTAGTGGTCGACGGCGGCTGGACCGCACAGTAGCTCAGGGTCGCTGGACAGAGGTGAACCGCTCCAACTGATCGATCAGCTGCTCCGGCGTGGCGGCCCTGGGTTCCACCACCAGATAGTCCAGGCCGGCTTGGGCGTATTCTGCCAGATCGGCGGCGACCTGCTCCGGGGAGCCGCGCAGCGGCGTTCGCGACGAGCCGGCGAAAGCGTCGTCGGTGACTTCCAGGCCGGCGCGAAGCGAGATGGTGAATCCCTCCATGCTCTCGCCCCGTGACCCCCGCAGTTCGGCGATGCGACCGATGACCCGCGATACGTCCTCCGGACTCTGCCGCACGCCGTGCCATCCGTCGGCGAGGCCAGCGGCGCGTCGCAGCGCCGGCGGGCTGATGCCGCCCGTCCAGATTGGCGGATGCGGCTTGGAAACGGGCGTTGGAGCCATGCCCAGCCCGGCGACGCTGTAGTGGTCGCCGTGCACCTCGGGCGTGGGTTCGGTCCAGTAGGCTTTCAGCACCGCGATGTGCTCGTCGGTCACGGCTCCTCGCGCGTCGAAGTCGGAGTCCAGTGCAGCGAACTCCTCGGCCATCCAGCCCACGCCGGCGCCGACGATGAGCCGGCCGTTGGAGATCACGTCCAGCGTTCCCAGCATCTTGGCGTCGAGCACCGGATGGCGGTAGGGCAGCACCAGAACGCTGAACCCAAGGCGCAGCCGCGTGGTCATCGCTGCCAGGTAGGAGAGGGTCGTCACCGGTTCCAGGATGCGGTCGGCGGCGGTCAGCGGAAACCGGCCGTCGCTCCGATAAGGGTACGCTGACCGCAGTTCCGCGGGTATCGCGATGTGGTCGCTGAGGAACAAGCCGTCGTATCCCAGATCCTCGGCACGCCGCGCGATTTGGACCAGAGATTCGATGTGCGCCAGAGGCCCGACGTTGGGCAGAATCACGCCGTATTTCATACTCAAAACCTGCGTTTGGGGGGTTGGCCGGCTGCCGATTTTGGTTGACACTCCGCCGAACCCGATGCTAGCATAACCTACCGCCGGATCGGGTGATTTCCGCCGGCGTGAACGGGGCGGCGTCCCGTCGCCAAGCCCCTGACCAAGGAGTACAACAGATGGCCGACCAGCCCGAACTGCACCGCGGTTTGATGAACGTTTACATGGACACCACGGAGTCCAGTTTCATCGACGGCGAAATCGGAAAACTGCTCTATCGTGGCTACGATATCCATGATTTGGCCGAAAAATCCACCTTCGAAGAGATCATCCACCTGGTGCTGCACGGCGAGTTGCCCAATCAGGCCCAGCTCGACGAGACCGACGGATATCTTCGGGCCAATCGCCGTATCCCCGATGAGATCATCACCGTCATCGACGCAGTGAAGTCGGCGCATCCAATGGACGTGCTGCAGACGGCTCTCATCGGCCTGGCGGCGTTTGACGAAGAGTCCGAGGACAATTCAAAGGAGGCCAACGTCCGCAAGGCCCTGCGGCTGACGGCTCAGGCTCCTACCATCGTGACGGCGCATCATCGCATCCGGTCCGGACTGGAGCCGGTTGCGCCCAACCCCGACCTGAACCACGCCGGCAACTTTCTCTACATGCTTTTCGACCAAATCCCCGACGACGAGACCGTCTCCCTGATGGACGTGGACTTCATCCTGCATGCCGAGCACGGGGTAAACGCATCGTCCTTCGCAGCCCGTGTTTCCGCCTCCACCAATTCGACGCTGCATGCGGCCGTCTCCGGCGCGGTGGGCACGCTGAAGGGACCGGCTCACGGCGGCGCCGCGGAAGAAGTGATGAAGATGTCGATGGAGATCGGCAACCCCGAGAACGCCGAAGAGTACGCCCGCAACAAGCTGGACAACCGCGAGCGGATCATGGGCTTCGGCCACCGTGTCTACCGGGCCGAGGACCCTCGCGCCCGGCATCTCCGGGATCGCTCCCAGGCGTTGGGCGAAAAGCGCGGCGACCCCCGCTGGTTCCAGATCCTGACCCACCTGTCTGAAGACGTGATGGCGCCCTATCGCGACCGCGGCATCTACGTCAACGTCGACTTCTACGCCGGGTCCATCTACCACCTGCTCGGCATTCCGTCCGACCTGTTCATTCCCATCTTCGCGCTGGGTCGTGTGCCAGGCTGGTCAGCACAGTGCATCGAACAGTATGCGAACAACATCCTCCTGCGCCCCCGCCTGCACTATGTCGGGCCGATGGACCGGGAGTACGTGCCCATCGAACAGCGTTAGTCCAGGCACGGTTTCGAAACACCAGGGGGCGAATGTTCATTCGCCCCCTGCTTTTTTGGCCGTGTACGACGGCCGTGCTATGGATAGACTTCCAGGTTGCCCAAGTGGACCTCGGCGACAATCTCACGCTCACCCGGTGTTCCGTGAGAGTGCCCGTGCCCGTCATGACTTTGTCCAGACTGGCTGTCGCCATGCCCCTGTCCGACGTCGGGAATGGTGAGGGTCAACGTGGAATCAACCTTCTCCCCGTTGAATGTCAGTTCTCCGTGGTCGTTGGTATTGAGTGACACCCGAATTTCGTGCTCACCCGGAGCCAGTTCTTCAATGTGATATTGATCCTCGAAGACCCTGCCCAGTTTTACGCCGTCCACGTAGATGTGAGCGTGTCCGGCGCCGGGGGTGTGGGGCTGGTCCACAAGCTCCGGGGCGAATCGGAAGCCTTCTGCAACGATTTGGACGTCGACGCCGCCTTGGGCATCCGGTTCCGCGGTTATTGCGACACTGACCGGGGTTTCCGACACCACGAGTTGAGGCGCATCCGCCCCGTGGTTGTCGGTTGCCGGTTCGGAACTCGCAACTGCGAAGACGTGGAAATTCAGGCCGAAAGCCCCAGCGGCATCGGCCTCGAAAACTAACTCGCCGGGATGGCCGGGAGATACGGCCGTCGTGAGGTCATAACCATGGAGGTGGATCTCTCCCTCCTCGTCGGCCTCAAAAACGAGTCGGACCGTGTCACCCCTGGACACCTGGAGCTCATCCCGGGTCAAGGTCGTGCTCCGATCGGTGATTGGCAACTTGATGACGATCTCATCCGAGGATGCCTGGCTCGGCGCGTCCGGTGCGGGCTGGCTATCGTGGCCGTGATCGCTCGTCGCAGGGGAATCGGCGGACGCCGAGGTGGCCGGTTCGGGCGTTGGCGCAGGGTCAGGCTGGGCTGCGGAGCCGCACGCGAGAGTGGCCATCAACACGATGCCGACCGTGAGCAGGACCACCTGCCGAAAAGCGCAATGATGCAGCAATGGTTGCATGGAAAGAATCCTCCGTCAGGAAGGGCGGGCGACGGCCGCCGTCGAGCGGTTGCCGGTGAGCGCCGAGATTGATACGGGATCGAGGGAGGATTCAGACGATAGGGGGAGGAAGTGAAGGAGGAACGCTGACTCCCGTGGCCCGGATCAACTCGGGCGAGAACCGCTGGAGCAAGTTGCCTCTGCTGCCCAAGGGCGGCGGCGGGCGCAACGACTCTGGGGCCGGATGGCAGGGAGCGTTCAGAGCCGCCAGCGTCAATCCGGTGGTGGCCGGCGCGAGGAACAGCACATCGCGTTCGATCTCAAGCCGGTCTTCCGGGGACAATGCCAGACCCAATTCCGGATGGGCATGTTCGCTGGGCTCTTCATAGGTGTGATTGTGCCCGACGGGATTACCGTTCAGGTAGATGTGGTCGTGATTATGGGCACGTTCAGCAAAGTGGTGGTCCTCAAGGGGCCCCACAATGGGCAAAGCCAGCGCGAACAGGGCGGCCGCCAGCAGCAGCATCCAACCCAACGAGGGCGGTTCGTGTGCCCGGAGAGAGGTGGCCGAGCCGCCGAATTTGCGCCGCGCTGCGCCTGGTCTGGAAGCCATGGTTGATGTGCTGAAAAGCCGGTGGGGCGGTGGCCCGGTGCCCAGTTATCGTTGACAGGTAGATAAAGCATAGCAGATAATGTCGCGCACCAATGCCAACACACACAGGAGGCAAAACGATGGCATCTCAGGACATCGCTTTGATGGCCCATCTGATGCGGCGAGCCGGTTTCGGAGCTACCCGTGACGAACTGGAAGCGCTCGTCGAGAAAGGGTACGAGGCTACCGTTGAGGAGCTTTTGAACCCGGAGAGTCAGCCGGCAATTGACCGGTACGAGCTGGTTCGCTATCAGCCGTGGACCTGGCGCCCGGGCACGATCCAGGGCATGGGTTCGGCCGAATGGCTGCACTTCATGATCAACACCAAGCGGCCGCTGGAAGAGAAGATGGTGCTGTTCTGGCATCAGATCTTCGCCACCGGCGTGTCCAAGGTTGACCACTACGACGAGATCGTCCGAATGGTGTCCCTGTTCCGCGAAAAGGGCATGGGCAACTACAAGGAGCTTCTGCTGGAAGTCGCCAAGAACCCGGCGATGATCTACTGGCTCGACAACTTTGAGAACCATGCCGACGCCGTCAACGAAAACTGGGGCCGCGAGTTGCTGGAGCTGTTCAGCATGGGCGTCGGCACCTACACCGAAGTTGACGTCCGCGAGGCTTCCCGCGCCTTCACCGGCTGGACCTTCGAGCCCAAGCTGCCGCGCGGCCCCATCGGCCGCCACGACTGGCAGTTCCAGTATCTGCCCGAAGACCACGACGACGGGGAAAAGACTTTCCTCGGCGAGAGCGGCAACTTCAACGGCGAAGACATCATCAACATCGTCTGTGAACATCCGGCCACGGCAACCTTCGTCGCGCGCCACCTGTACAACTTCTTCGTCGCCGACGAGGCCCAGGTTCCGGCGTGGCAGGTGATCCCACCGAAGGACGAAGACGCCATCGATCTGCTGGCCGACACGTTCATCGACTCCGGCTGTGACATGACTGCCGTCCTCCGCGTCCTGTTCAACAGCGACTTCTTCAAGAACGCCCGCTATGCCCGCCTGAAGAGCCCCGCCGAAGTGGTGGTCGGCACTCTGCGCCTGGTCGGCGGCTACGAGTTCCCCGGCCCGGGTCTGGGCGAAATGGCCCGCCAGCCCACCTACATGGGCCAGGACCTGCTCAACCCGCCCAGCGTGGAAGGCTGGCACACCGGTGTCGAATGGATCAACAGCGGTTCGTTGATGCGCCGCATCAATTTCACCGCCGACATGGTGAGCGACGTCAGTCGCCCCGGCATCCGTTCCATGATTAACCGGATGCAGTCCCAGGGCGATTTGACCCCGGACGCTCTGGTTGACAACTGCCTGGACCTGATGGGCCCGCTGGAAGTCGACGCCGACACCCGCGAGGAACTGGTTTCCCACGCCCAGAACTCCGGCAACGTGTCCTGGGCCACCGACGCGGACGTCAGCGCCTCCGAGGAGCGTATCTCCGAAATGCTGCAGCTGATCGTTTCGCTGCGCGATTATCAGTACGCCTGACGCAACCAACGTGGCGATGCCGCCTTAGGCATCGCCACAACGACCGTCACGCTCTCCGCGCCCGCGGAACGAACTCCAGAGGAGCAAACAAAATGACCTCAACCAAGAAAGATCCGGTCCTGGTGGTGTTGCAGCTGACCGGTGGCAACGACTACATGAACACCGTAATCCCCCACGCCGAGCCGCTGTATCGCGACAAGCGACCCGTGGTCGGCGTGCCGGACGAGCGGATCCTCAAGCTCAATGACAGCATCGGCTTGCACCCCGAACTGGCGCCGTTGCGCCGCTTCTGGGATTCCGGCGACATGGCCATCATCCACGGAGTCGGCTATGCCAACAGCCCGCGCAGCCATTTCCGCAGCATGGACATCTGGCACACCTGTGAGCCGGACAAGCTGGGAACCGAAGGCTGGCTGGGCCGCGCCGCCCGTGACATGGACCCGAACAAGGAAAACGTGGTCACCGCCGTCAGTTTCGGCCCGAGCCTGCCTCGCGCCCTGGCGCTGGCTGGTGTTCCCGTCGCCTGCGTGGACGACCTGGAGAACTTCGGGATGCTGACCAGCATCCAGGAAGAGATCCAGCGGGACAAGATCATTGACCGCTTCACTCGGTTGTACTCGCCCACCATCGGCAACGGCTTTGTCATGGACTACCTGGGACAGACCGGCCTCGACGGCCTCAAGGCCGCGGACATCCTTAAGGTCGCCCCCGAGCAGTACAGCAGCTCGGTCGAGTATCCCGACACCCCCATCGCCCGCAAGCTGAAGGGCATCTCCCAGGTGCACCAGGCTGATCTGGGCTCCCGCGTACTCTACTGCGACCACGGCAGCTTCGACAGCCACTCCAACCAGGTTGGCATGCACGACGGCCTGTGGCGCGACGTTTCCGCCGCGGTTTCCAGCTTCTTTGACGACCTGCGCGAGAACAACGCCAGCGACAACGTCATACTGATGATGTTCTCCGAGTTTGGTCGCCGCGTCCACGACAACGGCAGCGGGACCGACCACGGCGCCGCCGGCCTGGTCATGGTTATGGGCGACCCGATCCAGGGTGGCGAGTACGGTGAGTACCCGTCCTCGAAGCCCGAGAACCTGGAACAGGGCGACCTGGTTCCCGGCACCGACTTCCGCAGCGTCTACTCCACCATCCTGGAAAACTGGATGGGCCTGGACGCCAACCCCATCGTCAGCGGGACTTTCGAGAAAGTCGCGTTTGTCTAAGGGATCACGGGTTCCGGTCGACGGGACACGCTGATTGGCAGAACCGACCGGGGCCAGTGGGTTTGAATCTGCTGGCCCCGCAGTTATGGGCGGCCGGGGATAACTCCCGGACGTACTGACTAAGACACACAGCCAACGAGCAGGTAAAAATATGCTTACGCAAATAGCCAAGGGCCGAGTGTACGACTACAGCCACTCGGTTGGCCGGGGCGCAGCGTCCGGCATGGGCTTCAGCCAGCCCACTTCCATGGCCTTCGAGGGAAACACGGTTTATGTGCTGAACCGCGGCATCGAAGGCATTTCCAACGTGCCGTGGAACCGGCTCGCCTACGGCGCTCGGGTCAGCATCATTGACTTGGGTGATAATGAGGGCGACGAGGAATTCACCGGCGAATTCGGCAAGTACGGCGACCGGGAAGGCGAGTTCATCTGGCCCTCCGGCATGGTTCTCGCCCCCAACGGACACATTTACGTGGCCGACGAATGGATGAACATGGTTTCGGAGTTCGAGAAGAACGGCACCTTCATCAAGCGGTGGAGCTCCGTTCCCTCTGACGACGGCAAGGAACATGGCACGTCCAGCCTGGCGGTCGACGCCGCCGGGAATCTCTACCTGACCGATGGCCGCAGCCACGAGGTCCGCAAGTTCACCGCCGACGGCGCTTTTGTGACCAGTTGGGGCTCCCTGGGCGAGGGCAACGGCGAGTTCAACTCCCCGTGGGGCATCACCGTTGACCGGCGGGACGGATCGGTCTACGTGGCCGACCACCGGAACCACCGGGTGCAAAAATTCACCGCCGATGGCGAGTGGCTCATGCAGTTCGGCGAGCCGGGCACGAAGCGTGGCCAGATGCACCTCCCCGTGAAGGTCACCGTTGACCACACCGGCGATGTGTACGTCGCTGACTGGAGCGACAACGGCATGCACGCGGGCAAGGTCCACGTTTTTGATAGCGACGGCAGCTTCATCATATCGCTCATCGGCGATGCCCAGTGGCTGAGCAAGTGGGCGGACATGACCGTTGTAGCCAATGCCGACTACCTGAAGCGCCGCCGGGAAGTGCCCACCACCGAGTCCGAGTGGCGTTTCGCCCTGCCCACCGACGTGCACTTCGACGAGAATACCGGTCGTCTGGTGGTGCTGGATGCCCAGCGCAGCCGGCTGCAGATCTACAACAAGATGGAGAATTACATGGTTCCCCAGATGAACCTGTGATGATCCGTGATTACCCAGGAGCAGGAACCCGAATACGTTCGGATGGCGGAGGTATCTCCCGGCATGCTTTGTCGGGAGGCGCCCCCTGAAATCCTGGAGGCGTGCGCGCTGGACAACGAGCCCACGCCGTTCCTGGAGCAGTTTTTTGAAGCGGGAATTCGCGCCCACGCTCGCATGGAGCACGGGCGCGAGCTCCCGCAAATGTATGTCAACAACGCCATCCTGGTGCTTTGGCTGAGGTCCTGCCGCCTCTACACCAACGGCCTCCTGGGCGTGGCCGATCCGGATCTGGACAAGCAGTTTTTCTCCAGCGCAGACGTCACGCCGAGTTGACGCTTCCTGCCGTTTACCTGTCCTGTTTCTGACGCCGAACTGAGCGATCCTCCCATGGGTGATGTATTGGACCCCAAAGCCGCCGGCGCCCGGCGCTTTGAAGGGCAGGTTGCCGTCGTAACCGGAGGCGGGCAGGGGATCGGATCTGCTACCGCGCGTCGCCTGGCGCAGGAAGGGGCGTCAATCGTCATCGGCGACATGGTCGCTGAAACCTCGGAACGTGTCCGCGACGAGATCCGCGATTTCGGCGGCGCGTGCGAAATATCCATCGGCGACCTATCCCAATGGGAGAACGCCGAGACTCTCATGGCCCGGGCCCAGGACGCCTTCGGCAGGATCGACGTGGTGGCCAACATCGCGGGCGGCACTATCTGGTTCCAATCGTTACAGTACTACACTCCGGACCAGATCCAAGCGGAGATGAACCGAAGCTTCTGGACTGCAATGTGGTGCTGCCGGGCCGCGCTGCCGTACATGATCGATCAGGGTTCAGGGTCCATAGTCAACATCGCCACCCACGCCGTGACCGGACGATTCCGCGTCCCCTACGCTGCGGCCAAGGCGGGTCAGATTGGCCTGACCACCTCCTTGGCGCGCGAGGTCGCCGATTTGGGCATCCGAGTCAACTGCGTGGCTCCCAGCGGAACCGTTGCGGACGATCGAGTCACTCCGCGCGATTATGGCGTTGGCATCATTCCGCCGGAGCTGCCGGCCAGCGAACGCACCGCCCAGGAAGAGTACCGCTCGGCGACCCGCAACTCGGAAATCCCCATGGGTCGGCGCGGCGAGGCTGACGAACAGGCGGCGGCCATCGCCTTCCTCGCTTCCCACGACGCCTCCTACATCACCGGACAGGTGCTGGCGGTGGGTGGCGGTCAGCCCTACCCATTCTAGGTCTACCTACCACTGGTCCGCAGATGCCGGGGCGAATGATCACTCGCCCCGGTCTGTTTTTGGACCCGTTGCCCGGATGGGTGACGGCTCCGCCCATTGACGGTTCTGCTAATATGGCGTGAATCCATCGTGCATCGAGACGGAGGCAGCGAAAATGGGACTGAAACGCCTCTTGCTAAAGCCACTTTCCGGATATCCCGGCGGCTACAAGAAAATGCGCCGGGGTACTCAGGGTTACGATTCGACCCCTCCATTCCAGGTGCCGGATAACCCCCGGGATCGGCGGAGCCGCATCCCTCCCAACGGGTTCCGCGAGTACTGGTACCCGGCGTTGCCGGCCGGGGACGTCAAGAAGAACCAGCCCACCATGCTGCGGATGCTCGGTACCGACGTTGTCTTCTTCAAGGACAAAGATGGGGTGGTGCAGGGGCTGCTTGACTGGTGCCCCCACCGCGCCGTTTATCTGTCCATGGGTCGCTGTTATTTCGAGGGGTTCCTCACCTGCCCGTACCACGGAGCCACCTTCGACGGCGACGGCAACTGCGTCGCCTTTCTCACCGAGGGACCTGACTCCAAGATGGTCGGCGCGCCCGGCATGAAGGCCCGCAAGTTCCCCACGGTTACCCTCAAGGGGATGGTGTTCGTATGGATGGGCGAAGGTGAGCCCGTTGCCCCTGAGGAGGACATTCCGCCGGAGATGTTCGAAGAGCACAACATTTGCCGCCCATCTTTCACCATGTTCGACTGCAACTGGGTGCTCGTGCTTGAGAACACCATGGACGCGCACAATGCCTTCATGGTTCACCGGAATGCCCTGCGGATGCTGGGCAGCCGGGTCGGCGGACGGCCGCGCACGCCGCTGGGCTATCGCGTGAACCTGGTCAACAACAAGAACGTCCATTACCGTCCGGGCAGCGGCAAGGCCCACACCGAACGGTATTACTACGACGAGGACGGCAACATCCCGTACCAGATGTATTACGCCGGCGTGGACGGCGTCTGGCCCCTGCACCGCTGGCGGCTCGCCTGGACCTGGTTCTTCGATTGGAAGGCCAAGCGCCGAGGACAGGATCCCCAGTACCGCCGCGCTTCCGCGGCCGACACGCCCGACGTCAACGAGTGGAACGGAACCCGCCTGCCCGGCATGTCCCGCACGGGGGGCAACAACCGATATTTTCGCAGCACCCGCTGGCCAGTGCCCGTTGAGGAGAACCTGACCCGTATGGTCTACCTCAACGTCGAGCGGTACGAGAAGCGACCCAGCTTCCTCTGCCGTGTCGTGAGCGCAACCACCTGGCCCTACCGCAACTGGGAGCTCAACTTCAACTTCCGCAACCAGGACTACGACGCGGAGAAGTACACGCAGTACAACATGCCCGAGTATCTGTCCTCAACCGACTCGGTGGTCGTGGCCATGCGCCGCCTTTTCGTGGAGCACAACCGCGACGTGATCCGCCAGCGGGAGCGCGAAGAAGCGCTGCCCGAGGTCATGGACGAAACCGAAGCTGAGCGCATGGTGCGCGAAGGCGATCTGAAGGTTGCGGCCACTGCCCAGGCCTTTGACGCTGACCGCCTGGAAGAAGAACTGCTGCGCCGGGTTTAGGTGAAGGCCGGCATGACTTCCTCGGCAAACAGCCGAATGGATTGTTTGGCCGCATCGGGGTCGATGTAGCCGAACAGGTGACGCGCGCAGAAGATGTCGTGTCCGATCAGCTGGCGCTGTTCTTCCAGGCGTTTCGCCACGGTCTCGGGGCTGCCCACCAGCGCGATGCCGTTGTCGATCCAGAAGTCGTAGGACTGGGCGCGCTCGCGGAAGGTCCGGCGCAACTCTGCCCGCTCCGGCGTGCCCGGATCGTCCCCGCGCATGCCGTGCGGTCCGTATCCGATACGCGTGGCGCCGATGTAGTCGCGGCCCTTGCCGGCCGGAACTGCCTCGGGGTGCGCGGCCGTGGCCAGGTGTGGCTCCGCCTGTTCGCGCGCCTTCTCGTCGGTTTCTGCAACGTGGACGTGACGGGTCAGGAAGGTTTTGGGCATCGGCGTCGCGTGACCTTCGGCCTGCCACAGACTGCGCCAGGTGTCGAATTTGTCCGCGATAACCTGGTCCGTGTCGATGTTCTGGGAGACGTGGAAGTTCTTCCTGGCGGCGTACTCGAAACTGGCGGCGCTGTGGGCGCCGAACCATACCGGCGGATGCGGTTTCTGGAATGGCTCCGGCGTACTCAGCGCCTCGTCGAAATGGAAGAATTGGCCGTCGTAGGTCACGCTGCCCTCGGTCCACGCCATCAGGATGATATCGAGCGCTTCCTGGCTGATGTCCCGCCGCCGGTCAAAGTCCACGCTCCACCGCAGGAACTCGTGGCTGGTGACGCCCGTGCCAGCGCCGAACTCCACGCGCCCGCGTGACAGGTGGTCCAGCATGGCCACCTCCTCCGCCAGCCGCACCGGATGGTGAAAGGGCAGTTGGTAGATCATCACCCCGAACCGGATCGCGCTGGTGGCACGGGCCAGCGCCGTCAGGTACACGCTGGGCGAACTCAGGAAACTGACGTCGGAACTCTGGTGCTCGATGGAGAAATAGTACTTGTACCCCATCTGCTCGGCTTCCTGGGCGCCGCGGATGTGTTCGTCGTATACGTCAGCGGCCAACGCATGGGATTCCATCTGCGCCTGGTCCAGCACGTCATACAGTCCGATTTCCATCTTGGCCATGGTAATAACCTCCGGTTCTGGTGTAGGAGGGCAAGGCGGTCATCATGGCGCAGTATAGGCTCAATTATTCGCAAGGGCGGGCTTGCCGCCCGGTCCAGCGTTTCAACCCGGCTAATTGTCGTCCACTTCGCAAGCCCGCCCGTCACCGTCCCGGTCGAGACGCTCAGCGTACGCTGGATGGCCGCGCCCAACGCCATCCGGGTAGGGAAACACCGCCCGCATTTCGGCGCAGTTATTGAACCCAAGGGATTGCCATTCCCCACAGCCGTCGCTTTCAAACCCCACGTCGGTTACCGCTATCGTAACGTTTGTGTCGGCTGAAGTGACTGTGCCATGGGCGATTACGTTGTCAATGCCGGTGAAATCCGACAGTCGTGCCCAGCGGCAGGAACCCTGCTGATTCGTCGTGCGGTACGTGCCAGGCGCAATGTCATCCCCTACAATATGCCGGCCATCACCGACCCGGTTTGAGTAGGTTGTGTAATGCGATCCCACGTCCGGCAATCTCACTTTTAGCCAGGGAGCGCACCCCCTGGTTTCAAACCCAACGTCGCTGCGCAGGATGGTGACTACCGCGTTATAGTCCTGGATACTGGCGCTGGCAATGATGTCGCCAGTGCCGCCAAAACCCGACCGGCGCGCCCAATAGCAGGCACCCGGCTGATCAGACGATCGGTAAGTTCCCGGCGCGACGCCCGCTGCACTGACGGCATGAACCCCATTGCCAAATGCTGGAACCGGCGTGGATTCCGGCGTAGGCATCGGGGGCACTGCGACCGGGACGGGTGTTGGGAGTGTGCGGACATCCGGCGGCGGCATTATCTCGGCACTCAGGAAGTGCGCCAGCAACATGGCGGAGAAGACCAGTTCCATAACCAAGTGCAACATTGGCCTTCATACTCCTCCACTGTCCTGGTTCATCTCCGGCATTGATGTGGAGCCCAGTAGCGATTGTCCCAACATAGTATAATGCCAATTATTCGGTGGGAAGGGTTTATGACTGCGGTTGACTATTCAGTGCTGGACAACCTGGAGGGGTCGGGTCGTTCCTTCTACCCTCAGCGCCATTGGACGAATGCGCCGGAGGCCGCCGTCGACTACGCGATACCGGTGGACGACGGGGTGGCGCTCTCCAGCCGGTTCCACGTGGTAGGGAAGGACAACCCCACCGTGCTGTTTTTCTACGGCAATGGCGAAACAGCCGCTGGCTACGACGTAATTGCCCCCTTCTACAACCGGATCGGGGCCAATTTCTTTGTGGCCGACTATCGCGGCTACGGAGCGTCCGGCGGCTCGCCAACCTTTACGACCATGCTGTCCGATGCGCGCAAGGTACTCGATCAGCTGCGTGATGAGATGGAGGAACTGAGTTTCACCGGGCCCGTTTACGTGATGGGACGGTCCATGGGGCGGCACGCCGCCGGCGAACTGGCAGTTACGGCTGCGGAACATATCAACGGCGTCATCATCGAGAGCGGCCGTCCCAACCTGGGACGTTTCACGGAGGGTCTGGACGCCGAGTCGGCCCAAGCGCTCGAAGAGGCCTACCACGAAAAGTTTTACTCGATAAACATCCCGGCGCTGGTCATCCACGGCGAACGGGACGAACTCGCTCCGGTGGCCGACGCGGTGGGCATGCACGACAGGATGCGCACCACTGAGAAGCACCTGGAGATCATCCCCGGCGCCGGACATAACGATCTGATGTACGTGGGAATCCAGCAGTATTTCGACGCCATCCGGACGTTCATGGGCCGCTACGCCAAGAAATAGCACGGTCGGCCAGGTTCGGAGCTAACGCGGCTTGGGTTTGGAGGGACGCGACATGGCGACGCAGCTAGCGGGGCAGATATTTGCCGGGACCATTGAGGAGATAGCATCCGCCGGCTGCAAGGTCGTTACCGGCGGCGGGCACGCGGTCGCCGTCTTCTACCACGACGGGCAGGTTCATGCGGTCGATAACCGCTGCCCGCACATGGGGTTTCCGCTGGACCGAGGCAGCGTCAGCGGCGGCATTCTGACCTGCCATTGGCACCATGCCCGGTTTGACCTGGCCAGCGGCGGAACCTTCAATCCCTTCGCAGATGACGTGCGGAGCTTCCCCGTCACCGTGGTCGACGGGCAGGTCTGGGTTGACCCGCGGCCGACCGAGCGCGACGACGTGGCTCACTGGACGGGTCGGCTGCGCGACGGGCTGGAGCACAACATACGCCTGGTGTCCGCCAAGTCGGTGTTGGGCCTGCACGCCGCCGGAGCGGATTACCGCGTACCCCTTCGGATCGGCGCCGATTTTGGTACCCGGTACACGTCGGAAGGATGGGGTCCGGCCATGACTATCCTCACCGCGACGGCGAACATCCTCCCCACTCTCGCGGAGGATGATCGACCCCTGGCGCTGTACCAGGGGCTGCTCCACGTTTCGCGGGAGTGCGCCGGCCGGCCACCGCGTTTCGTGGTGGACCCGTTGCCCACCGGGGAAACCCGGCCCGAGATCTTCAAGCAGTGGTTCCGGAACTTCATCGACGTGCGCGACGAGGACGCCGCGGAACGGTGTCTGAGAACGGCAATCGAGCTGGGACTGCCGCGCCGGGACATTGCCGACATGATTTTCACGGCGAGTACCGATCACATCTACCTGGATGCCGGCCATACCCTGGATTTCGCTAACAAGGCGTTCGAGTTGCTCGACCACATCGGTTGGGAACACGCCAGCCAGACGCTCACCAGCCTCGTCCACGGTATGGCCCGCGCCCGCCGCAGCCAGGAACTCAGTGCGTGGCGACACCCCATCGATCTGGCCTCCCTGGTATGGCAGGCTCGGGAAGAACTTCCGGCGCTGTGCGAAGCGGGCCGCGGCGCCGTGGTCTGGGACGATGCCAACGCCTTGGCTCGTGAAATGCTGGGCGAATCCCCGTCGGATATCATCGACGCAATCAAAAGGGCAATACGTTCCGGGGCGAGCGCGGAGCAATTGGGCTCCGCGGTTGCCTATGCCGCGTTCCTGCGGATGGCTCACTTCCACATCTCCAACGAGTTCGGTGATTGGGACACGGTGCACAACACGCTCACGGCAGCCAACGCCCTGCACCGCGCGCTGGAGCGTGCCCCGTCCGTGGAATTGCTGCGTGGGGTGTTTGACGTCGCCATGAGCATCTACCTTGACCGGTTCCTCAACATGCCGGCTCAACGCATTCCGGAGACGGGCCCCGACCCCGTGGTCGGCAACGCGGCGCTGACCGAGCTGGGCGACTTGATGAATGTGCGTCAGCAGGTGGAGGAGGTATCGCATCTCGTTTCTCGCCACCTGACCGGCGCGGGAGACCGGGACGCGCTGCTGGCGGCCCTGGGACATGCGATGCTGGCTGAGGACGCCGGTTTTCATTCCTTCCAGATAGTCGACGCTGGATTCGGTCAGTACCGGGCCAGACGCGGAGCCGAATCCGGCCGGCATGTGCTGATCGGCATGGCGCGTTACCTGGCCGCCCATGCGCCGACATCGCGCTCAGTGGGCCAGACGTACCAGATTGCCCTGCGCCTGCACCGCGGCGAAGAAATATTCAGAGAACCCTAGCCAGAGCATCCACCAGACTGGCTCCGATGTATAATCCCGCATGTATGTCTCAAGTTAATCGCCTGACGGCATTGCCGTGTAACGTTGCAACGGAGGCTTCAAAATGCCCCATCCCAGTGAGATATCTATCGACGAACTTCAGCGGATCGCTGACCATGCCGGCCTGGGCATGACCCGCGCTGAGGTCGAAGAAATCAAGCCCACTTACGACCTGTACGCCGGCTACGCCTATGATCTCCACCAAATCGATTTCGGCGCCACGGAGATGGTGGTGGAATTCCGCCCCGACTGGCCTGAAGAGTAGCCTCTGCCGTCGCGACCGGGTATGCGCCGCACCGCAAGGAGTGATCACTCATGGCAACTGCTGACCAGCGTTTGTATTTTCTGACCATCCACCAGGCCGGGGAGTTGATGCGCCGGGGAGAACTGTCCCCGGTGGAACTTACGCGAGCCTGCCTGGACCGCATCGCCGACACCGACGACCGCCTGCACTCTTTCATCCTCCTGTTGGCGGACGAAGCCCTCGAGCAGGCCCGCGTCGCCGAGTCGGAGATGCTTCGCGGCGAATACCGCGGCCCGATGCACGGGATCCCATTCGCCCTGAAAGACCTGTACGACACCGCCGGCATCCGCACGACCTCCGGTTCACGCGTCGATATCGAACGCGTGCCCACCCGGGACGCCACCACCACGGCCCGCCTGAAGGATGCCGGGGGGATCCTGCTGGGGAAACTCGCGATGCACGAGTTCGCCCTGGGTGGACCCGACTGGACCACGCCCTTCGAGCCGGCCTGCAACCCCTGGAACCTGAACCACATCACGGGCGGATCGAGCAGCGGTTCCGGCTCGGCGGTGGCCTCGGGTCAGGCGCTGGGCGCGCTCGGTTCCTGCACCGGCGGGTCGATACGCGGGCCAGCGTCCCTGTGCGGCATCGTTGGCCTCAAGCCCACCTATGGCCGCGTCAGCCGTTACGGCGTGGTGACCCTGAGTTGGTCCCAGGACCACGCCGGACCCATGACCTGGACCGTCGAAGACACGGCGTACATGCTGCAGGCCATTGCCGGTCACGATCCCAAGGACCCGACGTCCAGCAAGGCGCCGGTTCCGGACTATTCCCGGTCCCTGCGTGAGGATATTCGTGGCCTAAGATTGGGGATGCCCCGGCACTATTTCTTCGATCCGGATCCCAGCGTTAACGCTGAGGTCGTTGCCACCGTGGAGAAGGCAATTGGCGAATTGGAGAGCCTCGGCGCCCGCGTGCAGGAGGTCTCGCTGCCCAGCCTGGACTACATCCGCGCCGCCAATTCGGTCATCATGGTCAGCGAAGCCTACGCCTACCACGAGCCCAACCTGAAGTCTCGGCCGGAAGAATTCGGGGAGATCGTTCGTGGCCGGTTCCGTGTGGGTGGCATGATGACCGCGTCGGACTACCTGCAGGCCCAACGGGTGCGAACCTGGGCTCGCCGGGAGTTCGCTGAGGTCATGCAGAATGTTGATCTTCTCGTCACGCCCACCATGACCCAGCCGGCGGCGGCATTCGAAGGCTACGATCCGTCGAGCACCGCCCGGGGGCGCAGTTTTACCGCGCCATTCAACGCCACCGGTTTGCCGGCCATCTCCGTGCCCTGCGGGTTTACCGAGAGCGGCCTGCCCGTGGGCATGCAGTTCGCCGGCAAACCCTTCGACGAGCCCGGCGTCATACAGGCGGCCTACACTTACCAGCAGCACGCCCGTTGGTACGATCAGCGGCCGCCGATTTAGTGTTCCGGCTCTATCAGGCCTGCTAAACGGAACGGTTACGTGAAAAGGACGTTGGCGCTGCTGCGCTGGTGGATTGCCGGCTTGACCATTGGACTGGTGACGGTTCGGATCGTCATCAGCGCCGGCATGGAGATATTCGGGGCGTCTGCAGCGGACCCGTACGGCGCGGTGTCCCTGGCCACGGCTGTCATCGACCTGTTGTGCCTGGGACTGGTCGTGACCACGGTTGTAGCCTTTGTGCAGTACGGCCGGATCTTCAACGCGCGGGTTCCGACAGAATGAGGCGAGGCCCCAATCGCGAGATTGACCCGTGCGTCGGATGCTCCGACAGAAAACGACGATAAACGTAACGCGCGACTTGCCAAAGCGGCCGTGGACCATCGATACGGTTGAGCGGCCTGCCGCTTAATGGTAGGATACCGCTGACGATTTGTTGATTCAGATCGAGGAGGTTTTACCAATGGCATACAATGACCACGACATTGGATTGATGGCTCATCTCATGCGCCGGGCCGGTTTCGGCGCAAAGTACGATGAGCTCGAGGCCCGTGCGGCCAAGGGGTACGACGCCACCGTCGACGAGTTGCTGAACCCCGAACAGCATGACAATGGGATGGACCTGGACATCGCGGAGCGATGCTTCATCGAGTGGAGCCACCACACCCGGGGCTTGCCCGAGTACGTCGCCTTCCGTTTCATCAATTCCAGGAACCAGCTGGAAGAGAAAATATGCCTCTTCTGGCATAGCATCCTGTGCACTGCGGACAGCAAGACCCAGAGCTACCCGACGTCGTATGACGAGATTGAAATGTTCCGGCAGTACGGCATGGGTAGTTTCCGCGATCTGCTGGTGCAGATTTCCAAAGATCCAGCGATGATCTTCTTCCTGGACAACTGCCTCAGCCACAAGGGCGCCATCAACGAGAACTACGGCCGCGAGTTGCTGGAGTTGTTCTCCATGGGCGTCGGCATGGACGGCGAGTTCAACTACTCCGAGGACGACGTGAAGGAATGCGCTCGCGCCTTTACGGGCTGGACCATTGCCAACAACATCCCGGGTCAACCCTACGGTCGCTACTCCGCCAAGTTTGTCTACAACCCGGACGACCACGACGAGGGCGTCAAGACCTTCCTGGGTGAGACCGGCAATTTCGACGGCGAGGATGTGATCGACATCATCGCGAAGCAGCCGGCCACCGCCCGCTTCATCTCCCGCCACCTGTACAGTTACTTCGTGGCGGACGAGGCGCAGGTTCCGTCGTGGATGGACACCCCGCCGCGGGACATGGACACCATCAAGATGCTGGAGGACGAGTATTTCCGCTCCGGCTACGATATCCGTTCCATGCTTCGGGTCCTGTTCCACTCCGATGCGTTCAAGAACGCCCGCTTCCAGCGCGTCAAGAGCCCCATCGAGACCGTAATCGGGACCTTGAGGCTTGTGGGCGACTGGACGGAACCCAAGCCCGGCTTCGAGTTCATCTTTGACGAGATGAAGCACATGGGTCAGGAGATCTTCAACCCTCCGTCGGTCGAAGGCTGGCACACCGGACGCGAGTGGATTGACGGCGGCACGCTGGTGCATCGCATCAATTTCACCGCCGATTTCGTGGGCGATGTCAAGCAGCCTGGAGTTCGGGAGATCATCGACCGCCTGGCTGATCAGGGTCCGGTCATCTCAGCAGAGGATATGGTGGATACCACCTCGCGGCTGATGGGTCACTACGAGCTGTCGCCGGAGACCCGCGAGATGCTGGCCGCAAGCCTCAAAAAGGGCGGAACGATCAACACCGACACGGCGGAGTTCGCCGATCGCGTCAGCGAGTTGCTCCAGATGATCGTCGCCACCAAGGAATATATCTACGCCTAGCCGACACCGGTGCGGCTGGCGCGAATTTGCCTACGAACCGCGCAACAATTCCCACGGGAGGAAAAATCGTGACCGCTACGAAGAAAGACCCGGTCCTGGTAGTCCTGCAGATGTCGGGGGCCTTTGATGCTCTCAACACCATCATCCCCTACAACGACCCGTTGTACAAGGACTATCGCCCTCACCTGAAGGTGGAGGTCGAGGAAGTCCTGGCAGTTGACGACAAGGTTGGGTTCCACCCCGCCATGGCCCCGATCAAGGATATGTACGACGACGGGAAAGTTGCCGTGATCCAGGGCATTGGCTATCCCAACCCCATCCGCTCTCACTTCCGCTCCATGGATATCTGGCACACCGCTGAGCCGGCCAAGATGTCCAGCGAGGGCTGGCTGGGCCGCGCCATCCAGGACATTGACCCCAACAAGGAAAACGTCCTGACCGCCGTCAACTTCGGCCGCGGACTCCCCCGCGCCCTGGCAGCCCCGGGCGTGTCCGTCGCCTCCGTCGGCAGCCTGGAGACCTACGGTGTGCTGACCGGCATCGACGGTGAGAGTCAGCGCGCCGAGGCGCTGGACATCTTCTCCCGGATGTACTCGCCCATGGTCGGCTCCGGACCCATCAACGAGTACCTGTCCCAGACCGGCCTGGACGCCCTGAAAGGCGCCGACATCCTGCGCACCGCGCCGGAGATCTATTCCTCCAGCGTGGAGTACGGCGGGGACATGTTCTCACAGTGGGTGAAGAACGTTGCCCAGGTGCACACTGCCGGGTTCGGCACCCGTGTCCTCTACACCGGCCTGAACCCCGGCGCATTCGACACGCACGCCAACCAGCCGACCTCCTTCGCGAAGCTGTGGGGCGAGGTGTCCCGGGCGGTCAACGACCTCTACCAGGACCTGAAAGAGCACAACGCTAATGAAGAAGTAGTCATGCTTCTCTTTACCGAGTTCGGCCGCCGCGTTCAGGAGAACGGTTCCGGCACCGACCACGGTTCGGGCAGCGTGGCCTTCGTGATCGGCGATGGCGTCAAGGGTGGCCTCTACGGCGACTACCCGTCCCTGGAACCGGACAAGCTGGACGAAGGTGACCTGAGGTGGAACAACGACTTCCGCAGCACCTACGCCACCATCCTGGACAAGTGGCTTGATCTGGACGACCAGGAGATCCTTAAGGGCTCCTACGAGCAGTTCGACTTCATAAAGTAGTCATCTGCAACCCCTGTCCGTGACGCTGGCAGGAACGGTCGCGAAGTGGGGGCAGGCTTATAACCTGCCCCTACGCTGCGAATGCCGGGCGCGCGGAAAACACGGCGTGAAATTTGGAAGGTGAAATATGGTTACTGCGACTGAGCTCGCGCCGGTAACGTTTCAATACAGCCATACGATCGGCCGCCAGGAAGTTCGCAGCGGCAACGGGTTCTTCAACCCGGTAGCCATCACCCGCGACGACAACGGCATGCTGTACGTGCTGAGCCGAGGCACCGAGACTCCGGCATTCTTCCCCTGCAAGCGCGTCACCGTCTTCCATCCCGACGAAGAAGAAGTGGTCGCCGAGTTCGGCCAGAAGATTCCTCCGGAAGACGCGGACGAAACCACCCCCAACGGCTCGTTTATGTGGCCGACGTCGGTGGCGCTGGACAGCAAGGGCTACGCGTATGTGTCCGACGAATGGCTCAACCGGATCTCCATCTACGACCAGGAGCGCGGCAACTGGATCGGCATGTGGGGCATCCCTGGCTCCGGTGAAGGCGAGATCGATCGGCCCGCCGGGCTGGCGTTCGACAAGGACGACAACCTGTACGTGGTGGAAAGCCGCAACCACCGGGTTTCGGTGTTCACGAAAGATGGGCAGTTCAAATTCGGATGGGGCCGGAAGGGCACCGGCGATGGCGAGTTCGATCACCCTTGGGGAATCGAGATCGACCACAACGGCGACGTCTACGTGGCCGACTGGCGCAATGACCGCATTCAGAAGTTCTCTCCCGATGGCACGTTCCTGATGAAGTTCGGGTCCTCAGGCGATGGAGAGGGCGAATTTAGCCGGCCCACGGGCGTGGCGGTGGATAAGGACGGCCATATCTTCGTCACTGACTACAGGAACGACCGCGTCCAGGTCTTCCGCGCCAACGGCAGCTACATCACTGCTATGCACGGGCAGGCCGGACTATCCAAGTGGGGCGCGGAGCGCGTTTACCTGGATCCGACCATCGTCCGGGCCCGCGAGCGCGCCCTGGGGCTGTCGGAACGAGAAGGCGAATTCCAGGGCCCCATCGCCATCGAAGTCGGTGATGACGGTCGTGTCTTCGTGCTCGAAGCTCCGCGCCATCGGGTGCAGATCTTCTCCAAGCAGACCGCCATGTTTGCCGGCGAACTCTGATCGCTCAGCGCAGCCGTTCGAAAGCAGGGCCACGGCAACATCGCCGTGGCCCTTTTTTCGCTTTTTCGGACTTGGCAACCAAATAATCAAATGGTATTGACAATATTAGTCACGCATCGCAAGTTTTCTAGAGCAGTCGATCAGAATATCCCGCGACAGTATTAGGAGGTAAGTATGCCCCGCGATTTGCGCGAACGGAACGAGGCACTCATCGAATGGGTGCGGGCCATGTACGGTCCGGGGAGGCAATTCCCCAGTGCCCGACAGTGGTCAATGAAGGCTGGTCTCAGTCCAAGTGCGGTCAGCGCCATTGAGGAATCTGGGAGGGGATCATGCGCCAGCCTCATGGCCCTGGCGAAGGCGGCCGGCGTTTCGCCAATTCAGGTGATGCTCATCGGCGACTATCTGCAACCGGAAGATTGTGACACATCGCCACGGGATTTGGCCGACCGGGAGCAGACGTTGCTCCGCCGGTATCGACAAATGCGACCACGGGCCCAAGATCTAGTCGATGAAACGGTTCGGCAATTGGCCAACCGAGTTTAGAGCGCAGGTTCGGCGTATCTTAGCTGTTGACTGGAGGAACGAACCGCTGGCCCACGAAGACTACGGACCGCCCCACATTATTTCAGCCGCATCTGCCGATGCCTACGCGCTGCCGAGGAACACCTGGGTCAGTATGTCGGTCTCCCTGATGGACTCGGGCGTGCCATTATGCACCACGGTTCCCTTGTCCAGAACGTAGGCCCGGTCTACGATGTCCAGCACGCCCTTGATGTTGTGCTCAACCACCATGATGGTGGTGTCGAGGCGCTCGCTGATTTCGGCAACCTTTTCGAAGACCTCTTTGACGATGATCGGCGCCAGGCCCAGGGTCGGCTCATCCAGCAGCAGAACCTCCGGCGAGGCCATCAGCCCTCGACCCAGGGCCAGCATCTGCTGCTGGCCGCCGGACATCGCGCTGGCCATGTCCTTGCGCTTTTCATGGAGCACCGGGAACAGTTCCATCACTGAATCGAGCCGGTTCGCCTTCTCGGCCCGGTCGTTGAGATAGATGCAGCCCATTTCGAGGTTCTCGGTGATCGTCAGGTGGGTGAACACCCGCCGGCCCTGGGGCACGAACGCTATCCCTTCCTTGACGATCTCGTGGGTGGCGGCGGCCAGCGGCTTTTCACGCCAGTACACCTGGCCGGACACCACCGGCGCCAGACCCATCACCGCCTTGAGCACGGTGGACTTGCCGGCCCCGTTGGGACCCATCACCGCCACCACTTCGCCCTTTTGGACGCCCATGGAGATGTCGTCCAACGCCCGGACCGCGCCGTACTCCACCGATATCCCGACCAGTTCCAGGAGAGGAGCCGCGCCGTTCTGGTCAGCCTGATTCATGGTGCGTGCGGACGCAGACGTCATCATGCCCCCAGGTATGCCTCGATAACTTCTTCGCTGCCCAGCACCGGTTCCACGTCGCCGGCGGCCAGCAGGGTTCCGCTGTCCAGCACAATGATGCGGTCGGACAGTTCCCGAACGATGTCCATGTTGTGGGACACAAAAACGATTGTGTAGCCGTCGGCGCGCATCTGTTTCATGATGTCCTTGACCCGCTCCAGCATCTGCGGAAAGAGACCCGCGAACGGCTCATCGAAGAGGTAGGTCTGTACATCCATTGCCATGGCGCGTCCGATTTCCAGCAGCTTGCGCTGTCCGTAGGACAGTTCCATGGCCATCGATTCTCGCTTTTCCCACATGCCGACCGACTCGAGGATATCCTGGGCTTTCCGACGGTTGGCCGGCCGGACGCGCTCCAGCAGCGACGGGAACAGCTTGCGTTCGGTCAGCACCACCATGATGTTGTCCCAGACGGTGATCTGGTCGAACAGCCTGACCTCCTGGAAAGTCCGGGTCAGACCGTGCGCCGGCGTCTCGTGGGCATGCACGACCCGCAAGCCGGCTCCGTCGATGATCACCATGCCGCCGTCCAGGGGGAGCACGCCGCTGAGCAGGTTGACCAGCGTCGACTTGCCGGAACCGTTGGGTCCGACGATGCTGGTGGTGCCCTGGCGCGGGATCGACAGGCTCAATTCGTCAACGGCCCTAACCGCGCCGAAGTGCTTGGAGATGCTGTCAGTTTCCAGGGCCAGAGCCTCGTTATTCGCGGTCATAGCCGGAACCTCCCCACCAGTCCTTGTGGCCGGAACAGCATCAGCAGCACCAGGAGTATTCCCAGGACCACCTGGCGCGCCTGGCCGGTGTACTCCGTGGGAATGAAGGGCAAAAAGCGCATACCCTCCTCCAGCAACACGAACGCCATCGCGCCCAGCAGGGAACCCCAGATGCTGGCCAGGCCGCCCAGGATCACGATGGACACCAGCAGAACTGACTCGAGGAGGATGAACGAGTTAGGGTCGATGAACCTTGTCCAACTGGCGAACAGGCCGCCCGCGAGCCCGGCCATCATCGCAGAAATCACCCAGACCGCCAGCTTGAAATGAGTGGCTTGATAGCCAAACACTTCGATGGCCTGCTCGTCTTCGCGAATTGCGGTGAGGACCCTCCCAAAAGATGACGTTGTGATAAACCACGATATCAGCATTACGAAACCCAAGAACACCAGCGCCAGCAGCAAAAATGCCACATTCCCGTCGAATGTCCACGCGCCGATCTGGGGTCGGACTATTTCGTGAATTCCGAACGCCCCGCGTGTGACGCTCCGCAGGTTGAGGAACACGCTATAGGCGATTATTGCGAAGCCGAAGGACACCAAAACAAAGATGTCATCGCGGAATCGGTTGAACACCACGCCGACAATCAGGGCTGCCAATCCGGCCAGGACGATGCACAGTGGCAACACCGCGAAGAAGGGCCAGCCGAAGGTAGGGATCACTCCTGTGCGTAACTGTTCGTACGGGGCCTCCGAAGTAAGTACGGCCATAGTGTATGCCCCGATGCCGAAAAAGCCGACGTGTCCCACAGACAGCAGGCCCGTATATCCGACCACGAGGTTCAGGCTTACCGCCAAGATAGCCCAGATCGCGAAAAGCGTAGCGGCGCCCACGGCGAACTTGGTGCCGCTCATCAGCATAAACACCGCCGCTGCCGCCACAGCGATCAAAGTCAGCCACAGACCGATGTTGCCGCGGGCGTGACGAACCAACTCGCTAGGTTCTCGTGCGAGCCGGGCAAACTCGCGGATGCCCTCAATATTCACCGGCATTGCGTCACCTTCTCGGCAATAGGCCCTGTGGCCAGAAGGACAGGAACAGTATCAGCAACCCGAACGAGATGGCGTCTTTCCACTCTCCGGCCAGGTCCCAGATGCCGAATTGCTCCACCAGCCCCAGCACGAACCCGCCCACGATAGCGCCGTACAAGTTTCCGATGCCGCCCACCACCGACGCGATCCAGCCTTTCAGCAGCAGGAGCAGTCCCATGCGCGGCTGCAAGGCGGTGTCGTGACCGGTCAAGATGCCGGCCATGGCCGCGTACATTGCGCCGATGAAAAACACCACGGCAATGATCACGGTGGTGTTAATGCCGACGACCTTGGACACCTCTTCGTCGTCGCCGATGGCCCGCACGGCGCGTCCGAAGGAGGTCATCTTCAGCAGGAGCCACATGCCGGCGAAACCGGCGAGGGCCACGCCGATGGCAAATACGTTGAACCCTTTGATGCGCGCGCCGCCGATGTTCCAGGGAGTGCTGCCGAAGGCATCCGGCAACGGCCGGGGAGCGCTCTGAAACACGATAACGATGAGCGCGGCGATCGCCAGCAGTATGCCCAACGACGCCACCAGCATGATCAGCGGAGAGCGTGCCCGCTCCCGCATGTACACGTAGAGCCCGCGGTACAGGGCCAGGCCCACGCAGCCGGCCAGCAGGCACGACACTGCCCAGCTGAGATACAACCCCGCTCCGGGCGCTCCGGACAGCAGGTATCCGCACCACGCGCCCAACACCGCGGCTGGAGCGGCGGCAATCAACGCGACCAGGGTTGCGTTGACGCGGGAGGCCACACTGTGGGCAACTCTTTGCGTGATCGCGATGGCGACCGCTGCCGTCGCCAATCCCACAGCCGGGCTCAACGTGAGCTGAAGGTGCTCCGGATACGAAAGCACAATCGCAGTGTAAATTCCCATTGCGACGGCGACCACCGCAACGCCCGTGCGCAGGACGGCCGGACTGGCCCGTCTCCGCAGGCGCGGCTCGATCATGGTGTGCAGTGTCCAGGCGAACACGCCCGCGACCACGGCTCCGAAGATCACGTTGACCGGAAGGCTGTTGATGTCCAGGCGGCTGCCCAGCGCAGGATCCGTGCGCAGGTAGAAGACGCCGTACGCGCCCAGCGCGGCCGCTGCTCCGTAATACAGGTCGAAGAACCAGACCGTGCTGTACACCAGGGTGAAACCCAACGCCAGCAGGGCATACACCGCGCCCACAGCCAGTCCATTGAACGCGAACTGCAAGGCCTGGGGCGGAGCCTGCCCGATCTTCCAGGCAATGTAACCGAGGGCGAGAGCCGTCAACAAGGCGGCAATCAGCCGGGTGCCCGGTACGTTGATCAATCGGGGCAGCCCTCGGGCGCCTTCACGGTTGCTAGCCAACGAAATCCTCGCCAGTCTGATTAATCATCGTATATTAGTTATGGTGGCGGCAATGATAGCACAAAGGGCCGGCCGATTAATTCCGGCCGGCCCTCAGTCATTGGACGCTGTCTTCTCGACGGTGGCTAAGGCGTGGGAGCCTGCCCGAGTACGACGTAACCCAGGTTGTCATCGTTGCGTTCCGACAGCGGAAGGATCTGTACGACCACATTGCTGAGGCCGGCAAGATCGCCGTTGGCGTCGAAGCTGTAGTCGTCGCCAATCGCTCCGCTGCGAGTCATGCCATACAGGCAGTCCCGGAACCCGTCGGCATCCTGGTCGTCACCAGTCTGGCTTAGGCACTCGGCGGCGATGTACACGTCATCGTAGGCGGACGCCTGGAACCACGGAATCGTCGCGACGTTGCCCCACCGCGCTTCAAAATTGCTCAGGAAAGCAATCCCTTCCGGCGTGGAGAGTTCGGGATTGGGGATGATCGCCTTCATTCCGGTGGCCGCATCGCCGGCGATGCGCAACGCTTCGGGACCCGTGGCGACGGTCTCGGAGTAGATCGGCCCCTCGTAACCCAGCTCGCGCAGTTGCTTCATGATGGTTCCGGCGGAGAATTCCTGCTGGGCGGCCAAGTAGATACCGTCCGGCTGGGCCGCGATGAGCTTCGTGAGTTGGCTGCGGAAATCGGTGATGTCCGAGGTGTAGCTTTCGCTGGCGACCACATGACCGTCCAGCTCCTCCAGACGAGCCACGGTGGTGCGGCGGGCGCCCTCAGCGTAGTCGGTGGACTCGGTGATGGTGGCCAGGTGATGAATGTCGTCAGAGATGAGGGTGTTGCCGGTGTCGATCCCCAGCTGGCTGTCGTTTATCGCCGTGCGGAAGATGTAGTCGCCCGCCGTCGCGATGTCGGGGCTGGTGGCCGACGCGGACAGCATGATCACCCCTTCCGACTCGGCCAATGGGGCCGCGCCCAGCATCGCGCCGCTGCATGTGGTTCCCAGAATTATCTTCACGCCGTCGACGTCGGTCAGCTTGTTGTAGGCGGTGATGGCGTCCTGCGCGGCGCACTTGGAGTCCTCGGGGATCAGTTCCAGCATGCGTCCGTCGATGCCGCCGGCCGCGTTGATCTCTTCCACCGCCAGTTGCTTGGCCTGGATGATCGGGTTGCCGTAGGTCTCCGCCGGACCGGTCAGGGCGTCCATCGCGCCGATGCGGAAGGGCTCGGCGGGCATTGCGACGGGAGCAGCCGCGGCGGCATCCGCGCCGGGCGCGGAGCCCAGGATGCGGTAGCCGTTGTTGTCGGCGGTGCGCTCGCCTTCGGGGAGGACCTCGACAACAGCATTGGCCAGGCCGACTACCTCACCGTTAGCGTCAAAGCTGTAATCTTCGCCGATCGCGCCGCTCCAGGTGATGCCGTACAGGCAATCCCGGAACCCGTCGGCGTCCTGGTCGTCTCCGGTCATCTTCAGGCATTCTGCCGTGATGTACACGTCGTCATAGCCGGAGGCCAGGTACCAGGGCAACGTCACATAGTCGTAACGCGCCCGGAAGTTGTTGAGAACCTCCTGGCTCTTGCTGTTGGCAGGATCGAGCTCGGCGATGACGGCTTTCAACCCGGTCGCCGATTCGCCGGCGACTTCAAGGGCAGTCGCACCCACCGGCACGATTTCAGAATACAGTGGGCCTTCGTATCCCAACTCGCGGATCTGCTTCACCACCGTGCCACCGGAAAACTCCGACTGGGCGGCGATATGCACTGCGTCCGGGTTGGCGTTCAAAATCTTGGTCAACTGGGTGCGGAAGTCGGTCACGTCCGAGGCGTATCGTTCCTCGGCGACGATTTCGCCGCCCAAAGAGACGAACTGCTCCGCAGTGGTGCGACGCACGCCCTCGGCGTAGTCGGTGGTTTCCGTGATGGTGGCCAGGCGTTGAGCGCCGTCGGCACGGATCACGTTGCCGGTGTCGATGCCCAGCTGCAGGTCGTTCATGGACGTGCGGAAAATGTAGTCCCCCGCGTGGGCGATGTCAGGGTTGGTCGCGAGTCCGGAGAAGAGGATCACGCCGTCCCCCTCGGCCAGGGGGGCCGCGCCCAGCATCGCGCCGCTGCACGAAGTGCCGAGAATGATCTTCACACCGTCCACGTCGGTCAGTTTGTTGTACGCCGTGATGGCGTCCTGGGCGGAGCACTTGGAGTCTTCGACGATCAGTTCGAGCATGCGGCCGTTGATGCCGCCGGCCGAGTTGATCTCGTCGACTGCCATCTGCTTGGCCTGTACGGACACCGTTCCGTAGGTCTCGCCGGGGCCCGTGAGCGACTCCATAACGCCGACACGGAAAGGCTCGTCGGACATGGCGGGAGCCTGGGTGGGTTGCTCGGCGGCGGCGCCGGCCGGCTGTTGCGCGGGGGTAGTGGGCTGTTCCGGAGCGGCAGGGGCTGCCGGCGCTTCACCGTTGCCTCCACCACAGGCCGCTACAATCGTGGTCAGTGTCGCGATGGCGACCAAAACAGCACATTTCTTGATTATGGTGTGCATATATCTCCTCCAAACCTACGGGTCGGTATGAACAAACAAATGTTACATTTATTGGGGCATCCCAGCAACAGAAAAGGCAGGGGATCACAACACGGTTCCCGCGCTGCCGCCCTTTCGCCGATCTGGCAGCACGCACCGCTGACATGAAATGGCTCCCCCGGTAGGATTCGAACCTACGACCTAGCGGTTAACAGCCGCCCGCTCTACCGCTGAGCTACAGGGGAGCAAAGCGCTGGGACAAGTCAACCAGCGTGCAACGATTCTAGCACCTGTCATCGGATGCGGCAAGCCGGGCTCGGAGTGTGGCAGGGCCTTTCCAAAGTCATTGTGCGGAGCGGAGCGACGTGGCATTCCCGTCGATGCAACAAGGCTTTCGCGTCTGGATCATGTTCCCGGAGCGAGATTGCCGCGCTGCGCTCGCAATGGCAAAAGTTACTTTGGAAAGGCCTTGAGCGTGTGACGGCGCCGTAGTGACACCGACATGTCTTGCCTCTTTATTTCGAACGACACCGTTGTTATCATTGCGCCACTGGTGCCGAATCTGACTATGGATAAGGAGGGTATTATGGGTTACACGCCGAGAAATCTGGGGCACGTCAACATTTTCGTGCGGAATGCGGAAAAAGCGCGCGACTGGTACGAGGACCTGCTGGGACTCCACACCTACGGGTTCTTCCCGGGCCGGGCCGCCTTCATGTCCGCCGACCTGGGGAACTCCCACGAGATCGCCCTCACCGAAGTGGGCGAAAACGCGATGGGTCCGCAGGGCGGGCAGGTGGGACTGAACCACATGGCCTGGTACATGGATAGCCTGGACGACCTCAAGGAGCTCTACCACCGGGTCAAGGAAAAGAACATCCCCATCCAGCGCGTGTCCGACCATGGCCACGCCATCGGCATCTATATTCGCGATCCTGACGGCAACGGAATCGAGCTGTCCTATGAGATGCCGCGTGAGCAGTGGGGCCACGACGAGAGCGGTTACATGATTGGCGGCACCGAAAAGGGTCGGATGCCGGGCCCGTGGGACGAGGAACTCGCCGCCCAGGCGGCTTTGGCGGGAGCCGCGCACTAGCGCGATTTGCTGGAACCTGCGCTGAGCGTCGCAGGTCTCGCCGAGCGGCAATAGAGTAGGGGCGAATAATCATTCGCCCCTACAGTGTTTAATCGCAAAGGTTCAATGCCTATTTGAAGTGAGGCATGACCTCCTCGCTGATGAGGCGCAGCGAGTTCTTGACCCGGTCGTAGGGGATCCGTCCGCCGTAGTTGACTTCCATCACCACGCCCGTCGCGCCGAAGTCTTCCTGGAAGCCCCTGAACCGCTCGACGATCTCGGACGGCGTGCCGAACACCACCCGCTGTTGCAGCACATCCGAGTAAGGTGTGTTGGCGGTGCGCCGGATGCGCTCGGCCGTCTCCTCGCTGGCGGCGGTTTTCACCAGTTCGCTGGCTGCGTATTGGATCGCTGACATCGCGCTGGCTTCCGGTTCGGAATGCGACTGCTCGGTGGTTTCGGCGGCGTACACCGGGATGCGCACCGCGATGTCGGCGGGTCCGGTATGACCGGCGGCGGCCCGCGCTTCCTCGTAGGACGCGATCCGCGCCTTCAACTGCTCCCGCCCGGCGTTCGCGCTGACGAAGATGGGATGGCCCATCTTCCCGATGAGTGGGAAGGTGTCCTCTCCGGCCACGGCCACCCGCACCGGCGGGTAGGGCTGCTGGAACGGCTTGGGCACCACCGCCACGTCCTGGTAGGAGTGGAACTGCCCTTCGTACGAGAACTCGTCGCTTTTCCACGCCTGCATGATGATGTCCAGGGCTTCGAGGAACCGCGGGCGGCTCTCCGAATAGGGGATGTTGTAGCCCTGGTAATACTTGGTCAGCCCGCTGCGGCCGATGCCGAATTCGAACCGGCCCTTGCTGATGTGGTCGACGGTGGCGGCCTCCTCGGCAACCCGCAGGGGGTTGGTGAGGGGCAGAACCTGCACGGCCAGTCCGGTGCGGATCCGCTCCGTGCGCGCGGCGATGGCGCTGGCGATCACCATCGGCGACGCGAGCACCGCGCGCTCGGGGCTGAAGTGATGCTCGGCGAGCCACACCGTGTCGAAGCCCATGGCCTCCGCGTCGGCGATCTGCGCGAAAGACTCGTCGAAAGCCTCGGCCTGGCTCCGGTTTTCGCCGATGTGAAAGTCAGTGAACATTCCGAAGTTCATGGGTTCCTCCCTGGCGCAGCGTTCGGGCGCACGAGCGAATTATAGGGCCTGCGCTGGTGAACGTCATCCGAGCTCCACAATGACAACTCCGTGGACACCGCGCGCGGGTCACCGGTGGATTGCCGTTGCGAGCAAATGGCGGCTCTCACCCTTTTCAATTCCCCGCGCGTTCCATTATGCTGGCGCGGTAGAGCATCGGGCGCCCGAACCAGTCAAGTGCAGGTGAGACCATGAAGTATGACGTCATAGTGATTGGGGCAGGATCAGGAGGATGCGTGGTGGCGTCCCGTCTTGCCGAGGACCCGGATCGCTCCATCCTGTTGCTGGAGGCCGGGCCTGACTATCCCGAATACGAGCATTATCCCGACGACCTGAAATACGGCTACAAGCCCGACGCCTCGACCCAGGGCGCGCCGCACAACTGGACCTGGTGGGCGCAGGGTTCGGCGGACCAAACCGAGATGCTGCCAGCGCCGCGGGGCAAGGTCGTTGGTGGAACCAGCGCCATCAACGGCCAGGTGCTGCTGCGCGGCGTTCCTGAGGACTACGACGGTTGGGCCTCCGAGGGCAACGACGAGTGGTCCTTCATCAACGTGCTGCCGTATTTCCGGAAAATGGAAACCGACATGGACATCAGTGACGACTTCCATGGCTCGGAGGGGCCCATTCCGGTACGTCGGTTTCCGCGCCAGGAATGGCTGCCTTTCCAGCAGGCCTTCGTGCAGTCCTGTATCGAGGCTGGCTATCCTGAAGACGCGGACATGAACAGCCCTGATTCGGGCGGCGTTGGCCCCATTCCCATGAACAACCCCGAGGGGGTCCGCATGAGTACTGCCCTCACGTTTCTGAGAGCGGTGCGCCACCGTCTCAACCTGACGGTGCGCTCAAACGTAATCGTGCGCCGCATCCTGTTCGAGGGCAAACGTGCCGTGGGCGTGGAAGTGGAAAGCGGTGGTGAGGTTTGGCAGGTGGAAGCCGACCAGATCGTGCTGTCGGCCGGCGCCATGGCCTCTCCTCAGTTGCTGATGCTTTCCGGCGTGGGTCCGGCGGATCATTTGCGCGAAATGGGCATTCCCGTGGTTCACGAACTCCCTGGCGTGGGCCAGAACCTGCGCGACCATCCGATTGTGGCCGTCATCTGCCAGGTGCGGGATGACCACGAACAGGATCCCCTTGCGCCGCGCACCCAGACCGCGCTGCGTTACACGGCGAGCGGCTCACCGGACCGCAACGATATGCAGATCACGGCGTCCTCCTTCTCGACGCCTATCGGCGGAGCAGACCCCTTCGAGGCCGGCGGCGTGCGGATTCAGTGCATCCTGGAGTTGGCCGACGGAGCGGGAGAGGTGCGCCTCTCCGCCAACGATCCCTCCGTCCAGCCCTCGCTGAATTATCGCTACCTGGAACTGGAGCGCGACCGCGAACGGCTCCGCGAGGCCGTTCGCCTCAGCCTGAATCTGCTGGAGAACGACGCTTTTGGCCCCATCGTGGCTCACGTCATTCAACCGTCTGAGGAGGACCTCGCGTCTGATGCGGCCCTGGATCAGTGGATGCGGCAAACAGTGTTCAATACCACCCACGCTTCCGGCACATGCAAAATAGGGCCGTCCAGCGACCCGATGGCGGTGGTCGACCAGCGCCTGAACATACACGGCCTGGAGGGAATCAAGGTGGCTGATGCCTCCGTAATGCCCAATGTCATCCGCGCCAACACCAACTGCACCACGATCATGATCGGCGAACGCTGCGCCGACTGGGTCAAAGCGGGGCAGTAACCGCGGGTCGCCGCGCATCTGCGGAACGCGCGCCCGTGGGCAGACGCGGCGGGCGTCTCGTTTGAAATCACTCAAGGAGACGGCGAGTACATGAAGTGGGAATACTGGGTCGACAAGATGCCCATCAGATCCGGAGGGTTCTATGGGACGGGACCGATGAACGTCGACGCGGTCGACGAGACGTTCCTGAACGAACGCGGCGAGGCGGGATGGGAACTGGTGTCCGCGATGCCCCTCTTCATACCGCAAAATCCCACAGACTGCTTCGTTTACTACTACTGGAAACGACCGCTAACCGATGGAAACGACCGCTAACCGGCGGTTGATGGCGCGCCGTTTCCGACAGGCGTTACGGCATTCGACGGCGAGGGCCGGCGTCGCTGCGTTTTCCTTGACATCGAATCCTGCGATACGTAGTATTGCTATATAGCTATTGGGACTCTTTAGTCCCTTCGGGAGCGATCTAATCTTCCTCTGTGGGAGGGATAATCATGGCGAATCGGGAAGACATTGCGTTGATGGGTCACCTGATGCGGAGAGCCGGATTCGGTGCGACCCACGACGAGTTGACGGACAAAGCTGGCCGTGGGTACGAAGCTGCCGTGGAGGACCTGCTCAATCCCGAGCAATTCGAGCCGGTGGACGAAGAAATGCTGTACCGGTTCATGCCCGGTTACGAAGGCGCTCTGGGCCCTCCGCTCAACCAGGCGGACTGGGTCTACCGCATGATCAACACCGAACGGCCGCTGGAAGAGAAGATGGCGCTGTTCTGGCACCAGCTTTTCGCCACGGGTAACTCCAAGGTGGACAACCCGCCGGAGTTGACCCAGCAGATCGCCATGTTCCGGCGTTGTGGCCTCGGGAAATTCCGAGATATCCTGCTGGAACTGGCGCAGAACCCCGCCATGATTTTCTGGCTGGACAACAACGGCAACCATCGCGGCGCCATCAACGAGAACTGGGGCCGTGAGTTGCTTGAACTCTTCTCCATGGGGGTGGGCAACTACTCCGAGGAAGACATAAAGGAAGCCAGCCGCGCTTTCACGGGTTGGACCATCGGGCCGAAGATCCCCCGCAACCCACTGGGTCGCTTCTACTGGAATTTCGAGTATCGTCCCGAGGACCACGACGACGGCGAGAAGACCTTCCTGGGGCACACCGGGAACTTCAACGGCCAGGACATCATCAACCTCGTGGTTGAGCAGCCGGCCAGCGCCCGCTTCCTGGCTCGGCACCTCTACAACTTCTTCGTTGCCGACGAGCCGCAGGTTCCCAGCTGGAACATCACGCCGCCCAACGATCCCGACGCCATTGATCAGCTGGTTGCGGCCTACAACGAATCGGACGGCGACATCCGCTTCATGCTGCGCGTCCTGTTCAACTCTGATTTCTTCAAACAGGCCCGCTTCAGCCGGGTCAAGAGCCCTGCGGAACTGGTGATCAGCACCGCCCGCCTGGCCGGCAACTTCAACCAACCGCGCCCCGGTTTCAACTCGCTGGCTTTCGAGTGCGGTTACCAGGGTCAGGAACTGCTGAACCCGCCCAGCGTCGAGAGCTGGCACACCGGAAGCGAGTGGATCGACGGCGGCGCGCTGGTGCGTCGCGTCAATTTCGCCGCCGGCCTGCTCGGCGACGTTTCACTCCCGGGCGTCCGCTCCATGGTGGACACCCTTCGGGATCGCGGAAACCTGAGTGCGGACGAGCTCGTAGAAGCCTGCCTCGAGCTCGTGGGCCCGTTGGAAGTCAGCGACGGGACCCGGGCCGAGCTGCTCGACCAAGCCCGCGGCGAGGGCGAACTTCGGTGGGATAGCCAGGAAGACATCGCGCATTCCGAAAAACGGGTAGGCGTGATGCTGGCCCTGATCGCGGCGTCGCGAGATTTCCAGTTCGCTTAATCCACTACCATCGGCAATCGGTCGGGCCGGGCGCCCAGATAGCTGCCTGGCTGAGCACGGAGGAACAAAATGACAACTACGACGAAAGATCCGGTGGTGGTGATCCTGCAGATGACCGGAGCCAACGACTACCTGAACACGATCATCCCCTACACCAACGGCCACTATCACGACGCGCGCCCGAAAGTCGGTATCCCCGCCGATAAGGTGATCCCGATCAATGATGAGCTGGGTTTCAATCCCCAGATGGGCCGCATCAAGCAGCTGTGGGATGAGGGCAAGGTGGCCATAGTCCACGGCATCGGCTATGAGAATTCCCCGCGCTCCCACTTCCGCTCCATGGACATCTGGCACACCTGTGAGCCGGACATCGTTGGAACCGAAGGCTGGGCCGGCCGCGTAATCCGCGACCTCGATCCCACGGGCGAAAACGTCCTCAAGGGCGTCAACTTCGGCCAGGGTCTGCCCCGGGCGTTGGCGCTGCGTGGCACGCCGGTCACGTCAGTGTCCAGCTTGGAGTCCTACGGGGTGCTGTCCAGCGTACCCGTTGAGGCTGAGCGAGACCAGTTGCTGGACCGGTTCGCCCGAATGTATTCCCCCACCGTCGGCACCGGCGCGGTGATGGACTACCTGGGCCAAACCGGGCGGGACGCCCTGAAGGGGGCCGATATTGTCCGCTCCGCCCCGGAGCAGTACTCGTCAACCGTCGAGTACGCGGACACTCCCATCGCCAAGTACCTTCGCGACATAGCACAGGTTTACTTGGCAGACCTGGGCACCCAGTTGTTCTACACCCAGCACGGCAGCTTCGATTCCCACTTCAACCAGCCGCCAATGCACACCAAGCTTTGGACCGACATGTCTGCCGCCATCGGCGATTTCTTCGACGACATGGCCGAGCACGACGCCGGTGACAACCTCATCATGGTGCTCTTCACCGAGTTCGGTCGTCGCGTCAAGGACAACGGCACCGGCACCGACCACGGCGCCGGCGGCGCGGCCTTCGTAATCGGAAATCAGGTCAAGGGTGGCCATTACAGCGCCTATCCGTCCCTTCGCCCCGAGGATCTCACGCAGGGCGACCTTGAACCCAACTACGACTTCCGCGGGCTTTACTCCACCGTCATCGAGAAGTGGCTGGGTCTGGACGCAGTGCCCATCGTGGGCGGCAACTTCGAGCAGTTGGACTTCGTATAGGAGTTTCGATTCAAAGCGAGGGAGGTCTAACTATGCTAACCACAGTGGCCGCCGGGCGGGTTTTCGACTACAGCTATTGCATCGGCATGTATGGCATGTCCGGTCAGGGTTTCTGGTCACCGCAGGATTTCGCGCTGGCGGGCGACACGATGTACGTGCTGAACCGCGGCGCTGAGGAGTTGGGCCAGCGCGTAAGCCGCGTGACCCTGGATCACCAGTTCCTCGGACAGTTTGGCGCCTTCGGACGTGGAGATGGCCAGTTCGTCTGGCCGCGCTCCATTGCGCTGGATGACGACGGCAACGTCTACGCATCCGATGACTTCCTGAACCGCGTGTCCGTTTTCGACCCCGAAGGAGCGTTCCTGTCTTGTTGGGGCGAGGGCGGGGACGACAAGGGGCAGCTGAACGGCCCCTGCGGCATGGCCTTCGACTCCGATGGGAACGTCTTGGTGGTCGACAGCCAGAACCATCGGGTGCAGAAGTTCACCAAAGAAGGGAAGCACCTCGGCTCATTCGGTAAGCGAGGCGACGGCGACGGCAAGTTCAACCTGCCGTGGGGCCTGTGCCTGGACGATGCCGGCAGTATCTACGTCGCCGACTGGAAGAACAACCGCGTGCAAAAGTTCGACGCCGACGGCAACTTCCTGCAGAAGTTCGAGGCGTCTCCGACGTCTGGCGTTGGCGACCTGCACGGCCCCACCGGCGTCGCGGTCGATTCCGAGGGCGACGTGTACGTTACCGACTGGGGCAACCACCGCCTGCAGGTGTACGCTGCGGATGGACGGTTTATCACGTCGCTGGTGGGTGACGCGCAGCAGCCGTCCCCGTGGACCCAGACCTATATCGACGCCAACCCCGATATCGTCAAGGCGCGCCGGCGCGTGGACCTGGAACCCGAATGGCGTTTCCGCCGACCGGTGTCCGTGCGGGTCGACGAAAACGACCGCATCTTCGTCCTTGAGTCCAGCCGTCATCGCGTGCAGGTGTACGACAAGGTCAAGGACTACGAGGAACATCCGCTGAACCTGTAGCCAGGTCGCGCGACCAATATCCATGCAGGGGTGAATGGTGGTTCGCCCCTGTGTTTTTTCTGGCATCGGCGCGTCGTCAACGTGCTAATGTGCGCGCCAATGCTCGGGCCGCTCCACCGGGCCGACGCTATAATACGGCTGAACCGACAACCCCAGTGACCCCTTGATGGGAGGGAGATTATGACCCAGCAAGCGACGCGTATCGACGCTGAACGCACCGCCGTTTTGATCATGGATTTCCAGCAGCGCATCATTGCGAATGTGGCCGCGGAACCTGCTGCCGTTGTCGAAAACGCGGCCAGGGCTCTGGCTGGCGCCCGGGCGGCCGGCATCCCGGTAATATACGTGGTGCATCGCGGCGGGCCATTCGCCGAGTACGCGCCTGATGTGGAACTACACGAGGGAGTCACTCCGGCAGAGGGCGAAATGGTCATCACCAAGGTCCGCCCGGGTCCTTTCTCCACGACCGCGCTGGACGTAACCCTGCGCGAGATGGGGCGCAACAACCTGGTGATCATGGGCGTGGCGACCAGCGGGTGCGTGCTGTCCTCGGTGCGCTGGGCGGTGGACATCAATTACAGTTTCAGCGTGCTGTCCGATGCCTGTTCTGACGGTGACCCAGAGGTGCACCGGGTGCTCACCGAGAAGGTCTACCCGCGCCAGGGCACCGTGATGACCACCGACGAGTTTCTGTCTGCTATCTAGATAGGTTGACCATGTGCCCCTGGATTCCGGCTTTCGCCGGAATGACGGTAATCGGGGCCGGAATGATGATTATCGGGTAAGGAGTGTCAGAATGAAGTATGACGTCATCGTGATTGGGGCCGGTTCCGCCGGCGGCACCATGGCAACCCGTCTGTCCGAGGATCCCTCCCGCTCCGTCCTTTTGCTGGAAGCGGGTCCCGACTATCCCGACCTGGAGCAGACGCCCGACGACCTCAAGTTCGGCTACGCTCCCCGCGCCTCGGAGATGGGCGCCCCGCACAACTGGTCCTTCGTCGGCACCGGCACACCCTTGCAGACCGAGCCGGTGAACGTCCCGCGCGGACGCGTGGTCGGCGGGACCAGCGCCATCAACGGGCAGGTGTTCCTGCGCGGAGTCCCCGAGGACTATGACCGCTGGGCTTCCTGGGGCAACGACGAGTGGAGCTACATCAACGTGCTCCCTTACTTCCGGAAGCAGGAAACCGATACCGACATCACCGACGATTTCCATGGCTTCGACGGTCCAATCCCCGTGCGACGCCACCGGAGAGAGAACTGGCTGCCCTTGCAGGAAGCCTTCGTCCAGGCCTGCACCAACGTCGGGTACGCCGAGGTCTACGATCACAACCATCCCGATTCCACCGGCGTCGGCCCGTTTCCGATGAACAACCCCAACGGCGTGCGCATGAGCACCGCGTTGACTTACGTGAACCCCAACCGTCATCGCCTCAACCTGACCATACGCGCCAACGTCCGCGTTCATCGGATCCTCTTCGAAGGGCAACGGGCGGTCGGCGTCCAGGTAGAGAGCGGCGGCGAAACCTTCCAGATCGAGGCGGAGCAGATCGTCCTGTGCGCTGGCGCCATCGCCTCGCCGCAGCTGCTGATGCTGTCCGGCGTCGGCCCGGCTGAGGAATTGCGCGCCCTGGGCATACCCGTGGTCAAGGACCTGCCCGGCGTGGGCAAGAACCTCCGCGATCATCCCCTGGTGCCCGTCCGGGTCAAGGTGAAGGACGACTTCCCGCTCGATCCCGATGCGCCGCGCATCCAGACCGTGTTGCGTTACACCGCCAGCGGTTCCGATGCCCGCAACGATATGCAGATTTTCCCCTCGTCTTTTTCGACGCCTCTGGGAGGCGATCCATACGACAACGAGGGCATCCGCGTAACCTGCATGATGGAACTTGCCGAAAGCGCCGGCGAGCTGACCCTTCAGTCCACCGACCCCGACGTTCAGCCCCACATCGACTGCCGTTACCTGGAGGCTGACTGGGATCGGGAGCGAATGCGTGAGGCGGTTCGCATCGTCATCCGCCTGTTGGATCACGAGCAATTCCGCAACATCTACGACGGTCTGATCTCGCCCACCGAGGCGGATTTGGAGTCCGACCAAACACTGGACAACTGGATGCTGCGCGAGGTCTGCATCGGCCAGCACCTCTCCGGCACCTGCAAATTGGGACCGGACAGCGACCCTATGGCAGTAGTCGACCAGCACTGCCGAGTCCACGGCATCGAGTCCCTGCGCGTCGCCGATGCCTCGGTGATGCCGGACGTCATCCGCGCCAACACCAACTGCACCACAATCATGATCGGCGAACGGGTCGCCGAGTGGATCAGGTCCGGTCGCTAGCAACTACGATCTGAATTCGGCGGCTACGTCCGTTGTTGCGCAATCGACGAATTCCGGTTCGCCTGGCGTACAGCCCGCGTGCCCTTTCGGGGGATCTGTTCGGTGGCGTGACCACCGCCGCGACAGTGCTTCCCATGGCGCTGGCTTACGGCGTGGCCACGGGGTTGGGTCCCGTCGCCGGCATGTACGGGGCTATCGCCGTCGGGTTTTTGGCGGCGGTCTTCGGTGGGACACCGGCCCGAATTGCGTACTCGACCGCTGCCATGACGGTGGCGATGATGGTCGTGCTGACCCAGCACGCCCAGAGCCCGGCCGAAGCCTTCACCATCGTCATGCTGGCGGGGGTGATCCAAGTTGCGTTGGGGCTGTTGCGGGTGGGCCGGTTCATCAACTACACCCCCTATTCGATGATCGCCGGGTTTACCTCCGGCATTGGCATCATCATCATAATCATTCAGACGCTGCCATTCCTGGGAGCGCCTGCTGCCCCAGGAGGACTGCTTGGCATCATCCGCGTCTGGCCGGCGGCGGTTTTAGGGCTGAACCTGCACGCCGTAATTGTTGGCGCGGTGTGCCTGGCGATCTGCGTGTTCTGGCCGCGCCGGCTGGGTCGGTTCTTACCCGGCCCGCTGTTGGCCCTGTTTGTCGGGACAGCGATGGCCGCGCTGTGGTTGCACGATGCCCCCACCATCGGGAGACTGCCGCAGGGATTGCCCGAGCTGTATCTGCCGGAGCTGGCGCCGGATCTGCTGTTGTCCGCCATACAGCCGGCGTTGACGCTGGCGCTGATTGGCTCCGTCAACAGTCTTGTGGCCTCACTGGTGGCCGACACGCTCACTCGCACCCGCACTCGGCCCAACCGGGAGCTGTTGGGCCAGGGCATCGCCAATATGGCCGCGGGGGTGCTGGGCGCTCTTCCCGGCGCGGGCGCGCCGTCGGGCACCACCGTGAACGTTCGGGCCGGCGGCACCACTCCCGTTTCCGGCGTGACCTGCGCGGCGGTGCTGCTCGCCCTGGTACTGGGTCTGGGATGGATCGCGGAACCGATACCGGTGGCCGCATTGTCCGGCATACTGATCAAGGTCGGTTGGGACATCATCGATTGGAGGCTCCTCACCCGAATTCGTCACGTCCAGCGGGAATACCTGCTGGTGATGGCGCTCACCCTGGTCCTGACGGTGTTCGTCGATCTAATCACGGCCATCGCCATCGGGCTGATCGTAGCCGGATTCGCGCGGGCACGAGCCAGGGAACAACGTGAGCTGGGACGGGTGATATCAGTGCCGCTGCTGGATCGGGAGTTTTTCCCCAGCGACACCAACGCGGACGATGTCGATGAGTTTCAGGCCCGGGTGGGCCTGGTCGATTTGCGCGGCGAATTTTCCTTCGCCTCCGCCAACGAGCTGGCCTGGTTGATAGGCTCGGATATTCAGGAGCACGAGGTCACCATATTTGACTTTTCCAATACCGTGCACATGGACGACAGCGCGGCGCTGATCATCGAAAGATTGATCGACGCCGCCGCCGCTGCCAAAACGGAATGCATCGTTCTTAACCTTTCCGGTCCGGTGGACGAGACGTTGCGGTCGTTGAACGTGTTCCGGCGCGTTCCGGCTGAGCGCTTTGTCCATGACCTGGGCGCGGCCCGGCAACTGGCGGGGAAACTGCTCGAAGCGAAGAGCCGATAGCCTCCCAATCCTGCCAGGGCCTTTCCAAAGTAGCTTTTGTCATTGCGAGCGCAGCGCGGCAACCTCGCTCCGGGAGCATGACTCGTACGGGAAATCCTTGTTGCATCGACGGGATTGCCACGTCGCTCCGCTCGTCGCAATGACTTTGGAAAGGCCCGGCAATCCTGCGCGAGCGCGCTGTCATTGTCGACCGGGTCTGATAAACTTCGACACACTATCACAAATGATTTCGCAGATCGTTCGCAACGCTGCCGCAAAGGAGCAAGGTAATGTCCGTAGGAATAATCGTCCCGCTGCCGGCCTACACCCTCGACCCGGCGTTCATCGCCAAGAAGGTCGAAGAACTTGGTTTCGAATCCATCTGGTACCACGAGCACCCCATTCTGCCCGTCAACAGCGAGAGCCCCTTCCCGGCTACCGGCGGCGAGATCCCCTGGACCTACCGCCACTTTTCTGATCCCTACATGTCCCTGGCGATGGCCGCGGCTGTAACTGAGAGGATCAAGCTGTGCACTGGCATCACTCTGCTGCCTGAGCGCAACCCACTGATTCTCGCCAAACAGATCTCGGTGCTGGACCAGCACAGCAATGGTCGCTTCGTTTTCGGCATTGGGGCCGGCTGGAACCGAGAGGAGACCGAAATGATGGGCGGCGACTTCGACCACCGCTGGACCCAGACCGAGGAGGCGGTGGGCGCTCTGAAGGCCCTCTGGACCGAGGATCAAGCCGAATTCCACGGCCGCTACTATAACTTCCCACCGGTGTACATGTACCCCAAGCCCGCCCAGGATCCGCACCCTCCCGTTCTGCTGGGCGGCAACGCCCGCAACGTGCTGCGCCGCGTGGTGCGCTACGGCGACGGCTGGCTGCCCAACCGCGCGACCCCCGGACAGATTGAGGACAGCCGCAAGCAGCTGGACACTCTGGCCGCCGAGCGGGGCCGTGACCCGGAGGCCATCACCATCTCCGTGTTCGGGCAGGCACCGGATACCACCCGCCAGACCGTCGACGACTTCCTCAACGCCGGCGCGCTGCGGGTCTGCGTATGGCCCAACCACTCCGACTCTGAGGAGGAGATGAACCAGCAGTTGGAGAGCATGGCGGAAACCCTGCTTCGCTGACATCCATTCTTTGTAGACATCCATCGTCATTCAGCCAGAGTCGTCGCACACGCAAACAGGAGGCAGCATCAATGGCAACCTACGTGTACGTTGCAGCCCAGGACGACAACAAGGTGTCCATCTTCACCATGGACGAAGCCAGCGGCGCCCTGACCATCGCTGGCGAGGAGATCGTTTCCGGCGGGCCGTCGCTGCTGGCCATCAGCCCCGACCGGCAGACCCTGTATGCCGGCCATCGCGAGGTCCCCGAGATTACCAGCCACAGCATCAACCAGCAGACGGGCGAGTTGACCCAGACCGGTTCGGTGACCCCACCCGGGCAGCCGGCCTTCCTCTCGACCGATCGCAACGGACGCTTCCTGCTCTCGTCATACTACGCCGACGGCAAAGCCGCAGTGCATCCCCTCGGTGACGATGGCAGCCTCGGCGGCGGCGCCACGTCGGTGGTCGATACCGACTCTGGCGCTCACGCGATGATGACCGACCGCTCGAATCGGTTCGCTTACGTTCCCCACATCGCCCGACAGCAGGACAACGTCCTCGAGCCGCCCAAGAACATTCCCGGGCCAAACGTCATCTACCAGTTCCGATTCGACGCGGACAGCGGCGCATTGACCGCCAACGACCCTCCCATTCTGGCTCAGGGCGACATGATCGGCCCTCGGCATCTCACCTACCATCCCGGCCTCGACCTGGTCTACTTCTCCAACGAGCAGGGCTGCAGCGTGTCCTCCTATCAAATCGATGGCGAAGGCCGACTGACGCCGTTCGAGACGGTGTCGACGCTGCCGGCCGGCGTTACCGAACGTAACACCTGCTCTCAGATCCAGTTTTCACCGGACGGGAACCTGCTGTTCGTGCCCAATCGTGGACATAACAGCATCGCGAGCTTCACCGTCGATTCCGAGGGTCGCCTGACGCCCGCCGGACACGCCTCCACTGAGGCTGTGCCCAGCGCCTTCAGCCTGGACCCGTCCGGACGTTTCGTTTTTGCCGCCGGTTCTGCGACGGGCCAATTGGCTGCGTACGGTATCGATGGCGAAACGGGGCAACTGACTCCACTGGGCACCTACGCCGTCGGTGAGCGACCCATGTGGGTGCTCACCACAACCTTGGGCGCCTGAGCCCGAACATCACGATCCCACAGAGAGGTTCAACATGCGACTTGAAGGAAAAGTTGCCCTCATCAGCGGCGGCGCGCGCGGCCAGGGCGCTGCAGAGGCCCGGCTGTTCGTGCAGGAAGGCGCGGCCGTGGTCATCGGCGACATCCTGGACGACGAAGGCATGAAGTTGGAGGCCGAAATCCGCGAATTGGGCGGACGGGCGACTTTCGTGCATCTTGACGTCACCGACGCCGACCAGTGGGCTGACGCCGTAACTGCGGCGGTCGATCGTTACGGCAAACTCGACATTCTGGTCAACAACGCCGGAGTGGGCAGCACCAACATCGGCGGCACGAACGCCCCGCGCATCCACGAGGCGCCGGCCGAGGTGTGGGACCAAATCATGGATGTCAACGGCAAGGGCGTTTTCCTGGGGACCCGCGCGGCGCTCTCGGCCATGCGCACGTCCGGCGGCGGATCCATAGTCAACATATCGTCCATCGCCGGTCTGGTCGGACTCGGTCCGGGCTCCGGAGCCGGTTCCGCTTATGCCAGTTCCAAAGGCGCGGTGCGCCTGCTCACGAAGTCCACCGCGGTCCAGTACGCCGGCGACAACATCCGGTGCAACTCAGTACACCCCGGCTACATCGACACCGCCATGACCGAGCGCATGATGTCCGATCCGGAACTAAGGCAGATGCGCATCGATGCCACCCCCGTAGGCCGCATCGGTACGGTGGACGACATTGCCAACGGAGTGCTGTTCCTGGCGTCCGACGAATCGTCCTTCATGACCGGTAGCGAGCTCGTCATCGACGGAGGCTATACGGCCCAATAGGGTCGGTCACCTGATTGCGTGGAGCGCTCCGTCGTCGGTGCGCACCAGCAGTTGCCCTGCGGCATAGACTGGCTCGGTGCGGATGCCGGCTGGCAACTTGAGTCGCCAGCGCTCCGCGCCATCGGATCTGTCCAGTGCGTATAGCCAGCCAGCCATGTCTCCATAGATCGCGAGGTTGCCCACCACGATGGGCGAAACAAGGATGGTGTCCTCGCCCTGGAACTGCCATTGCTCGGCGCCGGTGATGGCGTCAACGGCGTACAACTTCCCCAGTGTATCGCCGATGTACAGGGACTCTCCCGTGACGGCCGGGGCGGAGATGATGCCCTCGGTCCTTTTCTGACGCGAAGGGAAGCCATCGGGATAGTCCGACCGGAACCGCCATTTGTCGCCGGGTTGTGAAGGCGGCGCCGGCAAGGGGAATCCCCAGAGCCACAGTTGCGACCACGTGCGCGTGACGGCGTATTGTCCCGGATATTCCAGAGCGTCGGCTTCCATGGCAAATAGCTGCCGTTCGGACACGAAATACGCCAGCTCATTGGCCGTTACGGGTGCGGCGGCCAGCGCGGCTCCGGTGCGGAACCTGGCGCGCTCCTGACCGGTCCGAGAGTCCAGCGCGTACAGACTGCGGTCAGCCGAGGCCACAAACGCGAAATGCTCGGACAGGGCTGCGGGAGATCGAACTTCTCCAAGGGATTCGTGCTTCCATACCAGTTCGCCGGTCGTTGCGTTGACGGCGTAGGTGACACCGTCCAGCGCGCCCGCGTACACGATGCCGTCGGCCACAGCGACGGGGCCCGACGTGGCGTCACCCATCTGGTATTCCCAGAGTATTTGCTGGGTCTCAGCATCGCGCGCAACCAGCCGACGGTCGGGCATGGTGTAGTACAGGGTGCCGTTAGCCAATGCCAACGAGTTTCCTATGGGGCCGGTGGCAGGCATGGACGCGACTTCGTCTCCGGTTTGAGCGTCAAGCGCCGCGATGCGAAAATGCGCGCCGAGGTAAATGCGCCCGTCGGAAACGATCGGCGCCGCCAATGTCGCCGGGCCGGTTTCGGCGCTCCAAACCAACTGCCCCTGGGGTTCGTGGAGCACGTCGGATACGTAACGCGTCTGGCTCAGGTTGCGCCCGTGCATGGTCCATTCCGGTCCTGACGAAACGGAATCGAAGACCAATTCGGGCTGGCGGCCCAGGAGAATCACCGGGTCCGGAATGAAGGGGAAATTGATCCAGACCAGGAAGCCTGCTACCACCAGCGCCACGAAAGCGATCAGTCCGTTGCGCCTGGAAATGAACCGCCGCCGACGCGGCGCCACCTGCGCCCAATCGGGCAGGAGGCTATCGACAGGTTCGTTGTCTGTGGAGTCCGGCGGTGCGAGTTCCGAGGGGTTTTCCGGTGAGGCGGCCATGTCAGTCCGGTTGAAAATGTCAAAGTAGCGGCGGGATGCGATAACACACCCCGCCGTCATGATGCGTTATTTACGATTCAAGCTACACGTTGCGCAGCTTGGGGTCAAGCCGGTCGCGGAGCCAGTCACCGAGCAGGTTCATCGAAAGCACGGTGAGCACGATGGCCATGGTTGGGAAGAAGAACAACCACCAGGCCGTAACGATCAACGCCCGACCGTCGGCTACCATCAGGCCCCATGCCGGCGTCGGTTTCACCAACCCCGCGCCAAGGAAGCTCAGGGTGGATTCCAGGATGATGACGTGGCCAACCTCCAGGGTGGCCAGGACAACGACGGTGTTCACCACGTTGGGGAAGATGTGCCGCGTCATGATGCGTGTGGGAGATGCTCCGGCGACCTGAGCCCGGGCGATGAAGTCCTGCTGCTTAACGGCCAGCGCCTCGCCCCGTACCATCCGGGCGAACCTCGCCCAGAGGAGCAATGCGATGACGAGCACCACCGTTTGGAATCCTGGCCCGCTCACCGCGACCAGGACCAGAGCTAACAGGATCGAGGGGAACGCCAACTTGATATCCACAATGCGCATGATCAGGTTGTCGACCCAGCCGCCGCCGTAGGCGGCCAGCAGCCCGAGAACCGTGCCCACGCCGCCACCAAGGGCGATCGCCAGCAGGGAGATGGACAGCGAAATCCGCGCGCCGTGGATGATGCGGCTCAGGATGTCGAAACCCTGCCGGTCAGTACCCAACACATACTGCCAACTACCGCCTTCCTGCCACGCCGGAGGCATCAGACGGTCGCGCAGATTCACATCCGTCGGATCGTGCGGGGAGATCAGATTGGCGAAGATCGCTGGAATTATCAGCATGATCGCCAGAATGAGCAGCGGAATGACCGGGTACTGACGAGTGGTTGACCATGCACGGCCGATCAAACCTCGTTGACGATACAATTCGTCGGCCGGGGTAGTATTGATGACGGGAGTCGCGGTGGGGGTGGTCATCGCTAATTTCCTTGTGCGGGCGGCAGGAGCGCGGGAATCAGCTCGTCTAGTAGCGGATCCGTGGGTTCAGGTAGGCGTAGGCCACGTCAACCGCCAGGTTGATGAATATGTAGAACGCGGCGAACAGGATTACGATGCTTTGGATTACCGGGAAGTCGCGGTTGCGGATGGCGTCGATGGCGAGGTCTCCCAATCCGGGCCAGACGAACACCGTTTCGATGACCACCGAACCGGTGAGCAGCACTGCGCCAATGAGGCCCATGTAGGTGAAGGGCACGATCAGCGCGTTGCGGAAACAGTGCTTCCAGATTACCTTGCGTTCCGGCATGCCCTTGATGCGTGCCAGTTTGACGTACTCGGTATCCAGCACTTCCAGCATCGATGATCTTGTGAGCCGCATCACCGCAGCTACGTTGTAGTAACCGAGCGCCACTCCCGGCAGGATGATTGACTTGAAGCCGGCGTCATTACCGGAAGTCGGTAACCATCCCAGGATCACCGCGAATACCCACATCAGTATCAACCCGATGGCGAAGGATGGCGCCGATTGTCCGATCAGAGCCACTACCTTTCCGGCCCAGTCAAAGGCCGAGTCTTTTTTGACCGCCACCATCACGCCGATGGGCAACGCGATGGAGGCGCTGATCAGCCAGGCGAAACCGGCCAGCACGATGGTGTTGGGCAGCCGTCGGGCGATCAGCTCGGTAATCGGCACACCACCGTATGCCCAGGCTTCACCAAAGTCGCCGGTGACGAAGTTGCCGATGTAACGTGCATACTGCACGTAAATCGGCTGGTCCAGACCCCATTTCGAGCGGACCTGTTCCACCACGGCGGGACTGGCGTCCTCCGGTAGCAGGATGGCTACCGGATCACCGGTAACCCGCGCCAGCGCGAATACCACGGCGCTGATCACCAAAATCGCCAGGACCGATTGTATCGCCCGCAAAAATATGAAACGCTGCATGGGAAACCTTCGCGCTCAGTGGGGTTGGATGTTGGGATACAGGAAGGGCGACCGGCTGGTCGCCCTTCCGTTTCTGTGGATTAGTTGCGCACCACCTTGGTGTACTCGTGGCCCTTCATGCCACCGAAGTAGCTGTTGTTGACCGAGTACTCCGCGATGACGTTGGGGTTGATGCCGAACTCCGCGAACAGGAAGCCCAGCGGTATCGTGGCGTTTTGCTCGTACATGTACTGGCCGGCTTCCTTCATCAGGTTGAGCCGCTCCTGGTCATCCACGCTGCTTTGCCACTTGTTGAACAGGTCCTCGGTGTGGGGATCTTCATACATGTAGACCGCGCCGGCCAGGGTGGGGCTGACGAAGTATACCCGCATGTTGCGGCCAGCCGGCCAGAAACCGGTGCGGTGGGTCCACAGGACGCTGTTCATCTCGCGAGCCTTGTACCGCGTGCGGATGGGCTGGAATTCCCCGATTTGGGCGTCGATGGTGAAACCGACTTCCTCCATCCACGAGATCATGGGCACTGCGATTTCCGTGAGTTCGGGCACGCCGACCAGTTTGCCGGCCATGAACTCGATGCTGGGGCCGGAGCCTTCCGCGTACCCGGCTTCCTGAAGGAGTTGACGGGAGAGGTTGGGATCATAGGCCGGGATTTCCCAGGCGGGATCATACGACGGATCGGTCGGGTGCCAGCCAGTGTTGGCCATCAGTTCCATCTTGTTGTCGAAGAAGGCTTCGTTGAGTGCGTCGCGGTCCATCGCATGGTTCATTGCCCGTCGGACCAGCACGTTGGTGTTGGGATCGTTGGGGTCGCGACGATCTTCCAGGTACTGCCCGCCGATACCGATCCAGACCATGAATGCCGGCAGCGTGCTCTGCGTAATGGCGTAGCCGGCGTTCACGATCTCGCCCTGGAGTTCCCGCGGGATCTCGGCGATGTCGGCTTCGCCCGCCCGCAGCATGGCCACGCGGGTGAGGTCTTCTTCAGCAAAGAAGAAGGTGAGGGTGTCGAAATCGGGGTTGATGCGCCAGTGGTCCTCGAAAGCCCGCTCGTATTCAAGCCTGGCTCCCTGCTCGTAGCTGACGTGGCGCCAGGGCCCGGTGCCGACCGGGTTCGCTGCGTAGGCGTCCTCGCCGTTGGTCTGCCAGTAGTCCAGGCTGTAGATCAGCGGATCCGTCGTCGCTTCGGAGGCGTAGAACGGTATCCAGAGCTCAGGACGGTTCATGTTCCAGACCATCTCGTTATCACTGACTTCGGTGACGGTCGCAGCGGTACCAGCGTCCTCGACTTCCCAGCTCCGCATTTCTCCTTCAGGTCCCAGGATCTGGTGCCAGAAGTCGCCAAAACCGGTCTTGGCTTCTGGATGGGACCACAACTGGAAACTGAACACAAAGTCAGAGACGCCAAAGGTATCCGTTTCGTGATGGAAGGGCACGTTTTCACGGAGCTTGATGGTCCATTCCTTCCCGTCCGCCGACACGGACCAGGATTCCGCCAACATCGGCCTGGCTTCCCATGTCTGGTAGTCGCGCTGGAACAGCGCTTCCTGCATTGGCTGAAGCATGCCCTGGTTGGTGCCGCCCACGCGCCAACCCAGGAGGTTTTCGGCGTACGGCGGTGTGATGGCAACCCGAAGGTCGGCCTGTACGGGCTCACCTGCGGTGGTTTCGGGTACCGCTGTAGCCGCCGGCGCCACGGTCGGGGCTGCGCCGCCGGCCGCGCGGTCGCTCATGCCGGCTGGCTGGGCAAGCGGCGCGGTGGCTGTTGGCTGCGCCGGCGCCTGGGCGGCCGGCGCCTGCGTCGCCGCCGGTTGTTGCTGCTGGGACGCTGCCGGAGCGCTCGTTGCGGGTTCCTGCTCAGCAGGCGCTCCGCAGGCGATCGCCGCAGTTACGGCGAGGGCCAGCAGACCGACGATTCCAGTGCGTAGTGCTAATCCTCTTGACATAGATTCCCACCTCTGCGCCGCTTGGCTCGTTGGCTTTATGCGGCTACGTGCATCGCCCCAACGGCCGGAACCGATTGAGTCGTGCGGCGGAAGGTACTGAAAATCCATATCTGTGTCAACCGGGATGCCTAGCAACGAAATACGGTTGATATGCCTTGATACGTGAACCGTAAATAATATTGTGTGGTAAAGAGCAAATCGGAAAAATAATTGTGAAAATAGATTATATGCGATGAAAAATATCTATCACTTACGTAATCCTAGTGTCCTAGCTTGGAGAGGAGTCGTCGCGCGGAGCCTGAGCGTGGCTCCCGAGGGATTTTCGCCATTGGCTCTTGCCAGACACGACGAGGCTCAATCTGAAGTTGGTGGGAGGCACGCCCAATGCGGACGTGCCTCCTTGCGAAATGCCTAGTTCCTTACCACCCTGGTATATTCGTGGCCCTTCATGCCCCCAAAGTAGCTGTTGTTCACCGAATACTCGGCGATTACGTTGGGGTTGATGCCGAACTCCGCGAACAGGAAACCGAGGGGCATGGTGGCGTTCTCCTCGTACATGAACTGGCCGACTTCGCGCATGATTTGCTCACGCTCATCGGCGCTGACGCTCTGCTTCCAGCGGTCGTACTCCTGCTCCACGTACGGGTCCTCATACATGAAGACCGATCCCTGCTGGTTGGGGCTGACGAAATACACCCGCACGTTCCGTCCCGACGGCCAGAACCCAGTCCGATGGGTCCACAGAGTGCTGTTCATCTCTCGCGCCCTGTAGCGCGTGCGGATGGGCTGGAACTCTCCGATCTGCGCATCAACGTCGAACCCGACCTCCTGGAGCCAGGAGATGATTGGCACCGCGATCTCCGTCAGTTCCGGTACGCCCACCAGCTTGCCCGACATGAACTCGATGCTGGGGCCCGCGCCCTCGGCGTATCCCGCTTCCTGCAGCAGTTGCCGCGAAAGGTCAGGATCGTAGGCTGGGATCTCCCACGCGGGATCGTAGGCCGGGTCGGTGGGATGCCAGCCGGTGTTGGACATCAGTTCCATCTTGTTGTCGAAGAAGGCTTCGTTGATGGCGTTCCGGTCGATGGCGTGGTTCATGGCCCGGCGGACCAGCAGGTTGGTGTTGGGGTCGTTGGTGTCGCGCCGGTCCTCGAGATACTGGCCGCCGATGCCTACCCACACCATGAATGCCGGCAGTGTGCTCTGCGTGATGGCGTATCCAGCGTTGACTATCTCGCCCTGAAGCTCGCGCGGGATCTCGGCGATATCGGCCTCACCGGCGCGCAGCATGGCCACGCGGGTCAGGTCTTCCTCGGCGAAGAAGAACGTCAGCGTTTCGAAGTCGGGCGTGATCCGCCAGTGCTCGTAGGGGACGCGTTCGTATTCCAACCTTGACCCCTGCTCGTAGCTCACATGCATGAAGGGGCCGGTTCCCACTGGATTCTGCGCGTACTCGTCCTCGCCCACTTTCTCCCAGTAGTCCAGGCTGTAGATCAACGGGTCAGTGGTCGCGTCCGAGAACCAGAAGGGCACCCACAGCTCGGGACGGTTGGAGTGCCAGATCATCTCGCTGTCAGAGACTTCCTCCACTGCTGCGGTTGTTCCGAGGGGGTCAACCTCGATGCTCCGCAACTCACCCTCCGGTCCCAGCAACTCGTGGAACCAGTCAGTGGCGCCCTTCCCCTCAGGGTGGGACCACAACTGGAGGCTGAACACGAAGTCGGAGACGCCGAAGGTGTCTTCGCCGTGGTGGTACAGCACGTCTTCGCGCAGCTGGAAATGCCAGGTCTTGCCGTCTTCCGACACTTCCCATTCCGTGGTCAGCATCGGCTTGGCCGCCCAGGTCACGTAGTCCCGTTGGAACAGATGCTCCTGCATGGGCTGGAGCATGCCCTGGTTGGTACCGCCGACTCTCCAGCCCAGCAAGTTCTCCGCATAAGGCGGCGTGATGGCGACTCGCAGGTCAGCCTGTACCGGTTGGCCCCCGGTTTGCGCGGGTTCAGGGGTCGCGGTGGGCGCGGCAGTGGGAGCCGCGCCTCCCGCCGCACGGTCACTCATGCCGGCCGGCTGCGCCAGGGCTGTCGTCGCCGTTGGCTGAGCCGGCGCGGCTGCCTGAGCAGCGGGCGCTGCGGTGGCGGCCGGCTGTTGCTGCTGATTGGCGGCCGGCTGTTGCTGCTGGTTGGCAGCCGCCGGCGCGCTGGTCTCCGGTTGCTGTTCGGCCGGAGCGCCGCAAGCGATCGCTATCGTCAATATCAGGCTCAAAAATATGCTGATTGCGATTCGCGTTAAGCGTTTCGTAGCCATGTTCATGTACCTCTATTCCGATTGCGAATTGTTACCGTCGCACAATATCATCATGTTTGATGATATTGATTATCCGTTTTCCCGGTGCAATTTACTGAATGGGATCGCCTTTGTCAACCTGTCCGTTGGGGTACAGGCTTTCCCAGGCCCAGCGGTAAGCTACGATCACCGGCAATTCTTTCCTTGCGGCGTCGACGGTGACAGCGCGAAGCGCCCCGGTCTCCGGGTCCACTGTGACTACCAGGTCGGTCCCGCCGATCTCCGCGGTAACGGATCCGGCATTCAGTACCGACAAGTAGGGCCACGCGACGGCCTGGTCGCCCACGACGACACCGGCTACGTGGTCCTCGCCGAGTCTGCGGCCGCTGTAGGGAATTGAGGGGATATCGGAAACCAGTACCCGGCTTTCGGGGTTGGCGTCCAGCCATTGGCTCCAGGTCGTCAGCTGGGACGGCATCAGTTCCAGGGTGCGTCCGACCAGCGGGCCGGCGATAGCCTCCCCGAAAGGTTGGGACCACACGCTGCCGGTGGCGTGGTCAAACCAGGTCATCGCTCCTATGTACAGCGCACCCTGGTTGCCGAACCGAATGGGGTTCCCGTCCACCCGCCGGTCGTGCACCAAGGCCGTGTAGCAGAGCGGGCACCAGGTGACCAGTACCGGCACGCCACCCACGGTGTCGTTCACCATTTCCCGGTGGTAAAGCAGCCCTGCGGGATACGCCCGCGCATCCCCATTAATATTGAGCCCGATGACTAGCTCATCGTCGGGCAAATCCGACTCGTGCGCGCCCAGGAACTTCGGATCGTAGACCGGCTGGATAGCGTCCGGTGGCCGAAGTTGTCGGAACTCGGCGTCATCAAAGGCGGAGGAGACTGGTCCCTCGGGGCCGATCACCTCGTCGACACTGCCGGTGTAGGAGGGTAGCGCCGGCGGAAGGGTGGGCGGCGGGTTGCTGCTGGTGGCGCCCTTGCCGGGCGCGCAGCCTTCCCAGGCAAGTACCAACAGAAGCGCCGCGAGGGCGAGGGATACCAGACATCTTGGTTGCATCGCCCGATTCTACGGGGCGATGCAACCCATTGGCTGTACCGCGGGTGGCGCGCCCGTAGAGTCAACGGGGCGCTGGGGTGTCACCATCACCACCATGTCGCCGGACTGCGAAACAAAGGACGGCGTAGCCATAGGGCCGGTGCAAGCCGACGTGGCCCGATTCGTTGCCGGGAGTACTGACGCAAACGCTACCACTAATGGCGCTTTTGAGAACGCCACAATGATCTCGGTAGTCACGCCGCAGTTGATTGATAGTTACCGCCTACACCGGCAGCGGCCGTGTCGAACTGAACCGTCATCGACCATGCTGTGTGCGGATAGCGCAGCGATTTCAGTGCAAATATGAAAATCAGGGGACTTTGGAGAAGTCCCCTGATAGAAAGCGCGGTATTGGCGGCGTTTCCTCGGATCAGATCACCGCAACATTTGCGCCAACTGGTCCGCGTTGGCCCGCATCATGCCGACGTAATCGGGATACTCGTCGTCCGGGAGCGACCGGATGATACCGACCTCAATTCCGGTGTCCCTCGCGACCTGAGCGAGAGCATCGGCCGAGAACTGCGGTTCGGCGAACACGGCGGGCAGACCACGGTGCTCGACCAATTCCAGGACGTTGGCGATGTCGTCGGGCGACACGTCGTCAGCGTGGGCGCCGACGAAAGCTTGCACCTCGACATCGTAGCGCGCGCCGAAGTACCCGAAGGCGTCGTGGAAGGTCACCATCACGCGGCGTTCGGCAGGAATCGAATCCAACTTGTCGACGATGTAGGCGTCCAGGGCCTCCAGTTCCTCAATGTACGCCGCCGCGTTGTCCAGGTAGGTTGCCGCGTTGTCCGGGTCCGCCTCGACCAGCCCGTTGGTGATCTGGTTCACGTAGTGAACCACCAGGCGGGGATTCTGCCAGAAGTGCGGGTCGCCCTCGCCGTGGCCGTGACCATCATCGTCATCGTGGTCATCGTGCCCTTCCTCGGGGTGGTCACCCTCGCCCAGGATCCCGACGAAGGCGATCTTGGTGGGGGCGCCG
>MPNC01000027.1 GCA_002238825.1 SAR202 cluster bacterium bin87 | reverse complement strand
GTCTTATCAGCCTCAGCCGGTATATCCGGCTACGTCGCCGTCAGGCGAGCAATAGCACTCCGGGATCTTCATCCAGTCCCGGACTCCCGAGCCATCGGGATGAGAACTGCAAGGCCCAAGGACGAGCGAGCCGAAAGGCAAGCGCCGAAAGCCCGGACGTTCCAAGAACGTCCAACACCTGACGCAGACTTTGGCGAGGATGCCTCACACCCAAAGGAGTTGACCTTACGGTCATGACCTACACCAACTACCAACCCACCCCAGTCTTCAGTTCCGGCGAGCTGCGAAGCGGCCCGTTTTTGCTGGCAGCTAGGGAGGGAGCGGTTCGTCGGTGAGCGTGACGAGGTAGCAAGAAGTTTGTCGGTAGCCACTGAGCGGCGGCGCCATGACGAGGACACGTTCGCCGGGAACGCCGCGCACGTAGATCTTGGTGCCGGTGAGTTCGTACTCGCCTGGGTCGGAGTCTGGCCCTGGACGGTGGGTAACCTTCAGGTTCTCCCCGTAGCGGCCAATGAGTGACCGTTGCGTGTTAGGGGCAGGTTCGTGCCATTCTTCGAATGGGACGGTGGAATGCAGGTATTCGATGGCGAAGGATTCGTATTCGCCGCGGTTGTGGCATTTGACCGCCTCGGAGAATCGCCCTTCGGTTGGGATGCGGATCACGTAGAAATCCTCCGGTTGCGGTAGAGCAATCGTGGCCGCGTACTTGCGCTGGGGCGCCGGCGCCGGAGGTCGCGCCTCCATGGTGGCGACGGCTGCTTCGAGCGTCCAGGCGTAGCCGTCGGGCGGTGGCGTTGTGGGCGTCGGCGGTGGGGTCATGGGCATGGTGCTGGAGCAGCCGACAAGGACGGCCATGGCGACGGCCAGGAGGGCGGCGAGGCCGCCGGATGCGGCGAATTTGCGTGCGATGATCACTTTGCTGGCTCCTCAGTAGGGCTGGTATTTTTCGTTCCGCCGCGTGGCCTTGACGACGCAGCCGGCGACCAGCAGAAGCAGGGCGGCGACTACCGTCAGGGTGACGGCGGTGCTGAAGTAGGAGAAGCACCGCATGTTGATGCTGGTGAAGTACCCGCCGGACGTGCACAGCGTCGTCCTTGCAATCAGGAGCAGGAACGTCGTGGGGAGCATTCCGAGACGTGCCCCAGTTTCGGCCGGACACGGCCCCCGAGCGGGTTTTCGTGGCCTCGAGGCGGATTGGTGCTACCGGCGTGAAAACGGCGCCCTGTGGTGGCGTTCGGGTGAAGGCGGTAGGCCGACAACGAAACTGGCCGCCCCGTGGTCGGGGGCAGCCTGCGTCGTCGTGATCAGTGCGCTACGTTGGTCCGTACGGAGTTGTGTTGCCTTGTTACACGCCTTCGGCTGGTCCATTCAGCAGACGCAGCATCCGGTCCATGGCCGTTTGGGGAAGCTCCGACTTCATGGGGCAGAGCCGGCATGGTTCGTCGTCGCCCCAGTCCTCGTCGGTCCAGTCATCCGGCGCGTTGGGTGGCGCGCAGATGTACTCTGTCTTCCCGGTGGTGAGTTGCCGACGGAAGATGCACTCGTCGTGCTCGTTTGGGCGCGTGAACCGTGGCTCTGCGTCGATTGACTCGCTGGACAGGATTCCCGCCGCGATGCGGTCGGCGTCGGCGGCAAGTTCGATGTTGTCGTCCATCTTGACATAGTCGGACAGGTACAGGATTTCCGACATGGTGTCGTTGGCCGCCAGGGCCGCGTAGGCGATGCCGCGGTGGCTAATGGAACCCGTGTCGAGACTGCGGGCCATTTCGGCCAGGTGCCCGATGGCGTGCCGGCAGTGCGCAACAGGGCTCTCGGGCGGTGGCATTGGACCCAGCTGGTCCATATTGGGTTCGCGGCGTCTGCCAGTGGATATTTCGAGGATGGTGTCGATGGCGTGTTCCAGGTTGGTGCTGCAGGTGGGCGTGCCCAGTTTCTGCACGGCGGGGCAGTTGAGGCAGGGAGCCTGGCGGTCATAGTCGCCGTTGGCGCAGTGGAACCAGGAGACGTTCTGGCTGGTATCTCGGGTGCAGTCGAATCCCGACGGGTGGTCGTTGACGGTGGACACGTCGTGGACCACGTCGCCCAGCTTGAAGTGAAATTCGGCTGCCCTGAACCAGTCGGCGAGCGCCATCGTGACGCGATGGTTGGCTTCTGCGAGTTTCTCGTCGATCAGGTCGGCGTTGAGTTCTCCGACCTCGTCCCGGTTGTCGTGGTTGGCGAGGGTATGGATGACGGCGTTGGCCGCAATGTGGGAGTAGGCCACGGTGGTGGCGCCGAAGTACCAGAAGGTTTCGTTGTCGCGGTTGAGCATCGCGTGTTGCGCGTCTTTGGTGATGGACTCGGCGAATCCTTCGCTGGGATCCGGTGCTCCCATCATGGTGTAGGGCACCATCCAGAGATGCTTGACGGCTTCGATGGCGTGGTGAGTGGCGCGGTCAGACGTTGTTTGAATGGTCATTCTTTTCTCCTTGCATGGGGTTGGTGAATGAGTGGTTGGTGGATTGCGCTCGGTGCGTAGTTGACGTTCTTCTGATCTGTGCCGTGTCGGGGTGGATACGTCAAACGGGCATGGGGGTGTGCGGCGACAGTCGCATCGCGGCGAGATCGGCGCGCCGGCGTTCTTCTATTTCCGGCCGTTCGTTCCGTTGCTCCGTCGTCTGCTGAACCAACCGGCGGTACGATGCGATGTCGTCGAAGTCACGGCTGCCGCGCACCAGCAGCGCCTGCTCGATGGCGCGCTTGACTTGGTTGTTGCCGCTGCGCACGCCGCCCAATTCCCAGGGACGCCGTGGATTGGCCAGCGAGAGGCGGATGCGGTGTTGTTTCATCAGCTTGTTGTAAGCGTCGGGCGGTTCGCCGTTCTTGATTGCGCCGTTGGTGTAGTCGGTGCGCAGTACCTTGGGGGCGACACCAAGGCGCGCCAACGCCCGTTGCAGGCACGGCGCCACCGCTTGGGAGATTTCTTCTTCGACCACCTCGACGTGGCTCCAGCCCGAGTGGGACAGGCGGAAGTTGTAAAGCCGGTGAGGGAAAGGTTCGCCCTGCACGGTGACGAGCAGTTCCGTGCCGTCGGTGAACGCGACTTGGGCTTCCCCGCCGGGCGGGTGCTCCTGTGGGAACACCATGCCCGGCGGTTTGGCGTGTCGTTTGGCGCTGCGTGGTCGGGCTGGTCGTGGAGCGTAGCCGTTTGCGCTGCGCCAGCGCTTGACCTGCCGGCCCAGCGTGGTGAGGAGATTCGTTCGCTTTTCCGTCGCGAACTGCTGCGGGTGTCGTTGCATGAGGGTGTCGAGGATGCCGGCGTTGGTGAGCTTGCCGTCGGGGTCGTGGCGCAGGATCTCCGGTATTTCGGATTCCCACAGTTGGTCGAAGGGGCTGGCCGGGCCGGGTTTTCCATTGGGCATTTTGCTTTTTACTCCTGTGGTGGGTTTTCGGAATTGGGGTGACCGGTCCGGAGGCAATGCCACGGAGCGCGCCGGGGTTCCGGCCACGGTTTTCAGGTTCGTTCGTGGTCTGGCTCTCGAACGCCCGTTGGGACTGGCCGCCGACCACGTAGGACAGCCGGAGCGGGACGTCCATGGTCACTCGTTTCGTGCCGTTGTTCACGAAACGAGGCAGGCATATGAAGCCTGCCTCGTTTGGCCTTGGTTGGTTGACGTGCGCGGTCCGCGACGACAAACCCCTGTGCTATGCGGGTCTCGGTGGCGGTTGGCTCAGGTAGTTGCCACCATGGGGGCTGCCGTCCTGGGGTACCGGAGGTGCGGATCCGAAAGGGTCAAAGATCTCCGGACGTTCCGCCGCGGTGCCGGCCATGGGGCCGTGTAGGTGGCGACGGTCGTGTCAGGAGAGCGTCATCAGGGCGTTGTGGGTTTTGACCGGATGGACTGCCGGCATCAGTCCGGACGGCTGTGGCGCCTGAAATTCGGGGTATCTGGTACGGGAACTACCTTGGCCGTCGCATCGTTGGTGGTGGCTGGCATCGCCGTCAAGTTGTCAACGGTCGTCGCTTTGCCAACGGCCCTTAGGATGCCCAGTTTCGGCCGGAGACGGCCCCCGGGCGCGTTTCCGAGGCCTCGAGGCGAATTGGTGTTTCACCGATGCGAAAAACGCGCCACAGGGCGCCGCTGCGGTGAAAGCGGATAGGTGTAACGAGACCGGGCGCCTTGATCAACGGTGCGGCCGGCGTAGTCTCCGGCACGCTGGGGGAGGTCACGGCGATTACGCCGGTGGCCTGGTCTGCGGGGAAACCGTCGGTGGGGCGGAGCGTCGTTGCCCGCATTGTGGGTGCCACGCACGCCGGAGCATCCGGATTGCCCGGAGTGTCTCGGGGCGATTTGCGGCCAGCGCAACGGGCATCACCACGTTTGCCTGCGCTGCAAGGAGCACGCTCCGCATCGGCATGACTGCGCGGCCGTCAGGTATGTTTCCTGTCGCGGCTTCGTCGATGACCCGTGCAGGTACTACGCCAGACGGTATTATCCGCAGGGCAGTATTCCGTCGCGGCGTCCATCGCTGCGGGACCGGAAGGTTGGGGTAGCCGGAGCGCGTTGACAGAGGTTGCACGGAGGTTCAGTCATGATCATCAATATGCTGGAGAAGCGCCATCTGCTGTCGGGCGGCATCCTGTGCCTGGTGGCGGGACCCATCTTGTTGACGCTCCATTATTCGCGAGGGTCCGTCCCGCTGGGAGCGGGGTGCGCGGTCTTCGGGCTGGGCATGGTGCTCTGCGCTCTGGCGGTCCTGTGGGGGCGCGGCAAGGATGAGGCCGATGTAGGCGAGGAAACCGGAACGGGAGGTGCCCGATGACTACCAACGGGGCAGAGAAGATGAACGACGTCACGGACGCCGAACTTGGGCGGCTGATTGCCGACCACGAGGCGGTCCACGGTCGGGTGGCCGAGCTGCGGGCCGAACTGACGCGCATCGGCGCCCTGTGGACGCAGGTGGGTGGCGTCCTCGCCGAGCATCCGGAGAACCTGCGTCAGTCGGCGGCGGCGGCGGTCGTCCTGAGCGCCGCCGACTCCGTGGCGGAAGCCGACTTGCGGGTTTCTACCATCGTCGAGATGGCGGCCGAGCTGCGTGATGCGATGGTTCGAGAGCACGAGCTGGCGGAGGGGCTCATCGAGGCCGGCAAGCGCTACGTGGTCGACGGGCTTCGCAGCCGGCGCGAGCCGCCGGCCGAGCGTGACCTGTTTAGCCGCATGCGGTAGCGGCTGGGCGCGGTGATGCTCGAAACCTCCGACATTACTCACGCCTCCGTCGCGACGGCATGCGGCGGCTACGGTGGTCAGGTGGGTCGATACCTGTGTCGAGCGGTTCTGCCGGCAGTGCGGTCACCATCCTCCGCTGGACCAGCGGTTCGTCGCGGCCTGTGCCGTCCGTAAAGATGGTCGGCACTCAAAGCGGAGAAACGGGAACTGGCGCAGCGGCTCCGTGAGGTCGACGAGGCACAGCGCGCGATAGATTTCTACATGGCGGCCCACACCGGAGTTTTTGATGGCGCAACGGTCGATGCCCAGAGGTTGGTTCAGGTTCCGGGTGGAAAGGCGCCGGAGAGCGCGGAGCAGGATGCTGGCTGGCCGAAGCCATCGGCATAGATTGCGGTACCGCCGGAAGGCGGCTGATCCGTCGCCGGCTGCGGCAGCCTGAAGCCGCACTGCCGCTTCAGTTCTCCGTCGGACGGGTCAGGAGGAACTGCTGGCTGAGTCACACGAGGGGTGCGCTCGGTCAGGGACATCTACAGGTCGATGACGCCGTGGGTGTGGGCGTCCCTGCTCCCTATCGGCAGGGGCATCCTGTAGTTGACGACGGCGGAACCCGCTGTTACCAGAGCCTCTTCGACGAGCAGTTCCAAGAGGTGCCTGGTGGTGGTGGCGTTGATCTCCCGCAGGTAGGTGTCGGCGCTGCGGACGTAGGAGGCCACGCGGGTTTCGTCGGCAACGTACTGCCGGAAGTCCGGTGCCGACTCAGCCGGTTGAACCCGTGCCTGTGGAGTATGCCGGCTTTGGTCCGTCGCCTGTGACCGGTCGGGCGTTTCCGAATGGACGGTTGTGCGTTGCTCCGCATCGGGGGCGGGCTTCGTGTTGCCGTGGTCCAGAATGGGTGAATCACTGTTGGCGGCGTCCTGCTTGACCTGGTTGATCACGTCGCTGAGCAGGTCGTCGGTGATGACGTTGGCGATCAGGTTCTCAAGCACCAGCGCGTCCAGGCGTCGGGTATCAACCTCGGGGGTGTCGCAGGGAATGTCAGGGAACTCGGCCGAGCTGGGGCAGGCGTACCGGCTGGGCCGGGTGGTGTCGGTACCCAGCATGGTCATAGGAGCGCTGCATTCCCGGCATTTCGCCAACCCGAGCAGCAGGGGCGGGGTGATTTGCGTTTCTGATTTGTTGCTGGTCATCTGCTCACCTCACTGGGGGGTTGTCGTGGCTCGTTGCCGCGCGGGTTTGTCGCAGCGCCACGGGCGTCGCGTTTGGCGATGGCGTCGCGTTCCTGCGGGTCGACGACTGAGTCCGGCATGGCGGCGACGATGGAGGCGGCCAGCTCCAGGCGGCGTTGGGCGTTCTGGTCGTGCCGGTCGTCGTCGATGGGGTGTTGCCGGTAGGCGGCGTGTTCTTCGCGTGCCCGCCGGTTCAGGGCGCCGGCAGCGGTGGCGAGGATGGCGTCGCGTCGTGCCGTCAGCTCGGGTGCATCCAGGCGCAGGGCGACGGCCAAGATGCGGCCGTGGTGCAGCAGCAGGGTACTGTAGCTCTGGTCCAGCAGGTGGAAATCGGCGGAGCCGGGATCCGGTTTTCCGGCGAAGTGGGGTGGCTGGGTGTGCCAGTGGGAGCTTTTCTGCAGCGTCGTGATCAGCGACTGCGCCATTTCCTGTTGCCGTTCGGCGTCGATTGTCTCGGAGGCCGGTCGGACGATGATCATCTGCAGGTGGTCTGTCATCGGGTAGATGGCGTGGACGGCCTTGGCCTGGCTGAGGGTCGAGTTTGCGACTTCGGATATTGCGGCCAGGTTTTCCGGTGATAACTTGGGGTTGCCGGGCGTGTTGTGGTGCAGCTGCTGCGGGATGATGTCGTGGGCGCAGGCGGCGGCGGAGTGGCGTTTCCAAGCATCGCCGTGGGATGCCTTCAGTGCCTGCAGGGTGCGTAGGGCGGGGTGTTCGACTGGCGTGGCCTGCAGCGTCAGGGCGCAGTTGGCCAGCTGGTTGGCTTGGCTGAGCGCTGCGTGCGGCGCTGTTTGCTGACGCATGACGCCGTGCTGGTCACAGATGCTGCGTACTTCCTCGAAGTCTACTGGTAGGGCTGCCGTGTAGGCGGACGCCTCGGCGACGGCGGTGGTCAGGGCGCTCCGTAGCAGTTGGCGCAGCCGTTCCTGGTTGATGGCGTGTGGCCGGTAGGTGCGGGCGATGCCGGCGGCCAGGCTGAGGAACGCCCGTCGTTCGCGGGCTTCGGCCATGGCCATCTCGTCGGGCTGGGGAGCGGGGTGCTTGGCCAACAGGGCGCCGACGGCGGCGGCGAACATGGCCACGGTGGGCGGCGAGAGGTTGCCGTGCTCGTCGGCGCCCTGTTGGCAGAGCTCGGTGAGCGCTTGGTGGCACTGTTCCCAGTTGGCTGTGGCGGCAGTGATGGCCTCCAGGTAGTGCGTGGTCCAGTGCTGGCCGGATCTGAGCGGCTGTTGGCTGGGTAGTCCGGGAGTTGCTGCGTGGCGGCAGTAGGCGGCGGGCTTCATGGGCTTGTGTACGGAGTTGCCCAGGTGCCGCCGTGCCGAGAGCGTCAGCGAGTCGATGTGGTACCGGTAGGCCTCCGCTTCCTCGACCATCTGCCGGTAGTGGTCCTCGATGCGGATGATGGATTCGGTCATTGCGTTGCCTCAAGCGTCGGGTGTTGTGGTTTCAATCCTCATCCGGACTGAGGGCCGGGTGAAAGTCCGTCTCGGACGGGTTCCGTTTTTCTCCTACTGATGAGGCTGCGGGCGCGAGAAACGGACGGCTCGGATTTTCCTCGGAATGAGCCGACCCCAGGCGCGCGTTGCCACGCCGGCGCGGGTGGGCCACCAGGCGTTGGAGCATCGCCAGTCTCCTCGGTGCAGGGGCGGCGGTCTCCACGGCTTGCGTCTCTTTGCTGGACGCCGCTGTGCATGCGCAGTGAGGGAGCGCCTTGGTTATTCAGCACCCATTCAGCCCAACGTCAGGGCCCTTCGGCCCATTCTTCCTCGGGCATTAGTCCGAGCAGTTCTCCCAATTGCGTCATGACCTGACCGCTGTCCTGGTACATCGCTTCGTCCAACGAACGGGTCAGGCGGGGTGGCCAGTGGCCCTTGCCGCTATCGAAGACTGCCGCCATTGCCTGGGCTTGCAGCACCGGATTCTCCGGCATACGGCTATCGGTCTTGTCGTGCTCAAGGTGGATGATGGTGCCGTGACGGTAGTCCCTGTCGAAGCAGGCCCGCAGTTCCTCCTCGATCTCGAGCAGCAGCGCTCGTCCCCTGATGATCTTGCCCAGCAGGAAGATGGCGGGAACCTCCGCCGGGTTTGGAGCGGCGCCGGCGGCGAAGGCGGCGTGGGAGATGTCGATTTCGGCTTGTTCCATGGCGTCTTCGGGGGTGGCCCACAGGGTGTCCAGTTCGCGTTCAGCGGTTGGGTCAAGCACTTCGGATTCCATCCAGCGTGCGGCCTCGTCCCTGGCCGTGGCCCGCCAACCCACGATGCCCTGGTGGTTCTGTTCCCAGGTGACGTGCGCCAACAGTCTGCCGCGCTGATCCACGAGATGCTTGCGGCTGGGTTGTCCGGGCGGGTCGGTCCATTCCCACTTCGAAATGTTGGTGGCGTTGGGACCGTATTGAAAAGGGTTCCAATGGTCGGGCATTGCTATCTCCTCATGGGTTGGAGCCGCCGGCAGGCGGACTGGCGGCTTCTTCACAGGAGGCGCGGCGTAGTCCTCTGAGTGGCTTTGTGCTGGAAATTGCCCGACGATTGCTGTGGAGCCTCCGAGGGCGCTGGACGCGGGGATGGGCGGTGTTGCATGGTCGATGCTGCTGAGCAGGTTTGCTTGCTATTTCGGCAGGTGGAACTTGCAGTGCTCCGCGTTCTCGAGGGCGTCGAGTGGGCACTGCCAGCCGTCGGCGTTCCGGTAGCGGCACCGGATGCGGGGTTTGTCCAAGACTGCGGGCATTTGTCTGCTCCCTCCTGACGTGGGGTGTCCAACCTGATTCTACCCGCCGTAGCGCGCCGCGCTTTTTGACTTATGCGTCCGGTCCGGGCGCCCTGACGGTCCTCGACCAATTTTGCGTGGTCATCGTTCACTGGATGCGTAGCCCAATGAAGGCGTCGCCGCAAGCGCGGCCGGCCTCGCGTCGGAGCCCGGGCGGGGCAGTCCCCAGCAACAAGCATCAGAAAGACGTAGAGGTGTGAACGTCGCGCCATGGAAGCGTGGATGCTGTATTTGGCAGCCAACGGGCGAGCGCCGAGGGTCAGGAAATGGCGGCACCCGCCAAGGCTGGAAGCGAATAATTCCCTATGGGGAGCGGTGTCCGCCGTGATTTGGCACGGTAGCTTGATCATGCCAGTGGCGACCTTGTTCGCTTCCGTCCTCCTGGTCTTAACATACCAGTGGGCAACTTCCGGCGACATAACCGCTTTCAAAGTAGGAGTCGCCACCGCCTCTGGAGGCCTGACCATGACCATTTTGGGGGTATTGATGTCTCGGCTCCAAGATCGTGGCGCAGAGCGGCGGCACCGCGAGATCACTGAGATGCTGAAAGCCATTGCTGAGCGACAGGAAAAAACGTCGTCGCAAATCGTGGGTGCGCTCAACGCTTTGGCTGAACGGTTGGAGGCAGCCTTAGCACGAGATGACGATGGACCGCCGCAGGACGAAGAAAACGTGCCGTGATAACCTCGACACCTACGTCAATAACGCCGATTTTGACGTGCTCGTTGGAGGTGTCCATCCCGCTTACTTTGGCCATTTGCCAGCCATCGGCACCGCGGGCCGCGATGGCCGCACTGGTGACCATAGGCTGGGGCTGGTGCGGGACGTGGTGAACCGGCGGCGCCGCCATTGACGGCATGAGCTGGGGAGGCAATCGCTTGACTGCCGTAGGATGGCCCAATTCTTGGCGGAAACGCCTCCGGGAGCGCTTCCGTTGCCTTGAGGCGGAATTGTTCTTCGGATGTGAGAAACGGCGCCCTGTGGTGCCGTTGGGGGAAAAGCGTGGGCTGGAAACGAAACCGGTGGTCTCGTAGTCGGTGGCCTCCCCGTTGGGGGTGGCCGCTGGTGTGCCCGTCTGGCGGTCACCGTGGTGGTGCATGCTTACTGGTTGGTGGTGCCAGTATCCATCCTACGGGCTCGGCTGCGGGTGGCGCGTTTGAAGTTCCGGTTGAAACTCTGTTCCTGTCGTCTTCTCGCGCTGTCGAAACGCTTGGCCAAGCTGGCGATGCGCTTCAACTCCTGCGGGGCGCTGCCGGCGAGAACGTCGGGGTTTGATCTCCCTGCGTGCCGTATGGCGCGTTTCGACGCCCGCCGTCCGTCGGGCAGATTGACGGGTCTGCCCTGTTGCAGTACTTGATTGAGTATCTTGCGGGCTTGGCGTTTTTTCATGGTCCGGTCGTTCCGATTGCAGTCTGGCCGTTGGTCGGCACGGCTGTCAGCCAACGCCCGCTGCTGAGGCGGTGCGGCGTTGGTGCCGCCTTTGCCCGTTCGACGCCAAGGCTGAGAACCCCATTGTCTTGGATCATTGCCGTATTGCCACTCGTCTATTGGGTCTCGGCTCCATCGGTATCATCTTCCAGCGGGTACCACCATATTGCCCCTTCGTCGATCAGGCCCTGTATGTTGTTGTCGTTCCGCGCGCTGGCGACGGCGGCATGGGCCGGCTGTCCCGTGAATCGGGTGATGTACTCTGCGTTGCGCCGGGCCCGGTCGGTGTCGCGCCGGTCCGCGGTGTGCGATATCTCGACGGCGATGAATTGATGGTTCCCTGGCTCGTCGGAAACTTCGAGCACCAGGTCGGCGCGGGTGAAACTGATCAGGTCGTTCTGGAGCAGCTGCTGAGTGGCGAGGTGCTGCGTCATCTGAACCAGGTCGGAGTTGCTGAGGACGCGGGTCAGGGTGAAACCCATTGCCATTGCGATGGTGCCTGCTTCGTCAGCGACCTGGCTCTCCGAGAACCGGTTCTTGAAGTGGGAGATGTCGCGTTCCATGCGGTCGAAGCGCGAATCGACCCGCTGGTTGAACTGATCTTGCTGGGCGATGAACCCGTCGACCCGCTGGTTGAACTGATCTTGCTGGGCGATGAACCCGTCGACCTGCTGGTTGAACTGTTCTTGCTGGGTGATGAACCCATCGACCCGCTGGTTGAACTGCCGCTGTTCCTCGTTGAATTGTTCCTGTTTGGCGATGAAGTCGTCGACGCGCGCGGCGAACGTGGCAAAACGTTCCGGCAGCGTGATCAGTTCGTCGGTGAGTATGAGCCGGCGTGCCTGTTCGTAGAATTCAGGATCTTCCCTGAGCAGGCGCAGCAGGTCTTCGGAGGTGTTGATGGTCGTCATGGCGGATCCTCGGCTGTCTTATCTTACTATGTGGTGGCTGGGGGTGCGAACTGCGCTTTTCTTTGGTCTGCCGGACGCCGACGGCAGCGTGGTGTCAGATGTTACCTGATAGGTCTGGGGGTCGGTGGCGTACCGGAGGACGCACTCCGCGCTGACGGCGGGCGGCTTGACGCCAGGCATCTCCTGCCGGACATGCTCCGCCAGTTGGCTTTCCACGGGTTCCTGGAGTTCCGCCGCGGTCTCATTCGACACGGCGTCTTGCATGATCTGCCGGATCAGGATGCGGTTGGCGCTCGCGGCGTCGATGTAGGTGTCGCACCCGTTGGGGCAGCGGTAGCTGTGGTTTGGCGGCGGTGATGTCCGCATGCTTTGCCGCACCTGGCGCAGTGCATCAGGCCGTCCAGCGGCAGCGGTTGTGTCTGCATTTTTTGTTTCATCTGCCCGGTGTTCGGGTGAGCTGCTGAAATGGGTCGCCGTGGCCATCAGCAGGGCTACCCGGACGCGGTGGTCCGGCTCCGACCACTGTTGCCGGTGGTATTGGTCAGTCCCCGTTTCTTCCGCGGCTGAGAACATTCTGAACTCCTGATGCTGAAGGGGCGATGCAGCCTTCCAGCTGCATCGCCCCTATTGCGTGATGGCCAGCAATCAGCCGTTTCGAAGCCCGTCGGTCAAGCCGGAACCGATGCCGTCATTCGATGACCGTTACGGAGAAGGTGTAATCCCTCTGTTCCGTGGAGTCGGCGTTTGAGAAGTGGAGCGTAGCCGACATGGCGCCGGCGCCGACCCCCTCGACCTTCAGGGGGTCGCAGTGGTCGTTGCTGTCGCATTCGACCCACGGCCAGGCCACGTCCTGGTCAAAGCCGCCGACCGTGGAGTAGAACCAGCCGTCGCCCAGCTCATCGTAGATGCCAGCCAACGAAATGGTCCTGATCTCTCCGACCTTCAGGTCCGTTACGTCTCCGAACGGAGTAGGCGTTGAGGAGTTGTCCTTCGGCGGAGGATCCGGCTCGGGTTCGGGTTCGGGCTCCGGCGCCGCAACAACTGTCACGGTGAAGGAGTCCTGCACCTCATTGTAGTCAGGGTCCCTGGCAGTCAGGGTCACCTTTCCAGCTCCCGGGCTGTGCCCGTACACCATCACGTTGCCAGACGAGATCCAAACGCTCAGGTTGTTGCTGGATTCAACGAAGATATCCAGGTCATCCCCATCAGGGTCCCTGAACACACCCGACAACAATACGGCCTGCTCATCTCCTTCTTCAAGGCTCGATACGTCGCCAACGGGCGAATCCACTACTGGCGCGGCCTTCACGGTTACCGCGAAGGTGTCAGACACCGTTGCGCTGCCATCAGAGGCTGTCACCGTGATTGTAGCCTTGCCACGAGACTGAGCAGACACCACGAGCATGGACTGATCAGACGATACGGACACCGTGGCCTTGCTCGTGCTGGAAGACTGCGCCGTGATGGTCAGATCATCACCATCTGGATCAGAGAACCTATGGCCAATGTGAACATTCTCCGTGACACTCTCGTTGATATAGGTCAGGTCGGGTATGCTTCCATTGAGCCTGGGCGCCTGGTTGGCCTTCTGCGGCTGTGCAGGCGGCACGGGCTGGGCCTGTTGCGGAGCCGCCACAACCGTCACTTCAAAGCCAGTGCGGGCCTCATTGCCGTCCGGGTCGGTCGCATACACTCCGATGGTTGCGCTTCCAGGGGCAACGGCCGTCACGGTGAGGCTGCCGGAGTTCTGCGTCACCGTCGCTGCGTAGATGTACGACGAGACCGCTTCTATGGTCAGGGTGTCACCGTCCGCATCGCGGAACACCCCCGCCAGCGGCACCAGCTTCGTCGAGCCCTCCTCGAGGTTCGATATGTCGCCGATGGGCGATGCCAACACCGGCGCCGTCTTGACGGTCACCGTGAAAGTGTCGGAGACCGCTCCCCCGTAACCGTCGCTGGCCGTGACCGTGATGGTGGCAGACCCTCCGGAGATGGCCGCTACGGTGAGGATGTCTCCACTGAGAGAGGCCTGCACCTTAGCCGTATCAGACGACCGGACCGAAATCGTTAGACGGTCGTCATCATCATTGTCGTTGAACATGCCCGCTAACGACACCACCTGCTTGCCACTCTCCCTGACGAAGTGCATGTCGGCTATAGACGCTCCGGTGATGGTCGGCGCCTGGTTGATGTTGCGGCGATGCTGGTCCGCCGTCAGGGCGGTCACGTTGAACGCCGCCTCGTCGCGGTTGCCGTCGCTGTCCTCCACGCGGACCGTGATGGTGGCTGAACCTGACCCCGTTCCAGTGATGGTCAAACGCTGGCCATCGACCGATGCCTGAACCGCGGCGCCGTTCGACGACCCAGCCGTTACGGTCAGTGTGTCCTGGTCGGCATCGGACACCGAAAGGGGCACATCCCTCGTCTCGCCGACGATCAGGGCCTCCACGTCGGCCGGGTCGACCAGCGTGGGAGCTGCCTTCACCGTTACGACGAAGGAGGTCTTGACCGCGGCTCGGTCGGCGTCCTCCGCCATGACGGTAACCGGAGTTGTGCCTCGCGCCACCGCCGTCACCGTGAGCGTGGACTGGTTCGCGGACAACGCCACCGTGGCCACCGCTTCGTTCGAAGTTGCCGTGATGGTCAAGGCGTCTCCGTCGGGGTCAGCGAACACATCACGCAGGGAGACCGTGTGCGTAGCCTCCTCGTTGGTCAGGATGACTTTCTTCGGCCTGGCTTTGACTGTTGGCCGCGAGTTGCAGTCGACAACGTCGTTGCTCGAATTTCGGCAGATCACAATCGGACTGCCGCCGTCAGCACCATCGTAGCCGTAATCGCGGATGGAGAGCTTGGCTCTGCCCAGCTGGGTTCCATCCGGCGCGACCACCCAGATCGTGAAGGACTCGTGCATCTCCGCGCCACCACGTTCTCGCACGGTCTCGTCGTGTCCGTCCTCATGGACCTGTATGCGCACGGAGCCCTTGATCTGATCGGCCGGAATGAAGATTTTATCATCGAGCAGCTCAGCATCGGCACTCGTAGCTTCGGGAATATCACCGGTCATGTGAACGGCATACGTCACGCCGCCTTCCGGCGCCGGCTGGTGCAGCTCCACGTTGGCCGTGACTACAATGTCGTCCTCATCGACCACGGCGTGGCCCAGGCCTTCCCCGCCGCCCCAAGACAGGCTGACCCGAATGTGGGCGCCCTCGTAGAGAGCCCGCACCCGCATGACGTTCCGGTAGGCGTTGCCCGTGTCTCGGGCGCAGTCCAGACGCACGTAGGCGTCCTGGTGATCAGGGTTGTAATGCCGGTTGCCGTTCTCATCGGGGAACGCCCATTCCGCGCATTTCCCGAGGTCGTATACGGACAGATGATACTCGGCGAGGTCGATGCGGCCGTTGTCGTTCTGGTCATAGACCCAGATGTCGTAGTGATCGACCACCGTGACGGTGAAGGTATCCGAGGCGACACCGCCGTAGCCGTCGCTGGCCGTGACCGTGATGGTCGCTCGTCCTGGCTCGAAGGCATAGACGACGAGCGAGCCGCCGGACTCCACCGCGTAGGCCACGTCGGAGTCCGTCGTGTCAATCCGCAGGTGCAGGTGGTGGTTGTCCTCGTCGGTGAACATCCCGTCGAGTGGAACGGATCTCGTCACGTCTGGCTCGGTGACGTTGCCCTGGGCATCCCAGACCTTCACCTTCGCATCGAGCACCATGTCGCCGGTCGGCTGGGCCAGCTCCGGCGCGTGGTTCACATTCGAGTAGTACGTGGTCTCCGACCAGCCGCCCCAACCGGAGGCCGTCCTTGAACGGACCCGCAGACGGTAGGACCGCCCGTGCTGCAGCTGGTACTGGTCGAGGTCAAACTCGGCCCAGCGCTGGTTGCCCGTCACGACTTCGGCTGGCTCCCAGTCGATGACGAAGTGTTCATCCCCCGATTTGTCCACCACCACTAGGTCAAACGGTGCGAACTGCCATTCGCTGCCCGTGATGGGCTCGTCGAACACCGGCGCCGCGTCCCAGGTGATGTAGAAGCCATCAGCGTTTAGTCCGGCAATCGGGAAATCTCGACCGAACCCCAGGGTAGGACTGCCCATCGCCGGCACGCCGGGCGCCGTCGCCCTGGTCTCCGCGTTCGCGGCCTGTATGCCTGCTCCGGTCCCCACGACCGGTCGCACGCAGACGCGCAGGGGATCGTTCTGCTCGTGGTGCTCCAGCTCGGCTTCTACGGATGTACCCGTGACGAGCTTGTTGTCCAGCACGTGGTTCATCAGGCCTATCCGGCCGTTGCGGTACTTCTCCGCGTTGTAGTCCGGGTTCAGGTCGGTGTGGCAATCGTAGCGATCATCCCGCACCGCTGAGACCGACACGTAGTACGCCGTATAACCGGGATCTCCGGATGGCTTCTCCCACGACACGAACACCGACCGCTGATAGTCGTAGTCGCTGCCGCTCTGCTGGCCGTTGTCGACCTGCAGGTTCGCCACACCGGGCCATGCGGTCGGCGTAGCCGTCGCTGCGCTGGACCAGCCAGATACCGCGTTGGCGGGGTCCTCGGGGTCTCGCACCCGAACCCGGACTTCGTAGCTCGCCGCAGCGTTCAGGTTGCGAACTTCGAAGTGTCCGCCGACGTCGTTGCGGCGCACCCTCCAGTGGATCTTGGGGCTGGCCGTGTAGTCCCAGGCCGCCCAATCCGACGTTCCCTTGATCCGCCACTGGGCCTCCAGCAACGGCATGGCATCGCCCGCCGCGGTGGAGTAGGTTCCACCGGCGGGGAGCGTCAACGCGGTTTCGTCCGTGTAGGTCAGGGTTCCGGCATCTACGATCAGACAGCCGGTGTCGCAGGAGCGCAGAGCGACGGTAGGCGCTGCCGGAGTCGCCGGCGTCACCTGATTTTCCTGTTCCTGCCCCTGCGCGACTCCGCCGGTTAGCAGTACCGCCAAAACCGCCAGGGCCGCCAGGGCCAGCAGGAACGCCGGACGGACGGAGATATGGCGGCGTCTGCCGCAGGTCGCGGCGCCGCTTGGCGACACCGCCATTTCTGTGTTTTGTTCCATGATTCAACCTCCTAGGGTGTGTTGACAAATTCAGCATAGACCCCGGAAATCAGGTTTTCAACCGATTGGACGGAAGTATTGGAAGGTGTTTGCAGGCAAACACCTTCTTTCACATATCCTCGTCTCTCAGGTCGAAGCTCAGACCGTGACCGAGGGCGACGCCGGAAAAAGTTTCAGTTTCACGCCATTCGCAATGCCTCCTTCATTTATGCGGGTCCGGTTTTCTTGGTGGATGTAACGGTGGGTTCGTTGCACCACTGGAGGCGCAGGATATGGAGCTGCCCGCAGGCACCGTCATCCAGGCCGAAAACCTCAGTGAGGAGTCGGCTGTCCAATTCTTGACGGACTGGGTCATGCCATGCTTCATTGGCAGGCAGGAGGGTTTGTGCTTTGAGGTCGTCGAAGATTTGGACCGCGGCATCAATTTGGATTTCGCTGAGTTTAGTGACGTCCAGAATCGGCATGTTGGGGATGGCGGTGACGGTCATTCCGCCTCGACCATTCTGATTGCGGTTGCTCTCGATCCAGTAACACATCAAGCCGAGCGTGCTGTTGAGCCAGACGCACAGGGCTTTTTCTGACCGAAGTGATGCCAACTTCAACGTGGGCCAGGCTCTTCCTCCCAAAGATGGGTCGGGCGTGAAAGCCGCCGCGGTCGAATTGCCGTTGAACTGGAAATCCCCGTTGATATGAAGATGGGTCGCGTGATTGTCCCACATTCGCACGGCTGCTACATCCATGTCGGGTTTTACATCACCGTGACTGTCCGGCTCGGTAAGCATGCTGCGTTGTGAATGAGACCCTTTCGGGGCGTGGTTCCACAGCATCGGGTACTCGTTTGTGACGGCATGACCGGGCTGTTTGCGAAATGGGCTGTTTTTTCTTGCCGTGATGTCGCGGTGAACGGGGCCGACTTGCGCTATGGCGCCCGTTGACACCATGGGAACGTTTATCGCCCGAGCGCGCCGTGGCAGCTGTAATTTACCGGCGCTGAGTTTTTTCACTCTTAACACGAACGTTGGGTTGGAGATGCGGATTGTGGTCCATTTCTGGTTCCGAACGACGGCCTCGTGCATCACAAAACCGATCTCATCATCGCCTATCTTCACTCTTTCCCATGTGTTCAGTTGGGGGACTTTCTTGATTGCACGTTTGATGGCGCGCGCCGTTTCCTGTGCCTCCAGTTTGGTGGATGGGCGGGCTTTTAGGTTGACAAAATGCGCTTGCCGGCTCGGTTGTGCATCGGCAGGGATGCGTCGGGCAATGACCATGCAATCCGCAAAATTGCTGTCCGCCGAGAAGGCGGATGCTTTCTTGTCCGGTTGTGCAATAGAGACCACCACAATCTGGTCATAGAGGTCGCAGAGCAGGTTTCGCAGGGATTGCCAACTGAGATTTTGGTCATCGCCGGCATCATGACTGCCGCCCAACAGAGCGGATGTAGGCAGTATCAGCGCGACATGCCCACCGGGTTGGACCATGTTGTTGGCAATAGCCGTAAAGGTGGTGCCCAGTCCGGCGTTGCCATCGCTGATGGTATCTTTCCCCAACCGCTTGGCGAGGCGTTTCATGGCGCTTTGTTCTTCGTCGGTGGTTCCAAACGCCGCAAAGGCCGGATTGCGCGGTTCCACGTGATCTGTGCTTCCAAATGGAGCGTGTTTCGTGGCTCTCGTGAACGGAGGGTTCATGGCGACCAGGCTTTGGCTGGCCGGCGTCATGACGACTTGCAGACCAGTTCGTTCCCCGTGGGCGCTCAACGCCGCTTCCTCGTCCACGGGTAAAACGGTCTGTACCGTTGGCCCGTTGAGTTTGAGCAGCGTCAGCGAGCCGACATTGACGACAGGCCGGCCGTGACGGGTCCGCAGTTTTTCTGGATTGCCGTCGTCGTCCAGGATCAACTGGCCTTTGTCGTCGGTTTTGCGTTGACCACCAAACGGGAACAGGATGCACCGGGTGCTTTGGTATGGAGAGGTTGGCGACACCGAAGACAGTAGCGAAGCCGTCAGGTGGACTGCTGCCGGCATGATGTCGCATGCCGTAAGGCATTCCTGCATCATGTGGTTGTGATATTTCTCTGGACTGCCCCCGTGCAGGCGATGCAGGTCGCGTACTCTCTGATAGGCGGCAAGCATAATTCCCCCGCTACCGCACGCGTAGTCGGCGATGCGGTACTGTCTCAGGATTTCAGGGTCCGACCAGTCCTGGTCATCGGGTATTGCAAGATGGGTCAGCAGGGTGGTGGCTTCCGGCATGGTGTAATAGGTTTTGAGCGTTTCGCGGTCGGCGATAAGCCTTTGGAACACGGTTCCAGCGATGTCGTTGTGGCGGGTCGCGTCGATTATTTGGTCGGCAGTAGCGGCCATTTGCTCGAGTATGTTCTGGGCAGTGCTGGCCGGGATTTGGAGCAGCATTTCTTTGGCGATGTGGAATATGGGCCAGAAGTTGACGTTCAGAACCTGGTCGAAACCCGCTACCACAGCGTCTTTGGTCAGGCGTTTTCGCGCGGTCTTTTCGCGTATCTGGGCCAGCCCTTCAATTCCGGCGTAGCCGTCGAGGTTCTGCTGGTAGGCCAACGCGTTGATGATGATCGTGGTCGCCATGTTGGCGGTTTGCCGTCGCGCCTTCTGGTCGGCGCTTGCCTGTTTCGGGTTATCAGAATCGCCGATGGGCCACGGTTGGCGCAATTTCTCAGCGATGCGAACGCCGAATGGCGGGTCCTGTTCAGCCGCTTCGATGAGAGAGCGCGCGGCAATGGATGCTCCGTCAGCCAGGGTGTTGGCGGCATCACGGATGAGGTCGGCTGGTTCCGATGCCGGCTTCAGAAATTCGACGAGGTTGCGCACACTGCCTGAAATGAAGCCCGACTCTGGGAACCGCACGTATTCATCTGGAGTGCCTGAGTAAGCGGCATATCGCAGTTCGACGCCGTTGCGCAGAAGGTTGGATGCTTGTGCACCGTTGTTGGAATCGCGCAATTCCTTTGGGCTCACGACGCCGATGACTGTGTGGACCGTTTGACCGCCGAGTTCGGGTCTGAGAACCTGGCCGAGATACCTGAGACAACCCGCCTCAATGTCGCGAGCGGCGTACTTGTTCTCTATCACGACGGGAGGCTCTGGCGACTGCCTGGTGATGAGGATGTCGGGCTGGCGGTCGGACTGGTCCAGGGTAGCGGTAATTTCCGCTCTCACGACCCATTGAGTGCCGATGACACATTCATCTATAACCTCTGCGATCCGTCCGTTGATTTGGCTCTCATGCATTTGCATTTTGTGGCTCCTGTTGGGTCGGGAAGTGGTTCTGTGGTTGACCGGATGGAGTCAACGAAAAAGCCGCAACCGAGTGTCCGGTTGCGGCTTTTTCGCTGGTGGCGGGCGTGGTCTGGAATGCTCCCGCTTCAATGCACCGTCACGGTCGCGGTGTCGTAGACGGCGGGAGCCTGCTGCAACGGCTCGGGCCCGCAGATGTACGTGATGCTTATGGCGTACTGGCCCGGGCCAGCATGGTGGTCGCTCGGAAGAGTGTAGTGCTGGTCAGCGATTGGAACGATCCGGTCTCGGCGTGAACGTTCGACCCTGAGCCTCCCTCGGTCCGCGTACACCGGTCCGCGGTGCCTCCAGTCAACGCGCAGGGAATCACCAACCGCCGTTTGGTAAACATCTTCCGTGAAGTGGACCGAGCAGGCGTCGGTGGCGTAACGCTCCGGAGCGGAGGTCGAGGTGACGGGGTTGCATCCCATGACCAAGAGGACTACTAACAACAGGCCAGCGGTGGGAGCGAACTGATTCAACATGCTTCTATCCTCTGCGTCCCCGCCCGTTACGTCCTCGCGTTCGCGGTCAGAACGGCCGGATCGACTCACAGTGAGACCTGACCAGACGAATGCCTTCAACGTCCCATTTGGCTACGGTGATGATTGGCTGCCCCGGCGCGGTAATGGTGGCCGTCATCACCATTCGCTTACCCGTCTCATTGACCGGGACCGAGTACAGGCCGCGTATCGCCTGCCGAAGTTCCCCCATCGAGCCATCGTTGATCTGAGTGCGGTCTGATAGCACGATCCAATCGCCCACGATGTCGGCCAGGGACGGCGGGCCGTACTTCGACTTGTTCTCGGGGTCGATGGATTCCTGGTAGAAGGCCAGGCCAATCCTGACGCTACGGTGCGTCCGGTCGCGCAGCAGGTCCACCAGCGCGTCAGGGGTCGGGTCGGCGTCGAGATGCGATGCGCCTTGGCCGACCAACCACCGGTCCTCCACCTTGTCCCAGATCTCGTCCAAATCATCCTGATCTCTGGTCGACAACCTCAGGTCGTCCACAAACTCCAGGAGCCCGCCTGCGTATTCCAGCAGAGCGTAGTAGGGGATGTCGCGGTACTGGCTGAACGGGTCGCGTGCAGCGCTGGGACGGTCCGATGACCCCGCAGTGATGGGGTCGCGCCAGTTGATGTACATGGTGCGACGCCCGCGGGTGTCGCACTGATAGGTGAGTGTCGGCGGCTGCACGCCGGTCTGTTCCAGAGCCTCGTTCCGGAACCTATGGATCTCAAACCCTTCATGGTGTTGCTGCTCGTCCAGTGTCCAGCTGCCAAACCGCGTTGGTTCGGGCGCCGGTGGCGTGGAGGTGGGTGATACCGTCGGGGTTACGGTGGGCGGCGGCGGCGCAGTGGGAGTATCTGCCAGGCTGGCTGTGGGAGCGACTGATGGAGCCGGCGTTGCCTCGCTCGCTCGGGTCACCGGCACCTCGCGGGTGACCTCAATGGTCTGAGGCACCGCCACCTCCCGCGTGACCTCAACGGTCTGCGGAACCACGACGGTGATCGGAACTTCCTGCGTCACTGGCACCTCTCGGGTGGCGGTGATGGTCCGGACCGTTTCCACCGTCACTGGGACCTCCTGCGTCACCGGCACTTCTCGGGTAACTTCGACCTCTATGGTTGCAGGCTGGCCACCGCATCCGACAGCGGCCAGCAGTATCGCTGCGCTGACGGCGATGATGTGTGATTTGGGTAGCATGTTGAACTCCTGTAGTCCTGACGAAAACGGCGGTCGAGCAAAGCATCTTCACCAACACACTGCGGAGCCATCTTCGCGCAGAGCGCATGTCCCATTGTTGCTTGCGCTCACCTCTGTGAATCGGCCCTCGGTGGGAACCCTATCTATCAGCCATTCATCGCCCCAGCATTGAACGTGGCCGTCGGTCCGTAGTCCGCAGGTGTGTCCGTTGCCGGCGCTCACGGACTGAAAAAGACCGTCCGGCGCTTCGGCGGCTTTGACGTTGGCGGAGTGGTTAGGTGATTTCCAGCAGAATACACGCTGATCGACACGCACGGCGCATGCGTGGACGTGTCCTACCGAAACTTCGCGGAAAACACCGTTCGGCTGTGTTGGTGTCAGATAGCCAGGGTCAAGCCCCCAACACTGTATTTTCCCGTCAACGTGCACACCGCAAGTGCCGATAAGCCAACCGCTTCTGGCGCTCAGGGATTGAAATAATCCTTCAGGAGGTGATGCGGCGCCATTTTGATCTCGCCCCCAGCATGCCAATCGACCGTCCGTTTGCAATCCGCACGTATGGCTGCTGCCGATACTCAAAGATTGGAAGCTCCCGCTCGGGGACGAGGCTTGTCCGTACGTGTTCAATCCGGTGCAAGAGACGCTACCATCCATTTTGATGCCGCAGCTGTGGAAGGTCCCGGCAGAAACAGATCGGAAAGGTCCCTCGGAGAGTCTGAAATCGAACACTTCGGCGTATTCAACGCGTAGGCGACTCGATTGAAAATACGTGGGGTGTCGCCAGCAGGTGATGTTTCCATCCACCAACACTCCGCAGACATCTCGATCGCTGATGCTCACTGACTTGTACTGCTCCCCAGGAATCTGCTCCGGTAGTTCCCAGCCGCTATCCCAGCAGTGAAGGATGCCATCAGGTTCGATGCCGCAGCTCCGGGCATGCCCGATGCTCACTTCCTGGAACGTCAGCTCCGGTATGTTCCAATCCGGGTAATCCGGACCCCAGCATTGAACTGATCCGTCGGAGCGCAGGCCACACGAATGGAGGTACAGCGCTGTCACGGATTGAAAAGTTCCGGCTGGCGCATCGGATTGACCGGACGCGTTATTGCCCCAACAGACGACGTTCCCGTTGGTACGCACGCCGCAGGAGTGCGAATATCCGGCGCTCGCTGATTGAAAGGCGCCGGTTGGCGGCGATGCGGCACCCAGCCAGTTGCGGCCCCAACAGGCGACGCTGTGATCGTCGCGCACTCCGCAACTGTGGGTATAGCCGGCGCTCACCTGAGAGAATGCTCCCGATGGCGGGGTCGCCTCGCCGTCATAGTTTTTGCCCCAGCAGGCCAACGTGCCGTCCTCGCGGACACCGCAATTGTGGTCCCACCCGGCTGTCACGGACCGGAAAGCGCCAGACGGCGGCTCGACGGCGGAATGGTTAGATCCCCAGCAGGCCAGAGTGCCATCGATTCGCACGCCGCAGCTGTGGTTCAAACCGGTAGTGACGGATTGAAAGGTTCCCTCTGGAGGCCAGGCTTGGCCGTCGGCGTTGTTGCCTTCGCAGTGAACGGTTCCGTCGTTGGCGACCTGACACCAATGGGAATAGGAAAAACGGTCCCCGCGGAGTTTGCCGACCGCAACGGACTTGATGCTGACCGGGAAGCCCAGAACGCCAATTTCTCGCCCCCAGCACATGGCGACCCCGTCGGTACGGAGGCCACAGGTGTGGCCATAGTGGGTGCTCACTGAGCTGAACGTCCCTTCCATTGGATTGGATTGCCCGAACGCGTTCCAGCCCCAACAGACGATTGCGCCATCCTCACGGAGACCGCAGGTATTGCTCTCACCGGCGCTCACGGACTGGAAAATGCCTTCCGGCGCATCGGTTTGACCATGCCAATTCTCGCCCCAGCACACGACGGAACCGGTTTTCAAAATGCCGCAGGAATGCTCACTCCCCGCCGATACTGACTGGAATTCTCCCTCAGGGACGTCGGTTTGACCGTTCCAGTTGTTGCCCCAGCAGACGGCTGCGCCGTCTTGGTCGATGGCGCAGCCATGCCAATTGCCCACATCGAAAGTCACAAACTTGCCGACGGGAGGGTCGGCGGCTCCGCCACGGTTCCTGCCCCAGCACACGATGCGTCCGTCTCCCTGGAGGCCGCAGGCATGGTCGTGGCCGGTCTTGACGGATACAAAGGACCCTTCCGGTGGCGTGGATTGCCCGTCTGCATCAAGGCCCCAGCAAGAGGCCTCTCCATTTTGGCGCACGGCGCAGGTGAAATGCACGCCCGGGTCCACCGACTGGAATGCTCCTGCCGGCGGCGCCGTTCTGGCGACCCCAACGCCTCCCCAACACTGGATGCGACCAGAGACCAGAATGCCGCAGGTATGCTCCAGGCCAGCCGCGATGACGCGGAAACCGTACCCTTTGCCCACGTTCGGCACAACCTGCTGCGTTCCGACCCTGAACGGCTCATCATCGCCTTGCACGTCAGCCTGCGCAACGCCGTTGGGACGTCCGTCAGTGGGAGGCAACCCCGCTGGTGATGCGTTGTGCGGGATGTCTAGGCTGTCGACGTTGGCGGGGCTGATTGAAGCCAGTATCGGTGACAAGGAAGGTTCTTGTCCCGTCACGTCGAATGGCGGCGACGGTTCCGATGCTTTGGGAGGAGCGCCCAGCGCCGCGACTGAATCAGTTTCGTTCTCTGGTGTGAGAGCTGGGGTATCGCTGGAACTTTGCGTCTCATCAGCGCTCCGGCTTTCCACCTCGTCTACGCTGGCATACCAGCCCCAGATGGTCGCCAGGACGAACAGCGGAGTCAGGCCGACCGCTACCACCAAGTGGGTGCTGAGCGGGGAACTCCAAGTCGGGTAACGGCGAACGCCGTTGAAGAAACGGGCCATGTTGTGGCACCTCCCTTGCGAACCGCCAAGGTTCGGGGTACTTGCCACAGCATCCCAACAGCCTCGCACTACGCCGCAAGAGAGGCATGAGCCCCGCTTTTGGCAGCAGCGCGAATATGTACGAGGTGTGCCCTCCGCGTTTACGGGAAGGTCACAAGGCAGACGTGTTGAGAATGCTGTGGCAGGACGGAAGGTAGCAAGGGGTTAGCCTGCGGTCAATAGAACAGGCCTCGCTCACGGACGAATTGGGAGATGGGAAAGGTACAACCGCCAGGGTATGGCGTGACCCACCCGGAAAAAGAGGCAGGTGTCCGGGGTCGGCGGCCAGTCGGCGCCCGATAGACCCATGAACACGAGATTGAAAACATTATGGACAAAACGAATTTTTGTCTTGTTTATCGCACAACATCATATAACGTCATGGTTGGCGTGAAATTTGGCGGGAAGCAGAGCATTAAGCCGGCTTTTGGCACTTGCGCCAGGATGTCTCCGATCCGTAACGTGAAAGTGACGTTACGGAACCGAACTTGGGCTGGTCGCAGATCGGTCACCAATCGCCTCGGTAGACGTGCGTCATCAGAAACCAAACCGTCTGTGGTACATTTGTTCTACAAAGGAGCAAAATGAGAACCGATCGCATGGTAATTCAGGAGGCGCAGCGATGCGAGAAGGTGCATCGGGCTCTGGCAGGGCCCGCTTACAAAGGGAAGGGCCGCGGGAGATTGAGCCCTCGTCCGCGGCCCTTGAACCGCCCAGAAGCAATTTCAGCACGGTCTTTGTTGAGAATAGCACAGCGACCGGGCAGTCGGAAACCCGGTCGGCTGTGGACGGAACGCCGCCGGAACGCCGCCGGCGGCAAGGTGAGAACGCCAGAAAGCCGTCGGAAGATATGCCGCGCCTCGTGGTCAGTGACCGGCAATGGCGGCGCGTGAGAGGATTCCTGACCGTCAAGCGGGGGCGGAAAGCAAAGAACCTCCGCAAGCAACTCGAGGCCTGGCTTTGGATATTCCGCACTGGAGCGCCGTGGCGGGACTTGCCCCGATTCTTTGGCCGATGGAACAGCGTATACCAGGCTTTCCGACGGATGTGCACGCGTGGCGTGTTCTTGCAAATGTTTATGTCGCTGGTCAAGCAGGGGGATCTCACCATCGTGATGGTCGATGGCAGCTTCGTGAAAGTCCACCAGCACGCGGTCGGCGCGCGCCGCGGTGAGCGGACCCCCGAGGAATCTCGCGTCGCACAGGCCATTGGCAAGACGAAGGGGGGACTCAATACGAACCTCTTGGCATTGACAGATAAAAACGGGAAGCTGGTGGCCTTTTCCCTCATTCCAGGCAACTGGTATGAGGCCCATTCACTTGCACGACTGCTTGAGGGACTTCCGGTTTCCGAGATAGAGGAACTACTGGCCGATAAGGCGTATGACACCAACGCCGTTCGAGAGATGCTGGCCGAGATGGGGATCGATGCGACCATCCCGTCGAAGTCCAACCGGAAAGAGCCGATCCCCCATGACCACTACTCCTACAAGGGAAGGCATTTGATCGAGAACCTGTTTGTTGACCTCAAGGAATTTCGCGGGATCGCCAGCCGCTACCACAAGCTGGCGGCAATGTTTTGCGCCGGCATCCATCTGGTGACGTGGCACCTGCGGACGCGGGGGCGCAAAGAACGCAGGTCCGAGTATCTGAGCGGTCGGTAGTCCGGGCACTCAGATATCTGTTTCCCGGTGTCCCCTTGACCCTCGATAGGGCCAGGGGACACCGGGCGTTATGCAGCACTGTATGGATGAGGAGAGCCAACGTTCATTTGAAAGCAGACCCATAGTTGTTGACATTCAAGCTCCGTGCTGAGCCATTTAGACACCTGACAGGTTGACCAGACGAGCAGAGCCGGCTAATTTGTCAACACGCTCTA
>MPNC01000011.1 GCA_002238825.1 SAR202 cluster bacterium bin87 | reverse complement strand
TCACGTCCACCACGTAGCCGTCGATGCCGTTGGACATCTCGACGTAGTCGCCCACGCTGATCAGGCCCTCCGTAACCACGTAGGTGCCGGCGAAGACGTTGGCCAGCGTGGGCTGCAGCGCCAGCGCCACCGCCAGTCCCGCGATGCCCAGTCCCGCCACCAGGGGGCTGATGTTGATCCCCAGAATGTCCAGGCACACCATGCCCGCCACCGCGATCACAAACCCCAGCACTCCGCGGCGCACCAGCGGGAGCATCCACCCCTCCCCGCGGTCCGGATGGGCACGACGCAGATAGATCTGCACCCACAGCAGGCTTGCCGAGGCGACGCCGTTGACCAGGGAGGCCCCGATCAGCACCGCGATCACTCCGCTGGTCTTGTTCACCACCACCTGCACCGCCGCCGGCGGCGACAGCACCGTCAGCGCCACGTAGATGCCCGACAGCACGATGAAGGCCGCAAAGGGCATCCGGATCGCCGCCGCCGTCTTCACGTCGAAATCCATGCTGGACATGATGGAAAGACGCAGCAGCCGTCGGAAGACCAGCGTGCTGAACACTATGGCGATGGCGATGGCCGCCACCACGATGACGCCGCTGATCAGCAGGTCAACCCAGGTCGTGCCGGACCCGGCCGCCCAGTGGGACATGGCCTGCCACCAATCGCGGAACAATTCGCTCATGAATCTCCGTCCCAGTGCTGGATTTGCTCAGCGGCCCGTAACGCTGGCCAGAGAATATTACCCAAATGCCACGGGCTGCCACGGTTCCGAGACCCGCCACCGTCCCGGCGGTGCCCGTTGACCCGACGATCCGGTCAATCCAGGTAGTCCCGCAGCTGGCTCGACCAGGCCGGATGGCGCAGCTTCCGGATCGCTCTCGCCTCGATCTGCCGGACCCGCTCCCGGGTCACCCCGAACACCTTCCCCACCTCCTCCAGCGTCTGCGGGTCGCCGCCGTCCAGCCCATAGCGCAGCCGCAGCACCCGGCTCTCCCGGTCCCCCAGCCCATCCAGCGTCTCCCGCAACTGTTCCCGCAGCAGGCTCTCCGACACCGCATCCTCCAGTGGCGGACTGCTCCGGTCCTCGATGAGATCACCCAAGAACGCGTCCCCGTCCTCTCCCACCGGCAGATCCAGCGATACCGCATCCCGAGCCGCCCGGCTCGCCTGCATGATACTCTCCAGGCTCATTCCCGGCGCCTCGGCCAACTCGCCGTCCGTGGCGTCCCGTCCCAGCTCCTGCGCCATGGCCCGTTCCTGCCGCACCAGCTTGTTGATGGTCTCCACCAGGTGCACCGGTACCCGTATCGTCCAGCCCTGGTTGGCCACGGCCCGGGTCACCGCCTGCCGGATCCACCAGGTGGCGTAGGTGCTGAACTTGTAGCCCCGCCGGTGGTCGAACTTCTCCACTCCGCGGATCAGCCCCAGGTTCCCCTCCTGGACCAGGTCCAGAAACGCCACCCCGCGGTTCTGGTACTTTCCCGCCACGCTGACCACCAGCCGCAGGTTTACTTCCGCCAGGTGGTCGTGAGCCCGCCTCCCCGCCTCACCGGCCCCCTCGAAGTGCCCGGCAATCTCATCATCCGCTGCCTCCACCCGCCGGCTCAGCTCCGGATCTCCCAGCATCATGGACAGCAGGATCAGGGTGCACCGGTCCGAGACCTCGGAGTTGTCGGGATGCAGCTCCGTCCACACCAGCACGTGGGAGACAACGACGGTAATCACCGCCCGCGGCAGCGCCCGCGTGTCCCGGGACAGCCTCACGATGCGCTCGCGGGCATCCTCCTCGGTCATGGCCAGATCCCTGGCCGCCCGCTCCACCAGCTCGGGGCTGATCACTCCGTCGATGGCGGCCCTGGACCGCGGATGCTCACACACGTCCTCCAGCGTCGGTGCGTCGCCCAACTCCAGGTGGCGGGCCACGGTCCGGGCCACCCGTCCGGCCCTGGCAACGCGGGCCAGGAGCAGCATGGCCATCTCCCAGGGTGCAGTCGTAGGCGCGCCATCGGCGCCGGCATCCTCTCCGTAGTTGTCATCCAGCCCCTGGGCCAGTTCCCGCTCCAGCTCCTCCAGGTGGCTGGCCAGTTCAATCTCTGCGGCCAGCGTGCTTTCCTTCGCCGCGGTCAGCAGCTCCACCCGGCCGATCTCCCGTATATACAAGCCCACCGGGTCGTCGGCAGTCTCTACGTCCACGGCGCCGGCCTCCGCCTCGAACCGGTCCCAGTCCTCCCCGGCGCCGCTTCGCCCCGCGCCATGGACGTCCGTTATCACCACCGCCTCGCCAGCCGGATGGCCGTCCCTGGCGACATCGGCAACATCTTCCTGCGTAACCACCACGTCGTCGGCACCAACCCTAACCATACGGTTTCGCCTCCATGGCATTATTCGGCGCGCTCCGACGGCCGCGGATCCATATCCGCACCCTTTTTCCCACGCCGCTGTCTATGGCCGCCGTCCTTGGCAGTCCCTGCTTGGACATGACCCATCTGGTTGATCCTCTCTGAAACGGGACACCAAAACACGCCTCTCTCGGGTGTGCGCCTCCGCCATCTTCATGCGCAACCCCTCGGGGCCCTGGGTCGCCTTCACACGGTTGCAGTAGCCAGGATACGTCCCAAGTGCTTAGCCATCACCCGTACGATGTGGGGCCGCAGGCTGGTGGCTGCCTTGACCAATTACATTCCTCCGTCGTCGCCGCGTCTTCGAGACAATCCCAATTTTAGTCACCTACTGACCAAGGTAGAGGGTCACCGATTCTCACAGTGGTGACATGAATGGGTGATACTACCAGAAGGTGAATCGGCCAGTTGGCCGATTCACGGCCTCATAGCTGTACCAAATCATGGTGCCACTTGAATTGGAGTATCCGGCACACCCGAAAAAGCGGTTGCGGAAAAGCCGGCCCGGTTCCCGGTTAGATTGAATTCGATTAGAAGTATATGTTAAGTGAACCGGGCCGGCGCGCGCGTGACACCCGCATTCCTCTAGCTCCCAAGGCCTCGTTAAGTTTGCGAGGAGCTTCTGAGTAGTTCAACTGCAGCTGGTTCGGGCCATGGAACTCCCCAAGCAACGTATTCCAAAGGCGAGAGCATTTCTGTGTACCGCGGCAGTAGTAGGTCGTTCCAGGCAGGGATTTCATGCACTCCCAAGTGGTTAACTCCATCTTACCTATTCCGCACTCGGGAGATGGCGTTGGTGCTTTCTCAACTGGACCGGTAGTACTGAAATCCTGTTGTTGTCTCTCCGGGTCAGGGCACTTATCCGGTTGAACCACGTACCTGACACGGAGAGTGCTGCCATAAGTCCGTGCCACAGCATCACAGACGATGCTGTGGTGGAGTGGTAAAGACAACCACTCCACGGCGAAGGATGACCTTGTTGCGACGACCAGTTCGTCCGTCGTTATCCCCACCCCGACCGTGGGCGCCGCAAAGTCAGAATACGGCCCTGCAGGCAGGACTTGCCTGATCTCGGACAGCACTGCAAGCCAAGTGCTGCCTGCTGTTGTTTTCAACGCTTCTGTTGGATCATTGGCACGGTTCGTCTGGGCTTCTCCGCTTGATTCTTCTGCGCTGCGTGCTGGCTTCACCTGCGCTTCGCCCGTGCTTCGGGATCTCTCCATCAACATTCGCCTCGTCTGCTGGACGCGGTTGATCAGGCATCCCCTCCAAATCGACCGGATCGGGCGTGATGGCTTTGCGGCAATCTTTGAGGGTCTGAACCAGGAACTGCTGCGCTTGGGACTCCTGTCCCCGGAGATGTACGCCGACGCCAGCCTGGTCAAAGCCAACACCAGCAGCTTTGAGATGGTTCCCAGCGGGATGACCGTGGCGGAGTTCCAGGAACTGGCCATCTAGGAGAATGGCCTTTTCGTACTGGCTGAGACCGATGTGGACGATGACGGCGTGGAGAATGAGGAGGTTCGCCACTTTTAGGACCCCAAAGGCAGACTGCCGTTCAACCCGGTGGACACCGACGCTCGTTGGCGCGCCAGCTCGCCCAAGCGCCCTGCGGAACTGTGCTATCAGGACAACGTGATCGTGGATCTGGGCGGGTTCATCGTGGCGCGAGGAGTAACCCACGCATCGCAGGGGGAAGGGAAGGCAATCCCGCAACTCCATGAGAAGCTACCCATGCACCCGGTATCTCTGACGACGGACACCGGATACAGCGCTGGGGAGTTGCGTCAACTGCTCGAGGACAGAGGCATCAAGGCCTACATTCCGCTGCGGCCCATCCAGGAGAACAACGTAGAGGGGCCAGGAGACTTCTCCTACCAGGACGATCGACTGGTCTGTCCCCAGGGTAAGGAACTGCACGGGCGCGGGTTCAACGAAAAGGAGCAGCGCTACACGTACACCGCGCGGCGGGAAGACTGCCAGGCGTCCGATCCGGAACGATTGCCTACCGCCCCGATCGCAGCGCAGGTACGTGTCTCTAACCCGGTACTACCCGATGGCCCTGTTGGCCAGGGAAAGGAACCGGACCAGCGAATATCGCCGCGAGAGGATCAGACACCAGGCCATCGCGGAAGGAACCTTCGCTTCCCTGGACCGCCTGGGATGGGCCAGAACACGGCTGAGGGGGCTTTGGAAAGTCGATTGCGAAGAGTACATGGCGCCCTTCGCCCACAATGTACTGAAGATGGTGCGTCAGCTCGGCCGTGGTGTGGGGCCGCCCGGTCCAGTGGCGCCCGCCGATGCCATCACCTCCTGCGTAGAACATGCCATGGACGATGGAATCGTGAATGCCGTGACCACACTGCGCTGTTTGATCTGGCTCCGTTGGTGGGTCCCCTGCCCAGGCTAGCCCTACGATAGAAACTCTGCGGGTCCGCTGACTTTCTCAACAAGCCCCCGTATTGTCGTTAATCAATCCCGGCGGCGAGTAATCGTTGGGGAATGACACGGCTTTTCCGTGCCGATGACGGCCTGGAAATCTGCTCTGCTCCACCACCATTTCGGGCCGGCGCGGCTAACCGCCGGGTCCGGGGACGGTCAACTCACTCCGGTTGGACAGTTTTCTTCCGTCTCCGGTGCAGATGGCTCCCTGGGTATCGCAGTCTGCGGTCGTCTTGGGCAGTACCACGGTCACTGCCTGATCACCATACGGCTTTAGGGTAATCAGCCACCGGATGTTGGTGGGCCGCTCCTGACGCCGCGCCGCGGTCACGTCACCCCCGACAACTACGAAGACATGGTCCCGCAGCGTTGTGAAGCTGAGGGCGACACCCTCGGTGAAACGCAGCTCGAAGGTGAAGGCCGTCTTTCCGTCGTGGGACTTCGGAACGTCCAGAAAACTGGCCGTCAATGGCGGCGGGGGCTTGGCTGCCACCGAATCGGTGGCAGCGCTGGTCAGGGACTCATCGTTGCCCGCGTCGTCGGTGAACGACACCCGCACCTTGACGGCCTTGCCCTCGTCCGCTGAGGTCAGGGTATAGGCGGAGCTGGTTGCGCCGGCAATGTCCACGTCGTCAGCCAACCACAGGTAGGAGAAGCTCGCGTTGTCCAGGCCGTCGGCGTCGGCGATTGCCGAGGTGTCGGCCGTCAGCGTCTTCCCCACCTGGGCCGTTCCAATAATGGATGGCGCCCCTGTGGCCGGGACGTTGGGCTTGACCGGCGTGGCGACCTGGGCCGGCAGCGACCAGGCTCCGACGCCGATGTCGTTGAGCGCTTCCACTCGGTAGATGTACCGGGTGGCCGGCTCTACGTTCTCGTCCGTCCAGGCGGTGGTCACGCTGCCGGTGTCTGCCACTAATACCGACAGGTTCGGTTCTCTGGCCGGGGCCCGGCGCAGTACCCGATAGCCGGTGACTGCGCCGCCGTCGGCCGGCGCAGTCCAGTCCAGGCTAACCGAACCTTGGGAAGCCGTGGCCGTCAGATCGGAGACGCGGCCCGGCAAGGCCGCAGATCTTTCCCCTAGCCTTTCCACCGTGGTAGCGACCTCGGCATGAGGGCCGGCGACGCCGTTGGCCAGGGCCCGCAGTTGGACCCGGTACGCGTCGTTGGCGAGGCCCGTTATCGTGTAACTGGTGGTGGCGTGGCTGCCGGGTAAATCCTGCCAGTCGCTCCAGGCGGTTTGAAAGCTGCCTTGCAGCCGGTACTGGTAGTTGGTGATGCCAGGGTCGCCGGCGTCGTCCCAATTTAATGCGATGCCGCCGTCTATTCCCGCTGCCGCCAGGTTGGCCGGGGCCGCCGGAGTTGGAGATGTTGTTGATGTCGGCTCTCCGGCGCCCACTGACCCCGTCTGCGCCGACGCCACTCCGCCTGAGCGCAGTTGGGGCGGAGGATAAAATCGGCTGTCGGTATCGCTGACATTAGGCCCCCAGCAAGCGGCGCCCCAGTCCTCTTTCAATCCGCAGGGCATGGCTGTGCCGATACTGACGCTGACGAAGCCGGCATTGTTTGGCGGCAGGGGTTTGTATTCATCCCCATTCTCGAGGCTTCCCCAGCAGGAAATCTGGCCACTGGTCTTTACGCCGCAAGCATACGTCAAACCACTGGTTATAAAAAATCGGCGTCGATAAAGTCAACGTTTTCGTTTTCCGGCAGGACTAGCGCGGACGGCACTTCCTTATCCGGCAAGGACGTCCAGCACGAGACCTTGTTGTCAGTCTGTACGCCGCAGATAAAATCCCCTTGGGGCGATACAGCGATGAATGCAGTGTCGGGCACGTCCTTCCTGTCGCCCCAGCAAAACAAGCCGCTGTCCTTTTTCAGTCCGCAGTACTTGCCGTCACCCGCGGATATGGCGACGAAACCCTTGGCAGTCGCCTGGTCAGGATTTGGCGCGTGGGAGGTCGGGGTAAAGCCGCCCCAACATACTACGATGCCGTCGTTTTTCAGGCCACAGGCGTCGCCGGAATCCACGGCCACGGCGCGGTAGCCGGTGTTGGGGTTTGCTGTAGTGTCGGGCACTGTGGTGTGGGGATTACTGGTATCGTCGCCATCCCAGCCCCAGCAGGCGATGCTGGTGTCCCGGCGCACTCCGCAGGCGAATGCACCCTGTCCGTGAATGTCGATGGCAGTATAGGAACCCTCAACCGGCTGGGTCCTCCCGTCGTCGTCATCGCCCCAGCAGATCACTGCGCCGTGGGGTTTCAATACGCAAGCAAAGTTATAGCCGACTGCTACCGTGTGCTCGGCGGTGGTAAGGACCGGTGGCGGGGCCAGCGTCACTAGGGCATCCTGGCCCCAGCAGGCGGCGCCGCCATCGGTTTTGACGCCGCAAGTAAAGAAATCGCTGGCGGCGATGGAGGCGAAGGAGCCGGCCGGGGCTTCCAGCTTTCGGTCGTCCGAGTCGCCCCAGCAGACTACGGCGCGTCCGGCCTTTTCGATGCCGCAGGCGTGGGTTTGCGCCACTACCAGGGCGGCGAACACGGTATCGGCCGGCACCGGCGTGCGCGGTTTTTCCGTGGTGCCGGCCGTGTTGCCCCAGCAAATCACCTTGCCGTTGGCGTTCAGCGCGCAGGCAAAGTCAGCACCCACGCCGATGTTGTACACCGGAACCAGTTCATCCGGCGGTGTGGCGGCCATGGCGGGTTCCATCGCCATGGGATCGGGGGTCGGGCCGCCCCAACAGGCCACGGCGCCGTCGGTCTTGCGGGCGCAGGTATGATAATCACCCACGGAGAAGGCGGAGAAGGTTGTATCCGCCGGCACCGCCAGTTTGTCGTTGGCGTCGTCGCCCCAGCAACTTACAACTCCTCCGGCTTTGCTGCCGCAGACGTGACCCACGCCGCCGGCCAGGGTGGTGAACCCGGAATTGGCAGCAGGCAGGGTAGTGAAAGCGCCCCAGCAGGACACGGCGCCACCGCTGGTTTTCGCCGCCGAGGTGAAGTTCTTTCCGGCAGCCACCGCGCCAAAGCCGGTGTTGTCCGTGGGCAGAGCGGTTTCCTGGTCGGTATTGTCCCCCCAACAGGCCAGGGAGCCATCGGTCTTGAGGCCGCAAGCATGATCGAAGCCGACGCTGACGGCGGCGAAGTTGGCGGTGTCCGTCGGCGTGTCGGTACGCGTGCCCCAGCACGCCAGCGCGCCGCTGGTTTTGACGGCGCAGGCATGGTTATGGCCCACGTTCAGTGAGGCGAAACTGGCGTTGTTGGAATCCGCCGGCGTGCCGGTGCGGCTGCCCCAGCATACGACTGCTCCGCCGTCGGTCTTGATGCCGCAGGCGTGGCTGCCGGCGCTGATTGTGGCGAACAGCGTGGCCGCTGGCGGGATGATGGGAGAGGTAGCGGAGCCGCCCCAGCACCGCGCGGCCCGGTCGGGAGTGATGGCGCAGGAAAAGTCGCTTCCGGCTGCCACCGATTGACTGGGCAGCGATGGCGGTGTCGGCGGGAGAGCCCCGTCGGCGCCCGCTGGACCGGGCGGGCCTACCGGACCGGCCGGCCCGGGATCACCCTTCGGCCCTGCCGCACCCTGCTCTCCCGGGACTCCGGCTGGGCCAGGGTCTCCCGTATCGCCCTTCGGCCCTGCCGCACCCTGCTCTCCCGGGACTCCGGCTGGGCCAGGGTCGCCCGTATCGCCCTTTGCCCCTGCCGCACCCTGCTCTCCCGGGACTCCGGCTGGGCCAGGGTCGCCCGTATCGCCCTTTGCCCCTGCCGGACCTTGGGGCCCAGGGTCGCCTTTCTCCCCGCCGCCGGGGCCTTGCGGCCCCTATTCACCCGCCGGTCCCTGCGCTCCCTGCGGGCCGGACGGGCCCTGTGGTCCGCGTGGACCCTGGGGCCCAGGGTCTCCTTTCTCGCCCTTTGGCCCCGGCGGACCGGCGGAACCGGCGGAACCCGCCTGTCCTCTTGGGCCGGGCAATCCCGTTGGACCCAGTGGTCCTATCGGACCGGCAGGTCCATCGAAACCCGTCGGACCTTGCTCGCCTTGCGGCCCCGTCGGACCGGGCAATCCCCTGGGTCCGGGCGGTCCGGCGTCGCCCTTAGGCCCCACCAGTCCGGGGACGCCAGTCGCTCCTGGCTGGCCGGTCATTCCCTGCTTCCCTTGTGGCCCGGCAGCGCCGGGGGCTCCAGGCGGCCCCGACGGGCCGGCCACCCCCGGTGGTCCAGCCGGCCCGACAGTCGGGTCGGGAGTACAAGCACCCAAAATGACGATGCTCATGACCACGAGTATCGCCGCAACGCCGCCGCAGAGCACGGATCGATAGTGCTTTCGCAGGAAATGCCCTGGTTTTTTGCCAGGACCTTTGGTCTCTACTTTGTCCATTCAGGCGGAGTCGGCCAGTGCATCCACCAGTCGGCTGCGATCAGCGGGAGCGCGGCCGCAATGCTCGGTCCAGCCGGAAGGATCAGCGTCTTGCGCGCTAGGGAATACCCTCGCCCAGCTCTCTTGTCCGACCAGGATCAGCTCTGGATTATCCTCAGCGACCTGCTGTTGGTAGAATCCACCCGAAACCTGCTCCCCGTTCCTGGATAGACACCGCGGGGCCGCCGGAACGGTCGAAAAGACCGTAGTCGACCCGGTGGCACCGGCCCAAAGCGGACTCGGGTTGGCGTTCCCACGGCAGCCCGGCGCGCCGGCCCAGGGAGGGCGGTATCGCGTCCACCATCGCGCAACGGATGGCGGCCAGGTTTTGCGCCAGCCGGCCGCAGGACGCCTGGGCGCACCGGTGCACATCGTGGACCGCCTTCTCGACAGGTTCATCGACCCTCGCTCTACTCGTGCGAAATCCGGAGTTTGGTACTAATTTGGGCCGTTACATATCTCAGTTAGGATGTATGCGGTGTTGGGCTGCCGACGGCGGAATGCGGTTCGCAGTGAACTTGCTCCCGGCACATCGGCAACCGCATGCGCGGAGAGCGTGAAAAGAGGGTGCTGCGCCAGAACATCATCGCCCTCAACGCAGCCATCCTGCGCATCAGAAAGACAAAATTCCATACACGGACAGATATTCTAGCATTTTATTAATCACATCAGTATATTTATTATATTAAATATAGTGTCCTTTACGTGATCTTTGGTGCCATACCCAGTTAGATCAGAAATCTCCCCAGGAGCCGGACATCGACAGGCCGGGACTGCGTGCCCGATCCAGAAGGAGAAACCATTGAGCAGCAACAGCCAACCGGAGCGGGAGATCCAGGCGCTGCGGAGCGCATCGCCGCCCTCTCCACCGCCATCCTGCGCGTCAACGCCAGCTGATTAACGACAATAAGGAATGCTTCCCTGTAGCGACTTCAGCAATCTGCAACTGCTCCGCGCGCATTGCAGCCGGGTCAATGCCGACCGGCCGCAGGCATACCTAGGTGGCCAAGTGGCGTGTATTGAGAACAGCGGCATAACTGCCAAGCTGCGATCCTCGGAAAGCAATGATACAGGTCTAACGCCAAGGAGGGGAGAAAGAAATGGCCGAGTTTGCTATCTCGTACGGGAAGGAAGGGGAAAGGCGGCCGGTTTTCATCATCACAGCGGAGTGTGGACACACGTACCTGGTGCACCGGTACCCACCCGATCTCACCATTGAGAGATTCGTCAGGTTCCACGGTGAGTTCGAACAGTGCCCTCCCTGTTTGGCAGAGGGCCTGCATGAGATGTTGGAAGAACTGGACTATCAACTGAATCCAGACTCGGAAGCTCTAGGGTGGTCCCGCCTCGACAATGCGATCACTCTTGAGGAGACGGTCATCAGCCAATCCGCCGAGCAGGGAGACGAAGTGTAAAACGCCAGGAACTATGTACCAGTAATCGGCAAAGCGGGCGGGTCCCCCTCCTGAAATTCGACAATCTCCCCCTGGTATTTGATCATCAGTTCCCCGTCGGCCCGCTCCAGCACCTCCACCTGCAGTCCGGTGTAGCTGGGGCGCTCCGCGCCGGGCAGCAGTTGTAGCACCCGCCACTGGTTGTGGACCGTGTTGTCCCGGGCGACCTTACGGGTGTGCCGGATGCTGACCGTCTCGGTGCGGGACAAGACGTCGGGCACCCGCCGGTAGGCAGCCTCCGGCTGCTCCGCCGTCACGGAGAAGCGGGCGTTGCAGCGGGGCAGGAACTCCTGCAGGACGGCGTTGGCCTGGTCCATAGTGGCAGCGTCAGCCAGGCGGAGTTCAGTGACCAGCCGATCCTGGAAGGTGGACGCCATCCGCTCTACACGCCCCTTTGGCCTGTGGCGACACGGCGCAGATCTGCTGGATGCCCAATTCCCGCGTCACCCGGGCGAACTGGGTGGACTCGTAGAGTACGGGCCCCTGGCGGGCGTCGTACTTGAAGGCCGCATGTCGGTCGCTGTACAGGGCCAGGGGGATTCCCGACTGCCACACCAGCCTCTCCAGCAGGACCAGATAACCACGTGTATCCTCGGTGGGGTGGAAGATGGCCTGGGCCACCACTCCGGTGGCGTCGCCCACGGCCAGCAGCAGGACGAACTTGTCTGCCCACTCCCCCGGCCAGGCATGGGGGTTGCCGTGCACTGGGATAAGCATCCCCTCCTGGGGCATGCGCTTGCGCCGGAACCGGTGCTGCTGGGAGCGGCAGCTCCTCGGGCTGCCGATGCCAGCCTTGACCAGGATGCGGCGCACCGTGGGACGGCTCAGGTCTATCCCCTCCCGCTCTCGCAGCAGTTTGGTGAAGTGACTGTGGTTGGCGCCCGCGTAGCCGTCGCTGGCCAGTTTTACCACGGCCGCCGCCGCAGCCTCGGGCACGGCGTTGTGGGGCCTCCGTCCCCGGTTACCGTGGGCGAGCGCCGCAGGACCGTCCTTGCGGCAGGCCGCCACCAGGCGCTCGGTGTGGCGTTCACTGACTCCCATGATCTCGGCGGCCTGCGCGATCGGAAGGTGGTATTCCAGTACGGTGTTGAGCACTTTGATCCTTGCCTGTTCTCGCTGTTTCAATGTCACTTCCCTCATGGGATGACATTTTCGCTGACCAGTTAGCTGATGACGGAATCGTAGAACAACAACAAAAATTGCCGCGAACTATAGACCAATCTGCCATGGTCTATGACCACCGGGGCGCCACCACGGCGACTATTGCCGCACTTCAATTTTGAGGTGCAGAGATGGCCTACAAGAAGGTGCTCCGAGTGGAAGTACTGGAAGTGATACGCAGCCGGCAGGCGGGAAGCAGTCAGCATCAGACAGCCGACGGAAACGGGTTGTCGCGGGCGACCGTGCTGAAGTACCTGGCCGCGGCGAAAGCGGAAGGGATTGCCCAAGAAGGGCCGGCTCCCAACAACGAGCAGTTGAACTGGTTGGCTGATCTCAGGCAAGCTGGCCCGAGGATAGTGGAGACGCCGGTTGAGGACAGCCTGGCTCCGTGGGCCGACCAGGTCTACCAGTGGCTCACCGGCGACCGACTCCTGCTCACCCACATCCACGAGTTGCTTTTGGTTCGAGGCTCTACGGTATCTTATTCGTCGTTGCGGCGTTTCATCGTGAAGCGAAACTGGGGACGGCGCAGCGTCCGCACGGTGCGGATGACAGACACCGCACCCGGCGAGGTGGCTGAGGTGGACTTCGGCCGGTTGGGGATGATCACCAATCAGGCCACGGGCAAGCGCAAGGTGGTTCGGGCGCTGATCATTGTGATGTCGTACTCACGACATTGCTTCGTCTGGCCGACGCACGGCCAGAAGCTGTAGGACGTTATCGCCAGCCTGGACGCGGCGTGGGACTTTTTCGACGGCCTCCCCCGCTACGTGGTCATCGATGATTTCGCCGCCGCGGTGGCGGGACCGAACCCGTTCCATCCGCGTCTGAACCGGGGCATTCTGGAATACTCCCAGCGTCGTGGTTTCGTCGCCGATCTGGCCCAGGTGCGTCATCCCAAGGTGGAACGCCGCGGGTCCTACGTGAGGGAGCGCCTTTGCAAAGGCGGCGATTTCCACGGATTGGTCCACCTGCGCAATGAAACGCGGCGCCGGTGCCTTGATGTGGCTGGTCACCGGGTCCACGGCAACCGCCCGCTGTCAGCCTCTGGTGGTCTTCTAGGATGAGGAATGCCATGCGCCGCTGCTGTGGGACAGCGAGCCCCACGAGATCACCCACTGGCGCACTGCCAAGGTCCATCCCGACCAACACATGGCCTGCCAGTACGCCCTCGACTCGGTGCCAGCATCATCTCGCCCACCGGGTCAGAGGGTGGAAATACGGCTGAGCAGCAAGTTGGTGTGCATCTATCACCGGGGCAAGTTGGTCAAGATCCACCACCGCGAGCACAAGGGCGCCCGTGCTACCGACCCCGATGACTATCCCGTAGAGCTTACCGCCTACACCATGAAAGCGCCGGAGCGTATCAAGCGCAGTGCGGTGATACAAGGACCGGAGGTGGGTGAATTCGCCGAACGGCTCTCCGACGACCAGCATCGCTGGTCCAAGATCAGCTAGGGCACAATCTGATCAGGCAGGGTGAGGGCTACGCGCCCCAACGCTTCATGCCGCCTGTCAACGTGCCCTGACCGCTGCGGTGCTTATTGATACCTCTTCAAACAGGGATCATGCCCTATTGGGAAATTGGTGCCGGGGAATGGACTATGCACCCGCACCGCCATCTCGGTAAGCCAAGCGACCATACTCCGCTTTGTTCAATATACGAGCGATGACAGAATCTCTTTCGGCACGAACCGTTCTGCGCTTCCGCTCGGAAGGCTCGTACAGGTACAAAGGCTCCGCAATATACGTCGGGTTTTCCGCCATCTCGATGACGGGCACCATGAACGCCCAATCGGTGGCGATGTCGATCCACTTTCCGTCCAACATTAGGTCGTCTGGGTCAATCGCATCGAAGAGATACTTCCTGAACGTGCGCAGGTGTTGCCAGACGTTGCTCGTCCACCATCTGGGCCGTTCAAAGTCGGCCGGATACACCGCTTCCTTATCCAGCCTCAACATCGAACCGACGGTCACATCGGCCCCATTTTCGTACTCCACACGGAGCCGTTCGAGAACACCGGTGCCAATCAACGCATCGTCAGCGTCCAAGGTGATGATCACGCTCTGGGGGTCGGCGCAATAGTTGGCGATGGCGTTCCAGGTGTTGTAGAGCAGGCCCTTGCGCGTTGCGTTGCGGACTATGGTAACCCGACCCCTGTAATCCGCCAGCAGGACCTCGGCGTAGTCGCCGAAGCCGTTGGTGGAAGCGTCGTCCACCACTACGGCGCCCCAATCCGAGCCTATCTGCGCGGTCAGTGATGCGATGCAGCGTTTGAACTGACCTGGGTTTACGTTGCGGCCACAGATCACGAACACGAACGGCTCTGGGTGCTTGGGACCAGCCCAGTCCGCCACCGAGCCTTGAAGGTCCACTTTTCCAAGCTGGCAATCAGGGACATAGCCGCGCCCAACGGCCGCCAGGATGTCCAGCAACTCCTCCGGATCAGCCTTGCGCTCGTTGGGCACATGGATAAACGACGTTCGCGGATCGCCGCCCCGATAACTCCGGAACTCGCTGCCAGCGATGAAACGGTCAAAAGCCCGGTGCCATCCCATGACGAAACGGCCACTCTCCAATTTGTTAGCGACGGGGAGCACCGACTCGAGTCGCCTGCGGTCAAACAGGCATCCCCTGACCTCAACTCGCCAGTCGCCGTTGGGCCCGGTGTCGGTGTAGGGCAACGGGCCCGAACGGCAGATACTCAAAGGCACGAAGAGGGCGTTGGGGTCGTCGCGGAGCACGTCGGAAAGTTCAGAGATGTAATCGTGCTCAACGTCGTCGCGATGGATGAGCAGGTCACTGTCCAGCTGAAGCACGTAGTCGCCCCCGCACTCTTCGAACCCGTACAGCGTAGCGAACAACTGCTGGCCGCTGGTCGAGTGGGTTTCCAAGGCCTCGACGCCAAACCACTTTCTGTACGTGCCCCGAATTTCGGCGGGATCTACGGGAGCATAGAGCACGCGGTCAACCACGCCGTCCCGCAGCAGCCGGTCCATCGCCTCCCGGTGGGCGTCAGCATCCGGCATGTCGTATTGGCGAAGGAAGGGACCCGGTGATGGGTCCACCACCACGACTTTCTCGATGAACTTAACCGGCTCCTCCAACTGCGCGACCTGATGCCGGACAAACCGCTCGATGGTCCGCCACTCCATGTGGCAGGTCTTGAGCAGAAGGGACACGCTCGGCCCCGCATCGAAAACCGGGCGAAGCTCGAACACCAGGTGGTCAGATGCCGGCCGCAACTCGCCGATGTCGGCGCCATCCAATTCTTTCACCGCGGCCACACGCAGACCTGCCTTGGCGAAAGCCCGACGATAGGTGGTCAAACTGCGGTGGACCTCATCCCGCACGTTGCTGTGGGGCGCCACCGCTTTTTGGTAGACGAAGGTGTCGTGATAGCCGTGGTCGCCCTGATGAGGCCTGGAGTTCAGCTCCGTTGAGGCGACTTCCAGGTAAAAGGGGTTGCATACCGCCACCCACACGCGACCCTCATCGGCGACCAGACGGCGCAGGTCCGACATCACCGTGGCCAACTCGTTGCTGTCCGCGATCGTGCATAGCACTCGGCTGCAGATCACAGCGTCGAAACGCGTGGTATCAGCCCGCAACTGCTCCAACATGGCGGAGTCGCCGTATTGCACCGAACCACCGTGTTCCAGGCACTTCGCCATGGCGTCGGCATCGGGATCATACCCGGTGACGTTGGGGAACTCGTTGGCAAGCAGTTCGGCCAGTTCACCGTTGCCGCACCCGTAATCCAGGACAGTCTTGGGACTGTGCTCCATGACCATTCCTGCCAGGGGCGTATGCAGGAGTTCCCGCACTCCCCGTGGGTCCACCGCGCGCCTGAACTGATCCAGACCCGCCAACTCCGGCAGGTCCGGTTCATCCAATGACCGGGTCATCAGCGCTTTGAGATCGGACCGGAAATGGAACCGGTAGGTGAGCAGCGCGCGGCGACACATCTGCTCGAACTCGTCCTCATCGAACGGCACGATGTCGGCGCCGATGTCGATGAATTTCAACCCGGATGGCGTCACCAGCAGGTTGTCCGGGTGAAGATTGCGGCACGCTATGCCTGCTGTACGGCACTCGTGCAGGAGGGTGATGATTTCCTCCAGGCGGCCCCCGTCGTAACGGTCCCCTCGTTCATACGGGTAAACCACCGCGACGTGCTCGCCCCATCGGCGGACCTGTTGGATGTCCGGCAACGTGCTAAAAGCCGACATCCTCCCCACCAGCGATCGTAACAGCGCCGCCTTCTGATCCCGTGTGCCCGGCCTCCAGTAGTGGAAGTATTTGTAGACCATGCTGCCGTCGGTGAAGACCGCACCCTCTTCTCCGACGCCCAGACAAATCAGCGGGCCGGTCCCGAACTCGTCCTTGATGCGGGCTTCCGCCTCGGTCCGGATTGCGTCAACCGGCAACGCCACCATCGACCGGTGCCGCGCCACCGTTTGGTGCAGGTTGAGGAAATACTCCACCGCAGACGCATCATTAGCTTCGGCCACCTGGCGCATAAATTCTGCCAATCGGTTCGGGGTGTATACGGAGGAAAGCGTTTCCCAGAACTCGCCCAGTCGCCGGGAGGATTCAGCGTGGCCGGGCGAGGATATCCACCATGGCCCGCTTGCGTTGACGGCGCCAGGACAGCAGAACCTGGAGATCGACCGCACGAGACCCGAAATCCTGGCGAAGTTCCACTCGAACGCCGCCAATCGTTCGTCTCTGGACTGGCGATAGATGGCCATCGCCAGGTCGATCTCATCCTGGCCGAAGCTCAGGAAACCGGTTCCGCTTGCCCGGTGGCCGCGATACTGCTTCTGCCGCAGGACGGCCTCCATGGCTGAGCAAATTGCGAAGCCGTGAATATCCTGGGCCAGGGTTTTGAAAGCGGAGTCCAGGTCTTGGCCGGTCCGTCTTTCCTGGCGGACCGGCAGGGCTGATTGCACCACGTCGCGCCTTCCGGCGAACCGGTTGAGGATGCTCCAGGCCATGTCGCTGCGCCGCGTGTCGATGCCGTCGATTTTTGGCACCGCGTTGGGAAATTCCCTCAATGCCTGGGGATCAAACACCAGCGTGCTGGGCCCGCGATTCATCGATTGATTCAGGTCAAAGGTCGGGTCGTTGGTGGCGGACTGAACGACAGGCCGAAAGACCTGGGCGCCCATGAAGATTTCCGCAACGCGCGACGAGACCTCCGACAACACCTGCTCGGCCGTCATCCCTCGCCGGCTGGGTTGATACCAGAACGGCCGCTCCAGGTGGCCGGTGCCCGAGCGCGAAAGGTCGTAGTAATAGTCCGCATTCTCCGACCGGGCGAGCTGATTTTCGTGTCCGCGATCCGGGTAAGGATCTCCCGGCCGCAACGCCGCCAATTGGTGCAGGTTGTGATAGAGGTCCACCAACTGTGTGCGCACGCAGCTCAGAATGGGCAATGGAGCATCACCGGTAACTTCACCCAACACGATGCTTTGGCCGGCCCTCTTCAGTTCCTTTATCGCCGCCGCGTAGTCCACGTCCTGAACGCTGATTGCACCGTCTTCAGTGTGGACCAATCCTTCCAAAGTCACGTCATCGTCCAAAATCCACACCACGGCGCCCGCTCGCGGCTTCGCTTCCCAATACAGGTACTGCTGCAGCATGGTGCGACTCAGGGCTATGGACTTGCGCTCGGACAGCAGCTTCTCTGTCGCGTCGATGATTCCGTCGGCCGCATCGCGCCGTTGGTCCTCCAGGGTCTTCAGTTCGATGTCCAGGCCTTGCCCGACCATGCGGTCGATCACATCCCTGAGCCGATTGCGCGACTGCCGGTCATGACCGCCGTTCTCCAGCAAGAGTATCTTCAGGCCAACGTCTTTCCGACCACCCATTTCCCGGAGCAAGCTCTCCAAGAGGTTGGACACACAATCCACCTCCGGTGACGTGATGGCGCCAACCACCAGGTCGAGATAATCGCCGTTGCTGGGACCGCGGGGCGGAGGTTCCTCGAACGAAGGCGCCCTTGGCCGGACCGTCGGGTCGCAATCAAACAGGTCTCGGCTGCGGCTGATGAACGCTTCCTGCTGCTCGACTGTCATGCGACCCGAATATTTTCGGTAGAAGCAACTCAGGCCGGCGCACTTGGCATCCCCGCCGCGGGAAGAAAGGCGAGGCCTGTCATCATCCGCATGATGATGCACCAGGTAGTCAGTCAGGTTAGCGTATCTGAGCGAACCAAGGTCGGCCAGCCTGATGCAGACGTCGCGGTCGGTGGTGCTGACCAGGGCCTCATCGAAGCCGCCGGCCTCCAGCAACTTCTCCGACCGGACAAACAGGTTGGAGCCTTGAATGTGGGGATTCCGCACCAGGAGTTCATTCACATCCAGTTTCGTTGGGCTGCTCAAGTGGCGGGTTTTGCCGCCCGTTTCATGGTAGATGATGCCGGCGGCGACCATGTCCAGATCGCGCTCGGTGAGCAGACGTGCGCAGCTTTCCAGGTAGTCCGGCTCCCAAGCGTCATCGTCATCCAGCATCGCGACCCATGCCGTCGGCGCTTCAGCTTGCAGCCAGATGAGAGCGGTGTTGATGGCTCCGGACAGACCGGGGGTGCGGCGATTTTCCAGGTAGACCACCCGCGTTCCCGGGCATCGGAAGTTGTCGGCGATGCTCTGATTGACCGGACGACCGGCGGGGCTCGAATCGTCAATGATGACTAGATAATCCGGCGTGCGTGTTTGGCGGGCGATTGACGCCAACGAGCGTTGGGAGAGGAGCTTCGGCCTGTCGTGGGTGGGGACCAGCGCGGCTATGGGAAACATCTTGCTGTCACTCAGAACGGTGAGGGCTCGGTAGCACCGGGCGAGACGCGGTGGAACCTCAATTTTACGCCAGTCCAGCACCTCCACGAATAGCTGCGAGCAACAACAACTACACCGTCAAGGATCCAATAGCCGTTGCAAATGACACTCGCGGCTTCCAGCCGATGACGGAGCGGGCTCTGGAATAATCGGCCGCCTTGCGGGCTTCCTCAAAATCGGCCCTGGGATTGGGCACGATGTGGCGAATCGGTCCGCCGATGATCGCGGCGATTTCATTGACGGACGTTTCGACATCGGTGCCGATGTTGAGCACCGTATGGCTGCCTGCAGCCAGAGGTGCAGTGGCAGCCAGGATGTTGGCTGCCACCACATCGGAAACATGGGTGTAGGAGCGGGTCTGGGTCCCGTCGCCGTAAACGGTCAGAGGTTGTCCCTCCGTCTTCATGCGCAAAAATCGCGGTATCACCAGCGCGTATGCGCCTTCAGACGGTTGCCCTGGACCGTAGACGTTGAAGTAGCGAAGCGAGACCACAGTCATCTGGTGCAGACGGGCGAATAGCTCCGCGTATTGTTCGCCCATCAGTTTCTGCAGCGCATAGGGCGACTTGGGGCTGGGCGTCATATCCTCGCGCATCAGGTGCGTGGGTTGGTCGCCGTACACGCTGGACGACGAGGAGTTGATCACGCGCCGAACGCCGTTCTGCTGCGCCGCGCACAGCACGTTCAGTGTCCCGGTGACGTTCACGTCGTGCGTCCCCATGGGGTCGGCCACGGATCGTTCGATGCGGGGCCAAGCGGCCGTGTGAAAAATCCAATCGGCGGACCGGGCCGCCGCAAGCACCGTGTCGAAATCGGCGACCGAGCCTACGACCGACTCAGCGGAGGGGTTCATTTCCCCAGCGTTCCCGGCCGACATGTCGTCCAGCACAACCACGCTATGCCCCAACTGCATCAATCGCTCGACCAGACGGGAGCCGATGAACCCGCACCCACCGGTTACAACACATCGCATCTACGCCCTTCTCCTTGATTGCACGAGACGCACCCGGCCGGACGGCAAGTCCGGTACCAGGGCCACGCCATATGCGTGATCTCGATTTCGTGATGCACCGACGCGTGGCACATTCTACGAAACCATCGGATAGTCGGGAACCTCGAAGATACGGGGCGAGATTTGCCGCCCAATGATCGCGTTTGAACACGCACCGCGGGACTCAACTGCACACAGGTACGTGATGCTTTGGGGGCGATTTCGGGGGTAGGCAAGAGCGGTCCGCCTTAACGTGAAAGCCGGAACCATGTCCTCCTCTATGCTCTCCCGAAAGGCGTGGATCGGTTTTTGGGACTCCCATTGCTCACACAGCCACGCCACAGACATCGCCAGAACAGGAGGCAAGAAATGGTCGAGAAACTGGCTTACTCAGCTAAGGAAGTCGCACAGATGTTGGGTCTCAGCGAATGGAAAGTCCGAGAGCTCTGTTATCGAGGAGAGATTCGATCCCTCAAAGCCGGAGGGCGGCTGCTCATACCGAAAGCCGCAGTGGACGAGTTCCTGAACCCGGCCCACGCAATCGATCCATGGGGAACGCACTCTGAGCAATAGATGCTCTGCGGTTGGCCTGACGTCCCGACAACCACGCGTTCCCGGCCCACGCTTTGGGACCCGGATCCGACCTGCGCCTTGCGTCGCGCGGCGCCGCGGACGTGAACGTGGCGTTGGCGGTGCGCTTCGCTATGCGCGTCAATGGAAGAAGATTCGCTAACGAGACCAGGAACGCGTGCCCAAAGCAACCACTTATCCGAACCTAAATTATTCCAAGGAAACACATGACAGGAAGCATCAGGAACCGCGGTCCCGGCACCTGGGGATTGACCATCAGCCTGGGTCGCAACCCGAACGGCAAGCGCATCCGAAGGTACTTCACCTTCAAGGGAACCAAGAGGGACGCAGAACGGGAGTTAAGGCGCCTTCTCGTCGAGTTCGAAGGCGCCCCTATGCCGGCCGCCGAGCGCATCAGGTTCTGCGACTGGTTGCCGCGTTGGATCGAAGAATACGGAACCGTTCAGAGTTGGCAACAGTCGACCATCGATCGTTACTCCGGCATAGCAAATGAACACCTCATTCCTCGACTGGGCAACGTGTATATTGACGATCTCTCAGCGCGCCATGTCCAGCGCCTGCAGGTAACGCTCCTCCGTGCCGGGATGGAAGCCAAAGGCGTCCAACTTGTCAGGACCGTCCTGTCGGGCGCCGTGACGTACGCCATCTCCATGGGCTATGCCCGGCATAACCCTGTGCGAGACGTCAAGCCTCCGCCGATCCCTCCGAAAAGAGATCGTGCCGCCCTCCCCAGAAACGGTGATCGCCATGCTGCAATTGGCGGAGGAGGAGAACCATCCCTTGTTCGCTGCCATCTTCGTCCAGGTTTGCACCGGCGCTCGCCGGGGAGAAACTCTGGCTTTGACTTGGGACAACGTGGACCTCGACAATGGGGAGATCCGCATCGAACGTTCACTGGGCCGCCGGTCAACTGGTCTGGTGGTGGACCCGCCCAAGTCCGACCGCGGTCGGCGCACTGTCAAGTTGCCCGCAATTGCGGTGGGCGTACTGGGGCGGCACCGGGGGCAGCAGGAAACCCATAAAGCCGATTACTGGGAGATCTACCAGGACAACAACCTGGCGTTCGCCGACGAGATTGGACGGTTCATCAACCCCATGGAACTCACGCGGGCGGTGAAAGACCTGGCGGTCCGCGTTGGACACCCTAAGATGCGCGACCGTGACCTCAGACACTTTCGCGTTTCTCAGGCACTGGACCTTAACGTTCCGATCACCGAGGTTTCGGCCCGCGTCGGGCATTCTGACCCATCGATCACTTGGAAGGCCTACGCCCATTTGCTGCCCGGCAGTGAGCCTCGGGCACCCGACGCCATCGACAGTGCCATGGACCAATTCCAGCTTGATTCGGGCCCGAAAACGTCCGAAGACGAAGAAAGATGACCACTTTGTCTACGGTGGTATGATCGAGACAAAGGGCAGCTTTTTTATGGAGACTGGAAGAGGGTTTTTGTCGACCATTTGTCGACCAAAGTCGCCAAAACGTCCCAGAGCGCACCGTCACCGACATCAGATTTGAGTAGGAAACCCGGTCGATTCCCGGTCCCAAATCGACTACTATACGAATCCCTCCCTCGGCACCAAATCTTCCTCGAATTGAGTACAAATAGACTCAACACAATTTTCGTGTATGACTTCAAGTATGGCATCGTGTTTTAGTACGCCGCCTCCGACCCGAACGTCACGTCGGCGTTGCACAGTCGCCGTACGACACTGTTCGCATGACCGCCGATTTCCAGCGACGGTCATGCGAACAGTGAATCCGCCAACGGGATGATCCCCGGTTGCAGGCTCGCACGGCGGAGAAGGCGCTGTTAATCTCGTTCCCAAAGTCCGTTCCGCACCCGTGTGTAGCTGCTTTTAGCCTGGCCGTCGAGGAGCGGGAGCGTGATGCGCCACGCCAGGGTCGCCCTTGACGCTCTCCGCACTCAGCCATACTGTTGCGGCAGTTGCGGTATCGGCGACTACCTTTCATTTCCACGTCGATAACGTTGTATCCGGTTGGAGATGCTCGGGGTGTCTGCTCTGACATCCGGCCGCCATCTGGGTTCCATTTCCAAGAGCAGTTCCGGCACGACAACTTCCCAACCCTCGCTGCGTTGACCCTGCCGGTACTCAGGCTCCGAGCGCTCCGCGTCCCAATCCACGATGGCCATCGCCGCAGCAGGTATCCTGCTGGCACCAGCCGGGGCGGTGAAGTTGCGCGCTAGCTGTCCGGTTCGGGATCGGCGGAGACGAACCCTCAGGATGGGATGTTTTTGACCAACTACAGCTATCACGCCTTCATCGCCGACCGAGATGGCGACACGCTGGACCTGGAGGCCGACCATCGCCACCACGCCGAGATCGAGAACGCCATCCGCGATCTCAAGTACGGCGTGGGCCTCAACCATCTCCCCTCAGAACGGTTCCCCGCCAATCCTGAGCCTGCCGCAGGGGGCCAGAGCTGGCCCTGGCAACACCAGTTCAGCTCCGCCTTCGCCCGATTGCGCGCCCTGCCACTCCCGTCCTGACCGCACCCTCGGCGTTTGACCTGTCCACGATGACGCCCCACGCCTGGCCGATCAGCCCCCGGCCGGATCCTTGACGCTCTCCGCCTTCGGTCGGCACTGAAAATCGCTCCCAGCGCCGCTGCCACAGGCCGTCAAAATCCCCCTGGCGTGGCAGCCGCGCTCCGCGTCGTCCATTTCAGCGGCATCAGGTCCTCGCCAGCCTGTTTCCTGACACCTCATCCCTCGTCTTACCGCCGCCACCGCAACCCTTTGGTGGATTCAGGCTTGGGCGGCAGTGTTTTTCAGCAGGACCGTGGGCCCGGCAAATTCGCCTCATCAACTCTGAACAGTTACCTGTTACGGGTTTTTGTTGACATTCGACTTGGCCAATCCTAATATGCTGGGAACTGGCGGCTGGCTTAGCGTTCTGGGCTCGACAAACGGAGAGGTGGTAATGCCCCACCAAGAAAACATTCGATTGATGGCCCATTTAATGAGACGGGCAGGCTTCGGTGATACCCGTGAGGAACTGGAGGAGCGTGTCTCCAAAGGCTACGAAGCCGTGGTCGAGGAGCTTCTGTATCCAGAGCGGCAGCCGGCCATAGACGACGAACTGCTGTACCGGGTCTTCCCGGGTTATGAGGGGGCCGGGGCGCCGGCAATAAATCAGGCCAATTGGGTGTTCCGGATGATCAACACCAAACGGCCTCTGGAAGAGAAGATGGCCCTCTTCTGGCATCAGTTGTTCGCCACCAGCAACTCCAAGGTGGACAATCCACTGGAGCTGACTCGCCAGATTGCCATCTTCCGTGAATACGGATTGGGTACTTACCGCGACCTGCTGGTCGAGGTTGCAAAGTCGCCAGCCATGATCTTCTGGTTGGACAACCAGGGAAATCGTGACGGCGCCATAAATGAAAACTGGGGGCGGGAGCTGTTGGAGCTTTTCTCTCTCGGAGTCGGAAACTACTCAGAGGATGATATCAGGGAAGCAGCCAGGGCCTTTACCGGATGGACGATTGCCCCAAAGATTCCCCGTAATCCTTACGGTCGTTTCCCCTGGCTGTTCGACTACAAACCTGAGGACCACGACGATCGGGAGAAGACCTTCCTGGGGTATACCGGGAACTTCAATGGCGAAGACATCGTGGACATTATTGCGGATCAACCGGCTACGGCCCGGTTCCTGGCCCGTCACCTCTACAGATTCTTCGTCGCCGACGAGCCCCATGTCGCCAGTTGGAACATTACACCACCAGTTGACCCTGAAGCCATCGAGTTGTTGGCGGATGCCTACAATGAATCCCGTGGCGACATCCGGTCTATTTTACGAGCGTTGTTCAACTCAGAGTTCTTCAAGAATGCCCGCTTCGCCCGGGTGAAAAGCCCGGCTGAATTGATCGTTGGCACTGTGCGTATGGCGGGCAACTATGAAGGCTTCAAGCCAGGATTCAACAATCTGGCGTTGGAGTGCGGTTGGCAGGGACAAGAGCTGCTCAATCCTCCCAGTGTGGAGGGTTGGCACACAGGCTCAGAATGGATCGACCCCGGCGTTTTGATGCGCCGGGTGAACTTTGCCGCGCGGATATTTGGAGACATCTCACTACCCGGCGTGCAGGCTATCGTCAAACGGGTGTTGGTGAATGTGCATATGCATGGGGATTCTTCCCCCCGGGCGATAGTGGAAGCTTGTCTCGATGCGATGGGACTGTTGGAAGTCAATGAGGCGACCCACTCTGAATTGATTGCCCATGCCGAAAAATGTGGCGATCTAGCCTGGAGCACCCACGAAGAATTCAGGGCTACAATGCACAACGTGAGCAAGATATTGACCTTGATTGCCGCCTCGCGAGAATATCAGTTTGCCTAGGCAAGCGCATACAACTGATGTAGAAGGATATGAACATGGCGTCAACCCACAAAGACCCCGTGCTGGTCGTGCTGGAGCTAACTGGGGCCAACGACTATCTCAATACGATTGTTCCTTATAGCAATCCCCTGTATTGGGATAACCGGCCCAAGGTCCATGTCCCTGAGGACCAATTGCTGCCCATAAATGACCAACTGGCATTCCGGGCCGATTCGGAGCCGTTGAAAGAATTCTACGACCAGGGCAACCTGGCAATCATTCACGGAATCGGGTTTGAAAATTCACCCCGTTCGCACTTTCGTGCCATGGACATCTGGCATACCTGCGAGCCGGATTCCATCGGTATTAACGGCTGGCTCGCCAAGGTCATCCGGGACTTGGATCCTGGCGGCGAGAACGTGCTGAAGGGAGTTAACTTGGGCCAGGGCTTGCCTCGGGCGCTGGCCATGAAGGGGGTTCCTGTTACTTCTGTCAACCACCTTCCTTCATACGGTGTACTCTCATCAAATCCGGGAATCGCCTCCGAGGAAGATCGGGTCCAGTTGTTGGAGACCTTTGCCCGCATGTACTCTCCCCTCATCGGCGCCGGACCGACCATGGAATATCTGGGACAGGCAGGACGGGATGCGTTGCGAGGAGCCGACATCATCCGGGTCGCTCCCGAAAACTATTCTTCAAACGTAGAGTACGCCAATAATTCCATCGCGAGGCGCCTCAGAGACGTGGCCCAAGTGCATCTCGCCGGTCTGGGCACCCAGGTCTTTTACACCTCCCACGGGCCCTTCGACACCCACTATGATCAGCTGGGACCACATGAAAAGCTTTGGACGGAAATTTCCGTTGCCATACGCGACTTCTTCGACGACCTGCGTGAGCACGACGCCTCAAACGAGGTGGTTATCATGTTGTTCAGCGAGTTTGGGCGCCGCGTCCGCGATAATGGCACTGGTACCGACCACGGAGCGGCTGGGGTAGCGTTCGCCATTGGCGACCGGGTGAATGGTGGAATGTACGGGACCTATCCGTCGCTGAAACCGGAGGATCTCACTCAGGGAGACCTGGAGCCCAACTATGATTTCCGTGGCTTCTACTCCACTTTGGCGGAAAAGTGGCTGGGACTCGACCCGGTACCTATCGTCGGTGGACACTTCGAGCAAATGTCCTTCGTGTAGATTTCGGACCCCAAAATAGTTCGCGGGAGAGGAGATATGCTGACCACCGTCGCCGCCGGCCGGGTGTATGACTACAGCTACTGCATCGGCATGTACAGTCAGGCCGGCTGGGGTTTTTGGGCTCCCCAAGATTTCGTCTTGGGATCGAACGGTCGCATGTATGTGTTGAGCCGCGGCGTGGAACAATTGGGGCAGCGTGTCACCAAGATCAACTTTGACCACGAATTTCAAGGACAGTTCGGCTCCGTCGGCGAGGAAGACGGGCGCTTCGTTTGGCCCCGGTCAATTGATTTGGACCGTACCGGCCGAGTGTTCGTTTCGGACGAGTATCTCAACCGGGTAACCATTTACAGTGAAGAGGGTAGTTATCGATATCACTGGGGCAGGTCCGGCAGCGGAGACGGGCAGCTAAACGGACCGTCAGGAATTGCTTTCGACTCCCGGGGAACCGTTTGGGTGGTGGACAGCTTGAACCACCGGGTGCAGAGTTTCAGCCAGATCGGTGAGTTTCAGTCCAAATTCGGGAAGCGAGGTGGCGGTGACGGAGATCTGGAGATGCCATGGGGCATCTGCATCGACCGTCAGGACAACATCTACGTCGCGGATTGGGGAAATAACCGGGTGCAAAAATTCGCCCCTACTGGAGAGTTGCTCGTTAAGTTCGAAGGCTCCAGCACCGGGGTGGGTTCGCTCAAAGGGCCATCCGGTGTAGCTGTGGACTCAGATGGAGATGTATACGTAACTGACTGGGGGAACCACCGAGTCCAGATATACGCCGCCGACGGCCAATATATTACGGCGCTGGTCGGTGACGCCCAAGAGCCTTCGCCATGGGCCCAGACCTACATCGACGCCAATCCGGATATCATCAAAGCCAGGCGGCGGACGGATCTGGAGCCTGAATGGCGGTTCCGGCGGCCAGTGGCTGTGAACGTTGACGCAGACGACCGGATCATAGTTTTGGAGTCCTACCATCACCGGCTTCAAATCTACAACAAGCTAAAGGATTACGAGGAACCCTCGATAAACTTGTAGGAGCCTGCCCGTCTCCACATATTTGCCCGTTGCCCGTTGCCGGTCACTTTCCCATTTCAGCCCACCTAACTGGACAATATCAAGAGCTTTTGTATAACTGTTCAGAGTTGAGGGGAAGCGAGCAACCGGCGGATTTCCAGGAAAGGGGTTGTGGCCCCCTGGCCCGCCAGGCGCCGAAGAGGGACGCCAGGGTGATTTTGCTGCCGCTGCCCGCTTCCGAGCGGGTTCCGCCACTGATTTCCGGCTGATCACCAGATGGTGCAGGCTCCGTTCCGCTCGCTCCGCTATGACTGCCAGCAGGGTTTCCCGGCTCGCCTTGGTTAGGTCCAGTCCCTTTTCTGTTGTCTTTTTATGCCACAACTACGCTTTGGCCCCAATCCACCGAAGAGATGAATGTGGCGTCGTGGTGAGGCGATGAGAAGGTGCTCCCGGCTTCGGGGATAATGGTTTTTGAAACAGAAAACCACCCTGAAACAAGGAGCGCTCAACGGATGGCATCGCCTGAGCGTCTTGACCCCATCCATATCGCTTTTGACGATCACCGCCTGGTGGCCCATGTCGGGCTGGTCCTTCTGGCAACCCTAGCTCATCATCTGGGGATGGGTGGACTGGTTTCCCGTCATGTTTGTCGGGTCCCCCGACTGCCGAAATTGCCGTCAAAGATCGCGTTTGTGCCCTCTATGGGGATTCCTCGGGCAAGTGGAAGCTGCGGTTAATGACTGTGACGGGCGTCGCACCTCACGATGCTTCCAGGCCATCCTTCGGGAGGGTACGGGGTTCCCCAAGTGACCACCGAGACGGCTTTCGCAGCTTTGTTCTGGCCAACTCCTCGGAGGTGCACGGAGCCGCACCACCCGCCGTGTTTGCCGGACCAACTGTAGCCGTCATGGACCCAAGGAACATTGAGAATCCCAGGAGCAGGTCATGTAGGGACTGAGGTGCAACCCAGGATGCATCGTCGTCTATCTCGTATGGGTCCAACGACGGCTCCGCAACGTGAAAGACAATGTTGCGGAAGGTTTGGATCGTTATCTTTGCTCCCCCGTCTGCCATCACCGCATCAACATTGGGGTTTCCCATCTGGGGGTTCCTGTGCTTTACATTCTCATATGCATGTACCAAGCCCTGAAGCAGTGCCACGCAAACCTTTGAGTGACCAGACATCGATTGTCGCTGATCGAAAGTGAGTCTTTCCATAGCGGCTCGTATCCGTCCGTCCGGGTCGCCGGGTTCGCCAAAGGTCTGTCTAAAGGGATCTAGGCTCATGGTCTCGTTGATGAGAACCCCTACGGCATCCAGGAGAAAGCTGTAGTTGGCGAGATTGTTCCCGACATGGCGCGCCTGTCGGTCCCATTCCTTTACCGTAGCAGGAGGATTAGCCGCAAAGGCGACTCGCGTCAAAAGGCGCGGGTCCATCGCCGGTTGCAGCGAACCCTCGTCTGCGACTTCGCCTCCGAGCGCCCCCGGGTGGTGCAGGTTTTTCAAGCATTGGAAGAGCAACTCATTCGTTTCCAGTTGAACCGCAGTCGGTTGGGTTGATTCCGCCGCCCGAAGGATTCTTGGGTACTCCTCATTCTGGTGCTCGATCTCCTGGACCAACTGATTGTGCCGGGTCTCGTTGAGGAGCGTGGCGTCATCGTTGGACAGCCACGTCAAGAACTCATGGTAACAATGCCACCGCTGCAATTCGGGAAGCTCCAAGAGTGCACTTTGGACTTCCAAGTGCAGCGTTTCCCTCGCTTCCCTGATGATGGTGTCAATCGTCATTTGCGCCCGCGGCAAATCGTGGTGGAACCCGCTAGATATCCATGCCTCTTCGGATGGTATGCTTTCCCCGCTGGGATGAAGCATTCCGTGTCTGAAACGCTTGGAATACTCGATAAGGCCGCCGTTGTCCCGTAGGAAGTCGCAGAGGTCTTGGTTGCCGGACAGAGGGTGTTCACCGGCTTGTTGTTCCAGGTATTCGATCTCGGCATAGAGCAGACCCGAGTAGAGCTTCACCGGCGTGAATGTTGCGATTTCGATCAGCACTCGGTTCAACGCCGAGGGTTCGGAGCCTTGGTCCCGGAGCATCCGGTCTTGGAGTTCGCGGACCCGCTCGTTGGGTCCCACAGAGCCTACCGTCCTGTCGGCCGGCACGCCGTGGTCCGCCATAGCAATTGAGAGATGGCGCATGTTGCGAAAGGCCAAGCGCCTAATCGGTTCAAGGATTAGGGCCCTGTGGTAAATCAGATTGCGAAGGATTGCGGTTCTGAAGTGCAGCGTTAGCAACCCGGCGGGTTGAGTGTTCATTTTCGGTGATTCCTCGACCAGGACCCTCCGAAGAAGTCAATCCCTCAGCGTGCTGAGTGGGTAAGAAAGTGCTCCTTTGTTCGGAGGTAACGGGTTTTGGAAAGACAAAACCCGCCCGAATCGAGGAGCACCTGTTAAATGATACTACCGGAGCATCCCGACCGCATCCAAGTCGCCTTCGACGATCACCACTTGGTGTCCAATGCCGGACTGATGCTTCCGGTCACGATGGCCCACCGCCTGGAACCGGACGAATTGGTGGACAACTTCGTTGAACCAGAGCGTGTCGACAAATTAGCCGAGCCCTCCCCTTTGGTCAACCAACCAAGTGTGTAAACTCGCGACGAGCCGAGTTTGACTGTCAACAACTTTTGAACGGGCGTTTGTGAACTGACCTACTGCTGGGACGTGAGATCTTGAATCTGGCGAAGACCAACTGCTTCGGTTGATTCGGGCAGATGCAGGCCGAATTTGCCGCTAATCCCCCACCGCCTCGAGTTCTACGGCGGCTTGGTACCGTGCCGAGTATTTCCCTTCATTGATTGCGAACGAGACGATGGCTGCGAGTACAAGCATCAAAGCGCATGCCGCGAAGTGCAAGTTGTAAGAGCCGGTAAGGTCAATTACCAGCCCGAACGAAAGGGAGCCAATGAAAGATCCAATCGAATGGAACAGGAATGCGATACCCCAAAGCGTCGCCAGGGCACGCAGCCCGTAAATGTCGGCAATCAACAATAATGCAATGAGCATCCAGGTGGTCCCGGACAAGCCGGCTAAGACAGCGAATAGCAGGAGACTGAATCCGAACGGCACTGCGATCAACACCAGAAACGCGAGGCCCTGCGCAAGGAGCAGCGCCCCCAAGATTCTCTTGCGGGCGAACCGGTCGGCTACCAACCCCACGGCTACCGCCCCGACCGGTCCGAGCACTCCCATAACCCCATAAGAGACGGCTATCGTTTCAGGGCCAAGGTTCAAGGAATTTACCGCGAACGACGGGAGAATAATAGAGGCAAAGATATCGGCGACTCCGCCTATGGCGAAGACCGGCACGAGAGCCCAGATAGGCCGAGAACGAAAGGCCCGCCACGAACGCTCCACCTCGAACCGGCCCCGTTGGTTTGTAGGAGCGCTTCCCCGCATCCGCGTTTCCGTGGGGGTTTCCGGGTCTCCGTCGGGCTTTAGTCCTATTTCTGAAGGCCAGTTGCGCAGAAACTTCCACGCCAATGGCAGCGCCAGCAACAGCAAGATGGCGCCCGACACCATCAGCGTTTCTCTCCAGCTGTAAAAGGCAAGGGCCAAGCCTGCAATCGGCGGCGAAAAAATGCCGCCCATGGCAGATATAGCCATCAATAGCGACAGCGCCAATGCCCGACGCTTCAGGAACCAGCGGGCGACCAGCGGCCCCAAGAGTCCGAATGACGCTCCGCCCAACGCGGCGGAGAAGATGACACTGTACAAGAGGATAAAGTGCCAGTAGCTGGATGTAAGACCCAAACCCAACGTGGCGAGGCCGGCCACCGCAACGCTGATCAGGATGACTTTGCGCGAGTCCCACCTGTCGAACAAGTGGCCGAGAACGGGTTGAGTGAGTCCATTCGTCAACACACCAATGGAGAACGACCCGGCCAAAGCGAACAGGCTCAACCCAAGGTCTTGGCTAATGGGCAACATTAAGACGCGGGAACTGTCGTTCACGCCCGCAACAGCGGCCGAAATCAGGGCCGCGGCTGCAACAAGGTACCAACCGTAGAAGATCCTGGAACGACGCGGCCCAGCAGGTTGTGCGGTGGGTTCCCCGTATGGCGATGTCTCTTCGTCCCGCATCATTTGCACCTTCTTGGGCACTCGCTGGCGCCCTCTCCAAATACACAGCGAGTGGAAAGTCCCATCGTGTTGGTCTTGCGGGCATTCGCCAGGTGCCATCATGGACGACCCGGTATTCGGTACCGGTCGTGTCCGCGAACCCCCAGGCGAGAGCGAAGGCTTGGGCCCATTGACCAACCGTATGGGCATCTCCTTCCAACGCCCGGGCCACCGCCGCTGCCGTCCACCCCTGCGCCAGCAGCCAAATCGCGTGCCATCACTCCCGTTCCCGAGGTGTCGGGGCTCGGTACATCCGTCGCCGTACCTCAGCCTCGTCCATGCGCCACTTCTCCAGCAACGCTCCCATCTCCGGCATGCCCAACAACCCCCTCAACTTTCCCTGCCCACTACCTCAATCGCCTCCAATTCTACCCGCCCTTGACGCCGGGTTCACCATGGTTTCGGTTTAGTCGGATGGACTCACCCCAACACGGTCAGATACGCGATTCGGACACTGGGCAAACAGGTCGGGTGCCCAGGCGTGACCCTGAGGAGCCTCCGACACTTTCACGCCACCGTCACTCTCCAAGCTGGCCAAAGTCCCGTCGTGGTCTCGCAACGGATAGGCCATTCAAGTCCAAAAATTTCCATGGACGTGTACGCACACTTACTTCCCGGCTGGCAGGAAGAAGCCGCCGAAGCATTCGCAGAAGCGATGAAACCAGCGGCCTAAATTGTTGGACAAATGCACAGGACAGGACAATGCGCTACCCGACCGCGTAGAGAAGTTTGAGTAGGAAACCTAATTCACAGCACTCGACAACACACCACGATACTGATACCTTCGCATCCCTCCCTCGGCGCCAATTTCTCAATAGGCCCTGGTTCCCATTTGGCCGTGGGTATCGCCCGGCATTGCGGCGGCAGACATGCCGCCATTTTGCCGTCATTGATCCCTGCAATGCCTGTTTGCCGCCCGGAACGTAGCGCATCGAATAAGATCGCACGCCTCCGGTCGAATGGGCGCCGACGCCAACGAATGATCCCGGGGCCTCGATCATCTCAGGGGCTTCAATTATCTCGGGGGCTTCGGTGCGCGGCATGATTCGGTGAGGTGCCTCCGCTGCTGTGGTACAGGTAGAATGCAGACTGCGGCTAAGGTCGTGAGATCGTTTCACAACACAAACGGGGGTTTGGCAATGGACCAGCGCGAAGAACTCAGGCGCAAGGGCAATGAGATAAGGGAGCGCCTGCAACACGGCACGTATCCGGTGCGGGAGAGGCCTCGGGCGACCACCAGCATCCCCGGCCTGAGAAACTATACCGGCGAGGCAATCTTCGGCGCGGTGTGGTCCCGTCCCGGACTGGACATCCGCTACCGCATGCTGGCCACCCTGTCCGTCCTGACATCTCTCCAGAGACTTTCGCAGTTTCAGACCTACGTCCACAGCGCGCTGAATTTGGGACTGGGAGCGGAGGAGATCCAGGAGGTGCCGATCCATTGCTCGCTGTACGCCGGGTTCCCCTCGGCGGTGAACTCCCTGGAACTGGTGCATGAGGCCTTCCGTGAAAGAGGCATCGACGCGCCGCAGACCGAGGTGCCCGAGCTCAGCCTGGAGGAGATGGAGGCACGGGGGCGCGAGCTTCGGGATCAGCTCTTCGGCGAGGAGGGACAGCAGGGCTATGCCAGCGCGCTGATGGACCTCGCGCCGGACCTGCGGGTGCTCACCTATCAGTACGGGTTTGGAGAAATCTTCTTCCGACCGGGTCTGGACCTCAAATCCAGGGTGGTGTGCACCACGGCCGCACTGACGGCGGTGAGGGCCGATGACCAGTTGCGGAACTTCCTCCGGGCCGGCCCTCGGGTCGGCTTCTCCAGGGAAGAAATTGTGGAGGTGCTGATCCAGACCGGAGGTTACGCCGGCTATCCGGCGGCGTTGAACGCCATCTCCATCGCGGCCGAAGTCTGGAGTTGAGCGAACCAAGGCCCCGTAGACGCCGCCTCGTTGGCCTGCACAACCCTACAATGCGGCACACCGCCGCCGGGAGAACGCCATGACTGCCGTTGATTACTCCGTGCTGGACAACCCCGAGACGTCGGCCCGATCTTTTCACCCGTTGCGCGGCTGGAACGATACGCCGCCGGGAGCGGTGGACTACGGGATCACCCTGGCCGACGGGACTACGCTCTCGTGCCGTTTTTTCGCGGTGGGGCGCGAGAACCCTACCGTGCTGTTTTTCTATGGCGGCGGCGAGAACGTCGCCCGATACGACGACATAGCGCCGCACTACAACGAGATCGGCGCGAACTTCTTTGTCGCGGACTACCGGGGCTTCGGCGCGTCCAGCGGGTCGCCGAGTTTCAACGCCATACTGTCCGACGCGCATGAGGTGCTGGACTGGCTGCAGGACACCATGCAGGCGCTCCGGTTCACCGGCCCGTTGTACGTCATGGGGCGTTCCATGGGGCGTCACTCCGCCGGGGAGCTTGCCACATCTGCAGCTGACCGGATCAACGGTGTCATCATCGAGAGCGGTCGCCCCAACCTGGGACGGATCGCCGAGGGGCTGCCGCCGGACGTGACACAGGCGCTGGAGGACGACTACCAGGCCAGGTTCTACTCCATTGACATACCCGCACTGGTGATCCACGGCCAATGGGACGAGTCGGCCCCTCTGTCCGAAGCGGTGGACATGTTCAACAAGCTCGGGACTGCCCACAAGCACCTGGAGATCATACCGGGCGCGGGCCACAACGACCTGATGTACGTGGACATCCGGCAGTACTTCAACGCCATCCGTGGCTTCATGGCCCGGTACGCCGGTCCGAGCGGACCGTCGGCCCCCGGCTGACCGGACGCGGCGCCTCCGGCGAATGGAACCCGAGAGCCGCCGGCTCAAGCGGGCCGTGGCAGATTAGCCCCGGACGACGGGGCAGTTGCTGAAGCGCTTGGCGGAAACTTCTGGGCCGCGGGCGCCGCTACCAGCCCGCGTAAGCGCCGCAGGGCGGTCAGTCTGCCCGTCCAAATACGGTAACTGTTCAGATTTCAGGAGGTTGTCATTGCGAGGCGCTTGCGCCGTGGCAATCTCGATATCGCAGCAGCAACGTCTGCCCTGAAGGACCCCCCGGAGCCAACGAGATTGCCGCGCTGCGCTCGCAATGACACCTCCCCAGCAACTCTGAACAGTTACCAAATACGGCCTTCGTTTGTGGCAACCCCGGCCCGATGTTAGACTGATATGCCATCAGGCATCCCAAATCTCGTGCTCCAAATAGCATCCGAAACAGCATCCGGAGGAAAGCATGGCCACCCATTCTGAAACTGCGGTCAACGATCTGCAAAGGACCGCCCTCGAAAACCTCTGGGTGTACCTGAGAGAACCCAGCGACATGGCCGAAAAGGGAGAACCCCAGATCTTCGTGGAAGGCAAGGGCTGTCAGGTTACCGACGCCCTGGGCAACACGTACATCGACGCCATGTCCGGCCTCTGGCTGAAGAACGTCGGATACGGCCAGAAGGAAATCGCCGACGCCGCCTACGAGCAGATGCTCAAGATCACCTACATGCCCCTGGGCACCACCACCGAACCCACGGTCATGCTGTCGGAGAAGATCGCGGACATGATGCCGGGAGACCTCTCCCGCTGCTTCTTCACCAGCGGGGGCTCGGAGTCGGTGGAAACCGCGCTGAAGCTGTCCCGCGCCTACTTCAAGCGCATCGGCGAACCGCAGCGCACCAAGTTCATCAGCCGCAAGGACTCCTACCACGGCGCCACCATGGGCGCCATGGCCCTGGGCGGCAACTTTCTCTACCCCAGGGACGACTACGAGCCCCTGATGCCGAACACTTTCCACGCGCCTCAGCCCAACTTCTACCGCTGTGAGTTCAAGAGCGAAACTCCGGAAGAATGCGGTCAACGGTGCGTGGACGCCATCGAGAGCATCATCCAGTTCCAGGGGCCGGAAACCGTGGCCGCGGTCATCGCTGAACCCATCTCCAGCCCCATGGGCGCGGTGGTGCCGCCGGACAACTATTGGCCCCTGCTGCGGGAAGTCTGCGACAAGTACGGCTGCCTGCTGATCGCCGATGAGGTGATTACCGGCTTTGGCCGGACCGGCAAATGGTTCGGCTGCGACCACTGGGGCATCGTGCCGGACATGATGACCGTCGCCAAGGGCATCACCAGCGGCTATATCCCCATGGGCGGCACCATTCTTCGCAAGCCCATCGCCGACGCTTTCGTGGGCGGACCCCGGGCGGCTTTCCGGCACGTGATCACCTTCGGCGGCCATCCGGTGGCCGCAGCAGCGTCCTTGAAGAATCTCGAAATCATGGAACGCGAAGGAATGGTGGAAAATTCCGCCAGGATGGGTAAGTATCTGCTGGACGGCCTCGAAGAGTTGAAGGCGAAGCATTCCATGGTCGGCAACGTGCGTGGCCTCGGCCTCATGTGCGGCATGGAACTGGTGAAGGACCGGGAGACCCGGGAACACTTCCCGGCCGACGCCGGCCTGGGTCCGAGGCTGACACAGGGCTTCGCCGACAATGGCCTCTTCCTGCGCGGCGGGGACCTCATGAACATCATGCCTCCCCTTTGCGTCACTCCCGGCGAGATCGAACAGATCGTGTCCACGATGGACGAAGTGATCGGTCAGGTGGCTTCGGACCTGGGAGCCGCATAACCTCCGCGCGCCCTCACCAATAACTGGCCGCGCAGAGGGCGCTCCGCTATCGTGATGGGCCACCAGTGGTGGCCCATTACCTCTTTGGTGCGGCCGTCGTCCGGGCTCCGGGCCCGCCGGTGGGTCTGATCACTGCTCACCTGCTCGCCCGTGCTCAGCGAGACCCCTCGAAGCATCACTTCGTGAGCGACCGGCCTTCTATCCGGTTAGAGCAAGATCCGCTTGCGGCCAGGGACGATTGCTAGCTCCACGGCAGGGTCGCGCCGTGCCTGGTCATACCGTACACGTTCTCGCTGCCCCCCACTGAACCGGCGGTTGGGGCCAGTTGTTCGTTGAACGCCCCTGCCCTTGGGACCGCATGACGCGATGCCAAAAAGCACGAAATCTGCGAGCCGGTCCCGTAGTAGTATCCAATCAGCTGTCGATCTGCAGGCAGCCGCGGCGATGCGGCGTCAATCCCGACATTTGCGGTTCCTCGCGTTACAATAGCGGCGTCAGTCAACGAGTACGCATCCACACAACAAGGAGGCCAGAAGCATGACAACCGTAGGAAGCGGCAAGTACACCTACGAAGTGGTGGAAAACTGGGCCAAGCTGCCAGCGGGCGAAACCTTCGCCATGGTCAGCGCCATCGCCACCGACTCCGAGGACCGGGTCTTCGCCTTCCAGCGCAAGGACCCGCCCATTCTCATCTTCGACCGAGACGGAAACCTGCTGGATAGTTGGGGGAACGGCGCCTTCGCCTTCGCCCACGGCATTTACATTGAGGACGACACGGTTTACCTCACCGACCGGGACAGTTCCGTGTGCCTGGTCTACACCATCGACGGCAAGCCCATCCAGATGCTGGGCCGCCACGGCGTCCACTCGGACACCGGCTGCGAGAACCCGGGCGACCTCTGCCCCCGCTCCGCCGGCCCCTTTAACTACCCGGCGGAACTGGTCCCATCACCGTCGGGCGACCTGTACGTGGCCGACGGGTATCGCAACGCCCGCGTCCACCGGTTCAGCTGGGACGGCCAGCTCAAGCAGTCATGGGGAGAGCCGGGGAAGAGCGAGGCGGGGCATTTCCACCTTCCCCACAGCCTACTGATCCACAACGACACAATCTTCCTGTGCGACCGGGAAAACCACCGGATGCAGCTCTTCAGCCTGGACGGTGAGTTCATCAGCATCTGGGACGACATCCAGCGGCCCATGGACATCTCCGCGGACAGCGAGGGCAACCTGGTGGTCAGCGAAGGCAGCGTCAACGATTCGTCAGCCCGGGTCAGCGTGCTGGACACGTCCGGCAGCGTGCTGGCCCGTTTCGATTGCCGCGGTCCTGGCCACGGCAGCTGGGTGGACTCCCGGGGCGACATCTACGTCGGCCTCAGCGACGGCACCGGCGTGGACAAGTTCGTTCGCCAGGGTTAGATCAGTCGAGACCCTCCCAAAAGCGCCGGCCGGAGCGAAACGCTCCGGCCGGTTTGGTGAGTCATGCGCTCGGCGCAGCTCAGTCGGCCGCCGCCGCCGTTGACTTGGCGGCCTGCTTGTCCATGAAATCCTTGATGGCGTCGGCGTATTCTGCCCGCGGGAACTGCTCCCCGTTGGGAACCTTCATGCCGTCACAGAAGATCTCCAGCCGGTTGCCGTCGGGATCGAGGAAGTAGAAGGAGCGGCTGCCGCTGCCCTCCAGGTTCCCGCCGGCCTCGATGCCGTGGGTCAGCGGGCCGCTGACAATCTCCGCCCCGTGGGTGTGGATGTGGGCCAGGGCCCGCATGAATTCGTCGCGGTTTTCCACCTCGAAGGCCACCTGCTGCACCAGCCGCGCCCGCCCGGGAACATTCTCCGAAACGTCCACGCCTTCAGGAGCGCTGGCTATGACGAAGTCGTGGTGAGTTTCGTCAAACCGCAGGAAGGCCGTCTCAGCCCCGTCGGGTCGGCGGCGGCGCGAAGTCACCTTGCAGCCCAGCACCTTGGTGTAAAACTCGAAAGACCTCTCAAAATCGGATACCAGGATCCCCACGTGTCCAACGCGCTTGATCTGAATGCCCATAACGAATTCCTCCTGAGATAACCTCGTGTAGCTCCGCGAAAGCGACAGATTAATCCGGCTGCCACCGGATACCGAGTAATTTAACCCAGATTATATGCTCTCCGTAACAACTCGTCTGCACTCTGCACCCGGTCGTGGACTGCGGCAGGACGCGCACGCCATCTCCCGCTCTGCATGGGGGAGCCGTTTCGGGTACAATGCCATTTCGCCCCTGATCTGCCGCATCCATGTACCTGAGAAACCGCATCCATTACGCGTGGATCATCGTGGCCATTGCCGCGATGATGGGGTTCATCACCTCTTCGGTGCGGTTCGCGGCCGCCGCCTTGGTTCCCCACCTCAGCGACCCGGCTGCGGGATTCGGCTGGAGCTACGGCGCCATCAGCCTCGCGTTCAGCCTGCAGTGGATAATCTTCGGACTCGCGAGCCCCTACGTGGGCTGGCTTGGCGACCGCTACGGCGTGCGCTGGTTCCTGCTAGTCGGCGCCGTACTGTTCATTATCGGCATGCTGCTGACCGGCATCATGAACAGCCTGTGGCAGTTTTACCTCTTCTTCGGCGTAATCCTGGGAGTCGCCTCGACCATTTTCACCGTGTTGCCGGTGTCCGGCATCACCCTGTGGTTCAGGCGGCGCCTGGGAATCGCCATGGGGGTGGTCTGGTCGTTCCAGGGGATCGGGGTGGTCGCGTTCCTGTTCCTGATCAGCGCGGCTTTCAACGAGTTGGGAATTCTGTGGATCTTCTGGCTCCCGGGCATAGCCGGCGGCGCGCTGCTGCTGGTGTTGGTCAAGTTCTTCTACAATGGGCCAGCGGACATCGGCCTGCGCCCCTTCGGCGATCTCGGGGATGAACCGATCCAAAGGCCCAGAAGGGACGAGGCCACCAAGGTAAGGGCGAAGGTATTCATCCAGCAGGCCAGGCGCACGACCACCTTCTGGAACCTGATCGGCATCCACTACTGGGGATGCATGGGCCACCAAATCATCAACGTTTTGATCGTGGCCATTGCCGTGGACCGGGGCCTGTCCCTGGAAGCAGCGGTCGGCGTGCTTGCCGCCCAGCAGACCGTCGGCGTGGTCGTCCGCGGCGCCGTGCCCGTCGTCGCGGAACAGTTGGGCTGCCGGCTGGTCTGGGTCGTGGGCATGGCCCTTCAGGTCTTCCCGCTGCTGCTCATTCTCTTTTTCAACGACCTTTGGGCATACTACCTTTTCGGCATACTCTTCGGCATCGGCCAGAGCACCGAGGTGCCCACGTTCCCCATCGCCAACCGCCAGTATTACGGCAACGTCCCCCAGGGCAGCATCTACGGCTGGCAAAGCCTGGGCAGCGGCCTCGGAATGGGACTGGCGCCAGTGACCGCCGGATTATTGTGGGACGTGACGGGAACCTACCTGGCGCCGTTGCTCATGTCCCTTGGGTTCAGCACCTTGGCGCTCATCCAGTCCTGGTTGCTGCCCTCGCCCAAGGTGAGGCAAATCCCCGACTGGGAAACCCACCTGCCCGCGAACCTCAGACCCGCCGCCTAGCGCGGGGCGTTTCCCGTCGGCGGACACCGGCGATACCTCCTGGCCCGCGGCCTGTCCTGGGCGTACATCAGCGTGGGTCGTGAGATCAGCACGATCCAAAAGGTCGCCGGGCCCGGCGGCGTCTCCCCACGGGGCGCCGACAGATTGGCCCTGCATTCGGATGGTTGTGAGTAATTTGTGAACTCATGCAAGCTCATTTGTGAAAACATTGTGAGCATTCCGGTTGAAGTGTCTTTGGGGTGTTCATTTTGCGCTCTCACAATTGGTAGCATTACTCACTCTCCTACCCCAGCCTGACGGGCGCCGACTCTGACGGCACGCCGGCGCTACCAGTTATCGAACCGTTTTCTGGCAGTCCGTTCGTGCCAAGTGCCGGCGGCTCACCCGATATGGCGCGGCAGTTGGGCCGTTGGTCACACATTCCAACCGATTCGCGAGGACCACTATGAGCCTGTCACCAGCCGATGTGGCAATTGCCGAGACCGAAGTGCTACGCCAGGAAAACGAAGCGCTGAAGAATCGCCTTTCAAGACTGAGCGAAGCAAGCATCAGCATCTCCGAAAACCTCGACACCGAGTCCGTCCTCCAGGCGGTTGTAAACAGCGCTTGAAACCTCACCGGCGCCCGGTTCGGCGCGCTTGTGGCTTTCGATAGCCAGGGGGGGATCAGCGAAAACTACGTCACAGCCACTACGGAAGAAGAGCGCGAACTTGTAACCGGGTTGGTCCGGATTTCGGGTTTGCCGGACTATCTGAAAGAGCAAAGAGGTCCGACCAGGCTGGTGGACTTGGCAACGCACCCTGATTTTGCGGCCTCAGCAGCAGTTCACCAGACCCCAGAGACCTTACTTGCGGCGCCAATCTTTGCTCGCGACGAACTCGTCGGCAGTCTTTACCTCGCGGAAAAGGAAGGCGGGCAGGAGTTTACCGAAGAAGACGAGGCCATAGCGGCGATATTCGCCGCCCAGGCCGCCACGCTCATCCTCAACTCCCAACGGCATGACGAGACGCGCGACGCGAGTCTCAATTTTGAGGCCATGTTGGACAACTGTCCTGTCGCTGTGTCGGTTTTCGACGCGCGATTGGGCACGATCACCTACATGAACCAGGAAGCCCGCCGAATGATCGGGGCGTTGGGTCTGTCCGACGAAGAGCTCGCAAACTTCTACTCTGCTTTGAAAGTCACCAGACCCGACGGGAGAGAACTCGCTTTCGCGGAACTACCAGGCACCAGGGCGGTGCAAAACGGCGAGACCGTAGTCGCCGATGAGCTCGTGACCCATCGGCCGGACGGCACGACCGTTACTTCCTTGATACATTGCCAACCCATTTTCTCGGGATCAGGGGAAATCGTGTCGGTCCTCACCATAGGGCAGGACCTGACACCTCTGCAGGGCCAGGAGCTGAGGCGGGCTGAATTTCTGGAGATGGTGAGTGCGGAGTTGCGGACGCCATTGATAAGTATCAAGGGTTCCGCCGCGGCTCTCCGCAGCATTGATGAGCCGATGTCCCGCACCGAACAACTTCAGTTGGTGCGGATCATCGACCAGCAATCGGATCTGATGCGCAGCCAGATCAACAGCCTGATTGAACTGTCTCAAATTGAGACGGGAACATTACCCGTAGTCGCCGCACCGACCAACGTGGCCAGATTGATCGAGCGGTCCTGCGCAGCGTACCTGAGCGAACACGCGGCCATCACGATCCATTCGGAAGTCTCGGACGGACTGACGGCGGCGTTGGCGGACGAACAGCGCATCAGCGACGTGCTGCACAACCTCCTGCGCCAGGCGGCAAAACACTCCGGCGAATCGTCTCCGGTCGTAGTTTCTGCCGCCATGGACGACATCCACGTCGCGATCTCGGTCTCTGCTGAAGGCTCATCTGCGCCACCCGGCCGAACCCAGCTGCCGAGCAATGTAACCGTTGATCCTCAATTTTTCAGAACGGATGACCAGGCCTTCACGACAGCGGTTGAATTGCACTCCCACGGCGAGGGGCTGGCAATGGCTTTTTGTCGTGGAGTTGTCGAGGCCCACGGAGGACGGATCAGGTCGGATATCGATGAGGAGTTGGGCCGCCTGACCCTGACCTTCACCCTCCCGTCGGTGGAGGATGTGCCCGAACCTGAAATTCACGCCCCCAACATGACCGAGATTGTCGGAGAGCCATTGCCGGCTCCGATGGAGAAGATTGAGGTCCTCGTCTCTGTCGAAGACTCCAGATTGTTGCGCTCGGTTCGAGAAGTGCTGGTCGACGCCGGCTACAGCGCGGTAACGACATCCGAACTGGACGAGGTCTCGGAATTTGCGTTGTCGGGCCGGCCGAAGCTGATCATCCTGGATATCGCGGGCCGAGAAGAGCAAGCCTTTCGCACACTGCGGGGTACCGGTAATCCCCTGAACCTGCCGGCCATCGTGCTGTGCGACCGGGACGACGAGGAATACGTCGTGCGCGCCTTCGAAATGGGCGCGGACGGCTATATGGTAAAGCCGTTTTCGCCTTCCGAACTGATCGCCAGGGTAAGGGCGACCCTGCGCCTGATGAATAGCGCCGAAGGCATCACGAGCGACAGCACATATCAATTGGCCGACGTGCGAATCAACCTCAGTGATCGCACCGTTAGCGTATCCGGGCAACCGGTACAACTCACGGCCACGGAGTACAAACTGATGGCCGAACTCACTGCCGGAGCCGGCAGGGTTTTGACGCAGGACATGTTGCTGCACCGGGTTTGGGGACCGGGATACACCGGGGAGTCCCAACTCTTGCGCTCCTACATCAAATCCCTTCGTCAAAAGTTGGGGGACAACGCCCGGAAGCCTACGTACATCTTCACCGAGCACGGCATCGGCTACCGCATGGCAAAGTCCGATCCAACCGATGATCGGCCAGCGCTCGTAAGTTCCAACCGCCAGGGAACGCGCTAACCGGTGCGGAGAGCGCACTTTTCCCGAGCGGATCACGTGAGGCCAATCTGGAGTTGAGTCAGCCGTTCCGCAATCCACGACGGTTCAAGAGGACGACCATGAACCTTTTACAAGTAGATGCTGAAATAACGGAAACAGAAGCGCTCCGGCTGGAAAATGCGGCACTAAAGGATCAACTGGCCAGATTGAGCCAGGCAAGCATCAGCGTCTCTGGAAACCTCGATACCGAGGCCGTCCTCCAGGAAGTTGTGCACAGCGCTTGAAACCTGACCGGCGCCCGGTGCGGTGCGCTCGTGGTTTTCGACAATCGAGGCCAGATCGGTAACCTTTACGTATCAGCGACAACCGACGAAGCGCAGGAACTCCTGACGCAGTCGCTGCAAGGGCAAGGTCTGCAGGACTACCTGAAAAAAGCCAGGGGTCCCGTCCGGCTGACGGACTTGGCGATGCATTCGGACCTCGCAGCTTTGCCAGCGGGCCAACACCCCATAAAGACTTTTCTGGGTGTGCCGATTTACCATCAGGAAGAGCATGTGGGCGACCTTTACCTGGCGGAAAAAGAAGAAGGCCAGCCGTTCACAGATCGAGACGATCAGATAGCAGCGATGTTTGCCGCGCGGGCGGCATCGACAATCTTCAACGCCCGAAGATACGAAGCGGAACTCCGAACCCGGGCGGATCTGGAAAATCTGCTGGACGATACTCCGGTGGGAGTGGTGGTTTTCGACGCGCAAACTGGTCAGCTCGCCTACATCAATCAGGAAATACGCCGCATGATGAGCGTGTTGGAGTTCCCCGAGGAATCGATGGCAAACGCCTTCGAGGTCATGTCTTTCTTTCGCCCCGACGGGCGCGAACTCTCTTTTGAAGAATTGCCCCTGTCCATAGTGCTTCAAAGCGGCGAAAAGGTGGAACCACAGGAACTCATACTCCGTCTGCCGAATGGGAACGAGATCAATACCGTGGTGAGCGTCGGCCCCATTTTTTCGGAAGCGGGAGAGATATTGTCAGTTGTTACGGTTATGCAGGATCTGACTCCCCTGGGCGGTCTGGAACGAAAACGAGCCCAGTTCCTGGAGATGGTGAGTGAAGAACTGAGAACCCCCCTTATAGGAATCAAGGGTTCCGTCGCTGCCCTCAAGGACGCCGTTGAGCCGATAAACCCGGCTGAGTCAGTTCAATTGTTGCGGATCATCGACCAACAGGCGGACCTGATGCGCAGCCAGGTCAACAGCCTGATTGAGTTGGCCCAAATCGAGACCGGTACACTGACGGTGGTGACGCAGTCCGTTGACGTCACCGAACTGCTGAACGGGTCTTGCCAGGATTTTCTGCGAGACCACTCTGTCAATAACATACAGACTGACATCCCGTCCGACCTGCCGAACGTGATGGTCGACAAGCAGCGCATTGGCCAGGTGGTTCACAATTTCCTCCGACAGGCCGCACGACACGCGGACGATTCCTCTCGCATCAACGTGACTGCGGCGGCCGAAGATATCCACGTGGCGGTGACGATTGCGGTGGAGGGATCAGTTTCTTCGAGGACGGAACCCGCCCACCGCTATTGGAACCCCGATACCCCGGAATCGTTCAAGAATCTGTCGCTTTCGCACGCCAGGCTGGTTGATCAAGCTTCGCATGGTGAAGGTCTGGCGATCGCGTTTTGTCGCGGAGTCGTCGAGGCCCACGGAGGACGGATCAGGACGGACTTCGATGAGAGGGAAGGAATCCCCACTCTGACCTTCACCCTGCCGTCGGTGGAAGACGCACCCGCACCTGAATTACACACTCCCAACACACTCGAAATTTCCGGGAAGCCACCCTCTGTTTCGGCCGAGACAATTCAGATACTCGTCTCTATCGAAGACGCCAGATTGCTGCGCACGGTTCGCCAGGTTCTGCTCGACTCTGGCTACGGCGTCGTGGCAACCGCGAGCCTGGATGAGGTTGAGGCGCTTGCATCGTCGGAAAGGCCCAGACTGATCGTCCTGGACATTGCTGGCAGGGAAGAGCAATCCTTCCGCACTTTGCGGGGCGCTGGCAATCCGCTCAACCTGCCGGCGATCGTGCTCTGCGACCGGGACGATGAGGAATACGTCGTGCACGCTTTCGAGATGGGCGCGGACGGATATATGGTCAAACCGTTTTCGCCTTCCGAACTGATAGCGCGGATAAATGCGACCCTTCGCAGGTTGAGCGGTGGCGGTGAGCCTGCCGGTACCCGTGCATTCCAATCGGGCGACGTACGTATCAATTTCGATGAACGAACGGTCAACGTTTCCGGGCAGCAGGTACCGATGACGGCCACGGAGTACAAACTGCTCACCGAACTCGCCAATGCCGCGGGCAGGGTACTCACGCAGGACATGTTGCTGCAGAGGGTTTGGGGACCGGAGTATTCAGGGGAGCCCCAGTTGTTGCGCTCCTACATAAAATCCCTTCGCCAGAAACTCGGGGACAACGCCAGGAAACCCACGTATATCTTCACCGAGCACGGCATCGGCTACCGCATGGCAAAGTCTCAGACCACCTCCGATTCCCCTGCTCCCGTGAGCTAGATCCCCGTATGCCGCTCTAGCCGCTCCGGCGGGCGAGCCTTTCCTGTCATGAAACGGCCCCGGTTCCGGCGCTGCGCCCATCGGTGCGGCCCCGGCGACCGGCGCCGTTTCGAGCCGGCAACCGCGAAATGCCGGCGGACCCCGTGATATATTCCTCCCTACCGTCGCGCCGACGGACGGGTTCAAGGAGGTCATGAGGATGGTCGACAAGGATCAGGACTGGGAATACGGTCTGCGCGTCGCGGGACACGGAGCTGAGGACGACAAGCGCGAGCCGGTTGTGATCGGCGAGAACGGCTTCCACTACCGGGTGTCGGGCGAGAACTGGGGCCAGCTTCCCGAGGGGTGCGTCTACCGGGAAGGAACGGCCGTCGCCGTCGACTCCAGGGACCATGTCTACGTTTTCAACCGCGGCACCATCCCGATGATCGTGTTCGACACCGACGGCAACGTGCTGCGCACCTGGGGCGAAGGCGTGTTCGCCAACCCCCACGGCGTCACCATCGCGCCGGATGACACCGTCTTCTGTGTTGACAACGGCGACAGCACGGTGCGCCAGTTCACTCCCGACGGCAAGCTGCTGATGACCCTGGGCACGCCCCATCAGCCGAGCCCCAGGATGAGCGGTGAGCCGTTCAGCGTGCCGGCCCACGTGGCCTTCGACCGGCGCACCGGGGAGTTCTACGTGGCCGACGGCTATTCCAACGCCCGGGTGCATAAGTACTCGCCCGACGGCAGGCTCCTGTTTTCATGGGGAGAATCGGGGACCGGCGACGGGCAGTTCAACATCGTTCACAACGTAATCGTGGACAACGACGGCTGGGTGTACGTCGCCGACCGCGAGAACCATCGCATCCAAGTCTTCAGTTCCGATGGCAAGTACGAGACCCAGTGGGGCAACCTATCCCGCGCCGCCGCCATCTGCATCGACGACCGTTCGGGTGAGGAACTGATCTACATCGGCGAGTACTTCTGCGGCATCGGCACCAACGACATCGGCACCGACCTGGGTCCGCGGGTAACGGTGATGAACACCCGGGGCAAGGTTCTGGCCAGGGTCGGCCGCGAAAGCTACGGCGACCAGTCCGGCCGGTTCTATTCGCCCCACGGAATAGCCATCGACTCCCATGGGGACCTGTACGTGGCGGAGGTGTCCTGGACCGACTACGGCCGCCACATGGACCCGCCCCGCGAGTTGCGCTCGATGCAGAAGCTGGTCCGGGTTCCGGACTGACCGGTATCTTGCAAGAGCAAACCAAGCTCACGCGTACCCAGTTTACCGAAGAGGGGCAACTCGCATGGATAAACAGGATGATTGGGATGGTATGAGGTGGATGAGAGGGACTCGTTAGCTGGTTGAGTATCCCATTTGGCCCTATTATTCGCTCCTTCTATCCACTTTCGCTCCAGACTGATGTAGAGCATCTCATCAATTCGGTCATGTCCATCCTGTGTATCCATGCAAACTCGCCCGGCTCCGGAAAAGCGGGCGCGCGTGAGCAAATCAGGCCCTACTCTGGTATCCCCAAAGCCTTCCGCAACGCGCCGCCAATGGGCGTCAGCGGGCTTTCTTCCGGAGGCCCATGGGGGACCATGCGGTTGTGGTGGATGGCCACCGCCAGGCGATGCTGAGGAACCGCCCAGCCCAGGCAACCGCCGGCTCCGTTGTGACCGAAAGCCATCGGGTTGCTGCCCATGGCGCCCATCCCGGGACTGCCGGCGAAGTGGAAGCCGCCGATGGTCCCGTGATGCGGCCGGCCATGCACTGGGTCGTAGTCGCTGGGAGGCCTGGGTATATGAAACGTCCGCACGCGTTCCTCGGAAAGGAGGCGCACACCGTCCAGTTCGCCGCCGTTAGCCAGCATGGCGTAAAACCGGGCCTGGCTCCGAGCGTTCATTATCCCCTGGGCGCCGGGGATGCAGGCCTGGCGCACATCGGAGCGGCCAAACACTTCCTGGGTGGTGCCCACCTCCGGTGGAGTCGCCCGGAACCTCAGCGAGTCCGGGGGTAGCCCCGGAGCGCCGGGAGGAAGCGGCGGCGTATTGGTGAGTTTGGCCACGCGGGGTTCGACCTCAGGCGGGATGCCCGCCCACAGACCGGTGATGCCCAGGGGCTGGCAGATTTCTTCCTGGATAAACTGGCCAAAGGGCCGGAGCTTCGGATCAGTGCGCCGCACCACCTCACCCACCACCCAGCCAAAGGTGTAGGCCATGTAGCCGCTGCGGGTGCCTGGCTCAAAGAGCGGATGCATCTCCGCGATCTGACCGACCATCCAGTCCCAGTCGCACATCAGCTCGGGCGTGACGCCCACGGGCATCAGGGGCACGCCGATCCGATGGGTCAGCGCGTCGAACACCGTGCCCTTGTCCTTGCCGTACTTCCCGAATTCGGGCCAGTAATTGGCCACCGGCTGGTAGTAATCCACCAACCCGCGCTCCGCCTGGATGTGGAGCGCAGTCGCGGTCACTGCTTTTATGTTGGAGAACACCGGGAACAGGGTGTCTCCATCGACCTCCTGTCCGGTGGTCTCATCGGCCATGCCACCCCATTGGTCGATCACCAATTCACCGTCCAGGTATGCTGCCACCTGGACACCGATCTCCCCACGTTCTCCAATGGCGACATCTATGGCGTCCTGTACGACGCTCTTCGGACTCACCGTCATGGCGGCACCTCCCGCTGGTTGCTCGTGAAATGACAGGTACGGTCTGTGTAAACCGGCTCGCAGGTTGTTTCGAAAGCGCTTCACCTCGGGGACTGAGAAACGCCCCGGCGCGTCGTCTCCCGGTGGTTGTATCACCCGGCACGACAGTCCGACAAGTCATTTGTGCCGGGCGCTGGCTCCGTCCACCACAGGGTCGCTGCCTCAAGCGCGGACGGCAGCTGTGCGCGGCGGGCAGTGGGCAGTATTCCGGCGCGTGCATCCTCACAGGTGCCCATTTTGTGATCGCGAGGAGCGAAGCGACGTGGCGGTCGCGTTCCCGCAGTATCTTTCCTTGCCCTAACGAGATTGCCGCGCTTCGCTCGCAATGACGGTTCTAGAGAAACTGGCTACGTGTGAGCGCGTGCTTCGGGTCGACATCGCAGGCGCGAAAAGAGGATAATGCGCTGACACGGACGGACCCGAAGGAGACGAAGATGTCGGCGAAAGTTACTGGCCTCGGTCATATCGGCTTCTACGTTCATGACCTCGAACTGATGATGGACTTCTACGAGAATTTCATGGGAATGCAGCGGACCAAGGTCGGCCCACTGGGCGCCTTTTACAGCGCGGATCCAGAAAGCTGCGACCACGAGATTGCCCTGATCAACGGACGGCCCTCGCTGGATGACCCCCACTGGATCCAGCAGATTTCGATGCGAGTGGAATCCCTCGACGACCTCCGCGATTTCAAGGGGCGCATCCTCGAACGCGGTTACCAGTTGGACCGCATCGTCACCCACGCCAGCGCCATCGGCTGCTACTTCCGGGATCCGGAGAACAATCCCACCGAGGTGTTCTGGCTGACCGGTTACACGTCGTGGGCGCAGGTGGGCATCCCCATCGACATTGACCAGTCTGACGACGCGGTCATGGCGGATGTGCTGCGCTCCTGGGAAGCAGTCCGGGACGTGGAAATGGGCAAGCCGGCCGGCCCGGAAACGGTGGATGCCATTCGCGAGTTGAGCGCCGCGGCAGTGGCCGCCCGGTAATCGTTGCTGCAACCCCAATTCCTCGTGGAGGCGAATATGCTAAAGGCGCAGCGCGACAGCGCAATCAGCGGGCTGAGCGACCATCACCGCCAGCAACTCCGACAGATTGTCGACGGTATCAAGGAAGCGCGGCTAGCCCATCCGAGTGATGGACAAATTTCAGCGCGAGAATTGGCGTTGGGGCAGCAAGCGAACCTGCCCGCAGAAGTCCGCGCCGCCCTGGAAGCCATCCTGGTACGGGACGAGACCGGTCCCAACGTTGGCGAGCCGGCCCCCGATTTTTGCCTCAAGCGGTTGGGTTCGGACGAACGGGTGCGATTATCCGACTTTCGCGGACGGCGACCGGTGGCGCTGGCCTTCGGCAGCTATACTTGACCTCCCTTCCGCGTTCAGTCGGAGCGCATGACCCAGATCTACCACCGCTACAAGGACTCTGTGGAGTTCTTTGTCGTCTACGTCCAGGAAGCACACCCGACCGACGGCTGGCAGGTGGATAGCAACGTTGCGGAAGGCGTACTGTTCCGCCAGCACCGGAGCTATGACGAGCGGGAAACGGCCGCCCAGTCGTGCAGCATCGACCTGCATATCGGCCTCCCCGTCATCATCGAGGAAATGGACAACGCCATCGATGAGGCCTACGGCGCGGCGCCGGAACGCCTGTACCTGGTGGACGTCGATGGCAAAGTAGCCTACCACGGCGGCGCCGGACCGCATTTCTTCGACCTGGACGAATGGGAACAGGCGATCCGAGCCGGCGCTGCTATCCCGGCCGATCGCCGTTAGAACCCAGCAGCGGTGTGCGGCCGGCTGGACGAACCACCAGCCACCTCAATTGTCGCGGGTTACTCCCCGGGCGCTCCGGAGTTCCCCGGCCGGGCCATGCGATAGCCGACACGGGGCTCGGTCAGGATGTAGGTGGGGTTTTCACCGTTATCGCCCAGCTTGCGGCGCAACCGTCCCACGTGGGTACGCACCACCCTTGGGTCGTATGAGTTGTAGTTTCGCCAGATCCGACGCAGCAGCTGCTGGTAGGTCAAGGCCGCACCTTCGGCAGCAGAGAGTTCTCTGATCAAACCGTACTCTGTGGCGGTGAGATCCAATACCTTACCAGCCAGGCGGACCTCACGGGTGTCATAGTTGATATCCAAATCCCCCAGGACAACGGTCCCGGTGGGATTGGCCGGCGGCCCGGCCACGCGGCGCAGTTCCGCCCGTATCCTGGCCACCAGTTCGGTGGGGGAAAACGGTTTGGATACGTAATCGGCGGCGCCGGCCTCAAAGGCCTGGGCAATCACCTGGTCCTGCCCGTAGGCGGAAAGAAAGATCACTGGAATATCTGCGAGGACCTGCATCTCCTGCATCAACTCGATCCCGTTGCCGTCGGGCAGCACCAGGTCCAGTATCGCCAGGTCAGGCCGGAAAGTCCGCGTGATGTCAAGGGCTTCCACGGGGTCTGCGGTGACTGTTACCGAGTAACCCGTTCCGGATAGGGCGTCTCGGACATGCCGCAAGGTCTGAGGATCATCGTCGACCACCAGGATTGAAACTTCGGCGCGCTCAAGTGCCTGGGTTCCCCCGCGAAGTGGGCTGGCCCCTGCCCCGGCAAGGTCTGTCGGCTCGACGATTGGCAGTGTAAAGGTGAACCGGCACCCAAAACCAAGGCCCTCGCTCTCCACCCAGATACGGCCCCCGTGGGCCTCGACAATGCCCCTGCAGATGGCTAGCCCCAGCCCGGTGTTATTGTGGGCGATGCCGCTTTCTTCGCCCTCCGCGTGGAAGAATTTACGGAAGACATGCGGGGCTTGTTCTGCGGAAACCCCGGGCCCGTCGTCGGTGACTGACACCGCGACGTGAAACTCTTCCCGCTCGGCCGACACCAGAATTGTGGGGGTTTCGCGGGAGGACTCGACAGCGTTGGTCAGCAGGTTATTCAGCACCTGAACGATGCGGCGTTGGTCGGCCATCACCAGGGGAAGGTCCGGCGGCAGGTTTATCTGCAGATTGTTTTGCTCCCCTGCGGTCGCAAGCCGTCGTTTGGCCTCGTCGACCATCTCCACCACCGCTACTGGCTCCGGAGTGACGCTGAGCGTGCCGGTCTCAATGCGCGCCGCGTCCAGCAGGTCAACTATCATGTGCCGCATCCGGTCGGCCTGGTCCCTGATGATGCGGCTGAACTGGCGAACCTCGGCCGGATCCAGATCCGACCCCGATTCTAAAAGGGTGTCTGCCGAACCCTTGATGGACATCAGCGGCATTCTCAACTCGTGACTGACCATACCCAGGAACTCGGCGCGCTGGCGTTCCAGGTCTTCAATGGGCGTCATATCCTGCAGTGTCACCACGAAAGACCGCATCACGCCATCGTCTGACCTGATCGGAGTGGCGTTCACCATAATGGTCATGCTGCGGCCGTTGGAGCCCTGAAAAACCATCTGCTCCAGGCGCACCGCTTCGCCGGTACGCAGGGTTTCGGCGATGGGAAAGTCAGACATCGTAAGTTCCCTGCCGTCCCCCCGCCGAATGGTCAACGTGCTGAGGACTTCTTCAAAACCGGCGTCCGCGTGGTAGAGCGCGTTGGCGATCCTCCTCACCTCCCGGTTGTACGACACGATTCTCCCATCGACTCCGTCGAAGACCAGTACGCCCACCGGCGAGGTGTCGATGAGGGCTTCCACATCGGCCCTGGCTTGCTGCTCCTCCTGGTAGCGCCGGGCGTTAGCTATGACCAAGGCCGCCTGCGACGCGAACATCATCAGGGTTTCTTCATCTTCAGGGGTGAACTTGCGTCCTGCCTCCGTGTCGGCCAGGAAGATCCCGCCGCCGGTTTCACCATGGTAAATGATTGGCGCCGCCAGGAAAGGAGTGTTGGGTCCCGCGGGGATGGGCACGCGGGAGCCGTCAATTCCCAACGATTGGAGGTGGCCCTGGAAATCGTCCACTCGCAGGGGGTGCTGCAGCCGCGAAATATACTCGCAAAGCTGCTTCCCGCGGTGAATGTCGCGCAATTGGCGACTTTCTGCCTCACTGATCCCGGACCAGAGCAATTGCTGCATGCGCCGTTCGTCGTCCATCAGCGCGATGATGCCATAGTCAGCACCGGTGAGTGACCGGGCGCAGTCCAGCACCTCTTGCAGCACCGTATCCAGGTCCAAACTTTCGTTGATGCGCAACCCGGCTTGGGCCAGAGCGGTCAGCCGCTCACGAAACGCCTTGATCTCGTTTCCTGTTTCGGCCTGGCTGCTCAATGGTTCCCTCCGCGGCAACCCCTATGTCGGCGTCCCCTTGATCAGTCAACAGCGACGCCGAGTCGACAGCGCTGATTTTACCCCAGCTGTATCAGAATGTCACATCCAATGGTCCTGTTTTCGCATCTTCGTTACACATATGGCACATCCTTCGGTCCCGGGTAACGAACTGGCGGAGCTCAAGGGCTGGGCAGCGACCCCGATGCGCGTCGCACACGTGACAACAAACCCGGTTGCGGAGCAGACGACCCCCCGCCAATCCGGGCCGATGCGTGCCCCGCACGACAATGCGCTCGCACCTGGCTGAGACAGGCAGGTCTGTAAGCATGGCAATGCAAAACTTGCAATCGGATGAAGCCTTGATCGGCCGGCATCGGGGTCCTGTTTCGGTACACCCTGCTGAGTTGCAGCGCTGGCGGATACCGCTGATTCCGACATGACGCGCCCCTGATGATTTTGTTACTCAACGTTATACATTTTATGTTCGTATGACACGTCAATGTCATCGTCATTTCTGTACAGTAGGATCGTATTAGTTATCAAGGCGATCCGGCCCAGGGCTGTTTTGAATTGTAAGGCGCGCACGGTGTACGGCGCCAGGACGACACGCCGGTGGTCCACAAGCGCCTGAGCGCCGATTTTCTGACACTGCGGACCGGGTCCCGGTCGTTGCACAGTTTAAAATGGATACGGTCATGGAACCGGAACAAAACACGCGGGACATCGCGGCCGTGGAGAGAACTGTCCGGGAAGTGATGGAAGCTACCCACGAAATCACGCGCCGGCCTTCTCGGTCCGAGCCCGCGATTAGATACGCGATGATCGACCCGATCCTTTGGTCTTTGGGATGGCGCACCTGGCTGCCTTGGGAGTGCGGACCCGACCTCGCCCTGGGAAGGAGAGGCCACATTGACTACGCGCTGTTTGACGACCATGGCGATATCGCGGTCTATATCAACGTCCAGTCTTCTTACACGCGACGGAGATACGGCAGGATCAGGCTGCGGGAATGCGTACGAGGAGCAACTTACGGTGTAGCCATACTGATCTACGGTTCATCATGGGAAATCTACGACCTGAGCCGGAGAACTCGCCTGTTCGACAATAAATGCGTCGCGACCCTGACGATAAGCCTCTACGGCGGCCACGAACCGGACCACGTAGCCACCGTATTGTCCCAATGGATCGCCAGGGCCCGATGGCGGGACGAGGAAGTTCGGGTTCCTGAGGTCCAGTCGAGGTAGCCTCACCCGGGGGGTTCACGTACAACTGACTCCGCTACGCACCGACGGGCGCACCGCAACGACGCGCGGTCAGTGTAATTGGCCCGTGACGCGTCCATATATCGCCACCGCGTCAGCAGCGATCGGGCGGCGCGCCGAGCCGATCATCAGGACCGGCCCGACACGCCGGTGGAGCAGAAGAAGCACGCGCCAGGGCATTATGCAGCGGAGGGCGCGGGGTGTATCGACCAGACGCGCGCCAGTTAACACCGCCGCTGCCAATGGATCGCGCTAGAACCCCACAGCGTAAGCCTCGCATCTCGGGTCGGCGCCGCCCTGCAGCACCCCGGTCTCCGGGTTGCGCGTGATGACGCAGTACAGGGCTGAGCCCTCCCACCAGTCTGGATACTGTTCTATCGTATGCCCCTTCTGACGCAGGCCATCTGCCGCTTCGTCGGAAATGCGGCCTTCCAACCGCAGCATGCCCGGGTCATACCTCGAAGCCCAGTTGGAGCTGGGGAAGTTGTAACTGTAGAAGCGGGGTTCCTCCACGGCCTCCTGGGAGTCGTGGCCGAATTCCAGGACGTTCAACAGCAGTTGCAGCGTGCCCTGCGGGATATGGTCGCCGCCGTGGGCGCCCAGGGCCATCACGGGCTCGCCGTCGCGCACCACCAGGGCCGGCGCCGGAGTGAGCCGGGGCCGCTTGCCGCCCTGAACCGAGGCGGGATGCCCTTCGTCGAGCTTGGACTGGGTGCCGCGCAACGAGAAGGCCAGGCCGGTGCCCGGTATGATCGGCCCGCCATTCTTGGTGCCCTCGCTGGGTGTGCAGGAAAAGATGTTGCCATCCCGGTCGATAACGGCGAAGTACGATGTCCCGCCACCGCTGACGCCGGCGGTACCCACCGGTGTCGTCGCTTCCCGGGGTGACTGCGGAGCGCCGTCGACGGTCGCTTTGCCCTTTCGCGGGTCTCCCGCCGGAGGCGTGCCCGGCCAGGCCAGGTCGGGGTCGATGAGCGACCGGCGCTTGGCCAGGTACTCCTCCGCCAGCATCTCGTTGATCGGAACATCCACGAAATCAGGGTCGCCAACGTATTGCTCGCGGTCGGCAAAGGCCAGGTTAAGGGCCTGGCTAACCGTGTGGATGTACTGGGCGGAGTTGTGGCCCATGGAGGCCAGGTCGAACCCTTCCAGTATCTTCAGGGCTTGAGGGAACGTCGGCCCCTGGCCCCAAGGCCCGGTGCTGTAGACGTCGTAGCCCTTGTAGTTCACCGTCACGGGCGGCGTCACCTGTACGTGATAACGCGCCAGGTCATCCTCGGTGAGAAGCCCGCCCATCTCCTGGTTGAACGCGACGATCTTGTGGGCCAACTCGCCGGTGTAGATGTAGTCCCTTGCCGCCTTGAGCGCCGACTCGCGGCCCTTACCCGCGTTGGATGCCTCAATGTCGGCGAGCCGGGACAGGGTGGAGGCCAGGTCCTTCTGGTAGAACATCTCGCCCTGCTTCGGAGCGTGGCCGTTGGGCAGATAAACTTCCGCAGTTGACGGGTAGGCGTTATACTGGTCGAAGGCGGTCTTGAACCGGCCGGCCAGGTAGCGGAACATGGGGAAGCCGTTCCCGGCCAGGTCGATGGCCGCGCTCGCCACCTGCCCGAAGGTCATCGTGCCGAATTTGGACAGCGAAGTGATCCAGGAATCAGCGGCGGCGGGCGTGAGCGACGATAGAACGCCGGCCGGCATCCTGCCCCCGTGGTGCTTGTGGAAGTACTCTACTGAGGCGGCCTGGGGCCAGACCCCGAGACCGTCAACGGTCACGACCTCATTGCGGTCGGCCAGGTAAATCACCGTGGGCGCCACGCCCAGGAAACTGCAATCATCGACGTGCACGACGTTCAGCGCCAAGCCAACCGCCACGCCGGCGTCGATGGCGTTGCCGCCCCTTTTCAGGACTTCCAGGCCGGCCATGGCGGCGCTGGGGTGACTGGCGGCGACCATTCCGTTGACACCCTGCATCAGCGGACGATAACTCTTCATCGAGGTCCCTTTGACTGGCATGTTCGGCCTCCGTGTTTGGGGTGTTTGTTCCCTGGTTGGGGCAGATAGGTTTCAGACGGCTTCTGCCCTCGCGGTTTTGGCCCGCTCAATCAGGAACTGGGCGTCGGCGACGGTCTTTTCCAGGTAGTCCGGCTGGTCGGTCAGACGCGGTTGCCGTCGCGCTCGGTAACCGAGTCGTCCCGCATACTCCGCGTAGATGTCGGGGGCTATGGATAAGCGGAAGTCCCGCATTTCGGGGTGGAAGTGGCGAAGCGTGCCCAGCAGGTCCGCCATGCTGTGGTTGTAGCCATAGGGAATCTTGCGGGCTTCCAAAAGGGCCTTCAATCCGCACTCCAGGGCGAAGTGGGCCTGCTGGCCTACCGGGAAGTCCGGCTGGCCGTTGCTTGCTAACGACTGGAATGCGGACAGGTGCGCCTCTGCTCTTTCGATGAGTATTTCGTAGCTCTCCCAGTCGTAGGAGTATTCGGTGTCGTCGTCTTCGTATTGTGTCGAGCCGTACTGGTTCGGATCCCTGGGCATGACTATTCCGTCCTTTACGGCGTGAGTCTCGACGCTGTTGACGTACCGGCGGTTGTGCCGGAACTCTTCGATGGTCCTCCACACCAGTTCCACCGGCACTTCCCGTCCGTAGGTCTCCCGGGCGACCCTGGCGGCGGCGGCGGTGGCGGCCTTTTGGATGGCGTCATCAGGTTCGGTGGCCTGTACCAGCATGACGTCGATATCGGATAGCAGTTCTTCGTGGTCACCGCGAGCGCGGGAGCCGAAGAGGATGACGAGCTCGGGCTGCTCACGCTGCTGCACTGCTTTCGCTATGCGCAGCGCTTTGGGGTCGTGACGTCGCATCTGGTTCGTCTCCCGGCTGTGCTGTCAGTCTCGCCTGGCTCCGTTCCATGCGGTTGATGGAGGTTTTGCTGAACTGGTGACGGTGTTTGGGTCAGATTTCCCAGTGCGTAGTATAGTCGCTGGAAGTCGTGCAACCCAAACCGGAGGTTACAACATGGCGGTAAGGCAACCCACTGTCGAAGAGATTTTCCGCATCGCCGACGCCTACAACCTGAACCCCTCACCGGCCGACGTCGATTCCTACATCGAGCTGAGCCAGCCTATCCTCGACTCGTACGCGCGGTTGGACCAGCTCACCGCGCCGAGCCTGCCGGTCAAACACCCGCGCTCCCCGGGAGCGCGACCGCAGCCGGAAGACAACCCGCTGGGAGCCTGGTACTGGCGCTCCGACATTTCGGGACCCCAGGGAGGAATCCTCTCCGGCAAGACGTTGGCCATCAAGGACAACGTCTGCGTGGCCGGCGTTCCCATGATGAATGGCACCAGTGTGCTTGAGGGCTACGTTCCCGACGTGGACGCCACCATCGTCACGCGCATTCTGGACGCCGGCGGAGCCATCAGAGGCAAGGCGGTCTGCGAAAGCCTGTGCTTCTCCGGCGGCAGTCACACCTCGGACACCGGGCCGGTCCGCAATCCTCACGACCACGCACGCACCGCCGGCGGCTCGTCCAGCGGCAGCGCGGCGCTGGTAGCCTCGGGCGAGGTGGACATGGCCATCGGCGGCGACCAGGGCGGTTCGATCCGCATACCGGCCAGCTGGTGCGGCATCTACGGGCTCAAGCCAACCTACGGACTGGTGCCCTACACCGGCGTCTTTCCCATCGAGTTGACCCTGGACCACACCGGGCCCATGGCGCGCACCGCCGCCGACGTAGCCCTGCTGCTGGAGGCCATCGCCGGACCCGACGGCCTGGATCCCAGGCAGCGCGGCGGTCTGAACGGGCAGGCCTACACCCAGGCGCTGACCGGAGACGTGTCGGGTTTGCGCATCGGCATCGTGTCAGAAGGCTTCGGTCTGCCGGAATCGGAAGCGGATGTGGACCAAGCGGTAGAAAACGCGGCCCGCTCGTTCGACGGTATGGGAGCGCAGGTGGACAGAGTGTCAATACCGTGGCACCACGACGGCATCCATGTCTGGCGGGCCATCGCCGTGGAGGGGGCAACCATGCTGATGGTTGCCGGCAACAGCATGGGCACCAATTGGAAGGGCCACTACACCACCGGTTTGCTGGACGTGTACGCCCGCGGCTGGCAGACCCGGGCCGACGACCTTTCGGAAACCACCAAGCTGGTAGTGCTGATGGGGCAGTACATGCAGGACCGGTACCACGGCCGCTACTACGCCAAGGCCCAGAACCTGGCCCGGTCGCTCACGGCCGCATACGACCAGGCGCTCAGCGAGTACGACCTGCTGGTGATGCCCACCCTGCCCATGAAGGCCACGGTAATTCCACCGGCCGATTGCAGCCGCCAGGAGTACACCGACCGCGCGCTGGAAATGATACCCAACACCTGCCCCTTCGACGTGACCGGACATCCGGCCATCTCGGTGCCCTGTGGAACATCCGACGGCCTGCCCATCGGCATGATGCTGATCGGCCGCACGGGAGACGACGCAACGGTCCTTCGGGCAGCCGACGCGTATGACCGCAACAATTAGAGCAGAGCCTGCCGGAGGCGAAGATGATAGTAGTAACGGGAGCAGCCGGAAGGCTGGGACGCCGCGTCGTGCAACTGCTGGTGGACCAGGGCCGGGAAGTCCTGGCAACGGACCAACTGGCTGCCGACGACCTTCCGACAGAGTTCGTGCGCTGCGACCTCGGAAACGCCGGGGCGGTGGCAGAAATCCTCAACGGCGCGGAAGGCGTAATTCACATGGGAGCCATCCCCGGGCCGCAGCGAGCCGAACCCAGGGTCATTTTCGAAAACAACGTGGCAGCCGACTTCAACGTCATGATGTCAGCGGCGGAGTTGGGGCTGCGGCGCGTGGTGTTCTCGTCCAGCGCGTTCGGCATGGGGTGGGCCCACGACGGCAACGCCTTCGTGCCGCTTTACCTGCCCCTGGACGAGGAACATCCCATGATGCCATTCGAGCCCTACGGCCTGACCAAGCAGGTCGGCGAGGACATCGGCCGTATGATCGCGCGCAACTCGGACACCACGGTGGTCAGCCTCCGCTTCACCAACGTCGCGCTGCCCGAAGTGCAAGCAGAGTTCCCCTGGCCGGCGCCCACGCCGGAGGAGCCGCTGACGCTGGTCATGTGGGCCTACGCCGACGCCCGGGACGTGGCCGAGGCGCACGTGCTCGCGCTGGATGCGGACATCGAAGAGTACGAAGCCTTCATGCTCGCGCAGCCCTCCAGCCGGTTTGCCGAGCCCACCATCGACCTGGTAAAGCGCAACTTCGGAGACCGCGTGGAGATACGCGACGGGTTGCAGGGCACCGCCAGCGTGATCAGCACGGTAAAGGCGCAGCGCATGCTGGGTTGGAAACCTCGCCATGACTGGAGGTGAAATGTGACACCAGGGTGGTCGTCGCTCACGCGACGCGCGATCAGCGGTAACGCACCATTGAAGACCGGCGGCGCGATTGCCGCGTGCGGTCTCCTGTCATTGGTGGCTGTGTCGTGCGGCGGCTCGACTTCCGTAAACCTGTCGACCGAGTACGAAGTCGCGAGAGCCAAAGGCGAGCTGGCGGACCGCTCGTTCCGCCAATTCGATCCCCCGGAAGACAACCCGCTGGGAGCCTGGTACTGGCGCTCCGACATTGCCGGACCTCAGGGAGGGATCCTCTCCGGCAAGACGTTGGCCTTGATGGCCAACGTCTGCGTCGCCGGTATTCCCATTATGAACGGCACCAGCGTCCCGGAAGGCTACGTCCCGGACGTGGACGCCACCATCGTCACGCGCATCCTGGACGCCGGCGCCCCTCCTGGGCCAGCACAACGTATATATTCTCGGCGAATTACTAGGTATAAACTATGATGAACTGGCCTGGCTGGCAGACGCGCAGGTGGTTTATTGATGATGCCTACAATCAGGAGAGCGATGCCAGCGTGGCGATACCGCAAACACCGACTCGGTATTGACTTGTGGCATACTGTGTGCTATCAAATATTACCGACGTCCTTAGTGAGGCCGGTACGGTTGCCTGAAATGTAGCAGGCATTCCCCACAGGGAGGGGCGGCCCGGAAAGCGACGCCAACGACCGAAAGGAGGCGATCCGATTATGTCCGCACTCTTCAAAATGCGGGGGCATCTGAAAATGCCGCTCGCACCACTTGGAGCACAGAGTTCCCTTTCACGACGGGTTTTGCCCGTCGTTTTTTTTGGCCTGTTGGGCATCCTCGCCCTAGGCATCGCCGGAACGCAGTTGCTGCATCCGGCGCAGGCCGACAACCACATCGGCACCGAGCCGATGATGCAAAGCACCAACTCCGGTTGGGACGTTACCGTGCTGTTCGACATCGGGAGCCGCGTCGGCGGCGCCGAAGGCTACCGGCCTCCGGGCATACTGGACGGCATGGGTGCCCTGGCCGATGAGGATGGCAACATGGTGGTTCTCTCCAACCACGAGCTCCGTCCCGGCTACGGTGAAATTTACGCATTGAACTCCGGGGCCACGTTGCGGGGTGCGCGGGTTTCGCGCTTCGTCATCGACCCGGAAACGCTGGCGGTGAAAGAGGCCGGTCTGGCCTACCACACTATCATCGACCGCCACGGCAACCCGGTGACCGCGGAGATGGCCACCGCCGATGCGACGGCCAGCGACGTGGACGACGCCGGCACCGACTACGACCTACGCCGCCTGTGCTCCGCCTACCTGGGCCGCGCCGGCGAGTACGGGCTGGAAGACGACATCTTCTTCACCGGAGAGGAAACCAACGGCGGTCAGCTCTTCGCCCTGGACATCGCCAACCGCACGCTCTACGCTGTGCCCGCCGCCGGCCGGGCCGGCTATGAAAGCGTTGCGCTCATCGACTCTGGCGACCCCAACAAAATCGCCATACTCATCGGCGACGACCGGCAGGGCGCTCCTCTGCTGCTCTACGTGGGCGACAAAGACACGTCGGAAGGCGCCGGATTCCTGGAGCGCAATGGCCTGGCCAACGGCGAGGTTTACGTCTGGAGGTCCGACCGCGGTTACGGCTCTCCCGAAGACTGGAATGGCACCGGCGCCACCACAACGGGCCAGTTCAGGGAACTCAGGATTTACCTGCCCCACCTTGCCAATGCCACCGGGTACGACGCCAGCGGCTACGCTGACCAGGACATCCAGGACGGTTTCGCCGATCGGGTGAGGCACTTCGAGTTCTCCCGGCCCGAAGACCTGTCCACCAATCCCGACGACGGCAATCAGGTGGTTTTCGCTAGCACCGGTCGGGGCAGCGCGTATCCTTCCGACGACTGGGGAACCACCTACATCGTTGACGCTGACGCCGCCAACCTGACCGCCAACCTGAAAATCCTCTACGACGGGGATGATGCCGGCGCCGGCCAGTTCCCCGGAGGACCGGACTTCGGTATGCGCAGCCCGGACAACCTGGTGTGGGCCAATGACGGTTTCGCCTACATCCAGGAAGACCGCTCCACTGGCAATTTCGGCAAGACCAGCTCCCGAGAAGCCAGCATCTGGCAGATTGACCCGGATACCAGCCAGCTGTCCCGGCTGACCGAAATGGACCGGCTCGCCCGCCTGCCCGTGGGCACGTACGACGCCGACCCGGACGACCTCGGCGACTGGGAATCCAGCGGCGTAATAGATGTCTCCGACTTCTTCTCCGACGCCACCGGAACTACTCTGCTGTTCAACGTGCAGGGCCACAGCGTCAAGGGCGACCTTTACGGCGGAGACGCCGTGGATCTCGGTCTGGCGGAAGGTGGCCAATTGCTGCTACTGCAACAAACCAGGTAACCTCACGCGTACCCACTTTGAGATAAAGGGTTGAAAAAGGTTGGCCTCTCCGGGTAAGGAATGGGTTACCCGCCACATTCCCGCCTGAGGAGGTCGACCAGGCCATGGTATCACCGCATCGCCACGTTTCTGGACTATGCTCTGCCTCAGCTGCGGGCGACCCGTCGCACTAACCTGGCATTACTCACCGTGGCCATTCTGGAGCGTCGTTCGCTGTCCATCTCGGTGTTGGTGCGGGCCTGGCAGGTTCAACTGCCCTATTCCCACCATCAGCGTAAGAAGCGGCTCTTTCGCTTTCTGTCCAACACCGGCTTTGACACCGTGGCGTTGCAGACGGCGCTGCTAGCTCTCATCTGCCGGGCGGCCAAGCTGCGGGGGCTGACCCCGATCATGATTGACTGGTCTGATCTGGGACAGAGGCGCAACGGCCTGTTCGCCGCGGTATGTTTCCGAGGTCGGGGGCTGCCCCTGCTGAGTTGGGTGTCCACGCCATGATTGGAGGTGAAATGTGACACCAGCGTGGTCGTCGCTCACGCGACGGGTAAACGACGGCATCATCGTGTTGACGACTCGCGGCGCAGTCGCGGCGTGCGGTCTCCTGTTGTTGGTGGCTGTGTCGTGCGGCGGCTCGACTTCCGTAAACCTGTCAACCGAGTATGAGGTGGCGAGAGCCAAAGGCGAACTGGCGGACCGCTCGTTCCGACAATTCGATCCCCACATTGATGGCAGTCCCAGGAAGGGTGTAGTCCTCGACTTCTTCGGGCCCTTATCGTTGTGGGCCCAATATGCCGAGGGTGGCCACACCCTCAACGAATGGGAGATCATTGCGGACGATTACCGGGTCGACCGCACGGCGACCGCTCAGGAAGTCAGGCTCTTTCCGATATCGCCACGCACTCGCCAAACGCTCCCCAGTGAGTGTGAAAACTGCATCGATGTAACCGGCGTTACGATCGCGGTCAGGAATGTCCAGGATCCTGAAAAGATCTCCTTTCGCATCGAAGACCCGCATGGAGTGCTGCCCCGGCCGTTCCCGGTTTTCGACAAGTGGACCAGGTTCCAGGAGGACGAAGTGCAGAATTGACCTTCGGCGCAACCTGGCATAGATTCAGCGTCACATCGAACCGCTGGAGCGCAGTCACTGGCGCCGTGCCAGGTTGACCTGTTGTTCCGTCATCTCGAACCACCAAGCTAACGGTTTGTCCGGTTAGATTCACACATCCCCCACGGAGGACCACTGCCATGCCGTTCTACGAAAGAGGCGACACCCGCATCTATTACGAAGAGGTCGGTTCGGGATTTCCCCTGCTGATCGTCCCGGGCGGTGGGCTCAACTCCACCGTGGCCGGCCTGCAGACGCATCCCTTCAACCCCATGGAGGCCTTCAAGAACGACTTCCGCGTCATCGCGGCCGACCTGCGCAACGCGCCCCCGGGCCAGTCCACCGGCCCGCTGGAGATCGACCGTCCCTGGGACGCTTACTCCGAAGACCAGCTTGGCCTGATGGACTTTCTCGGCATCGGCGAGTTCATGGTCATGGGGTTCTGCATCGGCGGGCCGATGATGCACAACCTGCTCCGGCTGGCCTCGGACCGCATCGTTGCCGTCGCGTTCATGCAGCCCAGCGGGTTCCGGCCCGAGTTGCCGGACCTCTTCTATCAGAACAACATCGCGGGCTGGGGGCCGCCCCTCTGCGAGAAGCGTCCGGATATAACCATGGACATGGTGCATGACTTCTTAACGAACATGTACACCAACCGCGCGGACTTCGTGTTCACCGTTGACCGCGATTTCGTGCGCAACCTGCAGACGCCGATCCTGGTCGCGCCCGAGGACGTGCCGGCGCACCCGTATGCGGTCGCCAAGGAAGTCGCTGACCTGGCCCCGAACTCCGAGATGACCATCTATCCGTGGAAGGACAGCCAGGAGCACATCGACGAGGTCGTGGAGCACGCCCGTCGCTTCATGAAGGCCCACCAGCCAGCGGTCACCCCGGCCTGACGGCTCCAGACCGCTGAAGCCGTCGACGCCCCGCCGCCCTCCTGTCTTCGCCCGGTGACCGACAGGAACGGCGGGGCGGCTCATTTCTGCTGCGGAGCTGGTTTGGAGTGCGTCCGGCAAATCATGGGGAGAAGCGCGACACTTTCGAAGCCCGCAAAGCTCACGCGTACCCAGTTCGTCATCGCGAGGAGCGCAGCGACGTGGCGATCTCGTTCTCGCAGCAGGCGTTCCTTGCCCCAGCGAGATTGCCGCGCTTCGCTCGCAATGACAGCTCGTGTGAAGCTGGATACGCATGAGGCCCGCAACGATATTGTCGAACATCTTCAAAGGAGTACCAGAGATTGCCTGAAACTGCGGACGTAATCGTCATCGGCGCCGGCGTGGTCGGCTGCTCGGTCGCCTACTACCTGGCAAGGGAAGGCGTCAGGGTGACCCTCCTGGAGCGCGAAGCCATCGGCAGCGGAGCATCGGCTCACGCCACGGGCTCTCTCAGCCTGCTGGGCGCCGAGTTCTCCCCCGGTGCGTCCTTCGAGCTGGCCCGGGCCTCCTACGCCGAGTTCCCGCAGATCGTCCCCGAGCTCGAGGCGGCCACCGGCATGGACCTGCTCTACCAGCGACGCCCGTCGCTCCGGTTGGCACTGGACGACGACGAGGCCGACCTGATCAAAGAGTTGATGGTCTGGCAGCAGCCGCACGTCAAGATGCGCTGGATCGACGCCGGGGAAGTCCACTCAATCGAACCGCGCCTCTCGCCCTCCATCATCGGGGCTGTTTACGAGGACGAGTCGGCCCAGCTGGACAGCTACCGCTTCAACCTGGCCCTGGCCCGTGGCGCCGAGCTCAAGGGCGCCGAAATCCTGCACCGGGAGGTAACCGGCCTCATCGCCAACGCATCAGCAATCACCGGCGTCAAGACCGCGTCCGGGGACATGCACTGCGGCGCGGTGGTGGTGGCCGCTGGCACCTGGAGCCGGGCCTTCACCCCCTGGCTGGGCTTCCCGGTTCCGGTCCGGCCAATGAAGGGAGAGCGGCTGTTGCTCAACTACCCGGGCGAGCCTCTCCCGGTGCTGATCAGCTCGCCCAAGCGCGGCCACATGATCAGCCGGCGGGACGGCCTCACCAGCGTCGGCAGCACCGGCGGCCGGGACTATGATCAGAGAAGTCTCTTCGCCGGGGAGGAGTTCGACCGCCAGCCCACCGAGAGCGCCCGCCTGGAACTGCTACAGCGCGCCATCGATGTCTTCCCCGACCTGGAGCGCGCCGAACTGGTGCAGCAACTCGCCGGCTCCCGCCCTCTGAGCCCCGACAGCAATCCCATCATCGGCCCGGTCCCCGGCTGGGACGACATCTACCTGGCAACGGGTCACACCACCAAGGGCATCCACCTGGGGCCGATCACCGGCCGCATCATCGCCGACTATATCGACCGTGGCTCGACCCAGGTCGTGTCCGACATGAGCGAATTCCTGCCCGACCGCTTCGCGGATTTCGCCGATGCCGACTTTCTGGCTGCGGCCCAAACCGTGGACGAATAGCTCCTACTGCGCCGGGTAGTGCTCCAGCCACCAGCGGGCGATGTCGATGCGGCGGGCCAGCCACACGTCGGGCTTGCTCCGCACGTACTCGATGAACCGGCGCAGCGCCGCCGCCCGGGCCGGCTTGCCGATGATGCGGCAGTGCAGCCCCACCGACATCATCTTGGGGTGGGTCGCTCCTTCCCGGTACAGGGTGTCGAAACAGTTGCGCGCCGACTCGAAGAAGTCCATGGGCGTTGACAGCTGGCCGCGCCAGAACCCGTAGTCGTTGACCTCCAGCGAGTAGGGCACCACCAGCCACGGGTTGTCGTGGACCTGCGTGTAGTAGGGCAGGTCGTCGTTGTAGGCGTTGCAGTCGTAGACGAACCCGCCTTCTTCCACCACCAGTTCCCGCGTGTTCACGCTGGGCCCGTAGCGGGTGTACCACCCCAGCGGCCGCTCGCCGCACGCGCGCGTGATGGATGCGACGGCCTCGTTGATGGCCTGCCGCTCGGTCTCCCGGTCCATGTTGTAATACTCTTCCCACCGATTGCCGTGGCCCATGACCTCGTGTCCCCGGCGCACGACCTCCCGTCCCACTTCGGGATTGCGCTCCAGGGCCAGGGCGCAGGCGAAGATCGTGCCGTCCACCCCATATTCGTCGAACATATCAAGGATGCGCCAGACGCCAACCCGGCTGCCGTACTCGAAGAAGGACTCGTTGGCCAGGTCCCGCTCGCCGCGAGCCACCGGCGACGGCGACTCGCCGACCGTCTCGCCTTGGGGGTCGCCGTCCAGGATGGAGTTCTCCGACCCTTCCTCGTAGTTGACGACAAAGGACACGGCGATCCGCGCGCCGTTGGGCCATTCCACGGCCGGCGGGCTGGAGCCGTAGCCGACCAGGTCGCGCTCTTGCATCAGTTAGCCTCCTCAGGGGCCGCTTAGCCACCCCTCCACGGGTTGATCCCGGTTGTCTTCATGCGCATGCGGTAGACGGAACTGCGGGCGGTGAAGTACATGGTGCGGTAGTCGGCGTCGCCCCAGGCGCAGTTGGCCGGAATCTGCGGTTGTTCACGAACAGCAGATAGCCGTCCGGATGCCACAGCGGCCCTTCGGTAAACCCGAACCCGGTGGCCAGGCGTTCGGCTTCGGGGGATTCAACGATGTTGTCCAAGCTATCCGGCATGATCCCCGCCTGATCTCGCTGTGTCGGCTTGGTGTGTTCAACGGACAGGTCGCAATATGTGGATCGACTGATGCTCGCCGCGCTCCCGCCCGTTCGACGCGATTGTAACCGCCACCGATCCGACGTGATCACCGCGGCCAGTGGCGAGAGCACGAATCGTTCGGCGCCAGCAGATATCCCCTAATCGCGGAACCGTGGCATCACTTCCTTCGCAAATAGCTCCATCGACCGCATCACCTTCGCGTGTTCCATGCTGCCGAAGGACATACACGCGCCGAAGTAGCCGATGCCGTGGTCGTCCCGCAGCGTGGTGATGCGCTGGGCGCATTGGTCCGGAGTACCGAAGTACACGGTACCCTCCAGTTCCGACTCGTAGCTGGGCGGTTCGGTAGTGCGGATCGTCCGCCAGTGGTCCAGGTCCACGTTGATCTCGTCGCCGCGGGTCAGGGTGCGCCGGTAGGTTGCCAGGTCACGCACCCACCTGATGGACTCGCGGGGGTATTCCCGAGCCGCGTGCTCGTCCTCATCCACATGCACGTATCGGAAGTATGGCATCTCGCCCACGGGCAGGTTCTTGCCGGCGGCGGCGCAGCGCTCGGCGTACAGGGAGAACAGGCCGAGGTTGTCGGCCTCGGGCGTTGAGAAGCTGGTCAGGATGGGCAGGTCCCGCTCCACGGCGACGTCCACGCTGGCCGGCGTCCGCGACACCGCCATGTACACCGGTGGATGGGGCTTCTGCACGGGCGAGGGAGCGATGGTCAGGTCTTTCACCTGGTAGAACTCGCCCTGATAGGAGAAATCTTGCTGCGTCCACAGGCCCAGGATGATGTCCAGCACCTCCTGGGTGCGCACGTCGCGCGTGTCGATATCGATGTTGAAGTTGCCGTACTCGTAATCGGCCGAGCCCCGACCAACCCCGAAATCCAGCCTGCCGTGGCTCAGAACGTCCAGCATGGCGCTCTCCTCGGCCAGGAAAATGGGGTTGTAGAAGGGGAGGACGCTGACGCCAGCCCCGATGCGTATTTTCTTCGTGCGCGCGGCGATGTGCGTCAACAGCGGCATCAGCGACGGGCAGATGCCGTACCGGCTGGAGTGGTGCTCCGCGATCCAGATCGAATCGAACCCCAACTCCTCGGCGTACTCCACCTGCTCCAGCATCTCGCCGAAGATGCGGCTCTGGGCGTCGGCCTCCGGTTCCGTCCAGGAACCCAGCAAAAACAGGGCAAACTTCATGATCGACCGCGCCTCCTTCAAGCTGACTGGCTGGGATTGTACAGCCATTCGCGAGGGTGTGCGGGCTCGGAACTCTTGCATCCCTCACGCGCACTCCGTTTCTGCCAGGCCGTCATTGCGAGCGAAGCGCGGCAATCTCGTCGGGACATCGGCTGCTCTTGAAGCAACGGGATCGCCGCGTCGTCGCGCTCCTCGCGATGACTAACTGGGTACGCCTGAGTTTGCATCCATCTCCAGGCACACGCGATGGTACACTTCGCCCAAACCCCGAATACGAAACTTTGAAGGCTGCGCTCACGCGGCGTTGGAGGGACTTCATGGCGACCCAAGCTGCTGAAACGAAGAACATGAAGCTCATTGCCCACGTCGATCTGCAAGGGCACAACAACATCGGCGAGGGCGTGGACCTGCATCAGACCGCCAACGGCCGCCGCATCCTCTACATGGCCCACGAGTCCGCGCCCAAGGACTTCATCAGCGTCGACGTCACCGACCTGGCCAACCCCAAAGTGGTGGCCCAGACCGATCTGGACCACGGCCACCTGCGCTCCAATTCCCTGTCCATCTTCGGCGACACCATGCTGGTGGCCTACCAGTCCCTGCAGCACGGCCAGCCTGGAACCGGCATGGGCGTTTTCGACATCAGCGATCCCGAGGCACCGAGGCGCATTTCCTTCTGGGACGCCCAGGGACCCGGCTCCCGCGGGTGCCACTGCCTGTGGTGGGTCGATGGTGACTACGCGCATCTCGCCACCGGCACGCCCGACTCACGGCCCACGGATCCCAAGGACGACCAGTTCTACGTGATCATGGACGTCAGCAATCCGTCGAATCCGAGCGAGGCCGGCCGCTGGTGGCTGCCCGGCACCCAGGAGGGCGACGACGCGCCGCCGCCGGACCGCCATCCCTATCTGGACGTGGGCCACAGCGTCCACAACACCAACGTTTACCCCAACCGGCCGGACCGGGCCTACTGCGGCTGGAAGGACTCCGGCGTCATCACGCTGGACATCTCCGACGTGTCGCGTCCCTCGGTCATTGCCCAGCTGAACTACGCGCCGCCGTTCCCCGGGTTCACCCACACGGTGCTGCCGCTGTTCAGCCGCGACCTGCTGGTGGTGACCCAGGAGGCCACCGCCCTGGGCGGCGCGGACTATCCCAAGCTGGTGTGGCTGATGGACAACCGGCTGGAGACCAACCCGGTGATCATCAGCACGCTGCCCATGCAGGACACCGACGACTTCTTCAACCGCCCGGGCCGCTACGGCGCGCACAACATCCACGAGAACCGCCCCGGCGCGCTGTCCCTGCGGTCGGACACCCTGGTGTACGCCACCTTCTTCAACGGCGGCATCCGCGTCTTCGACACCACCAACCCTTTCCAGCCCCAGGAGGTCGCCTACTACATCCCCCAGATCCCCGAGGGCGCCGACGCCAACGGCATCAACGACGTCCACGTGGACGAAAACGGCATCATGTACGTGGTGGACCGCCTGCAGGGCGGGCTGTATATTTTGGAGATGAACGCCTGACTGAGGCCGTCGCCTAACCCAAAACAGGCTCCGCTGCTTTGTATCCGACCGTTTTCAGGTACGCGATTTACCCGACTCCTGGGAAATCGCCACCCTGTCTAGGCGACAAACGTCAGACGCGTCTTCAATTACCGATATTCCGAAACGTTAATGGTACGGAGGACTCGACAAATGAGCATATTGATGGACGTCCGAGACGATCTGGTAAACGATTCCGCTACGCTTGCCAACACTCTCCGTAAGGCAAAAATCTTGGCCAGTGACTTGGGCGTGTCTGAATTTAGGGAGTGGGTGGATGCTGAACTCGCCGGCTACCCTGACTTGACCAAGCTGCCGACTTATAGGAAGTTTCTCGCTACCAACATAGGCACGTTTGCTGGCGCAGCCGCCGTGGTGCGGAATGTCGTCCTTCCGACGTATGGTCTCCCTGATGCTGTGAAAGACTACGCCGCAAACCTACTAGTGCACCAAGGAGTTGGTGAGCTGGAAGGGATGTTAAATACCGAATCGGAGCAATTTCAAAAACATTGGCCCCAGGAATTCGTGATGCTTTCACAACAAGCAACGGCGCTGACCAACGGAGCAATTTTGGTCGCTGCTCACCAGCCAATACCTCGATCACTCATCGCCGGCGTGTTGGACAATGTGAAAAACAAGCTTTTGGATTTTATCCTTAGTCTTCAAGAGTTAAACGCCCAGACGGATGGGGATGGAACGCATAACGTTCCGATTGGTACTGTCCGGAATCTTTTTCAAATCAACATCAATGGAGACCACAATATCGTAGCGAGCGGTGAGAATGTCCACCAGGAGGTTTCAGAGATTGTACCGGGCGACGTCGGATCGCTGATCGACCATTTCCGTCAGCTCGGTATAGACGATACAGACCTTGCCGAACTGAAAGTGGCGGTCGAAGCTGAGCCGTCCGCATCAAACGGAACGTTTGGTCCTGTGGTGCACGCATGGGTTGGACGCATGCTAATGAAGGCCGCTTCCGGGATATGGAATATGGGACTGGAGGCAGCTCCAATCGCACTGCAAACTGGATTGAACCATTTTTACGGCGGGTAATTTAAATCCAACCAGTGCGCGCCGGATGCCGAGAACAGAATGGTTGCGGGATCCTGCCATTGTTTTGCCTGTGAAGATCTCTATACATTGAGGGGAATCGGCGCCGAGGCAGAAACTATTCCTAGGAGCAATTTGTCATTAGCCGAAGGATTAACGAGGTGAAACCCACGATAACCCCTCAATAATCGCTGCGACATCGCTCCGGCTGGAAAATCCCTTTGCGCCACCCCTGAATCCTGACGTTCTGGGCGCTGTGCCTCCGGTTTCCCAATCGGCTCCACTGCGCCGATGCCAAAAAGAGCATCACCAAAGTGCGGCTGCCGATGAGGTCATGAGCCACCGAGCATATGATCATGGCAAGGGACATAGCGGTGCCGCAAGGATAAACCAAACGCCTCGCCTCACCCCATCACCCGCCGGAACAGCGCCAGCGCATTCCCCCCTGCAACCTTCCTCACGTCCTCGTCCGAATAGCCGCGCGCGATCAGGCCGCGGATGATGTTCTTGCCGTCGGCGGGGGATTCGAGGCCGTCCACGTAGCGCGCCGGCGTGGGGCCGGGGCGACCCATCACCGCCTCGCCGACGCCCACCGAGTCGCCGATGCTGGTGTCGGTGCCGATGGCCACGTGGTCGATGCCCACCAGGTTGACCATGTAGTCGTAGTGGTCCAGCACGCACTCGATGCTCTGCTCCGGGTCGTTGCTGAGGCGGTTGGCCACGGCGGTTATGCCGATGACGCCGCCCTTGCGCGCGCAGGCCAGCAGTTCCTCGTCCCGGCGCAGCCGGCGGGCCTGGAAGCTGTGGCTGGCCAGGGTGTAGGAACCGTCGTGGCTGAAGGTGACCGGCGCTTCCGACGCCTCGATGGCATCCATGGCGGTGCGGAATGAGGCGTGGGACACGTCGACGACCATGCCCAACTCGTTCATGCGCTGGACCACCTCCAGCCCGAAGTCGCTGAGGCCGCCGTCGTTGCGCTCGAAGATGCCGTCGCCGATGTAGGCCTTGCGGCTGTAGGTCAGGCCGGCCAGGCGCACCCCCGCGTTGTAGAGCACGTCCACCAGGTTCAGCTCGTTGCCGATGGCCAGGTGCTCCACCGTGGGGAAGAATCCCACCTTGCCTTGCGCCTTGGCCGCCTCGATCTCGTCCGCAGTGCTGACCTGCAGCACGTCGTCGTTTTGCGAGATGTCCGAGATCATCATGCTGACCTCCTCCAGCAGGTCGGAGAAGCGGATGAAGGACATCTCGTTGGTATTCAGCATCCCGCGAAAGACGTTGGCCGTGCCGACGGCGGTGAACCCGCCGGCCCGCACCGCCTCGTATCCCCAGAGGTAGCGGTCACTGCGCAGGTACTCCCAGTACTGGCTGAAGTCCTCGGGCAGGACCATGGGATGTTGGTGGAGGTCGATCATGACCGACTCCTCCGTGATCCGTTGGAACCGGAGTTCCTGCTGCGCGTCCAGCGGCACGGTCATGGAGGGCACGCGCCCCACCTGGCTGACGAAATGGAACCGTCCTGGCGTCATGATGCAACTCCGTTCGGGGCAATCTCGGGGACATATCTGGCCGGATTATACAAGGGCCGGCCTCCGCCCACGGTGGTAGGATCAACGGACGGCCCCGCCGGCGTCAGGCCGGACATCACAACGCGCGAACGACCCTGGCAACGGCATCGGATGGACGGGTCAACCAGCACGCAATCAGTGAGGACAACAAATGGCAGAAATCTACACCCTGGGCGCCGGAACGCCCACGCCCACGCCGACGCGCTTCGGCAGTTCCCACGTGCTCAAGCTGGGCGACCAGCACATCATGTTCGACTGCGGGCCGGCCACCACGCACAAGCTGGTCAAGGCGGGGCTGTTCCCCACCCAGGTGGACCACCTCTTCTTCACGCATCACCACTTCGACCACGACATCGATTACCCCTGCTTCCTGCTGTGCCGCTGGGACCAGAGCATCGGCAAGGAGAACCAGCTCAAGGTCTTCGGCCCCGACCTCACGGAGAAGATCACCGAGGGCATCATCGGCGAAAACGGCCTGTTCTCCCACGACTGGAAGGCCCGGGTGAACCACCCGCTGAGCCAGGCGGTGTTCGTCAATCGCGGCGGCACCCTGCCCAGACCGGCCCCGTCAGTGTCGGCAACGGACGTGGGCCCGGGCAAGGTGTTCAGCGGGCCGGACTGGGAGGTGACGGCCGCGCCGGCCGAGCATGTCCAGCCCTACCTGGACTCCCTGGCCTACCGTGTCGACACGCCCGATGGTAGCGTGATCTTCACCGGCGACACCCAGCCCTGCGACACGGTGACCGAACTCGCCCGGGACGCCGACATGATGCTCTGCATGTGCTGGGACGACCAGGCGGTGATGGACAGCAACGGCGAGGCCGGCGGTCAGTGCGGCACCACCGGCGCGGCGCGCATGGCGCAGGCGGCCGGCGTCAAGAAACTGGTGCTGGTGCACATCGGCCCGCACCTGTCCGGCCACGGCCCCATGGAACAGGGCATCGGCGACATCAGCCGCATCTACGACGGGGAGATCGTGTTCTCCGAGGAGCTGATGCGGATTACGCTGTAGGCCGGAACGGCGCGGTCAGTCGCTGATCCGGTACACCCGCATGGCAGTGTCGTGGAACAGCGCAGCGCGCTCCGTTGCCGAATAGCCGGCTGACAGCCGCTTGAAGGCGTTGAACAGCACGTTGTAGGAGTATGACGGTTTGTCCACCGGGAAGTTGCTCTCGAACATGCAGCGGTCCGGGCCGAACTGCTCGATGCAATAGTTCATCAGCGGGCCCAGCGTCCCGGCCAGCTCCTCGGAGCCGATGGGCGTCTCCCGGCCGTCCCAGTTGTACCCGTACCGGACCTGCCCGACGCCGCCCAACTTGATGACCACATTGGGACACTGGGCCACCTCGGACACACCCTGCCGCCACGCCGGCAGCACTTCGTCATCGCGGTTGGCGTAGGGGCCGACACGCACCAACCCGCCGATGTGGTTCAGCACGATGGTCAGGTCGGGCACGGCCCGGGCGAACTCCGCCAACTCGGGCAGTTGCGGGTGGTACAGGGAGTTCTCCAGGACCAGGCCCAGATCGGCCATCACCCGGGCGCCGGCCCGGTAGCCCCCCGTGGACAGGGCGCCCTGAATATCTCGCTGCACCAACTCCGGGCTGGCATCCCATCCCGTCGAGTGCCGTACGCCCCGGAACCGGCCCGGGCTGGCGGCCACCATCGCCTCCAGCACCGGACGTACGGCGTCACCCAGCTTCAGGTCGGCGTGCCCCATGATGGCGGCGGCGGCCTTCGTGGGGCCGTGGCTGCCGGTGGCCGCCTCGTCAGCGATGGTCTCGATATATTCCACCTCACCCACCGGCCGCATCGCTTCCGGCCCATCCTGGCGGTACTCGCAGCGCACCTCGATGAAAACCGTGGAGCGGACGTTGTGCCCGCTGCCCACATCGGCGGCCAACTCGGGCAGGAGGTATCGCTGGTACGCCGGCGGCTCCGGGCGCGATACCCAGAAGTGGTGGTGCGTGTCGCAGATCGGCAGGTCCGGCTCCAGCGTCTCCTCGACGGTTTGCGCCAGCCAGTCTTCGCCTGTTAGTGCCATGTCGTTCCCCCTCGGTGTTGTCGATGCGCCCGATACTAACACGGGCGATTTGCGGGTTGGCCCGGCGGGGAAGGACGTTTGCCCTCACGCGTACCCAGTTTCACTGGGACTGTCATTGCCAGCGAAGCGCGGCAATCTCGTTGGGGCAAGGAATGCTACCGCGGGAACGAGATCGCCACGTCGCTCCGCTCCTCTCGATGACAAAATGCGTACGCGTGAGGACGTTTGGCGGGTTGCCAGAGCGCATCCCCATTCTGCCCATGCAAAAGGGGTAGCCGCCGCCGCCGTTGCGCCTATAATGGCGGCCAAACTGAGCCGGACGTCGAGCCGCGCGTTGCACGTGCTACAGGAGGCGACATGGCAGTCCTGAAAATTGAAGGCGTGACCCACTGGTCCATCCCGGTCAATGACCTGAACGAAGCCGAGGAGTTTTACGGAGAGTTGCTGGGTCTCGAGCCCAAGGGCCGGCTGGGCAACAGCGTTATGTCGTGTTTCAACGTCGGCGACCACAACATCCTGCTGTGCGAGCGCTCCAGCGCTGTGGACGGGTCGCTGGCCGATAACGGCGGCGCGCACCACTCGTTCACCGTGTCGCCCGAAACTTTCGACGCGGCGTGCCAGGAGTTCCGCCGGAGGAGCATCCGGATCGACCACCTGACCTACCGGGCCCAGGGCTTCTTCACCGGCCGCGAGCTCTATTTCTTCGACCCCAGCGGCAACCGGCTGGAACTGCGCGACCCCACCTGGACGGCGGGAATGCCCGAGCCGTCCTTTGAAGAGCTCGCCAGCGATTAGGTGATGCAACTCGCATGGATGGACAGGATGATCGGGATTGAGTTGATTGATTGTGACCGCCATGACGTATATCGCCTCATCCCGTCTATCCTGTGTATCCATGCAAATTGCTTGACTTAGGTGTGCCAGTAGGTACGTATGAGTCCGATCCGCACATTGACGGAGGAACGTGGGCCATGAGCCTGGAAGACATTGAACGCCGGCTGCGCGCCCTGGAGGACGTTGAAGAGATCAAGCGCCTCAAGGCCCGCTACTGCGCCTACTGCGACGACAACTACGACGCCGACGCAATCGCCAGCCTGTTCGTTGAGGACGCGGTCTGGGACGGCGGTATCCGGGGCAAGGCCGAAGGGCGCGATGGCATCCGTGAGTTCTTCGTCAATGCCCCAAACCGGCTGCCCTTCGCCGTCCACATGGTGATGAACCCCATCATCGAGGTGAATGGGGACACCGCCACCGGCATCTGGTACCTGTTCCAGCCGTGTACCTACGCGGACGGCAATCGGGCAGTCTGGGGCTCGGCCAGGTACGACGAGGAGTACGTCCGGGTCGGCGGCGTCTGGATGTTCAAACACCTGAAACTGACGTCAAACTTCTGGACGCCCTTCGATCAGGGATGGGTCGAAGCGCAATTCGTGTAGGCAGATCCACAGCCGGACGCAAACATAGAGCAGTTGCAACGATCCAGGGCAAAAGTCGCCGATCGGATTTGCGCCATCGGGAGAAGGTGAGACATGCGGACAGGGGCTGACTACAAAGAGAGCCTGCGCGACGGGCGCGACGTCTGGGTCCTGGGCGAGGGTCGCGTTGAGGACGTCACGACCCACCCGGCCACGGCCGCCATGGTGGACGAGTACGTGGCCTGGTACGACCGCCACTTCGACCCCGACTGGCAGGATATCCTGCTGACCCCGCCCGACGGCAACGGCCAGCGGCGTTCGGTCGCGATGACTCCGCCAAATACGCCCGACGATCTGATGCGCCTCGGAAAGGAAATCAGCGCCGTCCATTTCATCACCGGCGGGAACATGACCCATACGCCGGGCTACGGCGAGCTCATCTCCCTCGGCTTGCAGAACGTGATGAAGCGGCTGGACAATTCCTCCGAGGACGTTGCCAAGGCGGAGGAGTACCTGGCGTATGTGTCCGACACCGGCCGGTTTGTCACCTACGCCGGCGGCGGGCCGCTGATCGGCACCCGCCTCCGTCCTGATGAGAGCGAACGCGCGGCGCTCAAGCTGGTCAGCGAAACCGCCGACGGCATCGTCGTAAGCGGCAAGATCCAGATGCACACCAGCACGCCCTTCGCGGAGGACCTGCTGGTATCCACCCGAAACGACATGCCGGCGGGCAGCGGCCGGCACCTCTGGTTCATCGTGCCGGTGAACGCGCCCGGCCTGCGGGTGGTCTCGCGCCGAGCCGCCGCGCGGCACAAGAATCTGTTCATGTCGCCGCTCAGCGGGCGGTTTGACGAGCTGGACTCCATGGTCTGGATGGAAGACGTTTTCATCCCCCGAAATCGCGTTTTCACCGGCGAGGCCCCGGACCGCAACCGGAAACAGTCGCTGGTGTGCTGGATGCTCTGGCACCACAGCTACGGCTGGCTGGCCAAGGCGGAACTGAGCCTCGGCCTCGGCCTGGCCCTGGCCGAAATCATGGGCCTCAAGGACAACCCGCAGACCATCGAGCAGTTGGTCGAGATGGCCGTCAACGTCCAGACCTCCCGCACCTGCATGAGGGCGGCCGAACTGGATCAGGAAACGTCCGTGAGCGGGCATCCCCTGGCAAACCAGATCCACGTGGCCGCCGCCGGTGTCAACACCCTCAAGGTCCGCCAGCGCATGGGCGAAATCCTGCGCGGCCTGCCCGGCTCGTCACTGATCAACGCGCCCGCCGACACCGACTTCGCCGACACCGCGATGGCCGCCGAGCTGGAGGACGCCTTCGGAGGCGGCGGCTACACTGCCATGCAACGGGCGGCGCTGCTGCAGCTGGCCTGGGACCAGGTGTCCTCCGGTCTGGACGGACGCGAGGCAGCCTTCGAACTCCACGCCAGCGGCGGTCTGGAGTCGTGGCGCCGCCAATTGGCGGCCTGGTTCGACGGCTACAACGAGCTGGCCAACGGCGTGCACGATCTGGTCCAGGTGGACCTGCCATCAATGGACCTGTCCAGCCTCCAGGGCGTGCCGGCCGTGCCCCGGCGCATGCCTCAGGTGAACCCGGAAGCATCGAATCCCTAATCTCATTCATCCTGTTGATCCATGCGGAGTTAGCGCGGCGACCGGATCAGCAGTTACGCGTCGTCGAAATCGTACAGGCAGGTCAACTATGGGTCAGATGGACGGAATGGTCGCGATCGTCACCGGCGCCAGCCGGGGCCTGGGACGGGCCATAGCCAAAGCGTACGCCGAGGAAGGCGCCAGCGTGGTCATCTCGGCCCGCGGCCAATCACCCACAGGTCTGGCCGGCACGCTGGAGGAGACCGCCAACGACATCCAGACTGCGGGCGGCGACGTGCTGGCCGTGGACTGCGACGTAACCGACGCGGCGCAGGTCAACGAGATGGTACGGCAGGCGGTGGAGCGCTACGGCAGGATCGACGCGCTGTTCAACAACGCCGGCGCCATGGTGCTGGGCGAGACGATCATGGATATCGACGTCCCGCGCTGGGAACAGTTGATGCGGGTCAACGTGAACGGCCCGTACCTGTGCAGCCGGGCGGCGCTCCCGACCATGATGGAGCAGCGGCGGGGCAGCATCATCAACATCGGTTCCCGGATGGCCACCGACCCCAACCAGGGCGGCGGCGTCCTCTACAGCGCCAGCAAGGCGGCGGTGCACATGTTCAGCTACTGCCTGGCCGACGAGGTGCGCGATTACAACATCGCCGTCAACATCCTGAGCCCCGGCGGCCTGCGCAGCGAAGGCTCGGCGGCAATCCCGTGGACGCAGCGCGACTGGCACGAACGCGTCGACCCCAGCGCGATTGGCCCGCTCGCCGTCTACCTGGCCCTGCAGGACGCGAGCACCTTCACCGGCCAGTTGGCATCGCGGTTCGACTTCGGCACAACCTGGGGGCCAGGCGTTTAGGGAAGTTTGCATGGATGCACAGGATGGACATGATCGAATTGATGAGATGCTCTACATCAGCCCGGAACGAAAGTGAATAGAAGGAGCGAACAATAGGGTCAAATGGGATGCTCAATTAGCTAACGAGTCCCTCTCATCGGCCCTATTCCATCCCATTCATCCTGTGTATCCATGCAAGTTGTCCCTCTTCGGTAAAATGTGCACGCGCGAGCCTGAACCGCTTGTTGACAGGCTGGTGCTACGACTCTAGGCTTGCACCACCTTCGAAGCAACGCTGGGGATAGGGGTGAACTTATGGAGATCAAAGACCTGATCATCGACGACCGGCAGCGCGGCATCTTCCGGGTGCACCGGTCATCCATGACCTCCGACGACCTGTTCCAGCGGGAACGCGAGCAGATCTTCAGCCGTTGCTGGATTTACCTGGGCCACGAGTCGGAGGTTGAGAACCCCGGAGACTACCGGCGCCGCACGGTGGCGGGACGACCGCTGTTCTTCGCCCGAGGCCGGGACGGTCAGGTACGCGTGTTCCTCAACTCCTGTCCGCATCGGGGCGCGCTGATCTGCCGACGCGACGCCGGGAACACCGATGTGCTGCAGTGCTTCTACCACGCGTGGTCCTTCAACACCAACGGCGAGCTGATCGGCGTGCCCGACCAGGAAGCCTACGGTCCCAACTTCGACCGGGACGAGCTTGGCCTGAAGGAGCCGCCGCGGGTGGAAAGTTACCGCGGCTTCTACTTCGTCAACTTCAACCCCTACGCCGAAGACCTGGTGACCTATCTGGCCGGCGCCCGCGAGTACCTCGACCTGATCGTGGATCAAGCCGAGGAAGGAATGCGGATGGTCGCCGGCTCCAACAAGTACACCATGAAGGCCAACTGGAAGCTCTTGGTCGAAAACAGCCTCGACGGCTACCACCTCGTCCCCACGCACCAGACCTACCTGGACTACATCAGCGGCCTGGGCTCCGACGACAGCGGCCAAACGGCGTCATCGCGCATCGTCGGCAAGGCGAGAGCCCTGGGCAACGGCCACTGCGTGATCGAGTCGCCGGTGCGCAGCGGCCGGCCCATCGCCCACTGGCACCCGCTGTTCGGCGAGGAGGCCAGGGAGCCCATCGCGCGGGTCCGCCAGCGGCTGGTGGACAAGTACGGCGAAGAGCGCACCTTCCGCATGGCCGATACCTCCCGCAACCTGATCATCTATCCCAACCTGGTGATCAACGACATCATGGCCATCACCGTCCGGTACTTCGAACCCCTGGCCCCTGACAACATGGAGGTCACCGCCTGGCACCTGGCGCCGCGCGAGGAATCGGAGTCGATGCTGGCCACCCGCCTGGACAGTTTCCTGACCTTCCTGGGCCCCGGCGGCTTCGCCACGCCCGACGACGTGGAAGCCCTGGAGTCCTGCCAGATCGGATTCCGCGCCACCGAAACCCAGTGGTCCGACATCTCTCGGGGCATGCTCCGCCCGGCAAAATCCACCGACGAACTCCAGATGCGCGGGTTCTGGCGGCAATGGCACGCCAACATGCAGGGCCTGAGCCACACCAACGTGCAGGACGCTCCCGTCGAGGAAACCGAAGCCGCGCTGGTCCTGGCAGATGACTGACCTTCGCGCCATCAGGTGAACCATGACCACCACCAACCAACCCACTTTGCGCGAGCAGGTGGAGGATTTCCTGTTCCGCGAAGCGGCTCTCCTGGACGACTGGCTCCTGGATGACTGGGTGGACCTGTTCACCGAGGACGCCCGCTACGTGGTGCCCACAACCGACCTGCCGGATGGAGACCCCAAGCGCGATCTGGTTTTCATCGACGACGACATCACGCGTCTGCGCGCCCGCGCGGTGCGGTTGAACAGCCGCCATGCTCACCGCGAGTACCCGTGGTCGCGCACCCGCCGGTTCATCTCCAACGTGCGCGTGAGGGAAACCGGCAATGGCGAGCTATCAGTGAACTCCAACGTGCTGGTGTACCGGTTCCGCGCCGGCGAGGGCGCGCCCTACGTCGGCAGCGTCGATTACGTCCTGCGGCGCGATGGCAAAGATTTCAAAATCGCGCACCGCCGGGCGGTGCTGGATATGGAAGCCCTGTCCTGGCACGGCGCGGTCAGCATAATCTTCTGAGCCTGCGGGCGATTTCGTCAGAATCAGGATTGCCAAGATTGGGGAAACGTAATCCTGATTCCGACAGATGGCCGTAGCCATCTTCATTCCACGCGGTAGAGGTCGACGTTTGAAACTCGAAGGCAAAACGGCGCTGGTGACCGGTACCAGTCCCAACATCATGGGCGGCATCGCCGAGGAGTTGGCTCGCGAGGGTGCCAACCTCGTCTGCGTCGATATCCGCGAGGAGATGGCTCAGAAGTGCGCCGCAGCCATCGTCGCCGAGGGCCACGAAGCCATCGGCGTGGCCTGCGACGTGACCAACGAGGAGCAGGCGCTCGCCGCCATTGCCCGGGCAACCGAGCAGTTCGGCGGTATCGACATCCTGGTGAACGGCGCGGCCCAGTTCAACTTCAAGGGCGTGCTGAACATGCCGCTGGACGAGTGGCGACGCCAGACCGACATCATCCTCACCGGCGCGTTCCTGTTCACCAAACACGTCGCCCACCAGATGATCCAGCAGGAACGCAAGGGCAACATCATTAACATCATTTCCACCGCCGGGCACCAGGGCGAGCCGGGCAACGTGGGCTATGGCACGGCCAAGGGCGGAATGCTCAACTTCACCCGCTCGGTGGCCATGGAGTTGTCCGCATACGGCATCCGGGTCAACAGCCTGACCCCAACCGCCACCGACTCGTCGGAAGGACGGGAGCGGGCCCAAAGATGGGATGTGGACTGGCCGGGTCCCCGCCTGGGACAGCGCGCGGCGGGACTCCTGCCCGACGCCAGCCGAGGCGCGCCCCTGCTCAGGCTCCCCAGCCCCTCGCACTACGGCAAGGCTGCGGTATTCCTGGCGTCGGACGACGCGGAAATGATCACCGGTTTCGACCTGCGCGTGGACGCCGGCGCGGTCTCCCGGTACTGGATCTGGTCTCCAGGGGACGCGTAGTCCTGCCTCTGCCGGTCAAGTCACGCCCGCGGTCAAGGACACACCGGGCCGTGCACGGACGGTTTGGCTCTCGACGATAGCCCTGCCGTCAGCTGCCTTTGAGGGCCACCAGCGTCCGGTCCACGTCCTCAGCTTCCAGGGACAGTCGCTCCCATTCGTCCCACAGCGACTGCTCCTCTTCCTTGAGCATCTGGTACCGCTGACCGGTATCTTCCAACTGGCTCCGGTCGTCGAATTGCTCGGGGTTGGCGAACATCGCTTCCAGCTCCGACGTAACGGCTTCGCGCTCGGTGATGGCCGCGCCAATCTCGTCGATGCGGGACGCCAATTGACGGGCCTTTCGGCTCAGGGCACGCTCCTCTTCTTCTCTCGCGCTGAGGGGTCGTCGCGACCTGCCCCTGGTTGAGGCTTTTTCTGGAGTGCTGCCAGGGTTTGAGTCGTCAGCCGGGGACGCGGGTTTCGCCTCCGCCTCCTGCTGCTTGCGATACAGATACCCGTCGTAGTCGCCGGGATACACCCGGGGCAGTCCCCCGTCGATCTCGATGATCTTGTTGGCCACCTGCCGGATCAGGGTGCGGTCATGGGTCACCAGGCAGATGGAGCCCTGGTAGTCGCCGAGCGCGTCGGCCAGGATCTCACGGGAGGTGATGTCCAGGTGGTTGGTCGGCTCGTCCATCAGCAGGAAATTGCTGGGCTGCAGGAGCAACTTGGCCAGCGCCATCCGGGCCTTTTCACCGCCGGACAGCACGGAGATCGGCTTGAGAATGTCGTCACCGCTGAACAAAAAACCGCCCAGGATGGTGCGCAGGCTCTGCTCAGATTCTGACGGCGCGGCCTCCTGCAATTCTTCCAGCGCGGTGTTATCCGGGTGCAGCAGGTCCAGGACGTGCTGGGCGTAGTAGGCGGTGACCACGTTGTGGCCGAGCCTGCGTTCCCCCTTCTCAATGGGCAGCACGCCGGCAAGAATCTTCAGCAGCGTCGACTTGCCGGCGCCGTTCGGGCCGACCAGTGCAACACGATCCCCGCGCTCCAGCGTCAGGTTCAGACCGCTATACACCACGTTGTCGCCGTAGGACTTGTCCACGCGGTCCAGCCGGATGATGTCGGAGCCGCTGCGCGGAGGTTCCGGGAACGAGTAGTTGACCTTGCGGGTCGCCCGCGGCAGTTCGATGATGTCTATCTTTTCCAGCTGCTTCAGGCGGCTTTGCACCTGCCGCGCCTTGGTCGCCTTGTAGCGGAACCGCTCGACGAAGCGCATCTGCCGCTGTATCTCGCGCTCCTGGCGGGCTGCGGCGGCCTGCTTGACTTCCAGCGCGCGTTCCCGGGCGAGCAGGTAATCGTCATAGTTGCCGTGATGATGCACCACTTCCCCCGGCTCGATGGCGAGTATCCGGGTGGCAACCTGGTTCAGGAAGGCACGGTCGTGGGACGTTATGACGACCCCGCCGGTAAAAGAAGAGAGGTATTTCTCGAACCACAGGTTGGCTTCAAGGTCCAGGTGGTTCGTGGGCTCGTCCAGCAGGAGAACGTCCGGGTTCCGGAACAGCAGGCGAGCGAGCTCGGCCCGCATGATCCAGCCGCCGCTGAACTCCAGCATGCCGCGCGAGAAGTCGCTATCCTTGAAGCCCAGGCCGGACAGGATTGCCTTCGCCTCGTGGTCGCGGTCGGCGCCGCCGGCGGCTTCCAGTTCCTCGTCCAGCCGAGCGAGGCGATCCATCAGTTCGCGCTGCTCCGCCGGATCGGTGGTCGAGGACAAGGCATCCCGGGCGTCGGCAATCCGGCCGGACAGATCGACCACTTCCCAGTCGGCGTTCAGTACCTCCTCGAGCAACGACCGGCCCGCGAATGAGCCCGGCTCCTGCTTGAGGTATCCCACCGTAGTGCTGCGACGCCCGGAGATGGAGCCGGAATCCGGCAGGGTCTCGCCGGCGAGAATGTCGAGGAGCGTCGTCTTCCCCGAACCGTTGGCGCCAATCAGCGCGATCCGGTCGCCGGCCGCCATGGAGAGGTTCAGCCCGCCGAACAGGGTTCGTTCGGAATAGGCCTTGCTGATGTCGGATGCGTAGAGCATGGTCCGGTGGCAACGGTGGCTCGCGATATTACCCGCGGCAGGGCAGTTTATCCATCAGCGTGGTTTCTGACCGATGGGACGAATCGCTGGTCGGATCGGGTAACGCTTTGAACCCGGCCGTCAGCGCTCCCGGGCTGGGCGTCACCCGCAAGCCTAATGCGCGCCCGCCACTGATGGTGACGGGCGCCGTATCCAACAAGGGAAACAGGGTGAACCTAGTCTTCGCGGATGTCTTCACCGCCATCGACGCGGAACCCAACGCCCACCTTGACCTGGTACCAGTTGGCCTTTCCGTCGGCGATGGTGCCGCGGATTTCCTTCACCTCGAACCAGTCCAGGTTGCGGATCGTTTGGGCCGCCCGAGCGATCGCGCCGTCCACGGCCTCCTGGATGTTGGCGCTGGAGGATCCCACCAGCTCGACTACTTTGTAAGTACTTCCGACTGCCATTTCTCACTCCGTTATGTTTGAGGGTTTTGTAGTTTTCGCGCTTTCAGTAATCGCGCCAAAGTATAATATTCGCCGTGGCCCGATTGAGCAACAAGGGCAATGGGCCGGTTTCGCGGCAAATCAGTTCCCGGCGCCCATTTCTATGAACTGAATCCGGGAACTGAATCCGGACCGGGTTTCGGCGCGCATACCCGCCCCGGTCATCGTCCCGACTGGCCCATCGTGTGGTCGGGAACGCCATCAAGGGATCCGTCCACCCGAGGTGCAACCGCCCATGAAACGCAGTGAAACTCGCATCCTGACCACCCACACTGGCAGCCTGCCCCGCCCGGAAGGGCTGGTGGCAATGCTTGGCTCCTTGTCGCAGGGCGAGGCAGCGGACGAGGAGGCTCTGTATGCCGCTTCCCGCGACGCCACCGCCGGAGTAGTTGCCGCGCAGATGGACGCCGGCGTCGATGTCATCAACAACGGCGAGCAGTCCCGCGTCAGCTTCTCCACCTACGTCACCCAGCGGATGTCCGGATTCGGCGGTTCCTGGACCCGTCGCGGCCACCGGGACCAGAACGAATTCCCCGGGTTGGCGCGACCTCGCGTGGTGCAACTGATGCGCGACGTTCCCACCTGCGTGGGCCCGCTGTCCTACGAGCGGCTGGACCTTGTCGAACGGGAGTGCCGGGAATTCCTCGATGCGGTGGGTTCCGCCGACGGCCAGCCCGAAGACCTTTTCATGACCGCCGCGTCGCCGGGCATCGTCGCCCTGACCCTGGCCAATCGCTACTACGACAGTCATGAGGATTACGTCTTCGCCCTGGCCGAGGAACTGCGGAAGGAATACGAGATCATCGTCGCCAGTGGCCTGACCCTGCAACTGGACTGCCCCGACCTGGCCATGGAGCGGCACATCTCCTACCAGGACCAACCGCTGTCGGCCTTCCGGGACGTCGTGGCGCTGCACATCCGCGCGATCAACCACGCGCTGGCCAACATCCCCCGGGACCGGGTGCGCCTGCACGTGTGCTGGGGGAACAGCGAGGGTCCGCACCAGTACGACGTGCCACTGGAGGACATCGTAGACCTGCTCTACGAGGCCAACGTCGGCGCCCTGGTGATGGAGATGGCCAACCCGCGGCATGCCCACGAGCATCGCGTGTACCGCGACCTGCCGCTGCCCGAGGGGATGCTGCTTGTCGCCGGCGTCATCGACACCAAGACCAATTATGTGGAACATCCCCGGCTGGTGGCCGACCGCCTGTACCAGGCCGTGGCCGCCGCCGGAGGCGACCCTACGCGGGTTCTGGCCGGAACCGACTGCGGGTTCGACACCAGCGCCGGTTCCAACCGCGTGGAGGCCGGCATCGTCTGGCTCAAGCTGCGGGCCATGCGCGAGGGCGCGGACATCGCCAGCCGGGAACTTTTCTGAAGGCCGCCCATCGCGCGCATGATGCCGTAAGATTGGCATCGTCCCGTTGCGGACAATCCCTCAAGGAGTGGCACCCATGATCATCGACACCCACACCCACGTGGTCAGCAGCGACCGGAACGCACACCCCCTGCACCCCGACGCCAGCGGCTGGTCCCTGGAGGTCAGCAACAACGTTGAGGACCTGATCAAGGAGATGGACTCTGCCGGCGTGGAATGCGCCACCCTGGTCCAGCCCAATGGCACCTACGGCCTCGACAACGCCTACCAGTGCGACAGCGCCCTGCTGTACGCTCCCCGCACCGTAGCCGTCGGCATCCTCGACCCGGCGGCGGACGATGCCGCCGACAAACTCTCCTACTGGACCAACGAGCGCGGCATGTGGGGCGTCCGCCTGCAGAGCCAGGCCGAACCCGACGACCCCCGTTGCGACGCCCTGTGGGACCGCGCCGAATCGCTGGGCATCCCCATCTCCATCGGCGGCGGCGGAACCGCAGACCGGGTCAATCGCATGCGCAACATCGGCGCGCGACACCCCAACGTCCAGTTCGCCCCTGACCACTTCGCCGGCTGGAGCAACTCCGCCGACAAGGCGGGCATGACCGCGGCCCTGGAGGAACTGGCCAGTCTGCCCAACGCCCACCTGCGCTACTCCAGCACCAGCCTGGGGCCCTACGCCGACCTGTCCGACGACGAGAAGGACCTGTTCCGCCGCGTCATCGAGGCGTTCACGCCTCGGCGCATGATGTGGGGCTCCAACTTCCCGTCGTCCCGCGCCGGCGGCTTCATCGGCCAGGTCGAGCTGGGCAAGACTGCCCTGCCCTGGGTCTCCGCTGAAGACCTCGACTGGATGATGGGCGGAGCCGCCGCCACCTTCTGGCCCATGCTGCAAGCGCCGTAGGTGGTCCAGCCGAACCACTATCTGGCGCCGGATAGAGAGCGGAACCTTGACCGAGCGTGAGCAGGAATCTGGCGCGTCGCCGCCGAGCGGTTCCTGGCTCTGGGAGTTCGCCAACTCCCGGGGGCTGGGCCGCCGCCACTTCCTGCGCCTGTTGGCGGCCGGCGGCGCCACCGCAGTTCTGGCCGCCTGCGCCGAAATGACCCCATCCGATGCCATGGTGAGGCCACTGTCGCCGCCCGTCGACACCGATCCGGCGCAGGTTGCGCCCTGGTTCAAGGACCCGGCGCCGTTCATCCTTCGCGGCGACAAGGGCCTGGAAGCGCGGCTGGAATACATGCAGGGCAGCATCACGCCCAACCGGCTGTTCTTCGTGCGCAACAATTCGGTCAGCCTCAACCTCGACGCTACCAACTGGCGTCTCACCGTAGGAGGCGACGCGGTATCCGACCCGCTGAAGCTGACCTACTCGGAAATCCGCAGCATGCCCTGCCGCACCCTCACCTCGTACCTGGAATGCGCCGGCAATCACCGCGCCATGTTCAACGTGATGAACGGGCAGGAAACGTCGGGCACCCAGTGGATGACCGGCGCCGTTGGCAACGGCGAATGGGTCGGGGCGCAACTCCGCGACGTGCTGACGCTGGCAGGCATCCAACCCGACGCCGCGTCCGTGCTGCTGGTCGGGCTGGACGTGGAGTCCCCCGAGGAGGGCTTTCGCTACGTCCTGCCGGTGGAGAAGGCCATGCACCCGGACACCCTGCTGGCCTACACGCTCAACGGAGAGACCCTGCCCAAAGACCACGGCTTTCCCGTGCGAGCTCTGGTCCCCGGATGGGTAGGCAGCGCCAACGTCAAGTGGCTGGGGCGCATCGTCGTTTCTTCAGAACAGTTGTGGACGCGGAATAACACCACGTCCTATACGCTCATCGGCGATGAGTACCCGCCACGGGGCGAATCATTGGGCCGGCCGGTCACCGAGCAGGTTATCAAGAGCGCCCTGGCCCTGCCCTGGCCGGCCGAACTGCCGGCGGGTCGCCAGCGCATCCACGGCTACGCGCATTCTCCCTCTGGACCGATCTCACAGGTCGAATGGAGCGTCGACTCGGGACGAACCTGGAACCAGGCCGCGCTCTCCGGATCCCAGCCGGACCACGCATGGGCTCGGTTCGAGTTCGAATGGGATGCGGAGCCGGGAGAACACACCATCATGACACGGGCCACCGACGCGGCCGGCAACTCCCAGCCGGATCGTGTGCCGTTCAACGAGAAGGGATACCTCTTCAACCAGCCCGTCGCCCACCCGGTGCGGGTAAGGAAGAGCACGGCTTGAGTTCGCCATGCTCTTCGGTAAACCTGAAGAAATTGTCCGGGAAGCCGGCGTTCGGGCTACCCGAACCAGCCCATGCCTTCCAAATGGCCGCGCAGAAAGGCTATCTGGCCTCCGTGGACGATGTTGTCATAGACCAGGACACCCATGATGGTCTCTTTCGGCTCGGGGTCCGCGCCGGGCCTCGGGCTCATGGTGGCGCTCAACTCCTCGTCGGTCACGGAGGACATGTACTCCCGGCAGCAGGTCTTCATGGCCTCGTAGTACCCCACCAGGACGTCTTTGGAGGGAAGCGGCCACGCGGCCACGCGCGCTGCGTCCCAGCCTTGGCCAGTCGTCTCCGGGTCGTCGCTCAGGCCGAATTTCTCGCACCAACCGTCCGCTATCCATATCTGAGGCTTGCCCTGGAACCTGGTGTTCATGAAAACGTCCACCACCCGGCTCATGTGGAAGAGGAGCCAACCGATGGAATTGTCGCTGTCGGATATCCGGCGCGCCAGTGTCTCATCACTCAGCCCGTCTATGGCGCGGTCCACCATACCCCAGTTACGTTCCAGCGCATTTGATATCCCGGCCGACATAGCCATGATTACTCTCCAAAAGCTTCGTCAATTTGGGGTTACGGTGCGAATTGTAACAGCCCCAAAACTGGAATGGTAAGGTAGAGCCGAGGATCAAGAAGAGACCTGCTACTGATCTGCGGCTGTAGCATTAGGGTCCTTTCGATAGTCTTCAAGACCCTCGAAGCGCACATCCCACCTTGTTATTGGTTTAGGGGTGACACGCCTCCTCGCAGTGGTCGCTGGGCGGCACGTCCAGCACCGGGTTGGTGTCGAAGAACCCCACCGGCTTGAGGCTGAACCCGCAGTAGGCCACGGGTGAAATCGGCCAGTCCTCGGGTCGCGGCACATGGTGGTAGCCCAGCGTGTACCAGAGGACCACGTCCGCGTCCTCCACGCTCCGGTTGTTCTTGGTGTACTCGGGCAGACCCGCGCCGCCCGGATGCTGGTTGGGATACGGGCCAGTGGCGGCGATCTCATCCCGGTGGTAGGGCGTCACCCACAGGTGCTTGGTCATGAACCCCGCACGCTTGATGATGCTGGCGTCCGGATGCGCGAAGGGCAGGATGTTTTCGCCCGGCATCAGCTTGTAACTGACGGGCTGATCCAGCGCGTTCCTCGCCGAGGTGTTGGACACCATCCAATACCGCCCGCTCATCGGGTCAATAACTCGCTGCGCCTCGTGCTCCGTGCCCAGCAGCGTCTTCTCGGCGTAGAAGGCGTTGCCGTGGGGGTTGTCGGGACCCGGCGGCACGGCCACGGTGTTCACCTCGAACACCGAGTTCGCCTCACCGTCCACGCTCATGTCCATGCGGAAGTTGAAGAAATGCTGGTGAATGTGCGCGTTCAGTTGGGGCGCCACGATGGTGCCGTACTTGGGCGTCTCCCCCTCGGCGATGCCGGCGGTGTTGATGATGCCGGTCAGCTTGATCTCCATCTGGATCGTGCCGTCCTGGTAGAAGTACCAGAAGAAGCCGTACTCGTAGTTGCCCACCGTGGCGACGCTGGAGATCACCAATCGCCGGGAGCGGCGCACCTCGGTTTGCCCGGTGCGCCAGTCGGTGTGCTTCCACAGGATGCCGTAGTCCTCCTCGTGCATGCACACCGCGTTGGGAATGGTGAACGCCTCGCCCTGCCCGCTGTTCAACACCGCGTCGAAGTAGTAAATCTCTCCCAGGCAGTCGCACCCCAGGGTGAGCGAGTTGGTCAGGGAGCCGATGCCGTATTCGCCGGCGTCAAAGGCGTTCTTGCGGTAGTGGTCCTTGCCGGGGTCGCCGTAGGGCACCACCATATCGGACAGCGCCGCCCGGTACAGGATCGGCCGGACCCGGCCCTGATCCTCGTACCCCACGGTGTGGATCACCAGCCCCTCCCGAGGCGTGAACCCGACCCGCAGGTGCCACTTCTGCCACGCCACCTGCCAGCCATCCACCTGGAAGCTGGGCCCTTCGGGCTGGGTGATGTCCAGCGGCTTCAGGTCATCGCGGAACTTGCCGACGAACTCGGCGCCGTAGTTGCCGGGCTCCGGAGGCAGCGGCACAAATCCGTAGTCGTCGACGCGCACCACCTCCATGCTGTTCAGGTCCACCACGGCGGTGACGCCCTCGATGGGCCGGGCGTAGCCGTTGTCCGTGGGGCTGGTCCGGGCGAAGGGGCGGCACAGCACCAGCCGGCGACCTGCCTCGTCCTCGTATCCATAGTTGCCGGCAGACCACGGGTCCACCATCACCAGGCTGGGGTCGGTGACTCCGCGTTTCTTGATGGCCGCCAGGAACTTGGCATCGGAGCGCACCATCGCCTCGCACTCCACGAACTCGTCGAACATCACCCGTGGCTGCACGCCGGGGATATGTTCCCACGAAACCACCCGCCGTTCATTCAGCGACACCACCGCCTCGTAGGTGGCCGCGGCGTCGTTGTCCAGCACGACCAGGAAGGCCTCGCGCCGGATGGGATCGCCCGGCTGATGCCCAAGTACCGAATCCTTGTCGGGTTCCCGCAGCACAAGGGTCTCGAACCGGGTTCGCCGACCCAGATTGCGCTGGGATTTCAGGATTGCCGACGCCTCGGATATCTCCTCTGCTGTCAGCGGGTCTAGCGGATGCGAGACCGTCGAGCGTGGCGCGGCCTGCGGTGTTGCCTTGGTGGAGATGGCCATGACGACCTCCTGTGTTACGGTCGCTCGGATTAAACAGTTGCTACGGCAGATACCGGACGCTAACAGCGCGGCGTGAACGGGTCAAGGCGAGCGCCGGTCCATGCGTGCCCATCTTGTCATCGCGAGGAGCACAGCGACGCGGCGATCTCGCTCCCGTAGTAGCCTCCCTTGCCCCAACGAGATTGCCGCGCTTCGCTCGCAATGACGGTTCCAGCGAAACGGGTACGCGTGCCGACCGCCGGGCGCCGCTCATCAAAAACCGTGCCGGCGCCGACCCGAGCGGTGCTAAAATCCACGCAACCGGAAGATGACGGTCGGCGGAGGTGACGAATGGCCATAACCATCGGCATGGGCGAGTACGTGTACGAATACCAACCGGAATGGCCCCGCCTCCCGGTGGGCCAGGGTTTCCGGGGGATCAGCGGTGTCGCCGTGGACAGCAAGGACCGGGTCTACGTGTTTCAGCGGCAGGGTCCGCCTGTCCTGGTATTCGATCCGGACGGCAACCCGGTGGCGGCATGGTCCCGCCCGGACGGCGTGCCGGCGGACGCACACCACATTCACATCGGACCGGACGACACCGTTTACCTCGTGGACCGCGACGCCCATCAGATCCTGAGATACTCTTCGGACGGGGAGTTACTGTCGTCCATCGGAGACCGCAACCGTCCGGCGCTCCAGGCGCCGTTCAACCATCCGGCCGACGTGTGCGTGGCTCCCTCCGGGGAGTTGTTCGTCGCGGACGGCTACGGCAATTCATCTGTGCATCGCCTCGCCGCCGACGGTTCCCTCATCAAGTCCTTCGGCAGTCCCGGCCGCGGCCCGGGCGAGTTCATCGTGCCGCACAGCATCCGCGTCTCCGCCGACGGGCGCGTTTACGTGGCTGACCGGGAGAACAACCGGGTGCAGGTGTTCACCGTGGACGGCGAATTCGTCGACCAGTGGACCGACTTCAAGTGCCCCATGGGTGTGCATATTGACACGCAGCAACGGGTCTACGTTACCGACCAGGTACCGCGCCTGACCATTCTGACCCTGGACGGCGAGATGTTGGCCCGGGGCAGGACCTTTGAATACGCCCACCAGGTGTACACCGACTCGCAAGGCAACATTTACGGCGCCGACACTTCCAACCAGCGCGTTCAGAAACTGGCCCGCGTCACGTGACCGGCAGCCGCAGACCCCGGCATACGAACCCACAACAGGAGGCCTGCCATGCGATTCGCAGCATTCACCACGGTGGCGGCGTCCACCGGCGAGGCCAACCATGCCGCCGGCTTCCTGGACAACCTGCGCCAGCAAACCGTCCTCGCGGAGGAACTCGGCTTCGAGGCCATCTGGCTGGGCGAGCACCATTTCACTCCGTTCGGCGTGGGCGATTTGCCCAATCCGATACTGCTGGGCGCGGACCTCGCCGCCCGCACTTCCCGGATTCGCATCGGCCAGATGGCAAACATCGCCACCTGGTGGCATCCCATCCGGCTGGCCGAGGACCTGGCCATGCTGGACAACATGAGCGAAGGCCGCCTCGAGGTTGGGTTCGGCCGGGGCATCTGGCCCTACGAGGGACCACAGTTCCATCCCAACGCCGACCCCCGCAAGGACGCCGAAAACCGAGAGCTTTTCCAGGAAACGGTCGAGATAGTCCGCAAGATCTGGAGCAACGAGTATTTCGACCACCACGGGGCCAATTACACATTCCCCGTTCCGGACACCGTCTTCTCCCATCCGTCGGTCGCTCCGGATCCGGCATGGCACGATGGAGATCGCGTCACCAGTCTGCGCGTGACTCCGCGCACCTACCAGAAGCCGCACCCGCCGCTGTGGATGACGGTATCCACCGACCGTTCGGTGTCCACCGCCGCCCAGATGGGGCTGAAGGCGTGCTACTGGCAACCGCCTCCGCTACGGATCCGGCAACGCATGGAAATCTACGCCGAGGCGCGCACCAAACGGGAGGGCCGCTCGTACGCATTGGGCGAGGACCAGGCGGTGATGCGGTCCACCTACGTCGCCGCGTCCATGGAAGAAGCACGCCGGGATGCCGAGGCCGGCATCATGTCCGCCTTCATCTTCAACGACCCCTTCCGCGGGCGGCAGGTGTTCACCAACCCGGATGAGGAACTCGACCCAGAGGTCAAGCTGGACTGGGACTTCCTGGAACCCCGCACGTTACTGGTGGGCTCGCCGGACAACGTCGCCGAGAAGATCCACGAGCTGCGGGAGGTGTGCAACCTGGACTACCTGCTCGTGGAGTTCGCCCACTCCGGACTGCCGCAGGCCAAGATCCTGCGCAACCTGGAGAACTTTGCCACGAAGGTCATGCCGCGTTTCACCGATTAGGCAGCCCAGGCAGCAGCACGCCGTACGCGCCTAGCAGCAGATCATCCCGTGCTGCGGCGCGCCCCTGGCTTCCTTGTCCCGAACCAGCAGGGTCCCCACCGTTGCCACTACCGACAGGGCCAGCATCAGCGCGAATGCCCGGTCGTAGCTGCCCCAGATGTCGAACGACAGGGCGCCGGCCAGGGCGCCGAGCCCGCCACTGACCTGGTGCACGCCGGAGATGGTTCCGCTGACCCTTCCCAATCGGGTGGTGCCGAAAATGTTGCCGGAGAACATGACCGTCAGCGGGGCCGTCATCAGGAAGGTGAAGCCATACAGCAGCGCAAAGACAATTACCGACGGTGTGTCCTGGTTCAGGATGACCAGAGCGAAAATCCCGATGCGCATTACGAAGCAGAGCAGCGTCGGCCGTCCGGGCCCCAGCCGGTCTGCGAGATAGCCGGAGGCGATGACGCCCAGCAGGCCCATCACGCCCATGAGCGCCAGCAGGTACCCCGAGACCACCGTGCCGATCCCCGTGTCCAGGGCGAACGCCACCACGTGAGTCTGCACGAAGAAGTCCTGGAAGCCGCAGATGGCGTACACCACCAGGAGCAGCCAGAGCTGAACCGACGTCAGAAGCGGGCCTTCCTTCGCCTGTTCAACTACCTGTCCCGCTGACGCGCTCGCGTCCGGCGCTCCCGAGGTTACGGGCGGTGGTCGGGCGGATCGCACCGCCGCCATCACAATCGGCGCCAGGATCACCAGATTGGCCAGACCCAGCGCCGCGTAGGAAAGGCGCCAGCCGAACCGCACCAGCGACTGAGCCAGCAGCCCGACGATCACCAGTTGGCCGATGGCGTTGCCGGAGACGGCCACGCTGTTGGCAACGCCACGCCGGTTCGGGAACCACCGGACGATCATGACGCTCACGACGGGATTGGACATGCCGGCGTTCCCCAGCGCGAAGACCACCCCGTACACCAGGAACAGCTGCCACGGCGATGATATGACGCTCATCAGGGCAAGGCCGATCGCGCCCACGATGGCCCCGACACCCATGATCCAGCGCAGGTCGTAGCGATCCGCCAGGCGGCCTACAAAGGGCATGGCCGCGGCGGAAACCAGCATGTACGCGGTGACCCCAAGCGACAGCACCGAGCGCGACCACGTGAGGTCGTCGACCATGGGCTTCAGCATGAGCCCCAGGGCCGAGCGCGACCCGCCGTTGAAAAAGAGGATCGCGAACCCCGTGCCCAGGATGATCCAGCGGTAGTCAATCCGGCGCATCACGGCTCCGGTTGGTCAGGGTGACCCACCGTAGCACCGCCGTTTTGCGGGAGTCAACGAACGGCGCGCGGGATCAGGGCCTGTGCAAAGCCCCTCCTCCCACTCAAAGTCCCTCCTCCCACTCATGGTGAGCTTGTCGAACCACGACTCCGGCAACGGCGGCACCCTTCGACAGGCTCAGGAAGAGCGGGAACTAAAGAAGTCCATTACTTTGCACAAGCCCTGGCGCGGGATGTCTCCCGGCCATTGACGGCATATTGCGGCGCGCATAACATCCGCGCATTCCGGCGAAACCCGGAGCAAATCTCCCGCCATCCTCCGACTTGCCTAACCCGCCGGCCCAAGGGTTGACGGAACATCGTCGAAGAGCGACTGCGAATGTTCGATACGGCGCTGAAAAAGAAGCGGGTCATCGGCATTGTGCTGCTGGCCGTTATTCTGGCTCTGTTCCTGGCCTTCAACCGGATCCCCAAGCTGGACACGGTTGAGGCCGACCTTGCGGGCGTCACCGCACCACAGGCCGAGTGCTTCCAGGGGTTTTGCATCAACCGGGAACCGGAGACCGGCTTCTTCGAACGGTGGTGGGACTTCTCCACCAGCTACCTCAAGCTGGTGACGGTGGGAATGATTTTCGCATTCCTCGCCGCCGGCATCACGGAAGTGTTCCTGTTTCCTAGAAGCGGGGGTTCGGGTCTTACGGGCGGCGGCATCAAGGGGGTCCTGCGCGGGTTCGCCGTCGGCTCCTCCATGAACCTGTGTTCCGCATGCATCGTCCCCATAGCCTCCGCCTTCCGGAACCGCGGGGCCCCGGTGGAAACCGCCATCGCCATCACCCAGGGCTCCTCGACGTTGAACCTGCCGGCGCTGGTCATGGCCGCGCTGGTTTTCACGCCCATGCTCGCCAGCACGCGCATCGCGGTGAGCGTGGTCGGCGTCCTGTTGCTGGGGCCGCTGGTAGCCCTCCTGCTGCGGCGGCAACTCAGTTTCAGCGACGCCTTCAGGTTCGGTCGTGCGGAAGGACCGCTCCCGGAGCTTGTCACGTGGCGGGAAACCATCCGCACGGGCATGAAGGACTGGCTGAAATCCAGCCTGCGGTACCTGTGGCGGTTGGGGCCGGCCATGATCCTGGCGGGGATAGCCGGCGGCCTGGTGATCCAGTGGATTACCCCTGAGACCGTCGCCGCCTACCTGGGCGATGATGTGTCGGGCATCGCGGTCGCGGCCACCCTGGGCATCCTCATCAACGTGCCGCTGCTGTTTGAGATTCCGCTGGTAGCCGTCCTGATGCTGGTGGGCATGGGGGCCGCCCCGGCGGCAGCGCTCCTGTTCGGGGCGGCGGCGGCCGGCCCTTTCACCCTCTGGGGACTGGCGCGGGTGATGCCCAAGAGGGCGGTCGCCGCCTTTGCCGCCGGCACCTGGAGCCTGAGCATGGTCGGCGGCGTGGGCCTGCTGTTCGTCGGTCCTTTCTTCCTGGATACCTCCGACTCCCGCATCGTTTTCAGTTCGGATCGGGGCGGCGACTTTGAGATTTACTCGATGCTGCCCGACGGCTCCGACCTGAAACGGCTCACCAACAACTCCGGGTACGACGACATGCCGGCCTGGTCACCCGACGGCAAGAAGATCGCGTTCGTGTCCGACCGTCACGGCAGCCCCGAAATATACGTGATGAACGCCGACGGCTCCCGAGCGCGTCGCCTCACCGAGGACAATGGGCCGGACAACGCGCTCCCCACCTGGTCGCCCGATGGCAGCCGGATCGCCTATTCCTCGGAGCGCGACGGCAACCGCGAGATCTACGTTATGGACGCCGACGGATCCAACCCGGTCAATCTGACCAACGACCCGGGTTACGACTCGTCTCCCGCCTGGTCTCCCGACGGGCAACGCATCCTGTTCAACTCCCGCCGCGACGGCAACCTCGAAATCTACGTGATGGACGCCCACGGCTCCAACCAGGTCCGGCTCACCAGGAACGCGACCTCCGACGAATTTCCCGCCTGGTCGCCGGACGGCTCCAGGATCGCATTTTCCTCCAGCCGGACCGGCCGCCGCTCCGTGTACGTCATGAACGCCGACGGCGCTAACCCGGTGCAGATCACTGGGGACGCCTTCAACGATTACTGGCCCTCCTGGTCTCCAGACGGCGCCCGGATCACGTTCACCAGCGACCGGTACGGCGCTCCGGAGATCATGGTGATGAACGCCGACGGCTCGCACCAGACCGCCCTCACCCGGAGTTCCGGCGCCGACGGTGGACCGGCGTGGGGGCCCGGTGAGTTACCGCCGGCCAACTCCGGGGGACCGCAAATTGCCTCGCTGGACCCTTCCGCTGCCGCCACCTCCGGAGGCAGCCTGGTGACCATGTCCGGCGCCGGCCTGGAAGACGGCAGCCGCGTCACCATCGGAGGGATTGAAGTGCCGGTCGTCGAGTTCCTGGACTCCCACACGTTGACCGTTGCGGCGCCTCCGCATCCTGGTGGTGTCGTCGACGTTGTAATCTCCGATCCTGACGGCCGTACCGGAACGTTGCCCCGGGGGTTCAGCTATCACCAACCGATCTTCACCGACGTCGCCCAGGAGGCCGGAGTCGCTTTCCAGCACTTCCGCGATCCGGTGGACCGTATACCGTTGGGCGCTGGCGTGGTGGTCTTTGATTTCAACAACGACGGCCGGCAGGACATCTATGTCGCGTCCAAACCATCATGGAGCGAATCGCCGGACCAGATCGACGGAGCCAACGCGCTGTACCGGAACGACGGAAACGGCGCGTTCACCAATGTCGCCGAGGAGGCCGGGGTCGACGAGTTGATGGGCCTCTCCAACGGGGGGTGCGCCGCCGACTACGACAACGACGGCGACCAGGACCTCTATGTAACCAACTGGGGCTCCAGCAAGCTCTTTCGCAACAACGGATCGGGAACCTTCGATGACGTGACCGACGGCGCCGGATTGGGCGACCCCGATCCGAGCTACCGGTCCATGGGCTGCGCCTGGGGCGACTATGACCGGGACGGCCATCTGGACTTCGTTGTCGTACGGCACCTGGAAGAATCGGACATGGAAGCACTGGATCTCCGGGCCTTTTACCTTGCCGTGCGACCGCTGGGCCTTTTCCACAACAACGGCGACGGCACCTTCACGGAGGTCTCGCACCTGCTCGGCGACACCGGATCTCCAGGCAAAATCCCCGGAGAGTACGGCAACCTGTGGGGCGCCGGGTTCCAGCCGGGCTGGCTCGACTTCGACAACGACGGCGACCCCGACCTGTACGTGGTGAACGACTTCGGGCACGACGCCCAGCCCAACGTCCTGTGGCGCAACGATGGTTCCGCAGCCGACGGAATCTGGCAATTTGAAGATATTTCCCGCGATTCCCGGGCCGACGTCGCGATGTTTGGGATGGGTCTCGCGGTGGGTGACTACGATCTCGACGGGCACTTTGACCTCTACGTCACCAACATCGAAGACAACGTTCTGCTCAAAAACAACGGCGACGGGCTCACCTTCACGGAGATGGCCGCTGATGCCAAGGTGGGAATGGGCGCGTTCCAAAGGCGGCAACGAGTCAGCTGGGGCACGGTGTTTTTCGACTATAACAACGATGGCCGGGAGGATCTCTACGTAGCCAGCGGTCACCTGGACAGCGACGCGTTGACCAATCACCGGCGGCAACCCAACCTGCTGCTGCGCAACACCGGGCAGGAAACCTTCGAGGACGTATCGTCCATCAGCGGCGCGGACGACCCGGGCGTCGGCCGGGGCGTTGCCTATGCCGACTTCAACAACGACGGTTGCCTGGACCTCTACGTGGCCAATCTGGGTTTATCGGGCGATCAATCCCAGAGCGCCCGGTTATTCGAGAACAGTTGCCTTGGGGACGCCAACTGGCTCCAAATCCGAACCGTGGGAACGGTGAGCAACCGGGACGGCATCGGGGCCCGGATCACCGTGCTGGCCGATGGCCGCACACAAATCCGGGAAATCACGGCCGGCTCCAGCAACAAGAGCCAGAGCATGCTGCCGGCGCATTTCGGACTCGGCGGGGCAACCCGGGCCGACACCGTTCAGGTCCGTTGGCCCAGCGGGATCGTCCAGACGCTCCACGATGTGCCGGCCAATCAATCGTTAACCGTAATCGAGGCTCCGTAGGCCGGGTCCTTTCTCCGGTGGTTTCCGTCGCATCAGGGGTCACACGCGTCGAGAAGCAGCGCAGCGCGGTGTACCAAGTGTGCGCATGTGTCCGCTATTGACATAGCAATGTAGCTGGTATACATTCCGCCTACTTTACGAATGCCTGCGGATTGATCACAACACGTTACGTCACCCGAAGATCAATCGCATAGATATGTTCGGATTTCGTAAAGTCTCTAACGGATCCCTGCCTAGTCAAACGAAAAAGTTATGCGATTCCGTGTATTACGCGACGAGCCCTGACGGGTATTTCAGAATCGCAAACTGAATTCGCAACCAGATAAATGAGCCCAGTCGATCGTCGACTTCCGGCTCAGAAAACCACGGATGGCAAGCGTCCCAGCGGACGTTCGTGGACGTGACAATCACAGCCTGGAGGTCTGGTAATGAACCGCAACGGAATCAAGATCAAATCGGCGTTGATGCTTTTACCAGCGCTGCTGCTCCTGACATTCGTCGCAGCATGCGGAGGCGCCGAAGCGCCGGCTGAAACCGCTCAGCCCGCTGCAGCCCAGCCGGCATCCGGGGGCGCCCCGGCCGCCGCGGCGCAGCCCACCGCAATGCCCGCGTCCCAGGACCAGCCCGCCGCCAATGTCGTGGAAGAGGACCAGTTGCCCGTCCAGAAGGTCATCCTGGGCCTTATCACGCCTATCGACGACACTGTAGTGCCGTGGTTGGGCGGTGTTGACTTCGTGTACCAGCACAGCCCGTTCATGGAGTACCTGGTGCAGTTGGACCCCTATGACAGCACCTGGCAGCCCATGCTGGCGAAGAGCTGGGAGATGAACGCCACCGGCGATGTTTGGACCTTCGAGCTGGAGCAGGGCGTTCAGTTCCACCGGGACGTTGGCGAGTTCACCGCTGATGACGTGGCGCATAGCTTCCAGCTCACCTGCCAGAAAGGCTCCCGCGCCAGCTACCGTGGCGGAATCTGCAACTACGAATCTGTGGAAATCCTGGATCCCTACAACATCCGGGTCCACATGAAGAAGCCCTCTGCCGAGTACCTGTTCTACGCTGCTGAATCCGCAGGGAACATGATCTACAGCAAGGCCCAGTGTGACGCGGCCGGCGGGTTCGACGTTGCTGAGAACGTTGCCAGCGAAGGCTGCACCACCGAGTATTACGAGCGCCTGGCCGGCACCGGTCCCTACCAGTATGACGGTCGGGAAGAGGAAGTCCATGTGGACTACTCCCTCGCCTTCCCGGACGGACACTGGCGTCATGACCCGGTGTACCCCGAAATGCGGAACACCTGGGTGCTGGAAGAGTCCACCCGCTTGGCGCAGTTCCGCGCCGGCGAGACGCACATGACGGAAGTCAACCGCGACCTGGGCGACAAACTGACCGAGGAAGGTTTCAAGATCATCCCGAGCAACGGCCCGGCCCAGCAGACGGCTTTCCGGTTCGGCGGCATGTTCTACGGTGATGCCGAGAACTATGACCCCGATTTCCCGGTAACCGCTCCGGGTGAGATCGGAATCAAGGTACGCAAAGCCCTCAACAAGGCCGTGGACCGCGAGACCTTCAAGTCAGAGCTGTACAAGGGCCGCGTGTGGGACTCCAAGGTCCACGCCTTCCATCCCACCCTCACCTTCTGGAACCCCAAGTGGGACGAGGACTGGGAAGAGGAGTACGGCTTCGACCTCGAGGCCTCCAAGCAGCTCCTGATCGAAGCCGGCTACCCCGAGGGGTTCAAGATCACGGTTCCGATGTACCCCTTCCCCGGCGCGCCTGAGCTTCCCCAGATTGCCCAGTTCATGCAGCTGGCCTGGGCGGAGATCGGAGTGGAATTGGAACTCCGCGACGAAGACCGCGCAGCCGTCGTTGCCCGCCGCAGAAACAAGGAGAACCACGAAACAGCGCTGGCGACCACACCTTCCTTCAAGGCCGTGGAAGCCCAGATCATGCTGTTCAACACCCCCAAGGAAGATGGCGGCACGGTCTTTATGTACGAGACCGCCGAACTGCAGGACCTGTACCACCAGTTGCAGGTCACCGTGGACCCGGTGCCGCGCGAAAAGGTCCTGGCCCAGATCGGGGACATCAAGTTCTACCAGCACGAGTGGATACCACTGTTCTGGGTGCCCATCGAGACCATCGTGGACCCGAAGATCATCTGCGCCTGGCCCTTCCCAGGTTGGGAGGGCGGTGACCTGGGCAGCAACGAGTTGATCGAAGCTCCCCCCTGCTGATCCTCGCCCAACCGCTACATAGTCCGGTCTCAACGCATCGCGATTGCTGGGCAACCAACAATCGCGATGCGCACTGCCAATCCCACCCGCGTGAACTCGGCTAGGAGTTAAGGATGCAACGGTACATCATTATGCGCCTCCTCCAGGCGATCCTGGTCCTGGTGGTGGTGAGCGTGATTGCCTTCGCCCTGGGGCACGCCGGCGGCAATCCCCTGGATGCCATATTGCCTGACGATGCCGATGCCGAGGTCAGGGCCGACCTGGAGGAATTCTGGGGCATCAACGAACCGTTGCACGTCCAGTATTTCACCTACGTTGGTAACGCCGTCCGGGGAGACTTCGGCCACTCGTTCAAGTACCCCAGGTTCACCGTGTCCCAACTCATCGCGGACCGTTTCATGGCCACGATCCAGCTTGCCGGAGCCGGCATCCTGGTGGCCGTGGCCATCGGTTTGCCCATCGGCGTCCTCACGGCAACCTACCGTGACACCGTCTTCGACTGGACGGGCAAGGTGGTGGCCCTGCTGGGCCAATCTCTGCCCGTGTTCTGGCTGGGCATCGTCCTCATGTGGATCTTTGCAGTGCAGTTGGACTGGTTCCCAACGTCAGGCAAGGGCGGCATCAAGCACCTGATCCTGCCGGCCGTCGCCATCGGATGGTTCCAGGTGGCCGCCATGCTTCGGCTGGTCCGTTCGTCCATGCTGGACGTGCTGGACAGCGAGTACGTGAAGCTGGCCCGCATCAAGGGTCTTCCCGAGCGCAAGATCATCTGGAAGCACTGCTTGCGGAACGCGGCCATCGCCCCCCTGACCTACTTCGCGATCACGTTGGGATCGCTGATGGTGGGCTCCGTTTCCATTGAAACGGTCTTCCAGTGGCCCGGTTTGGGGTTCCTGCTGTTCAACGCGGCGCGGTCCAGCGATTACGCTCTGTTGCAGGGCATAATGCTCACCTTCACCACCATCTACATCACCGCAAATCTGTTGGTGGACATAGCCTATGCCTACCTCGACCCACGCATACGGTACAACTGACGCCACCCGGTCTAAGCGAGGACAACAGCTATGGCCATAGCACTGCCGGAACTCAGCAGCCCCCGTCCGCCATCACGAATCGGCCGTTACGCGAGGGAAGCGTTCCGCTACCCGATCCTTCCAGTGGCTGTCCTGGTGATAGTCCTGCTCATCCCTGCCCTCGGCGCCAATTGGATTGCTCCGTACGACCCACTGAAAGGCGACATGAAGAATCGCTTCGCTGAACCCTCGGCGCAGCACTGGTTCGGCACGGATGACATCGGGCGGGACGTGCTCAGTCGGGTCATGCATGGAGCCCGCGTGTCGATGTTGGTGGCCAGCGTGGCGATACTGATATCAGGAATAATCGGCACCACTTTCGGCATTGTGTCCGCTTTCTACGGCGGCTGGGCGGACAACCTCATGATGCGCCTCGTGGATATCTCGCTGTCCCTACCCATCATCGTGGTGGCAATCGTGGTCGCCGCGATGGCGGGACCCAGCATGAAGATACTGATCGCGGTGCTGGTGTTGAGCCAATGGTCGCGTTATGCCCGGCTGGTTCGCGGCGAAGCGCTGACCATACGGGCGCAGGACTACATCTCCCGGGCCCGGGTGTCCGGAGCGTCCAATGGGCGGATCATGCTCCGGTACATCTTCCCGAACATCGTGAACACCATAGTGGTGTTGGCCACGCTCCAGGTGGGTTTCGTCATCGTGCTGGAAGCGACCCTCAGCTTCCTGGGAGCCGGCATCTCCCGGCCCACACCGGCATGGGGCGTGATGGTGGCCGACGGACGGTCGTTCGTGACCGACGCCTGGTGGCTGTCCTTCTTCCCCGGGCTGGCCATCCTGCTCACGGTCCTGTCCATGAACCTGCTGGGAGACTGGCTGCGCGACAAGTTGGACCCCAAGCAGCGGAACCTGTAGCCGTTGCGGCGCAGTCATCAGTGAGCCCACAATCTATCGAGGCAGCCAGACCATCGACCGGCGCGGGTGCGGTATGCGCATCCGCGCCGTCGCTTGCCTTGCACTCCACCGCACCGGCCGGGCCGACAACCGGGTGGGAAACGACACTGTTGCCGCGAAGCCCTTTGACGCGCTAATCTGTCCCCGATGAACGAAGCCACCCGACCCGATGCCGGGTCAAACAGCGCCGCGGTCTGCGGCTCGTGCGGTGCCGAAGGCCAGGAATTCGGACAACCCTGCGGGGAGTGCGACCTTCGGGTCACCAACATCCCCGAATGGGCGCGGCATGACCCCCGTGGACGTCGATGGTTCACCAGGCGGCGCTTGATCCGCACCGGGGTGGTAGTGGTCATCCTGTTCTTCCTGGCGTGGCTGTACTATCCCTTCTTCCCGAACCCGATCAAGCTGCTATTCAACTCGCCCAGCACCATGCTCAGCTCGGCTTCCCTGCCGGACCAATGGTCAATGGTCGGGCGGGACCTCCAGCTCACTCGTCACATCCCCACCGTGGCCACCCAGCCGGCGGGAAGGGTGGTCTGGTCCCACGATCTGGGCGCTCCGACCCGAGCCGCGCCCATCGTGCACGAAGGCGTGCTTTACGTAGGCGGGTTTTTCAAGATCAGCGCCCTGGACGCATCGACCGGTGAACAGATCTGGGAAATCACCGTCCCCAGCCCGCTGGACCATTCGATCGCCCTGGCCGGCGACCTGCTCTACGTTGGCCTGACCGACCATCGGATGATCGCCGTTGACAGAAACACCCAGCAGTTCCGCTGGACGGTCAAAACCGGAGGGCCCATCGCCTCGTCGCCAATCGTGGCCGACGGTATCGTCTACGTGGGATCGGGTGACAATGCGCTCAACGCCCTGGACGCGGCCAGCGGAGAGGTGTTGTGGCGGGAGGACATCGTGGGTGAGGTCCGTGCGGCGCCGGCCGTCAGCGACGGTCACGTGTATGCCGCGGACAACCTCGGCAACCTGTACGTGTTCGATGCCAGGACCGGGCAAAGCAAGTTGCGCTTCCGCACCGAAGGGAACACCAAGGCGTCCCCGGCTATCGCCAACGGGATGGCATACTTCCCGTCCGGCGGGCAGGTGCACGCGGTGGATGCCGACGCCCGGGAGATCGCCGGTGAATACCAGTTCAAGCTGGTCTGGAAGCAGTTCTGGGACTGGAAGCTGCCGGGCGTGCCGAAGCCGCCGGCACACAAGGGAAGGATGTGGCTGTTTGATCCCAATTTCGCCTTCGATCGCGCCACGGGGCAGTGGTCTACGACGGGCCTGGTATCAACGCCATCGGTGACCGCCGACTCGCTTTATGCGGGTAGTTTTAACGGCGGCTTCTACGCGGCCGACGCGATCTCCGGCACGGAGGCGTGGCGATTCGAGGCCGACGGCGCAATTTTCGGGTCTCCGGTGGTGGCAGGAGACCGCGTCTACTTCGGTACCGACGCGGGCAGCCTCTACGCGCTGCGCCGCTCCAACGGTGAGTTGGTCTGGAGTCTCCCGTTGGGAGCCCCCATCCAGATATCCCCGGTATTCGCCGGCGAACGGCTCTACGTCAGGACCGACGACGGCATGCTGCACGCCATAGAGTGACCAGCGGCCCGCTCCGTCCCACCGGCTTGCGCGGCGCGTGCAACCGGGCACAATCTCTCATTCGTACCCGTCCTGTCTCCGCGAGGAACGCAGCGACGTGGCGATCTCGTTGCCGCAACCGCGTTCCTGGCGGCAACGAGATTGCCGCGCTTCGCTCGCAATGACAGCCCAGGCGAAGTGGGTAACTAACTTCCTTCTTTGATGAAGTCGGCCGCGCGCTCGGCCATCATTATGATGGTGGCGTTGGTGTTGGCCCGGACTATGTCGGGCATGACCGACGCGTCAACCACCCGCAGGTTCCGCAGGCCGTGCACCTTGCAATACTGGTCCACCACGGCCGTTGGATCCGCCGCCGGACCCATCTTGCAGGTGACCGAAGTGTGACCGGCGATGCCGGCGCTCTGCTGCAGCCATGCGTCCAGGGAAGCGTCGTCCGCCAGGTCCGCGTCAGTCGGCGACAGGCGTTCCGCCAGCAGGTCGTTGAAAGCTGGATGCTCGAAAATCGCCACGGTGCGGCGCACCGCGTCGCGGAACCGGTCAGTGTCCCGAGGATCAGTCAGGAAACGGAAGTCCAGGTCCGGCTGCATCGATACGTCCGCAGACGCCAGTTTCAGCACGCCTTCGCTGTAGGGGTATTCCAGCCGGCATCCCACGCGGATATTGGGCGCTTCCCGGCTCTCGGGATACGACGTCGTGGGCTGGACCTGGATGTCATTGCGGTCAGCCGATCCCTCGGCGGTGAACCGCAGCCCCACCTGGTTGCGCGGCGCGTCGGGAGCCAGGTGGTGGTCGGGCTGCGAACGGTACACAATGGACACCGACGGGTGGTTTTTCATGCTCCGACCCACGCCGGGCAGGTCGTGGACCGTCTCGATGCCCAACGGGCGCAACTGCTCGGCCGCGCCAACCCCCGACAGGAGCAGCAGTTGCGGCGAGGCAATCGCTCCGGCGCTGAGGATGATCTCGTCTCCTTCGACGACGAACGCGTCACCGCCGCTTTCCACCTCCACTCCGGTGGCGCGCTTGCCATCAAACACGATGCGCCGCACCGTCACGTTGGCCCGGATGGTGAGGTTGAGGCGGTGCCGGCAGGCGTCCAGGTAGGTGATGGCGGTGCTCATCCGGACGCCGCCGGGGTTATTCAGGGGCACCTGGCCCACGCCGGTGGCGTCGGGGTGGTTCATGTCGGGGTCGTCCGGGAAGCCGAGGTCCCGGCAGGCCTGGTAGAAGGCGGCGTGCAGGGGCAGCCAGTCCTCGCGGGCGTGCCGCCACACGGGTATCGGGCCGTCGGTTCCGTGGAAATCGTCGCGGATGTCGGCGTCGTTTTCCAGACGGCGGAAGTAGGGCAGCGTTTTCTGGTAACTCCACTCGTCGTTGCCCGACGCAGCCCATCCGTCGAAATCCTCCGGCGCTCCGCGCAGCACGATCTGGTGGTTGATGGCGCTGCTGCCGCCGGTGACCTTGCCCCGCGCGACGTGGATGGGACGCGGATTCTGTGGCGTTGACTGGCCGACAAACGACCAGTTGTGCGCCGCGCCCTCCTCGGACGCGGCCTGGTTCATGTCATATTTCAACTCGTCAGGCAGCTGGTCGATGGTGTAATCCGGCCCGGCCTCCAGGAGCAGCACCGACCGGCTGGGATCCTCCGACAACCGGTTGGCGAGAACGCAGCCGGCCGAACCGGCGCCCACGATGATCACGTCGTATTTCATGCCGTCATGCCCTCGAGTTAAGCCGAGATGCGGTACACCCGAACCGCCGTGTCATGGAGCAGATCTGCCCGCTCGCTCGCGCTGTATTTCCGGGATAGCCGCTTGAAGGCGTTGTACATCACGTTGTACGAGAAGGAGACCTTGTCCGGCGGGAAGTTGCTCTCGAACATGCAGCGATCCGGGCCGAACTGCTCAATGCAATGGGTCAGCCACGGGGTCATGGCCTCCGCCAACTCCTCAGAGCCGATGGGCTCGGCGCGCGCGTGCCAGCGGAAGCCCCAGCGCGGCATACCCAATCCGCCCAGTTTGCACGTGACGTTGGGACACTCGGCCACGGCTTGGATGCCGTCCCGCCAGGCCGGGATGACCTCGTCGTCCTTGCCGGCGTAGATACCCGTGCGGCTGACTCCGCCCACATGATTCAGGATGATGGACACCTCGGGCACCGCCCGCGCGAACTCGGCAAGTTCGTTCAGCTGGGGAAACGACAGCATCACGTCCAACGAAAGACCCATTCGGGCCAGCGCCCGGGCTCCGGCGCGGAAGGTCTCGTTGGACATGATCCCCTGGGTGTCCCGGTTCTCTATAAGCGGGTCGGGACTCCAGGTCACGTTGTGCCGGATGCCCTTGAACCGGTTCGGGCTGGCCGCCTGCAGCGCTTCCAGCACCCGGGCCACGTCATCCCCGAGCTTGAGGTCGGCGTGGCCGACGATGGCGGCCGCGGCCCGGGCCTCTCCGTAGGTGCCGCTGGCGCTGGCTGCCGCCAACCCCTGCACGAACTCGACCTCGCCCACCGGTTGCAGTTCCGCGGGACCGTCGGCGCGATACATGGACCTCGCCTCAACAAAAACGGTGGACCGCACGTTGTGGCCCGAATCAAGGTCGGCCATCAGTTCGTGGAGCAGGTAACGCTGGTAGGGCACGCTCGGCATGCGCCGGTCCCAAAAGTGATGGTGCGGGTCGCACAGCGGGATGTCAGGCTCTATCGGGTCTTCCTGGGTCAGGGCCAGCCAGTCATTGTCTCCAAAAGGCACGTCAATCCCTCCATCTCCGGGTGGTTCGGGCCAATGATACCACCCGTGCGAAACGGCTCGGCGTCGCTCATGCGTAATTCGCCAAAATCAGGATTTTCAAGATTTGGGGATTATCAGGATTGGGACCGTACGGTGATAGAGCACTGCAGTCCTGTCCAATCATAAAATCCCGCAAATCCTGATTCTGACGTTCCCCGCCGCAAACCCGGTTCGTGCGAGCACGACGCCGCTAGCGACGGTCCTCTTCCTCGGCGTCGTCCGCGTTCAGCCGCTCTTCCAGTCGCTTCAACGTCTCCTGCGTAGCCCGCAACTCGCGCACCAGGTCCTGGCGGGAGACCGGCTCGAGCCCTTCCTGCAGGTTGCCTCGCTTCGTCTCGTCCAGGCTGTTGATGATGATCGCGATGAATGTCGCTATTAAATCGTCATACTTTGAACGTAGCTCTCTGGAGCGGGCCGATACCGGGCCTGCGGCAGCTCTCGCTACGGCAACAGTCCTCAACGGACAGACGGCGACGGAACGAACCCCAATCGCCCAAAAGGATCGCACCCTCCGTGGATACAGAAACAGATCAAGGGTCAGGCAGTGGATAAGTACGCCGCTGAGCAGATGGGGTCCGGCGACGCTCTGCACAGGCCGCCAGCGGGTACGATTTACGCCGACTGTAATAGGGAACCCTCGGTGAAACAGCACCACGATATACCGCTCCAAACTCGTCACGGACAACGCAATACCGGCACCCGTACTATGTGCGCTTCACCGGACCAACTCCCTCAGGTCGAATTCGCAGAGCACTGCGCATTCCGATCACAACTGGTGATACTTCACGCAGGACCACTATTATAGGGGATTTTTCCGCCCTCCTCTTGTGACAACTGCTTGAGTGACAAACCGATCCCCTGATACCGGTCAGCACCCGTAAACCTATCCATCTTTTCGTCCCGAGCCCAGCTCGAAGCCAACATTCTCTCGCGACCGTGACAACCGCATCAATGCGAGGAAAACAACATGACCGTTTCAGAAATAGAGCGACTTTGCGCACATCTCACCAACGAGCAGCAGGCGGTGGTCGAGCACGTTTCCGGTCCGCTAGCGGTGAAAGCAGGTCCTGGCTCCGGAAAGACCCAGACCGTAATTCTCAGGGCTATCAACCTCCTCGCCTCAGAACACGTGCGTCCAGAAAACCTTGTCATTACCACCTTTTCGCGCGATGCGGCTCTGGACCTTGAGAAGCGTTTCATCGACGCGGCGCGGGCCGTCCGGCCGCATGCCGACTGGTCGCAGGTTCAGATCAATACGATCCACGGCTTTTGCCAAAACCTGCTGCGGGCGTATGGTCAGCACATTATCTCTCCCCGGTTCAGCGTGTTGGACGACCTCGGCAGGTCGGCATTTCTGGACAGCCATTTGACTAACATCACGACCAAGAGACAACGGGAGATTCTATCCAGCCGTTGGCGATCGACTCCCCATACCACCAATGGGTTGCTCCAGGCCTTCGACCATATGGTGGACCAGTGTTTGAACCCAACCGACATGGTTGGTAGCCGCGACCCCTTCCGCAGCGTCCTGGCCAGCGTTTACCTTGAATATGAGGCTGTTCTGAAGGCGGCGCACTTCGCGGATTTTTGTCACTTATTGCGGTGGGCTCACGACCTGCTCTCCGACCCTGACTCCGACGAAATCATCAATGAACATTCTCAGGTGATGGTGGACGAGTACCAGGATACGAGCCCGCTGCAGGAAAAAATCTTCCGGCGATGGACCACACGCAGCGGAAATTTGGTGGTTTTCGGCGACGACAACCAGAGCATCTATAGTTTCCGCGGCGCCCTGCCGGGCAACATGGCCTCGTTCGCCACCACCGTTCCAGATTGCCGGACCCTTCGCCTTTCCGAGAATTTCCGCTCGGATAAAGGAATCGCAGAAACGGCGTCGGAGTGGATCGAGAAAACGACCGGCGATTCGGTTGGCCGGTGCGCCGCGGCATTGCGGTCTCCCGGTGAACATGTTGAGCCAGAGTACCCCAGCGTGTTGGCCGTGGATGGCCGGACGCCAGAAGACGAAGCCGACCAGCTAGCCCGGTTGTTCGTTAGATTGAAAGCGGATGGGGTCATCGAAGACTATGACCAGGTGGCGTTGCTGCTCCACACTGCCAAGGGCGACATTTGTCGGCCATACACTGAGGCATTCCAACGGCACGGGGTCCCCCACGTTGTGGGTCGCCAAGGTGGGCTCTTCGATAGACCTGAAATCAGGCTCATGATCGGTTGTCTTGCCATCGTTTTCGGTGATTTTTCCCATCGGGGCGATGGCTCCCGCGCAGTGGACGGTTCGTTCCATCGTTGTCTTCAGGACGCGGCCGAACGAGTTCGGGCCGGCATTGATGATAGATCCGTGCTAGGCCGTGCGTTGCTCCGATGGCCCCAACAAATTCGTGAGGCTGCCCAACGGGGCTACACCTTGGCGCGCAACCTGCACGACTACTGCTATAGCCTCCTATCGGTCGAGCCTTTTTCGACGATGCTGGACGATCCGAAAACCGCGGCAAGTCTGGCGCTTTGGTCTCGCTGCGTCGAGGCCTTTCATGTGCATTACGGGCACCGGCAAATTTGCGGAGAACGGGTACAGGCCTTGAGGTACGACTTCTTTGAGAGATTTCTACCGTTGCTCTACCAGAACGGGGGATGGCATCGCGTTGCCGAAACCGAGCGAACGGCGGGGGGACACGCGCAAATCTTGACCGTTCACCAGAGCAAAGGACGGGAATTCCCTGTGGTCGCCGTGGGTTCATTGAATCACGATCCAGTCACACGAAAAAGCGGCTCAGACGTATTTGATTCCCCATCCGCTCAGAGTTGGCGCGCCGGTGCCGGACCGGACGCGATGGAACCGGCGCGGTGCAAGTATGTGGCTTTCACCAGGGCTGAGCGACTGCTGGTTTTATGTGGCAACCGCAACCCGTCCCCGACCCTGGAACAACTGTGGAAATCGCTGCCACGGTGGTCAGCCAACACGCACCGGACTTTGGCGCAACAGCGATTTCCCCGAAAGGCGTCGCCACCGCCACCTCCGGTCTACTCCGTGACTGCGGACTTGGCCAAATACGGATCATGCCCGAGGCGGTATCAGTATTTTCGGAAGCACAGGTTCGTAGAGCCTGTTATTTCCCACGGTCTCGTGGGCGATATCGTTCACGGCAGTATCGACGTTGTAAATCGGGCTGTGCTCCGAGGCGTTTCACCGGACCAGATACCGCTGAGGCAGACTGTCACCGAGCAGAGCAGAACTGCGTTGTCGTTGCTGGGCCCGGCCGAGAGCCGCAACGCGGTTGAGGCGGCTTATCGCCAGGTGTCCCGATACGTAGGGGCGAACGCAGGCGTGTTTCCCTCCATCGTCGCCAGCGAGGTCGACCTTCGGACCGACGAAGGAGCGTTTGTGCTGCGGGGCAGGACCGATCTGCTCACGGAGAATGACGGCGCCCTGGAGGTCACTGATTTCAAAACCGGAAATCGGTCAACCTGGACTGCGCAGCGCCGAACGGAATATGAGCGGCAGTTGATGCTCTACGCCCACATGGCTGAACAACAATTCGGGCGTCCTGTTTCGCGCACCCACATTTATTGGACGGCGGAAACAAATCCAGCAGAGGCCATCGAATCTTTCATCCCCACTCCGGAGCGGATCTTGGGAGCCACCCAGTGGGCTGCCGGTGTCACCCAAGCCATCACGGCGGAAGATTTCACGGTACGCACCCGCCCTCCTATAAAGGTGTGCAATTCATGCGCCTTACGTACCGTTTGCCAGCGCGACGGCACTATCAACCGAAACTGAGCGCCGAACAACAATTCGACCGTCCGCAGTGGTCATTTCCATTGTGGAGCATTTTCTCAATCGGCAAGATGGTCGCTTTGTGCGTCGCTTGGCCGAAGTTTGTCCTCCAGCCTTTTGAGGGCTTCCTGAGTGGCTCGGATTTCTGCCAACAGTTCCGCTTGTGAAACCGGCCCGTCCACCTCGGAGGCGCGTTCCGCTTTGGCCTCGTCCAGGCTGTTGATTATGATGGCAATAAACAGATTAATGACAACGAACGTTCCGACCACTACGAAACTGACGAAATAGACCCATGACCACGGGTGATGCTCCATAGCGGTGTTCATGATCTGGGTCCAGTTGTCCAAGGTGGTGATGTTGAACAGGGTCAGCAGAGATCTTCCGAGGGTGCCCCAGTGTTCCGGGTCGTGCTCGTGGAATAGTTGGTGTCCCATTATCGCGTAGATGTACGCCACTATGCTCATCAGCATCATGACGTGGCCCACGCTGGGAATGGAACGCACCAGGGCGGCGACGATTAGGCGCAGGTCCCGGATTGCCGAGATGAGCCGCACTACCCGCAGCAGCCGCGCCAGCCGAGCGATCATCGCAAACTGGCCGGTGGCGGGCACCAAGGCGAAAACGATGATCAGAAAGTCAAAAACATTCCACCCGTCGCGGAAGTATCGCTGTGGCCGGGGCCACAGGGCCAGCATCTTGAGCGCGGCCTCGACGATGAACACCCACAGGGCAATGTCGTTGCCCAAGTATAGCCAGTCGCCGTAGAGACGGCTGATGACGGATGAAGTCTCTAGCCCCAGTATGATACCGTTGACAATGATGACGCCGATGATGAAGTATTCGAACCATGTGGCGTTGACGGGCTTGGATGCGAAGTTAGCCAGATTTTTCATGGCGGTGAGGATACAGCGTCAGTCTATCCGGTGAAACCAATAGAGGCCGGGAATACCACCAGTGTGGACACGCCCTCGATCAGACTTACCAGCGGCGCGAGTGGTTGATGCACGGACAGCAGTGCTTCACAGCGGAGCCAATACGGCCTCCCATGGCTCGCGCCGCAATTTCATGTCGAACCGCGCAACCGAGGTGGCAGAGTTCGTTGGTCGCGTTTACGTTGCTGGAAATTCTACACCCCGGCACGCTTGTCCCGCGTCAACCATTCTTGCCGATTCCTGTTGCCTCACCGGAGAATGTTACGGGAAACTCAATACTTTGGATTGACCGGCGGCAGCGCCATTTCTCCGGCGGTCGACTGAGTTCGGGGATCGTGGAGGCCCACGGGACCGCATCCGGGGCGAGAGCGACGGGCCGGGCCTGGTGCCCGGTTCATCTTCACTCTGCCGCTGGTCGAGGGCGCCCCCGCTGACCCGCCTTCATTGTAAATCTGTTGCTGTTCTACGATTTTGTCATCAGCTAACTGGTCAGCGAAAATGTCCTGATGAAGGACGTTACGTTGAACCAAAAAGAACTAGCCAGACTCTCCGTGCTCAACTCCGTTTTGGAATACCAGGTCCCCATCGCCGATGCCGCCGAGTTGCTGGGCGTGACCCAGCGCCATGCCCGACGGATGCTGGCCGCCTACCGAGAGCGTGGCACCGCCGCGCTGGCCCACGGCAACCGGGGCCGCCGTCCCCACAACGCCACTGCGCCAGGCGAGGCCGCCGCCGTGGTGCGACTGGCGACGGAGCGTTACGAGGGCGCCAACCACACCCACCTCACCGAGCTGCTCAGTGAGCGAGAAGGCATCGACCTGAGCCGGCCCACGGTGCGGCGCATTCTCACCAGGGCGGGCATCGGCAGTCCCCGCAGTCGGCGCTCTCCGCAGCACCGTTTTCGCCGCCAGCGGATGCCCCAGGCGGGGATGCTGATCCAGCTGGACGGCAGTCATCATGCCTGGTTGGAGGATCGGAGTCCCCAATTCGCGCTGCTACTGGCGGTGGACGATGCCACCAGCGCCGTGGTCAACGCCGTGTTTTGCACCAGCGAGACCACTGCTGGCTATTTCACCCTGCTGGAGAGCCTGATCGAGGGCTGGGGCATTCCATTGGCGCGGTACAGCGACCGCCACGCCGTGTTCAAGCACAACGCCCGAAAGCCGGAGACCGCGGCGGAAGCCACCCAGTTCACGAGGTCATTGCAGGAGTTGGGCATCCGGCAGATCTTCGCTCGCTCGCCCGCAGGCCAAGGGCCGGGTGGAACGGGCGGCGGGGACCTTCCAGGACCGGCTGGTAACCGAACTACGCCTGGCTGATGCCAGGACCATGGATCAGACCACGGCGGTGCTACAGGACTTCCTGCCCCGCTACAACGCCCGGTTCGCCGTGCAACCCGAGCATCCGGAACCGGCCTACCGTCCGGTGGACCCAGACCTGACCCTCTCCGAGATCCTGTGCTTCAAGGACACCCGCAAGGTGGGACGGGACGGGTGCAGCCGCACCGTCCGCGCCCGGCAGGTCTTTGAGCGCCGGACCAGCAGCGTCGCCGGCTCGCCGGCGTAATAGAGGTCCCGCCACTCGAGCTCGAGGACCTCGGAGACCCGCAGGCCGGTGCGCCACATGATGAGGGCGGCGGTGCGGGCCCGGTGGCGGTTGTGGGCGGCCAGCGCCTCCTGGATGCGCTGAACCTGGTCGGCGGTCCAGTAGTGGGGCATGTCCATGGTGGCATAGTAGACCTGACGAACTCTGCCAGAAAGGGGCCGGCGGTCACCAATTGCCCCGAACGGCGCCCGGCGTCGGTGGCCGAAAGTGGCAGAGTTCGGCCCAAACTCTGCCAACACAAACAACCCGTGGACGAAAGACCAACGACGTTAGCGACCGTCGGCCGATTCGTTTGTAGCATCACGCGCGGACGGACGGTCCTTGAAGAGCTGCTCGAGAAAGACGCGGTGACCGAACTCGACAACTACCGCGACTAAGCCCGAATCCACCGAAGGGGTACGGCAGCGGCGGTCAGCTGAGACATGAGGTTCAGGAAACGGGCCAGCGAATACCTGATGCGACGGAATGGACGGATGTGGGGTGTGGCTGCCACGCCACGGGGATGCTGACCGCCTGTGGTAGCGGCGTTAGCAGTGATTTTCAGCTCAGAGCGTCGGCGGAGACCGTCAGGGGCCCAGCCTGGCGCGGCTGGGCTAGGCGTTGAGCGGCTTGATGGAAGATGGCGATGTGCTCTCCTGTGGTCGGGGCTTGCGCCGTTGGAGAAATTACGGGGTTCCAGTCAGAGTTATGTTGCAAAAGGATTGACGGTCGGTCGCAGTCATGGTCTGCAGGACACTCAGAGCGGCCCTGGCTTCTCCGATCCAGTAGTTAGCGTCTCCGATGGTCAGCAACCGATTGGGGTCGTAGTCTGCGGTTTCTCGGGCGGTCTTCAGGTTAGTGAAGTGGTTGGCTAGGAGCCGTGCGTCTTGGGTCAGGTGGAACAGGTGTCGGCGGAGACTTCTGGTTGCGAAGCCGTGGCGCATCCGTCGGTAGGTGGAGGTCCAGGCGCTGGCGGTGGCGGCGTTCGTGGGGGTGCCGTGCTGGATGTCGGCATTGCTGGCGTTGACGGCGTGGAAAACGGCGTAGTAGGCGGTACTGATCGCCCGGTGTATGACTTCGCGCGACGGGCCGCCGGCGGGCGCGTTGTTGACGGCGTGATCGGCGCTGTCGATAAGGACGGTTGGGTCCAGTGGCGACGGCGGCTGGAATGGGCAGGCGGTCACGAAACGCCGTGGTCCTTGGCTACGAAGGCGATGGCCGGCCAGTCTCGTATGTCGTGGCCAATCAGCTCCTCCTTGAGCAGGATGTCGAAGTTGTTGGTTTCCTGGTGGTCCAGTGGCGGGCCGCCGGGGGTGAGGTAGACCGTAATGTAGCCGACCTCGCGGTCTCTTCGGTCAAAGGAACTGCCGACGATACTGTCGATGCGGTAGCGGTCGCCGAACTGTTTGTGGAACCGTGCGCGGATCAGTCGCTCGACGGTCTGCAGGGTGCGGTTGGTTTCGTTCATGTCGGCGTCCTGTGGCGCTGGTTGATGCCAGCCGGAGATGCGCATTTAGCGTACTGGTTCGGCGTCAAGGGGTCAAACGGCGATGATGCGCCGGACGCGGCTTCGCAGGAGACGCGCCTTTCTGTCTGCATCCTTCACCCGGCCACAATGGATGATATTTAGCCGTGGGGAGATGGGTTAACCGGCACGGCGGTAGACAGGAATTGCGGCGGTGGCGACCGTTCCATTTATTCACGATCATTTTTAGGGAAATTCGGCAGGGGCTGCTGTCTCTTGCTGAGCTGCCCACCATGGGAGCCCAGTCGGTGGCGGGTTTCACCGAGGCTGGCCACGGCGACGCCCTGTCCACCTTCCTCGAGGTACTGGAGCAGGAGGCCGATGATCGCCGCCACCGGCGCATCAACCGGCTGCGTCAGGCATCCCGGCTACCCTCGGGCAAGACCTGGGAAACCTTCGAGCATCACCGGATGCCCCTGGCACTGCGGCAGCAACTGGATCATCTGGCCCAGGGCAGCTTCGTGGAACACGGCGTCAACGTGCTGGCCTTCGGGCTCTCCGGCACCGGCAAGACCCACGCGCTCTGCGCCCTGGGACACCGCCTGGTGGAAACCGGACACTCCGTCCTCTTCGCACCGGCCTACCGCCTGGTGCAGAGCCCGCCCCTGCGGAAGCAGGGGAACTGCTGGCCGCCAAACGCGACTTCGACCTGCCCAGACAACTGCGCAAGCTGGACAACTTCGACTTTCTGCTCCTGGACGATCTCGGCTACCTGCCCCAGGGCGCTGAGGAGTCCGAGGTCCTCTTCACCCTCATCGCAGAACGCTACGAACGCCGGTCCCTGGGCATCACGTCCAACCTGGTCTTCTCCGAGTGGGAACGCATCTTCGCCAACCCCATGGCCACCGCCGCGGCCATCGACCGGGTCGTCCACCACGCCGTCACCCTGGGGTTTGACGTCCCCAGCTACCGGACTGACGCAGCACAGCAACACGGCGAGACTGCTGCGGCCGAGGAGGTGAACCGGCAAAGCTGATTGACGCCAAATCGGCAAATATGGTTGACGCGGGACACCCTAGCCGGTCGGCTCGCCCGCAAAGCGCGCCGCCTCATCCTGCATTTGCCCCAGGACTGGCCCTGGCGACACCAGTTCAGCAACGCCCTGGCCAAACTGCGCGCCCTGCCCCTACCTTCCTGACCGCGCCCACCGCGTCTGCCGGTCCACCTCACGACCCAATCGCCGACCGGATCTGCGACAGGCCGGGACCGGCGTGTCGCCGGCGGCAACCTGACCGGCCGATCTGCCCAACCGCCAGCGCTGACGGCGGTCACCTTCCCCTGGCGTGGTCACCACGCCCTGTGCTCAGCCGGATTGGAGCGGGTCAAGACCACCTCGTCTCTATCCGGCACGTCTCTGCCCTTCCCTCCTCAAGGTGACCACATCCTTTCGGTGGATTAGGGCTAAAAGTGGTAGGGTCATATGTCGTCCATCTCTCTCCCGACTTTGATCAAACGGGCGTACTCCAGCACAGTCACTCCCGCGCGGTCAGCCCGTCTTTTCAGCTCAGCGGCTCCGGCTAGAGCGATGAGAAATCGCGTCTCTCGCCTTCCTTGATTGTGGGTTTCCGGATCAACGAATTCCAGGAACGCCTCTTCTATCTGCACATCCGACCAGCGGGACGTTGTGTCGAGCAAAGCGGGTGTCAAATCATTGAGCAACGATATGAGGTGGTCAAGTTGTTCATCGATGCTTAGGTCGGCGTCATCGAATATCTGGTTGAATGCTTGTTGAAAATTGATCTCTGCCACACGTGCGCCTCCAACTCTTTTGCAACGCGGTTGCGCTCAGGACAGGCAAACGTTACCACAGCGGTACACTGCACGGGGGGTAACGTTTTATTTGGGGCAACCATTTCCGTTGGGTAACGGTTTTGTTGAGGCAATGCGATGATCAGCGCTCTAAACGGGCAAATGTCGCGGCGCTCTCACTCGGCGGGCGGGCTGTCCGGGTGCCCGCCCCGTAACAATTGAGCGCGCCTGAGTTCTATGGCGTCCTGCAACAGGTCCGAGCCGTACCGCTCCAGGATGTCGATGTCCCTCCGCATGATTGGGTCCGACACCTTGACCTTGTTCTCAGCCTGGCGCAGTTCCGTCAGGTCGCTGCCTCTGGCGCGGCGGGCGTTCCTCCTGCCATAGAACCAGAACCCCAACGCGATTGCGACCACGATGGCCAGTCCAACCAGATATGGCATCTTGCTAACTCTCGGTGCGTCCGTCCGACGCAAACGGAAATAAGCGCCCAACATCAGTTGCAGCGGCGCAAGTTTACACCGTGCGCGAGCCGTCCGGAGTGTAACGCGCCGGATGCTGGCCACCGGGTTTGTCAGCATTCAGAACGCCAACGGCTTCGGCGTCCACGACCATGCCAGCAGGTGCCGCAATGCGGTGATCCGCATCGTGCATCGCAGCCCGCCATTCCTGCCTGACCCGCACGCCCACCGGTTCCGCGAGATGTGTCGGGGCTGCGGATCCCAGCGCGCCGTGCTCGTCGTTGAACGCGACCGCGCGTTGCGGTAATGACGCCTGCCCGCTGGTTCTCACCGGGGCGCCTGGCCTGACCAGGTCGCTCAGTCGGCCCTGCCTTCCAGCGAAGCCGCCACCTTCTCCCGCAGTTCCCTGAAATTCACCGGCTTCACCACGAACCCCTGGGCGCCGCTCTCCTCGGCACGCCTGGCGTTCTCCTCATTCCCGTAAGCCGAAACCACCATCGACGGCACCCCGGGCCATTGCTCCCCCAGCGCGTCCAGCAACTCCCACCCGGTCATTTCCGGCATGTTCAGGTCGGTGATGACCAGCCTCACGTCCGGATGCTCTGCCAGCACCTCAAGGGCGTGCCGCCCCGACCGGGCGAACAGAAACTCGTACCGACCGGCCCTGACCTCGCGACGCATCTGCTGCCGGAACATCGGCTCCACGTCCGGCTCGTCGTCCACCACCAGCACCTTCCTGGCCTCCGCGGCTTCACTCATACTGCAAATCCTTGCCGTTCCAATGTGCGCACATCGTCATCTTTGGTCGTGCAGAAACGTTCAATCATGTTACCACTCGCTGACGCGCCGGCAGGTTGCCTGCCGTTGCCATGACGACGTCACGTCCGGTCCCCGGCGAGCACGGGGCGATCATGCTTGAAAGAGAGCATGATCGCTCCCTTATCGAGACTGGCTTATGCTTTTTGCCATCACTTTGCTCGACTTTACCCCCAATCCACCGAAAGGATGAGTGCAGCGCCGTGGTTAAAGGATTGGCGCGCCAGGCAGTACCAGCGGCGCACGGTGCCTGTCCGCCGTTGAGGATGCAATGATCGGGTCAACTCGCGAACGCCGCCCACAGTTCCCACCCCGGCATCCGCATAGTAAGATAAGACAATCGGGAATCCGCCATGACGACCATCAACACTTCCGAAGACCTGTTGCGCCTGCTCCGGGAAGATGCCCACTTCTACGAACAGGCGCGACGGCTGATACTCACCGACGAACTGATCACTCTGCCGGAACGCTTTGCCGCGTTCGCCGCGCGCGTCGACGGGTTCATCGTCCAGCAGGAACAGTTCAACCAGCGGGTCGACGGGTTCATCGTCCAGCAGGAACAGTTCAACCAGCGGGTCGATTCTCGCTTCGACCGCATAGAGGGCGACCTGTCCCACTTCAAGAACCGGTTCTCGGAAAGCCAGGTGGCTGACGAAGCGGCCACCATCGCCATGGCAATGGGTTTCACCCTGGTCCGCGTCCTCAGCAACTCCGACCTGGTTCAGATGAGCCAACACCCCGGCGCTCGATCCGTGGCCCAGAACGATCTGATCAGTTTCACCCGCGCGGATCTGGTACTCGAGGTTTCGGACCAAGAAGGGAACCTTGAATTCATCCCCGTCGAGATATCGTACACCGCGGACTTGCGCGACACCGACCGGGCTCGGCGCAACGCCGACTACATCACCCGGTTCACGGGACAGCCGGCTCACGCCGCTGTCGCCAGCGCGCGCAACGACCACAACATACAGGGACTGATCGACCGAGGTACTGTCTGGTGGTACCCGCTGGAAGACCACACCGATGGAGCCGAGACCCGATAAACGGGTGGCATTGCGTCGATGATCCAAGACAACGGGCTGCCCAGCCTTGGTGACGAATGGGAACAAGCGGCGCCAACGCCGCGCCGCCTCAGCAGCGTGCGTTGGCTGATAGCCGTGCCGACCAACGGCAGAACCGCAATCGGAACGGCCTGACCATGAAAAAACGTCAAGCCCGCAAGGTACTCAATCAAGTACTGCAACAGGGCAGGCCCGTCAACCTGCCCGACGGGCGGCGGGCGTCGAAACGGGCGATACGGCGCGCAATGGGATCGAACCCCGATCTTCTCACTGGCAGCACCCGTCATGAGTTGAAGAGCATGGCAGGCCTGGCCAGGCGTTTCGACCGTGCGAGAAGGCGACAGGAACAGAGCTTCAACCAGAGCTTCAGACACGCCACCCGCAGTCGGCGCGCGTAGGGCGGGGCCACTGGCGGCGGCGCCAGCCAATGGGCAGGCACCGCCACGGTTGCAACCAGACGGTCACACCGGCCGCTCCCGACGAAGGGGCGGCCGGTTTGGTTTGGCGCTGCATGGATGAGCCCCAGGAGGACGCGAACGTAAGCAACAAGCAAGGGATCGGGTACTTCGCTACAGGAAACGGCGACACCGGCCACCCTGGCAACGGGGCGGCCATCTTCGTTACGGGCCAATGGCTTTCGACCCGGGGCCGTCTACGGCCGAAGCCGGGCACGCTGGAAACAATCTGCAAAGTGCAGACCACCAGACACGTCGGCCGCCGACACGGCTGCAGGTTTTGTTTCCCGCACCAAATGCCCTGGGTTTTCGAGCTGCGGCCGGCCCGGCGACCGCCGGTACCACCGCAGGGCTTCACACCGCAGGGCTTCACACCGCCGGACGGCCACACGGCCATCGACGCCGCCCAACGCAAGCCGCGGTCTACGGCGAAAGCTTTTCATGGTTCGCCAAGAATTTCATCTGACACCGACCCGTCGGTAGTCGGCTACTGCCTAGAGTTCCACATTTCGGCGCGGCGCATGAACACGG
>MPNC01000026.1 GCA_002238825.1 SAR202 cluster bacterium bin87 | reverse complement strand
AATGCCATAGCAACCTCCAGTTCTGACCGGACACCACGGCATGTTCATCATCTGCCTCCGGTGCGGGCCACAACGAAAACCGGCCGCCTCTGAGCAACATGTTTGTTCAAGTAGGCGGCTCGGTCAGCGATCCAGAGACGCGGAGAAGAGCAGGCCGCGCCGACTACGGGTCGGCCTGCTTAGTTACCAGCTCCAATTCCACCCCAACGGCGCACCAGGACGCTGTTTTCGCGTCAGTACGGCAAAATTCCACCTCAAGGCCCCGAAAACGCGCTCGGGGCCGTTCGCGGCCAACAATGCGGCATTCCCGGCCTTGGTGTCAAATTGATCCAGATGCCGGCACAACCGCGCCCTCGGGATCCTGGAGTTTGATGTTCCCAGCTACGGGACTGACGCCGCCCAGCAACAGGGCCAAGCAGAATAAGTGAAGAGGCGAAACTAATCGACGATAAATCGGCAAGAATAGTTGACGCGGGACATCCGGGCCGACAGTGGCTTCTACAACCACGCCATTGTCCCCGCCTGCTGCAATCCGAGTGTACGTTTCTGCATCACCGTCCGCCAGCACGCCAGTTTGCGGAACATCATGGATGCCATACCAGAGGAACTACGGACCGGACCTTCCCAAAGCAGGCCAATTGTCTGCATGTTTGTAATCATATTCAAGCGTTGATAATAACGATGTGATAACATTCGCCATGTTGCACGGGAACATACCTTGATCACTGGGCGGAACGCGTTTTCCGCAGTTCAGTCTGGCGGTGGCGGACACTGCCCGTTACCGGATTGAACGTTCCATCGAGAGCGTCCCTTGGACGCCGGCGGCAGCAGCGGTCTACACCCGGACCTGACGGGTTGGCGCGCCGTCCAGGGAACGGTCCTACCGCAATGCCCTGGTGTCCGTGGAAGGGTTGAGCTTCGTAGCGACTCGCGAGCCGCCGTAGTGGACCGAGGTAGAGGGGCAAGCGCCCACCGCTTGAGACAGGTTTTCGGAGCAGGCCCCATGCCCTCATCAATCAGGGTCAGCGTAACCGCCACTGTGGCATTGATTTGCGTTCTGGTCGGTGCCGCCCTTTTGCCGCAATGGGCCAGCGCCGACGCACCCTGCCCGAGTTCGTGGCCGACGCATGGGTACGCAGGCTCATTGCAGGAAAATGACTACGGCCGCATCGGCTACGAGGACTTTTACACCGACGCTGACGACGACCGGTGGTTCGTGATACGCAGCACCGACAGCAACGCGTACACGGTGGTGAGGGCGTATCAGGCCAATGCCGGTGGGGATGGGTACATTACGGGCGCCCCCGATGAGGTCTGCTACCTGTTGGTGCGCTGGCCTGGAGATGCCGTGGACGCCACGGAGCCCAGACAGATAACCTTCTCATCGGTAGCCGCGGGCGGACGCCAGAGCGCTAAGCCCGGTTCTGCGTCCGGCGCTGGGCCCACACCATCTGAACCCCGCCCCAGGAGTGAATCGGGACCGGCGCTGGGTTTTTACGATATGGTCTCGGTGGATTCATCATCCCTTTTGTGGCTTCGTCAAGGCCCGCTCTGCGGCCTGAGAGAGGATGGCCTCGTGGTATGCCTGGGGTTGCAATACAATCCGTTGCAGGGAGCGGAACCGCACCTGCCCACAGGCAGGTTCGCGTCAATCAGCGTCGGCCAAGTCTTCGCGTGTGGGGTAAAAACCGATGGCGCTGCGGCTTGCTGGCCCACCCTTGATTTCTTGCACTACTTTGGCCCGGAACTGCCGGTTCCGGAGGGACAGTTTGAATCGGTCAGTGTTGGCGGGGCCCACGCTTGCGGAATTCGTCCCGACGCGTCGGTGGAGTGCTGGTTTGCCTGGGGCGGAACCGAATGGGACGACAACGACAATGTGGGTCAAGCCAGGCCACCAGAGGGCGAGTTCCGGTCGGTCAGCGCCGGCGACCGCCATACTTGCGGAGTACGCATTGACGGTACAGTTGCATGCTGGGGTCAAGATGAATCGGAGGGTGGCTTTTTCTTCGGCTCGTCATCTGTGGGCGGAGGTCAAGCCTCACCACCGGAGGGCGAGTTCCGGTCGGTCAGCGCCGGCAGCTACCATTCCTGCGGGATTCGCACCGACGAAACCCTGGAATGCTGGGGAGACACCTGGAATTGGCCGTCGGGAACGTTCGAGTCGGTGAGCGCGGGTTTCGGGCACACTTGCGGATTACGGACCGAGGGATCAGTGGCCTGTTGGGGCGCACACAATGATGTATCCAGCCCGTCCACCGGATTAGCTTCACCGCCGGGACGCAGCTTCACGTCGATCGCCACCAGTCTCCAGCAAGTCTGCGCCACTGAAGTTGGTGGGAGCGTCGTATGCTGGGGAGTGGACTCGCTGGGGCTGAACCACAGGACCTCTTCTTATGCCGGCCTGACCAGTGGCGACTCGTCCCTCACCTGCGGTTCTCGCCTGAGCCGCGACGGTATTTCCGATTTCTGCTGGGACGCGGAACGTGAGATTGCTGCACCGAAAGTAACGGTCGTCAGCGTGGGGGGCAACAAGCGGTGCATCGTCAGTTCCGAGGCGGATTTGCTCTGTGACGGCTATTCTGCTTACCCTTGGTTGCCATTGGGCAATGTCCGGTCGGTCAGCATCGGCGGCTTCCGTCAGACCTGTGCGGTACGAACGGATAACAGCGCAATTTGCTGGGACGACGAAAAAGTCCTTGCCGGCGTTCTGCCGGCGGACGGGTTCAAATCGATCAGCGCAGGCGACGAACACGCCTGCGGGATGCTCCTGGACGACAGCGTGGTCTGCTGGGGCGAAGGCTTCCGCGGCCAGCTGTCGCATCCCGATGGCAAATTAGCGTCCCTCAGCGCTGGCAGGGCGCATACCTGCGGCCTGCGGCCATCGGGCCAAATCGTTTGCTGGGGCAGTGACGAGTATGGTCAGTCTTCCCCGCCGGATGGGGAGTTCCGGCTGGTCTCGGCCGGTTCGGAGCACACGTGCGGAGTAGCAACCGACGACGGAGCGGTATGCTGGGGCAACAACAATGGTGGGCAGGCCGCGCCGCCGGCCGGGGAGTTTCGGCATCTTTCAGCCGACGACGATTATTCCTGCGGCGTGACTGCGCAAGGCTCCATAGTGTGCTGGGGGTCCAACCCGTTTGGCGAGTCATGGTCGGGAGACTTCCGGCAGGTGGCGGCCGGAGAAGCGAACCTGTGTGGGCTACATGCCGACGGTCGCCTGGAATGCCGGGGCTACGATTACTTTGCCAAGCTGACTCAAGCCTCGTTTCTTACCGCCGGCGACAGGTACGTATGCGGCGGCCGGTCGGACGGCAGCCAATTCTGCTGGTCGGACGCCACCGCCGGCGAGGTTCCGTTGCCCAGGCTGACCACAGCTTCCATCGCGGGCCGTACTGCCTGCGGTGTTGCCTCCGATGGGGCAGTGATCTGCTGGGCAGGAGACCCGTTGGAGGAATCACCCGCCATCCCTCCATCGGGTACTTTCCAATCGGTCAGCGTCAACTCAGGCACTGCCTGCGGGGTGCGGATGGACGGCGGCGTAGCCTGCTGGGGGCGCGGCGAAATTGGCAAGACCATGCCGCCGACGGGAACCTTCCGGTCCGTCAGCGTCGGTCGGCGGCACGTCTGCGGGGTTCTTCAGGACGGCGCGGTGCAATGCTGGGAGGACGCTGACCATGACCTGCCGCCGCCACCTGCCGGCAAGTTCGCTTCTATCCACTCGGGCGACGAACACGTTTGTGCAGTGCGCGACGACGGCGCTGTGGCCTGCTGGGAAACGGCCCAATCGGAACTGCTCCCCGGACCGGAGGGCAGATTCAAGACCCTGGACCTGGACAGCCGTGACAAAGCCTGCGGCGTGAGGATTGACGGCGAGATAATCTGCTGGTTGGCTGGTTCTTCGGGTGAGCTCAGCACTCTCGGGGGGCCACCGGGAAAGTTTGTCTCGGTGAGCGTGGAGGACAACCTGGCCTGTGGAATAAGAGAAGAAGGCGATGCGACGTGCTGGATCTTTTGGAGTGGATGTCAACGGTCTTCCAATGGCTCCGCCTGCACACCTGACGAGGACGTCAACTCCGTCGAGCTGACGGAGGGAAAATTCCGGGAGATATTTGTCGTCGACACATTCAACGTGTGCGGCCTTACTCTGGACGGCGAGTTGCGGTGCGGACTGCGCTTGGAAGAATTGGACTGATCAACGCGCGTTTCACGCTACCCACGCTTGGTATAAGGCTCCGCCTGATTCTGGATGATTTAGCCCCAATCCACCGAAGAGGTGATTGTCGAGGGATACAGGAGGCAAAGCACAGCTTTTTGCAGATCAATTCCATTACGAACTGCCACGCGGCACGAAACGGAAGCACCCCTCGGGTGCAAAACCTACCAAACGCCGGAAACACAAGCAACCCAATCCTAAGAAGACCACTACCAACGCTCCCAAGCTCCACCTGACTGAGGAGCAAAGGCAGGAACGGAAACGAGTACTCGCCAAGGAGAATGCGCAACGGCGCAAGGAACTCGGCCTTTGCAAGAGCTGCCCAAGCAACACCATCAACAGACAAACTCGCTGCCAAGATTGCGCTGAAAAACACCGGGAATGGCTACGACCATACTCAGAGAATCGACGCCGGGCACAGGGGATAAAACCCCGCCCACGCACCGACAACACGGCAATGGAGGAGGAACTCCGGCGAGAGTTCGTCGGACAGGAAAACCAAGGCACAGGCCGACAGCCAAACCGGATCCGTAGCGAAGCGTACAAACGGAAGCAACGTGAAAAACAGGCGTCATTGAGGGCAGAACGAGCATCACTCGGCCTCTGTCGCAGTTGCGGCACATTCAGCGTTCAAGGCCCGACCCGTTGTCCAGACTGCGTGCTGAGACACCAACGATCCGACAAACGAGGCAGAGTAAAGACCAAGGTACAGCAAGAATTCCGCCAATCCGCAGCGCCGAGCACCACCTGGTCCGTGAAGCACAATTTGCCCGGAGATGCATCCCCGTCCCGTGGAAAGAGAAGCAACCCGCCGCGGCGTTCATAACAGATGGTTATGACGACAATCGCCGTCAAACCGAGGGCCGCAGCAGTCCCGCCGCCGTCACCGTCTCCCGGTTGATGGTGTCCGGCAGCCTGTAGCGCGGCCACAGCGCAAAGCCCAGCAGCACCAGCGCGCCCGCCAGCAGGGGCGCCAGTCTGATCCCCAGGGGATGCTCCGCTGAATCTCCCAACTGCAATATCAGGCTCAACAGCAGCGGCGGCAGCGCGTAGGTCACCTTCTCAAAGAAGTTCTGCGTCGCGTAGAACATCGCCTCCCGACGTTCGCCAGTGACCAGGGCGTCGTAGTCGGCGATGTCGGCGGTCAGCCCCTTGGGCAGCAGGAACACCGCAGCCATGGGCATGCCGGCGATGAACATGAACACCAGTCCCTGCGCCAGCAGGCCGCCGGGCAGCGCCATACCAACCAGTCCCAACAGCGGGAACAGCAGGCCGCTCACCACCAGGCATACGCCGTAGATCCGCCGTTTGGTGACCCGCCCCGCCGCAAACAGCGCCCAGATGACGACGCCCGCCACCACCACGCCGGCGATGACGCTCATCGACAGGAAGCTCGACGCCGTGCCGTCCCGGTCCTGCAGCAGCACGCCCACCGCGAAAAACGGAACCCATCCCTGGAGCAGCCCGACCCCGGTGGTGAACATCACGAAGGTCGGCAGAAACGCCACGAACTGCGAATTGCGCAGCGTGTCCTTCAGCCCCTGCCAAAATGGAACCTGCGCCGGTATGACGTCGCGCGGCGCTCGGTTCCACACCGCCCGCAGGGACAGGTAGCGGAACACCAGCGCCAGCAACGCAAAAAACGTCCCCGCGACCTGGAAGCCGTAAGCATCCTTGATGAAACCGCCCATCACCAGGCCCAGCCCGGCTCCGGTCACGGCGAACAGGAAGATCAGGCTCACCACGCTCATCCGGTCCTGCGGCGTCCTGGTCAGCTCCGGCACCAGCGCCTCCAGCGCGCCGCTGGACATCGTGGCCGCCGTGAAGAACAGTTCCAGCATCAGCACGAAGTACAGCGCGTTCCACCAGCTGCTTCCCTCCGTGGGCAGGAACCAGACCAGCGCTCCGAACGCCGCGTAAAACGGCGTGCTGAACAGGATGAACGGTATCCGGCGTCCCCACCGGCTCCGCGTCCGGTCGCTCCACCAGCCAATCAGCGGGTCCGTGAACGCGTCAACGAACCGACCGGCAAAGATCAAAACTCCAGCCACTACCCGTGCGTCAATATCAAACCCCAGCAGCGTCACGTCGGGAACCCGGCTCACACCTGCCATAGCCGGCGGCGCCAGAAAGAACAGCACCCACTGCTGCCGGAAGTAGGACATGGCCTGCAGCCCGACGTGGTCGGCAGCGAAAAGCAGCTTGTTGACCAGCGGCAGACGAACCGCCGATTGTCCCGTGTCGATCATCGCACTCCGAACGTGGTCCAAAAATCGCCGTCGCAATGTACCAGATTCGCACCGGGGCGTTTCCCCAACGCCGGCTGGCCGTACAGAGCCTGCCCCGTACTCGATACGGGGTCATGGCCCTCAATCTGAGTAGTTGGACAACGCGAGTCGGTTTGGGCAAGCCGGTGACCACCACCAAGACCCTCCGACGACGCTTATTCTCCCTCTCCGGACGCATCACCCACTCGGCCCGCCGTCTCAAGCTGCCTCTCCCCAGAGGGTGGTCCTGACAGAACCAATTCAGCTCCGCACTGGCGAGACTGCGCGCCCTGCCAATCCCATCCTGACTGGATCTGATCCCCCACCGCACTACCCAACGCCCCGCCGTCCCTCACGCCATGCGCCCCCGCGTGTCTCCCGCTGCAATCTTACCGCTGATCTCGCCCGTCGCTGGCGCCGCGGTCCGTCAACATCCCCTCGGCGTGGCTATCACACCCTGTGCCCAGCCGGATTGGCGCGGGTCAAGGCCGCGCCGCCTCGATCCGGCTCCTCTCATCCTGATCTTCCTCGCGGTGGCCAGACCCTTGCGGTGGATTTGGGCTTACAATCCCTGGCGATGACTGCGACCCATGCAACGTGGACGACCTCATGAGCCGCCGACTGTCGTTTCTGAAGCCCCGTTGCCCTATTTTCTGCTGCTGCTGCTGGTCGTCGTGCTGGCCTGGGCGCAGCCGGCCTCACCGTCGCAAACACCTTGTCTGGTAGGGGCAGAGGCTCGGCAAACCGTTAGCACCTGGGTTGTTGGAAACCGTGGTGGAGCGTGGTCGCCGAGCCCAACTGACGCAGCCATACGGTCCAGCCCGGGGCCAGGAAATCACCCTCGAACCCGGTCGGCGCCCAACTGGAGGAGAATTGGAAACTCTAATCGGGATAACGCTGTCGGTGGCGGCATATCTGGTGGGGTCGGTGTCGCCGTCCTACCTGCTGGTGCGTTTCAAGACCGGCGAGGACGTGCGGCAAACGGGAAGCCGCAACGCGGGAACGCTCAACACCTATCACCGCCTTGGGATGATGGGCGCGCTGGTAGTTCTGGCCCTGGACGTCGGGAAGGGCGCGCTGGCCGTCGTGATCCCGTCTCTAATGGACACTCCGGAATGGACCGTATTCGCTACCGCTCCCCTGGTTTTGATAGGCCACAATTGGCCCGTTTTCCTGCAATTTCGGGGGGGCAAGGGCGCGGCGGTACTGATGGGCGTGTCGCTGGGTTTGTTTCCCGCTGTCACCGCGGTCTGCCTCATTCCCATCGCCCTGGTCATGATCTTGTTTCGCAACGTGGTCCTGGGCGCCGCTACGGGATACGTGCTCGTCTGCGTAGTTTTGATCATCGTCGGGACCGAATGGCCGATGGTGATGTTGAGCATACTAATAGCTGTTCTAGCCGGGGCGACGTATCTTTTTGGTTTTCGCCGGCGGATCTCGGAGCTGATTCAAAGCAAACAGTGGCGAAGATTGCTGGCATTCCGTTTCGTCGAATAGCCGCTGAAAAAGCTGATTTGACTCGCATGGGTAATGTCAGCATTTTCGGATCGGTGACCGCCCGGGTACGTTCGCAGCGACCACGCCCCGGGACCTTCGCCACCGCAACTGTCAACGCTGACCGAATGGTAGACCATCGACACGATCGCCGGTCCGGAATTGACCCATCGCAATGCCGGCCAGCGGGTGATCATTCAGGACGCGACGCAGGTGTGCCGCCGGAACGCCAGGCTGATCCTCTGCGCTCTGTCGGATGACGCGGCCAACGTGATTTCGGGCGCCCGCCGATTGCGAGTCGGGACAGCGGAGGTTCCCAGCACGACGGCGTCCCGCGGCCACGCCGGCAGAGGCTGTCGCCGTCGTCGCGCACGGCGCAGGCTGCGTCGCCTGCGGCCTCCACACGGCAAGGAATGCGCCTTCCGTCGGGGTCTGCTCCGTTCTCGACGCAGAGCTGCTTGGCCCAGAGCGGGGGCCTCACGTCAGTTCCTACGTTCGCGGTCAAAACGGCCGGATCGACTCACAGTGGGACCTGACCAGGCGGATGCCGCGCACGTCCCATTTGGCGACCGTCACCATTGGCTGCCCCGGTCCGTAAATGGTGGCAGTCATGACCATTCTCTTACCCGTCTCGTTGACCGGGATTGAGTACAAGTTACGTATAGCCTGGCGCAACTCCCCCATCGAGCCATTGTTGATCTGAGTGCGGTCCGATAGCACGATCCAATCGCCCACGATGTCGGCCAGGGACGGCGGACCGTACTTCGACCCCTTTTCCGGGTCGATGAGTTCCTGGTAGAAAGCCAGGCCGATCCGGACACTGCGGTGCGTCCGGTCGCGCAGCAGGTCCACCAAATTCTCAGGGGTCGGGTCGCTGGGCAAGTGTGACGCTCCCTGGCCGATAAACCACCGGTCCTCCATGTGGTCCCAGATCTCGTCCAAATCCTCCTGTTCTCTGGGCGTCAATCGCAGGTCGTCCACAAACTCCAGGAGCCCGCCTGCGTATTCCAGCAGAGCGTAGTAGGGGATGTCGCGGTACTGGCTGAACGGGTCGCGTGCAGCGCTGGGACGGTCCGATGACCCGGCAGTGATGGGGTCGCGCCAGTTGATGTACATGGTGCGGCCGCCGCGGGTGTCGCACTGGTAGGTGAGTGTCGGCGACCGCACGCCGGTCTGCTCCAGCGCCTCGTTCCGGAATCTATGGATCGCGAACCCTTCATGGTGTTGCTGCTCATCCAGTGTCCAGCTGCCTAACCGCGTCGGTTCGGGCGCCGGCGACGTGGGCGTCGGCGTTGGAGCCGCTGACGGAGTTGCGGCCGGCGTGGGCGTTTCGGCAGCAACATCGGCCGGTTCGGCGGTGGGGGCGACTGACGGGACCGGCGTTGCCGTAGCGGCGGACCGGGTCACCGACACCTGGCGCGTGACCACGACGGTCTGAGGAACCAACACCTCGCGGGTGACCTCCACGGTCTGTGGGACCACGACGGTGACCGGCACTTCCTGCGTAACCGGCACCTCGCGGGTGACCTCGACGTTCCTGACCGTTTCCACCGTCACCGGGACCTCCTGCGTCACCGGCACTTCTCGGGTAACTTCGACCTCTATGGTTGCAGGCTGGCCGCCGCACCCTATGGCGGCCAGCAGCAGCGGTACGCTGATAGCGATGATGCCTGTTTTGAGCATGGTGAACTCCAGGGTCACGATCTGGGATGAAATGGTTGGTGGTAGTGTGACTCACCAGCACAACACGGTGTCATCGGTGCGTATTCCGCAGGTGCCACGCTGTCCCGCAATCACCGCTTTGAAACCGCCTTCGGTGGGAGTTCGCTCTGTTTGGTATTCATCGCCCCAGCACTGAATGTGTCCATCGATGCGTAGTCCGCAAGAGTGGTTATACCCTACACTCACAGACTGAAAACGACCATCGGGAGCTTCGGCGGCGGCTTCGTTGGAGTGGCTGGGCGATGTCCAGCAGACTACGCGCTGGTCGATGCGCACGGCGCAGGCGTAGGAATATCCTACTGAAACTTCGTGGAAAACCCCGTCCGGTGGAGAGGGTGAGTGATGGTGAGGCCCAACCCCCCAGCACTGTATCGTCCCGTCAACGCGAACACCGCAAGTACCGATAGCCCATCCTTGCCTGGAGCTCAGCGATCGGAATGAGCCTGCCGGCGGTGTCGCAGCGCCGGAATAATTGCGTCCCCAGCACGCCAATTGGCCGTCGGTCTGCAATCCGCACGAATAGTTGGACCCAATGCTCAGGGCACGGAATCTCCCTGCGGGAGCTGTGGCCTGCCCGTACGTGTTCGACCCACTGCAAAAGACGCTGCCATCCAATCGGATGCCGCAGCTGTGGAAGGTGCCCGTAGCAACAGATTGAAAAGGCCCTTCGGACGGTTCGAAATCGAATGGTTCAGCCTCTTCAATGCGCAGGTATCCCGAATAGCTGGTATTCGGATGCCGCCAGCAAGTGATTTGTCCGTTGACCAGGACGCCACAGACACCGTGGTTACTGATAGTGATAGATTTGAACTGGGCCTCCGAGGGCTGTTCAGGTAGTTCTGAATCGCTATCCCAGCATTCGAGGATGCCATCGGCGTCTATGCCGCAACTTCGGAAATGCCCAAAAGAGACCTCCTGGAACGTCCGCTCCGGTATGTTGAAATCCGGATAGTCGGACCCCCAGCACTCAACTCTTCCGTCGGAGCGCAGGCCACAGGAATGGCGGTACAGCGCCGTCACTGATCGAAATTCCCCGTCCGGCGCATCCAGTTGCCCGGATGCATTATTGCCCCAACACGCTACGCTGCCGTTCGCACGCACGCCACAGGAGTGCGAATATCCGGAACTCACGGATTGAAAGAAGCCAGGTAGCGGCGACGACGCTCCCAGCCAATTGCGGCCCCAGCAGGCGACACCACTGTCGTGACGCACTCCACAGCTGTGGGTATAACCGGCGCTGATCGACCGGAACAGGCCGGCCGGCGGCGACGCTTCGCCATCGAAGTCCTTGCCCCAACAAACGACGGACCCGTCAACGCGAATTCCGCAGTTGTGCTGCCATCCCGCGGATATTGACTGCAACGGTTCAAGCGGCGGAATGGTTGCGCCGTAGTAGTTCGCGCCCCAACAGGCAACGGTGTTGTCGGAGCGCAGACCACAGGTGTGTTGTTGGCCTGCGGACACAGATTGGAATTGACCGCTCGGCGGCGTTACTTGACCATCAGCACTACTGGGACCTTGGCATTGGACAGCTCCGTCCGCGGATATCATGCAATGGTGCAGTGTCCGTGACAACAAATCCCGTGGACGGTTGACTACGCCCTTGCTGACGGCAACGGATCTGATGCTTACCGGGAAGCCCAGAACGCCAATTTCCCGTCCCCAGCACATGGCGACACCGTCGGTCCGGAGGCCACAGGTGTGACCATAGTGGGTGCTCACCGAGCTGAACGTCCCTTCCATCGGACCGGATTGCCCGAAATCGTTCCTGCCCCAACAGATGATGACGCCATCTGCGCGGAGACCGCAAGTGTCGTTCTCGCCGGCGCTCACAGACTGGAAAACTCCTCCCGGCGCATCGGTCTGTCCGCTCCCGCTCCCGCCCCAGCAGACGACGGAACCGGTTTTCAAAATGCCGCAGGAATGCTCACTCCCCGCCGATACTGACTGGAATTCTCCCTCAGGGACGTCGGTTTGACCGTGCCAGTTGTTGCCCCAGCAGACGGCTGCGCCGTCTTGGTCGATGGCGCAGCCGTGCCAATTGCCCACGTCGAAAGTCACAAACTTGCCGACGGGAGGCTCGGCGGCTCCACCGCGGTTTCTGCCCCAGCACACGATGCGTCCGTCTCCCTGGAGGCCGCAGGCGTGGTCGTGGCCGGTCGCGACGGAAACAAAGGACCCTTCCGGTGGCGTGGATTGTCCGTCTGCATCGAGGCCCCAACATGCGATCTCTCCGTTTTGTCGCACGGCGCAGGTGAAATGCACGCCCGGGTCCACCGACTGGAATGCTCCTGCCGGCGGCGCCGTTCTGGCGACCCCAACTCCTCCCCAACACTGGATGCGACCAGAGACCAGAATGCCGCAGGTATGCTCCAAGCCGGCGGCGATGGCGCGGAAACCGTACCCTTTGCCCACATGCGGCACGACCTGCTGCGTTCCGACCCTGAACGGCTCATCACCGTCTTGCACGTCAGCCGGCGCAACGCCGTTGGGACGTCCGTCAGTGGGAGGCAACCCCGCTGGTGACGTGTCGCGCGAGATGTCCAGGCTGTCGACGTTGGAGGGCCTGCCTGAAGCCAGCATCGGTGACAAGGAGGGTTCTTGTCCCGTCACGTCGAATGGCGGCGACGGCCCCGATGCCTTGGGACGAGCGCCCAGCGCCGCGACTGAATCTATTTCATTCTCTGGAGTGAGAGCTGGGGCATCGCCCGAACTTTGCGTCTCATCTGCGCTCCGGCTTTCCACCTCATCGACGCTGGCATACCAGCCCCAGATAGCCATCAGGGCGAACAGCGGAGTCAGGCCGACCGCTACCACCAAGTGGGTGCTGAGCTGGCGATTCCAGATCGGGTAACGGCGAACGCCGTTGAAGAAGTGGGCCATGTGGCACCTCCCTTGCGAAGACGCAGATGGGTCACTTGCCACAGAGCCCCTAAGCCACGCCAAACTTCCGCAAGGAAGGCATGAGAAATGCCCTTCTCGTCATGGAAAGCTCAGCGTGGTACGCCGCGGACGGCGTAAGGCAAGCCTGTAGAGGCTCTGTGGCAAGGACGAAGGTAGCAAGGGGTTGGCCTGCGGTCAATAGCACATGCTTCGCTCCTGAACAAACGGAAACTGGAAATGCCGCGACTGCCCGGAGCTGGCGTGACCTACCCGAACAAAGCGATCACGCGTCCGGGGTAGTTGGCCCGCCGGCGCCTGGTAGAGCCACGAAAACGAAAGAGCGAATGTTATGGACAACTGATTAACGACAATTAGGGAATGCCTCCCTGTTGCCTCACCGAAGAATGTTACCGAAACTTTAGCACCTGGGATCCGCTCCAATCAGCGCCACTTCCGGCAGTCCGTTCGGTTCCGCGAAGGGCTCGGCAGTCCCGGCGTAAACCAGTTCTTTGGCCATGATGCCGCGCCACCCCAAACTCGACCGCCTCGCCAGGTCCGTTCCGGATGCCCGCGCCATCGCCGATCAACTTCTGGAACGAGGCGTGGAACTGGCCCTCGGCCGCACGCTCTACGGCCCGGACGATCCCATGGGCAAGATGTTCTTCAATATCCTCGCCACCTTCGCCGAGTTCGAGGCCGATCTCATCCGCCTGCGCACCCGCGAGGGCATGGCCATCGCCCGCGACAAGGGGAAATAGCGCGGCAAGCAGCCCAAACTGTCCGACCGACAGCAGCGGGAACTCTGCCGCATGCACGTCACTGGCGAGTATTCCATCAGCGATCTCGCCGAGATCTGCTCCGTCTCAAGACCAACTGTCTACCGCACACTCAATCGGCATCATTCCCCCTTAGCGTACTATCCTGCCCCTACCGTAATCGACCCGAGAATGCCGACCGGGATTCCCGGATGGTGCGCGGCAAGGCCAACGGGCCCAGGGTCCCCCGGTGCTCGGCGAGTTTCATCTTCGCCGCGGGCGTTCGCTCTTCAGCTGCTGACGTTCCAACCCTCGGGGAGATGTCCGCCATCAGGGAGGGCGCTGCCAGTCGGGAAAGTCTATGGCCGCCCACCCGTCTCCCCGGTACCGCCAGGCGTGACCGGGTCCCTGACCCAGGATGAGCACGTCAGCAGCACAGCCGGCGTTCAGGATCCGCTGGGCCACGTCCATGGGGAACTCGCTCACCGGCTTGACCTCGGCGTAGATATCGTCCCCGTTCAACACCAGCCGGAAGTCGGGAGTCCAGCCGCCGAACCGCGCCGGCTCGTACTCCCAGTCGATGCCCCGCCGGTCGAACCAGGCCGCCCACCGCGCCTCCAGCTGGCTGCGGAAGGTCGTGCCGCCGTACTCGGTGATGGTGGGGGTCTGCTCGGGGGCCAGCGTGTCGGGAGCCACGGCGGCAGCCCACCGGTGCAGCAGGGCTGCGGTATCCTCCCGCAGCAGACGCTCCCGTTCAGAGCGTTGGCCGGGCTGTTGGGCGATCTCGAGGAGCGCCTGGGTGTAGCGGCCCAGGTTGTCGGCCACGACCTTCGACAGTCCCAGCCCGCCGCCCACCTTGTCCCAGAGGACGATGGCGCGTTGCACCTCGCTGCTGCGTCCGTCCCGCACAACCTGGACGTTCTGGTGCGTGGTGCGGACGTCGGCGGGATGGATTGACTCCCGGCTGCACAGCACCGTGCGGAGCGCCCGGGCCACGTCACGCCGGGTGCTGGCGTCGTCGAACCAGTCCTCCCAGATGATGATCACCGTGGCCGTGGTCCGCAGGTTGGTCTCCACCTCGGGGATGCCCTCGGCGCCGTAGTGGACGTCTCGCCACTCGCCGTCGCCCGGCTCGCGCATGGAGCAGCCCACGATGCGCTCCCAGGCCACCGCCTGGGCGTGGGTGCAGTACTCCAGGTGGCCCAGCTCGGAAACGCGAGGCTGCTGCAGCGTGACGGTTGCGCCGCTGCGGACGATGGGTCGGGTCTCCCGGGGCGGAGCGTGGCGCGCCGTGATCACCGTCTCGCCGCCGGTCTCCCGCCAGGCCAGGACGGAGTAGCTCTGCTTGGCGTGGAGGTAGGTGGCCAGCGGATAGGCGTCCCTTGCCGCCTCCCGGCGGGTAACCTCGCTGGTCAGCAGTTCAGTGGTCAGGGGCTCGCCCTCGCCGCCCGGCATCAGCTGCACAATGTGCGCCCTGCCGTCGGCGGCATCACGAATATCATTGCGGTGGGGCTGCTGGGGATCGCCGGTCTGGAACTCCGGCGCGTAGTGGTCGCCCCGGGCGATCTCACGCAGCGTCTGGGGGAGCTGCTCCGGCCAGGCGTCCGTCGGCGACGGGATGGCGCGCTCCATGCCGTTCAGATCGGTCTCCTTGGCCAGGCAGCGTCCGTGGGTGTTTTTGATGTTGGGATTGGACGGGTAGAGCCGGGCCGGCTCCACCGGCTGCTCCCAGTACGCCGCCAGGCTGTTCTCGTGGAACTGGAGGGCGTGGCGCGGGGCCACGATGATGAACCGTCCCGGACCGGTCCTTCCGACCCGTCCGGCCCGCTGCTTGAGGCGTCCCACCGAGTGGGGCAATCCCAGGTTGAAGCCCACCTGCAGGTCAGGAATGTCCATGCCCATCTCCATGGCGCTGGTGCTGGCCAGGCCGCGGATGTCCCCGGAACGCAGCGCGTCCTCGATGCGCTCCCGGCGCATCAGCCCGGACCGGTAGGCCATGGCGTCCCGGGACTCCACGATGATGGCGTCCTCGGTGATGCTCCTGGCCGCCTCGATGCCCGCCGCGGCGCGCTCCGCCAGCTGCCGGTCGTCGACGAAGGCAATGTACGACCGGTCCGGGTCCTCGCTGATCACCTCGCGCACCGCCGCCTGCAAATCGCGCCAGCCTTCGTCGTGGTGATCCCGTCCGACGACGTGCTGCACGGTGAGCTCGGCGCGGGGGCTGCCGTTGTAGCGGTCGTCCACCACCTGGAAGGGCAGGCCGGTGAGCGTTTCGAGGTGTTGGGCCGGGTTGTGGATGGTGGCGCTGGCGGCGATGACCCGCAGCGCCTCGAACTGGGACATCAGCTCTTTGCGCTTCTGCTGCAGCCGGTGCAGCAGGTAGAGGCAGTGGGTGCCCAGCGCGCCGTCATAGGTGTGGGCCTCGTCCAGGATCAGGAACGCCAGGTTCGAGATGAACCGGCGCACGTTGTACTGGGTGTTCTGCACCTCCCTGAGGTCATGACGCAGCGGCCGTTTGCCATAGAGGGGCTCGGAGTAGGCCATCAGCCACTGCTGGATCACGTCGGGGGTCATCAGGGCGAGGCGGGTGCGCTGCAATATCTGGCGGCGCTCGGTGAGGTCGCGCACGTCGCCGTCGATGCGGTTGATGCTGGCGGGGTCCAGGCCGGCGACCTCGGCCATGTTCTGCCAACGTATCACCTGGTCCCGGGCCAGTGCCTTGATGGGGTAGATGGCGATGGCCGTGGCGTTGGGATTGGCGGCCAGATGATCCAGGGTGGGCGCCTGGAACACCAGGGACTTGCCGCTGGCGGTGCCGGTGCTGATCACCAGGTTGTGGCCCTGGCCCACCAGCTCCAGCCCCATGGCTTGGTGCAGGTACAGTTGGCCGTCTCCCGTTTGCGCCTTCACCGCCGCCCATGCCGGGCTGGCGGTCAGCCAGGCGGGAGCGTCGCCGTGGCGGGCCTCCTGGCCGGGGATGGTGATCTCGTCGTGGATGTCCATGATTGCAGAGCCGAGTCAAACACCGTGAGCTTCGTTGTTGCGGTCGCAGCACGCCGGCCCGCAGGCTTTCAGGTCGCCGGCACGGGTGTCGAAACCGTGGCCGGCCGGTATCCGCTCGCCGCACCAGGCGCAGATCCTCCGCAGCAGGGCGGCGCGCAGTTGCTCCGGAAACGACGCCGGATCCAGCGCGGGCCGGTGGTTGCGGCAGTACCAGTCGGCCAGGTCGTCGGCGATGGCCGGAATAGACCGCTCCAGTATGTCGAGGGTCAGGCCGTCCTGCCACTGGGCGAAACGGCGCGCCTGGTCATCGGTCATCGCGGCCTCCATGTCCCTCCCGTGAGCATCGCCCCGCACTCATCGATTGTGATGCGAGATACCGGAAGAGCCGGCAAAGCGATCCTTACGGCGACCCAACCGGAACGATCACCAGATGGTCGATATCCCGGTCGATGCCGCCAGCGCCTCATCCCGCGTCACCACCGGAGCGCCGATTACGTCCGCTTCCGCGGCGATCAGCCGGTCGTGCATCTCCGGAACCTCGGGGAATCGACCCAGCCTCTCCAGTTGCGCCCGACCCAGTTCGGACAGTTCTATCCCGCCCACCGAGTCCAGCGCCGCCAGGAAGGTGGACGGTTCCAGAGGATGGCCCAGCTTCACCGACAGGTAGTAGAACTCCGCCACTACGATGGCGGGGACTATCACCGTGGCGTTGCCGGTTTCCGCCAACTGGAAGACCGCGCTGGCGGCGGCGCTGAGGCGCTCCGGTGAGCGGAAGTACCACCAGAGAGCATGGGTGTCCGTGACGAACCGGGCCCGGCTAACCATCGGGTGTTCCGGTCATCTCCTCGGGTAGTTCCGCGCGGGTCTCCCAGATGCCCTTGATGTCCTGGAAGTCCTGGTATTCGGCGTCAGGCAGGTCGGACAGGGCGCCCCGCAGCGTGGCCAGTGAGGGTCTGTCGTCAACGGCAGTATCCACCGCGGTGAGCCGTCCGCACGGCCTTCCCCGGCGAGTGATGATCACCTCCTCGCCGCGGTCCAGGTCCCGAAGTATCTCGCTGAGACGGGCCTTGGCTTCCCGGATGCTATATGTGGTCATACTGTCCGCCACGCAATGGTCATATTGATATGCGAATGTGACCACATTCTAACACAGCACACACAACACCCCGTGGTCTGGCCCGCATCCGGCCAAGCCCATGTCGTTGGATCGGTTGGCGTGAGGGACCTCCGACGTCTCTGGGCAGAGGCTGACGCGTATCATCCGACCTCGATATCCCAATGCCAGAATCCCTGGTGGCCGACGGCAGGTACCGGGTCCGGAAGCGCCCTAACGTTGGCGAGAAACCACAGCCAACGGCCGGGGCTGAAGTCGTCCCAAGGATCGATCAGGGTCCGGCCACTTCCCACCGCGCGACCGGCCTCTGTGCGGTCGTCATGCACCGCGCGACCGGACGATGGGTCGATGTGTGAGACCCGGGCCATGCCGGCCAGAACGGTAGTGGCCACCACCGCACCTTTTGGGACGATCATCCGCACTCCTCGCCCCAGCGGGCCTGCAGTTCACGTTCCACGAGCACGCTCGGCCCACGGACCACCCGCTTGCCGGCATGGACGGCGACGGTTTGGCCCACCAGTCTGGCCGGCGCCGGCCAGGACCGGGTCTCCACCGTCTTGAGCCCCAGGGCGATCAGCGAAGCCCAGGGCTGGTGCAGCGTGATGGCGTACATGTGGCAATCTGGCCTGGGAGATCATTCCCGCTGACCGATGGCGCCGGTCCCACCAACGCCGGCATTCACCGCGGCCCTGATGATGTGGCGCCGCCGTAATCCTGGCCGTCGATGCGGTACAGTAACTTCACGCAGCGATGCGGGGCGCCGAGCCAGCGGCTCCAATTCCGTTCCCGGGCGATGCAGGTTCGCGAACATGCTGCCGTACGTAATGGAGGTTAGGCGAACCAGTTCAACTGATTGGAGGTGATCACGGCAGAATCCACGGAACCAACAGAGCCTGTTCTGACCTAGCCGCCTTTGCCATAGGTGTCCTCGCGACGTCGCCCGAGGCTGAACCCGAGGAGCCTTTCGCCATTGGGTTTCTGGCCCTTTGACACAGCAGGTACTAACTAACTATGCTGGATCGGGAGGCGGTCATGGTGATTAATCGAGAACGCAGATATCGGGACATGGCGATGCGGGGCAAGTACCGGAGACTGTACGCTCACCTCTGCAGCCTGGGTTCACACGAATGGATCGCCTCCTTCACTGAAGTGGAGGCGATCCTGGGGTTCCAACTTCCCCTGTCGGCCCGTATGCACCGGCCCTGGTGGGCCAACCAGAGCCGGGGGAACGGGCACAGCCACGCCCTGGCCTGGACCACGGCCGGATGGGAAACCGCCCAGGTCGACATGGAATCCGAGACGCTGCTGTTCCGGCGTAGGGAGCCCGAGCCCATTCGAAACCTTGATCTCGACGAGTTATGGCCCGTCCACTCTGCAGGCGCGTGGCCGTCAGACCTGAGCCTTCGCAGAGAGGACATCTACGACGAGAGGATTTAGGCCGGCCGATGTTCGTCGATACCAACATCCTGGTGAACGCCCGCATCCACGAGGCGCCGCACCACGAGATCGCTAGGGAAGGTTTAGAACGGGGCCTTCGCGGTCCCGAACCGCTATGCATCAGCCGCCAGATCATGCGCGAGTATCTGGCGGTAGTAACCCGTCCCCAGTCCTGGCCGGTGCCCATCACCCGCGGGGAAGCCCTCGACGACATCGGCCGCCTGAACCGAGATCTGGAGGTGCTTGAGGACGGTCCGCGGGTCACCGAGATGCTGGTGGCCCTTTGCCGGGCCGTTCAGGTGGGCGGACGACAAATCCACGATGCCAACATCGTGGCCACCATGCTGGCCTACGGCGAACGCCGGCTGCTGACGTTCAACGCCGTAGATTTCCGCCGCTACGGAGACCGCATCGAGCTGGCGGTTTCGTGATGCCTCTACGGCCCTGCACCGGCCGCCGCAACATGTTCCTGAGCAGAGCCACCGAATACGGTTTCGAGACGACATGAGTGTCCCAGTCCCGCGCACTTGTACGGAGATCCTGCTGGAAAACTCGGATCAGCGCCGTGAGCCGTTATGCGGACCGTTGGATACGTTCCAATCCGTGCCGGCCTATGTCCTCCTCGGCGATCCCGGATCCGGCAAGAGCACAGCGTTTTGCGTTGAGGCAGAAGCCCTTGGCGAGGACGCGGTCCTGATGTCCACCAGGGAGTTCCTTAGGTCCTATGCCAATCGGGGCGGCGACTGGCAGGGCAAGACGATCTTCATCGACGGGCTGGATGAAATGCGGGCTGGTTCCGGTGAACCGCGTGCGGTACTGGACAGGCTCTGGATGGCGCTGGATACGCTGGGTCGTCCGAGGTTTCGCATCTCGTGCCGAGAGGCTGATTGGCTCGGCAGCAATGACCGTACGGCGCTGGCTTCAGTATCGCCGGACTTCCAGGTTACCGCCCTCCGGCTCAATCCTCTTAGAGCGTGTGTGACAATGCCCAAAAGGCGCGCGGGTTCTTCTTGGGGTGAGAGAAGGGTACTGGTTACGCTGGGGGCATGAGCAGAAAACCTTATCCCAGCGATTTGACCGATGCCCAGTGGGAGGAGTTGGCGCCCCTGCTGCCGCCCGACACCAAAAGGGGCCATCCCAGAACCACGGACCTGCGGGAGGTGGTCAACGGCATCCTGTACGTGCTCAGGGGTGGAATACCCTGGCGCCTGATGCCCCATGACCTGCCACCCTGGGGCACGGTGTGGTGGTACTTCCGCAACTGGCGGGATGACGGCACCTGGGAACGGGTGGAGTCGACCCTGCGGGCGCGGGTTCGAGAAAGTGCGGGACGTGAGTCCACCCCCAGCGCGGCCATCATCGACAGCCAGTCGGTGAAGACCACGGAAAAAGGGGGTGCAGAGGTTACGACGCTGGCAAAAGGGTAACCGGACGCAAGCGGCACATCGTGGTGGACACCATGGGTTTGTTGCTGGCGGTAGTGGTTCATGCCGCCAACATTCAGAGCCTGCCCCGTGCCACGACACGGGGATCGGGACGGCGCCAAGTTGGTGTTGGTCAAACTGTTGGGCCGGTTCCCCCGACTGCAGGTGATCTGGGCCGATGCTGGCTACGCTGGCCAACTGGTGGCGTGGGCCTGGGACACGGGTGGTTGGATGTTGTCCATAGTCAGGCGCAAGCCGGACAGCCACCACTTCGAGGTCCTGCCCAGACGATGGGTGGTGGAGCGCACCCTGGCCTGGTTGAGCCGATGCCGACGGCTAAGCAAGGACTACGAAGAGCGCACCGAGAGCAGCGAGGCATGGGTGCACATCGCCATGGTCAACCTCATGCTCAAACGCCTCCAACCCGCCTGAACCTATTGTCACACACCCTCTTACAGAAGGGAACATCGCGCAAATCCTAGATGACCATCCCAACGTCGAGGACACTCCGGGCTTTATGGCAGAAGCGCGCGAGCGTGGCGTTGATGGTCTTCTCAGCAATCCGCTCACCCTGGATATGCTGGCCAGAGCCGTGGGTGACGATGGCGACTGGCCTCGGAGCAAGCTCGAGACCTTCGAAATGGCGTGCCTCCAGATGGCTATCGAGAAAAACGAGGAGCACGTTCTCGCGCACCGTCCGCTGCCGCCGGACGCGCTGCTGGATCCGGCCGGCCATCTCTGTGCCCACCAGCTGATTTCGGACGCTGCTGGCTTCTCGCTGCGGTATGAAGACTCCGATGACGACTACATTGCTCTGGATCAATCGGGGTTGACGGTGGATATTGCTCGTCATGCCCTCGAGACGCGGCTCTTCCTGAGCGTTGGCAACCGCCGTTTCACGCCGGCCCACCGGTCAATTGCAGAGTTTCTCGCTGCCCGCCACTTGGCCCAACGCATTCTAGAAGACCTACCGTTGCGACGGGTCTTGTCCCTGATCACAGGTTACGACGGCAGCGTGGTGTCCGCATTTCGTGGCGTGCACGCCTGGCTGGCGGTGCACTGCCATGATGTCGACGTGCGCGACCAGCTGATCGGGGTTGACCCTGTCGGCGTTGGGCTTTACGGAGATCTGCAGGGGTTCACAACCGAGGAGAGGCGCAGGCTGCTGCTTGCGCTGGACCGGGAAGTCGGCGATTACGGCGTGGATGTCACCGCCTTCAAGGCTTTGGCCGCCCCTGACATGGAATGTGTTGTCAGGGATTTTATTGGCGATACGCGCCGCGATGATGACCATGAGGCGGTGACCGGGTTCCTGTTGCGTGTCCTGCAACGGGCCGAGCCCCTGACCAGTCTCGCTCCACTGCTGATCGATGTCGTGTATGACGCTAGCCGGTGGCCAAGCGTGTCTAAATCCGCACTCGATGCGTTCACGTATGTCCAAGTTGACAACGACGATAAAACGAGGGAACTCAAACGACTCCTGGATGGCATTCGCGATGACCTGGTCTCCGACCCTGGTGGTGAGTTGCTTGGGACACTCCTGACCGAGCTCTATCCTCAGGAGGTGCCGCCGTCGGAGCTGTGGGAATATCTCCCTCTGAGCAGACAGCCAAACTTCATCGGAGCGCACTTCTCGTTTTGGGAGTGGAGGATCCATGAGCAGTCATCGGATGCAGACGTGGCGGAGCTCCTCGACTGCCTGTACGAGAGGCTGCCAGCGCTGCACTCAGCTTTTGCAATGAATTATTACGTGGATGACCTGCCATCAAAACTCCTGGCGTTCGCCCTGCAGACGCGTGGTGACCAGCAGGAAACGCCACGGCTCTACAATTGGCTCAAGGCCGGCGCATTCTCAGCCCATGACGCGGTCGGCTTGCATGCCGAAACAACGCAGCAGATAATCGCTTGGCTGCAACAGCGCCCCGAGGTTCAGAAAGCCGTTCTGCTGGAGGTTCTCTCTCGTTGTCCGGACGACGACGAGTTTGAGCTTCATGCACGCGAGGTTTGGGACTGTCTGTATAGCACTGCCCTCCCTGAGGACTTCGGGCCATGGTGTCTGGACGCCGCCGTTGAGTTTGTTGACACCAACCGTCGAGTTGCACGATACCTGCTCCGGCTGCTTGCCGAGCTTGGGTTGTCCCGGGCAACTCTGATGGAACGTGCCCGCGGGCATGAAGCGTTGGAGCGTTACATCCAGGACATTTTCGAGTCACATACTCAAGCCGCGACCTTGACCCGCTTGAGGTGGACTGAGGCGAGGCGAGAGGAAGCTGACCGCAGGCGAGAACAGTGGATTGACCACATTCGGCCCAACGTCGATGCCCTGCGCGAAAATCAAGCTGACCCGGCGTTGTTGTTCCATCTGGGGCGGGCTTACTTCGACCGGTATCGGAGTGTAGCGATGGGTAGGCTTGTGGGGAGCGAGCTCGCTGAGATCCTCGAACACCATGAACTCGGCGAAGTGGTGCTGGCCGGTCTTCGCAAAACAATCTGGCGACAGGACGTTCCGGAGATTGATGAGATCGTCCGGTTGAGTTCCGAGTCGCACATATCCCCGCTGGGCCCGCCCTTTCTCGCTGCCATGGACATAATAGATCGGGAGGATCCGGAACAACTGGAACGGTTGAGCCGGCATCGAATGCGGCTGGCTCTGGCATTTTACTATTCCACCCCCAATGCCGGTGGCCCTGACCCGGCATGGTATCTGAGATGGCTCGACTCCCGGCCTGAGTTGGTGGCGGACGTACTGGTTCAGTGCGCGACTGCCGCGATCCGTAACGGCAAGGATTATTTCGCCGGCATGTATGAGCTCGCGCACCGTCAGAATCATGCCGACGTCGCCCGACACGCCAGCATGGCCCTGCTGAGCACCTTCCCACTGTCCTGCGACTCGCAGCAGCTGAAAACGCTGGACCATCTGTTGTGGTCCGCCATTCAACACGTTGACCGAGTTTCTCTGCAGGCCCTCATTGAGGAAAAACTCCCCATCGACAACATGCGCCTCGCTCAGCGCGTCCATTGGCTGGCGGCCGGGGTGGTCATTGCTCCGGAGACCCTTCTCGAGTCTTTGGAAACCTCGGTCAGCGGCGATGACGATCTGGCCAGGGAGGCGGCGGAGTTTTTCTGCATCGGCGAGCGGCGGAGTTTCCTGATCGACCATCTGGATGCGCCCACGCTGCAAACCCTCATTGCCCTGATGGGGCGTACGTTTGCGCCTCTTGAACTCGACGGTATCTTCACGCCCGCCATGGAAGTGTCCGATCAGATCCAGGGCCTGATACACAGGTTATCAGCTGTGCAGAATGCTGATGCGTCGCGTTCGTTTAACCATCTCCTAGCCGATGAAGCCTTGTCCAACTGGCGCTTCCATCTGGAACAGGCCAAGGAGCGCCAGCTGATCGTCCTGCGGGAAGCCAGCTATCAACATCCGGACATCGAGCGAGTCCGGCAAACCCTCAGCAATGAGGCTCCGGCCAACGCCGCCGACCTGGCTGCTCTGTTGGTGGACAGGCTGGAAAAGCTTACCAGACGGATTCGCACGGGCAACACCGACGACTGGCGCCAGTACTGGAACGAGGCCGCCCGTGGTCGTGCGAAAACGCCCAAGATTGAGGATCACTGCCGCGATGCCCTGCTCTCTGACCTCAAATTTTTGCTCAAACCCATCGGCGTCGACGCTCAACCCGAGGGCCAGTACGCCAACGATAAGCGCTCCGACATTCGCGTTTCGTATGGGGCGGAGTTCAACGTGCCGGTGGAGATAAAGAAGGATCGGCACCGGGAGCTCTGGAGCGCCGTGCGAGATCAGCTTATCGCACAGTACACAACCGACCCCGCCACCGGTGGCAACGGAATTTATTTGGTGTTCTGGTTCGGGGACGGCAAGGTACAGTCGTCGTCTTCGGGACTGCGTCCGAGCAACCCTCGGGAGTTGAAGGAATGGTTGGAGGCATCGCTTACTGAAGACGAAAGACGCAGGATTTCAGTCCTAGTGGTTGACGTTAGCCGCGGCAGCTAACGGGCAGTTTTCCTTCGGCTGCGCCCGTTGACCGTGAAGGGTGTCGTTGTCCAGCAATTCTGTCCGTTAAAACGGAAACACTCAATGTTAGGCGAACCGAACTGGACCCACAGCTTGGCACCACTCAAATGGGGTCGCCCCATGTATCGCCGTTGCCAATGGTTTTGGGTACCATTGGGGTCACCCGGCTGATGCTGGTGATAGCCGTTGGCCGAAAGCTTCACCCACGCCGAGCCGTCCATTGAACTGCGACCCTGCTAACACGCCACGGTTTTCGCCGAATCTCATCCGCGCCGAGGTGGTCCGCCTGGCGCTCTCCGGTCGGCTGCTGCCCGCAGTGAGCGACACCCTCCGATGGGGCGACGTGGCCCGGCGCGCCGCCATGTCCCGTTACGGTCGGCTCAACAGCCGCCGGGCATCGCCTGCATTGTCGGGCAAAAGCCATGACGGGCAACCGCTGCGGGGACACCGGCACACGTTCTACCTGCCCACTGACGAGGACGGCGACGGCTACTTGGATCACATCACCCTGGTCATGCCCGGCGGACTGGACGCTGCGGAACTGGCGGCGGTGGCGTCCATAGATGCTTTGAGCCTGGGCGGGATGCGTCTGGCGGTCCGCGTCAGCATTGAGGGCATCGGCGCGGCAAACGACTTCAGGGACGTGTTGCCCATCTTCGGAGTATCGTCGAAATGGCGGTCGCTGACGCCCTATGTCCTGCCCCGCCACGTCAAGTTCCGTGGACCGCGGGACGCTGGGGGCTTGCGCCGGATGGTGGACGGCCCGGAGGATCAGGTGGCGCAGGAGGTTTCAACGCGCTGGCCCGAGGGGCCCCGGTTGGTCCGAGTGGAGCGCAGGGATGTCTGCGAGCCGATCCGCTCGATGGTGCCTGGGTGTGCGGAGGGATCGCCGCCATTCGAGTTCTTCAGGCACCGAAATTCGGGCAGCAATGGTGGTGGCGCGTTCAACTTCCTACTAGAATGGGCGGAGCCGGTCCCCGGGCCTGTGGCGTTGGGCTTCAGTTGCCACTATGGGTTGGGGCTGTTTGTTCCCATGTGGAACGACTGAATCCCGTCAACGTATGCTGGCCCACGCACCGGCGAGCACGCCACAACTCCGCGGGCTTGTTGGTAGCGTTCCAAGATTCCCGTAGCTGAGGGATGTTTGCAGAGTTTTTCGCCTGGCGCCTGAGGTCAAGCGTCTGGAGTTCGGCCCTGATGCGCCATTCGCTGTGTTGAAAAGTGGTTTGAAAATGATGCGTCGTTTCAGAGGGCTCGTCGCCACGGTCGGGGGCAGCGCCGATCCGGTAGTGGTGACCATTGACCAAAGTGGGCCGGATTATGTGTTGTTCATCGTTTCCGAAGATTCGCGGGATACCGCTGAACTCGTGGTCGAAGCCGTCGAACTGGAGCCTCCGCCGCTGTGCGACTATTGGCAAGTATCTGATCCGCAGAATTTCGCAACCAGTTATGACGAGATTCGGCAGGGTACTGAGGACTGGCTCGGCAAACGTGGGCTGGACCCCCGGGAAGTTACAGCAGACATCACAGGCGGCACCAAGGTGATGTCCGCTGCATTCGCTCTGGCTGGCGTCGAGCGGTTCCGCGAATTCACATACGTTGGCGGTGGTGAGCGCGACAAAGGTGGCCTGGGCGTGGTACGCAACGGCGTCGAATACGTCGTCTCCAGTCTGAACCCGTGGGATACCTATGCGGTTCGCAGCCTGGAGCGAGCCAACGAGCTGCTGGTCGAATATCATGCTGGATTGGCCGGTAAGCAACTCCGGTCAGCTGCGGAAACATGCAGCCCTGAATTCAGGGAGCGGCTTCTCCGGTTCGCCGCGTTGGTTGAGAAACTCGATGAGGCCGACCGCTTCCACTTCACCGGTTTTCCGACGTACCTCAACGGGCGGAATTACCGGGAATTGGCCACAGAGTTCCCGGAGTTGGAGCGTTTCGCGGGGCATTGGACGGCGGTTTGCACGGACTTGAGCGACGCGTCCCGGACGCCCGGGCGTCCAACTCTGCTGGAATTGCTCGCCAATGCCCATCGCCGGGCCGGGCAGGCACGTTACGATGATGGGGTTGTTCGGCTGTACCGGGCTGTGGAACTATACGGCCAGCAGTTGGTGAAGCAGGCTTTCGGGGCGGAGTTGGGCCGTCTGTCCATCGGATCGATCCAGGAGCATCAGCGCGATTCGTTCCACTCAGAATTCAGCCAATGCTTCCGAAAGAACAGGTACGAACTGGGGGTGGCTCGCCTGTACCAAAGCCTGAGCTTTTCCGATGACCGTAACTTGCGCGGCAAAAAGGGCATTTACAACAACCTTAGCGCCAGACTCGAGAACCGTAACGACTCATTCCTGGCGCACGGCGCGCGCCCGGTCAGCGAAACCGATTTCAACACTCTGTGGAATGGAGTCATGCGGGAATTGAACCTCCAGGAGCGCGACATACCGGCGTGGCCGCAGATCAGCATGACCCTGCATGCGCCTCGAGGCCAGGGGGCTGTTTGATGGCCGTGGAGATAGATGCTCGCTTCCTGGTCACCACGCCGCTGTTTGGCAGAGGCGCGGATGATTACCGTCCGGAGTTACGATTGCCCAGTTTCAAAGGGGTGTTGCGGTTCTGGTGGCGGGCGCTGGCTTGGTCCCGGCTCCAGGGGGACCTGGCAGCCATTCGACAGGAGGAGGACGCGCTGTTTGGCAGCGCCGGCGGCGGGCAGAGCCGGCTGTCGATGCGATTGACATTGCCCGATGATCGTAACTGGGTCGCATTGGGCGATGTTCTGAGGGTCCCCGGCCAGCGCGGCGCCGTGGGCGAAGGGGCCCGTTACCTGGGCTATGGCGTGATGGAAGCTTTCGCCAGCAGAGCCCGGGGAACCCAGGCCGGTCAACTCATCCGGGCCTGCCTGGCGGCGCCCTTTGAATTCACGGTGCGAATGCGCGCACGGGCACTCAGCGACGAGGAGATCAAGTCAGTGCGGGACGCGCTGGTTGCTCTGGGCACACTGGGCAGCATGGGCAGCAGGAGCCGCAAGGGATACGGTTCGTTGAGCCTGGCCTCGCTGCTGATTGACGGCGAAGAGACATGGCGAGCGCCCACCACCATTTCAGATCTGAACACGGCGATAGGTGATCTGCCGCGGGGCGCTGGGCCCTCTGGTATACCGGAATACACGGCGCTGACGCCGGAAAGCCGGCACATTCTGGCATCCAGCGCAGCGCGCCAACCCCTGGAACTCCTGGACCTGGTCGGACGGGAGTTGGTACGCTACCGCAGTTGGGGGAGGGATGGTAAGATCCTTGGCAATCAGATCGATTCTGAACGGCGGTTCAGAGACGATCACGACCTGATGAAAGGGTCTTCCCAGGACCGCAAAGCTCACCCGCGTCGCGTGGCATTCGGCCTGCCGCACAACTACGGCCCGGGCGCCGGTAATCAGGTGGGCCCTGCCGGGTCTGGATTGGACCGTCGCGCCAGTCCGCTGTTCATCCACATCCACCAGTGCGAGGATACTCCGGTGGCGGTGATTTCGTTCCTGCCGTCGCGGTTTCTTCCCAGCGGGACACAAATCAATGTGGGCGGCCAAACGGTACCGCAAGCGCCAGAGCCGGACCTCTACCAACCCATCCACGACTTCCTGAACCGCCTGCTGGACCCCGCACAGCGCAGGGAACCGTTCATCGAAGCAGTGGAGGTCTGACCCTGCGTACACGCCTGGACATTTCCATCGGCCCGGTGCAGGGTTTCGTGGCGCAGTCGCGGCGCACCCGCGACCTGTGGAGCAGCTCGTACCTGTTGTCGTTCCTTGCCGGACATGCGATGCACGGCGCTCAATCGGCCGGCGGTATCGTGATAAAGCCATCGGTGGATGAAGACCTGCTATATCAGTGGGTCTCGGGCAATCAAGCCAAAGATGCGCCTGTACCCAAGTTGGGATCACTGCCGAACCACTTCGTGGTTGAAGTGGACACCACGGCGTCTCAGGTGGCCACCGCCGCTCAGGAAGGCA
>MPNC01000025.1 GCA_002238825.1 SAR202 cluster bacterium bin87 | reverse complement strand
AGTCGGCGTCTTGATGCCATATTCAAAAAAGGTGGGATGCAGACCTCTTGCTGCATCCCACCCAACTTGGAGTTCAGGAATTGCATCCAACTGTCGTGAAATAACGGCATCGGTTCCGGCTTGCCCGACGGGCTCCGGAACGGCTGATTGCTGGCCATGACGCAAAAGGGGCGATGCAGCCGGAAGGCTGCATCGCCCCTTCATCATCAGGAGTTCAGAATGCTCTCAGCCGCGGAAGAAACGGGGACCGACCAATACGACCGGCAACAGGGGTCGGCACCGGACCACCGCGTCCGGGTAGCCCTGCTGATGGCCACGGCGACCCATTTCAGTACCTCACCCGAACACCGGCAGGATGAAAACAAAAATGCAGACACAACCGCTTCCGCTGGACGGCCTGATGCACTGCGCCAGATGCGGCGAAAGCATGCGGACATCACCGCCGCCAAACCGCAGCTACCGCTGCTCCAACGGGTGCGACACCTACATCGACGCCGCGAGCGCCAACCGCATACTGATCCGGCAGATCATGCAAGACGCCGTGTCGCATGAGGCCGCGGCGGAACTCCAGGGACCCGTGGAAAGCCAACTGGCGGAGCATGTCCGGCAGGAGATGCCTGGCGTCAAGCCGCCCGCCGTCAGCGCGGAGTGCATCATCCGGTACGCCACCGACCCCGAGACCTATCTCGACGGCGACGCCGAAACCGCGTCCGAACTCATGAACATCATCGTCGAGCGCATCGACGCCGATGACCATAACGCCATGATCACGTACCGGTTCACATCGCTGCTGGACCGACTGGCGGCAGGACCCCGACGCCAGAGGGTCAATCTCCAACCCAACTCCCAGATGGCGCCGGTTGCTCCGTGCCGGACCTTCGACGCGAAACGATAACCACACACCGGAGAAATCACATGGCGGACCACGTCCGAAGCCTCGGCGGCGTTTTCGATGGCAATGGTTGCGAGGTATTCCGCCATGCCACGCGCGCCCAGCGCAGCAACAACTGCGGTTGCCGTCGCTACGACCAAGCCTGTATCCCGCGTCGACCGCTGGCTGTAATGTCTCTGAGCGACGCCAGGGACTAGCCCCGATGCTGCAACGTCTGCGCGACCTGACGGCACAGTTCCGGCCGAGACCGTCGCCGGAACACGCAATTGTCAGGTTGGAAACGTGCACAGAGTAGCCGAATTTCTGCACAGGAGTCACGGAGACGCGGTTTGCGGGCCCGCAGGCGTCTGAATAGGTCCAGGGACCGTTCAGGCCCTGAAATCGACCCAGGGCGCCGAAACCGAAGCAACGAAAGGTACCCAGCCAAGGCGAGGGATAACCCTTTGCCAACGCAACCGTCGAAACCGTGGGGGTATGCCCGCCGTCGCACCACGTGTTCGCGAACGTAGAAGAGGTCAACGATGGCGAGAAAGAACAACCGCCACTCGGCACCCTTGCGAATGCCCATCCCCGGTCTGGAACCCCCACCGTCGGCCTTCTCCGCATCGTCTGAACTGGACCACCGCGACCACCAACGTCGCCGTGCGAACAGCAACCGCGTTTAGCTGACCAACATAGATCAAGCGCGTCCTCAAGAGGGCCGGCTCAATGAGCCGGCCCTCTTTTTCGTTCTCACCACCCCGGTTCTGCCGAGCGGCAACGCGAGCCGCTCACTGAGCCGGCAACCCCGCCACGCGTTACCCGGAACGCCAAGCGTCCCGGGCTTCTTTTCGACAACCGCCGGTATAACCCCGCACGCCGGAAAAAGACCAACGGTATCGCCGCCAGACGACGGACGATGCCAACTCAAAGACAGGAACTCCAACGATGACCGACAACCCCCTGAACGCCGCCAACCGCGGCGTCTACATCGCCGACAACCTGCCGTTCCTGCGCAGCCTGAACGACGCGTGCATCGACCTGGTCTGCATCGACCCGCCGTTCGCCAAGAACGAGACTTTTGGCCGCAAGAGCGGCTGAATACCAAGTTAATCCGAGCATCGTAGCCGCGCTGATGCTCCAGCAGCTCAATGTGGTCCAGCAAGCAGCATAGTTAGGATTCTGAAAAACTTCGGAACTCGCGTTAGCCGCGATCGGAGATGTCGCCCAGCACAATCTGCTTGCGGTGTTCTGACTACCGGCAAACCCGTTACACTACGGCCAACCATACAATTCCACAGGAGCCAGCAAGATGCCCATCGCGAATATCCAGGACGCCCGCGAAGTTGAAGACAGCCTGCGGAACATCCTGGCCGCTTCCGGTGCGGACGCTACGTCCGCGTCGATACGAACTCTGTTGGTGGAAACTCTCGACTTCGATTACGCTGACCGACTGGTACCGCTGAACAGCACCCACACCAACCTACCGTCCGACGCCCGCCTGCTGGCCCGGCGCGACGGCGTCAGCGCGCTATACATCCCGCTGGACGACGCCGACGGCAACCAGGTCACCGGCGCAGTAGCATCCGCCGCAGCCAAGGTCATCGGCGACACCATTGCCGACGAGCCGCTGGTGATGTTCACCAACCGTGACCGTGACCAGTTGCACGTCATCTACCCCGACCTCTCCGGCAACCGGCCCGCCCTGCAGAGAATGGTGGCACACCGAGACCAGCCCAGGCGCACCGTGGTCCAGCAGATTGCCAACCTGTGGCACGACTACGGCGTGCTGGGCAAACCTCTTGGCGAAGCTGTCCGCAACGCTTTCAATGTCCAGCCCGTCACCAATGCCTTCTTCAAGGACTACAAGGCCGCCTACGACGACGCAGTAGCCCTGCTTTCCGACCAACTGGAGCGACAGGACGCTGAGCAGTTCACGCAGACGCTGTTCAACCGCCTGCTGTTCACACACTTCGTCAGCCGCAAGGGCTGGCTCAAGTTCAACGGCGATACCGACTACCTCAATGCCCTTTGGGCCGATTACCGAGCCGACGGCAGGCAGGCCAATTTCTATGCCGGCCGGTTGCACTGCCTGTTCTTCGACGGCCTCAATAATCCAGACGGGCGAGACCTGACCGACGGACTCAGCCCATTGATTGGCGAGGTGCCCTTCCTCAACGGCGGCCTGTTCGAGGAAACGGACTTGGACCGTCGCGCCGTGAACGCGGTGCCTGACGCAGCTATCGCGCCCCTTCTCGGCGACGGCAATAACCCTGGCCTGTTCAACCGCTACAACTTCACTGTGACGGAGTCCACCCCGCTGGACACCGAAGTGGCCGTTGACCCGGAGATGCTGGGCAAGCTTTTCGAGGAAACCGTCAACGAACGCCAGAGCAACGGCACCTACTACACTCCGCGCCCTGTAGTCGCCTTCATGTGCCGCGAGGCCATCAAAGGCTACCTGTCTGGCAAGAACATCGACGGTTTGGACGACGCCAAAATCGCCGATTTGGTGGACAACCGCAACCCCGACGCCATCACGCCGATGCAGGCGCCGGCAATTTACGAAGCGGTCAAAAACCTGAAGGCCCTCGATCCGGCGTGCGGTAGCGGGGCATTCCTACTGGGGATGCTCCAAGAAATCTTGGCCCTCAACGACAGCCTGTTCCGCGCTGGACATACAGCGGAAAGCCTGTACCGGCAGAAGCTGGACATCATCATCAACAACATCTACGGTGCGGACAAAGACACCTTGGCCGTCAGTACGGCAATGCTGCGCCTCTGGCTTAGCCTAGCTGTTGATTTTGACAGCGACGGCACGCCCGACCCACTGCCTAACTTGGATCTGAAACTGATGGTGGGCGACTCCATCGCCGGCCCCGACCCACGGATGGTGACGAACTCGACCTCCGCTCCAGAATCTCAACAGATGGACTTCACCACCTCGGGCATTGACGACAGTGATCTCAGGGGAAACATCGCCGCTTACACCAACGCCCAAGGCCAATCCAAGGCGGCACTCAAGGCAACGGTGGAAGCCATCAAGGCCAACTTGCGCCGCCGCATCCCGGGCGCCGCTCCGGCGGGCGTCGTGGAGTGGCGCATCGACTTCGCCGACGTGATGCTCAACGGCGGCTTCGACGTGGTGATCGCTAACCCGCCTTATGTGCAATTGCAACGTAACGGCGGTGAACTGGCAAATCTGTACCGCAATGTCGGGTACGCCACATTCGCCAGGACGGGAGACATCTACCAACTTTTCTTCGAACGCGGCTGCCAACTGCTCAACTCCGCTCACGGCATCCTGGCTTACATCACATCCAACAGCTGGCTGAAGGCAGAATACGGAAAAGCTACCCGCCGGTACTTGGCGGAACGGCACACCCCGACCCTACTGCTCGAAATGGGGAAGGATGTCTTTGACGAAGCCATCGTCGACACCAGCGTCTTGCTGCTCAGACAGAAGCCGAGCGACAACCGCGACGGCATGGCGGTACGGGCAGTAGACATCGACCACCTGGAAGACAGTCTCTTTCCTCCACCAGCAGAGCAGTGGGGATTGACGCGCCCCAACGGCGACGCGCCTTGGAGCATCCTGTCGAAAACAGAACAAAGCATCATGGACAAGATGATGGCTGTGGGAACACCGCTGAAAGAATGGGATATTGCGATTTATCGCGGAATAACCACCGGCCTCAACGAGGCCTTCATCATTGATAACCGGACTAAAGAAGCACTGGTCAATGCGGATCCGAAGTCCGCTGAAATTCTCAAACCCGTGGTTCGCGGCCGTGACATCCGACGCTACCGTGCACAGTGGGCCAGCCTTTGGCTCATTGACACTCACAATGGGCATGGCGACACGCCGGCTATCAACATTGACGATTTTCCCGCGGTCAAAGCCCATCTGGACGGCTACTATCCTCGCTTGGCGAAACGGTACGATAAAGGGACGACTCCGTACAATCTCCGTAACTGCGCTTACCACGCAGATTTCGCTGGTGAGAAATTATTTTGGATGGATCTGACGGACACCGGCAGATTCGCCTACGAAGATGGTGAGAGGTTCTGCCTGAACACCGTGTTCATGATGACCGGGCAAGCTCTCAAATACCATTGCGCGGTTCTCAATTCCAAATTGGTAACGTGGTTCATGAGCCATACCGCACTGAACTCTGGTATGGGAGTCACCAGGTGGATAGGACACACGGTTGAACAGATTCCTGTCCTTGATGCTACGGACGAGCAGCGAGACCTGTTGGTGCGGCAGGTAAACCAGGTCCTTGAGCAAAAAGCAGCTGACCCTGCTACAGACACCAAGAGCCACGAAGACGAGATCAACCGATTGGTTTACACGATGTACGGCCTCACGGACGATGAGATTGCAGCAGTAGACGAAGGCTACCAAGCTGCCTGAGCTGCACTTCATAAACTGAGGAAACGGGCCGCGAGATCCACCGGCTTTATCAGGAGGTGACCGCTCGAATTTCGTCCGCGTTCAAACCATAAAGGGCATTTACCGCGCAATCTACCTCAGCCTGTAGTTCTCTCAGGGCTGCTGTGTGACCAGCAGGTTCTTCCAAGATGCGGTCAACGAGTTGCGTGAAAATGCGCTGGTCAGCAGTGCCGACATGCGGGACTGGCAGTCGTTCGACCGCGAATTTCTTCCACTGAAGGACTCCCATTCCAGTAGTTAGAGCTGTGGATTCCATGAACCACGTCACGAGGCTACTGTTGAGTACCGCGCACAGGTATTTCAGAGTACTGCCGGTCATGATGAACCCTTTGTCGTTGCAGAACAGTTCTTGGTCGGAGTAAGCAAATCTGCCCTCCGGGGACATATCCATCCAAAGCAACTTCTCCTTCGAGAAATCTGCGTGGTAAGCGCAGGTATCCTGCATTTCGTACCAGGCGTTGCTGGTCTTTTTGCGCGACCTGGTTCCGTCTGGAAGCTTCGTCCCACTCTGCTCAAGCCGGGCTTTACCGAAGGAGAGCAGATGCTTTTTCACTGCTGGGTAATCGTCGATGCTGACGCCAACGGCGGGAAAAGTTGCGATCAGCCACAGGCCCGGCCACTCGGCCTTGTAGCGCCGGATGTCCCTCCCTCGCACAACCGGTTTGAGAATTTCGGAGGACTTGGGGTCCTCGGCGACTAACGCGTCTTTAGTCCGGTTATCAATGATGAAGGCCTCGTTGAGGCCGGTGGTTATTCCGCGATAAATCGCATACCGAAGCATTACTCCGTCAGCGCACAACCGCGTGGTGTCCAAAGTCGACAACACAGCACCACTGCAACTCTGAGATGCCAATCCCTACAAGTCCCTGCCAAATCCTGCACCGTCATACTCCCAACCCGAACGTCGCGTAGGACCACCTACGGAGGCGACATCAGTCAAACAAGGAGCATGAAATGGAAGCCTTGGCAGTAACCGACTGGAACCCGCACCAACAGGCTCTTTCTGCCGAGTTGGCCGACAACACCCGCGCCGCATACCGGAAAGGCTGGAGCAAATTCGTGGAATTCTGCGCCGCCGACCGCATTGGCGACCCTCTGTCGGCATCGCCCGACAGGGTAGCGAGTTTCTTCGTTCACTTGGCCACTCACCCGAACCCCCAGAGCGGTGCGACGCTTTCGATGGGCACGGTGGCGCTCTACAAGAGCGCCGTCAACAAAAGATACCTCGAGGCTGGAATACCATCCCCGACGAACCATCCTGTGGTCCGTTCCACGCTCAAGGGCCTGGCGAGGCTCAAAGGCTCCTCAAGGCGCAAGGTTGAGGCATTGCGGGAATTCCACGTCGAAGCCATGCTGCAAGCAACGCCCGACAGTCTGATAGGCAAGCGAGACGCAGCGGTCATCGCCGTGGGATTCGCTGGGGCTTTACGTCGTTCAGAGATTTGCAACCTGAGCGTGGAGGATGTTGAGTTCCTTGATGCCCGGGACAACCCCGAGGACCGAATGGTCATCACGATCCGTCATTCCAAAACTGACCAGCAGGGCAAGGGGCAAAAGGTACCTATTCTGGACGGAGACGGGGTCCGTCCGATTAACCGCCTGCGGATTTGGCTGGAAGGTTCGGGGATAACCACTGGACCTCTCTTCCAAACCATGAAACGAGGAGGCACCTTGCGAGGAAAGCCGTTGCATCACAGCGACATTCCTCGTATCGTCAAGCACTACGCAGAATTGGTTGGACTCGATCCGAAGGACATAGCAGGGCATTCGCTGAGGGCAGGGTTCGTCACCAGCGCGGCGGTTCATCACGCGCGGCTGGACAAAATCATGGCTGTTACTCGCCACACTAATCCGGCAACCGTAATGGGGTACATCCGCGACGCCGATGCCTTCACTGACCACGCGGGCAGGAACTTCTTGTAGGAGGACTGGTCAACAGCAAGGAAACCATCGTCATTCCGTAGCAGGTGTCCCACGGATTCATCAGGCAGATGGCAAATCCCAAGATATTCACCAAACCTTGGACGCCGGCCCAAGTAACCCAATTGGTCGCGCAATTGCGCGGCGACGACCGCATCATTGTCCTTGACCTCGGCCCACGCTATCTAGCAATCCCCGAACAAATCTTGACGATGACGGGAGCCACCACCAAACTGGTCACCGACGCCACCATCGCCGCGCTGGCGTTGGAAAACGGGGCAGAGGTTCACACGCATAACGCGCGGGGTCTCCAAAGGTTTCCGGAGCTACTTTGGAGAAATCCTCTCGCGCCAGGCTGAACGTTGGAACTGGAACCTCAAGCATCGTGCCTGTGCCATGTTCGCCACGTTGGACTTGACAGTCAGAGAGCAAGAGACAGTGTATGCTGGAACGACGGGTCTGAAAGTGCCTGCTAACAGCGGGGCCCCCAAGCGCGACCAATTACGAGATAACATGGACGAAGAAATCAGCAACGCGGTGCAGAGGTTGCGCCACGACATTGCGCGTTTCCGAAATGCCACTCTACAGTCGGCGATGGCAGCGCAAGGCGCGCATGACCACTGCGATCTCTTCCTGTGGTTCGTGGCACGACGTTCAGCAGCAATCACAAGCGAATTTGCAGACGCCATAGAACAAAGAAACCACTTCGTCGGGCCAGCGCTGGTGCGAATGCAACTTTCAAGCCTGCTCGGACTGTACGCAGCCAACTACCATCAGGACGGTGCGCACGAGTTCGTGGGCGAGTGGATGAATGGGAAAGCCATCAGCAATATGCTTGACAACAGCCCCGACGGTGGAAAGAGGATGACCGAAGGTCGCCTGCTAAATCTCATTGACCAAGAATTGCCAAACAGTGTTGGAAGCATAGGGGGATTATACGGCGCGGCTTCAGGTTGGATCCACCTAGACCCGAAGTTCTTCTACTCACTGATTGAGAAAGTTGACGACGATGGACGTTTCGAGATCAGGCTGTACGGAGAACAATTCACGATACCGCCCATGACGGTTAACGACGAACTCACATGGGTCCAATCAATGGTTAGCATCAATAATCTGATAATAGCCAAATTGCTCTCATGGGCAGCGTGCAAACAAGAGAGGTTTGGGGAAATAACTAACGTTGAGGAAGAAACGGGCACCGTAGAAATCCTACCCCTAGAAGGCGTAGGTGACGTGAACGGCTTTGAAGCCGTCCTTCTACCTCAAGCGACACAAGATGAAGGCGCAATATTCTCGCTGTGGATTAACGACACCGAGGCCAGGCCCAAAAGGAACTTGGCGTATGTCGTCTTTCCTGCGAGGGAGCTGGCCATGGAGTTCGCGAACCAGTACGTCCGAATCTTCCAAACGCCAGAGACACCGCCTGTAGGAACTGCCGAGTGACCATCCGCCAAGCCGTAACCGAGGAAGCACTTGGTTTGGAACCTTTCCATACACGGCGTAACCCGGGATTTTCACCGACCTCAAGCAGCGAGGCAACCATGAGTGACATAGAAGCGATGGCCAACGCCGGAGCAGAAGGAGCCAAGGCAGGAAAGGCAAGCCTAGACCTCATTGGCAAAGTGTTTGGACCTGTGCTCACACGGCGCCAAGCGGCGGCCGATGCCCAAGCTGAAATACAGGTAGCATTGGCCAATCGGCTGTCTCACCACATTGAATCAAATCCCCTTGATGCCGATGTGCTGGAAATGCTAGCCACCTGCGGTGGCAGAGCATCGGTTGCCAACTTGGCGAACATACTATCAAAAGCACTGCCCATGCTGGATGAAGAATCAGACCCGTCGCTCGTCTCTGACAGCTGGACAGCGAACTGGAGAGATAAAGCGCGTCTGATTCCGCCTCACGACGAGGATGTCGCCTTGTTGTTTGCTCAGCTATTGGCCAGCGAAGCGAACTCACCTGGCTCCAAATCGAAGAAAGCGGTCAACGTACTGGCTGACATGGAGCCAGAAGACGCGAAGCTGTTCAGAGCACTGAGCAATTTCCGGCTGGCGGAGATGCGAACTGTTCCAATTACATTCGCGGGCGCGCCACCTCTCCCGCGGTCAAGGTTCAACACTGCACCCAATCCGCCTTTTATCGTGGTACTCGATCCACAAAACGAATTGTATTCGTCAAGAGGAGTAGACTTCCAGTCATTGGCCCACTTGGAAAGCCTCGGGCTCGTTAAGGTTGTGCCGCAGGGATACCAGATAGGACCGGGGAAGATAGCCCTCGCTCACTCGAAAGGGTTCTTGATATTAACAGCCGAAATGCCTATTCCTATGGGCCAAGCTTACTTGACGACAGCAGGTGCCCAATTGACCGATTTATGCGTCCCTCTGGAATCACCAGAAGGGTTCCCAGAGTACCTAACCAATTTTTGGCAGTCTCAGGGAATTGCAGTGAGCGAGGACCTCAACGAGGTTATGAAAGTCACATTGGAAGCGTACCACCAAGATACAGAAACTGGTGAATGGATCAACCAAAATACTAACGAAAGGTACCCAGCCGATCACTTCGGAGACACAATCAAAGCTGTCCAAGAGCAAGCATGACCATTCTCCACGCCAAAACCGACCCCGACCTGCTCACCCGCCTGCGGCAGATGCTGGGCAGCGCCGCCCGCGCCGACATCGCCGTGGGCTACTTCTTCATGTCCGGCTTCGGCCAGGTGGCCGACGAGCTGGTCCATCTGAACAGGACCCGAATTTTGGTGGGGCGTGCCGACGAGCCCACGCTGGAAGCTGTGGCCGCCGGCCTGCGCCAAGCGGACGCCCTGCGCGCCCAACTGGACGCTGACCAAACCATCCCCCGCAGCCGGCGACAAGCCATCGCCGCCGATGCAGCATCACGCGTCGCTCAGGGCGTAGCGGCGATGCCGCAAACCGACGCCAGCCAAAGCGCGGTGGAGAAACTGCGCCAACTGGTAGCCTCGGGCCTGATGGAGGTGCGAGCATACCCGAAGGGGTTCCTGCACGCCAAGGCCTACCTCTGTTGGTACGACAACCATGCCGAGCCAGGCGCCGCCATCGTCGGTTCGTCCAACTTCACCCTGGCCGGCTTCACCGGCAACACCGAGCTTAACGTCCGCGTCACCGGCGACGATGAAATGGCTACACTGAAGGAATGGTTCGAGAACCTCTGGGCCGACTCCGTGGACATCAGTGCCCAAGTGGAGCAGAGCCTTTCCGTAAGCTGGGCGGTGAAGCAGTACACGCCCTACGCCATCTATCTGAAAGCTCTCTACGAACTCTACGGTCAGGATCTGGGCAGCGACGAGCCGCTGCCGCTGGAACCAATCCGCGGGATCGAACTAGCCAACTTCCAGCTGGACGCCGTGCGTCGCGGACTGGATATGATCCGCAGTTACGGCGGCTGCTACGTCGCCGACGTGGTGGGATTGGGCAAGACCTACATTGGCGCGGAACTGCTGCGCCAACTCCGCCAGAGCTACCCCAACGACGGCCCGCCGCTGATCATCTGCCCGGCCGGACTGGTCGAAACCTGGCAACGGGTTGGCGAACAATACGGATTGGGCGCGGAAGTCCTGTCGCAGGACCGCATCGCTCCGCCGCCGGACCTGGTGTTTGACCCTGAGACCGAGCAGTACGAGGAAATAGCCGGCGGCGACCGTGGCGTCTATCTGGCCGACGGGTACCCCTACCGTGGCCCGGTGCTGGTCGACGAGGCGCACAACTTCCGCAACGACGTGAATCGCTCCCGTGGATTGCGTGACTACCTGGAGCGTGGCGATCACAAGGTCATCCTGCTCAGCGCCACGCCGCAGAACTTGGGGCCGCGAGACATCTACCGCCAGGTACGGCTGTTTCTGGACGAAACCGACCATGGGCTACCGCTGGAACCGCTGGGATTGGAGGACTACTTCGCCAGCGTGGTCCGGTGGCAGGAATACCGCAGCGACGTTGATACCTACTCGGCGGCCCTGGCGGAACACCTGAAGAACGGCGGCGGCGGCGATCCACCAATCCAGCCGCAGCGTCCCGACACGCCGCCGGCGGACATGGCCCAAGTCCTGACACCCATCTTCATCCGACGGCGCCGTCGGGACATCGCCGAGATCTACGGCGACACCGCCACCATCAACGGCGAGCCCGTGTCATTCCCGACGCCGAAACTGTCCAACTTGGAGTACGGGCTGGATCGGGTGTACGCCAAGGCCGGCGCCTTCACCGAACTGCTGACCACCTTGGGGCGGCACCAGGCGGTGCGCTACAACCCGACTGAGTACCTGAAACCGGGAAAGCGGCGGAACCGACGCTACGCCGGTCTCTTCCGAGCGCGAGGTCGCATCGCCGGAATGATCCGGCACCTGCTGTTCAAACGGCTGGAATCCAGCATACAAGCGTTTCGCACTACGCTGGTCTCGCTGTCCCGCAGCAACCGCAGTTTCAAGGCCGCGCTTGAAGCCGGCTACGTGCCGGTGGGCAGCGTCGCTACCAGCCTGCTGGCCGGACAGAACTTCAACGCCGAGGAAGCCCTCGCAGTTCTCCAGCAGGAAGAGACCAAGCGCAACGGACGCTACCACTTCCCCGCCGCAGACTTTGACGTAGCACGCTGGGCCGCCGACCTTGACGCCGACCACGCCGTGCTGGACGACCTGCAAGGCCGCATCGCGGACATCGGCCCGCAGGACGACGACAAACTGGCGAGGGTACGGGAGTTCCTCAACGACGCCTCCGACGAAAAGGTGCTGATATTCAGCGAGGCCGAGACCACCGTTGACTACCTATACGAACAACTGAACCCAGCTGGACAGGACGGCACCATAGCCAAGCTCAGCGGCAGCAACCGGGATCAGCGGGCCGGCATCGTCAGTCGTTTCGCGCCGCAGGCCAACTTGCAAGACAGGAAGCATCTACGGGGCGAGGAAATCCGAGTGCTTATCGCCACCGACGTGGTGTCGGAAGGCCAGAATATGCAGGACTGCGCCCGTGTGCTCAACTACGACCTGCATTGGAACCCGGTTCGGCTGATCCAACGCTTCGGGCGCGTGGACCGCATTGGCTCACCCCATGATGAAATCCACCTGCACAATATGTTGCCGGACGCCCAACTGGACGAGACCCTGGGCCTCACCGGGAAGCTGAGCGACCGCATCCAAGCGTTCCACGACCTGATTGGACTGGACAACAAGGTTCTGTCGGAAGAGGAACAGTTGAACGCCCAAGGTGTGGGTGTGATTTACGAGGACCGAGAGTTGCCGGAATTGGCCGACGCGCTGGATGAAGTATCCGCCAACCAGCGAGCCATTGCCTTGCTGCAAAATATCCGCAGCAATGACCCTGACCTCTGGCGGACGATAACCGAATTGCCAGACGGCATCCGCTCCGCGCTGACCTACTCTGGCGGCGGCACTGTCGATGAAGCCCCGAGAACGGGCGAGACCGTGGTAATGCTGGCCTCATCCGACGCCGTGCGCTGCTACGCGGTAGGCGACGACCTGACGCCACGCCCCATCCGCGCCGCCCAATTCGTGGCCGCCGCCGAATGCGAAGCTGACTCTCCAACGCAACCCCTACCCGAACATACCAACGAGCGGGTCTACGCGGCCGCCGAAGCTTTCAGCAACGACCTCAGCAGGGTATTGGGCACAGTGCGTCGGCGTACCCCCGGCAACGCGCGGAACCGGAACTTTGTCAGACGACAGCTGAACGGCGTTGGCACCGATGTTGCCACTCCACAGCGGATCGAAACACTGCGGCGAGCCTTCGCTGGAGACCTGCCTACCGTCGTTGAAAACGAGCTGTCCGAGTTGCGCCGGCTCAACCTCGGCGGTCGCGAGTTGGTACTGCGCTTAGAGCTGTTGCAGGAACGCTACCGCCTGAACCCAGAAAGGCAAGGCGAGGTCGCCGTCGCCGCGGAGGCGGCACGCATCATCTGCTCCGATGGACTACTGTGAAACGTTCCGCAGGACAGCTCGGAAACGGGCTGTGATCGGATCGTCTCACACATGATTTCAAGAGCAGTCAATATCCGGATCACGTCGAATGCAGCCACGACGCGAACGTGTGGGGCCAACGTAACGTGCGGGATCCGAGACGCAGGACACAACACAGTCACGGAAGGACCGAGAGAACGGGTTAACACCGGTCATCATCCATTCGACGTTCACGCCATCCATCCGACACTCGGCATTATGCTATAATTAGTATCCGCACACATAATAATGTGCGCTGTCAACCCGTTGATAACCAGCACCTGCGCTGCTAAAATTGACTACCCAACACCCCCGCGAATGTGCCGATTTTCACAAGCACTTACGGTTGTGGGGGCTGACCACGATGGCAACTAACCCAATGTACGGCTACCCCGCCCCAGAGATCGTGTACACCGAGTACTACGTAGGATTAGTATCGTCATTGCATATCGCAGCGTTCGTCAACCCAAATTTTCTGTCATACAACGGCATCATCCCAGATGACTGGCGACCACAAATGCCGGTCATAATCGGCCAGAACACGGCCGACATTGAATATGACAATGGGATAGCCGTCAGGGCAAACAACGACGAAGTAGGTTTCGCCCTCATAGCCGAAGTGGCTCCCCTAAGCGATGTCGAGCTGTGCATCGAAGTAGCTCACCGGTTTCTTAATAGCCTACCCGGAGTCCAGTACGAGTCCATAATGACCGACGTGCAAGGCTACGCAATGTTGCCCGAAGGATGTCCAGGGGTAATGAACATCGGTTCCCGGTTCCAAGGCATCTTGCCGGTAATATCGCACGAAGCTGTGTACACGGCCCCTGACCACGAGACCAGATTTTACGTTCAAGAGAACACTAGGACCAACGTAGACCAGATAGATTGCTTAGACCTCCGCACCCGTGCGACGCACTTCGTCCCACCTGCGCACAGAAACCCGGCCAACACCCCCTTCATCTCAGAAGCCTTGGAGAATTGGATCGATGAGATTGCCGGGTTCAACGAGTTGGCTACGCATTTTATCAACCTACACATCCTAGAAGGAGGCACATTATGACGAGTCTCGTCAAAACCAAACCCCAAAGAACTACCCTGCGAGAGTCCACAGAAACCGTATTCCACAGACGCCTTCGCGGTGTGTCGATTGAGGTGGTTCAGAGTGCTCTCGAATTCATTCACTCCGAGGGCAAGCCGGCGACAGCGTCTCGGCTACGAGACTCTCTGACGGAGCTAAAAGAGGCGATAGAAAACGCCATCGGCTCCGGAGGCCCTAAACCAGAACCCGAAGTCGTCCAAGAAGCCCGGCGAGTGCTACAGAAAATCCACGAGGAGGCACCCAGGGTATACATGGTGTACCTGATGCCCAGTGGATCAATCGCCATCGACACGAGAGGCCCCAAACCGGACGGTGCCTTCATCACTCTGGACAGCGATGGTACCGCGTACTGCTCCGGTGAGGTAGGCGGCAAACACTGGCACAAAAGGTACAAAAGCAGCGAGGACCTACCTGACAACGTCCTCTTGGACGAGCTGAGAAAACTCGACTAGGCAGGCCAACCGTGACCGTGGCCGGCAACAACGATGCGGCGGACATTCCGGCCATCGCCGAATGGGAAACCCTAGCTAGGGCGGTAACCGACGGCGACGAAGCCAGATTCGCTAACCGTACAGGTAACGTCCACGCCGGCAGTTTTACCCACCCAGGAAGGAGGGACATATCCGTTGACCGCTTCAGTCGCATGGAACAAGCTGAGGCAGTCACAAACGGCCACACGATAGCGGCCGAACGTGGTGTTAACCGAAAATTTCACGGTTGGGCCCTTATCACAAAGACGGCAGTAGATGACTTGGAGTACATAGCGAAAGCGTCACCCCGGGACGGCCATGACTGGCACGCCGACATATGGTTACCCGAACAGGCCGCGACGGATAGAAAAGCACATGAACACCATGCTGCAGCTCTCGCCCGGAACGCGGATTGGGAAAAGTGGCCACCTGACGATGAGAGCTAGCCTATCCCGCACATAAATCATTGGATCACGATGAGCCCGATGGACATTCCATCGGGCTCATTTCCTTTGACACATCGTAGGATGAGGAGCCTCTGTGCATTTGGCCTGACAGGCCCCGCAGCTCGATGAGCTATCAGATGGAGAGAAACTCGTCCGTCCTAACAGAAAGCCTACCGGCTGGCGAACGAGGGCTACCGTTGCAAACAGCAAAATGCTGAGACGAGATTCGTCGAGGATTTGATAGGATTCCGCCGTCGTCCAGCCAGATTCAGAGTAGCGAAATTTCCTCCAAAGCTCCCACGCCACGGCTAACTATCTGGTGGCTACTCTACATCGCCAGCTGGCTCACCATACCCTTCCCAATCATCGCTGCCGCAACCAACTCGGCAGCCCTGCTGATGCTCATTAGCGTCATCCGCCTCATTACCGTCAACCAAGCCGAGAAACACGAGCTAATGACCGCACCCCAGTCCTCACCTACTCCGGCAATCATGTGATTGCAGGAGCTGTTGCTCCTGCGCGCGAACCATGAGGAAACCGGCCGCCCCGTCGACAGGGCGGCCGGTTTCGTTGCCGAGGAACCGCCTTCACTCCAACGGCGCCACAGGGCGCCGTTTTAGTTTCAGTGGAACAATCCCGCCTCAGCGCTACCAAAACGCGCCCGGGGCCCGTTTCCAGCCGAAACTTGGCCAACCTACGCACGGTTGGCAAATCAGCGCGCCCCGACGGCAACACCGGTTCCTTCCGTTTCTACAGCCACAGCGGCCCAAGTTTACGCCACACGGGATGCAAGACCGCCCCAGCCGCGCCTGCGGCCATACGCACACTGGACGGTTCCAACCGCTCCCGCCAACCCAACGGCCACCCACAGAGGGTGGCTTTCTCTTTGAACACCGAGACCCACCCAAGCCTTCCCAAGGAGCGCCAATGCCTGAACCTCGCCTGCTACCCCTGGGATTCATCGACCGAACCACCGACGACGGCGCAATCATCATGCTCACCAGGCCCAGCGAATCCCACGACATTCGACCCGATACACCGGTCACCCTGCAGGTCCGGAACACCGGAGCAACGCCGGCAACGGCCAGAGTCCGCGGGATGATAACCTCCGTAGGATACGTCACCGCCACCTTCAAGGCGGTTGAGACTCGCAAGCATCCCAACTGGCCTCGGGAACAGCCGATACTGCAACGAGGAACTCCCGTATACCAGGCGTTGCCCGACAGCTTCCAGCCTGACCCAGCCAGAACGATGACCGAAGAGCAAGCCGAAGGACTCAGCAGACTTGCCGCCCGCTACCGAGCAATCACCAGGCCACAACGCCCGAGGGCAGGCAAACGACGCCAACCGCGCAGAAATGGCTCGACCCCCGACTCATAACTCTATGCGGCCGCATACAGCATATTGACGAATATCACGGATTCCGACAAACTATATTAGAACGGAGGAGAGAATACCTATGGTGAACCCCACCACCGTCCGCCAGACCAAGCCCACGCTGAACGACCTGGTCTACTGCAACAACTGCGGCGCGGCCATGGTCAACAACGGCAAGCTCTACCACTGCCCGAACAGCAGCGTGGATTCCGGGCTCAGTTGCCCGACCAAACCGGTGTACGCAGACCAACTGCTCTACGCCGTCGTCAGGCAGGTGATCAACCGGCTCACCACCGAAGACACTATCCAAAGCATCACCGAAACCATCAAGGAAACCGGCGCAGCGAACGGCCAGCTCCAGCGCACACGCATGGAGCAGGCCGAGGCCGCAATCGTCGACGCGAAAAGCAAGAAAACCGCTTTTCTGCAACTCGTAGAACACGGCGCTAAGACCTATCAGGACGTAGCCGCAGACATCGCCGCGTTGGACAGTGCAACCGCTAGTCTGGCATACGAGTCCATCGTCGCCAGGAACGAGTTGGAAAAGATCGCCTTCGTCAGCGACGTGCAGGGCATCAGAGAAACCGCCACCAGCATGGATACCTGGCTGGGTGGTAACAACCTTGACGAAGCGCAAGAGCTGCTCGACCTCTTGGTGCAGAAGGTTATGGTCAACTCCAGGTCAGCTTTGGTCGTCTATCACGAGCCCATGCCGACCGACGATCACCCAGAGAGCATCACCGAGGACCTGGTGCAGCTGTACCCAAGCATCAACGCTTGACGGCACACCGCACACGTAAACGCACACGCAGAGCAGCTCTCCAGTCGCGAGAGTTGCTCCTTTTTATTCTAGGAGATCACGAGGCGCCCTCCTTATCGGAGTCCGCATCATCGTTCAGGCGGTGACGCCGAATCCGTCGAACTCCCAGCCGTCGGCCTCGAGAACATCCTCGGCACTCAGGCCGTCGTCTTCGCGGGACGCCTCATGTTCCCTGGCCAATTCAGGCATCTCACGCCAGAGCTCAGCGGCCGGGGTTTCTGTCTCAACCCCATCGTCCTCAAGGGCCTGAATCCGCGGCAACTTGGCAATCCTCTCCTGAGCAAATGCCCTAATCAAGAGCTCACGCCCTCGCTGAATACGAGGATTACCGTTGTCCGCAATTACAAACTGCCTGTCGTCCTCCTTTGCAAAATTGATGCCGTTTTCGGGGTTTTTCATGTGATAAAATGGCCCAAGCCTTTTCAAGGGCATTTCCTTTGATGGTAGTCGGCAAGGTTGCCGCCATACGCATTATAGCAGAGCGCGACGCTAAAGCGTCCCCAGGTGGTGTCATTTGGTCACTGTAGAACGAATCTCCGAGACCGCACAATCGAACGATGTCATCGACTTCAACGAAGTCCCCACCGCTGACCCTGAAACCGAAGCCCGGCAACGTCCGCCCATCGGTGAGCTTCTCAAGAGCCTCAGAGGCGCCAAGACTCTCCGCAACGTGGAAGCCGATACCGGCATCACCAACGCCTACCTCAGCAACATCGAGCTCGGCATCAAAAAACCGGGTGTCAGGACTTTGGTGAAGCTGAGCAGCTATTACCAAGTGCCGTTGGAACACCTCCTCCACGTCGCCGGCATCGAGGGCGAGATGCCCCAACCCGTTGACCGGGAATCACCAATGGACATCCACCGCGCCTTCGACTTCGTCGTCACCGACCCACGCATAGCCCACTGCCCGAAGCCGGCAGAGACTCTGCCACTAGACGTGCAGAAATACATCGTCCACATTTACGAACAGTACACCGGCAGAAAGCTGCTGTAGGGGACCAGACCAAGATGTTGCAGTTGGACTACACCAGAAAGGCCGTCGTATACCGCAGGGTGTCGGGAAAGTCCCAAAAGGACAACTTCTCCCTGCGAAACCAAGACGTACGCAGCGACAGGTACTGCCAACGAAAAGGTCTCCCAGTCGACAAGATATTCACAGACGTGGGCAGTGGCCTATCCGCCAAGGAACGTGCCAATTTCATCGCATTGGTCGAATACGTCCTAGACGAGATCAACAGAGTCACCGATGTGGTCTTCAACGATCTCGACCGGTTCGCTCGGAACTTCCGCGAATTCTTCGTCTACGCCGACCAAATGGTCAAGGCCGGCATCACCCTGCACTCCGTCATCGACGATGAGGAATACAACTACGAATCAGAGGAAAAGTGGACCGACAAGGCCGTCGCCGCTCAGAAAGAAAGCAAGCGCATTTCCAGAAGGGTGAAGGAAGGCCAGCGGACAGCCACCGAACTGGGTTACCACATCGGCCCGACACCCTGGGGCTACATGCTCGAGTACGAGTCCGACGAGCGGGACGAGACCGGTTATCACGCCACCGCCGGAAAGCTGGTTCCAGACCCAAGCCTATGGCCTCACGTCCTTGAGTTCTGGCGCCTCGCCGTCGACGGCATGACACCAATGCGCCTCGCCCAACACATGCGTATGAACAATGTCCCGCCTCCCAGAGACAAACCATGGACCGAAGACACAGCCCGCCGGATCATGCAGAACCCAAGGTATCGCGGGGCCGGCTTCCGTGGCGTAAAACCCAAATCCAGGATACCGGGCCCACAAGAAAATGCCGCCCCCGTCTTTGTAGAGAATTGCCATCAAGCGGCGGTCAGCCCTGATAACTGGAAAAAGGTCAACGACGGAATCGCCAGCCGGAGACCGAGCCAAGGACCCACCCGTTCTCACTCCAGCCCAAACCCCCTGAGCGGCCACGTCAAGTGCGGACATTGCGCATCGCACGGCGTGGACTCGAACCTTGAGATCTACAGAAACGGCGGTAACGTTTACCTGCGCTGCTCACGCAAGAAGAGAATGGGCAAGGACTTTTGCCAGTTCAAAAGCGTCAACCTGAACAGGCTGCTGGAAGCCGTCGGAGCCAGAATCATCCACCATTTCCTCACCCCAGAGACCCTCCAAAGCGTAATTGACGGGGTCAACGAAGTCAGCCGATCAATGCTGGAAGAACGCAAAGTCCAACTGGCTCGCATTGGCGAAAGAAAGAGCGTTATCAACACCGAAATCAAGAACATCAACGACGTGTTGAGAGCGGCCGGCGCTCAGGCAAACAACCTGCAAACGCTCTTGAACGACCTCGCCGAACTCGAAAAGGAACGCGCCACCCTTGAAAATGAGGGTAGCCAGATCAATCAGGAAACCGAAGAAGCCCTCCTCTTTGTAAACGACCAGGCTGGCATCATCGAAACGGCCATGGACTGCAAGACCTGGACAGACCCCCAGGACCCGGAGGCGATCAGGGAATTGTTCAAGCTCTTTACCCGAAAGGTGGAAGTCTTCGAACTCGAAGACGGGGCCACCGACCAGCGGGTGGTCATCTACTACGACCTGCGAGCATTCAAGACATCGGGCCAAGACGGCTCAGGCACCGAGACCATCCACATCGGTAAAAAAAAGTCCCTCGGCGTGTCAACAAATAATTGTGGTTTTGGCACGTGCGTAGGGATAGACCCGTGGCGAACGAAGTCGGCGTCGGCGTTGCCTTGGTTCCCCCGCACGCGCGGGGATAGACCCCGACAAGGGAGACATCAAATGTCAACGCAACAGGTTCCCCCGCACGCGCGGGGATAGACCCGAACGGCAAACAGGATCACTGCACAGACATTAGGTTCCCCCGCACGCGCGGGGATAGACCGGTTGGCGAATTGGCGACGGAACTGCAAGCCGCGGTTCCCCCGCACGCGCGGGGATAGACCCGTTATCGGCGGTCAAGGGCTCGGCGTAGAACCGGTTCCCCCGCACGCGTGGGGATAGACCCAAGACGGCCATCGCAGACGTGACCGCCATGAAGGTTCCCCCGCACGCGCGGGGATAGACCCTGAACTTCCCGCGCGGCGATCGGGTTTTCCGTGGTTCCCCCGCACGCGCGGGGATAGACCCCTCGGATTTCGCTCGGTCATTGGTGTGTTGTTTTTCAGGGATTATAGGCCAGTAGATCAGGAGATTTTCAGGGTCATTAGGCCACTTTGGGAGCCAGATGGGCGACCATCGCCGCACTTCAGAGCGAGGTGCAGCGATGGCGTACCGGGAGGTTCCCAGGATGGAAATACAGGAGATCACTCGCCGCTGGCAGGCGGGAGGCAGCCTGCGCCGGATTGCGGCGGGCACCGGATTGTCGCGGGATACCGTCGCCAGGTACGTGGCGGCGGCCAGGACCGAGGGCATTGTCCAGGATGGCCCGGTCGCCACCGAGGAGCAATTGAGCTGGTTGGCGGCCATGGGCCAGGTGGGGCCGCGACGGGTGGAGATGCCCAGCCAGGACCTGCTGGAGCCGTGGGCCGACCAGATTTACCAGTGGCTGACCGGCGACCGGCTGCTGCTCACCCGCATCCACGAGCTGCTTTTGGTTCGAGGCTGTGCGGTATCTTATTCGTCGTTGCGCCGGTTCATAGTGAAGCGAAACTGGGGACGGCGCAGCGTCCGCACGGTGCGGATGGCCGACACCGAGCCCGGCGAGGTGGCTGAGGCCGACTTCGGTAGATTGGGCATGATCACCGATCCCGCCACCGGCAAGCGCAGGGTGGTATGGGCGCTGATCATCGTGCTGTCGTACTGACGGCATTGCTTCGTCTGGCCGACGCACAGCCAGAAGCTGGAGGACGTGATCTCGGGCCTGGAGGCAGCGTGGGCGTTCTTCGGCGGTGTGCCCCGCTACCTGGTCATCGACAATTTCCCGGCTGCGGTGGCAGGACTGGATCCGTTGCATCCCCGGCTGACCCGGGGCTTTCTGGAGTACTCCCAGCATCGTGGTTTCGTCGCCGACCCAGCCCGGGTGCGTCATCCCAAGGACAAACCCAAGGTAGAGTGGAGCGTGCCCTACGTCAGGGAGCGCCTCTTCAAGGGTGGCGATTTCAACGGACTGGCTCATCTGCGCACTGAGGCCCAGCGCTGGTGCCTGCAGGTGGCGGGTCAGCGGACCCACGGCACCACCAGAAAGAAACCCCTGGTGGTAGTGTCCCGTCAAGTTGTGGCGCTGAGCGCCCTCCTTCGGGTCGATTCCGGTAGGGGCAGGATCGTACGCTAAGGCCGCTACCGGCGTTTTGGCCACTGGTATTCGCCGGTGAGCAGGATGTGGGTCCACCCCAGAGGTGAGATGTGCATCAGGAACTCGGGCTCGACTATCCGTTCATTCCGGCGGGCGCGGCGCTGTCCGTGCGGGGACCGGCTACCGCACACTCAACCGGCGCCATTCCCATCAGCATACGATCATGCCGCCTACCGGAATCGGCCGCCGGTAGGGCAATTTGTCGGCGTCCTTCCCATCGCTCCTGGTGCGCGGTCTAATGTGTCATGTCAGGGGAAGGCGGGTGTAGATCTATGCGGAGATCAGCAATCTGGTCCGGCTGGCTGGAGATGCCGCGACGCTGGAGTGCCGCCAGCATATCTTCCTGTCTCGGCTGACCGAAGGCCAGTCGGTAAAGCGCCAATGCGTCCTGCAACCGGGCCCATTGTTCCTCATCGCGACTCAGAGGAAGGGCCATGATCCGCCGCTGTATCTGGGCATTTCCTGGATGCACCCAATAGGGGACGAGGCCGCCCAGATCGTCGTCAACACCCGTCGCGGCCGCATCGAAAGCGGCGGCCCAAGGGTCCGTAACGCCGGGAGCCAAAGCCGCCGACCGGTGGGCAGCCGCCACGTTCTTGCGGATCGCGTGTCCTTTGTAACGGTCAATGCGGCCTTCCCGCTGCTCGAAATCGACGGGGTTGGCCGGAAGGTTCCAATGTACGATGGAGTGGCACCACCAGTGGAAGTCAATGCCTTCCTGGCCGACGGAAGTGGTTGCTAGGACGAACGGCCAGAACGGCGAGTTGAAAGCTGCCCTGACCTCGGGAAGCCTTGCTTCCTCGTGACTGTGTTGCGTGCTGCCGAACCTCAGGGCATACCTGCTTGGAAACAGGATCCTATCACCGTCAAAATTATCGATATCGGTCGCCTGGTATACCGATTCCCGGAGCGCTATAGCCCGCCGTGCGGTAGATGCGAGTGCGATGAGGCCCTCGTCCGTCGCTGTGTTGACCCCAGACTCCCCGGCCAGGTGATGGATATACTCATCGAGGACGGCTTGGAGCCCCCCATCGATGCAGTAACGAGCAACCTTCCGCCAATACGCGCTGGCGCCCTCCCGCGCCGTGCTCGAGCCACCGTAAAGCCTGTCTAGGAGCAGTACCGCATCGGGCCTGACAAACATTGTGCGTAGGCCAGAGGCGAGGATGGACGCAGCCCGCCATCGGCCGAACTCGGTTGTCTGGTCTTCCGTCCGCCTCAACCGGTTCAACGCCCTCCACGCGATATTCCCTGGAGCGCCCAAGCCCAGAAGCGCGATCGTCTCGTGCAGGTCGGCCGGACGTTCGGTGTCCGGGGCCCAGTCGCCCAGGGCGTCGAGCATTTGGCTGACGTGCGCGTTCAGCGCGCGGTGGCCATCGTTCGCTTCATGATCTTCGGAGATGCCCGCCAACGCATCGACCACAACGCTCCTGGACGCGCCGATAAGTTCAGATGCGAGAGCGCTATTCTTCTCGGCGGGCATGGATGCGAACCAGTACCACGCCGCACTGGCGGTGGACCTGGAATCACCATTCTGGCCGACCAGATTCTCCACACGTCGTTGCGCCCACTCGATAAGGCGATCCACATTCAGCAGCTCCGGGTCGTTACGACTTTCGCGGGCACCGTCCAACGGATCAGTTTGCGACGCCAGCGTCGGTTGCGGCCAGAACAAGGCGAGAGCGGACATCGAGGACGGGCGATTGCCCGCCGTTCGATAGTCGAGGCGACTCGAGATAGCGTTCCGGGCGGCTGACGTATTCGCCGTATGGCGAGTTCCCTCGGAGATGCGTCGTTCAACCTCGTAGCTCAGAAGCGAGGCGATGGCCGACGGCGCCGCCACCCAACTGGAGAAGATCAGCCTCTTGGTGATCGTGGTCGGGTCCACGTTCTCGTACGGACCACCGAGCGCATGGTAAGGCAAGGACGGGGGCATCCACAGCAATCGCCACCAGCCCTGTTCGAGGGTTTCCGCGGCGAGGGCGCGCATGCGAGCATTGCCCCATTCAACCGTCTGGAATTTCTCCACGTTGCACTTGACTATCCGTTGGGCGCCGCGAAGCAACGGCGCCAAATCATCCCGCCGGCTCTGGGTCTTCATTTCGACGCGCAAGCGCTCGCCCATGCGATACCCAGCAAGGAAGTTGAAGAAATACGGGGATGACTTCCAGTACTCTACGCTAAGCGGCGCCTTGACCTCATCAGCGACGCGCCTCAAGGCGACGAAACCGGCGAAATCCTCGGCCGTAACACCGAACTCGCCCGCTGTCTCGTCTGCGGGGGCCGTTTGCGGCTTGGAGCTCGGACGCTCGGTTCTGGCAATCCACTTTCTCAGTTGTGATTGGACGCGATCTCGGACATCGGCCGTTGGTTCGCCGGAGAGCGCCGCGTGCCGCAGTTCATCAAGATCAACACGCACCGAGTTCACCGGGGCTTCCGCGTCGGCGAGGAATTCCAGCGTCTTCAGAAAGTCAGCGTAGTGACCGCCATCCGCGCCTGTTTCCTCGGCATAGGTAAACGCCTTGTACGGAGTGGCCGAAAGCAGCAGAACATGGGCGTCGGGATGATTGAAAAGATCACCCGCCAGTTCGGCGGCATCACCGCCGGTGTTGACGTCGAGCAGGTCCCGAAAGCGTTGAAACTCGTCGAGGACCACCAGGTCCGGCTCGAGCGCCTGCGCCGCCGCCCGCGATAGCATCCTGCGTAGGCTGCCGACGATCCTGCGGGCCGAGTCATGCTGGTCATCGTTCAACGCCCTGCGTCCAGTAACCTCATCGATCAACGAAACCAGAGACTCGCGCTCCTGACTTTGGTCGAATTCCCTGAGGAATGCCTGTCGGATCTCGGGGTCGAGGAGTTGCGCGTCAACCCGAGCGACGTCATGGTCGAGGAACTTCTGCCAGCTGGACACGCCTCCCTGAAAGATGCGCAAAGCCGCCGTGTAATTGGCCCCGCGGAGCCCCAGGTGATCGCGGAGCAGCACCAGGAGCACGGCGCGTTCGTCTTTTCTTCCCATCTGATGTCCCAACTGGAAGGACGTGGCCGGCGTGAATGCCACGAACGTGGTCGGCTTGCCCTGTCCATGCATCGATGGCTGCAACATCTCGGGCATGGTGATCAGCAGGCTCAGACGTGACGCGAAGCTTGGGCTCTCAGACCCGGCAACGTTGAGCTTGCGAATGTTTTGGCCGGCGATATCCGCGTTCGAACACACGTAGACTACGTCGATGCGGTTCACATGGTCAGCCTCTTGCAGATGCTCTATGGTTTGGGCGATGACCTCCCTGGCGACATGCGTCTTGCCCAAACCCGTCTCATCGGCCACCAGAAAACGCTTCGTGGAATCGGTGTCGCGATACAGGCGTTTGAATGCGTATTCAGCCGTTGCCCGCTGAAAAGCGCTCAACGACGACGCTCTTCGCTCCTGGTTTTCCGGTGTCATGACTCCACCTTCTCCATGGCGCGCCGTGCCTCGAGGGCGGGTAGCCACACGTCATCCCAACCGGCAGGCAGCACCGCCGTCCCACGCGACGACCCACGCAAATGTTCCACGATTCTAGCCAAGTGATCGATTGACTTCGGGTTCTCGGACAGAGCGCGCGCCAGCAGTTCCAGAACACCCTGGCCCGGACCCGTCGACCAGCTTCTTCCCCAACCGCCGGTTCCGTCGCCGTTGCCAGGCACGCTTCCAGAAGCGAAGCCCATCAGTAGCGACAACAGCCGCATGAACTTTTCGGGGCTGTCGATCTGCCTGGCAAGGATCTCGTCGCGACGGTCGTCCGGCGCACCGTCGAGCCGAGAACAAACTACCGTTGAACGCTCTACTGCCACTCCCTCGTCGGTTTGACGCGCGGTGAGTTGAAGGAAAGCAGTGACGTCCGCAATCTCGCGCGGTGGTAGTTCAATTTCTACCGGCTCCACAGAATGAAGCTCGTGGGTCTCGGTCGCGTGATTGTACGGGGCGATGGTAACGCGGACGCTCTCCGGAATCGGAGGCAGCTTCGAATCCGCCGTTATCCGTGGCAGCCAGCCATCATCTTGCCTGCCGACGGTGGTGCGGAACCCCACCTGGGCTATGGCCATGAGCAACCGCTCAAGATCCCGGGCAGCCGTTTCGGTTTGACCTATCTCTGGGTTCTCGGACGCGACGTAAGGGGTCAGCATGGCACGCAGTGGCGCGTTTTCACCGACAAGCGCATCCACGCCGTACTTGGCCGTTTGTCCCACGAGTTCGCAGAGAAATTCGACGTTGCCGTCAAACGCTCCCTCGGTGGCATTGGCCGAGCCGACAAACAGATGCGCCCGCCTGGCACGCTCAGCCACGAAGATTTTTGCGTGCAGGTTGGTGGGGAATGTCTGCTTCCTCTCCTCCTCTGTGTCGTCCAACGACAGCTGCGCTGCCGAATCCAACTCGTAGGCGTCCAGGCGTTCGAGAACATCTTCCTGGAGCGCCTGAAACGCTTCGCCCCGTGAGATCAGCACTGCATTGCGGTTGGATCCCGAGGTGAGGACACGGGGCATCAGGCCACCGCGGACGAACGGGGAGATCACGAGTTGCCTATAGCCACCGAAATGCTCTTCGACCTGAAAGGATCTTTCTCCCTGCAGTCCGATAGGATGGAAGCGGACCTCGCGAACGCTATCCGGCTTTTCCCACTGAACCCGCCGCAGGTCCTCTGCCAACTCTTCGAGAGCGTCGCGACGCTCCGGGGACAACTCGGAAACTGCCAAACCGGAGAGCGCGGCAATAAACCTTCCCAACGGCGCATTGTTCGCGATGGGCCGCCGTCCCTCGGGCCGTCCGTCCAGCCAGAGGACCGTATCCCAACTGCGGGAGGCGGTCAGGTTACGCGAGAGCACGACGAGGCGAAAGGAAGGGTCTCCCGATGGATCCAGAAACCGCAGCGCCCAGACCTTCGGATGAAAGATGCGGTGTTCGCGCGGTTGTTTTACCTCGTGAATGGATTCCTCCAGCAGCGCCACCAGATCGGACCGCCACCCGGCGGCATTGATGGCGCCAGCTTGACAGAAGATGTCGAACCGTTCGCTCATCTGGCGCAATGCTGTCATGATGTCGATAGGGTTCGGATTCTCATCGAGTCGAAACCCCGCCAGTGCCAGGGGCACCATCAGGGCTGATTCAAGATCCAGCGTAAACGTCGTCGCCACCGCCCGGTGCAGGTAGTGGTCCGGCGGCGGTCGCATCGCATCGAGCAGCAGCGCTCGGCTGTCAGGAGCGAGCATGGCTTTATTTCCTTCCGTCCGCGATGTCATTCAGCAGGCGTGCGACCACGGGCCAGCGAAAATTCAGGCGGCTAGTTCCGGACGCGCCGCCCCACTGTTGCATGAGTTTGTCGTTGCGCAGCCGCGCCTGGCCGCGTTTCTGACGGAGTTCCCTGTTCGCAACCAACGTCCGCGCGTACTCGTGGTCTGCCAATCGATGGGACTGACGATTGCGGACGAGATCGACCCACTGTTCCACAAAAGCGCGTGTAGGCGGTGAAACCGGCCTACCCTGCTCCGCCACCAGCGCCCAGAGTTGGTCGAGATCCCAGCCTCGCAGATCACTCGCTTCGGCCCCACTGCGCCAACGATCAAGATCATCGGCAAATGCGTCTCGCTTCCCATCATGTTGATTGAGGCCGAGTTCCTTAGCGCGCTCGGCCAGGAGCACGTTGTAGAGCAACGCGGCCCCATGCATCGCAACGGAGAAACGTTGCGCCTCGTCGACGGCTTCGCGGATTTGACCAGTGGCGGTTTTCACCGCCGGATCATCCCACGCAAACCGGTTACTCTGTGGGTGTTCGGCGCCTTTGATCACCAAGAACTGGAGCAGTGTGTCGGGCACCGCCGCGGAGATGCGTTCTGCGAGCCAAGTCGTCTCGTCGCGTGTGAGTGCAAAATCGCAACTGGTGAGATTGATGAAGTCATCCGGGGGTGCCGGCATTGCGGGGTCCCAGGCTGCATCGGGGCGTTCGACCAACTCGCTCGCGTCGTCCAACGACCGAGAAACATCGCGCACCCTCCCAACTTGCGTAGGCGACACGGAGTGCCTGAGGATGCCAAAGCGCCGCAGGCTGTTCCAGTAGATGGTTGAGGGCAGGTTTTGGACCTGATCGCCAACTACGCCTCCGATCAGTCCGGCCGAGTCTCCCCCATTACGCAGCTTCCCAATCAGACTACGTTCCTGCCTATCGACCCAGGAAGCGAGTTGGGCTCCCTGATACCTGCGTTGGGCGCCTTCCTGGTACAACCAGGGCACGAACAGAAAATACTTGGCCCGCGTGAGCAGCACCGAAGTTCCGGGGAACAGCGTATCGCTCAGCGCGTCCCGAACCGAGCCGAGTCCCAGTTCGTCTCGACTATCGGGCTGGGAGAACAACCTGATGATTTCTCGTGCGCGTCGCTGATCAGCTTCGGAATAATCGAGCCAGGCAAGAACAGCAGGTGGCATATGCGGATCCTTCGGGTAGATTCCGGTAGGGGGGCGAATCGTACGCTAGGGGAAATGGCGTCGGTTGAGCGAGCGATAGACGGTTGGTATTGAGGCGGAGAAGAGTTCGCCGAGGTCGCTGATCGAATGCTCGCCCGTGGCATGCATGCGGCAGAGTTACCGCTGCTGACGGTCGGACAGTTTGGGTTGCTTGCCGCGCCATTTCCCCTTGTCGCGCGCGATGGCCGTGCCCTCACGGGTGCGCATGCAGATGAGATCGGCCTCGAACTCGGCGAAGGTGGCGAGGATATTGAAGAACATCTTCCCGATGGAATCGTCCGGGTCGTAGAGCGCCGCGCCGAGGGCCAGTTTCAGGCCGCGTTCTTGAAGCTGGTCGGCGATGGCGCGGGCATCCGGAACGGACCTGGCTGGTCGGCGGAACAGCGCGTGTATGCGATGAGGGTTGCCGCCATGGGGGAAGTGTACTGATAGGGTCTCACCTGCGCAATTGTTACCATACCATTCATATGAGACGCTGCTGGTGCTGGTCTGGCGGTGGTCGGGGCGACGGACGGGCAGTCCGTCGGACGCGCCCCTTGCCGACAATGTCGCACCTGCCGGGATCAACCGATAACGGAGCGGAGCTGGGCCGGACATCCTGGGGGTTGCTGCCACCCTGGTCAGCGGCGCCCTTCCGCCCCGCCAGCTGCTGCGAAAGTTCGCAGCCTATCCCCGCCAGCACGAACTGTCCTTCACTCTCCGCGAAATCGGACGGGTCGAACGCACCCTCTTCATTCGAACGCTCTTCATCGTCGACTGGCTGCTTGACGCCGATATGCAGCGCCGAGCCAACACCGGCCTGAACAAGGGCGAGGCTCATCACGCGCTCAAGAACGCACTCCGTATCGGGCGTCAGGGCGAAATCCGCGACCGCTTCCAGCGAGGGACAGCACTGCCGCATGGCCGGGCTCAACCTGCTCGCCGCCATCGTCATTTACTGGAATACCGCCCATCTCGACGAAGCGGTCAGACAGCGGCAACACGTCGAACTGACCGCGGAGCCAGAGCTCCTGGCCCACATCCTGCTCACCGGCGAATACCGGTGGCCAAAGCGCCGATAGTGACCTTAGCGTACGATTCTGCCCCCTTGTATCTTGACTTGTAACTTGACTTTGGCGATGGAGCCGAGCGCGGCAGACCGGTGCCCCCTGGGTTACGACAGACCGTCCGGTAGCGAGGGTCGCCGCCCTCCCCACCTGCCCCACCGACAGGCCTGTCAGCAGAACGGATTGATCATACAAGTTGACTGGGCCAATCGAGCCCGTATCGTGCAAGGACGGGCCAGCGCTGACGCAGGAGGTAAAGATGGAAGAGAACCCGAGATACATAGGCATTGATGTCTCGAAGGCGCAGGTGGATGTTGCCGTCCGGCCTACGGGACA
>MPNC01000024.1 GCA_002238825.1 SAR202 cluster bacterium bin87 | reverse complement strand
GTAAATCGCGGCCCGCCCACCCCAGCTGTCGAACACCATGACCAACCCGTTCATCAGTACAAGAAGCACACCAGGCAGGGTGAAGAGCAGGTCGGCGCGGATAACAGCCTTTGCGGAGAAGTGGATGACATTGACGTTCCGCGTGCGCTCCGCCATCAGCATCCATGCGCCGGTAACGATGATGTTGCCGAGGAAGACCACTGCACCGGCTATATGCAGGAAGGTGTGCCATCTATACGGGAACAGAGGTAGAGATACAGCCAACGCTACAACTACGAGTAAACCATAAGCTAACCATTCGATCCGGTGAATGTATTGCATGGTCAGTCCTCCGGGTGAAAATGTCGCCTGGCCAGTCTTCCGGTCGAGACGCCAAACGCGCACACGACCACCAGCCCTCGTTTACGGATAAAGACCATTTTACGGCCGGTTTAGACAGAAGGATTCCGCCTGCCAACCGGCCATACCGCTGGGGGTATCGACGGACGTAACCAAACGTGGCCGTGAATGGCGGAACACACCAGCGATGTTGCGCGTTCAACCCACAGTCACCGGCACCCTGTAGGTCCGTGACCCCTCGAATCGGATCACCATCATCCGACGGAGGTTGAATACCTCGAACAGATCATCCCAGGTTAGCGTCCGGTGCATCCTCTCGCCGTACACCGGCGGTCATATGCCCGGTGCAGTACGAGCCAATCCCCCGAAAGGAACAGTCGGACATACACGTTCACCCTGAAATACCAGTGGGTCGGGCTGACCACGCCCGCCCGGCGATTGTGAAGAAGCTTTCGGCCCGGCCAATATATGGGCCGAGCCGAAGCAATCCGGGGGCTCTTTGAAGCCTGCCTGACCTTACTGAGTGAGGTTGGGGGCGTATTCGAGCGCGGTCAGGTCACGCGTTTCGGCGTAGTTCAGGTGCTCGGGCCAGGGCTCGGTGTCCCCGCTGAGGGCGAACACCTGGTTCTGGGCATAGAGGCCCACACTCAGGGCGTTGTCGTACATGAACTTGGCAGCCTCGGCCATGATCGCGTATCGCGCTGCGTTGTCAACGGTGCCCTGGGCTTCCAGCATCAAGTCCCGAAGGACCGGGTGGTCCACGCCGAAGTTCCAGGCGGTGTCGTGGTTGAAAGCGCCGGACCACCGGTCCAGGGGATCAACCGCCACGTGGGTGTGCTGGTACGCCTGGTTGTAGGTACGGGTCACGATACTGGGGCGGAAGGTCTTGTAGGGCAGGTTTTGCTGGTTGGCCTTGACGCCGATCTGGTCCCACATCTGGGCGATGGCGGAGGTCACTTCGAGGTAATTCGAGCCGCCCAGGGGCGTGAGAGTGATTTCGAAGCCGTCGGCATAGCCGGCCTCGGCCAGCAACTCCCGGGCTCTCTCCGGATTGAACTCCCACTGCCGGTACTCCGCCGGAAGCTTGTCGAGGTGGAACGACCACGCCGGCAGGGGGTCAGGGATCGCCTCGCCGCTCAGCAGCGTATCCGAGATTGTCTGGCGGTCGATGGCGATGGACAGAGCTGTCCGCACCTTGGCGGCGTTCTGCCATTCCTCGGATGCGGGGTCCGGGTTGCCGGAAGTCCAGGGCAACGTAGGATCGAAGCCGGGGGCCCTTTCGATGTGTTCCGGCGTGCGCGAGCCGTCAGCGTTGAGCCCCACGTACCAATTGCCATAGAAGGCCATGCTCGCGGCGCTGCCGCCGGCTATCTTCAGCAGGCTGGTGCCCGGGACGTCCTTGACCGCCGCGATGGAGTCCAGGTTCATCTCCAGCGCGGTGAGCTGGCCGGTCTGGAAGTTGGCGACGCGCGTGGATTCCTCCGGAATATGCTGCCACACCATTTCGGCGAACTCGGGGGTCTGGCGCCAGTGGTCTTCGACCGCGGACCACCGGGTGAACTGGTCGCTCTTGTGCTCCTGGAACTCCCACGGGCTGGTTCCGGAGATGTTGCGGCTCGCCTCATCGACCCCCACGTCTTCGAGTTGCAGCTTGCTGATGATGTTGACATGGGGGAAAGCAAGCAGGCTCAGGGTGTCGTACTGTGGCGTCCCGGTGTTCAGTTCGATGGTGTACTTGTCGATGGCCCGGACTCGCCCTTCATCGATGATGCCGGTAACAACGTTACCCTCTTTGACGTCGCCGCCAACCCCCCAGATCCTGCGGATATGGGCGTTGTACCCGACCCGGGAGCTTTTGCCGCCACTGATCATCATGCTCCAGATGACGCCTTCCGCATCCAGTTCACCGTAGCCCTTGTGGAACTGGGCCCCTTCCTGCAGCTTGAACGTCCAGGTGGTGTTGTCGGGAGCAACGCTCCATTCCTTGATCAGTCGGGGAACAATCTCCCGGTCTTCGCTCATGTGAACGAGCGTTTCGGCGGTGGTGAAGCCGTTATGGTGATAGCCGGCTCCTTCAGTGACCGTCGGGAAGACGTGGAAGGGAGGGACGAGGGGCAATCCGAATGTGAGAGTCCCTCTGGGTCCCATCATGGCCGACGTTTCCGGCATAGCCGTGGGTTCGGGGGTGGCGGTCGCCGCGACCGCTGAGCCTGCTGAACTCCCTGAACTCGGAGGCGCGACAGGAGTGCTTTCCGGCATGGCCGCAGCGGGCACCTCGGTTGCCGGCGCCACAGGTGCAGCCGGCGCAGCGGCGGGCGCTTCCCCTGCCGTTCCGCAGGCTACCGCAATTATCAGGGCGAGAGCCAGCGGAGCGAACGCGAACAGTCGGGGTGATGGGAGCCGTAGGTGCCTCATATCAGAACCTCCGAGTTCCGGTGCATGGGGGCGGAGTCATCTGTGTTAGCAAAATTCGTCGCGTGTTGTAATTTACGCAACGGTTTTGACACGGCCAGGCCGTAATACGGAGCGAATACGCGCCGCATTGAGACTGCCTTGAATTGTTTAACATAAACAAACTCTCACCCGCAACTTTTCGTCGGGGAATGCCGAGCAAGCAGGGTACTCGCCGTGCTGCAGCAGGTAAGGGTTGTTCTCCTTGGTCGAGCATAGGGGCACGGATGTCGCTGCCGATTCTGGTACAATTCCGGTTGATGCATGGGGTATACCGGATGGATAACCATCGCGAGGGGATGCGATGAATAAACCTTCGAAACTGCGGCTGCTGCTGGGCGCGATGGCCTTCACGGCGGTGTTGGCAATGGCAGCCTGCGCCCCCGCATCGGATGGTGGCGGGAACGGTATGGCCGGCATGGAGATGGGCTCCATGGCCGCGCCTGAGGACAGCGGCAACCTGAAGATCGGGGAAGCCAGCCCGCCTTTTACGATGATCCTGGCGGACGGCTCCGAAGTTTCTTCGCATGACTTGGCAGCAAGCGGCCGGCCCGCGCATCTTTTCTGGTTCGCAACCTGGTGACCGGAGTGTCGCGCTGAGTTGCAGACGCTCAACCCTATCGCCAGCGAGTTTCCGGAAATCGACTTCTACGTCGTCGCCTACAATGAACCCGCCGAGGTCGTTGAAGCGTATATTCAAGAGAACGGTTACACCGACCTGATCGCCGCGCAACCCGTCGGAGCGATGCTGTCCGACCTGGAAATCACGCGCCAAATGGCGATGATGGCGGTGAACGCCGACGGAGTAATCTACCACCGGCAGTTGATGGGCAGCGCGGACCAGTGGTCGCCGCAGTTCACCGAACTGACCGCCGACCCACACGCCGTACCGAGCAAAACCGAAGTCGAAAAGGAACAGGACCGGCGGTTGATGGACCTTCAGCTGCCGGCTTGATGACAGTAGGCTCCGGCGTCGTTGACGCCGCAAGGTGGAAATGAAAACAGTCAGAAAAACGTTGCTGGCATGCGCGGCAGCCGCCCTCGTCGGGGCAACGCTGGTCGCGTGCGGATCCTCAGCGGCGCCGGAACCGCCGCCTCCGCCAGCCCAACCAGAAACCCAGGCATCGGCGCCAACGACGGCGCAGGAACAGCCTCCCACAGCTGCGGAGGCGCCGGCGGCGACCGCGGCTCCAGCTACCGGAAGCGCGCAACCGACGGCATCCGCAACTACGGCAGTCGCGGCCGCGGCAGTTCCACCAACCGACGCGGCAACGAGCCCTCCGGCGGCGACAGAAGCGCCAGCGTCGGCGGCAGCCACCACAGCGGTTCCGGCTACGGAGCCACCCGCCACTGCGGCGGCTACGGATACGCCGGCGCCAGAACCGACGGCCACCCAGGCGCCGGCGGTGGATATCGGGACTGGCGTGGGCGAAACGCCCCCGGCGTTTACCATGACCCTTGCTGACGGCAGCGCCCTGGAGTCGGCGAGCGTCGTGGGCAGCGGCAAGCCGGTGTTCATGGTGTACTTCGCTACCTGGTGACCAGTCTGCCGCGCCGAGTTACGGACGCTCAGTTCCATAGTTCCCCAATACGCAGACCAGGTCGACACCTACGTAGTGGCATTCAACGAGAGCGGGGAGACCATCGACAACTACATCGCCGGCCAGGGATACAGCAACATGATCGCGGCGGCGCCGGTGGGAACCATGCTGGCCGATCTCAGGATCACTAGCCAGTCATCGATTATCGCCGTGGACGGGGCCGGCGTGATCACCTTCCGCAAGGGCTTCGGCGGCGGCGGAGCCGGGGAGTTCACGTCCGAGTTTGAGAAGCTGGTGCAGTAGCGCCGGGTCGGAGCGAACGCGATACCTGTGCAAAGGGGCGGCCGCTTTGGCCGCCCCTTCTGGTTGTGGCGCGCTTGACCGGCTCAGCGGGCGGCGGGGGTGCCGTTCAGCCCAGCTTGCAGCATAGCAGTCACCTCGCTCAACGGCAGGGCACCGTGATTGTCGCCGTCGCGGGTGCGGACGGCGGCCGCGTTGGCATCGGCCTCGCGGTCGCCCACGACCAGCATGTAAGGGACCTTCTGCAACTGGGCCTGGCGGATTTTCTGGTTCATGCGCTCGCTGCGGTCGTCGACCTCAACGCGGAAGCCGGCGTCCCGCAATTGCGTCGCGACTTGCTCCGCGTACTCGTTGTGGCGGTCGGCGATGGGGATCACCGTGGCCTGGACGGGAGCGAGCCACAGCGGAAACGCCCCGGCATAGTGTTCGACCAGTACGCCGAAGAACCGCTCCAGCGAGCCGAGAATGGCACGGTGGACCATGTAGGGGCGGGACCGATTGCCCTGGTCGTCCTGGAAAACGAGGTCGAAACGCTCGGGGAGGTTGAAGTCGAACTGCACGGTGGTGCACTGCCAGTCCCGGCCCAACGCGTCTTTGATCTTGATATCGATCTTCGGGCCGTAGAACGCCCCGCCACCATCGTCTATTCCGTACGGCAGGTCACGGGATACCAACGCCTGACGCAGCGATTCGGTGGCGTGATCCCACAGGTCCGGTTCTCCCACGTACTTCTCGGGGCGAGTGGACAGCATGATGTCGTAGTCCTCGAACCCGAAGGCGGACATGATCTCAAAAGTGAGGTCGAGAACGTCGCCCACCTCGGCCGCCACCTGGTCGGGCAGGCAGAAGATGTGGGCGTCGTCCTGGGTGAAACCGCGCACCCGCATGAGGCCGTGGAGGACGCCGCTGCGCTCGTAGCGGTAAACCGTACCCAGCTCGGCGATGCGCAGGGGCAACTCGCGGTAGCTGCGCAGGGCGGAGCGGTAGACCTGGATGTGGAACGGACAGTTCATCGGCTTCAGGAAGTACTCCTGCTCGTCGATCTCCATGGGGGCGTACATGCTCTCCCGGTAGAAATCGAGGTGACCACTGGTCTGCCACAGCCGCGCCCGTCCAATGTGCGGCGAATAGACAATGTTGTACCCGCGTCGATAGTGGATGTCCCGCCAGTAGTCCTCTATGAGCGAGCGCATGATGCCGCCCTTGGGGTGCCACACGATCAGACCCGGGCCGATTTCCTCGTGCACCGTGAACAGATTGAGCTGCCGACCCAGGGTGCGGTGGTCGCGGCGTTCGGCTTCCTCCAGGCGCGCCAGATGCGCCTCGAGCTCGTGCTGAGACTCCCATGCGGTGCCGTAGATGCGCTGGAGCATGGGGCGGTTTTCGTCGCCGCGCCAGTATGCGCCGGCGACGTTGAGCAGCTTGACCGCGGTAATCTCCCCGGTGTTTTCCACGTGAGGTCCCTGGCAGAGGTCGGTGAACTCGCCGTGACGATAGATGCTAAGGGTCGTTTCGTCGGGAAGATCGTCGATGATCTCCTGCTTGTAGGGCTGGGAGTCGAACATGGCCTTGGCTGAATCTCGGCTCAACTCTTCCCGGACGAAGGGCGCGTTGGAACGGATCGTGTCCAACATCAGCGTCTCGATGCGCTCCAGGTCTTCTGGAGTGAAGGGCTGGGCCACGTCGAAATCGTAGTAGAACCCGTCGGCAGTGGGAGGCCCGATGCCCACCTTGGCCTCCGGAAACAATTGCAGCACCGCATCGGCCATCACGTGGGCCGCCGAATGGCGCATCCGATGCCGCAACGATTCGATAGGATCGTGCACGGCGTGTTCCGGGGTTCCGTGATCCAGCATTGTCGTACCTGCCTGATGGTTTAGCGGAGCGAAAACTCGCCAAATCATTATAGCGGATGGGGTTTCCAGACATCCCGCCAACCTTTTCAGGGCCTTTCCAAAGTCATGGCGAGGAGCGGAGCGACGTGGCAACCCCGTCGATGCAACGAGGCTTTCCCTATGGGTCATGCTCCCGGAGCGAGATTGCCGCGCTGCGCTCGCAATGACAAAAGCTACCTTGGAAAGGTCCCGCAGCCTTTTGCGTTGGCAGGGACCCGCTCCGGGAGCCTGGGTTATAATTGACGAACGGATGAAATCCAGGTGCCCGGAGGTATTCGCGATGGAAGAACTGCGCCAACAGCTCGAAGATATGTCCACCAAGTTGGACGCGGTCATGGAGCGTCTTTGACCTGTCAGCGCGTGAAAAATCCATCGAGGAACTGGAAAAGGAGGCCTCCGCTCCAGGGTTCTGGGACGAGCCCTCAGCTGCCCAGCGCAAAATGCAGGAACTCGGGCACCTGCAGCAGTCTGTGGAATTGTGGCACGGTCTACGGACTCAAGTAGTCGACCTGCTCGAACTCACCGCGCTGGCGATTGAAAGCGACGACGAAAGCGTGGCTGACGAGTTGTCGTCGGAGACGGCCGCAACCGCCGCCAGCCTCGCGAAGGCAGAGATGGAGCTCACATTGTCGGGACCCTATGACGGTCGCTCGGCGATTTTGACGATTCACTCCGGCGCCGGGGGCACCGACTCCCACGACTGGGTCGAAATGCTGACGGGGATGTATTCCAACTGGGCCTCCATAAACAATCGGCCGATCCAGGTGCTGAACACTGCATACGGCGACGAAGCCGGCCTGCGTACCAGCACGCTGGAAATTGGTGGACAGCACGCTTTCGGCTACCTCAACGCTGAGGTGGGCGTCCACCGTCTGGTTCGCATCTCTCCGTTCGATCCGGCGCGCCGGCGGCAGACGTCGTTTGCCCGAGTGGAAGTGCTGCCCGCCGCCGTCGATGACGATACCGAGGTGGAGCTGCGCTCAGACGACCTGAAAATGGACTTCTTCCGCTCCAGCGGACCCGGAGGGCAGAACGTGCAGAAGGTTGCTTCCGCCGTCAGGCTCACCCACATGCCGACCGGGATCGTGGTCACATGCCAGACCGAGCGGTCGCAGCACCAGAACCGCGACTACGCCATGAGGATCCTGCGGGCCAAAATCCTGGCGCTGCGCGAAGAGGAACGGGCCCAGGAACTGTCGGCGCTTCGCGGAGAGCGGGTCTCGGCCGAATGGGGCAACCAGATACGGAGCTACGTCCTGCATCCGTACAAGTCAGTCAAGGACCATCGCACCGACTATCAGATGGGCAACGCGGACGCCGTGCTCGGCGGCGATATCGACGGCTTTATCGAAGCCTGGCTGGTGAGCCGGTTGGGAACCGATTAGGCCGGCACGTCAGGCGAACTCGGCTGGAGGGACGCCAGCAGGTGTCCCATGCTGTCCCGCTTGATTCGCATGTACTCTTCGTTGGTCTCGTTCGGCGGCACTGCCAGGCTAACCCGGTCGGTTACCTGGATGCCAAGACCGCTGATGCCCGCCATCTTGTGCGGATTATTGGTGATCAGCCGCGCATGCGTAATGTTGAGGTCGCGCATAATCTGAACGGCGAGATCATACTTGCGCTCGTCCGGCTGGAACCCCAGGGCCACGTTGGCCTCTATGGTGTCCATGCCCTCGTCCTGCAGGGAGTAAGCCTTGATCTTGTTGTGAAGGCCGATCCCCCGGCCTTCCTGGCGCAGGTAGACGAGGGCGCCGCGTCCTTGATCGAAAATCATCCGGATGGCCAGGTCCAACTGCTCGCCGCAATCGCATTTGAGGCTGCCGAAGGCATCGCCGGTCAGGCATTCGCTGTGCACGCGAACCAGCACATCGTCGCCCTCGTTCCAGTCCCCAACCACCAACGCGGCGTGTTCTCCACTGTCGATCGTGCTGCGGTATCCGACTATTCGCGCCACACCGTACTTGGTGGGCAGGTTCGCCTCCGCAACCCGGGAGATCAGGGACTCGCTGATCCGGCGGTGGGCGATCAGCTGGGCAATGCTGAAGATCTTGAGGTCGTGCCTGGCGGCGAATACTTCCAGTTCCGGCAGGCGTGACATGGTGCCATCGGCGTTCATGATCTCGCACACCACTCCGGCAGGATACGCTCCGGCGAGCTGGCAAAGATCAACGATGGCCTCAGTATGGCCGGGACGGTTCAGGACGCCGCCGGGGTTGCTTCGCAGGGGGAACATGTGGCCCGGATGGACGAAATCGGCGGGAAGGGCGTCGGGGTCGATCAGCGCTCGTATGGTGGCGCTGCGATCGTAGGCCGATATGCCCGTTGACGTACCTTGTTTGAAGTCTACGGACGTCGTAAACGCGGTCGGCTGCAGTGTCGGAGCGTTGCGACTCCGCAGGCTGGGGATCTGCAATTCGTCCAGGCGTTCTCCCTGCATGGGGACGCATACCAACCCCCGGGCATGGGTGACCATGAAAGTAATCGCCTCAGGAGTGGCGTGCTCGGCAAACAGGAACAGGTCTCCCTCGTTCTCTCGCCCCTCGTCGTCGACCACGATGACAAACTTGCCGGCGGTCAGATCTTCGAGCGCCTCTTCAAGGCTGCATAGGGGCATTATTCCTCCGGGGGATGCGGAATTTTGGGAGCGCGGTTCGACCGTAAATCGGGTAGCACACGGCCTGGTCGAGTCAACCGGCCTCGTGCGCCGTTGGATCGTTCTCGCGGCGGTAGTCAACCAGATCGGCGATGGACAGGATGTTCAACTCGTGACTCGCGGCCATCGTGATCAGGTCGGGCAGGCGGGCCATCGTACCGTCGTCTTTCATGATCTCACACACGACACCGGCGGGATAGAGTCCAGCCAACCGGCAGAGATCGACGATGGCTTCGGTGTGACCGGGACGAACCAGGACTCCCCCCGCGTGGTAGCGCAACGGGAAGAGGTGGCCGGGCTGGATGAAATCCTCGGCACGGGCGTCCGGGTCGATCAGGGCTCGGATGGTGGCCGCGCGATCCTGTGCCGAGATCCCGGTCGTGGTGTCGATGGCATAGTCGACGGGCATGGTAAACGCCGTGGGCATCGACGAGTCGGAATACCGACTCGGTAGCATGGGGATGTCCAATTCGGCCAGCCGGTCCGCGGTCATCGGCATACACAGCTGCCCGCGGGCGTAGGTGACCATGAAGTTCACGGCCTCGGGGGTCACGAACTCAGCCGGCATGACCAGATCGCCTTCATTCTCGCGATCCTCATCGTCCACCACGATAAGGAATTTCCCGGCTTTGAGGTCTTGCAGGCCCTGTTCGATGCTTGCCAACTGCATCTAAATTCCGGATCCAACCGTGGGGACAGCTGGTGGTCAGGCGAACCTGGCGGCCAACAGACTCTCCACGTATTTTGCCAAGATGTCCGCTTCAAGATTCACTTTGTCGCCGACCTCCCGCTCGCGCAGGTTTGTGTGCTGCATGGTGAACGGAATGACCGAAATTGTGAAGCGGGGCTCCGAACTTTGTACCACCGTAAGGCTGATTCCGTCAACTGCGATGAACCCTTTCTCCACGATATACGGGGTCAGAGATGTCGGTGTTTCAATCTCGAGGATGAAGCAGTCGGCTTCCGGCGTAATACCCGTGATGTCGCCGGTGCCATCCACATGGCCCTGCACAATATGCCCGCCCATCCGATCATGCGCGGCCAGCGCGCGCTCCAGGTTGACCGCGCTCCCGGGGCCGACCTGACCCAGGGACGTGCGGCGGAGCGTTTCGGGCGCCAGATCCACCGCAAACGAGCCGGAACCGAACTCAACAACCGTCAGACAAGCGCCATTGACGGAGATGCTGTCCCCCTCGTGAACATCTTCCAGGACAGTCTCCGCCTGGATGACCAGGCGGTATTCGGACAGCGAGGCGACTCGCCCCACTTCTTCCACGATGCCGGTGAACATTCAGTCGCCTCCTCGACCCGGATAACCGGTGATCAGCCAGTCGGGTCCGATCGTTTCTGTAGTCGTGCGTTCGAGTCGCAGGACGTCGGCCATGGTGGTAGCGCCGTTGCCTTCAAGCGGCGAACGCGCGGCCGCGCCCCCAATCAACATCGGTCCCAGGAACACGGCGAACTTGTCGATCAACCGCGCGTCAAGCATGGCGCCAAGCACGCCGCCTCCCCCTTCCACCATGACGCTCACCACCCCACGTTCGCCCAGGTACGCCAGCAGGCCAGACAGATTCACGCGGCCGTCCGTCCCGGGGAACGACACCACTTCGGCGCCGGCATCCTGCAGAGCGACGGAACGGTGTTGGTTGGGATCTCCTGCCGTGGCGATCAGAGTTTGGCCCGGCTGGCGGAGCATACGGGCCCGGGGTGAAGTCCGTGCGTCGCTGTCGACGACAACCCGGATGGGCTGCAAATTGGTTGGCAGCGGATTGCCGTTGTCGTCGCGGGCGGTCAATTGCGGGTCATCCGCCAGAGCCGTGCCGATGCCGACCATGATGCCATCCAGCTCCTTCCGCATCTGCTGGACGCGGGAACGGGCGTCGGGTCCGGTGATCCACTGGGAGTCCCCGGTGCGGGTGGCGATTTTGCCGTCCAGGCTCATGGCGAATTTGGCCACCACGAAGGGCAGTCCGGTGGTGACGTGCTTGGCAAAGGCTTCGTACAGCAGGTCAGCGTTGGAGTTCGAGCGCTGGTCAACCTCGATGCCGGCCGATCGAAGCGCCGCGGCTCCCCCTCCGGATACGCGCGGGTTGGGATCGGTTACCGCATAGACGACGCGCCCGATTCCCGCTGCGATGATGGCATCGGTGCACGGAGGCGTGCGACCGTGATGGCAACAGGGCTCCAGCGTGCAGTACAGCGTCGCGCCGACAGCGGCTTGGCCGGCCTGTGTCAGCGCGCCAATCTCCGCGTGGGCCTGACCCGGAGGAAGCGTGAAGCCCTCGCCGACAACGCCCGTTTCGTCGACGATCACCGCCCCTACGGCCGGGTTGGGACTCGTGGACCCCAGGGCGGATCGGGCCAGGGCAACCGCCCGCGCCATTGGATCGTATGGCGTAGCCGGAGCGGTCACGAGTTGCCGGGCCCGGAGAAGTCCTGGTGAAAGCGGCTGGCCGTGGGGCCGGATTGACCCTGGTAACGGCTCCCGAGTTCCGGGGATCCATACAGCCGTTCGGCCGGGGAGGTCAATTGGAGGAACGAGATCTGGCCGATTTTCATCCCGCAGTACAGGGCAATCGGCAACCGCGCCACGTTGCTCAATTCCAGGGTCAGTCGGCCTCGCCAGCCGGGGTCCACAAAGCCGGCGGTACTGTGGATCAGCAGGCCGAGTCGTCCCAGGCTGCTCTTGCCTTCGAGCCGGGCGACGAGATCGTCAGGCAGTTCGATGTGCTCCAGGGTGCTACCCAGCACGAATTCACCGGGATGGAGCATGAACGGTTCGCTTTCGGGAATGTTGACCTCTTCCGTGAGGTTGTCCAAAGGCTCCCGGACGTCGATGTAGGGTTGCCGGGAATTGGAAAAAACCAGAAATCGACTGTCCAGGTGCAGGTCAATGCTGGCCGGCTGAATGTCAGCCTGGTCGACGGGCTCAACCACGATACGGCCTTCGGCGATCTGTCGCCGGATGCTGCGGTCGCTGAGAACCATCGGAGTTACTTCAGCTCGTACACGCCGGAGATGCTGACCGTGACCGCGACTTCCCCAGACGAGATCGGCGTGTCCAGACCGGCCGACTCCGAACGGGCCAGAGCCGCAGGGAAGGGAACCGGAGGCCCGCCAAAGTCACCTTCGGAGACCGCCTTGAGGTCTCCGAGTTCGCGGTCAGAGAACTCGGCCAACTGGTTTGCTTTCTCTCGCATGTCGTCAATTGCAGCTTCACGGGCAGATTTTTCCAGCTCGGTCGTGTCGGACAGCCCGAAACTGAGGTTGTTGAACACCAGGAGGTCGCCGCCGGCTGCTATGGAGTCGTCGATCACGGAAGCCGCCTTGTCGATGTCCCGGACGGTGACCGACAACCCGTTGCTGACGGTGTAACCAATTTGCTCGCGGCCGTCCGGCCCGTACTCGTACTCGGGATGGATGCGGAAATGGCTGGTGGCGATGTCAGAGTTCAGGATGCGGTGGCGTTTGATGGAGGCGCGGACATCAGTCATCGCTTCGGCGGCAGTTTTGCGGGCGTCGGCCACGGTATCGTCGGTCACCGACACCGCCAGCGAGAGCCTGGCGAGATCCGGCGTCGCGCTGGCGCTGCCAAATCCGGACACGACAATGGCGTCATACGGGTACACGGCTACCTGCGAGACCGGATCGGACGCTCCGAGGACTGGCCCGCCGGACAAAGACGCCGCGGGCGTTTGGAAATTGCACGCCGCGCCCAGGATCGCGAATGACGCGACCACAAAAAATATGACGGTGCGGATCGATATTGCTCTCATGGAAAGTCCTTCATCCCTGGTCTCGATATTCTATCCCTGGAAGTTGACCCTGCCCCCGAGGAGCGCCCGGGCCATGACGAACTTATGAATCTCTGACGTGCCACCGCCGATGCGGGCGTGGCGGAGCATGTGGTACCAATGGGCGATGGGCAGGTCCAGCGTTTCGCCCATGCCGCCGAATACTTGCATTACCTTATCGATGCTGCGCCAGCCCCACTCACCGGCAGCGTACTTGACCATCGACGCCTCCACACGCACATCCTCACCCGCGTCGGCGCGAGCCGCGGTTTCCCGAGCGACCGAACGGAGGGCGATGATGTCCATGTATACGTCGGTGAGCATCCACTGGATGGCCTGGCGGTCGGCGATCGGGCGGCCGTAGGTGACGCGCTGCTGCGACCACTCGATGGCCATCTCCAGCGCACGGGTGAGGATGCCCAGCGCCATCGCGCCACGCAGCAGCCGGTCATGGTGGACCAGCCACTGCTGTCCCAGGGTGAACCCGCCGCCAACCTCGCCAAGGACCTGCGTCTGCGGCACCCGGACGTTGTCGAGATGGATGTAGTGCTGTTGCGCCTTGGTCGGGACGATCCAGACCCGAATGGGCTCGAAGGTGACGCCGGGCGTGGGGTTGTCGATGATGAACATTGTGATGCCGCCGCGCTGCATCTTGTCCGGGTCGGTAACCGCCTGGACCAGCAGGAAGTCGGCTGAAGCGGCACCGGAGATGAACATCTTGGTGCCGTTGAGAACCCAGTCGTCACCGTCCCGCACCGCGCGGGTCTGCATCATGCCGCCGGGATCAGAGCCGGCCTGTGGTTCGGTCTGCCCGAAGGAGTAGTACAGATCGCCGTTGATAGCGGGATACAGATATTTCTCCTCCTGCTCCGGCGTGCATGCCCCGATCATGAACATGGGCACCGGGGAGGTGGGCAGGTGAACGATGCTGCGGTGGACTTCCTCTTCCAGGACCAGGTGTCCCAGGGCGCCCATGCCTCCGCCGCCGTATTCCTCCGGGACAAACGAAGTGTAAATCCCCGTTTGCTTCGAGACGTTGTTCAGGCGGCCCCACTGGTCCGCGGAGAGGGTACCGAGGACTCCGGGCACCGTTTCAAGAACGCCGCGCGGAGCGCCGTTTTCGGGTTCGCCTTCCTGTGGCGGGTGCGCCAGGTAATCCGGCTCCAGTGGCATGCATTCGTCGCGGATGATCTGGCGAACGGTGTTTTTGAGAGCGTCCAGCTCTGGCGGCAAACCGATATCCGGGGTCATGTTTTCTCCTGGGTGTCGGGATCGGGATGCGAACTAGGGACTGGCTGTGGGTCTACGGGCGCCCGGCGTTCGGCGGCGCCCGTCATCATGCCTGTGCCGGGGCCGACGGCTAGTGGAATGGGCAGGCGTATTTCAGCGCTTCCAAAGCCGGGTTTTCGTCGGCAGACGGAGCCAGACGCGCCACATACTCGCCCTCGCCCGACGGGGCCGAAGCGGAGGTGGCCGCGACGACTTCCATCACCGACCCGACGGTACCGAACACGATGGCTCCTGCCAGTATGACTATGATCGCGATCCCTACTGTTTTACGTCTCATAGGTTCCCGCTCCAACTGTAGTCGAGCGCACAGTTTGAACGGAGTCTATGATAGCGCATCGGCGGGGTTGCAGGCACCCGGCGCCGCGGCCCTGAGGCTGGAATCACTGTAGATTCGCCGGAGGACCACCTTTGGCGACCATGTTTCCGGGCGCCGACGGGGACAGGCGCGGGCGCGGCGGGATGGTAGAATACCAGCCTATACCGAGGTACGCCGCCAGAGTCGGCGCCAATCAACCCGGGCGACAGATGACAATCGGTTCCGAACTTCGCAACCTCCCCAGCGTCGAGCGCGTGGTGAACGGTGATTCGCTCTTCCACGCCGTGACCGCACACGGACGTGAGATGTTGGTGGAACTGACCAGGGAAGTGCTGGACGGAGCCCGGAAGCGCGTACTGTCCGGCGCTGCCGCGCCGGCCGGGGACGAGATCGCCGAGGCCGTTCTTTCCCTGTTGGCCGAGCTGACCGAGCCCTCGCCCCGCCCGGTTATCAACGCGACCGGGGTGGTCATTCACACCAATCTGGGTCGAGCGCCATTGAGCGACGCTGCTCTGGCCGCAGCCGATGCCGTGGGCCGGGGATACTCCGACCTGGAAATCGACCTCGGAACAGGACGACGTGGGTCGCGCCAGGCGCACCTTCAATCGCTGTTGCAGCGTATCACCGGCGCCGAAGCGGCATTGGCCGTGAACAACAACGCGTCGGCCCTGTTGCTGGGCTTGTCGGCTTTGGCGTCCGGCCGCGAGGTAATTGTTTCCAGGGGCGAAGCGGTCGAGATTGGCGGTGGGTTCCGCATACCCGACGTCTTGCGGCAAAGCGGTTGCACGCTCGTTGACGTGGGAACCACAAACCGGACCTACGTGCGGGACTACGCCGAGGCCATGAGTGAGCAGACCGGAGCTTTTCTCAAAGCTCACGCAAGCAACTTCAGGGTGGAGGGTTTCACCGCGTTCGTCGCAGAGCGTGACCTCGTGGCGCTGGGCGAGACCTCCGGTGTCCCCGTGTTGCATGACGTCGGGAGCGGAGCGTTGCTGCCTACAGAGCGGTACGGATTAGCCCATGAGCCAACCCCACAGGAAAGCGTCGCCGCGGGTGTCGGGCTGGTGTTTTTCTCGGGTGACAAGCTGTTGGGTGGCCCGCAGGCCGGGATCGTAGTCGGCAAACGGGACCTGGTCACACAGTTGGAGCGGCATCCGCTGGCGCGCGCGGTCCGGATCGACAAGATGAGCCTCGCCAGTTTGGCGGCAACGTTGGCGCATTATGTGACGGGCGAAGCGGAAACCCGAGTGCCCGTGTGGCGAATGATTTCGGCGACCGCCGATGACGTGCGGTCTCGGGCGCAACAATGGCGCGCCACCTTGAGCAACAACCGGGTGGAAGCTTGCGTCCAGCCGGCTCGATCGGCGATCGGAGGCGGGAGCCTGCCCGGCGAAACATTGCCGTCGTGGACGCTGACGATCAATGCCCCGCCGGATCGGTCGCCGGAATCGGTATTGTCCGCGCTCCGCGGGCAATCGACCCCGGTGATCGCCAGGATCGAAGAGGACGCGGTCCGCCTGGATCCCAGGACCGTGCTGCCGGAGCAGGACGACGCCGTGATTCAGGCCCTCACGGCGGTGATGACCGGGTAAGCCCCACGCAAGAAGCAACGGACCAACGACGCAGGTGCAGAGCGTGTCGGATTTTCTTTTAGTTCACGGAGCCGGACAGGGAGCGAAGAGCTGGGGCAAGGTTTGGGGCCACATGACGGCCCCGGCGCAGCACCCGCCACCGCTATATCGGGCGCGGCAGGCGATCCGAGTGCGGGCGGTTGACTTGCCCGGACATGGAGCGGACGCCGCACGCGACGCCAGCATGATCGACCTCGCGGAGGCGGTGAAGTCGGTCGTCCGGGTCGCTGAACAGGAAAACTTTTCGGACTATACGCTGGTTGGTCACGAGCTGGGCGGCACGGTGGCGCTGCAGGCAATCCACGAGCTACCCCACGCTCCACGACGGCTCGTGCTGGTGTGCGGCATCGTGCCGGCCTCGGGCCAACCCGCGGTCTCCACCTACCCTAAACCCGTCCAGCTGCTGGTTCGCATGTGCAAGACACTCGGGGCATTTTCCGGCAGAGACATCCCGGCGCCGTTGGAGGCAATCAACCGTTACCGGTGCGGCGGGTTGGACCCGATGGACCGAGTGCAAACCATCGGGCATTTCGGGCCGTTGCCACTCAAGATGCTAACGGAGCCGGTGGCTCTCAGTTTGGACTCGCTCCCCTGCCCGGTGACCTACGTGGTGCTCACGAACGACCTGTTGATCAGCCCGAGTCGGCAGCAGGCGATGGCATCCCGCATACCCGGAGCTACCGTGGTGCAATTGGACTCGGGACACCAGGTAACCGTGCAAAGGCCGCAAGAACTCGCCGAAGCCATTTTGGCCGCGTGAGGTGGCCGCCGCCGTGGCGGGTTCATTTGTCGCCGATCTGCACATTCATTCCCCTTACGCGTTTGCCTGTAGCAAGAACCTGACGCTGGACAACCTGGCGGCCGGGGCTCGGCGCAAGGGGATCGACCTCCTGGCGACGGGGGATTTCACGCACCCGATCTGGGCGGATAGCCTGGATTCGCAGCTGACGGCATGCGGCGATGGTCTCTACGAGTACGGAGGGATCAGGTTCGTGCCCGGCACCGAGATTAGCTGCGTTTACCGACAGGGAGGACGCACGCGCCGCATTCACGTCCTGGTGCTCGTGCCAACCCTGGAAGTTGCGGCCGCGCTCACCAACCGGTTGGATCGATACGGAAAACTCGCCAGCGACGGCCGACCCACCGTCAGCCTGTCCGCGCGCCAATTGCTGGAAACGGCGCTGGATTGCTCTCCGGAATCGCTGGTCATTCCCGCCCATGCCTGGACGCCGTGGTACGGCGTATACGGCTCGAAAGCGGGGTTCGACAGCCTGGAAGAATGCTTCGGCGATCTGGCCCCGATGGTCCGCGCCGTGGAAAGTGGGCTGTCGTCGGATCCGACGATGAACCGCGCGGTGCCGGAGCTGGCGCAGCGGGTTGTGGTCTCCTTTTCCGACGCCCACTCGCCGGGGAACCTGGGACGGGAAGTGACCGCGTTTTCAGGGCCCCTGACCTGGGACGGGTTGGCGACTGCGGTCGATCGAGGAGGCGTGGCATACACCGTGGAGTTTTACCCGGAGGAAGGTAAGTACCATTACAGCGGACACCGCAAGTGCGGCGTGGCATACGGTACTGCCGACCTGGAACGATACGGTCCGGCCTGTCCGGTGTGCGGCCGGCAATTGACCCTGGGGGTGCTGCACCGGGTCAACGAGGTTTCCGGCCGCGCGAGTGTCGACGCAAACCACCCTGACGAAGACGGGTTCGTTCGGGGAGACGAAGGTGGTCCACCGTACGCCCGGTTGATCCCGCTGCGGGAGATAATTGCAGCTGTGAAAGGCGTTGGAATCAACACCCGAACCGTCGCGCGGGAATATTCGTTCATCACGGATGCCGTGGGGAGCGAACTGGATGCGCTGTTGTGGGCATCCTCCAGCGACCTGGAAGCGGTCACCGACGAAACGGTGGCCCGGGCAATCATGCAGGCCCGAATCGGTCAGGTACGCGTAACCCCTGGGTTCGATGGCCAGTATGGTTCAGTTTCGTTGCCCGGCTGATATCGGGCTCCGAGCGCTGGGGTGAGCCGGTCGCCGCCCCGTACGGAGAACCCGGCATAACCTTTGTTAGAATGGCGCAATCTATCCGGGAAGCGGCGGTCATGGATATTGCTCTGCGCCGGATGCGGGCCGAAGATATCCCGCAGGTGATCGAGATCGAGCAGGAGGCGTTCAACCCCGGCTGGGTGGGTACGCCATTTCGCCGCGAACTGAACAGCCGTTACACGCGATTCCTGGTGGCGTACCGCGCCGCGGACTCTGCGGACGACGATCCTGGCGGGAGCGAAAATCGACACCGAGCCCCGGCGGCTGATGAATCGCTCTGGGGGCGAATGCTCACCGGAGTCAGGTCTGCGTTCGGCAAAGGTCAACGCGTCGTTGGGGACGACCTGGCTGGATACGTGGGCATCTGGCTGCAAGGCGATCAGGCGCACATCACGGAAGTGGCCGTGCGGGAAGAACTTCGGGGGCGCGGGATCGGAGAACTCCTGATCATCGGCACGCTCCGGGTGGCCTACGAGCAAGCGCTGGCAGAGGTGACTCTGGAAGCGCGGGTGTCGAATTTCGTGGCCCAACGCCTGTACGACAAGTATGGTTTCAACGAAGCGGGGATACGCAAAAACTACTACGCCGACAACCGGGAAGACGCGGTGATAATGACCACCGATCCAATTCACACCGCCGCCTACCGGGCCAAGTTCGCGACCCTGCAGGAGAACTTCGTCGCTCGATACGGCGAGACCCGCATCGAAATCTAGCCCAGTCCACCCGTGGGCCGGGTATTTGCGGGCGGCAGGGGGCTGCCAACGGGAGTCTAGACCGGGCTCGTTCAGCGCCCGCGAGGCGAGTCCAGACCGGCCAGGCCGTGACATAACTATAATCCGCGCACTCGGTTTATATCGGTCATTTGGCGCAACCGCGGGTGCTGGTCGTCGACCGGTCGTTGCCCGCCAACCCCGCCCCCGCCAACGGCAAGAGCGGGATCGTTGCCCGGCTGGGGCACCAATGTTAGAATTCCCGCCGTTGCGCATATTTGAACATTTAGTCGACATAACCAAGAAGGATTGACCTATGGCCTCTTTCGACGACTACGTACTGGTGAGCCAGTTCCCGGATCAACCGGTAGAGCGCATGATCGTCGCGTTTCGCGGATGGCCTGACGCCGGAGACGCGGCCACGGCCACCCTGAATTACCTGCTCACCGCATTGGGAGCGCAGAAATTTGCGGAAATCGATCCCGAAGAATTCTTCAATTTCGCCCAGGAACGGCCGCGTTCGACCCGGAGCAAGGATGGGATCAGGCACCTGCAGTGGCCAGCCAATGAGTTTTACCTGTGGCCTGGATCAGATGACGCGCCTCCGATGGTCTTCTACCTGGGGACGGAACCGCATCTCAAGTGGCGCACTTTCGCTTCATTGGTCGGCGATCTGGCTCGTCAGTGCGGCGTCAAATCGGTGGTCCACATCGGAGCTTTGCTGGACGCGGTCCCTCACACGCGGGTCACCAAGTTCAGCGGGACGTCAACCAACCAACGCATCCAGGCGGCCTTTGACCGGGCGAACGTCCGCACTTCCAACTATCAAGGTCCATCCGGAATCACATTGCCGGTTTCGGAATCACTGGCTGCTCGAGGGATCAGCTACACCTCGCTGTGGGGGCACGTCTCCCATTACCTGCATGCGACTCCGAATTTCAGGGTCGGCCTGGGTCTGGCGCAGAACCTTTCGGACATGCTGGGGTTGCCGGTTGAACTGGGCAGGCTCACCGTGATGGCCGAGGCATTCGACCGAGAGGTCGAAAAGGTGATCACCGACGACGAACAACTCGGCAAATACATCCACACCCTGGAAGAAAAGTACGACCTGGCCGTCGACAACGCGGAAATGCCCGACCCCGCAGACCTGGTTCGCGATCTGGAGAGATTCTTAAGGGTAGAAAGAATGGGGGGCGGCGAGAGCTGACCGACCCGCCAAAGCCTATTTCAGGCAGCCGGGCCCGGGCGCCCGGGCCGGCTGGCGTGTGCTTCCAAGCCGAAGCGGCGCGCCGTCGCGGGCGGCTGTAATCGGGTTGCCCGGACTGGGGACGGGGCGTATAGTCTGGCTGTCGCCAAACACGGCGCCGCGAGGACTTAACGATGATATTCGACTGGCCTACCCGTATGCAGCAGATGGCCGACTTCATGGGGTTCTCTGAGGAAGACCTCGCGTTGGTCCGGGCGAGCGGGCCGATCCTGCTGGACCGGGCGGAGGAATTGACCACTGCGGTCTACGATCATTTCCTGCAGTTCCCCCAGACAGCGCGGTTCTTCCTGACCCCGGAGGGTGAGATCGACCAGACCCGCCTGGACCGGCGCAAGCACAGCCTGGCGCGGTGGCTGAGGCACAGCATCGATTTCCGGCTGGACGAGCAGTTTCCCGTGTTCCTCCTGGCGATGGGAGTGGTCCACAGCAACCCGTCGCTGGAGCGCGGTTACCTCGGCTCGGTGCCGGCCAGGTTCATGATCGGCACGATGTCCTTCGCGCAGACGGCAATCGCGAGCGTGTTGCTGGAGGAGATGTCGGATCCGGCGCAAGCGCTGCGTACATCCAGCGCCTGGAACAAGCTGCTCATGTTGCAGTTGGACGTGCTGCTGGCGGGCTATGTCACCGAAACCCCAATTCCCGCAACAGCGCCGCCGGCGCCCGACGATGATCAATCGGACGACGATCCGGAAGGCATGCGGCGAGTGCTCACTAACATCCTGGATGGCAATCGGAGCAACGGGAACGCCAATGGCGCTTCCGATCAACCTCAAGGAGACGGACAATGACCAAGGTGCTGGTGATCCAGGGCGCGGGTATGAACATGCGCGGCAAGGTGCAGGTGGAGGTCTTCGGCCCGAACACCCTGGACCAGATGAATGAGCAGATCCGCGGTTACGGCGAAAGCCTGGGGATCGACGTGAAAATCGTGCACTCCAACGTGGAGGGCGAGGTTGTGAACGCCCTGTACGACGCGTGGGAGGAGGGCTACGACGCCTGCCTGATCAATCCGGCCGGCTACACTACGGTGAACGGTCCGCTGCGGGGCGCGATCCAGCAGGTGCCCATGCCGGTGATCGAAGTACACGCCAGCAACCCGACGGCTCGCGGCACGGTGTCGGCCGTCCTGCCGGTCAGCAAGGGATGCGTCTATGGTTTCGGCGTGTACGGCTATTACCTGGCGATGGAGGCGGTCAAACACACCGCCGAATAGCCCCCGGGTCTGGCACCGCTACTCGCAGCGGAGGCACCGCACGTCCTTGAAAACCCGGTCGTGAATGTCCGGGTTCACGAGGATGTAGTCCATAACGATGCGGAGCACCTTGCCATCGTCAGCGATGTTGTACTTTTCCTTGGACGAGTTGATGAGGCCAATGTGCTCGGCGTTGACGTCCACTGTCAGTGCGGTTTTGGTGCCGGCCATAGTTCAAAGCTCCTCATAATCGGGGTGGGATTCGCGGCCAGCGAGGTTGCGGTCGCGCCCGCATAGGATAGCCGCCGGGAACCGTATAGTTCAACCGTCGCTGTATGCCCGCCGTCGGGGGTCTGGATCGCAAAGCATCGGTTGCCTGGAACATTGCGCCGGCTGGAGATTCCGGGTTTACCGGTTACGTTCGCCGCATTGGCCAGAAATCGGGGTGATTCTATGCGCCCGACCGGTGGCACACCCTGCGACGGGCCCCTCGATGGGCGCGGACGGAAGGATCAGTCCAAATCACGGATGGATTCGTAGAGAAATAAACCAACTGGCAGGTCTAGACTCGGCATCCAACAATTCAACGACGTCCGGAGAGCAGTCATGGCGATCACAACCGCGACCTACGTATGTGCAAAGTGCCAGTACACGAAGTGCGACATGGACGAATTTCGTGCTACAGGCGGCAATTTCGCGAAGATATTCGACGTACAGAACAAAAAGTTCACGACCCTGTCTTGCAAGCAGTGCGGGTATACCGAGATCTACAAGGGAAGCACATCGACACTGGGCAACGTTTTTGATTTCTTCGCCGGCGGGTAGCCTGGCAAAGCTCGGCGATGCAAAAATAAGCCCTCCGCCTAAGGCGGAGGGCGTTTTCATTTGCTGGTACCCCGGATGGGCTTCGATCCCATGATCTCCACCTTGAAAGGGTGGCGTCCTTGACCAGGCTAGACGACCGGGGCGACTGACGTGGTGAAATCCACGTGCGGACAGTTTATCACAGGGGCCGGAATTAGGGGTAAACGGCCAAGGCTTCCAGGGACATCTCCTCGGGAAAGCCACACATGAGGTTCATGTTCTGGACCGCCTGCCCGGCGGCTCCCTTGACCAGGTTATCCAGGCAACTAATCACGATGAGCCGGTTGGTGCGGACATCCACCACCGGGTAAACCAGGCAATGGTTGTTGCCCAGGGTCTGCTTCGTTTGGGGTGGCCCGTTGGACACCTGCACGAAAGCGTCATCAGCGTAGAAATCCTGGTAGATCCCGCGAATGCGCTCGCCGGCATCCGGATCCTGGGCGATTTCACCCTGGAGCGGGGCGTAGCATGAACTGAGGATCCCGCGGGTCATGGGTATCAGGTGGGTGAGGAAGGTCAGGTTGACCGGGTCGTCGGCCATGCCATCGAGTTCCTGGCTGATCTCGGGCAGGTGGCGATGGCCGTTGACGGAGTAGGCCATCACGTTCTCGTTGACCTCCGAGAAGTGGGTGCTCATGCTGAGGGTCCGGCCAGCGCCGGAAACGCCGGACTTGCTGTCCACGATGATGTCACTGCCGATCAGGCCGTGTTCGATGGCTGGCGCCAGGGCCAGTATGGCGCTGCTGGGATAGCAGCCGGGGTTGGCCACCAGGCGCGCGCCGGCCACCGCATCGCGGTTCAGCTCGGTGAGGCCGTAGACCGCCTCTTCCAGGTACGTGGGATCCGGGTGATCCACGCCGTACCACTGGCTGTAGACGTCGGCCTGCTTGAGGCGGAAATCGGCGGAGATGTCGACGACCTTGACGCCCTGCTCAAGCAGAGGGATACAGGCTTCGGCGCTGGCCTTGTGGGGCAACGCCGAAAAGACGAGATCGAGGTCTTCGCACAGGTCAGCGGTGACACCGAGGTCCATATTGTCCAGGTGAGGAAACACCTCGCCCAGGGCTTGACCGGCGGCGCTGCGGCCGGTGACGGATGCGATTTCGACTTCGGGGTGATGGCGCAGGATGCGGACGAGTTCGCAGCCGGCGTATCCGGTGACATTGATGATTCCGACTTTCACGGTTGGAGCTCCTTGACGACCTGGGTATGCGGGACGGGAGTGGGCGCTTCCGGGCTTTGTCGCCTCCGTCCGGGAGCCTGGCCGTCGGGTCGGTCGGTATCGGCAGTATCGTGAGTGGGCGCGTCGGGCTCCGTGGCAGGGGCCGCGCCCGCCGCCCGCTGGATCGCCTCCTCGTCACGGGAAGGACAACCGTAGTTCACCACGCAGTCGCCGCAAAGGGGTCTCTGCGCCTTGCACACCTGGCGACCATGCGTGATGAAAGCGGCGTGGAAGGGGTACACATCCTCGGGGGGCATGGCCGCCTCGAGCACCTCATGGGCTTTGTCGGCGTTGACTTTGGGGCCAATGATTCCGAGGCGCTTACTGACCCTGAAGATGTGGGTGTCGACGGCCATGGCCGGCATCCCGAGGGAGAAACTCAGGATTATGCCCGCAGATTTGGGGCCAATACCGGGCAGCTGGCGCAGCCATGCCCGGGCTTCGTCCATGGGCATTTCGGCAAGGAAATGGAGGTCAAGGGACCCGTCGTTCAGATCCAAAATCATCCCCAACACATCCTTGATGCGAGGCGCTTTGACACGGGCTAATCCGCCACCCGAGATCGCAACTTCGATATCCGCCACGGCGGCTTCCGCGACAGCCTCGAGAGTGCTGAACGTGTGCATCAGGTTCCGGAACGCGCGCTCCGAGTTCCGGTCCGACGTGTGCTGGGAAAGGATCGTAAAGACCAGCTCGTGGGCCGGATCCAGGCGCGGCTCGTTTTCAAACGGGCCGTACTGTTCCGTGAGCAGCCGAATCGCGTCAGAAATGGTGACGCCGGGCTTTTTGGACCGGCGCGAACGGCGGGTTTTGGTGGCAGCTTTGGGAGGCATCGTCGATCGCCGCAAGTGCAGCACCGGGATTTTAGCACAGCGCGCGCATGGTCAGCGGACCGCGAACGTCGGGTTGCACGCACCGAGGCCCGGGCGCGGTCTTGTCCGCCTGAGAGCGTCAGGCGGGACGGGGTTTAGACTGGGGCCGAGTTTCGGGAGGCGGCTGCGAAGGCCGGGTCACCAATGGGGTCAAGAACAGCGCAGGCAGCGCTATGACGATGCAGGCCAGGGCGTTGAACGTAACGGACCACTGGATGCCGATGACGTCGCCCAACCAACCCATGAGCAGAACTCCTGGCGGGGTTCCGAGTCCGATGCACAGGCTCATCAATCCAACCATCCGCCCCCGCATTTCGGGCGGCGAAGAACGCATGGTGATCGTGCTTTGCATGGTGCCGAAACAGGAGAGGCCGATACCGCTGATCACCAGGATGGCGAAGGTGGCGCCGTACCAGGGCAACCACACGAAAATCACCGACGTAACCATAACGGCGAACGCGCCGGCGGCGAAATACCGACCGTGGTAGCTGATCGAGCCCATGGATGCAATGATGCCCGCGGTGATGAGTTGTCCGATCGACTCGGCGGCTGCGAGGACGCCCACCAGAGCCTCGCCAACCATGAGGTGGTCGCGACCAATAGCGGGCACGAACTGACGGGCTGGGAAAGCCAGGCCATTGATCACCATGGTGATGAACAACATCCCCAGCAGCTGACGGTGGCCGAAAGCGGCACGGACCACGTCGCCGAGGCTGTCCCAGATGGGTTCGACGCGCCACTCGCGCTCTAATTTGGGAATGCGGACCCGAAAGGCGAGCAACACGGCGGCCAGGTGCATGGTTGCGATGCCCAGGAAGGCCCAAGTGTAGCCAGGGTAATGAGGCCAGAAATAGCCGACGTGCTGAATCAACAAACCGCCGATGGGCTGACCGGCCATCCGGCCGATGGTCATGCTGATCGAATCGATGGACAGGGCGTTGACGATGCGGCGCTCGCCGACGATGTCGAACACTGCGGTGCGGCGGGCAGGGTCTTCCAGAGCACGACTCACTCCTTGCAGCAGCATAGCGGCGAAAACGTGCCAGGCGGCGATTTGACCGGTGACCAGCAACAGGAACAGAGCGACGGCGGCGGCGAGCTTGATGGCCAGGGAAATGATCCAGATCTTTTTGCGGTCGAACCGGTCGGCGATGATGCCGGTGAACGGGGACAGGAAGGGCCTGGGAAGGTTTTCGAAACCGAGCACCAGACCCAGCATGAGGGCCGAGTCGGTCAAGGAGTAGACGAGCACGCTCGCTACGAATAGCTCCATCCAGCGGGTCAACTCGGCGACGTTGACCACATACCAAATCGACCGAAAACCCGGGTTGCCAAGAACCTCAAGCATTGGGGATGTGGGACGGACGCCAAAGCGTGCCATGCAAAACACTCCGCGCCGGCGGAGTGGAAACCGCGAGCACGCGGGGATTTTACACGGCAACCACGCAGGTAGCGTAGTTGCGTGGTGACCACACAGAACGAAAAACGCCGTTGAGGCTGCCTGGAGAGCGCAAGCGATGCCGGGAAGATACTCGCCAGTTTGCGGCCGGCTCCAGGAACGAACACACGCACATCACGCGACGCAATGCGGGGGCCGGCACGTGGGGCCTCCGGTCGGCGGGCTCGGGTCGATCAGTTTTCGCTTCTGACACGACCGGGGTTTGACAACCTTGGCGGTGTCGTTATCATCGCCCCACGCCTGCTACCAAAAACCGGAGATCGAACATACGGGAGGCGGAAAATGGCCAGCCCGAGACTGACCGATGAGCGGTCCGAAACCAGTCGATCGTGGCGCCCTAGTCGTGTGGGTTATCGTCCCGGCGAGCCGAATAAATCGGCGACGTTCGCGTCCGGGTTCAACAGTTTCCTGACCACCGGCAAGCTATCGTTGGCGCTGCGATTGGGGTTCCAGCACGGAGTGGACCGCGAGTTCATGACGAGGTATCTGGGGCTCTTGTTTTGCGACGCCCTTTTCGCACCCATGCGATTGTGGCAAAACGTGGCCTACAGCGGCCGCATCAATCGCCAACAGTTGCATCCGGAGCCGCTGTTCCTGCTGGGATTCTGGCGCTCGGGTACCACGCTGTTGCACAACCTGATGTCGATGGATTCGAGATGGGGCTTTGTGAACACGTACCAGGCGGCGATGCCAGACGTGTTCCTGGCCGGCCAGAACCGCGTGCGCCGTTTGATCGAAAGAAGCCTGCCGCCTGACCGCGGGGTGGACAACATCCCGGTGGACTTCGCGATGCCGCAGGAAGAAGAGATCGCGATGATGTGCACCTCGGGCCTCAGTCCCTACACTTTCCTGCACTTTCCGCGCACGGCAGAACGGGCGCTTGACTACCTCTTCGTGGAGGAAAGGCTGGACGAGCGGCAACGGGCCGAGTGGAAGCGTGAATTCACCAAGCTGCTCAAGGCCGCCAGCTACAACATGGGCGGCAAACCGTTGCTGCTGAAATCGCCGTCCAACACCAGTCGAATCACCGCGCTGCTTGACCTGTTTCCTGACGCCAGGTTCGTTTACATCCAGCGGGACCCTTACGACACCGTGCGGTCCTACGTGCATCTGATTCGCCTGATGAATAACTGGCATGCCCTGCAGCGGGTCGATTTCGACGAACTCCTGCGCAAGCAGATCGCGGTGTATCGGAACATGGCGGAAGCCTATCTCAGGCAACGGGATCAGATACCCGCCGACCGCCTGGTTGAAATCCGATACGAAGAACTGGAACAGGACAAGGTGGGACAGATACGGCACATTTACGGTGCGCTGGGATTGGAAGGCTACGCCGAATTCGAGCCTCAGCTCACCGAGTACGTGGCGTCGATAGAGGGCTTCCAGAAAAACCCGTCCGACGTGAGCGACCAGGTGATTAACGCGGTGAACCAGTACGTTCCGTTCCTGGTGTCGGAGTACGGTTACGACTTCAGAGAAGCGTCAGCCGGCAACTTGTGAGGCCACCGTGATAACATTCGATCAGAGGCGAAACTTCGGTGCGTGCGCGTGCCGGGGCAGATCGCGGGACCATACGGTGCGGCGGTCACAATCCGTGCCATGCCACCCGTGGTAGCGTCGAACCCGCGCCACCGCGCACTAAATGCCAGACAGAAGGAGCCGGACATGGACCAGGCCGTTAAGGACTTTTGGAACGCCACCCGGGCGATCCTGAACGAAACCCCGGTGGGCGCCGAACTCTCCCCCAACGCGGAACTCAGCGGTCGGGAGTACGAAACCTGGGACGTGACCCTCCGAAGCTACGGCGGCCAGCGTCTGCGCGCGTTCTACACCGCGCCCCGGGACGTCCCGCGGTCGGGGAAGTTTCCGGCGATGCTGGCGGTGCCGGGCTACGGTGGAGCCAAGGAGATCCCGTTCCACGTTGTGATGCACGGATTCGCGGTATTAACGCTGTTCCCCAGAGCTCAGGGCGAAAGCATTCCCGAATGGGACCTGCCTCATGGCACCAAGCTGACCTACAACGTCACGGACCGCGACAACTATTACTACCGCGGGGCATACATGGACTGCGTCCGGGGAGTTGATTTTCTCTCCGAGCGGGAAGAGGTGGATGCCAACCGCATCGGCATGTGGAGCCGCAGTCAGGGTGGCGGGTTCACGCTGGCGACGGCCGCCCTGGATCACCGGCTGGCGGCTGCGGTGGCCGAAGAGCCATTCATGTGCAACTACCCGGTGGCGATTGACATTGAGACGCGGCCGTACCACGAGCTCCGGAGCTACGTGCAGGAACATCCGGAGCAGCGTCAGGACATGCTGGATACTCTGCACTACTTCGATACCATGACCTTGGCGGACGCCATCGAAAGTCCAATACTCGTCAACATCGGAATGGCTGATACCACCTGCCCGTACGAGACCATCATGCCGGTATTCGACCGCATCACAGCGCAAAAGTCGCTGCTGGTGTATCCGGATCTGACCCACAGCCCGTGCACCGATTTCAACGTGCACGCGATGAACTGGCTCAAGCGATACCTGGGCGCCTGACCGGTCGGCGTCAAGCAATAACATAACTGAATACTGGATTGGGAAGTGGGAGGTACATAACATGCCCGCGAGAACCGGGGCCGAATACCTGGCCGGCTTGAAACGGCAGGAACGCGAAATCTGGATGGACGGGCGACGGGTCGAGGACGTTACGGAGTTTCCCGGACTGGCCAATGGAGCGCGGTCAATCGCGCAGCTGTACAACATGCAGCACGATGGGTCTGCCGCCTGCCCGATGACCTACTCCTCTCCCACCACGGGCGACCCGGTGGGCCTGTCGTTCCTCACTCCGAAGTCGAAGGAAGACCTGGCGCGGCGACGGGAGATGATGTCGCAGTGGGCCCACGCCAGCTACGGCATGATGGGACGGACGCCCGACTTCCTGAACGCGACGATAATGTCCATGGCGGCGGCGGGTGACTTTTTCGGCGAGCACCGGCCGGAGTTCAAGAAAAACGTCATCGATTATTACGAATACGCCCGGGACAACGACCTGTGCATGACCCACACGCTGGTCAACTTGCAGCGGAACCGGGCTCCTTCGGCCACTTCGATGGATTACAGCACCGACGTCGCGCTGCATGTGGTTAAAGAAACGGACGCCGGGTTGATCGTGCGTGGCCCACGTGTGCTCGCGACCCTGGGGCCATTGTCGGACGAGATCATGGTGTATCCGACACGGTCTTCGCTATTGGCGCGGGACGAGGACGCGCACAAATACGCCTTCGCCTTCGCGGTGCCCTGCGGCATTGATGGCCTGAAGTTCATCTGCCGGGAGAGCTTCGACCTGGGCAGGTCGCACTTCGACCACCCGCTGGGCTCACGATTCGAAGAGATGGACGCCATCGTCTTTTTCGACGACGTGCTGGTGCCGTGGGAACGGGTCTTCATGTATGGGGACCGGCACAAGTGCAACAACATGTCCAACGAGACCGGTCAGTACGTGCACACCGGCCACCAGGTCGTGACCAAGAACGTCGCCAAGTGCGAATTCATCACCGGGATCGCCAGCCTCATGGTGAAGACGCTGGGAAACGGCGAGGTCCCGCAAGTCCAGGGATTGCTGGGAGAGCTGGTGGAAAACCTGGAGATCACCAAGGCGCTGCTGACCCAGTCGGAAGTCAACGCGAAGATCGACGGCTGGGGGGTCATGCTGCCTGACCGGGTGCCGCTGAACGTGGCGCGCAACCTGTTCATCAAGATGTACCCGAGGATGGCGGAGATCATCCAATTGCTCGGATCCAGCAGCCTCATGGCCCTGCCGTCGGAAGGCGACTTCGGCGGGCCCATGGCCGAGGTGCTGGATACCTACCTAGACACCGATACGGCCACGGCGCGGGAAAGAGTCAGGTTGTTCCGGCTGGCGTGGGACGCGGCGTGCAGCTCATTCGCCGGCCGCCAGGTGCTCTACGAGCGCTACTTCCAGGGAGACTGGATGCGCAACGCGGCGCTGCTGCTGGGCATTTACGACCGCGAGCCGTTGGAGCAACAGGTGCGCGAGTTCCTCGAACGCGAGTGATTAGTGGCGGGGCGTTCGCTGAGGTATCCGGGGGTCGACCATTAAAAAACTGTAGGGGCGAATGATCATTCGCCCCTAGGTTTTGGTGATTGACGCCTTGGGTTACTTCATCAGCCCCTGGGTAACGGGGCCCTTGAAGGCGTCGTCGCCGCCGAACACGGTCCCGACTGTCCCCGAATTGAACTTGGTCAAACCAAGGTCATACACTTCCTGCGGGAACGGGATGTATCCCACCGACGCCGCCAACTCCTGGCCGCTCGGGCTCAGGTAGTACCGCACGAACTCCGCTATGTGTTCCTGCTGCGC
>MPNC01000010.1 GCA_002238825.1 SAR202 cluster bacterium bin87 | reverse complement strand
GCTCGATTGAGCACGTCTCCCACCTCATCCCCCCGACTGTCCCGATCCGGCCCGTCCGTAACGAGGTTTTGGCCACCTCCCGCACGGATGACGCAAACCAATGTGCCCGCCCGGCTACTCACCACCCCCCACTGTGTCGGGAGCAGCGTTACGTTCGCGGCACAATCCCGTAACGCTCAGAAGCGGGAGGGATGATCATGGCCAAGTCGAACGCCCAGCGGCAGCGGGAGTGGCGGGAGCGCCAGAAGAAGAAGCGGATCTGCGCCTACGGCGGCTGTGGTGAACCGGTCGTTCCGCCGGCCACGATGTGCGCCGAGCACCTGCGGCAGGCCAGGGAGAGCCGGGCCGGCCAGGTCCGCCAGCTCCGCGCCGAGGCGGAGGCGCTGCGCCTGGAGAACGCCGAGCTGCGCGGCCGCATCGCCGAGCTGGAGGCCCGGCACGCCGAGGACGGCGAACTCGCCCGGCTGCGGGCGGAGCTCGCCCAAGTGCGGGAGGACTTCGAACGCGTCAGCGAAGTGGTTCGCTGGTACGTTTGGAAGGAACAGCAGGACGATCCCCAACCGGACGGCGGTTCGGGCGGGATCCCGTTCGGGTGCGGCTGAGATCGGCGACGATCCGTGCGCGAACACGGAGACATGATGGCCAGGGCGCCGGTATGGTTCTGGTGGGCCGGTGTGCACCTGTAAGGGGCAGCCGGCCCGACGTGGTTACATAACCGCTGATGTACCACATTGGCATCCCCTTTTCCGGGTAATCCTTCTCCGAGGCAATCCGTGTTCTGTCGCGGCGCGACGCCGCTGGGTTTCAGTCTGTTGCGGCGTCAGCGCCGCGAAGGCGGGCAGTTCAAAACCCGGTACCAAGGAGATCCAGCCATGAGAAGCGGCGGCCATTCAGATGGTGTCATAGTCCGGCTCGCCGATGGGCATCCCATCCCAGGACATCACGTTGTCATAGCAGTCGATACCCTCCCGGGGCGAGTTCATCACCAGCTGGTAGCGTCCGGCCTCCGGTCGGCACTCGTCGCAGAAGGGTATGGGCTCCCGCGCGTCGGTGTCCGGGGCCAGCAGCCGCCAGCGTGCCGGTTCCTGGCAGGCCACGCACTCCTCGTCGGGCTCGTTGCGGGCCAGCACCGCGGTGCGATCGCCATGCCACGGTTGACGGGACCGCAAGAGGCCCACCAGGTCGCCATGTCGGCCCAGGTTCTTCAGGTACAGCTCCGTCGTGCTCCCATAGTCGTACTCGTAGATCACCTCCACGCCCTCAGGCATCACCGCAGCCACGGCAACGTCCATGTGCTCTTCGTCATCCTCCATCCAGTAGTCGGCGCGGATGGCGGCGGCGTTGGGATCGTCGGGGTGCGGCGCCAGATTGGAGTAGCGAGTCCCCTGGATCTTGAACTCGCTGAGGTGGCCGCAGCACTCCAGCCACATCCCGCGCAGGAACTCGTCCAGCTGCCGCAGGGTGGTGTCGGCCCGCACCGCCAGTTCCATCCAGTAGAGCCCGCTGCCATCATGCACCGAAAGGTGCAATGACTGGTCATATCCCGGTGGGTTCATGTCGAACGGAATGGGGAGGTCCTGCCTGGCGGTGCACTCGATCAGGTGGCCGCTGGCGTCAAGATCGTGCACCATCTCCTGGCAGAGGTTGCACGTCCCCAGGCTGATCGGGCCGTCCATCTCAGGTGTTAGCAGCTCCCGGCTCTCGTCCGCCGCCTCCGGTGACACGAGCAGGTCCAGCAACGGAGCCAGTTCCGACCGGTCGATGTACGAGGTGGTCAGCGGGACGTCCGCCGCCAGGTCGCGCAGTTCCCGTCGCATCCGGTTGCGGATGCCGCTCAGCCAGCGGAGATCCAGCGTCTCCCCGTTCTCTTCATAGACCAGGTACACGTGAATGCTGTCGTCGCCCCATTGGTCGGTCCGCAGCACCACCATGATGGCGTCGAAGGAGATCCACCGGAACCTCGCCTCCAGGTGTCGTCGGATGACCCCAGCAATCCGAGCTTCGTATGAGCCTTCCGTCAGCATGATGAGATTCTCCCCAGCGGCAGCTGTTCTCGCCGGTGGTCTCCGCCGGCTACGCTTCCAGAGGTTGGATCATGGAGATGAGCCGTCTGATGACGGCCCCCCGCTCTCCGGCTGTATTCGGCCCGCAGCGCTCAGACCGCGCTCGCCGACATCCATAGTTCTCACCCGCTGGATCAGTGCCGTCACGGAGCCGTTCGAGCCCAGCACGGTTACCGGCACATCACCCGGGGAACCGGGTCTGGGTTCCTGCTCCTCGACCTCCACCGTGATGGCCAGGCTGTTGCCGGTGTTGTAATCGATGACCGGAACGGTGGCGAAAAACGTCCCGCCGCCCGGTCCGATCACCGGAAGCCTCCAGAGCGTGCCAGCGTTTATCGGCACAATTCCGTCGGCTGTTGCCACCGCACCTGTGCGATGGGTCGTGGCAAACCGTCGTGCCAGCGATTCGATGATGTCGTCCAGCTCATCGGGTGTTGCCCGACCCATGATGGCGCTCAACCGGCGCTGGTGCACCGCTCTCACCTGCCTGGTCGATGCCCATGAATCGACGCCAGCTACATACACGTGCTGTCGGGTGCGGTACCGCTCGGCCGGCATGCTGCTCGACATCGGCAGCGCTATCGCCGTGCCGAACCTCTCGTTGAACTCGTCAGTGCTGATGATCCGGGCCGGCCGCCGCCCCGAAAGTTCGGCCCCGATGACGGGGCCGAAGTCATAATCGTGGATGTCGCCTTGACGGGCGCTGGGCATGGTTCGTTTCCAGTCACACCGCGTTGATGAAGCGCAGGTCCCCTTCCATCTCATCGGGGGTCTGCTTGAAGTTGCTGAAATCAGGCTGCGGCAGCTTCCGGTTCTGCGCCAGCAGGTAGGCCGCCTGGGCCAACTCGTGAACCTCCAGCCACGCGTAGCACGCTACCAGGAGTCGGTCCGGCACTTCCGCGGTGTCCAGCAGATCGCGGAGTTCGTCGAACCTCTCTTCCGTGAACCACTGGCCAGCTATGCCGTGCTCCGAGCCATCCTCTTCCACGCGCTGAGCCGCAAGCCGCCTCACCTCGCGCCTCGCGGTCGCGCCCAGGAACTCATCCATCACGCCGTTCACCTGCCTCAGGTGGTCGGCGCTGAAACCCCATTCCGGCGACTCCATGTACGTCAGGAGTTCATCCGCATCGGTGTGGAAGAGCGCCTCGGCTCGGCGCCGGGCGGCGGCCAGCGCTTCTACCTTTTCGACCGGCGCTCCGGACGTCGGGAAGAACCTCTCGGCCCACGAGGGAGTGGCGCTCGGTTCGAGCATGGTTGCCGGTAAGGTCATGCTGGGTTGCTTCGGGGTCGTTTCTGGTGTAGCGCGGTGATGGATCTCGCGGTGACCATTATGATGATCCCGCCGCACCGTGTCTATCGCCAGGCCCGCCTGTCAACAGAGGACAGCCGCATGAAAGCGGCGATCAGTCCTCGGGAATTGCTATGGCTGCCATCGGCGGCGAAAGTCTGCGGACGCGCTGCCGTACGTAATAGGTGGTTGGGCGAATCGGATCACGCCCGACCTTGGTGCTGAGCTTATACTCCATGTGACCCAGGTAGATCCTGCTGCCGATGCGACGTGCCGGTCAGATCTGGTTTTCTTCGACAGTCGTACTATAGCCGATAGGGCCGAGCCGTCGGTGGAATTCGTACAAGGACGCTGAGATGAGCCTCAAGCTGCTCCACGCGGCCCTGGCCGCCATAATTTTCGCCGCGGTGGCGGCGGCCTGCACTCTCCCGTCGGAGATGACGCCCACCGCGCCGGGGCCGGCTACGCCTGCGCCGGCGCCAGGGGCATACTCGGAGATCGTGGACGGCTACCTGGCGGCAGCTCCTGCGGTACTCCAAGCCGAACGTACGGAAATCGTGTCGGTGTCCCTGTTTGACGGCGCGGAACCGGCCCGGGGCGATGTGAGGCTGGTCCTGCTGCAGGGAAACAGTCCGGTCGCGGAAGCCAACGCATCGGTAGCTGGCGCCGGCTCCATACCCCTGACCGTGCCCACACTGCCCGCCGGCTACTATACGCTGCAGATTGAGGGCAGGGGCGCAGATGACGGCGCCTTTACCGACGACGCGAGGGTGCGAGTGGAGGAACCCGCGGAGCTGCTGTTTGTGGAGACCGACAAGCCCATCTACAAGCCGGGGCAGCAGATCCGCATCCGCGCCTTGCGGCTGGACTCCGACCTGAAGCCGCTGCCGGGGCCGGTTAAAGTGTCAATCGTGGATGCCAAGGGCATCAAGGTGTTCAAGCGGACGGTTGAGACCGACGAATTCGGCATGGCCGAGGCCGGCCTGCCACTGTCCACCGAACCCAACCTGGGCGTCTGGAAAATAATCGCCGGAGCGGAGGAGCAGGAGACCCAGCTGGACGTCCGTGTCGAGGAGTACGTACTGCCCAAGTATGAAATCTCCGTTGATTTGCCCAAAGAGTGGGCGTTGGTCGATGAGCCAATCGCCGGCGTGGTGTCCGCCGAGTACAGTTTCGGCAAGCCGGTGCGCGGCGAGTTGGAAATCGTCGCCTCCCGCTACGTGGGAACCTGGGAGGAATACGCCCGCTTTGGGGGCGAGATTGAAGGCGCGGCGTCCTTCGAACTTCCGCCGGCCGGCTATGTGGCTGGCGTCGCGGCAGCCGGCGGGCAGGGCAACCTGCAGCTGGAGATTACAGTACGAGAACCCACCACCGGCTATGAGGAGCGGGTTACCCGGCTGTTGACCGTTGCCGATGCGCCGGTAAACCTGCAACTGATACCGGAGAGCCTGTCCTTCAAGCCGGGGTTGCCCATCGGAGTGCTGGTGGTTGCAGAGACCCCGAACCAGCGGCCGGTGACTACGGATTTGAGGGTAACGGCGACCTATTTGGGACGGGATTTTGAGTTGGTCGGAGACGAATCCCACACCGCAACGACTGGAGACAGCGGCAGCGCGCTGCTGGAGTTGAACCCGCCGGCGGAGGCGGTCCGGCTGTCCGTTAGTGTGGAGTCGCCGGACGGCTACATTGGGCGGACCCTGACGGCGGGTTATTCACCGTCCGGGAATTTCATCCATGTGACGCAAACCGGCGACGCCGAACTATCGGTTGGCGACCGGGCGACCTTTCGCGTTAACTCCACCGCCGAGGCGCGGCGGTTTTACTACGAGGTGCTGGGCCGGGGCGGGGTGGTTTTCTCCGATGTGGCGCATTCCCCGGAGATCGCGTTTGAGTTGACGCCGGCCATGGCGCCGGAGGCGCGGCTGGTGGCGTACCAGATTTTGCCCAATAACGAAGTGGCCGCCGATTACATTCCCTTCAAGGTTTCGGCCGACTACCCAATGTCGGTTGACGTTGCGTTCAACGCGGACGAGGTCAAGCCGGGAGATGCCATGGAGATCAGCGTGCATACGGCGGGTCCGGCGAAGGTTGGGCTGGCTGCGGTGGACCGGTCGGTGTTCATGCTGGCAGAGAACCGGATCAACCTGCAGCAGGTTTTTGCCGAACTGGAACGGCTGTACGCGTTGCCGCAGGCGGAGGTTCATTTTGATCCATATCGAACGCGCGGCGCCGCCGAAACCTTTGACGCGGCCGGTCTGGTGGTGATGACGAACAAATCGGTGCCGAATGGAGCCGATTTCGAAAACCCTGCTCCTGATTCTACCGCGATGCCGGCTGCAATGGTGGCGGCGGAGAGCGCCGACGGTGCGGCAGAGTCTCCGGCCGGCCTGGCCGAAGTGGAAAGGGTGCGACAGTTCTTCCCGGAAACCTGGCTTTGGGCCGAGGTGATGACCGACGCGGAGGGCAACGCCACGCTGCCGGCAACCGCGCCCGACAGCATCACCACCTGGAACCTGCGCGCCGTGGGCGTCTCGCCGGAACACGGCCTGGGCATCGGCAACGCCGAGCTGACCGTGTTCCAGCCCTTCTTTTTGCAGGTTGACCTGCCCTATTCCGCCATTCGCGGCGAGGAGTTTCCGGTCAAGGTAGCCCTGTACAACTACCTGGACACGCCCCAGGAGTTCCGTGTGGAGATTGAGGAGTCTGCGGATTTTGCGCTGCTGGACAACCCGACGCGAACGGTGACGGTCGCGCCCAACGAGGTGGGCGGGGTTGAGTTTGACATCCGGCTGACGGAATTGGGCAGCCTGCCCATCCAGGTAACGGCCCGCAGCGAGACGGCGGCAGACGCTGTTATCAGGGAACTGCTGGTGGAACCGGAAGGAGTGGCCCAGGAAGTGGTGAACAACATCATCCTGTCCGCCGAAGATCATCGGGACTTCAACCTGGCCGCGCCGCCGGGAGCGGTTTCCGGTTCCAACCGCGCCTACGCAGCCTTCACCGGCAGCTACCTGGCGCAGACGCTGGACGGGCTGGAAAACCTGCTGCAAATGCCGTATGGCTGCGGCGAGCAGAATATGATCCTGTTCGCGCCCAACATATTCGTCGCCCGTTACCTGGACGCCACGGACCAGCTGAAGCCGGAGGTAATGGCGAAAGCCGAGCATCTGATGACCACGGGCTACCAGCGGGAACTCACCTACCGGCGCAGCGACGGCAGTTTTTCCGCCTTCGGGCAATCCGACCCCGAAGGCAGCCTGTGGCTCACCGCGTTTGTGCTCAAGTCATTTGCCCAGGCCGACGGGCTCATCTACATCGACGACGCCGTGATCCGCGACGCTGGCGACTGGATACTTGACCACCGGCGGGATGACGGCTCATTTGAACCCGTCGGGTTCCTGCACAACCAGGAACTGCTGGGCGGCCTCCAGGGCAATACCGCGCTCACCGCCTACGTCGCCATCGCCCTGCACGAAGCCGGTTACGACCGGGAGTCGGATGCGTCGGTTCGCTACCTGGAGAGCCGGCTGGGCGACGTTACGGATCCCTACACCATGGCCATTGTGGCCTATGCGCTGGAACTTGCCGATAGCCGCTACGCCGGAGACGCGATCGAGGCTCTGCTGGATCTGGGAACCGCTGACGCAGACGGGCTGTATTGGGATAGTCCGGCAGCGGTCGAAACCACCGGCTATGGGCTGCTGGCCCTGCTGGAACGCAGGGATGCCATCAATGCCGCCAACGCCGCCCGATGGCTGGTGTCTCAGCGCAATGCCTTCGGCGGATACGGCTCCACGCAGGACACGGTGGTGGGCCTGCAGGCGTTGATTGGGTATGCGGCGCAGGCCAGGTTCGACGTTGACATGACCGTTGACCTTGTCTCCGGCGATTGGAGCCGGCGGGTGGTCATCACCGCGGACAACGCCGACGTGCTGCAGATTGTGGAACTGCCCGCCGGGGCCGACTTGCAGATCAGCGCCGCCGGGTCAGGCCGAGTGGTGGGCCAGGTGGTGCAAAGGTTCAATATGACGGAAGTGGATCGTCCGGCGGTGGAAATGTTCCAAATCGACGTTGGGTACAGCGCCGACCACGTGGCGGTTGACGACCTGATCGAGGTGAGCGCCCGCTTCTCCTTCACACCGCCGGAATCGACTGGACCCGCGCCGGACGCCGGCATGGTCGTGCTGGACGTGGCGATACCCACGGGGTTCGTCCCCGTGATCGAAACGGTTGAGCGGCTGGTGGAGGACCATGAGAGGGTCAAGCGCTACGAAGTCGCCGGACGAAAGGTGATCCTGTATCTGGAAGACCTGCCTCCCGGCGAGGAGTTGGAACTGCGCTTCGACGCCAGGGCCCGCTACCCGGTGCGCGCCCAGCCGGTGACCTCCCAAGCCTATTCCTACTATATCCCGCACTGGCGGGCCGAAACGCTGGGGGCCAGCGTGACCGTGTCCTTCTGACCGCTCTCTCACGGGTCCCACTAGTACTCGGTCAAACTGGCATCGTCATATCGAAGAAGAAACCGGCCATGGTGGCTACGGTGGTGGGAAACAGCGGTGCGGGAGGTGCGGCAGCCATGGCTCAGGAGAAATTTGCGGTACGGTTGTCAGCAGAAGATCGGACCCAGCTGGAGGGATTGATCCGTCGGGGCCAGCGCTCGGCCCGGGTCATCAATCGGGCGCGCATCCTGCTCAAGACCGATGCAGGCTGGAGCGCGTCCCAGGTGGTGGCGGCGCTGGACACGTCGCAGCGCACGGTGTTTCGCACCAAGCGGCGGTACGCCGAGGAGGGATTGGACGGTGTGCTATATTACCATCCCCAGGCCAACCGGTATCGCAAGCTGGATGATCGCGGCGAAGCCTACCTGATCGCCCTAGCGTGCAGCGACGCTCCCGACGGACGCGACCACTGGACCCTGCGCCTATTGGCCGACAAGGTGGTGGAGTTGGGGATGGTGGAGAGCCTGTCATACGAGACGGTCAGGCTCCGGCTCAAAAAAACACCCTCAAGCCCTGGCAGAAACAGCAGTGGTGCATCTCCCGGATGAACGCGGAGTTCGTGGCGGCCATGGAGGACGTGCTGGACCTGTATGCCGAGCCCTACGACCCCAGCCGACCGGTGGTGTGCTTCGACGAGACCTCCACTCAACTGCTGGCCGAGGTGCGAGAACCCTTGCCGGCCCAGTCGGGACGATCCCGACGTCAGGACTACGAGTACCGCCGAGGCGGCACCCGCAATCTCTTCCTGTTCTGCGAGCCGATGGCCGGCTGGCGCCACATCGCTATCACCGAGCGGCGCACCATGCAGGACTTCGCCCACCAGATGCGTTGGCTGGTGGACGTAGCCTATCCCCTCACCCCAGTGATCCGCGTGGTCTTGGACAACCTGAACACCCACCGCATGGCGTCCTTGTACGAAACCTTCCCTGCGGCCGAGGCCCGACTCATCGTGAAACGCTTGGAGTTCCACCACACCCCCAAGCACGCCAGTTGGCTGAACATGGCGGAGATCGAGTTCAGCGCGTTGAGCCGCGCCTTTCTCAACGGGAGAAACCCCGACGAGGACGCCCTGGAACGCGCCATCACGGCCTACGAGACCCGGCGCAACGCCGCGCGCATCCCGATCAACTGGCGCTTCGGCACCGACGACGCCAGGACCAAACTCCATCGCTTCTACCCCTGCCCTTCCAACGTTGACTGACTACTACGCGCAGCTCGAGATCATGGCACGCCATGGTTTCCAGGTGACAAACCCTTCGCGGGCCTGGGTCCTTATCCCGGTCTAACCCTGCGGGCAATGATCGAAATGGGCGAGTGAACGAGACCAAGCTGGTTCTCCGTCTCTTTTGCCGGCTACACGCACTACCGCGCATACAATCTGTCAGGGTAAATCGACTCGCTCAAAAATCATCTTGGCTCGGTTCCCTCCGGCAGACAACCTCTTGGAGGGCTCAAACCGGCTAAACCGGTGGCCTTCACTAACCGCAATGTCAAGGACATCCCACACGGTTTCTCGATGAGACGGTAGCCGCTACTACTGGGTCAATGCGCCGGCAAGACTTGTATCACGACGTGATACAATCAATGGGGAGCAAGCTGGACGCTCGGGCTCCTTGGAGATGTATATGCCCACGGTGGCCATCGTAGGCCAGTACCAATTCGTTATCCGCACCAGGGAGTTTGATTTTGAGCCGCCCCACGTCCACATACGCGTCGGGAATGAAGACTGGGCACGGATCCTCCTGGACAATGGTGAATATTCCCATGAGCCTCCGCCCGGGCATTATCGCGCGATCCTTGAGGCCTTCGACGCCCATGCAGTCGCCATCAGGGCAGAGTGGTTCCGAATTCATGCGAGGTGAGGAACTATGATCACGACGCTGGTGAAAAACGCCGACCGGATGATGTCGTCCGCCTCGGCGCTGGATGAAGGCATCGAACTCACCTTCGTGGACGGATGCTCCGGTCTGATCCCGTTCAGCGACCTGCCGGAAGTTTCAGCAGGCGGCGGCCTCAAGAACCTGGAGTTGCCCACGCCGTATGAGGTGGTCCTGATCACAGTCAAGGGTGACCGGTCCGAGATACCCTGGGACTTCGCACGCCACTACTGCGATCCGACCTACCGGCCGCGGATAGAAGCTCAGGCCCGGCAGGCACGCGAGAGTCTGGGTGGCCGTATCCGGGATTTTCGTGAAACCGCAGGTTTGACACAGGCAGAGCTTTCATCGCGCGCGGGGATCGGCAGAGTAACGCTCACCCGCATTGAGAAAGGGGAGCACAGTCCGCGAACCGAGACCCTCACGGCAATCGCACGGGCCCTGGGAGTGGACGTCGAGGACCTGATCTTGCCCCGATCTCGTCGAAGTCGATGATCTTCCGGCGACGACGTATGCCACAGCGCATATGGGCGATACTTTTTTGGCCTCCCAGACGTTGCAACCCGATGTTGCCCGAGAAGTGGCGGATTGACGTAGACCCGATTTTGTCACATTCAACTCAGGGCAACGCCTGAATCTGCCTTCATCTCAACGGATTCCCGTAGTTGTCGATCATAAGATCCATGTCGTCATAACTGCATGATCGACATTCGGGCGGATGGTCGGCCTCAGCATGTTTCATCGAGTACCCGACCGGCAGATACTCATTGTCCTCGTACAGCATCCTGTCAAGGCCTCGCCTATACTCAACCACTTCTCGTTCTGACAGCGTGTTGCCACATCTTGAGCAATTCATCGTCATGCGGGAGATTGTAACCGATGGTAAGTCGCAGGCTCGCTGCAATGTTTGGTTCACCCAACCTCCATTACGTACTTCGGGGCGTCGTGACATTCACAGTCGATCGCGGTCGCAACCGACCCGGGCGGCCAATATTATCGACCCTGCAATCACGTCTCAATGAAACGATAGTGGTTTCGACGTGTTGGGGTGGCTGCAGGAAGATTGGACGTCGAGTTTGACGCCTCCAACGACCGGATTGATGTAGCTCAGTAGGGGGCTCGACCACCGCGGCCCGGGAGGCGAGCCGGCAAAACTAAACTACGGCAAATCTGGTCGGTGCCGACACCGCGTGCTGGAAGATGACCATGTGCATCCTCGCTCGGTCAGCAGGAGCGACGACTACGACAACCTGACCTTGCTCTGACCGCCATCCAATAGGGAAATCGCGACCACATGACACTGACCGGGTTGCAACAGGTCAACCGGTAGAATGGCTACATGAAGAACGAAAACAACCTGCCCATCGGAGGGGCGGCTGGATGCACTAACCGGCGGCGACGGAGATGATCATGGTTAGATGTTGGGCGATGGCACCGACGAAACACAACATGACCTTGAGGGAAGCAGAGTTTGAAGGGGCCACGTTCGATGAACGTTGGGGATACGACCTTCGGCACGGCGTAATTTCTATTGGATTTGACGTCGGCGCGATACCAGACGATAGAGCGCATTTGGCACAGCTGTGGGATGAAACGGCTGTCGAGGAGTTGGGGAACCGCACAATCGCCCTTCGCATGTTGGGGTACTTCTGGTTTGATATTCAACCGGGTGACGTTGTAGTCGCCAGGGCAGGCGTGAATCAGTATGTTGGCTATGGGGTGTTTCAGGGGGAACCGTGGTACGACGAAAACGCCTATGGCGACGGTGGGATCAGGAATTACTACTCCTTCCGACATGTGGATTGGGCACCAATCTCAGGGCGGCGAAGGACTTCGCTGGTTCGGTTCTCTCGAAACACGCTTTATCCCATCACAGAGGACAAAGTCGCCCGCTTCAGGGGTTTGCCCGATTTCCCAATGCGATAGTCGGGGCGCGGCCCGAGAGCCCAGCGGAGGTCCGGCATCTGGAAGATCAGTACAATCAGGGCAGCAACGCCAGACCCTGTCCGAGAATTGCCCTGCTCCGTCTAACGACGCGCGCGCCGGCCAATAATACCGCTGGCCACAGACGGCGAGAATACAGCTCCGCCAGCGGGCGGCGGCGCAGCCCGGTTCGTGTACCATTACCATATTCCCCGATCGCCCGGGTCAACACATCGCACCCGGTCGTTGAGAAATACCCAGGCGAAGACTGGACGGACGGGAGAGCGCATCATGCCCAAGTATCTTTACCAGGCAAACTACACCGCGGCGGGAATGCAGGGGCTGTTGCGGGAGGGCGGCACCTCGCGGCGGCAGGTCTTTGACAACATCGCCCGGGAACAGGGCGGGACGCTGGAGGCGTTCTACTACGCCTTCGGCGGCGCGGACCTGTACATGGTCTTTGACCTCCCCGATACCACCACGGCGGCGGCCGTCTCCCTGGTGATCACCGCCGGAGGCGCACTGAGCATCAGCACGGTGCAGCTGATCACCCCGGAGGAAATCGACGCCGCGGTGGCCAAGACCGTCACCTACCGTCCACCGGGAGCGTAGTTCTGCGCGCTGCTCGCCGGCCCGGGGTGTCGCGAACTTGCGGACGCCCCGGCAACCCGGGGGATTTGCATCCTCTGCGAGGAGCGCATGGACATTGCCGCTGCCGACGTGATGCCCGAAGGTGTGGGGGTGGGCCACGAGTATGACTACGGCAGTCCCACGCAGCTTTGTTTGGAGAACTCGTGATGCTGCGCCGACCCGGTGAACCTGCTGCGCCCATGCCAGCCGCGGTATGGCGACCAGCCTGCTGGCGGCTGCTGGCCCCGGACCCCGACGCGCGGGAGCCCATACCCTTCTGCCACGGGTGCCGGCCGGAGGCCGGACGCCACCAGCTGGTGATGAACTCGCCCCGGGACGGCAGCGATTGCTACGACAACGTGATGTCCTGGGTCGGCATGCCCACCGGCGATACGGACTGCTGAGCCCGGCAAGACAGCCTCTGCCCGCTGCTGTACCGCGCGCGGATGAAACCGGTCATCAACCCCGGGCGGCTACCGCCGCGTCCAGCGACGGCCACATGTCAATCATACGGTCCAGGTTGCTGGCCTCAAGCACCGACCGGACTTCATCCGACGGGGCGCAGAGGACCAACCTGCCGTCGTGAGCCTGCAGCTGCTTCGCAGCCTGGGTGATCACCCTCAGGCCCGCGTTGCTGATGTAGGTCAGATCCGACATGTCGATGACCACAACCTTGTGGGCGGAACCGATGGCTGCCTCCAGCTGATCGTGAAAGGCCCGGGCGTTGGCGCCGTCCAGCCGATGGGGGACCCGGATCGCCCGGCTCAAATCCTCTTGACCGATTGCCATCACCATAGCGCTGCCCCTTCGCACAACGTTATGTACACCATGACAGGCCGGTCTGCAAGTGGGGGTTCGCGCGCGGGTGAAGGGGAGACTTGGTCGGAACCCGGTCACTGCCCCGACCGGAGGTCGTGGCGCTGGCCGCCGTCGTCCTGGCCACCGTCGTCCTGGCCGGATGGCCCAGACCGCTTCAGGACCTCACTGGCGCGAACCGCGCCATCGCCGACCAGCTTCGGGAACGCGGCGTGAAGCTGGCCCTCGGCCCGGCGCTCCACGACCCGGACGATCCCATGGGAAAGATGTTCTTCAATATCCTCGCCACCTTCGCCGAGTTCGCGGCCGACCTCATCCGCCCTGGGCCACCTGCTTGGAGAGCGCCAGACCGCCAGCGAGGACCAGCGACTGTTCCTGGAGGAAACCCGGCGGCTGCATCCGGACGTCTGCGCCTTCACATCCGAGGTTTTCTACGAGGATAAGCTCACGGTGCGTCCCGGCCTGGGTAGGCAGGAGGTCAAATCCCCGGGCCCTATCAGGGGTACCGGTTTGCGGTTCGTCCCCGTGTCCCATGCTGGCAACCGGAGCTCGTCCGCGGAGGAGGTTGAGGCGGTGGCTTCCCTGGTCAATGGACTGACCGACGGAGCTTCACGATGGATCGACCGGTATGGACAGGAACACCCGACCGGTCTTGATGACGTGCTCATCATCGCTCCCTACAACGCCCAGGTTTTCAAGATACAAGAGCGGTTGCCGGGCGCAAACGTGGGCACGGTGGACAAATTCCAGGGGCAGGAAGCCCAGGTCGTAATCTATTCCATGGCGACCTCCGCTCCGGAGGAGGCTCCCCACGGCATGGAGTTTCTCCATAGTATGAACTGGCTGAATGTGGCCACATCCCGGGCACGCTACGCGTGTGTCCTGGTGGGTTCGCCTGAGTTGTTCACCCCGGAGTGCCGCTCCCCCCGGCAGATGCAGTTGGCCAACGCGTTCTGCCGCTACCGGGAATTGGCGGCTACGGTGAATCAATCCGACTGTTGAGAGAATCGTCCGACCCATTGGGATGGCGGAGCGCGATGGCCCGGTCAACTCGCCTTAGCCCCAATCCACCGGAGAGATGAGTGTAGCGGCGTGGTGAGGCGATAAGAAAGCGCTCCCCGCTTCGGGGATAATGGTTATTGACACCGAAAACCACCCTGAAACGAGGAGCACCCATCGAAACGAGGAGCACCCATCGGATGCTACCACCTGAACCCCTCGACCGCATCTGCGCCGTCTTCGATGACCACCGGTTGGTGGCCAATGCAGGACTGATCTTGCCGGATCCCGGGCGTTGGCCGCCGCCCCCTGCATTGCCACCGGCAACGACCCGCACCGGAAACGAGCGCTGACCGATCACATCAGCTTGCCGCAGTAGACGGCAAAAACCCCACCCACCACGATGCGCCACATCGCAGGGGCGATGAGATACCTGCCGGCAGAGTTAGCCCTGCAACCCCTGCCGGTCCCGCCCGATCTCGGTTCGGGAAGTCCACACTCCGACAGGAACCACCGCGCCGATTTCTGAAAAACCTACTCCGGAAACAGCGTCAGCACCACTCTGCCACGGCTGTGGTCCTCATCAACGGTGGAACCGAACGCCACCGCGCCTGGCCCTTCCCGCAACAGCCGGTATTCGTCCGGCTCCAGCCCCAGGTCCTCCCCTTCGATCCGCCGGACAATGCGCCGCAGGTCCACGTAGCCCAGGAACTGTCCGCCCGCTGCCAGACTGCCGGCAGCCCGCCCGTACTCACCATCGGACGACAGGCTCTCTTCCCGGCCGTCCTGCACCGCCACGATGGTGGTCAGCGCGGCCTCGGTGGTGCCCAGAGTCAGGTACCGGTCGTGCAGGACGTACCCGGGGCGGTAGCCGACCTGACCGCCCACCATCAGGCCCAGGAGGCCCAGATCAAACACCGTCGCGTCATCGTCCGCGCCCACATCAACCGCACTGACTCCCAGACCGACCTGATCGTGCACCAGGTCCGCAACGACGTCCATCGTGGCGGCCAGTCCGTCCTTGCCCTCCTCCCGGTAGGACAGCATGGCCACCACGTCGATTGCGTTGGCGGCCGGGTCGTCGGCCACGACGCCAATGTCAAAGTCGCGCACCGCCAGGATGGCCTGCCCTGACAGGTGATCGAAGCAATCCGCCTCCAGGTCAATTCCCGTGAGGTCCGCCACCAGCCAGAAGCCGAGGTCCAGCGTGTCCGCCAGCGTGGCGTCGGCATCCAGCTCCGGCGCTGCGCCGCCGGACATTCCGGCAACGCCGTCGTTGATTTCGTCAATCAACACCGGGCCCGGGAACAGGCCGGCCAGTTCATACTCTCGCAGCGCGGTCCGCCAGTGATCGACGTCGGGGTCGAAAGTGCCGGCCACGAAGCCCAGCGCGTCGACGGGCAGCAGCCCCGCCGGGTCCTGCACCTCCATCTCCTCCAACCCGAATGTGGACACGGTGGGCATCACCACGTCCACCGTCACGCCTCTTTCGATCCAACCGGTGGAGCCGGCCACCCATGCTGGCGCCTGCTCCGTGAAGGCCGCCGGACCAACCATGCCCGGCGCCAGAGCGCCAATCCCGCTGCTCGCCAAGTCATCAAACAGCTCCAGGCTCTGTTCGTAGTTCAGGTAGAACGAGGTGAAACGGCGTTCCGGCAGCGCCTCCCGCACCGCCCTGAAATTGGCGTCACGCGCCAGAGAGCCGTCGCCATCGCCGTCGCCGTCAATGCGGTCCAGCATCCCCCTGAGGGCATTCCCGTCGGTGGAATACACCAGCCAGTCGCCGGTGAGCGCATAGGCCTGGTGGGTCTCCTCAGCAACCCAGGTGTTGACGCCCCGATGGGAACCCTCCGCGAACTCGGCGCCGAATTCCCGCGCCATGTATCCTCGCCATTTGGTGAGGAACGCCGCGGCGGTGTCCCGGTCACGAACGTCGATCATCACCACCGCCACCGGCGCCTCCCCCTCGATGTCGAACTCCAGCAGGCCCGCCGAGATCTCGGGGCCAACCCAGGACGCCACATCCGCGTCGAAGTCAATGCCGGTGTCCTCCGCCAGGTCCCGCTTCAGCTCGTCGACCAGGTCGGCAAACGCCGGATACTCGTTGAACCGCTCCCACACCTCCCGCATTTCCTCAAACTGACCGCCGCCCGGCAGCAGCGTCGCCCACCCGTACGCCAGCGTGTCCGGCGGGTAGTAACGCGCCGAGTGTTCCGGCTCCTTCGCTCCGGCCAACAGGGCCAGCAGGGGACCCGGAACGGGAATAAACCCCTGCCACATCCCCACGGACACGACCGCCACGGACACGAAGAGTACGGCGGCAAGCGCGCCGACCGCTTTCAGCATCATCGGTCCCGTGCAATCCCGCGGCTGGGAAGAGACCCGAGATTCGCGGTCGAAGACACTACCGCCGCCGTTCCGCCAGCAGGACGTAGGGCTCGGGCGAGATCGCCAGGCCGAAGACCTCGCCCTCCGACAGCGGCCTGCCGTCCGCCGTCGCGAAGCGGAGACGATGCAGCATCCGGGTCAGGTGCAGCCACACGGCCGTCTCGGCGAAGCGGCGCCCCGGGCAGCGCCGGTGGCCGGTGCCAAAGGGTATGAAGGCATTGCCGGTCAGCGCGGCGGCCGGTGCGCCGTCAGCCTGGGGCAGGAACCGCTCCGGCACGAAATCATCGGGCGTGTCCCAGAAGCGCGGGTCGTGGTGGATGGAATAGATGTTGCCCAGCACCTGCGCTCCCGCCGGCACCAGGTAGCCGCCGACCTCGGTGTCCTCCGTGGCCTGGTGCGGCACCGCCAGGGGACCGATGGTGCGGTAGCGCATCGACTCGGCCAGGCAGGCGAAGGTGTAGGGCAGCCGCGTCCGGTCGTCCACCGTCGGCAGGGCGTCGGGCCCGATGACCTCATCCAGTTCCCTGTGGACCCTGGCCTGGACCTCCGGCCGGTTGGCCAGCAGCAGGAGCGTCCAACTTACGGTCTGCGCCGACGTATCGGTGCCGGCGAGCAGCAGGTCCATGCACAGGTCATTGATCATGTCGCCCTCTATTTCGCCGGTCTCCTCCTGGGCCAGCATCACCTCCACCAGGCAGGTGGGGGCCGACAGGTCGAGACCTGGGCGGTTGCGGGCGCCCTCCACCAGGGAGCTGATGATGGCCGTGCCGGTCTCCGACTGCCGGACGGCTTCCCTGATGGCGCTGTTGGGCAGGAACCTCATCCAGGGAATGTAGTCCGCCAGGTTGGTCGCGTTGGCGTTGGCGAAAATCCAGTTGACGTGTTCGACCAGCGCGTCCCGCTGTCGCGCGAACTCTCCGGCGCCGTCCTCGTCCCTCCCGAAAACGGCGCGGAACATCATCTCGGAGTTGCTGCGGGCCACCATCACCGGAGGCGAAACCAGTTCCCCAGCCTCTCCCATGGCTCCCATCTCCTCCACCAGCCCGTTGACCACGCCCTCAATGTGCCGCTCCCGCACGTTGTCCAGGTTGCGCCCGCTGAGCAGTTCCCGATTGGCGAAACGCTGCATCTGCCGCCAGCGGTCGCCGTAGGGAGCCAGCACCAGGTCTTTCCCGCTGCTGAGAATGTCCATGATCTCGCTGACCCAGCGGTCGGCCAGTTCCGGCCTGCCGAAGGCCTCCTGCAGAAGGTCCGGGTGGCTGATCACCACCGTCGGCACGTTGCCGAAGCGCAAAAGGCAGATGTCGCCGTAGCGCTTGGCAAGGCGGTCTATGGCCAGATGGGTGTCGCGTCGCAGTTCCAGCAGCGAGCCGAACACCGGCAGTCCTCTCGGACCCGGAGGCAACTTTGCGGGTAGGGTCGAGGTCGCAACACTCATGTGTCTCACTGCGTCAAAGCAATCCTGCGGGGCGGACGTCTCCTCTTCACTGTACCAGAGATTGGCGGCAGGACCGTGCGCCTGCCTTCGTGCTGCGATGGTCCGCTCGGCTACGAATCCTTCGCGCCTGCCCACGAGCCGGCGGCCGCAGCATCGACGTTACACGGAGATGGCGAAGAATTCATGCGCCTGCCGGCGGTCTTTCAGTCCTTCGTGGCCATTCCGGAAAAGATCAACGACGCGACGCGGGAGTTCCGCCAGGACGCCCGTCGGCACCAGTCCAAACCGTGTGGTTACCGGCTACGTCGCGTCAACCCGGTGTCCGAAGCGCTGAAACCGGCGCGGGGGATCTGTATCTCGCCCATACCTGCGGTTTGAGTGCTATTGGATCATGATTGCAACTCGGATATTCACCCGGGTCGTCCTGATGGGTTTGCCGGCCGTGGCTCGCCCCGGGCGCGTGCCGGTCCCCGCCGTCGGCGCTGCGGACGGCAACGGCTCGGGTACCCGCCGGGCGCCGCCAGCGCCTGACATCCACGCGTCATCCGCATCCCGCCGGTTCGGAACCGGAACCTGCCGGGGGACGGCGCGTTAGAACCTCGTACCCGGTGGGAATAACCCAGGGAGCATCCCAGCGTCCGATTGCATCAGCCGCCGAATCCGAACCGCAGGTTGCCGCTATGCGGTATGATCTACAGGAGAATGGAACCCACGGCAAGAGCGTCCATTCCAGCTGACGGGAGCATTTGTACGCTAGGTGGCGCAGTCTCCACGCTCGATCCACCAACGTTGCCGGGATGATCCGCAACCGCAGACTGGGCGCGGGCCATGGCGGACGCTGGAATGTCGGCTGCTGGACGAGCTGGAGTACGAATATCGTTAGTATGGCGCTGAGTTCCCGAAGGCAGGCCTTTGGCTTGCCTCGTCGAAGCTGTGCTCGGACTGTGTGTGGAAGAAAGTTGCTCTGACGCTCTGCGACCGTGAGTGGCGGTGCGGCGACTGTGGAGCGTGGGACCAACGCGATTACCACGCCACGGCAAATCCGAGCCAGTGGCCGGGTTTGATTTCCCCGGCATCAGGACGCGGCGATCGTGTAATACCGGCATTGCCGTCGGTTCTCGGTGAAACGTCAAGATAATCCAACTCTGAAGTCCGGCGCCCAACAAACCTGGAGTATCGGATTTCAACATATCCCGAATAGCGGAGGGCAGGATGAGCACCTTTGAAGAAGGGTTCGCCGTGACTGAGCAGGCGGCGGACTCGGTGTTGCAGGCATTGGGCGATGTTTCCAGACTGGCCAGACAACTCCAAAGGGACGCCAGGATGGGTAACATCACGGCCATCAGGAGAGGAACCGCCAGGCTGGAGGAAAGCCTGGATCTGATCCGGCAGCGGATCGATAGCGCAACCCAAGCCTGGCCTTTCGCTCAGGAGGATGAAGTGGCATATTTGCAGAACCAATACGCCGCTGAATTGCAGGAAGAGGCCAGAAAGAATGGGCTACAGCTATTCGAAAGGGATGGCAGATTGATTGCTCATCCTTCGGTCGTAAGGGTCTTGCCCGGAGAACGAGCCGTGCGGATTGACCGGCGCCAAAGCTCTGCGATTAGACCTACGAAAATCGTGGCGGACCTCGCGAAGCTCCAGCACAGTCCACCGCGGTTCAGGCATCAACCGTTTCTGGAATCTCTATACGGCGCATACCTGGCCCTTTCGCAATCTGACACTGCCGATAGGCTGAAACTGGGCGGTGTCGGTCAAGTAGTCCGGCTGGACCGCATCTACAACCTTTTCACGGGCTTGCCTGGCGCACGACGGGAATACAGCCAGTTGGACTTCGCCCGAGACCTGTACAGCCTGGAAAACAGTGACGTCAACGAAGTTCGGTCAGGAGCTCGTGTATCTTTCCCTGCATCCACGGGCACCAGAAATCCCAGAGGGACCATCTCTTTCGTAGGACCAAACGGCGAACCCATCCTCTATTACGGGATCCAATTTACCGGAGACAGTCGATGACCAGCGCTCTCCACATCCAGGATTGGCTGGAGATCATCAAGGGAGAATACCTCTGTGGATTCGTGAAGGACGGCGGGTCCTCAGTCAAGTTCGTCGTACCCTCACGGGAAGACCTTGGTAAATTGCTTGGTATCCGGCTGACGAGAATGGCTTCCGACCTTGGCTATATAGCAGTCAACGTTGACGCCGGAGAAACCCGGGTTCACATGCCCCAAGAAATCTTCTTCCGTATCGCTGAACGGATTGACTGGCGAATCCTGGCCCGACGGGTGGTTTTGAAATTGTGCGAAGACCTGCCCTACCGGACCGATGGCATAGACCCCGCGGGCGATACCTCGATTCTGGAAGCCATCAGCGTGACCAATGACGTGGAGGAGAGCCAGATAGCCCTGGACCTGCGTCGTAGATTGCCCAGTGCCGTTACCCGGAACCAGAGCATGTCTCGCGATTTCAGGCTGGCCATGACCCACCTCTGCCTCACGGAGATGGGAGGAGACGGACAGAACCTGGAAGCAACGCCTCTCCTGGAGTGGTTGACCGGGAGAAGCCGGAGGGTTTCCAACGTGAGAGCCTACTCCATTTACAACAGCATAGTTCGTACCAACGCACGGCATTTTCTTGAATCCCTGTTGTACTGGGTACGGTTCGCAGGGTACTCCGGTACGATGATTCTGCTTGATGATACGCGTGTGACATTACGCCGGAATCCGAGAGACGGAATGCGTTTTTACTCCCGTTCGGCTGTAATGGACCACTACGAGCTGCTCAGGGAGCTGATTGACAGCACCGACCGCTTGCCTGGACTTTTCATGGTGGTATTGGCTACCGAGGATTTTCTGGACCCCGATGAACGAGGGAAGGGCTTTACCATTTACCGCGCTCTGCTGGGCAGGATCGCGGAGGAAGTCAGGGACCGCAACCGGTCCAACCCCATGGCCGCTCTGGTCCGCTTGACTGAGTCGACTGGTTAGGAGTTGTTGCAATGGCAGACCTTGCAAACACATCCCGGCTGATGAACCGTCGCGCCCTGGAGGCGTTGAGAAATGGGGTGCCAAACAGCGACGCCGTGGCGGCGTTGGGTTCCAACCAACCATCTGTTGAACAGGATTTTCAGACCATGCTCTCGCGGGTTTCAGACCCGGTAAACATGACGGGTTCCAGCCAAGGAATGTTGGTGGCGGGAGAATTCGGGTCTGGGAAATCCCACCTGCTCGGATGCCTGGAAAGTCAGGCTTTGGCGCAGAACTTTGTGTGCAGTCGGGTGGTCATCAGCAAAGAGACGCCACTATTCGACATGGACAAGGTCTTCAGGGCCGCTGTGGAAAACGCCAGGGTGCCTGGGATTACCGGTCACATGGTGGAGGAAGTGGCACAGAGGCTGGACTACAACTCCGATAGCTACGCAGACTTCTTTATCTGGGCCAACGGGGAGGATAACGGTCTGCACCGCATATTGCCGGCCACTCTGATGGTGTATGAAAGATTCGACGACCTCGAGTTGTTGAATGAAATCATCTGGTTCTGGTCTGGAGAGCGAATTCCTGTCAAGAGAGTCCGTGATGGCCTGAGGCATATCGGGCAAATCCAATCCTACCCATTTCGCGCTCCCGCAGCCAGGGAACTGCCGCCACAAAGAACGAAATTTTTGCTGGAACTGATCAAGGCTGCCGGATACCGAGGTTGGGTCGTCCTCGTGGATGAAATTGAACTGGTCGCCAACTACAGCATTCTGCAACGGGCCCGTTCCTACGCGGAATTGACTCGCTGGATGGGGCAGGCCACCAACGACAAATACCCTGGCTTGGTATTCGTGGGAACGGTAACCGCTGATTTCGCCGCGGTGGTGCTTGACGAAAAGGAAGACCGGGACAAGGCCGCTCCTCGCCTTCGGACCAGGGGAAGAGAGGCCGATAGCCTGGCCGCAGACCGTGCAGAAATAGGGATGCGCCTCCTGGAGCGCGGACAACGAATACTGGCCGAACCCGATGAGGCCATGCTGTCCAACCTGTACCGTCAGCTTAGAGCCATCCATTCCGGAGCTTATGATTGGGAAGCTCCCGACATCGACATGGGGGTCCTTCAAGCGGGACGGAGGCGGATCCGATCTTTCGTACGAAGGTGGATAAACGAGTGGGACTTGCGCCGGCTGTACCCAGAGTCAGAACCGGATATTGAGGAAACCGCATTGGAATTTCATTATCAAGAAGATCAGCTTCTGGAGAACCCACAGTCGGATGATCCGGAATCGGCCGGTATCGATGAAGATGAAGAGGTGAACTGCGAGGTTGCGCCCGGCTCCATGACCAGCCGGAAGTGAGGACTGCTGCGTTGCCTATACCGTTTCGTGATTTGGGTGAAGACGAACCTTCCGGAGTAGCCGGTTTTCTGCGCTTCATCGGCGAACCGGACGGGGGAGGAATACGCGGCGCTCTGTTCATCATGTCCACTCGCGGGGAACCGATTGAGTTCGCTTTTACCAGGGTCGACGTGCACTCCGGCGTGCTGTGGCGCCCGGGACATGCCCGAAGTCGCGCGGTGTTCGCCTTGGCCAAAGCTCTGTTTGAATCCGCCGGCAACCAGGCTGACGTGATCTTGTCGTTGGCGGAAGAAACGCCTCCCGAGGTATTTTCGGACGACATGCATCCAGAAATTCCCCTATGCCGTGTGGCGTTCCAAGATACAGTGGCCATGGCGCCATCGGAAGATGTGCAGCGATTGTCCGAGACATTACTGCTGTACTGGACCACTGGAGTACCCTGTTCTGGTTCAGCGACGGCCCGTACTGTTGAACTCCTCGGGCAACGCCAACTATTGATTGAACCCTTTGAGCGCGCAGCTCAGGGGATTCAAGAGGCGTTCGACTCGTGAAGCTACTGCCAAACTGGCTGACCGGCACTCTCACGCCGCACCGGCGCGCTTGGGTCCCGTTGCGGCGTCAATTACGGCCGCAGCCGCCCCGCTCCGTTTCTCCGGTTCCGCTGCAGCAGCCGAGCGTGCGGAACACACCATGTGGCTTCGGTGCGACCGAGCCCGTGGGGTCATTCTTGCGTAACCCACCAGCCATCCTAGATACGGTGCATTCGGTTGTGCTGGTCCCGGACGATGGCCCAGAAACACCGATGACGTCCGTTCACCCAAGGGAACGCGGGACGCCGTCCCCCAAACCTGATCATTCCAGAGCCTCAAGTTCGTCCAACTCGCCCTCCTTGGCCTTCCGATTGCGGCTCGTGCTCTCACCTCCTCTCGACCTGTTGCTGCCCGGTCCTCGTTCCGCACTGTCCTGGGCGGGCACCCTGATGCCATTCCAACTCGACGGAGTCCGAACCCTGGTCGGCAGCGAAAAAATGCTTCTGGCTGACGATATGGGACTGGGCAAGACCGTTCAAGTTATCGCAGCGCTCCGAATTCTGATGGTACAGCAGACTATCGAAACCGCACTGGTCGTTGCTCCAGCATCAGTCCTGGACCAGTGGCGCCAAGAATTGCTCAAGTGGGCGCCAGAACTGAAAGCAATGGTCATTCGCGGAACTCCCAGCGACCGCGCATGGCAATGGACGGCGCCTGTCCACGTCGCAATAGTCAGCTACGACACGCTGCGGTCGGATTTTACCGACAACCTCCGGTCTCCGGTACGCAGGAAGACCTGGGGCGTTTTGGTCGCGGACGAAGCCCAGCGCATCAAGAACCGCAACCCTACGAGCATCGCTGTGAAAGGACTGCGACGATACCGCTCTTGGGCACTGACGGGAACGCCCTTGGAGAACAGTGAAGAAGAGTTGGCGTCCATCGTGGAGTTTGTGGACCACGGCTGCCTAGTTTCTCAAGATCACTACTCCCCCGGTATCAGGCTGCGAGAGCGGCACCGAGAATTGCAAATGCGCCGGAAGAAGGGTGACGTGCTCAAAGACCTGCCGCCCAAACTGACCACTAAGCTCGCTATCGAACTGCTTCCCGGCCAGCGGCGCAGCTATGACCGCGCGGAACGAGAAGGAGTTGTATATCTGCGGGAGTTGGGGACAGATGTACGAGTGCGGCACGTTTTGGAGTTGATCCAGAGGCTGAAGCAGATTTGCAACGCCGAACCGGAAACGGGAAAATCCAGCAAGTTTGAAGATATTCGACAAAGGGTCGAAGCTTTGTCCCGGCAGGGTCACAAAGCCTTGGTCTTTTCTCAGTACGTAGGAAGCACGTTCGGAGCCGGCGCGGTGGCGGATGTGTTGCGGGAGTTCGAGCCTTTAAAACTCACTGGTGAGCTTGCGCAGGAAGAAAGGCGGGAGGTCATACGCCGTTTCAGAGACAACGACCAGCACAAGGCGCTCATCATCTCATTGAGGTCCGGCGGCGTGGGTCTTAACCTCCAGGAAGCCTCGTACGTGTTTCATGTAGACCGGTGGTGGAATCCGGCAGTGGAACACCAGGCCGAGGACCGCAGCCATCGCTACGGGCAGTCCAAGCCCGTGCATGTGTACAAGTATTCCTGCATAGACACGGTAGAGGAACGCATTGACCGGATATTGGAGAGCAAACAGGAGTTGTTCGACGAACTGGTGGACGAGGTAACAATTGATCTCGGGAAATTGATTCCCGAATGGCAGTTGTTCGACCTGTTCGGTTTGGATGACCCTCCCCGACGTCCTAGCAATCTTTAAATCGTCGAAAGTCTCTGGCACTTGGCAAGAGTCAGCCGGCAACCTCGTGCTGCGACTGACCGGCCATCTCGGCCACCGGAACAGCCATGGAAGGGCGCATCCTCCTGCGTTGGTTGCCAACCTTAATATGGTAAGTGAGACTGCACGTAACCTCGGCGGAGACGTCGCGCCACATCAGCACGTAGAGGCTAACGTCGCCGTTCTCCAGGCGGTTGGCATTCCTGACGGTCGGGCTGTGTCAATTGTCGCGGTGATTAGGCCGGCATTTTCACGGACATTAGTCCACTCTGGAAGCGCGGTAGTCTGAGAAATATCAGGTTGTTGTGTGCCGGTCAATCACCCCCCTTCGTTGTTGAGCAGGGCGCGGTGCGGGGACAGCCGTTCCCGGTAGCTGGTGCCCTCGATGACGATCTGGTAGCTGGCGTTGGCCAGGCGGTCCAGGGCGCTGTTGCCCAGGATGGGGTCATCCAAGAGGCTGAGCCATTCTTCGATGGCCCGGTTGCTGGTGATGATGAAGCTGGAGGACCGGTGTCGGTTGAGGATGCGTTCGTAAAGATCGGCGGACTGCTGGGCGGTCAGCCGGTGGAGACCCAGGTCATCGAGGATGAGCAGGTCGGGGGTGAGGAAGGACCGGAAGGCGCGGTCCACCGAGTTGTCGACCCGGGACAACTGGTGGGTCTCTCAGGTCGAGATGTCGGATCCAGGCATCGTCTGGGCCTGGCCTTCGGCAGATAGCCTCACATTGACCGTTGAGGGGAGTGAGGCTGGCAGCTCGACCGTTACCGTGCACGCCCAGGACAGCGAAGGCAACGCGGTTCGCGATACCTTCGCCGTGACGGTGACCGAATGACGGTCGTCGTTGCGACACTCGTCGCAAGAGGGTTCGGCAATCGCTGACTGCACCACGATGCTTTAGTTGGCGTACTGTCAGCCGTCATCCGAAAAGTGGGCGATGCAGCGAGAGGGCTGCATCGCCCATCCGTTATCCGGAGTTCAGGGAGATGCGCCCATCCATGGAAGAAACTCAGGCCACCGCCGACGGTGGGCGGAAGGATCGTTCACCCGGCGCCCTCACTCGGGCCGCCCTGTTGACTGCCGCCGCCCTGCCCTGGTTCGCCGTGTTCTCGGGGACCTACGGCCTGTACTTCTACGTCGTGCTGGACGCCCTGCTGCTGGCGGAGTGGATGTCGATCCCTCTTCTGGCGGAGTTGCTGGTGATCCCGCTGCTGGTTCTGGCCGCGCTCTTGGGCTCCCTGCTGCTGTTGGTCATGCCGGCCGGAACGATCTACGCCGCGCTCCGGCGTCCGCCCGCAGGGTGGGCGGGCCGGCTGACCAGAGCCGGCTGCCTGGTATTCATGGGTTTCGTCGTCCTGGTGATCGGGTTGTGGGTGACGTGACGGGCCTGGCGGTGGCTGCGCCGGCGGCACAGCCACGACTGAACGACGGGACGCGACGGCGATCAGTTGGGGCTCCTACCACATGGTCAGCGGACGCTCCCACAGCCTCTGGTTCGGGCGCAGGGCATTGCGCCGCCCCCTATTCTCGTCGGATGCGCGTCAGACGGCTCTCCGTGGCTCTGGCGTCGCCGTGGCGGGTCGTTGTTGGGAGGCTTGGACGCGCCACACACTGCTCGGCGGGAATCTCTCACGAGCAGCATTCCGGTTCCCCTATCGAGACTGGCGTAGCGAGATGCGGGCGCCCCAGCCGCAGCCGGACGCCCGCGTGGGATGGCCGGCGGTTCGGGCGGCCACTACCCGGACCCGCCGGCCTCAATCTCCGCCAGCGCCTCGGCCACGGGGTTCCAGCGGGATGCCAGGTACCTCCCAGCCATCTCCCGGGCCTCCGCCGCCGTCATCGGCGTCAGCGACGCATCGGCCACCGTCTCCCCGAACGCCAGCAGCGCCCGGTCCCAGCGGTCGGTGTGGCTCTTGTTATGCACTCCGTTGGGGTCGTTGCGCCACTCGTACACCTGCGCGATGAGCGCCGCGTACTTCCTGACCACCACAACCTCGAAGGCGTCGCTGGCCCGGTTGCCGTCGGCGTCCTGGGCAGTGACCGTGATCGTCGCCGGTGGCGGTGGCCCGCACGGTGATGCGGTTGTCGCCTACTTCGAGGGCGATGGCGGCGCTGGCCGAGCCGCTGGTGACGGCGGCGTCTTGCACCGTCACCGTGACCTCGCTGCTCTGGGTTGTCGTCGGCGTCAGCTTCACGTGGGTGACGGGGTTGTCCACCGTGGCCGAGTAGGCCGTGGTGGTACTGGCGAAGGCCGGCGAGAGCGTCAGCGCGCTGAAGGTCGAGCCGTCCTCGCTGCTCTCCGCCGTCAGAGCACTCAGGGTGCGCCGACGCTGAAGGCGCTGAGGGTGGCGAACGAGAGGGTGTGGGTCTCGGTGGACGCGCCGTCCTCGGCGGGAACCACCACGCTGACGGTGGTGGTTCCCGGGGTCACCGCGATGGCGCCGCTGGCCGTCGTCTGCCCGTCCACCGTGATCGTGGCGCGGGCGTCGCTTGCGGTGGGGGTCACCTGCACGTGGGTGACGTCGTCCCGCACCGCATTGCCTCATTGTCGTCTATCAGTTACCGGAACTTCAGCGCCCGGGCAGCAATGCCTCAGCGGGAAAACCCACCGTCGAAGCGCGGCAATCCGTCCGGCGCCCTGTCGGCATCTTCGCCGCCAAATTCCAGCAGGTCCACAGCCTGCTCGTATCGCTCTTCTTCATACCCGTCCGGGTCAATCACCTGGCAAATGCGGTCAACTGCCTCGTGGGGAAGCCCGGCAGCGCGGGCCTCTGCCAGCAGAATGCTCACCGTGGTGTGGTCCGTCGATGGCAGAGTCACACCCAACGTTTCGGCTTCGTGACCCATGGCCGCCGCCAGCCGGGCCAGCTTCACCGAGTCCAGCCCCTGCCGCCGCGCCGTCGTGATGATCGCCCGCGCCTGCCTCACGGTGGCGAACTCGGGATCGAAGCCAGTGTCGCGCAACAGGTGTTCCGATACGTCCGGTTCATCCCCCGCCACCGCCGCCAGCACCTCCAGCATGGCGCCGTGGCGCAAGTCCTGCTCCTGCAGCGCCGACACGAACCTCCTGAAGCGATCTCTTGCCACGTCGTGCAGACCGGCCTCGACTAGGTCCGACATCACCAGGGCATACGGCAGCAGGAGATCCGACCATGCCTCCTCTTCCGGACCCATTGCCAACAGCGCGCCAATCACCCGATCAACCTGCTGCTCAGCGGCCGCCGCCGGAAACCCCATCGGGTAGGAGTCCAGCATCGACTGGACCACCTTGGCCCCGCGGTAGTAGTAGACGATGTACAGTCCGCCCGTGGCGTGCGGCGGGTTGGGGTCCCGCTGGTCGAAGCGTCCGACGTGGAAGTCAGCCGGCCCGACCGCCAGCGCGGCCGCGCGTTCGGCCACCGCGGGCAGTCCCCGCATGGCCGGCCGGATGTCCACCGGCAGGTCCCGGTTGAATTCGCGCAAATCCACCGCCACGGTTTCCGCAATCTCGTCGCTGGCGGCGTGCGCCTCCGCCAGTAGCGCCCCGCGGGCGTCGGCCAGCCCGTCGTCCAGGTCGGGGACGGCGGTGTCCTGAAGACGTCGCCGGCTTTCCTCGGCCTCCGTCGCCAGCTGGGCCAGCACCACCAGATACGCCTCCCCCATGAGGTCCCCCTTGAGATCCCCTTGCGGAACCTCCGCCCGCCAGCTGCGTACCAGCCTCACCACCTGGAGGCTGGCGATGCACTCGAAGCAGGCGGCGTACCAGAACCCGGCGTCATGGTCCGCAACCTCCGCCTCCGGTTGCCGCCGGAGCCGCGCCGCAGCGTCGTTCAACCGTCCCGTCAAACTGATGCGCCGCTCCGTCTCCGCTGCTGACATGGGCGTCTCCTCGCCCTGGTCCCGCTGATCTGCCGCCCCTCCGGCCACCGCGCCGGAGAACTCGCTTTCCTTCCCCAGCATCAGGCCGGTCAACCCCAGCAGGGCCCTGATGGCCGCCGGAGAGTCGCGGTGGCTGTCGCCTTCCAAGGCATCCAGCGCTGCGCTCAACTGCTCCGTGGTCGCTTCGCGGAAGGCCCTGCGCCACGCCCGTTGGTGAGGCGCGCGCTCCCGGTCAATCTCGCACCGATCACAATCGCAGTACGCCGGGTTGGCATTCATGGGCTCGCCTCCAGTTTGATGGACCTGCTCGGGACGGGATCGTGGGAAACCGGATTGCACCAGCGTGACGGCCGCACGCCGCGTGGGCCAGGTATGTCTCGCACCAGCCCGTCAGCCGGGCAAACTGCCCGGGCTGGCCGACGGGTGAGCGCGCGCCTCCGATTCTACAATGGCAGAGTTCGGCGCAATATCTGCCACCGTTGAGCTGGCGGGAAGGACGGTCGTTCTTTCGGTAATTACTGGGTTGGCAATGATGCGATGGCCCTGTGGAGAGCGTGTTGCGCAGCCAACCGTCTGCTGTCGAGTTCGCCGGGACTCAGGTTACGATTGTAGAAGTGTCGGTGCAATTGGTCGGCCGCTGCTATGTCGGACTGCCAAGATACGTCAGGCTGCTGTTCCGTCAGGCGCCTGGCTACTTCAAAATAACCGCTGTGCATAACCGCTGTGCCCTTGGCACGGCCATTCGTTTATCGCGGCGACTGCGATCAGGGTTCGTTCGTCCCGCGTCTTGATAGGCTCCGGTGCGTACGGCATGCGGTTGACCCATCGCGGCTGCGAAGGCGCTGTTGAGGTCCTGGCCCTGCTGGGAGGCTGACTGCAGTAGCTTGTAAACGCTTTCGCCTTCGGCCGGTAATGAACCGGTTGCGAGTGCGACCACGGTTCTGAGGTCGTCGTCACGGTCTCGGTGCGGCCATCCCAACAGTGCGGCGGTGGCGGCAATCGAGCAGATTATCGCGCTGCATAGGCATTCTGTAGCTGGCTCGCGCTGGTTTTTCTCGAAGTATGTTGAGGCCTTACGGAAGTATTTTTCAGCAGCTTCAGTTGCGCTTTCTCGAATTGCGTCGGTCCACTGGTCGGTGATGGGAGTGCGGAACTTGCCAAGTTCGTCGTCCCAACCCAAGTTGGGTATTCCGCGTTGCCCTTTTATGGCCGCGTTGGTGGCGACTGCTGCAGCGTGTCCGGCGTCGGCCACGGCTTCGAGCTCGGTCGGGAGCCCCAGGATTGGATAGCGTTCGGTGTATAGGGGGATCCGGCCCTCCACGTTGGCCCGCAATTTCGCTTCCTCGGCTGGGGAGAGGTCTCCTATCGTGTTACGGAGAATCCGTTGGGCCGCGAGTAGGATCACATCCTTGATTTCGTCGCGTAGTTCCATTGGATTCCTCCCGGTTGGCTTCGGATGATCGGCTTCATTAATGTTAATCAGCAGGGTTGCGGTTTGTCCACAGGCTCGATAGCGCTGGCCAGATGGTCGATGGCAGAGATTGCGCCCAACTCTGCCACTTTTGGCCCACCGGCTCCCGCCGCCGTTCGGGGCGAAGCTGCTGCCGCTGCCGCTGCCGCTGCCGGCTTTTCGCAGAATTCGTATATGTAATCTGCCACCCTGGAAGCTCCCCGCCATTGGACTGCCGACCGGCCCAGCGTTTCCTGGACGCGCTGTCGGCCCACCACCGGCGCCAGGCCCGCACCGGTGAACGCAATGACCTACGCCCGCTACACCACCGTAAGCGCCATCCGCACTCACAACGAGACCCAGGAGACCCTCGATCTGACTCCCCGTTCCGGTACCATCATCACACCGGGACCGGCTTTGATACGGGCCCGTCGCTGAACCCCAGCGCACCGCGCATCGTCTCGTTGGCGCGCACCAGCCGTATGGCGGACATGGGCCAATCGGGATTGTGGTGGTTGGCCACCTCGTGGCGTTCCACGATCCCCGCATCCTGGTATTGGTCGATCAGCCTCCGACACTCCTGCTCGTTCCACCCCATCCCCCACTCCAGCATCCACTGGCTGCACAGCATGCTGTACCCCACGAAGTTCAGCCGGCCCTCCAACTGGTGCATCTCCCGGACGAACCGCTCCAGCGCATCCTCAGTGTCTGGGTCGTCGACCTCTGGGACCACCGAGGGTGTCACGTTGACGTCGCCGTGCTCTGCCGTCCGAATGCCCAGCTCGACCTCCAGCGGGAAGAACGGCACCGTGGCCAGCATGTCAGTGGACACCGACCGGCTGAAGGCGCACAGCACGATGCGCCGCCCGTGGAGCCGGGCCCGGTCCACCAGCGCCTGGTAGCCGGCGTCGCCCGAGCCCAGGATCACCGTGCCGCAGTCCTCACGGTCCCGGATCCACTCGTAGACCTCCAGCAGCACGGCCGGTTCCGTCCGGTCATTCCCCGCGTCGATGCGGGGCGCGTGATACAGGACGATATCGTGCTCGATGAACTCCCGCCCGTCATCGGCACGGAGCTTCCAGTCCCCGAAGGCCTTGCCGCCCGCCACCTCGCCGAAGATGCCGCCCACAGCCCGCACAGCCCGGCACAGTTCGGCCGGCCCGACGTTGCGCTGGTAGAGCTGCGCGCCGCGCCGGATGCTCTCCCAGTCGATGGCGATCAGGACGCCCGGGCCTGTTGACTCATCTCAGCGATCCCCGTCACCACGCACCCAACGAAGGTAACCCGTCAGGGGCGCTCCGCGCCAGCAGCCAGCCGGTCCGGCATCCCATCGCCGAACATCTGCGCATTCACCACCGCGGCGAAATCGGCGTCGACGAAATAGCTCTGCAGCGGGCTGTTGGCCGCCAACGGCCGGGACAGGGTCATCCTCCGCTCCCGCTGGAGCCTTGCCAGCACGTGGCCCATCCGCATCACCAGCGAGCGCAGTTCCCCCTGCGTCAGCTCCGTACGCTGGCACAGGGCACTCCGGTGGATGCCCGAGGCACCAGCCCGCCAGACGTGCAGCGCCATCTGCCGGGCAGCCGGCTGTAGCATGGACAGGAAATCTCGGGCCAGCGTCTCCGTCCATTCCTCGGGAGATATCTCGTTGGCTGCCGCCGTTCCCTGCGCACCGGCCGATGGCGCGGTCTCCCCGACGCCAGCCGCAGGTTTCTCCGTTGACCGTTCAGCATCACCCGCGGTTGCCTGGCGCCCTGCGATACCGAGCTCTCGCAGAACGCCGATCACCTCGTCAACGCTGCCCTCGATCTCCACGCTCATTTTCGTCATGCCGATCACTCCGTTACGCTCACTCGCCTCTCCCCAGTCAGGCCGCAGGGGTCGCCGCCCGACGGCGGGGCCGCCGGTGCTCCGGCGTCATGCGTTAGAATTATGTCACCCCATGCTGGAGTTTTCATCCATGACCACCCCCTCCGAAGCCGTGGAGATCTACTGCGTCAAGTGCAAGGCCAAGACCGGCTCGAAGGACATCGAGGCCGTCACCATGAAGAACGGCCGGCCCGCCACCCGCTCCACCTGCACCGAGTGCGGCACCAAAAAGTTCCGCATTGGCGTTCTCCCCTGACCGAACGTATTCATCAATCATCATGGCGCTGGACCTGGGCCTGACCACCCGCCAGCTGCTGTCCACCCTGGACGGCGTGGTGTCCGACGCACGCACCCGAGCCCACCGCCTGGACGGCGCCGTTGAGCGGGCTCTCGACATACCCGCCGCCGATGCCGCCTTCCGCACCGCCGCGGTGGGCCGCCGGCCCTACATCTCCGCCCGCTCCGGCCCCGAGGGCCTGCTGGGCAGCCGGCCGCCGCCGGAGGCTCCCCAGGACTGGGTCGCGCTGTCCGTGGACGGCTCCCACATCGACGTGGACCGCCACCTGCCCCTGCGCTGCCACCTCATCAACCTGGGCGGCTGCATCATCACCTACGGGCATGATTTCGGCTGCCGGCTGTTCAGCGAGCCCGCCCTCGCCGTGGATGACGCCGACTTGTACCTCCGCTCTCCGGACGGGACCCGCGGCGAGACCCTGATCGCCGGTCCCCTGCTCGGCGCGCTACGCACCGTGCGGGAGGTGGAACGCCTGGCCGACGCCGTCGAAAGCCTGCCCGACGATCGGCCGGTACTCGCCCTGCTGGACGGCACTCTGGCCTTCTGGGACCTGCAGCGGGGCCAGTATCCTCGCTACGTCGCCGATATGCTCATCGGAGACCGCCTACAGCCCGCCCTGGCCCGCCTGCGGGCGGCGTCCACCGACGGTCGCCCCGTGGCCGTGGCCGCCTACACCTCCAGGCCCCGCACCACCGAGGTGGCCGGCGCCGTCCGCCTCGTGCTCTGCGACCAGGGTGACGCCAACTGCAACCGCTTCTGCACCGCCCGCCGCTCCGACCTGGCGTCCTGCGACGGCGCCGCGGGCTTCGAAGACCGGGAGCTCTTTGAGCTCCTGCTGGAGCCGGGTCACCGCTCGCCCCTCTACCGTTCCAGCCACCTGGCGACCCGCTTCGCCCTGGGCCTGGCCACCGGCCAGGAGTGGAGCCACTTCTACTATCTGGGCGGCGGCTCCGAGATCGCCCGGGTCGAGATCCCCGACTGGCTGGCCGAGGACCCCGAACTGCTGGCCCTCAGCCACGCCATGCTCGTGAAACAGTGCCAGCTGGGCCTGGGCTATCCCGTGGCCATCTCCGAGGCCCACGAGCAGGCCGTCATCACCGGCCACGACCGGGAGGAGTTCCGCCGCCTCACCCTGATGCTCCTGGAGCAACGCGGCCTGCCCACCCCCGAGTCCGCCAAGGCATTCTCCAAGCGAAGACCTTGGGTGTAGCAGCCATCCGCAGCGGCATTGTTGCCGGTCAACCGCACCATGGTTCAGCCTCGAACATCGCGGCCGGCGTGCGGATCCTTCCCGCCTCGCGCAGGAAATCCATGGCCAGCGACACGTCCCGATACACATCGCTCAACGCGCGTTCCACCACGCCAGTATCCACCGGTTCCCAGACGGCTTCGTCCAGGTAACGGCGCCTGTAGGGCCTTGCCCGAAAACTCTTTTTTACCCACAAAGTCCGGCAGCTGCCCGAAAAGTCCACTATTCGGGCAACTTTTCGAGAAAGGAACCAACGGGGCCTTTCTCTTGCGCTCCGAGTGGCCGGACCGATCTCCTCGGTATGTCCAGCTGTAAGTTATGGGGCAGGAGTTAATCCTGTCCCGTTGGATTTATTGGCCCGGGTTTTGCGGTTGCGAAGTTGATTGATCGGTTCCTGGCGTAGTTACCGTCTCTTCATCGTCGTCATCCCAATCGTCGTCTTCAGGGCGTCCGTCGAACCCGCGCGACTGCCAGTAGGCGTCGTTGTTCGGGTTCATTTGGTTCGCGCGGTTGTCGCCGTTTCCGCCTCGCGGCATGATCGTCTCCTTCTGGTTTAGAGGATTGTTGTTGCGCTGATGGCGGGGAACATCGCCAATCTGAGGCCGAATGAGATTTGGCTTGTCCATAGAAGCACCTCCGGGACGCAATCGACGCCGGAGGTGTTATCGCCAATGTCCGGAAGCTGCTGATACTATCGCTTCCGGACTTGGGAGCCTGTCAGTCAAAGCGAACGTTCCGCGCTTGCCCACCGTTCGCGCTGCGCGTTTTGCGTTTTATATTACTCCGAGTTTATCAGCCGCGTGGTGGTCAGGGAAGGCTGCAAGCTGATGGAGGTCCTGATGGTCAACAGGTTAGTTGCAGTCCTGCATTGGGTCCTGTGCGCCGGCTACCTTTGGGGTGAGGGTCATTCGCTGGCCGACCGCTGGGTGTCGGCAGGGTTGTGGGTAGTATTTGCCGTCATCGTCGTTTGGATATTGGCGATGGTGGCGTATTCCGCCAGTTTGTGAGATAGCGCCATCAATCGATGTGATACCAAGTAAGCTAGCCCAATCTCAAACTGAGACACTACCGCCAAAACGGACTGGACCGTGTGGATCGTTTTCGGCGCATGCCAGAGCAATCTTGGCCGTTTCCGACGCATGTAGGGTTAAGGAGTGAACGAATGATAAAATTTCTGCTGTCGCCTTGCGGTAGGTAAAGACGAATGCGTAGAACGTTAGCCAACACGAAATTTTGGATAGCTGCCGGTGTGATTGCCGCGTACGTTACGTTGGCGGCCGCATACCCGGCTACGTGGCAACGTCCTATAGAGGCGATTATATGGTTGCCCAACGGGTCTTGGAGCGTTCTCGCAGGCAAGCACGCTACACCTGGCTGGGTTTTGCTCTTGTTGGAGTGTGTATTTGCGGTGCTAACCTTCTCTCTGATTGCCTGCATTAGGCGCTTACCATTGTCAGGTCCTGCTGCTGTTCGCCCCACTACATGCGAGATGTTTGGCGTGGAATTGCATTGGCGTTGGGTTGGTTCGAAGGTATTCGACACGGTACTGTGGTGCCCTTCATGCCAGATGGAGTTAGAGCCTATCCTAATAACTGATTGAAACTTGTCAGGCCAGTAAAGGCGAACCATCTGGGGCTGTCGTTAGACTGGCGCAATGAGCAAGACGAAAGACCCCAAGCCGCCACGTCCGAAACGGACTGGCCCTGCTGTCAAGACCAATCCCACCACCGGCGGTTTCCAGATCTCCGACGAACTCTGGGAAGCGCTGGAGCCACTGATCCCCGAGCATGTGAACACCCATCGGTTCGGCGGCGGCAGGCCCCGGGTTCCCGACCGCACCTGCGCCAACGGCATCTTCTACGTGCTGCGCACCGGCTGCCAGTGGAAGGCCCTGGACGCCACCGGCATCTGTTCCGGGTCCACGGCGCATCTGCGCTTTCAGCAGTGGGTAGCCGCTGGGGTGTTCCTGGAGCTGTGGCGGGTCGGACTGGAACGCTATGACGAGTTGAAAGGTCTGGACTGGAGTTGGCTGAGCATGGACGGGGCCATGACCAAAGCGCCTCTGGGTGTGGGGAAAAACCGGCGCCAATCCCACCGACCGCGGTAAGCGGGGCGTCAAGCGCAGCCTGTTGACCGAGGCCCAGGGCGTTCCGGTGGGTGTGGCGGTGGACGGAGCCAACCGCCACGACTTGAAGCTGGTGCGGCCGACCCTGGACAGTGTGGTGATAGCGCGTCCTGAGCCCACTCTGGAGCAACCCCAGGGGATGTGCCTGGACAAGAGCCTGCCCCGTACTTGATACGGGGGCTACGACTATGACGAAGTGCGCCGCACTCTGGCAGGAAACCGAGGAGATGGTGGAGCGTCTGACCGAAGGGGCTACGACTATGACGAGGTGCGTCGCACTCTGGAGGAGTTCGGCTTCACCGCCCACATCCGCAGTCGCGGCGAGGAGGCGAAGGCCATCAAGCGGGAGGCTGGGTTCAGGGCGCGCCGCTGGGTGGTGGAACGCACTCACGGCTGGCGGAACCGTTTCCGGCGCATCCTGGTACGCTGGGACAAGTCCCCCGAAAACTACATCGCCTTTCTGCACTTCGCCTGCGCTCTGATCACTTTCAGTGCCGCTGGGTTATTAGGATAGGCTCTATGTCCGTCGAATGAGGATTTCCTGGAAGGGGGCGTCGGGCTGGGATGCCTCAACTAGCATCTTACGGAACTGCGTGCGGTCGGCGATGCGTCCGCTCTCAGCCTCGTCGATGTACTAGCGGGCCACCAGGTAGCCGTTCTTCTCGGCGTAGTCCCTCAGTGCCGGCAGCTGGGCAGCGACGGAGAGGTCCACGTCCTGGCGGTCGCTGGACACTCGGGCTTAAAGGGCCGCCGGGGTGAGGTCTGGTTGCTGATTCATCCCTTTCTCCTACGTCTTCCGGCGATTGCCGCTGTCGCTAATTCGTGCTGGCATCATCTTCTCCAACCGCAACTCCAGCCGAAATGGCCATGGTAACGTGTAACCGTTGTCCGATGGCTCCCAAGGCCGTGTCCAATTGCTCCAACCCCGAGCGATGCTGGACGTCCAGCACCCGATCCACCTGGGGCAGGTGCCATCCCAGCCGCCGGGCCAGCTCCGCCTTGCCAATGCCCTGTTCTCGCATTCCCCGGTAAAGGAGCACCTTCACCGAGGTCAGTGTCGGCAGCACCGCGTAGGTCTGGCCCAGGGAGGGTTGGGGGATATCCTTCCTGTCGTGAACGCGGGCCGCAATCGCCTCTTCCAGCGCATCCACCGCCCGGGCCAGGGCCTCCGCCCGGTCGTCTCCAAAGGTCGTGAGTTCAGGGAAGTCCGGCGAGGTCGCCAGGATAGTTCCGTCGTCGTCGGTCAGAGTAATCGGATAGGCAAGCATCAATCCAACCCCAGATCCTTCTTGATTTTCGCAACGAGGCCCCGCCCTAACTCCTTTCCGCCGCCGTGCATCGGCAACTGGCTGGTGCGGTCACCAAGCCTGACGGTAAGATGTCCGCTGCCTCCCTTATGGGTATGGAAGGTGCAGCCTTGGTGGCGGAGCCAGCGTCGCAGTTCTCGTGCGTTCATTCTCTACTAGGATGCACAACATCAGTGTTGTTGTCAACGGATGTGTTGTCCTAGGGTCGTGCAAACTCGGGCTGGTAGAGCAGTTGAGACGGAAAACGTCACGACGATTTACAGGCATCATCAGCAGATACCACGCGTTCGCAATGTTCTCGAAGAAAGCGAGGCCTTGGGTGTCCGTGACCGGTAGTATAATCGGCCTGCACGGGGAGCGATCGGATGAGTCTTTCCCGCTATCGGGAGGTGCCCCAGACATCGCCGTATGCCCTGCCAACCCGAATGTCAACAGGCCCCAGAATATGCGTGGTGAAAAATGGTCGATTGGGGTTCATCGACCATCGCTCTACTCGTGCGAAATCCAGAATTCGGTACTGATTTGGGCCGTTACATATCTCAGTTAGGATGTTTGCGGCGTTATGCTGCCGACGGCAGAGCGCGGTTTGCCGTGAGCTCTACCCCTGGCACATCAGCGCCCTCAACGCGGCCGTTCTGGGCACCAGAAAAACGCGCTTCCCTACGCGTTGCGCAGTTTAAAGTTTAGCACTTAGTATGTCACCGTTGTGTGTCTATCACGCCGATTATGGTATTCTTTGCGTAACATATCGGCCTGAACTGCGCGTCGGGTCCAGCCGGGCCACCCGCCCCGAGCCCTTCGCCCTGGGCGAGCTGGCCATACACTACGAGGGGCGGCGGGTGACGGTGGCCGGATGCCCGGTCGAGCTGACCGCCACCGAGTTCGACCTGCTGCGGGTGCTCTCGCAGAACGCGGGGCGCGTGGTCGACTGCGATGCCCTGCTGGGCCAGATCTGGAGCAGGCCCCAGGCGGGCGGGGTCAACCGGGTGCGGAACTTCGTCAGGAAGCTCGGCGACGACGCGCAGAACCCGGCTTGGATCTTCAGCGTGCGCGGCGTCGGCTACTGCATGCCCGACCCCCGCGACGCCTGACGGCCGGCGCGGCGGGCTCTCGACCAACGTCAGCGGCTATGACCGAGCGCAGTTGATGTACGAAGCATCGTATGACCACGTACGAAGGTGGACCCGCCCAGGCCCCAGGGGTCATTGCGTGCAGCCGAGGGTGGTCGCCGCCACTATGCTGATGTGGACGTCTGTCCGATCACTGCGTGGGTGCCGCTGCCGGATCTCGCCCGCATTAACCCCTCCATCCCCCGGTCCCATTGCGCTGCCTCCAGCCTCAGCGCTGCACCTGCAGTTGGAGCCGGTGTTCCACTGTGGCACAATGGCCCCGGCGGGCCGGTTTTTGCCCGTGGCACGATGGGCGACCCTACCGCAGATCCGCCGCCGGGAGGACCCCATGCCGGAACCGCGGAAACCCATCGTCACCGAGCTGGCCTTGGCCGACGCCCTGGAACGGCTGGTGAACCTCATCGAGGAACTCCGGGCTGACGCGGACCTCCGTGTTGAAATCACCACCGACGAGACCGATCTGGTGAAAATCCCCTTCTCCGGCACGCCTGACATGGGCTTCGCCATGCGGCGTGAAATCCGCGACGTTCCCGGCGAGGTCATCCGCCGCATCTGGAACGAGAGCCTGCGCGACTACGACATCGCGTAACCTACGGCCTTCGCTCCGGCACGCGGCGCACCGGCTCAGCCGCCAGAGTGTCGCCTGTCGGGCTGGCCAACTGCCGCTCCAGCGCCGTGAACAGGTCGATGAGCTCCGGCGCTTCAAAGGCGCGGTTGCGCCGTCCTACGCTGACCTGCACCAGCACTCCGGCCTCCACCAGCCGGTCCATGGCCTGGTTGGCAGCCTGGAACGAGCGTCCGGTAAGCTCGGCCGCGGTCGCCACGGTGAGCACCGGAGCCGCTGGCAACGCTCCGATCAGTCGCTGCACCGCCGAGTCCCGTCGTGGATTGCCCGCTCGCTGGCGCCAGGTCTCCTGCAGTTGGCGCACTCGTTCCTCAAACCACACCGCATCCGCCACCGCCCGGCGACAGGCCGCAGCAAACAGCGCCGTCCAGCTGTTGATGCCCATATGGGCGGTATCCGACCCTGGCTCACCCACATAGCGATTGGCCGTGAGCCCCGCCACGCATTCGGCCGCCCAGGTGGCCAGCACCAGGGAGACCGGTGGCAGGAATCGCGTCGCGATCCCACGCCGGCGCAGCACCAGGTGGATCAACACCCGTCCGGCCCGCCCATTACCGTCAACGAACGGGTGGATAGTCTCGAACTGAGCGTGGGCAATCGCCGCCTGCGCCAAGGCCGGCAGTGCTTCGTCGTTGCAGAAGGCAACCAGATCATCCAGCAGAACGAGAACATCTTCCGGAGGTGGCGGCACGAACGCCGCCGAGCAGGGGTTGTAATCGCTGCCGCCGATCCAGTTCTGCACCGTGCGGACATGGCCACCGTGTTCCTCCAGGCGAGTTCCCGACAAGAGCCGCCGGTGAACCTCCAATAGCGTGTCCAGGGTAATCGCGCCGTCGGGCTCCACCGCATTAACGCCCCAGACCATGGCATCGATGTTGGCCAACACCTCGGCGGCAGTGACGTCCCTGACCTCCTCGCCCAGATGGCGCGCCGCATCAGCTCGCAGCATCCGTCTTCCGCCCACCACCAGGCCCTCGATGCGGGAGGAAGCCACCGACTCAGCGCGCAACAGCAGACGGGCCAGCCCCTCAGTATCAGCCAGAGCGCCCACCGCTCCGTTGAGTCTGACCAGGTCAGCCTCGGCGTCTGCCACGTCCGCGGCCACGTCGCCGTCGAAGGCGAAGCGGCGATCAGATAGCAGGTCCGGCAGGTAGACCGAATACCGGCATGGCCGGCGATCACGCCGGGTGAGCGCTGTGAAGTCAGGTTCCCAACTGCGTTCATCAAACCTGGCCATGTGCGATCTCCATATTCAAGGATAGCATCAAACCTTGAACATACTGCCGGCCAATTAAAGTTTCGGGCGCAAGCTCGTCGCTAGGCTGGAGATGCTATTTCTGATCCTGTGTGTGCTGAGCGTAACAGCTAACGACGGCGACCAAGCGATTGCGACTTGCTGTCTAAGGGGTGTGGGAGTGGGGAATCAAAAGGGGCCCTGCTCCCACACCCCTCCCCCTCCTCTGTAGAGGTAGGGGTAGGTGAAGCCCATTCTGAGTAGGAATTTGCCCCAAAACGTAACACCTAACCGGGCTAAACGTAACACCTAACCGGGGAAAGCGTAACGGCTAACCGGCCCCTTACGGACAGCGCCGAGCCAACACCGACCTGAACAAGGGCGAGGCTCATCACGCGCTCCGGACCGGACGCCAGCGCGAAATCCGCCACCGCTCCAGCGAGGGCCAGCACTGCCGCATGGCTGGGCTCAACCTGCTCGCTGCCATCATCATTTACTGGAATACCGCCCATTTTGGAGAAGCAGTCAGACGGCGGAAACGCGTCGGGCTGACCGTCGAGCCCGAGCTCCTGGCCCGCATCCTGTTCACCGGCGAATACCAGTGGCCAAAACGCCGATGGCGACCTTAGAGTACGATTCTGCCCACCAAATTGGATAAAATCAAGAACCTTCGAATTGAGGTTCACGCTTGCGGCGTAATCGACCAAAAGCTCCGACCCGCGCGAGGGATGAATAGTCAAGCCCCTGCCATGTCCGCAGGGGCTTGTGGTTTTACCGGACCGTTCCCGGCGGAGCCCAGCAGCCTACGGCCCCGCCCCACCCCCTACCCCGACATCGGGCCGCTCCATGCGGTAGCCCACCCGTGGCTCGGCGAAGATGTACCTGGGGTTGTCGCCGTCCTCACCCAGCTTGCGCCGCAGCCGCATCAGGTGGGTGCGGATCACCTTTGGGGTTCCGGCCTCGGTCTTGCCCCAGACCCGTTGCAGCAGGTGCTGGTGGGTCAGCACCCGTCCGGCGTGGATTGAGAGCTCGCGCAGCAGGTCGTACTCCACGGCCGTGAGGCGCACCGGCTCGCCCGCCACGCTCACCAGCCGCTGCACATAGTCGATGGTCAGATCGCCCCGCACGTAGGGTTCCGAGGGAGCCATCCGGGCCAGACCGGTCCGCCGCCGCAAGGCCGCCTGCACTCTGGCCGCCAGCTCCGTGGGCGAGAAGGGCTTGACGATGTAGTCGTCGGCGCCCATCTCGAAGGCCCGGACAATCACCAGGTCCTGCCCGTAGCCGGACAGGAAGATCACCGGCACGTCGGCGATGCGGAGGATGTCCTGCATCAACTCGATGCCGTCGGTTCCGGGCAGGACCAGGTCCAGCAGGACCAGGCGGGGTTGCTCCCGCTCCATCAGCGAGAGGGCCTCCTCCGGGTCGCCGGTGGCGGTTACCTCGTATCCGGCCTCCGTGAGGGCGTCGCGCACGAAGCGCAGGGCCTGGGCGTCGTCGTCCACCGCCAGGACCCGAACCCGCTGGTGTCCGCTCCGCTCGGAAAGGTCGGGCTGGCTGGCGACCTCCTCGGCCGCCGGCAGGGTGAAGGTGAAAGTGGCTCCCCGGCCCGGGCCGTCGCTCTCGGCCCGGATGCGGCCGCCGTGGGCCTCGACTATTCCCTTGCAGACGGCCAGGCCCAGGCCGGCGCCCACGCCATCCCCCTCATCGCCTTCGGCGCGGAAGAACCGGCGGAAGAGGTAGGGCAGCAGCTCGGAAGACACCCCCACGCCGTCGTCGGACACGGAGACGGCCACGTGGACCCCCTCCAGAGCGGCGCTCACCCGTATGGTGGACGACTCCGGGGAGTGCCGGGCGGCGTTGGCCAGCAGGTTGGTCAGCACCTGCTCGACGCGGCGCCGGTCCGCCAACGCCCGGGGCAACTCCGGCCGCAGGTCGATACTGACGTTGCTCCGGCCCCCGCCGCTCTGGAAGAGGCCCACGGCCCGGTCCACCAGCACGGCCACGTCCGAGGGTTCCGGGGAGACCGACAGGACGCCGGCGTCGATCCGGGCCGCGTCCAGCAGCTCCCCGATCAGGTCCAGTATATGGTCGGCCTGGCCGTCGATGATGCGCAGGAACTGCTGGGTCTCGGCGGCGTCCAGGGTTGACGGGTTGCGCAGCAGGGCGGCGGCGGAGCCCTTGATGGAGGTGAGCGGCGCCCTCAGCTCGTGGCTCACCGTGCCCAGGAACTCGGCCCGCTGCCGCTCGATCTCCTCCAGGGGCGTCAGGTCCTGGAGGGTGACGACCACGGTCTCGATGGCGCCCTCATCGGACAGTATGGGGGTGGCGTTGATCAGGGTGGTGACGCTGCGTCCTTCGGGGACGCTGATCACGATCTCCTCGGCCCGCACCGTCTCGCCGGTGGCCAGGGCGCGGGTCAGGGGAAACTCGCTCAGGGAAATCTCCCGCCCGTCGGCCCGCCGGAAGCTCAGCGCCTCCAGCAACTGCTCCGCCGTCTGGTCCGGCTCCCGCAGGCCGTCCACGATCCGCCGGGCCTCCCGGTTGAGGGACAGCGGCGCTCCCGTTACGGCGTCAAAGACCACCACGCCCACCGGGGAGGTGTTGACCAAGGTTTCGAGGTATTCCCGGCCCCGCTGTTCCTCCCGGTAGCGCAGCGCGTTGGCTATGGCCAAAGCAGCCTGGGCGGCGAACAGCGCCAGGGTCTCCTCGTCGTCCTGGGTGAACTCCCCGCCGTCCCGACTCTCATATTGACCCGCCTTGCCCGCGAGGTAGATGTCGCCGACGCGGCGGCCCAGCAGCCGGATGGGCATTCTCAGGAAGGCCCCCACCGGCCCCAGGGGCGGGCCGATGTCCGGCAGGCCCGCCGCCCTGGCATACGCCGAGAAGTCCGCCACCCGCAGCGGGTCCGGCAGCCCGCCCAGGTAGGCGAAGAACTCCAGACCCCCGGGCAGCTCCAGCACCAAGCGGTGCTCCTCCGGCGTCAGTCCCGAGGTGACGAACTCCCACAGCTGTCCCCGTTCGTCCAGCGCGGTGATGCCGGCCGTCCTGGCCCCGGTCAGCGAGCGGGCCCCGTCCACCACCCCCTGCAGCACGGCGTTGGGTTCCAGGTCCCCGGTGATGCGCAGGCTGGCCTCACTCAGCCGGGAGAGACGCTCCCGCAGGGCCTGGTTCTCCCTGAGCAACTCGTCGGAGTTCATCTCGTTGTCTTATCTCCTCGGGAATGTGAGCCGTCGCCGGATGGAAGGACGGATTGCGGGTTCCACCCGCTGCTCGGGGCGCGTCCGTGCGCAGCCTGGCGGATGTTACCGTACCGTTACCACAGCCATGTTACCAAATAGTTATCATTAGGTCATCAACTGTGATGATAGAATGCGGACAATTCACTACGCTCGTGAACGGTCAGTTCCGCTGATGGAAATCCGAACCCACGACTAGGCGCTCATGAACTGCTCAATCAGGCAATCACGAACCGCCAGTCCTAAACCCTCTCCAACCTATCCAGGGCCCTTGGAGGTGCATAGATGCCATTCAACCTGATGCCCGGAGAAACCGTCATCCACCAGGTCGGCGGCAGCCACAAAGGGACCACCTACAGTTTCAACGTCACCAACCGCCGCCTCTCAATCGAGGAAACCCGGTGGGGCAGCGGCAATACGACCATCCTGCCCCTGGACAGGATCGACTCCATTCAAGAAACCCGGGTCAGCTCCATCCGCCTGCTCGTGATCGCCGCGATCCTCACCCTCGCAAGCCTCGCCGCGATCAACTTCGCCGGTCCTCTCGCTCTGCTCGGAGTCATCCCGGCGCTCATCTGCGCCTTCTTCTGGTGGCTCTCCCTCAAGCAAGCCCTGGTATTCGCCACCGCCAGCGCGCAGGTATCCCTCGTACTCCGAGGACACAGCGGCGGCCAAGAGATCCTTGAAATCGTCGAAGCGGCCCGCCAGAACGCGATCCGCGAGGTCAACCTGCCCGCACCCGACCCGGCTACTCCACCTTAGATCACATCACAGGACTAAAAATTGATCTCTGATCACCACATCGAGCATCCCGATCCTGCTGCAATTTACCCACCGACCGCGCGGCCCTCGCGGCAGGCGAATCCGCTGACGGTTGGCCCGATTACTGATGTGATGGGACCCATAGAAAGCTCCGCTAGTGGTCCGAGGCTGAGGCTGGGTGCCGTTCGCTCGTGCGGGACGACATTGAAAAAGTTCAACTTGTCTGGGAGTGCATTTGAGCCCACCTTTGGAATGGGATGAAACCGAACTGGCCCGACGCCGCGCCGCCGGTGGCGCGGCTATCCGACGACGGTGCCTGACGGCCGGTTGGCTCGGCGCCACAGCCGGCGCGTTCGCCTTCGTGCCCGGCCTTGGCATCCTCCTGGGTCTGCTGTCCTGGCGGATCGTCGAGATACCGTCTATCCAGAGGCACCAAGAGCGGCTTTGCCGCGAGCTGGTCGACCTTTGTCTGCCGCACGCGGACACCGAAGAGGCGGAACGCGTTATCGGATTGTTGGCGGACCGGAGAGACCCTAACCGGATCAGCACTGTCGAGTGTGCGGCGGAATGGATGGGCGCCGCCGTCATGACCCGCATGCGCGACCTGGAAAGTGGGATGCTGCGAAGGGCGGGGGAACTTCTGGACAAGATACTGTTGCCCTTTGGGGTCGGCGCAATAGTGGGGTTCGTCTTCGACTACTACGAGATGCGGCGGCTCGAGCGATGGGCAGGGTACAGACTTGAAGTGCTGGCCGGCGTCCCGTCCAATCTTGTAGAACCTTACACCGACTTCAGCGGCTGGATCGGCTGCGGCTGCGGGGCGGTTTTGGTTGCCGCTCTGGTCGGGATCGCCGTAGCAGTAATGATGCTCGTCAACGGGATTCGCTCATTGTCTCTGCCGTTCATCGGCTGTTTCAGAGAATTGGCAGAACAACGCCCCCAACACCCATGCTAGGCCCAGTCAGACGGGGGCTGCCTGGACCCCCAACGTCCTACCGGAGGTTTCCCATGCGCACCCGATTGCTTACCCTGTCCGTAATCCCGGCCCTCTTGGTCGTCGCCGGCATTCTCGTGTTCCTTCTTCCCCGTCAGGTGGAGGCCGAGCACTGCGAGGCCTCCCGCATCACCGATCTCTACGCGGACGGCTACCTGGCGGGAATCAAGGACCCAGCCTACGTGGTGCTGGAATGGTCCCTTGACATCAACCCGTGGCCCAAGGACCTGTACGTGGAGGAAGCCGTCTACTACATCCACCGACGGCCGGCGGATAGCAACACCTTGGAGTTCGTGGACATCGTGAACGACAGGACACACTGGGAAGGCGCGCCCCGCCCCGGCCGGTGGGTCTACCACGTGGGCCTCTTCTCCCTCCGCACGGACGGGGTCATCGAGGAGTGCGACGGCGTCGGGGCGGAGATTACGGTGGATCTCCCCACCGAAGCCGAGCTAACGCCGGAACTGCTGGGAGAGCTCTGTGGGTGGTCCGAAGCCGTCCGGCTGGAGGCCGTTCGCCCGGATGACGGTTCGCTGATGCTCAAGTGGGAGGACGACCTGGACTACTTCTACGAGAGCGTAGAGGACGACCTCAGGGACCCGCAGTGGGATGCAGCCACCTTCAGGGCCGACACGGTCGTCTATCGTGTCCAGCGTTCCGGGACGGCCCGGGACAACACGCCGCTGGGCTGGACGACCTTGGCCGAGACGACGGAGCGCACGTGGACCGGTCCCGCGGAACCCGGGCACTGGACCTACCGCGTCGGAACGATTCGCATGACGAAAGGGAGCGTTGCGGTGGACTGCGAGCCGTGGTACGCCGGAGTACACATGCGCATCCAGACCGCGGAGGAAGCCGCCGAGCAGGCACGGCAGTCGGCGATCCTGCAGGCGGAGGCGACCCGCTGTGCTACCGCAACCCTGACCAGCAGTTTGCAGGGCGAGCCCCGCCAGATTGTAACCAACGTGGTTGCGCAGCGGATCGCCGAGACCCTTGCCGCTAGGGAGGACGAGAATAACCCCGACGAGGCGTTCTACGCCTTGGTCACCCTGACCGTTCTCCTCTGCGCGGAAGAAGGTCCACCGATGGGTTACGGCCTCAATGCGGGTCCGTCGTGGAGCACGCTCGTCCTGCTCGACCTCGCCGACTTCGACTGGTAGGCCCCGCAATTGATGCCCAACTGCGAAGGCGCGTGTGACCGTGGCGGCGGCGCATCCGGGAAGCCCGAAATCCCGACCTGCGATCCGGCCCAGGCGCCGCTCTATCCATTGGGCTACGGAGGCGCCACCCCATCTGGGCCCGACCGCTCGAAGCGAGTCAGTCCCTGAGCCAGGGTAGAGCGAATGGACCACTACGTCTTCTTTGGCGCTGTCCTGTTCGTCGTCTGGGGCTGGCAATTGGCGCTCACCGTCGCTCTCGCCACCGCGATCGGAGTCGTTTGCGGATTCTCGCTCCCCGGCCTCCGAATGCAATGGACCGCTCCCTTCGGGTTTCTCGTGGGCCTCTCCGTCGACGTAGTCGGTCTGTGGCTCCTGATCTTTGCTCTCCCTGGCCTTGCTGCGGACTGGATGATCTACGCCTTTCCGCTGGCCGGCGTTGTGGCCGTGCTGGCAGCCTGCACGGCGTGGAGCCGCAGGAGAGTCGGATGAGGTCAGGAAACAGGTGGATCGGCCAACGCCGTCGAGCATCATACACCACATCACACGAATAAGAACTAAATAAATACGCTAGGAATAGAGATGGTGGAGGTAGCATCATCGCAAAGACTGACATCGGCAGCGATGTGCCCGGTTTGTGCCGGGGGATTTACTATGACTAATGGAATAGGAAACTGGAAGTGGCCGCGCTGGCGGCGGGCGCCGGCGCTGGCGATCATCCTGCTGCTGGCGTTGTGCGCAATTGCAGGAACCGATAGCGCTCCGGCGACAGCGCAGGGCGCCCCGCCGGCTGCCAACGTCCGGGCAGCCGATGGCCCCAATCCTGGCGAGGTCGTCGTCACCTGGGATGCTGTGCCGGAGGCGACGTACTATCGCATCGGCTACGTCAACATGGTTGCCGACTATCCGATTGCCAAAGCCCGGGGCGACTGGCAGGAAGCCTTCATCTACGTGGACATCCTCAACCGGGGGCAAAGTTCCTACACGATACCCCGCCTGGAACCGGGCGTGCGCCACGCTTTCTCGGTGCTGACCAACAGCTCCCGCTACGGCGAACCCACCTGGCCTGTCAATCCCAGGTGGCAGTTTCTGACGGTGGCCGGACAGTCGCCGGAGCCGCCAGGGCCCACAGCGCCGGGCGCGCCGGCCGGCCCCACCGGGCTCACCGCCGTTCCCGGCCCCGATGCCGGGCAAGTCTCGCTGAGCTGGACGCCGGTGGCTGACGCCGCGCTGCGCCTGGTGTGGTCGGCGCGACCCGACGGCACGGGCAGCCGGTGGCATGACGCCGACGCCGGTTCTGCCGTCATCAGTGGACTGGAAGCCGGCCTGGAATACTCTTTCGTCGTCATCGCGGGCTATGCCTCGTCGGATGGGGAAATCTCCCGCTGGTCGGGGTTCAGCAACCGGGTACGAGCGATTGCGCAAGCCGCGCCGGCTCCGGAGGCCGCCGCCAGCGCCATCGCCGCCGGCGGCAAGCACACCTGTATGCTGCAAACCGACGGCGCGGTAGTCTGCTGGGGCGCCAACGGCGACGCCGACAAGGGCCAGGCCGCCCCACCGCCCGGTGTAACCCTCACCGCCATCACTGCCGGTTACGAGCACACCTGCGGCATCACCGACGACGGCGCGGCAGGGTGCTGGGGCGACAACAGCAGCGGCCAGTCTCACGCGCCGGCGGGCCAGTTCACCGCCATCGGTGCCGGCCACGCCCACACTTGCGCCCTGCGGGAGAACGGATCGGCGCAATGCTGGGGCAGCAACGAATACGGGCAGCGGAACGCTCCGGCCGGCGTGTCCTTTACTGCGATAACCGCCGGCGGCGAGCACAGCTGCGGTCTGCGCGCCGACGGAAGGGTCCAGTGTTGGGGCGACAATTACTATCGCCAGTCCGCGCCGCCCAACGCACGGTTCTACGCGGTCAGCGCGGGGACGTGGCACACCTGCGGCATCAAGCGGGACAGCAGCATCGCCTGCTGGGGCGCAAACCCCGACGGGCAGGCACCGGCAGAGGTGGAGGGTTCTTACCAATCGGTCAGCGCGGGCGGCAAGCATACTTGCGCTGCCGCTGCTGACGGGGAATCCCATTGCTGGGGCGATGGCAATAGCCGGATATATGGCGCCTCATTCCTGTCGCTCAGCGCTGGCGAGGGACATACCTGCGGGTTGCTGACGGACCGGAAGGTAGTATGCCGGGGCGACAACCGCTACGGGCAAGGCAGCCCGCCGTCGTCAGATACCTACACTTCCGTCGGCGCCAGCAGCTGGTACGCCGGGTACACTTGTGGGGTCCGGACCGACGGCCGAGTTGTTTGCTGGGGCGCCAGCCAATTTTTTGATCGACTCATGCCACCAGAAGGTTCGTTCCAATCGGTCAGCGCGGGATACGAGCATACTTGCGGAGTGCGGACGGATGGGCGGGTGGTTTGTTGGGGCTACAACGAATACGGCCAAGCATTCCCACCACGCGGTGCCTTCCAATCGGTCAGCGCGGGATACGAGCATACTTGCGGAGTGCGGACGGATGGGCGGGTGGTTTGTTGGGGTAACAATATTGATGGGCAAACCACGCCGCCAGAAGGTTCGTTCCAGATCGTCAGCGCCGGGGATCGTCACACCTGTGGGGTGCGGACGGATGGGCGGGTGGTTTGTTGGGGTTACAATATTGATGGGCAAACCACGCCGCCGGATGGAACATTCCAGATGGTCAATGCCGGGGGCATTCACACCTGTGGGGTGCGTACGGATGGGCGGGTGGTTTGTTGGGGTTACAATGGAGATGGCCAAGCTACGCCGCCGGATGGAACATTCCAGTCGGTCAGCGCGACAGACAGGCACACTTGCGGAGTGCGGACGGATGGGCGGGTGGTTTGTTGGGGTTACAATAGTGATGGGCAAACCACGCCGCCGGATGGAACATTCCAGATGGTCAGCGCCGGGGGTAATCACACCTGTGGGGTGCGCACGGATGGGCGTGTAATTTGTTGGGGATACAACTGGAGCGGGCAGGCCGCGCCGCCGTAGGGGGTAGTACAATTCACTATATGAACGCTGGCTTTGATCTATACCAATTTAATCAAGATGGAGTGCGGCTATGTCCATTATACACTTGTTTGCCGATACGAATTTGTTCCTCCACTACAAAGTACTCGACGAAATCGACTGGTCGGTTTACGGCGGTTTCGACCAAATTGAAATTATCGTGTGCCGAACTGTGCAACGAGAAATCGACCGCCTTAAGGATGGCCGCGATGGTCGGCGGACCCAGAGAGCCCGCAAGGCGGCAAGCAAGTTTCTCGAAATAGCCCAACATGGCCCTCAAGAACAGAAGCCAATCAACCCTCGTGTCACATTGAGGCTGTACGACGCAACTCACCCCAAGCAAGACTTGGCGGGCAACTTGGATTACAATCAGAATGACGATCAAATCATCGGATATTTGGCACAATTCAGGGCCGATCAACCTGAGGCCGACGTACGCTTGCTTACTGGTGATTCAGGGCCGATTCTGACGGCGGACAATCTGGGAATCCCTTATGCTATGCCGGATGATGACTGGCGTTTGCCGCCTGAACCGGATGACCGAGATCGGAAAATACTAGAGTTGACCCAGCAAGTCGAAGAGTTGGAGGCTCAAGAACCTCGGTTTCAAATTCTGTGTGACCATCAGGGGAACGATGGCTCTGGTCATGCCAAAGTGACCTACAACGTCTTCCGCCCTTTGGAACCAGCGGAGCAAAACCAGTTGCTGAGCGAATTGCAAGTCCAGCATCCCCCGACCGTCGCCGTACGTGCTGGAGTATCAGCTAGTGCGATTATGCAGTACAAAGAGATAGACTATCCACAATGGATAGCCAAATGCCGGGAGGTCATGACCGATTTACACTCCGATATCCAACAGGATCACTTCCCGGAAATTACTTTCGAGATAGAAAACGTCGGCACCAGACCAGCTACGAACGCTCGGATAGACATCCAAGTCAAGGGCCACTTCGGAATCACCCGGCCGTTGGCGGATTTGAAAGCGCAACCGCTATACCGACGCAAGTTGCCGGCTCAGCCCAAACCTGTGGGATATGGAGGGTCGTCATTAGCGAACCGGATGCCCGATCTACGCGGTCCGCTCTGGTCTGGACTCAACTCAATGCCACCTCGGCACGACAGAGAAGCTCTCTATTTTCACGATAACCCAAAAGACGACGCCCCAGTAAAGTACATCAGTTTGATTTGCGACCTATGGCGTCATGCCATCGGGCACGTAGCGCTCACGGTGCGTGTAGTGCCTTCCGTAACCGAGACTGAAGTCACTGGCGAAATCGTATGCACCGTCCACGCGGATAACCTCACGAAGCCGGCCACTTTCAAACTTGTCGCAACACTATGCCCTGAGCACCAGTCGGCCTTGCCACTCGCGCGAGAATGGTTCACCTCGAGACGCAGCCGTAACGAATCAGAGAATTGAGCATCCCCGCTGTGGTTTGGCGTGGATGGCGCTGGTTTCAGAAGACCCTTTGTCTAGGTCGCAGATTGGACGGTTAAAACTGGCTCGGGCGCGATATTGGGCTTCGCCGGCGGCGCGAGCCTAGCCCGGAGGAACGGCGCGCCGGCCGTCTGACCAGCCGGGCAATTGCGGGCCGGAACGCAAGCTGCCGCTACGGTATCACCTCCAGCGCGCCGCCGCCGTTAAGCCGATAGACGTAAAACTGCCGGTCAATTGTGAAAACCTGCCGTAAGTTCAGGCTCTCCGCCGCTGCCACCAAGGAGGCGTCGGCCAGGTCCATGGGTGTGTCCTGATACTGCTCCATCAGGGCGGCCATACGGGCGGTTTCCGCCGGCGTTAGCTGGTGGAGGACGAGCTCTTCCCTGAAATACATACTCCAGAGGGCAGCCTGGTAACGGTAGCCGCCTTCGCGTTCCAGCAGGTACATTGCTTCCGTAAAGCAAGGCCAGGTTGTAAGCAGCGGCGGCGTTGCCACAACACGGTACGTCGTGTCGCAGACGCGATGATGCGGGTCGTCATCGTCGATCAGAGCGACCAGCGGCCCGGTGTCGCTCAACGTCATTGCTGATTTTGTTCCTTTTCACGCAGGTACTTGGCAAACTCCGCCTGCTGACGGCGGTATTGTTTCACCAAGCCGTCAGCGAACTTTTCGCTGCTATCTACTGACATGCTGGCACCACCGGGCACATGTTCGCTGCTGCTCACAGCGCCGACAACGGTATCAAGCGCCATAAAATCGGCTATCGTTTCTGGTCGCTTCTTCTTTTCGCCTTCGGCACCCTTGCCGTCTGGCGTTGGTCCCTTTGGTTGGTTATTTTTCTCGGCGCTCATCTCATTTGACTCCCGAGCGTGTCATCGTTCCGGCCGGTGGCATCATCAAGGCTAGTCGGCTCCCCGGTCAGTGTCAAGGAACCATACCCGCGGAGCGCCTGTGCTAGAATCGCGGCGGAGGGTGACGGCTGTGGAAACCTACCTTATGGTTTTGATAGCGATAGTGGCGACCGGCGGCGTGATTCTGCTGTTGGGCGGCATTGGGCTGCTGTTCTGGGCGCTGTGGATGCGCTGGTATGTTGAGCCGGGCCGCCAGGCAGCGCAATTCCCGGCCGCGCCCGCTTGGACCGTCTGCTTTGCCAACGGATTCCGCCCACTGCGGCCCGTCGGGGAAGGAAGGCTGCTGTCCTAGGCAGGTGATATCGCACTGGCCGGCGATAAGGGACGCGCCGGTGTCGGGAGTTATCCGAGCCGCTACCTCGCGCCAGTAGCTCCCGGCTCACCCGATCCAGTTGCCGGACGTGGCCCCACCGGAAACTCCTCAGGAAGGTTCCCAAGGTGGATGGCGCCTTGACCACGCAGCCCAGCGCCGGCTCGGTTCCTCCAGCGCGCAGCGCATCGGCATCGTCGATGCAGTCGCCTCCGGCCAGCGCCGACGCCACCAGGGTCAGCAGCTTGTCTCCCCCATTGGCCCGAACCGGCGCGTCTCCCAAGTCAACGTGGTGGTCCACCAGATGGCCCAGTCCCAGATGATGGGCCAGAGTGACCGGCAACAACAATCCGGCATTGGCCACCAAACGGTGGTCATCGAAGGCGATTTGGATGCGGTCGGGGTCGTTGCGTGATAGCATCCGTTGGGTGCTCCTCGTTTCGGGCTGGTTTCGTGTGTCAGAAACCATTATCCCCGAAGCGCGGGAGCACTTTCTCATCCCTTCACCACGACGCCACACTCATCCCTTCGGTGGATTGGGGCTTATCTGTGCTACTCTTTTTTGTCGAACAAAGCACGAAGCTCATTACGGATTAACCCTTCAAAAACTGTGTGAACCTCGCCGTTTGCTTCATCCAACCAAGTCCCGACGTCAGCCATGCTGATTGTTTCAGGACGTAACAAACGGTAATCCAAGTCGAACTTTATCGTCGGGCTTGGCCCGCTTTCGGGGTCGCCTCTCCACGTCAAGGCCAAAACATCACGGTTATTCCGATGCCGGGAGCGTAATTCGACCATGAATGACTCGAAGGCTTCCGGCAACTGTTTGCCGGAAAGCACGATACCGATGTTGAAGTAGGAAGAAAGATTAACGTATCCGTCAACGGCTGGAAGTCTGAGTTGGTTGATGTAACGCAACCCGATACCTAATATTCCTTGAGGTTGCGCCGCCTGTAAGTAGGCATCATAAACGCGCATGACCAGGCCCTTGAACTGCTCCCACCCCGGGTACGGTTGAAGATGCGTTACCGAAAGTGCGTTAGGACTTAATATCACCGCGCCATCTTCATCGGATTCTCGCCAGAACTGTAATATCGCATTTGCGTCGTAATCCTCCGCAACAAAACGCGCTGAACCGGTGATCTGCCGCGAGAACTCGCTGCTAAGCAGCTCGTAAGTCGCATTGGCGGTGGCATCGTCCCAACCCACGTCGGACCGAAAGCGGACTTCAAAGACGGTTTCGATCAGTGGAGAATTGGCGTATTGGTGGTGCATGATGGGTCACGTCAGCAGGGCAATCGCGTCTTATCCCAAGAGGACTCGGAGTAGGTAGTCCTCGTCCCATCCAGCGTTGAGCCGTTTGCCCTGGATACCCACTTTCAGGTTTTTCCTCGTTTTTCAACAGTTTGTGGCCGATCTGCTGCAGGGTGTTCATGTTCTGCTGCCCGTGATCCTTGCGAACTCGGCATTGGTCTTCCCGGAAACTTACGTCCAAGGTCCAGTGTAGCGAGTTTTCGATGGCCAAGTGGCTTCTGATGGCTGCCAGCAGTTGTTCCGCCGAGGCTGCCAGGCTGCTGATGTGGTAGCGGGGGTGACTCATGTCACCTGCATCAGTTTGACTATGGCCCACTGCCCAGATGGCAGCCCTCAGTTGCGGCCATTGCCCTCGGCAGTCCAGATAGTCAGCCTCCGTGATGACCCAGCATTCCCGCCGGTCCACTCATCCATGCCCCTTGTCCAGGGCCTCAGCGTGATCGTAGTGCATCCCGTTAATACCCAATGCCTCGGCGCCGCCGAACAGGTCGCGAATGCCTTCGTGCAACTGGCCCTGGTTTTCCTTCACCGCCAGCACGTAATCGGCCCCGCCTGCTGTGATCTGCTGGGTGATCTCCTGCTGGCAGTCCATGGCCCGATTAGCCAAGGATCGCATGGTGACGATGCAACCGTGCAGGTCCAGCATTTCCAATAATTGGGGAATGGCGGTGATCTCGTTGGATTTCTCTTCAGTCTTGATCTGGCCCAGGGTCAGGTTGTTCTGCGTGGCCCAGGCGCTGACCATGTGTATGGCCCCTTTGCTCCCATATCCATCATAGGACCGTCGGGCCGTCTTCCCATCAATGACCACCACTTCACCCGGCAACTGTTCAGCGATGGCCTGGATCCAGGATACGAAGCAGTTTTGCACCTGCGATGGGTCGAGGCGGACGAAAACATCGCCGGAGGCGTCGTGGGATGGGATGCCGTGGGGCAATTCCAAGAAGGTCTAAAACCAGGCCAGCTTGCTCTTGCTGAAGAGCTCGATATGCACCCTAGAATCGGCGCCGCAGATGGTGGCGCAAGTGGCGATGGCAATGATGTGCACCAGTTTATGGCGTCGGGTGCATTCCACCAGTGGGCCGTCCAGCCCAGCATAAATGATCCAGAACAGTTGCCTTGGGTGCTTGTGCCATGCCCATATGCCTCCACATCCTTCAGTAGTTCACAGCACATTATCATATTTCTACAAATACGATTAAGACGCGATTGCCCTGTTCACGTCGGTTGATTCTGTACGTCGCGTCACAATGCGGGGAAAATATCAACCGTTGATTTGGTGTGTCAATCTCCTTTCAGCATGATTTATGGGGTATCGTAAGAACATCACCCTCTGCGCCGGTCACGGCCAGTGGCTGCCCGCCCGCGCCTTCGTCTCCGGTCCCTATACTGGCTGGATCGGACGCCGTACCGTTTCGGTCCACCGCCCGGCACCGCTGCACCCTGCTGGCCGTCTGGAACGCCCAGCAGGAAGAACCCTGGATCATCCTCACCGGTCCCCGCCGGAGAAGGTTGGGATCAGTGGGTACGCCCTGCACTTCTGGATCCAACTGGGCTTCAATGCCGTCAAGAGCTTGGGTTGGAAGCGGGACAAGACCCGGCGCACCGATCCGGCCCGTATCTCACGACACTGGCTGGTGCTGTCGTTAGCCACCCTGCAGGTCCTGGCCTACGACACCGGTTTCGAAGACGCTCATGACGGCAGGACCGCTCCAGCCAACCTGCGGACCCCTTCCGAGCCCCTGGGGCCCAACCATCGCAACCCCTGGCAGTGGCCGACGGGCCACTCAGCGTAATCGGTCATGGCATCGACTGGCCGCGGCGGTTGCTGCTCAAGGGCCGGCTCTGGACCGGCGTCGGGCTGCTGCCCGAACCTTGTCCCCAATCCAAGTCCAGCCGGGAGATCACACATCATGCGCCCTCGTAACGGCCGTTACTTATCCCTGTTAGGGGGCAGATTGCTCGGGCCGGGACCGGATCCGGAGGCGACCTTCCCGGCGGTCCGAAGCGCTGGAATAAGCTGTGACAGATAGGTGAATCGAAGCTTATAGTTAGACGCGGCAGTTCACCCCGGTTGTCGTCATGTTGGCGGGATCTAACCGTTCCTGGTTGAGGTTATAGCGAAGCATGTGTGAACTCATGGCAAATGAACAACGAATCTAGTGGTGATAATATCGGTTACAATACGTGTGCCAGATACGGCCGCGTACCATACTGGCCGCGAATCCACCGGCCCTACGGGAGGGGCAACCATGAACCAAACCGAGGAACCGGAACGCGAACGCCAGGGGCCGGAAGACCGCCTCTCCCGCATGAGCCAGGCCAGCGTTCGCATCACCGCGACCCTGGACCTGGATGACGTGCTGCAGGGGGTGGTGGACGGGGCCTGCTCCCTGACCGAGGCGACCCGAGGTTGCATCACCGTCCTGGACGACGAGGGCGAACTCCAGCACTTCGTCACCTTCGGCGCGACCTCAGAGCAACTCCAGGTAGTCCTGGAACTGCCTGGCGGGATGGTGTTGTTCGAGCACCTGAGCGGCCTACCGGAGCCTTTGCGACTCCCGAACTTCGCCAGCTACGCCAGGGAACTGGGCCTGCCCGAAATCGGCCCGCCAATAGGACCGATCGGGTCTTTCCTGAGCACGCCCATCCGACACCTGGGCCGCCAGGTGGGCAACTTCTACCTGTCGGACAAGGAAGGCGGCGCGGGGTTCACGCCGGAGGACGAGGGGATGCTGACGCTGTTCGCCTCCCAGGCGGCTCTGGCCATCGCCAACGCCCGCCGCTACCGGGAGGAGCAGCAGACCCGGGCCAACCTGGAGACGCTGGTCAACACCTCGCCGGTGGGCGTGGTGGTCTTCGACGCCGGGACGGGCGCGCCGTCGTTTATCAACCGTGAAGCGTGGAGAATTGTAGACGGGTTGCGCGACCCGGAGCAGTCCATCGAGCAGTTGCTGGAGGCGCTGACCTTCCGCCGGGCCGACGGGCGGGAAGTCTCCCTGAAGGAGTTCTCCCTGGTCCGGACGATCAGCACCGGTGAGACCCTGCGGGCCGAGGAAATCGTCATCACGGTCCCGGACGGGCGCCGGGTCAACACCATCGTCAACGCCACGCCCATCGTGTCCAAGGAGGGTGGCGTAGAGTCCCTGGTGGTCACCGTGCAGGACCTGGCGCCGTTCAAAGAGCTGGGCCGGCAGCGGGCGGAGTTCCTGGGCATGTTGAGCCAGGAGTTGCTGACGCCCCTGACCTCCATCAAGGGGTCCGCCGCCGCCGTGCTGGAGGATTTGTCCCGACTGGACCTTGCCAAGGTTGGCCAGTTCTTCAGGATCGTCGAGAGGCAGGCCGACCGGATGCGGAGCCTGATCTGGGACCTGCTGGAGGTGGCGCGCATCGAGGCGGGGACACTGTTGTTGACCCCCGAACCCACGGACCTGGCCGCCCTGGTGGACCAGGCCCGGGCGTCGTTCCTGGAGGGGGAAGCCGGCCATCGGATAGAAGTGGACCTGTCGCCGGACCTGCCCCGTGTGGCGGCGGACCGGCAGCGGACGCTCCAAGTACTGGAACGCCTCATGTCCAACGCCGCCGGCTATTCCCTGGAGGATACAACTATCGTGGTGAGCGCCCGCCGGGAAGACCCCCACGTGGCGGTGTGCGTGGCCGACCAAGGCCGGGGCACACCGGCCCTGCCCTTACCCCTGCTGTTCAGCAGGCTTTCGCGGCGGGAGGCAGGGGACGGCGGGGGCAGGAGCGGGACCGGTAACCGGGGAGAGCCTCTGGGCCTGGCGGTGTGTCGGGGCATCGTGGAGGCCCACGGGGGCCGCATCTGGGTCGAGAGGGACGGGCCGGGCCTGGGGTACCGGTTCATCTTCACCCTGCCGGTGGCCGAGGAGGCCGCGCCACGCCGGGAGGGACCGGCCGAACGGCCTTCCGCCCGCGACCGGGGGCAGGGCCGGGTGCTGGTGGTGGACGATGATCCCCAGGCGCTGTGGCACATACGCAACACCCTCACCGATGCGGGCTACACCCTGGTGGCCACCTGGGACCCGGAGGAGGTGGAACGGCTCATCGCGATGGAGCGGCCCCACCTGGTGCTGCTCGACCCGGGGCTGCCCGGGGCCAACAGGTCCGGGCTGATGCAGCGGGTATTGCAACTTACCGACGCGCCGGTGGTGCTGCTTTCAGGGTCGGCGGAGAACCGGGACCGGGACCTTGCTCTGGCCTTTGAGGCGGGGGCCGACGACTACATCTCCAAGCCCTTCTCGCCCACCGAGTTAGTGGCCCGGGTGGGAGCGGCTCTGCGGCGGCGAGAAGGTCCGGAAAGAGAGCCCTACCGGGAATCATTCCAGGTGGGGGAACTGGCCATCGACTACACCCGGCGCCGGGTGACGCTGGAAGGCCAGGCGGTGGCGTTGACCGATACGGAGTACCGCTTGCTCTGTGAGCTTGCGGTCAACGCGGGGCAGACACTGAGCCGGGAGCGCCTGATGAGCCGGGTCTGGTCCATGCGGGAGTCCGACAACTCCAAGTCGGTGCGGGCCTACGTGAAGCGGCTGCGCCGGAAGCTGGGAGAGACCGCCGATAATCCCAGGTACATCTTCAACGAACCCAGGGTGGGCTACCGCCTGGGACCGGTGGAGGAACCGGAGGAGATCACGCCGTGAACGTCGGTAGAATTTTATGCAGGAGAAGCCGGCCACGGTGATTCAATAATGTTGCTGGGGTCATGTTGCCGCTTCAGTTCCAGAAAGCGGTCATAGTCGGGCCCGTAGAGTTTTTGCATCCTGGCGGCATTGAGTTCATGCCAGCCGTAAAGGTAGGGTCTTCCCTGGAGTTCCAGGCATTTGTCCAGGCAGATCTCCATCGCCCTGGTTACCTGATTCAACGCTGGCCGGTCGTCCCGGGGAACCGTGTTGTAGAGCCCGACGCCAAACTTGATGGGAGGCGGAAGAGTGCCGCAAACTTCAAATGGAAACGGCGTTGGGGTTTCCGGACGCCGGCAGGCCAAAATGTAGATCCGATCCAGGAAGCTCCCAAAAAACCCCTTGAAGCGAAGGGCCATTACAAAAAGCAGGAAGCGACGGAAGTTTGAATAATCGAAGGCATAATCTGCCCAAATTCGGTACGCATCCTTGCCACTATGGATGTAGCTAATGAGGGACCGGTGCAGGTCAAATCTGTAGTTCCGGTAAACCCCCTTGAAACTAGGAACCGGCAAGTTGCTTGCAACGTGGGTATTGAGATGATCCTCGGCTTCCGGCTGATCGCTATGCTGAAAACCGAACTCCGAAAGGATTTGGCCGTAGCCGACTAGGGCACAAAAATGACTGGGCCAATCCCCCGTCCATTCTTGCATCCAAGCAAGAGAATCCAGAAATTGCACGGTATTTCCGTGCAAGTATTGGTATAAACGGGTGAATTTTCGATGGGGGATCGTCCCGGTTACCACCTTATCGATGAAGCCCATTTGGCCCAGACCGGCCAGGCTGAACCGGAAAAGGTCCCGGTGCTCATTCTCCGAACACCACCGGCTCGTGCCGTCGGTCATAAGGAGGCGGAGCTTGGTCACATGATCAATCTGGGCGCCGTGGGTGATGGAGTGAATACCGTACCCGCCAACCGACAGAGTGCCGCCCACGGATAGGTTCAAGTAGTCCGTCGTAACCGGCACAGAGCGACCCAGCTCATTTAGTCGTTTTTCCAAGTCATGCCAGCGGGCTTTCGCGCTGACTTCGACCTGGCCGTCATCCAGAAGCTTGAAATCAGCCGAGTCGCCCAAATTCTCGATCAGGATGCCTCCATCGGACAGGGTCTGACCGTGACAGGAGTGGCCGGCGCCCCGGAAGGAAACGGTTACGCCGGTTTCCTTCGCAACAGAGAAGCAGCGGAAAATATCGTGCTCATGCTGCGGCCTCACCACGACTCGAGGTGTCTTTCGGACCACCCCGCCAAAATCGGACGACCACGAATCGCCCGGAAGAAAGACCTCTCCCTGAACACTCGACCGAAGCAGCCGGTATAGAAGTTCTCCTCGAATTTCGGTCACGATTGTCCGGCTTCTGCGAAAGTGGCGGTCTAGTGAACGGAACGTTAATAATGCTTCCGATTTGTTCACCTGTCGGTTCGGTGTAATACTAGCAATAAGCGGGGCTTTGTCAACGCAATCAGCCGCCGGGCTGAGGGTCAGTTTGCCCGCGGCCGGTTTATTGACGGGTTTGTTATTGCCGTATCACCAACCCAATGGCGTGTTGACATTCCCAATAATTCCGGCACACGTTGTGGTGTGAAGGCGTGAAATATAGAGCATTTTACGGTTACAATATTCCGCGGATCGGCTTGCGCAGGAACGACGGACGTGTCGCATCCAAAATGCGATTGCCCTGCCCGGCGATACCCCCAGGGGAATAATCCTCTGGATGACAGTATGATCAGGATGTCCGTAATAGGCGGCAGCCTGGTTGGCTACGGAGCTGGCGGCTTTGTTCTTCGGGAGAAGAAGCCTCTTTCGCACGCAGGCGTTCGCTCGCAGGGGACAGACGGAACCCCTGGACGGTTTGTTGCGCGTTACCGCGCCCCATGAGTGGGTCGTCCTGGCGGGTCTCGCCCTTGCCTCGCTGGGGTTTGTCGCCTGGGGCGTGCTCGGCAGCGTGGAGCGAAGCGTGTCTGCGGAGTGCTTGCTGGTCCATCCAGGCGAGCGCTACGCCGTGCTCTCAGAGGTTACCGGCTATGTTGCCGCGGTTCTGGTCAACGTCGGAGAACGAGTCGAAGCTGCTCAGCCCATCGGCCGCGTGCGGACGCCCGAGTTGGAGGGGCAGGTGCGGATGGCCCGCGCCCGGGTCGAGTTGCTACAAGCGCAGGGGCAGGCCGGGAAACCGGATGACGATCCCCTCGCGCTGGCCCATGCCGAACTGCTGGACCTGGAAGCGATGCAAACCTCCGGCGAATACATCGTCAGTCCCTATGCGGGCACGGTTACGTGGCATAGCTTGACCGTGGGACAGGGGGTGACGGTGGGCACGGAAGTTGCCGGCCTGCACGACGGAGTTGACGGCGAGTTGCAGGCGGTAGCGTCCTTCCCGGCAGAAAGCGCGCAGCGGATTGCGCCGGGGATGGAGGCGGGCGTTTTGGCCGGCGGCTTGAGCCACCAGCGGGCGCTGGAGGCCGAGGTCATCGAGGTTCCGGGGCCACCCGCTACCCGACCCGGCTGGCTCATGGCCCTGGGGTTTGACTCCCCCGTTCACAGCCGCATGGTCTGGGCGACATTGCGGGAGGCGCCGGAAGCTCTGCCCTCCGACGGCACCCAGTGTCGTCTCCGCATCATCTTGGGCAGAGAGCGGCCGGTGCGTCTGCTGGGGCCGTTCTGACGCTCTGAGGCGCACGGTATGGCATGAGTGCAGCGCAGGGTCCACGAGGCGGGCCGTTTCGCATAATAATGAGAAGCCGCCGTTTGCGCACTCCAATTTTCCCGCAGCACGAGGCAACGGAATGCGGCGCGGCTTGCCTGGGCGCCGTGCTGGGCCACTTCGGGCGCTGGGTTTCGATAGAGGAGTTGCGCGAGGCGTGCGCAGTTAGCCGGGACGGGAGCACTGCCGCCGATCTATCCGCCGCGGCTAATAGGTACGGCCTGTTGGTCAGCGCGTGGAGCAAAGAGCCGGAGGAGCTTCGGGAGCTGGGGCTGCCGGCGATCCTCTTCTGGGAGTTCAACCACTTCGTGGTCCTGGAAGGGTTCGGCCCAGGGGTGTACTACCTGAACGACCCGGCCAACGGCCGCCGCACCGTCAGCGAGGAAACCTTCGACAAGTCGTTCACGGGCGTGGTGATGGTGATGCAGCCGGGGCCGGATTTCCAGCGCGGCGGACCCCGCCCTGGGATCGTGCGCCAATTGTGGCCATGGCTGCGAGACGTCAAGAGGCCGCTGGCGTTCGCGTCGTTGTGCGGGCTCCTGCTGGCGCTGCCGGGCCTCATCCTGCCGGTTCTGCTTAGCGTTTTCGTTGACCATGTGCTGGGGCAACAAGCCGGCGCGTGGGGCGCGTATGTGGCGGCGATGGCGGTGGCGGCCGCCGGGCTGACCTACGCACTGACCTGGCTGCAGCAGCAGAGTCTGCAAAACCTGGCCATCCGCCTGTCGGTGGTGCATGCGGAGCGCCTGCTGTCGCAGCTGTTCCGGCTGCCGGCCCAGTTCTTCGCCCATCGTTTCTCCGGCGACCTGACGCTGCGGGTGCAATTGGTTGACGAGGTTGCGGCCAACGCATCGAAGCAGTTCACCGGAGTGATGATCGAACTGGTGATGAGCGGCCTCTTCCTGGTGTTGATGATTATCTTTGACCCGCTGTTGGCGGCGATCATAGCGGCTCTGGGGTTCATCAACGCGGCGGTGACACGAGCGTTGAGCCGACTGCGGAACGACGAAAACCGGCAAGTGCGGCGCGAGCAGGCTCTACTGAACGGCGTCGGCGCGTTCGGCCTGCGCCACATGGAATCCCTGCGGGCGACCGCAAGCGAGAATAATTTCTTCGCCCGCTGGAGTGGTTACCAGGCGCGTGAGTTGACCGCGCGGCAAAAGTTCTCGGAACTGGGGCACGTCACATCGTCGTTGCCGATGCTGTTCCTGATCTTGGGAGCGGCGGCAGTGTTCGGGTTGGGAGGGCTGCGGGTCATGTCGGGAGACATGACCATCGGTATGCTGATGGGGTTCTACGTGGTGGCGGGCAACTTCCTGCAGCCGATAGGGCGGTTCGTGCAGTTTGCCGACCTGTTCCAGATGCTGGAGGCTGACCTGCAGCGGATCGAAGACGTTACCAGCGCGCCCGAGGACCCGGCGTTTCGGGCGCAGCGCGGCGGCGCGACGGGACAGGTCGCGACCCTGAACGGGCGGTTGCGCCTCGAGGGGCGGGTTGAGCTGCGGAACGTGACTTTCGGTTATCGACCCAATCATCCCCCGCTCATCGAAAATTTCAGCCTGACGGTCGAGCCCGGCCAGCGGATTGCCGTAATCGGCCCCACCGGTTCGGGCAAGTCAACTCTTCTGAAACTGGTCAGCGGGGAGTACACGCCATGGTCGGGAGAGATCCTGTTCGACGGTGTGCCGATCAGCGAGGTGCCGCGCCGGATATTGACCGGCTCCGTCGCCATCGTTGACCAGCATATCTTCCTGTTCCGGGGCACGGTGCGCGACAACCTGACCATGTGGAACCCCACGGTTCCGGACCATCAACTGGTCGCCGCGGCCCGGGACGCCTTGATCCACGATGCGATTATGAGCCGTCCGGCGGGCTATGACTCGCCGGTAGAGGAGGCCGGCGGAAACTTCAGCAGCGGTCAACGCCAGAGGATGGAGATCGGGAGGGCGCTGGTCACCAATCCATCGGTGATGTTCCTCGATGAGGCCACCAGCAGGCTCGACGCGGTGACTGAAATGGGCATAGACGACTCCCTGCGGCGGCGCGGCTGCACCTGTCTCATCGTCGCTCACCGGCTCAGCACGATCCGCGACTGCGACCAGATCATAGTCCTGGAGCGCGGACGCGAGATCCAACGCGGCACGCACGAGGAGTTGATCGCCGACGAACGGGGCTTGTACTTCCAGCTCATCCAGACATTATGACGCTCCTGCAATCCGAGAAGGACGCAATGACGCTTCACCGGTCAGACCAGCTAACTAGATTGGCAATGACGCTGGGAGAGCCCATTGCCAGCGCCGCCAACCGGCCCATCCGGCTGGACGACCCGCAAACGGCCTGGTTCGTGGAGCAGGGCGAACTTGACGTGTTCCTCGTCGAGTACCGCGACGGAGAGCCAACATCCAGTTTGAAACACCTGCTGCGGGCCGACCAGGGCAGCCTGGTGTTCTGCGTGGGAGATTGGGGCGGTCAGCTTGGAATCATTGCCAAGGGGATCCCGAACTCACGAGTCCGGCACCTACGACTGGAGGACCTGCGGAGTAACGGTATTGACGACGCTCTGGCCGACCAGGTTGACATCTGGCTGTCGAAGTTCGCCGCAGCCGTCTCGAGGCAGATCGAAGTGCGCCCCCGCACCGGTCTGCTGATCAGTCCCGGGGAATCGCTGGACGCCGAAGCCGGATGTGTGCTTTCGGCCCACCCCGGCAACGTCGTTTGGGTTCAGGGAGAAGAGGCGGCGGTTTACATGGACACGGAAGACATTGAGGCAGGTAAAGCTGGGCCGGTTCCGCTGACCTCGGACACCTGGATTACCCTGCGCAGTCCGGCCCGTGTGACCGGTGTCTCCTCCCGGGAGCTGAACCGCGATGGACGGTTGTTGCCGGCCCTGGAGGAGTTTCATCGTCTGACCCTTGCCGTGGAGCAGTTCAACCGCCTGCTGCTGGTGGCCGACGAGGTCAACGAGCAGACTGCCCGCGCTTCTCACCGCCGCCGGGACGAGGAAAGGGCGCGACAGAGTTTGTTCACCGTCTTGGGTCCTACCCGCACGGGGAGTGAGCAGAGCGATTTCCCTCTTCTGGCTGCGCTGGAAGTGGTCGGCAAACATCAGGGCATCGCTTTCCGGCCGCCGCCACCTTCACGGGCGCAGGGCGGTGAAGGCCCTTCACTGCAAGACATCGTCAACGTGTCGGGGCTTCGCTCCAGGAAGGTGCGGCTTACCCCTGAAGACAAGTGGTGGGTTGGCGACAGCGGCGCGATGCTGGGTTTCCGGCGCGACGATGGCCGTCCCGTCGCCCTTTTGCCCAGCGTTGTCGGGCGGTATCGCGTGGTTGACCCGGCCTCGGGACGCTCGGCGCGTCTTGACGCCAACCGGGCGCAGGACCTGGATGAGAACGCCTGGTGCTTCTATGACCCATTGCCGGGGGATGCCCCGGTAGGCGTAAAAGAGCTGTTCAGTTTTGCAGTGAAGAACATGACGGCGGACTGGAGTCGGTTCGCGATCACGGGGCTCCTGGCGAGCCTCCTGTCGCTGGCGCCGGCAATCATGCTGGGTATTTTGGTTAATTGGGCGCTTCCGGCCGGGGCCGGCGCGACGCTATTGCGCGCCGTTGTCGCTCTGTGCGCCCTGGCCGTCGTCGGCGGGCTGCTGCTGACGCTGCAGGGGATGGCGCTGATGCGCCTGGAAGGGCGCGCCATGACGCGGATGGGAGCGGCCATCTGGGATCGCCTGCTGGGTCTTCCGCCGGGGTTCTTCCGTCGGTTCACGGCGGGAGAGTTAACGGCGCGGATGGCGGTATTCTGGACGCTGCGGGACCAAGTGTCGGGGCTGCTCGCCAGCGCTCTGCTGGGGGTCATCTTTCTCTTGCCGGCCCTGGGGCTGCTGTTCCTTTACGATAAGGCGCTGGCCTGGACCAGCCTGGGCATCGGACTGTTCGCGCTGGCGGTTACTTCTCTCCTGGGATTTTGGCAGATTGTTCCCCAGCGCCGCCGCTACGCGGCGGCTCGCTTGCTGGCCGGGGAACTGTTCCAGTTCATCGGCGGTATGAGCAAGTTGCGTTCGGCCGGCGCGGAAGGGTCGGCGTTCGCTGCGTGGGCCCGAGGCTACCGCGAGCAGATCATGGCCAGGCGGGAGAGCGACGACTTGAACAAACACCTGGTCGCCTTCAGCGCTGCCGTGCCGGCCCTGGCAGGAGGGGCGCTGTTCGCGGTTGTGGTCTGGCAAGGCCCCGGCAGCCTGACCGCGGGGGACTTCCTCGTCATCTACGCTGTGTCCATGGTGTTCTACGCGGCGGTGGTTGCTCTGGGACGCTCGTTTGAATTGCTGGCCGCGGTCATCGTGGCCTACGAACAGATCAGGCCAATGCTCCTGACGCCGCCGGACAACGGGTCGGCATTGGCCGCTCCTGCGTCGTTGAGCGGGGAAATCCACTTTGACCGGGTGAGTTTCCGTTACTCGGAAGACGGCCCCCTAATCCTCGACGCCATTTCCATTGAGGCGCGCCCCGGGGAGTTCGTCGCCCTGGTCGGCGAGTCCGGCTCCGGAAAGACCACGCTGCTGCGGCTGGCGTTGGGGCTGGAGGAACCGACGGGTGGGGCGGTGTACTACGACGGGCGCGACCTCGCCAACCTGGACCGGAGCTCGGTAAGGCGCCAAATCGGAGTGGTGGTGCAGGACGGGGCCTTGCTCCCGGGCAACATCCTGGACAACATCGTGGGCATGAATGATGACCTGACGATTGACGACGCCTGGCGGGCGGCGCGCCTCGCCGACGCCGCCGGGGACATCGAGGCCATGCCCATGGGGATGTTCACCGTCGTGAACGACAGCGTGGCGACCTTCTCCGGCGGTCAGATGCAACGGATTATGGTGGCGGCGGCCCTGGTCCGCAACCCGCGGGTCATCGTCCTCGACGAGGCCACGAGCTGGCTCGACGCCAGCAGCCAGGCGCGGGTTATGCAGGGGATTGAGAGCGTGGCGGCCACCCGTATCATGATCGCCCATCGGCTGTCCACTATCCGCAAGGCAGACCGTATCTACGTGCTGGAGGCCGGGCGGGTGGTGCAACAAGGCACCTTCGACGAGCTGTATGAAACCGAAGGCACGTTCCGTGAACTGGTGCGGCGACAGATGACGTGATAGGGGTTCGCCATGCTGAACCGGACTTGGGGCTTAAGGGAGATCGCGCCCCAACGGAATCGTTGCCTACCGGTCGGACACGGACTCGGGGCGGAATAATCTCAAGCCGGCATAGGCCTTGGCCTGCAGGTCGTCACCTTCAATCGTAACTTTCACGTGATTGATTCCCCGGTACAGGACAGAGATGCCGCTCTCATCGAAGAGCCGGTCAAGCCCCGGAAAATCGAGCAGGCCGCGCGCTTTGTCCGGCTGACACCATTGCCGGGCTTCCAGACGCTTGATGATGGGCCGCCAAGCGCTGCGTCCCGTCGTCAGCCAATGATCTAGATCCTTCCGCTCTCCCGGAGGATAAAATTCCAGGCCTAGGCGCGGCGACAGGCCGTCAACGGAAACGTCCAGCGACAAACGGAAGACGGCAGTGACGTCGCCCATCTCGTCCAGCACGACCATCGCTTTACCGGCCTGACCCGGCCAACCCAGCCGTCCCAGGCAGTCCGGGACCTCCTCCTCCGCCAGGCCATCCACAATCAACCGGATTGCCCGCAGTCCACGGCCCGGCATGGCGCCCATCTGGCCGACTCGGCCGCCCGGAGGCAGGGCGGCAAAGACACGTTCCACGGCGCGGACCTCGTCGTCGTGCTCGGTCCACCCCACTGCGTTTGCCAGCGTGGCCGCCAGGACCCCGGGAGGAGGGAGGCTGGGCCAGTCGGGCCTATCGTGTACCAGCCTGACGAACAGGCCGGGGTCAGCGGGCTGTCCGGGAAACGCTCCGGCGACGTCGTGTTCCAGCATCGCCGACTCGAACCAGCCGGAGGCCGGGCATCCGGAGATAGTTTCGGTATTGGTTGCCTGGGAGAAGAACCTGCCCAGGCACCTCGCCGCGGAACCCGGTCTCGCTTCCTTGCCCCGGGCGACGTAATATTCAAACAGGGGAAAACCCGGAACCACCGATACGGCGATGTCCGCGCTGGCATCCCCAACGAGCCGAAACTCGAACCCGACGCCCTCCGCCGCAACCCAACCGGGCAGACTGCCCACCCGGTCCAGCAGTCGTTCCCAACCCCGGCCATCAATGAGGGAACGTGGCACAAAAGGTTGGAGTTCCGGAGCAATGTCTCGGAACTCCTCAGCCATCACGCACGCGCCCAGCTGGAAATGAGACCATTGCCACCGGCAATCACCGCCAGATCGGCCTCGGTCAACTGGCCGCTGGCCGGCAGCACCACGTGTGCCGTCATGCTGTTCTCTTCATGCACCTGGATGGTGAAATCTTCGGGAATATCTATACCCGTCGCCTGCTGGATCGCCTCTTTGGGGTTTTCCAAAAGCAGCGCGCGGAATTCCTCGTCATCCGCCACACGGGCAATGAGCTCCGCATCCAGTTCCGCCCTGGTCTTCATAGTCATGGTTCTACCTCCTTCCTTTCAAACATTCCTATTGGGAACGAATTATCCCCAGAACGCTCCGAAACCGCCGGCAACGACAGCCAACTCCTCCCGGGTCAACTCGTCGCTTTGCGGCAGCACTACGTGAGCAGTCGTTGCGTTCTCTTCATGTACGTGGATGGTGAAATCCTCGGGAATGGCTATCCCTGTCGCCTCCCGGATCACGTCCCGGGGATTTTCCAGCAGACGCGCGCGGAAGGCGTCATCATCCGCCACCCGTGCAATCAACTCCGCTTCCAGTTCCGCTCTGGTATTCATCATGACTCACCCTCTTTATTCGAGTTGGTTGTCAATACCGCTTGCTCAAGCGCAGCCCCATCCAGTGGTTGAGGCTGGCATCCTCTCCCAGTGCGAGCACGGCAAGCTGCGCGCTTCTACCGCCCTCCCCATCGCCGGAAGACGCGGTAGCTGGCTGTCATTATAGCAAAATGACGTGAATTACAGGTGATAATCAGTGATTTTTTTGGTTAATTTATTGCGAGGCTACTGTACCCAACTCAAGATCCCAACACCCGTCGCCATTCCGGCGAAAGACGGAATCTAACCCCCGCTGCGTTGAAACCTTACTCCCGGCAAAGCGGCTCCATCCCCCAGGCTATTCACCCGCCGGATCTGAAAAGTGTAGATCGCGCCGGAGGCAGGGCCCGACACCGTGTATGTCACGGTGGGCGCCCCGCTGCTCATGATGTTCATCCGGCCGCCGTAGCTGCGGACGCCGTCCTTCCGCGATGCTGGTATCCGGCAATGCTACTGTCCTGGGGGGTGTCCCAAATGAGTATGACCGGGCTGACACGGTGGTCCGCTGCCAAGCCCCTCGGCTTGTGATGAAGACCCGGGCCGCCACCGACAACCGGGCGTCCGGTTTCACTACCGGCGCCGGATCCCCCTAACACCTTTACAGAACTGCCCGGAAGGCAGCCGGAAGGACCGCAGTGAAAATTACCACCGGACACCCGGCTCCGAGCCGCCTGCAAGCCACCAGCGCCGCCCAGGCCAGCCGCAGCGTACGGCAAGCCGGTGTCGTGGTCCGTTGAGGATTACAACTGACACCGACCCGGTGGTGCCCAGTGGCCGGTGGCCGGTGGCCGGCTACTGTATACCGTTCCACACGTCGGCGCGGCCCATGAACACTGACGGGTCCTGGAGCCAATCGGCATAGCCGATGGTCATCTCGTCCGTCAGGAAGTCAATCCGGTTGCTCAAACACGCGGCGAGTTCGACATCTTCAACATCGAAGGTAAAGCCGCCGCGTTCGACCGCGTCATCAAGCAGCGCCACCACGAAAGTATCCCCAGAGGCATGCTCGGCTTCCCGATTGCCGACCTCGCCCCGGGCCAGCGCGTCAATCCTACCGTCGGACAGCGCGGTGAGCAGCTCTTCCTCACCCAGTCGGTCGCCCAAATACACGACCTCGGGCATGTTGCCGGCAGGTGGCCGAATGCGGCGTCTTCCCGCCAGGTTCTCCGACGCGGCGGCGGCGGTGATGAAGTAGTTCGGTGTGCCGTCCGCGACGACCTCGCCACGCGGAGTGTCGATGCTAGCGCCGGCAACAAGCGCGCCGTCGGGGTTGGTCAAGCCAGATAATTCCAGCAGCCGCGCCTCTCCGGTGGTACCGGCCAACGCGCCGACCCGCACGTCCGACGTCAGGTCGTCGTAGTCTGTGAAGCGGCTTTCCTCACTGACACGCACCAGCAGCGATTGACGAAAGGCGATGTGCCCCGACGTGAAGACCACCGCTTCCCGCCCCTGGGCGTCGCGGGTCCGGGAATCCAGTATGGTTATGCCGCCGCCGATGACGTCGAACTCGGGGCCCGCCGAGGCCAGCCAGATGTCGTCCCAGCTGCTGATGCCCCGCCGGGAGAAGGACACCCCCACCCCGTCCATGGCTTCCAACGCGGTCAGCAGGTCGGCTTCGTACCCCCGGTGAACGTCGAAGCCTGGAGAACCCGGCTCACCGTCCGCGCTGTGGCTGACCGGGGCGAAGTACACGTAGAAGCCCAAACTGAGTTCCCGGTCGTCGTCCACGCACGCCTCCGGCGGCGCGACGCCGGGAGCGCACGCAATCGGCAGAATCGAAAGGCAAACAGCCGCCACCGCAGCTCTCCGGCGTAAAGCGCCGAAAATGACGATGAACGCCAGTTTGCCTGTCAATCGGGCGAGCACGACAATCATGCGTTATGACCGAAAATCAGAGTAGGGGAGCAGGATGATACATAGCCAGGGCAGATCCTGCCAACCCAGCGCTGACCCTGGCCAGAACAACCCGATGTCATCACGGTAAGCGTTCGAGCCGGCAATTGGCTCCCGTCACATAAGGGACAGAAAACGGGGACCGGATACGGCCCGCCGGAAGACGTCGACGGAAGGCCAGACCGACCGCGACGGCGTGAGCATCCCGGTCAATCCATCACCCTTGGCGAGGGCGGAACAATTCGCTCAGCCTCGGGCGTGGACGCCGTGATCACCTATTCCGGCACGCCGGATAATCCCGACTACCCGGTGGGGAAACGGTCGCGCTGACGGCTGCGGCAGCACGCCGGACGGCGATTAACTGCGGGGGCGTCCTGACGGAACGCCCCCGCAGTTTTTGGTTCTTGGTCAAACCCCCGGTTCGCCGCCGATTCCGAAATGCGGAGAACCTCTGGACAATGGCGGCTCGTAGTCCCGCGCCGGGGTCAGGCCAGGTCAAACCGATCCAGGTTCATGACCTTATCCCAGGCGGCCACGAACTCGCGGACGAAGACCTCCTGGCCGTCGTCGCACCCGTAGACCTCGGCGATGGCCCGGAGCTCGGAGTTGGAACCGAAGACCAGGTCCGCCCTGGTGCCGGTCCACCTGAGCTCGCCGGTTCGCCGGTCGCGACCCTCGAATACTCCCTCGTCGGCTGCTGACAGTCGCCACTGGGTGTTCATGTCAAGCAGGTTCACGAAGAAGTCATTGGTCAACGCCCCGGGCCGGTCGGTGAAAACGCCGTGTTGCGATTGCCCGACGTTAGCGTTCAGGACCCGCAGACCGCCCACCAGCGCCGTCATCTGGGGAGGCGTCAGCGTCAGCAGGTATGCCCGCTCCACCAGCGACGCCTCCGCCGACGCCCGGTGTCCGGCCTGGAGGTAGTTGCGGAACCCGTCGGCGGTGGGCTCCAGCACACCGAACGACCCGACGTCGGTCCACTCCTGCGATGCGTCCGTGCGCCCGGGCGTGAACGGCGCCAGCACGTTCTGGCCGGCGTTTTTTGCCGCCTGCTCGACGCCGGCGCACCCGGCCAAGACGATCAGATCGGCGCAGGACACCCACTTCCCGTCCGTCCGAGCCCGGTTGAACTCCCACCGGATCCGCTCCAGGATATTCAGAACCTTCTGCAGTTGGTCCGGGTCGTTCACTGCCCAGTCCTTCTGCGGCGCCAGGCGGATCCGCGCCCCGTTGGCTCCACCCCGCATGTCGGTGCCGCGGAACGTCGCCGCCGAAGCCCAAGCGGTCGATACCAGCTGACTAACGGACAACCCCGAGGCCAGGATACTGGCCTTGAGGGCCTCGACGTCCTGCGTACCGATCAACCGGTGATTGAAGTCGGGCACGGGGTCCTGCCACAACAGCGGTTCCGTGGGGGCCAGCGGACCGAGATACCGACTGCGGGGTCCCATGTCGCGGTGGGTCAGCTTGAACCACGCCCGGGCGAAGGCGTCTTCAAGATCCGCCGGACTCTCGAGGAAGCGCGCCGCGATTGGCGCGTAGTCAGGGTCCGCCACTAGCGAAAGGTCCGTGGTGAGCATCATGGGAGCGTGCATCCGGGACGGATCGTGCGCGTCCGGCACGGTGGCCGCCGCGACGGCATCGCGGGGGGCGTACTGCCATTTGCCCGCCGAGCTTTTGGTCAGTTCCCAATCGTAGGAGTGCAGGTTCTCGACGAACTCGTTGTCCCATTGCACCGGATTACTGGTCCAGGCGCCTTCCAGCCCACTGGTGAACGTATCACGGCCGTTGCCGCAGCCAAAGCCGTTTTTCCAGCCCAGGCCCTGCTCCTCTATGCCGGCGTCCTGGGGTTCGGGCCCGACGAAATTCTCGGAGCCGGCACCATGCGCCTTGCCGAAGGTGTGCCCGCCGGCGATCAGCGCCACCGTCTCCTCGTCGTTCATCGCCATCCGACGGAAGGTTTGGCGAATGTGCCGTGCCGCCTCCAGCGGGTCGGGGTTGCCGTCGGGCCCCTCCGGGTTCACGTAGATCAGCCCCATCTGGTCGGCGCCGTAGGGTTCGTCAAGCACTCCGTCAGCGTCGTGGCGCTCGTCACCAAGCCAGCTGTCCTCCGGCCCCCAGCAGGTCTCGTCGGCTTCCCACGCGTCCGGGCGACCGAAGGCGAACCCAAGGGTCCTGAAGCCCATGGACTCCAGGGCGCAGTTGCCGGCGAAGATAATCAGATCGGCCCAGGAGATCTTCCGGCCGTACTTCCGCTTGACCGGCCACAGCAGGCGGCGCGCCTTGTCCAGGTTGGCATTGTCCGGCCAGCCGTTGAGGGGCGCAAAGCGCAGTTGGCCGGCGCCGCCCCCGCCGCGGCCGTCACTGACGCGGTAGGTCCCGGCGGCGTGCCAGGCCATGCGGATGAAGAGCGGCCCATAGTGGCCGTAGTCGGCGGGCCACCAGTCTTGCGACGTGGTCATCACCTCCTTGATGTCGCGCTTCAGCGCGTCAATGTCGAGGTCCTGGAACGCCTCGGCGTAGTTGAAGCTCGGCCCCATGGGATCCGACGCAGGCGAGTTCCGGCGGAGGGTCCTCAGGTCCAGTTGATCCGGCCACCGGTCCTGGCGCGAAGCGATTTCGACCATGTGCCGGGCCTCGTATTGACATTCATCTACCGTTGGCGTGCAGTTTCTCGGTTTGACAGCGACCATGCAGCGGTTCCTCCTTGAAGCAGTTTATAATGATTATAAACTGCTAATGATTATCTGCCAATAATGATTATGGCAACAATCCAACGAGGCTCCCCGGCGTTGGGGCAGCCATGCCCACCGGCACGCGGGAGTGCCACTACGAAGTGCGGGCCGGGGACTTGGACAGTGACGGCATCGACATCCGGGCCAACGCCAACAGCGGGACGGCGCTGGGCACGGCGCCGCTCTTCAAGGTCGACGGGGAGGTAACGACCAACGACATCTTCTACTACATCATGAACAATCCGTATGAAACCCTGTTGTCCCGCGTCAGCTTGTATCTTGATAGTGGCGTGGGACAATCCTTACGCCGGAGTGATCCGGGTGCGGCAGACCGACCACAACTTGGTCATAAAATACCGCAGCGTAGCAAAGGTCGCCGCACTCAAGCCTGAAGAGAGCCCGAACGGTTGCCGGGGCTAAAAAGCCCGCATCTTGCAAGTGAGGGCCAGCGCTTCAGCGGAGGTAGAGATGACAGAAGAAGGGACCTACGTGGGCATCGACGTTGCCAAAACTAATATCGACATCGCGGTTCGGCCCGCCGGCCGGGTCTGGCAGACATCCTACGATGGAGCTGGCATCGACGAGTTGGTATCCCAATTGACCAGCCTAACGCCGACCACGGTGTTGCTGGAGGCGACCGGTGGGTTGGAAGTGCCCTTGGCGGCGGCGCTGGCTGCTGCGGCATTGCCAGTGGTGGTGGTCAACCCGCGCCAGGTGCGCGATTTCGCCAAAGCCACCGGCCAGCTAGCCAAGACCGACGCGTTGGACGCTCAGGTACTGGCGCACTTCGCCGAGGCGGTGCGTCCACCGGTGCGCCCGTTGCGGGACGCCGACACCCAGGAACTCAACGCCATGACCACCCGGCGCAGCCAACTGATGACCATGCTGGTCGCGGAGAAGAACCGCTTGGGGCGGGCCGCTGGCGCGGTGCGTCCCAGGGTCCAAGCCCACATCACGTGGTTGGAACAGGAGATCAAGGATTTGGACAAGGACTTGAGACAGACGCTGCGCCAGAGTCACGTATGGCGCGAGAAGGACGACCTGCTGCGCTCTGTTCCTGGCGTGGGGGAGCAACTCTCCCTCTCCTTGCTGGCGTATTTGCCGGAGCTGGGTACGCTGGATCGGAAGCAGATCGCCGCGCTGGTGGGCGTGGCTCCCCTGAACCGGGACAGCGGAACCATGCGGGGCAAACGTACTGTCCGGGGAGGTCGGGCGCGAGTGCGAGCCGTGCTTTACATGGGCACGCTGGCAGCCAGTCGATTCAACCCGGTGATACGAACCTTCTATCAACGCCTGCTGGCGGCTGGCAAGCCGAAGAATCTGGCGCTCACCGCGTGCATGCGGAAATTGCTTACCATGCTCAACGCCATATTGAAAACCGGCCAGTACTGGAATCCATGCATCAGCACGGATTGACATTCAATATTGAATGTCAATCCCTTGCGGACAGCTCTGGCCTACCGGTCGAGCCCCAGCTGCTGACCCACATCTCACCCCTTGGGCGGGCCCACATCCTGCTCGCCGGCGAATACCGGTGGACAAAGCGTCCATAGCGGCCTTAGCGTACGCTTCTGCCCCCTACCGGAATCGATCCGACCGGGCTTCCGGCTTCCCGGATGGTGCGCGGCAACGCCACCGGGCCCAGGGTCGCCCGGTGCTCGGTGAGCTTCATCTTCGCAGCGGGTGTTCGCTCTTCGTCTGCTGACGTTCCAACCCTCGGGGAGATGGCCGTCATCAGGGAGGTCGTCGTCATGCGGGAAAGTCCATGGTCGCCCATCCGTCTCCCCGGTACCGCCAGGCGTGACCGGGTCCCTGACCCAGGATGAGCACGTCAGCATCACAGCCGGCGTTCAGGATCCGCTGGGCCACGTCCATGGGGAATTCGTCCACCGGCTTGACCTCGGCGTAGACATCGTCACCGTTCAGGACGATGCGGAAATCAGGCGTCCAGCCGCCGAACCGGGCCGGCTCGTACTCCCACGCGATGCCGCGTCGATCGAACCAGGCCGCCCACCGGGCCTCCAGCTGGCTGCGGAAGACCGTGCCGCCGTACTCGGTGATGGCGGGAGTCTGCTCGGGGGCCAGCGTGTCAGGCGCCACGTTGACCGCCCACCGGTGCAGGAGGGCTGCGGTATCATCCCGCAGTAGACGCTCCCGCTCCGCGCGCGGTTCGGACGAGCGGGCGATCTCCAGGAGCGCCTGGGTGTAGCGGCCCAGGTTGTCGGCCAGGGCCTTCGACAGTCCCAATCCGCCGCCCACCTTGTCCCAGAGGACGATGGCGCGGCCCACCTCGCTGCTGCGTCCGTCCCGCACAACCTGGACGTTCTGGTGCGTGGTGCGGATGTCGGCCGGATGGATCGACTCCCGGCTGCACAGCACCGTCCTGAGCGCCCGGGCCACGTCCCGGCGCGTGTTCACGTCGTCGAACCAGTCCTCCCAGATGATGATCACCGTGGCCGTGGTCCGCAGGTTGGTTTCCACCTCGGGGATGCCCTCGGCGCCGTAGTGAACATCCCGCCACTCGCCGTCGCCCGGCTCGCGCATGGAGCAGCCCACGATGCGCTCCCAGGCCACCGCCTGGGCGTGGGTGCAGTACTCCAGGTGTCCCCGGGTGGACATTCGAGGCTGCTGCAGGGTGACCGTGGCGCCGCTGCGCATGATGGGGCGAGTTTCTCTCGGCGGAGCGTGGCGCGCCGTGATCACCGTCTCGCCGCCGGTCTCCCGCCAGGCCAGGACGGTGTAGCTCTGCTTGGCGTGGAGGTAGGTGGCCAGCGGATAGGCGTCCCTTGCCGCCTCCCGACGGGTCACCTCGCTGGTGAGCAGTTCGGTGGTCAGGGATTCGCCCTCACCGCCCGGCATCAGCTGCACGATGCGCGCCCTGCCATCGGCGGCATCACGAATATCATTGCGGTGGGGCTGTTGGGGATCACCGGTCTGGAACTCCGGCGCGTAGTGGTCACCCCGAGCAATCTCCTTGAGCGTCTGGGGCAACTGTTCCGGCCAGGCGTCGGTGGGCGACGGTATGGCGCGCTCCATGCCGTTCAGGTCGGTCTCCTTGGCCAGGCAGCGGCCGTGGGTGTTCCTGATGTTGGGATTGGACGGGTAGAGCCGGGCCGGCTCCACCGGCTACTCCCAGTACGCCGCCAGGCTGTTCTCGTGGAACTGGAGGGAGTGGCGCGGCGCTACGATGATGAACCGCCCCGGACCGGTCCTTCCGACCCGTCCGGCCCGTTGCTTGACCCGTCCCACCGAGTGGGGCAATCCCAGGTTGAAGCCCACCTGCAGGTCGGGGATGTCCATGCCTATCTCCATGGCGCTGGTGCTGGCCAACCCCCGAATGTCTCCGGCCCTGAGCGCCTCCTCGATGCGCTCCCGTCGCATCAGCCCGGACCGGTAGGCCATGGCGTCCCGGGACTCCACGATGATGGCGTCCTCGGTGATGCTCCTGGCCGCCTCGATGCCCGCCGCGGCGCGCTCCGCCAGCTGCCGGTCGTCGATGAAGGCAATATACGACCGTTCGGGGTCCTCGCTGATCACCTCCCGCACCGCCGCCTGCAGGTCCCGCCAGCCCTCGTCGTGGGGCTCACGGCCGACGACGTGCTGCACGGTGAGCTCGGCCCGTGGGCTGCCGTTGTAGCGGTCGTCCACCACCTGGAAGGGCAGGCCGGTCAGCGTCTCGAGATGCTGAGCGGGATTGTGGACGGTGGCGCTGGCGGCGATGACCCGCAGCGGCTCGAACTGGGACATCAGCTCCTTGCGCTTCTGCTGCAGGCGGTGCAGCAGGTAGAGGCAGTGGGTGCCCAGCGCCCCGTCGTAGGTGTGGGCCTCGTCCAGGATCAGGAACGCTAGGTTTGAGATGAACCGGCGCACGTTGTACTGGGTGTTCTGGACCTCCCTGAGGTCGTGGCGCAGCGGCCGCCTGCCGTAGAGGGGTTCCGAGTACGCCATCAGCCACTGCTGGATCACGTCGGGGGTCATCAGGGCCAAGCGGGTGCGCTGCAGGATCTGTCGTCGCTCGTTGAGGTCGCGCACGTCGCCGTCGATGCGGTTGATGGCGGCGGGGTCTAGGCCGGCGACCTCGGCCATTTCCTGCCAGCGGATGACCTGGTCGCGGGCCAGGGCCTTGATGGGATAGATGGCAATGGCCGTGGCGTTGGGATTGGCGGCCAGATGGTGCAGGGTGGGGGCCTGGAAAACCAGGGACTTGCCGCTGGCGGTGCCGGTGCTGATCACCAGGTTGTGGCCCTGGCCCAAGAGCTCCAGTGCCATGGCCTGGTGCAGATACAGCTGGCCGTCGCCCGTCTGGGCCTGCACCGCCGGCCAGGCCGGGCTGGCGGTCAGCCAGGCGGGAGCGTCGCCGTGGCGGGCCTCCTGGCCGAGGATGGTGATTTCGTCGTGAATGTTCACTTGGCGCTACCGGCGGCGGTACGACTCGCGCCGATGAGCAACGCGGACCACCAGGATGACCAGCTCGTCGTTCAGCAACTCGTACAGGATGCGGTAATCGCCCACCCGTTGGCGGCGCAGACCCCGCAACCCTCCCTTCAGCGGGCTGCCGGCCAACGGCTGTTCGCCCAACGCGTCGATGGCGTCAATCACCCGTTCCCTGATTTCCCGTGGTAGCTGCGCCAGTTCCCGCCGGGCGCTGCCCCTAATCCGGATCGAGTAGCTCACGCCGGACCTCATCCCAGTCCAGCACCGGGTCCGAGGGATCGCGCAGCCGCTCCAGGGCTACGGTCAGGTCGTCGAAGTCCTCCAGGTAGCTCTCCAGGGCCTGACGGATCACCTGGGCGCGGCTGCGGTTCAGAGTCGCCGCCGCGGCATCCAACGCCTCGGCCACTTCATCGGATACCCGGGCGGTGATCTGCGCCATTTCAGGAACCTCGAGTGGGGGTGATTGCCATTGATGTCATCGACATTGGCTGCAATCACCATAGCCGAAGGCAACGGGCATCGTCAACGTCGGGTCAGACACCGTGGGCTTCGTTGATGCGGTCGCAGCACGCCGGCCCGCAGGCTTTCAGGTCACCGGCACGGGTGTCGAAGCTGTGGCCGGCCGGGATCCGCTCGCCGCACCAGGCGCAGATCCTCCGCAGCAGCTCGGCGCGCAGTTGGTCAGGAAACGACGCCGGGTCCAGCGCGGGCCGGTGATTGCGGCAGTACCAGTCGGCCAGGTCGTCGGCAATGGCCGGGATCGACCGCTCCATTATGTCGATGGTCAAGCCGTCCTGCCACTGGGCGAAACGGCGGGCCTGGTCATCGGTCATCGTGGCCTCCACATCTTTCCGCAGACATTCTCCTGATGCTCTGGAAATCCTGGTAGTCGGCATCGGGCAACTGAGTAAAGGCTCCCCTCAGCGTGGCAAGGGAAGATTTGTCGTCGACGCCACCGTCAGCCACCGCATTGAGCCGGCCGCACGGCCACCCTGGCGCGTGATGATCACCTCCGCGCCGTGGTTCAGGTCTCGAAGTATCCTGCCGAGGTTGACCTTCACGTCCCCGATACTGTGCATGGTCATGCCATCAAACCTCATCGCCAGTGGCGGTTTCCTCCTCCGACACGCTGGAGAAGTTGGTGATGGCCACCTCGCCGGTGGGGAACGACGCCACGATGCGCAGTTGCCCGCCGATGGACTCGATGTAGGCACGCAGGCTCGAGATGTACATGTCGGTCCGCTGTTCCATCTTGGCAACGGCGGGCTGGTTCACCTGCAGGCGGTCCGCCAGGTCCTGCTGGGTCAGGTCCATGGCACGTCGCAACTCGCGCAGCGGCATTTCCGCGGCAAGCTCCGCCTTCTTCGTATCCACCCGCCGGCGCCGTTCCGGTGTGAAGTCCCTGGTCAGTCCCTGGAATTGATGGCGTCCGCTCATGGGATGATGCCCTCCTCACGCAGTTCTTCAAGATGGTCGTCGTACAACGCGTCGGCGATGGGCACGTATGCCGGGTAGATTAGGTCGTTTCCGGTTTTGATCCCGCCGATCAACAGGATCGATACCCGCCTGGGATCAAAGGCATAGAAAGTGCGCAGGGGCTCACCCCCGCTCTGCGTCCTGAGCTCTCTCATGTGGCTGTGCCGCGAGGTCGCTATCCCAGAAGAGTAGGAATACGGCATCGTGGGTCCGCGCTCCATCAGCAGTTCCACGGTGTCGGCCAGATCCTCCTGCTGTTCTTCGCTGAGCGTATCCCACCACTCCTTGAACTGGTCCGTGTACTCGACCTGCCATGGCATGGGTTCATTATATTCCCGTAAAGGAATAATGCCATAATAACCTGCCCGACGCGCTGACCATAACCTGGTCAGTCGCTCCAGCTACGGTAGCCGCGCGTCGGTTGCCGGGTCTGCAATCAGATTTCCGGTCAACTCTCCCCGTATCCGAGAGAGGTCCCCGCGCTGGTCAACCGGCCGGTTATGGTGTACATAACGATGTGTGGAGAGGCGGTGATATGGTGACGCAAATCGGTCGCGAGCATCGGGTTCCGGTCATTCGGGCTCCGCGCCGGCTGGTGGGCGTCGACGCTCAGGTCTTTCATGACCAACTGGACGCCGCCGCCGAGGCGGCCCCGGGGGTCGTGGTCATCGACATGGCGGACCTGGTCCACATCAGCAACGCGGGCCTGCGGGTGATCATGCAGGCCGCGAGGAAGGCCCGGGGCCGGAACGCCGGCCTGGTCTTCTGCTCCCTGTCGGATGATGTCCGGTCCGTGTTCAGGACCAGCGGCCTTGACCGGTTGGTTGACATACGGCCGTCGCGGGAGGATGCCACCCGGGCCGTCGATTGATGCCCACCTTTATCCGCGTGCGATTGCCTGTGGGCTGCCGCTTCCGGGTGCAACGGTGGCCGTTTCGCTGGCGTCAGAAATCGTAGTCCGGCTCGCCGATGGGCATTCCGTCCCAGGACATCATGTGCTCGCAGCAGAAAGAGCCTGCTTGCAGCGGGTTCCGCGGTCTTCATCCGGCGGCGTGGCTGAGCCAACGGCCCATACCCTCGATGAAGTCGTCCCTGACCTGGCTGGATGCGCCGCAGAACTCCTCGATCAGTCGCTCCTTGAAGACCTGCGGGTCCTGGCCGGCCGGCACCTCGTAAGTGTCAATCGGGTCGCAGGCGATGGTCATGTCCCGTCCGGCTTCGAAGTGTCGATTGACGGGCATACCCAGCGGCGCGGCGCTGCTGGGCCAGGTGGCGTCAACCACCATCAGACCCCGGTCGGTCTCGAGCTTGACGCAGGTGTGGACATCCGGGACCGGTTCCCGTTCCACCAAGGCACGCAGCTCAACGGGGAAGTGCAAAGTGTTGTCCCGTGTGAACCGATGGGTGCACATGATGACACGGCACCCGAGGCCCAGTTCGCCAAAGATCTGGTGCAACGCGTAGTGCTTCCCGGAGCAGGTGCCTTGCCATTCCCGGATGATGGCTTCCGGTTGTCGGGAACTGGCACGCCGGTAGGGCATATCCCGGATCAGCGTGAAGCACGTGGCCGCGGTGAGCGTTTCATCCGCCGCGGCCAGGTTGCGCCGTCGGCTTTCGCGCTCCAGCACTGGGAGAAGGGTTGTCATGGCGAAACCTCGTGATATCGGGAGTCAGTGGCTGGACCGCCTGAACCGTCTGTTGCGCTCCGATGGACGGATAGGATCTTTCTGCTCAAGGGGCGCGACGCGGGGTTTGAGCAGGGCTGCGGGTAAATTTACGCTGGCAGGCTTCCGTTTCACTTCCTGGGAAGCCCGATGATGGTGCCCCAGTGATTATTATCGTGTTCCGGCGGCGCCGTGTCTATTTCTGGGCCCTTCCGTCATCGAAGGGCGACTTCGGGAACGCGGTGACCGTTGCACTGGGTTCGTATTCGGCGCGAATATGCTGCCCGACGTAATGGAGGTTGCGCGAACCATAACAACCGGACTTTCGCCCTGGAGCGGAGGCTCGGCTTTTAGCAATCTGCGGGAACCAGGGCGAGGTTGTTCGGATATGAGCCATCCTGGTGTCCTGTCCCAGGACAGGCTTACCCGTTTCCCGGGAAACAATGGCCAGACTACGCTCCGGTCAGCGGCTCCAGCTTGTCCAGGAGCGTCTCCACGTCGTCCAGGGCCTCGGCGACGTTCTCGGGCGGGAATTCGTCCTCATAGAAGTTGCCGTGGAGAGAGTCGGCCACTTGGTACAGGCGGAAGACATCGCGGTCGCCGGTCTCTGACCGCAGGCGGCTGGCCACGCGGGACAGGTGGCGATGTTTGCCGTGGTCCCAACCCCGCTGTTCGGCGACAGCCTTGAGGATCTGAGCAGCGGCGCCCCAGCCCTTCTCGGAGGCTTGGCGCACGTCGCCGGCGGCAAGCTCGCTCCTGGCCTGGGCCAGAAGGTGGCGGCTGTCGTCGCGGTACTTCTGCGTGGACATGAATCCTCGACCACAAGAATAGCACGTGTGGAACCACCGGTTATGGCCGCGCTGTCCTGATGGACAATCTGACTGTCCCGTCAGCATGGGGGTTTCGCTCATGCCATGGGTGCCGTGGTTCCAGGTCTCCGCCTCCGCCATCCTGCATTGGCTAGGTACAATGCCCACGCGATTGAGATGATGTTGGAGGACATGCACTGGTGACGATGGACTGGGCGATATTTGCCGTGGCGCCGGGGATCATTTTGCTGTTAATGTCCTGTTTGGCGTGGGAGCCACCGGAACCACCGATCAGCATCTGGAATCCTCCGCGCCGGGTTCGCCTGACGTATTTCTTGATCGGAGCGGTCCTGTTGGTGTTGGCCGGCGTGGGGGTAGCGCTGGTGCTGATGTGAATCCACGGGAGGCGACGGTGGCAACGCAACCTGCGGGCGTAGGGTTTCGTTTGGAATTGCATGACCGCAACGGCAGCGCCGAGCGCACCATCATCTGAAGTCAAACGGAAGCACACCGAGGCTGCCACACCATCCATTCGGTTGACACCTTTCGCGACACATTGCGTGGTCGCCTGGCCGCACCCCGCCATCCAGCCGGACTTTCCGCCGCGATGGTTTTTCCCAATGAATGTCTCGCGTCGCAAACGTCAGTAGTGGCTTCATCACGTAAGCACCTGCAGTTCATGGGATGGCGTCACCAGTCTCTCCGGGTGCTCCATTTCCAGTATGCCTTTGATCAGGTGGGCCCCGGGGGGAACCGGTTCTCCCCGGTGGTCCACCTGTTCCCACTGGCCGCTCAGTTCCAGCTCCTCACCGGGTTCCAGGGTTTCGCCGACCATAGCACCCAGGATGATTTGCCCACACTGCCAGCGCCAGATGTTCTCGCCATCGGCGGTAGCCACTGCGAAATCGTGGGCAGGTATGCCTCCCATGGGGACCAGGACGGGTTCGTCGCTGATGTTCCGGAGTGTCAGGTTCATGTGCACCGTTTCCCCGTAAGCCACTTGGGATGGGGCCTCAAGCGAGTAACTGATGGCGGCGAGGAACGCCTGGTTCGGGGATTCGCCCTTGTCGAAGCGGCTCAGCCCGTCGGCGTCGCAGCCCATTTCGATCACGACAGCTTCCCGTGGGACATCTGAGGCGGCTATGGCAGCTTCCATCCGTTCGAGGGCTCCACGCAACGGCCGCATGCCGATTCGGAGGCGTTGGTTCCTCTCATCAATGCTGGTCATGAAGATGCCGGAATCTCGCCCGGCCGCTTCTTCCACGGCCGTTAGCCATGCCTCCAGGTCTTTGATGCTGTAATCGGCTCCCGCAGGCGCCGGCCGTGTTGGAGGCGGACTGTCCTCCGCCCGAAACATGAGCGCTTCGCTCTTGTTGGTTCGGATCACCAACCGGTCATCGAAGACGTGGTAGCGCTCAGCGGTCGCCAGGAGGTCGAGGTAATGGCGCTGGCGAGGAGAGAAGTCGGCCTGACCGTCGCAAGTGTTGTTGGTGCTCAGGGTTGCCTCGGACATGGACATTGATCCGTTCGGTCCGACCAAGGTGGTCGCTTCGCCGCCGGCGGCGCGGTAGACGTACTGGTGGCACCCGAGCTCTCCTGCGACGGTCTGCCCGTCGAACGCGGCGGTGATGTCTGAGCCGGGAGCCGCGTGGGTGGGCTCAACCCACCTCATGCCGGGCCGGCCCGAACGGGGCTCCAGGGACCGGATGAAGGTCCATTGCCCGTCAAACATGGCATCTGGCAGTGATAGTTTGGATAACGGTGCGAAGGTGAGCGTCTTGCCCCTGCTGGTACGGACCACCATCCGCAGTGATCGCAGGACCCCTTGGACGAAGTGCGCTGAGTATTCATTGGCCCATCCGAAGTCCTCGACGAAGAGGTGTTCTCGGTCGATGGCGTCCCTTGAGCACGCTTCGGCGGAGCCGGCCGTGCGCGTGTAGAGGATCCTCATGCGACCCGCGTTCGCCGTGTAACCCAGGGCATAGTCGCGACAGGAGGTGGCGACGGCGGCCCGGTCATCAAGGAACACCAGGATCGTGGGTCGTTGACCGTAGATCCGGTCGCGATCCACGAGCCGCCAGCCGGTGCCGGCCAGCTCGATGCGTCGTACGATTACTCGGTTATCATCCCTGGCAAACACCAGCGCAACCTCTCCCGCATCGTTGACGATGTGCAGGTGATCGTCGACGACTTGGGCCCTGGCCTCCTGGGTCAGGGCTTCGAGGTACCGGTTCGCCTGGTCGAGCACGGCGTCCGACGGGCAGCCTGCATCGGTGATGACGAACTCCGGCGCCGAGATGGACCCGTCCGGTTCGACTACCGGGGTTCCCGACTGGTGTTGGCCGCCGAAGGTATTGCAGCCGTCGAACCCGCCGAACCGCGGGCCGTGGATCGTCAGCGTCAGGCGTGTTCCGGCAACGGGCGGCTGCCCGTCGATGGTTTCCAGGATCCATGTCGCGCCGTCAATGGAGTCCGCGACGGGAGTGGGTTCGGTGATTGCGTCTGCCACGACAGTCTCGGACTGCGGCGCGGCCCTCGTGCCGGTGCAGGCAACGCCGACCGTCATCAGGAGAACGATGGCCAGCAGCACTGACGGTCCATGGTCCAACACGCAGCGCATCAGCCGCGACCCGGTAATATGGACGAACTCCACTTCCTCGGTGTTCCTTTTCTCGGCCGGGATTCCGGCCACGGCGGCATTCACGAGTTACAACGACATGTGCCCCATTTTGCCGGAGGCGGCTGGCGATCCAGTGTTGACGACACTCGAAATCGCAGGTTCAACGTTTGCCGGCGGCGGCTTCCACGGCCGGTCGAGTGCCCATGAGTTTACAATCCGCCCTGATGGATTTGCGCTGCCGACTCGCGCCCAGCTTGCACGGAACCCCACGCGATGCCAACAGAGACTTCGCTCAGCGCCGTTGAATAGTTGTGAGTGTATCAAGATACTCAGGCCTGACACGGTTTCAGTTGGCCGTCCGTCGGAAGCGCGGTAACTGACCGGTCGGGATGTGACCTTGCAGCCCATCAATGGCGCCGTCCTGCACACAAGAACCCGCTGGCCGTATGTGGGGCCTCAAAGGTTGGCGCTTGTCTTTTGCCTCGCTGTAGCGGCGACGGTTTTGGCCTGCAGCGGAGTTGAACGGCCTCCGCCGATGCCCACTCCGGCGCCGACTGCAGTAACCGGGACAGTGGACCTGGATACCAGCGTCTGGTTGGTCGACGTTTTCGGCGACGACGCGGTGGGCATCGGCCCGGACGGTCAGTTATGGTTGGTCAACATTAAAGACGTCATGACCCAAATCGAACTCTTCGGCAGAGCAGTCCTCCCTCAATCCATGAGTCTTGACCTCTCGCTATCGTTTGACTCTCGCCAGGCGTCGTTCGAACATCCCCAACCCCTACCGTCATTCCTACGGAAGCAGGAATCCAGAAAAACCTCGACGACAGCGAAGGGCAAAGAACCAGACCACCGCCGATGTGGGAAACGCACAGTTTCGCCAGTGCCACAGAGTCGCCGCGCACTCGTGGTTGCTATACTGAACCCGGGATGTACACAACGTCGTCGCGAGCCTTGTCGAACAATATGTCCATCGGTAAGGGAGTTGGTATGAAACGATTGTCAGGTAGGGTGAAAATGGCGGGCCTGTTTGTGCTAGTGCTCGTAGTGGCCGCGGTTGCGCTTGCGTGCGGGCAGGAGGTAGCGGAGCCCACCCCGGCGGCAACGTCCGAAGCCAGCGCGCCGGCAGCGACTCCCGAAACCGGCCCTCCAACCGAAACGCCGCTCCCACCGACGGTCCCGCCGAAGCCTGACGCAACCGCAGCACCCGCCCCCACGCCCACTATGCCCGCACCTACCCGATCTGCCGCGTCGGATCGGCGGCCCAGTGGCAGCCAGGGGTCTCTGGTGCTGCTGGGCTCCCACTCCGTGGCGGCCCCGTCAGGGTCGGGCGGTCTCGGCGGGTTCAGCTTATCCCGGGGTCCCCAGACCTTTGCGGCCCAGGGCAGCCTCACCGTTTCCGCCATCGGTTCCGTTACTGTCGCCGCCGACGAGGCCTATGTGGTCGTGATACCGGAGATGGGCTTTGGCCCCTCCGGCCCTGAGCAGTTGTCCGACAAGGACCGCGAGGACATACGCGCCAATCTGGTATCCATCGGCCTGGCTGAGGAAGCTGTGGCTTTCGAAAGCGTCGGCAGGTACGAACCAACCACCATCTCGGTGGAGGTGGACGTCGACGACTTCGCCGCCTTGGGCGAATCAATCGTGGATCAGGTGGAGGAAGTCGTGCGCCGGTCCGAGTCCTTTGGCGTGCGTTTCAGCCTCACCGATGAGAACTGCGACCAGGCCATTGCCCATGCCCGTCGTGAAGCGGTACCGGCCGCCGAAAAAGCCGCCGACGATCTCGCCGACGCCCTGGGAGTTGGCCGGGGTGCGGTCAACGGGGCGCTGGAGTACCCCCTTCAGAGCGACCCATACCGCATCCTTGGCGGTGCCCCCAACCGTTGCGGCGGGGATACCTCTTACCGGTTCGCCGTTCTGCGGCCCTTCGATGCAGAACCCGAGGTGGAGGTGTCAGTCGGCCTGCAGGTGTCCTACGACCTCAATTAGACACTCCACCAACCAAAATCTATCGCGAGGCGGCCTCCAAGACTGATTTCAACACTGGCTCCGTACAAGCCAACGGCATCGACTTCCACTACCTCGAAATGGGCGACGGTTCCTTGGCCATCTGACTCCACGGCTTCCCCGACCACGCGTACTCCTTCCGCCACCTGCTGCCCGACCTCGCCGCCGGAGGTTTGCTTCGGGGTGAGGAGGCAATACGCGGTCCATCTCGATTGAGGCGGACGGTCACAGCGTCGCCGATACAGCCACACGGTTCGAGGTACACGGGATGCGTGAAATCCGCAGGCGAAACATCAGGTCCGCGTTGGTCGCGTCGTTCGTCCTCGCGGTCCTGGCCGTCGTGATCGGCATCGTGGTCGACCCCGGATTGTTTGGACGCGCCATTTCGCACAAAGACCGGTTCGTCCACGTGGCCCCCGATACCCTGGTGGAGTATTCCGAGCACATCGTCGTAGCGCGCTACCAGGGCGAAGCGGTCCACGACACCCCCAACTCCTCGTTGTATCCGGACGCTCCCACATCCTTTCCGACGTGTACCGCCGGTTCGAGGTGGTCGAATCCCTGAAGGGCGGCTTCGAGCCTGGCGATACCGTCTACGTCGGGTGGGACGTTGGACACACCATCGTCAACGAGGAGACCGGGAAGCCCGAGTTCAGACCGCACGAGGTTCCCGCTATGTCAGAGGACGCAGACTACGCGCTGTTCCTCAATCCGAGGTGGTCCAGGTCGCGCCATCCGGATGACCGTGCAACCAGCGTCTGGCAAACGCCACCGGGGTTGGAAGTCGCGCTGGTGGACGCTCAGGGCCGCCTCTCTTTCCAGGTTAACAGCTACTACCGGGCGGCGTTGAAGGACCTGGGTTTCAAGCCAGTTAGCGGTTCTGGGGCCCCGTTTGAATTGACGACCCACGACGTGAGGAAGTTGGTGGCGTCGGTCTCCGGCAGCGCCGAATAGCAGGGCCGTGTTGAACCCATCCGGCATCTTTCCTGGGTCGCCGGCCTGTTGAACGTGAAATCGGGTTTCCGGCCGGTACATGTGGCGGGAAGGCAAAGGACATTGGTACGGAGAGCTGGCTGATCATGGCGGATATACTGGATATGTTCGGCGACGGCAATCCTTTCCGACAGGCGGCGCAACCAATCCGGAAATTCGCACGTATTGGCTTGATGGAGCGCCCAGCGCCGGGGATGATGCGGGTGAAAGGAACAAACTGGGCTATCCTTTTCGCAATCTTGGTGGGCATCCTGGCGTGTCACATTGTTGCGCCTGGCACACCGCGTCCGACGCCGTTGTCCTCGTCCGAGTTCAGAGTTTTGGAGTTGGACACCCGCGGCATGCTTACCGACATGCACGGCGACAGCGCCGTGGGCATGGACGAAGACGGTGAATTGTGGCTGGTGAACGTCCGCACCGCTGACATGCGCCAACTAACGAACGACGGCCACTACAAGCGGGGTCCTGTGTTGTCCGACGCCCACATTGCATGGATCGAGGAAGGTGAGGATATCCAGCTGCCTGGCGACGATGGTCGGTCAAAAAACACCGCCGACGTGTTCGTGATGGACCTGCTCACCGGCGAGCAACGCCGTATCACCGACATGCCGGCCAACCGGAGCCACCTCCGCATCTCCGGCTCCTGGCTGGTCTGGCAGGACAACCGCAACGAGCTGCGAGAACGCCGCGAGCGCTATGACATCTACGCTTATGATCTGAGCCACGACCGTGAAATCCCGATCGCAGTCATTGCTGGCAACCAGAAGCAACCGTCAATACACGGCGATGTCGTGGTGTGGTCCGATAATCGCGATAGTCCCCAGATTGGGACCCGCGACGAAGGCTGCCACAATCTGCCCGACCGCCACTGCGACATCTACTCCTACAACCTCGCTACCGGCGAGGAGAAACTGCTGGCGCAAACGGGCACCAACAATGGCTCGCCTGCCATACACGGTGATCTGGTTGTCTGGCAGCAGTATCTGGAAAGCTGCTCGTCGCTTATCGTCCTCCTGGACATGGGCACCGGAGAACAGCGCGACGTCGGCACCGGGGGACGTTCGAATACCCGGCCCCTGGTTTCCGCGGATCATGTGGTCTGGGCGGAGAAAGAACCTTGCGACGTCGGCGGTTTCCCGAGATTACTGGCCAACAGATCCGCAGCCGGCGCCTTCGTCTACCGGCTGGACACCGGCCAGGTCCGTCGGTTGTCCAACTATGTGGAAGCGCAAACCCTGCTGCATGACGACATGGCGGTCATTACCGAGGGTTGCCATATGCCATCCCGACGTTACGCTTTGTTCCTCGACTGACCACTCGGACGGTTCAACTGATAGGGCACCATCCGACCCGACCACCAGTACGCCCGGCCAAGTGGAACGGTTCCGAAAGTCTCTGGGACCGAACGATTTACACTCCGGATTCAGGTAGCATGCGAAAGCGCGGTCAGCATGTGAATTTTCACCGTCATTGACCGAGATTTGTTGTTGTCCAGCGATTCTGTCCCATTAAATGGAAAGCGAAAATGTCCGCATGGCTAGTTGGCAACGGTGGTGGATTTGCGTAGGGCCATCAGCCTGTCGCGTTCTTTGGCGCTGAGTTTCTTGGTGGGCGGCTTTTCGGCGTGGACGTACTTGCGCACAGTGTTTCGAGCAATGCCCAGTTCCCGTGAGATGGCCTGCAGGGATAGCCTTTTCAGCCTGGCCTGCCGGATCGCCTTCCACCGGGCCAACTGGGTGGGTGTCGGTGTACGTTCCCAAGGGTCAGATACCTTGCTGGCAGCGTCCTTCTCACCGGCGATCTTGTCGGCGTTACCCCTGGCTGCGGCCTCGGCCGGACGCACTGGTTCCAGGGCGGCCAGGTGTTGCTGCTGCGACCTGCTGATGTGGTGATCCCCCACGCTGCTGACCACCCGCGCAGTTCGGGCCCCGGAGACCAGGCGGTGACGCCTGCCCACAGGGCGCCCATGCGCGGCGGCGGTTCCTGTGTGGCCACGCGACGGCCTTCGTACCTGACGATGAGCTCTCCGTCGGGACGTTCCAGCACCTCCGCCCGCAGTCCGGCGTAGCTGGTGCGTTCCTGATCGGGCAGCAGCTGCAGGACCCGCCAGTTGTACTGCACCGTGTTGTCCCGTCCCACCTTGCGGGTGTCCTTGAAGCACAGGATCTCGGAGAGGGTCAGGTCGGGGTCCACCGGAGGGTAGGCCGATTCCGGATGGTCGGGTTGCACGGCGAAGCGGGCGTTGTAGCGGGGCAGGAATTCCTGCAACACCGCCGTGGCCTGATCCATGGTCCTGGCGCCGGCCAGGCGCAGTTCGGTTACCAGCGGGTCCTGGAAGGTCCCCGCCGCGCGTTCCACACGGCCCTTGGCCTGCGGCGAGCGAGCGAAGATCTGCCGGATCCCCAGTTCCTGCAATGATCTCGTGAACTGGGTGGCCTCCGCGGCGGTTTCCGGCTTTCGGGCGTTGTACTTGAACACGGCGTGGCGGTCGCTGTACAGCGCCAATGGAATGCCCCAGCCCTCGATCAGGCCCTCCAGCAGGGTGAAGTAGCCAGCGGTGGTCTCGCTGGTGCAAAACACGGCGTTGACCACGGCGCTGGTGGCGTCGTCCACGGCCAGCAGCAGCGCGAACTTGGGCCCTCGGTCCTCCAACCAGGCATGATGACTGCCATCCAACTGGATCAGCATCCCCGCCTGGGGCATCCGCTGGCGGCGAAAACGGTGCTGCGGAGAGCGCCGGCTGCGGGGACTGCCGATGCCCGCCCTGGTGAGAATGCGGCGCACCGTGGGCCGGCTCAGGTCGATGCCTTCTCGCTCACTGAGCGGCTCGGTGAGGTGGGTGTGGTTGGCGCCCTCGTAACGCTCCGTCGCCAGTTGCACCACGGCGGCGGCCTCGCCTGGTGAAGTGGCGTTGTGGGGACGGCGGCCCCGGTTGCCGTGGGCCAGCGCGGCGGCGCCACGCTCGCGGTAGGCGGCCAGCATCCGCCGCGCATGGCGCTGGGTCACGCCCAGCAACTCGGCGGCATCGGCGATGGGAACCTGGTATTCCAAAACGGAGTTGAGCACGGAGAGTCTGGCTTGTTCTTTTTGGTTCAACGTAACGTCCTTCACCAGGACATTTTCGCTGACCAGTTAGTGGATGACAGAATCGTAGAACAGCAACATTTTTTCGTGGTCTACTGGGTCAAAGACCGCGGCAAATGACATGATGCGCCACTCTCGCCAGGTTCGGATGTTGCCCCATTCTTTCGGAATTTCCCCGCTCAGCTGATTCCAGTTGAGGAATAGCGTATGCAATTTTGTAAGGTTGCCGAGTTCCGATGGAATTTCCCCGCTCAGTTTGTTGTACCCCAAGGCCAAAACTTGCAGTTCGGCTAAATCGGCCAACTCCCGCGGAATCGTACCGGTGAGTAGGTTGTCTCCGAGGTCCAGTACGGTGAGGTCGCCGAGCATACCCAGTTCCGGCGGGATCGGTCCGGTCAGCTGGTTGCCGTGGAGATTTAGCTCTCTCAAGTCGTGGAGGTTGCCCAGCCGCAGCGGCACCTGACTGCTCAGCCGGTTCTGACTGAGATCCAAGCTCGTGAGACCGGTGAGCTCGCTTAGTTCCACCGGTATTGGTCCGGTCAGCTGGTTGCCGACGAGTTCCAGCTTGCGCAGGCTGCGGAGGTTGGCCAGACTTTTTGGCAGCTCTCCGCTGAGACCTCGATAATGGAAAGACAGGCCGATCACGCGGCCGTTGTGGCCGGTTCTTACCTCGGACCATGCTCCGACTTCCTGGTGACTGAGCCAGTTGTGATCGTACGTCCAGCTCTCACCGCCGGTGGCGATGTATAGCGAGACCAACGTGGCGCGCTCCAACTGGTGGTCCACGCAGGACTCATGGATGTATTCTCCCGATTGCTGGATGTAGACTCCTCGGAGTGAGAACTGTACGGCCTGTGTCGTCGCGGCTCCCGGAACGGTAAGAGAGGTTTGTGTGTGGCTCTTCCCCAACCTGACCAGAGGCTCACTGCGTGTTCCGCCAATGCCGGAAACGGTCCACACAACTTCATAACCGGTGAGAGGGTTGCCGTTGAGTTCTGTGGGAACATCGGACCACTTGGCTTCCGCAAATATTCCATCGGTGGTGGTGTGCACGGTGCATACCAAAGCGCCATCGCAGACGGGCAGGGATACGCCGTGCAGTCGCACATCCCGCAGTTCTCTCGGGACGCAACCTGAGAACTCATTGCCACCCAACTCCAAATACTCCAAGTTCACGAGGTTGGCCAGCTGCGGCGGGATCGACCCACTCAGCTCGTTGCCGTCGAGATGCAGGTACCCCAGGCTGGCCAGGTTGCCCAGCTGCGGCGGGATTGGCCCGCTCAGTTCGTTGCCGCCGATCTGCAAGCTCCACAGGCTGGCCAGGTTGGCCAGCTGGGACGGGATCGACCCGCTCAGTTGGTTAGTGGGGAGATGGACGTGGATTACCCGTCCAGCGTCGTCTGTGGCTACCCCGTACCAATCTCCGACGGGTTTTTCGCTGAGCCAGTTCGTGTTGTTGCTCCAGTGTGCACCTCCCGTGGCTTCGTAGAGAGCCGCCAACGCAGCTCGCTCGGTCTCAAATGTCGGGTCCGGCATCGGGGACACGGACGGACAGGAGCCACTCCGATCAGCCACCGTGTGGAACTTCCAGCGCGGATTGCTGGGCCAGGTGTAGTCGCCATAGGGAGAATTGCCGGTCCTCACCGTGAACGCGTGACGCACTCCCTGCGCCAGCCGGCGGATGGTGTATTCGGTCCGGCCCCCAACTACCGTGAAGTTCTGCGCTTCCATATCCACATAGACAAAGGCCTCCAGCCAGTTGCCGGTCTGGCTGGCCTTGGCCAGGGGATAGTCCGCAACCATATTCACGTAGCCGATGCGGTAATGGGTCGCTTCCGGTACCGCGTCCCAGGCGATGACCACTTCTCCGGGCTGACTGCCGTCGCGCACCGCGAAGTCGCCGGTAGGGGCGACGATGATGCCCGCCCTCGGAACCGCGCCGCCACTAACCACCGCTGCGATGTTCCAATGAGTGCCCGCCCATTGAATGGCCCGCTGGGAGCGACTGGGACCGCTCCAAGACCGGTCCCACAATTGGTCCAAATAATCTGTCGGGGTCGATTGTCCGGGCGAAGCCGGTTCGGTGTTGGATTGCGCAGTGTCAGCAGTTGGACAGGCGCCACCCCGATCAGCCACCGTGTGGAACTTCCAGTGGGGATTGCTGGGCCAGGTGTAGTCGCCATAGGGAGAATTGCCGGTCCTCACCGTGAACGCGTGACGCACTCCCTGCGCCAGCCGGCGGACGGTGTATTCGGTCCGGCCTCCAACCACCGTGAAGTTCTACGCTTCCACATCCACATAGACAAAGGCCTCCAGCCAGTTGCCGGTCTGGCTGGCCTTGGCCAGGGGATAGTCCGCAACCATATTCACGTAGCCGATGCGGTAATGGGTCGCTTCCGGTACCGCATCCCAGGCGATGACCACTTCTCCGGGCTGACTGCCGTCGCGCATCGCGATGTTTGTGACCGGGGGCGGATAACCCGGTTCGGGCACCGGCGATTGGTCTGGATCAACTATGGTCAAACTGGCGCTCGTGGAAGTTTCACCCCAGGCGGCTTCCACGCTGACGGCGCCCACCAGATCGTCGGGAACGGTGAACGTCGCCGTGGCGGAGGCATCGCCGCTGATGAAGCTCCAACTGGTCACTGAGGCGGCCGCCGTTCGGCCAGCCAGTTCCAGCTCGGTGAACCCGGCTCCTGCGTTGGGAAAATCGTGCGCAAAGATGGTGACAGCGTCGCCAGCCCGGACAGTGGATGGGCTGACGCGAATCGAAGGCTCCAGGTGGAACCGCTCCACGTCGGTTTGAGACATTCTGCCTTCGCCGTCAACCATGCAGATATAGTTGGCGTTTCCGGGAGCGAAGGTCGGCGCCGCAACCTTGAAGGTGACCGAAACCCGGTCATCACTGCTTACTGGAGCCCCGCCGACCTGGGTACCCCATTGAACGATCCTCTCGCATAGGGCGGCCTCGTTGGCGCCGTTGTCAAACGCGTCAGCGCCCACGCCCGGATCGTGCAGGACGTACACCTCGGCGGCGGTTCCGTCGTTGAAGCCCGACCCGGTCACAGTGAGCGCATAGCCGCGTCTGTTGTCAGCATCGGACAGGGAAATCTTCGCATTGATCGGCAAGTCTTCCAGAAGAAATTCCGGTCCCCGGTTGCCATCATCTGCCGGACCAAGCAGCGAGTAGCCCACTCGGTAGCTGCCCGCCTCGCTGGGGTTCTTGATGCCAGCGTCATCGTCGATAACCAGCGTCAGCGTCTGTCCCTGCATGGGTCCATTGGGGCCTGCGCACTCGTTGGCCGGGCTGGTGCACAAATCGGGAATGGTCACCTGTAGAGACCAGTCACGGTTGCCCCCCAGATGAGGACCGTCGCGTATCACCGCTGCGTTAGCGGCGTAGATGCGGGCGCCAGAACCGGTTTGGCGAGAAGTCGGGTTGGCAAGCACGAAGTACACACTGCTTGAGCCGACCGCGTCCGGCACCTGGAAGTCGTCCTCCAGATACAATTCCACGGAGCTGCCGACGGCCATGTCTGCGGGCAGGCTGCCTACGGTCAATCGCAACTTCACGTTGGCATGGGCAGAGGTGCTGCGGCTGAAGATGCCATCAGCCGGAACGGGTGCCCCGCCGCCGCCCGGGTTCGGCCCCTGCGCCGAGACCGATACCGGCGGGGAATGCTGGCTTGCTACCGCGCAGATGACAACTAACAGCAAAACTGCGAAGGCTATGATGGTCCGGCTCTTGATGGTGGTCCACTCCGATGATTCACTTGCTGCTGCTTGGCGATGGATACTCCGCCAGGAAGTCTTCGCGCATCCGGCAGTTGACGACACCGTGATCACCGATGGCACAGTAAAGTCCCTGGTCAGTGGTGACGAGAAGGTCCGCCCCGGCTGCGACGTAAGCCTGCACCAGGTAGACGTCCTCGCGGGGCAGCAGGTCGAGCAGTTCCTGGGGGATCTGCGGGTTCTCCTCGGGTTGAATGCGAATGGTACGGTCCGAATTCCGCAGCAGGCTGTGCAACAACCTGCTGATCAGTCTCCGGCGCGTGTCGGACATTGTCATGAGCTGGAATGCCTTTCGCTTCCACCGTTCCTCGGCCGGGATGACCAGAACGTCTTCGGATGCCTGCAACGCTATCAGAAACCGCGCCGTCTCCCGAAAGGCCGGATCACCGTTATCGAACAGCAGGTCGTGGAACACCCACTCATTCAGTACCAGTAACATGGCCGGCAGGCCTTCCCCTAATCACTGATGCCCAGCAGCGCCGCCAGGTCTCCGACCTCCGACGCCATGAACGCTCCCAGCCCTCCTTCAATCTGTCCGTCCGGCGTCGCCCTCTGCGGCGTGAACGTGCTCTCCCCATCCCGGTTCTCCGCCAGGATGAATGAGATGTCGTCAACGCTGGCCTCGCCTGCCGCGATCTGTGCCAATAGCGCGGTGACGAACACCTCGCTGTGGGTGGATACGATCAGCCGCCGGTCCTCGTTGGCGGCGATTGTGACCATCGCGCGGGCGAGTTCTCTCACCATCGACGGATGAAGGTGGATTTCGGGCTCCTCAATCGCCACGATTTTGAACGGGGAGTACAGGCAGATGGTCAGCAGATACAGCAGCTGGTTGATCCCGAAGCCCTCGTTGACGATCGAAGCCGCCACTCCGGAGCCGGTTGGTATGGAGTCAATGGTGAACACCGACGTGCCGATCTGAGCCTGGGTCATCACCCGCCGATGCGCAATGCGCTCAATGTATCTGCTGACGTCATACTGCCGGAACCTCTCGCTGGTCGATGCCAATAGAGAGGCGACCTCATCCTCGGTGGCCAGCGCGGATGTCACGCTGGACAGACCATAGGTCGGCTTTGAAAATCCGCGCCGCAGCGGCACGAACCCGGTCTGTCTCGCCAACTCCATCGGCAGGTTGATTCTCTCGTTGAGCAATCTGACCAGAACGGGAAGTTCGCCGGGACCGCCGGACGTTTGGGTCGAAAGCGCTATGCCGTTCCAGATCAGCGTACCTTCCAGACTGGCGGACCCGCTCTCCCCAACCATTTTGACGTTGTGGTCGACCTGTTGATTGGCGTCGTAGGGGATCGCTATGGACAGGTCCAGGCGTTCGGGCCATACGGGGATGTGGTCGCGGTCAATAATTTCAAAAGCCACCTCGGCGGATCCACCGGATTGACCCAGCGTCAGGGTGAACCTGGGGGAAAAGTCCTCTGTATTGTTTGAGAAGCCGATGGAGAGCGACACTTCCTTGTCCACAGCGTGGCGATGCACGACTTCCTGCCACCCGCCCAGGCTGATTGACGGGTAGGAGAACAGGCTGGCCAGGTTCTGACTGGGATTGGTCAGGAAGTTCTTCAGCGTCAGCAGGCCGTAGATCAGCGAGGACTTGCCCGAGCCGTTTGGACCGTACACCACGGTCAGCGGCGCTATTTCAACTTTGGCGTCCCGGATCGACCTGAAATTATGTAAATGGAGGGTGTAGGTATCGGTCATTTCATCATTCCTATGGCCGGCCGTGACGAAACGGAAACGGGCGCGCGTTTGATGATACCAAAAGGCCGGCTGACGGAGCTGTGGAGAGGTCGCCGTGCACCATCCTGAGGACGTTGTTGACCGGCGCCGCGCCCATCGGCATGCCCGGCATCAGTCACCTCCCAGCGACGACACTGCGCGGCTGCTTGACCGCTCGTTTGCCGGAGTGGACAACGACGGTCTGTTCTACCCGTTCTCCGGCATGGGCCAAGACTTGATCTCGGCGGTTCTGATCTTCAGGACAAGTGATGGGTGATGACGCATACCAGTCCATATGGACACGGCGTCGGGCACGTTACGGCGGACCTACTACTCCCCGGGAAACTGGCGCCACTGGTCCGGCGCCGGCTCTGACCTCGGCGATGACGCCGGCGGCCACCGAGGGCCTGATGACGTGATGGCGGCAGTAGTCCTGGCCGCCGATCCGGTAGAGCTTCTTGACGTAGATGGTGTGGGGCACACGCACGGGCGGCTCCAGCTCGGCGCCGCAGGCAACACATTGGGGCACGGTCTTCACCTCCGGGTGATTGGTCGCGTCAACCGGATTGTAGTGAAACCCTCCGGCGCCCCTTTGCGGTTATCCCGGGAGGGCGCCCGGCACGCAATCCCACCCAATGGTATGCAATGGACTCAATTGGATTGGTAACCAATCCAATCCATGCCGCCGTCCATTCCAATGGACAGGTATGGATACCATTGCAATGGATGCCTATCCATTCGTCGCCGCCGCCGCCCGGGCGGTTGACGACGTGTTCCCGCGGCAGGATCCGGCGCTCCGCCGCGGGCGGACCACGGCGGTCCTCCGCGACGAGCGGTTTCGCGGCCTCCGGTGGTCAGGCAAACGACGGTGAAACCGCCGTCTCGCATCCGCTTGCGCACTTTCGTTCGCCGCGCGATAATTGGGCAAATGATCATCAATGAACCGATCGTACCAAAACAGATACTGAACGGTGGAAACGTGATCTGAAAAGCCTCAACTACCCCACCAGCGCGGAGCGCGGCAACGATGAGACACGTGCGCAGCGACTACAACTACCGACGGTTCCCGAAGCCCGTGGAAGGAGATGACGTTCCACTGCCGGCGAGCGTCCCTGACTGGGCCTCTCAGTTCCACCGGAGAAGCCGCGCGGCGCTGTTGCAACTGAACGTCCATGCACCACCGGGAAGGCAGGACGACATCATGCTGCGGATTGCGAAGGCGGGCCGTGGCCTCTACCTCATGCAACAGCCGTACAGAGAGTACGAGATTCCCACCGACGAACTGGCCCTGCGACGCAACAACCTGGGTATGCAGTGCCTGAATATGCAGGACTACCCCGGGGCCTTCCGCAACTTCATGGCAGCCATAGCGCAGGACGAAGACTTCGCGCTGCCGTACAACAACATCGGTCTGCTCTACCTGGAAATCGGCGACGTCGAGAATGCGCTGGTCCATCTGAACATGGCGATCCGCCTGGAGCCGGACCTCGACATCGCCTACACCAACCGCGCCCTGACCCTCATCGAGAAAGAAGAGTTCGAGGCCGCCCGCCTTGACTTGTTGCAGGCACTGGAACTGGCGCCCGACGATCCGATCCATTACAACAACGCTGGTGTCCTTTTCCTGGAAGTGGGATTGCCGGCCAAAGCCCATGACCTGTTCGACGCAGCAGTCCTGCTGGACCCCAACAACCCACTGCTGTACCAAAACCGCGGCATCGCACTCGAAGAGATGGGCCGCCTGCAACACGCCTACTCGGACTTCAGGAAAGCCGCCGAACTGGAAGATCTCCAATTCGATGCAGAAATGCAGCAGGCATATGGATGAGGGAGCCGCGTAGCCCTCAGCTAAGAGCAGTGATAGACAGCAGCGTAACCGTCCCGATACTGACCCACGAGGGCATCGACAACCATTGGCTGGTGCAACTCTGGAAGTCAGGGATAATCAAGCCGCTTGTAAATGCCGAAACGATGACCGAACTGAGGGAGCCACTCCTCCGCCACAGCCCGACCCCACATCCGATGCGCGCGCGACAATTCGTCAGAAGGGCAATGGCCCATTACGAACCGTGGTGCGAGACGGTGGAACTCTCAGTGCCCGAAAACGCTCCCCAATGCAGGGACACGAGTGACCAGAAATTCATTGATCTGGCCATCACGGGCATGGCCGAATGCTTGATCACCCGTGACGAAGACCAGCTGTCGATTAATCCGCAGACCACATTCGAGATACTGGACGACGCGCAATTTCGGGAGTCTCGCCAGTCCGGCCAAGAAATGCCCGAAGAGCCAGGCACAAACCGTAGGTAAGTGATCAGAGCGGAAGCTGCGGCCGGTCTCTGGACCGCCGGCGTGACGGCCCGGACGAGGCCTATGTCTGCCCGAACCAATGTGGCCACGGCTGCTCATCAGCCGGATCGCGGGCGCCGTCGTCACGGACCAGTCCGCCCTGCCCGATGTAATGGATGTTGGGCGAACCAAACGCAGTACCAGCGTGGTTGCCAACATAATGTGAACGGCGATGGCAAATTCAGCCGTGTAGATGGCTGACCTCCATCAAACGGCGGAGAAGTATCGGAAGAAGATGCAACCGTAGCAGCAATTCGGGAAGGATCTGCATCTTGTCGCCGGCGTTGGCTTGCCCGGGGGCGTGGTCCAAGTCAACGTTGCGATCCACCAGTCCCAGGTGGCGGGCCAAGGCGACCGGCAACAGCAATCCGGCATTGGCCACCAGGAGGTAGTCATCAAAGGCAACGTGGATGCGGTCGGGGTGCTCAGGCGGTGGCATCCGTTGGGTGCTCCTCGTTTCGGGCTGGTTTCTTGTTTCAAAAACCATTAACCCCGAAGCCGGGAGCACTTTCTCATCCCTGCATCACGCCGCCACACTCATCCTTTCGGTGGATTGGGGGTTAGGGGCAAGTACCAAGCGCACCACCACCACCAATCGCGATTGTCAAATCCCGCCACCGAGGTTATCGGCGCTGGCGGGCAACGTCCAGGCCGCCGTACTTCAGTGCCGGGTACTGGCGCACCGTGCCAAAATCCCACCAGTCCGGGCTCCAGTTGACATAGATGCCGGTGTTGGCGGTGGGTGCTTGCAACTCGCGTGTGGTCTTACCTCTTCCGCCCGTTAGCCCGGCAACTTGGGTGTCCCAATAACTGTCAGTGAAGGAGGTTTCGTCGTCAGTTTGGCCGGTCAAACCTCCAACACGTGCGCTCTTCAACCTGCCTTCAGACGCATAGTTATACGTTCCTCCAGTAGCAGAGTAGCTGGTTACAACCGCTCCACCAGAGGTGCCGCCAACCAGACCGCCGACTGCCGTGTCGCCGCCGGATACGGTACTCATGGCGTAGCTGGCGCTGATCGCAGTGTCATTGCTATAACCAACCAAGCCACCGATATTTTCGCCGTGCGACACAGACCTTACGTTTCCACTGGTGCGAAAGCGCCTAACACTGTAGCGGCCCGTTACATGGCTCATTGCATAGCTGGCTCTGATGCTGCTGCCCGGGTTACTGCTCCCTACCAGGCCACCCACGTAGTTCTTGCCGGACACGTTGCCGGTAGCATAACTGGCGGTGATTGCAACGTTGTTGCCATTCCTTCCGATCAACCCGCCGGCGTAATCGCCCTCGCCGGCGACGTCCCCGGTAGCATAGTTGGCAGTGATTGCAACATCACCGCCGATACTACCTGCCAGGCCGCCGACATCATTGCCTTTGCCGGATACATTGGCAGTGGAGTAGCTGTCAGCGATTGCCCCGTGGCTGCCTCCGACCAAGCCGCCTACAGAACTGCCATTGCCGGTGACTTTGCCTGTAGTATAGCTGCTGGCGATCGCACCGTTATTGCTGCCGACCAGGCCTCCCACGCCGGTGTTGCCGGTTACATTAACCGCATCCAGCCCCACATTTCGAATCTCGCTGTCGGAGCCGGTAGCCCGGAACAACCCGACGTGGTTGGTATCTCCCCAATCGATGTACAGGTTGGAGATGGTATGCCCGCCACCGTCGAAAACCGCGTTCCAGCGGAATGATTCATCAGGATCGCCGATAGGCGTCCAGCCCCATCCGCCGTTCCAGTAAGCATCACCGGCGTCGGCATGGTCGCTGCCGTTGGTGTCAAAATCCAGGTTGGCGGTTAGCTCGTATCCGATGCAACCCGTACCCGGGCAGCCCATGTCTGCAAGGGCATTGGGGAAGGCCAAGGCATAGTCCGGGTGGGTGGCTGAGCCATCACCGTCCAGATCGTGCCTCATGGCGTCCAGTTGCGCCAGGTTGGATATCGCAACAAGCCCGTCGTTGTCGACGTCGTAATCACCTTCGGGCGGTGAGGTTGGAGCAGCTGCAGGTCCCGCTGTGGCGTCAGTGCAACCAGGCTCCGGGTCGGCAACCGTCAAAAACTCCCAGCGCGGGTTCTGGGGCCAAGAGTACGCGCCGCTGATGGTCTCAGCCGTGTTGACCACGTTGTTGCTGGTCAGCACGGTGAAGGCGTGACGGTCGCCCTGGACCAGCCGGCGCAGGGCGTACTGTCCCCGCCCGCCGCTCACCGGGATGTTCCGCGCGTTCACGTCAACATAGACGAAAGCCTCAATCCATTCGCCCGTCGCGCTAGCCTTGGCCCGGGGATAGTCCTTCACCATGTTGACGTATCCGATGCGGTAGTAGGTGGCTTGGGGCACGGAGTCCCAGGAGATGATGACCTCGCCCGCTTGTGGCCCGCTGCAAACCGCAAAGTTGCTGACGGGCGGCACGCCGTTCTGCTCGGCGAGGACGATGCCGGAAAGGGTCAACCCGCCAGCAGCAACGATGGTGGCCAGCAGTATGAAGACGACGGCAGGAGCAAGTATGCGTTTCATGTCTTGTAAACTCCTCGCATTCCGAGAATGAGGGCGCAATGCTGGGGGGAGGACAAGCTACAGCAGGCCGAGCGCTTTCATGCCCTGTGCAACGGAAGTCACACATTCTTGTGCCGTGCTCCTCGTCCAGTTAGCCGGCCTTCCGGCTGGTTCAACGCGGCGTTTTAAACCCAAGCGTCGCGGTGACTTGTCCAGCCAGGACACCCGGATCAGGCTCCATCCCGGCCCGTCTGCCCCAGCCCCACAGTCTCCGTCCGGGCAGGAAAGACTGTCCGGACGCTATACCATCAACCGTATTGTTAGAGTATTTTTAAGGTCCCATTTTATATGTCTTTTGATATATTTGGGGGTTTTGGAATGGGTATCCGCTGCTGATACACTGGACGTGACTTTAGACCCCGCGCTGTTGTATCCACCACGTCCGACGGAGGATCCTATGTCGACCTGCATCCGGCAGAACCCGGACGCCGAGCCGTCGGCCGGGCCGTATGAGTACGGCGTACTGCTGCTCAGTCACCCCGAGGAGCCGGGCTACGCGGTAGTCTGTCCCACGCTCGGCTGCGCCAGCCAAGGCGACACCCGCGAGGAAGCGCTGGAAATGATTGCCGAGGCCATTGCTCTTTACCTGGACGGCTTTGCCGGCGACGGCGAGGAAGCGCCGCGCGACCCTGACGCCATGGCCCGCGCGCTCGCCGAGTACTCCAGCGATGGTTGTACGGTCGAGAAATCCACCGTGCGCCCCGTGGATTGGGACGCGATTATTCGCCGTTGCGACGAGGTCTTGCTCCGGGACGCCGCCAACCCCAAGACCTTCGTGGAACGGGGTAACGCCTACCTGAACAAGGGAGATGACGACCGGGCCGTCGCCGACTACGATACTGCGATATCCCTCGACCCCAACTGTGCCGCAGCCTACGGCAGACGGGGCGACGCCTACTTCAACAAGAGGGATTACGACCGGGCCATTGCCGATTATGACGCCGCCCTCCGGCGAGATCCGTACGACGAAGCGGTTCTCGGCAGTCTGGAGACAACCTACGTCGCGCTCCGGGACCAGGTCTCGGGCGCCTGATGCCGCCGCGAGTCCCGGGATTCACCATCACCGAGGTCCTGCGCGCTTTTCGCAACGACGGCTGGACCATTACGCAGGGCTCGAAACACGCCATTGCGGAAAAGGACGGCAGGAGGGTACCAATCCCTCGCCACCCCGGGAGGGACATCGCGCCCGGCACCATGGGCAGCATCATCGTGCAGGCCGGCTGGACCGTGGCCGAGTTTCGCAGCTTGGTTCGCCGACGCAACCGTCCTGGTTGGTAGCGCATCACCAGTTGTGCGCGTATTTGAACGCGGAGGCCGCAGTCGCCGTGGACGCCAACCCACAAAACTGGAGTCGTGGTGGGGCGCAAAGCAATCAAGGGTTACAGTCTGAGGAGGAACACGATGGGAACGGTAACAGTGACCATAGGAGTCGGCGCCCTACAGGAACGGCAGTTCGAGGAACTCGAGGTCACTGTCGATACCGGCTCAACGTTCACCGCGGTGCCCAGAGAAATGCTGCAAAGGCTGGGCGTGCGGGTTGAAAGGTCAATGCCCTCAGTGACAGCCGACGGACGGATCGTCCCAGTGGACGTCGCCCACACCACCGTCAGGCTGGAGGGTTTGGAGTTCCCCACGCCGGTCATATTCGCCGAACCGGGCGAACCCAGCTTGTTGGGGGTAGTCACCCTGGAGGAAGCAGGGCTGGCTGTCGACCCGGTGGGTGGGCAACTGATACCGACCCACCTGCTGCGGTACTGACCGGGGAAATGGGATCCAGGGCCTGCTGCAATAGGATGAATCATGAAATCGCTGAAAACGATCATTGTCGTGCTGGTTATGGCTGCTGTCTTTCTCGTGGGTGGCAGCATCGCCCTCGCCCAATCCGGCGCCGGCGCTCCGGCCACCGGCAACATTGCGATCCGCGACGGCATAAATCCTGGGGAGGTTGTGGTGTCCTGGGACGCCGTGCTCGGTACCACGCATTACCGCATCGGGTACGTCAACATGGAAACGGATTACCCGCTGGCCAAAGCCAGCGTGACCGGCGATTGGATCAGTGCATTCATCTATGTTGATGAAAACGCCCGTAACATCCAGGTTTCCAATGGCCGGGCAGAATACACCGTCAGAAGATTAGAGCAGGATGCCTACCACGCCTTTACGGTGTTGACCAGTAGCAATTTCGTTGACACCGGTGCCGCCGGCGGCGTCAGCAGCGAATTTTCCTGGCCGAGCAACCCCCGCTGGACGTTCCATACGGTAACCGACCGCGGCGGCGCTCCCGGACCCGCGCCCAGTTTTGATTTCGTCAGCATGTACCCGGACTGCGACGCGGTGCGAGCGCATTACCCTGGTGGAGTGAAGCGCGGCAGCCCGATTTACCGCCCGGCACTTGACCCTGATGGAGACGGCATCGCCTGTGAGCCGGATATCACTCTCAACGTCCCCGGGGCTACGGCCAGAATCAGCTTGTCCGACATGGACAACACCCGAGGCTATCTGCTGACTGTCATCGGCGCCGGTTTCAACAGCGGTGCAACCGCTTCAGTGTATGTCCTTAGCCAAGCACCCACGCCAGGAATGGCATGTGAGGACATCGTCCGCAACGGTGCTCTGGCAGGCCAGTCCGTGGTTGATAGCGAAGGCAGGGTCGCCTTAACCTTCGAGGTCACGGTACCCACATTCAGGCCCGGGGATCAAAACTACATCTGCATGATTGATGACGAAGGCCAGATGTCTGACACCGATATTGAACAGTTCAAGCTGGAAGCAAGGATCACGGTGGTTCCCAGCGAAGTCAGCTCCGGCGACACGGTGAGCGTGTTCGCCCAAGACTTTCCCAATCCCGGTGCTGCCTTCAGCGAGCTGAAAATCGCTGACCAGAGCTTGTACGTGGCCGGTGGGAGGAATAACAGCGTCAGAGTCAACAGCAGCGCCATCCACACGGACGGTTCCGGCACGGCCACCTTCAATGTCCCCGGCGGTTTTGAAGGCACGTTTCGCATCGACGCCAGGTGGGGCAACGTCAGCGCGAACAGCAAGATTATCATCAACGGCAGTGAACTCAGTGTCAGCAAGACCGAAGTGCTGCCCAACGAGACCATCACCATCACTGGCAGCCGCTTCGGCACCCAGTCCTGCATCCCTGCCGAAAACATCCAATTGTCCGGCGTGCCGGTGATAGTTAACGATGGCTCCACTTCTGCGAGTTGCTCCATCGGCGGGATGAAAGGTGTGCAGGTTTCCAACTCCGGCCAGTTCGTGGCTACCATCATTCTGTGGCCTGCTTTCTATCATGGCACCAACCCGACCCTGATTCCCGGCACTCACACGCTGAGCGTTGAAGACAGCGAGGGCTTCGTCGCCGACGTGAACATCAACATCCCCGAACCCACCGTCACGGTAACCCCCGACGTAGCCGGCCCCACAGACCTTATCACCATCACCGGCCAGAACTGGCCCGTAGACAACCCCGATAGTCCTGCATTGGTGGCCATCATACTCGAGGTAGCGGACTCCGGCCGCGGCCGGGCATACATCCTCTACGCCGACGCGTCAGGGCGAGTCACCCAGGAGCACCGGGTGCATCTCTACGTGGCGATTCCCAGCACCGTCCAAGTGAGGATGACCTACGAAGACGTGGTCAAGATAACCTCCTTTACGGTGCCTGCCGCGACCATCGAGGTGTCCCCCGCCGAAGGCCGGCCCGGTGACATGCTCACCATCACCGCCAGCAACATGCCGGTGAACGCGGGGGTTAACTACGTGGATGTCGGCGGCTTTCGCTACGGCGATCTCGGCGCCAGCACCGACCGCAACGGCAACGTCACCATTAGCGTACCGACCCCCAATCTGAATCCTCGGGTGTACAGCGTGGTCATCAACGTTGATGGCATCATCGCCACTGGCGAAGTCACCGTCCTCCCGTGAGATGGAGGCAACCGGTTTAGGGCAGTGGATGCCCTGGGCCAAGCTCAGGTAATTGCTGCGTCAGGTGCAGTGGGCGATGGGTTATGCGCCCGAACGAGTATCCGCCGACCGGGTCTTCCCAGTCACAGCCCCGACTGCGTAGGCGCTGGCGTTACTTCGCCGGTGACGCCGGGGAGAAGATGTTCGCCGGGCCTAGTTGGCAGTAGCCCACTACTTGGATTCCGGCTTTCGCCGGAGTGACGATTTCCATTCAAGCAGAGGTAAAACGCAATGATCATCGCAGTAATCGGCAACTACGACCCGCCGCCCCACGTGTACGCGCTGGCCGAGGGCGTCGGCCAGGAGTTAGCCCGCCGGGGCATCACGCTGGTATGCGGCGGTCTCACCGGTGTGATGGAAGCGGTGTGCAAGGGATCCAAGTCAGAGAACGGCACCACCATCGGCATCCTGCCGGGCGGGTCGCCGTGCACCGCAAACGAGTGGGTGGACTTCCCCGTGGCCACCAACATGGGGTTTGCCCGGAACGTCGCGGTGGTCAGCACGGGACAGGCGGTCATCGCCGGCGGCGGAGCCTTCGGAACCCTGTCGGAAATCGCCTACGCCCTCAGCTATGGCATACCGGTGGTCTCGCTGCACAGCTGGCCGCTGACTTTGCGCGGCGACGGCCTGCCCGTCCCGTTGCCTCATCGCAGAACGCTACAAACGCAGGTCGCTGGGCATCACGTCCAACCTGGTCTTCTCGGAGTGGGAGCGCATCTTCGCGAACCCCATGGCCACCGCCGCGGCGATTGACCGGGTCGTCCACCACTCCGTCATCCTGGAGTTTGACGTCCCCAGCTACCAGACCGATGCAGCCCAGCAGCGCGGCGAGACTGCCGCGGCCGAGGAGGTGAACCGGCAAAACCAATCGACGATAAATCGGCAAGAATGGTTGACGCGGGACATTCGTAGCCGGAAGTGTAGTGGGCACGCCCCGAGGCTCGGTTTGTTCCCTTCCCCGGGCCGTGGACTGGTCTCCATTGTTATCCATTGGATTCCAATGCAATGGATGGCGATCCATTCCATGACGGCGTCCATTCCAATGGATCGGTATGGATACCAATGGAATGGATGCCCAAGCATTGGTGGCCGTGGGCGCCGACGCGGTCCTGAACGTGGTCGCGGGGCGCGACCGGATGGTCACGGCGGGGTCGGCGGCATAAAACCCGTCATCGGGGCTATTTCGGCCCGCCGTGGTCAGGCAAACAACGGTGAAAATGCCCGGTTGCGCACGCGCGTTCGCTGCGCGATAATCAGGGTTATCGCGCATTTTTTGCCCCCCAGACTGCCCCTAAAAACCCACCGCCGGAGGCTCGCCCGTGAACGCCGTTGACAACCACCTACAGCCCGCCCGCCGGCGCTCCGGCCGGCCGGAGACCATCCCATGCCGCCGGTGAGACGACACCGCACCTTTGACCAGATGCCGGCCTTGGTCCACCCGGACCCCGACCCGGCCGCAATCGATCTCTGTCGGGACCTGGTGGCCGAGACCGACGCCCAGGCCGTCGTCCTATTCGGCTCCCGGGCCACCGGCGGCTGGGATGAGCAGTCCGATCTGGACATGATCATCGTCCACGGCGCCGGTGACGGTGAAGAGGAGCGCGAAAGCGTTCTCGAAGTTCTCTGGCAGCTCAGGGAACGACACTACCCGGGATACCGTGACTACCACAGCCCCCATCACGGGGTGGTGGATGGACAGATGGTCAAGACGCCGGCGGAGTACATCGCCGGGCGCCGCACCCTGAACCACGTCATGGCCAGAGCGGCCCGAGAAGGACTCATCTACACCAGGGATCCCGGCGCGGAGGTCCGGTTCCGACACGATGGCGACACATCCAACGAGTGGGAGCTGGTTACCCTGGAGCGCCTCCGGCGCGCGGCCCGGTTACATGATGGCATCCGGGCGCAGCGAACCCACTTCCCCTGGTACGCCCAGGGCGACCTGCCCGAGGGCCGCCACCGCAGCAACGTCCACACCGACCAGGGACGGGACGCCCATGGACTGCTCTGGAACTCGGGCGCGGCGCTTTTGTCCATCCTGGGCGTCATCTACCCCCGGGACTCGGTGGCGGAGACGGCCGGATCAATCGCCCGGCACGACGCCGGCTGGAACCACCGGTTCCGGAGCGATCTTGGCCAGATTGACCAATACTCCGACTGTGGCTGCGAGGTGGTGGTGACCGATCCCATTGCGGACGTGCCCGCCATGTGGCGTGACCTGGAAATCGACCGGGGCGCCCTGTGGGAACGCATCCGCCAGCTCAACGGGTACGACCTGGCCGCCTGCAATGAAAGGTCCGGCCATGGACCGTGAGCCGCATCGCCCCGCACCAATAACCCGTTTCCCGTTTCATTTTGATGGAGCGCCCTTATGACCACCGCCGCCAGCCACTCGCAGATAGTTCCCCAGCAGACTCCGTCGGCGCCGGCGCTGCGGGCCGCCGACCAGGGCGTGGCTTCGTCTCTGGAGTCAGTACTCGCCGACAACACTCGCCGGACCTACGGGACCCAGTGGCGCATCTTCACCGGCTGGTGCGACGAGGTGGGCCTCACGTCCCTGCCCGCCGAGCCCCTCACCGTGGCCCGCTACCTGGCCGCCCGGGCAAACTCCGACGCCTCCATCGCCACCCTGCGCCTGGCTACCTCCGCCATCTCGAAAGCGCACGAGTGGGCGAAGCTGGAGTCTCCCTGCCGGGACCCGGGTGTGCGCGCCTCCCTGAAGGGATGGGGACGGCGCCTCTCGAAACCCCAGCGCCAGTCCGGCGCCCTCACCGCCGACGTGCTCGCCGTGATCCGCCTCACCGCCGTCCAGCCCAGACGGCGAGGCCGCGGGTTCGAGACGGCGAAGCAGGCCGAGGAAAGAGGGCAGTTTGACGTGGCATTGGTGGCCGTGCTGTCCGACGCAGGATTGCGGCGTTCCGAGGCGGCCGCGCTGACCTGGGGCGACGTGCAGGGCTGGGAGGACGGCTCGGGCCGCATCACCGTCATTCGCTCGAAGACCGACGTCGAGGCCCAGGGCGCCACCGTCGCTATCACCCCCGCCGCGATGAAGGCCCTTTCCGCCATCCGGCCGGCGGGGGTGGCCGGCGGGGAGAAGGTGTTCGGGGTGTCGGAGTCGCAGATCGCCCGGCGGGTGAAGGCCATCGCCCGGGCCGCGGGGCTGGAGAACTGGGAGTTCTTCAGCGGCCACAGCGGGCGCGTCGGCATGGCCCGGCGTATGGCCCAGAACGGCGCCCCCACCCACGAGATCGAACGCCAGGGCCGCTGGAAACAGGGCGGCGGCATGGTCGGCCGCTACACCCGCGGCGAAACCGCCGGGTCAGCGCTCAGGTACCTGTAGGGTTGCCAACTGTTCGAGATTTAGTAGGTGATAGTACGCTATGGTTGTTGACGGTTCGATGAGGTGACATGGGCTGAGAGTATCGGAACCCGCGTTCTGGTATCCTGTAGCCATGGTACTCGGCAAAAGGAACGTCCGGTCATCTACTCAAAGTAGCTCCGGTGGAAAGCGGTTTACCGCAACCTATCATACGCGGGTCCGCGAGTACGCGGGCACTGATCTTGAGGCTGGCGACGCGGCGTTATCGGCTTACGGCGAGCTTTACGGTCGCGTGCAACGGAAGTTGTTCGCCGCAGTGTTGGCTGGCCGGTCGGCCACGTCCCTGAAGAGCGAGTACCTGAAGCGATACGGGATACCGGCCAGGAAGTTCAACGGAGTGCGGGTGTCGCTGGAAGGCAAGGTGGCGTCGGTCAAGGAGCAGCAGAAGCTGCGGCTGGACAGCCTGGGCCGGCGGATTGCTCGGGCTGAGCGGCAGGTTTCCGATGCCGTCGAACATGGCCGCCTCGATCAGGTTCACCAGAAGAAACGGCGGTTGGCCAGTCTTCGACACAGGCTGGCTGCACTGGAAGATGACATTGCGGAGGAGCGGGTGCGGCTGTGTTTCGGGTCGAAGCGGCTGTGGCGTAAGCAGCACCACCTCAAGGTCAACGGTTACGGCAGCCACGAGGAATGGCTCAGGGACTGGCGTGAGGTGCGCAGCGACGAGTTCTTCGTGCTGGGCAGCCGGGACGAGACGGCGGGGTGTCAGCTCTGCGTGGCCACCGTGGCTGATGACGGCACGCTGACCCTGCGGCTCAGGATGCCGGACTGCCTGCCGGTACAGCATGGCAAGTACCTAACCATCGAGGGCGTGCGCTTCACCCACGGTCACGAGCAGATGCTCGCCGCGTTGGGCAACAACGCTGAGTACGCTCGGCACCGGCGTGAGCATGGGGAACAGGCAGTGCGCGAGACCGAACTGGGTCAGGCCATCAGCTACCGGTTCAAGCGGGACGAGAGGGGTTGGCGGGTGTTCGCCACCACCCACATGATGGACGTGCCGGTAGTAACGGACCACCGGCGTGGCGCCATCGGCGTGGACCTGAACGCCGACCACTTGGCGGTGGCGGAAACCGACGCGTCGGGCAATCCGCTGCACTCTTTCAGTGTGCCGTTGGTCACCTACGGCAAGTCGCAGCACCAGGCCGAGGCCATTGTCGGCGACGCCGTTGCCACCGTGGCGGCCTACGCCCGCGAGGCGGGCAAGCCCATCGTCATCGAGAGGCTGGACTTCCGGCAGAAGAAAGCCGCTTTGGAGGGCGAGTCCCGCAAGTACAGCCGGATGCTTTCATCTTTCAGCTACGGCAAGACCAAGGCGTGCTTCCTCTCCCGCGGATACCGGCAGGGAGTGGAAGTACAACAGGTGAGCCCGGCCTTCAGTTCGGTGATTGGCCGGGTCAAGTTCATGGAGCGTTACGGGCTCAGCGTCCACCAGGCCGCGGCCCTGGTGCTGGCCCGACGCTTGCTCGGCTGCTCCGAGCGCATCCCGCGCCGATGGGTCTGTCCCACCGGCAATGGCGTCCAAGTCGCCTTTACCGTACCTGCAAGGAAGCGAGTTAAGCACGTGTGGACGTACTGGGGCGCGATCTCTGGACAGCTGAGACCGGCGCTTGCAGCGCAACACCGGCCGGGGAAGCGGAGACGCCGACCCAATCCGGTTCAGGCTACCCACGTGGTGGCTTGAGCGGGGACCTGTTCGGTGTTCTTGGGTGAGATTCCCAAGCGGAGCCGCCTTGCACTGTTGGGGCGGCGGCGCGGCTCAGATCGCGTCTTCAAGAATGGCTGACGATAGTCTGTAACTAAAATCAACCATTTTTGCAACGGCATCACTGCCCTGTCCGAATACGGCTTCACGCAGGGTTTCGTTCAGCCTGGTCTGCCAGCCGCAGCCACCACGCCGAAAGTGCTCGACAAGATCCGCATCCAGCCGGATGTGGACCTGCTCCTTGGTGGGAGCTTTCTGTCTGCCTCGTGTTCGGCGACAGCGCTCCAGAATATGGGGTACCGCCTCACTGGAAGGTTTGGCCGTGGCGAACCACTCGTCGTCAGCCTCAAAAGCATCGGGGTCCTCTGCAATGCCGGCGTTGATGGCCGCGTTCTCCTCCGGCGTCGGAATGATGATCTTACTTCGTTGACTCGACATACTTGTGGGCCTCCCTCGCGTTCGCCCTGCGCAAGCTGATGATCCGAATGCGATCTCCGCGTTCCGTCCAAACAACATGATGCAATCGGGATCCGATCAATCCGAAACTGGACCATCTCTCCTCGTCATCGCGGTCGCTTCTTTGATGAATTGCAGTATCCCAGTAAAAATATTCCATGGAGGCGAAATCTATCTCACGCTTGCTTGGTGGGTCGCCTGCGCGGCGATGGTCTCGAAGTTCATCCCAATAGCTCACGGTGGTGTTGGGGCGTACAACGCCGGTTACGGTTCTATCGATGCAGAACCATCGGGATTGATATAGACGTTGACGATTGGGTACACGTATCCGTTGAAGAGTGCGTTGATACGGTCGAGTCCCTCGGAGTACGGGCCGCCGGCGCGGTCAACCCAGCGGGGAATGACATTTTTGACGGCGGCCAGGCGCATCTCGTCCCGTATCGCGTAGGAAAGCTGCGCGGATTTCAGACCCTCGGCAACGTTCTTCTGAACCGATTCCGGCTCGAAGTGCGCCAGCAGGAAATAGCGGTTGAGGTAGGCATGACGCGCGCCTTCCTCCAGGATGATGTTCTGCAGGTCCCGCGGCATCGTGTCCCAAAGCTCCTGGTTGACGGTTAGCCAGCTGTGGGAGAGGTTGTAGAACGGGCCGACGATGTAATCGGCAACCTCGTACCAACGTTGTTCATATCCGCATGAAGCGCATGCAATCGCGCCGTCAATCGCGCCGCGCTCCAAGGCAGAGTACACATCGGAGTAGGCCATGTACTGCGGTTCGGCGCCCATGCCTTCCAGCAGGTCGCTGAGGACGTCGTCGTGGCTGAACACTTTGAAACCCTGCCAATCGCGCGGGTCATCGTGAACTTCCTTCCGGGAGAACAGATAGTAATCGCCACTCATCATGTAGGCGACCTGCACACCGCCGTTTGCCGCGGTCAGTTCGTGCATTGCCGGCCAAACTACGTCAATAACGGCGAGGTTGGTCGCCCGATTGGGATGCAGGCCCCAGAGTCCGCTGATATCCACAATGGGGTGGTCGCCCCTGATGTACGGTGGATAGATCTGCGCTGCTGACAGTGCGCCGTCCTCAATAAGGCGCAGCGAGTCCGCGCCGGACACGCCCAGTTCAAGGAACGACGTGGCCTCAAATTGCACCTGGCCTTCGGTACGGCGTTTGACTCTCTCGATAAAGCCAAGATCCCAAATATGGCCGTAGCCGCCCGCTGCCAACCCGCAATCCATCGATGAGCGATCAATGCAGGCCATCGGGATCTTGAAATTGTGACCACTGGATACCAACGGTGTCAGGTTGAAGTTGATGGCCCCGAGATTGCCGCAGGATTCGCCGGCAGGGCTGCCTCCGCCGTGAGCCACTGGAAAGACAGGAGCGGTTGGGCCGTCGCAGGGCGTGATGGCCATGGCTTCGGGACCGTTGGCAGTATCGGTGACGCTGATGGCGACCGGCCCCGGAACGCCCGGCATTGCCTTTGGCTTTGGCGGTACCGGGTATGCCACGGAGCCGTCGGCATAGATTTGGACGTCGACGATGGGGCCGATGACCTCGTTGAAAACGCGGACCGCCTCCGAGTGAGGGCCGCCGGCGCGCTCCACCCAGCGGGGCAGCACGCTGTCGAGGTTAGCCTGGAATATCGCGTCGTGGACTTCCGTAGGCAGACCATCGTAGGTCATGCCGCCGAGGATGTTTCCGATGATGCCGTCCCGCTCCCATTTTTCTGCCGCCAAACTCGCCACATGCTCCCAATGGCGATTTCCCTCTTCAATGATGATGGCTTGGAACTCCGGTGGCATTTCGTCCCAGAGGTCACCGTTCATAACGACCCAGGAAATGCTGGATGAGCCTTTGATCGGTCCGTAAAGATAGTCGGCACCCTCGTACCAACGCTGGCTGAAACCGCAAGTCCCGCAGGAGATGGCGGCCTCGACCAGCCCATCTTCCAGCGCGCCGTACACGTCAAGATACTCAACAAAATGGGGGTCGGCGCCAATACCGGCCAGCATCTCGTCCAATGGAGGACGGTAGCTGCGCGTTCGCAAACCCTTGAAGTCATCCAACGAACGCAGGGGACGGGAGGAGAAGATATAGCTGCTGTCCGTGTAGTGTTCGGTGATGACAACAACGTTGGTGGCGCGCTCGATGATGGAGCGGACGGCGTCGCGACTCTTATTGACCGCAGAGAATTGCGTTTCCAAGTCGGGATAGAGGCCCCAAAGGTTCAATGCTTCAATTACGGCCAGATCGCCGGAGACGTAGGCAGGATAGATTTCCGCCATGTCCAGAGCGCCGTCCTTGAGCAGATCCACAGCCCCGGTGTCGTGCAATCCGAGTTCCGGGTAGGAGGTGAGTTCGAATGTCACGCGACCGACAGTGCGATGTTTGACCCGCTGAATGAACCCGCCCAGCCCCGAGGATGCGTCGGTTGCGGCAAGCTCCTGGCAGGGCTTGCGCACGGCGTTGATGCACACCAATTCAATGGTGAACACCTGCTCCCTGGGCGTGGCTTTGGCCCAGTTGCTCCATCTGGACCATTGAGTAGATTCCCCTGATATTTCCCGGCCGGCGATGACTCTGAACCAGTAATCCTGTTCAGCTTCCAGGCCGGTTACAATCACGGAACCATCTTCGCCCCGGGTCCATTTGCCGCCGGTGTTGTCCCACTTCGCCGACCAGACCCAGTGGATGGTGGCGTTTTGCGCGGGTTTCCATACCACGAAAACCTCTCCGGTACGACCGGTGGGCGTGGCTTCCACCTTCGCCGGGACTCCCAAAACCACCGGCGTGGGCGTCGGCACGGGCGGCGGCGTCACCGGAGGGTGCGGCCCCTGGGATAGCGCCGCACCCTGCAGTGGCGCGAAAATCGCCAGAGCGACCAAGGCAAGGGAGACCGCCGCCGCCGATGCCAGTGCCGCCGGCCGTAGACATTGTCTTATGTTGTTGCCGAACACCAAGAATTTCCCGGGACCATGGCGGGCGATACCTTCAGCCCAACAACCGACTGATGATCTCTAACATGCTCAGGTCGGTCTCAGCGGCCTCCGCCATTGACCAGCCGGTCCGGCATCCCATCACCGAACATCTGGGCCGTCGCCACCGCGGCGAAATCGAGGTCGACGAAGTAGCTCTGCAGCGGGCTGTTGGCCGCCACTGGCCGGGCCAGGGTCATTCTCCGCTCCCGCTGGAACCTTGCCAGCGCGCGGCCCATCCGCATCGACAGCAAGCGCAACTCCATGGGCGTCAGCTGCGCACGCTGGCACAGGTCGCTCCGGTGGATGCCCGCCGCATCGGCCCGCCAGACGTGCAGCGCCATCCGCCGGGCAGCCGGCTGCAGACCGGACAGGAAATCGCGGGCGAGGGCCTCTGTCCATTCCTCGGGAGGAGCCTCGTGGGCTACCGCCATCCCCTGCGTCCCTGCTGCTGGCGTGGTCTCCCTGACGCCAGCAGCAGGCTGCTCGGTTGACCGGTCAGCATCACCCGCGGTCCCGAGCCGCCGCAGGACACCGATCACCTCGTCAACGCTGCCCTCGATCTCCACCCTCATCTTCGTCATGCCAAACACTCCGCTATGCTCGTTCACCGCTCCGCAACCAGGCCGCAGAGGACGCCGCCCGACGGCGTGGCCGCCGATGTTCCGACGTCATGGGTTAGAAGGCAGTTCGGCTTCCGCAGCTGTGTGGCCGTCAAACGATGATCTCGGTGCCGATTGCGTCAATGGCCTCGGCCCGATTGTCGGTTTTCAGTGCGATTATCGCATGACCCGACTGCCGACTCAGGATGTGCACGCTCTCGATATTGACGCCAGCATCCTTCAGGTTGCCGGCCACGGTCGCAAGGGCGCCTGGTTCATCGGGGAGGTGAAGTACCAGGGCGTCGCTCAGCTCAACGGTGGTAACCCTATAGATGCCGCGCCCCACGCGGTCCAGTTCGCGCATCTCGCACAACTCGCGGCAGCAGCCTCGCACGATGTGGTGATAGCGCGGGCGATCGTTGGCGCTCAGCACGAGGGCGCGGGGGCGCAGGTGTCTGTGGGTCAGCATCCAGTCGTAAATTTGGGCCAGCGCCGCCGTTCCGCTGTGGGCGGACACCGCCCGCAGAATTCGTTCATACCAAGATCCCGGCGCGTGTCGAGACTTGCTCATCTCGCTCTTGTGGACTTGGCCGGCGATCATAAAGGCGATGCCGGCATAAAAAATCTGCCCTTGCATCACCGATACGGGTAAGTATCCATCAATGCAAGCTGCGCCGGCGAGATTGGGGACGGTGATTAAGCTACGCAGCATAGCCACCCAAAGTTGGTTGACCAAATTCCCCGGGCTGCACCGTTGGCACAAGGCAGGTCAGAGACTTTCTTGATGACAGAGTTGTTGGCTGAGACCGAGCTGGTCGGTACAGTGCTAATCCCCTACCCGATGGAAAGATTCTTGATCTCACGACATCCCCGCGATGTCACAGGCGTATCCTCGCCGGTGTCGGTGTCGCGCACGAACAGGTCGAACACCATGTTGGAGTACGCGATTTGCAAAACGTAGCGACCGTTGCTGTCGGTCACGGCCTCGACCACCACCGATGCGTCCTGGCTGTGGGCGAAAACGGGGACCCCCGCCGGCGCCGGCGCGCCGTTGATTCTCACGGTGACGGCTATGATGCAGGGCGGACCCCTGGGCGGTTCCGGCAGGGGCGTGGGAGTCGGTTCGGGCGTCGCCGTCGGTTCCGGCGTGGGCGTGAGTGTGGGAACCGGAGTATCGGTCGGCAGAGATGCCGCTATCGCGGCCTCGACCGTGGTGGCGATGTTCGGTGTCGGAGGCTGGGTGGGGATCGGGGTTGCCGTCGGGTCCGATGTCGGAGTCTCCGTAGGCCTGGCGGCGTGGATGGTAGCCTGAATATCAGCCGTTGGTTCAGGTTCGGGGCCAGAATCGCCCCAGCAGGCGGTCGTGGTGCCCAGCATCAATATCAACCCCAAAACCAGTACAAAGCCCAACGCCGTCATTCGCTTGATCCATTCACCACAGATAGGATGGTTATCGCCTGCTTGTTACCTACATGAACCATTAGATGTCGGGCCGATGTGGTCGGGCATCACCGTTGTCGGTCCGGCCTAACCATCAGGCGGCCGCATGAATAGCAGGCCAGTGTGGACAGGAACCGCTCAGTCGGGTTACTGGTGGTCACTCGTGCTCCTGGCCCTGCGATCCGTCCAGGCCAGGTTGCGCCGTAACGTCTGTCACGGGCATGGGTCGTATCGCTGCTTCTACCTCGGCTATCCTCCACTTGGTGGCGGGCAGCGCCTCCGGGACCGGTTCGGTCCGATCAGACCTGGCGAGATTGCACAACACCCTGCTCACCACGGCCTCGCTGACACCCGAACCCAGCCAGCGGACCAAGCCGATACGTTCCGCGATTTCTTGAGTTGACATCCCGTCCTCGTCGCCGGTTCGGACCAGATGATCCAGCAGAGCCGTGAGACAGGCCTCCTCTATGAGGAACATGGCTTGGAGCGTTTTGTCCGCGGCTTGCCGATACTGTGTCATGAGCACACTCCGGGTTACCGTCATCAATCGGGAGTTAGAGCGGGCAACTTTCGCTGATCCGCTGGGCCATGAATATGGTCTGCCTGCCGCCGAGTTGGGCGAAGACCTTGCCGGAATATCCATCTGCGACCCACATCCCGGACTGACCGTTCGACGGAATCCCTCTGATCTGCTGTTCTCCGCTGCGCCCGGCGTGTTGCAATCCCAGAGGTTTTGCGCCGTATTAGGAGTCGATGCTGAATTACCAAATGCCAAGTTCTCTGTCTCCTATTGAGGAAGCTCGGATGACGAGATAGTGTATCCGTCTAGGCCGTGTAGGATGCGTAGTTCGTCGGGTTTATCAGCGTATAATAAGCGTCAGATTGGGTGTTTTTTTGAAAAAAGCCTTTCATAGCAACCAGATATCCGTAATGACGACGACGGTCGATTCGGTAGAACCGGGGATGACAAGTTGCTGAATACAGATGATTCCGAAAGCGAAGTTCAAGCCCTGCGGGAACGGCTATCCCGCCTCAGCGAGGCAAGCCTGCGGATCACCGAGGACCTGGATCTTGACACCGTGTTGCAGGAGGTGGCGGACGGTGCGCGCTCCGTTACCGGCGCGAAAAGGGGAGGGATCACCGTCCTGGACGAAGCCGGAGAGCTTCAGGCTTTCGTAACCTCCGGGCTCACGGCGGAGGAGCAACGACTGTTCGTCAACCTACCTGGCGGATTGGAGTTCCTCGATTTCATGATGAAGATCACCGAGCCTGTCCGGGTGGCAGACTTCTCCGCCTTCGCCGCATCGATGGGCCTGCCGGAGATACCCCGGCCGGCGGGACTGCTCCAAACCTTCCTGAGCGCGCCCGTCCGACACCGGGGACATTTCGTAGGCAACCTCTACCTCGCTGACAAAGAGGGAGACCTGGAGTTCACTCAGGAGGACGAAGGTTCGCTGTTGATGTTCGCTGCTCACGCGGCCATGGCCATCTCCAACGCCCGCCGGTACCGTGAGGAGCAGCGGGCCCGAGCCGACCTTGAAACTCTGGTGAATACCTCGCCGGTGGGAGTGGCGTTGTTCGACGCTGGAACCGGCGCCCTCTTGTCGATCAACAGAGAGGCGGGGAGGATCGTGGACAGCCTGCGGAACCCCGACCAGTCGCCGGAGGACCTGCTGGAGGTGATAACCTTCCGCCGCGCCGACGGTCGGGAGGTCTCCCTTCGTGAGTTCCCCCTTGCCCAGGCGCTGAGCAGCGGTGAGACCGTCCGCGCCGAGGAGATCGTCATCCGGGTGCCCGATGGCAGGTCGATAACGACCATCATCAACGCCACGCCCATTCCGACGGAGGACGGATCGGTGGAGACCATGGTGGTCACGCTGCAGGACCTGTCTCCTCTCGAGGAGCAGGAGCGGCTGCGGGCTGACTTCCTGAGTATGGTCAGCCACGAGTTGCGGGCGCCGTTGACCTCCATCAGGGGTTCTGTGGACACCCTGATGGATGCTCAGGACAACCTTGACCCGGCGGAGATGCGGCAGTTTCATCGGATCATCCGTGAGCAGACCGACCAGATGCAGGGGTTGATCACCGACCTATTGGACGTGGCCCACATCGGCGCCGGTACCCTGACGTTGCACTCCGAGCCCTCCGATGTGGCTACGCTGGTGGAACGGGCCAGGACCGCCTTCCTGAGCGGCAGCGCCCGGCACGACATACAGATTGACCTGGCGACGGACCTGCCCCGGGTGATGGCGGACCGGCGGCGGATCGCGCAGGTGCTGGGCAACCTGCTGGAAAATTCGGCGCGGCACTCGCCGGGCGGGGCTACCATCCGGGTTGAGGGCCGAGCAGCGGGCGTCCAGGTGGAGCTCTCGGTGTCCGATGACGGCGTGGGAATATCACCGGAGCGGTTGCCCCAGTTGTTTCGCCGGTTCTCTCTTCACGATCGTGGCGACCAGGCTGAATGGGCCGGAGGCTCGGGCCTGGGACTGGCCATCTGCAAGGGCATAGTGGAGGCCCACGGCGGGCGCATCCGGGCCGAGAGCGGCGGTCTGGGCCTGGGCGCCAGATTCACCTTCACCCTGCCAGGAGTAGAGGAAGTTGAGCCGGTGGAGACCGGGATAAGCGCTCACTCCTCCCGAAGGGCTGGAAGACGCATCCGGGTTCTCACTGTCGACGACGATCCGCAGACCCTCCGGTACGTACGGGACACGCTCACTGAGGCGGGATACACGGCGATGGTGACCGGGGATCCGGAGGCTGTGGACACGCTGATCCGAGAAGGGAACCCCCACCTGGTCCTGCTGGACCTGATGCTGCCCGGAACCGACGGCATCGAACTCATGCAGAGCATGATCGAGCTCTCCCGGTTGCCGGTGATCTTTCTGTCCGCCTACGGACGGGACCAGATGATTGCCCGAGCGCTGGAGGCCGGGGCCGACGCCTACATCGTGAAGCCCTTCTCGCCCACGGAACTGGTCGCGCGCATTCAGGCGGTGCTGCGGCGCAGAGCCCAGACGGAACCGCCGAAACCGTTGGAGCCCTGCGTAGTGGGAGATTTGGTGGTGAACTTCGCACGGCGACGGATAACCCTGGGCGGCCGTGCGGTAGAGTTGACGGACATTGAGTACCGCGTGCTGGCCGAACTGGCGGCCGACGCCGGTCGTGTGGTGATTCACGCCGACATCCTGAGGCGTGTCTGGGGTCCGGCCCACGCGGGAGGCACCGGGCCAGTGCGCAACATCGTGAAAAACCTGAGGCGGAAATTGGGCGACGGTGCTGAGAACCCGACCTACATAATCAACGAGCCGAGGGTCGGGTACCGGTTGGGCCAGGCCGATGAATTTAGTCGCTGATGGCTCGGAGCGGTTGATATTCAGTTTTACAAGCCACAGAGGAAGACGTAACGGTTCAGACTTGAGGAGAGGCGCGGGGTTGTCAGCAGGTACGGGTCGATTCCGGTGGGGGCAGAATCGTACGCTAAGACCGCTATCGGCGCTATGGTCACCAGTATTCACCGGTGAGCGGGATGCAGGCCGAGCCAAGGGGCGAGATGTGGGCCAGAAGCTCGGGCTCGACGGTCAGCCCGGCGTGTTGCCACCGTCTGACCGCTGGGTGTCAAAGGGTTCGTAATTAACGGCGCCACACCATTCACAGCGGCCGCGGCCGCGGTACTTGATAATGAACCGACGGCGCCGAGCCCGGTCGGCGGGATAACGCCTGGCCTTTTCAGGAGAGATCGGCATCAGCTATTCCTGCTCGACTGGAAAGAGGACGCCGCATACTCATCACCTTCCTCGCGGGAGCAGCGGGTATCCGCCCGAATCGTGAAACCGGCCGTCCTCGCCTTTCCAAAGGTCATCTTCCTCGAAGCAATCCTCAGGGTGGTCGCATTCGGCAGCAAACACGATTTGCTCGCCGGTCCAGTACTCAGGATAAAATGCCAGGTGTGGATTTTCCGTTTTGGAGAGATCTCAACCGAGCCTCGCATTCCGCTTTCTCGGCGCGAATCGCTGCCGGTTCCTCAATCAGGCGTGTCTCCTCACGCTGCAGGTCCAGCAACAGCCGTTGCAAATCAGCTCTGGTGTTGATCCTCAGGGTCGGCATCAGCGCGCCGACGGGCGCGGCGTTCGGTCCGGCTCGACCACGGAGATCAGGCGCTCAGCGACGAGAGTCTTCAACATGCAGGAAGCGCAGTACACATGCTCGTCGCGCTCGTACATGTGAACCTTCCGCCGGTAACAGCGGCGACAGGGAGGCATGGGGTCTGCTCCGAACCGGTTTTAGGGTATGATATATGTCGGTTTCTACACTGTCAAAACCGGTATAAACAGCCCGTCCATCCCCAAGGTGAGATTGATGGTCTACGCCCAGAACACCAGCGTCTCCACCATCCAGACGCGCATGGAAATCGAGCGCACGCTGAACAGGTACGGCGCCGATGGCTTCGCGTACGCGGCCCAGGGCGACATGGCCACCGTCATCTTCGGCATGGAAAGCCGGCGGATTCGCTTCGTGCTGACCCTGCCCGATCCCGAGGAGTTCCGCTACACCAACCACAGTCCGCCGCGGGAGCGCAGCCAGAAGGCCCGGGAGGATTCCTATGACCAGGCCTGCCGGCAGAAGTGGCGCGCGCTGCTGCTGGTCATCAAGGCGAAGCTCGAGGCCATCGAGTCGGGTATCTCCACGCTGGAAGAGGAGTTCCTGGCCAACATCGTACTGCCCGACAACACCACCGCCGGCGACTGGATGATCCCGCAGATCGGAGAGGCGTACCGCACCGGCGAGATGCCGCCCATGCTGCCGGCGGTCGGTGGCCAGCGCCGCGCGATCGCGCTGCCGCCGGCGTAAGATGTTGACGCGCGTCAACATTATTCCAATCCGCGCAGGAGCCAGATGACCACCCAAACGTACCAGCAAGCCAGCCGCCAACTGTTGAACCAGGCTCAGACTGAGTTGGCCGCGGGGGACCTGCGCCAGGCGTCAGAGAAGGCCTGGGGCGCCGCCGCTCAGATGGTCAAGGCCATCGCAGAACAGCGCGGATGGAGACATCGTGCACACGATCTGCTCTTCGAAGCGGTGGACTACCTCAGCGACGAAACCGGCGACGAAGAGATCGACCGGCTTTTCGACGTGGCCAGCGCGCTCCACGTCAATTTCTATGAAAACTGGTATCGTGCCCGACGGGTCCAGCGCGGGATCCGAGACGTCGAGACGCTACTGGATAAGCTCGAGCCTCTGCTACCACAGGCATGATCCTCATCCCGAGCGGGGGGCTCGGTGGTAGAGCGCCGCCCTGCCCGGGCGGAGGCCGTGGGTTCGACTCCTATTCCCCGCTCCATACCGTTGTAAAAATGGTTGACTTTGGTTACATGACCGCTGTCGTCCATTCCTCGAGACGCGGTCTGAGCCGCGCCGCCGCCCCAACAGTGCAAGGCGGCTCCGCCCGGGAAACTCACCCGGGAACACCGAGCTGATCCCCGCTCAAGCCACCCCGCGTGTTTCACCACGCGCGACAGCCTGAACCGGATTGGGTCGGCGTCTCCGCTTCCCCAGCCGGTGCTGCGCTGCAAGCGCCGGTCTCAGCTGTCCCGAGATCGCACCCCAGTGCGTCCACACGTGCTTCACGCGCTTCCTTGCAGGTACGGTGAAGGCGACCTGGACGTCATTGCCGACGGGACAAACCCAGCGGCGGGGGATGCGCTCAGAGCAGCCGAGCAAACGTCGGGCCAGCACCAAGGCCGCTGCCTGGTGGACGCTGAGCCCGTAACGCTCCATGAACTTCACCCGACCTATCACTGAGCTGTAGGCCGGGCTCACCTGATGTACTTCCACTCCCTGGCGATTGCCGCGGGACAGGAAGTACGCCTTGATCTTCCCGTAGCTGAAGCTGGACAGCATCCGGCTGTAACGGTGCGATTCACCTTCGAGTGTCGCCTTCTTCCGCCGGAAGTCCAACTTCTCGATCACGATGGGCTTGCCGACCTCTCGGGCGTGCTCCACCACGCTGGCCACGGCGTCGCCGATGATGGCCTCAGCTTGGTGCTGGGACTTGCCGTAGGTCACCAGCGGCACACTGAACGCGTTGATGTAGTTGCCGCTGGAATCGGTTTCGCAAACCGCCAGATGATCCACGTTCAAATCCACGCCGATGGCCCCATGCCTTTGGTCAGTAACCACCGGCACGTCCATCATCTGGGTACTGACGAACACCCGCCAGCCCTTGCGATCCCGCTTGAACCGGTAGCTGATGGCCTGACTGAGAGTGGTGGCCCGTGCCGCTTTATCACCATGCTCGCCTCGGTAACGACGGTACTCAGCGTTGCTGTCCAGCGCCGCCAGCACCTGCTCGTGGCCGTAGGCGAAGCGCACGCCTTCGATGGCCAAGTATTTGCCATGCTGAGTGGCGAGGCAATCCGGCATCCGAAGCCGCAGGGTCATGGTCCCGTCATCAGCAACACTGGCCACGCACAACTGGCACCCGCCAGTCTCGTCACGACTGCCCAGCACGAAGAATTCATCGCTGCGAGCCTCCCGCCAGTCTTTGAGCCATTCCTGGTGGCTGGCGTAACCGTTGGTCTCGAGATTGTGTTGCTTACGCCAGAGCCGCTTGGACCCGAAGCACAACCTGACCCGCGCCTCCTCCGTGTCGGTTTCCAATGCCGCCAGCCGGGATTGCAAGTTCGCCAACCGGTGCCTTTTCTGGTGGACCTGGTCCCACCGTCCATGCTCAGCAGCGCCGGCAATCTGCCGCTCAGCCCGAGCAATCCGCCGGCACAGGCTGTCCAGCTGCGGCTTCTGCTGCTCCTTGACTGACGCCACCTTCCCTTCCAGCGACACCCGCACTGCGTTGAACATCCTGGCAGGTATCCCGTACCGCTGCAGGCACTCGCTCTTCAGCGAACCCGCCGACCGACCGGCTGCAACGTCAGCAAACAGCTTCCGCTCCACCCGGCCATAAAGCTCGGCATAGGCCGATAACGCCGCGTCGCCAGCCTCACGGTCAACACCAGAGTACTCGCGGACCCGCGTCTGATAGGTTGCGGTCAACCGCTTTCCAACGATGTCACTTCGCGTCGGTGAGCGACCGTTCCTTTTGCCAAGCACCATGGCTATAGGGTACCAGAACGCGGGTTCCGATACTTCCAGCCCATATCGCCTGATCGGACCATCAACAACCATGACCTACTATCACCTACCAAATCGTGAACAGTTGGCAACCCCCACGCCCTCTCCTGTGGCCAGCGCAACGTCGGGCGTGCCCGCAGGAGCGGTGTTCCCGCGCCACGAAGAGGCAATTCCCGCCAACCGTGGCGATCAGTACGTCTATGGCGAGCTGTCGATTGCCGGCGGCGGCTTGCGGATATCCACTCTGACCAGGTTGACCGCGAGGCCTCGCGGGACGGCCTGATGGTGGTGTGGCCAATGGGTTTCGGGACGCGGACCAGCGACGGCGTGGTGGAGGTGATCGGTTCCGACGGACGCGTGGTCGCCGCCGTGGGGCAGACGCTTCGGCTATAGGCCAAAAAGGTTTCGGATCGGTTGGTGTCGGCTGACGAGTGGGATTGGGGAGACGGCGAAGTCGGGCAATGCGGTGGCCCGTTCTGGCTGGTGGGGGACGAGGACACCGCCATGACGGCGGGTGCAACAGGGTCTGTGGTGGACGATGGCATCTTCCTCCCGCGCCTGTACGACCAGCGCGGATCCATCATAGAACCCATTGGCATGGGCGTCCGACTGCGGTTGGACGCCCGTGCCGCATTGCGCTGGCCTCGTTAGAGTAACCGGAACGTTGCTCTTTTGAGAGTCCTGCCGAACCGTGTGGCGCGTTGCGTTCATGCCTCCCAATAACGACCCGCCGCAGCGATATCAGAGCCACGGAGAGCCGCTTGTGGCGCATCCCACGATAAAGGGGCAGCCGCCATGCCCCGCGCGGTACACGTCGCCCTCCGGCTGCCGTGGTGGGCCGTCGTAGAGCATGCACAGCAGCACGACGCAGCATAGTCGCGCTCGGGGCGCGCTCGAGCAGAGTGATAAAATCAGACCGTAGCCCGGAGCAGCACCATGACGATGAGCCAACAGGACAAGGAACGCCTGCTTCTGACGCTGCAGGAAGACCCAGTGTTCCTCGCCCAAGTCCGCAGCCTGATCCTGCCCGCAGAGCTCGTCCAGCTGCCGGAACGGTTCGCCCAATTCGCCACCCACGTGACAGGCTTCATCGAGCGACAGGAAGAGTTCAATGCCCGTCAGGAAGAGTTCAATGCTCGGCAGGAAGAGTTCAATGCTCGGCAGCTCGAAACCAACACCAGAGTAGAAAGCCGCCTACAGCGCATCACGGACGACCTGGGCGACCTCAAGGGCCACGTGGCCGGCCGCATAGCGCGCGAGATGGCGGACGACATCGCGGAGCAGCTGGGCTACATCGTTATGCAGCAACTCAGCGGCAACGACCTGCGGAACATGCTGCGCGGATCCACAGCCAACGACATCTCGCCGGGGGTCCGGCGCAGCTTCTACGTTGCCGACCTGGTCGCCAAGGTCCAGGACCAAAACGGCGACGAGCTGTTCATCGCCGTCGAGGCGTCATACACCGCCGACGAACGAGACAGCAACCGGGCTGTTCGCAACGCAGAACTCATCGCCCGGTTCACCGGCGTGACCGCCGTGCCGGTGGTCGCCAGCCTGGAGAACGACCACGCGGTGCAACAACTGGTCGACGACGGCAGCGTCCACTGGTTCCAGTTCCAGACGAGGGATCTGCAGCCTCAGTAGTCCCGCCGGCAGAGCGCAAGAGACCATGAACGAGCCGCCGCCAGAGACACCGAGCCAAGCCAGGAGACCGCGATGGCGCGGCACCAAGGCCGTGGGGACGTGTTCGGGACACAAACGGAAGGCACCGGGATTGCCAGTCGGCGAAAAACGGGCCGAGACTCGTTCAAGACCCGTCCGGCGCGTCCCCCAGGGCGGCATCGACCAGGGCTTCGTACGCAACCTCCACTGGGGATGGAGTAAACATGGCCAGCCAGAGCGAAGCACTGCGACTCATGCTTGAAGCCATCAGCGCCATGCGCTCAGCCGGCTACACGCAGGAGGACATCAACGAGCTGGTCACCGCTCTACCCATGCCATTCCAACGTTGGCTGACTACTAGCACCGCTCCGCTGAGGTGATTATATTGGCGATACGCCGACTTTCGGAGGATTACGATGGTCATGTTGCCGCCTCCCCCACCTGACGAACACCTCATGCACGCCAGAACTCAGCGTAAGTTGGAGGAATCAGACAAAAGCGAGCGGAGGGGAATACTAAGCGGGGGCGACATGGTGGTGCTTTTGGGGTTGGGCGTGGCGCTTTCGGTGCTGGTCGCCTTTTTGGTTCTCGCATTTCTCTGATGAGCCTATGCGGGTCGATTCCGGTAGGGGGCAGAATCGTACTCTAAGGTCGCCATCGGCGTTTTGGCCACTGGTATTCGCCGGTGAGCGGGATGCGGGCCAGGAGCTCGGGCTCGACGGTCAGCCCGACGCGTTTCCGCGGTCTGACTGCTGCTCCGAGATGGGCGGTATTCCAGTAAATGATGATGGCGGCGAGCAGGTTGAGCCCAGCCATGCGGCAGTGCTGGCCGTCGCTGGAGCGGTAGCGGATTTCGCGCTGGCGTCCGATCCGGAGCGCGTTCTTGAGCGCGTGATGAGCCTCGCCCTGGTTCAGGCCGGTGTTGGCTCGGCGCTGTCCGTAAGGGGAGCGTCCAGCGGACGGCCCAGCCTGTCGCCCCGACCTCCGCCACACCAGAGCCAGCAGCGTCTCATATGAATGGTACGGAGACAATTGCGCGGGCGGGACCCTATTCGTACACTTCCCCCATGACCGCAACCCTCATGACCGCAACCCTCATCGGATACGCGCGTTGTTCCACCGACCAGCAG
>MPNC01000023.1 GCA_002238825.1 SAR202 cluster bacterium bin87 | reverse complement strand
CGGGTCAGTCTCACGATGCACCGGAAGGCCGCAAGCTACTGACCAGTCTCGGCCCGCAAAGTCCAGGACCCTTCCTGCTCATGGACCGGGCGTACCAGGGCGACGAGACCCGCCAGTTGGCGTTGGACTTGGGCTTCACCCCGGTGGTTCCGCCTCTGAGCAGCCGTGTTGACCCCTGGGAATATGACCGAGAAATGTACAAAAAGCGCAACGAGATCGAGCGGTTGTTCCGGAGAATGAAGGGATTTCGCCGCATCTTCTCCCCCTTTGAGAAACTCGACGTTCTCTTCCTCGGGTTCATCTCATTCGCACTCATCGTTGATGCACTGCGCTAGTGTGAACACGCCCTAGACGGGTCAACTCGGTGCTTAGGGTCGTGCCTCTTGTATTTCTTTTGGGAACAATCCTGTCCTGTCAGTCGTCTGGTGGCGTAATTGACCTGGAACGGGTTGGACCCGAACACTTGGAGGACATCTTTAAGTCGGTATTGGAACGCAAAGCTGAAATCGATGAGCTCCGCGCAATTCAATGCCCCTGTGTTCCGGAAAGCGAAATAGATGTGGAAGGTCACACTGCCGATTTCGAGGATTATTACCGAAGGAAGGAGTACGAAAAGGCCCGGACTATTTTGATCGCCCTACAACGGGAGGTAGGCGATTACGGCCGGAGCATGACAGAGGCGCGGTGTCATTGGACAGTCAGTGCCGAGAAATTCAAGCCGCCGGAAAACCCTGTCCAGTGCCCAAGCGCCAACTGAGTCTCCGGGTACCGACCATCTACGGCCCACCAAGGCTCGGGTAATTTCGTATGCATTTCCCTGACTAAAGCTTCAGGTACGCAAGCCCTGCGGAAATCGCCTCACGCCATTGCGCAGACCCCGCAATCTGTTGCCACGGTACCGGCGGATCCGGCTCGGCTGGCATGGGCTGCAGTTCAATCTGCCAGACGCCGTCATCGAGCCATTGGCCGTGCTTGTAGCCCACCTTCTCATAGGTGCCAACGCGACGCATGCCCATGGACTCGTGCAGGGCGATGCTCGCCGTATTGGGAATCGTGATCGTCGCCACCGCCACGCAGTACCCTTGCAGCGCCAGGCACCGGAACAGCGACGTGTACAGCGCCCGCCCGATCCCGCAGCGATGGTATCCCCGGTGCACGTAGATGGTCAGTTCGCACGCCCACCGGTAACCCTCCCGCGTCCGGAACGGGCTGGCGTAAGCGTAACCGGCGATCTCGCTATCCTTGTCGCTAACCAGCCAGGGCATCCGCTCCAGGGTTGTGCGGATCCGTTCGCGAAATTCCGGCAGCGACGGCGGTTCGTATTCAAAAGAAATCACCGTCTCGCGTACCACTGGGGCGTAGATCGCGAGCATTTGCTCGGCGTCGGCTTCTGCTGCCATGCGAATCTGGGCAGACATGGTTCTCCGGAGGAAAATGCCCACTGCTCTGGGATGTGTACGCGCGGTTGGGCTCGCCACCCCGAGGATGCTGTGATCAGGAGGATGCTGCGATCAAATTGGCGAACCCCCGTGGGACTCAGGGTGATGTATATACGTGCAGCAATTGGGACACCGATTGGTTCGGCAGCAGTTTCCGATCTATCACGGCCCGGACCTGCCAGCCCACGAAGGTATGGTGGGCGAGCACCGAAGGCATGAGTGGGTCGGGCACCGTCAACCGGAACGCCCAGTCGGTCTCCTCGTCGGCGGCGATGATCGCCGGCCGCTGCAAGACCTCGGACCCCTCGATCACCCGTGCCTGCTTGCTGCCCGATCGTTCCCAACGCATGAGCTCAACGCGCAGTTCGCGCGCCTTCAAAGCCGCGCGTGATTTGATGGAGAGACTGCCGGTTACGACCCCACCGTTTGCCACTGTCACCGAGTCCAGGGACAGGTCCAGCGTCAAGTTGCGATACCTGCGGGTGGCGCCCAACTCTTCGGGCAACGGCCCGCCGTCCAGCGGCGGCGCGTCGGAACTGCTGAACACGACCAATTCCTGCCCGCAGTGGGCTGCCCGTCCTCGAGCGATATTGGCCAGCCACCCGTCGCCGGCGGGCAACCAGTCGGCTCGTGTCAAGATCGACGCCGACAATTCCCAGGAGATGCGGGCGTACTTGCCTTTGACAGTGGGCGGCGCCGCATCCGGCAGCCTCAGGCGAACCGTGTACCGCTGCGTTACTCCGCCTTCCAAGGCGGCTTCTTCCGCGAACACCTCGTCAATATGCGCAGGCCCACCGGGGTTTCGACCGCCGCGCCGGCCCGGCAGCATCATCTGTGGCACCGCGTCCCGTGCCGAATCCACCCGCAACAGTTCGATGCGCGACAGCCTGAGCACCCCCAGGGCTGCCATAAACGAAACGTGTGGGGTTACCTCGATCTCGACATCCAGCGTGTCCCCGGCGTACAGCGGGCGCGAGTCAAGGGATACGCTGATATCGGCGGTGGGCGTTGCGGATTGCCGGAGCATGATGCAATACCGGCTCAATCATCGACGAATGACGCGGGTCGGCGTGCCGCCGGGCTCAGGAGGAGCCGATCGCCGCGATGGCCTCGTCTGCGCTAACGATGTCCGCCTGCCGGTTGAGGATGCGCCCGATGAGAAACTCGTGCACGTCCGGCTCGCTGTCGGCGCAGCAGTCCTCGACGATGTACAGGCGATAATCGCGGTCGGCGGCAAAGCGCGTGGTCGACAGCACGACCCCGCTGGTCGCATATCCCAACAGTATGATGGTGTCGATATTGTTGCCGGTCAGCGCCACATCGAGACCTGTGCCAAAGAGGGCGTTGACCCGGTGCTTGCCCACCACCACCTCGTCGTCCCGGGGACGCACATCCGGATGGATCAACGACACCGGATCAAACACCGCCGGCTGACCCGACGCCTTGCGTGCGCTGAACGTCTTGTTCCGCTGGCTGATTTCCGGATACCCTGGTCGGAACACCGTGGCGCAGTAGCAGACCACCAGGCCGGCCTCACGTGCGGCGGCCTGGAGCCCAACCGTGCGGGCCACCACTCCACGCTCCACGGCGTGGGGCAGGTTGCCCATCGCCTCCGCGTAGAAGTCGGCGATAAGCAGCGCGGTTGTAGCGCGGTCGATGGTGAAAGCAGCCATACCGAACCTCTAGCTGGCGGCGGCCAGGCGGCGCACCGTCCCGTTGACCCGCGACAGCGCCTCGTCCACGTCCGCCGAGGAGACGTGGCGGTGCGTCACCATGCGCAACGACTGTTCGCGGCTGTGGCTGACCAGAACGCCGTCCTCGCGCAGGGCCGCAATCACCTCGCGGGCCTCGCCGACCTGGTCACGGTCAACCTCGAAGATGACAATGTTGGTGTGGATGCTGTCCGGGTCGACCGACAGCCCATTGATTTCCGCCAGGCCAGCGGCCAGGCGGCGCGCGTTGGCGTGGTCGTCGGCCAGCCGCTCGACCATCGTGTCCAGGGCTACCAGGCCGGCGGCAGCGAGCACGCCGGCCTGGCGCATGCCGCCGCCCACCATCTTCCGCCACTTGCGGGCCTTGGTTATGAACTCCTGCGAGCCGCACAGCACCGAACCCACCGGGCAGGACAGCGCCTTCGAGAGGCAGAAACTCACGTCATCCACGTCCTTGGTCAGCTCCGCCACGGGCACTTCCAGGGCCACCGCGGCGTTGAAGATGCGCGCGCCGTCCAGATGCACCGCCGCCCCGGCCGCGTGGGCAACGTCGACCACTTCTCGGGTGTCCTGCGGAGTCATCACGCCGCCGCTGCAGCGGTTGTGCGTGTTTTCCAGGCACACCAGCGTAGAGGCAGGAACGTGGATATTGGTGGCGTCTCGGATCGCGCCCGCCACGGATTCCGCCGAGATCCGTCCGTTGGCCTCATTGGGCACGAGGCGGACCTGTGCGCCGGCCAGCGCGCTGGGGCCCGCCGACTCGTTCCAGAACATGTGCGCTTCCTGGCCCATGATCATCTCGTCGCCGCGACTGCACCAGGTCAGCGCGGCTATCAAGTTGCTCATCGTACCGCTGGCGGTCAGCAGGCCGGCTTCCTGGCCCAGCAAGTCGGCGGCGCGTTCCTGCAGCGCGTTGATCGAGGGGTCCTCCCCGAACACGTCGTCGCCAACCTCGGCTTCGGCCATCGCCCGGCGCATCTCGTCGGTGGGGTGCGTAATGGTGTCGCTGCGCAGGTCGATGACTGCCATGGAGCCTCCTGAAATCGGTCGATATTTGCGGTTCGGCCTGGAAAATGTCGGGCCGGCGCCATTCTAGCACAATGGCTGATTGCGGCTGGCGGCTCTCCCATTCTCGGAACCTGCTATCATGTTGGCAACCACAGAATCCGCACAAATGCGGCCGGAGGCGGCAACATGCGACAGAGCGCGGTCAGTTTCATAGCCAAAGGGATGACCTTCGAGGGCATCATCGCTTTTCCCGACGGCGAGGGGCCGTTCCCCGGCGTGGTGATGTGCCATCCGCATCCGCTGCACGGCGGCAGCATGGACAACAATGTGGTTGCGGCCGTGACTTTTGGGTTGGCCGACGCCGGCATCGCCTCGCTCCGATTCAATTTCCGCGGCGTTGGCAACAGCCAGGGTCAGCACGCTCAAGGGGAGAAGGAACACGAGGAGACCCTGGTGGCTATGGAATTCCTCGGCGCCCTGCCCGACGTTGACGAAGAGCGCATTGGCCTGGGCGGCTATTCGTTCAGCACCCGGGTCATCTGCGCCCACAAGCAGCTTTACAAGAAACCCCTGGCCATCGCGCTCGTCGCTCCTTCGCTGGAGGCCCTCACCGACAGTCCACTCCAGAAGGACAAGACCCCGCGCATGATCATCACCGGCGACCGCGACCGTCTCGTCAACTCCGACGGCGTCGACGAGCAGTTGGGCAAGTTCAATCCTCCGGCCGACTATCACGTGGTGGCCGGCGCCGATCACTTCTGGGTCGGGCAGGAACATCAGATGGCCGAAAAGGTCGTGCAATTCTTCCTGGACCATCTGGCCACGCCGTAGTCAATGTTGCGGTCGCGGAGAGATCGCACGCCGATTTATCGGGACTGGACCCTGCTTCAGCTGGCGGCGTTGGCCCTGGCGCTGGACCAGCTGACCAAGTTCGTCGTGCGTCAGACCCTGGAGTGGCATCACTCCTGGCCGGCGTACGGTTTCTTCCGCTTTACGCACGTGCAGAACACCGGCAGCGCCTTCGGGCTGTTCCAGGGCAACAACCTGCCGCTGCTGATCGTCTCCCTGGTCGGCGTCGCGGTGCTGGCATACATCTACCACACTCAGGAACGGCCCGGCATCCTGATGCGGGTCAGCATCGCGCTGATGCTGGGCGGCGCGCTGGGCAATCTCGTTGACCGCATGTGGCAGGGCCATGTGACCGACTTCATCGACGTCGGACCGTGGCCGGTGTTCAACCTCGCCGACTCTTCTATAGTCATCGGCTTGCTGATCATGGCATGGGTGCTGGTGGTCAGCCGGGACCAGTCGGCAGCCGCAGCCCCCGATGGCGCCCTCTCCTACGCCGCATGTCCGATTTGCGATGGCGCCATGATCAGCCTGCCCAACGGCGCCCGCTGCGCCGATTGCGGCGTTCGCGAGCGTATCCTCCGGTCGCGGGAGCCAGGACAGTGAGCGCCTCCAACAAAGGATCCGGCGTCGGCGACCTTTACCAGTTCGTCGTCGACGGCCCTTCGGAGCGGTCAAGGCTGGACGCCTGGCTGGCCCAAATGCCGGAACTGTCCGCGGTCGGCCTTTCCCGCAGCCGCTTGCAGGCCCTGGCCGCCGAAGGCATGATCACCATCAATGGAGGCGTCGCCCGCCCCGCCCAGAGGCTTCGGCCCCGGGACACGATCACCGTCCGCGTCCCGCCGGCCCGGTCTCCCGCGGACCTGGTTCCGCAGGACATCCCGGTTCCTGCCGTCTACGAGGACGAGCACCTGATCGTCGTGGACAAGCCGGCCGGCCTCCCGGTTCACCCGGGACCGGGCCACCCCGACGGCACCCTGGTCAACGCTCTGCTGGCGCGATGTCCCGACATCCGAGGCATCGGCGGAGAGCTGCGACCCGGCATAGTGCACCGTCTCGACCTCGACACCTCCGGCCTGATGGTGGTGGCCAAGACGCAGACGGCTCACCAACGGCTCACCGAGCAGCTCAAGAACCGCGAGTTCCAGAAGGAGTACCTGGCTCTGTCCGTGGGCATGGTCACGCCGGAGTCAGGCACAATCGACGCCCCCATCGGACGGGACCCGCGACACCGCCAGAAGATGGCCGTGGACGCCGCCGGCCGCGCGGCTCGCACCCACTACCAGACCCTGGAGGAACTTGAAGGGCACACCCTGCTCAATCTCGTTCTCGAGACGGGCCGAACGCATCAGATCCGCGTGCACTTGGCGTACCAGGGCTATCCGCTGCTGGGCGACGCCGTTTACGGCAAAGCCAGCGCCTTCATTGATCGACAGTCCCTCCACGCCGCTCGGCTGGGTTTCCACCATCCTGTGACCGGCGCGTGGATGCAGCACCACGCGGCCCTACCCGAGGACCTGGCGCACGTTTTGATCACTCTGCGCTGTCCTCGTCCGCTCCCCGGCTGACGCCTTCGGGCAGCGCAGATATTACTGCCTCAAATCCCTCGGGCTCCAAAGCCTGGGCTGCTTCTCGTATGCCGGCCGCCGCCGCTGTCGCTGCTTCTTCGTCGGTCATGCCCAACTCCGAGGCCGCTGCCCGTGCGGCCTCCAATGCGGCCTCGGCCGCCCCGGCCAGATCTCGTTGGGCTTCTAAGGCGCCCTGGATGACCCCGTGGGCCGCTCCGCGCAGCGCTTCGGCCGGCGCCACCTGTAGTTGGTGCAAAGTTCGCAACGTGCCCAGCATGGCCCCCTGGGTAACGTTGCCCAGCTCTCCGGTGATGTCATCTACGGCGTGAACCGCTCCCCGGGTGGCGTGGCGGGCCAGCTCCAGGCCGTACCCGGTAGTGTCAGTCATGCGTGCCGCGGTATAACTCAGTACGGTTCCCACCTGGTTGGCTACCGCCGCTGCCCCGCTCCGACCGCGGCCGGCGGAAATTACCGCCGCTTGAGTGGAAGCGGCCAACTGGTACGCCGTCACCCCAATGGCTACGTCGGCGCCGGGGATGTGCCGCAAGTATCCGTAGGATAGGGACGACACCATATTCAGCCCCGGAACCGAAGAGACGGCCCGGGCCACTGGAGCCATTCCGGCCATGAGCTCGGCCAGGGCGGTGTCCCGGGAAACCTCGCCTGTCTCGCGCAGGGGCGCCAACAGGTTCAGCGATAGCAGACCCAGCACAAAGGCCATGCCAAACAGGAATTCAAAACCGGATAGCGACACGGCCGGCAAGGCCGTTATTCCACCCGGCGCCGACCAGGTGACGCTCAAATCCAGGGAACGCACTGAAAAATAATCGGCGATCAGTCCACCCAATATTGGGCCGATTCCCGAACCGACGCCGACCATCATGCCGGCGACGCCGGAAAACGGCACGGCGCGTCCCTCCGGCGCCACCTTGATCGCCAGCGTATTCACCGTGAGCGTGACCCCGGCAGCCGCGGCCCCGCCCAACAGGTGCAGGGCCACCAGCAAGGGCATGGTGAGAAAATAACGCTCAGGATGGGTGGTGAACACCCAACCGATGATGACCAGCAGGTAAAGGGACGCCGACAGGGACAATACCGTTTTGCTCCCCATCCGGTCAGCGAAGCTCCCCCACACCCGGACGAAGAGCACGTTGGAAAGATGCCCGAGCGCGGTCAAACCCATCACCACCGGCAGCGAGACCCCAATGACCGTCAGCATATAGATGGCAAAGAAGGGTATCGCCAGGTTGGAGACCAGGCTCCACGCGAACAGAAACCTGATGAGCCGAAAATAGTTGGGATCCTGTAGAGGCGCCAGCAGCATCCGCACCAGGGACTGTTCGGATTGGGCTGACGGAGGCATCATGGGCTCTACGGCCCGGGACATCGCGAATGCGCCGAAAGTTCCGAAGACGCAGACCCCGCCAACGAGCAGAAACGAAAAGGCCAAAACTTCATCACCGGGGCGGGCAATGCTCTCCCACCACTGGACGAAAAAACCGCCGGCCAGCCCTATTACCGAGATTGCGATGATCATCATCGCCAGACGACGACCAAAGTAACTCGCCAGGCGGTCAGGCGAAACCAGGTCGCGCATCCAAGTGTTGGTCGTCGTGACCCAAAGGGAATTCAACGCTCCATGGACGCCGAGGAAAACAATCATCAGGACCACGGCCGGCTTGCCTGGCGCGTCGAGCAGGAAAGGAACCAGGCCGATGGGCAGCCAGACCAGTTGCATCAGCGCGAAGGCCGGCCACCCCAAGGCCTTGCGGCCACGGAACACTTCCACCAGGAGGACGGCGGGCAACCGCATCACATGCGTGATGAAAGGCAGCGCCGCGATTACGCCCACCTCCAGGTTGTTGGCTCCCAGGGCCAGCGCATAGGCGGCCATCAAACCGCCGGTTCCCAGGCTGCGCATGGCGCCGGCGGACATACCGCTCCAGTCCATGTAGCGGAGGCTGCGCTGTGTTTCCTGCTCGGTGAGAGTGGGCTGAGGTCGCAGGAAGCTGAACATTACAAAGTTATACTATCAGGCTGACGCCTGCGCCGGCCCGTCGCCGGCAAGATATAATCAAAAAGCGAGCCGCGCCTTTGCGGTGTATCTTGGCAACGGGGCAACCCAAACATGAGCACTGACACCCCCTCCGACACTGGCGAGATCCCCGCCGACTTCATCCGCACCATCATCAACGAGGATCAGGCCGCCGGCGCCTACGACGGCCGCGTGGTGACTCGCTTCCCGCCCGAGCCCAACGGCTACCTGCACATCGGTCATGCCAAGTCGATCTGCCTCAACTTTGGCGTCGGCGAGCAGTACCGGGGCGCCCGCTGCCACATGCGGTTCGACGACACCAACCCGACCCGTGAGGACATCGAGTACGTCGAATCGATCCTCACCGACGTGAAGTGGCTGGGGTTTGATTGGGGCGAGAATCTTTTCTATGCGTCCGATTATTTTGAGCAGCTCTACGAGTCCGCCGAGCAGCTGATCCGCGACGGCAACGCCTACGTGGACAGCCTCACCGCCGACGAAATCAGGGAATTTCGCGGCACCCTCACCGAGCCTGGCAAGGAGAGCCCCGATCGAAACCGGCCCTCCGGGGAGAGCCTGGACCTGTTCCGGCGGATGCGCGCCGGCGAATTCGCCGACGGCGAGTACGTCCTGCGCGCCAAGATTGACATGGCGTCGCCCAATCTCAACATGCGGGATCCGGTGCTTTATCGCATCCGCCACGCGGAGCACCACCGCACCGGCAGCGATTGGTGCATCTACCCCATGTACGACTACGCCCACTCGCTGTCGGATTCCATCGAAGGGATAACCCACTCCCTCTGCACCCTGGAGTTCGAGGATCATCGGCCGCTGTACGACTGGTGCCAAGAGGCGCTGGGCATCTACCGCAGCCGCCAGATCGAGTTCGCCCGGCTCAACCTGACTCACACCGTGATGAGCAAGCGACGCCTGCGGCAGCTGGTCGAAGAGGGCCACGTCGCCGGGTGGGACGACCCCCGGATGCCCACGCTGAGCGCCCTGCGCCGTCGCGGGTACACTCCCGAGGCAATTCGGGACATGTGCGAGCGCGTGGGGGTGGCCCGCCGCAACACCATGACCGAGCTCGCTTTGCTCGAACACTGCCTACGCGAGGATCTCAACCGCAGGGCTCCCCGTCGCATGGCCGTCCTGCACCCCCTGAAGTTGGTGATCACCAACTATCCAGGCGGCGGCAACGAGGAGTTCGAGGCCATCAACAACCCCGAAGACGAGACCATGGGGACGCGCAGTGTGCCCTTTAGCCGCGAGGTGTATATCGAACGGGACGACTTCATGGAAGACCCTCCGCGAAGATTTTACCGCCTGGCCCCGGGACGCGAGGTTCGCCTGCGCTACGCCTGCCTGATCACCTGCACCGACGTAGTGAAGGATGAACATGGCGAGATCGTAGAAGTCCGTTGCACCTATGATCCTGAGAGCCGTGGCGGCAACGCGCCCGATGGCCGTCGCGTCCAGGGCACCATCCACTGGGTTTCCGCCGACCACGCCGCGCCGGTGGAAATTCGCCTCTACGACAACCTGTTCACCGAATCCGACCCGGCCGGAAGCGAAACCGATTTCCTGGACCTGATCAACCACGACTCGCTTGAAACGGTGACTGCCATGGCCGAACCCGCCCTGGCAACGGCGGAGGCGGGCGACCGATTCCAGTTCGAGCGATTGGGCTACTTCTGCGCCGACACTGATTCCCGCCCCGGCGTTCCGGTGTTCAACCGCACCACGACGCTTCGAGACACCTGGGCTCGCATCAGTCAGCGAGCCAGATAACCGCTGCCGCTAACCCCACTCTCAGTGCCGCAAGCATTCGAGGAACATTTTCGTCCCATTGGCCGATGAACCGCCGGGACGGTTATTCGAGGAGGCTCACCCGCCATGCCAGCCCCCGTTCGCGTTCGTTACGCGCCCAGCCCCACCGGAAACCCGCACATCGGCAACATCCGCACCGCCATGTTCAACTGGCTGTTCGCCCGTCGCAACGGCGGGCAGTTCGTCGTGCGCGTGGAGGACACCGACCAGGGCCGCATCACCGAAGGCGCGGTGGACCACATTCTGGACGGGCTCGAATGGCTCGGAATTGACTGGGACGAGGGCCCTCGAGTGGGCGGCCCCTATGGACCTTACTTCCAGTCCGAGCGGCTCGAGCGTTACCACGATGCCGCAGAGCGATTGATCGCTTCGGGCAACGCGTACCGCTGCTACTGTTCGCCGGAGCGGGTCGCGGAACTGCGCGAGGAGCAGGCCCGCAACAAGCAGCGCCAGGGCTACGACAGCCACTGCAGATTTCTGTCCGACGCTGATCGGCGGGACAAAGAGTCCGAGGGATCCCCTTCGGTACTGCGTTTCGCCATGCCCCAGGACGGCGTGACGTCCGTGGAGGACTCGATCCGCGGGCACGTCGAATGGCAGAACGACCTGACCGACGATTTCGTCCTGGTCAAATCCGACGGGTTCCCCACCTACCACATGGCAGTGGTGGTGGACGACCACGCCATGGACATCTCCCACGTGCTGCGGGCCGAGGAGTGGCTGCCCAGCACGCCGCGCCACGTGCAGCTGTATCGGGCGTTGGGCATCGACATGCCGACATTCGGACACCTGCCCATGATCCTGGGATCGGACCGGGCCAAGCTTTCGAAGCGTCACGGCGCCACGTCCCTCATGGAATACCGCGACGATGGGTTCCTGCCGGAGGCGCTGATCAATTTCATGGCCCTGCTCGGATGGTCTTTGGACGGCGAGACCGAGGTCATGACCGCCGACACCATACGGGACAACTTCACCCTGGAGCGGGTGGGCAAGCCGGCCGCGATCTTCGACCTGGACAAGCTGCAATGGATGAACGGCGTGTACATCCGCCAAACCGATGACGAAGACCTGGCCGACCGTATCCTCCCCTTCCTGGATCGGGAATATCCCTCGCACCTGCTGCCGATCGACCGCGATTACCTGCTGCGCATCATCCCGCTGGTTCAGGAGCGGCTCAAAACCCTGGCCGACGCACCGGACACGCTCTCCTACTTCTTCGAAGAGACTCTGGATTATGACCCCGCGTCCGTGGTCCAACGCGGCATGGATCCACAGGGCACCCACGCCGCTATCGCGCGTGCCCAGTCCGACCTGGCATCGGTCCCGGCTGCCGAATTTGATCACGAAAATCTTGAAAATATTCTGAGGACGACCGGCAAGGACCTCGAATTGTCCGGACGCCAGTTTTTCGGCGCCCTGAGGACCGCGATCACCGGCCGCACTGCCACGCCGCCGCTTTTCGAAATGATGGAAGTGATGGGTCAGGTAAGAGTGCTGGAACGGCTGGAAGCGGCAGCGGAAAAGTTGTCCGCGCTCTAGTCATTGCCGGCGCCCGGCATGGACAGGCCACAATGAGGGCACAGCGCCCCGTCACCCGTTGATATTCGGGGCGTCTTCGCGGCGCGGTTCTGGACTTCCACCTCCCGGAGTCCCGCGCCGGGCATTCCCGCCGCAAACGCGCACAACCCGATTCCCGAAACGGCGACAACGTCGGACAGGACACGACCAACGGGAGTAACCGGGACCGTATCGCCATTCCCAACAGCGGACTGGGTCTCCACGCTCCACGACCTTGCGGCCGGGAGGCTGGTGATTTGCTCCGGCTGCGCATTCGTTTCCGCGAAGTACATCAACGCTGCGGCAATCGCCAGCGGCAGGACCAATCCTCCCACCGTGGCCGACGGCGGCCTCCCCTTTGGCGAATCACGACCGCTATCAACTGCCCGCCGGGGAAGTATCGGACCGGCTTCACCGCCCGTGTCAGCAACCCTGCGGACAGCAGGGAGCGAGAAGCTGAGGTCTCATCCCGTTACCTGCGGCAATCCCGCGGATACCGCCGACGGCGCCAGTGCGGCGGCGTCAACGCATATCGCCACCTGCGGTGTCAGGCAGACCCATCCGGGCCCGCTACCGGCGTGGACCACAATCTCAGAACGCACTCCAACAGGAACGCCGTGACCGTGGAATGCCCGACGAAGTGGAACCAGAAGCCGCAATCGACTCCGAAACTGGGCGCCGGCCACAGGACACGGTCGGTCGAGGTGGCGGCGATTGCCACTATCGGAGCCATATCCGGCGGGAATGAAACTTGGTTCCGGCTCGGGCCAAACCCGCGGGATCGTTGGCCGGTTTGCGGCTCCGGCAAAATCAATACCCGGCGGCGCGGAACCCGCGGCGAGGTCTCTGGGGTGGACGGCGAAATATCCACTAGCATACGCCGGGCACAGTGGGCGGCGTGGCAACCAGCATTGGCCGCTATCTGATATTTGCGCCTGTCGAGGCTTGGCCAACGGGTCCGGTTTCGCCGGGCAAACATAACATCACAGAGGCGGTCGGCACCATCGTCTCCGGTCGGCGGTGCGCTTCACTATAATTTCGAAAATCAATCAAAATTATTCGCTTTTTTGGGTTGACACCAATTCGGTTGGGGGTTGTAAAGTATTGCCATGTTACCGACCAAAGGCACAGTCGGATTGACCTGTGGAATGGCCAAATAAGGCCAACGGATAGCCCGCCCCACTTTCGGTGCGGAGACATACAAACCGGTGGACGCGGTGAGTTGGGAGCGGGTGGCAATAAAAAATGCGGATGTTCAGGAGCGATTGAAAGATGACGGTAAGCGTTGCAAAAATTATCAGCGACGGAGTGTTCAAGGTAGACGGTGGATCGAGTTTCGGATCAATTCCAAAGATGATGTGGGAAAACCTCGTGTCAACCGACCGCAAAAACCGGGTGACGATGGGCCTGAATTGCCTGTTGATCGAGTGCGCCGGCAAGAAAATCATCGTGGACACCGGCGTGGGTCCGAAGGATAACTTTCGCGACAAGGAAATGTATGGGCTGGTCCCCAGCCGATTGATGCGCAGCCTCAAGGGGCTGGGCCTTGGCCCTCGGGATATCGATGCCGTTGTGCTCTCCCATCTGCATTTCAGCCACGCCGGTGGCTCAACCCGCATGGACCGCCTGGGCGACATGGTTCCCTCCTTCCCCAGGGCCACTTACTACGTCCAGCGCACCAGCTGGGAAGACGCCCACAATCCCTCGCTGCGCAACGCCGAGGCCTTCCGTGTGGAAGATTTCGCCCCCATCGCCGATCGGGGCCAATTGGAACTTCTTGACGGGGACACTGAACTGTTCCCCGGGCTCAGCCTGATCGTCACGGACGGCCATTGCCTGGGCCACCAGATCGCCGTATTCACCTATGGCGGCGAGAGAGTGGTGTACCTCGGGGACCTGGTCCCGACTCCGCATCACCTCGGCCTGACCATCATCTCGTCTTTCGACTATGAGCCCGAGACCACGCTGGATCAGAAGCGCATAATCCTGGCCGATGCCGAGCGTCAGGGACACCTTCTGGTCTTTCCCCACGGACATGAGACCCGCGCCGGCTATCTCGAGCGGCGCCAGGATATGAACTACCTGCGGCCCGTAGAGTTCTAGTCCCGCACGCCGGCGCGAACTACCCGTCGGATCCTGGTCGCCCCGACATGACGCGCCGGGAGTGGCTGCCGCGGCGTCGTGGCTTCGTCTATCGCGATCCCGTCGAATAGGGTGTGTCGCCCAGTGGGTGGTCGGCCCATTTCCCGGCTTCCACGGAGGAGAGGAAGTCGGACACCAGGCGGTTGAAGAGTTCCGGCTCCTCCAGGTTGATGGCGTGCCCGCACTGCGGCAGAACCGCCAGTCCGCTCCGCGGGATTGCCCGTTTCATCATGATCGAAGGCTCCACACACGGATCGTCTTCGTCGCCGATCATGATGAGCGTTGGCACCTGCAACTGGTTCATCTGGGGAATCAGCTGGTCGACCGTTGGCCGGCGCAACTGGACGCCGCGGAAAGTGTAGGCCGAGCCTCGCGCGTGGTGCCCGAAAAGCAGCCGCATGAATTCCTCATACCCGCGCGGGTCCTTGCGCTGGAGCTGCACCCGCGTGGGACCGCTGCCGTAGTCCTTCATCACGGGAGGAGTGCCTTCAGCCAGCAGGCGGGCGGCCATCGCCTCCCCTCCGGTCCGGAAAGCCTCGTTGTGCGTGGTGCCCGAGCCCGCCGACGCCACGATGATGGCCTTGCAGCGTTCCGGATAGCGCAGCGCGAAATTCAGCGCCACGTTCCCGCCCATCGACAGACCGCCAATATAGGCCTGATCAAGCCCCAGGTGGTCCATCAGCCGGCGCAGGTCCTCGATGGTGACGTCCTGCGAGTACGCCTCGGGGTCCGTGGGCACATCCGACGGCGGATATCCGCGATCGTTGTAGGTGATTACACGGTAGCGGTGGCTGAAGTAGCGCACCTGCTGCTCCCAGCTCTCGTAGGAACCGGCGAACTCGTGGCTCCAGATCAGCGGAAAGCCATCGCCGGTGGATTGGTAGAAGATGCTGACGCCGTCGGAATCGAAGGTGGGCATGTTTGCTCCGTGAGTGTTGCTAGCGAAATGGCTGGCAATGCGTGACTACCGATGGCGGCGAAACAGCCGCCAGACCTCGATGCTGAATCCCGGAAGCAGGTCCCCCCGGTCCAACACGTCATCCTCGCCCAGGATTTCTGGTGGCTGACCGGGGCGGTAGCGTGTGACTGTGGTTTGTTCCGGGTCGCTGTACCAAACTTCCCGGCTGCCGAAACCCAGCCACATTTGCGCCCGCTCCTCAACCATGCGCGGTGTGTCGGTGGGCGAATTAATCTCCACGGCCAAGTCGGGGACTATGAAGCGGTATCCTGGTGAAAACCCTTCGATTCGGCCGGGCGAAATCCAAGCCACATCGGGCGCGCGCACGGTGTCCGGATCGGATTCCAATTGGAAACCGACGTTATCCCGTATTACACCGTAGTCGTTGTCTTCACTGTAACGGCCTAACGCGATGACAAATCTACCCGACACGTCACCGTGCCCATCTCCCGGTGGCGGCATCTTTTCGGTCAACTCCCCGCGCACCAACTCGTACCGATACCCGTCGTCGGGCATGAGCAGCAGCTCGTCCGCGGTGATCAGTTTTGTCGTGGCCATTTGCCGCCTGCCTAGGGGACGCTCAGTTCTACTCGATTGTAGCATCAAAGACCCCCCTCCCAAGCGGGAGGGGGGTCACGCTACTACGCTGCCTCTGTTGTCTACTCGTTCGGTGTCAGCGCCAGCGATCGGATCTCGCCGAACTCCTTCTGCAGCTTGTCCCAGGTCTCGCCACCGTCGCTGCTGACGTAGACGTACCCGTAAATGCTGGCGGCCACCATCACGTCGTCAACGTGAGGGCTGGCGGCGAACCAGTACACCACGGAGTTGGGCGTCGCTGACAGCTGCGGGGCATCCCAGGATGCGCCGGCGTCACGCGTGCGTCGGATGGTTCCGGTGATCCCCGGGATGGAGTCGCCGTTGCCGACAAACATGACGCTGGGGTTGTCGGGCTTGATGACCATGCCCCGGCAGTATGATCGGACGTCCTCGGCGTGGAAACGCGGGAACTCGTGCAACTCCCAGCTCTCCCCCTCGTCATTGCTGGTGGAGATGCCAAAAGGCGTGGTGCAGTAGATCGCCGAGTCCGGGCCGGGCTTCAGCGCCATGCCGTGGATGTCTCCGTGGAAGGGATCAGGACCCAGGTCCGGAAGGCGCGTCCAGTTGTCGCCGCCGTCCAGGCTGCGATACACGCCGTCCACCTCGATGCCGGCCCACACCGTCCGCGGGTCTCGCGGGTCGACAATGATGTTGGTGGTCCGGGGGATGCCGATGGGGCAAGGCATGCGGACGCCCAGGTCCAGCGACTCCCAAGACTTGCCGCCGTCCCGCGAACGGAAGGCGTTGGGCCGCGTGCCCACGAACACCGTATCGGAGTCGTCAGGGTCCACTTCAACGGACCAGATTTGCAGGTCGTCCATGGGGGACTCGATGTACTCCCAGGTGAAACCGTTGTCGTCGGACCGGTACAGACCGTTGTCGGTGCCGGCGTAGATGCGATGCCGGTTGCTGGGATCGACGGCCAGCGCGCGGATGTTGCATTCGGTGGGCAGCGGGTTGCGGATGCGGTTCCAGCTTTCGCCGCCGTCCGGGCTGACGGACAGTCCACCGCCCACGGTGCCGACGCTGATGGTGTAATTTCCGGCCATGATAACCTCCTCAACTGCGCAAAACGCGTAACGTGGGATGCCAGACGGGCGGCAAGGCGCCGCCGGCCGAATGATAGCACAACGGTTGTCCTCAAGAACGGCCTGCGCGCGCCCGATTAGAGGGCCGGACGCTGCATCCGCGGCGAGGCCGGGACCACTCCCAGCAGAGGCAGAGCCTCCAACGTCACCCGACGCTAAAAATTGGGCCGGTCGCTGCCTTCGGGCAGGTCGTAGTCGGGACGATCTATCGACCCGAAGTTGGGCTGCACGTTCATCTCGCGCAGCCGGCGGACCCGCTCCTCGATGTGAGGATGCGTCGAGAAGAGCCGCGCCATGGAGCGGCCGCTGAGCGGGTTGACGATGAACAGGTGGGAGGCCGCCTCGTTGACCTTCATGGGCCGGATTTCGCTCCCCATTTCCAGCTTTTCCAACGCCCGCGCCAGCGCCTCGGGGTTGCCGCAATTGTGCGCCCCCGTCTGGTCCGCCTGGAACTCGCGAGCGCGAGAGATGGCCATGCGGATGATGGTCGCGGCGATAGGCATGATGATGGCGATGATGATCAGGGTGATGAAGTTGCCGCCGCCGCCCTCGTCGTCGTCGCTGTGGCCGCCGAAGCTGCTGAATATCGCCGCGAACTGCGCCATTAAGGCCAGCATCGTGATCGCGCCGGCTATGGTGGCGACGATGGTCATGATCAACGTGTCCCGATTGCCCACGTGCGCCATCTCGTGGGCCATGACGCCGGCCAGTTCCTCCCGTGTGAGGATGTGGCGGATGCCGGTGGTTACCGCGACGGTGGCGTTTTGCGGGTTGCGGCCGGTGGCAAAAGCGTTGGGGGAGGGATCGTCGATCTCGTAAACCTTGGGCATCGGCATGTTTGCCAGGCGCGCCTGCTCGGCCACCAGTTGATACAGCTGTGGGTCGTCGTCAGCGGTTATCGGCCGGGCGTGGGTCATGCTGAGCGCGATCTTGTCGCTGAACCAGTACGCGCCGAAGTTCATGGCCAGCGCGAACACGAGCGCAATTATTAGACCAGCCTGCCCGCCCAAGGCGGCGCCAATGAGCAGCAGCAGCCCGGTGAGAACCATCAGGAGGAAGAACGTCTTAACGTGGTTCATTGCCCTCTCTCCGGCGGACGGACGTGAACGATGAGTTACAAGTTCATTCTATCATCGGGCCGGTGGCGCACGGACCAGCGAACAGCATCAATCGATATAATGGCCTTCGATCAGAGACCGACATGCGGATTATCACCAAGAGAACGTTGCGCGAGTTTTGGGAACGGCACCCCGACGCTAGGCAGCCGTTGCTTGACTGGTACAATGTGATCGAACGTGCAGATTGGGAAGCACCGCGCCGAGTTCGGGAAAGGTATCCCAGCGCCAGCATCATTACCGGGAACCGGGTGGTCTTCAATATCAAAGGCAACACGTATCGGCTGGTGGTTAAGGTAAACTACGCTTACCGAATGGTATACATCCGGTTTATTGGCACGCACGCTGAGTACAACGCTATCGATGCTGGAGAGGTGTAAGCATGTCAGAGATCAACCAAGTCCAGAACGAAGCGGAATACGATGCGGCGCTGGCTCGGATTTCCGAGTTGTTGGATGCGGAGCTGAATACCGCAGAAGGGGCAGAACTCGACCGGATATGCACGCTGGTAGAGATCTACGAAGCGGAACACTACCCGATAGACGACCCGGACCCAAGTTCAATGATCGAATTTCTGATTGACCAGGCGATGGTGTCTCGAGGACACATGGAGGCGCTGGTCGGGGGAAGCGACAACCTGGACGCGATGATGACGGGCCGAACGTCGATCACTGTGGAAGTCGCTCGACTGATGCATGAACGCTCAGGCATCCCAATCGAATTCTTCATCAAAGAGCCGGCGGAGCCTGCATCCGCCGCAGCGTCAGACTGAAATGCCTTGAGATTCTATGGACGGCTGCCGCGCTATTTTCAAGGGCGGCAGCCGTTTCCATGTCTGTCGGCGGAAAGTGCGTTCAAGACAGCGCATACTCCCATGCAGTGACGCCGGCAGCATTTTTGGCAGGTTCTATTATCTACCTGCTAGCTTCTCTGGTACTCACGGGCAGCATCAATGATGTAACGTATCGCTCCTTGAACTTCCTGTCGGCGGGCCTGCGGAGTGTTGGCGCCGGGAACAACCAGACCGGATTTGACCAGAATTGCGTTGCGATGCCGGCCTTTGTCAAAGTGCTGTGCCCGGAGAAAATCGATCAGGGTTTGCCGGTTTCCCGTACCCCAAGCATGGTAGCATCCGGCGAGCACGCGCAACACCGTAACGTTAAGCGCAAATGAGATTTGACGCCGGTCCGGGATGTCCTCGGAAGTCATCTCTTCGCCCAACAACAGGTCAAATTCCTCAATCGCCGCCGGCAGGAATTCGTCGAAGAAATCAATCCCGCAATTGACTACTTCGGAGTAGTCCGCAAGCAGTTCGGCATTACGGGTCTTGCTGATCCGCCCGTAGTAGCCAAACTCCAATGTTTTGAGCATTGTCGCCAGTTGGCTGAAGGAAATCAGACTTTCGCTAGTCTGACTCACTGCGCTGCGTTCCATGTCAATCTTACCCTTGAGCAACTGCGAGGAATTGGAGAGTTCAAAGGCAGCAAGATTGAAGGCGTCACGCTGATCAAACCGGGCACGGGTGATCGGCTCTTGAGGTTTTGCATTGGCGGCATCTGAGAACATCTGCCGCACTGCCGACAACTCCCCCTCGGCATATAGGATTATGGTGAGCGAATCGTGCTCGAACCGCTCCTTCTTGCTTTCGAGTTCCCTGATCTGCTCTTCTTTAGTATGGATCGCGGACTTCGTTGCCGTGATGTCTTCCGTTTCAGCAACTTCGTCGCGCAAATCGGCCAGCTCCCTCTTGAGAGTCGCAAGACTCCCTTCAAAGTCGTCCTTGATGACGTTAGCAATAGCTCCGCGGCGGTGCTGTCCATCGAAGAGCCTGAGCAGGTTTTTGTCATCCATATAGACGACCATGCGGCCGACCGAAGTGGGTTGTCCCTGAGGATCCGGGTACGGCTTGAATACGATGGCATTAGGGTCAATCGCCACCAACTCCGCGCCCAAGACCCAATCCTGCTTCTCGAACAGGTATTGTTGGATGGTCGCAGCGTGCTTCGAATCGTACCTCCGGTTAGCCTCCTGGATAACGTCCTGCCTGGTGCGTGGCTCGATTATGTTGTCAAGCTCCCGGCAAGTCAGGGTAAAAGTGTACACGCGGCGTCCGCCTTGGGTACTTTCGATTGCGGAAACGTCGATGAGCTTCTGGCGCTCGGTCCGGTGGATGGTGATTGTCATTTCGCGCTCCTCTTCGTCTGTTTAGACGGCTATTTATAATCACCGATAGTATAAGCGCTTATTTTAGCGCAGTCAAACAGAATCAGCGGCAACTTTGCAATCTTCTCGCAGTCTGCGATGAACGGTTACAATGCCATTCAATGCAGGACTGCAGTGGCTGACGCCACGATAATGTGGTACCCACCTCTTGGCTCACCACCACGAACCGGGAGTTTGAACCGTGAGCATCTCCGATGAACCCCGCCTTCGCACCCTCTCCGGCCTCCCCATCGAGCCGCTCTACACGCCGGCCGGCTTGGATACCAGCGGATTCGATCCAGCGGGGGACCTCGGCAACCCGGGCGAATTCCCCTTCACCCGCGGCGCTTACCCCACCATGTACCGCGGACGCCTGTGGACCCGGCGGCAGATCGCCGGCTTCGGCACCGCCCGCGCCACCAACGAGCGTTACCGCTTCCTCCTGGCTCACGGCCAGACCGGGTTGAGCACCGACTTCGATCACCCCACTCTCACCGGATACGACTCCGACCACGAACTCGCCGAGGGAGAGGTCGGCCGCCTGGGCGTCGCGATCGACACCGCCGCCGATATGGGCGAGCTCTTCGACGGGATACCACTGGAGCAGGCCAGCGTATCGCTGACCATCAACCATCCCGCCATCGTGCTGCTGGCCATGTTCCTGCACAACGCCGAGCGGCGCGGCACCCCATGGTCGGCGCTGCGCGGCACCGTGCAGAACGACTCGCTCAAGGAGTTCCACGGCCAGAAGACCTTCGCCCTCCCGCCGGCCCCGGCCCTGCGCCTCACCACCGACGTCGTCGAGTTCTGCACGAAACACGTCCCCAACTGGTACACCATCTCCATCAGCGGCTACCACACCCGCGAGGCCGGCTCCGACGCCGTCCAGGAACTGGCGTTCACCGTCGCCCAGGGCATGGCCTACGTCGAATCGGCGATGCGGCGCGGTCTGGCCGTGGACGAGTTCGCGCCCCGGCTGTCCCACTTCTTCGGCGTGCACAACGACTTCTTCGAGGAGATTGCCAAGTTCCGCGTCGCCCGCCGCATGTGGGCCCGGCTCATGCGCGACCGCTATGGCGCCACCCGCCCCGAGTCCATGCGCATGCGGTTCCACACCCAGACCCTAGGATCCACGCTGGTGCGCCAGGATCCGCTGAACAACATCCTGCGCGGCGGGCTCCAGGCCCTGGCCGCCGTGCTGGGCGGAACCCAGTCGCTCCACGTCAGCGGCTACGACGAGGCCTACGACATACCATCAGAGGAGGCCATGCGCATCTCGCTGGCCACCCAGATGATCCTCGCCCACGAGTCGGGCGTGGCCGCAACTCCGGATCCCCTGGGCGGCTCCGCCTACCTGGAGACCCTGACCAACCAGCTCGAAGAGGCCGCCATGGCCTACATCGAACGCATCGACGCCATGGGCAACGGCAGCATGCTCGACGGGATGCTGGAGGCCATCGTCAGCGGCTACATCGAAAGCGAGATCGCCCAGGCGTCCTACCGCTACCAGCAGCGCGTCGAATCGGGCGACTACACGATAGTCGGGGTCAACGACGAGTACAGCGACGATGCCAGCAACGCCGGCTCACTCGAGCTTTTCGAGTTCGACTACGCCGAGGAAGAGCGGCAGATCGAACGCCTCACCACGGTACGCCAGGGTCGCAGCGAAACCGACGCCGCGGCCAGCCTCCGCGACATCGTGAAAACCGCCCAGGCCGACGGCAACCTCATGCCGCCGATCCTCACCGCCGTGGCCGCCGGCGTCACCGAGGGCGAGATCATGGGCGCCCTCCGCGACCAATGGGGCGAGTACGTGGACCCGGGAGTGTTTTAGTGCACAGTGAAACAGTAGCCCGACTGTTCCGGCTGGTGGCGCAGCAAGGTGAAGACTCCCTGCCAGGGTTCTCTGGTGATTTTGACGCCGGCATCCCGCCGATTACTCGGTTTCAGAGCGTTGACGACGTTGAACAGATTGCCAATAATCTGGAGTTGGCATCCGGTCAGGGGCTAACCGGCGCGCTCGTCGAAATGGTGGGTGTCTTTTACGAGTTGGCTTTGAACGCCGTGGAACACTCGCAATGGGCGGCTGGTTATTATGTCATCCGAGCCGGCAGTGATGTTGTCGGCGGTGTCAAGCATACCGTTGGCATCGCGGATTGCGGGATCGGGATTCCGGCGTCGTTGCGCCAGAACGCGGCTTTAGCCGATGTGCTGAATGACGCTGATGCAATTGCTCTCGCAACCGAGCTGCATGTTACCGGTACCGGCGAGGCTCATCGTGGCATCGGTCTGGACCATGTTATGGGTGTCGTGAAAAATTTGGGCGGTAATCTGACAATCATTTCCGCTGGCGGCTCTCTGGAGGTGGAAACCGGCGGCAGGATTATCAAGGGCAATCTGGAAGGACCAGATCGGGTTGCCGGTACGGTGGCAGTGGTCACTATATCCGTTCCGGCATGAGTGATGACGATGACGACGGTCAACTTGTCAACACAATCGGGCAAAACAGTGCTGATCACACGTCCGGCGGCGCGGGTTGTGGCGCCGGCAATGCAGGCTGCCGCTGGTGGCAGCGAAATTACGTTGAATACCGATGGAATCCTCCGCATCGGTGTATCCTTTTTCGATGAGGCTCTGCTGATTTTTAACGAAATTATTGAGGAGACGGGAAAGGAAAACCTGCAGTTGATCTATCACAAAGCGCCAACGATGCAGTCCCTGAAAAACCTCGTGGAGAACCGGGGCCTGACGCTAGCGGAAAGCGATGCCGGTGACTGGATCATCTCCCGGCCGGAGGCGTTCTGATGCAGTCCAGCCCAGTTGCTCCACCCCGCATCCTCCTCGCCAAGCTCGGCCTGGACGGCCATGACCGCGGCGTCAAGGTCATCGCCCGCGCCTTGCGGGACGCCGGCATGGAGGTGGTCTACCTGGGGATGCGGGTCACCGCCGACCAGGTGGCCGCTGCCGCTGCCCAGGAAGACGTGGACGTCGTAGGCATCAGCATCCTGTCGGGCGCGCACATGCGGCTCATGCCGCGCATGGTGGACGCGCTGGAGCGCCACGGCCTGCGCGGAGCCGACGCCGACGGAGAAGTGCTGCTTCTGGTCGGCGGCACCATACCTGACGGCGATGTCGAGCCCCTACGGCAGATGGGCGTCGACGGCGTTTTCCCCGTCGGCACCTTCACCGCCGCGATGGTGGATTTCATCCGTACCGGCGTGAAGCGGGAAGCCCTATGACCTGGCCGCCCCAATATGACCCGACCTTTATCCCGAACCAGGATGCAGAGCACTGGGATGCCCGACTGGAGACCATGGATCCCGCCGAGCGCGACGAGGTCATCCTCGACAAGCTGCGGGGGCAGGTCCGCTACGCGTGGGAGCAGTCCGGGTTCTATCGCGAGTTTTGGAAAGACGCGGCGGCGGACCCGGCAAACATCGGCAGCCTAGAAGAGTTCGCCCGCCTCCCCATCCTGACCAAGGAGGAGGTCCGCGTCGAGCAGGAAGCCCACCCGCCCTACGGCCGTTTCCTCTGCGTTTCTCCGGATCAGATCTACCGCATCCACGGCACGTCCGGAACCACCGGCCGACCCACGGTTTTTGGCATCAGCCGAGGCGACTGGGACCGCATCGGCGAGGCCCACGCGCGAATCCTGTGGGGAGCCGGCGTGCGACCCGGCGACACGGTCATGGTGGCGGCGGTGTTCAGCCTCTACGTGGGTAGTTGGGGCGCGCTGGTGGGAGCCGAGCGATTGGGAGCCACCTGCTTCCCCTTCGGCGCCGGCGCGCCTGGCCAGACCGAGCGCGCTGTGGAGTGGGCGGAGATGGTGAAGCCGGCCGCCCTGTACGCCACGCCGTCCTACGCGCTGTACCTGGCAGAGACGGCGCGCGAAATGGGCGTGGACCCACGCGAGGACTTCGGGTTCCGGTTGATGTTCTTCAGCGGCGAGCCCGGCGCCAGCGTTCCAGCCACCCGCCAGGCCATCGAGGACGCCTTCGGTTGCTACGTCGTCGACCAGGGCAGCATGGCCGAGATGACGCCGTGGATGACCAACGGCGGCTGTCGTCACCTGCAGCGCGGCATGCACCTGTGGCAGGACATCGTGTATACCCAGCTGGTGCATCCCGAAACGCGCGAGCCGGTTGCCATGGGCGGCGAGGGCGTGCCCGTCTACACCCACCTCGAGCGCGATTCCCAACCGATGATCCGCTACTGGTCGGGCGACATCGCAAGGTGGGAGATGACCGACTGCCCCTGCGGGCGAACCTACCCGACGCTCACCCGGGGCATCTACGGCCGCGCCGACGACATGCTCATCATCCGCGGCCAGAATGTGTTCCCCTCGCGCGTGGAAGACGTGCTCCGCAATCTGGACGAGTTCGGCGGCGAATTCCGCCTGGTCGTGGAACGGGAACGCGGTTATCTGGACCGCCTGACCGTCCAAACCGAGGTGTCCGCCGGAGTCTGGGCATCTGCCGGCGAAGGCGGACCCGAGGGACTGAACACGCTACGGGAGCAGGTGGCCGACACCCTCCGCCGCGCCCTGGGCGTCGGCGTATCCGTGGAGCTCAAGCCCGAGGGCGAATTCGAGCGCACCCAGTTCAAGGCCCGCCGGGTCGTCGACTTGCGCCAGTAGGCCGTCGCCCTGATCCGCGGCGCCAGCAGGATGTAATAATCCCCAGCTCAACGCGGCGTAGCCGTGCGGAGTTGCGGGGAGGTGCCATTGCGAGCGCAGCGCGGCAATCTCGTTGGCGCCGGGGAGTCCTTCAGGGCAGACGTTGCTGCTACGATATCGAAATTGACACGGCGCAAGCGCCTCACAATGACAACCTCCTGAATTCCGAACAGTTACCACATAGACAGCAAGCATGGAATGGCCTCTCCCTGACGCATCAATTTACCGGCCTCCCGGCATTCCGGGCCCACGGGCGCGCGTCGGCGAGATCATGCCCGGGTTGCATCAGCGTGGGCTGATCACCACCAGCGCTTTCCTGGTGATCACGCCCGACGCCGAAACCGGCGAAGACCGGGTCGCGATTATCGACTCCGGCTGGCGACTCTACCACCACCGCCGCATCATTGAATACCTGGGCCGCCTGGGATACGGACCGGGATCGGTTCGCCAGCTCATCTCCTCTCACTACCACCCGGACCACGTGGGCGGCATGGCCGGCCTGATTGAGGCGACCGGAGCCCCGCTGGCCGCGCACAGCGTGGAAGCGCCCTACCTGGCGCGAGAGGCCGGCCGGAAGCTGCCCAACCCGGTCAAGCCCCGGTGGCTCCGCCCGTTCATGTGGCCGCTGTTGACCTGGATGACCCCCTCACGCGTGCCGGTGGCCAACCGCCTGAACGAAGGAGACGTCCTGCCGCTCCTCGGTGGAGCCACCGTGGTCCACACTCCGGGCCACACCCCGGGCAGCATCAGCCTGCACTTCCCCAACGAGGGAGTCCTGCTGGTCGCGGACGCTCTCCAACGCTACCAGGGCCGATTAACCCTGCCATCCCGCTGGTTCTCCAGTGACATGGAGGCCGCCAAGGAGTCGGTCCGCCGCCTTTCCCAACTGGACTTCGAGGTGCTCTGCTTCAGCCACTTCGAGCCCATGCGCCAGGGAGCGCGCGCAGCCCTGCGGTCGCTGGCGGAGTATCTGTAGTAACCTTCAGGTCGCATCCAGTCCGGCCGGGTGAGACCGTCATCGCCAGAGCAGCGTGGGAGTCCCGGCTGGGTAGAACCGTCATTGCGAGCGAAGCGTGGCAATCTCGTCCGGACAAGATCGTCCTCTGCGGCGGCTGGGACACCGCGCGACTTCATCCCTCGTAATGTTCAATTGACTGCGCCTATGCCGTTTCGGCCGCTTCACACACAGGCATTACACAACCTCGATTGGTGCAAGGACCTTCAACCATGCCCGAAAACACCTCTCCAACCGCCGACAACCCAGCTGATCTCCCGCTGCCCCTTGAAGGCATCCGCGTTCTCGACGCCACACACATCGTTGCCGGTCCCTTCTGCTCCCTGATCCTCGCCGACATGGGCGCCGAGGTCATCAAAATCGAGCGGCCGCGCACCGGCGACCTGGCGAGAGGTCGCGGCCCTTTCATCGGCGACGCCGATTCGGGTCAGATCAGCAGCCGGTTCCTGGGCGTCAACCGCAACAAGATGAGCGTCACGCTCGACCTGCGCAACGCAACGTGCAAGGCAGCGTTCGAACGCCTCGTCGCCAACTCCGACGTGCTCCTGGATAACTGGGGACCCGGCGCTTTCCGTCGCCTGGGCCTGGGCTACGCGCGGCTGCGGGAGATCAACCCCCGCCTGATCTACGCGGAGATCACCGGCTATGGCGATGCCGAAGACGCTCGCGGCCCGTATTCCGACTGGCCGGCCAACAACCTCGCGATCCAGGCCATGTCGGGTTGGATGGACCTCACCGGCGCGCCGGGCGGAACACCACAGGCGGTGGGCGACAACATCGGCGATTCGGTCCCCGGTGTATGGGCCGCGCTCGGCATCGTTCTTGCCTTGGAAACCCGCCGTCAAACCGGCGTCGGCCAGCACGTCGACGTTGCGATGTATGAGTGCATGGCCTCCCACGTCATCAGTAACATGAACGCCTTCCAGGCCACCGGAACCACGCCGGGACGCACCCGGCAGGCGTCGCTGTCGCCGGGCCTGGCCCTGCGCGCGGCGGACGGCCACGTGGTCATGGCCGGCGTGCGCACCCCACAGCGCCTGGCCGGACTCTGGGAATTAATCGGCCGCACCGATTTGCCGGACGCGGACGAGCGTTACCTGCAGCAGTTTCCCGACGCCGATTTCGTCTTCGACGAGATGATCCCCGCAATCGAAGTATGGTCCTCCCAGCGCCCCAAGTGGGAGGTCGCCGGTCGCCTCACCGAGCTGGGCTTCTCGATGGGCGTCGCCCAGAGCGTGGCCGACCTGGCCGGCTGTCCCCAGCTGGAAGCCAGGGGCATGTTCGTGGACACCGGCGATACGCTCGGCGGAACTTTCCGGTCCCTGGCTACGCCCATACAGCTCAAATCATGCCGCCCGTCGGACACCGGCACGCCGCCGAAACTGGGCCAGCACAACGCGGAAATCCTCTGCACCCTGGGCGGCCTGTCGCCAGAGCAGTTGGCCGAGCTGGAGGCGCAGGGAGCGGTATAAACCCGGCAACTGTGGTAATCTTGCCGCCAATATTCCCCCATCGGGAGGGCAAATTATGTGCGCCACGCTCAAAAGTAGAAACGGCCTGACTCTTACCACCAACTCGCCGGCGGCGGTCGACCTTTACCAGGAAGGCCTCGACCTGGTTCTGTCCCAGAACTACGGCCCGGATGCCAAGCTCGAGGCGGCCTTGGAGGCTGACGAAGGCTTCGCCATGGCCCACGTCGTCCAGGCGTACGTTCTGCACCTGCAGACCAACGTTCCAGCGGCCCGGGCCGCGGCGGAAAAGGCAATCGAACTATCCGCCGGATGCTCACGCGAAGAGCAGCAGATCGCCCGGATCGTCCACTCCTTCACGCACGGCAAGGGTACCGAGGCCATCAGATTGGTGGACGAGCACCTGGACGAATTCCCCACCGACACGCTGGCCATGCGGGTCGCTCAGCGTCTCTACATGCTCGGCTGCTTCGGCGCCGGCGTCCCGGACTTCCCCAACCACCTGATGGCGATGATGCGCAAGGTCGCGCCGGCCAACGGCGACGACTGGGCCTTCCTCGGCCAGTACGCCTTCGCCCACCACGAGACCAACCAGCCCGAAAAGGCAATGGACCTGGCGACCCGGTCACTGGAGGGCAACCCCCAGAACGCGGTGGCCAGCCACTCGGTCACCCATTCCTACTTCGAACAGGGCGACGCTGCCAATGGTGGCCGGTGGCTCGGCGACTGGCTGGATGGCTGGGACCGGCGAGCCTCGTACAATACGCACCTGTCGTGGCACCTGGCCCTCTTCGAACTGGCCCAGGGCAAATACCACCAGGCCCTCGACCTCTACGAAACCCACATCCGGCCGGGCGTGCAGGCGCGCAACCTGGCGAACCTGCAGGACGCGGCGTCCCTCATGTGGCGCCTGCAGATCTACTCAGGCGAGGAGCCGGGCAAGCCTTGGAACGAAGTGCGGGACGTGGCTCTGCCCGCTGCCGAGACTCCTGGGCCGGCTTTCCGCGACTGCCACGCCGCGCTGGCCTTCGCCGGCGCGGGGGACGCGGAGTCTACCCAAAAGTTCGTGGACCGGGTAAAGGCCCAGGGAGAGAAAGGCGACGATCTATCCCGGGAGATGGTCTTGCCCATTGCGTTGGGCGCCGCCGCCTTCGCGGCCGGCGACTACGACGAGGCGGCCGATCTGATGGGCCCGACCTACCCCATGCTCGCCCGCATCGGCGGCAGTCACGCTCAGCGCGAGGTCTTCGAGGACACTCTGCTGGAGACCTACATCCGCGCCGGTCGCTACGACGAAGCAAGGACGATGCTGGATGAGCGGCTGTCCCGGCGCTCGTCGGTGCGGGACACCTACTGGATGGGCCGGCTCGAAGCTGAAGCCGTTCAGGGGAACCCGGACGCCTCGCGCCAGCTGATGGCCCAGGCGCGGGCGGCTTGGGCCGACACTGCCGACGAGGCCGCCGCGGAAATGCAGCGCCTTGCCATGGCGGCTGACTAGGCCCTAACGCACGGACGCAAATGAACGAGGGCGGGTTTGCAACCCGCCCTCAATTCTTTGGTTGGCGTGTTGATCAGTGACCGCAGCCGCAGAAACCGCCGCAGCCGCCGCCGCCCACCGGGGCTGGCATGGGCGAACCGCCGAGGTCGGCCATGTCGCTGGCGAAGCTGTCGCCCTTGCTGACCGCCGCGAAGACGGAGATCGCGCGCTTGGCCGGCTGCTCGCAGTGGGGGCAGTCGGCGCCGGAGGCGGACATGGGCTGCAACTTTTCGAACTTGTGCCCGCAGGTCGTGCAGGCGTACTCGTAGATAGGCATAACAGGTTCCCCCAGATTTGATGGTCAGAATATACGCCCGTCGGCGCCGGAGCGTCAAGGTTGCCGGGCAACGACAAAATCTCGCTACTCGGGAACCGGCCGGCCGGCGCCACTGACCTCACCGCCGCAGAGGTTGCCCACGCTACTGCTGGTGTATTGGAATGTCGTGACCGGGGTGGGTCGACCGGGAAACTTGATGAAGCCGTCGCCCCACTCGTAATTCTCGCCGGCCTCGCCAAGCTGCTTCATAATGTTGAGAATACCGAGAAACCGGTAGTGTCGCACTTTGGATTTGACAGTAGCGATGTGGGTGTCGCACAGCATTTCAACTCTGGCGACCGCAACGTGTTGTCTCCGTCGCTGTGTTATCTCCGTCGCTGATTGATGGAGCGTTCAAATTCCCGATAGTCGTTCAGGTTGCGACAAAGGAAAAAGGCCGCTACTACGCCGCACAAGTTGGCCACCGCCAATCCGCCGAAAAAGACGTTGAAATTGAGACGAGCCAAGCCGTCGGTTGCCATCAACAGCAACACGGTCCAGAGCGCGGCCACGCCCAAACTCACCACCATCGCCTTGAAACCCTGACCCAGCCCGTGGTCAGGATTGACATTTGCCATGAAACCGCCGCACATCATTCCGGTGATGACTGGCAAACAAACCGGAGCCAACAGATTGCCGGCCATGACGGCGTAGAAAAGGATGATGATGTCGTTTCCGAAATCAAACCCTTGCATGGCCGTTACTCCATCCCCAGATTAAACCACAGAGAGCCGGCGGCGGACGGAGCCTAATGCCTGCGCCGGGACTGAATTGGACGAAAGCTCCCGATGGTCGTGCCTCTCGGAAAACAACTCCGCCACCGGGAACCGGTTTGCCAGCGTCACCACCTTTCCGATCGGCGCCATCCCAGCTAAGGCATTCTCGCCGGTGTCGGAACCCGACACTTCATCGACGGACGTTATATTCTGACCCGTGATCCACTTGAGCGTCTCCCCCGGCCTGGATCGGGGACGTGGAATATATGATGACCGCCACCTTCCCGTCGTCGGGGATAAACGATTTGAGCGCGGCCTGAAATGCCGGAGGCAAACCCTCAGCAACACCAACCCGAACACCCTCTGCGGGCAGAGGTCAACCGCCTGTGACCCGCCGCCACGCAATTCCAATGAACCGACAGCGCCGCCAGGATCGCACCTGATGGCCTGTCCCGCTGTGCCAGGGCCAACCGACTGAAACGCGCGGCCGGATGCCACCGCGACTGCTCGCCCACCGCCGGGCCTCGCGGGTCGGTCCAGTGTTGACACTGGTGATTCTCGGTGATACCGTCCGATACGGAGTATCATTTTGGTCATCACCACACCCCGGCATACCGGGCACGAGCATCCGCGACCTCGGTCTGCCGCCGTGGTCGACGACATCGTAGCTCAACTGACCGACCGGGGATATCGGGACACCGAGCCCCGCCGGCTGGTGATCAGCGCCGTGGCCGCTCAGGGCCGGCCTTTCACCGCCGAAGAGCTGTGTGCCTCGTTGCCCTGCGTGGGCCGGGCCACCGTATACCGGGGTCTGCGCCTGCTGGTGGAAACCGATCAGGTTTGTCGGGTCCTCCTGGAAGACCGCGAACTGCGCTATCAGCTCAGCCATCAGGGGCACCATCACCACCTGTTGTGCGCCGTATGCGGAGCGTCCGCGGATCTGGAAGGATGCGACGTCGAGGAGACGCTTCGCGACGCGGCCGCAGCGGCCGGCTTCCGGATGAGCGGGCATTGGCTGGAAGTGTACGGCCGATGCAGCGATTGCGCCGAGGACTGAACCCGCCGCAATTTATTTTGTCGCGTCTTCATTGATACTCCATATCTGTAACAGCCTTTAATTGATACTGGATATCGTTGACCTTGCCTAAATGATACCGAATATCATACTGGCAACCAATTGATACGTCGTATTGATTTCGTCGGCACTTGAGACCTAAAACAACGGAGCAAATCGATGCAACCATCCTTTCAACGACCTCTTTCCCTTGCCAATGTTCTTCCGCTGCGGCCAGCCCTGGCGCTGTTTATCGCGCTGGCGGCAATTGCGCTGCTGCTGACGGCCTGCGGGGGCGAAGAGCCGGACCTCCCTCCGTCTGGTGATTCGCCCGCCGCAGGATCCGCCCCTCCAGTTACAGCCGCCTCGCCCGACCCGACCGCCGCACCGGCTTCTGCTCCATCTCCGACGTCCGCGCCCGCTACCGGTGCCGCACCCAGCGAACCAATTAGCGTGGTGGCCGGAAACGCCGTCCTGGCTGATCTGGTGCGGCAGGTGGGAAAGGACCTGGTTCAGGTCGACACGCTGGTCGCCGCCGGTGTCGACGCGCACACCTGGCAGAGCACGCCAAGAGATAGCGTGCGCATCGCGGAGGCGGCCCTGGTGGTCAGCAACGGGGCGGGGCTTTCCAGCCAGGTCGAGGACCTTATAGACAACGCGGCCTCTTCGGACACCGTTCAGGTGATCGCGTCTGAAGGACTGGAGGCCCAGGAGTTGGTTGAATTGCCATTCCCGGGCGGCGACGACCACGCCATGGAACACGAAGACGAACACGGGGCAGAACTCGCCGGCCGCTTGCTCGTCGGCGACGGCGAAACCGGCGCCCTGTCCGTGATCGATCTGGAAACCGGCCACGTCCACCAGGACGAGTTCGACCTGGGTTCCCGCGCCGGCCGCATCTACC
>MPNC01000067.1 GCA_002238825.1 SAR202 cluster bacterium bin87 | reverse complement strand
CCTTGCGGCAGGCGGCGACGATGTCGTGGGTGTAGAAGCCGCTGTCGGCCCGCATGGTGAGTGGACCGGTGGCACCGGCGTGGCGCACTCGGCTCACCGTCTCCCGCAGGAAGTGAGCGGCGCCCCGAGCCGTGTTGGCTCTACCCTTGCGCAGCCGTGCCATCAGCACCTCTCCGGTGCCCGCGGCGACGGCGAACAGCGGGTGATACCCCCGCTGGCCGGCGTAGTTGTGGCGCTGCGCACCCTCCTTGGCCAGCCCAAAGGTCTCGCAGACGGTGGAATCAAGGTCGATGGTCAACGGATCATCGCCAGGGCCGGCGCCAGCCGACCACGCTCGGGCCAGAAACTCCCGGCTCACCCGATCCAGCTGGCGGACATGACCCCACCGGAAACTCCTCAGGAAGGTTCCCAACGTGGATGGCGCCTTCACGGTACAGCCCAGCGCCTGCTCGGTTCCCCCAGCCCGCAGCACGTCGGCATCGTCGATGCAGTCGCCGCCGGCCAGCGCCGACGCCACCAGGGTCAGCAGCTTGTCGCCGGCATTCGCCCGACCCGGCGCGTCTCCCAGGTCAACATGGCGGTCCACCAACTGGCCCAATCCCAGGTGGTGCGCCAAGGTGACCGGCAGCAGCAGTCCAGCATTGGACACCAGGCGGTGATCATCGAAGGCGACGTGGATGCGGTCGGGGCACTCGCGTGGTAGCATCCGTTGGGTGCTCCTTGTTGCGGGTTGGTTTTCTGTTTCAAAAACCATTATCCCCGAAGCGCGGGAGCACTTTCTCATCCCTTCACCACGACGCCACACTCATCTCTTCGGTGGATTGGGGGTTAGGCACGTTACTCGTGACCATCTTGATGCGGAGTCATAGATGCCGACCGGTTCGTGCGCCGTTTCCAAGGGCTAGGCGATTTCACTACTCGACGGGTCAGAGCGGCCGACGCTACGGCTAGTTCAGCAAGGGTAGGAGCTTGTCCATCAGGGCCCCTACGTCGTCGAGTCTTTCGGCCACCTCATCGGGTGGCATGTCGTTCTCGTAGAAGTTTTCATGCAGCGCGCTGGCAGAGTCGAAAAGCCGGCGTATCTCGCCGTCGCCGGTTTCGGCACGGATCCGGCTGGCTGCTCGGTGGTAGTGCCGGTGACGGTGGTGCTCCCATCCGCGCTGTTCGGCGATGGCCTTGAGGATTTGAGCGGTAGCTCCCCAGCCTTTTTCGGATGCCTGCGCCAGATCTCCGTCGGAGAGTTCCTGTCTGGCCTGCGCCAGGAAATGCTCGCTGGCCTGTTGATACCGTTGTGTCGTCACTCGGCGATCCCCCCTGTTGCTGCGTTTGTAGGTTAGCAATTCCAACCTGCTTGGGCAATGCTGTGGACGTGGTGCCTCATCATGGTTCGGTTACGAGTAGCGAAATCGCCTCTTCATAGGCACATTGATGTACATATAAACTTATGTACATCAATGCCTAGAATCGTCCAGCGTTCAGTCCGTTTCCAGACGACGACGCGGGATAGCGTAGTGCGTACAGCCTCAAACCAAAACCACGGTGGAAGCCCGCATTGCGCTGTAATTGGCTAGACAGACTAGTACCGGGTCAATCTAGGAATTGCATGGATAGAGGCGATGGAGTTTGGAGCGGGCGTCCTGGGTGCTGAAACCCCAGTTGATAGTGGCTTTGGCGGCGTTGCGTCGGATCTCATAGGCGTCGA
>MPNC01000009.1 GCA_002238825.1 SAR202 cluster bacterium bin87 | reverse complement strand
GTACTCAGGTCGGGGACCGGTCGTGTGTCCCTGCCACTGGCCGGCGGTGGAGGCGGCCCAAGTTGCTCGGCTGCTGTAGGCACTGCATGAAACTCTTCGTGGGTTTACGCTTCCCTCATCTGGCGTTCGGCGAGCGCCGCCTGTGCTGGGTCACTCAGCAGCTCTGTGACGGCGTCCTCGATGTCTTGGGCAGTTGAGCTGTTGGGCTGCCACTCGTGGCGCAGCAAGCGTCGGGCGGCCCGGGATTGGGCGTCGCCGGCAGGTTTGTACATGATGTCGCTGTGTTCGATCAGATCTTGGCATTCCTGCTCAGCGATTTTACCCAACTCGCTAAGTCGGATGTGGAGCGAGTCACCGGCGTCGTAGCGAGGAACAGGTAGCTTCCAGCCATGCTTTTCGAAGTCCCTGGCACCGTACAGTCCTTTCGTCATAAACGCCGCCGCGGCTGCTGCTAGTTCGGCGCTGTTGAGCACGGCAAGAACGTAATATGCTTCGTCTTCTGACCGGCACTTTGTCTGGTACAGTTTGCGATCCACGATGGCGCTGTTGTCGTGGATTACAGCGGCGGTGGGCTGTCCTGACTGGGTGTAGGCCACCCTAACGGCCTCATCTCCCGCGATAATTCCCTGCAAGTATTCCAACTGGCTGGTCAGCTTGTTGAGGTGGTTCAAGTTGCTGTAGAGGTCTTTGATGGCCTGAGTTTTGTGGGCGTCGCGGAACATTTCCGCAGCGTTGTTCCAGCGTCGCTGCATTGTTGGATGCAGTTCTGCCACTTCCAAGGCGCAGGCTTCGTGTTTGTCGCCTTCGCAAGCATCGTGGTTCAGCGGCACGGTCATGGTGGGGCGGTGCGCTGGCAACACTGCCTTCAGCGGATCTAGCGCAACGTAGGGTGCCACACACTCGCCAAGATAAACATCGAACAGGTGATCGTTGTGGACCACTCCTTCCAGTTGGTTCAGCTGACCTTCGTAGTTCATCCTGTCTTGAGTGCCGAGGCGGGGCTTTACGTTGGTCGTGTTGGCAGCCGGCAGCATCGCCGTATGAGGAACCGTTTCAACAAAAAAGAGGCGGCGGTCAGTGATGGTTGGACCTTGACTGGACAGTTCGGCGTAAGGCGATTTGTATTTGCCGTCGTCGTGGTGGAGTGCTTCACTCTTCCTGCTGATTCCAGCGTAGTCTTTCTTCCAGTTGCCTCGCCAGACCTGCACCGTTGCTGGTGCCAGTGGGACTCCCTGACCCACACCCGTGAACTGTGCGAACGCTACGCTCGCTGGCATGGGGAAGAAGTCGGGAACCACGTTTTCGAGGTCCCACGGTTCGTGGATCCGTAGGTTCAGGCTGACGCTGGGCGCGTTGCGTCTAATCCTTTGCCTGTAGTGGCCGCTGCGCCATTTCAGGTGCTGGCCGGATCGCAGCGCGCTGTGAGGTAGCACCATGCCGATTACGGCGTTCACCTTTGCGTACAGTTCAGCGCAACGGGTGTAGAACAGCGTGGCGATGTCCTGGTGGGGGGCCAGCTTGCCGCCGGCCCAGATCTGGTAACGCTTCTCGCTCATACCACGCAGTTCTTCGCGGATGATGTCGGCGCTCTGGCCGTAGGTGAGCCAGGGTGGGTTGCCGATGATGCAGTCCACCTTTTCCTCGGCGATTACCGCCGGTCGGATCATATTGCGGATGTAGTACGCCCAGACGTGGTTCCGGTCGGCGGCGTGAAGCTCCTTCATCTGGGCGGCGACGGTCCTCATGCTCTGGCGGCACTGGTCGCTCATCTCGTAGGCGTCGGTGACGTGTTGGGCGTCCTGACCTTGGTCGATGGCGGTTGCCATGGCGGAGATGAGTTGGTCGATGTCCGCCTGCCGGCGGGCTAGTTCCATTGGGATGGTGAAGGTGATTGGTCTCTCGTGCCCTGACAGCGTTTCTCTAGTGTCCAGAAGAATGGCCGTGGACGTGTCCATGGGGTTTGGGTCGTATCGTAGCTGCATGGAGTCGCCCAAGTATATGGGGGCGCTGACGGCACCGGCGCCGGTTCCCTCGTTGCGGGCGGCTTTGATCGTGTCGGCCGAGGCCATTACCCAGGAGGCCTTCGCGATCTGGACCGCCACAGGGTGGATGTCGATGCCGACGACGTTCTCGTGCAGCTTCCGTAGCGTTTCTGTCGCTGACAGGTTGCCGGCGTGTTTGATGATGTGCTCTACGGCTGTCTCAATGAACGTGCCACTACCGCAGGCTGGGTCCAACACTCGCTGGGTCAAAGGGGCGTCAACCACCTTTTTGGTGATTTCCTTCGCCAACCAGCTGGGCGTGTAGTACTCGCCCAGCTTCTTGCGCTCTTCTTGGGTGATCACGTTCTGGTAGAGCGTGGGTCCCACCTCTTTGGCGCCCTGTTTCCAGTCGAACTGTTCGACGACTCGGGCGATTTCGCGGAGGTAGGTACTCTCGCCCACCTCGGTGGGCCAGGTGAACAGGTCGGCGTCGATGATGCCGTGCAGGTCGGACTGTTCGGCCAGGATCCTGCCCTTGAGGAGAGCATCGGGCCGTTCGGCCGCGTGTCGGGCCACGTCTCCCAGCAGTTGCTGTTGCATGATGACGGCAATCAGGCTGGTGATGTAGGTGTGCCGGATGAACAGCCAGTCGCTTTCGTCTCCGGCGGAGGCGGCGTCCTTGCCCAGCGCTACCTGCAGGAGGTCCTGCCAGAGTCGGCGCTTTACCGCGACGGTGGGGTCATCTCGGTGAGCATCGTAGGCTTCCTTCAGTAGAAGGTTGCATGCTCGGAACGCGTCGGAGTTGATGCCGAAGAACCTTTCGAGGCTCTCTGCCGTGGGGCTGATGCTTTCGGCTGGGGCCGAGATAATGCTGTGCAGGTACTCGCGTACGTTGACCGACTGTTGAGGTCGGTCGAATGTCTGCAACGCCCCGTAGGGTCGCAGGGGCAGTTTTTCCTCGCCGATACGGCGTAGGAAGAAGTGGACGCCGTCAGTCAGGATGCCGTTCCGCACTCCGGTGCCTGCTTTGAGCAGGTTTTCGAGGTACCCATCCAGTTGGGAGACGTACCCACCATGGGGTTGTCCTCCTTGTAGGATGTTGGTCTTGAACTCGATGCAGGTGTTGTGTACGTACAGGTCCATGCGCCCTGGATTGCCGAGGCCTGGCGGTGCTTCGGTGGACATTTCGTCGGCTTTCGCCAATCCGGCGGTGACCATGAAGGTTTGGAATGCGAACCTGATGTCGTTCTCGGATGCTCCGCCCTTCTGTCGCTCTATGACGAGGCTGAAAGCTTCCTGCTGGGTGCTGCTGGTCATTGTGATCCTCGGCTGCCGTCGGTGAACGGCATCGTGCTGGGGGCATTGTAGCGGGTGTTCAGGAGCAGCGCTCAACTTGCGCTGAGGCCACGGAGACAGCCTTCTCTGGCAACAGGGTAGGGATGTCTTTGGCTCTGATGCGAGCCTCTCCGCGGCTCTGTGTTGTCAGAAACGCGGCCTGTCAGTGGATGTGTTCTTATCAGTGAGGTTCTGGTAGGGCGGATCTCTGACGAGGGCGTGGTGGCCGACCTTCGTGGACGATGGGGGCCTGTTCCTCGCCACCGTCCGCCGGCAGTTCGGTCACGACGACGGCGGTGCCGCTGACGGGCTTGCCGCACGACAGGCAGGTAGTCCTGAGGCGGTATTTCCGTGTTCCCATTTTGGGTTTCTCCGGATCACGGTCGTTTCTTGCGCACAAGCCGGTCAGGACGTCGGCGCCGCCGGTGCGAGAGGTAACCGTCGGGGCTGTTGCGTCGTCGTCAATCCCGCGTGTTGGAGCGAAGGTTGTTCAGCAGAACCGACAACCACCCGACCGCCTCGGGGTAGTGGGCAAGATCGAGGACGAACTCCTGTCCCCTGCCGACGCCTCGCAGGTAGGCGTGATTGTCGTCACGCCGCCAGCGTTTGCGGTCGGGGTGGTATGTCGCTGTCTGGGTAAAACCACCTCGGCAGTCGCCAATTCGAAATGACCGCGCCATCGGGGTAGTTCAGGTACAGCCTCGGGAAGGGGTAGCGGGTGGTCGTCCGCCTTTGGGCGTCGTCGCTCTATCGTTGCCTTTACCCGAAATCCATCGCGGTGTAAAATTCATTCGCACAATCGACAGGGGACAGGTCCGGGTTCCCAGACACGGTCCTAGCGGCCTACTGTGCCGATTACCCTGCGGTTGGTTTTTGCGCCGGAGTTCCGCCTAGATCGCAGCAACAAGTCTGATTAATCGGTACGCGACCACTGCGCATGACGCCGGCTCGCGGCAACCCAGCGTGGATGAAGGATAGGCCCCGGCAAGTCGCAGCATGGCCGAGGCGCTGAAAGCAACGACTTGGAGCGATAAAGACAATGCACATCACTAAGATGACCATCAACGGTGGACCGCCGTTCAATGGAAGGGTCGGGTTCGTGTTTGACGAACGGGTGAATGTGTTCGTCGGGGCCAATTCCACAGGGAAAACGAGCATCATCAAAATGCTCAGTCACCCTCCCAACAATCACCCCGATTCCACCGCTTGGGAAACTGACCATGGACAATTCTGGCTGGAGGTTAGTGAGGATTGGCCAGAAATATTTGACGCGCACTGGGCGTTCCCTGATTGGCATTCCGTTCCCTTCATTTACGTCGGGGCGGTTCGTAAGGGCTTGCCGTTCGTCCAGTCGAAGACGGTCTCTCCTGTCCCCGAAAATGAGGAGATGTCATTGGATGACATTTTCCGGCACTGCTACGATACCGACCTCTTCGATGCTAATTTGGTGGACCTTGCGCTACGGCTCGTAATGGACGAAGCAACAGAACAGGGAGGACAACTCGATGGCCTAGATGCGCTCCGCCGAGTTGCAGGCTTCGGCAATCTGAGCCTTGCTGAGTTTCACCTCGAAACCGCGGTCGACCAGAGCTATCATTGCGCCAAGGCGATTTGCGAGGAAACGGTGACAGGCAATCGCGTGGGCAATTCAATCTCTTCGAGCCGACGCTCCGGCGTCTACGAACGCCCATCGTCAATACGACCTGCGGCATCTATCGAAACACGATTTGACGGTCAGGTTGACCTAGACAGACTGAGTTCCGGGATTCAGTCATCTCTCCTTTGGATAAGGTTTTTGGCGTTGCGAATGGTACATCACTACCAGTTCGAAATCGGGTGGCAAGATAAACCAGCCATCCTTCTCATCGACGAGATAGAAAACCATTTGCATCCGACTTGGCAGCGTCGAGTGATCCCTGCGCTACGGGAGCATTTCCCTGGTTTGCAGATCTTCGCTACCAGCCATTCACCTTTCGTGGTTGCAGGACTGAAAGCGGGCCAAGTGCACCTGCTCCATCGCGATGAGCGAGGTGCCATAACTGCCGACCCCAACCCCGAGGACATCGTGGGCTGGACGGCAGATGAAATTCTCAGAACGATGATGGGAGTGGAATACCCAACGGACGATGAGACCGCACGCCATGCTGCTGAACTTCGGCAACTCCGAAGTGAGGGTCCGCGTCCCTCTCCCGACCAAGAAGAGAAGCGTCAAGCGCGGATGCGCAAGTTGAGGCGGTCAGTGGACAGGGACTTGCTAGCAGGTGGCTCGGCTGCTGCTCAGCGTGAATTATTTGAGAAACAGTTCGCTGAAGCTCTGGAGAAGTACCAGCAGTCTCGTGAAATCGGGCAGGAGAACGGCTAATATGCGTTCGGTGTCGCGCTCGTCTGCGCCCGAGTTTCTTTCCAAGTACACACGTTGGGAAGACCTCGATGGGAGTGAACGTCAGCTCATTCGTGACGAACTGGTGAAGGATTTCGGCACAATATGTGCGTATTGTCAGCAGCCTTGTGTCGGGCCGACAACGCAACAACGACCAGACGAGGAAAGCGTAGACCATTTTCGGCCACGGCTCCATTTCCCCACATTTTGTCTTGATTGGGAGAACCTGGTGTTCGCCTGTCGCCGCTGCAATCAAGTGAAAGGTGACAATTGGCCTAGCTTTGGTGACGGCTGGGTCAACCAAGTACTTTCCGCGGGTGACGGCCGGTATGTTGCCGTTACGGAGTACGTCAGCCCGAACGTACGCGATGGGCAACGACCGGCGGAGCAATTTTTCAGTTTCGATGCCGCAACCGGCGAAATCAGCCCGTCAGACGAACTAGAAAACGTGGACTGGTCCATGGCACTGAGGACAATCCGTGACATTGACCTGAACGACTACGATAGTGGATTGGGCGAAAACGACGAGTCCCACCTTTGGAACCGGCGTTTAGGTCAACGGGCGTTGGTAATCGAACGGATCAATCAGCTTGACGACTTCCACGCCCAAGTCAATATGATGCTGGAGTTTCTGTTGCCGGACAAACCATTCTCGGGTTTCGTGCGTGCCTACGTGAACGAGCGATTTCCCCTGTTGAGGCAGGTCGTTCAGTAGGCGGCACCCTTAACACCTGTCAAGATCTTTGTCGCCGTCAGGACGTCCGCGCTATGGGGCGTTGATCTGGAACCCAGTTGGCAAGCAGGCCCCTTGGGACCGGTGCCCGCGGGAAACGCATCTTCGACGCAGCGCGCGAACCGCACCTGCGCATAACTTGATCCACCTACGACACTGGCCTAAGCCCGAATCCACCGATGGCACGGAGCCGTGGCAGTCAGACTGGAGACGGAAGTTGAGGGAAGATTCGTTAGGGCGTTGATACCGATGGATAGGGGCAGGTGCTGCGTGTTTCAGTGGAGAGAAGGGATTTTGACCGTCCACAGCCCCGGCGATGGGCGAGACCAAGGCGCAGATGGCATCAGGAAACACGTGTGGCCCAGCCTGACGCGGGACAGCCAGGCGGTCAGGAATGCTGCTTCCGGACCATCCGACGCGGTGGGCGCGGTCAGGAAGGGAGCGGCAGGGCGCGCAGCCTCGCCAGGGCCCGGCTGAACTGGTTCTGCCAGGGCCAGCCCCGGGGCAGGTGCAGGGTGAGGCGGCCCTTGCGGGTGAGCCGTCCGACCAGAGAGAAGAAGCGCCGCCGGAGGGTCCTGGTGGTGGCCACCGGCTCGCCCAGACCGATGCGCGTTGTCCAACGGCTCAGATTGTGAGCCATGACCCCGTATCGAGTACGGGGTAGGCTCTGGACGGCTAGCCGGTCGCCCTTGGCGAAACGCCACGGTGCGAATCTGGTACATTGCGCCGGTGATATTGGGACCGCCTCCGAAGTGCGATGATCGACACGGGACAATCGGCGGTACGCCTGCCGCTCCTCAACAAGCTGCTGTTCGCTGCTGACCACATCGGATTGCAGGCCATGTCCTACTTCCGGCAGCAGTGGGTGCTGTTTTTTCTGGCGCCGCCGGCCATGGCAGGCGTGAGCCGGGTTCCCGATGTGGCCCTGCTGGGGTTTGATATTGACGCACGGGTAGTGGCCGGGGTTTTGATCTTCGCTGGTCGGTTCGTCGACGCTTTCACCGACCCGCTGATTGGCTGGTGGAGCGACCGGACGCGGAGCCGTTGGGGACGCCGGATCCCCTTCATCCTGTTCAGCACGCCGTTTTACGCCGCGTTCGGAGCGCTGGTATGGTTTCTGCCCGCGGAAGGCGGCAGTTGGTGGAACGCGCTGTACTTCGTGCTGATGCTGGAACTGTTCTTCACGGCGGCGACGATGTCCAGCGGCGCGCTGGAGGCGCTGGTGCCGGAGCTGACCAGGACACCGCAGGACCGGATGAGCGTGGTGAGCCTGATCTTCCTGTTCGCGGTCACCGGAGCCGGGCTGGGCCTGGTGATGGGCGGTTTTGTCAAGGATGCCTACGGCTTCCAGTGGCGGGGACGTTCTTTGCGCTGCTGGCGCTGGTCTTCCGCTACCTGTCGCTGAGGGCGGTGTGGAACCGCGCGCCGCGCGACGTCACGCCGGCGCAGGTTCCATTCTGGCAGGGTCTGAAGGACACGCTGCGGAATTCGCAGTTCGTGGCGTTTCTACCGACCTTCGTGATGTTCACCACCGGTGTCGGGCTGCTCCAGGGATGGGTGCCGTTCTTCGCGGTGGGAGTGCTGCTGCAGGACCGGGACGGCACGGCGTCGAGTTTCCTGTCGATGAGCGTCATCGCCGGCGTGGTGGTGGCGGGCATCGTCATCTGGGCGCTGTTCGCGGCGGGACGGGTCACCAAACGGCGGATCTACGGAGTATGCCTGGTGGTGAGCGGCCTGCTGTTCCCGCTGTTGGGACTGGTTGGAATGGCGCTGCCCGGCGGCCTGCTGGCGCAGGGGCTGGTGTTCATGTTCATCGCCGGCATGCCCATGGCAGCGGTGTTCCTGCTGCCCAAGGGACTGACCGCCGACATCGCCGACTACGACGCCCTGGTCACTGGCGAACGTCGTGAGGCAATGTTCTACGCGACGCAGAACTTCTTTGAGAAGGTGACCTACGCGCTGCCGCCGCTGCTGTTGAGCCTGGTGCTGCAGTTGGGAGATTCGGCGGAGCATCCCCTGGGGATACGACTGGCGCCGCTGCTGGCGGGAGCGCTGGTGCTGCTGGGCTTTGCGCTGTGGCCGCGTTACAAGCTGCCCGACACCATCAACCGGGAGACGGTGACGGCGGCGGGACTGCTGCGGCCTGCGGTTTGATGGCGCCAAAACAATTGCCGTGTGGAGGTTCCCAAGTTCGGGACCGGTGCGTCTCGCTGTTTTGAGAACGTCCTGCCTGTCGACCAGACAGCGGGATCGTTCGTAGGAACGTCAGCGGACTTGCCCAACCATGGGCTGGAGACTGCCGAAACCTCTGGCCACAAGCCGACCTCGGCCGCCACCTCGGCCGGCACGAGGGCTAGCGTTTTGGGCGTGTTGCTCTCCTTTCAAAGGAAGTTGCTCTAATGGACGGGGACTGGCGTGGTCTTATTCCCTTGGGTTTCTTCGGGTTTGCTGCCGTGTTCGCGCTGGTTGGTGGTTATCAGAAGTGGCATCTTGGGATGGAGATCGAACCGACATGGCTTTTTGTTGCGGCTGTATGTTTCGCAGTAGTCGGGCTATGCGTAGCAATTGCCAATGTAGTATCGCGAGCCAGGCGGAGGTAAATGCCCCCAGCCCGAGGATGGTCCACCACACTGCCGCTACGTTTGCTCGCGTCGCAATCTCCGTTGTCTCGGAACCGAACATCGTCCTGTCTTCTCCATATCCAATCGTTCGCGATGGTAGTGTCCCGTCGATAGATGTTGAGCATGATAATGCGGGGCGACTAAAACATCCTGGGTACTTCTTCGTCCCGGGGCTGTTCAGCGGTGTTTCGCTGCCGCGTTTCAGGCGGCATTTGTGCGGTGTAAACGCGGCTGCTCAGTTCAGGACGTGGGTTGCTTGGCTGTTGGATGGCTCAGGTTCGGCGGGCTACGCAAGCTCGGTAGTGGTTGCGGCGGCTGCCTCACTGGATAGCCGGAAGGTATGGCACGTCCGGCTCGCAGTCGATGCAGGAGCACATTGGCAGCAGGAGCTGCTGCAAATAACGGTGGGACCGTTTGCATCGCCGTTGGTTGGCAGGATTGATAGTGTGGAGAAACGTCAGGGGACTTGTCCAGCCATTGGTCGAAGACGCCGGCGGTCTCCGGTTACAAGTTGACCTCGACCGCTAGGGGAATCGGCACCAACGCCAGCGTCAGGATGAAGAACACGAACACAGCTTGGTCATGCGTCCAAATGCCTCTCCAAGCCGAACTGTACTATTCCCCTGATAACTTGCTTGGCCATTTCTAGGCAGTGGTCGATGAAGGAGGATGTCATGTAGAAAATCCATGGTTCATCGTCAGTTGTCGCCCTGGAAAACCAATCATTGGGCCAGCGCTTTTCGCACAGCAGCCTGTCGAACTTTTTCAACTCTTCGGATGGCCACTCGAACCCGCCATGAAACATTTTGTTTCTGTACGCAAACAGGGCAGACAGCGTTGGCTCGAGGTCTGTCGGCAGGTGTTGCTTCATACCCACCTCGTCCACACGCTGGACTATGTTCTTGACGAGGTCCCCTTGGGGCAACTCGTTTCCGATAGAGCGGAAGGCTGCCCGGAAGGCGGATTCGAGAAGGGGAGCAATCATGCCTACTGCGGCCATGCTATGGGCCGCGTCCTGATAGCAGGACATCTCGGCCAGTTCCACCCAGACGTCAACGGCGTCATCATTGGCACGGCCCTTAGTCCGCCGCGCAACTTCGTCAGCTTTCTTAATCCTTTCTGCGAGCTCTTGGTCAGCGCGTTCTTGGCGGTGCAGCAGACCGTGAATGGCCGCCAATTGGGCGTCGTAGTTGAAATCTTCCAGCGGAAAATGGATGTACTCGAATTGGGATTCCACGAGATTATCTCCTACGGCTCGCCCCATGCTTGGGGTCGAAACGGGGTCCTTCTGGCTCCACAGTAACCGCGCCCACCAATGAGGCTGGGCCATTCACCATTCTCCAGCGTCAATGTTACGGTGCTGCTGCCGTCGTGCACCAGTTTGCCGTTGTTGCACCGCACGTTCTTGAACGCGACGAGGCATCGTTGGCTACCTCTTTGACGAACACCCTGTCACAAGCCAACCTCGACCGCCAACGCAATCGGCACGAGAGCCAGCGTCAGGATGAAGAACGTGAACGCCGCGATGGTGACCAGCCAACTGCAGACGCTCGTCAGAGCGCGACCGAAGGTGCGGTCAGGGAGCCGGTTGTGGATCACGCACAGCAGGGCTGCCGTCACGGAACAGAAGATGACCAGCGACGCCATCAGGACTCCGGGATTGACGGCGGCTCCCACCCCGAGGTCTATGTTGAAGCCGGCGATGTTCACGCCTTCGAGGATCTGCACTACCTTGATGCTGCTCCCCACCGCGGCCATCAGCAGGGCGGCGATGGAGGCCAGCACCAGGTTGCAGGCCAGCAGGTCGTAACGGGTGGGAGTTTGGTTCAAGGTTCTGGGCGCGTGGGTCGCCAGGGCAACGCTCCGCGGCGGGTGCCGAAACCGAGACAGTTGGCTGTGTACCTTCCGGCGTTAGGGCTTCGTGGGCCCATTGTCGGCAGCGCGGCATTCGCTGTCAATTGGCAACCCTGGGCCCGCCATTTCGGTGTCCTTCATTATCGAACCCGCTTTCGGCGGTTCAACGGCCAGCAAGCGTTCGGCGACAACTTTCGAGATGGTGATTTGTTCGGCGGCGTCACACATGGTGCATATTCGTCGGACGATCAAGGAGCCATCCGGTTGCCGGAGTCGTTCCACTGCGTGCTGTGTCGAACGCCGGCACTCGCCGGAGCATGTTGCCGTTACGGCGCCGACTGGCTCAGGTGACGCGGCGACTGCGGACGGTGGGGGTTCCATACCGGGTATGGACATCTGCAAGGGTGCCGAGTCTCGGGCGTTCTTTCTCGCCATCGTTAACCTCATTACGTCTGTGAATGTTTGGAGCTCCAGTGGGCGGGATCCCGTCGTTTTGGCGGAGACCAGCTGGAGGCAGCGGCGGAAAGATTGAGACCAGGCACATGCGGGGCCGGCAATTGCCACGAACGGCAACGGGTTGTTGCTCCGGCTGAGCAGTCAGATGATGGCTTTCGCCTGGTCACCTGCGGGGTCCACAGGCGTAACGCCGACTGCTTCGCCAATCGTGCGGCATCGGCGCAGCGGGGATGGCGTCCGTCGGGTGCCTCTGACTATCGCTGCGACATCCGGCGAAAAAGCTCGGCATGATCCCGAATGCTCTGCTCCTCCGCCGCAGTGGCGGCCAGCATAGGGAGAACGTCTTTCTGTCGCACGTCAAGAAGACCTACATGATCCTCCAAATATACGGGATGCTGGCGAATCGCGAGGCCCAGGAAATAGTTGACCGCTTGCCGGTATGCTCGGCTAGGCGGGTCTTTGCTCATCCGAACAATGACGACGTGTCGTCCGCTGTCGGTCACCAGGCCAACGGTGGGCCTCACGCGGACGCCCACTTCGTCCGTTACACGGACGACCGTGTGGGCGAATGCCGCGAACGTTCCCGACACTCGTCGCTGGACGCAAAATTCCTGGTAGGAGTCCAACACCGTTGCATATTGCACGGCGCGGTCCCTGCGGTTGGGGTTTGCCGCATCCTTGGCGCGCTCCTGGTCCAAAAAGGACGGCACGGTGCTCTCCAGAATCGACAGGTCGCCCGTCCTCCAGTGGCTCGAACGCAACAGACCGAGCACGGGCTGGTAGTAGTGTCCGCCATCGCTTGGTTTCCTGGCCTTGAACTCACCAATGAAACGGTCCTTCCTTTCATCGGCGGTGGCGTAGAAATTGGCAAGGTCATTGAGCGGGATGATGAGCATGCGGGTGTCCGATTCGGCTGTATCTCCCAAGGACGGACATGGGGACTCCAAATATATCAGTGAACGCGCCGGCGCATTTAGCCGCGGTTGGCTGCGTTCATGATCCAAATGGAATACCCAAAAGCATTCCAGGCAGGCGAGAACGCCGTGACCTGGTTTGTGGTCGAACCACGCCACGTGGTCTCCCCAACGAATACCGTCGCAAAGCCTCTCATAGGTTCCTTGGACAGGGGAGGCCCAGAGATGTACGGTGCCTCCTAACCCTGCTGGACTCCCTTCGAATACGTCGATCTGTGGGCCGCATGCGGTCTGACCGAAGCGGTTGTTATTTCTCGCCATCGTTGACCTCTTCTGCGTTCGCGAACATGTGGCGCGACGGTGGGCGGGTCACCACCGTTTCGGCGGTCGCGTTGGGGAAGGGTTATCCCTCGCCTCGGCTTGGTACCCTTCGTTGCCTCAGTTTCTGCGTCGTGGGCCGATTTCAGGGCCTGAACGGTCCTTGGACCTTCTGATGCCTTTCGGGCCGTAAGGCGCCTCTCCGTGACTCCTGTGCCGAAATTCGGGTGCTCTATGCACGTCTGTAGCCTGAAACGTGCGTGTTACGGCGACGGTCTCGGCCGGAACTGTGCCGTCAGGTTGGGCAGACGTCGCAGCAACAGGGTGATTCCCTGGCGTCGTCCAGACACATGCCCAGCAGTCGACGTGGGATACGGGCTGGGTCATCGCAACGGTAACCGCAGTTGTCGCATTGCCGGGCAGCTACCGGGTGGATGAACGCCTGGCGTTCGCTGTAGCCGTCATCCAGGTCGCGGATGAAGTCAGTCAGCGTCAAGATGGCCTTGGCCCGAGCCATGATGTGCGGCAGCGGCCAGCCGGCTGTCGTCAGTGGTCGAATCTCGCTGGCGAGTTCGTAAGGGGGTGGTCAATCACGGGGGCGTCACACAGCGCAGGCATCGCAGAAATGCAGCAGGCCACGCTCATCGTAGAAGGACATCATGCCGATGCGAGGTCGGTGCTCCTCGCTCCCGCTGATGCCGCAGTTGTCGCAACGCCGGGCAGACACCTCGTGCACGAACAGGCAACATCCGCTGGTGTCCGTCAGCTGACGAATGAACGCCGACCACACCAGTCCGGCCTCCGCCCGAGCAACCAAGCTGGTCGCCGGCCAGCCCTTTGCCGTCAGTAACCGGATCTTCCTGGCAAGCCCGTAGGCGGTGCAGGTCATGCGAAGGCCAGCGTCGCCAATCTGAAAGGGAACAAGACCCATGCCAGAAGGGCTACCGCCGGAACGATGCTCCGGCAGTCTTCCGGCGTCCACACGTCCCTGCCTTCGGCCGTGCGGGCGGTGGCCCACATGACCACGACGGTGGACACGAACGCCACGGAGATCAGCGTCGCCATCTTGCGAGCATGTCTCCTGGCTCACGGCCTGGCAATTAGCCGCCGGAAGCAATATACGACAAAAGCTCCGGCCGCGGCGGCAATCAGCGACGCCGCGGCAACAACCGGCGGCTGCATCAACAAAAACGCCCCCTGCAGGATCAGGCATGCAATGATGGCCGCTACCATGGTTCCCCGGTGGAGGAACTCCAGCAACATGACGAACCGCCGGTCCGGATAGAGGCCGTAGGGCGCGTTCCGCAACACCAGGTAGCAAAATGCGATGAGCCACCCTGCGGCAAAACCGGACAAGGGTACGAGCAGAAAAATCACGCCCGCCGGCTCATCAGGTCGCGCTGCTCGGGCGGGTTGCGCTGCTCGGGAACGTCTCGGTCCACCCTCCGGTTCTTGAGCCCCTCGACGATGTAGTGCTTGCCGGCTTCGTCCAGCCGATGCTCCACATCCCGCTCGTGCGCCTCGACTTCCCGCAACAGCGCCACCTCGCGCAGCACTTGCCCCAAGTCGAGGTCGGCGCGGGCGATGACGCTTTCGTCGCCCAGGGAGACGGTATCGCCGTCTCCTCGTACAGCCAACGGGTTCTGGCTCAGCATGCTGGCGAAGCTGATCCAGATGCTGGCCGTATCAACCATGCGGGCCCGGAGCTCCTGGACCCGCTCGTGGGTAGCCTCGTAGTCGGCAATCAGTCGCCCCAGGTCGGCGTGTTCGCGGTTATCTATCATGGTGTCAGACCTCCCTGGCCTCCGGTGGCTTGGCTTGTTGCTCGGCGTCCCAACGGTCAAGTTCCTCATCCTCGAGCAAAACTTCGTAGTGGTAGGCGCAAAGCGGCACGCCTTCGCCATCGAAGCGCAGGTCGTCATCCAGCAAAACCTTGTCGCAGTCCTCGCACCTGTACTCCGTCTCACTCACCATGCCGGACCGCCATTTTCCTAGCCTGCAGGACGCGGTAAATACGCCCTTTGGACACGCCCAGCTCAGCCGCGATCTCGCGCTGACTGCTACCGGCCTCATAGAGCCGGACTATCCCAGCGTTAATTTCCGCAGCAAGCGGCCCCGGAGACTCATGCCCTGGGGGCTGCTGCCGCCGGGGCAGCTTGCTGCGCAGCATGTTCATAAGACGACGCATACTGGTCAGAACCACCAATATTCTTCCCGAAGTCGCCTGGTTCGCGCCTGCTTGGCCTTTCTGGACGTAGCCGCCTTAGCGACCGAATCAAACTTGCTCTGCGGAATAGGTTTCGCCGGCGGGACCTGCGTCTGCGGGACGCCAATGGATTTGAACTTGGTGCGAAACTGGCGGTCAGTCGTGGCGCCCTTGCGCGTGTTGCACGTGCGGCAGAGCACCTGAAAGTTTCGCTTCTGGTCAGAGCCGCCTTTTGCCCTCGGATTCTTGTGGTCGCAGTCCATCAGGTCAATCCCCAACTTTCGACCACAGTACATACACTTCCTGCCCTGAGCCTGGTACAGCTCACGCTTCATTTGCTCTGGGCACTTCTTGCGTGCCCGCTTTGGCTCCTCAAAAAATAGCATGCTGGAGCACCGCCTTTCCTGGCCTGCAGGGCGCGTCCATCGTGCCCTGCTCAATGAAGGTCATCTATTCTGGGTTGCCCTCAGGCATGCGTAGTATTCAGACACGTCCACGCTGGCTCTCACGAGAGGCCGTTCCCCGAGCAGACGTGCATAGGTCACATCATCATCATCATCATCATCATCATCCAGATCCAGCTTGTCCAGTTCACATGAAGGAACCGGTACAACCGGAGGCGGTTTGCTGATTTCCAGTTTCATCCCAGCGGCTTGCGCATCCTGGAAGTACCGTCGTAGGAACGGACATGCCGGGCATTCTTTCATCCTTGCTGCGTGGGTCATGGTAGCGCGTCTCCGGCCAGTCGATGCCCGTTGCCTTGGCATCTTCAGCATTTCGGATGCCCCACCGCCGCCGCAGGTCGCGCTCTATGCGTCTCTCCTCCGGCGTCAACTCCGGCTTCAGCGGGTCCGGCGACTTTTCGTTCTTGCGCCCGAAGGTCTCGTTCTTGGCGAACGGCGGGTCGATGCAGACGAGGTCAATGCACCCGTCGTTCAGGCCGCGCAGGAACGGCAGGTTGTCGGAGATGTAGACGCCGCGGTTGACGGCATTTAGCGGATTGTCGGCCATGGTTTCCGAAACGAGTGGAGTTCCTCTTCGTGAAGAGATCTCCAACATTTCGGATTGTAATGGCCGGGGCGGGCATCACCCCGGGAGCACGTTGACTGTGGAGCTTTATCTGAACGCGTCAACGATGCCTGGCAGCTGCAAGCAGGGCAAGGTTACGCGCCAGTTGGGTTACACCCCTGCGTCCGGCCCCATGGTCCGTGTCCTGTTCCGCGACGATGCAGGCTGGGTCGGTGGTCGGCAGCCTGAATCGCGCGATTGGCGCGGGGGGTTCAGTACCTGGGGCAATCGTTCTGTGTCCACACGCCCTGATTTACGGCGTCACCGGGCGGCGACCATCCGGTTGTTGCTGTGCTTACAACGTTCGTGGTTGCCGGCATCCAGGGTAGCCCGCCGGTATTCCAATCAGGACGGAGTGGTTGCCGTTTGCAACCACTCGGAGCTTTTCAGGGGAAGTCCGGCACTTGCTGGAATGGCACGTCACCGTAGCGGGAAAATATCGTGCCGCGTCCACGTGCGTGTTCTTCCCGCAGTCGCTGCACTCGAAGTCCAGGTAGTGGCTCCAGCTCCTGACCAGTTTCATCGTATGTCGCTGTCTCTGTTTCATGGGCCGTCGCTGCCGTGGTGTGGGACGCTTTGGCGGCAATCACGGCATTCAGCGTAGGCGGCGGCACCCTGAAAATCCCAGACAGGGCATGCGGGTTTGGGCGAATTTCGCTGAGCGGACAATGGTTCAATTCGGCATGTTAAGATTGGCCGAGATCATCCGGCTGTCGCTGGATGAAAGCCTGGTTGAGCACGAAAACAAGCACGAGGCCGGAGCAGCACTCTGTCATGACGCCAATACTCCTCCTTGAGGCGTTCGGAGAACTTCCGCCCACTGCATGGATAGAGACTGAGAGGGACCGTGAGCGACGTGAGCGGGAAAGCCCGCCCACCGGCGTGTCGGTAGTGGGTCTCCTGCACAGGGTCTTTGATGCGCGCGCTGAGCTGATGGGTTGGTCGACCACGTCACCTGCGCCTCCCCAGAGGAACCTGTGGGATATGTGCGAGGCCGGGTTGACGGCTAACGGCACCGACCCGTCCCTGATTGGGTGGGTCTACGTCGGGCTGGCGAACCCGACCGACTTGAATGCCGTGGACGACGTCGTGATTCCGGAGGGGGTTCCCGACAGGACGGGTTACGCAGGTTGGGCGACGATCAGGATGCCTCCGGAGTACGGCGAGGCTACTGTGGGGCTGTCTTCCGCGTTGCCGCCGCTGGTCCAGTGCTTCGACGATGCGCTTCGACGAATTGGTGCCACTGAGGTTTCCGGTTTTCAGGTGACGTGTTACGGTGCGTGCCTCGGTCCTCGCAGCCGTTTCCCTGGTCATCTCGCCTCTGGGCTCAGTTGGTTCGGCGCCACCGAGCAGGCTGGACCGAGGGCACTGGTCAGCTTTGACGAGGGATTCCTCGGTGGGCATTCCGCGGTGGAGTTGGCGAGTAACGTCCGCCGTCGGAATACCGGCGCGTTTGAATTTGGCGACGTTGTGTCTGTACCGGAACCGCACAAAGTCAGGATGCCGGCTGGTACGCCTCGTCCCGACATTCCTCTGGAGCCTTCAGGCGTCGGCGTGTCGGTAGTGTTGCCGGAGTGGACTGCAAGCGCCGTGGGGTGGACACTGGCAACCGTGGTCGACGTGGCGCGCGTGATGGCGCCCGAAATCGAGAACTTCGCGGTACGCATCGCTCAAGTTGAGTAGTCATCCGGGGATGGTGGCGCTTGTGCCGGTCAGCCACGCAGCCAGCCACGTGTGGGCCAAATCATGGCCGCCGGTGCGGCCATGACGACGCTGAATGCGGCCGACAACCCTACGCCGGTCGTCAATATTCCAGGGATGAAAAACGCGATTGCGGCAATCCAGACGCTGACCAGGCCGACGGAGGCCGAACCCGCAAATGTGCCGACGAGCAAGCTGTCGGAATGTCGACGGGACCGGCCACTGCTGCGCAGAGAGACGGCTAGCGGAATCAGGAACGCCAGAGCGAGCGCGAGCAATCCGATGACAAACAACATGGCGAGATCCAGAGGGTCCGTTGTCGGATGCCTTTTGCCTGGTGGCTTTGACTCATGCGAAGGAGCTTGTCCAGCAGTGCCTTCACATCGTCTAGGCTTTCTGCAATCTCGAAAGCCTGCATCGTGTTCTTGTATAGGTCGCCGGTCTCGGCGCGTGGTCAGCTGCCAAAGTTGATGAGCCTTGAGGTCATGGGTCAGGTGTGCTACAGTCCAGCAGCCTTGGCGAGGGGTATATTATGTTGGCTTTCATAGACGAGAGCGGCCATCCTCATCCGAACGACCCAACCAAACGTCCCGTCGTAGTGGCAGTGTGTTTCTCGGAGAAGGACTCTCGTCGGATTAGCGGTCGAATCCATGCCCTAAAGCGAGATTTGCTGAACAGCGAGCGGATAGAATTGAAGGGAGTTAATCTCCTAAACCGCCGCACCCATCGGGTCAAACGCGATTATGTGGGATTTCTGGAAGAGTTCTTCAGCAACCTGTTGAACTTGCCCATCACTGTGTTCGCCGTTGTGATGGAAGCACCATTCCTCTCTGCGGAAAATCAAGACGGTTACCTTCCCGACAGGTTTCGTTACCTGATCCAACGCATTGAGCTACTCGCCGAAGCTAACAACGAAATGGCGACTATCATGTTCGATGGACATCCCAATCTGTACGGCGGTTTGGGATGGAAGTTCAACAGCTTTCTTTACCGGCACGAAGAAGGCAGGGCGTACACTAGCATCACAGATGCTCCAGCTTTCGTTGATTCCGAAACGTCGGCCGGTATTCAGATAGCTGATATGGTCGCATCGGTCATACGTCAGTACGAAACAGAAGAGCTTTTCCGAAATCCTCCGCCTCCTGGAGATCTTTATCTTTTGTCCATCAGGCGCTGGTATCGTATTATCGAACAGATGACCCGCAATGACTTGGTGAGCCACGAAGGCTACGACCGGCCAGGTTTCTTTAGAATGGCGGTCGGAGAAAGGTAAGGCTTCCAGCGTTGCACACCTGCCGAGGAAGCGCGGGAGCCGTGCGCGTCTTAACGACTGTGAGCCAGATGTGACTCCCGCAGGGAGTCCCGCCCGGCTCCATATACAAATTAAGCGTTCATGCTCGAATTGTCAAGGATTTTGGAGGAAATTTCGGCACCTTCATTCGCGTGGTGTCCCCATCGTAGCAGCAGTCGGCATTTTCGGCTTTGCACCGTGGTGCCGTCACAGCACATGATTGGGGACATTGATGTCGTGATGCTGGCCGAACTGTGGCCGGTCGGTCCCTTCATCGCGTTCACGCTAGTCTTTGGAGCTCCATTGGTGGGATGGCGGTTGGCGAGAGTGATCGGCACCGACGAGAGTTCAAGTTTGTTGGAACCGAGAAACCCTGCTCCGGTTCTTGGTGCTTAGCTTCGCCGCACTGGCGACCGTGGTCGACGTGGCGCGCGTGATGGCGCCCGAAATCGAGAACTTCGCGGTACGCATCGCTCAAGTTGAGTAGTCATCCGGGGATGGTGGCGCTTGTGACGGTCAGCCACGCAGCCAGCCACGTGTGGGCCAAATCATGGCCGCCGGTGCGGCCATGACGACGCTGAATGCGGCCAACAACCCTACGCCGGTCGTCAATATTCCAGGGATGAAAAACGCGATTGCGGCAATCCAGACGCTGACCAGGCCGACGGAGGCCGAACCCGCAAATGTGCCGACGAGCAAGCTGTCGGAATGTCGACGGGACCGGCCACTGCTGCGCAGAGAGACGGCTAGCGGAATCAGGAACGCCAGAGCGAGCGCGAGCAATCCGATGACAAACAGCATGGCGAGATCCGGTGGGTCCGTTGTCGGACGCCTTTTACCTGGCGGCTTCGGCTCGTTTTGGGTTTCATGTCTTCGCCGTGGTCGCGACGATCCGGCCTGTGCCGATGCACCAACGCAGCCCGTGGAGCGGACACGTCACGACTCCGCCGTCGTCCGGCACGATGCCCAATAGGTCGGTGCCCTGGTGGGGGCAGATGTGGCCGTCGATAAGTTGGCGGTCCGCGTACGCGGCCGTTAGCGCTGGGCGCCAACCGGTGCGTTCGACCTGCGGGTACTCCGGGTACGGTCCCAGGTATGGTCGTTTCCGGACGCTGAGCCACTCTTCGGTGGCGTGATTGCTGTTGATCGCTTCTTCGATGGTGATGGGTTCCCCGGTGTCGGCTGGAACCACCTTCGAGATGGGTAGTAGGAAAACGGGGTTGACGCCACCGTAGCGTTCGTCAACGCGCGCTTGGAGCAGGGAGCGTTGTCGGTCCCGCTGGCACAGGAACCGGTAATCCACGTGGATGTGCAGGAAATCGGCGCCGATGTGTTCGGCATCGTCATGGACGGTTCCTACCACCGGTATCCATTTCGGCAGTGTACGTTGCCATGAGGCGCGAACACACGGCCGGAGGTAACGGTGTCCCAGGGTTGGCGTGTCCGGTAGGCGCGGGCACTGGGGCAACTTCACGTTCATGCTCTTCCCTGCTTTCTGTGGAACGGTTGCACCGTCGGTTCAGTGCATCGGGGTTTCGTTTCCGAGGCGTCGCCGGAGACGCGTGAGCCTTGGCGCTCTTTGGCATGGTCATTGCTTTTCCTGCGCCGCGTCGGTTTCATCTTGGACGTTGTGGGTGGGGTTAGCGCACCTTGCTTCGACTTGAGACGACGGTGGGATTCTACCCGGTTTCTCGCCTCTGCACGGGTGGGCGGTGCGCACTTGGCTGAGCTTGACGGCTCCGGCCTTTCAGGAGGCGGTCTCTCCGGGGATGCAGTGCTACGGCGCGGCGATGTGTGCAACCGCTTGCGCGCCGGACAGCATCTTCATGGCGTCGAGGCAGGAGACGGTCTGCCTGGTGCGGGGCTTGGCGAAGGGAAGCACGGAACGGATCTTGTCCCGCATGGTTTCGGCTTCCTCCTGCGTGACCACCGTACCGTGGAAGCGGACGGCCGTGTGGGGCAGGTCGAATTCGTAGGTTCCGTTGCGGTCGACCAGCAGCTCGTAGGCGAAATACAGCCAGTCGGCGGGAGGGAGGTTGGGATGGGCGAAGATGGTACCGGCGGTGGCGGTGAACCCGGCATCGCAGTCGTCGCAGTCCCAGCCGATGATGGGTCCGCGCCTCCCAGCGCGGAGGACCGCTGGGTCGGGATTCTCATCCGGCGTCGCGTACTGGAACAGGGGTGTTTTCGAAGAGCTGCACTCGGGGCACCTGGGTTTGCCGTCCGGCCAGCGGTGTGCGGCGATGAACAGTTCGGTGAGAAGCACGGTGCCAAAGAGGTCCATGAACTCGAAGATGCTCATGCTGAGACGGCGGTTCTTGCGCTGGCTTTGGGTGATGCCGGCATCGGTGGCTTTGATTAGCTCCTTCGTCAGGGCTGGTGCGGGCGGGTCGAAGCACCTCAGGCGGTCGGCGATGGTCTGCAAGGCTGATTGGGCGTGGCCCTCGGCGTCCAGCCGCTCGAATAGGTCTTTGAGTTCTTGGGCGCTGGGGATGAGATCCTCGGCCGCCAGCAGTATTTGGTTTGGAACCTGCCGGTGGCGATGTTGCTGATCCTTTGTGCGGACGGGCTGTTGTTGTGGTACGTCCGGCCAGACTTTGACTCGCCGGTTGTTATAATCAGCGCAGTCCTCGCAATCACAGGTGTCATGGTGACGATCATCAACCGGATAACGAATCTGTTTGCACCGCCGCTAAGTCAGGGTCATTTTGACGAGACGACGGTGGAACTGAAGAAGGTCATCGAGGAAGGTAACACCCAAGTGGTATCGGCCGTGCAGGTGGGCAACGCCCAGGTGGTGGCTGCCCTGTCAGAGATGACGCAGCAGATGTCGGAGCTGTCCGGCAACATTCGTGACCTGCTTGAAGCACGGTCCGGGGATGGGGGAGGTCCCAATTCCTCGGGTGGCTCTGACGGTTGAAGTCGTCCTGCGGCCGGTGGTTCGTCTACGGCGACGGCCTGCCGGTGTCCAGCGTCCGTCGTTGACTGTTCGCCTCGCTGGTTTCCACAGGCCCCTCGTGTAGGGGCCTGTGCTTTTTCAAGCAGAGGACAAGGATCCGGGGGAGACAGGAAGACGTCGCCGCTGCCGACGGCCTGCTTATTCAGGTGGCTCTGAGCGATGCCTGCTTGTCCGAGCATTCCCCGCCAATGTTGCCAGGCGGGTCAGTCTTTCCGGTAGCGGTACGCGCCGAAGTTCAGGTCGGGGTCCAGGTGGACAAGGTCCAGCCCGCTCATGCGGCCGTTGGTGGTTCCGGCAACGACACTGGTGATGTCGACGTCGCCGTGCTGGAGGTCTTCGAACGCTTCCTCGTCGTAGGAAGGGATGGGCAGCGAGAACATGGTGCCATCAGGAAAGATGGGCTGGGACAGCCTCCTGACTTGGAATCAAAGCCCTTGCGGCTGATGATTAGTTTTCTCGGCTTCAATATTCTACGTCCGGCTTTCAACTGTGCGCCAGAGTAGTGCCGAGGTATGCCGACATCTAGCGATGCTCCGGCTTTGCGGAGCGCCCCAGTTTCGTCGTATATGGCCCCCGGGCGCGTTCTACGGCCTTTCTGGTAGTTGGGTTGCCCTCGGGCCGTTTGGAGCCGCTCTAAGCGCCATCCCGTCGTGAAGTGGTGTCGGGAGCCAGCTAGATGTTGTGATGAGCCTCGGGTGTTTCTCCGTACGTTCGCTCGGCCCACTGCTCGGCAGACAGGATGCTGATCTGGTGTTGCACGGGCGGAACCGGTTCAGACGCAACGGCGGCGACTTGCGTCGGCCGGCTTTCGAGGCTGGCCCTGTGGCGGTCGTCGACCACGACGGTGATTTCCATGGGGTCGTCGGACGCGAGGCCAGCAGCTCGCGGGCCCGTGATGGCGACCCGAGAGGGCAGCGGCGGTTCGAGGTCGTTCAGGGCCTTGGACGTAGATGCTCCCCGACCAACGCCCGGGGCAACACAACCCGGTAACTGCGTCCAATTTGAACGCACACCCGTAGCGGGGACGCGTTCACCGCCGGCACAATGATGGCGTCGCCGCATGTCGGGCCATTCGCCGTCGCCGAAAGCGCGCCCGGCCTCGCGTCCGAGCCCGGGCGGGGCAGTCCCCATCAACAAGCATCAGAAGACGTAGAGGTGTGAACGTCGCGCCATGGAAGCGTGGATGCTGTACTTGGCAGCCATCGGGCGAGCGCCGAGGGTCAGGAAATGGCACCCGTCAAGGCTGGAAGCGAATAATTCCCTATGGGGAGCCGTATCCGCCGTGATTTGGCACGATAGCTTGATCATGCCAGTGGCGACCTTGTTCGCTTCCGTCCTCTTGGTCTTAACATACCAGTGGGCAACTTCCGGCGACATAACCGCTTTCAAAGTAGGAGTCGCCACCGCGTCTGGAGGCCTGACCGTGACCATTTTGGGGGTATTGATGTCTCGGCTCCAAGATCGTGGCGCAGAGCGGCGCCACCGCGAGATCACCGAGATGCTGAAAGCCATCGCTGAGCGACAGGAAAAAACGTCGTCGCAAATCGTGGATGCGCTCAACGCTGTGGCTGAACGGCTGGAGGCAGCCTTAGCGCGAGATGACGATGGACCGGCGCAGGACGAAGAAAACGTGCCGTGATAACCTCGAAACCCTACGTCAATAACGCCGATTTTGACGCGCTCGTCGGAGCTGTCCATCCCGCTTACTTTGGCCATTTGTCACCCATCGGCACCGTGGGCCGCGATGGCCGCACTGGCGACCGTAGGCTGGGGCTGGTGCGGGACGTGGTGAACCGGCGGCGGCGCCATTGACGGCATGAGCTGGGGAGGCAATCTCTTGGCTGCCGTGGGATGGCCCGATTCTTGGCGGAAACGCCCCCGGGCGCGTTCTACGGCCTTTCTGGTAGTTGGTTGCCCTTGGGCCGTTTGGAGCCGCTCTACGCGTCGTCCCGTCGTGAAGCGGTGTCTGGAGGGAACCAGACGTTGTGGTGTGCGGTGGGCGATTCCTCGCCCTGGCGCTGCGCCCACTGCTCGGCTGGCAGGATTCTGACCTTCGGTTTTACGGACGGTACCGCTTCGGTGGCTGCGTTCGCACACTCCGCGAGCCTGGGTTCCAGGTCCGGCCTGTCGCGGGGTTCGGCGACGACTGTGATCTCGAGAGTGTCGCCCTCATGAGCGAAGCCTGCGGCGCGAGGTCCCGTGAGCGCCACACGGCAAGGCAGAGGCGGCGCCAGCTCCGACAGGCCCTGTAGGTAGCGCGTGAGCCACGCCAGTTCGGACTCCCGCAGGACGGGACCTTGTCGTCGCCCGTCAGGGATGACCGTGAGAGCTGGGCCGCCTGGATTGTGGTGGTCCGGGATTGGGTTGGCGGCGATGCGTCGGTCGTCCATGCGGATGAACCGGTTTTCGGGGTCATGGTTGATGGCGTTCGCGACGGTGCGTTTTTTGGCCTTGGTGGTCCGCTGGACATGCTGTATTACGTCGTCGATGCCGGCGGGTCCGGCATTCAGCAGGAAGGCGTAGACCAGGTCGCCGGTGCTGTGTCGGCGCCCGGTGTCCTGGGCGGCGATGTTGGTTTCCCATTGGGTGAGACCAAAGGTGGCCAGGCCTTGCCAGGAGATCTCGTTGGATGTCACAGTGACGTTTCGGATGGCGTTGAGGATGTTGTACCCGTTGGGCAGCAGATGTCCCACGAGACGATTGATCTCGTCGGTGAGGTACTGCGTGGAATGCGGTTCATTATCGCGGGAGAGGATGCGGGTCATCGTGTTGGCGACCAGTTGTTGCCGCCTCATGAATGTCCCCCAAGGCTGGTCCGGGTCCAAGCGTCCTTCGCTGTTGGGGTTGATACCGGCGACTCTACGTATGAAGAGCGTCAGGTCGAGCTGTGGCCATTTGGCCAACACGTCCTGGCGATGACTCAGGGCATCCAGGATCTGTTGGGTGCATTGTGGCTCGTAGGACCGCGACAGGTGGGCGGCGATGTCGAAGATGACGAAGTCGATGTCGTGGTCCGTCGAGACTATGGGCGGCGGGGCGACATGGCCCGCCGCCCGTATGATAGGTGCGTGCTCCGGTTTCGCGTATCCGAGTTCGATGAACGTCTTGATAGTTGACTCAGAGTAGGGCGGAGGGCGCCGTTTGTGTCGGTTGATGACTGCGGCCCGTGCCATGAAGTCGTTGACTCGTTGGGCGACCTTTGCCAAGGGGTTGTCCGACGCTTGGTCGGTCCGAACCAAGGTCTTGGTGGCATAGGCTACCCTGCGGTTGAGGGTACTCAGGGAAGTGTCGTGTGCCGCAGCCAACTGGGCGTCGGTGAGCGGCCCGGTGTTGGCGTCGCCGAGTTTGGCGTCGAGAAGAAACGGGTAGGGCGTGTCCTGCTTGGTTCGTTGGATGACCTTTTGGGCGGCGTCCAAAAGGTTGGCGGTCACTGTGGGATGGAGATGTTCTAAATGGGCTGTCATGGTGCAGGGCCTCGTGGAGTTTAATTTGGCAACAATGATGCCGCTGGCGCCTCGTCTGGTGCCATCCAGATGTTGTGGTGCTGGTCGGGGTTGCCGTCTGCGTGTTCTTGGTCCCATTCTTCGAGCGACATGATCATCACCTTCGGGCGCGCGGCCTGTACCCGTTCGGACACGGCGTCAGCTATTTGCGCCAGTCTGGGTTCGAGGCTCGGCCTGTGGTCGGCGTCGAGCACGACCGTGATCACTAAAGGCTCCTCGAGTGCCAAACCGGTGGCCCTCGGACCTGTCACCGCTACTCGTAGGGGCAGTGGTGGCGTGAGGTCGTTGAGTGCCTGGATGTAGCGTGTGAGCCACGCCAGTTCCGATTCACGCAGGACTGGGCGTGGTTCGTTTTTATTTTCGTCCGGCACCACCATGGGTGAGCGCGGGGTGCGGTCGTGTCCCTCGAGAATTGGGTTTGCCGCAATCCTTCGGTCGGAGAGCCGGATGAACCGGTCCTTGAGGTCGTGGTTGACGGCGTCCTGAACCGTTCTCCGCTTGGCATTAGAGTTCTGCTGGATGTGTTCGATGATGTCCTCGACGTTGGCGGGGCCGTGCTCCATCAGGAAGGCATGGATGCGGTCGCCGGTTCTACCGCGGCGGCCGCTCTTCTGGTGGTCCGTTGTGGCGTTCGGTTCGGTCAGGCCAAACGTCGAGGTGCCCTGCCATGAGATCTCGTCGGACGGGTAGGCAGCGTTACGGATGGCGTTGATGGTGTTGTATCCGTGCGGCAGGAGGTATCCCACCAGGTTCCTGATCTCCTCATCGAGGTAGGCCGTGGTCCGCGGTTGCCGGTCGCGTTCAAGGACGCGGATCATCGTGCTGGCGACCAGCCGTTGCGGGCTCACGAGCTTTCCCCAAGGCTGGTTCGGGTCGTAGCGTCCCTCGCAGTCGGGACGGATGCCTGCCAAGCGTTCGATGAAAAGCGTCATGTCCAGTTGTGGCCACAGTTCGAGGTTTGCCCGACGATGTTGCAGGGCTTCGATGATTTGCTCGGGTGTTTGTCGTCCGTTCGACCGCGCCATGTGGGTGGCGACGTCGGCGATCATGAAGTCGGCGTCGTTGGTCGCCAGGACGACTGTGGGAGGGAGCACGTAACCGGAGGCGCGAATCAGTGGCGAGTGCTCCGGAGTTGCCAAGCCCATGTTGATGAACGTGGTGATGGTGCCTTCGGAATACAGAGGCGGCCGGCGGACGTGTCGGTTGATGATGGCGGAGGCCGCCATCGCGTCGTTGGCTAGCAGGGAGATCTGGTGCAGCGGATTGCCGTGATTTCGGTCGGCCTTGACGAGGGTGTCGATGATGCGCGACATCTTGTCCTTGATGGAGGCACGGGGAGTGTCGTAAGTCTGGGCGATTTGCGTGTCCCGCATCGGTGCGGTGCTGCCGTCGCCGAGCTTCGCGTCGAGCAGGAACGCGTGGCGGGTGTTCCTATGGACGGTCTGGATGACCTCCTGAGCGGATGCGCGGAGTTCATCGGTTACGACGGGTTGGGTTGTGTCTGTTGCTTGTTGCATGGGTTGGTAACCTGGGTGGATTGCTTCTATGGCGTGGCGCCAGGGGCGAGCCAGACGTTGTGGTGAGCAGTGGGAGGTTCTCTGTCCATTCGCTCGGCCCACTGCTCGGCAGACAGGATGCTGATCTGCGGCTGTACGCTTGGCACTGACTCAGATGCAACAGCGGCGGCTTCCGCCAGCTGGCTCTCGAGGTCGGGCCTGTCGCGGTCGTCAACTACGACGGTGATTTCCATGCGGTCGTCCAACGCGAAACCGGCCGCGCGTGAGCCGGTCAGCGCTGCTTGGGCTGGCAACGGTGGTGCCAGTTCATCAAGAGCCTGGACGTAGTGTGTGATCCACAGCATTTCCGATTCGTGCAGGACAGGAGTGGGTCGGTGACGATGCCCGTCCGGGGTGATCTTCAGAGCGGGGGCGTCCGGGTTGAGGTTTTGTGGGATGGGATTGATGGCCACACGTCCGTCGGCGCTCCGGATGAATCGGTTCGCGGGGTCGTGGTTGATTGCTGCTTGGACGGTGCGTTTCTTGGCCGTCGAGAGTCGCTTCACGTGTTCGATGATTTCATCGGTGCCGGCGGGGCCGTGCCGTATCAGAAAGGCGTAGATGAGGTCTCCGGTCTTGCTGCGGCGCGTGGTGATGCTCCGTGGATGCAAGGCGGTTTCCCATGCCCGTAGTCCGAATGTGGACAGGCCCTGCCATGAGACTTCGTCGGAAGCGCGTGCCGCGGCGCGGATGGCCCTCGAAGTGTTGTGGCCGTCGGGCAGAAACCTGCCTACCAAGCGCTCCACCTCGCTGGAGAGGTACTTCGTGGCCAGCGGCCTCTGCTCCCGTTCGAGAATGCGGAGCATCGTGTTGACCACCAACTGGCCTGTGCTGAGGAAGGCGCCCCAAGGCTGGTCTGCGTGGTAGCGGCCCGTGGGGTCGATTGGGATGTCCGCCACCCGGCGGATGAAGAGTGCGATGTCGAGCTTCGGCCACTGGTCGAGTACTTGCTGACGGTGCCGCAGGGCTTGGAGGATCTGCTGGGGAGTTTGCGGTTCGTGGGACCGCGCCATGTGACTGGCTATGTCGGCAATGATGAAATCGATGCCGTGGCCGGTCGGGACGGTGGGCGGTGGCAATACATGGCCGGAGGCACGGATTAGCGGCGAGTGCTGGGATGCCGCTAGGCCGAGTTCCATGAAGATCCTGATGGTGTCGTCCGAGCAGACCGGAGGATGCCGCCGGTGGCGGTTTATGATTGCGGCGGCTGCCATGGCGTCGTTCGCCCGTTGAGCAATCTGTCGCAGGGGATTGCCGTGTTCTTGGTCTGCCTGAGTGATGGCGGCTGCGATGATGGTCCACCGGTAGCTGATCGTGCTGGGCGGAGTGTCGTGCTCTGACGCCAGCTCTCTGTCGGTCTTGGGCGGGCATTCGGCATCGCCGAGTTTGGCGTCAAGCAGGAACGGGTATAGGGATTCTCTGCGGACGTGTTCGATCACCGCCTGGGCGGCTGAGGCTAGGTTTTTGGTAGCGATGGGTTCGAGTGTGTCGGGTACTTTCGGCATTAGTCCTGACCTAGACGATTGATGTGGGGCGTTAGACGCCCTCACTTGCGTTGATTTGAGCGGCGACGATGGTGGTAGAGGGGAGCGCAGTTTCGGCTGGATGCGGCCCCCGGGTGTGCCCTACGGCCTTGTCTGGTACTTGGGTTGCCCTCGGAATGCTTGGAGCTACTCTACGCGCCACCCCTTCGTGAAGTGGTGTGCGGAGCCAGCCAGATGTTGTGATGAGCCTCGGGTGTTGCTCCGTCCATGCGCTCGGTCCACTGCTCGGCAGACAGGATGCTGATCTGCGGCTGTACGCTTGGCACTGCCTCAGACGCAACCTCGGCAGCTTGCGCCAGCCGACTCTCGAGGTTGGCTCTGTCGCGGTCGTCGACCACCACGGTGATTTCCATGAGGTCGTCGGACGCGAAGCCAGCTGCTCGCGTGCCCGTGATGGCGGCCCGAGGGGGCAGCGGCGGTTCGAGGTCGTTCAGCGCTTGGACGTAGTGGGTTAGCCACAGCAGTTCCGACTGGCGTAGTATGGGAGCTGGTCGGTGACGATGCCCGTCCGGGGTGATCTTCAGGGCGGGGGCGTCCGGGTTGAGGTTTTGTGGGATGGGATTGATGGCCACACGTCCGTCGGCGCTCCGGATGAATCGGTTCGCGGGGTCGTGGTTGATTGCTGCTTGGACGGTGCGTTTCTTGGCCGTGGAGTTTCGCTGGACGTGTCCGATGATTTCATCGGTGTCGGCGGGGCCGTGCCGTATCAGAAAGGCGTAGATGAGGTCTCCGGTTGTACCGCGGTTGCTGACTATGCTCCGTGGGTCTAGGGCTGTCTCCCATTTCCGGAGACCGAAAGTTGACGGTCCCTGCCAGGAGATGTCATCCGATTTCGAGAGTGTCGCGCGTACTGCGCCGAGGGTGTTGTACCCCTTGGGCAGGAACTGTCCCACCAGGCGCTCCACCTCGTTAGTCAGGTACGCAGTGTGGTGGGGTTCCCCGTCACGGGCAAAGATGCGGAGCATGGTGCTGGCCACCAAGCGTTGGGCGCTGATGAACCTCCCCCATGGCTGTTCAGGGTGGTAGCACCCGCGATTGTCGGGTCGAATATCCATCGCGCGTCGGATGAAAAGCGGCAAGTCGAGGTGTGGCCACTTTGCGAGGAGCCCCTGGTGGTCCTTAATGGACCGGAGGATCTGTTCTGCGCTTTGCCTTTCGTGGGAAGCCGCCATGTGGGCCGCGACGTCGGGGATGATGAGGTTGAGGTCGTGATTTAGCGGGAAGACCGGAGGATGTACCACGTGCCCAGCTGCGCGGATGATCGGCGAGTGTTCCGGTCTTGCGTAATCCAGCTGGATGAAGGAGTTGATGGTGGACTCGGCGTAGAGCGGTGGCCGGCGGTTGTGCCTGTTCAGGATGGCGGCGCGGGCGATGACGTCGTTGGCACGGTGGGCGATTTGGCTGAGAGGGTTGCCGTGTTGAGCATCGGCTTGGGCGATTTGGCGGGTGAGGTCTTTCCACCTGGTGCCGATGCTGTAGAGAGGCTTGTCGTAAGACGTCGCTATGTCGGCATCGAACATGGGACCCGTTTCGGCGTCGCCGAGCTTGGCGTCCAGCAGGAACGCGTGGCGTGCGTTCCTATGGACGGTCTGGATGACCTCCTGAGCGGATGCGCGGAGTTCATCGGTTACGACGGGTTGGAGCATGTCTGTTGCTTGTTGCATGGGTTGGTAACCTGGGTGGCTTGCTTCTATGGCGTGGCGCCAGGGGCGAGCCAGACGTTGTGGTGAGCAGTGGGAGGTTCTCCGTCCATTCGCTCGGTCCACTGCTCGACAGACAGGATGCTGATTTGCGGCTGTACGCTTGGCACTGACTCAGACGCAACAGCGGCGGCGCGCGCCAGCTGGCTCTCGAGGTCGGGCCTGTCGCGGTCGTCGACCACGACCACGATTTCGATGGGTTCGTCCAACGCGAAACCGGCGGCGCGTGGGCCGGTCAGCGCGGCTCGGGTCGGCAGCGGTGGTGCCAGTTTGTTCAGAGCTTGGACGTAGTGGGTGATCCACAGCAGTTCCGACTGGCGCAGGATGGGGCCAAGCCGGCTTTGCTGTCCGTCTGGGACCACCGTCAGCGTGGTGGCAATGGGGTTGAGGCCTTTGTGGAACGGATTGGCTGCCAGCCTGCGGTCGGGTAGCCTGACGAACCGCTGCGCGTTATCGTGGTTGATGACGTCCTGGATGGTTCTCCGCTCGGTTCCGACCGTTCGCAGGGCGTGTTCGATGGCGTCATTGATGTTGGAGGGCCCGTGTTCCATCAGGAAGACGTAGATGTGGTCTCCGGTGGTGGTGGGAACCTCGTTCACGTTTGGAGCGTTGGGAACGTTTCGAGTGGTACCCCATTTGCGTAGTCCGAAAGTCGAACGGCCTTGGAGCGTGACCTCATCGGAGTGGTAGGCGAAGTGATGGACGGCGTTGGGGAGGTTGTATCCATCGGGCAGGTGGAGACCCACCAGGCGTCTGGTCTCGTCGATGAGGTACGGCGCGCTGCGGGGGCGTTGGTCGCGTTTGAGGATGTGAAGCACCGTTTTGGCGACCAGCTGCGAGGGTCTGATGAGCGTGCCCCAGGGCTGGTCTGGCTGGTAGAGGCCCTGGTCGTCGGGGAGCAGTCCGCCCACCCGACGGATGAAGAGTTCAAGGTCGAGCTCTGGCCAGTTCGCGAGGTCGTCCTGGCGATGGCGCAAGGACTGGAGGATGTCTTCAGGGCTATGCGGGTCGCGGGCCCGCGCCATATTGACGGCGATGTCCTTCATGATCTCGTCGATGTCGTGGCTGGCTGGGACGACGGACGGCGGGTTGACGTACCCGGCGGCGCGGATGAGCGGTGCGTCCTTCGCGGTTGCGAAGCCGAGTTCGATGAGGACGCGGATGGTCGGTTCGGCGTAGAGAGGTGGCCGGCGGTTTTGCCGATTGATGATGGCGGCCTTGGCGATTACGTCGTTGGTACGCTGGGCGATTTGGTGCAGCGGGCTGCCGAGCTGCTGGTCTGCATCCTTGAGGGCTTTGATGATGGGGTTCAACCAGTAGCCGATGGTGCCTTTCGGCGCGTCGAGGATGGCAGCGATGGCGGGGTCGGGCATCGGTCCGGTGTTGGCGTCGCCGAGCTTGGCGTCGAAGAGGAACGGGTGGCGTGTGTTGTGTCGGACGGAGTTGACGACCTCGCAGGCGCTGGCCGCGAGGTCATCGGTCACGATGGCTTGAGTGCCGTTGGTGGTCGTTGACATGGTTGGTGTCCTTGGGGATTGCCGCGGCTCAAAACCGAAAAGCCGCCCGTGAGGGCGGCTCTCGATTGCAGCCTTCCTGTCGTGCTCCGGTATTGCGTACGAGTGTCGGAAACGGCCTCCGGGGCGGTTCTACAGCCTTTCTGGTGCGTGGGGTTTGGAGCCGTTCGACGGACCATCTCGTCGTGATGCGGCGTCTGGAGGGAACCAGACGTTGTGGTGTGCGGCGGGCGATTCCTCGCCCTGTTGCTGCGCCCACTGCTCGGCTGGCAGGATCCTGACCTTCGGTTGTACGGATGGGACCGCTTCGGTGGCTGCGCACGCGCACTCCGCTAGCCTGGGTTCCAGGTCCGGCCTGTCGCGGGGTTCTAGCACGACCGTGATCTCGAGAGTGTCGCCTTCGTGGACAAAACCGGCGGCGCGCGCTCCCGTGATGGCCGCACGGCAGGGCAGAGGCGGCGCCAGCTCCGCCAGGCCCTTCAGGTAGCGCGTGAGCCAGGCGAGTTCGGAGTCCCGTAGGACGGTGACCGGTTCGCATTCCTTTAGGTCCGACACCACCTTCAGCGAACGGGAGGCGCGGTTGTGCCCATGGGGAATGGGATTAGCGGCTACCCTGCCGTCGGAAATTTGAATGAACCGGTTTTTTCGGTCGTGGTGGATGGATTCTTCGATTGTTCTCCACTTGGCGCCGGTTGTTTGTACGAAGTGTTCAGTTACGTGCGCGATTTCGGCTGGGCCGTGGTCGATGAGGAAGGCGTGGACCAGGTCACCGGTGTTGCTGCGTCGGGCAGTTCTTTCCCTTGGCTCTGGGAGGATTTTCCATTCCCGCAGGCCGAATGTGGACGGCCCGTGCCAGGAGATGTCGTCGGACTTTGAGATCGTTGCCCGCACGGTGCTGCGGGTGTCGTACCCATCGGGTAAAAACTGGCCAACCAGCCTCTCGGTTTCGCTGACGAGGTACGCCGCTTGTCGGGGTTCGCCGTCGCGGGCGAAGATGCGAAAGATGGTGTTGGCGACCAGCTGTCGGGCGCTGATAGATCTGCCCCAGGGTTGGTCCGGGTGGTAGAGCCCGTGATCGTCGGGGCGGATGTCCGCCATTCGTCGGATGAAGAGCGCCAGGTCGAGGTCGGGCCATTTGTCGAGGAGATGTTGCCGTCCTTTGAGGGACTCGATTATCTGGGCAGTACTCTGGGGTTGGACGGACCTTGCCATGAAAGCTGCGATGTCCCGCATAACAGGAGTAGGGTCGTAGTTGAGCGGAAAGACAGGCGGCGGCGTCACGTATCCGGCGGCGCGGATGAGCGGTGAGTGTTCCGGTGTCGAAAAGCCCAGCTTGATGAATTCGCTGATGGTGTTCTCGGCGTAGAGCGGCGGCCGGCGGTTGTGGCGGTTCAGGATGGCGGCGCGGGTGATGATGTCGTTGGCGCGCTGGGCGATTTTGTTGAGCGGGCTGCCGTGCTGACGGTCGGTCTCGATCAAGTTTTGAGCGATGTCCTTCCACCTGATGGCGATGGTGTACAGCGGCGTGTCATTCTGTGCGACTGTGTCGGCATCGAGCATGGGTCCGACCTCGGCGGTGCCAAGCTTGGCGTCCAGAAGGAACGAGTAGGGCGTGTTCCGGCGGACGGCGGCGACCACCTCTTGGGCGGCGTTTCGAAGGTCGTCGCTCACGACGCGGCTTGGCGTGTTGGGTGTCGGGCACATGGGCTGGTGTTCTCCTCAGCTACGTCCGATCTCGCCCAGGCAATGGCGTCGAGCACATCGGTTTCCGTGATGCCGAGCGACGCCAGTTTTTGCCGGACAGCGCGGGCTGGGGGCGGCGGTTCGTCACTCGGGGTTGTTCCTCTCGTTGAGTGCAGCGGCGCGGAATCTTCAAGTTTGATCCCCTGCTGGGCGAAGCGGTCGATGCAGGTTCGGTAGGCGTTCTCGTCGGCGTCCCGTACGCGAGCCACGATCTCGGTGACCGGTAGGTCTGAGAAGGAGTGGACGAGACCCTCGAATCCGGGCGTGTGTTTGAGGTAGGCCAGCAGATGCGACTTGTCTGCTGACATTCGCTCGGGCATTTGCGGCATGCTTCACCTTCTTTGATCTTTTTGAGTAGCTGTCGGTGTGGTTGGATGGTCGATGATTACAACCAGCCGCCTATGGTGCTTCGTAGGGTGCCATCCAGATGTTGTAGTGTGATGGGGGCTCGTTGCCTACCTGCTGACGTTCCCACGCTTCGGATGAGACCACTTTGATCATTATTGGCACGGACGGCACCCGCTCCGACGTGGCGGCGGCGAGTTGCTTCAACCGTGGTTCCAGGCTGCGCCAATGACGTTCGTCGGCGACCACCGTGAGGTCGACGCATCCGTCAATGGTGGAGCCGGTGGCTCGTGGCCCCGTCAAAACGGCTCTTGCCGGCAGGGGCGGCTCCAGGTCGTCCAGCGCTTGGACGTAGTGCGTGAGCCACACTAGCTCCGATTCGCGCAGCACTGGCTCTGGTCGCTGGCGGTGCTCGTCCGGCACAACCTTGATGGACGGCGTGCTGGGGTTGTGCGCCGGTGGAACAGGGTTGACTGCCACTCGGCGGTCTGGCAGGCGCAGGAATTGCCCGGAGTTGTTGCTGTAGACGAGGTCTCGGACGGTGTTGTCTCTGGCGTTTGACGTCTCCTGCATGTGTTGGACGATGTCATTCACGGTCGCGGGGCCGTTTTCCGTCAAGAAGGCGCGGATGAAAGCGTCGGTCGAGCCCCAGTGGCTGGTCATGCTCTCCGCATCGGGCGTGTCATTCCACATTCGGAGTCCGAACGTCGCCAGGTCGCGGCGAGAGATCTCGTCGGAAGTGTAGACCGAGGTTCGGACTGCGCTGGGGATGTTGTACCCGTCGGGTAGCAGGTGTCGGACCAGGTGTTCCGTCTCGTCAATGAGAAAAGCCGTGGTGCGCGGTTCCTGATCTCGGTCCAGGATGCGGATGACGGTGTTGGTCACCAGGCGTTGCCCGCTCAGAAACCTGCTCCATTTTTCGTCAATGTGGTAGCGCCCACGGTGGTCGGGCCAGATGTCGGTCAGCCTGCGGATGACGAGCGCGAAGTCTAGATTGGGCCAATGGTCGAGGACCTCCCGGCGGTCCCTGAGGGCTTGCAGGATCTGTTCGGCGGTCTGCGGTTCGGGAGACGCCGCGAGGTTGGCGGCGATGTCGCCTGCGATGTTGTCGACGTTCCGGATGCGGTTCGTGACTGGCGGCGGCACGACATGTCCGGCGGCTCGGATGATGGGCGAGTGGTTCGGTTTCGCGCAGCCGAGTTTGATGAAGGTGCTGATGGTGTTCTCGGAGTAGAGCGGCGGTCGGCGGTTGTGGTGGTTGATGATGGCGGCTCTGGCCATGGCGTCGTTGGCGCGCTCGGCGATTTGGGCCAGGGGGCTGCCATGCTGGTGGTCGATGCTGATCAGGACTGTTCTGATGCGGCTCATCTTGAAGTGGATGGAGTTCAGGGCGGTGTCGTAGACGTCCGCTATGGTGGTGTCGGGCATCGGCGCGGTGTTGGCGTCGCCGAGCTTGGCGTCCAGCAGGAACGGGTAGCGGACGTTGTGTCGGACGGCGTTGATAACCTCGCCGGCAGAGACCGCGAGGGCATGTGTCACGATAGTTTGGGGGCTGCTGGCAGTCGCTGGCATGGTTGGTGTCCTCAGGCGAGTTGGGGCGGCCGGGAAACGAAAAGCCGCCCGTCGGGGCGGCTTTCGTTTGAAGCCTTTCCTGTGTCGGGGCGGCAGGATTATGCCGTCTTGTTGCCGGGCCAAAGCCGGTACGCTTTCTTGGATGCCAATAGGCCATCGCCAGGTCGGGATCTCGTGGTGGATGCTGTGTCAGGCGATTTCCGCATCAGGAGGTGGCAACCACCTTCGGAAGGTGTTCCGAAGGTGGTTGGCATGACGCCGTGCAGCGGGAAGGCTCAGACGGTACAAGTCCGGTTTTCGGACCCTACTGCGGTGCCTTGGCGAAATCAGGTTATCGGCTGCTTGCTTCTCACACTGGCCACGCCTTTTACCCCAATTAACGCCGAATTATCACGATGCCATGGTTGACGTGGCGCATCATAGGATGGCATCATGTTCACGAAAAACCCAAAACCGGTATGTGTAAATGCGCTTTTTGGGTTATAGTACTGTGGTGGATGGGGATCCACTGGGAGATAGAGACATGGACGGAATTCTTGAGCGTTTGGCAGAACTCGAGAAGATGGTGCTGCAGGAACAACGGCAGGGGGTGGAGGAAAAGCGGCGGGCTGCCGAAAAAGTACGGTGGTCGACCCGGCTGCTCGAGATCATAACCGAGTTTAAAGCTCTGGCGGGCGGCACCATCGATCTTCCGGAGGGTGAGGCAGCCGAATGTGCCAGTGAGGAGCGACCCGCCTATGACCAGCGTGGGGTTCTTGAACGCCTGTTGGGTCCGGGTGTGATTAGTCCGCCTTTCGCTCCCTTTGATCGCGATGAAGAGACCGGGGAGCCGGTGTTGGACACCAGGGCAGTGGCCGGAAAGCGGACCAACCGGCAGAGGGCGTTCGGGGCCGCCATGACCTACGGGCCGATATTGCGGGAGGTGTCGTTGGCCGACGCGATTTTCCGTACTGGCGAGACCCGTGCCAGCAGTGCTGCGTCAATCAGGTCCTCACTCGGAGGCTTGGTGCGTTATGGAAAAGGGTGGAAGCGGGACCGCGGCACGCTGACCTACGTGGGTGACGATTTGACGCCAAATAGGGAGCTTATTCTCCAGTTGGTGAGGGAGCGGAACGAGCGGGAGCGTCGGCTGGAAGTCGGGGATGATTTGTCCTGAATCGGTAAATGATGACACCGGATGGTCGTCCAGTGAGTGATTTTTGGGTAGTATGGTCTGTGCTGATTTAAGCCACAACAGATGAAAGAGATGGCCGCGGCGGAGGTCGAGACCGACGCGGCCGGGTGTAGGGCCCTCTCGAGAAAGAAGGAGGTCTACGGATGTCGATTTTAGCATGCTGCTTGGTGTGCAGAGCCCGGGCAGAGTTGCCGTTCGGCGTGATGTGCGTCGGGCCGACGGCGAGGTCAGTCCCCTTGAACATTTCCGCGACGTCCGCCGGCCGCGAGGCCGGTGGGGTTGCGGTTTTTCGTTGGCCGTCGTCGTGGTCGGGCGATTTTAATGCCCACTGACGGCGGCGGGAAAAGAGTCACATTGATAAAAGGGAGGACGGCATGCCGGAAGGTGAGACAAAGAATTGCGACGTAGAGCGAATTGTCCGCCTATTGTCGGAAGGCAGCATCTCGCTCGAAAAGGCCGAATCGCTCTTCAGAAACATTGAGGACGAGGAAAGGAATGAAACGCGGTGTCGGGACACCAATATGGTGGACGGCTCGTGCCTGTTGCACCACGCAAGCGGCGAAGAGCATCACGTGCTGAGAACGAAACGTGGCGCCGAGGTCTACGTCAGGGTGAGTACATCCGGCCAGGAAACGATGGCTTCGCCCGAAGCGCAGACCGCCCCCTGCGTCAAGTGGGCGAAATCCGGTGGATGTCAGGTTGATGAAGCAGACGTTCACCGGGAGACTTGCGGAGGTGACGCTGATGCGTGAGGAATTCGAAAAGCTGCGGCGTTCGGTGGCGGCCGGAGATGTGGATGCGGTGATCTTCTACCGCGCCAGCCGGTTGTCACGAAGCCAGCCGGAATCCTTGGCAGCGCTGGAGGAGCTTGATGGGCACGGCGTGGCGGTGCATTTCGTGAACAATCGACACGGCATGCGAAGGCGGGCGATGAGCCGCCTCCGGCAGACGGCACACAATTTGGTCAAGTTCGCGCTGTCCCTGGTTGGACACGAAAACTCGCACACAGTGAGGAATCGGGATTAGGTTGTCGCGGTGCAAGGCCGTATGGCTGACGCACCGCGGCAATTTGACGGGCAAAACCAAAGATAGAACGTGACGAGGCATCCATTGCGAATATCTAACACCACTTTGACAGGGTGCAGAAGCGCCCGCAAGCCCAGCGTGGCGGACGAGGGCAGCGGTCGTCGACGAATGCCACTGGATGCCGTGCATTGTGACGGCTGCGGGTCGCGCTTGGTAGTAGCCGGAAATTCCCGCGGCTAGCGTTACTACCGGTGCAGCGCGGCGAAGAAGGGCCAAGCCCGCTATGCCGCCTGTAGAACCTTGGTGAGGGCGCTGAACTAGAGGTTCGCGCATTCGTCGACAACGTCGCCCATGGAGGAAATCATGAAATCCAAGAAACACGATTTGTCAAGCGAGGCGGGTCGCCATACGGCGGTCTACGCCCGTGACTCCGCTATCCAGCAGAAAAAGTCTACTCTGGAAGCACAAGTCTCAACCTGTGCTCGCCAAGCAGTTGAAGACGTAGTGCCACCCGTCGTGGCTGCTTACGTCTTTCGGGACCGCCAGAGCGGCTCCGGACTCGACCGTCCGGGGTTGACCCATCTTCGGCAGGCCGTGCAGGCGGGCGAGGTAGGCCTGGTGTACGTCTCCTCGTCGGAACGCCTGTCGTGCGTCCCCGAGCACCGCGTGCTCCTATACGAGGAGTTTGCTGCGGCCGGCGTTGAAATCCGCTTTGTGCAGGGTTCCTTCGACGACCACCGCCGTAGTCGTTTGTCCGGCTTGGTCGCCTCCGGAGTCTCCGGCTATGCCCACGACAAGGCGGAGGTGCCAACGGCGCTTGACGAGCGGCAGGCCGGCACCATGCGTTTGGTCTTGGAGCTGGCCTGTGATGGTTGGAGCGCCGATGACATCGCCGCTTACCTGAGCGAGAGGGAACCACTGACTGAACGGGGTGGGTAATGGGATCTTTCGTCCCCACCGGGTCCTTGAGGACAAGTTGTACACGGGCGGGCAGGTCCCCAGCTCAGGAAATCCACGCATTGAACGGGCGAGAACATGATGATGAACAAACCAGCGGGCTTCATCGAGCCAGGATTCAACGAAACGGTGCCACGGGGGATCGAGGACTCGCTCGGGGCACCGACGCCGGACGTTGCGTTCTACGTCGAGGCGACTGCGAGTGGTTAGGAAGCCGCATTCGTCAAAGTAGAGATGAACGACAAATTTGAAAGGAGGTTTTCCAGTGGAAACGTCAAACAACGAATGGAATGACGGCGCAGTGCCGCCGTCGGGAGAGTCGGGTGTTGAACCTGTGTACGACGGGGAGGACACCCGGAATTTGGAGCCGCCATCGGATAGCGACACAAAAAGTGATACCGTCCGTCGAATCGTGGCTGGGCAGTCGTACTTTTACAACAAGCGGCTGAGTGACCGTGTCCGGGCCGCGAAGTTGCAAATGGCTCGGCAAGGGATCATGCCGGTTGGCAACGGTCTAGGAATCTACGGATACCGCAATGCCGCGGAGCAAGGTCGGCGTGTGATCGATCCGGAGGAAGCGCCGGTCGTGCGGCGAATTTTCGACGAGTTCGACAGAGGCCTGTCGAACTCCAAGATTGCCCGAGGTCTGGAAGCTGACGGCATTCCGACGAAGCGTGGCGGGAAATGGAGTGCCGCCATGATCCGTAACATTCTCAGGAACACATCGTACGTGGGAATTGCCTACTACGGGAAAACCCGGACCGTCTGGCACCCAGAGTCGGGCCCAGTGAAGGTAGGTATGCCCCGGACAGAGTGGGTCGAGATCAGAGGGCTCACCCCGCCGCTGGTTGACTTGGAAGTTTTCGAACGGGTACAGCGAAAGATGGACTTGAAGATGGTTGGTCGCCGGCATGTGGTATCCCGTGGTTAGCAGGAACACTTGGGCGAGATTTCTTCGGCAGGTCCATCGCACGACTGGGAGGAGTGAGAAATGAAGAAAGAGCGAGGCCGTGACTGGCTGAGCGGACGAACCGAGGCGCTGCGAGAGGTTGAACGCCCGTCTGCAGCGCCGGGACCGGACGAGGTTGGGAACTCATCGGTCGAGGAGGATGATATTTCCGTATAGAAGGAATTGCAAACAAAGACGATTGCCACCAGCGAAGCGGACGACCTTGGCCCGCCTGGTGTTGGCAATTTATGAAATTGACCCGCACCGATTTGATGAAATGGGGAAGTAATCGACGGGGGCGCGTAAGCGCCCCCGTTCAGTTTCGGAGGAGGTGGGTGTTTCAGATGATGATTACGGCGGGGGTCGTTTGGCAAGGCGCAGGGCGTCTTTGGCGTTGTAGGCAAGTGGGTTCCTCGCCAAATCAGCGTTGGTGGATGGGTCGAGGCGCAGGGCTTCCCCGCTGGATGCTGCATGGGTCTGTTGTAGGAACCAGACGTTTCTGGGCGTCGTGATGACGTCGGTCAGCCCTTGGATCAGCCAGGTCTCGAAACGGGAGGTGCGGACGTCCGGAGCGGCGCAGATGTAATCTTGGCTCGTGTTGAATCTTGAACAACGGTAAACGTCCACGTTGGGGTCTTGGCCCATGCTGACGAGCATGGGGCTTCCGCACTGTCGGCATTGGAGGAGATGTTCCAAGACGTAGGAGCGCTTGCTGGTGTTCATGGCGGCGTGTTTCTTTGCAGGCGATTTCGCTATTCGATGGGTCAGGGTAGCCGAGACTATGTCTGGTCCAGCAGGGGTAGGATTTTGTTCAGTAGTGCCTCTACGTCGTGGAGGCTTTCCGCGACTTCGAAAGCCTGCATCGTGTCCTCGTAGAAGTTCTCATGAAGGGCGCTGGCCGTGTTGAACCAACGGCGTATATCGCCGTCGCCGGTCTCAGCCCTCAGTCGGCTGACGGTCACCAGATGGTGTCGGTGACGGCTGTGGTCCCAGCCGCGCTGTTCGGCGACGGCCTTGAGGATTTGGGCGGTAGCACCCCAGCCCTTTTCAGATGCCTGTGGCAGGTCGCCGGCGGCGAGTTCCTGTCTGGCCTGCGCCAGGAAACGCTCGCTGGCCCGTTGATACTGCTCAGTAGTCACCCTGGGGACCTCCTGCTGGTTTTACAGGTTAGCAACTTCAACCTGCTTGGGCAATGCTGCGGACGCGGTGCCCCATGATGGTTCGGGTACAAGTAGCGAAATCTCCTCGTTTCTTTGGCGTCTGTCAGCGTGAGTGCTTTCACGACGTCAAACGTGAACGAGTTGGACGAAGGTTCGTCAATCGAGTGGGATCAATCGCCGTGGAAGATTTGGTTGCCTCGCCGCTTATCATGGTGGGAGAGAAACTGCGGAGTGTCCACTGTTCGGGTGACTGGATGCTGATCTGCGGCTGCACGGACGGGACCGCTTCGGTCGCTGTGATAGCGGCTTCCGTGAGCTTGGTTTCCAAATCCCACCTGTGGCACTGGCCTTAGATTAGCCGTGCTTGGCGTCTTTGATGGTTTGCCTGTTCCTGCGTTTTCGAGCTCTTTGCTTTTCGGCGCAGGGCGCACACAGGTTTTGTTCGGGGATGGCTTCGTTAGAGCAGTTCTGGCACAGTCCCAGCAGGTTTCGCTTGGCTCTCAATCGACGCATATTCGCTCGTCGTCTGTCGACGCAGGTTGAGCAACGGGTGAGTCTGGAGATAGCTGTTTCGCCGCAGTCTTGGCAGAGTCCTTGAGCTTTGCGCCCGCTTCGGAGCCGGGCAATGCGTTCGTCACGCTTTTTCGTGCAAGGTGGGCAGTATCTTTTGCCGCCTTCTACTTGGTTAGGGCAGTTACAGCACAGCCCGAGGCTTCTGCGTTTAGCGTAGTAGGCCGTTTTCTGAGAAGCGGATGGATTGGCGTTAGTCTCGCGCTGGGGGTTCTGGGGTTGACTGGCGTGTTGCTCGGAAGCGTTTGTATGCTGGGGACGCTTGGCTCGAGGGCGGCCGCGTCGAGGCGCTTCTGACGTTGGGATTTCGAAGGGGGATTCGAAAACATGTCTTTTAGGGATACGTATGGTGGTGAGCATGCGCCTGGCCTTCATGGAACGCACCGGCGCGCGATCGACGGCCACCCACACGGCGCTGCAGTACAACATCACGGTGTAGCGGACTACCCTCCAAGTCGTCACTCCGGCTTTCGCCGGAGTCCAGGACACCTTCTGGATTCCGGCTCAAGGCCGGAATGACGGCTGGATGCATACGGAGATAAATCATGCCCAACACTTATGGTGACCTGACCACGCTGAAATCGTCGGCGTTTCTGAACACGCCGGACGACGGACACGACGAACGGTTGCTGGGGATGCTGGAAACGGCGTCCCGGTGGATTGACGGGTACTGCGACCGCCACTTCTTTGTCAGCGAAGGCGAGCGCAGGTTCGACGGGACAGGACAGGTTTCCCTGGCGGTGACCGACCTGGCGTCTGCCGCCGAGGTGCGGGTGCGCCAAGGTTCCACCAGCCGCTGGGTCGGCTGGAACTCCGGCGACTGGCTGGCCTACCCGCTGAACGCCGCGCCCATGGAACCCGACGGGAGACCCTACACCCGCATTGTGGCGACCGCCGGCGGCCGCCGGTTCCCCCTGAGCCGGGGCGGCGTGATCGTCGCCGGCGCTTGGGGCTACGGCGACGTGCGCGAGGACACGGGACTGCAAGTATCGGGCGCGGAGGTTGCGGCTGGCGATGCTGAGGCTCCTGTGACCTCCAGCGGCGGTGGACCATCCGTCGTGCTGTCGGCGGGCCACACGGTGAGGGTCGGCGACGAGCAGATGCACGTGACTGGCGCGGCCGACGACGGGCAGGGTGGAACGACGCTCACCGTACAGCGGGGAGTCAACGGCACGATGCCAGCGACGCACGCGGTGGGATCGGTCGTATCGGTGTACCGCTATCCATCGGCGGTGACCGAGGCGTGCCTGCAGCAGGCCGCCATCTGGTGGCGGGAGAGGGTTGGCTCGCCTTTCTCGCTGCCGGAAGACGATGGACGAGGAGATGTAGATGGCATCTCCCCGGCGGTTCGGGCGCTGCTCAAACCCTACCGTCGGCGCGTTGCCGCAATGGGGGTGTGATCGTGACCGGATATTCCAGCGCCGGTCGCAGCCACGTCGCCGTGGAGGACGCCGGCGGCGTGATGCGGGACCTGTCGCCCTGGGTAGAACGGGCCGGGCCACTGGGCCGGGAGCTGAGCGGGCGGGACACGGCCGGCGTCAATGACGCGTCACCCAGCACGGCGGCGGGTGCAGAGGTGGCGCAGGAGTTCACCCTGTCGGGTCGGTGGGACGACACGCCGGTCATCGGCCCGGACGTGGTGCTGACGGGGATCGTCGGCCGGACGGTTTCCGTGGAGTACGGGCCGGCGGGCAATGGGCCGGGCCGGCGGCGGGTGTCGGGCCGGTTCGTGTGCCTGTCCTACCGGATCAGCAGCGCGGCCGGTGATCCGGTGCGGTTCGAGGCGCGGTTCCGGCAGGACGGGCCGGCAACGCTGGGGACGTGGTGACGGCCAGGATGGGATCAGTCGGCGGCGACTTCTTCGGGGGTTATCACGACGCGGCCGGCGTCGTCATGGTGGTGGCGCATGAGCAGGTCCATGCGCTCGTGCATCCCCACCAACAGCCCGCGAACCTCGGCGAGCTGTTCACGCACGGTTCCCATCTGCTCTTCAAGTCGCTCGACGCGAGCAGTGAGGGTACGAAGTTCACCCACTATCCGACCCATGGTGAACGCCTGGCGGATATGAAATCCAACCAAGGTCACCAGCATGAGGGACATGAAGGCCAGAAAGCCGTAGAGGATGTAGAGTTCAGCGGTAATCATTATCAATATTGCTTATGGATAGCTCTCAAACAATTATCGCATGAACACCCGGTTCCAGCAATATCGGGCACAACCTCACGCGTACCCAGTTTCAAAGGAACCGTCATTGCGAGCGAAGCGCGGCAATCTCGTTGGGGCACGGAACGCTACTGCAGGAACGAGATCGCCACGTCCCTTCGCTCCTCTCGATGACAAAATGGGTACGCGTGAGCGGGCACAAAATCAGTCTTCAACCAGATCAAGCATCCGTTGCACGAAGTCATGCGCCAGCGGGAGGCCCCGAGCGACGTCGTCGGGCTCCATGAAGCCGTGGGTGGCGTTGGCGTGAAATTGCTGGGCGGCGAAGAACCCCGCGATTACTGTGGCGTCTCCGACGGCGAGGCGGTCGGCGGCGGCTTTCACCTCCGGGTGACCATCCACGGACCAACCGCGCTCGAGGGCCGCGGCGGTCACGGCGTGGACGGCGGCCTGCCAGAGACTGGCCGAGCCGGCGGCGATGTCTCCTGCCGTGAACTCCGCTTCGGCGGCCTGCGACGCGACCAGTGCGGCCTCGACGTGCTCGCGGGGTGTCAGCGGATCGTCCTGCCCGCAGGCCTCCAGCAGGGCGAGCATGCGGTCGACGAACTCGCGCATCAGGCGGCAGTAGTCGGCCAACTGGTGGCGTTCGACGAAGCCGTGGTTGAACCTGGCGCGGAACTGCTGAGCCACGGCAAACTGGTGGCGCAGGTGGTGGTCACTGGCCTCGTTGGCCAGGCGGTCGGAGGCAGTTTTCAGGTCTTGCGGTTCGCCCGTCGGCCAGCCGCGCGCTTCCGCGACGGCGGTCAGGGCGTGGGCCGCAGCATTCCACAGATTGTCGTAGGCCAGCAGCGGTTCCTCATCCTCGAAATGCTGGTCGGCAGCGTCGAAAAAAGCCTGGGCAGCCTGGGCGGTATGTTGAGTGAGCGTCACGAATAGCCACCGTCACATATTTGGTGAGGATTTCAGGAAGGTCGATGGGGGTCGCACGATCAGTAGTAGGCTTCAATGAACGTGCCGCCGGTAACATCGGAAATGAGCTTCAACCCTGCTTCGTCTGCGTCGATCCCAAAGGCGATGGTATCAACGGGCGTGCCGGACCGGACCAGTCGTTCTACGATTGATGCTTCAAGCGATGTTTGCTCTTGCAGTAACTCTGCTTCTTGTTCAGCGCTCAGATTGGATGACATGGGAGTGCCGGACATCACAAAAGCGTCGTTCGCAATACCATCCGACATCAGCACGATGCGGTTCTGCCGGCAGGTGGTGGTGCTGAAAACAAAAAACTGGGTTTCCTCGACGCAGACCTGGCGTTCCGGAAGCATATCCATGGCCTCTTCAAGGGCCAAAAACATCGCGGTTCCCCCGCTGCCGGCGGTGAAGGATGGAATGGCGGTATCCCAGGGTGCGACGTCAGGCTCGGCGAAGTCAAACAACATCTGATGCGACGAGCCGAACATCAGCACCGCAATTTCGCTGTTCTCAGTGGGTTTGGCGGCCACCTCGTGCAGAGCCTGATGCAACGGCAACAGCTTGTCCTCCATGCTGCCGGAGTTATCAACCACGTAGACCACCATGGCGTCATCGGTCAACAGGACGGGCAGAGCCGTCTGGATTGCCACCGGCTGCGCCAGGTCGACGCCTTCGGAGTTTTCATACCATGCCCAGCCCGCGACAAGGAGCGCGGCCAACAGTACCAGCAGCAGCAGAAACCACGGCCATTTGCGCCGCCCGCCGCGCCGCCGGCGTCCGTTGTCCTGATCGTAGCTCAACCAACGTGACGAATATGCCATGGATACCTCATACCTGGTGACTGGAGTGTGTCATTGTCAAGGAGCAGCGGCGCTCATGCGTGCCCAGTTTCACCGGAACCGTCATTGCGAGTGAAGCGCGGCAATCTCGTTGGGGCAAGGAACGCTACTACGGGAACGAGATCGCCACGTCGCTTCGCTCCTCGCGATGACAAAATAGGTACGCATAAGGGAGCAGCAATGGTGCTACGACGGATGCCGAACGGTATGTCTTTTGAAACCAGGGCTGGCAGTTCAACTCGTGGTGGTTCAATCCATTTTGGTAAAGGTGCCGCCGGTGCGGGCGGCGATGGCCTGGAGGGCGCCGGTGTCGACGTTGGGGCTGAGGGCCACAGTATCGATGGGGACGTCGGACTGGGCCAGGGCGTCGACCGTGGCCGGGTTCGAGGTCGTCGATGGGAACGGCCTTGCCATCGGTCATCAGAACGTAGCGCTGGTCGTGGCAGGAGGCGTCGCCAAGATCCATGACCTTCGCGTCACCGTCGAGCCGGAACGAGGGCCGGTCCGGAAGGGAGACCATGGTGCTGCCGTCGGCGGCGCGGGACAGGGCCAGGGCCGAGTCGATTGGCGGAACGACACCGCCAGGAACCAGGTCCGCGGTCGCGCCAGGCTGGTTACCGCCATTGGTTTGCTCGGCGCTGCCGGACTCCTCCGGATCGTCAAGGAGGAGCAATGCCAGGAGCCCCAGGAACAGCAGAAGCAGCAACAGGAGCAGCAGCCATGGCCAGATGCTGCGCCGGTCGCCGTCGTTATAACGAACGCGCTGGCGGGCGGGTTGGATGCGGACGACATGGGGTCGTCCGTAGCGAGGGCCCCTGCCCCAATTCCACGGCCATCGCCACTGCCATCCCCGGCGCCTGCGGCGCGGATCCTGATCGACGCTATAGCTGATCCAATGCCTGGCCATACCGTTCGCTCCTTGCGCAACCCTGATGCTAATCGTTTTCGCGCATTTGCGCCAATCCCCCAACGCGATACCCAAACCACCCCCATGCGTGCCCAGTTTCACTGGAACCGTCATTGCGAGCGCAGCGCGGCAATCTCGTTGGGGCAAGGAACGCTGCCGCGGGAACGAGATCGCCACGTCGCTTCGCTCCTCGCGATGACGGAAACTGGAACGCGTGAGCCAAACCACCCTGCATTCAACAGGACCGACCGTTCTCTTGGAGGTCCGAAACTCGCATGACTATGAACGCCGAAGCAATCGCACCGTCGAACACATTGCCACGACCCACGCCGGCTCTGCGGTGGCAGGTCTGGGTCGACTGGGCCGGTGACGGGATTTGGGGCGCGGAGGAGGTGGACATATCGGACGACGTCCTGGACCTGCGCTGGGGCTGGGGACGACGGGGCTTGCCAGTACCCGAGTTTGCCGAGCCGGCCACGCTGGTGCTGACGCTGAACAATGCGGACCACCGCTACACCCCCGGAAACGTCGTCGGCCCGCTGGGACCGAACGTCCGGACCGGACGAGAAGCGAGGTTGCGGGTCAGCCGCCTGCGCGATGACTTCACCACCTCGGGGGCAGGATCCGAGGACCTGGACCGGCGACCGGCGGATTTCGGCGACGGGCGCTGGGAGGTGATCGCCACGGCAGGGAACGGCTTTTCGGTCCTGGACGGGGAAGCGCGGGGCACGGTGGGCTCGTTTCCTCCCTCCGATGCGGTGGCGCTGCTGGAAACCGGAGACGCTACCGCAACGCTCACGACGCGCTACCGCAGGGCAACCAACGGCCAGGGCGGGTTCGTGCTGCGGTGCGTTGCCGCCAACAATTGCCTGCGGCTGCGGTTTGACCACGTATCCAGCGTTTTGGAGCGGGTGGCCGGCGCGACGGTGACGCGGCTGGCGTCCGGGGGCCCGTTGGCGCCGGAGGCGTGGCACGACCTGGAGATCGAACAGACCCTGGACAGCGTGCGGGTGCACGCGATCAACTTGGAAAGCGGCGACCCAGTTGGACGCACCCTGCTGGCGGCCACCGGAATTGTCGATCCGCCGGCCTCGGGCCGTCACGGGCTGTGGCACAGCTTCCGCAACACCGCGGACCGCTGGCGCCACTTTGGGGCGGGTCGTGGACTGTTTCGCGGGCGGGTGACCGCCATATCTCCGGACTACGCAGGCGAAACCTGCCGGATCGAAGCCCGGGATGCGATGCAGCGGCTGGAGTCGGTGCGGTTGCGCCGCGCTCTGCCGGGTGGGCCGATGCGCTCCGGCGACGTGGCCGCCTCCATCCTGGCGTGGTCCGGGCTCGCTCCCGCCGAGTACCGCCTGGACTCCGGTCGGGTACTGCTCACCGGCGGGGCGCGGTCGGTTTGGGAGGTGTCGGCCGCGCGGGCGCTGCGCCGTTTGCAGCGCGAGGAACACGGGCTGATTTACACGGACGGGCACGGTCGCGTCCGGCTGGAAAGCGCGACGCTGCGGTCGGACATCCGGGCGCACGGCGACCCGGCATCGCTGGCACAGACGTCCGTGGTTGATACCGCCGACGGCGCTGCCCCCTACGCCTCGCACCTGCGGTGGGAGGATGGAGCGCCGGCGACGGAGGATGCGGTGGTGTTCCGCTACCGGAGGCTGGTTGACGAGGGCCCGCAGCAGGTGTGGAATCTCAACGAGCCCCTGGCCATCGACGCCGGCCAGGAACGCCTGGCGCTGGCGGCATCGGAAGCCTGGGAGGCGATCGACGGGGTTCAAACACCCGCGGCGCAGACCGATTACACGGCAACCGATGATGCCGCCGGAACCGGCACGGATGTGACCGGCGATATCACGGTGACACTGCTGACCGAGGCGGAATCTGGCATCGCCGGCCGGGGCCGGATGCTGCGAATCCGCAACGACGGAGCGGAGCGGGCCTACGTGCAAGGCCTGCGTTTGTCTGCCGATCACTGCTGGCGGGCAGAGTCGACAACCGCGCACCGGGCCGGGGCTGCGGAAGCATCCGCAGCCGGCACACTGGTTAGCTGCCGCTACATTGACAACTACGCAGCGGCGCAGGCGGGTGCAGAGGCACGCCTCGCCGAACGCTCGCGGCGACGCGCGCACGTCGAGGCATCGCTGCCGCTCTTCACCGCATCCAACGCCCGCGCCGTGTTGGAGGCCCGGCTGTCGGATGTGGTGGGACTGCGTGCCGGAACGACGGGCATCAGTGGGGCGTGGCTGCTGGAGGGGATGGAGTTTGACGTGCGGGCCGGCGGCGAGGGGATGGCGCGATGGTGGCTGACGGAGGTGTAGAGATTGACGGGGCCGCGCTAACGCTGTTAAGAATTAACGCTCAATAATGAATAGAGCAACGCCTTATTCATTTTTGCTTAATAAGCAATGGAGGCCAGCAGCAAAATGCAGCGCGGCATGACCGGACGCTACGACAACACGGTTTAACAAGGGGCACAGATCCAGGCGTTTGTTCCCTATCCGCTCCCTCCGGATCCTTGCATCGAGTTTGACGCCTCCCTGATGCGCGCCATGTAAGGCGCCACCTGCGCGGCGATCTCCGGGGCGGCCATGGTGCTTATGCGTACCCAGTTCCTCAGATCGTCTGAACCAGGATTTGCAGGATTTCATGATTGGTCAGGATTGGGAGATCTCCGTCACAGAACGGTTTCAATCCTGATGACCCCCTAAATCTGCAAAATCCTGATCCTGACGTTTCGCTGCCGCAAACCGTGCACGTCTGAGAGTCTGTACGCGATTGACAACGCCGGCGCTGGCTTATGCGCATGATATCATATCTATAGATAATCAATATTTGTATAAACGATTACGTGGTCGACGGTGACGGTTTTCCCTGGCATCCGGTGCAGGTCACCTGCCGGAAATAACCGAGGCCACCGGAGGATAGTCAAATGCTCACGATAATGGTACGGCGTGGTTCCAGCATTCTGGGGGCGCGGATGGCCAGAACGATAAATATCCGGATTCCGGCGGCCCTCACGATATTCCTGGGGCTGCCCATCCTGCTCGCATCGGTATTCCTTGCCGATGGCCCTGCGATCGCGGCGGCCGGTGTTACCGCCTCCGAACCCGGGCGCACGATCAGACCTCACGAGGCGGTGGCGCTCGCGACGCCAACCGAGGATGTGCCGGTCCCAGGCCTCCTGCCCCACCGGTGGATGGAGAACGCCACTTCGCTGGGGAACGGCATCTTCAACTTCGCGCACGGCGAACTCACCGCAGAGGACGGTGGCAGGGACGCCTTCAGCTTCGCCGCCACGGCCGGCGTAAGCTACATCATCGACGTGGAATGCAGAATGGACATCCACGACGACGGGGACGTCCACTACGTGGAGGGCTACCTGGCGGACCCGAGCATCCTGGAGGTGGTGAATCAAGCCGGCGTGACGGTGATGGGAGAGCAGGACCAGGGTGGCTACAATCCGAACTGGGCGCGGGGCTTCTTCACGCCGGAGGAAGATGGCGTGTACTACATCGCGGTGGGCAGCGGGCACAGCCACCCGTCGGGCACCGGACACTACACCATAACCGTGCGACGGGATGACCACGCCGACGACTGGCGGACGAACCCTGAGATCGCCATCACGCCCGGCGAGACCATCACCGCGACCATCGACTCCGACGTATCTCCCGACGACCCGCGGCTGAACCCGTGGGACTGGCTCGATTGGGGCGACTTCTCAGAGCCGCTGTGGGGGATCGAGTCGCTGGACGACCAGGACGTGTTCCGTTTCGAGATCGCCAGGGAGGGCACATACCGCCTTTCGGTGAGCGACGAGCGCGATGAACTGGTCGTCTGGTCGGTGTGGGAAGACGACGGGTCAAGGTGGTATCTCGCCTGGGCCCCACCGGTAAGCTCAGTGGCACTGCGCTACCAACCGGGCACCTACTACGTAGCGGTCGGAACCACGTTCGAAAGCGAAGGCAACACCGGCCCATATACGCTGTCGCTGGCTGAGGTGGACGAGCGCCCCGCAGAGTCCGTCAGCCCGTGAGCGCCGTCGAAGTTGTTCGGTGTCCGCCGATGCCGGATAATATGTGCGGCGTGAGAAGCTACCACTCCGAGCGGGGCGGGCGTTCCATCAGGACAGGAATGCAATCGGCGGCGGGGAGCCCCTCGAACAACACCTGGGACATGAGCCGGGTGATGGGCATGTCCACGTCCAGCCGCTCCGCGATTTCCAGCGCGGCCACGGTGGTGTTGATGCCCTCGGCCACGGCGCCCATGTCGGCCAGGATGTCCGGCAGCTGACGCCCCCGGGCCAGTTCTTCACCGACGCGGCGGTTGCGGCTCAGCGGGCTGGCGCACGTCGCCATCACGTCGCCCAGGCCGGCCAGTCCGGCAAAGGTCATCAGCTGGGCGCCGGCCGCGATGCCCAGCCGTCCGATCTCGTTCAGGCCGCGGGTGACCAGGGCTGCCTTGGCGTTGTCACCCACGTCCATGCCATCGGCGATGCCGGCGGCCAGCGCGATGATGTTCTTCAGCGATCCGCCCATCTCCACACCGACAACGTCGTCGCTGGTGTAGACGCGAAACGCCGGCGACATCAGGGCATCCTGGACGAGACTGCGGGATTCTTCTTCCGAAGCGGCCACCACGGTCACAGCGGGTTTGCCGGCTATGACTTCGCCGGCCAGGTTGGGGCCGGACAGGACGGCAAAGCGCCCGGGCGGGTGACCGGGCATTTCCTCGGACCATACCTCGCTCATGCGCCGGCCGGCGGGCAGCTCCAATCCCTTCGTGGCGCTGAGGACCACGGCGTCCGCGGGCAGGTGCGGGCCGATGCGCTGCAGGTTCTCCCGGAAACGCTCGGACGGGACGACGACGATGACCAGCGCCACGCCGGTCAGGGCTGCCCCGGGGTCATGCTCGAGAGACAGGGTTTCCGGGAACGGAACATTGGGCAGGCGTCGGGCGTGGTTGCCGGCTCGACGCAGCGTTTCCGCCTCTTCCGCAGTGCGGCAGAGCAGACGCACCGGCGCGCCGGCGCGGGCCGCCAGGACGGCGAGGGTAGTACCCCAAGTGGTGGCGCCGACGACGGCGATTGGGAACGGCTGATCGGACGTCAAAGGATCGTTCCAGCGCGGCCTACATTCGCAGGGGCGACGTGAACCGCCGCCCCTGCACGATCATCGCAATTTCATTGCGTGATCTAGTTGTCCGCGCCCTGCTTGGTGTTGAAGTGGGGCATCACGTCGCTGGCGAACCACTCCAGCTGCTCCATCGACGCGGAGGTGGGCATTCCCATGTTGGTGATGCCGATGTTGACCTCCTCCAGGCCGGGGTACCGCTCCTGGATTTCCATCAACTGCTCGGTGATGCGGTCGGGCGGGCCGACGAGATACTGGCCGGCGGCAACGGATTCCTCGATCGTCGGCATCTTGAGACCCTGGGGAACCGGGCGGCCGAAAGCATTGAGGGCGCCCAGTTGCTCCTCGCTCAGTCCGGCAATGAAGCCCAACGGGCCGAACATCTTGACCCGCTCTTCCATCCACAGACGCGCCTGGTCCATGGCTTCCTTCTCGGAGTTGGCGATCTGCACGGAGTAGCCCACGGCGAGGCCCTCGCCCAGTTGCCATTCCTTGCCGTGCTCGGCGTGGATGGCCTGCCAGCGGTGGATCACCTCGTCGCTGGCGCCGCCGGTGGCCGCGCCGCCGCCGATGATGCCCTTGATGCCCCAGCGAGCCATGAAGTTGATGGCGCGATCGCTGGCCGACACCACCGGCTGCCACCACTCAACATCGTACTTGGGCCGGGGAACCAGCGTGATCTCTTCGAGATCATAGCCGCGGTAGGGCACGTTGGGCGGAATGTCGTAGTGCTTGCCGTGGTGAGAGAAGCTGCGCTGGTTGAACGCCTTCCACATGACCTCAACCTGCTCTTCGAAGAGCTCACGGTTGGCGTTCTGGTCCATGATGGGCGAGCCGAAGACCTCAACCTCGCGGGTGTGGTAGCCGCGGCCCACGCCGAAGCGCACGCGTCCATCGGTGAGCCAGTCGGAGGTGGCGTAGTCTTCGGCCAGGCGCAGGGGGTTCCACATGGGGTTGATGTTGAAACCGCAACCGAAGCGCAGCTTCTCGGTGAGGTGAGCAAGGTGCACGTACAGCATCATCAGGTTGGGGATGCACTCGTAACCCTCGCGCTGGAAATGGTGCTCGGCGATCCAGAAGGTGTCGTAGCCGAGGCGATCCATGGCGACGGCGATCTGTTCGGCCTTCTCGATGGCGCCGCCGGCCAGTTCCTCGTCGGGGAGCCAGCGGTCATTGGCGGGGGTGCCCTGGTAGCCGGGGTTGTCCATGTCGACGTTGCCGGCCCAAAGGCTGCCAAACTTGGTAATCATGTAACGGGTTCCTCCTTGGTGGCGGACCGGAGAACCGGCCTGGGTTCAAACTTTGTTAGCGAATATGGTAGCGGGTTTTGGGAGGGATGTCAGCCGGACTCGGCTCTGCAATCATTGTTCTCTTCCCGATATAGGTTCGGATCCGCGGTCTTTGCAGTCCCTATCTGACTACACCAATACCTGATACTTTCAAACATCCTTGAGGTCTTGCGGATCAAGTACCTCTCGAGGTTCGAGTCGAAAAACAGGACCGATAATGAGACGCCCGAAATAACGGCCAGACCCATCCAAACCACCATCAAATCCGTCGAAACCATTGAAATCCTGCTCCGGCTTATGCCCTGCTTCGAATTCGCCCGCCCGCCTGCGTGTTGTTGTCGTCATTCGCACTTTTCCGTCATTCCTTACTGAATGGAGCATCTGAGCGAACACGAACCACTGTGCACCAAGTCAAGGCGAGGCATGGATTCCAGCCCCGCCGGAATGACTGTCATTCGACGACACGCTTTACCGCAGCCCCCGGAAGAACTCGCGCATGTCGTTCACCAGCTCGGCCGGCTTCTCCAGCGCGGCGAAGTGGCCGCCGCTGTCCATCTCGGTCCAGCGCTGCACGTTGTAGGTGCGCTCTGCCCAGGAACGCGGCGGCGTGGACAGTTCCTTGGGGAACACCGCGATGGCACACGGCACGCCGATCTGATCGTCGGGGCCGAAGTACCAGGGCGTGCGGCTGTTCTCGTAATACAGGCGGGTGCTGGAGTTGATGGTCTGAGTGACCCAGTAGATCATCACGGTGGTCAGCAGGTCGTCCTTGGTGTAAACGCTTTCCACGTCGCCGTTGCAGTCGCTCCAGGTGCGGTACTTCTCCACGATCCAGGCGCAGAGGCCGACGGGGGAGTCGTTGAGGCCATAGGCCAGCGTCTGGGGCTTGGTGCCCTGGATGTGGGCGTACCCGCCCTCGGCGGCCTGCCACGATACGCGCTGGTCGATCATGGCCAGCTCGTCGTCGGACAGGGAGGAGGCGAAGTCGCGCCGGTAGCCGCCCTGAGGCGTGCCGATGACCTGCTCCAGTCGCTCGCGCATGCTCAGGCCCTCGAGGCTGGCGCCCTGGTAGGGTATGGCCTGGGTCACGGAGGTGGTGTGGATGCCCATGACGTGGTCGGCGTGGTGGAAGCCCAGGCGGGCGGTCACGCCGGCGCCCCAGTCGCCGCCCTGGGCAGCGTAGCGCTGGTAACCCAGCTCGTCGGCCATGAGCTTGTCCCACAACTCGGCGATGCGGCGGGTGTTGACGCCGCGGTCGCGGGTCTGGGCGCTGAAACCGTAGCCGGGCATGGACGGGACCACGACGTCGAAGGAGTCGGCCGGGTCGCCGCCGTGGCTGGCCGGATCGGTCAGGAGCGGGATGATCTTGTGCATCTCGTAGATGGAGCCGGGCCAGCCGTGGGTGACGATGATGGGCATGGGGTTGGGACCCTTGCCCTTCTCATGGATGAAGTGAATGCCCTGGCCCTCGATGGTGGTGTAGAAGTTGGCGAAGGCGTTGAGGCCGGCTTCGGCGTTGCGCCAGTCGAATCCGTCCCGCCAGTAGGCCACCAGTTCCTTGATGTAGTCGAGATTGGAGCCGTAGTCCCACTCGGCGCCGGGAATCTCGTCGGGCCAGCGCACGTGGTTCAGCCGGTGCCGCAGGTCTTCCAGCACGTCGTCGGGCACGTTGATGGTGTAGGGCTGTACCGCCATGGTTGAACCTCCGCGGGGTAATTCGGGTTGAATGCAGTAGAGATTGCCGCCACAGGCGACCGTGGCCGGCAGTTTAGCATAGGGCGTCGGGGCGGGCGGGCTCGCTGCGTTTGTTGGCCGGTTTTGCCAAGTGCTCTTACGGTGATAAGAGGCCAACATGGCTACGACCAATGCGCAGCGCGACACAATCGAGGCTGGCGGTTCTCCGCCTGAAACTCGCCCTTCCGCCGGAGACCAGCCGGGCGTGCCAACCGGACTGTACGTTCTGTCCCTACTGGTCGCAGGGGTGGCGATACTGGCTGCATTACTGGTAGTTATCGCAACCGGGTCCGGCCTCTCGAACCTTGCCGTAATGGTTTCCTGGGTGTTTATCGTGGCTTCAGGTCTCTGGGCTGGCGGAGCAGCTTATATTCTGTGGGTGAGCGGTAAGCGGTTGTGGAAGCGCCTTCATTCGACGAGTAACGGCCAGCCAGCAAATTGAACAGCACGTACCCCATGGCTGCCAAAACTAGAAACACACAAATAAGCAACCCAATCTGAATAACATCCCCCATCCGGCGGCGATAAACTTCGGATTCGTTCGACTCAGGCGGCAACGGCCGGTGTATCGCCGCAAAAACGGGTACGCCGACTACAGCTATAGCTATGAGTACGGCGATATGCTGTATCAGATTTTTCCCCAAGACAGGGGCCAGTTCCGATAATATCTCTGGCATGGGTGGACGGAATGATATCCAACAATCGAATTTGCGCCAATCCACCGGCTCGACGACGGCCACATAGCTGACTAATCTACCAAAAATCGCGTGAACACCTGGTTGGCCACCAGGTATGCCTCCTCCGCCAGCCGCAGCCGGCTGTCGCCGTCCCACTGCAGCAGCCCGTCAGCTGTCAGCTCGGTCAGCTCCCGCTCGTAGCGGGCCAGCAGGTCGATGCCGATGCGCGCTGAGGCGGCGGCCACATCCATACCATCCAGCAGGCGCAGGCCCAGGAACATGGTCTCGGCGGCGGTGGTCGCCTCATCGGATACCTCCGAGCCGTCCACCGTCGGAACTTCTGCGATCAGACAATCCGTTACCGCCGACCACGCGCCGGCCTTCGCTACGCTCTCCTCCCACTCCCGGGCCAGCCGCGCATACTCCCGGGGCGACCGCACCGTCCAGAAACGGCAGGCCGAGCCGGCATCCCCAACGCGCAGAGAGGAGTGGGCGCCCGGGCCAACACCCACCCACTGCAGGTTCCGCCAGTAGGCCAGGTTGTGCTCCGATTCGAGGCCGGGCAGCGTCCAGTTGCTAATCTCGTAGTGGTGGTAGCCGCCGGCTGCTAGCGCAACGCGGGCGTGGTCGTACATGTCGGCGGCCAGGTCGGGGTCAGGTTCCGGTAGGCGGCCCTGCTGTACCCAGCGGCGCAGGGGAGTGCCCTCTTCCAGCGTCAGCGAGTATAAGGACAGGTGCTCCGGCGCCAGCGCGACGACTCGCGCGGCGGTATCCCGCCACTGGTCCAGCGACTGCTGGGGCAGGCCGTACATCAGGTCCAGGTTCACGTTGTCGAAGCCGGCGCGGCGGCAATGCTCCAACGCCTGGGCGGCCTCATCGGCATCGTGGCGGCGGCCTAACATGGACAGCAGGCCGTTGTCCATGCTCTGCACGCCGATGCTCACCCGATTGATGCCGGCGGAGCGGATCTCGGCGCACTTCTCGGGAGACAGGTCGTTGGGGTTGCACTCGGCGGTTATCTCAGCGTCGGCACGGATGGGATAGTTGCGGTTGATGGCGTCCAGGATGCGGGCCACGTCGCCGTCGGGCAGGTAGGACGGCGTGCCGCCTCCGAGGAAAACGGTGTTCACGGTTGGTCGGCCGAGAACTGAGGACCAGGCGGTGATCTCCTGGATGACGGCGGTGAGAAAGTCGTCGAACTGGGACTCGATTCCCTGGTAGGTGTTGAAGTCGCAGTACGGACACTTGCTCAGGCAGAACGGCACGTGAACGTACAGCGACACGCCTTCGGACAGGGCGGACTGGGAGCCGTGGGGGAGTTTCGCGGTTTGAGACATGAGGCATCCTGATCCCGGGGCTGAGACGAAATGACCAAAACGTAGGGGCGAATGATCATTCGCCCCTACCCTGGAGTCAATGCTATTCGAGCCTGCAACCGGTCAACTGCCGCGCTGGTCGTCCGATTCGTCGGTGGGACGGGCCTGCCCGTCGACCACGCTGTCGGGGTCCTCATCTTCCGGACGGGGAGGCGGCGGGTCGCCCATGTGCTCGCGCACGACGGCCCGTGGGCACAGGTTCCAGAAAAGCCAGACGGCCAGCCCGAGGATAATCAGGTCGTCGTAGCGGCCCAGCCCGTAGGGAATACGGTCGCGCACCAGGTCAACTGGGAAAACCGCGTAGACCAATGCCAGTGGAATCAGCAGCTTGATCAGCAGGTTGACGCGGGAATCGCGATGCAGACGGTACAGCGCGCGCACGAACTTGACGATGCGCGGCCCCAACTGGGGGCCGAACATCATGAGGATGGGCCAGAGGAAGCGAAGCATAGCCGGTTCACCGTATTTTACGATGTTAGCACATGGAAGGCCGCGACGGTGAGGAAGCAGGCGTTTTGCTATACTGCCGGCAGACCCAAACCCTGACTAAAGGATGGACCGTTTCCATGTCCACGAATAACGCTTTGCCCGCCACCATCGGCGAACTCCGCGATAGCGGCTACCAATCGGTATCGGTGCGGGAGGAGATCCGGCGGAACCTGATCGCCAAGATACGCGCCGAGGAGCCGGTGTTTCCCGGCATCGTCGGCTTTGACCAGACGGTGATCCCGCAGCTGGAAAACGCCATCCTGGCGGGGCAGGACATCATCCTGCTGGGCGAACGCGGGCAGGCCAAGACCCGCCTGATCCGGGAGATGGTCAACCTGCTGGACGAGCAAATCCCGGTCATCGCCGGCAGCGAGTTGAACGACGATCCGTACAGCCCGCTCAGTCCCGACGCCAAGCAGATGGTGGCCGACATGGGCGACGACACGCCCGTGGCCTGGATCGGGCGGGACATGCGCTACTCGGAAAAGCTGGCCACGCCCGACATCTCCATCGCGGACCTGATCGGCGAGATCGACCCCATCAAGGTGGCCGAGGGCCGGCACCTGTCGGACGAGACCGCCATCCACTACGGGCTGGTGCCTCGGACCAACCGGGGCATCTTCTGCATCAACGAGCTGCCCGACCTGGCCGAACGGATCCAGGTGGGCCTGTTCAACCTGATGGAAGAGCGGGACGTGCAGATCAAGGGCTACCGCATCCGGATGCCGCTGGACGTGTTCGTGGTGGCCACGGCAAACCCGGAGGACTACACCAACCGCGGCCGTATCGTCACCCCGCTGAAGGACCGCTACGGCGCGCAGATTCACACCCACTATCCCAAGGCGCTCGAAGAAGAGATCGCCATCATGGAGCAGGAGCGGAACCGCTTCCCCGATGAGGACCGGGTGGTTGTCCCAGAGTTCATGACGGACATCGTGGCCGAGGTGACGGCGCGGGCGAGGTCCAGCAACGAGATCAACCAGCGCTCCGGCGTGAGCGTGCGCGTCTCCATCGCCAACTATGAAACACTGATCAGCAACGCGCTGCGGCGCAGCATCCGGCTCGGAGAGGGTATCGCCTGCCCACGCATCAGCGACCTGCCATTTCTGGTCGCCTCCCTGGGCGGAAAGATCGAGCTGGAGACCTTCGGCGAGGGCCGGGAGGACCGGCTGGTTGAGGACCTGACCAAGCGGGCGACGCTGGGCATATTCGGCCGGTACTGCAGCGTGGACGAGCTGGACGACATCGTGACGGCGTTCGACCTGGGCAACGCGGTGGAGACCGGGAATGACGTGCCGGCCGCCGCTTACGCCACGGCGCTGGACAAGGTGGATGGGCTGCGCGCCGCCGTCACCGCGCTGATCGGCGACGACCAGCGTCCCGAAGTGGTGGCGTCGGCGGTGGAGTTCGTGCTGGAAGGCTTGCACCTGAACCGCAGGCTGAACTGCGCTCGGACGCCGGCCGGCGGCTACCGGTACGCCCGGTAATATCCACTGCTTCCTCTGCGAGGAGGTGTCACCATGACTTCACAGAACATCGCCGCCGCGCCGCCGGTTTCACTGGAAGAGTATGCCGCGCTGCCCAAGCATCCGCGCTACGAGCTGGTGAAAGGAGCCCTAGTCGAGCTGATGGTAGCATCGGAAGAACACGAACATACCGGATCGCTGGTCGTCATAAGGATCGGCAATCATGTGCTGTTGAATCGTCTGGGCCGGGTGTACCTTAGCAACCGAGGCTATGTCACCGGACCCGATTCTCCGGCTACGTCGCGGATGCCCGACGTTTCGTTCGTTTCCAATGCCCGGCTCGCGCAACCCGATTTATCCGGAATGCTCTACGATGGCGCGCCGGACCTGGCCGTCGAAATTCTGTCCGAGAGCAACACCGCAAGCGAAATTGCCCAGAAGATCCGCGAATACCTGAACGCCGGCGGAAAGGCCGTCTGGGTCATTGACATCGACGCGCGCACGCTGACGGTGCATACAGCAGGAGCGCCGCCGCTGACACTCGCCGACGCCGACTCGGTGGACGGCGGGGATTACCTGCCCGGCTTCGCCTGCGCCGTGGCGGATATGCTGCCGGCCCGGTCCGGCTAAACGAGGGAGGCGCGTCGGCCCAGCGTGACGCCGTGGGGCAGCACGATGGTGGCCTTGAGGTTCCGGAAGAGCAGAAACCGGCTCATGGAAACGTCCACCTGCACGGCGTATTCCGAGATGCCGGGGGCCAGGTACAGGGTGATGTCGTCCTGGCTGGTGGGGTCGTAGGACTCCAGGCTGCGGCGGCGGCGCACGTTGGTATCGACCGATACCTCAACGGACTCGCCGCTTCAACCCTTCCAGCAGATCAGGTCGACGACGGCCTGGCCGCCCTTCTGACGGATGAACTGGGAGGCTTCGGGAGTTATTTCAAGCTGGGCGGGCATGTTGCTCACTAGTCCAGGGGCTGGCCGTCCCACGGGGCGTCGGGATCGAGGTAGCGGCGGGGTATGTCGCCGCGGAGGGCGGCGCGAAATTCTTCGGCGCTGTTCATCTTGAGTTGCCTGATAGCAATGCGACCCATGAGGGCAGCATCAATGTCCTTATCCCCGTGCGATATCTTGGTCCACAGGTTCAACCATTCATGGTAGAAGTATATGTGATCGCGGTCATACCGTTCGAATCTCATCCTCATTAGCAATCTGATGAGGTCTCTTGCTTTGACATTGGCTATCCTGGGCATCGCTAGACGATCACTGGATTTCGGCGAGGCTCCACCTGCCGAATCCAAACCACCACTCCCTCCGCCGTCAGCTCCGCGATCTCCTCGGACAATGCGTCTTGCGCGGCTTGGCCGGATTTTACCCTGCCAGGCATGTGTTCTGCGAACACGGCCATGGTGTCTGCTACGTCAGCCAAGGCTTCATCCTCGGTGTCGCCCTGCCCGTGAGCATGGGCAACCGCGGGGCAGATTGCAGCGTAGCAAATCGACCCGTCGGACAAGGTTCCCTGCCAAACTACAACGTCGTATTCCATTCTTGCGATCCTTTGACTTAGTCCAGGGGCTGGCCGTCCCACGGTGTGTCGGGTTCGAGATAACGACGGGGTATGTCGCCACGCAGAGCGGCGCGAAACTCGTCGGCGCTGTTCATCTTCATTTGCTTGATGGCGATGTCTCCCATCAGTCCGGCGCCAATCTCCCTGTCACCATGAGAAACTTGCGTCCACAACCTACCCTCGCTCGTCATCAACCATTCATGGTAAAAATAAATGTGGTCACGGTTGTCTTGAACGAACCTCATCCTCCGCAGCAAACGGAGTAATTCTCGGGTCTTGACATTGGCTATCCTGACCATCCTTATGCGAGCGTCGGCGCAACAGCAGGTGCAACCTTACGCACCCAATGGTCGATGCCTTCCGAGGCCAAATCAGCGAGTTTTTCCGACAACTCGTCCTGAGCAGCGTGGCCCGTCTTCACCCTGCCAGGCATTCGTTCCAGAAAACCAGCCATCGCGTTTGCGGCTTCGGCCAAAGCTTCTTCCTCAGTATCGCCCTGTCCATGGGCGTAGACAATAGCCGGGCAAACGGCGGCGTAGCACTTGGAGCCGTCGGACAAGTCATCCAGCCAGACTACAACATCGTATTCCATGGTACTCCTCTGAATTTGCAGCCAGAGCAATTATACCGTGGGCTACGATGTTTTCGACAACAGCAAGGTGTTGCGCGCTTCAATCGACGCGGGGTGTACCGCCGACCCTTTCTCCAGCATGCGGACAACGTTCCGGGTGAGGAACATGGTCATGGCGGCGGGCAGGTCATTCTCTGCCAGTTCCTTCAACTCGCCCTGCCAGGGGTAGCGCTTGACCTTGACCGGGTCCAGCTTGTCGGCGAGGAATACGATGTGGGCGATGGGGTCGCCGCCGCCGGGATCCCCAACGGTGTGCCAGTACACCGCATTGTACAGTTGCGGGTGGCCCAGGCCATCCTCGCGCTTGAGCAGCTCGGCGCCCACCATGCCGTGGAGTATGGCCGGGTTACGGCGTTCGAACTCGGTGACCGGTGGGAGGTCATATTCCTCCATGCGGAGGAGGTTCTCCAGGCCAGAGAAGTGCTTGGTGGCGTCGTGGGCCAGGCCGGTCAGGCCGACGGCTTCCACGTCCTGCCCGTGGCGCTCGGCCAAGTCCCGGGCGATCTGCTCGACCCGCTGGCAGTGTTCCTGGAGCCCGGGCGGGAGGCGGCGGATCCGGCGGTGAATGCGGTCGACCACGCGGTCGGAGATTTCGATGGTGGTCATTGGCTAGTCACCCTCACTTGATGCCGAGCACAGTCATCACTGCACCGGAATGTCTCCGGCCCAGCCCCTTCTCAGCGCTGAAACGGGCGCCAGTTCCTCGTTGACGGGGTCAACCGCCAGCGTCAGGATCTGCAGCGTGGTTGCTCCGACGCACTGACCGCTCTCGTCCGGCCAGAAAGCGACCGGGCAGATGCTGCTGAAAGTCTCGCCGGACCGAACCGTTATGGAAATCCGAGCAAGCCCGCGCGGAAACCTCAGGATGGTCCCATCAGCCAGGACGTAGTCCATCGGCCGTTCCGTCGCCGGGATATAAAGATGCTCCAGCAGGTCCGCCGGAAACGCGGATTCGGTGGCGCCGGTGTCCACCAGAGCAGTCACCGGGTGCGTATCACCCCCGGTGATGTTCCCGATGCGGATTTCGGCCATGAAGTCGCCCATTGAGGTCAGCCCATGTCTCCCAACCCTCGGCCGCCCAGCAGGTGCATGTGAGGCCAGGCGATGGTCTGGCCGGCGTCCTCGCCATTGTTGACCACCAGGCGGTAGCCGCTGATGGTTACGCCCTCGCGGCGGGCCATCTCGGCGGCGACCACGAACAGGTGCCCCATGGTGGCTTCCATGGCCGGGCTGATGTAATCCAGCCCGTTGATGGGCATGTTGGGGATGATCAGAAGGTGCACGGGCGCCTTGGGGTTGATGTCGCGCACCACGAAGCAGCGCTCGTCCCGGTAGATCACGTCGGGATGCAGCGGGTCGCGGGCCATGGCGGCGAAGGGCGAACTGCGGGCGGGGGTCATGGTCATCGGGGGTACTCCTCAAATGGATATGGAACGCCAGGGACAGGTAGGGGCGAATGATTATTCGCCCCTACAGCAACTTTCCTAACTCGCCTCGATTTCCTGCAACGCCACTTCCTTGTGGTCATGCACGCTGCCGTAGGAGAGCTCCTGGACCTTGGCGCGGCGGGTGTAGAGCTGCAGGTTGTGCTCCTGGGTGAAGCCGATGGCGCCGTGGCACTGGTGGCCCAGCGAGCAGACCCGCTGGTAAGCTCCGCTGCACCACGCCTTCGCGATGGCGACCTCGCGCCGGCCGGACTGACCCTCGGCCAGGGCCCAGGCGGCCTGGTAGGCCACGTGGCGCGCACCCTCGACGTCGGTGGCCATGTTGGAGCAGTGGTGCTGCACGGCCTGGAAGCTGCCCACGGGCCGGCCGAACTGGGTGCGCTGCTTGACGTACTCGACGGTCATGTCGACCACGGCGTCAGCGCCGCCCACCATCTGCACACAGTGGGCCGCGGTGGCCCGGGCCAGCGCGCGATCGATGACCGGCCAGGCCTCGCCAACGGATCCGAGCACGGCGCCGGAACCCACGGTCACGTTGTTCAAGCGCACCTCGCAGAGGCGCTCGTTGCCGATGGTGCTGACTTGCTCAACTTCCAACCCGGCGGCATTGGACGGGACGAGGAACAGGCTAATGCCCTGCTCGGGGTCGTCGCCGGCGGGCATGGTGCGGGCGGCGACGATGATGGTGTCGGCGGCGTGGGCGTCGGGAACAAACAGCTTGGTGCCGCTGATGCTGTAGCCGTCGCCGGACGCGCTGGCCTGGGCCTCAACGCCCCAGGCTTCGGTGGTGGCCGACGGCTCGGTGAGGGCCAGGGTGAGGCGGACGGTCCCGGCGCAGACGCCGGTGAGGATGTCGCGCTTCTGGTCATCGCTGCCGGCGTCCAGTACGGTGAGCCCGCCCAGCACGACGGTGGCGAAGAAGGGAGCCGGCAGCAGGGCACGGCCCATCTCCTCAACCAGCACGGCCAGGTCCAGGAAGGACCCACCGGTTCCGCCATATTGCTCGGGGAACGGTATGCCGGTCCAGCCGAGGTTGGACACCTGCCGCCACAGGTCTTCGCTGAAGCCCTGCGGGTCGTTTTCGAGTTCGCGCACCAAGGTGAGCGGGCATTCCTGCGCCAGGAATTCGCGCGCCGAGTTCTTCAGCATCTGCTGAATCTCGCTCAGTCCCATATCCATAAGTAGGCCCTCCGGGGCGGTGTCGGGGAAATCGCAGCGAGTATAGCGTACCGGGTAGAGAGCGGCAAACCGAGAGGACTCCGCACGCCCAATGCTCCTCATGTGTACCCATTCTGTATGTGTACCCATTCTGTCATCGCGAGGAGCGAAGCGACGTGGCGATCTCGCTGACGCAACAGGGCTTTCCTGTATGGGTCTTGTTCCCAGAGCGAGACTGCCGCGCTTCGCTCTCAATGACCGTTCAGGCGAAGTGACTACGCTGAGACCAATGCCTTCAGCGACAATCTGCACCGCAAATGATTTCGTATCAATAGGTAACAACATGCACATTACAGGAGGACACTTAATCCAACAACTGAACCCAACGACGCCATCCTCCATGCCCATAGCGTAGGCGATCCACCATAACTTGATCCAGACGCGAGGGAGATACAACATGAGGCCGCATAATTCATTCCAGAGGACGCGACACATACCAATCAAACTCATCACACTGCTTGCTTGCCTGCTGGTCCTTGCCATCCTGTCCTCCACCGTCGGCAGGGCGTCAGCCAATCCAACGCCCGAAAACGGCCCCGACCTGCTCCGTCAACGCGACCCTGGAACCGGGCAGGTGGCGCCCGAGCAGGACGCAAGCCTGAGCGATATCAACGTCACGGTGAACGGCGAATCGGTAACGCTGGCCCCGCCATTTGATCCGGACACCACGCACTACACGGCGACGGTTAACTCTGAAAGGGTTTTCTTTGGCGCATCCGTGACCCAGCCCGCTGCCGGCATCGACCAGACCAGCGTCGGAGATGAGACGACGAGCCTGGATCCTCCCGGGGCCACGGTGACCGACTTCGCTGACCTTACCGAAGGCGCTATAACCACCGCCTCAGTGAGGGTACTGGCCTCAGACGGGGTGACGACCAAAACCTACCACCTCTTCCTGTCCCGCCCGGCCGATCCAGCGGTGCCCGACATCACCATCTCGGCCGACGCCGCCGAATACACCGCCGGCCTGAGCGAGGGGTTCTTCACCCTGAGGCGCGAGGGCGACACCGCCGACAGCCTGGACGTGACCGTCAAATTCACCCAGGAACAACCCTGGCTCACTGATACCGCACACACGGTCACCTTCGCAGCCGGCGGTGCGGAAACCATTATCATCATTGTCGCCTCAGGCTTTTCATCCAGCGTGACCCACAGCGGTGATCTGACCGCAACGGTGGCCGCGGCAACCGGCTACGACACCAGCGGCGCCATAGCCCAGATACGGGTTATCTCCCAGGAGGGGCCGGCGGTTACGGTCCAGATTGAGCATTCCGAATACACATTCGATGAAGATGCCGGCACGGTGGACATCACGCTGGTGGCCCGGGCGCACGAAAGTGTCACCCAGATCGGCGAGTTTAACGTGAGAGTACTGTCGCAACCCGTGACAGCCACACCGATGAATAACGATGATCCCGGCGACTACAGAGGCCTGTCTGAGTCGCTCCGGTTCGGGCCGGCAGACTTCCAGCAGGAAATGGGTTCGCTGGTCGGACGCAAAACGGTGTCACTCACGATCCTCGACGACGACGTGATCGAAGGCGATGAATATTTCCACATTCACCTGAGAGAGGCGCCGGGTTCATCGGAGGAGATCGCACGTCTTGACTCTAAAGGCGACAGATGGGACACAACGTGCTCCAACCCCTACGTGGTGACCATCAGGGACAACGACCACGCGGTAACGGTGACGATAGAGCATCCCGCCTATACCGTCGACGAAGACGCCGGCACGCTGGACATCACGCTGGTGGCTCACGCGCACCATAGCGTTTCCCAGGTCAGCGCCTTCAGCGTGACCGTACAGGCCCTGGCCGGGCAGGCTACATCCGGGAACGACGATGATGCCGCCGACTACCGAGCCCTTTCTGACATTCTCCGGTTTGCGCCTTCAGACTTCCAGGATCAAAACGGCTCGCTGGTCGGACGCAAAACGGTGTCCATCACGATCCTGGATGACGACACCTACGAGGGTGACGAACAATTCCACGTTACTCTCGGCCGGGCGCCGGGCCTTGCTTCAGAGGTCATACTGCTCGATCCGGAAGGCGAACCGTGCGGCGATGAATGCCCCAACCCCTACGTGGTGACCATCAGGGACAACGACGGCTCGCCGGTGACGGTGCAGTTCGGACAGAACGCCTACACGGTGGCCGAGGGAACCATCCAGGGCGTCATCGTCACGCTGAGCGACGACCCCGAGCGGACGGTGGTTATCCCCATCACCGCCACCGACCAGGGCGGGGCCACCGGCGCCGATTACTCCGGCGTGCCCCAGAGCGTGACGTTCAACACGGGCGAAACAACCCAGACCATCTCCTTCGCCGCCGCCCACGATACCATCGATGACGACGGCGAGAGCGTGAAGCTGTCTTTCGGCTCAATGCTACCGGCCGGGGTTTCCGAGGGGCCCATCAACGAAGCGGTGGTGTCTCTCACCGAGCGTAAACTCACCGACTACACAGAAAAGCCGGGAATATCCGAGCCGATGTGCAAACCAAACGGGGTTTTCATCTTCTGGCATAGCGCCATCAAATTCGAAGACGATCCGCCGCCATACGGATGGCGCGTCGAACGAAGGCACCTCAGCAACGGATCGTGGATCACCACCCGTTTCGATTTCCTGGGCGCGGAATCCGATGCGCTCCAAACCTTCAACGATGAATACTGGGACTGGACCGACACCACACACCGGTCAGGCGTCGATTACACCTACAGGGTGCGTCCCCTCGACAACGACGGCGAACCCATGGAGGAGCGCATGTGGTCCAGAAGAGCCCCGGCGCTCTGCCGTTAAAGCCGCAATGGCTGGGTTCACGCAAGCCACCTTCATCACCCTGGCCACCCATCGCAGGCATGGCCGGCGCCATCGTCCGGTTCGTCCTGGCGTTGCCGGCCTCGGCCCGGTCGGCAGGTAATCCCGACCGTGAGCCAAGCAGTCTCCCATTGTAGGGGCGAATGATCATTCGCCCCTACTCGAACAACCGCTCATCCTGCCTCGTTCCCCTCATCCTGAGGCTGTCGAAGGATGAGCCTTTGACTGGATGCGGGGTTGACGCAAAGCCGGCGGTTCCCATTCCGAATTGCCGCCCATCATCGCCCCCGTGTAGAATGCCGGCGTCACCCTTCCCCACCGTATCGTCGCATTGCACTCCACGGAGGCTTCCCATGTACAACCGACCCACACTGAGCCTGAGCCAGGTCCGCAACGCCATGAACGCCATGCTGGACAAGGCCCAGCAGGAACCCGACCGCCCGCTGGCCATCGCCATCGTTGACGCCGACGCCAAGATGCTGAGCTACGCCCGCATGGACAACTGCCGCGCCCTGCCCCAGCGCATGGCCGTCAGCAAGGCCTACACCTCCGCCATGTCCGGCTCCGACTCCGACGCCTACGCCCAGCGCCTCAAGAACGAGGGCCGCAACATCGCCGACTTCGGCGATTCGCAACTAGTGGCCGTGCAGGGCGCCGTCGTCGTCCGCGACCCCGAGACCGACCTCGTGCTGGGCGCCATCGGCGTCAGCGGCCTCTCCGCCCAGGAAGACGAGGACCTGGCCCGCCTGGGCGCGCAGGCGCTGGGGCTGTAGTTCGTCCAGGATTGCCCCCAAAGTCTGTCATTGCGAGGAGCGGAGCGACGCGGCAATCTCGTGCCGGTGACAGCGACCAACGCCATTGCGGGATTGCCACGCTTCGCTCGCAATGACGATTCCAGGTACATTCGGAGGCCCGTCCCCATGCCCAACCCCCGCGCCGAGTTCTCGCCCATCTTCGACCGGCCCAAGCTGACCCTGCCCGACGGTGCGAAGGTCGCGGTCTGGTTCATCATCAACGTCGAGGAGTGGGATATCGACCAGCCCATGGCGCGGACGGTGCTGCCCTCGCCGCAGGGCGCGGCCGTATCGCCCGATATCCCCAACTACTCCTGGTACGACTACGGGATGCGAGTGGGCTTCTGGAGGATGCAGCGGGCGCTGGCCGCCCACAAGCTGCCCTGCACCATCAGTCTCAACGCCGCGGTGTGCGAGGCTTACCCACAGCTGGTGCAGTCCTGCCTGGACCTGGACTGGGAACTGCTGGGCCACGGCTACATCCAGCAAGTGTTGCACAAGGAGCCCGACGAGCGCGCCACCATCCGCAAGACCATCGAGGTGATCCGCGAGTTCAGCGGCAGCGCGCCCCGGGGCTGGATGGGCCCGGGCCTGGCCGAGACTCACCACACGCCGGACGTCCTGGCCGAGGAGGGCATCGAGTACGTCGCCGACTGGGTCAATGACGACCAGCCCTACGAGATGCAGGTCAAGTCGGGCCGGCTGGTCGCGCTGCCCTACACGGTGGAGCTGAACGACATCCCCATCTACCTGGTGCAGCACCACTCGGCGCCGGAACTGTTCCGCCGGGCCAAGGACTCGCTGGAAATCATGCTGGCCGAGGGCGAGGACAACGCGCGGGTCATGGCCATCTCGATGCACCCGTACATCACCGGCGCGGCTCACCGCATCGGGCATTTCCACCGGCTGGTGGAATACATCACGCAGCTGGATGGCGTGTCCTTCTGGACCGGCAGCGGCATCCTGGACTGGTACAACGGGCAGGTGCACGCAAAGTAGCCTACCCTTGCCGCCCTGAAAACTGACAGTTATATTGGATCAGCAGGGATTGAGAGCCAAAGGGGACATCACCATGACTGCTACTGCGAATGCAGCAAAGACCATTGCTATTTCCCTACCGGTTGATCTGGCCGATGCCGTTGAGAGGATGGCGGAACGGGATGGCCAGACGCTGGACGATTTCGTTGCCAAAGCCCTGCGAGATGCTCGTAAGGGTGATTTCGACAGGCAACTGGCCAACATTCACGAAGGCTGGCACCTTCGTATGATGAGACTTGGGTTATTCAGTGAAGAGGATATTTTCAGATACTTGGAATCATGAATGTTGTTTTCGATACCAATGTACTGGTATCGGCATTTGAATTCCCCAACGGACGTGCCGCTCTGGTTCTCCTGAACATCAGGTCAGAACGTGATCTGATGTTTATTTCTCACCCTATCATCAAGGAACTCCTCCGGGTACTCTCTGACAAATTCGGGCGAACGGAAGCTGAACTGGAAGGAATACGGGCCTTCATCCAACAATTCGGGCGCCTGGTAGCTCCAACGGAAAACGTCCATGTCCTGGCGGACGAGCCTGACAACCGGATCCTGGAGTGCGCCGTCGCGGCCAACGCAGATGTCATCGTGACCGGCGACCGGCAGATGCTGGCTCTCGGGAACTTCCGAAATATCCGCATCCTGGCTCTCGCCGACTATCTGGGCAGCGTTGATAACTCGTTGGTAAATCGTTGATGACAGCCCTATTTGGCGTGCATATTCCGCGAATAACTTCAGCGCTTCCGTTGATGCTGCCTTCCCTACTTCCCGCCCAACCTATCCTGTCAACAACACCGTCCATCTTTTCGGGTTTCAACGACGCGCTTTCCCACTCGGAACGACGACTTATCCACGGAAAAACCATGCCCATCACGCAGGGTTATCAACCATATCCACGCCTTTACTACCATTAACGCTATCTTTAAGAAGTTGAGACCCAGATGATCGATACAGTTAGAATCAACGTTAAGGCCGGGAATGGTGGAGATGGCTGCATCAGCTTCCTGCGGCTCAAGTACCAGCCCCGCGGCGGACCGGATGGCGGCGACGGTGGCGATGGCGGCAGCGCGTATATCGTTGGCGACTCATCCATCAACACGTTGCTGCACCTGAAGTTCAACAGCACCTTCTACCTGGATCGTGGCATCCACGGCAAGGGTAAGGACCAGCGCGGCGCCAACGGAAAGGACACCGAGATCCGCGTGCCCCTGGGTACGGTCGTCTGGCGGATGCACCGGGACGGGACCAAGGACTTCCTGGCGGACGTTACCACCGAGGAACCGGTGCTGGTGGCCCAGGGGGGCAAGGGTGGTTGGGGCAACGCCCGGTTCGTGTCATCGACCAACCAGGAACCCATGCTGTCGGAATCAGGCGATAAGGGCGAGTACGCCGTGCTGTGGCTGGAGCTCAAACTGCTGGCCGATGTGGGTCTGCTGGCCAAGCCCAATGCTGGCAAGTCCACGCTGATCTCGCGTTGCTCGGCGGCGAAACCAAAGGTCGCCGACTACCCCTTCACCACGGTGGAGCCGGTGCTGGGCGTGGTGACCCACGGCGGGCAGGACTTCGTGATGATGGAGATCCCCGGCCTGCTGGAGGGCGCGCACCGCGGCATCGGCCTGGGACACCAGTTCCTGAGACACGCGGAACGGGCCCGGGCGTACGTGCACCTGATCGACGGCATGTCTGACGATCCAGCCGGCGATTTCCTGATGCTCAACCGCGAGTTGCGCGAGTTCAGCCCGATGCTGGCCGCCAAGCCCCAGGTGGTGGCGGTGAGCAAGCTGGACACCACCGAGACCTACGAGTTGCGGGACGTCATCGAGGAAGAGTTGCGCCGCGCAATGGCCATGGACCATGGTTTCGTAGCCGGCGAAGATGAAACTCATATCCACTTCATTTCATCGGTGTCGGGCGCGGGACTGGACGGTTTGCTCGGCGAGCTGGTGCGCATACTGGCTGAAGCGCCGCGCCAGGGAATCGACGCCTCCGAGTGGGAGGGCGAGGCCCCGGTTGCCAACGCTGCCCGCGAACGGCCTCCGCTGGGGATCCACCTGGATGGCGACGTCTACGTGGTGGAGTCGGAAAGGCTGGAGCGGCTCACCGGCCGCGCTGACATGCGCGACTACCGCGTGATGTTGCAGTTGTGGCGGGAGATGAGCCGGCTCGGCATAGCGCAAAGGCTGGCGGAGGCTGGCATCGAGGCCGGGGACACCATCCGCATTGGCGATGCTGAGCTGGAGTGGTTCTGATGCCCGCAGGGGAACCCGACCGACGACGCATCGGAATCCTCGGCGGGACGTTTGATCCGCCGCATCTGGGCCACCTGCTGATCGCCGAAACGGCGCGCGTTGCGCTGGATCTCGAGTCCGTGATGTTCCTGCCGGCGGGCGAGCCGTGGCTCAAGTCGGGTCAGCGCATCACGCCGGCGTCGCATCGGCTGAAGATGGTGCAGCTGGCGGTGGCCGATAACCCCGGCTTCTGCGTGTCCGATTGCGAGATCAGGCGCACCGGCGCGACGTACACGGTGGATACGCTGCGGGAACTGCGGTTCGGGTTTCCAGCCGATACGGAACTGTACTTCATCGTCGGGTCGGACGTGCTGGACCAGTTCCACCGCTGGAAGGAACCGGATGCCATCCTGGAACTTTGCCGTCTGGCGGTGATCGAGCGGCCGGGCGGCCCCGAGGGGGGCATAGCCGCGCTGCGGGAGAACTTCTCGGAGGCGCTGGATGCCGGCGCGGTAGTGTCGGTGGCCGGCCCCAGGGTCGACTTCAGCGCGTCGGAACTGCGTCGCGTATTGGCCGCCGGACAGTCCACCCGCTACCAGATACCGGACGCGGTGGCGAAATATATCGCCAAGCAAGAGCTGTACAAATCCCTGGATTGAGGAACAACGGAGCGCGTATGAACACCCAAGCGGAAGGCATATCGGATCGATTGCTGGAACTGGCCGTGGAACGGGGCGCGATCCGGTACGGGGATTTCACGCTGTCGTCGGGCAAGAAGAGCGCGTACTACTTCGATGGGCGACTGCTCAGCCTGGACCCGGAGGGAGCGCATCTGATCGGCAACGCGCTGCTGCCGCTGCTGGCGACAGCCGGCGTCGACGCCATCGGCGGGCCGACCCTGGGCGCAGACCCCATCGTGACCGCGGCAGCCATGGCGTCGTGGCAGCAGGGGACGCCGCTGTCAGCGTTCATAGTGCGCAAGGAAGCCAAGGGCTACGGCATGGGCCAGATGATCGAGGGGCCGCTGCCGGAGGGGTCAACCGTTGCCATAGTGGACGACGCGTGCACCACCGGCGGGTCGCTGTTCCACGCCATCGACGCGGCGGAAGAAGCCGGCTGCACCGTGGGTCTGGTGCTGGCGCTGCTGGACCGCAACGAGGGCGGCAGCGCGGCCATTCGGGATCGGGGTTACAAATTCGAGGCGTTGCTGACGGCCGGCGAGGACGGGCGGATACGGCCGGCGTGAAGATCGTTTCGGAGTGATGCTCGGGGAGCCGAAGGATCTCCCAGCAGAACGTGTCTCGGTAGTTTCCGCTGCTCTTGACTTTGGTCATTCGCCGCGCAGTTGGCGGATCTGTTCTTCCAGCTCCCGTACCCTGGCTTCAGCCTGTGCGCGGGCCTGTTGCTCCTGGGCGAGGGCCGCGCGTTCCGACTCCATGGTGGGGACGTGTTCTCCAGTGTTCGGGTCGTGCCAGCCCAGTTGTCCGCTGGTCCAGCGCAGGTTCACGTTCAGGACAGCGCTATGGCCCTGCAGGCTCCCGTCGGGCAGTTCATCAATCGTGATCGGCTCGTACCGGCCGTCCGACAGCCGGTCCCCGGCCAGACGAGCGCCGTGGTAGTGACCAGTCTCGTCGAACCGCCAGTACTCCGGAACGCCCAACCCGGCGTAGATGACGCGTTTGTCGATGGTGTCCCTCCGTCCAGTTGATCGCGAGGCGACCTCCAGTACGAAATCGGGTGGCTTGCCCTGCTCGGAGATGACGTAGCCGTTGTGGGCCTCGTAGAGGACTGGGTCGGCGTTAAGGGCGATCATCAGGTCGGGGTAAGGCACTCCGGTCATGTCCGCAAGCTCGCCAGTAGGAACCGAGGTGATGTAGAGGTCAGATCCCACAATGGTGGTGTCGGCGTTTCCGAGATGTTGTACCAGGAAATGGGCGCTGCCGGTGATGGACAGATGTTTGGAGGCGGTCATCTTTTCGTCCGGAGTCTTTGGAGGATCCGGGAGCGTGAAGTCAGGCGGGGATTGGGGTGTTTTGGCGGTGGTCATGTTGAACCTCGCCTGGCGCGGCGTGTTGGGCCCGTTGGCGATCGGGCAGGTGTTGAAGTCGATTATACCTGCGTAGGGGATTCGCTGGGCGGCGCTCAGGCTACACCCGGTAGAAACTGCCCCCGCCGGCCCAACGGGCGCGCAGGGCCCGGCTCCCGACCACGGTATCGAACCTGATCCACTCGGCGGTGGGTTCGCCCACCGGACCGATGTCAAACCGCGGCGATGCTGCGGGTTCGCCGGCCCGTGGCGTCAGCGGTTCCTCGCCGCCGTTGGGCCACGCCAGGTAGAGCCGGCCCCGGCGCAGGATGACGCGAAAGCTGGTCAGGTAGGGGGCGTGGCTGCGGTAGTGTCCCGGGAAAGTGTTCCATTCCGGAGGATAGGGCGCGGCGACCGCCAGGGGCGTGGCGCCATCCCGGACGTAGACGGTGGGGCCGTGGTGCATCTCGACCATCGGGACATCATGGCCAGCATCCTCAGGCGCGCGGAAGCGCAGGGGGAACGGGTCGAAGTCGTCATCGGGCACGCAGAAGGTGTTGCCGCCGATGTGCTCCAGGGTGATGTCGGGCCGGTCCTGGCGGTGCAACAGAAGCCGGCCGTCCCGGGCGGTTACGGTCAGAGCGGCGCCGGATGCCTCGTCGATGAAGTGGCCGGCGTAGCGGTCGGCAGATTCAACCCGAGTGGGGTCCGACAACGCCGGCGCTTCCGGAATCGAGTCGCCGTCGCGGACCGCGGACGCTACCTGGAGAGCGAACCGTGCCGCCGGATACAGGTCAACGCTGGAGCCGTTGCACAATATGACGACACCCAACCCGTCCGTCTGGTCGGTGATCATGATGGACCGGAAGCCGACGGTACCGCCGCCGTGGCCGATGAAATGGTGGCCACAGCCCCGGTGGGATATGATCCCGAAGCCGTAGCGGTAATCCTCTTCAGCTTCGCCCCTTGGCATTGCGATGGTCGGCGTGGTCATCTGGCGGTACAGCGCCGGCGAAACAACTGGGCCGAGTTCGCCACGACCGTCGTTGAGCCACAGCCGGGCGTAGCGCGCCATGTCCCCGACCGTGGAGACCTGGCTGCCGTCGCCGACGGCGTATTCTGACCAGTGGGCCGGGATGAGGGTGTCGTCCAGCCGGCGCGGGCGATCGTCGTGGAGGTCCACGTAGCCGGTGGCCATGTCGTGCCAGGTGCGATGGCTGATCACCGGATGGCTGGCGTGCATGCCCAGCGGTTCCAGGACCCGCTGGCGGATTATGCTGCCGTAATCCAGCCCCGTCACGTCTTCCAGCAACCAGCCCAGCAGCTTGTAGCCGGTGTTGGAATAGTGGAACCGGGAGCCGGGTTCCCAGGCGGCCTCGGTGTCCCGCAGGGCGTAACCCTCGTAGCGGGCGGCGGGGGCGAAGTCGGTGCCCGCGGGCAGGCCGGCGGTGTGGCTCAGCAGGTGCCGGAGGGTGATCGGGCCGTAGCGGGAGGGCATGGCCAGCCAGGGCAGGTGCGTGCTGATGGGAGCGTTGAGATCCAGCCGGCCGGCCTGCACCAGTTGCAGCAGGGCCAGGGCGGTGAAAGACTTGCCGATGCTGCCGATCTGGAAGGTAGTGCCGGCCAGCACCGGGCTGCGCGCCGCCAGGTCGGCATACCCGACGCCGGCGGTGAACCGGGTCTCGCGCCGGTCGGTGACGGAAATGGACAGGCCCGCTGCGGGAGCAGCAGCCAGCCAGCGCCCCAGGTATTCAGTCAGGGGCGCGTAGCTTTGTGGAGTGTTGGGGTTGGTTGGAGAAGCCATGATCGTGGCCGGAGGGGTCAAACCGATATGATGCGCAGGCCCTGCAACCGCTCGAAGTGCCGCCGGTTGTTGCTCAGGAGCGTCAGGTCGTGGTGCAAGGCGGTGGCTCCGATGAGCAGGTCCATGTCCGGGATGAGGGTTCCCGTGGCGCGGAGCCTCGCGCGCTCGACGCCGAATATCCGGCAGATGGGGACGTCCAGGCCAATGATGCGAAATGGGCGCAGGAAATCTTGCAGTGCTCTTTCGCGTCGTTCCGGGTTGTGGCTGTTCAGCACCCCCTCGTACAACTCTGCCACAGAAATGATACTGATGACGATACCGTCGGGACGCAGCTCATCTACGCGTTGTATGGTGTCAGCGACACGGTTCAGATAGTCAATAGCCCAGTCGGTGTCCAGGAGGCTACTCATTTGCTGACGTCTTCGGGGCGCAGTAGATGCAATCACAGTCGAGGCCGCGATGACGGGAAGTGTAAAGCAGCCGTTTCAACTCCTCGCCGTCGATGCCGCCTCCTATCCAACCGCCGCCGGCCGCCTTTGACCGTTCGGTCATTTCCTCTGCAGACATGGCGGACACGGCGGTTTTGGTGTCCACGGTGACCAGGACTTCGTCTCCCTCCTTGAGGTCAAGGGTCTCAATGGGAACCAGAGCGCCATTGATAAATTTTGCTTTGACGGTCCTGAACATTCCTACCCCCTTATCCCGATGACTACACCTACTGCCCCGTCCCCGGCTTCTCTGGACCGAAGAGCAGTGGCTGCGCGGTGATGCAAGCCGTGATGCAGGTGTCGCCGTCGCCGTTCTCTTCCTCAGCGACCACCCGCAGCGTGCCGCCGATCTCCACCGCCGCCGTGCGCACGTAACCCAGCCCGATTATGCGAGCGCCGTCCGCAGATGGAACCACCGTTGCGGAGGTGACCACGCCCATGGCCGCGCCATCGTCGTTGACCAGTCGTGATCCGGGCAGCGCGCCGGCCTGGGCCGGACCAGCGTCGAAGCTCAACGACACCAGGTACTTCTGCACCTTGTGGTAGGTGTCCAGGCGGGCGATGACCTCCTGGCCGATGTAGCAGCCCTTGTGGAAGTCGATGGCGCCGATGAGGCCGGCCTCCAGGGGGTTGTAGGTGTCGCTCATCTCGCTGCCGTACGCCGGCCGGGCCTGGGCGATGCGCAGGGCCTCGGCGGTGGCGGCGCTGATGCTCGCCGCGCCGGCTGCTTCCAGGTGTGCAATGCCGCGCTCTTCCGTGGCGTACGGTGACACTTCGCGCTCGATCAGGGTGTCCGGATAGATCAGGTGGTAGGTCGGCGGATGCTCACTGTTTTCAGCATCGACGGGCGGGATGACCAGCCAGGCGCGAAAGGAGCGCTCACCCTCCATCGGGTCGCCGACGAACACGTCGTGCGCGGCGCCGGCGGGTTCGGTGTCCAGTATGGCTCCAGGCCTTGGGTCCATTGAGAAGTTGCCCCCGTCCAGTACCGCTCGGAGAATCTCCGTTGCCTCCGGCCCAGTCACCGTGAGCAGAGAGGTCTGCTCCGTGATGTCCTCGACCTCCAGGTCCTCCATGATGGTGTACTTGTCCAGGAAGTCGATGACGTTCTGCTGCTGGCCCGGGCTGGTGAGCATGACCTGGTGGTCGCCGCAGTGGATGACGTACACCAGGTCGACGATGCGGCCGCGATCGCTGGTGAGCACGGTCACGGCGACCTCGCCGGCCGGCGCGTCCGGGTCGATCTCGTTGGTGGAGAGGCGATTGAGCAAGTCGCGCGCGTCCTCGCCGGTGAGCAGCAGGATGCCGGCGTCGTCGGGATAAACGGCGGCGCGCTCGGTGGCAGCCTGGAACTCGGAGGCCCGGAGCTGTTCGGGCATATTGGCATCAACGGCGGTGGTGGTCATGGGTGCCTCCGGAAACGTGATGCGCGGTCGGCGAGATTGCCGCGCTTCGCTCGCAATGACGGGTTGAGTGCAATCGGATACGCAACAGGGGCGGGTCTGCAACCCGCCCCTGCGCCGCGTCGTATCGGGTTTGGGTGTGCCGGCTACACGGCAAAGGAGGTGCCGCAGCCGCAGGCCTTCTTGGCGTTGGGGTTCTCGAAGATGAAGCCCTTGCCGTTGAGGCCGTCGGAGAAGTCGAGCTGGGTGCCGACCAGGTAGATGTAGGACTTCTTGTCCACCATCACCTTGACGCCGAACTGCTCGACGATCTTGTCGGATTCGCGCTCCTGGTCGGTGATGGTCAGGTCGTAGGTCAAACCTGAGCAGCCGCCGCCCTTGACGGCGACGCGCAGACCGATATTGTCGGTGAGACCTTCTTTGTCGGCGAAATACTTGATCTTTTCGGCAGCCTTTGCCGAAATCTCTACGGTGAGTTCGGCGCCGTTCTGTGTGATGGGCATGGTTTGGTGACCTCCGCTGTGGGAGTTGTGGATAGGGTGATTTTACGAAAAACGACGGGGGCGCGTCAAATGGCTGCGTCAGCCTTCCAATAACGGGTCCAATTTGTCCAGCAGCGTTCGTACGTCGTCCAGCCCGTCGCCGATGAACTCCGCGTCGTACAAGTTCTCATAGAAGTCGGTGTGCAGGTCGCTGGCGACTTGGAATAACCTGCGAATGTCGGTATCCCCCGTTTCCCGCGTTAACCGCCTGGCCACCTGCCACAGCAAAGCGTGTCGCTTGTGCTCCCAACCTCGTTCCTCCGCCACGGCTTTGATCATCTGCGCGGCTGCGCCCCAGCCCTTTTCGGAAGCCTGACGAGCGTCACCCGCAGTCAGTTCCTCCTGCGCCTGTGCGAGCAGGAACCTGCTGTCCGATCGGTAGGTTTCAGTGGTCATATTTTTGCTCCCCGGTTGGGAACGGGAGCCATCGAAGCCAGGATGGCGTTGGTGTCGCAGATAAGGTCCTGTGAGCCAATCATTGTTTTGTTATCGGCGAGGTCGGCGATTTGCGTGATTTTTGCCAGGTGGGGTCGTTGGCGTAGATGTAATGCACCATCACGTGGGCGGTTACACCGGATGCCAGTATGGGCTCGTCGATCACTCGGAAGAGCGTGTTCATGAGCTGGCCGTCCAGCAGGGGATCGGGGGCGGTGTACAGGAGTTCAACGTTGAGGAATTCTTCCTCCTCGCGGTTGAGCATGACGCTGACAGTCGCATCCTCGAATTGCACACCAGGCGGAAAATGGCGCTTCGCTCCGTTGAGGACTATCTCCTTGACCCCTTTTACTTGCTGCTCTGTGATGGCCATCTTTATTCTCTTGCTGATGAAGTTCACCGGTGGATGTTATTGCCGCGGCTACCATCGGTCAATCCCTGGTATATACGTACTACCCTCCGCCTCTGCCGTCAGCGCGAAGCAGGTGAGGCCGGGGCCGTGGTCCCAGATGGTTTCGGAGAAGGGGCGGCGCTCGGCCTGGCGCTCGGGGCTTTCGGTGTTGAACACCGCGCACAGCTCGTAGTCCACGCCGCCTACGAGATGGTACCCGTAGGGACGTCCCGTGTCCGGGTCGGTTATGGACTGGACGGAGTACTGCGGACCCTGCAGGTCGAAGAGGTTGGCGGGCATTGCCTCGTTGACCTCGTAATAACGGTCCACGTTGCGGGAGATGCTGCGCAGGTCGTCGACGCGCTGCGCATCGAGGCGGACGTTGCGCTGCTGCCCGGGCGTGCCGACCACGTAGATGGAGTAGCCCACGACGGCCACCACGACCACCACGGCCGCCATTACCAGGGCGCGCAGGATGGGAGCGGCCCGCGCCGCCGAGGCGGACACCTCGTCCTCGGCCTGGCGCATGTCCCACAGGTAGTAGCCGAAGATGGGCACGACGATGAGCAGCACCGCGGCGGCCTTGAGGAAGAAGTTCACCGTGGGGTCGCCGGTGAGCAGGCTGGCCAGCAGGGCGATGATGTCGCCCAGGATGATGCCCGCGCCGACCACCAGGGTCAGGTAGGTCAGCCAGCGTCGCACCAGGGACTGCCGGCGCTCCGGGTCGGCCGCCACGGCAGCGGTGAGCCGGCGCATCAGGATCAGGTACAGGGGGAAGGCCACGATCACCGCCGCAATGGCGGTGGCATCCGCCGTCGACGGTGATGACCGGTAGCGGTTCAGTGAGTCCGAGAAGGTGTGGTCGATCAGGCCGAAGAGCACGGCGCCCAGACTGAAGGCGAAGACGTACAGCGCAATGAAGGAGACCAGGTAGAGGAAGGCCTCCCGAGCGTGCAGGTAGGGCCGAGGCCGAGGCACCGCCACCGGGAAGTCCAAGTCGGCGTAGGCGGCCATGGCGCTGCGCACGTCGCGCTCCTGCCAGCCGGCCTCCAGCAGAACGTTGCGGATGGTGTCGCGGTCGATGCCCTGTTCCAGGGACTCTTTGATGAATCGGCGCAGTTCCTCGTTCATGGTTTCATGTCCTCACGTTATGTCGTGCGACGAGTTATCCTCTCGTCCCTATCGGCATGTATACATTATGTGGGGCGCCTGGTGGTACGCGACCTCAAAGCGTTCCAGCGTCATTCCCGCCAGGGTGAGCCGGGACAGGCTGGGCAGGGAAGCGATCACCTCCCCGCGCTCCATGAAGCCGGGCGCGGTCATGCCCAACGCCGTCAGTTCCTGGTTGCAGGCGCATACGCCGCTCAGGGGTATCAGAGCAATCTTCATCGTTCTTTCTCCTCTGGCTCAACCTCGGCGCTACCTCACGCGTACCCAGTTTCTCTGGAGCCGTCTTCTCTGGAACCGTCATTGCGAGCAAAGCGTGGCAATCTCGTTGTGGCAAGGAACACTACTGCGGGAACGAGATCGCCACGTCGCATCGCTCCTCGCGATGACAAAATGGGTACGGGTGAGCGGCGCGACGATCCGGTGTCGGTACATTTCCGCACAATTGGCGCGGTCGTTATGGTTGAGCGTTCGTTTAATCAAATGGTACGGCCATACATCTGACGTATCCATAACGGTTTGGGTTGTAGTTATGACTCTCACATGACAATTTGCGGATGAGGGTGCATTGCGTCCCAACTGGGTCGCGAATGTCGACTCGATCGCGTGCATCGGGCAGCGATGGGAGGTAAAGGTGGCTACAACAGAATCGCCTGCGGAGCGTTTATCTTCCTGTGCGCATCCCGCCCAATGAGTGGCCAGCTTCCACCAAGCGGTCATTGCGAGCGCAGCGTGGTAATTTCGTTGCCGCAAGCATCATGGCTCACTCGTCGGGATCGCCGCGTCGCTCCGCTCCTCGCGATGACAGGAGGCCAGATCCTCGCGATGGCAAGGCGCCGGATACTCGCGATGACAAGGCGCCAGATACTCGCGGTGACAAGAGGCCAGATACTCGCGATGACAAACTGGGTACGCGTCAGGTGGCGCTCGGATCAGAACAGCGGCCGCTGCGGGTCCGGCTCGGCGCTGGGCGCGACCTGCCGGATGGCGTCGAACCACTCCTCGAGGTCGTGGAAGGTGCGGTGGTTGAAGTTGCGCAGGAAGGGGTGCTCCAGCCCGCCGTCGGCGGGGTCGGCGTACATCAGCACCGGCCGGGCCGGCTCGGCGGTGTGCGAGGCATACATCAGCTCGGAGTACATGCCGGTGGAGAGGCGGCCGCCCATGGTGATGCGGTAGGCGGCGACGCATTGGGCCTGCTCCACCAGGGTCAGGTCGCGGTGGCGCACCTGGTTCTCCATGTCGTCCCACACCTCCAGCGCCTCCCGTGGGTCCAGCGTCATGGGATACGGATCGGCGCGGCCCTCGGTGAGGGCGCCGGCGGTGTCCATGGGCCAGCGGGCCTCGGCGGCGGTGATGGTGATCTCCGGCACGTCGTCGGCGCAGGCGGCGCGCGCCTTGTCGAACACCTGCGGCGTGCCCTCGTCCAGCGTCAGCGGGTCGAATATGATGAACCGGCGGTGCAGCTCGGCGCGGATGTCGTCTACCGACGCCCGCAACTCGGGGTCGTAGCGGATGGCGGTGATGGGAAAGCTGGAGTACACCAGCGGGTAGTCGCGGCGGGCGAAGATCAGACGGTAGAGCATCTCGGCGGGATGCTTGATGCTGACCACGTAGTGGGGCACGGCTCGCTCGGGATACAGGTTGCGGGCCAGCAGGTCGGCCATGGCGATCTCGGCGGAGCGCCAGCCCAGGATCTCGCGCAGGCGGAGGCGGAAGTTGGTGTGCCGGTCGGCGTCGCGCCGGGCCAGGGCGCTGTGGATGTCCAGCATGTCGTCGACCAGCGTGATGATGCAGTCGGGACGCCACCGCCGGATGGTGGGCAGGTCGATCAGCGAGAACTGGCGGCCGCTGGTGTAGTAGGTCAGGTGGGCGGCGATCAGGCTGTGGCGTGGGTCGGTGGCCTCGATCCGCTCGGCGATGGCCTGACCGGCGCGTTGCCACGCGGCCAGCTGGTAGGCGGGGCGGAATGCGGCCAGCACGCCGGCCAGCTCGTTGCCCTGGGCGGCCAGGGCCTCCTCGATGCCCGCGAAGAGGAACTCGCGAGGGTCGGGTTGTGTGACGGTGTCGGAGCCGGCCGGCGCGGTCACCTCGCCGTGGGCGCGAAGGCGGGTCAGCAGATTGGCGACGACGATGTTCTTGTTGACGCCGGAGATGCCGGCCAGCAACGCGCGCATGCAATTACGATGCCCGGACACCCCCGGTATGTCAACCCGGCCGGGGTTCTCACCAGAGAGTTTGCACAGTCCGCCCGCCATTCCCGCGCAAGCAGGAACCCGGAATGGCGATATTCGCCACGGACTCTGGATTCCTGCTTTCGCAGGAACGACAGTTTGGCGGTGTGCCTGACCCGTACCCAGTTTGTCATCGCGAGGAGCGCAGCGACGTGGCGATCTCGTTGCCGGAGGAGACCCCGTTGCCATCGCGAGATTGCCACGCTGCGCTCGCAATGACGGTTCGAGCTAAACCGGGAACTGGCAGACTACCGGCCGAAGGGCCACCACCACTTTCGGCCACCTCTATCGGCGTTTTGTTCCTGCGCCCACTGCGGCGTCGCCATGACCAGGGGGCGCTCGCTGAGCGACTCCAGCTGCGCCACGGCCGCGTCGAAGCGCGGCAGTTCGATGGGCTTGCGGCAGAACCTGCCGGGGGAGATGTTGAAGGACCAGAGCAGGCTCTGTTCCGCCGCGGTTCCGGTCAGAATCATCACTGGAATGTTCCGCAGGTTGGCGTCCTCGTTGATCTCGGTAAGCACCTCCTGGCCGCTCTTTCTGGGCAGCATCAGGTCGAGCAGGACCAGGTCGGGCCGGGGAGTGTACGCATACTCTCCCTGACGGCGGAGGTAGGTCATCGCGTCCTCTCCGTCCTCGACCACCGAGAGATTCACGGCGTAGGCCGAGTCCTTGAGAATCTCTTCCGTCAGCCTGGCGTCCGCGGGGTTGTCCTCAACCAGCAGCACCTCGATGGGGTTTTCCGGGGAGCGTGTAGTCATGGCACTCTGCCTCCTTTGTCGTACGTCGTTACGGCGGTGTCGTAACGGTGGCCCACTTGGTGGAGCCGCTGACTCCTGCAGCGCGCTGCGCTGATCTGGACGTTTTCTGATGAGATCACTCCGGCGGCAACTTGGCGACGGTAAGCCAGAACCCCTCTATCTTGCTGACGACGTCGATGAAACGGTCCAGGTCGACGGGTTTGGTGACGTAGGCGTTGGCGTGATGGTAGTAGGAGTTGAGGATGTCTCCCTCGGCTTCCGAGGTGGTCATCACCACGACGGGAATGGACAGCAGGGTCGGATCGGTCTTGACGTCTTCGAGCACCTCCCGGCCGCTCTTGCGGGGCAGGTTCAGGTCCAGGAGGATCAGATCGGGGCGCGGGGCGTCGGAGTAGTTGCCCTGGCGTCTGAGGAAGGCCATGGCCTGCTCGCCGTCGCCCACCACGGACAGGTTGTTGGACACGCTGGCGTCGGCGAAGGCTTCGCGCGTGAGTCGCGCGTCACCGGGGTTGTCTTCGACCAGGAGAATTTCGATGGCCCTGCGCCGTGTTTGTTGTGTCATCGCCTTCGTCTCCTGCGCTGCGTTGCGGGGTTGTGACTGACGCTGGCGCCGTTGCGCCTATGATCAATGCCCCAAACGGCCCTGTGATCAACGGCGCTGCGGTCAACCGGACGGCCCGCCCGGCGCCGCCGCCAGGTCGGAATCGGTCAGGGTGTCGAGGTCCGTGGGGATGGTGAAGAAGAAGGTTGCGCCGGCGTCCGCCTGCGACTCCACCCAGATGTCCCCGCGGTGCCGTTCCACGATCTTCTTGCAGACGGCCAGGCCGATGCCAGTGCCGGGGTACTGCCCGATGCCATGGAGGCGCTGGAACACCTGGAAGATGCGGTCCGAGTACTGCGGGTCGATGCCGATGCCGTTGTCGCGCACGGAGAAGAGCCAGTGGTCGCCGCGCGGCTCGGCTTCGACCCGGATGCGGGGCGGGCTGTCGCCGCGGAACTTGATGGCGTTGCCGACCAGGTTCTGGAGCAACTGGGCCAACTGCGAGGCGTCGGCGGACAGGCTGGGCAGCGGGCCGGCGCTGACCTCGGCGTCGCTCTCGGTGATGGCCACCTCCAGGTTCTGCAGCACCTGGTCCAATACCCCGGGGCAGTCCGTGGTCTCGAAGGACGCGCCCCGGGTGCCGACGCGAGAGTAGGTGAGCAGATCCTGGATGAGGGTCTGCATCCGGGCGGCGCCGTCGACGGCAAAGGCGATGAAGTCGCTGGCGTCCTGGTCCAGGTTGGCCTTGTAGCGGCGTTCCAGCAGCTGCAGGTAGCTGGTGACCATGCGCAGGGGTTCCTGGAGGTCGTGGGAGGCCACGTAGGCGAACTGCTCCAGCTCGGCGTTGGAGCGCTGCAGCTCGCGGGTCGCCTGCCGCAGCGCGCCGGTGAGCCGTCGCAGGTCCTCGTAGACGTACTGCAGCTCGAAGGTGGCGGTGAAGAACTTGGCCAGTTGCACCAGCTGGTCCTCGTCGGCCTGATCGAATTCGCCCTCGAACTTGTCGCTGAGCTGCACCACGCCGATGAGCCCGCCTTCGCGGCGCAGCACGGGCACTGCCAGCCAGCCCGGCAGGGGCGGGTGTTCCAGGCCATGGGCGTTCTTGAGGTCGCTGAAGCGCTTGAACTCCGGATGGGCGTAGAGCTCGTCCGTGGTCATCCGCACCGGCGCCCGTGTCCTGACCACCAGACCCCAGATCCCGTGGCCCGTGGGCATTACGTCGTAGGCGTTGTAGCGGGCGTACTTCTCGGAGAAGGAGTGGGTGTGGATGGCGGCTTTGAAGTCGCCGTCAGGCACGTAGCTGAGGGCCGCCTGGTGGGCGCCGATGCGGAGGCGGGACACCAGGGCGAGGCCGTGCAGGGCTTCGTGGAAGGTCTCCGAGCCGGCCACGTCGGTCGCCGCGGGGTCGGCGCGGACGATGGGAGCGCGGTTGCCGCTCTCATCCAGGGTGAGCCGGGTGCGCAGGGAGGCGACTTCCTGATCGCGCTCGGACAGCAGCGCGGTGAGGCGGGCCACTTCCCGGTGCAGGTCCTGCTGTGTGCTCATCGCCTTCGTCTCCCAACCGCTGGATTCGTTATTCAGCCCGTGCTGGTAGCAGCCCTGCGTTATGGCGATACAAAGTATTGCAATAGACTATGAATGTCAACGCCTGAACCGCTGCGTATGCAAGTTCTATATTGCCGGTTTATTGTCGTGAGGAAGTCAAAATTGACCGAAATCGCTTAATGATAGGCAATGGGGTCAAGAACGAGTGCGTCAACTGTCCCACGACATGGCCCAGGTGAAGGGCGATCTCTTGGCGACTGACCAATGGCCTTCCGGCATGGATAGCGGCGGGCTGAAGCAGGCACGAATCCGCAGTTGATGGATCGATGGGCGTCCCAGCGAGTCCCACCGGTCCAGAAGTCCGATCAGCTCGGCGTGCTGCGCATCACCCCCGTAGACCATGACCTGGCCCGGGTGGCTGTCCGACAGCACGGCAGCGCTCATGGTTTCAAGGTCGATCAGCGCATAACCGGCGCCCAGAAAGTTACCCTCCGGGGATTCCCAATGAACCATGTTGATCCGTGGGTTGGCCGTGAGGAACATGTAGAAACCGGAGGAAAGGTCCTGGGTATGAAACTGACCCTCCAGGGAACGCCCGATGTCCCGCGGTTGTCCCTTTTCGGCAAAAAGCCGGTACAGCAGATGGCGGTGGTCGGGATCGTCCTGTTCCATGCCCAGGTACATTTGGGGGCCGTTGTTGGAAGGATTGCCAACGGGGAAATATCCCTCGGTTCGGCCGGCGCTGCCGCGGATCGGGATGAACATGCACGGCGACGCGGACAGGCCTTCGAGCACGCCGTCCCGCTTTTGCAGGGCCACGCTGAGCCGGTAACCCCTGAACCAGAGTGGCGCCACCATGATCCCACCGTCCCGCATCTGTTCCACCCAGTGGGGCGAGACATCCTGAGCGCCGACGGTAACCATGATGCGGTCGTAGGGCTGCCCCGGGGAGTATCCTGCGTAGCCGTCCCCACACACGGCCTCGACGTTCCCGTACCCTCCGTTGGACAGGTTGCTCGCCGCTTCGTCGACGATGTCCTGATCGATGTCCACCGTGATGACGCTGCCGGTTGGACCCACGACGTGCGCCAGGATGGCCGCGTTGTATCCGGTGCCGGCGCCGATCTCGAGCACCCGACAGCCGGGTTCCAGACGCAACTGCTCGGCCATGATGGCCATCATGGTGGGTTGTGTGGACGAGCTGATGGGGATCCCGTCGTCCCAACGGATGAAGACGGGCTGGTCCTTATAGGCGGCGTCCAGGTCAACGTCAGGCACAAACAGATGTCGGGGTACGCTCGCGAACGCCTCGCGCACCTGCCGGCTGACGATGGCGCCCTTGGCGATGAGGCTTTCGACCAGCGCCCGACGCAAGTTGGCGGCGTGATCGTCCCATGTTGATGCGGCGGGCATGCGCGCTCCGTTGGGCGGCGAGGATTCGGGAATTGCAGAATCTGGTGGAGACCCAATGTACCGACCGTGTACCGATGGGTTGTCTGGACGAGTACGTGCCTACGGGGTAAGGGGCAGCGAAATCTGCGTTCTAAACTTCTCGGGATTTTGGTCTTTGTGGTTCTCAGCGTCCTCTGATCAGCGTGAGGGCGGCGATGTAGGCCCGCTCGCCCCGCTCCACTTGCAAGTAGTCGATGATCGACACTTCGGCTTCTGCCAGCCAGATGGTGGGTTGGTTGGCTGTGAAGATCGCGTTCGGGTCATAATCTGCCGAATGCCGACGGTTCTGAAGGTGCTGGAATGTGTCGGCGAATGTCTGCGACGGCGCTGAGAATGTATGGCGGTGCCGTTGGAGTTCCCTTCTGGCCGTAGTGTGGTCGAGGCCCCGGTACACCCGTGTCCACGTTGCCTCGGTGACCGAATCGTGGGGTGTTCCGATCAAAACGTCCGCATTGCTAGCGGCCAGGGCGTGAAACGTTGCGTAGTACGCGCTGCTGATCGCGCGCCGGATGTGTTCGTCTGTGGGCGGGTCGCCGGTTCGTTGGAGATTGAGAAGGTCCCTGCCGGCTAGGATGAGGTTTCGCCAATATATGGCGCGGGGTGGACGATAAGGGGCCGCGGTCACGGGGTAATCTCGCTCCTGTTGGAGTACGAAATCGTCGGGACTGGCACGATGCCGGCCCGCTCGAATATTGGCCTTACCGTTTGGTTGAATTTAAGCAGTTTCCGTGGGTCTGGTTCCGGATGGTGGTCTTCGAGAATTACATTGACATGAAGGTAGTCCTCGCAGTCGGGGCCAGGCAGCCATTCCGACTGGACATCTGTGATCGTGAATTCACGGGAAAGGTGTTTGGGTAGCTCGGTTCGGACGATCCGTACAGCGTGGTCCAGAGTATCTTTGCTGGTTGTCATGGGTTGAACCTCCTGGCCGATGCCCGTGTGACAATGCTATATGGCCCGAGGCGAGCGGTCAAAGCACGGTGTGGACCCGCCGCCCACGCTTTGGCATGGCGAGGAGTGCACCAACGTCCAGGGCCATCAGATTCTGCTCGATGTCATTGCGTGCGAGGCGCGGCAATGTCAGGTTGATGCTCGCCCGTACCCATTTCGTCATCGCGAGGAGCAGAGCGACGTGGCGGTCGCATTCCCGCAGTAGCGTTCCTTCGCCCAACGAGATTGCCACGCTGCGCTCACAATGACAGTTCGAAGAGAATGGACGGGCGTGCGGAGAAAGGGGCGGCGGAACCCCCGTGCTATACTCCGCGCAACTGCGGAACGCCGCCCTCATTGCATCGGCGAGGAATCCGCGCATGTTCACGGAGGCAAGCTGATGGACGTTTTCTACTTCACCGAGATGCCCTACGCCGAGTTCCCGGAGTCGGAGGCGGAGAAGTTCCCGTCCATGCGGCTCACCTTTCCCAACACCTACTTCGACCCCCAGACCGCCAGCGGCCTGATGAACCGCTACCTCGACGAGTACCAGCACGCCGAGGAGATGGGCTTCGATGGCCTGATGCTCAACGAGCACCACAACACGCCGTCGTGCATGGACGTCGAGGTCAACATCACCGGCGGCATCCTGGCGCGCATCACCAAGCGGGCCAAGATCCTGATGCTGGGCAACATGCTGCCCACGTCAGACAACCCCGTCCGCCTGGCCGAGGAGATCGCCCTGCTGGACGTGATCTCCGGTGGTCGCATCATCTCCGGCTTCGTGCGCGGCATCGGCATCGAGTCCTGGGCCAACAACACCAACCCCATCCACAACCGCGAGCGGTTCGAGGAGTGCCACGACCTGGTGGTGAAGACCTGGACCACGCCCGGGCCCTTCCGCTGGGAGGGCAACCACTACCACTACCGCGCGGTGAACCCCTGGATGCTGCCCATCCAGAAGCCCCATCCGCCAGTGTGGGTTCCCGGCACCGGCAGCCCCGAGACCGTCGAGTGGACGGCGCGGCACCGCTACACCTACGCGGCCTTCCTGACGCCGCTGGACGTCGCCAAGAACCTGTTCGCCCGCTACCGCGAGTACGCCGCGGCCGACGGCTGGGAGCCCGGCCCCGAGAAGTTCGCCTTCATGATCTGCGCCCACGTCAACGACACCGACGAGAAGGCGCAGGAGGCGGGCAAGGCGTTCCTCTGGCGCATGAACTACCCCCTGCGCGGCCCCCGCGAATACTGGTCGCCGCCCGGCTACACGTCCCGCGCCGGCGCGGCGGCGGTGGCCGCCCGGCGTCCCACGCCCCTGAACGAGATGTCATACCAGGAGTTGCAGGACCGCTACCACCTGGTGGTGGGCAGCCCCGACACCGTCATCAAGAAGCTGCGCCACATCCGCGACGAGCTGGGCATCGGCTCCATCCTCCTGGAAGCCCAGGGCGGCCAGCTCTCCCATGCCGACACCATGCGGTCGATAGAGCTCTTCGGCAAAGAAGTGATACCGGCGCTGAAGGATTGATGGGGAGCCGAGGCGGCGCCAAAAACGGATAACGTACAATTAGAGGGATAGTAATCCTCACCGTGGAGCGGCCATGGCGCTGCCAATGCTGACCAGGATCAAGGCCCAAAATCTTCTGTCCTTCGGGCTAGAAGGCATTGACCTTGAACTGCCTGCCCTTACCATCCTAGTTGGGCCCAATGGATCGGGGAAGTCTAACCTGCTGGAAACGATTGGTTTACTTAGTAGCGCACCTCAGGACATTGCAACGCCGATCCGGGCCCATGGAGGAATTCATAACTGGATTTGGCGTGGTAGCAGTGAAATGTGGATTCTAGGGTCAGTAGAGGTGGAGCTAAGCAATGGCGCATTCGCCGTCGATTTACACCATAAAATCGGGCTCGCCAATGTCGCACAGAGGGTCGGAATCCTAACGGAAAACATACGATACGCCGAGACCGCCCGCGGTGGAGAGGTTAGAGAATTTGTTTGGGACCGCAAGCCGGGATCGGTCACACGAAAAACTATAGTCAGCGGAGCAGAACAAAGCGCCGAAGAACGACCAGTCGAAATTGATAAGTCGGTTCTGTCAGAAGTGAAAGATCCTATCCAATTTCCCGAACTCCAGACGATCAGCAGGTTTTATGAACGCATCAGCTTGTATCGCCAGTGGGAGTTTGGTCCTAAATCCGCGATCAGACAGCCTCAGCGTATCGACGTCAAACCCAACCCGTTGATGGAAGACTTCTCCAATCTCGGCATGTTCCTGAATCGGTTCAGGCAAAATCCCCAGGCCAAAATGGAATTGTTCGACAGATTGGGGGACCTCTATTCCGGTCTCCGGGACTTTGAGCTCAACATCGAAGGCGGGACCGTCCAGATCTTCTTCACTGAAGGAGAGTTCTCCATCCCGGCTACACGCCTGTCCGACGGCAGCCTCCGTTACTTATGCCTCCTCGCTATCCTCCTTGACCCCGAACCGCCGAGCCTGGTTTGCATCGAGGAGCCGGAGTTGGGTTTCCATCCCGACTTGATCCCCAAATTGGCCGACCTGCTGGTGGATGCGTCCAGCCGGTGCCAGATGATCGTCACCACTCACTCCGATATCCTCGTCGACGCACTAAGCGATCGGCCCGAGTCGGTCGTGGTGTGCGAGAAGCACGACGGCCAGACCTCCATGCGTCGCCTGGATCGGTCCGACCTGGCAGTCTGGCTCGAAAAGTACCGGCTGGGCGAGCTGTGGACGCGCGGAGATTTGGGAGGCGTCCGCTGGTGAGCGCCCGCGTCTATCTGGAAGGCGGCGGCAATTCGAAAGAAGGCAAGGTCAGGTGTCGCGAGGGGTTCCGAAAGCTGTTCGAGAAATGCGGGTTTTCAGGCAGGATGCCGGCGCTGGTGGCCTGTGGAGCCAGAAACGACGCCTACGACGATTTCAAGATTGCCTACGCCAAAGCTGCTTCGGCCGACTTCATAGGGTTGCTCGTGGACAGCGAGGACCCGGTGGCCGACATAGAGCAAACGTGGCAGCACGTTGGTCAGGGGGCCGTTGATAACTGGCCCAAGCCCAGTGGCGCGACAGAAAAACAGCTGATGTTCATGACCACATCGATGGAGACCTGGATGGTCGCAGATCGGGAAGCGTTGAAAGCGCATTTCGGCCCCAGACTCAACGAGTCGGTACTTCCCGCGGTTCAGAACATGGAACAACGGGATCGCCACGCCATCCTCAACGCACTACAAGTCGCCAGCCGGAACTGCCCAGGGCCATACGACAAGGGACCGAAATCATTCGAGCTGTTGAGCAAGCTCAACCCGGCCGTGCTTGAACAACATCTTCCCAGCTTCAAAAGGGTGCGACGGATATTTGACGGCAACCTCTGACCCGAACCAGTGATACGGACACGGTTAGCCAGAATCGAAACGCCCCCGGCGCTCACCGGGGGCGTGTTCATTGCGCCGCGAACCCGTGCGGGGCACGAAGGAGCAAAGCTCAACGCAGTGTTACGATAACCACATCACCCTCAAGGAGGCATTGCAATGGCGGCCAACGCATACGTGCTCATCAACGTGGAGCCCGCCCTGACGCAGGAGGTGGTCGAACGCCTGAACACCATCAGCGGCGCGGCGGTTCGCGAGGTGCTGGGGCCCTACGACATGGTGGTCGAACTGGAGGCGGGAACGGTGGAGGACCTCACCGAGATCATGCGCCACCGCATCCGCCCCATCAACGGTGTGACCAACACGGTCACCTGTCTGTGGTTCACCAATATCTAGAACTGGCCGCCCATCAGAACGGACAGCCCATCAGAAGGGGCAGTCGATCAGAAGGGGCAGTCGATGCCCAGCTCGCCGCAGGTGTCGTGGAACCAGTCGACGACCTCCTCATGCAGGGGGATGCCCTCGACGCGGCGGAGTTCCTCCATCTCGGCCTCGGGCTGGCCGGCGACCATGACGCGCTCCTCGCCGGGAGCCGGGCGGGTGGTCTTCATCATGAGCAGCCACTCGTCCATCTGGTCCTTGAAGTGGTCGGGGTCGTCGAAGCCGGCCACGTTGTAGGCGGCCACGTAGTGGCCGAAGTTGGGCCGGCCGGGGACGGCGCCGTAGCCGAAACCGGTGAGCACACCGGCCAGGATGTCCACCATGCACGACAGGCCGTAGCCCTTGTGTGAGCCCAGCTCGCGGGTGCTGCCCAGGGTCAGCAGGGTGTAGTTGTCGGGCGCGTCGGCCTCCTCCATGATGGGGTTGCCCTCGGCGTCGGCCAGCCAGCCCGGCTCCAGCTTGACGCCCAGGCGGCGGGCGATGCCCACCTTGTTGCCGGCCACGGTGCTGGTGGCGGCGTCGAACACGAAGGGAGCCTCGTTGCGCGACGGCACGGCGATGGCGATGGGGTTGGTGCCCAGGCGCGGCTCGGCGCCAAAGGTCGGCACCACCGACGGCGGGCAGCTGGTCATGCACACGCCGATCATGTCGTGCTCCAGGGCCATCATGGCGTGGTAGGACGCCATACCCAGGTGCCGCGCGTTGCCCAGGGTGACCATGCCCACGCCCACCTCGGCGGCCTTGCGAATGGCGATGTCCATGGCCTTGGGCGTGGTGATGATGCCCAGCCCGCGGTCGGAGTCGATGCTGGCGGTGCTGGGAGTCTCGCGGACAATCCGCATGTCGGGGTTCGGGTTGATCTGCCCGCTGGTGTATCCGCTGACGTAGCTGCGGAGCATGTTGGAGACGCCGTGGGAGTCGACGCCGCGCAGGTCGGCCAGCACCAGCACGTCGGCGCCCAACTGGGCGTCCTCGGGCGGCACGCCCATCTTCTCGAAAACGGCGGCGACGGTGGACTTCAGGTCGTCCCCGGGAACCATCGTGGCCTCGTCCAGACTGACACGAAACTTGGGCAGCAAAGCGCACCTCCGGTCCGCCGCGAGGGCGGATTTGCAGGGTCAAAATATACGTGCGGCAGTATAGCATCCGAAGAATGGTCCCCGTTTGCCTGGCGTATACTGCGGTGGCAGAATGGAGGCAACCCGTCGTTGGATGGAGAGAGCAGCATGACTGCTAACGAACTGCTGCGCCTTCCCAGAGGCTACGGCAAAAGGTACGAACTCATACGGGGAGGATTGATCGAGCGGCCAGCCAGCGGAAACGCGAAAGCCGCTGTGGTCGCCATGGCAGCAACGGTATTGGGAACGTTCGTCTATCCACGCAATTACGGGGAAGTGGCCGCAGGTGACCCTGGATACCTGCTGGAAGTTGCGCCCGATACGGTCCGGTCTACCGACGTGGCGTGGATTGCGCCCGGCAGGATACCTGAGGGCACGACAGGCTACCCCAACCTTGCTCCCGACCTGATTGTGGAAGTGAAATCGTACACCGACGGATGCTTCGCCTTGCGCCGCAAGGTGGAGATGTGGCTCAGCTTTGGAACCCGGCAAGTCTGGGTGGCCGACCCGGACACCACCATCATCACCGTATACCGGCCCGACGCCGAGCCTATAGAGTTGGGCGAGGACGACACCATCGACGGCGGAGACCTGCTCCCCGACTCCACCGCTCCGGTATGGAGCCTGTTTCGCTGGCAGAGGTAACTGACGGACTGCCAAGAGGGTTGTATGAAATATCACCTGGATCTATTCACTCCTGAGACTTGGCAAACTTTCAATGAGGCTGGCGCGAACATCACTGGCTTCCGAGCACGCCAACAGCGATTGGCTGAAGAGCGCGTCAAGTCAGGGGATATATTCCTCTGCTACCTGACCAGGCTATCTCGGTGGTGTGGAGCACTCGAGGTAGAATTGGGTCCTTATTTCGATGACAGCCCGATATTGGACAATCCCGATCCATATCATGTGCGGTTCAAAGTCCAACCTATCGCCCTCTTGGAACCGGAGTTGGCCGTACCCATCCGGGACCCGCACGTTTGGCAAAACTTGACAATCACCAATCAATACGACATGGGTCACCCATACTGGACAGGGTTCTTTCGCAGTTCTCTGAACACCATCGAGGATAGTGACGGAAACTTCCTCTTGCAGCTGCTAAACGAACAGCGGCAAAACCCGGCTAAGTATCCATTCACCGACAGGGACAGACGCCAACTTGCCCGTAAAAAGCGTGTCCGGACTTTGGACCGAGAAGTAGAGGTTGAGGTGCCAGTTCACGAGGAAGATGAAACCTCACATGAATTGGAGGCTGTCGAGACTGATCCGGCTCAGGATAGTCGCGAATCGATTCGATATCAGGCGAAAGTGGCGCAGATCGGAGCACAAATGGGATTTCTCATCTGGGTACCCAAGAGCGATAAGGGGAGGGTGCTCGATCTCGTTCCGGAATCTATGCGCGAAAAATTCCTAGACGTACTGCCGCTGAACTATGACGACAATACACTGAGGACCGTGGAACAGATTGACGTGCTTTGGCTCAAAGGGCGATCTATGGCGCGGGCATTTGAAATCGAACACACGACTGCGATTTATTCAGGATTGTTACGGATGGCAGATCTGCTGGCCCTTCAACCCAACATGGACATTCGGTTGCACATCGTCGCCCCGCCAGACAAGCGTGAAAGAGTGCTGCGCGAAATCAGGCGGCCCGTGTTCTCGCTTTTGGACCGAGGACCTCTCTATGAGCAATGCTCTTTCCTGCCGTATGACTCCATAGATGCATTGGAACAAACACAGCACCTCGCCCATATGAGCGACACGATCATCGCGGAATATGAAGAAACCGCCGAGGTCTAACCCTTTGGAACCTGTCACGTGAAACGCGTCATTGCTTCGCGGCAAGACCCGTGAAGCATCACACAGAGGTAACTGATTTGAGCACCAACAACCTTAATGACTACAACGCCCGCGCGCTGGATTTCCTGGCTCGCCTGGGGGCGCAGCCGGCCGTGGCCTTTCACGAGCAGGGCGTGGCCACCGCCGTCCGCGACACGCTGACCGAGATCGGCGTGTCCTGGCGGACCGACAACTTCGGCAACATCATCGCCCGCATCGCCGGCACGGACGCCGAGAAGCACCCGCCCGTCGCGCTGATGGCCCACATGGACCACCCCGGTTTCGAGATCGTGGGTCGCGACGGCGACTATCTCATCGGCAAGGCCCTGGGCGGCGTGCCGGCTGGATCCTTTGCTGCCGGCGTGCCCCTGCACATCGTCCTGCCGGGAGGCCAACGCATCCCCGCCGAGACCGTGGGACCCCACGGCGAGGAGCGCGAGCGGCGGGCGCAGATCCGGCTGACCGGCTCAGGCGATGAGGATGTGCCGATCCCTTCGCCGGTGGTGTTCGACCTGCCCGACTTCAGCATCGAGGACGACCGCATCGTGATGCGCGCTGCCGATGACCTGGCCGGCTGCGCCTGCATCCTGGCGACCCTGTCGGCATTGCGTGGTGACCCGTCGGCCGGCGATGTGTACGGGCTGTTCACCCGCGCCGAGGAGGTGGGCCTGGTGGGCGCGCGGCTGCTGGCCGAGGCGCGAACTCTACCGATGGACACGCTGGTGGTGTCGCTGGAGTCGTCGCGGACGCTGCCGGGCGCGGTGATCGGCGGCGGGCCGGTGATCCGCGTCGGCGACGCCGGCAGCACCTTCAACGCCGACGCCGAATCCGCCCTGATCCGCGCCCGCGAGATACTGACGGCAAACCAGACCGACTTCCGCTGCCAGCGCCAGCTGATGAGCGGCGGCGTCTGCGAGGCCAGCGCCTTCAACGCCTGGGGCTATCGCTCCACGGGTGTCGCCTTCCCCCTGGGCAACTACCACAACGGCGCCGAGGACGGTTCCATCGCCGCCGAGTACATCCACCGGGACGACTACCTCAACGGCGCGGCGCTGTGCACCGAGGCGGCCCGCCAGGTCCCCATGCGCTGGGACACCGCCTTCAGCCGCCGCATCCGCCAGGTGCCGGACGGCATGCGGGCGCGCCTGGGCGGGTAGCAGTTTCTCACGGGTATGCCGGATTGCGCTGTGTGCGCAACGGGCTCTTTACTCCGATTGATATCTACGCGCTGTTTCCACAAGTTCCGTTTCGAACTTCGAGATTTCCTGGACGGTTTCTATAGGGTATCGATTCTCGATCAGAGCGCCACTTTCGGCCCTGGTGCCGTCGAAAAGGCCGATGTATTTTTGTGACCTGTTGAAGTGCAAACGACAAAGTGGTCTCCGATTGTTGTTGTCCCAGAGGATGGCGCAATATTGTTGCGCGTCTCGGATTGTCACTTGGTCACCGTCAAATACATTTCCTATGATAGTTTTGACGATCTCGTACCCTTCTAACTCTTCGGGTGTCGGCTGATGTTCGGGGCCCACATTAAGCTCCTCCGGATCAGCCACATCAAGGAGGTCTTCAGTCGCAGTCTCTGCTTCTGGTGATATCGGTGCACGATGTGTTATGGATTCCGCTGCGCGACCAGCACCCCTAATGATTTGGTCCCTTATGAACTCTTGAAAAGCAGTCTGAACCAACGGCCTGAACCTCTCGCGAATCTGTTGAGTGTAATTACCACTCGAGTGTAATTCACGCCCGAAGAGATCAACAAACCCGTCATCAGGATTTTCGAGTTGTGAGGCCAGTCTGTTTCTGATGCTGCTAATGTACGTCAGCGCAGAGGCTGCTTCCACAGCTTGGGTTAAATCCTCACCCTTTGCAAACTTTGCCAATTGTTCGAGATCCAAGTCGCTGAGGCTCTCTAGATCAAGAACCCAGAACGGGTGGTCATCCATAACATTCTCTTTGTCTTGATCGGTGTAAAATTTGTAAAGGATCCCGTTGGTCACCAGCCCCACGGAAGCTTCAGTTGAATAGAAATATTTCCCAAGTTGTGGCGTTACCCTCTCCAAGTTGTTAGAAACGGGCTTGCATTCAACGATGACAACTGGTTTCCCTGCAGACATCAGTGCATAATCGGCTTTCCACCCCTTAAGGTCCGCCCAACTGGCATCGAATTCCGGCTCGACATCGTCAAGATTGGTAAAGTCGTAACCCAAAGCGGCAAAGAATGGCAGAACCAATGCAGTTTTGGTCGCTTCTTCGTTGTTTTGGAGTCTTTCTTTTAACCCCGAAATGCGGTTGGCAAGGTGTTTGATATCTTCCGCGAACGGCATGACGAACTCCTGAAATGCGGCGATTTGCTGACAATGTAAATGACCACATGATGCGCAATCAGCTTGAGAGCATAGTGGCGCTTGGCTTAGGCTTTATGATAATCGTCCGAGCAAATCTCCGCAATCCAGGTTATCGCAGTTCAATATTGGCGTAGGGGATGTGGCCCGGCGTTTCTGTACGCTTCGGGTCTTGCTGGGTCATTTGGCAGCCCGCAACTTTGCACTGGTACGCCTACCAGCGGGTCCTCTCCCGAAATAAACTTGGCAGCGAACCCCTCGTCCCCAACCCGCCTCCATCCCAGTTTGTTACAATTCATCCGCAACTCCATCGAACCAACCCACAGGAGGGCACCAGCATGCCAGTTCATCATCAGGCGCAGGGGGCGGGCGACGTCACCGTCCACAAGATTGAAAACATGGGGAGCCTCGGCAACAACGGCTACATCGTCATCTGTCCCGAGACCAACCAGGCCGTGTGCATCGACACGCCGGACGAGCCGGAGAAGATGATCAACGAGGTCCGTGAGGCCGGCGTTGACGTCCAGGCCATACTGGTGACCCACGGCCACGGCGACCACCTGGCCGGCTACAACGAGATCACCGGCAGCATAGGCGCGCCGGCGGCCATCGGCGAGCTGGATGCCCACCTCCCGCCCGGCCCGGTTCAGCGTCAGCTCAACGACGGCGACACGGTGCAGTTCGGCAATCGCACTATCCAGTGCATCCACACGCCGGGTCACACCGACGGCTCGACCTGCTATGTGGTAGGCGGCTTCCTGTTCTCCGGCGACACCCTCTTCCCCGGCGGCCCGGGCAGGTCTCGAAGCCCCGAGGCGCTGGGACAATTGCTCAACAGCATCAGTTCCAAGCTGCTCACCCTGCCAGCCGACACCTACGTGTACCCCGGCCACGGGCCCGAGAACACCACCATCGCCGAGGCCACGCGCCGCTACGACGTGTTCATGGCCAAGGACCACCCGGCCGACCTGCAGGGAGACGTGGACTGGCTGAACACCTGAGTGGTGTCGATCTAAAACCGTTATTCCTGCGTACGCGGGAATCCAGCAGGACCGGATGCTGGTGGGTTGAACTCCCGGATTCCGGCATGGGCCGGATCAGCTGTGAAAAGTTAGGAGTTTGATGTACCGCAAGACGGTTCTCGATAACGGGCTGCGGGTGCTGACGGCAGAGATGCCGCACACTCGCAGCGTTTCCATGTTCGTCTCGGTGGGCGCGGGATCGCGCTACGAGCCGGACGAACTCGCCGGCCTGTCCCACTTCCTGGAGCACCTGCCCTTTAAGGGTACCCAGCGTTGGCCGACGGCGCTGGCGATCTCCGAGGCGGTGGAAGGCGTCGGCGGCATCATGAACGCCGCCACCGACCGGGAGATGACCTCCTTCTGGTGCAAGGTGGCCAGCGTCCACGCCGACCGGGCGCTGCCGGTGATCTTCGACTTGATCCTGAACCCGCTCATGGACCCAGCCGAAATGGAGAAGGAGCGGGAGGTCATCCTCGACGAGCTGCGGATGACCAACGACTATCCGGCCCAGGTGTGCGACCTGCTCATCGACCGCGCGCTGTGGCCCGACCAGGCCATGGGCCGGGACGTGGGCGGCACTGCGGAGTCCGTAACCGCCATCAGCCTCGACGACGTCAGCCGGTACATGGAGCGTCAGTATCGCCCCAACAACACCACCATCGGCATCGCCGGCGCCATCAACCACGACGAGACGGTGCGCTTCGTCGCGGACGCAACCGAGGCATGGGCGCCCGGCGAGTCGTTGACGTGGCAGCCGGTGTCGGCTTCCGCGCACGACGCGCCGTCCATCTTGCTGGAAAATCGGGTCACCGAGGACACCAGCATCTGCCTGGGACTGCCCGGCTTCGCCCTGAACGACCCGGACCGCTACGCCGCCACCGTGCTCAACGGGCTGCTGGGCGACGGCATGAGCAGCCGGCTGTTCCAGAACCTGCGGGAGAACCTGGGGTTGACCTACGACTGCCACAGCTCGCTGAGCAGCTACCGCGACTGCGGCGCGCTGGTGGTGTCCTGCGGAACCGAGCCTTCCCGGGCGGTGGAGGCGGTAGCGGCCACCCGGCGGGAGCTGGCCGGCCTGCTCACGGCCCCGCCGGAATCCGAGGTGCACAAGGCCCGCGAGTACATCAAGGGCCGCCTGCTGATGCGCATGGAAGACTCCCGCGCGGTGGCCTCGTGGCTGTCCTCGCAGGAACTGCTGATGGACGAGATCACCACGCCCGACGAGACCGCCGCCAGCATCGACGCGGTTGGCCCCGACGACGTGCTGCGCGCCGCCCAGCGGCTGGTGGACGCCGACGCCTTTCGCCTGGCAATAGTCGGGCCCTACGAGGATGCTTCGGATTTCGAGGCGGCGATCAAAGGATGAGAGTAGGGGCGAATCATCATTCGTCCGTGAATCCGGAATATGGAACCCATTACCATGTAGGGGCGGCGCATGCGTCGCCCTTACGATTACAACACGACAGCGAGAAGGAGGCACAACCATGGCGGCCACGCGCTACAGCAAGGTTATCCAGCTGCTGGAGGAAGGCAAGCCGGTGTTCGGCACCGGCCTGATCTGGAACGGCAACCTGGACGAGATGATGTACTTTGCCGATTCCGACTACGACATGGTGATGATCGAGATGGAGCACGAGGGGTTGTCCTTCAACAACCTGCGCACTTCGCTCCAGTTCCTGCTCAACCGCAAACGCGTCGCCGAGGGCGGTGGCCTCATGGCCGATCCCACCCCCGTGGTGCGCATCCCGCCCAACACCCGCGAGCAGAACCAGTGGGTCATCAAGCAGGCCCTGGACACCGGCGTGTACGGGCTGATCCTGCCCCACCTGGATACCGTGGAGGGAGCCATGTCCGCCGTGCAGTCAGCGCGGTATCCGCAGGTGCCGGGCGTGGCCGACTTCGAGCCCCACGGCGAGCGGGGCTGGTGGCAGCGCATCGCGCCGCGCTACTGGGGCCTCTCCGCCGCAGAGTACTACGACGCCGCCGACCTGTGGCCGCTGGACCCCGATGGGAACATGCTGCTCATGGGCATCGTCGAGGAGCCCACCGGCGTGCGCAACCTGCCGGACATTCTGAGCCAGGTCAAGGGCATCGGCGCCGTCTGGGCCGGCCCCGGCGACATGTCCGTCGCGCTGGGGCACAAGGGCAACGCCGGCCACCCCGAAGTTCAGGAGATGCTGCTGCGGATCCTGGAGACCTGCAAGAACGCCGGCGTGCCCTGCGCCGTGGGTTGCACGGAGGCAGAAGTGCCCATGCGGCTGGAACAGGGGTTCAGCATCCTGATCACCGCGCCCACGCGCACGGCTGGCGGCCTGGTCGAGGGACGTCGCATCGCGGGACGCTGACACCGCGAACGGATCCGATCCCACGGATCGGATACCAAAGACTGGGGCGGGTTTCTAACCCGCCCCTATTGCATGTCGAAGATGTATTGCCGCACGCCGAAGGAGAAGCCGGGCAGAACGTCCTCGCCGTCCAGCGTCTCCGGGTCTTCCAGCGCTTCCGGCTCGGCTTGGCCGGCGCGGTAGACGTAAACCCGGCGGTTGGGCGGGTCGATGAGCCAGCCCAGGCGAGCGCCGCCGTCCATCCAGAGCTGCATCTTGCGCTGCAATGGAGCCAGGTTGTCGGTGCGGGACCTGATCTCGACGACGAAGTCGGGCGCGCCGGGGAAGACGGTCTCGCGCTCTTCCTCGGTGGCGGCGTCGTAGCGTTCCTGCGTGATCCAGGCGGCGTCGGGCCCGCGGATCGCGCCGGAGGCGAGCCGGAACCGGCTGGTCTGAGAGGCGTTGACCCCTCCGTTGGCCCTCCGGAAGAGGGTCAGTTCGGTGTTCAGCTCAGTTTCTTGCCGGTTGCCTCTGAAACCCACCATAGGCAGAATCACCAACTCCCCGGCCTCGTTCACTTCCATATCGTAGTCGTCGTTGGCCTCACAGAACTCGATAAACCGCGAGGGGAAGTCGGCGGCGAGGAAGTCCATGCCCAGGGCATCGAGGCGCAGCACCACGGAACCCGTCGGTTCCACGCTCGCGCTACCGGCGGCAGCGGTTTGCTCCGCGACCTCGGGTTCTTTTGGCCTGGTGGTCATGGGCCCCTACGGATATCGGTTCACGGGCGGGTTCGAGCGGGATACCGCTTTAGTTGCCCGCCGTCGGCGGCAGAGCGGGGCCAGCCAGGTAGTTGAACAGTGGCGCGTCTGACGACAGGATGATGGTGTCCTGCTGGCGGATGATGCGCTGGTAGGCCTCCAGGCTGCGCAGGAAGGCGAAAAGTTCCGGGTCGCGGTTCAGCGCTTCGGCCAGAATGCTGATGGCCTCGGCCTCGCCTTCACCCCGCCGCTTGTTGGATTCGCGCTCGGCCTCGGCCAGGATGATGTCGCGGTCGCGGTCGGTGGCGGCGCGGATCTTGCGGTCTTCCTCTTCACCCTCGGCGCGGAAACCGGCGGCGATACGGTTACGCTCGGCGCGCATCCTGGTGTAGATGGACGCGGTCACGGCTTCGGGGAAGTCGGCGCGCTTGATGCGCACGTCGATTATCTGAATGCCGAAATTGTCCCCCTGGGTGGTCTCGCGGACTGCTTGCAGCACTTCGTCCAGGATTTGCGTACGGGTTTCCTGTGCCTCCACCAGCGGCAGCCCTTCTGTGTCCACCACTGGCTCGCCGTTGTCGTCCCGCAGCGGCTTGGCGCCGATGATGTCGGTCCGGTCCCGCAGGGCCACGCGGTCACGCAGGGTGGAGGTCACGATGTCCCCCAGGCGGCTCCGGGCCGTGCTCTCGGTTTGCAGGGTCTTGCGGAACTGCACCGGATCCGTGATCCGGTAGCGGGCGTAGATGTCGATTACCAGGTTTTCCTTGTCCTGGTCGGGCATGGACACTGGGGGCGCGTCAATGCGCAGGATCCGCTTGTCCATCCGGACCACGGTGTCCACGAAGGGCGCCTTGACGCTCAGGCCTGGTTGAGTTTTGGTGTCCACCACCTCGCCGAAGCGGAGGATGATGACCTGCTCGGTGACGTCGACCACGTACAGGGCCTGGCGCAGCACGACAAGTCCGACGATGATGACGATGGCGACGATTATCAAGTTTCTCATTGGGGGGTTCTCCGGGGATGAGAGACGGTCAGTCTGGATTACCTGCGGTTACGGATTGGGACCGATGGGGGCAGGTATGACGTTTCCGTCCTGTCCCAGAATGAGCACCGGTTCGGTGTCGGGGTCGACGATGATCTTGGTGACGCCCGGGAAGACGTTTTCCAGGGCTTCCAGGTAGAGTCGTTGGCGGGTCACTTCGGGAGAATGCTGGTACTCGTTGAGCACCGACACGAAACGCTGGGATTCACCGTTGGCGGTCTCGATACGGGCGCGCTTGAACGCCTCGGAAGCCTCAATGATGCGCTCGGCATCACCCCTGGCCCTCGGAATGACGTCGGCTTCGTAGGCCAGCGCCTGGTTGATGCGGGTCTCGCGCTCCTGGCGGCCTCGCAGCACGTCGTCGAACGCGTCGCGCACTTCTTCCGGCGCCTTCACGTCCTGCAGCTGCACCGAGATGACCTCGATTCCAGCTTCGTATTCGTCCAGGATGGCCTGCAACCGTTGGCGAGTGTCGGTTTCCACCAACTCACGACCGCGCACCAGGACGTCGTCGATGGAACGCTGCCCCACCACGAGACGCAGGGCCGCTTCCGCGCCGTCCTTGAGGGTGCGCCCGTCGGGGCGTCCCTCAGGTATGCCGCGGACGGGCTCGCCGGGATCGTCAACCTTGAACAGGAAGTTGTTCAGGTTGCTGATGCGGTATTGCACCACCATCTGAACGTCGACGATGTTGAGGTCGCCGGAAATCATCAGGGCTTCGTCGAGGAACGGGGTATTGACGGCGGCTTCGTTGGAGCGGAAGCCCAGCTCCATGCGCCGCGTCTCGGTGACCAGCACCACGTCCTTGTTGCCCACCGGCGCCGGCCACCACCAGTGGAGGCCTTCTTCCGATACCGGCGCGCCCTGGACGGCTCCGAACAACCGCAGCGCGGCGTTCTCACCGGGGCTTACCGTGTACACTCCGGTGGCGGCCCAGATGATTATCAGCAGGGCGACCACGGCCAGAATCAAAATGCTCAGGTTTCCACCGCCAAGGCGTCCACCGGAGCCACCAAACATGCCGCGTACGCGACCGAGGAGTTGTTCAAGGTCGAATTCGGGTTGACGAGGCGGTTGTTGACCTCCCCCGGGTGTGAACATACGTAAGTATCCTTTATGCAGTTGCTGGTCGGTCCCAGATCAATGTCAACCGTTGTGTCGGGACCGACCGGCGCAATCAGCGATTTCCAGTACAATTTTTGGACGGTTGGCCGAGACAGTATAACATCAACGCTGGCAGGCGGTTTATAATCGACTGGCCGCATTGGGCGGTGTTTCGAGGTCGATGCCGCGGGCCGCGCGGGGCAGTCAACATCAGGCTTATCGGTACACATTTTTGCAAATCGTCAGAAACAGGATTTTACGATTGGGCAGGATTGGGATATCTCCATTACGGAACGGTTCCAATCCTGATAATCCCCAAATCTTGTAAATCCAGATTCTGACGTTGCCCCGCCGCAAACTGGGTACGCATGAGCAAGATCAGGATGTTTGCATTATGAATACGACAGTTCAGATAACGCCAGGCGACCAGCAGAACCCTCCGCAACCCCAGGGGATAACCGTCAAGACCGGCGAGGATATGGCGCGCGTCCAGGTGACCTGCCCGCACCAGAGCGGCCTCATCTACGCGGTGCCCGGAGACCGCAGCTGGGTGTGCACCGACGAGCTGCGCCCGGCCCACGCCATGGCCGGTTTTTTCCGAGAGCTCATCGCGCTGAAAGACCCCCGCGTGGAGAGCCTGATGCAGCAGTGGGGGCTCTACTACCGCAGCCTGCCCCTCGACGCGGAGACGGGGGACAGCGGCGACGGCGAGGACGAAACCGGATAGGGGCGGGTTTCAAACACGCCCCCGTATTGTGAGGATTGTCCCACGACTCGTTCGCGCGGTATCTCACTGGTAGCGCAGGCCCCGTGTAGTCGTCGCTTCAGACGGTTACGGACCAGGCTTGAACCTATAGGGAAACCGCCGGAGCCGGTCGTCCAGCCTGTGCGCTTCTCGTTGAAAATCCGGCATCCGCTTGCCGCTGATCTGCAACCGGTTGAGCCACTTCGTTTCTTCGCTGTGCCAGAACTGCATCATCGACCACTCTCCGTCCATTTCGTATCTGACCTGTTCGCATGTCAGCATCCCGCTGAGGGTAATGTGGATGCCGTCCCACTTTTCGGAGACTTCCGGCCAGTTGGGTTGCAGCCTTCCGTCGGGTGCGTGGTGCGGGAATTCCAGGCACAGCGTGTGCCAATCGGCCGGATGGTTGATCTCCCACACTCTGACGTCCTGCTGGAACTGCAACTGCCAAGCCGCAAGGGGAAAGTGGCTGATATGGTCAACCACGTAGTTGGCGTAAGCAGTGATCTGGGAGGTGGTTATACCCCTCAGTGTAGAGGTGTTCTGGGCGTAGGTGTCGGGCACCGGATCGCCCTCCAGGTCGAGTCCGTCCAGTGTTCCCGGAGGACGCCAGCTTTTGGGATCAAACGGGTCGGGCTCGGGGTAACGAAAATTTGAGCCGTGGGGCATCTGCGGTGAGACCCAGATTTGGCTGTTCAAGTCCAAGGGTTCGTACCACCAATCGAACGCAGGGTCGCTGACAATCTGTAGGGCTAGGTTTGTGTGGTCCTGGGCATCGGCCAGCGCTAGGCTCCGGTTTTCTGCTCCGTGCTTCCCGCGGCGCCAGTCACACCAGTCAATGGCTGACGCCGCCAGCCAGAAACTCTCCATCGGCTGGGCAAAGTATTCCAGCGGCAGGTGCGAGTTCTCTGATACGTCGAGAATGAGTGCGCATCCTGCCGGGGAAGCGAGCATGGCTTGTGCTTTTTCCCCATTGGTCATTCTGTTCACGCTTCGGTCCGGAACTGGGTTTAGCACCTACAACTTGCCTTGTCCCACCGTGACGTGTGGCCACGAGAAGGCGCACGCCACAAATGCTTAGGGGTGGGATCCGATCCCACCCCTAAGGTAACTTGCCGTCGGCTGGCTCCGCGCGTCAGTCGTCGCCCGGCGATGCGCCCGGTATTGGTTCCGGGGTGCTTGCGCTGCCGAAGGATGGCGCGGGGCTGGGCACGGGCCCGCCCTGGGTAATCGGGGGAGCCGGCGGAGCATAGGGCGAAGGCGTGGGCGCTTCCGGCCAGGCCGGTTCCGGTTCGGTGCCCGGGATATCGTCGGTGAACAGCTTGGTGAGGGCGTCGCCGGAGATGGCCTCGTGCTCGATCAGGTACTCGGCCACCTGCACCAGCTTGGGCTTGTGGTCGATGAGCAGTTGCTGGGCATGCCGGTAGGAGTTGTTGATCAGGTGACGGACCTCGTCGTCAATCTCCTCGGCGATCTTGTCGCCGTAGTCGCGCTCCTCGCTGATCTCGCGCCCCAGGAACACCATCTCCTCGCGCTTGCCGAAGGTGCGGGGGCCGAGAGTGGGGGACATTCCGTACCGCTTGATCATGCCCAGGGCCGTTTTGGTGGCGCGCTCGATGTCGTTGCTGGCGCCGGTGGTGACCTCGTCAAAGATCAGTTCCTCGGCCACGCGCCCGCCCATCATGACGGACAGCAGGTCCTGGAACTGGTTCTTGGTCCAGAGATAGCGGTCTTCCTCGGGCAGCAGGGTGGTGTGTCCGCCCATGTTGCCGCGGGACACGATGCTGATCTTGTGCACGCGGTCGGCGTGGGGCAGGTTCCAGGCGACCAGGGCGTGGCCCGCCTCGTGGTAGGCGGTCATCTCCTTTTCGCGCTGGTTGATGACCCGGCTCTTGCGCTCCGGGCCGGCGATAACGCGCTCGATGGCCTCTTCGAAGTCCTGCATGAAGATGCTGGACTGGTTCTTGCGGGCTGCCAGCAGCGCGGCTTCGTTGACCAGGTTGGACAGGTCGGCGCCGCTGAAGCCGGGGGTTTCGCGGGCGACGACGTCGATCTTGATCTCGCGGGACAGGGGCTTGCCGGCCACGTGCACCTTGAGGATTGCCTCGCGACCCAACACGTCGGGTAGGTCCAGGGTGACGCGGCGGTCGAAACGGCCGGGCCTCAGCAGGGCCGGGTCGAGGATGTCGGGCCGGTTGGTGGCCGCGATGACGATGATGTTGGTGTTGGTCTCGAAGCCGTCCATCTCAACCAGGATCTGGTTGAGGGTCTGCTCGCGCTCGTCGTGTCCGCCGCCCAGGCCGGCGCCGCGATGGCGCCCCACGGCGTCGATTTCGTCAACGAAGAGGATGCACGGCGCGTTGCGCTTGGCCTGCTCGAACAGGTCACGAACGCGGGCCGCACCCACGCCCACGAACATCTCTACGAACTCGCTGCCGGAGATGTGGAAGAAGGGCACGCCGGCTTCACCGGCCACCGCCCGGGCGAGCAGGGTCTTGCCGGTTCCGGGAGGGCCGACCAGCAGCACGCCCTTGGGAATGCGCGCGCCCAGTTGCAGGAAGCGCTCGGGATACTTGAGGAAGTCGACGACTTCTTCCAGCTCGGCCTTGGCCTCGTCCACGCCGGCCACGTCGTTGAAGGTCACCGACGGGCGGTTGAAGGGCATCATGCGGGCCCGGCTGCGGCCGAAACTCATGGTCTGGTTGTTGGATCCCTGGGCCTGCCGCATCATCAGCAGAATCAGGCCGCCGAAGAAGATCAGGGGCAGGAAGTTGAGCAGGATGCCGAAGACGCTGCCGAAGCCGCTGGAGCCCTTGTACTCCACGTCGGGCGCGCTGACCTGGTCCCAGATGCCGGTGGTGATGAGCAGGCTTTCCAGATCGGTGTTCTTGCCGATGCGGCTGCTGTACTTCTGGGCTTCCTCTCCCTGTCGGCCCACTGTCGGAATGACGGTCAGCTTCTCACCGTCGACTATGATCCTCTCGATCTGGCCGGCCCGGGCTTGCTGAAGCACTTCGGTGAGGGCCAGGCGTTCGCTGCTGCCGAAACTCGGGAGCAGCGTATAGAAGATGACGATCACGCCGATGATGATGAGGAGATAGATCAGGCTGTTGCGGACCCAGCGGTTGTTGGTCATAACATTCCTGCCGTTGGAGAGTGCACGGCTGCGCTTCGGCGCAAGTAAATCACACAGATTGGCCCAGTATACTACCCGCGTGCGGGCCAATTTGCAAAGTTAGCGTCGTCAGGCGTCGGGATTCGTCGCCAGTCACGTGCGCCGGCCGGCGTAGAATGATGTTTTCATCCTGCCGGTCGACAAGGGGGTTTCAAATGGCATACGAACCTGGACGCCGAGTGTATCTGTTTGGCACTGGGGGCACCATCTCATTCGTTGGCGAGTCTCGCACCGATTTCTCCAACTACAGCTACCGGGGACAGCAGCTGACCATCCAGGAAATGCTGGCCCGGGTTCCGGAGGCCAACGAACTGGCCGAGGTCATACCGGAGCAGGTGATCAACGTGGGCAGCACCGAGGTCTATCCGCCCCACTGGCTCACCCTGGCCAACCGCATCAACGAGCGGTTGACCGCCGACCCCGACGCGGCCGGCGCGGCCGTGACCCACGGGACCGCCACGCTGGAGGAGACCGCCTACTTCCTCAACCTCACCGTGCGGGACCGCCGGCCCGTGGCGGTCACCGGCGCCATGCGCCCGCCGTCGGCCATGGGCACCGACGCCGACAACAACCTGCTGGACGCGGTGCGGATCGCCGCCGCGCCGCAGTCCGCCGGCCGGGGCGCGCTGGTGGTGCTGAACAACGAGATCCAGTCCGCCCGGGACGTTACCAAGACCGACTCCTACCGGGTGGAGACGTTCCAGTCCGGCCACATGGGCTTCCTGGGCTACGCCGACGCCGACGGCCAGGTGGTCTACTACCGCCGGCCGGAGCGCCGGCATTCCGCCGACTCGGAGTTCGACGTGTCCGGCGTCGCGGCGTTGCCCCGGGTCGACATCGCCTACGGTTATGCCGGCGCCGGCAGCACGGTCATCGACGCCCTGGTGGCGGACGACGTGGACGGCATCGTGGCCGCCGGTCTGGGCAGCGGCGGTTCGCCGTCGACGTTCATGGCCGGCCTGAAGAACGCCCAGGCCGCCGGCATCCCCGTGGTCCTGTCCACCCACGTCGGCACCGGACGCGTCGTTCAGACCCGCCGCTTCACCGAGGAGGGCTACATCGTCGCCGACAACCTGCACCCCAAGAAGGCGCGCATCCTGCTGATGCTCGGCCTGACGCAGACCAGTGATCCGGCCGAACTGCAGCGCATGATGCTGGAGTACTGATGGCATCGAGCCCGATCCGTGCGCGGTCCCGGTGCTAGAATCGAGTCCGTACCGAGCCTCACGCGTGCCCGCTTCGGAGAGACTGTCAGAATCAGGATTATCAGGATTCACGGATTGAGACGGTTTGGTGCAGGGCGCTCCTAATCCTGCTAATCCGTAAATCCGGCAAATCCTGATTCTGACATTTCCCTGCCGCCAGGCTGGGTACGAATCAGCACACGGAGCCCCCAAATCGCGACGGACGGACCACCTCATTCCTTTGGAAATGATCAAATGATGGAACGCGCCATTGGCCAGGTAAGCGCCCCCGACCGGATTGGCGTTGAAGTCGCCCGGGCGGTACAGTCCGCGGTCGCGCCGGACACGGTGATATTGTTCGGCTCCCGGGCCCGGGGCGATCATCGTCCGAACTCCGACGTTGATCTGCTGATCATATCCGAGTCCGGCCCGTCGGCTGGCAGGGGTCTGGCCACCAGAGTTGCCCGCGAGTACTTCCGCGACCATCCGCCGCGCCTCCGCGTGGACGTGGTCACCATGGATGCGCGGACGTTCAACTACTGCCGCCGCGCCAAAAACCACGTGGCCGCGCAGGCAATGCGGGACGGAGTATTAATGAGCGACGAGAACCTGGACCTTTCCGGAGCCTACGAGGACGGATATCCCGACAGTTGGCCGGACGTGAAAGAACGGCTCCAGGCGGCGTACCGCCACATGCGAGCATTTAATCGCTTGGTCGACTTTGACGACAGTGACCAGGAGATGTACGGCTTCCACGCCCAGCAGGCCGTGGAGAATGCCATCAAGGCTTGGCTGTCGGCGGCCGGCCTGGAATACCGCGCGGTACATGACCTGCGCGAGGTCGCCAGCCAAATCCTCGGCGACCCCGCAGAGGCCAACACGCTGGCGGCGGCGCAGCTGCGATTGCTGATCAACTACACCTCGTTTCCCAACGCCGGCTACGCCGGGGGGCCGGACAACTGGCTCACCCTCTACGCCGTAAACTACCGGTACAGCGGTACCGCATTCCGTATGAACGACGTCGATAGAGACCGTTTCCGCGAGGAGATAAACCTGGCCGTCGGGACGTTCATCAACCGATCCTACGAACTGACCGGCACCAGCGAGGCGGACGTGACGCAAGGGTAATCCAAATTCCGGTACGCCCACCCTCAGCAACCGTGACCCGGTCCGCAGGGCATTTCGATTATTTGCAGGCATGTCTTTGTAGACAGCGCCGATCCAGCCCAGAGGACATGATGGTTGAGTGGCGCGGCGACGCCGGGCGGCTGCGATGTTGGTTTCGCCCGCCAATCCGGATCACACCGATGTCAGATCGCGTGGTGCTGCCATGACCCGGGCGTCGAGCCGGTCCCCATCCGGCGCCGGAGTTCCAACGGCGGCCCGTTACCAAAAACCCGCCACCGGCTGCATTTGCGCTAACATGGTCTCGGTATATTGATGAATGGCATCGTGGTCGCGAGAGGATGCAGGAGGAAATACCTTGGGAACACTGAACACGGCAGAGGTGGATGAATTTCTATCCCAGCCCCGAACGGCGCAGTTGGTCACCATGCGGCCCACCGGCACTCCCCACGTGGCGCCGGTCTGGTTCCTTTGGGATAACGGTCAGGCGTTGGTGATGGCCGACCGATCGGCGGTCAAGGTGCGTAACATTCGCCGCAATTCCACCGTCTCCCTGTGCGTCTGCACCCCGGATCACCCCTATTCCTTTGTGACGGTGGAGGGCACGGCCACCATCACCGACAGCGGGCTGGACGACATGGTGCGCCGGACGTGCGTCCTCTACGAGGGCGATGAGCGAGGCGCCGAGTTCGCCGCGGAACTTCTGGCCGACGAACGCTTGACCCTGATCATCATTTCCCCCGGCCGTTTCATCTCCTGGAAAGAGGACGAGGAGTAAGAAACTATCTCAAACCTGGGGGAGCGCCCAATCCGTCCATCGGACTGCGGCATCCGTCAAAAGCGGGCATCCGGTGGCTTGAATCCATAATAGCTCGACTGTTCCTGGAACCAGGGTCATATGATTGTGGAGGATCCCCAACCGTCATTCCGGCGAGAGCTGGAATCCATAGTCCGTTGTGAATAGCGCCATTCTGGGTTCCCGCGAAAGCGGGGATACGGTTGTCCAAAAGAATTTCGTCATCGTCCAACGATAACGTAGCCGAGTGTCCGGACGGAGTTTCCTTCGTGCCCGGTAGTGGAAAGCCGAAGAAAACGGTGGCGACCCCCTCGGTGACGTCCACTCGCTTGATAAATCCCTTCAGGAACTTCTTCGCCGTGGATGGGTCGTCAGCTTCCAGGTAGGTCCTCAGATCCAGCGCGGCTTCGATGACCGCTTCAGGCTCGGTGGCAAATGTGATGGTTTCCGAAACCTCATCGTCTAGGTCGCGTCTTTGGGCTTCGAGGTCCGCTTTCTCCAGTCCCAGTTTCTCCAGGTCGTCCATGAGACGGGCAGTCGCCGTTGGATGAGTATCCTTGTAGCTGCCAATGGTCTTGGCCAGGCTGGCTTCTTCTCTTTCGATTGCCTTGGTGCGTTTCTTGATGGCGGCCTGGCGTTCCTTCTCCTCGGAGACCAACTGGGCGCTGTTCACTTTGATGTGCTCGATCTGGTCTTCCATGACCTCTCTGGTGATGGCCCTCTCGAGAAGGGCGCTTACGATGAGGTTCAGGAAAGGATCCAACGGGACGTCTTTTGACTGGCAGAACGCCACGCCGTTGTTTTTCTTTCTGCTGCAGGTCAGCTTCTTGCCGTTTTTGCTGTTCTTCACGATCATGTTGGGAGGAGTGGTGCCAGGGTCGGTGTGACAGGTTGTGCACTTGATCCGTTCGCTAAGCGGATTGGGACTGTCGTGGGACCTCGGCGAAGCTGTTCCGTGCCGGCCAGCATCATCTATTGATTTCTGCACACGCTTGAAACGTTCTGGTTCGACCAAGGGTTCGTGGGCACCTTCGGTCGTGGTTTGCTCGAATTGCCGGCGGTTTCTGGGGAACTTCGACCTGGACGTTTTGAAGAATTCCGCTTCCCCTAGGTATGCGCGGTTGCGCAAGATCCTAATTACGGAGGCTTTTGGCCATATGGGGTGGCCCTTTGGGCTCGGGATTTCCCGTCGGTAGAGTTCCATGATGATGTCGCCGGTGGTGCTGCCTTCGTCTCTCATCTGGAACATCATTTTGACGTGCTCGGCGTGAACTTCGTGCGGCACGTAGATGGGACTCTGGCTTTGTCCCGAGGTCACCCAACCGCGCTTGTATCCGTAAGGGATTTTCGAGCTGGGGGCGAAACCGGCCTCGATGGCGTCCCGCTTACCCCTCATGGAGAGAAGAGAGATCATTCTGGATTGACCATGGTTGAGCGAGAACTTGATGTCCCAAGCGATGTCGTCAGTCTCGGAGCGTTCACCGTCCATCACGGTATGGACGGTGATGTCGTGCTCGTCGAACAATTCGAGGTAGACATGCGGGTCGATCTTGCTTCGGGTGAACCTGGACAGGTCGTAGAAGACCAGGTGCGAAGCTCTGTTCGCAGGGTCTAGGGCCTTCGCGATCATCCTGAGGAAACCGTCTCTGTCGTCGGTGTCGAGGCCTGTTCCGATGTCCTCGAAGTGTTCAAGTTCGACCAATCCATTTCGTTCCATGTACAGCAACTCATCCCTGTGCTGTCCAGAGAGCGAAAGTTGGTTCCGGCCAGGGCCGGACTTTCGCGAGTACGAGTAGGCAAGGTTGGTTTTTTCCTTGGCGGGCATATGGGGCTCCTTGGCATTGATTACAGCAATTTCTTGCCCGTGTAGTGCTCGTACAGTTTGACCACGAACTTCTGAGTATCGACCGGAGGGGCTTCCGCCGGCTTTTCATACAGGGCCAGATGCGGATCGGTCAGCACGAATTCGTAGCTGCGTAGAATTTCATCTTGGTTTGCCCGTGGGTTGGTGAGCACTTCGTGTCGATTCGCGGCCCGGTAGTCGTAGGGAAGTCCGGCTTTGTACAGCAGCCCGTTCAGAGGCACGTCATAGTAAGAGGCCAGTTTCGAGAGGGATTTGATGCCGGGCTGCTTACGCCCCATTTCGAGGTTGCTCAGGTACGAATTCGAAATTCCGGTGTCGGTTTCGACTCGCCGCAAGGTGCGGTCGCCACGCAGTAGTTTCAACAACTCGCCGATGGTTTCCGGCTTTGGGTTTTCTCCATCGTCGTTTTCGGTGTCATCGCGCCGTTGACTGTGTCCGCTCGTTTGTTCTATCATGGCGGTGCATTTCCCTCCGTGAATCGGGCGATTGATTGTCGCTAAAATCTGCTATACTTAGCCCACAGCAATTGCTGAAAATCTTCAAGCGCCGACAAGATCGGTAAAGTCAGTATATCGGATGTCAACAGAATCAGGCAAGGGTCCGCCGCAGCAGGCAGGACGAAATTCAGAAGAGAATGGGCGCAGCAATTATGCTATGCCAGAGGACATGAGTGCAGCGCTCCACAAGCTGATCGCTGACCGGTTGATGCAGATGAGCCGGGAGGTCAGGCGACCTGGGGCAGATACGGGCGAAGAGGTTGGCCTGGACGTGGGCTGGGAACGAATGCCCGCTGCCGCCAGGGAGTTTCATGCTCGGTCAGCACAGAGCGCCGCCGACCGGCAGGACGCCGAAGATTGCGACCCGGTTGCCACCGATGATTGAACGGCGCTGGTGACTGGCGGCAAGACGTGCCGCGGTGGGTCACCCGCCGTGCTGGGCTCCTGTTTGTCCAGCTCCCGCGGAGGGACATGCTCCCTTGCTTTTCAGGTCCGCGGCGGGAATGCACACCTTGCGGTGGGCGTGAAGTTCTGTCAAAAAAGGCCGGCCGCTTTCAACGGCCGGCCTTTGTGGTTCAGGCGCTCTGTTCGTCAGACCAACTGCAAGGGGAAGGTTTCCGACGTGATGAGCTCGCCACTCTCGGGTCCCGGAATGGGATGCGTGTAGCTGACGGTGACGGTCGAATCCCCGATTTGGATGTCTTTGAGGAACGTTTCGGCCAGTTGCCTGGCAAGTTCCGGGTCCGCGAACTCGGTGTAGGTGCCGACGTCCAGTGCCACCGACTGGATGGCCTCCTGGTCGCCGATGAACTGCAACTTGTCGATTTCCTCCTGTGAAACTGAGGACTCGTAGGCTAAACCGGCTCTGGCGGCCTCGATGGCTTCGAGAGTGTCTGCTATCTCCGTGAATTGGACTTCGCCGTACTCGACGTCGGTCAGAATGTCCAGCTTCCGGCGGTTCAGTTCCTCGATTTTCGATTCCGTGTCGTCGAGCCTGTTCTGCTGGTTACGCAGGTTGTCATTGGCGCTCCGCTGGATGCGCTCTACGATCTCGGCCAACGTGTCGGGTGTCAACACCCGGTTGACCAGGATGGTCATCAGGTTGAGGGCCAGGCGCTTGGCGTCGACGGAAGCCGAGTAACAATTGACCCCTGTGCCGAGGCTTTTCCAGGGGCAGATGTAGAGGGCGCCATCCAGAACCATGTTGGTTCCGCAGAACGCGCAATGGACGATTTCGTTCAGGATAGAGTCCTGCTGAGTGGATTTTCCCTTGGTGGTCATTTTGATCTCTTCTCACCGGGTGCGGGTAGTTTTTCAGAATGGGTCTTATTCGTCAAGTTGCTGAGGAAACGGACCACGGCCATCAACCTGGGTTGGGGGCCAGCCACGGGGCGAGTTCGTGGGTTTATCGTCGTCGCTCCGTTCGTTTCGGAGGATGTTGTTGTACTCACGAGACAGCTTCCATATCCTCTCCGCCTGCTCTGGGGTGAGCATTCTGCTGGGGTCGGGCTCGAAAGATTCCTTCCTGGCGAGGTACACGGGAGTTTTTTCCCGCACGGTTTCCTCGCTCTCGGGCCACTCTGGGTCAAGAACGGTTTCCACAATTGTAAAGGTGGCGGTCACGTAGCCTACGGCGACAATCTCTCCGCGTATTTTGGCGAGCGCAAGTCGCTCGCTGGAGGGTTGCGTGACGGTAACCGGAGTTCCTGATTTGAGGATGCGGGCATCGTCGGGATCAGTGAGCAGGAAACGCACGCCCCTCTGGGTGCGTCGGTCGATGAATCCCAGCGGGTTGATGTAGGGGGTCATTGGATCTCCTTGGTTGAAAACCCGAAATGGCACGCTCAGCGCCCAGTGCTTGATGTCTCATCCGGAACTTTGGCTTCCGAGTGCGTTGGACTGGCAAATGTCGAATTGCCGGAGACGAGACGGGTTCAATCGGCAATTGCGATGATGCTGAGGTTCTCGGCGCATCTGGTTGTTGCGTTCAGAGGTTTGCCGTGACGACACGTTCCTGGGTGCCTCGTGGGGCTTCTTTCGCTGGCCCGTGAATTTGCGGGCACGAAAAAAGGGCGACTCAACCGAGTCGCCCTGCGAGTTCGCATCGTTCTCTGCTGCCTTTCAGTTTGGCATGATCCATGTCGTAGGGGAGAGGCCGCGCCATTTGTTGCAGTCAACCTATGCCCGGGCTGGGATCGTCGCCTTTGCCTCTCCGAGTTGGGCGCGGGCCGCGTGATCGACGGGTGAAGTGCCGCGTACTCGGCCTACCGTGCACCCGTCAGAAACGAAATTGGCTGCCCCATTTTGGGGTGGCCCACGTCGCCGTTCGTCAGCGACGGTCGCATCGTGGTTGCAGTCGGGTTGCAGGTACTACGGACTACCGACGTCGTGGCTTACGTTGATACTGCACAGTCGTGTTGCGGCCTGGGACCAACGGCGACTGGATGGCTCGCGCCAATGAGTGATGCTGAGCGTCGTCGTGTAGTTCGGAAGTGCCGCAGAAATGCGGCGCTTCTTCAGTGTGGCCCAACGCATGTGAGGCGTTTACCTTTCGCAGACCACACCGTCGCCGTCGCCATCCCTTGCGCTTGGGACCATCCACTTCGGGAAGCCCCTGCCGCCGCCCTTGCTGGCCTGTACGCAGTGATCTCCCGCTGCCTGGGCGGCGCCGCAGGAGCCCGAATGTACTACTGGAAGGTGCCGTCGGTTGCCGTGTCGTGGTCATTACTCTTTGGAAGCCGTCATGGAAGCAGTTCGGATCGGATTGCTGCAATTCGACGAAAGTTGGCGTGATGTGATAGAGATTCGTCCGATACTCTAGGGCCGTGGCCGATCTGTTCAGGAGAAGAAGGTGAGTACAGAACAATTTCCGGGTGAGGTGGTCCGGCGACTGGACTACTATGTCTACCGGCTGATTGACCCCCGCAATGGCCAAACGTTCTACGTGGGGAAGGGACAAGGAGACCGAGTCTTTCACCACGCCCGAGGGGTTGAATACGACCCGGAGGACTACGGGCCCGGTTCCACCCAGGAAAGGATTGCACAAATACAGTTTGCGGGACTTTCGGTCGGTCACATCATCCACCGGCACGGCATGACCGAGCATACGGCTCTTGAGGTAGAAGGTGCCCTGATGGACTGCTACCAAGGATTGACCAACAAGCAAGGTGGTTATCAGAACCACTTGCGGGGATGCCGTCACGCTGATGAGATCATAGCCGACCACAACGCGGTGGATTTTGAGGTGGACGAACCATTGCTTGCTTTTACTATCAACCACCGGTGGCAAAAACTCGGGTTTTATGATGCGACCCGAGGCGTGTGGCACCTCGACATAGAGCGGGCCGAGAAACGCCGTTTGGTGCTTGGCGTGGTCAACAACATAGTAAAGGGCGTTTATCAGCCTACCAAATGGTTGCCAGGTACGCCGGAGCACTTTCCCGATTACTCGGGCCCCACTAAAAACAGGTGGGGGTTCATCGGTGACGATGCCACACCAAAGGATAAAGAGAAGTACCTGGGTAAGAGGATTCCGGAGGAGTACCGAAAGCCGGGCGTGCAGTCGTCTAGGCGCTACATCCCGCGGGAGGATCCAGCTGAGGAGTGACGGTCACAGAGCGGCGTGGGGCAGATTTGCTATGCCGCGGCAACGCGCCATTTGACCGTCACTTTTCGCATACTACTCCGTCGCCGTCAACATCACGGGCGCTGGGGACCGTCCACTTGTGGAAGCTCCGGCCGCCTCCCTGGCTGCCTTGGACGCGGGATTCGCCGGCGGCCTGTGCCGCGTCGCACGAGCTGTAGGTTCTCACCGTTGGAGTAGGCGTCGGGTAGTGAGGGCCGTTTGTCGGGCGTGGAGCAATCGGTGTGCCGCCATCTGATATTTGCAGTTTAGGCGGGTTTGCGCATGTGTCGAGCATTCCGCTGACCGCATCAGCTTCACGCAAGGTGACCGTGAGGTTCCAATCATCCTTGATCGTGATCCAATCGGTGGCGTACTGGCACCAGTAGGAGCGGTCTGCAGGTTTCCAATCTTCTGGACCGAGTGCGCCTTTCGAGCGGTTGGCGCTGGTCGTGACGGCAATCAGGTGCTGCGGATCATCGAGGTGCCAGGCGACGAGCTCCCGCGTTACGCGGCCGTTGCCGTCGGCGAACGTTTGGATGATCAATGTTGAGCGCTGATTTCTTTACGCACGGAGTCTGGAACGGTAAAATTGCGTCCCGACCGGGTCATCGCTCGACGGAGCGACGGGCGTCATCCGTCTGGTAAGCTCTGTAACATCGGAGCCGATTACTGCCCCTCGGGGAAAAACTGGGGGGTGGAGTGCTGACGCGTCGATTACGACGTGCGCTCGAAAGGAGAAACATGGGTTGCCGGCCGCTTGCGATTACCGCCGGTTTCTGTTCGGCCCGCTGCGTGAACGAGAGCGGGCATCGGTTGAAGTTCCGTGTCGAGAACTTCCGATGTCGGCGCTGGTTACTGCTGAGTGTTCTGGCTGACGCCAATTCGTCGTTGCATGCGTGAAGCATGGAAAGGCGCTTGTGGTCCGACGATGCGAAGTAGGCGAACGGTTCGTGTAATCAGGCGCAAGGCCCGGTAAGTGGGAGCCAATTTGCGTCGTCCGAATCAGATCAGAATCCCGGTGCGTACGCCGACCGAATTGGCGGATTTGGCAGAACGTGCGGTGTAGGCCGGCAGTGCGGAGCATAAGTTGGTGAGGTGGTGGGGTGGGTTGCCGATGGGGCGCCAGTTGACCGGCGGTCATGTCGGGCGGCCTGGGAAGGAAACTACGACAATTTGTCCGTTGACCCAAAGGGCGGACAAGGTACGGGCGACCGAATGGGTGAAAGCCGCGATTCGAGCTGGCCAATGTCGTTTCTACGAGTCTGATCAGAGATTCCCGAAGAAGGTTTGGTACGAGGCTGATGGTCAGTTCTGGATGGGACTCGTGGTCAACCCTCGTCTCGGAGAGTACAAGGGTTGGCCGATCTGCAGGGAGTACAGAGATGCAGTTTTTGGTTGATTGGATTGACGGCTTGCCCAATGCTTCTGCTGAAGAGCGGGCAACCATGTGTGACCTGCGGATTTTCGTCGGGGACACGAATGCTTGTTCCCACAGAGATGATGCTGCCCAGGGGGCGTATGAGTCCGTGGTTGTTCCGGCTGTGCATTTGGCCGAGGGCATAGCGACCGATTGGTGGTCGATCTTTGGTGGGCGAGACCGTAACCGCACGATCTGGGCTTATGGGACCGGTTTCGTCCTTCCTTGTCTGAGCTTTGGTTGCGATGGTTCGATGTTCGAGGTGTCGGGCGAGCAGATGAACTGCGAAAACCCAGGGGTGCGTTTCTGGCAGGTTGATGCTGAGACCATTTCACGTGAAGAGGCGGAGTGCCAATTGTCGGGGTTCATCGGGGACGTGGTCGAGCGCTTGTTGCATGAGCGCATCGAGGGGAGTGAAGTGCAGTTGCGTTGGGAGCGGGTGAGTGAATCACGCCAGGACCCTGATGAGGCGGCGTTTTGCGAGGCTGCTGGCGCTTTGGGGTTGGACCCCTACGTCGTGGACGACAGGGATGCTGAGTTCATTGTCGGAGCCGGCAGAGTGCTGAGTGGTACTCCGCTCACTGAATTTCTGGCTGGTGTGAACCTGGCGCGCCCCGAGGTTCGGGACAGAGCGCTCGCCTCGGTGGAGGAAGCGTCTCGTACCTTCACACCCAGCAGGAGATTGCCAGAGCTGCGTGCTGCTGCCGAGTCTGTGGACTGCATGCTTCGCGAACGTCGGGACGGCGAAGGCGTTTGGGGGGCAGCGTACCGCCTGGCTCGGGCCGTTCGCCGGACCACAGGGGTTGGGGAAGAGCACGAGTTCGATTCGGTTTGCAGCATAGCCGGAAAGTTGGGAAATCCGTCGTTCCAGTGGTCAGAGGGACTGTCGGGGATTGACGGGGTCGTGTCGCGCGGTTCGGAAGTGCACGTCCATTTGCGTAAGCCAAGGTACGCTGGTCCGTGGCTCGAGAATTTCAACCTTGCGCGGGCAATTGGCGATGCAGTGTGCTTTCCGGAAGAGGGGGACTCGGTGATCAATCGGTTGCACGGCGCGGAGCGGCAGGCGGCGGGTCGTGCCTTCGCTGCGGAGTTTCTGGCTCCGGTGGAAGCGGTATGGGGGATGGTTCAGGAAGGCTACGATATTGGCGAGGTCGCCGGCAGGTTCGCGGTGGACCCTAGGGTGGTACAACTCCAGATCGAGAACCGTGGCCGGATCGAGCAGGCGTGTTCTGGGACCATATGAGCAGCGGAGTTGGAAGGGCACGATGGGTCGTCATTGTCGAGTCGTCATGGCGTCATGTTACGCGACGCGGCCGAAGTGGGCGGCGTCCTGTATGACCAACGCGTGGAGCGGTCGGACGGGCCGTGTGCGCGTAACCGTCTGCCGCATTCCATGATCATTCCATCCGCCGGGTCACAACGCGCTTGCGATGTCGCAACCGAGGAATCGGCGTCCCGCTTGGTGGGCGGCGGTCATCACCGAATAGCTGCCGGCCTCGGGGTCGAGCACCACGTCGCCAGGGCTGGTAACAGCCTCGATCAACCGCGCCTGAAGCTTCACGGGCTTGGGATGCACGTTGGCCGATGCGTTCGACCTTTTCAGTCACCACTTGGGGAATGTGGTCGCTCGGCCAGACTCCCTCGGCGCGCTTTGGCGGTTGCTGCATGATGGGTAGGTATTCCCCGACGCGTCGGGTGCGGTATCCCATGCCAATCCTGGCTTTGTTCCAGGTGACGAGATCCACGGCTTCGAGACCCTGCTGTCCCACCCAGGATCTGACGCCCGTGCATAAGTGGGACTTGTCGACCCACAGGAACAGGTGACCAGAGGGGATCAAGGCGGCGGAGATGCCGGCGATGAATTCGCCGATGGTCCCGTCACTCATCTGCAGGAGGCCCGAACGGCCTCGTCTTCTGCTGACGCCTTCATTGCCGTAGCGAATCTTGTCCAGCAGGCCACGGTACTGCAGGCCGAAGATGCAGAGTGGGATCAACTCCAACTGCAGCGGCGCCAGGAGTTCTCGGCCATCGCATCGGTTCCGTTGGTTGAGTGGCAACGGCCAGTCGGCAGCCATGGCCGCGGCCGTCCGGGGAAATTCGTTGGTCGCGAAGACCGTCACGAGGAGACAGGGCGCTCCGGAGGTTCTGGTGGTCAGTCAATCTTGGTTCGGGAGGGATGCAGACGTTGCAGTTTGGTGAAAGATCTCGAGCGCCGATTTGGTTGCATACCAAGTTAATGGGAAACTCAGCAGTGTGGCAAATCGGAAACCGCCTGTCCTTGGAGGCCCGCCGGCACGCATCCGCTCAGCTGGTTGCCGCCAAGAAACAGCCTTGTCGAGTCTGGGAGGATGTTCAACTCGGGCGGTATCTCTCCGCTCAAACGGTTGTCGCTGAGGGACATGACCTGCAGGTTGCCGAGATTCCCTAAATCAGGGGAGATGGCTCCGGTCAACTGGTTTCGCCGCAGGTAGAGTTCCACCAGGTTGCCGAGATTGCCGAACTCTGGCGGAATCTCTCCCGTCAGTTGGTTCCTGTCCAGCGCCAGCCATGTCAGGTATGGGAGGCTGCCGAGTTCGGACGGAATGTTCCCGGTCAACCGGTTGTCGTCTAGCCACAGCCAAGTCAAGCCGAAGATGCCGCCCAACTCTGGCGGAATGGCGCCGTACAATTGGTTGCCTTGCAGGGCCAAAACTCTCAAGTTGACGAGGCTGCTCAACTCGGGCGGGATCTTCCCGCTCAACCGGTTGCCGCTGAGGGTCAGTCCAACGACGTGACCTTCGTCGTCAACTTTGACGCCGTACCAGTCACGTATCGGCGCGTCGGTCAGCCAGCCATGCTTGACTAACCAGTTCTGCCCATCGGTGGCGTTGTATAGGGCGATCAAAGCTTCGCGTTGGGGATCACCAGTGGGTTGGCGCACCGGTGTGGATGTAGGCGTTGCCGATGCCGTCGGGACCGAAGTTGGGCTCGGTGGCACGCTCAATTGCACCGCCTGCATGGCGGTAGATACGGTCACGCTTGGCTGCGGAGGGGACGTGGGAGCCACGACGACCGTTGGAGCCGGTTCCGAACAGGACACAAACGCCAGGGAGACGAGTAGGACCGTCGAAAGCAGAGTTTTCACCATCGCAGAACATCCAGTGGGAGAAAGTGCGGAGATTGTTCCAATCCGGTTCATCCGACGATGTAAGTTTGACGGTGAGCGCCGGCGTACCAGAGCATACGGCAGCGGCGGGGAGTACGACCCGTTGGACCCGGAGGCCATTGGGGATTGTCCCACGAGCTTCTCAAACCAGCAACGAAGCCGGTGCGATGATCAGAAGTCAGCGGTGGTGCCCTTTTCGGGCACATGGTCGTGGTCCACGCGTTCAGGGCAGTCAGCGGCGCTGATGTCGCAGAACCGGCACTCGGCGGCGCTGGGCGTCCAAGGTGGCGGGTCTGGCGCCGCCACACGGTGAATGAGCGTGATGAGGCGGTGGATGAACTCTTGGTTCACGCCGCCCTGTGGCACCCGCTGGATGCGGTTGGGGTAGTGGATCTCGCCCGCGATGCGGGCGTCTCGGTACTGTTCGAGGGCAAGAGGCAGCGCGTACATGTAGACCATGACCTGGGCGACGTGCGAGGCGCGCTCGACGCCGGTCTTGGCATCGACGATGAGGATGTGGTCGCTGGAGAGGACAATCAGATCCGGCTGGCCGGCGAGGGTGGAGATGTGGCCCTGTAGCCGGAAGGCGTTTTGACCCTCGACGCGGACGTCGTACCCGCTGTCCTCGAACTTGCGGCGGGTGTCGTTCAGCAGCGCGGTGTGGTCGATCTGCCACTGGGCGAAGTTGAAGTCGTTAGGCGGGCGTTCCCAGCCCTGGTGGTGGGCTCGAAACCACGCGGCCCATTCGCAGGAGCTTTCGCCGGTGAGGAGCTTGGTGAGCCAGGTTGTCCAGATGTAGGGGAAGGCGCGTTGAGCAGCGGGCATGTGGGGCTCTCGGCGTTGGTCGATGGGGATTCCCCAATTTTATTGGTGCTTGAGTCCTGGCCGCCACGGCCTGCTGTCAGTAATTGCCCTTGGGTACTGGTTTGGCGTTGTCCGCCGCATGTTGTTCGGTGTGAGAATGCAGACGGCTGCCCCGTCGCAGGGCGGCCAGCATCGCCTTGGGATCAATGAGTGTCGTTGCTTTGCCAACCTCACGTAGGATGCACGGTTACGGTCGTCAACAGCCCCGGGCACGTTTTCGAGGCCTTGGTCCAGAAACGTGCCACCGACGCGCAAACGGTGCCCCAGCACCGCCGTGGTGAAAGTTGGGAGGTGTAACGGAACCGGATGCCCCGCCGCTAGATCGGCAGGTATCGCCGTGGTTCGGCGACTACTGCCTTGTGGCACTTCTGGATTTTCCAATTTGGAGTTGTTCTCACAGGAACTGACTGGGCCTATATTCAACTGTTAGTATGGTGAGGCCGCGTGTAAAACACTCGCTCCACGCGGACGTTAGCCATCGTCGCCTGCTTCATGATTCCGTTCCGTCGTCCATCGTGGTTGCCGTCGCGCGAAAAGACGGCCGATTGGTTTGTACTCCACAAGATTTGGGAACTTCCGAGCCTACGTGATATTTTGCTTTCGCTAGGCTTGGCGACGGTCGTCGTGGTGCCTCCTGTTCTCATCTTGGTGTTGCTCCATGCGGGGCCGATAGGCGCGCTCCCAGCGGCCAGCGAATCCACCCCGTTCCTCGGTTCCTTGTTGGGCGCGCAGGCTGCAATCGCAGCACTCACACTTGCCGTGATGCTTTTTGTGATGCAGGGTGTCAGCACCAGAAGGGATGTGGACGACAGGGTTTATGCCGAATATGTTCGTCGATCTTGGGTATGGCCCGTCTTCGTGGGCAGCATAGCTGCTGTTGCTGTTACGAGCGGGGTTCTCATAGCGGAGAGGCTCGTCGGCGACGCGGGGGCCATCACTCAAGGTGTTCCCGGAATACGCAATCTTGCTGTGTTGACTGTGGTCGCTTTGGCCGTCAGTTTGGCCGCTCCTGTTGTGCTTTTCGCACGGGCGATCAAGCTTGCTGAACCAGAGCGTTGGCAAAATCTGCGGTTGGATGTCAACAAGCGGGAAGTAAGTGAGGCAGTCAACGCGTTTTTAGGTCGCGTTCGACGAGCCGAGATAGCTTACGCGACTGGCGAACTAGACTTCAGCACTTGGGTTCCTGGCGCCGGTGAGAGGTCTGCAGATCAAGCGATGCGCGCACTGTTGGACGACGCTCGGCGGGCCATGGATGAACGGAGGCACGGAGAATTATCTCGTTCACTGGACTCAATCAAGAATCTCGTCTCGTACGCCATGGACGAGATTGAGAATGCCGGAGTCCAATGGGGTGGACCTGGGTCGGACGCCCAATGGCCTCCGCTGATGGAGCTGGGTCGAATCCTTTACTCATACCGTGAGGATGTCGTCCGTGGTGGCAACAGGGAATACCTGCATGAACTTTTTGATCTAGACTATTGGTTTGTCGCCACTGGACTCAGGCGCCCCTGTGGGGAGTTGTTCACGTTTGGTCTAAATGGTTACAATTGGAACTACCAGATCTCGTCACGCGTTGGCAGTCAGGACTTTCATGGGTTGATTCGCGACCAGTTCCTGTTGAACTTGGACGGGCTTACCTTCGGGCACGAACCCGAAGCATTGATGCCGTTCATGCTGGAAGTAATCAGGTATCAAGGGAGTGTGTTGGGCGACGCTTTGCACGCCAACCGCGTCGACGACTTTCTCTGGTTGCACAGCGAATTCGATTCCATCTTGTCAAATATCTTGGAGCGGTGGAACACGGAAGCGGGATTCTCTGGCGACCAACTTCGAGCGTCTGCTCATCTGGCTCGCGAGAACCGGGTGGCGTTGATGGGTCTCGCCGGACGTGCGGCGATCTTGGATGGCTCTGGCGAGCTCTCCGACGCCACTCCGTACTTGGCCGTTGCGCGCGAAGCGTATGGTCATCCGTCAGACTTAGCTGGAGACATTTCGGCCGCACTCATGTTTGAACGCTTTGAATGCAGCGTGAGTTGTCGCCAGTGGGAACGGTGGGAGGTTCCAGAGCACATCGGTGGATGGGGTGGTGTTTTGTCGCCCGAGCGGTATCCACTCACGTGCTTTGCAATCCTACTGATGGGTCTGATGGATGACGCGACGTTGGACCCGAATCTGGCCGGCAACGCGAGGCGCATCCTGGAATGGTTCGGTGCAAACTCGGAGTGCCTCGAGCGGTTTGTGCCTTACTCCTCCTCGGCGAGTGCTCAACAACGCCGCCAGTTCGCCACCGAAGTTCTACAGAAGGCGGTCCAACGGGATGAGGTGGAAGCGGACCTAGAAACCATCAGGCGCCACCTCAGCGTCGACAGGGTGGATGCGTACGAGTCCGGTGTTACTTCAGCGATGCTCAAAGCTGCTTCTGTTGAGCGGTCGTTTGATCAAGCTGGGGCACTCCTCGTCCTTGATGCAAGTGCCGCGGATGCGCCGGACGAGCGAGGTTTTCGGAGGCTGTTGCCAAAAGTGTGTTTCGTCGACGGACAAGAGGGCGATCTAACCTACACTGCGCCGTTCGACGGAGGCGATCTTGGCCGCCGCTTGGCTCGTGACGCCGTCCACCTTTTGGGTGAGGCGATGGGCGTTGCTGGCGAAATAGCGGCTCCTTCAGGCACTGGGGGCGAACTTCTCCAGGCAATCGACGCGGCGTTGGAAGATCTTGCCCCCCAGGGCAACGTGGTAGTTGTTCTGGCAGGCGATTGGCAGGGCCCCTTGCTTGATTTGCGCACGATGGGAAGCGAGGAGTACGAGCCGTCTTGGAGGCTACCGGGGGTGGACGCGTCAGTGGACGTAGGGCGCTACCGCCGACACCCGATTTTACGGGGACCGACGAGTGGCGAATCTCGAGTGTACGTCGTCGATATTGGTACGTGGGGAAGATTTGTTCGAGCGCCTTTTGGAGATGGGCGGGATGTGCGGGTAGATGTTGAACTGATCTCGCCGGAGCGGGCTGAGGAACTCTTGCAGGCGAATTCGGAGTTCTTCCCCGACCAACCTGACCACGAGTCCAAAAAGCGAAAATTGCAGGCTCATGTAGAGGTGGCTGTAGGTGTCAGGCACGGCTTCCATGTCGATGACGCCACACGAGCGCGGAGGATCGTTCCCAGCGAACGGTCGGCTAAAGATGACCCTAGCAAAAGCGAATCCGTTCCTGTGCATTGGGACGTTGGTTGCTTGGGTGCCGACATCGCAGAACTGGACGCTCCCACGGCGTAATGATTGCCTGCGCCCTTCTGGTGGAATTCTGTGTGGCAGTTCTGAGGAAATTCAGGGAGGTGTGGCGCCCAGTCGCGAAACTGGTCGCCCCGTCGGTCGGTGATGGCCGGCATCGCTGTGGGTCGGTGCCGTGGGAGTTGCTTTGCCCGGGTCCTCGCCGCTCTGCCGAACGTCGCCAGAATGTCCCAGATTCGGCCGTAAAAGTGCCCCAGAGGTATCTGGAGCCTAAACGGCGGCCGCGGCCGCCTTGGTGGCTCTGTGGCCGAAATTCGCGGCGTGTGGTTCTCGTAACGAAACCGGCCGCCTCGTGGTAGGTGTTGGGCGACCTCGTTGTCGGTTCAGGTGAGCGGTCTTCTATCCGTCAGAAGTCGTCGGTGGTGGCGCTCTCAGGTTCGGGGACAGCTTCCACGCGTTCTGGGCAGTCGGCGTCCGTGATGTCGCAGAAACGGCACTCCTGCCGCGACGGTACCCGCCTCGACGGCTCATCGGCCGAGAGCCGTCGGATGAGGGCTCCGAGGTTCTCGATGAACGCGTCGTCCACGGCTTCTGGCGGTGTGCGGACAGTGTGGTCGCGGTACGTGATCTGGCCGCATAGCTTGGCGTTCCGATACCGTTCGAGCGCCCTTGGGACGGCGTACAGGTAGATCATGACCTGGACGGCGTGGCTCGAACCTTCTTGGCCGGTCTTGGCATCGACGATAACGGCGACGCCTTCCCTGTGGGCGATGATGTCTGGCCTACCGGCCAGCGTCGCGGTCCTGCCGCGGAGTTCAAACCTGTTCTGCGCTTCGACGTCGACATCGTAGCCGCCGACTTCCCAGTTTCTGATGCGCTCGTTGACGAGGGCCGTGTGGTTCAAAAGCCACTCGGCTTGGTCGAAGTCCGAAGGCGGCTTCACCCAGTTCTGGTGGTGGGCTTTGAACCAGGTGGCCCAGATGTAGGGCTGTTCTCTTCGCTGCGGCACGTGACGGCTCCTCCTTTTTAGGTAGCCGTCGTCAGCCTGACGTCAGTTTATTCCTGCGCCGTGGGGGCGCGCTACGGCCTGCTGTCATCAACCTGCACGCTGGTGTCGACCAGGATGTCGATGTGGCCTTTGGTGGCCAGTCTGGGCGACGTCACGTGGGTTCTCATCATCGGTCTGCGACCGCTGTAGTAACCGACGAACACAGGATCAACTCTGGCGGGTCGGGGTCCAGGTAAAGTACCGCCACCGTGCGTCGTTGGTCGCCGCCAGACCTGAGTTTTTCCACCAGTTCCGGCAGCGTGTCGGCCAGGGTGAGGACTTGGGCGGAGTTCATGCCGGCCCACTGGTGGGGACGCTGTTGGCTCATGCCTTCCGTTTCGGCTCGCAGGCGCGTCGAGATGGCTTCGTACTCCGCGATCTGGGCCGATATGCGTGCCGCTTCTTCGGGCGATGTAGGTATGGGTTGACTCATTGCTCCTCCGTCAGGAAATTGCGAAACTAGGTTCGCGTGGATGTAAACAGCAACAGCGGACGCTGAAGCGCCCGTATTCGTTGCTTCTTGATCAGTGAGTCACAGCCGTTCACCGGCGTCGTCACGGCCAGTCCGCGTCCGCCGCAGCCTCGGCGTAGTTTTCCCGCAGAGTCGTCCAGTACTCGAGCTCGGCGTATTGCGCGGTTTTCAGAATTTCCGTGAGCTCCTCGTGGGTCTCGATTTCGGAGAGGCTCGATATAGGAAATTGCGACACTAGGATCGCGTGGTCGTGAACAGCAACAGAGGACGCTGAAGCGCCCGTATGCGTTGCTTCTTGCCCGAAGGCCTACGGCTGTTCACCGGGGCCGACCTGACGGCCGGATTTCCTGCCCCCGCCGTGGGGTTGCCCCCACGGAGCCGTATGTTTTCTCCCGCCACTACGTCGGCGTTGAATCCTTGTCGGCACCTCATGCACCGGAAGTTGTCCTGCGTTGGCCGGTTCTCAGCAGCGACGTGGCCACATCCTGGGCACGTCTGACTGGTGTGTGCCGCAGGGACTTTGACGAACTGCCGGCCATACCAGCGTGCCTTGTATTCGAGCTTGCTGGAGATGGCACCCCAGCGTTGGGATAGGATGCTTCGGTTGAGGCCGCGCTTCTGGGCGACATTCTTGCTTGGGTTCTCGAGGGTGCCCTTGGCCGAACGGGTCATGTTGCTGGTGGCGGTGTCCTCGATGGCGATGAGTGCGTGGTCTTGGACGATTTGGGTCGTGATGCGGTGTTCTTCGGCCCGCATGGTCTTGATGCGCGTGTGCTCAACTTTGCGGAGCTGCGCCAAGGTCTGCAGGTACTTTCGACTGGGCTTGGTCATCCACCGGAAACGCCGTTTCGGTTTGCCGTCACCACGGCGGTAGTTCACCCAGCGGGCACGTCCGTCGCGCAGGGCGGCGTCGCGGCAGCGCTGGATGCGGCGCTTCAACCGTCGTACGGTTTTCCGGTGCTGGGTGGTGTCGATGCCAGGGTATTGCCGGTAGTGGGCTTGGTTGTCGACCACCGTGAGGCGTTGCGCCACGCCTGGGTCGATGCCGCAGGACTTGAGCCTGGCTGGTTGCGGAGGGTAGTCCGGAAACTGGTACACCAGCGTGGCGGTGAGACTTCTGCCATGTTTGGTGATGCAAATGGCGCGGGGTTGCTCGATGACGTTGATGCGGTGGTCGGTTCGGAACCACAGGACGGGCAAGCCCTTGATGTGGATCTCGGCAATGCCCGAGTCACGGAACTGTATGTGCTGTATTGCAGGCTCGGAGACTTCGAGGGTGCGGAAGGCGTGTGGCGAGCGTGTTCTCGGGAAGCCAGCGTTTGGGACCGTGAAGGCGCGGTAGTAGGCGTTGTTGACGCGCTTGGCGACGGACTCAACGATGCGACGGGAGATGTTGCCGAAGTTAGGGTCGTGTGCCCGCAGGTCGGTGATGCCGGTGTTCTGATGCCGGAGGATCTCGTGGGTCGGCACGCCCATTCGGGCCAGCTTTTGGCGGTGTCGGACGGCGGCGTTCTGGAACTCGCCGAGTAGTGGCAGGAGCCGTTCAATCTCTCGGTAGCCGGTGCGACTGGTGCGTACCTGGTACTGCAGGGAGATGGCGTGCGTGCAACTGACGGGGCTCATGGTTCATCTATTTTACCGCTTGGTGAGTTTCGCAATGTTCTCAGACTAACGGCGTGCAATTGGGCCGTCAAGTGACGATGCGTCACCAAATTTCTGGTGTCGGATTCCGTGCTGGAACACCGGCAGAACGGGGAATGTCCCGCTCTCGAGGTTGCCCGTAATCGGGGAGGCTGCGTACCTCTTCTACGCTCCGTGGGTTCGGGCGGTTTGCGGGTGGGGTGGACTACGGTCCGTAGGATGAGGCTCGTCGAGCACGGTCGGCAGCGCCGTAGATCGGCGCTATGCAAAACGTCGCGAGCATGCCCCAGTTTCGGCCGGAAACGACCCCTGGGCGCGTTTTCGTGGCCTTGTGGCGAATTGGTGGACCGACGCGAAAACAGCGCCCTGAGGCGCCGTTGGGGTGAATGCGGGGGTGGAAACGAAACCGGCTACCCTGTCGACGGGGCGGCCAGTGTCGCTCGTCTGCCGCGGCGAGTTGCAGTCCGTTTCGGCTGTACTAATCGTTGGCTGGATTGGCGGGCATCAGGTCTTCTTCCGGCCGTTTCCTGAGACGAAAGCCAGCTTCGGGCAGGTAGTCCATTTCGAGGAGTGGGCGCTGTTGCGGCTCGAGGGATACCGGCTGTGTAAAGTCGTCATCGACCAGTGCGGTGTACCAGCCGCTGGCCGAGGATTCCAGCAACAGTGTCCTGAGGTCAAGCTCGCCGGCGTAGAACCTGCGCAGTGGGTCTGGTGGTGCAGCGACCACCAGGTAACGGTCGGCGTCGCCCACGGTGTCGATCATGGCGCCGATGTAATTGTCGCCGCCCGCATCTTGTCCAGCGAATACCTGTACGCCGTCGTAATAGACGAGGGTCTGGGTGTGCTTGATGGTTGTCATGTCGTCACCAGGGAGCAGTTTGCCAGTATGAGGTAGTCCGCCAGCGGCCACCACGTGCTGTGGTGTGGATCTTCTCCGGTTTGCATGATGCGTCCGGAGCCGTGGTCCAGTTGTACCTGGCATAGCATCCGGCCGCGCATGGTTCGAAGTCCCATTAGATCCACTGCGGATTCGAGGTCGGTCCGAACCGACAAGCCACGGGCTTGGCATTCGCTGATGTTCCGGAAGACGCGTTCCCGCTGTTCAGCCCGCTGGGAACGGAAGTCGTCGTCGGTAGGCGGGTTGTTGCGCACCAAGCGGTAAACGAGGCGCGGCAAGGTGATTTCGTCGGCGGTGTCGGGTGGGCAGTTGTCGGGGAGGGATTCACGGTAGGTCATGGCAGTGTTTCGCAATTGGCCATCAGTCTAGCCTGTGGCGTGGGACAGCGTCCAGCCGCAGGTGTCTGAGGAAATCCCGCTACTGCACTAGGTCCTTCAACACCGCCACTGACAGATCAGGCACTCGCCTAAATGCTGCGTCATTGTTGACGAACAGCGTGCACCTTTCCGACAGGGCTGCCGCTGCGTGGAGCGCATCCGGCGTCCTCAAATTCGTCGCAGCCCGCAAACGAGCGGCCTCTTCCCACAGCGCGCGCGTGGTTGGAATCAACCTCACTTCGCTGGAATCGAGGAGCTCACGAAAAAGCCTTTCGAGAACCGTATCGCTATCGCGCAGAGGCTTGAGCAAGGTCTCCATTACCGACAACTCGCTGGTCATGATGACGAATTGTCCGGCCCGAGCCTGCCGCCACATGGGTTCCAGCAAGGCGCGGTATGGTTCGATGCGTTCCACGCTGTAGATGAAACCGCAGGCATCCAGGTAGATTGGCCCGCTGGTGGGCAGTGTCAGCGCTCCCAAGATTCACGCTCAGCTTGGATGTATGCGTCCACTTCCTCAGCAGTATTGAAAAGGCATTGGCCTGGCGCTTCTGCGAGGATGTCCAGTGCCGACCGGCGCGGCGTTGGCACTGAAGGCGTCACTACGACATCGACCGTTTCCCCTTCAGGTAGGTCTAGGTCCACGATTTCTATTCTTCCGCCGGACAGCACCGTTGTTGTAAGGCGTAGCGGTTTGTACATGGCTCACATCCTGCGGTTGCTTCATTTTGCTATTGTACCCGTTCGCTACTCGACGGGTCAGAGTGGCCGAGGCTACGGCCGGTTCAGCAGGGGGCTCAGCTTGTCCATCAGGGCCTCTACGTCGTCGAGCCTTTCGGCCACCTCGTCGGTTGCCATGTCATTCTCGTAGAAGTTTTCATGCAGTGCGCTGGCAGAGTCGAAAAGCCGGCGGATTTCGCCGTCGCCGGTTTCGGCACGGACCCGGCTGGCTGCTTGGTGGTAGTGTCGGTGACGATGGTGATCCCATCCGCGCTGCTCGGCGATGGCATTGAGCATCTGAGTGGCGGCGTCCCAGCCCTTTTCGGATGCCTGCGCCAGATCTCCGTCGGAGAGTTCCTGTCTGGCCTGCGCCAGGAAATGCTCGCTGGCTTGTTGGTACTGCTGGGTCGTCATTGGTCGCGTCTCCTGCTGCTCTTACAGGTTAGCGTTTCGAGTTTGTTCGGGCAATGCTGCCAGCGCGGCCTTGGTAGTGTTCAAGTGCGAGTAGCGAAATCTTCTCGTCCATAGAATGTACCCGTGCGTGGCTCATTGGACGCGGTGGGCGTCTTTAGTTGGGCTTGGGCTTGGACCTAGCGATGCCGGCCCCCTGACGAAGGGGCCGGCATCGCTGTCGGTCAGTGCGTCATAGAATGCGGCCAGAGGGCGCAGTGTCGGCCGGAAACGGCCCCTGGGCGCGTTTCCGTGGCCTTGAGGTGGAATTGCTGTACCGATGCGAAAACGGCGCCTTGTGGCGCCGCGGTGAAAGTGGTGAGGTGTGACGAAACCGTCCGTCCCGTCGCCGGCATCCGGTGGCGGCGTTGCTGGTTACCGCGATGGATCTCGAGGCCGTCGTCCAAGTGGATTGTGCCGCTGGGTGCGGCCATTGGCTGTACTCGGATCGGGGACCGTTCGAGGTCATTGCCACTGACCGGCGTCGTTGTATGCTTCAGTCGTCCGCAGCGGAGAGCACGCTCGTGTATTCGGCGTTGCCGAAGTCGTCGAATTCTTCGTCTTCTTCAAGTTCGACGTTTGCGTTGATGCTTATCGGCATTTTACTGTCGATCATTCCGTTGTTGCGCAACGCTTCCTGTAGTGCCTCGCGTCCGCCGGAGATAGGCTTGTCCATGGCTTGAGCGATCAAGTTTAGCAGGGCTTCGCCGCGTTCCACGAAGAATTGGTTGAAGTCGTCCGAATCTAGGGTTGCTTGGTTTATCCAATGGGATTCCAAGGCATGTTCAAGGTCACGGTTGGCGTTGCGCAGGTTGCGGATGTAGGCTGATGGCGCGCGCCCGCCGATGCTGCGATTTGTGGCGGCGTCGATTGGTGCCTTGTTGATAATGGAGTCGTGCAGAGACGACGGTACAGTGGGTTTCGCGTACGTTTTGCACCAATGCTTCGGGAAGATATGATGTATGTCCACGCTGTTCTCTTTCCAAGATTCGAGGACGAGTTTTTGACCGGTGCGCCAGTCTTGGGCATCGTACTTCATCTGTAGGGCGTACAGCCCCTTGTAGGCGGCGCTGTTGCGCGTGCGCAGGCTGATCAGCCGGTTGGGGCCGAAGTTCGCTTCTCTTATCAATCGGGGTTGGGTGCCGTTTCTGATGTACTCTGCCACTTCGGGAAGGTCGCTGGCATACATGGTTTCCGTCGGTCCGTTGTACATCTCTCCTAGAATTCCGCACCAGTACCAGCGTTCCAGCCTGCGACGGGCGTTGTAGGGCTCCAGTTCCCGCCCGAGCTCAACGTGAATCGCTGCCAGCGGAACCAGCTGGGTGGTGTAGGGGATGTTCTTCTCCGTGAACACGAACTGGTCATACAGGAATTTGGCAGCTTCCACGAATCCCTGTTCGACCAAGTCCGCCCAGGCTTGGTACTCGTTGATGGTCAGGTTCAGGATGTCCGTGCGCTTGCAGCCGATGCCGGGACGCGGCTGTCCGAGTGGCGTGCGCCGTTGGCGTTCCTGGGTCGCGAGCAGGGCAATGGTTTGCAGGAAGTTTGTGTTGCCCACGGCTTGGAGTAAGCCGTACTTTTCGCACATGCGCCGGCGGCGTTCCCGCCAGTCGTCGCGCAGGGAGAAGTCGTCGGCGGCCAGTGACGCCGTGAGCAGCTCGAAGACACTGAGGGTAACGCCGCCGGTGTTCACTTTCTCGAAGACGGTGCAGACGGCTTCCTTGGTGGTGTCCTTGTCAAGGTTTATGACGGGAAGCTTGTACTTGGTGATATTCTCCAGCACGGATTTCTGGAACTTCATGAAGAACTCGAAGGCGTTTCCATCCGGGTGCGGCTCTTCGCTGTTGTTCCAGTACTGGGCGTACTCGTAGCCCCAAGTATGGTTGTCCAAGACGCGCTCAGTTGGCATTGCGTGGTTCTTGAATTCCAGCTCCTTGCTGGATAGGTTTCGCAATACCTTCCGGCCGAACACGCCGGTCTCCACCCGGTTTTCAGGCATGCTGAATACGAGGTTTTCGTGGTCGATTTCTGAATCGTTATTTGCGGCCCGCATATTCAGATAGTACCAACGGTTGGTGGGGTGTCCGCGGCTATCGCTTGTTTCCACGGGGCCTGGGTAGGTGAACGCTTGGTACAGCGATGTCAGGCGTTGCTGGCCGTCCAACAGGTAGCGTTCGATTTTTCTTTCCGGCTCGTTGGGCGCACCTTCGATCATACGGTGTCGGAATTGGATCTCACCATCGGCTGACAACGTCATGATGGCACCCACAGGGAATGACCGGCAGATGCTGAGCAAGAGGTCCTTGATGCGGTCGTCGTCCCAGACCCAGCCACGCTGAAAGTCCGGCAATCGAATTTTGCCCGTATGGGCGTCGCTGAGCAGGTCATCGATTTCTACGGGATTTGTCGTGAACAAAGCTTGTCTCCGGAAATAGCCGTCGCTCTGGCTTAGCCTTTAGTTGAGCATTATAGCCACGTGCGGTTTTCCTGTGTCTACCGGCT
>MPNC01000022.1 GCA_002238825.1 SAR202 cluster bacterium bin87 | reverse complement strand
CTGCTGGTCGGTGGAACAACGCGCGTATCCGATGAGGGTTGCGGTCATGAGGGTTGCGGTCATGGGGGAAGTGTACGAATAGGGTCCCGCCCGCGCAATTGTCTCCGTACCATTCATATGAGACGCTCCTGGTGCCGGTCTGGCGGGGGTTGTGGCGGCGGGCTGGGCCGTACGCTGGACGGTCCCCTTGCGGACAGCGCCGCGCCTGCCGGTATAAACGGCTAACGGAGAGTTGGAACACGCCGAGACGAAACATCTGGAGCGCGCGCCAGCGCGAGGCCCTGCTCGACCTGCCCACGGACGAAGCCACCCTGCTGCGCCATTACACGCTGTTCGTCGACATCGAGGATATCCGAGCGAGGGCATGACCGGCTGGGGTTCGCGCTTCAGCTTTACGCCTTTCGATTCACCCCTTGGGTGGGCCCACATCCTGCTCACCGGCGAACACCGGTGGGCAAAGCGCAGATAGCGGACTTGGCAGGGTTAGCGTACGATTCTGCCCCTTAGCGGAATCGATCCGAATTGCAGCGTATCATCGAAGAGTTGAACCTGGAACTGGTGCGGTGATCATCTTTTGTCAAGATGAATATTGACACGGCAATCCGCGATGCCTTAGCCTAAGAACCCCTAACAAAAAGATGATAGTCGTCGGAAGCAGATAATTGAACAGCCCAGGGACAGGAAAGCTTCATGGATGTCAGCGCGGCGCTCGTAGCGCACCCGCAGGCGGCGGAACTGGTGCAGCCACCCCAGGGTCCGCTCCACCACCCAGCGGTACACTCCGAGCCCGCTGCCATGTGCTGTGCCCCGCCGAGCCAACGCCGGCGCAATGTGGCGCGCCCGCAGTTCCTGGCGATGCTGTCGCGAGTCATAGGCCCGGTCGGCGTACAGCCGCTTGGGCCGGCGGCGGGGACGGCCCCGTTGACCCCGCACCGGCGGCACGGCATCCACCAGGGGCAGCAACTGGGTTACGTCGTGGCGATTGGCGCCGGTCAGGATGGCCGACAGCGGCGTTCCCTGGGCCTCGGTGAGCACGTGATGCTTGCTCCCCGGCTTGCCTCGGTCCGTAGGATTGGGACCCGTCTTTTTCCCCACCGCCCACGGCTCGCACCGACGCGCTGTCCACGCAAGCCCGCGACCAGTCCAGGCAGTCCGCGCCGTGCAATCGGGACAACAGCGTTTCATGGAGCTTTGCCCACACTCCCGCTTGCTGCCAATCCCGCAGCCGGCGCCAGCAGGTCATCCCCGAGCCGCATCCCATCTCCTGGGGCAGCATTTCCCAAGGAATGCCGCTCTTCAATACGAACAGAATGCCGGTCAGGGCTTTGCGGTCGTCCAGGGGCTTGCGTCCCGGATTGCGGAACCGCCGCGGTTTGGGGCTGGGCAGCAGCGGTTGTACGATCTCCCACAGTTCGTCGCTTACCAAAGGTTTCGCCATCGGGTACGGCCTCCCCTTTCCGTAGATATGGCGCCAACGCACCACAACGGAACGGACTTGCCACGAGATTAGCCGCCTGATTATGGATTAGCAACCCATTTTGTTAGGGGTTCTTAATGTACTCTCCCAGGGAGGTTTGCGACAATGGTCGCCCAACGCGAGAAATTCTCCAGCCAGGCAAGTCCTGAGGTGTTGTCCGAAATGCGTGAAATTGCGCGCAGGGAGGGACGACAGCTTCAAGCAGTGCTAGAGGAGGCCATGATCGATTATATCGAGACAAAGAAATCCGGGAATGTGCGCCCCCAATTCATGGCCCATTTTCGCGCCAGCCTCGAACGTAATCGTCGCCTCGGAGAACTCCTTGCGCAATGACGGCCGACGTCTTTCCGTCTCCCGAGGAAGTGATAGCGCTTCATGACGTACTTATCGATGAGTTGGGTGGTTCTGGCGGTCTGCGTGACAGGGGGGCTTTGGAATCGGCCGTCCTGCGTCCTCAAATGGGCTATTACGACGGGATCATCGAAGAAGCCGCCGCGATGATGGAAAGCTTGGCGATGAATCATCCTTTCGTGGACGGCAACAAACGCGTCGCTTTTTTCGTTACCGACGCTTTTCTTCGCGACAATGGGCGCTTCATCGATTGTGACAACCTCGCAGCTTACGCCTTCTTCATGAAGCTGTTTGACACCAACTCCTTCCGTTTCGCAGAACTGGCGGCCTGGCTGTCAGAGCACGTCCGGCCGTTGCCTCCGGCGTGAATGTGTTGAGAAGCATAACCGAGGAACACGGCAGAGTGTTCTTCCTTCGCACCAAAGGGCCCGAGTGTGACAATATTGTTCGTTTCGTTCAAGGCTTTGCCGACCTCATATAGGCTGATCCGCCCCCAACCTGCCAGTTAGGAGGTCCACGATGAAAGATCAACCCAACAATCCCGAGGAACCCGTATGGAAGGCTCCCAACGATATTGAATTACGGGGAAGCGTCAACGTTCCACCGCCGATGATGAGCGGAACCCTTCAGATCGCTTATGCTGACCGTGTGTTGGTTGAAGACTCGCAAACGCTGAAGAGGCTGCATAAGCCGGGTGTAGGCGATTATTTGGTTTATTCGCGCGTTTCGGTCGTGGTGTCAGGTCAAGAGCCCGTAGAAATCACCACCGACGCTTCGCCCGAGGAAGTAGCGGAATACGGTCCGAACCCAGGTCCCAACTGGTATGGGCCAGTGTAGTCCGAACTTCGCGAGCCGTTCAGGTATTGCGGAGCAATGAGTTTGGGCCGGTGCAACGTGCTCGATTAGTTCCTTGCGACTGTGGGCAGTTGGCCAAACCGCCTCGCGCAGAATCCCCGAGGAAAGCGACAATTCCGAGAGAGGAAATGTCCAGGACAAGAACCGCTGTAAACCAACGCCTGGTGGGCTCACTTTGAGCCTGTCTGTGCCTTTTTGGTTCGCGCAACATCCATTACGTTGGGCAGCGCGGTTACGAATCGTCTTTCCGTCCTGGCTTGAGCCATGACCTTGAAGAAGTCGGCGGCGTGGCTGAACCGTACAGTATGGCCGGCGTGGACGGCCGAGTAGCCCAGGGTCTGGGCTATCTCTTGACGATGCCAACCGCTCCTACCGGCAGGACGTGCTCGTGCTGGTCCGGAAACTCCTTCGAGCAATCCACGGTTACCGCCAGGGCAGCCCGGCCCTATCGTAGCCGCGTACTGTCGCGTAAGTGTTGAACCTGGAGTGAGCCATTTCGGTGAGTTCGTCATCGTCGGATTTGATCCAGAGGAACTTGACCCGGCCAGCCCGGCCCAGCTGGTCACTATCACCCATTCGTGCACTATCCCAAGGGTCATGGACCCTGCCGTTGGATACCGTGACGTAATGGACATCGGTGCCCACCGTGTAGATCAACGGCTGGTTGTGTTCCTCAAAAAGCGGCCTCAAGACCCCGGGGACTTCTCTCAGGTCAATCAGGCGGCGATGGAAATGATCGCTGATCTTGTCGTCGTCGTAGATAAGCCGCAACCCATAACTCTCGTAGATCAGATGGACAGCCAGCCAGTTGGCGCCCTGATCGGCGTCGACCGCGTAGCCAACGTCCCTGATGCTCTGGGTGATTGCATCCCAGATCTCGCCGTAGACGTTGCCATCGCCGCCGATGGCTTCGTTCAGGGCCCTCACCGCGCAGTCGCTGGCGTACGCATCCCTAGGCTGGCCGTCCCCGGGCTGGAAATCCGACAACTCAAGGGGCTTCCCCAGCAGGCAGGCGGTCCATTTTGACGCGCTTTCGATCTCGTCGCAGGAACGGCATTGGGGCTGTCTGCCCTCCGGTTTGAGGAGCCCACAGCCCGGGCAGGTTTGGCCCACCGACTGGGGCGGGACCTTTTGAAAATCAGCAATCCATTGGAAGTACTCCCAATTGACCAGCCCCGTGGCGATACTGGCATATTCGGCGCCGTCAGAACCCCTTTTCCGCCATTCCAGGGCACCGTCGAGCATCTGACGCATGGTGCTCAAGCGGTTCGTCAGGACTTTGGAGAGTTGTTCGATGAATTGGTTGCGCTCGAAGCTGGACCATTCCCGGGATTCCTGGGGCGGGGCTGCCCATCCTGCGACGGCGCGGCAGGTCTCTGAGGCTTTACCTAGAGCGTCCAGAAACGTCAACCGGTTGGCTTGCGCGTTGGACGAGTTGACCAGCGGGCGTTGTATTGGGCGGAACGGGTCATTTTGCTTTTCGCTTGGGTCGGGCATCATGTTCTCCCCAGATGGGTTGCCGAGGATTGCGGATCACCGTGTCGGCAGGAAACGGGTTTTGGTCGCGGCGGTATGGCGATTTGCTCGTTGATCAACTGCAATGATAGAGGGGTCCACGTTGCGGAACCAGTGAGCAGACCGCCTCCCCGGCGACTGCGAACTTCCGGTAAGGCGGGGTGCGTACCGGATGGTTTTCGCTGATCATCCCCGGCTGGCCGAAACCAGCCTCGGCCACCTCGCCGGGCGGCGTGTCCGCCATCCGCACCATGGTCCTGCTGCCCTCGCGCCAGTACCGCTTCACTATGAAGCGACGCAGTGATGGATAAAATACCGGACATCCACTGGCCAGCAGCAATTCGTGGGTCCCGGTCATCAGCAGCCGGTCACCAGTGAGTCACTGGGAGATCCGGTCGGCCCACGGCTCCAGCAGGTCCTGGGCCCCGCTGGCCAACGCCAGCAACCAGATCGTCATCGAAGGCGCCAGCTATTGGGAGCGGCCATTGCCACACCATACCCTGCTGACTGCCCACGGAGGTGATTGACCAACCCAACCACAACCTGATATTGGTCAAACCGCCACGCTCCCAGAGTGGACTAATGTCCCTGCAAATCGACAGACAGGTCCAACGCTGCATCGGCGCAGAGACGTTGCCTGGGGCCATAGGTCATGAACTGACGACGGGACAGCCCACGGTCGCGGGCGATAATGAAGCCGTGGCTGACCGTTCCGTCCATTCCCGAACTCCATGTATACTCGCAGCTACGTACAATTGTCCGCACCCGCAGCTGGGGACTGTGATGGTCAACGTTCACTTCCACATCTGGCACTACAAACGGGATCCGGACGGCGCGATCCGGTCGATGGAGCGCGCTGAGGAGCAGTACGACACGCGACGCAAGGCCAACTACGCCCTGGAACTGTTTCGACGGGAACGCTCCATGGCCGGCCAGGTGGTGCAGTGCGTGGACGGGGCCTTCTGCCAGCCCCCGCCCGATTGGGTGGTCCGGGGCGCTACCCTAGCCGGACCGCGGGAGTTCACGGCGGAGTACTTCATCGACTGGACCCCATCCATTCGGCCGTCGCGCAAGCTGGTGCAGGGGATGGAGAACCTCGAGAGGTATGCGGAGAACCACCCGGATGACGTGGTGCGGAAGCCACCCGGCGCTGATCATTGATGGCAGCCCCGGTTCACACATTGGGCCGTTGGGCGGCGCAAATGTTCCGGCGCCCCCGCTGCCGATTGAGGTGTTGTTCAGGCGTGTATTCGCCGCCTGCGGGGCCGCGCTCAAGAAGATAACACGGAGGCCGCGATGACCGATGACCAGGCGCGCCGTTTCGCCCAGTGGCAGGACGGCCTGACGACCGACATACTGGAGCAGTCCATTCCGGCCATCGCCGACGACCTGGCCGACTGGTACTGTCGCAATCACCGGCCCGCGTTGGACCCAGCGTCATTTCCTGACCAACTGCGCGCCGCCCTGCTCAGGCGGATCTGCGCCTGGTGCGGCGAGCGGATCCCGGCCGGCCACGCCTTCGACACCCGAGCTGGTGATCTCAGGGCCTGCGGGCCGGCGTGCTGCGACCGCATCAACGATACGCACGGCGTCTGACCCGGCTCTGCAATCATGGACATCCACGACGAGATCACCATCACCGGACAGGAGGCCCGCCACGGCGACGCGCCCGCCTGGCTGATCGCCAGTCCGGCATGGCCGGCGGTGAAGGCACAAACGGGCGACGGCCAACTCTACCTGCACCAGGCCATGGGGCTGGAACTGGTGGGCCAGGGCCACAACCTGGTGATCAGCACCGGCACCGCCAGCGGCAAGTCCCTGGTGTTCCAGGCCCCCACCCTGGACCATCTGGCCACCAATCCCAACGCCACGGCCATCGCCATCTATCCCATCAAGGCCTTGGCCCGGGACCAGGTGATCCGCTGGCAGAACATGGCCGAGGTCGCCGGCCTGGATCCAGCCAGCATCAACCGCATCGACGGCGACTCCGCGACCTCACCGAGCGTAGGCAGGTCCTGCAGCGCACCCGCCTGGCCCTGATGACCCCCGACGTGATCCAGCAGTGGCTGATGGCCTACTCGGAACCACTCTACGGCAAACGGCCGCTGCGCCACGACCTGAGAGAAGTCCAGAACACCCAGTACAACGTGCGCCGGTTCATCTCCAACCTGGCTTTCCTCGTCCTGGACGAGGCCCACACTTACGACGGGGCGCTGGGCACCCACTGCCTCTACCTGCTGCACCGCCTGCAGCAGAAGCGCAAAGAGCTGATGTCCCAGTTCGAGCCGCTGCGGGTCATCGCCGCCAGCGCCACGATCCACAATCCGGCCCAGCACCTCGAAACCCTCACCGGACTGCCGTTCCAGGTGGTGGACGACCGGTACAACGGCAGTCCCCACGCCGAGCTCACCGTGCAGCACGTCGTCGGCCGCGAGCCTCACGACGAGGGCTGGCGGGACCTGCGCAGGCGGCGGTGCGGGAGGTGATCAGCGAGGACGCCGAGCGGTCGTACATCGCCTTCATCGACGACCGGCAGCTGGCGGAGCGCGCCGCGGCCGGCATCGAGGCGGCCCGCAGCATCACCGAGGACGCCATCATCGTGGAGTCCCGGGACGCCATGGCCTACCGGTCCGGTCTGATGCGACGGGAACGCATCGAGGAGGCGCTCAGGGCCGGAGACATTCGTGGGCTGGCCAGCACCAGCGCCATGGAGATGGGCATGGACATCCCCGACCTGCAGGTGGGCTTCAACCTGGGTCTGCCCCACTCGGTGGGGCGGGTCAAGCAGCGTGCCGGACGTGTCGGAAGGACCGGCCCGGGGCGGTTCATCATCGTGGCGCCGCGCCATGCCTTCCAGTTGTCATTCACGGGTTTAAACTGAGCCAAAAATCACGGGTTGGAATTGAGCCACCTCGATAGCGAAGGCATCATCGCCAGACTTTTGGCGGAGGTGCTGGAAAGATTGCTAAGAGGTGGAGAAGTGAAACAGATTTACGAGATGAAAGGCGCCGGTCATTCGGCGCGGGAGATTGCCCGTGAGCTGGGTCTGGCGCGGAACACGGTACTGCGGTATCTGAAGTCACCGGAGGCGATGCATCCCAAAGCGCGATCTCGGCGAGGGTCGAAACTGGATCCTTACGCCGAGCATATCGACCGGCGGATGGGGGAGGGGCTGGAAAACTGCGTGGTGTTGCTCCGGGAGTTGCGGGAGTTGGGGTACGACGGCAGGTACACGATCTTGTCGGAATACGTGAGGCCGCGTCGCCGGCGTCGTCAGCCCGAGGCGACGATGCGGTTTGAGACGGGGCCGGGCGAGCAGGCGCAGGTGGACTGGGGGAGCCTGTCGTATCGCAGCGAGGACGGGAAGCGGCGTAGCGTATGGGTGTTTGTGATGACCATGGGTTACTCCCGAGCCTGCTACGTGGAACTGGTGCGCCGAGCGGACACGGCCGCCTTCATCCAGTGCCACGTCAACGCCTTCGAGTACCTGGGCGGCGTGCCCAGGCGCTGCCTCTACGACAATGCCAAGGTGGTCACCCTGGGTCCCGAGCAGACGCCCGTCATCACCGAATACGGCGGCACAACCTTCCGCAGCCAGCTGGAGGCCCGTTGGGCGGCCTATTTCGACCGGCGCGGAATTGCGTGGGAATACGAGCCGGCACAGTTCAACGGGTGGACCCCCGATTTCCGGCTGGTGTTGGGCGGGGATGAAGCTTACGCCGAGGTCAAGCCGGTGACCGAGTTTCCCATGGACGTGGCCCAGCGGGTGCTGCACGCCGGCTGTGGCGCTGTTGTGCTCATCCTGGGGAATGGCCCACGCCACGCCTGGCTTTACCGGGACGGCGGATGGAGATCCACGGACCTCACTACCTGAACGCAGCCTCGCCGGTACCGGCCATTCCTTCAGAGGGCCTGTACAGCGGTAGGTGGACCGCGAAATCCCGGAGCTGTTCGGGCTGGGCGGACAGAAACTCGGAGATGACCACCTCCGCGCGATCGATGCGGTCCCGGGTCTGATCGGCCGTCAAGGTTGTCGCCGGATCCTCCTCGGCCAGCACCCTCTGGTGATGGGCGGCGAGAAAGACGTCGACGAAACGCCTCATCGCCTCGGGCTGACTGGAGAAGTCGGCTGCCATCCCGCCCGTGGCTGCGCTTTTCATCGTGGAGGGCACATCGTCCCTTTCACATTCATCCGTGTTCTGTCGCCAGGATGCCGCCCGCACGACACTCCGCCGCTGACCGACGGGGGCGCACTGGCTTACGCAGGCATCCCCTGCGGCGGGTGTAGCCGAGTCATGTCTGGTGTGTCGCCACATTACCGGCGCCTCCCAGCGCCCTCTGCACGGTCCTGACGTGAACGCCCAGTCGGTCGGCAATGGCTTTATTGTCCAAACCATCTGGGCGCAGGTCGCGTATCTGTTCCCTGCGTTCGTCCCCGTCCTTCCTTCTCGCGGCGGCGCCCGCCTTTCGTGTGACTGACGGCATGACCTGAGCCGACAGATTCGTCGCGGCGGCGGCGCAGTAGTCGGTACAGTGGCACCGCCGGCCGGTCCTCGTGATGCCACAGGATCCTCGCCGCTGGACCCTGCGTTCCCGGCCGCCCTCTCGGCAAACCCGGCTCGGCACCGCAGGAGGTTATCGGGACTGCGAGGGTTGTAACTCCGACAGCAGCTCTTCGTCACGAGCCGGGCGACGGTAGTGCTGGCGTGTTCGGCGGCGAGGCCGTGTTCACTATTCCTCATTGTGCCGTTACGGGCGCGGCGTCCGTTTCGGTTCGCATCCAGGGCACAGCCGCCGTTGAGAGGTCCTTGATCCGACGACACCGGTCCTGGGTGGCTGGAGGTCGTCCGCGCGCGATTTGGGCTGGGCCACATCCTGGCACACCGCACCTCACATCAGGATCAGCCTGGCTCACCACCCCCGCCTCACCATCCTGAAACCTGCCTCCCGGGACAGCGGGAAGAGTTGACTGGAAAGCTCGTTACAATCCGGGCAAATGACCCGCATCCTCCGGAGGTGAGAAACATGCCCAGCTGCATTGCCTGCGGCGCCGAGCTGGAACCGCCCGTTCGCGTGCCCCACACCGTCTACGTCAAAACCCTGTACCGGATCGGCGGCCAGGATTACTGCCGACACCACATCATCAGGGCCGCGGTGACGGCCGGTGTCATCGCCGAGGTCAAGGCCGGCGCCGGTCCGGTCTTGGCCATGAACCACGGGACGTCCCCCCTCGACCGCCCCTTCTAGGCATGACACGCCAGGCATGACACGATGGACGCCATCATCCTGCACGAGGCTATTCCTCGAAAAACCATACATCGGCGCGGCGGTCTCCACCATGCCGGGTAAGTACACGTGCCCACACGGTTATCAGCCATGACCAACGAATTCAGTCTCGCCAAAAAAACTCAACTGATTCCTTCCCTGACGGCACCGGCGGATGACCCGGCCACCGAACCGTATCCAGATAAAGGGTCCTCTGGTGTTGCTCCAACCATGGCTCCGGCCGAACCGGCGAGGGCGGTTACGCGACCGGACGATCCGACAGCTCCTGGCGCTGGTCAGGATGGCGTCCCGGACCCCCGCATCCGGATCTACCACGGCCAATACATCGATTACCACGACCAGCGTCGGGATACCTGGGACGCGGTGATCGGGGCCAACTGGCAGGACGGCACGCCGGTGTTCTACCGCCGGGACGGCGTAATGGTGACCGTCCACGATGCCGACGATGGCTCTCCGACGATCCAACGGGTGTCGCCACACCTGATGGAGAACTACCTGGCGGACATCATCTCGTGGCGGACGCGCGCCCGGGACGGCACGGAAAAACCGGTGCCGCCGCCGCGCCGGCTCGTGCATTCCATGCCCAACACGCCCGACGACCGGCTGCCGGTACTCGCCGGTGTCGTCAACCGGCCCTTTTTGGCCGTTGACCGATCGGCGGTTCGCGCCCACGATGGTTATCACGCCCATGAGCGAGTCCTCATGCGGTGTGACGTGGCGGTTGACACTGGCATGGATGCAACCCAGGCTTTGGGGCATCTGACCGAGCACTTCAAGGGATTTCCTTTCGCCGGCCCGTCCGATTGGGCGAACTTCCTGGCGTGCCTGATCACCCCGTTGCTGGGGATGGCAGTAGCCAAAACTCCGCTTTTCCTGGTGGACAAGCCGCAGCCCCGCACGGGAGCCACGCTGCTGGCCCATACCGTGGCAGCCATCCACACCGGCCAACCGCTGGCTACTCTGGGCCGTCTGGGCCGGGACAACGACGAGACCGCAAAGCAGCTGGGCGCCGCTGGCAGTTTGTCTCACGGTATTGTGCTATTTGACAATCTGAGCGGGCGTGTCGACAACCCGGAGTTCGCGGCCTATCTGACCGCTGAGGTATACATGCAGCGGCGGCTGGGCACCAATTTCCGCCAACAGATCGTGAACCGACACCCTCTGACCGAGATCGGCACCGCCAACAACCTTACTCTCAGCACCGAACTCGCGTTGCGTTGCGTGGGCATCAGGCTGGATACCAATGCCCCTGATCCGCAGAACCGGGTTTTCGCCTTCGATCCTGTGATCGGAGCACTGCAGCGCCGCGGCCTTTTCCTGTCGGCCGTGGGCAGCCTCGTCCAAAGCTGGCTGGACGCCGGCAGCCCACCGGCGACGGCGATATCCGGCCTGGGGGGATTTGAGGAGTGGCGTGATTTGACCGCCGCCATTCTGCACCACATCGGCGTCCCCGGCTTTTTGGCCGACCAGGCGGAGTTCGTCGACCGGACCAGATCCGCGGTGGATGAGCCAGCCCAGTTCGTACAGGCATGGTGGGATTGCCGCGGGAGCGCGATGGTCATACCGCGGGAACTCCTGTCGCTCGCGCTGCCGGCCGACCAGAGCGACCCGCTCGGCATCGACGCCCCCACCGAAAGGGGGCGGGCGGGAAATTTGGCCAAATCCCTGAGAGGGATATCCGACCAGGTCTTTCGCGTGAGGGACGGCGACCGGACCATCCTGGTGAAAGTGCTCCGGAGGGCCGCGGCCCAAGGGCATCCGCCGCGCTTCCGCCTGGCGGAGGTCGAAACTGCTCGAGATGAAGGTGACATGAGTGACACCGGTGATATGTCCCGGATGCCCGCGTGCTCGTGACGCGCGGTGAGCATCTCGTAGTTGCCGGCGAAATCACCCCAATCCACCGCAGGGTGAGTGTCGCGGGGCGCTGAAGGCCTGACAAGGTGGTCCTGTGCTCCAAGGTGACCCTGTGCCCCGGGGCAATGGTTTTCGAGTGAGGAAACCGATCAGAAACGAGGAACACTCAATAGATGTTGTCACGTGAGCAACCCGACCGCATCCAAATCGCCTTCGATATCCAAATCGCCTTCGATGATCACCGCTTGGGCCGATGCCGGACTGATCCTTCCGCTCACCCTGGCCCAGCGTGAACTCGTTGACCATCACATCGACCTCGGCGATCCGCCGGGGCGGGCGAACGCGGTAGACCAGATGCTGACGCTGGCGGCCTCCGGGCCGGCGGGCGGCGACTGCATTGACGGCGCTGATGGACGGAGCTGATGCGCTCTTTTCGGTCACGGCGGGCAGTACGACCCGTTCCGCCACATTGCGGTTCACCCTCTCCCTGCGAATGGCGTATTTGCAAGCTCCCGACGGGACACTCGAACCAGGCGAATCATGCGCGGACTCAAGCCGTCGGCCATGAGTTGCCGACAGGCGTCCTCAACGTGACGGGGCGAGAGATCCCCCAACGGAATCTCGCCGAGGCGCGGCATCAGGTCCTGTTCGATGCTGTCCTCGCAGCGTTCCTGGGTCTTGATCCTGAAGCGCGGCGCCGCATCCTACCGGCTGCCAGACGCTCAACCAGTCGCCGACCGCCACCGTGCCCCGCCGCAGGCGGCTACGCTCCACTTCATCCACGAACTGGCGCAGGTGTTGCTGGGCTTCCGCCTTGGTTCCGTAAACGGTCCAGGACCGCCAATGCCGGATTCCCTTGTCGTCTTTGCCCAAGCTCACTGTGATCTCCCACACGTTCCGCTGGTCCATTCGCACGGTGCCAGGTCAGGCGACATACCTCCGTCTCGGTCAAATTGCGCGGGGCAGACGCTCCTGAGCGCCAGTGAGCGCCGCTACCCCAAATGAAGCAATTCGGCGTGGTGGGCGCCGGGCGTTTGAGCACACGCCGATCTTCAGCGCCCCGGCGATGCCGGGCGGGTTGAGAACATGGTAACGACCGGTTGTCAAGAGTCCTCGGCTTCATCCCGGGATGGCGGCATTCGCCCCGCACGAAAAGCAAGGGTCTCCCGCACGAAATTATGACTCATCCGTCCCGGAGCGGCTTGTTTCTGGGTCGCGGCATAATCCCGGAAAAACGCCGGGTAGGGCCTGGCGAACCACAACTGGAGGAAATCCATGAAGAGTCCGGAGGAACGCCGCGCGGAAGACCGCCGTCGTCGTACCGATCGGCAGAGGGAAGGGCGCAGTGAGGACAGGATCTGCGGGTACTGCAGGGAACCCGCCACCGCAGGCCTCATCGAGTGGTTCGGGCGCCGCAAGCCTCTGCGTATTCCCATCTGCCGCAGCTGCCTGGCCAGGCTGGGGGCCCGCTGTCGAGATATGGATGAGGTCGACCTTTGGTGCTACCTCGATAAGCGGCGACCGTGTGTCGATTGCGCGGTGCCGAACCCGCCTGAGAAATCAGACCGGAGTTTTCTCCGACGGCTATTCTCAGGATGAGTAATTTGCGAAAACGCCGAAAGGGCAAAGTTCAGTACAAGGTGTTGAGCAATCTGCAAAGGAGACGGCTTGCAGGAGGTAGTTATGGACGAGGATCTGAAAAATTTGACCAGGCTCCCGTGGGCGTCGGTGCAGGATCTGGCTGGCTTCCGCTATGTAAACCGGACCACCGTGTCCCGCAAGGCGGAGGAGTGGAAACGGGACGGGCTGGTCGTCGTCAAACACGGTGGCCGTCTGGTGCGGCCGCGGGCCAGGCTGTTGATCACCACGGGAGGGCTGATCCAGGTTTTTCCTCCGCAGCATCCTCACCTGGGGCACGATTATGGCGGTCACGAGCATGACCCCCTCCACCCGGAATGGGAAGACCATGAACATCCCGGTTTTTTCAACGGCTATCGCGGAGCTCTCGACCTCTGGGAGAAGCTGGAGCGGATCGAGATGTGGTACCCCGCGGCTCCGGAGGTGCTGCTGGGCGAGGGCGCTGACCGGACCCACGACGGCAAACCCCGGAAGATCCTGTCCTGGCGGTGGCTGCGGAACACCAGGTTCGTGGAGGCCGTCGCGACCTACGAGGACAACTATCGAATCTTCTTCGGCCACATCGGCCGGTCGGTCACAGGGAGGATGCTGGAGTCCCGGTGGAGCAGCCGCTTCCCTGATGTTGACAACGCCAGGCTCCACACGCTGGTCATGCGATCCCGCGGCGAAAGGGACGAGCGCCTGCGAGACCCACAGATCGACCAGCCGGACCCCGACTTGGACTACAACCCCAAGCCTTCGGCCTACGTCATTTCCACGCCCGATTTCCGCGGGGTCGAGCTGGCCCGCAGCGTCCTGTCCAGAGACGCAGGATATCTCTACCTCGTGGGACCGCCGCCCGGTCAACGCATCTACGAGGGCCGGGCGGAGCCCGCCCCTCATGACGACGTCGCCGACGCATTCGAAATCCTCAATTTCGGAGACCGGCTGCCGCAGGACCTGTGCCCTGCACAATAACGACTGACGAGAACGACTGACGAGAACGACTGACGAGAACGACTGACGAGAACGACTGACGAGAACGACTGACGAGAACGACTGACGAGAAGGAGGAGACGGCATGGTGATCACAGGACGCGGCGCGTTCCGTCCGGAGCTGCCGGCAGAGATGAAAAGGCTGGAGCGACTGAACGGGGTGTTGCCCAACAGGGTCTTTGAAAATATCGAACACTATTCGGGCCTGAGCGACCCGCAGTTGGCGAGCCTGCTGAACGAGAGGCCCAGCAGGCTCGCCGGTGCTCTGGCCCAGCTCAACCAGGGAGAGGACGAGGAGCGGATCGCAGCCGCGGTAGCCCAGTTCAACGAGGCCACCAAACAGGATGAGGATGCTGACAGGAACGTCGTCGGAGCTCTGCTGAGAGAGGCCAACCGCGGCGAACTATTGGTGCGCATACCCGTGTACGCCGGACCAAAGGGCGAACTGACTTCCAATGCGGCCCTGGTACCCCCGCTCGAAGACGGGACCCTGCCGGCGCCCCGGTTTCACATGAATTACCTTTCCGTGGAAGGCACCATCATCATCGAGCACCGGGACGCGACCTCCCTCACCACCATACGCCGCCGGGTATATGAGGATATCCGCAAGGACCACAATGGTTACGCGCCTCAGCTGACCCACACCCACCAGCAGAACGACTGCCTCGTGGCGATGTCGCTCCACGGATACCGCGTCTCTGCCGGGTACCGGGGCGCTCTGTATCTGCCGGGCGGGCAGCAGCTCGTGCCGGACGCCCGGTTGACCGCCCGTTTATCCCTGAGCAAGTTCCCCATGGAGTCCATGCGCGCGGGCAATCGGAGCCGGCAGGGCGCAAAGGGCGAAGCAGACCGGGAGGAGATCCGGCGGCAGCTGGAACAGTACGTGCCCGAGGCGCGCCGGCTCCGCGGCCTGGTCGTTACCTGCCGGTGCGAGAACGAGGCAGTGGTCGAGGCGGCCAGGGATGAAGCTGCAAACATCTCCAAGGACCACGGCGTGGCGCTCCATGTCCTGGCGGTACTGGAGCACTCCGTCACCCTGGAAGAAGCGCCTCCCGGTAGATCCGACCTTGGCATTTCGTTCTACACGGTCATGCATTGGTATATAGAATACGAGCGCTCGGCAATCACTCCCGCCGCCATCCGGAACAAGCTGACGCCCTATTTCCGTGTGGCGCGTCGCGGCTACGACTGCCCGGTGATCTTTATCTGCGAGACCCAGAGAGCAGCAGAGATATTTCGGGAGCAACACCGGAATCTGCAGCGCGAGCTGGGTGCTGCGTTCCCACTCATCACGTCCACCTACGCCCAGGTGACGGCCGGAGACCAGTTTGATACCTGCTGGAACCTGGACGGATATCTCGTCCAGTTGGTTTAACCACACGGAATTTCGCGTGCGTCCCAAGCGGCCATTTTATCTCCCTAAAGGGCGGTTTCAGGGTCTGAGACCCCACCCCGTGAGGGCATGCACGGCAATTTCCAAGTTTACAAGCACCATGATCAGCGGAATTTCGCGTGCCGGGGCGGCCATCCCCCGCCTGAACGCTACCCAGTAGCGAGGCTAAGATACATTAGATGGGTTATCGTGCCTGAATTCATGGGCTGGCGTGCATTTCCCGTGCGACCGGTCGCGCGGCATGCCAGCCTCCGAGCCAGACGATGGGGCCGTGCCGTGCGGCGGGTTGAGGTCACCCGTTGGGGGAACAAGCCGAGGCTGGTCAATGCGCCTGGGGACACCTTGGCAGCCACCGCAGATGGCCAGGAATACCGAATGGTTGACTCGGGACAGATGATACCGCCATCAGCAGAAGCTGGCCCCGAGTGGCCTCCTCGGGTCGGAAGAGAGCATTGACCACGTCGCCGGTGGCATCAGTCCGGTTGCTGGGGACGTCAAACGCCAGAATGACGGAGTGATGGACTACCCGGTCTATTGGCCGCGGCGGCTGCCATGGGGTTGGCGAAGATGCATTCACACTCTGAGAAGACCAGGCTGGACGTGATTCCCAGCGACCTGCGTTGGTAGCGTTGCGTGTTCGTAGCACTCCGTGATGAGGATGAAGAGTACCTCGGACTCCTCGTTACCCTGGGCAGGTGGCCCAGGTCGTCCAGGAGCAGGAAGTCGAAGTTGTCCGGCTGGCGCAGCCGGCGGGGCAGGTCCAGGTCGCGCTTGGCGGCCAGCAGTTCCTGCACCAGCCGGTAGGCCGGTGCGAAGAGTACGGAGTGGGCACCTTCCACCAGCCGGTGGCCCAGGGCTCAGACCGCGTGGGTCTTGCCGGCGCCGGACAGCCCGAAGGCCAGCACCTTGCCGCCGTGTTCCACCGAACCAGGGGTCGGCCAGCTCGAGGCGACCTTCTCCCATTCGTGGCCTCGGACACCACGGACGGAGACCAGCGAGCGCCGGGAGTTGGAGCCCGAGTTGCGGAGCACGTGGGGGACGTTGGTCAAGTATTGGTTCATGACGAGTCCCGGCAGGTCCGGGGTCTCGGTATTCCGGAACCGTATCGTCCGGTTCTCGACCAGAATTTTCCCGTGGACAGGACACGCGATGGCGGCATCTACGATGGTCCGGTGGGCGCAGCCGCACCGGAAGATGACGAATGAGAAAGGGTGGGTGGTCTGGGTCATGGTGGCGTGCTCTCCGATGGCTGGCGTCGCGGTGACGAGACTCCGTGGCGCCGGGGGCCTTGGCGCCTGCCTGCCCGATAGGCGAGTTGGTTGCGGGCCATGGCGTGGGCCAGCTCGTGGATGACGACATCAGGCTGCTGGGGTTCGCGCTGGGCAAGCCATTCGTCGGGGCAGAGGCTGGCGTTGATGGCGAGGGTTGGGTCGCGTCGGCTCATGTGGCAGGGCCATGATGCTAGTTTTAACTGCTGATCCCGAAGGAAAATAAAATGACCATACCCGTACCGGTAGCCGAGCCCGAGGTCCTCACCACACCCACCAACATAGCGAATGTACATGAGCTGATGGAGGGCCTGATTGACGAGGTCGTCAAAGAGAGCCGCGCCGAGAGCACCCGTGATCAGCAGGACTATCACTGGGCTTTCTTTGAGAAATGGTGCCAAGCAAGGGGTTCCAAGTCCCTACCCGCTGACCCAGATACGGTGGCCACGTTCATCTTCACACAGGGTTTTGTCGGCAAGAAGCCCAACACTCTGAGAGGCTACGCTTCCAGCATCGCCGCCAAGCACCGTTTCATGAAGCTTGAAAACCCCTGCAACGATCGGGTGGCCATGATCATCAAGGGCTTCGTCAACCGCGCCAAGAAGGCGGGCCAACAGGAGAAACAGGCTCGCCCTCTCACCGCCGAGGATCTGGAGAAGATCCGAGCCACCGCCCGCATCCAGCGCAAGACCGACCGCGGTTGGGAACGTTTCTCCAACGCCCAACACCGCGGCCGAGTGGACATCGCCCTCATCTCGGTGATGCGGGACGCCCTGCTGCGACGTTCCGAAGCCGCCGCAGTCCTATGGAAACACATCGCCACCGAGCCGGACGGCTCCGGCCGGTTGACCATACCCTCCTCCAAGACCGACCAGGAGGGCGAGGGCGTGGTGCTCTACCTGGGACCGCCCACCATGAAGGCGCTGGACTTGGTCCGGCCCAAGCAACAGCCGCTGACCGGGGATGATGGGGACGATGGCGAGAAGAAGGTGTTCGACCTGAAGCCGGCCACCATCAGCGAACGCATCGCCGCCGCCGCCCTGGCCGCCGGCCTGGGGGAGGGCTACAGCGGCCACAGCTGCCGCGTGGGCATGGCCGTCGACCTGGCCGAAGCCGGTGCCACCATGCCCCAGCTCCAGGCCGTGGGCCGCTGGAAGTCATCCCAAACGGTGGCCCGTTACGTCGGCGCACAGTTCGCCGGACGCAGCGTCGTCGCCCAACTGTATTCCCGCAAGGGACAGCGGAAGAGAAAAGCCTGATGGGGTATGATCACCTCTGCCTTCAGATCGGGCGCTGCCTGCGCCATGGCCCTCGGTCGGTGCCCCAGTTGGCGGAAGAGTTGGAAGTGGATCCCGCCCGCATACACTACGCAATCCGTCAACGACTGATTGGCATCTACGTCACACCAGCTCGCCATGACGGCCGCGGCCATGTCACCGAATGGGGATTGATACGGCCTTGGGCCCTGGTGATGAGCCCAACCCTCTACGGTGGAGAGGTTGTACGTGGCGGCACGGTACGTCTGAATGTGCGGGCCATGATACTGAATCTCACCTTGCCAGGATCTTCCCTGGCGAACCGTTTTCGTTAGTGAGTGCCCCTGCCCAGATGGTTGGACGTACCCGTTGCAACATTCTGCTTGCGTACAACGTCGCTGATAAACTGAGTGCATGGATCCTTTCGACGCGTCAGTGATCATCAACTGGTCGGATACCCTCGACGCTCGCCATCAGCTGCCGGCGTTGTTGCGCCAACTCGTGATGGCCACCGCAAAGGTGCGGAGATCGCAACACCAAGCGGCAGCTCGGTCCAGAAGGGGATTGGGACGGCCTGGTTGTGGCTGAGAGCGGGAACTCATTGATGGTCCGCGCGGGCTGAATTACGAGACCGTATGACCCGCGATAATCAAAGTTGCGGTCCGGCCGATTTTCAGGCAACCTTTTCCTATACGACCGAAGAGTACGGATACAAAAATCATGGAAGATTCCCGGGAATTCAGAGCGGTGACGCCTCTTGAGCTTTCCGCGTCACAACGGACGGTCGTTGGTGCACTCCAGAGGCACGATACAGACCGGTACCGGTTGAGCCAGTGGTACCTTGGAGCCCTCTACGCGGTCAACAACCCCTACAACCCTGACCGGTTCTCGCAAGCTGCACAGTCGCTGCGCGAGCTCTTGGAAAAATTGCCGAGGGCTCTAGGGGAAAGCAATCTGCCCGCCGGCAGCCGAACCGATTTCCAGGGCAAACGCAGGGAGCTGAACGCTCTCATCGCCAAGGACCTGGAGCGCTACCCTGACGGATGGGAAGGCCAAGAGATAGACCGCCGCCTGGCCAGGACTCTGCGGGAGGTCGCGGCGTATTTCAGGTTGAGCCAGCAGCCGACCCGTAGTGAACAAATCCAGGGTGCAGTGGCAAATGTCGATCCTCTGGCTGGCCAGATGGACAGCGCTACGCGCGACCGGAGACGGGACGCAATAGTACGCCTGTGGCGACAACTGGAATCGTTCGCACACCACCAGTCTGACGATGAAGGGGCCTTTGACGCTTGTCTGGGGACTCTGGAGAGAACCGTGTTGGACCTGCTGGCACCCATCACCGCCCAGGACCAGCAGGAAATCCAGTCAATCCTGGACAACGCCGGCAGAACCACCGCCGACGTGAACCGCATCTTCGAGCTGATCGACCGCCGGGGGGCAAACTACGCGTTCTTCTTCAACCGTGCATCCGATCCGTCCTGGGTGGAGATTCTCAAAGAACGAGGATATTTCGCACATCCTCCCAGCATCCAGGAACTGGATGATGGACAGGTCCATGTACCTTCCTGGTGGCCAATGCGATACCTGGCCAGGATGGCGGCCTTGGACCCTGACGAAGTCATAGCGATTGTGCAGCAGTTGCCGAGGTTCAACAACCCGAGTATCTCCGACGAAATACTGGACATCGCGCGGCAATTCCCCGGGGAACAATCGGCGCAACTGCTGCCTGAAGTGATCCGCTGTACGCGCGCTGTCACGCCAATCCTGTCCTACCGGCTGGTCGAACTTCTGGCTCACTGGACCGACGAAGGGCAAACCGCGGCCGCGCTGGAGCTCACCAAGAAGATCGTGTATTTCGCCCCGGACCCTGAGCAGGATGCAAAAGAGACCTTGCGGAAGCAAAATCCGCACGACTGGACGACCGCACTGCAACCTTTCCCTCGCCTGGATCGATGGGACTATATGCAGCTGATGGAACAAGGCATTCGACAACTCGCCGCCGCAGAACCCTATCAGAGCGCACGCCTCCTCATCTCCGCCGTGAACCGATTGATCCGGCAGACACTTCACCAGGATGAACTTGACCAGGGCGGAGATGACGACTATTCGCAAATTTGGTATCAGCGCCTGGACGGTCCTTCGGATACGGTGCTGCAACCAAGCGAGACCCTCGTGTTCGCAACGACGTACGCCTGTGAACAGGTGTGGGAGAGAGATCCAGACTCGGCCGCAGCACTGGATGAGGAACTGCGCAACCGGCGGTGGAGGATCTTCCGACGGCTGCGCCAGCACCTCTACGCGCTGCACCCCGATGAGCGGACGAAACCCTGGATACGGCAGGAGATCCTCCAACACCAGGATCATGGTCACCGTCAATACCACTACGAGTTCCAGCAGATGCTGCGCTCCGCCTGCGAGACCTTGGGCCATGACCTGCTCACTGAGGAGGAACTGACTCCCATCTTTGAAGCCATCCTGGACGGACCGGACCGCGAGGCAACCCGCAGGTCTATGGGCGAGCACTACACCGAGGAGTTGTTCGAACGACGTCGACGCAACTTCCACCGGCTGCAGTTGCAGCCGTTCCGGAACGTACTCTTCGGAAAGTATCGGGACTACCTCCAGGACCTGGAGAAAGAGGCAGGCATATCCGTTTCAGATGAGGATTACATGCCGGTTGGGCCCATGCGAGCAGGCATGATCAGCGAACACAGCCCCATTTCCGTTGAAGAACTGGCCGGCCTGGAAGACGAAGACCTGCTGTCCTACATCAACAACTGGGATGAGGAGCACAACGATGCGGAAGACCAATTGGCGGAGGTCACCATTGACGCGCTGTCGGACGCATTCGGGCAACTGTTCCAACAGGCGGTAATCCCAACTCCCGACCGCCTGCATTTCTGGCTCGGAAACCGGCACCGGATCGAACGCCCCATCTACGTCCGCAAGATGCTCGGCGCAATGAACTCTCGAGTTGAAGCGCAGGATCTAAGTGATCTCGACCGATGGCTGGAATTCTGCGAATGGGTGCTCTCACACCCAGATCGGGAGCGCCAGCCCAGCCTCGAACCCAGCGACCGGACAAGGAACAATCCCTATTGGGGCGACTGCCGCCGGGCGGTTGGCGACCTGCTGGGCAAGGTGATCTCGGTGGGTTTGGAAAACGGACTCGCCATGCCGCTGGTCGCCCGAGACAGGTTGTCCATTCTTCTCGGCACGCTGTGCACCGAACACGACTGGCCCTTGGACGAGGACCGGAGGGCGTTCTCGGGACACGAAGACGCGTTCAGGAGAGCCATCGGCAATACCAGAAGCCGTGCGCTGGCCGACCTGTTGAAGTTTGGTCGGTGGCTGCGGAATCATGATCCGCAGGCCGATGTTGCGGCAATCACGGCGACCCTGGAGGGCCGATTCTCTCCAACTGCTCAGTATCCGCTGACCACTCCGGAAAGGGCTATTCTGGGCATCGGATATCTGGATGCCCTAGCCATGGATGAATCCTGGGCCCTGGCCCGTAAGTCCGACTTCTTCCCGCGGAGCGTCTGGCACAACTGGGTCGCCCCATTCGGCATTTTCCTCCACTATCATCACCCCCACCGCCGACTCTTTGGGATCTTCGAGGACGACTTCGCCTTCGCGGCACAGAATATACCGGCTCACACCGAACAGGATCCCTCGCTTTCCCGGGTGCTGGACACCCTTGGCCAGCGACTGCTCGTATATCACGCCAGCGGAATGTTTCCGCTGCTGGGAGACGGCAGTCCGCTGGAAAGTTACTACCTGGCCACCGTTGGACGACGGCAGCAATGGGCGGGCCTGTTCGAAAACGTGGGACGGATCCTGTGCCACCACGAAGGAGAACTGGACGAAGCCGTAAAGAGCCGGTATGAGGCTTTCTTCGAGTGGCGCCTTGAAGTGGGCGACCCCACCGAGTTGGCGCGGTTCGATGCCTGGCTGGGGGCCGACTGCCTCAGCGCCGAATGGCGGCTGGAGGCCTACTCACGCGCCCTGGACGTATGCCAGATCGACCGCGGTTCCTTCCGGCAACCCTGGGCAGCGTTATCGCAATTGATCCCGGAGCACACCGGCAAAGCCGTCGCATGCTTTGCCCAGCTGGTGGAGAAATCCCAGAGCGACGCGTACGTATCTCCCGAACCCGCGAAACGCATCCTGAACGCGGGTCTGACCAGCGCCGAACCGGAAGTGCACGAAAACGCCGAGCGCGCGCTGGAAATCCTGCTCGCCAACGGGCAGTTCGATGTATCCATCCTGGACGAGTAAAGCCAGCGGAGGTCTTTCATGCCAAGCGGATTCAACGTGGACCGCACCGAGTTCGACCTGGATACGTTCCAGCAGATCCTCGAAGCCATGGACGGCTATCACATCCTGCCGTGGCTCAAGACCTCTGGCGAGGATGACAGCAAAATGATCGACGTCGAACCCTGGGATCTGCCCGGTATGCCTGAGGTCAACGTCGATGCCTGGAGATACCACGTCGGGTTTGCCATCGACCGCGGTTTCGTCGAATGCTGGAGCCCGGATCCGCAAGACGCAGTTACGACCCGACGCTTCAGCGAGGTCGCGCATGAACAAATAGCACGAATGCTGAACAAGGCACGAAGACCGCCATCCCACGGACAGGACCCGAATGTTTCATCCGAGCTCCGACCCGCGAGGCTGACCTACGCTGGTAAGGAGTTCATCGACAACCTCAACAATCCCTCGGTCAAAGCCAAGGCCGTGGAAGCTGTCAAACAATGGGGACTGCCGGTGATGATGCAGGTGGTGACGGAAGCAGCCAAGCAATTAATCCCGACGGAACAAACTGCCGCCAGGTCTTACGTCGCAGCCGGTTCAGCCGAATAGTCCAGGTCCTGCCGTGGGCCGTTAATGGTCACGTCCGGACTGCTGGTGCTGGAAGCAACGCCCGGACGCTGCTTCCGGTATGACCACCTGCCAGGATGACAGGGGCGAGCCCGAGGCGGCCCCCTCGTGATGATATCGCTGTCGTTGGAAACATCAGACGCGGCGCGCAAACCTGCGTTGGTCGCGGAACGGAGATGTCCTCTCCGCCCCAACGGGAAGGTCGACCCAGCACATCGTTTGCCTGACCAGAAGCCGCTGAATCCGGAGTTCGGACATGGTCAACCGAAACTGGGCGACGGAAACTATGAGCACACGCCAATCATCAGGAGTTATTCCATGCCGCCGCTGGCCAGGTTTCCGGCCGTCCTGACGCGAACAGCATCCCCATGAGGTCTGCCGGGTAATCCAGCATCGCCTCGGCCTTCTGCCGGTCGACACCAGGGTGCTCCGCCAGATAGCGCTCCAGCGTTGCGCCCCCTTTCAGTTCCAAGGATAGGGTGGACACCGGTACCGACGTACCACGGAACACCCACTTCGCGTCGCCCTGCTCATGGACGCACTCGACGGCGTCCACGGCCTTCCACGAAGCGGGAATCGCCTCCCACCAAGAGACCCGGTCCATGTGTTCCCTCAGAGCACGGTTGATATCGGTCTGATAGCCACGACCGCTCGGAGCACGTTCCTTGAACCAGGCCACGATGTCAGCGTCCAGCCGCAGGGTGATCTGTTGCTTGACCGGCCGGTAGAGGTCGGCGCGGCGGGCGTGGGACCAGTCCAAAACCTCGGGAATATCAGTGGTGTCAATCTCGTCTTCCGGAAGCTCGGCCAAAGCTGCCAGCTCAGCCCGCTGCTCGTCGGTCAGACTAGCGTCTTCGTTCTTCATACTCCTCCCTCTCGCGCTGGGTGGCCTTTCGAGCGCTGATAATGCGGCCAGGCAGTTCTTCTCCGCGCAAACCGATTTCCGGCCACGTGTGAACCATCAGAACGAGGACCTGACCAATCATGCCGAAGGTGCGGGTCCTGGGCTCATCCTCGTAGGGGTCCTCAATCGATATATGCAGCCGGTCGTCGAACACCAGCCTGGCCGTGTCGAATGAAATGCGGTGTTTGCGCCAGTTCTCATCGTTCTTTTCCGGGTCCCAAATCCACTGCACCAAAACCCGCCTTATTGTATGTGCATATCTGTAGTTACATTCTAACACTTAGGAACGCATGATTCGCCACACGCGCCCAGGCAAAGTGGAAAGCGGTGGCCCGGGCATCCTTTTGCGGCTACTGGCCCTGCACCATGATCGGCGGGGGCACCTCGTCCTCATCACCGTCGTGAACGGTGATGAGGACGGCGCGCAGCGAATGCTCGGGCGCGTTGGACTGACCCGACGCCGGTTCCACGCGTACCAGCTGTCGACGCGCGAAACGACCGGCCGGCGCGGTGAGCGCCGGCCAGTCGTGCGGGGACGCTACTGAACCCGCACGTTCAGCGACGGGTCGTCGCCATCGCCGGGTGCAGTGATGGTGAAGTGGAGGTGGATATCGATGTGGACCTCGTCTCCGTCCCGGACCGTCACCGCTCCGCCGCGCACCGTCAGGGTCGCCGCCTTCGGCGCCTGGGCCGGTCTGACGGCCGCGGGCCGCCGGCTCAGCGTCCCCACCTCCCGGGAGATGAACCGCTTGCCCAGCTGCTTCTGCACCTGATCCCCGTCGGGCAGGTCGGCCAGCCGGGAGACCAGGTCGTCCAGGCTCCACAGCAGTTGTACCCTGCTGCCCCGCATCTCCTCCAGGATGTCCGGGTCCGGGGTCATGTCGGTGAACACCATCACCGGGATCACGTAGCAGCCGAAGTCCAGATCCTGCGACAGCCGGTCCTTGATGGACATGGCCGCCTCCCAGGCTTCTTCCCGGACGTCGCCCATCGGCGTGACGGCGCCGTCCTCGGCGTGGCGGTACCACTCGCCGTCCCGCACGGACCACTGGCCGTGCAGGAAGGTGATGGCGTAGCGGCCGTTGCCCTCCAGCAGGACCAGGCAGTCGGAGGCGGGGTCACCGGGGACGGGGTCGCCGGGGGCCACGATGGGCCACCACAGCGCCTGGCCGGACCGGTCGCTCTGCTCAAACTGCTGGCAGATCTCGATCTCCTTCAGGGTCATGGGGCGGTTGTCGTCGGTTTTCACGATTTTCATGCTTGGGTTCCTTTTGTTTCGGTTGTGATTGGAAGGTTGCGCCCGGTCCGCAGCAACGAAAACGGGCCGATCCAGGAAGGTCCCGGATCGGCCCTCAGCAGCAACGGCCAGGCTGGTATGGTGAATTGGGTCGGATATGTCTGCCCCCGGCGGGTTACGCTCGCTCAGCCACCCGAGGGCGGCCCCCGGACCGTGGCGTTGCCCGCGGTTTCCTGGCGCATGATGATGTTCACCTCCTTGTGGTGTGGTATGGGCCGGACCTGCGCGACCTTTTCCCGACAGTTGGCTTCGTGGTCGTCAACGACCGGTTTTCACGTCACCCAACCGTCCGTGGCCCGGACCCGAGATCAGCCGGCACCGGAGCGCCAGGGGGAACGATGGCCACCATCCCGAGGACGACGGCCAAGGCCCGCAGCATCACGGAGAGACGCTGCGCCCAGGTGCTGGGGTTCAGAACCCGCGGCTCACCGCCTGTGTTCAGGCCCTGCCACCGGCGGGGGGCCCCCCGGGCGGCGCTTGTCCCAAATGCACACCCACGCCCGTCAGGCGCAGCGTCACCCGCCCCACCGTCGGCGCGGCCTCCCGCATGGGACCCTTCGCCCTGGGCTCGAATCGCTGGCGGGCCAGCGCCTCAATGTCCCCGGGACACAACTCTCTCCAACGGCGTGCCCCATCCCAGATGTCGGCAAACCGCTGGTGCACCGGACCGCCGGCCGTCAGCACCAGCAGCCGCTCGGCCCGGGAGAAAGCAACGTAGTGCTGGCGCATGTGGTCGAAGGCCGCGATGCGCCGGGCGGGCTCCGCGTCCGACCGCAGAAAGTACGGCGCCAGCGACCGTCCCACCGGATCCACGTTGGGCTGGTGGAAATCCAGCGACCCCACGATCACCACCGGCCACTGCCTCCCCTTGGACTGGTGAATGGTCGTCACGGTCACCGCTTCACGGGCGCGCCTCCGGCCCCGTTCCCCACGACCGGCGCCGGCCGGCACGCAGCGGGCGGGAATGCCCGCATCATCCAGGGCGTCCAGATAGGGTCCGGCCACCTCGTCCTGCACGCTGTGTAATAGCAATGCCGCCCGGTCATAACCCGCGATCACCCGGCGGCTTTTCAGCAGCCGCAGCAGCGCGCCCAATTGCTCGCCCTCGTCGTCGGGGCCCTGGCCGTCGATGACAATCACCGCCGGATAATCGTCGTACCCGCGCGGGTCGTGGGGGACGATGGTCTTGGCATGGCGGAAGGGCGCGCCGGCAGGATCGGGGTTGGACCAGTCCGCCGACCCCATCCACCGGTCATAGGCTTTCACGATGTCGGGATGGCTACGGTAGTTGACGGTGAGCTCCACCATCCGGCAGTCGTGGAAGCGCCGGGCAAACCCCAGGATGTTGCCCACCGTGGCGCCGCGGAAACGGTACAAACTCTGGTCCTCGTCGCCGACCACGCACAGGTTGCCGTGCGCTTCGGACAGCCGCCTCAGGATGCGTTCCTGCACGTGGCTGGTGTCCTGGTACTCATCGCACATCAAGTACCGTACGCCACCGGAGATTTCACCGGCAACGTCATCGTCATCCAGCATCAGGTCGGCCCAAGCCTGCAGGTGGGCGAAGTCGGCGGCGTTCTCGTCCAGCAGCAGCCGCTCGTAGCGCCGGTAGCAGCATCCCACCGCGGCGATGAAGGCACTGCGGGAACGGGTCAGGTCCCGGGGATTGATCGCCTCGTCGCAAATACGCTCAAAGTATTTCAGCGCGTTCTTCACCACCGCCGGCGGCCGTCGCCAGCCCCGTCCCTCCAGCTCCCGCAGGTCGGGGCCGAAAACGTCGTCAAACCGCTGCAGCAACAGGTTCAACTGCTGATCGTTGTCCAGCAGGTGGAAACCGCGCCGCAGACCCACCCGCTCGGGGTGTTCGGCCAGGAGCCGTCCGCACAGGCTGTGGATGGTGCAGACCCGAGCGCGGCCGGCGCTTACGCCGTAGTCCGCTGCGGCGGCCACGGCGTCAAACCGCTGGCGCAGCTCACCCGCCGCGTCGGCGTTGTACGTGCACAGCAGCAGCTCACTGGGTCCGGCGCTGCGCAGCAACAGGATGTTGGCGGCGCGCAGCGCCAGCGTCAGGGTCTTGCCGGCGCCGGGTCCGGCCACGCCCAGCGTGGGGCCGTCCAAGCTGCCGATCAGCTCCAGCTGTCCAGCGTCCAGCTGCGGGTATAGGGACAATATGACGGGCGCCACGCCCGCGAGGGTCTTCATAATTGCTTCACTCCAGAATTGGGTTTGGGATTGAGGTCGGAGGATGTCAGCGACATGCAACGGCGGCGGCATCAATGGCGTGGACGACGTGCACGCTGCCGGTCGGGACGGACCGGATGAGTCCGTGATGCGCATGAACCAGCGCCGGCGGCCATCGGCCGACCGGCGCCGTCGTTGCTGCACGGATGTGGCCACAGCGCCGGACTGCTACGGCGAGCTGGGCCCATGTGTTGACCAGGGCGTGGACTGCCCGGCGATGCGGGCGGTTATCCCGCCGGCCGCACGCCGCGGGCGCGGGTCATCGTGACGTCGACGCCGACCAGCGTCAGCCGAAGCGCCCCGGTGCATTGCCGTCGCTCTGGGACGGGAACCGGCTGATCCGTCGCATCGGCAGCGCAGCCCTGCTCGAAATTCTCCAGGCGGATCAGCCCGTCGGTCACCGCATGCACCTCGCGGGCGATGCGGTCCATCCCCAGCGCCTCCGACACCCGGCGGCTCCGGACGATCTCCTCCAGGTCGGCCCACAGGTTGCGGACCCCCCAGATCACGTACACTCCCGTGCGCTTGGCCAGGCTCTCGATGGCCGGATCAGGCTCCATGTCGGGAAATATCAACACCGGAATCACGTACGGGTTGTAGGTTGTGCACGCACGCTCCTCGATGTCGTCGTGCAGGTCCAGGGCGGACAGCTTGGCCTCGTCCAGCGGGCAGGACCGGACCGACTTGACGCCGGTCCGGGTCTTCAGGCGCCACTCGCCGTCGATGAGCACGTACCTGCCGCCCTTCACCTGCAGCGCGAAGCGGCCGAGACCCTCCACCCAGACGGCGAAGTCGAGCTCAATGTGTTCATATCCCTTGCGCCACTCGTAATAGCAAAAGCCCTGGCGGTCATTCCCAGCCAGGGCTTCATAAACTCGTCGTTCCGCACGCCTTTTCGGTCTCCCACGGCGGTTTGCCGGAAACTCTCTCGGGTACATCCTCATGGTTTTACATACTCCTTTGCAATCCACCGGCGGCCGTGGCCGAAACTCCTGGTCGGTGCCTCGGCAAGAGGAAGACATCAGTCGACTGCCACGTCGACCACGCCATGCCGCAGGGCGACCTACCGCCGCCATCGGGGCGCGGTCGCGCAAACTTCCGCGGCTTCGACGGCGACCAACACGATTCCCGGCAGCGCTGGGCTTTTTTGGCCGAGTGGTAGTGGAGAACCTCAGCCTGGGATTATCGGTCGATGCGGGTTCTAATCCGGTTCCACCGCAGGGCGGCCCGCCGGCGATTACGGTCAGGGTTCGCCGGTCAGGCTCCGCAGCGAGTTTCCGGCAATGGAGATGCCGATCGTGGAGAGCCTTAGCTGGCGATAAAGAACCCGTCCTCGGACGATCCCGGTGCGGTTGGGCTTAACGATAAAAGGGATATGACTCCCGGGATTATCCTCGGAGTACCGACCAACGGGCCTTATACGGAGCCGGAGGTGCTGGCGTCATGCAACTTTATGTGGAAGGCGCACGGCTGATGCCGGACCGCTTGGCACCACATCATGGCGGCCGGCGACGCTGGAAAAAGGAGGATCGACGATGAGTACGACGAGGTGGTCGGCGCGCCTTATGGACGACCTGTTCTCACGACTCGGGCATCTGGGGGAGATGCCATTGGGTAGTAACGCAGATTTCGCCCTTCGATGGAGAGTGGACGAAGCTGCGGCGAGACGAACGCTGAAGCGTTTTGAAGATGCGCAATTCGTGGAACACGCCCGCAGAAGCTACACCCGGCGCCAGCAGGACGTTTACTGGATTACTCCCACCGGTGCAGATTTCCTATACGACACCAACCACACACATCCGTCACTCGACGATCGGCGGCGGCTCGCACGGTTACGGCAGACGGGAAAGCATGAAGCTGAAGTGAAACATTTGGAACGCCAGTTTTCGTGGGAGCATACCCACGGCCCGTTTGGAGATCAGGCAGACCATCAGCACGCCCCCTGGTCGGCTACAGTGGCGGGAATCCGCGTGATTTTCTACAGGCAAGCACTGGCGGAGCAGGTCTACCGCATCGCGCCGAACTTGTTGCTGTCGGACCACCTCATCCTGCCTTTTGAACAGCCGGAATGGGTCACGGGTCCGGGCCTGGGGCTCACGGAGATACGTTGGCTGCGCTCGGGGCGCCTTTACCATATCGTTGCACGGTACTCCGATCATTGGTGGGTCGGATTCACCTACGTGGGAGCGCACGCCAAGGGCGTGGTGCTTAGGGGCAAGCACGATGGCCGCTTCGACGGGCTGGCTCGTTATGAATGGCTTCCAGGGGAACGGAGGCCCGACTACTATGATGACAGTGACGAGGGTTTCGAGCCCCAACCATCGCTGCACGTCATCGTGCCCGCGGACGAATGGGGGTTCAAGCTGGCACAGCAACATCTGGGCCCCAACGTGGTGTCATCGACTCTTTGGACCGGCAACGGGGACAATTTGCCCATACAAATAAGCTGGTCCCGGTCGATGGTAACCGACCGTTTCATTTCGGCAAAGGCCGGTTGGAACGACCCCCACGCGGGAACTGCCATTCACGGTTGGTTGAACGCCAGGCGGGACCTGTCCGCCATCGATTCTGCGCCGGCGTTCCGCTTGGTGATGCTGATATCGTCGTTTCCGTCGGTAAATCGGGCCGAGGCCAAGAAGATCCTCAGGGTGTCGGGCGACGTGTTCAGGCGCGTTCGCGAATCACTATGCGGTGCACGTTTGGTGTTCGAGGACGGCGGCGGCTTTTACCTAGACGAGGCCGGCATGCAGTTCGTAGCCAACGTAAGCCGCATCCATGTTGATGTGGTACGAGACACGTGCCGACGGTGGTTGAACCGGGAGCAACGGGACGAATACCGCGCACACAACCGCGGGTTGGCAGCATTAGCGTCAGAATTCTTCAGCGCTGGCGGCGAGTTGGTGGGTGGGTGGAGAGCAACGACCAATGTCCCCGGCCTTACCCAGATACAGCCCGATGCCGTGATCAAACTCGCTGCCGGTCCCTATGGTTCGGGTTGGTATCGGGTCGAATTCGAGAGATCGGCGGTTTCGCCCGGGGAGATCGCCAAAAAGCTGCGAACCTACCGCCGGGTGGCAGCCACCGGTACACCCGTCCCCGTGCTGTTTGTCTGCGAAACCGAGCGCGCCGCAACGAGGGTGGTCGAGATCGGTCAGCACGACCAGGTAGCGGCGACGACGTTGCAGCTGGCGACGTCGGGATCCATTGACGGCCCCGGCGTCTGGCGGACTCCATCGGGACCAACGCGGATCCGCTGCCGGCCATGACGTTGGCTGGGCAATCCGGAAGCCTGCATTAGCGATAAACGGGGCTGGGGCAAGGGCGCTACGATGGCGGCAATCGCCGGTGACGGCGCGCTCAAAGGGATTCAGAAGGGAGTCAGAAGGGAGTCAGATATGATCGATTTCGACGATTTCCAAGGCGATGTGAGACTTTTCATCCTGGCGGTTCTCTGGTGCATGCCGTGGGCCAGCGCCAACAATGTCGCCAGTGTGGGCACGTTTTCGCCCGCATACGTTCGCAAACAACTGAGGCGCCTTCAGGACGAGGCGCTCATTTTCGGGGCCCCGATCGGGCGCGCGTTCGGCAGGGTCCAGCGGTACGTACTCCTCCCGTCTGGAATCGAGGCGGTGCGTGCGCAGTTTGATGACCCACCAGTCTACCCACACTCCGACCGTGATCTACGGACCCACACTATCGACATCGAGTTTCTGGAGGTGCTCTACGCAGTGGCGCCGACGTTCTGGGCCAACATCGACGACGAGAATTTCAACCCGGAAAAGCCGGTGGACATCAGAACGGCTGCTGGTGAGAGGATGAATGCCGAAGATCTGCGCGACATGAATCTCAAATGCCTTCTGTGGTGCCGGGGTGAAACGATTCAGGTCTTGGGGATATACAGAAGCGAAGATCGAAAGGGCGAGATCATCGTGCCGATGATGCAGTACGGGACACATCACCGGCCGATACCATACGGTAAGCCTCTATTCGCCGGGCTCAGGTTCGAGGCGGAAATCTCTGAATCCACTGATCCCTGGGAGGATCCTATTGAAATCGCGTACCCGGCGACCATGGTGGCTGTGGTGCCGGATGCGTTTTCGGCGTTTCTGGTGGATCAGAGTGGCAGCCATCTGGCAACTGTGTCATTCGACACCAACGGGAAGCGGGTGAGTCCTATGAGGGTGCGCACGCAGATAGGACGATACGTCCCTCCATACGTGAATAGTCGTGATGCAGACGTCGGTGGCGACCTGAGCGAATCGCTGGATGACATTCGGGAAGGACGCCATCTGTTGGGTGAGCTTGATATGAAGGTGTTCCGGGTGGTGTATCGCTGGCTTGCCGTGGAGCATCAGGACGTTGTCAAAAACCTCGGGTCGACCAACGGGACCCGAATCCGGCAAGTGGCCGACGGGCTGATCGAACGGGGCTGGATTGGAGAGAGCAACGACATTTACCACCTGGGCGAAGTTGGGACCGGGGCGCTGGCAATCCTGGATCGCATCCCTTTGGAACAGGCCAGTAACCGGACCACGTTTCTCCGCAATGTGGACGGCAGCATGTCGGCGAGGAAACTGGGACGCGCCTCCAGAGTCGCCCGGATCGGCTTGCTGCTGCAACGGGCGGGGACACCAACTGCTTTGGGACGACGGTTGGACCTGTCCAAATTGGGACGGAATCGTCTTTATATGGATGAGCATTTTCCCGATGCGTACATCGGAGTCCCTCAGCAGGGAGATCTACAGTGGGCGCCTTTGGAGTACATGGACACGGAGAACAGTGTCGAAAGCGCCCGGAGGCGGCTACTCGTGCACCAATCGAGTTACGACCTTGGCAAACCGTGGACGGAAGGGGATCCACCCGCCGTGTATATCGTGGCCGGCAATCCTGAAATCGAGGAGGCGGTATTGGCGGCGGGTTCGGCGCTGCCCATGAGCGTTATACTCTGCGCAGAATTGGCAACCCAATGCGGCTCTGGCCGGGACCCAGTGTGGAAGCGGAATGTCCCTGTCGCCCGCCCGTCGCGATCATCGGGAACGGCCGGTCAGTCGCAGCCGCCTGCCCGGCAATCTGCCGCGACCACCCGCGCGCAGCCAGAGCCACCGGCGGAGCGGCCAAGCCCGCCCGCGGCGCAGCGCCAACCCGGGCGGACGAGCAATTCTTCACCCGGACCGCTGCCGGATGCCAGAGACCGCCAACAGGTTGGTCCCGAACCGCAACATAAACGGTCAATGCGCCAAAAGCTACACAAACTCATCATCGGAGAGCCCAAGCGGTCCCGGTGAATCTTTGGCCTCCCGGTTGCATCCGGGGGAAACACCTATACATGCGTCGCCAGTCGTGATGTTGACGCCGACTGTTAGGAAACTCCGGTTGCAAATGGGACCAGCGGCGCAGAGAGAGTCTGCGCGGACATCGGCGCATCTACTCCTGGTGGCTTGCCGACTGCGAAAAATGCCGGTTGGCCCAGTGTTCGCCCATGGAGATGAACCTGTTGACGTGGGGGCGAAGGCCCCACCGTTCACGGTGTTGCGCGGGCAAAAGACACGGGCCCCTGTCATCGGTAACGTCCCGGTCATGGACGACCCTTGCGAACGGCACATCGAAAATCCACGCGAGACCGAAAATCCACGCGAGACCGAAAATCCACGCGAGACCGATGCCGTTCGATAGGCCGCTGACCGCGGCGCGTACAACGTGCCTGGCCAATCTGCCGGCCGGGCACGCCCAATGCGAAGGCGTGGACTCGGCTGGTTGCTGAACCACCCGGGTCGTTCACCCGCCGGCTGATATCCCTGAATTTAGCAACGCGCCGAGTTGTATGTGAAAGCGCGCCTATACCCGGCGCCGGGGACACAAATGTCGTTTTTTGCCATACCCATTAGCGGGAGGCGCGCCTTAAAATCCCGTGTGTCGTTATGCGACTGCGCGCCCGGGACATGGAACTTACGGCTCGGCATTCGTCGTTTTCTCGCTTGTCATTGTGTGCGAGCGCGCCATTCCATGCGCTGGGCTCACGTATGGGGGGCTAATACCGCTAACAGGTTTCGGATGAGGCGCTGGAGCGCCGGGACGGGCCGCGGAAGGCGCGGGCAACTATGTTCTGGTGTCATCTCGAAATGTGAGGATCAAGGGAGGTGGAGCAGGAAGCAAGTCCCGGTGGCTGGAGAGGAAGCGGTGGGATGAGCGGAGGGAGAGGGCAGTCAGGAGAAAATGAGAACGACCCGGCGGAAAAGAATGGGTCAGGCGAAAACACAGCATGGAGAACGACTGACCGTCCGGTCTATTGGGACGCCTCTACGGTCGGCGGTGAGACCTGGCTATCCTGCCAGGAATCAAGAGTAAATCGAAAGGGAAACAAGCCGGCAGGACAACTGCCTATACTCGCAGCAGGGAAGCCGAATGCAACTTGGGCCGGTGTCAATGACGGGCTCAGAAGCTCCCTGTTCATCGGCGACGATACCCGCGACTGCCCCAGATGGCCGGGCGGAAGCCGCCGTTCAGCCCAGACGGTACCGATGTCGCCTGCAGTGAAAAGGATTACCCGGAATAGGGGATGCCAATGCGGTACATCGGTTGTTATGGAATCAAGGCGGGCCGGATGCCCCTTCACCGGGGCATACCGGCCCAGCAGAACCATACCGGCGCCCTGGCCATCATGTCTCCGTGTTCGCGCACGGATCGTCGCCGATCTCAGCCGCACCCGAACGGGATCCCGCCCCAACCGCCGTCCGGTTGGGGATCGTCCTGCTGTTCCTTCCAAACGTACCAGCGCAGCGCTTCGCTGACGTGCTCGAAGTCCTGCTGCAGCTGGGCGAGCTCCGCCCGCAACCGGATCAGCTCGGCGTGCTCGGCGATACGGTCCTCCAGCTCGGCATAGCGGCCGCGCAACTCGGCGTTCTCCAGGCGCAGCGCCTCCGCCTCGGCGCGAAGCTGGCGGACCTGGCCGGCCCGGCTCTCCCTGGCCTGCCGCAGGTGCTCGGCGCACATAGTGGCCGGCGGAACGACCGGTTCACCACAGCCGCCGTAGGCGCAGATCCGCTTCTTCTTCT
>MPNC01000021.1 GCA_002238825.1 SAR202 cluster bacterium bin87 | reverse complement strand
GGCGTTCCTGAACTCCACGTCCAGGTCCTGGGCGCCGTCGGTCACCGTGTCCGACAGCGCGATGCTGATGATGAGCGATATGGCCCCGAACGCCAGGGCCAGTCCGTATTTCATGGGTCGCCTCCTTTGCGATGGGGCTGGTCTAGGGGAGGCGCCTGGAGCGCGGCGCCTCCCTCAAACAAAGCGGTGCGGGCTGGCTACATGCCGCCGCTCATGCTGCCGCGGACCTTCTTGTAGGCGTAGCCGATGCCACTCTGGCCACTGACGTTTTTGATGCTGCGCTCGGCCACGATCCCGAAAATTAACCCGATGATGCCCACCGGTATCAGCGCGATCAGGATGCCCAGGAACCCGCCAAAGATGTTGAAAATGGTCGCGCCGCTGGAGAACGTCCAGTAGAGGTCGGTCGCCTCCTGGGTGATCGAGGGCGCCATGCGCATGATGATCAAAACCCCGACGATATAGCCCAACTCGACGAGGAGCTGCTTGCCCAATGATCCCGCTCCCATGTTGGCTTGGCTGAATGCCGTCGTGGTGGCCATGATGACCAGGCCGCCCAGGATCACGATGGGCAGGACCGACGTGAGCAGCGTCAATATCCCGCCGATCTCGTTGGCCAGCGGGCTCGCCTTCGACCAGGTGGCGTTGGTTATCTGGGCTTTCGTCCCAAAGCCTGCCGACGCCGGCAGTGTGCCGCAGTTGTTCACGTCGGCGCCGCTGGACGGTTTCTGGTCGCGTTCGGCCGTGACCTGCGTGCCGTCGAAAAGGTAGAGCGTCGTTTCGGCGACCGTGGCGCAGACGTTGTCTCCGACCGCTTCCACCTTCACTGGCTTCCCTCGGTCCTGGTTGCGGCCGTCGCCGTCGGTCTTGGCCTTGGTCCACACCTTGTCGAACCGCTGGCCGTCGACGACGCCGGCGTTCCTGAACTCCACGTCCAGGTCCTGGGCGCCGTCGGTCACCGTGTCCGACAGCGCGATGCTGATGATGAGCGATATGGCCCCGAACGCCAGGGCCAGTCCGTATTTCATGGGTCGCCTCCTTGCGGGTCGTGCGTGAGTTGATCGGCGCTGCTCCAAGCGCCTTTCCGCCACACTTGCGCGGAGGGTCTATGCAGTCAACGATTCCATCACGCCCATCACCGCCATCACCACAAAAAGCGGCCGCCTCCCTGGTTCAGGAGGCGGCCGCTGGATTGTCAGGGGCGGGGCTGCTGCGATTTCAGGCGTAAAAGGGCCTGCGGGTCGGTCGGCTCGACTTTCGGGCCTCTCCGTGGCTTATTTGCGGCCGGTTTTTGGCCGATTCCGGTCCGGATCACCCTGGAGGGCGTGGGGGACGGGGAGTGTAGTCGCCGAAGGGGTAGGGCCAGGCGCCATAGGCGGCGTAGACCCGGGCGATGTCCTCCACGATCACGGTCTCATCGCGGCCCCTGACCCGCACGTCGTAGGAGGTCAGCATCTTGCGCAGGCGGCTCTCGGTGCAGGCGGGGGCGCCGTGGTCGCGGATCACCCGGGCGATCTTGGCCACCGGTATCTTTTCCTGCGGGTCGGGGTTCAGGGCAGGCGGGCGCTCGACGCCGGTTTCGTCGATGACCGGCCGGAATGCCATCAGGATATAGGTCAGGATGGTGTTCTCGTATTCGACCTGGGCATCCTGGGCCGCGCGTTCTTCGGCGGTCCGTGCCGACGACTGCTGTCCCTCCGGACCCCGCACGATGAAGGTCCCGTCCTCGGCCATCCCCACCACCTCGTTGCCGTATTCGTCGACGATCAGCTCCTCGTCGGTGTCGGCGCTGTCCAGGTATTCCCACATCTGCTCGGAGCCCACGCCCTTGCCGGCGAGCTTCTTGATGTTCGCCCACGAGTTGACGGCGGCCGCGGCGTCGTACCACTGGCTGGGCAGGGCCGTGAACTCCCGGTGTTCCACGTCGCGCTCGTAGTACGAGATGCCCCACTGTTCGAACATATTCTTGTCCCGCCAGGGGTAGGGTCCCAGGACGTTGATCTTCCGATAGCACCATTCGCCGTAGGCGCTTTTCTTCCTGGCCCACTTGCTCAGCTCCTCGGGGACCCTGGCCCACATCACCTGCTCCATGACGGAAAAGTCCATCTGGCGGGGCTGGGAGCTCATTAAGTCCAACCGGTGATCGTTTTTCCTGCGGCCGCTGAGCCCGTTGAGAAACGTCTGGCTCCGGATGGTGTTGGAGCGGCGGCTTGGGCAGAAGTTGTGGGCCTCGTCGATGACGATATGCGCGCGCCGGCGGATGGAGTGCGAGAACGCGTAGATGCCCAGGTCGGGCACCTCCATCCCGAAGAGGCAGCCGATCCCGTTGTGATAGACCATGTAGCCGGCGCGAAACGCGAGCCGCGCCCGCATGATGGCGTCGGTGGTCTTGCCCACCCCGACGCGTCCGGCCACGAACGTCATATCGTGGCCCAGGGGCTGCTCCAGCGCGGCCTCCTTGTTCAGCTCGTACAGGTAGTTGTCCTCGAGGAGTATCTTGCGCCGGTACTCCAGGGCGATGCGGTCCTCGGCGAACTGCTCCATCTCGTCGAGCACTGTCGGCATCACCCGTTTCATCTTGACCATGGGCGGCTCCTACCGGGTGGCGTATTTGCTCAAGAACACGGTCCGGCCTTCGAAGGCGGCGTAATGGGTCGACTCCACGCAGTCGCCCCGGGAGTAGCGCTCGATCAGCCAGCGGGTGGCGCCGCTCAAATCTCCCAGGGCGTGATCGTCCACCTCCCGGTCGCTGAGGCCGTAGGGCGGCGGGAGGTGCTGGACCAGGGCGCCCGGGATCGGCGTCGGGGTGGGGTGGGGGGTCGGCTCCAGGTGGGCAAAGCGCGGATCGTCCCGCCACGGCTCCTGGGGGTTGTGTCCCGTGTATTCGGGCGTCGGACCGGCGGTGGGCGTGGGGACCGGCGTGGGCGGAGGCTGGGTGTGGTGCCGGTAGCACGCTCGGTATTCGTAGAGCAGGTGATAGATGCGGTACTCCTGGTAGGCGCGCTGCTGCAGGGGGAGGTCGACCAGCGGGGGCGGGGTCGCGGTGGGGACCGGCGTCCACGTGGGCAGAACGGTGGTGGTCGGCGCCACCTCGGTCACGACCACCTGGGTCACCGGCGGCGGGGGCTGGAACTTCTGGGCCTGCCCGGGCAGTGCGCAGAGGCCCATGGACACCAGGAGGCCGGCCGCCACAATCGCGCCGTAGAACAGGAGGCGCGAGGGCGGGATCGCCTTCAGGCTCGCGGCCAGGCCGGTCGCCTTATCGTCGCCGGTGGCCTCCGGCTGGGGGTCGTCTGCTTGGGTGGCCATCGGTGGCTATCCTCCTGGCTAGAATTCGTAGGTGTCGCCGCCGTAGACCTCGCTCTCGGCGCCCTTCTTGCCGCCGCGCGGCCGGCGCCGCGTCACCGGTTCGTCGACGACCTCTCCCGGGGGCAGCATCCGGCGCATGGGCTGCTGGCGGATCACCAGCTCGGTTTCGTGCTCCTGCTGCTGGCCGGAGAAGGTGATGATGACCAGGTTGTAGAGCTCCTGCAGGAATGAGGGCGCCTCGTCGTACTTCAGGCCGTTGAATTGGCGTTCGCGGTCGGGCTGGTGATAGGTCTGCCGGAGCAGGCTGAAGTCAAAGTAGCAATCCATCTGCTTGGCCAGCTCGTCCTGCTCCTGGATGCGCTGGCACTGCTCGGAGAGGCGGTTATAGCGCGCCTGGGCCTTGTCATACTCCTCGTCCGAGGTGATGCAGCCCATGCCGGCGAAGACCGTGGCGTACTGCTTCTGGTCCGAATCCAGTTCGAAGATGGTCGGCGGGATGAATGCCTTGTGCTCGCCGTCGTCATCCAGCTCCTCCCACTCCTTCATCGCCTCCTGGAGCAGCTTCTGTTCCTGGCGGCGGCGGCCGATCTCCAGGCCGGAGTTGAAACAGCGCGCGCGGTACTGCTTCATTCCCAGGCTCATGCAGATCTCCGCCTCCTCCTTTTCGTCGTCGGTCAGGTTGGTCCGGACGGCGGCGCCGGTGGGGATGTCCATCACCATTGAGGTGAAGGCGTAGAGCATGCCGTACCACTCGGCGTGGCTGCCCCGCTCCTGCTGGCCGGGCATCTCCTGATACCAGGCGTCCTGTTCTGAGAAAGTCTGCGACGTCATGGCGGTCACCTACGGTTCGTTGTTCGGTCGGCGTATTCGAGAGCGAAGAAGACGCTGATGTACACCGCCACGCCGGCGAGGCCCCACGGGTAGGGGTAGGCGCTGATCACCAGGTGCGCGCAGGCCCAGGCCACCGCGGAGATCCGGAGCTGCGTCCATGACGTGCCGTCCCGCACGGCCTGCGTCAGTCGGTCCCGCATCGCGTCAGTCCAGGATGCGCCCGATGTTCTGGTCCACGATCTCGGTGGGCTTCTCGAAACCGTTCATGGAGCTGCACATGCTGGCGCCGAGCATGGCCACAATGATCATGGTGTAGGAAACGGCCCGGGCGGTCTGGCCGCCCACCTTGCGCTGGCGGACTCCCTCGAGCTCGCCCTTGCGCTGCGCCTTCTTGTCCATCAGGCGCATTTCGCGGGCGTTGGAGCCGGTCCAACCGCGCGGCGGCTGGTCGTCATACGACTGCAGGCCGCTCATCAGGTCGGAGATGGACGCCGCCTCGAGCTCGTAGATGTTGCGCATGGTGTAGTCCACCAGGGCCTCGGACTGCACCTGGTCCGTACGCAGGAGGACCCACCGGCCCTTCATGCCCTCGATGGCCGAGCCCTGGAAGTACCAGGGCCGGTTGGCCCAGACCACCTGCGGGGTCAGGGTCTCGATGATGTCCGTCGGGCGCTCGCTGTACCCGTGGCCATAGATCAGCACCAGGGTATAGCACCAGGCCCGGGCGTATTTCATCGAGGCCGCCGTGGTCCATCCGAACCCGAACCCCACCGGTGCGCACACGATGGCCAGGATCGGGATCACCGCCCAGTGCGGCTCCAGGGGGCTGGAGTAGGCCCAGAAACCGGCGCCCACGCCGCAGGCGATTCCGGCCACGCTCATCAGGAACATCGCTATGGTCGGTCCCTGGACCACGATCTCCTCGAGGCGCGCCAGCTGGTCGTACATGGCGTGGCAGATGTGCGGCTGCGCCACGCCGCAGTGGAGGGAGAGCCCGAAGTACTTCGGCAGGAGGGGCTGCTCCTTGGCCCAGGCCTCGAGCTCGTCGGTGGTCTCGAATTCCACCTTGACCCGGTTGCGCTGGGCCTCGACCACCACGTGGGCCAGGACCGCCACCCAATAGCCGACGTATCCCAGCAGGGCGCCCATCACGGCCCACATGACCACGCCCTGGGCGACGAGGTCCTCCGCCACGCCCTTCACCTGCAGGATGTACCCGAAATAGACCAGGCCCAGGCCCACCCCGGCCGGCGTGAAGAGCCGCCAGTTGATCCACGGCGGCCGCTTCCGGTTGGACTGAAGGTTGGCGGGGGCGGTCGTCATGGCGTCTCCGGCGGCTGGGCCGGCACCGGCGAGGGCACAATGGCCGGCGTCGGCGCCCGCGGATCCGGCGTGGGCTGGACCACCTGCTGGATCGTGATGTCGGCACTGGGCGCGCAGTAGGGGGCGACCACCAAAGTGGAGAAGGCAATCAGCGAGGCGGCTCCGATGCCGATGATCCAGGCGAAGTCCTGCTTGACCCGCTGCTTGAGGCGCTGGGTGATCCGTCCGGCCTGGGCGTCCAGGCGCACCAGGTCCAGGTACCTGCCCATGAACCACGGTATGTCGGCGGGGCTGCGCTCCTCCTGGGGGGCGAAGTACGCGCGGCCGTCGGGGCGCGGCCCGTGCTCGGGGTTCTTATAGGTCCACCGCATCAGGGCTTCGCGCATCTCGAGGAGCCAGTCGTTCTTCGGGGAGAACAACATCCCGAACCGCGGCTTGATGGAAACGTCGCGGATGATGTCGCCGGAGTTGTCCACCGCGATCAGGAGGTTGTTCCCCTCCGACCTCTCGGAGTCGTCGCGCTGGGCGGGTCTGATCAGGGAAGGCATCGGGTTCCTGGTTCCTGGTCGGTCGGCGGCTGGGGGCTGGGGGGTTTTTCGTCTTTGAAGGGGTTAGTTGTACGTTAATAGTATGTGCGCGAGGGCCTGCACACACACACCCCGGGGATTCACGCCTCCTGGCCCGGTATCCCTCGCGCGACGCAACATAGCCGAGGGCGGCGGGCAAGTCCAGCGGTCAGAGCCAGCGGCTGGCGCCGACGATGCGTATGACCAGGTAGACCAGCTGGGCGATGGCCCCGAAGACCGCCAGCAGCGCGCCCACCCGCACGATGGCCCCGATCTGGTTGTCCAGGAGGGGGTAGTCCATGCTCAGAAACTTCCACACCGTCACAAACACGTTGCGGCCCTCGCTGGTGGCCTGGGTCAGCACCATCAGGTTGCCCGACTCCGGATCATAGGTCTGCTCACCGCCCCGGAGGTGGGCCCACGGCGTGTCGTGGGCGCAGATGGCCTGGGGCACGTGCTCGCAGGTGGGCGACTCAATGCCAAAGATGGGGCCCCAGCCGGAGTAGGCCATCCCCATGATGGCGTGGGCGAAGAGCCAGAAGACCAGGGCGCCTCCGGAGATCACGATGGCAAACATGGCGGGTCCTTATCGGGGTGCGCGGTGGACTTTTCCCGGGAAAAGTCGGGGCTCACACTAGTCGGAGCTCACACTATCGGAACCGGCGGACGACGGCCACCGCTCCGCCCACGGCGAAGATGAGCAGCGGCGGGATCACCGCGTAGCCGTAGCCTATGCCGGCCAGGGTGACGCCGCCGATGCCCCACATGGGGCCGAAGATCAGCGCGAACATGAAGGCGGCTATGGAGAGGTTCTTGGTCATGGCGAAGTAGAGGGCGCTGGTGATGGTGGCGGCCAGGAGGCACAGGAAGAGCCACATGCCCCAGAGCCCGTCGCCGTCCGGGTCCACCTCGTCGCCGCCCATGGCGGTGGCGATGTTGTTGACGGCCCGGCGAAAGTCCTCGGAGCCGTCCGTGGGCTCCATGGTGGGCCACTCTCCGGAGCCGCCGCTCACGGCGTCGGCCGCGGGCATGTTCAGGCGGTAGGGCACCGACGTGCGGCTGTACCGGGTCTCGCCGGCGGGTATCGTGACCACCCGGGTGGTGAGCTCGATCACCGCCGGTCCGTCCGCCACGCCGCGGACCGTGATCTCCCGGGGCGGACCGCCCCGGGGCTCGGTCCAGGTGAAGAACGTCTGCCGCGGCGGGCTCTCGCCGTCCGAGATCAGCTGCCCGTCCCGGTAGACCTCATAGTACTGCGCGCCCAGGACCTCGGCCTCGGTGTCGCCGCGCTGGTCGATGGTCTCGCCGCGCCATTCCACCCGCACCTGCCGGTGTCCGGGGTATTCGGGCGGGTCCTGCGCCCCAATCTGGATCAGCGTGATCACGGGGCGTTGCGGGGTGAATTCCGGCGGCGGGTCCAGGGCCCGCAGCGTGGGCGTGGGCAGCGGACGGCGGGTCGACGTGGCCAGCGGGATGCGCGTGGGTATCTCCTCCTCGGACCCGTGGATGCGATGCACGTAGGCGCTGACCCAGCCGGCCCACTGCGGCAGCTGGCGGGCATGATCGCCCGGCGCCGCGAACCCGATGAACCCGTCACCGGCCCGGCAGGCCCGGATCCGGAGCACGCCGCGGTCCGGCGCCAGGCCCGAGCGGATCACCGGGGTCTGGGTCGGTCGCGGCGTCAGGGTCGGCAGGCCCGGCGTGGGCAGCAGCGTCCGGGTCGGCTGCGGCGTGGGCGGGCAGGGCAGGTTCTCCGGAGCGTATTCGCCGCTGGCTCCCCGGGCGTTGAGCTGGTACTGGTACATCACGCCGCCGCCGGCCGCCAGCCCGGGCTGCAGCGGCGCGTCCACGCGGATGGTGTAGGTGTAGGTCCCGGGCGCCCGGACCGGATTGTCGGCGTCCCCCGGATGGGGCTCCAGGCGCATGATCGAGGGGACCGACTCGATGGTGATCAGACGGGCTTGCGCCAGGTTCGGCGTGGAACCCGATAGCGGCGCCACCGCGAACTCGAAGGTCCCCGGCTCGCAGAGGGAGAAGGTGGCGCCGGGGGAGGCGGAGTCCGCCAGGAAGGAGAACGGCGTGCTGCCGCCGGAGCCCACGCGCATGATCCGGTTGGGGCGACAGTCGTACACGGTGGCGGCCGCGGGCCCGATGGAGATGGCGGGGGCGCGTCCCAAGGGCAACCAGGCCGTGGTCGTCGAGACGCCGAAGGCGTACCGGGCCAGGGCGGTCACCTCGATCACCCCGTCCTCGAAGGCGGGCTCGGTGATGGTCCACTGGCCGCCGTAGGTCGTGGGCAGCGCGCCGGTGGTGTAGGCCACGGCGCCAACGCTCCAGGGCCCGGCGCCGTCGCCGTTGTAGGCGCGCACCTCCACCTCGTAAAAGCGCCCCGCCTGCAGGCCGTCGATGGTCACCGACTGCGCGCCGCCGTCCGGGTCCGCCACCAGCTCGGTCCAGGATGCGGCGCCGGAGATGCGGTACCGCACGTCGTAGCCGGTGGCGGTCCGCTCCGTGGGCTGGGGCCTCCACTCGACGCGCACGCTGTCGGCGGTGGCGGTCACCCCGTCGATGTCCACCTGGACGGGCGGCGCCGGCACCCGGTAGGCCAGAAGCGCGCCCTCTCCGTGGATGGTGTTGCTGGTGGGGCCCACCCGCGTCCGCGCGCCGGTGGGCCAGTCGATTTCGTAGAGGACGTTGCTGTCGGTGGTGAGGATGCGCCCGCCCACCTCGGCCAGGCCCACCGGGCTGCCGTCAATATGCGCCACCATCGTGGCCTGTCCGCTGGCCGCGTCGACCGTCCAGGTATTGCCCGACACGTCGAGGAGCCGGAGCTCGCCCTGGTAGGACAGGGCGCCGCGGACGGCGCCGATGCCGCCGGACAGCGTCCGCAGGCCGCCGGTGGACGGCCGGATCAGGGTGTCGGGGTCGTGCGCATTGAAGAGCAGGCCGGACGAGGCGAACACCAGGAGCTCGCCGTTGTGGAGGACCGCCGCGGCGCCGTTGGGCAGGTTGTGGCCGCGGCCCGCGTAGGCCTGGGAGCCGTTGGAGCGGTTCAGCACCAGGAACCGGGAATCGCCCTGTTGGGCGAAGATGATCCGCGCGCCCACCTGCGCCATCCCGTAGGTGGTGCCGTTTCGGCCGCCCACCTCGGTATCGGAGCCGGTCTCGGGGTCCACCAGGTGCAGGGGCTGGTTGGACCCGTTGGGCGCCAGGTAGAGCAGCACGTCGCCGGCCTGTCCCTGGGCCTCGACCAGGGCCAGGGCGACCACGGCGGCCAGGACACCCGCCAGGGCGACCACGAGCGAGGCCGCGCGGAAGGCGCGGCCTCGGGTCCGGTGGATCATGCCCGGGGAGCTCATGCCAGCGGCAACATAAGCCAGTCGACGAGCCGCGTCAACACGGGGCTAGTCGTCCTCATACCAGCGGTCCACGTCAAACTCCGCGATCTGTCGGGAGGACACCCGCACCATGCCGAGCGCGGTGTGGACGCCGTCCAGCGGGTTGTGGGGGGTCGGTGGCCCGTATTCATCGCTGCAGGCGTTGCAGCCCACCTCGTACCGGATTTCCCGGGCGGTCTCCCGGAGGATGGTTGCAATGGCCTGGGCCGCGGCCTCCAGGCCATGTCCCCCGGCCCGTTTCACCTCCCGCAGGTGGCGGCGCAGGTCGTCCTCGCCGTGGCGGCCCGGGCAAAACCGGCGGCGCAGGGCGCAGGCGTCCCGGGCCAGGCGGACCACCCGGCTTTTGCCCCGCTCAAAGGCGGCGCTGCGATTTCCCTGGTAGACGACGTTGGGCAGACCCATCGAGCTGTACACCGGGCCCTCGGCGATCCGGAGGTCCACCTCGTGGCGTTCGGCGGCTCGGGCCAGCGCGTCGGCGGCCTGCTCCAGCTCCCAGGCCTGGCGCTCGGTGACCTCGGTCAGGGTGTAGCCCGGCGCCTCCGGCAGCGGGTCCGGTTCGCCGGCGTCGTAGTTGGGCCCGGCGCCGGGGTGCGCGCCGTTGCAGACGTGGCCCGGGCAGAAGGCGAGGATGCGCGTGGGTCGCATCATGGTGATGGGTTGGTTCATGGTTGACTCCTCATGGTGTGCTTCGAGTTGGTAGGCAGGGTCGGGCTCACTCACGTCCGAAGTATCCCGCGGAGCCGGCTACACCCGTCCCCGTGCCGCTCAATCCCCACCGCTGTTTAGCCGCCATCGCCTGGCTGTCCAGAGACCGCGCAATGCGGTCCATTTCGGCGCTGCGCTGCGGGTCCGCCTCCCGGTAGTGGTCCGCCAGCTGGCCGAACCCGTCGGCGAACACCACCAGATTTTCGATGGCCTGGTTCCGGTCCGCCTCGCTCTGGCCATGCATCGCCAGCGCCGTCCCGTTGGAGCGAACCGCGTCCAGCCACGCCTGCAACATGCCCTCGCGGCTCTCCATGTCATCCCCGAATTCGTAGAGCGCCAGCACCCTGGTCTGCCCCGATCCGGTGGCGCCTGATGACCGGTGGTCCACCTGCTGCGCGATACGGGTCAATCCGTCACCGCTTGCCGGATGCGTCACCGTCGCGGCAAACGCCGCCAGCAGCGCCACCGCCGCTATTCCCGTGATCAATTTGCGATATGTCGTCATGGTCATTTTCCATCCACTGTGTGGGCTTCTGGCTCCTTTGTGACTCGCGTAGGGTGCGGCAAGTTAGGGTCTCCTATAAACGGCGGCCAGTACCGCGTTTCGATAACGTGTAGAGCGCCGGTATGGGAGCACAGCGCATCGTGAATGGCTTGGAAATCGTCTTCGTCAGGCGGCGGCGCCCAACCATTCGGCCCTGATCTCCATGAGAGTATCGCGTGCTGCCACGCTGGGACTATGAAGGGCATAGCCTCGCAGGTCGGTACGTGGTGGCGGTTGTCCGAGGTCATCAACTCAGCCCAATTCACAATCACCATATCGTTCAGCTCGATGCAAAAAAGGTCAAACTCCCCGCAGAAGACGTGCACTGTGTATTGCATGATCAATCTCCAAGGTTACGGGCGGCCACGGCCTGGCGCTGCAGCTCCAGATCCATGCAGGCCGCGCAGATCACGGAGGCCAGGGTCCTGGTCCGTCGACGGGTCTGGCGCATCCAGCGGTAGGCGCCGAGGTGCGGGTCGGCCATGTGGCCGCATCCCTGGACCGAGAAGGCCTCCGGATCGATCCTCTCCCAGCTGCCTTCGGGGGTGTGGAGGGCTCTGGTCTCGGGTCCGACGAACATCACTCCTCCTCGTCGGGGTCCAGGGCAACCAGCGCGTCGCAGAGTTCGCCCAATATCATCTGGAGACCCGCCAACCCGTGGAGCAGGCCCAGGCTCATGCTGCGGTCGTGGCGGTCCACGTCGCTGTCCTCCCAGGGTAGCGACTCCTGGACCTCGATCATCTCCTGCAGGCGGGCCAGGTGGGTTTCGCCGGTGGGTTCTGGGGCTGGTGTCGTCATGATGCCGCTCCTATCGGGGTCTGGTTCTGTCGGCGTTGCTTCTGCCGTTCGGCGGTGCAAGCCTTGCACATCCAGCGCACGTCGTAATATTCGCCGTCCGGACCCTTCCGGAGCTGGCGTCCGAAGTCCGCGATGGGCTTGTCCCGGTTGCAGGCCGTGCAGCGCCTGGTCTCCGCGCCGGAGTCATCCCCGGTGGGCGCCGGCGGTTCCGGCTCCGACGCACCTTGCGACTTTTCCCGGGAAAAGTCCAGATCGACCTGGCCGGCCTGGCGGAGGTGGTAGGTGGCCAGCAGCCCGATCAGCTCCCGCAGGTCCTGCGGGTCCACATCGTCCAGGACGGTCGCGGCGGCCCGGTTGTTCTGCAGGCCGCTGCGCTTCGAGCCGTCCCACCGGCCGGCCACCCGGTCGCCCAGAATCTCGCGGATCCGGGCCACCGTCCCCGGCTCATAACTCCATTCGGAGCCGCGCACGAAGGGGTGCTCCCACTCGAAAATGCCCCGGGCCGTGATCATGGCCAGCGCCAGCGCCCGGCGCGCGTCATCGGGCAGGGCGTCCAGGGTCCGGACCAGCGCACGCACCGTCCGCATGTCCTGGCGCTCGGCGCCGGTGATCTGGGAGTCCAGCTTGGCCCGGTACTCGGCGCTGGCGGCCGCCAGTTTCTCCTGGTAGTGCTCGCGATTGAAACAGGCCAGGGCGGGCTTGTGCATGGGGTAACCGTGCTGGGAGCCCCCGTAGGCGGCGCCGATGACGCAATCCTGGCATTCCTCCAGGTCGAAGAAGGGCGGCACAAATCCGCCGTTATCGTCCTCCCACCTGTGGACCTCGGTGCGGTCGCCCTTGTTCAGGATTTTGTAAAAGAGGGCGGAGTCGTACCCGACCTGATGGAAGGTGGCCCTGGTGCCCAGCAGCTCCTTTTCCTCGTCGGTGACGGGGCGGTCGGGCCCGGGCTGGGGGCGGGCGGCCGCGATGCGGGTCCACACCGGGTCCTTGCCCAGGAGTTGCTCCAGGAGGCGAACGTTGGAGGTGTCCTTCTTTTCGGGCGGCCTACCGCCCGACCCGTCGCCGTGCGCCTCGATGGCCCGGTTCCGCTCCCTGGTGTCGCGGGACTGCCACCGGCTCCACTCGCGGACGTGGCAGGTCCACACCCGGCTCTTTTCGTAGCGTTCGAGCAGCCGGTAATTCTCCGATGCGCCGTCATCGGCCGGTATCGTGTGCAGCCGATGGGGGTGGGCGGCGCTGAAGGCGTCCACGTCGAATGTGGGCTCGCCGTTGCCGCGGCCGATCTCATGACCGGTCCTGGGCCCGATGGGCCTGAAGGACCGGTTCTCAACGAAGGACACCGTCTCGCTGATCATCTTGCGGACGTTGCGCCTTCGCCAGTCCGCGCGCCCTCCGTCGTTGTAGTTCTCAACGTTCACGATCTTCCGGATCACGTCCTGCATCTCGTCTTCGTGGACGCAATCGGGGCCCTGGAGCGCCAGGAATTCCCGGGCCACGCCCAGGCTGAGGGCGCCCGATTCCACGTGCTCCAGGACGGAGGCCGGCAGCTCCAGGGTGCGGAGGTGATTCGATAGGGTGGAGATGTGGATGTCCAATTGCTCGGCCAGCGTCGTGGGCGTGAGCTCGGTCTCGTCCACCGCCCGGCGATAGGCGCGGACCCGCTCAATATCGGTCAGGTCCCGCCGGCGGTCGTTCTCGGCCAGCGCCATCACCGCCATATCCTCGTCGCTGATCCCGGCCACGTCGATCTCGACGTGATCCGGCCAGGCGACTTCGGCGCGGAGCAGGCGCAACGCGGCCACGCGGCGGTGGCCGAAGGCAATCTGGTAGCGGCCGGAAACCTCCGGGTGGGGGCGCGCCAGGGGCGCCTGCATCAGGCCCAGCCGTTTGATGCTCCCGGCCAGCTCGCTGAGGGCGTCGGGGTCCAGGTCCTGGCGCGGCTGCCAGGGGTTGTCGTCCAGCAGGCGGAGGTCCACCTGCTGGCGCTCGCGGACTGTCATCGTCGTCATCGGGTCACCTCCTGTGCGTTGTTGGTCAATGATGTCCATTTTTCGGACACCCAATCTTCGTTGACCAGGCCTTTGATGTAATTGATCAGGTCCTCATGTGCATTATCCGGCATATCGAGCGTCCTTTGCGTCGTTGGTCAAGAGCTTTCCGTTGGGCCCGATCACGTAGGCGATGGAGTGCTTCTCGCATCGCCAGACCGTGCCCTTGTAATTCACGCCGATGGCGGCAGGGTTGCATCGTTCGCCGTCAGCGCGGGACGGGCATGGGGCGAGTGGTTTTTTGGCCATCAGGTCCTCCCTCGCATCTTGGCGGCCTTCCGCTTGCCCATGGTGGCCACCGGCCGACCGTGGCCGGTGGACCAGGGCGGTGTGTAATCGGCGACGTGGACCGGCGCGGCGCGATGTTCCACCTTGGGGCTCGTCGGGTGGCGGCCGCAGGAGCGGCAGGTGGTCTCGGTCCCGCCGTAGATTTTTTGCACCACCAGCGTGCCGTCGCATTCGGGGCGTGGGCATGGTGCCATGGTGTACCTCCTCATGGTGTCGGTGTCTCGCTGGCGCCGGCTGGTTCCACCACCGCGTCCTCGGGCGTTAGTCTGGCCGCGATGACCATCATGTCCTGTCGCATCCTGGGGGTCGGCGTTTGGAGCTCGGAGCAGTCGCCGCAGACGGCTTTTATCGTCAATGTGCAACCCTGGTCGATGCTTTCCCCGTCGGTGGCCTCCATGTGTATGTCGTACACCACATCCCCTCCGCAGCTCGCGCACGGGGGGTAGTTGATCTCGTCCGGGTAACTCATCGTGCCTCCTGGTCCTGTTCCCAGGGCAGGTATCCGTAACGTTTGACGTAATCGGCGAGGTGGGGGCTGTCGGTGACGTCCGTGCCGCCCGAGGAGATGATCCGGTTCCGCTCCGCTGGCTCCTGTGCCCGGTTCACCCGGTCGCGATAGAGCCGGAGGAGCGCCAGCGGTTCCAACCGCGCGGCGTCGGGGTCGTTAAGGTCGCCCAGGAGCTCCGATGCCACCCAGGCGCAAGCGCCGGAGTCTCCGACGCAGTAGTAGACCCGGTCCTCGTGGGCCCGGGCCGCGCGCGTGACGCTGGGCCACTTGGTGGTCCGCACCAGCGCGGCCTCCTGGTGATAGGGGCAGGTTGCCGGAGAGGCTGTCGCCGATTGACTAAGCGTTGTGGTCACGGTATCCTCCGATTCGTTTCTTTGGCGTTGGTTCCCCCGGGCCCGGGGGAACCTTATGATTAACTTGGTTAAGAGTTACTCCCCGGGCCCGGGCCCGGGGGAACCTTATGATTAACTTGGTTAAGAGTTACTCCCCGGGCCCGGGCCCGGGGGTTCGTCTCTCTCGCTGCTGCGCTCAAACAGGGCCTCCGTGCTGCTGGCGCTCGTGTCGGTGCGCGGGTCAGGGGCGCTACCAGGGTCAAAAATAGGTGCAACGCAGCCCCTTTCGGGGGGGGGTGTTGCACCTATTTTTTGGTCAAAATGGCTACCGCGGTCGAGCCTATATCGTCGTCTCCTGCCGTCGCGAGGGTCGGTCGTGGCGACAATCAAGCCTTCCTGGGTCAGCTTCCCCAGATGCCACATGATGGTGCGGAGGGCTATCCCGGTGTCTGCGATGATGGCCTGGCGGTCTGCGCATTGGCGGGTGGCCAGATAGGCCAGGATGCGCTGGCGCGAGCTCTTCGCGCTGGCAGCGATCCGTCTCCGGGCCAGCTGGCAGACGTATTCGCTGATCTCCATGCCGATGTAGCGGCGCCCGGCCTGGAGAGCCGCCAGGGCGGTGGTACCGGAGCCGATGAAGGGGTCAAGGACCACTTCGGCAGCGGTGCCGCGGATGCAGCGGTCGGGGATTTCCTGGGGCCATGATCCGGGGTAGCGGTTCCTGGTGTCCTGACGGACCCTCCAGACCGTGCCCATGCCTCGGGCCTCCTTGCTGAGCCGGAAGGCCTGGCGGCTGGGGACGATCAAGTACACAAAATCGGCCGTGGGGAGGTAATAGCCGGGGTTGTGGTTGATCCCTCCGTCCCTGGCCCAGGTGATCGTCTGCCGCACCGGGAATCCCTCGAGGATGTCGATGCGGTCCTGCTCGACGCCGGACTGCACCCGTGTCTTGTGGTGATAGTAAATCGCTCCGTCGGGCCGCAGGATGCGCATCATCTCCGTGAGGCAGCGCCGCTGCCATTTCACGTACTCGTGGTGGGGCATGGCGTCGCCCCAGGAGTCGTAGCGGATGCGGTCGCCGTTGCCCGTGCTCAGCGAGAGGTTGAAGGGCGGGCTCGTCACGATGAGCCCGATGGAGCGGCTGGGGAGGCAACGCATGAGCTCCAGGCAGTCCCCGTGGTGGACGCGGTCCAGCCAAGGCTCCAGGCTCTGCGGTGATGGAGGTGCTGACAAAAGTAATCCCCCGGTCGGTTTCCCGGGGGATTATAGGTAGGATAACATTTTTGTCAACAAGGCAACTTTATTTTGGCGGTCTGCCGCGAGGCCGTAGGTTGTTTGCCAGGTGCTTGAAGTCCCGGTCCCGGATGACGTGGGTCGCTCCCCCTCTTACCCGCTTGCGCCCTAGGGATGTAATGTCTCCGCGCTGGACCCAGCGGAGCGCGGTCTGATTGAGGATGTGGTATTCGCGGCAGGCCTGGGCGATGGTGGTAAGTCCATCGGGGAGATCGCCGTCAAAAATGCGTTCTGGGTCCGGCTCGATTCCGTCGAGCAGGCGAACGATGTCGTCAGGGCTGCTGATTGCGATTGCTCGGTCTGCGATCATCTCGTGGAGGACATCCTCGGGCGTTCCCATCCGGAGCGCCTGCGTGATTGCGTCGTCAGCTTGTCGTAGTGCCGATTGTACCATGTCCGACTGCCAGTTATTGTCGCGTCCCATCTGCCTCCTCCTGGGTGGGTGACATACCGTGCGTTGTGCGAACCAACCGTGATCAGTGCGCGCCGACCCCGCTGATCTCTTTTCCAGGTTCTCCCACGGCTCCCGATTCCCTCAGCTTGGCGAACGCTTCGGCGTCGTAACCCAGTTCCGCCAGCACTTGCTCATTGTGTTCGCCCAACAACGGAGGCGCCATACGCAGCTGGGCCGGCGTTCCCTGCAGCTTTATCGGCGAGTTGGGAACCCGCAGGTCCGGCACGTGGGGGTGGTTGATTTCCAGGAACATTTCCCTGGCCTTGACCTGTTCGTCAGCCACCACGTCCGATGTTTTGTTGATCGGTCCCACCGGAACGCCCGCGTCATCGATCACCTTCACCCAGTGGGCCACGGTGTTGGAGGAGAAAATGCCGTTCAGAAGGTCGACCATCTCGCCACGGTGCGCCACACGATCCGGGTTCGTGGCAAACTTGGGATCGTCCTTCAAGTCGGGATGCCCGATCGCGTTGCAGAACCGCTCCCAAAGGTTCGGGTTGGCGACCCCCAGGATGAAAAAGCCATCAGAGGCTTGGAAGCTCTGATAGGGCACGAGGCTGGGGTGGCCGGAGCCGAGGCGATGGGGCTCGACGCCGGTACCGATGAAGCCGGTTGCGTGGTAGCTCATGGCCGCCACCTGACCGTCCAACAGGGCAGTGTCGATCAACTGGCCTTCACCGGTCTTGTCGCGGTGGTACAACGCCGTGACTATGGAGCCGTACGCGAGCATTCCGGTGAAAAGGTCCACCAACGAGAACCCCACACGCTGCGGAGGGCCGTTGGGATCGCCAGTCAGATGCATCAACCCGCTGTAGGCCTGAATGATCAGGTCGTAGCCGGGCTTGTTCGCCATGGGGCCGGTGCGTCCGTAGCCGGAAATGGTGCAGTACACGATGTCAGGGTTGATAGCCTTGATGTCATCGTAGCCCAGTCCCATGCGGGCAAGGGTTCCGGCGCGAAAGCTTTCGATCATCACGTCAGCTTCCTTGGCCAGCTTCTTGACGATGTCCAGGCCCTCTTCCGACTTCAGGTTGACTGACAGGCTCCGCTTGTTGCGGTTGAACGACATGAACTGGGTGCTCTCGCCGTTCCAGATGGGCGGCCACTTGCGGGTTTCGTCGCCATCATTGGGCTCTTCGATCTTGATGACATCGGCCCCCATATCGGCGAGATTCTGAGTGCAAAACGGGCCCGCCAGGGTACGGGTCAGGTCGACGACCTTGATGTTTTCCAGAGGCTGCGACATCGTTCGGGTCCTCGCTTTTTCAGGTTTGGCGGATTATAGCATGGGGGTAATCTCACGTTGACGCGTGCCATGTCAGGTGTTAGCGTGTGGCCGATTTTTCGTTATGTCAGGTTTCGATGACGGATAACGAGCGCAACCGCCCTCTCATACTGTCCCTGGGCGGCATCAACATGGACCTGGTTACTTTTTCGAACCGCCTGCCGGCTGACGGCGAAACGGTGGTGGGCGATCGGTTCGTCACGTATCCAGGAGGAAAGGGCGCAAATCAGGCGGTAGCCGCGGCGCGCATGGGCGCCAGGTCAGCGATGGTCGGGCGGGTTGGCGATGACATGTTCGGACCGCAACTGACGGATTTGTTGCAGTCGGCGGGCGTGGAGACCGGGGCCGTGGGCGTCTCCGAGGGAACCAATTCCGGAATCGCCGTGATAAGCGTGGGCGAAAACGGGCAGAACCGGATCGTGCAGGTCCTGGGTGCGAACGACACCTGCGCGGACGCGGAACACGATGCCGTCGCGGCGCTGCTGCCGCGGGCGTCTGCGCTCCTGCTGCAGTTGGAAGTGTCGGTCGATCTGTCAATCCGCGTAGCCGAGAAGGCATATTCGCGGGGAGTGCACGTGGTTCTGGATCCCGGTCCGGTGCGACCGGTGCCTGAGGAGTTCTACCGGCATGTGTCGGTTATCACCCCGAACGAAACCGAAGCGGAGGCGTTGGTGGGCTACGCCATCGCGAACGAGCAAACGGCGGCCAAGGCTGCCAGCGAGTTGCTGGGAAGGGGTGTGGGTGCAGCAGTGATCAAATTGGGCGCGCAGGGGGCATACTGGTCGGACGGTCACGCCGGCGGGATGGTCCCCCCGTTCGCGGTGCCGGCGGTAGACACCGTGGCCGCTGGCGACGCGTTCAACGGAGCCCTGGCTGTCGCGTTATCCGAAGGTCATCCGTTGGACTCGGCAGTGCGGTGGGGCTGCGCGGCCGGCGCACTGTCGGTCACGCGTGTTGGAGCGCAGGATTCCATGCCCGAACGCGATGCCGTGCTGGCGTTGCTGGACCAATAGATTTACGGGCAGTTTCACGCCGGCGAACCTGTGCGATGACCAACGCGGACAAATTCTGTGCCGGATGCGGGGTTCGCCTGGTGCTGAAAGAGCACGAAGGCCGGGAACGCCCCGTGTGCCCTCAATGTGGAAGGGTTGTCTATTACGATCCGAAACTGGCGGCCGCGTGCGTCATTGAAAGGGATGGGCTGACGCTGATGGTAAGGCGGGCCGTGCAGACCGGCTATGGGTTGTGGAGCATGCCGGGTGGTTATGTCGACCGGGGAGAACCGGTGGAGACGGCTGCGGCGCGGGAAGTAGAAGAAGAGGCGGGCCTGCTGGTCGAGATCGATCAACTGATCGGGCTCTTCTCGGACGCGGGCAATCCGGTGGTGGTGGCGGCATACGCGGCGACAGAGGTGGGGGGCGTGCTGGCGCCGGGGCCCGAGTCTTTGGACGTGGGCTTTTTTGCGCTTGATGATCTGCCGCCGCTGGCGTTTCCCAGAGACGAGCAGATACTGAGGCGCTGGCAACGGATTCGAAACCAAAGCTCGTGAGTGGACGATCATGTCACTGATGCGTCGCCTGGCGCCGGTGCGAGGACTGGCGGAGCAGGCGGGCCGGACCTTGCTGGATGCGCTGTACCCGCTGGAATGCGCCGGGTGCGGTGGCTCGGGCAAGGTCATTTGCGACCGGTGCGCCGAAGAATTGCCCTGGTTGGCGCCGCCGTATTGCGTGGTTTGCGCAGCGTCCAGTGAGTTCGAACTTTGCCAGGCTTGCGCGCAATCGGGTCGGCGGTTCGATGGCATACGGGCGCCGTTCCGGTATGACGGAAGTATCCGGCAGGCCATACTGGCCCTTAAGTATGGCGGGATAAAGGCGGCCGCGCCACAGTTGGGCGACATGCTTGCCGACTACCTCGAGGCGAACCCGCTCTCGGGTGACCTGATCGCCCCGGTACCGATGCATTCGAGTCGCCGGCGGGAGCGCGGCTACAATCAGGCGGAACTGCTGGCCCGCCGCGTCGCCGGGCGCTGCGATATTCCTTACCAGGCGGACCTGTTAGCCCGAACCCGCAGAGTTGACCCCCAGGCCGGCATGACCAGCGCCGCCAGCAGGGCGACCAACGTGGCCGACAGCGTCGCGGTGTCCCGTCCGAGCGATGTTCATGACCGGCAAGTCATCCTGGTAGACGACGTGGCGACCACCGGAAGCACGCTGGATATCTGCGCATCCGCGCTCAAAGAGGCCGGTGCCGCTTCGGTCTGGTGTCTCACGTTGGCAGTGGCTGGGAGCCGGCGCACGGGGGAGTGACCGCTGGGATTGGTTTGGCGGCAGGGGCCTGGCTAAACCGGTCGCACCGGATCAGGTCGCTCACGCGCATTCAGTTTGTCCTCTGGTGGAACGCAGCGACGGGGCGAACCCGTTGCTGAAAGGAACCCCGGCTGCCATCACGAGATTGCCACGCTGCGCTCGCAACGCCATTTCGCGTGAAACTGCGTACGTGCGAGATCAGGTGCGGTTTGACATCCTACATGCGGTCTGCTGAAATGGCGGCAACGGCTACCAAACCGACACAACAAGATCAGGAGGCAGCATCATGGCAGGCAACACTATCGTCTACGTTGGCGCCGAAGCCAGCGGACTGTACCGAAAGGCGGCGGGCGATGCCCACTGGGATCTGCTCACCGATGGGTTGGCGCCGGCCACTCAGGCGCGGGCCATTGCCATTCATCCCAATGATCCGCGCACGATCTTTTGCGGAACGCAACGGGGCATCTACCGGAGCACCGACGGCGGCGAGCATTGGCAGCGCATGAACATGAACGAGGGCCGGGTGGTCTGGTCCATTCGGTTCCACCCTAATGACCCCAATATCATGTTCCTGGGGACTGAGGGCGCCGAGGTATACAAGAGCGAAGACGGCGGCGAGAACTGGGCACACATTGCCACTGTATCCAATCCGGCGCAGGTGCAGATGGCATTCGCGATGCGGATCCTGGGCCTCGATATCGAGGCGAGCAATCCCGACAACATGTACGCGGCCCTGGAAGTGGGCGGCGCGGCGAGCAGCACGGATGGCGGTCACACCTGGACGATCCGCAACAGCGAGTTTGCCGGCGACGTGGACCTGCTGGACCTGCACGGCGTGGCCGTGGGCGGCGCGGACTCGCAGTCGGTGCTGATCTCCAACCGAACGGGCGTGTGGCGGAGCGCCGACCGGGGAGCGTCGTGGCAGGACTGCGAATTCGACCGGTTCTCCGATATCAAGTACTCTCGCGGTGTGGTTCGCGACCCCAGCGACCCGAACACGCTGTATGCCTGCGTGGGCATGAATTTTGGCAGCGAGCAGGGCGGCGTGATGCGGACCACCAACCTCGGCGAAAGCTGGGAGCGGTTCGATTCAGGCGTCAGCCCGGGCAGCACCACCTTTGGGGTTGCAGTAAACCGGCAGGACCCGTCGCAGGTCTACTTCTGCACCCGTCGGGGCGAGGTGTACGGCACCCACGACGGCGGGGCTTCCTGGTCGTCTGACCGTTTGCCGGAAATGGCGCAGAACGTGATCAGCGTGGCATGCACGTCGGCGTAACTGCGTCGTCAGAAACCCACCGGCGAAACCAAGGGGCGGGTTGTTCTAACAACCCGCCCCTTACTGCTGCGAGGATAGTTGGGTCTAGCTGCTGGCTTTGGGTAGCCAGTCCTGGTTCCAGGGGAAATCGTCGGGGCCGGCTCCGAACGCAGGCTGTCCCTGGTCGAGACGGTCGCGATAAGGGCTGGTTACAGGCTCGCGATAGGGGTAGAGACCGCCTTCGTACATCTGCTCGCCCTTCTTGAAGTGGGTGGCCTGTTCCAGGGTTTCCACGAAGGGCATGTTGATGTCGTAAAGATTGCCGGCGCTGGCCCGAGGCCGCGGGCCGGCCTTGGAGACGTGCCCGTAGAGCTCGCGACCGATGATCCGCTCCGCGGCCCACACACAGTCGACCAGCTTGTCGATGTCGACGCCGGTTGGGATACCCATATCCTCCATCATGTGGAGTAGGTCTTCCGTGGGAGCCATACCGGTGGCGCGCCCGTTTCCGCAGTATGGGCAGCCGCCGAAACCGCCGATGGTGCCGTCGAGCTCAAGGGTATCCTCGGGGCCCAAAACGCGCATGGCGGCGTAGGCGGAGGCGATGGCCATGTTGCGGCCGTTGTGCAGGTGCAGCCGGAAGTGGTCGATTTCGGGCCAGCGTTCCTTGACGCGTACGATGCTTTCCTCGACCTTGGCCGGCGTGCAGTGACTCATGGGGTCGCCCATGGAGCAACTGCGCACGTTGATCCCGGCCTCTTCCCACAACCCGTGCTGGTATTCCATAAGGGTCATCAGGGTGTCGACTTCGAACTCGCCGAGGAAGTTGGAACCCCAGGAGGCGTTGCAGCCAATACCGGCCTCGGTGATCCCCATTTCCTGGGCCTGGGCGATGATGGCGGGCCAGCGTTCCATCTCGTCCATCTGACTGCGGTTGGTGTTCCGTCGGGCGAACACGTCACAGAGATGGCAGGACAGACGCGGATAGGCGTCGCGTTCGATGGTCAGGGGCGGAGAGTAGGCGCGAGCGCGCTCCACACCGCGGGCGTTCAGCGCGAGGGCGGTGTAGGTGACGCCCATCTTGGGAGTGAACTTGGTGACGATCTCGTCGATGCGCTCCATCTGGGGCGTCCACCGGGGACTGACAAAGGAGCCGACGACGATGCTGGTGAGGCCGGTTTCTGACAGCATGTCGAGGAGTTCAACCTTGTCGTCGACAGAGATGTTGGCGTCCTCGATCTGCATGCCTTCACGCATGCCCTCTTCCTTATAGTGAACGGTGGGCCATTGGCTTGGCATGGGAAACTCCTTGCGCCGGGTGGCGCTGCTGGATAGATTCCGGGGCGCGCGAACGCGCGGAATGCCGAAATTCTAGGGTTGGCCCGCCGGCGTTGTCAAGGAAACAGAACGGACACCGATCAGGCATCGACAGCGCCGTGAGGGACGGCGGGGTGTGGACGCTATCGCGCGTGGACGAGCAGCGGAGAACCCATGCGTTGCCGGGCCCCATAGTTTCCGGTGGTTTAGCGAGAGCCGTGGGCGAGGGCGTAGGCGATCAGCTTGTAGACCAGTTTGGCTGCGGTGTACGAGTGTGCCGGCAGGCCCTGATCGGGCGCGAACTCGCAGACGTCGAAGCCCACGATGTGACGCTCTTCGGAGACGCGGCGAAGGAGGCCGGTCAGTTCGGACCAGCGCATCCCCCCAGGTTCAGGAGTGCCCACCGCCGGCATCTCCGCGGGGTCGAGGACGTCCAGGTCGATGCTGACGTAGACGTGGGATCCCAAGGTGGAGATTACTTCCGTTATGTAATTTTCGCTTTCCGGTGGCCAGTAGAAGGTGGGAACGCCCGAAGCTTCGATATGCTCCTTCTCTTCGAGGGCCAGCGTGCGCACGCCTACCAGCGAAACCGGACAACGCTCTGCGATGCGGCGCGCTCCGGAACTGTGGCCCCAAGCGGTTCCCTGGTATTCGTCGCGCAGGTCGGCGTGAGCATCGATGTACAGAACGGACAGGTCCAGATTGATTTCGAGGTGAGCGAATGCCGAACCGATGGTGGCCGAGTGATCGCCCCCGATGACGCCGGTGAGCTTGCCAGAACCCCGGGTGGCGTAGTAGGAGACCGCCGACCGAACCCGGTCGACCATTTGGCAAGGGTCGCCGACGTGCGGTTCGAGGGGCGGCCCAGTGTGGATACCGAACTCGGCGACGTCGACTTCGAGCTCGATATCGTAGTCTTCCAACGCGGCGGATGCGGCGATGATGGCGGCAGGGCCGTGACGCGCACCGGTCCGGAAGGACGTGGTGCTATCGATGGGGACGGGAATGAGTACGGCGGCCGAGGAATCCAGCGAAGACTGCTGAGGCGGGAGAGCCAGGAAGTTGGTCGGCGTCCAGGGAACGGGAGGCTTTTGATGATCAGGCAACGGGCGAGCCGGATGCGGCGGTTTGGAGCAGAGTGCGCTGGCGTTCCGTTTCGCGGGCGCCCTGGTCGGCGTCAAGCCATTCCAGACCGCGGTCGAGCAACCAGGTTTTCACGTCGCGGAGATCGAACAGCGAGCGAACGTCGGCAAGGGCCTGCTCGTGATCGAAAGACTTGCACGAGAAAACGTCGATGTTAACGTAGTCCCGCTCCGGGAACGTATGGACGCTGATATGGCTCTCGGCGATGATGACGAAACCGGAAATGCCGTTGTCGCCGGGCTTCGGACCGTGGTATTCGAGGACTTCCGGTTCGGTGATCCGGGTCATCCCCAGGGTTGCCGGGTATTCGTCGAGGAAGGATCGCAGGCGGTCGGTGTCCCACATCATGGCGTGGTCGCCGCCGAAACCGTCAATGATCAAGTGCATCCTTCTGCCGAGCCCCCGCCGATAAAATAAGCCCCGTCAGGACGGGGCCGCGCCGTCTTGTGAAATCGCGGCGCATAGAATATCATAGCCGCCACGCTAATTCAAAGGGTGAAATCCGCAGCCGCAACCCATCGGCGCCGAGGTCGCAAATCCGTTGACCCGGCGTCGGCGTATGCCAGCCAACCGAAACATCGGCTATCCCGTGGCAATTTCAACCTCAATCGCGGAAAGGATCATGGCCGTAGACGCTGAAAACCAAGCTGACCTGGAGTTGGATCCGGTAACGGAGACGGCGGACGTCGACGCGATGATCGAGGTCCGGGACCTGACCCATTACTACGGCCCCATGCCGGCGGTGGAGAACGTGAACTTCACGGTGCGTCGCGGCGAGATCCTCGGATTCCTGGGTCCCAACGGGGCTGGCAAAACGACCACCATGCGCATTCTGACCGGGTTCATGCCGCCCACGCGCGGCACGGTTACTCTGGACGGGTTCGACGTGGTGGAGAAATCCCTGGAAGTGCGGAAACGGGTGGGCTACCTTCCCGAATCGGTGCCGCTGCACACCGAAATGACGGTGACCAGCTACCTTAAGTACATGGGCACGCTGCGCGGCATGAGGGCACGCCGCATCCGGGGGCGGATTGATGACGTTATTGACGTCTGCCGCCTGGAGGACTACAGCAAGACCATCATCGGGAAGCTGTCCAAGGGCTTCCGACAGCGGGTCGGGATCGCGCAGGCGATCCTGCACGAGCCGGAGGTTCTGGTACTTGACGAGCCGACCATCGGGATCGACCCGATTCAGGTGGTGGAAACCCGCAGTCTGATCCAGGATCTGGGGCGGGAGCAGACGGTTGTCCTGAGCAGCCACATCCTGCCGGAGGTCAGCATGATCTGCGAGCGGGTGTTGATCATTCACGAAGGGCACATCGTTGCGGCAGACACGCCGAACAACCTGGCGCAGCACCTGCGGGGCGTGGCGCAACTGGAGGTTGAGATCGGCGGGCCGCCGGCGGAAGTTCTGCCCGTGCTGCGGAATATCGACGGGGCCACCGAGGTGACACACCATCCCAGGCCGGGCGTCAACGCCTACCGCGTCAAGTTCAAGGAAGGCGCCGACCTGCGGGACGACATCTCCCGCACCGTGGTTAGCAACGGCTGGAGCCTGCTGAGCATGCAGATGAGCAGCATGAGCCTGGAGGAGATTTTCCTGCGGGTGACGACAGCGGAAGACGACGTCGAGTAACCGGACCGAATCAAGATGCGAACAATCCGCGCGGTTGCGTTCAAGGAAATCCAGATCTACTTCAGCAGCCCCGTGGCGTACATCGTGGCGCTCATTTTCATGGCTTTGAGCGGGTTTTTCTTCGTTCGTGACCTGGGAAACCCGTTTCCCGAAGCTTCACTGAGCAATTTCTTCCAGGGCGCGACGTTCCTGTTGATACCTTTGGCTCCGGCGCTGACGATGCGTTTGCTGGCGGAAGAACAGAAACTGGGAACGATCGAACTGCTGCTGACGTCGCCGGTCCGTGACTGGGAAGTGATCTTGGGCAAGTACCTGGCGAGCTTCGTATTTCTGCTGTTCCTGCTGGCCCTGACTTCGTATTATGTCATCTTGTTGCTGGTGTTCGCGACGCCGGATCCCGGGCCGATTTATTCGGGTTACATCGGACTGATCCTCTATGGAATGGCGGCGCTGTCGGTGGGAATCCTGACGTCGACCTTGACCAGCAACCAAATCATCGCGGCGGTGGTGGGCACGGGAATCCTGGTGGTGCTGTACGCCACTTCGTTCATTGGCGACGTGGTCACAGGAGTGTGGGCCACGATATTCAACCAACTGGGTTTCACGAGTCATTTCAACGATTTCGACCGGGGGATCATCGATTCAACGCACGTCGTGTACTTTGTGACGGTGACGGCGCTGTTCCTGTTCCTCTCGATACGCGCGCTGGAGTCGCGGCGCTGGAGGTAGCATGAGCCAACAGCGCACTGGCGACGGGCCCAGAGATTGGCGCCGGCGCCGAGGGCGGGACCGCCAGGAAGACGTCGGAGACGCCGACGGTCAGGGTGGCCAGCCGGCGGCGTTGGATGAACAGTCGCGCACGCTGTTTTCCTTCATTGAGCCGGCGTTCGATCTGATCGCGGTTTTCTATGCGCCGATACTGATTGCCGGCGTACTCGGACTGATCGTCGGTGCGGTGCTGCTGGCGTTCATCGGTTCGTTGAAGCTGTATGGCGGGATTGTCATCGGCATCGGGGCAGTGTTGGTGCTGCTGGTGGGGCTTTCGTATTTCAGCCAGGTGCTGGCAGCGTTTTTCAGCCGGACCGGCCGATACGGCGTAAATACAGTGATCATGACCGCCGCTTTTTTCGGGTTGGTCGCGCTGGTCAACTACGTGGCGTTTGAAAATCACTTCAGGTGGGATACGACCGCGACCAACCAGTTTTCGTTGGCGCATCGGTCTCGTGACCTGCTGGACGGGCTGAATCGTCCGATCAGCGTCACAGCGTATTACCCGGACCAGATACCCAGCATTGAGATGCTGACGAGGCAGGGTAAGGTAGAGACCACCTTGAGCGAGTTCGCGCGACGCAGCGGGAATTTCACCTACCAGTTCATTGACCCGCAGAAGGAGGCGGACCTGGCGCGCAGCCAGGGGGTAACCGCGTACGAAACGCTGGCGGTGTCAGCGGTGGGCACGGACATCATCGATCTGGTCCAGCCTACCGACGAGGTTTACAGCCGGCTGGAACAGGACCTCTACACAGCGCTGCTGGTGGCCACCGAAACGCAACGGAAGAAGGTCTATTTCTTGAGCGGGCACGGAGAGCGCGACATCACGCGGGTGGCTGAGGACGGCTACCTCAAGATCCGCGAGGGTCTGGAAGTGGACAACTACCAGGTGGAGACCCTGCCCTGGGCTCCGGTGGACGAGGACGTAGTGGTGCCCGACGATGCCGCGCTGCTGGTCGTAGCCGGCCCAACGGGCGAGCTGCCGACGGCTCACCTGGAAGCGTTGAATTACTACATGGCCGGCCGGCACCACGACGGCGAACCGCGCCGAGAGGCGGCGAGAGTGATCTTCCTGGCAGAGCCGGACACGCATGAAACCTTCAGGGCGTTCCTGGCATTCTGGGGTGTAATCGTCAGTGACGCCTATATACGCGACGTCGAGGGGTCCCAGCCCAACGCGCCGCGCACGCTGCGGGTGGGGATCTACAATCCGCAGGCCCCGCCGGAGATAGTGGCGCCCAGAGGACGGCCGCTGAACGTGGCTTTCATGCCGGGCACGGCCGCTATCGAACCCATAATTGAAGAAAGCAACACCCGGTTGCCGCGTCCCATCGCTGCGACCACCGCGTCGGCCCGCCTGATCGACGACATCGAGCGCGTGGACCCGGTGGAGGGTGACCCGCAACGGGTATATTTCCCGGCCATGTACCTGGACATCATCGCGCCGGTGGGTGCCGCCGCGCCGACGGCCCGGCCGCCGGACAACGAAATCGCCAGCATGGTGGTGTTCGGCGACTCGGATTTCATCTCCAACCGCAACGTCGACCGCGGTTCGAGCGCGGCCCTGTTCCTGAACTCGGCGAACTACCTCATGGGGGATTATTCGCTGGTGTCCATACGGGACCGGGAGTTCGTGTACCGCGAATGGAACCTCGACGAAAACGAGTTCAACTTCGTAAGGTTCTCGACCTGGCTGCTGTTGCCGGGACTGATGGGCATCATGGCGATCGTAGTCTGGTGGGTTCGCCGCTAGCGGCCAGTGCCCAGGTTCCGGTTTGTGCCGGGACGTCGGGGTGATTATCAGATTATGAACATCCGGTTGACCATCCTGCTGGTGTTCGTGCTGGCGCTGTTTGGAGCGCTGGCGCTGTGGTTCAAACCATGGGACCAGGACCCGCCGCGAGAGGAAGAGCCGTGGGCGTGGCGCATCGATGACAGCGCCATCGTGCATGTTGAAGTAACGCACCGCGGGCAGCCGGGTGGGTCAATCGAATGTTCCAAAGAGAACGTTCCGCTCACCGGTGAAGTGCAAACCGTGGTCTATGACAAAGACCAGGGGCGGGGCAAGTGGTTCATCGTGGACGGCGACGAGCGGGAGGAAGTCTACCAGGACCGCTGGTCGGGCACTCCCCTGCTGCTGAGTGGCCCCAGGGTCAACCGGGTGTTGGGCGAAACGATTGAAAACCCGGCACAGTATGGCCTGGACCCGCCGGAATCGGTCATCGTGATCACCGAGGAAACCGGACTGTCGTACGAGTTCTGGCTGGGCAACCTGACCCCGGATGAAGGCTACAGTTACATGCGATTGGTGGGCGACACCCAACTGCTGACGGTGCCGGAGGTGTGGGCGAGAGTGGTGAACTGCCTGGTGGTGAGCCCGCCGATCATCCCTCCCCCGCTGGAGCTGGGATACTTCTACGAGGAAGAATTCCGGGACATCCAGGAATTGGAGATCACCCATAATGGCGTGACGGCGACCTATACGCCAGAGCCCGGGACGCGCACGTGGTACGTCACCATCGACGGCGAGCGCACGGCGGTCGTCGAACCGGAGTGGTGGCTCTCGCAGTTGCAGTGGTTCGGCAAGCCGACCAAACCCGGCGGCCCCGAGGCGCCCGGCGGATGGCACGTTGAGGAAGACGCGGCCCACGACCCGCAATATGGATTGCAACCCCCGATGACCAGGGTGCAGATCAGGACCCACGAAAAAACGCGCGAATTTTACATGGGCGGCGGGTACATTGAGGTGGACCAGGACGGCAAACCGTTCCTTGACGAGGCCGGCAACCCGGACATAGTGGTGCATTTCGCGGGGTTGCCGGATGATCCGGTTGTTTACGTCGTGAACCGGGTGCGCGTGGAACGGACCATCTGCCTGGTTGAAGAACCCCCGACCGAAAGACCATACAACTGCCCATAGCCGGGCCGCTGAGGAGGCTATTTTGAAGGCAGAGATTATCTCCGTCGGCACGGAACTGTTGATGGGCGAGTTGACGGACACCAACGCCAGCTGGATCGCAGGCCGATTGCCGGCGCTGGGTATTCAGCTCCAGTGGGTCAGCATCATCGGGGACGACTTGCCGATGCTCACCGAGGCCTTCGTGCACGGCTGGCAGCGCTCCGACATCATATTCACCACGGGAGGCCTCGGTCCCACGCAGGACGATTTGACGCGGGAGGCCGTGGCTGCCGCCCTGGGGGAGACGCCTGTAGTTCAGGAGCCGGAACTGGAAAACCTGAGGCAGTGGTTCCGAAACCGGGGTCAGGAAATGCCGGGCCACAACGTGAAGCAGGCACACCTGATACCGTCCGCGGAGTTCATCACAAACCGGAACGGAACGGCGCCCGGTTGGTGGGCGCAACGAGACGGGAAGCACATCGTCTGCATGCCGGGACCGCCCGGTGAAAACCGCGCGATGTGGCAGGATGAAATCGACGCCAAGTTGAAGGAACTCGTGGATACCGAGGTCACCATCACCCGCAACATCAAGACTCTGGGACTGGGTGAGGCATCGGTGGACGAGATTATGTCCGAGTATTTCGGCCTGGAGAACCCGTATCTCGGGATCTATTCCAAGGCGGATGGCATTCACCTGCGGATTATTGCGCGCGCCTCGGATGAGGCGGCGGCACGAGAGATGATCGCGCCGATCGAAGACGCTATCCACGACCGGCTGGCGCCTTACGTGTGGGGTTACGACGACGAAACCCCCGAGCTGTCCGTTGGCGCGGCGCTGGTGGGCCGTGGTATGACGCTGGCCACCATGGAATCGGTCAGCGGCGGTTTCCTGGCCAACACGATCACCGAGGCGCCGGACAGCAATCAGTGGTACCGGGGAGGCAACGTGGCGTACACCATCGAGGCAATGATTGCGTCGGGTGTCGCTTCCGGTGTCCTGGAGACCCACGGAGTAGTGAGCCAGGAAACCGCCAACGCCATGGCCCAGGTTGCCCAGTCTGCCACCGGCGCTGATTTTGGCATCGGGTTGACCGGAGTACTGGGGCCGCAGGAACTCGAGGGAAACCGGCCCGGGACGATTCACATCGCCATTGCCCACGGGGATGACGTGCGTGAGTTCCCGTTGCGGACGCCGCCGCGTCGGCTGGTCATCAAGCGCCGGTCCTGCAACACGGCTCTCACGGAGTTACGTAAACTGATTACGGAAGTCGCGCCGTAGACGGTCACGAAACAAAGCGCAGGGGCGAATGTTCATTCGCCCCTGCAAGATTCCGCGGTTCCCGAACTTCGACCTACATGGTCAGTGACCGGTAGAGCATGGGCAGCCTTTCCGGCAGCGCCCAGATGTCGTCCAGGACCTCGTAGTTGAGGTCGCCGCACATCGTCTTCAGGTAGTCGTGACCGGCCTTGTCGACGGTCAGGCAGAAGGGGACGATCTCCTTGCGCTTGGCTTCCAGCAGGGCCTGGTGAGTGTCGTGGACGGCGTATTCCTTCTCAACGCCTTCCCGGCTGTACCCGCGGTCCTGTGGCCGACCGTCGCTGATCAGGAACATGATCTTGGTTGCCGCGTCCTGATTTTCCAGCTTGGTGACGGCGTGTCGAATGGCCGAACCCATGCGCGTGGCGTGCAGTGGGGTGACCTTGTCGATGCGCCGCTTGATCTTGTCGTTGAACTGCTCTTCGATGTCCTTGATCACGTAGAATTCCACGTTTTCGCGGCCATAGCCGGAGAAGCCGTAGATGCCGTAGGTGTCACCGATGGACTCCAATGCGTTGATCAGGAGCGCGCAGCTCTCGCGTTCGAGGTCGATGATGCGCTTGTAGTGGCGGCGCACCAGGCCTTCGCGGCGCCGGCGCAGCCAGACCATGTACTCAACGGGGTCGTCCGGAGCGTCCCGGTCGTCCACGGAGTGGCGGCCCTCATCGATGGCCTCGGCGGTGGAAGCCGACATGTCCAGCAGGAAGACCACGGCGACATCGCGCTCCACGCGGTTGCGGCGCCAGTAGATCTTCTCGTCCGGCGGCACGTTCATGCGCAGGTCAGCCCAGGCTTCGAGGGCCGAGTTCAGGTCGATGTCCTCGCCGTCGATCAGACGGTAGGTCTTGCGCCAGGTTTCCGGCATGATGAGCTCGAACTGGCGCTTGATGTGGGCCAGCAGCGAGGCGTAGTTGCGCAGGGAATCGTTGTAGAAGTTCGGGTCGCCCTCGTCGAGGATCTTCTCCTTGACGATGCACCAGCGCGGCTTGTAGTCGTTGGCGCGGAAGTCCCACTCGTCGTAGACGAAAGTCTTGGGTTCCAATGCTTCCAGCTCGCCGCCGGCGTCGTCATCGTGGAGGATCGGGCCGTAGCCGCGCCCCGGGTCGTTGGACGGCGGGGGCACACCGGCTTCCTTCATGATGTTCTGGGCGAACATGGCCATGCTCTGGTCGACGTCGCCTTCCTGGGCATCCAGTTCGAGCTCGGCGCTGTCCTGGAGCAACTGCTCGAGTTCCTCCTGGGTCATGGGCTCGGCGTCGCCCATCTCGCTCTGGTCCATCTGGAGCTTGGTGAGCAGCTGGACCATCTCGGGCTTGAAGTCACCGCGATATTCGACGGGTTCGGGGGATTCGTAAGGGTCACCCTCACCCTGCTCGCCCTCCTGCTCGCTCATCTGGGCTTGCAGCTTGTCGAGCAGCGCCTGGTACTCTTCCTCGGAGAATTCGCCGGGATCGTCCAGGTCCTCCGGTTGGAACTCATCCTCCGGTTCCTGCTCGTTCTGGAGGCGGGAGATGATCTCGTAAGCCCGCAAAGCCGCTTCACCGGTGTCCTCAATGGACGCGCGCACCGTCCGCAGGCGGTGCATGATGCGGGCGAGCATGTAGGCTTCTTCACGATAGTCCTGCGGCACGGGCAGGCCCTCGAAGCGGTCCAGGCTCATGTGGACCAGCAACTCGATCAGGGCTTCCTGCAGCGGCAGCTCCTCGATGCGCGGGCGCTGCGCGAGAGCGTCGCCCTGCACGTCCAGCGCCGCCCGGCGGATACCGGGGTACTCCGTCTTGATGCGGTAGTCCAGCCGGCAGTCTTCGAGCACGCTGAACAGGTCGAAAACCATGCGGCGGTCTTCAAACAGCGACAGGAAGCGGCCGATGTCGGTGTAGACACGCATGGTGCCGCCCGGGCCCTCCCCGACTTCTATGGACGGGGCGGCGTCGGAGTCGAGCAACTGGAAGTGCTCGGCGGTGGCAGTGCGAATCGCCTCGATGCGCGCCTGGATCGCTTCTTCCATCTGGAAACGACGATCGTCAAACACGTTGGCTGGGCGGACAAAGTCGAACTGGAAGCTGCCGAATTCAAGGTGGGAAACCTGGTGGGTGGCCACCACCTTGAACCAGGCGAAGTTCTGCGCCTTGTCGTTGTAGTTGTCGATTACGGGCGGCAGGTAGACCTTGGTCCCGTCGGTGGCGGCGGTGTCCTGGTCGACCCAGCCGATCTGTCGACGGACGAGTTCCGCCGTGCTGAGCACCTCGATGTTCTCGCCGGACAGCGCCCGGGTGTAGAGGCGCATGATGCCTTTGACCCGCTCCAGGTCCAAGCTGGAGGAAAGGGTTTCCAGCATGGATTCCGAGGTATTCGACTCGATTTTGAAAAATGCGATGCCGCTTTCCGGGTTCTCGTTGAGCAGTTCGACGCCGTGTTGATACCACTGGTCAAGCTGCTGCAGAGTGATCCGGTTGAGCACGGGGTCGAGGCTCTTCAGGAAGGGCGGAACCGCGTCGGGGGTGCTGGCCAGCAGACCCTCGCACAGGTCAAGGATGTGCCCCTGGGAGCCCGCAGAAACGTGGGACAGAGCCTGGGCGCCGTCGTAAAGGAACCGGGAGGTGTCGCGGAGGCCCATCTTGGCGAGCTTTTCGCCGAGGCGCAGGAACCGGCCCGTCTGCCCCTCCTCGACATGCTGCAGCGCGCGCGGAGCCATCTCCAGGCATGCCTTGACCTCTCTCCAACTGCTGTCGGTCAGGGCGCGCGACATCGACAGGAACGCCTCGCGTTCCCGCCCCATAGCCGGCAGGACATCCCGCCCGAGGACCAGGCATTCAGCGGCAACGTCGTAAGACTTGTAGGACAATGCCTCGATCAGCGATGCGAAAACTTCGACGTCCCAGAAGGGGAGGTTGCGAACCAGGTCGGGGCTGACTTCGAAGAACCGGGCCGCCAGCGTGCTGGATTTCCAGGTGCCCTTGTAAAGGGAACGGCCCAGACCGGCCCAGCGCGGAATGTACTGAGGTCGGAGGTTGGTGACGATGGACGGACTGGCTTTGAAAAAAGCGACGGCCAGCGTCGGCGAGTCCTGGGACAGGTAGGTCCCACAGCGGGCCCACTGCATGAACGAGGCAAAGGCGAGGGACCGGGCCACCTCGGGGCTCACGCGGTAGTATTCCACCGCGGACTCCCATGAGCGTACGGTCTGGGTGCCGATGGCGACGCCCTCGCGGGCCCACAGAGCGGTTTCTTCATCGCTGAAGGACTCGGCCATGGCGTCGGCCACGGCTTGATAGGCTTCGGCGACTGCCGGAGGTAATTTGGCCAGTTCGTCCAGCAGGTTGCCGGTAGCGGGATTAGTCAAGGCTCGTGCCCTCCTTATGTCAGCTCGGCATCGTTTGGTAGCTAAGCATCGTTTTGCAGTTCAGCATCGTTCTGCAGCTCAGCATCGATGGTCTCAAGGAACTGGTCGAGGATCTTGGCGGTGGCTCCATAAACGAGATGCTGCTCGTAGCCGTAGGAGCGCACGGAAATCCTCTCGCCGTTTTCGATCCGGGAGTCCCAGCGCAGGGTAGCAGGATCGCGCAGAACGTTCACGGGAATCTCGACAACCTCCGCGATTTCGTCCGAGCTGGGGTTGAACCGGTAGGGGTAAGGGATGGTTCCCACGAAGACCTTTACGATGAAGTTGGACCGCGTGACGTTGTCGTCGAGGCGTCCCAGGATCGTTATGTCGTCCCGGGCGATGCCCATCTCCTCTTCGGTCTCACGACGGGCGGTGTCTTCGAAATCCGCGTCTTCCGGGTCGCGGGCGCCGCCGGGGAAGGACATCTCTCCCTTATGGTGCTCAACCGTCATGGACCGTTTGTTCAGCAGCACGCAGAACTCGCCGTCCTTGGGGTACAGCAATATCATTACTGCCGCCGGCATCAGGCCTTCAGCGGCGGCAGTAATCAACTGGCGATTGGCCAGCGCGTTGCGGACTAGGTCGAGGGTGATTGCACCCATTGAGGTTCCATCAGCTACTCAAAGATGGAGTACACCACTTCTTCGATGCTCCGCTGCAATTCGGCTTCGTCAGACAGGGTCCAGACGATGGCGACCTGGCAGGCGCGACGGGCGGGGATGCCCTGCTGCATAAGCCGGCCGGCGTAGATCAGGAGGCGGGTGCTGGCGCCTTCGGCCAAACCGTGTTCACGCAGGTTGCGAATCTTCTCGCCGAGGCGGGCCAGGGCGTGAGCCTGGTCTTCGTCGCAGCCGCTTTCCTTGGCCACAATTTCGGCTTCCACATCGACCGGCGGATAGTCGAATTCTATGGAGATGAACCGCTGCCGGGTGCTGTGCTTCAGGTCCTTCAGGGCGCTCTGGTAATGAGGGTTGTAGGAGATGCAGAGCAGGAAGCGATCGTCTGCCTCGATGATGTTGCCGGTCTTCTCGACTGGCAGGATGCGCCGGTGGTCGGTGAGGGGGTGGATCAGCACGGTGGTGTCTTTACGGGCTTCCACCACTTCATCGAGGTACAGGATTGCGCCGGCCTTGACCGCGCGGGTCATGGGGCCGTCAATCCACCGGGTGCCGTTGGCATCGAGCAGGTAGCGACCCACGAGGTCGCTGGCGGTGAGGTCTTCATGGCAGGCAATGGTTACCAGCGGGACACGAACTTCGCCTTCGCGCATGTCCTGGCCCTCGTTCCGAACCGATGTGATGGGTCGGCCGAGTTTCCAGGCCATGTACTCCACGAAGCGAGTCTTGCCGCAACCGGTGGGGCCCTTGAGAAGGACCGGGATGTGCTGCTCGTAGGCAGCCTCGAAGAGTTCCAGTTCGTCGCCGACCGCGCGGTAGTAGGGCTCGCTGCGGACCAGGAACTCTTCGATGGCGAACTCTTTGAAACTGGGTTCGTCTTCCAGCATTTCGATGTTTGCTTCAACCATTGCCTTGATTTACCTTTCCTTTGACTCGAGCTTGCCACAGAGCTGCCACATCGCGTTCCAATGCGGCCAAATCAGCAGAGTTTTCAACGACCACGTCGGAACGCCCGTTGCGTTCTTCCGCTGGCATCTGCGAGTTGATTCGCTTTCTGGCTTCCTCTTCGGTCATTCCGTTGCGTTGACGCAGGCGTTCGACGACCACGTCGGCTGGGGTGTGCGTTGACCAGACTTCGTCGACCAGCTTATCCCAACCCGCCTCGAAGAGTACCGCGGCTTCCACCACAGCGACCTGGATGCCGTCTGCAGCAAGGCCGGATTTGCGGTCCTCGACCATCCGAGCCATCAACGGATGCATGATGCCGTTGAGCCGCTCGAGTTGGGCGGGGTCAGCGAACACTATGGAGCCCAGTTTGCGCCGATCGATTTCGCCTTCCGTGGTTAATATGTCCTCTCCGAAGGCTGCGACGACCTGCCGCCAGGCTTCGGAGTTCGGAGCGTAAGCCTCGTGGCCCAGCCTGTCGGCGTCGATTATCGACGCGCCCTGCTCGCGCAACAGCTCGGCAACTACGCTTTTGCCACTTCCAATACCGCCGGTTAGACCGATTGTAAGCATGACCGCCCGAATTAATAGACTGCCGGGCATTCTAACAAGGCACTAAACATCGGTCAACTGAAAGGCATCGCAGCAGCCGCGTTCGACGGGCTCGAAAGCCCGCCGGATTGAACCTTTGCGGTCGCTCCAAACCGACCCCGGAAGGACATCGACGCCCCGGTTGGGCTTTCAGTTGTGCGGTTGGGACGTTGCCGGATATTCGTCTGGCGGTGGGAACCAGTATCAAAGACGCGACCGCCGCGTCCATTTTGATAGAATTGGGCGTAATCAAGTAAGGGTTCACCACCAACAGGGGGACGACCATGCCGATCATGAGACTTTACACGGGCGACGACGGGCAGTCGCACATCGAGCAAATCGAACTGGAATCGCATCCGGAATTTGCGGCGATGCAGGCCGCCAAGGGGATTGTTTTCCGTCGCGTCGAGCCGGGATATTTCAGCGACTGGCACTGCGCCCCGCGAAGGCAGTTTGTCATCACGCTGGAGGGCGAGGTTGAAATCGGACTGGGCGACGGGTCGGTGCACCGGTTCGGCGCCGGGCACGTGACACTGGCGGAAGATCTGACCGGCCGCGGACACACGACGCGCGCGGTTGGGGATCAGCCCCGCCTGACGGCAACGATTCCGCTGGACGGCTAGATGTGCTCTTTTTCGCGGGCCGCCGAGCGGTGAGCCCGAGATCCTGGCCATGACGACTTCCACGGTGACATATCCGCCGCGACCGGTAGTCGACCGCAGCGACCTGCCACCCGGCCCGCCGGAGCTGCCCGTCATTGGGCAGACGCTGCGTTACGTTCGCGACCCGATCCGGTTCATGCTGGACTCTGCCGCGTACGGCGACCTGGTTACGCTGTCGGTCAAGCCGGCCCTGCTGCTGATGGTCAACCATCCCGACCTGATTCGCGATGTGGTGGTTACGAACCACCGGCTGGTGGGAAGAGGGCCAAATACGGATGTGCTCAAGTATGCGATGGGCGAGGGTTTGGTGACCGCCGGACCGGTGGAGCACCTGCAGCAGCGGCGGTTGATGCAGCCGCAGTTCCACCGGGGACGAGTTGAAGGCTACGGCGAATCGATGCGTGACTTCGCCGCGCACCACCGGGAAACGTGGACTGACGGGCAGCGCGTGGACATGGCCCGGGAAATGGGGGCGCTGACGCTGAGGGTGGTGGTTAAAACGCTGTTCGGGCTGGAACTGCCGGATGACGTGCGCCGCATCGGCGAGGCGTTCGAACTGATCAACAACTACCTGGTCCGACGGGTGAACCAACCGCCGAAGTTGCGGCGGCTGATGCATCGGCTGCCGGTGCCGTACACGGTGCGTTTCCGGCGGGCCCGGGCGGAACTTGACCGCATGATCTTTGGGTTAATCGCCGAGCGGCGGGAACGATCGACGGGCGAGGACGATCTGCTCTCCCTGTGGCTCGACGCCAGATTGGAGGACGAGGCGGGAGTCGGCCAGCCGCTGACCGATCAGCAGGTGCGCGACCAGACGATCACGATGTTTGCGGCAGGGCACGAAACCACCGCCGTCTGCCTCACGTGGACCTGGTACCTGCTGGCCACCAACCCCGATGCGCAAGCGCGTTTCCACGCCGAGCTGGACGACGTTCTTGGCGATCGGCCGCCGGAGTTGGCAGACCTGGCAAACCTGACCTACACGGATCAGGTTCTCGCGGAATCGCTGCGCCTTTATCCGCCCATCTGGTTCTGGTCGCGCATGGCTTTCCAGCCCTTTGAGCTGGGCGGCTACAGCATCCCGCCGGGCGCGCTGCTGGCGGCGCCGCAGCTGGTGATCCAGCGCGACGCGCGCTGGTTCGACGATCCGCTGGAGTTCCATCCGGAACGGTGGACGGAAGAGTTCCGGGAAGCCTTGCCGCGCTACGCTTATTACCCCTTTGGCGGTGGACCGCGCCAGTGCATCGGCGAGGGTTTCGCGATGATGGAAGCCAAGATGATACTGGCTACCCTGGGGCAGGGTTGGAAGGCCCGCCACGACCCGAGGCACAAGGCCGAGATGCTGCCGCTGATATCGCTGCGGCCCAAGGGCGGGATGCCGTTGTTCCTGGAACGGCGGGCCAACAAATAAGGGCGACCAGACGGTCGCCCTGAATGTTGTATCCGGGACAAATTGGCTGCCCCGCCTGGGTTCGAACCAGGGCTTACAGCTCCAAAGGCTGACGTGCTACCGCTACACCACGGGGCATTCGAAAACATTATAGCATTCGGCCCAATTTCGCCCGTTTCCCGTGCGATATACTGCGGCTGCGAACCAAAATTTGAGAGCAGGTGATGCGTTATGGAAACTGTGGGATTCATTGGACTGGGCAACATGGGCGGGGGCATGTCCGCCAACATACAGCGGGCCGGCTACCCGATGATCGTCTACGATTTGCGCGAGGAGGCGGCGTTGCCCCTGCTGGAAGGCGGAGCCCGTCTGGCGAACACGCCGGCCG
>MPNC01000004.1 GCA_002238825.1 SAR202 cluster bacterium bin87 | reverse complement strand
ATATTACGGAGCCCTATGTTACCTGATTGTATCGATGGCACGGCTACCGGTTTTCCGGAAATCGCGCCGGTCACGGCTCGTCGTGTATCGCATCAACCGATTTGACGGGAGTTCCTTTTTGACGGGAGTTCCTGGACGGGAGTTCCTGGAGGAAGGGCTGAGATTGCCACACCACGGCGTTGGCCACGGAATTCAGGAGATATCCCATCAGAAAAGGTTCCGTTCACGGCTCTTCTCGAAGTGCGGCGTGAACATACACGCACTCCCAGTATTACAACGACGAGTTAAGTTGTTGGGATTGAGATGAGCAACTCTGAGCGGTGAGCGTGGTTGGCGCCGGCGTAGGTGGCGCTGGCTAGCCGGATCACCGCCGTTTCTCCCCAACCCCCTTGGCCTCGTTGTCAGCAACAGCGTTGCGTGGCTTGCGGCTGCGGGTTCTGTGAACGAGTGCGGCGGCGCCCTCCTTCCGACAAGCCGCCAGATTTGCCATCAATGGCGTTCACTTACCCCGAGCAGTTCGGCTGCCTGGGCTACGGGTATCTGGTGTTCTAAAATAGAGTTGAGCACGTGGAGGCGCGTCTGTTCGACGGGGTTCAATGTCAAGTCCTGCATGGATTCACCCGTACCCAGTTTGTCATCTCGAGGAGCGTAGCGATTCCTGTTTGAGTTGAACGGCGGATCCGGGTGGTTAAGGTCAACTGATCCGGATTTGATGCTATGAAGGATGCCCAGGTTGTCCCCGGTCAAGATGGTTTGGTCGGCAAAATTGGGCATGGTGCAAACTCGGAAAGACGAGCCTCGAGATCGCAGAGTTCATCGGCTACTCTGCCCATTGGGAGACAACCCGCGCGCGCCCGGAGAGAAGCGAAGCCTCTCATTGTCCAATCGCCGCGGCCGATCGCGAATGCTCCCGGGACTGTCCGGCAAGTAGCCGACAAGGCACACGGGACACAATCTGCTCGAGGTGTTAGGCTACGGGCGATTTGGGGCCACGAAAGGCGCTCGACCGGTCATGTGACTTGAGCAGCCGGGCGGTTTGCGCTTCAATTACGACACGAAACAATCGACTACGACACGAAACAATCGACTACGACACGCGACAATCGACAAGTAACTGCGCGTAAAGCATATCCATTGCAGGAGGCCAGAGCATGAGGTACGACTATATCGTGGTGGGCGGGGGGTCCGCCGGGTGCACCATCGCCAGCCGGCTGTCGGAAAACCCGGACCGTTCCGTGCTGCTGCTGGAGGCAGGGCCGGACTATCCGGTCTTTGAGCAACTGCCCGACGACCTGAAGCTGGGGAACAACGTGTGGCTCTCGGCCTACGGGCCGCACAACTGGGGCTACACCGCCCGGATAACGGAGGAGCAGGACGACCTGGTGATCCCGCGAGGCAAGGCGACCGGCGGCTCCAGCGCGGTGAACGGGCAGGTGCTGTTCCGCGGCATCCCCGAGGACTACGACCGCTGGGCCGAGTGGGGCAACGACGAGTGGAGTTTCACCCGATGCCTGCCCTACTTCAACAAGCTGGAGACCGACCTGGACTTTGGCGGCGACGACTTCCACGGCTCCGACGGGCCGGTGCCGGTGCGGCGCGCTCCCCGCAGCGAGTGGCTGCCCCACGCCGTGGCCTTTGAGCGGGCGTGCCTTGACGAGGGCTTTCCCCAGGACGAGGACCAGAACCACCCCGAGTCCACGGGAGTCTCGCCCCGGGCCCGCAACACCATCGACGGCGTGCGCATGAGCATGGCGATCAACTACCTGGACATCGCGCGACACCGCCTGAACCTGACCATACGGGGCGGCGTGACCGCGCGGCGGATCATCTTCGAGGCTGGTCCGACCGGTTCACCACGAGCGGTGGGGGTCGAGGCGGAGAGCGGGGGCGACGTCTTCACTGTCGAGGGCGGCGAGATCATCGTCAGCAGCGGGGCCGTGGCGTCGCCGCAGCTGCTGATGCTGTCGGGCGTGGGTCCGGCGGAGCACCTGCGCAGCATGGGCATCCCGGTGGTGCACGATTCGCCGGGCGTGGGCAAGAACCTGCGCGACCATCCCGCGGCGTCGGTGCTGTACCTGGGCAAGGGCGAGAAGCCCGACGTGCAGGCGCCGGTGATCCAGGTGGGGCTGCGCTACACGGTGGAAGGATCAAACCTGCGCAACGACATGCAGCTGAGCCCCAACCTGATGACCAGCGAGCACCGCCCGGCCCACGTCGTCATCGACGAGGACCTCAATTACATCGGCATGGGCGCGAGCCTGCAACTGGCGCTGGGGCAGGGCGAGCTGACGCTGCAGTCCACCGACCCCCACGTGCAGCCGTTCCTGAACTACAACTACTACCAGGAGCCGGAGGACCTGCGCCGGATGCGGGAGGCGATACGCCTGGGCGTCCGGATGGCGGAGCGGCCTCCGTTTGCCGACCTGGTGGAGGAACGGATCATGCCCACCGACGAGGAGCTGGCGTCCGACGAGCTGCTGGACGACTGGCTGCGCAAGAACTCGGGAACATCACACCACATATCGGGCACATGCAAGATGGGGCCGGACTCGGATCCCCTGGCGGTGGTGGACCAGCACCTGAAGGTCAAGGGCGTGGAGGGCCTGCGGGTGGCCGACGCGTCGATCATGCCCGACTGCATCCGGGCCAACACCAACGCCACGACCATCATGATCGGCGAGAAGGTGTCCGATTACATCAATGACGGCCGGTAGCCGGGAGGATCGTCAGAAGCAGGATTCGCCGGATTAGCGGATTTTCAGGATCGGGCCGAGGGTCGCATCAGCCAGTCTAATCCGGTCGCGAGTGCTCAGTTGCTGCAAACCTGCCATTGCGAGGAGCGACGCGACGCGGCAATCCCGTTGGTGCGGCGACGAAGCTGGACGCGACGAGATTGCCACGCTGCGCTCGCAACGACAAATCGGGTGCGCATGAGATCAATCCGGGTGCGAGTGAGGTCAAACCGGTAAATCCTGTTTCTGACTACATGGGGAGGTTCACAGATATGGAAGTCCAATGGATGAACCACACCGGGTTCGTGGTGAGCGACATGGAGCGCTCCCTGGCTTTCTACCGCGACCTGCTGGGCCTCAGCATCGAGCGGGACCAGATACTGGAAGGCGACTTCATCTCGGAGGTCGTGGGATATCCCGACGCGCGGCTGCACATCGTGTACCTGGGGGTCGGGGATCAACGGCACTCGGTGGAGCTGATCCAGTACCTGAGCCCGGCGGGAGACGCCGTCGCGCTGCCGCAGCGCCACCAGGTGGGAGCGACCCACCTGGGCATCATAGTCGACGACCTGGACGCGTTTTACGCCGACCTCAGCGCCAGGGGAGCGCGGTTCGTCAGTCCGCCGGCGACGCGGCCCAACCCGGTGTATCCCGCGGCCAGCAAGGGCTGCTACATGGAGGACCCCGACGGGAACTGGCTGGAACTGCTGGAGCGGGGGCCGGCGCCACCCGACGCGACCTCAGTTTGACCGCGGGGCGGCAGGCGGGGTTTCGTGGCAAGGGGTTCGGTTACTCCACGCGGACCCACCTTCGCAAATCGTCAGAAACAGGATTTTCAGGATTTGAGGATTATCCGGATTGGGAGCGCTCTGCCCGCAATGGTCTCAATCCGCCCAATCCGTGGATCCTGATAATCCTGATGATTCTGACAAACTACCCAATGTGGGCAGACGTGAGAAACGTAGTATCTTGAAAATGTGGCAGCAATAGCGACAGTTCTCATGGCCCTGCTCTTGGCGCTGGCCGTTGGTTGCCAGAGCATGCCGACGGCGTTGCCGCCGACGCCTACTCCGACGGCCGCGCCGTCTCCTCCGCCACCGGAGCCTACGGCATTGCTGGCGGGACCGACACCCACGACGGCGTCGGCGTCGGTGCCCAACGCGGTGCGCGTCTCCCTCACGTCACCGCCGCTGACCGCGCCTCCGCCTACTTCCCCACCGTCCACCGACGCGCCGCCCCTGGAGACGTTGCAGCTGGAGCCGCTGTGGGCCGACCGCGAGTTCCGGGAGCCCACGAACCTGGCCCAGGCGCACGACGGTCGGCTGCTGGTGACCGAACAGGACGGCAGGATCTGGGCGTTCGAACCGTCGGGTTCGGAAGTCCCGGCCGCGACGGAGTTTCTGGACATCACCGACCGGGTCAGCAGCCGCCGCTCCGAGGAGGGCCTGCTGGGATTGGCGCTGGACCCCACCGACGAACAGTTCCTGTACGTCTACTACTCCGCAGCCGACCCCCGCCGCTCGGTGGTCTCGCGCTTCACGCTGGCCGCCGATCAATCGCGTGTCGATCCCGACAGCGAGCTGGTGATCCTGGAGGTGGGGCAGCCCTACGCCAACCACAACGGCGGACAGATCGCCTTTGGGCCCGACGGCCACCTGTACATCGGGCTGGGTGACGGCGGGTCCGCCGGCGACCCGCTGGGCAGCGGCCAGGACACTTCCTCGCTACTCGGCTCCATCCTGCGCATCGACGTTTCCCAGGCCACTCCGGAGCGTCCCTATGCCATCCCGCCGGACAACCCCTTGGCGTCGGGAGGCGGGCGCGGCGAGATCTGGGCCTACGGCCTGCGCAACCCGTGGCGGTTCAGCTTCGACCGCGACACCGGCGAGCTGTGGGCCGGCGACGTGGGCCAGAACCGCTGGGAGGAAATCGATCTAATCGAACGGGGCGGCAACTACGGCTGGAACCGGTTGGAGGGCAACCACTGCTTCAGCGCCAGAGACTGCGACCGCACCGGCACGGTCCCGCCGGTGTGGGAGTACTCGCTGGACGGCCAACCCTGCTCGGTGATCGGCGGCTACGTCTACCGCGGCTCCGCGATACCGTGGCTGCGGGGCGTCTACGTGTACGGCGACTTCTGCACCGGCGAGGTCTTCGGCCTGCGCTATGCGGACGGCCAGGTGATCGAGCACCAGCGCCTCGCCGACACGCGCCGGCGCATCATGTCGTTCGCCGAGGACTACCAGGGCGAACTCTACCTGCTCTCGCAGAAATCCGGCATCTACCGCCTGGCCGACTAGCGATGCGGGGCCGCGCGCCTGCGTAGGGTCCAAACTATCCAAGCCAAATTCAGGCACATCATCGCAAGCATAGTCACCCTGGCCCAGTAGAAGAATGAACTTGGCAAAACACCGGGGAACGGGTAAAGGGTGAAAGCCCAGCCCAGATAAAACACCGACAGCGCTGCGGCGGTAATCAGCGCAGACCGGAAATATAAGAGTGTTCCAAATGCACTCAATACCGCAAAGACCGGCGCAAGGATTGACGGAACTAAATATAGTGCTACGGCATCATCTATCAGGAACAGAGCGTAGATTCCCAATATCCCCAGATAAACCACCGGCAATGCCAATAACGCCAACAGCAACGCAACCACGATTCTTGCCGGCGTTACCTTGAGGGTCCTCGATAGCCCGGTCTGTGGCTTAGATTCCAAGTCTCCTCCTAACTCACCCGAGCGGTCATTCCTCCGGATACGTCGGTCGGACCAGGGCGTGGGCTGCCCCGTCGACGAGATTGCCGCGCTTCGCTCGCAATGACGGCAGGGGCTCGAGTTGGTGCGTGGTGGGAGCGATGGGAATACGCATGGCCCCGGCCCATCAGGAGACGTGGGGCAGGACTTCCTCGGTGAACCGCGCCATCTGGCCCATCTGGTCCGGCGAGGCGAACCTGACGATGAAGTAGTCGGCGCCGCTGTCCTGGTAGGCCTTGATGGCGTCGATGCTCTTCTGGGGCGGGCCGAAGACGCACAGCAACTGCTTGCTGATGACGTCGTAGGGCACGCTGTAGTAGGCCTGCATGAACCGGTCGCCCTCGGCCAGGGCGGCGTCGGTGTCGTCCTTCAGGTTCACCGAGATATACAGGCAGCGGCCTATCTCGGACGCATCGCGGCCGAGTTCGCCGGCGTTCTGCTCGATCCGCTGCCAGCAGCGGTCGAACAGTTCCGTGGACGGGACGTTGGTGATCCAGGCGTCGCCGAGCTCGGCAACCCGGGCCAGGCCGCGCCGCACCCAGTTGCTGGAAATCCAGAGGGGGATCGAAGACTGGACGGGCCCCGGTTCCAGCGTGACGTTTTCGAGGGGATAGAACTCGCCGTCGGAGGTGACCGGCTCACCAGTCCACAGCGCGCGCATGACGCGGATGCTCTCCTCCATGCGGGGAGCGCGTTCTTCGATCGGCACTCCCACGGCAGCGTGCTCGTCGATGAACATCTGGTTGTTGCCGCGTCCGGCACCCAGACCCAGGATCGTGCGGCCGGCGGAGATGTTGTCGATGGTGGCGGCGGAGTGCGCCAGATGCACCGGATGGCGCAGGGCGTTGAGCAGGACGGCCGTGCCGATCTTCACCCGGTTGGTGCGGGCGGCGATGGCCGCCATGGCCGTGAGCGGCTCCATGCGGGGCTTGGAGGTGATGCTGTCGCCAACCCAGACGGAGTCGTAGCCGGCGCGCTCGGCAGTCTCGGCCATCTGCCAGGTCAGCTCGACCCGGGGGCCGTTGCTGCCGGCATATACCAGCACGCCCCGCGTGGGCAGCAGGACTCCGAAATTGTTCGCCTGTGACATTTCATGCACCTCATCGCTACTTTACGTTTTGCCCCGCCCGGGGGACGCCGTGACAATTATACTTGCCCGATCTTCGACTGGGCTCGCGTGAGGACGCGAGCCCAGTCTCACTGGAACTGTCATTGTGAGCAAAGCGTGGCAACCTCGATATCGTAGCAGCAGGGTCTGCCCGGAAGGGCTCCCCGGCGCCAACGAGATTGCCACGCTGCGCTCGTAATGACACGTCCTCCGCAACTCTGAACGGTTACCGGTTTTTGCATCGGTTGACTTTTATCAGGACGCCCAATATAGTCCCATCCTGCGTGCCATATGTGGGTATTTTCGCCTGTTTGACGCTTGTAATATCCTGCTTTCAATGATCTGCCGGCGCATTTCTAACTTTTTCGCCCGGCTTACCGGAGGCGCCAGTTGACTACACAACCTGCGGCAACCCCCACGCCGGTTTTCCTGACCCGATTGATCCATAAAATCGACGGCGCCCTGGACTGGGTCTACCGCGGCTTTGGATACATCTGCGGGACACTTCTGCTCCTTCTGGGCATCTACATCACCTACCAGGTGATAGTGCGGAAGCTGGGCGGCCCCATCCTGGGCAACCAGGAACTGGTGGGCGGCTACGTCCTGGCTTTCGCGGGAACCTGGGCGTTTTCCTATTCCCTGCGCACCGGATCCCACGTCCGCATTGACGTTCTGTTGCCCCTCTTTTCGCGAATCCACCCCTATATGCGTTCGGCGGCCGACTGGATGGCCCTCGGGTCCGTGGGCTTTTTCGGCCTCATCACGGCCATCAAGAGTTGGGAGGAGGTTGCCGAGTCCAAGTGCATCCGCACCAACGCCGAAGGCCTGTGCGAACCCGCCCTGGCGAACACCTATCTCATCGGCAACTTCCTGCCCGAACTCTGGATGTTCCAGATGATTGTCGCCGTCGGCTTCACCATGCTCGCCTTCACGTCTTTCCAGTGGATGCTGAGCATGATCCTGCGCGGCCTGCTGGAGATCTGGCACAAGAACTCCGGCGGCGACGTGGCCGATCTGGCAACTGACGCCGAGGTCCTGCAAGAAGCGGCTTCCGGCGTGTAGCCCTCCTGCTCCTTCCACCATAGCCCTTCCAAACTCCACAGCAGCCGTCCGTCGGGCGGCCATCACTGCACGGAGGACCGTAAAACATGGCAATCATCACCGCTTTCAGCATGATGGGAGTTTTCTTCCTCATCGGATTGTACGTCGCCGGCGCTCTCGGAGTGCTGTCCCTGGTGATGATGCAGGCATTTTCCGATGCCCCGCTGTGGAACATCCTCGGCAACAAGGCGTGGGAGAGCAACACCAACTTCATACTGGTCGCAGTGCCCCTCTTCCTGCTCATGGGCGAGCTGATGCTCCGGTCCGGCATGGGCGAGCGCATGTACGGGGCCCTGTCCCGTTGGCTCGTCTTCCTGCCCGGTGGTCTCCTCCACACCAACATCGCCTCCTGCGCCGTCTTCGCTGCGTGCTCCGGCTCCAGCGTAGCCACCTCCGCCACCATCAGCCGTGTTTCGCTGCCGTCCTTCCGACAGCGCGGCTACAGCGAGCGCCTCGTCATCGGCTCCCTCGCGGCCGGCGGAACTCTCGGCATCCTGATCCCGCCCAGCATCGGGCTCATCATCTACGGTGTGCTGGTTGAGGAGTCCATCGGCCGCCTCTACATGGGCGGCTTCCTGCCCGGCTTCCTCCTGGCGTTCGTTATGATCCTGATGATGATCGTCACCTCGATCATATTTCCAACCACTGCGCCAATGGACGACGGAGTCCGCCGCCTCTACCGGGCCTGGTTCCACGGGATTGGTATCCGTCGCTACGACCAGGAACAAATGGCGACGCTCCTGCAGGAGCAGGCCACCGAAGCCCGCATTGCAAACGCCAACGACCGGGGCGATTATCGCCGCGGGCGGTCCGTCCTGTCCTACGGCGAGGCCGTTTCCGAGTGGCGGCGGATGCTCTTCGAAGCCCTCATCGGAATGATGTCCATAGTGCCGGTGCTGGCCATCATTTTTGTCGTGCTCGGTTCCATTTACACCGGCTGGGCCACGCCGACCGAAGCCGCCGCCCTCGGTGTGGTCGGTGCGCTGGTCGTCGCCATTGCCAACGAGTTGTACCGCAAGATCAGCGACAACCGTACCGCGGTTATCCTGGTCGGTATCATCCTGTTTCCGGTGGTGGTCTTTGCTTTGGACGACTACGTGCAGCAGCAGCGCGGCCGCCTGTCAGGTCTGTCCGCCACCCTGGTCATGCTGGGTTTCATCTTCTTCCCGGCGTGGTATCTGGCCATCTATTTCATCGGGAGCCAGGACCGGCTGCCGCCTCCCACTTACCAGAGCTGGAACCAGGCCCGTTCTGCGGTCCAGGGAATGTTGTTCGACGCCATCATCTCCACCGTTCGAACCTCGTCGATGATCATGCTCATCGTCATGGCGGCGTTCACCCTCAGCTTCGCCTTTGCGCGCCTCGGCATCTCCCAGGATATCTCGGAGTGGATCACTGGCCTGAATCTCAACGCCCTCCAGTTTGTCATCATCCTGGTGTTCTTCTACCTGCTGCTGGGTACCTTCATGGAAAGCTTTGCCATGCTGGTGACCACCATCCCGATTCTGGTGCCGTCGCTGGAAGCGGTTGGCGTTGACCTGGTCTGGTTCGGCATCATCATGGTGATCCTGGTGGAGGCTGCCCTGATCAGCCCGCCCGAGGGCATCAACCTCTATATCCTCCACGGCGTGAGACAGGACGTTGACGCGCAGATGGCGGAACAAACCGCAGCGGCCCAGGAGGCTTTACGAGAAAGCACGATCACCGACGTGTATATCGGAGTCTTACCGTTCATGGGTTGCATGGCTTTGGTGATAGCACTTTTGTTCGCTTTCCCTGACATTGCCCTGTGGGCGCCGTGCATCATCTACGACGACCCAACCCGCGATTTTCTGCAATCGGTCAACGTTGAGCGGGACGCGGCCGGATTCTGGGAACAGATCCAATTCTGCTCATCAGAGTTCCGCCCCAGAGCCTACGAGTAGGGTTGATCCGGTCACCCGACCGATTCAGTCCATTGCCGCGCCCCTGCCCGCATACTGCAGGGGCGCGTTCGGTTGCTGGTGTGACATCGGGAACGAATGGGCAGGTCGCAATCGAAATGGATTTACCCGATCAATACGCCAGGTGGTCATTGGCAGCAGAGCGTGCCATTGACCGCATCCGTCTGCCGCATTAGCATACCCCCGCCATGTACGCTCTCATCCTCGCCGGTGGAAAAGGCGAACGCCTTCGTCCCTTGACCGACACTTTGCCCAAGCCCATGATCCCCCTGTGTGGCCGCCCGATCCTGTGGCATCAGGTGCAGTGGCTACGCGAAGCCGGCGTCACCGACGTTGTTTTCCTGGTCGGCCACCTGGCCGACGCCGTGCGGGACTTTTTCGGCGACGGAGGTCATCTCGGGATTCGCGCTCACTACAGCCACGAAGATGTTCCCCTCGGGCGCGGCGGCGCGCTGCGACAGGGTCTGGCCGCCCTACCCGGCGAAGATGGCCCGGTGATCGCCACCAACGGCGATGTCATCACCGATGCGCCGCTGGCCGAGCTCATCGCCGACTACCATTCCCGTCGTACGCAAAACCGGGGCCACCTTGCCACCATCCTCACCGTCCCAATGACCAGCCCCTACGGCATCGTGGACACCGGCGCGAATGGCACCGTGGAGCAGTTCCGCGAAAAGGCGGTCCTTCCCTACGCCATCAACGGCGGCGTCTACGTTCTGCACCCCGCCATCCGTGGCCTGCTGCCCGAGTTGGGCGACCACGAGAACAGCACATTCCCTGCCCTGGCAGCAGGGGGCCGCATGTCCGCCGTTTCCTCCGACGCCTTCTGGCGCAGCGTGGACTCCCCCAAGGACCTGCGCGAAGCCGAGGAGTATCTGGCCGGCGTGGTTTCCGACACGGTGGAGGCTACCCCGTGATCACCGTCTCCCAGGCACAGCAGATCGCGGACACCGCCGCCCGGATCCGCGAGAACATCCAGCTGGCCATCGTCGGCAAGGATGAGGTCATCGAATACACGCTGGCCGCCCTCTTCAGCGCCGGGCACATATTGGTTGAGGACGTCCCCGGCATCGGCAAAACCACCCTGGCCCGCTCACTGGCCTACTCGCTGGACTGCGAGTTTCGCCGCATCCAGTTCACGCCGGACCTGATGCCGTCGGACATCACCGGCATCCACTACTACAACCAGCACAACGGCGAGTTCGAGTTCCGCCCCGGCCCGGTCATCTCCCAGGTCGTTCTGGCCGACGAGATCAACCGCGCGACCCCCAGGACCCAGTCCGCGCTGCTGGAAGCCATGGCCGAACGTCAGGTCACCGTTGACCAGGACACCGTGCAGTTGCCCGCGCCTTTCCTGGTTCTGGCGACCCAGAACCCCATCGAGCTGGAGGGCACATTCCCGTTGCCCGAGGCCCAGATCGACCGCTTCCTGCTCCGGCTCCGGCTGGGTTACCCCTCGGAAGATGACGAGACCGCCATGCTCGAGCGCTTCGAGGACGCCGACCCACTGACTTCGCTGCAGCCCGTGGCGTCCGCTGACGATGTTCTACACATCCAGGCGCTGGTCCGGCGGGTCTACATCGATCCCGTCCTGCGCGATTACCTGGTCCGGGTGATACGCGCCACCCGCGAGCATCCCGACGTGGAGCTCGGCGCCAGCCCTCGCGCCACTCTCGGCCTCTACCGCTGCGCCCAGGCGCTGGCCGGCATCCGCGGCCAGGAGTACGTTACGCCCGACGACATCAAGACCCTGGCGACCCCCGCCCTGGCGCACCGCGTCATCCTCAAGAGCATGGCCCGGCTCCGTGAGCGCAGCCAGGAATCGGTCGTCAACGAAGTTCTCGAAGCACAGTCCGTTCCGGTCTGACGCCGATAGCCATCAGTCATTTGCTCACGTTAGCGAACCCAGGCTGTGCGTTGGAACTCAGGCATAACGATGTCATCTGTGCAAGAAGTATATCGGTGAATTGATGCGGGACGAATACCGTTATCGCCATCCAAGTGCCCTTCCGTTGTTTGATGATAAGCCAAGGAATTACTCGGGACTGGCGAGGAGGTCAGAATCGATCTATTCTTTCCTCGACCGTTCGGCTCTCCCTGATTATGGAAGGGTTCGTCAGATGCTCCAGCGCTGGATTGATCACTTTCCGTTGGAGCACAGGACTTCACTTGTGCGCCGTATGCGACATGAAGGGGCCGGGTCGCGAAAGGACGACCGACAATTTGAAGCCGCGTTTTTCGAGTTGCTTGTCCACGAATTTTTGACCGGCGCGGGCGGGCAGGTAACAATAGAGCCTCGCATTGCAGGGCGCACGCCTGATTTCGCGGTCACCGAGACGCTTCACGATGGTGCGGAATACTCGTACGTGGTTGAGGCAACAGATGTCGACATTGAAGCAGGCACAGATTTGGAACGCGATAGGAATGAATTGCTCGCGCTCGATATCCTCAACGACTTATATGCTCCAGATTTTGTCCTGCATATTCGCACGGAAGGTAAACTGCGCTCCGTGCCACGCAAACGTGAACTCATGCGTCCGTTCGAGAAGCTCGTAAATGAAACCGAATACGAGGATTTGTATGCCGCGTGCGAACGTAATGCATACAGTCTAGACGTTTTGCCGGCTACGACCTTCACGCACGATGGTTGGACCATCACTGGTAGGTTAATGCCGATTTCGCCAGATTCCCGGCCAAGAAAAGGAGCGTTTGTTGGAATGGGGCCGGCCAAATCTGGTGTAGTCGACGATATCGGGAAGACTAAACAGCGGCTTTACGACAAAGCCAAGCGGTATCGGGATGTCAACAATCTGATCATCGCCTTACGTACCTCGCATCGGCTGGACAGGCTCTATGAAGTATTGTTTGGCAGTATAGGGGTCGCATTCTACGCACACAGCAACCCAGCCGACACCAGCCCGTTGCCCGAACCTCACAGCAGGCGTAAGTTGGACGGCTTCTGGTTCAACTCGTCGGGCCCACAGAATCAGCACGTGATAGGCGTTGCCACGTTTTACGGCACTTACCCGTGGTCTGTCGACAAATCGCGCGCAGTGTTCTTCGCAAACCCTTACGTAGGTGAACCTATGCCTCGATGGACCAAGATCATCGATCACGCCGAGTACTCGGAAGGTTCAATCGATATTATCCATGGGTCGTCGCCGAGCGGGCTGATGCAAGATTACGAGATCATCGAGTAAGTGTACTGCTAGCACGTTGCGCCTTGTGGCTCCATGGTGTTCCCCGCGTTGCGTTATACCCGACCCCTGCGTAAAATTGGGCATCCTCATGGCGCGTCACCTTGTCCGGTCGCCCGAAGTGATCCACAGGAGCATAAATTGACTACGACCAACGACACCGAAATCATCCTCTACACGCACCCCGACTGCCCCTTCTCCGCGCAGGCCAAGATGCACTACCGACGCCAGCGGGTGGCCTATACTGAGATCGACGTCTCCAAGCAGCCCGACCAGGTGCCCGCCTTGCTAGAGCTCTCCGGCGGCGAGCGGATCACCCCCATCATCGTCGAGAACGGCGTCGTCACCATTGGCTTCGACGGCGGCTTTTGAGACTTCTAGCCTCGGGGCCGTGGGCCCCGTAAATCCCGGCAAAATAACGACATTGCTCCATTGCATTAATGGAACGCACGTGCTAAACTCCCCGTAAGTGCAAACCAGCCGTGCGGGAGGCTAACGATGGCAATAAACCCCGAAACCCTGAATCTCGACAAGAACAAGCTGGCCTCCCTCGAGGTCGCCCTGGGCCGTATTGAAAAAGACCACGGCAAGGGCGCGGTGATGCGCGGTGACGAGCAGGTCTCCCACCTCATTACCAACGTCATTCCCACCGGCTCACTGTCCCTGGACATGGCCCTGGGCGTCGGCGGCCTGCCCCGCGGCCGTGTTACCGAGATCTACGGCGGGGAATCGGCCGGCAAGTCCACCCTTGCCATCCACATCATGGCCGAGACCCAGCGCATGGGCGGCCTCGCCGCCTACATCGACGCTGAACACGCCCTGGATCCACACTACGCCACCAGCTGTGGCCTTGACCTGAACAACCTGCTGATCTCCCAGCCCGACTCCGCCGAGCAGGCGCTGGACATCACCGAGAAGCTGGTCAGCAGCGGCGCCGTTGACGCCGTCGTCATCGACAGCGTCGCCGCACTGGTTCCGCAGGCCGAGATCGAAGGGGACATGGGCGACGTCCACGTCGGCATGCAGGCCAGGCTCATGTCGCAGGCCCTCCGCAAGCTCACCGCCACCATCAACCGTTCCCGCACCGCGGTCGTTTTCATCAACCAGATTCGCGAGAAGATCGGCATCAGCTACGGTAGCCCCGAGGTCACCCCCGGCGGCCGGGCGCTCAAGTTCTATAGCTCCGTCCGTATCGACCTGCGCCGCAGCGAGTCGCTCAAGCAGGGGTCGGAGATCATCGGCAGCCGCGTGCGCGCACGCATCGTCAAGAACAAGGTCGCAGCTCCCTTCCGCGTGGCCGAGTTCGACATCATGTTCAACCAGGGCATCAGCAAGATGGGCGACCTGCTGGACATCGGCGTGAACCAGAACATCATCAAGAAGGCTGGCGCTTTTTACTCCTACGGCGAGACCCGCCTGGGACAAGGGCGTGAAAACTCCAAGAATTTCCTCCTGGAGCACGGCGAAATCGCCGACGCGATCGAGGCCCTCATCCGGGGCGACGAGGTGCCCGAGGAAGAGCCCATCGACGGAGAGGGTAACGGCCATCTCAACGGAACCGCTGCCGACGCTGCCGCCTACATCGCGAACCCCGACTCGGTCAGCCTGAATTAATCGTTAGCCTCCACGCTCGATCGGTCGGACTGGCAGCCCATGTCGGATGCCTACACTGACGCGCTGCAGGTGGCGCTGCGGTACGTCAGTTTCAAGCCCCGAACCGTTGCTGAGGTCCGAAGGCGCGTCGGGCGTGATTTCGAACAGCCCGTGGTTGAACAGGCGCTGGACTCCCTGAAACGGTACGGGTACCTGGATGATGCCGAGTTCGCCCGGCAGTGGCGCAATAGCCGGGACCGGCGCAAGCCGCGCGGGGCTTCGCTGATCCGTCGCGAACTGCGTGGCAAGGGCGTGGCCGAGCCCATAATCGAGGACGCTCTGGACGGCCTGGACGAGACCGATGCCGCCTATCGGGCCGCAGAGCGGCGCGCTCAGCGGTTGCTCGCTCGAGGCGCAATGCCCTACGCAGACTTCCACCGCAAGATGTGGGACTACCTGCAGCGTCGCGGCTTCCGGTCCGGCGTCACCCGCGATACGGTCCGCCGCCTCTGGGCAGAACACGCTTCGGCGGTCTGAAGTAGTCCGACGTCTACTGTCGGGGCGTGGCTTCCGTCTGGCCCTACAGTCTCACGCGCCCGATGGCGATCAGCACCCCGCCGACAAGCGCAAGGATGCCCCAGAGGCTCAGCGTCAATCCTCCGGTCAGCATCATCGCCACGAGCGAGCTGAGCACCACCGTCCCGCCGGCGATGTACATCAGCCCCTTGCTGCGTTTCAGGTTGACCACCCGGCTAATGATCTCTCCCGCCGCATAGCCCACCACCAGGGGCGTGACGAGGAACGATATCAGCCGCGTTCCAGTGAAGAAAATCAGTGTGAGCCACAGGATGACCCCGAGCACACCGATTACTGCGGCCACTACTGCCGCCTTGGCGTAGTTCGACGGACGCACGTCGAAGGTCGGCAGAGGCACCGCCCGGCCGCACTCCCGGCAACGGATCCCCACCGGCGCCTGCACCAGGCACTGCGTGCATATCGGCCGCTGGCACTGGCTGCATGACAGCCCCGTGGGCACCGCCGGGTGCCAGTGACAGGTCGTGGCCTGTGATTCTGCCTGCTGTTCTACCATGCCCCTATTATCCCCTGATTCTCGGTAAATATCGTGAAGGTTTCATTGCAAGCAAAGCGCAGGAATTTGGTGTGGTCCCGGGCATGGCGATTCGGTGCAGCATCGTCCGGCAATCGATTCCCTGGTGGTAGCCGTCGGATCCCAAGCGCCCTTACAGCCCGTCGTCGCGGTACTCGGCGGTGCGCGCGAGCCATTCTTCCCGGTTTGCGATGTCCCGGTCCCGCAGCAACCGGTTGAGCATGACCGTACCCCACGGCACATCCGCCGGAGCCGACTGCCCGTTGGAAACGAGCCGCTTGGCCAGGATCAGGACCGCCCCGCCCGCGGCAAACACCGCCAGCTGCTCTTTTGCCCCGACTAGCAGCCAGCGCTCCGGCCATGCCAGGGCCAGCAATGGCAGCGCGATCATCACTACCAGCATCCATTCCGCCGACCTCCGCGTCACCCGCCACCCCAATACGTACAGGACCAGTCCTGCCACGAAAAAGAGCGGCGCGATGCCCAGGATGCCCCCGGCCCAGGCTCCCACGCTGCGGCCGCCCGTGAAACGCAGGAACGGCGACCAGTTGTTGCCCAAAATGGTGAACAATGGAGTCAACACCAGCCACCAGGCCATGTCTGACAGACCCAGGGCGTACTGCCCAATCAGGACCGGCCCGGCGCCCCGTCCCATGTCGATGGCCGCGATTGGCAACCACCACTTCTTTCCCATCTGGCTGGCGAAATTGCTCGCCCCCACGTTGCCGCTGCCGTGTTGCCTCAGGTCGATTCCTCCCAGCGCTCGCGCCAGCAGATACGACATCGGCATGGCTCCAATCAGGTACGCGACAGCCCACAGGCCGATCAGCGTCGCTGCATCCCCCGACATGTCGGCAACCCCACCGTTGCCACGTTTAGCGCCGGTCGCTCTTTATCGGCGCGACGCCAGCCGCCGGGCGGCTTCCTCCAGTCGCTCCACCGTTTCCATGGGCGGCCCGTTGACGCCGGGCAGCGGCTCGCGCGAGTTGCCGCTGTGGTGATAATCGCTTCCGCCGCACGGGATCAGGTCGTATGCTCGCGCCACGTCAGCCAGCCAGTCCACCGTCGCCTCGTCGTACATCGAGTAATGCACTTCCATCCCGTGCAGGCCGGCGGCTTTCAGTTCCTCCACCGTCTCGATGAGCGATTGTTCCGGCTCGGGCTCGTTGCCCCGCCGCTCGAACCAGGGGTGGGCGAACACCGCCACGCCCCCCATGTCATTCAGCAGTTTCACCGCGTCCGCCGGCGTGAGTTTGGACCGTTCGACGTAGGCCTTGCCGTTCCGTCCCAGGTATTCCCGGAAAGCGTCCGACGGCTCGGCAAAATAGCCTTTTTCGACCAGCGCGTGAGCGATGTGCGGCCGTCCCACCGAGGCGTCGCCGGCGATTTCCAGGACGCGCTCCCATTCGATGTGCAGGCCGAACTCCGCGAGCTTCTGGACCATGCCTTCGCCGCGCGCCAACCGGCCCTCGCGGAACCCGGACAGCGTCTCCTGGAATCCGGCGTCGGCCACGTCCATGAAGTAGCCGAGCATGTGCACTTCGCCGCCCGGCACGTCGCAACTGAGCTCGATGCCGGGGATCAGCCGCATACCGGGGACGCGGTCCACGGCCCGTTGCGCCTCTTCCAACCCCGCCGTCGTGTCGTGATCGCTCACTGATATCGTGCGCAGGCCCTTGGACGCGGTCAGCTCCACCAACTCGGTGGGCGTCAATCGTCCATCCGACGCGGTGGTGTGCAGGTGCAGGTCAACAGAAATTGCCATCAGGTCTCCCCATATTTATGGATATTTTGGTTGTTATTCGTCTATTCGGCGGTCGATGCGCACGATGTCGGTGGCGTGGCCGGTGGCGTCGTCGATGTCGATCAGTACGGAGTTCAGGATGCATGCGCCCTTGGCCGGTTCGAACCGTTGGGGCAGACCCGTCCTGAACCGCTCCAGCACCGGGGCGACCTCCGTGCCAATAACCGAGTCCTGGGGACCCGTCATTCCGAGGTCGCTGACGTAGGCAGTGCCTCCGGGCATGATGCGCGCGTCGGCCGTCGCTACGTGGGTGTGCGTGCCCACCACCGCGCTGACGCGGCCGTCGAGGTACCAGGCCAAGCCCTGCTTTTCCGAGGTTGCCTCGGCGTGGAAGTCCACCACCACCGTTTTTGGCGCGTGTCCCAGCTCGTTTTCCGCCTCCGCCAGCCGCTTGTCGGCCTCGCGGAAGGGGCAGTCTATAGGCGGCATGAACACCCGTCCCTGCAGGTTCAGCACCATCACGTCGCCGAACATCATCCAGCCCCGTCCCGGCGCGCCGTAGTAGTTCGCCGGCCGGAGCAGCGGCAACTCTTCCATGTGGGGGAGTATGTCCTTCTTGTCCCAGATGTGGTTGCCCGAGGTCATCACGTCGACGCCGGCCTGCAACAGGGCGTTGGCGGTCTTGAGGGTGAGGCCGAAACCGCCGGCGGTATTCTCCGCGTTGGCGGTGACCAGGTCGATGTTGAGTTCGCGGCGCAGCGCGGGCAGCAATCGGGAAAGGGCGCTCCGGCCCGGCTTGCCGATTATGTCCCCAATCATCAACACTCGCATAATTTGATCCCTGAAGTGCCACGCTGTAAGGGGCGACGCACGGTCGCCCCTTTGGGTCCCTTCGTTACTCCCAACTGGGTGGTTATCTGGCGATGCTTTCCTCGCGGGTCTCGCGGATCACCGTAACCTTGATCTGCCCGGGGAACTGCAGGTCCTTGGAGACCTTGCCAGCGATGTTCCTGGCCAGGCTGGCGCAGGCCACGTCATCCACGTCGGTGGGGCTGACCATCACGCGAACCTCACGGCCCGCCTGGATGGCGAACGCTCGCTGCACGCCGTCGAAACTGTAGGCGGTGTCCTCCAACTCGCGAAGCCGCCTCGTGTACTGCTCGATGGATTCCTTGCGCGCGCCAGGGCGGGCGGCGCTGATCCCGTCGGCGGCAGCTACCAGGAACGACTCGATGCTGGAGTGGTCGTCGTCGTGGTGCTCCAGCACGCAATTGCAGACCAGCGACCCAACGCCGTTGCGGGTGGTCAGGTCGTAGCCGATCTCCGCGTGCGGCCCGGGTATTTCATGGGTCAACGCTTTGCCGATGTCGTGGAGCAGGCCAGCGGCACGCGCCGTCTGCACGTTCGCGCCGACCTCGGACGCTAGCATTCCTGCCAGCAGCCCCACCTCGATGGAGTGCGTGAGCGCGTTTTCGCCGTAGCTGTAGCGATACTTGAGCCGTCCCAGCAGCTTGATCAGCTCGGCGTCCAGCCCGCTCACGCCAACTTCAAAGGTGGCCTCTTCACCGGCCCGCCACATCGTCTCTTCGATGTCACGTTCCGCGCGGTTGACCGCTTCCTCGATGCGGGTGGGCTGGATTCGGCCGTCCTTCACCAATTGCGTCATCGCCAGCCTGGCGATCTCCCGTCGCACCGGGTCGAAGCAGGACAGCGTCACTATTCCGGGCGTGTCGTCAACGATGATATCCACGCCGGTATGGGCCTCAAGGGCCCGGATGTTACGTCCTTCGCGGCCGATGAGACGACCCTTCATCTCATCGTTGGGCAGGGAAACAACAGTTGTCGTGCTCTCCGACACTACGTCGGTGGCAAGACGATTTATGGCGAGGGTGAGGATGCGTCGGGCGTTATCGTCCGCCCGGGTTTGGTGTTCCTTCTCCAACTCATAGTAGCGGCGAGCCAGTTCGTGGGATGCTTCCTCTTCGCCACGCTTCAGCACGATGTCTCGCGCCTGGTCGATGGACAACGATGCGATCCGTTCCAGCTCCCGGTTGTGCTGGTCTTTCAGGTCCTCGGCTTTCTGCAGTTCGGACTTGGCATGCGATTCGCGCTCTTCCAGTTCCGTTTCTTGCTGGTCCAAAGACTCCAGTTTGCGGTCAAGCTGTTCTTCTCGCTGGATGTAACGGCGTTCCATGCGGTTGAGCTCGCGCCGTTGCTCCGTAATCTCTTTGTCACCGGCCTCCCGGATTTTCAGCGCCTCTTCCTGCGCTTGCAGGAGGATGGTCCGCTTCTCCTCTTCGGCCTGGGTGAGGGTGTCCGCAGCCTCCTCGCGGCTGCGTTCGAGTTGGTTTCCGCCTTTCTTGGTTGACAGCAGCAGCCAAACCACCGCTGCTATCCCTGTTGCTAGCCCTGCTGCCGCCAGGACGGCAAGGACGATTTCTAGCATCAGATCCTCCTCGGTCCGTCTGAGCGTTAGCTCGGGATTTTTGCCCTATTCATATCGTAGTGTTGGCCCTAGTCAAAGTCAAGAAATGCCTTGCCGCTTTCGCTGTCTCAGTTACCGCCGGTCTTGACTCGAGACCGCACTATTGGGCCCGTGGCGCCATCCGGAGATCGACGATGCAGCATCCTCGCGTCGCACGTTGTGCCTCCATATTCCGGCGATTTCGCAACGTCGTCGGGTTGTTATACTGCACCCCCACGGAAACCCCTTCCGCAAACCCGGGCGGGATCAGCGTCGGGCAACCTTGTGAACCGTCTGGGCCATAGTGGAGGCCCATTTCGCATCGCGGGAGCACAACCGGACCATGCAGAACCCAGAAACAGCCCACCAACCGGGGGAACCCGCCCCGGCTCTCGGGGCGCGGATCATAATTCCCGGACTGGCCACCGGGCATGTGGTATTCCACTGGATAGTGCAGAGCTTCGTCGTTGCGCTGCCTGAGATCCAGCAGACCTTTCAGCTCAGCACGGTCGGTGTTGGCGGCATCATGTCCGCGCGCGAGTTGGCCTCCGGACTGGTTGCCCTGCCCGCCGGCGTGGTGGTCGACATCCTCCGGCGGTATTGGGGACCGCTCCTGGGAGCGTGCCTGGCCGTTGCTGCCCTGGGCTGCCTGGCCATGGGTGTCTCGCCGGTGTATCCGCTGCTTCTGGTTGGCATGGGGGTGGTGGCGATCTCCCACTCCATCTGGCACCTGCCGGCCTCGGCGTCGCTTTCGCACCATTTCCCGGAGCGGCGCGGGATCGCCCTGTCCGCCCACGGCGTCGGCGGAAGCGTGGGCGACGTGGTCGGACCGGTGGCCACCGGGGCGTTGCTGGCGTTTTTGACCTGGCGGGAATTGCTCAGCGTGTACGCGATTGTTCCGTTCTTCCTGGCCGCGTGCGCCATCTGGTCCCTTCGCAACATCGGTCGAGGCCGGGACGAACCCGTAGTCACGCTGTCGGAACGCGTGGATGCCACCGGCAGCCTGCTGAAGACGCCGGCCCTCTGGGTACTGACCGTGGTACGCGGTTTGCGCAGCATGGCGCTGGTGGCGCTGGTCACTATCCTGCCCCTGTACCTGGGGAACGACCTAGATATGGGCCCGGCGTCCCGGGGGTTCCACATCGGGATGCTGATCGCCGTGGGGCTGGTGGCCAAGCCGGCCGCCGGCGCGCTGTCCGATCAATTTGGACGCAAGCAGTTGCTGGTGCCGGGACTGGTCTGGTCCTGCCTGGCGACGCTCGCCCTGACGGTGTTCGACACCGGGATCGAACTCACCATAGTCATCGCGCTGCTGGGGCTGTTTCTCTACCCTGACCAGCCGATTCTGACCGCAACGGTCTTCGACATGGTGGGAAGGGACGTGGCGTCCACCGGATTGGGCGTGGTGCAATCGTTCGCCTTCCTGATGTCCGTGGCGTCTCCGCTCATTGCGGGAGCGCTGTACGAGAGCTTCGGATTCGATGCTGCCATCTACTACATCGGAGCGCTGTTCGCGGTGGCGGCGGTAATGTTCCTGGCGCTACCCCTCACGCGGAAGGACGCGGAGCCGGTTGTTGAGTGATGCCGCCGACCGGGCGGTTGGTAGCGGCGCCCGACCAGAGGGGCGGGTGAGACACCAAGCGGGCCAACAGACATTCAGCGTCCGTTGGCCCGTTCGTGGCCCGATGATTGCGCGGCGGTTTCGCCTATTCTAGCGCCACCGTGTTGCAAATCGGGCCTGGGCTGGGATCGGGCTCCGGCAGCTCCATCAGCGCAATGGGCATGATTGCGCCTTCTTCCCAGCCCAGGCTCTGCTCCAGTGTCCAGGCATGTATGTTCCGACGAGCGCCGAGCCGGCGCGAATCCGACACGTTGAATTGGTCGTCTTCGACTTGTAGAACCAGGTCGTCCGGCAGTGGCTCGCCCGCTTCAAACACCAACTGCCGGAAATTGTCGCCGAACTGCTGCTCGAAAATGGAGCTCACTTCGTAATCCATCCCGTTGACCGCGAACGTCGTGTCGTCCAGGCTTCCCTGGTGTTCGGACCCCAGCAGGAAATAGCCGGTGTACACCTGTATTGGGTTCGCCGAGTCGGCGGCCCTGCCCACCGTCATCTCGGAGGACCAGACCTCCGTCATTTCGGGATCGTTTGCGGCGTCGGGCATTACGGAACCCGGGCCAATGGCGTGCTCCATTTCAGCGGACCATACTTCGGCCATGCCGTGGCCGCCGGAAATGGCAGGGGCCTCACAGAAATGAACCGGATCCAATCCGCCGCCGTCGTCCAGTGGCTTCAGTCTCGGCTCGTGGTCGTGTTGGAGCTGCGTTGCAGCGTCAACGCCGCTGACTTGCAAATTGGTGACTACAACCAGGGCCAACGCCAGCGCCAGTGTCCACAGGGTTATCGTCCTGAATGTCATCCATCGCAGCGGCTCGTATCCGCGCCGTCCGTCCCGCTTCGTTATCCGCGGAGTCATCGTATCCTCCTTGTCAGTAAGTTATATCGGGCGCCCATCTCCCTTCGGGCACATCGCATGTATCGATAATTACTATCTGTATATCTGATAATATATATCACGTCAGTCCGGCTGTCAATCGTTCGCAACCCAACCCAGGGGCTGAGTGACGCGCCTTGACGTGGACCACGCGCTATCTGCTCCGCGCGGTCACCCAGTATTACTCGAACTGTCATGGCGAGCGAAGCGTGGCAATCTGGTGATGGTAGCCGGGGTCTCTTCCAGCGACGAGATCGCCACGTCGCTGCATTCCTCGCGATGACATACTGGGTAGGTGTCAGAATCCGCGCTTATTGACCAGTCCCGGCCGTTGCCAGTACCATATGAGGCCGGGCGGGGTTACATCCCCGTCCCATCACACTGCGGGGGTTGAAATGAGTTCGAGCTACATCGGCAAGGTTGACAAAGCACGCAAGTATGCCGAGGAGCCGGAGCGGGTGAACATCCACACCTTCGAGGCATCCTTCATCGGCAACCACAATACCTACCGGGTCGCCTACCGCGACGGAGACTGGAGCTGCGAGTGCGCCTTCTTCGCGACCCGACGGGTGTGCAGCCACACCATGGCCTTGCAGCGCATGCTCGACGAGATGCTCGCCGGACAAACCACGGAAGCTGCCGCCGACTAGCCTGCAGTCTTCGCCAAATACCCCGACAATCTTACCGCCGGCGCCACCCAAACGCGCCGGCGGATTTATTTCACCGGCGCCAGGCGCGAAATCACTGCTCCCAGCGCCGGAACACCAGGCAGGCGTTCTGCCCGCCGAACCCGAAGGCGTTGGACAGGACCACCCCTACTTCGGCCGTTCGCGATTCGTTGGGCACATAGTCCAGGTCGCAGTCGGGATCCGGCGACTCCTGGTTCACCGTGGGGTGGATGCGCTGGTCCGTGATGGTCTTGACGCACGCCACCGCTTCCAGCGCGCCCGAGGCCCCCAGCGCGTGACCGATCATGCCCTTGGTGCTGCTAATGGGGACACGGTAGGCCGAGTCCCCGAATAACCGCTTGATGGCGACCGTCTCCACCGCGTCGTTCAGTGGCGTCGACGTCCCGTGGGCGTTGATGTAGTCAACATCGCCGATACCCAGCCCCGCGTCCGCCAGCGCTGCGGCCATGGCCCTGGCCGCGCTTTCACCGGTCTCCTGCGGCTGTACCAGGTGTCCCGCATCCGACGTCGCGCCGAACCCCACCACCTCGCAGATGATGTTCGCGCCCCGGGCCCGGGCCCGCTCCAACTCCTCCAGGATCAGGATGCCCGACCCTTCTGCCGGCACGAACCCGTCCCGTTCGGCGTCGAAGGGCCGGCTGGCCCGCTGCGGGTCGTCGTTGCGCGTGCTGAGCGCGCGCATCACTGCGAATCCGGCCAGCCCAAGCTGGCTGATACCGGCCTCGGCGCCGCCGGTGACCATGGCGTCGGCCACGCCGTGTCGTATCGCCTGCAGCGCCTCGCCGATGGCGTTGTTGGACGCCGCGCAGGCCGTGGTCGCCGTGGAGTTGTAGCCCCGGGCTCCCACGTACTGGCTCACGTTGGCTGCCGCCATGTTGGGCAGCACCATGGGGAAAAAGAACGGCGACATCCGCATTCCGCCCCGGTCGGCCAGGATCCGGCAGTTCTCCTCCAGGGTGGGGAAGCCACCGTTGCCGTTGCCCAGCAGCACGCCCACGCGGTACGAGTCCTCCTGCTCCATGTCCAGATTGGCGTTCTTCACGGCCTGCAGGGCCGCTGCTACCGCCATCTGCGAGAACCGGGCCATGCGGCGGGCCTCGCGCCGGTCGATGTAGTCGGTGGCTTCGAAGTCGTCGGCCTGCCCCGCGATCTGGCAGGGATAGTCTGTGGGGTCGCACAGGGTCATGGGGCCGATGCCCGACACTCCGGCCACCAGGTTGTCCCAGAACTGGTCCGCGCTGAGACCCAGCGGGGTGATCGCCCCCATCCCGGTCACCACCACGCGCCGTCGTCCATTTTCGGTGTGCATCATGGCGACAATTGTAGCAGTCGCGTTCCGGTTACCGTAAATCGGGTGGCAGCAGGTCGGGGTAGGTTTCCGGCTCTATGCCCAGGACCGCCTCCCGGGCCTCGGCGACCACGAACAGCGATCCGGTGACGAGCACCAGGTCATCATCGTTCGCCGATGCCCTGGCACCGCTCACCGCGTCTCCGGTGTGCGCAGTGATCCCGATGCGCTCCGCCGGAATGCCCCGGGCGCGGAACTGTTCGGCGATCTCTTCGGGCCGCATGGAGCGCGGATGCCGGGAGCGCGTGGCGATCACCCGATGCGCCCGCGCGGCCAGCAGTTCGACCATGGCGTCCACCCGCTTGTCCCGGGAGAATCCCGCCACGACGACCAGGTTCCGGTGCGGAACGTAGCTGTCCAGGGTAGCCAGCAGCGTCGCCACCGAGTGATCATTGTGCGCGCCGTCCACCACCAGGGTTGGCTCCCGGCCCAGGACCTCCATGCGCCCGGGCCACTGCACCGTCTCCAGCCCGGCGACGATGGCGTGGCGATCTATGGAATATCCCGCGTCGGCCAGGGCCTCCGCTGCTCCTGTCGCGGTGGCGGCGTTTGCGCCCTGGAAATCCCCCAGCAGGGGCAGCCGCATCCGGTAGGTGTCCCGCCGGCCTCGTATTTCCAGGAGTTGGCCATCCGCCGACGCTTTTTCGACACGCCACGTGATGTCGTCCCCGACGCGGATCACCGGCGCGGACTGTTCGGTGGCGGCCCGGTCGATTGCATCCATGGCCTCGGAGAACTGTGGCCCGACCACCACCGGCGTTTCGTGCTTGATGATCCCGGCCTTGTCCGCCGCGATCTCGCCAATTGTGTCGCCCAGGATTGCCATGTGGTCCAGGCTCACCGGGGTAATGACGCTGACTTCGGGGGTCACCACGTTGGTGGCATCCAGGCGGCCGCCCAGTCCGACCTCGATCGCGCTCACGTCGACCGAGTCCTCGGCGAAGCACTGGAAACCCATGGCTGTCATGTACTCGAACAGGGAGGCCGGCCCGGCCTCCGGATCGGCCGCGTTGTCCAGGTGGTGCGGCCAGACCGCGTCGGTCAGATGCGCGAACCGCTCCCGGGACACCGGCTCGCCATTCCGCCGGATGCGCTCGCAGAAGGAGTGCAGATGCGGCGAGGAATAGAAGCCGGTGGCATACCCGGCCGCCCGCGCGATGGACTCCACCATAGCCGCGGTGCTGCCCTTGCCCTTGGTGCCCGCGACGTGCACCACTCCCCGCCTCCGGTGCGGGTTGCCCATCCGCTCCAGCAGTCGTTCCACGTTCCGCAGGTCGTAGATCCGCTTCTGCCTCGGCTGTGCCGGGACCGAACGCTCGTGATCGACCAGGCCCAGCAACCGGGCGACCGATTCCTCGTAACTCGTTGGCACGATCCCTGCTAGCTGCCTGTGGACAGTCCCAGATTTATGCGGATGGCCTGGCCAGCCGTGATGTCCCGGACGTGGTCGATGTTCCCTTCGAGAGGTCTGGGCCGGAAGCCGAAGGCGCGCTCCACCGAGCCCGGCTCGGCGACATTGCGCAGCGTCACCAGTTGCAGCATCGCCCGGTTGATGGGCGCCCGGGGGGTCAGCTTCTCCATGATGGCTACCGGCAACCGCATCTTCCACAGTGGGACGTTCAGCCGGCGGGCCTTGCGGCCCAGCGTCCGCGCCACCACGCCCACAACCTCGTTGTAGGACAACTGCTCCGGCCCACCGATCTCAATCGTGCGGTTGCCCCGGGTGTTGCCGCTGACCGAAAGTGCGATGCATCGCGCGACGTCGTCGACGTGGATGGGCTGCAGGCGGTTGTTGCCGGAACCGATCACCGGCACGATGGGCATGGTTCGAACCAGCGCCGCCACCGCCGTGGTGAACTCGTCGCCCGGCCCGAATATCAGCGATGGGCGCAGGATCACGTAGGGTAGGCCGCTGTCCATAACTGCCTGCTCGCCCTGCCATTTAGAGTGCAGATACTGGAGCCGCGGCGTGTTGGCCGCTCCCAATGCACTCACGTGGATGAACCGTTTGACTGAGCCGGCTGATTTGGCGGCCTCGACCACGTTGGCCGCGCCCTGCCGGTTGATGGCGTCGAACTGCCTCGGGCCGCCGCGTATCAATGCCACCAAGTGGACCACGGCCGTTGCATCGCGGCAGGCTTCGGCCAGGGCGTCGAGGTCGCTCACGTCCCCGTAGCAAACGTCCGTTGGCGGCGTGGCGAGCACACTCTCACTGCCCGGGCGGCGCACCATGACGCGCACCTCGTGGTTGGTCTCCAGCAATTGCTGGACCACTCGTCTTCCCACCAGCCCCGTGGCCCCGGTTACCAGAACGGTCATAACCTTCCCCCGGCCAACGCGTTATATCCAATCTCTCTGGTTATTTTCCCAGTATAACACCGGCCCTCGCGTGGCCTGAGATGAGTGGCCTGGGATGATCGAAAGATGGCGGATGCTCACACGTACCCGGTTTGTCATCGCGAGGAGCGGAGCGACGTGGCGATCTCGTTCCCGCAGTAGCCTGGCCCCAGCGAGATTGCCACGCTGCGCTCGCAATGACACTTGGCGCGGTAGCATTGCTGGCCCCAGCGAGATTGCCGCGCTGCGCTCGCAATGACACTTCGAGTGAAACTGGGCACGCGTGAGCGGCGGGTGTCATCGCTGAGGTTAGGCAATTGTGGTATCCTGTCGCCGCGCCGGCGGTGGGCCGGCGCGCATAGTGTCAGTCATCTCCGGAGGTTCCGCTTTGTACCAAACCGTAAGCGATGCCACCCTGCAGGCTCTGTCCAAAATCGACTCTCCGAGCATCTGCAACGCCATCGAGGGGTTCAACTTCCGCCCCAAGAATGCCGGCTTCATGCTGCCGGAGATCAAGACCGTTTTCCAGGACTTCCCACCCCTGGTCGGCTATGCCGTTACCGGCGTCATCTCCGCCAACCGCCCCGAGGGCCGCAGTGTCGCCCGCGAGGACTGGTGGGATCTGATCGTCTCGGTGCCCGAGCCCAGATTCATCGTGCTGCACGACATCGATAACCCGCCCCTCGGCGCCTATTGGGGAGAGGTGCAGTCCAACATTCACAAGGCCCTGGGCGCCGTGGCCGTCGCGACCGATGGCACCGTCCGTGACCTGGACGAAGTCCGCGCCCTGGGGTTCCAGTTCTTCGCCAAAGAGGTCTCCGTGTCCCACGCGTATGTCCACATGGTGGACATGGGCATCCCCATCGAGGTGGGCGGCCTGACCGTCCAGACCGGTGATCTGCTCCACGGCGACAAGCATGGCGTCACCAACATTCCCTTCGAGCTCGCCGACCGTATCCCCGATATGGTCAGCACCATCGCCGATTACGAGCAGCAGACCATCAGCCTCTGCCAGTCGCCCGATTTTTCGCTGGACGCGCTGAAAGAGGTAGCCAAGATCACACGCCCCTACTGACCTGGTGCCATGATAACTCGAACCAAAATCCTGTCCGCGCTGCTGCTGGCTGGCATCGCGCTCCTGAGCTTCGCGGCCTGCAACCTCATCACCCCGCCTTCCCTGGGTCAGCCCGAACCCGCGGCGCCCACGACTGCCCCGGCGGGCTCGGCCTCTGCAACGGACATTCCGCCGGCCACGCGCATCGCCAGCTCGACGGGCGGCGCATCGTCGGCGCAAACCCCCGAGGTGGTGGTGTCCGGGGGACGTTCCATCAAGCAGTGGTCCTCTCCTCCGGCAATGGCCATCGATCCGGGCGCCTCCTACACCGCGGTGCTGGAAACCACAGCCGGGACCATCACTGTTGAGCTCCTGAGCTCCGATGCGCCGAACACCGTCAACAACTTTGTGTTCCTGGCCCGCGAGGGGTTCTACGACAATGTCATCTTCCACCGCACCATACCCGGGTTCATGATCCAGGGCGGCGACCCCACCGGCACGGGCGGCGGCGGCCCCGGCTATCGTTTCGCCGACGAGTCCGTTAACCGGCCCTATTCGCGGGGCGTCATGGCCATGGCCAACGCCGGCCCGAATACCAACGGCAGCCAGTTTTTCCTGATGCACGCCGATTACCCGCTGCCACCCAACTACACCATCTTCGGGCAGGCGGTGGCCGGACTGGAGACCATCGATACCATTGCCACCGCGCCCACCATGGCCGGCGGCGAGGGCTCGTCTCCCGTGAACCCGGTCACCATCCAGTCGGTGGAGATCGTCGGACCGTAGCTTCCCGTTGGTGGTTGCGCCAGGAACGATCTATGTGCACGGGCCCATGACCCGTGGGCAGCGAGGAGCGCGTTATGGCTTTTGAGACCCTGCTTTACGACGAGCAGGACAGCATCGGTTATCTGACCCTGAACCGCCCGGACAAGCTCAACGCTTTGAGCCAGACCCTCATGGCCGAGTTGCGCGAAGCGCTGGAGGGCATCGAGGCCAACCCTGACGTCCGCGCGATCATCCTAACCGGCGCGGGCCGGGCCTTCTCCGCCGGTTTCGACATCGAATCGGAGGCCGGCGGACCTGACGGCGAGCCTCTATCGGTGGACGGCCGTCGCTCCCGCCTCAAGTACAACATCGAGACCTTCCTGATGGTGTGGAACCTCAGTAAGCCGGTCATCGCCGCGGTCAACGGCTACGCCCTGGGCGGCGCCTGCGAACTGGTGCAGGTCTGCGACGTCAAGATCGCCTCCGACCAGGCCATGCTCGGCGAGCCGGAAATCCGCCTCGGCTACGGCGCTCCCTTTCTGATCACGCCGTACTCGATCAACCTGGCGATGGCGAAGGAGATGATGCTCACCGGGGACATCGTCGACGCTCACGAGGCCGCCCGCCTGGGCATGGTCAACCGCGTTGTGCCCCACGATGATCTCATCGCCGAGTGCCAGCGGGTGGCGCACAAGATCCGCAACATCCCCGCCATCGGCATCAAGACCACCAAACTCTCCGTCAACCGGGCCCTGGAGTCCGCCGGTTTCCTTTCGGCCCTGAACCATAACCTCGAGCTGATGACCCAGTTCGACACGGCCGATACCCCCGAGCACGCCGAGTTCGCCCGCATCCGTGCCGAGCAGGGCCTGCGCGCCGCCCTCGCCTGGAACCGCGCCAAGTTCGAGTAACGGAATAGGGGCGGACCATCGCCCGCCCCCACTGATTTGGCGCGTGTGCGGCGGATTATCCGCCGCGCTTCACCTCCACGTCGGCCATCTTTTCGACGAAGTGCAGAATGGCCGAGTGATCAGCGTCCTGCTCCCCGTCGTTCACCAGCGACCCAAGCATCTGCTGCACGAGCGCGGTGACGGGCAGCGGCACGTTGAGTTCGGTCGCCGTCTGCAGCACGTTGCGCAGGTCCTTCTGGTGCAGGCGGATGCGGAAGCCGGCGCGGAAGTTCCGGTCCAGCATCATTGGCCCCTTGGCCTCCATGACCGCGCTGCCGGCCAGGCCGCCCCGGATGGCGTTGAACACCCGCTCCGGGTCCACGCCCGCCTTCTGCGACAGCACCATGGCCTCGCTGAGCGCTTCGATGTTGGCCGCGACGATGATCTGGTTGGCCAGCTTGGTGATGTTGCCGGCGCCCACGCCGCCGGTGAGCACCACGTTGCCGCCCACCACCTGCAGCATCGGCTCACAGGCGTTGAAGACGTCCTCGTCGCCGCCGACCATGATCGCCAGCGTCCCCGCGATGGCGCCTGGCTCGCCGCCGCTCACCGGAGCGTCCAGGAACTCCACGCCCCGGTCGGCGCAGGCGGCCCCGATCTTCTGGGACATCGAGGGAGCGATGCTGCTCATGTCGATGATCACGGATCCCGGCTCCGCCCCTTCCAGCACTCCATCCGGTCCCAGGATCGCCCGCTCGGAATCGGCCGAGTCGGGCAGCATGGTGATGGTTCGGACGCTGCCCCTGGCCGCGCCGGCCGGCGAGGATGCCGCGGAGGCTCCCTCGGTGGCCAGTTCCTCCACCGGCTCGCCGACGATGTCGTACACGTTCAGCTCATAGCCCGCCGTCATCAGGTTCCGCGCCATCGGCTTCCCCATGATACCCAACCCGACAAATCCAATCCGCTCTGCCATTGCTCTTCCTCCGTCCTGGGTTCGCCGCACGGCGGACCCGGTTGATATCCGGTATTGCCCAGGTATTATACCCGCCGCACCCCGATGGCCGGGGCGATCACGCCCGGTCCAGCACCAGGGCCGAATCCACCTCCGCAGCCACGTCGCCGATCTCCGCTACCAGCACGTCTCCGAGCGTTACGGCGGTGACGGTGGCCTGTCCTGACAGGTTCGCGATTAACCGACCGGTGCGGGTGGCCTCGATACCGGAGCCGGCCATTGCGGCGGCGACGTCGCGCCACGTGCCGGCGTCCTCCGCGCCCAGCGTCACCACCGTCCGGCCGTCGGCATGCGGCATCCCCGCTGCGTTGCCGATGCGTTCCGCGGAGGCGCAGACGGCGTCCAGGGGCGAGATGTCGACCAGTTCCAGGGCTCGCCGATAGAAACCGGGCGCTGAGACCAGCGAAATCTTGCCCACAGCCTGCTCCAACCGGGCAACCAGGCCGGGTGCCGATTCCGCAGGATCCCCCAGCGTAACCACCATGGACCACAGGCCGGCGCGGATGTCGCGGACCAGCCGGTTGAATAGTTCTTCGCGATTGTCCGGGCGCAGTTCCAGCTCAACCGAGCGTATCCACGGCCGGGCGACCGCCAGGGCCGCCTGGGTTCCGACGACGTAGTCGGCGTTGGACAGCAGCTCGCGAGCAGTGGTGGGCACGGATTCACGACTGCCCGTGCCCAGCCCCGCCACGGTCACGGCGCGCTGGGCGGACCGGAACGCGGCCACGTACTTGCGCGTTTCCACCACCTGCCGGGCGTGATTGCCCTCGTGCCCCGACACTCGTTCGATGAGGTCCAGCAGGGACAGGGCGGGATAATTGTTTTCCGGGTTGTATGGGGTGGCCGGCAGGTCAAGCTGCGCCTCGGTCAGTCCGGATATCAGTTTGCGGAACCGCTGGTAGTTGGCTTCCAGCTTGGCCACGTCGGCGGCGATTCGGTCGGTTCGGGCATCGAAGGCCGGCAACATCTCCCGCTCGCCCGAGGCGATCTGCTCCAGCGCCTCCACGAAGTTCTCCGTGAGCAGGTGCTGCATCACTTCCCAGACCGACCAGCGTGAACCGAGGAACGCGTCGGTTTCGCTGAGGCCCTCCAGTGCGTCCAGCAGCGCGGAGTGCCCGTCGTCCAGCCGTTGCAACGTCCGTTGTTGGCGCTCGTACGGGGACAAGACCTCTGAACCGGCATCTGTGGGTACATCGTGGGAAACCATTTCACGTCCTCTCCGAGTTTCTGTGCATTATCGCTGGCGCAGCATTATTGCACATCCCTCCGCGCGTTCCGGTCGCTCAATCGGTTATCATTAGTCATGCGCGGCGAGAATGTGCTAGCCGACCTCAATATTCGCGCCGGACAGACGGTGACGGTGCAGCGCATGGATGCCTTGCTGACCGAACTCCGGTTACGATCGGAGACCGCTGGCCGAGCGGCGACCCTTTACTTTCCCGGCGAGGCGGCGGCCGACCACTCCGCGATGTCTACCCTGTCACAGGACCGGGCCCCGGACTCCTGGATCACAACCCTCGAGCAAGCGGGCGGGCGAGTATTGCGGTCTCCCACCGGTGTCGTTGCGTTTCGAATTGGCAACGCCGGCGTTGCCGTCCTGCCCCCGTTCCCGCTGAACGACATGTGGACGGGAGACATCATCTACGATTGGCCCCTGCGGACGATGCTGTCGGCGGAACTGACCATCGGCGTCGTGCTGGTGCGCCTGGGCCGCTACGCCATCGCGGTCTACGAGGGCCAGCGGTTGGCGGTATCCAAGACCGACACCCGCTACGTGAAAGGCAAGCATCACGCTGGAGGAACCTCCCAGCGCCGGTTCCAACGGGTGCGGGAAAACCAGATCCACCGGCTTTACGCTGAGGCGTCGGGAATACTGGATGCGCAGTGGCGGCCCTGGATGCACAAACTCGACTACGTCGTGCTGGGCGGTGAAGCCGCGACGGTGAACGGTTTCCTCAAGGAGTCCTCGACCTTGTCCCGCCTTTCCCCGATAATCCTGGAGCGCCGCCTGGACGTGCGCGAGCCCAACCGCGCCTCCCTGGACGAGGTCGGGGCCATGCTGTACCAGTGTCGCCTGTACCCTCTCAGCTGGGACGAATAAAGAAGGGGAATCCGCCGCTGGTGCTATAATCGCGACCATGACATTGGCGGAGGACCAACCCATTCCACCCGAAGTCGGGTTTCAGCGCGCCATCGGGCTCCTGGAATTTGACCAGATCCGGCTCCGCCTGGCTGAGACGACCCGCACCACCCTGGGCGGCGAGCTGGCCTCCGAACTGATCCCGTCGTCAGACGCGCGCGACATCGCCGTGCGGCAGCAGGAAACCGCCGAAGCCCGCCGCCTGCTGGATACCACCGGCGCCCTGGAACTCGGCCCTGCGGAAGACCTGCGCCCGGCGGTGCAACGAGCCCTGCTGGGTGGCGTGCTGCGCGGTGAGGAACTGCGCCACGTGGGTGCGCTGGCCGCCTCCGCGCGCTGGAACCGCATCTCCCTGGCGCGCCGCGACGATCTGCCCGTGCTGGCGGCGATCGCGCAGAACCTGCCCGAATTGCCCGACCTGGAGAGCGCGGTCAACCGCGCCATCGGCCCCGGCGGCGAGGTGCTGGATGAAGCGTCGCCGGAGTTGGCCCGCCTGCGCCGCGATTCCCGTTCGTCCTGGTCTTCCCTCAACGACGTGATGCAGCGATCGCTGCGCCGGTACCAGCGTTCCGGCGTCATCCAGGAGGATATCGTCACCGAGCGCAACGGGCGCATGGTCCTGCTGATCAAGACCGAGTTCAAGGGCCAGGCTCCCGGCATCGTTCACGACGTTTCCGACAGCGGGGCCACGGTGTTCATCGAACCCATGCCGGCCATCGACCTGGGCAACCGCTGGCGCGAGACCCGCCTGGCGGAGCATCGCGAGGAAGAGCGGGTGCTGCGCCAGTTGTCCGAAATGGTGGGCCGGTACTCAGACGACATAACCCTGATGCTGAGCCTGCTGGCGCGGCTGGACCTCGCCGCGGCCAAGGGGCGTTACGCAGCGTCGCTACGGGGCGTGTCTCCCACCCTGCTGGATGCCGGCGAGCCGCGTCGCATGGAGATCACCGGGGGGCGGCACCCTCTGCTGGCAGGCGATGTCGTGCCCACTACGATCAGCATTGCCGAGGGCCGGCCGGTGCTGGTGATAACCGGCCCCAACGCCGGCGGCAAGACCGTTGCGTTGAAGACGGTCGGCCTCCTGGCCATGATGGCCCATGCCGGCCTACAGGTGCCAGCGGACGACGCCGTACTGCCGCTGATGGACGGCGTATACGCCGACATCGGCGACCAGCAGAGCATCTTCGAGTCGCTGTCCACCTTCAGCAGCCATATCAGCAACATACGGCGGATCATATCTGTGGCAACGTCCCACTCCCTGATCCTGATCGATGAGCTGGGTTCGGCCACCGATCCGGAGGAAGGGTCGGCCCTGGCGATCGCGTTGCTGTCCCACCTGCGTGACCTGGGCGCGATGGTGGTGGCCACCACGCACCACCGCAACGTGGCAAGGCTGGCACAGGAGGAGGACGGGATGGTCAACGCCAGCGTGGACCTGAACCCGCGCACGCTGGAACCCACCTACCGGCTCACCCACGGTATACCGGGCCGCAGCTACGCCCTGACCATCGCCGCCCGGTTGGGCCTGCCGGAAGGGGTCATCTCCGGCGCCCAATCGCATCTGGAACCCAGCCACGTCCGCACGGACCAACTGCTGCAGGAACTCCAGGAGGAACGGCTGACGGTGTCCGAACTGCGGTTGCAGGCGGAGCAGACGTTGAACGCGGCGCGCGCTCGTGAGCAGGAAATCGCGCAGCAACTGGATATGGTGGAGGATACCAAGGCCCAGCTGGTGGAGGATGCCCGCCGCGAGCTCGCCGAGCAGATCGTCGACCTCGCCGGGCGGATCCGCCGTGCCGAGCGGTCGCTGGAACGCTCGACAGTGGCCGCCGACGCCGCGGCTCGCGAGGTGGATCTGCGAGCCGAGCGGGAGCAGCTGGCGGAGGCGCAGCGGGAGGTGGTTTCCCCGGACTGGGCGCCGATACCGGTGGAGCGGCCGCCGTGGTACCACGACCTCCGCGTGGGTGATCGGGTGTACATCCGCGGCGTGTCCCGTCCGGTTGAGGTCGTGGCGGCGCCGGACCAGCAGCAGGAGATCGAGGTGCTCATCGGCAGCATGAAGGCCCGGCTGCCGGTTTACCAGCTGGACCGCCCGGCCGACCGGCTGCACCCGGTGGCGGAACAGGCCGGCGTGGTGTATCGACGTCCCGAGGGCAAGCGGACGCTGAGCCCCGAGGTGAACCTGCACGGTTACCGGGTTGACGAGGCGTTGAACGTGATCGATTCGCTGCTGGACGATGCCGCGCTGGAAGGGATGTCTTCGCTGAAGATCGTCCACGGCAAGGGGACGGGCGCGTTGCGTCGGGCGATACGGGAGTACCTGTCCGGCCATCCCCTGGTGGCCGCCACGTTGCCGGGCGAGGGTGGCAATGCCGGCGGCGTCACGGTGGTGCAACTGCGGTAGCCGACTCCCGAGCTCAAGCGCACCCAGTTTGTCATCGCGAGGCACGTAGCGATGCGGCGATCTCGTTGTTGCAAGAGACCCCCGGCTGCCATCACCAGATTGCCACGCTTCGCTCGCAATGACGGTTCGAGCGAAACTGGGCACGCGTGAGCACAGTCGCACGCTTGACATCCCCGGGTGGGCTGGAATACCGTTGCGCCACAACACAAGACCCTCCAGGAGGTAACGATATGGCCCAGATTGGCGGACTTGGACACGTAGGCATCTACGCGACCGACCTGATGAAGATGCGCGATTTCTACAGCCGTGTGCTCGGACTGAAGATCGCCGATGAGGACCTGGAACAGCGTGGCATGGTCTTCATGAGTTCCGACCCCGTGGCTGAACACCATGAGTTTGTGCTGATGCAAGGCCGCGTCACCTCTGACGACGCCAGGGTCATCCAGCAGATTTCCTTCGCGGTGCCGTCCATCCAGGACATGCGCGAGTTCAAGGCGCGCCTGGACGAGGAGAACGCGACCATCGACCGGATCGTCAGCCACGGCAACGCCTTCGGAATGTACTTCTTTGATCCCGAGGGCAACCGCATCGAGCTGTACTACAAGACCGGCTTCCCGGTTCCCCAGCCCCACGGCGACCCGCTGGACCTCAGCCGCAGCGACGAAGAGCTGCTGGACGAGGCCAAGGAACTGCTCCACACCAAGCGCTAGACAGATAACCCCGAGGCATCGCCGCCGCTGCTGGAACATCGGCAGCGGCGGTTTCGCGTTTTCAAGTCCCTGATCAATGCCGTCCTCTCATCACCCTGCATCATCCGTGGCCGCCGAGGTTTCCGGCCCGGTAGCGTATGACCAACTGCCGCGCCGGTATCACCGGTGGAAGTGGCAGGTGCTGATCTCGTTCTGCGCTTTCTACCTGTTCGTCTACACGGGGAGGTTCAATTTCTGGCCCACGTCTCCCTTGATCAAGGACGACCTGCAGCTGACCAACATCGAGATCGGCATCATCAATGCCATGCTGCTCTGGGGTTTCATGCTGGGCGACCTGGTGCACGGGCGGCTGTCGGAGGCCTACGGGCTGCGGTTGTGGGTGACGCTGGGCGCCGTGTTGACCACGGTGTTCAACTGGGCGACTTCATTCGGAACCTCCGCAGTCACCATGGCCATTCCATGGGCGATGGCGGGGTTTGTCAACGCGGCCTGCTGGTCGCCGGCCATCAGCATGATCAGCCAGTGGTGGCCCCGGCGCGAGCGCGGCATCGCCATGGGCATCATCGGCACCATGACCGGCGGGGCAATGCTGCTGATGTGGTGGCTGAGCAGCTGGGTCGCCGCGGAATGGGGCTGGCGCGCCGCGTTTCGCTACCCGCCGCTGATGATCATGGCGCTGGGAATCGCCTTTTACTTCGCCACGCGCGACCGTCCCCGGGAGGTGGGACTGCCCGAGTACATCGAGGAGGACCAGATTTCAGCGGCGCCGGAGACGCTGAGCGAGGAAGAGCTAAAGGGGCTGGGCCCGTACAAGTACCTGCTGACCAACTCCCGGTTCCAGCTGGCCTGCCACGTGAAGGGGCTGGAGAACGTGGCGCGGTACGGGCTGACCACATGGGTGCCGCTGTACTACTTCGAGGCCGGCGGGCTGGACATCACGCAGACGGTGCTGATCACCTTCCTGCTGCCCCTGGGCTACCTGATCGCGCCTCCGATGTCCGGCTTCATATCGGACCGATTGCTGGGGAGCCGACGCCGGCCGCTGGTGATCGCGTCCTGCTTCCTGTCGGCAGCGGCCCTGGTGGCGATCGCCGTGGCGCCGCCGTCCAACGCCTGGCTGGGCGCGGCGCTGATGCTGTGGGGCGGCGTCAGCATGGGGGTGTCGCTCATCTCCACCATCTCGGTGGACCTGTCGGGTCGCAAGATGGCGGGCACCGGGGCCGGCGTGCTGGATGCCCACGGCTATCTGTACGCCGGGGCTCAGGCCCTGATCTTCAGCGTGCTGCTGGACATGACGGGCAGCCCCTGGCCGATAGTGTTCCTGGCCATGGCGGCGACGCGCCTGATCTCGGCGGCGATGATCAGCCGGGTGCGGGTGTAGGTGCCATTACCGGTGTGCTTTGCCTTAGAACCAGCTGTAGGATGCTAGACTTATCCACAGTCACCGTACTCACCACGAAGCCCTCAATTCGCTTCCCGCAAGGATTGGCAAGGAATAATTTCAGCGAGGAGACACACGATTGAGCACCATAATGTACTTGGCAAAATTCTTCGAAATTGACGAGCACGCTGACCAATTCGTCAGGGGTAATATCTACTGCAATACGTTACGGAAATTCAAAAAGATGGAGGATAAGCGTTTCCCCGGTCGTGCCGATAGTGATGAGGGTACAACCCGCTGGTTACAGCCGGATGAGGTAGACATCCAGATTGCCGGCGTTCGTGTCACGGGTCTGGCCGGCCCGGTACAGGTGCAAATGAACTGGCTGAATGACGTCCATGTGTTTTGTATGGTCGCCGGGCATACGGGCACGTTGGATGTGCAGTATTTTTCAACCGAAGACCTACGGCAGGAGCTCATCATTCCGCGCGGGTGTCTAGACCTTGGCCAGCATCTCGTGATGGTCACTGACGTGACTGAGTTCATTAACAGAATGGATGCAGCGGTCCAAGAGACCGATTACAGGTACGCACACGGATTGGTCAAGTACTATGACCCCGAGACGTTCCATGGCGAATTTCGAAACATGGAAGCAGTATTTCGGAAGCAGGATCACTATAGCTACCAACGAGAATTTCGGTTTGCGTTCGAAACAGGCAGGATGGATAACCACCCGTTGACGATTGAGATCGGTGACATCAGTGACATCACGGCAAGGATGAGTTCTTCTGATTTGCTCAATGACGGCTACGTTCAAGTGATACCAGCGCAGAGGGATTGAGTAAGGTTCCTGAGCGAGAGTGTGAGATAAGTCGCTGGCGTAGGTTTCTCCGCTTTGGTCAGGTTTCCGGAACTGCGGTTGCCCTTTTGCCATGGCTGAGGCATCCACACAACAGACAAGGGCCATGTTGCGCACGCTGGGACGGATTGCTTATCGCTGGTACCTGATCGCCATCGTAGCCGGCGCGGTGATCGTGGCCGTGCTGGCGCTGTTCAAGCCGGCGACCACCGCCATCCACACGGCCGGGTTCGCCGCCCAGGTGCTGCCGTCGCCGGTGAAGTTTCAACCGTGGCTGGCCCGGGAACCGGAGCATCGCCAAATATCATTTCGGCGCGATGACGGGACCGACGGGCAGGCCGACGTCTACGTGATCGACGACGGGCAGCAGCGCGCCGCCGTGCTGGTGTTCCTGGGAGCCAATGCCGCCGGAGCCGATGACCCGGACGTGATCAACTTGGGGCAGGCGCTGGCGCGGACCGGCTTTGCGGTGATGTACTACTGGTCGCCGACCATGGGCGAGAAGGCGCAGATCGACGTCGGGGAGATTGCCAACCTGGTGGCGGCCTTCCAGCACCTGCGCGAGGAGGATTACGTAGACCCGGAGCGCGTGGGATTGGCGGGTTTCTCGGTGGGAGCGTCCTTTGCCATGGTGGCGGCGGCCGACCCGCGGATCGCCGACGACATTGCCTTCGTCAACGCTTTCGGCGGTTACTACGACACTGCCGACCTGGTGGCGCAAATTGCCGCTGGTCAGGCCATCAACGAAGGCGGGACTACGCCTTGGGAAGTGGACCGGCTGACGCGGCTGGTCTACAACAACATGCTCATCGATTCAATCGACGACCCGGCGCATCAAGAAGCGGCGCGGGCCATCGCCGTCGGCGGCGAGTACGACGCTGATGAGCGAGTTCCACTATCCACTGAGGCGGCGTTTGCCCTGCTGGCCGGCGTGGACGACATCGGCCAGGCGAGATGGCGGTACGCGCAGTTGACGGAGGACTTCCGGGCCGAGGTGGATTCCATCGCGCCGTCGCACCACGTGGGAGAGTGGGGCGAGAACACGGCGATGCGGGTCATGCACGACGTGGGCGACCCGCTGATACCGGTGGGGGAGTCGAAGCGGCTGGTCGACGCGCTGGCGGAACAGAGGCCGGAGGTGGAGGTTTACTACACCGAGACCGACATCTTCCGGCACGTGCGGCCGGATGCCAACCGGGATGTCAAGTCGCTGCTGCGGGGGGCCTGGCAACTGTTCCGCCACATGTTCCATATCGTGGCGCTGGCGCGCTAGCCGGGGGTGACGCTGCAACGTTCTGATTTCACTCAAGCTGTCATTGCGAGCTAAGCGCGGCAATCTCGTCGGGGCAAGGGTCGCTACTGCGTGAACGAGATCGCCACGTCGCTGGGCTCCTCGCGATGACAAACCGGGTAGGGGTGAGCGTTGAAGGGGGTCGCGGTTCGGTCAGCGGGATCGCCACGTCGCTGCGCTCCTCGCGATGACAAACCGGGCAGGGACGAGCGATCAGTTGCGGTTCTTCAAGCGCTCGAGTTGCTGGACGGTGCCGGGGAGTTTCCAGTCGACGTACAGCAGGACGTGTTCCTTGATGGCCTCTTCGTGGACGCGGCAGGAGAAGCAGGCGCGGTCGATGCACAGGCCGTGACGGGGGCGCAGGGCTTCGCGCAGGCCAGTCAGTTGCTCGGCGAGGTCGGCGTCGATGGATTGGCCCTGCTGGGCGCGGAGCAGCAATACGTCCATCTGGTCGGCCAGCCGTTCCAGCAGTTCGTTGTAGCGTTGCAGCCCCTGCTCGACGAAGTTGCGGGGCTCCGTGGCCTGGAGGTAGGGGATCATCTGCATGTCGGGAACGTCAGCCATGGTGCACCTTTCTCTTCGCGTGGGGCGCGGTCAGCCGGTTCGGGCCACTGTATCACAGTATGGGTGATCGTTCGGCCGGGTCTCATGCCCACCCGGTTTGCGGCGGGGAAACGCCAGAATCAGAATTTTCAAGATTTGGGGATTATCAGGATTGGAACCGTTCTTTGATGGAGCTCGCCCAATCCTGCCAAATCGTGAAATCCCGTAAATCGTGCTTCTGACGATTTACGAAAATGGGTACGCGAGAGAGTGCAGGGCCTTTCCAAAGTCATTGCGAGGAGCGGAGCGACGTGGCAATCCCGTCGATGCAACAAGGCTTTCCCGTATGAGTCATGCCCCTGGAGCGAGATTGCCGCGCTGCGCTCGCAATGACTAAAGCTACTTTGGAAAGGCCCTGGAGAGAGTGGGCTGGCCGTTGCCCCAACAAGATTGCCACGCTTCGCTCGCATTGACCGATTTAACGCCGGTGCGTACGCGCAGGGGTGAATGACCGTTCGCGCTCACGGTGGGCGTTCAGCAGTGTCTGCTGGCTGCCGGCTCGGCCGCAACGGCGTCCGGCGACGTTTGCTCGTCGGCGGCCAGGGCGGCTTCCATGGCGGCGATGGCGACCTGGATCTGCTCCTCGTCGGGCTGGCGGGTGGTGATCAGCTGGAGGGCGAGGCCGGGCGCGGCCAGGGCCTTGCCGAACCACGCCTGGCGGTGGGCGCCCGAGAACCGGATGATCTCGTAGCTGACCGCGGCGACCACGGGGATGAGCGCGATGCGGGAGAGGATGCGCCATTCGAGGTCGGGGCGGCCCAGCAGGGCAAAGACCAGCACCGAGACCACGGCCACGGTAAGCAGGAAGGCGGTGCCGCAACGGGGGTGGGGCGTGGGATGTTGTCGTACGTTGTCCACGGTGAGGGGTTGTCCCGCCTCGTAGGCGTGGACGGCCATGTGCTCGGCGCCGTGGTAGGCGTAAACGCGGCGAATGTCCTTCATGGCGGAGATGCCGGCCACGTAGGCCACCAGGATGACCAGCCGGATGACGCCCTCGATGAGGTTGCTCACCACGGAGGACTCGAGGTAGGGGTCGATGAGGCGGACGGCCAGCAGCGGCAGGACGAGGAAGATGCCGATGCCAAGGGCCAGCGCGACCGCCATGGTCATTCCCATGACCCACTTGCTGGCGGACGAGTCGCCGCCGTCCTCGCCCTCGGCCTCGCCGGCGGCGATGATGGCGGAACGCTGCAGCGATTTCATGCCGTACCACAGGGTTTCGGCAAGGATCAAGACGCCTCGCACGCCGGGGACGCGTCGGATGCGTCCGGAAAAGCGGGAGCTGACCGGCTCGGTGTCGCAGAAGATGTCGCCGTCGGGCTGGCGCACGGCCAGGCTGTAGTGGCGCACCCCGCGGATCATGACGCCCTCGATCACCGCCTGGCCGCCGTACAGCGGGCGGGCGGCCTGGGGACCGGCAGACTGGGAGTTGGTTGGGGGGTCAGGGCGTGTTGACATGTTGCGTCATTCCGGCGAACGCTGGATCAAGTCCGTCAATGGATGATGAATCTGGCCAATGTTCCGATGCCAAAGATTTCCGGGTTCCTGCTTTCGCAGGAACGATGGGGCGTTTTCCCGAATATCAGCACTGCCTGGCCCTCAAGCGTACCCGCTTTGCCGGAGCCGGGGAACTTTGCATGGATACACAGGATGGACAGGATCGAATTGATGAGATGCTCTACACCAGTCCAGAACGAAAGTGGATAGAAGGAGCGAACAACAGGGTTAAATCAAGATGCTCAACAAGCTAACGAGTCCCGCTCATCCACCCTATACCATCCCATTCATCCCGTTTATCCATGCAAATTGTCCGTCTTCGGTAAAATGGGTACGCGTGAGCGCCTAGACATCCAGCTTGTGCCAGGCCTCGCGGAACGCCGTTTCGGAGAAGGCGTCAGGCTGCAACCACATGGCTCCGCCGAATTCCTCCTCCAGCCGTCCCTCGTCACGCACGTCGTCGCGGGAGAGGAGGTAGGTTATCGGGAGGTCGGCCAGGATTTCGGTGCTGATGACCAGGTACTCCCAGTCCCAGTCGAGGCCGTTGGCGTCGTAGAAGCGCACGGCCTGGCTGTGTTCCTGGGAGTGGAACTTGAGGCGGACTTCCCGGTCCTGCTCAGGGATGCCGGCGATCACCTCGTCCTCATTGGGGCTGCGGCGCGCGATGAAGCACCGCCAGCCGTGCTCGGCCAGGCGTTCCGCCAGGTAGATGCGTCCGTACTCACGGACGGTTTTGGGCACGTAGCGCGGCATTGGGGCGACTCCCCGGTTGGGTGGGTGATTACGAGCGTGGCACGGCGGTTGGTTTCGCAGGCACGGCGGTGATTGGGGATCGGTTGCTGACAGCATAACGGGATTGCCACGCTGCGCTCACAATGACGTTCGTTTCACCGGGTGGGCGTCGGTCCGATTTGCCGGACGCGGATTGATCAGGGGAGATGGTTATAGCAAAACGGGAGCCGGTACCGGCTCCCGCCAAAGGTTCTTGCTGGGATCGTGGGCTAGCCGTCGAGGTTGAAGCGCCGGCTGAACCGCTCGATGCGGCCCTGGGTGTCAACGATGCGCTGCTCGCCGGTGTAGAAGGGGTGGCATTTGCCGCAGATCTCGACACGCATCGCCGGCCTAGTGGCGCCGGTCACGAAGACGTTCCCGCAGGAGCAGGTGACCGTGGACCTGAAGTACCGGGGGTGGATTTCGGCTTTCATGGCGCTGCCTCTATGCTGCTGCGGACACGACGTCGGCGACCGGGTAGACGCTGACGCGGCGCTTGCCCCGGGCCTTCCACTCGTAAGTCACCTGGCCGTCGATCTTGGCGAAGAGGGTGTGGTCCCTGCCCAAGCCGACGTTGGTGCCGGGATGGATGCGGGTTCCGCGCTGGCGGACGATGATGGAGCCGCCGGTGACCCGTTCGCCGCCGTACTTCTTGACGCCGAGGCGTTTTGCATTGCTATCGCGGCCGTTGTTGGTGCTGCCGCCGGCCTTCTTGTGGGCCATATCGCTATTCTCCTGTCTCGGGCTCGGTTGCGGCCTGGGGCTCGTCGGCTCGAGGCGCGCTTCCGGTGTCGATATCCTGGATCCGGATGCGAGTGTAGTTCTGCCGGTGTCCCTTCTTGCGGCGGTACCGGGTCTTGGCCTTGTACTTGAAGACGATGATCTTGCGATCTTTGTAGTGGGACTGCACCTCGGCGATGACGCGGGCGCCGTCCACGGTGGGGGCGCCGAAGCGCATCTGGCCGTCCCGGGAGACGGCGAGAACCTCATCGAGGGCGGTGGTGCTGCCCTCTTCGGCTTCCAGCAGCTCGACGTCGAGCACGTCGCCGGGCGAGACGCGGTACTGCTTGCCGCCGGTTTTAACGATTGCATAATCCATTTCGGTAATCTCCCAAACGGCCTACCATTGTAGGTTTTGGGGTTTGGTGGTGTCAAGGATGGGCTGGTGTCGAGAGTTCCAGGTTAAGCGGTTGAGGAAAGCGCGTGCGCGACCGTAAACGGTAAGCGGGGCGAGTGATCGTTCGCTCCTCATCAGTATAACGACGGTCACACGGAGCGGTCGTCGGCTTGGGCGCGGAGCAGTTTGGCCCGTTCGATGATCCGGGTGATGTCTGCTGCGGTCTTCTCGGCAAAGTCAGGGAATTGGGTGAGTTGAGGCTGTCGCCGGGCCCGGTATTCCGCCTCGCCTTCGTATTCGGTGTATACATCCGGAGGTATGGCCAGTCGGAAGTCCCGGAGAGCGGAGTCGAAATGCCGGACGTTGCCGAGCAGCACGCCGATGTCGTGAGTGTTGGCGTACTGTCCGCCGGCGGCTGCCAAAAGCGCCTTCATCCCGTGTTCCAGCCCGTTCTGTGCGTGCTGTCCAATTGCCAGATCGCTGCGGTTGTGCTCCGCTAGGAAAATAAACTCGTCCAGGTGAGTCTCGGCATGTCTCAGTCGCTCGTCGTAGTTCGACCAGTCGTAGGCGTATTCGGTGTGTTCATCCTCGTAGTCGCTGGAACGGTAGTTATCCAGGTCGCGAGGCATGACTATTCCATCTCGTGCGGCGTTGGTTTCGACGCTGTTGGCATAGCGTCGATTGAAGCGAAACTCGTCCAGCGTGCGCCAAACGAGTTCGACGGGAATCGGGCGCCCGTAAGCTTGCGCTGCGGCCGCGGCTACTATATCGGCAACGGCTTTTTTGCGGCTGGCATCGGGTTCCCGCTCCTGGACGAGCATGACGTCGATGTCTGACGATTTCTCGTGGTAGTCGCCGCGGGCTCGGGATCCGAACAGTATGACCAACTCGGCGTCTGACGTATCGAAGGCAGCGAGGGCCACGGGCAGCGCACGGTGGTCGACTGGATATGTTGCCGATAGCGTGGTCATCAGGATGTCCCCGGGCCGTGGCGGTCTTTGACCGACGACAGCTTCATTATGCCATCAACCGCCGATGCCTGGCGGCGCCCCGGACTATGGCTGGGAGACGGCGAGCTGAGCCAGAATCTCTTCCAGGCTAGGTGGGTTGGGGTCTGCGAGCATGGCCCTGGTGATCTCACGGCGCATGCGGTCCACGCGGCGGCGGAAACGGCGCAGCAAACGGCGCAATGTGGCGACGTTCCCGGAGGCTTCGTCCAGCAGGGCCGGCAGGCGGAGTACCTCCCGAAAGGTGCGGAGGTGGCGGTAGCCGATCCGGCCGTCGCGGACGAGCATGCCCAACACAAGGGTCAGGCGATGCCAACTGTGGTGACGTTGATGCCAATGCAGGGCTGCCGCGGTCACGGCGTGACTCGCCGCCCGATGCACGGCACGGGCCGCCCGGTCATACTCGCCGGCCAGGACGTTCTGGGTGACGAAGCCCAAATAGAGGCGACTGCGGTCAAGATGATGGGCTGCGTTCACTGACGCTCACTCCAAGAGGGATGTTTGGCGGCTGTTCTTCTTACTTGCTCCTGGTTGGTTGGTTCGGAGGGTTGGTTTCTTTCCGGTCTGCCAGAGGATTTCGGGTCGGTGTCAGCCCCCACGGCCGAGGGGTTTACGCAAGGTTTTTACCCGACTTGGACCGTGACGACGGCGGTAGGCCGGCCGGCACGCAGCGCGCGGGCTATCGCTGGGTCCCCTGGCGACCACGCCGCTGAAGCATAGGGCGGACGATGGTCGGAGGCGGAACCGGGTTGCGATTTTGGATGCTGACGGATGGCCGTGAACGACCCGAAGTGACCTCTGGCTTGGACTGGACTGGATTTCACGTGACGTGTCCAGTATAGGAACGTATGTTCTTGATTGTCAAGAGGTGCGGGTGTCGGCGGTTTTTTGGCATGGATGGATGGGATGGGCAGATCGAGCGAAGCGGCGATTGCTAAGTTGCCTTTCCGCCCACGAACATTTCGGATGGACGAGACTGCTGACCATCGTTCATGCGGGTCAGTGCTCTGTGCATAGACATCGTTTCCTCGCCCCATGTTTGCAGCAGGCTGGTGACGTCAACCGGTAGATACTTGCCCGTTTCGTAGTCTTTGTTCAACGGGTAAATGCCTATGGTCCCCGCCAACTGTACGTCGCCTATGCCAGCATTCCAATGGTAAGGGTTTTGACGACGGGTCTCGATTTCCCACAATAGGTTTGTCCCTAACTTTCGAGCGGTTTCCAGTCGCTTGTCCCGATAGTGCGTAGCCCATCCCCAACCGTCCTCCCGTTTCTGCAGCCAAGACGCTCCTTCGCAGGTTAGATTGGTTGCATTCGCCCATGCGATTTTGCCCATGATTACCTGCCCGGGTTGATTCCCCGAAACTCGAATGGGTCCAGGGTACACAACTTCGCCGTCTTCCCGTACTTCGCCTTCCCAACTGGCGTGGAAGCTTGTCGTGTTTTCTGAGAACCATGGATTTTCGTTCTGCCTCACCCACAACTCATGCTCGGTAGCACCGGTTGCTGGGCAATCAAACCGGAAGTACGGGATTTGCAAGCGTAGCGCGGCGCTAGTTACCTTGTTTGACCGATTGGTGTGCTTGACCTCCAGAACCCCAATCGGTTTAGCCTGATAGTCCAAGATCACCACGTCCGGTTGAAAGTGCCCGCCATCGGGATGAGGCATCCTGCGCTCTTCATCAACGAACGCTGCCCAGGGTGGCAGCCTCCAAAAGTGTATGTGGTCATTACACTGGAAAGCGATCTCTGTCATGTGTCGGCCGAACTGTGGCTGCACGTCATCCTGCATCCATCGGAGCAGTTCGCGTTTCAAATTCTGATGACGTTCTTTTTCTGGCATGATTTTTCTCTCAACGCAACGCGGATGACCTGCATGAGCATGACGGCCGTTTCGGCGTTGTTCACCCCGCGGCTACGCTGACGGTTACCACGTCGAGGCCGTGGTACTTCTGGTGGCGGACGGATGAGGCGTAGTGGCGCAGGAGGCGGTAGGGTACTTCGGCCTCGTTGGGTTCGGGCGGCGGACGCTCGAGGTTGGCCAGGCGATCCTCGACGTTTTCGCAGTGCAAGGTTGCGGCGAATTCCAGCTCAACCCGGTCGGGTTGCTGGCGCGCTCGGATGGTGACTCGCTTCGGCTCTTTCCCGTCGTGGGGGTCAGCGCGAGCAACGATAGCGAGGGTTTCCTCTGCGGCGGCGGCCACGCGGTTGGCGGCCGCGACATTCCAGCCGAGTCGCTCAGTGAGACCGCGCACCAAGTCGTCAACCGCCTGTGGCGCCCTGTCGTCCAAAGTCAACCGGATGCGCCGGCCCCTACTGGGCGTCAACTCGATGACGGCAGCGAGGGCCACCGCCACGATGCCGCCGGCGGTCATGGCATCGCCCAGCAGGATGTGCCAGAAACCTTCGCCCAGGAGTTCGGGAAAGATAAGGCCATTTTGGAACCCCACGCCGACCCAGAAGGAAACACCCACAATCATGGCCTTGCGATGGTCGAGCCCGTCGCGCAGGACGATGCGCATGCCCTGGACGAACAGCAATGCGAAGAAGACGCCGATGTATGCGGCGGCCACCGGACTGGGTATGGTGATGAGCAGAGCGGTGGCCTTGGGGAAGAAAGCCAGGGCGAGAAGGATTGCGCCGATGGCGACGCCGACCCGCCGGGCCGCTATTCCGGTGATTTCGACCAGGGGAATCGTGCCGGAGTACGTGGTGTTGGGGAGGGTTCCGGCGATTCCGGAGAGCAGGTTGCCCAGACCGTCGGCGTTGAGCGCACCCTGCACGACGCGGTAGTCGGGCGCGCCAGGGCTACGCCGGGAGACCCTCTGTATGGCAACCCCGTCACCGACGGTCTCAATGGCGCCGACGATGGTCACGGCGACGAAGGCGGGCAGAAGGGCCCAGAACTGGGCGCCAGCGGTGAAGTCCACCCCGGGCCAGGAGCCAAACGGGACACCTAACCAGGGAGCGTCCACGACGGCCTGGAGGCTGTAGAGGCCAAGATAAGCGGCGACCCCGCAACCCACGGCGGCGCCGATCAGCGGAGACCAGAGGCGCAGCGGCCTTGGGCCGACGATCGCCAAGGCCAGGATCGTCGCCAGGGTAGTGCCCGCCGCGACTGGTGCGGCCATTCCGGGCGCTCCCGCCGGCGCCTCGGACAGCATGTCATACACGATGGGCATGACCGTGGCTGCGATGAGCATGATCACCGTTCCCGTGACCACGGGCGTGAAGATGCGGCGCAGCATGGGCAGGCGGTCGGCGAGAAGGAACTGAATCAACGAGGAAACGATGACCAAGCTGGCCATTACCGCCGGGCCGACTTCGACCAACGCCGCGACGCAGACCCCGATAAAGGTGCCGGAGGTGCCCATCACCAGGACGTGGCCGGCGCCGAACCTCCAGAACCGCACCGCTTGCAGGATGGTGTTGGCGCCGCTGATGAGGAGCGCTGCGAAGACGCCCCAAGAGATGTAATCGTCAGGTTGCCCCGCGGTGCGGAAGACAATCACCACGGTGAAGACAATACTGCCGATCATGACCAGGGCACCCTGGAATCCAGCGCCGATCAGCAGCGATGGGGGAGGGTTTTCGTTGGGTTCGTAGCGTAATGTTTCGTTTATTGATGACCTTTCCATAAGTTATGCCCTGTATTGGTGTATCAACATATGCGCGGACTCAATCTCCGATTTATGGTTCGAGACGGTGGGCTCAGCTCGTTATGTTGGTGTCGTTATTGGTGATTGCATTGGCCAACCGGTGGGTCTGATTATCGCAACTGCCTGCCGGCGTAAACAAGCCAGAGACCGGCGTCACCATGGAGCGAAGGGAACCCCGTGGCCGCCGGGAACGGCGGCCCATTGAGTGTGAGCAGCGTCGGCGTTGCTCAAGCGGCGGCTACGCTGACGGTTACCACGTCGAGGCCGTGGTACTTCTGGTGGCGGACGGATGAGGCGTAGTGGCGCAGGAGGCGGTAGGAGACCTCGCCGTCGTCGGGCACCGTGGGCAGGGCGCTGAGGTAGGTGAGCCGGTCCTCGACGTTTTCGCCCTCCAGGGATGAGATGAACTCCAGGTCCACGTTGTTGCCCTCGCGACGGGCGCTGACGGCGAGCCGGCGAGGGGAATCGTCCGGTTCGGAGTCGTCGTCGCTTTGCGAGAGGATGACCAGGGTCTCCTCGCCGGCGGCGGCGAGGCGGTCGGCAGCGTCGCCGTTCCAGTTGATGCGCGAGGCGAAGGCGCGGAGGAAGTCGTCCACCTGCTGGGCGGTGTCGTCGTTCATCGGCACGCGCAGGCGGCGGCGACGGGGCTTGCTGAACTCGACGAAGGCCATGAGAGCCACCGCGACGATGGCGCCGGAGGTCATCCCGTTGCCGAGCAGGACGCCGAGGAAGCCCTCTCCGAGCAGATCCGGGAAGATGACGCCGTTCTGGAACCCCACGCCGGTCCAGAAGGCGACGCCGGCCACGGTGGCCTTGCGGTGGTCCAGCCCATCCTGGACGATGATGCGCAATCCCTGGACGAAGAGCAGGGCGATCAGTAGTCCCACGTAGGCGGCGGCAACCGGCGAAGGGATGGCGATGAGGAGGGCCGTCGCCTTGGGGAAGAATGCCAGGATGATGAAGATGACGCCGACCACGATGCCGACGCGACGGGCGGCGATGCCCGTGACCTCAGCGAGGGAAATGCTGGTGGAGTAGGTGGTGTTGGGCAGCGTGCCGGCTAGGCCGGACAGGAGGTTGCCCACGCCGTCGGTGTTGAGGGCGCCCTGCACGACGCGGTAGTCGGTGGCCTGGGGACGTCGGCGGGAGACCCGCTGGATGGCAACGCCGTCGCCGATGGTCTCGATGGCGCCGACGATGGTCACGACGATGAAGGCGGGCAGCAGAGCCCAGAACTCCACACCGGGGGTGAAGTCGAAGCGGGGCCAGGCGCTGAAGGGCACGCCAAACCAGGGAGCATCCTTGACGTACTGCACGTCGTACATGCCGAAGGGGGCGGATACCGCGCAGCCGACGACGATACCGGCGACGGGGGACCACAACCGCAATGACGCCGGGGCGCGCAGGACGAGGACGACGACGACCAGAATCGTGACCGCGGCCACCAGGGGCGGAGCCATGGAGGCGGTGCCTTCCGGAGCGTCGCTGAGCATGTCGAACACGATGGGCATGATGGTGGCGGCGATGAGCATGATCACGGTGCCGGAAACCACCGGAGTGAAGACGCTGCGCAGCACGGAGAGACGAGCGGCCAGGGCGAACTGGAACAGGGCGGAAACGACGACGAGGCTGGCCATCAGGGCCGGGCCGCCCTGGATCAGCGCGGCGACGCACACGGCGAAGAATGCGCCGGAGGTGCCCATCATCAGGATGTGTCCGGCGCCGATGCGCCAGAGGCGGGCGGACTGGAGGATGGTGGTGATGCCGCTGATCAGGAGGGCGGCGAAGACGCCCCAGGCGATGTAGCTTGCGGGCTGATCGGCGATGCGGAAGACGATGACGACGCCCAGCACTATCCCCCCGACGATCAGCAGGGCGGCCTGGAAGCCGGCCCCGATGGTGAGCAGAGCGGGGGGGTGTTCGTCCGGTTCGTAACGGATGTGTTCGTTCACAGGTGATGCAGCCAAGGGTCACGCTCCAAATACATGTGTGGTGTTATCGTCGTCCCGTTTTGGGCAAGTCTTATGCAGTCATTATCCGACCTTATGCGAACGCAAGTATCTTATCCCGCGTGTCAATCGCGCAACATCATTGGGAGACAGATATCGTGTCGTCACCCGGCGTCTGCGGGAAAACGCAAGGGGCGGTGAGGCGTGGGCGTACGCATTTTGTCATCGCCGGGCGTGCGCATTGTGTCATCGCCGGGCGTGCGCATTGTGTCATCGCGAGAAGAGAAGCGACGCGGCGATCTCGTTCCTGCAGTAGCGTCCCTTGCCCCAACGAGATTGCCGCGTTGCGCTCGCAATGACGGTTCCGGTGGAACCGGGCACGCGTGGGGCGGTGGAGCGTGGGCGTGCGCGTTTTGTCATCGCCGGGCGTGGGCAGTTTGTCATCGCGAGGAGAGAAGCGACGGGGCGATGTCGTTCCCGCAGCAGCGTTCCTTGCCCCGACGAGATTGCCGCGCTTCGCTCGCAATGACGATTCCGGTGGAACCAGGCACGCGAGGGGCGGTGAAGCCGCGGGCGCGGGTTTCCGGGTGGTTTGCGCGGCCCGATTGGCGGGCATACAATGGCGCCGCGAGCTACGTCAATATCCCGGACGTCACCGGTCCGCCGGAACGGACGCCGGACACAACAGGAGGCGCACTTATGCCAATCGAAAAGTTGTCTTCCGCCCTGGACGCCATCATCGACACCGACGCACCCATCGAGGAACACGGGTCTGGGTTCGGAGGCGGGGAAGGCCCTGCTGAAGGTCCGCTGTGGTGGAGCGACGGCGGCTACCTGCTGTTCAGCGACATCCATAACAACCGGCGCATGCGGTACACCCCCGGCTCGGGCGTGACCGTGGAGGCCGAGCCGGTGAACCGGCACAACGGGCTGACCCGCGACCAGCAGGGTCGCCTGATCGCGGCCGAGCACGACGGCCGCAGGGTCAGCAGGCTGGAGCACGACGGGTCGACGACGGTGCTGGCCAACCAGTTCCAGGGCCGGCAGCTGAACCGCCCCAACGACGTGGTGGTCAAGTCGGACGGCAGCATCTACTTCACCGATCCGTGGACGTTCCGGCGGCCGCGGGAGCAGTGGGAGCAGACCATCTCGGGCGTGTACCGCATTTCGCCGGACCTGGGCACGCTGACGCTGCTGGTGTCTGACTTCGTGGTGCCCAACGGGCTGGCCTTCAATCCGGACGAGACGGTTCTCTACATCAACGACTCGCGTCGGGGCATCATCCGCGCCTTTGACGTGCAGGACGACGGGTCGGTGGCCCTGGCGTCGGACCGCCTGTTCAAGGACCTGCGCGGCGAGCGGGAAGGCGTGCCGGACGGGATGAAAGTGGACGTTGAGGGCAACGTCTACTGCGGCGGCAGCGGTGGCCTGCACATCATGAACGCGGGCGGCGAGACGCTGGGCATCGTGGTGCACGGGCAGCCGGCGACGACGAACCTGTGCTTCGGCGGGTCCGACTGGAAGACGCTGTACTTCACCAGCCGGAACACCGTGGGTAGCGTGCCGATCAAAGTCGCCGGGATTCCGGTTCCGGTGAAGTAGGAACGGAAGGCAGCGCGGCGGGGACCTTCCAAAGTCTTCGTCAGAATCAGGATTTGTCGGATTGAGGGATTATCAAGATGGAGTAGATGCTCACGCGTACCCAGTTTGTCATCGCGAGGAGCGCGGCGACATGGCGACCTCGTTGCTGCAAGAGACCCCGGCTGCCATCACGAGATTGCCACGCTTCGCTCGCAATGACAGTACGAGTGAAACTGGGCACGCGTGAGAGAGTAGATGGCGCTGAGTATGACCACAATCCTGAAAATCCGATAATCCAGTGAGTCCTGATCCTGACAATTGATTGTCGCCGGTAACGACTTTGGAAAGGCCCTGCGCAGGCGGGCAGAGTGGTTTAGGGCATACCGTCGGAGCTGATAGAGTGTAGTGCAGTATGTCCTAAACCCTTGAGCCTACCCAAGAGGTGTGATGATGAGTCGTGATCACGAAATCAGAGTCTTTGACCCGGACACGGGTGGAGCGGTTCCGCTGACAAAAGGCGGTCTGGAGAAAATCATGCCAGATGGGGCCGAGATCGATGATGACTTCGTGGCTGCTATTGTGGAAGCCTTCGAGGGAGTTGTGGATGGAACACTTCAGGCCGTTCCGTGTACTGAAGCCACTGATGACGATGAACTGGTTCATCACGGAGAGGGATGTAGATGTTCTGAGTAACCGTAGCGAAACTCAACAAATCAGCCCCCTGACGCCGAATCCAACCAACAACAAACACAACAGGAGGCATCAAGATGCGCGTAGTACGGATTGCGAACGTGGAGCATGTACCGCTGGGAACGGCGGCGGCAGTACCGGGATGGACCGGCGGGGGTGTGCACTGCCCCCCCCACCCCGTCCTCCCCCACGAGGGGGCCGGCGGCGGCAGCACGGGGATGGCGCGGCGGGGATGTGCTCCGCCCCCGCCAGCCGATCATCCCCGAGGGGGAGAGCGACTTTTTCAACGCCAGCGTGGTGAACTTCGAGAAGGGCGCCCAGACGGGATGGCACGTGCACAGCAGCGACCAGATCCTGGTGATCACGGTCGGCAACGGCATTGTGGCCAACGAGTCCGAGGAGCATCACGTGGGCGTGGGCGACGTGGTCCAGATCAAGGCCGGGGAGAACCATTGGCACGGCGCCACGGCCAACGGCTACATGGGGCACATCACCATCACCTCCAGCGACAGCACGGCAAGCCGCTGAGCACAAATCAGTCTTTACATCGATGAACAGGATGGACAGGATTGATCTGGCAGATGACAATCCTGAAATCCTGTTCATCCTGTATATCGATGTGAGGAAAAGTTATGGACTTGATTGACGAGATTCTGGACAACGTGAAGACCATCGCCGTGGTGGGTCTGTCGGACAATCCGGCGCGGGCCAGCCACGGGGTTACAGCGTATATGCAATCGCAGGGCTACCGGATCATCCCGGTCAACCCGGCGCTGAAGGGCGCGACCGTGCTGGGCGAGCAGTCCTATGACGACCTGGACGCAGCGCTGGCGGCGGCGCAGGCCGAGGGCTCGAGCATCGACCTGGTGGACGTGTTCCGGCGCAGCGAGTTTGCCGGCGCCGTCACGGACGACGCGGTGAGCATCGGCGCGCGGTACGTGTGGATGCAGGACGGGGTGGTTGACCAAGCGGCGGCGGAGCGAGCGCGGGACGCCGGCCTGGGCGTGATCATGGACGACTGCATCCTGCGGCAGCACAAGCGGCGACGGGGCGGGTAGGCTCACGGCGGTCGGGATGGCGGCGGCCCGAGGGGATAGGCCGGCATGAAGTATGACAACCCGTTCCCGGGGATGAATCCTTACTTGGAAAGCCCGGATCTCTGGCCGGATTTTCACAATGGATTAATTGGACAGCTGCGCGATGTTCTGGGACCGCAGCTGCCGGACAATTATCGCATTGCCTTGCAACGACGGGTGGAGGTCGAAGAGCCCTTCGGAGCTACGTCTGAGTTGAACCTCGTGATCCCCGACGCGCTCGTGACCAGGGAATCTCCCGTCGTTGCGCCGGCCGGCGGGGATACGGCCGCCGCGATTGCCGCTCCGCCGGCCGAGGCCGTGTCGGTAAGGGTGAGAATGCCTCGCGAGGTCAGTGTGCTTTGGCTGCGAGTGGAAACGGTTCCAGAGCGGGAGCTGGTCACGGTGGTTGAGGTACTGTCCCCTACCAACAAGCGGCCGGGGGAGGGTCGCCGCCGATATATCCGCAAGCGCGAGGCGATTGTCGCCGGACTGGTCAACCTGGTGGAAATCGACCTGCTGCGGGGCGGCGAGCCGATGCCGCTGGAAACGCCGCCGCCGGCCAGCGATTACCGCATCCTGGAGTGCCGGGGCGTGGAGAGCCCGGGCGCGTTGCTGTACCCCTTCATGGTACGGCAGCGGATCCCCAAGTTCACGCTGCCGCTGCGGTCCGAGGACGAGGCCCACGCGCCGGAAGTGGACTTGGGCGCCATCGTGGACCGGCTCCACCACACTGCCCGCTACAACCAGGAAGCGCGCTATGGCGAACCACCGCCGGGGCCGGCGTTTGAGGGGGAGGTGCAGGAGTGGGTTGGGGAGCGGGTGGCGGGGTTGGTGGAGTAGCCGAGCTGATTGCGGTTTGATCCAACCCGGGAGCCGGGTGGGCTTCGCATCCCGATGGGTGGCCATCATTGTCTGGTGCTTACGAGGAGTGCATTGTACGAACAAATATGCTAACATCGGCTCATGGAAGGCACGGCAAAACTGATTGGCCGCGATGCGCTGACACGAGCTTTTTCAGAATCGATTATCCAGGTTTCTGGAGCCGAGCTTGAACGCCTCTGCGACAACTGCTCTGGAGAGGAAGTTGCACAGAACATCCATCGCGCATTGCGGAATTTCGGGCAAGATTTACGTCAAGGGACATCGTTTGAGTACGGCGACTGGGAGTCTGTTTTATATCTGCTTTGGTATCAACCCAGGCGTGTACAGTCGGTTTACCAGCTTTTGAAAGCTTGGCCCGCTGCCCTGAATGGCCTGTCAGATAGAGATGAATGCCCGGTGGTGGTGGATTTTGCCTGTGGCGCAGGCGCGATGGCGTTCGGTGCAGCCTTGGCATTGGCGGACGTAGTATTGAATCTGGCTCCAGTGCCTCCAAAGCCGTTACCGGTGATAAATGTTTGGTCAATGGACAGCAGCCCGGCAATGTTGCAATTGGGACGAAAACTGTGGGACTGCTTTGCTCGTATGACGGATAACGACGAGTACGTCAACTCGTTGCACGCTTTGTCTTCTGCCTGTAAAGCCATAAAGGTCCGGTGGCTGTCGATTGAAGCGCATAACGTTTCTGACCCGTTCACGGGAAAATCCGGTCAACTCGGACGACCATGTTTTTGAGCTTGTCACACGGTGTATACGAGGACAATCGGCAAGCGATCCACGAGTCGATGAGTTCTCTTGTGAACGTCGTCCAGCCGAACTTTGTCCTCGCAACTTGCCACGACGACCCGAAAAGTAGATCGCGAACGAATTCGGTACTACCGGTTGATGAATACCAGTCAAGATACGAGGCGCACGAGTTTGGACGTATGCAGCAGCAAATTGACGGAGAGTTGGGCGGCTTAACGAATTATCGGCAGGAGATTTTCGAACGGCTGGTAAAACCGCATTTGCCGACAATGGCCAATGACGACGCCAAGTTCGTAGAAAGTTTCCTGACATCTCGCCCAGTGGAATGGTTTCGCGACGACGTAGCTTTCTTGTGCTATAGCAAACGTTGATTGCCATGTCTGCCGCGCCGATACAGCCCGCATTGTTCCAGGAGGACGGCTCGAAAGTGGTGGACGAACGTCCGTGCCTGATCGGCGAGACAGCGCTCTGCTACGCGCCGGCACGCGAGATCTTGACGCGGGCTACGGGATTCATGGGGGAGTATGACTTCACCTTGAACCCGTATAGCGGCTGCTCCTTTGGGTGTACCTATTGCTATGCGGCGTTTTTCAGCCGGGACGTGAAACGTCGCGATTCGTGGGGCTACTGGGTTGATGTCAAGGAGAACGCCGTTGAGTTGATGGCGAAGCGCAAGGCGGGGTCGCTGGACGGCAAACTCATCTATATGAGCAGCGTGACGGACCCATATCAGCCGGTGGAGCGGGAGATCAAGCTGACTCGCGGCATTCTGGAGATCATGGCGGAACGGCACAAGCCCAAGCTGGTCGTGCAGACGCGCAGTCCGACCGTGACGCGGGATTGCGACCTGTTTCAGAAGATTGAGGAGCAGGGCGGGCGTGTCCAAGTCAACATGACCGTGACCACCGACGATGAGGACATCCGGCGCACGTTTGAGCCGTTTTGTCCCTCGAACATGGTGAGATTGCAGGCGATTGGCGATGTTCAGAGGGAAGGGATAGACACCTGCATCACCATGACGCCGTTGCTGATGGTGACTAGTCCCTATGCTTTTGCGGACGCATTGAACGAAACCGGAGTTCGAAAGTTCATCGCGCAGCCTTTTCATTTCCAACGGGGCAAGTTCCTGGCAGGGACCCGGGATAAAGCCTTCGACTTGATGGCGGAAAAGTTGGGTTGTGATCGGGAGTCCTTCAGGGAGGAGTATCTGGAGCACTACCGGATGGTGTTCGGAGTGCTGCGGGATATGCTCCCAGAACTGGGCGAGGGGAAGGACGGGTTCTCGCCGCCCTTCTAACGCGGACCGCTGGCGCGTCTTTGCGACGCTCGCCACAACCCTTGGTACGTACGACCCAGGGAGCGCGGCCGCGCTCCCGCTTTTCTTGACACTCAAACGGGCCGGCGAGTAGTATGCGGCCATCCGATAATGGTTATCCGGGGCGCGTTTTGCATGCGTTGCGCGTGCAGCGACCGTCGTGGATTGGCCTCGGCCGAGATGAAACCCGTCAGACCACCCAGGAGGTAAAGGCCATGCCCACCAACCAGGAAATTGCCCAGATGGCGCACCTGATGCGTCGGGCCGGTTTCGGCGCCACTTACGCCGAGCTGGAACAGCGCGCCGCCGACGGCTACGAAGCCACCGTCGAAGAACTGCTCAACCCCATCGCCCAGCCTGACCTGGAGATGGACATCCTGGAGCGGCACTTCGTCGACTGGAAGGAGATGAACGCGCTGGAAGTTAACCAGGCGTATATCACCTACCGGATGATCAACACCAAGCGCCCGCTGCAGGAGAAGATGGCCCTCTTCTGGCACGGGATCCTGTGCACGGGCAACTCCAAGTGCGAGCACGGGCGGCAGATCCAGCTGCAGCTGGACATGTTCCGCGACCTGGGCATGGGCAACTTCGACGTCCTGTTGAAGGGCCTGTCCCGCGACCCGGCCATGGTGTTCTACCTGGACAACTGCATGAGCCACAAGGGCGCGATCAACGAGAACTGGGGCCGCGAGCTGCTGGAGCTGTTCTCCCTGGGAGTCGGCATGGACGGCCAGGCCAACTATTCCGAGGATGACGTGAAGGAAGCGGCCCGCGCCTTCACCGGCTGGACCATCACCAACGCCGTACCGCGTTACCCCTACGGGCGGTACGAGTCGAACTTCATCTACAACCCCTACGACCACGACAACGACCAGAAGACGTTCCTCGGCGAGACGGGCAACTTCAACGGCGACGACATCGTTGAAATCATCGCCCGGCAGCAGTCAGCGGCCCGCTTCGTTTCGCGCCACCTGTACAACTTCTTCGTGGCCGACGAGGTGCAGGTGCCGGCCTGGCAGAATACGGCGCCGCGGGACCCCGAAGCCATCGCGCTGCTGGAGCGGACGTACTTCGACTCCGGCTACAACCTGACCGCCATGCTGCGGGTCATGTTCAACTCCGACTTCTTCAAGAACGCCCGCTTCGAGAAGGTGAAGAGCCCGACCGAGGTGGTGATCGGCACGATGCGCCTGGTGCAGGACTTCACGTCGCCGAAGCTGGGCCTGCAGCCGTTGGCCAACACCATCCGCTACATGGGGCAGGACCTGATGAACCCGCCCACCGTGGAGGGCTGGCACACCGGCGCCGAGTGGATCGACTCGGGCACGCTGGTGGAGCGGATCAACTTTGCGGCCGACCAGGTTGGGAACACCAGCCTGCCGGGCATTCGCGAGATCGTATCCCGGCTGGACAGCGAGCAGGTGAGCACAGCAGAGGGCATCGTTGACCGATGCCTGGAGATGGTGGGAGCCTACGAGCTGGCTTCCGAGACCAAGGAGCAGTTGGTCGCGTTCGTCGGCAATCCCGCTCCGGGGTCGCCCGAATACTCGGATACCATCGCCCAGACCCTGCAACTGATCGTGAGCACCCAGGAGTACCAGTTCGCATAGGGCCGCCAACGTAGGGGCGAATGATTATTCGCCCCTGCAGGATCACCAGGCGCTGTGCTCCGACCTCACCACAAGGAGAAACAACATGACCGCTACGAAGAAAGATCCGGTGCTGGTGGTGCTCCAGCTTTCCGGCGGCAACGACGCGCTGAACACGCTGGTGCCGCACGGGGATCCGCTGTATTACGACAATCGCCCGTCGGTGCGGGTGCCTGAGGGCCAGGCCCTGGACCTCGACGGGTTTGTTGGCCTCAACCCCAACATGGGGCCTTTGAAGAGGCTGTATGACGAAGGCAAGGTTGCCGTCATCCAGGGCGTGGGCTATGCCAACCCCAACCGCAGCCACTTCCGCAGCATGGACATCTGGCACACCTGCGAGCCCGACAAGCAGGGCACCGAGGGCTGGCTGGGTCGCGTCATCCGCGAGATTGACCCCAACAAGGAAAACGTGCTGACCGGCGTGAACTTCGGTCGCGGGCTGCCGCGGGCGCTGGCCGCCCCGGGCGTGCCGGTGGCCTCGGTGGGCAACCTGGCCACCTACGGCGTGCTGACCGGCATTGACGCCGAGGATCAACGGATGGAGGCGCTGGACATCTTCTCCAAGATGTACTCGCCCACGCTCGGCCGCAGCGCGGTGGTGGACTACCTGTCGCAGACGGGAACGGACGCGCTCAAGGGCGCTGACATCCTGAGCACCGCGCCGGAGATGTACAGCTCCAGTATTGAGTACGGCCAGGACGTGGTGGCCCAATACATGAAGAACATCGCCCAGGTTCACCTGGCCGGGTTCGGCACGCGGATCCTGTACACCACGGCTCCTTACAACAGCTTTGACACGCACGCCGGCGAGCTGGCGGCGCACGCGAGCCTGTGGGGCAACACCTCCAACGCCATTGCCGACTTCATGGACGACCTGCGCGAGCACAACGCCTCCGACAACGTGACCCTGCTGGTGTTCACCGAGTTCGGGCGGCGGGTGCACGACAACGGCTCCGGCACCGACCACGGCAGCGGCGGCGTCGCGTTCGTGGTGGGCGACAACGTGAAGGGCGGCCTCTACGGCCAGTATCCGTCGCTGGAAGAGGACAAGCTCCTGGAAGGCGACCTGCATTTCAACAACGACTTCCGCAGCATTTACACTGACCTGGCGGAGAACTGGATGGGTCTGGATGCTCAGCCGCTGGTGAACGGGACGTTCGAGAAGTTCAACTTCATCTAGCCCTCAGGTGTACCCAGTTTGTCATCGCGAGGAGCGCAGCAACGTGGCGATCTCGTTACCGGAGCAGTGTTCCTTACACTAACGAGATTGCCACGCTGCGCTCGCAATGACAGAGACCGGGTACGCGTGATCATCTAGCCGACGCATCAGGGTGAATGGTTATTCGCCCACACCGACGGCAGAACCCGTTATCCGTTCCAACGGAGGAATACTTTATGACCACAACCATCAACCCCAAGGCGCTGCCCGCCATAGGCATTGACCTGCAGTACAGCCACACCATCGGCCGGGCGGAATTCTCCGGCCCCGGGTTCCGCAACCCCACAGCAATGGCCCGAGGCGAAGAAGACGTGATGTACGTCGCCAACCGCTCCTACGACTACCGGCCGGACGGCAAGCGCATCACCATGTGCACGGTGGGCGAGGAGTTCATCGGCGAGTTTGCCAAGGGCGTGTTCGAACAGGGCGACGGCGAGGCTGTGTCCACGGACGGGGCCATCATCTGGCCGACCGCGATTACCGTGGGCCCCAACGGCAACGTGTACCTGGCGGACGAGTACCTGGACCGCATCAGCATCTACTCCCCCGACGGCGAGTACCTCACCAAGTGGGAGCGCCCGGGCGACGGCGATGGCCAGTGGGACAAGCCCACCGGGATGGCGTTCGCACCCAACGGGACCCTGTACGTGGTGGACTGCAACAACCACCGCGTGCAAATGCTCACCGCCGACGGTGAGTACATCGGTCAGTGGGGTGAGTTCGGCGACGGGCCCGGCCAGTTCAACATGCCGTTTGGCATTGAGGTTGACCAGGACGGGAGCGTCTATGTCGCCGACTGGCGCAACGACCGCATCCAGAAGTTCACGGCCGACGGCAAGTTCCTGTTGCAGTTCGGCGAGACGGGGGATGCCCCCGGCCAGTTCAACCGTCCGACCGACGTGGCGGTGGACAACGAGGGCTCGATCTACGTGGCCGACTGGAACAACGACCGGCTGCAGATCTTCCACCCCGACGGATCGTTCGCCGGGATGACCTATGGAGAGGGCACCATATCCCAGTGGGGCATGGGCAAGCTGGACGCGAATCCCGAAATGTGGGAGGAGCGCAAGATTTCCCAGGGCCTTGACCGGGAGAAGCTGTTCTGGGGCCCGATTGCCGTGGAGTGCGACGACGAGGGTCGCATCTTCGTGGTGGAGACGGCGCGCTCCCGGATCCAGGTTTTCCACAAGCTGGACTCGGTGTTCTACGGGGTCAACGAGCGAGTGTCCGGCGGCGGCGGACGCCTCTAAGCCGGACCATTGCGACACTGCGTGTGGGGGAGGTTGCATGGCCTCCCCCACACGCGTGTTCCAACGAACTCGCTTCGGGTGGCGGGCGCGCCCGCCGTACGCGGGCAGCGACGTGATATTGTGCGGAGCAACCGTCGCACGACACCGAGCGTCCGGTGTTATACTGGGTAAGCCATACGATCTACGAGTTCGATATTGTGACTACGCAGGAACATCTCGTCGCACGTTTGAAGCCGCTGGGGATCCGGCTGACGCCCCAACGCCTGGCCATCGCTGAGGTGGTGGTCAACTCGGCGGACCACCCTACGGTGCGCGACATATTCGAGAGAGTGCGTGATTTCTTCCCCTATGTGACCCTGGCTACGGTGTATTCAACGCTGGCGATGCTGGAGCGGGCGGGCGTCGTCCGGGAACTGCCCTTCCAGAAGCAGTCCCGCTATGACGCGAACCTTTCGCCCCACGCCAACCTGGTATGCCTGGGCTGTGGCGCAGTGGTGGATGCGGACGTGGGCCAGGACGGCGTGGCCGACCTGCAGCGGGCGATAGGCGCGAATACGGACTTCCAGATCTCGTCGCAGCGCGTGGACTTCTACGGTTACTGCGAAGGCTGCGCTCGGGACAACTGAACGACGCTCGTGCTCATCTGGGTGTGACCAGCCGTGGTGACCTACCACATCAGCTACGGTGAACCGCGACGGGGGTTCGATTACAAGAAACTCCTGGCGGTTCTGGGTATCCTGCTGGCGCTGCTCATCCTCGCTGCAATAGCGTATGGGATCTACTGGCTGGTAACCGACGAAAACGGCATCGACATAGCGGCGCCGGACTTCGGGGCGTCGGAAGAGGCGCCAACGGGTACGCCTTTGAACGAGGTCCTGGCCTCGCTGTACTTCGACAACACCAACACCGTGTTCCTGGTGGACGTAAGCCGGAGCATCGAGGACGGGGGCAATCTGCCAGTGGTGAAAAAGGCGCTGCTGGACGTGGTGCTGCCCTACGTGGACCCGAACAGCGGAACGGCGGCGGAGAACAGCCGCGCGGCCCTGATGACCTTCACCGACGAAACCGACCCATTGGTGGAGATGTCCTCGTTTGGAGAATCGGGCGAAGCGGTGGCGGCGTGGCTGAGCGCCGTGAACGACATGGAGACCCATGACAAGCCGGCCTACATCCACGACGCCGTGAAAGATGCCCACGGCCTGCTGGAAGAACTTGACGACCCCACCAGGTCCAACGCCATCGTGCTGCTGACCGACGGTTCTGACGGGGGATTCAGCGTGATTGATCCCGCCAGCGCAACGGTATGTCCTCCGGACATCGACGCGGCGGAGGGACAGGTGTGCAGCCGCGTGTCCAGCGAGGCGAACGGGGACGAGGCCTACGTGCCGTTCAATCCCGCCAGCCTGCAGGAGTGCCCGCACCAGTTGGGAGTTGCGCCGGGCCGGGCCTGTGTCGATTCGCCCAGCGTGACCACCGAGGCGGAGCTGCTTTCGCTGCTCGGTTCGGATGACAAGGTTTCCACGCTGATCGTGCATACCATCGGATTCGGGCAGGAAGCGGACCAGACGCTGCTGAAGCTGCTGGCCAAGGCGGGCAAGCACGAAGGCCGCTACGTCTTCGCCGACCACTAGCCGGTCCGGGTCCGCCCTTTGGCCAGCATCACGCGGCTCAGCCTCGTCAACTACCGCAATTTCCGTGAAGCCAACATCGCGCCGCCGGCGGGGGTGTCGGTGTTCCACGGCGGCAACGCCCAGGGCAAAACCTCCCTGCTGGAGGCGGCCTACACTCTGGCCATCGGCCGGTCCTTCCGGGCGGAGCGCGAGCGCCAGGTGCTCAACTTCGACGCGGCGCGCGAGGCCGCAGCCGCCTACATCACCGGAACCGCCTGTGTCGATGGGCAATCGCTCACGGTGGTGATCGGATACCAGCCCACGGTGCGGGGGGCCGGCGCAGAAGGTGGGGAGGAAGACGGCTCCGGGCCGGCCACGCTGCCCCCGGTTTCCAAACAGATCCGCGTCAACCGTCAGCCCGCCACCGCTGCCGGCCTGGTTGGCCGGATTGCGGCGTCGCTCTTTTCCGTAGACGATCTGGACCTGGTGCTGGGTTCACCTTCGAATCGCCGGCGCTATCTTGACGTACTGATCTCCCAGGCAGACCGGTCGTATCTGCAGGCGCTGCAACGCTTCCAGGCCGCCCTGCGGAACCGGAACGGCCTGCTGCGCCGGCGGCGGGAGGGACACGTCGATCCGGAAGAGATGGAGTACTGGGACGAGCAGTTGGTCCAGGCGGGGTCATCGGTGACCTTCGGGAGATCCCGGGCGCTGGCCCGGCTGTCCGCTTTTGCCCGTCGGCAGCACGGCGAACTGGGCGAACCGGAACAGGCGCTGACGCTGGATTATCTGCCCAGCGTGCCGCCCGGGGAGGGCGCGGAGGATACCGCGGCGGCGTTTCGGCAGGAGTTGCAACGCGGCGCGGCGCGGGAGCAGGCCACCGCGATAACGGCGGTGGGGCCGCACCGCGACAACTTCGTGACGTACCTGAACGGTCTGGATGCGTCGTCCTTTGCGTCCCGGGGCGAGGCGCGGACCATCGCGCTGGCGTTGCGCCTAGCGGAGGCGGAATATCTTGCAGAGGTACGTGGCGATGATCCGATCATCCTGTTGGATGATGTATTTTCGGAAATGGACGACCGACGGCGGGACAGGGTCTTGCAAAAGGTCGCCCGCTATCGCCAGACTCTGGTCACCACCACCGATGTCGGGCCGGTGCGCGCAGCCCTGGGCGATAGCGCCGCTTACTTCCGCGTGGCCGACGGCGCGGTGACACGCGAGGCGAATCAGGCATGACCAGCATGGATCCAGTGGCCGAGGCAGCAGCCATCCTGGCGGCCGCCGAGTACGCCGTCGCGCTGACCGGAGCCGGCCTTTCGGTGGAGAGCGGCATTCCCTCGTTTCGCGGGCCGGATGGGCTGTGGACCAAGTACGGGCAACCGAGCAACCTGTCGTACCGGGTGTTCGCACGGGACCCGCAGGACTGGTGGGAGAAGCGGCTCAGCGATGAGGTGACGCCGGGAAATCCGACCTACGACCTCAAGGACGCGGTGGACAACGCCGAGCCCAACCCGGGTCACGTTGCCATCGCGGAACTGGAAAGCGCCGGCATCATCCGGGCCGTGATCACGCAGAACGTGGACGACCTGCACGGGCGGGCGGGCAGCCGCAACCTGCTGGAGATCCACGGCAATCGCAACTACCTGCGCTGTATCGGGTGTGGATGGCGGCGTCCACGGGCGAGGCACGCGATCACTGACGTGCCGCCGCTGTGCGCAGAATGCGGCGCGGTCATCAAGCTGGACACGGTGATGTTCGGTGAGCCCATCCCGCGGGCGGTGCTGGATTCGTGCTTCGCGGAGACGCAGCGGTGCGACGCGATGCTGCTGGTGGGGACGTCTGGAGCGGTGAACCCGGCCGCGCAGTTGCCATTGGTGGCCCGGGAGCGGGGAGCCAGGATAATCGAGGTTAATCCTGAGCCAACTCAGCTCACCGCCGCCGCCGATGTGGTGGTTGCGGGTCCGGCGGGTGAAATGTTGCCGCTCATCGTCGAAGCGATGGCGCTTGACCGGAGAAACTAATAGGACTTACGCAGTTGGGCAGCATAACAACCGTCATTCCCGCTTTCGCGGGAATTCAGTGGCCAAAATCGGTTAACAGTTGTTCCCGATTCGTTCACTGTAAAGTCTATGGATTCCTGCGAAAGCAGGAATGACGGGTTTGTAATTTTAAGCGCGTGACTCCTAACTAATTTTCCCGGCGAAACTGATCACGGTGGCACGAACGTAGGCAAGTCATGGCAGATACCCTGAACAACTGGCTACTGGAGGTGGTCGCGGCGGCGGCGGCCATCGGGCTGGAGTGGCATGACCTGCTGGTGAGCCTGGGGATAGTGGTTGGGGCCGTGGTTTTCGCGGTGCTGTTCAGCCGGATCCTGTTCCGGCTGCTGCTGAGGGCGACCAGCGTGTTCCCGGGAGAGCTGGACGACCACCTGGTGTCCAACGCCAAGGGGCCGGTGACGGCGTACATCATCCTGCTGGGGGTGTACCTGGCGATCAAGATACCGCTGGAGTTGCCGCACGCCATCGATACCGTGGTGGATCGGGTATTCTCCGTCGCGGCCATCGCGGTGGGCGCGTACATGATCAACGTGATGGGCACCAGCGGTCTGATTTGGCTGCAGGAGTACCTGGCGAGCACGCCGGCGGCGAATACGAGCAGCTGGGCGTTGCCCCTGGCCCGACGCAGCCTGCTGCTGGTCGTGGCGGCGATGGCGGTCATGGTGTCGCTGGACGTGCTGGGCGTCAACATCACGCCGCTGATCGCGGGGCTGGGCATCGGCGGGCTGGCGGTGGCGCTGGCGATACAGCCGACGCTGAGCAACCTGTTCGCCGGGACCTACGTCATCACCGAGGGCGTGGTCAACCCGGGGGACTACATTGACATGGACGGCGGGGTCAGCGGGTACGTGGTGGACGTGAACTGGCGGAGCACCCGGCTACGCACCTGGGGCAACAACCTGGTGATAATCCCCAATTCGCGGTTCGCCGATTCCGTCATCACAAACTACAGCAAGCCCGACGAGCACGTGAACGTGTACCTGACCTGCGGCGTGGCCTACGAGAGCGACCTGGGAAGGGTGGAAGGGGTTGGCCAGGAGGTTATGGAGTACGTACTGGCCCAACATCCGGGAGCCGTGCTGGATTACGGGGCCTATTTCGGATACGAGAACTTCGGCGAGAGCAACGTGGACTTCTGGCTGTTCGTGCAGGCGAAGGACCGGCTGGCCAGCTTCGAGGTGCGCAGCGAGCTGATCAAGCAGTTGCACGCCCGGCTGACCGAGGAAGGGATCACGATCAACTACCCGGTGCGGACGCTGCACTTCCCTGACGGGTGGAACCCGCAGGACGGGACGCCGCTGCCGCCGCAGGTTTCAAGCGTGCCAAGGCCGGCCGTATCCCGATCGCGGTCTTCGCTTCCCGACGACGCGCCCGGTGGTGGGGACGGGCCGGAGGTTTAGGAGATGTCCGGCCCCACGGGTTGGCAAGGCCGGACATCGAGATTGCGCTAACGAGAGAGGCCGTAGGCCGTGGCCTGGAGCTTGGCGTCGCCGGTGGCGTTGAGGCGCTGGGTGATGCTGTCGATGAGGGAGCCCACGGCGGTCTCGCTCCAGAACCAGGTGTGGATGTCGGCCTCGGTGTCGCTGGGACGCTGGGCCATGCGGGCCTCGTAGCAGAAGGCCTTGAGGTCGTCGGCGCAGTAGCGGACGAACTGGGGCACGGACACATCGGCGGGACGCTCGTCCATGTCGGCGTCGTCGCGCTCGGCGTAGGCTTCCAGGAAGCGAATGATGCCACGGAAGCGTCGCTGGGGGATGCCGGTGACGCCCACGGCGGTGCGGCCGCGCTGTTCCTGCCAGCGCTCGTAGTAGCCGCGCAGGGCGGTGATCTCGTCGGCAGCGTCCAGGGGTTTGACCGTGTCGCCGTTGGTCGATGCCGCCACCTCGGAGGCCTGCGGCATGCCCAATGGGCCGGCATCCTCGGGATAGTCGGCGAGGACTGGGCCGGCGGCGGCGTCCAGCGTCCCCAGGGCGGCAGCGAGGACCTGGTGCTGGTAATCGGGGTCGTCCGGTTTGCCCATGGTGTAGCCGAAGTAAAAGGGCACCCACAGGGCACGGGGCGGCTGGACGCGCTCGGCGTGTTCGCGCACGAGCGCGATGGCAACGGTGGTCAGGCCGGCTTCCTCAAAGACCCGGGCAAGCACGCTCACGGCGTGGGTGCAGAGGGGTCAAGTGGGGGTCAGCAGGACCAGGTCGACCCCTTCGGCCTTGAGGCGCTGGGCGACCTCGGGTCCGGTCTGCTCGGCGACGACGGTGCAGTCGCGAAGGGCGCCCATGAACGAGTAGTGATTGGGAGCGACGGAGCCGATGACGCCGCGCTCGGCCAGTTCGCGCACGCGATCCATGGGGAAGGTGATGTTGATGTCCCGGTAAATGGCGGTGCGGTCGAAGCCGATGCTGAAGTGGCTCTGGACGATGTCGGCGGCGTCGGAGTCGCTGGGGATGACGCGGTAGGTGGACTCGCCGCCGGGATGGTCACGGTTGAAGGGCTTGTCGTCGCGCAGGTGGAGACCGGCGGTGGTGACGATGGCGGCCGTGGTCTGGTTCAACGGCTTCGAGAGCGGCGACCAGGGGGTGCCGTCAGCTTCCATGCAGGGGAAGAACTGCAGCATCTGGCGCTGGACTTCTGACAGGACGGATAGGCGGGGCATTTCTACATCTCCTCAACCGAGCAATGACAACACCCGGTGGACAAAGTCGTGAACGCGGCGACGCAGAACATCGAGTTCGTAGTCACCAATGTCGGCGTGGTAAAAGTTGCGGTGGAACCTTTCGGCGTGGGCAAATCCGTACTCGATTGACGCGTCGCTGTGTTCGTCGGACAGCTGCTCAGCCGTGTCGCGGAACGAGTTATGGCTGCCGAGGCGACGACCGCCCTGCATGGCAATTGCCATCAGGGCGTGAGTTGCGGCTCCCCAGAGTTTCTCCGATGCTTGCAGTTGATCTCCGGCTGCGAATTCTCGGTCCGATGCGTCCAGGAAGGCCAAAGCAGTCGCTGCGTGGTCATCCGTCAGCATGCCATAGTCAAAAGGGAACGGATGAAATCGCGGGCCCTGGCCCCATCATAGGCCAGGGAGCGATATTCCATGAAGTCCGTTTCCGCGTTTTCGCGGAAGGTTTCAGCATAGATGTACTTTGAGGGTATAAGTTCATTCCCCGTTTCTTCGCCCAAACGCTCGACGGCCAGTCTCAGATCCCGGCGGCTGCCGTCGCAGGGCCAGCCGCGGTGGGCGGCCACCGCCATCACCGCGTGGGCCGTTGCTTTCCAGAGTGTCGCAGAGGCCTGCAAATGCCGTCGCGCGGCGAATTGGCGGTCCGACTCTGCCAGCATGTCCCAAGCCGCGCGGGCGTGGTCCGATGCGGTGACGGGGGTCGCTTCCGTAGCCATGATGGGCGTATGACGGAGGAGGTTGCGGGGGCGAATGATCATCCGCCCCTGCGAAGAACCCATTAGTCGAACATGATGGCGCCGCGGCCGATTTCGCCGCGGTCGAGGTCGTCGTAGGCCTCGTTGATCTGGTCGAGGGTGTAGTGGCGCACGACCAGGTCGTCGAGGTTGAGCTTGCCGGACTGGTAGAGGTCGACCATGACGGGCATGTCGGTGCGGGAGCGGGCGGAACCGTAGTAGGAGCCGCGCAGGGTCTTCTCGTTGCGGACGAGGTCGACGGCGTTGATGCCGGCTTCCTGGCCCCAGGGGGCGATACCGACGACGGTGACGATGCCGCGCTTGGCGGCCATGTCATAGGCAGCCTTGGTGGTGTCCCCGCTGCCGAAAACCTCGAAGGTGTAGTCGGCGCCGCGGCCGCCGGTGAGGTCCTTGACCTGGCGAACCGGGTCCTGGTCGGCGGCGTTGACGGTGTGGGTGGCGCCGAAGCGCATGGCGAACTCGAGCTGGGCCTCGCGGATGTCGACGGCGATGATCTGGCTGGCGTTGGCGAGGGCCGCGCCCATGATGACGTTGAGTCCGACGCCGCCGCAGCCGATGACGGCGACGGTGCTGCCGGGCTTGATCTCGGCGCTGTAGATGGCCGCGCCGACTCCGGTGGTGACGGAGCAGCCGATCATGGCGGCCTTGTCCATGGGGATGGAGTCGGAGAGAGGCACCACGCCGGTTTCGGGGATGACGGCGTACTCGGCGAAGCAGGCCACCTTGCCCATGTGGTGGACGTCCTTGCCCTCGGCGTGGAGGCGGGTGGTGCCGTCGAGCATGTTGGCGCCGGTGGCCCCGTGGAGGTCGCAGAGGTTGCTGTAGCCCTCGAGGCAGGAGCGACAGCGTCCGCAGGCGGGCACGAAGGACAGGATGACCTGGTCCCCCTCAGAGGCGAGGGTGACGCCCGGGCCGGTCTGGACGACGGTTCCGGCGCCCTCGTGTCCGAGGACGACGGGGATGGCGATGGGGGCGTCGCCGTGCATGAAGTGGCGGTCGCTGCGGCAGATGCCGGCGGAACCGACCTTCACCAGGACCTCGCCGGCCTTCGGCTCATCGAGGTCGACCTCGCGGATATCGAGAGGCTGACCAACTTCCCACAAAACGGCAGCTTTAACCTTCAAAACGGGTCCCTCCTGAGGATGACGGCGCAGATTCTGTCGATTGTGACGCGCCGGGTATAGATAGCATGTCCATTGTAGATTACGGGGCGGGATACGGCTAGGGTGGGGTGAGTAGCGTCAACCGCTCGGAGTTGACGAGTATCATTGCGGAGAAGATGCTGTTGCCGCAGGATCACAAACCTAATGTGGCGGAGGTTCGATGCGGCGGTACCCTCAAATGATCATGGCGGATGAGGACGTAAATCGGGCGATGGAGCGGGTAGCAGTGGTCGGGTCGAGTTGCTCCGGCAAGACGACGCTGGCGCGGCAGCTGTCGCGGGCGCTGGGATCACCCCACACCGAGCTGGACGCCATTCACTGGAAGCCGGGGTGGCAGGAGCGGCCGGTGGACGAGATCCGGCGGATGGCTGGCGAGGCTGCGGCGGGAGAGCGGTGGGTTATGGATGGCAACTACAGCTCCGTGCGGGACATTGTCTGGGGGCGAGCCACGACTGTCGTGTGGCTCAACTATCCCTTCCGCGTGGTGTTGTGGCGGGCGCTTTCCCGGACCACCAGGCGGGTGATTACCCAGGAGGAGCTGTTCTCGGGCAACCGGGAAGGCTTCAGGCAATCGTTCCTCAGCCGCGACTCGATCATCCTGTGGGCCATCACCAGCTACCGGCGGGTGCGGCAGGATTACCGGCGGATCCTGGATGGCGGGGACTTTCCGCACCTGCGGGTGATTGAGCTGCGGGGACCTGCGGAGGCGGAGGCGTTGGTGGCTGCGTTGGGCGCAACGTCGTGGTAGAGCGGCACTGGCCTTATGGTTCCATCATTTACGCCGACCCGAGGACTGTGTTTCGGGGCTCGATTGAGCGCTACCTATTGGCTACGGCGACATCGCCGCGCCGCGATTGCAATTGCAGACGGCATGGTGTCAGGCTAGGTGGAACGGTTTGTGGGCTGCCGGGTTGTGTCGCGGTTACGAGATCGTACTGCTAGCGGCGTGAGTAGGGTTCATCTACGCCGTATTGCGTGATGGGCTCTTGGCGGTACCATTCACGTGGTGTGCCGAGTGGTGGTCGCGCTGGACATTCACGGGTTGCACCCATAAAATCCCCGCTACGCTAGGGTGCCACCCGGTGTGTTGCGGTACCATAGAAGTAGCAATTAGCGGGACGGAGGAGAGACCATGACTATGGCCATGGAACGTCCCATCGTGGACAGCATGTTCACGAATAGGGACGATTTAGATCCAATCGCTCTGCTGGCCCCTACCATCGAAAAACTGACTCATCTTGACTATCTAGGCTGGCGTGCGCAACTCGCCGCTGACGGATTCACGAACGAGCGTGTCGATGAACTGGAAACAATGCTCCAAGATTGGATTGGCAGCATGGACCGGGACTCATTGTCAAAGGCTCTGACGTCGGTTACAGACGTCTACGACGAGGATGAGCGAGAACGGGTGGTTACTGATTGGCTAGAGGCCATCTCGCCCAGCAGCATAGTCGCACCGATCACCTTGGCGCAGTTTCCAAACGAGTTGGATGCGTTGTGCTACGCGGTAAGCAGGCTGGGTCATGTCATCTACTCTGCGGTTTCGTTCGAATTTGCGCGCCGACAGATGTCGGAAGAGCCATCCCGAGATTTGACCATGACTCCGGCACAGATATCAGAAGGTATTGCGTTGGCAGAATCGGGTCTGGAAGAGGACTCCAAAGCATGGCCTTGCTACTGAGGGGCGAGATCAGGCAAGCAAATATCGAGCGAGATTACGATGTCGTGGGCCATGAGCAGGGTAACCCGCGACCTGCTCTCATCCTTAGCAACGACCATTTCAACGCTGCCTCCCAATTGGTCATCGTATCGCTGATTAGTTCCAGTGAAGTCCACGAGAGCCGTCCGACTTCGCGCCGAATCCAGTCAGTCCAAATGCCCAAGTCGCCCTCATGGGTCTTGACTGATCAAGTACGTACGTTGTCTGCAAATCGGATGGGTCATCTGTATGGGAAAATGGCAGACGATGAATTGCTCTTGGTGATTGCGGACATCTTCCGGCTTCTCGTTCAAGCTAACGGCCCGAGCGACACTTGACAAGCCCCCGGAATGGGATGATCGTTTGTAAACGCACAGGCGCGGGTGGATGAAACGCAAGGGTTTTCTCGTGCATCAACATCGTGCGTAACCCCGCGGGACCAAGACCTTCACGCGGTCTCCACGCTGGCCGCCGCTTGCAGGCCCAGCTCTTCGATGGACTGCTCGCGCATGAGGAACTTCTGGACCTTGCCGGTGACGGTCATGGGGAACTCGTCGGTGAGCTTGACGTAGCGAGGCACCTTGTAGTGGGCGATTTTGCCGCGGCAGAAGTCGCGGATTGAGTCCTCGGTGGCGTCGGCGTCGGGCTTGAGGCGGACCCAGGCCATGACCTCTTCGCCGAAACGCTGGTCGGGGACGCCGATGACCTGCACGTCGTCGATGTCCGGATGGGAGTAAAGGAACTCCTCGATCTCTCGGGGATAGACGTTCTCGCCGCCGCGAACGATCATGTCCTTGAGGCGGCCGGTGATCTTGTAGTAGCCCTCGTCATCGACGGTGGCGAGGTCGCCGGTGTGGAGCCAGCCGTCGGTGTCGATGGCGTCGGCGGTGGCGTCGGGCAGGTTGTAGTAGCCCAGCATGACCATGCTGCTGCGGGTCTGGAGCTCGCCCTGCTGGCCGGCGCTCACTTCGAGGTCGGTGTCGGGGTCGACCAGACGTACCTCCACGTTAGGCAGGACCTTGCCCACGGTGGAGACGCGACGCTCGATGCTGTCGTCGGCGAGGGTCTGGGTGATGACCGGCGAGGCCTCGGTGAGGCCGTAGGCGATGGTGACGCGTTCGGCGCCCATGCGGTCGATGACCTCGCGCATGACCTCGATGGGACAGGGGGAGCCGGCCATGATGCCGGTGCGCAGGGAGCCGAGGTCAAACTGGGCGAAGTCGGGATGGCTGAGCTGGGCGATGAACATGGTGGGCACGCCGTGGACGGCGGTGCAGCGTTCGTCGGATATAGCGGTGAGAGTCTGGAGCGGGTCGAAGTGCTCGGCGGGAATGACCATGGTGGAGCCGTGGACGACGCAGTTCAGAGTGCCCATGACGCAGCCGAAGCAGTGGTAGAAGGGCACGGGGATGCAGAGGCGGTCGTGTTCGTCCATCTCCATACAGTCGCCGACGTGGAGTGCGTTGGAAAGGATGTTGTGGTGGGTGAGGGTCGCGCCCTTGGGGTTGCCGGTGGTGCCCGAGGTGTACTGGATGTTGATGGGGTCGTCGGGGCCGCACTGGACCTGGCGGGCCTGGAGGTCTGCTGCGCTCACCTGCTCGGCGTGGGTGAGCAGGTCGTTCCAGCGCCACATGCCCTCGGGCGTTGGCGCGTCCGGCGCGTCGTGGGGCGGAATGAATACGAGGTGGCGGAGGAAGGGGAAATTGGCGGAGTTCAACCGGCCCGGCGTCGTTTCGAGCAACTCGGGGATGAGCTCGTTGACCATGCCCACGTAGTCGGAGGTGCGGAAGCGGCCGATGAGAACCAGGGCGGTGAGCTGGGACTGCTCCAGCAGGTAGGCCAACTCGTGGGTGCGGTAGGCCGGGTTGACGTTGACCAGGACGGCGCCGATCTTGGCGGTGGCGAACTGGGTCAGGACCCACTCGGTGTAGTTGGTGGCCCAGATGCCGACGTGCTGGCCCTTCTCGATGCCGATGGACATGAGGCCGCGGGCGACGCGCTCCACCTCGGCGTGGAACTGGCGGTAGGTGAACCGGTCGCCGGCGGCGGTATGCACCAGGGCTTCGCGGTCGGGGTAGCGGTCGGTCTGCTGGTCAAGGATGTCGCCGATGGGGAGGCGGGTATTGATGGTTGGGGCCATGGGAACACCTCCTGAGAAGTGTTATGGGCTTTTCGCCTGTTGGATCCGAGCAGGTTCGTCGGGCGGTTGGTGATGAGGCTATTGTATCCGTTTTGCGGCTTGGGTTCTGCGGTTCCTGAACCTGACAGCTTGCTCGTGTCGCCGGGTCATCAAAAAGGCAGCACGGTGAACCATGCTGCCCGGGTCTGCACAATTGGATGTCCGGCGTCAGGGTTTATGGAGGAGATTCGGGGCGGAGGCGGTCAGATGAGCACGAGAACCGCCAAGGTGATGACCGCCACTACCGCGAGCCCCAATCCCGAGAGCAGTGCAACATCGCCGAAGGTAACCCCTCGGCCTCGGTGGCTTTTGGCAGCGTTCTCCGCGTCGCGCTGGGTTCTGGCGCGGGTGAGGTGTTCGTCTGTGGGGTGCGGAGGCAGCATGGCCATCCTGTCCCTCGGTCGCTGGGTGAGGGTTCAATGCACTCGTCAGGTGCGAGGTTTGGATTCAGGAGGCAACTTGCCGCCGGGGGGTTTACCGGAAGGCCAAGCTTTGGGACCACTTTTCCTGGGTTCCATTCCCTCAAACAGCCGAGGTTTTATGCCCCGAGTTTCGGGCGCCTCTGCGGCCATCCTGCTCTCCGGCTTTGGATTTTTGGACGGCATCGGGACCTCCTGAAACACCGCGTAATCCCAAGCTCGATTCACACGATATCATACACGGTAGTGACGGTCCCAACCGGAGGCAGATCTCGAACCTTCGGAGTAAGCAGAGTTGTAAAAGTATGAATAAAGGAGAACGGTTGTGACCTCGTTGGATACGATAAATTCGCCCGGCTCATAGTGGGTCTCTCCTGGCTCAATGGTCGAGACCGTTGTACCGGACGCCCGAGGTAGAACATCGAGCATAGGCCACTGGACATCCAAAATATCCCCGGTATGTTGGTCGAAAGCGTCCGCATACAACCGTTCTGCTATGTGATCGTCCATCGGAGCCACCTGCATCAACGGAGCCCCCTGCATCAATCGGAAAAACGCTTCGTGAATTTCCACTTTGACCGTGGAACTGTTATGGAGGGCGGCGGTAATGTGAATGTGTACATATCGGGTTCCGATGGGGCGATGGCTCAAGCAATGGGTGACCGTCAGGTGCGGTTCGAAATCACGGAACAGTTGCAGTTTTCGGTAGGCAAATACCCCGCCGGCCACGATGATGAGACCGCGGCAGCAGAAAGTTGGACGATGCCAGCGACGTCGCCGATCCTCCCGACGTCACCCCTGGTGCGACTGGGGTCAGTCAGCCCAAGGTTGAGCAGAAAGACAACCGCGACCACCGATATGATCGCGCCCACGACAACGAACAGACAGATCGAGCGCCAAGCGGCGATATTGGCGGAACCTGCTATTGAATGAACCCATGCAAACCACTGGTCCGGCACTATCGCTCGGCCGGCGGGGATTGTAGCAACACGGCATCGCCGGAGCGTGAAATCGGTGAGAAATTGCGGCGTGGGTTTTTGACACTCACTGCGGTTAGGGGTAGCATATTCTCTCAGGCTTTCCACTCATAAACTGGCGCCGGCGGCTCGTGATTTTGCAAACCAATTGCCTTCTTTTGAACTGATTGCCGCCGGATGGAATGCTTATCGTTCTGATGCCTTGCGCGAGGATTGACGGCTCACCCCGTCACGCGCGTCGAGTCCGTTCCCTGGGAGAGATACCTTGACTAGCCCCACCGCGAATACCGCCGACCGGCCCGATGCCAAGTCGCCGCTGTCCGGACCCGCAATTGTCCCCGAATTTGAGGCGGCGCTGACGCGGTTATGCGCGATAGCGCGGGGGGGCCAGCGCGTCGACAGTCCCTTATACAATCCGTCGGAAGAGTGGATCGTGGCGCGGATGCCCATCTTCCAGGACCTTCCGGAGCAACAGCGTTCGAAACTCTTGGCGGAGGCGCGGGCCCTGGAAACCGAGGCGGCCGAGGCCAATGCGGCCGGCCGAGCTTCGAGCAAAGTCTGGCCCGAGACGGTGTTCCGACTGGACAACGGCGGGCTGGCGTTTTTCAGCCAGTTGGGCGTGGTGCGCCGGCCGGACCTGACGCAGTACTTCGTGGAAGGGTTCACCCGCAACCGGGACGCGCTGGCGTTCTCCGAGGAGAATCAGCGACTGTTCACCCAGGTATTCCACCGAGTTTGCGAGAAGATGGAAGCCCACTTCGCCAGCCCTGACCCTGATATGGAGAAGGGCATCGTGCAGACCGACCGGCAGATTTGCGACGCGCCAGGTCGGTCTTTTCATGCGCGACAACTGCTGTTCGGCACCAGGTACATGCAGGCTCCGTACATGTGGCGGAGGCTCACCTTCGAGTTGCCTCAGGACCAGTGGCAGGAAGAGCCCCACATCCTGGAGGTCTCAGTCCCGCACTGGATGGACGACCTGGATCTGGACGAAGGGCTCAAGGCGCAGTTGCGGGACGCCGGCATCACGCAGCTGGTGTTCAAGGCGCCCACGCGGGGGCTCTCGCTGCACTTCGGGTTCGACTACGTGGGCGAGCACAAGATGGGCCCCCTGTCCATCGCCATGCACCAGGTGAAGCAGAACAACGGCCTGGCGGTGCAGGCGGCGCTGAGCATGGCGCGGGTGCGCAAGCTGGACGGCGACATCGCCAACACGGCGCTGGTAACCGTGGGGCCGTCGCTGCACGGCAAGAGCACGCTGACCATCATGGTGGAGTTGGCCAACAGCGAACTGGCCGGAGTGCTGAAGCTGGACACCGACCCCGAGGAAGGGGTCTACCCGATGAACGACGACATCGTGCTGCTGCAACCGCTGGATGATCCCGTCCCCAGCAATCGGGGCGGGCGGCGCGCGATGATTTCCCACGCCATCGACGGCACGGAGAACAACTTCTACGCGGTGCCCTTCGGCCTGACGCGGGATGACGATCCGATCACGTACGACGTGCTGCGCGGCGCGCCGGGCGTCACGTCCCCCGATGAGACGCTGGAAAACGTGCCGGTGCACGTGGACAGCCAGGAACCCAACTACCTGGAAAACCCGGTGCGCAACATGCGGATGATCCTGTCGCGGCAGGGCCTGTTGCAGCGCAAGGGCGCGGCGGGACTGATTTCGAAAATCACCGGTGGCAGGCTGAATGACTCGGTGCACGTGCCCATGGAAAACACGGACCGGGTATTCTGGCAGGAGGTGATGCGGCAGAACACGGTGATACCGCCCCTGCGCCGGCTGAGCCTTGAGCAGTACATCAGGGTGCTGATGTATGGCGAGGCGGTGCAGATGGGAGCGGCCATCGGCGCGATCGGCCGGCCGTACGTGGAGTATTTCTCCGACCCGTTCATCATCGGCCTGGAGGACGAGAACGCCAACCTGCTGTACCACGTGCTGCAGCAGTTGGCCTGGGGCGGGATGCCGCAGGAGTACTACGCCTTCAACACCGGAGGAGTGGGCGCCGACAGCAACGAGGAAGCGTCCGGTTCACGCTACCGCAAGATACCGCGCGAGTTGACCATGATGCTGCAGGAAGCGCTGCTACGGAACGCGGTCAAGTTCGAGTACGACGGGATGCTGCGTTCGGAAGTGGCGGTTGCCATCCTGGACGGCGACGGCAACGAGGTGGTTGACCTGCGCGAGAATTGGCTGCCGGTCAACATCTACGGAGAGGACAACTACTCGCAGCGGGTGGTTGAGTTGATGCGACGGCGCTACTACGGCCGCGACCAGCAGGACAAGGCGGGCATTCTGCGCTATACCAAGGTGGTGAACACCATCCTGGATATCAGCGACGCGCCGGCTCCTGCCAACGAGCGGGAACTGTCGTGGCTGCTGTCGTTCTACTGGTCGCTGGACCAAGCGTACGAGACCCTGGCCGAGACGGCGGGTCACCGCTCCGAAGGGATGCGGCCGGTGGCCTACCAGCTCAGGGAGTTGCAACGGAAGTGCGATGCCGGATTGGACGGCGGGCTGTCGCTGGACGATGCAGCCCGACGGAGCCTGGGCGAGTTGGGTCTGCGCGCTGGCTAGACTGGACCCAGGCGTTCAGGGATCCGCCCGCCGACACCATGGAGGCGATTCGGCTGCTTCGGACCCGTCCAGTGACGCCTCTGCGGGCGAGGTGCTTGGCCTCATCGACTATCACATTTGTTAATGACAGGAGTTACGCATTTGAAATTACAAACTCGTCATTCCTGCTCTCGCAGGAATCCATAGACGTTACAGTGAACGAATCTGGAACACCGTTAACGATTGCGGCCACTGGATTCCCGCTTTCGCGGGGATGACGGTTGTTTTGTTGCCCAACTGCGTGACTCCTAAATGCTTCAAGGGTTTTATCAACCCATCGGGATGACTAGACATGGCAGACAACAATGTACAGATCCTCGGGCCGGCGCCCACCCAATATGCGGGGGTGCTGACGGATGACGCGCTGGAGTTCGTTGCCGAGTTGCACCGGAACTTTGAGACCCCGCGGCGGCGGTTGATGCAGGCTCGCGTCCGGCGACAGGCAGAGATCGACGCGGGGGAGACGCCGGACTTCCTGGTGGAAACGCGGAGCGTGCGCGATGGGGACTGGCGGGTGCAGCCGGCGCCGGCGGACCTGACCAACCGGCGGGTGGAGATTACCGGGCCGTCGTCCAACCGGCGCATGGTGATCAACGCGCTGAACTGCGGGGCGCAGGTCTACATGACCGACTTCGAGGACGCGCACTCCCCGGCATGGCTGCCCACTCTGGACGGGCAGGTCAATGTCCGCGATGCCTACCAGCGCTCCATCAGGGACGAGGCGGCCGACGGACGCCAATACCGGCTCAACGACGAAACCGCCACTCTGTGCGTGCGGCCGAGGGGTCTGCACCTGATGGAACGGCACGTGCTGGTGGACGGCGAGCCCGTGGCCGGCAGCTTCTTTGATTTCGGCCTGACGGTGTATCACAACCACGTGGAGCAGCGGAGCCACGGTACGGGTCCCTACTACTACCTGCCCAAGTTGCAGTCTCACCTGGAGGCTCGGCTGTGGAACGACGTGTTCAGGTACGCCGAGGAGCGGCTGGGCATCCCGCAAGGGACCATCAGTCCGACGGTGTTGATAGAGCACATCCTGGCGGCCTTTGAGATGGAGGAGATCCTGTACGAGTTGCGGGAGCGGCCGGCGGGGTTGAACCTGGGCCGGTGGGACTACATCTTCAGCGTCATCAAGGTGTTCAACAAGCGGTCGGACATGGTGTTCCCGGACCGGGCGCAGGTGACCATGGCGACGCACTTCCTCACGTCGGCGGCTCAGTTGCTGGTGAACACCTGCCATCGCCGTGGCGCCCACGCGCTGGGCGGCATGTCGGCGTTCATTCCGCGTCGTGATGACGCTGCGGCCAACGAGGCAGCCTTCGCGCAGGTGCGATCGGACAAGCAGCGGGAGGCTGACCAGGGCTTCGACGGGGCCTGGATCGCCCACCCCGGGTTGGTGGAGCCGGTGCTGGACGTGTTCCAGTCGGCTTTTGCAACGGAGAACCAACTCTCGGTGATCCCCGAAGTGCGGATCGCGCCGGATGACCTGCTGGCGGTGCCGGAAGGACAGATAACCGAGGCCGGCCTGCGGAACAACGTGAGCGTGGCGTTGCAGTACATCGACGCCTGGACTCGGGGCAACGGCGCAGTGGCAATCTACGGGCTTATGGAGGATGTCGCAACCGCGGAGATCTCCCGTTCGCAGCTGTGGCAATGGCTGAACCACGGCTCCGCGCTGGACGACGGCCGCCCCATCACCGCTGAGCTGTATCGCCAGGTAAGGGCGCAGGAAGCGGCGGCGCTGGTGGAGCAGCGGGGGCAGGACAACCCGGGCGCGCTGGACAAGGCGGTGGAGTTGCTGGACGAAATCGTGCTGTCGGATGATTTCATTGAGTTCCTGACCCTGCCTGGCTATCGGTATCTGGACTAGGCCGGCGCTTGGGAAATGGCGACTATCGCCACCACCACCCAATCCGTAGATCCCTCCAGTGCGGAGGAGTTTGAGTTGGCCGGGCCGTTGTCGGTCAACATCAAGCCGATCCTGGAGTCGGTTGCCGGTAAGCTCACCGACGACGAGATCGACCAGTGGTTCGTGGGTTTTGCTCGGGCCAACGAAGGGCGGGGGTTTTATCTGGAGCTCACCGCAGATGGGGAGTTGGTAATTAACCCTATGGTGAACTTGCACGGCGGCATTGCCGAAGCGGAAGGGATCGGGAGCCTGGTGATATGGTCGCGTGAACACGGCGGACTTACCCTGAGTTCGCGCGCGATTGTCCGACTGCCTGACGGCACGCGTGTCGAGCCTGACCTGTCCTGGCTGTCGCCGGAGCAAATCGCGGAGCTTGGCCCCGTGTTGCCCAGGACCGTAACCGTCTGTCCGGCTTTCGTAGGCGAGATAATGTCCGAGTCCGACCGGCTGCCGCCGTTGCAGCGCAAGATGGAGCGGTACATGGCCAACGGGGCGCTGCTGGGGTGGCTGATCGACCCCTACCGCCGGCGGGTGTACGTGTACCGCCCTGAAGTCGCGGTGGCGGTGCTGGAAGACCCGGAGAGCGTCAGCGGCGATCCGGTGATGGCAGGGTTTGTGTTCGAGGTGAGGCAGCGGATCTTCGCGCTATATGAAACGGACGCAGAGTAGCGGCGCCGGCGTAGATGAAGATCCACCTGGTCGACGGCACTTTCGAGCTGTTTCGGGCGCACTACTCGCCGCGCCCGGGCCGCACCACTCCGGATGGGCGGGATATCAAGGCGACCCACGGGTTGGCGCAGTCCCTGATGGCCTTGCTGGGCCAGCCTGACGTCACGCACATCGCGGTGGCGTTTGACAGCGTGATCCGGTCCTTCCGCAACGATATGTTCGCGGGCTACAAGACCGGCGACGGCGTGGAGCCGGACCTGCTGGCGCAGTTTCCGCTGGCCGAGCAGATCACCGCCGCCCTGGGCATCACCGTCTGGCCCATGGAGGAGTTTGAGGCGGACGACGCCATCGCCGCCGCTGCAGTGCGCTTTGCGGCAATCCCCGACGTGGAGCAGGTGGTGATGTGCTCGCCGGACAAGGATATGTCGCAGGTGGTGTCGGGTCAGCGGGTGGTTATGCTGGACCGGCGCAAGGGCGAGGTCATCGACGAAGCCGGCGTGGTGGACAAGTTCGGAGTGCCGCCATCGGCCATCGCGGACTACCTGGCGCTGGTGGGCGACTCCGCGGACGGGATCCCCGGCATACCCCGATGGGGCGCGCGATCCACCGCCACGGTTCTGTCTCGATACGGGCACATCGAGGACATCCCCGCCGACATGGCGGACTGGGACGTGAAGGTGCGCGGCGCGGGCAACCTGATGGCGGCGCTCACGCAGCAATGGGACGACGCCCTGCTCTACCGCGACCTGGCCACGCTCAGGCTGGACGTACCGCTGGATGAAACCGAACCGGAAAAGGTGCGATGGACCGGGGTGCGTCGGCCGGACCTGGAAGAGATGTGCGGGTCGCTGGGGTTGGAATCGCTGCTGGAGCGGTTGCCGGAAGCGCCGGAGTAGTTATTCTGAAACGCTGACTGGTTTATCAGGCGGCGGACCCGGCTCGCGCCTCCGATTTGCGCTCCACTTGCGATACCCGAGGCTCGCGACGCCGGCGGACAGGAGGAGCACCGCGCCCAGCACCGAGGTCAGGGCGACGCGCATGGTGGCGTCGAACCAGAAACCGGCCGGGAACAGGATCAGCAGGTAGTCGGTGCGCGGGTCCAGCATCCACAGGTCGTTGGCGAAGCTGAGGCGGTGGAAGAGCAAGAAGAGCTGCTCGAAGCTGGCAACCGCCGCGAGACCAACCAGGAAGACCGCGATCAGGGTTACGGAGCCGCCCCGGATGGCCAGCCGCGCCGCTCGGTCGGCCCACGCTGATCGATCAGTGGCGACTACGATGGCCAGGGTGGACAGTATCCACAACGCGGAACCCAGGGCGACCCAGTAGGTGCCGCGCACCAGGCGCTTGACGTCGTACATGTGGGCCACTTCGCGCTGGTTGAAAATCTCCTGCTCGATACCGTAGATGGGCGCGCGCACCGCCAGGGGTTCGACCGAGGTGTTGAAGTAGCGGCGGAGTTCGGCGCCGATGGCGATCAGGTCGGGATCAGCGATGCCGGACCGCTGGGCGGTGTGATAACGCTGGAAGCCGTTGCGGTAGAGCCCCGGGTCGTTGACGGCCCAGGTCACGGAGCCGGCGACGAGGAACAGGAGAACGGCGGGGATGGCGAGGACCCGGGCGGCGGTCAGGATGATGGCGACGAGCCGGCGGCTAGGCATCGGTGGGGCGCTGGCGATGGTGGAATAACTCGGTCAAAGGAATGGCCAGACCGGGCAGCAGGGGAGTGGTCAAGGTGTCGTCAGCGGTCAGGAAGGCGCGGGAGACATACTCGCCATCGCGCAGTTCGAGGAGCAAGGCCGTGTCGTTGACGGGATCGAAGATCCAGTACTCGGGAACGCCGGCCTCACTGTAAATCTGGCGCTTGCGAACGAGGTCGCGGTTGCGGTCAGTCGAGAGCACCTCCACCGTGATGTCGGGAACCCCCTCAAAATAGCCACCCACTATTTGACCGGGACGTTCGGACAGGATAACCGTGAGGTCGGGAACCACGACGCGACGCGGGTCTCGTGACAGAATGGTGACCGGGTCCATACAGACCTCGGCCGGAGGCTCTGCAAAGCTGTCGATATAGTTTGCAATATGCCAGCCAAGCCAAAAGGCGATGAACTGGTGGGCAGGTCGGGGTCTGGGCATGATGTAAAGCTCTCCGTCGTCCAGTTCCATTTTGTTCCGTTCTTCCGTGTCGGGAAGGTCCAGGAACTCGGCGATGGACATGCGGGTGCCGGTGACGATGGGTTTCGTTGCCATGGCAAGCCTCCAGTGGCGGACTGCGACCGGTTACAGATTACCCGAAGGATGGTTGGCTTATCAAACGTATGGCCAGGGACGCTGGATCGCTACGCGTACCCAATCGGTCATCGCGAGGAGCGAAGCGACGTGGCGATCTCCTTCCCGCGCTAGCGTTCCCTGCCCCAACGAGATTGCCGCGCTTCGCTCGCAATGAAAAGATGGGCACGCGTGAGCGTGGGATATGAGGGTGGGATATACTGGCGTCACTATGCAGAACGATGTTACGTCGCCGACGAATTCGCCGATACCGGAAGAGCGCATGGGGGAGTTCCAGTCCCTGATCGACGTGGTGGCGCGGCTGCGGGCGCCGGGGGGCTGCCCGTGGGACGCCGAGCAGACCCACGAATCGCTGAAGCGCAACCTGCTGGAAGAATGCTATGAAACCCTGGAGGCCATCGACGACGGCGAGCCGATGGAGTTGGCCGAGGAGCTGGGAGACATCCTGGTGCAGGTGGCGTTTCACGCCGATATTGCGCGGCAGGCCGGAGAGTTCGACATCGCCGATGTGCTGACCGCCATCAACCGCAAGCTGATCCGGCGGCATCCCCATGTGTTCGCCGACGGCAGCGCGTCAGATGCGCGGCAGGTGGAGCGCAACTGGGAGCAGTTGAAGGCGGAGGAGCGCAGGGAGGCGGGCAAGCCGGAGCCGTCGGCGATGGACAGCGTTCCGACGGCTCTACCGGCGCTCACCGCGGCGCAACTCATGCAGGATCGGGCGGCGCGCTTCGGGTTCGACTGGGATGATGTGGATGGCGTGCTGGACAAACTGGTCGAGGAGATTGGAGAGTTTCGGGCGGCCGCGACGCCGGCGGAACGGCTGGACGAGTTTGGCGACGTCCTGTTCGCGCTGGTGAACCTGGCGCGCTGGTCGGGCATCCACGCGGAGGACGCGCTGCGGCAAGCCAACGGCAAGTTCCGGAGCCGTTATCAGGCAATGGAACGGCTGGCGTCGGAACGGGAGCAGGACTTTGCTGCGCTGCCTCTGGACGACAAGGAAGCGCTGTGGCAGGAGGCCAAGGCGGCCGAGAGGTAAAGCGCGGCTCAATCGTCGCCGGTGTGGGTCAGCCCGTAGCCCAGGAACCCGGGCTCCATCATGTAGATGCCGCCGGAGGCCATCGCGGCCAGGCTGGACAGGGCACGCCACTGAGCGCTGGATCCACGGAAGGGGCTCAGCCGTTCCATGAACGGACGCTTGGGGCGGAACCTGCGTATCCTGCGACGGGCGCCGCTCTGTCGCATGGCCTCGGCGACGGCGTCGTCGAAGTTGCCCAGCCGGTCAATGAGCCTCTGGTCTCGAGCTACCGGAGCCGTGTAAAGCTCGCCGGTGGCGAGTTCGGTGGTCTCTTCGGTGGTCAGGTTGCGGCTGTCGGAGACGACGGAGACAAACAGGGAATAGATCTGGGCGATGAGGTCTTCGAACTTGCCGGCTTCCTCGTCGGTGGGATGGCGCCAGAAGCCGGACATGTCCTTGAGGCGCCCGCCCTTGAAGATCGAGATCTCCACCCCCACCTTGCTCAGCAACTGCTCGACGATGGGCCGCATGTAGATCACGCCGATGGAGCCCACCAGGGCGGCTCGGGAGGCCATGATGGTGCCGGCTCCGCAGGCGATGTAGTAGCCCCCAGACGCGCCCAGGCCCCGAATGTAGGCCACCACCGGCTTGCGCTGGGCCACGCGGCGCACGTTCTCGTAGAGCAGGTCGCTGGCAGTGGCCGAACCGCCGGGGGAGTCGATGTCGAGAACGAGGGCGCCGATCTTGCGGTTGTTGGCGACGCGCTCGAAGATGCGTGAGTAGTCGGGTTCCTTGATGGCGGCGCCGATGACGCCGTGCATTTCGACGACTGCGATGCCGGGGCGGCGTTTGAAGAGGGGCATGGGGATACCTGCGGTCTTTATTGGGGAGATGAATCGATTATACACGGGGGTCTTGAGGGCGCCATGGGCCGGTTTGACAGTTGGCGGAGGGCAGGACTAGCATCGAAAGGGCCCCGATACTACGAGGAAGCGCCATGCCTGTTACTAAGATAAAGCTGGAGAATTTCACCGCGTTCAAGGACTTGGAGGTGGAGTTTTCGCCCGGCATCAACGCGTTGGTTGGTGCGAACGGGACGGGGAAGACGCACCTGATGAAGGCTTGCTATGCGGCGTGCGATGTATTCAAAACTGGTGATAACTTCGCGCAAAAACTTATCGGCGTGTTTCTCCCTTCGGGGCGTTCCGGCGGCAGATTAGTCCACCGTCGAGATGAAGAAACCCAAGGCATCGTGCAGGTTTACAGAGGGACCCTATTGTTGGAGGCCACTTTCAAAGACCGGAGCACGAGCTCGACGGGGGTAAAAGTCGGAGAAGATGATTCGCCCCTTGAAAGCGTTTATATTCCCGTGAAAGAGGTCCTGGCCAACGCTCCTGGGTTCCTTTCCCTATATTCGGCGCGAGAAGTTCACTTTGAGGAGGTTTATGAGGACATCCTCCTACGCGTATATCTTCCCGCCTTGCGCGAGCCTATCGACAAGGCACACGAGCGCATGCTTAACAACTTGGAAAACGTCATTGGCGGAAGCGTGTCGGTCAGTGGAGAGGAATTTTTTCTAAGTAACGAACACGGAGACCTTGAGTTCAGCTTGCTTGCGGAGGGATGGCGCAAGCTGGGGTTGTTGTGGCTGCTGATACGGAATGGGACGTTGCGGGATGGTTCCGTGCTTTTCTGGGATGAGCCTGAGGCAAACCTGAACCCCAAGATGTTCCGCGTGGTGATCGAGGTGCTGCTGGAGTTGCAGCGGGCGGGAGTGCAGGTTTTCTTTGCGACGCACAACTACGTCATCCTGAAGGAGCTTGACTTGCAGATGAAGGAGGAGAACGCAGTAGCGTTCCACTCGCTGTATCGGGACGAAGATGGCGAGATCGCGTGTCATACCACGAACCGCTATTTGGACATCTCCCCCAACGCGATAGACGAGGCGTTCGATGACCTTTACGACCGAGAAATCGAGCGTAGCCTGGGGGGTCTGAACGGATGACGGTGTTCACCGAGGGCGGTTTGGAGATCACCTTCAACAACGTGCTGGATGTGCGGAAGTTTGAAGACCATGGACTGACCATCATGAAAGCCGTTGATTTTCTAGTCGAACTCCCTGACCGTTACCTTTTCATTGAATTCAAGGACCCCGAGGATTCCGGAGCATTTCCAGTCAACGCTGATCCGGTTCAAGCTTTCCGGCGTGGAGAGCTCGATCAAGATTTGAAGTACAAGTATCGCGACTCATTCCTATACGAATGGGCGACTGGTAAGGCGGACAAACCGTCATATTATTACGTGTTGGTAGCCCTGAGGTGGCTGAGTACAGCCCATTTGACGCGGCGAACTGCAGCTTTGAAACAGGCCTTGCCGGTGGGAGTGCCTTCTGAGTGGGTGCGGTCGATCGTCAGCGATTGCGGCGTTTTCAACATCGCCTCTTGGAACCGGAACTTTCCCGATTACCCGGTGCAGCGGCTCCCATGACGTACGTTTGCCGCTTGTAGCGCGGTGGGTTATTCTGGCGGCATCAACCGAACCAAGGAGTTGACTCATGCAATTCGGCCTGTTCATGATGCCCTTGCATCCGCCGCACCGTTCCTATGCCGATTCCTACGACCGGGACCTTGACCTGCTGCAGGAGGCCGACCGGCTGGGGTTCCACGAGGCCTGGATCGGTGAGCACCTCACCGAGCGCTGGGAGAACGCTCCGTTCCCGGATTTGCTGATCGCCAAGGCTTCGGCCATGACGGAGAACATCCGGCTGGCCACGGGCGTGACGCTGCTGCCCATCCACAACCCCATCGAGCTGGCGCACCGCATCGCCATGCTGGACCACCTGACGCGGGGGCGGCTGTACTGGGGCATCGGGCACCGGGCGATCCCCACCGACCTGCAGCTGTTCGGCATGGACCCGAGCCAGGGCGACGACGTGCGACGGCGGGCGGCCGAGGTGCTGGACGTCGTGCTGAGTCTGTGGGCATCGGAAGGGCAGTTCTCGTATCACGGAGAGTTTTTTAACATTGATGCGCCGGAACTGGACCCGGTGCTGGAGCGCGGGCTGCACATGAAGCCGCTGCAGCAGCCGCACCCGCCCATCGGCGTGGCCGCAACGTCCATCGGGAGCAGCAGCATCCGCGTCGCCGGACGCGAGGGCTACATCCCCATGAGCAGCAGCAACCTGGCCCCCAAGTACCTGGCGGACCACTGGACCACGGTGGAGGACGCCGCCGCTGAGGCCGGCCGGGAGGCCAGCCGCTCCGACTGGCGCATCGGGCGGGACGTGTTCGTGGCCGAGACCAGCGAAGAGGCGCGGGAGCGGGCCCACGCGGTTCTGGGACGCAACTACCTGCAGCACCAGCTGCCGAACCGGCTGGGGTCGGGCCTGATCCAGGCGACCAAGATCGACCCGAACATGAGCGACGACGACCTGACCGTTGACTACATGATGGAGAACATCTGGATCGTGGGCGATCCGGACGAGTGCGCCCAGCGGATCCGGCAGCTCTACGACGAGGTCGGCGGGTTCGGACATCTGCTGTGCATCACGCAGGACCCGGACGACCACCAGTGGGAGATGGACTGCCTGCGCTTGATCGCCGAGGAGGTGTCGCCGCGGGTGAGTGATTTGACGGGGTAGACGGCGTGACGCCCTGATCCGCAACCGACGGCAAAGAATGGGGGCGACCAGAACGGTCGCCCCTAAAGTTGGCGTTAGAGTGGCTGGGCCTCGTATACCGGATCATGACTGCGGACTATGGTGACGCCCATCTGCTCCGCGATGGCGTTGACGTCATCCGGCCATGGACTGTTGGTGACCACGAACGCTCGGGTGTGTACACCGAATACCTGGGCAATGATGGCGGCACGGCGCGCCGAGTTCTCCAGGTCATTGCGGTTGAACGTGATTGATACTTCGACGACTGCCCATCGACGTTCGCCGTCGGAGGCAAATGCGTCGTGCGCGATGATATCCACATTGCGACCGTCGAGGTATTCCTGGCGACTGATCGTTCCATCCTGGCGGACCTGAGCCAGTTGGCGATTTATTGGCTCCCGGTCAAGGGGTTGCGCGTAACCGAAGTGGTTCGCCAGGAGTTCGTCTATCTTTTCTAAGCAACGTTTTTCGTAGGTTTCTCCCCTGAAGCGTCCCAAAGAACCCTCCATCCTACGTACAACAGAATCAGCGCTTTCGTCGATGCGCGTGTTGGTCTCGTCGATACGAGTGTTCACCGCTCGAAACTGCTCGCGCGTTTCTTCCTTGAAGCTGCCGAGGTCCCCGCGGAGTTCGTCGACCTGTCCGGCGACACCGTCCACTCGATGGGTCAGTTTTTCAACTTGTCCGGCGACACCGTCCACTCGATGGGTCAGTTTTTCAACTTGTCCGGCGACACCGTCCACTCGATGGGTCAGTTCTTCAACTTGTCCAGCGACGCCGTCCACTCGGCCGGACAGTTCCTGTACCTGAACGGGTAGCGCCAGAAAGTCCTCCGTGAGCAGGGCGCGCAGCACTGGCTGACGGACCTCGGGGTGGGCCGTAATGAAGTCCAATATCTGCCGCAGCGGATGCTCGGGCGGGAGGTCGAGATCAAGGATTGGCGCGGTCAATTGAGGTTACCTGTCTGCGGAGTGGCTCCCGGGAGCGATGCCCCTGGGAGCGTAGATTCAGGTTAGCACACGTTTCGCAGTTGCCAGCGTCCGCGGACTACCTACTTGAACGCCGGAAAGACGTGCTTGCCGAACATTTCTATGGATTCCATGACCTTGTCGTGGGCGACGGTTTCGGTGGCCATGAGGAACTGCAATTGGTCGACGCCGGTGGCCTCGTGGAGTTTGGCGGACCTGATGCAGCTGTCGGGATCGCCGGCGACGATGACGCCGCGCTCGGCCAGGGTGTCGGCGTCAAACTCTTCCCAGATCTTCTGGGCCAGGGCGGTTCCGCCGGACAGGTCAACACCGCCGTCCGCTGCTTCCCCTTCTGCCGGCACGTCGACGTAGCGGGAGAAGTTCTGCTCCAGGTGCTCGGGGATGCCGCCCCACTGGTCGAGCAGGCGGGCGTAGACATCCTTCTGATCCTGGACGTAGGGACGGCCGGGGCCGAAGAAGGTCTTGAGGGAGTCGGCGCAGAGCTGTCGGGTGCCGGAGTTGTCGGGCCCGCAGAGGCCGAACACCGAGCTGAGCCACTGGTTGTTGACGGACTGGCCCACAGGCTGGGCGTTCTTGATGTTTTCGCGGTAGGCGGCGATGTGCGGTTCGAGGACAGACGGCGCGCTGACGCCCAGGGCCATGACGCCGATGCCGCGCTGGGCGGCCAGCTCGTAGGTGGCCGGCTGAAGGGCCGCTACCCAGATGGGCGGATGGGGCTGCTGGTAGGGCTTGGGCAGTACCTGGCGCGGCGGGACGTTCCAGAACCTGCCCTCCCACTCGAAGTAGTCGGAGCCCCAGATTTGGGGGATCATCCTGAGGGATTCCTCCCACATCTCGCGGGTGTCGCGGGGGTCGATGCCCATGCCGGTCTGCTCGTAAGCGGCGCTGCGGCCGGTTCCCATGTCAACGCGGCCGTTGGTGAGGTGGTCTACCATGGCCACGCGCTCGGCGACGCGAACGGGATGATGGTAAGGCAGGATGACGACGCCGAAGCCCAGGCGGATGCGCTTGGTGAGGCGGCTGAGGGCGCCGAAGATCACCTCGGGGCAGGGCGACATGCTGAAGGTGGTGAGGAAATGGTGCTCCACGAACCAGACATAATCGAAGCCCATCTCGTCGGCCAAACAGACCTGCTCGATGGTTTCCTCGATGACGGCGTGATCATCCAGTTCCGGACGCTGCATTTCGTAGGCCAGGCCGAATTTCATGATGGATTGCTCCCTTGGTGACGAATGTTGGCGAGATTGTACCCCCGCCCCAGGAGGCGGGCAATGTTAGACTCACTGAAGGTAGCGTTCCGTTTCAGGTGGTTCATTTGCATGGATGCACGGGATGGACAGGATTTTTAGATATGAGGGGTTACTGGATTCCGGCCACGTATCAGTACGGGGAAGACTGTTCTTGCGCCGGAATGCTGGGAAACCAAACCATCTAAATTGCAACGCTACCATCACTGAAATGCCCTGACACCCATAACTCCAGGAGATTTGTACTGATGCGCTTTTTCCCCTCTTTCTCTGCTCTTCTCGCGCTGATGCTCATGGCGGCGGTGCTGATGGTCGCATGTGGCGGCCCTGCTCCTGAACCTCCGCCCGCCGCTCCGGCTGCTCCGGCCGCGCCCGCCACCTCGGCGCCGGTAGCAGCTACGCAGGCTCCTCCTGCCGCCGCGACCGCCGCACCGACCGTTGCGGCCCCCACCGCCGGGCCGACGACCGCGCCCGCGGCTGCACCGACGGTTGCGCCCACAGAAGCCATGACTGCCACGGTGGCGCCGACGGAAGCTCAGGCGCAGGAAACGGCGGCACCGGACGGCGCCACCGTTTTCACGTTGAGCGAAGGCACCATCGCCCGTTACAAGGTGGAGGAAGTGCTGGCCAGCACGGGCTTCAAGATTGCCACGGGTGAGACGATGGACGTGGCGGGCAGCATCGCGTTCGATGACGACGGCAACGTGGTCGCCGATGGGAGCCGCATCGCGGTGCAGGCGGCGACGCTGCGGACGGACAGCAACCGGCGGGATGGCTACGTGCGCAACCGCACCCTGCTCACGGACACCTGGCCGGAGGTGGTGTTCCAGCCAACTTCGGTGGTGGGTTTGCCAGCGTCGATTGCGGATGCCAGCGGGCCGGCGGAGTTCACCATCACCGGTAATCTCACCGTCAAGGATCAGACCCGCGAGGTCAGGTGGGACGCCATGGCCGAGTTTCCTGGGGATGGGACGGTCACCGGCTTTGCCAGCGTGACGTTCACCTTCGAGGACTTCGGGATGGACAAGCCCCGGGTGGCGATCGTGGTGAGCGTGGAGGACGAAATCCTGCTGGAGCTGGACTTCGCGGGGACGATCACGGGGCCGTAATCAGCACGATGTCCCGCTGCACGGGCGACGAGGCGTAGGGGCCGCCCTCGCTCATGTAGGCGTCGATCTCGGAGCGCACGCCGAATTCGGGCAGGTAGATGCCCGGTTCGATGGAGAACCCGACGCCGGGGATGACGCGCCGCGTGTCGTGGGTCTCGAAGTTGTCCAGGTTTACGCCCTCGCCGTGGACGGTGTGGTAGATGCTATGACCCAGGCGGTGGGTGAAGTAGTCACCGAAGCCGTGGTCGGCGATGTAGGTGCGGGCCACATCGTCGGCCTGCCACCCCTGGATGGGCTCGCCGCGAGAGAAGGAGTCCTGCAGGAAGGACAGGGCGGCGTCGCGGGCGCCGAGAACGATGTCGAAGATCTGCCGGTGCCTTTCGGACGGGTTGTCGCCGACGTAGGCGGTCCAGGTGATGTCGGCGTAGACGCTGCCGGGCGTGTCCTCGCGGGCCCAGAGGTCGATGAGGACCCAGTCGCCGGGCGCGATGACGCTGCTGCCTTCCGCCGCGGGTTCGTAGTGCGGGTCTGAGCAATGGGCGTTGGTGGAAACGATGGGGCCGTCGGCGGTGACCAGGCTCTCCTCGCGGAAGCGGGCGCGGATGAACTCGGCGATCTCGAACTCGGTGGGGCCGTCGGAGAGGCGTTGGCCGATGCGGGCGAAGGCCTCGTTGACAATGCGGGCCAGCTTGTCGGCGGCCCGTTTGTGCCCCGCCAACTGTTCAGGTGACCAGCGCTGGGTGGCATATTGCATCAGGTCAGCGGAAGACACCACGTCAGCGCCCATGCTGCGAACCAGTTCGACGGTGCCGGCATCGACCCGTGAGACGCGGGGCAGGCCGTTGCGCGGTGAGTATTCCATAGCCACGCGGCCGCAGCCGGATAGCGTCTTTTGCAGGGCGCTTTCCAGGGTCACTCGGCTGCTGTACACCACCTGTTTCAGGTCGGTTCCGTCCCCGGCGTCCGCGAACTTGCCGGCGTCCACGTGGTGGGTGAGCAGCGTGGCGGAGCCATCCACGGGCACGAACAGGAAGACGGGGCGGGTAACGTGGCCGGAGGGCGTGGCAACCTGGGCCAGGACCGGGTTGCAGCCGAGGTAGTCGTAGATGAGCCAGCCGGGGAGGTTTTCCGCCTGCAGGTACTCTCGGGCGTCATCAATCATCCTGGCGTTGGCCATTGGGGCCTCCTGCTGCTGTAGGGGAAGGCGTTGCGACGTCCGGCGTCAGGCGTAGTTGTGGTGAATGCCGCCGTCGACGATGATGTTCGCGCCGGTGAGGTAGGACGCCTGGTCCGAGGCGATCATGCAAACGATGTCGCCGATCTCCTTGGGAGTGCCCATGCGTTTCATGGGAGCCTCGGCCGCGATTTCCTCGAGATCTGGATTGGCACAGGCCTGCCCGTCCGCTTCGCCATCCGACGCTCCATGATCCGGGGCGCCCGCGGGATCGTCGATTTCCTCGCAATGCACGCCGGCGTAGATTACGTTGTTGACGGTGATGTTGTGCGGGGCCAACTCGGAGGCCAGGCCCTTGAAATACGCCAGCACCGGGGCGAGGCTGAGGGAAGACAGGGTATTGCGCGGGGACACTTCCATGGCGGAGAACGGGACGAGGTTTATGATGCGGCCCATGCCGTAGCGCCGCATGTGCGGCAGGACCTCGCGGGTCAGGTGTACGGCGGACATGAAGTTGCGAGCCAGGGCGGGCTCGATCTGCTCGTCCTCCAACTCGCTGGCCATCGAGTTGCCCTGGTCCTGCACGGTGGTGACCATGACGCCGATGTTGCCCTGGCGATGCAGGGTCTCGCGCACCAGGCGGTGGATGTCCTGTTCCCGGTCGAGGTCGGCGATGACGGCGCGGAACCGGTCCTGGGGAATGTGCTTGCGGGCGATTTCCATCTCGACGTGCCGCATCCGGTAATTGTCGGGCGCGGTCAACGAAAGGATCGCTCCCTCTTTGGCCAATGCGGTGGCGGTAGCCGTGGCGATCGCAAGGTGCGAGTCCACCACCAGGGCAACCGTATCCTGGAGTCCGAAGTCCATGTGACTACCTCACTGACTGCCAGCGCCTAAATAACGCCGGAGGTCGCCATCTGGTCAATGTCGGAATCGGAATATCCCAGGTCATTGAGGATCTGTTGGTTGTGCTCACCCAGGAGCGGCGGATGCTTCTCCAGTTCGCCGGGGGTGTCGGAGAACTTTATGGGCAGGCCGGTCTGCTGGATGGAGCCAAGGGTCGGATGGGGCATTTCCAGGAGCATTTCACGGTGCTGCACCTGCGGGTCGTTGAAAACGTCCTTCAGGTCGTTGATGGGACCCGCGGGGACGCTGACGGCCTGCAGGTCGGCAACCCAGTCGTCGGCATCCTTGGCCTGGAAGTGTTCCACCAGAAGCGCAACCAACTCGGAGCGGTGGTTGACGCGGTCGCCGTTGGTGGCGTAATCGGGGTGGTCTTTCAGGTCCGTGCGATTGATGCCCTGGCAGAACCGGTCCCAGAGGCGCTCGGAACCGACAGCGACGTTGAAGAACTTGCCGTCCCCGCCCTTGAATCCCTGGTAGGGCACCAACGTAGGATGGGCCGCGCCCAGCCGCTGGGGAGCGTCGCCTGTGGCGAAGTAGTAGCCGGCCTGGTAGGTCATCCACGCGACCTGGGCATCGAGCATGGACAGGTCGATGTACTGGCCGGCGCCCTTGCCAACGGGGGAGTTCCGGTGGAACAGGGCGGCCATGACGGCGAAGGCGGCCCACATGCCGGCGCCGATGTCGGACACGGCGATGCCGACCTTTTGGGGGTCTCCGCCGAGGTCGCCGGTGATGCTCATCAGGCCGCTGACGCCCTGCATGATCTGATCATAGGCAGGCCGGTCGCGATAGGGTCCACTGGCGCCAAAACCGGATATGGAACAGTAGACGATGCCGGGATTGATCTTCTTCACTTCCTCGTAGCTGAGGTTGAAGTTGGACATCACGTCGGGCGTGAAGTTTTCGACGATCACGTCGGCGTCGGCAGCCAGCTTGAGGAAGATCTGCTGGGCCTTCTCGTCGCGCAGATTGAGGGTGAGGCTGCGCTTGTTGCGGTTGACCGACAGGAAGTAGGCGGATTCCTCGCCGATGAAGGGAGGGCCCCAGCCGCGGGTGTCGTCGCCGGCGCCGGGCCGCTCGATTTTGATGACGTCGGCCCCGTAGTCGCCGAGCATGGTGGCGCAGAATGGGCCAGCCAGCGCGCGGGTAAGGTCCAGTACCTTGATGCCTTCGAGGGGTCTCATGTCCGGTTTTTCCTCCAGGGGCAGGGGTTTGCGAATGTTTCGCAGCGCGGTCAACGCGAGACATTATAGCGTCGTTTGCGCCGAACCGGGTCTCAGACTGGTAGAAATCCGAATTTGGATCTACAGGCTACGATGCCACCGTTCGACCGTGCCGTCTGAAGAGTTGATGAGCATCCGGATGGTAGGATTAATACTGCAGTGAAAACGACAGGCAGGATTGAATTTGAAATGGAAAATGTTTTCATCTACTGGGACAACTCCAACATTTTCATTAGCGCGCAGCAAGTGGCGATTGAGCGGGAAGGCGAAACCGCCCGTTATCGAACTCGCATCCACTTTCACAATCTGCTGGAACTGGCCCATGGAGGCAGGGAGATCGAGCGCGCCCTAGCCGTCGGCTCCGTTCCGCCGGAACTGCGCTATGTCTGGAACCGATTGGCGAACGCCGGCGTGACCGTTCAGCTGCTGGAAAGGGGCGCAATGCAAGGTGGCGAACAAGGCGTGGACCAAACACTGCAAACCGCGATGCTGCGCGACGGATTTCGTTACAACGGTGATCCCGGCATTGTGGTGATGCTGACCGGAGACGGCGCCGGTTATGAAGACGGCGTTGGCTTTCATGCCGACATGGAACTGATGCACGAGCGAGGCTGGCGTATTGAAGTGTTGTCCTGGCGCCGCAGTTGTAATCGGCGAATGAGGGAGTGGGCAGAAGAGAACGGCAAATTTATAGCGCTGGACGATTTTTACGACAGTGTCACCTTTCTTGAGCCGCCGGCGCCTGGGCGACCCATTGCCGACTCGCGAGACCCGGTGCCGCTTGATTTGACTCGGCGGCCATAATATCCGAGCCTTGTGGTAGCAACAAACGGTAAGCGGTGGTTATGTCGGTCACCCTTCCGTTTTTGTCGCTATGGTAAGATGGCGCCATCACGCTAAGGCCATTTCTTCCCACTTTGCGAGGTGAACCATGACCACCACTCAGCAATCAGCCGCTACCAACGGCTACAGCGTCATCGGCAGTCGACCCATCCGGCACGACGGTACCGACAAGGTCACCGGCCGGGCGCAGTACGGCGCGGACCTGTCGCTGCCCGGGATGCTCTTCGGCAAGGTGCTGCGGAGCCCGCACGCCCACGCGCGAATCAAGAGCATCGATACCAGCAAGGCGGAGGCCATGCCTGGCGTCCACGCGGTGGTGACGTCCGCCGACCTGCCCCAGGCTGGAGGACGCGTACTGGACCTGGGCGAAGGGGCGATGATCAACCCCAAGTTCCTGAGCAACAACTGCCTGGCGGCGGAGAAGGCCCTGTACAAGGGCCACGCCATCGCCGCGGTGGCTGCCGATAGCGCCCATGAAGCCGAGCTGGCGCTGGCGCTCATCGAGGTCGATTACGAGGTGCTGGAGCCGGTTACCGACGTGCTGGAGGCGATGCGCGACGACGCGCCGCTGGTCCACGAGCGGCTGGCCAACCTGAACGACCCCAGCGTTCGACCCGGAGGGTTGCTGGGCGAGGGCGACGCCGGCAAGGTGGGCAACGTGCCCAACCGGTACTTCTACGAACTGGGTGACATCGAAGCCGGCTTCGCCGCCGCCGACCTGGTGGTGGAGCGGGAGTTCCGCACCAAGGCGGTGCACCAGGGCTACATCGAGCCCCACGCGGCGACCGCGCTGTGGAACGCCGACGACTCCCTGCACATCTGGTGCAGCAGCCAGGGTCATTTCAACGTTCGCGACCAGACCGCGACGATCATGGGGATCCCCGTCTCCAAGGTGCTGGTGACGCAACTGGAGATCGGCGGAGGGTTCGGCGGCAAGACGCTGGTGTACCTGGAGCCGGTGGCGGCCGCGCTGTCCCGCAAGACGGGCCGGCCGGTGAAGATCCAGATGTCGCGCACCGAGGTGTTCGAGGGCACGGGCCCCACTTCGGGCGGTTACATGCGGGTCAAGATGGGCGTCACCAACGACGGCAAGATCACGGCCGCCGACGTGACGCTGTTCTACGAGGCCGGCGCGTATCCCGGCTCGCCGGTGAACCCGGGCGCGCAGTGCGCGCTGTCCTGCTACAACATCGCCAACGGGCGAATTGAAGCGGCCGACGTGGTGCTGAACCACCCCAAGACTGCGGCATACCGCGCCCCCGGCTCGCCGGCGGCGGCTTTCGCCGTGGAGACGGTGGTCGACGAGATCTGCGAAAAGATCGGCATGGACAAGCTGGATTTCCGCACGCTGAACGGCGCCAAGCAGGGCGATCGCCGGGTGACGGGACCGCAGTTCGGGAGCATCGGCTGGATGGAGACCGTCCAGGCTGCCCGGGAGCACGACCACTGGAATTCTCCCATCGACCGGTCGCCGGAAGCCGAGGGCAAGAAGGTGGGCCGCGGCATGGCCGGCGGGTTCTGGTTCAACGGCGCCGGTCCGGCCAGCGCCATTGTCAGCGTGCTGGGGGACGGCACGGTGAGCCTGGTTGAGGGTTCGCCCGACATCGGCGGCTCCCGCGCGGTGGCGGCGATGCACGTGGCCGAGGTGCTGGGTCTGGCCGCCGAGGACGTGGCCCCGGCTGTGGGCGACACCAACTCCATCGGTTGGACTTCCATGACCGGCGGCAGCGGCGTGGCCTTCAAGACGGGCTGGGCATCCTACGAGGCGGCCCAGGACGTGAAACAGCAGATGATCAACCGCGCGGCGCGCATCTGGGACATCGATCCCGAGAACGTCGAGTACGACAACGGTGTGATCCAGCACAAGTCGGAGCCGGAACTGCGCTTCACCTTCCGCGAACTGGCGTCACGTCTGAACGGCACCGGCGGCCCCATTGTGGGGCGGGCCAACGTGTCACCCACCGGCGTGGGCGGCGCCTACGCGCTGCACATCGCCGACGTGGCGGTGGACGTGGACACCGGCAAGGTGGACATCCTGCGCTACACGGCGATCCAGGATGTGGGCACCGCCGTTCACCCGTCCTACGTGGAAGGGCAGATCCAGGGTGGGGCCGTGCAGGGCATCGGCTGGGCGCTGAACGAGGAGTACTTCTTCAACGACGACGCCCAGATGCAGAACTCCAGCTTCCTGGACTACCGGATGCCCACGGCGCTGGACCTGCCGATGATCGACGCGGTGGTGGTGGAGGTGCCCAACCCCGGGCATCCCTACGGCGTGCGTGGCGTGGGCGAGGTGCCCATCGTGCCGCCCATGGCCGCCATTGCCAACGCCATCCACGACGCCACGAGCGTGCGGATGACCAACCTGCCCATGAACCCCGGCGCGGTGCTGGAAGCGCTGTGGGAACAGAACGGCGGGTAGCTCCGCCGGCGCACTCCGTTGGTAAAATGTAGGGGCGGATGATTATCCGCCCCTACTTCTTGTTTCTGCCGGAGATCTGCAAAGGGCAGTACCGGAAATCGACACCCAGCTTCCCAATATTAATCTGATGCAGTACTTCGGAGCCGCCGAAGCATTGCACAGGTACTTCTACGGTTTGGACATCGCAGACCACCAAGTCAGGAATAACTTTCGCCAGTGCCAGCGGTTGCTTGATTTGTTACTGGCGTAATCCCTACGGGAGATGCCGATATGGCGATACCGGAATTTGGAAAACTGGAACGTGTGCCCGTGCGCAAAGTCTGGCCGCTGGAAGCGAACTTTACCAACTGGTTGGCCGCCAATATGGACGCGCTAAGTCGGGAAGTCGGCATTCAACTGGAGTTGGTGCAGGAAGAAACTCCGATACCCGGCAATATGCGGGTTGATGTCCTGGCAAAGGTGTCTGAGACCGACGAGTACGTAGTCATTGAAAACCAGATGGAAGAGTCGGATAACGACCACTTCGCTGGTTTGCTCAACTACGCGTCTCACAGCGACGCTAGGATTCTGATACTGGTCGCCGGCAGGATCACCGATTGGCACCGCCGTACTATGGACTGGCTCAACGACGCGGACGGTATACGGATTTACGGAGTGGAAATGAGCGCTTGGCGTAATGGCAGCCAGGTGGAACGCCGTTTGGACTTGGTTGCTGGGCCAAACAAACGCATGGAGTGGTCAGGTTATAAGTATCCGGCTGACAAGCAGAAATACCTGGATTTCTTCCGACCGTTGGTCGCCGAATTGTTGGAGCAGGGCATCACTCAACGCAACGTGGCCAAGCCCTCCAACGACCAAGAGTTCCCAGGCGGTTTTGACGGCATTACGTACCATTGCGGATTCTGGGGCGGCAGCGACCCGTGGTTTTCGATTTACCTGTGGATCGCTACCCAGAGCCAAGAGTTCAACAAGGCGATTCTTGATGCAATTCACAACTGGCACAAGCCGAGCATTGAGAGCGAACTTGCCGAAGTATGGTGGGATCGGAGGGATAAGCAACGTATGTCCGCAATCGGCATCTCCATACCCGGCTCGATAGAAGACTCGGACGAGAGGCTCAGGGAAATCAGAGGTTGGGCGACCGAGAATATCCTTAAATTCAAATCGGTCATTCAGCCGTGCCTTGATCAAGTGATGCTTGAATTGCAGCCCAACGCTCTGGAGCCATCCCCATGAAACTCACCGAAATGATCGCCGCCGCGCCCTGGCGCGAGGCCGTCACCTACCGGGAAACGTGGCCGCATGAGTATGTGCTGCTGCAGAAGGACGGGCAGCGCGAGTTGCTGGAGGCGGTGTGTGAGCGCTTTCGCAACGGCGAGGGCGTGCCGGCCCAGTTCTTCGTCATGGACAACGTTTACCTGTTCGTCGGGGATCACAAATACTGGTTCATGGCGGACAGTGACACCATCAAGTCCGTGCTGGACAGCGAGGACGATGAGCAAGAGGTGGTGCTGAACCGGGCGCGCTTGTATCGTGACCGTCGCGACTTTATCATTCAGGAAGGCGATACCGGGCGGCGGGAGGACTATCCGGTCGACCCGCCGCATACGCGGGATGTCCCGTGACACGAATCAAGGAGCAACAGCGATGACGACAACTGAACAGCAGACTGACATGAAGCCCTACGTGGTGCACACTGTGGGCGACGCCTCGGAGACCATCCAGACGCCGGGGATGGTGCGGCAGCCGGCCATCGTGCCGGGCAAGGGCGACACCACCAAGATCTGGATGGGCAAGGTGACCGCCGCGCCCCGCGAAAAGGGGCCGCCGCACACGCACCTGGAGGCGGAGACCGCCGCCTACGTGATCAAGGGGCACGTGCGGGTCTATTTCGGCGAGAACTTCGAGGAGTGGATCGAGGCAGGGCCCGGTGACTTCATCTTCGTGCCGGCCAACACGCCGCACATCGAGGAGAACCCCTACGACGAAGAGCAGGAGGGCATCCTCTGCCGCGCGCCGGACAACCTGGTGGTGAACCTGTAAGGGGCGCACCATTGCGACTTGACGGGGGCGGATGGTCATTCGCCCCCGCGTTTGTGGGAAGGCAAAAGCAGGGCCCCTCGCGCGTGCCCAGTTTGTCATCGCGAGGAGCGCAGGGACGTGGCGACCTCGTTGCTGAAACGGCCCCCGTTGCCCTCCCGAGATTGCCACGCTTCGCTCGCAATGACAAGTTCAGCAAACCGGGTACGTGCGAGACCGGCGACGTATTTGACCGTGATTGCGATTTGGTGAATAATCGTGCCGCCGACTGTCCTTGCCGCTAACTTGGGCACACGGCGGACCGATAGCCGGTCGCTAAATCGTCAGCCACCTTGAGGAGGAATCACAATGGCGGATGTCAAGGTAGAAATTCGGGGCAACGGCCCGCTGCGGGTCATCGGCGAGATCGAGATTGTTGACCAGGATGGCAACAACTACACCGTCCCAGAGGGGCAGTGGGTATCGTTCTGCCGCTGCGGACAGTCGGACAACAAACCCTTCTGCGACGGCACGCACCGCGACTGCGGGTTCGAGGCTGCCAGCGAGGCCCGGTAGTCCACTCGCCGTTCACGCAAGATCCCATGGTCGCCAGCCGCCGGTTTCATACTCCGGCGGCTGGCGGCTTTTGCTATCATGGGGCATCAACTTGCCGGTCTGAACGACGCGGCAACCACGCCCAACGGTTCCAGAGACTCTCAACTTGACACCAACCCGAGGCTAACGCACCTGGAGGCGCACCATGGTAACCACGACACCGGCCCGCGCGGCCGCCGAGTTCATTTTCGAGAGCTACAGCAAGGTGCAGCCCTTCGAGCGCCTGCCGGCCGATCTGTTCCCCAAGACGCTGGACGAGGCCTACGCCATACAGCTTGAGCTGCATTGCATGCTGTCGAGCCTGTGGGGGCCGCTGGCCGGCTACAAGCTGGCGTACACCACGCCGGTGATGCAGGAGCGGGCCGGGCTGGACCATCCGGTGCTGGGCGGCGTGTTCGAGAAGACCATCCTGCGCTCGCCGGTGGTGCTGAACTTCACCGAGTACGTGAACCTGGGCATCGAACTCGAGGTGGGCGTCACGCTGGGCAAGGACCTGCCGGCGTCGGGCGCGCCGTACACGCGCGACGCGGTGGAGGATGCGATTGCCGAGGTGGCGACGGCCTTCGAGATCGTCGACATGCGGACGCCGGCCGACCTGACCACCGAGGAGCGCACGCTGATGAGCGTGGCGGTCAACATCCTGAACTCCGGCGTGGTGCTGGGCGACCCGGTGACCAACTGGCGGGACCTGGACCTGGTGGGCTGCAAGGGCGTGATGAGCATCAACCACGAGCAGGTTGGCGAGGGCTACGGCCGGGACGTGATGGGCCATCCCTTCGAGCCGCTGGTTTGGCTGGCCAATGAACTGTCCAGACGGAACCATCCGCTGAAGGCCGGCGACACGGTGATCACGGGCAGCCTGATCCCGCCCACGGCGCTGGGCTTCGCGTCGGAGGGCCGGATCTCGATTGAAGGCCTGGGCGAGGCGGTGGTGGTCTGCGCCTAGGGTTGATCGCCTTCGGCAAGGGTTGAGGCGCCGGTCTCGACCCACAGGGCATAGACGGCGCGGCGCGGGAGGCCGGTGGAGGCGACAACCTCGGCCACCGCGTCGCGCCCCCGTTTTCCGGCGGTGCGGTGGTCCGTGAGAGCGAGGCGGGCCGCTTCCATTCGTTCTTCCTCGCTCGGAGCGTCTGTTTGGTCGTCGAGACTGACCGGGCCGATGACGATGGTGAATTCGCCGCGCGGCTCGGTGAAGTGGTCGAGGGCAGCGGAGGCCGTTCCCCGCCAGATTTCCTCATGCAGCTTGGTGAGTTCGCGGCAGACGGCGACGGGTGGGTCGTGCAGCGAATTGGCGATGTCGGTCAGCGTTGCGCGCAGGCGGTGGGGCGATTCGAACAGGACGATGGTCTGCTCGGACCGGGCAGCTTCGACGAGCCTTGCCGAGCGGTCGGAACGCCGGCGGGGCAGGAAGCCCAGGAAGACGAAGCGGTCGGCGGAGAAGCCGGCGACGGACAGGGCGGCGGTCACGGCTGAGACGCCGGGAATGGTGACCACGGAATGACCGGCATCGGCGATGGCGGCGACCAGACCCGCGCCCGGATCGCTGACGGCGGGGGAGCCGGCGTCCGTGGCAAGGGCGACGTCGCCCTCGGCCAGGGCTTCCAACAGGCGGGGCAGTTGCCGCTTCCAGTTGTGCTCGTGACAGCTGAGCAGCCGCGGGTGGGCGTCGAGATGGGCCAGCAGGCGGCGGGTGACGCGGGTGTCCTCCGCGGCGACCAGCGGCACGGAGGACAGGATGCGGCTGGCGCGGAGGGTGAGGTCCTCCAGGTTGCCGATGGGGGTGCCGATTACGTAGAGGGTGCCCACGGGGGAGAGTATAGCGCGCGTTGACACTGGATTTGAGCGTCGGTATCTGGCGCACTTACGAAGCGCGGACGGGACGGTGGCCAGCAGGGAAAGTAACCGCTCTGGTCAGGCTCTGCCGTCGCAGAGATGAGATACCGCAACCTCACGGCTTAGCGTTGTGTGCTTCCACAAGAAAGACGATATTGGCTGCCGTCAAGTGGAGGCAGTAAGCAGATAGATAATCCGGAACCGTTACAGGCGTGCTGCCTTGCCCATGAGCACCTCGGCCTGCCTGATTCCGTAAAGGTGGAACGCCGCCCTCCAATGCGGAACGCAATCCTGTGAAGTGGTTTTTCATCTCTGATGGTATCAGATCTTGGTTATACAGCACCTCTATCAGCGCCGTGGCGGTGTCTCTGACGTAAGTCCAACCGCGTTGGTCGCAGATAGTTTTCATCGCGCTTTCAAAGGCGCTTCCGGCATTGACAATGGCCTCTTTGTAGTTCCCTTTGCGATAGTGCTCATGGGCAGTCATAAACTCTTGCAATGCGCCATCAAAATTCGCGTCGTACAGTAGCGATATGGCTGGCTCGACAACTTCAGAATGGAGATACTGGGAATTGACGGCAATAATCTGCCCGCCATGGTACTGGTAGCCGATCCCATGTTCACGGAAACGGTAGTTCAGTTCAGCGATGGCATCGTCCGCCGGCTGCCATCTTGTCTGATTACCTACCCTGCGTTGGTGTTCTCTTACGGGCCCTGCCACTAGCCGGAATGAGATTTCGATGAGGCTAAGAACATCATCCACGTTATCTTGACGCAGCAGAAATTGCTCACAACATTCCTGATCAGAACGTCCTTCTTGCCACAGCGTGAACAATCCCATCTCGGTGGCAAGAGTCTCGTTCATTCTAGCCCATGGCGCACGCAAGTTGAACATCCCGGCAGCAAACCAACCGTCCTCATATCCGATTGTATTCCGCCAAATATGTACTACTTGAATCCTGAACGGTTCAGGCAAAATGTCGTCCCTGTAAATTACAGGTTTTCCCGAATTTTCGGCCTTCTGCTTGCGCTTTGCAAACGTCTCATAAACGGGCATGATTTCCTCCAATTTCGATTCATACCATATGATGTAATTGCATAATAGTTATATACTAGATACAGTAGCATATCGTATTGTATTGAGCCAGTCCATCCATTGCAGAGTTTCACCGATTTTGCGGCAATACCGCCGGCATGCGCTACCTCCCAGCCTGGTCAATCGGGGTGTGTTTCATTACTCCTCCATCAGCACAACCATGCGGATGGCGAGCATTGCGGTGAACGGCCCCATGCTAGAATGGCTCACATTAAGCAGAACGGCATGCGGCGCGGAGCGATAATCATGGAGTTCAACGGGGACAACGCGCCGGCCATTGGCCGCGCCATCTACCGCGAGAAGATACACCCTACCCTGGGGCCGGAGCACAAGGGCAAGGTCGTGGTCATCGACGTGAAGAGCGGCGACTACGAGATTTCCGACCGGCACATAACCGCGGCAAGGCGGCTGCGAAAGCGGCGCCCGGACGCGTTTACCTGGGAGGAATGGGTGGACGTGCCGGTGACTTACCGGATTCACCCCAGCGTCGTGACCAAACCCTATACTACTGACCCTTATGATTGAGGGCACGGTTAAGCGGAGCTCTGACGGCGGGCTGGAAGCCTGGATTAGCGTGTCTGTAATTGACGCTCATGGCGAACTGCAACGGTGCGAAGTTATCGCGGACACCGGGTTCACTGGCTGGCTTACTCTCCCGGAAGCCGATATCCGGCGGCTTGGATTGGCCGGCGGAGGTTACCGGGACGCTGTCACCGCCAGCGGTAATATGGAAAGATTTGACTACTACGAAACGTCGGTATCGTGGCACGGCCGGCTGCATGAAATTGAGGTCTTCCAGTCCATAGACCAGCCCCTGTTGGGCATGGAGTTGCTGGAAGGCAGCCGGGTTTGCGTGGTCGCCCGGGATGGCGGTGAGGTGGTCATCGCGGCAGAGTGACCGAGGCGCCAGCGCAGTTCAGCCCCGGTCACTCTGCCGTTCCAGTTCGGCGCGGAGTCGTCTTATCTCTTCCTCGGCGGCTTGGCGCGCGGCTCGTTCGGCGGCTAATTCGCTTCGGCTGGTGGCCAGCGCACCGAGCGCTTCGATCAAATCGGGCAGGTAGATCTGTGTTGCCGGGTTCCAGAAGCGGAGGCGGCGGTCTTGCCAGTGGAGCTCCAGGTCCAGGGCGGGACTGTATCCCCGAATGATGCCGTCGTCGCCGGTCTCCAGTGGGATCGGCTGGTACGCGCTGTTGACCAGCATGTCGCCGGCCAGCGCGGCAACGTAATAGCGGCCGCCGGTGCGGTCGAACCGCCAGTATTCCGAGATGCCGAAGCCGGCGTAAATGTCCCGCTTGACGGTCTCATCGCGGCGGGCCGTGGTCTCGGACGCCACCTCCAGCACGAACTCCGGCGGCTTGCCGACTTCGGAGATGGTGTAGCCGTTGGCCACGTCTTCGATCACATCGGGAGGAATGTCGAGTCCGAAGGATACGAGCAGATCAGGGTTCGGCGAACTACGTGCGTTTCCGGCGACGTCGCACAAGTAGCCTTCTCCCGACACCAGGACGTTGGGACGGTGAGCGAAATGCGCGCGCAGTACCTGGTCCATGCGCGCGATGTGGGGGCGTTGTTTCATGGCATCGGGCGGCTTGGGCGGGTCGGGCAGCACGGTGAGCCCGTAGCCATCGCTGTGAGGACGAGATTTTGGCGTAGGTTTGGTGGTCATGGTGGACCTCGCCGAGGGCGGTAGGTAAGGCGATTGTAGCATGGCGTCGACAGGGGTCGGATGGGCGCTATGGTAAGATGACCGGGCCCGTTTGGAACGGGTCATGACACGCTTAGGAGTTTCGTTTTATGCCGGAGTTGAATGGTGGGCATCTGTTCATTCGCTGCCTGAAGCAGGAAGGGGTGCAGAAGGTCTTTACGATTGTCGGGGACACGATTTTGCCCCTGGTGGACGCAGCCGCGGATGAGGGCATCGAGTTCATCGACACGCGGCACGAGGGCGCGGCGATGCATATGGCCGACGGCTACGCGCGCATCACCGGCCAGCCGGCGGTGGCCCTGTTCACGGGCGGCCCCGGGTTTGCCAACGCCATCTCCGGCCTGCCCGCCATCTACACGTCCGAGAGCCCGGTGATCTTCGTGGCCGGCTGCGCCGAGTTGCCCGAGAAGGGCCAGGCCACCTTCCAGGAGATCGACCAGGTGGCCATGGCCGCTCCCGTTTCAAAGGGAGCGTGGATGATCCACGACAAGAACCGCATCCCGGAGTTCGTCGCCACGGCGTTCCGCACGGCGATGAGCGGCCGGCCCGGGCCGGTGCACCTGACCCTGCCCATAGACCTGCAGGAGGCGCCCATCAGCGAGGAGGACCTGCCGCCGTTCCTGCCCCAGGAGTACCGCAACATGGGGCGTTCCCAGGGCGACCCCAAGCTGATTGAGCAGGCGGCGAACCTGATGGCCAACGCGCAGCGTCCCGTCATCATCGTGGGCAATCCGGCGCGCTACTCCGTTGAGCCGGCGCAGCTGGAGGCGCTGGCCGAGGCCACGGGCGCGCCCATCTTCACCGTGGAGCAGGCGCGAGGTCTCATCGACGACCTGCATCCGCTGTGCTTCGGCTATGCCGACGGCGCGCTGAACCGCACCGCCCGCAAGTTCCGCGAGGCCGACGTTGTCCTGCTGCTGGGCAAGCGGTTGGACCATCGCTATCGCTATGGCGGCATCTTCGATGCCGATGCCAAGCTGATCCAGGCCGATCCGTCCGAGGCGGAGATCGGGCGCAACCGCGGCGTCGCCGTGGGCCTGCTGGGGGACTTGGGAGCCATCGTCGACCAGTTGACGGGGGCGGCCAAGCACAACGGGAGCCTGGGGCCGTGGATCAGCGAGCTGAAGCAGGAGCAGGAAGCGTGGCTGGACAGCCTGCGCAGCAACGCCACGAATGAGGCGCCGATGCATCCGCTGGACGTGTACACGCGCATCGAGCACCTGGTGGACGAGGACACGTTCATCATCCTGGACGGCGGCGACTACGTGCAGTGGGGCCGCTGCTACCTGCCGGCGCGGTCGCCCGGGCACTTCATGCGCCTGGGGCCGCTGAGCCACCTGGGCGGGGCGATCCCCTACGCCATGGCCGCCAAGCTGGCCTATCCGGACAGCAAGGTGCTGGCCTTCATGGGCGATGGCTCCTTCGGGTTCTACTCGATGGAGTACGACACCTGCATCCGGCACAACCTGAACATCACCGGCATCATGGGCAACGACGGGAACTGGGGCATCGACCGCACCTTCCAGCTGGCCTACTTCGGGCGGGACGTGGGAACCGCGCTCCGCCCGGGCGTGCGCTACGACCAGGTGGTGGAGGGCATCGGCGGCTACGCGGAGCTGGTGGAGCAGCCGGATGAGGTTGCGCCGGCGGTGGAGCGGGCCATCAACTCGGGTCGGCCGTCGCTGGTGAACATAACGGTGAAATCGGGGGCCAGCCCGCTGGCCGACGCGATGATCGCGCGGCGGACGGGCGTGTAGGTCTCCCGGTGGCGGGCGCAAGCCCTCACTAGGACATCAGTGTTCTACAAGCCCGCCGATGATGGTCGTCGGTGAGATGTGAGGTGACACCATATGGCCATACCGGAATCCACCGTCGAGGCAGCCGAGGAAAACCTGAAGGTTCTCCTGGAGGAAGCTTTCAAGGGTGAAGTAGCGTTCGACCCCATAACGGTCGAAGCGACGCTCGATTTCTACGGGGAAGACAACCTGGAGATCGTCGTGGTTTACGATAACTCCGGCCAGTTGCTTGACCCGCACAAGCTCAACACGATATCGGCCAAGTTGGGGATGATCCTGCTGAAACTGGACTTCCATAACATTCCGAAGGAGTCGTACATCGACAAAGCCGAGTACGCACAGTGGCTGGAACTCAATCGGATGCTGCCGTGGCAGAGATATGATCTATGAACTGGGAGCATCTGATCGACGCAGCGAAGATCCTGTGTGGCACGACCGGCGATGCTCCGCCCGGCAGACCGCGACAAGTCATGCTGAAACGCGCCTTGAGCACCGCTTACTACGCGATGTTCCATGCCCTTTGCCAGAGCAACGCTGACGCGCTCATTGGAGCTTCGTCGAGAGGGAGCGATGCTCAAACCTGGCTTCAGACCTACCGAGCGCTGGACCATAGGCAAGCCAGGGACAGGCTCGCTTCGTACCGGCCGGGCAGTGGTTCCATGTTCCAGAGCTTTGCCAGCGCATTCGGGAATTTGCAGCAACACCGGCTTGATGCTGATTACAACCCAAGGGTAATCTATGTGCGGTCCGATGTATCGGACCTAATTCAGCGTGCAGAAACGTCAATTGCAGCTTTTTGCAACGCACCCGCTGCACAACGCAGAAGGTTGGCCGTCTATCTGCTATTGCAAAGGACGCGAGGCTAAACAGAAACAACGCCAGTTCAAAATGTGCAAGGAGGCGCGTTATGCAGTTTGGAATCTTCACCATTGTTCCCTATCACCAGGACTTCACGCCGCCGCAGGCGTTGAACGACGCCCTGGAGCAGATCCGGTTCGCCGACGAGGCGGGGCTGGATGAGGCCTGGCTGGGCGAACACCGCTTCTCGCGCCATGGGCTGCTGTCGGGCATCTGGTCGTTCCTGGGCGCCGTGGCCGGGAGCACCAAGCAGATCCGCATCGGCACGGCGGTGATCGTGCTGCCGCTCCACAATCCCGTGCTGGTGGCCGAGGAAGTGGCCATGCTGGACGTGATCAGCGGAGGCCGCATCAACTTCGGCATCGGGGCCGGCTACCAGCAGCAGGAATTTGACGGTGTGGGCGTCGACATCGACACCAGCCGCGAGCGGTTCCAGGAAGCCGTCGACGTGATGATCAAGGCGTGGACCGAGGAGACGCTGACCTTCCACGGCAAGTACACCAACGTCGATGACGTGTGGGTGCTGCCCAAGCCGGTGCAGAAGCCCTATCCGCCGCTGTTCCAGGCGGTGAGCACCAGCCCGGCCAGCATCGACTTCGCCGCCAGCCGGAATATCCAGGTCATCACCGGCGGGCCGACGGACATATTGGGACAGGCTCCGCAGGTGATCCAGCTGTGGCGGGAGAAGATGGACGAGTACGGCCATCCCCACGCTCACCTGGACCCTCCGATGTCCAAGTCGATCTACGTGGCGCCGACCATGGAAGAGGCGGAGCGGGATCCCGTAGGGCTGGAGGACTTCTCCTCGCGCGTGCTGCGCTCCATCGGCAGCAACGGCGCGCCCATCGGCATGCCCATGGACAAGAACGGGAACATCGCCAAGGGCTACGAGCACTGGGCCAACCGCCAGGCGGATCGGGAACGACGGGACGACGTTGGCCACGCCGGCCTGCCGCCGCTTCGGGGAACGCCGGAGGTGGTCGCCGAACGGTTGAAGGAAGTGCAGGCCGCGGGGATCAACCACGTCTTCGGCAACTTCGGGTTCGCCGGCTTGCCGCACGACAAGGTGATGCGCTCCATTGAGCTGTTCGCCACGGAGGTCATGCCGCACTTCCAGGAGGCCGCCGTGGCCTGAGGTTCGGCCGCGCGAGCTCAACTCGTTGGCAGTTTTCGGACTGGGGATCGCCATGTCGCTCTCGCTCACCCGTACCCAGTTTGTCATCGAGAGGAGCGTAGCGACGTGGCGATCTCGTTGCTGAAAGAGACCCCGGCTGCCATCACGAGATTGCCACGCTTCGCTCGCAATGACAGTTCGAGTGCAACTGGGTACGCGTGAGGTCGCTCTCGGACTGGTCGATCCCCGTTCATTGTGCTATTGGTTAATTGCCATGACCATCAAGACGCCCTACGCGCCGTCCGACGGCGTCAAAATCCCCAACCTTGACCCGTTTTTCGGGCCGGACGCCCCGTCGCTGCCCGATCCGGAACCGATGCCGGACGCCATGCAGCAGAACCCCCACATCCTCTACGTGATGCAGATCCTGGCCGACCTGCTCACCGACCGCCTGGACACCTTCGCCGATACCAACACCATCGTCTACTATGACCCCGGTGACCGAAACCGTCGGCTGCAACCGGACGTGTACGTGGCCTTCGACGTGGATGCCCGCGCCATCCGCCGACGCAACGGCTACCTGATCTGGGAGGTGGGCAAGCCGCCCGACTTCGTGCTGGAGGTGGCGTCGGAAACAACCGCGTCCAACGACACCGGCGACAAGCGCGAGTTATACGCGCGAATGGGTGTCGCCGAGTACTGGCGGTTTGATGCCAGCGGCGGCGAGATGTACGGAGGCGCGCTGGTCGGCGAGTACCTGGAGCAGGGAGAGTATCGGGAGTTCCCGGTGCATACCACCGTTGACGGCGTGATATGGAGCTACAGCCCCCTATTGCGGCTCAACATGCGCTGGAACGACGGCGAGATCGAGCTGCAGGATCCGGATACCGGCGAGATCCTGCTGGACCGACGCGGGGTGCGCCTGGCTATGGAGACCGCGATGGAGGCGGAGCGGCAGGCGCGGCTAGAGGCGGAGCGGGAGTTGGAAGAGTATCGGGAGTTAGTGCGCCAACTCCGCCAAGAGCGCGAATAACCAGCCGGAGCGATCCTGCAGGGATCACCTGTTCCCCGTCAGGGCCTCCCGCAGGCGCCGGATGATGATGTCGATTTCGTCCTCGGTTACGTTTAGTGGGTCGACCATCAACTCGTCGGGCGCCCTCAACTGCTGCAGGTAGATGGGCGGGTCGCCCTGCTGCAGGGCGGCGGCGACCTGCTGCGCCGACGGACCGGACCAGTCCCCGCCCAGGCGCAGCACGGCGTTGGGCAGCAGGTAGTCGACGCCGTCGTGCTCCAGGGAGATGTTGAGGCCGGGCACCTCGATGAGGCTGTCCACCACGCGCTGGGCCATGCTGCGGTACCACGCCATTTCGGCCTCCTCGTCCTCGTCGACAAACATGGACAGGGCGGTGACCAGGCCGACGATCTCCTCCTTGGCGACCTTGGCCGAGCGGCCGATGAACTGGGCCGGGCTGGCGTTGGCCAGGGCGGCGTCGATGAGGTCGGCGCGGCCGCAGAGGATGCCGGTGCCCTGGGGGCCGCGCACTCCCTTGCCGCCGCTGAAGATCACCATGTCGGCGCCGTCCCGCAGGTAGCGCTGGAGGTTGGCCCGAGGCGGTAGCATGGACGCGGCGTCAACGATGACGGGCACGTCGTGGGCGTGGGCGATCTCGCAGACCTGGGCCAGCGGCATCACCCGCTTGCTGGTGAAGGGGGCGCACAGGTAGGCCACGGCGGCAGTGCGCTCGTTGATTGCGCCCTCCAGTTCCCACGGATGGTTGAACAGGTAGTTGCCGATCTCGACGATCTTGGCGCCGGCGGCGCGGTAGGCGTGGTCGTAGGGGAAGCGGTGCGTCGTCTGCATGATGATCTCGTTCTTCATGCCTTCGGTCTCAGGTAGACGCTGCATCTTGACGGGGTCGTTGCCAGCGATGCACGCCGCAGCCTGGAGCAGCAGTCCGCCGGCGGCGCCGCTGCTGACCATGGCCGCCTCAGACCCGACCAGGCGGGCGATCTCCTCGCCGGCCTTGCGGTTCAGCTCGTCGATGTTGACCATGACGCGGGCGGTGCCGGCCATCTGCTCGAGGACCTCGGGGCGGGTGCGCGAGCCGCCCAGGCGGGTGACCGATCCGCTGGCGTTGATGATGGGAGTGACGCCCAGGTTGCGGTATGCCTGTTCCGCGTTCGAGATATTCTGCTGGTTCATGGCGCACTCCTGATGGGTGGCAGGCTGATTGGGATGGTGAGCTGCGCTTGCGGTAGCCAAGCGCAAGGATTATAGCAATCCGCAGGGCACCCTTGTGGTAACATCGGCGCACTGTACAAAACCTGGAGGTAGCAACGTGACCACCGCCGATCGTTTGAATGTCATTCCCCTGGGCGAAGCGATGTTCTCCCAGCGGGCCATCCGCCGGTTCAGGACGGACCCCATACCGGCCGACGTGATGCAGGACATCATGGAAGCCGCCATCCGCGCGCCCAACGGGGGCAACAACCAGCAGTGGCACTTCATCGTGGTTCAGGAGGAGGAAACGCGGCGCAAGCTGGGTGACCTGTACCACGAGGCATGGTGGGCCAAGCGGGCTGACGCTGGCATCATGGGGCCGCAGGACATACCGCCGGGGCGCAACTCGATGCGCTCGGCGATGCGGCTGGCCAACGAGATCGGCAACGCGCCGGTGATGGTGCTGGTGTGCGCCACCTCCAAGGGGGCGCAGGCGGCCGGCTCGGTGATACCGGCGGCGCAGAACATGCTGCTGGCGGCGCGGGCCTTCGGCATCGGCGGCACCATCGCCACGCTGCATGCGGTGGTGGAAGAGCGGGTCCACGAACTGTTCGGCATACCGGACACCGCGCAGGTGGTGTACTGCATGCCCTTCGGCTACCCGCGGGGCAACTTCGGGCCGGTGACGCGGCTGCCGCTGAACGAGGTGTGCAGCTATGACCGGTGGGGCGCGCCGCCGGATTAGGTAAGTCCCCAGCAACTGCAAAACACGAGGGGCAACCGGACTGGTTGCCCCTCGTGTTGTTTGATGCGGTTAGGCGTCAGCGCGTGCGCTCGTAGCGGTAGTCGCTGGCGGTGCCGCGTTCGGGCGTGGCCGTCGGGCTGTTGGGCAGGTAGGGGTAGTTGGGGTCGGCGCCGACCTTGGGAGCGAGAGTGTTGCGGAGGACGCCGATGTTTTCGACTTCCAGTTCCACGGTGTCGCCCGGTTCCAGCCAGCGGGAGGTCTCGTAGCCCTTGCGGATGGACTCGCGGACGGAGCCGCCGCCCACGGTGCCGCTGCCGATGACGTCGCCGGGAGCGATGCGGCTGTCCTTGGCCGCGCGCTCGATGATCTCGCCCCAGCTGTACCAGGCGTTGACGGTCTCGCTGTCGCGGAGCCAGTCGTTGCCGTTGACCCTGACGTGGGCCTTGAGGTCCAGCCGGCCGTCCCTGATGTGGGGCATCATCTCGTCTGTGGTCACGATCCACGGGCCGATGGACGACGCAGAGTCCTTGCCCTTGGCGGGTCCGAGGCCGAAGGTCATCTCGTCGAACTGCAGGTCGCGGGCGCTCCAGTCGTTGAAGATGCAGAAACCGGCGATATATTGCAGGGCCTCGGAAGCGGCGACGTTGGTTCCCGACTGGCCCACGATGCAGCCGATTTCCAATTCGTAGTCCAATTGTTCAGAGGCCGCGGGATAGGGCACATCCTCGTCCGGCCCGTAGATGACCAGTGGGTTGGAGAAGTAGAACACGGGCATGCGGTACCAGACCGGGTCGATCTGGCGGGTGCCCTGGGACGTGGCGTGCTCCTCGTAGACGATGTAGTCGCGCACCGTGGGCGGTTGGAGGATCGGGGCGCGCAGGCGCACGTCGGCCAGGGCCACGGTGGGCGCGGCCACGCTTCCGGCAAGGGCGTCGCCCACGCGGTCGACTGCGCCGTCGCCGGTGTCCAACAGGGCGCGGACGTCGGCCAGTGGACGATCGGAGCCGATCAGGGCGGCCACGTCCACGATCGCGTCATCCTGGAGGACGCCGCAGCGGGGACCGGTGCCGTTGTCGTAGGTCAGGAGTTTCATGGTCGTGGTTCCTCTTCCGGTGGGTCTCGTTGTTCAGGCGGCGCCAGAGTATCCGGCCAGCCGTGCGGCGTCGTTGATGTAGTCAGCGGTCTGGCGGATGCGCCGCTCCACTTCGTCAAGGGGCTCGCAGATTCCCAAGTAAAAGCAGTCGCCGTGAAGCGCGCTCTGTCGGGAGTGGAAACGTCTGCGTAGGGCACGGAAAGATTGATCTTCTGTGGCCAGCGCCGCCAGGCCCCTGGAGGTATCTGAGGATATTTCCGGCTCAGACCCAGTACGGGCCAGGATCAGCGCATCGGTGGCCCGCTTAGTGGCGCACCATGCCTTCTCAGCGGCGTCACGGATGTCGCCGGCCTCAAGCAGCCGCAGCGCGTCGGCGTGGACGGCGCGGGCGTCGGCGAAGATGGCGGATACGCGGTCGGTGGTGACCATATAGGGTTGATACTCGCTGGTTGGCGCGGTACAGCGATGGGAAGCGGACGTCGCACGACGCCGGAGGGGGCAAAAGGCTGGCCCAGTTGCAGGGGCGAATGATATTCGCCCCTGCAAGGTTGCCGTCAGTGCATCGGCGAGAAGCTGGCGGGGACCATGATCTTGGTCTCCTGCTTGACGCGGCCGGGGGCGCCGGAAGGCCACTGGGGAATCTTGCTGGCCTCGGCGCGGACCTCGGCGCGGTGGTTTAGGTCCTGGTAGGGCCAGACGTGCATCCACTTATTCAGGTCGCCGAACTCGGTGAACATGCCGGCGGCCAGCGGGGAGAACTCCTCGCGGTAGGGCAGGGATTCTTCCCAGCGGCGCAGCAGTTCCGGCATGGAACCGTTCTCGTAGGTGTAGACGCGCATCTCGTAGATGTTGCCCAGGGCCTGGTCGCCGCCCATGGGGCGCATGAAGGGCGCGGGGTTCCAGATCTCGGCGTTCATGTTGAGGATGTTGCCGGGGGTGATCTTCGGCGGCCAGTTGGGGTCCTTGCCGGCCTCGGCGCGGATTTGGTTGCGCTCTTCGACGCTTTCGTAGCCCCAGACGTGGATGATCTGGTTCAGCGGGCCGATCTCGGTGTGCCAGAAGGCGGCGATGGGGGAGTACTTCTCCCGATGGGGCAGCGCCTCGGCGAAGGCTTCCTCGGCCTGGGCGACGGCGCCGGGCTTGAGGTCGTAGGTGCGGACTTCGTAAATCATGTTTTCCTCCGGGAGGGTCGGGTGGTTTCGGTGGTTATTGAATGCGCGGCCAGTGTAGCAACGGGGCTGGGCAGGGGCAACCGGAACGCACGGTGAGGCGCGTTGCTATAATGCAGAAACAGAATCGGTTTGAACCATCGAGACGAACGATAGGGTCTCGTGAGGGAGATTATGAGCGCGCCGGCGATGGGGATGACACCACTTGAATATGTGGATGCTTCCAAGCGAGAGCGAGAGGTGGGAAATCACCGGAAGGCCGCGGGGCTGATGTGGCAGGCGACGCAAGCGACTTTTATCGCGTTGGCCGACGCTCACGGTGTGGAACTCGGCAGTGTGGATGAGGGCGACCTCATCGATCTAGCCAGGGGACTGGAAGCGGACGGGTCCGTGCCCAAGTGGCGCTATCGAGGTGGCCTGGCTCCGGGTTCCTTGTTGAAAGACCACGCGGAAATGGGAGTACTGGAGAGTTACCAACTGGAACTGGCGTACGAAACGGCGGAGCAGTTCATCAAAGAGTGTCTCCATGAGCTCTAGCCGCTCCGAGCAATACCGTGAGCGAGCCATCAGACACGAGGCCAGAGCCCGCAACTACCGTCGTCAAGCCGGGTTGCTGCTGCAACGAGACTCAGACGCTGACTGTGCCGCCGCACTCTTGTATGAATCCGCCAAGCAGTGCATCAATGCCGTGGCCAATCAGCGTGACCAAAACCCCGGTACTACTGGCGGCAAGGTCAGCGCATTACGGGAGATCACAACAGAGGTTCCGAACGGACCGACCCTGATGCAAAATTGGCAACGCGCCGACCGACTCCACATCCATGCGGATCGTGGAAACCTGAACCCTGCAGAGTTTGCTGAAGCTTGGGAACAAGCGCAAGCGTTCATCGACACCATGCTAAACATCTACCAACGCGACGCCTGAAGGGAGGCCAATCATGGAATACCGCATCAACCACGTGCACATCCGCGCCGCGGACCCACACGCCACGGCGGCGTGGTACGAGAAGCACTTCAACGCCCGCATCGTATCCGAACGGGAGGTGATGCCGCGCACCATCACCATCGGCATGGAGATGGGCGGAGCTTGCCGGCTCAACGTTTCATCGAAGCCGCCGGGATCGTCAGACGAGCGCCCCGTCGCCGAGCTGAACCGGCTGGGGCTGGAGCACTTCGGGTTCGACGTGGAGGACATCGAGGCGGAGATGGAGCGGCTGACTGCCGCCGGTATCCGCACGGTGCTGCCCATCACCGAGACGCCCACGGGTTCCAAGCTTTCGTACATCGAGGGGCCGGACGACGTGCTGATCGAGCTGGTGCAGCCGGCCGCCTAGCCTGAAGGAGCAATGCCATGACGGACACGCCGTTGCACTACCAGACCATCACCGAGGTGGCGGAGCGGATCCGGTCGCGCGAGATCTCACCCGTTGAACTGACCGAAGCCCAGTTGAATCGCATCGCCGCGCTGGATGGTGAGTTGAAGAGCTACGCGACCGTCATGGCTGAACAGGCAATGGCGGCGGCGCGGGCCGCGGAGGCGGAAATCGCTTCGCGGCGCTACCGCGGCACGCTGCACGGCGTGCCCATTGCAGTAAAAGACCTGTGCTTCACCACGGGTGTTGTCACCATGGGTGGTACGCAGGTACTCCGGGACCTGGTGCCTGATTTCGACAGCACGGTGGTGCGCCGTCTCAACGATGCCGGCGCGGTGATCCTGGGCAAGCTGAACCTCACGGAAGGGGCCATGGCCGGGTACAATCCGGCCTTTGACATCCCCATCAACCCGTGGGGCGCGGACCGCTGGGCCGGCGCCTCTTCCAGTGGATCGGGAGTGGCCACGGCGGCGGGCCTGTGCTACGGCTCGCTGGGCAGCGACACGGGCGGGTCGATCCGGTTTCCGGCGGCGGCCTGCGGCACCGTGGGCATCAAGCCGACGTGGGGCCGGGTCAGCCGGCACGGGGTGCTGGCGCTGGCGGAGTCGCTGGACCATGTTGGTCCCATGACCCGCTCCGCCGCCGACGCCGGGATCATGCTGCAGGCCCTTGCCGGCCACGATCCCAATGACCCGACGTCCTTGCGCTCTCCGGTCCCCGCCATGCTGTCGGGCCTGGGCAGAGGCGTTGAAGGGATCCGAATCGGTGTGGACGAGCGCTACATCGGCGACGATGTGGACGACGGGATGGCCGAGGCCGCAATGGCCGGCGCGAGGCTGCTGGAGAGCATGGGGGCGCAGTTGGTGACGGTGGAGATGCCGGATACCCTGCCGTTCTCCCGCGCTTGGGGCGTGTTGTGTTCCGCTGAGGCCGCAGCGGCTCACCGGGACACCTATCCCTCGCGGGCCGATGAGTATGGCCCGTGGTTCCGCGGCTGGCTGGAAAAGGGCAGCGGGTACAGCGCGGCCGAGTTCGCCGCCGCCAATCAGGTGCGCCTGGCGTGCAACGGCACGCTGGCCGGCGTATTTGAGGACATCGACGTGCTGGTTTGCCCGTCCATGACAACTCCGCCCGGCCGGGTCACGCCTGAGGAGCTTTACGGTCCCATGGGCGACGACGAGTGGACCTGGGGTCGTTTCACCATCCCCTATGATTTCAACGGCGCGCCGACGATCTCACTGCCGGCGGGCCTGAACAGCGAAGGACTGCCCATGAGCATCCAGTTTGTGGGCCAGCACCTGTCCGAGCCGCTGCTGGTGCAGATCGGAGACGCCTACGAGAAGGCCACGGAGCACAACCTGCGGCCGCCGGTGTAGGGCTTGGCCGGCGCCAAGGCCGTTGCCCATGAAATCGGTAGGGGCGAATAATCATTCGCCCCTACGTTTCGCGGTGGGATGCCGTTGGGCCTATTGTGTGGCGATCCAGTCGGCGACGCGCTCGCCGATCATGATGGCGGTGGCATTGGTGTTGGCGCGGGTGACCTGGGGCATGATGGACGAGTCGGCGACCCACAGGCCCTGCACTCCGCGAACGCGGCACTGCTGATCGGTGACGGCCATGGCGTCGCCGTCGGGGCCGATGCGGCAGGTTCCCGAGACGTGGCGCGAGGTGCCGACGGTCTGGCGTATCCAGGCGTCCAGGGCATCGTCGTCAGTGAGCACATCATCCGCCGGCGCGGTGCGGTGATCGATCACGTCGCGATACGCCTCGGATTCCAGCATGTTGGCCGCAAGGCGCACCGCGTCACGCATGCGGCGCATGTCGTTCTCGTTGTGCAGGTAGCGGTAGTTGATGTCAGGCTGCTGCGTCGGGTCGGACGATGCGAGGCGCACCCAGCCGGAACCATCGGGCAGCTCCAGGGCACAGGCGATGCGAGCGATGCGGTCCGGCAGGTGCTCGCCGGTCATCACGTTGAACACACCCAGGGTGTGCAGCATGACGTCGCTGGGATACGAGGGTTCTTCTGAGGTAACGCGCAACCCGAACCTCAGCGCGCCAGCGTTGGCGTGAAGCTCGACGTTGTCCTTCACCCGGAAGGAGACGTTGCCCATGGGATGGTTGAAGAGGTTCTGGCCGACGCCGGGGAGTTCGTGGATGACGGGTATGCCGAATTGAGCCAGTTGATCCCTTGGGCCGACGCCGGACAGCATCCGGATGTGGGGCGACTTCAACGCGCCGGCGCTGAGCACCACTTGGTCGCCTTCCACGGTGAAGATCTCACCGCCGCTCTCGACCTCGACGCCGGCGACGTCGTTGCCGTCGAAGAGGACGCGCCGGACGAAGACGTTGCCCTTGACGGTCAGGTTGAGGCGGTGGCGCACCGGATTCAGGTGCGTGATGGCGGTGCTCATGCGGACGCCGGCCTGGTTGTTCATGGGTATGGCGCCGATGCCAGGGGAGTCGGGGCCGTTGAGATCGGGGTTGTACGCGTAGCCGCGTTCCATGGCGGCGGCGTGGAAGGCCTTCTGGACATCGGGCCAGGGTTGGTTCTCACGGCGGATGATGGGGATGGGACCCTCGCTGCCGTGGAAGTCGTCCTGGATGTCCAGGTCGGTCTCGGCCTTGCGGAAGAAGGGCAGGACCTTCAGGTAGCTCCACTCCTCATTGCCGAAGGATGCCCACCGCTCGAAGTCCTCGGGCAGGCCGCGCAGGTAGACCTGGCCGTTGATGGATCCGGAGCCGCCGATGACCTTGCCCTGGGCGATGTTGATCTCGCCCTGCTGGTCGTTGATGGTGCCGTGCAGATTCCAGGAGACCGGGGAGCCGGGCTGCTCGCCCGCGTTGGAGTAGCCGTCGCGGACGACATCGGGGAGGTGGTCGGCGACGGGATAGTCCTGCCCGGCTTCCAGGAGCAGCACCGAGCGGTTGGGGTCTTCGGATAACCGGCTTGCAACCACGGAACCGGCGGAACCGGAGCCCACGACAATCACGTCATACTTCATGACCATACCCTCGCTTGCGGTTTCTGATGGCCGATTCTACACTATCGGCACAAACGGCCCAGCCGGGAGTTCGATGATGGCGGCCCCCAAGACACCCAGCGGCGCAAAGATGCTGCCCTACCGGCGGCAGGGCGAGATTGACTACGCCAGCCTGGAATTCGACCCCAATGAGAAGAATGTGACCCCGGACGCCATGGAACAGAACCTCGAACTGGCGGAAATCCTTGGCCTCTTCCGCGCCCGTTTCACCGATTTCAATCAGCGCCCCGACGTATTTCTGGATAATGAAACCTTCATCTGCTACGACCCGAGCAACCTGAACGTGCGGGCGGCGCCCGATATCTATCTGGCCTTTGGCGTGGACGCCGAGGCGATTCGACCCCGCAAAATCTACCTGCCCTGGGAGGTGGGGAAGCCGCCCGACTGGGCTATGGAAATCGCGTCCGAGAGCACCGCCAGCGCGGACATCAACCGTAAACCTGCCATCTACGCTGCCATCGGCATCCCAGAATTCTGGCGCTTTGACCCAACCGGCGGGCGGTATCACGGGCAGCCCATATGGGGCGGTGAACTGGTTGACGGAAGCTACCGGGAGTTGCCGCAAACCCGCGAACCCGACGGCATCCTCAAGGTGTATAGTCCGCTTCTCGGTATAAGCATATGCTGGGATGACGGCTGGCCGCTGGTGTTCGACCCTGCGCATGGAACGTACCAACGGAACTGGCGGGCGGAACAGGCTGCCGCAATCGCGGCCGAGGATCAGCGGGACGCAGCCCGGGAAGAGCGCGACGCCGCTCTTGCGGAGGTTGAGCGGCTGCGGGAACTGCTTGGTCGCAGAAACGGCGAAGAGAATGAAACTGAAGGAGATGCCACGCCATGCTGAACGACCCACAGGCATTCCTGCGTTACTTCGACGGGATACACCGCCGCACCGTGCGGGACATCCAGGCGCTGCCGTCTCCGGCGGAATCGTGGGCGCCGCCGGCGGGCGAGGGCGAGAACGCGTGGAGCATCGCCCAGATCGTGCATCACATCTGCGAGTCGCGGATGTACTTTGCGCGGGCCTACCGCAACGAGGGATGGTTGTACGACTGGGAGGTTCCCAGCACGGCGTCAATCGACGACTGGGTCCCGGCGCTGGAGGTCTCGGCTACCGAGTTCCGCAGCCGGCTGGATGGCACACCCGCGGACTGGCTGACGCGGCGGATCAAGATGATCGACACCGACGGAATGCTCAGCGGCTGGCGGATCCTGATGATGCTGGTGGAACACGAAGTGCACCATCGCTCGCAGATCGACACCTACGCCGGACTGCAGGGCTGGGACGTGCCGCAGATCTACGGACGCACGCGGGAACAGATCGACGAGTTGCAGGAAGGGCAGCAGGCGCGCTCGTCGGGCAACTAGCGGCCAACAGCGCCTTCCAGAATTCAAAATCCTTATCCCGTCGTTCCCGCTTTCGCGGGAACCCAGAGGGTCTTTGCAGTAGAGGACTCGAGATTCCGGCTTTCGCCGGTATGAGGGATCAGGAAGAACCGAAAGACCCTATAGCGGCCCAGATCAGGGGTTGATGGCGCCGCTGCGGCTCTGCACGATGAAAGTCTCGCGCCTCTCGAGGTAGTCCGTGACGAGGTTGAGCAGAGATTGCGGACGCTCGGCAGCAATGTCGTGGCCGGCATCGTACACGAAAGCGACGTTGCAGTTGGGGATGCGGCTCCGGTAAATGCTGGGAGCTGCCGGGTCAATCGTGCCGTCCGCCTGTCCGAAAACGGCGAGCGTGGGGCACTGGATTTGGTCGAGCTGTGCCTCCAGATCGTGGGTAGCCCCGACCGGCGATCCGGCGGGCCGTACCGCCATGGGTGACACCAGGATCAGCGCCGCTACGCTTTCCGGCGATCGCAGAGCATGGCGGATGGCCACCGTCGCGGCGGCGGAAACGCCCACAAGCCCGTATGGTCCGGAGGCCAGCGGAGCAACCGCTGCGGCCACCTGGTCTTCGGCGCCGGGGCCAAAGTCGTCCAAACGCGGTTCCAGCACCACCCAGCGTTGGGCCAGGCCGTCCCGCAAGTTGCTGGACCTCGCTTCTGATCCGTCGAGGATAACGACGCTTTCGCGCACCTGGTCAGAGGCCACTTTTTACAGCTCCTTGAGGCGAGGCAGGACCTCACGACCAAACAGGTCGATCTCGGCCATCACGTCGCGGTGAGTCAGGCTCGGTTGCTGGAAAAAGAGGTCAATGACGCCGGTGCCGCACTGGTCGTGGTAGGCCTTGATCTGTTCAAAGACGGTATCGGGCCCGCCGACGAAGGTGAGGCCCGGCGCGCCGCCCACGATGTCGCCGCTGGCGCTGCCGGCGAATACGTTGCGGTAGTCAACGTCCTGGCCGGAGCGAGAGGCCTGGATCACCTGGGACACCGAGGAGCGTAGAGCCATGCCCGGGGCGCGGCCCTGGTCGGTCTGGGCGTTGAACCAGTCCTGGGCTTCGCGGTCAGTTTCGGCCAGGTAAATGCTGCCGCGAAACACCAGCTGGTCCGGTTCCGGCTGCCAGCCAGCTTCGTCGCACCATTTCAGGTATTTCTCAGTGATGCCCGCCACCTGTTCCCAGGGCACGAAGGATACGCCGAGGCCCAATCCGTGCTCCGCGGCGTATTGCACCGCGTCATCGCTGCGTGTGGCCACGAGGGCCGACGGGAAGGGTTGCTGCACCGGACGCGGCCAGACGGCCACGGTGCGGTACTGGTAGTAGCGGCCCTCCCAGGAGAAGGGTTCGGGTTCGGTCATGGCCTTGAGGATCAGATCCATGCCTTCGAGGAGGCGTCCGCGCCCCTCTGAAGGATGGACGCCGTACACCTGGTCCTCGTTGGGGGTGCCGCGGAGGAAGCCCATGACCAGGCGGCCGTTGGTGATGTTGTCCAGCAGGGTGAGCTCTTCCGCCGCGCGGATGGGGTTGTTGAGGGGGAGCAGCGGGCCCAGCATGGCGATCTTCACCGACTTGCACCGCTCCGCGACGGCGGCGGCCATGACGGCGGGCGTGCCGGTGGCGATGCGACCGGAGTAGTGGTGCTCGGAGAAGCTGACCCACTCGAAGCCCATTTCCTCGGCGAATTCGCACTCTTCGATGCCGTCCTGGTAGCTTTGCACCGAGGTCGTGGGGTCGCTGTAGGATGGCGGCGTGGGCCAGGTGGGAGGAAAGTCCCGCCGGTGGGCGTATCCCATGGCGCCGAGATAGGATGCTTTCATGCGATGATGCTCCTGCGATCCTTTCTGGCGTTGCCGCCAACGTGGTTGTTCGGGTCTCTGATCGGCCCCGTGACCGGCGCTAACGCTGGCCGCGCCGCTCCTCGAAACTGGCGGTGATCGCCTGCTCAGCGCGCTTGCTGTGTTCAGCGATGAACTGTTCGAGGCGTCGGATCTCCGCCGCGCCTTCCGGTGAAGGCTCCTGGCGGCCGGCCTGCTGTTTCAGCTGGGCCAACTCCTTGCGGGCCTTGTCGACCTGCTGGACCGATTCCAGCGCGGCCAGTTCGTCCAGCGCCGCCTTCTTGATGGTGAGCAGGCGCCGGTGGTTCTCCTCGGCGTCGCGCAGCCGCTCTTCAACCTCACCCATGGCCGACAGGGCCATGTCCAGCGGGGCCCGGCCGTAGATGGTCTGGCGGGGTAGCCGGCGCAGCTGGGTGCGGAACTGGGCAATGCTCGTGTCCAGCTGTTCTTCCTTGTGGCGGATTTCAGCCAGGGAAAGGCGCAAGGCCGCCATTGCCTGTTGCAGTTGAGAGATGGATGACATGGCAGTAAATAAACGTGGGGGCGAATGATCATTCGCCCCCGCCGAGTTTCGCGTTTGGACTAACTCTTGAAACCGACTTTGGGGAGCACCCGCTCCAGGGCTTCCAGCACCTCGGTGATGTCGTCCTTGGTCACCCAGCCCAGGTGGCCGATGCGGAAGCAGTGGCCGGTGAGCTTGCCCTGGCCGCCAGCCAGGACGACGCCTTCGTCCTCGCGCATCATGGACATGAGCCGGCCGCCGTCGATGTCCTCGGGCATCTTGATGCCGGTGACGGTGTTGGAGGCGCGGGATTCGTCGTTGGCCAGGAGTTCCAGGCCCAACGCCTTGACGCCGGCGCGGCAGTAGTCGGCAACCTCAGCGTGACGCTCGTACACGTTCTCCAGGCCTTCGCCGATGATGTGGTCGAGGCCCAGTCGCAGGCCGTACAGGAGCGCGACGTTGGGCGTCCACGGGGTCTGGCCACGGGACAGGGAGCGCTCGGCGGCCATCAGGTCGAAGTAGAACCGGGGCATTTTGGCGTCTTCGTAGGCTTCCCAGCCGCGGGCGCTGATGCTGATGAAGGCCAGGCCCGGTGGGATCATGAAGCCCTTCTGGGAGCCGGTGGCCACGACATCGCAGTTCCAGCCGTCCACGGGGAGGGGGATGCAGCCGAGGCTGCTCACGGCGTCCACCAGCAGGAGCTTGTTAAACTCACCCTTGACCACGCGGGCGATGGACTCCAGGTCGTGGGTCACGCCGGTGGAGGTCTCGTTGTGAGTGACGAGCACCGCCTTGATATCGGGGTCCTTGTGGAGCTCGGCGCGTATGGCCTCGGGGTCGATGGCGTCGCCCCATTCGAAGTCCATGCGGATCACGTCGGCGCCGTAGCCCTCGGCGATCTGCACGAAGCGATCTCCGAAGGAGCCGGCGGTGGCGGCGATGACCTTGTCGCCGGGGGACAGGGTGTTGACCACGGCGGCTTCGAGGGCGCCGGTGCCGCTGGAGGTGAGGATGTAGAGGTCGTTGTTGGTCATGAAGACTTGCTTCAGACCGCCGGTGGTGGCCTCGATCAGCTCCTTAAACTCGGGACCCCGGTGGTTGATCATGGGGAGGGACATCTCATCGACGATGTCGTCGGGGATGGGAGTGGGGCCGGGGGTTCGCAGGTTCTGGGGCTCAATCTTGGTCAAGGTCATCGGGAAAGCTCCTGGGAGTCACGCAGGGGTTGTGACTGGTGGTTGGGGCGACGTTCGTCGTCGCGGTGGCTCGTCGTGTGACGGCGGATAACAGCACGGTTTCGTGCGCACGCGGCAAATATTATAGCAAGGATTTACGGATTCGTTCCGGCCTAACGCGCACGGACACCCGGAGCCGTTGGGTCAGCCGAGCAGGAAGTCGCCTACAGTGAGCACCACGTCGGGGAAGGCCCGGGGGCTGATCCGGCCGTCGGCCGGGACTATGCGGCTGCTCTGGTAAACGCCGTCCACTGGGTCGTGGAAGGCTTCGACGTGGCAGTCGGGCACGTTGGCGATCCACACCTCGGGGATGCCGGCCGCGGCGTAGCGAGACAACTTGGCCTCACGGTCGCGCCGTATCGAGCTGTCGGATACCTCGATGACCAGAAGTACATCCTCCGGTCCGGGCAGACGGTGACGGTAGTCTGACCGCAGGCGGAGCACCGCGAGGTCCGGATACAGTAATGTGGTGTCATCGATTCTCAGCGGCCCCTGCACCCGCACGCGAGCGCGACCCCGCAACGAAGATTTGAAAAAGTCATCGAAGAGGTCTGTGATGTCCGCGTGAGCCGCTCCGATAGGCGCCATTAGAAATATTTCTCCACTCAGCAGTTCCAGGCGTTCATCCGCGGCCAGGATGCCGGCTTCGGCCATGGCACAGTATTCCTCCACGGTGAACCGGCGGCGGGTTGGCGTGGCGGTTTGTACGGGCAGGGCGGTCGTCGTCATGGCGTGACCTCGCGGGCTAGATGCTGCCGGAGAGCTGGTTGATCACCAAGCCGGTGGGGAGCTTGGGGTAGAAGAAGGTGGACTTGGGCGGGAGACGGTTGCCGGCGCTGACGATCTGCCGGAAGGGTTCCAGCGGGAAGGGTTTGAGCAGGATTGCGGCCTGCTGCTCGCCGACGTGAACCTGCTGGACGATGGCCTCATGGTCTGGGCTGTAATCGATGTGATCACCCAGGGTGTCGCCCAGCACGGGGGATAGCACCATCTCCTGCAGCACCCACGCCTCGGAAACCGCCAGCTGTCCCCACGCGGCCCAGTCGATTTCAGGGCGCAGCGTGTGGATGGTGGGCGGGGCGTCGGCCCAGAAGACGGCAAAGCAGTGGGAGGTTTCGCCGATGCGGGCAACATCGGCGACGGCCGCCTGCGGTGTGATGTCGGGGTGCAAGGGCCGCGATTCGAAACACTCGTCTATTTTGGAGCGCACCGCATCAAGCTGCTCGGGGGACATGCCGCCGGCGACGCGGTGGTAGGGCAGCAGGAGGAGGCCGGGGTCGTCGAACTCGACGAGGGTCATCATCACGTAGTTGCTGGCGGCTGCGTCGTCGGCTTGTTCTGCGTCGGGGCGGCTGCGTCGATACCGGAGCGCGGCCTCGTAGCGATGGTGACCATCGGCGAGGAAGATGGGGCGACCGGCAAAGACATCGACGATGTTCGACTGCGTTGTCGCGTCGTCGATGCGCCAGAACTCGGCATTCCCGCCGGCCGGGGTGGCTGCGGACGCGTCCGGCGCCTCGGCGACGATGGCATCGAATACACGTCGGAGATCGCCTTCGGCGTCGCGATACAGGGACATGATGGGGCTGAACTGGGCCTGGCAGGCGTCCAGCAGAGCCACCCGATCCAGCACCGACGGTTCGCGGGTGAACTCGTGGGGCAGGACTGACCCGGCGTCGTAGTCTTCCACCAGGATATCGGCGAAAAGGCCGAGGTGCTGATACCGGCGTCCGCCGAAGTCGTAGGCGTGCCGCATCAGGTAGAGCGAGGCCGTATCGTCCCGGCCCAGTACACCGTCGGTGAGCCAGCGTTGGAACAAACCCGCGGCCTGCTGGTAACCGGCCTGGGGGTCCACTGGATCGGGTTGCTCGCCGCCCTCCAGATGGACCGCGTTGTAGGGGCTGCGCTGCTGCAGCTCGGTCTTCAGCTGCGGGCCGATCATGTCGTAGGGAGGACAGATGACGGAGGAAAGGTTGCCCACCGCATTGGTATCGTAGCGGCAACCGCGGAAGGGTCTGATGGTGGCCATGGGTTTCTGGGCTCCGGCAGTTTGGTTGGGGTGCATTATTTGGTTGGGGTGCATTATACGATAGCGGGTGTTGGCCGGCAGGAAAGAGGGGTGTCGCTGGAAGTTGACGGCGTCAACGGAACTATAAAGGCGGGACGGCCCGTAGAGATGAGCCGTTCCGCCTGAAAACGCGTCAGCATTCTATGAACGAACGGGTGGGCTATCCCAACGTCTCGTTCACCAACGCAAGGCCCGCCTCCAACTTGTCGCGCCAGTCCGATTGAGGATGGCGGATTATATTGGTGCAGATCCGGAACAGGCATACAGCTTCGCGCTGAGCGAGTTCTCCCGGGTTCCATCCAAATTGCCGCAGCGCAGCGTGGCGCAAGAGGTCGTGGTAGGCGGCGCTGGCATCGTTGTCGCGCTGTCGACCCAGGCACGATCGCCATCGCAGGTGCGCCAAGAAGTTGCCCACATCCAGCAGCGGGTCGCCCGGCCCGGTTTCTTCAAAGTCCACAACGGCCATGCGCCCGTCGGGCAAGACCAGCAACTGGTCGTCGTAGAAGTCGTTATGGGCGAGAGCAATGGGCTGCCACGCCTTCACGAACGGATCCAGCGTCCGGGTGGCCTCGTCAAGGCTTTGAAAAGCAGTTTCGCCGCAGTGGACCTTGTGTCGGATGGCGCGTTTGGCCCGACCATATGCTGTGGCAAGGTCGAAGGGCTGTCCGACGTCCGGGGTGGCCGACTGCGCCCATAGGGTTTCGAGACCGTCCAACAACGGAGCCGGGTCTGGCATATTGCCCCGGCGGATGTGCCGGCGCAGGTTCTTGCCCGGCATTTCCGGCATCCACATCACGCTGCCCTCGGACCAATATCCGGCAAGCCTTGGCAGGACGAAACTCGATCGTCCAATAGGCTCTCTGGCGGCAAGCAGGGGAGCCGTGGCGTCGGAGCGCATCACACGCGCATAGAATCTGGCCCTGCTCACGCTGTGGCGCAAAACGGCCCGACTGCCGTACCGGTATCTGATAACTTCGACCCTGGCGCGTCGCGCCCCAACGGGCAGAACGTGCCGGTTCAGCAGGCGCAGGGCGGTCTCCGGGTCGGACGCTTCCTTCAACCCCGGCAGCAGAGGGTCGTCAGGGAATTGGAACACCTCGATGGGTTTGTCCCGATGGATGCTTACGGTGAAGTGCTGTGAAGGCAGATAATCTTCCGGGTCCCATTCCACCTCATAGCTGATGATAGCGCTGCGGCCCAGGGTATGGCTGAACTGGCGGATACGGAAACGATCAGGATCGGTGTCCGGCCCTTCAAAGCGCTGACAAAACGTCTCCCAGATCCAGTTGGGATCGAAGAGTTTTGGCAACTCGCCCAAACCCGGGTCTTCAGGAAAATCGACCTCAGGGTAGAGTGATGCGACGGGCTGCGTGACCATCACGGTCGACTAACTGCCGGCGCTGCTGGCGCCGCTGTCCGGAGTGTCCGGAGTGTCCGGAGTGTCCGGGGTCGGGGTGTCCGGCGTTGGGGTGTCCGGCGTTGGGGTGTCTGGGGTCGGAGTGTCCGGCGAGGGGGTGTCGATGCCGTCGGTGGGAGTGGGGGTGTCGATGCCGTCGGAGTCGGTGCCGTCGTTGTCGGTGGGAGTTGGAGTGTCGATGCCGTCGGAGTCGGTACCGTCGTTGTCCGTAGTATCGACGCCGTCGTTATCGGAGGTGTCCACGCCATCGTTATCCGTGTATGGGGTCGCGACGCCGTCGTGGTCGGTGGTGTCCACGCCATCGTTGTCGGTATAGGGAGTATCTATCCCGTCGTTATCGGTGGTGTCCACCCCGTCACCATCGGTATAGGGAGTGTTGACCCCGTCGTTATCCGAGGTATCCATCCCATCGTCGTCGGTGTAAGGAGTATTGACCCCGTCATTGTCGGTGGTGTCCACCCCGTCACCATCGGTATTCGGAGAGCCAGTGCCGTCAGTGGTGTTAATCCCATCGTTGTCGGTGGTGTCCACCCCGTCATCGTCAGTGTAGGGGGTCTGGATCCCGTCGCCATCCGTAGAGGCCGTGTTGATCCCATCGTTATCGGTGGTATCTACCTGGTCGTTATCGGTGTAAGGAGTCTGAACCCCGTCGCCATCCGTAGTGGCGGTGTTGATGCCGTCGTTATCGGTGGTGTCCACCCCGTCGTTATCGGTATAGGGGGTTTGAACCCCGTCGCCGTCTGTGGTGGCGGTGTTGATGCCGTCATTGTCGGTAGTGTCTATACCGTCGTCATCGGTGTAGGGGGTATTGATGCCGTCATTGTCGGTGGTGTCAATTCCGTCATCGTCGGTGTACGGAACACCCGTGCCGGCAGTGGTGTTGATACCGTCGTTGTCAGTGGTATTCACCCCGTCATCGTCGGTGTATGGGGTTTGAACGCCGTCGCCGTCTGTGGTGGCGGTGTTGATGCCGTCATTGTCGGTAGTGTCTATTCCGTCGTCATCGGTGTAGGGGGTATTGATGCCGTCATTGTCGGTTTCGTGGGTACTGATCCCGTCGTTGTCGGTCGCGGGAGTATTGATCCCGTCGTTATCCGAGGTATCCGTCCCGTCGTTGTCCGTGTAGGGAGTATTGATCCCGTCGTTGTCGGTAGTGTCCACCCCGTCATCATCGGTATAGGGGGTATTGATGCCGTCATTGTCGGTGGTGTCAACTCCGTCACCGTCGGTGTACGGAACACCCGTGCCGGCAGTGGTGTTGATACCGTCGTTGTCAGTGGTATTCGCCCCGTCATCGTCGGTGTATGGGGTCTGAACGCCGTCGCCATCCGTGGTGGCGGTGTTGATGCCGTCGTTATCGGTGGTGTCGACCCCGTCATCGTCGGTGTATGGGGTTTGAACGCCGTCGCCATCCGTGGTGGCGGTGTTGATGCCGTCGTTGTCGGTGGTGTCCACCCCATCATCGTCGGTGTAAGGAGTGTCCACACCATCATTATCAGTCTGGGGAACGTCACCAGTACTGTCGTCCTCATCCCCCTCCTCTTCGTCTACGGCAACTGCAACGCGCGAAATAACCGCCGCATTGGCGGGCGAGTCGACTCCCGCCGCCTTCACGGCGGAAGCGACACCTCCCCACGCCAGGGCCAGCGCCATCAGGATTGATGCGAACAGGAGACCAAATGATTTGCCCATGGTGTCCTCCCATCGACCGATTGCGACCCTTTATACGGACCGATCTGCAGGGATCCGGATTGCCGAACCTGGATGTTATCCGAGTGTCATTTTACGAAAAGCGTTACAGTTGGGCAATAGGGGCAACGGCAGGTACACCGGAGGCTCCGGTTCTGGGCGACGCCGAAGCAACCTCACGAAAGGCAATACACGCCGTTAATGTCGTTTGCTAATCGTTGGGGATCAGCGGCATGACCTCGCGGGAGAAGCGCTCCATGGCTTCCTGCTGCTGGGCGGCGGATTCGGCGGGGAAGCTGAAGATGAAGTGTTGCACGCCCAGGTCCTGGTACTGGCGCAGGTCGGCGGCGATCTGCTCCGGGATGCCGGATACCAGGCGGCGGTCGGACTGCGGCGCGTCGTGGAACACGCAGTCGGTGCTGAAGACCAGGTCCACGGCGTCCTCGGCGCGGCCGGCTCTTGCGCTGACGCGGCGGAGGCGGGCGATCTTCTCGGCCAGTTCCTCGGGCTCCAGGATGGCCGGCGGGCGCAGGCCGATGGGCATCCAGCCGTCGCCCAGGGTGGCGGCGCGGCGGATGGCCGGGTTGGTGTGGCCGCCGATCCAGATGGGCGGGTGGGGTTTCTGCACGGGCTTGGGCAGGAAACCGGCGCCGCTGACGTCGTAGTGCTCGCCGTGGAACTCGGGGTTGTCGGAGGTCCAGAGTTCCTTGAAGATCTGGATGTACTCGTCGGTGACCTGGCCGCGCTGGGCGTAGGTGTCGAGCCCCATTGCCTGGAACTCCTCCTCCATCCAGCCGACACCGGCGCCCAGGATCAGGCGGCCGCCGCTGAGCACGTCCAGGGTGGCCAGGATCTTGGCGGTGAGCACAGGGTTGCGGTAGGGGAGGATCAACACATGGGTGCCCAGCCTGACGCGGGTGGTGCAACCGGCGAGGAAGTTCAGGGCGGCCAGCGGCTCGAAGTAGGTGTTGTCCCGCTGGAAGGGCGCCACGCCGTCCGCGGCGTAGGGATAGAAGGACGATACCTCGTGGGGGATGATGATGTGGTCGCTGACCCAGACGTGGTCGAAGGACAGGTCCTCGGCGCGCTGGGCCAGGCTGCGCAGGTTGTCGGGAGAGGCCATGGCTCCCCGGCTGGGGAGGGAGCATCCGAAGGTGACGGGCATGGGGTTTGCCTCCGTGGTGGTATGCAGGGTTGGGTTCGGCTGGCTGAACGGGGCCGATGCTATACTACTGAAATACTGGTCGCAAGACGACATTTGAGCGCAAGTCCTGATGCCACCTCGACAACGACGACAATCTCCGGAACGCCGCGATGCTGCTATCCGCAAGCATCTGCCCAAGGCGGGCGAATACTGGACAAAGTGGCCCGGATACCTGGCTGAGGGAGATCTGTGCCAGGCTGGAGAAAAGGCGTGGGGAGCGGTGGCCCAGTTGACGAAGGCGGTGGCCACGCACCGGGGTTGGCAGCATTCCGACCATGATCGGCTGCGTGAGGTCATCCGCGAACTGGCCCACGAATACAGCGATCATCAGGACACCATCATTCGTGGTTTGACCTCGGCAGATGTTCTGCACGGCAACTTTTACGAAGTTTTTCTTGATCGGCTGCAGACGGAATTGGCGTTGGAGGATATTGTGCCCCTGGTCGAAATTCTATGGGCTGAACTGCCCGGCGAATATACGGGTGGCATTTCGTTTGACGACTGGGTTGCTTCTGACGACAATTGACGTATGAGCGCTGCTTCCAACCGCACGATACCCAACCGCGCCGTCGTCGCCATGAGCGGCGGCGTCGACTCTTCGGTGGCTGCCTTGCTGCTGCACCGGGAGGGCTACGACGTCATCGGCGTGACGATGAAGCTGTACGACATCGACCAGGCCGACTTGCCCGAGTACTACCGGGGCTGCTGCACCCTGGATGACGTGGAGGACGCGCGGGCGGTCTGCCGCATCCTGGGCGTGCCCCACTACGTGATGAACGTGCAGCGGGAGTTTCGCGCCTTCGTCATCGACTATTTCCGCCGGGAGTACGAGAACGGGCGGACGCCGCACCCATGCATCGCCTGCAACGACAAGATCAAGTTCAGCTTCCTGGCGCAGCGTGCCCAGATGCTGCAGGCGGCTTACGTGGCCACCGGCCACTACGCCCGCATCGAACCGAACGGGCCGGATCGCCGGGCGCTGCGGCGCGGTGTCGACGCCGACAAGGACCAGTCCTACGTACTCTTCGGCATGCGGCAGGAGCAGTTGGCGGCGACGCTGATGCCCGTGGGTCATTACCCGAAGGCAGAGATCCGCCGGCTGGCAATGGAGGCCGGGTTCCCCAACGCAGACAAGCCGGACAGCCAGGACATCTGCTTCATTCCCAGCGGCGATTACCGCGAATTCCTGCGCGAGCGCACCGACGAGCGGCCCGGCGACATCGTGGACGCCGACGGCAACGTGCTGGGTCAGCACGAGGGCATCCAGTACTTCACCGTGGGGCAGCGACGCGGCCTCGGGCTTTCCGGCGGGCCGCCGCGCTTCGTGATACGGCTGGAACCGGACACGCGCAACGTGGTGATCGGCTCCGAAACGGACCTGTACCAGGACACGCTGTACGCCGATCCGGTGTCGTGGGTCTCTGGTGTCCCTCCGACTGGCCCGACCGACGTGACGGTCAAGATACGCTACAAGTTCGCGGAGGCTCCGGCGACGGTGACTGCCGTCGGTGGCGGGGCGCTGGTTCGGTTCCGGGAACCGCAACGGGCGATCACGCCGGGGCAGGCGGCGGTGTTCTACCAGGGCGATACCGTCCTCGGCGGCGGAGCTATTGCCGGCCATGAGCCGGCGACGCATGCCGCAACCGCGGACCCCGCGCTCGTCAATGCCTGACCTGTCCCTGGAAGCGGATTTCCGTCTCCAGGGCTATCACCTGATCGCCGGCGTGGACGAGGCCGGACGCGGGCCGCTGGCCGGCCCGGTTGCCGCCGCCGCAGTGATCCTGCCTCCTTGCCTGACGGGCGACGAACCCTGGATGGCGGCGATTGACGACAGCAAGCGCCTGTCGGAACGGCGCCGGACGGAAGCCGCAGCGCTGATACGAGAGAACTCCCTGGCTTGCGCGGTAGAACTGATCTCCGCCGAGATCATAGATCGCATCGGCATCGGGCAGGCGGTGATCAGAGCGATGCTGGCGGCAGTGAACCGTTTGCGGCCGGCGCCCCATGCCCTGCTGATGGACTGGGTGCCCATCAAGGAGTGTCCGCTGCCGCATCAGACCGTGGTCAAGGGTGACGCAAGATCGTTGTCCATAGCGGCGGCCAGCATCCTGGCGAAGGTGGCCCGCGATGATCTGATGGTTCGGGCAGAGGGTTGCTACCCCGGTTACGGGTTCGCCAGGCATAAGGGCTATGCCACCACGCATCACCTGCTTTGCCTGTCTGAGCTGGGGCCGTCGCCCATACACCGACGCTCCTTCAGCCCGCTGCGACAGGCGCGGATGCTCTCCGATGCCGACGCCCGATGATCCTCGGCCGGATACCGCGCTATCCTCGCACCGGATCGGAGCGATCGGCGAGGAGCTGGCGCGCCATCACCTTGAGGCCAAGGGGTACCGCGTCGTTGCGACCAACTACCGCTGCCGGTGGGGAGAGATCGACCTGATCGCCCGCGACGGCCGGGAATGGGTCTTCGTCGAGGTGCGCACGCGCCGGAGCGGCGCCTACGGTGGGCCGGAGGAATCGCTGACGGAATCCAAGGCCCGGCATCTCATGCTGGCGGCCCAGGACTTCCTGGCGCAATGCGACGAGGCCGGGGCAGACCCCGACTGGCGCATCGACCTGGTGGCAATCCGGTTGGGAGCGGGTCGCAGGGTACTCAGCATGCAACACCTGACAAACGCGGTTTCGGAGTAGACGGCGGGGAGTGCTACAATCTTGCCAGTCTCCACCGTGTGATTGATCGCGCCGAGAGGCCCACCATGACAACCAAACCCGCTTCACAGATCGGTTCCGCAGGTCAGCTTCCCCGGCTGACGTGGCTGCCGGACCCGCCAGTTTCGCCGGATATGCAGGAGCAATTCCCTTACATCAGCCGTGCCTATGTGATCCTTGAAGATCATTTCAGATCCCGGCCCGACGTATTCGTCGGAGGCGAGGGCTATCTCTGTTACTCCCCCAGCGATATTCCCAATGCCCCCAAGCCGGACTGCATGGTGGCAACCGGGTTGGAGATTCCTCCGGCGGAGATTACGGAATCCAACGGCTACGCCATCAGCGAAATCGGCAAGCCGCCCGACTTCGTGCTGGAGGTGGCGTCCAAGAGCACCGGCCAGCGCGACTACACCGACAAGCGGGCCATCTACGCCGGCTATGGAGTCGTGGAGTACTGGCGGTTTGACCACACGGGCGGGCGTTATCACGACGCGGCGCTGGCGGGCGACCGGCTGGTTGACGGAATCTACGAGCCAATTCCGACGGTTACCGGCGAAGACGGCGTGATCCGCGGTTACAGCGCAGCGCTCGGCCTTGAGTTGCGTTGGTATGAGGGCGGTCTTCGCTTCTGGGATCCGACCACAGGCGAGTACCTACCGGAATTGACGGAAGCCAAGGCGCAGCGGGATGCAGCCCTGGAGCGGGTGCGTCAACTGGAAGCCGAACTGGCCCGTCGGCAGTCGGGAGGGTAAGCCCGGCACGTCGGCGGTTGACTGTACCATCGGCTGCTAATAGACTAATTTGCGCCTCGCTGCGGATCGTATAGACGGAGCGGCGGGCTCTGGTGTCAACCCTATGCCTATCGATCTTGCCGAACATATCCGCAACGTGCCTGACTTCCCCATCCATGGGGTGCAGTTCAAGGACATCACCTCGCTGCTGCTCTCGCCGGACGCGTTCAACGAGACCATCGACCAGATGGTGAAGCTGGCCGGCGCGATGGATGTGGATTGTCTGGCCGCCGTAGATTCCCGTGGGTTCATCTTCGCCTCACCGATGGCAATGCGGATGGGGTTGCCGCTGGTGCTGCTGCGCAAAGCCGGGAAGCTTCCGGGCGCGACCCTTTCCTACGAGTACAGCCTGGAATACGGGCATGCCTCGCTGGAAGTACACGCCGAAGACGTGCCGCAGGGAGGCCGGGTGCTGATCATCGATGACCTGGTCGCCACGGGCGGCAGCCTGCAGGCGGCGGCGAAGTTGATCGAAAAGGCCGGCGGATCGACCGCAGGCATCGGCGTTGTAATTGAACTGATTGGTCTGGGAGGCCGGGAAGCGCTGGCCGACCATGACCTCTTCTCATTGGTCACATTTGAAGTCGACGAATAGGCCGCAGGGGCCACTTGCAGCGTACTCAGGAGGAAATTCCCAATGGCAGAACAAGCAACCATCGGCAACGTTGAAGTTACCGCCGTAATCGACATGGTGCCGCCGCCGCGCGAGCCCTCGGCGATGTTCCCGGACGTCCCTGATTCCGCCTGGGCGGATTACCAGGACACCCTGGAAGACGGCCAGCTCCAGCTCTACTACGGCGTGTTCCTCCTCAAGACCTCGGAGCACGTGATCCTGGTGGACACCGGCATGGGCCCAGGCCCGCACCCCGACCGAGGCAACGTCACCGGGAACCTGTACGAAGAGCTCCGGCCGCATCTGGAATCCAACGTGGGCGTAAACAACACCAACGTGGGCCCCAGCGACTCGGTGAACTACATCATCCACACGCACCTGCACGGCGACCACGTGGGCTGGAACCTGCGCTACTCCGGCGGAATGCCCGCGCCGAACTTCCGCCGCGCCCGCTACGTCATGTCGCGGCCGGACTACGACTACTTCACGTCGGATGCGGGTCGCCAGATGTACCCGTACATCGACCGCCAGGTGATGCCGCTGCGCCGCCTGCGCCTGCAGCAGATCCTGGAGGAGCCGGAACACACCATCAGCGACGAGATCTCCATCGCGCCGGCTCCGGGCCACACTCCGGGCCACCAGGTGGTGCTGATCAACTCCAACGGCCAGCGTGGCGTGGTCATGGGCGACGTGCTGCACACCATCGCCCAGATTTCCGAGCCCAGCTGGTGCGCCGGCGTTGATACGGACAAGGAGCAGTCCGCCGCTTCCCGCAGCCGCCTGCTGGACGCCGCCGAGGAAGGGGACTGGGTGATCTGCGCGGGCCACTTCCCGCCTGGCAAGCAGATCGGCAAGATCGCCCGCGTGGACGGCAAGCGGGTCTGGCAGCCGCTTTAGAATCGCAATAGTAGACACCGTAGGGGCGAATGATCATTCGCCCCTATTTCACGTCAGGGAGGCCTTGGAATGACGCAGTTGCGCAGCCTGTTGGAACGGATTGAAGCGGGTAGCGGTCCCACGCTGGGATTTGGTTCCGCCCAATCGGCACGGCTGCCGGGCATGGCGCTCATCGCCCGCTGCTCGGGCGACGTCGAGGCGGCGCTGGCGGCGTCGGCGGAGGCCGCAGATGCGTGCGTGATCTTCGCTCCCGGATTATCTCCGGACCAGCTACCGGAGATGGGCGATCGCATCTGGGGAGCCGGCGGGGCGCCGCTGCAACCGGATGTCGTGAAAGCCTGGCGCGAAGCGGGCGCCGATTTCACCGTGTCTCCCTTCGCCAGCGCACAGGTGGATGCCATCGACCTGGCCGACCCACAGATGACCCATGGCGCGCGCATACCGGACGACGTGGATGGCCACATGTGGCGCATCCTCGCCGGCACGCCGCTGGATTTCCTGGTTCTGGACCGGTCGGCGATGACCGGCCCGTGGACGCTGCCCGACCTTGGGCAAGTTGCTGACGCCGCCCGGCGAGCCGAGAAGTTTCTGATCGTACGCGTGGGGCCGCGGCCCAGCGCCAACGAACTGCTCGGGCTGCGTCAGGCCGGCGCGGTGGCCATCGTCGCCGAGGCCAACGACCATGGAGCCGAGGGCCTCGCCGCGATCAAGGCGGACCTGATGGCCATGCCGCGCGCGCAGCCGGCTTCGCGTCGCGGGGCCCGGACCGGCCTGGAAAGCGCAACGACGTGATCCTTCAGAGCCTCGACCTGCTGCGGGAGAACCCGGCGGCGTTCGTCCTGGTGATCGGCATCGGGCTGGTTGGCCTGATCATCGGCTTCACCGTCCATGAGTTCAGCCACGCGCTGACGTCTCACATCGAAGGGGATGACACCGCCCGGCGCATGGGGCGGCTGACCTTCAACCCAATCAAGCACATCGACCTGCTGGGGTTCATCCTGCTGCTGGTGGTGGGCTTTGGCTGGGCCAAGCCGGTGCAGGTCGACCCCTACAACCTGCGACACGGGCGATTGGGGATGTCGATGGTGGCCCTGGCCGGCCCGCTGTCGAACTTCGTGCTGGCGTTTGTGCTTGGGCTGGTCTTCCGGTTCGAACTGCTGCCCGTGGTCACTGACACGCGGTTCATATCCGGTATCGTCGACATCCTGGGCTTTGCCGCGTTCCTCGCGATATTTTTCAACCTGATACTGGGGATATTCAACCTGATACCACTGCCCCCGCTGGACGGAAGCAAGGTGGTGGGCGGCCTGCTGCCCGGCTCCCTGTACCGTTCATATCTGCAATTCGAGCGGTACGGCTGGATACCTTTGATGGGGCTGATCGGCGTGAACCTGTTCCTGAGCTACGCCTTTGGCATCAACTTCCTGGGGCGGATACTCATTCAGCCGGCGCTGTTCGTGTTCCGACTGGCGACCGGGTTGGGTTAGATTGTCAGAATCAGGATTTACCGGATTTGGGGATTGACAGGATTGAGACGCTTTTGTCGCTGAAACGCTTCAATCCTGCAAATCCAAAAATCTCGAAAATCCTGATACTGACGGTCCAAGCAGTGCAAAGGTTAGGGGCGAATGATTATTCGCCCCTACGGAGTTTTGCGTCGTGCGTGCCGCGCTACGGGCGCAGCGGGATGGGGCGGTTGGTCTGGTTTTCCTCGATCTGGTCGGTGTCCCATAGCTTGGCGAAGTTGTAGGCGCGGGGGCAGTGGCCGTAGGACTCTTCGACGTTGATGATGACACCCTGGAGATGCTTGGAGTTGTCGTCGGTCCAGTAGAGTTCCAGCTCAACCTTCTGTTGCTCCAGCTCTTCCTTGCTCACGATGGTGACGGTGCCGTTGACGCGGACAGTGTCGTTGACGCCGGGAATCATGAACAGCAGGCCAACGTGAGGGTTGGAGTCCATGTTCTGGTAGGACTGGAACAGGCGGTTGCCGGCGACGTCCGGCATGAGCAGGCGGGTGCTGTCGAGCACCTTGACGAAGCCGGGCTTGCCGCCCTTGGGCGAGGCGTCGCAGTTGCCGTCCGGGTCGGACGATGCCATGACGACGAAAGGCGAGGCGGCGATGAACTTCTGCACGAAGTCGGACATCTCGCCCTTGACCTTGAGCTTGGCCCGGGGGCTCATTTCGCCGAACTCGTCGTTGAACCGGCTCGGCTCCTGTTCGATGGTGCAGAGGTCGTCGGTTGTTGGGGCAGCGGTGGTCGTCATGGTCACAAACCCTCCGGGCATTTTGCTCTATTGATGGTGGGGCACAGAATACCGGATTCGGGGCCATCGTGCCACCACGAAGGAGCCTGAGCGGAAACACGTCATGGTCAACGGCCAAATTTCCAGGTCCGACACGAATGCCTGGTGGAATTCACGCAGAGGCCCCCGATGAGAGCGCGGCGTACCGGCTTGGGGCTGTTCCAAAGTTAATCCATCATTACCTGCGAAAGCAGGAATCCAGAGATTCCCATCAGCAGAGATATTCTGGATTCCCGCTTTCGCGGGAACGCCAGTTTGGACCGAAAGGGCTGCAAGCGTGGACTTTGGAAAGGCCCTGGCGCCGGCTTTTTCCTCATTGCGCCCCAACTGTCTTGGCGGTATGATGATTCTCAGAGTTCTCCCACGTCACACCGCCGCTTGAATAACCTATGGCTGCTGATACCACTGTTGCTGATAATCTCCGCACCGCGCTCTACGACACCCACGTAGCTCTTGGCGCCCGCATCGTGCCCTTCGGTGGATGGGACATGCCCGTGCAGTACCAGGGAGTCATCGCGGAGGTCGCCGCCGTGCGCAACGCGGCCGGCCTTTTCGACGTTTCGCACATGGGCCGGCTGCACATCGGCGGCCCCAATGCCGCCGCGCTGCTGGACATTCTGCTCACCGGTTCCGCATCCGGCCTGCGCGTGGGTCGCGCCCGCTACTGCTTCATCTGCAACGATCAGGGCGGCGTCATCGACGACACCATCTTCTACCGCCTCTCCGAGGACGAGTTCCTGCTCATCCCCAACGCTGGCAACCGGCCCGCCGTGGCCCGCTGGTTCGACCGCCAGCTCGCCCTGCATTTCGACGGCCGGGGCGTGCATATCACCGACCGCACCATGCTCACCGGCCTCATTGCCGTGCAGGGCCCCAGGGCGGTGGGGATGGTCGACCAACTGTGCGAGGACTTCACCTCCGGCGCTCGTCGGGCAAGCAACCCGGGCCGCACCCCCGCTCCTTCCCAACTGCGCCCGTTCGCCTGGGGCCGTGGCCACATCGACGGTCGCCGCGTTTTCATCGGGCGCACCGGCTACACCGGAGAGGATGGGTTTGAGCTCGCTGTCGGGTCCGCCGACGTCGTTCCCATCTGGAACAAGCTCACCGACGCCGGCGTGGTTCCCTGTGGCCTGGGAGCGCGGGACGTGCTCCGGCTGGAGGCTGGCCTTCCGCTGCATGGCCACGAACTGTCCGATACCATCACGCCCATTGAGGCCGGCTTCGGCCGGTTCGTGCGGCGCGACGGCGGCTACAACGGCGCCGACGTGCTGGACCACCAGCGCGTGTACGGGACCGAACGCCGCCTGGTTGGCCTGACCCTGCCCGGCCGCAGCGCTCCCCGCGCCGGCTACGATGTGCTGGCCGATGGCCAGGTGGTCGGAACCGTCGCCAGCGGCAGTTACTCGCCAACCCTGGAGCAGTGCATCGCCATGGCTTTCGTGGACGCCGCCCACGCTGACCCCGACACGGTCCTCACCGTGGACATTCGCGGGCGCCAGTCCCAGGCCACCACGACGGAACCGCCCTTCTACCAGCGACCAAGCTAGCTCCGGCGCGCATCGGCGTGTTCTGCGGAACCGCGGGCCACCGATCCATCGACTACCCTACCCTTGGGAGGTATCAGACAAAGTGAATCCCGAAGACCGCAAATATTCCAGGGAACACGAGTGGGCCCTGGTCGAAGATGCCGCCGCCGGCACCGTCCTGGTGGGCATCACCCACTATGCGCAGGACCAACTGGGCGACGTGGTGTACGTGGAGTTGCCCGACTCGGGCGCCCCCGTCGGTCACATGGCCAAGATGGGTGAGATCGAGTCCGTCAAGGCCGTCTCGGACCTGTATTCGCCCGTCAGCGGCGAGGTCACCGAAATCAACGGACGCCTGGCTCAGGAGCCCGAACTGGTGAACACCGACCCCTTCGGCGACGGCTGGATGCTGCGCGTCCGCATGAGCGATCCGGCTGAGCTGGAAGCGCTGCTCGACGCCGGCAGCTACAACGATTACCTCGGTGGCCTGTAGATCCGGCGCCATTCGGCGAACATCGTAGCTGCGCGCACATCCCGGCAAGACTTTTCAGAAAACCGGTCCCTGCAGGGACCGGTTTTCTGCTGTTTAGGGAAGCCCCCGTCGGCCGGTCTGAGACCATCGCCGCCGCGTCGCTTCCTCCACCGGCATCGAGCAAACCGTGGCGCAACGAGTGTAGGAGGGACTCCGGCGCCGGCATCTGGGTTACCCCCGTTTCAACATGGTCCCGGAGCCAACCCGGTCGCCGCGGATTGCCGGCCCTCGCGCAACCGACCGGTGTGGCAACTGCCCCAGGGGACAATGGCTGTGCTGCTTGGGTTGTTCCCCTGCCACGTTCTCGTTACAGCCCCTACCTGACCCGGTCCGCTTTCACCTCTGTAACAACGGTTGAAGATTCAAACCTGCTGGGGAGGTCGCCCGGCGTCGGCATTTGTCCCGGATTTACCTCCCAGCACGTCAGCGCGAACAGAATCCCCAGGAGCGCAAAACGCCAGGAATTCCTGAGCAAGAGCGTCAGTTTCAGATCGAATGGCGCCGTGTTTTTGTGGCCAAGGTGCATTTATCCGGGTTCCTCCTGGATTGCGGTTGCCACGCCTGTACGCCGATTTCGCCCCGTCGAGTTTCTCCGCCGTTTGCGTCCGTGGCCTGGAAGCGAGCAATCGATTGACCGGGAATACTGTGTGGCATTCGGCAGTGATCCCAGTCATGACGTCGATTTTGCCTTGGCGTCAATGTGCATGGTACGAAATAATGCTGTCACGCGGCTATTTGTAAGGCAGAATCGTCGTGAGTGACAATCGATATCAACCGAGGCGGCCCTGTTCGCGCACGCGCGTTACGTGCTATGTGTCTACAGACACCCTTGGGGCGACCGTGAACGCGGGAGTGTGACCTTACGCCCGGATGATAGGCTCCGGTATCAACAAAGTCTGTGCATTTGGTAGTTTTGCACGGCCATAGGGGAGCGTGTGCACAAAGATAACCACGACTTGCGGTGCAAAACGGCGATTGCCGCTGAGTTGCTGCCGATTGCTCCAAGCCGATGTTCATGTGCAAACGCGTGCCCAGCCTCCGGCCAGAAATGTAAACATGGCGATGCGAATGGCCAAAGCAACGGAGCAGAGGGCGATCTCGGAGTCGCGGTTGCGGCCAAGGATGGTTGCGTGAACCGGCGCCGCCGCGTTGCGGGCGGCCACCCTGCCGGGGAAATCGCCAAAACGCCGGGATCCTTGCTGACGCCGTCTCTGGGTCGCCGGCGCGGGACTTGTCCCATTGGCGCCGGGGCATGGCTGGCGCGGCACATACCGGTTGGAGGCTCGGCCGATAGACTGACCGTAAAGGAACCGCAAGCGGGACGCATCGCCACTTGCCAGCTTAAGAGTCGGCGACTATCATAGCGGCATGGCAGAGCGCGAAGTCCGCTATAAGATGGGTGCCGCCCAGTCCGTCTCCGCCGAGACTTTCGGGCGCCCCGGTCAACGAACTTTCCGGCTGGTTGCGGAGGCCGGAAGGGCCCAGTCATTTATCTGGCTCGAAAAAGAGCAGCTATTGCAGTTGGCGCTGTATCTCCAGCAGGCCGTGAAGCAGTTGGGCGAATCCGCAGGCGATCAGGAAAGCGCTCCCGGCGAGACCGCCTGGATGGGCGATCCGCTGGAGCAGGACTTCCGCGCCCGCCAGATGCAGTTGGAATACGACAAGGACGCGAACTGCTTTGTCATCCACGCCTACGAGGGTGACGAGGACGACCCGGACGCCGGCGCCCAGACCTCCGTCAGTTTCTGGATGACCATGGCCCAGTCGTCAACTCTGGCCGACCAGGCGCTGCGGATCTGCGCGTCCGGCCGACCCCCCTGCTTCCTGTGCGGCGCGCCCATCGATCCCGACGGCCACCGCTGCGCCCGCGCCAACGGCCACGCCGTATTCGAAACCGGCTAGCCGGCCATCCGGCCGCCTTTTCCCGTGGTCACCGACGGGACATCCGACCTTGACCTCCTGCAGCACGGGGAGATCCTGAGCTGCGACCTGACCCGTCAGGGTTCCAACTACACGTACCTGGCCGAGATCTCGCTGCAAGATCGCTACGCCCTGGCCATCTACAAACCCCGGCAGGGCGAGTGGCCCCTGTGGGATTTCCCCTCCGGTACCCTCTACAAGCGCGAATACGCCGCCTACCTGCTCAGCCATATCCTCGGCTGGGACTTTATCCCGCCCACCATCATTCGCGATGGCCCGGGCGGCATCGGTTCGGTCCAGCTTTACGTCGACCACAACCCCCGGGAAAATTACTACACCATAACCCGCGAGGAACTCAGCGACTGCGACGCCGACCAACTGCGCACCATCTGCTGCTTCGATCTGGTTGCCAACAACACCGACCGCAAGCCGGAGCACGTCCTCCGCGCCTCCGACGGCAAGCTCTGGGGCATCGACCACGGGCTGACCTTCCACGCGGACACGAAGATCCGCACCGCCATCTGGGATTTCGCCGACGAACCCATTCCCGATCGCCTGCTGGAACCCCTGCGCGGCCTCTGCGGGCAACTGATCGCCCCCGTCGGCGAGGTCGCGGAGCTGGTGTCCCTTATGGACGCCGCCGAGGCCCGGGCCCTGATGCAGCGGCTGCAGTGGGTGCTGCAGGAAGGCACCTACCCCGGCCTCCCGGGGTATCGCCGGCGCCGGCGTCGGGACTAGCCGCCCTCAGCCAGCAGCCCGTAGTCGAAGTGCTCCAGGTTCTCGATGATCACGTCCGCCGCCGACAGGTCCAGGTGGCGCGTCGAATCGGTCAGTGTGCAGACGGTATAGGCCCCCGACCCACTGGCCGCCGCCAGCCCGATGGGCGAGTCTTCGATCGCCACGCACTCCGTAGCCTCCAGGCCCAGCAGCCGCGCCGCCTTGATGTAGATGTCCGGAGCCGGCTTGCCGTTTTCGATGTCGTCTCCGCCCAGCTTTACCGGGAAGGCATCGGACAGCCCGATCACCGACAGCTTCAGGTTCACCCACTCACGCAGCGATGACGACGCCACCGCGATGGGCAGGCCCCGCCGCTGCGCTTCGGCGATCAGCGCCTTGACCCCCGGCCGCGCCACGAGGTCGGAGCGCAGCACGTCCTTGACCACCTCGTTGTAGCCGGCCAGAAGCTCGGCCGGAGTCTGCGGTATGCCGCGCAGCTCCTTGACCCGGACCCAGGTTTCCTCCACCGTCGTGCCCAGCAGGTGGCGGTTGTTCTCCTCTTCCGTGATCGGCGCCGCCCCGCAGCGTTCCACCATGACGTTCACCGCCTTGTGGAACAGCGGCTCGCTGTCCACCAGCACCCCGTCCATGTCGAACAATATCCCCTTGTAACCAGGCATCGCCAGTAATCCTCCCGAATGCTAATTCCGGTCGCAGCCCGTCGATTATATCCCACGCGATGCGTGCTTCCGTACTTGTTGTCGCGTCACCTGGCGCCTCCGGACGCTTCGAGCACGGCTGTTTCGTCAAGCCGCCAGATAGTCATGGACACGGTCCGCCACTCGATCGAGATATTCTTCCGACCACGATGACCACATGTTGAACCCTGGAGGAGCCAGCGTTGGTATGGGAATAACCACATGCTGGGACGTTTGGACATCGCATATCTCATCGGCGGAACTGGGTACGCATAACCCGTTCATTGAAAGTATGCGTGAAGCACGCTTCACAGAACCCGCGCCGTGAATGATGAGCGCCTTAGGTGCGATCGCGGTGAGCAAGTATCTGAAAATCTCTTCCCCATTTTTCGCACCAACGACATTGACGCTCTGCCGAAGATCGCGTCCCAGAGGGGTGGAGAAGCAAACCACGTCCGTTTCCAGGATGCTATGGACGTTTCGTTGCTTTAGGCGAGCCGTCAAACCGTCGGTATTCCGCCGAGTCCGGGATGGCTTTCCCTTGGTGACTTCATCATAGAGAGAGCGGCAACTTTCGCCATTCCGGTTGAACAGGGCATCCAAATGTCGCGAGTGAGGTATTTCCTTAGCCGGATACGGATTCCGTTGGTTCATCCCCACGATAAACACCTCCGCCGCCTGCGGATCTTTCATCTCAGTCATCCATGGGCGTGGCAGTTGATCGTTGATCGGCGCGGTCAACTTTCCGATGATTTCCTCAAACTGGTCCATCATGAATATCCTTCCCGGTTCAACACGATACGGTCCGGTATCCCAGCATAATAGTCTGGCTTGGCGAAAGGTGGCTGCGGGGGGACTGTCCACCATGCCGATGCTGCACGGCGTCTCCCACATCCAGTTCGCCGGGGAACTTACCAGTGTGTGGGTTCACTCACTCAGCAGGAAGCACGACGACGCCTTGAAAATCGCCCACAGCGGCAGGCCCGGACCGATGCCCATCGCCTCCATCGACGTGCCCGTGATGTGACACCGCAGCGGCACGCCGTCGCAGTCCAGCGTCACCTCGTAACCCGGCGGCCGCAGCGTCACCGCCGACACCACGCCGGCCCAGGTGTTCCGCGCCGACGACTCCGGCAGCGGGCCCGTCGCCAGGATGATGTCCGACGCCCGGATCCCCACGGTCACCGTATCGCCCACCGCGCAGCCGTCCGCCAGCGGCGTCTCCAGCTGACGCTCCGCCGCCGCGCAGACCATCGTGCCGTCCTGCGGCAGCCGCGCCGTCACCCGCATCTCCAGCAGGTTCTCGACTCCCACCAGCCTTGCCACCCGGCCGCGTCCCGGCTGCTCCAGCGCCGTGAGCGGCGGCCCCGACGCCACGGTTACTCCGCCGTCGATGATCTGCACCTCGTCGCCCAATGCCAGGGCCTCTTCCCGGCTGTGCGTCACCAGGATCACCGGCACGTCGAACTGCCGAACGGTTGCCCGCAACTCCGAGCCCAGCTCGCGCCGCAACTCCATGTCCAGCGCGGCGAAGGGCTCGTCCAGCAGCAGCAGGTCCGGCCGCGGCGCCAGCGCCCGTGCCAGCGCCGCTCGCTGCTGTTGCCCTCCCGAAAGCTGCCAGACCCGCCGATCCGCGAGCCCGTCCAGCCGCAATCGTTCCAGCAGTTCGGCCACCCGTTGCCGGGCCGGATCGCCTCGCCGGTCCCGCAGGCCGTAGGCGATATTCTGGCTCACTGTCAGGTGCGGGAACAGGTGGTTCTGCTGCGTGACGTATCCGACTCCCCGTCGATGCGGCTCCACCCAGACCGGCCGCGCTCCGGCGCCGTTCCCGTCCTCGTACACCGTGCGGCCCGCTATGTCGATGCGCCCGGCGTCGGGCCGCACCAGGCCGGCGATGGTCCGCAACGCCGTGGTCTTGCCCGCTCCCGACGGCCCGAAGAGCACCAGGATGCGCCCGGCGTCAACCTCGAAGGCAAGTTCCGTGCGGAAGTCGCCCAGGCTCACCGCAAAGTGGCCGGACGCGCCGTTGCTGCCGGTTTGATCGCTCATGCCGTCGACCCTGTGCGCCGCAACAGCACGCTCAGCGCCGCCAACGCCAGCACGGACATCGCCAGCAGCAGCACCGACAACGCCAGCGCCGATCCCAGGCTCGACTCCATTGCCGTCATGATGGCCAGCGGCATGGTCTGCGTGCGCCCGGTCAGGTTCCCGGCGAACATGATGGTCGCGCCGAACTCCGACACGGCCCGCGCCCAGGCCAGCGTCAGCCCGGTCAGCAGCGACGGCCACGCCACCGGCAGCGTCAACCGCCAGAACGTGGCCCAAGGCGACACTCCCAGCGTCTGCGACACTTCCTCGTAGGTCGGGTCCACGCCGGCAAACCCGATCCGCGCCGCCCGGATGTAGAAGGGCGCCGCCACGAACACCTGCGCGAAGATCACCGCCGCCGTGGTGAACGGCAGGGTCACACCCAATCCGCCCAGAGCCGGGCCCAGCAGCCCGTTGCGCCCGAAGGCCATCAGCATCGCCACGCCGGCCACCACCGGCGGCAGCACGATGGGCAGCTCCACGAAGGTGTCGATCACCCGCAGCACGGTCGACCGCCGTCGGGCCAGCAGCAACGCGAACGGCGTGCCCACCACCACGACCACCACCATGCTCACCATGCTGGTGATCACCGTGAGCCGCAGTGCCTGCATCACCAGCTCGCCCGTCAGTCCGGCCAGGAATCCTTCCTGCTGTCCCGCCCGCGCCAGCAGCGCCACGATGGGCAGCCCGATGAACAGCACGTAGACGACGGTCGCGGCCACGCCCGCCGGCGCCAGCGCTCCCAGGGACGCCTGGTGTCGTACGCCGTCAGCCCGGCCGGTGCCCAGCAGGAACCTCGGGATCATCGAGATTCCGTTTGAAATTGCGTGATCTCGCTTTGGCTATCGATAACAATACCAGCAGGTGTCATAAGCCTCTTTTTTCGGCCCCAAGCACAGCCGGCACGTGGTTCGGGTTTTGTCGGCGTCAGTAATCAGGGCAGCCCCTCGCGTCCACCTGCGATTGCTATCTAGATCCCAATGCTCTTTTCGACGGGCAAGTCTGATTAAGGTGAATTTGCTCATCTCAATATCGCCGTTCCGAAAAAACCAACTGGCTATGTTCAGGGCGGCATGGGGTGGGCCTTTGTAGCAATCGATGCTCGCCGCTATTTCGTACGGGAGCCCTGCCACGGAAAGCCAGTGTCCAGAGTTCTCCGAAAGTAAACATGCTCGCAAAGCACTCACCAACGTAACCCGTCGGTTGGCTTGAATGTCCCTAATTCTGTCAAGACTAAGCGGTTTTTCGTGTACAGGGATTCCCACATCCGACATTTCCTGCGCGTATTGGTCATCTTTCGGATTGTACATACAGATTTCAATGTTCAACAGGCCGGTATATTCAGCCTGCGCCCGATATAACTGTCCCGTCTTCCCCCGCGTGTAGGAGATCATTGCTAGCACGTCCCCCCGTCTTGGTGAATTGGGGATAGTCTTCTCCTGTTCTGCGCTGTCCAACCGACACCGGTAGCCGCCTATCCCTAGCGCAATACCTTTGCCTGGGGATGACACCAGGACATTTTTTGCCGCCTTATGCAAGGCGCTTTCCTCCGAACCACTACCACACCCCCCGTCTGAATGATGCGCGAAATGGTGAACAACCTCGTCGCCTTTTCGGGCAATCAGGGGTTCCTCACAATTCAGACAGAAACATCCGCAATCTGCCCCGCGCGGAACTTCATCAACCCCCACGATGCGCCGGTCAGCGGTTATAGCAAATGGGTTTCGCAGACGGCGGGACGGACTACTCATTGACATCACGCAATTCCAAACGGAACCATCATCGATCACCGTGTCGTTGACGGCGCAACGCTTCCGGTGGGCACCGCGTCGTGGCAGGGACACGCGACGTTGGCCGGCGGCGCAAAGCCGTAGTCCCGGAGAATGGCCTGCCCGTCGTCACCCTGCACGAACTCGATGAAATCCAGGGCGACCTGCGGATTGGCAGCCTCCCCCAGCGCCGCGATGGGATACTCCGCTGCCGGGTTGAATTGCAGCGGAATTTCAACCACTCGAAATGAACCGTCGAGTTGCCCCGTCTTCGCGTCCGTCTCGTACACAATGCCGGCGTCAACCTCGCCCAGGGCAACCTTCTGCGCCACGGCCAGCACGTTGGTCTCGTTGGTCACCACATTGGCCAACACGCTCTCAGCGAAGTTGTCGGGGAAATCTGCCGACTCCGCCATCAGGTCCAGCGTCGCCCGCGCGTAGGCGCCGGCCGGCGCTTCCGCCGACGCGATGGCGATGCTCACCCCCGGGCGCGCCAGGTCGTCCAGGCTCTCCACGGCGCTCGATCCGACCGGGGCGACCACCGCCAACCGGTTGGTGGCGAAGTATTCCGGAGTGTTCCCCAGCAGGCTGGCTTTCCTGATCGCCGCCATCTGCTCCCAGTCCGCCGAGGCGAAAACGTCCGCCCGCGCTCCGTGTTCCAACTGGGTACGCAACGCCTGGCTCCCGGCGAAGTTGAACGTCACCTCGACGCCGGGTTGGCCGGCCTCGAAAGCGTCCGCCACGGCGCGGAACGGCTCCGCCAGTGAAGCCGCGGCGAACACGGTCACCGTGTCCACCGGCGCTGCTTCCTGTGATGCGGAGGCAGCGCACCCGCCGGCCGCGACCGACAGGACGAACGCCGCCGTTGCCAGCGCCAGCGCAAACAAGCCGGAGTTCATCGGGCCAGGAGTCCTCGTCGGTCACACATAGACGTGAATTATAGCAACGGCCCCCTCACCCGTACCCGGTTTGCGGTGGAGGAACGTCAGAAGCAGGATGTATGGGATTTTATGATTGGACAGTATTGGGAGACATCCTTCACAAAACGGTACCAATCCTGACAATCCTCAAACCTTGAAAATCCTGTTTCTGACGATTCCAGTGAAACCGGTACGCGTGAGCAACGGGTCCCTCACCCGTACCGATGTTGTCATCGCGAGGAGCGAAGCGACGTGGCGATCTCCTTGCTGAAAGAGACCCCGGCTGCCATCACGAGATTGCCACGCTTCGCTCGCAATGACAGTTCGAATGAAACTGGGTACGCGTGAGCAACGGCCCCGCCTTGACTTGCCACTGGCGCTGCCGTTAAATGGCCCAACGGCGGCACCGACTTCTCGGGACTGCCGCCCCTTCCCCTTGCAAGACCAGTCGACCGTTAGGAGGTCACCAAATGGCTCTCGTGCGTTGCGTTACCGAAATGGGCATGGGCGTGGATGTCCATGGCCTGGATTACACCCTCGCGGCCAAGCGGGCCGTGTTCGATGCCATCCACCACAGCAGCCTGGGGTTTGCCCGCCTGGTGGATGCCACCGCCGACGACATGACGGTCAACGTCACCATCGGCGCGCCCCATCCCGAGAAGGTCAACGCCGACGAGGTCGCCGACTCGCTGCCCCATGGCCGCGCCAACGTGGATGTCGTCGTGGGCGGCCTCCAGCTGCTCAACGAGGACGGCAGCGACGGCACCCTGATCGCCAACGCCATCATCACGGTCAGCATCGAGGACGGCAAGTAGCCGGTGCGTCTCGTCTCTACCAGGCCTGTCATCGCGTCTCGCCCATACCGGGCTTGTCATCGCGAGGAGCGCAGCGACGTGGTGATCTCGTTGCTGAAAGAGACGCTGCCACCCCGACGAGATTGCCACGCTGCGCTCGCAATGACGGTTCGAGCGCAGCCGGCTACGCATGAGGGCGTCGCGCCGTGCCCGACTTGACCCTCTCTCCTGAGGAAGCCAGCCGCATCTGCATGAAGGAGTGCCACGCCATGTGCTGTCGTGGCCCCATCATCCTGCGGCTGGAACCGGACGAGGTCACCGGCTTCTATCGCCGGGCCGCCGATCTGGGCACCGAGGCGCGGATCAGCCGCGCTGCCGACGGCGGCGGCAACGTGCTCTTCCTGGATCAAGAGCGGGAGTGCTGCCCCATGCTGGATACGGCGACCTCGGGTTGCCGCATCTACGACCAGCGCCCCCGCGTCTGCCGGGATTTCCCCCGCAAGCGCGAGCCCGGCTGCGCCATCTCCGAGTGGATTACGCCGGAACCGGAGCCCGACCAAACACCGTAGCCGCCACTTTCTCCACGAAGTTCCGCCCCATGGCCTGGTAACCTTCAGCGTCGGGATGCAGGTCGTCGGGCAGCATGTGGGCCATCTCCGGCCCGAACAGTTCCAGCCCGTCCAAGTAATGAAGGTTCCGGTCGCCGCGCGCCTGCATCAGCGCGGTCGCCTCGGCGACCTCCGCGCGCATCGCCGACAGGGTGAACCCGACGGGGTTCTCCGTGTTCTCCCGCCACGTCGAGAAGATCGGCGAAATCACCACCAGCGGCGTGTCCGGATGCTTCTCCCGCAGGATGTGCACGAAGCCGAGGATGGCCGGCATGAACGTCCGCAACCCGATGCTGGCCGCGGTGTACATGTTGATCCCAACCTTCATCGACAGATAATCGGCCGGCAGGTCCCGCATCATCCGGGCAACCATGGGCTCCAGGTGGCACCCGCCGCCGTAGCCCAGGCAGGTCAGGTTCAGATCACAGGCCCGAGCGGCCACGGCCGGCCAGGTCAGGCTGGGACTGGCGGCGGTGCGGCAGTGGGTGATGGAACTCCCGTAGGTCACCCACCGAGGCCGCCGGTCATCGTGCGGTTCCAGGCCCGCCCCGTCAGCCACTTCCAGGTGACGCAGCCGGAACTCCCCGTGCTGCGGCAGCCAAAGCTCCATCAGTTTTTGGCCAGCCGGCAGCCCGTCGAACCGGAAGCCGTCCCGTCCTTCCAGCGCGGCCGATCCCTGCAACTTCCCGTCGCAGTAGAGATCAATCGCGCTGGACTCCGCCGCCGGAACCACCGATCCGGCCAGCGAATCCATGTCGCTGTTGAATGAAATCCGCACGCCGGCCGGCATCGCTGCCCGCTCCCGCAACGCGTCGGGTGGAAACAGCGAACGGTCATCGTAGGGGATGCGCCACGGCATCCGCCATTCGGGAGTGTCGTGAAACGAAATCGCCCCCTGCCAGGTCAGCCGGGGGTCGTCAGGTCGGATGGTTTGAGGCATGGTGGTCCTTCCCCTTGTGTGATGAGTGCCGTGCGGCGACTGCGAAGTCACAACAATTGCCGAAATTCTGCGACACTCAGGCCGGATTGCCGGATGATCGCGCGTAGCGTACCCGCGTCTAGTTCTCGATGATCGGGGACTACAAGCTGAGCGAACGGTTCGTCACGGCGTAGGATGATGTGGCTACCCCGTTGCCGCCTTTCGTAGAAGCCTATTCTCTCCAGTGCCCTTACACACTCCTGCCCTGAAACTTGGGGCAGCCTGTTCATACGGCGACGACCAGCGCCTCAAAGCGTTCTTCGGGTACTGCTAGTCCGTCCTCTTCAAGCGCAGCAATGTAAACCTCAATCGCCTCCTTGATGTTGGCAATGGCCGCTTCCCTGGTTTCTCCCTGGCTGATGCAGCCGGGCAGACTGGGGCATTCGACCACCCAGTAGCCGTCCTCGCCGGGATATAGGATTACTTGCCGCATCGCTGGTCCTCCCGGTTGCGCCAGAACTTGATCCGCCATTGCGTTCAGCCCAATTATACAGAAGTGCTTTGTGCCCAGATTGAAGCGCGCCGCCAATCTGGAACTGCCCCGCCTTTTCCAGTATCATTGCGGAAATCAACCAGACTGCTCCCGCATTCTCCTGAAACCGAACGCTCCTGAGCTAGGAGGATAGCCTTGAAGTACGACTACATCGTCATCGGCGCCGGGTCGGCCGGCTCCATCATGGCCACCCGGCTGAGCGAGGACCCCAACACCTCGGTGCTGCTCCTCGAGGCCGGGCCGGACTACCCCATCTTCGACCACCTGCCCGACGAGGTGAAGTTCGGCTACGCCACCGCCACCGACGTCATGACCAGCGACCACAACTGGCAGTTCACCGGGCACGGCACCGACGAGAACCCCGAGATCATGGTGCCTCGCGGCAAGGTCACCGGCGGCTCCAGCGCCATCAACGGCCAGATGTTCCTGCGCGGCGTCCCCGAGGACTACGACGGCTGGGCCGCCATGGGCAACGACCAGTGGAGCTTCCAGAACCTGGTCGGTTGTTTCCGCCGCCTGGAGACCGACACAGATTTCTCCGACGACTTCCACGGCAACGACGGCCCCATCATAGCGCGGCGCTTCAAGCGCGAGGAATGGCTCCCCGCCCAGTCAGCGTTCTACAACGCCGCCCGCGCCTACGGTTTTCCGCACACGGACGACCACAACAGCCCCGACTCCACCGGAATCGGCCCCACGCCTTTCAACAACCCCAATGGCATCCGCTGGAGCACCGCCCTGGGCTACCTCGACATGGCCCGGCACCGCCTCAACCTCACCATCCGCCCCAACTGCACGGTGCACCGGGTCATGTTCGACGGCAATACGGCCACCGGCGTGATGGTCGAAACCGGCGGCGAGATCTTCACCGTTGAGGCCGACGAGATCATCCTCAGCGGCGGCGCCATCGCCTCTCCGCAGATCCTCATGCTCTCCGGCATCGGTCCCGCCGACCACCTGCGCAGCCTCGGCATCCCCGTGGTTCACGACAGCCCCGGCGTCGGCCAGAACCTCCGCGACCATCCCATCGTTCCCGTCACCTGGCGGACCAAGCCGGGATTCGATCTCGACGGATTCGCTCCGAGGATCCAGACCTGCCTGAAATACACCGCCGAAGGGTCCGATCTGCGCAACGACATGATCATGATCTTCTCGTCGTTTGCCACCGAGCAGGTCATCCGCGGCGGCGACCGCATGGAACCCCTGGGCATCCGCGCCTCGGTTTCCATCTACCTTGCCGTTGGCGCCGGCGAGTTGAAGCTTCAGTCCACGGACCCGCACCAGCAGCCCTACCTGGACTACAACTACCTGAAGGAAGAGTTTGACCGCAAGCGCCTGCGGGACGGCGTGCGCATCGCCGCAGAACTGGGCAACCACAGCGACTTCGCCGACATCATCCAGGAGCGCACCGAGCCCCTGGACTCCGACCTCGCAACCGATGAGGCGCTGGACCACTGGCTCCGCAGCAACGTCTCCACCGCACAGCACATTTCCTGCACCTGCAAGATGGGCCCCGACTCCGATCCCATGGCGGTGGTCGACCAGCAGGGCCGGGTCAAGGGCGTGCAGAACCTGCGCGTCGTAGACGCGTCCATCATGCCCGACTGCATCCGCGCCAACACCAACGTCACCACCATGATGATCGGCGAGCGCGTCTCCGAACTCATGCGACAGGGCAGCTAGAGGAGGCAACACATGGCAAACCGAGATGTAGAACTGATCGGCCACCTGATGCGGCGCGCCGGTTTCGGCGCCACCCGCGAGCAGTTGGAGGCCTACGCTGCCCAGGGCTACGAGGCCACCGTCGAGCGGCTTCTCGACCACAGCAGCGAGCAGCGCATGGGCGACGACCTTATCCGCCGCTTCCATCCCGAGCTGTCCGCCATGATGGGCACCCTGGGCTCCGGCGAGAACTGGCTGTACCGCATGGCCACCACGACCACCCCGTTGCGCGAGAAGGTCGCCCTGTTCTGGCACGGCATCTTCGCCACCGGCTACCCCAAGGTCATTCACGGCAAGGCCCTCTCCGACCAGGTCCGCATGTTCCGCTACCGGGGCATGGGCAGCTTCAAGGACCTGCTGCTCGAGTTGTCCCGGGACCCGGCCATGATCATCTGGCTGGACAACCAGGACAACCATAAGGACGCCATCAACGAGAACTTCGGCCGCGAACTGCTCGAGCTCTTCTCCATGGGCGTCGGCAGCTACACCGAGCAGGACGTCCAGGAGTGCGCCCGCGCCTTCACCGGCTGGACCCTGGGCAACCGCGAGTACATGGAACTGCGCTCCATGCGCGACTCCGACTGGCCCTACGGCCGCATCTCCTGGCACTTCGAGTTCCAGGACGAGGACCACGACTTCGGCGAGAAGGAGTTCCTCGGCCAACGCGGGCAGTTCAACGGCGACGACATCGTCGACATCATCTGCCAGCAGGAGGCCACCGCCCGGTTCATCTCCCGGCACATGTACAGCTTCTTTGTGGCCGACGAGCCGCCCGTCCCCGAGTGGCCTTACACCGAGCCCCAGGACCCGGCGGCCATCGACCTGCTGGTCAAGGCCTACTTCGACAGCGGCTACAGCATCGCCGCCATGCTCCGCGCCCTGTTCAACGCCGACTTCTTCCGGGACGAAGCGGTGTGGTACCGCAAGGTCAAGAGCCCCGTCGAGCTGGTGGCCGGCGTGCTCCGCCTCACCGGCGAATTCGACCGCCCCCGCAAGGAGATCCTCGACCGCTACCAGCAGGCCGTTTTCATGGGCCAGTTCCTCAATAACCCGCCCAGCGTGGAGGGTTGGCACCAAGGCACCGACTGGATCGACACCGGCTCGCTGGTGGAGCGCATCAACTTCGCCTCCCAGCAGCTCGGCGATACCGCAAAGCCGGGCGTCAGCGCCATGGTCGAGCGCATCGCCGAGACCCCGTCGGCCGTCTCGCCCGAAATGCTCGTCGACGCCTGCCTCGACCAGGTGGGCGCCATCCAGGTGTCTGAAGAGACCCGCCGCGAACTGGTCGACTTCGCATCCGTGGTGGGTACTCCCGACGACGCCGGCCACGCGCGCATCGCCGAGGTGCTGCAGATGGTCGCGTCAAGCCACGAGTTCCAGCGGGCGTAACTCGACGATGTCATTGCGAGCGCAGCGCGGCAACGGTCATCGCTACGAGCACGAGATTGCCACGTCGCTGCGCTTCTCGCAATGACGGAGGATGAACAAACCATGACCTCAGTCCAAGACATACCGGAGATCAAGCTCCTCGAGTACCGCATGACCGTGGGCATGACGACCATGGAGGGTCGGGGCTTCTACAGCCCCACCGACGTCGCCATTGCGGACGACGGGCGCATGTACGTCGCCAACCGTTCGCTGGAGGGCGTCGTGCGCGGCGTGCGCGTCACCGTCTGCGACATCGACAGCGAGTACTACGGCACCTTCGCATCCTACGGCGAATCCCTCGGGCAATTCATCTGGCCATCGGCCTGCGCCCTGGACAGCCTCGGTCGGGTCTACGTCAGCGACGAATACCTGCATCGCATCTCGGTGTTCGACCGGGAGGGCGCTCCCCTGTCCAACTGGGGCGAGCACGGTTCCGCTGAGGGCAGTCTGGACACTCCGTCCGGCCTCGCCTTCGACGCCGACGACAACCTGTACGTCGCCGACACCTACAACCACCGGGTGCAGAAATTCACCGCCAGCGGCCGCTTCCTGCTCGCCTTCGGAGGCGAGGGCAACGGCCCCAGCCAGTTGAACCTCCCCTGGGGCATCACCGTCGGCGCCGACGGCAGCGTCTACGTGGCCGACTGGGGCAACGACCGCATCCAGAAGTTCTCCTCCGACGGCGAACACCTGGCATCCTTCGGAACCAGCGGACGCGGCGATGGGCAGTTCCACCGCCCCTCCGGCGTCGCTGTCGACGCGTCCGGCAACATCTACGTGGCCGACTGGGGCAACGAACGGGTCCAGGTGCTTGACGCCAATGGTAGTTTCGTCCAGAAACTGCGCGGCGAGGCCACCCTGTCCGACTGGGCCGCCAACTTCCTGGCCATCAACGTCGAGGAAGGCGCAGCCCGCTCCCGGGCCAACCTCGAACCCGAAATCGAATACTTCGTGGACGAGCCCCACGAGGAATCTTCCCACATCGAAAAGTATTTCTGGTCCCCCGTGTCGATCAAGCTTGACCGCGACGGGAACCTGTACGTAACCGAAAGCAACCGGCACCGCATCCAGGTGTACCGGCCAGCCCACGCCTCCGCCTAGTCATTGCGAGCGCAGCGTGGCAATCCCGTCGCAGTCAAAACGGCCCCGGCAAACCCGAACAGGAGGATAGCCCGATGACTTCCACCAAGAAGGAAAGGTCGGTGGTGGTGATTGAACTCCAGGGCGGCAACGACGCCCTGAACACCGTCATCCCCTACAACAACCCCCTCTACTACGACTTCCGCAACAACGTCGGCATTCCCGAGGGCGACGTGCTGCATCTGGACGGCGAGGTCGGCTTCAACCCCAGCCTGGCGCCCATGAAGCACCTCTGGGACCAGGGGAATATCGGCATCATCAACGGCATCGGCTACCCCAACCCCAACCGCTCCCACTTCCGCTCCCGGGACGTGTGGTACACCGCCGAGTCCGAGAAGATCGGCGCTGAGGGCTGGCTGGGCGCGGCCATCCGCGACCTGGACGCTCGGGGCGAAAACGTCCTCACCGGCGTCAACTTCGGCCGCGGCCTCCCCCGGTCCATGGTGTGCAAGGGCGTGCCCGTCGCCTCCGTCGCCAACCTGGAGACCTACGGCCTGATGCCCGACATCCAGGACGAGAAGTCCCGCCAGTACGCGCTGGAGGCATTCAGCCGCATCTACGGCCCCACCGAGAGCAAGGACATCGTCGCCCAGGTGCTGTCCGAGACCGGCTCCAACGCCCTCAAGGGCGCCGACCGGCTGCGCAGCGCTCCCGGCCTGTACTCGTCCACCGTCGAATACGCCGACACCCCCATCAGCCAGTCGCTGCGGAACATGGCGCAGGTGATGTCCGCCGACCTGGGCACCCGCATCTACTACACGATGCACGGCAGTTTCGACACCCACAGCAACGAGCTTCCCGCTCACCACAAGCTCTGGACCGACGTGTCCACCGCCATCGCCGACTTCACCAGCGATCTGGACGAGCACGGGATGCTGGACGACACGCTGATCCTGGTCTTCTCCGAGTTCGGGCGGCGCATCAAGGACAATGGCACCGGCACCGACCACGGTTCCGGCGGCGTGGCCTTCGTCCTCGGCGGTTCGGTCAACGGCGGCATCTACGGCGAATACCCGTCGCTGCGTCCCGAGGACCATTCCGAAGGCGACATGCACTTCACCACCGACTTCCGCTCCACCTACGCCACCATCCTCAACCGCTGGCTGGAGCTGGACCCCATCCCCATAGTCCACGGCGACTACGAGCAGTTCGCCTTCCTGTAGGCGACCTTGCCATACGGCAAAACCGTAGGGGCGAATGATTATTCGCCCCTACTTGTTTCTCCAACAGCGCCAATTCAGGTTCAACTGCCTTGGAACGCACCCTGGTAACCACCCTGGGCGGCTCGGCCCAGTCGCTCCACCACGAGTGAGCAAATCCTCATATTGGCGGTCAGGCCGATGGTCCACGGCCCCAGATTGAACATTTCCAGGGTGATCCGGTTGCGGAAGCCGGGGTCGATTTTCGGCGCGGTGACGTGTACGCCGAGACCGAGGCGGGCGAGGCGACTTCTTCCCTCCACCCGGCCGGCCAGATCCAGCGGCAATCCGACGGTCTCCAGGGTTTGCCCGATGATGAAGCGACCGGGTTCGAAATTCCAGGTCTGTCCGCCCGACAGGTCAACCTTTTCCTCGGCATAGAGGCTTATGTGCTCTGCCACGTTCAACGCATCCGGATGGAGGGTCATGCCGGGTACCGGGTTGCGACGCTGGACAGTGAGCAATGGATCCAATCTCAAGTCGATAGATGAAGGCTGCACGTTGTCATCATCAAAGGGCGCAATCACCAGATGTCCGTTGGCGATGGCTTCAAACAATTCGCCGTCCGACAGCACCATCAGCTGGTCTCCGCTTTCGTTGCAACTTGGGCGTATTCGGTTTCCGTCAGCCGCCAGGCGGGCCGCCCTTCATTGCTAGTGGCCAGATAGACCACAATCTTTCCCTGTGCGCGGCCCACGCGGGCCGCCATGACGTAACTCCGATCTTCGGCCACCGACCATGTCGGCACCAAAGCATCAAACTGCTTTTCGCCGATTTTCCGGATGATGACGGTGTCGTGGTCGCCCCATGGGCTGAGGCGCGCGTCGCCCGGCTCCAGGCTGATACGAATAGGAGTGGCGCTATCGTCGAATTCTATCCACGGGATGGCCATGCTGAAATCCTCCGTTGGAAATTGCCGCCGCATTATACCCATCGCCGGCCGCGGGCATAAAAACCGGATGTCAGCAATTCACGCTCACTAACCGCCCCAAACCTCCCCCGCCACCTCTGCAACCAGCTCCAGCTTGCGCCACTGGTCTTCCTCGGTGAGCAGGTTGCCGGCCGCCGTTGAGGCGAAGCCGCACTGCGGGCTGAGGGCCAGCCGATCCACCGGCACGTACCCGCTGGCCTCCTCGATGCGCTCCAGCAGGTAGTCTCGCGACTCCACCGCCGACTCCTTGCTGCTGACCAGGCCCAGCACGACCATCTTGTCCTCGGGTATGAAGCGCAGCGGCTCGAAGGTGCCGGCCCGCTCCGTGTCGTACTCCAGCAGGAACCGGTCCACCGCCAGGGAGCCGAACAGCCGCTCGGCGATGGCCTCGTACCCGCCCTCGGCGTACCACTTGCTCTGATTGTTGCCCCGGCAGATGTGCATGGCAATCGTCGTGTCCGGCCGCTGCGCCCCTTCCAGGCAGAAGTTGTCGGCGTTCACCGCCTCCTCGAACATCGCGTCCGGGTCCTCGCCCAGCTCGCGCAGGTGCTCCCGCCAGCGCGGATCGACGTAGTAGCTGTAGCGCGGCGCGTCGATCTGGATGTAGTCAACCCCGGCATCCAGCAGCGCGGCGATCTCCGCCTTGATGAACCCGGCGATCTCCCACAGCAGGTCCGAGCGGGTGGGATAGAACTGATCCGAAACGCCCGGCTGGAAGCTGATCGCCGGAAACTGGCTGGGACTGGGCAACGTCATTTTGACAGGACCCGGCGCGTGCTCCTGCAGGAACCCCCGCTGGTTCTCGGTTAAACCGCGCACCTGCCGCAGCTTTGCGCCCACAACCTGCCGCGTCCCCTGCTCCGTAGGCACGCCGCCTGGCCCCTGCCAGACCCGCACCACCGCCGGCTGCTCCGGCATCACGAAGCCGTCCACCGCCTCGATCAGGTCGTTCTGGAACCCGGTGCGCCGGAACTCGCCGTCGGTGTACACCGAAACGCCGGCGGCCCGCTGCCGCTCGATGGCGTCCAGGATGGCCCGGTCCTCCACGGCGCGCAGTTCCTCCGCGTCCAGCCGGCCCTCACGGAAGGCGCGCCGCGCCTCGTGTACCGACTCCGGCCGCAGCAGGCTCCCCACGTGATCCGCCCGAAAAGTATCCGCCATTGGTTCCCTCCCCCAATGCGATGGGTACACGCATCGTAGGGGCGAATGATTATTCGCCCCTACGCGTCGCAAGCATCAATGCGTCTGCCGATTCAGTCTGCCACGTACGTCTCGCCCCACCTGTCCAGGTAAACGACGTCGGACAGCGGCCCCCGACGCACCGGCCCGAAGTTGCCCATGGGGTAGCCGATGGGCAGGATGGCGTAGGAGTGGACACCGGGCGGCAGGCCCAGGATCTCCTCGACCTCCTTCTCGTGGCGCAGGTGCCGGCTGGTCAGCGTCGAACCCAGGCCCAACGCGCGGGCGGCCAGCAGCATGTTCTGCACCGCCGGATAGATGGACGCGCCGGCCGAACGCGTCGGCGTCTCCGCGCCGTCGTCCTGGCAGGCCACGATCCACACCGGCGCCTCGTGGTAGTGCTCGGTGAGGTACTCCACCGCGTCGTGCTGCCGGCGGTACCGCCCCGGGCTGGAACCGGGAGGCGGCTCGCTGCCCAGGTAGCGCGGCCCGACCACCTCGTCAAAGGCCTTCTGGTACCACTTCTGCACCTGCTCTTTGATGCTGCGGTCCTTGACCACCAGGAACCGCCAGCGCTGGTTGGCCCCGCCGTTGGCCGCCCACTGCCCGGCCTGCAGGATGCGATTTATCAGCTCGTCGGGCACCGGGTCCGGCTTGAGCCGGCGCATGGCCCGCGTGGTGCGCATGATGTGAAACAGTTCGGTGGATTCCGTCATTGGGTGTACTCCTCCGGTTTTATGTCTGTCCGGTTTGTCATCGCAAGGAGCGTTGGCGGCGCGGCGATCTCGCTCTCGTGGCAACGTCCGTTAGTCCGACGAGATTGCCGCGCTGCGCTCGCAATGACAGTTCCAGTGAAACTGGGTACGCGTGAGGTCCGGTTTCATGCCTCTGTGGTTTGTCATCGCGAGGAGCGTTGGCGACGTGGCGATCTCGCTCGCGTAGCAACGTCCGTTAGTCCGACGAGATTGCCGCGCTGCGCTCGCAATGACGATCTTGTCAGTCAAATCGCGGCGCGCGCTTCTCCAGGAACGCGGTCATCGCCTCATGGGGATACGGCGTGGCGAACCCCAGGGCGAAGGCCTTGATGGTGTACTCCGCCGACTCCGCCTCGCCCAACTCCAGCCACTTGCCGACGATGTCCTTCTGCGATGCCAGCACGGGCCGGGCCATGCCCAGGAACTCCCGCGCCGTTGCCATCGCCGTTTCGTGTACCAGTTCGTGATCAACCACCTCATCGACCAGGCCGATGCGATGCGCCTCGGCGGCGTCCACGGTCTCGCCGGTGAGCAGCATCTTCCGCGCCCGGCCCAGGCCCACCGTCGGCGGCAGCAGCGACGCCTCGATCACCGAGGGCAGACCCACCCGCACCTCCGGCAGCCCGAAGATGGCGTCATCCGACGCGATGCGGATATCGGCGGCCAGCGCCAACTCCAGCGCGCCGCCCAGGCACGGCCCCTGTATCGCCGCCACCACCGGCACCGGCACGTCCACCAGGATGCGCGCCGCTCCGTGCAGGCTGCGGATGAACTGCTCCGCCGTCAGAGGCGTCAGGTCCTTCATCTCGCGCAGGTCCACACCGGCCGAGAAAGCCCGCTCACCGGCCCCGCGCAAGATGATGGCCCGCACCGTCGCATCGTTCCCACACTCCTCGACCCGCTCCCGCAACTCCCGGAACACGTCGGGCCCCAGCAGGTTCAGGTGCGTGCGCCCCGCGATGGACAGCGTGGCGATTCCGTTCTGGATTTCCACCGATACTCCGTTGGTCACGTTGGCTCCATTCCCACTCATATGGTCGTCTCAGCCTTGGTTACGCCGTGCTTGGCCAAAATGGCGTCGACGAAGGGCTTCAGCACCTCTTCGGCGCATTCGATGGTCACCCCGACCACTTCGGACGGGTTTTCCTTGTCGAAGAACGCCACCACGTCCTTGCAAACGTCGTCGCCTTCGCCCAAGGGCCTGCCGTTGGTGATGCAGAGCGTCTCGGTATCGGCGTAATACTTCACCTCGGGCTCGTTCTCTTGGTGATTCACCGTAGATTTGACCACGGCCTGCCTCCGTATCTTCTCTCTAGTTGCCTGTCTGGGTAAGCGGTGTGCAGAGCGCCCGTCCCCGGACGGCCTACAAGCACGACTTTGATCCACTGATCGAACTCAGGGACACGTCCAACCAGGACAGTTCTGACTTCATTCCGGTGCGCTACATGTTCTTCCCATTGTTCGTATGGTTGTTCAATGGTCCGCATCACCCATTCCGGCAATACTTCAGGGTGAGTTTCTTGGAGCTCGGCTCCATGCCGGGTTTTTGGCATTCGATCGAATTCTGCACGTAGTCTTTCGACGTCTGATGCGTCATCGGGCAGATTTGGAGGTGTTTCCATCCTTCACAACTGCAACTGCTAGACCGCAGCTGCCACCGGCTCCGGCGTCCCGGCGGCAACGGCGCTCTCGATGAACCGCAGCACCTCGAAGTTGAAGATGTCCGGCTTCTCGAAGTAGACCGAGTGGCCGGCCTCCGGCACCCGCAGCAGCCGCGACCCGGGGATGGCCCGCGCACCGGCCTCGATCACCTGCGGCGGCGAGATCTGGTCGTCCTCGCCCACGAAGAACAGGGTGGGAACATTCAGATTCGCCGGTTGATCAGCGCTGGGGCCAGCGACCATGCCGCCCGGCGGCGTGTGACGCGGCGGGTTGGTGCGCGACACCTGCAGGTAGAGGTTTGCCAGGTTGGGATTGCGCTGCACGAATAGTGGAGCCACCGCCCGGTAGCCGATATCGCCGCTGGCGGCGGGGTTGGATGCCTGCTTCTCCGCCCAGATGCGCTGCTGCTCCAGCACCTCCGGTACGTTCATGCCGCCCACCGTGTCGGCCATCACCAGGCTCTTCACCCGGCGTGGATATGCCACGGCAAACCCCAGCATCGTCCGGCCGCCCATGGACTGCGCCACCAGGTGCGCCGATTCGATCCCCAGGTGGTCCAGCAACCCCCGCAGGTCGTCCACGAAGGAATTGGCTCCCGGTCCGTCGGGCACATCGTACGAGTGGCCGAACCCGCGGTGGTCAAAGGTGACGCACCGGTACCGCTGCGAGAAGAAGGGTATCTGCTGCCACCAGCTCAGCAGGTTGCCGCCGGCGCCGTGGGCGAACACGATGGCATCGCCCTCGCCGTAGCTCTGGTAGTGCAGGTCAATTCCGTTGATTTGCGCGCTGCTCACGTTGCACCTCTCTTAGGAGTGTCGGGTCTTGGGAGCGTCGGGACGGTTTGGTGTCGTTGTCGACTTGTCCCCAAGTTTGGCACCGACGGCGCAGCGTGGCAATCCCGTATGCGAGCTCACGCGTACCCGCTTTGCGGCTCAGTTGTCATTGCGAGCGAAACGTGGCAATCCCGTGATGGCAACCAGGGTCTCTTTCAGCAACGAGATCGCCACGTGGTTCGACAAGCTCACCATGAGCGGACTACGCTCCTCGCGATGACAAACTGGGTACGTGTGAGCGTAAACGAGCTCATGCGCGCCCGCTTTCGCAAATCGTCAGAAGCAGGATTTTCAAGATTTGAGGATTAGCAGGATTGGAATCGTTCTGTGATCGATATCTCCCGATCCTGCCAAATCATAAAATCCCGTAAATCCTGATCCTGACGGTCCCCGCCACCTCCCGGATAGAAGTTTGTGATAATCGCCATCAATCTATATGCCTTGTGCGCATATTCATCAAAGGCGTAAAATGACCGCCGTCGCGCAACGGCAATCGTCGCGTTGCGCCGTTTTTCTTAATCGCTATGACCAGCAACGACGCACCCTCCGGCGGAGCGCGCTTCGGCTTCCGGCCGCGCAACGTTTACTACGGCTGGTACATCGTCTTCGCCACCGGCTTCGTGATGACGATAGCCACGGTGCCGCTGTTCCACGCGATGACCCTTTGGGCCGTCGCCCTCGAAAACAGCTTCGGCTGGCCCCGCGGCCAACTCTCCCTCGCCCTCACCTTGACCCGCATCGAAGGCGGCCTGATGGGGCCCATCGAGGGCTACCTCACCGACAAGCTCGGCGCCCGCAAGATGGTGTTCATGGGGTTCATCATCCTGGGCATCGGCTTCCTGATCTTCTGGCAGATCGACGCCGGCTTCTGGCCCGTGGCGCCCCTGTACATGTTCTACGCCGCCTACATGGTCATGGCGGCCGGCCAGGGCATGGGCAGCTGGGTCCCCATGATGACCACCATCAACAACTGGTTCTCCCGCCGCATGGCCTCGGCCATGGGCTGGGCCAACTTCATGAGCCGCGGCGGCGCGCTCATAGTCATCCCCCTCATCGACCTCGGCATCAACGGCAGCGTCGGCGTGCCCTTCACCGGACATACCCTCGGTATCGGCCGCGCCATCGGCTGGGAAAACGTCGCGTTAATCCTGGCGATCCTGATCCTCGTCGCCGCCCTCCCGCTGTCCTACGTCATACGTAACCGGCCGGAGGATATGGGCCTCCAGGCGGAGGGAACCGAAACCTCATCGCCGGCGCGCGGCGGACGTCGCACTCCGCCGGCCCCCCAGGGCCTCACCGCCCAGCAAGCGGTGCGCACCTCCGCGTTCTGGCTCATCGCCCTCGGCCACGGCATGACCAGCATGATCATCCTGGCCATCTTCACCCACCTCGGCCTGCTGCTCAAGGACGCGGGCTTCGAGGAATACGCCGGCACCGTGGTGATCCTCTACACCATGGTGTCCATGTTCTCCCAGCCCCTGGGCGGCTACATCGGCGACCGCTTCCCCAAGCGTTATGGGCTGTTCGTGTTCACCACGATACAGGCCGGCGCCGTGCTGCTCCTCACCTTCAGCACCGAGCTCTGGATGTTCTACACCTTCGCCGTGATCTTCGGCTTTGGTTTCGGGGGCCGCAACCCACTCACGACGTCCATACGCGGCGAGTACTTCGGTCGCGGCAACTTCGGCAAGATCCTGGGCATCAGCACCATACCCATGAACGGGCTGCTCCTGATTTCGAGCCCCTTCGCCGGCTACATGTACGACTGGCGGGGCTCCTACACCATCGCCTTCCTGGTGCTGGCGGCGTTCAACTTCATCGGCGGCGTCTTCTTCCTGTTCGCCAAGCGACCGAGCATCCCCACCACGCCCGCAGCAGCCGCACCCGTCGCCGCCCCGGCCCCCGCCGCCGGCGACTCGTAGGCCACAACCCCGGGCCCGATGACCGGGCGCACCACGCCAAAGATTGAGGGTGGGTTTCGTACCCGCCCTCATCGTTCAACGTCCGTGCCGTTGCGGATCAGCCCAGGTCGGTCTCGGTGATCTCGATGTTCTGGATGGCCAGACGCTCAGTTGGCTGCGAGTTCTCGCCGCCGCGGCTCTGCCGCACCGGCGAGTTGGCCAGCGCTTCCAGCACGTCGTCGCCCTCGGTCAGCATTCCGAAGATGGTGTAGTTGGGCGGCAGTCCCGCGTTCGCGCCGTGGACGATGAACCACTGGCTCCCGTTGGTGTTCGGGCCCGCGTTGGCCATGGCCAGGGTCCCCCGCGTGTAGGAGCGCGTCACTTCCTCGTCGCTGAACCGGTAGCCGGGCCCGCCAGTGCCGTCGCCTTTGGGGCACCCGCCCTGGATCATGAACCCGTTGATGACCCGGTGGAACTGGTTGTCTTCGTAAAATCCGTCCCGCGCCAGGAAGACGAAGTTGTTGACGGCTCTCGGAGCAACCTCCGACAGCAGCTCGATAGTCATGTCGCCCTTGTCGGTCTTGATGACAGCGTGGTACCGCTTGGTCCCTTCAATGACCAGGCCGGGCGAGTTCTCATATTGCTTGGGGGGCATCGAATGTCTCCTGATGTTCGTGGAGCGGATAAGTCCCGCCGATTATACCCTACCGTCAGCCGCGACCCCCGGCGTTGCTCGTTGCAGTCGGTTGACGGGGAGGATGATCTCGTTTATCGAGTTGCTATAATTCTAAGGATTTTTGGCCAGTGCATGGGCACCGTACGCGGGATGATTGAATCATGGTTGCTGTTCGAGACCAGGAATATTTGACCGGGTTGGTAAATGAGCTATGCAAATTGCCACACGAGACCGAATGGGTAGAGTTCAAGGAAAATAATACTGATCCAGCGATGATTGGGGCGGATATCGCCGCGTTGTCCAATGGCGCTGTGCTCAGTGGGAAGGCCAAGGCTTATATCGTGTGGGGCATCGAAGATGAAACCCACTACCTCGTCGGCACAACGTTTATTCCCGGTGCTTCGAAGAGAGGTGGTGAGTTGCTAGAAAACTGGTTGCTTAGGCGAATCAGTCCGCAATTGAACTTCGCTTTTGGGGGCGTCGAGATTTCCGGTAAAGCTATCGTGATTCTGGAAATTGATGCCACGGCCCAACATCCGGTCGCGTTTGGCGGCGAAAGGTATATCCGCATCGGCAGTGCTACCAAGAAGCTCAAAGACCACCCTGAGAAGGAGCGAACCCTCTGGCGTCTTTTGGAGCGTGTCAACTTCGAGAACGGACTTGCTGAAGAAAGAGTGACCGATGAAGATGTGCTCCTGAAATTGGACCATCCGGAATACTTCAACCGGTTAAAGTTGCCACTGCCGGACGGTCGAGTGGCTATCCTAGATAAGCTGTGCAGCGACAATCTGATCGCTCGCTGTCCTGCCGGTGGTTGGAACATTAGCAATTTGGGAGCGATCCTGTTGGCGCGAGATATTCGGAATTTTCCAAATATTCGGCGCAAAACTCTGCGTGTCATACAATATCGTGGCAATGGACGTACCGAAGCCAAACGCGAACGCGAGTTCATGGCAGGGTACGCTATCTCATTCGATGAAATCGTGGACTACATCATGGCCTTGGCGCCTGCCACTGAAACAATCGAACGAGCATTGCGTGAGGAAGTCACGATGTTCCCACGCATCGCCGTACGCGAACTCGTCGCCAACGCCCTGATCCACCAAGATTACTCAATCACCGGAACTGGTCCGATGGTGGAAATTTTTGATACCCGCATGGAAATTACACACCCTGGTGAGCCACTGGTCGAGGTTGAACGTTTTCTCGACAGGCCTCCAAGATCACGGAATGAGACACTGGCTTCGCTGATGCGGAGGTTCGATATTTGCGAAGAACGCGGCACCGGCATCGATAAAGTAGTCCTCAGCGTTGAACTGCATCAATCGCCACCCCCGCTATTTGAAGCGCCGACCGGTTCTACACGCACTTTTCTTTTCGCACGCAAGCCTTTGTCGGATATGGACCGACCGGAACGGGTACGCGCATGTTACTTGCACGCCTGTTTGCGCTATGTCACCAACCAGCCCATGAACAATGCCTCGATCCGAGATCGGTTTGGTATCGCGAGACAGAATGCCGCAGCAGCTTCACGGTTCCTCCGAGAGGCATTGGACGATGGGTATATCGTCATCGGCAATCCTGATGCCGGCGCTCGCAGCAGAGCGTACCTTCCGTACTGGGCCAGCCGGAGAGAAATAGGCGATCAGGTTCTTTGATGATTGTTTGATGGCATCGCCCAAAATAGGGTGCAGGAAAGGCAGGAATCACGGTTTTCCTACTTGAAATGCCGCCTATTTTTGTTTGATCGTTGTTTGATTAACTTAAGGAGCCACCCATGCCCAATCCCACCGTCCACATCATCGCCACCGGCGGCAGCATCGCCGGCGTCGGCCCCGACCGCATGGACTACACCCTGTATCCCGAGATCGGTGACCACCTCACCATCGACCAGAACCTGGCCCGCGTACCGGAGATCGGCGACCACTTCAACATCATCGCCGAGGACATGGTCAGCGTCGGCAGCACCGCCATCGGCCCCGCCAACTGGATCGCCCTGGCCGAGCGCATCCACGCCATCGACCGCGACGAGCCCGACACCGCCGGCATCGTCATCACGCACGGCACGGCCACCCTGGAGGAGACCGCCTATTTCCTGCACCTGACCGTCAAGACCCAGCGGCCCGTGGTCATCACCGGCGCCATGCGTCCGCCCACGGCCATCAGCACCGACGCCGACCTCAACCTGTTTGACGCCGTGCGCATCGCCGCCACGCCCGAGGCCGCCGGCATGGGCGTGCTCACCGTCCTCAACAACGAGATCCACTGCGCCCGCGAGGTCTACAAGGCCAACACCCTGCGCGTGGAGACCTTCAGGGCCAACGAACTGGGCTTCCTGGGCTATGCCGACTCCGACCACCAGGTCGTGTTCTACCGACGGCCCGTCCGCAAGCACACCGTTGAGACGCCCTTCCGCGTGGATGGCATGAGCGACCTGCCCCGGGTGGATATCGTGCACGCCTACGCCGGCGCCGACGGCATGCTCATCGACGCGGTGAGGGCTCACGGTTCGGCGGGCCTGGTGTTAGCGGGATTCGGCGCGGGCACCTTCCCGCCGGCGGTCATCTCCGCCGCCGAGGCCGCCGTAGCCGGCGGTATCCCCGTCGTCCTCGCCAGCCGCTCCATCGCCGGCCGCGTGGTGATGACCCCGCGCAAGGACGAGCAGGGCTTCATCGTTTCCGACAACCTCATGCCCCAGAAGGCCCGCATACTTTTGATGCTCGGCCTGTCTCTCAGCAACGACAGGGATTCTCTGCAGGACATGTTCTACGAGTACTGACGCTCTCGCGTGCACGATAGTTCGGCACGTCGCGCCGCTCCTCCTAAGGACAAACCTGGTACGCATGAGCCATCGATCCGCAAGCCGGCGCTGGTGTGAGGATAGAGTGCCGGATGGAACCCTTCCCGTTGATGGAATGGCGGCATGTCCAATTTGCTCGGATCTGTGGCGCCTTTCGGTTTTCGTCAGGTAAGACCGGTATGCTGAATCGCGCTCCGTTGTGGTCGGTGGCCTTGGCAGCGCAATTTTGCCGAGAGGTTGAGTTGGGCGACCGCGTGGCTCTTGCATTGCCGGCAGTTTCGCAGGTGACGAGCTTTCGGTCGAAGCATCTTGGGAAAAGGGGCATCTGTTACACCGCGATGTTTGTTCCAAGATAGCTAGTGCTCTGCGAAGAGATTCGTCATCAAATTGACCAGTTCTGACTGCCTGTCAGTCAAATCTCGAGTAGCGAAATTCCCTCTTTGTATGGGCCGCGGCTCCGTAGGAGGCTTCCAGATGATGACCGAGAATGAGCGACGCGGCTCACCAAACAATCGTTGGACCCGCTGGTACATGTGGCTCGCCTACGGCGGCGGCGTCCTGGGCGTGATCGCGGCCGTGGTCGTGATCGCCGTGCTGTCAACTGGTCACGGTGACGGCGAGGCGGTGGTGAGCCACCACAACATGGCGACGTTGAGCCCCCACGAAGCGGCTGCGCTGGTCCGCCAACACCCCAGCATCAGCAGCCTCGCCGAGTTGAACGACCTGCAATTCATCGCGAACCAGGATGGCATCACGCTCGATGAGTCCATCGCGCGTTATGCCTGGGGCGACGACTTCTCAAGCATGGTAACGGCCATCGAGGACGACGAACCCGACAGCGTCGTTGATGTCGCCATCACCAGCGGGTCATCGGCCCGGATCAAGTTTTCAGGTTCCATCTCCGGCAACGCCCGGAATGCCATCGACAAATTCCAGTCCGAAAACCCTCACGTTGCGATCAGCCTACAAGCAGGCAAAGACCCGGGGTTCACCAGGCGGGAGGCGGATGAAGCGGTAATCGGAGCGCATTTCGCGGTGATGGCGGAGGACGGTGTACAGGACAGCGTGACCTATTACGACAGTGACAGCTTTGAAATCGTCGTGACCGTCCAGATGGCGACTCCGCCCTCCGGTGAAAAACTATCCTCACTGGAGAAGGCAGCCGAGCGCGGCGCCGCCGAGGCCACCAGGCCGGATATCACGGACAGCCTCGCCATATCGCTGTCAGTCGTCCAGCATGACATCAGTGGGACCGATGACTCCCGTGCGACCAACTGACGCGGCTTGACACACTCTGTTCGATTAGAGAAGGGGCGTGCTTTGACGTAACTTGCCGTTCTAGGCAGCCCGATTTTGCTTGCACGTTGCTTGCAGAAACGCGCAATTTGGCCGCTGACGCCACTCCGTTCCTGCCGGAGCGCCGCTGGATTTTGCTTGCACCTTGCTTGCAAAACAAGCCCGACGTGAGCACTGCTGTGGCGTCATCTGGGTTGGAGTGTATAATGCGCCCAATTCCGCCCCTGGCCACCTTCTGAGGAGCGCAATACATGGCACAGGCAGCCGGCGTCAGCCCCTCTCAATCCACGACGCAGGATGCGCCGCCCCGTACCAAGGGCTCGGTGATGGCGACAACGCTGGTGGGCGCTCATGCCTTCGAGCACCTGTACGCCCACAGCATCCCCATCATCATCCTGGCCATCATCACCGAGTTCGAGCTGGGCGCGCTCAGCGTCGGCGCGGTGGTTGCCATCCGCTCCATCTTCGGCGGCATCACCAGCACCGCCGGCGGGTTCCTGGTCGATCTGTTCCACCATAGGGTGGCCTGGGTGCTGGCGATCAGCACGCTGATGATCGGCACCGGCTACCTGCTCATGTCCATCGCCCCGTCCTACGCCCTGATCCTCTGCGCCCTGGCCCTGGGATCCATGGGCAGCGCGCTGTGGCACCCGCCGGCCCTGGGCCTGCTCGCCCGGCGCTTCCCCGAGCGGCGCGGCCTGTTCATATCCATGCACCGTTCCACCGGCAGCGTGGGCGACGTCATCGGCCCCTTGGCCGCAGGCGCGCTCATCGCCGGCGCTTTGACCTGGAGCGGCGGCGTTGGCGATGCCGAGGTCGCAGTGTCGTGGCCCTTGCCCTGGGGCACCGTGGACTGGCGCTACATCCTGGGGTTCAGCACGCCGGTGATGTTCATCGCCACGGTGGTCATCTTCATCCTGCTGCGCAACGCCGGCAGCGAGCGGCCGGTAAACGTCGACATCGGCGCCCGCGTCCGCACCAACTGGGCCGGCATGAAGGACGCCTTCCGCGGCACCGGCATGTGGTCCATCTTCACCGTCTCCGCCGTGCGCGGCATGGCCGACCGGTCCCTCGTGTTCCTGGTCCCCCTGTATCTGATCCACCTGGGAGTCGGCGAGTTCCAGGCCGCCGTCCACGTCATGCTCATGGTGCTCCCCGGCATCCTCTTCGGCCCGATCATCGGCTCGCTCTCCGACCGCATCGGCCGCCGCCCCCTGATCATCTTCATCATGGGCGTCACCACGATGCTCACCATCGCCATCATCATGGTCAGCGGCGAGGGCTACAGCCCGTGGATCACCGTCTTCGTCGCCATCTACGGGATGATGAACTTCTCGGTCAACAACCTGACCCAGGCCGCCGCCGCCGACATCGCCGCCGGCCGTCGGCTGGAGTCCAGTTTCCTCGGCCTGATGTGGGGCAACAACACCCTGTTCGGCGCCATCGCCGCCTTCATGATCTTCGGTCCGGTGGAATGGTTCGACTGGCAGTACGGCTTCTTCATCGCCGCCGCCATCTACTTCGCCGGCTTCCTCGTCTCGCTGCTGATCCCCGGCAAGCCGCGCGAACCCGAGGCCGTCCCGTCGCCGGCCTAGCCGCAGGGTAAATTCGGATTGGCAGCAGCGCAGGGGACGCTTCCCGATGCGCCGGCGGCGGGTGACCGTCGCACCGGCAACCGTGTACTGGCGTCCACGCTGATCGGCGCCCACGGCTTCGAACACCTCATCTCCAACAGCATCCCGCTGCTGACCACGGTGATGGCTGTGGACCTGGGTCTGGGCGCGCTGCAGGTGGGGGCCATCGTGGCTGTGCGCTCGGCCGCGGCGGGCATCACCAGCGTCACCGGTGGGTTCCTGTCCGACCTGCTCCACCACCGGATCGCGTGGGTGCTGTCCATCAGCGCCCTGCTCACCGCCGTGGGCCTGCTGCTGATCGCGATATCGCCGTCATATGGGGTGATCCTGATGGCGCTGGCTTTGGCGTCGTCCGGCGCCGCCTTATGGCATCCCCCCGCATTGGGCCTGCTGGCCCAGAGATTCCCCACCCGCCGGGGTCTGTTCCTGTCCATGCACCGCTCCACCGGCAGCGTCGGCGACGTGGTGGGCCCGATGATCGCCGGCATCCTGCTGCTCGGCGCATTGCGCTGGGAGGCCGCCGACGGGCTGGCCGTCGGTTGGGAACTGGGCATCGAGCCGGTCAGCTGGCGCTGGATACTGGCCTTTGGCGCGCCCATCATGTTCGTCGCCACCTTCGTCATCTACGGACTGCTGCGCCACGCCGGCAACGCGCCGCCCGTGAACGTCGATCTGGGGCAACGGCTGCGGACCATGTGGCAGGGCACCTACGTAGCCTTCCGGGGGACGGGCCTGTGGGCCATCTTCGCGGTGGCCGCGGTGCGCGGCATGGCCGACGGGTCCATGCTGTTCCTGGTGCCGCTGTACCTCACCCAGGCGCTGGGCATCAACACCTTCCAGGCCTCGGCCCACCTGGCGCTGATGGTCGGCCCGGCGATGGTGACCGCCCCGCTGTTGGGCGCGCTGTCCGACAGGGTGGGACGCAAACCGCTCATCGTGTTCCTGATGGCCTTTGCCACGGTCTTGACCATCGCCATTCCCCTGGGCGGGCAACAGTACTCCGTCTGGATAACGGTCTGCGTCGCCCTCTACGGTTTACAGCACTTCACGGTGATCAACCTCACCTCGGCAGCCGCGGCCGACGTCGCCGCCCGCTACCGCCTGGAGTCCAGTTTCCTCGGCCTGATGTGGGGCAACAACGTGCTGTTCGGAGCCGTCGCCGCCGTGTTCATCTTCGGCCCCATCGAGTGGCTCGGCTGGCAGTACGGCTTCTTCATCGCCGGCGGCATCTACGCCGTGGGCTTCCTCGCCTCCCTGGCCATCCCCGGCCGAAGCCGCGACCCCGAGCCGGCCGCTGCCAGCAGCTAGACGCTCCGTGCAGCCGCTATAATGGTTGGGTGTGGATCCAAATCGGAGAGAGCCATGCTATCGCCGAAGCAAGCGCGAAAAGTTCAGAGCGTAGTTTGGGAGGCCGATCTGGCATTGGGCCAGCAGGATTACTGCTTGGCCAGCCAGAAAATGTGGGACGCCACCGCGTTGGCCATCAAGTTCGTTGCCGAAGAAAGGGGTTGGCCCCACGCAACCTTTGAGGAAATTTACGCGGCCGGGCGCAAGATCGCCCGTGAACAGTCAGATGAATCCTCCGCTGAATCGGAGCTGAACTATGCTGAGTGTCACCGAGCCAACGCCCAATGGAAAATATTTGAAGACTACGAAGTGATCGAAGACTGGGATCTTGCTCCGGGCTTTGTCGAAAGGATACTGGGACGCCCGGCGCGCCGGATCGAATGACCGCCGAGGAGCGCATCAGGGCCGCGCGGGAATTCATCGCTCTCGCAGATCATTTTTTCGGTGCCGGTAGATCCATGGTCGGCGCCGAAATGCTGTGGGGCGCGGTCACTCAGATTGTCATAGTCATCGCCATGAATCGCCGGGAGCCCATACAGGACCATCAACATCGCCGGGCCACGGTACGTAACCTGGTGAGTGAATTGGGCGATGGGTCCATCCGGCGCGACTTCAGCGAAGCCCAGAGATTGCACGCCCATTTCTACCACAACGATATGCCTCCAGAGTTGTTGAATAGCGCGGTAGCGAAAACCCACACCCTCATCAACCGTCTCCTCCCCCTGACTGCCTGACACGTGACCGATTGACATGTCCATCGCCGCCTTTAACGCTGCCAGCCCTCGGCTGGCCGGCGTCTTCCTCCTGCTCACCGCCCTGGCCACCGCGATCATGGTGCCCACCCGGATCATGGCCGATGCCGACCAGCCGACCCTGCGCCTGTCTCTCGAGGCAATCGACGAGAATACGCTGGCCTACATCTATAGCGCCGTGGCCCGCATCGCCTCTGGCATCTTTCTGGTGGTGGCGGCGGGACTATTGAGATCCGTGACGACGCCCTGGTTTTCGGCGCCGGCGAAACTGGCAACGACCGCCCTGTCGTTGTCGGGCGTCATAACGGTCGTATCGGGCGTGTGCGCCCTCATCCTGACCAACATTGGCCCGTCCGCAATCGCATTCGATGACGCCGGCTTGTTCGAGTTGGCAAGCCGCCTGGACACCGCCCGCTGGATCACCGGCAAGCTCGGCTTCTCCCTGGCCGGCCTAGGTCTCATCGCCCTGGCCCCGGTACAGTGGCGGGTGGGCGGCCTGCTCAAGGGCGCAGCCGTCGCTGATCTCGTCATCGGTGTCGTCATGCTGTTCATCTGGGTCGACGCCGCCACCGCCATGCACCGCGTGTCGGGCATTGCCTTCCTCGCCTGGCTCGTCGTGAGCGGAATATGGCTGGTCGCCGGCCGGCTCAAGCCGCCAGCGCCGACCCTCGACGCCGACGATGCCCCTCAAAACGCAACCGGAGAGTACGAATATGGCCGACCGCGCTACTAACCTCGCCACCGTCCGCCGCGTCCGCGAGGAACTGACCACGCTTCTGGACGGCATGGACTACTGCCTGGACTGGAAGGACGCCTCCGGATCCGACGCTGATCCATGGTGCGCCCGCGAGGTCCTTTACCACCTGGTGGACACTCCCGAAGGGGGCATCGGCAGCGTTATCGCCGGCGTATTGAACGGCAATCTTGAAGAGGTCACCATCCTGCCCGACATCAGCAACATGACGCCGGATCGCCTTGCCGCCGAAATCGACGATGCCCTGGCGGGACCCTTGGCCATCCTGCAAACCGCCGAGGACGCCATCGCCAACGCCGGCGATGGGGACTTCGAGGAACGAACCGCCATGGCCCACCTGCCGCACCGCGAGATCCACGAACCACGCACGGCGCAGTCGTTCATCGACGGCCTGGAACGGCACTGGGGCGAGCACCTCAACCAACTCCGCGCCATCCGTGATGCCCTCGGGATGTGATCCCCGGCGGCGCCCTCACCCGTACCCGCTTCGCCGGCACTGTCACTGCGAACTCGCCGGTACTGTCATTGCGAGCGAAGCGCGGCAATCTCGCTGGGGCAACGAACACTGCTGCGGGAATGAGACCGCCACGTCGCATCGCTCCTCACGATGACAGAATGGATACGCGTGAGCGGCGGCGCCCGTTTGACACCCACGAAACCGCACGGTTATATTTCCCTTACTTTCGTTCAAGAAAAGGGAGGAAATCGAATATGACCACTCAGACGGGAAGGGCTCGATTTGAGGCCGGCAACGTTACCTTCATCGTCCAGCACGAGTTGTGGGACGGCAACATCCAGGACCACTCCGACCAGGGCGTGGTTATCCTGGTTGACGTTGGTGGCGAGACCGCTCTGCGCTTCAACTGCTTCGACATCGAGAAGAGCTACGTCTACGCGCCCGACGGCAAGAACGTCCAGTACCGCATGGACCACACCGTCGACGGCAACCCCATCGGCTGGTCCGTGAAGACCATTCGCAACAACCTGGCCGCCATGCTGACCTCAGCTGGCTACGCCGACGCCGCCGGCGCCGTGGATATGAACGCCGTCAATGCTGCGTTGGCCGAGGTGGACAGTACGGCGCGGGCCAAGTTCGCCGCCGAGCGCAACACCGTCAAGCACAACCGCGGCACTGACATCATCGAAGCCGGCAACATCCGCTTTGGCCTCGAGATGCGCCGCCAGGCCTCCGGCGACGGCGGGCTGGCCATCCACGTCCTCAGCGACCTCGCCGGCAACACCGGCCGCGTGTTCACGGAAGAGACCGAGCTGCTGGCCTTCGACTGCTTCCGCGACGAGCCGCACTACCACTACGGCCCGCGCAACAAGAACCACCGGATCTTCTGGGACAAGACCCTGGTTCCGGACCCGCTGGGCTGGTGCCTCGACCAGTTCAAGACCGGCAAGCTCAAGGCCATGCTGGAGCGCGCCGGTTACCCCGGCGTCGCCGCTGACCTGGACGAGGACCTCCTCTCCTCGGTGATCCCCCAGGTGGAATCCCGCGGCCGCGAGATGGAAGCCGGCGGAATTCCCCCTGAAGTCACGCCCAACCTGGTACGGTAACCACACCGCGCCAATCGAGGCATCCTGGACTTCTTCTACCGCCGCCGGCGATCCTGCCGGCGGCGGTAGCGTTTTCCCGGTTTGCCGCTGTCAAACGCACGGTGTTAGACTCGACCCCGCGCCGGTTGCATGAAGCCCTTGCCCGTCGCAACACTCCCGACCGGAGGAAACATGGCCGCGCAAACAATCGGCGAACTCACCATAGACGAATTCCGCGCGTTGATCCGCGAGACCGTCGCCGAGGTCGTCGCCGAGATGCTGGACGACCCGGACGAAGGGTTGGAATTCCGCGAAGAATTTGTGGCCGAAATGGAAAGACGCCTCGCCGGTGAAAGAAAAACGATCCCGGCTGCCGACGTGTATCGACGGTTGGGGTTGGGTTAGTGCCGTACTCGGTAGAATTTGAGGATAGCGCTGCCGACGATTTAGCGCGTTTGGACACGGAGCCAGCCAGGCGAGTGCGCGACAAGCTTGATGAATTAGCCGCCGACGCAGAAATTATTCGTCACCGTGCATTGACGGGTCCGCTGAGAGGTTTGTTCCGGTCAAGGGTCGGGGACTACCGGATTTTGTACATACTGGACCGGCAAACTCGCCGTATCATCGTTAGGGCAGTGGCACACCGCAGCGAAGTGTACCGACTAATGTAGCAGATGACGTGAGCCCACTCGACATGCCGTCTAATTCAGACATCACCGTCAAACTGATCGAAACCCCCGCCGAGCTCGAGGGCGCTTTCAGCCTGCGCATCCGCGTCTTCGTGGGCGAGCAGGGCGTCCCCGCCGACATCGAGGTGGACGAGGCCGACACCGACCCTGGCACCGTCCACGCCGTGGCCCTGCATAACGGGGTCATCATCGGCACCGGCCGGCTCCTGCCCGACGTCGACGGCAAGGGGCCACACATCGGCCGGATGGCCGTGGAGCGGGACCGGCGACGCGACGGCATCGGTGGCCAGGTGCTGAACTTCCTGGAAGACCAGGGCCGCGCCCGGGGCTTCCGGCAGATCACCCTCCACGCCCAGGAATACGTCAAGTCCTTCTACGCCGGCCACGGCTACCGGGAAGTGGGCGACATCTTCGAGGAAGCCGGCATCTCCCACCGCGAAATGGTCAAGGAACTGTAGCAACCGGAGGCACACCACGCATGGGAATTCTCACCGATGACATGAAACGAGCCTTGACCGAACAGCGGCTCATTTTCGTCGCCACCGTCTGCCCGGATGGCACCCCCAACCTGTCGCCCAAGGCCACCACCATGATCTGGGACGACGATCACATCCTGTTCACGGACCTGGCTTCACCGGGCACCATGCGTAACCTGCAGCACAACCCCTCCATCGAGATCAACGTCGTGGATCAGTTCGCCCGCAAGGGCTACCGGTTCAAGGGCGCCGTGGCCGTCCACTCCGGCGACGAGCTTGAGGCCACGGTGAAGGAACGGATGCGCAACGGCGCGTCCAACGTGACCGGCCTGGCCGACAGCGTGCGCGCCGTGGTCCTGATCCGCATCGAACAGGCCTTGCCCCTGGTGTCCCCCGGCTACTGGGGCGGCGCCACCGAGGCCGACACCCGCCGCAACTGGGAAGACTACTGGGGCAACATCAACGCGGGCTGGCACGAACGCCACGCCGAGCCGGCGCCGTCCCAACCCGCGTAGGGGCGAATGATCATCCGCCCCCCGCCGTGTTCACAGATGCCCATTTTCTCTGGAATTGTCATTGCGAGCGTAGCGCGGCAATCTCGCTGGGGCAAGGAACACCGCTGCGGGAACGAGATCGCCACGTCGCTGCGCTCCTCGCGATGACAAAGAGGCACGTGTGAACTCTGCCGTGTGGCTGAGGGTCAGGCAGCCGCCGCCTCCTCCACACCGTCCATCACCCGCACTTCCATCTTCGCGATGTGGCTGGTGGGACGGTCGCCCAGGGCCGAGCGCTCCGGCGACGCGAAGTAGGCCGCTTCCTTCTCCGCGATCTGGTCCGCGCTGTCGAACCGGCGCACCCAGATGAACTCCGTGCGGTCGGCGTTCACGTAGCTGGACACCACCGGAATCCCCAGGCGGTCATGCAGCGGCCTGATGTGCTCGTTGAACAGGCCGAGCCACGAGTCCATCATGCCCCGGTTGATGGTGTAGATGCGCAACTGGTAGGTAGCCATCGATTAGCCTCCGTAAGTAATTGTGCTGCAAATAAGGTATTGCATGGATGAACAGGATAAACAGGATAATTTATTCTATCCTGAATATCCTGTGCATCCACGCGAAATTGTCGGTCGGTCAGGCGACCTGGTACTGGGCGATGGCGTCCTGGCTGAAGGACAGCCCCAGCCCCGGCCGGTCGGGCACCACCAGGTCCCCGTCCACGATGTCCGGCGTCTCGTCGAAGAGGCGCAGCGTCCACGGCATATACTCCACCGTCAGCCCGTTGGGTATGGCCGATATCGTGTGTACCTGCACCTCGGGTATCAGGTGGGACACCACCGGCAGGTTGAACGCCTCCGCCATGCCGGCGATCTTGCGGAAGGGCGTGATCCCGCCGGCCCGCAGCAGATCCACCATCACGATGTCGATGCTGCGCTGCTCCACCATGTGCCGGAAGGGCCGGATGCCGTAGACGTACTCGCCGGCGGCGATGGGAGTCGTCAGCGCGTCGGCCACTCGAGCCAGTCCCTGGTAATCGTCCCGCGCCACCACGTCCTCCAGCCAGAACAGGTGGTACTCTTCGACCATGCTGCCGATCTGGATGGCCTGGTTCACGTTCCAGAGCTGGTTGATGTCGCACATCAGGTCGATGTCGGGCCCGATGGCATCACGCAGGGTGCGCATCCGCGCCACCTCCAGGGCGGCGGTGGGCTCCGCGCCCATCTGGGTCTTCATCTGGCGGAACCCTTGCTCCACCAGCCGCGGGCCGGCCTCGGCCAGGTACTCCAGGCCCATCGGCCGCATCAGCGCGCCGCTGGCGTAGGTGGGCGCGCGGTCCCGGTAGCCGCCCATCAGGCCGCACACGGTCTGGTCCAGCGCCTTACCTTTGATGTCCCACACTGCCATGTCGATGGGCGCCAGCCCCAGCGACAGGATGCCCTCCGGCCCCGCCGACGCGCAGGCGTCCATCAGCTTGCCCCACACGGCCTCGGGGTTCATCGGATCCTCGCCCACCGCCAGTTGCACCAGGTCGTCCACCGCCCGCCGCAGCGCATGCACCAGCGGCCCCCCGAAGAAGGTCAGGCCGATGCCGTTGATCCCCTCGTCGGTGTGCAGTTCCAGGGTGACGAATTCGCGGGTGCCCGGTTGGTCGATGCCCACCACCAGCGGGTTGTCCGCCGGTGTCTGCAGAACGCGCGTGGTGCCGCCGGTAATTCTCATGAGGATGTACTCCCAAGGTTGTTTTTCGTAACGCCAGGCAATTATAACCCGAACTATCCGCGCCCGTTTGACGCCTGCCCCCAGCCGGCGTAGCATTACCCCAGCCACGCACTTACTCCAAACACCCGGGAGGCGCTGATGACGACCACTCCAAATCAGACCGACGAAATCCGCCAGGCCGTCCAGGAACACTATGGCCAGCGCGCCTCGCGTGTGATCCAGTTGACCGATGTCACGCCCCAGGGCGAGGGTTGCGGCGCCGAAAACTGCGGCCACGGCACCTGCGGCGGTGACGATTGCGGCCACGACGCGCAAGCCTGCGGTTGCGGCGACACCACCGCCGCCGCCTGCTGCAGTCCCGCCGACACCGAGCATGCCATGGCGCTGTACAACGAAGCGCAGCTCCAGGGCCTGCCCGTGGAGGCGATGGCTGCCTCCGCCGGCTGCGGAAACCCCACCGCCCTGGCCGACCTGCGCCCCGGCGAAACCGTGCTCGACCTCGGCTCCGGCGGTGGCATCGACTGCTTCATCGCCGCCGAGCAGGTGGGCGAGTCCGGCCGGGTCTTCGGCCTGGACATGACCCCCGAGATGCTGGCCCTCGCCAACGCCAACCGCGACCGCATGGGTGTCAACAACGTCGAGTTCGTGCAGGGCCATCTCGAGGACATTCCCCTGCCCGACGCCAGCGTCAACGTCGTGATCAGCAACTGCGTCATCTGCCTGTCTCCCGACAAGGACGCCGTGTTCCGGGAAGCATTCCGCGTGCTCGCGCCGGGCGGACGTCTCCACGTCTCTGACATGCTGGCCCTGAGCGAGGATGGCCCCCGCCTGACCGACGCCGAGTCCTGGGCCTCATGCATCGGCGGCGCCGAGTATCGTGGCACCTACCTGGACCGCATGGAATCGGCCGGATTCGTCGATATCAACACCATCGACGAGTCGATCCGCTGCGACGAGGACGATGTTCCTCTGAACGTCGCCAGCGTCAAGGTATCGGCCCGCAAGCCGCAGTAATCCCGTCGATACTCCGGCAGGCTGCAGGAAAGGGGCGGGCCCAACGGCTCGCCCTTTCCCATAGGCCCTTTCCAAAGTTGCCCCGTCTTTCCTGCGAAAGCAGGAATCCAGAGGCTCCCGTGAACCGAGACCTTCTGGATTACCGCTTTCGCGGTAATGCCAGTTTGCACCGCAAGGGCTGCAGGCGTGGACTTCGGAAAGGCCAGGCCTTTCCCATCAGGATCTTTCGGTTGTCATTGCGAGGAGCGAAGCGACGCGGCAATCCCGTTGGCGTAACGACGATCCTGGCCGCAACGAGATTGCCGCGCTGCGCTCGCAATGACATCAGGGAGAAGTGAAAGGCCTTGCCTTTCCCATTTGAACGCTGCCACACCCCACCAATGCGCGTTATAATGCCGTGGATTTCGCGCAAGACGCCGGTTGAGATGGTCCAGAATGTCCGAAGCTCCTCAAAATAGCGCCGCAGACGAGTACGCTCGCCAGTTCATGCCGCCCGAGCGCCGCGCCCGGTTGGCGCCTGAACAAACCGCGGCAGAAGCCGTGGAGGAAACCGTAGCGGTGGCAGACGCCGTTCCGACGCCCGCAGTAGATGCGCCTCCCGCATCCGTAGAGGAAATCGCCGACGCTCCGGTGGTAGCTGACGATGCGTCTCCGGACGTGCCGGAAGAGGTCCCGGTGGCCCAAGCGCCGCCGCCACGTCCTGCATCCGACAACGGCGCCCGGCCTGTCGCGCCGGCCCCGGCGCCCGAGCCGTGGCAGGACGCCGACGACGAGGAGATCGCGCCGGCCTACGTCGAGGCCAACGACCTCTTCAAGATCTACAAGCCGGCCGACCTGGAAGTGGTCGCCCTGCGCGGCGTCGACCTAGAGGTGCGGGCCGGCGAACTGATCGGCATCGTCGGCGCCAGCGGCTCCGGCAAGACCACCCTGCTGAACATCCTCGCCGGACTCGAACGGCCCTCGGCCGGCCGCATCCGCGTGGGCGAGCGCGACCTGCTGGACATCACCGACCAGGACCTGGTGGCCTATCGCCGCCGCGAGGTCGGGTTCGTCTGGCAAGCCACCGGACGCAACCTCGTGCCCTACCTGAGCGTGCGCGACAACATCGAGCTTCCCCAGGCCATCGCCGGCGTTGGCAAGCGGCAGCGCCGCGAACGCGCCGAGGAACTGCTGGAAGCCCTCCAGATGTCCGACAAGGGCCGCCGCTACCCCTCCGAGCTTTCCGGCGGCGAACAGCAGCGCGTGGCCATCGCCGTTGCCCTCGCCAACAACCCGCCGCTGCTCCTGGCCGACGAGCCCACCGGCGAGCTGGACACCAACATGGCCGAGGACGTCTTCCGGATGCTCCAGCGCATCAACCGGCGGTTCGGCGTCACCATCATCATCGTTACCCACTATGCCGGCATCGCCAATTGGGTTGACCGGGTGGTGCGCATTCGAGACGGGCGCATCGGCTCCGAGTCATATCTCATGTCCTCCTATCGCGGCGGCGAAGGCCAGGAGGAGGAGTACCTGGTGGTTGATCGCGCCGGCCGCCTCCAACTGCCCCGCGAGTACGTGGAGCAGCTTTCCCTGGAGGGACTGGCCACCGCCGGCCTGGACGAGGATACCGGCTCCATCACCCTGCGCCCGGCCACGGCCCCCCATCGCAGCCGGGAGCGGTGGGAGACCATTGCCGACGACTAAGCGCTCCGCCGCAGATATCGCGAGGCGCCCCAGTCCTTTGGCTGAAGTAATCCTATGGCAGACGTGACTCCATGTCAGAAATAACCCCATGGCAGAAATAACGGCGGCCCTGGCCGCAGACTCGGTCGTCCGCGAGTTCGGCGAAGGCGAAAGCGCCGTCCGCGCCGTCAACGAGGTCACGGTGAATATCGCCCCTGGCGAGTTCGTTGCCCTCGTGGGCCGCTCCGGCTCCGGCAAGACCACCCTGCTCAACCTGCTGGCGGGACTGGATCGCCCCAGCTCCGGCAAGGTCTGGTTCGAGGGACGCGAGCTTTCCCAGATGCCCGAGCGCGACCTGGTCGGACTCCGTCGCGACCGGATCGGCTTCGTGTTCCAGTCCTTCGGACTGATCCCCCTGCTGTCGGCCTTCGAAAACGTGGAGCTTCCCTTGCACATCGCCGGCGTGTCCTGGCGGGACCGCCGCCGCCGCGCCAACGAGGCCTTGGATCTGGTCGGACTCACCGGCCGCTCCGGGCATCGACCCTACGAGCTTTCCGGCGGCGAGCAGCAGCGCGTCGCCATCGCCCGCGCCCTGGTCGCCGACCCATCCGTCCTCTTCGCGGACGAACCCACCGGCGAGCTCGACAGCGTCACCGGCCAGACCATCGGCGGCATCATGCGCGACATCGGCGCCAGTCGCGGCGTCACCGTCGTCACCGCCACCCATGACCTGCTGCTGGCCGACATGGCCGACCGCCGCCTCCAGATGGCCGACGGGCGCATCGCCTCGGTCGACGGCGCGCCGGATGGCTGACTGCGATCACGCGTACTGCTCCAACAGGGCCTGTGCAAAGTCGTTTCATCCGCTCATGGTGAGCCTGTCGAGCCATCCTCCGAATTGCAGGAAGCATCCTTCGACAAGCTCAGGATGATACGACAATCTCAGGATGAGCGGTAAAAGGCTATAAGGCGACTTTGCACAAGACCTGATTGCTTCGCGTAACTGTTCAGAATTCAGGAGGTTGTCATTGCGAGGCGCTTGCGCCGTGGCAATCTCGACGCCGTAGCAGCCACGCTTGTCTCGAAGGACTCCCTTGCGCCAACGGGATTGCCGCGCTGCGCTCGCAATGACACTTTCCCCGCAACTCTGAACAGTTGCTGCTTCGCCCGTCGTTTGCGGCCTTCCTCACGGGCATGTTATAGTCAGCCCTACTTGGAAGTATTCGGAAACACGTAATCGGGAGCATTGCATGGCTTACGTAACGCCGCGAGATGGCGAAACCCCAGAGAGCCTGGTGAATCGATTCCGGGCGTCGGTGCAGCACGCCGGCATCCTGCGCGAACTGAAGGACCGCCGGTTCTTCCGCTCCAAGGCCCAAAAGGAGCGCCTGGCAGCCCAGCGGGCAGCACGCCGCCGGCGACGGCAGCGGCGGTAGGCCATCGCGACGCTGACCCGCGGTCAGCTTTCGCAAATTGACCGGTTGCGGGCGCAGTGCTAGACTCCGCCCGCGTCACAAATGGAATGCGCCGCACGGGGCATGAACAGGCCCGGCGGCATTCGTCATACCAGGGAGGGTAGTTTTGCCGCGCTACGATTACCGCTGTACGGAGTGCTCAAACGAGTTCGAGTTGGTTCAGAAATTCAGCGAGGCCGGACAGGGAGAGTGCCCATTGTGCGGCGGCGCCGGCCAGCGCGTGTTCCACGCCGTGCCGGTGATCTACAAGGGCAGCGGCTTCTACACCACCGACTACGGCCGTCCCAAGCGCCCGGTCGAGAAGGAAGACAGCAAAGAGTCCACCACCGAACCCGCGTCCACTTCAACCAACGGCAGCAGCGGTGGGGACAGTTCGTCCAGCGACTCCGGGTCATCCTCCTCGGATTCACCCGCTCCGGCCGCCGCGGCCGCCGGCGATTCGGCCTGATCGAACCCCTCGGCCATACCACCAAAAGGGCCGCGCTCCAGGGTGCGGCCTTTGCATCGCCCGTAACCCATCGTCCCACACCATGCGCGCCCTCATCCAGCGGGTGACTTCCGCCTGCGTCACCATCGACGACGCCGAGGTGGGACGCATCGGTACCGGCCTGGTGGTGCTCCTCGGCGTTGCGGAGGGCGACGACGAATCCGACGCGCGCTACCTCGTCGACAAGATCGTCAACATGCGCATCTTCGCCGACGATCAGGGACGTTTCAACCTCTCAGCCCTCGACACGGGCGGCGATTTCCTGGTGGTGTCCCAGTTCACCCTGCACGCCGACACCCGCCGCGGTCGCCGCCCTGACTTCACCGCGGCCGCCGACCCCGAAACGGCCAACCGCCTCTACGAACGGGCCGTGGCCATGTTCCGCGACACCGGCCTAACCGTGGCCACCGGCGAGTTCCAGGCCTACATGCAAGTCAGCCTGCAGAACGACGGCCCAGTCACCATCATGGTCGACAGCGCCGACCGCGGCCGCCCCCGGCGGGGCTAGCCGCTATTCAGACTGGGTTTGCCCGGCCGCCCTGCCGGCGCCAGCCCATCCCCTTGTACTTCCGGCGCAAGAAGGCCCATCATTTCGAGGCGCCCCACTTCAAAGTCACTGCGAGGAGCGCCACTTCAAAGTCATAGGACTTACGCAGTTGGGCAGCCTAACAACCGTCATTCCCGCTTTCGCGGGAATCCAGTGGCCGAATTCGTTAACGGTGTTCCAGATTCGTTCACTGGAAAGACTATGGATTCCTGCTTTCGCAGGAATGACGGGTTTGTGATTTCAAGTGCGTAATTCCTATGTCATTGCGAGGAGCGTAGCGACGCGGCAATCCCGTTCCCGCAATCGTGTTAGCTGCGGGTCGAGATTGCCGCGTTTCGCTCGCAATGACAATTTCGTCAGGAAGCCGGGTCGGTACTCTACCGGTGCCAGCCCATCCCCTTGTACATCCCGCGCATGAAGGCGATCTGCCCGCCGTGGGATACGCAGTCCCACGTCATCTGACCCAGCGCCGCCGCCACTGTTCGCGGCTCCGACACTGGCGGGATGAGCTTCGCCTGCTGCATCTGGGCGTCCGTGAGCCCGGGCAGATATTCGCGCAGCGCGGAACGCACCTGCTCGAAGTACTCCATCTGCAGCTTGCGGGACGGCGGTTGCCAGTCGCACACCATCTGGTGCGTCCAGCCCAGGCCGCGGTTCTCGCCGTCCGCCGGCATCCCGTAGTGCTGCGCCCAGTTGTTCGTGTCCCAAAGCTGCGGCAGGTCCCGCAGGCGGGTGTGGATGAACGAATCGATCACCCGGGACAGATGCCAGAGCGTCCACGCCACCGAGTTGCAGTCCGGGGCGGGGATTCGCTTGAACTCCTCCTCATCCAGGTCTCTCAGCGCCAGGTCGATGGTGGTGAAGTTGTTCTCCAGGGCCGAAATCAGGCCGTCGGCTGCAGCGGACATGGTGGTCGCCTCCTGGTTACGTGTAATGGAAAACCTGTCTCTAGGATAACAGCAACGCGGGCCACGCTTCATGGGCGCCCATTGCTCAGAACCGTCATTGCGAGCGAAGCGCGGCAATCTCGTCGCCAGAGCGATCGCTTTGCCGGCAACCGGATCGCCACGTCGTCAGCCTCCTCGCGATGGCAAAGCGGGTACACATTCGGGGGCCTCGCGCGCGGTTACGGTGCATCGTCCCGCCCGCCGGGAATATACTATTGGCAATCCTTGGCTTGCCACAGCAGGACATCGCAGATGAGCACCTCAATACCCGATCCCGGCCTCGATGGCAACCCCGTAGAGCGGGCTGGCTGGCTCCGCGACCAGCTCTGGTTCCACAACGAGCGGTACTACAACGACGACGCACCCGTCATCAGCGACAGCCAGTACGACGCGCTGATGCAGGAACTGCGCGACCTCGAGGCCGCCCATCCCGAACTCCGCTCGGCCAGCTCGCCCACCCAGATCATCGGCGGCATCGCCTCCGATCGCTTCCCCCAGGTCCAGCATCCCATCCCCATGCTGAGCCTCGCCAACGCCTTCGACCGTGACGGCCTGGAGGCGTGGCACCGCCGCGTCACCGACCTGCTGGACGGCCAGCCCTTCCGCATGGTCGCCGAGCTGAAGATCGACGGCCTCGCCGTGCGCCTCGTCTACCGCGAGGGAGCCTTCGTCCTCGGCGCCACCCGCGGCAACGGCCAGACCGGCGAGGATGTGACCCCCAACCTGCGCGAGGTCGAGAGCATCCCCCGTTCCCTCCACGGTGACTTCCCGGCCGACCTGGAGGTGCGCGGCGAGGTCTACCTGCCCCTGGACAGCTTCCAGCGCATGAACGAGGAGCGCGCCCGCAACGGCGAACCCCTCTATGCCAACCCCCGCAACACCGGCGCCGGCACTATCCGCCAGCTGGATCCCGAGGTCACCCGCAGCCGCAACATGCAGATCTGGACCTACAGCCTCAACGACGCCGGCGACAGGCCCATGCCCGCCGGGCACTGGGAAGCCCTAGAGCGACTGCAATCCTACGGCTTCTGCGTCAATGATGCGAACCGCGTCTTCGATACCGTCGATGAGGTCTGCGCGTTCTATGACGAGATGCTGCACCGCCGCCACGACTGGAACTACGAGGCCGACGGTGTGGTCGTCAAGGTCGACAGCCTGACCCAGCAGAACGCCCTCGGCTTTGCCGGCCGCGAACCCCGCTGGGCCATCGCCTACAAGTTCCCCGCCGAGCGCGCCAACACCCGCCTGCTGGACATCATCATCAACGTCGGCCGCACCGGCAGCCTCAATCCCCAGGCCATCCTGGAGCCCGTCGTCGTCAGCGGCGCAACCGTCCAGCACGCCTCCCTGCACAATGAGGGGGATATTAACGAAAAGGACATTCGCGTAGGCGACATGGTTACTATTCAGCGCGCCGGCGATGTCATCCCACAAATTATCGGCCCGTCGGAAATGCCCGAGGAAGGGCGCGGCCCGGTATTTCGAATGCCCGAGCACTGCCCGGAGTGTGGCACGACCGTCGTGAAGGAGATGGGAGATGCCGTACACCGCTGCCCCAACTCGGCCTGCCCCGCCCAATTCTTCGAGTCCCTGAAGCACTTCGTCAGCCGAGGTGCCATGGACATTGATGGTCTTGATGAGCAGTGGTGTCGAATCCTGATTGACCAAGGCCTGGTGTCCGATGTTTCCGACCTCTACCACCTCACCCGGGAACAGTTAGTAAAACTGGATCGCATGGGCGATAATCTCGCCACCCGCATCCTCGACAACATTGAGGCCAGCAAGAAACGCCCGCTGGCGCGTATCCTCACTGCCTTGGGCATCCCAGGCGTAGGTACCGAGGTTGCCCAGTTGTTGGTTGAACGTTACGCCAGCATCAATGAACTGGGCGAAGCCGGGATCGACGAACTCGCCGGCATCGGCAATAGTTCAGGTTTTCCCTACGCCGGTAGCGAGGAATTGGACGAAGCCGGGATCGAGGGTATTGGACCACGGACAGCCGAGAGCATCATCAACTACTTACAGACCGTCCGTAACTGGGAGACCATTACTGCCTTGCGTGATGCCAACGTACAACTCTGGCAAGAACTGGCCCCGGTCGCCGAGTCGGCACAGCCCTGGAAGGGCCAGACTTTCGTTATCACCGGCACACTGGCCTCCATGACCCGTCGCGAAGCAGAGGGTCGGGTCAAAGCCTTGGGCGGAGCCACCACCTCGTCAGTCAGCCGGAAAACCAACTGGCTGGTGGCCGGTGAGTCCGCCGGCAGCAAGCTGGCCACCGCCGAACGTCTGGGTGTACCTGTGCTCTACGAAAGTACCTTTCTGTTACTCATCGACAATCCCGCCAACATCGGCAGCGCTACGTTCGAAATTCTATAGACTACCAATTGCCACGCTCGACGCGTTCGGCCAATTCATTGGCGGCATAACGCATGAAGTCATCCAATTGCAAATCCAGAAAGTCGGCGGCAACCTGCCAGCGATCTTGTTCGATAGTCGTGCAAGTTATCTGGATTGAGTTTTCTTGGTCAGTCTTGGCATTGTCGAGCCAGACGGTTTTGACATGCTTGCAAGCTCTGGTTTTGCCTTCAATCTGGACTCCGGCGCGCACTCCAAAAGCGCATGAACAGACAGCGGAGGCGTCGCTATACAATTTGATCACGTATAACTCGCCCGTACGCTTTGATGCTGTCTCTATAGTCCTATAAGATTGTGCGCCCGGCACGGTGCTAGGCATGATCATTTCTCCTTCCCCGCGATGATTTCTTCACTGGTTGCTCTATCAGCTCAATGATCACGATGGGGAATTCATAAAGGAACGTCTTTTTTTCTAAAGGTGCCCTTCCACCACCGTGTTGGGCGCAATAACCGCTTACTTTGGCTCGATGGGTGCAGGCCTCTCCGTTCCCTTTCTTGCCGGTGCAGACTTGCCCGCCGTCAGTTATTTCGTAACCTGCGGCTTCAGCATGGTTTCTGCACAAAGTTTTCCAAAAACGTTTTTTCTCGCACCGCTTGCCGTCGGGTTGGTATTCAGTGCATATACTTTGTTTACTGGCGTCTTTGCGGTCTGTGTACTCCTGCACTAACCCGGTCACGTTAAGACCATCGCGAGTTTCGATCTTTACTTTCGTAGGCTCGCTGAATGGGGATTTTTGGGCGGGTAAGGGCGGATGGTTCACCAGGAAATACGCCGTCGGACTTGCTAGTCCTTTACGCCGTAGAGTCCCTCCTTTTATCTCACCGTTGACGTGCCAGAAACCGTTTACCTTGAAGTCGGGCGGTAATTCGGGCGCATCAACTAGGGGCGCGTTTTCCAATGACATAAAAGTGGCTTGGAGCGGTTGTGCATTTCGCGAGTTCATGCTTCTCTCTCAACCGGGCCGACCATTACCATTGCCGCCGAGTGCGGCCGCGTAATCATAGGTAAGCCCCGCCTCAGCTGTCAAACCGTGCCAAGCTGCCCAGGCGCCTCTTCGGGTTGCCTGTTCTGCCTATCTATTGCATCACAACGTCACGCTTGAATTACAGAAGGCAGTCTCAGCCGGGGCAGAGTACTCGCAGGAATGCTACTATCCTGCGTGTACATAAGCCGACCGCGATCAAAGGCTGTGTACGCAGATCAGAGGCCAGCAGACTGAGTGGCCGACCCGGCCGGGAGGACAGCATGACGACACAGGTAGAAGCTCCCGTTGACGAGAGGATAGTAGGTGTGTTGCGGCAGCTCGGCATCGAGCGCGCCCACTTCGCATCCCGCAATCTGGGCGACTGGCGCGGACTGACGGTCAATTTTCCGGACGCCATCGCTTCGATGACCCTGGTCTGCCCCCTGGGATTCGATTCCCAGTCGCTGGCACCATTGGGCGACCGGCTCCTGGTATTCAACGCCGACCGCGGCGGCGCCACCGAAACCATAGACCGCAACCTGGCCGGCCTCCCGTCGGCCGCAAGCGTCACCCTGGCCGACTACGGCTATCCCAACAACTACGCGGACATCGGCGTCGAGCAGGGCGAAAGGATCGCCCCGGCCGTACTGGACTTCCTGGCCGGCGTGGGTTCCGCCAATAGCCTGCCCAGCGTGTCTCCTTCAATCGAAGAAGGCGAGGTCGACGACATCTACTTCCGCGTCCAGGGATCCGGCCCGCCGCTGGTCCTGCTGCCGCTGGGCGCGGCTCCAGCCCAATGGGATCCAATCCTCGCGGCCTTCACCGAGCGATACTGCGTCATCACCCTCACCGGCCCGGTGCTGGGCATGGTCGGTAGCCTGGAGGGTCGGGGCCGCACTCCCGGTTACCTGTCCGCCGTGGGCAGCCTGATCGACGCCGCGCAGATCCAGCCCGGCGAAAGCGTCCTGGAGGCCGGGTGCGGCACCGGCGTGCTCTGCCGCTGGGTGGCCCGCCGCACCAACCGCCAGAATCCCGTATCCGGCGTGGACGTCAACACCTACTTCCTGCGCGAGGCGGCGGACATTGCCCGGCGCGAGGGCATGGACGATCTGGTGAGCTTCCACGAGGGCAGCGCCGAGGCCCTGCCTTTCGACGACAACAGCTTCGACGTCGTCTTCTCCAGCACCGTTATCCAGCGCGTGAACGCGGACCTGATGCTGCCGGAGTTGAAGCGCGTCGTGAAGCCCGGTGGCCGGATCGCGGTGCTGGGCCACGCCCACGACATGAACCGCTGGGTCAACCTGCCCCTGCGCCCGGACCTCAAGACGCGGATCGAGTCGCCGCCGTGGGTCGACGACCCGGGCCATCCCCAGGGCTGTGACAACGCCTCGCTCTACCAGCGCTTCGCCGGGCTGGGCCTGGAGAACACCCGCATGTTCCCCTTCATCAGCACCTTTTCGGAGCCGGACCGGCTGCAATTCATGCAGGGCGGCATCCTGCCCACCCTCAACGCCGAGGAGGCCGACGAGTGGCGGGCGGCAGCGGAGCAGGCCCAGGCCGACGGCACCTTCTTCATCTCCACCCCCTTCCACTGCGCGGTGGGCGCCAAGCCATAATTGCGCTGCAAAACGGCGGTGGCACCGGGAGTGCAGAGTACCCGAGCCTTCATCGACGGGTGATCGCGCCTGTATCCGCCGGAACTGTCAGAGGAATTACGCACTTGAAATTACAAACCCGTCATTCCCGCTTTCGCGGGAATGACGGTTGTTAGGCTGCCCAACTGCGTAAGTCCTATGTCATTGCGAGCGCAGCGTGGCAATCTCGTCGATGAACGAGTGCCGCGTGGGTTACGAGATCGCCACGTCCCTTTGCCCCTCGCGGTGACAAAATGGCTACGGGCCGGCTGCCATCAACGGGGCGGCCGGCCCGGTCGGTTCCTGTCGTACTACCGTATCAGCCCGTAGACTCGATTCGGCTGCACGCGCACGATCACCGCGTCCTGCTGCACCATCGCCCGGTCGTATTCCTCCCAGTCCGGGTGCTCGTGGTCGCCGCACGCCCGGAACGCCGTCCGCAGCATCTGCCGCATCTCCTCGGCGTCGGTATTCTGGTAGTCGTGCAGCGTGACGGTCCCTTCCACCACGGCGAACTGCCGCCAGTCGTCTGCCACCGCCATAACGTTGCACCGGTTGTCCCGCTTGAGGTGGCGAGCCTTGGCGGAGGTGCCCCGCACGATGACAAACACCGGTCCGTCATCTCCCTCGAAGGGCGACGCCCCGGCCACCACGATGCTGGTCTGCGCCGATCCGTCCCGGCGGAAGGTGTTGATCACCCCCCGGTGGTTGCTGCTGAAAAAGTTGCGCACGTCGCTGAATTCCATGATTGCCTCCAGTGTTGCAGTTTCAGTTGCCGATTACTTCGTAGATTGCCACATCATGGGATGAGAAGGCCCGCTCCAGCCAGCCTTTGTCGACCCATTCTTCGACCCTTTCATCCACCTCTTCTCCATAGGCGTCCCGCTCCCGGGGGCCCACGATGAGCCAGCGGACGCCGTAGACTCCCAGCAGGCGCCGGGTTTCCGCCCCGTCGGTTCCCTGGTAGATCGTCTCCACGTCGTGGCTGCGGCCGGCGAACGCGCTGTCGTCGCCTCGCCATTGCCGTTGGTGTCCCTCCCAGCCGAGGACAGTCGCCCGGCCCGTAGCGCCGGAGATGCGTCCGTAGTTACTGTAACCATCGCCCACCGCTTCGAGGATGCGACCCGGTTCGGCTTCGCTGTTGAGCCACACGATTGCATCGTACTCCCCGGGGTCACTCCGTCGCAGGAATTCCAGGCCGGCCAGGGTGTTATCGCCAATGCCCCCGCCGTCCTGGAACCACCCCGTTCGTTCCAGCGCGGCAGCCACGGGATAGTACGCCGAAGCCATGATGAGTCCCACCGCCAGGCTGGCCCACGCGATCCCCAACGCCCGGAACAGGGGGGCTCGGTAGTCCCCCGGCCGCAGCCGGTATGGACCGGCCACAATGTAATAGATGCCCACCCCGCCGGCAATCCCAAGCAGCACCCAGGCCTGGTAGTACACCTTGAACACGGTGTTCATCCGGTTGCCGAACAGGTCCACGATCCGGAAGAGCTCCGCGCCGGCCAGCAGGTAGAACCCCGCCGCCGCCAGGATCAGCGCAAACACCAGCCATTGCATCGGCCGCCGGTTGGCCGCCAGCACCAGGGCGCAGTAGGCGGCCAGCCCGCCCATGGTCAGCAGGGGAACCGCAAGCACCAACCGGTGCCAGACCAACCCATCGGCCAGCGTGGTCTCCTCCGGACGCAGGGAAACCAGCGCCGCTACCGCCAGCAACCAGACGAAGAACGGCGCGGCGCTGAACGCTGCCACCGGCCATACCAGCAGACGCTTGCCCGATGTGGGCGATCCCAGCGCCAGCAGCGATCTGCCCACCAGCGCCCCGGCCAGGAACGCCGGCACTCCCATCACCACCAGGAACAGGAACGGACGCGTCGCCGGCCCGGTGACGGGCAGGATGCCGCCCGCCTGGCTGTCGAAGGACTGGTAAAAGGGCAGAAACAGCGCGACCCCCACCGCCACCAACCCGAGGGCCAGCAGCGCGGCCCTCCCCGTTGCCCGCCCCAGCGCGGCCGTGGACGCCGCGCTGCTGCTGCTCGTCTCCGGTTCCGACCGGTTGATCCGCCACGCCGACCAGCACGCCACCGCCGCCATCGCGACTATCGCCAGGTACAGCGGGAAGTCCCAGGCGTTGATGAACGCCAGCGAACCCAGGGTCAGGGCCAGCGCCACCGCCTCGCCCGGTCGCCGGCGCAGCCAGCGCAGCCCGGGCGCGATGGGCGACACCAGCAGCGCCAGCGTCAAGGTCAGCGCCAGCGTCACGAAGGGCAGCGCGGATACGTGCGCGTGCAGGTCGCCCAGCAGGAAGCTGAAGAAAGGAACCTCTGTGATGGTGTAGTCCAGCGACGCCCCCGTTTCCGTCAGGGTGTCGATCACCCGGGTCCCGCGCCACCACCACCAGAACCCGTCGGGCAGCCAGCCGTCGCCGCCGGCCGGAGCCTCCAGTCCCTTTACCGCCACCCAATTCCAGAACCATTCTCCGCCCACACCTCTAACGTAGGCCAACTCCAGCACGCCGGACAGGTTGCCCAGCATCGTCACGCCCACCGCTGTCAGCAATCCCGCTCCCAACGCCGGAAACGCCCGCGCTCCGGCCAGCCGCAGCACGTTGTATACCAAACCAAGTATCCCGGCGGCCAGCAGGGCCGGAATCGTGGCCACGGCCAGGTTGTACGCCTTGTCCGTCGCCACGCCGGTCAGGGTCGACAGCATCGCCGCCACGTAGTGCCCGCCGTAGTAGTAGGCGATGCTGTGCCCCGAGAGCCACTGGTCTTCCGGCGGAAAGCCGTCCGCGTTCGCCACGGCGTTGAGGATGCCGAAGTCCATCGGCTTTTCGGTGTGGCTGATCCCCGGCGCCTCGCTGATCACCAGCGCCCAGAACGCGAAGATGGCCAGGAAGGTCAGCTCGGTGACCGCCACCACCGCCCAGCGCCGGCGGAAGAAGTCCGCCAGTTCGGCGCGCTGCCGGTAGGCCAGCCACGCCGCCGCGATGCCCATGATCACCAGAAGGGCGCCGATGCCCGCCGCCGAGTTGGGCACGATGCCAATCGTGCCGCCTATCCAGGTCACCCACGCCAGGACCAGCAGCGCGAGGACTCGCGATACCGCCCACCCGCGATCGGCCAGCCGCCCCAGCCCGCACAGCGTGGATGCGATGGGGAACCCGACCAGCGACAGGGCCCAGAGGGCGATGAGCCAGGCGAGAACGTCCTGCACGGCTATGGTCGGGCCGCGTCGTCAGGCGGCCGACGACAGCATGGCGTCCACGAACTCGCGAGAATCAAAGGGCGCGATGTCGTCCAACCCCTCGCCGGTGCCAATGAACAGGATCGGCACGCCCAGCGCCCGCCGTATCGACAGTACAATCCCGCCCCGCGCAGTGCCGTCCAGCTTGGCCAGGAAGATGCCCGTGCAGCCCACGGCGTCGGTGAACGCCTGCGCCTGCGTCAGGCCGTTGTGCCCGGTGGTGGCGTCCAGCGTGAGCAGCACCTGGTGCGGCGCCGCCTCATCCAGCCCGTTGATCACCCGCCGCACCTTGCGCAGTTCGTCCATCAGGTTCTGCCGCGTGTGCAGCCGTCCCGCCGTGTCCACGATCAGGATATCCGCGCCACGCGCCCGCGCCGCCTGCCAGGCGTCGTAGGCCACCGCCCCGGGATCCGCGCCGTGCTGGTGGCTGATCACGTCCACGCCTACCCGTTCGCCCAGGATCTCCAACTGCTCCTCGGCGGCGGCGCGGAAGGTATCGGCCGCGCCCAGGATGACTTTCTTGCCCGCGCCGGTGAAGTGGTGCGCCAGCTTGGCGATGCTGGTGGTCTTGCCCACCCCGTTCACGCCGCACATCAGTATCACGTAGGGAGACGCCACGGCATCGTCGTCCAGCCAGGCATCCGGGTTATCCGATGCCGACAACTCCGCTGCGATCAGCTCCTTGAGCCGGTCAAACGCGCCCTCGCCGTCCGCAACGCGCCCCGACCGTACCTCCGCCCGCAGTTCGTCCAGCACCGTCATGGTGGTGTCCACCCCGACGTCCGCCGAGATCAGTATCTCCTCGATCTCGTCCCACACCGAGTCGTCCAACGCCCGCGACGCGAACAGGTTCCGGATGCGCCCGAACCAGCTGTCCCGGCTCCGCTTCACGCCGGCGTCGGTCTGCTCCCGGTTGACGGCGTCCCGGTTCCGCTTGAAGATCGAAAACATAGCGGCGCAAGATTAGCAGCGCCACCGCCCCCGCGCAACCGTGCTGCACTTGGCGACTGAAACCGTGGCAGCGTGTGCCTGGCGATATCGGCAGGGGCACAAGGGAGGCAGACGTGGATGTCTTCCAGCCCCCTTATATCACGGAAATGTCACAAGCCTCTCTTTGGGAATGGATAGATTGTACTGCAGTTTCTGATTGACTCGTTCTACTTCTTTCTTTTCTGTGGACAGCCATATGAAGCAAACGCAGCGATGTTCACGAACGATGACGGCACCGCTAAACAGATTTGGTTTGCATTTTTCGCGTTTGCAAATCGACTCCAATTTCTTCTTGACCTTGTATCTCGGATCGCCTCCATCAGGGAAGGCGTGATCAAATACGAGCACGATCTTGCCTGTCCTTGCTCTGGTGATCTGGGTCAACTGGAGTATGGTTACGTGTTCGGTGTCTCCTTTCTCAGCGATCCCTGTGTCGGGGTCAAAGAACAGATAGAGATCGTGATAACAGGCTACGTCATCCACAATTTTGGTTCTCGTTCGTGTGTTGCCAGGCAGCACAGCGCAGAAGGGCAATCCAAGAAAATTCGCATACTTACGAATGCAGAGTCCACCACCTTTTGGCCCTCCGCCTTTGCTACGTAACAACATCGGGTGAACGATCCATTCACCTGGGTCCGCTATTGCATGGATCAATGTGCGCTTAGCGTAGTCGTAGGAATCAGCGAATTTTCCCGCGTGCATATGAACTCCTCCGTGAGCCATCAACCTTGCCCAATGGGCGGCGCCTCCCCCAGCCCCGCTATCCGCTCGCACCACTGCGCCGCTCCCAGCACCCGGCCCTCCTGCGCCCACGGCCCGCCGAACTGCACCGCCATCGGCATGCCCAGCTCGCTCAGGCCGGTCGAGACCACCACCGTGGGCAGGCCGGCGGCAGTCCACGGCACCTGGAACGCCGCATCCCCCGTCGTGTTCAGGTCCCGGGGGGCCGGCGCCGGTATCGCCGGCGTCATCACCACATCCACCTTGGCGACCATCTCGCTCATGTCGGCGCGGAATTGCCGCCGCAGCCGCTGGGCTTTCAGGTACGCCGAAGTCGGCATGATCATGCCCATCTCCATGCCGGCGCGTATGCGCGGGCCGTAGTCGGCGGCGCGGACGCGGTGGTTCACCTCGTGGAAACCGGCGCACTCGACGTTCATCACGATGCGCTGGAAGTTGTGCACCACGGCGAAGCTATCAGGCAGCGGTATCTCCTCGACTTCAGCTCCCGCTTCGGCCAGTTGGTTGGCGATTGCCTCCGTGTGGGCCCACATCTCGGGCGTCGCATAGTCCTGGTAGTACTGCCGCACCAGCCCGATGCGCGGCGGCCGGTCGTACTCCACCATCTGCGCCACGAAGTCGGGTACAGGTTCGCGCAGGCTGCCGGGATCGTTGTCGTCCTCGCCGCTCAGCACGGTGAGCATCAGCGCGGCATCGGCGACCGTGCGGGTCAGGATGCCCACGTGGTCCAGCGACCAGCTAACCGGCGCCACACCGTACCGGCTGATCCGTCCGTAAGTCGGCTTCACACCCACGATTCCGTTGTAGGCCGCCGGCCGGCACGTCGACCCGCCCGTCTGCGAGCCCAGCGCAGCCGGAACCATCCGGGCCGCCACCGCCGCAGACGATCCGCTGCTGGACCCTCCCGGCGTGTGCTCCAGGTTCCAGGGGTTGCGCGTCGGCGAGGGATCGGAGGTAGCAAACTCGGTGGTGACCGCCTTGCCCAGGATGATCCCGCCGCCCGCCTTGATCTTGGCCACCGAGGTCGCGTCAAAATCCGGCACGAAGTCGGAGTACACCCTGGAGCCGCACGCGGTCAGCATCCCCTCGGTGTAGAAGATGTCCTTCAGGCCCACGGGCACTCCGTGGATCGGGCCCAGCGGGTCGCCACGTTGGACTTCCGCCTCGCGCTCTCGGGCCGCCGACAACACGGCGTCGCGGTCGATGGTGACCCAGGCCTGCAGGTCGGCGTCCAGCACGTCGATGCGCGCCAGCAGTGACTCCGCCAGCGCCACCGGCGACACGGTTCCCTCGCGGATCTGCGCGGCGGCTTCCGCCACCGAAAGCTCATGAAGTTCAGGCATGGTTCAACCTCGTAGGATGCAGCACGGATGCCGCAGGTGCTTCGCCGTTCGCCGATACGGTCTACAGATCCAACTGTAATAGGAGTTACGCCCTCGAAATTACAAACCCGTTATTCCTGCTTTCGCAGGAATCAATAGACTTTCCTGTGAACGCATCTGGAACACTGTTAACGATTTCGGTCACTGGATTCCCGCTTTCGCGGGAATGACGGTTGTTATGCCGCCCAACTGCGTAGGTCCTATGTCATTGCGAGCGCAGCGCGGCAATCTCGTTCGTGCGCCGGTACGTGCTCGGGGTCGGGTTGCGGTTACTCCTGGTTCAGCGGCTCCAGGTCCGGATGCACCTCGGCGCCCTCGACGGCGTGGACCTGCTCCGCCGCGGTTCGCAGGTACGATTCCAGCTCCACCGCGCGGTCCTCGCCGAACTGGGCCACCGCCCTCCGGCGCAGCTCCTGGTAGATTCGCTCCAAGTCGTTGCTCTGGCTCATGTTGCCGACACCTCAGGACGGGTGAGTGTAGTGGCCTGCAAGATACTCCGCTGGCGCGTGACCGTCCAGAGCGGTCCGGTCCCACGCGTACCCACATTCGTAAATCGTCAAAGCAAGGGCCCGGCGTCTGCATCGCCGGGCCCTCACCTTCTACACGCCGGTTCGTGTGAACCAGGCAGCTATCCGCGGTTGTGCGTCTTGGTCTCCGCCCACGCCATGATGTGCGGGATCGCTGCGTCAACGTCCCGCTGGTCGACGTTGCGCGCCGTGCTGTCCGCCTGGCAGCGCATCAGCATGATCGGAAGCCGGTTGCGGATCTTGTCCAGCGTCCACGACAGCGGGTCGCCCTCGGCGGTGAAGTCCAGCTCCAGCCGGTCGTTCTGGCCGATGGGGCCGTTGCGGTAGTGGTAGTGCGGGCCGATGCGGAAGCAGTCGAACCGCAGCAGCTCTTTGTCGTCGCCCTCAACGTCGTTGCCATAGACGTGGATGCAGATGCCCTCGTCGTTCATGGCTCCCACATCGGTGCGGTACACGAGCCCGAAGGTCACCGCGCCGGCCGGGATCAGCTCCTCGCCGCCGCCGGTGCTTCCGCCCATCTGTGCGTGCATCTGTTGCGTCATTTCTTCATCCCTCCCTTGGTGAAGGTCGAATTGCCACCCTTTGCCGGTTCAGCCGGCTGCTTTGACCCGATTATACAATCTTAACGGCTGAAATCGTCACACACGAGGCCCCGCGCTGCGATTCGGCCGTCGTCGCCCTTCATGCCTCGCGATTGGCTTGGGACCCCAGCGCATCCCGCAGACCCTTCCAATCGCCATCGCCCGTCGACCCGTTCCAGTCATCGAAGTGCAGCAGGTCCTCCACGGGCAGCCGGTCGCGCCAGCCGGCCCGCTGCAATACCGGCTCGTCGGTGAACTCCACCGGGTAGCCCAGGCACAGGTAGGCCACCGGGATGATGTGCGGCGGTATCCCCAGGATCCCCCGCAGCTGCGGCAGCTTGAGAATGCTCACCCAACCCGCGCCGACGCCCTCGCTCCGCGCCGCCAGCCAGAGGTTCTGCACCGCGCAGCAGGTGGAATACACGTCGGTCTCCGGCATGGAGTTGCGCCCCAGCACCACCTCCGCTCGGGTCGGGTCGCAGGTGACACACAGGTTCACCGGCGCTTCGAGAATGCCTTCCAGCTTCAGCGAAAGATATGCCGACCGGCGCGGCTCGTCGAAAAAGCACGAGGCTGCGGCCCGTTCCCGGTCAAAAAGGTCCTTTATCCGCCGCCGGCGTTCCTGGTCCTTCACCAGGATGAAGTCCCACGGCTGCATGAACCCCACCGACGGCCCGTGGTGCGCCGCCCGGATGATGCGCGCCAGAGCCTCGTCGGGTATCGGGTCGGGGCGGAAGTTGCGGATGTCGCGCCGCTGGTAGATCGCCCGGTACACCGCCTCCCGCTCCGCCTCCGGAAAGGCGAGCGATGACCCGTTCGCTGGTATCCCGTTTACGGAAATATCGTCTGGTTGGTTCCTGTGTTGTTCCATCCGCCCCCCGCCAAAGCCGATTGCTGCGCTTGCCGGACTCTGACGGTCCCGCGTGTCGCCATCATACCCACGCGGTCGGGGTTACGCCAGAAGCGCCGCGCACGGATAACCACTTGCCATCAAACCGTCATTGCGAGCGAAGCGCGGCAATCTCGCCGTGCCCAGTTTCACTGGAACTGTCATTGCGAGCGAAGCGCGGCAATCTCGTTGTGCCATCAGAGCGTCATTGCGAGCGAAGCGCGGCAATCTCGTTGGGGCAAGGAACACTGCTGCGGGAACGAGATCGCCATGTCGCTACGCTCCTCGCGATGACAAACTGGGTACGCGTGAGGCCCGAAAATTGATTGGCGGATCAACCGAACCGTATCCTGTCCATCCCGTTCATCCTGTTTATCCCGGTAAGATTTACCACCGTCCGTCGCCATGCCGGTTGGCGGCGCGGTGATAAACTGGAACCATCCCACAATAGTAATCAACACCCCACCGCCACAACGGGAGGTGCGCCATGCCGCCGGAAATTCGCGCCGTAGGAATCGAGGGACTGCCCGAGGTCCAGGCCGGTGACGACCTGGCCGCCCAGATCATGGACGCCGCCGACGCCCAGGGCACGCCCGTCGAGGCCGGCGACGTGGTCGTGGTCACCCAGAAGATCGTCAGCAAGGCCGAGGGCCGCGTCATGACCATCGACGAGGTCGAGGCCTCGCCACTGGCCATCGCCATCACCGAGGGGCACCGCCGCGACCCGCGCCACACCGAGATGATCCTGCGCGAGAGCCGCCGCGTCGTCCGCATGGACCGCGGCGTCATCATCAGCGAGACCTACCACGGTTACATCTGCGCCAACGCCGGCATCGACGCCTCCAACATCCCCGGCTCCGACTCCATCTGCCTGTTGCCCGTGGACCCCGACGCCTCGGCCCGCCGCATCCGCGACAGCATCCGTGAGCGTCTGGGTGTGGACGTCGCCGTCCTGGTATCCGACACCTTCGGCCGCCCCTGGCGCAACGGGGCCATCAACGTGTCCATCGGCGTGGCCGGCTTCAACCCCGTCATCAGCTACATCGGCGAGTTCGACCCCCACGGCAACGAGTTGCACACCACCACCATCGCCGTCGCCGACGAACTGGCCGCCACCGCCGAGCTGGTCACCGGCAAGCTCTTGGGCGTCCCGGTAGCCCTGGTCAAGGGCTACCCCTACGAACCCATGGAAAACGCCGACTCCCGCGACATCGTCCGCGACCCCGATAAAGACCTGTTCCGCTAGTCGCTGATTTGACCTGGTAATCGCCCTTTGGCTAACATCGTGCCGAGTGGAGCCCACCAAATGACCACCCAGCGCGAAACCCTGCAATTGCGGCCCTCGGTGCTGCGCTGGGCGCGTGAACGCGCCGACCTCACCACCGAAGACTTGGCCCGCAAAGTCAAGCTCAAGGCAGAACGCGTCCAAGAGTGGGAGAATTCCGGCGCAATCAGCATGGCGTGGGCCGAGCGGCTGGCCGCCGCTACCCACAGCCCCTTGGGTTTCCTGTTCCTGTCCTTCCCGCCCGACGAGCCACTCCCCATCACCGATTTCCGAACGCGCGCCGGCCACGCACCGCCTCGGGTTAGCGTCGACCTGCTGGAAACAGTCCACGCCATGCAGCTGCGTAGCGCGTGGCTGCGGGACGAACTGATCGATACCGGCGCCGAGCCGGTGCAGTTGGTCAGCGCCTACCGACCGGGCACAAGCAGCGTTGATGCCGCCCAGGCCATGCGTGCCGCTTTGGGGCTTGCAGCAGATTGGGCGTCGGACGCCCATTCGTGGTCTGACGCCATCGGCCTGCTTCGTGAGCACATTGAAGCCGCCGGCGTGATGGTTGTTTTCAACGGCGTGGTGGGTAACGACACCAGCCGCCGGCTCAGCCCCGACGAGTTTCAGGGTTTCGCCCTGGTTGACGAGTACGCCCCGCTGATATTCGTCAACAACGCGGACTACAAGGCCGCACAGATGTTCACGGTGGCACACGAACTTGCGCATCTTTTCGTTGGCCAGGAAGGAGTGTCCGCCTCAGAGTCCCTGTTGCCGTCCCATCACGAGGTTGAAACCCGGTGTGATGGGATTGCGGCGGAGTTCCTTGTGCCGGAGGCGGAATTGCGCGCGTTATGGCCGCACGTATCCGCACATGCAGACCGATTCCAGGATATCGCCCGGCGCTTCAGGGTCAGCCGAATCGTTGCCGCCCGCCGGGCGCTGGATCTCGGCCTCATCGACCGGCCGGCATTTTTCGACTTTTACGCCAGCAACAGGACCCAGGGTGATCGCAATTCAGCGAGCTCGGAGGGCGGGAATTTTTGGAATACCCAACGTTGGCGCATCGGCGTGCGCTTCGCCGCGTCGGTGGTACGCGCTCTGAAGGCCGGTCGACTATCTCAACGTGAAGCGTACGCACTGACCGGGTTGAAAGGGGACACCTTCGAAGTCATGCCCAGCAAACTGGGCATCTCGCTATGACGGTTCCCGCCGGGCGCATATACGTACCAGACACCAATGTTCTGGTGGCGGCTTATCGCCATTACTACGCGCCGGAAATATGCCCCGGCTTCTGGGCCTCACTGAGTCATCATATCGCCACCGGCAGGTTGTTGATCATTGACCGAGTGTTCGTCGAGATCGTCTCGCCGGCTGAACTGGTCGAATGGGTGGAACAGGCAATCGGCTCTTCGCCTGAGACCAGCGGGACCCAACCCGTCGCCGACGCGTATCGTCAGTTGATCGATTGGGTTCAGGACAATCCCCAATACACCACCGCCGCTCGTGCCGATTTTGCACGTGTTGCCGACGGATGGCTGGCGGCTTACGCGATGGCCCACGGCGCAGTCGTCGTTACCAACGAGGTTTCAGCTCCCCAGTCCCAAAGCACGATAAAGCTCCCCGACCTCTGCCGCCAGTTCGACATCCCATGCATCAACACGTTCGAAATGCTGCGTGATCTTGAGGTTCGGCTCGAATGGAGCCCGGCGGGTTAGCTACCAAATGCAGCCCGACCACACGCCCGAAAACAGCGCGGCCCCATCCCACTGGACAGGGCCGCACCCAATAGCCAGTCAGCGCAGCGAACCTACACCACGCCCGCCAACTCCCTTTCATCCTCCGCCTCAGTGCGAGCAGCCACCCGCAGCGCCAGCCCGTCCCTCGCTTCGTTCACGTCGGCGATGACGTGGTCGTGCTCGTTGAACTCGCCGGACAGGACGCCCTGGGCCAGCCGGTTCTCGAGGTGCCGCTGGATGGCGCGGCGCAGCGGACGCGCCCCGTAGGTCACGTTGAACCCCTCGTTCACCAGCCAGTCGCAGCCGGCCTCGGTCAGCTCGCAGGTGATGTCCCGCTCCGCCAGCCGCTTCTGCACCTCGCCCACCATCAGCCCGACGATCTCGCCGATCTGCGCCCGGCTCAGCGGGTGGAACACGATGGTCTCGTCGATGCGGTTCAGCAACTCCGGCCGGAACTGCCGCTGCAACGCGTCGCGCACTGAACGGGAGAGCTCCGCCGACACCTTCCCGGCATCCTGCTCCCGGTCGGCCGTCGGACTGAGGCCAAAGGGCCGCTGCCCCAGGTCACCCGTGCCCAGGTTGCTGGTCATGACGATCACCGTGTTGCGGAAGTCCACCGTGCGACCCTGCCCGTCGGTCAGCCGTCCGTCCTCCAGGATCTGCAGCAGCAGGTTGAACACGTCCGGGTGCGCCTTCTCGATCTCGTCGAACAGGATCACCCGGTGGGGCCGCCGCCGCACCGCCTCGGTCAGCTGCCCGGCGTCGTCATATCCCACGTAGCCGGGAGGCGCGCCGATCAGCCGTGACACAGTGTGCCGCTCGCCGTACTCCGACATGTCGAGGCGCACCATGCTGTCCTCGTCGTTGAACAGGAACTCGGCCAGCGCCCGGCTCAGCTCGGTCTTGCCCACGCCCGTGGGACCCAGGAAGATGAAGCTGCCGTAGGGACGCTTGGGGTCGTTGAGACCCGACCGCGCCCGGCGGATGGTGTCTGCCACCGCGCTGATCGCCTCTTCCTGCCCGACGACCCGCCGGTGCAGGTGCTCCTCCATGTGCAGCAGACGCTCGGCCTCGCCCTCCATGAGCTGTCCCACCGGGATGCCCGTCCAGTTGGACACCAGCTCGGCGATGTCCTTCTCGTTGACCACCAGGTCGGGCCCGGTGGTGTGCTCGATGGCCTCGTGCTCGGCGGTCACCTCTTCTTCCAAGCGCAGCCGCTCCGTGCGGTACTGGGCCGCCCGCTCGTAGTCGGACATCTGGTTGGCCCGCTCCTCCAGGTCGGTCAGCTCCCGCCGCCGGTTCTCCATCTCCTGCAACTTGGGCGGCAGCATCCCGGCGTCGATCCGCACCTTGCTGCCCGCCTCGTCCATGAAGTCGATGGCCTTGTCCGGCAGCTTGCGGTCGGTGATGTACCGGTCGCTCAGCCGCACCGCCGCCGCGATGGCCCCGTCGGTGAGCGTCACCCGGTGGTGGGCCTCGTAGCGCGGCTTCAGCGCCATGAGGATGTCCAGCGCCTGCTCCGGCGTCGGTTCTTCGACAAACACCGGCTGGAACCGCCGCGCCAGCGCCGGGTCCCGCTCGATGTGCTTGCGGTATTCGTCCAGCGTCGTCGAGCCGATGGCCTGCAGCTCGCCCCGGGCCAGGGCCGGCTTGAGCATGTTGCTGGCGTCCAGACCGCCCTCGCCGGCTCCCGCGCCCACCAGCGTGTGCATCTCGTCCAGGAAGACGATCACCTCGCCGTTGGACGACGTCACCTCGTCGATGACCGACTTCAGCCGCTCCTCGAACTCGCCGCGGAACTTGGCCCCGGCCACCAGCCGGCCCATGTCCAGCGCCATCACCCGCTTGTTGTGCAGCGAGTCCGGCACGTCGTCGCAGATGATCTTGCTGGCCAGCCCCTCGGCGATGGCCGTCTTGCCCACGCCGGCCTCGCCGATCAGCACCGGGTTGTTCTTGGTGCGCCGGGTCAGCGTCTGCATCACCTGCCGGATTTCCTGCTCGCGCCCCACCACCGGGTCCAGCTTGCCGACCCGCGCCAACTCGGTCAGGTCCACGCTGTACTTCTCCAGCGAGCGGTACTTCTGCTCCGCGTTCTGGTCCTCCACGCGGTGCGAGCCCCGCAGTTTCTGCATGGCCTGGTACATCATCTCCTGATTGACGCCCAGGTCCTGGAACAGCCGCGCCGAATCGCCGGTGTTCTCCCGCGCGGCGGCCACCAGCAGGTGCTCCACGCTGATGAACTGGTCCTTCAGCCGCTGCGCCTCCTCGTCCGCCACCTGCAGCATCCGCTGCAAGCGGGGCGTGATGAAGATCTGCTGCGTGCCCGACACCACCTTCGGCGCCGAGTCCAGCGTCTGGTGCAGCCGGCTCTTCACCGCCTCGACGTCAACGCCCAGCTCCCGGAAGATGCGCTCGGGCAGCCCGTCCTCCAGAGCCACCAGCGCCAGCAGCACGTGCTCCACGTCCCACTGGCTGTGCTGGTAGTTGCGCACCAGCTCCTGGGAGCGCTGCAACGCCTCCTGCGCCTGTCTCGTGAATTTATCCGCGGTCATCACCATATCGGTTACCTCCTGGTTGCGTTATTCCTGCGGGTCGAATTATTGCGAGGACTGCCGTCGCCGGCCGAGTTCCTGGTCACGTTGTCGGCGGCGCGCAGTCGGGTCACTTCGTTGCTCAGGGCTTCCACCTGGCCTTCCAGCTCTGTTATCCGGTCGATCAGCTTCAGGGCCACCTCCGCTCCCGCCAGGTTCACGCCCAGCTCGTCGACGAAGGTCTTGATCCTCCGCAGCCGCTCCACGTCGGCCATGGAGTACAGCCGCTGCCGTCCGCCCGAGCGCGATGGCATCACCAGTCCCACCCGCTCGTAGTAGCGCAGGGTCTGCGCGTGCAGCCCCACCATGCGCGCGGCCACGCTGATGACGAAACAGGGTTCGGTCGGGAAGTTTCCGTCCTGCATCATTGTCGTTGCTCCTTACTGGCTGGGCATTTCTGCGGCGGCCTGGCCGTCGCGGATCTGCTCGAAGAGGTGCCGCTGCTCGTCGGTGAGCCCGGTGGGCAGCACCACGTTGACCTCCGCATACAGGTTGCCCCGCTTGTCCGGATCGTTCAGCCGCGCCATGCCCTGGCCGGCCAGCCGGAACCGGCGGCCGTTCTGCGTCTCCGGAGGCAGCGTCAGCTCGATCTGCCCGCGCAGCGTCCTCACCTTGGCGACCCCGCCCAGCACCGCGTCCACCAGCGGCACGTCCACCGTGGTGTGCAGGTCATCTCCCTTGCGGTCGAACCGCTCGTGGGGCAGCGCCGTCACCAGCAGGTTGAACTCGCCGCCGGCGCTGTTACCCGCCGCGATGTGCACCCGTCCTCCGTCGGCGATGCCGGCCGGAATCTTCACCTCCAGCCGCCGGCCGTCGGGCAGGTTGACCAGGCGGGTCGTCCCGTGGTCCGCCTCCTCCAGCGTGATCTCCACCGGCACGTCCGCCGGCTTCGGCCGAAACCGCTCGCCCCGGCCGCCGCCCATGTCCGAAGCGAACCCGCCCAGCAGGTCCGACAGCGTGGCCCCGCCGGTGGAGAAGCTGAACCCGCCCGGCCCGCCGCCGAAGTTGCCGCCCCGGAAGAACTGCGAGAAGTCACCTCCGCCCTGCGGATCAAACCCCCGGCGATCAAACCCCTGCCGGTCAAAGTGCTCCGCCTGCTCCCAGCGGTCGCCGTAGCGGTCGTACTTTTCCCGCTTGTCCGCGTCCGACAGCACCTCGTAGGCGGCGTTGATGGTCTTGAACCGCTCTGCCGACGCGTCGTCCCCGGGATTCACGTCCGGGTGATGCTGACGCGCCAGCCGGCGGTACGCCTGCCGGATCTCCTTTTCGTCAGCGCTGCGCGGTACGCCCAGTATGTCGTAGTAGTCAGCCATTGCGGCTCCTGCCTGCACTAAAATGATCGTGTCACCATCATATCAGACGATGCGATCATATTCAATAAATTGATTGAAACCCATCCATAGACTTGACAAGAACCCATCAAGTTTGTATAATGACATCACCGGCCGGAAACAGCGGCCAACAACACCCTCGGCCACCGCGCCGATGCCTCTGGAGGATAGATTATGACGACCATGCAGCGATTTGACCCCTTCCGCGAGATGCGCCATTTCAACCGTCTGTTCAACAGCCCCCTGTGGGCGGCCCATCGCTGGGGTGACCCCATGGAGGACGGCGTCGAGACTGCCGGCGAGGCCTGGTCCATCCCCATGGACGTGGCCCGCAACGACCGGCAGCTCACCGCCACCGCGTCGCTTCCCGGCTTCGCCGCCGATGACGTGGACGTGTCCATCAGCCCTGACCGGATCCTCTCGGTCAAGGCCACCCGCCAGTCGGAGGTCAGCCACGAGGGCGAGGAGTACCTGATGCGCGAGCGCCGCTCCGGCAGCTTCTCCCGCGCCATCCGTCTCCCCAGCGACCTCAACCTGGACGACGCCTCCGTCGCCCTCGAGCACGGCGTGCTCACCGTGACGGTCCCCGTCGCCGAGGCCGCCCAGACCCGCCGCCTGCAGATCTCCAACCCTGCCGGCGCGTCCAACGCCGACGCCTGCTAAACGCCGGTGAAAAACCGCGCGTGATAAATTGGAGGTGGGGTTGACTCTCCACCTCCAATTTACGTGCGCCCACTTCGCCGGTACACCGACGACTGATCACCCTGCTGAAAGCGTCGAACCCGGCTCTCCACACCGTCCAACCGCCAGGAGTATCCATCATGATGCTGAGACCCGACCAAATCGCCGCAAGGCTCGAAGCCTGGATCGAAACCGAGATCGGCAACACTTCCCCTGAGGACGTCGCGGCGGCCCTGGACATCGTCAGGCAGAGAGCCACGATGCGCTCCGTCCCCAGTCCCGCCGCCGGTTCGAGCATCGGCCCCGACGACATCCGGTTAGTACAGGGCGAACCGTTGGGTCCGGTCACCCGCCGGCAACTTTTTGACGCTGTCCAGGCCTGGGAGCTGAACGGATCTCCGGCCGGTTCGCTATGGCACTACACTCCTGACTACGCCATACAGGTCCGCCATGAAGCCCCGGCTGCCGGCCGCGGACCTCACTATGTCCACATAACGGCATACCATCAGGACGTCAGGGCCGGCCAGGAGCGTCCCGAAGACGCCCTGATCCAGGCCATGGTCCACTGGGGCGGGCCGGCGTCTGCGTAGCCACAGGCCCGATTCACGGACACCACGCACACCGGCAGCCCGAGGCGATGGCGCCTCGGGCTGCATCGATTTCGCACGGCGACACGTCTCTCGGGATACTTGGAGCCTCCCCAACCGGCATCCCGCTCACCGCAACCTGTCTTTCTCGCTCACGCGTACCCGGTTTGTCATCGCGAGGTGCGCAGCGACGTGGCGATCCCGTTGCCGGAAGAGACCCCGTTGCCAACACGAGATTGCCGCGCTCCGCTCGCAATGACCGTTCCGGTGCAACTGGGTACGCGTGCGGTCTTTCCCGCCAAAGCGGAAATCCACGAGACCTGGCCCGCCAACATCCGGCTATATCCAGTTCATCCTGGGCATCCATGCCAAATTCCCCGTTGCGTCGTATCCCGCCCTGCGTCATAATTCGTCACACTTGTCGGGCAACCTATGCCCACAAGGTGGAGGGAATTCTTATGCCGCAGGACGGTATTCCGTCGGAGCAGGAAGTGTTGGGCTGGTTCGACAGCCTGTCCAACTGGGGTAGATGGGGTGACGACGACGAGCTCGGCACGCCCAACCTGATCACTCCCGAAAAGACCCGCCAGGCCCTGGCCACCGTTCAGGAAGGCCTCTGCATCTCCCTGTCACGCGATGTGACCTGGGACCCGGCTCCGGATGTGCCGGCTCCACCGGTGCACTATATGATCGAGAGCGGCGAGGGCTGGGCCACCGGAGACAAGGTGTCCAACCGCCCCTCCGCCGTGGCCATGGACTACATCGGCATGATCTTCCACGGGGTGTCCGTGACGCACGTGGACAGCCTGGCCCACTTCTTCTGGAACGGCAAGACCTACAACGGCAAGCCGGCCCACATGGTGTCCACCAGCCTGGGCGCCACCGTGTGCTCCGTCGAGCAGGCCAAAAACGGCTTCATCACCCGCGGCGTGCTGGTCGATGTGCCTTTCGTGCGCGGCACCGACTGGGTGGAGCGCGGCGAAGGGGTCATGCCCGATGACATCCTGGCCGCCGAGGAGCGCTGCGGCTTCCGCATCGAGCCTGGCGACGTGCTCCTCGTGCGCACCGGCCAGCTTCGACGCCGCATGGTCGAGGGCCCCGTGCCGCGCGAAGCCGGATCCACCGCGTGCCAGGCCGCCTGCCTGCCCCTCTTCCGGGAACGCGATATCGCCGTCCTCGGCTCCGACACCGGCAACGACGTCAGCCCTCCCCAGTATCCGGGCCAGCTCACCAACCCGGTTCACCAGGTGTCCATCACCGCCATGGGACTGTGGATCCTGGACAACGCCAACTTGGAGGACGTCGCCGAAGTCTGCCGCGAGCGCAACCGCTGGACCTTCATGGTCAGCATCAACCCGCTGCGCCTCCAGAACACCACCGGCTCTCCAGTGAATCCGGTTGCGGTGTTCTAAACGGCAACGGGCGCGCCAAACTGCCAACAACCTGATTTCCTGATCCGAACCCGCACGGTAAGTTCAGCCGCCACTTGACCCAATCCGCGACCTCGTTCCGATCGCCGGAAGCCTCGACGGCGCATTTACACTGGTCGCAGCACAAAATCGTCTCCCAAACGCCGTCCCATTCCATTGACACCATTGCGGCGCTAGGGTATTACTCAACACGGGCTCACAATAGGAGCCCAGCAACCATTGGAGGTTATTGTCGATGACGACTCAAGTTCAGATCTATTGCGTGAAGTGCAAGGCGAAGACCGACTCGAAGGATGTGCAGGGCGTCACCATGAAGAACGGCCGCCCCGCAACCCAGGCGATTTGCACTGTCTGCGGGACCAAGAAATTCCGGATAGGAGCTACCCCCTAGCCGCGACGCACATGCGTCAACGTCTTTCGCATCCTCAGTGCTGCTGAGGTCGAGGCCGCGCGACGATTGTTGAGCATATAACTCGGCAACCGGGAGGCCGCACGGCCCTATCGGGTAGCCAAAAGAAAGGGCGCCGGCCATCGGGCGGCGCCCTTTCTCGTTTCCGTCTGGCGACGTCAGCTCCTGCCGGAGCCCGCGAACCACCGCACCACCTTTCCGGTAAACCCCGTCGTCAGACCATCCAGGTACGCGTCCCACGCCAGTTGCTGGTTGCCGGTCGCCAGCGACGGATACGCCTGCATTGTCCGGGCCACGTCCGCCATCTTGAGCCCATTGTCGCCGGCCAGGGTCCACGCCTGCAGCGTTTCCGCCGCCCGTTGACCGACCACCGTTGCCCCCAGCGTCTCCCCGTTGCTCCGCCGCACCACCTTGATGAACCCCTCGGTGGCGTCCTCGGTGACCGCCCGGTCGACGTGCGCCATCGGCAGCATCGACACCCGCGCCTTGTCGCCGAACCGCTGCCGCGCCTGCTCCTCCGTGTACCCCGCGTGCGCCACCTCCGGGTCGGTGAACGTGGCCCACGGCGGATGCTGCGGCCGCGCCCGCGAACGCCCGGGCAGCAGCATGTTCCGCACCGCCATCGCCCCCTGGAACCCGGCGTAGTGCGTGAACTGGAACCCGCCCGCGCAGTCACCGGCCGCGTAGATATGCTTCGCGCTGGTCCGCAGATAGTCGTCCACCGCGATCCCCCGCGGGCTGTGTTCGACCCCTGCCCGCTCCAGTCCCAACCCGTCCACCCGGGCTCGCCGGCCCACGGCGACCAGCACGGCATCGCCTTTGATCGACTCGCCGCCGGCGCTGACCAGGACACCGGGCCCGTGGCCGCTGCGTCCCACCGACTCCACGGGCGAAGCGAGCCGCAGACAGATCCCATCTCGGCGCAGCGCCTGGGCCACCGCCTGGCCGGCCTCCGGTTCGTCGTTGGGCAGCAGCCGGTCCGCCGCTTCCACCAGGGTCACGCGAGAGCCCAGCCGCTGGCACGCCTGCGCCAACTCGCACCCGATGGGGCCACCCCCGATGACGACCAGTCGGTCCGGCAGCGCGGCCAGATCCCAGAACGTCTCGTAGGTCAGGTACGGTGTGTCCTCCAGTTCGGGGATCGGCGGCACAAACGGCGTCGCTCCGGTGCAGATCAGAAAGCACCGCGCCGAGACCTCCTGATTGCCGACGGCAAGAGTGCGCGCATCCTGGAACTTGGCCCGCCCCTCCAGCACGTCAACCCCCTCCGCCCGCAGCGTTTCCGGCGACTCCTGAGCGTACACCTCATCCACCGCGCCCTTCACCCGACCCATCACAGCCCCGAAGTCGATATGCTGGTCTTTGGCGGTGATCCCGTACCGGCTTGCGTTCCGAACCGTATGCGCCACCTTCGCGGCGTGCAGCAGGGCCTTGCTGGGAACGCACCCCGTCCACGTGCAGTCACCGCCCACCCGGTTGGCCTCGATGAGCGCCACCCGCGCTCCCAGCCGTGTCCCGAATCGCGCCGCCGTCAACCCGGCGGAACCGGCTCCGATAATGGCGATGTCATATGATGCCATCGCAGGCCTCACTGCCCCGCCACCCTTTTCCCTGTTTGTATCGTCCGAGGCCGGACGATACAGCGCCATGTAGTGATGCGTATCGTCGCTTATCCGCTAGCCAGGGTCTCGGCATCGTCAATGTATTGAGCGGTCTCGCGTATGCGGCGCTCGGTTTCCTGGTTGCACCGCCCGTCATAAAAGCAGGATCCGTGCAATTGCCCGAGCCGGCTATAATAGCGGCCCTGTAGCGAACGTGTATCAGGTTGTCCTCGTGCCAGATTGTCCAGGCCATCCGACGTGGCGGCTGTTGTCACGGGTTCCTCGCCGGTGAGCATGAGGATAAGGCCGTCGGTGGCCCGCTTGGTGGCACACCAGGCCTTCTCCGCGGCGTCTCTGATGTCACCCGCCTGGAGCCGTTCAAGGGCTTGCGCCTGCATATGGCGGGCGTCCTCGAATAACTCTCTGACCCTTTCTTCTGCCGTGGTGGTTGTCACGTTCTGCTTCGCGTGTCCTCTATGAGTATTTTAGCAGTCCCGGGTTTCAGCGCGGCCCCTTGATCTGGTCCGGCAGCCACAGGGCAAGGTCCGGAAACGCGATGATCAGCCCGATCACCACCGCCATGCAGGCCATGAACGGCAGCACCCCGATGTACACGTCGTTTATGGTGCCCGTTTTAGCCACCTGACCCGTTCCAGCCACCTCCTGTTGGGCCACGTCGTGGCGTGCTCCCTGCAGCACGTACAGGCTCAGCCCCTGGGGCGGGCTGATCTGCGCGGCCTCCAGCAGGATGATCATGATGATCCCGAACCACAGCAGGTCCACCTCGGCGGCCCGCAGCACCGGGGATATGATCGGCAGCGTGGTCAGCATCATGGAGTACGCTTCCATGAACGTGCCCAGCAGCAGGTAGAACACCACCAGGAACAGCACCAACTGCACCGTGGTCAGGTTGAAGCTGGCCACCCACTCCGCCATGGTGATGGAGATCCTCAGGTACGCGAAGGCGAACTGCAGCGTGAAGGCCGCCATGAGAATGAACAGGATCATCGCCGACGAGCGCGCCGCCGAACCGCACGACTCCAGCGTCATAGCGCCCATGAACCGGCAGTAGTTCCGCAGACTCTGGCCGTCGAACCGGTACTGCTCGCGCCAGCCCTCCAGCGTTCCCCGCACTTCCGGCGACAACTGGCCGCCAATGCCGCTCCGCAGCAGCAGCCCCGCGATGTCTCCCGCGAACAGGCGCACAAAGTTGTAGATGATCGCCAGCGCCATCGCTCCCGCCACGCCGAACCCTGCCGCCTCCGACGGCGTCGCCCACCCGAAGTAGATGCTGCCCAGCACGATGAAAATCAACGCCATCACCGGGATCATCAGCACGGTGAACAGCAGCCGCTCCGTCCAGCCCTCCCAGGTCCAGAACCGTCCCTGCTGCTGCCGGGGCGCAATGGCCGGCCAGATCACCGACGCCACGCCGATCATCAGCATGAACACCAGCGCCAGCAGTATCCCCGGGATGAACCCCGCAAGGAACAGCCGCCCGATGGACTCGCCCACCGTCAGCCCGTACAGCACCAGCAGGATGCTCGGCGGAATCAGGATGCCCAGCGTCCCGCCGGCCGCCAGCGAGCCCACCACCAGCCGCTCCTGGTAGCCCTGCGCCCGGAACGAGGGCAACGCCACGCGGCTCACCGTCGCCGCCGTGGCGATGCTGGAGCCGGCGCATGCTGCGAACACCGCACACGAGGCGATGTTGGTGTGCATCAGCCCGCCCGGGATGAAGTCCACCCAACGGGACAGGGCACGGTACATCAGGTCGGCGAACCCGCCCCGCAGCACGATCTCCCCCATCAGGATGAACAGCGGGATCGCCACCAGGTTGATGTTGGTGTTGGTCTCCCACGCCCGGTTGCCCATGATGTTCCAGACGGGGTTGTCGGAGAACAGGCTGAGCAGGATCAGCGCCAGCGATCCCAGCGCCCCGGCCACATACATGCCGGCCAGGAACATGACACCCATCAGGACGAATGCGACGGCGATGAGCATGGGTCGGTCGGATTTCTCTCAGCTCAGGGTTTCAGGCGCACACAAAAACCCCGTCGTACGACTGTTATTACCGACCTGGCACGGAGCCGCCGGTAATGGCGCCGCGGCAACGGGGTGAAAAATCTGCGCCATCTTATCCGACGGTGTGGGCACTGTCTAGCAGAGTGACCGCTTCGTCAGGGCCTGTGCAAAGCAATGGGCTTCGTTGGTTTCCGCTCATCCTGAGCCGGTCGAAGGATGCTGCCGTTGCCGGAGTCGTGGTTCGACAAGCTCACAATGAGCGGGAGGACGAACTTTGCACAGGCCCTGCCGCTTCGCGCTCGCGCGCCGGAGTGCGGCGACGAGAGCCCGGTGTGGTTCAGCGCGACACGAGAGACGATACCCCGTGGCAGCGACTACGCTCGGCAGCAGGCGGCCCGACACGTTATCAGGCCGATGAAACAATTCAGGCAGGCGCAGACCCGCGCCACCACTTGCCCGCGCCCGTGCTCCTGCTCGTGATCGTGCTCGTGCTCGTGCTCGTCGTCAGCGTGGTCGTGGTGCCCCGAGATGTTCTCCATGCCCTCCTTGACGAAGAAGGGGATCAACAGCAGCGCCGCAACCGGGTCCGCCCACCACCAGGCGAACAGGGCGTTGAAGCCCAGCCCCACCAGGATGGTCAGGTCCTGTAGGTCGCAGAACAGGCTCTCCACGGCCTCCGCCCGCAGCGCCCGGGACTGCATCCGTGCGGCAACCCGCATCTTGGCCACGTAGAGGATGCTCATCACCACGGCGCTGGCCACCGCGATCCCGATGCCCAGCAGGCTCGGTTCCGGCTCGGGCAACAGCCCGGCCAGGCTGGCCGCGGAGTGCAGCCCAACGTAGCCTGCCAGCACAAAGAAGGAGATGGCGATCAGCCTCTGGGCGCGTCTTTCCGCCGCCTCGCTCTCATGCTCATCGCCTTCCTGTCGCAATCGCCACACCAGCACCCCGCCGGCGAAAAGCTCGATGACGCTGTCCAGGCCGAAGGCAATCAGGGCCACGCTGCCAACCCGGGCGCCGGCCCAGAAGGCTACACCGGCTTCCACCAGGTTCCACGCCAGGCCAATGGACACTAGAACCAGTGCCGTGCGACGCAGGTCGTCGGCTTGCAGCATTTCGTTTCATCCCTCCGGGGTCCGTTTCCGCCACGGGGCACTTTACGGACCCGCCAAAACTGGCGCTACCGGGCGCAGTCTAACAGGAGGAGACGTTTTGTGTCGCTACCGGCCGAGCCAACCGCTCACGCGTATCCACGTTCACCGGAACCGTCATTGCGAGCAACGCGCGGCAATCTCGCTTCACAAAACCGTCACTGCGAGCGCAGCGCGGCAATCTCGCCAGGGCAAGGAACTCTACTGTGGGAACGAGATCGCCACGTCGCTGCGCTCCTCGCGATGACAAACGGGGGAAGCGCGAGGAGCCAACCCGTGTTGAAACTCGCACACCGACGTTGGGCAGCCCGCGGATCGGGCCTTGCGACAGACCCCGCTCCTGGATTAGCGGGCGCGGTCAGGTTGTGTTGATATTTTGAAACCGCATACTGTCATTCCGGCTCGAGGCCGGAATGACGAAAAATGTCAACGCGCCCTAGATGCCGTATCCCCGGAACAGCTCCCACGCCGCCAGTTTTTCGTCCAGCGAGCCGAAGGCCATCGTGTAATAGCCCCGGTAGCCCGCGTCTTCGAGCCGGCGGAACGTGGCCGGGAAATCGATGTTGCCCTGGCCGGGCAGCAAGTGGACCTCCACCTCGCCCGTGTTGTCGGCCAGGCGCACCTCCCCGATGCGTGCCACGTCCAGGGAGTCAATGAACCCGTTGATCCCTTCCGGCACCAAGTTGGCGTGGTTCACAGTGAACGCCCACCCGAACCGGTCCGACCGGATGGCGTCGAAGAAGTACCGGCATTCTTCAACCGTGTGCCCCAGGTAGTGCACCTCGGCGTTGTCCGGCTCCCAGTTCAGGTTCTCGAAGAAGAGCGAAACCCCGCAGCTCTCGGCGTAGTCCACCGCCCGCAGCAATCGGTCCCGGGCCGCCTCCATGCGTGTGTCGATGGCCGAGCTGAAGTGCATCCCGCCATGCACGACCACGCCATGCGCGGTGATGCGGCGGGCCAGGTAGATGTTGCCGCGCAGGTAGGCGTCCACGCCGTCGCTGACGTGGGGCGCGAACTCGGCCACGTTCACCGACGAAGCAGTGTGTACGGTGACCGCGATCTCGTTCCGGTCCATCACCGTGCGCACGGCGCGCAGACGGTCGTCGGGCCAGTTGTCCACCCGGTTCGCGCCGGTCTCGGCGGAGAAGTCCAGGTAGTGGATGCCGTGCTCCGCGGCAAACGCCAGCGAGTCCTCCAGCGGAGTCGCGCCGCTGTCATAGCCAATGCGGTCGATGAAGTCCATTGTGTCAGTCCGTTCAGCCGTGTTCGGCGTGAGTTTGACATCGATGCACAGGATGAACAGGATCAGATGGATGATCGTAGATGCCCGGGTCCAACCGCGATGACATGGGCCGGACTATCCGGCAACGTCGTAGGCATCCTTTTCATCCGGTCTATCGATGTAGAATTGCTCCGATGTTGGACAGGTGGGGTTGAGTTCTCGCCAGTCTATTCGGCGATGGCCGCCGGCAGGTGGTCGGGTATCCAGGTGCGCAGCAGGTCGCCAAGTTCCTCGCGGCATTCGTCGAGGCGGTGCTCCGCGCCCTCGTACAGCACCAGTTCCTTGGGTTCTTTGGCCCAGTCGTGGATGGCCACGGCGCACGAGAAGGGCAGCCGAGTATCGGCCTTGCCGTGTACCACCAGCAGAGGCTTGGGCGATATCATCCCCGCGCCCTGCGCCCCGTAGGTCTGAGGCGACAGGGACACCACGCCGGCGATGTTGTCGCTCACCGCGCCGGCCGCGATCACCACGGCGCCCCCGAAGGAATGTCCCACCACGATGGCCGGCCCGTGTCCCGTGGCCCGCAGGAAGTTACACCCGGCCACCAGGTCCAGCGCGCACTGCTGGACGTCGTTGGGATAGCGGTAGTCCATGCGCAGCGAGGTGATCCCCTGTCCGGTCATCTCCTCAGCCAGTTCGGCGTACAGCCCGCTGCCCGGCCCGCCGAATCCGCCCCGCGCGCCGCAGACCCAGACCACGGCCTTTGTGGTCTCCTCGGCCGCGTGCAGGATGGCCGGAATGTCGCCCCGGTTGGTGCAGATCATCAGCCCCTGGCCGGCCTCTCCCTCGTGGGGCGGGCCGACCATCACCTTCTCGATCATCATGCCGATGCGGTTTTCCGGTTGCTGCTCGCCCGAGCCGGACTGAGTGGACATATCGCCGCCTTTCGTGGGTCGATCTCGCGCGTACCGAGTTGCCGCAAACCTGTCAATGCGAAGAGCAAGGCGACGTGGCAATCCCGTTGATGTAGCGACGATCCTAGCCGCAACGAGATTGCCACCCCCCGCATCAAGTGCGGGGGTCGCAATGACGAACCGGGTGCGCATCCGGGTACGCATGAGGTGGGTAGAATGGTTGCGCCAATATAACACGGCCCTCTCCCCGGGAAACGGCCTGACTGCGGCGCGAACCAGGCGGGCAGAATGCGCGTGCTATACTGCGGACCAGGCGCTTGCGCCCCGCTTTGCTACTCCAAATCGTACGCAATAGCACGGTTTGGATCACCCGGGAGGACTACAGATGGCGACGGTAATGGAACGCAGGATTCGCGGCCGCGAACGCCAGGAGATCGCCGACGAATTGAGCCGGCGCGTGGATGGCGAGGTCCGTTTCGACCCTCACTCCCGCCTGCTCTACAGCACCGACGCCAGCATCTACCAGATGGAGCCCATCGGCGTTGTCATCCCGCGCTCCTCCGCTGACGTGCAGGCCGTGGTCGAGTTCGCCGCCCGCGAGGGCATCCCCGTGCTGCCCCGTTCCGGCGGCACCAGCCTGGCCGGCCAGACCGTCAACCACGCCATCGTCATGGACTTCAGCAAGTATCTGAACAACGTCCTCGAGGTCAACGCCGAGGAGCAGTGGGCCCGTGTCCAGCCCGGCATCATCCTGGACCAGCTCACCCGCCAGATGGGTCCCCACGGTCTGCAGTACGCGCCCGATCCCACCACGGCCAACCGGGCCTGCGTCGGCGGCGGCATCGGCAACAATACCTGCGGCGCGCACAGCGTCATCTACGGCAAGACCCTGGACCACATCCAGGAGCTGGACGTCGTGCTCTCCGATGGCTCCACCGCCCGCTTCGGCGAACTCAGTCCAGCCGAGCTGGAATCCCGTGTCAGCGCCGGCGGCCTGGAGGGCGACATCTACCGCGGCGTCCTGCGCATCGCCCGCGAGCAGAAGGACGAGATCGACCGCACCTACGCCAAGATCCAGCGCCGCGTCAGCGGGTACAACCTGGACGAGTTCATCCTGGACGACGCCCACCGCGGCGGCCCGGTGAACCTGGCCCGCATGGTGGTCGGTTCCGAGGGCACCCTGTGCGTCGTCACCGAGGCCAAGGTCAACCTGGTACAGCGACCCACCATGACATCCCTTTCCGTCCTGCACTTTCGCACCATCTACGACGCCAGCGAGGCCACCACCCGCGTCCTGCGCCACGAACCGTCCTCCATCGAGCTCATCGACAAGATGGTGCTCGACCGCTCCCGCGAGGCCATGGGCACCGCGCGGCTTCCCGGGTTTGTCGAAGGCGACCCCGGGGCCATGCTGGTGGTCGAGTTCTACGGCGAGTCGGAGCGCGAACTCACCGCCAAGATGGACGGTCTCAAGGCCGACATCGGTCTCGCCTATGCCTGCGTCAACATCCTGGACCGCGCCGGGCAGGCCGCTGTCTGGAACCTGCGCAAGGGCGGTCTCGGCCTGCTCATGAGCACCCGCGGCGACGCCAAGCCCATACCCTTCGTGGAGGATCCCGCTGTCGACCCGTCGGTCATGGGCGATTTCGTCCGCCGCTTCGACGAGATCGTCACCGAGCACGGCACCACCGCCGGCTACTACGGCCACGCCTCCGTGGGCTGCCTGCACATCCGCCCGCTGGTCAGCCTGAAGAACCAGGACGGCATCGACAAGATGGTGTCCATCGGCGAGGCCGTATCCGACCTCATCAAGGAGTTCGGCGGCTCCATGAGCGGCGAGCACGGCGACGGCATCGTGCGCGGTGTCTGGACCCGCAAGATGTTCGGCGACCAGATCTACAACGCCTTCCGGGAGCTCAAACAGACCTGGGACCCCCAAGGCATCATGAACCCCGGCAAGATCATCGACACGCCGCCCATGACCGAGAACCTGCGCTACGGCGTCGCCTACCAGCCGGAGGCGCTGGACACCACGCTGGACTTCTCTCAGGACTTCGGCTACGCCGGCGCCGTGGAGATGTGCAACGGCATGGGCGCCTGCCGCAAGCTGGACGGCAGCATGTGCCCATCCTTCATGGCCACCCGCGACGAGGAGCACTCCACGCGCGGACGCGCCAACCTGCTGCGCGCCGCCCTCTCCGGCCGCATGCCGGACGGAGCCGAAAGCTCAATCACCGACCACCGGCTGCACCAGGCTCTGGACCTCTGCCTGGAGTGCAAGGCCTGCAAGGCCGAGTGCGAGTCGGGCGTGGACATGGCCAAGCTCAAGTACGAGTTCCTGGACCACTACCACAAGGAACACGGCGTGCCCCTGCGCTCCCGATTCTTCGCCAACATCAACGGGCTGAACAAGCTGGGCAGTCGCTACGCGCCGCTCACCAACTGGCTGGCCGGATCCGCGCTGGGCCGCTCGCTGACGTCAAAGTTCCTGGGCATCGCGCCCCAACGCCAGCAGCCGGCCTTTGCGTCAATGTCCCTGCCCGACTGGTTCGCCCGGCGCATCCAGAACGGGCATGGCGAGGCGAAGTACGGCACGGTCGCCCTCTACAACGACACCTTCATGAACTACAACTACCCCGAGATCGGCATCGCCGCCGTGGAAGTGCTGGAAGCCGCCGGCTACCGGGTGGAATTGGTCAACGGTGGCTGCTGCGGCCGTCCCATGATCTCCAAGGGTCTGCTGGATCAGGCGCGCGACCAGGCCCGCGCCAACATCGACGCGCTGCACGCCTACGCCAGCCAGGGCATCCCCATCGTCGGCTGCGAACCCAGCTGCCTGCTGACCCTCCGCGACGAGTACCCCGAGTTCGTGGCGGACGACCGCGCCCGCACCGTCGCCGAAAACGCGTTCCTCATCGACGAGTTCATCGCCAACGCCCAATCCGAGGGCCGGCTGGACCTGGAGTTCTCCGACCTGGAGAAGCAGGTGCTGTTCCACGGCCACTGCCACCAGAAGGCCATGGTCGGCACCGCCAGCTCGATGGCAGTGCTGAACCTGCCATCGGGCTATCAGGCAGAGCTGATCAACGCCGGCTGCTGCGGCATGGCCGGCTCCTTCGGCTTCGAGAAGGAGCACTACGACATCTCCATGCAGATCGGCGGCCTCTCCCTCTTCCCGGCCATTGAGGCAAAACCCGACGCCGAGGTCGCGGTCATGGGCGTGTCCTGCCGCCAGCAGGTGGAGCACGGCGCCGGCCGCCGCGCCCGCCACCTGGTCGAGGTGCTGCGCGACGCAGTGGTGATGCCGTAGGGCTAGAGCCTGTGGTGCGCTGGCCCAAAGCACCGACGAGATCTTAGGGATTCTGCAGCCCGATCTGTCGTCTTATTGTCGGAACGAGTTGGCGCACTGCGAACCTGCTAGCGCTGCGACGGCTCTGTAGTTCGCCCGGCTGCAGATTCCGTTGGTAGAAATACGTATGCAATTGTTCGCCGGCAGCAAAGTCCGAGCTCCAACGCCCCGGCTGGTCGGCACTGTCCAAGCGCCTGGCGACTTCCCTGTATCCCTGGTGGCCTTCGCATCGCCATTCGTTGATCTCGGCCAATGCGATCAGGCAGTGGGCGAGGGCTCCCCATAAAATCTCGGCGGCTACCATCGCATTGCCGCCGTTGTCGAATTCGTCGTCCGAGCGCTTGACGAATTCCTCGATAGTCTGCAGGCGATCGTCAAGCGTCATGGCAATCCGGTGGCCAACTCCCTAGCCAACTCGACGGCTCTTTGAGCAAAGAGCGTGGCGTCCTTATCGTAGCCATCGGCGCCATTGTAGAAGAAACCGTACCTGATCTCATCAGGTTGTCCCATAGCTGCTGCGTAAGCGCTGTTCAGGCGCCGTCCTTCTGCCGGGGCCGACTGCAACAACGTGTAGACCTGATTGGGGTTTTGCGGCAGTCGCCCAGTGGCCAATCCCACTACGGCGTTGAGGTCGTCTTCCCGGTCAGAGTGAGGCCAGCCTTTCAACGCGGCGATGGCGGCTATTGAACATATCACCCCACTGACCAGGTGTTCAGCGCCTTGTAAGGGCCTGTCTTGCTCAAAGCAGGATGTCGCATTGCGGAAGTGTCTCCCTGTGGCGTCCGAAGCACTCTCCTTGATGGCTCGAGCCCAATCATGGCTCATCGGTGTTGTGAATTCGCCAAGATGTTCGTCCCAACCCAGGATCGAATTTTCCGGAGGCAGATCGATCCCGTCCTGGTTTGCTGACGCGCCGCCGTTACCTGCATGAGCGGCAGATTCTATTTCATGCAACAGACCCAGAATTGGGTACCGTCCCGTGTATCCAGGGTGACGCTCCTCGAAGTATCCGAAAAGTCTCTGTGCTCCGCCGGCCGAATTTTCCCCCTTCCAGTTGGTGAGGGCTCTGTTGGCCGCGCCGCGGACCACTTCTAGAATTTCGTCGCGTACCGGCATAAATTTCTCCCGCTGCTCACCATCGGCGCTTAGCTGATGCTAATCTGCTGACCGCGTTTTTGTCCATAACCTTAGCGAACCACGCTGGGCGCACGGGGACACAGCACCGCGCGCGGCAGGCTCTCACCGATGGTCCCCTGGTACCGCGCGCACTCCCAGGGAGAGAGCTGGGCGGAACGCCATTGCCAGTACATCCGGGGCGGATCGTAATTCCCGCCCGTTGGCTTCGGCGATACGCCCATCGGCGAGTCCAAGGCCGGAGAAGCCGGCAGATCAATCAGGATTTGCCCCCTGACGACGACCATAATGTCGTTGCGATACCGGGGAATCGACGACAGGTCGGCTCCCGACGTCGGCTCGGAGAAAACCGCCGGCCGCACGTTGTTGCCAAACCCGACCGTGATGTCGCGGTCGGTCAGCAGGTGGACGTGTACCCGCTCCGACTCATCGTTGTCGGGGTCGGTGTCATACTCCGCGTCGACGCGAGCCAGCAATTCGTAGCCGCCCACCGGGTACCGCAGGGTCTTCCAGGTGAATTCCACTTCTCTGGACTCGCCCGGTTCCAGGCTTGCGCCTTGTTCGTACATCGTATCGAGGCTGGCGCTGTCGAGCAGGTAGACCGTGCCCCGGCCCGCGTATGGCCCCTGATTCTGTACCACTACAGTCATCTCAACCCAGTCGCCCTTCACTATGGGATGCGATGGATCCGGAGCCTCGAAACCGGCAATGGCGAAATCGACTTCGGGCGGCCTCAGTCCTATCTCGAACGTTCTTGTCGCGCCCGCCATGCCGGGGATCTGCACTCGGAAGACGTGATCTCCAGGCTCGTAGCGGCTGGTGCGCCACGTGAAGGAAGCCGTGCCGACGCCCCCACGCGCTACGCGCGGCCGCCTCGTTTCCGGTTGCCTGTCCCCTGAAGGAAAGTGCAGCGTTACCGGGATGTTGGCCGCAACGATACCGTCGTTGCGTACCGTCACCGTAATGCGCACCGGTTCGCCTACCACCGGGGAGTCGGGGTTCCATGATATTTCCACTATCGACGCGATCAACTGGGCGGAGATGAGCCTGATCTGAATTGCTGCGGATGTGTCCAGTTCGGTGATGTTGTACTCCGCCAGGAGCGTGGCCGTAAGAGTGTGAGTTCCGGGATCGTAGTTGGAGGTCTTCCAGGTGAACTCGATGCGCACTATTTCTCCCGGTTCGATCCGGGAGGACTTTCGTTCCGGCTGCTTGTCGCCCGACGGGAACGAGAGCTGCACGGGCACGTTCAGGGCCAACGGGCCATTGTTGATCACGTCCACCCAGATTTTCACTTCCTGGCCTTGCACTGCCGTCTCGCTGGGGTCTGAGCCCATGCCGACGATGGCAACGTTGACGATGGGCGGGAGCAATTCGATCTCAAACCGTTGCGACGACGGTGGGTCGCCGGGCGCCTCAACCAAGAAGGCGTGTATGCCGGGCTCATAACGGCTGGTGCGCCAAGTGAAAGAAACTGCGCCGACGGCGCCGGGTTCCACGCGCGGCTTCTTACTGTCAGGCTGCCTGCCGCCCGGAGGGAAGTGCAGCGTTACCGGGATGTTGGCCGCAACCTGGCCATCGTTCCGGACGGTCACCGTGATGGTCACCGGTTCCCCGACCCGCGGCTCCTCCGGATTTACGGCGACGTCAACGATTGTCGCGTTGATCACCAGGGGCGTCAGGGTGAACCTGATCTCCCCGGTGGTGCGTCCCAGCGTGAGGTTGCCGGCGAGCAGGGTCGCCGCCCGCAGCGTGTGGATGCCGGGTTCGTAGTTTGAGGTTTTCCATTCGAACCAGACCCTCGCGGTTTCGCCCGGCGCCACCCGCGGCGACCGGACCTCCGGGCGCTTGCTGGCGGACGGGAAGGTGAGCCGAACCGGAACGCGCACAGCTACCGGCCCATCGTTGCGCACGTCGATCCACACTTCTACCGGCTCGCCCACCATCGCAGTTTCGACCGGGTATGTGCCCATACCCACTAGAGCGACGTTTTCCACGATCGGCAGCAGCTCAATGGTGAAGCGCTGCTGGGGACCGTCGACAGCCGCTACCTCGACGAGGAACCGGTGCGTTCCCGGGTGATAGTTGCCGGTGAGCCATTCGAAAACCACCGTCCCGGTTTCACCCGGATCCAGCCGCGGCTTCTTGCTATGAGGCTGACGGCCACCCGGAGGGAAGTGCAGCGTGACCGGGATGTTGGCCGCTACGATACCGTCGTTGCGAACCGTCACCGTAATCGTCACCGGTTCGCCCACCACCGGGGAGTCGGGGTTCCATGATATTTCCACTATCGACGCGATCAACTGGGCGGAGATGAGCCTGATCTGAATTGTTGCGTATGTGTCCAGTTCGGTGATGTTGTACTCCGCCAGGAGCGTGGCGGTAAGAGTGTGAGTTCCGGGATCGTAGTTGGAGGTCTTCCAGGTGAACTCGATGCGCACTATTTCTCCCGGTTCGATCCGCGAGGACTTTCGTTCCGGCTGCTTGTCGCCCGACGGGAACGAGAGCTGCACGGGCACGCTCAGGGCCGACGGGCCATTGTTGATCACGTCCACCCAGATGCTCACTTCCTGGCCCTGCACTGCCGTCTCGCTGGGGTCTGAGCCCATGCCGACGATGGCAACGTCGACGATGGGCGGGAGCAATCCGATCTCAAACCGTTGCGACGACGGTGGGTCGCCGGGCGCCTCAACCAGGAAGGCGTGCATGCCGGGCTCATAACGGCTGGTGCGCCAAGTGAAAGAAACTGAGCCGACGGCGCCGGGTTCCACGCGCGGCTTCTTACTGTCAGGCTGCCTGCCGCCCGGAGGGAAGTGCAGCGTTACCGGGATGTTGGCCGCAATCCGGCCATCATTCCGCACGGTCACCGTGATGGTCACCGGTTCCCCTACCCGCGGCTCCTCCGGATTTACGGCGACGTCAACGATTGTCGCGTTGATCACCAGGGGCGTCAGGGTGAACCTGATTTCCCCGGTGCTGCGTCCCAGCGTGAGGTTGCCGGCGAGCAGGATCGCCGCCCGCAGCGTGTGGATGCCGGGTTCGTAGTTTGAGGTTTTCCATTCGAACCAGACCCTCGCGGTTTCGCCTGGCGCCACCCGCGGCGACCGGACCTCCGGGCTCTCGCTGGCGGACGGGAAGGTGAGCCGAACCGGAACGTTCAATGCCACCGGCCCATCGTTGTGGACGTCGATCCACACTTCTACCGGTTCTCCCACCATCGCGGTTTCGACCGGGAATGTGCCCATGCCCACTAGAGCGACGTTTTCCACGATCGGCAGCAGGTCTATCGTGAAGCGCTGCTGCGGAGCGTCGACGGCCGCTACCTCGACGAGGAACTGGTGCGTCCCCGGTTGATAGTTGCCGGTGAGCCATTCGAAAACCACCGTCCCGGTTTCTCCCGGATCCAGGCGCGGCTTCTTGCTATGAGGCTGCCGGCCACCCGGAGGGAAGTGCAGCGTGACCGGGATGTTGGCGGCAATCCGGCCATCGTTCCGGACTGTCACTGTGATGGTCACCGGTTCGCCTACCGTCGGCGTTGTGGGGTATGCCGAGACATCCACGATCGTTGCGGTGACCACCAGCGGAGAGACACGGAACGGCAACTCCATCGAGGTCGCGCCGCTGGCGATGTTGTGCTGCTCCGGCACGGTCGCGGTCAGCATGTGCTCGCCAACAGCATAATTTGTGGTTTTCCAAGTGAACGAGGCGGTCCCGGTTGTCCCTGCGGGCGCCTTGGGGCTGCGTGTCTCGGGGTCCTTGGTTTCCGACGGGAAGTGCAGGGCTACCGGCACGTTGACGGTGGCCGGCCCGTTGTTCCTGACTTCCACCTCGATGGCGACCTCTTCACCCTGCATGGCTGTGTCTACAGGCACAGCGTCAACGCTGACAATCTCGGCGTCGATATGCAGTGTTACGTCCCGGCTAACCTCGACCACGCGGCCGTATTCTGTTGAAATCAGCGCCAATTTCAGTGTGCGCTGCCCCAAGTATTTGCCCGATGCGGGCAACCTCCAGGTAATCACCTTTTCCAACTGAGCGCTGGCAGCCAGTTCTCCGAGGTCTTGCTCCGCTGGTGTCTGGAGCGCGTTGTCCAGGAATAAATTCACCGTCAGCGGGAGCGCGATATCGCTGTTGTTCTGTACCGTCAGCGTAACAGTAGCTGCGTCGCCGAGAAACGGCATTTCGGGTGAGATGGAGACGGCCGTCACCTCGACATCCACCAGGGGCTCTCGTCGAGTGATTTCAATGACCTGCGTGTTGTTGTTCAGGGACCTGTCGACCGCCGCGGAAAGCAGGACTTCGATGCTGTGAGTTCCGGGCAGTACGTCCCGCAGTGGAACTGCCACGGTCTCCGTCCTGGTTTCGCCCGTTGGAATGACCATCGTATGTCCGTACAGTTCCTGCGGTTGTGTTCCGTCCGTGGGGCTCAAGACAAACCGCACGGTTGCCGGTTCGGTTGTCGGTCCGTCGTTTGCCACCGCAACAGCCACCTCGACGGTTGCGGCGGCGAACGGCAGGGTGGCCTGTAGCGGATGAACCGATACCAGCCGCACATCCACTGCCCCGAATTCCGGCCCGGTCAACGACTGACGCGTGCTGACCTTTTCGTCGTTTTGTTCCCCGAGGCGCACCACCAAATCCTCAGGATGGACGATATTCATACGGTCTGCTGATGTGTTTGAGTTATTGGCATCGTCGACATCCACGAAGTCTTCCGGCGTTACAATGGTGACTGTAGCGTTGATCGGCTGGTCACCCAAGGCCGGCAGCGTGGGAATTGTCCACGCGATTTCGCCCTCTGCCTTTCCGCCAAACGGAACCACGCAATTCGCAAAGCAGAGCGTCCTGGAATCGCTGATCGCATGATCCTCCGGGCCGCTCATCGTGACGGCGAGTGTGATGTCCGTCTGGCAACTGAAATTGTAGATCCGGTACGCGGCCTTCAGTTGCTCGCCAACAAGGTAGTTCGGCGGCGAGCGTATTTGACCGCTCAGGTCCTTGATCTCAGTGACTCTCACCCGGACATCCTCGACGCAGCTGTCCACATCGTGAGCGCCGTCGAAAGCCGACCGGAAGAGCTCGACTGTCAGAAGATCCTCATTGTCATCGCCGGTGGTGTCCTCGGGAAGTTCCGTGACGATTTTCAGGGTATGCGTACCCGTATCTTCCCCTGTGGAGTCCCACCGCAGCGTCACCTCTGCTTTGGCTCCGGGTTCAATGGGTAGCGACGTTTCCCTCGCTACCTCCGGCGTCTGTTCCAGCTCTGCAACCAGATAAAGTGCTACCGGCGTCGCCACGGGAACCTCGCCATGGTTGGCGATGGTGGCCGTCACTTCCACCGATTGACCGACGGCGGCCACGTCGCGATTTATCGTCGCTGACGTGAGCGCCACGGCCATCACCGGCGCCCGGAGAGTTACGGTCAGCGGCAGAACATCGTTCGCGTCGCTGCTGTAGCCGTCCACGCTGGCTACGATTTTCAGGGCGTGCTCGCCGGGCTCGACTTTAGCGGTATGCCACTCCAGGACGGCCGCGCCCGTCTCGCCGGCCGGGATCGCCGCGATTGCTGCGGGCGTTGCGCAGTCCTTCTCCTTATTTCTATTCTCATCATCGCAACTCCCGACGCCATCCAGTTTGACCTCTACGCCGGTGGCCTCGTCAATGCTTTCGTTGAGCACCTCCACGTTGATTGACACCGGGATTCCCGCAACGTTGTCCTCGGATGCCGGCGTTGCCGATGACAACACTATGGGATTGCGAACAATTACGCTGGTTTTCTGAGTGTCATCTTCATCGAGAACTTGGCCGTCCGCCCCGACGGAGACGAACAGGTGAACCTGACCTGCATCCCGGCCGGCCGTGTCCCACTGGAAAGCCGCGTCAGCCGTATCACCGGCGGCTGCGGTGTCAATCGTCACGGAAGCGAGTGCTTCGTTACCCCTCGTTTCGTACAGACCAACCGTCAAATCTGTCAGCTCTTCCTGCCCCACGTTTTCGACTTGCGCCGTGAACTTGACGGTATCGCCGGTCACGGCCTCGGCGTCGGTCGGGGAGACGTTTTTGAGCAGGAGCCAGTTTCGTATTTCGATGTAGTCCACCGTTGAATTGTTCGTGTCGTCTATATCCCCGGCGGTCACGGCAACTAACTCCAGCTCATAATTCCCCAATACGGCGTCAGTGGTGTCCCATGTCAGCGTGCCAGATGTCGATCCATTGACGGCCAGCGTCGAAATGGTCGCAGTCGCGGTGGGTTCGTCATCTTCCTCCTCTGCACCGTCAGTTCCGTCCGAGGCCGCATCCTCTGTCGTCTGATCTTGGCCGACTTCAGCGACGTACAGATTGACCAGCACTTCGCCCGTGTCGTTCTTTCCCGAGTTGGTCAGGGTAAACAGCACGCTCACCGAATTTCCCTGAACCGCCGAGGAAGCCAGTGAACTGGTGAAGCTCAACTCCACGTCCACCGGATCGTGCAAGGTGAACGACGCGGTCGCGCTGTCATTGGTTGAATCGTCGTCGCCGTCAACTGCGGCCACCACGCGCAGGCTGTACGTACCGGCTGCCGCTGCGTCGGTGTCCCAGGAGATCGCGGCGGTGGTTTCGTCTCCTACGGCGATGGTGCCGGCGGTCACGGATGCCAGGGGACCGGCGTCTTCTGGGCCGTCCGCGTCGTACAGCGAAACGTCGGGCAACACCGCCGCAACGTTGCCGTCGTTTTCGAGCGTGACGGTGAAGTCAACCGTATCCCCGACCACCGCTTCAGTCGCCGAGGCCGTGACGGACTTGACGGCGACGTCCACCGACCGTTCCACCAGAGTCACAGTCTCCGTCTTGCTGTCGTTGTCCGCGTTGTCGTCGCCCTCCGTTTGCGCCAGCGCCCGCAGGCTGTGCGCTCCCGCCGCCGCCCCGTCGGTGTCCCACGTGAGCGTGACCGAACTCTCTCCGTCGACGGCGAGTGCTGAGACCGTGTCCGAATCCAGCGCTGTGGTATCCGCGCCGTGGTCCAGCGTCACGGTGGTGTCGGCCTCCGCGTCAGCGTCGCCCTCGTTTTGTACCGACACGGTGAAATTGACCGTCTCTCCGATTACGGCGGTAGTCTTGGATGCGCTGACTGACTTGACGGCAATGTCCGGCGCCGGCTCCGGTTCCTCGTTGACGATGTTTATTGACTGTGCGGAAGTGGCGGTGTTGTTGCTCGTGTCGGCGTCAACAAAACCGTCCGGCGCGGTTATTGTGACGGTGGCGACTACCTTTTCGCCGGTGGCGTTGGGATGTTTGCCCAGGTCCCATCCGATGTTGCCGTATAGTGTCCCGCCGGCGTTGATGGTGCACCCCTCGAAGCAGGCCATGTCATCCGTCGCGTCGGCGTTATGAATTGGCGCATCGCTTTCAGAGCCGCGCAATTTGACCGTAACGTCGACTGGTTTGTCACAGCTGGAATTGGTAACGTCGTAATAAATCCGAATATCGTCTCCAGCCTTATAGTCCGGTGGGGTTTTGAGCGTATAGGTATCTGGCTCAATTACACCCCACTGACTCGATATCGTGATGCTCACGTCATCAGCGCAGTCCTGATGCAAGACCGCGCCTTCCGCAACCTCGGCGGGCCGAGAGGCTGGACCGCCGGCGAAGTGGGGCCACAAGGGCGCTAAAGCCACGCAAGCGGTTACCACCGCCATGATCAGTGCAAGCGGACGAACGCCGTTCACGATCGAACCCAGTAGCGAGTGTCCGAAATTTTAAGTGTCCCTCACGTCAAGAGCTAGGCTTGGTGTACACCAACATGACCGCTCCGGACGCGTTGGCCCCGTCATCGACGACGACCGTGACTTCGTAGAGCCGACTGGCGTCGCTGGTCCGTTGCAAAGTAAACCCTGAGACGGCCAACCGGGTGGGCTGCTGTACCGATACCACTGCGCTGTCATCCACCATCAACTCGGCAGTGACGGGGGATTGGCCTGGCGTCGGAGCACTGGTGATCAATACTGACGCCGACGCCAGGATGTTTTCGATGGTCGGCGGTACCACGAACCTGACCGGGTCGGACGGGTTACCGTCCGACGCATTGCCGAACAGCACGAAGGCGTTGTAATCGGGATGCTGCCAGTGGTAATAGCCGACCGTGTCCTGATCCGCGTCGACGATTTCGGGCACGTCTTGCCTGGCGGCGGCTAACACCTCGTTGATGGCCAGCAGCAACAGGTTTTGCTCCAGGTCGTTTACCTGTCGGTTTTGCTCCTGCGGATCGTACCGCCAGATGCCGGCGGCCGGCGCGTCGGCCGGCAAGTAGGCCACGACCCACCCGCGATCATCGTAGTACACTGTGACTTGTTGGCTGGGCGCCTCTTGGGGAGACTCGATGCCGGGGAGGTTCCTCGTCACCGTCATGAGTAGCTCAACTATGCCGAAATTGGCTCCCGAATCGATGTGGCGGCCGGGTCCACGACGGATGTGATCGTTTTCGTGCGGCTTTTTCAGCAAAGCATCGGTGATTGCCATTACGTTGAGGCGGAGGTCATCCTGACCGTCTTCCTGGAAATGATCGGGCACCCGGTGATGCGCGGAAAAACCCGCATCCCCTTCCCGAAAAGCCGTGGTGTCGTTACCCTGAGCGGTGGCGAGCAAATCATCCGGCTCCGCCAAGTCCCAAACCGTCGCGGCTCCAATCACCTCCGGACTGGTTTCTGCCGGAGCAACACTGCATAGCCATAAAATCAGCGCCGCCGGCACAACAACGGCCACAGAAATCCAGAGCAAACGATTGATAAATAGTTCACGATACGACGTGTTGTGATGTTTCATAAGGCAAAATTGAACGACTTCGTCAAAAAGTGTGTGGAATGAGCAAAGTAGTGGCTTGATGTTTCACGATGTTGATGTGAACAACCTGCCAACTTGACTTGCCACTAGTTGGGCAGTGCGGGATAATAAGCGGGAGATTTCCGAGAGTCTGTGCAAAAGCCAATTTGCACATGTCGCTGCCATAGTGTTCAGAAAGATGGTATTGGAACGCGATGACCGCCGGTTGAGAGCCGCCCAGGTGGGGATGCTCATGCGGGCCTATCGCGAGTCCTTCACCCAGCCAGACGGCCGTAAGGGGCTTACTCAGGAAGAGTTGCTGGGCCGCATGGCGGATGTGGATGGTCAGTACGGGGAACGCTACAGCCACAGCACCGTGTCCCGCTGGGAGTCGGGCGCGACCCGCCCGACTCAGCAACGGTTGGTAGCGTTCGGCAAAGCTCTGGAATTGTCATCGGTCGAGGTCGAAGGACTGATAACCCTGGCGGGTTTGGACGGCCGAGATCGATCCGGCGCGCTTCACCCAGGGTCTTCGGCAGACCTCTCAGACGTTGGCATGGCGGATGACTCTGCGGATGCGTTATCGGATCTCAGCGCCGCCGGCCCGCACACCGGGGACAGATTGATCGCTTCATCCAATCTGTCTGACTCCATCCGTTTTTGCCTCTCTCGCTTCCTGTTGCCGGGCCTGTGCGTCGCCGGCGGTGGGTATGTGCTGGCCTCCCTTGGCTGGACGGCAGACTGGATCCTGACCTTCTTCATCGCCATCGTCATGGGGCTGGTGCTGACCCAGGGATTTCTCCGGATGCGCAAGGGGGATCAACTGCGAGAATTCTTCTTCGTATCGTTGTTCTTTCTCCTGAGCACTCCCTTGTTGCAGATGCCCCTGATCCGCATGGACAACTACGGTTTCTACACCATCGCCGATTTCGCGGGTACGCCGATTCCCTGTTTGCTGGCCCTTATGGTGAACCTGGCTCTGGCGCTGATCGCAGGGCTGATGTTCGACTTCTTGTGGAAATGGCAGTACTCCAAAAATGTCAGCGAGAAACGAGCTCCGCAAAGGGCGGCATGGGTTGCGCTTTTGCCACTGGCTTTCGTTTATTGCTGCGTCATGGTTATCTCCAACGTTGGATCGTGGATACATCTGACGGTCGTCCTGCCTGTTCTGGGCGTCGTGTTCATCACCCTGCTGGTGCTGCGCGACCCGGTCATCACACCGCGTGAACGCGACCTGCGGTTCCTGCTCTGGTCGGTGGTGACGGCGATTATCGTGCTGTCGGCCCTCGGCGGAGCCGGCATCCTGACGCTCTACCTGGCGCCCAGTTCGCTGCCCCAGCCGGACCACAACCTTCTGTATTCCTGGGATATCGATTTCGCCGCGCTGGGATACACCCAGGACGAGTTGTTGGAGAAGTTGCATCTCGGATTTATCTGGGTCGCGTTGTCCAATTTCGTCTACATAGTGGTCGTCATTGGAGGAAACCTCATCGTCGCCATTTACAGGCGTGGTAGCGGCAGCGGCGCCCAGCCCGCAGTTGTCATCTCTGAGCTCTCCTATCCGGGGTCGCCCGATCAGTCCTCGGAATCTCAACAGGTGAAGTCCCTCTTTATCCCCAGGCTGCTGCGAAATCGCCCAGGCAACGCCCGGGCAACGTAAAACGACGCGCCAAGCGCTCTGAACGCTAACCTGGCCCGCGCGCCTCGCCAACTCATGTGGCGAACGCGCGGGATTTTCATGACATCCGGACATGCCATAAGAACGTCTGTACTGTTATCTTGTGGCGTATGGACACCGCAGTCGGATGCCTGCTGGTTACGCACTTTCCCGTAAAGGCCGAACTGGCGCGACGGCCTGATCTGGCTGGTCGCGCATTGATCGTGGCCACCGGAGACTCCGGCCGCCGCCTGGTGGTGGACGCCTCGCCGGAAGCCGGAGACGTCCGCGCCGGACAGACGTTGTCTGAGGCATTGTCCCGGTGTGCTGAGGCGATGGTTTTAACCATAGATGACCAATATTTGTCGTCATTCAACGATGACCTGACACTCTCGCTGTTTCAGGTTGTGGATCGGGTGGAGCCGGACGGTTACGGTCGTTTCTACCTGGACCTGACCGGGATGGCGGCCATGTACGGTGGAGCATCCGGGCTGGAGTCGGCGATCCTGTCCGCGGTTGACGCCAGCCTGCAACCCCGGCTGGGTTTGGCGTCAGGCAAGTTGCCGGCCTACTGCGCGGCGGCCAGCGCCAAGGTCGGCAAGGGGTTCACGGCCCCGGGAAACGTCGCTCGATGGCTGGCGCCCTGGCCGGTGTCGTGGCTTCCGCTGAACCCGGACACCACGGCGCGGTTGCGCGGTTTTGGCATCGCAACCCTGGGCAACGTGGCCGCGATGCCGGCGCACGTCCTGGCGGATTTCCTGGGTGTCGTTGGATACCGTACCTGGAAACTGGCCCAGGGCATTGATGACGACCCGGTGGTTCCGGCGGCTCTGCCGGAGGTTCTTCACGAGCGCATGGAGTTCCCGTTTCCGGTGGATACGGTTTCCGGTTGGGAAGCCGGGGTTCGCCTGTTGTCCGAACGCATCTGGAAGGCTCCCGGCCTTCAGGGCAGAGGGATAACGGAAGTATCGATCGAAGGCGAACTTTCACCCAATGGCGTTTGGCGGTTTGACCGGCGGCTGCGCACCCCCGCCGGCTCCTCCGACAGTCTGGCGTCAACGATCCTGGCCGGGTTGAATGCCCAGGACAACCGGGGTCAAGGCCGCTGGCCCTGCGCAGCATTGACGGACCTGTCGCTCACGGTGTCCGGCCTGGTGCATTTGGCTGGCCGGCAGATGGGCCTGTGGCTGGCGGAGCGCCGGGGTGTTGCCGTCCCGACGATTGACGGGGTTGACCGTCCGGTGGCGTTGGCTCTCGGATCTCCCTTGCCGGAGCGGCGGTGGGCCCTGGGCTCCGAGCTGATGCCGCTGGGCAGGGTCGCCTCCGTGGCCGTTGCCGAGGTCCAGAATATGCCGCGGGCAGTGGGGTCGCATTCCGTCCGGAAAGTGGTTGATCTGTGGGAAGTGGATACTGAGTGGTGGATGCCGGATCCGGCCCGCCGGAGGTACTGGCGCCTGGTGGTGGACGGAGGCAAGTTGCTCACGGTGTACCGCGACCTCGCCACCGGCGAGTGGTATCAGCAGGGTTACTGACTTGTCCACCGGCTTCATCGAGCTGCGCGCCCACTCCTGGTATTCCTTCGGCGCTGGGGCTTCGTCTCCGGCAGAGCTGGTGGAACGGGCCGGCTGTTACGGGTATCCGGCGCTGGGAGTGACCGATACGAGCAATCTGTGCGGCGCGCTGGATTTCGTGCAGGAGTGCCGCTCCGCCGGCATCCTAGCGATACTGGGCGCCGACCTGACCGTACGCGAGGGTGACCGGAGTGGCCCGGTGACCTTTATCGCGGAGAATGGCGCGGGTTACTCCAATCTGTGTCGATTGATTTCGCTGGCGCACGTGACGGGCGGACGCACCACGCCGGTTCTGGACGTCCGCTTCCTGGAGCCCCACGCCGAGGGTCTCATCGTGCTGCTGGGGGACCCCGATGGCCTGCTAGCGGAGGACATTTCCGCCGGCCGCTGGAGCGTGGCGGAGGAGCGGGCGAAGCGATACGCCGGCTGGTTCGGCGCCGGCTCGGTATTTCTGGAGCTGCAACAGCATCTGGCCCATGGCGACACCGCCCGCAACGAGCGCATGTCGCAGTTGGCGGAACGGTGTGGCCTGGGCTGCGTTGCCACCGGCGCTCCCTGGTATCACGACGCCTCCCGCGCACGGCTGCACGACTCGCTTACGGCCATGCGCTTGAACTCTTCGCTAAGCGAGATACGTAACAGTCTTAAGGTCAACGGTAACTATGATCTGCAAGCAAGAAATGTGATGGAACGACGCTTCCGCAAATATCCGGAGGCGCTTGTCAACACACTTGCCCTGGCGGAGCGGTGTTCCGATTTCGGCGCGCTGGATTTCGTGACCAGCAGCTATCGTTTCCCAGAGGCGCCCACCCCGCCGGGCTACGACGCCCAATCATGGCTGGAGCGGCTCTGCGAGGAGTCGGCAGCGCGACGCTACGGCGGCGGCGACCGGCGGGTGAGAGAACGCCTGGATGAGGAATTCGGGCTCATCCGGAAGCATGGCCTGGCGGGGTTCTTTCTCGTCTATCACCGGGTAGTGGAACTGGCCCGCGAGGTCATGCTGGAGCTGGGATGGGGACACCAGGAAACGCCCCTGGAGTGGCTCCCTCCGGGGCGGGGGCGCGGCTCCTCGGTGTCCATGCTGGTCGGGTACCTGATTGGCCTGTCTCACGTTGACCCGCTGGATTACGGCCTGGCGCTGGACCGTTTTCTGTCGTCCGAGAGCACATCCATGCCGGATATTGACCTGGACTTTCCCCGGGACATACGTGAAAGTCTCATACTGCGCATCATCGAGGAGTGGGGTTGGGACCATGCCGTGTTGACGGGTATGTTCCCCACGTACAAGGCGCGCGGAGTGGTGCGGGGCCTGGGCAAGGCCCTGGGATTGCCGCCTGACGAGGTGGGCGCGGTGGCCCGCCGGCTGGATTCCAACTCCGTGTCGGAACTTCCCCATCTGCCGGGCTACGCTGAACTGGTGAAGCGGCCGGGTTGGGACCGCCTCTTCGCCCTTGCCGACAGCCTGCAGGGTTTTCCCAAGGGCGTGGCGCAGCACCCGGGCGGAATGCTGCTGAGTTCCACCGCCCTCACCGACTTCATGCCGGTGCAGCCGGCCGCCATCGCGGGCCGCTACATCGGCCAGTGGGACAAGGAGACCGTGGATGACGCCGGCATGGTGAAGATCGACCTCTTGGCCCTGGGAGCCCTGTCCCAGTTGCAGCAGGCGGTGCGCCTGGTCCGGAACCGCACCGGCATTGAGCCCGACCTGAGCCGGATCGACTATCGGGAGCAGGACGTTTTTGACGACCTGGGGCGCGGCGACACCGTGGGTGTCTTCCAGGTGGAGTCGGCAGCACAGATGCAGACCATCGTGCGGATGCATCCCCAGGACATCTACGAGCTGGCCCTGGAGATCGCGGCGGTGCGCCCCGGCGTGGGAGCGCATGACGGCGTGGCGGAGTTTCTGCGCCGGCGCAAGGGGTTCGACTGGGAATATGCTCATCCCCTGGAACAAGGGGCCCTGGAAAGGTCGCTGGGCGTAATCATGTTCCAGGACCAGGTGGTGCAGCTGGGCATGGACGTGGGCGGTTTCACCGCCGCCGACGCGGACCGCATGCGTCGCGCTTTCGGACGCCGCAACGGCGCCGCCCTGGTGGCGGAGTACCGGCAGCGGTTCCTGCAGGGAGCCCGCGAGCGTGGCGTTCCCGAAAAAGCGGCCGAGGCGATCTTCGGGAAGTTCAACCCCCACTACATGTTTCCCGAGGGCCACGCCCTGGCGTTCGCTTTCACCGCCTACCAGATGGCCTGGCTGCGTCGCCATTACCCGCTGGAGTTCTACGTCGCGCTCTTCAACGAGCAGCCCATGGGGTTCTGGGACCTGGACACGCTGAAGCAGGACGCCCGCCGGATCAACCTGCGGGTGGCCCACCCCGACATCAATCGTTCCGATCTGCTCTGCACCGCCGAGGGCGAACGCACCCTGCGGCTGGGGCTGATCTTTGTGAAGGGCGTGGACCGGCGCCTGGGGGAGATTCTGCTGCGCGCGCGGGAGGCCGGCGAATTCAGAAGCCTGGCGGACGTGCTGGCGCGCTCCGGCCTGCCGCGCCGGGCCCTGGAGAACCTGGCCCGCGCCGGCGCAATGGACAGCCTGCCGGATGTCACCGACCGGGGCAGCGCGCTGTGGCAGATCGGGGCCGGCTACGTGCCGGACGCGCGCCGCGGCCAGCTGGCGTTACCCCTGGCGGTGGCCGAAGCGCCGGCGGCGGTGGCGTCGAAGAACCGGTCCATGCTGATGCTGGACGAATACGACATGCTGGGCCTCTGCCCGGATGGTCACATCATGGAACTGGCGCGCCACGAGCTGAGAGGCGTGCATAGCAGCGACACCCTGGAGGGTTGCCGCGAAGGCGATGTGGTCCGCGTGGCGGGCCGGGTCGTCAGGCGGCAGCGTCCCCTGGCCCGGGCCGTGTTTCTCACCCTGGAGGACGAATTCGGGTTGATACCGGTGGCCGTTTGGGAGCAGCGCTGGGAGACGCTCAAGCACGTGCTGCGGCGGCCGCTGGTCGTCATTGAAGGCGAGGTTTCCCGCCGGGACAACACGCTCAACGTCGTGGTGGAACGGGCGTGGCCGCTGCGGGCCGATATGGAATTTCACGCCAGTTCCGGACACGACTGGAGGTAGCGCGTCCGCACCGCGCATGCATCAATCGGTCGTTCTCACGCGTACCCGCTTTCCCGGAGCAGGCGAAGTTTGCATGGATGCGCAGGATGGACATGATCGAACTGATGAGATGCTCTACATCAGTCAAGAGCGAAAGTGGATGGAACGAGCACACAATAGGGTCCAATGGGATGCTCAACAAGCTGACGAGTCCCTCTCATCCACCCTATCCATCCCGTGTATCCATGCAAGTTGTCCCTCTTCGGTAAACTGGGTACGCGTGAGCCTGTCGTTGTGTCGCGCATCGCAGCCCTAGCACCGGGCATCGTCATCATCGTCCGGGTCGACTGCCACGTTCTCGGATACCGGCACGGTCATCAGGAATTCGGCGTAATCGCCGTGCACCGTGTCCACCTGCAGATCGCCACCGGCGCGGCGAGCCACATCGGCGGCGATGGTCAGGCCCAGGCCGGCGCCCATCACGCCCTCCTGCGTGGTGAAGAAGGGGTTGAAGATCCGGTCCCGCACGTCGTCAGCGATGCCGGGCCCGTTGTCCCGCACCCGGATCTCGACCACGCCGTTCACCAGGCGACTTGATACGGACAGCGCGGGCGCATAATCGTCGCCCAACTCCGTCTTTTTCAGGTTCATCGCATAGCACGCGTTGGTAACCAGGTTGCCCACCGCTTCCTTGAATTCATCGACGACGATGGGCCTCGAGCCGATGTTGCCGTCCAGGTCAAATGCCGGAGCCAGGTCGTAGTCACCGCAGCCCGACAGGACGGCGTCCCGCAACTCCGCATTCACGTCCGCCAGTTCCGGTGGTCGGGTATCCACGCTCAAGCCCTGCATCCGCTCGACGATAGCCAACGCCCGGCCGCCATTGGTGATCACCCGTCCCAGGCTGTCGCTCATTTCACTGGTGATATCGTCCAGCAGGGCAACGTCCTCGGACTTCATGCCGTCGCGGTAGGTTTCCAGCATCTCGGTGAGTTCGCTGTGGAGCTCGGTGGCTCCCTGGGTGAAGTTCGTCACGAAATTCAGCGGGTTGCTGATCTCATGGGCGACACCGGAGACCAGTTCACCCAGCGCCGCCAGCTTCTCCTGCGCCACCAGCCGCGCCTGCATGGTCTGGAGCTCGTTGTTCGCCTCTCGCAACTCCTGGTAGAGCTGTTCCACCAGGTTGAGACGCTGCACCTCACGGGCATGCTGTCGGAAGACCTCCAGGGCCCGCGCGAGCTCACCGATTTCGTCGCGGCTAACCTCGGGCACCGGCGTATCCAGGTCGCCCTGGGCCATGCTGCGCATCCGGTCCGACACGCGGGACAGGCGGCGCAACACGCCGTTGCCCACCCAGATCCACGCCGTGAGGGTGGCGGCCGCCACGCTGATCGCGCAAATAGTCGCCAGCAATACGCGCCCCTGGTCGAAACTGCCCACCGTTGCATCGAGGTTCACGTCGGCGTACTGGCCGGCGCCGTCCACCAGGAGGCCGACCGACTGGTCCAGCGCATCGCTGCTGTCGTTGAACTCGGCCACCAGGGCCGGCCTCTCCGACGCGGCGGGGCCGGCTGTCAAACGGTCAATTACGCCGGCCATTCCGTATGCGGCGTCCTGGACGGCCAGCGCGAGGAACTCCATGTCCTCCAGCGCAACCAACCGGCTCAGCGAATCTTCCAGCTCAGTCAGGAGTTCTCCCACTTCCGCCCGAGAGGCGGCGGCGACGGTGGGGGCAGAGCCGGAACCGGCGATGACTTCACGGCCGTATGATCGCAGCTTCTCGGCGGACAGGGCCGCTGCCCACGCGGCGTCGACGGCCGGTGCGGACTCGGAGCGGATCCGGTAACTGAGGTCTCCGCTGCGCTCGAAATAATAGATGCCGACGGCGCTGGACAGGAGCGTGAGCGCCACGGCGAAAACGAGCGCCAGGTAGAGTCGTGTGCCGACCTGACGCCATCGATTGATCAGAAATCTCATTGCTTTATCGCCCTTTGCTCAACCTGGCTGGTGTGACATACACGCGCAATTATATGCCGCACTCTTCGTATCGCACAGCAATCTGCGCCAGCAACGTGTGACGGTACCGGCCGGGCACTCATGATGACTGCAATACTCCCGGTAGAGCGGACTTAGGTGCGGCAAAATTGAATGAGATGCACAAATCGTTTCGTTTGACGGGCGTGGGGCAAGTGGTACGATATTAGAGAAATGCAAACGCGAACCGCTGTTTCCCTCCCCTCTCCACCCCTCCCCGGCACCCTCGCGGACCTGATTCTGCCCGAATCGGCCGGCGCGCGACGCATCGCCAGGGACGTTGCCCTGATCGTCGCCGGCAGCCTGCTGGTCGCGCTATTCGCGCAGATCAAGATACCCCTGGGGTTCACGCCCGTGCCCATCACCGGGCAGACCTTTGCCGTTCTGCTGGTGGGCGCGATGCTGGGGGGCTGGCGCGGCGGCCTGGCGCTGGCGCTCTACGCCGTAGAGGGAGCCTTCCTGCCCTTCTTCGCCGGCGGAGCCTCCGGCTGGTTCTGGCTGCTGCCGTCGGGCGGATACATCGTCGGCTTCATACCGGCGGCCGCGCTGGTGGGCTGGCTGTGCCAACGGGGATGGAACCGGCGCCCCTGGATACTGGCGGCCATGCTGCTGGGCAACGCCGTGCTCTACGTGCCAGGATTGATCCAGCTGAACCTGTTCCTGCCGGCCAACGTGGCGGAGGCCTGGGGCTGCGCCAACGTGTGGCAGTGCGGCCTGCTCCCCTTCGTCGCCGGCGACCTGGCAAAGCTCATCGTGGCGAGCCTGGCGGTGCCCGCAGGATGGGCTCTGCTGGACCGGTTCGCCGCCAAACCCGACCACGGCGCGGAGTAGCCTCAGAAACCCATGGACATCTACTGGCTGGGACACGCCTGTTTCAGGCTGCGGTCAACCAACGCGGGCCTGTCGATCATCACCGACCCCTATGCCTCCGGCGTCGGTGGCCTCGGCGTGCAGGTCGACCCGAGGCAGATGGTCGACGCGGTGGGGGTCACTGTCAGCCACGACGACCCCATGCACAACAGCGCACGTGAGGTCGACGGCCAGCCGCGGGTGTTTGACACGCCCGGCGAGTATGAGTTCCAGGGCATCACCATCCGCGCGGTGATGACGCCGCTGCCCGAGGACACCCCACGCAGCAAGCGCAACGTGGCGTTCGCCATCGCGCTGGACGGAATCAACGTGTGCCACCTGGGGAACATCACCCAGCCGCTGACGGCGCAGCAGATCGACCTCATCGGCCCGGCCGAAGTGGTGCTGGCCCCGGCCGGCGGATCCGACCACAACCTGCTTTCATATCGCGCCATCAACCAGACGGCGCAGCAACTGGACGCGCGCTGGCTCATCCCGATGCACTACCGGGGCGAACGGGAGCCCTCGGCCGTGGAGCCAGAAGGTCCGGAGGCGTTCCTGCGGGAACTGGGAGTGGCCGAGGGAAGCCTGCAGCCCCAGGGCCGCATGCAGGTCACGCGCAACAACCTGCCGCCGTCGCTGCAGGTGGGGCTGATGGCGCCGCAGTTCCGGACGCAGTAAGCGCGTCATCCAGCATCAAACCCTGATCGGCGACGAGATTGCCGCGCTTCGCTCGCAATGACCGATGACGTGAGCGTCCGGTCGCGCTGTGTATAATGGCGCCAATCTGGAGGTGACGTTATGCCAGCTGAGTTGATGGGCCCTTACACCAAGCTCCGCAGCGAATTCGGCGTGCCGGTCAGGATGCGGGACGGCGTCACCCTGTACGCCGACGTGTACCGTCCGGACGTGGACGACCCGACGCCCGTGCTGTTGCAACGCACGCCCTATGACAAGTTCCAGGGCGTGGGCGGCGGCATGGACGTGATGCGGGCCGTGTCCCACGGGTACGCGGTGGTGATCCAGGACACGCGGGGACGGTTTGCCTCGGAGGGCGAGTTCTACCCCTTCCTGGACGAGCCCAACGACGGGTATGACACGGTGGCCTGGTGCGCCGAGCAACCCTGGAGCGCCGGCAAGGTGGGCATGTTCGGCCGGTCCTACGTGGGCGCTACCCAGTGGCTGTGCGCCATCACCAACCCGCCGGCCCTGACCTGCATCGCGCCGGGGATCACCGCCTCGGACTACTACGAGGGCTGGACCTACCAGGGCGGCGCGCTGGCCTGGGGCTTTGCCCTGTCGTGGACCATGCGGCAGCTCACCATGGCCAACATGGGCGCGATCAGCAGCCGCCACGACGTGCCCGACGGAACCCGCGAGGGACTGCTGGCCGCGTTCAACGAGCTGGATTGCGCCTTCCGCCACCAGCCCATCGTCGACCTGCCGCACCTGAAGGAGCCGCTGGCAGGGTACTTCTACGACTGGATCAAGCACTCCAGCAGCGATGAGTACTGGAAGCGCTGGCGCATCGAGGACCACTACCCGCACATCACCACGCCGGCGCTGCACATCGGCGGCTGGCACGACATCTTCCTGCTGGGCACCCTGCGGAACTTTGCCGGGATGCGCAAGCACGCGGAGGACGCGACGGCCAGGGACGGGCAGCGGCTGATCGTGGGCCCGTGGCATCACGGCCCCTTCGGCGAGACCTCCGGCGACTTCTTCTTCGGGCTGGGCGCGGCCGGGCCGGCCATCGACACCGACGGCATCCAGCTGCGGTGGTTCGATCACTGGCTCAAGGGCGAGGCGAACGGCGCCAACGAGGAAGCGCCGGTGCGCATCTTCGTCATGGGCGACAACAAGTGGCGCAGCGAGCAGGAATGGCCGCTGGCGCGGACGCAGTACACCGACTACTACCTGCACAGCGGCGGCAAGGCCAACTCGTCGTCGGGCGACGGCGGGCTCTCCGTCGACGCCCCGGGCGACGAGGCGGCGGACGTGTTCCTGTACGATCCGCGGGACCCGGTGCCCACGCGAGGCGGGCCGCTCTGCTGTGGGCCGTCCTTCGTGCCGGGCGGATCCTACGACCAGCAGTTCATCGAGAACCGCAGCGACGTGCTGTGCTACACCACGCCGCCCTTGACGGAGGACCTGGAGGTGACGGGTCCGTTGACGGTCACGCTGTTCGCGTCAACCACCGGGGAGGATACCGACTTCACCGCCAAGCTGGTGGACGTGGAGCCGTGCGGCGCGGCCCGGGCGCTGGTCGACGGGATCATGCGGGGCCGTTACCGGAAGGGCACGGACGCCGCGGTGCCGATCACGCCGGGCGCGGTGGAGGAGTACACCATCGACCTGGTGGCAACCAGCAACGTGTTCAAGGCCGGCCACCGGGTCCGGCTGGAGATCAGCAGCAGCAACTTCCCCCGGTTCGACCGGAACTTCAACACCGGCGGCGACCCCTGGGCCGCCACGGAGTGCGTGCCGGTGGTGCAGACCATCGTGCACAACGAGCAGCATCCGTCGCGGCTGCGGCTGCCCGTCATACCGGCCTCGTAGCCCCGCCCGTCAATGGCGCGATACGGTTGCCTGGCGCTGGCGGTGGTGATCGCCCTGGTGGTGCTGGTCTTCATCACGTTCCTGTGGTCGGGCTGGCTGAACCGGCCGACGGGGCATGCTCCGGCGGCGGTCTCGATAGCGCATGACGCCCCCGCCACAGCGCCGGCGCAATCTCATGCTGACCCAGTTTGACGACGAAGAGAGCAAATTTACATCGATGAACAGGATAAATAGGATGCTGACATCACCGGCTCCCCGCCCTGCTTATGGCGCCGTCCAGAGTGCGGAGCGTTTCCAGCAATCAATGAAATCCTGTCCATCCTGTTTATCGACGTAACAAACGAAGCGGGTACGCGTGTGGTCGCAGGGCCTTTCCAAAGTCATTGCGAGGAGTGGAGCGACGTGGCAATCCCGTCGATGCAACATGGCTTTCCCGTATGAGTCATGCCCCCGGAGCGAGATTGCCGCGCTGCGCTCGCAATGACAAAAGCTACTTTGGAAAGGCCCTAGTGTGGTCGGTGCGCGTGTTGCGCAGGATAGGGTCGGTTGCTAGAATAGATAGACCGTACCGGCGTGGTGTAGTGGTAACGCATCGGTCTCCAAAACCGAAAACGAGGGTTCGATTCCTTCCGCCGGTGCCAGCGCGAACTTCTGACGGCTCCAATTGGAGCCGTTTTTGATTAGGGGGCCGCTGGTGATGATGACACGCCGCCGTCGGAGGCGATTTCCGTGACTAGCGGCCGGTAAGTCAGGGCGGTGGAAATCGCAGTGTGGTCAGCGCCAGAATCTCCCACACGGCGCAGTTTGCGCAACGGGCGTCATTATTTCAACCGGAGAAGGTATCAATTGGCCGACCGTGTGCCGCTGTGACCCGGGTTCACAAATAAGCGGAGCCTGCAAATGCGGATACCACTCTGAACTCTTACCGACCGGATACTATCGTGGCCAGATTACGCGACACCAGATCGACTCGCATTTCCTCTACGTTGCACCTTTTCAGAAGGTGCACTATTACCAAATGATAGAGGGTACGATACATCGTATACCAGTTCGGCATCGCGGCGGTTTCGTGCAATCCGCGATGCACAACACGGTTGTTCCTAACCCTGACAATCTCGCTAGCCCATTGGTCGACGTCGCCAACTAGTTGTTGGAACGCATACCCGGCACTTTCCGCGAGGATCGAAAGCTCGATCTTGAAGGTGAAATTTTGTCGGCCAGTATCAATCCTGATCATCGTTTCGGCCGCTGCGGCTGCGCTGAAGAAAGCATTCTCAGGATCCGCCCACGGCGAATACCAAGGGGTCATCAACTGGTCAATTACAGGCTCGAATAATGCCCCAATTTCGCACCACTTGGCTACAAAATTCGCTCCGCCGAGTTGATCAACGGTGAAAAGCATATTCTGTGGTATGGGCACGTAACCATCATGAGGGATCCGGGCCGCATGGTCCAAGAAACAAAGCTTTGTATAGTTATCTGTGGTTGGACTACTAGCAAGGGCATCGCGTGATGAAAAGGTCAGACCGACGCTCAGAATCCTGGAGGGTCTAAGCGCCGCGATGGTCAACAAATGCTGTAGGCTCCGACAATACGACAAAACTCCTTCCAAAGTTTCGCATGGATGGAACGTCAGGTTCAATTGAGATTCCTGCGTAAACGAGGCATCGAACAAAGTTTCGCTCGTAGCGATCGAAGAGAAAACTTGGGCTTCCCCAAATGCTGCAGGCGACGAAGAGGATTTGTTCGTAACTGCGGTCAGCTGCAATTTGGTACCGTCGCTAGACTGCACGGTTCCACGCGATATGAGCTGATCGTTCACCCACGGTTCTAGGTAATCGCATCTAAGGGACAACGTCTCAAACGTGGGGAGTTCAGTTTCCGGAAAATGGGCTCCCTGAGCAACGAAAGGTATGGAATACTCTTCCACGAAGAATGGTCCGATGTTCTCCCTGGCCGAGAATTGCGTTTTGCGATTGACGCACGAACCGTTGACCAAGGTAACTTCCTCTGTTCCGAGCAGTCCCAAAATCCTGACCGGCGTATTGCTGGGGCGCATTCCTCCGGGCCGGACCTCCACTTCGTCGAAGAACGTGCCTTGGGTAGTGAGCCGGGCACCGTTTTGTGGATCGAACCTCAGCCTGCCAAACACACGTTTCTCAGGGTTCGATGCGAGCCAAAAGGTACCTTCAGCGTCGATAACACGCATCAAAATTACTCCGAATCGAAAGACGCCAACATCGTGGCCGCGCTCGCTGGGGATTTTCATTTGCCGACGATGATCTGTCACTCTGATCATCACGAGTGATCGCTGCTATGCGTGACCCGTTTCCCACGATACGATGTTCGGGCGTGAGGGCTGCGCGCCCTCGATTTGCCAGGCGCCGTTCTCCTCGCGCAAGGCGTCTTGCAGGATGTGATCCAGGCGGGTCATGGCGTCGGTGTCTGGGTTGATAAAGAGCCAGCGGGCGACGGCTTCCCGGGCTTCCTCGACGCTGGCGAATGTGCGGGGCGGTTGGTGGTCCAGTTCGGTCACGTCGGGTTGGATGCCTAACTCCTCCAGCACCGGCAGGAACTGGGGCAGCGACGGCAGCGCGTGCCGCATTTCGCCGTGGACCTGCTCCCACAGCCCGTAGACCTGCGACAGCGGCGACGCTTCGAAAACCACGGCCATGACCAGGCGGCGGGCGTGGCTGTCCATCTTGCGCACGAAGGCTCCGATGTCCTCGACGACGTAGACCACGTGGCTGCACAGGGCCACGTCGGCGGGTTCTACATCCGCGTCCAGCCAGCCGGACTCGACAATGGACACGTTCTCGATGCTGTACTCGTCGGCGGTCTCGCGCAGCACGGCACACATGCTGGGCGACGGCTCCACGGCGGTGACCGCGCTGCAGGTGAGCGCCAGGGGCAGGGCCAGCCGTCCGCCGCCGGCTCCGATATCCAGCAGGGTCTCGCCGGGCAGCACGCGCGAGCGCAGCGCCTCGACGGTGTGATCGCCGGTGCGGTGCGGGTCGGCCCTGAACTGGGTGGCGGATTGGCTCCAGGTATCGGTGGGCCGCACGCCGCGCATGCGGTCGGACTGGGCGTGCTCCACCCGCACCATCTCGCCCCAGGTTTCGATTGCGCTCATATCGCTTCTCCGAAGTTGAAAATGTGACCGGTCTATCTGATATGCCAGACCGGATTATATGCTCTGCGGAAGCGGTTCCGGTCCCGACGAGGAGCAAACGCAGTCTCACGCGTACCCAGTTTCCCCGGAGACGTCATTGCGAGCGACGCGCGGCAATCTCGTTGGGGCAAGGAACGCTACCCCGGGAACGAGCTCGCCACGTCGCTCCTCGCGATGACAAACCGGGCACGCAGGTAGTCGTCGATGCCGATGATCGTCATTGTCGCGGTGGTCATGATGTTTTACACTCCGCGCATCTTTGGTTTGGCGTGCGCGGCCATCCCCGGACTATCCTGCTTTGCAATACGGGGTCTGGTCAGTCAGCCCCTCACAACTGTGCGGGCTAGCCAAGGGCGAACGACGCGGCGACCGGGCCTTTCCAAAGTCGTTGCGAGGAACGGACCGACGTGGCAATCCCGTCGATGCAACAAGGCTTTCCCGTATGAGTCATGCCCCCGGAGCGAGATTGCCGTGCTGTGCTCGCAATGACAAAAGCTACTTTGGAAAGGTCCTGGCGCGGCGACCTTGCTGCTTCCCGGCTTCGCGCAGCGAGCCCCAGGACTAACGGTCTGCCGCGTCGTTGGCTTCTTCAAGATACAAGGATTTGCGGGATTTTATGATTGGACAGGATTGGGAGATATCCACCAGGGAACGGTTCCAATCCTGATAATCCCAAAATCTTGAAAATCCTGATTCTGACGTTTCCCCGCCGCAAACTGTGTAGGCTTGAATCCCGGTTATAAGGGGTTCTGTGGAGTGGACATGACCACCGTTATCGCCAACGCGACCATCGTGACCGGCAACGCGGGACGGGACGTTCTGCATGACGCCGGCATTGCCATCGTGGAGGACCGCATCGCGGCCATCGGACCTACCGACGATGTGCGGCAGGCGCATCCCGACGCCGAGGTGGTGGACGGACGGGGCAAGGCGGTCTTTCCCGGGCTGATCAACTGCCACACGCACCTGCTGGCCACGGGCGACCGGGGGATACTGGAGGACTTCGGGTTCCCGACGCGGCTGACCTTTCCGGTGTCGGCCCGGGCGCTGCTCAGCGATGAAGAGCGGCAGACGCTGGCCCTGCTGGGCGTCCTGGAGTCGGTCCGCAGCGGCGTCACCTGTCTGCTGGAAATCTCGTCCGACGTTGCCGGCTATGCAGCCGATCTGGCGGGGACGGGGCTGCGGCTCGTTCTGGGGGAAAACATCAACGACGTGGACGAAGCCCAGATCCGGAACGGGGTGTACCGGTTCGACGAGGCCCGCGCCGACGCCGGCCTGCAGCGCTGCGCCGACCTGGTGGAGTCGTGGCACGGGCGGGAGCAGGGACGGATCAGTTGCTTCCCGGCGCCGCACGCCCCGGAGACCTGCTCGCCGGACCTGTTGCGGCGCAGCCGGGAATTGGCCGAGCGCCACGGCGTCGGCTACACCATCCACCTGTCGCAGAGCCGTGAGGAGATCGAGGCGGTGATGCGGACGCGCGGGGTATCGCCAACCCACTACCTCTTCGCCAACGACTTCCTGGGGCCGGATCTGCTGGCCGCCCACTGCCGGTACGTCAATCCGGCGGAGATCGCGCTGCTGGGCCAGACGGGGGTCAAGGTGACCAACAACGCCGCCATCGCCGCCCGCCGGGGCGCGGCCGCGCCGGTGCGGGAGTTGCAGGCAGCGGGGTGCGTCATCGGGATGGGGACGGACAACATGGCCGAGGACATGGTGGAGGTGATGCGGGCCGGGCTGTTCCTGGAGCGCGTGCGCCGCAACGACGAGGTGTATCCGCAGCCCGAGGACGTGCTGGAGTGGGCCACCTCGGGCGGAGCGCGGGCGCTGGGGATGGAGGACATCACCGGCAGGCTGGAGGTGGGCAAGAAGGCCGACCTGTTCGTGGTGGACCTGATGCGGCCACACCTGGTGCCCACCCTGCGGGTCGTGTCCGCCTTCGTGCACAACGGGCAGCCGGCCGACATCACCTCGGTCATGGTGGACGGCGCGTGGGTTATGCGCGACAGCAAGGTGCTGACCATCGACGAGGCGGACGTGGTGCGCCGGGCGGAGGCGGTGGGACATGCGTCGTGGCGCCGGCTGCTGGAACGCTACCCCAACATACCTTTCCCCATCTCCATCCCGCCGGCCATCACCTGAGCCGGGTGAAATAGGCGGCCGCCGCGGATTACGGGCGTGCGGCAGAGCGGGCCGGCTGCTTTGGAGCCGGCCCGCTTTCGTATGGGTGAGTGCCCACGTTGCGTGAATTGTCAGAATCAGGATTCACGGGATTTTGTGATTGGACAGGATTGGGAGATCTCCATACGAAACGGTTCCAATCCTGATAATCCATAAATCCGGCAAATCCTGATTCTGACGTTTCCCAGTCGCCACACGCGTAACGCGTGAGAGTGGTTTATGGAGTTTGGAAGCGGTTTGGGGTGCGCGGTTTGCCGTGGCTGGGGCGGTTCGGAGACGTTACGCGTCGTTTACACCGACGCAACTTCACGGTCATAGAGTTGCAATTTGCCGGTAACACCGTGGGACTAGCGTATTTGGCATCGACACCGGCGCGCCGCGTCCGGCGCAGTCGTTTTACCACCGTTGGCGGCGACCTGCCGTTGATGAAACACCCCAGAGGAGGAAACACCCACGATGTCTTTAACCGGTTTAACCAAACTGCCTGTACTGATGCGGTTCGCGCTCATTGGCGTGGCCGCCGTTCTCATGCCCCTGATGCTGGCCGCCTGCGGCTCCGAGCCGCCCCCGGCGCCGGCCGCCACCGCGGCTCCCGCAGCCAGCGCAGCCTCCCAGCCGGCGAGCGAGCCCGCCGCCGCCGAGTCCGACACGATCAAGGTAGGCATACTGCACTCCCTGTCCGGCACCATGTCGATCAGCGAGACCGCGGTGCATGATGCCGAACTGCTGGCGATTGAAGAGATCAACGCCTCGGGCGGCGTGATGGGCAAGCAGCTGGAGGTCGTCATCGAGGACGGCGCGTCCGACTGGCCGACCTTCGCCGAGAAGGCGCGCAAGCTGCTCCAGGAGGACGAGGTGTCCGTGGTGTTCGGCGGATGGACCAGCGCCAGCCGAAAGGCGATGCTGCCGGTGTTCGAGGCCAACAACGGGCTGCTGTTCTACCCGGTGCAGTACGAGGGCCTGGAGACGTCGCCCAACATCTTCTACACGGGCGCGACGACCAACCAGCAGATTGTGCCGGCCATCGAGTACCTGTTGGAAGAGGGCAAGACCAAGTTCTACCTGCTGGGGTCCGACTACGTGTTCCCGCGCACGTCGAACCTGATCATCAACAAGCAGCTCACCGCCGCCGGCCTTGAGGCCGTGGGCGAGGAATACACCCCGCTGGGGCACACCGAGTACAGCACCGTGATCACCAAGATCAAGGCCGCCGATCCCGACGTGGTGTTCAACACGCTGAACGGCGACTCCAACGTGGCCTTCTTCAAGCAGCTCAAGGACGCCGGCATCACCGCCGAGGACCTGCCGACTATCTCGGTGAGCGTCGCTGAGGAAGAGATCACCGGCATCGGCGCGGAGAACATCGCCGGGCACCTGGTGGCGTGGAACTACTTCCAGACCACCGACACGCCGGAAAACGTGAAGTTCGTCAGCGCGTTCAAGTCCAAGTACGGCGAGAACCGCGTCACCGACGACCCCATCGAGGCAGGCTACTTCGGCGTGTACCTGTGGAAGGCCGCCGTTGAGAAGGCCGGCAGCACCGACGTGGCCGCCGTCAAGGAAGCCGCCAAGGGCATCCAGTTCGCCGCTCCGGGCGGAATGGTGACCATCCACAACGAGAACCAGCACGTGTCCAAGACCGTCCGCATCGGCACGGTGCGCGACGACGGACAGATCGACGAGATCTGGAACTCCGGCTCGCCGGTGGTCCCGGACCCCTACCTGGACAGCTACGAATGGGCCGCCGGCCTCCGGGAGCTGGCCCAGTAAGTCTCAACCGTCAGAATCAGGATTTGCCGGATTGAAGGATTTACAGGATTGGGTGTTATCCGCCCCCGGATGGCTGGAATCCTGTAAGTCCCCAAATCCTGAGAATCCTGCTTCTGACCACAACCACAGGCTCCTCACGCGTACCCAGTTCCGCAAAACTGTCACCGCGCGGAGCGAAGCGATGCGGCGATTCCGTTCGTGTAGCGACGATCCTGACCACAACGAGATTGCCACGCTGCGCTCGCAATGACCAACCGGGTAGCCGTGAACCACAGTTGCGGATAACATCCGCGCCTCCGCCTCCTCAAACTCCTTTATGGCCACAATATGGAAGTTTGGGCTCTACAACTGTTCAACGGGCTCAGCCTGAGCTCAATCCTGCTGCTGATCGCTCTGGGACTGGCGCTGTCCTTCGGGTTGATGAACGTCATCAACCTGGCCCACGGCGAGTTCATCATGATCGGAGCGTACACCACGTACGCGCTGCAGCAGGCGGCGCTCAGCTTCACCGGTGACGCCCAATCGGGTATCACGTTCCTGATCGCCATTCCCGCGTCCTTCGTGGTTGCCGGAGCGGCGGGATACGTGGTGGAGAACGCGCTGATCCGGTTCCTGTACCGCCGCCCCCTGGACACGCTGCTGGCGACGTGGGGCGTCGGCCTGTTCCTGCAGCAACTGGCGCGGACGATCTTCGGCGCGCCCAACGTGCAGGTGGTGGCCCCGCCGTGGCTGGGCACCGCGCTCACGGTCACGTCTGACCTGGTGCTGCCCGTGAAGCGCGTATTCATCCTGGGGCTGGTCACCGCGTGCATCGGCGGGCTCTACTTTTACATGTACCGTTCCAGCGAAGGACGCCGGATGCGGGGCGTGATGCAGAACCGGGAAATGGCCTCCAGCCTGGGCGTCTCGACCCGGCGGGTGGACAGCTTCACCTTCGCGCTGGGCTCCGGACTGGCCGGCGTGGCCGGGTGCGCGCTGACGCTGATCGGCCCCATCGGGCCATCGCTGGGCACGTTCTACGTGGTGGACGCCTTCATCGTCGTGATCCTGGGCGGACTGGGGCAGGTGCCGGGCACCATCCTGGCGGCGCTGATCATCGGGATGCTGAACACCATGCTGGAGTTTGGCACCACCGCGGTGGTGGGCAAGGTGCTGGTGTTCGCCATGGTGATCCTGTTCCTGCAGTGGCGGCCGGCCGGCCTGATGCGGGCCAAGGGACGGTAGAGCGCCATGACGACCATGTCATCGATCATCACCGTGGTGCGCAACGCGTCGGCGCCGGTGCGGATGAACGACCGCATCGGCTCGTGGATCGCGCCGGCGATCATGCTGGTCGTGCTGCTGGCGGCGCCGGCGGTGCTGTCCGACTTCCGGATCGCGTTGCTGGGCAAGTTCCTGACCTTTGCCATGCTGGCGCTGTCCCTGAACCTGATCTGGGGCTACGCCGGGATGCTCAGCCTGGGGCACGGCGTGTTCTTCGGGCTGGGCGGGTACGCCATGGCAATGTACCTGAAGCTGGAATCGGCCGGCGGAAAGCTGCCCGACTTCATGTTCTGGAGCGGCCTGACGGAGCTGCCCTTCTTCTGGGCGCCGTTCAAGTACGCCTGGTTCGCCATACCCATGACCTTCATCGTTCCGGCGGTCCTGGCCGGGGCGCTGGGATACCTGGTGTTCCGCAGCCGCATCACGGGGGTGTACTTCGCGCTGATCACCCAGGCGCTGGCGCTGATCGTCAGCATCCTGTTCATCGGGCAGCAGGCGTACACCGGCGGCACCAACGGCATCACCAACTACACGACGATTTTCGGCTATCCGCTAAACGCGCCGTCGATGCAACTGATCCTGTACTACGCCAGCGTGACCGCGCTGACCGCCGCCTACCTGCTGTGCTGGTGGCTGATCTCTTCGCGGCTGGGCCGGCTGCTGGTGGCCATGCGCGACGACGAGAACCGCGTGCGCTTTTCCGGCTACGACCCGGCGGTGCTGAAGACTCTGGTATTCTCGCTGTCGGCGGGCATTGCCGGCGTGGCCGGCGCGCTGTTCACGCCGCAGGTGGGCATCATCTCGCCGACGATGATGGGCATCGTGCCATCCATCGAGATCGCCATCTGGGTGGCCGTGGGCGGACGCGGCGTGCTGCTGGGCGCGATCCTGGGCGCGGTGGTGGTCAACGGAGCCAAGAGCGGCCTGAGCGAGTCGTTCCCGGCGATGTGGCAGTACTTCCTGGGCCTGCTGTTCATCGGGGCGGTGCTGCTGTTCCCCTCGGGCATCATGGGCCTGCTGCGCGGCGAGGGCTGGCGGAAGCCGTGGTGGCTGTCACGCGAGCAGGTTCGCGGGGCGATCTCACGCCGGCTTCCTGGAGCACAACGATGATTGGCAGTACCAACAACTCAGCCTCGCGCAATGGGTCCAGCCCGACGCCGGATCTGAGCAAACCCATCCTGTCCGTGGAGGGCCTGACGGTGAGCTTCGACGGGTTCACGGTGCTGAACGAGTTGGACCTCGCCATCGGCTACGGGGAGATGCGGTTCCTGATCGGGCCCAACGGCGCAGGCAAGACGACGCTGATCGACGTGATCACGGGCAAGTCCAAGCCAACGCGGGGGCGCATCATCTTCGATGGCACGACGGACCTGAGCCGCCGGCAGGAGTACCAGCTGGTTCGGCTGGGCGTGGGCCGCAAGTTCCAGACGCCGTCGATATTCGCCAGCCTCACCGTGTACCAGAACCTCGAAGTGACGCTGGGGTTCCGCAGCCGGATCACGCGATTGCTGGGCAAGCCACGGCGGGGCGAGGGCGACCGGATCATGAGCACGCTGGAGGAGGTGGGCCTGCAGCACCGGGCGCAGGACATCGCGGGCGGGCTGTCCCACGGCGAGAAGCAGTGGCTGGAGATCGGCATGCTGCTGGTGCAGGAGCCCAAGCTGCTGCTGCTGGACGAGCCGGTGGCCGGCATGACCCGCCGGGAGCGCGACCGCACCGGCGAACTGCTGCAGTCCATCGGCGGCGCGCGGTCGGTGCTGGTGGTGGAGCACGACATGGACTTCGTGCGGCAGTTCGCGCAGACGGTCACCGTGCTGCACCTGGGCAAGGTGCTCAGCGAGGGCACGATGGAAGAGGTGCAGCAGGACCCGGAGGTCATCCGGGCGTACCTGGGCAACAGCCGGTCGCAGCGGCCGCAGGCCGGCCGGCTCAACGGGCGACGAGAGGCCGAACACGCCGCGCCGGTTGCCGCGGACTGATCTTCACTGGCAGATCATCATGACCATGTTTCGTCAACCCGAACCATTCCTGACCATCAAGGGCCTGTCCGTGGGCTACGGGCAGAGCCTGGTGCTGACCGACGTGGCGCTGGACGTGCCGGAAGGGCAGGTGGTGTGCCTCATGGGCCGCAACGGCGTGGGCAAGACCACGATGCTCAAGGCGATCATGGGGTTGCTGAACCCCCGGGCCGGCGAGATCCGGTTCGGGCAGTCGGACATGACGCGATGGGCGCCGCACAAGCGGGCCAAGGCGGGGTTCGGCTACGTGCCGCAGGGCCGGCACATCTTCCCCTACCTGACGGTGCACGAGAACCTGCTGATGGGTCTGGAAGCCTTCGCCGGCAAGCAGGGGCGCTCCGAATCCATCGAAAGGATGTATGGCCTGTTCCCCGCGCTGAAGACCTACACGAAGAAGGTCGCCGGCACGCTGAGCGGCGGGCAGCAGCAGCAACTGGCCCTGGCCCGGGCGCTGGTGCGTCAGCCATCCCTGCTGCTGCTGGACGAGCCCACCGAGGGGATCCAGCCGTCGATCGTCCAGGAGATCGAGGAGTTGCTGCACCGGCTGCGGGAGCAGAACGAGACGACGATATTGCTGGTCGAGCAGTTCCTGGACTTTGCCCTGGGCATCGCCGACTACTGCTACGTGATGGAAAAGGGAGCCATAGTGCTGGAAGGCGCCGCACGGGATCTGGACCACAACCTGGTCCGGGAGTACGTGGCGGTGTAGGCACCGGCGCATAAAACGCGAACGTGAGGAATAGACATGACAACTGAGACATCCGCCGCCCGGGACTTCGTACTGCGGACCGCGCGGGAAAACGACGTCAAGTTCATCCGCCTGTGGTTCACCGACATCCTGGGCAAGCTGAAGGGATTCGCGGTGACCGTCGACGATCTGGAGGACGCGCTGGAGCGGGGCGTGGGCTTCGACGGGTCGGCCATCGACGGGTTCGCCCGCCACCACGAGAGCGATATGCGGGCGCACCCCGACCCGTCCACCTTCAACCTGCTGCCGTGGCGACCGCGCCAGAACGCCGTGGCCCGGATGTTCTGCGACATCCGCCACCCTCGGGGCCAGACCTTCCCCGGCGACCCGCGGCAGGTCCTGCGGCGCAACCTGGACAAGGCGGCGGAGATGGGGTTCACGTACAACGTGGGCGCGGAGCTGGAATTCTTCTACCTGAAGAGCGCCGGCGCGCCAGAACTGCTGGACCACGACGGCTACTTTGACCAGCTATCCAGCTACCCCGCCTCCGACCTGCGGCGGGACACCGTGCTCAACCTTGCCGAGATGGGCATACCGGTCAAGTACTCCCACCACGAGGGCGCGCCCAGCCAGCACGAGATCGACCTGGAGTACACCGACGCGCTGACCATGGCCGACAACCTGATGACGGCCAAGCTGGTGATCAAGGAGCTGGCCCAGCTGCAGAACGTGTACGCCACGTTCATGCCGAAGCCGGTTTCGCGCATCAACGGGTCGGGACTGCACCTGCACCAGTCGCTGTTCTCCGGCGAGGACAACCGGTTCTACAGCGCGGACGACGAACAGTACCTCTCGGCGTTGGGCAAGCAGTTCATCGCCGGGCTGATCGCCCACGCGCCGGAGATCACGCTGGTGACCAACCAGTGGGTCAACTCCTACAAGCGGCTGATCCCTGGCTACGAGGCGCCGGTGTACGTTTCGTGGACCCACGTGAACCGCTCTGATCTCATTCGCGTGCCCAGCTACGAGCGGGGCGAGGAATCGTCCATCCGCATCGAGTACCGGTCTCCCGACCCCGCGTGCAACCCGTACCTGGCGTTCAGCGCGATGCTGGCCGCGGGGCTCAAGGGCATCGAGGAGCAGTACCAGGTGCCGGCTCCGGTGGTGGGCAACGTGCAGGAGATGTCGCCGCAGCGTCGGCAGTCGCTGGGCATCCGCACGCTGCCGTCCAGCCTGGGAGAGGCGATCAACCTGGCCGAGACCAGCGAACTGCTCTATGAGGCGCTGGGCGACCACGTGTTCAACAGCCTCATCGAGAACAAGAAGCTGGAGTGGGACGAGTACCGCTCCGAGGTGACCGACTACGAGGTCTCCCGCTACCTTTCCTCGCTGTGACCCGCCACGCGCCGCCTCGCCCCGGCAAACCCGTCATTGCGAGCGGAGCGTGGCAATCTCGCAAAGACCGGAGGGTTTGTTTCCGGAACGAGACTGCCGCGTCGTTGCGCTCCCCACGATAACGATGACCACACCGCCTTTGGAATTTGTCCTATGATGCTCACTCCACGGGAATCGGAGAAGCTGCTGATCTACGTCGCGGCCGACCTGGCGCGCAAACGGCAGGGTCGCGGTCTGAAGCTCAACGTGCCCGAGTCGATTGCCCTGATCACCGAGTCGATCCTGGAGGGCGCGCGGGACGGCCGCACCGTCGCCGAGGTGATGGAGCTGGGCCGGCAGGTGCTGCGGAGGGAGGACGTGATGGAAGGCGTGCCCGAGCTGGTGGACATGGTGCAGGTGGAGGCGACGTTCCCCGACGGCACCAAGCTGGTGTCGGTGCATGACCCCATTGTGTAGCAACATCGCGCGTACCCAGTTTGTCATCGCGAGGAGTGTAGCGACGTGGCGATCTCGTTGCTGAAAGAGACCCCGACTGCCATCACGAGATTGCCACGCTCCGCTCGCAATGACAGTTCCAGTGAAACTGGGTACGCGTGAGACGTGTCCCAGAATAGACAAGGCAAAACAGTGATGAGCAATCCCAGCGAACACTACATCATCGCCGACGATCCGGTTGAGATAAACGCGGGCCGGCCCACTCGCACCCTATCGGTGTGGAACACGGGCGACCGGGCGATACAAGTGGGCTCGCACTTCCACTTCTTCGAGGTGAACCGCGCGCTGCGGTTCGACCGGGAGGCCGCCTTCGGGATGCGGCTGGACGTGCCGTCCGGGACCGCCGTGCGCTTCGAGCCGGGCGACCGCAAGGACGTGACGCTGGTGGCCATTGGCGGGACGCGCCGGGTGCGCGGGCTCAACGGCCTGACCGACGGCAGCCTGGACTCGCCGGCCGTGCGGGCACAAGCAGTGGAAGCCATCGCCAAGCGGGGTTTCCTGAACCCACCGTCGGTTCCGACGGACACCAGCGAGGCATAGCGACATGGCCAGAATCAGCCGCCGGCAGTACGTTGACCTCTACGGCCCCACCGTGGGAGACCGGTTCCGCCTGGCCGACACCTCCCTGGTCTGCCAGATCGAGCGGGACCTGCTCACGCACGGCGACGAGCTGGTGTTCGGCGGGGGCAAGTCGGCGCGGGACGGCATGGGGCAGGCGTCGGAGGCGACCAACCGCAACGGCGCGCTGGACCTGGTCATCACCAACGCCATCATCATGGACCCGGTGCTGGGCGTCATCAAGGCCGACATTGGGGTGCGCCACGGGCACATCGTGGCGGTGGGCAAGTCCGGCAACCCGGGGGTCATGGATGGCGTGCATCCCGACATGGTCGTTGGCCCGGGCACCGAGGTCATCGCCGGCGAGCACCTGATCGCCACTCCTGGAGGCGTGGACTCCCACATCCACATGATCGCGCCGCAGCAGGTGTACCACGCGCTGTCCAACGGCATCACGACCATGATCGGCGGGGGCACCGGGCCGGCCGACGGCACCAACGCCACCACCTGCACGCCTGGCCCCTGGAACATCGCGCGGATGCTCGAAGCCGCCGAGCCGTTGCCCATGAACTGGGGCTTGCTGGGCAAGGGCAACGCCAGCGATCCCGCTCCGCTGGAGGAGCAGATCGCGGCGGGGGCCAGCGGGCTCAAGCTGCACGAGGACTGGGGCACCACGCCGGCGGCCATCGACTGCTGCCTGGCCGTGGCGGACCGGTTCGACGTGCCGGTGGCGATCCACACCGACACGCTGAACGAGGCCGGGTTCGTTGAGGACACCATCGCGGCCATCGGCGGGCGGGCGATCCACACCTACCATACCGAGGGCGCTGGCGGCGGGCACGCGCCGGACATCATCCGCATCGCATCCGAGCTGAACGTGCTGCCCTCATCCACCAACCCGACGCGTCCGTACACCATCAATACTCTCACCGAGCACATGGACATGCTGATGGTGTGCCACCACCTCAGCCCGCGGGTGCCGGAAGACGTGGCCTTTGCCGAGAGCCGCATCCGGCCGGAGACCATGGCCGCCGAGGATGTGCTGCACGACCTGGGCGTGATCAGCATGTACGCGTCGGACTCGCAGGCCATGGGCCGGGTGGGAGAGAACTTCACCCGGCTGTTCCAGACCGCCGACAAGATGCGGCAGTTCAAGGGCAAGCTGGCCGAGGACTCGCCCGACCACGACAACTTCCGAGCGCTGCGCTACCTGGCCAAGCTGACCATCAACCCGGCCATCACCCACGGCATATCGCACCTGGTGGGCTCGCTGGAGCCGGGCAAGCTGGCGGACATCGTGCTGTGGCCGCTGGGCAGCTTCGGCGCGAAACCCAAGATGATCATCAAGGGCGGGATGATCTGCTGGGCGGTCATGGGCGACCCCAACGGGTCGATACCCACCGCCGAGCCGTCGTTTTACCGTCCCATGTTCGGCGCGATGGGCAAGGCGGTGGCCAGCACCTCGCTCACCTTCGTGTCCCAGGCGGCTTACGAGGCGGGCGTCCACCGCGACCTGGGACTGACGCGACGGGTCGAGCCGGTGCGCGGCTGCCGCACCATCACCAAGCGGCAGATGGTGCGCAACGATGGGATGCCGGTGATCGAGGTCGACCCGGACACCTACACGGTGCGCGTCGACGGCGAGGTCGCCACGGTTCCGCCGGCGGAACGGCTCAGCCTGGCGCAGCTGCACTTCCTGGTATAGCGGACGCGAACCGTGATGAGCGCCGACGCCAGCGCGAGCTATCTGGCCGCCCTGCAGCTTGCCGACTCGTTCTTCCCGTCCGGCACCTATGCCCACTCGCAAGGGTTGGAAGGGATGGTGACGCGGGGTTGGGTCCGTAACGCCGACGACCTGGGGGAGTACCTGCGCAACCTGCTGACCTGGTCGATCCTGCCGTGCGATGGGGTCGCGTTGCTGAATGCCCACCCCGCGGCGCGGGACGGCGACCTGACGACGCTGGTGGAAATCGACTGGCGTTTGCACGCGATGAAGCTGCCGGCGGAACTGCGGGTGGCGTCCGGCCACGCCGGGCGGCGCATCCTGGACGAAACGGCGCCGTTGCTATTGGGAGAGACCGGACGCGCGGTTCACGGCGAGTTTCGGCGGCTGGTGACGGAACGGGAAACGCCGGGCACGGGAGCGGTCGCGCTGGGAGTGGCGGCCGGCGCGGTGGGGATCGATGCCGGGAACGCACTGCTGATGCACTGCCACAGCTTCGCGGTGGGCGTCCTGGGCGCGGCGCAACGGCTGCTGCCCATCACGCACTCGGAGGCGCAGCGCATCCTGCATGGGCTGCATCAACCGGTAATCGGTGCGATGGCGGCGTTGCAGTATCGTGACTGGCGCGAGATGACATCCTTCGCTCCGCAGACCGACATTGCGTCCATGATGCACGAACACGACGACGTGCGGATGTTCGCCAGCTGACGGACGCTCACGCCGCAGGGAAGTACCAGAGACCCTACGATCGACATAGTCGCTCAGCTGGCAGTCCCGGATGAACAAAATGAACACATCGCAATCGGCACCCACCGTTGCTGCGCTTCGCTTTGGCGCTGCAGTGATGGGGAACGACGGCCCGATGTGGCCCGCTTCGCCGCGATCAATTGCAGGTGGACCTTGCCACCGCCGCGTCGCACTTGGTAACCTGAGAGAACACCCGAAGATTGACCATGACCACGCAGACGTATCAACAAGCCAGCCAGAGGTTCCTGGTCCAAGCCAGGGCGGAGCTGACCGCCGGCGACCTGCCGCAGGCCTCCGAAAAGGGCTGGGGTGCGGCTGCCCAGATGCTCAAGGCCGTCGCCGAGCAGCGCGGGTGGGAGCACGGCAAGCACCGGCATCTATCCCGAGCCGCCAGCAGGATCCGATCGGAAACGGGCGATCGGGATGTTTACCGCTTCTTCTCAGTGGCCAACGACCTGCACGGGAACTTCTACGAAAACGAGATGTCGCAGGAGGACATCGCCGAGAGCCTGGACGACGTGCAGGCTTTACTGGACAAGCTGGGGACGCTGCTGAAACAGGTCTGATAACCCTGCGATCCAGATTGAGCGTCTCTGAGGCCGACGGAACACCGTTCCGCCGGCCTGACCTTTTACTAACCGCAGCCCAAACAACCGGAGAATAACCATGCGAAGTGTGCCCCGAATTGGCGTCGGCGGGCCGGTGGGCTCCGGCAAGACCACGCTGGTGGAGCGGCTGGTGCCGATGCTGCTGGCCCGGGGCCGGCATCCGGTAGTCATCACCAATGACATCTTCACGCGAGAGGACGCCGAGCACGTCACGCGGACGCTGGAGGGCGTCTTCGACACCGGGCGCATCCGGGGCGTTGCCACCGGCGCCTGCCCACACACGGCGGTGCGGGAGGACCCCAGCCTCAACCTGCTGGCGGCTGAGGAGTTGACCGAAGCCTACCCCGATTCCGACATCGTCCTGATCGAAAGCGGCGGCGACAACCTGACGCTGACCTTCAGCCCGGCACTGGCGGACTACCAGATCTACGTGATCGACGTGGCGGCGGGCGACAAGATACCCCGCAAGCGCGGGCAGGGCATCACCCAGACCGACCTGCTGGTGGTGAACAAGACCGACCTGGCCCCCTACGTGGGCGCGGACCTGGACGTGATGCGGCGCGACCTCGATATCGTCCGGGGCGAGCGGCCCTACGCGTTCACCAACTGCCGCACTGGTGAGGGGCTGGACGCGGTACTGGACCGGATTCTCGATGCTGTTGGCCCGGGCGCCGTCTGCTGACGCCGGCTCGGCCGGCCAAAACGGCCTGATCGAGCTGGTGCTGGAACGGAGGGCAGGGCGGACCCGGCTGGCGCATAGCCGCACCAGGCCGCCGCTGCTGGTCCAGCAGGCGCTGTATCCGGACGAGGCCGTGCCCGACATGGCCTACGTTTTCCTGGCGAACCCCACCGGCGGGTTGCTCCAGAACGACCGCCACAGCATCGCGGTGAGCGTGGGCGCCGGCGCCAGGGCCCACGTGACCACCCAGAGCGCGACGAAGGTGTACACGATGGCCGGGGGCGTTGCCGAGCAGCGGGTTCGCCTCGAAGTCGCGGCGGGCGGGTACCTGGAGTATCTGCCGGACCCGTTGATACCCTACCGGGACGCCAGCCTGGAGCAGGCAGTTGAGATCGCCTGCGAGCCGGGCGGCGCACTGCTGTTCAGCGACGTGATAACGCCCGGCAGGGTCGCCATGGGGGAGTCCTTCCGGTTCAAGAGGATCTCCAACCGGCTCACGGTACGCGGCCAAAGCGGGCGACCGGCCTATCTTGACGCCTTCGACCTGGAACCGGAGGCGGGAAACCTGACCGGGATCGGCGTACTGGGCTTCGGGGGTCAGGGGGTTGCAGATGCGGCGTCCGCGCGCACCCTGGGCTCCCTGCTGATCGTGTGCGACAGCGGGCGCGCGAGTGTGATATTGGACCGGGTCAGGCGTAACCTGGAGCCCTGCCCCGAGGTTCGCGTCGGCGCTTCGATGCTGCCCCACGACAACGGGGTGGGCGTCAAGATGATCGGCCAGGATTGCGCGGCGGTTCAGCAGGCCTTGACGCGGGTATGGTCGATTGCGCGGCAGGAGTTGCTTGGCGTGGCTGCGCCGGCCCTGCGGAAGTATTGAGCCGTACCGCCCGTTACGCAGCGTCATGGCGCCGGGAGCACGACCGGTCGGACAGCCGAGTGTCCATCGCCCTCACGCGTACCCAGTTTCACTGGAACTGTCATTGCGAGCGGAGCGTGGCAATCTCGTCGGGGCAGCAGGGTCTCCTTCAGGAACGAGATCGCCACGTCGCTACGCTCCTCGCGATGACAAACTGGGCACGCGTGAGGTCCATCACCCGGGCGACGAACAACTAGCCGCACATCGCTTGGGCGCCGGACACGTCGGAGGGCATCAGCGACGTTTATTGACGGCTCTGGTTGAAGTCATGTACGCCGCCGCGGGAGCCGAATCCGGTGTCGTTCGGTGGTAACATCAGGCCAAGTTCGCAAAGGGAGGTATCGAGATGGATATTGGAGTGAGCGCCAGGGCTTCGAGCGATTCGGTTGACCCGGCAGAGTTGGCGAAACGCGCGGAGGAACTGGGGTTTGAGTCGTTCTGGCTTCCGGAGCACCCCATCCTGCCCGTGCATACGACCTCCCGGTACGGCGGCACGCCCGACGGGTCGATACCGGCTTCCATGGCAGACATTGGCGATCCGCTCATCGCCCTGGCCATGGCGGCGGCGGCCACGAGTTCGATCAAGCTGGGCACCAGCATCAGCCTGGTGCCGGAACACAACCCGTTGATGCAGGCCAAGCAGATCGCAACCCTGGACAAGTTCTCCGGGGGACGGTTCCTGTTCGGCATTGGCGCCGGCTGGTTGCGGGAGGAAACCGAGATCATGGGCGGTGACTTTGAACACCGCTGGGGCCAGACCCGGGAAGCGATCCTTGCGATGAAGGAGCTATGGACCAAAGAGGAAGCAGAGTTCCACGGACGCTTCTTCGATTTCCCGCTGGTCAAATGCTCGCCGAAGCCGGTCCAGACACCGCATCCTCCGGTGCTGCTGGGAGGCTATGCCGCCAACGTATTCAAGCGCGTGGTGGCCTGGGGCGACGGCTGGATGCCGGTGCGGGTGACCGAAGAACAGGTGCGGGCCGGCCGCGCCGCCATGGACGAGCTGGCAGAGGCCGCCGGCAGGGATCCCAGCACGATCCAGCTCATCGTATCCAACGTACAACCGGACCGGGATGTCATCGCGGGATACGGCGAGGCCGGCGCGAACCGGGTGACGGTGGCCCTGCCGCCGGACACCGGCGCCGAGGGTCTGAACAAGTTGGAGCGCCTGGCGGAACAGGTTCTGTAGGGATGGCGTCGGGTGGAGACCTGCAACCGCCGGAGAACCCGCCCGCCTGGTCGCTGATGCGCGGCAAGAACGACGGCGGCCAATGGGCGAGGAACGACGCGGAGCTGGGCGACCTGGTCGCCTGGGCCGATATTTCCGACTTCGAGCACTACATGGGGCCCATGCCCTTCCCGTACGACAACGGGGCGGCGGTGCAGTTGTACGAAGCGGCGAAATCGGACGCCTCGGCCCACGGCATCACCTTCAGCCATCAGCACTACGCCGGCGGTTTTCTGGAGGCGGTGTACGAAGAGTTCCGGATCCGGATGGGACTGGGACCGCTGCCCTGAACGCGGCCGGCGGGTCAGCCGCGCCCGGCACCGGAGAGATCCTGGCCGTCCCATACGCCTGGGTGTCCGCTGCCAAATAGTTGTCGGACTTTCGTCAGCCGGTCGTCGCTGTATCACGATGAAGGCCGTCTATCTGCTCGGTCCTCTGGTGTAGACGGCTGGTATTGAAGCGACTGAGAAAGGTGATCCACCAGCCCGGCGTGCACGTCTTGGGAGACGTGTCCTAAGATTGATGGTCCTCAATCTGTTGACAATCAGTATCATTATTGATACCATTATTCCGATTTCATACCGGGTTGAAATATTTACATGGAAATAACCCGTATCGTCGAGTCTCTTCGTCGGAATCCCAAAGGGATCAGGTTCAATGAATTGGTTAGAATTTGCGATCACTTTTTTGGTGAGCCCCGCCAAAGCGGATCGAGCCATCAGGTGTACCGTACGCCGTGGCCGGGCGACCCCAGGGTGAATATCCAAAACGACAAGGGCATGGCCAAGGCGTACCAGGTGCGCCAGGTCATTCGCGCCCTCGAGAAGCTGAATGATGATGGCTGATCATTACACGTACCGGGTTACATGGTCCGCTGAGGACGAAGAGTTCGTCGGACTGTGCACCGAGTTTACGTCACTGAGCTGGCTCGCGCCGACGCACGAAGAAGCGTTCTCCGGCATCCGTCAGTTGGTGGCGGACTGCGTGGCGGATATGGAGGCCAATGGTGAAACGGCCCCGGAGCCCATGGCAGACCGCGCCTACAGCGGGCGATTCGTGGTTCGTGTGCCGCCGGAAACGCACCGGTCCCTTGCCATGAAGGCTGCCGAGGAAGGGGTCAGCCTGAACAGACTAATCAGCGCACGACTGGCAGCCGATTTGGAGCGGTGACGCGGAACCGCCAATACTGAGCTACTCATACCGCTGAACAGTTTGTCCGCTGACCATCTGGCAGCGGGCTTTCCTTTGCCGTTGGCGCCAGATAGGAGCGACAAACCGACGGAAGTAGGGAAACCGACGGCGGGAGCGCGCCGAGCGGAACGGTCAGCCCTCCGTGGCTACGGCGGCGACGGCGTCAGCCCTGGAAGGGTGGATCGCGACCAGTTGGTCGAAGCCGCTGGTCTCGAACACGGCGCGCACGTCGCTGGACAGGGAGCACAGGGCCAGGCTGCCGCCCTGTTGCTGCGTCCTGCGCACTGCCTGCATGATCGCCCGGAGGCCGGCGCTGCTGATGTAATCGAGCCCCTGCATATCGATCACCACGGCCCGGCTGGCGGAACCGGTGGCAGTCTCCAACTCCTCGTTGAATGCCGGGGCATTGGAACTGTCCAGGCGCTGTTCGACCAGCACGAACACGGTCCCGCCATCAGAGAGAGCGTCGATAGCCATGGGTCGAACCTCAGCAGGTGACAAATGTACGGAATGGGAAGCGTCGACAGGCGGCCGGATGAGTGAACCGGCACGGGATGCTGGCGACGTTGACCGATTCTGGCGACCGGGTGCAACGATGCGCAAGGGAATGGGGAGGGAGTTTCGGGCGATTTGCGAAGTCGTCCAGCCCGGCGCTCGTTATCCGTCGAATCCGGCCTGAATTTGCTCGCAACAACGCGACGGGTCCAGGAATTTGTCGGCGGGAACCAGCCAATCGCCCGGGGGTTAGCGCTCCCGGAGGTATCAACGGCGCCGAGCCCGGAAACTGTTTCAACCGACGCGGCTACGCTGGCACGCGCACCGCGTTGGCGGAACCGGCAACCGGCAGGTCGTCGCGGACGGGCCCGGCTCACGCGTACTCAGTTTGTCATCGCGAGGAGCGTAGCCCGCTCATGGTGAGCCTGTCGAACCACGTGGCGATCTCGTTGCTGAAAGAGACCCTGGTTGCCATCACGAGATTGCCACGCTCCGCTCGCAATGACAGTTCCAGTGAAACTGGGTACGCGTGAGACGGGCCCGGTTGTTGCGAACCGCGTTACGCCCGTCCAAGGACGCCGGTCAGCACGGCAACTCCCCGACGTGGCACGCCGCAGGATCAGCCGGTGAAGCCGGCCCACACCTCAGGCAGGAGGGCCATGGCGTCGTCGGGCAGCGGACCATTGGCGGCAAACTCGACGGACTGCTCCAGGTGCTCCATGCTGGAATACCCCACCAGCACGCTGCTGACGCCGGGATTGGTCAGCGCGAAACGCAGCGACGCCTCGACGAGGCTGCCGGCGTAACCCTCCTGTTGGAGGAACCGGAAGCCCTCGCCTCGTGATTGGTCCTGGTCGTAGTCGCGGCCGGAGCCGATGGGCGCGACGCTGGGCACGGCGACAGGATGCCGCGTCGGCTCTCCGCTGAGGGCGCCGGCGGCCAGGACGCGGATCACCAGCACGCCCATGCCGTTGGCGGCGGCGCGCTCAATCTGGTTGCCATAGTCGGGCATGTCGAACCCGTCCGGCACGGCGGCGCCGGCGCTGGGATTGACCAGGTTGTACACCGACTGGATGGTGTTCAGCGTACCGGCGTCGATGACCCGGTGCAAGGCGGCGGTCTCGCCCACGGCGGTCATGCCCCAGTACCGGACCTTGCCCTGATCCCGCAGGTCCCGCAGCGCGTCCGCCACCTCGCCCAGCGTCTCCTCGGGAGAGACCGACCCGCCGTCAGCCACCGCCGCGACGTGGTTGTGCATCTGGATCAGGTCGACCTGCTCCCGCTGCATCCGGGTCAGGCTCTCCTCCACCGCGGCGATTACGTTGCCCCGGACGCCTCCCGGCTCGTGGGTGGTGACGCGGAACTTGGTGCCGACGTAGACGTCCGCCGATAGCTCCTTCAGGACCCGCCCCAGGTTGGTCTCCGACTGGCCGTCGCCGTAGGAGGAGGCGGTGTCGAAGTAGTTGATGCCCAGTTCCATGGCGCGGGCGACGGCGTTGACCTGGTCGCGGTGCTCGCCGCGGATCATCAGGCCGCCGACGTTGCCGCAGCCGAAGCCGATCTCGGACACGCTGATGCCGGTGCTGCCCAGTGGTCGATAGTCCATCACGTTACCTCATCCAAGCGGGTGTGTGCCCTGATGATATGCGCGAGTGGGGTTGGGGGCAATCGGCATCGACGAACGTGGCAGAAACTCGTAGACGATGCGCTGGAGGCAGGCCGAATGGATGCTGTTCCAATCCGTGCCTGAGCCGATGGTATGGCTACTACAGGGCGCAGAGCACTTGACTGGTAGCCGTCTTGGGAAATTCGGAGAACTTCCCCGGCTTGACTCCATTGTTGTGGGAACCATAGGCAGACTATAACCCCTCGTGTGACAGCAGTTGCTATCTAACCCAAAGACTTGGGACTGGCATCGTATGACCAACTAGAAGGACATCAACATATCGATGCGACGCTCAAGCATAGTTACGAGACGTTAATGTCGATCTTACACTGGTAGATCAGCAATCATCTCGTCATCACCCAATGGAGGTAAATATGTACGTATCAAGAATTCTGTTTTCGCTAAGGTTGATAATTCTGGCCGCCATTGCTGCCCAAGTTGTTATCATCGTACATTGGAAACCAGCCGATTTTGGCGATTATTTGCAGTTAACGGGGACAATAGCGATCGCCTTGGGATTGCTAGTTGTTTGGCTGAGAACCGCACCGAGCGACGAAATGTTTTTGTGGTCAGGCATACCCCTTAGTTGGTACTATCGCTGTGTTTTCAGGAATATTTGCAAACATAATATTCGGGATGGATATGACCGCAGTCAAGGATGCGACAGCACAAAGTACGTCTAGTCCTAAATATTGGCCGTGGGACCTGATTCTGACCATAGAAACGACGGTATAGTTTGGTTCGGGAGTACTCATTTACCTAGCATGGGGCATTTGGCGCTTTTGGCTGCAAATGCGCGCATGGTATCATCGGGCCGCATTTTGAGTTGCAAGACCATTTTCTGGAGGCGTACTGATGGCTACGAAACCGGCACTCACCACCGAGCAGATCAAGGCGGCGATGGACGCCATGCTGGCCAAGGCCAACGAGACTCCCGACGCGCCGGTGGCCATGGCCATCGTGGACGCGGGCGGCGAGATGCTGGCCTATATGACCATGGAAAACCTGCGGGTCTTCAGCCGCCGTCACGCCCGGCGCAAGGCGTACACCTCCGCCATCATAGGCCGGGATTCGGGTGAGCACGCCGCCGGGTTGGCCGCCCAGGGCCGGGGCATCGCCGACATGGGCGACCCCGGGTTCACCTACGGCCAGGGCGGGCTGGTGATCATGAAGGACGGCGTGATCCTGGGCGGCATCGGCGTGGGCGGCTACCCCAGCGGGCAGGCCGATGAGGACCTGTCGCGGGTGGGATTGGACGCGATGAATCTGTAACTGCCCGACAAAACCTGAATGCAGCATGGATGAGCAGGATGTTCGGGATATTGGATTCAGTATCCGTATCCCGTCCATCCTGTTTATCCATGCCGATTGAACCACGGAGGTGCTGCGATGGGGGACTGGAATTTCACGCACCGCACGGCGCGAGTGAACGGGGTCAACATCCACTATGTGATCGAGGGCGACGGGTATCCGGTGGTGCTGCTGCACGGGTGGCCGGAGATGTGGTTCTCATGGCGCAAGCAGATCCCCGTGCTGTCGCAGGACTACCAGGTGATCGTGCCCGACATGCGCGGGTTCGGTTCCTCGGAGAAGCCCCTGCAGGACTACCGGACGCGGACGGCGGCCACCGACATCTACGAGTTGGTGCGGCACCTGGGACACGACAAGATCGCCATCGTGGGGCATGACATCGGCGTGCGGGTCTCGTACCGCTACTGCCTGGACCACGAGGCCGAGGTGGACCGGCTGGCCCTGCTGGACGGAACGCATCCGCTGGAGCAGTTGGGGCCGCAGACGCCCGAGGGTGTGCGCGAGCGGTGGCACTCATACTTCCACCAGATCCCCGACCTGGCGGAGCACCTGGTGCGAGGCAACGAGGAGGCCTACCTGCGTCATTTCTACCGCAACTGGTCGGTGAACCAGGCCATGATGTCGGACGAGGAGGTGGCGGTGTATGCGACGGCGTACTCGCAGCCCGGGGCGCTGCGGGGCGGGTTCTCCTACTACCGGGCCGCGGCCTATGAGGACCCACCGGACTGGCGCGCCGACGCGGAACAGGTGCTGGACATTCCGGTGCTGTACCTGTGGGGCGAGCGGCGGCAACGCACGTCGGCGGCCAGCGGGCTGGATCCGGAGGCGTCGTGGCAGCGGTCGGCGTCGAACCTGCGGACGCAATTCATCGCCGGCGGCGGGCACTTCCTGCACGAGGAGAAACCCGACGAGGTGAACGCCGCCCTGCTGGCGTTCCTCGGGGAGATTGGGAGCTAGGCGGGGATGCTATGCTGGGAGTAACGAGGGAGCATTGCGATGACTTCTCCAGAGCCCAAGCCACTGCTCACGCGGGATGACCTGCCGCTGGACGCCATCGCTGCCATCTGCCGGCGATGGGGCGTGCGGGAGATGGCGATAGATCCGAGTCGGACCAGACCTCCCCCCAACCCATTCCCATTCATTCCGGATGACAACCCGTTCCGGTCAATTGACCTCTACTTGATCGTAGATTTTGGGCCCGGCAAACGTTCCTGGTACTTCAAGAAGCACCACATGGACGTGGTCGAAGATTTGTACAACCTGCTGGGCTGCCACGTCTGGATTGAGGAGAAAGACATCCTGGAAAAGCACATAGCCAAAGGCGTGGGGTGGGCCAAGCGTGAAATGGAAGCCCGTGATGTTATCTACGCCGCCCGATGAACGCGGCCCTGACGAATCCGACCGCCTTCGTCAGCTCGAACATTGGTGTGAGGTTATTGCTTGGCTCCGACACCGTCACGCCTCGGAATACGTGGCGGGAGAACTCAGGTCGCGGCTAGCCGTTTATCAAGCGATATGTTTGCTAGCTGAAATGGCCAAGCAGACCGGGCCGAGTTTATTGAGAACCATTCCTAATGCTGACTGGAGCGAGCTAATTCGGACGCGAGTTGTTCTCGCGCATATTCCCTGGCGTGCGGAATCCGAAACGGTTTGGAGAATAGTCACCGACACTGTGCCAGAATTACAGGAGGAATTGCGTCGCGCCATCGCAGAACGACCGGAATAGTAGTGCGCCTGCCTTCTCTCAAAACGAAAGGCCCCACCGGTTGGCGGGGCCTTTCATTTGTGCCGGAGGTTGCGGGAAATCACCCCCGCACGGCGGGGCCGACCTCTTCGGCGTAGAGGCGGATGGACTTCTGGACGCGCTCGGCGGGCACGGTTCCGCCCAGGTTGGGCTCCATGATGAAGCCGGTCAGGCCCAGGTCGTCGCGGAGGGAGATGAGGCGCTCGGCGACCTGCTCCGGCGTGCCGTAGGCGACCCGATCCACCAAGAGGTCATCGTAAGTGGTGTTGAGCAACTGCTCGGCGCGCTGGCGACGCTCCTCGCTGGCGTTGGCGCCCTCGGCCTCCACGGTGCGGATGTAGGTGTCGGCGGTGCGGCGGAAGGCCCGCATGGTGCTCTCTTCCGTGTCCGCGCGAACCTCTTCCATGGAGTCGCCCACGTAGATGGGCATGCGCACGTAGGCGTCGTCCACGTCATGGCCGCTGGCGGCGGCGGTCTCGCGGTAGATCTTCAGGTTGCTGGCGACCTGCGAGATGCCCTGGCCACGCACTCCCGTAACCAGCGGGAACCCCAGTTCCCCGATGATCCGGAAGGTCTCCACCGAGTTGGCGGCGATGCGGATGGGAGGATGGGGCTGTTGGTACGGTCGCGGCGTGACGACCACATCGTCCATGTTGTAGTAGTGGCCGTGGTGGTCGAAGCGGTAGTTGTTCCACGCCTTGAGGATGATCTCCAGAGCCTCGGCGAAACGCTCCCTGCTCTCGTCGTAGGGCACGTCGTAGCCGTGGTAGGAACGGGGGAAGCTGCTGCGGCCGATGCCGAAGTCCAGGCGGCCGCGGGATACGTTGTCCACGATGGAGGCTTCCTCGGCGAGGCGAATGGGGTGGGCCAGGGGCAGGACGCTGACGCCGGTGCCGACGCGCACCCGCTCGGTGCGGGCGGCGATGATGCCGGCCATCATCAGGGGAACCGACGAGATCGACGGAATGCCGGCTCCGCCCGGGTCGGTGGGCGTGGCCGGCGCGGCGAAGTGGCGCTCGGCCAGCCAGACGCCGTCGATGCCCTTTTCGTCGGCAAGCTGAGCCACGGTAAAGGCTTCGTCGAAGGCTTCGTCCTGGGTGCGACCCTCGCGATAGTCGCATTCCATTACCAGACCGACGTGCATGATGATCCTCCCATCGTTTCGTTCAAAGAGATTTGAGCGGCTGAGGCGGCGGTACTGCCGTGCCGCGCCGGCGATGACAAGTGGCGGCTAGGCCTCGATGTAGGTGTTGGGCGCGGTGAGGAACCTGGTCCGGCACTGCAGGGTGCAGAAATAGTACCACTCGCCATTGAAGAAGCTGCGGGTGCCGGCGTCGGGGTCAACCTCGTTGGCCCCGTGCATGGTCTGGCCGGTGGTGGCGCGGGCGCTGTCCTCGTTGATTACGGTCTTGCAGACGGGGCAGACGGGATCGGCGGGCATTGTCAGGCTCCTGTGTAGTTTGAATGACGGACGAGATTGCCACGCTGCGCTCGCAATGACGGGTGGCGCTGCGCTCGCAATGAAATGACAGGTGGCATTGGCTCAGGCGACGGCTTCGATGTCCATGCCCAGGCGCACCCGGCCGGGCTGGGCCAGCAGGGAGCGGGCGACCCGGGCGCGGTGCTCGAAGCTGGTTCCCATGCGCATGGTCCAAGCGGCGACGCGGCGGTACCAGAGGTGGAGGTCGAACTCCATCATGAAACCGATGCCGCCGTGGATCTGCTGGGAGGAACGCACCGTGGCCTGGCATTTGTCGTTGGTGAAGGCCTTGGCCTGGGACACCTCGACGCTGTAGGGCAGGCCGGCGTCCAGCTTCCACAGGGCTTCGTAGGTGAGCAGTTGGGCGCCGTCCACGGCGACGATCATGTCGGCGCAGAGGTGCTGGATGGACTGGAACCCGGCGAGGGGGCGGCCAAAGGCGACGCGGTTCTTGGCGTACTCGATGGCCATCTCGGCATCCTTGCGGGCCGCGCCGATGATCTGGGTACACAGCAATGCGGTGCCGGTGTCCAGCATCTCGGAAGTGGCCGGCCAGCCCTGGCTGACATCGCCGATGACGTTGCTCAGGGGGATGCGGACGTTCTCCAGAGCGATCTTGCTCTGGGAGTCCTTGGCCAGCGTGGTGAGACGGGTCTCGGTGATGCCGGCGGAGTTGGTGGGCACGATGACCAGGGAGATGCCGGCACTGTCGTCAGTCGGTTCCGCGGTGCGCACGGCCATGACCACCAGTTCGGCGGCGGAGAAGTTGTCCACGAAGTGCTTGATGCCGTTGATGACCAGGCTGTCGCCGTCGACTACGCCACGGCACTGGACGGCGTCGGCGCGCAGGCGCGGGTCCTGTTCCTGCAACGCCCAGGTCATGATGAGGTCGCCGCGGGCGACGCGGGGCAGGATGGACTGCTTCTGCTCGTCGGAGCCGTGGTTGACGACGGCGAGAGCAGCGGTGGCGGTGCTGTGGAAGGGCACCGGAGCGATGGCGCGTCCGCATTCTTCGAGGATGAGGCCGAGGTAGGTGACGGGCAGACCGCCGCCGCCGTAGGCCTCGGGCAGGGAAATGCCGAACCAGCCCAGGCTGGCCATCTGCTCCCAGAGTTCCACGGAGTAGCCGCGCTCGTCCTGCTCGATGGCGCGGGCGAGGCTCGGCGGGCATTCCGCGTCCAGGAACTCCCGGGCGGCGTTCTTGACCATCAATTCTTCTTCGGCGGGTAGTACGTTCATCGTGCCTCGGTTGGGTGGTAGGTTTGGACAGTAAGTGTCTTGCAGAGATAGGGTCAGCAATCTACAGGAAGCTGGCCTGTCAGTTGCCTGATGAGGTTTACGATCTTTGCCACATCGTCAAGGTAGATTGCGATTGTAAGAGCATCAAGGTTGTCATCGTAAAAATTGCTGTGCAGTTTGTTGGCGTTGATGTGCCATTCACGCACCAGATCAATGTGAGTTTCCAGTCGCATCTCGGTGATCAGGTCATTCAATTGCTCATGATGGTTGTACTGCAACTGGCGAGTGGCGGCGTAAGATTTGGCGGCGTGGGCTGCGGCGCCCCATCCCTTTTCGGAAGCTTGCAGCAATTCACCCTGGGCCAGATACTCACGACTGCGGCGCAGGAACTCAACACTGATGCGGTCGTGATCAGCTCCAAACTGAGACATTCTAACCGATCACACCTTTCGATCTACTGGATCGGGACCGCAATGCCGCCACCAGTTGACCTACACCGTCCAAGTCTTCAGCAAGGATAAAGGGATGAAGCCAACTGGGGTGGAAGAACTTGACGGCGGGGCGGCTGTCCTCGACAGGCACTTCAGGGTGCAGACTATGCGGATACGTACTGCACAGTGAGGCAGTCTTGCGCAACATCGAAGCCCCATCTATCCAAATTGCTACCTCTTTGGGAAATGATCGATCCTTCTCCAACGACCGCGTGACCTGCTCAAAATGGTTGTCGCCGTCGCAGTTGAAGCCCATGGTTTCGGCGTAGGCTTTAGCCGCATGGGTGGCCGCCTCCCAGCCTTTTTCGGACGCGACGGCCAGATAGCCGTTGGCCAGGCATTCGCGGCTGCGGGCGAGGATGTCCTCGGCGGTCTGCGGCGGTTGGGCAATGTCCTTGACCAGCAGGGCCAGCCGCTGCACGTCGTCCAGACGCCGGCCTACTCCGTCCCTGTCCAGCCAGTCGTCATCGACGTTATCCGATAGCGCGATCGCGCTGACCACCCACTCGGCGGTGTTGGCGTTCGCCAGAGGGTCCTTCACCAGGGTGCGCGCGGCATCCCTGAAATCGCCGTCGGCTACCGGGTTGCCGGAGTGGTCTTCCAGGGCCAACACGGCGGCTCGCCAGCCTGCCGCCGAGGCTGACGCCAAGTCGCCTTGCGCCAGGAACTCGCGGCCCTGGCGCAGGAATTGGTCGCAAGTTTCGGCGGCCACCGCCAGCGGTTGCGTCACAGCGGAAACTCCCGAGATCGCTAGACGCGGGGCATGCCCAGGCCGCGGCGGGCCACCTGGTCGCGCATGACCTGGACGCTGCCGTGGTTGATGCCGCTCTGGAAGGCGCCCATGAGGTTGTGGGCGAACACGCCGCTCTCGATGGCGTCCTCGGAACCGTTGAGCAACTGGCCGTAGGGGCCGAGCATCTGGGCGATGGTCTCGGTGGTGCGGACGCCGTGCTCGGGGGCGAAGACCTTCTCGGCGGAGCCCTCGTAGGTGAAGTTACCGTCGGTCTCCACGATGGACATGCTGCGCAGGGTCATCAGGCGGCAGACCTGGCCCTCGATCCACATATCGGCGAGACGGTCGCGCAGCGCGGGGTCTTCGCGCATGGCGTAGCCCTCGATGTCGTTGTCCTTGACCCAGTTGACGATGTCCTCATCGCGCTGGATGGAGATCAGGTAGCGGGACGCGCCGACGCGGTCGAGGTTCAGGCCCATGGCGCCGACGTACCAGCCCTGGTTCTCCTCGCCCAGCAGGCAGGACGCGGGGACCCGAACGTTCTCGAAGAAGGTCTCGTTGGTGCGGTTGTCGCCGTAGGTGGTGCCCAGGGGCGCCGGCGGGTTGTTCTGGATGGTCCACAGGGGGCGCACGGTGATGCCGGGCGTGTCCATGGGGATCAGGAAGATGCTGATGCCGCGATGACGGGGAGCGTCGGGGTCGGTGCGCGCCATCAGGTAGATGTGCGTGGCATAGTGCGCGGCGGTGGTGTACATCTTCTGGCCGTTGATGACGTACTCGTCGCCGTCACGGACGGCGCGGCACTGCAGGCCGGCCAGGTCTGCGCCCGCCTGGGGCTCGGTGAAGCCCAGGGCGAAGCTGATTTCGCCGCGGATGATGCCGGGCAGGAACTCCTGTTTCTGCTCCTCGGTGCCGGCGGCCAGGATGGCCGGGGCGCCGGAGCCGGCGCCGCCAACGGTGATACCAGCGCGGGCGAACTCTTCCTCGACGATGTACTGGTCGATCCGGCTGCCGGCCTGGCCGCCGTACTCCCTGGGCCAGGAGATGCCGATCCAGCCGCGTTTGGCGATTTCCTGGTACATTTCGCGGGTCTTGGGCCCACGCCGGCGGATGCCGGTGTCCTCGAGTTCGGCGACGATCTCGGGGGTTACGTTTTCCGCAATAAATTGCTGGACTTCGGCGCGCAGGGCTTCCTGTTCGGGGGTGAATGCGAATTCCATAGCAACGCTGCCTCGTGAAAGAGTGTGCCGTTCGTTTACGTACGCCGTGCAATTATAGCGGGTTGGGCGGGAGGTGTCATTCCGTGCCGTAGCTCACGTGCACCCGCTTTGTCTTTTACATCGATAGACAGGATGGACAGGATTGGACTGATTGCTGAAAACACCGCGCACCCTGGACTGTGCCAATAGCAGAGTGGAGAGCCGGTGTTGTCGGCATCCTATTCGTCCTGTTCATCGATGTAAATTTGCTCCCGTAGTCGGCAAACTGGGTACACGTGAGGTGCTGAAGACGCGACGTAACCGTTCAGGGTTGCGGGAAACGTGTCATTGCGAGCGAAGCGCGGCAATCCCGTTAGCGCAGGGGGGTCCTTCGGGGAAGACGTTGCTGCCAGGGCGTCGAGATTGCCACGGCGCAAGCGCCTCGCAATGACAACTTCCTGAATTCTGGACAGTTACGAAGCGCGACGTGGAGAGCTCGTTGCCGGGTGTGTCCGCTGTTCGCGTTCCTCCCGAATGGCCGCCGCCGCGTCAAAATTGATGTGGAGCACCGGGCGATTCTTGCGGCGTGCCTGCCATTCTGCCATGGTCAACTCTCGCCGCTCGTTACGTTCCCGTCTTTCCACCTCCTGCTGAATCACGACCAACGCGAAATCGCCCACAGCGTCACCCGCTCCCGCAAGTCTGCAGAGCCGCTCGTAAAGGTTGTCCGGCATATTGATTTCAACGTTGACCATAGTAACCTCCCACCGTTTTGCGTCGGCTCGGCATCAATGCGGCCGACTGATCCAAAGGTAGTGGGGTTTGCGCCTCACGTGTACCCAGTTTGTCATCGCGAGAAGCGTAGCGACGTGGATATCTCGTTCCCGTGGTGGCGTTCCCTGCCCCGACGAGATTGCCACGCTTCACTCGCAATGACGGTTCCAGCGAAACTGGGTGTGCATGAGGGGTTTGCGTTCTTTTGCCCTGGGCACAATCAGTTATCCAGCGGACTGGTTGTCAATCGTATCATGCCATGGCCACGCATATCCGCGTCGGCCGTTGCGCCTCCGTTCAGCCCAGCAGGTCCTTGACCGCCTCCTCGACTGCGGCGCCCTCGGGGGAGTTGCGGAGCCACTTGCGCAGCTCGCGGCGGGCGATGGTCACGGTGAGATTGTCGCCACGATCCGCTCGCAGTTGTTCCAGCCGTTCGGCTGCGGCGGCGGCGGCCTGCGCTCCGGCATCGGATATGCGAGCGTGGAGCGTGTTGTCGGCGTCGAACTCGGGGATTGGCAATTTCCAGAGGTGTTTGTGCAGGTGGCGAGTTTTCCCTGACCAATTCGGTACGGTAAGTGGGTTAACTGCATCCGCCAAAGTATCGCTGTTGATGATGGCTAGGAGGTAGTTTGCTTCTCGGGCATCCCGGCACGGGATCCAATACAGGGTAGTGTCAATCACCGCAGAGTTATCCGTAAGCAATGCTGCCGTCGGAGTGCCTGACTCGTTCTGCACAACTCGAATTGGTCTGCCTGCCGAATGATTTTGCCAATTCAGTTGAGCGGATAATCCACCGTGATAGTCTAAGCGCTCGTACAAGTTGAGCTTGTTAGCAGGGTTCTTGTAAGCCTCCCATGTGCTAGCAACGGTCTGCCATCGCCGACGCATGCGCTGTCCGAGGCCACTCAAGCGGACATCACGGGTGACGTCGCTTTCGGTCGGTATCTCTTCTTCCCCCCGTTTGACAGGCAAGATTGCTTTGAGCGGTTCCAAGGTAGCGTACGGAACCAACGTCTCGCCCAAATGTACGTCGTAAAGGTGGGTGCGCTCGACGGTTTGCTCGGCGATGGAAGATAAGCCGAGGTCACGCCACGGAGCCTTGTCCTGGGAGCCTCGCCTAGGGTTGACAGTAACGGTTTGGCCAGCCTGTACAACGACGGTGCTGTTCGTTTCGCGAACGAAAAAGAGGCACCGCGGCACTATGGTCGCCCCTTGCCGCGAGTAAGCAGAGTATTGAGAATCGACTACCAGCGAAGTGTCAACGATATCAGTATGTACTCGCACCACATCTGAGCTGCCGGTTTCCCCTCGCCACTGTTCGACAAATCCGGCCAGCGGGGTTCCTTCGGCGTTTTCGCCCACACGTTTCGAAAACGCAACGCAGGACGCGACAGGAAAGAAAGTATTGGGCTCCAATTGCTCAAGATCCCAAGCGGTCTTGTGCGAGAAATCAATCCCAAGTGTGCGTTCCACGTTTTTGCTGAGGTTGCCTCCAGCAGTCAAACCTCGTTGCTCCCATACCCCGCTGCGCCACTTGGCATATTGTCCCGCTTGCAACGCGCTGTGGGGCAACACCATACCGATCCTGCCGCCGTCCTTCAGGTACAGGTCAACGCTGCGGGCAAAGAACAGGCCTGCCACGTCTTGACGATTGGCATACCGACCTCCTGCCCAAATGCCATAGCGGCTCTTACTCTGATTTTCCAGTTCGGAACGCAAAATGTCAGCGGTGTTGCGGTAGCTCAACCACGGCGGGTTGCCGATGATCACGTCGACCTTGGTGCGCGCTAGGGCAACGGGTCGGACGAGGTTGCGGGCGTAGTAGGCCCAGATGTGGTTGCGGCCCTCGTCGTGGAGGCGTTGCAGGACGGCGATGGTGGCGGCCAGGGTATTGCGCTCGTTGGCGTCGCTGACGCCGTGGTCATCCAGCGCGAGCATGGGGTCGTCGCCGGCCTCGATGTCGGCGGCGACCTGGCTCATGAGGGAGTCGAAGGTGTCGGCGCGGTCCACCAGGGAGATGGGGAAGGTCAGCTCGGAGTTAGCGTCGTCATCCACCTGGATGGTGACCTGCTGGCCGGCGAAGAGGTCGCCGGCGTTGAACCGGAGTTGCAGGGCGTCGCCCAGGTAGACGGGAACGGATCCGGAGGCGTCGTAGCCGGCGCGCACGGCGGCCTCGATGGCGGGCCGGGCGGCCAGGGCCCAGGCGGCGCGGGCAAGGTGGACGGCCACGGGATGGACGTCGATACCGGTGACGGCGACGCGCAGGCGGTCCAGGAGTTCTTTGGGTTCCAGGAGTTCTTTGGGTTCCAGGAGTTCTTTGGGTTCCAGGAGTTCTTTGGGTTCCAGGAGTTCTTTGGGTTCGAGCCACCCACCCGCCGGCCCGTTCAGCTCATCGTCCCGGCTACCGTCATTCCCGCGAACGCGGGAATCCAGACCGTCGTTTGTGCGTGGACCTATGGATTCCTGCCTTCGCAGGAATGACGGGTTGGCTTCATCATCCCGTTCATCCAGTGCATCCATGCGAAAAACACCCGCCGCTTCCAGGAAATGGCGCACGGCCTCGGCGATGAAGGTGCCGGAGCCGCAGGCGGGGTCCAGGACGCGCTGCTGCAACGGGTCATCCACCAGCTCGGTGACCATGGCCCGGGCCAGCCAGGCGGGGGTGTAGTACTCGCCCAGGGTGCGACGTTCGTCGGGCGGTATGACGGCCTCGTAGAGAATGGCGGCGATGTCGGGCGGCGCGTTCTGCCAGTCGAAGCGGGCGACGCGGCGGGCCAGGGCCTTGAGGAGGTCGTGGCCGCCCACCTCGTCGGGCCAGGCGAAGAAGTCAGACTCGATGATGCCGCTGAGCCCGGTGGCGTCGCGGAAGCGGCGCCCCTGGAGCAGGTCGGAGGGGTCGATCTCGGCCAACTGGCGCAGGTCGATGCCGAAGGAGGCCTGGACGGCCATGCCGATGACGAGGCTGAGGTAGGTGTGACGGATGAACAGGTGGTCAAGCTCGGCGGGGTCGCGGGCGATTTCGCCGAGGGCGGCGCGAAGCAGGTTCTCCCACAGCCGGCGCTTGACCCTGACGGTCTCGTACTGGGCGGCGTGATGGTAGAGGCTGGCGAGGACGTCGATGTCGCGCTGATAGGTGGGGCTGCCGGGACCCAGGTACTGCTCCACGCTGGAACGATCGGCGGGAATGCTTTCCAGCGAAATGAGGGCGCTGTCCCGCAGCCATTCGCGAAGCAGATTCCACTGGCCCGACGATTCCAGGACAAAGCCATAGGGACGCGAGGTCCGCACCGGGCCGGCCTCAGGCCAGCGCAGCAGCCAGTACTTCCCATCGGTCAGGATGCCGGTGCGGATGCCCTTGCCGTCGGACTTGGAGAGTTCCAGGTAGTCGTCCAACTGCTGGACGTTGGCCGGGTCGGGGTCGAAACCGGCGTTGGTGCCGATGCGCTTTTTGAACTCGATGAAGGTGTCGAGCGCGGTGAGGTCGACGGCGCGGCGGCTACCGTCGCTGGGTGGGTTCTCTTCGACGATCTCTTCGGCACGGGCCAACCCCGTCAGGAGGAGGAAATCACGCACTGCGGAGGTGACATTGGCCTCGGCCCCTTCGCTTTCGTAGCGGTCCAGGATAAAGTTTGCCGCCGCCGCGTACTTCGGGTCGGTCATGTCGAGATGCGTGGTCATCGGTTGATTGTAGCATCGGCATCGGCATCGGGATTGCCACGCTGCGCTCGCAATGACAAAGCCGGGGTAGATGCGGGGTCGCCTGTGCTAAACTGGCGCGAACTCAGCCAAACTGGTCAGGATTGTACCGTGCAAAACACAGCAGTATCTCCCGCGGCCGGGGTCGCGCCGGCCATCCTGGACGCCGCCGTCGTGGCGCAGCGCATCGCCGACAACGTCTCCACGGTCATCGTCGGCAAGAGCGACGTGATCGAGATGGCGCTGGCCGCCCTGATCGCCGAGGGACATATCCTCGTCGAGGATGTACCGGGCGTCGGCAAGACGATGCTGGCCCGCTCCCTCGCGACCTCCATTGGCGGCACCTTTTCCCGCATCCAGTTCACTCCCGACCTGCTGCCCAGCGACGTGACCGGGGTATCGGTGTACAACCAGTCCTCCGGCGAGTTCTCCTTCCGGTCCGGCCCCATCGCGGCCCAACTGGTGCTGGCCGACGAGATCAACCGGGCCACGCCCAAGACCCAGTCGGCGCTGCTGGAAGCCATGGAAGAGCGCCAGGTCACGGTGGACGGGGTGACGCACCCGCTGTCGCTGCCGTTCCTGGTCATCGCCACCCAGAACTCCATCGAGTACGAGGGCACCTTCCCGCTGCCCGAGGCGCAGCTGGACCGGTTCCTGATGCGCATCAACGTGGGCTACCCCCGTTTCGAGGAGGAGATCACGATCATCGCGCAGCAGGAGCACTCGCATCCGATCCTGGACCTCGAGCCCGTGGCGTCGCCGGAGCAGGTAATCGGGATGCAGCAGGCAGCGCAGGAAGTGTACGTCGACGGCCTGGTCCGCGAGTACCTGGTAGGGCTGGCGGAGGCCACGCGGGAACACGCCGACGCCGCGCTGGGAGCATCGCCACGGGCGTCGCTGGGCCTGTTCCGCACCGGGCGGGCGCTGGCGCTGGTGCGCGGCCGGGACTACGTGCTGCCCGACGACATCAAGGAACTGGCGGTGGCCGTGCTGTCCCACCGCATCGTGCTGACGCCGGCCGCACGGATGCGCGGGGTGCGGGCCGAGCAGATGGTGAGCGAACTGCTGAACAGCGTACCGGTGCCGGGCGCGCGGTAAGCTGGCGTATTGGGAGGGGATCCAAGGATGTACACCTTTGACGTACTGGTTTGGGAAGATCCATCCTCCGATGGATCCATGGGATACGGCGCGTGGTGCTCGTATGTGTATGGCGTGTGGGGGCAGGGCGAAACAGAGGAGGAAGCCCTGACGGAAGTCACGTTGATGATGACCGACGTCGTGAACGATCCGGAAGACCTCGTTGAGAGCCTGGTCGATCCTGAAGCGGCGGTAGCAGAGATGGCGGACATGATCCGCGAACGCGAAACTGAGGGGATACCTTGCTGGGTGCGGCAGGTATCCGTTGCAGACCCTGAATTGGCCGAGGTCTGATGCCTCGATACGCCAACGTGCGGACAACAGGTCTGCACAGACTGCTTTTGCGTATGGGATTCGTGGAAATTGGAAGAAACCATCATCGTCATTACCGCCATCACGGGCTTGGCCTGCGTGTCCGAGTTTCTTTTGGGAACAAAGAAGTCAGGCCAAGCGTGATGGGTGAAATCATCACCAATCAGCTACGCATGACCGTTGATGAATTCCGCGAAGCTATGAACGGGGATATTCCCGAGCGGTTCACGAACCCGGAACTGTGGAACAACTGAGCAACATTGAAAATCCGTTGCTTTGCCGCCCGTCGGCGGGCAGCGCGCCGAAACCCTAAAGAGAGAGCAAAACATGCACACCTTCGATGTTGTTACCTGGGAAGGAACGTTATCCGACGGGTCTACGTGCTACTCCGCTTGGTGTTCGTACGTGCTGGGCGTTGGAGCGCAGGAGGACACGGAAGCGGAAGCGGTGGAGAGCATCACCGCCATGATGACGGATGTGATCCAACACCCCTGGGATGACGGCAAGAGCCTAGCTGACCATGCGGCCGCTTCAGCAGAAATGGCAGACTTGATGCGAGAACTAGCCGACGAAGGCATTTCGTACCAAGTACACCAAGTGACCTTGGCCATACCAGAACCAGCCGACGTCTGATGCCCCGCTACGGTGGTGTCCGGCCCCGGGAATTCCGGAATCTACTTTTGCGCATGGGGTTTGTCGAAACGGCACGAAACGACCACTGGCGCTATCGTCATTTCGGTTTGGGCTTGCGCACGTTCGTCTCTTTCGGCAATAAAGAGTTAGATGCCGCGTTCATGGGAAAGATCATAGCCGATCAGCTACGTATGACTGTTGACGAGTTCCGTGAAGCTATGAACGGGAATACTCCCGAGCGGTTCACCAATCCCGAATTCTGGAGCAACTAACCGGTTGTTCACCATGATCAAAGCTTTAATCATCCAACACCGGCGCAAGATACTGTTCAGCCTGCTGATCCTGGCGGTGCTGTTTTACTCTCTGGGCACCGGGTTCTCCTTCTTCTACCGGCTGCTGTTCACACTGGTGCTGCTGGTCATCATCGGCTACGGCTGGGCCTGGCTCAACCTGCGCGGGCTGGAGGTTCGCCTGACGCGGCTGGGGACCCGGGGCCGGGTCGGCGATTACCTGGAAGGCCAGATACAGATGATCAACCGTGCGCGACTGCCCAAGTCGTGGCTGGAAGTGGTGGAGGACACCGACCTGGCGGAGCCGGGCGGGCGCACCGTGGCGCTGGTCAAGGGACAGGTGCGCTCCTTCCGCATCGCCACGTATCTTGCCCGGCGTGGCATCTATCGCACCGGGCAGGTCCGCGTCACCGCCCGTGATCCCTTCGGTCTCTTTCGCCTGAGCCGGACCTTCCTCAACGACCAGTCCTACACGGTGCTTCCCCGTACTGTGCCCCTGCCCGACCTGGACCGTCGCTTCGCCAACCTGCCCAGCGACTCGGTGTTCTCCCGGCGCACGCCGGCGATCACCCCCGAATCGTCCACGGTGCGGGACTACGCCCACGGCGACAGCCTGCGTCGCATCCACTGGCCGTACACCGCCCGCATGAACCGCCTGATGGTCAAGGAGTTCGACATCGGGGTGTCGGCCCAGGCGTGGATCCTGCTGGACATGGAGCGTCGATCCCACGTCGGCGAGCCGCCGGACAACACGGAAGAGTTGGCCGTCACCGTTGCCGCGTCGCTGGTGCAGCACTGGGATGAAACGGCCGTCCCCGTGGGACTGGCCGCCAATTCCGCCGACCTCTGGATGCTGAATCCGGACCGCAGGCCGGCCCAGCTGGGCATATTGATGGAGACCCTGGCCGGCATCCGCGCCGACGGGTCGCTGTCGCTGGAACGGTTCATCTACGATCTGCGTCCCCACCTGTCGGGGTTCAACACGCTGATGGTCATCACCGCCTCGCGTCGTCCGGAGTGGACGTCGGCGCTGGTGAGCCTGCGCCGGCAGGGGATCAACGTCACGGTGTGCTACGTGGACCCAACGTCGTTCACCGGTTCCGGAGGGGAGTCGAGCACCGGCATGACCGGCCAGGCCGTCGCCGATTACCTGGCCCAGCACGACATACCCATCTACGTGGTGCGGCGCGACGAAGACATCAACCATGCCCTGTCGCGTCCCCTCACCATCAGCGGAGCGAGGATACCCGAGAGCAGCAGCGCTCCCGAGGATCCGGCGCCCGTCGCCGGCCCCGGGCCAGTAGCCGGCCGAGTTGCCTAGCGATACAATTGGGTTTGTACCCATAACCAGCGTAAAGTTACCAGTTCATGGCTACCATCACGGCTCCCGCCCCTCCCATTGCACAGCCCTCGCCGGCACAGCCTTCGCCGGGGGCAAACCCGCCGTGGAGCGGAGCCGGCGCGGCCCGCAGGCTGCTATCGGTTCTGACCGCGCTGCGGCCGCCCGACGGATGGGTGGCCGCCGGATTGCTCCTCCTCAACATGATCATCGTTGTATGGTCGGTGGAGGCGGCGGACTGGGCGCCATCGCCGTCGCTGGTGCTGGTCATGATCCTGGCGGTGCTGACCGCCATTCCGCTGACGCGCATTCGCCTGTGGACCGCCGCAGTGCTGCCCGTGGGATTGCTCATCGGCATCGGCGTGATCATCTGGCAGATGGTGGTCGCCGCTCCGGACGAGCTGCAGGTCGCCACCGCGGGACAACTGTTCGAGCGGCTGGGATTGTGGCTGCTGGCGGCGCGCACCGAGGGCATCAGCGTGGACCCCCTCCCCTTCGCGGTGGGACTGATGATGGCCGCCTGGCTGTCGGGCTACCTGGCGGGCTGGGTGTTTTTCCGCTACCGGAACTTCTGGGGAGTGTTCGCCTTGGGAGCGGTGGGCCTGATGTCCAACCTGACCTTCCTGCCGGACACCGCCAGCATCTACCTGGCGATCTACATTTTCACCGGCCTGCTGCTGGTGGGGTGGGTCCAGTCGATGCGTTCCCGGCAACGGTGGGACGCGGAGGGCCGGGTCTACGACGGGCACCTGGGCATCCTGACCGTCAGCGATACGTCGGTGGTTGCGATCATCGCCCTGGTGATCGCGTTCCTGCTGCCCGTCGGTGGCCAGTGGGGGCCGGCCAACGCCTTTTACTCGCTGACCCGCGCTCCCCTGGTGTCGTGGGAGGAGGACTTCAACCGGCTGTTCGCCGGACTGCCGGCCCGCCGCCCGCTGCCCTACCGCATCTGGGGCGACACCATGGCCTTCCAGGGCACCATCAACCCCACGGACACGCCGGTGCTGCAGGTGAACTCGCCGGTGCCCATGTACTGGAAAGCGCGTTCCTACGCCACCTACACGCACGAAGGCTGGCTATCCGACGGCACCGTGCTCCGCGAGCCCGGATGGCAGCCCAAGCACAGCACACCCAACCCTCAGCAGGAGCGGTTCAACGTAACCTTTGAGATCATTCCCAATTACGACAGCCGCAGCCTCTTTGCCGGGGGGCAGGTGATCGGCGCCAACCGGGACGTGCGCGTCGAAACCTTCGATTCCCCAAGCTACGTGATTGACCCGCACCTGGAGAGCAAGACCGACCTGCTGCCTGCGGCCCTCCAGCTGGCCGTGGACGGCCTGCGCGACGCCGTGTCTGCGGACGCCTTCGCCGCGGCAGAAACCGTTGCGGGCGTGCTGCCCACGTCCTTTGTGCTGGAATCGGTGGAGCGCGACGCCTCCGGAAGCGTGGTCAACGCCGTGATCGGCGAGATAGTACCCTCCGAGCCTGACGTGCTGGCCGTGCGCGCCGCCGGCGGCGCGGCGGAGGCCGGGGACCCCTACCAGCTCACCGCCTCGGTGTCCTCCGCGGAGCCGGAACAGTTGCGCACCGCCGGCGAGGAGTACGCTCCCTGGCTCTGGGCGCGGTACACGCAACTGCCTCCCGATATGCCGCCACGAGTCGGGGAACTGGCGCGGTCGATCACGGGCGCGCAGGACAACCCGTACGACAAGGCGGTGGCAATCGAGCAGTATCTCAAGAGCAACTACACCTACAACCTGGCCATCGATCCCCCTCCCTTCGGTTCGGACGGGGTGGACCACTTCCTGTTCGAGAGCGGCCAGGGCTACAGCGAGTATTTTGGCTCGGCGATGACCGTCCTGATGCGGAGCCTGGGCGTTCCGACGCGCATGACCACCGGCTATACCACCGGAAACCTCGCGGACGGTTCCCACATCTACGTGGTCACGGACCGCCACAGCCACGGCTGGACCGAGGTTTTCTTCCCCGGCTACGGCTGGATCCCGTTTGAGCCCACTCCCGGCAGGGAGATACCGGTGGCCATACCGCCGGAGGAGCAGGCCCGACGGGCGGTGTCCACCGGTGACACCGCCGACGCGCAGGATCTGCTGTGCGAGATCGAAGAGGAATGCGAGGACTTCGAAGACGGGTTGGAGGATGCCGACCTGCGGGGCGGCGACCCGGTCGGTGAAGGCTGGAGCACCACCGCCCGCAGTTTGATACCCTGGATCGCAGGATCGCTGGCTGGCGTAGTGGCGCTGGCGCTGGTCGCCTGGGCAGTGTGGCGGTGGCTGTTCGCGCCTCCCCGGGACGTGCCGGGCGCGTATCGCCGCCTGCGCCGCCTGGGGCGGTTGGCGTCGCTTCCGCTGCGGGAGCACCAGACGCCACACCAGTGGGCTGGGACGCTGGCCGCGGCCGTGCCGGAGCAGGCGCAGGATATCGGGCGGATCGTCAATGCCTATGTCCGGCACACTTATGCAGGGCGCGAGCATTTGGCTGCAGACGCGAACCCTGACGTGGCCGAGGCGTGGAAAACGGTTCGCGGCCCGCTGGCGTGGTACGCCCTGCGCCGCCGGGAAGTCTGACGACCGGCGGGCAACGGTGACCGCGCATCACGGAGGGACCTGACGGTGAGTTCAAGCACGGGACCACATGGGACGCTCCACTACTGCCTGGAGGAGACACCCTTCGGGTGGCTGGCGCTGCTGGGCACCACGCAGGGACTGCTCCGGGTCAGCCTGCAGCCGGAACCGCAACAGGCTCTGGATGGCCTGGGCGGCGGGATGGACGACGCCAATGAAAACGCCGAGGTCTTCGTGGACGCGCTGGCGGCCTTCAACGAGTACTTCGCGGGCAATGTCAACGCCCTGAACGCGATCCCACTGGACCTGTCCAACGCGTCGCCGTTCTTCGGAGCGGCGTGGGCCGCCTGCCGGGGCATACCCGCGGGGGAGACCCGCTCCTACCAGTGGCTGGCGGAGGCTGCCGGGAACTCCAGGGCATCGCGCGCGGCCGGCCAGGCCATGGCCAAAAATCCTTTCCCGCTGATCATTCCGTGCCACCGGGTGGTGGGCAGCAACGGGGGCCTGCACGGGTACGGCGCCGGGGGCGTCGGCGTGAAGGCGCGGCTGCTGGAGATGGAGCGCAACCGGGGCTCGTTGCTATAGCCCCTTCGCTTCGCCCGCATCTGAAAATCGGCCACCTGATCCTCCACCGATGCGATCGTTACATCGATGGACAGGATGGACAGGATCAACTGGCTGTAGCGAAGTCCGGGACGTGCCATGCAAGGCCATGGGTTGAACGGGTCCGCGATATCTTCAACATCCTGTAAATCCTGTCCATCGATGTCAAGAGCGAACCCGGTACGAGTTCGGGACGGTACTCCTTGCGGACGAACCACCCGACGGGTATTCTGTAGCGGGATTCAATCCCCTCTGATCAGCAACGACAATCGCGCTATCCAACCGCTCCGGCGGCAGGAGGTTACGACGATGGCAGGACAGAAATTCACATCTTGGGTACACGGCTCCGCGATGACCAGTGAGTACCTCAACCGTGTCACCGCGGTGCGCCACTGTGGGCCATTCGCCCGCATCGAGGGCAGCGAGGGCCAGAACGCGTGGATGCACTTCGCCATACCCACGCCGACGGTGCAGAACGGCAACCGGACCAAGGCCGAGTCGGTGTCGGTATCCTTCCGCGCGCGCTCACACGCCAACGTGGCCGAGGTGCTGGTGTACGACGGCGAGAAGATCATCGCCGAGCACCTGGGCATGGCCATCAAAGGCGACAACCTGGACGCCAGTTTCGAGATTCCCGGCGCCCCCGAGGTGGACCGCGGCATCAACGTGGTGGTGGGCGTGACTTTCGACCAGGGCGCGCCAGACATTCGTTCCATGCAGGTGGAAATCGTGGGCGTGGGCGTGGACTTCGAGGGCTAGCGCCGCAGGTTCAGACAGGCACGACGCGAATGGGGCGAGTTTGAGACCCGCCCCATTCGCGTTAAACGACCAAGAAGAGGCCTTCGGCGTTCGCCGCTCTGGTCAACGCACGATCCAACGTCGCCAACGCGCCGTCATTCCTGAGGGTAGCTTCGAGGTAAATGGCATCGTAGAAGGTCAGGTTATGCGTCCTCGCCAGCGAGTAGGCGGTGGGGAGGTCCAGGCCCTGATCGACCCTTATCGGAAGAGATTGCAGTCTGATCAGATGCCCGTCGGCGACGTCCGCGTTTATCCGGCGTCTGTGCTCTGCGATCACCAGCACGTTGCGCATTTCGATATGCCAAAACTGGGGGACCGTTGCCCCTTCGGATCTAATCCGATCTATCACCGCGTCAGCGTACGGCGAGTTTTCATCGTCGAGCACCCACGCGGCAGTGACCGATGCGTCAAGAATGATCGCGGAGTCCATCAAGTACGATCAGAGCTCCGCCGTCCCAGGATATCCTGCAAACTATCGGACATGGGTTCCTGCTGAGCGCACCACTCGATAAAGTTCTCCGCCAGGGCTTTCTGCCGTTTGAGGGTTTCCGCATCCTCTGGAGTGACCTCGCCCGCACCCTCGTGAGCGGGCACCAAGTGCGCTACCGCCAGCCCATCACGCGTGATCGCCACGGGCTCGCCCTGCTCGACGATGACCAAAAGCTGTAGCAGGCAGTCTTTCGCTATGTCCTCCCGTATTTCGCGCATTTCGCAAACTCCCGCCCTCTGGCATGGGCTTCTACACGCCCTCTACAATCATCACGTTGGAGATGGTGGAGGCGATGCGCAGTTCCTTGGGGCCGGCGTAGTCGTCGGAGTAGTACCAGCCGTTGGCCTTTTCGAGGCTGTCGAACTCGAGGATGACGGTGCGGCGGGTCGGTTGGTCGCCTTCCACCACGGTCACGTCGCCGCCGCGCGCCAGGTAGCGGCCGCCGTGCTTCTCGATGGTGGCGGGAACCTGCCCGCGATAGACCTCGAACTTCTCGGGATCGGTTACTTCAATCGTCGCGATGATATAGGCGGCCATGGGTTTTCTCCTTGCTGAAATCAGGTCTGGTGGCGGGCGGGTCATACCGGCCAATGCCATTCTAACCCGCCGCTATCGACTGCGGCCATTCCGTGCAACCCCTCACGCGTACCCGGTTTGTCACCGCGAGGAGCGCAGCGACGTGGCGATCTCGTTGCTGCAAGAGACCCCGGCTGACATCACGAGATTGCCACGCTTCGCTCGCAATGACAGTTCGACTGAAACTGGGTACGCGTGAGTGTGCAACGATCATGTGGATTCCTACTTTCGCCGGAATGACAGGGGTACCGTGGTATGGCGGTTGGAGACTGCGGCACTGACACACGGCGTATGAACCGAATCCGAACGGAACCACGACAGGGGTACCGTGGTATGGCGGTTGGAGACTGCGGCACTGACACACGGCGTATGAACCGAATCCGAACGGAACCACGACGGGGGTACCGTGGTATGGCGGGGCGCTGCAAGAGGACGGGGCCCAATTTAGTGGTCCAGCACGCCGCTTGCCGACAGTTGCGCCCGGTAGTATTCTGATTCGCACTCGCAAGCCGCCTCAAGAGGACGGATACAGGAGCGCCAGCCACGATGCCCATCACCGAAGTTCGCACGCACAACAATTTCATCAACGGCCAGTGGACGCCATCCGACTCCGGCCGCACCTACTCCGTGTACAACCCGGCACACAAGGACATGCTGCTGGGGCACTTCCAGCTGTCCAACCCGGAGGACACCCTGCGGGCCGTGGCCGCCGCGTCGGAAGCCGCCGCCGGCTGGGCGGACACTCCGGCGCCGGTGCGCGCGCAGGTGCTCTTCCGCGCCCTGGAGATCATGGAACGTCGCGGCGAGGAGATCGCCCGGACCATCACCGAGGAAGAGGGCAAGCCGCTGCCCGACGCCCGGGGCGAGGTCAAGCGCGCCATGAACATCATGGAATACGCCGCCGGCGAGGGTCGGCGCATGTTCGGCTACACCACGCCGTCGGAGTTGCCTAACACGGTGGCCTACACGGTGCGCCGGCCGCTGGGAGTGGTCGGCATCATCACACCGTGGAACTTCCCCATCGCCATCCCGGCGTGGAAGATGGCGCCGGCGCTGATCTGCGGCAACGCGATCATCTTCAAGCCGGCCTCCAGCACGCCGCTGTGCGCGGTGAAGCTGACCGAGGTGTTCGAGGAAGCCGGGGTGCCTCCCGGCGTGCTCAACCTGATCACCGGCCCCGGCGGCAGCGTGGGCAACGCGCTGGTGGAGTCGCCCGACGTGGCCGGCATCTCCTTCACCGGCAGCACGGAGATCGGCACGGACCTGTACACCCACGGCGCGTCGCTGCTGAAGAAGGTGCAGGCTGAGATGGGCGGCAAGAACGCCGTGATCCTGCTGGCCGACGCCGACCTGGACAAGGCGCTGGGCGGCATCGTGCAGGGGGCGTTCGGCTCGACCGGGCAGCGTTGCACCGCCACCAGCCGGGTGATTGTCGAGGACGGGGTGTACGACCAGTTCATGGAGGAACTGATCGAGCGCACGTCGAAGCTGACCATTGGCGACGGGCTGGAAGACGGCATCGATGTGAGCCCGCTGTCCAGCGAGTCGCAGCAGCGCACGGTGTCGGACTACATCACCGTGGGCCGGGACGAAGGCGCGACCGTGGCCTTCGGCGGGCGCACGCTTTCCGGCGGCATCTACGACGAGGGCTGGTACGTGGAGCCGACAATCTTCACCGAAGTGACGCCGGACATGCGCATCGCCAAGGAGGAGATCTTCGGGCCGGTGCTGACGGTGTTTCGCGCCCGCGACCTGGACCACGCGGTGGAGATCTCCAACAGCGTGAAGTTTGGCCTGTCGTCGTCGGTTTACACCCGGGACATCCCCCGGGCCTTCCGGTACATCAACACGGTGGACGCGGGCATGGTCCACGTCAACGCGCCGACCCTGGGCGGCGAGGTACACCTGCCCTTCGGCGGCCTGAAGGCCTCGGGCGTGGGGCAGCGGGAGCAGGGCGTGGAGGCGGTGGACTTCTTCAGCGAGGTCATCACCGTGTACATCGACTACGCGGACGAGGCCCGGGCGCAGGCGCGGTTCATCTAATCCAATGGAAACCGTCAGAATCAGGATTTGCCGGATTTGAGGATTATCAGGATTGAGACCGCTTCGTGATGGAGATATCTCCAATCCTACCAAATCACAAAATCCCGTAAATCCTGATTCTGACATTTATCCGCATCAGAATTGCCGCGCTGCCCTCGCTATGAGGACCTGGGCGCTGGCGGTTGCCCTCATACTTCTTGCTGGCGCCTGCGGCCCGAGCGACGCGGATCTGGACGCGCGGATCGAGAGTACGGTGGCGACCGCGCTGGCGGAACGCGCACCTTCTGGTCTCAGCGCGGTTTACCAGCAGGTCTGGCCGGCCGTGTTCTACATCGAACCCGAGGACGGGCAGCACGGCACGGGCTGGCTTCTGGAACCCGGGGTGATCGTCACGGCGGCCCACGTGGTGTCCGGCAGCGACGGAGTAACCGTGCGGCAGGCGGCCGGGCCGGCCTTCGCTGCGACGGTGGCGGGCCGGGACGAGCGCCGGGACGTCGCACTGCTCCGGTACGACATCGCGGGGACGCAACTGGCGGCAGGCGCGGCCCCGCTGATCCTGGGCGACGCGGACATCCACGACATCGCCACGGAGTTGCTGGCCCTGGGCTACTCGGGCAGCGGGGTCAAGGGCAGCGGCGAGGTGGGCTCGCCCAAGGCCAACGCCGGCATCCTTTCGCAGATCACCAACTTCGGCGCGCAGAGTTACGGCCGCAACCTGGAGATGGACGCGCCCATCGACCCGGGGGACAGTGGCGGCCCCGTGCTGAACACCGCCGGCGAAGTGGTGGGCATGGTACGCGCCGCCGCTCGCCGGACGCCGGGAGGCGTGCAGGTGGTCGGCACCTTCTACGCGGTGCACGCGGACGAGATACGGGCGGCGCTGGAGGAGATCAGAAGTCGCGGAAGTCCGGGTCCTCGGCAATAGCGTTGAGGATGCCCTGGGCGACGTAAAGCTGGGGGCGGCGGCGTCCCTCAACCGGGGTCAGTATCTCCGTATCAACAAGGCGCGCCAAATGTCCCTGAGCCGACGTGTGAGACACTCCGAGGAGCGACTGGACGCGGGGAGAAGTTATATAAGGCTGTTCAAAAAGCGACGTGATGAGTTGGAACTCTGTGCCAGCGGTACGGTGAGCCCTGACCCTGTCCTGGTAGTCTGAGCTGATCTTCTCCAGATTCTCTATTCGAGCCAGTGCGTCATTGGCCACTGCAGCTACGGCCATCAGAAAAAACTGAAGCCATGCATCCCACTCACCGCGCAAGCTCACGCCTAGCAGTAAGTCTACGTATTCCTGACGATATCTAGAAAAGTAGTCACTGAGGTACAACCAAGGGTGCTGTAAATACTCGCGTACGCAAAGTAGCAAAGTTATAAGGACTCGGCCAGTCCGTCCGTTGCCGTCCTCAAACGGATGAATGGCCTCGAACTGGTAGTGTACTAGTGCCGCCTGGACCAACATCGGCATCGGGCTATCAGCAACAATGTACTCTTCCAGCGCGTACAGTGCCGTTGTCATCTCAACGGGTGGTGGAGGAACGTATCGCGCGTACTGCATGCCGCGTCGTCCGCCAATCACCACCTGCCCATTGCGAAACTCTCCCGGACGGCGGTTGCCTCCTCTAACACCTGACATCAGTTCTCGATGAACGTCGCGAATTAGCCGCAGGCTCATTGGCAGTTGTTGCAAACGCTCCAAACCCAACTGCATGGCCCTGACGTGATTATCAACCTCCTCGGCATCGTCCCGATCGGACGCCATTCCGTCCAACTGAAACTGATAAACATCTGGAAAATCAGCAGTCGTACCTTCGATTCGGCTCGACGCCACCGCCTCGCGCGTTGTCATCGGTCTAATCAACAAATACGGATTAGGCATACTTGATGCGCGTCCATTTAGGCGGCTCAATGCCTGGTCAGCCTGAGACAGCAACCCAACCGTTGTTTGGCTCCAAGTCAATTCAGGAGGCAATGGATCAGGTACAAATGCCGGCCAGTCACTACCATCAAGCATTTGCGCTGCTACCAGCCGTCCTGGGCTTGCGTCAGTGAAATCGGATTCTCGCATCGCTGTCCTCGCATCGGGTCGACCGATTGTGGGCATTCACAAATTAATGCAAGGATAGCACGGTAAACCTGCATTAACATACAGACAGTGCAACCTTTGAGCCTCCAACCTTGCACTACTCCAACCCCAGTGCAAGGTTCCTTGCATTGCCACCAGGCCAATGCAACCTTTGGGCCTCTAACCTTGCACTACTCCAACCCCAGTGCAAGGTTCCTTGCATTGCCACCAGGCCAATGCAACCTTTGGGCCTCTAACCTTGCACTACTCCGACCCCAGTGCAAGGTTCTTTGCATTGCCACCAGGCCAATGCAACCTTTGGGCCTCTAACCTTGCACTACTCCGACCCCAGTGCAAGGTTCCTTGCATTGCCACCAGGCCAATGCAACCTTTGGGCCTCTAACCTTGCACTACTCCGACCCCAGTGCAAGGTTCCTTGCATTGCCACCAGGCCAATGCAACCTTTCGCCGCCAACCTTACATTGGCGACGCTAGCCCGCCGCGCGCTACAGTGGCCGGCGGCCCGCGAAGCCGGTGTCCGTGGGGTGCCACCAGTCGATGGAGGGCTCGCCGCGCTGCCAGCAGAGGTATACGACGTCGCCCTGACGGTTGGATGGGAAGTCGACCAGGCCGCGGCCGATGTCGCGCACCTGGATGCCCCGCTCGGTGATCTCGCGCACCGCGTCCTGCAGGCGTTGGGTGAGTTGAGAGACGATGCGCTCGGTCTCGGCGATGTCCTCTTCGCTGCTGGAGTGGCCGTTGCTGCGGCGTCGACGCAGCAGAGAGAGCAGCTCCTCCTGCTGGCGGACCAACTCCGCCCGCAGCGGCGCCATGGCCTCAAAACGCTCCTCGAGCCACGGCACGAGGTCGTTGGCCTCTTCCAGACTGAACAACCGCTCCTGCATAACGGCGGTATAATACACCAATGACAACGCCAGACGATGACGCCAGCAACGATCAGGATGGCAACGGGGCCGTGCCCCCGGCGGTGACGGAGGTTGACGCTGGTGACCGCGGCCGTTTCCGCGCCGGCGAGCTGGCCCTGTTCCTGGACCGCAAGGGCCGCACCTACCAGGAGACCCTCAACCCGGGCGGCGAGTTCCATTGCCACCTGGGGTGGCTGCCCCATGACGACGTCATCGGGCAATCCGTGGGCGGCTGGTACACCACCAGTCGCGGCCACGTGATGCTGGGCATCCGGCCCACGCTGGGCGACTACGTGCGACTGATGCCGCGCGGGCCCCAGGTGATCTACGCCAAGGACCTGGGCAACATCGTGTCCATGGCGGACATCTTTCCCGGTGCTATGGTGGTCGAGGCGGGGTTCGGCTCGGGCGCGCTGACTACGGCCCTACTGCGCGCGGTTGGTCCGATGGGGCGCGTCCACTCCTACGAGATCAACGAGGCGGTGGTGAACAAGGCGCTGTCCAACGTGCGCTCCGTGATACCCGACACCTCGCGCCACGAGGTTACGGTGGGCGACATCTTCGATGGCATCTCCGACACGGACGTTGACCGGGTGATACTGGACCTGCCCGAGCCCTGGCACGCGGTGGACGCCGCCGCCAACGCGCTGGTCACCGGCGGGATCCTGCTGTCGTTCCTGCCCACCGTTCTGCAGGTGCAGGAAGTGGTGCTGGCCCTGAACAACGACGGCCGCTTCGCTCGGGTGGAGACCGCCGAGACCCTGCTGCGGGGCTGGAACGTGTCGCGGCGCAGCGTGCGGCCGGCCCACCGGATGGTGGCCCACAGCGGGTTCATCACCACGGCGGTGCGCTGCGTGCCGCCGGGCCGGGAGGGCTACGCTTCCAGGCCGTGAACCGGGAACACCGCGTCCCGGATGGCGGCCACGCTCTCGGTGGCCAGGGCGCGGGCGTCGGCGCGGATGTGGTCGGGGATTTCCGGTATCTCGGTGTCGCGCAGGGTGGTGCGGCCCAGCCGCTCGATGGCCGGTGTGGGGATGCGGTCGGGCCAGTCCGCGCCGCACATGACGCCGTAGGCCAGGGTCCAGCAGCGGGCCACCGCGCCGATGTCGTACCCGCCGCCGCCGGTGGCCAGCCACGGGTAACCCAACCCGCCAAGTCGCGTCACGGCGCCGATGAACCCTCGGCTGGTGACCTGCAGGTGGGTGAGCGGGTCGGTGTGGTAGGAATCGATGCCGAGCTGGGTGAGCAGCACGTCGGGCGCGAAGGCTTCGAGCAGCGGAGGCACCACGGCCTCGAAGGCCTCGAGGTAGATCTCGTCGTCGGTGTAGGGATACAGGGGCAGATTGACGGCGTAGCCGACGCCATCGCCCGCGCCGACCTCGCCGGCGAAGCCGGTGCCGGGGAACAGGTACTGCCCCGACTCGTGGACCGAGATGGTGAGCACGCGGGGGTCGTTGTAGAAGGCGTCCTGTACGCCATCGCCGTGGTGGGCGTCGATGTCCACGTAGGCGACGCGCAGGCCGCGCTGCAGCAGGTACATGATGGCGACCACGGGGTCGTTGAACACGCAGAAGCCGCTGGCGTTGCGGGCCGCCGCGTGGTGCAGGCCGCCGCTGATGTTGAACGCGGCCGGGACCTCGCCGTCGGCGACCATGCGGGCGGCGGTGAGGGTCGCGCCGGTGCTGAGCATCGCGGCCTCGTACATGCCGGGATAGGTCGGGTTGTCGCCGCCCTGGGCGAACCCGAAGCGCTGGGGCTGGAACCCGGTGAGGCCGAGGCTGAAGGTGCGCACGGCGGCCATGTAGTCACGGGAGTGGAACGCGCCCACGCTGGTCTCGTCGGCCAGGGTAGGCGTGACCAGCAACGAGTCGACGCCGTCGAATGCGTCGTAGGCTTCCAGCAGTTCGTAGGTGTTGCGCAGCCGGATGGGCCGCATGGGGTGGTCCTGACGCAGCACGTGCTGGCTCATGGCGTCGTCGTAGACGAAGGCGGCGCGGGGCATGATCCTATCCTTGAGTTGGCGAAATTGGCGTGGGCCGTAAGGTATCATGAATCAACGCGAACGCCAGTGTGACCCCATGTGATCGTAGACGGGTGGGGACATGGGCACCCAGGTGGGAGCGGGCGCGCTGCGCACGTACGTCAAGGAACGGAGCGCACCGACATGGCGTTCCAGATTTTCCCCGGGCATCTCGAACTCTCAGGAAACATCTTCCTGGGTGGCTGGCCTCCCCCCATCGCGACGGCGCCGCCCACCCGCACGATCACGGAACCACCGCCGTTGACCACCGCCAACTCGCCGTCCTGCGCCTCGACCCTGAAGCCGGGTGGCCAGACTATCACGAACTCCTGCATCTCCCTCGGAGTCACCACGCGAAGGCATTCGCCGTGCAGCTCCAAGCGTCCTTCCAGCAACGCGGCCATGCTCACTATCGGCCCGTGCTGGTGTGCCATCCTGGGGAAGAAAATTGCGGAATCGTCAGCATCACTGGGATACCGGAGCACACCCGCGCTCACTTCGTCGCCAACCAGCCAATAAGGCCCGGGACAATCGGCAACATGTTCACCATCCCAGTCCCACTCCGGCGCTTCTCCCGTATCCTGACGCATCTTCCGGCCGGAAAGACGAACGGTATCGCCGACCGACGCCCGCACTTGATCATCCGGATCCAACACCTGCGCCGCGTCATCGAGTACGACCGCGCCGAATCCCGGCGGCCAGACCACCAGCAAACCCTCCCGCGATACCTCGGGGGACGTCTGGTCATAGTAGGTGATCCGGAGGCATTGGCCGGACCGGATAATCTCGCCGAAGACATAGTCGTCGCCGCTGTTCACCACCGGTGGCTCATGATGGCGGGGAAGCGTCACATCGACGCTGTCTGCCGGCGTTTCGCTTTGGGGCGGCGCTACCGCATCATTGGAACTGCATGCAAATGCGGCCACCAACAGGAGGGCGCAGAGGAACCACACCAACACCACGGGCGCATACCCTGCCCGAAATGGGAATAGCTGGCGCCGTCCGTTGTGCCGAACGGACGGCGCCTTTATAGGTCGTTTGCTGCTACTCATGCGAGCCGGCAACAGACAGGCGATCACTCTTCCATCAGGCCGGAGCCGTCGCGCTGGAGGATTTCGATGCGCACGTCGTCGGGTCCGCGCACGAAGGCGATGCGGACGCCGGGGCGGATGGTGCGCGGCTCCACGTAGATCTCCGCGCCCTTGCTGCGCAGATCCTCCACCGCGCCGTCGATGTCATCGACGCGGAAGCCGAAGTGGTCCAAGCCCAGGTGCGGGTCGCGCGGGCTCAGATCGATGTGCTCCTCGGGCGGCACTGAGGCGATGAAGATGGCCAGTCCGTTGACGTCCAGGTCGACGCGGGGCACGCCGTCGCTCTGGGTCAGGCGCAGCACCTTGGCGCCGAACATGGTCTCGAAGAAGCCGGCCATGCCCTCCGGGTCCTTCGTGCGCACGTGAATGTGGTCGTAGGTGTAGGTGTAAACGGGGGTGGTGGACATGCCAAAAGCCTCCTCGGTGCGCGGTGCGCCCGATGTGTTGTATACGCTGTCTCTATACATAGCAAGGAGCGCAGTCGCATTGCAACTGCGCTCCCCGGCTTATGCGCGCCAGCTTGGCATCGCGAGGAGCGGATCAACGCCACGATCTCGTCGAGGTAGCGCGGTTGCCACCGGCAACGAGATTGCCACACTGCGCTCGCAATGACAGATCTGGCAACGGGATTGCCGCGCTGCGCTCGCAATGACAGATATGGCAATGGGATTGCCGCGCTGGGCTCGCAATGACAGATCCGGCAAGGAAACGGACCACGCCGAGTGCTTCTGAAGCGCTATTGGATGGGGCCAGGCGGCGTGACCTGCTCCATCAGATCGTTGTCCCATTCGCCCTCGGCCACGAGGATGGCCTTGGCGTCGAAGGCGAAGGCCTCGATGAGGTTGTGGGACAAGTACACGTAGGTCCCCGGCTGGCGAATGGTGGAGATGGACGCACCGGCGGAGCCGGCCGCGATGACCCACGTCTCCAGCCCGGTTTCGGGCGCGTCGGTGAAGCTGCCCCGCTCCCAGACGTAGTCGCCGTGTCCGCCGATAAGGTGGGGATACGACTGCCGATTGGCCTGCGAGTGGACGATCAGGACATTGTCGCCCACGTTGGCGGTCAACTGCCCGTCGCCCTGCAGCGCGCCGGTGACCCCGTTGAACACGATGTGCGTGGGGACGAGCGTCTTCATTGCTTCCAGGTCGTCCACGGCTGACGCGGCGGCGCTGTCGTAGCGCTTGAACTCGCCGTTCTCATCCCGGGGGATGTAGTAGTCCTGCTCGCCCACGTAGTAGGCGCGATCGTAGGTGATGGGATCGCCGGCGGGGTCTTTCAACCCGCCCTTTGGCAGCACCATGACGGCGCCGTTCATGCCGTGGGTGACGTGCCAGGGCACCATGGTGCCGCCGGGGGCGCAGTGGTAGATGTACACGCCCGGCTTCAGCGCCCGAAAGCGCAGCACCACCTCCTGCCCCGGCCCAACATTGGTCAGCGACCCGCCGCCCAGCGCGCCAATGGAAGCGTGGAAGTCCACGTTGTGCAGCAGCTCGTTGCTGGACGGGTTGACCAGAGTCAGCTCCACGTAGTCACCCTCGTGGACCACGATCATCGGTCCGGGAACCGAGCCATCAAAAGTGAAAGCCCACATGAACACGCCGGGCGCGACCTCGATCTCCTTCTCCTCGATCTCCATGCGGACCTCAACGACGCGAGGTTCGCCGTCGTACACCTGCTCGTGCTCCGGGAAGAAGGGGGGAGCGACCAGTTCCTGGGTGACCCGCTCCAGGGTACTCACGTCTTCAGGCTCCCAGGTACGCGGGGCTTCCCAATAGCCTGACGTGGCCGCCGCCGTGGCCTCGGAACCGGCGCCGGCGGCCGGGGCCGCCTCGGGGCTGGGCAACGCCGTAGGCAGGGAGAACTCGGGTGTGGCGGGGGGGGGCCCCCGCGCCCCCGGCGCCCCCGGCGGGGGCCGCCTGGGGGCGGGGCAACGCCGTAGGCAGGGAGAACTCGGGTGTGGCGGCGGGCGCCACCGCGTCCCGGCCGCACGCGACGCCCGCCAGCAGCGCCACCGCCATCAGCAGGACAATCACGACCGCCACCAGGGGACGTGTCCTCAGTTGGTCGATATTTGGGTGATTCATTCTTCCCCCGTACTGGCCGGCCAAGTATCGTAAAGCACGGCAACAGTATCTATTGTCATTATACTACTATCTCGTGTGATGCCATATTCAGAAAACGCTTGCACAACAATGTGCAAGGGATCATATTGTTGTTACTGTCCTTGCCATGATACATGCCAACGGTTTTGCAAGTTTATCGCCATGCAATACTCTCGATATTGCGCCGCCGAATGCCGGGCGCGCGGTTCGCAATTGCGCGGCGCGTGACAACTCATGCGTACCCAGTTTTACTGGAACCCGTCATTGCGAGCGCAGCGCGCCAATCTCGTTGGAGCAAAGAACGCTAATATGGGAACGAGATCGCCACGTCGCTTCGCTCCTCGCGATGACAAACTGGGTACGCGCGGCGCGTGACAACCGTTGACACATAGCGCGCGACGATCACTGCATCACGGGCAAATTTCCGGCAGGTTGCTGCGGTCGACGAATCCCGTGGGTTGATCGGGATCCGCAGCAACTTTGGCGGCGCGGATGATCTTTGCCACTACCGCCTTCTCCAAGGACCGGATTTCGCATCGGGCTAACGGGTAGCCGATTGCGCGTGCGTGTCTGCCCGGTGCGCCGCCCTTGGTTGCAGAAAGTTTATGGACCCTGCCGACCAGGTTGCACCTGACCGTGCTGTCGTGCTCTACGACGTGGATCAACGCGTCAACGTGCGGGTGGTTGAACGCTCGTTCTCCGGTCAGCGAGCTATGGATGTTCTACAATCTGCGCACATTGGGCAGGTTTGCCATCCGACGGTCCAGGGTAAGCGTTTCCAGCCCACCGCGTGAATAATCGTCGGCGATGAGCCGGTCGAACAGGCCGGGACTATCTGGCGATTGCAGCGCCTGGATTGCGGCTTGACCGTTCAGCGGCGCGACCAGGCCGCTGGTCAGCACGTTCGTCAGCGCAGCGCGAGCATCAGTGTCAGACACACCGTAGTGGTGCTGAATGGTAACGTACGCTTCGCCGATGACCTGATTGGACGCAAAGATCTCGCGGCCTTCGTTCTCGACCATAGACTGGAGCGCTTCCACAGCATGACGAAAGTCGCTTTCCGGCTCTCCTACCGCCAGCCTCACCAGGACTGAGGTATCAATCCCGAAGCGAGGTGTCATAGGGCTGATCACGGAATTTCCGGATATCGAACGGCGGTGTTCCGGGTGCGATCTTGTCCCGCAGGGTACCCAGCCGCGAATGGTCGATGCGCCGGGGACGCAGGATGAAACCGTCCGGGCCCTCGGTCAGTTCCAGTTGGTCCCCAGGCTTCACTCCCATAGCGTCGAGCACGCGAGCCGGGAAAGTTACCTGCCGCTTGGAGGTGATTTTGACGATCATGATGTCTCCTTACCGGTATGGTAGGGTCGGTAAGGCGCTTGCGTCAAGGCATCTGAGCCCTCACTCGTACCCATTTTGTCATCGCGAGGAGCGAAGCGACGTGGCGATCCCCTTCCCGCGGTAGCATTCCTTGCCCCAACGAGATTGCCGCGCTGCGCTCGCAATGACGGTTCTGGTGAAACTGGGGACGCGCGAGACCCGGGTCGAGTGTGCAATCTGGCCCTCACGCGTACCCAGTTTGCCTTATCCATCGATGGACAGAATGGATGAGATGTCGACAACACCGGCTCTCCGCTCCGCTTATGGCGCCGTCCCAGGGTGCGGGGCGTGTCCAGCAATCAAATCCTGTCCATCCTGTTTATCGATGTAAATTTTCTCCCGCCGTCATCAAACTGGGCACGCATGGGCAATCTGGCCCGGTTGACACCGCCGGCCTCCGCACTACAATCGCCCGTATCCATCATCCCCGGAGGCCCACCGTGCCCGACAACCATACTGAAGAGGAACTGCTGGAACTGGCGCGGAGGTACAGCTTCCGCAGCCGGATGGACCGCAGCGGCGTCACTGGCCCGATTTTCGTGTGGGGGCGCGGCTCGGTGGTGCGCGACGTCAACGGCAAGGAGTACCTCGATTTCAACTCCGGCCAGATGTGCGCCGCGCTGGGGCACAACCACCCCCGCATCGTCCAAGCCCTCCAGGAAAGCGCCGAGTCGCTGATCCACAGCCACATGACCATCCTCAACGACCGGGAGATCATCCTGGCCAGCCGCCTGGCGGAGATCACGCCGGAGGGCATGAACCGGAGCATGTTCCTGGGCTCCGGCAGCGACTCCAACGAAGCCGCCATGGCCATCGCCAAGCGTTACACCGGCGGCTACGAGGTGGCCAGCCCGGTGGTCAGCTTCCACGGCATGAGCGACGCGGCGCGGGCGGTAACCTTCTCCGGCTGGCGGCAGGGCTACGGCCCCTACGCGCCGGGCAACTACCCCATCATCGCGCCGTACCGCTACCGCTGCGCATTCTGCAAGGACCAATCGGCGTGCGACTACACCTGCCTGGACACCAGCTTCGAGTTGCTGGACGCCCAGGCCGACGGGCGCATGGCCGCCGTCATCACCGAGCCGCTGTTCAGCGCCGGCGGGGTCATCGAGCCGCCCCCGGGCTGGCTGCAGGAGCTGAAGCTGCGCTGCGAACGGCGGGGCATGCTGCTGATCCTGGACGAGGCCCAGACCGGGCTGGCCAAGCTGGGCACGATGTGGGCGTCAGAGCAGGAGGGGGTGGTGCCGGACATCTTCACCATCTCGAAGCACTTCGGCGGCGGCATCGCCATCAGCGCGACCATCACCACCGACGAGATCGAGGAGAACGCGGTGGACACCGGCCTGGTCGTCGCTCACTCCCACTCCAACGACCCGCTGACCTGCAACGCGGCCATCGCCAGCCTGGACATCATCCTGGAGGAGAACCTGGTGGACGTGGCCGACCGCATCGGGCGGTACTGGCAGGGTCACCTGCTACGGCTGCAGGAGCGGCACGAGCTCATCGGCGACGTGCGCGGGCGGGGGCTGCTGCAGGGCATCGAGTTCGTCACCGACCGGGAGACGCGGGAGCCGGCCTACGAGCAGGGCCAGCGCATCGGCCGCATGCTGCTGGACAACGGCCTGATCGTGAGCATCCGCCGGCGCGGCTCGGTGCTCCGCTTCGTCCCGCCCTTCACCACCACGGAGGCGCAGATGGACCTGGCGGCGGAGATACTGGACGCGGCGATCGGGGCGGTTACGTAGGGCGTGTTTAGCCTCTGCATCAACACTCCCACTGGTCGCCCGAGACTGCCGATGGGATAGACACTTGAACAGTATGCGCAGCGCAATCTCAACAGCCAGGCTGGTTCTGCTGATGGTGACCCTGTTGGGCGTAGCCTGCTCAGGTGAGTCTGAGGTGCCAGCGGGGTCCGCAGTAACACGAGAGCCAGCCCAGGCATCCCCGCGATCGCCGGGACCTACCCCGCAAACCGCCGCCACCGCAACGACCACTCCCGTCGCACCTTCGCCGTCTCCGACCAAGACGGCCACACCTCCGACCGAAACCAGGCCCGTTCCCACCTCCACACCACCTCCCACTGCAACGCAGACACCTGTGCCTACGCCCACCAGCGCGCCGAAACCGAGCCCCGCCCCGGCTCCAACTACGGTGCCGCCACCAACCAACACTCCCCCGCCATCTCCTACATCCACTCCGGAACCGGAGCCTATAGACTGGTCAACGCAACCAGAAAGGCCCGGCCTCGACCAGCCCATTCACCCACGCGACCAGGAGTACGCATTTGCTCTGGACCTGTCCGACTCCTGGATCACGACCGGCCACAACCGATATCAGCGCCAGCAACCATGGGGCGTAGTACAGATACTCCAACACGCGCTTCCCGATGGCACTTCCACCCGACAGTTCGCAGCTGACATCCAAAAACACCTTCGCCAGGATTGGTGGCGCACCCCGTCGCGTTTCCAGATTCAGAACGTCCGCCACGAAAATGATGGCGAGCACGAGACGACGACGATAGACTACCTCGTACAGGAGGCTCCCCAATATTGTGCTGTCTCGGTAAGGGAGGTCTTTCTTATCGCAGATTCCCTGCCGGACAACGAGCTGGGCATCAGGCTACGCCACTATACGTGCCAGCACGATGAGGCGGGTCACACTCAGGAACGCCAACGCATCTTCGAAAGCTTCGCCATAGCAACTCAACCCGCCTACTACGAACAGTACGTCAACCTCGGACAGGTCATCGTCAAAGCGCCAGCGGGCGTCCAACCCGAGGCACTGCGCAAAGCGGCGGGTATCGCCAACGTCATGCTCTCTGGCCGGAGCGACATCCAGGAGTGCATGGCGCGCACGGGCTCTCAGTTGGCGGTTATTCCCAAGGACCGATACGTGACAGATCTGCCCGAATATGCCTACCTGGCGGGCAGGTCCGACTTCACCGGACGCACCTACGAGTCTTTCGCACTCCGCGGACTGGGCGCCGTAAAAGGTCAGCCCGTAGCCTCCGGGCCCGAAGAGCAGCTCATCGATGACCTCGACGACCACCACCCTCGCTATCCATACATCGCCCTAAGCACCGCCCACGAGTTCGCTCACGCCATCCAGAACCTCTGCTTCAACGAGCAGGACCATCAGACCTGGGACGGCTTATACGCTGAAGCGTTGGAGGAAGGGATTTACCCGGGCACGCACATGATGGCCAACGTCATGGAATTCTTCGCCGTAGTCTCAACCGCCTACTTTGAGGTCACCACCGAACTCGATCCCGAGCCAAGCCGCGCCCGGCTCGCCGAGGATTTTCCTGAAATCGTTGAAGCCCTCGATGAAATCTACCAAGGGGCCACATTCACGCGCGAACTCGCCAGGCGAACCCGCGAACGATAGGTCCACAGGCAACTAGACCACGCTCCCGTGGGCTTACCGGTCCCAGGCGCGCACCACGCCGCTGATGTGCGAGGTGTCGTTGTAGAGGTGCATGACGCAGTTGTCGGGGTAGGTGTAGATGACGGTGAGGGAGCAGTTGTGCATGGCGAACTTCCAGTTGGCCTCCAGGGGGAGATCCAGCAGGGAGACGATGCCGGCGCGGAGGCTGCCGCCGTGGCCGACGAGGAGGACGTTCTCGTCCAGGTGCGCGTGCTTCACCCGCTGCACGATGCGGGCCAGACGGGCGCTGGTGTCGCGGATGGTCTCGCCGTTGGGGGGCGCGAAGTCCAGGTTGTTCTCCAGGGACGGCTCGTAGAGATCGGGGTAGGCCTCTCGGTACTCGGCCTCGGTCAGGCCCTCAAAGACGCCCTTGCTGTATTCCCGCAGCTCCTCGGTGAAGGTGATGGGGATGTCCCGCTCACCCAGAGCGACGCGGGCGGTCTCGGCGGCGCGAGCAAGGTCGGACGAATAGGTGGCGTCGATTTGAACCTTGGCGAGGCGGCGCGACAGCATCTGCGCCTGCTCGCGTCCCCGGTCGGACAGCGGCACGTCGGTGTGGCCCTGGATGCGGCCCTCGGCGTTCCACTCGGTCTCGCCGTGCCTGGTGATATAGATGATGCCCATGTTGCTCCCTTCACTTGGTCATTACGGCAGCTTTACTCAGTCATTCCGGCTACTTCGCTTGGTCATTCCGGCCTTGAGCCGGAATCCATCACTTCGGCGATGGCATCGGCCAACCTCTCGCAGTCTTCCACCGGGCGCAGGCCGATGCGGATGCAGTCGGGCAGGCCGAAGGACGTGCAGTCCCGCACGAACAGCCCCCGCCGGGCGAGGTCGTCCCGCAGCCGGCCGGCGTCGCCCACCTGCGCCAGCACAAAGTTGGCCGCCGTGGGATAGCAGCGGATGCCCAGATCGGACAGGCGCTCCACCATGCAGTCGCGGGAGGCAGCCACTGCCGCTCTCGCCCGCTCCAGGTACGACGGGTCCGCGATGGCCACCAGACCCGCTACCTGGGCCAGGCCGTTGACGCTCCAGTCGGGCTGCAGCGCGGCCAGGCGGGCGATGACCGGCTCACTGGCCACCGCGTAGCCGAGGCGCAGGGTGGTCAGCGCGTAGTCCTTGGTCATGGAGCGCAGCGCGACCACCGAGCCGTGGCCTGCGGCCAGTGCAATCACATCGGCTTCGGCGCGTTGCTCGGACAGGTTGATGTAGGCCTCGTCGACCACCAGCAGGCCGCCAACGCTGGCAACGGCGTCGGCGATCATCGCGAGTTGACCACGATCCATCAGCACGCCCGTGGGATTGTTGGGGTTGCAGATGAAGGTCAGCGACGGACGCTCGGCGGCGATGGCGGCGGTGACGGCTGCCGTGTCCCACGCGAACCCGCCGCTGCACCGGGTTGCGGTGAGGGTCTTCACTTTGCCACCGGAGATGCGTACCGCGCCGTCGTACTCGCCGTAGGTGGGCGTCAGCAACAGCGCGCCCCGAGCGCAGCCTGCCGGCGGCGAGCCGATCCAGACGCGGGTCAGCAGGTGGATGATCTCGGTGGACCCGTTGCCGACGATGACGTTGCCGATGGACACGCCGTCGCCGACGTGGTGCGCGGCGATGGCCTCGGTGAGCGCCAGGCAGTGGGGGTCGGGATAGGCGGTGAGGTCAACAGCGGCGATGGCTTCGGCGACACCTTCCGGCGGCCCCAGGGGGCTCACGCTGGCGGAGAAGTCGAGGCAGTCCTCCAGGCGCAGGCCCAGCTCGCGCAGCTCGGCCTCCTTGATGCCGCCGTGGACGGGGCGGGCCGGCGGGTTGGGGTATGAAGCTTCGTCTACCATCCTTGCGAGCCTAACCGTTTTCGCGGAGCTGCGCGAGGAACTGGTGCCCGAAAAGACGTTCCAAGGACAATTCAAAGCCCGGTATCGTGGGCGTTGTCAGAGCCTCGGTGCGGCGCACCGTTCGATCCACGTACTGGCCTTCAGACAGTTCCAAAACCAGAATGATCTCGTTGTCCGGGTCAACTATCCAGTACTCGGGAACTCCTGCGGCAGCGTATCTGTCTCGCTTCCTCACCAGATCCCGGTCACGGTCCTGAGACAGGACTTCAACCAACAAATCGGGGGTGCCTTCCATGAAACTGCCGCGCATCAGGTGGAAATGCTCGCGACGCGCATAGACGATGTCGGGCGTAGGCGCGAAGGATTCCGAAAACGCCACGCCGATATTGCGGATTCCGAGCCCCAGCGACGGGTCGGTTGCAGTGGTGAACTCATTGATCCGAGTTAACAATTCGCCCAGGACCATTTGGTGTACCAAGGTAGCGAGGGGTTGCTTCTCCAGCACCCCGTCAATCAGGTCCCAAACACCGTCATTTTCCGGAGTGAGGCGGTACTCGGAGAGCGTCATTAGATCTCCGTGGCGCATGACGATCATCGGTGACCCCCTGTGGCCGTCCTGGATGGCCTTGCCCGCATTTTACACTACGGCCAGTACGCCCACCGCAGCCAGACGATGCCGATGGCGGCGGCGGCGGCCAGCGCAGTGGTGACGTAGAGGGCGCGGGTGGCGCGTCCGATATGCTGCGCCTCGGGCTCCGGCGCGGGGTCGCCGAGGCGGTAGTGGCCGACCTTTTCCAGCGTGACGCCCAGGCCGCCGGCCATGGCCGCCATGGTCCAGCCGGCGTTGGGCGACTCGGTGCGGCCACGGTGGGCGAACATGATGCGCCAGGCCCGGCCGCCGGCCATGCTGGGCAGCACGGCGGTGGACAGCCACAGCAGCAGCGCCGCGATCCGCGCTGGTATCAAATTAACCAGGTCATCCAGCCGCGCCGACGCCTTGCCCAGGTACTCGTAGCGGCCGTGGTAGCCGACCATGCTGTCCAGGGTGTTGATCGCCCGGTAGGCCACCGCGCCGGGCAGGCCGAACAGGGCAAAGGCCAGCAGCGGGCCCACGATGCTGTCGGTGATGTTCTCGGCGACGGACTCGATGGCGCCGGCGGCCATCTGGCCGGCGGTTAGCTGGGATGTGTCGCGGCTGACCAGGGACGACATCTGACGCCGCGCCTCCGCGATGTCCCCGGCGGTCAGGATCGAGCCGATGCCGGCGGCGACCCGGTGCAGCATCCGCACCGAGAAGGTGGTTTTCAGAAGCACAGCGACCACGATGACATAGGCCAGCGGGTGCAATTGTATCAACCCGAAGGCGAGCGCCCATGCCGCCGCGCCCCAGGCTGCCGGGATCAGCAGGGCCATGCCGGCGCCGAAGGCCAGTTGCAGCGACGACGCTGCCGACGCGCCGGGCGCAATCCGCTCCGCCAGGGCAACGGTGTTGCCGATCCACACCGTGGGGTGCAGGCGGTTGGGCGGCTCCCCCAGCGTGAGGTCCAGCAGGAGCGCCAGCAGGAGAACCAGCACGTCCAGCGGGATGGGCAGGGCGGTGAGCGCGGCGGCTATCGGATCCATAGAGTTCAGTTGGTCAGACCGATCCCGCTGTACGAGAACCAGCCGCGCTGCAATGGCAGCCAATTGAGGTAGCGGAAGAAGACGCCGGACCCGTAACCGGTATCGACATAGGACGGTACGGCGAAATGGAGCCATACCGCGAAGCAGGACAACGAGAAGGCTTCGATGATCTCATTGGCGGCGCCGTAGCAATCGCCGGTGAGACCGCCGCCCAGGCGACGGGCGGTCCAGAGGCCCAATGCCAGGGCCAGCAGTGACGACATTGCCAGCACCGATACGCCCACCACGCCCAGCGACAGCCAGCACACGACGACCGTGGTCAGCAGGGCCAGCGCGGTCGCCAGCCAGGGGCGGTTTCCAGCGAAAAACGCGCTGCCAATCCCCTGTTGGCGTCCGTAGGGAAAGGCCGTCAGCAGCAGCGCCATGGACCACCGCGATATCACCGGGAAGACCAGTAGGGAGACGAAAAACGCGTCCGACAGAGCGAGGGTGTACAGAGCGGCAAACTTCAGCAGCAGCACGCAGAGGCAGCCGGCCACGGCGAACGAGCCCACGCGGGAGTCCCGCATGATCTCCAGCCGCCGTTCCACAGTGCGACCGCCCCACATGGCGTCGCAGAAGTCCATCAGGCCGTCCAGGTGCAGGAACCGGTTGACCAGGGCCGGGACGATCACCAGCAGCGCGACCGCCAGCAGAGTGCGGGCGAGGATCGGGGATACCAGGATGAACAGCCCGACCAACCCCACCAGCATCAGCCCGTAGAGCAGGCCAACAATGGGGTACCAGCCCCGGGAGCGGGAGATTTCGGCGTCGGTGGGGTTTGTCACCCCGACCGGCAGCAGCGTCAGGAAGGACAGCGCCACCAGGAATGAGGCGAACAGATAGCGCATAATTTACCGCGATGCGCAGAATGATCGGGAACACATCCTGTGTATCCGGCTGATCATGTATATCCCGGTGAATCGAGGCTCACGCGTACCCATTTTGTCATCGCGAGGAGCGAAGCGACGTGGCGATCGCGTTCCCGTAGTAGCGTTCCGTGCCCCAACGAGATTGCCGCGCTTCGCTCGCAATGACGGTTCCGGTGAAACTGGGTACGCGTGAGGAATCGAGGCTCTTAACCGGGCTGGCGTTTCGGTTCGTTAACCGTCCTCGCGGTCGGAGACGCCGGCCTCGGCGAAGGTCGCCATCTCCGCCAGGGTTTTGGCCGCGGCCTCAATGATGGGCATGGCCAGGGCCGCGCCGGTGCCCTCGCCGAGGCGCATCTCCATGTCCAGCAGCGGGGACAATCCCATTGCCTGCAGGCCGACGTTGTGGCCCGGCTCGACGGAGCGGTGCGCGGCGATGTAGCGTTGGGCGATGTTCGGGCACAGCCGCCAGGCGATGAGGGCCGCCGCGCCGCTGATGAACCCATCGACGACGACGGCGCAGTTGCGCGCGGCTGCGCCCAGCATGACGCCAGCCAGCACGCCGATCTCGAACCCGCCCACCTTGGTGAGCACGTCCAGACCGTCGCCGCCGTCGGGCCGGTTCGACTCCAGGGCGCGGCGGATGGTGGCGATCTTGCCCTCCAGGCCAGCATCGTCCACGCCGGTGCCCCGGCCGGTGACCGTTGCCACGTCCGCGCCGGTGACGGCGGCGGTGATGGCGGCCGACGGCGTGGTGTTGCCAATGCCCATGTCGCCGCCGGCGATGAGGTTGGCGCCGGCGTCGGCCTGCTCATTGGCGGCGTTGATGCCGATCTCCAGGCAACGGACGGCGTCCTCCCGGCTCATGGCAGGCCCACGGGCGATGTTGCCGGCGCCATAGCCGACCTTGGCGATGGTGAGGCCGGGCTGCGGGTCGAGGTCCACGGCCACGCCGGCGTCGATGACGGAGATGTTTGCGCCGGCGTGACGGGCCAGCGCGTTGATGGCCGCGCCACCGGCCACGAAGTTGAACACCATCTGCGGCGTGACCTCGGCAGGATAGGCTGACACCCCTTCGGAAGCGACCCCATGGTCGCCGGCCACCACGATTACCGCCTTGCCGGTGATTTCCGGTACCGGCTGGCCCAGTATGCCCGCCAGTTGAATGGACAGCGTTTCCAGCCGGCCCAAGCTCCCCGGCGGCTTGGTGAGCACGCCCTGTCGGGCCTCGGCGGCGGCAACTGCGGCGGCGTCCAGCGGGCCGACGGCGGCGATGGTCTGGTCAACCAGTGGTGAGATGCTCATGAATATTCCCGGCTCCTGTCATTGCGAGCGAAGCGTGGCAATCTCGTCAGGGCAACAACCATCGCCACGGGAACGGGATCGCCACGTCGCTGCGCTCCTCGCGGTGACGACCACCCATGCGGCGGCGGCGCCCAGGTCAGAATTCGATGCCGGGCTGGGCCTTGATGCCGGCGTCGTAGGGGTGCTTGACGACGTTCATCTCGGTGACCAGATCGGCGTACTCGACCAGGGCCTCCGGAGCGTGACGGCCGGTGATGATGACGTGCTGCATCTCGGGGCGGGCTTTGAGGGCGTCGACAACGTCCTCAACGGGCAGCCAGCCGTAGTGCATGGGGTAGGTGAACTCGTCGAGGATCACCAGGTCAAACTCCCCGGCGGCGATGACCTCCTTGGCATCCTCCCACAGGGCGCGGGCCAGATCGGCGCTGGCGTCCAGATCCTGGGAGCGCCAGGTGAAGCCGTCACCCATGGCGCGGACGGTGACGCCCATCTTCTCGGCGGCGCGCTGCTCACCAAAGTTGGCGGTGGTGTGCTTGATGAACTGGAGCATCACGACCTTCATGTCGCGGCCCCAGGCCCGCATCAGCACGCCCATGGCGGCGGTGGTCTTGCCCTTGCCGTTGCCGGTGTTAACGATCACCAGGCCCTTGTTGATGCGGGGGCCACGAACCGACTGCGGGCCGTGGCGCGTTTCCTGCGTAGTCATGTGAGCATCCCTCCTGCATTGCTTTCATCAAACTGATCGAGATCAAGGGACGTTGTCGAAAATGCGTTCGCGCACGTTGAAGGCGAAGCCGGGCAGCACGTCGCCGCCACCCAGCATATCCGGGTCCTGCAGTATCTCCGGCTCCGCGCCGGCGCGGTATACGGTGACGCGACGCAGGCGGGCGTTGATCACCCAGACCAGGCGCGCGCCGCCTTGCAAGTACACTTCCACCTTATCTTCCAGCTCCGATTCCCGGTTGGACGACGACACTATTTCGACGAGGAAATCGGGAACCCCGGCCCGGAACGGCTTGCGTGCCTCTGCTGGCAGCGAGTTCCAGCGTTCTGCGGACATCCACCAAGTGTCAGGGCCACGTAAAGAGCCATCAACTAGCCAAAACGCCGACGTGGGGTCACCCGCTCTACCGCCTGCTTCTCGCGCCCACACTCCCAGGCTGGTCATGATCTCAGCCTGGTGCCAGTCTCCTGGCATTCCTATCGGCGACATGATTTTCAGCTCGCCACGGGCGGTGATCTCAAAATCGCCCACTGCGTCTTTGTTTCGCCCTGCAAATCCTTCCAGCCAGACGCCCAAATCTGGACTGTCCAGCGACAGACCGAACTCTGCCAGCGGAATCAGTACATAGCCCTCGAAGTCCGAAGGCATGCGGACGGTACGCAGAAGAGTAGGCAACACAGTTGTCGTCGGGGTGGCCATCTAAAACCCTCCCTTTGCCGCCGCGCAGATATCCACAAACCGTTTCGCCAGGCCGGGCCGGCTGCCCAGGTGCACGTGGATGTAGGATGCCCACACGCTGCCGGCGCGGAAGCCCTCGGGCCGACCATCCTGGTTGACCACCTGGTAGGCGGCGCTGGCGGCGTCGGGCGGGTCCTGCAGCACCGACCAGTGGAATTCGTGCCCGCGCACCTGCTGGCCGGCGGTGAGCAGGGGGCCGTCGCCGCAGGCCGACACTTCCCGGTAGCCCAGGTGCAGCCGCCGGCCTTCCATCGAGGACACGACCGGAATTGCGCCGACCATGGGGTACTGCTGGCCGTCCAGGTCGGAGAGGCTGCGCCCCAGGTACATCAGGCCGCCGCACTCGGCGTATATGGGCAGGCCGCGCGCAACGGCTCGTCGCATCGATTCCAGCATGCCGGCGTTGCCGGAGAGATCTGCGGCGAACAGTTCCGGAAACCCACCACCCAGGTAGACGCCGCCCACCCCGTCGGGCAGCGACTCGTCGTCCAGAGGCGAGAAGGGCACGATCTCCGCGCCCCATGCTGCCAGCAGGTCCAGCGAGTCCTGGTAGTAGAACGAGAAGGCGCGATCCTGGGCCACGGCGATGGCAGCACGCGCAGCCTGCGGCGTCGCCGGGAAGACGCCCTCGGCGGTCGCCCGGGGCCGGCCGGCGGTGGCCGCGATGCGGGCGATGGCGTCCAGATCGATGGTCTGCTCAATCTGGGCGTTGAGGGCGTCGTACCAGTCGTTCATGACGGTGCCCTCGGCGGTGGGAATGAGGCCCAGGTGGCGCTCGGGCTGCACCAGGTCATCACGACGGGGCAGCCAGCCCACCACGGGGAGGCCGGTGGTCGCCTCGATCTGGGGTTGGCAGAACTCCAGGTGCCGCTCGCTGCCCACACCGTTGAGGATCACGCCGGCCACGCGCAGGTCGGGGTCGAACTGCTGGTAGCCCAACACCTCGGCGGCCACGCTGCGGGCGACCTTGCCGGCGTCGGCGATGAGGATCACCGGGGCGTCGAGGAGCTTGGCCAACTCGGCCGTGGAGCCGTCCTCATCCAAGGAGGAGTGGCCATCAAACACGCCCATGACGCCCTCGACCACCGCGATGTCCGCCGCGCCGGCCGCCCGGTGGAACAGCTCGGAGACCACAGGATGGGGCAGCAGCCAGGTGTCCAGGTTGCGGGAGGGCACTCCGCAGGCGATGGTGTGGTACGAGGGGTCGATGTAGTCGGGGCCGGCCTTGAAGGGCTGGACCCGCATCCCGCGGCGGGCCAGCGCGCCCATGACGCCGCTGGCAATGGTGGTCTTGCCGACGCCGGAGCGGACGCCGGCGATGACTACGGCGGAGGTCATGTCAACCTCATGCGGTCACTCATGCGTACCCACGTTTCTTCTCACATCGATGCACAGGATAAACAGGATGTATGCGGTATTGATCGGAAGTTCGGTTCATCGTATGGTCACGAGCGGCGCCGCATCCAGAACGCTACATCCAATCCTGTCTATCCTGTGCATCAATGTAAATTCGCCCACCCGCTATGCCGACGAGGACCGGCTCTACGGGTGCTCGCCGGCCGAGCCATAGGCCTCGGCGGGCAGGTCGATCTTGCTGGGGTACTTGTCCAGCAGGGCCATGAAGAAGCCGTGGCGCGGCGGGTTGGTGGCGTCGTCGTCCGACTTGCGCAGGTAGACGCGCATGGCCGGGTTGCCGTCGCCGTCGCGCATCCACAACTGGTACGAGGGGAGGCCCTGGTCGTTGGTGGTGTGGATGAACTGCGCCTCGCGGATCTTGGACATGTCCAGGTGCATGTGGGTGCCGCCGGGCACCATGAGGGTCACGATGCGCCCGTCCGGAGTGAACCGCAGGTCGTCGAAGTCCATGTAGACCTCGGCGGAGGCGGCCGTGCTTTCCAGCATCACCACCACCTCGTTGAATCCGATGCCGTCGACCCCGTCGCGGCATTCTTCTAGTATCTCGCGGAGCATGACGTCGCTCATGCAGTCACCTCTCAATTGGCGTAGCGCCCGGGCCGTTCGACGGGTGCGTTGGGTCGATTATCACCCAGCGGCGACGGCAAGGCAAATTGACGAAAGCGCGCCCCGACGGGCCGATGGAGGAGGAACCGGTCCGCCGGAGCAGCGCAGGGAGTGGTCGTTCATTAGTCATAACAAAAAAACCCGACTGCACTCTTGCGGTCGGGCGACGGAGCCTGCGGCTGGGAACCGGTCTTGCTATTGGGTATACCGGGATTCCGCCCACTCGTTCCACGAAGTGCAGCTGGAACACACCTGCTGGCAGGCCTCCTGGCTGATGGCTGATAACGACGCTCCTCCGCCTTCCCGTCCGCTCGATGGCGGATAGTGGCTTGCGTTCGCACCACGGGGATGCGAAAGGGAGGGCGTCTCGCCAATTACAGTGGCGGGACCGCACCGGATTCTCACCGGATTTCCTTTTCAGCCCGTCGTGCGCTGGGGATTGATCGCGCTACTAACGGGCCACCGGCAGGCGTTTACGGTTCAGTTGTTAACGATTCCAGATTAGCAGCCTTGGCGGGTGGAGTCAAACCCCGCGCGGACCTCACCAGGGCCTTTTCCAAAGTCCACCCGTCATTGCGAGGAGCGGAGCGACGTGGCAATCCCGTCGATGCAACAAGGCTTTCCCGTATGAGTCATGCCCCGGAGCGAGATTGCCGCGCTGCGCTCGCAATGACAAAAGCTACTTTGGAAATGCCCTGGGACCTCACGCGTACCCAGTTTCTCTGGTACCGTCTTCTCTGGAACCGTCATTGCGAGCGAAGCGTGGCAATCTCGTTGGGGCAAGGAACGCCAATGCGGGAACGAGATCGCCGCGTCGCGTCGCTCCTCGCGATGACAAAACGGGTACGGGTGAGCCGCGCGGACCGGGCAGGGCCTTTGCAAAGTCCACCCGTCGTTCCGATACGGTATTCCAAAAGAATTTTCGAGATCACCGTCCCGTTGCCAAGCAACAAAGGCAAATCTGGTCGTCGTAACAACGTAAGGCAACCCCACCGTGATAACGCTGCAACCCACTCCTCACACGACCCAGAGTCGGCACTGCACGCGCCTTCAGCAGAGGGTACCCCAGAAATCACCTCCGTTCCATGCAAGCCGACCAGCACCAGCCAAGGACATCCGAAAACTCGCACAGCCACCAAACCGAAGAAACCCCGCCTCACGGAGGCAGAGAAACGAGAGCGCGACCGGAAACGCGCCGCCGAACGTCGCCAGCGCCAAAAGGACAACGGCCTCTGCATAAGCTGCCCAGCCACAACAATCGAGGGACAAACTCGTTGCCCAGATTGCGCTGAAAAACACCGCGTATCGCTACGACCGTACTCGGAAATGCGTCGACGAGCGCAAGGCGCCAAACCTATCCAGCGAATCAGCGACGCGGAATTGCTCCAGCGCATACAGGCAGAAGTGGACGCTCGAGAATCTCAGGTTTCCGATCCATCCATCGAAAAGGTACGGCCAAACACCCAATCCCTATCTCGGGCCCAGCGAACATCATTCGGCATCTGCTTAGATTGCGACTTCCCGAGTGAAGTGGGGCACACCCGCTGTACCCTTTGTCTGCTGAGGCTCCGCCTTTACTCGAGACGAAGGAGGGCGAAAGCCCCATCCGTCCCTGCGACAGCATCCAAAGCGGATACGGCCAGCTCTCGGCGCGCCGCCCGGCAGGCACCACCCGCCGAAACGGACACAATGAACCACGGGGGCAACCACCTGAAGCAACCAAACCCGTCCCCACATGGGCCTTGCCCGTAAAATCGTTAAAATAGCGGAGTTTTCGGGCAAGTGCTGGAGTTTTCGGACACCGTCACGGGCGGCTGAAATGCGTCAGATAAGTTACGGTTACCGTCACGCATTGGTCGGCCTTTCCAGCGGGTCCATTGTAGGAGGGCGATAGTATACTATCCCACGTCTGAGCGTTGCCTTATGGCTCACCCTCGGGGTCGAGGCTTGCCTTGGGGTTGTAGGCTCAGATATCTGAAACAACTGGAGGCGCTGGCTATGGTATCGCCGTTCGACCCTTTCGGAGCTAACATGTCCGACAAGGCCAAAGCCATCCTGTCGAGAGCCGCAAAGGGAGGCGGAACCAGACAAGGGCTGATCACATTCGACTTACCGAAAGTGTCGGGCCCACACGGTATGGTTGCGGACCCAACTGGTATCGAGACTTGTACCGCAGGCGACGAAACTATGCCGGACAGCGGGACAAGTCACCGCACCTCGCTCGAGTATCGCGAAGCAGCGAGAGAGATAGCCGCTGCCCACTGGGCGGAGCACGTTGCCGATGATACCTACCGATTAACGTTGGAGGGTTACCGCCAGGCAGATCGCATCACGGAAACAGGCTCGTAAATGCGGCTCACCCCGCGACAGCAGAAAATCATCGCTGGGTTGGTGTGGCTGGCATGTCTGACCGCCGGCTTTTCTGCCATCTGCATTTCGGCGTTGTGAGATTTATCCGCGGTATTGGAAGGATCCCGTTGCGCTCCCCTTGCCCGAGGTCTTGCCCAAAAATCGTCCATGCTCGGAGTTTTCGGGCAAACGTCGAATTTACGGGCAAACTCTTGATTTTACGGGCACGCTCTTGATTTTACGGGCAAGGCCTCCCCACATGGTGTGCCACCAAAACGCTGACAGGCGCCTCACCGCCGCATAGGTAGATGCCGCAACTCGCGGATGCTACCGTTTCGCCCAACCAATTCTTGGGGATGAAACTCTGAAGCCGCAGAAGCTGATCCTCAGCCACAAGGGCTTCGACTCCGGGTCAGGCGGCTGTCCCAGCCCCATCCTTCCCGACGGCTCGATGTTCTCGTTGCCCATCCCGTCCGGAGACCGCGAACGGTTCGAAGACCTGCAACACGGCGACCTGGACATCGCCACCGTCGTTACTGGCATCACCAGCGGCCGAATCAGCGGAAGGGAACGCGTCCACCTCGACCCCGACCTCAACTTCAACGCGTACCGGCACGCAAAGACCGTGCCGCTTGGCAACAGTGGCGAGGGATGCTCGGCCTGGCCGGCATCGCGCAGGGGCACCTCGAAAGGCAGGGCGTTGGCGCCGGCGACGTCTTCTTGCTCTTCGGCCTCTACCACTGAGTGGAGAAAACCGCCCAACGATGGCACTTCGTCCGTGGCACCCAGAGATCCACGTCCTGTGGGGCTGGGCTACATTGACCAGAAGTATCGGGTTGCCGACATCGGGCCCAACGACCTCCCCTGGGCACGCCACCATCCGCACCTCTCTGGAAGCTACCGCGGCAACCAGAACACCGTCTACGCAGCGACACGCATCTGGACCTGAGCGGCGACGGGTGCGAAGTCGCAGGACGGAGCGTGTTCCCCGGGTTCGACCAGCGGCTGGTCCTGACCGATCCCAACGGAGCCGGCGTTTCGCAATAGCGGCTGCCGCGGTGGTTCTACCCAGAGGGGAACAAGCGGCCTTTGACTTACCACCCCAACCTCAGACGGTGGCGGCATGACGCGAACCACGCCTCCCTGCGGAGCGTCGGCAGGCGACAGGAATTCGTGCTGGATATAGCTCACTACCCCGAGGCCACAGAATGGCTATTTGATCTCGTGAGCCGCCTGAGCTCCGACACGGGAAGCCGATGACTACAAGCGTGTGATGGCTGCGCTGCTAACGCCCCATTTTTCGGTTACGTAAGCACACGAGCCCAACACTTTCAGGTTCACGGCGGTCGCCGACCCAGGCCACAGGCCAGACTTGAAAATGTCGGTAAGCGGAACTCGCAAGCGAAACCGCCCCAACCATGCGACCGAAGATCAGCGGCCCCTGTCGGTCATCGCCGCGACGATTACACCAAGGGCCGCATGCGGCCAGCCGGTCGACCAAAGCAAATCCGGCATTGGGCCGAATTCAACGGACCTTTTTGTTTAGCCGGTGAGCGTCCGTCACCGACCCGTCACCGATTTCCCGTTAATCGCGCGCGGAGACGACGACCAAGCCCACCTTGGCCGCGTACTCCTTGCAGGCCTCCTCCTGAGCGCCGAGTGACCTGCCGGATTCCTCATCGTTCCATACAGCCGTTCGCGAGTACTGCAGAGCCAGATTCCGTTTTTTGTCCTTCATATATCCTCCGTCTTGTGTCAGTTCCAAAAGAAATGCGGCGACGCTACCAGCCACTCGCCCGTCGCATCGTGAAAAATACTTGAGGGTCGGAGCGAGCCGTCTGACCAATGCACTTAACGCCGGACGGCACCGCTTCCCGGACCATGCTCTTCCGGCAACATGACAATATTGACGCCAGTGAATGGTGCTGGATGCACTCGCGCCGGTCATTTCTTTCGTCTATTGATTCTCACATTAGCACAGTCCATACTAAAAAAACACCCATCACACGACCATTCGGTATCATGAAAGCGTAAGAAAAAGGGCAGCGAGGCGGCAAGCAAGGCCACCTCGAGCACCAAGGCCATGGATCGCAAGACCGATGCCAAACAAAGCGTCAAAACCGCCGAGATGAAACCGAAACGCGCCAGAGGGAAATCTGCTCCGCAGCCGTCAAAGCCGGAGTCCCAGCGTGCCGCGCACAAACGCAGCCGGGAGAACGCGAAGAAACTTCAAATGCCCCTTTTCTGACAACACTTCCACGCGTCCCCAATCAACAACGATTCGCGGCCGGCGCGCCTCTGGTTACCAGAGGCGCGCCGGCCATTTTTGATGCCCGGGAACCAATCCTGCCGCACGCTGCTCACCGACAATCAATAAAATCCGCCATCATCACTAACGACGCGACCGCTGGTTCCACCACGCGGTAGTCCAGCCAACATCGCCACACCGAACCCGCTGCCGGATCTCACGGAATGCCTGTTGACGTGATACATTCACCGCCAACACGTTCCCAACCACGGACTGCCAGCGACAACCATGGAAAGTCCAGAGCAAGAGCAGCATTCCTCGCCTGAACGTCCCTTCCGTGAGACGCCGGAGCGGGTTTCGGATCAACCAGATTCCGACAACGCCGCACGTCACCGTGAAAGGAACCAAATGCTGCTGCACTACATCGAACTCATTTCCGAGTACCAAGATTCCAGACGCTCTGAGGACGCCTGGGGACCACCATTCGACCCGTACACGCCTCAACAGGACACTCCCGATATGCCCCCTCCCCCGGAACTGGTCCACTCCATCCGCGACGCCGGCGGCGACCTGGCCGCCTGCGAATCCATCATCCTCCACAACCTCCAGCAAATGAGCGAGGAGACGGGACGGGACACCATCCTGTACGCCGGAGCATTCCGGCGCGGAGACCGCGGACCATCTCCCGACGCCGTCATCAACGAAGATGACATCGCCACCTTCGGCGACACTCTTAACAAACTCAACCAACGGGACCAGGTTCCCGAGGCGGTGCCCAAAAATTCGATTCTGCCCAAAAATTCCGCGACTTGCCCATAAATTCCAGAAGTTGCCCATAAATTCTGTCACCTGCCCAAAAATTCCGCGACTTGCCCATAAATAAACTCTGAGGGCCTTGCAGGGCGGCGGCGCTCACCATACCCGATTTTGGCGCCGACAGTCTATCGCCGCTTGAGAGGGGCGAGCTCAGCAGCGCACGGCTCCAGGACCTTATGCAGCGTCGCCGGCGTCAGTCCCCGATGTTGCGCATGGTCAGAGATCGCCAGCTGGTAGGCCCATGGCCGTTGCGCGCCGTGGTGGACGTATTGCTCGACCGTGGGGGCGATGGCGTCATGCGCCCTGGTACAGACCGCACGAAAATCGGGCGCGGGGGAGGCTTGGGAGCCGCACGCGACGGCGACCAGGAGCAGGAGTATCAACAAATTACTCCAACGCATTTCAATCTATCCCGTAGGGGCATTCATGCTCCCACTCAGAAGGTCGGTCACTCTTTTTTCTCAGCGTATGAGCTGCTGATGCTAAGCACTGCAACAGCTGGAATCACCGATACCATGGCGGCGACTATTACCACAGTGAGCGGTATCGTTAGGCTGCCGTCCATGATGTACATGAACTGGTGGAACACCGCTTTCAGAGCAGCGAGCCCAGCGATGCTGCCGTAGATTGCCTGCCATTTCCTAGTGCTCGCGGCCACGGTTGATATGGTACACATCGCAGCTGCCAAGGCTGCCATCAGGGACCGTAGTTGCATGACGGTATGGGCACAGTCGTCTTTGCCTGTGGCGGTGGCGCAATCGGTTTCATCCCGAACCATGTCAAGGATCGGGGTTCTGTAAGATGGCGGCAGGAGATCCATATGGGTGAGCGCCATCGCCACCAACGAGACCACAACCGCCACCATGATGAGGCCTGGCATTTTGGACATGAACGAGTGCATGGCTTCTGGTCCTCAGCTTTGTCCCTTCATTCAGCAGGATTGTTCAATAACTCACTGACCCTGACTCCGCTACTGTAATGCTGACTGACGTGGATGTGGACCGAAATCCGCCGCGGCAGCATTCAGCAGTAGCCTCGATCGTGTAGACCGTTTTAGCCATCAGTTGCGTGGGAGTGCCGGAGATTGTCCACCGACGCCTGCTCCCATCAGTCGTGAAGGTAAGTCCTTTCGGGAGCAGTCCTTGCAGGGTTTGAGTGACGCCCTGGCATTCGCCATCCGCCCATATCTCACCCTGCACGTTCACGTGGGTACCCACAGTGAAAACGTGATCAACTGCGCTGGTAGGGTAGGTCAAGTCACAGTGTGACTGATCGGGCGCGAGGGTGCTGGAGACGTATTGAACCGATTGCTGGTCACTTGTAGTGGGTGCGGAAGAGCAGGCGAGGGCGAGCGCTGTCATCACGCATAGGGTCAAAAGGAAAGTGCGGGTTCGGAACACGAGGCCTCCTTTTGCGTCAGTAGAGTTGGATGTCACGCCGTCGCGCTCAGCGCTGCCTGCGCTACAATCTCGTGGGCCATACGGTTCGATTAGCGCCGTGTGGCCAGATTGTATACCAGAAATGCTTCCTGGCATCTACGCCCGATTTCACGAAACGATGGAGCACGCGCGACCGTCGTAGTGTTCCTGTTCGCACTGTCGGGGAACCGTGGACGCGCATCGGACTCGCACACGGCCCAGGGGTCTCGACCCCCGCGCGTGCGTAAGGGGGTGTAATTAGTAGGGCGGGTCGACCTGGACTTCGCCGTTTCTTATCGTGATGTTTACATGCCTAAGGAATGCCATGCCCAATTTCGGTTCGCCTGGCAACCGATGCACCAAGCACTCCCGTTCAATCTGTCCAAGCCACACGCTTGCCCTGTATCGGTGAGATTGTGTGGTTGTACCATCAGCGAGAATAAGAGTATCAGTACCGACTGGCTCGAGAAACAACTCATTAATGGTTTCAAAAGGCAGAGTCAGCCAACCGTTAAAGCCGGTGTCCACGATGGCGTCTACGGTTCTGCTGTCAAAGATGGACTGGTCCCTTGCGTTTCTGGCAACTTGTAGTGTGATCCTGGGACTTGGGTAAGTGTCGTAAGAATTAAATAAGATCATGGCATATTCCTGTTGTTTGCGGTTTCCAACCACCCATGTTGGTGGGCAAACAATACCAATCCAGTGAAACGCACGCTCGGCCCGTAAGCACTTGGTTTTGTATCCTTCAGTTTTCTCCGGCGGTGGCGGCTAACCAATGCGCCTATCTCTTCTGTCCTCCTTCGCGTTCCTTTGGATTCGAGATATTGCTTGATGACATCAATGTGGTTGCGGCGCTCCTGGGACAACGATTCTTCATCCAATCCAATGTCGAATATCGTTCGGAGAGCCTTCGAGCGCCGGTCGTCGGGCAAATCGCGGGAGGGAGCTATACGGTACTCAACTTCGTCGTATTCGAAATATCCCTCCGCTGGGTCATCAATTCCATTGGGGTTCACGTACCCGACATCGACCGAGACAGGCAAGTACGACCATCCATCGCTTGTAGCCAGCTGAGAGAGACCTCTGTCAATTGCCTGTTCGTCTTGAGCCTTCAGGGTACCCGGCCACTTGTTGCCTTTTCTTGTCTGACACTCAGGGCATGCATACATCAGGTTCAGCCACATGAACGTCAAGTCAGCGCCGAAGTGGGCCAGTTGTGAACCGGTGGCTGGGTTCCTGGGTCTGAAGTGGTCTACCGCACCGGGACTGCTATTCCTGGGCACTGGACGCTCACAAAAGGCGCATAAGCCGCCGAACTCACCATGCAACCGCCTTCGCAACAAGTCATAGTCGTGCTTGGTCAGACCGCTCCCTTCAGCATTGGCGTGCTGGTACTTTTCAAGATTCACACTCCTTGGAGGAGCACCCCTGTTTACGCCACGCATTAGGCTTCCGAACCTTCATCGCCCTGAAAGTTCTTATGTTTTGGGAACGTGCCGTTGAGTATTTGCTCCTCCAATGTCTTTCGCTGCCTTGCCACCGTGCCGCCGGAAAGGATATCCACTCCCACCAACGACTCAAACGACCCCATCATCGACTGGCGCCATGATTCCGCATCACCTTCAAGCGGTGTCTGGGCAGCAAGGGGGGATTTGATCTCGCCAGTGAGCCATCGCATGGCTATGTCGTCCTCAAATCTCCATTCGTCGTCGGCCGCTAGAGCGCGCAACTCCTTGACCATCGCTGCTCTCCATGTCTCCGCCGACTTCTCTTCGAGCAGGGGCGACAGACTCTGTAGCCACCGCAGCACCTCCACTGCCTCCGCCGTCTCCAGGTCCGTTGGGTCCTGCATTTCCAGGTACCGATGCAGGATCTCATCAGCGGTATAGCCAACGATGTCGTATTCGTTGGTCTCCACGCGGGTTATCCCATCGTCATCTTGATACAGGGTATGCACCTGCCCTGCCTTCAGTCCGGCTATCGGGAAGGGCGAATGCGTTGTGGCGATTATTTGCAAGTTGGGGAAATGCTCAAGCAACACTGGGATCAATCTTCGTTGCCATGCTGGGTGCAGGTGGTTTTCAATTTCGTCAATGAAGAGGATCGCAGGCAGGTCCTTCCAGTCTTCTCGGAATTTGTTCCTGTAGGCGAGACTGAGTGCGAGGTACCAAGCAATAAGCAACGTGTTCTGAGTGCCTGCGCTCAGATCGGTGATATGTAGGGGGGTTGGGTTGTATCGCGTCTGCACGGTGGACAAAGGATCGTCCATGGAACGCGTCTTCTTCATCCAGAGAATATTAAAAGGGACCTTTATTTTCCCGGTTTCCAACGACGTAGTTGCGGGAAACACCTCCGGCGCAATCCTTTTCGCACAGTCAAGGGCCAGATTGGCGGCTTCATTCGCAGCGCGAGAGCGCGGGTCGTCGTCCGACCTTGCTTTAGGCCTCAGCCAGCGCCGATTGACGGCTAAAACCGACTGAAACATGAAGATCGATGAGACTTGGAACTCGGAACTCAAAGCCTCCGACAGCAATCGATTGCCCATTAGTAGGTTGAGCAACCATGTGAGACGATGTGGCGACAAGGCACTCCGGTATAAGATGACAGATATCACAAAGACCACAAAAGGAACGAGCAGATTGACTGTCTCAATTTGCAGCCACTGAGGATTCGTGCCAGATCGTGCGGAGGCGCCAGCCAGCGCTCCAATATAAATCCAAGCCAATGCCATCGCTCCGAAGGCGATGTTGCTCACCCATGCCAGCCGTTTGGCAACCATTCCCTGAACGTCGAGCTGCCGAAGGTCGCTGAGAACCATTTCAGGAGTCAACGGAGCTCGCGCCGGCCCGACGCGGACGGTCGCCGTATTCTCGAAGTCAACGCGCTCGGGTTCCATGGTTCTTTTCACACGCGCCGACTGCTTGTCGGTAGACTGTGCGAACCGGCTACGACCTTCTCCGGAGACCGTCTTCAGGGCAGCAGTTTTACCCGTACCGTTCGTGCCAATCAGAACGTTCACTCTCGGGTCGAATTGGAACGTGACCTCAGAGCCAAACGGAGAAACATTGTGCAACTTAGCAGAACCCAGGTACGGAATCCGGTCGTCATCACTCATTTTCTCATCCTCTTGTCTGTCTGATTGTTTCGAGCCATCATCGATGGGTAATTGATCGGAACCGCTGGGAATGTGTACACCGCGACAGCGTGCGAATGGACGGTTGTCATGTCCGAAAGCCATTGTTTACTGGATCGTATACATTAGCGTGATGACCAAGCCACCGCCGCAAGAAAAGCAGCGGCATGTCTCTCCGCCCTAGGGATTGGGCCACCGAACGCCAGTATCAAGCTGCGCGTTGCGACAATGGGGACATTGGCCCAAGTACCAATGGACCTGGTCTTGGAACGACGAAAATGGGCCGAGGCTCAACGGCAACATTTCGCCGGGTTGCACTCGTTCGGCATTGCATGATCTGCAACGATCGTCCCGCAGTTGGTGCACTGCCCGCGGGGTCGCCAGTCAACGGTGTCTAGTCCCTCGTTGCAAACAGGACAAGGGAACGACCAAAGCGGTGAGAACGCGGGCATGTGGATCTCCATCCGTTTGGATCGGCTACGCGATATAAAGGTGCTTCGGCTACTGTGTGCCGCAAGACACGTTGCGTTACCGCTTGACGGGGGTTCATACTCCCAGTCAGAATGGGTGCCGAGAGCCGGACGCATCGCTATGACGGGCAGAGCGTCCGACCCTCTATCGAGTGGGAGGCGGGAGCATGACGGCCATGCACGTGATCGAAAATCACGCTAAGCGGGTTCGACACCCGTCCGCCTCTCTGGATTGCCCTTACGGGCTCCAACACGGGATACTCCCCGTGCACCCTTAAATTCTATGGCCTGCAAACCCATTGCACCAGTGATGAAAAAAGACGCTCGACCAACCGGAGGAAAGCCATGGTCAAGACCAGTACTGTTGACGACCTGAACGCCCTGATGAGTGAATTGAGTGCCAAGGCGGACGATCTACGGGCGGATCTGCAAACAACGGAGCATCAAATCCAATCGTTACAGACGACGTTGGCCGTGTGTGAATCCAGGGTCGGCGCTGGACCTGACCCCACCCGCTACGGATTGCACTCCCACGTCAAAACCAGCGAAATCGACCTCGGAATGACATACATGGAGATGGCGAAAGATATCGCCAGACGCACTGGTGGGATCTTCAAGCTTGCGGATGGTTGCAAGATCATCAGTGACGCGAAAGGAGGGAAGCCATCTCCCAGTGGCGTCAAATCTTCACTACACGGTCAATTCAGCCAAAGCGACGAATGGGACACGGAAAGAGGGACGGGCCTATACCGTTTGATTTCGTTCGACAACGTTGGCACTGGGACCAAGGAAGAGGAACCAAGGTCGAACGAATACTCAACGGTCGACACTGGTGATTCTTCGCCTTATATCTCCCAGAGCGAAGAATCACCAGTGTCGACCGTGTGTCGATAACCTCATGACGCTAAAGGACATACTGTGGGTCCCATCAGCCGGGCCGCGATAGAGATCCAGGGGAAGATTGTCCTATATTCTGTGAGGTCAGTCCGGTCGGTCTATAGGAACCGGTCACGGGACGACGCGATTTTGGAATCCGCCGGCAAACCGAGTCCAGGACCTGATGCATATGGCCTCGAGACCTTGGTTTAAGTCTCTGCGAAACTGGACAGGCAGACGTTGGGCTGGCTCCGGCGTGGGACCTTGGGGCCTCTTGGTCAGGCAAAATGAATGCAGACCGTAGAGCGCTGGTCACACGGCAATTATCAGCTCTTCAGCAGTTGGGCTAAGATATATCCAGCCGTCGCCAGCATGGACCAAGAGGCCACTCTCCATAGGAAGCGTGCTAAGTTGAATGTCTGCACGTAATGGCGATACATTGACCTCGGTCCTGATTGCAGTGTTGTCGGATGGTTGCTTGTCATTTCTACCAATTCTGCGGCCAGGGATCCCAACAATGCACACCCGGCCAGGAATACGACCAAGTCTATTTTGTCGGGAAGCAAAATCACCACAAACACTAAGGGTACGAATCCAATCGCGACGCCCACCACCATCCCAAATGTCGCCCGCAGGGTCGCGGTTGCACTTGTGGTGGGGCCTGTGTTCCTAGAACCAGCCATTTCGTATCTCCCGTCTTCAGATTGAATCATCCCAATGGACTTCGGGACGACCACAATCAAGTCTGTCGTATCCATGAAAAGTGAATGCAGGAGGCTCCGCGTCACGCGGTGGGAACGAACCACACAACGCAAAGCGGTTGCCTCCGGGCAACATCCCTGCCTGGTAAGGAGGATGATCGGACGGCCACGATTTGGTCGTAGTTGACGTCCGTTTTACCCTGCGGCAACCGCTGATAAACTATCCAGCGGCCTTCTGGCCGAGGGCGCCCCCGTCCTGGCGGTGGATGCCCAAACGTAGCCTCCGCTTCTTACTCAAGCGGGGGCTACATCATTTCAGCAAGACGTTGGGCTGGCTCGGGCGTGGATCATGGGATCCTCCTGTCAGTAGCGTGATTGGCCATTAAAGTTGTGGTGCGCCTGGAATGCTCTCGCATCAACGCACGGTCACGGTCGCGGTGTCGTAAACCGCGGGAGCCTGCTGCAACGGCTCGGGCCCACAGATGTACGTGATGGTGATGGCGTACTGGCCCGGGCCAGCATGGTGGTCGCTCGGAAGGGTGTAGTGCTGCTCAGCCATGGGCACGATCAGGTCTCGGCGTGAACGTTCGATCCTGAGCCTCCCTCGGTCCGCGTACACCGGTCCTCGGTGCCTCCAGTCAACGCGCAGGGAATCGCCAACCGCCGTTTGGTAAACATCTTCAATGAAGTAGACCGCGCAGGCATCAGTGGAACGACGGTCCGGAGCGGAGGTCGCGGTGGCGAGGCTACAGCTCATGACCAACAGGGCGCTCAAAGCCAGGCCAACGGCGGGCATGTAGCGGTTCAACATGATTCCATCCTCTGCATCCTGGTCTGGTCCGTCGTCGTGACGCCAAGAGGCACGGGCTAATCAATCCGATAATCGAAGAAGGTATCGGTCGGCCCGACGTCAAAGGAACAGACCGTCTGGCCGACGGCGTTGCGCCTGATGGTTCTGGCATCGAACCCTTCGTGGACGTCCGGGTCCGGCACGATATAGAAGGACTGGGAACCGGCACCGTCCGACAGCGGGATTTCAGCGATGGGGTCGATGTCGCGGTCCGCCGTATAGCGATACAGCAGGATCGCGTCGGCCTGCTGGCTGCCGGTGTCGGAAACGGAGACGCCCAGAAACACCAGCCGGTCGGTAGTCCCGGCCCTCACGACGGGAACGGGCAGTTGGTCTGTCCTGGTTGCGCAGGCGCCCCATGACGACCGCGTTTGCTCGCCAGCTGCCGGATTTGGGATACAGCCCAAAGATCCGGCGCCCAGCAACAAAAATGACAGGGCCGTGGCCAGAACTGGCAGGCGGCTCCGTCCTGCCGGGGGTCTCGATAACTTGAGCTCCGTCGTGAGCGGCATGAGGGGTTCTCCAGTGGGGGGCGGAGACACGACCTCATGCCTGGAGCATGAAGATGGCAGCATGAAGCGGTTGCCTCCGGGGATGCTCCACCAGGGACGGTAGAACGGAGGGTGAATTGCGACGCTGTTCGCACTTCATCCCGTTGACCCCACGGCAACCGCTGAATAAAATACCCGGCGGCCTGCTGGCCGAAGGGCTCCTCCGTCCCGGCGGAGGTTGCCCAAAAGTCGCGCTCGCTTCTTGCTCAAGCGGGCGCGACGACTTTTCAAGACTACGCGGGAGAGGCCCGAGCGGGGTTCATCAGGACTCCTTGACCAGGCGATGGGTTGAGAGATGGGTCGGGACGACCGGGGCCGCCAACTCCGTCAGGAGGGCGGCAGTGGCATCCTGCTCCACACGACGTACGTCGCAGCGAAGGAGGCAGTGCGGGTTCGAGCGAAAGATGCGGCCTCAGAAGCGCGAATTCAGTCGATCAGGCATTGTGGAACCTCCCCTGCGACCGGAACGGTCAGGTACTTGCCACAGTAACGACGCCCCACACTGTGCCGCAGAGAAGGCAAAACTTCCCTGCCGTCCTTAAATGGGCAGCCAGTGTGGGTACGCTCTTCGAGCGTGTGGCATAAGCAATTACTGTGGCATGGCTGACGGTATCACACGCCATACCGCGACGCAATGTCGCGCGCGCGCCGCCAAACGGTCTCAGATTTCTCCAGCAGCGCTCTTTGGCCATTGCGCCCTGCCATGTATAAAGGACGGAGAGAAAATGTACCGCGCGGTCGGCATTGCACCCCGGGAACGCCTGTGATAACGTGAGCGACGCCACAACGTCTTTATGGTTGCCTTGTGTCCCCTCGGGGCACACTCGGTTGAACCGACAACGCAGAAGGTTTCCATGCCTTCCTTGCGGAGTTCAACCGGGCCTATAGGCGTTGTGGCAAGCGACCTAACCTGCGTACTGCAAGGGAGGTGCCACGGTGATTGAAGCAGATAACGACAGTCCGCGCCAGGGGCGTCTCAGCATGCCTGCGCCCGCTGATCTCAACACTGCCACATCGGGCGCCCCCAAGTACGCGACGCCACCGGACGTGACCCGGACGCTGCTTCGCTGGACGAATTGCTGCCGCGGGTCCTTCCTCTACCTGTTACCGAACGCGGGGTTTGCCATGAACCCTGCTCGGGCCAGTCCGAAATAGGCCGACAACCATGTCACGCCCGCTTGAGCAAGAAGCGGGCGCGACTTTTGGGCAGCCTCCGCCGAGACGGAGAAGCCCTTCGGCCAAGCAGGCCGTCAAATATTCTATTTAGCGGTTGCCGTGGGGTCAAACGGACGAATTGTAACAGAGTGCAATTCGTGCATTTGTACTGCAGTCTTGGGCGGTACCTCCCCGTAATCAACCGCTTTATGCTGCGATTCCCGTTGTCCAAGCATGAAGCGTTTCCAGAATCCCGGGAATTTGTATCATGTCACACTTTCGCAATCCAGTCATTGCCCGACCGATGGGCACAATCCTCGCCATCAGTCTGCTGCTGTTGCCAGTTGTCGCCGGATGCACCGGCCAACCCGAGACCGTCGAGCCCGAAACCATTGAGGTTGAGGTCACGCGTGAAGTGCCCGTCACGGTCGAAACGGTCAGGAACGTCGAGGTCACGCGCCAGGTGATGGCGACGCAGCAGGTGCCCGTCACGGTCGTGGTTCCGCAGACCGTCGAGGTCACGCGCGAAGTGGCGGTCCCGCAGACGGTGGAGGTCACGCGCCAGGCGCCCGTTACCCGGTCCGCCGCTACGGCAACGCCGGTCCCGTCAATCACCCCCACCGCCACGCCGGCCGATACTGCTGCCGAAACGCCCACGCCGGCCGCAACTCCGGCCGCGGCTCCTACGCCGACGCCCGTGCCGCCCGCCACCACGCGGTTTGGCAGCTGGATGCTGGATGAGCAGCAACACTATGGAGACCGTGAGGTCCACCGGTTCTGGAACGAGGCGCTGCACCAGACCGGAACGCAGCCGCCGACCCTCACCTACCAGTGCGACACCCGCGGCGGCCGCACCATGTACATCGACTGGCAGGGTCCCGTCACGGCCCAGGCGTCAGACCGTCCCAGCTCCTCACGAGATCCGTTCAGCCAATACCGCGACGTCCCCCACTATGCTCTGCTGGAATACGCCGCCGGGCTGCTGGAGTTTGTGGACGGCCTGCAGTTGACGTCCCGAGAACAGGATGATTTTGACGAGATCTGGGAGCGGGTGGAGAAGCGGTGGTTTATCGGCCAGGGGGCACAGGAGTTCGAGAGCGATCCGGCCCCCGACACGCTGGTGGCTCAGCTGCGCGACCGGACGCACCGCAGTGTCCGCATCCTGCTGGCGTTCTACCAGGAATTCATCGACCCCGAAAAGGAGACGAAGTACGGGCCGCCGTCGCTGGCCGATATTGAGGGAGAGTGGATTGTGCTCTCCGACCGCACTCAGATCAATCCGGGCGCCATGGGCGAGCTGCGGCCGGCGGTACGCGGCCTGTACTCGGTCCCGTTCAACAAGTCGCAAAAGAGGGTCGTCATGACGGCCACCATCAGCGAGCCGGGCCAGCCGACCGTGGCGGTGGCAAAATGGGACGTCGACGGAATCCGCCTGGTCACGTCCCACTGCGAGGCGCTCCGGCCTTTCTGAACGGAACTCGACGTCTATAATGGATCGAAAACCCGCGCAAAGAGCAGGTCCGTCCCCAGCCGTTTTTCAGAGGATAGCCATGTCCATTCGGAGCGACGTGTCTGAACGCCGTCGATCGCGACAGGAGCGATGGCGGGGCTCAATCGTCGAAGTCGTTGGTTGAGTCATGGACGGCGAACGATAGCCACTCCGCGCCCGAGGGGTCGCGATGCTCCGGCTGGTAGCTGACCAGCATCCGGAAGCATTCATTTCTCCAAATCCGCACCGAACACGGACCTCCCGCACCGCAATTTCGACGGCTCTCGCCCTCCCGCACCGCAACCGCCTGAGGGCCGCCGGCTTCGTGCTGCCGGGCGTTGCCGATGACGAACCACTGGTGTCCATCCGCCTCGTGAAACTCGCCGTTTTGGCATCCCACCAGGACATAATCGGTGTCCGGCTCCAGACGGTCCCACGCAGCATCCGGGTCGCCCACCTCAAGCACGGGGCAGTCCGTGCAACCCATCATCTTGGCCGAAAGGGGAAGAAGCAATGCCGTGCACAGGGCGCAACTTCCCGTGCCGAGCACCAGTATCGCCAGGCAGGACCAGACCACCGACAGCAGGCAACCTCTCATCACGAGTCCCTCTCGGCGGCGCGCCAGACCCACAGGATGGCCAGCGTGACGATCACGCCCACGGCGGCGCCACCGGCCTGCGCCGCGATCTCGACGGCCGTTGCCGGCGCATAGGGGGCGGGGTTGCGAACAAAAGAGTCAACGCGCAATATTCCGGCGAACAGGACGAGGTTGCCGCACATGGCCGCAAAGCCGATGCCAAAGCCCAATGCGGCGGCCAGTATCGAGTCCACGCGCCTGATGGCGACGCCGCCGATGGCCCCGGTTACTGCCGCGGGCGCTATGGGGAGCCACACGTAGAGCAGGTAGAACAGGACCAGGGTGTAATGAATATCACTGCCGAAAAAACCCTCGCCCACCGATGAGAATAGCGGCGCTAACGTCATGCAAAATCCATGCGCTGCGGTGGTCCGTCCCGACCGGTTTTTATTCTCGCGTACACCGCCGTGGCTGTTGCCGGCATTGTATCTTGTATCCGGGCCAGCGCAACGCCGCTCACATCGTTGAGTTCCGTCCGGTTCCGAAGCTGCCGGATCACCGGCTTCTTGACCCGGTTGGGTCTCTGGCCCGACACCGGCTGCTTGGGTGGTAGGATGACGACGACAATCTGACCGGCCATGCAGGGCGGAACGCCGGGCTAATGACCGCCAGTCGCCGCCACTTCTGTGTTGCTCGTGTATTCGTCGTCCCGGTCCAGCATCCAGCAGGCGAATCCCGCGGCCAGGATGCTGACCACCGGAATGCCCACGAAGAAAGTTGTGAACGAGATTTCATCCAAACTGACCAGAAACATGAACGCAAACAAACCGTATGCCGCACCCGATAGAGTTCCCGCCCCCATGGCCCGGCCCAGCGGCACATCCATGAAGTGATGGCATACCCAACCAACAATCAGGCCCAGCAGCAGGCCCAGCAGAAGGCAGAGTGGGCTCAGCACTGCAAACATGATAAGTAGCCCAAGGTAGTCAGTGAAATCGGGACTGAGGGTGCTGCTCATCAACGCGGAAAACATGGTCTAATCCTCCAGGGCGCGGTAAGGAGCTGAATGATGCGGAAGCATACCATCACGGTCATCACGGTCTGGGTTCTTCCCTGGGTCATCATCTTTGGTGTCTTTTGCTGGATGGCAGCCTCTTATGCGTTGGCGATTGAAGAACACGAACACAGATTGGCACCACCGCCTCAGTCATACCCCACGCTCCCGACTTCCACCGATTGGGACGCCCAGTGACCCACTGTGAAACGCCGTGGACCGTCCCGCGCCAATGAACCACTCGCGCATGCGGCGACTGGTCGCTGCGCGGATAAACCCCGTACCGACGATTACGCGCTCAATCAGGTCCCCCCGGAGGGTCTCGCATGAACAAAATATCAACGTCCAGCGCTGGTTTGGGCTGCGGGGCCGTCCTGATTTTCCTGAGCGTGCTCTGGTTGGTAGTCGTCATGGTGGTGGGGTTTTTGTGGATATGCGCTCTGCTGGTCAAAGAACAACGGGACAAGGTCCGCTCTGGCGGGACATCGGCGCGACGCTCGACAACCGAGCAGGTCACGTTTGGAGTCCTTGCGTTGGCGGTCCTTCTTGCGATCGGCTTTACCACCTATAGTTTGGTCACGGGGGATGTGTTTTCCCTAATGGGAGACGGCGCGCCGGAGCCCTAGCGGAGCTGCCACCGCAGTCGGAGGGACGACCCCGGTCAGCGGCGATTGCAGCCGCGGCGCCAATGTTCGAGGTCAGTCGATGCGCGTAATCCGGATGATGATTTCTTGGCTGTCCACTGCGTGGGTGCAAATGCAATCGACGACGACGGCCAGAACCCAGCCGATGGCACTGGGTGTCCATTCGGACAGGGTAACCGGTAGCCCTACGTCGGCGGGTTGGAGGGAATCCCTAAAGGAATTGAACATCTCGTCGGACTCGGCGATACAATGCTCAGCGGGAGCCTTGGCCAGTGGCCCGAAAGCGAATGGTGCGTTCACTCCCCTTTGCAGTCTGGCGAAGCGCCGGGTTTCGGCATCCCCGAGGGATCCCTGGTCGAAGGTGATGATCGCATCAATCTGGCCCTTGGTGACGGTGTTGAACCAGTTTGTGGGGCTGATCAGATCGCTCAAGCAACTGGAGGGGCTGGGGGCAATCGAATCCACCGTTACCTGGATGGCCGAGAGCTCGATATCGCCAAATCGGTCCACAGCGTCGTGGAAGCACTGGATGAGCGCGGGCAGCCGGAGCGCGACATCGGCGGGATGGGACGACGCCATTCCAACCTGAACATAGGCGACGCGCGTCGCGTCGGGCCCCGAGTTGTCCGCGTTGGCCGTGATCTCCGCCTCGTGCATACCCCAGGCCAGGGGGCGCCGGGTCGTCCGGTCCGCGCCGTACCAGCTCATCAGCTCGGAGCGTGTGCGGAAAACGCTGTACAGGTCTTCATCTTCGGCGTCAATCAGTCTGCTGGTATCGAACGGAGTCCGGAGATGTCCGAAAGCCTCGACGAAAAGTGTCGGAGCGGCGGGCCATATGGCGCCGGCGGGTTGGGTCGTTGCGTTCATCGGAAATGCTCAACACAGGTTTGGGGTTTGATACACCATCGTCTGTAAATTGGATCCCGAGCATCAGCTCGGGCCCTCGTAAGAACGGGCAGGCAAATCCCGCCCGTTTGGGTGTGTCACCGGATCCGACGCCGGCATTTCCATATCAGGCGACAGACGCCAATGCCCAATGCAGCCCCCAGGCCAAGGCAGAACGCGGAAACGCCGAACAATAACAGGATTTCCATGGGACCCTCTGGTTGCCCTTACTCATACCCGAGGTATTCATGCTCCAGCTCGCACCTCAACTTTGCCGGCCAAGGTGGCAGGCTGTCGCCTCGGCAGGTGACCTTGAAGATCCCTCCTACCGCGTGCTATGGACTGGTTGGCTTCAGAACACCTTCTTTGCATCGGGCTGGGTACAATATAGGCATATAAGATTTGATTTATCAACATTGCGCATATATTCGCAACAGGAACGCCGTCGATCAGATCATCAGGGGCAGGGTCAAAGAACCCTGCCCCCTTCAGCTGCTTGCCGCATGAGAAGAAGTCCGCCCGGACGTGATGCGAGCCGGCGCTGCGGCTCCAAATCAAAATAGTTTGGAGTTAGGGAGGTCCAGGCATCCACCCGTCATGTCCCACAGCGAGGCGAACCGGCCGTTCTGGTCTGAACGGAGCTCTGGCGTACGGGGCTCTGGGCCCTATAATGGACGCAGAGGCGGGGGGATGCGTTGATGGCAGCATCAACGGTCCGCGTCACGGCAACGAATGTCGTCACCCAATCGAGCCTCGGTTCGCCTCAACCATCTGGAATATCGAGAGGAATCCATGCTGGGCGAAGACTCCATTCCAGTGCTGGCTCCGGCCTTTCTGCTGCTGTTCGCCGGCTGGACCGTCATCCTGCCGTTGACGTTCGGGCCAGCGATCCTGACCGCCGCTATCTGCTTCTTCTGGAAACGCCTAACCGTTTTGGCCTGGTTACTGGTCAGCTTCTTGGGCGGCACTTCCGGCGTGATGCTCATGGCGATTTGGTACTTCGCCACGGTCTCGCTGGAACCATCACAGAAGTCCCTGGTCCCCTACCTGCTGGTTCCCGTACCCACCGCGGCCATAACCTGGGCCCTGTGCGCCATCTGCCGTCGCAGCCGGTTCCTGGTGCGCCGCCCGTGAAGCGCTGACGGGACCAACCGATTCCCGAGTGGAGAATCGCCCACGGTGCGGTTGCGGTTGGCCCCCGTTCTCCCGTAGCGCTCCCGGCCGGTCAACGCATTTTTGCTAATCAAAATATTTTGCGGCAACGCAATGGTCAAGCGGTCCAAGCGTCATGGCAGTAAAATATCCATGCATGTCCTCATCAGAACCATACTTCTCTACTGCCTTGACAGCATTTCCGCAATGAAAAGCAAATTTATCGACATCACCGGACCATTCAGCAAACGCTACGGTAATCAATGTCATACAATAAGCCCCATGCAAACTACTAAAGCCATGACTGGCAACCCAGGTGTTTACTTGCTGTATGTACAACTCTTGATTATCGCCAGCTACTGGAGCGTCATGGCTCAAACTGTAGCATACTGACGGATGAGGGAAACCGAATGTATCCTCACGATGCACTCTTTCTCTCCATTCCAGTGCGCTCACGGAACTGTCTTGGCAGGTTGCGACCGCCAATATCGCGATAACAATCGGTACCCACAAACGCACTTGAAACCTCCCTGAGACCGCGGGTAACGTTTTGCTACGGTCGTCGGACCCGGCACAAGCACCGCAGAGGCGGTACAAACGCCGCTGCTTGAGCACGTATGTTGGGAGCGCAGAATGACGCAGAACCCGGACGCAGTGATCGGACGGTAACAGGTTGCCCTGTACCATGCAATCGCGACGGCTCTGCCAATACGCCAAACCGCCGCGTAAATAAGTTACCAGGCGCCCGGTGTCACTGGTGGTCCTGTCGAGCAATTCCGCACCAGCGTATCGGGCATCTGGTCATTGAGGAGGGCTTTTGGAAATCGGCGTTGCCGAAATTCAGCGTAGAGTTTTACAGCCGATTTCAGAGTTGCGGAACCGTTTCTGATGTCGCCATCGATGGGGACGTTATGGTTGGGCTCTCTTTTCATGTCCAGGTCCGCAGCGGAGTAGGTCAGCCGGTGGAGCAGGTTGTGGCACCGGTCGACGTCGAAATGATGGTCCAGGTCACCTTCGTGCCGCTCGACGTTTTTGCAGTTGCTGATCCGATTTTGGATTGTACTTTCCTGGAACCGGCGCCGGCCATCCCACCTAAGCTGGCTGCGAAGATGATTTCTGAAAGCGGATTCCATCATGCTGTTCGTCCTTTGTGAGGTCGCCGGCCCGAATGGCCACAGTGACCAAGCAGTTTCGCAATTGGCTGGAGCGAGCGCCGCCTTGCCGGCCCAATTGGGCGTCAATATAATCCGGCCATGGATTTAACCAGGGCAGAGCTTGTCGCCATGCTGAGCCGGACCTATCACGGCGCTGAGCGCAAAACCAAGGTCACGGCCTGTCTGCTGTTCGGAATCAGATACTCTGCCGAGCTCGAAGGGCGCCTCAGTGCCCGATTCGTTGAGCAGGCCGGCCTGCCCGCCAACTACGCCACCGAAGTGCGCAGGGGCATGAACCTCGCACAGCACGTGATCCTCAGGGAGGACGCGCCGGACGGCGGACAGACTGGCTGAGGGACCTCCGATTAAGGGAGGGCCGACCCCGCAGGTGGCCGATGACCAAACCCGGCGTGCGACCGCCAGGCTGTTTCGTTGACCTGGTTGGCCGATTTTATCAGCCGGACCTCAATCCGGGAACAGGAGATTGGTGAACCATGTTGAGCATCTTCATTGCGGCGCCGGTGGCGGCATTGACGATTGCGGGACTGGGCTGGCTGGCGTACCGGTTCTGGCGGAAGATGGACCGCGGCGACCTGTCCCGCCAGGACCGGTATGCGACCGGTTTCGGTTGCAGCGTCAGCCTGATGGGCCTCACGTGGGCAGTTCTGGTGGGCGTGGTGGCCTGGGTGCTATCCGCCACGTAGCGGCTGCCCCGGGACGCCGGGCATTCACGGGGGCTGGCGCTATGGCAAGCGCCAGCCCCAGCGGTTTTGATGGATTTTCGACCGTTCGGCTGACGGGGCGGCCGAAACACGACTCGGAGTCGCACTGTATGACCGATGTTGCGAAACCGTGGGTTTTGAGTGTGCCGCCGCGTTTGACAGGGCGTCGACGCGCCGTCATAATAAAAGCGGCGGTCATGTTTTGACAGGCAGACCGCCGCTAAAAGAGAGAGGGGAGTGCGCTGTCCGATTGGATGGTTTCTCCCCAACAAAACCGCAGGACGAAACTCCTGCGCCTTCGTGTTGTCATTATACCAAGACCAGAGTTTTATGCAAGAGGCGTCGCCACATAGCGAAGAGGAAGCCATGGCCTGCGCGATTCATGAAAAAATCGACGAATACGAACAGGTCGAAAAGCGGCTGCTGAACCGGCTCGAGGCCGTCAGGGAGCAGAAGCGCATTCTGCGGGATGCCCTGCGCGTCTTGGACCAGCCGGCCGACACGGTGGTTCGAGATATCGAGGACCTTGAGGCAGGCCTTGACGGCGGACCGCTGCTGTCGGTCCACGACGTGGGTCGAATCTATCCAAGAGTACGCAGCAGTCGCATGACCCCCATGTACCTGGACGTAGCCCGCAGTCTGGCACTACTGACGGCGGGGCGCGTCCACGTCGCCGACGTGGCCCGTGAGATCAAGACGCGGGGTCTCAGCGATGCCAAGCACAGCTCGCTGTGCGCGACCATCTCCAGGGCGATGTCGAAGAGCGAAAAATGGGAGCACGTCGAGCCGGGCACGTTCGTTCACGTCGAGTGAGCGACTCGCTTCGGACCGAACGACGCACGTCATAAATTGAGGATGCCATGACTGTCCACCAGGAGATACAACGGTCCAACTCGACCATCGGCGCCATGCAGCGCACGCTCGCAGACATGGAACAGAAGCGCGACGCCACCTGGTCCATCTACAAACGGATGGAAGCCAGATGCCGGTCCCTGCGGTTGGCCATCTCCAGCGTGTGGGAGGACATGTCCGACGCCATGGAGCGGAGTCTGGGCGCGCCCCCGGCTCCACCCGCCGACTGGGCCGGAGGCGCCGTTCCCCGGGTGAACCTGGACGGATGCCGAAACATGGGCGACCGGCTGCACCGGATTGCCGTCGCGACCGGAGGCCGGCTGGACGTGGACGTGGCGACGTACGTCATACAGCAGTGGTGGCCCGCCGGCGCCACGCGCGACACGGTGCGGTCCGACATCAACCGGTGGGTACGGGAAAATCCCCACGACTGGGAACTGATTTCTCAGGGGGTTTACCGATGTCTGCGCGACCAGGATGTGGACGACAGCGAGACCGAGGGGCATTAGCGACGTCGTCGTTGCCGTTTTACACGACGAATGGTACAGTAGTTCTAACAACAGCGCAGCCGAGCGGTGCGAACGCTCGGCGACGCTTAGTCCACCGGAGAGTTCGTGTCCCCAGTGGCCCTACAGCAGTTTAGACTACTCACAGTCTGCAATCAACCGGCAGAGCCCATCGCCGTCCGATGCGGCGGGCGGGCACTGTTCGCGCCAACTCTCCGGACCACCACCCAATCGTGCCGACGGGCCGAACGGTCTGACGCCAACCGCGCAACCGCCGGAAGCTCAGGACCGTGCCCCGGGCCGCACGAGTTGGGAACGCGTTGCAGGAGATGAGAAAATGAGCAATGCCGAGTTGATTTCCACCCATGTGGCCGGGAATGGCAAGGTCGACGGAGGCCGACTCCTCCGCGGCGAGCGCATCGCGGCTTCCACACCGATCGTCAAAACATCCACCGGCTGGTCAATCCAGTCCCAGTCGCGCAGCGGCGTGTACTACCAGCTCACGGTCGATGAGAACGGTCCCCATTGCAACTGCCCGGACCCGATGCGGGTATGCAAACATGTTGTCGCGCTGCAAGCAGTGCTGGAGCGAGACGGCAAGGCCAAGAATGCGTCTCCCTTCACGTTCGGGCCCGTTGTTCCGGATGCCGTCCACCATCCGCCCCAGGCGCAGCAGGACCGCAAGAACGCGGCACCCCCGGCCAAGGGCGCCCGGAAGAAGCGACGGCGCGACTGGGAGGGCTATAACCTCGCGCAGAACAACGAGAAACCGGAACTTCAGCAGCTTCTCCATGCTCTCTGCGCGCTGGTGCCGGAACCAACCCACCACGGGAAGGGTCGCCGACCAGTCTCGGTCAGGGACATGGTATTCGCGGAGATATTCCGCGAGTATACCGGTCTGTCCTCCCGCCGTTTCAAATCTGCCGTCATTGAACTCGCGAAGGAAGGGTTCATCTCCCAGCCCTTCTCACACAACATCGGCACTCGCTTTCTGAATCAGCCGGAGACCACCGACCTGCTGCGCTCCCTCATAACCGAGTCGGCCCGGCCCCTCCAGAGCATCGAGCGAACGTTTGCTCCGGACAGCTCCGGCTTCAGCACGACCTCGTACGGTCGGTGGCAAGAGGAGAAGCACGGCCGCGGCAATACGGGCGCCACCTACGTCAAAACCCACATCCTCGTCGGGGTGAGGACCCACATCATCACTGCGGCCACCGCGTCGGTGCAGCCGGTGGGCGACATCACACAGTTGCCCACATTGCTCAACGAGACGAGGGGAGCGCAATTTACGGTCGACGAATTGACGGCAGACGCGGCCTATCTCAGCGAGCCCACGCTGGAATGGCTGTACACGCTGGGCATTGACGCCTGGATACCGTTCCGCAAAAATTCGAAGTTTCACTACGACAATTCACTGTGGGACCGGCACCTCGCGGTATTCCTGCTCAATCAGGACCTGTTCGCCGAGCACTACCACCAGAGGTCCCAGGTCGAATCGACGTTCGCGAACATCAAGGACAAGTACAGGGCCAGCGTGAGAGGCAAAACGCCGACCAGCCAGGCCAACAACGTTCTTTGCAAACTGCTGGCCAACAATTTGTACGTTCTGATCCGCTCCATCTATGAGCTCGGCCTGAAACCCGAGTTTGCGCAGATTGGGAACGTCCAAAACCCGGCCCCGACGACACCACGCCTACCGTCCTTTTAACGACGGCGGGCCGTAACACGATCTTACGGCCCGCTCGTCAACTCGAGCGAGTTGACGATGGCCGTCACGACAAAGGAGACACAACATGCTGCAACGACGAGAACAACCCTACATCTGGACCACCTGGCTGCCCAAACTGCTGACCGGCGAGAACTCCTGCGAGTGGAGCGTGTGGTTCAAGGCCCACTACAAGAACCGGACCCGCCAGCCCTCCGACTTCGACCAGGCCGACTGGCTGATGCGCCATACGGCGCTGCTCAACGAACAGAAGGAGAAACGGGCCAACAGCCGCAGCTTCGTGTACGTCGAGGGACAGAACGATTTCAAGCTCTGCGGCAAGACCGCCACGCTGGCGGGCCGTCCCGACCTCGTGGTGCTCGACGACCGGGACGCCATCATCATTGACGTGAAGTCGGGCCGGGAGCAGGCCTGGCACCGCGTGCAGGTCATGATCTACCAGTACGCCCTGCCGTTCGTGTATCCCCAGTACCGGGACGTACGGGTGAGCGGCGAGGTCGTGTACCCCGACCACACGGTGCAGATACCCGAGGAAGCAGTGTCCGGCCAGTTCGTTCAGGACCTCGGGGCCCTGATTCGACGGCTGGGCTCGGACACGCCGCCCAGCCGGGTGCCCAGCAGCTCGGAATGCCGCTTCTGCGACGTCGGCGCCCTGGATTGCCTGGACCGGATGGAGGTCGAGCCCAACCGGGAGGGCGTGACTGCCGACTTCTGAGCAAGGCTTGGCGCGGCCCTGGCGCTACAGCGCCTGTAACGCCAGGGCCATCAGGGGCGGTACCGCGATCGTCAGCGCCAGCCCCATGGTGGCCACCTGGTGGTAGGTCGACATCCGGCGGACCCGGCGCCATCCGGCGCCTATACCGACCAGCACGCCCCCGGCCATCACACCAGTCACCACATCGTGGATAGTCTCCATGTCATCCTCCCGACGGAACAGCAAAGCCCCCGGCGAAAATTCCTCGCCGGGGGCTTGACATAGGACAATCCGGGGAATACCATGCCAACACCCTCCCGGGTGTTAGCTGGGGTATCCCCCATTCCGACGAGAGCGTGGTGTTGTTAGCGCCGCGCTTTCGCTTTTCAGGGACCTGCCGCGTTTTAGATTACCGTCACGATACCATCCGGGCCGGCAGTTCGCAACCGACCGGGCGCCAGGGCGCTGTGGACATGCACGGCGGGCCGAAGCGCTGGGACTGAGCGCCTCGGCCCGTTGCCGGTTTCGGCTTTCGCCTGACCAGCGGCTCCCGACTGCCCGGGAGAATGGTGAGCAGTGGAAGCGCTGTTCATTGTAGAGACCCCGGCGCAGGGCTTGCCAGAGCTGGCGCATCGGGTTTGGGCGGAAATGGTCCAGGGCTCGGAAATTGTTCAGGCCCCGCCGGGCCACACACGGCGGGGCCATCAAAAGCCCCCTGCTATCGCAAAGGGACGGCATGGTAGCACGATGCGCGCGTGCGCGAAACGGCCGGCAACAACCGGTTTAGCCGGTTTTGCCCGACACCCGGGCAAAAGGTTGGAGCCGGTCGGACATGTCCGACCGGCTCCAGGATTCGAGCTCGCTCCGTTTCTGTTCAGGTTGCGCTACTTGCGGAACGGGACGCTATTGACCCTCCTCGTCACGCTCGGGTCCCGATTTTGCGTCAATGCTGCACAGCGAGGGCGTTGAGTAACTGCACATGTGGTACGAAAACTGATAGCGGCCCTTCACCGGTTCCGGGTGGCGGTCGAACCAGATCATGGTATTGAGCTGTCCAGTGTACAGCAGGAAATCTCCAGGAACGCGCTCGTACTCAGAGCGCGGGATGATCTGATTGCGCCGGTCAATGACGTCGCAAGTCTTCTCCGGGTCCGGACATGTCTCGGACAGGGATTTCTGGTATATGGTGGCCCGGAGCACGTAGTAGTCGGCCATTTCCTCCATGCGGTACCCGGTGCAATCCTGGTGGTGCCTGGGGTCATTCGCCGGGTTTGACCCGTTCGGCTCCGGATTGAACGCGTACCGGTTGCTGGGCCCCCGCTTCGCATTGCTCTCGTAGTCGAATACCAGTTTGATCTGCCGAATGCCTATTCGTTCGCGGGTGTGCCTGTCGATGCAGGTGGGCCACGGCACTACGGGCGACACATGCCCCCGGTCCTGGAACGCACCGACCAGCCCGGTCCAGCTGACGCCGCGTACGCCGTACTCGAAGTGCGCGATGGCCGGGTCCTTCACCCTCTGCTCCGTGAAGTCGCCCGACGTGGTGGTGCCGAGAATCTCCCACTTGGACTCCCAGTTCTTGCCATCCCGGCGACCAATTTCGTAAAACGTGAACTGGCTCCGGTGGACGTTGGCCGGCGCTGTCCAGTTGATCTTGATGCCCTTACCGCCCTTGCCCATGCCGGAGACGGATGCCGGCGCGTCCGGCAACGGAGGCAGGCCGGCCATGACGTAAAAGTCGCCAAGGTCCTGCACCACCTCGTACCCGGCGCCACCGGGCTCGAGGATGTTCACGTTGAAACGGTACACCGTGCGGGCCGTGACATCATCCACGGTCGCGTCAGTATCGCGCCCGAAATGGACCTCCGTACCATCGACGTCGTCACGGCCGTCAAACATGGTGATGCGATAGATGCCGTCGGACGTCTCAAAATCCGGAGTGGGCACGACCCACAATGCCATCTCGGTATCAGAGGTGGCGTAGCCGTAGAACCCATCGCGCGGGATCATCTTGGTGAACTCGGTGACGTGGACCGACCCGACCGTCTGGATGGCGGTGTACGCCGTTATCCGGTAACGGTACTCGAAACCCGGCGCGCCGGTCCGGTCGTAGTGCTGCGTGTCCTCCGTGTAGGTTTTCAGCAGGGTCCAGCCCGCGCCCGGGTGGTCGTCGTCAACTTTGATCTGCCGTTCCAGCTTGTAGCCGACAGCGTTTACGCTGCTGTCGAACGTCCAGCCGATGTCCAGGCCGCCCTCGAAGGGAACCAGGTCGCTCACGCCGTAGCTGTTGGAGGACCGGCGCACGCGCTTGTTGCCAGTGTCGCGGGGACTGAGCTCGTCCCATTTCGCCCTGTCGATGCCGTTGAACGTCACCACAGCGGCGGGGTCGTTGTTCTGGCCGTCCGGCGGGTCTGCGGGCGCGCTCTGCGCGCTCACGTTTCCGGGCAGCCAGTAGGTGGCAGCTATAGTCAGCGCGATCAGCACCGCCAGCGCCGCCGATATATGGTGTTTTCTCGTGATCTGCATTTCTCTCCTCGGTGCAAATTTCTGCCCCGCGACACGTCCTCAACTCTCCGCAACGGAGCTCACGCTCGGACCAATATCGACGCGTCGCACGGGTCGGCAGGAATGGTAGCACGAGCGAATCGGTCCCGTGTTTTTCCGCGGTAACGGATGGTGCAATTCCAAAAATTTTCCTCTGCCGAGATCGTAATTCGCGCAATACGTTCGAGTTCCGGTTTCGTCAGGCGCACCGGCGACGGCGACAGATTGCAGCGCGCAACCCACCAGTCCAAATTGGCCGGGCCGGGCCGGGTCAGGTCCACACGTTTCGGCCCGCTCCCCGAACGAGAGCGGGCCGAAACAATCCGGTCGTGCTTCCGGCGCTAGTCGGGTACCCGGAAAAACAGGTACTCCGACCCGCCCTTGCCGGCCGCGTTCCTGGCAAAGATCTCGACCCGGTAGGTTTTGTCGCGCTTCTGCTTCTTGTTGAACGTGACGGACAGCGTGTCCGCGTCCACTTTCTTGACCGTTCGATTCTTGCCGTTGGCGTTCCCCAGACGGACCACGTACTGCTCCACCGCGCCACCGTGATCCGGCGCGCCCCACGAGACGGTTGCGATCTGGTTCTCCACAGCCACGCTGATGGGCCAGACCGTTCCCGGCTTTTCGAGCTGCTGCCCGTCGTCCGAGTCCCCGGTACTCTGCCCGCCAACTTTATGAGAGGCGTTGTTGCGTACCCTCGCGTGAGTCAACACCGCGTCGTTCGCTCCCCACCCGCTGGTGCCGGCCGCGTCCCGGATCATGGCGACGACGCCATTCACGCCGTGATGCGTGAGCGAGATGGCGTTGGCGCCGATGGAGACGCCGTTTTCGTCACGGTCGCCATCCTGCACCTGGTAGACGAAAAACGCATGGTTTTCGCTTTCATCCCGAAAGGTAGCCCACCGGACCTGATCGCCAACGTTGAGGGCCAGCGCCGGAACGACCCGATGGCTGCCCTTTTCGGTGGTGGTCCTGATCTCAGGGATACGCATATCTTCGCTGAACGCCACCCTGATGACGATGGCGTCGCCCGGGGAATAGGTCCGGTCGTCGCCCGGGTCGGACACGATCCGGAACTGCTGCACCGTCGGGCGCACGCCGTCAACCGCCTGCTCCCAGTTGGACGGCACCCCAGCGTTGGCCAGCACCAGGTGGTTGCCCGACATGTCCTGCATCGTGCCGCCATTCAACCTGATGGCGTTGGCCGGAATGCTGATGCCGTCCAGGTCAAGGTCACCCTCCTGCACGAAGTACCGGAAATAGAAGCCGAAGGAATCACTGTGCCATTTGGCCTGACGCTGTTCCTCTCCGATCTGGATCGTTATGCTGGGCGGTCCCGCGATGGACGCCCGCACAGACTCAGAAAACGTCGGCTTGATGAACACCTCTTCTCCAATGCTGAGGACATCGTCCGCAGTGTTGGTGCTGGAAACGAGCTTGACCGACAGCAGCCGGGGCGCCACCCCGTCAACCTTGTGCCGTGACTGCGCCGGCAGCGCGACGTGCGTCAGGTCGGCCGCGGTATCGGATGCGCCGGCGATGGTCCCGCCGTTCAGCCGCAGGGAATTGGCGGCGACCGAAATGCCGTCATGGTCGCTCTCCCCGTCCACTACCGTGTATTCAAACAGCACGGTCGCTTCGTCCGTGCTGGCGTAGGTTGCAGTCCTGGTGGCGGAGCCCACTAGGACGTTCAATTGGGGCTGCCCCGTGACCGACACGGCCTGGTCGAACTCGACGGCGAACTCCACCACGTCGCCGGCGGCGTACCGGGAATAGCTCGGGCGCCGGTAGGTTTTCTTCATGCCCGCGCCGTAGGGGATGGTCAATCCAACCCCGTCCGTCGTCTTGGACGTGATCTCTATTGATTCGACCGCAGCGGCGGCCAATTGGTGCGGCGGGCTCGCGGCAACCGACGATGCTGACCAAAGCAAAGCAGCCGCGGTCAAGACCGCCGCCATCAATCCAACCGGCGCCACCAATCGCCGAAATCCTATTGTAGTTTGCATCTCGCCTCCTCGAGTTTTACTCATCAGTGGTTTTTCAATCCAGACCGGCCCCAATTCTATCTTAACAGGAATTGCCGGGGTAGATGAGATATCAACAACGCCTCGGGACGCAAATCCCATTCGCGCCGGCCAGACAAGTCTGGCCGGCGCGGTCGCGGAATGCGCTCCGTTGCTGTTTGAGCCTCGTTACCTACTGAACGGCAGGTCCGTCACGCCCTGGAACCGCCAGTCGCTCCGGAAGGGGTTCTCGCTGCACAGCCGGGGCTCGGAGTAGCTGCACATGTGGTAGGCGAACCGGTAGAGCCCCTTCTCCGGTTCAAGGTCACGGTCGTACCAGATGGACGCGCTACCGGAGGCTCCCACCGGCTGGAACGAACCGATGACGGGCTCGAAGTCGTCCATGTCCATGTCCTCAGGACTCCGGTTGACGACCACACAGCTCTGGTCCGGGTCCGAACACTTGCCGGACAGCGATTCCTGGTAGAGCGTGGCCCGGAGCACAAAGTAATCCGACAGGTCCGACGGGCTGAAACCGCCGCAGGCGTTGTCGCCCGTAGTTCCCGCCGTCGGGTCGAGCGCCACCGGCTGTGGTTGGAACGCAAAGCGGTTGCTGCGCGGCGCTTTCGGCTGGCCCTGGGCCAGTTCGAGAGACTTGACCGGCAACGAGTCACCGGTGTCTTTGTTGGCACAGGTGGGGTGAGGAATCGCCGGCGATACGTGCCCGCGCTCCGGTATGGGACCGTGCCGGTGGAACCAGCTGACGCCGCTCACCACGTACTCGAAATGATCAACGTCCGAATCCGTCACCCGCTGTTCCTGGAAAGTCTGGCCCGTCGTGGTGCCCAGCATTTCGAACGGGGCGTTCCAGTTCTTGGCGTCCCTGCGAGCGATTTCAAAGAACGCGAACTGGCTCCGGTGCTGGTTGAACACCCGCGACCAGTTCAGTTTGATGCCCTTGCCGCCAACGCCAAATCCAACAATGGGCGACGGAGCTTCGGGCAACGGCGGCAAGCCGGTCATGATGTAGAAATCGCCAATCTCCTGCACGGTCTCGTAACCGGCTCCACCCGGCTCGACGATCTTCACGTTGAAGCGATACACCTTGTCGGCAACGAGCCCCTCCAATTCCCTGCTGGGTTTGCGCCCAATGTACTCATACGGGTCGCTATCGGTGCGGCTGTCAAACATGGTGATGCTGTATATGCCGTCCGTGGTCTCGAAGTCCGGAGTGGGCACGACCCTCACCTTCAGGGTGGTGTCGGCGAGCGCGTAGCCGAAGAACCCATCTCTGGGAATCATCTCCGTGAAATCCGTCACGTGGATGGTCCCGACCGTGTGGATGGCAGTGTAGGGAGTGATCCGGTACCGGTACTGGAAACCGGGAGCGCCGGTCTGATCATAGTACAGCGCGTCCTCGGTGTAGGTCTCCAGCAGGGTCCAACCCATGGGGGGATGATCGTCGCCCACTTTCATCTGGCGTTCCAGCTTCACGCCCACGATGTTGTCGGCGGGCGCGAACGTCCATCCGACCTCCAGCCCGCCCTCGAAGGGCCGCAGGTCGCTCACGCCGTAATCGTCGCCGGCGTTCCCTCCCCGGTATTGCCCAACGGGCCTGGGGCTGAGCTCGTTCCACTTGTCTTCGGTGATGCCGCGGAAGGTGACGACCGGTGACTGTGAGGGCGGGGGAGTGGTCTGCGGGTCCGGAGGCACCGTCTGCGCGCCAACCGTTCCCGGAAGCCAGTACGTGGCCGCCAGCGCCAACGCCATGACTGCGACCAGCGCTGCGGTTGCTTTATGTCGTTTCTTCATCGATGAATGCAATTCAATCTCTCCTCTTGCATGGTCTGACAGGTCTTTGATTGCGCCGCCGGATTTGCCGCAACGGAGCGCTTTTCCGAGTGCTGTGACGGCGCGCCTCAAAAAACCCGACGCATAATAACAGGGACGTCAAGACGTGGTGATGCCCGCATTTCACGAAAAACGGAAACGACGAGGCCGACTCATTTACGGAGTCGGCCTCGTGAAAACGGCGGCGTTGCGATTCCGCGACCACTAATCAGGAATGTGGAAAGGTTTGTACTTCGAACCGCCCCTGCCTGGAAACGTGAAGGGGCAACCTGTCAATCAGCACCCAATTCTGGCAACGACCGGAGCAAGCGACATCACTCGCGGTTGCTGGATTGCGACGGCGCCAGGCGAACGCTCGCGACCGACCTTACAGCCTTTTGCCGCTCATCCTGGGATTGTCGAAACCACCGTCCCGTCAGCAATCCGGCGATACGGCGCCTGCCGGTATCGCCCTCTGCCGTCACCGCATGGAAATTTACATCAGCGCGAGCACGATAAGGATGAGAGCTGCACACATCACGCCAAGGCCTATACCCATTCTCATCGAGTCCGACATGTGCTGACGCACAGCTGGCTGAGTTCGATTCCGAACCCGCTTCCGCCGATTTTTCTTGTTCATCAAGCGCCGCCGTCATTCCACGGCGGAGGCGCTTGCAATCGTCAGCCGACTGCAGGATAATAGCTGCCGCCCCGGAACCTGCTTTGTGGTACTGCGTAAAATGTCCGGGCAATTGGGGATAGCACCTTCAGGTGCGCTCCATATCGGTCTCGCTGGTGACTGCCAGCGAGACCGTATTTGTGCCCGTTCATCGCACGCGGTTATGTTGTTGGCCCAAGGTTATCAGCCGGGTAGCGGCGCGCGCAAGCAGGGCGCCAGGGCCTTGCCCGAAACGTTCGAGATTTGACGATTTTCAAGCAAGGCCGCCCCGCCCCCGTCGCAACCTGGTCCGCGACCAGAGGCGGCAGATCATCCAGGCGCCGGCCACGCTTGGAACCGGCAGGAGCAGGTTGCAGTAGAGCCAGAACGTGAAGTTCATGCCCGGGGTTCCGACCGCATACCAGGCGATGGAGCACCCCAGCCCGACGAATCCGCCCACCAACCCCGCCAGCACGCCCCTCTTCCAGTCGAGGCCTCGCATGCGCCAGCCACAGACGACGCCCGTCACCATGGCGGGCACAAAGGTGAGCAGCAGCAGCGGCCACCAAAAGAACAGGAACACGAAAATGAAGTAGGTCCTCACGTCGGCGGCCCTGCTGATAAGGAGCCGTCGGTCCGCGCCCGCTCGATGCAGTGCTGGACCGCCTCGCCCAGGGCCCGCGTGAAGTCGCTGAAGGACCTGCTGAACTCGGGATGATGGAAGTTCGGGTACACCCGGAACCGTCCGGTGGGCGTCCTCATCACGTGGAGTTCCAAATCTCCCCACAGGACCCGCGATTCCTCGGGCCCTATGCTCTCAACTCGCATTGTCGTTTCAACAATCATGTCTTACGCCCGGTGCCAGTAGGCGATTGCCTATTCGGGATCTCACGGTGGGAGCTCGGCGGTGGGGAGCTCGGGGCGGACCACGGAATCATCGACCCGGCTTGGGGTCCAGGGATAGCCTCAAGCCGGGTCATGGATGCGGGGGAGTGCGACCGTCCCCTATTCGTGCGCGTACTTCACCGACCGCCACGTGCCCCAGCAGTTGCAGTCTGCGCTGTAGGCCGCCACCTTGAAGCGGTAGTTGCCCTCGGTCAGCCCCTCCACCGTGAACTGCGTTGCCGTGATTTCGTCGGTGTTCGAGACCTCGGCCTTGTCGCCGTTCTCAGCCACCCGGATGACCAGGACCGCGTAGTCGGTGGCGGCGTGGTGCTTGCCGTTCTTGGTGCTGGGCGGGTTCCAGGTCAGGATTGCCGAGTCATCGGACTCGCCCTCTCCCTGGACCCTTTCGGCCCGCATTCGGCGCACCCGCTTGGGCGCGTGCTTCTCTGCCGGTTCCTCGGCGTTCGCCGCATCGACGCCGTCGGTCGTGAAGGTTGCCTCCGCAGGCTCTGTCGAATAATCGTCACAGTCGGCGGAGTAGGTGAAGACCAGGACCTGGTAATCGGTGCCCGGCTCCAGTCCGGTTGCGGTCCACGGAGACAGTACCTCGCTTCCCGCAGTGCGGTCGCCGTCGGAAACCCGGTCCACATATACCTCGTAGTCGGTGGGCTCGCACGTTCCCTCTCCCGGTTCCGGGGCATGCCACGTAATGGTGGCCTCGGTGTCGGAAGAAGAAACGCTCAGGTTGGTGGGAGCGCAGGGCGTCTGCCCCTGGGCGTAGGCCACGCCGGCCAGGGCCAGAGCCAGAGCCAGCGCGCAAAAGAGGGCCAATGCCAGCGGCGCCAGGTGATGGGTTCGGATGTTGCCGGGAAGGGTCATGTTTACGTCCTTTGGTGTTGTGACCGCCAATAGGGGTCGGATGGTGAACTCCGCCTGAAGCGGGCCCGCGCACTATACACGGCGAATTCCGGAATGTCCAAGCAGTGGTCGTGCCCCATCTATGGCGCGGGACAGGTCTGCAGCTCTAGAGTGGACAGGTCGTTTCCCGCCACCGCCAGCAACTTTGCCGGGATGCACCCCGTCAGGCTGTTGTTCCCGACGTACAGCCCAGTCAACCTGGCAAGATTTTCCAACTCGGCCGGGAGAGCGCCCGTCAAACCGTTGTCCTGCAAACGAAGCCCCTCCAGATTGGCCAGGTTGCCCAATTGTGATGGTATCGACCCGGTGAGTGAATTACCGGCCAGGTCCAGGTATCGCAGGAGAGACATGTTGCCCAATTCGGGCGGGATCGTGCCGGTAAGCTGGTTGTTCGTCAAAGCCAGGTCCGTCACCTTAGCCAATCGTCCCAATTCACTCGGGATAGCCCCGCTCAACTGGTTCCCGTCCAGCCACAGCTGGTCCAGGGTGGCGATGTTGCCCAGGGTCGAGGGGATTTGTCCAGTGAGACGATTTCCGCTCAACACCATCCGCCGGAGGCGTGGAGAGCTGCCCAACTCGGAAGGTATGGCTCCGGTCAACTGATTGCTGTCCAGGCGCAGATGTACGAGATTGGTCAAGTTTTCCAACCCGGCGGGGATCCCACCGGTCAGCTGGTTGTTCCGCAGAATCAGGTTCTCCATCCTGCCGAGGTTCACCAGCGTGACGGGAATTTCCCCGGTCAGGCCGTTGTTGCCCAGATTCAACCATGACAGCCTGGGCAGGGATCCCAACTCCGCGGGTATTGAGCCCGTCAACGCATTGTTGCCCAATCCCAGGGTACCCAGGTCCTTGAGATCGCCCAACTCAGCGGGTACGGAACCCGTGAGCTTGTTGGACTGCAATTCAAGGCGTCCGAGTTCATCCAGGTTGCCGAGTTCCGGGGGAACCGTTCCGCTGAGGCCGAGTCCGGTCAGTGCGATTTCCTGTACCCGGTATTCCGAGACCTGGTCGTAAACGTAAACCCCCTGCCACCGGCCGATATACTCCTGGTCGTGCCAATTCAAGGCCACGTTCCCGGCGAGCGTATCGCGCAGACCCAACAGGGTCTCGCAATCCTTCAGCAGCCCGGGGTTCGATAGCGCAGGCGGCACCGCCTTGCCGTTAGAGCAGTCCCAAGTCACCGGCGGCGGCTGGTCGGGGATGAAGGTTGCGTTGAGGCCGTCGCCCGGAGTGATGTCGTCATACGCGCCGATGTCACGGTAGTATTTGTTCAAACCGGAAGCGTCGGTGATGCGCTTGCCGGCATGAGCGTCGGTTTTCGACGCCACGCTGATGCGACTTTCCAGGTTGGCCAGAATCTGGGAATGCCCGGGCTCGTGTTCATCGACACCGTAGCGCACCGCGTGTTGCATGCCGTTCCTGGTCTGGACATCCCACTGGGCGATGGTTTGCCATACCTCGACGGCGATGTTGCTATGGGCTCCCATCGGGACCAGCAACAACACGCTCTCCCTGCCGACTATATCCTTGGTCAATTCGGTAGTGAAATGGTCGAGGACCTGCGCATCCGTGGCGGCGTATGTTTCAGGCGTCTGCAGCGTCGCATCGCCATAGCGGCCGGCGGCATGGGCCTTCTTGTACAGTTCGTAGGACCGGCTCTTGGCGAGATTGTCGTATGCCACCGTAAGCGTGGTGGGGCCGGCGCCGACCAGGTATGCGCTCACCTTGTAATCAACGTAACAGGCCAGGATACGGCTCTCGTCGAGCAGACCGCCGTCAATGATGTGATCCAAGTTGGTTTGCATGGCGTCGCGGAATTCCGGCGCCAGGAGCGCCACGTAGGATGTGAGCGTGGTTCGCGCCTGTTCCGTGCTCGGGATGGTGTCCGTGTCATCGAGGTCCAGCACCAGCCGCAGTGCGCTTTCTCTCTGTGCGGCGGTGCGCGCCAGACCGTGCCACTCGCACCGGACCGAACCAAATGACGGCGCGCCCCGGACCACGATGTGGGCAGGTGACGCCCCGAAGCCATGAAGGCCGCTTTCCATCAGGGTCTCGACATCGAGTATTTCGTAGTCGGACATGGCCCCTTCGATCCGGGGCTGGAGCACAGTGATGTGGCCCACGTCCCTCGGGGTGCTGGCGATGGCGGGGGCCGTCATCGCAGGATGGGGAGATTCCGATAACGGCGGCTCCAGCGTTGAGAAGTCCGAATCCGGTGCTGGCTGCGCAGCCGGCGCCGGCATTGCTTCCGTTGTCGTGCAGGCCAAAAGCGCCACGACCAGGAAGACCGCAACCAGGATTGGGCTTGCGGCGTTAGTTAGTTTCTGCATGGTTCTCCTTGATGATTTTTGACTGCTCCAGCCCCGGTGTCAAAGATCCGTCCGTTTCTCGATAAATCAATGTAGTGACCTGCGACCCATCGGGATTCATGACTTGCAGGGCGGGGATCCTTTGCTGCTTGTCCTGGCGTTGGTCGACAACAGCAATCCGCGTTCCGTCCGGAGACCACGAGGCTGCAAAGTGCCTTTTATGAACGCAGCACACTGTTGGCAGAGTGTGCACCTCTCCTTCCGTCAGGACGTTCAGGCCTTCGCCGCATGGGTGGAGGAACAGGATATGGTCCCCGCGCGGCGACGGGAGCACCGAATATACCCCGCCGGTAGAGGGGAGCTCGGCTACCGGTTCAATCTCGGAGCCATCTACGCTCAACCGCCAGATCGTGGTATCGGTTTCGTCCCCACAGTGGTGCTCACCCTCCGGTTGCTTCATTGTTGCAAACAGCACGCTTTGACCGTCAGGAGCCCAGGCTATCGCCGAAGTGTCCAATGGGGACTTAGCGAATGGAGCCTGCACCGGGGAGCCAAGACCGTCGACCCTTTCGATCACCGCTCTCCGCTGCGGTCCGGGGGGTCTGCTTTCATGTTCATATTGGAGATACGCGATGTGTTCACCGTTCGGCGAGAATACCGGGAATCTGACATACCGCAAAGAAGCATCCCCCAAACCCGGACCGTCGAATCGCGCCAATTTTCCATCAGCGCCGACCGTGTACAAACCGTTGATTTCGCGGTCCTGTTCACTGAATACGCGAGCAATCAGAAGGTCAGGTCCAGGCCACCACGCCAGGGCGTACACGTACGAAGCGGATGGGACCTCCAGCTCGACACGGTCCGTAGCGTCAAAATTGGTTGTCACGATCGTGGCGTGGTGTGGGCCGGTGCCCTGCCGCACAAAACCTTGACGCGGCTCGTACCAATAGTCCACGTAGGCCAGCCGGCCCCCGGCGCTCATCGTCAGCGACCCATGCATGCTCTCCGGTGTGGCGGCGGACAGGCGGTGCAGAACGCCCCCGGAGGTCGGCACGCTGTAACCGTGCCATACGTTGTGTTCACGTTTGATGATCACCGCCACGTGGTTCCCATCGGGACTCCATAAGGGCGCCAGCCCCCGGGTTTCGGGGCCGTACAATTCCTGTCGGGAGAGTGGTCCGAAATAAGTGGTTGAATCCCAGGCAAAACCCACCCAGCCACATGCCGAACCGACGAGTCCCACGATAAGAGCGGTGAGCATCGTTCGCATCATCATTTCACCGTTTGATAGACCGCCCAGACTGCCATCACGTCGAAGGCGTGGGGATAACAGTCCGGTTCACCAGACGCTCCGGGAACATGGTCATAATTCATGACCGCCATCGGGACCGAGGGATGCCCACCCTCATAGAGGCTGTTTTTACCGATGTCGTTGAACAATTCCGCCAGTCTCTGTTCGTTCCTGGTGAAGACGGCCCACGCGATGTCGTCGTAGAGATCGTTGGGGGCGACAATGAGCCTTCCCGACAACCCGAGCGCGTGTCCCGCCTCGTGCAATGCCGTGGTATAGGAATGATGCACATTCGTGTCCCGGGCGCCATCGCACTGGTTGAAATACGTATCCGTGGGACGCACGAATGTACCACCCATACTGAACTTGCTGCCGCGGAACAGGATGTCCACCGCGTTCTTCGACCCCGCGGCGTTGCTCAGTTCCGTCTTGGCGCTCTGGGTGGGTCCGTATGCCCGGGAAATCGCGCACCCCGACGGCGTGGTCAACCCGCAAATTCCCTGGAGATCGTCGATGAACAGCAGCAGGTTGAGCTTATGCAAGAACGACCAATCATCATCGTTCACCATGTAGACCTCGTTGACGTTCAGGGACGTTGCGACCATGTTGGTCATCTTCAACCATGTGGGCCCGCGCCGCAGATCTCCCACGGTGCAGGCATCGGGGCTGCGAACGATGTTCACATAACCGTCAGTCGCCGCACCCCAGGTGTTGAAAGCTTCGTTGATTGCGTGCGACCATTCGGCCTGGAAGGGGTCGAACGTATCTGCGCAGAAACGGTAGGTGTAGGTCCGGTTGGGCCAATGCCCGAATGAGGGATACGACGCCACACGTCCCTGGTCGCCCAGTCCCCGCTTGGGAAAGTCGTCATGCGGCCAGACGTAAGAGAATGTGCCGGAAAATACCTCGGTATCGCCCTCCGTCCACCGGAGCTGGAGCGCATAGACTGATTTCTGCGTCAGTCCACCCACCGTGTGGGCGGTGTTGGTGTTGGCCTTGGACTTCTGTTCAGAAATGAAGTCGTCGTGTCCCGACCAAACCTGCTCATCGTCGTTGTGGCCCAATTGCCAGTACCACACCCAGAAGTTTGATCCTCCCGGTTGGGCGTGCCAGGTGATGGCGGCCTGACCCCCGGTTACGTTACGGCTGTCTCCGTCAGCCCGTTTGATGGGGTCACGGACAATCTTGACTTTGGCCGGTTCGCTGTCGGCGTAGTTGCTGCCGGGGTTTTCGGCAACGACTTCGAACGAATACTCGGCGGACATCGTGTCCAATTCGTCCTCCAGGCGCAGATTGGCCGAGTACGTCGCACCGACGAGAACCGGCGCAAGGTTAGTGGCCCCAACGGTCGTCGTATTGACGCGGTAATTGCTCGCCAATGGATCGTTCGGCCATTCGATGGTCACTTCACGCTGGCCAGGCGTGGTGCCGGCCGCAACCGGCATCACCGTGACTTCCGGTTTCTGGAGTTTGTTCAGCGTGATTTCCGAATGGGGCGACCAGTAGCCGCAGAAATTGCTGGTGAGATCCAGGCAACGCCGGCCGTGGACCCGGTATCTCCCGCCTTCATCAAGGCCGGTCAGGACGTGCGGAGACCTGCCGCTGTGACGGATGGCCGGACTGACCCAGTTTGTGCCGTCGTGCTTCTCCCGTTCAAATTGATGGATACTGCTGTTGACGCCAGGCAGGTTGCCCGACGTGTACGTGAGGTTGGCCGCGGTTTTTGAGGTGGCGTGCGGCGCTAACCTGGTGATCACCGGGGGTGGCGGCATACCAACCGACGCGCCCCACGGACCACAGCGAGTGTAAACCCCGTTCGTGTCGTAGGTGCAACGCCGCCCCCGGGTTTGATATTCCTTGTTCGACGGTACGTTGGTGAATCCCTCCGAGATTGTGCCCGGGTTCGCCAGCGACACATCCACGGTGTCCACCACGGTACCGGTGGAGGGCTCTCGCAACTGCAATTGATAGAAATGGCCGGGGGGAGCGTTCTGCCAACTCCAACTTTGGGTTCGAAAAGTGGCGTTCAGAGTACCCGCAACGCGAGGGTCCACGGCCAACGACTCCGGTTTTGGCGCGGGAGGACGAGCGGGCAGAACGAACGTTGCGGAGGTGGCGAAGTTGCCGCATACCGTGTATCCACTGTTGGTGCAACGCTGGCCGAAGACTCGGAACGTCTCGGTATCTCCCCTCTGGTTGGGGAAGTTGACGACAACGGTGGTGCTGGCATCTGTGCCAACAACCTGGGTGCCGACTGCCGACCAACTGCTCCCACTTCGCTGCTGCAACTGGAACTGATAGTAGTGGTCGTTGCTCCGGCTCCACGAACTGTTGGAATACGTCAGGGAAAGAGCGTCCCAGCGGCTACCGTGAATCCCCAATTGCATATTCGTTGGGGGTGGAGGAGATGGAACCATGGTCGGCGGGATTGGCCGCGTCGGCGGCGGCGACGTCACAAAGGCCGGCAGCGTGAACGTGATGCTCAGAGCATCGGAACACCCGCCGGCCGCGTTGCAGTGGCGCACGCTGGCGGTGTGGGTGCCGTCCACATTCCTGCTGCGCGCGGACGAGATCCGGTGGTCGACGTCGTCGGCGTCAGCCACCTTCAGCCCGCTGGAATAGGCGCCGCTCGCGCCAGGGATCACCAACAGGTAGTGGTCCGGCCGCTGGCCAGCGTACTCCCTCCCCCGGCTCCAGTGCAGAGTGACGGCGCCCGAGCGCGTGTTTTCAATCGTCGGGCTGCCGTTCGCTACCGGCCGGCTCAGCTCCCGCTCCTTCTGGAGCGTCGCCCGGGCGATTGCGGGACCGGTGGCGCTGGCACCGGAATGGAACGTGAGCGTCACGAGCGACGCATCCTGGTCCCAGGCGTCATTTTCCAGCATGACCCGCACGCGGGAGCCGGCGCGCACGTCGTCCAGCGTCCCGCTGTCACCCTCACTGCCGACCGCCACGGTCGACGTAGGCCGGTTGCGGGAATCCAACACCTGGACGTTGATGCCGCCGGACGAGTCCTTTATGCTCCCGGTCGCGTAGTCCACGTCCAGGTATACGCTCGATACTCCGCTCGGCACCGTCCATACGGTGCTGGTCCCGCCTGCGCGAATCGGGTTAGGCGAGAAGTTGAATACGGGACGGGGCTGCGGGCCGGTCGTGCATTTCGGCATCGTAAAACTGATGCTCGTCGGCAGCGAACACCCGCCCGCCGCGTTGCAGTGGCTCACCCGGGCGGTATGGGTCCCCTCCAGTCCATTGTCCCGCGAAGCCCGGATTGGGAGGCTGACGGGGTCGTTGGCGTCGGACACGTTCAGGTTCTGGTACAGCGGAGCGGCGTTGCGATTGGTCGGGTTTGGTATCACCACTCGATAGTGGTCTGGCCGCTGACCAGCGTGCACCGTCCCCCGCTTCCAATGCAGGGTGACGGTGCCGGGGCACATGTTGTTGACCGTGGGGTCGCCGTCCGGCGGGACCTGGCTCGGCCTCCGTTCCTTCTGGACGACCGCCTTGGCTATCTCAGCTCCGCTATCGCTGGTCCCGGAGTGGAACGTCAGCGTCACGGACGACGCATGCAGGTCCCAGGCATCGTTCTCCAGCATGACCCGAACGCGGGAACCCCTGGACACGCCCGACAACGTCGTGCTGTCGTTCTCGTTGTTGACCTCCACCGTGGAGGTGACCCGGTTGCGGGAGTCCAGCACCTGAACGTTGATCACGCCCGTCAGGTCCTTGTTCTGTCCAATCGCGTAGTCCACGTCCAGGTAGACGCTCGACACGCTGCTCGGCACCGTCCAGACGTTGCTGGTCCCGCCGGCGTAAATTGGGTTCGGCGAGAAGTTGAACACGTCACCGGGCGGTGGGGGCGGCACGTAGGCCGGCAGTGTGAAGGTGATGGGAAGAGCATCGGAACACCCGCCGGCCGCGTTGCAGTGGCGCACGCTGGCGGTGTGGGTCCCCTCCAAATTCCTGCTGCGCGCGGACGAGATCCGGTGGTCGACGTCGGCGGCGTCAGCCACCTTCAGCCCGCTGGAATAGGTACCGCTCGCGCCGGGTATGACCAACAGGTAGTGGTCCGGCCGCTGGCCAGCGTACTCCGTTCCCCGGCTCCAGTGCAGGGTGACGGCGCCCGAGCGCGTGTTTTCAATCGTCGGGCTGCCGTTCTCTTCCGGCCGGCTCAGCTCCCGTTCCTTCTGGAGCGTCGCCCGGGCGATTACGGGAGCGCTGTCGCTGCTCCCGGAATGGAACGTGAGCGTCACGAGCGACGCATGCTGGTCCCAGGCGTCATTTTCCAGCATGACCCGAATGCGGGAACCGGCGGACACGCCCGATAACGTACCGCTGTCGTTCTCGTTGTCGACCACCACGGTGGACGTGACCCGATTGCTGGAATTCAGCACCTGGACGTTGATCCCGCCGGACGAGTCCTTTCTGCTCCCAACCGCGTAGTCCACGTCCATGTAGACGCTCGACACGCCGTTCTGCACCGTCCAGACGTTGCTGGTTCCGCCGGCGTAAATTGGGTTCGGCGAGAAGTTGAACACCGTGAAGGTGACTGGTCTCGTCGGGGTCGCCGATACCGACGACGACGCGTTGCCGTAGCTGTTGAAGTACGTCACGCCGTCGCCCCGGGCCCGCACCATGAAGTAATACTGCACGCCGGCGCTCAGCCCCCTCTGGGTGTGGCTCGTGCCGGTCAGGGTTTCCGCGACCCGCCACGTGTTCCAGCCGGTACGCCAGTAGAACACCCTGTAGCCACTGGCGCCCGATATGGCGTTCCACGACAACGACACGCTGCTGCCGGTAACGCCGGTCACCCGCAGCCCGGAGGGCGTGGGCACCTGCGGCAGGGTGGTGTGCCGCACCGAGCTGGACGCATAGGCCGAGCAGACGTTGCCGGTCTTGCACGCCCGGGCGTAGAACGTGATCGTCGCGCTGCTGGACGGCCCCAGCGTCATGAACGACACGTAGCGCTCCGTTGTGGTGTAGCAGTCGTCGTCGTTGAGCTCGTTGCAGTCGTCGGGGGTGTCGTCAACGATGGTCTCCACTGACGTGCTGGTGGACGAGCAGGTTCTGCCGACGCAGAGCGTGGTCACCGCGTAGGAATGATAATAGTCCTCGTCGTCAGCCACCCGCTCGAACTCGGCCTCGGCGTAGCGACCGCCCGACCCGGTGCCCGACCAGTAGGCCTTGATGTTCGGACGCTCCGGCGCCGTGACCGGCGGGTTTACGGTTTCCGGATTCACCGTCAGGGTCGCGGCCTTCGAGCAGTTGTTGGTGGTGTCGGCCTCGCCGTTCACGGCCGCGACGCACGCTCCGTAGTAGAACGTGGTCCGGCGGTTCACCTCGGGCGCCGTGAACCGATACAAGAAGGCCTGGTGCCTGAACTGCAACAGGATCGGCACGTTGTAGGTCGCCAGGCTGGTGTCTCGCCGAGTAATGACGGCGTCCGTGGACCGGTAGAACGTGACGGTCGTGGCCGGCGCCGGCTGGTCGCCCTCGTTGTGGACCTGCACGCCGACCCTGACGTTGCTCTTCTCGGTTGCAGGGTTGGGAATCACCAGCGGACTCAGCACCTCAAGATCGGGCGCGTTCTCCTCCTGCTGGCCCGTGACGCCGCCATCCACCGGCGGCCATTCGTGCGCCTCGGACGTGTCCGCGTTGTCGACCACCACCGGAGACGATACGGCTATGCGCTGCCCCTTCTGGGCTTCGTTCACACACAGCGCCGATAGCGTGATCTCGCCGACCCCGCGGCTCTCGCCGCGCATCGACACCGATGTGCCCGTGTTGTCGGTAATGCGAGCAATGTCCGGGTCCGGCGAGTGGATGATCAGCGTGCCGACGTCGACGTTCTCGTACCGCCAGCGGAACTCTTTGGTCTCGCCCAGCGGGATGTTGTACGGAATGCTGGTGAACAGAACCCCGCACTCCCCGTCCGATACCGCCGGCGCGTCCGGGTCCGGCGGCGTGTCCGGCGCCTGGGCCGAGGACGTCCCGACGAACGAACCACCCCAAAGCAAAGCCCCGATGGCTAGCATCGCCACCAGGGCAGTCAATCCAAGAAGTACAAGACGGGTGCGCGGTAATTGCGTTCTGGTCATGGCGTTTCATCCTCTGGCGTGTTCATGAGCGAGTGCCTGCCTGTTTGCGGGGCCGGACGCGCTTATACGCGCCGGGTTGACGATATGTCAAGCAGGGTCTTCCGGACGGAAAGCCTCATCGGCCGGGCCGGGCAAACGCAAACCGCACCGGGTTGTACTCACAGCACGGCGCCGCCCTCAGGTCACAAAATGACAAACGCGCAGCACCGGCAAACCGGTGCTGCGCGTTTTCTGTGCTCGGTGTTCCCGGCGGCGAGCAAACCTGATACCATCAGGATGCCCAACTAGGGCCAGGGATGATGCGATACCAATGAAATAAAGTGGCCGCCACTCCAACGCTTCCAAGGCTAACGAGTAACGGCCCCCAAACCGCGCCCATGAAGGGCGCACAGACCGCGCCCGAGGAGGCGCACAGTCCACGACCGATTATAACAGGTCGCAGGGCCACTCGTGCAACCTCCTCGGGCTGTTTTTCAACACCCAACAGGAGGTCGTATGGACACCGCCTCGTTCGTCGTGCTCTTGAGCATCATAGCCACCCTCACGACCACCGACGCCACATTACTGCCGTGGACTGCATGGCACCTGGCTCATCTGCTGCAGCCGACCATGCTCCTCTGGACCGCCCGGGCGTGGCGTCACTGCCGCACCAGCCTGGCTACAGACGTGGCCTCCGCCAGGTCCTGGAGCCTTCAAAAACAGGTCTCCGTCGCCCTGCTGGTGACGTTCCTGGTCGCCGGCCCCACGGCCCTCGCTGTGCTATCTCTGGCTGCGGTCGCGGTGCCGATGTTCGTGACAGCCTGGACGATCGCCGTCGCCTCAGCCACTTCCGCCTACGGCCTTTGGATCATCGCACGGCTCGGGTGGCAGTTCACTTACGAGACCGGCGCCAGCCTGGCCAGCTGATGCAGCGTCGCGAAACCCGTGATTCGGTCCGGAGGTTGTGACCCGCTCAAACCAGTCGTAATTGGTGCAGGTATTCGTTGACATGGCGGGCCGCGTGTCTGGAAACTAAAAACAGCGGACCGCCCGGGCATCGGCAGCGCCCGGGCAAAACAGCCGCTCCCGAGGTACCGCCATGAAAGCTGCTTTTGACTGGCTGCGTGAACGGTTGCGGACCGCACCCACCGAACCTGGCAAGTCCACCATCGTTTCCCGTACCGGGTCGGGCAGTGTCGTCCCCGCTGGCGAGAGCAAAGCACGGCAACCTTCCAGACGGCGCAAGGCGCTGTTCCGTGGTCCGGTGTGGCATCCTGCCAAATACCGGACAAACCGCCGCGGCCGCGGCGCCCGCCGGTACACGCGCGCCCACTACTGACTCCATGGCGACCATGCGAAGAGGAACTATCTTATCGTTGACCACGTTCGGGCCAATCCACTAACCGCCATTCGCCAGCCACGCCAAGCCGCTGACCTCAATCCCACACCAGGAGCCCGAGTCGTGAACCAAACTCCCGCCCGTTACGACCTCATGGCCTGCAACCTGGTGCTGGCATCCATCTCGGCCTTGTTGATGGCCGCCGTGGGCAGCAGCGTCAAGGTGGTGCAGCTCCTCGAAGGCGTGAACATCGCCGGCTTCAACATCGACCTCGGGGTGGGAGCCGCCGTCAATCCCGGAGTCCTGATGGCGTCGCTGGTCATCTTCTGTTCCGTGACGGCAGCCCTGCTGTGCACGGTCTATAATCGGCTTCGTGACCGCAGTTTTGGCCAGACCATGATAGGTGTGGTCAGCTGGCTCGCCACCATCGCGGCATTCGCATTCTTCATCCTGACGCTGGCGCTGGTGCCGATAGCGTTGGCGGTCGAGGTGGGACTGTGACCGTGGATAGCCAATCCTCCCACCGTAATCAGCGCTGGTCTATGGCAAGACCACGGCCATGCTTTTCGCTCGGGCCTTTCCTGTCCAGCCGGCGATAACGCCGGCCGTGGATGCGGCGGACGAGAAGGCCACCGACACCTGAACAGCAGGGGCCTCACTCGTTCATTATGAGGAGGGGCTTTGTCCCATAATAGCCGTTTTGGGATGCATTTTGGGACAGAGGCCTCTATTATGGGGCAGGCCCAACCGAAGGAGCGAATCATGCCACGCAAAACCCTTGGGATCATGGCGATAGCGGCTGCCCTGGCATTGATGGGAGTCATAGCCATCACTGGTTTATGGTCGCCCCAACCCGTCGCCAACATAGTCCAAGCCCACGAGGACGGCACTGACCATATTCATCCGACGCCGACTCCTACGCCCTATCCGGCTCTCGGGTTGGCCGGCCAGGTTTCCCTGCACACGGAGGCGTACTATCACGAATCAGATCATTCCTTATTGGTTGTAACGATAGTGAACAATGCCCCGCCGCCGCCTGACGGGTGGCAGTTCCAACGCAGTCAGTGGGATGTGAACGTCGAGTATCAAGGTTGGTCGTTCGGGACTTCATGCGAAATCTACCCCCAGGACGAGCATCACCATCACGCTTATGAGGATGGCCGGGCCTGCGAGATCCCAATGCCTGATTACGTGGACTTTGACAAATTGACTGAGCCGATGTTGGTTCGAGTGGGGGCCTACGTGCGCTACGCGGGGGATGACAGACCGGGCGAACTCGACCTTTACGAAAACATTTACATCGACCTGTTCGACCGTGGCAACTGGCGGTGAGGTGGAAATTGCGAAGACGGGGCGACAATCCAGGACGGGCAGTCGGGGCAATAGCCCCGGCGTGGTCAACGTCCGGCGGGTGGGGCGGTCCGAGGTTCCGCCCGCCGCCCAACCTGTTCACCCGGTCGGCGATAACGCCGGCCGTGGATGCGGCGGACGAGAAGGCCGCCAACACCTGAACATCAGGGCCTCACTCGTTCATTTGTCCAATCTCGCCATGACCGCGCCTACGATCGCCCAAACGGCCCAGACCATGGCAAGGACGGTGGCCGCCAGGTACAGGCGCGACACGCCCACGACGAGTCCGACGAAGCCCACAATCCCCAAAACAGCCAAGACGGCCAGGAAAACTTTGACACCGGGAAACAGGGTTGGCATGCGACGCCTTCCTTCGTGATGTTACGCCTGTGAATGCGCCTTATGCATCCCGTCCGAGCAGAGAGGACGGGATGAGCGAGCTACGATAGTGAAGCTCACGAGATAGGGCGACCGTTTTCGCTCTTCGGACCGATTGGCTCCATTCTTTCGCCCAGTTCCAATCGTACACCCACCTTCGGCATCTTTCCTGTGGCTGGTCTTCCCGGCGAGCCTCCCGGCTGATATCCTACCGCCCATCCACTCGGGGCTCGGAGCAACAATATCGCCATAACTCAATAATCGATCATTCACGCAAAAAAGCCGGGGCGCCTTTTACACCCCGGCGGATTCGTGCGGCTCTGAAAGAGCTGACACAAGCAAAAACCGGCTTAGGATACTACCTGCCTAATGCTCATGTCAACCCTTAGGGGCCGCGAAATGCGCAGCCTCAGGAGTTGTTTGATGAGCAGGAAACAGAAACCCCGTGCAGCCCGAATTAGGCATCGGACTCCGCGCCCCTTCCGTCAACAGATGCCCATGTCTGTACGGGTCGGGATGGGTCTGGGAATCTTGTCGGCATTCGGCGTGGCCATGTACCTAGTTCTAACCACCTTGCCATAATGGCCATACACAAAACGCCAGCGCGATGCGTTCCTCAACCGATTTTGATCCCAGGAACTATTGATGTCCCAACCGATCCTGCCAATAGCCGACATGTCGCAGCGGCATCACGGCCTTACCGACTCGATTGCAGAACATTGGACCGAAGGGGCTCGAGTGTGCCTTGACCGCCACCACTGCTCCCCGGTCGATTTCACAATCGGCTGGGACGCAGACCAGCTAAACGCTTTGGCGATATGGTCCTCTACCGATGAACGCATCAAAAACGCTTGGGCCAACACGACGGACGCCACTGAGGCGGGCGCCTATGCGTGTGTCCTGGCCGCAGTCGAGTTGATGGGTCCATTGGTGGCAGTTCGGCGCGCCGAAACCGAAACTGGAGCAGATTACTATGTGGCCCCCCTTGATGCCACTCCTCACGATTGGGAGCGTTTCATCCGTCTCGAAGTGTCAGGCGTTGACAGTGGAAACGCAGCAACGATCTCCAGAAGATTAAACGACAAGTTGCAGCAGGCGGCATCAGGAAACAGCAACCTCCCTGCCATGGCCGGCGTGGTTGGTTTTCAATCTAAATTGATACGTCTAGGCAAAGTGGAGTAGCCGTGACTTGGGTGGAGCGCCACATTGAGAGCGAACGGTTCGCGTCCGACGCGGAAGCTGCCACGCGCCGTGGGGAATCCTCTGCTGCAATGGAACTCTATGCAAAGGCTGCAGATGCCGAGGGTAAAGCCCTTCAGGGAGTTGACGCGAATAGTACGCGCACCCTCGGCATTATCGCGGTCAGTGCAGTTGCGCTGCGCTATAAAGCCATGCAGCTCGATGAAGCAAGCATATTGGCGCACCGGTGTTTGGGGTCAAGCCACTTGCCCGATTTTGCACGAGAGCAATTGCAGCATTTGTTGGAAACCATGAAGTGGCAGCGAGCCCTGTCGGAGATGCACCACGCCCAGATGATTGTTTCGCTCAGTGGGGGAACAATCATGCACGGAGGCGCTCCATCAGATTTGGTAACTTCGAAAATTCGTAAAATAACCACGGTCTTCTATCGAACGGTGGAGCACTGGAAGCAGCTGCCGCATCGCAGACGCGGAGAGCCAAGCAAGGAAATACGAGATGCATATCGACCTTGGACATTCCAAGCCGCCCCAGGCAGCTACCGATTCGCCATGTCTGTCCAACCAACGCGGCAACTGCCGCTTGAGAGCAACGAGTTGACGCCAAAGGATATCGTTGACGGCGCCTACGACATATTGCAGGCGTGCGCCGGTTCTCCCGAAGGAATGTTGAGCGAAATGGTCCCGGACGTTGATTATCGATTGACCTTCCTCAAGCTAACACGAGACCTAGTGCCAAATGGTAAGCAATTCAACCGGTTGACCATTGCCGTTTCGGATTCGCCTGCCCCTCTCGTTCTTATGCCCGACACCAAATATGCGATCAGCGGAGCAATTCAAGCTTTATCGTCCACAGTCGCGGCAGAGGGAGAGGATGTTCTGATCAGAGGCGTACTGCGCGCCCTGCACTTAGACCGCGACTGGATTGAAGTCGTGGACGAAAACGGTGAAAATCAGACAATCAACAATGTGGGTGAGGAAGTGGACGACAGGCTTGGCTCCATGGTGAACGGATCTGTGGTGGTACATGCCAGCCGTGTCGACGGCAAACTGATGTTTCGCGATATCGAGCCAGACGAATGAAAACCATGTGTAATTCGTGGAGATACGACGACAGCCGCCAATGAGTCAGCTTCCATCGGGAGAACGTTGTAATGCCGCAGTTCACTCACGAACCAGGGACAGGTCCAACGGACCACTGCAACAGTGGGCTGACTGACTACCGTCAACGCTGCCTCCACGACGGCGATTGCCTCACCGCATACGGTCGGGCACTGCTGGAAGCGTTCAGACACGCTAACCAAGGTGTCCTTTTCACCGAAGACAACAACCCGTGCTTCGGCATCATCGCGACAGGGTCCATCCGCAGGCACTACCCGTGTGAGGGGTTCAGTTTCGGGATCGGCAGCATCTTGATAGACCACGAAGGGGCAGCCCGCGTCGAGAAGAACGCAGCTGTTTACATCCCTCAACCCTACTACACGGCCGCATACAGCGGATTCGACGGTGAGAAAGCTGTCCAAGAGCTTGCGGGCAGAATCGGCAGGTCGGAGTGCCTGCGAAAAAGGCTATCCGGACTTACCCTGGAAATCCTATATGCAGGCGCAGGACGATCTTGGTACTACCCGGGTAACAGCGCACTTTGGATAATCGGCAAACCAGAGGCTTTGGCAACCATCAACACGGACTACCCAGTGCCCCAGCTACCCGAAGTGCTGACGGTCGGACGGCGAAAAAGCATAAAAACGACTCTGGCGCAATTTGACGCACCGACTCCGTGTCCAAGATGGAAAATAGAACTGCCAGACTGGACATGCCAATATGTCAATAATCGAGGCAACGTTTGTGGAAAAACTACTGGCCACAACAGCGACCGTTGCCAGCGTCATAGTGCCCACACTTTACGATTGTGATTTTCATTTTTCGGGCGAGGCCGCTTTGGGACCATATTCTTAGTATGTCGGAGCTTTCATGCCAATTGGTCATCCCGTATTTCGGCCTTTTAGGGTATTCGGGCTATTGTGGGTCACTAAACAATGTGAGGAAAGAATTGCTGACCTTCTGGTCAATGAATGCAACATCCCAAGCGAAGCGGTCCAACGGCGACTCCATCTGACCGTTTACGAGGCCAGGCGACCCATACAAGGCCTGGTCTCTACGTCGCGACCCATACAGGTTGCTGCCGATACCGTGGAAACGCGTTTCATGGTGTTGGCCCCAGGCGGGGAAAACCCACGTCCGGAACTGGAGCCAGCACGACGTTCAGTGGGAATTCGACTGACCAGGCGCAACCGGGCTATCGGTGCCGTCTTAGATATGAGAAGAGACTTGTACCGAAGGGAAACCGCCAAAGCAACCAAGAACCGGAAGGCAACAACAGATTGGACCAATGCTTTCGGGGCTCGACACTACCAACCGCACATTAAGATTTTGCGTCCCGGTAGCGGAATCGACCGTGATTTGACTAAGATTGGTGAATTGTTCCGATCCGAAGTTGCGTGGGTCGAGTTCGGCAAGTTTGAGATTAGAGCAGGAAGTTCACCACGTCATTCAAATCTCGGGCGCGCGGGACGAGCAAGGACGTTTCGATAAAATCCGCTGCGGTTCAGTCGCCGGTCATGGCCTTCAGCGCCAGCCCGCCGACACCTCCCAGCAGCGCTACGATGGCGCCGCCGATAGTGACTGGTTCGCCGGTGTAGAGCCCGACCATCATGCAGATGACGCCGACCGCGGCGATGCCGGTCAGAACTATGTAGGCCATTGGTTCACCATCCTTGCTTTCTGGTCGGGTGGACCCGAGTGAGTATCGGTACGTATCGCTGAGGTACAACGTTTCGAGTTCTCGGGAGCGTGCAGAAACGAAGAGTTCTTGTTTGGATTGGCCTTGCAGAGGTCCGGAATGTGGGATTGGCTGCCTCTCAGTAGCGCGGGTCCTGCTGGTCGGCTAGTTCCTTGACTAGGTCGGTATTCCCGGCGGCCAGCACACCTGTTACCCTCAGGACGCCCAACTATGGCCAAGGTGAACTTGATGCCGAATGCACCGTTTGATACTGGCACCTTCGGAACGAACTTGACCCATCGGCATTTGCCGGGAGAGATACTGGCGCTAATGACGCCTGATGAATCGAAAGGAATTATTGAGAGAGCTGATGCCCGTAACCGGGCGCCGGAACTCAGTGAACTGCTCAGTTGCGTCCCTGAAGAAGATTGGAAGGCTTGCCAATTCTGGGCGCAGGTTGAGATTCGCGCTGTGCTTCAGCTTTTAGAAGAGTGAGCCATAACGGCTCTACGGCGAGACACGCTTCGATGGCCTCGACCCGTTTTTTTGAGGTCATCAAATTCTTCGCGGGTGACTTGTTCCGCCATGGATGTACTCCTTTCGTCGCCCGACATAAACGCTAAAATTGTGGAAGTGCTGACCGGGATTTTGTGGGATGTTGCCCAGGTCTGTATCGGCCTCTCAATATTTCTGAGCGTCATCAATTACGGTCTGGCTCAGTGGCGTTGGAGTCGTCGTCGGACTCGGGTTCGCTATTGGATTTGGTGGGCCGCTGGTGTGCTTGCAGCCTGTTTTGCAGTTTGCGCGGTAATCGCTCTATCTCTATGAGCAATATCAAAACCAGGATGTACAGACCGCCTAGACAAAGGGCAATGGCGCCAAGGATGGTGGAGATATGGTTTTCCATGTTAGCCTCCTAATGGCTTTGTCACAAAAACAGATCGCCCGTTTTCGCCTTGCCGCCCCGCACCCATGTACTAAACTGGCTCTCAAACCAAGCGGCCAACCGCCTGGCGCTTCCCGGCCCCGGGCAGTGATCGACCCCAGGAAGGTGACAACAGCAGCAGCAGGACCTCGGTAAATCGGGCGACTTCCTCAGCAGCGGACCAGAAACTCAGCCTCCACAAGGTTGATGATAAATGTTGGACAAGGTCGCAGTAGTTCAGATCATCGGGGTTGTTTCCGTTCTGATTGGGTTGGTTCCTGTGGGGATGTGGTTGCGCAGTCTCCGAGGAAGCAGGCGTTTTCACGTGAGCCAGGGTGGTTGGGGGTTTGCGTTTGTGTTCCTCCTCGCTGGGATTTTGTTCCTTTGGCTCGGTCCGGACTTCGTGCGGCCGGAGTGACTACGAGGTACATGGTGTAGGCACCGACGATCAACAGTGTCAGCCAGGGTACGAGAAAAAACCAGAAAGGGATAACCACGGTTTCTGTCAACATCGTACGTTCCTCCTTCTCTACAAGCGCGATTCCCCGCGCCTGTCATCGCCTTGCCGCCCACGCACCCATGTGCTAAACTGGCTCTCAAACCAGCGGCCAACCGCCTGGCGCCTCCCGGCCCCGGGTGAGATCGACCCCAGGAAGGTGCAATCAACAGCAGCAGGAGCAACAGCAGGATCTCGGTAAATCGGGCCACGTCCTCGGCATCGGACCTGAACTTCAGCCTCCACTGCCGCCGGCCCACACGGCCAAGAGCCCGACACCACTTGCCCAAAAAACTCGGCAACCTGCCCGTAATTTCAAAATCCTGCCCATAAACTCCCCATCCTGCCCATAAAACCTTCCTCCTGCCCTCAATACACTCAAACCCCTGCTTTATCCGGGCAATGCCGGTTCCCGATCCCAACCTCCGTTTCCACCGGCATCCCCACGGCGCGCACCGGGAATTCGGTCATTACACCGGTCCTCACCGGCCAATGGCCGCACATGACCAACGCCAGCTCGACCTCATTCTCCACAGCCCAGGCGGCACCCTGCCCGCCACCCAGGCCATCGTCAGAGCCCTCAGAGGCCGGTACGCGCACATCAGGGTATTCGTGCCCCAGCGGGCCATGTCGGCCGCTGCCATGCTAGCCTGCGCCGCCGACCTGATCATCTTGGGAGGCTTTGCCTCGCTCAGCCCCACCAACCCGCTAGTTGTCGTACCGACTATGGGCGGCTCCGTGATGGTGCCAGCCCAAGCCGTGGTGGACGAGCGCAACGAACTGCTGCTGCGCCTGCGCAGCCCCGAGGGAACCGGCGAAGATCTCATGGCTCTGGTGTCCCAACCGCCCGGCCTATTCCACGACGCCCGTCACATCATTTCCGAGTCGAGCCTGACCCTCGGCGGTTGGATCGACAGCTATTCGCGCTCTCCGGATGCGCCTGAGGTCACTACCAGCCAGCATATTGCTGACCAGATTTCCAGCTACTACCAACACCTGGGCCATGGCAGCGTCATCACGCTCGACGACCTCCAGAGGTACGGCCTCAACGTGGACCACATGAACAACCACCCCGATGTACAGGAACTCTGTATGACCACGTTCCACGCTGCGCAGGTGGCGTTCATGTTGACCGACGCGGTCAAGGTCGTACGATGCCACCTCGATGCGCCTGGTAGCCAGCAGGCCCCATAGCCAGCAGCCCGTTGGCATCCACGCAGTCGTTGACCGAAAGGGTAACCGACCCACTGTGAACATACTCCTACCGCCCACTGGCCCACGGATCGGATACGCTGGCTCCCCGTCCTGGGACCGGTACACTCCGACCGCGAGCACATCGGGGCGGATTTCCAAGATGTCCACGTCGACTACCGCTTCCTGAACATGGAAATCAGGAAATACCTCGACCGCCTCCTCTTCGACTCCCCTGACGTATCGCACCTCAACCTGGTTTATTCGACGCCAATATCCTGCGTCTCGCCGCATGGTTGCGAAGAGCCGCTGGCTTTGGACGAAATCCACCGGTTGGAAATCGATCCGGAGTCCTGGATGTCCTTACGTGCGCGCAAGTACCAAGGGCCTTACCCTCCCTACTCCCACGAAAACGTCCCGTGGCTCCACGACCTCAGAGAAGTCTATGCCGACCGGCGCCTGATCGACGGCCACATCTGCCCCCACCAAGGCACCGACCTATTGGGCTTCGTTCCGGACGACGGTGGAGTCGTGACGTGTCCGCTCCACGGGCTGCGTTGATGCGTCCGCACAGGCCGAATCGTCGCGAACACGGCGGAGACATGACAACCCAAACGAGCCGAAGCCTCCAGGCAAAAGGCGTCCGAACACGGACCCTCCGGATCTCGCCATGCTGTTTGTCATCGGATTGCTTGCGCTCGCGCTGGCGTTCCTGATTCCTCTAGCCGTCTCTCTTCGCAACAGTGGCCGGTCCCGTCGACACTCCGACAGCTTGCTGGTCGGCCTATTTGCGGGTTCGGCGGCTGTCGGCCTGGTCAGCGTCTGGATTGCCGCAATTGCGTTTTTCCTCCCCGGACTCCTGACCACCGGCGTGGGGTTGTTGGCCGCATGCGGCGTCGCCATCGCCGCACCGGCGGCCATGATTTGGCTCACCCGTGGCTGGCTGCGTCGCTGACCATCAACAGCGTTACCAAGTCGGATGACAACCCGAGATGACAACCCGATTTGACGCGAGACTCCCTTGCAGCCCGACATGACTCCTGCATGTGAGTGCAATCGTAAACTCAACGGCACAACCTCGTTCTGATCCAAAGCCGTGATAGACTACGACAGAGCGACCACAAGCAGTCGCGGCACAATGCCCCACCCTTGGCTGAACTGTAACGTTTTCACCTTTTCAACACCATGAAGGGCGACAAGGTCGAAGGAATCCGCCCATGACGCACTGGATCAACATACTCGCCAGTCGGAAGCTGGGTGGCTTCACTTGGTGGAAATCACTGGGGATAGTAACCGTCGGTGTCATTATGGCTCTCGGTATGGGTCTTCGCTATGGCGAACCGAAAGACGTCTGGATGCCGATTGCCGTAGTACTGGTTGTCGCTGCCGCCTTGCTCTGGAGGAGCCACGCACAAACGCGCGATGATCCGGGAAACAACGATGACGGCACCGAGTGACGGGAGCGATCATCGGACCGACAACGATTTGGCTACGGAACGCCGGCATCGGGAAACCATAGTTGTCGGTCTGACCAGCGCCACTACTATCGTTTTGGTAGGGATGTTCGGCTTGCTGGAAATCGTCGGCGATGTCGAAGTGGCCGAACAAACTCAAGACCGGATCCAAGGCCTCGCGAAAGCGACAGACCGGGCCATGCCCGCCGTAGGTGCCCTGGCAGTTCTGCTATATGTTTGGGCGGTCGTCGCCGGCACCGACGCGATCACCCACTCGCTGAATAACCAACCCAACTCGGCCGAGACCCAGTACCGTACGTCGATCCTCGTCTTCCAATCCGTGTTTGTCGTAGTCGGAATAGTCGCTGGGCTCGCCATCACAACACGGGCAATCGTGAATTGAGCCTTGCGACAGCACCAAAGAGATTACTACGTCCGAAACCGACCCGCTGCCGTTGTCGAGGGCACCATCCGCGCTAAGCAGCATTGTCCTGTCGGGCAGCGTCGCCGAATCGGCGTCCTAATCAGGCGAGGCCCCTCCTACGCGCGCTGCTTGTCATCGGCCGCTTGGTCCCAATTTCCCTCTGGTCGAACAATATGCAACGGAGAACATAATGTCATCAACAGAGCGATTCATCAGAATAGAAATCCAAACCAAAGATGGTAAAATCCACAGCCACGACTTTCCGGCATCACCTGAAGCACAAACCGAGGTGGACAAGATCATGGCTCAAGCCACCATGATCATCTCCGAACAAAGCGGCGCATTGGTGATGGGAAATCCCCGCACCGTCTATGCTGCCAATCAGATTGCCCACATCCGGGACTACGAGATCCCGAACAACTAACTGACCGAGGCTGAAAATGACTGGCTCGACGCTCAGCGTTCTCATAAAAGCACACATTCAGCCTGGGCAAATCCTAATGACCCCAGGGCGGGGCAGCCCGGCAAGAGACCAACGCCCGTTCACCGTCAGTGAGGTAACCGACTCGTGGGTGGTATTTAGCTTTCCCAACAGCCGCATCCTCGTTCAATTTGCTCACATCGAAGAGGCACTCCGCGAAATGCGCCAAGCTGGCGGCGAAGTTCCTATCGGAGCCTACCAAGGCTGGGCCGATAAAGGAACGCTTGAACAATTCCTCCAGAACGCCCGCGGGAATCAGCAGCGCACCGCCAACTACGTCGCACCAATTCTCGTAGAATGCGCAGTTGCTACCTACACAACAGACAAAGCAGCAAAAGGCATTCGCCTCAACAACCCAACCCTAAGTTGAGCCATTCTATTTCCCACCAAGGCACCGACCTCGGAGTTGTCATGCTGGACGACGGTGCGGTCGTAACCTGCCCGCGCCACGGCTTGCGTCACGCGCGAACCAGCCGGGTCGTTGCGGACATGAAACCCCAAGGCTCCGTAGCCACCAGCCAATAAGCGACCGACGGCAGACTCCCCGGACCTAGTCCTGTTGCCTGACATCGGATTGCTTGCGCTCGCGTTCTTGATTCCGTTTGGTGTCGCCGTTCGCAGCGGTAGCCGGTCCCGCGGACAGGCCTCCGTCGGACTGGTCAGCGTCTGAACCGCCATGGTCACGTTTTTCATCCCCGAAATCCTGACCACCAGCGTGGGGTGTTGGCCATATGCGGCGGCCTCATCGCCGCACCGGCGGCCATGATTTAGTTCACTCGTGGCTGGCTGCGTCGCTGACCATCGAAAACGCCATCATGCCCGGATGGCTACTCCATACGAGCGAGGCGTACGGCAAAGTTTTCGGTTTCGGGCGTCATCACGCGCGCCACGTCGACCACGGTCGCCAGTGTCCACCCCGCGGCACTTGCCGTCCACTCCGGCAACACCACAGACACGCCGACGCCCGAAGGCTCCAGAGGAATTTCGGGACGAGGCGTACCAGCCGGCATCCTGACTTTGTGCGGTTCCGGTACAGACACAACGTCACCGAATTCAAACGCACCGGTATTCCGACGGCGGACATTGCTCGTGAACTCGACTGCGGAAAACCTGCCCAGGAATCCCTGGTCAAAGCTGACCAGAGCGCTCGGTCCAGCCTGTTCGAAGGCGTCGAACCAACTCGGCCCAGAGGTGAGATGACCAGAGAAACGGCTGCGAGGCCCGAGGTCCGCACCGTAACACGTCACCTGAAAACCGGAAACCTCAGTGGCGCCAATTCGTCGAAGAGCATCATCGAAGCACTGGACCAACGGCGGCAATGCGGAAGACAGCCCCACAGTAGCCTCGCCGTACTCCGGAGGCATCCTGATCGTCGCCCAACCTGCGTAACCTGCCCTGTCGGGAATTCTCTCCGGAATCACGACGTCGTCCACGGCGTTCAAGTCCGTCGCGTTCGCCAGTCCGACGTAGACCCACCCAATCAGGGATGGGTCGGTGCCGTCAGCCGTCAACCCTGCCTCGTACATATCCCACAGGTTCCTCTGGGAAGACGCAGGTGATGTGGTCGACCAACCCATCAGCTCAGCGCGCGCATCAAAGACCCTGTGCAGGAGACCCACCACCGACGCGCCGGTGGGCGGGCTTTCCCGCTCGCGTCGCTCACGGTCCCTCTCAGTCTCTATCAATGCAGCGGGCGGAAGTTCTCCGAACGCCTCGAGGATGAGTATTGGCGTCATGACAGAGTGTTGCTCCGGCCTCGTACTTGATTGTCGTCCTCAACCAGGCTTTCATCCGGCTACAGTCAAATGAGCTCGGCCAACCTTAACATACCGAATGAAACCGGTGTCCGTTTAGCGAAATTCGCCCAAACCCGCATGCCCTGTCTGGGATTTTCAGGGTGCCGCCGCCTACGCTGAATGCCGTGATTGCCGCCAAAGCGTCCCGCACCACGGCAGCGACGGCCCATGAAACAGAGACGGCGACATACGATGAAACTGGTCAGGAGCTGGAGCCACTACCTGGACTTCGAGTGCAGCGACTGCGGGAAGAACACGCACGTGGACGCAGCACGAGATTTTCCCGCTACGGTGACGTGCCATTCCAGCAAGTGCCGGACTTCCCCTGAAAAGCTCCAAGTGGTTGCAAACGGCAACCGTTCCGTCCTGATTGGAATACCGGCGGGCTATCCTGGATGCCTGCAACCACGAACCTTGTAAGCACAGCAACAACCGTAAAGTCGCCGACCGGTGACGCCGTAAATCAGGGCGTGTGGACACAGAACGGTTGCCCCAGGTACTGAACCCCCGCGCCAATCGCGCGATCAGGCTGCCGACCACCGACCCAGCCTACATCGTCGCGGAACAGGACACGGACCATGGAGGCGGACGCAGGGAGTAGGCCCAACTGGCGCGTGGGCCCTGCGCTGCTCCAATCGTGGGTGCGGCGATGGGCTACGTAGGCCCAACTGGCGCGTGGGCCCTGCCCTGCCTGTCGCTGCAAGGCCTCGTAGGCGCTATCAGACAAACGGCCACAGTTAATGCGCTCCCGGGGTGATGCCGGCACCCGCCATTACAATCCGAAAAGAAGGAGCCTTACCTCACCGAAACCGAATCCCAGCAGGGCCTTCGAACGGCGAGGCGCACGAACGGGAGCTGGATCACCAGCTGGACGAAGCCGACAAACACTGGATCATCGACGGACTCAGAAACCGGAGAGCTTCTCGGGAGGTGGCCGAGCAGCGCGACCTGTTGAGCCGGCGGGCGTGATGAAACTCGGCCTTCGCAAACCGCGCGCTTTACTGCCGGCGGCTCGGCGTCGTCCGTCACCGAGGCGGTCTCCAGGGCAAGTGCCGGAACAACCACCGGAGCATTTAATTACCAGATTTACGCCAGCAACTTGAGGTTCCGTAACGACCGCACCAGATAATTGTATGAAAGACTTACGGGGAAATGTGGTATGCCGACATCCAGGCCAGACATGCTGCACGTCCGGCGGTACAGCTGATCGCCTCCAAACTGCTAGCGTCTTACGACCAGAACGCGTTTGCGGCAGCAGCACCTTTCGATGAGTCGTATTGACAAATTCGGTCAGACTGCACGCGGCCCACAGGTCGACGTATTCGAAGGTAGTCCGGCAGGGTTAGGAGGCACCGTACATCTCTGGGCCTCCCCGGTCCAAGGAACCTATGAGAGACTTTGCGATGGCGTACGTTGGGGAGACCACGTAGCGTGGTCCGACCACAAACCAGGTCACGGCGTTCTCGCCTGCCTGGAATGCTTTTGGGTATTCCATCTGGATCATGAACGCAGCCGACCGCGCCTAAATGCGCCGGCCCGTTCACTGATATATTTGGAGTCCCCATGTCCGTCCTTGGGAGATCCAGCCGAATCGGACACCCGCATGCTCGTCATCCCGCTCAATGACCTTGCCAATTTCTACGCCACCGCCGACGAAAGGAAGGACCGTTTCATTGGTCAGTTCAAGGTCAAGAAAGCAGGCGATGGCGGACATTACTACCAGCCCGTGCTCGGTCTGTTGCGTTCGAGCCACTGGAGGACGGGCGACCTGTCGATTCTGGAGAGCACCGTGCCGTCCTTTTTGGACCAGGAGCGCGCCAAGGATGCGGCAAACCCCAACC
>MPNC01000008.1 GCA_002238825.1 SAR202 cluster bacterium bin87 | reverse complement strand
TGTTCGACCGGGTGAAGCCGATATTGGACGCCTTTGGAGACAAGGTGTTCTACGCGGGTGAGATTGGCGCGGGGAGCGTGGCGAAGCTGGTGCACAACATGATTGGTCACAGCGTACGCCAGGCCATCGCCGAGGGACTGACCCTGGGCGTCAAGGCGGGAGTGGACCCCGAACCGTTGTGGGAGTGCGTGCGACGCGGGGCGTTGGGCCGGATGTCCTTCCTGCATGAGGGGTTGGTGCGGACGATGTTTCGTGGGGAGTTTGAGCCGGCGAGTTTCGCGTTGAACCTGGCCCACAAGGACATCTCGCTGGCCACTGAACTTGCCCGTGAGTATGACGTGCCCATGCCGATGTCGACGCTGGCGCAACAGATCTCGTTGCAGGCCATGAATCGCGGCTGGGGTCAGGCTGACAGCAGCAGCACGGTGCGTCTCCAGGAGGAGCAGGCCGGCGTCGAAGTGCGCGCGCCGCAGGTTGATCCGGAGCGGGCGGCGCGGTTTATCACGACACATCCGGACGCGGAATAGCCGATCCAGGACGGCATAGTTCAGTGCGCGTAGCTTTGGGTTTCGCCTGCGCTGCGCTGGTGGCGGCGTCTCTATCGTGTTTCGGCGGGGAGGTCCTGCCGCTGACTCGGCCCGGGGCGTCGCCCACGCCGGATTTTCAAGCCACCATTAGCGCGGCGCTGGCGCAGATGGAGACGCAAGAAAGGGCGACTCAGTCGGCTGCGCACCAATCGCCGGCGGCCACGGCCGCGACACCTACTCCTGCACTCACGGTGGCGTCGCCGCATTCGGTCGGGCCGACGGCGACGCCAGCGCCGGTGCCCGCGTCAACGCCAACCCCGGTTCCGACACCGACGCCGGAGCCCACCGCAACGCCGGCACCTGCGCCGGAACTGCGGCACATCGACGAAAAGGAGTACATGCTCGGGCTGATCAATGCCGAGCGCCGTAGGGCCGGATTGAACCCGGTAATTTTGGGCGACAACGTCGCCGCTCAAGTGCATGCCGAATCAGCGCTGGCAAACTGCTTTTCTTCCCATTGGGGAATGGACGGGCTGAAACCCTACATGCGCTACAGCGTTGCCGGCGGTTACCAGTCCAACGGCGAAAATGGGCACGGTCTGGATTACTGCATCAGACCGTCCGACGGGTACAGCGCCAACAGCGACATTCGACGGGAAATCGATGAGGCGATGGACGGTTGGATGAGCAGTTCAGGGCATCGCAGAAACATCCTGGATCCGTTCCACAAGCGTATCAACATCGGCTTAGCCTGGGATCGGTACAATGTGGCCATGTACCAGCATTTCGAGGGGGGTTATGTCGAATACGACCGATTGCCTTCGATATCCAATGGCGTCCTGTCATTTTCGGGCATGGCCGTCAACGGCGTTCGTTTCAGCCGTCATGAGGATTTGGGGATACAGATTTACTACGACCCACCGCCGCACCATCTGACCAAAGGGCAGGTTGCGCGCACCTATTGCTATGACAACGGACGCCAGGTAGCCAGTTTGCGATGGCCTTTGACCGGCGGCTATCGCTGGAATACGGAGTCGTTCTCTCAAAACTACGACCCTTGCCCCGATCCCTACGACGTTCCGGCTGATGCGCTAGCTCCGCGTTCGCCCGCAGAAGCGCACCAAGCCTGGCAGGAGGCGTACAACGCCAGTCAATCCCGCGAGCCTCAACCCATTACCGTCCCCTGGATCACCGCCTCGGAATGGACGGCCAGCGGCGCGTCGTTCGCCGTGAAAGCAGACGTCCGCGATATCCTGAACCGGCACGGCGACGGCATTTACACAGTGATGGTGTGGGGAGACTTGGGCGGAGCCAGAGAGGTCATCTCGCAGTATTCAATCTTCCAAGGTGTGACCCCTCCAGACACGTACGATCCGGGAAATTGGTGACACACCCGGAGTTGCGTTCGCGATATGAAACCATCTGACGGGGTCCTCGCTCAGTTGCCCAACCTCCGCAGTTGCCCGGAGACGATATCCACGAAGAGGACGAGGACGAGGTACCAGAAGAGGATCAGCGTGACCTCGGTGAATTTGAAGTGGCTCATTGCCAGGCGGAACTCGGTTCCCAGACCGCCGGCGGCCACGAACCCGACCACAATGGTGGTGCGGATGATAACCTCCCAGCGGTAGAACAGGTAGGTGATGAACTTCGGCAACGCCTCGGGGAGCACGCCGTAGAGCAGCACCTGCATCCGGCCGGCTCCGGTGGAGCGCAGCGCCCGCATGGGTCGGGTGTCCAGTCCCTCCACGATTTCCGAGCCCAGCTTCCCGAGGATGCCGCCGTTGTGTATGGCCAGGGCGATCACGCCGGGCAGGGTTCCCTGCGTGAAAACGAACACCAGGATCATGGCCCAGACCAGTTCCGGAACGGCGCGGCTGACGGTGAACAATCCGCGCACCAGGAAGAAAGGCGCCGTCCAGAACGGTGACCGATAGGGGGCGAGGCTGCCCATCATCACGTTGCGCGCGCCAAACATGAACAGGGCGAGCGCTCCCAGGGCGGCGAGACCGGCGGCGGCCACGCTCATGGCGAGGGTTTCGCCGGCGAGGCGCGCTTTCTCTGCCCATTCGTCCGGATTGTAGAACGCCGGGGAGGCTGAAGATTCGGCGCCGACCATCCCGCCGGCAAAGTCCGCAGCCCTCGCGACCGAGTCCAGGGAGAACACATTCCGGCTGGGGAAGTTGTCATCGCCGATGATCGTCGCCCACGCGGCCAACGCCATCACAAAGGCGATTACCGCGGAGGCGGCGAGGAATCCGATGCGGCGCGCCGGTGCGATGGGCGCCGTCGCGCCGCCACGGGCTACCGGTTCCCCCCGTCCGTATTGGGCGGCCATGAGCCTAGCCCTGCTCGATGGCGACGCGGCGCCGGACCAACGAACTCCACAGGTCCACCACCAGCACCAGCGCGATGAGGAAATAGATGAACGTCCACATTCGGCTGTAGTCAATGTCCTGGAGGGAAATCTGGATGTTGTGGCCGAGACCGCCCAAGCCGACGAAGCTCAGGATGGCCGCGGACCGTATCCCGCATTCCAGGCGGTAGAAGGTATAGCTGAGCATGTCGGGCAGGGCCATGGGCAGACGACCGAACCAGAACACGCGCCATTCGGATGCTCCGGTACTCCGCAGGGCGCGCAGCGGCGCTTCCGGGACGTCCTGCAACAGTTCGGCGTAGATCCGGCCCAGGATGCCTCCGTAGGGCAACCCCAGCGCCAACACGCCGGCCATGGGCGACAGACCGAGGGCCGCGACGAAAAGCCAGGCCCACACCAACTCGTGGATGGAGCGGAAGACCGCCAGCGCAAAGCGCGCTGACGAGATGTTCCACCGGCGGGTCCAGGGGGAGCGAACCACGGTCCCGGAGCCGATGATCCCCAACGGCAGGCCGATGGCCAAAGCCACGGTCATGCCAGCCCAGGCGTAGGCGAGGGTGGTCCAGGTGGAGCGTGCCCCGATGGACAGAACGTCCAGGTCCAACTGCGGCTGGATCGCCGCCGCCAGGATCTGCCCGACGGCACGGACGCCACCGGCGTTGATCAGGCCATCACCCCATCCGACCCCGGTCAGGCTGATGGCGAATGCGATAAGCAATATTGCGGTTAGCGCGCCGCGGCCTCCGAGGGAATCCGCGGTTGCACGCTCATTCATCCCTCAGACCCTCCAGCGCGTAGAGGGCGTTCAATTGATCGTCGGTGACGAGGTGGGAGGGCAGGTCGAATTCGCGTTCGCCGTTGCGGAGGCCGATCAGGCGTCCGAAGTAGGTTCGCGCCACGTCGGTGGAATGGACGGTGGCAACCAGGGTTTTCCCGGCCTGGCAGGCGGCTTGAGTCAGGATACCCATCACCTCCTCGGCGCGCGCCGGGTCCAAAGATGACACCGGTTCGTCGGCGACGATGATGGCCGGGTCCTGCACCAGGAGGCGGGCCACGGCCACCCGCTGCTGCTCACCGCCGGAAAGAAAGCCGGCCCGCACCCGCGCGCGATCGCTGACGCCCACGCGTTCCAGGGCGGTCATCCCGACCTGACGGTCCTGGGGCCACACCAGCGATATAACCGATTTAAGAAGGCCCCAATCGCCCAACCGGCCGGCCAGCACGTTCTGGAGGGAAGACAGGTTGGGAACGAGGTCGTACTGCTGGTGGATCATGCCCACCTCGCGCGCCAAATCGCGGCCGGGATGCAGGTCGGCCAGGTCTTTGCCGCGCAGGTGGATTGATCCTTCGGACGGCTCCAACTCGCCAGCCATCATGGACAGCAGCGTGGTCTTGCCGCTGCCGCTGGGCCCCAGGAGCGCCACGGTCTCGCCGGGCTCGATGGCCAACGAGAGCGGACGAACGGCCTCGACATCGCCGTAGGTTTTGCCCGCGCCATTGACCAGGATGGCGGGACGGCTATTGTTCGGAGATGAGGCCGAGGTCGCGGGCGATATTTTCGATGGGGAGGTAATTTTCATTGGAAGTAGGAATGAACCGGTCGGCCTGGAAGGCTTGCATGATTTCCTGATCGCGGCCGCCGTTGGCGGCGTTCAGCTTGAGAAGGGCATCGACCACACGTTGCGTAAATCCCTCGCCGTAAACATCGTCCAGGCCAGGTCGGACCACCCAGTGGTAGTCGACGTAGCCGGGGGAGGTGTAGAAGGCGCCGACGCGGGAGGTGTCAACGTCGCCCTTTTCCAGGCGGGTTTTCCACACGTTGGCGTTGAGGGCCCCGGCTTCGACCGCGCCGGCCTCGACCTGCTTCCAGGTGGCATCGTGCGATCCGCTGTAGGCCACGCTCTTGAAGTCGGCCTCCGGCGTGATGCCTTCCTCGGCCAGGAAGTAACGGGGCATCAGGTTGCCCGAGGTCGAACTTTCGCTGCCGAACGTGAAGGTACGCCCTTTGAGATCTGCCAGCGCGGCAATTCCCGAGTCAGGGGCGGCCACCAAAACCGACGTGAAGTTTTCATCAGTGCTCCGCTGGGCCACGGCCTGGGAGCCCGGAACCGCGAGGCGCGCCTGCACGCCGGTCAGACCGCCGTACCAGGCCAGCTGGACATCGTTGTTGTCCCATCCCGTGACTAGGGCGGCGTAGGATTGGGACGGGAGGTAGCGAACCTCGACTCCGGTTTCCTCTCCGATGTGTTCGGCGAGAAGGTTGAATCGAGCCTCCAGGACCGCGACGTCCTGGTCGGGAATGCCGCCCACGTAGAGGACGGGTTGCGGATCTTCCGCGCAGGCGGTGACCGCCAGGAGGACTGAGATCAGGAATACAGCGGCGCTGAAGCGCGCCAGGAATCGTTGGAGCATGTTGGTTTCACCGTCATTCTTGGGAAGGCGTCCTCAAGCGCCCATTCATTCAGGGGAAGACGGGAAACGCGCGCGCAGCGATAAAGGGGACTTAGCAACTCACCCGGCGCACGATACACCCGCCCACCACTCAACCCGGAGTGGTCGGCTGGGCGTTCAAGTGAATCCGGAGCCCGCGCTGCACATACGATCAAGAATGATAACCAGCGTGCGCGGCGGCGTCAACGCGAGACGGCGCCAGCGACCCGATCCGGTTACGCGCTGGTCCAGTGTGACCGGCCGGGTCCGCCAGCGTGAAAGGCGGACCGCAGGGCCTGCCGATGGGATTACCGGAAATCCGCTGCAGACGGGAAGGCGGCCAACAAAGGCGAGACCGTATCGATGGTTGCTGAACCGATGCTGTCGATTGAGGGGCAGCCGCACATGCCCATGGTGGCGTCCAACTCGTCACGCAGCATCTCGAGGACGGCAGCGACCCCAGGTGAGCCGTCAACCGCCAGACCCCAGAACAACGGGCGTCCGATCAACACCGCACGCGCGCCGAGAGCGACCGCCTTGAAGATGTCGGTCCCGCGCCGGACGCCGCCGTCCAGGTACACCTCGGCGTTGCCGTTGACGGCGTTCACCACCTCGGGCAGCACTTCGATGGTGGCCGGGGTGGTGTCCAGATAGCGCCCGCCGTGGTTGGAGACTATGACCGCCTTCGCGCCGTTTTCAGCGGAAAGACGGCCGTCCTCCCCGGCCATGATGCCCTTGACGACCACCGGAAGCGAAATGTTGGACGCGAACCATTCGAGGTCGTCCCAGGTGGACGCGACGTCCCTGATGTCACTGGGCCCGGCCGGCGCGTCGGCGGCGAACTTCCAGGTGTGAGTGCCCAGGTCCAGTTGGGCATAGTTGGGCGATTCCGCGCCAACGTAATCGTTGCGGATGTTGCGTTCGCGCTTGGGCTTGATCTTGGCGTCCAGGGTCATGCAGATGGCCGAGTAGCCGGCTTCTTCGGCCCGGGCGGCCATCTCCAGGGTCAGGCCGCGATCCTTGAAGAAATATTGCTGGAACCACAGCGGGCCGGACGCGGACGCGGCCACGTCCTCCAGGGTGCGCGAGGCGTGGGAACTGAGCACCATTACCGTGCCCATCTCGCCGGCGGCCTTGACCGTGGCGATTTCCGCCTCGGGGTGTGCGGCGCTGTGGTTGCCGGCGGGATCGAGCATGACCGGGAGGGCGATGTCCTGACCCAATACCGTGGTGGCCATGGACCGGTTTTCGACGTCTACCATCATGCGCGGACGCAACATTATGGAATCGAACACAGCACGGGTGCGTCGGATGGTGATCTCATCGGTGGCGCCGCCGGCGATGAAATCGTAATGTCCCTGCTCGATGCGCTCTTTGGCGATCTGCTCGTACTCGAAAATGTTGACGGGTTCCGTGGCCATGGCGTTTACCTCAAGGCTGGGTTGGAGACCTGGTGAAGAATTGGCCGCCATTATACATAGCAGGGCATGATCCCCTGGTCGGATTCGGTTGCTTTGCCACCCTATTGGCGGTACCGGCGAAGGGTGGCGCTGCGGTTGCTTGACCACCCTACATGCCCGTGCTAGCCTCGCAACAGGAGAAAGCCGGAACGGCCGGGTGGCCGCCGCGAGCGATGGTCAGAAATGGTTTTCGTCTCGGGGAGGAAAGTCCGGGCTCCACCGGACGGGGTGCTGGGTAACGCCCAGGCTCCGGCGCGGGCAACCGAGTCGGGGACGGAAAGTGGCACAGAAACATACCGCCGGCCTGTCGTCGACGGGCCGGTAAGGGTGAAATCGGACGGTAAGAGCGTCCGGCCGCGTGCGGTGACGCACCGGCGGCCAAACCCCACCTGGAGCAAGGCCAAATAGGGGGACTATGGGTGTCCGGCCCGTCCCCGGGTTGGCCGCTTGACCCCAGCGGCAACGCTGCCCCGACTGACGGGGCGATGCGGGTCACACCGCATCGGGGCTAGATAGATGGTCACCGTCCGCTTCATGCGGATACAGAACCCGGCTTACAGGCCGCCCGGCATTCTCCATTTCCGCATCGCAAACGTCACGCGCCCTGATGCGTACCCACATTCGGAAGTCGTCAGAATCAGGATAGAACCTCCGCTCCTCCATACCCAGTTTGTGCAAACCTGTCGTTGCGAGGAGCGGAGCGACGTGGCAATCTCGTTGACGTAGCGACGATCCCGGCCACAACGAGATTGCCACGCTGCGCTCACAATGACAAACTGGGTACGCGTGAGCCACACGCCGCACGGCGCCACATCCCAACAGGACACGGAGGACGACATGGTCAGGACCAACCGAGCCAAAGCCAAGCTGCTCGCCGGCGAAATCGCGGTCGGAGGCAGCGTTAATTTTTACGCGCCGATCGTGGTCGAAATGTACGGGGTGCTGGGATTCGATTGGGCGTGGATCGACTGTGAGCATGGTTCGTCCAATGATTCAGAATCGGAAAACATGATCCGCGCGGCCGAACTGCACGACATCACCCCGGTGGTGCGGGTTCCCAACGCCGAGCCATCGACCCTGTTGCGATTCCTGGATCGGGGCGCGCAGGGTCTCATCGTGCCGCATATCAACAACCGTGAAGAGGCCGAGGCGGTGGCGCGGGCGTCCCATTACTATCCCATGGGTGACCGGAGCAGTTCCACCGGTGGCCGCACCAACCGGCTGGGCAGCGGGCTGCCACCGTCCGAGTATTACGAGGCCGCCAACCGGGAAACGCTGGTGATCTGCATGGTGGAAACCCCGGAGGCGGTGGCCAACGTGCGCGAAATCGCCGCCGTGGACGGGGTCGACGCGATACTGGTGGGCAGCAGCGACCTGACACAGGCCATGGGCATGCCGCCGCAAGCCGACGTTGACGCTGCAATTTCGCAGGTGATTGACGGGACGCTCGCAGAAGGCAAGATCATCGGTGTCGCCGGCGCGGGAATGACGGTGGACAACGTGGAGCGGTTCCGTCATTTTGCCGAGCGTGGTGTCAAGCTCATGTCGGTGAACCTGCAGGACTTCGTACGGCAGAGCGCGGGGCGGTTCCTGGCGGAGATACGCAGTTAATGAGCTTGGACAGACAGGCGCAAACGATGCGCACTGAGGCTCTCTACCTGAATGGCATCTTCCGCGAAGTGCTGGACGACATCGCCAACATCCACGAGAATCGCCCCAACCTCCAACTATTCTTGCAGCCCTACACGGAGTCGCCGATAACCCATCTCCGAGACAATCCTCCGGAAAAGCTCGACCCGGTCCGGCTGTACGCATCCACAAGCAACGATTTGCGTCACGTGAGTTTTGTAGCGGACATCATCAGGTGGGAGGACAAGACAACCATCGCACCAGACCGTCGGGCCAGGATCAAGAAACGGTTGGCGGATTATCAACCCACAGAGGAAGGCCTCTACAATGTGCCAGAGCACGGGATCAGTCGAAACTTGATATGCGTGCTGCGGATGAAACGGCTGGACGCGCCCTTTGCCGTGGGTCAACTTATAAAGACCGATAATAGCGAGCCTCTTGGCGTACGCGCAACGGCAGGTGGGTGGGCATACGTATTCACCCGACCCGACGACGCGCCGGCAGCAGCCGCGGAGTCGACCGGTTAACGGATTAGTCGGTTGGTCGTGCTACCGGTGCATGGCGACTTGAAATGAGAATTCTGCATTTCTCAGACCTGCACATCGGTGTAGAGAACTACGGCCGCACCGACCCGAACACCGGTCTGTCCACGAGGCTGGGCGATTTCCTGGATGCGCTGGATGAACTGGTAGAGTTTGCCCTGGCAGACGGGGTCGACGTTGTGGTCCTGGCGGGCGATGCGTACAAGGGACGCGACCCGACACAGACCCACCAGCGCGAGTTTGCCCGTCGGTTGCTGCGGCTTTCGGACGCTGGCGTCGCGACGTTTCTGCTGCCGGGCAACCACGACCTGCCGGCGGCCACCGGACGGGCTCACGCTGTCGAGATATTCTCAACGCTCCAGGTGCCCAACGTGTACGTGGGCGCAAGCCTGCAGACGTATACCGTTCCGACTCGGGCGGGTCCGCTGCAGGTGCTGGCGGTGCCGTGGCCGTCGCGCGGAGCGATGCTGGCGCGAGAGGAGTCCCGGGGACTGGGCATCGAGGAGATTCGCGCGGAAACCGAGCGTCGCATGACCATGGCCATCGCCAGCCGCGCCCAGGGGATCGATCCGGACGTGCCGGCGATACTGGCCGGACACGTCACGGTGAACGGCGCTACCGTTGGGTCGGAACGCTCCATGATGCTGGGCAACGACCACGTGCTCAACGTGAGCGCGGTGCAGCGTCCGGAACTGGAATACGTCGCGCTGGGTCACATTCACAAGCACCAGGTGCTCCGGCCGGCCGGTGGTGACGGGCCGGCGGTGGCGTACTCCGGCAGCCTGCAGCGCGTGGACTTTTCCGAGGAGTCGGACGACAAGGGCTTCTGCGTGGTGGACATCGACCCCAAAGCTCCGCAAGGCCAGCGGCTGACGGACTTCCGGTTCCAGAACATCGCCGCCCGCCCCTTTGTCACCGTGGACGCCGCGGTGCCGGAGGTCGAGCAAAACCCCGCCGAGTTCGTGGCCCGGGCGATTTCACGGCGCCAGGTGGCCGGGTCAATCGTGCGGTTGCGGATCAAGCTGTCCTCGGAACAGTCCGCCAAGCTGCGGGACGCGGACCTTCGCCCGTCGTTATCAGCCGCGCATTACGTGGCGAGTATTTTCCGAGAGGTAACTGACGCCGAACGGCGGCGGATCTCAGTGGAACCTTCGGATCTACAGCCCATGGCGGCGCTGAAGCTTTATCTGGAGAGCCGGGGTTTCAGCGCGGAAAGGCGAGACCATCTGCTGGCGCGCGCGGAGGAACTGCTCGCCTCGGTCGGGACGGACGCGGAGCAGTGACCTCGCGCGGAGAACATATCGGTTCCATCGTGGACGTGCCCGGACTCGCGGCGGGTCACTGGACCGATGCAGCAGCAGCGACCGGCTGCACGGTGATCCTGAGCACGGATGGCGCGGTGGGCGGTGTGGCCGTGCGGGGCGGGTCTCCGGGGACACGTGAAACCGACCTGCTGGACCCGATCCGGCGGGTCGACCGCGTGCACGCGGTTTTGCTCAGCGGAGGAAGTGCCTTCGGACTGGCCGCCGCCTCCGGCGTGCAGCAATGGCTGGAGGAGCGCGGGATTGGCTTCGAGGCGCCGCACGGACCTGTCCCTATCGTACCGGCGGCGATACTTTACGACTTGGGCGTTGGCAGGTCCGACGTGCGTCCCGACCCGGCGTCGGGTTATGCGGCGTGTGAAACATCGGATGCGAACACAATGGAACGCGGCTCGGTTGGAGCCGGGACGGGCGCGACCGTCGCCAAGGCGTATGGGATTGAGGGAGCGGTGAAGGGAGGCATTGGCTCCGCTTGTTGCGTGCTGCCGGACGGTGTCTCGGTGGGCGCGGCGGTGGCGGTCAACGCGTGGGGCGGGATATTCGATCATCGTGACGGCGGCCTCATTGCCGGTCCGCGCGTGGCTGACGGTTCGATGAATGATCCCATAGAAATTATGTTAACCGGCGGGCCCCCTGTACGGTCGGCGGCATTGACCAATACCACCATTGGCGTCGTGGCAACGGACGCGAAGCTGGACAAGATGCAGACGAATTTCGTGGCATCCGCCTGCCACGATGGGTTGGCGTTGACCATTCGGCCGTGCCACACGCCCAGCGACGGCGACACGATGTTCTGCCTGGCAGCCGGTCAGAATTCGACTGCCGCGAACCTGACGGCCATCGTCACGGCGGCCACTCACGTGACCGCGCTGGCGGTTTTGGACGCTATTGGATCAGCCCGGGGATTGGCGGGTATACCGGCGGTGATGGAGTTGAGGGATGGTCAGGCCTGACGACGTTACGATCGGTTTCGTGGGAGCGGGAGTTCTCGGCAGCGGGCTGGCGTTGGCGTTGAGCGCGGCCGGTTGGCGGGTCGACGCAATCGCGAGCCGGACGCACGCCAGCGCCGAGCGCGTGGCAAGCCTGATTGATGGGTGTGCTGCCCTGGAGAGCGCGCAGCGGGTTGCGGACGCGTGCGATCTGGTGTTCATCACGACCCCGGACTCGGCGATATCCGCGGTGGCCGGGTCGGTGCGCTGGCGGCAGGACCAAGGCGTGACGCATTGCTGCGGCGCGGCGTCGACGGAGCTGTTGGCCTCGGCGCAGGATACCGGCGCGGCTGTGGGAGCGATGCACCCGTTTCAAACGTTTGCGGCCATCGCGGGGCCGGATCAAGCGGCCGAACGGTTGCAGGGAGTGACCTTCGCAGTTTCGGCGACCGGCTGGCTCGCGGAGTTTTTGCCGAAACTGGCTGCTTCGCTGGGCGGGAGCGGCATCGCCATCCCTGAAGGAATGCGTCCCCTGTACCACGCCAGCGCGGTGTTGAGCTGCGGGTATCTAGCAACGCTGTTGGACGCGGCAGTCGGGTTGTGGACGAGCATGGGGTTCGCGCAGGAAGACGGCATCCGGGCCGCGGTGCCGTTGGCGCGGGCCACGATAGAGGCCATCGAGCGACAGGGTCCGGGCAACGCGGTGACCGGTCCGGTAGTGCGCGGCGACGCGGACACGGTGGCGGCGCACCTGGAACTGCTGTCGCAGCACGCGGCGCATCTGCTCCCTCTTTACCGCCAGTTGACGGAGGCATCGCTTCCCCTCGCCCGGGCCAAGGGAATCGCGGAACCGCAGTTGGCCCAATTGAGGCGGACAATCGGCGCGCCGGACTGATAAAATCGCGGCACGATGGCGATTACGATTCGACAATTAGCCGAGATGAAGCGGGCCGGGGAGAAAATCCCCATGGTTACCGCGTACGACTACACGGCCGCCCGCATCGCCGATGCCGCGGGGATTCCCATCATCCTGGTGGGTGACAGCCTGGGCATGGTGGTGCTTGGCTACGATTCCACCGTACCGGTGACCATGGACGATATGGTCCGGCACGGTCGCATGGTGAGCCGCGGGGCATCGGAAGCCCTGGTGGTAGTGGATCTGCCGTTCATGTCCTATCAGGTCGATGCCTCAGAGGCGCTGCGCAACGCCGGCCGGTTGATGCAGGAAGGCGGCGCGCACACCGTGAAGATGGAAGGCGGCGTCCCCATAGCGGGCACCGTGCGGCGCATGGTGGATGCCGGCATACCGGTGATGGGTCACATCGGGTTGACTCCGCAATCCGTTAACGCGTTGGGCGGCTACCGGGTGCAGGGTCGAACCAAAGCGGCGGCGCGGCGCTTGCTGGACGACGCGCTGGCGTTGCAGGAGTCCGGGGCGTACTCGGTCGTGCTGGAGTGTGTGCCGGCGCCGTTGGCCAAGGCGATCACCGAACGGCTGACCATTCCCACCATCGGGATCGGAGCGGGTCCGCACTGCGATGGGCAGGTGCAGGTGTTCCACGACATGCTGGGTCTCTTCCCTGATTTCGTGCCCAGGCACGCCCGGCAGTATGCCGAACTGGGTGCCGACATGACCAAGGCCTTCGAGCGGTATGCGGAGGAGGTAAGGACTGGCGCGTTTCCGTCGGAAGCGGAGAGCTTCACGATGAACGAGAGCCTGCTGACCGACCTGCTGGATGGCTAGTGCAGGTCATCGAGAGAATGGTAATCGGGAAGTCAGAGCCAACGCTTTTGATGTCCTGATCCGTCGCAACGGCTGGTTCCTGAGGACGTTCTACACCCCGTGATGCTCCCTTGCCGGGTTGCTCAGTTATGCCCGGGTAACGACGGCGGAAAACTCCCCGCTAGCATGGCCCGAAATTGCTATAATCGTGATCGTCGCCGCTGCGGTGACGGTTGGAGTTGCATTCCCGTTGCCGTTCGGCTTCGTGGAGGGGATACCCATGGTTCTGGCCAAGTTGTACCGTGACTCGGTGCGTCAAGAAGGCCGTGAAGAGGGTCGTGAGGAAGCCCACCGAGCGTGGGAAGCCTGGAACGAACGCAGGGAAGCGGCAGAACGCGATGGCCGGATGTTCACGGAACCGCCGCCCTCTCGGAACGGAACCCGTGAAGAAAACTCCGACTAGCTGAAAACGCGGAAGGATGAGTAGCAAATGCCCAAACTTGAAGGAAAGACAGCCATCGTCACCGGAGCCAGCCGTGGTATCGGGGCGGAAATCAGCAAGTTGTTCGCTGCCGAAGGGGCGCGAGTGGTTTGCGCCGCGCGCACGGTCAACGAGGGCGACCATCCATTGGAAGGCTCCCTGGCCAAGACGATCGCGGACATCAAGGAGGCCGGCGGCGAAGCCACTGCGGTGGCGGCGAACATTTCGCTCCCGGAGGACTGCGAGCGTCTCGTCGAGGAGACCCGCAGCATCTACGGGCCGGTGGACGTGCTGGTGAACAACGCCGCGCTGACCTATTACCTGCCCATCAAGGATTTCCCCGTCAACCGGTGGATGCGATCCTGGGCCGTAAATTTCCATGCGCCGTTCATTCTGAGCCAACTGGTTCTCGGGGAGATGATCGAACGGCGGTCGGGCAGTATCGTCAACATCTCATCCGGCTCGGCGGTTGGTCCGGGACGCGGGCCATACACCACGCCTGCTAACAACGGCACCTGCTACGGCGCCGAAAAAGCGGCCCTGGAACGCTTCTCGCAGGGGTTGGCGCAGGAAGTGTATGAGTATGGCATTTCCGTGTCGGCCGTGGCGCCTTCGCTGGTGGTGCCCACGCCGGGAACGGTATTCCACCACCTAGTGGAGGGTATGGACGACCCGCGGGGTGAGCCGCCGGAATTGCTGGCGAAAGCCACATTGCTGCTGGCCTCGGAACCGGTGGACAAGGTGACCGGCCGGGTTTGCTACAGCCAGCAGATCCTTCTGGAATTCGGCTGGATCACCGAAGGGCGCGGCTGGGGCGTGGACGACACGCGCGGGCCGGGGAGTGGATACAGCCAAATGTAATCGCCCCCGTGATAAGATGGCCGAAACGTCGGGATCAGGAGATCAGCCATGGAGTTCCAACTCAGCACCGCAGACGCCAGTTTCCAAAGTGATTTGCGGCAATTCATTGACGACGAATATGTTCCGGAATGGGAGCTGGGAGAACGGGGCACCGGTGAGGGAAATTGGGAACGCACGCTGGAAGTGCGTCGCAAGTTGGCCGACCGCGGTTGGCTCACCATGCACTGGCCCGAGGAGTACGGCGGCCAGAAAGCATCGCCTGTTCGCACCGCCATCTTCAACGAGGAGATGACCTACCACCGCGCTCCCGGGCGGGACAACTTCGGCGTCCGGATGATGGGCGCGACGTTGATGATCCACGGCACCGACGAGCAGAAGGCCGAGCACCTGCCGCCGGTCGCCAAGGGTGAAGTCCAGTGGTGCCAGGGGTACAGCGAGCCGGAATCTGGCTCCGACCTGGCGTCGTTGAGCACCCGCGCCATCCGGGACGGCGACGAGTTCGTGATCAACGGCAGCAAGATCTGGACCTCCATGGGTCACCGGGGCGACTGGATCATGCTGCTGACCCGCACCGACACCGACGCTCCGAAGCACCGGGGCATCAGCTTCTTCCTGGTTGACATGAAGACGCCGGGCATCGAGGTGCGGCCGATCATCAACATGGGCGGCCGGCACGAGTTCAACCAGGTGATCTTCGACAACGTCCGTGTGCCGGCCCGCAACATCGTGGGAGAGGAAAATCGTGGCTGGTACGTGGCCGTAACGCTGCTGGACTTCGAGCGGTCTGGCATCGATTACTCGGCGGCGGCTCGCCGGCATTTGGACGACACGCGGCAGTGGGCCGACGGCATACGGCGCAACGGGCAGCCCCTCAGCCAGGAGCCGTGGGTCCGCAACGTGCTGGCCGACCGCTACATCGAGTGCGAGGTGGCACGGCTCATCGCGTACAACGTGGCGTGGATGCAGGGCGAAGGCCTGGTGCCCAACAAGGAAGCGTCCATGTCGAAGGTCTTCGGCAGCGAGACGGTACAACGCACTACGGCGTCGTGCCTGGAAGTCATGGGCATGTACGGCGGGCTGCGCGACGAGAAATGGACCCCGATGGAAGCGGACATGCAGGAGCACTGGCTCCGTGCGTTCTCGCATACCATCGCCGCTGGCACCAGCGAAGTGCAGCGCAACATCATCGCCAGCCGCGGGCTGGGCCTGCCGCGAGGTTAAGAACATGCCGAACACCCCCGTTCTCTATTCCCTCAATTCCGACGGGGTTGCTACGCTCACGTTGAACAACCCCGAGCGCCGCAACGCGCTGTCATCGCCGACGCTGGAGGCGCTCGAACGCCTGCTGGAACAGATCGCTCAGGATCCGGAGGTGCGTGTCGTCGTGCTGCGTTCCGAAGGGCCGGTGTTCAGTTCCGGACACGACCTGAACGAGTTGGTCAACGGCGACGAGGGCGGATACACGACCGTTTTCGAAGCCTGCACACGGGTGATGGAAGCCATACGCCTGCTGCCGAAACCCATGATCGCGCAGGTTCAGGGGCTGGCCACCGCGGCCGGCTGCCAGTTGGTGGCCACCTGCGACATAGCGGTGGCGGCGGACAACGCGGCTTTCGCCACGCCGGGAGTGCAGATCGGACTGTTCTGCACCACGCCGGGCGTCGCGGTGGCGCGCTCGGTCATGCCGAAGAAGGCGATGGAAATGCTGCTGACCGGCCGGCCGATTTCGGCGCAAGAGGCGCTGGAGTTTGGCCTGATCAGCCGGATTGCGCCGCCGGACCAGCTAGCGGAGCAGGTCAGTGAGCTCGCGCGCCAGATCGCCTCGGCCAGTTCGCACACGCTGGCCCTGGGCAAGGCAGCGTTCTACCAGCAGATCGAAATGGACCGGCCGTCCGCCTACCAGTTCGCCAGCAAGGTCATGGTGGACAACCTCCTTGCAGATGACGCGAAAGAGGGCATCTCGGCATTCCTGGAAAAGCGGCAGCCGGTTTGGACCACCTGACGGCACCGAGGCAACTATGGCTTTGAAAGAGTTCATCAAGGAGTCGTTCGACGCCAACTGGGATTGGCTGGTCCGGTATGTGGACGGGCTGACCCAGGAGGAGATCGAGTTCACGCCGAACGAGCAGTGCCACTCCATTGGGTTCATCGTTTGGCACTACGGGCGCGCCCTCGATATGTGGGTGCAATCGCTGGCCAAGCAGGAGCAGCAGCTCTACGAACGGGAATGGGCGCAGCGGTTGGGGTTCGAACCGGAACCGATGAACGTGGGCTTCGGCTACACGGTGGACGACTTGACCGGTTGGCAGTGCCCCGGCAAAGCCCTCCTGATGGAGTATGCTGACGCCGCGCGGAACAACCTGCTGGAATTCTTGGACGGTCACGACGACGAGTCCCTGGTGAACACCCAGATGACGAACCGGCGTGGAGAGAGCATGGCGGTGGCCGACATGTTCCGCCTGCTCATCTGGGAAGTGAACCAGCATGGCGGCCAGGCCGGATACCTGCGAGGCATGCAGAGAGGACTGAACCAATAGGGAAACCCACGCCGAACACCTCGGGGGCGGATGCACATTCGCCCCCGCTTTGCTTATTCAGGAGAGGCACAACCATGACCACCAGCACACTGCGATACCGATACGACCCCCTGCACCAGGACATCATCTGCCGGGAGAGGGCGATTGATGACCTGGCTGCGACCGTGGACGGTCTGGGGGCCAGCCGGGCGATGATCACCTGCGGGCCCACCATCCTCAGCGCGTGCGACGTTGTGCCTCGGGTCCAGGAAGCCCTGGGCTCACGATACGTTGGAACGTATTCAGGCGTTTCGCCCCACGCGCCCGTTGAAACTGTTGAGGCCGGGGCGGCGATGGCCCAGGAAACCCAGCCGGACATCTTCATCAGCGTGGGCGGCGGCAGCACCCACGACACGACGAAGGCCATTGCCGTTCTGCTGGGCGAGGGTGGTGACATCCGCGACTATGCCATCATCTTCGAGCCGCCGGACAAGATAACCGTTCCGCCCACGCCGTCGCCCAAGGTTCCGATCGTCAGCGTGCCCACCACGATGGGATGCGCCGAGTTCAGCCGAGGTGGCGGTGGCGTCACGGATCACGAGCAGGGGCGCAAACTGAGCATCGCCGGAGACGGAGTGACCCATCGCACGGTGGTCATCGACGGTCAGGCGCTGGCGACCACGCCGCTGCGGATACTGGTTTCGACGGCCATCGGACAACTGCGGATCGCCATCGAAACCGTGTATTCCACAGGACACAACCCCATCGGCGATGGAATGGCGCTGCACGCAATTCGCCTGCTGTTCGAGAATCTGCCCCGTTGCCAGGACGGGGACATCGACACGTTGCTGGCCACCAAGACCGCCTGCGCCATGGCTTCGCTGGCGTCATTCGGCGGGCTGGGATTGAACACTGCCACCTGTCATCACGTGGGCGGGCTGTATGACGTGCCCCACGGCGAGGCCAACGCCATATTGCTGCCGCACAGCATGCGCTACAACCTGGACGCCTGCGCCGACCGACAGCGGCTGATTGCTGAGGCCATCGGGGTGGCCAGTTCCACGATGACCGACGAGGAGGCCGGGTTGGCCGCCGCCGACGCGGTGGACGGGCTGTGCCGCGAGCTGGAGTTGCCCCGTACGCTGCGGGAAGTGGGGGTGCCGGAGGACGGACTGGAGTACATCGCCACCGCCACGCTGCAGGACCGCAGCCTGAGCACCAACCCCAAGCAGGTGGTGGACGCGGGGCCGATTATGGAAGTGTTGCGGGCAGCGTACTGATTGGTACGGCTACAGGTTCTCGATCTGCACCGGCTCGACCGGGTCGGCCAGGTCGAACCCGAAGACGCGGGAATAGAAGTACAGCTCCGCTTCCAGCGCGCGCTTGATGTTTTCGGCGCGACGGAAGCCGTGCTGCTCTCCTTCGAAGGGCAGATACGCGCAGGGGATACCCTTGGAGCGAACTTCAGCGTACATCATCTCCGCCTGGTTGGGCGGGACGATGCGGTCCTCGAGGCCCTGAAAAAGGATGATCGGACAGGACAACCCTTCGGTATGGCTGATGGGTGAACGGCTTCGATAGGTTTCTGCGCCCTCGGGATATGGGGAGACCAATCGGTCCAGGTATCGCGACTCGAACTTATGGGTATCCTCGGCCAGGGCGGTGAGGTCGGAGACGCCATAATAGCTGGCGCCGGCGGCAAAGACGTTACGAAATGCCAGCGCGGCCAGGGTCGTGTATCCGCCGGCGCTGCCGCCCCGGATGGCCAGACGATTCCCGTCGGCCAGGTGTTGGTGGACAAGGTGCAGTGCGGCGTTGGCGCAGTCGTCCACATCGACGATGCCCCAGTTACCGTTGAGCAGTTGTCGGTAAGCACGCCCGTATCCGACGCTGCCGCCGTAATCGACGTCCACCACGGCGAAGCCGCGGGAAGTCCAGTATTGGATGGACAGGTCCAGGGCTCCGGATGCTGCAGCGGTAGGCCCGCCGTGGCTCAGCGTTAGCAGCGGTGGCAGCGTGCCGTCAGGCGCGGCGTATTCGGGGTTGCGAGGGGCGTAATACAGAGCATAGGCCGGGCGACCGTCGGTTGACGGGAACTCGATGGTCTGAGTCGGAGAGATGTAGTCCGAAGGCACGTCGACGGTAGAGGACTGCCGCACCGTGTCCCATTCGCGGCTACGGAGGTTGACCCTGATCAGCGACATGGGCCGGCGTGGGTCGCCGGCGATGACGGCGGCGGTGATGCCGGAAACTGCCAGATCGCCGCGCCCCATCTCGCCCGCTGGCACATCGAGCGGCGTCAACGTCTTCGAGTTCGGGTCCAGAACGTTCAGTGACCATGATCCACGGCGGTTGACGGCGCAGACGATGCTGCCATCGCCGGCGAAAGCGTAGGCGCGGGCGCCGAACACCCACTGGGGACGGGCGTACTCCGCGTCGTCCGGATACAGCGCTTCCGGGCCGTTGTGGCCGAGGTGATACAGGTTCCACCAGCCCGATTGATCGGCAACAAAGTGCAACACGCCGTCCGGCGACCATTCGGGCTGGCATACGGAAACCCCGTCGCCGCCGGCCACCAGCGTAGCCTCGCCGAGGGCGCCGTCGTCCAATACCGGCGCGGTCCAAAGAAGCGTACCGTCCCAGGGCATGTTGGGATGGTTCCAGGATAGCCACGCCAGGGTCGACCCATCCGGGCTCAGCCGCGGCGAGGACACGAAATCCCATCCCGAAAACAGGACGGTTTGCTCGCCTGACCCATCGGTGGGAACGGCGGCGATGGCGTTGACGATGTTGTCGGGGTCGGAATGGTCTTCCCGCACGCAGATGAGCCGGCTGCGGTTGCGGTCAAACACGGCGTCGGCGTAACGCAGCGGAGCGTCCGGCGTCACAGGTTCCGGCAGGCCGGCCGAATCGACGCGATAAATTCGCTGGTCGTCGAAGTTGGAGAACCACACGGCGCCGGCATCGGCGATCCAGGCGCCGCCGCCGTATTCGTGGACTCGGGTGCGCGCGTTGAACGGTGCCGGGTTCACGTCGGAGACCGTGCCGTCAGGTTCCATGCGGACTATCACGTAACGTCCGCCTTCCGATGGACGAGATTCGGTCCAGAGGATTGCGTCCCCGTCAATGGATACGCTGCCGATGCCGATGGACTCAGCTACGATGGCGTCGGCGGTGATCGGCGAGCGCCAGGAACCGTAAGGAGCGGTGGTTGGGGAGGCGGGAGTGGTCACGGTCAGTCTCCGTTGGGCACGGCCGGCATGGGATGGTGCGGGGTGTGGATCGCGGCCTACGCCAAGGCAGGCACGGGATGGTGCGGGGTATGGTTGGCGGCCTACGCCACGGCAGGGATGACCTCGGCGGCCACGGTCTCCATGGCGGGGAAGACCACGTCGGGGTCGCCGGAATATGGGGAAACCACGATGCGTGACACGCCGATATCAGCGAAAGCCCGGGCGTTGGCGCGCATCTCGGCGGGCTCGTTTCCCAGGGCGAAACGGCCCGGCCGGCCTCCCTGCAACGGCACGCTGACCGACACGGGGATGGATGCCGGGTCGCGATCGGCGCGTTCGGCTTGCTCGTGGAGGTAGCGCATTCCCTGGGCGAGATCTTCGGGCTGCATTGCCGTCGGATGCCAACCGTCGCCGTGGCGGGCGGCGCGGCGGATGGCGGCGCGGCTGGTCCCGCCGATGATCAGCGGTATACCTTCCGGGCGCACCGGGCGCGGTGAGAAAGCCATGTCAGCGAACTGGAAGAAGCGGCCATCGTGACGCGGATCGTCCTCGCACCACAGGGTCTTCATTATCGCAATCGATTCGTCGGTGTAGGGACCGCGCTCGCCAAAGGGCACGCCCATTGCCTCGATCTCGGTATCGATTACGCCAACGCCGACGCCCAGCGCGACGCGTCCGCCGGACAACTGATCCAGCGTGGCCGCCTGTTTCGCCAGACGCATGGGGTTGTGGTAGGGCAGCACCAGGACGCTGGTGCCCAGGATGACCCGCTGGGTCTGCGCGGCGGCGAAGGTGAGGATGGTCAGCGGGTCGTAGTAGGGCCGGTTCCCCAGGCGTTCGTACACGTAGCTCACGTTGAAAACGTGGTCACTGGCCCACACGGAGTCGAAGCCGAGTTCCTCCGCGCGCGCCGCGACACTCACCACGTCCTGGACGTTGGTGAGACCCTGGTTGTTGGAAAGGGAAAAGCCGATGTTCATGGCGAACCTCGTGGGGGGCGTCGCGTTCAGTCTTCGAAGAAACGGCGGGGATTGTCGACCATCATGGCCTGCACGTCGGCGTCCGTGGCGCCCAACTCGATCAGGCGCGGCAGGACGTTGCGGGTGATGAACAGGTAGCCGTCCGGGTTGAATTCCTCGCGTTCGCGGCGCAGTTCCTCGGATGGCTGGACCACCGGCGTGGAGTGGTCATGGGACAGCATCAGGCGATGGGCCCACCCGGCGTCGACGAGTTGCTTGACCACTTCGGTCCGCGTCTCCCACCTGGGAGTTTCGGGGGTACGGCCGCCGGGATAGCGGTCGAGGCCCAGCCAGACGCCCTCCTCGAGGAGGCCGATCAGGTAGCCAACGTCGGTATCGTCATTGCTGTGGCCGATGTAGACGCGGTTGAGGTCAACGCCCTCTTCCTTCAGGATACGCACCTGCTCTTCGCCGACGCGATCTGGGGACCAGGTGTGGGTGCTGATGCGGGTGCCGGTGGCGTTGCAGGCGCGGGCGGCGGCGCGCAGGATGATCTCCTCGTTGTCGGTGATGCCGCCGCGGTCGCTGGCGACCTTGATGATGCCGGCCTTCACGCCGCTGTCCTCGATACCCTCCTCGATCTCCTTGATGAACAGGGCGGCGACGCGGTCCACGGGAGCGCCCCAGAAGATTCGCGGGACGGCCAGGTGATTGCCCGTGCACGGGATGGCGTGCACACCGGAGCGGCGGCTGACTTCCTGCATCATGTCGACGTCGCGGCCAAGGTCGAAGGTGGTGACGTCGATGATGCTGCGGACGCCGCCGTCATAGGCCTCGGTAAGCGCCGCCGTGGCTGCGTCGGCGATGGCTTGGCGGTCCTGAAAGCCGGGGTAGGTTGCGGCCGCGCCGGCGGCTCCCAGGGTGATGTGCTCGTGACTCAGGGTGAAGCCCATATCGGCGGAGTCGATGGGACCGAGGACGGTATTGACCTGCGACATCTTGCGCCTCCCTTATGTCAAATGAATGATCTCGACGTCGCCCCAGTGCTGTTGAAAATGCTCGGCAAGGAGCCGACGGTGGCACCGTTCGGGCTGGTCCTCGCTGCACAACAGGCAACTGTCGGCGATTATATCCTGCGGAATGGCGGCCCGGACGAGCCGGCGTTCGATGATTGAGTGGTATATCGGTTCGTATTCATCCCACGTTATGTCGCGTTTCCGGTAGCCGTCCAGCAAGGCATCCGTAGGCGACAGGCGGGGGAGATGGACGTAGTCCATGCCGCAGAGTTCCTGGAGGAACCACGGCAGGTCGCTCTTCTTGGACCAGCCGGCCAGGCCGGAAGTGTTGCGCAGGCGAATATCGACCACACGCGTGGCGCCGGACTCGCGCAGCAGCCCGAAGAAATGGGCTGCGGACTTGCGGGTGAATCCGATGGTGTAGAGTTTCACGATTTGAGCCGCTGATCGCTCATTGTTGCGACCTCCACACTCGTTACGCTCATGTCAAGCAGATTTGATAGTGGCGCTGCCAACTCAGCCATCCAGTTTGAACTCTTGCTCCAATACGGCGTACGCCTCCTCGAATGTCATGACTACCTCTCCCGGAGTCCGTCGAATTCAAATGGCCGCGTGCGTGTCAATCGGAGGATGCGGCATCCGCCACGGCTTTGCGTTCCACCCGGCGGCGGTAGTCTGCCTCGATGTCGAGCCAGAAATTAGCGTCCAAGCGGAACTCGCTCCCAAAGATGGCAGCCAGCGTAGAGTCGATAGGGGCGTTGCCGGCGATGATACTTTCGATAAGATCGGTAGCCAGGGAATGGCGGCGGGCGAATTCAGCGGGGGTCAAGCCTTGCGCTTCAATGTGGTCTAGCAGGACGTAACCCGGAGGGGTCGCGTAGTCAGGACAATATGGGTACTTTCTTTTATTCTTTCGATCCGCCATTTCCGTGCCTCCCGCTAGTGGTAGTCTAGCACTTCGATGATGACGATGGCCGTTACCAGGTCGGTTTCAATACCGCCATCGGATCGGCGAGGGACCGGGTCATGGTCCGGCACGAACAACAACCGATATTGGCGGTCAATGTCAACCGCATACTGTTCACCGCGATTACCTGCCAGCTGATGTCGGCGTTCCGGAGGTGTGGTTGGAACTTGTGACAGCGTGGCCTGTCGGCGCAACACTACCAACCGGGCCAATATTGACTGTGCCCGACGACTGCCGAAAGTCCGTATAAGGTCCGATTCGCTATGGAACAGCCGATGCAGCCGGCTAGTTCTAAAGCTTACTTCCATTGCCGCCAGCGGTATCTTAATTCTGTTGATTGTCCAGTTCCAACATTTGCCACGCCGACCGCAGGTAGGCGATGGCAGCGTCGGTGTTGAGGTGGTCATCGGTGTCGCGGAGGCGCCCCTCGGCGTCGATGCTCACGGCGGACCATTCGGGCAGCAGGGGCGACAATAGTTGTTCGATGTTGCTGGCGTGGAGGCCCCCGGCAACCACCAGGCCCAACTCGGGAGCGGCGGCGTGGATAGCTTCGAGGTAGTCGGCGGAGCGTGCGGCGTCCAGCGGGAGGCCCAGGCCCTCGGAGGCGTCAACCAGCACGTCGGTCACCAGCCCGGAGTATTCGGCGCAACGGCGGGCCAGCGCACTCGGGTCGTGATTGGTGGATTCCATGGCTTCTCGACCTGCCTGAAACACGATTCGCGACGGATGGAAACGCTCACGGTACTGCGCCAATGCGTCGGGGTCGGGCCAGGGGGCGCCGCGGGTGGCGTTGATCTGGACCCCGTGGCAATTGGGGCCGCCGATCTCGGTGGCGCGGCCCAGGGCATCCGCCAGGTTCACGCCCGGGGGCGGCCGGTAGTGGACGAGGTTGAGGCAACGGTGGTCGTCGGAGAAGATGCTGGCGATGGCATCCGGCGCGGGGCAGCGGTTGGGCGCGTCACTTGCGTCCCCAGACAACAGCGCGTTGCTCAGGAGCACGCCGCACATCAGCAGTCGGTTGGGCTCCGCCGGCACTGATTCCAGGACGGCGTCGGCCTCGCTGCGCGAACAGAAGCCGGTGATGCCGATGTACGGCGTCATCGGCGGCGCGCCGTGCTGTGCCATGAGGACGCCTGGATTCCTGCTTTCGCCGGAATGACGGGCCGGCAAGCAGGGATGACGCGCCGGTAAGCGGAAACGACGGGCTGTTTCATGTGATAGTTAGACGCCCAGGCCCAGTTGTTCCGCAGCCATCTGGCGCAGCAGGTATTTTTGCACCTTGCCGCTGGAGGTCATCGGATAGCCGTCCACGACGACCAGGTGGCGCGGTATCTTGAAGCTGGCCATTTTTCCGCGACAGAAACCTTCCAGGTCCGCGTCGGTGATGGCCTGGCCCGGCTCGACCACCACGCAGGCGCAGCCGACCTCGGTCAGGCGGGCGTCCGGCACGCCGATCACCTGCACCTTGTTGACCGCAGGATGTTCCAGCAGTAAGGCCTCGACCTCCGTCGGGTCCACGTTCTCCCCGCCGACCTTGAGCATGTCCTTGTAGCGTCCCATGAACCGGATGCTGCCGTCGTCGCGCATGGTGGCCACGTCGCCGGTGTGGAACCAGCCGTCGTCGTCGATGGCCTCGGCAGTGGCGTCGGGACGCTTGTAGTAACCCTGCATGACGGCGTAGCCGCGCACCAGCAACTCGCCGACGGTCGACGGGGGCAGGGTTTCGCCCGTTTCGGGGTCGATGACCCTAAACTCGTAGCCGGGCAGCGCGTGGCCGCTTTCAACACAGCGGTCGTCCTCGGGGGCGTCGAGGAAGGTTCGGGTGGCGCCAACACCCACCTCGGTCATGCCCCAGGCCGACAGCGACGGGCAGAGCTTCTCCTGGGTCAACCGGGCGGTCGGCTCGCTGGAGGCCATGCCGACAGCGAGCAAGATGGTGCGCAGGCTGCTCCGGTCGATGCGGTCGATGCCAGGGTGGTGGGTCAGGTCAAAGAAGTGGGTGTCGAACCCGTTCATCACGGTGGCCCGTTCGGATTCGAGAAGGCCCAGCACCTCGCCAGCGTCGAACATAGTCGTCAGTACAATGCGAGCGCCGGTGACCCACGACATCAGTGGCCCCTCGTACAGGCCAAAGCAATGGAACAGCGGAAGGTACATGAGGATGACGTCTCGGGACGACATCGCCATGCGGTTGGCGGCGTCGGTAATGGTACGGATGGGATTGTGGCAGTGCATCACGCCCTTGGGGAACCCGGTGGTGCCGGACGTGTACATCAGCAGGAAGGTGTCGTCAGGGCTCACGCCAGCCTCGCGGTGAGGCAGTTCAGAGGCGGCCACCTCATCGGCGCCGGCCAGCATGGCGTCCCAGTCGATTGCGCCGGAAGGGTGGTTTTCGCCAAGTACGATGACGTTGCGTAGAGCTGGGAACGCGGCCGGGCGAATGTCGCTCGCATCGCCGGTGTCGATCTCCGGAGCAACTTCGCGGAGCATGTCCAAGAAGTTGACGGGCCCGGAGCGGTCCATGAGGATGAGGGTGGTTGAGTCGGAATGGTTGACCAGATACTCCATGTCGGAGGTGCGGAAACGGGTGTTGATGGGCACCAGGACGGCCCCGATCTTGGCCACCGCTCCAAACAGGAAGAGCCATTCCGCGCGGTTGGGCATCCACAGGGACACCTTGTCGCCGGGCTGGACGCCCAGGTTGATCAACGCCCGGGCCACCCGGTCCACCTCGGCGCGGAATTCGTCGAAGGACCACCGACGCCCCTCGTACATCAGGGCTTCGCGGGGGCCGAACCGTTCAGTGGCCTGGTTGAGCAGGTCTCCAATGGTCTGCTTGGGAAACCAGTCGGACATGAGGATGCGACCCTCCAATGAATTAGCCGGGCGGGCGGAGTCGTGGGAACAGGACCGTCACCGAAATGAAAGAGACTGAGCAGCACTAAGTGAAGATTTCGTCCAGGTCAATGTTCAGGCCCGGCAGCAGCGGCGTGGTCAGAGCGTCACCGAGCCCATAAACGCCTATTGACACGAACTGTCCGTTGTCCAGCCTGAGAACTTCAACGATCTGAGCAAGCGGATAAGCCCGCCAATACTCCAGGACTCCGAAAATGGCATAAAGATTCTGCTTGACGCCGCGGTCGAGGTCCTCGGTAGACGGAGAGGCAATTTCGATGATCAAGTCCGGGGCGCCCTGGATGTTGGTTTCCCCGATGATGTGAGAGCGTTCATTGGATATGAAGAGTATATCCGGCTGTAGCACGTTGGTATCGGAGAGGTGAACGTCGAGAGGAGCGGCGAATACGTCGCCCAACCTATTGTTCTTGGCGAATGGCGCCATTAGGCCTACAAAACCGGAAGAAACTCTTTGATGCAGGGGAATGGGTGAGGGGGCCCTTATCAGTTCTCCCTCAATTAACTCATAGCGGACGTCATCGGGCGTCAGCAGGTAGTCCGCATAGGTGAATGGACCCCTGTGTGTTCGCGTAACCATCATCCGAATCCCTTGCCGTTAGGTGACATCCCAGTAGGTCAGTTATGCATTGCCGTGCAGAGCTTTCAACTCGGGCATGACATCGGCAGCGAAGAGGCGCATGCTGGCTTCGGCGTCGTCGTAGGGCATGGCCGCGTAGCTGAACGCGCCCACGTAGGTGTCATGGCCGGTGCGGTCGCGGATCTGCAGGATTTTTTCGTAGCACTGCTCTGGTGTGCCCCAGACCTGCAGGTTGACGAAGAAGTCCACGACCTCATCGTCGCCGTAATCGAACATCTTCTCGGCCACCTTGCCGTAGTACTCGTAGCCCTTGATGTCCTTGTGATGGTCGGCTTTGAACTGGTAGTGGTCCATCACCGTGTGCCAGTAGCCGCCGATGTAACGGCGAGCCATGTCGCGGGCGTAGTCTGCATCTTCGTGGCAGAAGGTCCAGCAGGCGACCACCGGCGAGGGAGGGCCGGCGGACCCGGTTCCGTGACTTTCGCTCCAGGCGTTGCGGTAGTTGGTCAGGTCGCTTTGCACCTCATCCCAGGGTTTCTGGGGGATGACCAGCATGCCGACGCCGAGTTGGGCCATGATGCGACTGCTCTCCGGTGAAATGGCGGCGGCGTAGGTTCGATCCTTGAAGCTGCGGAAGGGGTTAGGTCGGATCTCGCGACGCGGCTGCTTGATGTACTCGCCGTCGAACTCGCAGAACCCGCACTCCAGGCCGGCCAGCAGGCACTCGGCCGATTCGACGAATCGGGTGCGGGACTCGTTCATGTCGACGCGGAAGCCGTCGTATTCGACCTTGGCCAGGCCGCGCCCCACGCCCAGGATGAACCGCCCGTCGCTGAGGTTGTCCAGCATGGAGACCTGTTCGGCGACGCGCATGGGGTCGTGCCAGGGCAGGACGCAGACCATGCTGCCCAGCTGCATGTCGGTGGTGCGACCGGCCATATATGTCAGGAATTGCAGCACGTCGGGGCACATGGTGTAGTCGGTGAAGTGGTGCTCCACGCCCCAAATCGACTGGAAGCCCAGCGGCTCGGCCAGGTCGGCCAGCCGGAGTTCCTGCCGGTACACCTCGTAGTCGGAAGTGAACTTGGCCGGGTTCTGGAAGATGGTGGCGGCGCCTACGTGCATGGTTCCCTCTTTGTGGTGCCTGGGGATTGAAATCCGCCAACGTCCGCCTACAGCAGCGGCCGCACTTTGTCGGGAGCGCAGGCGTGCATGACCGCCTGGGTGGAGGCGATTTCAGGACGGGCGGAGATGACGCGAACCAGGGCGACGTCCAGGCCTTCGGCCAGCTTGGCGAAGGCCGCCGCGGCGCCGTCGGGCTTGCCGTAATAGCCGACGGCCAGGAGGGCGTCCGACGGATAGGCATCCGCGACCTCGTCCATGTCGCCGCCCCGCGATCGGATCGCATCCGCGCCGGCCAGTTCCTCGGTGTAGCCCATGCGCTCGAAGTGGGCGCGGTAACCGAACTGGCGCTCCCGCGTCGTGGGTACGGCGGCGCCCAGCGGGTAGCCGAGGCAGTTCTTGGCGAAGGCGCGGCGGGCCACGTCTTCGTCCTCGTCGACACAGATGCGAATGTACTCGACGACCTTGCACTCAGACGGGTCGCGGCCGACGCGCTCCGCGCCTTCGGCGATACGCTCGCGGCTCCAGGCGATCTGCGCGGGAGTGCACCAGTTCAGGCACACGCCGTCGGCGACTTCGCCGGCCAGACGCAACATTTCAGGACCCAATGTGCCCAGGTAAATGGGTGTGTTGGGAGCAGGTCTGATGGCAAGACGGATGTTGTTGTAATTGATGTGCTCGCCCTGGTAGGACACACGTTCCCCGCGAACCAGGCCGCGGATCGTGGTCAGGTAGTCGCGCATGAGGTTCAGGGCGGAAACGCGGGGGAACCCAAGATCGCGGCGGTTGGCTGGGCGGTATGCGCTGCCGGCGCCCACGCCCATGATGAACTTGCCGCCGGTCTGCTGGCTCATGGTGCCGCCGGACATGGCGAAACCGCTCGGAGTGCGGTACATCACCGGCGAGACGCCAATGCCGGTGGCGAGGCCGCCCTCGATAACGTCGCAACTAGCCTGCCAGCGGCGGGCGCACACCTGGAAGGAATCGGTGCCGATGTTTTCGGGCGTCCAGATGCTTTCGTAACCCAACTCAGCGGACTCGCGGGCCAGGTTGGCCTGGTCGTCCCAGTTCATTCCAAGGGTGTGGTCCAGTCCGACGCCGATTTCCATTCCGTTGCCTCCAGCGATGCTGCGTGTCAGTTGCGAAATTTTACCATGAGCGCGCCGTGCGCCTGCGTGAAACGCGCTAGCTCACTAAGGTTTGCACGTTGCCAGTGTCGACGACCGCCCGTGCCGCCTCGAGGTCATACATGCTCTGGAGGTTTAGCCAGAATTCAGGGGACATCCGCAAAGCCTTGCCGATGCGCAGCGCAGAATCGGCGGTCACGGATCGCTTCCCGTGAACGATTTCGTTAACTCTGCGGGGGGACACGTGAATGGCTTTGGCCAATCGATATTGACTGATGCCAAGTTCTTCCAGCATTTCGACCAAGTGCTCGCCAGGATGAATTGGCGTGTCGGTCAATGGTGCGGTAACAGTCAAGACTCCCTCCTTCAGTGATAGTCGATTATCTCGATGTCTCGTGCCCCGTGTTCGGTCCACCGGAAGCAGATACGCCACTGATCGTTGATACGAATGCTGTGCTGACCCGATCGGTCGCCTCGGAGACGTTCCAGATGATGCGAGGGCGGCACTACCAAGTCGCCCAATCTCGTCGCTGCGACGACCCTTTGAAGCCTCATTCGCGCCCGTCGCTGGATGTCCGGGGGCAAGCGACGCGCCGGGGATCCTCTGAACACGTTCTCGGTGGCTTCATCAGCAAACCGCCGCATGGACCAATACTAACGCACTGCGCTAATAACGCGCAATGTTAATACCACCTCGAGATGTCGGCGGTCGCACCAGGGATTGGGTGGAACCGCAAGCCCCGGTGCTATAATCGGCGCCGGTTGGCGAGGGAGGGTCTAGCAACTTGTCCACATTCCTGGGCGCCCGTGCAAACGAGACCTTCGGCTCGTTCCGGCGGCGCGATTTCTCCTTGGTGTGGGTGTCTGCCAACATAGCGATGGCCGGCCGGCAGATGGAGATCATCGCGGTGCTCTGGCTGGTGCTGGAGCTGACTGGCGATGCCCTGCTCGTCGGGCTGGCCGGCGGATCGGCGCTCGGCCTGGCATTCCTGTCGGTCTTCGCCGGCGCGGTGGTGGACCGGATGCCGCGCCGGCTGCTGATGGCAGGAGGCCACCTCATCGCGGCGGCGTTGGCGTTCCTGCTGATGACGTTGCTGCTGGTCGACGCGCTCAAGGTCTGGATGATCTTCGTGATCATCCTGGGAGGCGGGGCGTTTCGGACCGTCGAGCTCCCGGTCACCAACGCCCTGCTGATTGACACGGTGCCTCGTGAGCGGCTTACCAACGCGGTGGCCATGCTGGGGTTCGGACAGAACCTGACGCAGTTCATAGGGCCCATCGTGGCGGGCTTCCTCTACACACCACTCACCCCGGCGGGATTGTTCGGCCTGATCGGTGCAATGTACATCATCGGCGCATTCATGGCCCTGATGGTGCGGACCCGCAACGCCACTCAGGGCCATACCACGCCTCGCCAGATCATCATCGGAGTTGCGGAGGGTTTGCGCCATGTCTGGCAGCGCAAGGAGCTGTTCATGGCTCTGCTGATCGCCGCGATGTACAACGTGACCGGCTTCCCTTTCACCACAGCGTTGATGCCCATCTTCGCCAAGGACACGCTGCAGGGCGGGCCGGAGGTACTGGGTCTGCTCAACGGGGCCATGGGGGCGGGCGCGGTGATCGGCGCGCTGGTGGTGGCCGGCATCGGCAACCTGCGGAGGCAGGGGTGGTGGCTGGTGTGGGGCGTGAACGGCGGTTGGCACGGGTCGATGATCCTGTTCGCCGCTGCCGTTATGACGCTGCCGGGGCTGTTGCCAGTTGGGGCCGTACTGGCGGTGGCCCTGGCGATCAAGGTACTCACCGGCATCGGGCGTTCGGTTTCGCTGGTGCTGGTGATGACGCTGTTGATGGGAAACTCCGACCCCGAGTTTCGGGGTCGCATGGGTGGCATGCGCGTCCTGGCGATTCAGGCGCACTTCCCGGCCAGCGCGTTGAACGGATGGATGGTGACGCAGATCGGGGCGCCCCTGACTGCCTTGTACCTGGGCATCGCCGGCTCCGTCGCGGTGTTCCTGTGCCTGTTCTCCCGTCGATTGCGCGAGGCGTAGGCGGGCGGCGGGAGCGATTGACCGGGGCGGTGCGCAACCCTACAATCGCCTGAACGTAAGGTCACGACGATAGTCGGCTAAGCTGACGGAGGGACCATCATGACCACACCGACCATTCCTACCGAGGAACAAGTACTGGGCTGGTTCGACACGCTGAGCAACTGGGGTCGCTGGGGCGATGACGACGAACTGGGTACGCTCAATCTGATCAACGATGACAAGCGGAAGGAGGCGGCGAGCCTGGTGCGCGAGGGCATCAGCGTCACCTGCTCGCGCCTGCTGGTCCCGGAGATGGCGCCGGATGTCACCAGCATCCCGCCTCTGCATTACATGGTGTCCACCGGCGAGTCCGCGCCGTCGGAAGGCAGCGGAGGAGCCAGTGATTTCATCGGCGTGTCCTTCCACGGGCTGACAGTCACCCATCTGGACAGCCTGTGCCACCAGTTCTGGAACGGCAAGATGTACAACGGGCAGGACGCCGGCCTGATCAACAACGCGAACAAAGCCGGCGCCGGGGCAATCGACAACGTGCGCAACGGTGTCGTCACGCGCGGGGTGTTGCTGGATATCGCTGCTGTCAAGGGCAGGGACTGGCTGGAAGCTGCCGAGCCGGTGTTCACCGCTGACCTGGAAGCTGCCGAAGAGGCCCAGGGCGTTCGGGTGACCGAGGGAGACGCGCTCTGCATTCGCCTGGGTTGGTACAAGCGCCGGCAGGAGGTCGGTCCTCCCACGGCAGCCGAAGGACGGCCGGGCCTGCACGCGGAAACGCTGCCGTGGCTGCGGGAGCGCGGCGTGTCCATAGCGGCCTGCGACGCCTCCTGGGATGTTGCTCCCAGTGACTACCCGTACGTTGGCCTGCCCATCCACAAGGTAGGGATCGTTGGCATGGGGTTGTGGCTGATCGATGCGGCCAACTTCGACGAGGTGGCTCCGGTGTGTCGCCGGCTGAATCGTTGGGACTTTATGTTCACCGTCGCGCCGCTGCGCTGGCACAACGCCACCGGCTCGCCGGTCAACCCGCTGGCGACGTTCTAGCCAATGCCGCCTCCGGTGCTCAGCGAAACCGACCAGGCGCACAACCGCCGGGTCTGGTCGGAATGGCTGCGTCGTCCCGATTGCTATAGCGTGCCCAACGGGCAGGGCAGCGTCCACGAATGCCAGGACGCCTGGGAGGTGGGACACAGTTGGGCGGTGGAACATTGGCCGCTAAGTAACCAGGTCGTCGAAGCCGCCGAGTATGCAGACGACGCCGAACCGGCCGTGATGATGGCCTGCTACGGGTTGACGGATGGCGCCGGCGCCTTTGATCGCAAGGATCTCCCCGAACGGATCCGCGGCCGTATCCTCTTCGCCGCGCAAGCGGCCAAGAGTACGTCGCGTGGTCAGGACAGCATGGCCGCGTTCCTCGGCCACAACACCATAGCCGGCCTGCCCGAAGAGTCCGAATGGCACCTGTATGTGCTGGCGAATTGCCTGGACGACATGTGGAGAAACGATCCCTCGCCGATGGCGGGGACCGTTTTTAGCCCGCCCGACATCGCTCGGCTGATAGCCGACATTCTCGACGCAGCCCCGGCATCGCTGCTGGCATCGCCCGACAGTAGATGCCGACGGACTTCGCCAAGAACTGGGGCCACGTCGATCGAATCCCAACGGTGAAATCGAGATATCAATGACTGATGAAACTGACTATGGGCCGGGTCTGCTGGCTCCCTACCGGGTGCTCGACCTGACGGACGCGCGGGGCCTGCTCTGCGGCAAGATGCTGGCCGACCTGGGCGCGGACTTGGTCCAGGTGGAGCCGCCCGGAGGAAGCCCTGCCCGGAAGATCGGGCCGTTCTACAAGGATGAACCGGGAGCCGAACGCAGCCTGTTCTGGTGGGCCTACTGCGCCAACAAGCGAGGTATCACGCTGGACATCGACACGGCTGACGGCGCGGCGCTCTTCCGGCGGCTGGTGGGCCAGGCCGACTTTGTCATCGAGTCGGCGGACCCGGGATTTATGGCCTCAATCGGGTTGAGCTACGCGGCATTGCAGGAATTGAACCCTCGACTGGTCATGGTGTCGATCACGGCGTTCGGCCAGGATGGGCCATACGCGGACTACACGGCATCGGACATCGTGGGGATGGCCCTGGGCGGGTTCATGCACCTGACCGGGGACGGCGACCGTCCTCCGCTGCGGGTCAGCATGCCCCAGTTTTACCAGCACGGCAGCGCGGCCGGCGCGGCCGGCGCCATGATCGCCCACACCCACCGGCAACTGACCGGCGAGGGCCAGCACGTTGACGTGTCGTGCCAGCAGGCGGTGGCGCGGACACTGGCCCACGCGCCCCAGTACTGGGACCTGGAGCAGACCATCCTGCGCCGGATGGGAGCGTACCGGGAGTCGGCGGGCGGCACGTTCACCCGGATCAACTGGCCGTGCAAGGATGGATACGTGAACTTTCAACCGGGCGGCGGGACTGCCGGCGCGGCGCGCAGTGTCCGCTCCATGCTGGCGTGGATGACCGAGGAAGGTATGGGAAGCCCGGAGCTGGACGCAGTCAACTGGGAAGAGCTGGGCTACGGTACGGCACGGGCCGACATCATGGAGCAGACGGTGGCGGCTGTGGCGCCCTTCTTCATGACACACACCAGAAACGAACTGGCCGACGGCGCCCTGGAACGGCGCATCCTGCTCTTTCCGGTGGCTACCCCCAGCGACATCCTGGCGCACCGACAACTCGCGGCGCGGGACTATTACGACCGGATCGAGCACGAGGACATCGGGGAAACGGTCACGTATCCGGGCCACTTCGTCAAGGACCTGAACGATCCGTCTCGAGTCGGAATACGGCGTCGCGCCCCGCGCATCGGGGAGCACAACCGGGAGATTCTCGGCGGAGAACTGGGACTCAACGAACGGGATCTGGCGCGGCTCACCGAGCTGGGTGTGGTTTAGGTATTCGCATGGATATACAGGATGAAAGGGATATCGTTATCTCTATCATGTCTATCCTGTGCATCCACGCAAGCTAATGGTTTTGGAGTATTCGATATGGCTCATCTGCCGTTGGAGGGCTTGAAGGTCCTGGATTTCTGCTGGGTGCCAGTGGGGCCGATGACCACCAAGTACCTGTCCGAGTACGGCGCGACCGTGTTGCGGGTGGAGTCGGGCAAGCGTCCGGAGACGTTGCGGCGCGCCGGGCCCTTCGCCGGCGGCGAATCTGGCGTCAATCGGTCGGGATATTTCGCGAACTACAACGCCAACAAATACGGCCTGTCCATCGACATGAGCCATCCCGACGCGCCGGGCCTCATCCTGCGCATCGCCGAATGGGCCGACGTGGTCACCGAGAACTTCACGCCGGGGACTCTGGAACGATGGGGCCTGGGTTACGATGAGCTGAGCCGGGTCAACCCCCGCGTCGTGTTGTTCAGCGCGTCGATGCTGGGGCGCGGCGGCCCGATGCAAACACAGCCGGGGTTCGGCGCGGTGCTGTCGTCGCTGGCCGGTTACACCAACATCATCGGCTGGCCGGACCGTGGGCCGGTGAACCCCTACGGCGCATACACCGATTTCGTGTGCCCCAAGTTTGCCGTGTCCGCCATCCTGGCGGCGGTGGACCGGCAGCGGGCCACCGGCCGAGGTACGCACCTCGACATGTCCCAGCTGGAGACGAGCCTGCACTTCGGCGGGCCGATGCTGCTGGACGCCGGCGTCAACGGCCGGGAGCCGGAGCTTGTCGGCAACCGTCACCCTTCTGCATCTCCTCACGGAGCCTACCCCTGCGCCCCCGACGCCAACGGCGAGGCCGACCGCTGGATTGCCATCGCGGCTTTCAATGACGAACAGTGGGCTGCCCTGCGCGACGAGGTCTCCGCCGACGGGTTCACGGACATCGCATCGGGCGAGTTCCGGACATTCCGCGTCCGCAAGGCCCATGAGGACAAACTGGATGGCATCATCGCGGATTGGACCGTGAAACACGACCGTCACGAGCTGATGCGTCGCCTGCAGGCGGTGGGAGTTCCCGCCGGAGTGGTCAACGACACCCGAGACCTGTTCGAGGATCCCCAACTCCGTCACCGGGAGCACTTCACCTGGTTGGATCATCCGGAGATGGGGCCATATGCGACAGACTACACGGAGACGCAGCTTTCGCTGACTCCTGGTAGGTTGGACCGTCCGGCGCCGCTGCTGGGGCAGGACACGGAGTACGCGCTGCGCGAGATTGTGGGGTTGAGCGAGGCGGAGTACCGCGAACTGGCGGAGGCGGGAGCGTTGGAGTAAGGCCCGTGTTGCCCCTGGTCGACTCTACCGCGGCCGGTAATAATTTGATCCCGCTGATACTGCTGGCGGTGCACATCGCCGCCGGCTCCATATCGTTAGCAACCGCCGGGGTTGCATTGGTCACGGCGAAGGGCGGACGTTGGCACGTGCTGGCGGGCCGGGTCTACGCGGTCGGGATGACCGTGGTGTTCCTGACGGCAGTGCCTCTGGCCTTCCTGGGCGGGAGCACGTTCCTCTTTCTGATCGCGTTGTTCAGCTTCTACCTGGTTTTTGCCGGTTGGCGGTTCGCGTGCAACCGGCAACGGCACGCCCATCCCGTGGATTGGGTCGCCGTCACTGCAATCGGGATCACCGGTCTGGCGATGTGGGGCTACGCAGTAGTTTTAGCGTTGGATGGCAGCTCCCAGTGGGTAACCATGCTGGTGTTCGGCGGCATCGCCATTGCATTGGGACTGGCCGACGCCTGGTTTCACCGGACCCAGCCGGGCGGCGCGCGGCGGGTGTCGCGACACCTCACCAACATGATGGCCGGCACTATAGCGACCATCACGGCGGTGACCGTGGTCAACGTCGACATGGACCCGGTTTGGGTTCCCTGGATATTGCCTACCGTCGTGATCACGCCGTTGATCGTTTGGTGGAACATACGGATTCTGCGGCGGGCGCGTTCAAGTTGACATCCCAGAGGCGCAATGGCTAAATTGGCGCTTATCAACGCCAACCACATCCATCGGAGAGGCAGGACACATGCTGAAAGACCGAATCCACGACGAATTGCTTTCGCCGGAAAACCTGCGGAATCCGTATCCGTACTATGCGATGCTGCGAGAAGAGGCGCCGGTTTACTGGAATGCCAAGTTCGACACCTGGGTAGTGACCTCCTATCAGGCGGTGGTGTGGGCGCTGCGACATCCGGAGTACTTCTCGTCCGAGGTGTTCCTGCGCGACGATAAGCCGCCCAGCCCTCCGATTTCGGAGGAGGATTTTCCGAAGTACCAGTACAACCTCGACTACATGAACAACTGGTTCATCCGTCGAGACCGGCCTGATCACCTGCGCATGCGGCGTGCCGTGCATCCGGTGTTCAACCCGAAGTACATCGACAACCGGTTCCGCGCAATGGTGCAGGGCATCATCCAGGACCTGCTCAAAGACTTCGACCCCGAAAATGGGGAGATGGACGTGCTCCGGGACTTTGCCAACGCCATGCCGGTGCTGGTGATCGCCAACTGGCTGGGGATGCCCGGTGAGGACCGGGAGTTCATTCGCACCCTGTCCCGGCAGTTGCTGTCCCTGGACCAGGAATCGCCCGACCGGCACACCCGGGTGCACGAAGCCATCACCACGCTGAATGATTACGTCAACCCGCTGGTGGAGGATCGCGTCAGCGAACCGTCCGACGACCTGCTCTCAGTGCTGGCAATCGGGGAACGCGAGGGCGAATTAAGCCGCGAAGAGGTGCTGGGGAACACCCTGCTGCTGCTCATCGCCGGTCACCAGACTACGATCAACCTGGTGGGCAACGGCACCATGGCGCTGATGAAGAACCCCGAGCAATGGAACATGCTCAAGGAGGACGACAGTCTCCTGGTGCGCGCGACGGAAGAGCTGTTGCGCTATGATTCTCCGGTGAAGCGTGCGCCGCGCATTGCGCTGGAGGACATCGAGTTGGCGGGCCAGAAAATTAGGGAGGGCGAGAAGGTGATGACCATCATCAACTCCGCCAACCGCGACCCGATGGCGTTCGAGAATCCCGAGGACCTGGACATCACGCGCTACCCGAACCCGCACGTGGCTTTCGGCGGCGGCATCCACCACTGCCTGGGCGCGAACCTTGCCAGGCTGGAAGGCCAGGAGGCGTTCCGCGCGCTGACGCGCAAATTCCCGCCCTTCAAGTTCGCCAGCAACCCTGACGATCTGGAGTACCACAACCTGCTGAACATACGCGGCGTCGTGAGCCTGCCGACTGAGTGGTAGCGGACCTGCACTCCGGCGGTGATGCGTAGGGGCGAATAATCATTCGCCCCTATCTCTTGGCCCGTCGTGAAACCAGGGTTAGGGTTCGATCATTCCGTAGCCGACGTTCTTGACGGTGCGGAAGTAGGTTTCCGGCCCGTTCTCCAGCTTGTAACGCAGCCGGCGAATGTGGACGTCGACGGTGCGCGTGCCTCCGATGTTTTCCACGCCCCAGACGCTGGCCAGCAGTTGGTCGCGGGTGAACACCTTGCCCACGTTGTCCATCAGGAACTTGAGCAACTGGAACTCCAGCCAGGCCAGGTCCACCGGCCTTCCATTGACGGTAACCTGGTATGTGGCCGGGTTCAGCGAAATGCCGCCTACCCTGATCGATTCCGACGAGACCGACGCGCTGGCGCGGCGGTGAGCGAGACGCAGGATCCGCTTGATCAATTCGGCAGGGGAACAGGGAACGGTGACGAAATCGTCAGAATCATCATATAGTTCGGGATCATCCAGCTCGTAGTCGGGAACACAACGGAGCACTAGGGGCCCGGTGTCCTCATCCGGATGGGCGGGCAGATCCGCGTGGGGAGCCAGCAGCAACACTGCCGGGGATTGAGCGCCGTAGTCGATATCCAAGTCGTAGGCGGGCTCGGGGCCGATGACCTCTATGGCTCCGGTGTCCGATGCGGCGGCCAGGGCGCCGGTAAGCATTTCCCAACCATCTCCCAGCAGGAGAACCCGGGGGGCGAAGTCGCCGGTGGGTTGGGAACCTGCATACGTTATCATCGCCGAACCTCATCCGCAGCGCAGGGATTGTTTGGCAGGTCGCTGCCGATGGCTTTATATTGCGCACTGCGGATTAACGGGCAATTACGAACTGATTACGCTTTTGTTACATGGCAAGCAGGATCGAATTGGATGACGGTTCGCCGTCGGGATGCAGATCGCAAATTCGATGTCGGCGGCCGAGTCTGGAGATCACCGGTGCGATTTCCTCCCCTGGTTGAAGGACGATTCATCAAGCGCCTGAACCGGTTTGCGGCCCTGGTGGACGTGGAGCGGCGCGAGTACCTGGCACACGTGCCCAATTCTGGCCGAATGGGCGAACTGCTGGTGCCCGGTTTTCGGGTATTGCTGGCGCCGGCTCCGGCGGGGACGAGCAGAAAGACGAGCTTCGACCTGGCCTTGGTGGACACGGGCACCGCGTTATCGTCGGCCGATGCCCGCTTGCCGAACAAGCTGGTCGCAGAGGCTTTGGCGCAAAAGCGGATGCCGCAATTCGGCAACTACCCGGTCGCGCGCGGGGAGCAGGTGTACGGGGAGAGCCGGCTGGATTTCCTGCTGGAAGGTCCTGAGGGCAAATGCTACGTGGAAACCAAATCGGTCACGTTGGTCGAGGAAGGGGTCGCCCTGTTCCCTGATGCACCGACCGTTCGGGGCGTGAAACATCTGCGGAGCCTGATGGCGGCGCGGGAGGCGGGTCATCAGGCGGCGGTCGTGTTCGTGATCCAGCGGGCCGATGCCGAGGCGTTTGCGCCTCACGACGTGGCGGATCCGCTGCTGGGCGTTACGTTGCGAGAAGCCCGTGACGCCGGCGTCGCGGTGTGGGCATACCGTTGCGACGTCACGGAGCGGAGCATCGTGCTCGCGGATACGGTCGCGGCCCGGTTGTAATCGCCCGGGATTGACCACAAAGGATCGCCGGCGTCGAGAAACGCGAGTGAGCAGTTCAAAACCGTTGTTGATCGAGATTTACCGTCGGTTGCTGGAAGCCTATGGGCCACAGGGATGGTGGCCGGCGGAGAGCCGGTTCGAGATGATCGCCGGGGCGATCCTCACGCAGTCAGCCGCCTGGCGCAACGTGGAACGGGCGCTGGACAACCTGCGGTCCGCAGGCGTCGAGAGTTGGCGGGCGGTGCATGACTTGCCGTTGGAAGAGTTGGCCGGGTTGGTGCGCCCGTCGGGGTATTACAACGCCAAGTCGCGCAAGCTGAAGGCCTTTGCCGCTCACGTCTGCGTGGATTATGACGGCGACCTGGACGCAATGTTCGCGGCGGACACGAAGATGGTGCGAGAGGAGTTGTTGGGCATCCACGGGATCGGGCCGGAAACCGCCGACGACATCCTGGTGTACGCCGCCGGCAAGCCATCGTTCGTGATCGATGCCTACACCATCCGCATCCTGAAGCGGGTGGGATTGGCGCCCATCGAACGGGACAACTACAACGGCTGGCAGCGGCTGTTTCACGAAAACCTGGAGCCGGACGTCACTGTATTCAACGAGTATCACGCGCTGCTGGATCACCACCACAAGGCGTCATGCACCAAGAATGCGCCGCGTTGCGACGGCTGTTGCCTGCAGGACATCTGCGCCACCGGCAGGGCGGCCGTCGAGGCGTGACCGGTGCTATGATGACGCCATCCGAACCGGAACCGGAGGACAGAAAATGCAGGTAGTCAGGATTTATACGGGTGACGACGGCGAGTCGCACATTGAAGAAATGCAATTGCCCTTCGAGCAGGTGGGCCACGCTCTGAGGACCGCCACGGAAGCAGCGACTGGCGTGCAGTTCAGCAGTTTGAAGCCCACACAACTGGTGGACTTTCACACCGCCCCGCGCCGCCAGTACGTCATCACGTTGCAGGGCCAGGTGGAGATCGGGATTGGCGACGGGACCAAGCGCATCTTCAACGTGGGCGACATTGAGCTGTGCGAAGACCTGAGCGGCCGCGGACACACCACCCGCAGCGTGGGCGACGTGGACCGAATCAGCGTGCAGATCCCGCTGGCTGACCAGACACCCGGCGGCGGACTCGGCGTGTAGACCGGATCACCGCGCATCCGCTCTCAGTTAAACAGACCTCACGCGCTCAGGCGAACCAACGCAGGAGATCATCATGCCCATTGCCCCGCTGGCCGGCGACCTGGAGATGTACTACGACGACGATAACTTCACCGATCCGTGGCGCGACCCGGACGGCATCGAGACCATCGTGCTGCACCACGGCAACGCGAAGAACGCGCGGTTGTGGTACGCATGGCCCCCGCTGCTGGCCCGACAGTACCGGGTGATCAGAGTGGACATGCGGGGTTTCGGGCGTTCAACGGTGCCCGAGCCCGGCTATGATTGGTCCCTGGAGGGTTTCGCGGGAGACCTGCGGAACCTGCTGGACTACCTGGAACTGGACAAGGTGCATTTGATCGGCGAGACCATCGGCGGCACCATCGCGCTGCAGTTCGCGTACCAGTATCCGGAGCGCCTCCACACTGTCACCACATGCACGTCGCCGTACAACTTCACCGGCGTCGATACCTACCAGAACTACTACCGCTTGGTGGCGGAAGAGGGCGTGGCAGGCTGGGCGCGCGCCACCGGCGGCCGCCGCGTGAGCGCCGGCGCGGCGCCTGAGCACCACGAATGGTACATCCAGCAGATGGCCCAGACCTCACGGCACGTGGTGCTGGAGACGCTGGCCTACCTGGGAACGCAGAACCTTTCGGAAAAGCTGCCGGCGATCCAGACTCCCGCGCTGGCGATGGTCGGCGAACTGAGCGAGGGAGACATTCCGGACCGGGCGCAGGGGCAGGCCGAAATGATGCCCAACTGCCGCTTGGCCAGGGTGCCGGGCGCCAGCGGTTATGTCCAGCACTCGGCTCCCGAAAAGTGCGTGCAGGCGTGGCTCGAATTTGTAGGAGCGGCGCACCAACCGGTGTAGTCGTCTGAATCAGGATTTTCAGATTTTGGGCTCGACAGGATTGGGAAATGCCGACCGGTGGCATTAACCAAATCCGGCAAATCCTGAAATCCTGATTCTGACGATGATCCTAGAACAGGGATTTGGACTGGCCGCCGTCCACGTTGAGGCAGGCGCCGGTGATCAGGCCGGCGCGGTCGGAGGCCAGGAACGCCACGGTCTCGCCGATCGGCTCGGGCCAGCCGAACTTGCCCATGGGCAGGTTGCGGTCGATGAACTCGGCCACGACCTCTGGGGTGTTGTTCTGCTGGAAACGGTCCCAGGTGCTGCCGGGGAAGTCGATGCTGCCCGGCGCGACGCAATTCACGAGCACGCCGGTTTGTGCCAGTTGCAGGGCCAGGTGCTTGGAAAAGGCGATCATTCCCGCCTTCCCCGTCATGTAGTCAACCGAGCCGCCATGCTCGCGCCCGTAGATTGAGGAGATGTTGATCACACGGCCCCAGCCCTGCGCCTGCATGTGGGGAAGAGCCAGTTTGGTCATCCGCACCGCCGAGATCAGGTTGACTTCCAGGCCCTCCAGGAACTGCTCCATGGAGGTTTCGTCGAAGAGGACGGAGCCGCGGCGGCCGCCCACGTTGTTCACCAGGATGTCGGGAGCGCCCAGGGTGTCGGTGGTCTCCTGGAGGAACTTCTCGGCGTCTCCCGGGCTGGTGACGTCGGCCTGGCTCCCGCTGGCCTTGATTCCCAGCCCCTTCAGTTCGGATACCGTCTGTTCAACCTGATCGCCGTCGCGTCCGCAGATGGCCACGGCGCAGCCTTCGCGGCCCAGCGACAGAGCACATTGCCGACCCAGACCGCGACTGCCGCCGGTGATCATTGCTACCTTACCGTTGAGGGTCAAATCCATGGGATTGCCTCCCTGTTTCACAATTGGGATTTAGGAATAGAACCGGAGGATTATAGCGACTCGGTAGTCGCGACGGTAATCTCCTCATAGGAAAAAGCGGGAATGGCGGTTCGGTCACTGGCGTGCTCGATGGTAATGGCACAGAGCCGGCCAGAAGCGTCCAGATCCACAATGGTATCCTCATCCAAATCCCGCGTCTCGCGGACTTCCGACGGCGAAAGCTCTATATAGAGAGTATCGGTATCAGGGAAATACTGGATTCTCATGGCCGGAAAGTCCTATCGAAGAAGGCATTGTGCACCGTAGTAGCGTCGGGTAGCAGAATAACACGCAGATGCCGCCCTTCCATCTCCTGGATCGGAGCCCAGCGCCGGATGCGCCCGTCGCTTTGCACGATTTCTCTGACCGGGTGGTCGATCACTCGTTGTATCCAATCCAACTGGATAAATGCGCGATCAGGCCGCTGACGCATGGTTACAAAATACTCGGTGAATTTCATCCAACAACTTCTAGGATCATTATATTCCGGCAGGTTATCCCGAACAAACGACGCGTTGGCGGCGTTCGCTCCCAGAGCAATCGGAGAGAGACAAACCTTCAATATCCGTGGACCCTGAACCCCAGCCTCCTACCGACGCGCATACCCTAACTTCGGTGCCTGTTACGGGCCTCGTGCTATAATGCGCTCCGGTTACTATTCCAACGGGGTATTGAACGGATGATTAAGCGGTTTTCGGTTCTGTACGTGGGGCAGATCGACCTGGACAACGTGGGCGCGGACGGCACGCCGGCCGACCAGCGCCGTTACAGCAACGAACAGCTGATCCAGGCTTACGATCATGCAGAAGAGCTGGCCAAGCACATGGACGAGCGCGGGTTCTACTGCATGTGGATGGCCGAGCACCACTTCCAGCACGAGGGTTACGAGTGCATCCCCAACCTGATCCTCATGGGTGTACACCTGGCGGGACAGACCAAGAACCTCAAGTTCGGGCAGGCGTTCAATATCATCCCCATGTGGCATCCGCTGCGGGTGGCCGAAGACTTCGCCATGGCCGATATCCTTACGGGCGGGCGCATGATCTTCGGCGTTGGTCGTGGCTACCACGCGCGGGAGGTGGAGACTTTCGGCGCGCCGGTGATCGACAACGACGCCAACCGCGAGCTCTTCCTCGAACAGATGGAAGTCATCCTCAAGGCGTTCAACGAAGAGTCCTGGAGCCACTCCGGCAAGTACTACACCATCCCGCCGGAAGTCCCCTATCGCGGCTACGACCTGAAGGAAATCACCATGGTGCCCCGGCCCGTGAGCCGGCCCGTGGAGATCTGGCAGCCCATCGCCAGTGGGCGGACGCTGAACTACATCGCCGAGCGCGGAGTCAAGGCCATGGTGGCGCTGACCGGCGAGCGGTACGCTGAGCAGATGATTAGCCAGTATCACGACGCCGCCACGGAAGCCGGTCGAGACATTCCGCTGGGCGGCGACATGGCGCTGGGCTTCGGCTTTTACATAGCCGGCAGCCGGGAAGAAGCCATGGAAAAGGTGAGGCCGTTCCACGATGAGCGGTACAAGTGGTTCGCGCCCTTCGGGTTCGTCCGATACACCGACGAGCAGGGCCGGCCTTGGGGCACGCCGGGCGCGCCGGCGCGGACGCCGCGCATCGAGGACGGCGTGGATCAGAAGGCTTGGTTCTGCGGGAACCCCGACGATTTCATCGGGTTCCTGCGGGAAATCGAGGACAAGTACCCCGGTCTGGAGGACATTGTGCTCCAGTGGCCGGAGGGCATGCCGTGGAGCGAGTTCAAAAACCAGTTGTCCATTTTCGCCGACGAAGTGATGCCGGCATTCGCTGGGCGCGAGGCGGCACTTCCGGTGGGCGACGACTAGGGTCGAGGCACAACGCTGGAGCGATTGCTTGGCGAACCCTGAGCATGTTGCTGTCGCCAAAAGGCGAACGTTTGCCATAGCGCGCTGGCGGGCGCGTGAGTTTCAAAGCCGCCCGCGTCTCGATCTGTCGGGCGCATATCTCAGCGGGATCAAGATGCCCGGCGTGGACTTGGGGTTCGACGATCTGACCCAGATCGACCTGACCTCGGCGGACCTGCGGCACGCGAACTTCGGCGGAGCCCGGTTGCGCGGGGCTTTTCTCACTCGCTGCAACCTCAATCGGGCGAACTTTGCCGACTGCCAGGCGGCCGAGGCCTCGTTTTTGCGCTCGGACCTCCGGGGCAGCAACCTGGAGAATGCCGACCTGAGGGGAGCCGACCTTTCCAACTGCGACATCGCGTTTGCGACGCTGGTGGGCGCGAACCTGGCCGGCGCGGACCTGACCGAGGCCGATCTGACCATGGCGGACCTGACCGACGCCAACCTCAGCGGAGCCAAGCTCAGCGCGGCGTGCCTGGACGTCGCGAATCTTACCCGCTGCGACCTGCGCCGGGCCGTCCTGGTGCGCACCCGTCTGGACCGGACGTTGCTGGAGGACGTGGTCCTCGATATGACGCTGTTCGCCGACTGCGACCTGAGCGGCGCGCTGGGACTGGAAACGCTGCGCCACGAGGGCCCCAGCATCGTCGGAGCCGACACGTTGGCGCGTTCCAACGGAGGCATCCCCGAGTCGTTCCTGCGGCCGGCCGGAGTACCACCCGAGTTCATCGAAGGCCACTCCCGGCGGAACAACCAGGCGACGCCACACCGGCGGGTTTTGCTGATCGGCTCAGTGGTGGATGACTCCATCGTCAGATGGCTGGAGACCGAGCTGAGGTCGATGGGTTTGCAGTGCTGGAGCCTGCTGGCGGACGACGAGGAAACGGCGTACAACGCTTCGGTGATCCCGCCGATGAGCCGTTTCCGGGACTTTGACCGGGTGGCGTTGCTGTGTTCCCGGGACGCGCTGGAGAGCCCGGCGTGCTGGCGGCTGTACCAGGAGATCATGCAACGCCAGGCGAATTCTGCGGCGCGCCGCTCCTACGTGGCGGCGTTGTGCATGGACGACTGCCTGAACAACGACGGCGACGAACTGTACCGGCAGTTGAGCGGTGGCCCGACCGCGCGTCTGCGGCCGCGAAAGGACCGTGTAGGCGGATACCGGCGCGACCTGCCGGGCGTGATGGGAACGCTGACGGCGGAAATCAAAGCCCAGCCGGATCAATGGGACGACGAACCGGAGCCGGGCGACACTGAGGCCGCGACCGGGTAGGTCCCTGCGGGTTCAGTGGGGGTGTTGGGAATAGTCCCAATCGGCCGGCGCGTACTCGATGCGGACATCGCTGCCCAGCATCAGGCAGGCTTCTCCCCACTGGCCAGTTGCACCGATACCCCAGGCATCAGCGCTGTCGGCGGGCCGGAGGCGGATGCCGTCCTCGCCGCCGTAGATCAGCATGATCACGCCTTCGCCGGAGTCCTCGGACTGCGCGGCCATGGCGGGGCAGGGTTCCCCGTTCTCCCATCCGACAACGTCGCACCAGACGTCCTCGCCCATAGGATCGGGAGCCAGAAGGCGCACGATCGGCTGCGGGTCCGTCAGCAGATCGAAGACGCGATTGAGGTCCATGGGGCTGTTGCCGTCGGCGACTACTTCTACTTCGTACAACATGTCGGTGAGAGGGATGAGGAGCGGTTATGCGCAGCAGGCTGCATCCCAACGTGCGGCGTCCGGCCCGGTGCTACAATGTGCGCGCCCGTTGCGTCCAGAATATACGTAGGGAAAGGAAGTGGTTATGGCTGGCATCGCTTTTGAGAAACACACATTGCCCAATGGTCTGGACGTGATACTCCATCAAGACCGTTCCATACCAGTGGCGGCGGTCAACGTTTGGTACCACGTAGGTTCCAAGGACGAGGAGATCGGCCGCACCGGATTCGCTCATCTCTTCGAGCATATCATGTTCCGTGGGACGCGGCACCACAATGCCAGCCATTTCGAGCCGCTGCAAAAGATCGGGGCCAGTCTGAACGGTTCGACCACCGGCGACCGGACCAACTACTGGGAGGACGTTCCCTCCAATTACCTCGAACTGGCGCTGTGGCTCGAAGCGGACCGGATGGGGTTCCTGCTGGACGCGCTGGACCAGGAAGGGTTCGATACCGAACGCGACGTGGTGAAGAACGAGCGGCGGCAGAGCTATGAAAACCGCCCCTATGGCATGGCCCAGTGGCACATCCAGCAGTCGCTGTTTCCGCTGCCACATCCGTACCACTGGATGACCATCGGTTCGCAGGAGGACCTTGACGCCGCCAGCCTGGAAGACGTGAAGGAATTCTTCCGCCAGTATTATTCGCCGTCCAACGCCAGCCTGGCCATCGCCGGGGACATCGACATGACCGAGGCGCTGGACCTGGCGCATCGCTACTTCGCGGACCTGGACCCGGCGCCGAGCGTGCGCCGCATCGAAAGGGCCGACTCGCTGCTATCAGGCCGCGTGGACCTGGAAATGACCGATCGGGTCACGCTGCCCCGCATTTACGCGGCTTGGTTGGCTCCCGCGAATTTCTCGGGCGACGACGACGCGGGCGACATCCTGCGCGCCATCCTGTCCGACGGGCAAAGCAGCCGGATGTACCGCACGCTGGTTTATGAAAAGCAGGTCGCGCAATCCGCCTCATTGGGTTACCACGCTGCGGAAATCGCCGGTCAGTTTCGAATGGAACTGACGCCGGCCGACGGGCACACGCTGGACGAAGTCGAGGACGCGGCGGAGGCCGTGCTGGCAGGCATCGCCGACAACCCGCCGACGGAAGAGGAATTCGAGCGGGCCGTTAACCGCATCGAGATGCAGCATCACCGGACGCTCTCCCGAGTGGGAGGTTTCGGCGGCCGCGCTGACGCCCTCAACTACTTCAACGTGTTCACCGGCGACCCGGACGGTTTGAACCGGGTGATGGAGCAGTACCGCAGCGTGACCCTGGACGACGTGATGAAGGCGCACCACCGGCTCATGGAAGCCGGACAGGTTCGAATGCGCGTTTACCCGGAGCGCTCCCTGAGCACCGCCACCGTAGCGCTCGACCGGACCCAGCAGCCCACCGGTGGCCCGACGCCATCGTTCGTCCCTCCTACACCGGAACAGGCTCGACTATCCAACGGGATGGAAGTGACCGTCGTCAACAGGCCGGGAACGCCGTTGGTGACCTTTGCGCTGCTGGCGAAGGCCGGCGCCATCGGAGATCCCACGAGCCTGCCGGGCCTGACCTCCTTCATGGCTGCGTTGATGGACGAAGGCACCGCCAACCGGAGCAGCCAGGAGATCGCGGCGGCTTTCGAGCATATCGGATCGAGGCTCTCGGTGGAGGCGCGCAAGGAAGTGACGCTCCTGACCGCAGAGACCCTGAACCGGCACTGGGAGCACGCCCTGGGATTGGCGGCCGATGTGGCGCGCAACGCCAGCTTCCCGGACCACGAGCTGGAGCGGGTGCGGCGCGAGCGTTTGACCGACTTGCGACGGGCCCGGGACGATGCCGGGTTCGTCGCGGACACCAACTATGGGGCCCTGATTTTCGGGTCGCAGTCTCCGTACGCGCATTCCAACCTGGGCAACGAGGCCACCGTGTCGACCGCGAGCCGGGATGATCTGGTCGCTCGATATCGCCAGGCGCTGCGACCGGATCGCCTGTGCCTGCTGGTGGCCGGAGACGTCGGGCTGGACGAAGCGGTTGCTGTCGCCGAAGCGTGTTTCGGCGATTGGTCGCCCGAAACCGACGGCGTCGCAAGTGTGGACGTCGCGGCTGGAATGGCGAACGAGGGTCCGCGCCTATTTCTCATCGACAAAGCTGGCGCCGCCCAGTCCGTGATTCGGGCGGGCATGCCGCTGGTGGAACGCCGGGACGCGGATCACATGCCGCTGTCCGTATTGAACTACGCCTTCGGCGGGCAGTTTTCCGCTCGCCTCAACCAGAACCTGCGGCAGGATAAAGGCTACTCCTACGGCTACAATTCGGGGATCTCGTGGTACAACGCCCCATCGCTGCTGTCCGCCGGCGGGAGCGTCCAGACGGAGGTGACGCGGGAGGCGGTGGTGGAGACGCTGCGGGAATTTGAGGACATCAGCGGCGGAAGGCCGCTCACTGCCGAAGAATTGGAAAACGCGCGGAATGGGTTGCGTCTCGGTTACCCGTCGGGGTTCGAACGACCCGCCCAGTTGCTGGGCCAACTGATCCCGCTGGTCCAGTTTGACCTCCCGATGGACTACTTCCGCACTTTCGAGCAAAGACTGGACGGCGTCAGCCTGGCGGACACTCACCGGGTGGGGGCCAAATACCTGTCAACGGACCGACTTCGAGTCCTGGTTGTGGGCGACCGGGAGCGTGTCGAAGAGCCGCTGCGGGAACTGGGTTACGAGCTGACGGTGCTGGATGCGGAAGGGGCGGTGGTGGGCTGATACCCGACCGTGGTCGATTGTCCACGAGATCGCATTCGTCGAAACGGTCTGGTGTAAAACCGCGACCCGACCGTTTCACCGCAGCGCCGCACGCTGCGCGGCAAACAGCGGCTCCATGCCACGCGCGGCCAGGGCCAGGGCTTCTCCGACCCGCTGACGGGGGAACGGGTTGCCCTCCGCGGTGCCCTGGATTTCAACCACCGAACCGGCATCTGTCATCACGATGTTGAAGTCGGCGTCGGCGGTGGAGTCTTCCGAGTAATCCAGGTCGAGAAGCAAGCTGTCGCCGGATAGCCCAACGCTGATGGCGGCTACGGAGGAAATCAAAGGGACCCGTTCCAGCTTCTGGTCGGATACCAAACCGTTCAGGGCCAGGCTGAGCGCCACAAATGCGCCGGTGATGGCGGCCGTGCGCGTCCCGCCGTCAGCCTGGAGCACGTCGCAATCCAGGTAGATTGCCCGCTCGCCGAGGGCTTCCAAATCGGTGGCGGCCCGGAGCGAACGGCCGATCAGGCGTTGGATCTCCTGGGATCGGCTGGCGGTTCTGCCGGAATCACGGTCGCGGGACCGCCGGGAAGACGTGGCGCGGGGGAGCATGTCGTATTCCGCCGTCACCCACCCGGTGCCGCGCCCCTGCATCCAGCGGGGCACCTGCTCCTCGACGGAGGCAGCGCACAGCACTGCGGTGTTGCCCATTTCGATCATGGCGGATCCTTCGGCAAAGGGTTGGCATCCCGAAGTGATGCTGACGTTGCGCGCCTGGTCCGGTCGTCGGCCGTCGGCCCGTATGAGTTTGCTGTTCATTGCCTCGATGTCCTGCTTTGGCTGCGCCTCATTGTGCCACATCAACCCCGGCGGCGTTGATGGAGTGAACGAGGGGCGAGTTGCATCCCAGGCACCGGAAAGGCACAATCGGCGCGTGATTTTCGGATTGTTTGACTCCCCGTGGCATTTGCTGGGCCTCGCCGGTTGGTGTTTCCTGATGGGCTGGGGGTTTCGAATCGGCCTGCTGCGCATGGTGCTGTCCCTGGGAGCGATAGGGGTGTTGATTGTCCTGGCATGGCTGTTCAAAGACGCCCAAAGCCCGGCGTTGGTGTACGCGCCGTTAGCGTTCGCAGGCGTCATCTGCGTCATCAGCGTTGGCATCTTCGGGCGAGGGTTGGAACAGCGACTGGGATACGGGTCCACGGCGGTGCGGGTAAATCATGCTGGGGGATTGTTGCTGGGGCTGATCATCGGGGCGGCGGTTTGGCTCTTTGCGCTATGAGGCCCGGAGCTTATTGGAGGCAGGGGCGTACCGTCGCTGGCGGGGAAGCCGCGTCCAGGGCATTGGTGGCGCGCTGCTATAATTTGGCACACCGTCAGTGCAGACAGGAATGACGCGAGGCTGCCGCATGAACGCGATCAACTCCGAAATAGACGCCGTAGGGATAGTGCTCGCAGCGGGTCGCGGATCCAGGATGCGTTCGCGCGTTCCGAAACCGCTGCACACCTTGGCGGGTCGCGAACTCATTCGTTACCCGATTGCCACACTGCATGAGTGCGGCATCCGACGAGTGGTGGTGGTTTCATCCCCGGACAACCGGGATGCGATTGCCGGTATCCTGGGCGACCAGGTCACGTATGCCATTCAGACTGAGCCGGAAGGGACGGCGGATGCGGTTGAGTGCGGTATCCGCGCTCTGCCGGGCGTGTCGTCGCTGGTGGTGGTGCTGGCCGCGGACACCCCCCTGGTAAGACCCGAATCGATCCTCGGATTGATGGAAAGCCATCGAGCCGGCTCGAAGCGCAGGATGACCATCCTGTCGGCGCCCGGCGCTTTCGGACCGGACCTGGGGCACATCAAGCGGACGGACCGTCATTACCCGGGCGGACTGGGCGACCTTGTGGCCATCCAGGAGGCGGCGGACCGGGATGAACCCGATAACGGCTTGGCCGAGGTCAACACCGGCGTCTACTGCTTTGACGGTTCGTGGTTGGAGAAGTCGGTGAAGATGGCGCCGGCATCTGCGTCCGGAGAGCGCTACCTGACTGCGTTGGCGAGCATGGCGGTCGACGCCGGTGACGCTGTTGAGGCCGCGCCAATCGCCCTGGCGGACGAGGCGATGGGAGTGAACGACCGCGAGCAACTGGCCGCGGCCGGGGCGGTGATCAGGGATCGTATCAACCGCTCCTGGATGTCAGCCGGCGTCACGCTGGTGGATCCGGCCACAACGTACATCGACGTTGATGTCGCGATAGGACAGGATACCGTGCTGCAACCCAACACGATGCTCACCGGCGGCACGAAGATCGGCGAGGAGTGCGAGATCGGCCCCAACACCGGTATCCGGGATTCTGCGATTGGGGATCGTTGCCGCATTGTGGCATCCACGATCGAAGAGGCCCGGGTCGAGGACGACGTGGAAATCGGGCCATATAGCCACCTGCGTCCGGCGGCGTGGATCGAGGCCGGCGTGCATCTCGGGAATTACGTCGAGGTCAAAAACAGCCGCGTGGGCTCGGGCACGGCGGCGGGACACTTCTGCTACTTGGGGGATGCCGATATCGGCGCCGGCGTGAATATCGGGGCGGGTACCATCACCTGCAACTACGACGGAGTCGACAAGCACCAGACCGTCATTGGATCAAGCGCGTTCATCGGAAGCGACACGATGCTGATCGCGCCGGTGACTGTCGGAGAGGGCGCGGCCACCGGCGCGGGAGCAGTGGTTACCCGCGATGTCCCGGAGGGTAGACGGGCCGTCGGCGTTCCTGCTAGACTCCTCCCGAAATAACAAAGCGGGAGCGAATGACCCGCTCTCGGCGCCGCGAGCGCCGGTTGAGGGCCACTGGCTTGGAAACTGATAGTAGCTTACCTCCGTTATTGTTCCTGGCAGCCTCGCTGCTGCTGTTTGCTTGGGCCAGCGTCGCGGCAGCGTCCAGACGACAAAGCCAGGCGAATGCGGTCTTTCTGGCGCGGCCGTCATCCCCGGCGATAGGGATCCTGTTAGCCGCCGCCGCTGCAACAGCCGGCGGCTCCGCCCTGGCGATTGCGTACCAGCTGGCCAACGGATCCCCGGCCTTCATCGCACTGGCAGTGGCGGTGATGGCAACCTCCACGGGTCTGGCGTGCGTTTACCTCGGCGCGCGTCTGTGGGCCCGTCAGTCGCCCCGGGTTGTTCGCCGGCTGGCGGACCCGAGGCGTTGGATCGGCTATGCCAACTGGCCCGGTTCCGCAATCGAACCCAGCCTTCCGATCGCGATGGATGGTGGTCCCGATGGGGACCAGGAGAACGGCCATGCGGACGGTCCGACACTGACCCCGGCGGAGCTGATGAACCTGGACCGCAACGACATCGACATGGTGCGGTCCATCAGTCACATGGATGATCATGACGTCAAGGACATCATGGTGCCGCGGCTGGACGTGCAGGCCGTAGAGGTGACCACCGCAATGGACGAACTGGTGCGGATGCTGGTCAACACCAGGCACACTCGAGTGCCGGTTTACCAGGACACCATGGACAATGTGGTGGGGATCATTCACATCAGTGACGTATTGCAGACGGTGGCGGAGGGCGCATGGCAATCCGACGTCAACTCCATCATGCGCGAACCAGAATTTGTCGCCGAGAATATGGCGGTCGACGATCTGCTGCACCTGATGCGGTCGAAGTCTTTGCAGATGGCCATCGTCGTGGACGAGTACGGCGGTGTGGAAGGTCTGGTCACACTGGAAGATGTGCTCGAAGAGATCGTTGGCGAGATTGACGACGAGTTCGACGATGCCGCAGCTGAAGAACTGGAACCCGTAGCCGACGGGTCCTGGCTGGTCAAAGCGACGGCTCCCGTGGAGGACGTGTCGCGCGTGCTGGGCCTGGAGCTCGATTCCGGTGACGTCAATACCATCGGCGGGTACGTTTACACGCTGCTGGGGCGGATGCCCTCCGTGGGAGACGTGGTAGCTTCAGATCAGACGTCGATCGAGGTCACGCAGGTGCGGGGGCGACGCATATACGAACTGCGGCTGGTGCTCCCAGCCGCAGAGAAACGAAGCAAGACCGGATAACCTCCCGGCCGGTGCGGGGCGCCTTTAGCGAACGCCCACCAGTTCACCGCTCAGGATCAGGAAATGGTCGTACCAGCCCTTGGGGACGGGGACGACGAGGTGGATGGTCGCCCGATCGCTGCTGTTGAGGCGCAGGTCTCCCGCCTTGACCACTTCGCTGTGGGTAGCCGCGTACAGGTAGTCCCGGTCCGAGGAGTTTACAAACATCAACAGCTCATCGCCCTCAGTGAGCAGATGGGGCGCGCGGGTCAGGCTGCCGAAGCTGCGCACGCCCGAGCCGGCCGGGCCAAAGAGCCATATTGCCCCACGTTCGCCAGGATTGGCGGTAACCGAGGCGTAACCGGCGGCGGGGTTGTCTGCTGCGGCGTAATTGGCGATGGAACTGCCCGAGATGCTGACCTGGTCAAGCCTGGCGTCGATTCCCAGTGACGGAACGATGACGCGGGATGCCGGGGGCTGAGTTCCCACGGGCCAGGCGGCGGCGCTGGGCATCTCGGAGTAACCCAGTTCTTGCACCCGCTGGGCGTACGCGCCGGCGGGGAGTGAGACGATGGACACACCAGTCCCGCCGGCTGTGCCGGCAGGCGCTGCAGCTTCGATCAATGTTGCGTCCTGGCGGAGCGCTTCGTAATCGTCGAGGCTCGCCCTCAAGAAGTAGAGGTACCCGTAGTATGCGATGCCGGAAGCCGCCAATATCCCACCGACGGCCAGAAGAGAGATGCCTGCCCAGCGCAACCCGTAATATTGCGCTCGGGTGCGCATCTGCATGTAATCAAGTCCAATCTGCATATCTGTTCCCTGATTATTCCTCACGCCATATTCGGTTCATGCGCGCGGTCCCACGCCGTCGAGATGCTGACGGCCTGCCCCAAATGTGCCACTCCGGCGGGACGCCAGGATCAGTGCCTTCCAGCCCGGATTGGCTCGTTGACGAAGATATCTCCGTTGCGGATTTTGATGTTGTATCCGCAGCTGGGGTTGATGCAGGTCCAAGCTTTATAGTGGACCGGGGCACCCTGCGCACCGTAGTCCGAGAGTGGCACCAACGCCCCGATGTTGCACTGCTGACAAATCGGCAACTCCATCGCTTCCACCGACATTACCTCCCTTACCCGTTCCAGACTGGGTATGCAGCCCGGAGTATAGGCTTTTCGCCCGCGACTTGTCCGCATATCCAGCGGCGTTCTTTGGCGGTTTTACAAAAAATCTACGAGCGTTGAACACACATCCGGGAGAAAATGTGCGGGGCAGCGTTCAACGCTGCCCCGCGACCAGAAACGTTTCGGTCCGACGACTTTATTCCAGATAGTCGCGCAATTTCTTGGAGCGAGTGGGGTGACGCAACTTGCGGATCGCTTTAGCCTCGATCTGCCGAATTCGCTCGCGGGTAACCCCGAATTCACGGCCGACTTCCTCGAGGGTCCGCGTGCGACCGTCCTCCAGGCCGAAGCGGAGTTTGAGCACGCGACTTTCGCGGTCGGTGAGGGTGTCCAGGACCTCCTGCACCTGCTCGCGGAGCAGTTGCGCCGAGGCAGCGTCTGCCGGAGCGAGGGTAGTGCGGTCTTCGATGAAGTCCCCGAGGAAGGAGTCCTCCTCCTCGCCGATGGGGGTTTCCAGCGAGACCGGCTCCTGGGAGATCTTCTGGATTTCCTCGACCTTTTCCGGCGTCATTTCCATGGCTTCGGCCAACTCTTCGGTGGAAGGCTCGCGGCCCTTTTCCTGCAGCAGACGGCGATGGTGTCGCATTAGCTTGTTGATGGTCTCGACCATATGGACGGGGATGCGGATGGTGCGTGCCTGGTCAGCGATGGCGCGAGTGATCGCCTGGCGGATCCACCAGGTGGCGTAGGTGCTGAACTTGTAGCCCTTGCGGTAGTCGAACTTTTCCACCGCGCGTATCAGGCCGATGTTGCCTTCCTGGATCATGTCCAGCAGGGCCATGCCGCGGCCGATATATTTCTTGGCCACGCTGACCACGAGGCGGAGGTTGGCTTCGGTCAAATGAGTCTGGGCCCGTTCGCCGTTCTTCATCGTGATGTAGTAGTAGCCGGCGGCCTCAAGCTTCTTCTCCTCCACGCGGTCGATCAAGCCGGAGTCGCGCAGCAACTGGGAAAGCAGCAGCAGCGAACATTGGTCATCGTGAACGTACACGGAAGGAACGTCCAGGCCCTGTTCCGGACTGTAGCAGCCCTCCACGCCATCGGGATGCAACTCGGCCCAGATCGGCACGTAGTCGGTGACCACGTCGACGATATTCTGGGGAAGGACCCAGGTGTCCAACGAGAGTTGCACGATGCGCTGGTAGGCGACCTCGGGGCTGATCCCCAGGTCACTGGCCACCTGGTCAATCATCTCCTGCGAAACCTCGGCGTCGATGGCCTTGCGGAGCACCGGGGAATCCTTGACCTCGTCCAACGGCATGACTTCGCTGAGTTCAAGATAACGAGCGAGGGAGCGGACCAGCGGCGCCGCGTTGGCGATGCGGGCCAACAACAGCATGGTTGCTTCCCAGACCGCGTTGTCCAGTTCGACGTCGCCGACGGTGGGGAGGTAGTCGACCTTGAAGCCGTTTGCCAGGCGAGCGGCCACCTTGCGGCACGTGTCCTTGGACTCAAGCAGCGGCTGGCCGTCGAGGGCTTTTTCAAGTTCCTCCGGGTTGTCCAGCTTGGACAGGTAGCTCATGCCCTCGAACTTGCGCAGGTGATTCAGGCCCTCAAGCTCACGCGCCAGCCGGCGTTCGTCGGCGGAGGTGAGCAGGTCGACCCGGCCGATTTCGCGGAGGTACATCCGGACCGGGTCGTCCAGTGCGTCGGTGCCCTCGGAAGTGTCGACGTCGGCCCAATCGCGCTCCTCGCGTTCCATGTCTCGGGCGGACGGGCCGTCCAGCTCAGGGAGCACGGTGCGGACGGCGGCGGCGCGGCGGATTTGCCACTCGTCTTCGGTCGAGTCGGGGTCGTCGACAATCACGACCGCGACGCTCACGTCATCCTCTTCGGCGCGGTCGTCCTCGTAGTCGGTTTCGTCCGCGACGGCCGCGGTGGAGCGGGGCCGACCGTAGTTGTCCGAGTCGTCGGAGATGGCGACCGATTCCCCCGCGTCGTAGTCCCCGTCTTCGTCGGGCACGATTACGTTGCGGCGGTTGTTGATGATGGTCATAAACCTCTCCCTTATCTGTGGTGTGGCGAGGCCGGCTGCCGTAGCTGGTCGATCTCGCGCAGGCTGTTCTTGTTGTCTCGCAAAAGGCTTGCCGCTGGAGAATTGGGATCCATTAAAGCCTCTTCGTCCATTGCGCTAGTCAATTGGGAGTTCTGATCGATCGAGTGCTCTCGCTGGAGACGAAGACATGCTTGTTTCAAAGCGCTTTCGATCTTCGCCGGCGTAGACAGCACTGGGTCGCTGTTGAGCAGTTGATTGAAATGTTGCTCCAATTCCGGTGTGACGGAAACCTCATCGTTTGAGATGGGTTCCATACGAGAAAATACGTACCGTAAAATTTCCCGGTTCTCGGTTCGGCTAAACCACTCCGAACGCACCGACTTCACTGCTTCTTCTCCGACCTGCTCTGCGTGCTGAAGCAAAATTTTCAACACCAACTCTTCGGTTGCGTTCTTGTCGCTGCCCGGCAGCGGAGTTGCGTCGTCGGCGGTGACCGGCGCGCGGTTGGTGCGCCGGCTCTGGCCTTCCGGGCGGGCCGCCATGGGCATTGCCGCGCGCAGGGTTGCCACGTCCACGCCAAAATGAGCCGAAAGGGCGTCCAGGTAGAAATCCCGTTTGATCGGGTCCGGAACGTGCGCCACGAACCGCAACATGGTCTGCGCGGCCCAGGATCGCCCGTCCGCAGTTGACGTGTCGACGCGGTCGGTCAACGCGGCGAGGAGGTAGTCGAACAGCGGGGAAGCGCCATCAATAAATTCGGTCCAATCGTTGGGGGACTGCCGGATGTAGTCGTCCGGGTCTTTGCCGGGTGGCAACTCCGCAACCCTGAGGTCCAGCGCCTCCGGCTGTTGCAGCACCGACGCGCCCGCCTGACCCGCGGACCTCTGGTCGCGTTGTTGGAAAACGCCCCAGGAAGATTCCAGGCTGCGCAGCGTGGCGTTGCGGCCGGCCGGGTCGCCGTCTAGGGCCATGGTAACGCGATGGGTCAATCTCCGCACCAGGGCCACCTGGTGTTCCGTGAGAGCGGTTCCCATGGACGCGACGACATTGTCAAACCCGTGCTGGTGGGCCATCACGGCGTCCATGTAGCCTTCGACGATGACCGCGCCGTGCTGGCGTACCGGCTCTTTGGCCAGGTTCATGGCGTACAGGATCCGGGACTTGTCGAACACCGGTGTGCGAGGGGTATTGAGATATTTGGGGGTGGCGTTGTCGTCCAGGGCCCGGCTGCCGAATCCGGCAACGCGTGCCGACCAGTCCCGGATGGGGATCATCAACCGCCCGCGGAACAGGTCGTAGTAGCGTCCGTCGTCCGTTGTGCGGGCCAGACCGGCTTCGACCAGGTCTTCTGCGGAGTAACCGGCATCGGTCAGGTGCTTGAGCAGGCGATTGTCCCGAGCCGGGCTGTAGCCGAACTCGAAGGTCTGCAACGACCGTTCGCTGACACCCCGTCCAAGAAGGTATTCGCGCACGAAGGCCGCTTCGGGCTCCGCCAGGGAACGCTGGAAAAATTGGCGTGCAGCGTCGTTGATCCCGAACAGTAATTGCGAACGACCGGCGGTCTCGGACTGGTCGGTGATGGTGATGCCGACGCGGGCGCCCAGGCGGGCCAATGCCTCGCGGAAGTCCACCCGCTCCTTCTTCATCACGAAGGAAAAAGCATCTCCACCGTCGGCGCAAGCGCCGAAACAGCGCCAGGACTGGCGATCGGGAAATACGAAGAAGGACGGAGTCCTTTCCTGGTGGAAAGGGCAATTCGCCTTGAAGGAACTACCTGACCGTTGCAACTGAACGTAACCGCCGACCAATTCGACGATGTCCAGCCGGCTTTTTACGTCATCAAGTTGTGTCATGAGAGAGCAAATTACCAAGAAGACAATTCGCCAAACCTATTTTACCACACAAACATCCACCGGTGTAGCCCCGGGTCCCGGCCAGCAAAGCCTTTCCAAAGTCATCGCGAGGAGCGAAAGGACGTGGCAATCCCGTCGATGCGACAGGGCTTTCCCGTATGTGTCATGTCCCCGGAGCCAGATTGCCGCGCTGCGCTCGCAATGACAAAAGCTACTTTGGAAAAGCCTTGTCCGGCCCGAGTGATGCGGGTGAGGGTTCACGCGGAGGTCACGGCAGGTATCCCACAGCGCCCGGCCGGAACCGGCGCGGCGTTTGAAAACTCGAGGTCAGACAGCGGGTAGGTGCAGGCGCCGGTCAGGATCCGGGCTGGTAGGTGACCGTGATGACGGCCTCGGTTACCTCGTCGCCTCTGGATGCCACCACCCGGATCGTGTTGGCGCCGGGCTGAAGCAGCAGATCAGCAACCCAAAGGCCGGTGGGATCGGGCAATGCGGGTATCAGGTCGCTTACGATTACCTCAGCGTCGGGCGCCGTGAACCCGGTGACCGTGAGGATGCGATTGCTCACCGTGGATGCACCCGCGGGGTCGGTGATCGTCAGGGTCAACTCTTCCTGCGAGCCGGCGTAATGGACCTGAAGGAATTGTCGTTCCTGCCGTGAAGATGAGCCGTGGTATCCGATGACCTCGATTACGTTTATTCCTGTAGACAGCGGTACGGCGCTGGCATAGTTGCCCTGGGCATCCGCCTGCACCCTCACGTCTCGCTCCGGCAATGCGCTGCTGGAATAAATGAGCTCAACGATGGACCAGGGCAGTGTGGAGCCCGAAACGATAATCAGGGGCGGACCGTAGATGGTCGCCATGTCGGGAGGATCATGCACCTCCAGGAAATGAGGCCGCGGCGTGGGTGTTGGCTGCACCGGCGTCGGAGTGGGCCGCCGGGTGGGCGTGGGAACGGGTGTGGGCGGCACCGTCGGCGTGGGCAGAGCGGTAGGAATGAGGGTGGGCGCCGCAGTTGGCGTCGCCGTCACCACGATGGGAGTCGGCGCAAGCGGAGTAGTCGTAGGTGTCGGATTGGCTCGTGTCGCCTGGTACGGGACCGCGGGCAGACCCGGCAGATTCGACAGCCAGAGGGCCAGGAACAAAGCCACCAGCACGATAGCGGCGGTGACGGCTACGATCTGTTGCCGCAAAGTTCGACGGTCCGAAGCAGAAACGCGGGAACTAGGAGCCGGGGGTCCCGACGGGAAGCGTCAGCGTGAACACCGTGTGGGCGCCCTCCGCCGCCGCAAGGGTCGACTCCACCGTGAGGTCGCCGCCGTACCGAAGGGCCAGGGTGCGGCTGATGTACAGCCCGAGGCCGGAGGAGGTTTTCTCTTCGCTGCGGCCCAGTTGTGGCGTCCAACCGCGGTCGAACAGGTGCGCCCGATAATGAACCGGAATGCCGGGACCGTCATCGGCCACCCGCACCTGGAAGTTGTACGAATCACGAGTGACGGTGATTTCAATGTAGTCCCCGCCGTAGCGGAGCGCGTTGTCCACGAGGTTGGCGATGATGTGCTCCAGGGCGGTGGCGTCCGAATACACCAGGCCGAAATCCTCCGGCTCCGACCACCACGCGATGTCCTTTCCCTGTTCGGCGGCCTGGCCGGTGTAGCGTTCGACGATGCGGCTGACGACGGCGGAGGGCTCTACGGGATACCGTTCTATCGGCGCGTCGGGGGTTTCCAGGTTGATCATCACCTGGATGTTACCCATCATGAGCCGGAACGACGGCGCCTGCTCCTCGATCTCGTCCAGCAGTTCGTGGATAACGGCCGACACGTCCTCTCCGGTGGCGGCCAGCACGCCACGCGCCTCGCGGCACTTGCCGAGGATGCGACGCATGGGGCGACCGAGGTCGTGCTGGAACGTCTCGAAATGCTGCTCGGTCAGCTTGCTCCAGTCGTCCGCGCCGTTGAGGCCGTCAGCGTGGCGGTGACGGATGCTGGAAACTACGTAAACGCTGACGGCGACCGCCAAGCCGAAAACCACGCCGGCGATGCCGATGTACGACAACGGCTCGATGGCCCAGGGTTGCGGGAACATCCGATCCGGCGACAGGAACAGCGACGAGACCATCAGCGCCAGGCCGAGAATGGCCAAAGCGATGCCAACCAAGGCGGGCCACGGGTGGAAGGAAAGTCGGCGCCGGGTCAAAACCGCCATGGGATCACTCTACTCGCGCGGGGGCAGCAATCGGTAGCCGCGGTCCCGCACGCTCACAATGAAATCGTTGGCGCCCAACGAGATGCCCAAGGCCCGACCCAGGGAGACCTTGATCTCGCGAACCCGGACCCGCAGCGAAGCGCGCGTGTCGTCGCCCTCCAGGTAACGCTCCAAGCGGTCGAAGGGCACCATGTTCCCGGGGCTGCGGTACCAGGCCTCGGCCAGTTCTCGCAGGATGTCAAACCGGCGTCCGGACACATCGGCGACCGCCGAAGTTTGGCCATTTACGTCTCGAACCAGCACGGTCCTCGCGTCGGTGTCCACGGTTATGCGGTCACCGACCGCGATGGATCGCGGCTCTGCTCCCACCAGGCGGCGGATGCGCAAGGCGACCTCTTCGGGCGAGGCCAGCTTGTCGATAAACTCAACGGGAGCCTCCACCTGCAGGGCGCTGCGGGCCACCGTATCGCGCTCGACGCCCTGGCTGTACTGGGTGAACATCAGGACGGGGAGGCGAGGGTGCTGCCCAACGATGCGTTTCAGGATGTCCAGACCCTTGAACTGGTCGTCGCGGTATTCACCGAGGCGCACGTCCAGGATCACGCCGTCCGGCAACTGCTGGTCAATGGCGTCCAGGGCGGCCCACATCATCTCGTCGGCGGAGCCGTGCTCGTCCTTGCCGACCACGGTGGTGCCCCAGCCTTCGTCTTCGAGGCGGCGGCACACCGCGCGCACGATCGCGGACGCAGCTTCGTCGTCGACTATCAGTATGTTGCCTGAGCGCGGAGCCACGCGCGTTCTCCCATGGATGATATTGGATCTGCCCGCCGGCGAGGGGACAGGCTGTAGACGAACATTATACGTCCCGGACAGTGTGCACGATTTGCCGTAGGCGGTTCGAGGCTTTCGCTACGCTATTGGAAAGAATTATAAAGCCGTTCGGACATTCGCGACGTATGCGGTGGGTAGCCCAACCCGTGGTTTACTGGCTGGTGGGGCCGAAATTGGCTTGAACCGGCCGGCCAGGGTCGGCCGGTCACCGCACCGCGTGTCATATACTGAAAAGGTCGGCCGCTACGGGACTGGTAGGGCGGCGTGAATGAAAGGTTGGAGACCCAGGGAGGATACCCGTGCGCGTATATGAAAGATTTTTTATGTTAGGCGGATCCCGTCGTGCCTTTGTCTGGCCGGCGGTGGGGGTGCTGGCGCTGGCCGTTGCGGCGTTGACCGTCGCGCTGTGGGCCACGAACCCGGAGACGGCGTCGGCGCAGCAGAGTTGTAGCGAACTGAAAATTGACCAGGACGACAATACTACCCCGGGTGCGACCTTTGATCTTGCCCTGAGGTTCAAACCCGACGATTGTAGCCCGGGACCGTTGGACCAGGAATTCACCATATTTCTTCATGAAGACATTGGTTTCCCATCCGGGTTTGATGAAGATGACGTGCGAATCATCGCCGGCGGACGGTTCGTTCCTGACTGGGTGGATGATTCCGTGGGATCAGGCGAGCCTCATGAGATCACATTGCCTGGTTGCCAATCGTGGCGCCGGGGAAGCGGCGATCCCGGTGTTTGTGGCGACGCAAACTTCCCGGTCGTGATCGAGCTGGAAAACTTCCAGCTCCCGGATCAGCGGGCTACCAATGATGATCCTTATGAAGTGAGTATCGAATGGAACGGTACCAGGCTGACGGGCAACGTTGCCGTTGACGCCGCGCTGGAGGTTGTTGGAGACAGCGAAGTCGGTTACGGCGAAACCGTTGAGGTCAGGGGCTTCGGCTTCACCGATGGCGTCAGCGTTGACCTGTACGCCAGACTAATTTCCGGGACTGGAACGGATGCTTGTACAAGCGCAACCGGCAGCGGTTGGACCGAGATCGGCGACGTAAACGTCGTAGGCTCGAATTACCGTTTCGCTTCGCAGGTTGAAATCAGTTCGAATCAGTTTCGTTCTGCCGGCCGGTATCAGATTTGCGCGATTGATGGCGCCGGGGTCGTCAGCGTAGACAACCTCATCATCACCGTCACCGCTGGACTGGAAGTGATAGGCATCAAGGAGGTGTCCCCCGGCGACACGGTGACGCTCAAGATTGTCGGCGGGACCTCCGGCGTGCATGTGAGCAACGTCAGGGTTGCCGGCCGGCAATTGCAATCCGGACAGTGGAGCCATTCCGGAGACACCGTCCGCGTGACGCTCCCGCCAAGCGCAAGCGGCACCGTAACCATCGGAATGACGCTCGGAAACAATTTTGTGTCCGTCAACATCACCATCAAGGACGCAGACCTGTCGGTTCGGCCCGACAGTGGACTCGGTTTGGGAGTGCAGTTCCTCGTCAGTTCCAACAACCTCGCCGGCAACGAAGTTTGTCAGGTGAGCCTGGACGGGGTTCCGCTGGCGTTTCTGGATCAGGGCCAGGACAGTGTCAGCAGGTGCCGTGAAATCAACAGCGGAGGGCGTTTCGTCGCTCCGGTGGCGATGCTGAACTCCAACGGCAGCATCAACAGCGACCTCATCACCAAGCTGGTGGAATCGGACGGCGAGGAAGAATTGCAGATCACCAGCGACGTCGGGGTCAAAGCTTCTGCCACGGTCAAGGTCGCCAAACCCACCCTCACCGTTTTCCCTGACGAGGGTGAAGTATCTCCCGGCGATTACGTGGTGTTCCGGGGCGCAAACTTCCCCGTGGAGCGCGGATTCTACAACCCGCCAAACATCATCGTCGAAATCAACGGGCGGGTAGAGCACAATGTATACACCTCCAGCGGGACTTGGGAGTTCGAATACCGTGTGCCGTCCCGCGCCGAGGGCGGCGAGCGGATTCGCCCGATTGTCAAAATTGACGGCTATCCGCTGCACGACCTGACGCTGGATCTCGACCTCGTGGTGACCCCGGGCCGGCTGGAGGTCAATCCCGAGGAAGTGAGGATCGGGCAACCCGTCCGGGTAACGGTGAGCGGGGTGGACCGGTTCGTGCAGGGTTACTCAGTGCGGACCAGCGACGGCCCGGCCTTGCGGTTCGACGGTGAGACCAGGTTCGCATCAGACGGTTCCGGTGAATTCGTTGGAACCACCGTAATACCCCAGGACTACCACCGCGATTACGCGGAGGAGCGAACACACCCGGCGATTCTGCACGTGTACAAGGGCAGCAGCCGGCTGCCCGGTGTAGTCGCCACTGTGACCCTCCTCCCTCTACCGTACGTGCCGCCCACGTTCGCCCCCGATGCTCCGGCCGCCCCCGCGGTTGGCGCTGACGGGCCATTCAGCCTCATCGTGAGGTGGGCGTACCCGACAGACGACGGCGGAAGTACCATCACCGACTATGATGTGCACTACCGCGTCGGCAATAGCGGCGGTTTCATCGACGCCGGCTATGATGGCGCCGGCACAAGCCATACCCTGACCGGCTTGTCCCAAAGCACCGAGTACCAGGTGCGGGTGCGCGCCAACAATGCCAAGGGGACGGGCGAATGGTCAAGCCCGGCAACCGGGGCCACCGAGCCGCTGGTCGCCAGCATTGAAACAGCGCCGGGCGTCGAGTCCATCGTGGCCGGCGAGCCGGCCGGGTTCCGCATCACCCTCTCCCATACCGCAACCGTCACCGTCGGACTGACCCACGAGACTTCCGGAGGCTTCGTAACCGACGGCGGCGGCGAGTGCGTGATAACCTCCGGCACAACGTGCGAATACTCCGTGGCGACATCGGAGAGCCAGGATAGCAATTCCGGTTCGCTGACTGTGAACATCTCCCCCACGTCGGAGTACACCGTCGCAACGTCATCCGCACGGGTCGACATACAGAACCCGGCGCCCACACCGACGCCGGTACCCACACCGACACCGGAGCCAACGGCCACGCCGGAACCCACGGCTACTCCGGTGCCGCCTCCGCCGACCGTTGATCAGGAGGCGCTGACCTCCACCATCGTGGCGGCGGTGGCTACCGGCGAGACCGAGACGCGGGACCGGCCGGTGGCAGAGGATCCGTCGCAAGGCGGCGGCCTCAGCGGGTTGGCCATCGGGCTGATCGTGTTGGCGGTGGTTGTGGTGTTGGCCGTTATCGGGGCGGTGGTTGCGCTGGTGCTGCGGCGTCGTGGAGGAGGAGGCGGCCCCGGAGGCGGCGGCAACGGCGGGGGCGGCGACCCTGATCCCGGGACGTAGCAACAAAAAGGAGGCGGGTTTCTAACCCGCCTCCCAGTTTTTGATAGCGCTCCCGATTGGCGTCAGGAGTCTTTGGTCAGGTTGGTGAGAAATTCCGAATTGGTACGGGTGCGGGCCAAGCGCTCGAGGACGCGCTTGGTGGCGTCGCCCATGTTGGCCTGGTCGCCGCCTGAGGCCAGGGTTACCATGCGTCGCAGCAGCCAGATCTGGGGCATGACCTCCTGGTCGTAAAGCAACTCCTCGCGGCGTGTGCCGCTGCGCACCACATCAATGGCCGGGAAGTAACGCTGGTCGGCGAGGCGGCGGTCCAGGTGCAGCTCCATGTTGCCGGTGCCCTTGAACTCCTCGTAGATGACCTCGTCCATGCGGCTGCCGGTATCGAGAAGACAGGTGGCGATTATGGTAAGCGAGCCGCCCTCTTCGAGGTTGCGGGCGGCGCCGATGAAGCGCTTGGCCGGGTACAGAGCGGCGGGATCGATTCCGCCGGACAGCGTGCGCCCGGAGGTGGGCAGGGCGAGGTTGTAGGCTCGGGTCAGCCGGGTGATGCTGTCGAGCAGGATGACCACGTCGCGTCCGGATTCGGTCATGCGCTTGGCGCGTTCCACGGCCAACTCCGCGACCCGGCACTGCTCTTCAACCGACTCGTCGAAGGTCGACGCGAACACGTCGCCGTTGACCGCGCGGCGCATCTCCGTGACCTCTTCGGGCCGCTCTCCAATGAGCACGACCATCAGCAGGACCTCGGGGCGGTTTTCGGTGATCGCCGCGGCGATCTGGCGCAAGACCGTGGTCTTGCCGGCCTTGGGCGCGGATACAACCAGGCCGCGTTGGCCCAACCCGATCGGGGCGAACAGGTCGATCATGCGCGATGACAGCCCGCCCTGAGCGTGTTCCAGGACGATGTGGTCGTCCGGGAAAATGGGGGTCAAGGACTCGTAGATGCGCCGCGAGGCCGGCTTCTGCTCCTCGGGGTCTAGAAGGTTGATGCTGGTCGCTCGGGTCAAACCGTAGCGTCGTTCGCCCTCCTTCGGAGGCCGCACCAACCCGGTGACCGTATCGCCGGTCTTGAGGTTGAATCTGCGGATCTGCGACTGCCCGACGAATACGTCGCCCGAAACCGGCGGGTATTGCAACGAGCGCAGCAGCCCGTGACCGGCGTCCATCACTTCCAGGATGCCCGAGGCAGTCAGCAGGTTGCGATTGGCAGCCGAATGCCGGACACGGTTCAGCAGGGCGTCCCGGGTGAGGTCGGCCAGCGCTTCGTCGTCTTTGAGACCAACGTCAGGAGCCAAATCGAGGAGTTCTTCCCGAGACATCGACGTGAATTCGGTGACGTCGACGTAACGTCCGGGGTGAGATCCATTGGGATACGGCGGTCCTCCATCCGGCGCATCATCTGCCGGGGCGGAGTCGGCCAACGCGACGCCGGCCTCGTCAGTGGCCGGGGGACGCCTTCGTCTTCGGGGTGCGGTCGGGGAGCCAGTGCGGGCGCGGACCATGTTGTCAGCCTCCGGAAGCTTGCTGCCAGTCCTGCAGGAATCGCGACAGGCCGGCGTCGGTGAGGGGGTGTTTTATCATTTGCGTCAATACGTTGTAGGGTATCGTGGAGATGTCAGCGCCGGCCGCAGCAGCGGTCACGCAATGTCGAGCTCCCCGTATGCTGGCGGCCATCACCTTGGTTTCCACGGACTGCTGGCGGTAAACCGCCACAATGTCCTGGACCAGCGCCATGCCATCCTGGCCGATATCGTCGAGCCGTCCTACGAATGGACTTACCACGGTGCTCCCGGCATTGGCTCCGAGCAGCGCCTGGTTGACGGTAAAAACCAGCGTCTGATTAATCTGTATGCCATCCCGGGCCAGCACACTGATGGCTTTGAATCCTTCCTCGGTGCTGGGGATTTTGACCCAGGGATTGGGTATCCACTCTGCGATGTCCCGACCCTCGGCGATCATGCCCGGAGCGTCGGTGCTGACCACTTCTACGGAGATCGGCCCGTCGATAATGTCGGCGATCTCCTGGACCGCGGCCCGGTAGCCGGCGGCGCCGCCGATGCCTTCCTTCGCGGCCAGGGAGGGGTTGGTAGTGACCCCGGAGATGACGCCGAGTTCGGCGCCCATGCGAATCTCGTCGATGTTGGCTGTGTCCAAAAACAATCTCATTGCTGCATCCTCCTCGAACCGGGGAGACGGTCCTGTTGCCGATGTCGCGGCAACGAGCGACCAGGGCCGGCGACCAAAAGTCGCCCAAACGTACGGTGGCGCGCCGAATTCACTGACCAGGGTTCGGAGAACCGGCTGGCGCCGGGGCGTGAATTGAATTGTAAATGGGGGAGTTTCCGGTCTGCGGAAACTGTCAGTCCGCGGAAAAAGACCATCCGCCGGCCCGTCGGAAAGGCAATTGCCGGCCTTCGCGTACCGTTTGCTGAGCCTGCTCAATCAGTGCGCTGAAAAGGGGATGAGGCCGGTTGGGGCGCGACTGAAATTCCGGATGGAACTGCACGCCGACCATGAACGGGTGATCGGGCACCTCGGTGGCTTCAACCAATTCACCGTCCGGAGACAACCCACTCATGATCATGCCCGATGCTTCGAGACACTCCCGATAGGCGTTGTTCACTTCGTAACGGTGCCGATGACGTTCTTTGATTTCACTGCGGGCGTAGGCGTCGGCGGTCCTGGTGTTGCCTTGCGGACGGCAGGGGTAGTGGCCCAGGCGCATGGTTCCGCCGAGATCGGTGATGCCGCGCTGCCCGTGCATTATGTCGATCACCGGATGCTCGCAATCAGGGTCGAGTTCCGAAGAATTGGCGTGCCGAAGGCCGGTGACGTCGCGAGCCCAGTCGATCACCATGACCTGCATGCCCAAACACAAACCCAGATAGGGCACGTGCTTGTTCCTGGCATATTGGCTGGTGTCGATCATCCCCTCGACTCCCCGGGGGCCGAATCCGCCCGGAACCACGATTCCGGATACGTCGCTCAAGTGGGCATCCGGGCCGTCCCGCTCCACGGCTTCCGAATGAACCCACCGCACATCTGCCCGCAAACCGCAGGATGCTGCGGCGTGCCGCAATGCTTCGCGAACCGACATGTAGGAGTCGGGATATTCCACGTATTTACCCACCACCGCGATGGGAACCTCGCCGGTCGCGCCGTTCATCTGGTCGACCAGAGTGGTCCACTCATCCAGTTGAGTCTGCCCATTCAAACCGAGGGATTCCGAAAGGCATCGTCCCACGCCAAAGTAGTCCATCACCAGCGGCACTTCGTAAACGTTGCCCACCGTAGGCATGGGGAACACGGCTTCGGAAGCCACGTCGCAAAACAGGGACAACTTCTCCCGGATGCCGGGTGTGACATCCGCATCGGAGCGGCAGACCAGGGCGTCCGGCTGAATTCCGATGCTCCGTAATTCCTTTACGCTGTGCTGTGTCGGTTTGGTTTTCAACTCTTCGGAGGCCGTGATGTAGGGGAGGAGGGTCAGGTGCATATAGAAGACGTTGTTGCGGCCCACGGTGTTGCGCATCTGCCGGATCGCTTCCAGGAACGGAAGTCCCTCGATGTCTCCTACGGTGCCGCCGACCTCGACCACGACGACGTCGGCGTTGGATTTTTCGGCGAGTCCGATAAGCCGATCCTTGATTTCGTTGGTCAGGTGGGGCACGGTCTGGATGGTGCCGCCAAGGAAGTCGCCGCGCCGTTCTCGGGTGATGAGTTCGAGGTAGGTTTGCCCCGCAGTCACGTTACTGTCGCGGGTCAGTTCGACGTCGATAAACCTTTCGTAGTGGCCGAGATCCAGATCCGTTTCGCCCCCGTCTTTGGTGACGAATACCTCGCCGTGCTGGTACGGGGACATGGTGCCCGGGTCAACGTTCAGGTAAGGGTCCAGCTTGATGACGGTGACGGAGAGCCCCTGGCTCTTCAAGATGCGTCCGATAGACGCGACGCAGATGCCTTTTCCGATGGAGCTGACCACTCCGCCGGTCACGAAAATGTACTTAGTGGGCATACGGATAGCGGCGAATCCAATGCCACAGGTTACTCAGGATCACTTTGGAGGTCCTGTGGAACACTCGGCGTTCCTTCGTTGGAACCTAGCGGTCTTGCCTGATCGGGAGCTATGCCGGCAGTTATCTCAATTCGGTTGCCGGCGTGCCCAGGTGCGTCCGCATTGGGACATCAGTAACGGATGGAAAATGATACCTTGGGCAACCGTATCGTACACGCCGAGTTGGTGAGCGTCAAGCGCGTGGAACAGCCCGAAATCTCCGGTTTGCGGAATTGGTGTCCGGTTTGAACGCCTGGAACATCCGCCGATGCCAGGATGGCGTCGCCCGAGCAAAGCGACCGCGCTCCACGTGCGGTGAGGCGGCCAACCTACGCGCCGAGACCGATCTCGACAAGGGCCGTGGCAACGGTATCGCCGATATCCGCAGGCGTGGGGATGATGCGCGCTCCGGCCCGTTCCAGCGCGCGGATTTTGGACTCGGCGGTGGCGGACTCACCGGTGATAATCGCTCCGGCGTGGCCCATGCGTTTCCCGGACGGCGCAGTGGCCCCCACTATCAATGAACACACCGGTTTGGTGAACTCCGGCGAACCGATGAACTCTGCGGCTTGCTGCTCCATGTTGCCGCCAATTTCGCCGATGAACACGACCAGGTCGGTGTCCGGATCGTCGTTGTAGAGGCGCAGGATGTCCACGAAACTGCTGCCGATTATGGGATCGCCGCCGATGCCCACGCACGACGACTGGCCAATTTCCTTCTCGGTCAACTGGCCGACAGCCTCGTAGGTCAAAGTGCCGCTGCGGGACACTACTCCCACCCTACCCGGCATGTGGATGTTGCCGGGCATTATGCCAACCTTGCACCGGGCTCCCGGGTTGATCATCCCGGGGCAGTTGGGCCCGATGAGCCGGGCCGGGTTGGCCTTGACATACCGGTACAGGCCGACCATGTCGTGCACCGGAATTCCCTCGGTGATGCAGGCGATCAGAGGAATCCCGGCGTCTACCGATTCGGCGATGGCGTCCGGCGCGAACGGGGGAGGCACGAAGATCAGCGACACGTTGGCCTGTGTGGCATCCACCGCTTCCTCTACGGAATTGAACACGGGAACCGCGTCGTCAAACAGCTGCCCGCCCCGGCCCGGCGTCACGCCGGCCACGAGCTGCGTGCCGTAGTCCTTGCAGGCTCGGGCGTGGAAACTGCCCTCGCGACCCGTGATGCCCTGCACCAAAACTCGAGACTGTTCGTTGAGAAGGATCCCCATGAAATTACACGCCTGTCGGAGGGTTGGAAAGCGCCGCCGTAACTTCGGTCAACGTGTCGGCGAAAGTAACGTTGAGGCCCGATGCGGCGAGAATTGACTTTCCCTCTTCCAGGTTGGTGCCCAGCATTCGCACCACCAGCGGTTGTTCTGCCTGGAGTTGCTCGTAGGCCAGGACGATGCCGCGTGCTGCCACGTCGCAGCGCAGGATGCCGCCGAACACGTTGACCAGCACCCGATCGACTTTCGGGTCGGACAGGATGATGCTGACCGCCTTGGCCACCTTTTCGTCGGTAGCGCCGCCCCCGACGTCGAGGAAATTGGCCGGCGGCGCGCCGGCGGCGTTGGCGACATCCAGCGTCGCCATTGCCAGACCCGCTCCGTTCACCAGGCATCCGACGGAGCCGTCCAGGCTCACGTAGGCGATATCGTCGTCCGCCGCTTCGGCTTCGAGGGGGTCTTCCTGGTTACGGTCCCGCAGTTGTTGCAGGTCCGCATGACGAAACAGCGCGTCGTCCTCGACGTCCATTTTGGCGTCGAGGGCCATGATTGCGCCGTCCCCGGTTACGATCAATGGGTTCACTTCAACCAGCGAGCAATCATTTTCTACGAAGATGCGATAGAGAGCCGAGAGCACCTCCGCGGCGTCGCGCAAAGCCGCGCCACTCAAGCCGAGGCGGGTTGCCACCCTGCGGCACTGGTACGGCATCAGTCCCATGACGGGATCGACCGGCTCGGTGATGATGGCGTCGGGATCCTCGGATGCCAACTGCTCAATGGACGTCCCGCCGCCGGCGCTGGCGATCATGACCGCTCCCCGGTGATCGCGGTCCATGGTCACCGCCACGTACATCTCGCTCCCGATGTTGGCCAGCGATTCGACCAGAACCGAATCTATCGGCACTCCGGCGGCGTCGGTCTGGTTGGTAACGAGGCGGGAACCCAACAGACCGGCAGCAAAGCTGCTGGCTTCTTCGGGGCTGCTCACCACCTTGACGCCCCCGGCCAGGCCTCGTCCGCCGGCGTGCACCTGGGCTTTGACGGCGGCCCGACCACCGAACGACTCGGTTGCCGTAGCCGCTTCACTGGCGGTATGCGCCAAATTACCATCGGGCACTGAAATACCGTAGCGGGCGAATATTGCCTTGGCTTGATACTCGTGGAGTTTCATAGCGCGGATAATTGTGCCGCAAGTATTGATGGGCGTCAACGAGCGACGGGTCCTCACTCGTACCTATTTTGTCATCGCGAGGAGCAAAGCGACCCGGCGATCTCGTTCCCTCGGTGGCGTTCCTTGCCCCAGGCAGATTGCCGCGCTTCGCTCGCAAGGACCGTTTCATTGAAACGGCGTACGCGAGAAGCGGCGGGTGAGGAACCGGTAGAGGTTGACCAGTTTTCCGCCGACGAACGGGCCAGCCGGAGGGTTATGGTATGGTATTAACGGACCGGCATTCGGAATCGGCTACGGTACATTGCGTCAGTGCAGGCGGACGGAGCAGGTTCAGACCACCGGTCTTATACGAGTTTACACAGGGATTCGAGGTGCTTCACCGATGGTTGCGCACACTGAGCGTATGGTGTCCGTCCGTGGCGGGATGTTCAATGTCCAGGTCGCGGAAGGCGGTTCCGGCGACCCACTGGTCTACCTGCACGGCGCGGGTGGTTACGTCGGTTGGCCGGATTACCTGAACCGGCTGGCGGAGGACTACCACGTTTATGCGCCGGCGCATCCCGGTGTCGCCCAATCCACGGGTCTCAGTCATCTGGACGACCTCTGGGACCTGGTGCAGTTCTTCGAAGAATTCCTTGACTCCCTGGGGATCGAGCGATGCCATCTAATCGGGCATTCGTATGGCGGGTTCTGCGCCGCCGAACTGGCGGCCCACCGCCCGGACCGCATCTCCCGGCTGGTTCTGGTGAACTCGCTGGGCTTGTGGCTGGAGGACACGCCGGTGGCGGACTTTTTCATCCTGACGCCCGACGAACGCCGTGAGATGTTGTGGCACGACTCCGACGGGGAACTGGCCCACGCGTCCGTTGCGCAACCCACGGAACCCGAGGCGCGGCTGGAACACACCCTGGACCGCATCCAGACCCTGCAGTCGGTCGCCAAGTTCACCTGGCCGATTCCGGAGCGAGGCCTAACAAAGAGGGCCCATCGCATCGTGATGCCCACCCTGATCGTGTGGGGAGATTCCGACCAAGTGATTCCCCCGGAGTACGGCGAGGCTTTCCGCGACCTGCTGCCCAACGCCACGCTGACGGTCATCCCGCAATGCGGTCACATACCACAGGTGGAACGACCCGAGGCGTTCTTCGACACCGTCCTGGGTTTCCTCCACGACTGAGCGCCGGAGCAACAAACAGGCTTTCATCGCCCAAGAGATATTCACGCGGAGTACCAACATGGCCGTCAGCACCGCCTTGCAGGAGGCGTTCAATCGCCACATCAACGCCGAGTTCTACTCGTCGTACCTCTACCTGTCGATGTCCACCTACTGCGATTCCATCGACCTGCCCGGTTTCGCTCACTGGATGCGCATCCAGAGCCAGGAAGAATACGACCACGCCATGCGTCTCCTGACCTACCTGGAAGACCGGGACGGGCGAGTTACGCTGCTCCCCATTGAACAGCCGCCCATAGAGTTCGATGCCGTGGAAGACGTGATGCGTCAGACCCTCGAACACGAGCAGCACGTTTCCCATTTGATCAACCAACTGTACGCCGTTGCCGCCGAGTGTGCCGATTTCGCGAGCCAGGTGATGCTGCAGTGGTTTGTCAACGAGCAGGTTGAAGAAGAGAAAACGGCCCGGGACGTGATTGCCTCCCTGGACAAAGTGGCCGGCCGCAGCGACGCCCTGCTGTTGCTGGACCGTGAGATGGGAGCCCGCACCCTGGCGCCCGCTGCCGCCTGATGGACCGGGAGGTCACCGAATGACTCTCAACGAATTCATCGTTGACGCGCTCGACAAGGAAAACGGCTTCCTGATAGATGCCCTCGACGGCCTGGGGGCGGACGAACTCGCCTGGCAGCCGGCCGCTGATGCAAATTCCATCGGCTGGATTCTCTGGCACATGGTCCGCGTCGAGGACATGTGGATCCAGTTCTTCGCCCAGTTCCAGACGGAGCTGTGGGAGACCGAGGGCTGGCACGAGAAGTTCGGCCTGCCCACTCGCGATAACGGCTTCGGCCACACCGCGGAGCAGGTGAACAACTTCCCCGGCGTGGACCTGCCCGAATTTCTCCGATACCGCGCCTCCGTGCGGCAGTCCACACTGGCATATCTGGACACGCTGACCCGGGAGGACATGGAACGCGTCCCCCGGGAGCGACGCCCCGAGATGTCGCTGGGCGCCATGTTCCGCCAGATCATCGGCGAGATGTACCAGCACGTCGGTCAAATCGCCTACCTGCGAGGATTGCAGGGCAAGTGACGCCGGCCGGCCGTCGCCGCGCTATCGTGGCCGCAGCCGCCATCTCGATTCTACTGTTGCTTGGGTTGGCTCTTGCCAGCGGCTGCACAGGGCAGCCGCCGGCAAATGGCGTCTACGAAAGCGCTATCGACGGTACCAAGGGCGAATCATCCTCGATTAGAGAGATTACCGTGGGCCCGGCCCGCCAGGAGTGCTACGGGCCGTTTCGCCGGATGTGCCTGATTGTGGGCGGCAGTTCCTTCTACGATGAGATCGATGGGTTCACCCACGAGCCCGGCTACGAGTACCGCCTTCGCATCGAACGATACGACGCATTTCCGGGTCAAAAGGAGCCTCCCCAGGACGCGGGGAGGTACGGTTATCGCCTGGTGGAGGTGCTCTCAAAGACGCGAGCGGTGGGCACAGTCAGCGACGTAACGGTAGCGCCAACCCGGGTGCAACGTCCGAAGTCCGACGAACGTTGCCTGTTGGTCGATGGACGGCCCCGGCGAAATTCCATCGATGGCTTTCAGTACGTGCCCGGCTTCGAATATCAGATCCGAACTGAGAGTTTCGAAGGTGGAACCCGTCGTTTGATCGAGATTGTCGACCGAGCCCCGGTGACCAGCGCGGAGGTGGAAATCACCGTTGGCCCATGGCGGGTGGGTTGCTACGAGAACGCCCCCATCACGGCCGCGTGTATCGTGGTGAACGACGAACCGTACTACGGCGTGATCGAGGAATTCGGACGGAGGCACGGCTTCGAATACCGGCTGCGCGTGGAGAGGTACGACCTGTTCCCCGGCGCCGCTGAGCCGCCACCCGAACTGCCCAGGTACGGTTATCGATCGCTGGAGGCGCTGTCCGAGAGGCCTGCCTCCAATCCGCCTTCGAGCAACTAACCGCCCGCCGCGCCCCGCCGGCCCAGCTTCCGCAAGCCTTCTTCCAGCGCTACCCACGGAAGCAGGGCGCACTTGACGCGTACGGGGTATTGGCGGACCACTTCCAGGGCCCCGAGGTCGCCGAGCTCGGATAGAGCCACCGGAGGCAGCGGCTTCCCCTGCATCAAGTCTCGGAACAGCTGGGACAGGTCGGCGGCCTGCTCCACGGTGCGGCCGCGCAGGTTGTCGGCCAACAGCGAGGCGGATGCCTGGATGATGCTGCAACCCTCAGCGTGAGCGCTCACGTCCTGGATGGAGGGTGAGTGCCCGGCCGCGTGACTGAGACGCAATTGGAGCGTAGCCCGGTCTCCGCAGAAGGGATTGAACTCCTCGGCTTCGACGTCAGCATACGACAGAGACGCGCGATGGCGCGGTCGGCGATAGTGGTCCATGATGACGTCGCCATACAGCGCGTCGGGGTTGTCGGGCAGGGAAGCCATCGGGGCGGGCCCAGGGAGGCGTCTATACGCCTATTCGGTGGTGGCGATGCCCTCGCCGTCCATGGCCGCTTTCAGCGTGTGCCAGGCCAGGACGGCGCACTTGATCCGGGTGGGATACGCGATCACGCCGGCCAGCATTTCCAGGTCGCCCAGCAGGTCGTAGTTTAGCTCGGCCTCGGGTTCCGTCAGCATGCGGTGAAATTCGTTGAACATCGCCATCGCATCCTCGGACGATGCACCCTTGACCGCCTGCGTCAGCAGGGAAGCGGAAGCGCGACTGATGGCGCAGCCGTGTCCCTGGAAACCCACGTCACCGACTGTGTCCTCGTCCAGGCGCAACTGCAACGATATTTCGTCGCCGCAAAGCGGATTGAACCCATCCGCATGGTGAGTGGCGTCTTCCAGAGTGCGAAAGTTGCGGGGCCGCCGGTTGTGTTCGAGCAGGATTTCCTGGTAGAGATCGCTCAGATCCGATGCCATCAGCCGAAAACCTCAATGACCCGATCAATTCCTTTGATCAGGGTGTCAATTTCCTCGGTGGTATTGTAAAACGACAGGGATGCCCGCACCGTCGCCGGAATTTCATAGCGCGCCATCACGGGCTGGGCGCAATGGTGTCCGGTACGCACGGCGATGCCCTCGGCGTCCAGGATCGTACCGATGTCGTGGGCGTGGGCCGATTCCATGTAGAACGACAGGATGCCGCCACGATTTTCCGCCGTTCCGATCAGCCTCACCCCTTCGGTCGCGGCGAGACGCTCGGCGCCGTAGCGCATCAACGCCTGCTCGTATGCGGCGATGCGGTCCATGCCGATGGCTTCCAGGTACTCAACGGCTGCCCCGAGTCCGATGGCGCCGGCGATGTCCGGAGTACCGGCCTCGAACTTGTGCGGGATGACACTGTAAATCGTTTCTTCGTAGGTGACCGAGCGAATCATCTCGCCGCCCGACTGGTACGGGGGCATGTCGTTCAACAGATCCGCCCGTCCCCACAGCACGCCGATACCGGTGGGTCCGTACATCTTGTGGCCGGAGAAAGTCAGGAAATCGGCGCCCATGGCCTGCACGTCGATGGGCAGGTGCGGTATCGATTGCGCGGCGTCAACCATTACTGGAATACCACGGGCATGGGCCAACTCGACGATGGACGACACCGGGTTGATGGTGCCCAGAGCGTTGGACTGGTGCACCACGGATACGAGCCGAGTGCGCTCGTTCAGCATGCTCTCGTACTCGTCCATCAGCAGTTCGCCCTGATCGTTGAAGGGTATGACCCGCAGGCGGATGCCGATTTCTTTGCCCAAAATCTGCCATGGCACGATGTTGGAGTGGTGTTCCATGCCGGTGATGATGACTTCATCCCCAGCCCGGAAAAATTTGCGCCCGTAACTGCTGGCGACGAGGTTCAACCCCTCGGTCGTGCCCCGCACGTAGATTATCTCTGAGGAGTCCGGGGCGTTGATGAACCGGCGAATCGCCTCACGACCGGCCTCGTAATCGTCTGTGGCACGTTGGCTCAGGGTGTGCACGCCTCGGTGCACGTTGGAGTTGTTGTGCAGGTAGTAATTGCTGATGGCATCGATAACCGGCCGCGGCTTTTGGGTAGTGGCCGCGTTGTCCAGATAGACCAGGGGTTTCCCGTTGATGAGCTGATCCAGGACAGGGAAGTCCCGGCGGATGCGTTCGACGTCGTCGTTGGTCAGCGGGCCGGAGAAAGAAGCGGGGGCGTTCACAGTAGCGGCGGTCACGAGCGGCCTCCGATGGGCAGGGCGATGCTGGCGGAAGGGATGGCGTTCCGGAACCGTTCGTCGAGATACTCCCGCAACGGCTCCAGCGCCACCGTGTCGATGATTTCGCTGGCAAAGGCGTGGATCAGGATCCGGCTGGTTGTCGCCAGATCCAGTCCCCGACTGCGCATGTAGAACACTGTGTCCTCGTCGATATGGCCGGCCGTCGCGCCGTGCCCGCATTTCACGTCATCGGCGTAAATCAGGAGGCTGGGCTTGCTGTCGACCTCGGCTTCTTCAGACAGGAGGAGGTTCTTGTCCGTTTGTTGGGCGTCCGTCTTTTGCGCGTGCTTGCGTACGGTGACATTGCCCCCGAACACGGCCCGGGAATGACCGTCCAGGATCCCCTTGTAGAACAGCCGACTGGTGCCGTAGGGTTCCGCGTGATCGATGTTGATGTAGTTGTCGATGTGCTGAGTGCCGTTGGTGAGGTACAAACCGTTGAGCGTGCACTCCGCTCCGGTTCCGGCCAGAGTGACGCCGAAATCGTTGCGTCCCAGCTCCGCTCCGTGGGCGATTGCCACCGAGGAGAAGGCGGAGTCCTTTTGTTGCAGAACCCGGCTCACGCCGACGTGGTAGGCTTCCTGTCCCTCGAGCAGAAGACGGTAGTGTTCGACCCTGGCTCCCTCTCCCACCGAGGTTTCCATCACGGCGTTGGTCAGGTAGCGCACGTCAGGACCGACGAAGGTCTCGATGACGGTGACTCGGGAATTAGGAGCCGCGGAGATCACGAGGCGCGGGTGCGTGGCTCGCGGTTGTCCACGACCGGTGGTCAGGTAGACGACGTTGATGACGCCGGCATCCGCCCCAGGCGGCACCGAGACGCCCACGCCATCGCCCGCAAAGGCGGTATTGAGCGCGGCGAACCCGTCTTCATCAGGGGGCGCCAGGGAGCCCAACACCGTTGAGCCAAGTTCGAGATTGGCGAGCAACGCGTCGGCCAGGCCGGCGGCGATCCCCGGACTGTCTCCGTTTACGGTCGACAGGCTCGGTGCGAAGGCTCCGTCCACAATCACCAAATTGCGCCAGTCCGATTGCCAGGGCGCAGCGGCGCGCGCATCCGCCTGGGTTGGCTCCGCTTCCCCGCCGGAGGCGTGGTCGCCATGCGCGAAGCTCACGCGAGCAATGGGGCCGGCGTTGGTGTACTTCCACGGTTCGTTGCCGCGTCTGGCGGTGGGCAGTCCGAGGCGATTGAACGCTTCCCAGCCGCGCTCGCGCAATTGCTGGATCGCGGGAACGGCGCTGCCAACCTGGGCGGCATATGCCTCCACGTAGTTGGGGAAATCGTCGGCGACGGATCTGGGTGCGATGGTAGTCATTCAGCCCGCTCTGGTCTGGGTGGTAAGGATGGCTGCCGCTGGCACGGCAGCGCTTGGCGAGTGTCGACCGGGTGGTTGCAGGTGCGAAGCGGCCGCTTAGGTTGGGGAACGCAAGTGCAAACTCCCGAGGGCGCTAACTGGCGGCGGCTTCCACTTCTTCGCGCACCCAGTCGTAGCCCCGGGCCTCCAGTTCTTCGGCCAGTTCCGGGCCGCCGCTACGGACGATGCGGCCATCGACCAGCACGTGCACTTGATCCGGGGTTATGTAACTCAGAATGCGCTGGTAGTGGGTCACCACAACCGCCGCGTTGTCCGGCCGGCGGAGGCGGTTCACACCATCCGCCACGATGCGCAGGGCGTCAATGTCCAGCCCGGAGTCGGTCTCATCCAGGAGCGAAAGGGTGGGTTCCAACAGCGCCATCTGCAGCACTTCGTTGCGCTTTTTCTCGCCGCCGGAGAAGCCTTCGTTGACCGACCGACGCACCAATTCCGGGTCGATTTCCACCTCGGCAACCTTGCTGCGGAGCAGGCGGTCGAATTCTCGGGCGCCCATCTCCTCCTCGCCCAAATGGACACGCTTGGCGTCCACCGCGGCTTTGAGGAATTGCCACGCGCGCACGCCGGGCAGTTCTACCGGATACTGAAAGGCTAGGAACACTCCCTCGCGGGCCCGGTCTTCCGGCTCCATGTTCAGGAGATCCATACCCTTGTACATGGCCGATCCACCGGTGACGGTGTATTCCGGGCGGCCGGCCAGGGTGTTGGCCAGGGTGCTCTTGCCGGACCCGTTGGGGCCCATGATCGCGTGAATTTCGCCTGGATTTACGGCCAGGTTCACTCCCCGAAGTATTTCCTGATCGTCGATGGACACCCGGAGGTCCTTGACCTCGAGGATAGGCGAAACTGATTCGTTGGCGGTGGTCATCTTCGTGTTGAGAGTCCTTATGTTTGGAGGGAAACGGGAGACCTGGCGGGCCGGGGGCGCTAACCCACCGTCCCTTCCAGGCTGACCTTGAGCAGTTGCGAGGCTTCCATGGCGAACTCGAATGGGAGTTCCTGGAAAATGCCCCGGCAGAACCCGTTGATGATCATGAAGTGCGCGTCCTCGACGCCGATGCCCCGCTGCTGGAGATAGAAAAGCTGGTCGTCGGACACCTTGGAGGTGGTGGCCTCGTGCTCCATCTGGGCGGTTGGGTTCTTGACTTCGATGTAGGGCACGGTATGAGCGCCGCACTGGTCGCCCACCAGCAGGGAGTCGCACTGGGTGAAATTCCTTGCGCCCTTGGCAGAGGGATTGATCTTCACCAGGCCGCGGTAGGTCTGCTGGCCCTGGCCGGCGGAGATACCCTTGGCGACGATGGTGCTCCGCGTGTTCTTGCCCATGTGGATCATCTTGGTGCCGGTGTCGGCCTGCTGCCAGTTGTTCACCAGCGCCACCGAGTAGAACTCGCCGACGGAGTTGTCGCCCTGCAGTATGACGCTGGGGTACTTCCACGTGATGGCGGAGCCGGTTTCCACCTGCGTCCAGGAGATCTTCGAGTCGGCGCCGGCGCACTTGCCGCGCTTGGTGACGAAGTTGTACACGCCGCCTTCGCCGTTGCGGTCGCCCGGATACCAGTTCTGGAGCGTGCTGTACTTGATCTCCGCGCCTTCCATCGCCACCAGTTCAACCACGGCGGCGTGCAACTGGCTGGTCTTCCGCATTGGGGCGGTACAGCCCTCCAGGTAGCTCACGTAGGCGCCCTCGTCGGCGACGATTAGCGTCCGTTCGAACTGACCGCTGTCGGCCTGGTTGATCCGGAAATAGGTCATCAACTCGATGGGGCAGCGCACTCCCGGCGGGATGTAGGCGAAGGACCCGTCGGAGAACACGGCTGAGTTCAGCGTCGCATAGAAATTGTCGGCGAAGGGAACCACCGAACCGAGGTATTTCTGCACCAGGTCAGGATGGTTCTGGATGGCTTCGCTCATGGAGCAGAAGATGACGCCGGCCTTTTCCAACTGTTCCTGGTAGGTGGTGGCCACGGAAACGCTGTCGAGCACCGCGTCAACCGCCACGCCGGCCAGGCGGGCCTGCTCTTCCAGGGGAATGCCCAGCTTGCCGAAGGCTTCGAGGACCTCCGGATCCACTTCGTCCAGGCTCTGGGGGCCGTCCGCGGCGGACTTGGGAGCAGCGTAGTAGTGCATGTCCTGGAAGTCGATGGGCGGATACTCTACGTTGGCCCATTTGGGCTCGGTGTACGTCTGCCGCGACCAGAATCGGTAGGACTTGAGCCTCCAATCCAGCATCCATTGCGGCTCGTTTTTCTTGGCCGAAATCAGGCGCACCACATCTTCGCTGAGGCCTTTCGGGATGGCCTCCTGATCGATGTCAATGGTGAAGCCCCACTGGTAATCGGAGTCCAACTCCTCGGACGTGGTGTCGCGAGAAATCACGCGCTGAGCCTGGCTGGTCATTGGGCGCACTTCCTCCCCGGCCGGCGATTGCTTGCGGCGTGCCGGCGGACGTTTCAATAATTCCCGACCGTTAAGGTCAACAATCATCGTAGACCAGCCTACCGGTTCTGTCAACGACAGCGGCGCCGTTGAAACACAGGAGTAACCGTGAGGCAATCACTGGGAAACACAACAGCCCGATCATGGGGTCAAATCGTGGGGTAAAACGATGTTGGAGGAAGTCCGATGATCGCAAACATTTCCGTCCACAAACGAGCGATGCGCCCGTTGGCGGCGAAGCGCAGCCTCCTTGCATCGACGGTGCCGTCCCTGGTCCGCAACGTGGCCGGATGGATCGCACTCCGGCTTTCGGGGCAAACGACGGATCCATTTTTTGTCAGGGGTCTTGGCGATGATTTCACGGCGGAGGTAGCGCAGGCGTTGACAGTGGCTCACCGGTCTGAATGGGACGGTTCGAAGAACTCGGCGCCGGCGGGCGCTTGAACTGTAGCGCCATCTGACGGTATCATCGAAACATATTGTTGATTAGCGTTCATAAAACAAACATTGGAGGATAACTACGATGAACGACATGGAGATTCGCCTAGTCCAGGAATCATTCACCAAGGTCGCACCCATAGCCGAAACCGCCGCCGAACTCTTCTACGACCGGTTATTCGAGCTGGACGGCGACCTGAAACCACTTTTCCACTCGGATCTCCAGCAGCAGGGCCGGCTGCTGATGAAAATGGTCGGCACCGCCGTCGATCACCTCACCGACCTGGACACCCTGGTGCCCATCGTCCAGCGGTTGGGCGCGCGGCACAAAGTCTACGGCGTCGCCCCCTCGCATTATGACACCGTGGGGCAGGCGTTGCTGTGGACCCTGGAACAGGGCCTCGGAGATCATTTCACCCCCGAGGTGGCATCAGCTTGGGCCAACGCCTACGGACTGCTTTCCGGCGTGATGATGGAAGCTGCCGGATACGAGCAGGTCTCGGGCCGGGTGCCGGAGCTCAGCGTCACTTGATCTTGGACAACGTTTGACGGTGTGGCGCCCGCGTCACGGCGCGAACACGCGTCACGGGGTTGCTGGCTTTCGGGGCCACGGCTCCCACTCCCAAAGGCGGTCACCGCCGTCTGAGTAATGCGATACGCGGTCGGGCCCGACCCGTGACGAACCTCGCCGTTGGAGATCATCAGACCAGAATTCGCGTCCCACCTGTCCGCTTCCGTCCGGCCGCAATCGGAACCATTCCCGGAACTGTCCGGCTACGACGGCTTCTACCGTTTCCTTGAAGCTTTGGAACTCGCCCTCCGCGCATTCGTCGCACGCGTCGCAGGCACAATCGGGAAACGGTTCCATGCGGAAACGCCCGAAACGTACGTATATGCCGGGTTGACCGTCGAACGCCACCGTGATGGGCGCGGACGCGTCCCGCCTGGGCCTCAACCTGATGGTGGGACGCGTCGGAGGGATGCGTTCCAGCTCGGTATCCAAGCGGTAGTTTTCCTCCCGGCTAACGTCGTACATCGCCTCCAGCCGCGAAAGCAGGTCCAACGTCCAATCCACCAGCGGTAGGAACCGCTCGGGCTCGGTGACCCGGGAGTACGCTTCGTCCGGTGGCCCGTCTGGGCCTCAATTGAATCTGCCCATATTAGGATTCTCCCGGATCAGGATGTCGGCTGGGGTGCCGACGATTGCGCAAGACGATAACCGGTTAAATTCTACCCCCCCGGCGCCCCGGATTGCCGTCAAATGCTATACTTCGCGCAGCGCCGGTCGGTGATGTCGACGCTGAGGAATTTCGCTTATGCCAACGACGCCGATTTACTGCGACGCCCACACTCACCTGGACCAGTACGTGCCGGAGGAAATACCCGGCATCCTGGAACGGGCGAGCGAGGCCGGCGTGGGCTACATCCTCCTGGCCGGCACCACCATCGACTCCACCGAGCGCTGCATCGCGCTGGCTGACGAACATTCAATGTTCTACGCCGGCGTAGGCATCCACCCAATGCAGGCCGACGATCCGGTGAACGATGAGGCTTACGCCCGGCTGGAGGCCCTGGCCCGCGACAACCCGCGCGTCGTCTGCATCTCCGAGGTTGGATTGGATTACCTGCCCTCCTCGCCCGACCACGAGGTGCAGGATCAAGTATTCCGGGCGCACATCCACCTGGCCAAGAGCCTGGGCCTCCCCATCATCTTCCACTCGCGGGAGTCGCATCCGGCGGTCTTCAAGGTTTTGCGGGAGGAGAATGCGGGGTTGGTCGGCGGCGCGATGCACTATTTCCAGGGGGATGCCGAAACGGCGCGGGAGGCCATCGATTGCGGCTTCTTCATCTCCCTGGCCCGCCCGCTGACCCGCCTGCCGGAGTTGCGCGAGGTTGCGCGTGACATTCCTCTGGAAAACATCGTGCTGGAAACCGACGCGTACCCGCAGCCGTTCAAGAAGTACCGTCACAACTGGACGGAGCCGCGCCACCTGGCCGACGTGGCCCAGTGCCTGGCCACCGTCAAGGGCATCTCGGTGGAAGAAGTGGCCGAAGTGACGACGGCAAACCTGAGCCGGCTGCTCCGCATCGACGTTCCGTCGGCCCCCGGATCCGCCCCGGCGTTGCCGTAGGCGCGACCGCCCGCATTCGCGGCCCAGGCTGTTTTGTCAAGGAGCAAGTTATGACCACCCAGGAGGAACGGCAGCATCCCGAAGCTCCGGAACAGATCGAACCCCGGAGCCTGAACGACTACTTGGAGGTCATGACCAAGGCGGTGTTCCAGAGCGGGATGTCGTGGAAGGTGGTTAACACCAAGTGGCCCGGGTTTCAGACCTGTTTCCAGGGGTTCGACGTTGCTGCGGTTGCCGCGATGGACGAGTCGGCCATCGACACGCTGGCCGCCGACCCAGCCATCATTCGGAACCGTCGCAAGATCGTCGCCACCGTGCACAACGCCCAGAAACTCATCGAGCTAGAGGAGGAGCACGGCGGAGACATCCGCAACTACCTGCGCTCCCATGGCGACCTCGAAGCCACCATCAAGGATGTGCGCAAACAGTTCAAGTACATGGGCGACATCGGCACCTACTACTGGCTCTACGTCACCGGCGAAGACGTTCCCAGTTGGGACGAATTCTGCAGCCGCGGTCACTAGAAAACAGTCCAATCAATCCCGATCATCCTGTCCATCCATGCAAATTCCTCGGAGGTTGAGGCCATGACCACCCCTGCGACCTGCCAACTGGCCCTGAAAGAGTGGGCGATAACCGTCAAGGCGCTGGCTGACGGCGACCAGATCATGATGCTGCGCAAGGGCGGCATCCACGAGGAAAGCAAGGATTTCCGGGTGGTGCACCCCGAGTTCCTGCTCTATCCCACCTACCTGCACCAGAAGGAAGACCTGCTGAAAGACAGCCACCAATCCGCGTTGCGGCAATTGCTGGCCGACGACCCGGACGACAAGGACGCCGTCACCTTCACCCACTGGGCCCGTGTCCACGAGCTCATCGAGATCGACCAGCAGGGCAAGGTGGAAGACCTGGCGCCGCACCACATCTGGACGGACACCTACGCCCAGTCCCGCCTCCACTGGAAACCCATGGTGCCGCTGACCATCATGCTGCTGCGCGTTTACAAGATGGAAAACGCGACCACTGCACCGTTCATTCCCGAGTACGGCGGCTGCAAGTCCTGGGTTGACATCATCCCCACCGTTCGCCTCGGCAACGCCACACCCGTCCTCGACGACGCCCGCTTCAACGAGATGGTCGAAGCGGTGCGGGGGAGCCTGGGGCTGGTGCCGGCGTAAGGCGGCGCGGGAATTTGATGACACCGCGGCGTTGACGCCCCACAGCTCGGTTCGCTACACCATAGTTGCACCAATCCTGACTATTGTCCCGCGGCGGCGCGTAGCAGAAACCATGGGGATTGGGCATCGTCACTACGGAGTTGACCGCTTTGGTACAGAAAGAACTGCTCGCGGCCGAAGGCTATCAACCCATCAGCAGTGTGTGGGAAGGCAATGATGGGGACCTGATAGAGAACATGTTGCAGTTCTACGCATCAATCGCCCCCGAGCCGATACTGGACGCCACATACAACCGGGGACGCTTCTGGAAGGGTTCGTCACGGCACGTTGTATCGATGGATATCAACCCGAAATTCGAGCCAATGATCGTAGCCGACAATCGGGTCATGGAAGGGGTGCCGGACGCCGCTTTTGGAGCCGTCGTCTATGATCCCCCGCACGTTGGTCCACAGGGCAGGGACAAGAGTAGCAAGAAGTTCGATGAGGATTTCGGCGCCACGGTTGCCTGTGGCAAGGAACACGACTGGAGCCTGAGTTACCTCTACCCGCCGTTTTTGGCCCAGGCGAAACGGGTTTTGAAACCCGAAGGCCTGTTGTTGGCTAAAATCACGGACATGGTCAATAGTCACCGTTCGAAGTGGAGCCACTGTGACTTCATGCGAATGGCCGACGAAGCCGGCTTTACGGTTTGCGATTTGATCATCAAGATCCGCTCCGGGCCGATGACGTCGACGAAGTGGTCCACCGCTCACCATGCTCGCAAAAGGCATTGCTTCTGGATCGTATGTCGAAATAGCTCCAAATGTGAGCGGTGATCCGTGCGAGCCTATGATCCTTTGAGCGTGGACGAGTTGGGTCGCAACGCGGTCCGCGCCCTCATGGAATATCCGGCTGACGCATTGCCACCGAAAACGAGTTTTGTTGGTGTGGGAGTGTATACGTTGCACTACGTTGGGACGTTCCCCGCGTACATTGGCCTCGGTGAGGACGCGCCCATCTACGTTGGCAAGGCAGACCCACCTGGGAGGCGGCAAGGACGCGCTTCGGCGACTTCGGGCACAACTGCGTTGGACCGCCGGCTGTCACATCACTCAGAGTCGATCAAATCGGCATCCAACTTGGATCTGGACGAATTTCGCTGCCGCTGGCTGGTGCTCGATCCGGTATGGATCGGTCTCACCGAGCAAGTGTTGATCGCTGAATATCAACCGATTTGGAATGTGGCCATCGACGGTTTTGGTAACAACGACCCTGGCCGAGGACGGTGGAATCAGCGGCGCTCACAGTGGGACACCTTGCACCCCGGTCGAACGTGGGCGTTCAATCTTCAGGATCGAGACGAAACAGCGGCTCAGGTCATGGATGTTGTCAGGACCTTCCGGTCCAGGAACGGCGCCGAGTAGACCAAGCGTATTCCGGTCGGCTATCAAATGTCGTATCGTAGAACCCAACGCGGAAGTCGCGTGGCCACGGGCCGGGAACTTCGGCTAGCCGACACGCAAACCACCAGTGCAGATTGAATATCCACCTCACCGGTACACGAGGACACACCACCATGAAATACCGCCAACTCCCCCGCACCGACCTGATGATCTCCGAGGTTGGCTTCGGCGTTTGGACCGTGGCCACCAACTGGTGGGGCCGCATCCCCGAGGAGACGCGACGCCAGTTGCTGGAAGAGGCGCTGGAACTGGGCATCAACTTCTTCGACACGGCCGACACCTACGGCGACGGCTACGGCGAAGACGTGCTTGCCAAGTTCATGAGCCACCGTCGCCACGAAATGATCATCGCCACCAAGTTCGGCTACGATATCTACGACCAGACCACGCCCCGCGTCGGGCACCAGGAACGCCCGCAGAAGTTCGAGCCGGAGTTCATTCGATTCGCCTGCGAGCAATCGCTGCGCCGGCTCAAGACCGACTACATCGATCTGTACCAGCTGCATAACCCGCGGATCGAGGCAATCGAAAACGACGAGGTCTTTGAGACCCTCGAAGAGTTGAAGCACGAGGGCAAAATCCGTTACTACGGCTCCTCATTGGGCCCCGACATCGGCTGGTTCGAGGAAGGCCAGGCCAGCATGGAGGAGCGCCACGTCAGCAGCTGCCAGATTATCTACAGTATCCTGGAGCAGGACCCGGCAAAGGACTTCTTCCCCATCGCCGAGAAGGAACAGGTCGGCCTGTTGTCCCGCGTGCCCCACGCCTCCGAGGCGCTGACGGGCCGATACGACGCGCCGCCGGAATTCGACGAGAACGACCACCGCTCGTATCGCCGGCACCAGTGGCTGAGCGAGGCGTTGGTCAAAGTAGAGCAGGTGAAATTCCTCGCCGGCGAGGAGGTCGGGCGCACCATGAGCCAGGCTGCCATCCAATTTGTGCTCCACCAGCCGACCATCACCAGCGTGTTGCCGAACTTCACCACGCTGGACGAATTGAAGGAGTACTCCGAAGCCGTGGACACGCCGCCAATTAGCGAAGGCGACCAGGCAATCATCGACGATCTCTGGGCCAACAACTTCCACATTGAAGAGGCGGAACCGGCCTTCCGCGAGGTCTAGTCGAACCCGGCGCGGATCAATCTCGGTATCCGATAGCCCTTGGAATTGGAAAGGGCCACGGGCTTGATCCGCACGTCTGTCCCGAAAGCGTTGTTATCGCGACGAATTCGGCGAACGTTTGACACTGGAATGGGCTAGTGATAACTTTCACATAGCCCATTTTCGTATCTCCACAGGAGAGTGCCTTCCTGATGCCCGTTAATATTTGCGTGCTGGCCAAGCAGGTCGTCGACCCGGAGATGCCCGCCGCCGCCTTCCGTATTGATCCCGACGCCCGGCAGGTGGTACCGCCGGCGAACATCCCGCCCGTGGTGAACGGCTTTGACGAAAACGCCGTGGAGGCGGCCCTGCAGATCAAGGACGAGCAGGGAGCCAACATCACCGTCATATCCTCCGGCACCACTTTCGCCCTGGACGTGATGAAGAAGCCGCTGTCCATGGGCGCGGACGAGTTGGTGCTGCTGCAGGACGACGCCTTCGCCAACTCGGTGGACTCGTTCTTCACCGTGCAGCTGCTCACCGCCGCCATCAACAAGCTGGGCGGCTTTGACCTGATCATCTGCGGACGCCAGGCTTCTGACTGGGACAATGCCCAGGTGCCCCTGGGGGTCGCCGAGACCCTGGGCATGGCCTGTATCACCCTGGGAAAAAAGGTGGATGTGCAGGACAGCAAGGTGGTGGTGGAACGCCTCGCCCCCGACGGCTTCGAGGTCGTCGAGGCGGACCTTCCGGCCCTGGTCACCGTCAGCAACGAGCTGGGCCAGCCCCGATACCCCACTCTGCGAGGCATCATGGCGGCCACCCGCAAGCGTCCAACCGTCTGGACCACCAGCGACCTGGACGTCGACGACGCCCAGTTGGAACCGCGCCTGACGCTGCATGACCTGTTCGTGCCCGAGCGGGACCAGGACTGCGAGATCATCGAGGGCGACGACGACGCGGACGCGGCTCGCCAGCTGGCGTTGCGACTCCGCGAGGATCGCCTTATCTAAACTAACCCAAGTCAAATGCGTTAACGGGTTTCCGACCCGTTATATCTTCGGGCCCCACTCACGGAGTAAACCATGGCAGACGCAACCGGCATCCTCGTTTTTGGCGACGCCCCCGACGGGCAGCTCGCATCAACTGCCCAGGAGTTGCTGGCCGCCGGGCGTGCCCTCGCCGACGCCCTGAACCAGGAACTGTCCATCGCGGTGATCGGAGCGGACGTCGCCGATGCTCCCCAGCAGGCTATCGCCCACGGGGCCGACAAAGCCTACGCAGTGACCAACCCTGCCCTCGCCGACTACCATCCGGATCTGTTCCTGTCGGCCATGCAGACCGTGGCGACAGAGGCCAACCCGGGCATCATTCTCATTGCACGAAACAACGAGGGCCGCGAACTGGCTCCGCGCCTGGCGTTCCGCCTGGGCGTGGGACTGGCACAGGACTGCCTGGAAGTGTCCGCCGATGCCGAAACCGGTCGCCTGCTGGCCAACCGCCCGGTGTATGGCGGCAGCGCCATTGCCGTGGTGAGCTGCACCCACACTCCGCAGATCGCCGCTCTCCGGCCCAAGACCTACGAACCCCTGGATGCTGACGCCAGTCGCAGCGGACAGGTGGTGGCATTCCCCGTGGATATCGATGCCGCCGCGGCGAAGACCCGCGTGGTCGATGTGGTGAAGGAAGAGGCCGAGGGCATCAAGCTGGAGGACGCCCGGATCGTCGTTTCCGGCGGGCGCGGCCTCGGCGGACCCGAGCCCTTCTCCCAGCTGGAAGAACTGGCCGGCCTGTTGGGCGGAGCCGTGGGAGCGTCCCGCGCCGCCGTGGACTCTGGCTGGGTTCCCGCCAACTACCAGGTGGGTCTGACCGGCAAGACGATCACCCCCGACCTGTACATCACCGTGGCCATTTCCGGCGCCAGCCAGCACATGGCGGGTTGCAGCGGCTCTAAGGCCATCGTCGCCATCAACAAGGACGCCGACGCCAACATCTTCAAGGAAGCCCGCTACGGCGTGGTCGGCGACTGGGAAAAGGTGATCCCTGCTCTCATGGAGACGGTGCGGGAGTTGACCCAGTCTTAGTGGATAATCCACCTGTGGGATTTTAGCCGCCGGGACTTCGCTCCCGGCGGTTTTTTTCGGTTTGATCCCCGTGGAGCGCATACAGGATCGCATTCTGTACGACCCGGACACTTACCCGAGCACCACGTTATCGATCAGCCGTACCGTCCCCAGTTGCACCGCCGCGGCGATCATCACTGGCCGGCCCTCGTGGGTGGTAGCAAGCGGTCGCATGGTGTCGGCGTCCACGATGCCCACGTAGTCCACCGCCCCTATCAGGGTCTCGCGTCCCAGGATGTTGTGGGCGGCACGCTGTATGCGTCCTGCGTCTCGTTCGCCCCGCCGCCATACATCCTCAGCGGCGCATAGCGCCCGGTACACCGCGGGCGCGGCCTCCCGCTCCTCCGGGCTCAGGTAGGCGTTGCGACTGCTCAGCGCCAGACCGTCCGGTTCCCGTATCGTCGGCATTGTAACCACTTCGGCGCCCAGGTTCAGGTCCTCGTTCATCTTCCGGATGACCGCCACCTGCTGGCCATCTTTCTGCCCGAAATATGCCCGGTCGGGTCGCGTAATGGTAAACAGCTTGGCGACCACCGTGGCCACCCCCCGGAAGTGGCCCGGGCGGGCCGCGCCTTCCATGCCCTCGGCGACAGCGCCCGGCTCAATCCAGGTGTCAAACCCCTCCGGATACACTTCGTGCGGCGGAGGGACGAAAACCAGGTCTGTGCCTTCGGCTTCCAACGACTCCAGGTCCCGCTCCAGGCTGCGCGGGTAGCGCGCAAAGTCCTCGTGAGGCCCGAACTGGGTCGGGTTTACGAAGATCGATGCGGCCAAGGTTGAGTTGTCGGCGCGTGCCTGCTGGACCAGCGACAGATGCCCATCGTGCAACGCTCCCATCGTGGGCACCAGCCCCAATGGACGGTCAACTTCCCGGCACAACGCGGCCATCTCTGCACAAGTTTCAACAACCTTCATAATTCAATATCCCGAACATCCTGTGCATCGATGTAAAGAACTTCATTCCGGAGGGAACAGCTCGTCGATTTCCCGCTGCATCCGTTCCGCCTCGTTTTCCGGCAACCCACCGGCCACAACGACGCTCGGACCGGCTCCCATTTCCGCGTAAAACGCCTCGTCGTAGTCACGGGGTCGCACAACCACTGGCATCGGCACCGCGTGGCCGAATACCAGGGCCTGTTGCTTGCTGTCGAGACGCGACAGGACATTACGCAGTTGGCCCGCGTCCCGGGCTCCCATCAACACCGCGTTCATGTCCCGGTCGTCGTTCAAGGCGCAGGACAGCCTCGTGCCCAACTGGCTCATGACCTCAGAGTCGATGCCGCTGGGCCGCTGGTCGACGATCATCAGCGTCACGTTGTACTTTCTCAATTCACGGGCGATGGCGCCGAAAATGGTTTGGGAGGCGATTTCCGGCGTGAGGAACTTGTGTGCCTCTTCGATGAAGATCACCAGCGATCTGGGTTCGTCCCCATGCCCGCCGTCGGCCAATTCCTTGCGTCTCACCCAGGTCTCGTGGATCCGACGGGTCAGCAGGTTGCTGACCAGCACGTACGCGGCGGTGTTGCGCCCGTATTGACCGAACTCCAGAACCACGTGATTTCCACGCTCCAGTTGTTCGATGATGCCGCCGGCGCTGGCGTTGCCCTGGCTCTCGTTGGCCAGGAACCCGAACCGCTCCCAGGACAGGAGGCGGCGATGCAGCGTTTGCAGGGCGGACAGGTTGACGCCGATTTCAGAAGCCAAATCATTCACATCGGCAGCGTTCAGCGCAATGAATTCGCGCAGCCATTGGTCCTTGAAGTGCCTGGCCACGTTCCACGAAGTTGCAGCCGCGACTTCGGATAAATTCAGCGACTCGCGAAGCACCTCGATGTCCTCGGGTTCGACCTCGTCGTACCCGATGCGGACCACCCCGTCCGGCGTGGCTCCCCGGCGTCGGCTGCTTGCTTCGTCCAGCGTGAAGGTTACAACCCTGGAGGGGAACAGTTGCTTGAGCCCCTTGACCTGGCGTCCCCGGTCGTTGTCCTGTCCCTGCCAGCCGTACTCGCTCTCCATGTCGAATACCAGCGACACGGCCGGGGTTTGCTTCACCAGACCGGCCAATAACATTCGCGCCAAAAAGGTCTTGCCGGTGCCGGAAGCGCCAAACACGCCGACGGACCGGTTGGCCAACGTCTTCAGATCCAGGCGTACGAGCGACGATTCCATGCCCTGGGGCGACCCCAGGGCGAAGTCCCCGTCCCGAGCCCGAAATACCGCGTCAATGTCCGCCTGAGAGGCTGCGTATACCGGGGAAAAATGTTCGGGAATCGTCTTCGCCTGTTCAGCGGCCCCCTGCTGGACGGCCTCAATCGGAACCGCCATGCTGGGCATGGCCGACAGTTGCCCATAAGCCACGGTGCCGGAGATGACCTCTGCGGTGAAACCGCCATCGCCGATTTCAGAGGGTGGGAAATGACGCACTCCGTCGTCCACAGCCCGCAATTCGATGTCGGTCACCACGGCGAAATAGCGCTGCCGGCGTCCCTGGATGGTTACGAACGAGCCCACAGCCACGTCCTCGGCGCTGGCGTCGGACGCGTCCAGCCGGACGTCCAAACCGCGTGACAGCGAACCTCCGACCACCTGGCCAAGCCGGCGAACTCCAGGTGAACCCGAGCCGTTGCTACTGAATCCGTCAGCCAGCATCATCCACCGACCTCGCGCAACAGGGCCCGCATGCGCTGGGGCTCGCGGGAAAGCTCTGCGGCCAGCGCCTTTCCGGCCCCCACCAGGAAACTCCGGGAGTCGGTTCGGGAATTGGAGGCCTGCCGCAGCAGTTTCGCAATCGCAGTGTCTGACGCCGGCGATCGCACTTCCAAAAGGAGCTTCAGCCACCCAAAATCGCCGCCGAACCCGGCGACATCTCCGGCGTCGCAGAGGAAGACGAACGAGTGTAGGTCCGGCGGCAGGCTGGGCAATCCCGCACGTATTCCGTCGTCGTCCCGGTAGCCGACGATAGCGGCGGTAAATCTCGTCGCCAGTATTGCGCTCAACTGGGGATTGGCTGCGTAGAGTTCGTCTTCCGTCTCCAGGTCCGCGCCTCTGGCCGCCAGCGGGCGGGTGGGATCCAGCGGCTCGTGCCGGATCTCCATTACCACCGCGTAGATCGGAGGCGATCCCATGCGTACCAACGACCCAAGCGGCGGCGCCGCATGCGCGCGGTAGCATTGAGCGTCGACGCGCTGCGTTTGCGAGGCCGTCACCTCCCCCACGCGCTGGCCAGGTTGAACTTCCCCCATGGGCGAATTCTAGCACGGCGCAGGCTCCGGCATTCGTGGGCGCCCGGACAGAGACCGCCTGCTACGGCTCATGCGTGCGCGCTTTCGTCAATCATCAGAATCAGCGTTTCGGAATTTGGAGATTATGAGGATGGCGGCCGTTCTGACATGGAGATATTCCGATCACGTAAATCAAAAAATCCCGTAATTCCTGCTTCTGGCGTTTCCCGGCCGGCAAGCTGGGTACGCACGCGCCGCAAAGCCACACGCGTGTCCAGTTTGTCAACGCGAGGAGCCAAGCGACGTGGCGATCTCGTCCCCGCAGGAACGTTCCGTGCCGCAACGAGATTGCCGCGCTGCGCACGCAACGACGGCTCCAGCGAAACTGGGTACGCGTCAGCTGCAAAACCGGTTGACGCCGCTGGGTGTGATGCTATAATTGTTTATCGCAAATCCATGCAACAACGGTGGTATGCGCATGTCTGGGCACGAATCGGCTGTGGCGCGCCTGCGCTCCGAAGGCTATCGGATGACCCCGCAACGTCTGTCCGTACTGGACATCGTGGCCAACCGGCCCGGCCATATCGGCGCCGACGAGGTGTGGAACCTGGCCAAGGAACAGCACCCCTACGTCGACCTGGCTACCATCTATCGCACTTTGCAGTTGCTCAAGCGTCTCGGCGTCGTGACGGAAGTTGTGATTGGAAACAAACTCCACTTCGAGTTGGCCGATCACCAAACTCGCCACAACCACATGGTTTGTTCCGAATGCTATTCGGTGCAGACCCTGAGCCCCGCCTACCTGGCGGAATTCAGCCAGCGCTTGCAGGGGGAATTCGGGTTCACGCCCGACCTCGACAACATCACCATCGGCGGCGTCTGCTCGATTTGCCACCCTCCCGGTTGACAGACGGATAGCAGGGCATTTCTTTCCCACATCTTGGGGGATTTTGCCGCCCTAATGGAGTAACAATAATGTTTCTTACGAAAATTTGCGTTTCGCTCATACTCAGTTTGGCTGCCGTAACAGCCATCGGGTGCGCCGGCGAGGAGCCATCCGGAGCGCCGGAACCGGCTCCCGGCCAGCCGGCATCCTCCCAACTCAACGTGGTGGCCACAGTGTCGCCCATCACCAGCATCGTGGAAAACATCGGTGGGACTCGCATCGCCCTGGAAGGTGTCGTGCCCGAGGGCGTAAACTCCCACACGTTCGAGCCCGCGCCAGCGGTGGCGGTCGCCCTCTCCGGCGCAGACCTGATTTTCCTCAACGGGCTATTCCTGGAGGAGCCGACCCTGGAAATGGCGAAGGCCAACCTGAAGCCCGGAGCCGGGATAGTCAGCCTGGGCGAGCAGACCATCTCCCGCGACCAGTGGCAGTTCGACTTCTCCTTCCCGGAGGCGGACGGACATCCCAACCCGCACCTGTGGCCCGACCCCATTCTGTCTCTGCGCTATGCCGAGATAGTGCGCGACAACCTGGTTGCCAGGGATGCGGCCAACGCCGATTACTATCGCGCCAACTATGACGCTTTCGCCGCGCGCATTGCGACGCTGGACGAAGCCATCAAGGCCGCCATTCCCACCATCCCCGCGGAGAAGCGCAAGCTGCTGACCTACCATGACTCCTGGGCATACTTCGCCGACCGCTACGGCCTTACGGTTATTGGGGCGGTTCAGCCGTCCGACTTCTCCGAACCATCAGCCCGCGACGTTGCCAACCTCATCCGGCAGATCAGGGAACAGCGCATCCCCGCCGTGTTCGGCTCGGAGGTCTTCCCCAGCGACGTCATGCAGACAATCGCCGCCGAATCCGGAGCCGAATATGTCGACGAACTCTCCGACGACGACTTGCCCGGCGCGCCCGGTGATCCCGATCACAGCTACCTTGGCCTGGAGGTCGCCAACCTGCGCATCATCATTCCGGCCCTGGGCGGTGACGCGTCGGCGTTGGACTACGTGGATATATCGCCCGTCTTTGACGGCGTGTCCAATGCCGTCTATCCTCAGTAGTCCCGTACCCACGAGCAATCAGGATCAGGTAATTTACCATGCTGCACCCGCCAGAACTGGAGCACCTCCACCGCCCGGACCCCGACGCCCGACCCGTGGTGGAAATGCGAAACGTCACCGCCGGTTACAACAAGTCGAAGGTGCTGCAGGATGTTGACCTGAACATCATGCCGGGCGATTTCGTGGGGTTGCTGGGGCCAAGCGGTTCCGGCAAAACCACGTTGCTGCGCGTGATTCTGGGGGCGGTGGATGTGCAGAAAGGAGAGGTTCGGGTCAATGAAAAGCCGGTTCGGGGGCGAAACAATCGGGCAGGTTACGTACCCCAGCTGGAGACAATCGACTGGAATTTCCCCGTCACCGTTGAAGAGACGGTCATGATGGGCCGCACCATGGCCAACCCGTGGTTGCCCTGGTACCGCAAGCACGAAAAGGAACTGGCCTACGACATGATGCAGCGTTTGGGGATCGCGGACTTGGCCAAGCGCCATATCCGCCAGCTCTCCGGCGGACAGCAGCAGCGGGTCTTCCTCGCCCGGGCGCTGGCCAGCAGCCCCGATCTGCTGCTGCTTGACGAGCCCACGTCCGGCGTTGACCTCAAGACTCGCGACGACGTGATGCACCTGCTCCACGACCTCAACCACGCCGGTGTGACCATCGTGCTCACCACTCACGAAATCAACGCCGTCGCCGTTCATCTGCCCCGCATCGTTTGCCTGAACGGTTCCATCGTCGCCGACGGGCCGCCGCACCGTGTCATCACGCCCCACATCCTGCTGGAAGTGTACGGCGCCGAGATGCCAGTCATCCAATACCACGGCATGACCCTGGTTGCTGAAAGCGCGCACTTCTGGATCGATCGCAACGGGGGCGAGCCCCTGGCCACCATCCCGGACGAAAGCCACCGGGAGCCGGTTATCCCCCATGTCCACCCAACCACGGCGAACGTTCCGGAGCACCATCATCATCACGGCAACTCCGCATAGTCCAGGGCTCAAGCCGGCTTTCGCTGGCGTTGCCCGACTGCCCCGGCGGTCGTTGCGCCATTGCTTTCGATGATATTATTCACTTCATCCTATTCTGGGTATTTCTTTGATGGCGTTGCTTGAACCCTTCGAGTTCGGATTCTTCGTCCGTGCGATCATAGCCGCCTTTCTTGTGGGCGGCTTGTGCGCTTTTATGGGTACGTACATCGTGCTGCGCAGCATGTCGTACATCGGTCACGGCCTGGCCCACGCCATATTCGGCGGCGCGGTCGTCAGTTCGGCCATGTCGTTCAACTTCTTCGTGGGCGCAACCCTTTGGGGATTCCTGTCGGCCTTGCTGATCGCCTGGACCACCCGCAAAAACCCCATCGGTTCCGACGCTGCCATCGGCATCGTGACCACCGCCAGCTTCGCCCTGGGCATAGCGATAATCAGCCGGAAACATGGCTTCACCCATGACTTCGAGGCCGCCCTGTGGGGAAGCGTGCTGGCGGTGGAGCGAGCCGATATCATCGCCATCGCGGTCGTGTCGATCGCAGTGGCGGTCGTCTTTTTCTTCGCCTACAAGATGTTTCTCTTCAACACCTTTGACGCCGACGTGGCCCGGTTCTACGGCATTCCCACCGCGTGGATGGACGCCATATTTGCCCTCATGCTGGCCGGCACGGTGGTGGTTTCCATGCGTGTGCTGGGTGTCACCATGATTGCCGCCGCCGTTGTAATCGCACCCATTGTCGCCCGATTGTTGACCAATAGCTTTGTAAAGATGACGGTGCTGTCGACGTTGATCGGTATAATGTGCTCGGTCACCGGCATCTACATGAGCTATTTCATCAATGTCTCTTCGGGCGCCAGCGTCGTCCTGCTGTCAGCCGTCGTGTTCGTTGCGGCGCTGGGCTGGTCCAGGATCCGGCGCCATCTCTCGCGTAGCCCTGCTGAGGAACCGGGCCTGTCCCGCCTGCCCAGCGGCTCCGTGGATTAGTCGTTCACCGAATTCTCCGGGAGGACCCTATGGCACATGCACATCATCACGCGGCGCCTTCGGTAGTCGAAGGCCGCACCGGTTTCCGAAGAGGTGCGGCGTTCATCATCGGCGGCCTGTCCAGCGGACACGGCGTGTTTCATTGGATAGCCCAGAGCTTCATCGTTGTCTTGCCAGAAGTGCGCGACCTTCTGCTGGCCGGGAACACCTTTGCTGCCGGCAGCATACAGGGCGTCCGAGAGATTGCCTCCGGGGTGGTCGCGCTGCCGGGTGGCGTCCTCACCGACGCCCTACGGCGTTATTGGGGCTGGGTCATGGCTGTCTGCATGGCCCTCTTCGGGTTCGGCTGGCTGCTGATGGCCGCCGCAGGCTGGCAACTGCCGGGCAGCAGCTGGCTCACTTCTGCCGATGCCGGGGCTGCCGGCACTACGTTCAATACGGCGGGTTACGTACTATTGTTGATAGGCATGGCAGTGGTGGCAATCGCCGCATCGGTGTGGCACCTGCCGGCGATGGCGGCCCTCTCGTCCCATTTTACCCACCGACGCGGCTCTGTGCTGACTTTCCACGGAGTAGGCGGCAACATTGGCGACGTAATAGGACCCTTCCTGACTGGCATACTTCTGCTGACATTGACCTGGCAGGCAATAATCACGATTTATGCCGCTGTGCCCATTTTTCTTGCCTTCTTGGTGTTCTGGGCCTTCCGGGACATCGGCCAGCGCGCTCAAGCTGCAGTAGAAGAACGCGCCACCAGCACTATGCAGACCCAGATTGCGGAGACCAGGTTGCTGATTCGCAATCCTCGCGTCTGGGGTATAACCGTGGTTGCCGGGCTGCGCGGTATGGCCTACATCGGATTTATTACCGTGCTGCCCTTCTATCTGGCTGATGTGTTGGGATTGAAATCTGGCGGTTCCGAGGCGGATGGCTCCGGCTTGGCAGATTTTCTGCGGCTGGACGCCTTTGGCGAGGGTGTAGCCGTTCGCGGCGGACTGATTGCGCTGCTGGTGCTGGTTGGAATCTTCGCCAGCCCGGTGATGGGTTATCTGTCCGACCGATTCGGGCGGAAGATAGTGCTGGTCCCGGGCATACTGTTCCTGGCAGTGGTTACCATACTCATGGTCCCCTATGGAGGGAATTTGGCCACAATGACCGTATTGCTGGCCGCCTTGGGCTTGTTCTTGTACAGTGACCAGCCTATCCTGACGGCAGCGGCAATGGACATCGTCCGCGAGGGAACCGCCGCCACAACGCTGGGCTTGCTGTCGACCTCCCGATTCGTCCTCAGCGCAGCATCGCCGTTCATTGCCACTTGGCTCTACCAGATCCACCCCGATAATCTGTTCTACTATACGGCGGCACTGTACCTCGCGGCTGCGGTGATCCTGGCGCTGGTTCGGTTGCCTCAGTTGGCGCCGGTGGAGGACCATCACGACGGGCATGGTCACCACGACGACCACGGCCATCATGACGAGCATGGCGACGGTCACCACGATGACCACGGTCAGGGCCACGGCGGGCACGATGATCACGGTCACCGTCACCACTGATTGACCGCTACCAACAAAATGAGGGGCGACCAAACGGTCGCCCCTCTTGCTTTCGGCGGTGCGCCGCCCGGGGTTAGTCCTCGTTTTGCTGGGTCTGGCTGCCCTTCACGGTGATGGTGATGTGGGACATGGCGGTCTCGCGGGAGCCGTGCCAGTGGTCTTCGCCGGCGGGGATGACGGCCACGTCGCCTTCCGTAACCGTCACTTCCTCGTCACGGGTGGCCACGATGCCGGTGCCCTCGGTAACGATGAGGATCTGGTCGCCGCTGTGGGTGTGGAACTTGTTGCGGACGCCGGCGCCGAAATGGACGATGCCAAAGTTGAAGTTGTTGCTGTCGTCAGGATCCAGAATGGCCTGCCGTCCCACGGGGCCGGTAAACAGAGGGGCCGTGCCCTCGGTCCTTTCCACTGCCGACATCTTTACGATTTTCATGCGTCTCGTTTACCTCCAAAATAAGTTGCGGGATCGAGTGTCCTGAAAATGATACCCTGCGCCGCTTATGTCGTCTAGACGGGCGGACGGCACTGGACAACTACTGCTCCCGGGCCAGGCCTCTCGTTGACTCCGCAAACTGCGGGCCGTACACTGCGGGGTCAGTTAACCCCTGATCCGAGCTCGCCGGAATTCCCCAGTGGAGGTGCCGCAATGAGTTTTGACCTGTACGAAAAGGGCACGAAAGTTGAAGCCACCGCCGATTTTGAAGTGCGCGAAGTGATGGCCTCCCCGGTAGGTTCGTCGGTGCGCAGCATCACCGCCGGAGATGTTGGCGAGGTCCGTGAAAAGCGGACGATCGGTCCGGCGACGTGGCTCATTGTCTATTTCGACAGCGTGAAACGTCAGATCAACGTCGACCAGACCAACATCGACAACATCAAGCCTGCATGAGGACATCGAGGAACTCCGCCATGACCGACAATCCAATCGCCCAGGTCAGCACGCTGGTCTTCGATATCTTCGGCACGGTGCTTGATCTGGGCGGAAGTCTGTCCGGTCCCGCCGGCCGGTTCCTGGCGGAGCACGGCTCCTCGGTTCCGGCGGACAAGTTCTGGGACGACTGGCGGGGTCGCCAGCGGATCGAGCAGTACCAGGACAACCTTTACATGCTGGGCCACAGCGGTTACCTGGAGACCTGCCGCCGCTCCTTTGTTTATTGCCTGCGCCTGAACGGCGTGGAATTTGACCACTCAGACGTGGACCGGTTCATGGCGGTGTACAACGATCTGCGCCCGTTCGACGACGCGGTTCAGGGCCTGCGCAAGCTGGCCGACAGCAAGCGATTCGGCATGGTGGTGCTTTCCAACGGTGAGCAGTCCTTTCTGGAGCGCATGGCCGCGATCAACGTCGGGATCCCCTTCGATCACGTCATATCGGTGGAGCAAGCCGGCGCGTTCAAGCCGCACCCGGCGGTTTACCGGACGGCGACCCGCATCCTGGGCAAGGCGCCCGGAGAGATCATGATGATCTCCTCGCATTCGTTCGACGTGACCGGCGCGCGGGCGTCCGGGTTCCGGGCTGGTTACGTAAACCGATACCGACTCCCCAACGAGGAGTCGGTGTACCTGCCGGATTTCGAAGTATCGGATTTCCACGAGCTGTCGGACCGGCTGCTGGCATCTTCCAAGGCCGGGGCGAACTCCTCGTAGCCCATGGCCTCGGTCGCCGCCGCCGGGCGGCTGCGCGCGTTTTCCGCACTCCGCCACCGGGACTTCCGGTGGTTCTTTCTGAATATCGGGGTGCAGTCCTTCGGTCAGGGCATACAGTTCCTCGGCATCGGTTTCCTGATTATTGACCTCGGCGGTGAGAAGACTGCGCTGGGCCTGGCGGTTAGCCTCTTCGGCGTCTCCAACCTGGTCTTCACCTTCGTGGGCGGCGTACTCGCCGACCGGGTTGACCGGAAGCTGTTCCTGATCTGCTGCGTCCTGGGCAACGCCGTTGTGACGTTGGCCCTGGCTTTCCTCGCCCTGGCCGGCTTGGCCCAGATCTGGCACGTGTACACCGTCGTTTTCATCCTGGGTGGCCTGATGGCGGTGCAAATGCCCACCCGTTTCGCCCTTGCCGCTGACCTGGTGCCCCGGGAAGACATGATGAACGCGGTAGCCCTGCACACGTCTGTCGGCCAGATCGGCAACATGCTGGGGCCGCTGGTCGGCGGCTGGGCCATCCAGTACATCGACACCTGGGCCGGGATCATGATCAACGGTGTCAGCTATCTGCTGGGCATCGCCTTCCTGATGATGGTGGCCCGACCCGTCGCCACTACCCGGCGGAATTCGTCCCCGATCAGCGATTTCACTGGAGGACTCGCCCACGCCGTTCGCACGCCCATGGCGGCGGTGCTGATCTTTCTGTCCGCTACGTTCGGCTTTTTCGGCATGGCCTACATGCAGGTCGTGCCCGCGTTCACCACCGAATTCCTGCGGCTCAACGCGTTTCAGACCGGCGTATTCATGGTGTGCCGGGGCGCCGGAGCGTTTGCAGGATCCATGGTGGTTGCCAGTTGGGGCGACAACAAGAACAAGGGGCTCCTGATGTACCTGCAGCTGGTGATCTGCTGTGTCGGGCTGATTGCCATGGCCTGGTCACATTGGTTCTGGGCCGCCTGCATGCTGGTAGCGTTGGTTGGGTCCACCAGCATCGGCGGGTTCTGGCCGGTATCCAGCTCAATGATGCAGCTGACGACGGCTCCCGATATGCGTGGCCGCATGATGGCCATGATGCAACTTGCGCCCGTGTTTCACTTCCTGGGCGCGTGGCCTCTGACCTGGTTGGCGCAACTGTACGGTTGGTCCGCCGCCATCACCAGCGGGGCGGTCGTGCTCCTGGTTATCTCGCTGGCCGGCTGGTCGTACCGACCGATGGTCCGGCGGATGAACGAGATCTAATCGCGGTTGGCAACGCACGTCGGGATCGCTTCTCTGCGGGAAACGTCGGTGACTTGCCCGCAGACGGACAACTATCGTATAGTTGCCGCTAACAGGCGCCCTGAATTCATCTCCTAAGGAGTAGCGAAATGGTAAAACCCAAGCAAGTTGGACACCTCGTGATCAACGTCTCTGACGTTGCGGCATCCACCAAGTTCTATACCGAAATCCTCGGTTTTCAAATCGCCGTCCAGCGACCCACCGCCACGTTCCTGACCTGTGGCGAGATCCACCACGATCTGGCGCTGTTCCAGGCGTCCGAGGACTCTCCGCAGACGCGGAAGGGGAACGTCGGGCTCAACCACTTCGCGGTGCAGGTGGAAGACCACGACTCCCTGCGTGACCTGTACCACACGCTGCTGGAGCACGACGTCAAGGTCGATCGCACCACTGACCACGGCATGACCGGAAGCGTGTATTTCGAGGACCCGGACGGCAACGGCATCGAGTTCTACTACGACAAGTTCGAGACTCCCGAAGAGGGTCTCGCAGAGATGCGCCGCGAGGGCCGCGAGAACACGGTCCTGGTCCTGGACTAGAACCGGGAAATACGCGACAAACGCCAGGGGCGGGTTTCAAACCCGCCCCTTTTGGATTCCGTGATGTCCGGGACTATGGTCAGCGGTCCGGCGTTTCGCCCTCAGAGTCGGGCAGGTCGAACTGTCCCAGGATGTCGGCGAGCGTTCCTTCGATGCTCGGGTCGAGTTCGACCGGCTCCTCGAAGGGCTGGAACTGGTAGTCGTTGCGCACGCGGTCGATGTACCTCCGCGCCTCTTCGTTGCGCTGGGCCACGCGGTCCAGAGATTCCAGTAGACGCGACGCTTCTTCCTCGTAGCGAGGCCTCAGGTCGGACAAATCTATGTCCAGGGAGTACAGGGCGCGCAGTCGACGCATAATGTCGTAGAAAGCGCGGTGGTCGGTGGTGATACCCAACTGGCCGCCGCCTCCCCCACCTCCACTTCCGCTGCTGCCTCCGCTGAAGGGGAACATGGGCGCCATGGCGCCGACGCGCACCATCTCCAGGTCCGGATGCTGGTAGTGGGCGATACTCACCAACGCCATTCCCACCGTGGGTCCCTGGCGTTGCTGGGATCCGTAGCTCGAGAACAGCATGCCGTGCTGCCGCAACTCGTCCGCCATGGACGCCTTGCTGTACACGCACGACACCCGACGTTCCAATTCCGGCGGCGCCGGGCCGTTGTAGCCTTCGACAGCGGCAATCTTCGGATTGCCCAATGCCGCCGCAGCTTCGAAAAAGGCGTCTCCGTACAGGTCAATGCGGTACCAGGGCTCAACCCCGAGGAATATGACCACGCCGTCGCCGGCGTCCCAGAAACCGTTGTCCCATTGCATGGGACGACTGGGGAGACCGTCGTCGAACGCCGCTCGCGGGCGGTACAGATCATGCGTGCCGGCCACCTGGAAGGGGAAGCACATCCTGGAGATCTCTTCGGTCATCCCGCCGATACGCCGCGCCGACAGCTTGTCGATCAGCCAGCGCGGCATGCCGCTGGAAATGTTCCCACCGTCCGACCATTGCCGCCGCCAGCCGGCGAGGAGCACCCGCGTCTCCGGGGTTTCGTCGAGGGCGATAAGCGGCTCGGCCATGACACTTCCCTCCGGGCGGCGCTAGATCAACTGGGCCGGCGTGAAGATGCCATCCATGTCCTCATCGGACGCGGGAGCCTTCGGAGGCTGACCAAGCTGGTCGTCCATGAACCAGTACACCTGCTTGAGATGGTGCGTGCTGTGGCTCAGGATTATGTTCAGCAATTCGAGAACGGTTACCTCGCCGCCGTAGTGCGCGGGTACGACCCGATCGAATCCATCGGTGTCACCGCTGGCGAGGAATTCGGCGATGTCATCGGCCACCTTCAGGGCGTAGCTAGCGATGTCATCAGGAGCGTTCAGGTGAGCCAGGCTCTCTTTGCACGCCCGCATGTCATCGGTGCTCATAGAGCCCCGGGTGCTGCTCGTATAAGCGAGTTCGGGGAAGGACACGATGTGCACCAGGGTGTCCCGCAACACTTCCGGTCGCCACTGCACGGGTTGCGCAAGCTGTTCCGCAGAGAGCTCGCAGGTGGCTCGTGCCGCCGCCCCAAGGATCCGCTTGTATTTGTCGGCGAGCCAGGCGGTGCGGCCGGAAAGGTCGATGGGCGCCTCGGCCAGCCCCAATGCGGGGATCAACTTCTTGGGATAGTAACCGATAATGACCTCCGCGCCATCGATGATGGTCACGGGAGCGGACAATATGCCGCGGGACTTCAAATCCTCGCGCGCCGGCTCGTCGGTCAGCAGGTCGTGGTGTTCATACTGAACACCGTTGGACGCCAGGAACTCCTCCAGCGTCCGACAGCTGAATCAACCAGGGTTGGTGTAGACGTGAACTTCTCGCTGTGCGGTTGTCATGGTCGTTTACCTCGCGTTTTGTGGTTTATTCCCCAGAGCGGAACCAGTCGGACTTCCGCTCGGCAATCATGATGGTGGTGCAGTTGGTGTTGGCGCGGATGCAGTCCGGCATCACCGAGGCGTCGGCAACGTGCAGGTTCTCCAGGCCGTGTACCCGACAGTGCTGGTCGACCACTGCCATTGGATCGTCGGCCGAGCCGATTTTGCACGTACCGGAGATATGCTGCGAAGTGCTGACCACTCGCTTCAGCCAGTCGTTCAGCGCCTCATCGCTCTCCAGGTCGGCGGGTAGCGGGTCCAGCAATTCGTCGGCGACGTCCTTGTAATGGTCGCTGTCCAGCAGATTGACGCAGACCCGGACCGCCTCGCGCATCCGCGAGAGGTCAAACTCTTCCTGGAAGTAGTTGTAGTTCAACGCCGGCTGGTCATGCGGGTCGGTGCTCGCCAGTCGCAACTGACCCGATCCAATCGCCAACTCGAGGATGCAGGTGAACCGGATGCCTTCGGCTTCCAGCGGGTCGCCGGCGATCGGCGACGAGAAGGACGACTGCATGATCTGAATGTCGTTGCGGAGGTGGCTGCCGCTGGCGGTATAGCGCAGGCAGACTTGGGTTCGCGGCGCCGATGCGTCCAGCGGGAAGTCATCTTTCACCTTCACCGGGACGCGAATGTTGGGGTGGTCCCGCAGGTTCTGGCCAACGCCGGGGAGCTCATGCACCACCGGGATACCCATCTCCCGCAGGTGGTCCGCCGGACCAACGCCCGACAGCATGAGCAGCTGCGGGGACGCGATTGCACCGGAGCTCAGGATGATGTCGTCGGCTTCAACGGTGAACACCTCACCACCGCTTTCCACTTCCACGCCGGTCGCTTTCTTGCCGTCAAAGACGATCCGGCGACAGGTGACGTTGGGGCGGATGGTCAGGTTGAGCCGGTGCCTGGCCTCGCGCAGGTAGGTGATTGACGTACTCATCCGCACGCCGTTGGGGTTGTTCATGGGGACCGGTCCGACGCCGCCGGAATCCGGATGGTTCATGTCCGGGTCGTGGGGGTGACCCGCGTCGCGGCAGGCATTCCAGAAGGCGACCTGTGCGGGCAGCCAGTCTTCCTGCTTATGTCGCCGGACGGGAATTGGCCCCGTGTTGCCATGGAAGTCGTCGCTGATGTCTACGTCTGTTTCCATCTTGCGGAAATAGGGCAGACAGTCGGTGAATTTCCATTCGTCGTTGCCCAGGGCCGCCCAGGCGTCGTAGTCCTCAGGAACGCCGCGCAGCAGCACCTGGCCATTGATGGCGGAGGACCCGCCGACCACCCGGCCGCGCGGAACGGGCATGGGATTGGCCTGGCCCGGATTCTGGGCCCAGAAGGTCCAGTTGTGCGGGGCGTCAACCGCGGACGCGGTCTGATCGTAGCCGTACTTCAGGTCGTCCGGATACAGCTCAAAATCAGGATAATCCGGCCCGGCCTCGAGGAGCAGGACCGAACGGTCAGGGTCTTCCGTCAGCCTGGCTGCCATCGTGCAACCGGCTGATCCCGCCCCGATGATAATGACGTCATACTTCATGGCGTTTCGCCTCCTGGGTGAACGCTCCGGGATCATTTCCTGGGCGGATTATCGCCCGTATCGTCGCCGCCGGCAAGGGGGCCACCGCCGGGCGGCGCGTCCCCGTGTGATAGACTACGCGGCGATTTTTAAGTGGCAATGCCACTATTGGCATAGACGATAGACAAAGGAGACGTGTCCGATGCCCAAGTATCTGTTTCAAGCCAACTATACCACCGAGGGTTTCCAGGGATTGCTGAAGGAAGGAGGAACCTCACGCCGCCAGGTTTTCGAAGAGTTGGCGAGAGAGCAGGGTGGGGTTTTGGAGTCTTTCTATTACGCTCTCGGCGGCTCCGATCTTTACATGACCTTCGAACTCCCGGACACGGCAACTGCCGCAGCGGTGTCGATGACCATTGGCGCCGGCGGCGCCCTCAACATCACGACCGTGCAGTTGATATCTCCAGAAGAAATCGACGCGGCTTCCGGCAAGACCGTAACGTATCGCCTTCCAGGGGCATAGGCTGCTGCGCAAAATTGAAACGTCGCCGGATCCATCGTGAACGAGAGTGTCATGTCCCCAGCAACGCGCTCCGCAAAGATCGAGACTTATGGTTCAGCCTATGATACTCTCATGGCTGGGCTGCGGGAGTTTCCCGAAGAAATGTGGGACTTCCGCGATGAACACGGTTGCTGGAGCATTCACGAACACCTGGTCCATATCACCGATAGCGAGGCCAATAGCTACATCCGGTGCCGCCGCTTCATCGCCGAGCCGGGCGAACCGCTGATGGCGTACGACGAAAACGGATGGGCAAGCGCCCTGGGATATGCCGGCAGTTCCGTGGAAGGCGCTCTGGAACTTTTCCGGATCCTCCGGCAACAGACCTACGACCTGATAAAGACGCTGCCCGATTCGGCCTGGGCCAACACCTGCTACCACCCCGAGAACGGGGACATGACGCTGGACGACTGGCTGGACGTGTATGCCGTCCACATTCCGGAGCACCTGCAGTATATGCGGGAAAATCACGACGCCTGGCTCGCCTCGCGCTGAGTTTCCGCGCTACGACAGCGACGCCCGTTGCGTTCCAGGGCTTTTCCAAAGTAGCTTTAGTCATTGCGAGCGCAGCGCGGTAATCTCGTTCCGGGGGCATGACTCATACGGGGAAGCCCGGTTGCACCGACGGGATTGCCACGTCGCTCCGCTTCTCACAATGACGTGGGAAAGGCCCTGGTTGCGTTCGCCAACGGGTATCAATTGCGCTATACTTCCGCCAATACTCGGCGCCTGCTCCGGAGCGGGTTTTCGTATCAATCCCGGCGTCGGATAACCGGAAGCGGGCGACCCCGCGACTTCTCAGTACAGGAGATTTGCCATGCAGTTCGGCTTGCTTTACGAATGCCAGCGCCCCTTCCAGGGCACCGAGATCGACTGGAACGCGCTTTACAAGGAAACCCTCGAGCAGTGTGAGTTGGCCGACCAGGTGGGGTTTGACAACCTCTGGTTCGTCGAGCACCACTTCCTCACCGGATTCTCGGGCTCGCCCTCACAGGACGCCATGTTCGGCGCCCTGAGCCGCATCACCAAGCAGATCCGCATCGGCTACGGCGTTTGCATCCTTCCCTACCACCACCCCGTACGCGTGGCCGAGCGAGTGGCGCTCCTGGACCAGCTGACCGACGGACGCATTGAGGTTGGCACCGGCCGCTCCAACGCGTACGAGCAGACCGGGCTGGGCATCGACCCCCGGCAAACCCGCGATCTGTGGAACGAGTCCATCAGCATGCTGCCCAAGATCTGGACCTCGGACGAGTACGAGTACGAGGGAGAGAACTGGAGCGTGCCCAAGCGTCGCGTCCTGCCCAAGCCCTATCAGCAGCCGCACCCGCGCCTGTACCTGGCCTGCACCTCCGAGGACAGCTTCCGCCTGGCTGCGCAGAAGGGCATCGGCGTCCTCTCCTCCGCTTCCTACGCCGTTGAGGTGTTGAGGGAGAAGGTGCAGATTTACCGCGATGCTCTGAAGGACTGCGAGCCTGTGGGCGAGTTTGTCACCGAGTTCTGGGGCAACAACGTTCACGGCTTCTGCGACGACGATGACGACTACGCCAAGGAACTGGCGGCAGAGTCCATGAAGACCTTCTTCGGTCCCGACAAGCCCTACATCGCGGGCCGCATCGGCGCCTACGAGGAACTGCTGGAAGCCTGGGGCGGCGTTCCCGAGCACCTTTCCGCCGACTTCAGCCGCTGGCTTCGCCAGTCCGACGAAGAACACCAGCAGTTGGCTGAAGAAGTCGGCCTGTCCCTGGACGCCGGTCCCGGCGCGGCACGGGCGGCCATCGCCCAGCTGGACGGCAAGACCCTGTCCGACCGCGGTGTCATCATCGCTGGCAACCCCGAGTCCTGCATCAAGACCTGCCAGATGTACGAAGACATCGGCGTTGATCAGGTCATGCTGATCATGCAGACCGAGACCATCCCTCACGAAAAGGTGATGGCCTCCATCGAGAAGTTCGGGAAGGAAGTCATCCCGCACTTCCGGAACGGCAACGGCGCCAAGTAGCCCTTTCACATCGGGTTCCCGTGTAGGGGCGAATATTCATTCGCCCCTATTTTCTTCTGGGCCACGCCATGACTGCACACTCAAACCAAACTCCCGTCAAATTCAACGTCCGCGTTAACCAGTACCGGTACTCCTACGAGGACCTTCTGCGCATCTGGCAGGAAGCGGATCGCCTCGGGTACTACTCGGCCAGCCTGTTCGACCTGCTCACCGTGGACGCTCTGGAATGCTGGACGACTCTCACCGCGCTGCTGGCGCAAACCGAGCGTATCCGCGCGGTGCCCATGGTGCTGGCCAACCCTTATCGACATCCGATGTTGACGGCGAAGATGGTGGCGACGCTGGACGTAATCAGCGGCGGCCGGATCACGCTCGGGATCGGCGCTGGCGGAAGTCAGAGCGACACCACCAAAAGTGGCCTGCCCTTTCCATCCACGCGCGAACGTTGCGAAATGCTGGAGGAGGCAATTGCGCTGATGCGCCGCCTGTGGACGGAAACGTCGTTCGATTTCGGCGGGCAATATTATCGGGTAGCCGGCGCGTCCATCGACCCGAAGCCAACCCAACTGCCCTCCGTACCCGTCCTTGTCGGTGGCCACGGGCCCCGTTACGTGCTGCCGGCCATCGGCCGCACCGCCGACATCAGCAACGTCGGGTCGAACGACCCGGTGGAGCAACATCACGAGTACGCCCGCATCATCCGTCAGGCGGCCGAGGATGCGGGCCGCTATCCAGGCAGCATCGAGCTGACGCACAACGCCGACTGCGTCATCGCCCCCACGCAGCGCGAGTACGAGCAGCTGGTTGCCCGGCTGGCGGGAGATGCCGGGATGACAGCCACGGCATATCAGGCGGAGCGACTGCGCAACACCCTTTCCGGCACGCCGGAGCAGATCTGCGACCGCCTCAGCGAGTACGTGGAGTTCGGCATCCGGTACTTCTTCGTCGTGTTCCCCAATCCGGCGCCGTCGGAGACGCTGGCCCTGTTTGCCGAGGAAGTGATGAACCGGTTCGGCGCTTCCGCGCTCTAGTTATCGGTTCCGGAGGCAAGTTGCGATGGCGCCGGCTTGGGATGGCCTAGTTTCCGGTAGGCTACGACACCCGCGGTCGCCGGGATCAGTGCTGCAGCGAGCGCCCAGGAGGGGTCGCTCGGCAAGTCAAAATACGTGGACAAAGGCCGGATCGTGAACAGCAGGCCGAACACGCTGCCCGCAAGTGCCTGGGTTATCAACCCGCCGGTTCCCAGCAGGCTGGCGAAGCGCCGCCGTCCGAAATATTCCCCAACCGCCGAGATACCGAGGGCGATGCCTCCCCCGTGACCGGCTGCCATTATCAGGATCCCCGTAAACAGCCATCCCGGACCTCTCGCCAGCAGGATTACCGCGAGAGCGACCACATGGAGCGTGGCAAAAGCCAGCAACGCCGGACGCAGCCCCGCTTTCATGCCAATCAATCCGCCGACCAGGATGAAGGCAACGGAAACGACCTCGTGCAAATTTTCGAACATCCTATACGACCCCTCGACATGAAACCGGAAATCGGCCAACCCGAAAATCAGCATCCTGGTGATCTGGTTTGCCGCGCCGAGAAAGCCCGCTGCCAACACCAGCATCCAGAAATCGCGCCCCCTGACCGCTTCCTTCCAACCGTAGTCTACTGACGGGCGGCCGTCGGACCACCTGCTTGACACTGGACTCTCTGGCTGACCATACCCCTCCGTGTTCCCCGGGATGGGGATTGGCCTGAGCAACATGAACGTCACGGGCAGCCCTAGCACGAGCACCAGTAGCCCGAAGGGTAGCGTCGTCATGGTTTCAACCGGGATGTCTATCGCCAGCGAAAGCAGCCAGTTCAGCGCGGAGACTGCGAACAGCGTCACAGCAATCGCCAGCGTTCTCTTGTGGAAGAACCACTGGTTGATGGACGTCATCACCGGCAAATTGGATCCCGCCAGTATGCCGAGGATCAACACCGGGTAAAGCACCACTGCCACCACGGTGTCCGCAAGAGCCACCGCTGTAATGGTAGCTGCGGCGCATAGCGAAAGACCCGTAAGGATCATCCGGCGCGGGCCAAACCGGTCCACCGCGAGTCCGGCTATTGGCAAGAGGAGACTGCTGGCCTGGCCGGCGACCGAAATTGTCCAAACCAGGGTCATTCTTGAGGCCGCCAAGGGCCCCGCGTGCAGCATCGCCGCGAAACCCTTGGTCAGGGTATCCCCGGCCAAGGCGAGAATTATGATGCTGGCGGCGACGAGCCACCAACCGTAGTGGGCATCGACGGATGCTTTGGCGTCAAGCAACGCCGATCTTATGCCCATCTAGCGCGGTCGCATGGGTTTGCTCGGCACCACCCAAGAAGCAACGCCCAAGGGGCGTCAGTTGCCCGATCCGCTCGAAGCCCCCTGCGTCACCAGCCGCTGCACGTCGGCGCGGCGGCGTTGGGACGGCGAAAGGCGAGGGTTGCCCAGGAACAGGAACATCAACGAGCCCACCGCGCTGACCGCGGCGATGGAGGCCAGGGGCAGCGTGTAACTGCCGGTGATGAACTCCTGCATCCAAGCGACATACGGCACGACCACGACGAACATGATGTTCATGGGAATCATCGAAATGCCCGTAATGCGCGCAAAACTGCTGCGCCCGAAATATACGCCTCGAATGGCGGTGGTCAGCGGGGTTCTGCCCCCGAACCCGATGCCCATCAGGGCGGAGAACAGGTAAAACATCGGCAGCGTTTCGGCGGTCAACAGGACCACCATGGCGATGGACTGGAGGAAAGAAAAGCCGAAAATGGCCAATCGTATGGGAACGCGGTCACCGATTATCCCTCCCACCAGGATGAAGGCTGTGGACACCGCGGTTTGCGCTGAGATGACCCCGCCGATTTGCCCCAGCCCGAAACCGCGTTCCACCATCAGTAGTCCCAGGTAGAACATGACGCTGATGATGATGATGGACGAGCTGGCGTGCCCCATGGTGATCAGCCAGAAGGCTCGCGTGCGGACCGCTTCCTGCCAGTTGTAGTCGGGCGCCACGGCCGCGCTGCTGTTGGCGCCCCGCCGCGGACCGGCGGAGGTCGCCGCTTCCGGATCGATGCCGTCCGGATGCTCACCGTAGTCCTCGGGGCGATTCCGGACCAGCAGGGCAAGGGGCACCGACGCCACGAGACCGATGGCGCCCACCAATAGCGCCGTATTCTGCCACCCTAGGCGTCCCGGTATCTCGACACCGGTTTTGACGTCCCAACCCATCGCCCATGCCATCAGCGGCACCACAAAGACCCCGCCAATGCCGAACCCGAGCATGGGTATGGACATGGCGGTGGACCGGCGTACCCGGAACCAATTGTTAAGCGCGGTGTTGGCCGGCAGCCATGAGCCGAGGCCCGCTCCCAGGCTGACGATTACAAAGGCCAGGTAGAACATCCACAGGTTTTCGGTACGGCTGAAGACGAAGAACCCGATGCCGAATATGACGAGGCCGATCGCCACCATCTTGCGGGGTCCCAGCTTGTCCACACCCCAACCCGCGATGGGCCCCATCACCGTGCCTTCCACCCGCGTCAGGGTGAACGCCCAGGACAGTTGGAAGGGCGTCCAGCCGAAGTTTTGAGACAAAACCGGCAACCACAGCGAAAGCGCCTGGAACAGCGGCACCGTGCCGATGACCATGATCACGGCGCCGATGACCGCCAACCACCACCCGTAGAACATCCCGCGCGCCAACCGGATCGGATGGGCCAGTTCGCTCGCCTGAATCAACTGTGTTCTCCCGTTACATTGCGATAATCGCAAGCCCACTCGCCAGTACGGCGAATGCGACCTCGGCAATTATACTCCACCTGGTGGTCGTATCGGTATTTCGAATATGTAAAACCTTCTGATATTGCGCCATCGCGGGCGTGAGGGAATTGGATTAGTCCCGAAGAAAGACGCGGAGCAACGACCCCAGTTCTGACAATCAAGCGCGCATGGAACCACAGCGCCGGCTCCGGTGAACATCGGAGCCGGCGCTATGAATAGCCCTGCGCGTTGCGATGGTACGAACTGGTCAGCAGGTGTTGGCGTCCCCGTCGTACAGGTGGCACGCGGTAGCATGCCCCGAGGCGTATTCGACCAGGATCGGCGTGTCCACCGAACAGCGTTCCATGACAAACGGACAACGGGGGTGGAAGGCGCATCCGGTGGGAGGGTTCAACGGCGACGGCACCTCGCCGGAAAGCACAATCTCCTCACGCTGGCGCCTGGGGTGGGCGGGCAACGAGGCGGAAATCAACGCGCGGGTGTACGGATGCTGGGCGTTGGTGAACAGTTCAATTGGCGGGGCTTCCTCGACGATCTTGCCCAGATACATCACGCCGACCATGTGGCTCATATAGCGCACGGTGGCAAGGTTGTGGGCGATCAGCAGATAGCTGAGTTCGTAGGTCGACTGAAGTTCCTTCAGCAGGTTCAAGATCTGCGCGCGTATCGAGACGTCCAGGGCGGATACCGGCTCGTCCAGCACGATCAGCTTGGGACGGGTGGACAACGCCCGAGCGATAGCGATCCGCTGGCGCTGTCCGCCGCTGAATTCGTGGGGGTAACGCTCGGCATGGAACGGATGCAGCCCGACCACCTGCAGCAGTTCCTGAACCTGGGCGCGCACCGCAGACCGGCTCAGGCGCTGGTGGGTGATCAGTGGTTCGGAGACGATCTGGTCGACGCGCATCCGGGGGTTCAGGGAGCTCCACGGATCCTGGAACACCGCCTGGACCGACGCCTTGAAATTGCGTCGCTCGGCTCCGGAGAACTGGTTCATCGGGCGGTCATCGAAATAAATGTTGCCTTCCGTGGGCTGGTCGGCCATCAGCAGCATTCGGCTGGTGGTGGTTTTGCCGCATCCCGATTCACCCACCAGGCTATAGGTCTCGCCCGGCATTATGTTGATTGAAATGCCGTCCACGGCCTTGACCGTACCGGTCCGCCGCCGGAGCACGTTGCCCCGAAAAACCGGGAAGTGGCGACGTATGCCATCCAGCCTGACCAACGGCTGTTCGCCGTTGCCAGTTGCAACGCCCGCGTTTGCAGCGGCAGTCGTAACCATTATTCCGCCCTCCAGCATCGCGACACATGGCCCGGGGCCACCGTGAATTCCAGGGGATAGTCCTTGCAACGCTCCCAGGCGTGCGGACACCGCGGCGCGAACGAGCAACCATCGGGCAGGGCGTCCAGAGACGGAGGCTGGCCTTCGATGGAAGGCAGCATGTCAACGTCCGTGTCCAGATCGGGGACCGATTCCAGCAGCGCTTCGGTATAGGGATGGGCCGGCCGGTCGAACATGTCCTCCACGTCCGATTGTTCTACGATGCGGCCCGCGTACATCACGGCCACGCGGTCGCACATCCTCGCCACGATCCCAAAGTCGTGAGTGATAAAGATGATTGCCGCACCCGTCTGATCCTGGATGTCCTTGAGGAGGCGAAGATATTGCAACTGAATAGTTGCGTCCAGGGAGGTGGTGGGCTCATCGGCGATCAGTAGATTGGGGGCACGGGCGATGGAAATAGCTCCGACCACACGCTGGCGCATCCCCCCGCTCATCTGGTGCGGGAAGTTGGTCAAACGGTCTTCGGCTGCGGGTATGCGCACGTTTTCCAGCAACTTGATGGCGCGGTCACGCAGCGACCGCCTGGGCTCGTTGTACTCCAGCCGCAACGACTCGACAAGTTGATCGCCAACCGTGAACACCGGGTTCAGAGAAGTCAGCGGGTCCTGCATGACCATGCAGATGCCGGATCCGCGAATGTCGCGCATTTCGCCGCGGCTCTTTTCCAGGAGGTTTTCTCCCAGGTAGTTGATGCTTCCCCCGATGATGCGGCCCGGATGCGGGACCATCCCCAGGATTGACCATGCGGTCATGCTCTTGCCGGAGCCGGACTCGCCCACGATGCCCAGGGTCTCGCCGCGCTTCAGTTCGAAGTTGATGCCGTCCACCGCTTTCACGACGCCGGTACGCGTGAAAAAGTGGGTCTGCAAATCCTGCACCTTCAGGATTACGTCGTCTGTCATCGATTCACCTATCGACCTGAGCGCCGGCCGTAACTCGGGCCCGCGCACATCATGGTATTTTCTTGCCGGGGACGGCGTTGCATGTCATTTTGGGAAGATTACCAAGGCTTGCCGCAACCCGGGTAGACTGGCGGCCGGCGCCGCTGGCGCGATGCCACTGCGCTACGGAGCGGCTTCCGCGAAGCGCCGGGGTCTCTTCCCCGCCGGTCGGCGTCCATTATACCGTAAGGAGGGGTACGCATCGGCCGGCGGAAATGGGCTGCGTCGCCAACGGGAACTCCATTTGGTCCTCGTGCCGGCGGCGCCTGGTTTCAACCCTCCAGAGCGTCTGCCTGGAGCGCCTTTCCGCTCAATTCGCCCAGCCGGGCCGGGGTTATCGAGTTCCCCAATGCCGGGCCGCCTGGAGCCGACACGCGTAAATAGTTGTCCGTCAGCCCGCTCCAGATCATGGTACCGTCGCCCCCGGGTTTGGCGGTTTCCCACAAAACGGGGCGAACCTCGCCCTTCATCCGAGAGCGAAATTCCACGAACCCGATCGCAGCTGCGGCAGTCATCTCACCGGCGCGCCGGCGTATGTCCTGCGGCGGCAACTGATCCGTCATGTGATGTGCGGAGGTGCCGGGGCGCCTGGAGTACGGGAACACGTGGGCGTCGGCGAACTGCAACTCGTGCACCAGATCCAAACCTGCGGCGTGATCCCGTTCGGTTTCACCCGGGAAACCGGCGATCACGTCCGTGGTGATGCCGGCGCCCGGCACCCTTTCCCGGATGCTCGTAACCGCTCTGCGGAACGTGCCGGTATCATATCGGCGGCGCATGGCTTTGAGCACGCCATCGCTGCCGCTCTGCAAAGGCACGTGAAAGTGCGGGCACAAGCGGGGGCTCTCCCACCGCGACAGCAGTTCCGGTCCGATTTCATGGGCCTGAAGCGATGAGACCCGCAACCGCGGCAGGTCTGTCTCACCCAGTATCCGGTCGAGCAAACCCGGCAAATCCATGTCTTCCAGATCGAAGCCGTAGGTGCCAAGCTGCGTACCGGTCAGTGTGATTTCCTTGAACCCGCCGGTCACATATTTTCGGATTGCCTCAATGATCTGATCGGAAGGGATGCTCCGTTCTCGGCCCCTCACTTTGGGCACGATGCAATATGCGCAGACCTGGTCGCAGCCCTCCTGGATTTTGATCATGGCGCGACTGCGGCGAAGGATCCCGGTCGGCACGTCGTCTTCGCCAAGGTCTGCGGCGTCAGCAGACAGGCCCCGCTGCCTGGCGCTCTCGGTCGTGGCCAGCGCCACCAGTTCCGGTTTCGACCGGTTACCCACCACCAGTGACACCTCAGGGATGCGGCGCAGGTCCTCGGCGGCCCGCTCCGGGTAACACCCGGCGGCCACAACCACTGCATCCGGATTTGCCCGGTGAGCAGCCCGAAGCGCCTGGCGAGCCTTAGAATCTGCGGTGGCGGTAACCGTGCAGGTATTCACGACGATGATGTTGGCATCGCGACGCTGGTCCACAAGCCGGTAGCCCGCGCGCGCAAACTCCTGCGCCAGCACCGCGCTGTCCGCCTGGTTCAGCTTGCATCCGTGGGTCTCTATCGCAACGGTCCCCGACTCGGACACGCGCGCATCAGCGGGATCGCGACGCTCTGACGTGGGCCGTTGTATTACCTGTAATATCTCGCCGGTAGGCAATTGTCACCCGCCAAAGTCCGCAACTTCGTCATCAGGGTCGGCGGAGGGCAGAGCGTCGTCGCCGCCAGGTATTCGAGCCACCAGCCGGTCGATGCCCTCGTCCAGGTCGTCCATCGCGAGGATCAAATAGTCTACCCGGGAACGCCTGTCGCGCACGCGCTCGGCGGCATCGGCCAGGGCTGACAGATGATCGAACGCGTCCCGAATGTACCGGTCTTTCTCCTCTTCGCCGATGCGCTTCACGAACTCCTTGAGCCCGGCGTTGTCGCCTGTCGCCTCGCCATACCACAAAGCGGCACCGCGCGCCGCCGCGACCAGGCTGCCCCATATGAGGTCCTCGGCATGGCTCCACTGCCCGCGCTGCATGGCCACGTGAGCGGACTCCTGCAGACGCAGGGCCTGGCTGCGGTACCGGGCCAGTCGGGCCGGCAGCGATCCGGCGGATGATGTCGGTCGGCGATCAGACATGCTACGTGATCGATTTTATCAGACCTTCGTGGCGAGCCCGTAACGCAGGTAGTAAACTGCCAGCCGCGACCCACCGCATCCGGGCGCTAATCCTTCAACTCAGAGTGATTTATGACAACAGTACCCCAGTTCCGCCACGTGGCCTATCCCGTTCGCGTTTTCGCTGGCCACGGCGCGTTGTCCAACCTGTCGACAGCCGTGAACCGCACCGGAGCGGCCCGGCCTTTCGTAGTTTGTGGTCACTCTGTGGCCACGCGCACCGACCTGTTGGAGCGAGTGAGCGAAGCCCTGGGCCAAGAGCCGGCCGGGGTTTTTGACGGCGTGCAAGCCGGGTCGCCCGTGCCGTCGGTGATGCAAGGCGCAGCGATGGCCCGCGAGGCCGGGGCCGATTTGATTATCGCTGTGGGTGGCGGGAGCGCCGTAGTCACCGCCAGGGCCATCATCATCATGCTGGCTGAAGGAGGCCATCCGCGCGACCACGCCACCAAGTATCCGGAGGGACAGCCCCCGATCAGTCCACGATTGATGGAGCCCAAGATTCCCAACATCCTGGTCCTGACCACGCCCACCACCGCCGCGACCCGCGCCGGCACCGCCGTCATTGACGCGGACACCGGTCACCGCCTGGAGATGTTCGATCCCAAGACCCGCCCGGAGGCTGTGATCTGGGATTCCGATGCCCTGCTGACCGCTCCCGCGGAGCTTTGCATCAGCGCGTCGGGTTCGTTGTTCAGCGGCGTGGTGAGCGCACTTCAGGCGCCCCGGGTCAACGCAATGGCCGCAGCCGATCTGCTATCGTCGCTGGGTTTGTTGGTGGAGAATCTTCCGCTGGTGCGCAAAACTGATGATGACGGCACGGCCCGCGTCAACCTGTGCGTGGCGTCGTTCGTGTACAACCGCGCGTGGGATACCGGAGCCAGCGGATCCGCGCTCGGCGTGGTGAGCGCCCTGGCGCACAGCCTGGATACCCGCTATGCGGAGTGTGACCACGGGTCGGCCTACTCCATTACCACCGGTCCCGGGATGAGGTTCAATCGTGACTTCAACGCGGCCGGCCAGGCGCGGGTGGCAGACTCCCTGGGTGTCCGCGAGCCGGGCGATGATGACCAGGCAGCAGCCGATTCAGCCGCGGCGGCGGTGACCGGGTTTTTGGAGGCCGTCGGCCTGCCCGTGCGTTTGCGGGATGTCGGTGTCCCGGCGGATGGTATCCCGCAGATCGCGCAGGATGCCATGACCGATTTCGGATTGCATCGCAATGTCCGCCCGGTGAACGGAGCGGAGGAATTGGAGGCAGTGCTGCGTTCCGCCTGGTAACGTCTCTGGCCAGAAGGTGCAGTGGGTTAGTCCCACCAGGCGGCGCCGATGATCTGGCGCACGCTGTCCACTTCCCAGCGGGCGAGCAGTGCTTCAAGTTCGGACAATATCCGAAACGGGGCGTTCAGGTCGGCCAGGTTGGCGCTGCCGATCTGCACTGCGGTCGCGCCGGCCATCAAAAACTCGGCCGCGTGTCGTCCGGTCATGATGCCGCCGACGCCTATGATCGGGACGTCCACAGCCTGGGCCGCCTTGTGCACCAGCGCCAGGGCGATGGGCCGCAACGCCGGTCCCGATAGTCCCCCGTACCCGGTGCCCAACACGGCCCGTCCCGTGTCCACGTCGACGTGCATGGCCGGCACAGTGTTGGAGATCGTCAGCGCGTCAGCGCCGGCCCCGACGGCGGCGTGGGCGATTTCGGCGATATCGGGGACATTGGGAGACAGCTTTGCCCAAAGGGGTAGGTCGGTTTGTCGTCGCACCCCGGCGATTGCCGCCTCCGTCAGCCGTGGGTGGTGACTGAACATGGCGCCATCGTCCACGTTCGGACAACTCAGGTTCAGCTCGATCGCCGAGAATCCCTGGACACCGCGGGTGAACGAGGCCATTTCCTCCCATTGTTCCGAAGAGTCGCCGGCGAAGCTGATCACGTAATTTGCTTCCGACCCGGCCCAGCCTGAAGTCAGGCTTGCCATTGCCGATTCGATCCCGGGATTGATCAGGCCCACCGAGTTCAGCAAGGTGGTCTGGCCGGCCTCCAGACCCTCGCGGAATGACGCGGGAAACCAACGCGGTTCCGGGTTGCCCAGCCGGGGATTCCGAGTGAAAGTCTTGGGCAATATGGCGCCGAGAGATTCCAACGGAGCGTCCGGGGCGAGTCCGCGTCCGTAGCCGTCGTATCCGAAGGTGCCCGACGCGATCATCACGGGATTGACCAACCGCAATCCCTGGGGTTTGCACGGAGCCAGATTGACGGATAGGTCCATGTTTGGCGGGGCCTCCTTCAGCATGAACGTAGGGGCGAATTTTGGTTCGCCCCTACCAGGTTCCTGCGGGTCTTTCGCCGGTTACAGGCGCGGAACGTCCTCGTCCTCTTCCTCGAATGGCGAGAAGATTCGCGACGCGGTCAACTCCACCTCCCGATCGATCTCGGAGTCGTTATCGGTCAGTGATTGAGCCCGCCGCACCAGTTCGTCCTCTTCTTCCGCGGTCCTGATCTGGAAGCCGGCGCCGCCGATGGCCGCGCCGCCGAACGGCGACGGGGCCTGCCCGGCGATCAGCTCCTCGTCGATCACTTCCTCCGCGCCTTCCAGGGGGACGAACTCGTCCGGTATTTCTCCCTCGCCGGAGAGCCAGGACGGGGCCAACTCCCCACCGAATTCGTCCATGGCTTCGCGGAGCGCGAAGTCGTTCTCCGCCTGGAGCAGAGATTCCAGCCGGGCCGGTATCAAACGACCGATGATTACGTTCTCCTTGAGACCACGCAACCAGTCCCGGTCGCTGGCGACGGCGGCCATCGTGAGGACCTTGGTAGTTTCCTGGAAAGAAGCCTTGGACAGGAAGCTATCCGTGGTCAGAGCAGCCTTGGAAACGCCGAGCAACAGCGTCTTCGCCGTTGCCGGTTCGCCGCCTTCGGCCAGCACCTGGGCGTTCTGGTCCTGGAACCGGAACTTGTCCACCACGTCGCCGGGGATGAACTCGGTGTCGCCGGCCGTCTCGACCTGCACCCGCCGCAGCATCTGTCGCAGGATGACCTCGATGTGCTTGTCGTGGATGCTCACGCCCTGGGAGCGATAAACCTCCTGCACCTCGTCTACCAGGTAGTGCTGCAGACCTTCCAGGCCCCGGATGTCCAGCAGTTCACGGAGGTCCAACGGTCCGTCGACCAGCGCGTCGCCGGCCATCACCTGCTGGTTGTCGGCGACCTTGAGCGTCATCTGGGAGCTCACGTCGTAAACGCGGGACTCTTCCTCGCGCCACACGACGGTAACCCCGTCTGAGGTCACTTCGGCCTCTCCCTGGAAATCGGAGCGGATTTCGTTCACCACATCGGTGTTTGCCAGCGCGGTGCTCGACTCCCCATCGCCGTTGGTGGACGGGGAGGACGAGGTATTCAGCACCACGGCGAGCAACTTGCCTTCTTCGACCGGTTCGCCCCGTTCCACCAACCGAATGGCGCCGGCAGGCAGGACGTAATCGTGGCGTTCCTCTTCGTCGTAGGTGACCCGAATGCGCCGCGATCCATTGGGATCTTCCTCAATGGCAATGGCGCCGTCAATGTGCGTCAGCACGCCCGCACCTTTCGGTGGCCGCACTTCGAACAATTCCTGCACCCGGGGCAGACCCGTGGTGATGTCGGAGCCGGCGATCCCTCCCGTGTGGAAGGTACGCATGGTCAACTGGGTGCCGGGTTCGCCGATGCTCTGGGCCGCGATGACACCCACCGCCTGTCCGATCTCGACGAGTTTTCCGGTGGCCGGAAGCCTCCCGTAGCACATCTGGCAGATGCCGCGACGGGTCTGGCAGGTCAACGGGGACCGAACCGGCACGCGGTCGATACCGGCGTCCCGGATAGCGGTAGCCAATGCCTCGTCAATCATCTCGTTGCGGTCAACAATGATCTCGCCACTGGTCGGATCGGCGATTACGTCTCCGGCCATACGGCCCACGATGCGTTCCGGTAGATTGGAAAGCGTCGGGTCATCGGGCCGGGGCTCCACGTAGAAAGGCTCTGCGAATTCGCAGTCCGACTCCTGGACGATCACTTCCTGGGAAACGTCGACCAACCGCCGGGTCAGGTAGCCGCTGTCCGCGGTGCGCAGCGCGGTGTCGGTGAGACCCTTGCGCGCGCCGTGGGTGGAGATAAAGTACTCCAGGGCGGTCAATCCTTCGCGGAAGCTGGACTTGACCGGGCGTTCGATGATGCGACCCTCCGGGTCACTCATCAGGCCACGCATGCCGGCCATCTGCTTGATCTGCGAGATGTTACCCTTGGCTCCCGACTTGGCCATCACGGCGACGCCGCCGTAGTTGGCCATCTCCGACTCCACCACCTGCTGCATGTCATCGGACGCTTCCGTCCAGGTGTCGATGATACGCTCGTACTTTTCCTCCTCCGTCATCATACCCATCATGAAGTTGTCCTCGTGCTCGGCCACTTTCTGGCCGGCAGAGTCGAGGATGTCCCGCTTGCGCTCCGACACCTGGATGTCGTTGATCGCGATGGTGATTCCGGACTTGGTCGCGTAGTAGAAGCCCATCTCCTTGATGCTGTCCAGGGCTTTTGCCGTCTCTTCGTTGGACAGGTTGCGATAGAGTTCGGACGTGAGGTCCTTGATGGCGCCCCGGTCCATCAACTGGTTTTTGTATCCCAGGGCGTTGGGTATGGTCTCGTTGAATATGAGACGGCCCATGGTCGTCTCGAGCTTGCCCTCCGCGCCGGACACCTTCAGCACCGTTATCGGTGCGCGCAGGTTCAGTTGCCCGTCGGAGTACGCGATGCGGGCTTCGTCGATGTCGTAGAACACCCCTCCGGCGCCCTTGGCGTCCGAGACCAGTTCGGTCAGGTAGTAGCAGCCCATCACCATGTCCAGTGTGGGCGCGACCAGCGGGTCGCCCGAGGCCGGGGACAGCATGTTGTTGGTGCTCAGCATGACCGACCCGGTTTCATGAACCGCCATGGCCGACAGTGGCACGTGAACCGCCATCTGGTCGCCGTCGAAGTCAGCGTTGAACGCCGAACACACCAGCGGGTGCAACTGGATAGCGCTGCCCTCGATCAGGACGGGCTTGAAAGCCTGGATGCCCAACCGGTGCAGGGTGGGCGCCCGGTTCAGCATCACCGGCCGGTCCTTGATGACGTCTTCAAGGATGTGCCAAACCTCGGGCGAGGATCTCTCGACCATGCGTTTGGCGGCCTTGATGTTGGGAGCCAGGGCGCTCAACACGAGGCGGTGCATTACGAAAGGCTTGAACAATTCCAGGGCCATTCGCTTGGGCAGGCCGCACTCATCCATTTTCAGCTCAGGGCCGACAACGATCACGGAACGGCCGGAGTAGTCCACACGCTTGCCCAGCAGGTTCTGCCGGAACCTTCCCTGCTTGCCCTTGAGAAGGTCGCTCAGGGACTTCAGCGCGTGGTCCCGCTTCCCCTTGACGGCTTTGCCCTGCCGTCCGTTGTCGATCAGTGAATCAACGGCCTCCTGCAGCATCCGCTTTTCGTTCCGGATCATTAGACCCGGAGCGCGCATGCTGGCGAAGCGCTTGAGCCTGTGGTTGCGGGACAGAACCCGCCGGTACAGGTCATTCAGGTCGCTGGTGGCGAAGCGGCCGCCGTCCAACTGCACCATCGGGCGCAGTTCGGGCGGGAGCACGGGCAGGACGGTCATGATCATGTCCTGCATCCGGTTTTCGCTGCGCCGGAAGGTTTCCAGCAGGCGCATCCGTTTGCCAGCTTTGGTACGGATCTGCGAGGAGGTGGCTCGCATTTCCAGCTCGGTGTAGTACCGCTCCTGGTCGAGGTCCGTGTCCAGGAGCTTCAGGAATTCCAGGATCGGCTCCGCGCCCATTTCAGCGTCGAAAGCCTCGCCCCAGAAGGGCTTCAAGCGGTCGTAACGACTGGTTGAAAGAGTGGTGAGGTGCAGGCCCGGCGAGCCGCTGCGGGCGATGTAAAACTCGTCCGGCAATTCGGTCTCGTTGCGCATTGCCGCCGGCAGTTTCAAATCGTCCCACAGCCATGCCACGTCCGCGGTGCGCGGCCGTTGGGAAGGGTCCCAACGGAGCCATCGCATGGCCTGAATCAGGTCGACGGCTTCCTTGCGCCGTTCGGACACGGCACGCAGGAGGTAATCGTCGACCACCCCGAGCAGGTCGCGGAGTATCGGCAGTTGCCGGCGCCACAGCGAGATCTCCTTCCGCTGGTCGTCCGGAGCGATGTCGGTCTGAATGAATTCAATCCGGTCTTCCAGTTCGCCGATCACTTTCATGTCAGTGCTGTCCGGCTGCAAACGGTCCAGCAGCGCGTTGAACGCGGGCAGATTCCAGCCGCGTCCCTCCGGATTGTCGTCGGAGCGGCGGTAGTTCCAACTACGAACCGCCTGTTCGACGGTCGTCAAAGCATGTTCGATCTCTGCCAAATCGTCCGACAATGGCTGTTGGGCGGTGGGTCCAAAGGACGCGGAACCGACACCGGTCACCGCCGCGGCCACTCCGCTGACGGCCGGCGCCAACGCCTCGTCGTATACGATCGTGATGTCGTCGCGCAGGCGTTCCACGGCGTCAAACAGGTCATCCTGCAATTCTTCGCTGGGATCCCCGCGCCACGCGTTGAAGGCGTCAACTACCGCCTGAGAGCGGGAAGACTGCTGGTCCAAAGCCTCGGCGATGGGCTGGCTGCCGTGGTGCAGGCCGGAGATCGCCACTGCAACCTGGTCGCCTTCGATCGCCGCCATGGCCAACTTGTCGGGGGAGTCGATCACCCCTTCGGCCAGGAGCAACCGTCCAACTTCGTAGGCGGCGCGCTCGGCCTTGATGCCTTCCGTAGCCAGGTTCAGGAGGAATTCCAGGTCGGCCGTGAAATCGCCTTCCGTGGGGTCCGTGGCGTCGGAAAGTCGATGCAGGGCCGATTTTGCTCCCGCAACCGCCTGGGGCAACGTTTCCGATGGGGCGGTAATGATCGATACGGCTTCGTGCAGGCTGCCTTCCAGCGCCCAATCGCCCACGCGGTCCGCGATGCGCTGCCAGGCTCCATAGGCAACCGCCAACGGCCCTTCCCGAAGTTCATCGACTTCCGTGCTGTGCCGCTCCAACTGTTCGCGCATCAGGTCGATGTCGACCTGGTTGATGACGTAGGCCGAGTAGTAGAGGATCCGGGTGAGGTCGGACAATTTCAGGTCGAGGGCCAGGCTCATCACGCTGGGCGTGTTTTTCACGAACCAGATGTTGGCCACCGGAGCGGCGAGGGCGATGTGCCCGAGCCTCTGGCGGCGGACGTTTGCCCGCGTGACCTCAACGCCACAGCGGTCGCACACCACGCCCTTGTACTTCTGGCGCTTGTACTTGCCGCACTGGCATTCCCAGTCCTTGGTGGGGCCGAAGATACGCTCGCAGAACAGCCCGTCCTTTTCGGGCCGCTGCGTTCGGTAGTTGATCGTTTCGCCCTTCTGGACCTCGCCGGAAGACCACCCGGCGATCTGCTCGGGCGAGGCTATGGAAATGCGTATGGCGTTGAAATCGGATGAAGTTGCTTCGCGGTTGTCCAGCATCCTGACCATAATCTAATTGACCTCCGCGGTGAAGAGATAGTCGTCCTCGCCGGGCAGACCCAGGCTGCCATCTTCCTGCTCCTCTTCGTCCTCCAGCCTCACGTTCAGCCCCAGGCTCTGGAGCTCTTTGAGCAAGACGTTGAAGGATTCCGGGATGCCGGGTTGGGTGATGGGGTTGCCCTTGACGATGGATTCGTAGGTATTTACCCGACCGGTTACGTCGTCGGATTTGATCGTCAGCACCTCCTGGAGGTTGTGCGCGGCCGAGTAGGCTTCCAGTGCCCAAACCTCCATCTCTCCGAAACGCTGGCCGCCGAACTGGGCTTTTCCGCCAAGGGGCTGCTGCGTGATCATCGAGTAGGGGCCGGTGGACCGGGCGTGGATCTTGTCTTCCACCAGGTGGATCAATTTCAGCATGTAGATGCTGCCGACGGCGACTGGCTGGTCGAATGCCTCACCGGACCTGCCGTCGAAGAGTTGGAATTTGGCAAACGTGGGGGGCGAAATGAGCTTGTCGCGGTGCACGTCCAGCGCCAACTGGTGCAGTTCGGGCAGGGTGAGCCCGTCGGGGTCCTCGCCGGCCACGTCCCGCAGCCAGAGGAACAGGCACGCCTCACGCGCCCTGCCCTGCTGGGATTCGTCGTAAATCGCTTCCGGATCGAAGCCCTGGTTCCGAAGCCAGGCGTAGACCTTTTTCAGGTCGATTTCGCCTTCGGGGCCGGCGCTGTGATCAGCAGCCTTGGCCTGCTCGGCGAACCACCAGCGCGCCAGGGAGTCCTCGATGTTGTTGTCGTCTGCCCCTTCGAACACGGGGGTCAAGGCCTGGAAGTTCAGGCTCCGCGCCGCCCAACCCAGGTGGCTTTCCAGCACCTGGCCCAGGTTCATGCGTGAAGGCACGCCGATGGGGTTGAGAATGATGTCGACCGGGGTGCCATCGGGTAGGAACGGCATGTCCTCTTCCGGCAGGATGCGCGACACGACTCCCTTGTTGCCGTGTCGTCCGGCCATCTTGTCGCCGACGGAAATCTTGCGCGTCTGGGCGACCCAGACCCGAATTGCCTCGTTTACGTCCGGCGGCAACTGGTCTCCGGGCTGCTCATCGCCGCGCTTTTCACGGCTGAGCGCCTTCACGCCGATAACCTTGCCGCGTTGGCCGTGCGGGACGCGCAGGGACGTGTCCCTAACGTCTTTGGATTTTTCGCCGAAGATGGCGCGCAGCAGGCGTTCCTCGGCCGTCATTTCGGTTTCGCCTTTCGGAGTGACCTTGCCGACCAGGATGTCTCCGGGGCCGACGTCAGCGCCGATACGGATTATTCCGCGTTCGTCCAGGTCCCTGAGATTGCCTTCGCCCACGTTAGGGATGTCCCGGGTGATTTCCTCGTCACCCAGCTTGGTCGACCTGCTTTCGACCTCGTACTTCTCAATGTGGACCGAGGTGAACTGGTCGTCCTTGACGAGGCGTTCGCTGATGATGATGGCGTCCTCGTAGTTGTAGCCTTCCCACGACATGAACGCCACGAGCACGTTTTGACCGAGAGCCAGCTCGCCACCGTCGGTGGAGGAACTATCCGCCAGCGTGTCTCCAGCGTTGACGTGATCTCCTTTCTGAACGACGGGCCGCTGATTCAGGCAGGTGCCCTGATTGGTTCTTGCGAATTTGATGAGCCGATGCGCGTGCTCGCGACCCGCGCCGTCCACGACGATGACCTCGCGGCCGTTCACCGACACCACCGACCCCTGCACGCGGGACAGCAACACCTGGCCACTGTCCCTCGCGACGCGGCTTTCGATGCCCGTGCCGACGATGGGAGCCTGTGGCTGGAGCAGGGGCACCGCCTGCCGCTGCATGTTGCAACCCATCAGGGCGCGGTTGGCGTCGTCGTGTTCGAGGAATGGGATCAGCGCGGCCGACACGCTCATGATCTGCAGTGGGGACACGTCGGCGTATTCCACCGTGGCCGGCGGAGCGAGGCGGTAGTTGTCTCCCTCCCGCACCTCGACCAATTCGTCGGTGAATTGGTACAGGTCGTCAAAGCCCGAGTTGGCCTGAGCGATCCGAAACTGTTCTTCCAGGTCGGCGGTCAGGTACTGGACGCTCTCGGGCCGGGTGTCCACGAACGGCGCGACATCGATGGCGAGGTCGCCGGAGAGCCGCCGGAGCCGGCGCCAGTGTTCGTCTGTGATCGTATCGCCGGCTTTGACGATGATCTCGCCCTTGCGGGTCTTTACGTCGGAGGCGACGCGGTGGCCGAGGGGGTCGAAATATCCGGGCAATCCGGGAGTGCGGCAATCACCCAGCCACAATTGCTTGATGACGGGCCAATATGGGGTCTCGATGAACCCCAGCCGATCGATACGGGCATAGGCCGCAAGACTGCTGAGCAGTCCAATGTTCGCGCCTTCCGGCGTTTCGATGGGGCAGATGCGACCGTAGTGCGACGCGTGCACGTCACGCACGTCGAATCCCGCGCGTTCGCGGGTAAGGCCGCCGCGGCCCAACGCGGAGAGGCGGCGCTTGTGGGTCAGCTCCGCCAGGGGATTGGTCTGGTCCATGAACTGCGACAGCTTGTCGCCGCCGAAGAATTCCCTGATGGCGCCGGTCACCGGGCGAACGTTCACCAGCTTGGCCGGTACGGCGTCTTCGGGTTTTTCGAGGCGGCCGACCCGGTCCTGGAACATCCGGTGCATGCGCAGCAAACCAATCCGCACCTGGTCTCGCATGAGTTCACCGGCCACACGAACCCGGCGGTTGCCGAGGTGGTCGATGTTGTCGCGGGGCTCGCCGTTACCGACGTGCTGGGTGATCAAAGCCTCCAGCGTGTCGATGACGTCCATCAGATCGAGCACGCGGCGCTCGTCTAGTTCGATGCCCGGCAGGTTGAACCGTACCCGGTGCATGTTGCCGTTGGGGCCGCAATTGACCTCGGTCACCACACCGACGATGCGCGATGCGCGCGCCCGAACCGGGGTGAGCCGCCAGGACTGCAGAGGCCCCTGGCTGACACGCTCGGCGTAAATCAGTTGCCCCGCTTCGACGATGCTTTCATCGGCCAGGAAACGGCTTTTCATGATGGAGACTTCGCCATGGGTGATGGCATCGTCCGACGCCGAACCACTGAAGATTGGCTGGGTGGCAACGGCCACCGGGTCTCCCAGGTTCTCTGTGACCTGCTGTTGGACGCGGACCGTCAAGCCGCCGTCTTCCTGCGTGGCGATGAGAGACAGGAGCGTGCCCACGTTGGCGGCGTCGTAGGTTTCCACGTGGACCACCTGCTCGTCGTCCGACTGGCCTTCGAACAGGTCGACGGGCACGATCCGTCGGTCGGCGCCGCGCGCCAGGTAGCCGTAGTTGATGAGGGCTTCCGTGTCCCGGTCCGAAAGTATTCGGTGTTCCCGGCCCGATGCCGCGAAGATTTCCGCAGGCGTTGCTCCCTCTCCCGGTTCGGCGCGACCGCGCACGAGTTCAAGGATGTTCTTTTGGTGGTCGGACAGGATCTGCGCAGATGACCGGCCCAGGCGTTGGTCCACCTTGATCCGACCGACTTCGCCCAGGTCGAAACGGCGACCATCGTAGAAATGGTTGAGCACGAACGTGCACGCGGCGTCAACCTGTACGGCCGGTTCACCGGGGCGCAGCCACTTGTAAAGGTTACGCTGCGCGAGGCCGATGCGGTACGCCTGTTGGCTGTCAAACTCGCGGTCGGGATGCATGCGGTCCCAAAGCGACCTGAGCTCCTCGTCTTTCGGGTTGTAGTCCCGGTCTTCCGCCGGCTCCGCGCCGGCTACGAAACGACGGCACTCGTGGTTGTCGACGTTCTCAAAGAGCGCCCTCATCTCCTCGGCGCTGACGATCCCCAGCGCATAGAGGAACGTCGACACGCCCATCCGGCGGCGCCGGTCCACGCTCACCGTGATGGTCTCCGGCAAATTTCGTCGCCGCGCGTAGTAGTGAGTCCAGGTCGACAGCTCGATGCGGGCGCCTCGGCTGGCCGAAATCCGCGCCTTGTAGTACCAGTTTTCCAGCTTTCCGCACTCGGGACACGCCGGGTCCTGGGAGGGCTCGCGTTCGAAATACACGCCCGGCGCGCGTTGGAGCTGGCTCACGAGGACCCGCTCGGCGCCGTTGATGATGAACGTGCCGGTGTCAGTCATCATGGGCACGTCACCAAAGAAAATGTCGGATTCGGTGATCTCGCCCGTTTCCTGGTCCCTCAGCTGGGCTTTGACGTACAGCGGCTGGGAAAAGGTGATTTCGCGCTCCCGGCACTCTTCGGGACTGAACTGCGGCGCGTCGAACCAGTGGTCCAGGAAGTACAACTCGAACCGCTCGGCGCGGCGCGAGGCCTCTCCATTGGCGAAACGGCGGGTTATACCGGCGACGATGGGTGAGCAATCTCGGAAGGTTTCTGCCAGACCGTTTGTCTTGAACCAGTCGAATGACTCGATCTGGCTTCGGATGAGATTGGGCACGTCCAGAACGTTCGCGATGCTGGAATCCGAATAGGTTTTCACATCGCGAGCGGACAGACCGCGTTCGTTCCTGCCTGAGCGTTTACGGGTCAAGACCATAAAACGACCCTCCTGACGGGTGCGCGGTGGGTGGATTAACCGAAACTTGCCTGCTCCTCCGTAGTTCACGTACAGACACGAAGACACGGCCTACCGCTGCCGGCAAGCCGTATCAATGGGTCAGTTAGAACTGAGGGAGCAGGCTGAACTTCAAAAAATCAGAGCGATTAGCATTCCGCGCATATATAGAAAGTCCGGGAATCTTACACTGATTGCAACGAAATTGTCAATCGGATGCCGTCATCAATCAGGGCAACCGCATGCCATTGCCCTGCTTCAGCAATTCGTGGATTTCCGTGATTCTGATGGCTGGAATGTTTCATGGTGCGGCGCTGGAAAACGCAGGTCTGCTGAATCTCACACTTGCTGGTCATGGCGTTCATCGGGCAAAACCCTGCTTCCTAGCCTACCCCCCTGCCGGAAACGTTGCGGCAGGGGGGCGTTGTGGAGCCCCATGGGGGAGCCACGTTCCGTTCTAGCCGCCACCACCCCGGACTTCCAGGCTGGGCTTCGTCATCTCCTCGGGATTGAGGAGCGCGTCGAGTTCCGCTTCGCTCAGAGCAGTGTCAATCCGCGCGACTTCCCGGATGGTGCTCCCGGTTTCGGCCGCCTTCTTGGCGATACCCGCGGCCGCATCGTAGCCGATGGAAGGGGCCAACGCGGTTCCCAGCATCAGGCCCTTTTCGACCATGGCGGGCCCGGTATCCGTTGCGGTGATGCCGACTACGCACTGGTCCGCGAAATTGCTCGCCGACGCCGCCAACAACGACACCGACTGGAGGAGGTTGTACGCGGCCAAAGGCATCATCGTGTTCAGCTCGAAATACCCGCCGGCGCCGGCCAGCGCGACCGCCGCGTCGTTGCCAACGACGTGCGCGGCGACCTGGATGACCGATTCCGATATCACCGGGTTGACCTTGCCCGGCATGATGCTGCTGCCCGGTTGCACCTCAGGGACGTTGATTTCGCCCAGCCCGGCGCGGGGCCCGCAGCCGAGGAAGCGGATATCGTTGGCGATCTTGTGCAGGCTGATGGCCACGGTCTTCAACTGGCCGCTGGCCTCGACAATACCGTCCAGGGCCGATTGCGCTTGGAAATGATTGCCCGTCTCACGGATGGATACCCCGGTCATTTGCGCCAGTGTGGCGCAGGTCCGCCGAGAGAACTCCGGATGCGTGTTCACGCCGGTGCCTACCGCGGTGCCGCCGAGGGCGACTTCCGCCAGCGCTTCCTGCGCGCGCCTCACCCGGGTGACGCTGTATTGCGCCTGGCCGGCATATCCGCTGAACTCCTGGCCGAGCCGGACCGGCGTAGCGTCCTGCAGATGGGTCCGCCCCGTCTTTATGATCGGCCAGAACTCGTCAGCTTTCGCCTGCAGCGCCGATTGCAGCGACTCCAATGCCGGCGCCAGGTCCTCGTTCAGCCCCAGCAGGGCCGCCAGGTGGATCGCCGTGGGAATTACGTCGTTGGACGATTGGCCGAGGTTCACGTTGTCGTTGGGATGCACCAGGCGCGAACCCAGGTCGCCACCCAGGATTTGGGAGGCCCGGTTGGCAATCACCTCGTTGGCGTTGGTGTTGGTCGAGGTGCCAGACCCGGTTTGAAAGATGTCCAGTACGAAATGATCGTCGTGCTTGCCGTCAGCGACCTCCTGGGCCGCCTGCACGATGGCGTTGCCGACCGTGGGGTCCAGGACGCCCAGATCCATGTTGGTTCGCGCCGCCGCCAGCTTTATCAGTCCCAGGGCTCGTATGAACTGCCGGGGGAAGCGCAGGTCGCTGATGGGAAAGTTCAGGACCGCCCGCATGGTCGACGCTCCGTATAGGGCGTCGGCTGGGACCTCCATCTCACCCATGGAGTCGCGTTCAATCCGAGTTGCCGAAGTAGTCATCGCTTGGTGCCGTCCTCTGTTGCTTGGGTTCCTGTGGTGGAATATGTCGGGTGTGTCGGGCGGATTTGGGAACGACGCTACGTGCCTTCCCTGATGAAGTCTGCCACCCGCTCTGCGATCATTATTGTAGTGGCGTTGGTGTTCGCGCGGATCACGTCGGGCATTACCGACGCGTCGACGACGCGGATGTTCTCCATGCCGTAGACCCGGCAGTACTGGTCGACCACCGCGTCCAGATCCGAGCCGGGACCCATTTTGCAGGTGCCCGAAGAGTGGTGCTGGGTGTAGGCGTTGCGCAGCATCCATTGATCCAGCGCAGCGTTCGATGCCAGGTCTTCGTCCGTAGGGGACAGACGCTCCACGACGAACTCGCGGAAGGTCGGCTGCTCGGCAATTTCCAGGCCCAGCCGCACGGCCGCCCGCAGGCGCTGGCGGTCCACCGGGTCCGACAGGTAATCGTAGAACAGGTCCGGCTGCTCGTGCGGGTCGGTGGAAGCCAGGCGCAGGCGTCCGGCAGTGGACGCGTTCTGTAGCGCCGCGCTGAACCCGAAGTGGAAATCGTCCGTTTCGATGTTCACGCTGGCCGGGCGATGCTCGCTGGTCATCAGGATCGGCGAAAGCTGGATGTCGCCCCGCGTGCCCGTGCCCTCCGGGCTGTAGCGCAATGCGACCTGGATGCTCGGCGCGTCCAGATCGGGCGGGTCGCCCACCCCGCGAAACAGGCTGAACACCGCCGGGTGGTCGCGCAGGTTCTCGCCGACGCCGGTGAGTTCGTGCACCAGCGGTATACCCATCTCCCGGAGATGGTCGGCCGGTCCGACGCCGGAAAGCAGGAGTATCTGGGGTGATCCGATGGCCCCGGCGCTCAGGACAATCTGATTGCCGTAGACCTCGAATACCTCGCCGCCACTCTCCGCTTCGACGCCGACGGCGGTTTTGCCCTCGAAGAGCACGCGCCGGGTTACCACGCTGCCCCGAACCGTGAGGTTCATGCGATGGCGCGCCAGGGAAAGATAGGTCAACGACGTGCTCATCCGGACGCCATCGATGTTGTTCAGCGGCCGCGCCGCGACGCCGAATGAGTCGGGATGATTCTGGTCAGCGTCTTCCGGAAAGCCCAGTTCCCGGCACGTGTCGTAAAACGCTTCAGCGACGGGCAGCCACTCGTGGCGCTTGTACCGCCGCACCGGAATCGGCCCGGAGTTGCCGTGGAAGTCATCGCCGCCGAAGTCCAGGTCGTTTTCCAGCCGGCGAAAATACGGCAGCACTTTGGTGAACGACCACTCGTCGTTCCCCCAAATCGCCCAGTTGTCGTAGTCCTCCGGCACCCCGCGGAACAGTACCTGGCCGTTGATGCTGGACGAACCGCCCATGGCCTTGCCGCGCGGGATGATGATGGGCTCCTCCTGTTGTGGCGTGCCCTTGGCCAGGTAACCCCAACTGTGCGGCCCGTACGCGGAACGCCACACGTTGTTGCCATCTTTCAGGTCGATCGGCAAATGCTCGAAATCGGGGTAGTCCGGGCCGGCTTCAAGGAGCAGGACCGACACGTCCGGGTCCTCGGTCAATCGGGACGCCAGCGCGCATCCGGCCGATCCTCCGCCGACGATTATGTAGTCATACTGCAAGGGGTTACCTCCCGATGTTCGAATCCGGGTCCACCCTGACTTTCGTCAAAGGCCACAACTGTCCAGCAGGCAATTGAAAAAATCCACATCGTCAATTCCGCCGAGCGTTTCCTCGTGCCGGTCTGCCAGGTGCCTCAGGATCCGTGGCGTGTTCATGGGAACCAGCAACGGGGTGGCGTTGATGCTGACGATGCCGATCATGGGGTGCGCGGTGAAACGGCCGGCGGCCTGCGATCGTTGCTCGCAGCGCAGGCACCGAACCGTAATTTCCTCGTCGCGCTCGTCGTAAATGAGGCGGATCAGCGGATCCCCGCCGGCATGAGCGTCATACACTTCGCCGTTGCCAAATTGGTCGGGGCCCATGAATTCCACGGCCAGCGAGTTGGTCCATCCTTCCGGCGGGTACACGACCCGATTGCTGTCCCTGGGCATGTCTCGCACCTCGAATTCTGGCTAAAATCGCGTTCAACGATTTTACCCCATCGCCGTTGTGATCCGCCACGCCAGATCATCCATCGCATGAACCCGGGCCGCAGCTTGCGCGACGGCGCGCCAGGGCTCGGATATCAGCAAATGATCCGGTCAATATTGCGCGGCTTTCCTGGCCGTCTGCAATTCACGGCGCCAGTCGCATCACCGTCCGGCCGCGGTTGCCGTGCAACTATCGGTGTGGCACCATGAACACCGAAATCGCCAGGATGACTGCTGCGACGCGCGCAACACCATCAGGAGTGGAACCGATGAGTTTGGATATCTTCGACGTAGCCGGGCAAAAAGTGTTGCTGGTTGGCGCGGGTCGTGGCATTGGCAAGGGCATCGCCCTGGCGTTCGCGCAAGCCGGAGCGGACGTGGCCGTAACCGGATTGACCTCCACCGGCGTGAACCGCGTTGCCGAGGAGATCACAGCCATCGGTGGGACCTGCCTGCCCCTCACCGGTGATGCCACGACCGCGGCGGATACCGATTCCATCGTCGGCCGCACCCTCGCCGAGTTTGGCCATATCGACACGCTGGTCAACTGCGTGGGGGACGCCATCCGCAAGCCGGTTGCACAGCTTCCCGGCAGCGATATCCCCGGCATGACCGAAACCGAATGGCACAGCATCGTCGACATCAACCTGACCGAAGCTTTCCAGGGTTGTCGCGCCGTGGGGCCCCACATGCTGGAGCGAGGCCAGGGCAACGTCATCAACATCAGCGGCTGGGCATCGTTCCGGGGACGCCCCATGTCCGCGGCGTACGACGCCTCTAAGGCCGGCCTGATGAGATTCACCGAGTGCGTCGCCCAGGAGTGGGCGCCCTTCGGGGTCCGCTGCAACGCCATCGCGCCCGGCACGTTCCCCGATCCGGAGCAGATGTCTGAGGAGGCTTTCGGGGCGCGAGACGCCTCCGCGGGCGATACGATCCCGCTCGCTCGCGTGGGCCGTCTCATTGAGGTGGGCTATCTGGCCGTTTATCTCGCGTCGCCGGCCGCCTCCTATGTCACCGGCCAGACCTGGGCGATCGACGGCGGGGTGAGCATCAAGCATCCGTGATCGGCGGGCCGACCGAACACCGGCTTCGATCCTTCACCGCGGCAACGTCATTCGTTCCGTTCCACCAGATACAGACCAACCACCATCAATACGATGCGCACGGTGGAACCCAAAGCAGGAGATTCGCTATGACGATGCACTATGAGTTGCTGGCTAACCGAATTTTGGAGCGCGCGGCAACCCACTTCCCCAACAAGGAAATCGCAACGCGCGTGGGCGAGGAAACCCACCGTTACACCTATGCCGATATGTTCGAGCGCACCTCACGGCTGGGCAACGCGCTGCGGGAGTTGGGGGTTGGCCACGGGGACCGGGTCGGCACTTTCGCCTGGAATACCTACCGACACCTGGAGGCGTATTTCGCTCCGGCGACCATTGGCGCGGTCACGCACACCATCAACATCCGACTGGCGCCTGACGACATGGCGTACATCATCAACCACGCGGGCGACAAGGTGTTGTTGATCGATCCCGACCTGGCGCCTCTGATCGAGGCCATCGCCGACCGTCTCACCTCGGTGCAGCATTTCGTCATCCTCGGCGACGCCAGTGAGTCGGCCACGTCTCTGCCCCACGCCGCGTGTTACGAAACCCTGCTGGATGCCGCGTCGCCCGAGTACCACCCTGCGGACGTCGACGAGTACTCCACCATGGGCCTCTGTTACACGTCCGCAACCACCGGCTTACCCAAGGGCGTGGCCTACTCCCATCGGGCCGTGTACCTTCATTCCATGACGGCGGCCACCGCCGACGTGCTGGCGGTTTCGGAACGCGACCGGATCATGGCCATCGTGCCGATGTTCCACGCCAACTGTTGGGGCTTCCCCTATGCGTCCACCATGGTCGGCTCCTCGCAGGTTTTCCCGGGAGTGCGTCCGGACCCGCGCGTTATCTGCGAGATGATCGAGCGCGAGCGCGTGACCATCAGCGCCGGAGTGCCGACCATCTGGATCGGCGTGCTCGACTATCTGCAGCGGTCCGGCGTGGAATATGACCTGTCGTCGCTGCGGCAGGTCGTCAGCGGAGGCTCGGCGGTTCCTCTCGCCGTCTTGCAGGCTTACCGCGATCAATTGGGCGTCGACATAGTCCACGCCTACGGCATGACCGAGGCCGCGCCGCTGATCTCCGTGAACCGGCGGCGCAGCTGGCTGGACGACCTCCCCGATGCGAAACGCCTGGAACTCAATGCCAGCCAGGGCGTGATTGCCCCCGGCATCGACATGAAGCTGGCCGACGAAAACGGCGACGATTTGGCGTGGGACGGTGAACAGCGCGGTGAACTCTGGTTCCGCGGCCCGTGGGTGGCTGACCAGTACGTTGACGACGAGCGCAGCGCGGAGACCTTCATCGACGGGTGGTATCACAGCGGCGACATCGCCACCATCGACGCCAACGGTTACATCCAGATCGTCGACCGGGTCAAGGACATGGTGAAAAGCGGGGGCGAATGGATATCGTCCGTGGACCTGGAGTCCGCTATCATGGCGCACCCGGACGTGCTGGAGGCCGCCGTCATCGCCGTGCCGGATCCCCAGTGGCAGGAGCGGCCGTTGGCCTGCGTGGTGACGCGAGCGGAAGCGTCGGGCCCGTTGACCAAGGACACGATACTGGACTTCATCCGGCCTGACTTCGCCCGGTGGTGGCTCCCGGATGACGTGGTGTTCATCGACGAAATACCCAAGACCAGCGTGGGCAAGTTCGACAAAAAGGTCCTCCGGGAACGCTTTGAACATCACCGCTGACCCAATCCGATGAGCCACGCCTCGGCCGGTTCGTCAGCCATCTCGGCGGTTGGTCTCCGCAAGGACTACGGTGACCGGAGCGTCCTGCGGGGCGTTGACGTCGCCGTGGCCTGGGGCCAGATCGCGGTGCTCTTCGGCGCGAACGGGGCGGGGAAAACCACTCTGCTCCGGATCCTGGCGGGCCTGTCGCGCCCGGACGCAGGAGAGTCGCACATCGCCGGCCTGCGGATGCGGCGTTCCGGCGGCCGCGCGCGGACCCTGGTTGGCTTTGTCGGTCACCAGACCCTGCTGTACAGCGATCTGACCTGCCGCGAAAACCTGGCATTCTACGCCAAACTGTACGGTGTAGATCATCCCCAGGCTCGCATCGAGAGTGTCCTCGAGCAAGTGGCCCTCGTCGACCGCGCGGACCGGCGCGTCCGCACGCTGTCTCACGGCATGCAAAAGCGCTTGTCCGTAGCTCGTGCAATCCTGCACGAACCCGCAGTCTTGCTGCTGGACGAACCCGAATCGGGCCTCGATACCGACTCCGTCGCATCGCTGGGCGACCTGCTGCGCGATTGGACGTCCTCCGGCAAAACCGCGTTGCTGACGACCCACAGCTTGGAAATCGGTCAGGCCTGGGCCGACTCTGTTCTGACGCTGGACCGAGGGCGATTGGCGGTCGAGACGCCTTTCGGTTGCAGCGCTGATGCGGCGCCTGCCAAATCCAATCCGAGCCCGGTTCACGGGTGACACGACCCAATTGGACCGTCGCCCATGCGGCTGCTCAGCGCGACCTTGGCCATAGCGTGGAAAGACGTCCGCCTGGAGGTTCGTTCCCGCGACACCGTCGTTTCGGCTCTGATTTTCGGCCTGATCGTTGTCGTGGTCTTCAATTTCGGTCTCAACCGGAGCCCCGGCAGTCTCGCGCCGGTGGCGCCGGGCCTGCTCTGGGTGGCCTACGGTTTCGTCGGGGTGCTGGCGATGAATCGCGCGTTCGCCCGCGAGCTCGAGCAAGGGGCGCTGGATGGACTGCTCGCTGCCCCGGTGAGCCGCGACGCCGTTTTCCTGGGCAAAATGTTCGGCACGCTGTCATTTATGCTGGTTATCGAGGCCGTGCTGTTGCCCGTGTTCGCGGTCATGCTCGACCTGCCAACGTTATCTCCGGTCCTGGGGCTGATCATCCTGCTGGCGACTATCGGCTTTGCCACGGTCGGGACATTCTTTGCTGCCATCGCCGCCCAAACCCGGTCGCGAGAAATCCTTCTGCCCGTGCTCTTCTTTCCGGTGATCGTCCCCGTGATCATCGCGGCGGTTGAGGCGACCGACCTGGTGTTGCAGGGTGGGCCGATGCTGGCGGTCTGGACCCGTTGGCTCCCCCTGCTGGTGGTCTTTGACGCGCTCTTTTTGGTAATATGCCCGTGGATATTCGGGTATGTGTTCGAGGGATAGCGTAATTTGGCGGCAATAGCGGGCCGTGGCCCAACGGAATCCCCGATTCGTTCCTCCCTCCGAGATCCCCGAGCGTGGCTGCTGGTGCTGACGGCGGCCCTGACCATCGTCGACGGGTATCTCATCTTCGTGGTGGCTCCCACGGATCAGGTGCTGGGCCACATCCAGCGCATCTTCTACATCCACGTTCCCATCTCGATCCTGTCTTTCCTGGGGTTCCTGGTTTGCGCCGTGGCCGGCATCGGTTACCTCATCCGGCGGGGGGAGATGTGGGACCGCGTGGCCCATGCGTCCGCCGAGGTCGGCGTGGTGTTCGTCACTCTCGCCCTGATTACCGGTGTCATCTGGGCGCGTCCGGTGTGGGGCGTCTGGTGGACCTGGGAGCCGCGCCTCACCACCACGCTGATACTGTGGCTGATTTACGTCGCCTACCTGATGATCCGCCACTATGCTCCCACGCCGCAGCAGGGCCGGGCATGGTCGGCGGTGGTCGGCATCATCGGTTTTGTGGACGTGCCCATCGTGTATTATTCCGTCCAGTGGTGGAGATCGATCCATCCGGTGCAGGTGATCGGCCCCGAGGCTGCTGATGACGCCCTCGAGCCCATCATGGCTCGCATCCTGGTCTTTTCGTTGATCGCGGTACTGGCGCTGTTCACGTATCTATTGCTGGAACGAGTAGCCCTGCGGGGAGCCGAGGACGCCGTTTCCGCGATCCGTCGCCAAGGAAACTACGAATAGAATGACTGTACCTCCCAACAATCTGCCTTTCCTGTTCGCCGCTTTTGCCGTAGTGTGGGCGGTGTTCTTCATCTATGCCGCGTACATGTCCTGGCGCCGTCAGTCGGTGCAGCGCGACCTGCGCGAACTCCGACCAACGACGGGGTCCGACGGCGAACCGGACGCGGACCAACCGGAACAGATTGGCTCAGTATAATGGTATAGACCTTTCAAACCGACACGGTGGACTTCCATGCAGACCGATCCATATACCGGACCCGTTCCCGTAGCGGAATACGCCGCGGAGGCGGAGTTAGAGCGTTCTTCGTGGCGCAACCACCGCACGCGCCTGCTGATCCTGGGCGGTGTGATCGCCCTGGCGGTGGCCTACATGGTTTACGCTGCCTTCCCGGGGAACACGCTGTATTTCGTCACTGTCAGCGAATTCATGGAAGATCCCCGGCTTCGCGATGGCCAGACACTCAGGGTTGCCGGAGCCCTGGCTCCCGACAGTTTCCGCAGGGAGGATGGGTCGACGCTTTCTTATTTCAGCCTGGGCGACAAGCAGGCCGACGTGCCGGGCATCGCTCCCGGGAGCCCGCAGGTGGAGGCCACCTACGTTGGCGTGCTTCCCGATCTGTTTTTCAACCCTCACTCGGAGATAATCCTGGAAGGTCATTACGACGGCCACGGCGAAGTTTTTGCAACCGACAATATCCTGGTCAAGTGCCCGTCCAAATACCAGTCGATGCAGTCTGAGAACCCGGACCTCATACCCGGCGCCGCGGCGCCGGCCCAGTCTTACTGACCCGGCATTTCCAGTCGGCAGGTCGTCGCCACATCGGGTTGCGACGCCGCCCTAACCAAAACGCAAAGAAGCCGGCGTCGCGTGACGCCGGCTTCTTTGTGTCAATTCTGCCCCGGAAAGCCTAGAACGCGTAGGCGTCCATCAACTGTTCCACGGACCGCTGGCGCGCCTTGGACCGAATGGAGCCCATATTGCCTTCCAGTGAAAGGCGGGTCTCATCTTTATAGATGACGCCCACGGGCAGGCCACCTTGCTGCACCAATTCGTACGCTGCCTGTTTGCTGGACGGATCGTGCTCTTCCGGTATGTCCCAAAGCGCGGGGGCGATGCCTTCTTTCGCATTGCCTTTGATCAACTGGAACGTATCGTTGTAGGTGACGCACGGCGATTGCACATGGATCATCGACATTCCGTCGTGGTTCATGCCCTCGTTGATCAGACGCGCCAGCACGCGAGGTTGACCTGAGAAACCGGAGGCGATGTATGATACGCCCAGAGTAAGGTACAACTCCAGCGGATCCAGGTCTTCTTCAATCTTGCCGAACGGTGTGCTGCTGGTGATGGTTCCCATCTCGGTGGTTGGCGAACTTTGGCCCTTGGTGAGGCCATAAACACCGTTGTCCATGATGACGGCTGTCACGTTGACGTTGCGCGCCGCCTGCGGGGCGATGTGCTCGCCGCCGATACTCAGGAAATCCCCATCTCCGGCAACAACGACCACGTTCAACTCGGGCCGGGCCATCTTGACTCCCATGGCTACCGGCAGCGTGCGGCCGTGGATGCCGTGGATGCCGTAGGGCTGCTCGCCTTCCAGCAGGTGGACGAGGTTGCCGCTACAGCCGATGCCGGCCACGACGACGTTGTTTTCGATGGGCAGGCCGGTTTCCTCCAGCCGGTTGATCATGGCGAATTCCAGCGCGCGGCGCACGCCGAAGTCCCCGCACCCGGGGCACCATTTGAAGTCGTATTCCGGGTTCTTCTTGCTCATGCCCGTGCTTCCTCCGTGTGTTCCGCCATGATCCGTTTGACCTGGACCACCAAGTCGCTGACCTTGAAGGGCAGGCCGGTGTATTGCGTTATGGGCGTGGAATTGACGCGGTGGAACCGCAGAATATTTGCCCATTGTCCCTGGTAATTGAGCTCGGGGACGATCACCAACTCCTTGGCCCGCAACTCGTCCCTCAGTTTGGGCGGGATGGGATGCAGGAACATCGTGTAATACCAGGCGATGTCGATCCCCTCTTCCCGCAGCGCGTCGTAAGCCTCTCGAACCGGTCCCTTGGAACCGCCCCACGGCATCAGCGCAATCTTGGCCTGGGTGTTGTCGCTCTCGTAGTGATCTTCCTCGAGGAGCTTCAACTTGCTGAAGCGCCGTTCGGTCATCTGAATGTGTCGGCTGGGCAGGTGAGTGGTGTCGCCCATCTCATCGTGCTCGCTGCCGTTGGCAACATAGGCGCCAGGGCCACCCGGCAAAGGCATCGGCGACAGCTCGTTTCCGGAATAGCGATGATACCCGTTCCCGCCTTCGTAAGTCAGCCGTTCTTCCACCGGTACCTTGCTCAGGTCGGGGCGGGGGATGTTCTGCACCCTCTCCGCCATGGACATTTCGCTCATGAGGATCACCGGGCCCTGGTACCGTTCTGCCCAGTTGACCGCCTGCACGGCTCCGTAGAAACATTCTTCCACCGAGCCGGGCGCAATGATCGGCATACGCACGTCACCGTGGGCCGGGAACAGGCAACCCATCAGGTCGGACTGCTCGGTCTTGGTGGGCAGTCCCGTGGCTGGTCCGCCGCGCTGGACGTCCACCACGACCAACGGTATCTCGGCCATCCACGCCAGTCCCAGTCCCTCGCTCATCAGCGAGATCCCCGGTCCCGCCGTGGCGGTCATGGACTTCTTGCCGGCGTACCCCGCGCCCAGGATTGCGGTGATGGCTTCGATCTCCGAGGAGACCTGGTACGCGAATTTGTTCTCACCGACAAGGTTCCGCTCCATCCAAAGCAGGATCGTGGTGGCCGGAGAGATCGGGTAGCCAGCGTAGAACTCGACGCCCGCGTGGGTTGCGCCCAGGGCGATGGCCTCGTTGCCTTTGAGCATCAGTTGCTGGTAGTCCGGCGGATGGGGCGGTGCCAGGTCACCCAGCACGAAACCGCTCTCCGCGGCGTTCTGGCGGCCCAGCCGCATGGCCTCGATGTTCGAAGAGATGATCTCGTCGTCGTTATCCCGCCCGCGGCGGAACCGTGCCTCGACGAAATCCTCCAGGTACTCCTGAGGCATGTGCACCAATTGGGCCAGCGCGCCGATGACCACCATGTTCGCGGCGCGGTTGTTGCCGGTTGATCGCGCCAGGGTGTCGACGGCCAGGCCGAAGGACCGTGGGTCGGTCATGGTGAAGTCGTCGGCGTTGTAAATGATCACGCCGCCTTCGCGCACTTCCTCGGCATGGGTCTCGTAAGCTTCCTCATTAAACGCCACAAGGACGTCCACCTGGTCGCCTGAACTGAGCGTGTGTTCAGTAGATATCCTGGCCTGGGTCCAGGTCGGGCCGCCCAGGATTTGGGACGGGAACGTCGCGTAGGTCAGGGCATGATACCCGACCTGCGTAGACGCCTGGGCCAGTCCTTCGGCCGAAGTAACGACGCCCTGTCCACCTTCACCGGCGAACCTGACGACGAAGTCGTTCATCAACATTAGGAGGTTCCTCCGAAGCGGCTGTAATCAGCGAGCAGACGGCCGGCAAAATCCCTGAGGGACATGAACATTTCGAAGCATAGTCAAAAAAACACCTACCCACTCACCAGCGGGAGGCGCTATTGGTTGTCACCGAAATTTGGGCCACAAACTCGTCGTGCCGCATTCGACATCGTTAATCGCAGACACGATAACGCCGTCTGTTTATCGCACGGAATATAGCATCGGGCCTCGATATTTGTCAATTTGGGATGATCACAAGCGCTACCGCAATTGCCGGAATCGGCGTCGCCAGCACAGGACGGGACGAATTTTTCACGAAAGGAGCCGGTTCCCCGCATGCCCGGCAGAATAATGGCAAAGGCGCCAAGGACGGATTTTCGGTGTTTGGCAGACGTTCGCCTGTACGCTTGTTGCTATAATGTCTCAATTATGCGCCCCAGCATCGACGTGATCATACCCTGCCTCAACGAAGAGCGGGCGCTTCCCGAAAGCGTTGGTCGGCTTCATGAGTTTATGTCATCCAACATGGCCGAATACTCGTGGAGCATCGTGGTGGCCGACAACGGCTCGACCGACGGCACCCTCGAGGCTGCTGCTGATCTGGCGGAGCGTTTCGCCGAGGTGCGTTTCATCCGGCTGCAAGAGCGCGGCCGCGGCCGGGCGCTGCGGCGGGCGTGGACCGAGAGCGCCGCGGATGTCATGGCCTATATGGATGTTGACCTCTCGACAGACCTGGCGCATTTGCCCACGTTGGCGTCGGCAATTGTCGACGATGGATACCATGTCGCCATCGGCTCTCGCCTGTTGCCCCAATCGCGCGTGGTCGGACGCACCCTGAAGCGCGAGATAACTTCACGCGGATACAGCCTGCTGTTCCGTTCGATGTTTTTCACTCCTTTCCGCGACGCGCAGTGTGGGTTCAAGGCGGTCAGCCGGAGGGTTGCCCACGATCTGAGCCCACTGGTGTTGGACAACGGCTGGTTTTTCGACTCGGAGTTGCTCATTCTCGCGCAGAAATGCGGCTTTCGCATCCGGGAAATTCCGGTGCACTGGACTGATGATCCGGACACCCGCGTCCGCATCATTCGTACTGCCTGGGAGGACGTCAAAGGCCTCCTTCGGCTCAAGTTCGGCGGCGTCGGCAAGGTGCGCCACCAGCTGCGCGCCGCCGGGAAACTGTAAACAACTCATTCAGCAACCTGACCCGGGACCGCTTCGCACGGGTCACCAGATAATGCCGGCTGCGCCGGCGCGCCGGAGGTCACTGTGCTCGACCTGATCATCGAGCCGATGCAATATGGATTCATGCAGCGCGCGCTGTTGGTGTCGGCCCTGGCTGCCACCGCCTGCGGCATCGTTGGCACGTTCGTCGTCCTGCGCGGCATGGCTTTTCTCGGCGACGCGATCGCCCACTCGTCGCTGACCGGTATGGCCGCTGCGTTCATATTTGGCGCCAACGTGTTCCTCGGAGCTCTCTGCTGGGCGGTGCCGGCATCGCTGGTAATTTCAGCCCTGTCGCGACGTTCCGGCATCCGAATCGACGCGATAATCGGGGTGATGTTCGCCGGCGGTTTCGCCGTCGGGGTCATCATCATCAACTCCGTGGCCAGCTACGCTGGTGATCTGCTGGGAATCCTCTTCGGCAACGTCCTGGGCGCTTCGTGGCTCGACGTGCTGAGCGTTGGGGTTCTGGCCGTTGGAGTCATGGTGGTCGTGTGGGCCTTTTACAAGGAGCTGGTTTTCACCACCTATGACTCCACCGTGGCGGAGGCCGCCGGCATACCGGTGCGGTTCCTCGAATACATGCTGCCGCTCCTGGTGGCGCTGACCACGGTCGCCGCCATCAAGACGGTGGGCAACGTCATGGTCATGTCCCTGCTCGTCGTGCCGTCGGTAACGGGCACCCTCCTGGCACGACGCCTGTCATCCATCATGGCGGCCAGCGTCGCTTGCGCCCTGTTCGCAGTCCTGGTCGGTTTGTACTGCTCTTACTACTTTGACCTGCCAACAGGTCCGACAATCGTGGTCGTATCCGTCGGACTGCTGCTGTTGGTGGCCGGGCTGTCGCCGCGCCGGGGCTTTTTGGTGTCCTGGATCCGCCGGGGTCGATCGACCGGCTAGCTGGAGGACTCACGCCGCCGCCCGGCGCTGGCGAACTGGGTGACGCCCTGCTTCCAGGCCAATGCCGTGACGAAAAAGAAGGTGGTCAGCAGCGCCATCACCGGGCCCGAAGGGAGGTTGAAGTAGAAAGACAGGTATAGCCCGCTGAAGGCGGCGGCAACTCCCAATGCCACCCCGAGCAGCAAGGCCCGGTAAAAGTTGCGCACCAGCAGCAGCGCGGTGGCCGCCGGCGTTATGAGCATTGACACCACCAGCACGATGCCCACGGCTTGAAGCGAGATCACGGTTACCACCGCCAGCAGGACCAGAAGCGTGTACTCCAGCAGGTTGGTGGGCAACCCCATGACCAGCGCACCGGTGGGGTCGAAGTTGGCGAAAAGCAACTCCTTGCGGACGACAAACACCAGCGCCAGTACGACTCCCGCCAGGGACAGGGTTATGTAAAGGTCGGTTTGCGACACTCCGAGAACCTGGCCCAGGAGAATGTCCTCCAGGTTCACCGGCAGCCCGCGCGCGGCGGTCAACATGACCAGTCCCAGCGCAAACAGTCCGGCAAAGGTAATGCCCACCGAGGTGTCCTCGCCGACGCCAACCCGCTTGACCAGGTAGCCGATCAGCAGCGCCACGCCGACGGCCACCGGAATGGTGCCGGCGAAAGGGCTCAATCCCAGCATGAAGGCAGCCACCATCCCTGGCAGCACGGAGTGGGCCAGGGCGTCTCCCACGAAGCCCAGGCCTCGGGTCACCACGTACACGCCCAGCACCGGACACATTACCCCCACCAGCAGGGACACCACCAGCGCCCGGCGCATGAAACTGTACTGGAAGGGCCCCCAGAGGCCTTCGATTATGGCATCCATGACCGACCCTGCCCGAGCATCGACGTGGGAGAGAACGCGGCCTGCCCGGTCACGTGCCAACCGGGTAAGGAGGCTGGAATTGCTGCCGGCTCAGATTGATTCGCTCCAGCGCCTCCGGCTCGCAATTCAGGGGCAGGTAATCGTCGCAAATCTCGAACATCTGGATGATGTCGTGAGACGACATCAGGATGGTGTGGCCGTCGTCCCGAAGCCGGAGCAATACGCCCAGCAGCGCAGACTGAGAGGGGATGTCCACACCGGAAAAGGGCTCATCCAGCAGCAGGATGCTGGCGCCCTGGGCCAGGGCACGGGCGATGAAGACACGTTTGCGCTGCCCGCCGGACATCTCGGTAATCTGGGCATTGCTGAATGGCGACATTTCTACCGTTTCCAGGGCACGGCGGACGATCTCCCGGTCAGAGCGGCCCGGCCAGCGGAACCAGCCGATCTCCCGCACGCGGCCCTGCATCACCACGTCCCACGCGCTCATGGGGATACGGGTGTTGATCCGCTCGTACTGCGTCATGTAGGCCACCTGGCCCCGCTCCTCTTCCGGCGCTCGGCCGTTGATCAGCACCCGGCCGGAGGTGGGACGTATCAACGACGCAATGGTATTGAACAGGGTACTCTTCCCCGATCCATTGGGACCCAGTACACCCAGCAGACATGCGGAGCCGACCTCGAAATTTATCCGGTCCAGCACCAGAAGCCCGTTGACGTGGACGGTCAGATCCTCGAAGGCCAGGCGGGGCGTCAATCCCTCCGCGTCCATGGCTACTTCAGCGCCTCGACCATGACGCCAACGTTGTAGCGCATGAACCCCAGGTAGGTGCCGGCCGGGCTGCCCGGCTCGTCCAGTGAGCTGGTGCGCAGAGCCGAAACTATCTGCACGCCGGTCTCCTCCGCGATCCTCTGTGAAAGCCGGGGCGCGAATATGTCCTCGGTGAAGATGGCTGGAACGCGTTCTTCCTTGATGTGCTCCACCAATTCTGTCATCTCCTGGGCGGTAGGTTCTTCCTGGCCGGAGGGCGGTTTGACCGCTCCCACGACTTTGAAGCCATAACGGTGGGCAAAGTACCGCAGGCTGTCGTGGGAAGAAACAAGCAGCCGACGTTCCTCGGGCACCGTCGTAATCTGCTCCTCAATCCAGTGGTGGAGCGTGTCCAGCTCGGCAGCGTAAGCGGCGGCGTTGGCCTCATATTCAGACCGGCGGTTGGGGTCCGCTGCTGCCAGGCGTTCGGCGATGCCGCCCACCGCATCCTTGACCCGCAGGGGGTCGAACCAGAAGTGCGGGTCCAGTGGCCCGTGGTCATGGTCCTGGTCCGCGTCCGCGTCGCCATGGTCGTGATCGGCATCGCCATCGCCATCGCCATGGCCGTGGTCGGCGCCGCCATGGCCGTGGTCGTTCTGTTCCCCCTCCTCGTACTCCAGGAGATCGATGTATTGGTTCAAGGACACGATGGCGTCGGTGTCCTTGGCTACCCGGGAAACGAGGTCGTTGACCCACTGGTCCTCCAGCCCCTGTCCGATGGTGACCACCAGGTCGGCCTCCGCTACCCTGGCGACGTCCTGGGCGCCGGGTTTGTAATTATGGGGGTCTGTGTCAGCGGGCAACAGTGACGTGACCACCACCCCGTCGCCGCCCACGGCCGCCACCCAGTCGGCTACGATGTTGAGCGTGGTAACGACGGTGAGCTTGCCAGTTTCTGCACCCGCCGGCTGGTCAGAGTCCGCCGGTTCGCCGGGCGCGGCGCTGGCACAGGCCAAGGCGGCAAGCATCAGGGCAAGCAGCAAGGCCGGCAGCGTCAACACGTGGCGCACGGAGCCTGTTGGCTTTGCCGGCCGGAAGACGCTGGCTGCGTGCCTGATGCTCAGTATCATCGCTTGGGTCGCTCCAGGGCGCGCCATTCCAGATCGCCGGGGGATGGCGGCTCAATTATTTATCGGTCATTGTGCGTACGAGATTAGTCGGGGCGCATACGGACGGCTATTTGATAATTACGATCTGGCCCTAATTCAGTGTCCGGCATGAGGGTGAAAAGTTTATTGAATGTATGTTGCGCAGCACGCGCTTCAACCACGTTGCCAGACCGATCGGTTGCGCGCGAAGCGTAACAATGGGCAGTCTTAGCAGTCAACTGGACGGACATACTGTAACCCGCAAGAATTGGCGCGTTTGACCATCGCCATCGGCGCGGCGGTTGCACTGCGGCAGTAGCGGTTGGCCGGGTCCACGGGGTTGCCACTTCGCGTTCGCTCCTCGCTATGGTGATCGAAAACATGGCGTCAATCTGTGGCTCACGTTGAGCGTTTATTCTATGTCTGGTACAATTCCGTCGGCCAAAACGCAAACGACCTACCGATCTCGACCACTGGCAGTGAGTCCCTTTCACAATGAGTGCTGACGTTCTGGCAACCGGGCCCAGCGAGTTCAACAGCCGCCGCAGACGGTTGATGGCGTCCCTCTCAAACGGCGCGATCGTCCTTGCGGCGGGGCACGACGCATCCCGCAATAACGATGTCGACCACGAATTCCGGCAGCCTTCCACCTTCTGGTATCTGACCGGGTTCGACGAGCCCGATGCCGTGGCGGTGCTGCGTCCCGGTTCCGACACTCCCTACACGCTTTTCGTACGGCCTTACGATCCCACTTTTGAGATCTGGGTGGGTTATCGCGCGGGCGTCAGAGGCGCCGTGGGGGCTCTTGGAGCCAACGCCGCGTACTCCGTCGACCAGTTGGATAGCCAGCTTCCCAAGTTGCTCGCTGATTGCGATACGATCCACTACGCCCTGGGCAGTGACGATCGCGTTGACGGCATCATTTCGGACTTGGTCAAGCGCCGCCGCGGCATGACCCAAAGAGGCGCGAAGCCTATTCGACGCATCGAGGACCCGACCACGACCATCGACCTGATGCGCCAGATCAAAACCGACGATGAGATCGCGCTCCTGCAGCGGGCGATCGATATCACCGCCCACGGTTTCGATGCGGCAATGCGGACTGCGGCCCCCGGCGTGCGCGAGTTCGAAGTGCAGGCCGCCCTGGAGCGCCCGTTCCGACAGCACGGTTCACCCCGCAACGGTTATCCTTCCATCGTGGCCGGCGGGGCCAACGCCTGTGTCCTCCATTACATACGGAACCGGGATGCCCTGGGGCCTGAAGACCTGCTGCTGATTGACGCCGGCGCCGAGTATGGCTTTTACACCGCCGACGTCACGCGCACGTGGCCGGTGTGCGGCAAGTTCACTCCTCCGCAGCGGGAGATCTACGAGCTGACCCTGGAGTCGCAACGCAAGGCTATTGCGGATGTGAAGCCCGGCGTCGGTTTCGACGACGTGCATCGGACTGCCACCCGAACGCTGATCCAGGGTCTGGTTGATCTGGGCATCATGTCCGGCAGCGTTGACGGAATCATGGAACAGCAGTCCTACCGCGACTATTACATGCACGCCACCTCGCATTGGCTGGGCTTGGACGTGCACGACTGCGGTCCTTACCGGGACGATCGCGGCCAGGTGCGCCTGCGTCCGGGAATGGTGTTGACCGTCGAGCCCGGGCTCTACTTCGGCCCTCAGGCCAAGCAGACCCCTGACATCTATCGCGGCATTGGCATTCGCATCGAGGACGATGTGCTCGTCACGGAAGACGGGTGCCGCGTCCTGTCGGAAGCCATTCCGAAAGATCCGGATGAACTCGAAGCCATCGTGGCGGACTCCCGCTGAGACCGTTGCCTTTCGATAGCATGTCCGACACGCCGGTGATTGAGGATCCTATCGTGATGAAATTGCCAAATGAAGGACTATTGTCCACCGCACCTCTTGCGGTGGGCGCGGCGTCGGTGTTCAACCCACCTACCGCAATTGATCCCAGCGAAGGCTCGCTTTTCCAAACCACGGGGGATTCGTCCCCCGTTTATTTTTGCCTGCCCACAGGCCGGGCTGCTGAGCCACCACACTCAGTAGAAAGGGGCAAGCTACCAATTGCACCCGCCGCGCTCATGGGGGCTGCGGGATTCGCTCTCACTAATTTCCAGCGAAATCGAAAGATTTCGCTCTTTTTTTGCCGTTCCAACCGTGAAGTTGGCTCCGTCAACTCTTTGGAATCTCGGGGAGAACATGAGGAGGTACGCCTATTGAACACGGCGATGTTCGGCCAGTGGTGGCCGCGATTGGCAAGCGCCAATTTTCTCAATCCACAGGAAAACCGACTCACCTTCCACTTGCAGGAGGATTAATGATATCCGCCACGATGGCTACTCTAAAGCAAATTCCATTTCGGTTGCTGTTGGCCGTTGCCGCGATGAGCTGCGCCGCCGTTCTGATGGGCGCCGCCTGCAGCGCCGCAGAGCAAGCGCCCGCCACGCCGGCCGGGTCCGGCGCCGCTGCGGGTTCTGCGGCGGCCGACAACACAACCTCCGGGAGTACTACTGCGAGCAGTTCAGCCACCACAACCTCCGGGAGTACGACTGGAAGCAGTTCCGCCACCACCGGATCTACCGGTTCAAGCGCTGGTCAGGCGGAAAAGGCAGTCGACCCCGGCATGTACGCCAGTTTGTCCGGCGACATACCGATTGACGGTTCGTCCACGGTGTTCCCGATCACGGAGGCAGTGGCCGAGCAGTTCGGCGGCCTGACCGACGACAACGTTCGGGTGGTCGTCGGCATTTCGGGAACGGGCGGGGGCTTCAAGAAGTTCTGCGCGAACGAGACCGTGATCTCGGATGCGTCGCGCCCGATCAAGCAGAAGGAAGTTGACCTTTGTGCCGCTGCTGGCGTCGAATACATCGAACTGCCGGTGGCGATCGATGGACTGTCCGTGGTGGTGAACCCGGAGAACGATTTTGTGGACTGCATGTCGGTCGAGCAGTTGAACAAGATCTGGAGCCCGGAGTCTGAGGGAGTGGTGACGCACTGGAACCAGGTGAACGCGGAGTGGCCGGCGGAGGAGATCA
>MPNC01000066.1 GCA_002238825.1 SAR202 cluster bacterium bin87 | reverse complement strand
CCGGGAGTCGAACTTCAGCGCGTTCATCGAAGGCGTCCGCAACCGGCCGGGCTTCGATAACCGGCCGGGCTTCGATGCCGCCTCTCCCTCCTGCCTGATGGACTTCATGCTGGCCAGGGAGGAATCTGGGGAGCTTTCCCGGCGGCAGGTCCACGACATCGTGATGGATACGATGATGCCGCACACGGACGGGGTGGCCACCACCGTCAAGTTCTTCCTGCTGACCATCGCCAACCGTCCGGCGGTTCAGTCCCGGATCCAGGACGAGATGGACGAGGTCATCGGGCGCGGCTCTCTTCCCACGGTGGACGACCGGGAGAGGCTGCCCTACACATTCGCCGCCATCGCGGAGAGCATGCGCTATCACACCGCCAGCCCGTTGGGGATAGCCCACCGGGCGGCGGCGGACACGGAGGTGGGGGGCTACCGGATTCCGACCGGCGCGATGGTGTTGAGCAATCTCCACGGCATTCACCACGATGCGCGCTTCTGGGATTCTCCCCATCAATTCATCGCTGAGCGCTTCCTGCCCCTGCCGGACGGGTCGCCCTCACCGGCCCTGACCGGTGGAGCTTTCATCCCATTCGGGGTGGGACACCGGCGCTGCACCGGCGAGTTGCTCGGCGAGATAGAGGTTTGGCTGTACGTCACCCGGCTGCTGCACCGGCTGCGCTTCGAACGGCCGGAGGCCGCCCCGTTGCCGGAAGGCGAGATACACGGCCTGACCATCCTGCCCAAGCCCTACTGTTTGTCTGCTGTTCGTAGGCCATGGCCGGCATAAACCCGAGGGATGCCGGGATACCCACCGACTACGAGGATGGTCACCGGGCGGCGCGCCTCCTCGACCCCGGGCTGGCGGACCGGTACATTGCCCACACCACCATGGGCGATCCTGCCGCCGACGCGCTGATGGAGGAGCTCGCGCCGCTCCCCCGCGTGAAGGTGCACGGCTACATCGAAGCCGCAATGAACCGGGAGGAGGGCGCCCTGTCGGACGCGCCGCAGGCGATACGGGAGTTCTTCGACCTGAAGACGCGCCAACCCGACTGGCTGGATTTGGCGTCCCACGGCCCGGCCACCCGGTTGTTCTTCCGAGATACCAGATTGGTGCTTGGAGGGTTGTTGGGCGGGGTCCTGGTGGAGGGATTCTCGACCAATATAGCCAAGTCTTTCATCATCACCGGAAAGCTGCGGGAGCAGGGCGTCAGGCGTCTGAAGCAGAACAACCGCCACGTGACCGAGATTTTCTTGCCCGGCGGACTGGAGCGCGACGGCGACGGCTGGAAGCTGTCCGTCCGGCTGTGCCTGGTGCATGCGCAGATCCGTTATCTTCTGAAGCATTCGCCGGAGTGGGATGGCGAAGCATGGGGCACGCCGCTGAGCGCGGCGCACATGGGTTTCGCCATCACCGCCTTCTCGGCGAGATTGCTCAAGCACATGGAGAAACTGGGCGCCGCGGTTTCCGACCCGGAAGAGCGAAAGAGTTTCATGGCCGTCTGGCGGTATACCGGCTACCTGATGGGCGTCCCCGAGACCCTGCTGTTCGAGGACGAAGCTGACGCCCTGCGGATATTCCAGATCGGCCTGACCTGCGAACCGCCCCCGGACTTCGAGTCCATAGTGATGGCCAATGCCCTCATCAACTCCGCTCCCCTGGTGCTGGGCATGGATACGCCGGAGGAGCGCCGAGATCTGAGGAAGTATGTGTACGGCATCTCCCGCGCTCTCATCGGGGATGGTCTTGCCGATGCGTTGCGATACCCGAAGTCCTCGACCCTCGGCGTGCTGCCCTGGTTCCGGGCCCAGGACAGGTTCGCCCGCATCCTGGACAACGTGGTGCCCAGGCGGTTCCGAAACCGGAGATTGGACGACTTCACCGGCCTGCTGGAGGCTTCGCTGTTCGAGCAAGGCGGCATCACCTACGGTCTGCCCGACCACGTATACGCGGAGGAGTCCAGCAGATGGTGATGTGGGCGAATGACGGTTCCAGTAAAACTGGGTACGCGCGTTGATCCTGCCCTGCGCCAGGGAAGATGATACGATAAAAGACACATAAAAAGAGCTCGATGGCGACGCATATGATACGTACGATGCTGTAACGTATCGGTGCCTGTCCCACGCGGAGGTTGGCGGCGCCGCGCTGCCCCGGCCGGTCCGGCGGGACACCGCAGGGAGACGGCGCAACCATACCACGCAACACCGGAGAATTGATTTCGATGAGCATTTCCGCCGCACTTGACAACGCGACCAGGATCAACCCGTTGAACGGCAACCGGGCTCGCTACCTGGCGCCGCTGGCATTGGCCTTCCTTTGCGCGCTGGCCCTGTCCGGCGTGGCCTACGCCCAGGGTCAGACGCCCGGCGCTCCCACCAACGTGAGCGTTTCTGCTGCCGACACCGAGGCCACGATTACGTGGGAGGCCCCGGCTGCGGGAGAGGGCACGTGTGAGCCCACCGACTACCAGGTATTTGTCAAACGGATTTCCGATGGCGACCTCACCGTGGGCAACGAGGTTCTGTCGCCGTGGACCGCAACCGGGCTGGACCCGTCCACCGATTACAAGGTTGAAATCTATACCTACTCCATCGACTGTGACGAATATTCGGCAGAGCCTGCGCAGGCAACCTTCACCACCGCCGGCGCCGATGCGGCGAACGCCGAGGAACCCGCCGAGAAGCACGCGCCCAAGCGGGTGCGCCGGATGCGCGCCGTAAGGGCCCAGGGAGAGGGCGAGTCGGATGACTCCGCGA
>MPNC01000020.1 GCA_002238825.1 SAR202 cluster bacterium bin87 | reverse complement strand
TGCTCGGCTTCCCGGTTGCCGACCTCGCCTCGGGCCAGCGCGTCAATCCTGCCGTCGGAGAGCGCAGCTAGCAGCTCCGACTCGCCCAGCCGGTCGCCCAGATACACGACCTCGGGCATGTTGTCGGCAGCTGGCCTGATGCGGCTTCGTCCCGTCAGGTTCTGCGACGCGGCGGCGGCGGTGATGCGGTAGTTCGAGGCGCCGTCCGCGACGACCTCGCCACGCGGCGTTTCGATGATCGCGCCCGCAACAAGCACGCCGTCGGAGTTGGTCAGGCCCGTTAACTCCAGCAGCCGCGCCTCTCCGGTGGTACCGGCCAACGCGTCGACCCGCACGTCCGACGTCAGGTCGTCGTAGTCTGTGAAACGGCTTTCCTCCCCGGCACGCACCAGCAGCGACTGCCGAAAGGCGATGTGCCCCGATGTGAAGACCACCGCTTCCATACCCTGGGCGTCGCGGGTACGGGAGTTCAGGATCGTTATTCCGCCCCCGATGACGTCGAACTCGGGACCCGCCGAGGCCAGCCAGATGTCGTCCCAGATGCTGATGCCCCGCCGCGAGAAGAACACCCCCACGCCGTCCATGGCTTCCAACGCGGACAGCAGGTCGGCTTCGTATCCTTGGTGAACGTCGAATCCTGGAGAACCCGTCTCACCGTCTGCGCTGTGGCTGACCGGGGCAAAGTACGCGTAGAAGCCCAACCTGAGCTCACGATCATTGTCCACGCACGCTTCGGGCACCGTCGCGCCCGAGCCGCAGGCAATCAGCCAAATCGAAAGGCAAACAGGCACCACCGCAGCAGCGCTTCTCAGACGCAAAGCATGGACAATGGCGCTGAATGCCATTTTTCTTGTCAATCGGGCGAGCATCATCATCCATCGGCATCGGCATCGGGAAATGCCCCACTTGCGCCTTTGCGCCGGGCGGTCGGGACGGCACTCGGAGGCGCCGCCGCGTCCGCCGAAGCAGGCGACGGTGTCGATAGCAACTCAGATGTGACCCACGTGTATGGTCATTGATCACTGATGCTGTCGGGTTGAACGGAAAGCATATTGACACATTCTGTATCGGCTAGCATAATAATAATTATCAATAATTGGCCGATCCAAGCAAGCGACGTGCCGAGCCCGCAAAGCAATTGGTAACCCACGTCAACCGGAAGATCCCGTACGAATTTCACACAGAGCAGGGAGTCGAACACTCGGACAAATCGCGTTGAATATCAGAACCAGGACACTCTGAACCGGGAGGATTCACCATGTTGCACACTACGCAGTATCACCGCTGCAGCCGCTACACGTGTGGGTACGACCACAATATTCGCCGTCAACCCGGTGTCCTGCAGCGTATTATCACCGCCATATTCGGAAGGAGGTGAACATGAACCTCAAGTTCAACGCTGACGCGAAATGCCATAGCAACCTCCAGTTCTGACCGGACACCACGGCATGTTCATCATCTGCCTCCGGTGCGGGCCACAACGAAAACCGGCCGCCTCTGAGCAACATGTTTGTTCAAGTAGGCGGCTCGGTCAGATGATCCAGAAACCGGGAGAAGAGCAGGCCGCCCGACTATGAGGCGGCCGGTTTCGTTACGGGGCCATAGCTGTTGCCCCAATGACAATTGACAATCTGTGGCGCCTTTTCCAATTCCGAAGAGACATTGCGCCTCAAGGCCGCGACAACGCGCCTGGGGGCGTTTTCGCTTGGAATTAGGCCATTCCACGGCGGCCAGGCAATTGACTCCAGTTCACGCCCCGATGTACAGAAAACGAGCATTGACATTCGGGTCCTGTCGGCCAACGACTGGCGCATGTGATACCGTTTGCTCCCGCGGCACGGCCGACGGACTCGGTGTCACGGAAGCAGTCAATCGGATGAGAACCTACTTTTCCCTGCTCATCTTCCCGTAGTGGCTGCGGTTGCTGCTCACCTTCGTCCCGGCCATCGTCGTCAGCCTAGCCTGCGGCTGGAGAATGGCGGGCATGACCTGGCGGAAGGGGCTTGCCGCAGGGCTGGCTGATATGGGCCCTGACGCCTAACCCTTGCCGGCGACGACCCTGAAGTTGCCTTGCCCGAAAAGTCGGACGCCTGCCCGAAAACTCCAGCAGTTGCCCCAAAAGTCCTTGAAATTCCGGAGTTTTCGGGCAAGGCCGGTGGGGCCATGTGCGCCAGGGCGTAGGAATGCCGGAGCACGTGGACCGTGACCCCGCTGGCCAGTCCCACGGCGTCGGCGTGGCGTCGGACCATCTTGGCGATTGACCGGCGCGACAAACGGCCGCCCTCCAGGTTGAGCCACAGGGCGGCGCCGTCGCCGACTTCCCCGGCGCCGGCCAGGATCGCCGGTCGGCCGTAGTCCAGGTAGAGGTCCAGGGAGGCGCGGGCCGACACGCCGTACAGAACGCGGCGGGAATGGCCTCCCTTGCCGGTGACCACGGTGGCCACGCGGTGGCGGTCCAGATCCGCCACGTCCAGGGCGGCCAGTTCGCCGAGACGCACCCCGGTTCCGTAGGCGAATTCCAGGATGGCGCGATCGCGCCGGCCGGCCGGCGTCCACACCGGCGGCGCGGCCATCAGGCGGGCCGCTTCGGTCCGGCCCAGGAAGCGCGGCAGGGGCCGGGGCATCTTGACCTTCAGGGCGCGGGCGGACGGGATCGGCGTCACCTCGAACCAGCCGCGCCGCTGCAGGTAGGCGTAGAAGCTGCGCAGCGCGGCCAGCTTGCGGGTCACCGAGGTTCGGGCGTAGGGCTGGCCCCCGTTGCCCCGGGTGGCCAGCCAGGACAGGTATTCGCGGACCGCGCGGCCGTCCACGTCGGCCAGCGTCACGGCGTGGGAACCGGTCCACCCGGCGAACGTCGCGAGGTCATCGCGGTAGGCGCGGCGGGTGTTGGCCGACAGCTGGGCGGCCAGGTGGCGATCCCAGGAGGCCAGCAGGTGGGGATCCGGATGATCGGGCAGGGGCGGCAGCTCGTGCTTCAGCATGGTGAACCTCCGAACTCGGCCGGCAACAGGTCGCTCTTTTCGTTATTGCAGCGGCGGCAGGCCAGCGCGGCGTTTTCAGCGCAGTGCGCCCCGCCGCGCGATACCGGTATCACGTGGTCGCGGCACGCGCCGTCCAACCCGAGACCCCGTGTGACCGCCGTTCCGCAGTACCGGCAGCGGCCGCCGTCCCGTTCAATCATCTCCTCCAGGGACGGCCAGCAGCCGGGCCCGTGGGTGCAGGCGCCGGCCGCTTCGGCGTCCCGGCGCCTCTCTCTCGCAGCCCGCCTCAGGGTGGCAGCGCAGGGTGGGCAGATGTAGCTGCCCTCGGGGCGGGGGTTCGGACAACGGATCACGCCCCATGGTTCCGAGGGCGCGTAGGGAAATACGTCGGGGTTGGGGCGGGCCGGGATCCGGTTGTAGCACAGGCGGGTTGACGCCGGAAAGACGGTTACAACGCGGCTCGGAAATTCCGGCAGGCCCCGGCAGTAGCGGGTCTGGGCGCATTGTACGAAGCGGACCGTGATGCCCCTGGCCCCGAGCCGGAGCGTGATTGCGTCGCGGAGTAGATCATCGAAACTCGGCATGGGTTGGCGCTCCTGAAAAATCGGTGAAGTCGGGGCCGGCTTCGGTGGACGGGGGCGGTTGTGAGTATGTTAGGTTGCCGGCATAGGTTCGGAGCGGAAATTGGCGGGGTTCCGGGCGCAGGGGCGGAAGGGGTTGGGGTTGGTTTCAATAATGTTCATTACGTAATCCGGCGGTGCGAGATTACCGCCTGCCATCCATTGACTGTTTGCTCCCCATCGCTCCACTCTGACCGACGAGGCCCATGGGCGGTCAGGGACACAGCAGGTCCTGCGCCACTTCACCTCCGTCGAACTGACGGGCCACGTCGCAGGCCGTGTCTCCATCCTCATTGACGGCCGTCATGCCCGCGCCCCCGTCCAACAACCCAATTATGAACCCAACGTCCGATGGGTCGTTCCAGCCCGCCTCCGGCGCCGCGGCCATATGCAGCGGCGTGTTTCCCTGCCGGTCAGTGGCATTGACTTCAGCTCCGGCGTACAGCAGCAGGGTGATGATTTCAGCAGAGGGCACTCTATCGAGAAGATACGATGGCAGCGGCGACACCGCCCGGTGCAACGGCGTCTGTAGTCTGGAGTCGATGGCGTTGGGATCGGCGCCGGCGGTCAGCAGCAGCGCCACGGTTGCGGGGGAGGCTGCGCGGTAGTGCCAGCCAGCCACCAGGTGCAATGGCGTTTTCAGATTGGCATCGGCGGCGTTGGGGTCCGCTCCATGCTCCAGCAGCAGCCTGAGATCTTCAACGTAGTCGCTGCCGTGGGCAGGTGAGCTGTCGTCAAGCACTGCGCTGTGCAGCGGCGTCCTGCCGAAGTCGTTCCACGACGTTGCATCCGCGCCGTGGGCCAGCAGCAACTGCGCTGCATGGAGACGTCGGTGCTCCGCCACGTAATGCAGCGGCGTGTTCTCCCTGAAATTCCTGGGCGTCGGCGCCGGCTGCCAGCAGCAACCTGATCGCCTCAAGCTGGGCTTTACGCAAAATTTAGAAAAAGTATAAAGGCAGGGTAAGCTAGCCTGACCCAAATCTGACTAAAGGTCCAGCCATGCTCACCCTGCCCGATGCCATTGTAGCCGTTCTCCTTCCCTTCGCCACGCTGTTCACCAACCCGACTTGGCGGAAAGCACAACTGCTGCTGGTGGGCACGATCCTCACCCCGGGCCAGCGCACCGTGGCAGCAGCGCTGCGCGTCATGGGACGCAGCGACCAGCGCGACTACGCCCGCTACCACGAGGTGCTCAATCGGGCGGTGTGGTCATCTCGGGAGGCCGCCCGCGTCCTGTTGGTACTGCTGCTCCAACACCTGGACCGCGGCGACGGTCCGTTGATCTTCGGCATTGACGAGACCCTGGAACGACGTCGTGGGGCCAAGATCAGGGCGCGGGCCATCTATCGCGACCCGGTGCGTTCCAGCCGGAGCCAACTGGTCAAAGCCAGTGGGTTGCGCTGGATCTCCCTGATGTGGCTGGGACACGTCCCCTGGGCCGGTCGCCATTGGGCGCTGCCGGTGCTCACCGTGCTGGCGCCCTCGTCCCGGTACCATCAGCAACAAGGACGCCGGCACAAGAAGATCACCGACTGGGCGAGACAGATGGTCATGCAACTGCGTCGCTGGCTGCCCGAACGTCCCCTGGTGTTGGTGGGGGACAACAGCTACGCCGTGCTGGATTTGCTCCACTGCTGCCAGTCCCTCCGTGAACCCGTTACCCTGATCGCGAGACTGCGCCTGGACGCCGCCCTGTATGCGCCAGCGCCAGCTCGTCAGCCGGGTCAGAACGGCCGGACACCACTGAAAGGCCCGCGGCGACCACCGCTGAAAACGCTCCTTGATCACGCCGACGTAATCTGGGACAGCGTGTCGGTGGACTGGTATGACGGCACCACCCGCATCGTGGAACTCACCTCCCAGACGGCGGTGTGGTACCGCTCCAGCAAGCCGCCGGTACTCCTGCGCTGGGTGCTGATCCGAGACCCCCAGGGCGCCTTCGACCCCCAGGCCCTGCTTTGCACCGATCCGGCGGCGGACCCGATCCAGATCCTCCAGTGGTTTGTCCTGCGCTGGCAACTGGAAGTCACCTTTCAGGAGGTCAGGACCCACCTGGGCGTCGAGACCCAGCGCCAGTGGTCGGACCTGGCCATCGCCCGCACCACCCCTGCCCTGCTGGGCCTCTTCTCCTGGACCACCCTGGCCGCCCACGCCTTGCAGCAACGTCATCCCATCACCCAACGCACTGCGGCCTGGTACGACAAACCGTCGCCGACCTTCGTAGACGCCATCGCCCTGGTGCGTCGGCACCTGTGGCTGGCGTCAGAAGGTTTCTCACTGTCGTCCGGCAACTCCGACACGCAGGAACTCCCGGTGGCTCTGTACCACCGACTTGTGGATTCCCTCGCTTACGCCGCTTGAAATGCGGAAAGTCTAGCGTGGAATCAAGGTCGATGGTCAACGGATCATCGCCCGGTCCGGCGCCAGCCGACCACGCTCGGGCCAGAAACTCCCGGCTCACCCGATCCAGTTGCCGGACGTGGCCCCACCGGAAACTCCTCAGGAAGGTTCCCAAGGTGGATGGCGCCTTGACCACGCAGCCCAGCGCCTGCTCGGTTCCTCCAGCGCGTAGCGCATCGGCATCGTCGATGCAGTCACCTTCGGCCAATGCCGACGCCGCCAACGTCAGCAGTTTGTCTCCAGCATTGGCTCGACCCGGCGCATCTCCCAGGTCAACATGGTTGCCCACCAGCTCGCACAATCCCACGCGGTGGGCCAACGTGACTGGAAGGATCAGACCAGCATCAACTACCAGGCGGTGGTCATTAAAGGCGACTTGGATGCGGTCGGGGTCGTTGCGTGATAGCATCCGTTGGGTGCTCCTTGTTTCAGGGCGGTTTGCTATTTCACAAACCATTATCCCCGAAGCCGGGAGCACTTTCTTACCCTCTCAGCACCCCTCGACAATCACCTCTTCGGTGGATTGGGGTTAACTGGTTGGTAGCGCAGAGCGAATTTCAGCGTGCGGAGCATCTTGCGGCTGCCGTTTGATGGCGTGTATTGGGCGTTTAGTATGATCGTTGATGATGTAGATGTCCCAGTGCTTAATTTTGAGATTTCCATCGGTGCAACACCGCTTGCGTTTCTTTCCCGAATCGCAAGGACATTTTGCGTTACGCCCTACATCTCGGTATTTTGGGTGTTGTTTGAGGTCTGTGATAGATTCTGGGAACCAGAACGTATATGGCGACAGTAGTTTGTCAGCCAATTCCATGAACATGCCAGCTCTGATCAGCATCCGTCTTCTGTGGTTGATCAATAGTAATGACCCTGGTCGGTCGGTGGGGGAAATTTCAATTACCTCTGCTTCCTTGATGACACGGAAACAGAGTTGTCCACCGTAGATTTCGCCTTTGATGTGGCCACATGGCCACCGTATTCCAACCTTGGTCTGGCAGATCGAACAATACGCTCTTTTTATGATTGACCCATGGCTAATTCCGTAAGGCGGGTCGAGTAACGTGACCCAGTTCCACGCTATGTTTTGGATCAGGTCCAGTCCAAACTTTCCGCTGGCGTCGTTCAGGTGCCCACGGATGAGATGGATGTCGGTTAGGATGCGCTCTATCTTGTCGAATGCGTCCACTACATCGCCTGATCGCATGGAGTTGTGAGCCGACACGAATTCAGTGTGCACGGACACCAAGCGTTCCAAGCACCAAATGGTCTTGGCTTGGGGTTCATCCCCTTGCGTTTTTACTGCGTGCTCTTTCCGTTCTGCGAGGTTGTCCAAGTGTCGCGGCAAATCTGGCAATTCGCGGAATCGCGCGATTTCCTTGACCGCGAGTAGCAAGTGCGGATAGCGTTCCGCGTCCGACGGTTCTATTTGTCCCATAGGTGTTTCGTTTCTTCGACTACAGTATGCAGGTTCTTGACCAGCCCATCGTACTCAAGTTGCTTGTCGCCAACAACCATTTTCAAATGCACCACATCGTTCTGTTGCTTTCCCTGCTTCAGCAGATAGCGCCGCACGAGGTCCACCACTTTCGGTATCAGTGCCGGCAAGGCAACCTTGATGGCTGCTAGCCATACTTCATCGCTTCTGCGCATGAACGTCTCGTCGTCGGACGCACGGGCTAATATGCCGTTACTCGTTTCTTTCTCTGACTCCAGGAATTGGAGGAAAGTGTCGGTGCTATCGGGGTAGTATTCTCCCGCGAACATTCCATCCGCGAATTGGAACCGCTCTGGCAGCAGCAGGATGTCTGCTGAACGCAATTTCGCTAATTCTTGGTCGTTTTGGCTGAACGCGGTGATGAGGTCTTCCACGTTATAGTTTTGGGGGACTTCGCGGAATCCCGGCAGGCCTTGGATCATATTCAACTCTCCATTACGTGGCGTTGCGGCATCAGGTTGGGCCATGCCACCGTTCGGCTTGCTTTCCTGTGCGGCGAATTCTTGTTCGCTGATTTTGCGGCGCAACGAACCTTCTCCCAGATGGCCTTCATTTGTGTCATCTGCCATTTATCTGCCGCTCTGCTAATGCGGCTTGGGCTGGGTCGCTGAGCAGTTGAGCCACGGTTACCTCAATGGCTTGGGCGGTTTCGCTGTTGGGTTGCCACTCGTGGCGCAGCTCGGGATTGGGCGTCGCCGGCTGGATTGTCGCGGACGTCGCTTTCGGCGATCAAGGTATTGCATTCCTGCTCTGCGATTGCTCCCAGTTCACTGAGCCGAACTTGCAGCGGGTCATTGGTGTCGTAGCGAGGGATGGGCAGCTTCCATCCGTGCTTGTGGAAATCTCTCGCTCCGTACGGTAGTGACTCATTTTGAAATGGGGTATGAGAGAATCGAATAATGGCCCCGTTTTCAGGTCTGTTCAGCGTGGACGTTTCATAGCAAGCCGTCGGAGCAAATGATGCGCGTAGCGAAGGAATCAACGGAGGCTTCGCTCTGCCTCTCCGAGTTCAACCGGTAACGCTCTTGCAATAGCTCCAAGCGTAGCACCAGCTCACGGCCGTCCAAGTTGAGGCTGCGCAAGGCGGAGATCTCGTTTTCAACGACGGTGGACAGATCGCCGGCTACCGTAGCGGCGGAGTTCCCGGTGGCGCGTACAGCCAGCCGCGGCTGACGGCGAAGGTCTTCAGCGGGTTCTGGACGCTGTTGTTGCTGGCTCCATCCGGGAGTACCAACAGCCAGTGGTGGGGGTTCTCGGGCAGTGGGTCCGGCCTGGCCTGAAGGTTCAACCGGATTATCTCGTCCATCGAGATGCCGATTGTTCCGATGGTCGGCGGGTGTCCGCCGTCGTGCCGTTCGTAAGCGTCCTGGGCCGAGTAGTCGGGGCTGGCCATTTCTACCGAAATAGCGCGTTCGCCGGTTTCCGGGTCAGTGTCGATGCGGAAGAGACCCTTCTGGGCCTTGCCGTTCCTCACGACTAGAGGGTTGGCCTGCCGGAGCAGGATGATGTTCTGGTCTGTTTGTTGGGGTGTCTCTGGTTGGGTCCTCATACCGCTGATTGGTTGAGGCCGGTCAGTATGGTGTCCCATCCCTGGTGGTCCATCCCGATCTCGGTCTCAATGGTCTGCAGGGTACGAGGATTGTATTGGCACCATTCCATGCTGGAGCCGTCGGAGCGCACGTCGATGCTGTGCTCGATGGCGTTCCACTCCCAACTGATGCTGACGCCGCCGCCAGCGGTAGGGCAGATGTCGGGGGTGCCCAACTCGGTGCGCCAGTATTTCGTGAGCCAGGCGGCGGTGCGGTCAACGACTACGGGGCCTGGCGTGATGGTGCCGGGGCCATCCCATTCGGGGCCGACTCGTTTCAGGTCTTCCAGCTGTTGCGTGATGGCACGGAGGTCGGCGATTGGAAGATTGACGTGGGAATGAGGGTTGAGGAGCGTTGGACTCTGCATCTAGTCTCGCCTCCCGTTGGTAATCCGTGTTCGACGCGATGGCGTGAGCGGATTGTAGCACACGGTGATTCTCCGGGCTTTCTTCCATGGTCTGAGGGAAAGTGCCGGCGGAAGGTCGGGTAGTCGGGCCGGTGGTCCCATCGAAACGCCGGCGCCGGCAGACACCACCAAACGCCCGTCGCGTAGGGCGTTCAGTAGTGGTTCGGAGAAGTCAACGCCACCGATTTTCAACGGGTGGCCCCGGATATTCGGTTAGGGGTTGCATTCGCGGCCCTTCTCATGTGGATGGTCGCATTGCCGTACGGTCCACCAGATAGTGAACCCGGACTACGGTGCTCGATCACTGGCCCTGGGCCCATTTTGCTGCGCCACGCTCCGTTGGGCATTTGAATGCTCGCGTGCTGATATTCTCCGTCATCCTCGTAGAGCGCGACCTTTTCGTAGCCGGCTTCCAAACTGCCGTCGTGACATTCGCCGAATCCCAATCCGGCGAAAACTTCTTGCAGGCTTTCAATTTGCGCTGACCTCATTGCCCAGGATGGCCAGTAGCGGCGAGGTGTATGATCCCACCACTGGCTGGTATCCCCGGCGGCGTACGCAATGCAGTTGTAGCGGTCTGACGGCGGATCTATTACTGTAAACCCTTCGTTGCGAAGGTTGGGGAATGAGATATTCAGCCATGTCATCCACCTAGGCGTAGCCATGGTCTTCGCCCCATTGCAGCCACGAACTCTGCATCGCTGCAATGTTGCCATAGTCGGCTGGCGATACCGGATCTTCTCCCGTTATCTGTTGTAGCGCTTCAAACCAGTGGCCGCCTTGCGAACGCATCCTCTCAAGGATAAGCGGCACGACTGGTTGGCCCAAGCTGATGATTTCTTGGTGAACTGGGTGTGCAATGGCATGATCCGATCTGGACAGGAAGAAAGTTTCCTCTTCCCACTGGTCGGCCAGTTCTTGGAATCGTTCGTGGTCTGCGGGCTCCAGTTCGTGGTCATATTGGCCGTAACCAAGCTTGCGGACGTGCGGTTGCTGGTGGTGCAGGATTGCGCCGATCCGCCGCGCCGTGTCGGTGAAGTGCTGCACTTCCTCCGGTTGCAGCGGGCGACCCAGCACCTTGCTCTCCCGGTAGGACAGCCATTTCTTGAGAACCTGATAGCCGCCGAGCTGGTAGTTCCAGACGGCGGCGGGCACGTTGCGCCAGTAGGCGCGTTCGTTCAGGTACACGTCGAAGGTGGTGTCGCCCCAGACCTGGTCAGAATCGGGGATGGCGCCGGCCAGCTCGGCGGCGGTGTAATCGCGCTGCACCACCCGCCCCTGGCCGGGCATGACGGCCTCGCCCGTGCCGAAGTGGCCCCAGCCGGCGGATACCGTGAAGTCCTCGTCGGCCATGTTGCCGCCGTCGGTGGTGGCGGGCACGGCGATGGATGCCAGCTCCGGCCGCAGCGCTCCGGTGGTCACGCCGGCGACGGCCGCGTCGGAGTCCAGCAGCGCCGCAAGCTCGCGGCCTCGGGCCGCCGACATGATCAGCGCATCCGCCGCGCCCTGGGCATTGCCATCGGGCCAGCCGGGCAGCGGGATGCGCGGCCACTCCATCCGCAGTGCGCCGGCGTTGGCCGTCCGGTAGGCTGGGTCGTGCAGCGTGGCGATGACGTGGTGGAACAGATCCTCAACTCCGAGGCCCAGACGATCCAGGTACTGCTGTGCTGATAGCGAGAGGTTGGGTCGGTATTCCGCAGTGCCACCGAGAGCAATGCCGTCGTCTCTCAGCCACGCCGGGAACCAATTGGCAACCCTTTCGATCAGATGATAAGACGCTATGTGTCGGGTAAAAGCGGTCTGTGGCTCAGTTTCACCTTTTCTGATTCGGTTCGACGATGAAAACCACAGATTGCCTGGAAAAATATGCCTCCGGTAATCGGCACGCTTCTCGTCAAGAAGTTTCGTGTCGGCTTCCCAGTAAAGCCAACGATCATCAAACGGTCGGTAGGCATACTGAAGGAACCCACCCTCGATCAATTCCGAACGCTTCAGCAGATTTGCACGTACCTCAATCGGATCAAAGCGTGGAGAGGTTTTCATTGAAACCGGATATCTCCGCCCTATTTCTTCATTGCTCAAATCCTTGTTGAAATAGTCAGCGATGCGGGCCTTGAGACGATCAGCGTCGATATCAACCAAGAAGGCATCTCGCGCGGTTTTTACACCTGAGAACGAAGTCGGGAACAGATCCGGCAGCGAGGGCCAGTCCTCCCAGCCGTCGCTCACCGCCAGATCAGCGAAAGGCAATCCCAGCGACAGCAACGGCGCGACCCCGCCGTACAAATCATCCGCCGCACTTTCCGCCGTTTCCACCAGCTCGCCGTGCTTGGACTGTCCCCACAGGTGGCGGAAACCAACCGACTGCGCCGCCGCGTGGTCTGCCTTGCGCACCAGCGTGGCGATCGCGGTGCCCACCTGGATCCCCACCGGATCTTCGGGCGTGGAGAATATGCTGGGGTCGGGCGCACCATCCGGCGTCGTCTTGCCGGTCTTGTACTTGTCGCCGTTGAGACAGTCGATGCGGATGGCGTCAAAGGCCTCAAGGTAGCGCTCCCGCATCCCGGTGAATGACAGCCCGTCCAGCCATGAATAGTTGGAGATGAAGCACACCACGCCCTGGCCGGTCTTCTCGGCAATACGCCGCTCCGCCATGCGGAAGAACCTCACGTATAGATCGTTCAAGCCCTGGCCCTCGGGATGACGCACCTGTTTCGTGGTGCGGTAAGCCTCGGACAGTTCCCGTTCCTCGTCCACGGCCAGGCCGGCGAAGCCGTTGTAGGGCGGGTTGCCCAGGATGACCAGCACCGGCGTGTCCTGTTTCACCCGATCAGCGCGTTCGCGTTCCTGCTCCAGCTCTGGGAAGGGCAGCGGTTTCTGCACGCTGGGCTCCCATCCAGTAAGGGCGTTGGTCAGGAAGACGCCGGCCCTCTCGCTGCCGTCATCGGACAGGGGCGCGTCCAAGTCCTGCATGGTGAGGCCGACCTGCAGGTGCGCGACCACGTAGGGCGCGGGCATGATCTCGAAGCCGAATACTCGCTGAGTGGCGGCTTGCTTCACCCGTGCGCCGACCAACGCGCCCAGTCCGCTGTCCTCCAAGTTCGAGAAGATCCGGCGCAACACCTCGCCCAGGTACGCGCCGGTTCCGCAGCAGGGATCCAGCACATACACGTTCTCGGCAGCCAGACCATCAGTGATGCCCAGGTCATCCTTGAGGGCACGATCCACGCGGGCCACCATGTAACGGACGACCTCGGTGGGGGTGTACCACACGCCCAGCTGCTTGCGGAGTTCGGGATCGAAGGCCTGGAGGAATGGCTCGTAGAAATAGGGCACGGCTTCGCCCTCGTCGAACCTGGCGAAAAAAGCCTCCCGGTCTACACGGTTCAACGCGGCCGCCGTCCAGTCCAAGACCTCGACCAACCCCAGAGGCTGCAACCGTCCCGGGTCGGACAGTTGTTGAAAGAGCGCCCGCAATAACGGCGCTCTCAGGTGCCAAACCGCGGTGCGCCAGTCGAACGAGCCGTTCGGAGACAATCCTTGCCGTGCCCAGAGCACCCACGCGGAGAAGATCCCATAGAAGAGGGTCTGCACCAGGGTGGACCGGAAAAAGTCAGCGCCCCTGTCCCCCTCGAAACGCACTCCCAGGGATTCCTCCAAGGCAGAGCGCACGGCGTCGAGGGACGCTGTGTCGCCGGCCGCTTCGACACGAGCCAGGCCATCCCGTGCGTAGGACGCCAACAACCAGGCCAGATCCTTGGGCTCGGTCAATGAGGCGGAGTGGGACAGCACCCGGCCCAGGTACTCGCCCAATCCGGCGCCGACCTCGTTGGCGAAAGCCCGCGGCTTCTCCAATCGTCCGTAAAACTCTGCCTCGGAACCCGCTATTCGGAATGTCTCCAGGCGCACCGGTTGGCCGGCAGCGTCCTCGCCCATCAGCACAAAGTCCCTGGCGTTGGTGACCAGCACCCGCCGGTACCCATCCCAGTAGCGGCTTACCTGGTCGCTGCCTGCGGTGATCCACGCGTCATCGCCCACCGGCTTGACCTCAACCACGCCACGCTCCGGTTTCTGTCCGGTCTTCGGCCTTCCCTTCTGAACCTGCCGGGTCGAGTAAAGGCCGAAGTCCGGATGACCAGAGCCCTGGTCGGCCAGCTCCTGCACGCAGAACACCTTGGGCCTCAGCGTGCCGCCAACGGCGTTCAGCAGGTTGGCCAGCGGCACGTAGAGGGAACGCTCATCCGTAGCACCGCCCGTTGCTCGCACCATACGCAGATCCACGAAGTAGGCCTCGACGGCCTGAACAAGCTTCCTATCTGCCATCGCGGTCCGGTTATCCTTCTGAATTGAGGAGAGTCGCTACCCGTGGACGCAGTTCATCTATCACAGTCGTGAAGACCGGGAGATCGACTAGCAACGGGCCAAGAGCGTTCTCCCAACCCTTTTCTACATCGTCCACTATGCGCGGGTCGAAGAAATCTTCCGTACCTTCGAAATCAACGTTCCGCAGCCGGCACTTGTCATGGAGACGAGCACGGAAGTCAATCAGGTCCAGGAGGCCCCAGTAATCTCCAAGTACCCTCCACAGGTCGTAATAGTCCCGCGCCCGGTTGCGCATCCACCCGCGGCTCTCCAACCGCACCAATTGCTGCCGGGTCGCCCGCAGCTTCTCGGCCACCATCTCCGTTGGGGAATAGACCTGCAACTCCGCTTCCAGAGGCTCACCGTAGTCATGGATCACCATACGACGCTCCACCGGCCAAGCGATTTGCTCGTCTGCGGTGATCTCAACTTTGATCGGGATGTCCGGTTGCGGATGCCACGGCAGCCTGGCCCTAATGCGAAACGCCTCCTGTCCGCCGGGATGCGGGTTATTCTCGGCATATCGTTCGCAGTGCATCTCTACTTGGGCATACTCAACCAGCAAGGCGCTTGCTTCAGCGCATGCCCGCACGATGGCTTCCGCCAGATCATCGCCCGCTGGAACGCCTTCCAATCCGGAGAAGTCCAAGTCCTCCGAGAAACGATAATCCCCGAAGTAGCACTTCTTGAGCGCAGTCCCGCCTTTGAACACCAGCGTCTCTCTCAGTTCTGGAACCGCACTGATGCCGGCCAATACCCAGGACAGCAGGTAGTCCCGCTCAACGACGTACGATTGCAAGCCCGGTTGGCGCCAAGCCTCCTGCAGACGAAGACGCAGGTCCCTCATGTACCCACCATCCCCGGCAGATTCTCCTGAAGCATCCACCGATTGTTATAGGCGCCCTTTCTGGGACCAGTGGGATCAAGCTTCCGATGGCCCTTGATGGGAATCGCGGCCAACTCCTCCAGTTGAGGAGCCTCGCAGCCATGCAACTCCAGGACCCATCCTGCCCGCTTGACCACGGTGGGACCCAGCCGCTGGGCGTATTCGGCGATCCGCTCGAGGTCGAGCCGTCCCATGGCCTCTGCGAAGGCATGGATGACTTCTCCGAAACCACCGCAGTGCTGCGGCATGGCAAGACCGTCCAGCAGGGTGCGCTCCAGATCGGTCATTGACACCCGGGCGTCGCCCACCCAAATTCGATCCGTGCCAAAGTACCGCTTCGACTGCACCTGGACGAACCGGTACACCGTGCCGTTCACGGGATAACCGCCTCTGCCACCAGCGCTGTCCGAAGTCTGCTTTCGCGGTACCGAGACGTCCGTGGTGGTGAGGACGAACACATGCCGCGGGATCTGCTCCGTCAATTCATGGTAGTTCAGGGCCGACCAGTGGGAGATCGCCGCAGGCTTGACCAGCGCCATGGCTACCTCGAATTCATGGACGCCGGCGACCCCGGGCACCGACGAAGACAAGGCATAGAGGCCGCGGCGCAGGGGGACGATCCAGTCATTCCGCCTCAGGTGGTGCAGCGCCTCGAGGAGGTAGTCATCATTCAGCCCTGCCCTGGGCGCCAGCTCTCTCGCCCGGTCCGTGGTGAAGATGCGGTCGCCTTCGTAGGCGAGGAGCCTGACCAACTCGATGCCGGCCATGGACCGCTTTGGCCGCGTCGCGGTGGCCATGTGTACCATTCCTAAGATCTATGAGCAATTTATCCTGTGTGTAGTTTTTATATCGTGATAATTGGATGATGTCAAGTTTTATGCTTGCGAATACGTCGCTACAAACGCCCCGCACGATCGAACGGCGCTTCGGGAATGCTCCGATAGACGTCGATCACTTCATCATTGAACTCAAAACGTCCAGTCAGCGCATCCAATGCAACCTGTACTATCAGCGAAGCGCATGCCGTCACCGATGACGGTGGAGCGTTGTTGACCGGAGCCGAGCAACCCAATGCGGGCGTGGCAAAATCGTTCGCCCAATCACCATCAGGAATGAGGGGATACTTCTCTCCTTCCTCCCTGAGATGGATGGGAGTATCCGCGCCCAACACCTGCCGCTGCACTCGCGCAATGTTCCCGCCACGGTAAAGGGCTCCGGAAACCAGTGGCTTCTCCATTGTTTCGATCACCATGGCCAGCGCGTCGGTGAAAGCGTCGTTACCCGTGGTATTGACGACAATATCGGCGTCTGAGATGAGTTCTCGTATCTTGCCAGGAGTCATCGGCGATTCCGGAAACTCGCTTACTTCCGTCCAAGGCGCATGTTTTTCTATTACTTGACGGACCGCCTGCACCTTGGCCTTTCCCACCTGGTCATGGCCGGCGACGTGTCTGACTACATTACCCGGCAAGAGCACGTCGCCGTCCACAATATCCAAGTGGCCGAGCCCACTTTCCGCGAGCGTAGTCCCCACGTAACCACCCAGAGCTCCGGCTCCGAACAGGGTCGCCCTGGCGGTCCGCAGCGCCGGCGCATCAGGTCCTGCGCGCAGAATCAGGCTGCTTTCGTCAGTCGGTGCCGGCTGCAACGCTATTGCCTCCACGTTCCCGTTCGTTCCTTCACACGCCATCGGCAGCAGGTCGATCCTACCCATGTGTTCCCAGCAGAACAGGACGAGATCCACGCCTCCGCTTACCATGAATGGTTCGGGCCGACGCCGTTCTTCCAGAGCGCGTTCCAGCCCCCTCCTCTGGTTTCTGGACAGGTGTCGGAACACCTCCGAAAACCTGCGGGGAGGCGGCGTACTCAGCTCGCCCACGTGGAACCAAAGGCACCTCAGCCGGTTCGCTGTCTGTTGGCGCCCGGGAACAATGTCCACCCTCATTGGGGCGCCGCCAGCCACCCCATGACACTCGCTCCATTGGCCGGGCCGAATGCCGAGTTGAGGAAGGTCAAACGTCGCCAGGTTCGGCAGTTTCTTTCTGACATCAAAGTTGAGGAACGCGTCATATCCCAGCGGGTCGTCTTGCCAACCACGCTCAGCCTTTTCGCACCACTTTTCGATGCGAGCGAAGAATCCCGGCACCGTGGTCCATTCCAGGCTGGGGTCCCCGTCGCGCCACATACAGACGAAACCGTCCAGCGTTGAATGATTGGTGTCCAGACCATCGACCAGGAGGACCGGAGGCTGGAATGGCCATCCGGGCTGAATCACAATGTCCATCGTCGTAGCATCGGTCAGCGCCCGGAAAGCCGGATGGACCGGTCCTCTCCAGCGCGCTGAGCCGGAGGCCGCGACCGATTGGAAACCAAACTCTGCGAGTTGGCTCGCAAACTCCTCGAGCGACTCGGTATGGAAGTGCTCATCAGTCATGGTGTCTATCCGATTCCGCCAGCCTCATTCCGTCGCCGGGCTACCGGTATGCTGGCGGCAGGGGGGCCGGCAGGGGGGGGGGGGCCCCGCGGCCGGTTGCGTTCCCCGCCACTTCCAGCGCTGCTTCCTCCACTGCCGCTCCCGGAACCCCCACCTTTGCCGAAACTCTCCCCGAACAGCTTCTGCCAGGCCGCAATGGATTTAGCCTTATCGGTCTCGTCTCTAGCCTGACGAGCGGTGTTGGCGTAGACCCCCATGAGGTGACGGAAGTTCTGGTACTGATTGTCCTCCCAATGCGTGTTGAACGTCAGGTCAGGGTTCGCCGGATTGGCTATCACCGGTATCTGATCGCACTTCTCCAGCCGTTCGTCAATCCGGGTCAGCACGGTGGCCACCGTGTCCGCCATCGTGCTGACCTCTTCACCGTCAGCATCTTTCTCCTGTATCGCTTCCCCGGCCAATGCCGTCAGAATAACGGACGGGACACTGAAGTTGCCCTTGTGGTCACGGAGGAACTTGAGCAACCTCACGGTGCGCTTGAGATTTCCTTTTGTAATCCGATTCTGATCGTTGAACCAGTCCCGAAACCCCGTCCCGTCGGTTTCCTCCAGATCATCGTCGTTACGAGGGCAAACGTACTGTTTCCCGTCATCCTCCACGCACGGCACCGTGTCCAGGTGGCACTGGCCCTGATACTTGACCTTTACGCACCGGTTCCAGAGCTCGATCTTCTCCTTGTAACGGTCGCTGTCCTTGAGGGTATCCCACAGGCCATCCATGTACGGTTTGGGGTCGTCGCCATCCTTGTCCACTATCACCAGCAGGTCGGCGTCAAATTCGTGCCGGTCCTTCACCGGTTGGATAATGGTGCCCAAGGCGCGTGAGCCCTGGTATTCAACCCGACGAAACCCCGTGAGATTGTTGCGCAGGTAGGACGTTACCGCCTTCACGTGCTGGTCAAGTTCTTCTATACGACCCTGATTGAGATTGACGTGACCCCTCAGGAAATCGGCGAATTCCTCGTTGTGCTTCATTGTCGCGCCCTCCATTGATGGCGTAGCGTGTCGGTTACAGGGGAATGTTCTGGCTGAGGTTGTAGCCCGCGTTTGCGCGGAAGATTATGTTCAATACCGGATCGCTCTTGCGATAGACGGTCTGCACCTTCCCCCCAATCCGCCGTAACCAGCTTGGCCTCCTCATCTCGTTGGCGATGATGGAGACAACTTCGCTGGCCACTCGTTCTGCGGATGTGTCATCCCGTACGTGGAGGGCGTCTGTTTGCGTGCTGATGGCGCGATGAGTCCTGGGCATATAGGACCCAGGGTTGGTAAGGCTCTCTTCGTATAAGCGGGCGCCACCCGCCTCTCGGGACTGGGATCCCACATGAAAATTCAGAGGCAGCACCGGCTTCCCCGCTTTGCGCATCAACTTGGCGGTATCCTCCACCCCCCTGGAGCCGCCAATAATGATTGCAGCGTCAGCTTGTTGAAGTTGCCGACGCCGAATCGTTCCGCCGGTCCAGTCCCGAACCGGTATGGGCTGATCCTCCGTATTCCGTGCTATGCCCTCCAACAACTCCAGTTGCTCGTCCGACAGCGCCGATTGGTAATCCGATCGCCGCACCGTACGCAACAGGATCCTTCCGGACTGGAAAACGGTCTCGAATTCCACGGCCGCTTCGATTGCGTCCCAGTCGAAAGGAATAGTGGAGTTCGGTTCCCCCTTATTGACCAATACGACCAATCCCCCGCCGTTCCGCAGTATGCCCTCCGTCAGCCCGGCCACAAACCGCTTCACCAGCGCAACGTCATGACCCGGGCTATCCACAGGCACACTGCCCGTCAAGTGGATGAACTTGCCCTTCAGATTCCTCATATTGCCCTCGTACCCAACCGCGCCATTGGAGACGTTCACAATTGCACACCGCAGCCTGGCTGGCGCTACCGGACATCAGCAGCAAATTGCTTTTCATTTACTCATGAGCAACCACGTCAGGCGGTGCGGCCTCTTGTAGAGGAGGAACGTGGATACTCCACCGGATCACCGGGCGCTGGCCAATTTGCCGACGCAGCTGGTCTGGCGCACGTCGTCAACGCGGCAGCGCTGGTTGGAGTTGCTGAACTACGCTCCGGATTATCCCGTTCGCTCATCGTTTCCGTATCGGATGGTCCGTTGGTTATTGGAGGTCAGGGTACTGATCCGCAACCCTGTCCAGTGGGCACGTTGGTTTACAGATAACCACATTATACCATAGACTGTAAACAGGAGGTGTCCTCATGTTCAGCGAACGCCTCAAGCTCGCCAGAAAACGCAGCGGACTGTCACTGCGGGATTTGTCTTCGAATATGAACGGGATGGTCTCCGCACAGGCTATCGGGAAGTACGAGCGCGACGAGATGATGCCCAGTTCATCCGTTGCCATTGCGTTGGCCGACGCTCTCGACGTTACGACCACCTACCTGCTCAGCCCTACCGTTGTCTCCCTGGCATCCGTCGAGTTCAGGAAGTTGGCTTCCACCAAAGTCCGTGAACGCACGATGGTGGAAGCGGCGGTCCTTGACCATGTCGACCGTTACCTGCAGGTGGAGGAGCTCCTGGACATCGCCAGCAGCGTCTGGGAAATCCCCGACGGCGCCCCGTACCCCGCAGACACCGTGGAGGATGGCGAGCCGACCGCGGCGAGGGTACGCAAGGCCTGGAACCTCGGCGGCGCGCCCATCCCCAACATGACCGAGCTGCTCGAAGAACACGGCATCAAGGTCCTGAAACTGGATTTCCCGCGGGCTGTGGACGGGCTCACCTGCTTCGTCCATCGTAGCGACGAAACGGCCGTGCCGGTGGTGGTGTGCTCTATCGGCAAGTCCATCGAGCGGCAAAGGTTCACCCTGGCCCACGAACTCGGGCACTTGGTGATGGACATCCCCGCCGGAATGCCTGAAGAGAAGATTTGCGACCGGTTTGCCAGCGCCTTGTTGGTGCCCGAAGATGAACTGGTCCGGGAAGTGGGCCGCCGCCGCCTCGACTTCGGCTTCGGTGAGCTGGTTGAAATCAAGAAGATATTCGGCGTCAGCGCCGCAGCGCTGGTGATCCGCATGCGTGACTTGGGCATCATCGGCCAGGCAACAGTAACGCGCATCTTCCGCGGCATCGGGCGATCCTGGAGGACGCAGGAACCCTGCCCGCTCACGCAGCCGGAAAGCCCCAAACGGTTCCGGCGCCTCTGCCTGAGAGCGCTGGCGGAGGACGTGATATCGGAATCCAAAGCCGCCGAACTACTGGGTATGCGGGTCAGCGAGATCGAGCGCGTCATGGTGGGAACGGCAGACTGACACGCCATGCACGTCCTCGTCAGCGACAGTTCCGTGCTGATCGAGTTCTCCAAGCGAGACCTGCTGGACAGGATGTTCGAGCTGCGTTTCCAATTTGCCGTGCCGGACCTGCTGTTCAACGAGGAACTCATCGACCTGGGCCATTACGACCGGCAGGACCTGGTCAGAATGGGGCTTCGCGTCGAATCCCTGGACCCTGAAGGCGTGGCGACCGCGATTGCCTATCAAAGCCGGCGGCGCGCCCTCAGTCTGGTGGACTGCTTTGCCCTGGCCCTAGCCTATCATCAGGGGTACACCGTTCTGACGGAAGACCGGCGCATGAGATCCTGCGCCCTCGAAGAGGGCATTCAGCACCACGACCTCCTGTGGATCATTGACCAGATGCACCAGGTGGCCATACTGACCACGTCCCAGGTGGTCGCCGCTCTGGAAGCGATGCTCGCAGATCCCAGGAGCCCGGTTCCGAAACAGGAACTGTCGCGGCGTCTTCGGAATGTAGCAGGGTAGTCCGCTAAACCTTGAGCATTGCTGATCTGTCGCCTCCGTTTCTACTTCGCAGACCGTGTTCCTCGCACCACAGCCGTTGCAGTACTGCCGCTTACCGCAGTTTTGTCGGGCAACCAATTTCCGGCCACAACTCTCAGCTTGTGGCGGTTCAAGTAGCCTTGCTGATACCTGCCATGGTTCGCCAACAGCCGTTACGTCAAACCGCCAAGTCTAACGAGGGTTGCGCGTGGTCGGGTCGCCAGCCACGACGCCACCAGCAAACGTCCAGATAGCCGCGATTTTCATTCGCACATCCCGGCCTAGCTAATCGCCCTCTCAGTGACCAGAAGCAACTGTCGGCGCTGCTGGTCATCCATCTCGTCCACGATTTCACCAGCTAGTTCCAGTAGCGTATGGTCATGTGGCAGATTCTTGACGAACAAGTTCCACCTTTGTCTACGACCCATTTCACCCGCGGAATCAAGCACCACGCCATGTGCCTCCCTCGCCAACCGTTTCATTGTCTTACCTGCTCCCTGAATCGACATATCTATCCTCCTGTAGGGTGCCGACAGCTTCTCGCCAATAATGATTGGTCCGCCTGACGATCATGTTGCTCAAACAGGATCAGAGGCCTACCTCCTCCCTCATCGCCGAGGCGATCATCGAGAGCCGGAGCGTACCCCTGTTCCTGACCAGGGCCGCGGCCGCTCACTTGGCCGGCCTGAAACCTCAGTCAGCGACGTACCGCTGGCGCACTTCAAAGTAGCCGCGTAGATACTCTTCCAACAACGATGGGGTTTCATTGTTCAACCAAATCGTCGGGTAAGTGCGCTTTCGGCCACACCGACCGCAACACACCGAGATCTCAGAGCCCATTGGCTCGGGTGGAGCCTCGGCGATCCCGTTAGCGAAACAATCCGGGTTAGTGCAAACGTAAATAAAATCCATGGCATCCATATTCCTATTCTCCTGTTCAAGTATCGGTTATCGGCCGCATCATCCGTTAATTATCCGGCATCTGCAGACGATTGTCTCGCCAAATTAACTGGCCCCATGATTCGCGCAAACGGTCATTACGTAAACCGTCCCGTGCGGAGATTCCGTCCGCCAGGCTCACGCCGGATTTCGTCGGCTGGTTTTGAACCCTCCTGATTGCGGATGCGCCACATCATCCACCCCCAGATCATCGCTCCTGCCATCCATTCCCCGCCCAGCGCGGCGCATTCCGTCGTCACCATGCCGCACCTGCCATCCGGCCCCTCGGCAATGCTTTTGATACCGGATGCGGCCCAACCCCCAGTGCCTTCCACCCGTGCCATGCCCCCAACCCTCGCCGGTTCTTACTCACAGTAGCGGCCGTAGCCAGTCCTGATCTCCGCCATCGTAACCTCGCCTCGCTCCAGTTGGTCACGCATACGTCCCTCCACCGCATCGGCGCTCAGCGCCACGGTCCCGACCACTCCGGACACCCTCAGCCGGTGCAAAGCGGTGTTGGTGTCCACCATGCACTCGGCGTACCGGGCACCGTCCGGTCGTCGCCGTCCATCCCGCAGGCCAGCGTCAGCCATACGCAGGCCGTCATCGTCAGCGCCTTCCACCATCGTCCCACATCGGCTATCCCGGGCGCCAGCAACCGGAACCCGTCAGGGGCGCCCCGCGCCATTGACCGGCACCTCCGCCGTCCCATCACCGAACATCTCGGTATCCGCCGCCGCCGCGAAGTCGGGATCGACGAAATAACTCTGCAGCGGGCTGTTGGCCGCCAACGGCCGGGACAGCGTCATCCCCCGCTCCCGCTGGAGCCCTGCCAGCGCGTGGCCCATCCGCATCACCAGCGAACGCAGCTCCATGGGCGTCAGCTCCGTACGCTGGCACAGGGCACTCCGGTGGATGCCCGCCGCGCCGGCCCGCCAGACGTGCAACGCCAGCCTCCGGGCCGCCGGCTGCAGCATGGACAGGAAATCGCGGGCCAGCGTCTCCGTCCATTCCCCGGGAGGAGCCTCGTCGGCTACCGCCTTGCCCTGACCCGCGGCGGCTGGCGCGGTCTCCCCGACGCCATCACCAGGTTGCTCCGTCGACCGGTCGGCATCACCCACGGTTGCGGGGCTCCCCGTGATCCCGAGCCGCCGCAGGACACCGATCACCTCGTCTACGCTGCCCTCGATCTCCACGCTCATCTTCGTCATGCCTGACACTCCGCTATGCTCGCTCACCTCTCCGCAGCCGGGCCGCGGAGGACGCCGCCCGACGGCGTGGTCGCTGACGCCGCAGACGCATGGGTTAGAATTATGTCACCCCATGCTGGAGTTTTCATCCATGACCACACCCTCCGATGCCGTGGAGATTTACTGCGTCAAGTGCAAGGCCAAGACCGCCTCGAAGGACATCGAGGCCGTCACCATGAAGAACGGCCGGCCCGCCACCCGAGGCCCGGCGGCGCGGTTGCCCATGGCCAACGGGCCGGTGACCGCTCCCGTCTCTGCGTTCCAACCGCCGGTGGCATGTGGGCGCCGCAGCCCCGGCCCCTGGCATCAACCCAAAACACCGGTTCGTGTCCATCGCCGGCGGGAGGAACATCCTCCACGGTGAGGTTTACCGTGACCCCGCGATCATGCCCCTTCCCGGCCGCCACTGCCTCAGAACGCCGCGCCAGCAGAACGCAACGTCGCTGCATAAGGCGGAGTCTCCGCCGTAATGGTGACGGCCTCCACTTCACTGCGCCGTTGGCGTCCTTCCGGCGCGGTCAAGCGCGGGCGCCCGACCGAAGCCGGACGCCCGCGTGGGATAGCCGGCGGTTCGGGCGGCCACTACCCGGACCCGCCTGCCTCGATCTCCGCCAGCGCCTTGGCCACCGGCGCCCAGCGCTCCCAGCCCCGGTCGGCATAGGTCTGCGCCTCCGCCGCTGTCATCGCCGTCATCGCCGCATCGGCCACCGTCTCCCCGAAGGCCAGCAGCGCCCGGTCCCAGAGGTCCGTGTGGGCCTTCGAGGCCCGCGTGGGATCGTTGCGCCATTCGTACATCTGCGCGATGAGCGCCGCGTACTTCTTGACCACCACAACCTCGAAGGCGTCGCTGACCCGGTTGCCGTTGCCGTCTGCCGCCGTGACCGTGATGGTCGCCGTGCCCACTGCCACGCCGGTGACCGTGTGTTGGCGGTTGTCCGCCGCCCGCCAGCGCAAAAATGGTGGAGTAGGCAACTCCGGACGCCACAGTCGACGGTTGGAGAACCAGCGTCTGGCCGGATGGACCTCATGTCGCGGTATCGCCGCGCTGGAGGCCCAGATTGATCGTGCGATGGCTGAACGGTCGGTAGATGCTTGCTCAACGGCCGGCGTAGCTGTGAGTTTACGCGGTGCCGCGGCAGGTGGGTGGTCTGACAGATAACCTCTCCGCCGTAGCCAGTCTAAAGCGCCATCACGGTCAGTGCCGAGGAGGTACCCGGCTAGACTTACAGCGCCGCGGCCGCCTTGGCCTGATTCCCAGTCCTTCCAACGACCTTCTGTGGGGCCGTCGGTGGTCAACTGGAAACTGCCACGTCGGCCCCACCGCAGTTCGATCCTGTTTGACAGGTGATTGTTGGGTTCTCCCTTCAACTCGCGGGCCACTGCTTGGGTGATCGTCTTCCAGTCCGCCAGCCTAGACCCTCCGTAGGTTGTCATTAGTTAACCTCCACCGTCGTCGACGGGCAGCCGGATCGGTTGCCTCCCGGGGCAGAGTAAAGCCTGCAGATAGGGCTGGAATGACCAGCCTGTTTTCCGTTCACGTTGACCAGTAGGGAGCCTCGACGGCAAAAGTTCCAGTCTGTGGGGGTTTTCTGGTAGGCGGACCAACCAATGCAATGGCCAGGTTCCACACCACGATCCCCCAGCTCGATGACGCAGAGGACGTCACTGTCTGCGCTCCCTGGCGGCTTCCAAAGCATCGGTAAGCGTCAGCCTGACCCACGCACTCATATCGATGCCTCGACGCTTCGCCTCTGCTTGGATTTCCTTCTTTAAATCTGGCTCGATTTTTACCGTCATGCGTGCGACCATCGCTGACTTCCTTCAACTGTGCTTGGATGTTAGCACGATGTTACAACGGTACTCCGTTGGAAACAACACATCGCTTGCTTGTGCTTTTCAGACTGAAGATTTGCAGGTCTGGAGACTGCTAGAGTTGTAGACCTGTAAGCTGATGATTCTACAGACGTGGAGGCTGACAAACCTGAGGGTTTGCAACCCCGCAACCCTGAAAATCGCCAAACCATGGCTGGTGGTTTACGGGACGGCGCCGCGTCTCGGTTGTTAACCTGCGGAGAAGGCAATTTCCGCATTGGAAAGCCTGCAACCCAGTGGATTTATGGGGTCGCGACGCGCTACCTGGACCAGCGGCCGCCGCGTAATCGCCAATCCACGGCAACCGGAGCAGCCATGACCACCATCGCATTCGCCTCCTGGAAAGGAGGCACTGGCAAGACTACCTTGGCATTCAATACAGCTGAACGCGCGAACGCCGCCGGCGTCCGCACCTTGTTGTGCGACTTCGACCCTCAGGCTACCGCCCTCAGACAACACCAACTGCGGCAGAATCACAGCCCCGATAGGACCCGAGTCACCACTGTCAAGGCGTCAATGTCCGACGAAGGCATCGCTGCACTGAGTGGAGTCCAGGGGAAGGCCAAGTACGATCTGATCATCTGCGATATGCCGGGTGCGGACTCCTTCAGCATGGACCAGGCTCTCAACGCCATGGACCTGATACTGATCCCCATCATGCCATCGCCGTACGAGGTCATGATCACGGCCAGCCTAGTTCATCGCGGGGTAGAGAAAGGCTGGAGAATGGCCCTCATTCCGAATAACATCCCTGCGATCAGGCAGCGACGGGACCGGATGCTCAGCAGCCTGTCGGGCATGGGCATCGACATCGCACCAGCCATCATCACAAGACGTGTGACTTATTGGGACGCCTCCCTCGTCGGCCTCAGCGTAGCGGAGTTCCAACCCAAGAGTGCGGCCGCCCAAGAGATGACTAACCTGTGGAAGTGGATCGCCAAGCAGATTGATGACTCCCACCGCCAAGAACCCGTCGAGCTCGAGGAGATGCTCCATGTCTGATCAGAAAAAACCAGATCTGATGGATCTGACGGCTCTAGCAACCTCGGACTACCCGGACTTGGCTAACGAGTCCGAGGATAAACTTGAACACGATACGTTAGCCCAGATCGACCATGATGCCATCAGACAGTTTCTCAAGAGACAGGGCTACGACGTGCACAAGCATCGCTCTCCTAAGGCGGCCATCTCCCAGGCCAATGACGTGGCTGGCAAGAAAAGACTCACCGCCTATGTTCCCACCGCCCTGCGCCAAGACCTGCAATATGCCATCGCCGCCACTGGAAAGAGCCTCTCGACGATTGTCGCAGAATCATTGGAAGACTGGATGAACAAGCGAGGCTACCGTCGTCCCGGCACCTGACCTCCGAAACATTGTCATGTTCGAAACGGCTGGCTTTTGGGGCCAGCCGTTTTTGGTCACACGCCACCGGGCGGATTTTGCGAGGCGCCGCGAATCCCCGTAACCTCGCCTCTGCATATCTAAAACTCTATGAATCTGCAGACCTGTAAGATTGTAGGGTCGTAAGCATGTAGAGTTGTAGAATCGCCGGTCTACCAATCCGCAACTTTGCAAAACAACAACGCTATCACCCGCACGAGGTGACGTGGCGGCGCGCGTTTATTTGCTATCTAATCCGGTGGTGGGATAGCCATTCGCCCGCGAAATCTATGATCTACAAGGAGTGTCGAACTTTAACTCCACCCGGTTCTTGGATAAAGTGGATCCGACATCGATCACTGCCGGACTTGCTGGGTGGCAGACGAACAGCGCCGGGAATCGGCCTCTCATAAAGGTCTGATAAGGGCGATTTATCAAACGTCTATGGACGGTCTGAGCAATGCGGTCCGGCCGCAGGTTCCGCGGAGGCAGACGTCATGGTCACGGTGGTGAGCTGGAACATTGCCATGCGGCTCCAGGCGGTGGAGGAGCTGCTGGCCATGGACGCCGACGTGGCTCTTCTCCAGGAGGTGGGTCCGGGTGCCCTGGATCGACTGCGCAACGCTGGGGGCAACGTCTCGGTCGGTCCCCAGGACCCCTGGGAACCCTGGCCCCGGGAGCACTTTGACCGCTGGCCCATGGTGGTGAAGCTGTCGGACCGGGTGGAGGTGGAGTGGTTCAGTCAGGTCCTGCCCAGCACCCCCAGCGAAGGTGACGACGAGATCGCCGTCAGCAACGTCGGCATCATCGCCGCCGCGAAGATCATCCCGCTTACTGGCGGAGAGCCCTTCATCGTCGTGTCGATGTACGCTCGCTGGTTCAGGCCTCATCCTCTCACCGGCAGGACCCGTAACATCCACTCGGATAGGACTGCTCACCTGATCATGTCCGACCTGGCCGCTTTCATCTGGGACACTGACCTCAGTGGTCACCGGATCCTGGCGGCTGGCGATCTCAACAACATCTACGGCGCTATCCGGGGCAATCCCCTGGTCTGGTACGAGCGGGACCGAGGCGTGTTTGAACGCATGGGTGCGCTGGGCCTGGAGTTCGTGGGGCCACAGCATCCCGACGGGCGGCTGGCCAGCGCCACGCCGGTAGGGCTGCGTCCAGACACGAAAAATGTCCCAACCTACTACACCACCCGACAATCACCGGCAACCGCCGCAAACCAGTTGGACTACGTGTTCGCCTCGCGGGGGTTCCACCGCGGGGTGCATGCGCGGGCCCTGAACGGAGTGGACGAGTGGGGAGCCAGCGACCACTGCCGGATACTGATCGAGGTTGTAGGATGACCGGCCGTTCCTGTCCCTGCCTCCGGTCGCCATCCGCCGGTACCTTAGGACCGAGGCATGGCTGATACCATCGCGGCCGCAAAACCTCCGCGGGTAGAGCTCCGCGGAAGCCAGAGACCTCAGACTACGCCGATAGGCACGGAGCCGCGGCTATCGCGCTGTCGCTGCGCGTCTCCGACCTCAGCCGTAGCCGAGCCCGCTTGGGGCCGAGTTGTCTGCTGTTCCTGGATCAGCAAGTACAACTCTGACTTCATCAATAATGGGACAACACCCGGTTGGCCGGCTATAATCGCCGGCGAAGTGCCCTGATCTCTTCTGGCTGGTATTGACTATGCAAACGGACGATCCAGGAACGACGGACCATCTCCAATGGCTTGAAAGTGTGGTGCCCGATTTGGAGGAGCTGGAAGGGTCGCTGGCTACTGAGCGATGTGGCCGGGTACTGGCATTAGAGCAATTCGCGCTGTCCGAACCCCTCGACGAGCTGGAGAAGCTCGTTGCCGAGCAGCGTAACGAATTTGACGCTCTGGACTTTGTCGGCCAATTGAGAATGGGTTCGGGCAAGCCGCTTTGGGGCGACGAGGAGTTTCAGTCCAACCTGCTGGCCTGGTTATTGGATCCCCAGAGCAGTCATGGGACCGCTGATTATTTCCTCAGGAGCTTCTTGCGGCAGACTGATGCGCCGTCGCAAATACTTGAGGCCGATTGGTCGGCCGCGGAGGTACATCGGGAGTGGGTCAACCTGGTCGAGGGACAGTGGGGTTATCTGGATATCCTGGTGCTGAACGAAGCCGGGTCGGCTCTGTGCGCTATCGAGAATAAGGTGTTTTCCAGCGAACACAGCGAACAGCTAACCCGCTACCGGAGAGCGTTGGCCGAGCGCTATCCCGATTTCACCAGGCACCACGTATTCCTGACACCAGGGGGTACAGACGCTTACCTTGAGGAAGAACGCAGATTCTGGGTTCCGGCGGCTTACGCGGCGGTCCTCGACATCACGCAACAGATCGTCGATGACGAATGCAATTCGGTGGATGAAAACGTGCGCCCGTTTTTGCGGCAGTACGCAACAACGCTGAGGAGGAACATCGTGCCTGATACCAGCATCCCGCAACGCGCGCGTCAAATCTATCTGGAACACAGGGAAGTGATGGACCTCATCATCGAAAATAAGGTCGATTGGGTGGCTGAGGCCAAGCAGATGCTCAGGGAAGCGATCGCCGGACAAGAGGCTTGGAGGCTTGATGTAGAGGACAGGGAATTTGTGCGATTCCGGTCGGCTGATTGGGACCAGTTTGGATCGATGCAGACCGGGATTGGTTGGGCTCCTCGCTCCGGCGCACTGTTGCTGTTCCAGTTCAGATTTTACGATGAACTTCCCTGGCTTGATCTCGCACTTTCGACCGGCAATGTGGACAACAACCCAGTGAGGGCCAAACTGTACGATGCGGTAAGACAACACCCAACGCTGTTCAAGGCGAAAACCACGTCCCTGATCGATGGCTGGGTAATTCTGCACGACGAACCGGATTACATCTTGGATGAGGCGGATTATGGCGTCCGATGGGATGACGGCTCGGTGCGCGATAAAATCGAAGCGTGGGTTTCTGACTTCGCGAGCAACCGGTTTCCCACGATGAATCAGGTTATCGTGGACTGCCTGCGCGAATACGAGGCGGAGCAGTAGATCAGTAGGTCGGCGCGGTCAGGGTCTCCAGACTATCCGACCTGGTGTGCTGGCTGCGGTGATTATGGCTACGTCGTGGCTTTCTGAAGATGGGTTAGCAGAGCACGCCGTAGACAAGGACACCCAAGTTAACGTGTCGGTCGCGATACAGATCCTCCCGGATTGTCACAGTATGGGGCAAGTCGTGACCAGTGAGGATGATGGCCCAAAGCCGGGATCGGCCGTAACCACACCCGCCGAGAGATCCGGAGACTGAGGGATGGATGCCCCGACATTGGTCGAACTGACCGTTCCGCCCTAAACTCGCCGTTCCTCAGGAAATGCTGCCGCCGGCGACGTTCGCAGCCTACGACTGCAAATCGGCGAACGCTGCTGCTCGGGCTTTCGTACGCAAACGAGGAGCGCCGGAAGGGGCACCTGAGCTCTGTGCGCAGTTTGGTCGGTACGATCAGCGCCGTCTGCGCGGCACGTCCCGTATTGGCTCTGAGACCAGTGTGTCTCCCTCCGGACTGGCCAGCTGTCGTTCCAGCGCCGTGAAGGCGTCGATGAGTTCGGGGGCCTCAAAGGCGCGGTTGCGCCGGCCCACGTTGACCTGGACCAGCACGGCGGCGGCCACCAGGCGGTCGATGGCCTGGTTGGCGGCCTGGAATGAGCGGTCGGTCAGCTCAGCCGCGGTGGTCGCGGTGAGGACCGGAGCCGCCGGCAGGGCTCCGATGAGCCGGTGCATGGCCGAGTCGCGGCGTGGATTGCCGACCCGTTCTCTCCAGGCCGCCTGCAACCGGCGCACCCGTTCCTCGAATGCCCGGGCGTCCGCAACCGCCCGCTGACACGCTCCGGCAAAGAGCGCCACCCAGCGGTTGACGCCGGCGTGGGCAGCGTCCGAGTTGGTATCGCCCACGTAGCGGGTGGCGGTGAGTCCCGCCACGTAGTCCTCGGCCCACGTGGCCAGCACCAGGGAGACCGGCGGCAGGAAGTGCGTTGCGATCCCGCGGCGGCGCAGGATCAGGTGAAGGAGCGCCCGTCCGGCGCGCCCGTTGCCGTCCACGAAGGGATGGATGGTCTCGAACTGGGCGTGGGCGATGGCCGCCTGGACCAGAGCAGGAAGCCCGTCGTCGTTGCAGAAGGCGAGCAGGTCATCCAGCAGGGCAGGGACTTCCTCCGGAGGCGGGGGCACGAAGACGGCGGAACAGGGGTTGTAGCCGCTGCCGCCGATCCAGTTCTGCACCGTGCGGATGCGTCCGCCGTGTTCCCGCAGGCGGGTTCCGGCCAGCAGACGGCGATGCACCTCCAGAAGGATTTCCAGGGTTACCTGATCGCCCGGTTCAACTGCCGCCACTCCCCAGACCATGGCGTCGATGTTGGCCAGCACCTCGGCTGCGGTGACGTCCCACACCTCCTCCCCCATCCGGCGGGCCGCGTCGGCGCGGAGCAGCCGTCTTCCACCCACCACCAGGCCCTCGATGCGCGAGGATGCCACCGACTCGGCGCGCAGCAGCAGCCGGGCCAGCGCTTCGGTGTCGGCCAGGGCGTCAACCACCGCGTTCAACTTGACCAGGTCGGCTTCCGCGTCGGCGACGTCCGCGGCCACGTCGCCGTCGAGCGCGAAGCGGCGACCGGTCAGTTGGTCGGGCAGGTAGAGGGAATACCGGCATGGTCTGCGGTCGCGCCGGGTTGGGCCGGCGAAATCGGGTTCCCAGATGTGTTCTTCCAACTTGGCCATGGCCCGCCCTTTTATTCAAGGATAGCACGCATCATTGAACACCAGTCGCCGTTATTAAAGTTTCCAAGCGATCCCGCACTGGGCTGGGGAGGCACGATTAGTAAAAGGAGCAGCACCAACCATGAGGATGTACCCAAGAGAGTTTCCGTCGGGTCGCCGCAAGAAGCCGAAGCGGCAGGCGGAACGCCGAGTGTACCAAGCCCTGGCTGACAGCCGTCGCTGGGGCTTCGTTTATTACGAGTGGCGCAGGGGGTATGAGCATATCGAGCTTGACTTCGCCGTGTGGACCGAAGGGCTGGGTCGCTTCGCCCTGCAGGTGAAGGGCGGCAGGTACCTGCTCATCCACGGTGACTGGTATCTGAAGACCCGGTACGGCGTCCAGCCGGTCAAGTCCTGCCCGCTGGATGAGACCAAGCTGGCCGCGCTGGACCTGCACGACGACGTCAAAGAGATGGCTGAAACTCGCTACAGCCCGTACGTGATTCCGGTGTTGATATTTCCGGACATGGAGCCTGATCCGACCATCGAAAGCCTGGCCAGGCGCACGGGAGTGTACGTGATCTGGGGGGTCGGGAACCTGTTGGCTGACCTGGCGGAGATCGTCCGGAGCCGCCGGGTGTCGGAGGCTCTGGGGATGGACCGCATCGCCCGCGAGGTGCATGCGGTGACCGACGGGCTGATCCGCCTGGAGAAGTTTGAGCCGGGCTGCGTTGCCGATGCGGCGGATCAGCCGGTTTCCGTCCCGGAACGACGGCAATACGTCGGGACGCTTCGTCTGACGCTGGTCGGCGTCGATGTCACGACGACCCGCGCCCGCGGCGTGCCTCCGGCGGGATAACCGCCCGCATCGCCGGGAAGTCCAGGCCCTGGTCCAACGCATAGGCCCATCTTGCCGTAGCAGTCCGGCGCTGTGGCCACATCCGTGCAGCAACGACAGCACCGGTCGGCCGATGGTCACCGGCGCTTTTTCATGCGTACGACGGACCCGTCCGGTCCGTCCCGACCGGCAGCGCGCTCGCCGCCGCCACTGATGTCGCCGCCGTTGCATGTCGCTGCCATCACCCGATCCTAAACCCAAGCCCAATTCTGGAGTGAAGCAATTATGAAGACCCCCGCGGGCGTGGCGCCCGTCATTATGTCCCTCTACCCGCGACTGGACGCCGGCCAGCTGGAGCTGATCGGGAGCCTCGATGGTCCCACGCTGGGCGTGGCCGGTCCCGGCGCCGGCAAGACCCTGACGCTGGCGCTGCGCGCCGCCAACATCCTGTTGCTGGGCAGAGCCGAACCTGACGAGCTGCTGCTGTGCACTTACAATGCCGACGCGGCCGGTGAGCTGCGCCAGCGCTTTGACGCCGTGACCAGCGCGGCGGATTACGGCGTCAGTGCCGGCCGCACGCGGGTCTGCACCATCCACAGCCTGTGCGCACGGCTCCTGGCCGAACACCCCGAGCGGGTGGGTCTGCGGCGGGGTTTCCGCCTGCTGGACGGCGATCAGCAGGCGAACCTGCTGCAGGAACGGTTTGACGACGTATTCGGCCCCGACCTGGTGGAGCTGGAGGGCCGGGGCTGGCGACGGCCGCCGGCGGTGGTGAAGAACGCGCTGAAGTACTTCGAGAGGATCTGCGACGAGGCGATCAATCCCCGGGACCTGACCCGTTCCCGCAGTGCCTTCATCGCCGCGGTGGGGCGCTGCTACCGGCGCTACGCGCGGCGGCTGCTGGACGAGAACGCCGCCGACTTCGCCCACCTGCAGGCGTGGGCCGACCTGCTGCTGGATGACGACGAGGTCGCCGCTGAGATCGCCGGCGCCGTACGGTACCTGATGTGTGATGAGTACCAGGACACCAGCCACGTGCAGGAGCGCATCCTGACGCGGGTATCCGAGGCGCATGGCAACCTGTGCGTGGTGGGCGACGAGGACCAGAGCCTGTACCGGTTCCGCGGCGCCACGGTGCGCAACATCCTCGGGTTTGACCGGCGCTTCCCCGACTGCCGGGTGGTGGAGCTCACCGTCAACTATCGCAGCCATCCCGACATCGTGAGTGCGTATGACGGGTGGATGGGATCGGCGGACTGGTCCAACCCCGATCCCGCCGGCGCGCCCTTCCGCCACGCCAAGACGATAGTTCCCCACGACCCGAGCGGGTACGACGATCATCCGGCGGTGATTGCCATCGACGGCCGGGACCCCGACGACGAGGGTAAGCAATTGGGCGCGCTGCTGCGGTTCCTGAAAGGCCGCGGGGTGATCGGGGGTTATGACCGGGTGGCGTTGCTGTTGCACAGCGTGCAGCACGAGGTGGCGGAACCTTATCTGGACGCCCTGGATGATGCGGGCATTCCCGCCCGCTGCGTGCCGGCCGGCTCCGGCCGCGGGCGGCGGGGCCGTCGGCATACCTCGGAGGAGTTGACCATCACGACCATTCACCAGTCCAAGGGGAGGCAGTGGCCAGTCGTGATCGTGGGGTCGCTGGATTTCCACCAGCCCAACGTGGACCCGGTGGGCCGGTCGCTGGCGCCGTACTTTCTGCGGGCGGACGCGGAGCCCGCCCGGCGCATCGCGGCCTTCGACCACATGCGCCAGCACTACGTTGCTTTCTCCAGGGCCGAGCGGCTGCTGGTGCTGACGGCCGGCGGGCCGGTGCACCAGCGTTTTGACGGCATCTGGGATGGGGCGCGCCGCTGGAGAGGGCTGTGTCCCGGGGAGATTGAGGCGCTGGCCCGCCAGCGGTTCGAACCCAGGGAGAGGGCCCCTGTACGGGAGACCCTATCGAGGACGGGCCGGTTGACGCTGCGCCTGACAGGCGTGGACGTGCATTTGGGTAAAGCGCCGTCCTGAGGACGCCGCGCGCGGTTCCGAATCCGGCGCCTTGGTGCAGCGCCAGCGCAGCGCAACCATATCCGCGCCGTCGTTCCGGCAGTCGAGCCGGTCAACGTCGTCTGCGTAGGGGCACGGCGTCTTTCCAGGATGCCGCGGCTACGGGCCGTCGTCCTCTGGGGGACGTGAAAACCGAGCGCCTGCGACCGCACCGCCAACCGTCGGGGAAAGGGTCGCGCAGATCCATCCAGACCACATCATCAGGGGGTGAAGATCATCATGAGTAAGGAGACCGCTGGCAATGCCATGGCCCGAGGGCCGCCCTCGGGTCGCCGGGCGAGCGTAACCCGCTGGGGGCAGACATATCCGCCCCCAATTCACCATACCAGCCTGGCCGCAGACGTTGCGGGTCGATCCGGGACCTTACCGGGTCGGCCCGTTTTCGTTGCTGCGGACCGGGCGCAACCTTCCAATCACAACCGAAACAAAAGGAAACCAAATATGAAAATCGTGAAAACCGACGACAACCGGCCCATGACCCTGAGGGAGATCGAGATCTGCCAGCAGTTTGAGCAGAGCGACCGGTCCGGCCAGGCGCTGTGGTGGCCCATCGTGGCCCCCGGCGACCCCGTCCTCGGCGACCCCGCCTCCGACTGCCTGGTCCTGCTGGAGGGCAACGGCCGCTACGCCATCACCTTCCTGCACGGCCAGTGGTCCGTGCGGGACGGCGAGTGGCGCCGCCATGCTGAGGACGGCGCCGTCACGCCGATGGGCGACGTCCGGGAAGAAGCCTGGGAGGCGGCCATGTCCATCAAGGACCGGCTGTCGCAGGACCTGGACTTCGGCTGCTACGTGATCCCGGTGATGGTGTTCACCGACATGACCCCGGACCCGGACATCCTGGAGGAGATGCGGGGCAGCAGGGTACAGCTGCTGTGGGGCCTGGACGACCTGGTGTCCCGGCTGGCCGACCTGCCCGACGGGGATCAGGTGCAGAAGCAGCTGGGCAAGCGGTTCATCTCCCGGGAGGTGGGGACGCTGAGCCGGCGGCCCGCGGCCGCCAGACCGGCCCAGGCGCCGAAGGCGGCGACCCTGACGGTGAGCGGCGGAGCGGTGACGGTGCGGGACGGAGACGATGTCCACATCGATATCCACCTCCACTTCACCATCACTGCACCCGGCGATGGCGACGGTCCGTCGCTGAACGTTCGCGTTCAGTAGCGCCCGGCACGTTCGGCCGGCGCTCACCCCGTCGGCCGAACGTTACGTGTGTCGACAGCTGGTACGCGTGGAACCGGCGTCGGGTCAGACCACAACGCGCATGCAGTCGCTATGCGCCGTCCCGTCACCGTAGTTTACGGCGTAGACGGCGACGGCCTCCCGCTGATCACCGTGCAGAGCCAGGAGGTTCACAGGGACGCCCGGGCCTGGCTTTCTGCTGTGTCCGGGCGTTTCGTAAATCTACGCCTTAAATCGCCTCTGTAATCGGCGATGGTAAAGTGGGCCAGGTGGACTACCGGCTGTGAGGGGCAGTTCTGTGATAATGTTCACGACTGATTTATCACAAAAACCGGGATTGTAAGGCTATTCTGCCCAAAATATCGCTCGATGTCGCATAGTGGTATTTTGCCCAAAATCAGCCTTGCGCAAAATGAGGTTTTGAGTCTAACGAGGCATAATCCTGAACACAAATGCCCCTGCAGATGGCTCGCGATCACCCATAGATCACCGCCAAGAAGAGCCGTGACCCACTTCGCTTCTAGGCTCCCAGAACTTGAACCCGACCAGGTCTGCAAGAATACAGCTTCCCCAGCCCATTACTCAGACCATGGGCTGTCGTCTGATCGGCGTGGGCACATGCCTCTGGTGGTCCCAGGATTGCATCAGCGGCACAATCGCCACCGCCGCCATTGGCACCGACAAGATGGTTCGGACGTGCTGAAACACGATAACGACGGGTTGACCACGACGGTTCGTGCTTGCACGATCAAATCACCTGCCTACGGCAGCATGTCTCCCAAAGTAGAGAACCTCACCATGACAACCATACGAGAACTCCAAGACCGTTCCAAAACACTCCACGGCGAAGCTGTCCGGGCATCGCAAACCGGACAGCAGGCCGAGGCCCGTTCCAAAGCATGGCAAGCCGCCCTCACCGTCATCGAGGCAGCAACCCTCAGCGAACAGTGGCGGATGGGTCCTGAGCAGACACCGGCCGAAACGGTTCTGCAGTTCAGCCTCAAGACCAAAGACCGCCGGATCTTCACTCTTTTCGCCAGCGCCGAGGCCCTCGACCCAGATACCTTCATTGAGGCACTCGACTCCGAAGATCTCCACGAAAGGGTCACCTTGACCGGCGAATTCATCCAACGCATGAGCCGTCATCTGAGCGGCTGAACCGAAATACGTCCGCGGAGAACGCAATTGACCACCGTCACCTACCGAGCGGCTGCCGCCCATCTGATACAACAAGCCAACGCCGAATTCCAGCTCCAAGACCTGAGACAAGCCTCCGAAAAAGCCTGGGGAGCCGTCGCCCAAATTACGAAGGCTTACGCGGAGGGTCTGACACCGCCAGCCTACCACCGCAGCCACGCAAGCCTGAAGAGAATCGCGCGCAACCTGGCCCAAGGCACCGGCAACCAAGATTTCCTGGCGCTCTTTAACGCCGTCGAGCAACTCCACGTCAATTTCTACGAAAACACCCGCAGCGCCGGCGCCGTCCAGGCCGGCATACTGGATGCCCACGACTACATCGCGCTGGTCGAAACGCAACTTCCCGCGCCGCCGTAATCTCCAGCATACCCGTCACGCTTTCGGCTCTACGATCTACGCGCGGCCCGCCTTCGATATCTCGACAGCTGCTACCCACCGTGTCAGCAACGGCACCAAGTGACCCAATCTCCGTCGCGGGACAATGGGCGCTCTTAGCGTGGGTGTTCCGTCTGCGGGCCATGGTTTTGTCCAACCGCCGCAATCGTTTCAGGCTGGTGGCCAATGCCTTCGGATTCCCCACCACCGTGCCGTCCGAGCACGTCTCCATGATACCCAAGCCAACGTCAACGCCGACGGTCGTTCCGTCCTTGACTGGTTACGGCTCCTGGCCATCCTCAACGAAGAAGCGGGCGAACCGCGTCCCAGCCGTCCGGTTGATGCACACTTCGCGGATGGAACCATGGAACCGCAGCTGTTCGGTCATTGCCACCCGGCCGATCTTCGGGAGAATGACCGCCTTGCCGTTCACCTTTACCGTGTCCGGGCCGTTGTCGGCCCGGAAGCCCTGCTCGTGCCTTCTCCGATTGAACTTGAGGAAACCGACGCGTCTTCCAGAGTGCTGGCCGGACTCTTCACCTTGCGGCGGTACTCGCCCCAGCCTTGGGCGGCGGCTCGGAAGGATCCGGGGGCGAGGCGTTTCCTGTGGAACCTCGGTGGTCCGGCTTTGTGTTGGGGGCTGCGCCAGTTGGCGATGTGGTTGATACCTCGGCCACGAATGAGTGGAGACGCAGAGGTTGTGGACGAAGCGCGAGATGCCGACGGCGCGGCGGCAGTGGCGTTCCTGCTGGCCGGTCTCTGGCGGGTCCCGATTCCAACGACGGAGTAGCTCCGTGCCCGGTTGCGGTTCCCTGGCATGTACCATCACGCTGCGGCCAAGATATGCGTCTCTGCGTGGGGGTGTGCTGCAGCTGCCCGCTTGTCGGGCAGAACCAACTGAAAATGGCATTCGGCAGGTTCGGTTTTGCCTGCATGGGTCTCCGGCACCCACAGCCTGGCTGGAACGGCATTCCCGGCCTTGATATCCAACTCGGTCACTCGTCTGGTACTGCCGTTGTGGACCAGCGCCTGCATCTGTTGCCAAGTCGATTGGCCGCGGTGATTGTGGTGCCACAAGGCCTCGGTCAGATAGAGTGGCAGATGCTTTCGCGACACGCGTCCATGCTCGAGAATGAGGCGATCGATAAAAGCCCAGAAGGATTCGATCCAGTTGGTCGTGACGTACCTTCGGAAAGCCTTGTCAAAGCGTCCGTATTCGGGTAGGGAGTGGTTAATTGTGAGATGAGGCCAGGGGATGGCGGCGTATGCGCCTCCCTGATCCGAGTAGACCCAGGCGCCGTCCTCCCTCAGGTGGTACACGAACGGGTTGACTATCGCCTGGCCTACCTCGCCGTCAACGATTTCGGCCCAGACTCGATTGGTGGCTTGGTCCACGCCGCCGATGATCGAGAACTTGACACCGTTCTCTTGGCCGATGTAGGTGTCGTCGGTTTGGATGGGGCCGGCAAACTTCGGGGGCAGCTCGTACATCGCGGCGCGGCAGCGGTGCTGCAGGTACAGGGCCTCCGAGTGGTACATGCGCCGACCCAGGTCGTCCTGGAGGCAGTCGGAGAGGAAGAGGGCGTCGACCCCGGTGGGGGACTGCAGCGTGAGATATGCGGCGAGCAGCGTGGGAAGCATAGCCACGTTGGAACTGTGCAGAAACGTGTTGCTGGTGAGCGAGAATCTTGACCCACAATTGCGGCAGCGCCAATTTTCGGGATCTTTTCGCGTAACACGGCAGGATCCACAGGAGGGGCACCTGACGCCGTCAGGCCAGCGGCTCTCGACCATGACATCCACTGCGTCGGTCTCGTTACGCAGTTTCCTGTGCAGGAGGGGAATCAGACCCAACGCCGCCTGTCGGCGGGTTTCGCGATACGCGTTGCCATCCCTTTTGCCGGAGCGTCGCGGGTTGGGCGGCGGAGCAGTGATGGTCTTCGACGCCTGGGGCATCCGGACCAAGCGGTGCGAGATGGCGCTGAATGCTGTAGTGACCAGGTCAGGGCGCGTTTCGAGCGCCTTAAAGACTGGACGGAGGGTGGTTCGCTCAGGTAAGTGTCCATCGAAGCCACACAGATGGGCCACATCGGGGTGTTCCGCCAGGCAGTCACACAGCGTCAACAGCTTTTGCGGCAAGGCCGACCCAGGGTACCTGCTGATCAGGTAGGCGGTCAGCATCGGCGCGCGGGGTAGCGAATCGCGGCCCGGCAAGCCGGGCTGCCGGCCCCGCGGGAGCGGCACTGCCGCGAGCAATGGGGCCAGGACTTCAGCATCCACTGCCTTCCCCAGGAGGGCGAGGTTGGAGCAGGGTTGCAGTGATTGGGTGTCTAGCGTAGCATGGAGGTTGTCTGGCGGCACTGTGAATCCTTAGTCCGGTTCCGGTAATGCTTGGCGTGGGCGGCCGCTGGAGATGGTGCTCCGGCGGCTGCGTTGTGGTGAGCTGAATAGTGACGCAGGCGCGTCGACCCTCTGCCAGTCTGGCAGAGGGTTTCTGATTTCCCCTCCCCGTTGAAGGTACGGGTTGTCAGCAGGACAGCCCGTCTCCTGGGGAGGATTGCCATTTGGTGTCTGGCACTCACCCTTTTATGGTAAACGTTTTTGGCCGAAAATAAAGGCGTGTTTTTAGCATTTGTTTAGATATGATGTTCGTATTACGAGGACCATTCCAGATTCCAGCCTATTATCACGATTATCTGCGCTTTGGGCCTTGTTTCGTAATAATAAATGCGGAAGCTGTTGTCTAACCGTAACCTCATCAGCCGTCTTGTTGCGCTGGCCGGTTTGGTCCTGGATCGCCGACCCGGGTTCGGCCAAACTCTGCAACACCGGCCTGAGGTATTCAGGACCGCCGAACGGGGCAGCCGAATGACCGGTTCTGAACCGCGCTTGCCTCGTGCGTGGCGGGTGGAGGATGTGGGGTGCATTTTGTGAAATTTGTACTGATGGGCCCGCCCGTCCGGATTGTGAAAAATCCGATTATTCCCGCACGCCGGCAAGAATCCGCTACCAACCCCCTCCAATGGCCCTGCAGGGACCTGGCGATGGTCGCCTCATCCGATTTCATGCCCGGGCGACGAAACCGCGCCAGCTTTCGAGGGTCCCGTTCGCCGCTTACGATGGCTTCGATAATGTCCATGCCGGTCTTGCCCGTGATGTTGCTGATGACGTGCTGCAACTTGACGTTCATCTGGGTCAAGGCCTTCTGCATGTGCTGGATATGGTGGGACGCGTACTGCACCAGCATGGCCCGCTGCCGCAGGTAGCTACGCAGGCGTCGTATCTCCGCGTCGGGACGGAAGGCTCCCGACAGCAGCCCATAGGTGTGCAACTGCTGCAGCCACTGGCAATCCAGCACGTCGGTCTTGCGTCCGGACACGTTCTTGATGCGCCGGGGGTCCACCAGCATCACCTGGAACCCTCGCTCTTCCAGCACTCCGAACAGTGGTATCCAGTACACGCCGGTGGACTCCATGACCACGGTCTCCACGCCGCACTCGGCCAGCCAGTCAGCCAGACGGTACAGGTCCGCCGTGAAGGCGGCAAATTCTTGCACCGGCGGCTCCGCGCGGTTGGCTGACACCGCCACGAAATGGCTGCTGGCCCCCACGTCGATGCCCGCCGCGTTCAGGTTCACCTGGGACAACTCCGCTGGCAGACGCTCCCGCTCCGCTGTAGTCTGGCTCGCCGGTTTCGCATTCCTCTGGCGTGTCTTCATCATCTTCCCCTCCAGCATCACAGCGTAGGCGCATCGCCGGAGGGGGTCACGGCAAGTAGCTATTCTCCCGAACGGGATCGCCCTGATTGGGGCGTCACCAATGATGCCACCGTAGGACCCCCGGACCATGCTTTGCGCCGGGCAACCAGCACCAATGTCCTCTCGGTCTTGGTCCGGACGACACGCCTCGTCGGGAGCTTACACGTAGGTCCTCGCTTCGTCAGTTAGTCTCCCCTGCACGGCCCGGACGCGGGCATAACGTTGCTTTGCGCTCACCGTCAGCGCGGATCCGTCGGCGGATACCGACACCGTGGACTTGGCAGTGTCGGAGGAACTCGCCGTGATTGTCAGCGCGTCGTTGTCGGCGTCGGTGAACACTCCGGGCAGGGACGCCTCATGCGTGCCGCTCTCGTTCACAATGGTGGCGTCCGCTATCGCCGCCGACACCGCAGGTGGATTGTTGGGCGTGCCCGGCACCACGCAGGACGCCTCACTGGCCGCGCTGGTCACCCGGTCCCCGTTGGGAAGGTCGTAGAGCGCCTTCACTGCAATCCGGGCCTCGCTCGCGGGTTGCCAGTTTCCCCGGTACGTCCGGCTCCTCAGGTCCCGGTGGCGCCTTTCGGCGAACCGGTTCCCGTTGGGCAGCGTCACCACCACGTCGTACCACTTGGTCTCTCCGCCGGACCACTGGGGTATGTCCCAGGAGAAGCGCACCTGGTCCGTCCTGGCCTCGCACTTCAGGTTCGCCACCGGCGGCGGCTCCTCGTCCTGCGCCTGGACCGCGCCCGCCGGCCACAGCGCCAGCGCAATCCCGGCCATCAACAGCGCCAGCAGCGCCGCTGCGGCCACGAAACCCACGGTCCTCGCCGACTTCACCTTCAACATCGCTCCATCTCCTGACCCAATGGCTCCGGCTCGCCGACCGGCGGCACAGCGCCGGAACCGGGGGAGGAGATGATACCCGGCGAACCCTATCCCCTGCGTATCTTTGACCCCTCAATAATGTGTCTTTACCTGTGTAATATCTCCGCCGCAGCAGGGCTGCCGTGGCGGGCATGGGGCGACGAAGGCGATTGAACGCCAAGGGGGCGCCCTGCCGCAGCCGGACGCCCCCTTCTCCTGGCCCCGTCAGGGGATCATTGACCCGTCTGACCGTCTCCCTCCTCCGGCGGGGGTTCCGCCTCCGGCAGGGTGATGCTGGCGTGGACCCGCTCGCCCTTGCCCGCCGCGTTCTGCGCCCGCACCCACACCTTGTACGTTTGGCCGGACTCCAGGTTCTCGAAGCTGACCTTCGTCTTCTTCGCCCGGGGCGTCTTGGTCCGGCCCTTGCCGCCGTCCTCCGGTTTCAGGTGCACGATGTACCCGTCCGGCGCACCGCCCGTCTCCGGGGCGCTCCAGCTCACCGTCACGCCGTCCTCGGTTGCGGCCACCTCAAGACCCGTCACCGGGCCGGGCAGCTCCGCCGGCAGGGTGATGCTGGCGCGGACCCGCTCACCCTTGCCCGCCTCGTTCTCCGCCCGCACCCACACCCGGTAGGTCCGGCCGGATTCCAGGTTGTCGAAGGTCACCGTCATTTTGTCGCCCCGAGGCGTCCTGGTCCTGCCACTGCCTTCAGCGCCGCCCTCCGGGCGCAGGTGCACGATGTAACCGCTCGGTACGCCCCCGCTCTCCGGAACGCTCCAGCTGACGCTCACGCTGTCGTGCGTCGCCGTCAGCTCCAGGCCCAATACCGGGCCGGGCAACTCCACCACTCGCTGCTGTTGCTGCTGTTCAGCGGCGTTCACCGTTACGTCGAAGGCGTCGCTGACGGTGTTGCCGTCGCTGTCCTGGGCGGTGACGGTGATGGTGGCCGTGCCCTCGCCCTTGCCGATCACCGTGACGGCCGTGATTGCGGCCGTTGCGCCGTCGATGGCGACCGATACCGCCGCCACCGCGTGGTCGGACGATGACGCTTCGGTTACGGTCAGACTGTCGCCGTCGGCGTCGCTGAACACTCCCGACATCGAGATGGTGCGGCTGTCCCCGGCCTCCAGTCCGCTGATGTCAGCGATGGCCGAGGCCACGGTTGGCGAGGCCTTCACCGTGACGGTGAAGGTGTCCGATGCCGCGCCGCCGTTGCCGTCAGATGCCGTTACGGTGACGCTCGCCGTTCCCCGGCCCTGGGCCGTTGCCGTCAGCGTAGAGGAGTCGGCGGACACCGACACTGTCGCGATGTTCTCATCCGACGAGCTCGCCGTGACCGTCAGCGCGTCCCCGTCGGCGTCACTGAACACGCCGGACAGGGAAACCTGGCGCGTGCCGCTCTCATTGACGATGGTCGCATCGGCGATGGCGGCGGACACTGTGGGCAGGTTGTTGGCCGGGGCAGATACCGTTACCGTGAAACTGTCGCTGACCTGATTGCCGTCGGCGTCTTGGGCCGTGACCGTGATGGTCGCCGTGCCTTCGGACACCCCGGACACCGTGAGCGCGGATTGGTCGACAGACACTGAGACGGTGGCTTTGCCCTCGTCCGAAGATGACGCCGTGATGGTCAGTCTGTCGCCGTCGGCGTCGCTGAACACCCCTGACATCGAGATTGTGCGACTGTCTTCGGCCTCCAGTCCGCTCACGTTGGCGATGGCTGAGGCCACTACCGGCGCGGCCTTGACCTTGACAGTGAACCCGGCCTCGACCGAGCCGCCGTTCCCGTCGGATGCCGTGACTGTGATCGTCGCCGTGCCCCGCGCCTGGGCCGAAACCGTCAGCGTCGAGTAATCGGCGGCGACGGACACGGTGGCCACGGCTGTATCCGAAGATGCGGCCGTGATGGTCAGCGCGTCGCCGTCGGCGTCGCCGAACACGCCGGACAGGGAGACATCATGCATGCCGCTTTCGTTCACGATGGTCGCGTCGGCGATGGCGGCGGCCACCGTGGGCGCAGCGTTGGGCGGCGCCACCGGCGTGGTGTGCTCGCCCTTGACCCGCACCCACTGGCTGGAGTTCCCGTCCCTCTCGCTCATGTTGTTGCGATGCCCGACCATCGAGCGAATGAACACGCCCGTCGCGACGCCGTTCTTGAGGTCCGTGATGGTGTAGCCGGTCAACCCGGGGTCCACCGAGAGGCCGTCGTTCTTGCCCACTGCCCTGGGGTCGCGGGGGTTGTTCCACACGCCGAACTCCTGGCTCCAGCGCAGAACGTGCCAGATCTCCGAGTCCTCGACACCGTCGCGGGAGCCGACCTTCCAGGTCACCGTCAGCGTGCCGTCCCCCGGCACGACCTTGATGTCCCACGGCTCCGGTCCCTCCGGAGGCTCGTCGTTGTCCACGATGGTCACCACGGCGGTGTCCGTGCCCTCCGGGTCCACCGCCCAGGCCGGCGCGCCGGTGTGGGTTACCGTCACCGTGAAGCGCTCCTCGTCCTCCTCAATCGCCTCGTCGTCCACGGTGGGAATGATGATCCTGACGCTCCGCTGGCCCTCGGGCACCGTCACCGTCCTGGCGATCTCCCCCAAGTCGGCGGCCGTCGCCCCGCCGTCCGGGTAGTCGGCGGACACCGTGAAGGACACGCCCCCGGCGCCGGCTGGGCTGCCCAGGCTCAGGGACAGCGCGGCCTGCTCCCCCTCCGCGGCCCGCGCCTGCGGCGTCAGCGTGTAGGTGCGCGGCGGCGGGTCGATGATCACCAGGTGCGTGTGTTCCTGGAGCGTGTGGTCCACGACTCCCGGGATGCCCTGGACGCCGTTTGAGACCTTAACCCACACGTAGGTGTTCTTCGATGCGGGGTCTAACTCGATTGGCTCGGTGAACCCGTCATCCAGCAGCGGGAGGTAGCTAAATTCAGGCGGAGGCTGGTTGATGGCCCCCTTGGCGTACCCGATACTACTGCCCGGCGTCGTTCCTGCCAGCCTCAGCTTGGCGTGAGTCGTCGTTGACTTGCCTTCGCGGCTGGCGAACTCGCCCGGGATGACGGCAATCCAAGCTCGGCCGAATCTGTTAAGGCCGTGGTAATGGAAGTCATAGGACTTCTCACGCGCAATGTGCCAGCGGGAGAAGCCCGCCACCGGATGGTCGTTGCTCATTGAGTCGTAGTACACGCGCACCTTGTCCAGGCCGGTCGTGGGCGCATGCATGCGCACCTTGACCGCGGACCTTCGGTGCCACTCCAGAACTGATGACTCGGTCCACTTCAGCCAGGTCCAGGTGTTGCCCTGGCTGGTGCGGGTAGCGTGGGGGAGCGGGAGCCGCAGCGCCTCGCCGTTGTTCTCTATGCCCAGGGTCATCCGGTTAATGTTCACCGGCCGGTCGGACGCGACGGTGAACACGATCCGATACTGGGTGTCGCCGCCAACCTGATGCACCCGCTCGGCGGTGAGCTCCTCTACGCGGTAGGTGGTCGACTGCGCATGGCCGTAGCCGCCGCTGTTGACGTTGAACTGGCTGTCGCTCAGGACGGCGGCATCGCTGCACTCGGCGCCGTCGACGCCGTTCCGGCAGCCCCACTTTCCGCCCAGAGCCTTCGTGTGGAGGGTGGGCGACCAGTCCGTCACGCCGGGGGGCAGCCGCCTGACGGTCACCGTGTAGTCGCGCGTCGTCGTGCCGTCCCCGGCGGTGACCCGCACCGTGATGACGTTGTCGCCCGGTTCAAGGTTGATCGGGGAGCTCGAACCGCCGCTGGCCACCGCCTCGCCGTTCACGGTCACCGAGGACGTACTGAGGTCGAGCGTCGGTGTCACTAGCACGGCCATGGGAACTCCAAATTTTTCATACCCCGTTGCGTAGGGCACTGCGGCCCAGTAGGACGTCCGGTCCGGATGGAATTCGCCGATGACCAGCAATTCGGGTGACGAGCCACGATAAAAGAGCGCGCGAAGCCCCGTCAGGCTGGCGTCGGTGGAGGCTGGCCGCAGCCGTATCGAATAGGTCTGCCGGGTGTTGCCGTCCTCGGCGGTCACCACGATGTTGATCGTCCCGTGATCAGCCACCGCAATGGGATCGCTGGAACTGCCGCTGGCGACCTGCTGCCAGGCACCCGGCGCTCCGACGGATATCGTGGCGTTGGCCTCGCTGGCGGTGGGAGTCACCGTCACGTGGGTGGTGTCAGCGGCCAGCAGCGCTGCATATCCCGTTACGTACTGATTAAAGGTGGTCGGCCGGAACACGGTCTGTTCGGTGACGGCGCTGGCGTTCGGGCCCTGCATTACCGCCAGCCCACTCAGCCACGCGTCGGTGGAAGGAGCCCCCCGCCCCAGGTAACGCGCCAGGGCGAAGTCTTGATGCAGGGAGCGCCTGGAGTAACCGGCTGCCACGATGTTGCCGTCGGGCTGGATCGCCATCGCCCGGCCGACGTCATTGTGGCCGAAGTCGGTGACGACCCTGCCGCCGCTGCCGAAGGAGCCGTCCAGCGCGCCCGAACTGGTGTAGCGGGCCAGGCCGAAGTTTCCGCCATCAAAATCGGAGTTCAGATTCCTGCCCGTGACGCCGGCCACGACAATCTTGCCATTGGCCTGGAGCGCCGCCCCAAAGACCCAGAAATCGGTTCCGCCAAAGTTGGTCACGACCGTGCCGCTGTTGCCGAAGTTGGTGCTGCCGAAGGTATTGTCCAGCGTCCCGTCGGAGTTGTAGCGGGCCATGACGAGTTC
>MPNC01000019.1 GCA_002238825.1 SAR202 cluster bacterium bin87 | reverse complement strand
CCAGGTCCGTTCCGGATGCCCGCGCCATCGCCGACCAGCTTCAGGAACGAGGCATGAGACTTGCCTTGGGCCCGGCGCTCTACGACCCGGACGATCCCATGGGCAAGATGGTCTTCAATATCCTCGCTACCTTCGCCGAGTTCGAAGCCGATCTCATCCGGATGCGCACCCGCGAGGACATGGCCATCGCCCGCGCCAAGGGGAAATTGCGCGGCAAGCAGCCCAAACTGTCCGACCGTCAGCAGCGGGAACTCTCCCGCATGCACGCCACCGGCGAGTATCCCATCAGCGACCTTGCCGAGCTCTTCTCCGTTTCAAGACCAACCGTCTAACGCACGCTCAACCGACGCCATTCCTCTTAGCGTACGATTCTGCCCCCTACCGGAATCGACCCGCAACTGCCGGCCCTACGAAGACCCGGTGGCCTACAGCACGATCATCACGGGCACACCCAAGACGGTGATCTTCAAGATCCGCGAGGTGCTGGAATACCTGCGCCCCGGTAGCGTTTTCTTCTGGGACGGCGACGGCATCATGACCCATGAGGACCAGATGCGCAACCTGCGGCTCATGGGCGAGGAAGTCATCCCCGCCGTCCTCGAGATGGGCAAGGAGCTGGAGATCTACTCACCCTTCGAGGTGGCCCCACGCACCAACCAGCCCGTCGCGGACGCCGCAACCACCGCGGCGGCGACGATTACGGCGAACTAGCGCCGTAACACGCGGCGATCCTTGTAGGGGCGAATAATCATTCGCCCTTATATTTCCGCTGCAAAGCGTCGGCCCGGCTGTAATCCGCGACAGCCCCGTCAGCGTCCCTCTTGTACTCTTTGAGAAGGCCTCGGCTACGATAGGCTGCCGCGTAGTTGGGGTCCAGGGCGATGGCTTGGTCGTAATCGGAGATGGCGCCGTCGTTATCTCGCTTGTACCTTTTGGTATTGCCTCGGTTGTAGTAGGCCGTCGCGTAGTTGGGGTCCAGGGCGATGGCCTGGTCGTAATCGGAGATGGCGCCGTCGTAATCTCGCTTGTACTCTTTGAGAATGCCTCGGCTACGATAGGCTGCCGCGTAGTTGGGTCTCAGGGCGATGGCCTGGTTGTAGTCGGAGATGGCGCCGTCGTAATCTCGCTTGTACCTTTTGGCAAGGCCTCGGTTGTAGTAGGCCGTCGCGTAGTTGGGTCTCAGGGCGATGGCCTGGTCGTAATCGGAGATGGCGCCGTCGTAATCTCGCTTGTACTCTTTGGCAACGCCTCGATTGTTGTAGGCTGCCGCGTAGTTGGGTCTCAGGGCGATGGCCTGGTCGTAATCGGAGATGGCGCCGTCGTAATCTCGCTTGTACTCTTTGGCAACGCCTCGATTGTTGTAGGCTGCCGCGTAGTTGGGGTCCAGGGCGATGGCCTGGTCGTAATCGGAGATGGCGTCGTCGTAATCTCGCTTGTACCTTTTGGCAAGGCCTCGGTTGTAGTAGGCCGTCGCGTAGTTGGGTCTCAGGGCGATGGCTTCGTCGTAGTCGGCGATGGCCCCGTCTCGATCACCCTTTTCCCATCTGACACTGCCTCGGTTGTAGTAGGCACGAGCACTATGGAAGTAGACCAACCTGTCGTTGGGGTTCAGCAAGATAGCTTGGTTGTAATCGGCGATGGCACCATCGTAGTCGTCCCTTTCAAGCTTGTCGTCGCCACGATTTAAATAGTATTGCGCGTCGTGGCTGCTCGAACGAAAGGGCGGGAACCGGTCTGTCCCCTGCTCCTGCGCCAGTTCGCACCAGGTGCAGGTTCCGTTGTGCTTGAAATACCAGTGTTGCTCGTTACCTTCGCACTGCGTCAGGTCATGGATGGCGGCGTCAAGGGCGCCGCGCCAGTTGGACGCGGAGGGACGCGCTACGGAGTCTCGAATGGGCTGGTCAAAACAACTGAGAAAACGAGCTCGCAGCTGTGGATGAAGGGCATCCCACAAGCGGCGGCAGAGTTCATTCGGAACATAGGGCGCCTGTCCGGGGCGCTTGGTGTAGGGAAAGTTGCCGGCGGCGACGCGAAGTGAGAGTTCCGGCTGCGGCTCATCCGGTTCGTCGCCGGCATACCTGGCGTGATAGGGATGGCGGCCCTGCATCAGCAGTTGAAAGATGAGGACCGCCAGCCCGAAGCCGTCATGGTGGGAGGTGCGTACAGTGCGGCGAAAGTCGCTGCCGTGCAATTCGGGCGGCGTGTATTCCGGGCGGCCAACGGGGCAGAGATAGACTGTTTTGCTCCCAACGTCGCTGACCTGGAATGAGTCGGCGTCAACCAGCGTCACCAGGGCCTGGTCGTTGACGAAGACGTTCGACTCGTTAATGTCTCCGATAACGTAGCCCTGCCGGTGGAGAGATTCCACCGCAACGGCGAGGTTGTGCGCCGTCTGTATCAGGTAACGATAATTGAACCCGGGAGGGCGGCGAGCGGGGTGGTAGAAGTTGATTATTTTACCGCTGTCCCCCGACGACACGCGGGGCATCAGAAAACCGACCACACGGCCACGTTCGTTCAGCAGCAGGTCGCTGGGCCAGGCGATGTGCCGGTGGCCGGCGGCGCCTTGATCGGGCGGACCGTCCAGCATCAGGCGGAGCTTGCGGTCAATGTTGAAGGGAGCTTTCCCATCTTTATAGACTTTGGCCGCGGTATCCGGCTTGCCGACGACGGCGTAAACGTCGGCCTGGCCGCCGGAGCCGAGCACGTCGCCCAGCGAGATGGGTTCTCCCCGGAGGTTGTAATAGGTTGGCATCACCCTTGCTCCCGCAACGCCAGCAGCAGAGTAGTATCGTCGCCGGTACGCGCCGTTACGCGGTCGGATTTCAGGAACGCGCGCAGTCCGGCGTAGGCATCCAGTTCGTCCGTTTGAGCTTCGAGCCAGTTGAAAAGTGGAGTGAAGAATCCGGGGAACGGAGCGTTGGCCGTGTGCTCCAGGGCCAGGTTCTGGAGGCCGTCGGTGAACATGGCTATACGCTTGGCGTTCGGCCAGGCGGCAGTCCGTATTTGCAGCTGTTGCATCGCGTTGCGCCCGGTCAAAAAGCTGGTTTCGTTTGCGTATTCACCCCGCTGCGGGGTCGTAAATAGAATGTAATCCCCCGATTCATTCGAGGCCACCACTGCGCCGTCGCCTATCTGGGCCGCAGCCAGGGTTCCCCTTGCCCAGATTACCAACAGCAGTGTAGTTGCGTATTCCCGTATTGGACGCCAGTAATTTGGCTGGGCGGCAGTTTCCACAATCCGCCTGTAGGCTGCGTACATCGCCTGGTGGAGAATGTGTGTCAACCTCGGTGACGTAATGCCGCAGGGGTCGTCCTGAAGCATTGCCGCGGCCCTGTCTATGGCGGCATCGGCGGCCAGGAACGAACCCTCGCCACTGTGGCGGGCCGACCCGGCTCCGTCCGCAACCGCGGCTATCAGAGTGTCCGGGGGCAATCCGGGAATTGGAATGGTGCGCCACCGTACCGCGTCCTGGCAGGGCTGCCCGGCTCTGACGTGGCTAATGCCTTTGACCGATGCTCCCATCACCCGCCAGCGCGGGCCATCGCACGGAAAAGCGTCCCTCATCACACTACCGCCCACCCTACGGCGGGCAAGGCAATTTGCTCGGCGTCGGTCTGCGACCGTGAAACGGCGCTCATCGATTGAGAGAGCCATTCAAACAGGTCGTTGAACCGCAAACCGTCCAGTAGCAAAGGCTCGCGGTCCGCCGGTCCGATTTCCTTCAGTCTTTGCATATCCGCGCCTTTCACGCCGACGCTGAAGAAAGCTACGCGCTTGTCCACATGGTCCTGCTTGAGCCGGGCGGAGGCTCCGGTTACGTCATCGGTGGGCGCCCCGTCGGTAATCATGAAGACCCAGGGCCGGTAGTAGGATATGCCGTTGCTCCGGTAATCCTGCTTGCGGCGTTCGACCATGTCCAGCGCCTCGCTAATCCCGGCCCCCATGCGCGTCTGGCCGTAGGCGGTCAGGGTTGGCGGGTCGAAATCGTCCACGGTCACGAAATCCTGCACGATCTGAACATCGCTGCTGAAGGTTGCGATGGCGACCTCGACTCGCAACGACGCCAGATCGTCGGCCCCGACGTTGTTTTTGAATGACCGTATTCCTTCGTTGAGTGCGTCAATTGGGGCTCCGCTCATCGAGCTGGACACGTCCAGCAGCAGCACGCAAGCGCATCTGGGTTCGGGGTTATCCGGGAACTCGACACTTTCAAGGCCTGGACGCGATGACATCTGAATTGCCTCCTAATCTTATTTAGAGTTGGCACAGGTGCGCTACAACCTAGCCAGTGCGCTATGCCGCGTCAAGAACGCGGCCACACAAAACCGAGCAGCGTGCCGATGACAAAGCCGGCGATAAACACGTGGAGATATGAGATGTCCATGGTATCCAGCGGCGTTATCTTGGATTGAAGCCACGCCCAGAGAACCATGGCGGCGACGCCCAGGATGATTCCCACAGTCGCTGCAATCTTGATGCGCTGCATTCGACGCCTCCGCTATTCCGCTGCCGCCACTGCTTCGGCTATCGTAATGTCGCCGATGTACCGGGCACGGCCGGTGACGGACGCCTCCGCAAACTGGGTCAGCGGCTCCGGAGTCAGGGTCCTCCGGATCATCAAACCTGCATGGTCCGCGAATTCTGAACCCGCCTTCGCCCCTTGCCCTTGTACAAAAGCGTTGTATGCGGACATACTTTGAAAATTGGCTGCAGCAGCGCTAAGGTCGATTGTCACGGACTCCGGTCTGGACATTTTCTGCACGAATGGCCGCCTGTCGTTGGCAAAAGTCGCCTCCACCAGGTCTTGAGCCGTGCTTGAATGGCGAAATTGCTTGACCTCCTGTCCGTCAGCGGGAGGTAAAACTGACCATAGGCTCCTGGCCGAAATCCTCAGCGGTAGCCGTCATATCCTTGCCTCCATCCGGATCTCGCCAGCCGAAGCATCTGACGGCTGGACCGCGTTAATTGTATGCTGTTGAGTAAATATACGCAATAGCCTACAATACGGGTATGCCTCCCTTCCAACGCGCCCAGGTTGATGTCATCGCCCATCGGTTGGCCGAGCCTCCCAGCCGGATTATTGCGGTGTCCGGTCCACGCCAGACCGGGAAGACCACCATGGTGCGGCAGGCGCTTCAGCAGATTGAACTGGATAACCTTTACCTGTCGGTCGATGATCCTGCCTTCTCACGGTTGCCCCTTGCCCCTGAACTGATTGGTCGCGTGTTTATTCAGTCGACCCAAACGCCCACCACCGAGCAGTTGGCCCTCAATTGGGAGAGGGCCAGACTGCAGGTCGAACGGACTGGCGCGAGTTTCGTACTGGTCTTGGACGAGATCCAGAAGGTGCCGGGCTGGTCGGAAGCGGTCAAAGGTCTGTGGGATGACGACCGGGCTCGAGAGTATCCTCTCCACGTGGTCATCCTGGGGTCGGCGCCACTCTTGCTCCAGACAGGGTTGAGCGAGAGCTTGGCCGGACGCTTTGAAACCATCCGAGTGGCCCACTGGTCGTTTCCCGAGATGTATCAGGCATTCGGCCTCGATCTGGACGAATACCTGTATTTCGGTGGGTACCCTGGCGCCGCATCCTTGCTGCGGGATGAAGGGCGGTGGCGCGATTATGTGCAACAGTCCCTCGTGCAGCCCAACATCGAGCGAGACATTCTGGCCATGACCCGGGTGGACAAGCCGGCGCTGTTGAAACAGCTATTTGAGCTCGGGACTGATTACTCCGGCCAGGTGCTGTCATACAACAAGATGCTGGGGCAGCTCCAAGGCGCCGGCAATACGACCACCCTGGCTCGGTATTTGGATCTTCTGACCAGCGCCGGCCTTCTCACCGGCCTATCCAATCATTCCAATCAAGCGCACCGCAGCCGGGGGTCGAGCCCCAAGCTCAACGTGTTGAACACCGCCCTGATGACCGCCGGGTCTGGGTACTCATTCGACGAAGCCAGGGCCGACCGTACCTTCTGGGGAAGGGTGGTCGAGAGCGCCGTGGGCGCGCACCTGTGCAACACCGCAGCCTCCGACATCGACATTCGGTACTGGCGCAACAAACAGCATGAGGTCGATTTCGTGCTTCAACGAGGTCGTCGCGTCGTCGCCGTCGAGGTGAAGAGCGGCCCACAGCGCCGCAGCACCTCTGGTATGGCGGAGTTCGAAAAGCAGTACCATCCCGTCAGCTCGCTTGTGGTGGGGGCAGACGGAATACCTCTGAACGAGTTTCTGAGCGAGCCGGCCGAGCATTGGTTCGAAGGGTCATGACCGTCATCATCCAGCGGACCTGGACCGAAGTGCTATCGGAAGCTGAGCGCCAGCGTCGTGAACCGGCCTCCGGACCTCTGGAAGCCCTGAGGCAGGAGCCGGCCTACGTCCTGCTCGGCGACCCGGGGTCGGGCAAGAGCACCGCATTCAGGACCGAGACCAAAGCCCTTGGGTCGCAGGCCAAGCTGGTTTCCGCCCGGGATTTTCTCACCCTCAATGTGGACAGCCATCCCGAGTGGCAAGGCCCGGTTCTCTTCATTGACGGATTGGACGAGATGCGCGTCGGTTCGGGGGACCGCCGTCAGGCCTTGGATAACATCAGGAGCCGTTTGGAGATTTTGGGATGCCCCAGGTTCAGGATCTCATGCCGAGAGGCGGATTGGCTCGGAGAGAACGACCGGAGCAGGCTGGAGGCGGTTGTCCAGGACGGCAGGGTGGCGGTAGCCCGGCTCGATCCCCTTACCGATGCTGACGTTGAGCGAGTGCTGAATGCCCACCCCGCTGTTGATGACCCTCACCAGTTCGTGGCCGACGCGAAGGATAACCGCGTCGACGGCCTGCTCAACAACCCCTTGACCCTGGACCTGTTGGCCAAAGCTGTGGGCGGTGGCCACGGTTGGCCGGAGAGCCGGCTGCGGACTTTTGAAATGGCCTGCCGTCAGATGGCCACCGAGTTCAACGAAGAACACGTTGCCGCAGGCCCACCGCCTCACCCTGAGCAGCTGTTACACATGGCGGGCCTGCTCTGTGCTCACCTTTTGATATCGGGAGCAGCAGGGTGCTCCATCAACTACCACGAGACCGACGCCGACTACATCCATCTCGACCACTCGGATGATGGGACAAGCCTGACAGAGCAACGCGTCCTGGCCACAAGGCTGTTCTCAAGCGTCGGTAGCGGACGTTTCGTGCCGGCGCACCGTCACATTGCGGAGTTTCTGGGCGCCAGATACCTCACCCAGCTAGTTGACGGCGGTCTGCCCGTCGCCCGCATCCTGGCCATGATCACGGCCGGCGACGGTGTTGTGGTCACCGTGCTTAGAGGGCTGTCCGCGTGGCTGGCAGCTCTTTGTCCGGACGCTCGCGAGCAACTGATTGACAGCGACCCGGTCGGTGTGGGGCTTTACGGCGACCTCCAGGGGTTTTCCGTGGAGAACAAGAGCAGGCTTCTGCTGGCCATGAACCGTGAGGTGGCGGACCACGGTGTACATGCCTCGGCATTCGGCGCCTTGGCGTCCTCCGATATGGAATGCACCCTCCGGGGATTCCTGCAAGATCAACGCCGTGACACGGACCATCAGTTGGTTACCGAGTTCCTGTTGCGTGTACTGCAGGATGGACCTCCGCTGACCGGTCTCTTCCCGGAGTTGCTGCAGGCGGTGCATGACGATAGCCGATGGCCCAGGGTTACCGCCGCCGCACTCAACGCGCTCATCCACATCTCTGCTGCGTTGCCAGACGGCACAGAACAACTCAAGCAGCTACTGGGCGAGATTGAGAGCGGAGAAATTGCAGATCCCGATAACGAACTGCTGGGCAAACTGTTGGCCCGTCTGTATCCTCGGGGGATACTCCCCTCGCAGATCTGGGGGCACCTCGTTGACAAGGGGAATGTGGACCTGATCGGAGCGTATTTTGCCTTCTGGCATTGGCGGCTACTACAGCGATCGTCGGACGGAGATGTCGCGGAGCTCCTAGATGGTCTGGGCCGTTTGATGCCTGACCTGCGCGCGACCTTCAGGGTTTATCACCTGGAAAACCTCCCGCTACGGCTCCTATCCAGAGCCCTTCACAGGTTGGGGGATGAACAGAACCCGGCTCGTCTCTACGATTGGCTGGACGCAGCCTGCTACCCGTTCTGGGATCCTCCCTCGCTCACGGACGACTCCGCGACCGAAATCCGAGTTTGGCTGGAGCGTCGCTCCGACGTCCAGAAGGCAGTTTTTCTGGAAGGCCTGAACCGCTGTCCGGACGACGGCGGATTCGACCTCTGCGCCAGCGAGGTCTGGCACCGCCTGCATGGCAGCGATCCTCCACCGGACTTCGGACTATGGTGCTTGGATACCGCTATTGCCGCCTTTGATGAGAACCCCAAAATAGCGGATCAACTGCTGCGTCAGGCCGTCCACTACTGCGACCGCGCGACCGGGGGGCAAGGATTGTCCAAGGCAGTGTTGGAGGAACGTACCCTCGAGCATGAGGTCCTCCGACAACGATTGGCGGAGTTGTTGGCGCCGCCCAACATCCCAGCCCCCAGTCCGCCGCGCGCGGCCGATACGAACCGGTCTCAAATTGACCGTGAGAGACAACGGTGGATAGACCTCGTTCGAGACAACGCGGACGCCTTGCGGGAGAACCGGGCCTCCCCCCGGTTGCTGTTCGGAATCGGCATGGCGTACTTCGGCCATTTCCCGTTTGCCGCGCCCAATATCGCTTCTGAAAGGGGGCTTGAGGGTGTTCTGCAGAGTGCCGACCTGGTCGAAGCGGCGAAGGCCGGGCTCAGGGGCACTGTTGGGCGCCAGGACATTCCGGAGGTTGCGGAGATTATCCAGCTGTTCGTGGACTCACGTTTCCATCCGCTGGGTCCGGCGTTCCTCGCCGGCATGGACGAAGTTGACCGAGCAGAACCGGATGAACTGGAAGGGCTGAGCGCCCTCCGGATGCGGCAGGCTCTGGCCTTCTACTACTGCACACCCACCGGCCGGACCACCGATCCCCGGTGGTATCTGAGATGGCTTGACCTGCGTCCCGAACTCGTGGCGGATGTGCTGGTGCAGTGCGCAGTCCCGTCAATTCGCGGCGGCAACGAGTATGTTCCCGAACTGTATCAACTCGTCCGCCAGAAGAGCCACCGCCGAGTCGCCACATACGCCACTCCGCGTCTCCTGGCATCATTTCCCCTCCGTTGCAGCCTACGCCAACTCGAGACGCTGGACGAACTGCTGTGGGCTGCCCTGCAGCACGCCGACCGGACGGCCCTGCAAGAGTTGCTGGAAGAGAAGCTTTCCTGTAGGAGCCTGAACTTGGCCCAGCGAATTCACTGGCTGGCGGCCGGAGTCATCATGGCTCCGGGAATCTATCTCGAACCCCTCGAAAGTCTGGTCGAGGGTAAGGATGATCGGATCAGGAAGATGGCGGATTTTTTCTCTCCAGACGAAAGTCTGCCCTTCCTGGTGGAGAGCCTGGACTCACGAACCCTGCAGAGCCTCATCAATCTGATGGGCCGAACCTTCGATCCCATGGGCCGAACCTTCGATCCCGTCGAGTCCGCCGTTCGGGTAACCCCCGAGATGCGCGCCTCGGAGCAGGTCGACCGGCTGATACGTCGGTTGGCGTCCCTAAGCAGCGACGACGCAGCGCAGGCGCTGGACGCCCTGGTCGACGATGACGCGCTGTCTAAGTGGCGCGCTATGCTGGAACGGGTCCGAGCCCAACAGCGGGTTATCCACCGGGATGCTTCATACCAACATCCGACCGTCGATCAGGTTCGAGAGACTCTCAGCAACAAAGCTCCGGCCAATGCTGTGGATCTGGCTGCTCTGTTGGTCCATTCCCTGGAGAGGCTCGCCGAGAGGATCCGCACTAGCGACATCGACGTCTGGAAGCAGTACTGGAATACCGGCGGCGCTTACGGCCGTCCGGAATCTCCGAGGATTGAGGCTGACTGCCGGGATACCCTGCTTTCCCATCTGCGCGGCGTGCTTCCCATCGGGGTCATCGCCCGGCCCGAGGTTGAGTACGCCAACGACAGGCGGGCCGACATCGGTGTTTCCTATGGTGGATTCAACGTGCCGGTGGGAATCAAGCGGGACCGGGACCCCAGGCTATGGAGCGCGCTCCACGACCAGCTGATCGCGCAATACACCATCGACCCTGAGACTGGCGGCCACGGTGTCTACCTCGTGTTCTGGTTTGGCGACGGGAAGATCCCAGCGCCCCCCCAGGGCCGGCGGCCCACCGGCCCTGCCGAGCTGCAGCAGCGGCTGGAAGAGCAACTGACCGATTCGGAAAGGCGTCGGATCGCCGTCCGCGTGATGGACGTGAGCCCCACCAATGAAGGGCGTTAACGTGAGCCCTTTGGTCCCGCCCGACGAAATCGCGCCTGCCCCGCCGCGGGGATTACTCCGGTGACACGGTCACCACCGGTCTGGCGCCGGCCCGGATCTCGGTGATGACGCCGGCGACCACGGCGGCCCTGATGATGTGGTGGCGGCAGTAGTCCTAGCCGGCGACGCGGTAGAGCTTCTTCACGTAGACGGTGTGGGGCACACGCACGGGCGGTTCCAGTTCTGCGCCGCAGAAAGCGCACTTGGGCATGGTTTTCACCTCCGGGTGATTCGTGGCTTTACCGGAATTGTAGTGAAACCACCCCCGGTCTCGTTTGTCGTTTTCCCCGGGCGGGTGTCGGGAGGACGTCGGGGTCGGGGATGAATTGCATTGGTATGCAATGGACTTCAATGCATTGGATACTAATGCATTCCATGACGCCGTCCATTCCAATGGATAGGTATGGATATCATTGGAATGGATACCTATGGATTGATCGCCCGTGGAGACGGGGGGCCTATAGGCAGGGTCGCAGGAACCAATTGGCCTTCCCGCTGCGGGAACCGTGGCCAGGCGGTGGGCGGCGGCGGTTTTCCGGCCTCGCTGAGGGCGGTAAAAAGGCATTAAAACAGCCTCTTGCGCACGCCCGTTCGCTGCGCGATAATCAGAGTTATCGCGCATCTTTTAGTCGCCCAGACCGCCTCTAAAAACCCACCGCCGGAGACCCGCCCATGATCACTGTTGACAACCACCTGCAGCCCGCCCGCCGGCGCTCCGGCCGGCCGGAGAAGACCCCATGCCGCCGGTGAGACGACACCGCATCGGCGAACAGATGCCGGCCTTGGTCCACCCGGGTCCGGATCCGGCCGCAATCGATCTCTGCCGGGACCTGGCGGCGAACACCGACGCCCAGGCCGTCATCCTCTTCGGCTCCCGGGCCGCCGGCGGCTGGGACGAGCAGTCCGATCTCGACATGATCATCATCCATCCCGCTGCCGACGACGAGGATGACCGCAGGAAGGTCCTCGGACGGGTTCTGGCCGAGCTCAGGGAGTTCCACTACCCGGGCCACGTCGAGTACGACAGCCCCCATCACGGCGTGGCGGACGGGCTGATGGTCGAGACCCCGCAGCATTACCACGCCGGCCGCCGCACCCTGAACCACGTCATCGCCCGGGCGGCCCGAGAAGGGTTCATCTTCACCAGGGATCCCGGCGCCGAGGACAGCTACCGCCACGACGGCGACGTCTCCAACGAGTGGGAGCTGGTTACCCTGGAAAGGCTGCGCAGGGCATCCTCGGACGCCCTGGATGTGGGCCATCTGCGCGGGACCTGGCTCGATCAACCTCGTCGCAGCCTGGCTCTGAACGCCCTGCCCGGGCGAAACGCTCACGGGCTGCTGTGGAACTCAGGCGCGGCGCTGCTCTCCATCCTGGGCGTGATCTACCCACGGGACTCGGTGGCGGAGATGGCCGCGGCAATCGCCCGGCACGACGCCGGCTGGAGCCACGCCTTCCGAAGCGACCTTGCCCAGATTGACCAATACTCCGAGTGCGGCTGCGAGGTGGTGGTGACCGATCCCATCGCGGATGCGCCCGCCATGTGGCGTGATCTGGAAATCGACCGGTGTGCCCTGTGGGAACGCATCCGCCAGCTCAGCGGGTACGACCTGGCCGCCGCCCGTGAAAATCCTGCCCATGGATCATGAACCGCATCGCCCCGCGCCGATAACGCGTTTCGCCTTCTCATTGCAACGGAGCCGTCATGACCACCGCCGCCAGCCATTCGCAGATAGTTCCCCAGCAGACTCCGCCAGCGCCGGCGCTGCGGGCCGCGGACCGGGGTGTGGCTTCGTCTCTGGAGTCGGTCCTCGCCGACAACACCCGCCGGACCTACACGACCCAGTGGCGGATCTTCACCGGCTGGTGCGACGAGGTGGGGCTGGTCTCTCTGCCCGCCGAGCCCCTCACCGTGGCGCGCTACCTGGCCGCCCGGGCGGGCTCCGGCGCATCCATCGCCACCCTGCGTCTGGCCACCAGCGCCATATCGAAGGCCCACGAGTGGGCGAAGCTGGAATCGCCCTGCCGGGACCCGGGCGTGCGCGCCTCCCTGAAGGGATGGGGACGGAGACTCGCCAAACCCCAGCGTCAGTCCGGCGCCCTCACCGCCGACGTGCTGGCCGTCATCCGGCTCACCGCCGTCCAGCCGCGCCGGCGCGGCCGCGGGTTCGAGACGCCCAAGCAGGCCGCGGATCGCGGGAAGTTCGACCTCGCCCTGGTGGCCGTGCTGTCTGACGCGGGATTGCGGCGCTCCGAGGCTTCGTCTCTCACCTGGGGCGACGTGCAGCGCTGGGAGGACGGCTCCGGCCGCATCACGGTGATCCGCTCCAAGACCGACGCTGAGGCCCAGGGCGCGGTGGTGGCCATCACGCCCATAGCAATGAAAGCCCTAGAAGCCATCAGGCCAGCGGGGGTCGGCGGCGAGGTGAAGGTGTTCGGGCTGTCGGAGTCCCAGATCGCCCGGCGGGTGAAGGCCATCGCCCGGGCCGCTGGGTTGGAGAACTGGGAGTTCTTCAGCGGACACAGCGGGCGCGTCGGCATGGCAAGGCGCATGGCCCAGAACGGCGCCCCCACCCACGAGATCGAGCGCCAGGGCCGCTGGAAACAAGGCGGCGGTATGGTCGGCCGCTACACCCGCGGCGAGTCCGCAGGGTCGGCGCTGCGGTACTTGTAAAATGCTCATTGCAGTAAACTAATGGAAAGGAACCAGCCCGATCCTTGATCCATGCCAATGCAAACGTCCAATCTCTTATCCGAGCTCTATGGCTGTATTAGGTCCTTTGTCAATAAGACGAAGGCACGGTTGTTGAGAAGAAATTGCCTTATGCAGGACATCAACGTCGATCCAGTCCCACCGCTCGCGTTGTACGTCGTATGGCATCCCGACTTCACCCAGGGTGATAACGTCGGCAATATGCTACTCGATCACTTCGGCTCTCACCGCTTTAGGTACGTGTCTGGTGGTGACAGTTTGCGGGTCATGTTCCGCAATGCTGCTGGGCCCGGGTCTCAGGAACCTTTGCCAATAGACTGGGTCGGGTCCGGCACTACCGCGGTGGTCGTGCTCCTCGACAACACGTTGGTCGGGGACCCGGCATGGTCTCAGTATGTACGCGATCTCACGGAACAAGCTGGGCGAACTGCCTTCGGCACCCGCGTTATCCCGGTGGCCATGGAAGATGGTGTCCTTGATATCGGGCTTGTGGAGCAGGCACTACGCTGGCATGATTGGGCCGGGCCCGATGACGAGAAAGGTCCACAGTTGGTCAGGGAGCTTACGGACACGTTCATCAGGATGCTGAGACATCACTTGGCCCAACTGCGCCATCCCAGAGTTGATCAGCATGCCCTTGATGATTACCTGACGAACGTACGGGTCTTCCTAAATCATTCCAAACACGGTGGTCGAGGAGAAGTAGTGGCCGGTGCGTTATGGACATGGCTGAACGACAACTCTAACTTGGCTCCTTTTTTGGACATCCACAACATACCGGCAGGGGCTCCTTTCGACTTGGTGCTTGATCACGAAGTGAGCCGCAGCATCATGCTGGCAATTTATACCGATTCCTATTCTTCGAGCGAGTGGTGCCGTCGCGAGGTCATCATAGCTAAACGCCGGCACGTTCCCATGCTGGTGGTGGATTGCCTTCAAGACACCGATCCATCCTCATTCCCATACCTGGGGAACGTGCCCTGGGTTCGGATGAATCCTCAAACCGTGGACCGGCTTGATTATGTCGCCGGACACCTGCTAGATGAGGTGTTCAAGGACTATCTTTGGCAATGTCGAGTGGAAAGCTTCCGTAATGCCTTCCCGCAGACTACGTTTTTCGCTCGTGCGCCGGAGCTAATTTCCCTGACCTCCATATCACCAGCGTCTTCCGGAACAAGGCGCGATATCGTATATCCTGGGCCTCCAATAAGCGCACATGAAAAGCAGTTGTTCGCCGACGTCTCTCCGGATATCCACGTATACAGCCTGACAGAATGGCTGGCGGGGGTGAAGAAATGACTACTCAGGAAAACCGCAAACCCAAGACTATTGGCATCTCCATTTCCGACAGCTCCGACATGAAGGCGCTAGGGTTGGGCAATGGCCATTTGCGAGACGCGATGACGGAGGTGGCCACCTATCTGCTGGCATCTGGCGACGATCTGGCCTACGGAGGCGACTTGCGCGAAAACGGCTTTACTTGGACACTGTTTGAGCTGGCTAGTCGGTACACTAAGCCCAGCGTGTTCATCTCCCATAGTCACGACGACCGAGAGTTGGCGGACGACTTAGTCGAGCAGCTGCGGAGGGTTGCCAACTACTTCGCATGGCCTGTCCATATCCGGATGACCAACGATAATTTGGACTTACTGGCCGGAGAGGTTGACAACGTGGCAGATCTCAAATTCCTCGACATGGAAGGCGACCTCATGACGATGGAACGCCGAAGGGAGATTCCAACCAGCGAGCCAGATGAGGCAACATGGGCAGAAGGTCTGACCGCCATGAGGAGGACTATGCAAGACGCGATAGATGCCCGCATCCTCCTGGGTGGCCGGATTGAGAATTACAAAGGGCGGATGCCCGGAGTTGCGGAAGAGGCGTTGCTGTCCCTGCAGTCGGGACAACCCGTGTTCTTGCTGGGCGGTTTCGGCGGCTGTACTCGAGACATCGCAGAGACCCTTGGGCTCGCCGACACTTTAGCGGGCTCGCGTCCACGGTGGCAAGGACTTCCGGAGTTTGACGATTATGGTCCGGAAAGCTTGAATAACCGCCTATCGGCAGAAGAGAACCGGATACTAGCCCAGACGCCATACATTGACCAATGGCTCCCTATGTTACTACGCGGTCTTCGTCGTCTGTGACGCTACAGAGTTCACGTTGGCGGTCACTGGGTAGGAAGATCCATGAGGCCATTATGGGTCACTCGTGACTTGAAGACTGGAGCTGAGTCGTGACAAGACGCCCCCGTTTTCCAACGGGAATTGCTGTAGTAGCCAGCTACGCCCGGAGCTGTAGCTTCCGCCAATCGGATGGTTCATACAACAAGCCCCAACCTTTCAGGGCCCCAAGCCATCTCGTGAGAGTCGTATAGTCTCGTTCCGAGAAATGCCGGCGCATATTTCTGACAGGTTCAGTTATCGTTTGGTCGCGCAATTCCGGAAGAACCGGTCCATTGCCCCCGAAGTACTTGAAGTCGCGCGATAGTAGAACTCGTTGGGTCCTATCAGTGTCGTGCTTGATGTGTTCCGGTTCTTCGGTTCCATCTCGTTTGCTGTGGTAAGAATGGGCCTGACTCCATTTCCCATCGGGCGTCGGCCGATGGTATATGTTGTCGCCACAAGCGAGCATCAAACTCCCGTTTATCCTTGGTTTTTTGCACTGGTAGCGAGGGTCACGCCAGTATTCGTCATACGTCAAAACTTCGTCGACTTCCATTACGAACACCAATCGGCGGCCGTTGGGAGCTGGAGCTTTACCTATGATTACGTTTCCCAATTTTGCGGCTTTCCGTATATCGGGCTTGCATGTTGCCAATGAACAGACGCCATGGAATGGGTTCGGAGCGAAGCCATCGTCATACTTGACGGTGTACATAAAGAAATCGGGTTGTGCTGTTGTCACCATCAGCACCTCCTGTAGGGGGTTTTCGGCCTAGGGGGTGATGGTTTGCCCGTGGGATCGTAGGAATTATCCAGTTGGCCGTTAATCGCCCGCACGATGTTCCCGCCGTTCCATCCGACGATTGCATGGTGAAATTTGTCTAATGCCGAGGGTATGGGGCACCCGGCATCGCCGTGCGCCCAAACGCCCACAATGCGTTTGCCCATCTTGGCCGCGGTTTCGATCTCCCAATTGACCCACTTGCTCGTTCGGGTGTCCCGTGTGATGTAGACAACCAAAGTCGAGGACGGTTCGATGTGGCGTTTGAGCAGGCGTTTGATGCTTCGCTCGCTACGCACGTTGTTGGGCTTGTCCGAGGTGATGGAATAGTTCCTCGGTTGCATTCCCTTTCTGCGTAGAAGGCCCATCAGGTCTCCCAATTTATGGTCGTTTTCGTGGATGTGACTAACGAAGATATTCTTTTCTTTGGGCGCCATGGCATGACCTCTGATTGACCGGTAACGTGAATCTATTTTACCCCGGCCTAGCCACCGGATGCGAAGTATCGCGGACTTTGTTCGACAATGAGCACCTGGCGAATGTGATCAGTATGAGTTTGTGGGTTGCCGGTTAATCATACCCTTGGCGTCCAGCTGGCCCTGTTGCCTCACCGGAGAATGTTACCGAAAACTCAGCACTTTGGATCGCCCGTTGACAGCGCCATTTCCGGCAGTCCACTGAGTTCGGGCGGCGGAGATTTGGACGTGGCGTAGACCAGCTTGTCTGCCATGATGCCTCGCCACTGCTGCACCCGTCGCTGCAACGTGCGCAGGTTGGCCCGGCTGAATCGGTCCGGGTGATCTGCCTGCAGCCGGCCCAGCAGCGCCATCGCACTGGCATCGGGGTCTTCCTGCAACCACTCCAATACGTCGCACCACACACCCTCGAAAGGGTCCTTCCGTGTTCGCCAGTGGCGCGGTGGTTTCACCCTGGGCTCCCGACCGGTCGGTTCCTGCTCCGCACGCCATCGATCGGGCAGCTTGGCGAGGAACCGTTCCAGGCTCTCACCCCGAGGAGTGGGCCTGAGTTCAGGGGACACGATAGCCGCCAACGACGATTGGGCTTCCCGGATGGTGCGCAACAATGCCACCGGATCCGAGGTGGCTCTGCGTTCGGCGAGGGCTGCTCTCGCCTCGGCGCCGACCGCCTCGTGTCGGATCACCCGGTCGCAGGGCGTGGCCGGCGGGCTGTAGCGTTTGATCACGGCCGACCCGTTGCGCGTCTTCTCCATCAGCTTGAATGATGGCTGGAAGTAGTTCACGTACAGCCACACGGCGCCGTGCATATGGGCTATGGTCTGTCCCGCCACCTGGCCCGAGTAACGCTCATGATCCAGGAAACGCGAGATCACCGCTCCGTTCTTTTGCTCCACCCACGCTTGATCGTTCTTGCGGTACGCCCGGGAACGGGTGAACTCGATGCCCCGGTCGGCGCAGTACCCGGTGAGGGTATCGTTGATGAACACGCTGTCGTTGTCGGAGTCGATGCCGAGCACGGGAAAGGGCAATTGTTTGGCGATGGCTTCCAGTCCCGCCACCACCAGGTTTTGCTCTCTGGCCAGCAGGGGCACCGCCTCGGTCCAGCCGGTGCAGACGTCGGTGACCACCAGACTGTAGATGAAGGATCCCCACATGCTGTCGCCACAATGCGCCACCAGATCAATCTCCAGGAAACCCGGCCTCCAGGAAACCCGGCGGCGGCCGGTTCCAGTCGGCAAAGGTGCGCACCGGAATGTTGCGACCAGGTGATAACCGCCGCCGGCGTTTGCGGCGACCGATTACCGTGGATTTCACCGGTTTCAGCAACCGGTCCAGGGTGGCGGCGCTGGCTGATAGCACCCGTGTTTTCACCTCTGGGTGCAGATCTAGATAGCCGTGGCGCTCCATGGATTCCACCGGGTGCGGCATCGCAGCTTTCAGACGCTTCCCGCAGATGCGGTCCGAGGCTTCCCAGATCAGGACTACCACATCGCGGACCGCGTCGTCGTAGATCCGCCGCCCTTTGACTGCACTGGTCCCGTCGCTGCCCTCCGAGGACCGGGCCAACAGCCTGATGCCATGCTTGCGGTGGTGGCCGGTTACGGCGATGAACTCGTCCAGGATCTTGCTCTTGTCCTTGCGAGACGACTCCCGATAACGGTCCCGGATCGATGCCAGCAGCTCTTGTTTCGCCATTCTGCTCATGCCTCCTGCCACACGAACGCCTCCCGATTTTTCGGTAGCATTCTATTTGCGGCAATTACTTCCTGAAAGTAACGTTTTTATTGAGGCAATGCGTGCGTCAGTCTGGTAGCTGGGACTGGGGCGAGCTGGTGGACCACTTCGTTGACCTGGGAGATGCGCCGGGTCGGGCGAACGCGGGGGACAAGCTACTGACCCTGGTGGCGTCTGGCGCTGGCCGGTGGCGACTACATCGCCGCCGCCGCCGCGCTGCGTACCGGCAGTACCGATAGTGCGCTGGGCTGCATGGTGAAAGTGCCGTCCACGCTGGGGACCTTCCTGAGGAGTTTCAGTTGGGGCCACGTGTGCCAGTTGGATCGGGTGCGCCAGGAGTTGCTGGCTGGAGCCTGGGCCGCTGGGGCGGGACCCGGCGATGATCCGTTGACCATTTCTCCATCACCGTCCGACAACACCGGAGCCTGCGGAACATCATCGAGGCCATACCCGAAGCGGACTGTACGCCCGCATTGAGGACAAACCAAACCCGGACCATTCTGAAATTCCATTGAACTCACTGCTAAAATTACAGAGGTGACCATAGCTTTTCACATCAGCTGGACATCGGAAACTGCGCGACTGGCACGATGGGAAGGGAGTCCACTTCATATGGAGCTTAATGAATACCAACGCCTCGCCAATCAGACTGACCAGCAACCCGAAACGGAGAGTTTTGAGGCCGACCCCCGAAGTATCTTGGTACCCCTGCTAGGTCTTGCAGGCGAAGTGGGCGAGCTACTCGGCGAGCACAAGAAATGGATCAGGGACGGCGATTCCTACAAGCTGTTTCCAGACCGGGTCAGGGAAGAGCTCGGCGACCTTCTTTGGTACCTGTCCAACGTGGCTACCAAACATGGCTTGACCTTGGAAGAAGTTGCCACCTACAACATCGAAAAGACCCAAAGGCGTTGGCATCCCGACACCCGCAGTCTCGTGCGGCCAAGCCGATTCGACGAAGGATTCCCTCCTGAGGAACAATTCCCGAGACAGATGCACGTCTCGATCGACTCGGGGGGGCCCGGTAAAATCGTCACACTCATAAACGGCAAGAAATTCGGAGACCCGCTTAGGGATAACCGCTACGAGGACGATGGCTACCGCTTCCACGATATCTTCCACCTGTCCTACGCCAGCGTCCTTGGATGGTCTCCCACGCTGAGGGCTTTGTTGCGCTGCAAGCGTAAAAGCGATCCCCGGATTGATGAAGTAGAGGACGGCGGCAGGGCAATTGTCATAGAAGAAGGGATTGCCGCGATGGTGTTCAGTTACGCCGAACGCCGTAACTTCCTGGACGGGGCGGAGAGCGTCAACTATGAACTACTGCGCACCATCAAGGACATGACCGCTCACCTGGAAGTCAGCAGCCGCACCGAAGGCGATTGGGAGCGCGCGATAATGACGGGCTTCCGCATCTGGCGTCAAGTTAGGGCCAAAGGAAAAGGCCATCTCATGGCCGACCTAGAGAAAGGCACAGTCGAGTTGGTGGGTTGAGTTTCTCAGGATTAAGTGACACAACCCGCCATTGACAGAGAGTAACCGGCCGCAGCGCTTAGCGATACAAAGGGTCACTTCGCTGGGTTTGTGGTCCACGGTTTTGCCAGAACTTCCAACGTTGCCGCTTTCTTGGTCGGGGTCGGTTGAGTCGATATGGCCATAAGATACGAATTCCGGCAGCGAGACCAACCCAAGCAGTGGCGGCTGTCGCTAATGACAGTGTGCTTAGCAGCAGGATCCAACCCCAATTGGTCATCCAGTTCGGAACCTGGCCTGGGGACGTCTCGCGTAAATTCAGGATCACCGATATTGACACGCCCAGAATCGTTACGGCAACCAAGAAGACGCCAAACAAAACCAACGGCTGCAGATGTTCCCGGATATGCTCGGTCTGCTCCGTGAGGTCTTGGTCGACCTGGGTAACATAGGTCCAACTCGCATTGCTTTGATTGCCCAGGTGCCGCTTCAGACGTAGCCACGTGGATTCTTTGCCAGGCGAAGGCGCCCGAACATTTCCAGTTACTTCGTGGACCTCAAAAGTGAATACTTCGGCTCCAGGCAAGAGTTTTAATGACTCATTGCCGAGATTGGCCACTCTGATGAACAACCGTTCATTGTCCTTATCACTGCCGAAAAGCGGATCCACTTGGATCCCTATCAAACTAGTCAACCCTTGAGCGGCTTGGTCAAATCGTATCCCGATTTTTCCCATCAAATTATCCGGCATATTCAGGTGTTCCTTGGTTGAAAGAATCGCTATCTTGCCCGGCTCAATCTCTATGTAAGTCTCTGTGAAATGCACCCCAGGATCGTAGAAATCGCCGTTGATCAACAAGCCGTCGTCGGCAATCCTGAGCGCATAGGAGGCTTCCTTTATCGAATCTTTAACCCAACTCCCATGCCTGAAAATCCGCCCATCGTTTAGATGATTTCGGATTGCCTCGCCGCTCAGAATCACAATACCAGTCTCCTTTCGGGATTCGAGGGCTGGCTGGGTTCGGTGCCAGATTGCTTTGGTTGGGGCAACAGATGGTTGATGCCCCACTTGGGCGGAAACCAATATTCCATTGGCTTGGCCGACGGCCGGTAGATCTGCTTGATACGGGACCGGTCGTTCACTCCCCTGATTGTAGGGTGCATCACCCGGGCGTATTTGGACACTTCGCAGAAGAGGTTCTGACAGTCGATAAGCTGGAGGGGCCTTCCCCATAATGAACGAAATTGCAACCCCAACCGGCGGAATTCCTGCTCCTGACAGTCCGTGACGAGTCTGATGACTTCGGATTCGTTGAGGCCACCCAAATCGCTGAAACACTTGTGGATACCGTCCCGCGCTCCGGGCCCCGGTGCCACAAACTCCATCTCGCTGAAGTCACAAATCTCGCTGTAGTTCAGGTCGGTCACGAATTGGTAGCCTAGGAAGTCACCGATGGTCGGATACGATCGGAGGATTTCAAAAGCCTGCTTCATGTCGGTGGCGCCGGCTATCCTGCGCGGCACCTCGTCTTCCATCATCCGCTCCAGCAGCCTGAGATGGTTACGGTGCTTTTCCCGGTTTCCGAAGGCGCTTTTTCCGGAGGGCATCATGTAGGCTCCAGAATAGATGCGCGTTTTGAACGCAATCGCCTCGGACAGTACGTCGTCAAATTGGGCGAAGGAGTAACTGGCATAGCTAATCGTGCCCAAACGGCATCTCAGAATTTCCCAAGTCTCTATCTTGTTAAAAAGCTTGAAGAGAATCGTGCGGAAGAAGACTTCTTGAGGCGATGGGTCACCGTCGTAGATGACATTCCGAATGAGGTACTGACTCACTCGGTCTGCCGCCCGGTAGGCGTTGGTGAATTTATGTCGGGTCATGATTGGGTCGTCAGTCCATGGTGGAGTGCCTCCTTCCAACTTCCGAAAGAAGACTTCTTGACGCTCTGCGGCAAAACGCCAAAATGTGTCATAGACGACCGTGGGGTGAGTGGGAGGTAACGTCGAAAGGGACGCCTGGTGTCCATCAGGCGCGGCAATCGGTTCCTCCAGATCTTGAAAGAGTGATGTTTGGATATTTATGAGCCCTTTCATATCGGCTATCGTGGATTTGTGAGAACATCTATAAAGAGGCTCATGAAAGCAAGATAAGCCCGCGCAATCACGACCTGGGTTGAGCGCAGAATTGACGACGTTCTTGGAGGTGTGAATCGACGATCGTATCCTGGAAATTTAACCGGCGCCCAATGGGCCGCATTAGCTTCCTTCCTGCCGTCAATCTACCTTGAACTCGTGCCTCTTATATTCGGATGTCTTGGTTTGGGTCGTCATGAGGACCATCCAACATTGCAATTGCCGCTTCGGTTGTAACGGAACTGCTGGCGGCTATTGTTGGGAGGCGTACCGCTCCTTCTCTCGAACGCGGTATGGATCCAGTTTCGGATGGTCTCGGGGTTTTGGACCCAGTCGTAGATTTTCGCGTAGGCGTCATTGCCGTTGCAGTTGTCCGCCAAACGAGGTGGTACCAGTCTTGGGTTATATGTGGTCTGCCCATGGTTAGGGTGACCGGGCAGCAGAATCCCGAGTAATCCACACCTAGAGTTTAGGCGCGTGGCGCGTAGGCTGGAGCCAATCTCCCAGTCGATGTGTTTGCGTTGCCATGTACATGACCCGACGAGAACGACCGTGACTGTCGCATCTCGGATGAAGCGGTCTCTGATGTACTGACGAATCGTCTCAGTTGCGAGGTTTTCATCGTTGATGTCGCCGTCCTCTACGGATTGGTCAACCATGTCTTCGCCCATGAACTGTACGAACCAATCTTTGTATGCTTGGTCGACATGGTGGAAGCTGACGAAAACTTTGTGCCTTGGAGCTTGGACCACGGGGTTCTCCTTTCAGTTCATGGGTTAGGACCGGCGGGTACTCCAGCAATCCTCCTCAACTGCTCGGCGTAATTTTGAAGGTGGTCCTGTAAATCTGCAAGCTCGTTTCGGAACTGCTTTCGTTTGGAATCGTCGCCGAATGCTCCGGATAGGGTCTCGCTGTGCCACTTAGCCCAAATCCACCGACAGGGTCTGGTCACCGCGAGGAAGCCAGGGATGAGAGGAGCCGGATCGAGGCGGCGCGGCCTTGACCTGCTCCAATCCGGCTGGGCATAGGGTGTAATAGCCACGCCAAGGGGATTTTGGCGGACCGCGGTGCCGGCGACGGGCAAGATCAGCGGTCGGATTGCAGCAGGAGACCACAGGGACCGGCCTGACGCGGGACAGCCAAGCCTGTAGATAGTCTGGCGGACGGGTCAGACGCCGTGGTTGGGGTCAGGAAGGGAGCGGCAGGGCGCGCAGTTTGGCGAGGGCGGAGTTGAACTGGTTCTGCCAGGGCCAGCCCTGTGGCAGGTGCAGAGTGAGGCGGCGTGCCTTGCGGGTGATGCGTCCCGCCAGGGAGAAGAAGCGTCGCCGGAGGGTCTTGGTGGTTACTGCCGGTTCGCCCAGACCGATGCGCGTGGTCCAGCGAGCGAGATTGTGTGCCAGTACTTGTACGGCCAGCCAGGCGGCGTTGGCGGGGAAGCGTCCCGAGGGCAGGTGGTTGAGCCCCACGCCGTACTTGAGATCGCGGATGGCGTTCTCGATCTCGGCGTGGCGGCGATGGTCGGCCTCCAGGTCCAGGGTGTCGCCATCCCGGTCGGTGATGAAGGCGTGATAGCTGTAGTCGGCAAGCAGCGCAAGTTGGGAGCCGGGTGTGGGCTTCACCCTTCGCACGATGAGCCGCACCGGCACGGCATCAGGCTCACTCTGGAAAGGAACGTAGGTTGTCTCGGCCACGTCGGCAGCGCCCTCCATCCAGTACGGGATGGGCGTCCAGTCTGCCTCGGGTATGGCCTCAATGATGTTGCGCAGGGTCTGGTGCTGGCGGGCGGTGATGGAGAAACGGACTTTCGCCTTGCGACAGGCGGCGACGATGTCGTGGGTGTAGAAGCCGCTGTCGGCACGCATGGTGAGTGGACCGGTGGCGCCGGCGTGGCGCACTCGGCTCACCGTCTCCCGCAAGAAGTGGGCACCGCCCCGAGCCGTGTTGGCTCGTCCCTTGCGTAGCCGACACATCAGCACCTCTCCGGTGCCCGCAGCCACGGCCAACAGCGGGTGATAGCTTCGCTGGCCGGCGTAGTTATGGTCGCGCGCGCCCTCCTTGAGCAACCCAAAGGTCTCGCAGACCGTGGAGTCCAGGTCGATGGTCAACGGATCATCGCCCGGTCCCGCACCAGCGGACCAGGCCAGAGCCAGCAGCTCCCGGCTCACCCGATCCAACTGCCGCACGTGGCCCCACCGGAAACTCCGCAGGAAGGTTCCCAACGTGGATGGCGCCTTGACCACGCAACCCAGCACCTGCTCGGTTCCCCCAGCGCGCAGCGCGTCGGCGTCGTCGATGCAGTCGCCACCGGCCAGCGCCGACGCCACCAGGGTCATCATCTTATCGCCCGGGTTCGCCCGACCTGGCGCATCTCCCAGGTCAACATGGTGGTCCACCAGCTCGCCCAGTCCCAGGCGGTGGGCCAAGGTGACCGGAAGCAGCAGCCCAGCGTTGGCCACCAAGCGGTGATCATCAAAGGCGATTTGTATGCGGTCAGGGTCGTTGCGTGATAGCATCCGATGGGTGCTCCTTGTTTCAGGGCGGTTTGCTATTTCACAAACCATTATCCCCGAAGCCGGGAGCACTTTCTTATCGCTTCACGACACCGACACGCTCATCTTTTCGGTGGATTGGGGCTTAGCAGTAAAAGGGCGTATTGCCCGGTTCAGCATCGTGATGGAGACCTTGCTGCATTCATAGGAAGGAGGCCCATATCGTCGGAGTACCTCACGAGTGGTCTCGAATATCGAGTATAGGCTACTGAGTGCCGATTGTTCGTCCCCGTCATTGTCTCCCAACGGTTGGGTGAGGACCGTTGTGGACATCTCGACATACAGCTCCCAAGCCGCGAGCTTGTCGGCATTCTTGAACGTTGCAGTCCATGAAACGGAGGCGGCGCCTGGAAGGCTCAGGCGCACCACCAATGACTGCGAGTCTATCCGCTTGAACGGGTTCGGAATTCTCATGCGAAACTCCCTGCGGCTATTTGGCCAAGCAGCCCTTCGCTCGCGTTTTCCAGCGCAACGATGTCAGCCGTTATCGCGCCTAGCGAGCGCATTGGTGGCGGCTTGTAGAAGTGGCGGTTGAAGCTGATTGCGTAGCCGATTTTCGTGCTTTAGGGCGCGTACCAGGCATCTTCCGAGAAGGGCAACACCTCGCGCCCGAGGAAGGCGTCGATGCCACCGTCCTCAAGTAGCGGAATCTGCTCTGTGTCTCTAAGCCCCAATCCACCGCAAAGATGAGTGTGGCGGTGCGCCGAGGGGATGGAAAAGTCCTCCTGCGCTTCGGGGATAATGGTTTTTGACAAAGAAAACCTACCCGAAACGAGGTGCACCCAACGGATGCTACCACGCAACGACCCCGACCGCATCCAAGTCGCCTTCGATGACCACCGCCTGGTGGCTAATGCCGGACTGCTGCTTCCAGTCACGATGGCCCACCGCCTGGGATTGTGCGAGCTGGTGGACAACCATGTTGACCTGGAAGATGCGCCGGGTCGAGCCAATGCTGGAGACAAACTGTTGACCCTGGTGGCGTCGGCATTGGCCGGTGGCGACTGCATTGACGACGCCGACGCGATGCGCGCTGGTGGGGTTGGGCGGGTGCTGGGCTGCGTGGTCAAGGCGCTATCCACGCTGGCTACCTTTCTGTGCAGCTCCCGGTGGGGCCATGTGCGCCAGTTGGATCGGGTGGGCCGTGAGTTTCTGGCTGGGGCCTGGGCTGTTGGGGACGGACCAGGCGATGATCCGTTCACCATCGACCTTGATTCCACCGTCTGCGAGACTTACGGTCTTGCCAAGGAGGGCGCACAGAGCCACAACTACGCTGGTCAGCGGGGCTATCACCCGCTGTTCGCCGTGGCTGCGGGCACCGGAGAGGTGCTGATGGCACGGCTGCGCAAGGGACGGGCCAACACCGCCCGGGGCGCCGCCCACTTCCTGCGGGAGACGGTGAGCCGCGTGCGCTACGCCGGTGCCACCGGTCAACTCACCCTGCGGGCCGACAGCGGCTTCTACACCCACGACATCGTCGCCGCCTGCCGCAAGGCGAAGGTCCGTTTCTCCATCACCGCCCGACAGCACCAGAGCCTGCGCAACATCATCGAAGCCATACCCGAGGCGGACTGGACACCCATCCCGTACTGGATGGAGGGCGCTGCCGACGTGGCCGAGACAACCTACGTTCCTTTCCAGCATGAGCCCGATGCCGTGGCGGTGCGTCTCATTGTACGAAGGGTGCAGCCCACGCCCGGCTCCCAACTTGCGCTGCTTGCCGACTACAGCTATCACGCCTTCATCACCGACCGGGACGGCGACACCCTGTACCTGGAGGCCGACCATCGCCGCCACGCCGAGATCGAGAACGCCATCCGCGATCTCAAGTACGGCGTCGGGCTCAATCATCTCCCCTCGGGCCGTTTCGCCGCCAACGCCGCCTGGCTGGCAGTGCAGGTGCTGGCCCATAATCTGGCCCGCTGGACCACACGCATCGGTCTGGGCGAGCCGGTGATCACCACCAAGACCCTCAGGCGACGTTTCTTCTCCCTGGCCGGACGCATCACCCGCAAGGCACGCCGCATCACCCTGCATCTCCCTCAGGGCTGGCCCTGGCAAAACCAGTTCAGCAGCGCTCTCGCCAAACTGCGCGCCCTACCCCTTCCATCCTGACGCCATTCATGGCGTCCGACCCCTCCACCGGATTACCCACCGCCTGGCCGACCTGCGTCAGGCTGGGCCCCTGACGCCCTCCGCCTCCGGTCGGCACTGAAAATCGCTCCCAGCGTCGCTACCACGGGCCGTCAAAATCCCCCTGGCGTGGCAGCCGCACTCCGCACCGTCCATTTCTATCGGCATCAGGGCCTCGCAAATCCATTCACTGGACCCGGTCCCTCGTCTGACCGGCACCTCCGCATCCCTTCGGTGGATTCGGGATTAGGAACGAATACGTCGCCCAGATGGCAGACAACGACTTGGGAAGAGTTCCCCAAATCCTCTTTGGTCATACGCCCTAATGGCAGACGATCATCTCGGCCTCCCGGAAGCTGACCAGCGGGACCGTTGAACGGATAAGATTGCGCCGGGGCTCGAAGCTACCCTCCTATTAGGTCACTGCTCACCCAAGACAATCGACCCCGCTGTAGTCCCTTCGAATCGGGTTTCCGCTGCTGCTCTCTTTAGGTTCAGCATCAGCAGTCGCTCCAAGATCTCTGCATCTGGCAGATCCGTTGCCCACCCGTAAGCGTCGGCCACCGCCGCATCGAGGCGGGCGTGGATGTTCTCCAGCCAAGTCGGTCGGTCGTTGTACAAGTTCGTCAGTGTCCGCCTTCGTCGTTGTGCTGCAGTAACGCCCTTCGGATTCAGCCAGCCTTCGCGTAGCCGATTCAACTCGGCTGCCGCCGCGCCGATTGCCTCCCTCTGCTCGTCCGCCGGCTGTGGAAAGGGGAACGTCTCAAAGCACGTTGTCGGCGTGTAACGTGGGCGCGTTTCCAACTGTGTCCCCATAGCTAACGCCCGAAGCTCGTGAAAACGCGAGTGCAACACGCCGAATGTGTAGTCGTCGTCCTTGGCAAACGTGATTATCGCACTGTCGGAGAGTGTGTCGCTTCCAATCCATGAAAAAAGCCGGTGTTTGGATACGCGCGGTGTGACGATGTAACGGTGAATACCGGCCAGGGCTGTCCTCATCTCTGGCCGAGGACGCTCGTGCAGCCACCAGCTTGCAATCGTTGATCGAGAGCGCTCTCTCATTGGCCGTACATGAGTGTTCACGTATTCAAACGGTGATTCGTAAAGCGCAGCTTGATCGATGGGCATATCCTCGAAGTCAACGATCCACATTCCTCTGGAACGGTTTGTTATGTCCCGGCCATTCACCCAGGGACGAACCACATCCTCGTTTCCTTTACCATGCGGGTTGGGGCTGCTGAGCATTTCTTGCGCCAATTCATCGGGAATGTCGAACGGTCCACCCTTCGTGTCCCCCATGAACGCGATACCGAGATTTTCTGCCAACCGTTTGGCCACCATCAGGTCGACCCCCACCGTCAGGTTGGAGTTTATCGCCGTAACCGGTTGCCCATCCAGCGCCCGCTCCAACTCCGTGCCGTCATCGAAGCCGACAATAGATATGTGCACCGCGGCCCCTTCCAGCACCCATGGGTGATCCGACCACGCCATGAAAATATCGCCGGTCTCCTTGATGCGCTGCAAAACTTTCCGGTTTGCGCCGCCCCGTATCCCCTGCGTTGCCAGTAGGCCCGCCCGTTTGGTCGTCCCGATTTCGATCTCCCGCTGCGTCTTGTCGAACCAGTAACACACCAAGTCTGCCTCGGCCGGCACCTTGCCGTGGTACTGTTTGAACAGCGCCTCCACGTACCCGTCATTCAGGCCGGTGCGCAGCAGCTTGCCTCCTAGAAACGGCGGGTTCCCCACGATGAACTCCGCCGCCGGCCACACCGGTTCCACTGGATTGTCAGGATCGCTCAGGTCCAGTATCGCGTCCGTCTGCCGTATCGTGTTCAGCGGCGTCAGGATCGGACGCTGCGTGTACGGGAAGCCGTTGGACTGGTGCCACTGGATGTAGCCGATCCACAGCGCCGTCCGCGCCAACCCTGCCGCGTAGTGGTTGATCTCCAGTCCCAACATCTGGTTTGTCTGCACCCTGGGAGTCAACCCGTGCCATCCCCGCACTGCCGCGAAGTCGATCACCTCCAGCTCGAGGTCCAGCAGCGACCGGAGCGCAATATAGAGGAAGTTTCCGCTCCCGCACGCAGGATCCAGAACCTTTACCGACGCCAGGCGATCCTGGAACTCATCCAGCAGCAGCCTTGCCCTGATCCGTGGCGCGTTGGCCAACACGTTCGGGGGGTCGGGTCCCGTCGGCCCCGCCAGCTGTCCACGCTGGGCCCGTCGAATGATCGCCTCCGCCTCCGTCGTCGCCAGCGCGACGCTAGAGCCATGTTCCGCGTCCAGCAGATCGTCGACACTAGCCTTCGTTTCCTCCCACTCCCGACGCAGCGGCGCCATCACCACCGGCTCCACCACCAACTCGATGTCGTCGGCTCCGGTGTAGTGCGCACCCGTCTGTGCTCTCTTCGACGCGTCCAGCGCCCGCTCGAACAGGGTGCCAAATATGGACGGCTCTATGTCTCGCCAGTTCCGCTCACAGGCCTCGCCCAGCCGCTGCAGCGCTACCGTGCTCAGTTCCACGGTGTCCACGACGTTGAAGAGGTCGCCGTTGAAGTGCGCAATCTCGTCCGCGCCGGAGAACCCGCCGGTCGCCATCTGCGCGTACAGGCTCCGTATCGCCCGGTCGAAGGTCGCCGGATCCCTGTGGTATTGCCGAACGATGCGACTGAACAGTCCGTCGGGCAGAAGTCCCGCGTCCTCGGAATACAGACAGAAGACCAACTGATTGAGATAGCGCGCCAGCCGCTCCGGATCCTCGTTCCGCTCCTCCATATCCACCACAATGGACTGGAACAACGACGCCGTCTCTCGCGTCACCACGTCCACCGATCGCAACCGTTCTCGGAACCGGTGCGGCGCGACGAACACGTCCCTCAGGATATCCAGCCGCTCTGGTTGCGTCAGTTCCTCAATGCCGAGGTCGTAGCGGCCCGTCTCCATTCCCGGGAAATTGGTCTGGATCCGTATCGTCTGGAAGGACGACACGATGAGCAGCGGCGGGGTCTTCAGGTGGACCTGGTAGCGCAGCAGTTGGTCGAACGCCCCGTCCAGCTGAGCGTCCCGACCCTTGAATTCCCAGCCGAAGTGCTCCTCGAAGTACGCGTCGGCGAAGCCGCCCGGGACCCATTTCTCGAACGTAAACCGCTCCGGGTCCCCGTACGCGGCCGGCGTCGGATGGCCCACGACGGCGCAGAGGTCGATGAAAAAGGGCTGCGCACCCTGCCGTTCGCCGAACCCTGCCTTGCTCCAGCGTCCGACAAAATCCTGAGGTGTCATAGTCGGCATCATCGATAGTCGTGATCCTCAACATCCAGTTGGGTAATCTACGTCATCCGCTGTCTGGAGTGGGACGTCAGCGATAAAGACCCCCTCCGGGACGGTAAGTTCAATGGTGAGTAACTCCTGCCGCACATCCTCCGCGACCTCATCGACTTCTTTCGCCACATGCGTAGCCTGACCGATGCCTTGTCGCAATGCCGTAACCAAAGGCAGCAACAATGCACAGGCCTGTGATGCTTCAAATATTTCAAGTGCCCTGTGGGCCCCCGCCCGGACCGTGAATTGCAATAAGGCTCTCATGGCGACCACATCGATCTCGCCTGTTTGCGCCAGGCATCTCAGCAGCGTCGATGCTTCCTCCTCGCTGATCGGCGTATCCAAGGCAGTCTCCTTGAACTCCAACGCTGCCGCCACCAAACCAATCGAACCCCATTCCTCCAGCGCCTCCTCCCTAGCCACTACCTCATCGAATGCGGCCGCGGCCGCCGGTAACTGCCCCGCACGCATGAGGACAACCCCCTTGGTAAAGAACGAGACGCCTTCTCCCAACCCATCTAACCCATCCAACCCATTCAAGGGAGTTGTCATGCCGCAGAGTTGAGCCAGAGACTGGTCCAACTGCGACACGACCGCAGAGGTCTGGCCTGCATCGAGCGACGCCAAGGCCCTGAAGTTTCGAGCGACCGTTACGGCGAGAACGCACCGGACCTCCTCACGGCCGCCAAAGCAGGTGATCAGATCATCGCAGATGGCCATCGCCTCGAGATCCCGGCCGGACTCGCGCAATAGTTGCATCTTCTCCATCAGCACCATAGCGATCCAGCCGCTGGTCACGCATTCGTCGTCCCCGGTCAGCCGGCGGATGATATCGTCATGAACCGCCAGGGCGTCTTCCGTTTGCCCCAGTTCCGCCAGGTGGTCTGCCTCGTCCAGCATCCTCTCCGCAAATAAATCCGCCAAACGCGGACGCAAAGTACGGACATCAGGAACGTGCCGGATGGCGCCGCTGAAGGCGTCCCAAACCACCGCGGGCGAGTACAGACAGGCCATGAAATCTATCAGCGCCTTCACCACCTGGCTCTCGCCACTACCCCGGCGCAGGAGGTAGTAGATGTTGTAGAGACGCTCGGTCAGATAGTACTGCCTTCGGCGCGGCGTCCCTCCATCGATGGTAACCGCGCCGCGCTCCACCAAGCGCTTGAGCAACGCACTCGTGACATTGACATCCATCCGCGCCTGTTCGGCGACCTCCCTGGCAGTGGCCGGCCTCCACAGCGTGGCCAACGCCAGGTAAATTCGCCGTTCCTGCGGTGGCAGCGATTCCAGATGACTCTTGAAGTACTCGGTGTGATCATCAACCAGGTCCAGCAGGCTGTCCATCAAATCATCGAACGAACTCCCGGCGCCAAATCGGGCGATGATGGCAAGCAGGCGCGGATTGCCGCCGGTGAGAATCTGCAGAGGCCTGACCACACGTTCCTCAGCTTCCCGCCCTGATACAGTTCGCCATAACGATACGCATTCCCCGATATCCAGAGGATGCAGGGTGACCACGCGAAATAGGTCATACAGCGCATGGTCAGGATGGTCAATCTCGTCGAACCTGCTGGTGGCGCTGCCCAGCAGGACTATCCGCGGCTCGGTCTGCAGCGTGTGCCGTAACCGCCAGCCGGCGTCAGGATCGCCCATGTCGGCGAAGAGCATGTTCAGGTTCTCCACCACCAACACCATCCGCTTACCATGACGGTCCGCATAGTCCAGAATGGATCCAAGGCAGCGATTGGCTAACTCCCGATCATCACGGACGGTCCGCAGGTCGCCGTGAGACAGCCGCAGGTCAGCCCGCTCCTCTTCCACAGCCTGCTCCGCCAGGTACTCCAGACATCCCAGCCAAAACTCCCCGATGGTGGAAACCTCGTAGCTCTCCTCGGCGAATACGATGGGGTAGAACCCTGATAGCGACTCATTGCGCCGGATCTCAGCCGCCACGCGTAACAGCAGATGGCTCTTGCCGCTGCCCCTGGGCCCAATGACCAAGGAGTGCGCGTTGGAATTGCCGGTGCTGGAGTACAGGGATTCCAGGAGAGACTCCAATTCGGCGTTCCTTACGCAGAAGGACGCCACGATCTCGTCGTCGCTGAGGAAGCCCGGGTTGTATTTCTTGATACCGGTCACCATAGCAGAACCCTTAGTACCTACTGCCGTTGCGTGATTGGAGTGAATTGTCGTCCATACCTGGCACGCCACCAGTCCTCCAGCAAACCGGAAACGAAGCCATATCCGCCCGCGCATTCCTCCAGGTATCCGTCATGCTGCAGGACATAAAGCACGCCGGCCATGCCGTCACCCTCCCCTCTGGTGGCCGATTCATCGCGGTAGAGGTCAACCACCGGGTGCGTAAGCAGTCCGCCATTCACCGCAGCCTCGGACAGCAGGCTCAGAGCGTCGGTATAGCCCTCGTCCCCCAGGACCATCCGCAGCCGTTCCTCGTAGTGAACCAAGTCCCTTTGACCCCTGACGCTGAGCAGGTCCCGCTGGTACACGAGATCAACGTCGTCCAGGGTCGCCTCGTGGCGCTGATTCCTAACTAGATGCTCATAGATGTGATGGAAAAATCGCTGAACGTGATGGGGAACGCAGCAGCGCAGACGCAGGCACATCTCACGCTGCACCTCCTCAGGAAGCTCTATCCCGTGCCCCCGACCCAACGCCGACAGGCAATCGGCGGCAACATCATGGTCCCAGGCTCTCAGGTCAAAAGGCTCATAGACATTCGCATGGGCGCTGAGCCTGGCTTGGCTTAAAACTGGCTCCAGCCCGACGCTCCCCGAGATAATCAGGCAGACCTGTCCCTGATGCGCCTGGCAGCACCTCCTCAACCACCCCATGAAACTGTCGGTAACCGACAGACGTTCGGCGGTGATGTGGTACTCGTGCCCCTTCAGCAAACGGTTGATTAGTATGGGCAACTCGTCGACGGCCAGCACCACCGGACGCTCGTTGGACGCCAAAGCTTCAAACACCTGATCACCGATCCGCTGCCAGTTCCCGGCATCAATCCCCCCGCGAAGTCTTACCCGAAACTCGGAAACGCCCAGCTCCTCAACGTTGTCGAGAACGCCCCGAAGACTGTTGCTCGCCCACGACATTATCCTACCCCGAACGTCCTGAAGTGACCGGGCTTGGCTGGCCATCTCGGCGACAGCATCCGCGGCGTCCATGGCGCCTTCCAAATCCACGAACACTGTCGCAAACTCGCCTGTCTCATCCAACCGACGCAGGAGTTCACGCACCAAGCTCGTCTTTCCCATGCGGCGCTGGGCAGTCAACAACGTGTGGGTTCCGTTCTCCACCCGTTCGCGCAACAATTGCAGTTCCGCCTCACGGTCGAAGAAGCGGTCTCCATCGACCCAATTGCTGCTTGTCCGTAGTGTCGTCATTGAATCTCCAGCCCGACCAATTCATGGTGACGCCATCAGAATACCATGGCAACGATATTGTTGGCAACGATATTGTTGGCACATATACGAGCGACCTATGATCCGTCCGAAACTAAACCGTTTCCTGATAAAATTGAAACATGGGCCTCGACAACCACAGATACCCGCTTTGGATTCGCCTGTCCGTGTGGTTGGCCATCGTGCTGTTCCGGCCTGTGCTTTACGTGATGGTCGGCGCGACCATCGGCTTGGGATTGCTCGCCGCCGCGGTCGGTGCTGACCCCCCAGCTGTGATGGCGGGGTTCATAACTGACGCTACAGTAGAGGTCACACCGCTTGTCAAACATCTGGTCGCAATTTGGGCTGTTTTCACTGCCCTTGCCGCCCTGATATCTGCCACTGTTGGAGAGATACGTCGGCTCCCCGTTGCTGACAAACGACGAATTGGCTACCTACTACTCGGAAGAGTCCATGAACGGCCGCTTCCATTGTCGGCCTGTACGACCCGCCTGCGGCAGAACGTTCTTACTCGCCTAATCGCTTGGCGACGTAAATGGACGGCCGGCATCAATCCTTCGTTGGTCTACGAGTAGCTCAGCCTCACTCGGGCCCATGTGGTCCGGGCCGGCACTGAGCTTCCAACTTCACCAACGGAGGACCAGTTATGAACAACGCCCTGGTGGCAGTTGCAGTACTGCCGATTCTAGTGATTGTCGGGATTTATGCCCTTCCCCCAGCGATAGATGCACTGTTCGCCACTCTACAAGAACTGGCACGGGCGTACCCCGTTGCGACATTCATCGCGCTGATCGTCAGCGTGGGAATGACGCTGTACTTCGCATTCGCGAAGCGCTGACGCCCGCAATTGCGGTATCCGCCGTCTCCGGTGCCGTGCTATTGGCCGGCACCGGATTGTCCCAACGTTTTCTATGTTGCGCGGCACGTGGATGCAAACGGCTAACCAGCGCAACGTTCCCAATCGGAGGACCATCGATGTTGCACGGAGAAACCAGGGGCCAGTGGGAGTTGGTCACCGGACCAGCCGAGTCCGGGAAATCCATCTACTCGGTATTAAGGATATCCGAGAGGTACAAGGCCGGGTTCGAAGCTTTCAGCAACGGCACGGCCCTATTCGGTAGGCTTGCTTCGCCTACTGAATTGCTGGAGGTAGCCGACCGAATACCACGAGGAGCGAGCGTCTTGATTGAGGACGCGAATTTAGCAGCGGCAACAAAACGCAGTCCCAGCTTCGACGATGATCCAGTTACCAGCCAGGCGGTATCGATTCTCACGGAACTCGACTGCTTGGTGCTGCTCACAACCAGGGTGGAGCAGGTGATGGATATTGCGGATGTTTTCTTGGACAGGATTGATGAAATCGTGCTTCCCTGCATCGAGTTCTCATCATTCAACCTGCAAGCCGTGCGAATCCCCAAGGGGCACACCAAACTCTCTGAACTGCCCGACCTGTACCGTTCGGCATTCATGGATCAAGATGTGCGCACGCACGCCCTGGAAACGTTTGATCCACAAAGTGTCAGAAGCGCTGCGATGCTGACCAATTCCTTCAACAAGGACATCATACGCTTGGGCTAAAAGCGTCCGCCGACCGGAGACCGCGCACGTCAACAGGAGAAGAGATGCATCTGGCGCGTAAGCTGTTTGGGGAGATCCTGCCCTTCAGAGTGGATCCGCGACGCGGCCACGTTGTTCTGAAAGGCGGTCTGGCTTGGGGCGACGACTTCGCTGAAGCACACAGCGTTGTTCTCCGGTCGACGGACGAAGATCACCTGCAGGCTATCGTCTCCTATACAAATGAACCCCCGGCCTGGTTGTACGATCCCGACAACGGCAGCGCAGTATGGTTCGACCGGATCGACCCGCTCCAGTTGCGTGTCATGCTGCCCGAGGGTTTCCATTACGACCTTGACGTCCGGTTGATGTCGGCGCCAGACTTCTTCCTGAACGAGGCAGGGCGTCCCGAGCGTCATCCCCCCGACGCCGACGATCCCGCAAGACTTTCCAGTTTCGTCATGCAGGTTACCAGTAATCGCTGGTGGGCTTCTGATGAACACTCCGCGGGCCACGAATGGTGGTTCTCGGTCAACGACCTTCCCTGCTTGCCCCCACTCGGAGAATCAGAGTTGTGCCAACGAAATACCGCGCCTGGCGTATACCCGGGCACGTATTTCACTTGCTCTCTGAACGATCACCGGCGCGGTGGTAAGGAGGTTGAGTATTGGTTCAGCTATGAGCTGGAAAGTTCGATTGATCGAGCACATGCCATTCTCGGTACCAGGCCGACTGGAGTCCGACGACAATACCGTTTTTCCTTCGGCAGGACAGACAAACAAGAACTTGACGCGAATGAGGGGCATCGGGTCGTGGATCTATGGGAATACCTTCTGGGGTTCTGCTCCGGCGCCTTCCGTACCGCCGACATCATTATCGGCTACGGAGATCACGGCGGCTGGTCATACGCAGAATTGCCACAGCGATTCGCCAAGCAAGTCCCCTGTAAATTCACCTGGTTTCCCCAGAGATGGCCGATGGACTTCCCCGCTTTTGCGTCCAACTTCCTGATCCACTTCCAAGAAGACTACGACCGGCATTCCGATGAGAACGGTGTACCGGCTCATTTCTTGGATCCCGGCCTGCACAAGCGCCACGGTTTCGGAGCAGCCATTCCGATACTTGAAGGTTATCTAAGGGCAGCGTCCCTGGAGCTTCCGCACGACGCGCTCAATGCTGCTCTCGCAACGCTGGAATCCGAGGCCAAGCAGCGGTCGGGCACACCCGACAAAGCGCGCTTGCCAGCGGGCGCAATGGGGGCGTTTCTACGTGGTCATGGCATCCCGCCCGGAAAAAGGTTCCATGGGATTGGCTCTTACGAGAACGTCTCCTGGGGAGCCGCCCAAACCATAACAGGCGTAAAGGATCCGCCAGAAGGGGCGACCAGTTGGGTGGTGCAGCCTGAGTACGGGTCCCCCAGAAGTAGTAACCCCATAGATGAAGATTATGGGATCGATGCCATCAAGGCTTGGAGGGACCAGCGAGCATCGCACTTTGACGCCCATGCTGGAGGTGGCACGTTTCACGATATCCGAAATTACTCACAGCTGACGCTGGAGTACTTGGAACTCTTGGTGCTTCGAGCGATTGACTATTCCGACCTGTATCGGAGCAGAACCAGTATGTACGATGAAGCCGTTAAACCGGTTCCCGGTCGTCAATCCGCGGATGGGACTTGAGATAATCGCCAGCTGTTGACAATCGCCAGCTTCCAACAATCAGTGAACCCCCTGCCGCAATCACCGCAAGGCGAAAGTGGCTTGACATGCCTGGTCTAGAGACCTTCGATCCCGACGCGGTCCGAGCAAACGCACACGCGGTTTTCGGAATAAAACCAGTCCGCAGATATCGGCAAATTCGCCGAGGTATACCCCATGGAATTTCTGAACGGCATCGTGGAGAGCGTAAAGACAGGTAATTTGGGCGCGATTATGACGGTCATGGGTGCATTCGCATTCTTCCTGACCGTGATCACCCAGCTCAGTCGCTTCATATCCGCTATTGCCAGCTGGAAGATCTGGGGATGGTTATGGCGGAGGACCGGACAATGGGCCTGGCGAACTTCGAAGCACTTATATCTAGGGTTACTGGCAAAGTACCGCCGATGGAGAGCCAACCGGATCATGAAGGCTCAAATTCAAGAACGGGTTATGTCCGTCAATGCCCAAGCGTTTGAGCGCTCCTTGACCAGCGACCCGCGGTCTTCAACACGGCTGCATTTTGGGCACCTCACTCCCGAAAAGCCTCGTTGGCTAAACGACTACTACGTGGCGAACGCGCTGGAAACACTTTCCCGGGAAGGCGCGGTAATGAAAGCTCGCGAATACGAACGCCTCGCTTGGCCGCCAAGCGTAGTCTCGTATAAGATCTGGCCCAGCACCCGAATTGACTTATTCGTGGACGAATTCGAGACCGATGGTTTGTGTAGGGCATACCAGCATTTCCGCCATTGCCCATTGGACGATAGGTTCGAGGAAATACGGCGTGCAGAGACCGTCGCCGTCAATCGAACGGTAGAGGACTGGCAATATCCAGTGAGAGAGACTGCTCCTCCATGCGAACGCTGCTGGGAGAAGGATGACCGTCGGTGGGGAATCCAACAGCTGGTTCGCCGCCTCACCTGCTATGATTTTTGGCGATCCCTTACCCCAGAAATGCAGAAAAACATTTCGCATCTCCAAGAGCAGATCTCAGCGGTCTGTGTCGAATGCGGTTGCGAACTCGACCTCGAAAACTTCAAGCGCATAGTCGAGCGAGCTATCGAAATCCGGCGAGGTCAACTGGACTCCTTGGGCTTGGGCAGGACGACTGAATGCACAAATCAACTTACTGTAGACTTCTCCACCGCTCTGAGCGAATATATCCGGGAGGAGTTGGAGTTGACTGCCGATGCCAGCGACGGAGATTTTCGATAACCTGAGAGAAGTCTGTGCCAAGGTTGCAATGTCGAATTCGAGGACCCAACCCTTAAGCTCGCTGTCCACGCCGAAGGAGCCGCGTGGATGGCGTACGCTAAAGTCAAGGATAGGCTGACCACCTAGGCATCTGAACCGGTGGTGACCAGCTCATAAGGTGGCCCGCTTAGTCGGCTTCACCACCGGCACCATCCACCTGCAGGCGGTCCCAGTTCTCTGGTAGATCGCGGCGGCGCGTTAAACACGGTGATAACGTCCGCGTGCTTGATCACCCCCTTGCGGCTGGTGCAGCTCATCCTGTCGGCACCGTGTGTAGACGGAGGGCTCTCTGGCCTCGGTGCCTTGGTGCCGTCGCACAGATCGTCTATGATGCGTTCAGCCAGATTATCGGTTCCGCAGAACATCCTCACCTTAGCAGCAGCGCGGGCCTAGATTGCGGCATGCCGCTCCATCTGACTGAGAGAACTTCGCTGCCAAGGATCTCCGCTCCCTTCTGGTAACGCTCAGTCAGCAGATCTTGTTGCGCAGTGTTCGCTCGACGGTTCGCCACGACGCCACGCCATATCGCCAACTGTCCCTGTCGCCTCATTGAGAAAAGTTACCGGAGCATTAATACCAGGGGGAACCCACGGTCAGCACGATTTAGAATTGCCGCCGCAAAGCATCTATAGAGATGTTTTGTCTGTGCGCCGGCCCGGCGTCCTCCGCCCTATTGATGGCGGCCTTGGTTCACTCAAGGGCTATTACGTGAATCGGCCGGCAGGGCACTATCGTCCGCCAGTATCACGGTGGGTTTCGTCAGCCCAAGCGCCTTTCCCAATGCCATTTTCGCAGCTCTCGCCCAAACCTACTCACAGTAGCGGGCGTAGTCGGCCCTGATCTCCGCCATCGTGACCTCCCCTCGCTCCAGTTGAGCGCGCAACCGCGCCTCAATCGCCCCGGCGCTCAGCGGCACCGAACCTACCGCGTTGGACATGGTCCGCCGATGCAGGGTGGTGTTGGGGTCCGCCATGCAATCGGCATACCGACGCACTATCCGGTCGTCGCCATCCTCCTCGCAGGCCAGCGCGACCCACAGGCAGACCATAATCACCAGCACGGTCCACAAACGCTGCACCGTCATCTGCCCCGACCGCCCAACGACAGGATCCGTCAGGGGCGCCCCGCGCCATTGGCCAACTGGGGCGGCACCCTCTCGCCGAACATGTGGGACCTCGCCACCGCGGCGAAGTCGCGATCGACGAAGTAGCTCTGCAGCGGGCTGTTGGCCGCCAACGGCCGGGACAGCGCCACCCCGCGTTCCTGCTGAAACCTCCGCAGCGCCTGTCCCATCCGCATCATGAGCGAGCACAACTCCCCGGGCGTCAGCTCCGCACGCTGGCACAGGGTGCTCCGGTGGATGCCCGCCGTACCGGCTCTCCACACGTGTAGCGCCATTCGCCTGGCCACCGGTTCCAGCCCAGCCAGGAATTCGCCGGCCAGGACCTCCGTCCATTCGGCCGGAGACGTTTCGCCGGATCCCGCCACGCCTAGTGTCCCGGTGACTGGCGTCGCATCATCTCCGCCGCCAGCCGGCGCCTCCCCTGACCCGCCGGCACCATACGCAGTTGCGTTTCGTCCCGCGCTCCCAAGATGCCGCAGGACCCGAACCACCTCATCAGCGCTGCCCTCGATTTCCACGCGCACCCGGGTCACAGCGACACCCCCTATCATCGCTCTCGTCCTCGCAGCATCGCCGTTCGAGTATAGTTTCCAGCGTTGGGTGCCACAACGAACCGCATCTCAGGGCAACGGGTTCCAAGGCCACCGGCGATCACCATTCGCTGGTTGCAGTCCGCCGGTTCGCCGGCAACGTGCAGTTTGCAGCCAGCCCCGGGCGTCTGGAGCAACATCAGCGCGCCGGAACCGGGTCTGATGCGGGTCCGTCGCTGAACCCCAGCGCCGCCCGCACCATCTCGTTGGCGCGCACCAACCGAATCGCGGCCGTGGGCCAGTCGGGATTGTTCGGGTTCACCACCTCGTGGCGCTCCACGATGCCGGCATCGAGGTACTCGTCGACCAGCCGCCGGCACTCGTGCTCGTTCCAGGCGATCCCCCAGTCCAGCATCCACTGGTTGCACAGCATTCCGTAGCCTACGAAGTTCATCCGGCCCTCCAGCCGGTGCATCTCCCGTACGAACTTCGCCAGGAGGTCATCGACGTCGCCATCGTCCGTAGCTTGGGCGGGTGCAATCCCAACCTCCACGTCGCCGTGCTCCGCCAGCCGGATGCCCAGCTCTGCTTCCAGCGGAAACAGCGGAGCGGTGGCCAGCATGTCCCGCGACACCGACTGGCTGAAGGCGCACAGCACGATGCGCCGCCCGTGGAGCCTGGCACGATCCACCAGGACCTGGTAGTCGGCATCTCCCGAGCCCAGGATGATGGTGGCGCAGTCATCCCGGTCCCGGACCCAGTCGTAGACCTCCAACAGGATGGCTGGATCGGTCCGGTCCTTGCCGGCGGCGGTGCGCGGCGCGTGGTACGGCACGATGTCCTGCTCGGCGAACTCCCGTCCGTCGTCGGGCCGCAGCGACCAGTCGCCGAAGGCCTTGCCTCCCTGCACCGCTCCGAAGATGCTCCCCACGTCCGTCATGGCCCGGCACAACTCGGCTGGCCTCACGGTGCGGCCGTAGATCTGCGCCCCGCGTCGGATGTTCTCCCAGTCGATCGCGATCAGAACGCCTCGGGGCGTTTCCGCCATGAAATACTCTCCCCGCTGAACTGTCCGTCCCCTGGACTGTACCTGGAGGGCGGCGCCAATACGATGGCCGCCCACAACGGTTATCCTGCGGGCGGCCGAGCCGAGCTAAAGGGGGTGTCCCGCAGAGGCCACAACCACGCGACGCAGTTATTGTAAATCGGAGGCCGGCGTGCCGCAAAACCGGCCGGATCAACCCTAATAGGGTCGATTCCGGTAGGGGGCAGAATCGTACGCTAAGGAACAAAGTGACGGTTAAGTGTGCGATAGACGGTCTCCTTACGGACAGCGCCGCGCGTAGCGGAATGAACAATGGCGAGGCTCATCACGCGCTCAAGAGCGCGCTCCGGATCGGACGCCAGGGCGAAATCCGCGACCGCCCCAGCGAGGGCAGCACTACCGCATGGCCGGGCTCAACCTGCTCACCGCCATCGTCATTTCCTGGAATATCGCCCATCTCGGCGAAGCAGTCAGACAGCGGCAACACGCCGGCCTGACGGTCGAGCCCGAGCTCGTTGCTCACATCATTCTCACCAGCGAATACCGGTGGCCAAAGCGCGATAACAGATTTGGCGGCGTTAGCGTACGATTCTGCCCCTTACCGGAGTCGACCCGAGCAGTTCCAACCCCTGACCCCGGCGGCGCTGTACGCCCGGGTATACAGCGACCGCTAGGACGTTGACCTCTCAGTGGCCACCCAGTTGCGGGCCTTGGGGGACTACGCCGAGAAGAACGGCTACTCCATCGCGCCAGAGTAGGTGGACGACGCCCAGAGCCGGCGCATCCCTGACCGCCCACAGTTCCGCAAGATGATCGAAGAGGGCGGCAAGGCCAACGTTCCCCTCCCAGACCAAATTGAACCCAGTGAGCTGGGATTCAGTCCACCCGTCTCCGCATTTATTCCCGCAGTGGCGCCTCTCGCGTCTTCTACCGCTGTCCTAGCATTTCACCCCACGTCAAGGGCCGGATCTGGACAGCGGGAAACTGCTGACGGACGTTTTCAATCGGAGCCGGAGCATCATTGGGCGAATAAAAGAAGACAAAGCGGTGCTCAGCTGGTGTCCCGTCCACCTTCTGGGCGTCCTTCTTCAGCTTAAGGTTGTTCGTGGGACTTACAGCAGCGAATACTTCCGCCGCCACCAAACCCGGCATGATACTCGCGATGTCGCTCCCGGCCGCAAATTGTGGAGCAAGGCGCAGTCCCTCGCATTGTGGGAAGCGTTCAAGCAGGTAGCTCGCCGCCGCGAAGGAAGCCAGGTCGTGAAAAGTCTGGTTCAGTTGCTCAATTAGGTTTAGTGGGGTTCCATCCAGCGGGTTGAAGCCCATTCTCTCGAACTTCATCGCACGCAAGGCTTCCATAGGGTCGGGCATGAGGTTATTCAATTCGGCCCGTGCGCGGCCAGCTTGTTTGATGACGTTGACTCTATGGTCTTGCAATTGTCCAGGGTTGTAGATGTCCAAACAAATTCCCCTCATTCTGGTAGGTTGTTCACCTCTAGCAGTACTCCGCCCAAGGCTCCGTCAGTTTACACCGTGTATAGGTTTGCTTATTCGGCTTCGGCACTATCCCCGGCCTCGTACACTCCATGTATCGCAGCTAAACCCCAATCCACCGAAGAGGTGATTGTCGCGGGGTGCTGAGGGGGCCTGTTGCCTCATTCAGAAATGTTACCGAAACATCAGCATTTTGTGCACCCACGGCCAGCACCATTTCGAAGTTCCGCCGCAAAGCATCCGTGGAGATGACTTACCCGTGCGCCGTTCCGCCATCCTCCGCCCTATTGATACCCGCCGTGGTTCGCATAAGGGTCATTACGTCGAGTGAGTTGCCCTAGCACTCAGAATGTCAGCATTATGGTGAATACCGTCGGCCCGACTTTCCCTCCCTTGATTCCCAACGCTGGGGCCTTGCCCGAAAAATCCGGAATCTGCCTGAAAAGGCCGCTTTGTGGGCGACGTACGGGCAGTGCTGGTCCGGAGGTTCAATCCGGACCGGGCCGCTGGCGCAGGTTCCGTCTAAACCGCATCCCGAGCTGCATAGCCACCGAGCTGAGGGACAGCAGGGAGGTAGTGGCGAATTTTGTGGTCAGAATGATCGCCGCCACCTTCACCGCGTACAGCATCGTCCAACCCAGGGTGACATTACCGGACAAGTCCGGTGGCCCGCAGGGAAATGTATGCCGGATGAGTTCGCCGGACACTGGCGTCAGGTCCCTGCCCGTGGCGTCAACCATAAAGGCCAAGGCCACCACCGCCAACGCCCCCACGGCGGATCCAACTGCCACGCCTTTCAGTTTCTGGACCCAGCCGAGTGACCAACAGACTGCCAACCCGGTCGCCGGGCCGGTGAGCAGCGCGATGGCGAAAAAGGAGAAAAACGCCAGTTGCTTGATCTCATTGACCGCGCATAGAGTGAACATCATCGCTGTAGCCAGTCCATTGCCTCAGGAAAACCACCGAGCGCACGGAGGACATTGATCCGCGAAAGACGCATCATGGCGGTACTCCCACCCGGGATACCGTATGTTCCCGCCAGAGACATGCTCAAGATCGAGATTGGTGGCCAGTATTGTTTGCCGCTCGTACAGCTGGAAACGGTCCTTGCTCTCGACCGTTTCACTATAGACTTCGATCTACGCACTGTACTCCCTGGATCCACCATCGTCTCCACCCGGCTTTGCCCGAAAAGCCCGCTTTGTGGGCGACTTTTCGGGCAAGGCCCAACGCTGGCCGTCAGGCGACGACAAGGAAGGCCGTCATCAGAGACTATTCCCCGGTCAAAATGGGCGGTCGTCCAGACCCTCGACGGCCGATTGTGGGGATAGGTCTGTGTCCAGGTACAGTTCCAATCCGGTCTGCGAAGCCCGGACGTAGACAGCCTCCAGCGCCGGCAGGAACTCCTCGCTGCCCTGCCACAAGGGGAAACGGCCCAGCTGCCTGGGCAGCGCAGCCTGCTCCTCAGGCACCCGGGCCGGCCCGATGAGGTCGTCGTAATTGTCGTCCCATTCGGGTCGCTGCCAGAATGCGTCGGGGTCCGCGGGCAGCGGCTCCGGTGGCAGCGTCGGGGATACCCAGGCGCTGGCCTCGGCGGATTTCCGCAGGTCGGGTCCCAACAGCTCATCCCGCTCGATGCCCCGCATCCTGAAGATCAGGAACGGATCGCGGTCGAACTCCTCCCCCAGCAGCAGGTACACGGCCGCGATGTGCTTGCACGGGTTGGCGAAGTCGGGGCATGAGCAATGGGTTTCCAGGTCGCTTTTCCGCGACGGAAACAGGGACAGGCCGACATCGGCAAACGCATCCTCGATGTTCTCCGGCATCCGGCGCGCCAGCAAGCTGGCAGCGAATACCGGCCGCTCGGCCAGGGCAGCCTGGAGGCTGTGCAAATCGGAGCCCGGCAGCGTGGCGACCGCGATGCTGACCCGGTAGGGCCGCTTTCGGGAACCCTGGACGCTGGCCGCCACCTCGCCCGGACCCACCTCAATGGACACCACCTGCCCCCGGCGGGCGTAGGACCGGCCCCGAGAGAGCCTGGAGCCCATGCTGAATCTCTCCAAAGCCTGCACCCAGCGCCTGGCCCACCAACTGGCGCCGAAGTCGCCCCGCTTTGATTGCGCCCGGATACCGCCCCTGGCTTCCCGGGGACGGGTGTACTCAAAATCGTAATAGACCACGGCGTTCAGTCCTGTAGTCCGCGGATCATGGTGTTGGTTGCGACCGGTTTCATGCGACGGCGGCTTCCGAGCTCAGGCTGAGCACATCGCGCAGTTCGTCGTTGGACAATTCGGTCAGCCAGCCTTCGCCCGTCCCAACCACGCGCTCGGCGGTGGCCTGCTTGGCCTCAATCATCATATCGATCCGCTCCTCCAGGGTGCCGGCGCACATGAACTTGTGCACCTGGACGTTGCTGGTCTGGCCGATGCGGAAGGCGCGGTCCGTGGCCTGGTTCTCCACGGCCGGGTTCCACCAGCGGTCGTAGTGAAAGACGTGGCTGGCCGCCGTCAGGTTCAGCCCGGTGCCGCCGGCCCGCAGCGACAGGATGAACACTGGCGGCCCGTTCCCTGCGTCCTGGAACCGCTCCACCATCCGGTCCCGCTGGCGCCTGGAGACCCCACCGTGCAGGAACAGGGCCTCCCGGCCGAAGGTGTCCTGGATGTGCCGCTGCAGGATGGCGCCCATCTCGGCGAACTGGCTGAATATCAGGGCGCGGTCGCCCACCGCGATGATTTCCTCCAGCATCTCCTGCAACCGGGCCAGTTTGCCCGACCGGCCGGCGATGGCGGAATTGTCTCCCAGCAACTGACGGGGGTGGTTGCAAACCTGCTTCAACTTGGTCAGCGTGCCAAGTATCGCGCCCCGCCGCTCGATGCCCTCGGCATCTTCCCAAGCCTGTTCCGCTTCCTGCAATACCGCCTCGTACAGGGTCGCCTGCTCCCGGGTCAAAGGGCAGAACTCCCGGGTCTCCATCTTGTCCGGCAGGTCGGTGATGATGGCCCGGTCGGTTTTGAGCCTCCGCAGGATGAAGGGGCCGGTGGCACACTGCAGCCGCTGGGCCGCGCCCTCGTCCCGTTCCGCCTGGATGGGCACGAAGTAGTTGCGCTTGAACTCGCTCTCCGTTCCCAGCAGGCCCGGGTTCAGGAACTGCATCACCGACCACAGGTCGCCCACGTGGTTCTCCACGGGCGTGCCGGTCAGGGCTATCCGGTAATCGGCGCCCAGCGACCGCGCGGCCCGGGCCTGTCGGGTGGCCGGGTTCTTGATGTTCTGGGCCTCATCCAGCACGATGCCCCGCCACGGCACCTCGGCCATGAACCCGACGTCCCGCGCCAGCACCCCGTAGCTGGCCACCACCATGGCGTGCCGACGGGCCATCTCAACGAATTCGGCGTCCCGTTTGCGGCCCGGGCCGTGATGCACCATCAGCGGCAGGTCGGGCGTGAACCGGGCGGCCTCCTTGCGCCAGTTGTTCAGCACCGAGGTCGGGCATACCAACAGCGTCGGTTCCCTTACCCCTTCCCTGCGGTCCTGCTGGATGGCCGCCAGGGTCTGGACCGTCTTGCCCAGGCCCATGTCGTCGGCCAGGCAGGCGCCCAACCCCCAGCGCCGCAGGAACGCCAGCCAGGAATAGCCCCGCTGCTGGTAGGGACGCAGCGTCCCGCAGAACCCCTCCGGAGCTTCCAGTTCCTGGAACTCGGCCCGTCCAGTGAGCTGCCCCAGCAGGTCCTCCACCCATCCGGTGGCCGCCACGCCGTCCACGTCGAACCCGCCCGGCGTCTCGCCGGCGCCCACCGCCAGCCGGATGACGTCCCTCAGGGTGGTCTCGCCCTTCCGGTTCCAGAAATCCAGCGCCGCTTGTATCTCGCCAGCGTTGAGCTCCACCCACTGCCCCCGCAGTCTCACCAGCGGCGTTTTCAGCTGGGCCAGCGCCTCCAGCTCCCGGGCGGTCATGACCTGGTCCCCCAATGCCACCTCAAGGTCCAGCTCCAGGTTGGTGGCCAGCGATACGCCGCCCCCACCCTGCATCTGCGGGGTCTTCACGTTGGCCCTGACCGTGGGTTTGGTCCTGGTTCCCCGGCGGGTCCACCATGCCGGCAGGATGATGCCGTAGCCAGCCTCTTCCAGCGCCATGCATTCCCTGGTCAGGAACTGGTACGCCGCGGCGGCGTCCAGCTTCCGGCCCTCCGGTCTCTTTCGCTGCAGGCTGTCGGCCACGCCGGCGCAGACCCCGCTGGCCTGGCCCAATGACGCCAGCAGGAACTCACGGGGGTTGAAGCCGTCCCGCTCCAGCTGTCGGACCCGCTGGCGGCCGGTTTTCCAGACCGCGCTGGCGGGCAGCAGCAGGCTCGGGTCCTCGTGGGATTGCAGCAGGTAGCGCAGATACCACCCGTCCTGCTGCGTTGGAGCAACCTCGGGTTCATCGCCGGGAGGCTCCGGCGGTTCCTCGAGCCGAAAGCAGACCCGAAACGGCGCGCTGGCCGTGAGGGCAATGGCGGGTCGAGTCCGGTAGCAACTGTCTTTAATGTCAATAGGAATGAGCGACTTCTGGCTGTGTCATATCGCACCACGGGGAGCCGTGTTTGAGCATGGAGTTGAGTATGACCAGCAGTTTGCGCATGCACGCGACGAGTGCCACCTTCTTCGGCTTACCGGCTGCCAGCAGTTTCTGGTAGAAGTCGCGGATGACCGGGTTGTGACGGCTGGCTACCATCGCTCCCATATACAAAATGGCTCGTACTCGGGCGCGCCCGCCCCAGACGGCCCGCTTGCCCCGCAGGGTGCCGCTGTCCC
>MPNC01000018.1 GCA_002238825.1 SAR202 cluster bacterium bin87 | reverse complement strand
ACATCCGCAACCTGCGCAACGCCAACCGTGACCTTGAACATGCCTTGGAATCCCATTGGATAAACCAAGCAACCCTAGATTCGGACGACTTCAACCAATTCTTCGTGGAACGCGGCGAAGCCCTGCTGAACTTGATTGCTCAAGCCATGGACAAGCCCATCTCCGGTGGACGCGAGGCCCTACAAGAAGCGTTGCGCAACAACGGAATGATCGACAGTACAATGCCGATTAGCGTCAACGCGAACGTCGAATTTGAAGAAGACGACGAATTCGACGACTTCGGCAACGCCGAATACACGAGCGTGCTCTCCGCTGCGGACGACTGAAGCATACAACGACACCGGTCAGTGGCAAGGACCTCAAACGGTCCCCGACCCGAGTACAGCCAATGGCCGCACCCCGAGGCACACTCCACCTGGACGACAGCCCCGAGATCCATCACAGTGGCCAGCAACGCCGCCACCGGATACCGGCGACAGGACGGCCGGTTTCGTCACACCTCACCACTTTCACCGCGGGGCCACAAGGCGCCGTTTTCGCATTGGTACAGCAAATTCCACCTCAAGGCCACGGAAACGCGCCCAGGGGCCGTTTGCGGACGAACCTGGCCACGTTCTGCTAAGCGCGGACCGACGGCGACGCAGTCTGCCACCGACGACGTGGCAGCCAGTTGCATTGCTGGCACCAGACGCCGCTTCTTTGCGCCACACAGCCGTCCGGGCGGCCGCCGACACCCTTTCTCTGATGAAATGTCACCGCGGTGGTCAGGAAATCACGGACCGTCAGGATTGATGACTCTGCCGACGTCGACGAGCGTGTTGACCACGGCACGAAGCACGGTCTCGTACTCTTCACCCGTTGGCAGAATGATGGGCAACACCCAATCCTCGCTGAGTTCGGCTCCGGTTTTCTCCAAAGCATAAGTCGACAGTCGATCCCCGATGGCCTCCTCATCGAGGTCGTTTACGTTGTAGAGCCACAGCCACAGCGGAGTGTCACCGCGCTCTGCCCAATGATCAAAGTTGATGTCAAATCTCGCGTACACACCAGCGAGTCGGATGTAACGCCCGTAGCCTGATGTCAGCGGGGTCCGCGCCAAGCGCTCGGTGCTTACCCAACCCAACTCCCTCGCACGGTCGGTCGCGTCATCAATCAATCCTGGTAGTTGTCGCATACGACGGGCAATCCATGGCGCAAATTCTTCAGGCCGTAGCGGCAAGAAAGCCTCAGAATCCATTTGCTCGGTCAACCCACGTAGCTGCTGAATGTCGGCCAGCATCACAGGGTCCCCACTTGACTGGGCAGACATCGCATTGAGAAGTGCAGCCCAACTGGTCAGCATCAAACGGGGTCCACTCTCATTGACGGCGGCGCTCCGCAGGCCTCCCGTTTCAGAATCTGGCAGCACGGAGTACCCCGCGTCTCGCGACAACCGGCACACCTCAGGCCACAGCGTTTCCATTCGTAGCACGGGAACAACAAACATCAGCACCGAAGGAACGCTGTCGCTCAACCGTTTCAAGTAGCTGACAGGTTGGTTATCCGTCAGAGCGGCCCAGAACTTGGCTTCAATCAACACCCGCTCAGTACCGTGGGCATCTTCCACAGACAAGTCCGGTCTCTCTCCCCTCTCGCCGCTGGGTTGCGTCCTGACCTCGCCCAACGCCGCAATTTCAACGCCTCCGACGCTCAACATCTGTTGAAGCACTTCCCTTGCGACGTTGGACTCGGTCAGGATGTGCCCCAACGATTCGACTGCGACATCCTCTAGCCGAGTAGTGAACTTGGGAATTACTCGGGAAAACAATGTGGTCATGCAGAACCTCCAATTTGTGATGGCATTGTCCTGAGGATCGGAGAATCCTCTTTTCCCAGAGTTTGGACACGGGCACTTTCCGGGAAGATGGTGAACTTGGTTTCGGAAAGTAACAAAACGGCCATCGCGACAGAATACCACCCGGAAACGCCACCCACCACTAAACAAGACAACGCCTCGCGCGTCGCGTTTTTCACGACGTCATATCCGTGACAGCCAACCGTAGCTCAGAGCCACCACCAGTTGCCACAACACACGCCGCTGCATACTACGGCAGCGACGATGAGACCGCGGCAGCAGAAGTCGAGACGCACGGTAATGACGCAGTTTGAAACTGGGGGTCAGGAATCCCGATAGTCGCTGACAATTGTCAGCGTGCTAACTACCGCAAATATGTCGGTGTTTTCCAATGGAAGGCCACGGGCTATCGCGTCACATACTGTCCGACTTGGGGACGAATCAGCATGACTGTGGCATGGTGTGGCCATGAGTTGGCTCGTTCAGCGGGTTCTGATGTCTGGCGTGTTCACTGTGTTGACTTGTCCCATCCGAGTCTGGTGGATGGCTTCGGATATTGCGTCGGCTTGGGCCGCGACACTGGGTCGGTGGTTGCTGGTTAGCACGATGATAGCGATCTGCCGGTTTCGCACACTGACTTGGTTGGGGATGTTCTGGTCTGATGTGACGAAGGTGTCAAAGCCTGCCGCCTCTGCGGCTGCGATGATCTCCCCGTTTTGGTGGGTCTGCCATCCCATCTGTGCTGCGGTGAACACCTCGTGTTCCGGGAGGTGCCGTCGTATGGTGGCAGGCGTGCAGTGGTCGAGCATCACTCTCATGTTCTTGGCGCTGCCGCGGAGGTCGGGAACGTTGTGCTCTGGTTTGGATCTGCGTATTTGTCCAAGTCCAGTGCCGTGTGCTGGAGGACTTGGGTGACCTGTTCTCTCGAAACCGTGTCGTGGTCGTCTATGAAGTCGTCAATGTTGCCGCCTTCTTGCAGGTGTTCGAAGAACATGGAGAGTGGCACCCTGGTGCTGCGGAACACCCACTCTCCGTTGCGAGTGTTGGGCAGTCGTTCGGCGGCGGGGCAGGAGAGCCAGTGCCAGTCCCGCCTTGCGAACTGGAGCAGCACGTAAACTTCCGCTGTAGCTTCTGCCTCGACAGATTCCAGTAGCAGTCCGACGATGGCGTTGCCGTTGAACTCGGTGTCTGACGGTTTGACGGCACAATTCGTGCTGTGGGCGGCGTCGGCTTGGGCCGCGAGGTCGTCGATGTAGTGCACGATTTCGCCGGGTAGGGCGATGTCGGTCGCCAAGTTGCGGACCGTCACTCGCCAGGCAGTGTGATGGAAAGATACTGGGACCTCTCCGCCGGCATACATGGGCCGGAGCGTTTGTGGGTCAAACGGTCCGCTGTGCGACATTCCCCTGTCCAGGTCTCGTTTTAAATCCTCGTAGAACGGGTCGTAGGCGTGAATGCCGACGGCGGTGCCGACTCGACAGGGCTGTCCAAGGTCAGGATAGTTCGGATGGTCGATTTTGACTCGCACAAAGGGCAATGCAATGGCTGGACTGGTCATATTCCTGCTCCGGTTGGTGTAGATAATTGGCTGATGTCAATCGTAGGCTGGAAACTGCGGACGGTCAAAGGCCGCGTTTGTCTTTGACTATCGGGATTCGTGATACCCCATTTCAAACTACATCACTACGCGGCGCACGGTCTGGCCGCCTCCCGGCGAAGCTCTACGTAAACTACCGCGTCTCTACGGTTGAACATCCCTACAGGCACCTCGAACCCGCGCGCACCATCCCAGAAGGAACGCCAACCGCCACCAGCGACAGAGCGGACGGTTTCGCCTCTGGGACACCACGTTTACACTAACTGCGCCGAGTGGCGCCGTTTTAGCGTCATTAGCACAATTTCCGCATCACGGTCGCGAAAGCGCGCCCGGGGGCCGTTTCCGGCGGAAGTTGGAGCATCCCCGAAACGTTCCGCTTCTGTCGGAAAGGCCATCCAACCGGGTATCGGCTCCACAACAGCGTCGCCCTGGTCCGTCTCCACAATTGCTCAACTGCCGTCACCCGCCTGTTGCCGCTTGGGCCGAGTTCCCTCCGGCTCCCGGAACGTAACCGCCGAAGCCTTCCTCAATCAGTTTCGCCTCAATCTCACGAAGAGCCGTCGCGTTGTCTTCCAAGTCACTCAACTGTTTCACCAAAATGTCCACGTCCAGTGCCGAATGAGGCACCCTGTGTTCCGCCCCATTAGCCGAGGCAAGGAAGCTCGAATCGGGCAACTTCACTTCAGAAGGTACCTCACGCAGGGCTTTCCCCAAAATCTCCAAATCCCGGCCGGTTTGGCCCAGCCGCTCAACCAACAGCCGCTGACATTCCGAAATCGCTTTATGGCGTCGCAACAGTTCGCCCAACTGCGTAGGATCCATCTGAAACCTCCGGTTCTCCGCTTTACCAGGGGCCCTGGTCAGCCCCCCGCCTTGCAACAACTGCGACCAATGATAACGCTCTTTAGCATCACCCGAATCCTGACCGTCAGAGTTTGCCGGATGCCAGTCGCCAAGACTCGCCCGCCCCTTGACGCCACAGGCCACCTCCGGCGCTGCCAAGCCCATGCCACCCCGTGACCAAGGCTTCTGCATCTCATGCCGGCAACCGGTAAGGACGAATAGAACCTCCCGCATGTCATCTAGCAGCCGGCGGTCATGCACCGGGTTTCAACACACGGCTGACTTCCTGCAACGCCCTCTGGTTGTCGGGAAAGTGCATCAGCACGGCGCAGCAGGGAGCGACATCAAAGCAATAGTCGTCGAAGAGAATCTCGTACACGTTGCCAATGTGGAAGGTGGCGTTGTCGTGGCCGCCAGCTGCGGCAACGGCCTGCGCCAGCTCAAGAGAGTCTCCAAGTCGGCCCGGGAGCGGCGCTCCTTCATCCGGCTATCGGATAATCTTACGTAACAGCTTGACAAGGTACCGGGGCGGGTTCCGACCCTGTAGCCTTGTTGCGGCACCAACGTTGCGGAGGCAAAAATGGAATGCAGCCTCGATGACCTCACCAATTGGCTGCTCTATGGGACGATGACCTTCGGCATGCTCCTCATGCTGTCGGCTATCTACCTCCTCGTCCGAGAAGTACGCCGGCTACGGCGAATATCACGGCCAGACCGAAAACCATTGCCCCGGTTCGGAACAGGTCAATCATGAGCACTTCCTCCTCGAACTCCTGTCGGGCAGTTTGGCGACGATCCGACGGGAGTTCTTTGTAACATCACGGACCAGAACTAGGAAACCGGCTTGATGCCATTCCCCGGAGGAATCCGCTCGACGGCGCCATAGGGAAGTCGTAAATGGCCGGCGTCCACACTTGAGACACTGATCCCAGGACACCGCGATTTCCCGCGCCTCGTACTCCTGGACGGCCTCTCCAGCCCCAGGTGGAGATTTTACCTCCAGGGCCCCGACGGCCTCTCCGGCGCCTCAGCGCGGTTTTCTGCCTGACGGTCGCCGCCCGACGGCTCCGCCGTACGACATCAACTACGAGGCGGCCAGTTCCGTTACCACCGAGTCCAGGCCCAGCCCAGCGACGCCCACCGTGTCCAATCAGCCACGCTGAGGTCCGTTCTACGCGCAGCAGGGAAATCTGCACCAGACCTGTCAGAGGGGCGCACGGCGGCCCCAGCGCAGAAACCAGGGCACTCTGGCGAAGTTCAGCAACGCACCAGCGGCTACCCGCCCAGGTCCCGTCACCGGCGGCGAACCACTACAATCGCCGACCGACGGCGACGCTGGCCGCTCCGTAGTCGGAGCGGCCAGTTTTGTTTTCGGCCCATCGCTTTCACCCCAACGGGGCCCTGTGGCGCCCTTTTCCCGCCAGTACAGGAATTCACCTCAAGGCAGCAAATACGCGCCGGAGGCCGTTTCCCATGTCGATCATTCGATGGGACGTGTAGGGCGGTTCGCTGAAAGGCACTTGTACACCACGCCAGCGCCTGCCGGAGCGGAGACCTGGCCGAAACCTCGCCCAACCGAACGGCGGGCCTCCCCAGCTCTCCCGTGCCGCCGTTCGGTTCAGGAACGAAAAGTCATTTCGAACCGCATATGGCCTTGCATGATTGAGCGAACACCAACTCGTAGAATTACCTGCGGCCCATTCGGGCAGGTGATAAAACGCTCGTCGTGCCATTTGACCGCCCAAGGGAGGACTAATGCGTGTTTTGTCAAAGAACTGGATCGTTCCGCTCACCGTCGCGACTCTTTCTGTCCTCGCGTCCATCGCCTGCGGGGGCAACGACGGCGCTCCCCCCGCTCCTCCGCCTCAACCCACCACCACCATGGTGGAGCAACCCACTGCGGAGCAGACCACCGTTGCGGTGACGGCTTCTGACCAACCTTTTCGGGTCGGCGTCATGGAATCTCTCACCGGCCCGGGCGAAACCTACGGCACCGTTTCCGTCCAGGCCAAGCAGATGGCAGCTGACGAGGTCAACGCCGCCGGCGGTATCAACGGCCGTATGCTCGAACTCGTCGTGGAGGATTCGAAGTGCGCCGCCCAGGACGCCATCACCGCCTACAACAAACTGACCGACGTTGACGGCGTCAAAATAATCCTCGGCACCTCGTGCAGCGGCGCCATGCTCGGCGCGGCGCCCCTGGCCGAAGCCGACGGCGTGGTCCTCTTCTCCGGTCTGGCCACCAATCCGGATATCGCCAATGCCGGCGACTACATCTTCCGCACGGCCATGAGCGACCAGCAACGGGGCCTTGAAACCGGCAACGTCATGTGGGCCGACGGTGTACGCACGCTGGCAACGGTCACGGAGCTCACCGACTACGCCGAGGGCATTCGGCGGACCTCCGTCGAGCAGTTCCTGAAGCTGGGCGGCACAGTGGTGGCCGAGGAGCGTTACGCCTCGGACATCGCCGACTTCCGGACGTATCTGACCAAGCTGGTGAGCGCCAACCCCGATGGCGTTCACCTGGCCGCGCAGTCGGAATTCACCGGCGGTACGATCATCAAACAGTTGAGAGAGCTGGGTTACCAGGGTCCCATCTACACGGAGGACGTGGGGGCCGGAACCACGGCGCTGGAGATTGCCGGTGAGGCCGCCACGGGCGTCAAGGCCATCCTGGCCGACATTGACCCGTCCAACGAGAAGGGACAGCGGGTGCTGCAAAAATTCAGGGAGCGCTATGACTACCTGACCCTTTCCTGGTACGTGGGCTCGGCATACGACGACCTCTACATCACCGCGGAATGTCTGCGCCAGACCGACGACGACCAGGACGCCGATGCGTTCAGGGACTGCCTCTACGGAATAACCTGGAGCGGCGCAATCGGTGATGGCTACAGCTTCGACGAGAACGGCGAGGTCGTCGGCCTGGCCAACGTGGTGGTTGAGATATTGCCGGTGGCCGAGCGGACGGAGGAGAACAATGGCTACAGGGTCCTTGGACCCGCCCAAGCGCCGTAACCGGAATGTGCCAGAAACTCGAAAGAAGTACGGGTACACAGTGAGCTGGCCTGACCAGCGGGGGATAAATCCAGCGTGAGGACTTCAACCGGTCGTTTCCAAACCGGTCGCGCAGTTGGCCGCTATCGGTAATCCTCAGGGCGCAGGCCGTCACCGAGTAATTGGCCCACGCTCCCGAACCGCACCAATACCCCGGCGGCCGGCCCGCCGTCGTCAGCCGCCGGCCGTAAGGAAAATTCGCCAACCCCATGACCACTGCGGCCATTGACGAGGCAGTCCACCACTCCATCATCCTCGAGGGAGACGTCCCCAGCTAGCGGACTGATGCAGCCCAGCAGCGAGGCCAGTCACAAGCGGCGAACCGGCAAAACTAATCGACGCAAAGCAGATGTCAGATGCGACCACCGGCGGGCAACCGCGTGGCGAACCAACCTCTACTCATTCGCCGAAACGTTGGTCACGTCAGGAAAAAGTTCAACCCGATAAACGCCCGGATGCTCCAGCCAGTTGTTGACCGCGTAATAGACGGTTCCGGCACCGGCGGGAACTTCCCACACGTCGCACGCGCTGCGGGTCTCGCCCTCCGGCACGGCACCTACCTCCGACCAGTCCGTCACGCGGTCATCAGGTACCCGAAAACCAACGCCCCGGTCGGTGATCATGTTGTTGTCGCTACCCGGTGCGAAGTCCTTTTCCACACCGGCGGGCGCCGTCACCTTTCCGCACACTTCCACGTACTGACGGCCGGCCAAGGGCGGGAAATCGGACTCGCCTTGTGTGATTCCCCCTTTTGGCGTGATGCTGGTGAGGGTGAAGGTCCGCCCCGACACGTGGGTCGTGGTCTGTCCTACCGACAGGTATCCGTCCGGTAACGGCAGCCCGGTGACAGGGCAACGCGCGGCTTCCGGAATCCCGACCACGGCTTCAGTCCAAGCCCAGGACGAATGCAGGTACTCGCCGTGCGCGGCAACGGCGAAGTGGTACGCCGCGCCAACCTGGAGGCGGGTGAGCAGGGCGCTGTTGTCCGGGCTGTCGAGGCAGCCCCATCTGCCGGAGCCGTCCGCCGGTCTGCGGCAGACGCGGTAATGCGTTGCTCCCTTCGAGGCGTCCCAGTGCAGGATGATTTCACCCTCCGTGTTGGCGGGGTACGCGGTCAAATTCGCCGGTTTCGCCGGTCCGGGCGTCTGAGCGCCGGCGGAACCGGGCACAAAGGCCAACGCCAGTGCCAGCACGGCGACGACGCCCCAAATGACAAAACGGCTGGCATTTTCGGGGGGAAAAGCAGTAATCATCGAAGTTCCTCCAAAACGTTGAGAATCGGGCGGATGATAACGCTCCCCTATGTCAACTCAGCCGCCGTGAGCGGGTGAGACCGTCCAGAGGGCCATTGCCCAGCGTCTAACTCAAGAAAACGTACCCGGACAGGTGGAGGTTGCCCCGTCCGGGTACGCAGCAGGCCTCGCAGACCCTGAAACGCGGAAACCCGAGGTATTCCCACAACATCAGGGCCGGACCCACTGGGCAGTTTCAACCGGCACGGCAGTGCCGTCATGGCGAAGGAAGCCGACCGCCGCGTGGTAAACGTCTCCCGACTGGCCGTAGCTCAGCAGGCAGAAGACCTCGTAAGTCGACACGTCATGGGGCTCGCCACCCATGCACCCGGGCAGGAACACGTCCTCTCCGCCGATCACCAGCCAGACCTGCGCCCGCAGGCTCTCGAAGTCAGCCGTCGGACTTGCCGTCCAGCTGACCCTCAACTGAGAGCCTTCCGGCGTAATGGTCAAATCCGTGATGTGCGACGACGACGGAGCAACTGGCGAGGGAGCGGCTTCATCTTCGGCTGGCACTACCAGAACGTGCATGACCCTTTTCCGTCCGCCGTACTCTACGCCCACCGAAGCATCGGTGTTGTAGAGAAGATCGTCACTAGCCGTGACGGTGAACTTCTCTCCGGAGAGGGACAACCCCTCGGTCAGACATTGATCGTCCGACGAGCCGCCGTCGTTCGACTCCAGCGGGCCGGTCACCCGCAACTTCAGGCAGCCACCGTCAAAGGCCGCAGGAATGCCGTCCATCGTGTAACCAATCGCGGTGTATTCGCCTTCTTCCCCCGACTCCAGGCGGGAAGGCCCCGTCAGGCCAATGAAGCCGAGTTTCGACCTATCGACGATTACTGCGACCTGAGTCGGAACGGTCATCGCGCCGTAGGAGACGGCGATGTTGTGCCTGCCCACCGGCGCGTCGTCCGCAACTCGGATAGCGCAGCCGACATGGCCGCGATCATCGGGCTGCGGCGCACCGTAACTGTACGACTTCAGGTGGTTTGACCGGAGCCGGAACGTAGGCCAAGGGCCAGAAGGCCCGGCGGCGCAGATGGCCTGGGCAACGCTGCCGGTGCTGAAAACCGTGTTTCCGGCGGAGTCGTGGCCCGACGCACGCAGCACGAACCATTCGCCGGGCAACAGGCCCTCGGCCTCTTCCGCAGCTTCGGTATGACACGATGCCACTTCGCCGGAGCACCGCATCACGCGCACTGACAGCCGGTCGAGGGTTCCGGCCACTCCCGCCTGTCCGAGTAGGATTACGCCGTCACCCAAGAGTTCCGCCTCAATGTTGACCACGCTTCCAGCCGGCGGCAGGATCAGAGTTTCCTTGAACTGGTGCCCTCCGTCATTCCGCTTGGTCGAGGTTTGTGCCGTCGAGCCAGTCGCGCCCAGAGCACCGTTGTCCACGCGGAACTCCACCGTGCCAGGCAAAGTCTCTCCGTCAGCAGTGCGGAAGGTCGCCGTGAGCTGGCACGTTCCCGCGCCACGGGGGCAGTCCACCGTCAGGCTGGAGCGGCTGGCGTCCGCAGCTTCGAGGAACCCGACCCGGACCACGAAAGCCGGCCGGATGGGCACGTCATAAGATGGCCGTATTGCGTCGCGACCGACCAAGGGACAGCCCGCGTCCCCGTAGGCCGTCAAGCACCGGTAGACGAACAACCACACGTTGCCGTCGTCATCGGCCATGTCGGAACGCACCCACACCTGCTCCTCTCCGCCGGGCGCGAGATCAACTCGCGTCTCTCTCAACCCACTGCGCCCCAACTGTTCCCCATCCGTGTTGTCATCTGTCCCGAGCACGCCGTAAACCCGCACCAGGTCAAGACCAGGCTTGACGCCGCCCGTGGTGTACACCACGAACTTCTCTGCGCCTTCGGCACGGAAATCGACGGAGCCGTAGTGAAGGCCACGGAAGTGGCAACCACCTCCGCGGACCACCCGGTCGGGCCAGAAATCCCAGTGCGCTCCCAACTGAACGGAGCATTCGTCGACTGAAGGCTCCGCACGGCGTAGCCAAGGATGCGCGATGTCGCACTGCTGCCCACGACAGACCTCCTGAAGATCCGCAGGCGTCAAGCCAGACTCTTTGGTGTACTTGACGCGCACGGCGAAGTCAGGACCTTTGGGAAGGTCATAGCCGTTACGGACAGGCGTACCCAGTACGGGACAGCCACTGTCGCCGTACGACGAGTCGCAGCGGTAGGCAAGCAACCAGACGTGACCGTCCAACCGCGCCAAGTCAGGGCTTACGCTGACCGTAGCCGCACCGTCAGCAGGAATCGTCAACGTTTCCTGCCGCAAACCCAAACGGCCCAAGAAGGGGGAATCACTGACCACCGAGCCAGATATTGCCGGGAACCAGTGACGGTCAATGACCTCTTGAGCAACTTCATTGCCGGAGAAAGCTTCCCTCAGGTCATCTACATTGGCCCAATAACCCCATCGGACCCCCTGAGCCTCCTTCGCTAATATGGTGTCGTAAAGACGACGGACGCCAGCGCGAAAGTCGGCGACACCAAGGGTCTCCCTCAAATCCAGGAACAACTGCTGTCCCAGATAGTACGGGCAAAGCTCGTCAACTCTCGGCAGATCATCGGCAACAGGATCCAGTTCGCTGAGGTTATCATAATGAGGACACTCTTCCTCGCTGCGCTCCAACCGATCCATCGGAACGTCCAAGCTCGGCCTCGCCCCAAACACAGCAATGGCAGTGTCGGCCATTCCCTCGTCAATCCAGATCCGAGCACCGTACCAGTAGTAGTGCGCCACCTCATGAATAATGGTCCGAGCAGGATGCTCGAGATCAGGACGGACAGCAAAAACAACGCCTCCGTAGTTGAAACCATGAGAACTGCTCCCACGCGCGAACATCCCAGAGTCCAAGAACATCACCACATGGCTGATTGGGAATGGACGCCCCATCATTTCTTCCATGGACTCCACAGAAGCCTTCACCAAATCGGCAGCATTAGGAACCGCCCCGACGCTCTTCTGATCACGGGCAACCCAGACCACCAAGCTCGGAGTATCAGCAGTGGAGGATTCTTCCATCTCGACATCGTACTCTCCTTCATCGAGACGACCAGTGACCGCGGCGACTCCGCCGTCGGAGTACTGGGACGCACCGATCACCAATAAACGTTCATCGTCGTCAATGTCTCCATCGAAAACCGAATGTTCAACGATGTCATCAGCCACGCCCTTCTCCGCAGCCTTAACCAAGGCCATAACGGTAATATAGTCAGTGTCGTCAACATGATCCAAGAAGGACATCCCGGCGACCCGCTCAGCACCTTCATAACGACCAGCCAGCTGCCGCATCGCGTCGAGAATCCGATTCTCGACAGCAGTCAACCCATCCTGGACCCAATCCTTTCCGTCCAAGACTCCAGTCACAGCAGCCAAGTTGGCGCGAACACCGGAACCGTTTACGTCAACATCCTCAGGGAAAGGAATAGAAACGTCAAAACGCCCAACCGCTACACCGGGAGTCCCTGGCTCTTCCCTGCGGACATTCACTGTCTCCAGACCGGGCGAACGCCCGCCTGTGACGTACACCAACAAGCGTTCTTCGGAAGACGACGAAGGCGCACTGAACGTGACCGTGACGTCGTCCAAATCACGGCGGTCGCAGGCGCCACCAGCCACTACGCGGTCCGGCCAGTAAAGCTCACCACCGGAGTAAGACGCCGAAGCCGAGCAATCCTGGCCAGGCGGCCTCTCAAATCGCTCCAACTCGTAGATCTCTGAGCAACTGTCGCCCCGACAGATTGCCAACCCGGAAGGCGACAACAGCTCGTCGTCGTACTGAACCAAAACCTGGAACAGCGGACGGCGGTCCACCGCGTAGGTTACCGCGTCCGTTTCTGACGTCACCGCCGGACAACCGCCAGAACCCTCTGAACAATGGTACGCAAGGAGCAGAACCCGACCATCGTCGTCCGCCAAGTCCGGGCTCACCAGAACACGGCTGGTCTCACCAGCCCCCAACGTGAATTCCACCCGGCGCAGGCCGGCGCGGCCGGCAGGTTCGCCGGCGCGGTTGACTTGGACCCTTTCCAATCCAGGACCACGACCGCCGGTGGCATACACCACGAGGCGCTGACCGCCCACGCCGGTGGCGTTGTGGAACGCCACCTCCACGTCCTCGAGGCCATCGGGAGCGCACGCGCCGCCGGAAACCAAACGGTCAGGCCAGTAGATCAAGCCGCCGGAAGGCGCCGACGGATAGGAACTTGCGCCGCAAGTACCATCAGGAGCATCAGGAACCGCCTCACGCAACACGGGAACATCCTTGCCAACTTCGATGTCGCAGTCGGCGCCCTGACATACCGGAGCAAGCTCAGTGTGCCTCAGACCGGCGGCCGCCGTGAACTTGACCACGATCACGAAAGCGGAAGGAACCGCGATGTCATAGACGACGGGAACGCGGTCCCTGTTGACCGAAGGACATCTCGCGGAACGGGATGTTCCGCCGCAACTGTAGGCAACCAGCCAGACTTCGCCGCTCCGATTGGCCAGGTCGGCACTGACGTGAAGAGTCTCCGAACCGGATCCGGTCAAGACGAACTCTCGCTCACGCAGGCCCAGACGGCCAAATTCACGGTCGCCTGCATCAACGCCGGCGCGTCTCATGCGCACCTTGTCGAGACCCTCGGTGCGACCGCCGGTGGCGTAAACCACCAGACGGTCATCGCCGGCGCCACCGGCGTTGGATATTGTCACCGGAACGACGTTCAAGTCGTTACGATCACATGCCCCACCCTGCACTGTGACCTCGGGCCAATAGGAGCTGCCGCCATCGGGCGCAACCGAGACAAGCCCGCAAACATGGCCCGCAGGCTCCCTGACCGTGGGAGGATGCGAAACGGAACGCGACACCCCCTCGCCGTCCGGACCGGAGCGGAAGATCACCGTCACGCCGATGGAGTACGCAATGATGGATGTATTCCGGTCGAACCCGAAGGGGCCGACCTGGCGAGCTTCCAAACCGAAGAGGACGGGAGAAACCGGGCCCGTCCTGGCCGGCAGGTCCTCACAGACGCCCAGTGTAATGCCCCTCTCCGAGTACGTCGGGAGACAGGGCACCACGTAAAGGCGCACCACCCCGTCCAGACCAGCAAAGTCCCGCGGCACGGTCAGGCCCTTGCCACCGTTCATGGACTCCATCGAAGGCAGCCTGACGCCGGAAACCTCACTGACGCCAGCTCCGGAGTGCGGATACCACAGGCCAAGCCTGGTCAACCCCCGAACCCTGCCGTAGGGCACTGACTCATCCACATCCCAAGTTCCCAGTGGAACACGCCTCCAATCAGCAACGCCACCGACATCAACGGCGCCGGCGTACTCCGACGCCATGCCGGAGACATACACCGCGAAGTGCACCGGATGCGTGTCATGCCAGTCCTTCTGTGCATCGGACCAACTCTCATCAGACTCAGGGGTGTAGAAGCCGACGGTCACCTCGTCCTCGTCCGGATCGGCAATGCAATCCTCGTCGCTGGCGCCGCCGACCTCGCCGGTCAGCCACTTTCCGGTGCCCAAATCTGGAAATCCAACGTACCTGTCCTCGACGATGCGGTACGGCAGCAGGTTGACGTCGCAACCCGGCCGCCCCTGGCCGCCGGAATATCCCCGCTGCCAGTCGATGACAAATCCATAGAAGGCCATCGCCGCGTTGTAACGCGTAGAACCCCAATTGGTAGTTGCAGAGGCACCGTACGGCTTTCTCTGGTGTCCCATCCCGCACTTGATGGAACCGCCCTCGGTAATCGAACTAAGCAAGTCCATGCAGTGTTTGTACTCATCCCAGGTCACGGACTTAACCAGATCGTTCCTGCAACGAATGGTGCGGCTCCCTTCACCACTGAGCGTCACGCTACAGGAAAGCCCCAAGCCGCTGAGCGGGTCGTGCTGCGACCAAGCCTCCTGAACGCCCTTCGGAGTCGAATCGGAATCACCTTCATTCAGGGGAGGCAGGCCAGCAGCCGAACGCTCAGTACAGTCCCCAAACGCTCGCTGAGCGCGGTTGAATTCATCACCGCCGAACTTTCCCTCCAAGTAGTCGTCGTTGCACGGAACCAAAGCCACAAAGGTGTCGCCCCGGTAGTTGGCGGAGCTGCGCTCCAGATCCAAGGTGAACGCCCCGTTCACCAGATCGTCCTGGACCACCGTGCGGCTGCGAATTCCAGCCAGATGCTCTCCCTGTATCACGAAATCCTGGGGTTCAATACCGCTGCCTGCTCCCAGCAGCCAAAGGTCCACCGGTCCCCAGAAGACCACGTAACGCTCCGCAGCCTTGCGAACGCCCAGGTCAGCGTCATTCAGAAATATGCGCAGCTGCATCGTGTCGCCAGGCACCTGCACCGGCGCAGCAGTGCGCTCCACGGGTTCCAGATAAACCTCATCCTGGCTGCCACCACCAGCGGGGGGCTCCTCCCAACTGCATCCCAACCGGATCCCGGAACCGCCCACCAAGCGATCCTGGCAGCGATGCCACTGGCCGTAGGTGGACACCAAAGGACCGTCATGCAACCGACCAATCTTCACCGCTTGCGAGAAGTTGCCCACCTCATTGTTGGCGACGTCTTTCAGCTTGTTGTTGGAACCAGTGTCCGGCTTGGTGTAGCTCACCTCCACATCGGTATCGGTTGAGACCACCGGGCTGGCCAGGGTCAGAGTCACCGTCCTGCCGTTGATGACCGGCGACCCGCTCAGGCCGACGGTAATCTCCCCGGTCTCGGTCGTCTTCTTCACCACGAAGGCGCCGTTGTCCAAACCGCCCGCCGCCGCCAACTCTTCGTTGAAGGCGACGACAAGCGTATTTTCATTCACCGTCGCCGAGCTCACGGTCGGCGGCGTATAATCCGAGTCATTTGTCGCCTCAATGGGTTCCGTAAACGACGGAAGGGCGTGGCCCGCCCAGTCCTCAAGAACATCGCCCACATCAGGTTTGATGTAAGCCACCATCACAGTTTGGGCTGGCGCAACAGGGCGGACCAGATCCAGAATCACAACAGAGCCCGAAATGGTATAACCGCTCACATCACGCTTCACACCATCAACAGTCACTGCAAAAGCACTCTCGGCAGGCCTGGAATTGATCTTCATGGCCTCGTCGCACGTTATCGTCAGCTCATCGCCGACCACCGTCGCCGAGGCGCACGTGGGCGCGGCACCGTCGTCGTCATCGGCCTCGGTGGCTGTGACGCTGGCAATATCAGTGATGTTGTAACCGGGGTCCGAGCTCGTTGCCCGGTGGGTGAAGGTCGCTTCACCGTGCGAACTGTCCGTGTCGTCCTGCGCGGCCTTCACCCTCACGTTCTGCCACGTCTCCCAGTTGTCCGTGGTGAAGGTCAGCGTGTTCTGGTCGTCCGCGGTGTTTGGGTCTGTGTCCACGGTCAGGTCCGTGTCCCCGCCGCCCCCCTTGCTCACCGTGACCGTAACCGCACTGGCCGGGGGTGCATTCAGCCTCACCCTGTAGGTGCTCGAGGAACCCTCGGACACCGACAACGCGGTCGGCATCACGTCGACACCCTTGGGAGTAGCCTCGGCAACGTTGACGCGAAACCGCAGAACGCGACTGCTGCCATCAAACGTACTCCAATCGCCCGTACTCCCGTTGCGATACTTGTAGGAGTCCCCAATGGACCAACTCGCAAGCCCGCCGTCATCCTCACTGCCGTTGTCGACCGTCCTCACTATGGGCTCCTCGGAGCCTTGCGCGACGTTCGACTTGAAAACCAGCCAATACGTAGTGTCACCGGCCAAGAAAAGGTCGCCACGGGCAAAGGTGACCTCCCCGCTCTTGCTGACGCCGGACCAATGCAGGTCGCTGCCAATCCGAACACCCGGCTGTCCACCCGCAGCCACGTCATTAGAGTAGATGCCGACTCTGGCGTTGTGCGCGTTGGCGCCGAAGTCGACAACGACGCTGCTGATCACGAAACGGTCGGAAGCCACTCCGCCGGTGGTGAACGAGTTGGCCACTTCCACTCCACCGCCGACGCCGGGAAACAGCACTGGATCGGCGGTGGCAGTCTGCCCCAAGTTCGACATGTGCCCCAGCCTCCCCGCAATCCCGAAGGTACGACGCTGCGGCAACCTCCAGTTGTCCCAATGACGGCCGTCAACGACGGCGAAATGCCGAGGCATGGCGCCCCCTACGTAGTCGTCGTCAGGCGCCTGCACTATGCTCGTCACGTCAAGACGCATGCGGTAATAAGGCGGCCGCTCCACTACCCGCAGCCGGAGAGGAGCCAGGTCAATGCCACGCTGCAACCCGTCAATGACGCAGAGATAATTGTGGTCGCCAGCTTGGAAACGAGGCGGCTCCACCATCAACGTGAAGGCCACGTCGCCGTCACTATCCACCAGGTCGTCGCCAACCTGATTGGCAACGACCGACATGTCGCGGCAAGAAGGAGCCGAATCGGCCGACCATAGAACATAGGCAAACGCTCTGGTGTCCGGCGTAAGACCGCTCGCCGACAGTCTGACTGTACCTCCAGTCCACTGCCAATTGACGGAGAGCCGACTCGCTGGTGTCGATGCGGGCACAGTCTGCGCCGCAGCCGGTTCCGCCGGAACGCCCCAATGCCAGACCGCCGCCACCAACAACGCCAGCGCCAACGTCGGCCACATCCTGAAAACCTTGCTCGACATACCAATCGCTCCCGTGCTGTCCGAAGCGGCACGCCGCCCAGACCACGCCGTTGATTGTCGAAATCATAACGACGGGGGATCCATCCAATCGCCCGACTGCCCGGGAGCCCGGCGCCGAGACCCCGCTTCGTAATGCCGGCCCAAGCGGACCCCACAGCCGGACAGCGTCGAAATCGTCCACACATGGACCATATCCCGTTCAGCGAAACTCGCCAAAAACTCGCACGCCCGATTGTGGACGGGCTGAGAGCGTCTCCCTTCTGTGATGGGCGCGATTGCCACCACGACGTCGCACACCGCGACAGATACGGCCTATGACGCAGAGGTAGCAGCAGATGATGAAACTGGTTAGCAGTTGGAGCCACTACCTGGACTTCCAATGCAACGACTGCGGCGAGACCACACACGTGGACGCGGCGAGAAACTTTCCAACCACGGTGGCGTGTCGCTCCGGCAAGTGTCGAACTTCTCCACAACAGCGCGAGGGGGTCGCAAACGACCACCGTTTCGTCCCGATTGGAATCCCGGCAGGTCCCCGGCAATGCTGGCAACCATCACCCGCGTGACCACGGTCACAACCAGAACCCCTCCAGCGAGTAATGGCGTACATTACGGCGAAGCAGACCCCGATACCACACCGAGATCGAGAACGCCATCCGCGGTCTCAAGTACGGCGTAGGGCTCAACCATCTACCTTCGGGACACTTCCCCGCCAACGCCGCCGGGCTGTACAGGTCATGGCCCATAACCTGGCTCACTGGACAACGCGCATCGGTCTGGGCGAGCAGATGATCACCACCAAGACCCTCAGGAGAAGTTTCTTCTCCCTGGCCGGACGGCTCACCCGCAAGGCACGCCGCCTCACCCTTCATCTGCCCCAGGGCTGGCCCTGGCAAAATCAGTTCTGCTCCGCCTTGGCGAAGCTGCGCGCTGTACCGCTCCCCTCCTGACGCCGCCCTTGGCCTTTGACTTGTCCACGATGACACCCTACGCCTGGACCATCAGCGCCCTAGGCTGCGCCCCTGAGGGTCTCCGCCTGCGACCTGCGCTGAAAATCGCTCCCAACGCCTCTACCAACGGCCGTCAACATCCCCCTGGCGTGGGGCACACCCCCCGCATCGTCCATTTCATCGGCATCAGGTCCTCGCCAGCACATTCCCTGACCCTTCATCCCTCGTCTGACCGCCGCCGCCGCATCCCTTCGGTGGATTCGGGTTAAACCGCAATCGCCAAGAACTCATGCAGGACAGGATTTACCCCCTCGTATGTCTAATCAGAACCCGATAATCCTAGATATATCAGCCAGTTCACCGCCGTCTGTCTACTCCGCCGGGCTTCAGCCATCGAGAGCCCGTATCTCTCGGCCAATACGGCGGAAGCTTCGTCCTCATGGTCACCACCCAAAGTAATCACATCCGTCACAAACGGCGAGGAGAGAAGACACGCGGAGGCCCATACTCGAAGCTCTTCGATAGTCATGCTTTCCGGGATTCGCATGGCCTGTAAATCTCGAATCACTGCGCTCTGCTCATCGAATGATGCAATCTGGTCGGCACTGCCGCAGTAAGCAACCTCTAGATGGCGAGGATCCCTCGTAGCCGGCCTCCAGTCGTCAATGAAAAATGGCTGAGCAATTACGTGTTCGAAGCCACTTACCGCAGTCTTCAGGATCGATTCCCAGAGGAGAAACTCGTGGTCGCTTATTTCCCGCGCATTCTGGAGCACCCATCGTTCAAAGGAAGAGGCACCAAAATCAACCGCCGGAGTACACAAGATCTCCACATTCGAGAATCGGGCCCAGCCCATCGCGGCGGATGACAAGTTGGCGGAGCCAACGAGGACGATGTCATCGAAGCGGTAGTACTTGGCATGGAGCGACGAATGGAGCTTGAACGAACCACCATGGCTTATCACAGCATCACGACATTGGATGTCTGATACGCCTGATGCGAGATCGTGGGGGGTCCATTTGGTCACACAAGTGATCGACGCATCGGGGCTGACGACGCCCAATACTCTTTTGAGCACATCGACCTTGATGTAGGGAGCCACGATCAACACACGACCAGCGCCAGCGGCCGACTTCAGCAAAACATCCCCATGTGATTCGCACGGATTCACTCGCTGCGCTCCCTAAGGTGAGTGATCACCTTTTCAACGTGGCGCCCCCAATTGATGGCGATGTTCTGAATGCGGATCCGATCTTCCCGAATTTCGGTTTGGTCTTCCATGCGGGCCCAAGAGGAAAGCAAAAGACGAATCGCGACGCTGGCCTGGAAAGCGGGGTCGTCTGGATCCAAACTGGAATCCAAGTCTCCTTCGATGTGGCTGAGAAGGTCATAGATCGGATGGTCAGTGTTGAGATTGATATGCAGGACCGCCTGGTTAGAGCGCACATTGAACATGAGCGACCCATCGAGCTGGGAAGAATTGAACTGATATGAAAGGTCTTCCTCAACCAGATGCCTAGCCAACTTCTGAGCATCCTCGCGTGCCTGGCCTAGCTCAACAAATTGCTCGGTCAAACCCTCCTCCCTTTGCTCAGGAGGGATTTGATCCCGATCAATGTCGGTCTTGGTAGGGGGTTCTACCCCAGATGACACGGCCTCACGGTCTGCTTCAGTTGCCGTTTTCACAGCGGTATGCTCCGGAGTGCTGGGACCGGGACCAGGTCTGGGAGGCGGGGTCCGCTTCTGCGCAAACATCTGGCGAATCTGGCCCATCATCGCACGAGTCTGGTCGCGGATGTCCCCCACGATCTGGTAAATGAGATCGTCATCTATTCCGAGCTCGTCCAACACGACCTGATTCGGACGGTCATCACGAGCCAAAGTTTTGGCAGCCTGGGTGAAATTCGCTGCCATCTGTTTGTTGTGGTCGACCCCAAAAAGCTCATCAGAATCACGCCAAAAGAGAACCTCACAGCCCCACCATCGGTTTTGGGGGTTTTCAGCGCTACCACCTTCCCTAAGGAAGGCATCTTCGAGAACTATCTCCCTGTCCTCGCGCACGACCGAGACGCCAATGTTGTGACGCGCATGCCTACCGCGTTCGGTGTTACCGGGATTTTGCGAGAGGCCATCTGTTCGCAGAGCCTCCGGCCTCACGATGGAATACTTGACCTCAATCGTAACCTCCTTGCCACCCTCACCAGTCGAGGTGTAGTACCGCGGCTCGCCCCATGGTTGGAACATCGGTTGTTCATCCCATGGGGGCTCCGGGACGGATGTACGAGCCATCAAGTACAGTGGGTCGTTGGCAACAAAGGTCGTTACCTGCTCAAGAGCGTCAGGTGAGATTTTGAGAAAGGCGGCGGCCTTTATCTCGTGTATGCCGGCATCAATGTAGTGGCGGTGGATCCGCCCAACTTCACGGGATGTGTTGTCAATTATTCCGCGACTGGTTTTCCATTGGATTTTGTCCAATTTGCTCCATCTAACGAGAGTCCCGGAGCGCCCCTGGATTATCGTGTCGCTACCGGCGCGCCGCCAAACGTCAGGGAGGGGAGTCTCTTGGTCAGGAAGAGGGACAAGATGATCGCCTCGCTCAATGGCATCAGCGTCAATACTGGAGTGCCAGACCGAATTTGGCCCGTCCTGCCAAGTCCAAACATCGACCTTCTTGCACTGGGACATGGACGAAGTGGGTAGCCCCATACCGTATTTCCCAATCCCCCTGACAGAATCGTGGCGAGTTCCTCCCCCAAACTTGAGAGCTTCCAATAGAGTCTTCACGTCCATCCCCGGGCCGTTGTCAAGGACAGCAATCTCCGAGACACGGCGCCGTGTCCGCGCTTGCCCGGGAGTTGGCTCTTCCATGCAGAGCAGCTCAATGTGGGGAGCACCAGCCTCAACGGCATTGTCGATCAATTCGGCTATTGCATACGCCGAATTGTGATAGCGACTATCCCTCAAAGCGCGGATTGTGAAGCTGCTCGGGAACAGACTGCGATCTACGTCGCCGAGGACATCCGCATGTCCGACCATAATTCCTCCCAATTCGTGAAGGCATCGGCTACAGAGCCGAAACCAGGCAAATTCGTGTCTGCCACGGTGTAGACCTCAGCAGTTGCATTCCCGCCAGCTCGGGGCCCCCGCAAGGCCCTGCCTACCATCTGAGAGTAAAGCACTAGAGAGGTCGTAGGACGGGCTATTATGACGCAACGGGTCCGCGGAGCATCAAAACCCGCAGTGAGAACGCCAAAGTTGAGCATGACCATGTGCTCGGCATCATCACTTTTGAAAACTTCAATCGCAACTCTGCGGTCATCAGCAGGCGTCTCACCGGTAACGACGTAAGATCTGATCCCATCCGCTACCAAATGACTATGGCAGGTCACAGCGTTGCCGACGGAGGGACAAAACACAATCGTTCTTTGATGTCGTTGAACGGCATCTTTGGCGAGGCCGATTATCGTCGAAATACGTTGCTGGTCGCGACCCAATCTATCCAAATCACCGAGACTATAGTCTGCACCGGAGGGCGGATCAGAAATAGGAATCTGCGAAGAAAACGCTACAGGTATGAAATGCGGATTGGCGAGGTACCTATTCTGGATCAAATACGTAACGGGGCTGTCATAGCCCTGGGCGTCTATAGAAACCTTATGGCGATTGAACATCTCAGCGAGATCATAATCAGCACCGGAAAGATTCGCCGTCCGACCCGGCGTAGCAGTGAGACCGAGCAGCGGTGGCCTCACGCTGCACAGTTGTTCAATCAGAAATGAATAGGTCGGCGCAACCGCCTGGTGTGCCTCATCAAATATGACGCCAGAGGTGCGACCAGCCAGTTGAGGCAAGAGGGTAAGGTCTTGACTCGCGACGGAGCGCAACTTGGCCAACCCAGTAATGAGGAAACCAGCGTCCAGTCGGGCCGAATCCAAACGAGTCGCGCCCCAACACCTGTGTACGGCAATCTCCCTTTGACCAAGACTTGCCCAAGCAGCAGCCAACGTCTCAGCAGCTTGCTCGCACAATTCCTCGGTTGACGCCAGCCAGATGACAAGAGAGCGACCGGTGTCGCTGTCGTTCAAAATCCGACACGCAGCATGGGCAGCTATACGCGTTTTCCCAGCCCCAGTAGGCAAATGAGCGACCACGCGGCGCTCGGGCAAGGCCAAAGTTCCAAGGATGTCCCGGAGCACCTGGCGTTGATAGGCGTGCAGAGCAAATCTAGGAACGATTACGCTCGGGTTCTGCTCAGATACCACAAAGGCCCTCGCACTCTTCGTTGAAATGGTTGATGTTTTCCAGCCCTTCAGATTCCCGTGCTGCAATGACACTCGCAAGGGGCCGACGCGCTGAATGAAGATAGGGACGGCCGTTCAGAATCTGTCGAACGGGGTTGGACTTATTATGCCGCAACCAACGGTCGAATCTAACCGCCTCTTCAAAACTGCTAGGTTCAGAATGCTTCAGCTCAAGCCAGTGTTCGTCGGAACGATAGGGACATATCACACAGGCGGAGCGAGGCAGGTAGCGACCCGGGTACTCAGACGAAAACCAATCCAAGCAATCACTGCGCGACATGCCCAAGTCAACCAAGGGCCAGCGATGTTCGACCCAAGTCTCCCTGCTGGGCTTCATCCGCCCAACCTCATCGAGAGAGATTCCCAACCACATCTCGACGTGGGTATCGGCAGGAAATGGTCGGCCCGGACGCCCTCCAGCCAACTTCCTGATGCTCCGATAGATGGGTTTGATCTTGTAGTGATTTGTGCATTGGCGGCGCAGCATGCCTTTCTTGCCGTTCTCGTCTACCAAGAAGAACGGGACATCAATGAACTGATGCCCTGAAACAGTTCGCCCGAGTTTAATATTGGAGCGCAAATCACCTGCGGAAACCCTCACCAGCGGGTAGTTCAGTTGGGACTCAAGCCAGTCCAAGTGTGCGTAAACGTAATGCGGTTCCCATCCGGTGTCGGCAAACACAGCAACATCCGGCTGGGGATACCCCAACTCGAGCAGTTGCGGGTCGGACCTGCTCAACAGCAGAGCCAAAACCGAACTCTGTACACCTGCGCCCAAACTGAGGGAACGATAAACCACAGTCTCTGTATTCTCGGTCACTTTGCACCTTCACAGCCGGTAATTTCCATGCGATTTTAGCATTTGCTCTCCGACACATGCCGCCTCGCTCGTCCATCTGTGTCATCTTTTGGCGGCTTGAAATTTGCTGACATTATGCCACTCGCTTCGCGGTGTTGAGTTGATGAAGCACCAGCACCGCCACGATGCCAAGATAGACCTTCTGCTCCACCTCCAGCTTGGTTTGACCCTCTTCGGGGTCGGATACGTGATCTTGATGTCCAACTGGCTACGCGTTACGCCACTTCACGCCACCGGATACAACAGCCGCAACCGAGGTCGCGGCAGGCCGGCGGCGGCGAAATTTGTCCAGTTCGGCTTGCGCCCTGCGCTTGGGGCAGTCGTATCCTCATGTGCCTCATGCGGGGGTAGTCGTCGGCTTTGAGATGGGCGCGGGCCGTAGCCAAGTGGGCCAGCGTCGACATCGCCACGTTCAGCGACACCTTCCCGATGTTCAGGTGACGATGGGTATCCAGCAGCCAGCTGTACTTGGCGCTGCTGAAGTGCCGCTTGATCACCGGACGTTTCTTGTACTCGGCCTTCCACTTCGCCGAGCGGCAGGGCAGGAGGCACACTATCCACAGCCACCGGCCCTCGGGCTTCTCGTAGTGCTGGTCGTTGCAGACCTGCCTGTCCCGGACCAACGGCACCGGCGACCGCAGCCCACCGGCCGGTTCCGTCACCAGCCCCGCTCTCACCCCAAACGGCGCCGCAGGGCGCCGTTTTCGCATCGGTACAGAATTCCACCTCGAGGCCACGCAAACGCGCCCGAGGGCCGTTTCCGGCCGAAACTAGACCGACCCACACGCTATTGACCAAGCAGCGACGGCCATCAACCCGAAGCGCCGCACGCGTCAGCGCCACGCGAACTGCCTCATCATGGCGGCGACGCCGGCCGCCACCGGCGGACTGAGTGACCAGCGCTCACGGGCCCCCAACCTCGTGTTGTCTGACACTTCGACAATGACGTTCGCGATGTCTACTCCGCAGACAGTCCCTCGCGGTCGGTTTGCTCATCCAAACGGTCGTCGGAGAACAACTCGTCCAGAAACGGTTGTATTGTCCCCCTGAACCCAAGGAAGTTGTCGAACATCCAATCCCGGCTCTCCTCATCATACGCGTCCCCAGCGCCGAACAGGTCTCGGCTTATGGAAACCCAATGATCCCGACCTCCCTGATCCCATTCCACCTCGGCATCGGCATCCAGTTCTGCCAGCGCAGCGTTTATCTCGTCTCGCCTGTCCTCCGGGCTTGGGTAAGCCCTCGCCGTTTCCAAGCCGAGGAAACCACAGAAAATCCACATCCTGCCCCGATCCACGCCCAGGGCGTACAGGACATTTGCCTGGCCAGTCGGAAACGACCGCCAACGGCCTCGGTATCCGCCTCGACCTACTGTTGGGACGCCAGACGCCCTCAACCGGGCCACCAGTGGCCGGTAGAAATCGCCCAGGCTGGTGGCAAGGGTCCTGGTCACCAAGCTTGGCCTGGTCAGTACCGGTTGCGGTCCTTCCCGCACGACCAAGAACAGGCCAACGACATCGCCAATTCGCCAAGCACTGGCTTCCACCAAGTAAACCGCCAAGCCGGCGCCGGCTCGCCGATTGAACCACTTCACCAGCTTTTCGTGCCGCCGGCTGAACTCGCTGGCCACCCAAACCAACACACTGGCGTCCGCCGCTTCCGCGTACCCCAGCAATCTGGTGAAATGCTCTTCGTCACCCATCCCAAACTGGTTTTCGATCACCGCTTTCTCGTCGCCAGCATCCGACCTCACGTACGCCACGATGTCGGCCCTACCCGCCCCGCGAAGCGACACCTCTTTGGAGGGACTGTGCAGTTCGATTCCGAGGGCCCCGCTCAGCAGGTCCAAATTCTCCAGCAGCCATGGCGTGAAATTCCGTTCCTCATGAGGCCACACCGACCGGAGGTCCACCCACTCCATTCGTCCAATAACTACATCTGCCATGACGCCCGCCTCCAAAAGAAATTCTCGTAAGGGACCCGCACCGTCAACGGCAATGTACCAATCGGCCGGCGAGAAGGCAATCTGACCTCCGACCGGACTGAGAGAAAGGCAAACCGGACGGCCTATCGAGCAGCGGGCCAAGGCATGCGACGGCATGAGGCCCCTCGACGCCACAGCTGGTTTATTCCGCAAGGTCAACGAACACACCCAAATCAGCCGAATGCCGACAAGGAGAAATTCATTGAGCACAGCCACGATAAAGAAAAAGGACGCGTGAAAGACAGTGAGGAGCGGGCACACGGGTTTCTTCGCCTGTGCTCCTTATCAGCGCGCACTCGCGCGCAACTACCTGCCGGCATTATCCAGAGCTTCGACCCTCAACCGCAGTACGCCGTAGAGCACGAGTGGCTCGTTTCCGTGGGCTTGTATCAGTCTCCCAAAGAACTCGTCCCAACTAAACATCGCCACTCTCCGTGGTCCGATCTCATCCTCGCTCAAGGCTAGGTCCATCTGAATCATCTTACTACTGAGGACACTAGCGATTTGGAAGTTCGGGATGCCAGTGCGCCGGAGCCAATTGGATGACGACAGGTTTATGAAATCTTTATCCGGAACTACGCGTTCCTTCCCGACGCCTGCTCGCTCGGCGAGGAATTGCATGAATTCCGGCATATCGTCGGATAGAGAGCGGTCACAAACTATTCTGTCCAATGCTTGCACGTTCTGTACCAAGAACATCATCTCGCGCCTGCTAGACCTGACCGTCAACTTCTCAAGCCTCGCCCGCAGAACGCCTACGAAATCCCGCACCCGGATTTTGGAAAGAAATTCCAGGACCGCGTCACCGACCTCGTTAGTCTTCATCTTCGTCCCTGACAAGTCGTCAGGCCCTAGCTGTGCCTCCTTTGAGAACATGTCGTGAACAAACGGACCAGAAACAACACAATATCGGTAATGAGATAACGTGTTGAATACCCGAGCAAGCGAGACGTCACCGACTCTGTCCCCTCTGCGGTCATACACTGGGATTGGGAGGTTCCCGATCCCACTAAAATCCTCCAAAAGCGTCCGGACGTGTATGCCGGTGAGCAACAGAGCATCCTTCAGTACCGCTTCCTGCATGTGGAGGAAGGCGTCCGTGTCGTCCCCCGGCAACAACTCATAGGACCTTGAGTTGCCTCCGAGGTCAAGGGTCCTTCCGGAGGGTCGCCTTCTCGATTCGGCTTCGTGGTTTTCCCTAAGCAAGCGCTGCGCGCGGAAGATCGGTCTGGCAGTTTCATCTATGGTATGGGGTATGCTCCCGTATACGACCTTCCTGCCCTCAACAAATCTGGACGAAGAATATACCGCTCTTAGGTCCGGTGGGACAAAACCTGATGCCGCAGGACGTTTCTCGGTGGTGCTGATGGCAGTAGAAACTAGCCCGCCATAACGTGAGTAGGTTGTAATGAACATTTCAGGGCACTCGTCCAAAACACACTTCTCTCTTTCGTCCTGTCGTATGCAACCAAGAGAACACACGCCGTTTTGGCTGAGGAAAAGTCACGCGACGAAAAATATCGGACAAGAAAACTTGCCCGGCCAGGCTGCCCGAAGCCAGCCCAATGCCACGCCCAGCACTACGACCCCTGTGTAGGTCGACCATAATACCACGTGACTCGGAGACCCTTGCCGCAGACGCTGGTGTTGCCCAAACTCCAATCCACCGAAAAGATGAGCGTGCCGCCGCGATGCAGGGATGAGAAAATGCTCCCGGTTTCGGGGATAATGGTCTTTGAACAGGACGGCCCCAATGGCTAATCAACAGCACATCGAATGGCTACTCGAAGGCGCCGTCGCCTGGAACTGGAGACGCGAGGACCAAGACTTTGAGCCGGACTTCTCGGCGGCGAACATCCCCAACGCTTTCCTCGAAACTGAAGACGGCAGCCATGCACAACGGGACAACAAGCCCATCAGGCTCGTTGGTGTGAACCTCAAGCGGGCACACCTGTCGAACGCCATTCTCGGAGACGCTGTCCTCATCAACGCCGACCTCCAGCGCAGCAGATGTTTCGGCGCATACCTCTACGGTGCTAACCTTTCCGGCAGCCGCCTAGAAAACGCGGACCTGACCGCAGCGGATCTGGCCTACGCGAACCTCGCCGGCGCGAAGCTCGAGGCAGCAAGCCTCAGCCGGGCAGACCTAACCGGCGTTGACTTCACCAACATAGACTTGGGTCGAACCAACCTTGACGGCGCCAATCTTACCGGCGTCCAGCCCGTGGAGTTGCTCTTCAAGCCGTCGCAGGACGACGCAGAGCACGGCGGAAACCAAGCGGACTACCGACAGATAATCACCATCGACCCACACCGGCGCTTCGGCAAACCGTGCATCAGGGGAACACGCATCACCGTCGGCGACATCTTCGAATACCTGGCATCCGGCATGACGCAGCAGGAGATACTGAGCGATTTCCCAGAACTCACCACAGAGGTTTTCCTGGCCTGCTTCGCCTTCGCCGCTGCCCGCGAACGGCGCTTAGTTCTGACATCACCGGGCAACCCATGAGGCTGCTCTTCAACAACAGTCTTTCCCACAGACTCGTCTTTATTCTCGCCGACGCCTACGCATATTCGCTTCTCGTCAATGGCCGAGCCCAAGACCGAGGGCTGGCGAGCTGCCTTCGAGCTCTACTACCGCACCTTCGCGGAATGGGGGCTCCCCGTGCTAGACAACTGGACGCAGTGAACGGTGAACAAAGCTCCGAAGCCGCGACCCCTCGACAACGGTGACCTCGGCCGTTAATCTACCGTGCCCCCGGGCTACCACGTCTTGGAGACTCCCACCGGAGCAACGGACCGGAAGGGCGATGACGCCGCCTAGCACGTCCCCCAACCGACGCCTCCCACAGGATTGCGGGTGCGAAGATCAAGACCAAAGCAATACAACTGGTGACCAGACCCACGCTGGACGCACCAGTGAACAGACCAACCAGAATGCTGTCCCATCGTCCACGGGATCCATGCTCGCCGAAACTGCGACGCCGATTGGTATCACGAAAACGATCCCCACAGCGGCACGCTGCGCAATGTACAACACGGCAAATTTTCGCCTACCCACTTCCCGGAAGGGTTACGCACCCACCGCATAACATTGCAGGTAAAGGAAAGCAGCCACACCACCCAGCACTCCCGCTCCGGCGTTAACCAGGACATCCTGAAGACAGGATCCCCGGCCAGCAGCACCCTGGAGCGCCTCCGTCAAATAGCCAAAACCCACAACCAGCGCACAACCCAGAACAACCGACAGTAAACCAGGAACACCCGGTACCAACGCCAAAAGACGGCATACGACGAATGATAAGAACAGAAAGGTCAGGACATGCACCACTTTGGCTCGCCACCACGACCGGCTTGATGGCAGAAACCAGCCAACTAAACAACGCGGACGCTCAGCCTTACCCCTGAGTACTCCCGTAAGCGCCAGCCTGTATGCCCGCATCACTTGGTTGCCGTCAACTAAAAACAGCAGGACCATCCACCCCGCCATGGCAACCGCCGCCAAGGCGTAAATCAGGACACTCTCAAGAACCTCTATCACCTCTCAGCCTCCTGGATGCAAACCCGCTCAATTCGCCCCCAATTCGTACAAACTAGACTCGAAGAAGATTCGGGACCCGAACATACGTGTAAAGCCAAAGGAGTCACCCGCAGCCCCTGACACTGCACCTCGCCGCATAATTATATTTAAAGATCCGCAATATGTCACACTGCCCCTCCATCACAGTCGGCCCGCAGAGAGACCACCGCCAATTTGATGGTAGCAAACCGTAGCACGACCGCACGGACAGCGAACAATTTGACGTCCGTCGACGACGGCTACCTAACTTGGAGGAGCCGTGACGTGCCGCAACAACGCGAACACCCCTACATCTGGGCCACCTGGTTACCCCGCCTACTCACCGGCGAGAACTCCTGCGAGTGGGCCATCTGGTTCAAAGCCCATCACCAGAACTGGGCCAAGCCACTATCCGACTTCAACCAGGCCGAGTGGCTCGTCCGCCACACCAAGCTGCTGAAGCAGCAACGCCGAGAGTGGTAAGACCACAGCCATCACGTCCATCGAGCCTTAGCACGGCTTCCGGCTGCGGGCCAAATACGCCACGCTGGCCGGCCGTCCCGACCTCTCACCGGTTCCCAAGATGCGACATTAGGAAGGCGAATTACGTTCGAACCGGCCGGCTTCTCGCGCCGCTTTCAGCGCCCCGTCAGCTAATTGGCGCGCTTCGGCCCATTTGGCCGCGGCACCATCGTCATGTCCATCACTGCCACCGTCCAGCCGCAGGTTGGCGCCGCGCCTGCACGATTTCCAAATCTTCTGCGCCAACCATCGCAGCCACACAACAATATAAGCAGCGCCAAACAAAAGCATCAGCAACACCAGTACTATGAGCCAAACACCCACTGACTCAATGCTTTTTCCTGCGACCCATGTTCCGATGGCGTTATGCGCCACTAGGCCGGCGCCCCAGAGCAATATCGCAGCGGCGGCTACTGCGATGACCACTTTGAACCACTCAGTTTCCTCTTTAGGCCACTCAGTGGGGAATTCTTTCAACAACACCAAACCACTGCCGCACCCGACAATCATGGGAATGCGCAGCATTGCCGCGTCCGAAGTCAGATTTCGATCTATGAAGATTGCCGCTGCCACTAACGACAATGCCACGTTCCATCGCCATCCAATTTGGCAGTAATACTCCCAGAATGAGCTCATGTACGTTGCCTCCACCGGTCGCCTTTGGTCATCCGAACCTACGAATATCATCCCCCAGACAACAACTGCCGGTCCCCATTTGACCCATCTCCCATACAATGTCGTCTCCATCTACGATCTGGGCTCTGACTCGTGGCTATGCTCGCCAAACTCAGGCTTACTCTCTTCGGTTCGGACGGTAGCACATCCCCCGATGTTCGGGGTGTCAAGTGTAGCAGTGGCGTGAGCATTCAGGTGAGGCAAACCCAGTTGTGCTTGTCATTCCGACCGGTCTGCTGTTCACGTGCGTTACGTTGGCACGTCGGGTTCACGTACAACAACGACGGCAATTCGACCTTCCGCACCGACGGTACCAGTAAGCTCCAAGAAACCATCCTCAGCATCATGGGACACGACACCGCCAGCAAGATGCTGCCTGTCCTGCTCTAAACCGACGATGTCAACGTCTCCGGCCACATCGGCAACACCGACCTGCACCAGTCGAATCGCAACGACATCTCGGTGACCGTCAACGGCCGTTGGATCCAGAACAGCAACCTCGCCTACGCCATCGAGCAGGGCTACTCGAACTCCCTGCCCATGGGCCGAAGGCCCATCGCCGTCATCCATCTGCTGGTACCCGCCGAGACCGTCGACGTGAACGCCCACCCGACCAAGCAGGAGGTCAGGTTCCGTCACGAGTCGAAGATCTTCGCCGCCATCCAACGCGCCGTCCTAGAAACCCTCTCCGCCCACGGCGCCATCCACGAGCCCGCCAGCCGGCCCTTCAGAGATAGCAGCCAACGCAGCTACCGCGGTCCAACGCTGGACCACGCCAGGCTTGGCCAAGTACCAGATGTACGCAGTCCGGCGGATGTCGAAACCGGACGGCCAAGCCACACGCCGGAGAGGAACAGTCCCAGCGCACCGGAGAGACGTCCAGATGGCGCAAGGCGCAGTACGCAACCAATCGAAGACCCGCTGGTCACCACTGACCTGCAGGCAGGGCAAAACCTCCGACGCACCATTCCCGAGCTTGGCCTCATCGGCCAGGCACAGCTGACCTTCATCCTGGCCGACGGACCCGACGGCCTGTACGTCCTAGACCAGCACGCCGCCCATGAACGGGTTATCTTCGACCAAGTATTTGACCGGCGCACCAGCCAGGCAGCGGATGCGCAGAACCTCATGCTCCCCGAGCGCGCCACCCTCGACGAGTTCCAGCACGAAACCCTCATGCAGCATCTCGCACTCATCAAACAGCAGGGCTTCCAGCTGCAACCCCTCAACGACCTGTGCTGGCAGATCAACGCGCTGCCGTCGTCACTGACGGCGCCGCACTGCCCGAGGCCGGAACACGTCCTCCAGCGTCTGCTGGACGAATTCGCCGCGGAGCAGGTCATCAGCTCACCGGAGCAGGCCGTCGCCGCCACCATAGCCTGCCACTCGGCAGTGCGTGCCGGCGACGCGCTGGGCCCAGATGAGATGCAGGCCATCATCAAGCAGTTGGCCGAGACGGCGGAGCCACACCACTGCCCCCATGGCCGACCTACCGTCGTGCAGATCTCGACGTTACGACTGGAGCAGGAGTTCCGACGCCGCTGAACGCGCAGGAACCGGCCGTGACCAACTGCGAACGGCGGGTGTCCACTCTGGAGCTCCGATGCCCAAATTTCCGCGCCACAGCGGCCCCGGGGAGGCTCCAGCGCCGCAGGTACACGAATTTCACGACCAGAGCCGGTCGAAAGCCTCTCCGTCGCCCCAGCGCGGATTTCTACATAACCGTCGCCGACCGACGGCAACTCCCGAAAGCCCGAACCTCCGGCAACGACCCGCCCCGACGGGCACCACGAAGTAGCCAGAAAGTAGTTGCTCAAACCCACCGCAGCCGCTCCCGACCACCTCGGTCGGCGGCTTCTCATGTCCCACCAAGAAGCGCCACTCCCAGCCAAGAGAAGAACGTCATGTAACCACCTGCGGCCACCGTGACGACGCCGAGCCCTGGCGTCGGCAAGTTCACCACTCAGAACCTGGTCGCCATCTTCCGCGCCATCCCCGAAAGCAACGGCACCTACGTTGACGTCGCACGCGTCGCCGAAGACCACGGCGGCGACTTCCGACCTCACACCATCGCCATCTGGGTCCAGGCCGGCAACGCCGACATCCGCAAAGGCAACAACCACACCGCCTACGCCCGCTTCGCCCAGATCTACGCCGACCTGCTCGAGGAGCACTGCAGCGCGGAAACCAACCACAGCCGCGAGCTGGACCGGGCCCTCGAGACCATCGCTCGCACCTACCAGTGCAGCAACGAAAAGATGCTCTTCGCAGACGGCACCCTCGCCGACCAGTGCCAAGTCTGCCACGCGCTCGACGCCACGCCCCGCCGCGGACGGCGCCGGATGGCTCCCAGCCCAGTCAGCTGACCAGGAGAATTTTCGACACTCGCAACCAACGAACTTCCTGAAAACCGCCCCCGCGCCATTGCCCGTCCAACTACGGCTCGCTACCATGCAAGGACAACAGGAGAAGCCGACGATGACCTCTCAGCAGTATCAACAAGCCAGCGAGCGTTTCCTGGCGCAGGCCAGACACGAACTGGCCGACGGCGAGCTGGCACAGGCGTCCGAGAAGGGTTGGGGAGCCGCCGCCCAGATGCTCAAGGCCATCGCCGAACAACGCGGCTGGGAACACCACCGTCACCGACACTACCACCGAGCGGCCAGCCGAATCCGCGCCGAAACCGGCGACGGCGAGATACGCCGGCTCTTCGACTCTGCCAGCGCCCTGCACGAAAACTTCTATGAGAACGACATGGCGACCGACGAAGTGGCCGAAAGACTTGACGACGTAGAGACCCTGATGGACAAACTCCTGCTCTTACTGGACCAAACGTAGTCTCGGCTGTTCCGACTCTTCGAGCAGCGAAATCGCCTCACCATCGAACCAAGGGGAACCCAACATGCCAGCAGCAGTCGAAAAGCCCCGCATCCAATGCCGCCACCGCGACGGCCAGGACCGGCAGTGCCCGCTGGACGCCCTCGAAAACTAGGAATACTGCAAGTTTCACCTGCCGACCTGCTACCCGTAGTTGAACCGTGCCGGTATGGGAATTGGCGACAAAATGCACAAGGTCCCAACCAAAGCCCAGTGACGCACTCCGAACGCCGCAACACGGTTTTTGACATTGAGGTTGCGTAAACTCTTCCTCCCGCAGCCCAATGACGCCCTCCGACATGACGGGGAGTTGATTGCTCCACCGTCAGCACATCGGCCGACCACCAATCAACTTCCGTAGCCCAGCGCGGGACGCGACGTCGCTACCGAATTCCCCGACGTTCAGCGGAGCAATACCTTCATCCACATGGTGGGACCGCCTGCGGAGAATAATCCCGCGCGGGTCACAGGACTGGTGGCGATGTCCGCATGCTATGGCCTGTTCCTTCTGGGCATTGCAACGACTGCAGCGGTCACGACGCACGCGGGTGCAACACAGATACGTACGCCGGACCAACCAAAACCCAGGCGCCGGTCGGCGCGCGCCGGGTGCCGCCTCCAAGCGCCTTTCGGTTTTGGAACGGCCCCACGCGCAAGACAACGCGTTTACACGCCACCGACGGCTGCGGTAATCTGCCCCAGCCTCTGAACGTCATGTACACCGCGCCGAGCCAGTGTCTGGCAAACTTTCGCCGTATTCGCCCCGTTCTGGGCGCAGTGTGCGCGAGCCTGGCCGTCGCAGCCCTGGCCTGCTCCTTCGATTTCGGCATCACCCGGGTCGGAACTGGCGCCGACGGCTCCCTCCTGGTCGAGGCGGATACCGGCGGGTTGGAGCGCTTTCAAAGCTCCGACGGCGGGCTCAACTGGCAGCCGGTTGCGGAGACAAGCCCGAACCGGAGAGGTCGCGTAACCTGGGGAGGTTCGGCAGTGACCACGCCCCGCGGACGTTACACCATCGACGGCGCCGTAATCACTCGCTCACATCGCAGCGGCGCCGAAACTGCTTACTCCGCCGCGTACCTGCGGGACGACGCCAACCGGATATTGCAGGATCGGGCAACGTTCGTCGTGGTGACTACCGCTCCTCAAAGCATCGCCTACGACGACCGCAGCGGCAACGTCATCATCGCCATGGGCTCGCAGGGAGTGGTGGTAGGCAGCACCCATGGCGGCTGGCAGCGCGTCGCCGTGCAAAAATACGCGCCCACGGACTTCTCAGTTTCCGCCCGTAGGGGATTGTTGCGGTCCTTTCCGGCTTTCTGGACGATGCTTTTGCTGTTGCTGGCGTCCTTCTCTATCTTCGCGTTAATCCTGGCACAATGCCGCTGGCCGGAGAGCGCTACGGTAATAGCGGTGACCGCCGCCGCAGCTGGCGCAATCCGTTTTCTCTATCAACCGGCGCTGCTCATTGATCACGTGAACGTCGAGCTTCTGCTGGCGGCCACTGTGATCGTGGCGACCGCAGGTCCGGTCGCCGGGTTCCTCTTGATGCGTTGGCCGCCCCACGCCGGCAAGCGGCGCATCCTGGCGCTGTCGGCGACCGCTTTGCCGTTGGCCTGGGCTGCCCTGGCCTTTCCGGGGCTGGCGCCGTGGGCTGATGGGTTTGGGCCAATCCTGTGCGGCTTCCTCACCGCGGCGGCGCTGGCGCTGGCGATATTGGCCGCCAAACCGTATTGGGAAGGGAGGGCGCAATTGCCGGCCTTCCTCATCGTCTGGGCGACGACCGCCGTGGGGGCCTTGGTCCCCACTCTGCTGTGGCTCCAATACGCAATCTCCGGCGACCAGGCCAGTGGAATCTCGGTGGCCATAGCCGCCACCACCGCTCTCGCCCTGTTCCTCTACCTGAAACGGCGTCAGCGCAGCAGTCTTGCCGCCCCGGCCTGGACTCGAAGCCCGGCCCGGATAGAACCGGACTGAGCCGTTCATCACGCACCTGACATTGTGCGGCCGTTCCCAATCCTCGAGCTTTTCTTGCCCCGTGGCATAGCTTGCCATGGGCGTGCGAAGCCTGGGCGGTGATCTATCATGGCGCTAAGCATGTCCGCAAAGTCAATTGACAACATTTGACGACCTGCCTACACTGCCCCGCAACCTCCCTAAACCTCATTTTCAGGTTTAGGGAGGTTCAATCCGGTCGGAACTGGGGCATGGTCTATAATTAAAAACACCGAGAATTGGGGCGGAGCCACTCCCGGTGTTACCCACTATGGTCCTTTCTCCGTTCTCGAAATTCTACAGTAGCTTTGCGACGCTTACCAGACATAATCGCTATGGAGCAACTGATGACCACCGTCCAAATTGCCTTCACCGTCGCTGCCGAACCTGTCTCACAGACGACAGTCAGCGATTATAAAGCCGCCCACCCCACCGTCGGCGGCCTCCGAGGGATGGCAGCTCGCGCAGGAGAAGCAGACAAACAACTCGACAACCTGCGTGCGCCCTACGGTATTTGCTCCGGCTCGGTCCACGACATCATGTACTGTTGATGTCCAGCGGCCACGAAGGATCGTCCGGTAGTTCTTCGAAGGCGATCCACCGAGGTGCGCTGGCCTCCAACGTGTTCTCGCTCCAGCTGGGGGGCGGGTTCCAACGTATCCGCGCCCGGGCAAGCTTGTCAACTCGGCCCCGCAGGGCAGCGTCCACCACATACCGCAAACCTTCCACACCGAGATCAGCGCAGCCCGCTTTTCGGCATCTGGAAACAAATCCATGTATTACCACAGGTTGTCGCCATCCGCCGAACTGGTGCTCACGCACCATCCGATTCGTCGAGCCTCTAAATCCGATGCCAAAGCACCTGCCCATCCTCGAAAATCCTGAAATCGCAATGAGTCGTATAAGAGGTGCAAAATGACTACCGCTAATCAAGCCCTCGCAGACACCCACCGCATCATTGACCAGTGGTTCGACGAAGCGTCTGCCCCCAACGATCATTTGGAACCAATCGATAACGCGGTGCGACACCACTCCCCTAAGGACTGGAACGACACCATAACGCGAGCAAAGCGTCATCTGCCCCAGATGATGGCCCTAAACGTCACTGATCGCCGCTCATACTTGACCACTCATGGCTGTTCCCAACAAGAGGCATCCAAGGCTTTCAACTTCCAGTACCAGTGGATGAACCGTGAGTCGTGCGACCAGGTCGTCCTCCTAGCTCGCGACTGTGTTTCTCGTAACCAAAACATGGGAATACTTTTGGAACGACTTACTGATCATATCAACACCGACCGACTCGTAGAGCTTCTGCGAGACTTTGAATCCACTCGGCATCATCTGATCATTTCGATGAGCGCCTGCCGCGTCACCGACATCGCAATCAACGCATACAAGGAAGCCATGGCAACTGGGCTTAACCCTCGTCAAACACCTCCACCCCCAACGCCGGAAGATAACAATGCCAGTCAGATACTTCACGAGGCAACGCAAACCATGGACCAACAACTGGAAGAACTTTCAGTCATCGCGAATGGCTGGAACGGCCCTAACAGCCGAGGTCCACGCCTCGAAGACGTCAGCTGGCTCAGGAGTTCCCTAAGCAAATATTGGTCGTCCGACATGCCCATACCTTTCATATTTCCCATGGAATCGGGAGACTTCAACATCGAATGGTATGTTGGCCACACGCACCATGGTTTGGAAATCGATTTCACAGACCGAACCGGCCTGTGGGAATGGTGGGACAGCCAGACCGACAAAGAGCACGAGGAAACCCTCGACCTAACGCAACCGAGTGCTTGGCAAAAGCTCCGGGTATCATCTCATGGCCGCAGGCTTGCCCGCTAAACCACCGCCAGTACGGGGTTGGCAGTCACTGTAGATGCCATTGGACCCCAAGGAGCATCTTGTGACCACCAGTGCCAACCCCGCCGACGGCATATTATTTCTCAGAAACATCCACCCGAAGCATTTCAGATCACAAACCCTCCAGCACCGAGATTTCAAAGGGAAAAAGGACGACGAACGCCTTACTCCAGATGGCAACGTAGATGAAGACTATCTCGCCACCTCAGTCGATATCAGTACACCGTTTTACAACGCTCAGCAGAGCTATGAACGGTACCGCCGTAGCGGTCTGAGCTCAACCGGCGTTGTTGGCCTTACGATGCGTGAGATTACGTCATTGGGTCTCACCTTGGAACACAAGCCAACGAAGGTCAATCCCCACCACTGGCACATCGTATTTCCCAAGTGCAAAAATGGCAGGTCCACCAGCGGCAAGTTGTTGGAGTTCGCCAGCCAGCGGGGCTGGTTATACGCTCCGTATGGGACGGAGGCAATCACCTCACCCGCCAAACCGGCGCCCTGAAAACTTCTGCCCCATCCCGTCTCGCAACCCAATCCGCTCCCTCCTTTCGCCTGTTGTCACACGACCTACCTGAAAGGGCTAGAAGACCGATATAAGATTCGTCACGGTGTCGAGCACTCTGCCACGGCACCACCCAGCAGCTCCACAGCATGTCTGCCGAGATCACGTGCCAGCGGGACGATTACTACTAGGCGCTTCAGGTCACGCAGTCGGGCTCAATGGATGCGTGATCCTGGACAATCTGGTTCCTAGACTACCTGATCGGTGCCGTGAGTTATGGCCAGCAGACAGCGAACGCTGCCATGAGCTACACCAGTTTGCAGGCGTTCGCCCAAAGTCACAGCCTCAACGAACGGCAGGTCAAGTTCATCGACCGCCTGATCGACAGCTGGACGGGCAACATCACGACTCCTCGCTACCGGCGTATGACGCGGTGCGGGCAGGAAGTCGCCGAACAAGACGTGGCCCGTTTGGTAGAACTCAGTATCCTGGCTAAGGACGAGACCAGCGGTCGGGCCTTTTCCTACCGTGTCCAACAGCTCCCGTGAACCGTAACAGCCAGCCTCCACGAATCCGGGGCGTCGGTGCTGTACTCCACAGCCATCCGCCACCCCTAAGCTGACAGCTTCGCCGATCAACAGCCACGCAGGCCGCCACTGACGACAGCGATAAGGCCACTGCTGGCAATCCGAGCCAAGCCAGCATCCGATGGGTTCTCACAGCGAACTGGGAATCCGATAGGACGACCGCCACGTTCAAAATTCTTTCAGCCTTGAGGCCAACGTAACTGCAGCCCGCCAACGAAGTTCTGCACTTCGTTGGCGGGCTGCAATATTCAGGGCTTGCCTGCTGCGCCGACCTAACGGCAACACATCGCCTGACCTCCGCACCCAACAGCGCGTCGCCGCAGTCACCCGCGCGCCGCGAAGCGCATTCTACAGCGCCCCAGATTGAGACTACCCGGCCGTGGATCCTGATCATCCGCCACTGACACAATCAAATCGTCGCTGATTGACGACTGACCGACCGCCGCCGACCGACGGTACGGCCGGTTTCGTTACTGCTCATCACTTCCACCCCACGGAGCCACAGGGCGCCGTTTTCGCGCCGGCGGCACATTTCCGCATCAAGGCCACGAAAACGCGTCCGGGGTCCGTTTCCGGCCGAAACTGGCCACGCTGACAACATCCTGCAAATCACCGACCCAAGACGCCGGCCACGCCCGACTACAGGGCGGCCGGTGTTCGTCACACCTCACCACTTTCACGGCGGCGCCACCACAAGGCGCCGCTTTCGATTCGGGGAACAATGCCACCCCAAGGCCACGCCGAGATCCCTCGCCTTTGGCATCGCCGCAAGCATGGCGCTCACCGCCCTCCGGCTGCACAACATGGGCCAACAGTCGCTGGCCGGCCTGCTTGTCCTGGTCCCGTTAGTCGGCATGGCCGTCGTGATCTGGTGCGCGCTCAGCCCCGGACAGTCGCACGAATATCAACCCTACTACTGAGGAGAAAAATGACATGAACAAAATCCTATGGGCCGGCCTCGGCCTGCTGCCCGCGGCGCTCCTGCTCCTCGTCGCACGGACGCTGGTCTGCACGTCGGGCGGGTACTTCTTCAGCATCAACATGCGGTGCTACTCCGCCTTCAGCACGGCCGTCACCCTGACGATCATCGCGGCCCTGCTCCTGCTAATCATCGGCTGCGTCGTCAAGGCGCTGCGGCATCACGAAAAATATCAGCCCTACTGAGCAAGGAGGCAAAATGAGCCGCGCTCTCTACATCGGCTGCATCGTCGCAACCTGCTTCGTCTGCATGTTCCTGTGGTACTTCACGGTGGCATTCACGTTGCCCGCCAGCTTCGACGGCCACCCCTCGCCGTTCCCCTTCGCCCTGCTCTGTCCCCTCGCCTTCGGCACCATTGCCACCACGACGTTCACCGCCTTCCGGCTGTCGGATATGGGCCAGCCTCCGCTGGCTGCCATGCTCGTCCTGGTCCCCTTCGTCAACATAGCTGTCGTCATCTGGTGCGCCCTCAGCCCCGGACAGCCGCACAACCAGTATCACCAAACCAGTATCACCAGGAACCCTTCGAATCAAAACCCGCCCAGGAGAATACGAAAATGAACTCGCCTAACGACACCGAAACACAAAAGCGACAGCGTTGCGACTGCTGTCACCAACCAGCGACCATGACCGCCAGCCAGCGGGTAGTTCACCATTCACATCTCCTCGCCTACATCAAGCACACCCAGTGCTTCGAGGACGACTACCGGGATTTCAAAGGCCGCTCCATTGAGGAGATCCTCGACGAGTTCCGCACCCGCGACGTGGCCGCATACCGCGCCTGCATCCGGCAGCTCGGCTTGGAACCAATTGCGGAGTTCATTCCAGCCTAGCCGGCAACTGGCGCCCATCATCAACAAGCACGTCACCAACCGCCCCGGAGACCGGAACATGAACATCGCCCGCACATCCGTCCTCGCCACCATTGTCGCCCTCGCCGCCTTCCTCGTCGCCTGCGGCATCGCCACGCCTCCGGCATCACCCCAGCCCGAACACGCCCCCACGGCCACCCCTGCGCCGCAGGCGGCCTTCCACATCGTCCGGATACCAACCGAGGGACGGTTCTCCGAGCCCGTCAAGTGCCAAGACCACGGTGGCCGCGCGTCGTTCTCCGTCGAATACCTGCATGCCACCATCCCCCATGATGACTGGCACGGTCGCCGTGATTCCGAACCGATGGAAGTTCGCGGTCGCTATGGCGAACGCGTAGTCGTGAGGCACAACACCCACGATGATACTTACGAGCTCGTCGGCTCCAGGCTCTACGTGTATGGCCTGCCTAGTGAACGCGTCCTCGTCAACTCTCGGAAGGACCACAACTACGCCAAATTCGCCTGCTTCGTCGGCCAGCTCACCGACGCACGCCTCCCGCCCTAGCCGCCGCACTACGACGCCTCAGCCTGAGGCCAACAGAGGAGAAAATTATGCCCGACACCGTTACCGACGCCTTCGAGTGCTTCGAGCCCAATGAAGCGACGCTCGCCGCCATGGCGGAAGCTGCCCAAGGCGAGTTGGTCACCACCGGCAGCGTGGCCGAGTTCATGGCTGAACTGAAGGAGGATCTACACGGCGCTGACGCCGCCCCGCCCTAGTTCGGCGGCAGGTGGTGCGCTTCCTGTCTGCAACCCTACCGAGGAGCCTACAACATGCGCATCTTCCGAAACTTCGCCAAATGCGGCGGCCGCGACGCTCTCACGGTCCTTGCCTGCACCGTCGTCGCCTTCACGGCGGTTGCCGTGGCCGTCGCCATCATCGACCGCGCCGAGGACGGCATCCTCGAGATCCCTCCGTTGGAGACGGCTACCGCCAACTCGGCGCTGCCGACGAAGGAGTATTTCTACGTGGTCCGAATTCCGACACAAGGCCGGCTTGCCGAGCCAGTCGAATGCCACGGCGCAGACCGCGCGTCGTTCTCCATCGAGTACCTGCATTCCACCATCTCCGGCGAGGACTGGCGCGGTGGCCAGCTAAGCGAACCGCTCGGCCGCGGTCACTATGGGGAGCACCTGAGACCAGGTAGCAGCATCCACGAGCTGCAACTCGGTTATCACGTCGGCCCCCTCCACCAGGACGACCGTGTCCTGGTCGTCGGCACCAAGATCTACGCCCACGGCGTGCCTGGTGAACGCGTCCTCGTCAAAGCACCCACCGCCACCAGCCGTGACCGCTGCTTCGTCGGCCAGCTCACCGACGAACGCCTCCCGCCCTAGCGGGCAACGTAAGCGGGCCGCGTGGTCAGCGCGGCCCGCCTCGGGAGGCATCGACATGATGGATCCATGCCGCCGCATCGTAACACGCCAGCTACTCAGTAGTAGCCGCCATCCCCGCAGTCGCAGTCCTCGTCGCAATCGCAATCAGCGTTGCAACGGTCGCAGTCGCAGTCCTCGGAGCGGCCGTAATACCATTCGGTTCCCCTGACTACGGCCTTTCCGTTCAGCGGGCTGGCGTCCTCCGGGTGGACGCCCATGAACGCCGCCCACTGCGTCCGGAGTTTGACGTACTCCGCCGTTGCCTGGCAGCAAGCATCGACCATAGCTTCCTCGGGCTCTCCGCCCAACGCGAGCAGGTCCCGAGTATCTCGGATGAAGTCCCCACGCGGGTCGTCTGCGTCGTCAAGGTTGCAGACCCAGTTCCAGAAGGCGCCCTCCAAGTTGGTGCTGTAGTCCGTCGTGACCATGGGCAGCGGGCTGGATGCCGGGATACTTTTGCGCGCCTCGCAGGCGCTTATGGTGTCCTGGTTGACGTGGACATCATCCCTGACGCAATAGCACCGGCGCGCCTGCAGCTGGACGCTGCCGTCGGCCAGGCGGTGATGGTGCCTATACCACCCCGCCTGGTGCAGAATCACCTCAACGCTGATCCTGCCCTGGTTCCTCGGCAGGTCGGCGTGTATCCGTTTCTCGAGCGTCTCCAGCTCCACCCCTTCACAGGTCTCGGGCAACGCCTCCAGGTAAAGCTTGACCAGCCTGGCGGTGTCGTAAAGCATCTCCAGCCTCCAGTATCCTTCCCAGCGTCGGTCCGCCACGCCACGCGGCACGGGAGAAACCATGCTCAAGAAGATCATGCAAAAGAAGTCAATCCTCGTCCCATTCGGCGTTGTCGTGCTGATGGCTATAGTTACCGCCGCCGCCGTGGCCGCCAACGCCGAAAATCACCGGCTGGCCTCACTCGACGCCAAACAGCCTGCAGAAGCATCTACGGTCACGCCTCCTTAGTTCGGCGGCAACTCATGCCTGTACGGACCTCGGTCCTGGCACGGGTCACCCCAGAGCTGATCCAATCGTAATGGGACTACCCCGCCAAACTTCTGTCAACCTGCCAAGCAGGTATCCATTTTCCAGCCGCACAGCCCCGGCGCTACCGGCGTCCGCCGCCCTCGCTCCGCAGCCGAAGCATACCGCGTTGACCACGCCGCCCTGACGACGCGGCACCAGCCGACCGCCACACGTGCGGCCGGCCGGCTCCTGCGTCGGAACGCCAACCGTAGTCGGTTTTGATCTGGCCAACGAGGTTCCCCCGCTAGCCAGACGGCATGCGTCCTCGCGCCGCCGCTCCACGTCTTCTTGAAGCCGCTCCAACATGTTCGCAGCATAGCCGAAGCGCCGCGCCACAGGCCCTGTGACGCGATCCTGGGCCTTACCTGCGGAATTGTTCCACCAGACCCCGTCTCGAGCCACTCCGGCCGTCATGCGCCGTCGGAAGAGCGCTGGTTGACGCCTTCCACACGCGGACACGCTGTCTTCGCCCAGGCACTGCCGCTCGGCTGTTGGCCGTGTTCCGATTCTGTCTACTGCCGTACCGCCGCACCACGTCCGGCGCGACCTGCGCCCATGTCTTGCAGCCCGACCCGTCGTCGGCTACCACCTCGGCCTGTTTCCCCGTTTCATCATCAGACACGGCCCGTCCGCCCTGATCCTCGTAATTGGTTCCAGCAGCATCTGCCGTCCCTGCCGTCTCGGGCAACGCCGTGCGCGCGCCTAGCCACTTTTGCAGCAGGCACAACCCGTTGGCGCATCCGAGCGCCTAGCCGTCCTCCTCCGCATCCCCGATGGCCAAGTGGTAGCCGACCCTGGGCTCGGTGAGGACGTACCTGGGGTAGTCGGCATCGTCGCCCAGCTTGCGGCGGAGCCGTCTCACGATGTTGCGCAGCAGCCAGGACTCGCCGACGCGCTCCGGACCCCACACCCGCTGGAGCAGGACCTGGTGGGTCAGCACCCGAGGCGCGTGCACCGCCAGCTCGTAGAGCACCGCGTACTCGGTGGCCGTGAGCTCGACCGGCGCGCCGTCCACGGCCACCTGGCGGCGGGCGAAGTCGATGCTCAGCCCGCCGGCGGCAAAGGGCCCCGACGGCTCGCCCAGAGAGGGCTCCAGCCGTTTGCGCAGGGCCGCCCGAACCGCCGGCCTTTCCACGCGGGCGTCCGGCTGCGGCTGGGCGCCCGCATCTCGTTGCGCCAGTCTCGTCAGGGGAACCGGAATGTTGCTCGTGTGAGATTCCAGCCGAACAGTGTGTGGCGCGTCCAAGCGACAACAACGACCCGCCACGGCGACGCCAGAGCCACGGAGAGCCGCCTGACGCGCATCCGGCGACAAAAGGGGTAGCGCAAGGCCCTGTGCCCGAACCAGAGGCTGTGGGAGCGTCCGCTGCCCGTGTGGTAGGCCCCCCACTGGTAGCCCTCGCGTCCCGTCGTTCAGTGGTGGCTGTGCCGCCGGCGCAGCCACCGCCAGGCCCGCCAGGTCGCCCACAGCCCGATCACCATGACGACGATGCGCCAGGCCAGGAACGGCCCCCAGCTGTCGTCAACGCCCTCCTGCAGGAACCACACCGCCAGCATCACAACCATCAGGCTTGAGTACACGAAGGCGAAACCCATCGACACCAAGCAGCCGGCTCGGGTCAGCCGGCCCGCCCACCCTGCGGGCGGACGCCGGAGCGCAGCGTAGATCGTTCCGGCCGGCATCACCAACAGCAGCAGAACTCCCAGGAGCGCTGCCAGAACCAGCAGAGGCATCACCAGCAACTCCGCCAGCAGAGGGATCGACAGCCACTCCGCCAGCAGCATGGCGGCCACCAGGATGTAGAAGTACAGGCCGTAGGTCCCCGAGAACACGGCGAACCAGGGCAGGGCGGCCGCAGTCAACAGGGCGGCCCGAGTGAGCGCGCCGGTTGAACCATCCTTACGCCCACCGTCTGCGGTGGCCTGAGTTTCTTCCGTGGATGGGCGCATCTCCCTGAACTCCGGATAACGGGTGGGCGATGCAGCCCTCTCGCTGTCGCCCACTTTACGGCTGACGGCTGACAGGGCGTCAACTATAGCCAGGACGCCAACTATAGCATCGTGGTGCAGTCAGCGATTGCCGAACCCTCTTGCGACGAGTGTCGCAACGGCGACCGTCAATCGGTCACCGTCACGGCGAAGGTGTCACGGACCGCGTTGCCGTCGCTGTCCTGGGCGTGCACGGTAACGGTCGAGCTGACAGCCTCACTCCCCTCAACGGTCAATGTGAGGCTGTCCGCCGAAGGCCAGGCCCAGACGACGCCTGGATCCGACATCTCGACCTGAGAGACCCACCGGTCGTCACCATCAGGGTCCTGGAACGCGCCCGACAGCGAGATGCCCCGCATCTTCCCTACGGCCAGGTCCGCAACGTCGCTGATCGCCGTCACCACCACCGGCACGGCCTTGACCGTCACCGTGAAGGTGTCGGAGACCCTGCCGCCGTTGCGGTGATGACCACAGAGCCGCGAGTTCGGGCGGATACCGTGAGCATCGCCTGGTCCGACGACACCGACGCCGTAGCCGTGCTCGTGTTGGAAGACTGCGCCGTGGCTGCGTTCTGTTTCTTCCTGCTCAGGTTCAGGTTCAACCTCGTTTCGGCCTTCGCAAATTGGCAATGAAATTGCCCGCCGGCGTACTCAAAAACGCGCAGTGGCCACCCCGGGAGAGGGTGCTAACCGGCCGAAGGCGACGAAGCATTTCACTAACATCAACCCATCAACCCCCACACGGCGGGTGTCCGGCGTTGTGCCGACCGTTGCCGGCCGCGGCGGGACAGCTGCCGGACCTGCAAGGAGAAACCGTGAATATGAGCATGATGACGAAAAGAATGATCCGGCCGTTGCTGCTGGTGTTGCCGTTGCTGGCGGTTCTGGCCTACGGGTCATCCGCGCCAGCGGCGGCCCAGGGCGGCGAGACGCTGGCGGCGCCCACGGTGACGCTGACGGCGGTCTCAGCCTGCGACCCCGAGAATCCGCGCACCTACTTGGTTGCATCCTACACAGCGGTTGAAGGCGCCGACTCCTACCAGTACCGCGTCAAGTGGGGCCGCAGCGACTCCCTGGGCACTTGGCTTGACCTGCCGAGCCATCGCCAGCCTGGTCAAAACTGGCCGGTGAGAACCAACAAATCCATCGAGCCGGGCGACGTCTATGTCGTCCAGATGCGGGCCGTTGCCAAGGACGACAGTTCCGGCGCCGTCGGCGTCAAACGCTACTCGTACAGCGTCGGGGAGTTCCCGGCTCCGACCGCCGTGACGGTTTCCTATGCGACCGACGACGGGGATCAGACAGACTACAGCCAAGCTCGGTTGACTTGGCGGGCCGAGGGCGACAGCGGCGACTGGTTCGCCGTCCAGCAGCGCGCCATCGGGAAGAAGTGGCAGTCGGGTCCCTGGCTTCGAGCATCGACCGTCAGCGACGCGGCCAGTTCGCCCTACTACCGTGACGTGAGCGGGCTCAATCCTAGCCGAGGCTACGAGTTCCGCGTGACGGGCCACACTCCGCAGTGCGAAGCCAGCCCGTGGTCGGAGGTGGCCACCCTGTGGCCAGCGCCGGACCCGCCCACGTTCGAGGCCACCGTCGGTCGCGGCAACGGCAAGAACGGCGCCATGCTGGGTGTCTGGATCACCGACCCGCAGGAGAACGCCGACTATCACACCCTCCGCATGGGCGACGCTGCGCCGGTGAAAATGGCGGCTCCGAAGATGCAACACCGCTTTTCCGCCCAGATGGGCGACGAAATCGAGCTCTGCGTCTCGGCCGGCAACGAGCACGGCGAGAGCACGGCGGAATGCGAGGCAATCGTCATCAGGCCGGACTCGCCCTTCGCCGATTTGTACATGGAGCCCAGCGACCAGATACCGGGCTCGCTCAGCGTCTACTGGAAGCTCAAGCCTGTCATCAACCCGACGTGGTTCGCGGACGACGAGGGCAGCACGCACTCTCCGCCCGGCTACCGCGTCGCGCTGCGCCGAGTCGGCGTCGGCCCTGATCGCTGGCCGAACGAGGACACGAAGTTCCGCACCGTGTACCAGGAGGGACAGAAGGGCGGCGTTGTCTTTGACGGCCTGGAGGGCAACAAACGCTACGAGGTTGCCGTGCAGAGCAACTACTACGGTGAGACCAGCTTCCGGTATGCGCAGGCCGACACGCACATGTATCCGCCCAGCAACCTCGTCACCGGCTTTGACGACGAGGACGACGGCCGGGCCGTCGTGAGCTGGGGTCCGCCGCGAGGCGGGGAGCAGACCGGCTACACGGCAGTGCTGCGTGAGACCTACACCGGCAAGCGCGTCGGCATCAAGCGCCCCGGACGCGAAGCGGTCAGCGCCGCGTTTGACGGGCTGCAGTCCGGCCGGTGGTATCACGTGACCATGCGGGCCGTTGGCCTGGGGAACGTTCGCAGCACGACCACCGTGTGCTACTTCCAGCACGGCGTCGCGGGCTCACAGAACCGCGCCGGAGCGAACACGAACGTGTCGGGTTCCAGTTGCGCGGCAAATTAGTCCGCTGGGCTGCTCCGGCAGCCGGCTTGCGTCCAACGCAGCGCCTGCAGCAAGCGGGCGTCCGGATCGGAGCCGAAATGTCAGTCAGCCGGAAATCGAAAACACATCCGTTGCTGGCGGCAGCTCCCACTCGGGGGCTGCCGCCATTTGACGGGTCCAATCATTCACCAATGT
>MPNC01000065.1 GCA_002238825.1 SAR202 cluster bacterium bin87 | reverse complement strand
CGGGCACGTTCGCCAGGGTCATGATGCGGGACCGGTTGAGCCACTCCACCGTCCTGGTGAGGATCTCCTCCCAGTGCCGGAGTTCGTACTCCGTGGCGTCGGGAAAGCGGATGGCATCAGGCAACGGCGGCATCAGGCCCTCGGCCGGGGGCAATGGATACTCCGCCATCGGCACCTCCCCGCTGAGCAGGGCGCCGGCAATGTGCAGCGGTTCGGGAGGCGAGACGCTCTCTGCGTCCTCGCCGCTGCGCCGGGCGTACTCTTCGTCGCTGATGCGCCAGCCGCCCCAGTGGCCGCGGCGGTTGGGCTGGTGGGCCGGTTCCACCTTTCCGGCCAGGTACAACTTGTAGAGCAGCCCGATGACGGCGATGCGGCCGTAGCCCTGGCCGTTGGGAGAGGGCATGCCGTCGTTGTCCCAGCCGATGCGTTCGGCCAGGCGGAGAGTGTTGAGGTAGCCCTGGTCCCGGTATTCCTCTAGGGCCAGCAGGATGGCCTCCTCCAAGCGGGCGGTGGCCCGACGGCCTACCGTCAGAGGATTGGGCATCGGCGGCTTCGACCCACATCCCGGCCCCTAAGCCGTCTGCAGGTCCCTCTCCGTCAGCTGATGCCAATGAATTTTCCCGGCATCGATGAGTTGTTGTAATGCGTAATCGTTCCTAACGCTGGCGACGGCGGCATAGGTCGGGAGGTTCATATGCTGGGACAGATACCGAGCATTGCGTTCTGCTCGTTCTGAATCCCGCAGGTCCGCGGTGTAGGAAATCTCCACAGCGACATAAACCGTTGTAACTCCGGCGGCGGCCTCGATGATCAGGTCGGCATCGCGAAAGCTGCGCCGGTCGCCCGTGGTGATAGCAGAATCGGTCAATCCTCGGGAGATGGCCACCAGTTCGGCCCTGGAAATGGTCCGGACGTACTCCAATCCCAAGTCATCGGCAACCGCGGGCGCCGACTCGATACCGCGGCTGCGAGCGTGGCCACCCTTCACCACAGAGATGTCGCCTTCGATACGATCCAGGCGCGTGTCGATGCGGTCCATACGCGCTTCGGAGCGACCGTTTTGCTGGCGCTGCTCCGCAACGAACCCCTGCATCTCGGCGTTGAATTGCTGCTGCTGCTGGACGAAAACCTGAAACTGCACCGGTAGTTGCAGTAGTTCCTCGCCCAGAATCTGGGCGCGGACGGCCGCCCTCCACTCAGGGTGCTCACTCAGGGCCCTGAGGAAATCCACTTCAGTGTTGATGATGACCACGGTCGCGCTCTCAAATGGATTTTACATGATCCCAGGCGCGCCGTGACTATTGCAGGCAGCGACGGCCGTGCAGGCAATCTTGGGATTTATGGCCTGGTGATGGTGGGTGCAACTCCACGATTTGTATCTGGCCAGTTGATGTACAGATGTTGGTTTACACAGACATACAGAGCGATATCTGGACAATCGCGCGCCACAATCGTCGCTCAGCGGGTGACCGCTTGCTCAGCTTCAGGAAAAGGCAGGGTCTCTTCACCGCCGGGCAGCGGCAGGTGAACTTGGGCGAGGTCCTGCCGGAACAGCTCCAGCAGCCGCCTGACGTGATAGACGGCGTAGTAGCCCGGCGTCGCCGGCGACTTCGTGTACACCCACAACTCGTCCGGTCCACCCGCCTGCGTCCGCTTCACCATGGGGCGCCCGTCGGAATGCACCGGCTCCGTGTTGATCAAGTAGCCGGATCCGCGAACCATCCCCACCGGCACGTTCGCCAGGGTCATGATGCGGGACCGATTGAGCCACTCCACCGTCCTGGTGAGGATCTCCTCCCAGTGCCGGAGCTCGTACTCCATCGTGTCGGGAAAGCGGATCGCCTCCGGCAACGGCGGCACCAGGCCTTCCGCCGGAGGTGTGTAACTGTTCGCTGGAATCTGTTGCTATCTGATGGTCGGTGGAATCGGCAGGCGCGCCGTTAAATTGCTGACGTTACGGTCGGGACGGAGGATGGGCGTCTTCGTTATAGTGGTGGCTATGAAGAGATCTCACCGCATTGCCCTGAAGCCCACGCCCGAACAGGAGGTTCTGTTCGGTCAGCACGCGGGTTACGCGCGGTTTGCCTACAACTGGGCGGCGGGCGAGTTCAGAGCTGGCTTGGACGTGGGCGAGTGGCTGTCCGAAAGGACGCTCAGGCCACGCTGGAACCGGGTCAAGGGCATGATCGCGCCGTGGGGAACGGATCTGTCGCAGAATACGGCCAAGTACGCCATCATCGACTTGGGGCATGCCGCCGAGGCCTGGGGCGAGTACCGCCGCAAGGTGAAGGCCGGTGAGCGACCCGGCCGTCGGGTGGGGTTTCCGCGATACAAGCGGCGGAAGCACGAACAAGGCTTTCGCGCCGACAACGGGCCCGATATAGTGAGGGTGGACGGCAAGGAGGTTCTGCTGCCGAAGATCGGCTGGGTCGCCATAGTTGAGGAACTGCGGTTCCATGGTTCGATACGGGAGGTGACCATCAACCGGACGGCGGGGACATGGTTCGCCTCCTTCTGCGTTGAGGATGGGCAAGATCCGCCGGTGGAGAAGGCCGGCCCGACTGTCGGCGTGGATGTGGGCGTGGGCACGATGGCCACCGGTTCTGACGGCACGATGGTGGAGAACCCGAAGGCGCTGGCCCGGGCACTGCAACGGCTCAGGCGTCTGGACAAGGCGCTAGCTCGCAGTCGGAACGTCCATGGCAAGAGCAACTATTCCAACCGACGCGAGGGTCTCTACGCCAAACGGCGCCGGGTCCATGCTCGGGTGGTCAACGTTCGGAGCGACAATCATCACAAGGCGACGACGGCGATAGCCAAGTCGGCGGGCCACGTGGTGGTGGAGACGCTGAACGTGGCTGGCATGATGCGTAACCGGCGATTGGCCAGAGCCATCGCCGACGCAGGGATGGCCGGTTTCCTGGTCAAGCTGGAGTACAAGTGCCTGTGGTACGGCGCTGAGTACGTGAAGGCGGACCGGTGGTTCGCGTCGTCGAAACTGTGCGCTCACTGCGGTTGGAAGAATGATGACCTCACGCTGTCAGACCGGGAATGGTGGTGCGGTGCTTGTGGATCGTTGAACGACCGCGATTTCAACGCCGCGCAGAATTTGGAACAATGGCCGGGTTTGAGCTTCCCGGTGTCAGGACGTGGAGACTGTGTAAGACCGGCTATGCCGGCGGTGGTTGGCGAAGCGTCAAACGAGTCTGGTGAGACCTCCGCCGTGCGTGGAGTATCAGATTTCATCATATTCTGAATAGCGGGAGGGCATGCCGTCGTTGTCCCAGCCGATGCGTTCGGCCAGGCGGAGAGTGTTGAGGTAGCCCTGGTCCCGGTGTTCCTCCAGAGCCAGCAGGATGGCCTCCTCCAAACGGGCGGTGGCCCGACGGCCTACAGTCAGAGAGTTAGCCCGAATCCACCGAAGGGATACTGCGGCGGCGGTCAGACGAGAGATGAGGAGGCAAGGAACGGGCTGGCAGGGGCCTGATGTCGGTGAGATGGTCGATGCGGGGTGTGTGCCCCACGCCGGGGCGATGTTGACGGCCGGTGGTAGCGGCGTTGGGAGCGATTTTCAGCGCAGACCGCAGGCGGAGACCGTCAGGGGCGCAGCCTGGGGCGCTGATGATCCAGGCGTAGGGTGTCATCGTGGACAAGTCAAAGGCCAAGGGCGGCGTCAGGAGGGGAGCGGTACAGCGCGCAGCTTCGCCAGGGCGGAGCAGAACTGATTTTGCCAGGGCCAGTCCTGGGGCAGATGCAGGGTAATGCGGCGGGCCTTGCGGGTGAGGCGTCCGGCCAGGGAGAAGAAGCGTCGCCGGAGGGTCTTGGTGGTAATCAGTTGCTCGCCCAGGCCGATGCGCGTGGTCCAGCGGGCGAGGTTGTGGGCCAGCACTTGGACGGCCAGCCAGGCGGCGTTGGTGGGAAAGCGTCCCGATGGCAGGTGGTTGAGCCCCACGCCGTACTTGAGGTCGCGGATGGCGTTCTCGATCTCAGCGTGGCGACGGTGGTCGGCCTCCAGGTCCAGGGTGTCCCCGTCCCGGTCGGTGATGAAGGCGTGATAGCTGTAGTCGGCAAGCAGCGCAAGTTGGGAGCCGGGCGTGGGCTGCACCCTCCGTACAATGAGACGCACCGCCACGGCATCAGGCTCATGCTGGAAAGGAACGTAGGTTGTTTCGGCCACGTCGGCGGCGCCCTCCATCCAGTACGGGATGGGCGTCCACTCTGCCTCGGGTATGGCTTCGATGATGCTGCGCACGTTCGGGTGCTGGC
>MPNC01000064.1 GCA_002238825.1 SAR202 cluster bacterium bin87 | reverse complement strand
CGGAGGATCCCCTGGATGTGGTGGTGTCCTGCGGCGTGGCCTACGAGAGCGACTTGAAGCGGGTGAGGGCGGTGAGCCTGGAGGTGATGGAGACGTTGCGCCGGGAGTGCCCGGGGGCGGATCCGGAGAGCGAGCCCGTCTTCCGGTACGAGGCCTTTGGGGAGAGCAACATCAATTTCCACATGATCATCCGGGTGCGCAATCGGGTTGCGGGTTTCGAGGTGCTCAGCGAGCTGATCGAAGAAATGCACTCGCGGCTGGCGGCTGAGGGGATCACGATCAACTATCCGGTCCGCAAGCTGCAGTTGTCCGACGGCCTGACGTCCGTGCCGGCGGTCTAGGCGCTGCCCGGAACCGGAGACGACAACGGCAGGCAGGGCGGCGGCAACGGATGAACGCCGCGGGGTCAACGGGCGTCGTGGTGGCGCTGCACGATCTCGTAGTCGCGGAGGCCCTCGTTCCAGATGCGGTGAACCACCTCGGCGGGGATGTCGCGCACTTCCCGCCGCAGGGGAAAACCGACGCTGGGTGTGCCGGAGAAGGCGAGCTTCACCAGGTCGGTCTCGTCGGTGGTGACCTCAACGTGGAGGTCGGCGTCGGCCCGAAGTTCCTCGATCTGGTTCACCAGTCGGTCCAGGGCGTCGGCCAGGGCCAGCTCGGTGACGATGGGTTTCCGTTGCTCCGCCATGGTTGCCTCCCCTGCGGAAAGTCTGTGATGGAAGTCGCCCATTTCGTGCACGGGCGTAAACCGCCCCGCCAGGGCCATTTTGCCACAGCGGAACGCCGGTTCCAACGGGCGGTAGGCGCTCAGGCCGGAGGCAGGGCGATGGGGCCGGAGGATCGGGGATCGGAGTTCCCGGCGGCCGGCAGCAGGGGCGGCATCTCGCCGGTGCGGTAGGCCCGTTCGATCTGGGGGAGCATCCACTGGCCGGCGGTGGTGTTGTCAGGGAGCACGATGTTGGCCAGGAACTCGGTCTCGACGGTGGAGATGCCGGCGGTCACCGCCTCCAGCTTGGCCTTGATGACCAGCAGCAGCGCGCGCCAGCGCTGGCGGCACGCCTGGTCGTAGGCTTCCCGCTGGGCCCGGTCGCTGCGTTCCCGGGGCGGGCTGTGGTTGGTGTGGCGGAAGTCCGCGGGATCGGGCAGCTCCAGGACGAAGCGGATGCGGCGGTTCTCCATGGCGAAGATGACGGTGGCCAGGTTGCCCTGGGTGGCGTAGGCGAAGCCGTCGGCGCCGTAGCGCTCGAGGGTCTCCTCGATCTCGTTGCGGGTGCGCATGGCGCTGACGGTGGTGTTGCGGGCGTAGGTCATGGCGTTCACCTGGCGATGCGGCGGTCCCGCGCGGGATGGCCGCGGACGATGGCAATTATAATGGCCCTGGAAACGGCGGGTTCGCTTCCAGGGGTCCGGACGGAGCGGGATGCGCCGATATTGACGCGGAGGTACGGTTGGTCATGATCGCCGATGCCGGGGAAACGACGGCGCTGATGACGGAGCTGGGGGAACTGGACCTGGCTCTGGACGAGCTAGGTCAGCTGTTCGCCGTCGAGAATGACCGGGCGAGGCTGGCCTTGGAGCGTCTCGAGGAAGACGGCGCCGACCTCCACCGGCTGGATGGGATGCTGGCCCGATGGCGGGACGAGGTTGACGTGTTCGACGCGCTACGGCTGCACGGCGACGAGCAGTTCCACTCCAACCTCCTGGCCTGGCTGCTGGACCCGCGGGGAAGTCACGGGCTGGGAGACCATTTCCTGCAGCGGTTTCTGGCGGCGAGCGGCGCGCCGCGGGCCATACTCGCCGCGCACTGGCCGAGCACGCTGGTGCGGCGGGAGAAGAGCCTGGAACTCCACGGGGAGTACGGTCGCCTGGACATCTGGATGCTCAACGAGAACAGCGATGGCGGTTTCGTCTGCGCCGTTGAGAACAAGGTCTGGGCATCTGAGGGGGAGGGTCAGCTGGCCTGGTACCGCAGGGTACTGGCGCATGACCATCATGGCCAACGGGTCCACCGCGTGTTCCTGACACCCCGGGGCGTGCCGCCGGACGATCCGCGGGAGCGGGAGCTCTGGATGACCATGTCCTACACGGATATTCTGCGGCTGGTCGAGGAGACCATGGCGGCCGCGGGGGATGCTGTCAACGAAGACGTGCTGGCGTTTCTGGGCCAGTATGCGATCACGCTACGGAGGAACATCGTGCCCGAAGTGAGCAACGACGTCCACGAACTGGCCCGCCGGATCTACCGGAAGCACAAGCGGGCCATTGACCTGATAATCGATCACCGGGAGCGCTACGAGCCGAACTATGTGACGGAATGGTTCCGGATGTCCCGCGAAGCCATCGGTGGGCAGCCGCTGTGGAGAGAAGGTACGTGCAACCGGCCGTACGCACGGTTTGTGGCGGCCGATTGGGAAGCGTATGAAGAGCTGGCTGTGGATGACTGGCCGCACTTCCTGTTGCTGTTCGAGCTGCACGCGACACCCAGTGGGTTGGAGCTGTACTTCAGCCTGGCCGGGAGTGGGGACGAGCAGCTCAGGCGAAGGATCTTCAGCGCGGTCAAAGCAAACCCGGATGTTTTCGATTGCGCGGCGCCCGCCTACACCGATGGCTTCATCAGGTTGCACACCGTTGGCATGATGCTGGATGAGAGGGACAGCGAGCTCTGGTGGGACGAGGTAGGGACCGGAGAGACGATTGCCGGGCGTCTGGGAGATTTCGCCCAAGGCCAGTTCCCCGCGATCAACGGGATCATCGTCGATTGCCTGAAAGATTATCGGGCTGAGAAAGGGTAGGCGCAGGTCCGGGTTGGATACCGGTCCATGAACAGCTCCGATCTGCCGGTGGCGATCTGCCGGTGGACAGGGGAGAGACGCGGGCGATGAATTCAGGTGGTCCCGGCGCTGGCGGCAGCGGCGGGTACGCTTACCGGCGCTACTACCTGGACGAGGACGTCTGGGAGGATGTGGACGCGGCGACGGTGCGGCGAGTGCTGGGAGAGGCATATCGGGACGTGTCGCTGGCGTTGGAGTTCCTGTGCGAGGCGGGAAGGATCCGCACGCCGGCGGCGATGTTCGAGACACAGGTCACCTGAGATGTCGCGGCGCTTGGACGGTTTGCGGCGGGATCGATGATGGAGCAGGGTAGACGCCGCTCCTGTTGACCGCCCACACTGCGGCTAGGGAGCGTCACACCCAGGGCCGGCGCTTGGAGAATGCCTTGGCGGATTCAGTGGCAGGCAGGCCCCGCTGTTCCAGGGGTTCCGTTTACTTGTGCGTGATGGCCCATTACAGCGGATTGCCGGGGGTGTCCTCTCAATGGCCTACCGCTGGACCCGCAATCGTCGGCGCGCTGGCCACCTGATACGGGAGCAATCCCACTCAATCCACCGCTAGACTGGATAATCCCGTTGAACGCTGGCCGCGCGGAATGCTACGCTACCGACTACGCTGAATGATTCTCAACTAGCCAATGTCTCCCCGGTCCGGCGTTCGGGCGGGGAGACACCTTCATGGTTGAGCATGGCCTTTTGGGGGCCCTTCTCGTGGTCGCGGTCCTCATGGAGGGCGTCGGCCCGGCAATTTGCAACAACTGGAGAGGCCATCGCAATGGATAGGCACTGGATCAAGTTTGAATGCGGCGCCTGCAAGAACGTGGCGGACATCAGGGTTGAAGAAAACGACCCGCCACGGTTATACCGTCATGGGCCTGAACGCCGAGCTATCCACGTCGCAGAAGGATGCTCCATCATCTACGATGGCAAAACCGTGCAATGTGCGTGTGGCGAACGGATGCCTGTTTGAAATCACGTCTCCTTCGGCGACAGTTTCGCGCCGGAGGCTTGTTCATGTTTGAGCATTGCCTTTTGGTTTTATAGGCAAAATCCGTTCGACGACCCGGAGGAAACATCGCGATGGAACCCATAGACCTGATGAACGCTGAATCGCTTGTGGTCAGGCACATTCTCGGACTTGTGCTCGAACAGGTGCAGATTGCCGAACAGCCGCAAGAATTTGAAGAATCGTTGAACCGCGCTATGGCTATCGACCCTCAATTTGCGCCGTGGTCCGATGAGCGCAAGCAGGAGTTTGTTGACCGTGCCATGCTCCATTACCGGGTCATCACTACGCCCAGCAACTTCCCGATGCGAGACCTTTCTGACAGGGAGCAGGAAGTTCTCATGGCAGCGTGGTCAGGAGATGACAGTGTACGAGGGTCGATCATCTTTTCCTCTGTCATTGGAGGGGCGTACCTCATCGCTGGCGGTGAGCAAATAAATTTCTATCACGACAACCGTTTGGGGGCAGAGTACAGGGAAGCGGTTACAAACCTGTGCAGGTTTGGGCTTGTCGAGTATTCACCGAACAACGGCTATTGGTTAACCGCCGCCGGGTACAGGGTTGGCGACATCCTTGCCGCCCAAGCCGACTAGCAGCCCGTCCGAGAAAAACGGTAGTTGGGCAGTTTGGGCTATGATGGGTTGAGCATCAGATTGGAGGAGTGGTCAATGAGCAAGACCTACCTTCCCTACGACCCCGACCAGCAGTTGCTGCT
>MPNC01000063.1 GCA_002238825.1 SAR202 cluster bacterium bin87 | reverse complement strand
GTGCTGGCACACAATCTGGCTCGCTGGACCACGCGCATTGGTCTGGGCGAGCAACTGATGACCACCAAGACCCTCCGGCGACGCTTCTTCTCCCTGGCCGGACGCCTCACCCGCAAGGCCCGCCGCCTCACCCTGCATCTGCCTCAGGGCTGGCCCTGGCAGAACCAATTCAACTCCGCCCTGACGAAGCTGCGCGCTGTGCCGGTCCCTTCCTGACGCCGACCTCGGCCTTTGACCTGCCCACCATGACGCCCCACGCTTGGATCATCAGCGCCCCAGGCTGGGCCCTCGACGGTCACCGCCTGCGGTCTGCGCTGAAAATCGCTCCCAACGCCGCTACCAATGGCCGTCAACATCGCCTTGGCGCGGCAGCCACACTCCGGATCGTCCATTTCATCGGCATCAGGCCCCTGCCAGCCCGTTCCTTGACTCCTCATCTCTCGTCTGACCGCCGCCGCAGTATCCCTTCGGTGGATTCGGGGTTAGGGTGGACCTATCAAAAACCGCCATTAACGTTATCACCCAGAAGGTCGTCCCGAAGGGCGTCTTGGCAGTGCTCTGGCGGCATCTTCGCCCAGTTCTTTCAGTTGGGTTACTTAGCGTTCATCTGCCGTTCAGCAAGCGCGGCCTGGGCCGAGTCGCTCAGCAGTTCAGCGACGGCGGCCTCGATGGCTTGGGCTGTCCGGTTGACGGCTGGCGCTCCACGCGGAAGGGCACTCGTGCCTACAGTGATGCCGTTTTGCGACATCAGTGACACTGACTGTGCCGAGTGGATTGACGTGGGAGATGTCGGTGAAGGTAATACGCCCGACTTCTGATGGCCGGACAAAGGAACCGCCATGACAGCCGGTACCCACGCAGTTAATCAAGCGCCTTAAACGCGCGTTCAACTACCTCTCTGGAGCTGGCAGCAACGTAATCACTGGCTGAGAGCACTGCGAGGTTGTGTGCCTCGACAAAATCTCGGGTATGCGTGCTTATGATTGTCTTTCTAGGTTGGGCTGACAATGCGATGGCTACGTCAGGTGCTAACGGAAGCCAAGTGTCCTGTCCCAGTGTCGCTTCCAAGATGGTGACGCCGTGGCTACCGATGATGAGCTCGCCGGCAGACGCGGTGACGACGGCTAACCGCAGCCCATGGGACTGTAGGAACTCCTGCTCCTTGTCAGCAAGGATTGGATGATCGGCGGATGCGAAGTTTGCCCGATGGTTCTGCGAAAGTTCAGCGAGTACGTTGCGTACTCCTGGCGCTTCGACGAGAGCCTGTCTTGAAGGCAGATCCTGACCTTGTTCTTCGGCACGTTGGAAAAGTAAGTCCAGGTGGAGGTCAACATCATCACTGGTCAGGCCTATTTCATCCTGAGATTCCCTCGTCCTGCGGAATTGCGCAAGGATGATCCGCTTGCAAATCTCCAGGTCTTCAGGCGAGAAGGGCGTCTCAGTCGAACCAAAACGCTGCCATTCCCGGGCAAGCGCAATCAACCTGCGGTCAGCTGACGCGGCGTCAGCATCAAACCGTGCCAGAATTTTCTCGTCCCGGTCGGACTTCACCGGCACGACTACGCCATCTTTCCCCCGCGAGTAGTCGATTCGTGTATTCGCGTTCCTGCGCACGAATGCCTCGTTGACTCCGACCTGCACAATCTGGCGGGTTGCCTTCACTCCCAACCAGAGCGTTTTTCTGTCGTCCTGACAAAAGTGGGTTTGGAGCCATATGGGAATTTCGTGGTGGCGCTGAGACCGCTGAGTCATACGCAGATCATCCGATTGTTGATGGCGTGGGGGCGGTTCTTGCCGCTCCGTTTGGGCAGGTTAGGCTCGCGGTTGAGGACGCCCACGGCGTGGTTGTAGGCAGCGTTCTGCTGGGTGGCGGGATAGCCGATGACTCGGCTGTTGGCTGAGCGGTCGCGGCGCAGGGCGAATTTCAGCGTGCGGATCATTCCTCGGTTTGTTGCCTTCTGATCTGTCTGGTCCTGCTTACGAACTTGGATACCGCCAGGTCACTGATTATTTCTCTGATGTCTGCTTTTTGGTACGAAGTCAGCATTGGATGGGTTAGGAGTTTGAGCATTAGATCTGCATCGTAATCAGGGGGAGCGCATTCGGGTACCGCCCATTCCGGGGGTTGCGTTGCGGATTGTTGCAAGATGCTTTTGTTCCTGCTGTAAATATGCTGGCTTTTCGTTCGGTACGAATAGTGTGCGTTCAGGGAATTGACCTCGTCGGTGGTTAGGGTGCTGCTGATGTTTAGCGTGTTGCGCTCACCAAGGATTTGTACCCGTCCCGATGGTATGTTGTAGGTGAACGTCACGACGCATCTACTACTGACAGGCAGGATTCGTTGCAATGGGATTCCATCGCGAGAACGGACGGTTATTACAGGCGAATCCCCTATTACGAAGTGTCCGCCATCTGGTGCTCTATGGACGTGAGGAATCCACATGAACAAGCTTTGACGAATTCCGTTCACTGATAGCACTTCGTGGTTGAGGCACTCGTCGATGTATTTCCTGAAGTCTTGCTCGTCGAGGGTTTCATCTTTCTGTTCCGCTGCTTCTTTAACCGTTGCCGTAAATGCGTCGACAACGGTTGTTCGCGATCCCTGGCTAGTTACGCCGATGTACGGATTGATTGATTCCATTGCTTCGGTTAACCGGTGCAATGCGTAAAACCCGTCCATGATGTCGCCGGAGCGCATCTCTTCAATATCCGCTCCTTTTCGTAAGATGCCGATTGCCTTTGCGGCGGCGTCTTCGATTTTCTTCAGGTGGGCATCATCCTGCTCTGTCACCAAGAGCGGCTTTGAGGCTACCTCGCTTACTTTACGGACGACGATAGCCTTGGTTTCCTTGTCCAGCTCATAGACGCTAGAGGCGTTTCGCGGTATTCCAAATCCTTTCAGCAAAAACTGCGGAATCCAATGCTGGTTCGTATCGTTCCAGGTGCTCGGCATCATAAGGATTTGGCACCTGCTCTATGAGGACTTTCTGCCTGCATCTGCCGCTCGGCGAGCGCGGCTTGCGTTGGGTCACTCAACAGCTGGGCTACAGCGGTTTCGATGGCTTGAGCGGTTGTGCTGTTGGGCTGCCATTCGTGCCGCAGCAGGCGGCGGGCGGCGCGGGCTTGGGCGTCGCCGGCGGGCTTGGGCATGATGTCGCTCTGGTTGACCAGGGCTCGGCATTCCTGCTCGGCGCTTGAACCCAGTTCGCTGAGTTGGACGTGGAGTGGTTCGTTCGGGTCGTAACGCGGGATGGGGAGCTTCCAGCCGTGTTTGTGGAAGTCTCTGGCACCGTACAGCCCACGCGTCATAAATGTCTCTGCGGCCGCGGTGAATGAGCTGCTGTTGATGATGGCAAGCAAGTAAAGTGCCTCATCTCGCGATTGACAGACCGTTTGGAATAATTTGTGGTCGAGAACAGACCGGTTGTCAGTGATAAGAGCCGCTGTCGGTTCCCCTTGGGTCGTGTATGCTATGCGAACCGTTGCGTTTCCGGCTATTGCGCCGCGCAGGTACTCCAGCTGGTTGGTCAGCTTGTTGAGATGGTTCAAGTTGTTGAACAGGTCTTTGATGGCTTGGCTTTTGTGCCCCTCACGATACATCTCGGCGGCGGTGTTCCAGCGTCTTTGCATGCTGCTGTGCAGATTTTCCGTTTCCAGGTAGCAGGCGTTGTGCTTTACCGATCCGCTTGGCGTCTTTTCACAGCCGTCGTGGTTCACCGGCATGGTCATGGTGGAACGTGTCACCGGAAGGGCGGCCTTCAGCGGATCCAGTGCCACATATGGTGCGATGCACTCGCCCACGTACACGTCGAACAGGTGGTCATTGTGGACGACACCATCCAGTTTGTTCAATTGCTCTTCGTATTTGTATTTGTCCTGGCTACTCACGCGTGGCCTAACGTTCGTGGTGTTGCCTGCCGGGAGCATTGCCGTGTGGGGGATGGTTTCGACAAAGAACAGACGGCGGTCAACGATGGTCGGCCCCTGGCTGGCCAGATCAGCGTAGGGGGACTTGAACTTGCCGTCGTCGTGGTGTAGGGCTTCGCTCTTCCTGGTGAAGCCTTGGTAGTCCTCTTCCCAGTTGCCGCGCCATACCTGCACGGTTGCCGGCGCCAAAGCGGTGCCCCGGCCTACGCCGATGTACTCTGCAAACACCACGCTGGCCGGCATTGGGAAGAAGTCGGGCACCACGTTGTCCAGGTCCCACGGCTCCCGCACCCGGAGGTTCAGCCCGATGCTGGGTGCGTTGCGCCCGCCCTTGCGCTGGTAGTTGCCGCTGCGCCACTTCAGATGTTGGCCGGAGCGTAGTGCACTGTGAGGCATGACCATGCCGACCTTGGTGCCAGGTCGGGCGTACAGTTCAGCGCAGCGGGTGTAGAACAACGTGGCGATGTCCTGGTGGGGAGCGAGTTTTCCGCCGGCCCAGATCTGGTAGCGCTTCTCGCTCATTCCGCGCAGTTCTTCGCGGATGATGTCCGCGCTCTGGTTGTAGGTGAGCCATGGCGGGTTGCCAATGATTCGGTCCACCTTGTCCTCGGCGATTACCGCAGGGCGGATCATGTTGCGTATGTAGTATGCCCAGACGTGGTTGCGGTCAGCGGCGTGGAGTGCTCGCATCGTGGCTGCGACGGCTTGGATGCTCTGGCGACACGCGTCGCTCATCTCGTAGGCGTCCGCGATGTGGTCGGTGTCTCGGCCTTCGTCGATGGCGGTCGCCAGTTCGGAGATCAACCGGTCAAT